>CAVOYG010000035.1:0-35440 GCA_963700615.1 uncultured Chloroflexia bacterium | reverse complement strand
CTGGACCAGACGACGCTGGCTGCCACCTCTGCTTCTGCTGTTGGCCGCAGCCACGGCGGGGGTCTTGCTCCTCACGCAGAGCCGGGGCGCATTGCTGGGTGCGGCGGTTGCCGCCATGCTCCTGCTGGTGTTGCGCTGGCGCAGGCTGGCTGTTCTCCTGCCACTCCTGCTCATCGTCGCCGTTTTCGTCTTCAGCCAGACGGGCGTGGACAGTCTGTTTGACCAGGTTGGCACGGGGGGTGTCACCGGTGGTATCGAGGGGCGGATGGAGTTGTGGAGCCGGGGCATTTACGCCCTCACCGACTTCGCCTTCACCGGCATCGGCATCGGCACCTTTGATCTCGTCATCCCCCTGCTCTATCCCCTCTTTCTCATTGGTCCCGACGCCCAAGTGGGCCACGCCCACAACCTCTTCATCCAGTTGGGCGTGGATCTCGGTTTCCCTGGCCTCATCGCCTTCCTGGCCCTGTACATCAATGTCTTCGTCATCCTGGCAGTTACATTGCGCCAGCGCCAGCTTGCCCTGCCCTGGACCCTGGCCGCGGGCGCGGCGGGGGACTGACCGCCATGTTCGTGCACGGCCTGCTCGATGTGCCCCTGTGGGGCACCAAGCCCTCTTTCCTGCCCTGGCTGCTGATCGCCCTTGCCATCGCCATCGGCCTCCAGGTGCGCGCAGAGATTGCCATGCAGAAGATCCTTCGCTTGCCACCGATTAGTCAAGTGTATGACACACCACCCCTTGCGTTTTCCGTTGACTGTTGACTGTTATGTATTTTTCGCCCTCTCCTCCCATGATTGACTGGTACGCCCTGTTCAACGCTTCCCTGTGGATCGCCGGCCTGGCCATCGTCCTGGCTGCGCTCAGTTATGCCTGGTACGAAGCTGCCAGCACAGCGGCGTAAGCTGCGCCTGGTCCTGGGCCTGCCCTCATTCGAGCTGGCCTACACGAGCGGGCTGGCGCTCTTCTGCCTGGGGATGCTGGCGCAGGTGGGCATTGCCTGGTGGGAAGCACTGCTGTGGACATTGCTGGCACTCGCCTTCGGGGTGCAGGCCTGGTCGGCCCAGCGCCGCCGGCAGGGCGATCACCGGCGATCTGCGAGCCAATCTGCAGCCTTGCATGGTGGGCGATCGGCCCCTGGCCCTGGGCTTGCTCCTGCTGGGCGTGTTGCTGGCCGTCCTCTACGCTCTGGTCATCCGCCCCTGGATGCAGCCGGACGAACCCCGCCATTTCGAGGTGGCCATGCATGTGGCCCGGCTTGAGCAAGCCCGTGGTCTACTATCCCGATCTGGTCATGGACTGGGAGCAGGAGCTCATCCAGGACATGGAGAACCAGGATTTCTGGTGGTACGGCTATTCCCTGATCGGCTGGGACCCGGAGAATCTGCCGGAATCCTTTGAGGAGATCTGGGGACTGCTCTATTCCCGGGCTTTCTTCCAATTGCCGATCTATTACACCCTGGCCGGGGGCTTGCTGCGCCAGTGGGGGCGGGACTTCCCCCTTTCGCAGGCGGTCACAGGTTTGCGTTTGTTCGGGGCCTTGCTCTTTGGCCTCAGTCTGTGGGGCATCTATCGCAGCGCCCGCGCCCTGTTTCCCGACTGGTCGCGCCTGGCCCTGGCTGCCCTGGCCCTGGCCGCGCTCTGGCCCTCCCATCTGGTCGCCAGCGCCACCGTGAACAACGATCCCCTGGCGGAAGTGGTGGTGGTGTGGAGCATTTACTTCGCCATCCAGATCCTGCGCTACGGCCCTCGCCCGACCACTTTTCTCTGGTTCTCGGCCCTGATCCTGATCACGCTCTTCACCAAGCGCAGCGGATTTAGCGTGCTGATCCTGCTTTTGGCCCTACCCCTGTGGGCCTGGCGCTATTACGCGGCCAAAAGCGCACGGCGCGGCGCTGCTGGGACTCCTGATCGCCATCGTCCTGTCGCTGGGATTGATCGCCGCCCTGTTCCTCGTCATCCAGGGCACAGTGCGCAACTGGATACCCCGCTCTTTCCTCGATTCGGTGTTGTCCGGCGCCATCTGGCAGGCGGTGTTGCAGGCGCCCCTGGCCGACTCGGCGGATGCGCTGCTGCGCACCTTCATTGGCTGGTTCGGTTGGATGCGCGTGTCCCTGCCCGAACCATTCTATTGGACTTGGTGGCGTACTCACACTGGTGGGCGTGTTCTTCGCCCTGATCGGCTTTCGCCCAGATGTTCAGCAAACGCCTGCAAGGCTGGCAGCGCCAGGGGCTATTCCTGCTCCTGCTGCTTCTGCTGGTGCAGTTCGCCCTCACCTTCGGCAAAGACATCGTCTACGGTGTCTTCGCTGGTGATTATGCAGATGGCTCCCTGCCCCAGGTGCGATATGTCTATCCCGCCATCACAGCCTTTTTGTTGCCGATGCTGGTCGGGTTCAGACGGGTATTCCGCGCGCGCTGGCGGCAATGGGCTCTGCCAATCAGCATCCTCGTCCTGCTCATCTACAACATCTACATCCTCGCTTTTGTCCTCTACCCCTTCTTCTGGCTCTGAATTAGATCGTCTTCTGGCAGCGCTATGGCCGCTGGATCCTGCTGGGCGGCGCTGTTGCTGGCCTTGCTCTGCCCCTGGCCCGCTTCGGCCATCCTTGTGGAGCGACGAGGCCACCAGCGTGTGGTTTGCCCGCTGGCCCCTCACCCAATTGCTGACTGCGCTGTGCGATCCGCATCCACCGGGCTACTATCTGCTGCTCAAGGGCTGGATGACGCTGGGCGAACAGGAATGGTGGTTGCGCTGGCCTTCGCTGGCGGCTTCGGTCCTGGCGGTAGCGCTTACCTACCGGTTGGGGCGTCGATGCCTGGCAGCGAGAATATCGGTGTCCTGGCGGCGTTACTGCTGGCGATTTACCCCCTGCAAGTGTGGTATGCAAGCGAGGCCCGCATGTACATCCTCGCCCAGGCGCTGGGTCTGGTGGCCGTCATCCTGGGCTGGGGTCTTATTCGGCATTCGAGAAACAGAGGAGGGGCAGGGCCAGGCAAATCGGACTGGCGTTAGTTATGCCCTGGTGGCGCTCATCGCTTTGGGTGTGGACTACACCGCCATCTTCCCCCTCTTTCTCCTGCAATTGCTGTGGCTGGCCCGCGGCCATCCCCGTCCCGGGCGCTGGCTGTTGCTGCAGGCTGTCGTCCTGGCAGCCGCCTATCTGCTCTGGCTGGATGCTGCCCATCGTTCCGCCCTGGCCACCAGCTTCCAGGCCTTCACCCTGGCGGTGCAACTCAATCGCCTGGGATTCGAGATGACCCCGGCCGATGCCACCACCCTGCTGCGGATTGGGGGGGTGGTCGCCATCCTGCTCAGCCTGGTGGTGGCCTGGCAGTGGCCCAAAAACCTGCGGGGTTTAACGCGATCACCGGCATTTTTCCTGTTGGTCTGGCTCATCTGGCTGGGATTGCTGCTGTTCGTGGCTGTGCCCCGCCTCTATTCACTCAAGCGGCAGCTGATCGTCCTGCTGCCTTACATCACCCTGGCTCACGGCCTATGTCCTGCTCCATCTTCCTCGCGTCTTCCTGACGGTGGCGCTGGCCAGCACCCTGGTTGTGACGATGTTCGCACTGCCCACTCACCAGAGCGAAGCCTGGCGCGAGGTCCTCATGCCCCTGGCTGAAGAGGAGTCGTCGAGCGTGGTCTGGGTGGATGAATGGGCGGTGACGCCGGTGGATTACTACGATCGCCAGTTGCAGGAGGATGCCGGCATCACCCTGGACTGGCAGCCCCTGCTCAGCCGCGACCTGCCCGATTTGCCGGCTACCCAACCGCAGCCCGGCGCTGATCTGTGGTTGATCATGGCCGAAGGACCCTATCGCCACCTTGTTAGAACTGCTTCCTCCCGCGTTCCACGCCGAATACCAGTTGCAGGAGGAGCGGCAAAGCCCTGGCATCGGCCTCTATCGCTACCAGCGCCGGGCTCAACCCCTTGACCCTCCACCCAACCTGCCCCCACCTTCCCAGACCACGCTCTGGAGCCTGGAATCCGCCTTTCCCCTGGACGTGTGCCCATGATGCTACGAGTAGTCAGGCATGTCGGAAAGCTCTGGCCGGGCATCATCGTGGTGGTCGGATTACTGCTGTTGGGCGGATGTTCTCCCACGCAGTTCGACCTGCAAACGTTGCAGACACCGCCATCGGCGAAGCCGATCTCGCTACCAAGGGCGGCACGAAAATGGCTTATCCGCATCCCCTGCTCTTCCTGAGAGCGAACAGAATGGGCATTTGACCCTTGGTCCGAACACCATCGGCGTCTATCTCTACCCCGAAGATGATATCCTCAGTCCCGCCGCGGCATCCTGCCCGACGCTGGCGCGCGCTGGACTCGCTCCTGGCTCAGTTGGAACAGCATCGAACCGGAACTGCACCGATCCCCCCACCTATCACTGGGAAACCACCGACAGATGCCCGCGCGCTGCCGCCCGCGGCCGGCGCTCGAACCCATCTTCCTCCTGGGCGGCAACGCCAACTGGGCCTCCGACACCTTCTGCGGCCCCATCTACCCCGAAGCCCAGGCCGATTTCCAGCGCTTCCTGCGCGACCTGGTCACCCGCTACAGCGCCCCGCCCTACAACGTCCGCCTGTGGGAAATCTACAACGAGCCGGACAGCGTGTTCGGGCCGCAGGGCTATTGTTTCGGCACACGCGGCGCCGCTCTATGCCACATCACCTGCGTCTGGCTTACGAGGCCATCAAAGAAGCTGATCCCGACTGCCGTCGTGCTGTTCGGCGGCATCTCCTACGATTTCTTCACCAATGAAGGCGGGCGTTTCGATCCCGCCTTTCTCGATGATGCCCTGGCCGCGGGCGCTGGCCCTTATTTCGATGTCCTCGCTTTCCACTACTATCCTGCCTTCGCGGATCGCTGGGACGCCTTCGGGCCTGGCGTCGCCGGCAAAGCAGCCTATCTGCGGCAGCGAACTGGCCCGCTACGGTCTGGACAAACCCCTGGCCCTGACCGAAATCGGGCGTCCCACCCGCGGGCCGGAGGCGGATGCCATATCCTACCGATGAACTGAACACCGCCCGTTTCGTGGCCCCGGCCCTGACGCTGGCCCGGGTGGCTGACATCGCCCCCATCATCTGGTTTACCGCGGTCGACAAACCCAACGAACCCTACGATTACGGCATGCTGAGCGCCGACCTCTATCCAGAATGCCAGCTTCCGCGCTTATCAGGCTGTTTTGCCAGCGTTGCAGGGTGGGGAATACGTCGGCGAGGAAGCAGTGACGGGGCCGGGCCACGCCTATCGCTTCCGCCATGCCGATCAGGACGCCATCGTGGCCTGGGCGGAGGGGGGCAGGGCTACGTTGGCGCTCGCTGCGACCGCAGCGTGGGTGGTGGACCGGCGGGGTTATGCCGCACCGGCGCGCGATGGCGAGGCTTACGATGTCGGTGCAAAGGACGATGGCACGCTCACCCTGCCCCTATCCATCGATCCCATCGTCATCTGGCTGGATCACGCTCAGGGAGTTGGCGATGACTGAATCCCAGACGGCGGTGCTTGGCCTCAATCGGTGGAAGTGGCTGCAGATCATCGTCGGTCTCCTGATCGCAATCCTGATCTTTTACGTGCTGGCCAGCACCATCGATTGGCAGGCAACCGTCCAGGCGCTCAGGCTGGCCAATCCCTGGTGGGTGTTGGCGGCAATCGCCAGCATCTTCGTCAACGGCATCGCCAAATCGCAACGCTGGCGCACCCTCTTTCCCCCTGATCAACCTCCCCCAGGTCGCCGTGAGACCTTTGGCATCCTCATGGCGGGACAGGTGGTGAACGCGGTTTTGCCCTTGCGTTCCGGCGATATCTTTCGGGCCTACTTCGCTGGCCGGGATCGGGGCGCGAGCACCGCCTCCGCCTTGGGCACGATCGGCGCTGAAAAATTGATCGATGTGATCCTGGTGGGATTGATGGCGGCGCTGGCGTTACCGCTGGTGGTGCTGCCCGCCTGGGTGAATGCGGATGGCTCTCAGGTGGGCATGGTCTCGCTGCTGGCGGCGGCAGGATGGTTGGGCCTGGTCATGGCGCTGCCTGCGATCAAGCGTTTGTTGGCACGTTGGGGACGGCGTTCAGCCCTGTCGGCGCGCCTGGCAGGCGTCCTGCAAAACCTCCTGGATGGTCTGACCGCACTGCGGGAATGGCGACGCTTGCCAGTCCTGTTGTTGTGGACAGCAGCGGTGTGGGGGACCGCTATCACCACCAATCTGCTCCTGTTCCGGGCGCTGGGTCTGCCTCCCAGCTTGCTGAACGCCGTATTGGTGCTGATCTTCGTGTATGGCGGCGTCAGCATCCCCATCACCCCTGGACAACTTGGCATCTTTGAGGGTATGATCGTATTGGCTCTGTCACTCGTGGGCATAGCTCCCACTGATGCATTGGCCTACGCCTTGTTGCTCCACGCATTGGTGTTGTTGGTTCCCACTGTCGTGGGCGGATTGTGGCTATACAATCGCAGCCGCCATCTGGGTGGATAGTCGGAACGAACGGATGTCGAGGATGGCACACGAACACCACCGCAGTATTGGAGAATTGGATATGATCTCTCGACTTGGTCGCAAACAACTGATCTTACTAGCCGGTGTACTGCTTTCCCTGGCACTGACTGTGGCTGTGTGGGCCGCTCCGGACACCATCGTCCCTCCCGATCGTCGGGTAACCTGGGATCCCGGCGTCCACGGCGGCATCCCCGAACTGGCGGTGGTCAAAAATGTCCTTGACTTCGGGGCGGTGGCCGATAACAGCACCGACAACCGCCTCGCCTTTCAGAATGCCATCAATGCCGCGGCCGCAGCTGGCGGGGGCGCGGTGTGGGTGCCCGCTGGCACCTATCGCTTCACCTCAGCCAATGCCTTCGGTTCGAGCATCGATCTGAGGTCCGGCGTGGTCCTGCGCGGGGCTGGCGAGGACGCCACCCATCTTGTCTTTGATTTCAATGGCGCCGGCATCGATGCCATCAAGATCCTGGCCTGGGATTATGGGGACTTCGTCCCTGTTGTCGGTGGCTACGCCAAAGGCTCCACAACCCTGACCCTGGCCAATGCCTCCTCCATCAGCGCCGGTGACTATGCCGAGATCCAGGAGGAGAACGATGCCCTGATCGGGAATGAATCCTGGGCCAAGGATGCGCTCGGGGAGATGGTGGAGGTCGTCTCCGTCAATGGCAATCAGATCACCCTGGCGGAGCCATTGCATTATGCCTACCAGGCCAATCGCAATCCTGTCCTGCGGCGGGTGGGCGTGATCGAAGGGGCGGGCGTTGAACGCATGCACCTGCAACGCCAGGATGCGGGGCAAGGGCAGATGATCCTGATCTACAACGCCGCCAACGTCTGGGTGCGCGAGGTGGAGAGCGAGGGTATCACCTACAGCCATATCATGGGCATCAGTTCCACCAAGTGCGAGATCCGGGACAACACCATCCACCACGCCCGGGCCTACGGCTCTGGGGGGCAGGGCTATGGCGTGGATCTCGAAAAGCATGTCACCGGCTGCCTGGTGGAGAATAACATCTTCGAGGCGCTGCGCCACGCCATGCTCGCCCAGATTGGCGCCAGTGGCAATGTCTTCGCCTACAATTACGCACGTGCAGCCCTATGCCGATGGCGGCAGCTGGACGCCGGCCGACATCTCCCTGCACGGCCACTATCCCGCCTACAATCTCTTTGAGGGCAACGTGGTGCAGGAAATGGCCATCTCCGATGCCTGGGGCCCTTCGGGGCCGGGCAACACCTTTTTGCGCAATTGCACCCAGGCAGAAGGCATTGACATCTATGATCGATCGCATCAACAAAACCTGGTGGGGAATGTGCTGGGCGATTCCCCTCTGAACGACATCGACATCAACGCCAGCGTGCAGGATACACTGCTGCACGGCAACTACCAGAACGGTGCGATCCAGTGGGATGCGGCCATCGCCGACCACACCCTCCCCCCCAGCTATTATCTGGACGCAGCGCCAGCCTTTTTCGGGGGGCGGCCTGGCCTGCCACCGGTCCCGATATCGTAACGAATCCCACCGACTGCATGATTCCCGCCCGCGCCCGCTGGGAAGGGAGCTCGACCGAACCGACCTCCACGCCGACGTCCACACCCACACCTACGCCGACAGCGACGCCCTCACCCACATCAACGCCGAGCCCGACGCCGACAGCGACGCCCACGCCGGTCCCCAGCACCTGCGAACGCTACGACTTCAACGATGACGGCTTCATTGACCTCGATGACATCAACATCGTCCTGTTCCATTCCATCTTCGTCAATGAACCTTATGACGCGCAGTACGACATCGTCCCGGATGGCGTCATTGATATCGCCGATATCTTTGAGGTGGCCCTTTACTTCGGCACAAGCTGTGGCGCTTCGGGATAAGTGATCACGGCGGACATCATTTGAGGATCGAAAGACCAGCCACCGTAATACCGCCATCTCGCAACCCTGGATAATGACTATGCTGAAACGTTTATTCATCCCCGTTCTACTGATTGCCCTGCTTTTGACGCCGCGCATTTTCCTGGACCATGCTCGCGCTCAAGGAGAAATGGCTGTTCAGGGGCGCTACAGCGTTCAGCTTCGCGTAGAACAGCAGGAACGCGCCCTTCTCTTGTTGCCTCCCACCACCAGTCCCACCGACACGCCGACCCTGACGCCGACCCATACGCCCATACCCGCCACCGACACGCCAACACCGCTCCCTCCCACGGACACACCCACGCCTGTCCCGCCGACCGCTACGCCCACCTCACTTCCCCCCACCCATACACCGCACCCCCACCCATACGCCTACCACTACGCCCTCCCCCACGCCTGTGCCCCCCAGCGCGACGCCGACCCCAACCTTAACGCACACCCCGTCGCCAACCCCATCACCCACGAATACTCCTACGTCTACCTCCACCTCCACCCCTACCCCCACACTCACCCCCTCGCCTTCACCAACCCCTACCCTCTCGCCCACGGCCACTCCCACAGCGACGCCTTCGCCAAGCTTGTTGTTTTTGCCCTTGGTGTACCGTCATTGAGCCAAGACAGCATCACTCTCGTTGATGTCGGCGCCTGTGGACCCACTTCAAGAGGACGGAAGTCATCATGAAACGCACGCTGTACAAGACATTTTCATACCTGATTGTACTGGTTATTTTGGGCCTGTCCCTGACAACGCGCACGGGCAGCGCTGATGAACCCGCTACGGCGTCCCCGCCGGCCGATCCCTTCGGCGTGTATCTCTGGGCTGACAGCCAGCTGGCGTTGCCCGGTTCGCAGGAGATGGCGGCTGCGGGCGCGAGCTGGACCAATGTGCACCTGCACTGGAACGATGTGGAGAGCCAAGCGGGGCACTATAACTGGGCCAGGTGGGATGCCATCCTGGCCACCGCCTCGGCGCAGGACAGCCAGGTGATCGTCACCATTGGCGGCAATCCCGCCTGGGCCGCGGACACAGCCTGCGGGCCGATTCGCTCCGAACATCTGCAGGCATTTGCGGACTTCCTCACTGCCGCTGCCGCCCGCTACGCCAACGCCCCCTACAACGTCCGGCACTGGGCGCTCTACAACGAACCGGACAATGCCAATCCCGTTGATTTCCCCTGGCTGGGCGGTTGCTGGGGGGGTAACCACCCTAACGCCGCCTCGGGCGCGGGTGGCGCGGCCTATGCGGATATGTTGTCCTACGCCTATCCCGGCCCTCAAGGCCGGTAATCCGTATGCGCAGGTGCTCCTGGGCGGCATGGCCTACGAGTACTGGTATCTGACCGATGGCGGGCCCTTTGACTATTACTTCCTCACCGATCTGCTCAATGCCGGCGGCGCCGCCTACTTTGATATCGCCAACTTCCACTACTATCCGGCCTGGGCCTGGCGCTGGGCCGATCCGGGGGGCGATCGCTACAAGGGCAACATCTACGGCAAGGCGCAGGACATCCTCAACGAGATCAAGGGGATCAGTGGCGAGGACAAGCCCATTGCCTGCACGGAGGTGGGCTATCCCACGGCGGGACCAGCCGGAGATGCCATGCCCTACAGCGAGGCGCTGTCCTCGCGCTACGTGCTGCAGGTCTATGCCGCGGGCCATGTACACAGGCATTCAGCCGGTGATCTGGCTGGAGGGTGTGGATGAAACCTATCTCGCTCACAGCTATGGTCTGTTGCGGTCGGACCTGACCAAGAAGCAGCCCTATTTCAGCTACCGCACCATGGCCAGGGAGGTGTCCGGGGCGACCAGCGTGACCGCGCGCTACGATTACCCCGTAACCGTGGAAGGCTACGATATCACGGTCGACGATAGCACGAAAACCGTGCTCTGGGTGCTAGGCGAGTACAGCCTCAACCAGAGCTTTCCGCTGAGTTCAGTGGGTGGAACGCTACGGGTTGTGGATCGGCTTGGTATGCAGCAGTTCATCGACGATGGAAGTGTCGAAGATTTGGATGGTCTGGAGGACGGCAAGGTTGAGATCTCTATTGATGCCAACCCCCGCATCGTTGAGGATGCCACCGGAAAGGTGCCCTGTCCCCGCTATGATTTCAATGATGACGGCATCATTGACCTCGATGACATCCTGATCGTCCTTGACCAATCCATCTTCGTGAATGCCCCCTACGATCCCCAATACGATATCATTCCCGATGGCGTTGTCGATATCGCCGATATCTTCGAAGTGGCGATTTACTTCGGCACGTTCTGCGGCGTTTCGTCCTGACAGCCCGAGGGATTTCACCATCGGCGAAAGCGCCGATAGATCTCGCTCGATAGCTCATGCGATTAACACGGTTTTTCGCCGTCATCCTCCTGATTTCCCTGCTGGTTTCGGCGCCAGGCGTAGGGCTGGCGACGGCGCGCGCGCTTGCAGAGGCTGTGCGATCGGTGGGGGCTAGCGATCAGGAAAGGACTGCCGCGCAGTTCGCTTTGGCTTTACCTCCCACGCTCAGGCCCTCTCTCACACCGACGCTGCTCCCGACCAATACACCCGCACCAGCGACCAACACGCCCCTGCCGGCGACCGACACCCCCGCCCCACCGATACGCCCGTTCCGGCGACTGACACGCCGCCCCTTCCTACCCCCCTGCCCACGGATACAGCCCGCCCGTCCACTGATACACCTCTGGCTCCCGTTTCGACGCTTACGAATACGCCCCTGCCCGCCACCAACACCCCCTTGCCACCCATAGCGACACGCCCACTGCAGCACCTCCGCTGACGCCGGAACCAACCGCTACAGAGGGGCCAGGCCCACCGGGGACGAGCGCGCCCCCGGGGAACGCCAGACCCGACCGAATCACCTCCTCCCATCGATACCCAAGAACCAGCCTCAGCTATCACCACTGAAACGCCACCGCAGTCCGCAACACCCACAGAGGCGCCAGCAGATAGCAGCTTGGATTTGGACGAAACCCCATCACCGAAGAGGTAGAGGCGCAAAGCGCGCCCGCGCCCCCCAATCCCTTCTTGTTAGTTGTCCCTGGGCTTGGTTGCGGTGTTCATCGCCATCGTACTGGTCGTTTATCTCAGGCGAAGATCAGGGGATGAGGCTTGATCATCAGCCATCCATTTGCACGGTGCAGGAATAGAGAACCATTTTGAGTGGAACAGGATTCGGGATGAGACGCCTGTCACGCACACCACACATCCTTTTTGATGCTGGTCATCACCTTGCTTCTGGCCACAACCTCCCTGGCGCGTGGGTTGGACCCGGAGGCGGCTTCCCAGCCTGTCGATCCCTTTGGCGTGTATCTCTGGGCTGATAGCCAGCTGGCGTTGCCTGGCGCGCAGGAGATGACCGAAGCTGGGGCAAGCTGGACCAATGTGCACCTGCACTGGAGTGATGTGGAGAGCCAAGCGGGGCAATATAACTGGGCCAGGTGGGATGGCATCCTCACCGCCGCCACGGCTCACGGTTATCAGGTGATCGTCACCATTGGCGGCAATCCCTCCTGGGCAGCGGACACAGCCTGCGGGCCGATTCGCCAGGATAATTTGCAGGCATTTGCCGACTTCCTCACCGCTGCCGCCGCCCGTTACGGCAGCGCCCCCTACAACGTCCGGCACTGGGCGCTCTACAACGAACCGGACAACGCCAATCCCGTTGATTTCCCCTGGCTGGGAGGATGCTGGGGGGCGAACCATCCCAATGCCGCTCAAGGAGCGGGTGGGGCCGCCTATGCGAACATGCTATCCTACGCCTATCCTGCCATCAAAGCGGGAAATCCGGATGCGCAGGTGCTCCTGGGCGGACTGGCCTACGAGTACTGGTACCAAACCGACGGCGGGCCCTTTGACTATTACTTCCTCAATGACCTGCTCAATGCCGGTGGCGCCGCCTACTTTGATATCGCCAACTTCCACTACTATCCGGCCTGGGCCTGGCGCTGGGCCGATCCGGGGGGCGATCGCTACAAGAGCAACATCTACGGCAAGGCGCAGGACATCCTCAGCGAGATAAAGGGGATCAGTGGCGAGGACAAGCCCATCGCCTGCACGGAGGTGGGCTATCCCACGGCGGGACCAACAGGCCATGCCCTAGCCTACAACGAAGAGCTGTCCTCGCGCTACGTGCTGCAGGTTTATGCGCGGGCCATGTACACGGGCATTCAGACCGTGATCTGGCTGGAGGGTGTGGATGAAACCTATCTGGAGTACAGCTATGGCCTGCTGCGGTCGGACCTGACGAACAAGCAGCCCTATGACAGCTACCGCACCATGGTCAGGGAGGTGGCTGGGGCGACCAGCGTGACCGCGCGCACAGACTACCCGGTGAATGTGGAGGGCTATGATTTTGAGATGCGTGGCAACACCAGGACCGCGCTGTGGGTATTGGGCGAGTACAGCCTCAACCAGGCCTTTCCCCTGGCATTAGCTGGAGGGACTTTGCGAGTGGTGGATCGCTTGGGTGCGGAGCAACGGATCAAGGATGGCGGCGCTGGGGACCTGGATGGCGTGCAGGATGGCAAGGTGGTGATCGCCATCGACGCCAATCCCCGCATCGTGGAGGATGTATCAGGCGGAAGCTACACCCTTTCGAAAGTGCTAACCAGTGGTATGCCTGCCCGTCCCAATGGAAATGTGACCTTCGAGATCACCATCACCAATACCGGCAACACCTGGCTGGCGGTCCTGCCCTTGCAGGATGACTATGATCCTGAATACCTGGAATTCAAATTCGCAGACACCTCCCCTGCTGCGGATGATGCTGCCAATGACGGCGCCATCAACTGGAGCGACCTCACAGTCAGTTTTGACCAGGACCTGGGTCCGGGAGAAAGTTTCGCGATCACAGTCACTTTCAAGGCTTTGAAGGATACGACCTCCCCTTGGATACCGCCCAATGGCGCAACCGTCAATACGGCCACCGTATCCAACATCCTGGCTGATCCCGATGGCCCGGTAGGCCCCCTCCCGCCTGATATCCCCCTGTCCGGGAAAAGGGATGGACTCGAGGTTGTTATCCAGCAACCCACGAATCTGGCAGTGACCGACATGCAGGTGACGCCAGCAATCCACAGCCTGCAGGTGAGCTGGCGGACCCTGAACGAGTTACAACTCCTTGGCTTCAATGTGCTGCGCATGAGGGAGGATGGACTGTATGAGGTGCTGAACGAAGAGATTATCGTCGCTGAATACGCTGGCGCTGATCAAGGTGCAGCCTATGCATATTTGGATGGGACAGTGCAACCTGGCGTAACCTACAAGTACGCGCTGGAGTTTGTCCAGTCTGACGGCAACAAAAAATGGATTGAACTAGACCCAGTAACCGCCAGATGGTGGCTCAGTTTTCCCTTGGTTATCGATCACTAGAAAGAAAGTTCTGTTCATCTCAAAAAGAATCAGGCAAACACGAATTTTTCAGGAGAATTGACTTCGAAATGAAACACACAACACGTACACCATTCGTTCTTGTTGTTCTGGTACTCACGCTGTTCCTTGCCACAACTGTGTTGGCTTTGGAGCCGGATGGCTTCGAATCTACTGAATCATCCACCAACCCCTTTGGTGTCTATCTTTGGGCCAATAGCAATCGCACGTTGCCTGGAGCGCAAGAGATGGCCGATGCAGGGGCGAGCTGGACCAATATCCATTTGCACTGGAACGATGTAGAGACGCAACCAGGGCAATACAATTGGGTCAAGTGGGATGAAATCCTGAGCGCAGCCACTGCACATGGCAGCCAGGTAATCGTCACCATTGGCGGCAATCCCGCCTGGGCTGCGGACACAGCTTGCGGACCTATCCACCAGGAACACCTCCAGACTTTTGCTGATTTCCTGAGCGCTGCCGCTGCACGCTATGGCGTTGCATCCTACGATGTTCTGCATTGGGCATTTTATAACGAGCCTGATAATGCTAATCCGGTGGATTTCTCCTGGTTGGGAGGCTGTTGGGGGGCTGGGCATCCCAATGCCGCGCAGGGCGCTGGTGGCGCCGCTTATGCGGACATGTTGTCATTTGCCTACCCTGCCATTAAGGCGGGAAACCCTGATGCTCAGGTGCTTTTGGGCGGACTGGCGTATGAGTACTGGTATCAGACCGACGGTGGGCCTTTCGACTACTATTTTCTCAATGACGTGCTGGATGCAGGCGGGGCGGCGTATTTTGACATCGTCAACTTCCACTACTATCCGGCCTGGGCCTGGCGCTGGGCCGATCCGGGCGGGGATCGCTACAAGAGCAACATCTACGGTAAGGCAAACAGCATCCTCAACGACGTGAAGCAGATTAGTGGTGAGGATAAACCGATTGCCTGCACGGAGGTGGGCTATCCCACCGAGGGACCGGATGGGCAGGCGCTAACCTACAACGAGGAATTGTCTTCACGTTACGTCATGCAGGTCTATGCACGGGGTATGTTTACGGGTATTCTACCAGTGATTTGGTTGGAGGGTGTGGATGAGGCGTACCTGGATTTCAGCTACGGCCTGTTACGCTCCGATTTATCAAAGAAGCAACCCTATTACACATATCGCACCATGACCAGGGAGGTGGCTGGGGCGACCAGCGTGACGGCGCGACGAGACTACCCGTGAATGTGGAAGGTTACGATTTTGCGATGAATGGCAGCATCAAGACTGTGCTATGGGTCTTGAGCGAGGAAAGCGTCAGCCAATCCTTTCCCCTCGAATCAGCAGGAGGGACGTTGAGGGTCGTGGATCGTCTGGGAGCTCAGCAATTGATCAAGACGGAGGTCCAGGAGATGTGGATGGTGTGCAAGATGGCAATGTGGTGATTTTGATTGATGCTGATCCTCGCATTGTTGAAGATATGACCGGGGCGACGCCCACGCCGACACATACGCCGACTTTGACACCGAGCCCCACACCCACCCAAACGCCTACCCCGGAACGCCTCCAATACCTCCCACTGATCATGAAATAATCGCATTCCAAGTTCAAACCCAATTGGCAACCAGGCGGATGAGGCCTGGAACAGATTAAGAAAGCCCGCACTGTTGTAAAAACAGTGCGGGCTTTTTGTTGCGGAAGACTTTCAGCTCTGGACGCGAAACCTCGAGGTTTGGCGGTTTGGAGACCTATGTCTTCTCAAGATCTCAAACCGCCAAACACTTACGCCAGGGGCAAGGCAAAGTAAAAGGTCGCGCCTTTGTCCGGTTCGCTGCTCAGCCACACTTCGCCATGCTGCGCCGTGATGATCGCTTTGACCAGGAACAGGCCCAGTCCCACACCCTGGGTTTTGCGACGCAGGCCGGAATCAACCCGGAAAAAGCGCTCGAATACTGACGCCTGCTCGTCTTTGGGGATGCCGATCCCTTCGTCCGCCACGTAGGTGACGACCCGATCCTCCTCCTGCCACCCACCAACCCGGATCACCCCACCTTCTGGCGAGTATTTGATGGCGTTGCTGAGCAGGTTGTCGAAAACCTGGCGCATCCGGCGAGCATCGGCGCGGACAGCCGGCAAGTCATCGGGGAAATCGAGTTCAAAACGGTGATTATCTGTTTGTGTTTGGAAGCGATCGATCGATGTGTGGGCGATATGCTCCAGAGAAATATCGTCGATATCCAAATTCAGAGCGCCGGCCTGGATGCGCGAGGCATCCAGCAAGTTGTTGATGAGATCATTTAAGCGATCACTCTCCTCTTCGATCACCTGTCCGATTTCACGCACCATGGTATCGCTCCAGGTGGCGTCGTCGCGGGCGAGCGTGCTGGCGTATCCCTTAATCAAACTTACCGGGGTTTTCAGCTCGTGAGAGATGACGGAGATAAAGGTTGATTTCAGTTCTTCCGCTTCGCGGTAACGCGTGATGTCGGTCAGTGTGGCGATGACATTGATGAGGTTGCCATTGCGGTCAAACAGCGGGAAGTAAGTCACGCCCACGGTGATGCGCTTGTAACCAGGGCGGATGATATCCCCTTCTCCCTGCCAGATGCCGGTGGGGGGAGGCGGATGCCTGCCATCCTGACACAAGTGATCCCCTGTGCGATTCTCGAGCATCAGCACCTCATGACAGGGCTTGCCCCTGGCATCATCCATCGTAACGCCGACCAGATCAGAAAAAGCCCGATTGATGATGGCGATGTGCAGGTTGGGGTCCAGGATCATGACGCCGTTGGGGCTGTTGGCGATCACCGCTTCGACACGCGCTTTCTCCTCGCGCAGTTGCTCCATTTGGCGGGCGTTACGCACGGCGATGGCGGTCTGATCTGCGAAATCGCGCAACAGAGAGCGGTCACCCGCCGTAAAAGCGATGGAGCCTGAGCGGAAGAGGAACAGACCCCCGACAATTTCCTCATCTTCCAGCACCAGGGGCAAAGACACGACTTGTTCCAGGGGGATTTTCGTGGCTTCGGCAATGATAGTGAGCTGGCGGCGCAACTCACCTTCATTCCAGAAGTCGCGTTCCGGGCGTTTCTGGGCCAGGTAGGGCGCCAGGGCGTGGAAAACGTTCGAGGGAAGCCCATAGCCCGAAGCCACGCGCAGGTGGCCATTGGGCGTCAGCAGCGCTACATAACCGACCTCCGCCCCGATCATCTCAGCTGCGTAGCCCAGGATGGTGCGCAGCAACGAGGGCAGATCCAACCGTGCGGTCAGCGCCCGGCTGATTTCCAACAAGGCTTCAAGTTGTCGTTGTCGATAATTTGAGAACAGGGATAGGCTCATGGCATGATCACTCCGGGCGGATGATAGCATGAGCGCAAGGCGAAGGCAATGGTTGCGGCGGCTTTTGCCAATCTGTGCGAATCGCGTACAATGGTTTTTCGTGTGCGTTTGCCCGGCCACAGACGCCCGGCCGGGCAAGCAGCGCATCCTCGATCATCCCCCCATCCTTGTTGAAGATATGCTTTATCGCTGGAAAACCTTCCTTTACGGATTCGTGATCATCGCCATTGCAGTGGCGGTTTCGTCCTGCTTTCAGGATTCGCCCCCGGATTCTGCTGTCGTCCTGCCTCCCACCTGGACCCCGACCGCCGTTCCTGTCTCCGATTTAGCAATATCGCCAGAACTGCCGACTCCAGAGGCGACTTCGCAACCCACGCCCACGGCTGGGACGGCAGAACCCACAGAAACGGTGCTTCGGATCATCCAGGAGACGCCTGCCAGTTCCCACGGCAACGCCGACTCCCTTCGAGCCTCCTGCCACGCAAGCGCCAGCCATCACGCCTGTTGCAGCAAAAAACGGCCGGATCGATGAAGCAGGGCCGGTGGCAGTGGCAACGGTCGCGCCCCTGGCGTTCGGTGCAGGGATGCCGCCAACTCGGTTGCTCATACCCGCCTTGAATCTGGATACGCCGGTCGAAACGATGGGCTGGAAAGTCGTCCAGGATGCGAAGGGTGTTCGCAGTGAGTGGGATGTCGTCGATTTCGCCGCCGGACATCATATCAACTCAGCTTTTCCAGGCGAGGCGGGCAATGTCGTGCTTTCCGGGCACAATAACATCGGCGGGGCTGTGTTTCAGAGTGTTTGCGTTATCGGCCAGCCTGGCGTCGATTTTGGTCTTGGCGATGAGATGATCCTGGTGGACGAGAGCGGGCGGCGCTTCGTGTATCAGGTGAATGGCTGGCGACGCTTGCAGGAAGCCAATGCTTCCATCGCCCAGCGCCAGGATAACGCCCAGTATCTCGCCCCCACCACCGACGCCCAACTCACCCTGGTAACGTGTTGGCCGCCTGATTCCAACACGCACCGGGTGGTTGTCACCGGCTTACTGGTGGGCATGGAGTAAAAAAGGCGATAATCAAAGATTGAAGATTAAGCAACGCCCTACCGCCAATCTTTAATCATTGATTATCGTTCCTCGATCATGCCTCTTCTGCTTCCGCAAGACACGGCAAAATGGACTTGACCAATCGCGTGGTGTTGATTACGGGCGCGTCGCAAGGTATCGGCGCGGCCACGGCCCGGGCATTTGCCGAACGTCCCGTACGCCTTGCCTTGATGGCTCGCTCCGGACAGCTTTTGCAGTCCCTGGCGGACGAGTTGAACGCTCGCCCCGGCGTTTCTGTTTTGCCCCTGGCAGCCGATATCAGCGACCAACAGGCGGTGGAACAGGCAGTCGCCCGGACACAGGAAGCTTTCGGGGCCATCGATATCCTTGTCAACAACGCCGGGGTGGGGATGCGCAGCCCTGTTGGGGAGATCGATCTCCCATTGGCGCGGCAGTTGTTCGATATCAATTACTGGGGCGCCATTTACGCCATCGAAGCGGTCCTGCCCGCCATGCGCGCCCGCAAGGATGGCCTGATCATCAACATCTCCTCCATTGTGGGACGGCGCGCCATGCCGAACATCGGCGTCTATTCGGGCTCCAAATTCGCCTTAAACGCCCTGTCCGAATCGATGCGGGTGGAATTGCGGCCCGACAATGTGCGCGTTGTCAGCTTTTATCCCGGGGTCACCGAGACGGCGTTTATCCGCAACCATCTCACCGGCGACGCTACCGCCCAGAGTCGGGGTCGGGTGCAGCCTGCCTCTGCAGACCAGGTTGGGCGTGCGATTGTGCGTGCGGCCCAGCGCGAACCACGCGATGCTTATGCCACCTTGTTCGATAGACTGTTTGTGTTTTCTGCTGCGGTTGCGCCCTGGCTCATGGACCGGTTGCTGGCCAGATTTTATGGCTTGTGAGCAACCGCCGAAATTGACCAACTAGAACTAAAGTGCTAACATTTGTCGACGATTCTTCCCCCACGTTCACATCACACTATTCCCTACATGAGCAGCTATCTCTACTGGATGGGCTGGAATGAAATCCTGGCCCGGATTTTCGATAAGATTAAGACACAGCGTAACGTTTCCCCCGACTGGCTGATTAACCCCTCCACTCGGCGTAAACTCAAACTGGATGTGTTGTACCCGGACATCGGCGTTGCCGTGCGTTTTGTGGGCATGGCGACCAAAGGTCGCAAAAGCGACTGGGAGGAACTGGAAGACTCCTCTCGTGACGAGATCCGCAAGGAATTGTGCCGGACGAATGGCGTGCAGTTGATTCTGCTGACATCGCACGATCCCTTTCCCCGCGAGCAACTCAGCGAGATCAACATGGTGTTGGGCTCTGCTTCACGGCGGATCGCCAAGGCAAAGCGCTTTCGGGGTCAGGCGGATCTGATGGCGCAACTTGCTCGCGCCCGTGACGAACTGGCGTCTATCCGCCGCAATTTGAACAACCTCGACGATCTGGCTCCCTATGCCGAGGCCTGGCGCGACCGCGAAACCCGCGTGATTGCCAATGCCCAAACGCCTGCCCCGGCGCCCAATGGCTCAGCCCGCAAAAAAGCCGCCGCTCGCAAGCTCGAAGTGGGGCAATGGGTGCAGCACGAACGTTTTGGCCGGGGCATGGTGACCGAGGTCGAATCCAAGCCGGATGACGTTTATCTCACCATCAACTTTATCACTGAGGGACAGCGCCAGTTCATGGGCTCTTTGGTGGCCGACAAGCTGTCAGTGGTGCGGGTTTAGACTAGACCCGGATAAGGTTACTCAAGGCGCCATCAGGAGGCTGAGGATGCGTTTGCGTCCCCGGCCTCTGTCTTTTCGTCCGCAGAGCGCATCTGGTAAAGGGCAATCAGCGCCACCAGCGCCACCAAAAAGGCCAGGATCTGGCTTAAACGGAAGCCTTCACCTACGGTGACGGGCAAATCACGGAAAGCATCCACCACCAGACGCACCAGCCGCATAGCCGCCAACAGCCGCCAATGCCGCTTCTCCGGGACGCAAGCGGTCGAGGTAACGCCAGATCAGCAGGATAACGATCACCGTGCCCAGCATCTCGTAGAATTGCACCGGGTGTCGGGGTACATCCCACTGGTTGATCGCCCAGGGCAACGTGCTGGGCTCGCCGAACTTGAGCCCATTCAGGCCATCTGCAAAGGCCGCTGTGGCCAGGATCGCCAAGGCGCCGACAAAGAGGGCGTCCAGCAACGGCAGGATCGGTATCCTGTATTTTCTTTGGTACCACACAAACACGACGATAGCGCCCAGCAGCGCCGCCAGGGGCTGAAAGGCGGCCAGGTTGGGCGACAAGATGCTGAACGGATCTGAAAGGTAGGCGGGGAAAAAGAGAATGACATGTCCCAGCCGTCCTGCGACAACGGCGGCGATGGCAGCATAAAAGCCGGCGTTATAAAGATGATCGGGGTTAAGTCCCCGGCGGGTGGCCACTTTAGCCGCGAGCCAGAGTCCCAGATAAAAGCCCAGGATCAACAGGAGCGGGTGGGTGGGAAGGGCCAGCGGGCCGATTTGCAGGGTGGGGAGCATGGGAAGACTATGTGTTTCGGATAGCAATGGGTGGAGACTAAGGGAAAATGGAGCGCAATTTCTCGTTGAGCAGGGCGGTGTTCACCTGGCCAGTCACCTGACCACGGATAATGCCATTGCGGTCGATGAAGAAAGTGGTGGGCAGCGAGTTGACCTTGTAATACCTGGAGGCGACAAGCTCTTGATCCAGCACCACGGGGAAGGTGAGGGCGAATCGTTGCATGAAAGCATCGGCAATGGCCTGCTGTTCACCCTGGTTAACCCCCAGAACCACGAGTCCCTGATCTTTATTGTCCTGGTAAGCTTGCTCCAACTCAGGCATTTCGGCCCGGCAAGGGGGGCACCAGCTCGCCCAGAAGTTGAGCACAACCGCCTGTCCCTGCAAATCCGATAATTGCAGGGTCTGGCCATCAAGAGTCTGGAGCGCGAAATCGGGCGCGGGATGGCCCGGCACGGGGATGGCCGGGCGTTCGTCCGCTGCCTGGGTTTCAGTAATCCGGCTGAGCCAGATCCAGATACCGCCCAAAATGAGCACGGTCAGAATAACAAAAGAGAGGTTGCGTTTGGTCATAATCGAGGATTGGGAATGGCGTATCAGTCGTCCTTGCGCGCAGGGTGTACGACTGAGATGCTCTCACTTTGGGAAATGTTACCAGTTCTGGCCCCGGCCCGGCTTCAATCTACTCCATCCAGCCCAGTTATGCTTTTTTCATCGAGCAGTTCATGTTCGTAGGTGTTGATCAGGCCGTACAGGACTTCGTTCAGGAGGGTGTCCAGATTTCGGCCGATATCCGCTTCGTCGTATATCGAGATGCGGCTGTCAATATCCTCTGCGGTGAGCGCCTGGAGCAAGTTGTGGCGGAAAAATTGGAAGGCTCGCACGGTTTCCAGCAGGGAAATATCATAGCGCATGGCATTTGAGGCATAGGCTGTGCCCAGTATTTGTCCTTTCCCCAGTAACACCTGACGTTGGTCAGGATAGATGATAAATTGCACTGCATCTTCGTATAGTTGGCGTCCCAGAATCCGTTGCTGCTGTTTCCCGGTATCGTCAAAGGCCGAATACCACGCTTTTTCATCAAGCCTGGCCTGCCGGAGTTCGCTGCGCGTTTGGATAAGCGCGTTTTCCAACAGCGTACTCACATCATCACTGCCGCCAGTGTGGTGGGCAGGCGTACTGGCCTGCAAGAGGAAAGTGCGCAGTTCATCGGCATCGAAGCGCCGGTGTCCGCCTGGCGTACGATACGATGGGACCTGCCCGGCATCCGCCCACTGCCGCAGCGTTGCAGGGTGAACACCCAGCAGTTTGCTTGCAGCGGATAGCGTTAACCAGCGTCTTTCCTTTTCCATGTTCACATCTTTGGTTGCAGGCGGTGGTGCGGTGAAATATCAGGGTTAGTGTAGCATTCGCTTACGTTGAATGTCAACGAATTCGGATCGCGACAATCACGGCGCATTATTTGCGGGCGCGGATAACGCCTTCTCGCAGGTTGAACGTGGTCTCGTTGCCAGAACCCTGTGGGGAAAGAAACGCAAGGGCGGGTCCAGTGCTGCCCCAGAGCATGTCTGTCAGGCGTTTTTGATCATCGAGCCCGACCTGCATCCGTTCCATCCAGGGATGAAACGCCATCGGTTTCGTCAATCGCTCGCTGTATTCGACCACCAACCCTGCGCCCTGTACGATGTCTGTCAACGCCTGCAACGGGTATATCCAACCATGCGAGGGGTCTCGAATCGTCTCAAACGTATTGACATACTCGTTTGCTTGTTGGTCATCCGGCCCGATGTTGTCGACCAGCACCAGCCGTCCTCCTGGTTTCAATACGCGCGCCCAGTCGCCAATCGCCCTGGCCTGATCTGGGAAATGGTGGAGGGCTACACGGCAGGTGACGAGGTCGAATATCTCATCCCGCAAGGGCAGCGACCCGCCATCGCCTTGCACCCAGACCAGATTGTCTAAACCCAGCCCGGTGGCGTGCGCCCTGGCAGCCACCAACATGCCGCGTGTGATATCCACAGCGACCACGCCTGCTGCACGTCTGGCGATGGCAATGGCGGAATGGCCGCCGCCAGGCGCTACATCGAGCGCCAGCCAGTGCGTTTGTGGTTCCGCCAACTCCACCATGCGCGTCAGGCTATGCCCAGAGGCGTGGACCTTTGATTGCACGTATTTCTCGGCATTCGGGCCGAACTGCTGCTGCACCAGTGTTTGAGACATGGCTAACCCTCCATCGGCATTGGCAATTGCATCTGTTCAACCATCCAGGTGACCGCAGTCAGCAGCATGTTTTCCCGTATCTCCGGCGTTTCGTTGTGGACTTCGTGATACGCTCCGGGATAGGTGATGAACGTGAGATTGTCACCGGCCTTTGCTACTGCCTCTCGAATATCTACCTGGTTGATGGTGACATCCTCCTCACCCATGACGATGAGGAGGGGGAGACGCAGTTGTCCTAGTTGGCTTTTGGCCTCGGCTGCGGCCTGTAAATACCGCACGGCGAAGCGCGGGGTGGCATAGCTGTGCACGTAGGGATCGTCATCCCAGGCGGCTGCTTGAGCAGGGTCGTGGCTGAGTCTGTATTCGCCGCTGGAGCTACGATTAATGGTCAGGGTTGGTGTTGACTCTTGCGAGTACTTTTGCCGCGGCAATCAAGGTCTTGTTCTGGTCGGGACCAGCACCAAAACCCGGAGCGGAAAGGATTGCTGCCCGGAATTTGTCTGGATGGTGGGATAAGTACTGCACGCCAATCGTTCCCCCCATGCTATGCGCAAACATCCCCAACGGCAGGCCTGGGAACTGCGTCCGGGCCAGTTCCACCACCTGATCCAGGTCGGCCAACACCTGGTCAAAGCGCTCAAAATCGCCGCGCTGCCCTCCTGAGCGCCCAAAACCACGATGATCATGCCCATAAATAGCATAGCCCTGCCCCACGAAGGCATCCACGACATAGTTGTAGCGTCCGGCATGTTCCGACAGACCGTGGACGAGGACGAGGATCAGCGCGTGGCTCAGCATTTGGCGTCCAAGTACGTAGAAAGATAGATAGGCCATCGCTGGCGGTGAGGGTGGTTTCGTTGTAGGACATTCTCGACACCTCCTACTTTTTCAATTTCTCTGGTGCGGACACAAACTGTTTCAGATAATCAACTGTTGGTGGGGATAAAAGATCAGGGACAGGTCTCGCCAAAATGCACGGCTATCTCGAAGATGTCGGCGATATCGACGACGCCATCACCTGTGATATCGTAGCGGGAATCGTATGGAGCATTGGTGAAGATTGAGTGAGACAGAACTTCGTTGATGTCATCCAGATCAATAAAACTATCGCTATTGATATCAAGTCGTTGACAGGGGGCTTGTTGTTGAGCGGTTAAAGCAAATGGCCCGCCAAAGGCGCCCATGTCGCATCGGGAACCATCCTGATCATTGTAAGCAGGGGCTGGATTGCCTGCATCTATCGCCGGAGAGCCGGGGCTTAGGCTGTAATTGCCGACGACTTGATCGAGAAACGATGGGTCGGTTGAGATATTGCTTGCTTCTGGTGTAATGCCCACGTAATTGTTCCCATTGTTCCAAACGTCATTGTAACGTACGGTCGCGCCCTGTGAAAAGACCGCGATGCCATCACCCGTATTATCGACGACAATGTTGTTCTCAGCGATGCTGGCGGGGTTATTAAGCACCAATCCCCGACCGTTGTCCACGACCGTGTTGTTTACGAATTTGACGATGGGGTAGGTGTTAGCATTGATTGCGCCTCCAGAATTCCCAGTGAAGATGTTGTTCTCCAGGATCGCTTCAGCGGCGCATGTGGCATCCCAACACCACGAGATGACGCCGACGCTATTGTCGACGAAATGGTTTCTGCGGATAGTGACCGGACCGGCGCTGTGCCATATGCCCGCATGAAAAGTCCCACTTCCGCTGCCGGTGATCGTAAAGCCGTCGATGATGGTTCCCGGCTCCATATCGATGACGGTTCCGGAAGCGCCACCGCCATCAATCATTGTAGTATCTGCGCCATCCCCAATTAAGGAGATCCCGGTGCGCAGCGTAAATCGTTCCTGATACACGCCCGCAGATACCTGCACGGTGTCAGTCGGGTTTGGCGTAAGGCAATGCTTCTGCAATTGTCTTAAAAGCAGTTGCAGCCGTACTGCCATCACCTGAAACCGCCACAGAAGCGTCAACATACCATGTGAAACCGCCTTCTCCCACGGTGAAGTTTTCTGAAGATGCGTTATTGTCTTCAGCGCTTTCAGATATGGCATCACCTCCATCGACGACGACGAATAATTCGAACATGCCAGCCGTTGCCGGCGTCCAACTGACGCTGACTGTGTCGCTCTGTCCAGGTTCAAGATGTGGGATGATCTGGGTGTCGCCAAGCTGAACACCGCCATTCTCAGGATCCCCAAGATAGAATTGTACGCCGATGTTTTGGGCCGGATGTTCACCCTGATTTCGAATCGAGCTGTTGATCTTGGAGGGATATCCGGTCACCAGATTGTTCGACCACAAACCGTCGACAATCAGATCCGGTAGGAGTTGCTGTGCGAAGGGACTGGCATAATCGCCAGTTGCGGGCAACCGCTCATTTCCGTGCAGGCGAACCCCACTCGAATTCAAAGTGATATCGGTAATCGCTGTTCGCCAGGTTGGCGGAATAGATGTATGTTCCACGCCCTGGCACACCACTTCTCAGGCTCATCGGATACGAAATGCCATTAATGACAACCTCAGAACGACTGGGAGCCACCTTCTGCGCGTTCCAAAAGTTCACCAGGAAGTCGATGGATGTCTCATCGGGGTCAGTGTAGGGGATGGCGATGCCGCTTGGCAGCGTCGGCGCTACTGTCCCGGCGGGTCCTCCGCTGAAATCTTCGACGAGTGCCCCCCAAATTTCGGCGGGGAACCCAACGGCTGCCTGGTGGAGATCTGCAGCCAGGATGTTATTTCGATGCGCCGTGCTATCCATAAACCTTTGATGTGCGCTTTCCATTCCGAGATGGCCTCTTGTGGAGACCGTGAGGTTCTCGCCCGTGCCGTATGGATAACCGGCATCAAAAGCTCTCTCACTTGGCCCACGGCTGGCGAGATCGATATGTCCCTGACAGCAGTCGGAATTGTTCATGCCTAAGGCATGAGCACGTGTTGAGTAGGCCAGGTTTGGCTGCCAACCAAGGGGGTCTACTGCCGACAGCCCTGGGTAGCCCCAGCTTCCTGGATCCATCCGCGCTTCGTTGATAAGCACAAGCATGTATTGCTCATCCGGATTCGGAACAGCCTCGAATGCTGTGCTGTATGATTCATTCGAATAACTTGAGTTTCCTGAATTGTTGAATGCCCGGATCCGGTACCAATAGCTCTGACCAGGAATGACGGTCGGGTCCACGAAGAAAGTCGTGTTCGCCGGCAACGTTGCATAATCCTGCCAGCCTGTTCCAAAAATGCCCTCTGCGCGTTGCACGACATAACCTGTCTCATCGGGCGTGTTGTCCGTCCAAAAAAGATGAATTTCACCCCCTGGATACGCCGCAACATGCAGATCCTTGGGGTTTTTCAGGGCAGGCGTCTGCACAGGTGGCGTTAGGCCATCCCAAATAAAGCCATAGATGTCCCATGTATGGCTGCGGTTGTCCTGCCAGATGATGGTGTTGCCCTCAACCGCAGGTTGGATCTGCATACTCGGTTCGAGGCTGATCGGAAAGATCTTGCCGCTCGCCCGCCCATAGAGGTAGATATCCCAATTGCCATTCGTGTCTTCATCCTGCCAGGCAATTAATGTCTCGCTCAATGATGGATATCTTTGGTCGCCAGGGCCTTCGTACACCGTGTGCTCAACATCGGCTACAAGATCGTATAAGTAGATATCGTAGTTCCCATTACGCCAACCATTCCAAACCACTTCATGTCCAGAAACGCGAGGGCGGCAGGCATCGTCACAATCAATAGGTCGAAACGCATAATTTCGTGTATTGATATTGTAAGAACCTAGCTGCCATGTCCCCGTTCGCCAGTCTGTCCACACAATCCAGCCATTATCGATGTCTGGTCGGCCCTGGTAAGATGTCGTGACGGCCAGTGCCGTGGTCTGCCCAGTGCTGATTTGATACAAATAGACATCCGACTGGAAATAATCTGCCGTTTCATCTTGGTAGACGACGTAATCTCCCCAAATTCGCGGGTAACGCTGATGGTGGGGACCGGTGGCGATGGCGAATACACTACCTGTGCTGAGGTTCGTGGCGTAGATGTCCCAGGTGCCATCACGATTGTCCTCGTAGACGACGATATCCCCGCTGATATCAGCAATGAATTGAGCTTTGGGGTGTGATGTGACCTGAAATGACTGGCCGTTCTGCATGTCGTAACCCCAGACATCAGTCGGGCCGTGCGTACGGTCGTCGAACCACACTACTCTCCCGTTATCGATGGCTGGCGCTTCCTCACTCGTGGCAGATAGTGTGGAAATGGCGAACTCGGCAGAACTGAGATCGCTTGGAATCGCTGTTTCACGAACAGTTGTTTCTCCCTGAGCGCTCACAACAAGCATTCCTGAAAAAAGACTAACCCAAAGCCCCAGTAACAATGACGATTTGATTCGTTTTATTCGCATGAATCCTCGTTTTTGAGATGCGTTTGTCTGTGTGTTCGGTGTTGAAGGAGGTGTTTTGTGACACCTGACAGTATCTGTAAGGTTTTGGTAAGGTTATCAAATAGTATATTGGATACGTCCCCATGAAACAATTATTATTAGCGTTGAAGAACAAGGTGTTTGGTAGAAAAGAGCTACAACATTTTGCGCAGGGAGCCGGACGAAATATGTTCTGGCATGTTGGCAAGATGTTTTTTTGACAAGCTGGTTGGGCTCTCCTATACTGAAAACCGCTTAGACAACCCTTTTTGCCCACGTAGCTCAGTGGATAGAGCACCTGCCTCCGGAGCAGGGGGTCGCAGGTTCGAATCCTGCCGTGGGTATTTTATACTATATGTAGTAGGGATTGGTTTGGGTATACATTATATGAGTTGTGGTTCTATCCAAAACTGCGAGGTTGGAGCCATGATCTATGACACACTTACCCACCTTAAAAACGATGAGCGTAAGAGCGGTTTGGAGCTCGCATTCGATGCCTATATGATGGATTGCCGGGCGCATGGTCTGAGTCCACACACCTTGCGGCATTATCGAGAACAGTTGCAGGCTTTCTTCCATTTCCTGAAAGAATACGAGGTGATCACGCCAGGGGTTGTGACAGGCCACCATATCCGCTCATACTTGGTTTCCTTGCAGGATCGGGGATTGAAGGACACCAGCCAGCATGCAGCTGCGCGCCTGATCAGGGCGTTTTTCAACTTCCTTGTGCGCGAGGAGGTGCTCGACGTTAGTCCCATGCGCAACGTGCAGATGCCACGCGTTGCCAAGCGTATCCTGCCCGCCTTCAGTAAAGAGCAAGTGGAAACGTTGTTGGAGGCGTGCACCCACCTGCGCGACAGGGCGATCATCCTGTGCCTGATCGATTCCGGTTGTCGCTCCAATGAGTTTGTGTCGTTGCGGGTGCAGGATGTGGATATGCGTGCCGGCATTATTCGCATCAAAAATGGCAAGGGGGGCAAGGATCGGATCACCTACATCGGCGCGACAGCGCGCAGATATCTGCTGCGCTATCTGATGGAGCGTGGTGAGGTCGCCGCTGCCGATCCATTGTGGCTTAGCTTTAACACGGGCCAAGGTCTAACCCGCAGCGGGCTACGCCTGATCTTGCATCGTCTGGGAAAACGAGCTGATGTCATGCCCTGCAGCCCCCATGTGTTCCGCCGCACCTGCGCCCTGTGGAGCCTGCGGGCCGGGATGAACATCTATGCCTTGCAGCAGATGATGGGGCATACGGAGCTGACGACCTTGCAGCGCTACCTGGCCTTGGTCGAGGCCGATATCGAGCAAGCGCATCGCAATCATGGCGCTGTGGACAACATGTTGTGAAAGGAGATAACGTCCTCAATCGCAGTGAACTTGAATATCGGTATCGGATATGTCATAATGCTATCTATCCGATACCGAATAGGGCAAGGGTCTGAACGATGCTTGAACCACGGTTATATGATCGTCTGCAAACGAAAAAGCAGCAATTGGATGCACTACGCCCTCTGCCTACCAGTACAGTGCAACGCTTGCGCGAGCAAGTGAACATCGAGTGGATATACAATTCAAATGCTATTGAGGGCAGTACACTCACACTACGTGAGACGATGCTGATTTTGGAAACCGGGCTGACAATTGGCGGCAAGTCTCTGCGCGAGCATTTTGAAGTCCTCAATCATCGGGATGCAATTGAGTATGTTGAATCGCTGGCCGTGACAGATGTTATTCTTTCTCCATTACATGTTCGCGAGATACATCAATTTGTTCTGAAGGGCATTGATGACGAAAACGCTGGCCAATACCGACGTTTGCTCGTACGAATCGCTGGTGCTCGTCATCAACCACCTGAAGCCTGGCAGGTGCCGGCACTGATGGATGAGTGGGTCAATTGGCTGCGGAACGAGAGTTCTGATTTTCACCCTGTGCCGCGCGCAGCGATGCTCCATCACCGATTGGTTTCCATACATCCCTTCATTGATGGCAACGGTCGCACCGCCCGGTTGGTGATGAACCTAATGCTTATGCAGGCAGGTTATCCTCCTACCATCATCTTGCGTATCAACCGCCGACAGTACTATCAGGCTTTGGTCAGGGCAGATTCAGGTGATTTGAGGCCATTCATCAACTTTGTTGGTCGAGCCGTCGAACGCAGTCTGACGCTTTATCTGGAAGCGTGTACGCCACTATCGGAACCAGTTGCCGTGCGAGATGTCTGGATTCCTCTGGCGGAGGCAGCCCGTGACACGCCCTACAGCCAGGAGTACCTCAGCCTCCTTGCACGTAAAGGACGTCTGGAGGCAGTTAAGCGGGGACGGGTTTGGTATACGACGCGTCAGGCGGTCGAGACGTATATCAAGTCTGTGCACTGAGGTTTTCCTTGCCCATCGTGGATATCACGAAATTCGACGGTCAATGACAACTGTTGCCCAAGCGACTTATGTGCACCACAGTTTGTAGATTGTGGTATAATTCTACCGAGAAAACACTGTTTTTAGCCGGATAATGGAAACAAGTTATGCCAATTGCGCCTGAACTAACTCACTTGGAATTAGCTCAATACCGAAAGACAGCGCGCAAACGTCATGAGTTTGAACAGAAACAACTTGCGCTCAGGAAGGAGCGCGCTTGGGATCTGGCTCGACAAGCAGCCGTGTTATTGCGCACACAATATCAAGCAGATCGAATTATTGTATTTGGGTCTTTGGTACAACATCAGGGGTTTACCTGTTGGTCAGATGTCGACATTGCTGCTTGGGGTATTGCCGCAAGCGATACCTTCCGCGCAATCGGGGCCGTCATTGATTTAAGTGACGAAATAGAAGTAAACCTGGTCGATGTCGACACCTGTTCATCTTCGTTACGGACGAAGATATTAGAGGAAGGTATTGCCATATGATCGAACGATACGCGGTTGTTGCAGGTCGAATCCGACATGAACTGTCTGCAATTGAACGGACAGTTGCTCAGGTGCAACGCGCAGTAGACGCCATTGATCGCCATCCGGACGATCAAGATCTCTATCTTGACTCGGCAGCTCTAAACCTTCATGATTTTTACGCCGGTTTAGAACGGGTTTTCGAGCAAATAGCTGCAACAATTGATGGAAGTGTGCCTTCAGGACATGACTGGCATCGTGAATTGCTTCGACAAATGGCCACGGATATCCGTGGTGTGAGACCACAAGTGCTGTCCATTGAAACAATAGTGCTCGTGGATGAATACCTGCGTTTTCGGCATGTGGTGAGAAATATCTACGCCTTTGAGTTCGACTTGCTACGGATTTCTGCCCTGGCGCAAAGGTTGCATTCAACTTATGACCATGTGCAACGCGAGCTACTTGCATTTGCAGAGTTTTTGGATGAATTAGCGACTGAGTCATGAGAGGGGTTGCTTAAACGCTCAGTCTCATAGTCTCGGCTATGGCCCTGAGGAATTTCCTGTATCGGGTATCGTCGTTGGCTTGTATGCTGACCACCAAGGGTAGTGAAAACTCAAACGCTCTCCCAGGCGGGTTCTGGTTTGACCGAGGCAAAAGACACACCTTGGCCATTCTGGCCCCACCGGGCTTTCAGCCAGGGCCACAACCTATGGGCCGCGGGCCACGTTCCGCTCGACCGACTATCTGTGGGGGGCCCAAAAAGGCGCCGCTCAAGGTGGCCCAGTGGAAAGAAATGCCTTTCAGGGCAGAAGATGACAGACTATTCGGTTCATGCATCATCATTTCGATACCAACCAGCACTTCGCACCTCAATGCGGAGCACTTCTTCAAAGTCATGCAGATGTTCCAGCATTTCGTTTGGAACCATGGCGTTCTTCAGGCTTTGTCGCCAGGCTTTTCGTTCCACAGTGCCCATGATCAAGTACTCATTGCCGACGATGTCTGGTGTCAACATCAGGTTAGAATGGGGTCTTTCGGCATTTTGATGATCTTTCTCCAATCGAGCCGCCTCACCACAGAATACGCCAACCAAAGACGAAATCTGTGCCCTTGATGAGGCAAAATAGTGGTCTTGGCCGTATTGGCTTGGGACGTCCGCTAAAAGATCATCAAAATGCCGAAAGAGCCCTTTCTAATCTGGCGTTCTTAGCCTACTTTTCGCACCTTACAAGTTGAATAAAGAGACAGACAGGGACCAGGGCATGACCTGATCGTCGGTTCTGAAGAGCATTTTGCCCGAGGTTCACGTCGTTGCAGACCGATTGCATGGCTTATTTGCCTGCATTTTGGCTAGCAGGCACACGGGTGCCGTGGTCAGCACCACGGCCTAGCACCTGGAAGGCAATGATGGATGGGTGCATTCAGACAGAAGTTGGGCTGATTGGTCTGGGAAGTGCTCCTGCAGAAGATCGTTGAGGACGCTGGCGACGAGTTGCAAGATATACTCACACTCCGGTGAGATGGGCGTGAGGCGATAGAGCCGGCTGCCATCATGACAATGCGTTTCGATGAGGGAGAGCTGTTCCAGTTTGCGGATGAGTTGGCGGGTGGTGAGTTGCAGTCCCTGCTGACGCATCTGCCGTTCGAGGAGGCTGTAAGCCAGCAAGGCCAGCATGTTGAGCAGAAGCATAGAAGCGATGCGTTGGTCTTTGTGCAAGTAGATGGGGGAAACCTTGAGGTCCTGTTTGCTGATGAGGAAACGTTTTTCACCACCATCCTTGTCCCGGTAGAGCTGGAACATCTGCTGGTGAGAAAGGGACCAGTCGTTCGTGACCAACAGATAGCGACCATCGAGGTGCTCTTTCTGAGCCAGGGTCTCGGTATCGAGTTGCCAGTGCAGGTTCACACCGCCAGTAGGGGGTTCATAGACATGGACCTGCATGAACTTGCCCACGTTCGAGGCCCGCAGCTTTGAGTTGACCCGACGTTGAACCGCCTTGATGCTGCGCAGACGAGGCTGGCCGATGTCAGCCCGCACTTGGGTCAGTTCCTCCTGCAAAGCTTGCAGTTGTTTCTGGCGATTCTGACGCCATTGATCCCGCAGAGGTCCAGTCAGGACCACCAAGCCTTTGTGGGTGAGGGTGCGTCCATCATGACTGAAGGTGACTTCACAGCCTCGGCCCCAGTACTGCGGGTCAGGACCTGAGACAATTGGAAACGCCTGAAACTGCTCATCCGACCAGACGCTCAACAAAGCTTTGTGCTCCTGCTGGATACAGCGCAAGCCACCCAGAAAACGCAGACCTGCTTTCTTGTAAGCCATGACGATCTCGGCATTGAGCATAGCGCGGTCTCCGACCACCAGGGTCTGCTCAGGCGCTTGCCCTTGTGCTTCCAGACAACGAAGCAATTGGCTCATGTTCTCCTGCACGGTGGCCTGGTCGGCCACCCGCCCTGAGCACAAGCGATACAGCCAGGGCAGGTTGCCATCGGCGCTTGTATTGAGCGCCAGCTTGAACTTGCGCTTGTTGCTGGGGGTGTTGTGAGCAAAACCATGGTCGATGTATTCGCTGCCGGCATAACGACCATGGGCGACAAAGGCGGTGAGATCGTAGAAGAACATCGAAAGGTCGATGTCCGCTTTCGCAAACGCCTGCTCACCACCTCCAACCAGATCGCTTCCAGATGTGGATAGAGCGCATCCAGGGTGCGTTCCAGGCGGTCATCGTTGAACTTGGCAGCAGGAATGCCCAACACCGCCACCAATACGGTCTGCGCCATCCAGTCGGCGATCTGGTACAGAGGGAGCGGAAACATCAAACGGTTGAGAATCAGCACCAGCGCCACCGTGCCATGATCGACTTCAGCCTGAGTCGGGCAATGTCGATTGATGATCTTCCGCACCTGCAACGTTTCCAGCAGGGCATACAGCACCGGCAATGCCCCCAGCTGATGGCGCAGCTGACTGGCCGTCAACCAGTCCACCACCTGTGCCATCGGCACCATTCCCTGTAGCGCCAACTTTGCCAGACAGGCGACCCGCTGCGCCTGATGATAGCGCTGCCGCCAGGCTTGATAGTGCCGCCACGCCCATTTCTTCCAGCGAGTGCGGCTCCGCCAGGGAAACAGCATCGCTGCTTCCTCTTCCTGCAGAACCACGCCTACCCCTGCTGCCGGCGTGATATCCAGACTGAACGAAGTCGGTGTGGTCAGACAGGCAAGCAAGACAATGGCCCAAACCAGCCAGACCCAAATTCGTGTGCGAGTCGATTCCGTGGCAGAATACATGGGAAGATGCTCCGGGAAAGTTGGTTGTGTATACCCATACTTTGCCACAAAGGGGCATCTTCGTCATCTCTGTCTCTTTATGCGGTTTTCAAGGTGCGAAATATAGGCTAAAGAATTCTGACGTTGAATAGGTTGGTGTTACGATACACCATCATTACCGGCTGCCGGAGCGGTGGCAGAAGTCATACGCTTGCCCAACTCGCCGCTGATGATCCCGAGCAGAACCAAGCCCAGGACGCCGAGAACCATGACCATGCCGAGAACCTGGGCATCGTCAGAGAAGTTCTGCCCGGCCACCAGCATGGCCGCCGACAGGTTGCGCTGGGCGGTGCCCAGGCCCATGACTGAGCGCATGCCGGGATCCTTGCCTCCAAGCAACATGCCGATCAGCAACGAACCCACCAGAAACGAATGACAGCCAGTGCCACCAGTGCCGAATGTGCCGATGATGGTGCTGAACTGTAACACCAAGATGGCAACAAGACCGAGCAAAATGGCCACACTAGAAGCCTGCCCAAAAATCTTCCTGCAGATGATCAGCGGTCGGTTCATAGCGGGCCTTGACGAAGAGTCCGATGACCAGGGGCAACAACATCATTAAGATCAAGGATTTGGCGATGTCCCAGGGACTGACCGAAGCGCCCGGCAGCAGAATAGGCAGGACGATGGGCAGGTAAATGACGGTCACAACCATGAGCAGGGTCATCAAACCGACCGAGAAGGCGGTGTTGCCTTTGGCCAACTGCACCAGTTTAGGCAGGAAAGGGGCGCCGGCAGCAGCGCCGGAGATGATCAAGCCAGTTGCACAGCCCTCAGGCAACGGTATGACAAGCGTGAGTCCGTAGGCCAGAGCGGGAACCAGGATGAAGTTGGCCAACAGGGCCAGAAGCACGACTTTTATGTTGCTAAGCGGGGCCACGATCTCTTTGATCGTTAAGCTCATGCCCATCGCCAGCATGCTGGTGAGGGATGAAGGTAAAGATAGACAGTTGTGCGACAACGCCAGAATTTCGTTTACGCCGGTTTTCCTATTGAATGAGGTGACTTCGGATTACTGCTTAATGTTTTACTTTCACGGCGGGCAATGCCTGCAACGCTTTCTTGTCGAGATTGAGATAGACGGTGTCACCATCGGTGAAGTTAATGTCGGCATAGGGAATGGCGACGTCCTTCTTGCCCCACAGGTGGCCTTTTCGCATCTGGATATGGGTGACATCACCGCTGTCCGGATCCAGTATTGACTCATTACCAACTTACCGATCTTGCCATCCGTCGCTTCTACTTCCATACCGGAATAAACGGAGAGTTCTCCTACCGGAACCTGGCTGTCTATGACACTATTTATCTCCGAACTGAGGTTTGCTAGAGTCCGATACCGCACTCATTCGAACCATCCTTCGCGATAAAAGTACCAGCTCATCCCGAACAAGATGAAGATCATAAACACCAGAAACACTGTAAAACCATAGCGCCATTCCAGCAGGATCATGCCCTTAAAATTAGTGCCAAAAAAGCCTGTGAGCAAGGTCATGGGCAGAAACACAGCAGAAATGATGGTGAGTATGCGCAGCCGCTTATCGCTGGCGCCCTGCATCGTCAATTGAACGCCTTTTTGCAGATCAACGACCCTTTCCTCTGTCCGCTCCAGCGATCGCAAGAGCTGCTCTGTATTGCTTCCCAGATCGAGAATATAAGACTCGTAACCGGTATAATCCATTGCTTCAGTTCGGATATTCTTGATATACAGGACGATGAAACGCTGATCTTCACCGATGTTGGTCAACACGCGTAATTGCTGCTTTAGCTGCATTGTCATTGCCACGCTCGCTTCTTCAGGATTCACTGCAAACGCCTCTTCCAGCGTGTCCACTCGATTGCGAATTTTCAAGGCGGTGACCATATTCGTATCGATAAAATTATCGAGAATGAAA
>CAVOYG010000034.1:0-30745 GCA_963700615.1 uncultured Chloroflexia bacterium | reverse complement strand
GATCGCGCACAGCGATCCACACGCGAAAACCGATGGCGGAGGCTGTCGCTAAGCCAAAGGGGAACTGCGGTCCCAGCAACAAGCACCAAAGCGCCTTCCCGCACGCCAATGCCGGTGGGCACAAAGATCGCCAGATAACCGATCAGCCAGGCCCCCACAAAGGCTGAGATCATCAAAGGCGCTTGCGACCAGGGAAGCGGAGAAAGCCCCCTGGCAAAGAGGAAGAAAGCCAATCCCTCGAGTGCGTGGGTGATCACCCGCAGTAGGAAGAGCAGGAGCAGGTTGGTGTAAGTGATATTCAGGATCAACGGCGGACGACGCAACAGCTTCAACCCCCAATTAACCAAAGCTGAAAAGATCGGCGGCGTCAGCATGACAAGGGAAATAGCGATGAAAATCAGGACAAAGGGCCAATAAGCGCGTACGTTGGCATCCGCACCGATAATCAACGCCAACAGCAAGAAAAGGGAAGCGCTGAGCACCTGAAGACCCATCTCCATCCCCACACTGGCGGACATCCGGCGTTTGTCCACACCAACCTCCTGCCCCAACACCAGTCGGCGGGCAACATCCCAGACGCCACCCGGTATGTAGCGAGCGATCTGCGCTTGCAACCAAATCGCCGCGCCCTGCCGCCAGGGGATCGGTTTTCCGACCAGCGTCAATGCCCGCCACCAGATCGTGCTCACCAAGAACATTTGCACCGTCAGGACAATGAGTGATTGCAGCAGCGATGTCCAGGAGAGCCGCCAGGGATAATTGACGATTTCATCCCAATTGTCGACCAGCACCTTTCCCCAAAACACGAAAATGACGGCAAGAATGATGAGTTGTACGAGACTGCGCCAGCCCTTTTTGCGAGGACGCGTGCCAACAACCACTTGATCAACGATTATTCTTTCGTTGGCCAGAGGATCGTCATGGGGATTGTTTTCGCTGGCTGATTTACTCATTCAGCAGATTGTGTACGAACTCCGCTGCAAATGGCAAAGTAGACCCCTCACAGTGCACCCAACCAACATTCGAACAACATTTAAGACTTGACAGGCGCTCCGATTTTCAATATTATTTGTCATACAACCATACAATATGACAAATAAATAATCGAACCCAATGTTTAAACGAAGTCCGTCATTAACTGAACAGATTAAACTCCATATCAAACAACAGATTGTTGAGGGCGAATTTGAAGGGGAGCGCATTCCTTCGGAGCCAGAATTGGCCAATGTCCTTGGCGTCAGCCGCACAACCGTGCGCGACGCGCTGAGTCGACTGGAAAGCGAGGGGGCGGTCGTCCGCAAACAAGGGATGGGGACCTTCATCAACAGGCCGGGGCTGCAGATTAAATCCCGTCTGGAAGAGATTTGGTCCTACGAAAGTGTTTTGGAAGCGCACGGATACACACCAACAATCCGCATCTTGGGGCTTACGGAACAACAAGCAGACCAACAAATCGCTGAAGAACTGGCCATCGCTGAAGGCGACCCAACCGTGGTGATCGAGAAATTATTCAAAGAAAACAGCAGCCCGGTGATCCTCACCAACAACACGCTTCCCGCCAATAGCATCATCAACCCCTTTGATGAACAAGCGTGCAGGCTGCCCATTTATGAACTGTTGGAAACATATTGCCAACAACAATTGAGCTATTACCTCTCAGATATCGTACCTGTTTCAGCCACTGATGCGATCGCAGAAAAGCTTGAAATCCCTGAAACCACAGCGATCCTGGCGCTTAAGGAAATCGGCTACGACATCAACAACCAACCGCTCCTAAAAGCGGTGTCCTATTTCAGAGATGATCTGATTCGTTTTCGCCTTATCCGACGCAGAGCGTAATCATGTCAAACTACATAAACTCCCAAATTTCAAATCTCACATTTCAACTCACCACCTAAACGGAGAAAAAAATGAGAAGTTTTGCCGGACGAGACATCCTCTCGCTCAAAGAATTTGAACGCAACGAATTTCTTCCGCGTGTTCGAGGTTGCCGAAGAACTGGAGCCGATCGCTCGCAATCGTCGCAACACCGACATGCTGAAAGAAAAGACCCTGGTCACCGCCTTCTACCAGCCCTCCACCCGCACCCGCCTGGCCCACGAGGCCGCGATGCTCCGCCTGGGCGGCGCATGTGACCGGTTTTTCCGACGCCAAAATGACCCGCGCCGGTGATTTCTATCAGGAAACGATCAAAGACACCGTCAAGATGCTGGAGTTCTACGGCGATGTCATCGTCATGCGCCATTTCCAGACAGGGCGCGCCGCACGAGGCCGCCAAATGGTCGTCCGTTCCCATCATCAACGGCGGCGACGGCTGGGGCGAGCATCCCACCCAGATCCTGACCGACCTCTACACCGTGCTCAGCGAAAAAGGCCGCATCGATGGCCTGAACTGGGTGGCCATCGGCGACATGCGCATGCGCACCATGCACTCGTTGGGCTATGCCCTGTCCCAGTTCGATTGCCCGATCACCTTCGTTGGCCCCACCGGCATGGAAATGACCGATGAATTACAAGGATGACTTCAGCGCAAATGGACTCGATTACGCTTTCGCCGAGCATGTCGATGAGGTCATCGCCGAAGCCGATGTGATTCTGGTCGAGCCGGTCGTGCAGCCCGATTACACCAAATCCCGCGACGAGCGTACTGGCGATGTGGGCATGACGCCCGCCAAACTACAAGATCACGCGCGACCTGCTCATCAACAAAGCCAAGTCTGACGCCATCCTTCTGCACTCGCTGCCGCGCATGGATGAAATCCCTGCCGATGTGGACATCACCCGCTGGTCGCGCTACTGGCAAGAGGCCTTCAACGGCGTTGTCATGCGCATGGCCCTGCTGGCGCTCGTCCTTGGCGTGATGGAATAAGGCAGTGTACGGGACCGAGGCTGTGCCCTCGGCCCGACCACACCTTTCTCACCAGGGCGAACCGCTAAGGGCCGACCCCTACCTCAATGACTGCATCCGACCGCTCCCTCCTCTCCGCCTGGCTGCGGGCTATTCCCGCAATCTCGGCACGACCCCCGACCGTTGGATGAACTCCCGGCAGGGGACGACATCGGGCGGGGCTTGGCCGACCTGCTGGAGGTGTGGGGAGCGGTCGAGCTATCAGACCCAGGGCATTCGGGCTGTTTCCCAACCTGCCTACTACTTCCTGCACAGCCTGGCGGCCTGGGCCGAAACACCGGGCCGGGTCATCACCGACTGGTCGAAGGACTCCGGTGCGGATGCGCGAACAAGGCCTGCGACACGGCGTCAGCCTTGTCCACCTGCTGGAAAGCGAACGCCTGCCCGCAACGAAAACGCTGAGCCCATCCGTTAACACGCCGTCGCGCAGGTGCTGATCATCAAGCCCGGCGAGCCGCCCTGGTTCCTCACGCAGTGGGATGAGCAGGCGGGCAAGTACCAGCTCATCGGCGGGCGACAGAAGGCTGAACGAGGTTGGGTAGAGCCGATTCACGACACGGCATGTCCGCGAGATTGAAGGAAGAAGCTGGATTGCCAGATCAGCTATGCTGCGGAGATTTCAAGCTCGAAGAACTCGCCGAATTCGAGGGCAAAACACGTGCTATCCCCCTCCTTTGGCGCTCTCACGGCCTACCATTTCACCTTTTTCCGAGCCTGCGATCTCGACATCCCTCCAACTTGGCTCCGACCGACCTCTGGGTCACCCGCCACGACATCGCTCTCCGGCACACCACCGACGGCCAACCCGTCCGCGGCGATCACATCCTGCTCTGGAACGAATCACTCGGCAGCGGATCGACGATTTGCCACCCTCTTTTGTAAATCTCAAAGATTAACGATCAAAGATTAAACCGTCGCACACCGACCTTCAATCTTTAATCCTAATCTTCAACTCTTCTCAGGAGAACTAAAAATGCAAACCTTCCTTCGTGGTCGCGACATGATCACCACCCAAGAATTCACCCGCGACGAAATCGACACCATCATGGATGTCGCCATGGACCTCAAACGCAAGCGGGCGTTGGGCGTGCCCCATGCCTACCTGCGCGACAAAGTCCTGGCCATGCTGTTTTTCTTCAGCTCCACCCGCACCCGCGGCTCCTTCGAAGCCGGCATGGCCCAACTGGGCGGACATGCCGCCTTCATCGAAAGCCGCACCACCCAGATCAAGCATGGCGACACGCACCACCGAGATGGGCGAGATTTTCGGTCGCTACTTCGACGGCATCGCCATTCGTGATGTGACCTGGGATCATGGCAACGCCTACATTCGTGGCGTCGCCGCCGCCAGCCGCACGCCGGTGCTGAACATGCAGTGCGAGTATTTCCACCCGCACCAGGCGCTGGCCGACCTGCAAACCATCATCGAGAAGAAAGGCGATCCCCGCGGCAAGACCATCACCGTGAGCTGGGCCTACGCTTCCAGCTATTCCAAGCCGCAAAGCGTGCCCAACAGCCTGATCCTGCTGATGACCCGCTACGGCATGAATGTGCGTCTGGTGCATCCGCCCGAATTCAATCTGCCCGACTCCAATTCCTCGATCAGGCCCAGGAAAACGCCCGCAAACATCACGGCAATTTCGAGATCATCGGACGATTTCGAGGCCGGCATCAAGGACACCGATGTCGTTTACGCCAAGAGCTGGGGCCCACTGCTGACCACCCTCGATCCCGACGAAGACAAGCGCATCACCGATCAGTATTCCGACTGGATTGCCGATGAGCGCCGCATGGCCATGGCCAAAGAGGATGCCATCTACATGCATCCCCTGCCGGCCGACCGCAACATCGAAGTCACTGACGCCGTGATCGATGGCCCCCATTCCGTCGTCTTCGATCAGGCCGAAAATCGCCTTCACGCCCAGAAAGCGGTGATGGCGTTAACGATGTAGAAAAAATAATAACTAATTATTAATGATTAAAGATTAAAGACTCTAAAAATAGACACCTAAACTTTAATCATTAATCTTTGGTATTTGATAAATTACTGCATGAAATTTAGATTTATCACCACGAGAGGCAGTCAATGACAGAAACAACAAAAACCGCCGTCATCGCTATCGGCGGCAATTCACTAATCCCCGACAAAGAACATCAACGGTTGAATATCAATGGGATGCCGTGCGCGAAACCTGCACGCACATCGCCGACATGATCGAACAGGGCTGGAACACCATCGTCACGCACGGTAACGGCCCGCAGGTCGGGTTTATCCTGCGCCGCGCCGAACTGGCCATGCCCGAAGTCCATCCCGTGCCGCTTGACATGATCGGCGCGGACACGCAGGGCTCCATCGGCTACATGATCCAGCAGGCGTTGGACAACGAATTCCAGCGCCGCGGCCTTTATCGCCGCGCCATCACCATGGTCACGCAAGTGCTGGTTGATCAGAATGACCCCGGTTTCCAGAATCCGACCAAAGGCATCGGTGGATTCCTGACCGAACAAGAAGCGCAGATCTTTGAGGACATGGGCTGGCAGGTGGTTGAAGATGCCGGGCGCGGTTATCGCCGCGTGATCGCCAGTCCTCAGCCATTGGAAATCGTTGAAGTCAACGCCATCCGCACCATGGTCGAACGAAGGCTGGATCGTCATCGCCGTGGGCGGCGGCGGCATCCCCGTCGTGCGCAATGACGCCGGCGAACTACGCGGCGCCCCGCCATCTGTGATCGACAAGGACCGGGCCAGCGCCCTGCTGGCCAACAACATCGATGCCGACATGCTGATCATCTCCACCGCCGTCGAAAAAGTCGCCATCAACTTCAACAAGCCCGACGAGCAGTGGCTCGACCACATGACCGTGGCCGAAGCCAAGCAGTACATGGCCGAAGGCCATTTCGCTCCCGGCAGCATGAAGCCCAAGATCGAGGCCTGCATCGGCTTCCTGGAAAATGGCGGCAAGAGCGCCCTCATCACCGATCCACCCAACATCGCCCGCGCCCTGGCCGGTGAGACGGGCACGTACATCACTCTGGAGTAGTGCGTGTTATCGTGATATCCGATACCTGATTCGACGGCTCACGATAGCCACGCATTGGCTACGCAACACCGAGCAGCCCTATGAACCACGTAAAACACCTGAAATGCCTCATCTGCGGCAAAGAATATCAGCCCGACGAGATCGACTACGTCTGTCCGGACCACGGCTACGAAGGCATCGTCGATGTCGTCTACGACTACGATGTCATCGCCGAAAACATCAGCCCGGAATCGCTGCAAGACAACAAGGATTACACCATCTGGCGCTACAAGCCGCTGCTGCCGGTCGAGCCCGATTCGCCGGTGCCGCCCCTGGCTGTCGGCTGGACGCCGCTGTACGAAGCGCCGCGTCTGGCGGCCGGGCTTGGGCCTGAAGCACGTCTGGGTCAAGGACGATGGCCGGAACCCGACCGCTTCGTTCAAAGACCGGGCCAGCGCCATCGCCGTCGTCAAGGCCCAGGAAAAGGGGGCCGAGATCATCACCACCGCCAGCACCGGCAATGCCGCGGCTGCGCTCTGCGGACTCTGCGCCAGCGTCGAGCAGCCCAATGTCATCTTCGTGCCCAAATCCGCCCCGCCCGCCAAAATCGCCCAACTGTTGGTCTTTGGCTCGACCGTGATGCTGGTCGATGGCACCTACGACGACGCCTTCGAGCTTTGTCTGGAAGCGGCGGACGCATTCGGCTGGTACAACCGCAACACCGGCTTCAATCCCTACATGTCCGAAGGCAAGAAAACGGTCAGCTTCGAGATTTGCGAGCAGCTTGGCTGGGATGCCCCCGATGTCATCTTCGTCAGCGTCGGCGATGGCTGCATCATCGGCGGCGTGCACAAGGGCCTGAAGGACCTGCTGGCGCTGGGCTGGATCGACAAGATGCCGCGCATCATCGGCGTGCAGGCTGCGGGCAGCAACTTCATGGCCGAAGCCTGGGAAAATGGCGAGGATGTGCTGACCAAAGCGCCCGATCTGCGGCAGACACCGTGGCCGACAGCATCAGCGCCGGCCTGCCGCGCGACCGCATCAAGGCCCTGGCCGCCGTGACCGAGACCGACGGCGCTTACGTCACCGTCAGCGATGAGGAAATCCTGGCTGCCATTCCCGCCCTGGCCCGTGGCTGCGGCGTCTTCGGCGAACCGGCCGGGGCCACCGCCTATGCCGGGCTGGTGAAAGCGGTCGAGCTAGGGCTGGTCGTCAGCCGATGATCGCATCGTCGTCATCAACACCGGCAACGGTCTCAAAGATGTCGCCAGCGCCATGAAGGCAGTCGAACTGGTCGGCACCGAGCCCTATCACGTCGAACCCAGCCTGGACGATGTCCGGGCGAAATTGGGACGATAATCCGTAGGGGCGACAGGCCGGTCGCCCACAACCACGTAAGGGCGAAAGATTTTTCGCCCCCAAATCCAGCCTAGGGCGATTGCCAATCGCCCCTACAATTCACAATCGGGCGACTGCCAGTCGCCCCTACCAAATGGCGCAGAAGCGCCCCTAACCTTATGATCGATCTAACGATTCACAGCGAACAAGCACTTGAAAACGCCGTGCAGCGCGCACGCGAACAGAACATCATCATCCCCACCTTCAACCAACAGAGAAACCCCGACCTGATCCCCGACAAAATCAAGGAACAGTTGGCCGATGTCGGCCTGTGGGACCTCAACCCGCTCAACCTCTTCCGCATCACCTGGCACAACGAGCCGGTGGCCGCTGGCGGCGGCTTACGGCGGCGTCAATTTCCTGGAATTGCCCCCAGAACTGACCGGCGTCGATGCCCGCATCGTCACCCTCATCGGCAAGTGGTTCCCCACCGGCGCCCACAAAGTCGGCGCGGCCTTCGGCTGTCTGGTGCCCCGCCTGGTCACCGGCCAGTTCGATCCCACCACCCAGAAAGCGGTGTGGCCCTCCACCGGCAACTACTGCCGCGGCGGCGCCTACGACTCCAACCTGCTGGGCTGCGAATCGATCGCCATCCTGCCCGAAGAGATGAGCCAGGAACGCTTTGACTGGCTGGCTGCGGTGGCCGGCGAAACCATCAACACGCCCGGTTCCGAGAGCAATGTCAAGGAGATCTTCGACAAATGCTGGGAACTGCGAGCGATCAGGCGAAGACCTGGTGATCTTCAACCAGTTCGAAGAGTTCGGCAACTACCTCTGGCACTACGAGATCACCGGCCCGGCCATGGTGGAAGTGCTCGGCCAGATCATGGGCGAGAACGACCGCTACCGCGGCGTGGCCCTGAACACCGGCTCCGGCGGCACCCTGGCCTGTGGCGACTACATGAAAGACCAGTTCCCCACCAGCAAGATCGCCGCCAGCGAGGCGCTGCAATGCCCCACCCTGCTGCAAAACGGCTTCGGCGCGCACCGCATCGAAGGCATCGGCGACAAGCACGTGCCCTGGATCCACAACGTCAAGAACACCGACATGGTGGTTGCCATCGACGACAATGCCAGCATCGGCCTGATGCGCCTGTTCAACGAACCGGTCGGGCAGGAATATCTGGTCGAGCAGGGCGTTTCCGCCGAACTGGTGGAGCAACTGCCCCTGCTGGGCATCTCCAGCATCGCCAACATGCAGGCGGCGATCAAGATGGCCAAGTACTACGAAATGGGCGAGAACGACGTCGTCATGACCGTCGCCACCGACTCGATGGAAATGTACGAGAGCCGCATCGACGAATACCGGGAGAGCGAAGGCGAATTCACGCCGCTGGATGCCGCCGCCCGCTTCCACCGCTACCTGCTGGGCGCTGGCACCGACAACCTGCAGGAACTGACCTACGAGGACCGCAAGCGCATCCACAACCTGAAATACTTCACCTGGGTCGAGCAGCAGGGCAAGACCTACGAAGAGATTCAGGCGCAGTGGTACGATGACGACTACTGGACCAGCATCCAGGGCCACATCGATGAGTTGGATGTTCTGATCGACGAGTTCAACGCCCGTGTGGGTTTGCTGGACGAACTTTAGCAAATTAAGTGCGACGCACCTCGCAGGTGCGTCGCACTTTTTCATGCAAATGACCGAACTCATTTTTCTAGGCATCGGCGCAATCGTTCCGGCAATGGCTGGCGATCACACGGCGATGCTGTTGCGTCACGGAGACGCCACGATCTTGTTGGATGCCGGCCCCACCCTCGAGGTGCAACTCGACCGGGTTGGTGTGGACCCGACCGAGATCAGCCATGTTTATCTCAGCCACCAGCACGGTGATCACATGCTCGGCAGCCCCATGCTGCTGTTCCATCACCGCCAGCGCGTGTACATCGGCGCGCCGCCGGTGCTCGAAGCCTGGCGACAGTTGGTGGCGGTCGTTTACCCGAGCTACCTGCCTGTGATCCCCGGCCAGGTTTTGTATCACGACCTGCTGGTGGGGGAAGACAACGATTGGCCGGGATTAGAGGGCGTCACCGCTCGTATCGTCCCAGGGGACCACGGCGGCTTGCAGGCATATGCCCTGCGTCTGGATTTCGCAGCGACGACCGGCGAAAATCCTCGTCCGGCCTTCAGTTTTGTTTACTCGGGCGACACCGCTCCCACCGCCAGCGTGCTCGAGCTGGCGCGTGACGCCGACCTGCTGGTGCACGAAGCCACCTATTCCGAGACGCTGGGCCACGCACACCAATTCATGCACAGCAGCGCCCGGCAAGCGGGCGAGATAGCGCAAAAGGCCGGAGTCAGGACCCTGGCGTTGGTGCACCGTCTGCCCGGCGACCCGGAAGTCTGGCGCAGCGAAGCTGCGGAGCACTTCACCGGCAGGATCATCGTCCCCTTCGCTGGTGACAGATACGAACTGCCTGATGAAATTTGAGTGGAGATGGGGGGATTGGGGATAACAGAATCCGGTGGATGCAGCTAAACCATTGAGATTAGCAACCCATCCACAGCACAGCGAAAATCACGATGGCGTATGTGCTAAGTACTCGGTTAGCAGTAACATTCCAGAATGATGAATCTCTCATAGTCTTCATTTACGATTTCTACGGATTATTTCAGGCTGGTGTGACACAGAGTGTTGTTGATTGGCCAACTGATATGTTACTCAATCGACCCCCAATCTCCGGTTTCAACACTCCGGAAAATGGTTTTGATCGCCTGACGCTTCCTGCACTGGCTAATCATGCAAAATGCGCGGTAAAGGATTCGGGTGTGCTCTGCCGTGAAGCGCTGAGCCGCCTCTGATTCAGGCGCAAATCCATCAAAGCCGTGAAAACCGTCTGCATAAACATGAAGTTCAGTGGGAACACCTGCTTTCATGGAGACGTTGCGCGTGACCCTGATATCCTCGTCACGGAACAAGTCTGGCGTACCGACGCCAATATAGGTCGGTGGCAAACCACTCACATTCTCGGCACGGAATGCAGCAGCATACGCTGAGATTCCAACACTTAAAGCCACTTCTTCAAAAACGCCATGATTTCCGACCGCATGAATGCAGTCTCAAAATGACCGGTCTCGTAACGTTTCATCTGCCAGGCATCTTCTGCTTCCAGAGCCTCGTAGACCTGTCGCAATTCCGCATCAATCCGATCCAGTCCGGCAGGTGGCGTGAGCCGGTCATAGTTGCCGGCCAGGCCCAAGTGTGGCCGCGGGGCAATCAGTGCGTTGATCTCGCGCGATCGGGAAATGCTTGAGCAGTGAGGGCACATAATAGTAGATGCCGTGTCCGTCGAGTCCCCCTGGAGGCAATCGACGCTTCAAAGTCCGACAGACAGCAATGTCCACGCATACTGTGACACGCGTATCAAGGGCGGTAATCCCACCAGGCCACGGTGCTGTCCATGGGCAGGCCAATCGTTCCGATTCTTTCTCCATCAACATCGGGGCGGGCGACGAGATAGTCCAGGGCGCGCAGGCTGTCGTATACCATCGCTCCCCCAGAGCACCTCGCCTTTCCAGAGCATCTCCTTAAAGACTTCAGACTCCGACCTTCCGCGCCGTTCGCCGAAAACCCAGGTGTCAATACACAACGCGCCCCATCCTGCGGAGGTGAGCGACTGGGCGTAAGGTGGCGCATACAACTCCTGCCGGCCCAGAAGTAATTCATCTTTTCCCAGCAGGTAATCCCCTCCGTGGGCATGATTGTAGAGCAGGCATGGTATGCGTTGGTCGGCGTTCCGGGGTTTTACGAAATAGGCAGGTACGGGTTCGATGCCATTGAGGTCTAAAACAAGTTTCTCCAGGATATATCCATCACGTTCGCCCTGTTCTACTACCGTCGAGCGAATCAAGCGATCCCTTGGAGGAAGGTCCCCAAGAAGGCCATAAAGCGCTTGTCGTTGTTTGTCTTGTTCTGGCATGATGGTTATTTTTGGCCCAACGGCTTGCGTTATTGGCAGATGGGCGGGACACTGACTCTGCTTGGGAGCAGGAGAAACTTGCAGAAAAAAAGACCGCCCTGAAAACACCCTGCAACTGTCATTCCGAGCGACCGGCAGAGAGTCGAGGAATCTACTTTGAGAGAACAGGGTACAGATTCCTCACATTCGTTCGGAATGACACTCGTGATTGTGGGCGGATTCCTTAACGAATCGCTGTAAACACAAGTTCTTCATGGTCGGCTGTTGCAGTTTCATCGGTATAGTCACCCCGCACAGTAATTTCACGGAATCCGGCCACTTTGAGCATTAGCAGTAATTCGTTCTTGAGATACATACTTTCACGCAAGGTATACTCTTCCACAGCGATCAATTCGCCAGTTTGCCATTTTTCAAGACGCACTTGACGCGTGAAGTTCTGTGCTAGTGGATCAACATGAAGGAGGCGGAAACGGAGAATGTGCTCGCTACCATCTGCTGCGATATTGTGGTGACCGTCTTCTGGCCACGGCTGTGGCAAACCCAGTCGATTGTCTCGTAGCCACAACGCCCAGGATTCCGGCGATGCATATCCTGGCTGGATGTTGAGCAGAAGTGCTCCGCCATCTTCCAGATGTGCGTAGCAACGACGTAGTGTTTCCAGACCTTTTTCGGCACTCCCTGCCAAATCGAGGGAATCACAAAGATAGATTGTTTTGTATTTGCGGGGGAGTTCAAAAGCGTGCATGGGCTGATTGTACAAGTTTGGATTAAAGCCTTCACTGATCGCAGTGCTTCGACAATAATTCAGCATATCCGCTGAAATGTCACAGCCATCGATATCAATCCCGGCACGTAGCAACGGCAACAAGACGCGCCCGTGCCACAGCCCATATCAAGTACGGGTTGACCATACCTTGCGATTTCTTGCAGGAAGAAAGGCGCTTCCCGGGCTTCAATGCTAAATTCAGCCCAATGTTCGGCCATCAATCCGTAATGCCAAACTTCTGGTTCATCAGTCATGCTCGATTTCTCCTTTGGCTTTTGATTATTCAAACCGTCCACCAGTGTTGAGCGGCGTTTCTAAAATATTCCAAGAAAGCGTAGCACAACGATCAGCTCTGACAGCGGCGATTAAAATGAGCCAGATGTTGCCAATCAGCCAGGCGACAGGACCAACTTTGTAGCCCAAGGACTCTAATTTGGATTTAAGTTCTCCAACAGTGGGTACTGTCAAGTACTATCGTCGGGAAAGACAAGTGTTGGCACACTCTCATTACCGTTGTTGATAGCACGAACATGGGCTGCGGCGGCACTGTCTTTATGAATGTCAACATACTCAAACTTGACATTTGATTGTCTCAGTAGCCCTTTGATCGGTCCAACAGCCGGGCAGGCCCGGTGACCGTACATAATTATCGCGTCTGGCGTTTCACCGTCCTTCAACTTGGGGAAGTAGTTTTGAATGCTCGAGTAATAGCATGATTGTAGCCTCCCGGCTATACGCCGTAAACGTGAAGGAAACGCCTGCCTGTGACTGCACGTATTAAATCCGGCCTCAGCTGACCAACACAAAGCCTAATCTACCCCCACCCCCCCTTCTACCCCGCCCGATCGTTGCGGACCCGGCATGGTCATGCGAACAGAGCTGGTCGGTGCGAAATTGACGGTCGCAAGCGAGCCAGGGCTCGGGGGCAAAAGTTATGTCCGTAAACACGGTGCAACCTCATCGCTGTTTTCACGCTGATCCCGTTGCTTTGTCCGCACACCTGGAGCCGTCTATGGCTGCGGACACAATGCCCCCGGCATAGCCTGCACCTTCACCACAGGGATAGAGGCCTCTGACCGTGATATGTTCCAGCGTTTGCGGATCGCGCGGAATGCGCACCGGCGATGAGGTGCGCGTCTCCGGTGCGTGAACGACCGCCTCGTTGGTCAGGTAGCCGCGCATGGTTTTCCCGAATTCCATAAACCCTTCCTGGAGGACACGGTAGATAAACCCCGGCAAGACCTTCTCCATTTCTACGGACGTGATGCCCGGGGCATAAGAGGTTTTCGGCAAGTCGGCGGAGAGAACGCCCTGAACGAAGTCGCCCAGCCGTTGTGCCGGCACCGCCTGGGTTTCCCCACCCAGTTTCCACGCCGGTCTGTTCGATGGCTTGTTGAAAGGCCATCGCCGCCAGCGGACCCCGATCGGCAAAGGGAGCGAAATCCTCTGGACGCAGTTCCACCACGATGCCCGAGTTGGCGGTGGATCTGGATCGCTCTGAGGACGACCAGCCATTGGTGACCACTTCCCCTGGTGCTGTTGCACAGGGCGCGATGACGCCGCCCGGACACATACAGAACGAATACACCCCTCGACCCTGAACCTGTTTCACAATGTTGTAGGACGACGGCGGCAGATAGGGCCCACGCTCAGGCAGTTTGTACTGGATCTGATCAATCAATCCCTGCGCATGCTCCACCCGCACCCCCACGGCGATCGGCTTGAGTTCGATTGGGATGCCCTGTCTGATGCAGCATTTCAAAAATATCGCGGGCAGAGTGACCCGTGGCGAGGATCACCTTGTTTGCATTCAACCGTTCGCCCTTCGCCGTCTTGACGCCACGAATCGCGCCATCGGCGATGAGCAATTCGGTCACCCGGGTGTTGAAAAGAATCTGCCCGCCCTGGGCGATGATCCGCTCGCGCATTGCTTTGATGATCGGAGGCAGTTTGTTCGTGCCGATATGCGGATGCGCATCGACCAGGATCTGCCGCGTGGCGCCGAAGCCAACCAGGGTTTGCAGCACCGCACCGACATCGCCCCGCTTTTTCGAACGCGTATACAGCTTGCCGTCCGAGTAGGTGCCCGCGCCACCTTCACCAAAACAGTAGTTGGAGTCTTCATTGACGATATGCTTTGTGTTGATCGCCCTCAGATCCTGGATCCGTTCGCGGACATCCTTGCCCCGTTCCAACACGATGGGCATGTAGCCGCGTTCCAGACAGCGGAGGGCCGCAAACAATCCAGCCGGGCCGGATCCGACAATGATGACCGGCTCTGCCCCGCCCACCTCCCGGTAGTCGGGCAGGGTGATCGGGGTTTCTTCATACGGGCTGCCCACGCAGGCAAGGACCTTCAACTGCATGCGAATCGGCCGGCGGCGGGCATCAACGGACCGCCGCAAGATTTCAACATGCGTCAGCTTCTGTTCGGCGATGCCCAACTTGCGGGCCACTTTCGCCCGCAGTGCGTTCATGTCCGCCGCGACCTCGGGTGCGACCGCGATATGTAATTCTTTTTTCATCTGCTTATAACCGCATCATCTGCAAGCTCAACTTCACCCACGCGAGGGGTGAACTGTGGAAAAGCTTCCGCATATCAAGCTGCCAGCGTGGAGAAGTTGGTTGTTGCGTAAATATTCAACCGTCACACACAAACGAATGCTCGTTTTGTAGCATGATTGTAGCCTCCCGTCTAAACGCCGTCAACGTGGAGGAAAATTTATTGGTGAGATGGTTTGGGTATCGATAAAAAATACGACAACCGACGGGCACTTCACCGGCGGTTAAGCTCGTTAAGTGCTGACAACGCAACATCCGCTTTTTCAGCCTGTACAAAGATGTGATCGTGGTAATAAGCGGCAATTACATCGGCGCTATACCCCTTTCCGCCAATTTCCCTGAGACTGCTGCGGTCAATCCCACTGCGTCCAGACTGGAATAAACTTTGAGGGTGATCCCTTTGAAAATGGATTCGTAGTTGATATCCGCTTGATCAGCATTTTCCCTGGTGAGCACCAGGGTCAAACCCTCAGCCTCACGGAAGGAAGCCAGAGGCGACAATTCCGCAAAGTCGCCGTATTCGGCATCTGGAGTGGTGCAAAACACGTAGTCGCCATCCATCAGTTTAGGTGCCAATGATGCCAGCAACTTGTTGAGGTCTGTCTCGCCTGCCATGCAATCACTCCTTGCCGATTTTTGAGATTGTTTTGCGCTAGAAGATCTCGATCTCTCCGTCTCCACCCAGGGTGGGTGTGATTTCGCCAACCACGCGAGTCAGCGCCTGAAAACAGCTTAAACCTTCGTTTTCCATCAGATCAGTAAGCTGCTGTTCGGCCTGCACCTGTTTCCTGGCCTTTGCGATAATCTTTTGCACATTGGCTTTGGGCACGACCACAACACCATCGTTGTCAGCCACGATAATGTCACCAGGATTCACAACCACGCCACCGCACTGGACTGGGATGTTGATATCGCCGCGTACGCTGCAATCACCGGCGTTGGGGGTAACGGGCGGGCAAAGTGCGGAACCTGCAATTCTATGATCCCATCTAAATCGCGCACGGCACCATCGATAATCACAGCCGTTATGCCCCTGAGCTTGCATGATTTTGCCGCCAGTTCACCCCAGATCGCAGCATCCTTGTATCCCCTCACATCTATGACGATGACATCGCCGGGCAGAGCATAGTCAATGGCCGCCACTGGCGTCAGGTAATCGGCCACGATGCTTCTTGCGGTGATTGCTGAACCGGCAATCCTCTTGATTGGATAGACCGGTTTGATTTCGGCGTGCATGGTCTGGCATTTCTCCATCGCATCCGATAAAATCGTCGTTGGAAATTGCAGCAGTTCCCTGATTGTTTGTTCAGGAACCCGTTTGATTGTCTCTATTGTTATCGCCATTTGTGACCTCCGCAGCTTTGAGTTGGAAAACCGGTCACTAATTGTACCTGACAAACCCCGCTCTTTCCATTTCTGCGGAGTCTTCCAGCAAGCGGGCAAGATAGCACAAAAGGCCGGAGTCAAGACATTGGTGTTTGTAAACCACCTGCCCGATGACCCAGAAATCGCGGCACAGCGAAGCTGCAGAGCACTTCACCGGCAAGATAGTTGTGTCGCTCGCTGGTGACAGGCTTGTACTTCCAGATGAAATCAAAAGGTGACAGGCAGTTTTGAAATTGAAGAAACAAGCAGATGCAGCCAACCGTTTGCGAGCCTGCCTGCTAACAATGGCGTAACCTGCCCGGCGCTGACGACCCAATACCTGGCTGGCAAGGGATTTTTTGTCCAGCCCTCACGCAGGCAGGAGCGCAGCGACAGCCGGATCAGTTTTACGCGGGGTTTGGTGGCTGGTTACTTCAGATACTCAAAAATATCATCAATGTGATTATTGATTGTAGAGAAATGGCCTCCATCATCTACTTCAATCAGATCAGAATTTGGCAATTCTTCGGATAGATACCTGCCCATCCCTATCGGAACTTGTTGATCATATTTGCCATACCATAGTTTGACTTCTTTTAGAATTTCTCGTAATTGAAAATGCCAATCATTGACATACAATTGCCATTCCCATGCATCTCCATCTACCCCGTTTCGATGCGCTTCTTTCGTTGCTTCAGCAAATATCCTGATGACTTCAGGTCGTTCTTCGATTAACTTTACGTCTGGTAATGGCATGGCCTGCTTCATCCGCTTCATCATTTGTTCTTCATCGCTATAAAACCCCGCCATTTGCTTCAGGAGAAAACGATTTATTTTCGGCAATTTCTTTGCTGTTACAAATATGATTTTTACTGGTGGCCACATTCCACGAAATTTATTCGGCATTTCTGGCGAAGAAGTCCCACTCACAATCGCGGCTTTGTTCACTCTACCTGGTACTTGATATATCGTCGCAAGCACATGTGGTCCACCCCCCGATAAACCAAACACCGAAAATATATCAATTGATAAAGTGTTGGCTAATTCGATGACATCATTAGGCCAATCAAGGAGCTGACGATTGGGGTGAAAGGACGATAATCCAAATCCTGGACGATCCGGAACAATTAATCGGACGTTATTCCTGTGTGCAGATTCATCAAACCACATTCCTTCCAAACGCGAACTATTACCACCTGTAAAATACAGTACTGGCTTACCCTCCTTTGGCCCATATTCTGCAAACCCAAGCGTTCGACCGTCACTTAGTTGTATTGTTTGGTTTTGTCGATTTTTTTCCATATTGATATTCTATCTCAACTGCTCTTAGCCACCCAATCGGCTCGGTCATCTCGCCCCGGCGACAAAGGGGAGGCGAGGTCTGATGAATCGGTTGTTTGGCGGCGGCGGAGCCGCCACCGCCGCATTAGAATGACCAAGCCGATTTGCCGGGCGGTGGAGCCGTCCGGCAAACGCCAGGCCTGAGCTGCTGCCGGAAGCGTAGGCGAAGCTAAAGCTGGAGGCAGTAGTCTTAACAAGAACCGAACTGCCCTGACACTCATCGCCGTCCATCGACGAGCACGGCATAGCCTTCCGTTGCTGCGAGGCGTAGAGGGAGCACCTCCTGGTACGCAGGGGAGTTGTACCAGGCCATCGCGTCGTCGCGTGAGTCAAACTTGATCACGATCGTCCTCGGCAGATGCGTGTTTCCTTCAATCACCTCCGAGTTCTCAGAAAAGACCAGCTTCTCATGATTGTAGGGTGCCAGTGTTGCGCCCGCTTTCGAGAGGTATTCTCGCATTTTCTCCGGATCATGAATGCGATTGTGATTCACAAAGTACACTGCCATGAGTTCCTCCTATTCAGATACAACCGGCAATGCTAATCCGGCTGTTTTCTGAGTTGCCGAACGGTTTGCGTTAGTGGCGGTGGGGCGTGTGTAGATAAAACTCCAAGAGCAGGATTCTGTTCGGGTGTAGATAAAGCCCGAAAATGCCGCAGAATCCCCACCGTCCACTGCACGCGGTGTTAGTTGCCATATCGCAGCCATGAGATACAGAAAATAAAATCTCACTTCAGCATTAATTGTTGGGATGACAACAAGCCCATGATCAACAATACATCTGCTCCAGCATGAAAAAGTACAGCTCCAATCAGACTTTTAGTTTTCATCATTATCAAACTGCCAATGACGCCAATCAGTACTAATACAGTTGCGAAGACAATCAAATTCCCTGTAGTGTAACTGACATCGACATGTGCCAGAGTAAATACCAATGTTGTCACGATGATTGTAGCGATAACGCCAATATTTGCTTGAAAACCTTTTAAGAATACCGCCCGATACACTAACTCTTCCCTAAATCCGTTCGCAAGGCTAAAAACTAATACCATTGGAATTGCCGCTCCAATTACCATAATATCCAAACCCTGACCTAATGCTTGTAAGACTCCAAATCCGCCAAAGAGAAATAATCCTATGATACCAACAATAATCCCCCATATTTTTTCACTCCTTTGAATATAAATTGTGGACAGTTCTTGACCTGACATCAACCAACCAATAATCACTGGCAAGGAAACTAGCAATGTACTGATTACCATGGTGTATGCAAAGCCTGATAATTCTTTGGTACTTCAAGGAGAACAAACCGACAAATTTTCCAGTCAAGTAGAAATCTAACATCCAACCCACAGAAACCAGGAAAAATGCCAAAAAAACCGTTTTTTGATTTGGAACATATCTTTGCGATAAGAAATACATAATCAGAAAGATGATTGGCAAACCAATCTTATAAACATCTTGAAATTGATCGGGGATGGATTTCAAAAAGTTCAACCCCAAAATGAAAATCAAGCTCTCTAGTATCACATAGATAACAGACCATACTATTTTTTGCATTTTGGGTTCCTCTTTTTGATTATTACCTTATTGTCAGTTGATTACAGCTCTTTGGAAACTAACATTTTTTTAATCGGAAAACTGGTCATCAATCCTGCCTGGCGAACCAATATCTTTCCATTTCTGCGGATTATTCCAGGCTAGTGGGCAACCACCTCCCAATCGCCACTTTCATCACTCTTGAAAATGGCCTCAATCACCTGCATGTTGGCCACGGCATCTTCGATGGGGGTGGGAACGGGGAGATCGTCGATAATGGCCAGGGAGAACAGGTCGCCCTGGACGGTGTATTGATCGACAATGTCGAAGACGATCTCCTCGATAGCATCACCTGATTGCAGCCAGATCTTGCAGGGCGTGTCCGGCGGGGCGTTGAAGGGGATTTCGATCTCGATGCGCCCGGTTGTGCCGTAGATGTTCACGCGCTGGTATGGGACGAGCTGGGTCGAGCAGGTGAAGGTGGCTGTGCCATCGGCGAACGCCATCAGCGCTGAAGCCAACCGGTCGGTTTTCATCACCGGGTCGAAATCAATGGTTCCCACCACGCGTGACGGTTCTGCATCGAAAATGAAGCGCGCCACGGAAATCGCATAACAGCCGATATCCATCAAGCCTCCGCCACCGATATCGGCCATGTTGCGGATGTTATAGGGATCATCGTTGAAATAGGAAAAAAAGGTGTGGATGGTATTTAATTTGCCAATAGCACCATTCTTGACTAATTCTTTTGCTTTTACCCATTGGGGGTGATGACGATACATGAAAGCTTCCATCACCTTCAGGTCTGGGTGAGCGCGGGCGGCGTCGACAAGGATTTGACCTTCCGCTGCAGTCAGGGCAATCGGTTTCTCGCACAGCACGTGTTTCCCGGCCTCGATCGCTTTTACCGACCAGGGCACGTGCAGGTGGTTGGGCAGCGGATTATAGATCGCCTCGATTTCGGGATCGGCCAACAGGTCTTCGTAGGAGCCGTAGGCTTTGGAGATGCCCAACTCGTCGACCACAGCTCTGGCTGATTCCAAATCGCGCGAGGCGATGCCAACAATCTCGCTGTATTCACCCTGTTGCATGGCGGGAATGACCTTTTTCGTGCCGATTTTGGCAGTGCTAAGCACTCCCCAGCGGATTTTTCGCATGACTGTCTCCTTGTCAGACAGGTGGCTGGAAGGCCCAGATGGTGGCCGAGCCATAGAAGAAGGCCAGCACGCCGACGACCACAGCAGTCCAGGCGAAGGCTTTCCGGTAATTGAAGGCGCTTTCAAAATCGGTGATCACCATGTAGGCGCCGGTGAGGGCGTGTACGAGCACCGAAAGCAGGAAGAGGATGTCGATCACTTTCCACACCGGGTCCTGCATCCGTGTCAAGATAATGCCGAAATCGATGTGGAAGGGTGGGTAATGCACCACGATCATATGAATAGTCAGAAAAATCAGCAAGGCAATGGCGCTGAATCGCTGCAGTTGGAAAATTCTCATTGTTTAACCTCCGGATGGAGTCAAGTAAACTGGTCGGGTTCAAACGTAGTGTAAGCTTTCGTTCCTTATATGTCATTCCGACAGTGACGATGCTTTCAGCATCGGAGCGACGAGAAATCTCGCAGGAACGTTAGCTAAATCCACCGTTGGACAGATTCCTCACTGCGCGACCGAAGGTCACCCGACCTATTGGTCGCCGTTCAGAATGACATGGTCTGAGGCATCGTCACCCGTTGATCATGAACATCAAAATCGGTATGCCGCCAGCAATGGTGAGGATGGCAGCGACGCCAAAGGCTGCATAAAACAGGCTCTTGCGATATTCAGTCACGTTGAAATAGTGGACGATCAGCAGGCGCAGACCATCGAAGGCATGGTAGACGACGGCGGCCAGCAATCCGATTTCCAAAATCTTGAAAATCGGCGTTTGCACAAAGTTCAAGCGAGCATTGAAGGTTTCCGGACCCGACATAGCCGAGCCAATCACCCACATGTGCAAAAACAGGTAGAGCACCAGCACCACGCCCGTGAGGCGGCGGAGGATGAAGCTGATAAAGCCAGTTGAGGTATACATAAATCGCTCCTTTTATTGCGGAAGCTGTTGTGAATAGGTAAGAGGAAGACGGACGTAGGGCTCGTGAAACGTGATGCGTGAAACGTGAGGATATTTCTCGAAAAGATCACGCTTCACGTTTTACGTTTCACGCAACCGGCTCATCCAGCGTTTTCTGGCGCGCCTGGCGTTCTTCTTCGTATTTGAGTCGTCGCTGGGCCAGTTTGCGCAGGGTTTCGATGGCCTCAGTGGGGTTCAGCTTCTTGGGACAGGCATCGATGCAGTTGAAAATGGTGTGGCAGCGGTAGACGCCATCCCCCTGCGTCAGATCGGCCAGACGTTCGGCCGGGCGTGGTGTCGCGCGGGTCCAGCACCCGCAGAAATGCCTTCAGCAGAGCATGCGGCCCGATGTATTTCTTGTTCAGGGCGATAACCTGGCAGGAGGAGTAGCAGGCCCCGCACATGATGCAGGTTTCGGCATCGTTAAGCGCCTTGACCTCGGCGGGCTCACGCGGAACTCCTTTTCAGGCACATGGGCCGGGGGCACAAGCCAGGGTTTCACCCGCAGGTACTGTTCCCAGAAACTGGAGCGATCCACCACCATGTCTTTGATGATGGGCAGATAGGGAAGCGGCCCGATGGTCACTTGCCCCTTTTTATCCACCTCATTGCGCATGGGCGTATTGCAAGCCAGGGTATTGCGACCATTGATGTGCATGGCACAACTGCCGCAGATGGCATGGCGGCATGATTTCCGGTAGGTGACGCTGCCATCCTGATGGGTTTTGATTTCCTGCAGGGCATCCAGGACCGTTGTGTCGGACGTCATCTCCACCTGGAAGTCCTGCATATACGGCTTTTTGTCCACGTCGGGATTGAAGCGCTGGATGCGGACGGTGACTGTACGTTTTTTGCCATTTGTAGACATATTCAGAACTCCTTCGGAGTCGTGAAACGTTGTGCGTGAATTGATGTGCGCTGTGACTGCTCTAACGCTTCACGTTTCACGCATCACGCTAGTACTTCCGCTCTTGTGGTGGGTATTTATCCCAATCGATGTTGACATCTCGGTAGCTGATCACGGGCTCACCATCTTCGCCTTTGTGAGCGACCGTGTGCTTGAGCCAATCCACATCATCCCGTTTGGGATAATCCGTGCGAGAATGTGCGCCCCGGCTTTCGGTGCGATTGAGAGCGCCGACGACAATGGTTTCGCTGAAATTCAAGAGATGTTCCGCTTCCAAAGCCGCTAGCAGGTCGGTGTTAAAACGACTGCTCTTGTCCCTGACCCCGGCATTTTTGAAGCGTTTCTGCAGCGCTTTCACATCTTGTAGCGCCTGTTTCAAACCTTCATCCGAACGATAAATGCCGCAATTGTCGGTCATGGTGGTTTTGAGTTCCTGGGCGATGTCCTCGACATTTTCCTCGCCGGGATTGTCCATCAACCGCTGCACCCGCTTGCGATTGCGCCCTGCCGGGTCTCCCGAAAGGGGTTGGAGCTTCGCTCCACTATTGACGAAATCAGCGATGGCGTATCCGGCGCGGCGACCAAAGACCGAGGCGTCCAGCAAGCTGTTTGTACCCAAGCGATTGGCTCCGTGCACGCTCACACAGGCAACTTCGCCTGCGGCGAAGAATCCAGTGACGAGATTGCCGTTGGCATCGGCCATCACCCGGCAATCGTTGTCGGTGGGGATACCGCCCATGCTGTAGTGTGCAGTCGGCTGGATGGGCACTGGCGCATCGATCGGGTCCACACCCACGAACTCGATCGCCAATTCCCGCACCTGCGGCAGGCGCTCCAGGATTTTCTCCCGGCCCAGATGCCGCATATCCAGGAAAATGCCTTGCCCATCCTCTCCGATGCCTCGTCCTTCATTGATCTCGGTCTGCTCCGACCGGCTGACTAAATCCCGCGGGGCCAGTTCCATCTTGTCGGACGCATACTTCTCCATGAAGCGGTCGCCATCCTTGTTCGTGAGATAGCCGCCCTCGCCGCGACAGGCCTCACTCATCAGAATGCCATGCTTGTAGAGGCCGGTGGGATGGAACTGCACGAATTCCATGTCCATCAGCGGCACACCGGCATTGTAGGCGATGGCCACGCCATCCCCGGTGTTGGCGAAAGGCGTTGGACGTGATCTTGAACGCCCGACCATAGCCGCCGGTGCCGAACAGCACCGCTTTTGCCCGCATGGTGTGGATTTCGCCGGTGAGGATGTCGATAGCGACCACGCCCCGGCAGATATTGTCTTCGATGATCAAATCCATCGCATACCATTCGTTGTAGAATTTGACGTTGTTCCTGACCGCCTGTTCGTAAGCAGTGTGCAGCAGGACGTGACCTGTCCAATCGGCGGCGAAGTTGGCGCGGGGAGCGCTGTGGCCGCCAAAGCGGCGTTGAGCGATACGGCCATCGGGCGTGCGGCTAAACACGCAGCCCAGGTGCTCGTATTCGTAGATGATGTCGATAGCGTCCTTCACCATGATTTCGATGGCATCCTGATCGCCCAGCCAGTCCGAGCCCTTGATGGTGTCGAACATGTGCAGTTCCCAGCTATCGACAGGCTCATCGCCGGGCGGAATTTGCTCCAACGGGCCACGCGGGCCAGTTCCTGGCACCGGCCGGACGTTGTTTATGGCCGCGGCGATGCCACCCTGAGCAGCGCCGCTATGCGAACGCAAGGGATGGATCTTGGAAAGCACAGCCACATCCTTCACACCCTCTCTTGCCGCCACCATGGCAGCCCAACTTCCGGCCAAACCAGCCCCCACAATGATAACATCGTGCGTTATGACTTCGGAATTTGGCATAGCATCCCCTCCTTTGGGGTACTTTATGGAATTGAACAGATACAAATTCAGGCAGATCTAGATAGTCGAAATTGGGAGAATTTCAGCAGATCCAATCTTCACTTGATATTTTACACTTTTCTCAAGCGCTTCGCACTGATTTAGATCAGGTCTAACGGCGATTTCCTGATCTTTTCACCCTGCTCCTTGTTGTGTTGGTAGACAACACTGACACTGAAAAGGAGGTGTTCCCCATTATTTTCATCGGATCTACGTTGGTCGGAGATTTTCACATAGTCGCTTCCGCTCGCCCTATCACAAATTTCAGGTAACGTCCTTCCGGGAAATGGGCGGGCACGGGATGATCGAGCGGCTGTCCGGCATCGTGGAAGAGGATGAGACGGCGCTTGGCGTCCGCTGCGGCCCTGGCCAGCATTTGTGTGAAGGCGGCGGGACTGACCTGGCTGGTGCAACTGCTACTCGCCAGAAGACCATTTGGGTTCAGGCATTTCAGGGCAAGCGAGTTCAGGCGTCGATACGCGCCCAGGGCGGCAGACACCTGCTCTTTGGAGCGGGCGAAACTGGGCGGGTCCACGATGATGAGGTCGAAGCGCCTGCCTTCTCCGTGGTAGCGTTCCAGCACATCAAAGCAATCGTCCACGACGAACTCGTTTTGGGTGGGATCAATGCCGTTGAGGGCGAAATTGCGCTCGGCAGCGGCCATCGCCTCGCGGGCGCTATCGACCGATGTCACATGCGTCGCCCCGCCACGAGCGGCATAGATGCTGAACCCGCCCGTATAACTGAACAAGTTCAACACGCTTTTTCCCTGGCTCCATTGCTCGATCGTGCGCCGGTTCTCACGCTGATCGAGGAAAAAGCCGGTTTTCTGGCCCAGCAACACATCCACCTCGAAACGGAGGCCATATTCCTGGATGATGATCGGTGCAGCGGGCATGGTTCCGGCCAGCAGGTTTGCGCCCCCACCTTGTTCGCTCCCCCGCTCGATGACTCCAGTCAAGGGCGTCGTGGCTTGCAGCGCTTCCACCACCCACGGCTTGATGCGCTCAACACTGGCTGCATAAGTCTTGAGTATCGCCCACTGTTCGCCACTTTCGGCATCGCCGTACAAATCCACCACGATGCCGGGCAAGCCATCGCTTTCGCCATACAGCCAGCGGTAGGCGCTGGTCTGGCGGGCGGGCGACGCGTAACGGCGCGCGCAAAGTCCAGGCTTGTCGCACGCGCTCGTCTACCCAACTCTTAGTGGGACGCTGCCGACTGCTGTAAATACGTATAGCAATCGGACTTTCGGCATCCCACAGTCCAAAAAATTGCAGATTGGCGCACTGCACCCGCACCCATGCGCCCGATTCCAAATCCACCGGCGCCCGATCAATGGCATCGCGGTAAATCCAGGGGTGTCCCAGGCCAACCGATGTCTTCAGCTTCGCTGAAACCACCACGTAAGGCATTTTCGAATCTGTGGACTGGTGCGTCTTGGCTTGTCTGCTCATGGCGTATCTTGTTCGTTCTGAAGCGTCCCTAATGCCCGCCACCTTTCCGATTAATCCATTTTGCAACCGCCCCCAACGGCTGCTGCTCTTCCGACCTCCGGTTGGGGCAGGACAGGCGGTGTGGGCGAGTCGAATACGTTTCCAGATAAGCCTCTGCCGTCAGTCTACCCTTCCTCACACAGTGCATGGTATTTCGCATCGTTTTCATCCACCCGAATCTGGAAGTCTGTGGTGGAGACGCCGCAATTGCTGATGTTGATCGTGCGAAAACGGTCAACGATGCTGTGTTCAAAGGCAATGGATTGGGCTTCCATCAATGTTTCTACGATTGTGCTAATGTAACCGATGACATGGCCAATCGGCGTAACGGGGTGTTCTGCTTCAAGCGGGTTATAAGTGCGGCATCCCAAAGTCTCCCAGTTGACGCCGCCGAAGAACCAGCGCTCGTCAAAGACGTAGGTGGGGTCATCAAAAAGATTGATGGGGTAATTGAGGAGAATACCTCCATCCGCATAGAAATCGCCCGCACCAAAATGGGTTCCATCAAATTGGAGTGACTCGAAATAGAGTGGAATCAGACTGGACATCAGCACTGCGTCCGCCACCGCCACATTGGGCGTTGACGCAGCCGAGAAATCCTCGACCGTACGGGTGGATAGGTTGCTTGTGATGATGTGCAGATCTCGGAAGCCGCGAGCCGCGAATTCAGCAAAGGTGGCCCGACCGTTGCCCTCGCACTGGGAGGCGATCATATGTTCCAACCATTGCTGGAATGGTTCCGTAGAGCGCCAGCCATAACGTCCGAGCAAACGATTGACGGCAACAACGCCACCAACGAGTTTGCTTAGCTCTTTTTCGGCGATCCTGGATTTCTTTTCGTTTTCGTGATGTGCATCTGTGTTTGAATCTGTAGGACGATACAGATCGATGGTTTTGGCAACGTCTAGCCTAAAACTGACCGCAGTCGCCAGCATGGCTCCCGCCGATGATCCGGCGACGCGTTCGATTTGCTCCAGGAGGCCATTGGCCTCGATTACATCCAGGACGCCATGATAGGTGTAAGCCTTGACGCCGCCGCCTTGAAAAACGAGATTCTTAAAGGGGTATTTTTGAGGCATGATAGTCGGTCTCTGTTATTGTTTGGGCTGGTTATCTGCGCCAAGGCGAGCATTATAGACAAACTCACGGCTGGCAGAAAACTCCTCATACGCCGCAATCGCCTCCGCACGCAGGACATCATTCACTAACTCGATGCCTCGTTTCTCCAATTCACTGCGCCACTCCGGATGGACCGGACCTTCATCAAAGCCTGTGATCATCTCTAATTCCGGGCCGTCGCCTGCTATCACCAGGGAGCGCACGCCCGACCAGAGCACAGCCCCAAAGCACATGGCGCAGGGTCGCCAGTTCACCACGATCTGGTAGGTGGGCAGTCCCGGCGCGCCCAGATCGTAGACGCCCAGCAGTTTTTGCGCTAGCGATATCGCCATCACTTCAGCGTGAGCTGAGGAACAATGGAAAGGCACCACCCGGTTGACGCCGATCACGACGAGCTTGCCGGAGTCCCGCTCGAAAATCCCGGCTGCAAACGGGCCGCCCGTCTTGCGCTGGAAGTTCATGCGAGAGAATTCGATCACCACCGCCATCCGCTCCTCGTTGGTGTGGAAATGGGTCGGCAGAGCGTTCAACTCAGCAACCGTCCAGTCAGGCAGGTCGAGGCAAAATCCCGTGTTGGCGCTGTTGAAAGTGGTTGTTTCATTCGTTGTCATCATATTTCTCCAATGTTTTCGCAGGTAGGCGATTCACACACCTCTTGCTTCACAGGCAATTCAGTATGTCCCTAAGAACCAGACGATTTCGCATCATCCATCAAGTCTTTTCCCTTGAATAGGATAATGAGCAGGATAACGGTTGCTACAATGAAGGAAACCATGATTTCAATAGCTAAAGTGCCTTGAGCGATAAATTCTCCAATGAAATCAACAAGTGCCAGGAAAAATAACAAAATGAGACTAAAACGCTTTCTTTGATATAAAAACGGTATGTTGATTAGGAAAAGTATTCCAACAATGAAACCAGATATCATCAAAATATCGTGATTTACTACCACGGTGCTGCGGATTCCCTGTAAATCAACATAAAAAGCATAAGTTACGAACATATGCTGAATGAATTTTTCAAAAGAGAGCAGAATAAGCACAATAAGCCATATTGAATTTTTTGTTTTCATCGACACTAACTCTCTTTTGACAGCCGTGGGTTGCGGAAGAGGAGGTGAAGAACCAAAACGAATAACATGGCACTGCGTCTCATCCATTCGCGCCAAGTGTCAGAATAAACTCTTCCATCTTCATGCCGGGATCACCGAAAGGCACTGTGTCCTCGCCCGAAATCGTGAAACCGCAGTTCTGCAGGACTTGCAGAGAAGCGATATTGTGTTTGGCGACATGGGCATGGAGCGGACGCGTCTGCACGACGTTCAGAAATTCTGACAATGCTCTCGTAGCGGCACCCTTGCCCCAGAACTCCTTTCCAATCCAGTAGCCGACTTCTCGTTCACCGGACTGATCCCAGCTCACGATGTGGCCAGCCAACTGCCCATCGAAAAGTATGGTTTTTGCAGTAACGGTTTCGTCGCCAAGAACTTTGTCGATCCAATGCGCCATGAAGGTCTCCCTGTCTCTGGTCGGGAAGGCGGCCATCTCGCTGGCATCCTGATCAAGTTGGTGCTCGAAGAAGATCGGGAGGTCGGATTCCGTCACGGGTCGAAGGAGGACATTGCTTTTCATGGGGATTTCTCGACATGCCCTGGGTTCAGAAAGTCGTCCCGATTAGCGCGGGTCATCCTTATCTGGCTGCTGCGGTCTGAAAGTGACGGAGATTGAAAGTAATGATTGCAACTGCACCGCCGTTTATAGCCGCTTCCAGTACGTGTCATCAGCCGGAGCACGTAATTGCGAACGCCAGAGATAAAAAGGAGACACCGGCTTGACCAGATACAATACGCTGTCAAGAAATCGTTCAACTTCCTGAGTGGTAATGTTGAGGGCTTTGAGATTTTTAGGTCAAGCGAGTACCGATTCATATTCGAGCATCATCGCGACACTGACGTATGCTTGATAACGTTTTTGATAAGTCTAGTACATCTGGGCTTAAATAAGTTTAAAGTCAGGCGGACAGAGCCTTACCTTTGTATGTCCATTTGAAAGGTTTAGCCATGGTACGATTGTAGTACTCAATAAAAGCCAACACCTTGGTTTTGAGATCATCCAAGGAGGTGAAGTTCCCCCTTTTCAACAACTTGCGAACCAAAATCGAAAACCATATCTCAACCTGGTTCAGCCAGGACGCGTGTTTCGGCGTGTAATGAAAGACAATGCGATGATCAGGATTGCTCAGAAACTCGGTTCGGCTTTTCATGGATTCGAGGATACCGGATTTGCCTTTGATGCCAAGTTGGCTTTCATCAATGTCTGACTCAGCGGCGACAAAGCGAACCAGACTTTCAGAGCGATGGATATTGAGTTGGTCTACGATGAAATGCCATTTGCTCACACTCGGTTCGGCTTCAACAGTGCGTTGAATATGATTGACGTAATCCTGTTCCGTGCGGGTTGGCCCCACCGAGGTTAAGCCAACTTGACCTGTCGCCACCTCAAAATTGACGATGAAGGCCAGTGTACCGTGCCGAATGTATTCGAACTCTCGTCGTTCCACTTTGCCAGGGCGTAACGGCAGACCAGGATGTTTCCGTTCCAATGCCTGAACGCCGGTCATCTCATCGTTACTGATGGTCTTTTCGCCCTGTTCGCTTAACGCTTGCGCTTGCTCATACAGACAATTGATGTCGGCGCTTTTTTCCTCAAACGCCTCATCTTTCTCGTTCGTGAGCCAGTAACGGATCAGATGAGGTTTGAGATCGCCTTCTTTTTAAAAGACGTCCGGCGTGGCGGGGTGAAATCTGCTCAACAATGCCTCGTTTCATCAACTCATCGGCGATTTCTCGCCCTGTCCAGTGGCTTATGGGCCGGTTGGTATCCTCCGGTTTCTCACAAGCCAGTGCTTCGATCTGACACCGCTGTTCTGCTGTAATCCGGGCTGGCGCACCAGGACGAGGCAAGTCCTCCAGGCGTTCTTCAGCGCTCAATTCTGTCAAGGGAATCGGCTGTAAATCTAACCAGCGTTGCCGCCACAAACGCACTGTATCATGGCTTAGCCCATATTCGCGGGCGATCTGGCTGTTGTTGTTTCCTGTTCCTGCTGCCAACACAATCCGGCCGCGTATAGCAATTTGCTGGGCCACATTGTGCCGCTTGACTAACTTGCTCAATTCGAATTCTTCTTGCTCACTCAATTCCAGTGGCAATGGTTTTGGACTGGGCATTTCGACCACCTCTTTGCTTTGAAGTGCAGACAACTTTATCCTATTGTTTCACCTCCGTCAACTTTGATTTGGCTCTGGACTCATTTATGCCTCAGTGTACTAGTGCATTGTCAGGTACGCCATTCTACCTACCGATGATTTGGAGGGATTGACGCATCGAGGTGCCAGGCACTGAACCCAAGTGCCTGGCACCTTGGTGATTTCTACGCCTTAGCCACCGGGAACTGGATTTCGGTCACGAACTCTGAGGGATCGCAACCATCCTCATAGCTTCGTAAATAGATTTCCCGATTGGGGCCGACGATGCGATAACCATTTTGCTCGATCCATGTTAAGAACACGCCGTAAGCTTCACTTAACCCTTCAAAGGGACCGATATGAATCGTGCTCGCCATTTGTCCGCCGGGTAGATCACGGACTGTCACACGTTCGTTGCCCGGCAGGTCAGCGGTGATGGGCTCACACACCTCCAGATCGACATTAGATTCCTTGTATTCACTTTGGTGGTCGATGGTAAAGCAGGGTCCTGATGGTTCAATCTGCTGTTGCTGAAGATATGTTTCCAATTCCTCCCAAAGAGTGGACTGGGCGGGATAAGTGGCAGACAACGTCTCGAACACTGGCGATGCGCAGTGCCGGCACTTCTTTGAGTGTCACTTCATTGGTAGGCATTTTGCCCTCCTGTTCGATCTGTCTCAGCCGGGCGGCCACCCGGTCCAACCGGGCTTGCTGGTCCTCGACCTGTTGTTGTAGCTCCGACTGCTTCAAACGCAGCATCCCGCGTAATTCGTCCGGGGACAGATCATGGTCGAACACCTGGCTGATCTGTTCGAGTGAGAGTCCCAGGTCCTTCAAAGCGAGAATGCGGTTGAGCCGGTGCAACTGCTCGGTCGAGTAATAGCGGTAACTGCTGAAACGATCCACCTCGGCTGGGTGCAGCAAGCCGATCTGGTCGTAGTAGCGCAGTGTCTTGACGGACACCTGGCTGAGTTTTGAGAATTCGCCGATTCTGAACATGTTTGCTCCTTCTCGGCAGGGAATGGTCGTTGGTTGAAGGCCTTCGGTTCGTGGGGCGTCCCCCATCTCACACCATTGTACAGCCTCCAGCTAGGGGAGAGTCAAGACCCTATCTTGTTGGATACTCCCCAATTTATCTGATCAGCACCACATGCAATTCT
>CAVOYG010000033.1:0-627624 GCA_963700615.1 uncultured Chloroflexia bacterium | reverse complement strand
GTATAAATCGCATCGGATTGACAGGCGCCGCCATAGCCGACAAAGCCTTTCTTTCGCGCCGATCGGATCACCTCCGCCACCAGTCGCGACTTGCCCAGGCCCGCCTCTGCCACAATCGCCACCACCTGACTATTGCCTTCAGCGGCCAGGTCCAACCTGCCATTGATGACCTGCAGCTCGTTCTTTCGCCCCACCATGGGCAATGCATATTTCGGCTCTTGCAGGCGGATGGCACGTTGCTGACGCTTGCCCGTCACCGCGAACACCAGAAGGGCAGCGGTTCCGCCTTGCCCTTCATCAGCAGCGGCGAACGCGGCTCGAACGTGAAGTCACGCGCACCGATTTGTGCACACGTCCGCTCAACAGGATTTCACCCGCATTGGCAGTCGTCATCAACCACGCTGCCAGATTGACGTCATCGCCCAATGCACCGAACGTCTTGCGGGTCGTCCCGCCATACGCCGCACGCGCATCAGTCCCTGCGTGATGCCCATCTGCAACTGCAACTCGGTATCGTTCCGCAGCTCCAGCGCCGCCTTCACCGCCCGGCGGGCGTCGTCTTCATGCGCCGCCAACGCCCCAAAGTTGACATACGTATAACTGCCCTTGTCGCCGACGGTGATATCCATCAACGTGCCATCGTAGCGAGAAGCGATTCTCTGCACCTGATGAATGAATGCACCCAATTCACTCTCGGGCCGAATCCGAATCATACTCAATGCCTGTGAAACGAATAAACAACGCCACACACCGGACGGAACTCCGTCAGGAACGCACTCTGTCCCGAAGTCTCACGTTCATATACCGTATCATGCACCCAACTCTGCAAGACATCGGGGGAGAGGGGTTTGGGGATGGGAGTCGGTGACCCCTGACCTCTGATCCCTGTTCCCAGATTCACAACGGCGAATTTTACACCGCTTTCCTCGTCACGCCGCCAATCTTTTACAACAACAGCCGCCCCCAAAGCATTCGCTGTTGCTTCATCTAAAACTACATCCCCTTTGTTTGCCTGATGCTCTCCTGTTGATCCGCGTGCCACTGTCGCCCCAGCCAACACATCTAACTTCTGTATTTCAGGATCGCCAACTACAAATCGCAGTGCATCCCCCGAGGTGACTGCCACCTTCAACCCCAACTCAGGGAAAGATTGAATTGCCCTTTGCATCCCAAATCCACAACCAACTGCTGTGGCCCCCGACCCCAGCCCACGGTCCTCAGATCCGAACCAGCACATCATGGCATCGCCCGCAAATCCTATTACGCTTCCGCCAAATTGTTCCACTTCCGCAATCAGCGCCGAATAAACGGCACTCAAACGCATGGACAACGCCTCTGCGCCTTGCCTTGTACCCAGTGATTCACGCAAAGACTCGGTCAAGGCAGTGAAGCCAGAGATATCTGCAAAGAGAGCGGAACCAGTCGTGCGATCTGGCAGCGTCTCGGCGTGTCCTAATGCCCGCAGTCTGTCTTGGGGAATGTACGTGTGTAGTGACATTGGCTTCTGTCTGAGTTATGGAAATAAGGGTGATTTTACTGTATGACCAAACAGGGGAAATCACAGGATCAGGGTCTTTTCAAAGTCATGGACAGGAAAAGAAAACAGATCATTTGTATACTACAAGGCGAATCCAAAACGCAACAGGAGAGTTTACCGAGGGCCGAAAATCAGTATAGCATAGTACTCTAGGTACTCGGCGATATCTCTGTGTCAACGCCGGGTCGTTGCTCTGAATGCTGGGGATAATTCGTGACGGACCGCATTGGGCGGATTTCCTCGCGCCTACCACCAATATACAAGCCAGCACGGTTATTACCGATTAACCTGACTCATCATCATTCTCCCGCGCCCTCATCGGTCAAAAATACCCAATCACGCGATCTCCTGTTGCGGAGACAGGTAAATCCTGTTCTCTGCATAAGCCAGGAAAAGCTCCTGCAACTCTGAATCTGTGAACAAACGACCGATCTCTTGGGCCATTTGCCAGGCCGCTGACGCCTGTTCGGCAGCCTCATCCCTGCGCCCGGCGCTGCGCAAGACTCTGGTGGCTCCGGCCCGGGCTTGCCAGATCAAGGGGCGCATGCTCATGGGGCGGCACGCGTCTCAGCCTCGGCGAAAGCAGTCAGGGCTTCACTAACTTGGCCCCGGGCCTCGGCCACACAACCCTGGGCATAGGCCACCAGCGGCTGCAAATACAGCCCGCGCTCATGGGCGTAGGTGTGAGCCTGAGTAACATAACTCTGGGCAGCGTCCGGATCGCCCAGATCGAGGGTGGCCGAGAGCAGCACCGGCCAGCAGCCGAGGGCGTTCCAGGTTGGCGGTGATGGTGATCTCCAACCCTCGCAGGAACAGGGCTTGGGCATCTTCCAACTTGCCCGCGGCCGGCATGCAAGTCCAACTCCGCCCAGGCTGTTGCCCCCATCAGATTGCCCGCTGGCTGTTCCAGTATCTCCTTGGCCTTCATGTGGAAGCCGAAGACCCAATCCAACAACTCGGTGCTGATGTCCAGATAGGCCGTGCCCAGCAGGCAGAAGGCCTCGGCTTCGTTCCACGGAGCGCCCATTTTTTGGCTGGCTTCTACATAGGCCTGGAAGTGGTCGATGGCTGATTCGTACTCACCCTGCTGGATGGCGATGGCGCCCAGAATGCGGAAGGCGAAGAGTTGGGCCACAACGCTGCCGATTTGGCGACCGATGGCCAGTCCTTGTTCGCCCAAAGCTTTGGCCTGGTCGAAAATCCCCCAGGGCCATGTGGCAAACCGCGCCCGAGCCGCCCAGCAACTCCGCCTCGTGCAGGCGGTCGCCGATTTCATGACAAAGAGCGACGCCATCAGCCGCCGGTCTGCAAAGCCCGGTCAAACTGGAGCAGATAGGTCTGGGGAGGGCGATGTGGGCATGGCCCAGGGTCATCTGCTCCTTTACACCCAATTCCTGACCTAGCTGCACGGTTTCGTCCATGTAGTGGATGACGCCGTCGAAATCCGCCACCGCCGTGCACATCATGCAGCGGATCAGCCCCATTTCTGACAGACCAGCCTTGTCCTCGTTGGCCCTGGCCCGTCGGTCTGCCTCCATCAGATAGTCGTTGGCCTCGCTAAACTGGCCAAGGCGCATGGCCGTGACCATCGAGAGCTTATTCAGGGCCGAAACCTGCATGGGGATGTCGCCAGCCTGTTCGCCCAGAGCCAACATATCCTGATAGGTGTAGATAGCACGGGGTACATCGTTGGCGAAGGTGAGAGCGCCACCCAGCCCTTCGTAGACTCGACGGGCGAGATCGGCATCTTGCACCTTGTTCAGCACTTCCTGCGCCTGCTCATAGAAGCGGATAGCCTCCTGGGAGGCATACGACCTGGCGGCCCGGTCCCCGGCTTCGACCAGATAGGGCAGGGCCTGCTCCGGGCGGCGTGCAGCCAGGAAGTGATGGGCCAGATCGGTCACAGCGTCGGGTGTGGCACACTGCCAGAACCCCGGCCACACGCAGGTGCATCTCCCGCCGCGAACGGAGCAGCAGCGAATTGTAGGCGGTCTCCTGGGTCATGGCGTGTTTGAAGATGTAGATACGTTCCGGCAGCCGTGCTTTTTCTCAGATCACTCCCGGCGCTGAAGCTCGGTGAGCAGGCGGTCAAGCGGTTCGCTTGTGGCGTGGACGGCTTCCAGCGTGGCGAGTTTGAATTGGCGACCAATCACCGCCGCGGCCTGAACCACCCGGCGCAGGTCGTCGTCCAACCGATCAAGACGGGTTGTGATCACAGCGGAGAGGGTATCGGGCACGGTGATGTCGTTGATTTCCTGAGTGGCGTGCCAATGGCTGTCCCGGCGCACCACCAGCCCCGCGTCCAGCAACGAACGGATCACTTCCTCCACGAAGAAGGGGTTGCCCTCGGCCTTTTCCATGATCAGCAAACGCACTTGCTCCGGCAGATCTTCGACATGCAGCAAATTGGCGACCAGTTGCCGCGAGTCTCTGGCATCCAGAGGTTTGAGGAAAATGGCCTGATAACGGTGAGCGTAATCCCGGCCTGCAGTTTCGTGAAAACGCCAAGACGGTTCCTGGCGGCGAGGGCGGAAGAGGGTGATCAGCAGCACCGGAACCCGGTCGGCCAGGGGCAGCAGGCTCTCCAGCAATTCCAGGGAGGAGGGGTCGATCCAGTGCACGTCGTCGAAGACCAGGGCCAGAGGCTGGGTCATAGCCAGCAGTTCGAGATAGCCGGCAACCGCCGTGAACATGGCCTGGCGCAGATCGGGCGGCTCCAAAAAGCGCACCCGTTCGGCGTCGCTGCCCGTGGGCGGGATTTCCAGCAGGCTGGCGAGGAAGGGGGCGTAATCGCTGCTGCGGCCCGGGGCCACGGCTTCGGCCTGGGCTTGGATGGCCGCGTACTTTCTGCCGGAGACTGGTCGGGTTGCAGGTCGAAACAGGCGGTGAAGAGATCGATGAAGGGGGCGTGCGGGGTATTGGTCTCGTAGGAGAGAGAGCGGCCTTCCAGCCAACGGCGACCGAGGTCGTCGGAATCGGGTGTGAGCTGGCGGGCCTCGGCCACCAGCCGGGATTTGCCCAGCCCGGCCTCTGCCACCAAAGAGAGGATGCCGCCGTGGCCCTGTTCCAATTCTGTCAGGGCATGGCGCAGCATCTCGAATTCTGTATCTCGGCCGACCAGCGGTGACTCCAACCCCTGAATGCCGCGCAACCGGCCCGGTTCGGCCTTGGCCGCCAACACGCGGTAAGCGGGCACAGGCTCATCCTTGCCCTTGACCTCAATGCGGCCCAGCGATTCCACATCGAACAGTGGAGCCACGAGCTTGTAGGTGGGTTCGGCGATCTGCACCGTGCCGGGCTGGGCGGTCTGCTCCATGCGGGCGGCCAGGTTGATGGCATCGCCCAGTGCACTGTACTCCATGCGCAGGTCTGATCCCACAGCGCCTACGACCACCAGCCCAGTGTTGATGCCCACTCGCACGTCGATATCGATGCCCCATTCCCGGCTGACGCGCTGGCGATAGTCAACGATATCCTTGGACGATCTCCAGTCCGGCCAGAATGGCCCGCTGGGGATCGTCCTCGTGGGCGATGGGGGCGCCGAAAAAGGCCAGAATGGCGTCGCCCATGAGCCGGGCCACCGTGCCTTCATATTTGTAGACTGGTTGGATCATGAACTCGAAAGCGCCGTTGATAATCTCGGCCCACTCTTCCGGGTCCAGCTGACCGGCGGCGGCGGTGGAGCCTTGCACATCGCAGAAAAGCATGGTGACGACCCGGCGTTCGCCCACCATGGTTCCACTGCTACGGGCGCTCTCTAGCTTGCTCATCAACTCTTTGGGGATGAAGCGATCCAGGTTGGTAGCAGGCGCGACCGCCGGTGGAGTGGGGCTGGGCGGCGGGGTCAAGACAGGAGGTGGAGCGGGAATAGCGCCCATCTGGTGACCGCAGTTGAAACAGAATTTGGCCCCAGCCGGAAGCTCGGTGGCGCAACTTGGGCAGGCATTCAACATTTTCGTGCCGCAATTGAAACAAAACTTAGCGCCATCTGGATTTTGGGTCTGGCAATTTGAACAAAGCATGTGGATTCCTTTGTGCCTTATCAGCGGATAACTCTTTTTGGGTTCTGGCCTGTTAGGTTGAGAGCAGACGTTTGTGGGTGGCGAACATACAGGTATCCATGACCACATCCAGCCCTGCGGCCTCGGCGTGATGCCCTGCCTGTTCGTTGATGATGCCCAGTTGCATCCACACCACTTTGGCTCCGGTGGCGATGGCTTCCTCGATGATCGGCGGTGTTTCCTCGCCCCGCCGGAAAATTTGAACGATGTCGATGGGAACGGGGATGGAAGTTAGATCGGGATAGACCATCTCGCCCAAAATATCAGTGATTCCTCTCTCGATCAGTCGGGGATTGACCGGGATGATGCGGTAGCCCTGCGTCTGCAAAAAGGCCGGGACCGAGTGAGCAGGCCGGTCGATGCGGTCGGTTATGCCCACAACAGCGATTGTTTTGGCAGCTTCCAGGATGCGGCGCAACTTGACATCGGCGTTGTGCTGCGCCCGGTCGAGCGTCGGCGGCCCGCCCTGCACTGAGTCAAAACTGACGGGCAGCCACACCTGAAAGAGCGTCTGGCCGGGCCGAGAAAAAACTTTGATCTCGCCCCGGTGTTTTTGGACGATGATGTTGTAGCTGATGTTGAGGCCCAGCCCGGTGCCTTTGCCAGGCGCTTTCGTGGTGAAGAAGGGATCGAAGAGCTTGGTCAGGTGTTCGGCGGGGATGCCGGGACCATCATCTTCGATCTCAACCACCACCCAGTCGGCATTTTCCTGCCGCGTGCGGATGACGATGTTGCCATTGCCGCCAAGGGCGTCGGCTGCATTGTCGATGATGTTGGTCCACACTTGATTGAGTTCGCTGCCATAAGCGGTGATGCGGGGCAGCGCTTCGGCATAGTCCCTGCGCACGGTGATTCCCACTTTCAGCTTGCTGCGCAGGATGACAAGGGTGCTGTCGAGGCCTTCGTGCACGTCCACTTCCTGCACCGGCGCTTGATCGAGATAGGAATAGGTTTTCAGTGATTTGACGATCTCGGAGATGCGGCCCGCGCCCAAATTAATCTCGTTCATCAAGCTGTAGACCGTGTTGGTGGCGCTTAACCACGTGATCACGGCGGGTAATTGGTTGGGCGCAAGATCACGGGCGAGTTCAGAGAGCTGGTCGGGACCGTAGTCCAGATCGACGAGAGTCGGGGCCAAGTCCCAACCATTTTCTACACTCCGATCTTCCAGCCATTCCTCCAGTTCATATTCAGCGTCGCTGCGGGCAATGGCTGAGAGCGTCGGCGGTTCGATGGCATCTGCCTGTATCCGGGCTTCGATTGCTTGCAGGGCTGCTTGTTGCTCAGAGGTCATGCTCAACCCTGCCAGCGCTATCTGCGCCCGACCATAGTCGGTCAAGGCGTTCTGCAACTGACTCACGCCTCGTTTGACCGCCGCCGCAGGGTTGTTGAGTTCGTGGGCGACACCAGCAGTGAGTGTGCCCAGTTGCGCCATTTTTTCACTCTGGCGCAGGGCCGTTTGGCTGCGCGCGCCAGCGGGCCAGAACCGTGTGCAGCATCGCCTTTGCCGCAGAAGAACTTGTGTTGAGGAGCTGATCCAATTGATTGTGATGAACAGCCAGGAGGAGCGTGTCGGTGCGGGCGCGCACGCTGGCCGTGCGCGGGACCGACTCCAGCAGAGCCATTTCCCCGATCACTTCACCACTCCTCCGCACGGCCAACAAGACTTCACGTTGGTTGTTCATCTTGAGAATTTCCAGTTCTCCCTCCTGGATGACGTAAGCCCGCTCACCGGGGCTGCCTTCGGCAAAAAGCATCTCTCCTGTCTTCAATTCTAGCTCGACCACCAGTTCGCACAGCACGCGACAGGTCTTCCTCTGCCATGCCCGCAAAAAGGGGTACTTTCCTCAAGAAATCGTTGATCACCATACGGTTACACGGTCTTCAGATATTGGTGGACGAGGCTAACGGCGATGGCTCCCTCCCCAACCGCGGACGCCACTCGGCGCACGGCATTGTGGCGCACGTCTCCGGCAGCGAAAATGCCGGGAACGCTGGTCTCCAGCAAATAGGGGTCTCGCTGCGGTCTCCAGTCTGCCGGACGTTTCCCATCCCGCATCAGATCAGCCCCGGCGAGAATGAAACCAGCGCTGTTGGTCTGTGCCAGCGGCTGGATCATGGCAGTGTGTGGAACCGCGCCGATGAAGAGAAACAGGGCGGCAGCTGGACAGGTTTGCTCGACGCCCGTTTCGTCGTTGCGGATTCTCAGCGCCTGCAAGCTTTGTTCACCTTGAGCCGCGACCACTGAGGAGTGCGTCCACACATCGATATTGGGCGTGGCATCGATCTGGTCGATCAGATATTGCGACATGCTGTTCTCCAGGCTCTCGCCTCGCACCAGCATGGTCACCTGGCTGGCGTAACGTGAGAAGAACATGGCTCCCTGTCCCGGCAGAGTTGGCCCCGCCCACGACAAACACAGGCTGGTCGCGGTAATTGGCGGCCTCGGTCAACGCCGCTCCGTAATAGATGCCCGCGCCGGTCAGACTTTCGACGCCGGGCGCATCCAGGCGGCGAACGGTCACGCCGGTCGCGATAATCAGCGCCTTGCAGCCCAACTCCTTGCCGTCGCTCAAGGTGACGTAACGATAAGGCCCTTCAACCCGTACGCCGATCACTTCCTGAGCTGTCAGAATCTCTGCGCCCAGCCGGGTGGCCTGGATCGTCGCCCGCTGGGCCAGCTCCGCCGCTCAGCCCCTTGGGGAAGCCCAGATAGTTCTCGATGCGGGAACTGGTGCCGGCCTGACCGCCGGTGGCCGAATTTGTCGATCATCAGCGTGCGCAGCCCCTCGGAGGCGCCGTACACGCCTGCGCCCAGCCCTGCCGGTCCCCGCCCCGATCACAATTAGGTCGTAAAATGGCTGATTGGCTTGGGTTTGTAATCCCACTTTCTCGGCCAGGGTCAGCGTCCTGGGCTGGATCAGGACATCGCCATCTGGCAGGTAGACGACTGGCAGCCGCAACTGCCCGCCCGTCTCGGCCTGGCGGCTGGCAAGCGTCGCCTCTACCAGAGTCGTGCTTCGCTGTCGGTCTCGATGTCCTGCCAGAGATAGGGGATGCGGTTACGGGCCAGAAAATCTTTGATATCGTGCGATCCGACGACCACAAAGCCCCAGCCACCCGTATGCCGTCATACGGCGGCGGTACGGTGTGCCACCAATCGCTGAGTAGATCGTCCAGAGCTGGGAAGAGATTCTGCTCCGGGGGATCCCAGGGTTTCATCAGATAACGATCCAGGCCAATTGTATTGATGCTGGTGATGGCCGCTTCTGTGTCGGCATAGGCGGTGAGCAGCACCTTGCGGGCGTCAGGATAGAACTGCTGCGCCTTGATCAGAAATTCGGTGCCGCTCATTATCGGCATGCGCTGGTCGGCCAGGAATAGGGCGATAGGCGTGTTGCGCTCTTTTAGTTCCCCGACTGCGGCGAGTGCTTCGGAACCGGAACCAGCCCGTACAATGCGGTATTCGTTGCGGTAGTGCTGGCGTAAATCACGGTTGATGGCGTTCAGCACCTGGGGCTCGTCATCAACGCTCAGGATAACCGGTTTTGACACGCTGTTGCCTCATTAGAGTGTGTGTGGTAAAAGCGGGAGCGGCGGCGGACGCTAAGGAATGGTAATCACTTATGCAAGTCTCGCCCCTCCGCGCATAATGCTTGGCAATTCTTCATTGCAACCTAAGTACAAACAAGTCGCAATTATAGCTCAAATCGAGATTATTGGGAATTGTGTTTTTGTTGGTCGTTGCTTTGAACCCTGTGGATAGATAATGATGGTCCCCTAAATAATACCCCTATAGGCTGAGGATAATTCAGCAGTTGTCATAAGACAATGATTTAGGGGCAGCGGGGTGTTGGACAACATGAAAAACCGGATTTATCCTTGCATCTTCGATTGTAACGACATCAATGCAAGGAGATTCCCCATGGATCAAATCGATGTGGCAATGTTGAGGTCCATGCCCTGGGCAAAAAGCAAGATCTTGCTGTCCTTGCAGGTAGGACCAAGAAAACAATGGGTGGCACACGCCCTGGTGCACAGTCTGGTGGGGGTGATGGCTCCGGGTTATGTGCCCCTGTATACGAGCGACGGTTTGGCGATGTACTTCTATGCTCTGACTGCGCACTATGGCAGCTATCAGGAACTGGAGGGGAAGCGGAAGCCACACTGGGTGGTGTCGGAGTTATTGCAGTATGCGCAGATGAAAAAGCATCGCGTGTGGCGGAAGTTGAAACGGATCGAGATCAGAGTGCAGTGCGGAGGGCGGGATGCGATCAACCAACGATTGGTGTCGATGGGTTTGAGAGCGACGGTCCAGTTTGTCGGGGGCATCAATCACTCAGAACAGAATACACGGTCACCAACCCGGCAGGAGTCCTACTTCAGCGCTATCGGAAACGTACACCAACCATGGCAGTGGGCTGGACGCGCCATCGCTGGAGCGTGTCGGAAATGATCACGTATCCATTGCCGCCTGCAATGGCGTAGTGCGACCAGCGCACAGAAATTGAAGAAAATGGGGCAATCTGCCCCGCAATATGGTTGCCCTAACCCGACTTCAGGGGCAAATATGCCGATTTTGGCACCGGAAATCGCCCAATGCGCACCATCACAAATTATCCCCAGCGTTCAGACCAACGGCCTACGTCTATTGTTTTGCAAAACATCAGGGCACTGGCATGACCAGGGCCCTGATGGGTGCAGCGTTGGTAGAGCGTCAAGTTGTCCTGGCGCTCTCATGGTTGTGTTACGGCAGGTAGGTCACAGTGAGCATGGCCGGTTTGGCGTTGTAAGTCTCGAGGCTGTCGATAATCACGCGGCACGGTGTAGGCGTTGGTCGCGCTGACGGCAAGGTAGCCCATGCCATCTGCACTCTGCGCCATAGCATCCCAGGCTTCCACCTGGTTCATTGCATCCAACATGACCGTGCCGATTTCATTGGGCACTGTCACAGAGGCGCTGGGGTTGTAGAAGCTTGGCGCCGTGGCAAATGTCACGGTTGCCGGATCGAAGGCATCAACGTTGAGCGCCGCTAATTGCTTGCCCCACTGGCCGCTCTGACCTGACACATACAGTTCGAGGGTGGCGGCTGTAATCGTTGCGCCTGTGGGTAATTGGCTGCGGTCGAACACCAGCAGGATGTTGTCTACGCCGGTGGTGCGGGCGATCAGGGCGGCGTAATTGTTGTAGTTTATGGCCATATCGCCGCTGTTCACCCAGGTGTCGGCCATCAGCGGCAGGGTGACGGTCTCGGGTGTGGGCACGTAATCGGTCCGGAATTGCAGGCGACCCTCGATCATCGGTGCGATCGGCGCTGTCTGGGCTTTGATGTAGTCGATCACGGCATCGCGTACGTAGAGTTGCGTGTCAGCTACGATCTGGTCCAGCGGCCACAAACTCACGCCATCATCGTTGAAATTGCACGATCCAGCCGCCAGGTAGTTCACAGTCGAGACGTTGTAGTAGGTGGCAGCGTCGTTGAAGTCCACCGGCGTGCCGTTGATCACCAGCGAGATCACATTGTTGTTGTTGGGCAGCTCAGGCGAGGTATCGGCGTAAGTGATCACATTGTTCTCGTCGGTGTCGATCATGCAGGTGGTATAGTGGGAGTAACCGCCGTAGCCGGGCACATACTTGTAGTAGTAGTAGTTCCGGTAGGCGCGCTCCAGCACGACCTTGAGTTGCGGGCCGTTCATCTGCATCACCAGCAGCGAGTTCTCGTACGGCATCAGGCTGAACATGTCGGAGACCTTGAGGGTGACTGGGCTGTCGGGTGTCGCCGCGTCTGCTACCTTCCGGTTGGTCATCGCACCGGACAGGTGGAAGTCTACCTGGACGCCGTTCTTCCGAAGCACGTATACAGAGGCGTCAGCCTGCTGGTTGGCGCCGTTGGTCTCCTCGGTGAAAGCCTGCAATGCGTCGATCGGCACTTCGGTCTGACCGATTTCGGTGTTGTTGTAGGCATTGATAACCGTCTGATACGGATCGACGATTGCCTTGACAGTTGGGTCCTCAAGCGTGTCAATATCAATCGCGATATCGCGTCCGGTGCGGGAGACCGCATCGTAGCCGCCTTCAGCCTTGGGCAGGAAGCCCAGGATGACTTCGCCCAGATAGGTGTTGTAGCGGTAGGCCTGGTTGATCAACACCGGGATGTTGGTCGGGCCGGGAACTATCGTTGGCAGGTATTTGTATTCTCCGAAACCGTAGGCCGGGTTGGTGTGGCTGTGGCTGCCAAGGATCACATCAATGTCAGGCACCATCAGCGCCAGGTTGGTGTCAACGTTTTCGTCGACTTCCACGCTCGTTGGGTTCTCGGTGAACCCGATGTGGGTCAGCATCACGACCGCATCATTCCGTCCGCTCAACACAGGCGTCAGTTCGGCTGCCTTTGCCAATGGATCGCTGAAAGCCAGACCGGGGATATTGCTGGGTAGTTCGTAGTTGGGCACGCGGTGGTTGGTCAGGCCGAGAATACCGATCTTGACCGGGTTAGCGGAATCGCCAGAGGGCAGCGTGTATTCGAGGCCATCATACACATTGACCATGACGCCCTGCGCGGCCATCGCGTCCAGCCCGACCTTGTTGACGCCGTAGGCGCCGGAGTCAGTCATGTTGGCGCCCAGAAGCGGGAAGCTCGCCTTGCTGAACGTGCTGTCGAACACCGCCGCGCCGAAGTTGAACTCGTGGTTGCCGAGCACCATGCCGTTGTACTGCATGGCATTCATGGCGGCAACGAATGGGTTCTGCCAGAGATCAGGCGGCAGCGGCGTACCATCGGCAGTGGTTCCCTCGGCGGCGTTCTTGAAGTAGTACATCATTGAGTCGCCTTGGATGTTGTCACCCATGGAGAACAGCAGGGTGCGGTCAGGGTTGTGCAGGCGCTCTTGTTTAACAACCGTGGCCAGTTGTGTGAGGCCCTGGTAGTTGCCGTTCTTCAGCAGACGCCCATGCGAGTCGTTGTGGTGCAAGATCGAAATCGGCACCACGTCGCCGCCACTGTCGTCGCCCACGCGGGTGATGCGACCGTCGAGCATCCCATCACCGTCTGGGCCCTTGTAGGGATTGACCTGCGTGTAGTTCGCCACCACCCAGCCATTGACGGCGTTGAGCATATCACCCCAGTAGGTGATGTTGCTCATGTACTTGAAGGCGGCGTAATTATCACCGCCGGCCGGCGCCAGGAACTCGTTGGTGCCGACCTTGTAGGTCTTGGCCAGGTCCAGCGGATCGCAGTCACCTGTGGTCTTGTTTGTCACGCAGGCGTCCCAGGCTCCCCAGGCCCACGGCTGTGGTCCCGGCAGCGCATCCGAGTAGCGATAGAACTTGTACGTCATGCCAGCGGGCTGGATGGCGCCCTTACCCAGTGTGGCGCTCTGGTGGAGCACGTCCATGATCTGGGCGCCGGTCATGTCACCGACCACGGTAGCATTCCCGAAGGGCAGGACTGTGAACATCTGCCCATAGTTCAGCAGCATCGGATCGTGGGGCCAGACGCCTTCAGAGCAGTCTGCCGAGCTGCTGCTCCAGATGTAGGTGCCGGGATTGGCAGGATCTTCCTTGTCGCACCAGTCGGTGCGAATGCCGCCGGCGTTGTTGAGGAACAGGTCAACGTCGTTGGCTGGATCGACATCGTTGTTAAGCGCGCCGTAGATGGCATCATCCACGAATGCGGCCATCATGCTGTCGCCGCTGTAGTTGCGTAGTAGATCGACTTGAACGTAGCCGACAGGTTGGTTAATCAAGGCCTGGTAAGCCGGGTCGTTGGCATAGGTCTGAATCAGCGCGTCGATGGTCGGGTCCTTGTCGCCGGTGGTGCTGACGGTCAGGCTCTGCCAATTCACCGTGACAGCTTTCGTCGCCGGGTCAAAGGTCATGTCCGCTTGCCCGACCCTTCGACCGCTGTAGTAAGCCTGGACGATGGCGGTGTCACCGACCATCTTCGCTTCGCTCAGGTTCGTGTGGCTGTGGCCGCCGATGATCAGATTCGCGGGCTTGCCTGCTGTGTTCAGCTTTGCTGCAAGCGTCTGGTCGCCGTAAACGGGGATCCCGTAGCCGTAGCCGCCGTCGTTGAAGCCGAGGTGGCTGAGGACGACGATGACATCGGCCTGCGCCTTCATCTCGTCGTAGTAGTGCAAGATCGAGTCGGCCGGGTCCTTGAAGCAGAGGCCCTCGGTGGCCGAGGCGATGGTGATGACCGGCGTCTCAGTGGTAGTTACGCCGATGAATGCCACGTTGACCTGGTTCGGGTCCATACCAACCGTCTTGATTTCGTACGGTTTGGCGAATGAAGGGGGTGTCCAGTTCGCCTCGGCACAGGCGCCCGAGACGATATTGGCTGTAACATAAGGGTAGCTCGCCTCCTGTGTCCGTGCGATCAGGTCCGGCTGGCCCCAGTCGAATTCGTGATTGCCGAAGGTCGCAGCCTGGTATCCCATGGCATTGAACGTGGCGATGGTGGGTGCGCCCTTCTGCAGGTTCGAAAGCAGAGACCCTTGCATTTCGTCGCCGGCGTCAACTAGCAGAACGTTGTCAGCGCCGACCGCGGTGCGGACGTCATTGACGACTTGCGCGACGCGCGCCATGCCCGGGTTGCTGCCCGAGGGTTCGAGTTGGCCGTGGAAATCGTTTGTGTGCAAGATGGTGAAATTGATGGCGCTGGGCGCTATGTAGAGCGCTTGAGCCTGCACGGCAATCCCCGCCCCCAACGTCATAACCAGCCCCGAGATGATGAGGAGTGCGAGAAACGCACTTACTGCCCGTTTTTGTGTATCCACACTGCGATGAGTATTTTTCATTGTTTGTTGTCCTCCTTGACAACGGCACAAACCAGTTAATTAAGAATGAGAATCTGGAAGGGTCCACCCTTTGGGTGGGGGTAGGTTTGATGACTTTATAGGCTTTTTCACCTCCTTTCCGGTACCGGCCAAATTCAGTTTCCGATGTGTAAGAAGTATACCATTGGGCTTTTGACAAAGCCAATCTTAGCCGACTTATGCCGAGCCGAAATCAGGCCGGTTGAGCTGCTGTCTTGCCTTTGACAATCACCTTTATGGCGCGGTCGTTTGGGCAATTTCATGGCTTGGCTTCGGGTTCCAGATCAAGGACAGGTAGTACCCCTATCGGCTGAGGATAATTCGACAGATGTCATCGGGGCGGTCTTTTTAGGCGGCGAGAGACTGGACAGTTGTTGATTGGCCGAGTGATTGAATCGAGGGCCTTGTTGAAGAAAGATGGCAAGATGAGAAAATCTCGACGTTTGCGACCGAGAACTCCGGAGGGACTAAAGTGGTCCCGATCTGTTTCGTCGTCGCCTACCTCATCCGCAAGATTCCTGGCGTGTCAAGGGTTCTCTGAACAGCTACTGTCAGGACTGCCAGTCTTGGCCCCGAACTTCAATCTCCATCAGCGCCCGTTGCATTTCCCCGTTGACCTGAGCGAAATTGTTGCATCCTGCTGCTGAAGCGCCCAGGAAATCAGGATGCAGTCCCAACGCAACCTGGCTCAACACCTGGAGTGAACGGGCGCTTTTGCCTGAATCGGTGTTGAGCATGATGCGTTGGCCGTGTGCGCGGCAGGCCAGGACCGCTTCTGCACTTCGCCAGAGTCCCCCCAGGCGCGCGGGTGTTACATTTAGTACCGAATAGACGTCGGCTTGGGCCATGGACTGGACAGCCTCCAGGGTATCAATGTTCCCTGCCACCAGCGCCACATCCATTTTGCGGAAACGAAGGAACTCCTGCAGGCCCCTGGTACTGGCGATGACTTCGGCCAGCGAATCATCCTCAATGGGGTTTTCGATGCGCAAGTGCAAGGGGCGGATCGAAATCTCTAGTCCCACCAGAGCTCCCAGCATTCGTCCGATATTATTGCCGTAGAGTTTACCTAACCCACCCCGCAGGTCAATGTGGATGCTTGGGGGTTTATCCCAACCAGGCATCGCCAGCACCTTCTCCTTTAGAATACGGAGAAAACGTTGTAAGATGACGCCGTTTTTGCCCAGATATCTCTGCGGGGTCGCCTGCCGGGACGGTGTAGCTCAGCGCAGCGATGTGCGATGATGGCTGCGGCAGGGATTCCAGCGGACGATTGGTATCCAGTTGGGCGAGGAGGGGGACGACAGCGGTCGGGCGAGGAAGACCGTACTCACGGGCAATGACTTCGGCGATGCCGATGCCCTGTTCCTGGGCCACAGCCGTCAGCAGCGCCTGGCTGAGGCCGTATCGCAGGGACGGGATGCAGTGGTTGCTCGGAAGTGACCAGTCTGGTCGGGGGAGGAGAAGACGGTGGGGCTTCGCCACGGAGACGGCCGGTGAGCAAGTCCCGGCGGGAGATGCCATCCGCCTGGTCATCCTCTTCTGGCGCCAGGATCGGCTCTTTTTTGGTGACTGTTTCCACCAGGGGCTCGATAATCCCCGCCAATTCTCTGAATCCGCCCAGTTTGCGCCCCAACAGCGCCGGCGAAACCACGTTTTCGACGCTCTTTCTGGCATCCGCTGTGCGTCAGTGCCGTCGTTTGCGCCGAACACACGCAATCGCCCCAAACCACACGCCTGTCATCCAACACCAAACCCACAGAACATACCAAGTTCCCAAGTTGAGATGGCGCATCAAATCCGGGCGCAATGAGCAAACGAGTGATGATCATAGCTTAGGTTCTAGACGCCAAGGGCGCACTGAATTTCTCTGCTACACCACTACTCGAATGTCAACTATTTCCTGGTTGGGCACTTGGCTAATGACTTCCTCGACTTCTGCGATGTTGTTGACGCCGGCGATTTTCAACACGGTGTCCCAATAGCCGGGCATTTTGCGTGTGGGAAAGCTGCCCAGGCCCATGATCGGCCAGCCCTGTTCTGAAACAGCCACAATGACCTGCTTGAATATCCCTACACCTTCGGGCATGCGCACGGTGACGCGCACGCCATCGGCGGGGAGACCCAACATGATTTGGAATGACTTCAGCAGGTCGGTTTCAGTGAGAATCCCCACAACAACATCATCTTCAACCACAGGCAGGCAGCCGATTTTGTGATCAGTCAGAATACGGGCAGCACGTTCGACGGTCCTGGTCGGTTTGATCGTTTGAACTTGTTCGGCTGGAAGCATGATCTTCTGCGCCTTCAGGTCCGAGAGACGCCGGGATATTTCCCAGATGTTCAGGCTGCCAAGTTCATCCGGTTTGAAGGCAAGGCGCTGCCGGGTAATGAGCCCCAACAGGCGTTTGCCGTCACCAGCAACCGGCAGGTGACGGATTTGGTTGTCCGCCATGATATGTTGCGCTTCGGCGGCAGGGGTATCCGGAGAAATCATTATGGGGTGTCGCGTCATGCAGTCTTTGACCAGCATCGTATTAGTCCTCTTTCGTTTGAGTGATGACCGGGTCGAAGGTCTCTAGGGTCTCAAGGGGGATATGGCAGAAAATGCGATGACCGTTCTCTGTCTCTTGCCAGGGCGGGAGTTCCTGCTCGCAAATGGCTCCGCCATCGGGCAGCAGTTGCCGGCGGGGGCAACGCGTGTGGAAGCGGCATCCGCTGGGCGGGTTGATGGCGCTGGGCACGTTGCCCTCCAGCCGGATATGTTTCTGTTGGACAGAGGGATCGGGGATGGGGACGGCGGAGAGCAGGGCCTCGGTGTAGGGATGATAAGGTGGGGCGTAGATTGCGTCAGCCGGGCCGATTTCCATGATCTGCCCAAGGTACATCACCGCAACATCATCGGAGAAGAAGCGCACCACGCTGAGATCGTGGGCGATGAAAACCATCGTCGTGCCGGATTCCGCCTGCACTTCCAGCAGGAGGTTGAGAATGGCGGCCTGCACGGAAACATCAAGGGCGCTGACCGGTTCGTCGCAGAGCACGAGGTCGGGGCGGCTTGCCAGAGCCCTGGCGATGCCCACCCTCTGTTTCTCCCCACCACTCAACTGACGAGGCAGGCGGTCGTAGTAGTTTGCGCCCAGGCGCATCGACTGCAGTAGTCTGATGACCTCGTCCCGGACCTGATTTTTGGGAACGGTGCCAAAGCGGATCATGGGACGTCCGATCTGCTGGCCGACGGTGTAAGAAGGATTCATGGTCGAATCCGGGTTCTGAAAAACCATCTGCAGTTCTTCGATGAGTTGCACATTGCGTTTGGACAGGTCGCCGGTGATGTCCAGCCCTAAAAACTCCGCCTCACCTCCGGTGCTCGCTTCCAAACCGATGATGGTTTTGATCAATGTGCTCTTTCCACAACCCGATTCTCCAACGACGCCCAAAGTCTTACCTTTTCTGACGGTAAAGGTGGCATCTTCAACCGCCTTGACGTAACGTTTTTCACCTCGTCCCAACATGTCTTTGATCGAACTGCCGCGGACATCGTAGTATTTCTTTAGCCCTTTCACGGTCAGGATGGGCTCGGCTTCGCCGTTGCCGCTACGAATTGTCGGCAATTCGAGTTCTTCCGGCGGTGTCCACTGGGAGGGATCGATGTCTTCGGCAAAATGACAGCGCACTGCTACGCCATTGGGCATCATCCGGATTTGGGGCCGTTCTTCGATACAACGATTTTGGCTGTAGTCACAACGAGGGTTGAAGATACAGCCAATCGGTCGGCTCCGTGGGGGCGGGACCCGTCCAATGATGGGGTATAGAATGCTGCTGGCCTTGTCGGCTCCCAGCTTGGGCACACAACGCATCAGACCTTGTGTGTAGGGATGCTGCGGTTTCTTGAAGATCTGTTCCACCGTCCCTCGTTCGACCATCTCCCCGGCGTACATGACCCCAACCCGGTTGCAAACCCGGGCGACCACGCCCAAATTGTGGGTGATGTACATGATCGCCGTATCGAAATCTCGACGCAACTCGCCGATGAGGTCCAGAACGGCGGCTTCCACTGTCACATCCAGTGCCGTCGTCGGCTCATCCATAATCAGCAACGCCGGATTGTTCAGCAACGCCATGGCAATGACCACACGCTGCTGTTGTCCGCCCGAAATCTGGTGGGGATAGCGATTCATCACATTGGCGGCATCGGGCATGTAGACCCGGTCCAGCATTTCGATACAGCGCTTGGCGGCATCCGTGTCACTCAGGCCACGATGAACGGTGAGCACTTCCTTCATCTGGTCGCCCAACTTCATCGAAGGATTGAGCGCCTGCATTGGGTCTTGATAGACCATGGCGATCTGGTCGCCTCGCAGTCTGCGCAACTCCTCTCCGGTTTTTCCGACCAGGTTCTGGCCCAGGAATTTGATGGAGCCCGCCTTGACGTAACCATTTGCCCCCAGGAAGTTGACAATAGCCCAGGCGACGGTGCTCTTGCCGCAACCTGATTCGCCGACAATGCCATACGATTCGCCGCGGTTGATCTCGAAAGCGACGTTTTGCACGGCAACGATTTCGCCATCGCGCACTTTGTAGGCGACTGCCAGGTCTTCAATTTTCAGAACAGGGCTGGACGTCGTTTATAGTCTTCATCCACTTGCCAATCCACAGTTGTTGTTGCCATGCAATCACCTTTTATTTTTGATACCGGGAAAGTTCTTCTCGCAGACCATCAGCGAAGAGGTTCAGGCCGACCACAAGGGATGCGATAGCGAGTGACGGTGGGATGACGCCCCAGGGAAACACGAAGATGAACCTGCGCGCTTCGTTTACCATGCTGCCCCAGTCTGGGTCAGGCGGCGGCAAGCCAATGCCCAGGAAGCCCAGAGTACCGATCATGAAGATGGCATAGCCGACGCGCAGCATGGCGTCCACCAAAATCGGGCCGCGGGCATTGGGGAAGATCTCCTTAAACATGATGTAGCTCATTTTTTCTCCCCTGGTTTCGGCTGCGCGGATGTAATCACGGGTTTTGATGTCCAGCGCCAGGCTGCGCACCAGGCGGGCTACGCCCGGCGCGCCTGTAATGGTGATAGCGAAAATAACCACCAGATCACCTTGCGAGAAGGCCGTGATAATCACCAGATACAGGACAATGGCAGGGAAAGCGACAAGCGCGTCCAACACCTGCATGATAGACTGATCCCACCAGCCGCCGCGATAGGCGGCATTGAGCCCCAAAAATGCCCCCACGACCAGCGCCCAAAACACACCCCAGATAGCGACGCCGCCAGGGATAACGATACCGCTATCGCCAGGCAGGCGGGTCTTGAGCAGAACGACCTGTGTGCCGGTCATCAACCGTGAGGTGATATCCCGACCGAGATTGTCGGTTCCCAACCAGTTGACGGTGTTTGGCATCTGGTTTTGCTCGAACAGGGTTGCATTCGGTGGAAATGGCGTCCAGAAAAAAGACACGATGCCAACGATAAACCAGAACAGAACGATGATCAGCCCCACGGTGCCAACGCGTGAGTCGAAAACGAGGGAAATGCTCTCCCAATATTTTTTCCATCTTGATGGTTTGGAGGCCACAGCGGCTGTGGGTTGCGCTACTGTCATGGAAAAACTCCGTATCAGGGATCAAGGATTAAAGATTAAGATTAAGGAGCGTATTGGAATTGCGATTAATCTATAATCTTTAGGCATTGCTCGTTAAGTTAACCGTACCGAATCCGGGGATTCAGGAAGGTGTAGGCGAGGTCGCCGAGCAGGCGAGTGATAATAGCGATGATTACAAGCAGCATGGCCGCTGCTTCGACAGCATTGATATCCCCGAAGATGGCCGCTTTGTAGATGTAGCTACCCAGTCCGGGATAGCCAAAAATGGCTTCGACCACAACCACGCCGCCGATCAACCAGTTGACGTGAAGCATGATGATGGTGATGGGGGCCATGAGTGCGTTGCGCAGTGCGTGGCGCAGTACGACCCGCCGTCGGGGCATGCCCTTGATGATGGCAGTGCGGATGTATGCCGTGTCCATGACCTCGACCATGCTGGCGCGGGTCATGCGGGCAATGTAGCCCAGTTCGACGGCTGTCAGAGTGAGCACGGGTAACACCAACAGCGCGGGATCTTCAAAAATAGCGTTTGGGCTTGTAAAAATAGCAACGGCTGGGAAAGCTTCGAGCCAGATGCCAAAAATCAAGATCAAAAAGATGCCTGTTACGAACTCAGGTGTTGCCGTCAGGGTGAGGCCGACGATGGAGATTGTACGATCGACGGTTTTGCCTTCGTTGATACCGGCGATAACGCCCAGAATCAGCGCCAATGGCATCACAATCAGAAAGGCGATTCCGGCCAGGACCAGGGTGTTGCGCACGCGTGGTATCAACGTAACGGCCACAGGACGTCCTGTTTGCAACGATGTGCCGGCATCTAAACGCACCAGACCCTTGCTCAGGGGGATGTACTCTCGCGGGCCATCGCCCTCCTTGCGGAAACCGGCTTTGGTGCGCACCCAGACAGTTTCGCCAGAACCGCGCACCCATTTGACGGCCCGATTGTCGGTGTCTACGCCCCAGAATATCTCCGTCCCACTTTCGTCTGAGTCCCAATCCACGCTGATGATACGAGCGGATGCAGTGCCGTCTGGCTGGCGCTGCAAGGTCAGGATGCGACCATCCTCCATGCTCCAACGGGTGAGCGTGCCATCTACATCGGCCCACCATTCCTGTTCTCCCGTAGCTATGATTCTTCACTGTGACCAAATCATAGCCCACCACGTTTTCGGCGCGCCAGTCGCTGCCGGCCAGCCAGTCGATGTATCTTTGCCAGGCAGGCGCATCCAACCCCAATTGCGCCCGATAGGACGCCCGTTGCTCAGGGGTGGATTCAATACCCAGAATTTTAACGGTCACATCACCGGTGCCTACTTCCAGGAAGAAGAAAAGCGTAATTGAGACGATAAGCAAGGTGATGACTGCCGATATCACGCTGCGAAATAAAAATCGGGCCATAGCTGTACTCCGCTTGTGTCAAATGAATCAGGTGCGACGCACTCGGCGACCGTTTGTCACCAGTGCGTCGCACCTTGGTGCCGAACGCGTTTATGCGTTCTTCCAGACGTTGTTCATCAGGTAGTAGGCTGTTGGGTGCGATACCACGTTCTCGAATTCTTTGGCGGTGATGTTCCAGACATTCTTCCAGAACGCGTTCCCGATCGGGCCGCGAGTCCTGCATGATGTCTTCCATCTTGCAGAAAATGACTGCGGCGAGCCTCAACATCAAGCGTGGCCTGCGCTTCTAGAAGCAACTCAGAGAACTCATCATCGAACCAGCGGGTTTCATTCCAGGCGCCGATGGATTCCTCGGTATAGGCCAGGGATGCGACCATGGTCCCCAACGGGCGATGTGTCCAGGACGTAATGCCCAGAGGCAACTTCAGTCCAGCGATCCCAATAGCCGCCTGGCTCGGTGATATCCAGGGTGATGTCGAAACCGGCGGGCGCCGCCAATTCCTTGAGCGCCTGCGGCGATCTCCGGTTCGGCCTGGTCATTCTTGGTCGCCAGCGTGACCTTGCAGCGGCAACGTAATGCCCTTCTCGGCGGCGTATTCCTCCAGCAGCGCTTTGGCTCCTTCGGGATCGTAGGGCGGAATCGGCTTTTCGCAGTACGCCGGGTGGATAGGGGCAAAGTGGGCGTCAATGAAAGTCGCCCTCACCAAAGTAGGCAAGCTGCATGATCTTTGCCCGGTCCTGGCACATCTTGAGTGCGTTGCGCACTCGGACGTCATCCCATGGCTCCAGGTCAACGCGCATGCGCAGGATCAGGGCACTGGGCGGTGCTGACCGGGCGAACAGTCAGGTTGGCGTTGTCTTTCAGCGCCTGGAAGTCGCTGGGACGGGGATCGTACAGCGTGTCCACCTGGCCTGACTGCAGGGCGGCGACGCCGGCATCCTTGTCGGTGGAGACGAAGACCAATTCATCCAGATAGGGCAGTGGTGAACCATCCTCGCCCATCTGCCAGTAATCCTCGCGTCGTTTGAAGCGGGCGCGCTCGCCTTCGGCATACTCTTCCAGCAGAAAGGCTCCGGTGCCAATGGGCTGCTTGATAATATCGCCCTCAAAGTCACGGTGCAGGACGACAGCTGGATAGTGGAAGAGGCTTTCAGGGATAGCGATGTCGGCGCTGTTCAAGATGCAGACGGACGTGATAATCATCCACCTTCTCGACATTAGCCATGCTTTCCAGCGAACCCAGCAGCCCCAGCATCGATGAACCGACATCCGGGTTCAGCCATTCGCCGAAGGTGAACATGACATCATCGGCGGTGAATTCATCGCCATTGTTGAACTTGATGCCCTTGCTTCAGAAAGAGATCCCAGGTCTTGACATCTTCGCTGGCTTCCCACTTATCCAGCAAATAGGGGCGGGTGATGTTATCGGGGCCGGTTTCGGTCAGATATTCATTGATCTGGCGCACGATGTTGGCGCCTTCCACCCAGGACAGGCGGGCAGGGTGGTCGAGAAGCTGAAGCTGCATGGACGCTGTCCACGTGCCGCCACGCTTGATGCCAGGGGATGTTTCCCCACCTTCAGAAGCGGCAGGTGCGGCAGGTGCAGCAGGTGCTGGTGTTGCTGCACCGCCACAGGCGGCGGCAAAGGTGGCGGCGCCAGCCGTCATGCCGAGCAGTGTTGCCATGCGCAGAAATTCTCGGCGAGACATCCTGCCTTTCGAATACTGGTCGTAGGCGACAGGAATGTACGGATGGATGGCCTCCATTTCCTTCATGTCGACTTGTGGTTTCTTCACAATGTGCCTCCTGGTTGAGTTTTTGCGAGAATAGACAGGTATTTATTGAGTGTTATCTCCTCGATTTGTGTCGTGTTACCTCCTTACTGGTGATGCGTTCTGGCAAGACGCTGCTTCAGGATATTCCTGGACGCGTCAATAACTCTGGCGTGAATCCCTTTGGTTTAGCAGTGCCAGAAACCATATTAGGCCTCGTGTCGTTGAATGTTGTAGACGTTTGTCCCAGTTCTCGCTGTTTTCTGTGAAATGACCTGTTCACAACGAGAAACCAGATCTGGGTGTGTTTTGATACACCGATGTAATTTACACCCACGATCTCAGCAACTTTAGTATAGCACGTACATTCGACGACCGTCAATTCAGTAAACTACGTTCCTATTGGGCATCATGAAATGAGAACACCTCGGATATCGAAATGGTGGAGACATGAACCCTCGCCCAGTTTTGACAGAACCTGCGCCTGTTGTTATAGTCTCGAAGACGGCAAAAACCATGTTCACATATCAAGTTCGTTTCCCCAAATTCCACCATCACTGACCAGGTGAGGACAGCCCGGCACAGGCGCATGGGCTGCTGCACTCACACCCTCGGACTAGCGACTTCCTGCTAGTCTTTTTTATTTCCAGATTACTGTCATTTCGACGACCAAAGGGAGGAGAAATCCCCCTGTTATCAGGAATCATCCCCTAAAAATGGGGGGATGTCTCACATTCGTTCGACATGACGTAAATAAAGTGACGACAACTGAATTGATACTCCCCTACCGGTTCCCGACTTCCGACCTCTGACCTCTGATCTCCGACTTCTCCGCATGTCCCCAACCACTACGCTTCAATCCACCAGTTCTCTGCCTCCCGCTGTTCCCCGTGGCGTGGCGGACTTTTTTGGCGGGATGGCTATTGCCCGGCGCGAGGCGGAGGCGCTGTTGCGGGATCTGGCGCAGCGCTGGGCCTACTTTGAGGTGATCCCGCCCACCTTTGAATATGCCGAAACCCTGGCCGCTGAGGCAGGCACGGAATTGGCCGAGGAATTGTATCGCTTCTTGGATCGGGATGGCCGCACGCTGGCCCTGCGTCCCGACCTGACCATTCCCACCGCTCGGCTTTCTGGCTCCAAGTTGTATGATCGGCCGCTGCCACAGCGGTTTTTCTACACTGGCCCCGCCTTCCGCTACGAAGAGCCCCGGGCCGGACGTCAGCGAGAATTCTGGCAAGCCGGTGTGGAACTAATCGGAGCGGGCAGTCCCGATGCAGATGCCGAAATCCTGGCTTTTGCTGCTCGCGCTTTGGAGCGCCTGGATTTGAGCAGTTTTCGTTTTACGCTGGGACATCTCGGCTATTTCCACGGCCTGATCGAGGATTTGAACTTGACGCCTGCCAACGTGCGGGCATTGCAATCGGCGCTGGACCGCAAAAGCCAGGATGACCTGGCCGAGTTGGTGGCGCAGTTGGCATTGCCCAGTTCCGCTCAGGCGGCGGCGATGGCATTGTTGAATCTCTCTGGCTCGCAGGGCGATGAGGTGTATGCCCGGGCCAAGACCGTCGCCCGGAATCAGAAAATGGTCGAGGCAGTCGAACGCCTGGAAGCAGTCGGGGAGCGTTTGGCGCAGTATGGCGTCGAGCATCATTTTGATATCGATCTGGCCGATGTGCGGGGCATGGACTATTACACCGGCATTACCTTTAAGGCCTACACGCCACAGATCGGGTTCTCGATCATCAATGGCGGGCGATACGATAATCTGATTGGCCATTTCGGCCTCGATCAGCCCGCTGTCGGTTGCGCCCTCTATCTCGACCGTATTCTTTTGGCCCGCACCCGGCAATCTGGCCCGCCCAATAACCCTGAATCCGAGTTGCTCATCCATCCCTGCACCTGCGGCGGATACGTGCAACTGGCCGAACAAGCGAGAGCAGCTGGGCTTATCACAGCCATCGCTCTCGGCCCCGAACCCACCAATCAAAACACCCCTGCCCTGCATTGCACCTGTAATGGTTCAGCAATGCTTGCAACTAATGTGGGCACATACAACGTTCCATCGAAGGAGTGGCAGTCGCTTTACATCATGCTGCAATGAGATCTGGAAACGATGTTGACAAGGTATGCTCGGCCGTCTTCGGAATATCAAGAATCACGAAGTTTTCTGCAGGGTATAAATAATCCTCTCCCTCATTATCTACGACGCGCAGAAAATTTGATCGTCGAGCACTTTCGTCTGGCAAGATTCGGTACACCATTCTCGGTGTCAACAGATCTGTATCCGGTGAGCTTATGCAGATAGCGAACTGGGGAACTAATTGTTGATTTCGATTCATGATCTTAATCCAAAAAACGTTTGATTCTCATTTTTCTTTTGCCTATGCCATGCGCCTCAAACCAGTGCACTTCGGCAAGGCGCATGCTTCCATCAGATAATTGAACGGTTGTCACACCCTTTAGTTTTCGCCAACGTCCAGCACCATACTGTTGGTGCAAAAGCGATACGATTCGTATGCGACTACCGCTGGCTATGATCTCAATTTCTGATATTTCATCAACAATTTCGAAATACATTGGTAACTGATTATCTCTGATGTAATCATGACTTGCAAATCGATGTCATAACGCCATATCCATAATTTGCAATCCGCCCTTCCTATGCTCACCATTGCCCTGCCCAAAGGCCGCCTGGCCGAACATGCTCTGCTCTGGCTCGAACGAGCGGGCTGGTCCCTGCCTGTTTCTGACAATGGCCGCCGTCTGGTCATCCCCAGCACCGATGGCTCGCTGAACTATGTATTGGCGAAGCCAATGGACGTCCCTGTCTTTGTCGAACAGGGGGCCGCTGACATTGGCATCGCCGGGCTGGATGTCCTGCGTGAGCGAGCCGCCGACGTATACGAGCCGATGCGTCTACCTTTTGGCCACTGCCGACTTTCTGTTGCCGCCCCTGCCAATCGCCCAAACCGGCCCTTGCGTCTCGAACTGAGCCCTCGCGTTGCCACCAAATATCCACGTCTTTCCGCCGATTACTTCCGCCAGCGAGGCATTTCCGTCGAATTGATCGCCCTGAGCGGTTCGGTGGAGCTGGCCCCACTGGTGAATCTTGCCGACCTGATTGTCGATCTGGTGGAAACCGGCGGCACGCTCAAGGCCAACGGCCTGGTCGAACTGCGCACCATCCTCGAATCGCAAGCCGTCCTCATCGTCAATCGCGCCAGCTATCGCCTGCACCGCACGGAAATCGATGCCCTGCTCTCCTCCATGCGGCAAATTGTTGGGTAGAAGATATTGGGTATCAGGTATTGGTTATTGCTGCAGCGAAAATACCCATTACCCAATATCCAATACCGAATATCCGCCACAATCTCTTAATCTTTAATCCTTGATCCTTATCCTTAATCCCTGGCTATCCTCCCATGTCCCCACTCTTCCCCATCTACAGCCTCGCCACCGCCCAGGACGGCATCCTCAAGCGCCGCAACTGGTCGGAAACCACCTATCCCGCCAGCCTGCTTGCCGGTATCGAGCGTATCTTTGGCGAGACGCTTTCCCCGGAGCAAGCTGTCGACCGCATCCTGGCCGATGTACGCCAGCGGGGTGACGCCGCCCTGGTGGATTGGTCGGCCCGCATCGACGGTGCTGAATCAGACCGTCTGCTGGTTCCCAAGTCCGAATGTCGGGACGCCCTCGAGCGGTTGGACCCAGAACTGCGGTCGGCGTTAGAACAATCGGCGGAGCGCATCGCTGCCTTCCATCGCCGCCAGCCTGCCCAATCCTGGATGCATGTGGACGAGCACGAGGGCACTCTGGGCCAGATCGTGCGACCGCTGGCATCAGTGGGCGTTTACGTCCCTGCCGGCACAGCGCCGTTACCCTCCTCTTTGTTGATGGCCGCCGTGATCGCCCGTGTCGCTGGCGTCGAAACCGTCATTGCCTGCGCCCCGACAGACCGCAGCACCGGTCGCATCCCCGATGTGATTTTGGCCGCTGCCGAGATCGCAGGCGTCGATGCCCTGTACGCCCTGGGCGGCGCTCAGGCGATTGCAGCCATGGCTTTTGGCACGGAAACGGTGCCGGCAGTAGATAAAATCGTCGGGCCGGGCGGCCTGTTCGTGACGCTGGCCAAGCGCCGGGTCTTTGGGACGGTGGGCATCGATGGCCTGCCCGGTCCCACCGAGACCATTGTCATCGCCGATGAGACAGCAGACCCGGCCTGGGTGGCCGCCGACCTCCTGGCTCAGGCCGAACATGATATCCTGGCCTCCGCCATCCTCCTGACCCCGAGCCTGGGCATGGCGGAGAGCGTACAGGCAGAGATTGCCCATCGCCTGGAACAACTCAGCCGGGCCGAGATCATCGCCGAGTCATTGGCGCATCGGGGCGGCGCTGTGATCACACCCGACCTGGGCGCCGCTGTCGAGGCCGCCAACGCCTATGCCCCTGAACATCTTTGCCTGTCCGTGCGGGACCCCTGGGCGCTGGTCCCCAAGGTGCGCAATGCCGGAGGCATCTTCGTCGGTGACACCAGTTTTGAAGTCCTTGGTGACTACATCGCCGGGCCGTCGCACATCATGCCCACCGAAGGCACAGCCCGCTTCGCTTCACCGCTCAACGTGGAAGATTTCGTCAAGCGCATCAGCCTCATCGGCCTGACGCCTGCCGCCAGCGCCGAACTCAGCCCCATCGCTGCCCGCATCGCTGCCGCCGAAGGTCTCGACGCTCACGCTACCGCCGCGCGTGAAAGAACAGCTACAGGGGATTAGGCGATCCTGTCTCATGCAGAAAAATACCCAATACCCAATATCTAACCTCATCCGCCCCGACATCGCCCAGATGGAAGAATACACCCCGGTTCAGCCCTTCGAGGTGCTAAGCAAGCAACTGGGGCGAAAACCGGAGGAGATCGTCAAGCTCGATGCCAACGAGAATCCTTACGGGCCGTCGCCCCTTGTGCAGGAAGCGCTAAGCCGGTTCCCCTGGTATCACATTTATCCTGATCCCCAGCAAAACGAACTGCGTGAAGCCCTGGCCGATTACGTCGGCGTCCCGGCGGAGTACATCCTGCCCGGCCACGGCGCAGACGAGCTTTTGGACTATCTCTGCCGCCTGTTTTTGCTTCCCGGCGATGGCGTCAATCCGGGTGACTCAATCATCAACTGCCCGCCGACCTTTGGCATGTATAGCTTCGACGCACTGCTCAGCGGTGGTCGGGTGATCAACATCTGGCGGGACGAAGACCCTTTGACTAACGACCCCCGGTCGTCGCTCAGGGCAGGCTTCAGCTTGGATGTACAAGCCATCGAGCAAGCAGTATTTGATGCCGATCCGTCTCCTAAACTTCTCTTTCTCACCTCACCCAACAATCCCGACGGTGGATTGATCGATCACGCCACGCTGCGCCGTCTGCTGCAATTGCCCCTGATGGTGGTTGTGGATGAAGCCTACATCGAATTCGCCGAAGGCGACCCTTCGACAGGCTCAGGATCGGTGGCAACCTGGGTTCCCAAAACTCCGAACCTGGTTGTGCTGCGCACATTCTCGAAATGGGCAGGTCTGGCGGGCTTGCGGCTCGGTTACGGCATCTTCCCTTTGGAACTCATGCAACATCTGTGGAAATTCAAGCAGCCCTACAACGTGAATGTGGCAGCAACTGTGGCCGGACTCGCCAGCCTGAGAGATTTGCCCTATCTGCGCAAACACATCGACTTGCTGAAAGCGGAACGAGACCGGCTGTTTTCTGAACTCGACCAGATATCTTATCTCCACCCTTTGCCCAGCCAGGCCAACTTTGTGCTCTGTGAAGTCGAGGGTCGCTCCGCCAGTGACCTCTACCACCAACTGGCCGAACAAGGCATCCTGGTGCGATACTACAACAAGCCCGGCCTGCAGAATTACATCCGCATTAGTGCTGGGCGACCGGAAGATACAGATGCGCTGATGGAATTGTTCAGATATCTCTGAGATCACCCCGGCAGACCAGTGCCAAGGGATGAAAAGTTGTCATGTCGAGTGAAGCGAGACATCCCCCCGCACCGTTGCATCATCTCATTATCGAGGGGATTTCTCCTCTCTTCGTTCGTCGAAATGACATGCCTCAACCACAATATCGACCGTTCATCGATCAATCTCAGAGGAAGATGGCGGTTATATCGCCGATTACCCTGACTTGATTTCTTGCTCTGCATTTGGTTCAACACCGGTGGAAGCGTTGCAGGAAGCCGAGTTGGCAAAACAAGCATGGCTGGATGCGGCGCGCTCCGAAGGTAAACCGATTCCAGAACCAAAATACCGACTTAACCAGTTACTGTTTAACATGCCAACACCCATCACCCGCACCACCAACGAAACCGACATCACCCTAACCCTCGACCTGCACGGTTCGGGCCGGGCGCAGATCGACACCGGCATCGGCTTTTTCGATCACATGCTCAACCTGTTCGCCAGTCATGGTTTGTTCGACCTGACGGTGGAAGCCAAGGGCGATCTGTTCGTCGACGAGCATCACACGGTCGAGGATGTCGGCATCTGCCTGGGTAAGGCCATCAGCCAGGGCCTGGGCGACCGTTCGGGCATTGTGCGCACCGCCCACAGCTACGTGCCGATGGATGAAGCGCTGGCCCGTGTTGTCATCGACCTCAGCGGTCGGCCCTATTGCGTTTTCGAGGCCGATTGGCACACGCCCCGCATCGGCGGTCTGGGCACTGACCTGATCGCGCATTTCTTCGAGTCGGTCGCCATTCACGCCGGCATGAATCTGCATGCCCATGTGTTGTACGGTCGCAACGACCACCACCAGTGCGAGGCCCTGTTTAAGGCGTTTGCACGGGCGCTTGATGCCGCCACGTGCCAGGACCCTCGACGCCAGGGTGTTCCCAGCACCAAAGGCACGCTTACGGATTGAGTTTATGATCGCAATCATTGATTACAACATCGGCAATGTCCGCAGTGTGCAGAAGGCGGTGGAGCGAGCCATCAGCGAAGCTGGCAGCGCCCAAACGGTTGTTCTCACCTCCGATCCGCGCGCGATTCTCGATGCGGATGGCGTGATTCTGCCCGGTGTGGGTGCATTTGGCGCTTGCGTCACCAATTTGAGCGCCGTGAATCTGTCCTCGGTCGTCAAGGAAGTGGCCGTGGAGGGCATTCCCCTGCTCGGCATCTGTGTGGGTATGCAGATGCTGTTCGATGTGAGCGAGGAGATGGGCGAGTGGCCGGGTCTGGGTTTGCTGCCCGGACGAGTGAGGAAATTCGAGACAGAACTTCGGGTTCCGCAGATCGGCTGGAATCAGCTGCATCCCCGGCGCCAGGACTCCCTTTTGGCGGGCATATCTGATGGCGCTTATGCCTATTTCGTCCATTCCTACTATTGCGAGGCTGCTGACCCCACCGATGTCCTGGCCACGACCGACTATGGAATCGAGTACGCTTCGGTGGTACAGCGCAACAATGTCTGGGGCATCCAGTGTCATCCTGAAAAAAGCCAGGAGGTCGGTTTACGTATTTTGGGCAATTTTGTCGGCATTGTCGATGCATGGAGCCGGTAATCATGGATGTCCTCGACTTACTGGCTCAGATCGATGCAAAACGTGACATAATCGACCAGCGCCGACCATTGAGCGCTACCGAGGCGGCGCGTTTGCGGGAATATCTCGACGTGGAGTGGACCTACCATTCCAACAGCATCGAGGGCTCTACTTTGACACGCCAGGAGACGTTGGTTGTGCTCAAGCACGGCCTGACGGTGGCGGGCAAGCCGTTGGTCGAACATCTTGAGGTCACCAACCATCAGCGCGCCATCGATTTCGTCGAGCAATTGGCCAGCCAGTCCCATCCTCCGACCGAGCATGAGATTCGTTCCATCCATCAACTGGTGATGCAAGGTATCGATGACGAAAATGCCGGGCGTTATCGCCAGAGGCAGGTCTACATTTCGGGTTCAGAGTACATCCCGCCATCGCCTGCGGCTGTACCCGGCCGCATGGCTGAGTTTTGCGATTGGTTAGCGCTGGCCGATGATCTGCATCCGGTGGATCGAGCAGCAAGAGCGCATTTCTGGCTTGTGGACATTCACCCTTTTCTCGACGGCAATGGGCGCGTGGCTCGACTGCTGATGAATTTGATATTGCTTCAGAGTGGTTATCCCATCGCCATTGTGCAGACGGAAGACCGTTTGGCGTATTACAATGCTTTGGAATCCGGTCATGCGGGTAAGCTGGATGATTACCTGTTTCTCATGGCGCAAGCCGTCGACCGCACTGCCGATCTCCTCCTTTCTGCAACGGAATAGACCATGATTATTTTCCCCGCTATTGATTTGCGGCAAGGGCGCTGCGTGCGATTGCGACAGGGCGACCCCAATGCTGAAACAGTTTTCGGCGACGACCCGGTTGCCATGGCCCGGAAATGGGTTCAGCAGGGCGCAGAGTGGCTGCACGTTGTCAATCTGGATGGCGCATTTGGGGAGTCTGCGAGTTTCATCGGCTCGATCAGTGATCTGTCACCCGATCAAATCAACTTACTCCCGATCAACTTTCAGCGTCTGTACGCCATACGCCAGGCCGTTGCTGTCCCCATCCAGTTTGGCGGCGGCATGAGGTCGGTGGATGATGTAGCGCTGGCCCTGGCGCTGGGAGCCAGTCGGGTGGTGCTGGGCACGGTAGCCGTGCGACAGCCTGACATCGTGTATGAGGCGCTGGCGCGCTTTGGCCCGGAGCGCATCGTCGTCGGCATCGATGCGCGGGATGGCCGGGTGGCGACCCACGGTTGGGCTCAGACCAGCGATCTGGATGCAGTCGAACTGGCCGGGTTGATGCACGCTGCCGGGGTGCAGCGAGTTGTCTACACCGACATCAGCCGGGATGGGATGTTGTCCGGCGTGAATGTGGCCGCCACTGTCGAACTGGCCCGCCGCAGCGGCCTTGGGGTGATCGCTTCCGGCGGCGTGCGGGGGCTTGAAGATATCGAGCAACTGGCGCCGTTCGAGCCGGACGGCATCGAGGGCGTCATCACCGGCCAGGCCATCTACACCGGCGCGCTCGATCTGCTGGCAGCGATTCGGGTGGGCGGCAAAGTGCAACGCATTTAAGGATGGATTTGATTCGGCTAGCCGCTGGACTGAGTTCAAGCACTTCCGTTGATTGATGCCTGTTTTCTGTGGTTTGTTTTCCGACCCTCCGACCTCTGACTTCCGACCTCCATTCCCCCATGTCCCTCCACTTCCGCCCCGTCATCGCATCCGAGATTCCGGCCATCTGCAATTTGGTCGATCTGTCCTATGCCCGACAGGTGAAAGCGCTATTTGGCAATAGCAAGCGGGGCCGCTGGGTGCATTACGCCGAATCCAGGGTCGAAGCTTCGCTTCAGCGGGAACCGGAGGGTGTGCGTGCTGGTTTGTTGGATGGGGAGATCGTCAGCGTCTGCATGGCTCGGAGTTGCGGACGTTTGGGTTGGTTTCACACCCTGGCTGTCCATCCGACACACCAGGGCAAGGGCGTGGGTCGGGAGGTTGTGCAGGATGCCGAGGAGTATCTCACCGCTCGGGGCGCGTCCACCATTGGCCTGATGACATGGCCGACGGCGTTGGACAACGTCGGCTTTTACCAGAGCCTGGGCTACCGGGCTGATGGCTTGTCCGTGCATGCGTATCGGCGATCTCATGTCGCGCTTGTCACAGGGCAGTCGCCATTTGATGTGGTCATGCTGTCCACTTTGTGGGGGAATACGCGCGTGGCGGGGTTGGACGCCATCCGGGAACTTTGCGACGCTATTCTGCCCGGCCTGGATTACACGCCCTGGCTGATCTGGGCAGTCAAGCAAGGGATGGGGGATGTGATGCTGTTCGGACAACAGGACAAACTGGCGGGATTGGCGCTGTTTTACACCGCCCAGCGCAGCGATTGGCTGGAAGGCAAACTGCTTCTCATCCACCCGGATGTGGACGACGCCGAACGCGTGTGGGTGCTGGAGCATCTTCGCAAATGGTCCGCCAAACAGCATCGGGGCAGCTTTGGTTTCCCGATTGACCTGATGCGCGCCGATAGCGCTGCCCTATTCCAGCAAAACGATTTCCGCCTGTTTCACGACAGCATGTTGAATATGATCAAAGGTGAAGATTGGCAGGTATCCAGCGTACACTTACTGCGCTTTAGTGGTTGATACAGGCAACTGTCAATCAGCGACAATCAGAACGCACATTCCCAAACCATTTCGGTTGGATATCGCCAATGACTGTGGACTCTGTGTCTATGTCCAATCCTAAATGCTGCTAGAATCGGGCTCTTTGCGCCCAAGAATTGCTTGTCTTTCAGAAGCGCTGCCTCTAAGTCCCCAAAGTAGTATACCAGAGACACTGACCATTGCTATCGACAATGAGAGTAATCCGAATTTAACAACAATTTCTTGCCAAGCCACGCCATAAAAATCCCCTCCGGCAATAGGCATCATTTCTGCACCTGCTCCCCATATTCCGGCCACAAAAGTAGTCAACCAATTGATGTATGTGCCAAATAGGGCAAGAAAATATCCCCAAGTGAGTGTACGATTTGACAGACGCAACCTGGTCCAGATTACCCCAAACAGGATCAAAAGCATACCATTCTGAACCCCCTCGAGATGACTGGAAAGACCCATTCGGGGATTTTGCATAGCAGGTATTACAAAGCCGGTGGTTAACCCCAATAAAAACAACAAGACACCATATCTTATTAACTTGTGACCAAGTTCTAACTTCGTAACATGTATTGCGCATCACGGACGCCGTGATCGTGTCGGAGGCGCTCTATAAGACGTTGGCGAGGCTGTACGATATCATTGTAGATGCAACGGACGCATCCAATGGCGCTGATTTTCTGCGGATCAGTCCCTGGCAAGTGGAGGAGGATCTGCGTGAACCGCAACGCAGGTTTGTTGTTGAAGACCTCAAACAGCTGATGGTTGAAACGGGAGAGAGGGTGTTGTATGTGAGCGTCGATGACTCCTTGACCGAAAAGGATAAGGACACCCGCCATCTGCAGCCAGTTGACTTTCATCATGATCATACCAAGAGCAGCGGCGGCAAACAGGTCTATCGCAATGGCACCGTGCACGTGGAAGTGCGGCTGCAACTGGGAGACGATGCCTACGTTTTTGACTGGGCGTTGTACCTGAGAGAAAAGACGGTACGACGCCTGAATCGGAAACGAGCCCGGAATCGACGTTTGCGCTTTCGCAGCAAATACAATCTCGTGCGGGCCATTCTGGAGAAGTTGAAGCTTGTCTTGCCGCCCGAACTCGTTGTTTACGTGTTGTTCGACAGCTGGTATGCCTCGAACAAACTTTTGAAATACTGCCGTCGTCAGGGCTGGCATGTGATTTGCGCCATCAAGTCCAATCGGACGCTGGACGGAATCCAACTCTCTCAGTGGAACCAACGCCTCAAGCACCAGCCGTATACTCGCATAGAGCTCACGGCTACAGACCAACGCAAACGGACCTACCTCGTTCGCACCCGTCAGGGTAGACTCAAGAACGTCCCGTTTGAGGTCTGTGTACTCATCAGCAAAAGGCACCGTGGGGACAAGCGCCCCAAGTATTTCCTGTGCACCGACCTGTCGTTATCAGCACAGCAGATACTGAGCAAAATATCAAATGCGTTGGCCAGTGGAGGTGGATAATTTTTACGTCAAGCAACTCCTGGGCTTGGGCGACTTTCGCGTACAGTCATACGAAGCGGTGGAGAAATGGTTCGCCTTGGTCTTCCTGGCCTACACCTTCTTGCAGTGGCGACTCAATCATGCGCCGCCAGAGGAGAACTTCAAAACGATTGCCGATGTCATTCGTTCTCATCGCCAGGAGCATGCCCGTCACGTGCTTGAAGCCGCTTGCGAACAAGCCCTGCAGTGGCAGGATACCACGCCTGTTTTTGAGCGCTTCATCTGCCAATTTGAGCCAGGCATGATCTGACCAATCATTCTCTCTCATCCGCAAACGATGATTGTGCGCCCAATCCAGGGAACGCTGGTTTGGTGTCTGTCCCTGCGCCCGCAGAATTCTTAGGGGCAGAAAATATGGCTTTGATAAGGTTCTGTAACATTGTCCATGTTTACCTCTCAGGTATGAAATTTACGGTAAAGTGCTGGTGCCTGACAGACTAATAGAGTACCAGGATGTTTTTAAGCGCTTCTTCTGCGGCGGAGACATCTCCCGTAATGGTCGCCAGCGAACGGGCTTCGTCGTAGGTATAGCGTCCAGAGGCATAGATATTGAAATCTAGCACGTCCATACATATGGTGGCGTTCGGCTCTCCTTTGCCAATTTTCCAGACACCACCAGCAATGCCGGTCAGATCAAAGATCAGAGCTGACCCATCGAATTTTCTCGCGAAAATATCGGCTACATCTAACATGACTAACTCGGCAATGCGACCATCATGTTCGCGAGTCTGTTCGAACTCACGTCCAGTGACTCGGCAAATATCCAGACGGTGCATCCAGGTGTCGCGGCTGTGCGTTACCCACATCAAATAGCGAAACGAAAGTTTTCCTGCGATGGGATGCGGAATGGTGATCAGTTTGGCAAGCCGGAACCCATAGGCCCAATTTTTGGCTGCAACGGGGCCCACCTGCCGTAATTCTTCGATCAGTTCAGTCGGGAGTTTTGTCAGCACGCTCCTCTAACTGAAACGCGTTGATGGCATCTTCGATCAGTTGGCCGGGCTTGGGTCTATTTATGCCCTGACGAAGCATTTCTCTGTAGCCAGTGCCACCGGCGTAGCCACCAGCCTGATGAGCCAATATGTCACGCACGGTCCATTCGGTGCAGGCAGTGGGTTTGTCCCAATCATTGGGACCAAGGGTTTCAACCAACGCCAGGAAGCGGGACAGGGCTGTTTGCAGTAGGCTGTAGGCTTCATCGGCAGTCACAGCAGGAATGCTAGCAGCATTGAGAATAGTGGGAAGCGAAGAGATAGACATCATTTATTTACTCCTAAACGAACGAAAGTTTATTCTTTTGACCAAGCTTTATCGAGTACAGTTAATGCTGCAGGAATCAAAGCCCCAAAACGTCCCTGCCCTAACGGTAATTGCGGTTCATTAGCCATATGCAGTGCGGTTAGGCCATGCGAAATGGCAATAACCAAGTCTGCCATCTGCTTTGGAGGCAAATCTGTTTGGATGTCATCCTGCAAAATGGCAATACGTGCATATACTTCTTCCAAATGACCAAAACTGATTTGTAGACTCTCATCAGATGGCACAAACCCAGGGATAGGGCGCTCGAAGCACAGTTGAAATAGTTCTGGGTTTTGCATGGAGAAAGTCATATAGGCTTCCATAAGCAGACGGAATTCATCCTGCCAAGTCTGTGCTTCCTGAACGTATTGTTCAACATAGTCACCCCATAAGGTGAAGCCTAACCTGAACAGGGCATCATAAATATCCATGAGACCTGAAAAGTAATTGTATAGCGATGGCGGACGCATTTCTAAACGTCGGGCAAGTTCGTTCATAGTTAATGCCGCAGCACCATTCTCACGCATAATGATCCGAGCCGTTTCCAGAATTGTCTGGATTGTGCGTTCACGATTACGCTGACGGCGAGGTGACATGGATTGGGATGTTTTTTGAGTAGTCATGTATTATCCTAATTATATTAGTTTTTTCTAATTATATTAGTATTTTTCATTTTGTCAAGGGATATCATGAAAAAGGGTGTATTTTAGTTTTTCAGGAGGTTGGGAAATCTAACCTAAATTGTGAAGCGCCCCTACGGAATTTGAGCTTTACCACATCTTTCACACGGACAAATACGTGTACCATAAGAAAACGCGATTCATCGATAGAATCGCGTTCCTGACCCAGGTTTGAAGTTACAACCCACAGAAAGCATCGGCGGTTTCGCTTCGTAATGATTTATTCCCTTGCTCTTATTTTGCTGCCAGAATCAGAATCCCCGGCGTTTGCTAATTTGACCACACAACTTTGAAATTACAGCATGGATACAGGGGTATTCTGATAACGCATTTCCTTGTCTGAATGGATTTGATACACTCATCAGGAATAGGCGCCCCAAGTTTGCAAGCGAGATTGCCACGGCCTGACGGCCTTGATCCGAATACTTTTAACTTTCTCCCAACATCTGCAAGCGCTCCGTCTGCTCGGCTGTGGCCAGTTCATCAATGAACACGTCGATTTCGCCATCGAGGACGCCGGGCAGGTTGTACGAGCTGACGCCGATGCGGTGGTCGGTCACACGGTTCTGCGGGTAGTTGTAGGTGCGGATCTTTTCGCTGCGGTCCCCCGTGCCCAGCTGTGAACGGCGCTCATCGCCCAGTTCCGACTGCTGGCGCTCCATTTCCATATCATACAAACGGGCGCGCAGGATAGACATTGCCCGCAACCGATTCTGAAGCTGGCTCTTTTCATCCTGGCATTGCACCACCAGCCCCGTGGGCACATGCGTGATGCGAACAGCGCTGTCTGTGGTGTTCACACTCTGGCCGCCAGGGCCGCTGGAGCGGTAGATGTCAATGCGCAATTCATTGGGATCGATATCGATCTCGACATCTTCGGCTTCCGGCAACACTGCAATGGTGGCGGTGGAGGTGTGAATGCGTCCCTGCGATTCGGTTTCGGGCACGCGCTGCACCCGGTGCACGCCCGACTCATACTTGAGGCGGCTGTAAGCGCCATCCCCTCTCACCTCGAAGATGATTTCTTTGTAGCCGCCGACGCCACTTTGGTTCGCAGACAGAATCTGGGTCTTCCAGCGGCGCTTCTCGGCGTAGCGCATGATCATACGAGACAGATCGGCTGCGAAGAGGCCGGCTTCGTCGCCGCCAGCGCCCGCCCGGATCTCGACAATGACGTTTTTCTGATCACGGGGGTCTTTGGGCAGGAGGAGGGTGTGCAGTTGCCCGGCCAGTGTCTCCTCAGCCTCTGCCAATTCATCAATTTCGGCCTGGGCCAATGCCTGCATATCTGGATCGTCGGCCATTTCCAGCAATTCTTGGGCTTCGCCCAACTCTTGCTTGACACGCTTGTAATGGTTGTAGGTTTCCACGACTTCGCGCAATTCCACCTGTTCACGCGCCAGTTTGGTGACGTGCTGATAGTCTGAGGCAATGGCGGGATCGGCCAACTGCCGTTCGAGTTCAAGATAACGGGCTTCGATTCGGTCTAATTTTTCGAACATATTCAACCTTTATCAATCCACACGGGCAGATTGCCCAATGCGATAACTTCGTCCCAGGCAGGATTGTCGCCCTCGGTCAGGATGGCGGCGTTGGCGATGACATCGCATTTGGCCTCCTGCAGGAGCGCTTGTGCTCCCTTCAGGGTATTGCCTGTGGAGATGACATCATCAACAAAGACGCCCTTTTTACCCCGAACTTTGTCAATGTCCCGACCATCGAGCCACAGCGTTTGGGGCCTGCCGGTGGTGATGCTGATGACTTCGTAACTGATGGCGCCGGTCATGTAGGGTTTGCGTGTCTTGCGCAACACGACATAAGGCAAGCCGCTTATCACCGACATAGCATAGCACAAGGGGATGCTCTTGGCTTCCGGCGTGATCAGGATGTCGGCGTCGGTGGGCAATTGCGCCACCAGGGCCGCCGCCACTGCTTCGGTGAGTTCTGTATCGCCCAGGATATTGAGGATGGCGATGACAACGCCGGGGGCGATCTCGACGCGGGGCAGCAAGCGGCTGACGCCGGCCATTTCGACAGGGTAGGGGGTAAGGAGGTCTGGGTTCACCATGATGAATTGAGGGGTCTGTGGAGTAAGGTTCGAGGTTCTGTTGTAGAGAATTACGGGGAAGGCGTATCAAGGTTGAAGGATTTGGGCGGGCTTTGCATGATTTGCGCGAGCTGGATTCTGGCGATGGCCTGGAGTTCGGCATCGTCTGTGCGTTCGGCAACTGTGGCTGCTTCCTTCAGATAGCCGACGGCAGACATCCTGTCACCCAAGGCCTCTGCGGCCAGACCGGCTGACATGAAGGCCACAGCATTATCCGGGTTTGCTTCGATGGCCGATTTGGCCAGCGCCAGCGCCTGGTCGTAGTCGCTCATTTCAAAATGGGTCTGCGCCAACTGGGCATAAACATCGGATGCTGAGTATGTTTCCAAAAGGCTTTGGCGGATGGCCTCAGCACGTTCGGATTGTCCCTGCTGCTCGTAAAGGACAACGAGTTTTGCCTGGATGTCCATCTGGTCAGGCGTGAGTGCTGCCGCTTGTTCCAGTTTTTGCAGGATAATCTCAGGGTCCCCTCCATCGATGATGAGTTGTTCTGCAGCGATTTGGAGACTGTAACTTTCCTTGACCAACGGATCAACCGGGAATAGTTTTTGCAGGAGCAAGGCGGCAGCAATCACAACGATGGCAATGCCTGCGATCCAGATAACGTTCTTGCGGACACGCTGGATGGTGTTCTTTCTGCCGATGACATCCAGCCACCACCACCAACGTTGTTGTGATGGCGTCGTGGGTTGCTGAGCTCGCACTCGCGCGAGCCCGCCTGCAGGTTGGAGTTCGCGCTGCAAATTGCTGGCGTAGCGCCGCACCACGCCCTGGACGCCCTCCCACCTTCCTAGCTCCGGTTGGATGTTGACGCCGATCTCATGCAATTTGGGGATAAGCGCATCAATCTGGTCTAACCAAAGCAGCAGTTGAGTCGCTTCGTCTGGTCCCACGCCACGGAGATTGACCGCTCTTTTTTCAGCGTCATCCAACAGGTGACGCAATTCATCTGCCGGGGTTAGTCGTCTTGGTTGGGCTGAGGGGTCCATGTGGTGTTGTCGGGGGTGGAAGAAGTTGCTCGTTTTGCCTTTTTGGAGGCTTCGTGGACGCGGCGGTGCTCATCGTAAACACGACCGATGCCAGAGCGGATTTGCGACTCGATCTTGGGTGAGCGGGCAGAGGGAATCGGGAACCAGGGTTTGAGTTCGGGGATAAGCAGGCTGGCGGTTTCCTGTTTGGTGCGGCCGGCGTTGTAAAGATCCAACGTTCTTTGCCGCAGGAAGGAGAGGTATTCGCTTAAACGTTCCAGGGCAGTGACATCGCACAGAGGGCCGTGGCCTGGAACGATGTAGCGCGGCTCCAGCGTGCGGATGAATTCCAGTGCAGCAAGCCAATCCGCTGAATTCGCCTGGGTCATGAAGGGGTGCTGGTCGATCCAGACGATATCACCGGCAAAGAGCACTTTCTCGACGGGGAGCCAGACCATGCTGGTGGCCGGCGTATGGCCTCCCACATGCAGCACCCGCACCACCCGGTCGCCTCGTACGATGGTGAGGTTATCCTGGAAGGTGATGTTGGGCACAACAATGCGCAGATCTTTGAATTGTGACCTGATTTCCGGCTGTTTCTTAAAGCTGTCACGCACGCGCTGCTTGAAATTGTCGCTGTAATTGCGCATGTGCTTCCAGGCCAGTTCGTGGGCGATTACGGTTTCGCTCAGCCACTGACTGCCCAGACAATGGCCACGGTGATGGTCACTGATGATGACATACAGAATCGGCAAGCCGCCGCTCACTTCTTCGATAGTCTGCCGCCAGGCCCTGGCTTCTTCGGGGATAAGGGGACTGTCGAAGCAGATAACGCCCTCGGATGTGACGATAAAGCCGGGGTTGCTATGATGGAAATTGGTTTCGGTATAGATTTGCGGAGCGAGTTCGTACATTATGGTTCCGTTGGATCGCCTGCTTGGTTATTTGGGTTGTTCGTGTCTCACCGCAAAGATCGCAGAGGTTTGTATGGTCAAAGATATTCTGTGGTTTACGCTGTAACTCATGAATGAATTCATAAGCTGCTACAAAAAACGTGTTGATGGAAGTTCAATAAATAAACAGGTAGTCACATTAGTCTATTGTCTGTTTAATTTGAAAATGTTCATAAACACGTTGCGGAGACGCCGTTAGGTGCTGCTTCGCAGCAAAGTCGTGATTGTGGATTCCAGTGAGTCCAGAACTTTTTCCAGCGCGGCGATGTCGGGTGCGCCGCCCTGGATGAGTTGTGGGCCGCCACCGCCCCGAGCGCCAGGGACAGCCTGCACGGTCGGGAGCAATTGCTTGAGATCCAATGAGAGGGAAGCTGAGCAGGCCGCCGCCCAGCGCGGGCGTTGACCGGCATGGCCCAGTACGGCGACGGTGTCTGGGTGATCGGTCAGGCTGCTGAGCAGTTGGTTCAGCGCTTTGGGGTCGTCGCCGTTGAGTACATGCCGCACCAGGCGGATATGGTTGATTTGCGGGGCGTTATGCCAGAGTTGTGCGGCTTCGGCCTCTGCCAGCAGGGCTTTGGTCTGTCGTAGGGCCCGCTGGCTGCTTTTGAGTTCTTCCTGGAGCCTGGCGACGGCGGCGGGCAGTTCGGGCAGGCCGGTGGTCAGGATGTCGCCCAGGGATTGGGTGACGACCAGGCGTTGCTGGTGATCGGCCTGAGCGTGCGCTCCGCAAAGGAAATGCACCCTGGTCTGCTCGCCTCGTCGTTCCATGCGTGTGACAGCGATGGAGCCGATGGCGGCTGTGCTGCGTACGTGTGTGCCGCCACAGGCCGACCAGTCGATGTCTTCGATCTCGACCACGCGCACGGGGCCGGTGACTGTTGGCGCTTTGCGCAGCGGCAGTTTGGCGGCAGCGGCGGCGGGCAGGACAACGCTTGTGATCGGTCGGTCTTCAGCGATAATCGTTTGGGTGAAGGCCAAAATCCGGTCCAGTTCGTTGCCTGAAGGCGCAGTGCCGGGGATATCGATGGTGACGCTGTCGGCGCTGAGATGAAAACCAACGGTGGGGCGTCCTACAAGGTCGAGAAAGGCGGCGGAAAGGAGGTGCTGGCCGCTGTGCTGCTGCATGTGGTCCCAGCGTTGGGGCCAGTCGATCTCGCCGGTGATTTCCTCGGCGGCAGGGGGCAGGCTATCGACGAAATGCTGGATCCGGCCGTTTTGCTGTTCCACGGCCAGCACGCGTGCATCGCCCAGCCGTCCGCTGTCGTGCGGTTGGCCGCCGCCGGTGGGGTAAAAAAGCGTGCGGTTGAGCACGATGCTGGGGCGGTCTCCTTCCTGGCGCTCCAGCACTCGAGCGGTGAAGTGACGCCGGTAAGGATCTGCCCAAAAAAGTTTTCGGGTGTTGGTGGTTATCATGGTTGGAATCAGGCGTACGGCCAACCTATAGGATAGCACACCGTGTCAAGGGCAGGCAACGAAAAATCGCTGCACGCAGAGCCCTGTCAGGAATGATCGTAGCCTGACAGGGCCGGTCAATCTTCTGGGCGCACAGAATCAGAATCTAGGCCGATTCAGCCGTTTCGTTGTTTTCGTCTTCTGCAGGTGCACCATCCGCCTGCTCTTCAACTGTGTCGAGTTGGGACGTATCGGTTTCTGCCACACTCACGTCTTCCGCAGTTGATTCGTCTGCATCTGCATCCGTCTCGTCTCCTGTTTCCAGCGCTGCCGGTTCATCAGCGCCAGACTCCAGCGCAGGCTCGGCGTCATCTGCACCCGCATCCTTTTTCCTGATCCCCCGCCATTGGCTGAGGATCACACAGATCTGCGAATAAATCAGCCAGATGAACAGCAAAGTCGAGCCGATGGCAGCCAGGTTGTAGATGAGCAGCAAACGGGATTTGTAAGCCTGTACCTTGTCCTGGAAAGCATTGATCTCCGCCAACAGGGCCTCCACTTCGCTCTGGACCTCTGCCAATCTGGTGTCGATGCGTGTGGTCAGGTCTGTCAGAACCCCGGCCAACTCCTGCGTCAGTTCGTTTTTCTGCCCGACCACGGCGGCTGCAAGCGTGTCGTTCAATTGACGAATATCAGCGCCCGTCTGGTTAACATTCGTCAGCACGTCTTCCACTTTGCCCAAATTCGGTGCTTTCTCCTGAACAAAGGGAATTGTATTGGCGAACTGCACAATGTTGGTGGTGGCAACCAAACCATCCCGGATGGGAGCGATGGCGGCATCGATTTTGTTAACGGTGGGAGCTAATCTTGTTTCCAGACGGTTGTTGAGGGCGACGAGGACAGGGCTGTTCTCCTGCAAATGGACGCTCACATCACCGATGGTTTTTTCAGCGTTTTGCACTTCCGTGCGACTGTCTATCACCAGTGTGTTGACTTGATTCACACCCGTTTCGGCGATTGCCACTCCCGTTTCGACAACCGAAAAAACTTGCAGGGTTACATCTGTTACGATGCGATTGACATACCATGTTCCGCCAATGCCAGCTACGCTGAGGAGGATAACGAAGATGGCAATGAGAATGAGGATGACACGTCCGATTGTCTTGAGTACTTTCATAGGATGACCTCATATAGATGGCGACGGCTTATCGTAGGATGAGCCGTCGCCGTGAAGTGAAAAAACTATTTGGTTTGCTGGCGGGAGCGCTGCCAGAGATTGGAATCAGCGCCAGTGCCGTTAACCTTCTGTGGAGTCGGTTGGTGCTTCAAGTTGCGCAGGCTCATCCTGGGCGTCTTTCACAGCGCCAACCCAGCTATCCAGTTCCCTGCCGGCAACCTCACGACCACCAAGACCGAAGGCCAGAGCGGCGGCCAGGGCGATAGCGCCCACGGTCAGTCCAAAGGCCATGTTGATGATCGAATCCGCCAGACCCATTTGGCTGAGCGCCATCGCTGTTGCCAAAACGATTACGGCGGCGCGGGCAAACATGCTTACCAGATGTTTCTTCTGCATGCCAGACTCTTCGATCATATTGGACAGTACTGTTGCCAACCACATGCCCAGTCCAAAGATGATCAGGCCAATGACGATGCGCCAGGCAAAGGCAATAAACTGCGCCACAAGGAGAGAGAGCGTTGGGATGTTGATGATCGAGGTGGCGGCCATAACTGCCAACAACATGATGCCGACCAGCACCAGGAAGCCAACGATATGGGAGGGAGAGCTTTTTCCTGATGTCGCTTCTTTGGACAGGCCCAGCGCAACCATGATGTTGTCAAAACCGACGCCTTCCAGGAGTTTCGTCACCAGGTCAGCAATCAGGCGTGCGATGATATACGCCACCACCAGAAGCAAAGCAGCAGCAATAATCGCCGGTATCGCCGTGAAGATAGTTTCAAGCATGGCGCTGAGCGGGGCTGTCAATGAGTCCAGATTCACAGCATCGAGGGCAGCAATGATCACCGGGATCAGAACCATGATGAAGACAATCACCCCGAGTAGTCCGGACAGGTTCTGTTTGCCCAGCAACTTGCCAAGGCCGATCTTGTCGCTGAACTCATCCGTACCAATGGCCACCAGGAATGCTGTGACGATGCGTTGGAGAATCTTGGCCACAAACCAGCCGACGACCAGGATGATGGCGGCCCCAAACAGAAGCGGTAGGAATGCCATGACTTGGTCAAGCATCCCTGCCAGTGGAGCAACCAGGTTTTCCATGCCTAGCGCACCCAGAATGGGGACCAGGAATATCAGCCAGATCAGCCAGTAGACTGCTTCAGAAACAGCCTTGGATACCGACATTTTCTCAGGATCAACATCACTACCCAGACGTTTATCCACACCAGCGCCGTCCATTATTTTCCGGATCAAGCTGCGGAGAATGGTGGCGACAATCCATGCTGCCACGATAAGGACGCCAGCAGCCAACAGATTAGGCAGATAGGCAAAGATGGTGTCCAGCAACGCATTGAGAGGTTGTGTGATGAGTTCCAGTCCCAACACTTCGAAGAAGGCCACCAGGACAAAAAGCATCAAAATGTAGAACACGATACTGGAAATCGTATCCTCAACTTTGGGCACATCATCGTCACCGGCCCATTTGCCAAAACGATCATCGAGGTTTGTCTTTCCAAGCAATTTGCGGACAATGCCTGCTATCCATTTGGAAACAAGCCAGCCAATGACAAGCACCAACACCGCAGCAAGCAATCGCAGCACAAGCGTGCCGAGAGCCTGCCACATGTCAGCAGAAGCGATGTTATCCATGATTTTCTCCTTGTGATGAAAGGTTGAATATGAGGTTGACACAAAGACTGAAAAAGAGATCCTACTTTCAAATCATAATAGCAATAAAGCGTTGAAATCGCAAGGAATCTTGACAGTCATGTGTCGATAAACGAGCGTAAACGCACTGAAATGGATGATAGTCTGCTTTGGTTTTTTAATCTTATTCGATTTCTTGCTGTTGGTTTGATGACATTCTCTCGTCTCGCTGCTGTAAACGCACGCGTCGGATTTCATCAAAAAGCATCAGCAAGATGGCTACGCCATTCAGGCCATAAAAGATTGTCACCCACTTTGCCAGTGGTGTTGTCGGTGACAGATCCCCGTAGCCAATCGTTGTCAGTGTGACTACCACAAAGTAAAGCGAATCCAGGTAGCCCCATCCTTCCATCCAGTGGTAGAGAACAGTGCCAATGGCTATGATGAATGCGACATAGATTAAGACAGGGCGAGCTTTACTATCGAGCAACAGGTCCAAGAGAAGGAAACGGCCGACGAGTTTTGTGACAGGCCCTGGGCGTTGATTTTCAGCCCCCTTTTGCGTGTCACTCGTATTTTGCCTCCTCCTATAGTTGTTGGTGAATCAACCTTTAGTCTTTTGTGGGTGTATTCTGTGCCAATCTCTTTTCATCAGACTCGGTTTTCTTCACCAGATTTGTCGACCAGGTTCTCAGTCCAATAAATAGCCCCAAGGCGGCGATAGGCAGGGCAATGCCCGCTCCATGCTCTAATATCAAGGTGGCATCTCCAGCGAAGGCCGCTGCCATGAAATTGACAGCCAGCACCACCACCGTAACGCCGATGAGATTTGTCTCAAGCTCTTCGGTGCTGTCAATGTGCAGCCAACCTGGAAATTGGACCTCCTGGATGAACAGTTGGTAGAAACCCATGGCGGTGATGTATAGAACTGTGCCGATTAGAAATGTATGCACATACTCGATGATTTCAATTTGGATGGGGATGTCTGTTTCATGCACTTCCATGAGGCCGAGAATGGATAGAATGACTTCGACAACCAGTTTGATCAGGTTGAACCCACCAATTACAAAGAAGGCAGCGGCGGCCAGAGCAAGACCGATAATGGGGATGATGATAAGATAGCGGGTGTTGACCAATGCGCGAGACATGATGAATACTCCTTGCGAATGATATGGATGTTTCGGGTGCGGCAATGTCGGTAGTTGATTTTTTTAGTTCCAGTGAAGAACCAGGTCTGATTCCGGACCTGGTCTGCTAACGTTTGTTTTTCTTTCTAGTCTTGTTGCCAGAGGATCTTCCCGGATTTTGACTTTCGGTTTTTCTTCCGACCCTTGTCCTTCCTGGCTTTCTCGGTCCTCTTTTTCTTGCCCTTTTTCTTGGAGGATTTGCCTGACTTGGCTTCCCTCTTGTCGCACCCTTTTTCTTGTTCTTCTTTTTGCGTTTCTTCCCCTTGGCGGCCTTATCGTCAGGTTTTTCGTCCAACAATTCTGAGATTATTTCCGCCTCGCCTGCGGCGGTGGGTAGCACGGGTTCAGGGTCTGGTTCGGGGGCAGGCACTGGGTCGGGCTGCGTAGCAGCGAGTAGCGCATCCGGGAACATGGAGACACCCAATTTGCGGAATCTGACCAGACAATACTTCACCTGATAAAGTGTCAGTCCCGCCTGTTGGGCAGCCTCCTCTTGCGTTACGCCTTTATCAACGATCAACAATGCCAGCGCACGTTTGCTGTCCAGGTTTTCCCCGACAGCGATCTGTTCACAAAATGCCCTTTGTTCAGCACTGAGTAACTGCCCCGATTGTGTGCCAATTGATGGTTGCTGTGTTGTGTACTTTTCGGTTTCCATGAACTGCTCTCTCCATATCGTAAGGACTTGCAAGCAGGCAGGTGCTGCGGCGAGCCTTCAACGGTTGTTTGCGGGAACACAGTGTCCATCCCAACTATATCACATTACTGAGGACATTATCCACCCGGCCAATGCTCGAATCACCCACTTCGCCGATGTTACAAGTCTTGTGGCATCGTATACTGCAATCAGGTATTTTTTCTTCCGAAATGTCAGGTTGCCCGGTGCAGGTCTGTACGGGATAACTGAAACCGGAAGGCAGTCTATTACCGTATTGAATAGAAGAGGAGGATTGAATCCATGAATATGTTAGACGAAAAACAGATGCACACCCATGTCACCCTGGTTGCGTGGCTCAATATCCTGGGCAATGGCTTGTTGCTATTGATGGCATGTCTCGTGTTCTTTCTACTTGCTGGTATCGGAGTTGCCGTGGGAGACCCGGATGCCATGCGTGTTTTGAGCATGGTCGGTATGGTTTCCGGCTGCTTCATGTTCGTGCTCGCTATCCCCGGCATCGTCGCTGGCGCTGGTTTGCTCATGCGTAAGCAGTGGGGACGGATTCTGGCGATGATTGTGAGCGTTTTTGGCCTGCTTAATTTCCCCATTGGCACGCTCATCGGTGGCTATTCCCTGATAGTGCTGCTGCAGGATTCGGCAAACGCCTACTTTGCCAATTCTGGAACAGAATCAACAGTCGTAGCCACGACACCTGACTGACATATTCGCTAAAGAAAGCAACTGGAGGGAAGAGATGGAAGCCACGGTCAGTCGTACAGGTGTTTCGGGACATCGTCTGGCGTTATTTGCCGTTTTCCTGACCTGCGGTGTCCTGGTATTTCCGCTGGCTGCTAACTACTTCTCGCTGATTCCCACCAACACCAGCACAGTGTACAAAGCGGCGCTGCCGCTCCTGTTTCTGGGCGTCAGCGTGTTGCTGCGGCGCAGCGAGCTTTACCAGGGTTACTGGCAGATCACCTACGCCTTTTTCGTCGCTTCGGCTGCCAACTTGATGGTCTGGCTGGGGGGAACCTGGCTTTTGCGATTGGTGGCCATTCCCACGGCCCCCTGGACTGACATGGTGCTGGATAAACTGTCCGAGGCCACCGTCGTCGTTGCAACGATTCTGGTGTTAACCCGACTGGCCGGTTGGAGCCCCGGCGACCTCTACATCCGGCGGGGCAACCTGCGGTTGGGACTACTCCTGGCGCTCGGGTTCAGCATCCCGCTCGTGGCCATGTTCATTGCGATGGGCGGGCTGACTTTGAGTTGGCAAGTCGTCCTGGCTGCACTGCCTGCCGTCCTCGTTTACGCGCTGGTCAACAGCTTTATGGAGGAGTTGTGGTTCCGTGGCCTGTTTCTGGGCGAATACAAAAAGCTGCTGGGGCCCGGTTTGGCTATCCTCCTCACGGCACTGCTGTTTACATTTTTGCATTTCGGCATGACCTACGCCACCGGGGCAGAGCGCATCCAGTTGCTTGTTGGTATTTTCTATCTTGGCCTGGCCACCGCCACCATCATCTTAAAAACAGAAAGCCTGTGGGGCGCCGTACTTTTGCACGCTGTCGCTGATGTCGTGCTGCTACTCGGATTCTTCACAGCGGTTTGAGGAGAAACCCATGCCTGCCTTTGAAATCACTTTTGCGAAACCACGTGAATCCGGGGAACATTGCGTTTCAACCAGCCACACCTTGCTGGCGATGTTTGGCATCGTCGCCGTAGCGGCGCTGCTCAATGTTTATTTGGAACGGCTGGGGATTCTGATCACAGAAAGCGATCCTTCGACCTTTGTGCCGGTGCTCGGCCCCGGGTTTAATGCCCTGCTGCCCTGGTGGAATCTCTATCTGATTCTGACGTTCTCGTTTTGCGCCATGCTCTTGCTGCAACAGCAATGGTATCCACCCATGCGCTGGATAGATCTGGGATTGACTGGGTATGCAATTGGTTTGCTGATCGGCACGATCCTGGCTCCGGCGCTGATCGGACCCACACCGGAATGGTTGGCGGAACTAAACTTGCCGGTAGAGAGCATGGCCTTGCTGCAGAGTTCAGTGCTGCCGTTGGGTGCTACCCTGGCGCGCCTGGTTCTGGCCGTGGCGCTGCTGATCCTTGTTGGTCGCACGGGCAAAATGCTCGGCGAGATGGGCAAGTATTTGGATGCGTCAACATGAGGTGCATGACGCTCCGGCGGTTTCGGGACGGGTTGAGTATTGAATCGGGCAACGGTATAATCTTGGTGTGACTTCGATATTGCTGCAGACAAAACTCTACGTCCCACCGACTCGATCTGATCTGGTCTCCCGACCGAGCCTGATCGGGCGTTTGGACGTCGGTTTGACGGGGAATCTCACGTTGATCTCTGCTCCGGCCGGGTTCGGCAAAACGACCTTGCTCAGTCAATGGGTGGGTCACCTGAACCGGCCTGTGGCCTGGGTGTCGCTCGATCGTGGAGATAATGATCCCGCTCGTTTCTGGACGCATGTCATCGCAGCCTTGCGGAGTGTGTACAATACCTTGGAGGACATACCTCAGCAGCAAGGGCCATCTACCGAAGCGATGTTGACTGGGCTGATCAATGAAATTATCGAGGCCGATCTCAAATCTTCCGTCCTCATTTTGGATGATTATCATTTGATCGAGGACCGTCAGGTTAATGAGGGCGTCGCTTTTCTGGTCGAAAATGCACCGGTAGGGCTGCACATAATTCTTTCCGGTAGGGCCGACCCGCCCTGGCCACTCGCCCGTATGCGCGCCCGTCGCCAGATGAATGAATTGCGTAGCAAAGATCTGCGATTCACGTTGGATGAAGCCGCAGCCTTTCTCAACGATGTGATGGGACTGGAGCTGTCGGCTGAAGATATTGCGGTGTTGGATTCTCAAACCGAGGGCTGGATTGCAGGCTTGCAGATGGCGGCACTTTCGATGCAAGGACGTGAAGATGTCAGCGGTTTCATCCAGGGCTTTTCAGGCAGCCATCGCTTCATTCTAGATTATCTGGTGGAAGAAGTGTTGGAACGTCGCCCGCCTGGTACCCGAGATTTCCTGATCAAAACCTCTATCCTGGAGCGGATGACTGCGCCGCTGTGTGACGCCGTTACCGATCGAGAGGACAGTGCTCTTGTCCTGATGGAGCTGGAGCAAGCTAATCTGTTTTTGATTTCGCTTGATGACGAGCGGCGTTGGTATCGCTATCACCACCTGTTTGGCGATCTGTTGAATGGTCGTCTGGAACAAGGCCGGTCGGAGACAAAAGCCATGCTCCATTGTCGCGCCAGCGAATGGTTTGAAGAAAACGGACTCCTCGCAGAAGCGATGAACCATGCTTCGTTGGCAGGTGATATCGAAAGACAGGTGCGACTGATCGCCGAAAACGTGCTGACGATGGCATACCTGGGTGAATTGGCCACCCTGGTGCAGTGGCTCGATGCTTTGCCCGATGATGCCGGACAGGGTCAACCCTGGTTCCATGTCTCCCGCGCCTGGGTTCTGGTGTTTGCTGGTTGTCTGGATGAGGTCGAAGCTCATCTGCAAACTGCCGAAGACCTGTTGAGTATTATCCCAACCACTGGTGAAGGACCCGCACCTGATTCTGAATCCGACCACATTGCCGGCCACATCGCTGCCATCCGTGGCTATGTTGACGGACTCAAGGGGAAAGGTCCAGTCACCATAAAATATGCCCGACAGGCCCTGGAAATGCTGCCGGAACAGGATGCGATGGCGCGTGGCTGGACGACTTTACTTCTTGCGGTCATCTTGCGGGCGCAAGGACGGCTTGCCGAAGCGGATCAGGCTTTTTCCGAGGCTGCCAACATCAGCAGAAAGGCGAGCATCGTTCCCCTGACTGTCGATGCACTTTGGGAGCATTGCGTCCTGGCCCTTATGCAAGGGCGCATGCACTGGGTGTTCGGCGCCTGTCAGGAAGCACAACAGGTGGCGTCATCCACCATCGAGCAGGGCGGGCGACGGCTGCCACCTGCGGGCTACACACACATTGGCATCTCTCTCGTTCTTCAGGAATGGAATGACCCGGAAGGCGCCCTGGTCCATGCAGAGGAAGGGGCCCGACTGTGCAATCGTTGGGGTATGGCAGATGCCATCGTTCGCAGTCATGTCCGTCTGGCAATGGCGTTACAAGTGACCGGCGATGTCACCGGCGCAAAGAGTGCTCTTCTGGAAGCCAGGCAAGTTGCAGAAACCATGTCGCCGATGTACGAGGGTATTGTCGCGATGTTTTCTGCAAGGATTCACTTGTTGCAGGGAAAACTGTCGGATGCAGAGCGCTGGGCTGTTGAACAGAACCTTGCGGCGAATGATGACATCGCCTATCGGCAGGTGACGACATACACCATTTTTGCCCGCCTGCTCATCGCTCAGGGCGGGGCATCATTGCATGAGGCCGCAACGGTGTTGGATTCCCTGCAAATGGTCGTGGAAAAGGCGGGCGCTACGGGCAATCTCATCGAAGTTCTCGTCCTCAAGGCGATCACCTCGCAGGCCCTGGGAAATGAGTCCGCAGCACTACAAGCACTGAGCCAGGCTCTGCGTCTTGGTGAACGGGAAAACTACACGCGCATGTTTTTGGATGAGGGCGCAGCGATGGGCGTTTTGCTACGCAAAGCTGCTGATTCAGGGATTACCCCAAAGTACGTTGATAAATTGCTGAGAGCGCTGGAGAACGAGTTGGGGAAGGTGGTCAGCGACGCATGTTGGTGATCATCAAAGCCCCGATTTTAGCCAGCCGCTGATCGATGCTTTGACGGACCGGGAAATGGATGTTCTGCGCATGTTGAAGACAAGTCTTTCAGCGACGGAGATCGCCGATGAACTGGTAGTGGCTCCAAGCACGGTGCGCAGCCACATCAAAAGCATCTATGGCAAGTTGGGTGCGCACAACCGGATGGAAGCCGTGGTGCGGGCGGAAGAACTGGGGCTGATTTAGTCAAATCCCCCAGCCAAATCCTCAATTTTGGGGATGACATTTCCCCCAGTTGATGATTATGCTGGGAGTGTAAGTCAGAATGACGTTCTGTTCACTCACGAACAGGTCGGATCAGTTAATGGAGGTCGAGATGATAACCCAACGTGATTGCGTAGCAGATGCGTATCGCCGTGAAGAGGCGATGGCTCGTGCTGAGCAGCATCGCCTTATTAAAAGTATCGTCAGCGATTGCGCCCAAGAACCAAGATACTGGCGTCGGTGTCTGGGCCGAGTCGGCGAACTACTAGTCGCCCTGGGACAGCGAATGAAAACCCCGAGTATCAACCCAAAAACAACTGCTTTCACCAGGTGAGAATACAACATGGGCTCGAATCAAAGTGACAGTCCTCTGAGCTTTACAGATTTGACGTCCATTGGCATGCTCAGCGTCGCCCTATTACTGCTCGTTGCGCTCAGAGAAGCCGCCAATCCGCTAGTCATCATCATCACGATTGCAATCGTGTGTGGCATCGGGTTGGCGGCAGGCGCACTACTGGCGGAAGCAGCGACTTTTCTGAGTGGTTGGGAGGATAAAAGTACTGGCAATTGCGGAGGGACTCGACTATGAGCAACAGCCGAGTCGCTGACGAACCATGTTATTACGAGATACGAGTCAAGGGTTGTATCGATCCTGTCTGGTCCGACTGGTTCGATGGCTTCGCCATTAGCCCCTGCAAAGATCGGGAATGTCTTCTGTTGGGGGCAGTACCCGATCAGGCAGCTCTGCACGGTCTCCTGGCAAAGATTCGAGACTTGGGTTTGCCTTTGCTGTTGGTTAAGCGAGTAGAGCATGTAGGATTGTAAGAATGGGATTGCCCACATGGCTAATACCCATATCAACCGTTTGCCCGATGCCCAAATTGCGGATGAGATGTACACTGAGAATGTAAAATCGGTTTCTTCTCCTTGACTGGTTGGAGGGGTGAGTTACGACACCTCTCCAACCAATTATTGTGCGGAAGAAATGTTGCACGGGCTCCCAAAACAGATTGTCTGAAGCAAAGATGCATCAGAGCAAGTCCTGAATAAGATCAGAGACCCAACAGCAGGTCTCGGAGTATGTGAAATGCAAAAGCGAATACCCTTCCTAATCGTTATCATATTGCTGGCCGTTGCATGTGGCAGTCAAGCTCCCGCAATGTCTCCAACCACCGAAGTGCTCCCGATCGCCACACCACAGCCCGAGCCCACGAGCACAATTGTGCCTGCAACTGAACCCACGGTCGAGCCAGTACAAGAGGTCGGGTTCACACCCACTTTTGAGCCAGAACCGTGCCCCTTTTCACTTCCCCCTTCCCTGATCGAGGGTGAGGATGTGGAGTGTGGATATGTAACAGTGCCGGCGGATCACCAAAATCCCGGTGCCGGAACTCTACGTCTGGCCCTCGTTGTGCACAGAGATCACAGTGATAATCACCAGACCGATCCGGTCATCCTACTCAGCGGCGGCCCCGGTGAAAAAACAGTGGCCAGTGCCCTGAATGGGATGCAAATCCTCGCTCCCTTCTTCCCCAATCGGGATTTCGTCCTCTTCGACCAGCGGGGTGTGGGTCTATCTGAACCGGCGCTGGAATGCCCCGAATGGGAAGAAGCGTTGTTTGATCTCCTCCATGAAACCGATCCCGATATTTTTATGAAGGCCAGTTTCGATAGTCTGATGGCGTGTCGAGACAGACTGGTGGCCGAGGGCCACGATCTATCGATTTACAACACCATTCAGAACGCTGCCGATGTCGATGCCATTCGCCAGGCGCTGGGCTACGAGCAAGTCAATCTCCTGGGCGGTTCCTATGGTTCCATTCTGGCACAGGAAGCTGCCCGGCAGCAACCAGAGTCCATCCGCAGCGTGATTCTGGCGGCGACGTGGCCATTGGAGCAGAGTTTTTTTGTTGGCGTCTATGAAACCACTACCGACGCTATGTTGCGCATGGTGGAAGCCTGTGAGCAAGATGCAGCCTGCGACGGCGCTTATCCAGATCTGAAGGATGTATTGTTTGAACTGATCGAGCGTCTGGATGAAGAACCAGTCGACATAACCATAACCAATCCGCTTACTGGTCAGGACTACGAGTCAGCCATTGCGGGTATAGATGTGGTCAATAATCTCACATTGTTCCTCTACATGACCGATCTCATCCCCGTCCTGCCACAGGCGATTTACGATGTTTACAATGGAGACTATGCGTTGATGTCGAGGTTGCAGGGGATCAGCCTGATGTTGTACGGAGCCACCTCTCGGGGCATGTTGTATTCGGTTGTCTGTGCCGAAGACCTCATCGGCAAGACGCCTGAAGATTTACTGGCAGCCCGCGATAAGTTACCGCCACAATTGATAGGTGATATAGCTGAACAAGACATAATCAAATACGGCGTGTTCGGTCTGTGCGAAAATTGGCCGGTCGAGCAAGTCGATCCCTCGTTCAAGGAACCCTGGCAGAGTGATATCCCTACCTTGCTGCTGGAAGGGCAGTTCGATCCTGTGACGCCCATCAGCTACGCTAATATGGTTGCCGAGCATCTGCAAAACAGTTACGTGTTCGAGTTCCCAGGTATTGGCCATGACGTGATGGTTTCCAACAGATGTTCGCTGAGTATCGCCGGAGCATTTGTAGAAGACCCTAGTCAGGCTCCCAGCGCCACCTGCATTGTCGAAATGCCCGAGATGGCATTTGATCTGCCTCGCGAGGAAAGTGGCGAGATCAGCCTCTCGCCTTTCGTCCATGAAGACATTGGCGTGCAAGCACTGGGCCCTAAGGACTGGGATTCACCCCGCACAGGCGTTTTCGTCCGAGGCGAGTCCTCTCTCGACCAGACTGCGCTGATCTATGACTGGCCTGACATGATCCCAGCTGATTTTGTGCAATTGCTCAAGGCACAGTTGTCCCTGTCCGAAACGCCGGAACCAGTTGGCGAGATCGAGTCCAACGGTCTGGCCTGGACGCTATACCACATGGAAGTGCAGGGCGTGGCAGTGGATGTAGCAACCACGCCTTTTGGGGAGGCACACACACTGGCGGTTATCCAACAGAGCGATGCAGCGGAACAGGAAACGTTGATGGAGGCAGTATTTTTGCCTGCTGTTCAGTCCGTCAAACCAATGGAGATGGAGTGAATCATGATCTTCCCCGGCCTTTTCGCCATTATTGTCGGCATTGGCATGATCGGCATGTGGAGCTTGCTGCTAATCACCAGGCAGGTTCCGGAATTGGAGACCGAGCCATTGCGCATTCGCTTCCACATCGCCGCTGAGTTTATCACGGCCATCGCCTTGCTGGTTAGTGGCATCGGTTTGCTGACCGATCAGAGCTGGAGCCAGTGGCTCTATCTCGTCGCCATCGGCATGTTGTTCTACACCGTAATCGTCAGTCCCGGATACTACGCCGAGAAAGGGGAATGGCCATTTGTGGGTATGTTTGCCGTCATTCTAATTCTTGGCGTTGTATGCCTCATCGTTGTCGTGTGAAACGCACTTTAGTTCTCGAATTTGGAGGCAATATGAATGACTCAAATCGCACTTTATGGATTGTTTTGGCCGTTGCGCTAGTGATGGTTTGCGGCTGCTGTTTCGCCTTGGTGATGTTTCTGGCGCCTGCCCTGCTTCTGAGTGTCCCCTGGACTAGCGATATGGAAATGTTGTCGAGTTTGCCTTCGACCCGTGTAACTGAAACAACCGAGCACGTCTTTACAGTAGGAAACCAGCCCAAACTGGTAATCGACAGCTTCGCTGGTGGTGTGGAGATTAGCCCTGGAACAGATGATGAGATTCAGGTCGTGATCACCAAATCCGCCCGGAACCAGAACGAGCTGAATCGGATCGAGATTGAGATTCAGGACGAGGATGGCGGCCTCTCCATCGTGAGCAGCGCTCCATCCTCGCTGCACAACGCCTGGGTCAAGTTGGAGATCAAGGCGCCTGTCGCAACGACAGTTGACATGGAAACTGGTTCGGGAAGTTTGGAGGCGACGGGCTTACAAGGTCGCATCTCGGCACACACAGGTTCAGGTAGTATTGAATTGCGGGAAGTAATAGGCAGCGTCGATGCAAGTACTGGCTCAGGCGGGATTACGGTGATCGGTCCCAGAGGCGATGTGACAGTGCGCACCGGTTCAGGAAAGGTTCTCGTCGGAGAAGTCGTGGGGCGTATAGATGCGTTTACAAAATCCGGTGGCGTGTCGGTCTATCGCGCCGAAGGGAAAGTGCAGTTGGGAGCCAATTCGGGTGGGATCGAATACGAGGGCGTCCCCTCGGGCGAATGCCGTTTTGAAACTGTCAGCGGAGGCATTTCCCTTGATTTGCCTTCCGATCCCGATATGACGATAGATCTGAGCACCACGGCGGGGAGTGTTGATTTTAATTGTGATGTTGTTGGACAAACTACCAACTCATCAGCACAAGGTGTGATCGGCAATGGCTTGAAAGGAACAATATTCGCTCACACGACATCTGGTGGTATCGACATGAATTGCCATTGACGAAGGAGAATTTGGATTTGCACATGTAGATGAATGCGTATTCATGGTCATCCAATTAAGCCAAGTGCTTCCAACAACCCGTCATCGCCAAGCTCCGCCAGTTCGAGCAACTTCAGATAGGGGTCACCACTCAGGTCGAAATAACGCCCAAAGGCCGGTTCTGTCTTTAGTCCGCTCGCCTTCAAAGTGCGGATGGCTGAGCGCGCCTCGTCGCCGGCGATCTCCAACAATCTCGCTTCGATCAGCATGTGCCGGTACGCCCGTTGTTGCTCCACCGGCGTGCCTTGCCCGAACATCTGGATGGGGAACCCGCCATACTCGAAATCACAGAGCACCACCGGTGCACCCCATTTTTGCTTCTGTTCGATGGTGAATCCCGCCTCGCGTGCATAATGCGCGCGCAAGACCTGCTCGAAGTCATCTAATGCATGCACCTCGCAGATGATGTCCAGATCACTGTCCGGGAGATCAAGATCGATGGGGACTGTGCCGACCAGGACGGGATCAAACCGGGCCAGCGTCTCGAAGATGCCGAGCGACGTCAGCGCCCGATAGGCTTGCTGCTGACGGAAGCTGCCTTGTTGGAGATAGGAAATGTCGCGCCAACTCATGTCCGCCGGTAGCGTCTGACCAGAACGATCATCGCTTCCACAATCGATGTGTGCAATTTCATGTCACGCCAGGCCAAGCGGTTAAGCCAGATATTCCACAGCGCCATTGTCAGGGCAGTCGCTACCGCAGCGCCGATCAGCCCGAATGCCTGAATCCCGAAAAACAGAAGGATGACGTAAATCAGGGCGCTGATGCCGAATACACGCGTGACCGTCATGTGATGCCCGCTCACAATCAACAACGACACAACGACGCCGGTGCCGGCGTTAAACAACTGCCCTACGCCAAGGATGATCATCGGCCACTGTGCGGCTTCAAACGCTTCGCCAAAGAGCCCCAGGATAAAGGTCGAGAACAGGCTGAGGACGAGGACAAACGCCAGGGCGGGCCAAAAACTGAGGTGGGCGGCCATGTACAGCACGCGCTGCATGCCTTTGTGATCCTGCCGGGTCCACAGCGTCGAGAGCATCGGCGCCACCACAGCTGTGACGGAAACCAGCAGGAAGATCGTCTGCCCGGTAGTCTTGAGGGCAGCGCCGTAAATGCCGGCATCCGCTGGCGTCATCAGCACGCCGATCATCATCAGATCGGCCTGCCTCAGGGCCATACTGAAAGCGTCGAACAGGATCAGGGGGAGGCCGACGGCCAGCCACACCCGCCAGTCGTAGAGCGTCCCTCCGGTATTCGCTAGCGGCAAGCCATTATGTTTGAGGGATCCCAATTGGCCGCCCAGCACCAGAAGTCCCGCCGCCACCGCCGCCAGCAACGCCGCCACGCCGGACAGCGGCGCACCCAAATACACCAGGAACAAGACAAAGCCAATCAACAGCAGCGGCTGCAACACCAAAGGCGGAGCGAATGCCAGCATGACCTGTCGTAAAGATACGGCAATGGAGCGTGTGAGGCGCAACAAGCCAAGCACTGGCAGCAGTAACATGCCCACATACCAGGCTGCGATGTAGGGCACGTCAAAGTAAGTGTCCGCGGCATACAGAATCAGCAATCCCGCTGCTGCCAGGGCGATGCTCGCGCCCAGTGACGCCAGCAGGCTGCCCTGCACAACGCCGTGCAGCCGCCTGCCGTCCTTTTGTTCGATATACTGGGGAATGAATCGCCCAACGGCGTGGTGGAAACCCAGCAGGGGGAAAAGGGCGATCAACGTCACCCAGGCGACCACCAAACTATAAACGCCGTATTCGCTGGGCCCCAACTGTCGCGCCAAAACGACCTCGGCGATGTAGCCCAAGGCCACGCCCGCAATGCGGATGCCGAGGGCGAGGCCGGTGCCTGTGGCCACGGCAACGACAAGCTGAGAATGTCGCCAGCGGTTCAGGAGACGAGAGAGACGTGTGAGAAGGCTCATGCCAAACTACACAAAGCAATACTCCGGTTCCAAGCCCATTTCCGACACCATCCCTGCAATTTCCTCGGCATAATTGCGGTTCATAATCAGCACGACATCGGGTTTGTATTCACGTAGAAAGGATGGTGGGACGATCCGCTGTCCCGCTCCGGCGACGAACATGCCGTGCTTGCGGGGGTTGATGTCGATGACGAAGTCGATGGGGCCGTCCCGGCTGAGGAGATTGAGGAAAGTGACGCCTTTGGAGCCTGCTCCCCAGATCACGGCGCGTCGTCCCGACCTTTTGATTTCATCCAGGCGGACGCGCCACTCATTCAGTAGTGCAGCGCTGTTCCGAGCAAATTTGTTGACTGCATCATGCATCTCAGCCAGGGTCCGTGTCTGTGTTGAGATGGACGTTTCATCGCTCTGGCCGGTAGTCGCTTCCAGGCAGAGGAACTGATCACCGAAGGCAGTGTCGAGCCGCAGAATATGAAAGCCCTGATCGCTGAAAAGCCGGGACAGAGACAGCCGCCCGAAATAAGAAAAATGCTCATAGATCACATCCCACAGGGCGGTGTGTTCGAGCATGTAATCCGCATTGGGCACTTCTGCGAAAGTGACGATGCCACCAGCGCTGTCCTGGATCGAACGCAAAATCGCCACCAGATCCCGCGGCTGTTCGAGATGCTCCAGCACATGGCGGGAATAAATAAAATCGACGGGACAGCCAGCATATTGTTCGGAGTAGTAATCCCGCACGAAGGTCACGTCTGGCCCAGCATCATCGGTCGGTTCATCAACGTAACTGGGGTCAAAGCCAACGCCCCGATTGTCACCCAAAGCGCAGAGCATGCGCAGGAAATCGCCCTGGCCGCTGCCGATCTCGATGATGTCCTTGCCATGCAGATCGTAACGTTCCACCAGCGATTGCGCCAGCGCCGAAGCGTAGCTTTGGAAGCGTGCCGAGAAGTGCAGGGAGTTTTCGTAAGCCTGGTCGTAGGCCATCAAGACCGGCATCAAAAACCAGGTTGTAGATGTGGCCGCACTGCTCACAAAAACCCAGTTCAATATCCCCCCTGGGCGCGCTTCTGGCATCTTCCTGTTCCGGCCACAGCAGATTGCAGAAGACCGGCATCTGCGGCAGGGAAAGAATTCGTGCGACTATCGGTTGAGGTGCAAACGGGACAGGGGGAGGGCAATGTCACCACAGCTTAGTAAGCATCAGTCGGCGCACCGTCATCGGTGGCCACTTGTTCGCCAAGAATTTCCTGCATGATCTGGATGCCGGCGCTGACCCCCAAACGTGTTGCGCCTGCTGCGATCATGGCGCGGGCATCATCGGCGGTGCGGATGCCGCCGGACGCTTTCACGCCCATGTCTGGTCCCACGGTGCGGCGCATCAATTCGATATCGGCCACAGTGGCTCCGCCGCCGGAGAAACCGGTGCTGGTCTTCACGAAATCAGCGCCAGCGGCCTGAGCCAGCTCGCAAGCGACGATTTTCTCCTCCTCCGTCAACAGGGCCGTCTCGATGATGACTTTGACTGTGACCCCGCCAGCGGCCTGTACAACGCCCCTGATATCTCGCTCCACCAGCTCTAAATCACCACTCCTGAGCGCCCCGACATTGATGACCATGTCCACTTCCTGAGCGCCCGCAGCAATGCACTCTGTTGTCTCAAAGGCTTTCACCGCAGGTAGATTCGCGCCGAGAGGGAAGCCGATGACCGTGCAGACAGCGGGGCGGGCATCCGTCAGAAGGTCAGCAGCCAGCGGCGCCCAGGTCGGGTTCACGCAAACCGAGGCAAAATCGTAGGCAATCGCTTCCTGGCAGAGCTGCTCTATCTGCCCGGCAGTGGCGTCTGGCTTTAGCAAGGTATGGTCGATCAAGTGGGCAATTGCGCTATCCGTATTTTGGTTCTGGTTCATGTTTGTCATCCTTGTGGTTCCAGGTCGATATGTGGCACCAGGTGTATGTCTCCGAACGGGAAGTAGACCAGCCATGCTTTACCGATGATATTCTTGCCGATAAGCGGTCCCCAACTGCGGGAATCGCTGGAGCCGGGGCGGTTATCCCCCATGACAAAATACTCGTCATCACCGAGCTCAACAGGCGGTTTCGTTTCCGAACTCATATAGTCCAAGTAAGACGATTCGTTCGGTAAGGATTTGCCATCGATATAGACGATGCCGTTGTTGATGGCGACGGTTTCACCAGGCAGGCCAATGATGCGTTTAACGAAGTCTCGCTGCGGATCATAGGGATATTGAAAGACGATGACATCGCCTCTTTCCGGATCACCCAAAATATAACTGAGGCGACTGACAATCAATCTCTCCTGGCTATGGAGGGTATTGACCATGCTGTCCCCTTCCACGATGTAGTTCTGGAATACAAAGCTACGGAAGAAGACAATTAATAGCCCGGCCAGCACCAGGGTTTGTATGACTTCCCAAATCCAATGACCGAAGCTGGATTTTTTAGAATCCTCTGTCGATGCAGGAGATTGGGTGGTTAAGTCGCCAGGAATTTCCGGGGGTGGTGGAACAGTAAGATCGGAATTGGACACAGTTATTTGACCAGTGGAGTGGTTTGGGACCACAGCAAGACAGCCGGATCCCTGCAAAGGATTATAGCACCGGGCTGGATCGGGCAGCAAAGACCGGTAGGGATTGCTTATCTGGCATCAAAAAGCCGCCCCTTGTTGGTGGGGCGGCTTTGTTGTTAATCAAGTTGGGTTTGCAGCGTCTAGTTGTGCTTGTATGTGCCGTCGGGGAAGAGGGTGAATACGCCGCGGGTTCCTGTCCAGAGCATTTCGCCATTCTGATAGGTCTGGCGGGTTGCCTGCACTGGCTGTTGTGGCCACTTAGCCCAGCCGGTGCGCTGTGAGAAGTTGTCGTCATTGCGCCACATTTTGCCGATGCCATACTCGGGCTGACACCAACCATATGGGGGACGTAGTTGTGGGTTGATAACAGGATCACCCTGCTGCCAGGTGCTGGGTCGTTTTTCCCAGTAACCGTTGTTGAAAAACACATAGATTTGCATGTCGGTGTGGCTGTTCACGACATACGCATTCTTGAATTGCTGTTCGACTGCATCCAATCCTACCTCGTGGTCTGTGGGACAACCGATGCGCTGAGCAAGGTTGTAGTTGTTGTACCACACATTGCCGAAGCCATTCTTGGGAGGGATCTGGCATGTTGCGGGCTGACTGCCATCACCGGGGTGGGGTGGTGGTGGAATGTAGCCGTCGGTATTGCAGGGTTGGTAGTTACAGGGTTGTTGCGGTGGTGGTGGATGTCCGCCGTCACCAGGGTGGGCTGGTGGTGGGTAATAGCCGGGCGGGTGTGGTGGTGGTTTATGGCTTGGTGGCGGTGGTGGTGGCTTCGGATGTTTGTATCCCGGAATGCATATCCTCTGACCAACGTAGATGACATTGCGGTTATTGATGTGATTAGCCTGTTGCAAGGTTTTGGTGCTAACACCATAATATGCCGCAATGTGGCTTAACATGTCCCCGCGCTTTACAACATAAACAGCACGACATTGTTGTCCTTCTGCTGGTTGTGCAAAAAGGGTTGCTGCGGGAAGGATTGTGACTAACAAAGCCACGATGAATACTAGAAGCGCTAGTCGCTTCATGATAATACCTCCTTTCGATACCATTGGGGGAATTAGGTTGATACCCTATTATACCAGCTTTTTTCCATACGTCAATACCTATTTTGGACAAAATGAAAGATTCTTCGTGTAGCCTAGATCGACTCTCTTTGGGGTTCATGCAGGATATAGTCGAAAAGAGTCTCGAGATATCTGCGTGTAGTGACGAACGAATTTTTTGAGTGCGACTATCGATCTTGTTGGTTGCTTGTTTTTGGCGATACGCTCAGCAAGGCATCTCCCGTCCGCAAATTGAAGTTGTTGGAAATGTGCTCAGATCGTCGAAAAACGAGGAAAAGACGCATTTATTCCTGTAAAATGCCCCAAAACACCGATTTTTTCGTGTAGCTTTGAGACTGAGCTTGGGCGAAGCCGAACCGAGATGTCTGCACAAACACCTGATATTGCTATACGATAGCGATTTTTCCCTCGACTATGTTGTTCAGAAACCCAATTTCCTGAGTGTTTGTTCCACTGATCCGACATAGCCCCCGCCAAAGAGTCGGACGTGCACCAAGAGGGGATAGAGTATGTATAAATCCCTTCGAATTTCCCAGAAATCCGATGAAACGGGCCGCAATTCGTGATAACGCTGGAAGAAAGGCTGTTCAAAAGTGCTGAACAAAGTGATAAATGCCAGCTCGATCTCGGGGTCAGCGTAGTAGATGGCAGGGTCGAGAAAACCCGTGATGTGCTTGTCTGATGCCAGGACATTGGTCGACCACACATCCCCGTGGATGAGCGAGGGCCGGTCAGGTTCGGTGATCCAGCGATCCAGGTTAGCCGCCAGCGATTCCAATCGTGTGAAGGTCCGACCCGGCAAGCGTCCAACCTGCCGCGCTTCTCGCCCCATGTAGAGCAGACGTTGGTCACGGAAGAAATCGAGCCAGGAATCAGTCCAGGGGTTGGGCTGGTGCAGGCCGCCGATAAGTGTGTCCTCTTCGAAACCATAGCCGGGAGCGGTGATGCCGTGCAGGGTCGCTAACAGTTCGGCTGCATGTTCCTGGGCGGTGGCGGAGAAGTGGCTGGAGCCAGGAAGCAGTTCGAGCAGGAGCAAACGCTCGGAGTCATACATAACGGCCGGGACCGGCAGAATGCTGTGTTCGGCCAGGTAGCGGAGCATGGCCGCTTCCCGTCGTAACATCGGCGTAGCCGATCTGTCCACTTTGGCGACAAGCATTAAACCATCGGGCAACGCCACGCGATAGACCTCCCCAACATCGCCGCCGTGCAATGGAGTTATGGCGCGTGGTGCAACGCCGAGGATATCGGTAATCTGCTGGGCAATTGGTGTATTGGCATGTGACTCGGTCATCGTTGGCCTGTTTGAAAGTCAATATGGGATATCAGAGATTGGGTGTTCACTGATCAATGGCCTGAGGAAGCAATATCCAATACCCAGTACCAGTGTCATGCTAGATTGCGTCTCGCAGGAGCGGGCAGGTCATGCAGTGGCCGCCACCCCTCCCCTTGCCCAACTCGAAACCGTCGATTTCGATCACTTTGATGCCGGCGTTGCGTAGCGCCCGGTTGGTGTGGGTATTTTTGCGGTAAGCGATGACCACGCCCGGTTCCAGAGCGACAGTGTTGTTCCCATCATCCCACTGTTCCCGCACTTGTTGGTAGCTGTCCCCACCGGTGGGAATCACCCGGAGTTGCCTGACATCCAGCGCATCTTTGACGGCGTCAAGAAAGCTCGATTCCCGGGTGACATCGAATTGGTCCGGTTTGTCGCTGGGGCGCAAGCTGTAAGCCCGGATGCGATCAGCGACGGTGGGATAGATTGTGACGGCATCTCGATCCAACATAGTGAAGATGGTGTCCAGGTGCATGTGCGCCCGGTCCCTGGTCATCTCGCAGGCAATCACCCGATCCACATCCGATTTTGCAAACAAGGACCTGGTCACTTGCTCCACCATCTGGGCGGTGGAGCGTTCGCTCATGCCGATGAGGACGGTCTTGTTGCCGATGGGCAGGATGTCGCCGCCTTCGAGCGAGGCTTGCCCGAAATCCTCCATATCAAATCTGCCATCATCGTACATGGGGGGATACCAGCACTGGAAATCGGCGCTTTGGAACATGGGGTGGAAGCGATAGATCAGGGCGACGTTGACAGTCTCCAGACGCCGGGCATGCCAGAACATGGGGTTGAGCGTCACGCCGTTGCAGACCCACGAGGAGGGGTCTCTGGTGTAAAGTGAATTCGGCAGCGGGGGCAGAATAAAGTCGGAGGCATCGGAAGCGGCGGTGGTGAGGGAGATATGGCTGAGCGCGTCCAGGTCGAGCATGGTCTGCACTTCCGCTCGCGATAAGCCGCCAATGAGGTGGGTTGCCAGTTGGGTTGCAGGCATGGCCACGAGCAGCGCCTTAATTTCATCCACAATCGATGTCCCCACCGTCAGTTCTGTCACCACCCGCTTTACGATGTAGTCCCGCGCCTGCTCGCTGGCTGCAAGCGTCTCGGCTAGCAGTTTCTCCAGGTAAAAGACCTCGACGCCGTGCTCCATCATGCGGGCGACAAAGGCGTCGTGCTCGCGCTGGGCGTGTTCGACCCAGAGCACATCGTCAAAGAGCAAGTCGTCGTGGTTGGCAGGCGTTAGTCGCTGCAAACTCAGGTCGGGTCGATGCACCAGCACCTTGCGCAGCTTGCCGACCTCGGAGTAGACGCCGAATTCGGTCATGGTGTTTGCTGTTGTTGCAGGTATGGGGTGAGATCGAAGGATGGAAAGGATGCCGTCACCCTATTCGTCATCTTGTTCCGCCGTCTCATTCTTATCTAGAGACAGTGCCGCCGAATTGATGCAGTAGCGCAGGCCAGTCGGTTGGGGGCCATCGTCGAAGACATGCCCCAAGTGGGAGCCACAAGCAGCGCACTGCACCTCAGTGCGCACCATGAACAAGCTGCGGTCGGATTCAGTTTCGACGTTTTCATCAGCCATCGGTTCCCAGAAGCTGGGCCAACCTGAGCCGGAATCATATTTAGTCTCGGAACTAAACAAGGGTTCGCCGCAGGCGACACAGCGGTAAACGCCAGCGTCTTTGGTGTTCCAGTATTCGCCGGTGAAGGCGCGCTCAGTGCCTTTCTCGCGGGTGATGTGATATTGGTTAGGTGTGAGTTCGGCGCGCCACTCGGCATCGCTCTTATCGATCTTTTGGGACATTTTTTTCGCTCCAGGGAATGTTGGGGTATTGGATATTTGGTATTGTATGGCCAGCCGGTATGCGAAGACCAATACTGAGCAACCGATATCCACTATCCCCCAGAGGATAACAGGCGTTCGGGATGCAGACAAGATAATAGTCGCGTAGCTACTCAGGATGCTGAACTTGGTATGCCTGAGCAGTTACATTGTCGGTACAATTTGAACGCAGTTCAATGCGCTACCCGGCTCGATATTTCAGACAGTCAACTCCCATTTCTGTTCAGGTTTTGGCATCGTCGGTGAGGATACCGCATGTGAGGAAATACCTGAAGGCCTCCTGTGAAGGAGCAAGGCGCCGAAGACAAACACCAGCGCCAGATCTGTCAGCGTTGCCAGGGCGAGACCATTTGTGGTGATGTCTATCCCATTCAAGCTAGCGATTTGAACCGATGCGTTCGACACTGCATGCAGCAGCACTGCGGGCCAGATGCTGCCGCCCCACAGAACAAGGGCTCCCAGCAGCAGCCCGGCGACGATACAATTGACGATTGTAAATACCAGTTGCGGGCCATCACTACCGGCTACGACTTGCAGGCTGTGCAGCGCTCCAAAAAGCAGGGCTGTCACGCCAATGGCGGCGAGCGTTCCTCGACTGGAACCACCCCATACCCGTACCAAGGCAAAGAGCAAGATGCCCCGAAACATGGATTCTTCCGTGAAACCGACCACAGCCTGGCGCAGAAGAATTTGCCGGGCATCCGGACTGTTGATTTGAGCAAAGCTCAATGCAATCTCACCAAACATGGCGAGCTGATAGGCGATAATGCTGAAGATCGCAACTGCCAATGTAACCAACCACAAACTAACTCCGCCCAGGCGGGTGAATCCGGCCGGTTTCAGCCAGTCCCATCGCCAGGCCAGAGCCAGGAAGCAGGCTGTCGCAAACAGCAACCCGATCGATTGCACGAGCAGATCATTGATGGGTGCATTCAGCACAGTCACGGCTACCATTACGCTCAGTGCGCCCAACAGTATCCAGGCGACGATGCCCAACAGCACGAAAAGGAGCGGGTGATTTGTCGCAAAATTGAGTAAACGTTTCATTTTATCCGCTCATACATTGCCAGGGTCACGCCGGAGGGTTCGTTAAACAGACAGATCCTTGAGCCCGGAACCACTTCCTCCGGCGGGATCACGATCAACCCACCCAACTCCTCGACCCGTTTCGCCATGCGTTCAATGTCTTCCACCCGGATATAGATGGTGAGGAAGGGCAGCCGGGCCTTACGCAGGGTGAACACGCCGCCGCCAGCGAAGGGAGCTGGTTGGTCGGGTCCGCCACGGTCGGCCGGGAATTCGTAGATGCCCGAGGGCTCATCCAGTTGGCTGTCCCAACCGAAGAGTTCATCCAAAAATGCGACGGTCTGTTTGGCGTCGTGGGACGCCAGTTCCCAGAAAACGACGGGGTTATTCTGCATGATGCTGACTCCTCGTCTTTGAGGTGTTTATGAATCTTCGCTGGTCTTGATTTTCTCCACGATCAGCAGGAAGTTTACAAAGGTGGCGGGGAATGGTGTGACATTGGAGATAATGGTCACCACTTCACCCTCAGGCCATTGAGGAACTGTTCCAATTTGTGCTGGTCCCTGGTCATGCTTATCTCAAATCGATGTACCCGATACTTCATTTTAATGCCTCACTCGTGTCAAAGAAAGTGATCTACGGTCAGGTGCGACGCACTTCGCAAGTGCGTCGCACCTGCAACTATTCCAATATCATTGAAACATGAACGCCACACGTTGCCATTGGTCGGTCAGGCAATGTCATCCTTCTCCAGGTGGCTAATATCGATCCCTGGCGCTCAAATTGCATCCGTATTCAGCTTGTCCTATGATGTGTGGCGGTTGCCTGCACCGGGCAACGCTCCGTTCAATCACCCACGCTTCGTCAACCCTTTCTGGAGGCCCCATGCCCTTGCAATTCGATATGCCACTGGAGGAACTCTACACCTACCAGGGCGTCAATCCCAAACCCGCCAATTTCGATACCTACTGGACGGCAGCCCTGGCAGAAATGCGTGCTACCGACCCGGAGATCGAGCTGATCCCCGCCGATTTCCAGGCGCCATTCGCAGAGTGCTTCCATCTTTACTTCACCGGCGTGGGTGGGGCTCGGGTTCACGCCAAATTCATGCAACCACGTGGTAGCAGCGGTCCCCATCCGGCCATCCTTATGTTCCACGGTTATTCCGGCAATTCGGGCGACTGGTACGATAAGTTGGGCTACGTGGCCCAGGGTTACGTGGTGGCGGCCCTCGATTGCCGGGGACAGGGCGGGCTGTCCGAAGATGTCGGTGGGGTCAAGGGCTGGACGCTAAACGGACACATCGTGCGGGGTCTCGACGACGAGCCGGAAGCTATGCTTTACCGCCAAATCTACCTGGATACAGCCCAATTAGCCGGTATCGTCATGGCGATGCCAAACGTGGCGGCTGATCGAGTCGGCGCAACGGGAGCGAGCCAGGGCGGAGGGCTCACGCTGGCCTGTGCGGCGCTGGAACCCCGCATCAAGCTGGCAGCGCCCGTCTATCCCTTCTTAACCGATTACCAACGCACCTGGGAGATCGATCTGGCGCAGGATGCCTATGCCGAATTGCAGTTGTGGTTCCGGCGGTTCGACCCCCGTCACCAGCGCGAGGCCGAGGTTTTTACCCGTTTGGGGTACGTTGACGTGCAGCATCTCGCGCCCCGCATCCAGGCAGAGGTGTTGATGGCCGTGGGCTTGATGGACAAAATCTGCCCACCCTCGACGCAATTCGCCGCCTACAACAAGATCCAGTCAGCCAAATCGCTGGCTATCTTTCCCGACTATGGGCATGAGACCCTGCCGGGATTGTCTGACACGATCTTTGGATTTATGACCGACCTTTGATCTCACCACACGCCAGGGAGCAGCCGGTATGCCGCACGTAACGGTAAGGGCCGCCCCTGGCAACGAGATTCCTCTTCGCTCCGATACCTCCGGCATCGTCATTCATCGGAATGACACAAAAGTGAAATGTCAACAGAACCTGATTCTCGGGAGGTGACCAAAAAATATGCGAATAAACGGAATGGTCCTGGCCGCCTCCCGGAGGTTTAAATCAGGAAGCGTTTGCTGGAGGTCTACTCAACCCAGCAGCAATGCCAGTTGCTCGAACTCCGTCTCCCACCAGGTTTCGGTGTAAGCATCCTTGTCGCGCAGCCAGAAAGCCTCGTCGGGATCGGCCTTGAGGCGGCGAAACTGGTCGGGCATCTCCACAAATCGGCCGAGTTCAGACCAGGCGGCATCGTAAAAGAAAAAGGTCGGGACAGGAGGGTATTCAAGTCCGGTGAGACGGCGGAGCAATTCAGTCTGGCGGGAGCGGCGCATCACGCGCAGATCAAAAGTGGCAACAGCGGCAATCGCCAGCAGCGGCGGCAGGGCGCTAATACTGTCCTGGCAGGCGTCGTCTGTAAACACGAGCACATGAGCGACCCGCCTGGCTGCGGCCCAGCGCTCGGCGTCCACCGGCGGTAGCGTGCAGCGAGCGACTTCCTGTGTCATCAGCTGTTTGTTTTTACGCATCGAGGCCAGGTATTCGTCCCAGGTCTGACCCTGGTGGAAGAGGGTGGGGTTCATGATGACAGGGTGATGGGGTGAGATGGTGACAAGGTGACGGGGTGACAAGGTGACATGGGGTGACGGGGAGAACGGCTGCGTTTGATGATATTTCCTTGACCTGCAATTCACCAAAACCAGCAATCTGGTGCGTCGAAATTCCTCCCGCCGTTGCAACGGCTGATCCCTACTTTCAATCGGAAATTAACTATTGACTTGGGCGTATTCCTGATATATCATAACAGCAATTGGACTAGGGCTTACGTAATTAATTTCGTGTTTCACCGCTGAAACTTAACAATAATCTTACAAAAAACACCCTGTGTGGTTGCACGCTGCATAGGAGGGCAGCCTTGAATCGATTTACGCTTCCACTCAGCAAAGAAATGACGTAATCCCTACCCGCATTCAGTAGTCCTTATTGTTGTTTACTGATCGAAGGAGATTGAAAACATGTCAAAAGCAAAAATCTCTACTTATCATCGCATTGGTCCTCATTCTCGTCGGTGGCGTCATGGCCTGGCGCACCCAGACTGCTGGCGGTACGATCACTATCGAAGATGTACGCTGGATGGGATCGAACGGCACGATGATGAGCGGCCTGCTCTATGTCCCGGATGGAGTATCGGCGGAGAATCCGGCGCCGGGCATCGTCGCCATCCACGGCTACATTAACTCGCGCGAGACGCAGGATGGCTTCGCCATCGAGTTCGCTCGCCGCGGCTACGTCGTGCTGGCCAGCGACCAGACCGGACACGGTTATTCCGACCCTCCAGCCTTCGCCAATGGCTTTGGCGGCCCGGACGCCCTGGCCTACCTGCGCACGCTGGATATCGTTGACAAAGATAACATCGGCCTGGAAGGTCACTCCATGGGTGGCTGGGCGCTGGGCGTCGCCGCTGGCGTCTATCCCGATGATTACAAGGCGATTGTCCTGGAAGGCTCTTCCACCGGCACTTTTGGCGCACCGGAAGGCACGCCGGACTGGCCCCGCAACCTGGCTGTCGTCTTCTCTCGAATGGGACGAGTTCTCGGCGTTGATGTGGCTTACGCCAGTGCCCAAGGATATCGTCAGCACTGATAAATTGAAGGCAGTATTCGGCACGACCGAAAATGTTGTGCCCGGCCAGCTTTATGGATCAATCGAGGATGGCACCGGCCGGATGCTCTTCCAACCCCGCACGACGCACCCCGGTGACCACATCTCAAGGGAAGCGATTGGCGACGCCATCAAATGGTTCCAGATGACCCTGGTTGGCGGCAACGGCCTCGATCCATCCAACCAGACCTGGTTCTGGAAGGAAATCGGCAACCTCATCGCTGCAATCGGCATGGTCATCCTGCTTATCGCTGTGGGCGCTATCCTGTTGAAGACGAAATTCTTCGGTAGTCTCGTGCAGTCGCCACCGGCGTCCAAGGTGAAAATCGGCATCGGTTGGGTGATAGCGGCGTTGATCACGATGCTGCTGGGGCCTCTCACGCTGTTCTGGTTCAAGGAAATCCCGACGAATCAGGAGTGGCCGAACACAGCGATCTTCCCACAAGAGATCACCAATGCGGTCATCACCTGGACAACGATTCTGGGTCTGATCACCATCGTCTTGCTGCTGATCTGGCATTTCGCTTTCAGCAGGAAGGCGGGCGGCAACGGTGACGATTACGGTCTGACCTGGGGCGGCAAGCTGGCCTGGGGCAAGATCGGGAAATCCCTGCTCTTCTCCTTCCTGGTTGTCCTTGCCGGTTACATCACCCTGCTACTGACTGACTTCTTCTTCAAGACCGATTACCGCTTCTGGGTCTTTGCGATCAAGCTGTTCAGCCCTCTGCAACTGCGCATTGCCGTGATCTACTTCTTCCCGTTACTTTTCTACTTCTTCCTCCTGAACGTCGTGATCTTTGCGCAACTGCGTACGGATCGGTTCGGTCTGGTGGGCGAAACAGTGGTGAACGTGTTGATATTGATCCTCGGTTATGCCGCCCTGCTACTTGTCCAATACATCCCGCTGCTGGCTGGCGGCACCTTGTTCAATCCCGGACGAGCCGCTCTGGACGATTATCGCCTTCCAGTTCTTGCCCTTACTGACCATCGTGGGCATCGTGGACACTTTCTTCAACCGCAAGACGGGCCACGTTTACGTCGGCGCCTTCATCTCCTCCATGCTCCTCGCCTGGATCGTAGTTGCCTCTACGGCGATCCATTTCGCTTTCTAAACCAACAACGTCTCAGTCACAAGATTTACGAATCCGGCTACCAAGTGCGACGCACCTCGCAGGTGCGTCGCACTTTTGGTTTTATCCTACCAGACGTCCACCACCGTACTGATTATTCCTGAACTGCGGTTGCCCACGTACACACGATTGGTGGCGCTGTTCACGCCGATCTCGGCAGGTGAACCTTGCATCGGGACGGTTGCGGGCGATTGCAGGGAATCACCATCGAACACGGTGAGCGAGTTGCCAGCGGCATTGCTGACAAAGAAATTGTGCGTCGTGCGATTGACGCCAATGCCAAGCCCGCCTTGATCTCCGGCCAGTCCGGCTGTCAATGTGGTCAGGCGTCCGAGTTCATTGGGCTTTATCTCGAATACGATGACCTTGTTCGGTTCTTCGACTTGAGGCTCGTTTTCGATAAGCGGTAGGGCTACCTGTGTGTCGATTGCAGTATCATCCTGCATGCCCGTACGCGGAGCGTAAACGACATAAAGCCGTCTTCGGTCGGGATCGATCGCCATGGTGTACGGGAAGCCGCCAACGTGGGTTTGCAGGATCTTGACATTGTTGGCAGTGTCGATGGTGGCGACGTAGCCGCCGTTGCGAGTCGAGACGTATGCCCTGTTCAACAATTCATCTGACACAACATCGAAAGCGCCGGCAAGGTCGGGCACAGTGGCGATGATATTGTTGCCGCCGCCATCGATCACAGACAGCCCATGCGTGCCATGCAAGGTGACGTAAATGCGATTGGTGACGGAATTGACAGCAACTTGCGTTGGTTCTGAGCCAAAGCCGGTGTTGATGGTCTTGATCACCGTCATAGAGACCGGATCGACCACGGAGACATTGCCGCTGGCGAAATTAGCCACGTACACTTTGTGATTCGTCCTGTTGTAGGCGACGCCAAAGGGTTCGGCTCCAACACTGACTTGGCGGATAATCGTGTTGGTGAAGCCATTCACCTCAAACAGCAGTATTGGTGGTCTTGCTGGCGATGTAAAGACGGTTATTGGCCTCATCAACGGCGATGCCTTTGGGGTGCGGGATAACGCCGATGGACGGTGGCGGCGTGGGTGTGTAGGTCGGTGTCGGCGTGGGGGTGGGAGTCAGACGTGGGGGTCGGTGTCGGCGTGGGGGTGGGCGGCGGTGGCGACACCAGGATCATCGGCAGATACAGGAACCATTCCACAATCACGGGCGTATCATCATCATCGCAGTTGTTTTCGGGCGTGGGATCAGCGCCGTTGCTGCCGTCATCAGCGATGCAGGTGGCATTGAAGATCTCCATGATGCCATCGGGCAGGGGATCGTCAACCGTCACGGCGAAATTAACGCTGCCGCCAGCGCCTGCCGCCAGGTCTCCAACGACGAAACTGCAGAGGCTGCCAGCCTGGATGCCGGGGACGCAAGACCAACCTGCTGTGCTGGATCCAGGATTGAAGGAAGTGTAAGTGGGCACAGTGTCGGAGATGGTGACACCGGTGGCATCTTGATTGCCGATGTTGGCGTAGTCAAGCGTGTAGATCACAATCCCGCCCGGTTCGGTGCTCACCCCGCCATCATCTTTGAGGATCGTGAGGTCGGGTTGGGCGTCGACGGGTGTATCATCATCGTCACAGTTGTTTTCTGGCGTGGGATCTTCGCCATTGCTGCCGTCGTCATCGATGCAGGTGGCGTTGAAGATCTCCATCACACCGTCGGGCAAGGGATTGTCGACGACCACTGCAAAGAACACGCTGCCACTTTGACCCGCTGCCAGACTGCCCACGTTGAAGGTGCAGGCGCTGCCAGCGTTGTTATTCGGCGTGCACGACCATCCCGCCGTGCTTGAACCGGGGCTGAAGGTGGTGTAGGTGGGCACGTTGTCGGTGATGGTGACGCCTGTTGCGCCTTGATCACCGATATTGGCGTAGTTGATGGTGTAGATCACTGTCCTGCCCGGTGCTGTGCGCACCCCGCCATCGTCTTTCAAGATCGTGAGGTCGGGCGCAGCATCGAGAGGCGTGTCGTCATCATCCTTGTTATTTTCAGGCGTGGGGTCGGGGCCATTGTTGCCATCATCCTGAATCCAGGCGGTGTTTTCGATCTCGGTGACGCCGGCGGGCACAGGATCATCGACAGTGACGGCGAAATCAACGCTGCCGGTATCGCCTGCATCCAGAGCGCCGATGAGAATGGTGCAGAGGCTGCCGGCATTGAGATTGGGGACACAGGACCAGCCTGGCGTGCTGCTGACGGTGTTGAAGGTTGTGTAGATAGGCACGGTGTCGGTGATGGTGACGCCGGTGGCATCCTGGTCCCCGACATTGGCGTAATCGAGGGTGTAAATCACGACCCCGCCAGGCTCGGTGCGGACCCCGCCATCATCCTTCAAAATCGTCAGGTCGGGCGCAGCATCGACGGGCGTGTCATCGTCATCACAGTTGTTTTCTGGCGTTGGATCGGGGCCGTTGTTGCCATCATCGGCGATGCACGCCCGATTTTCGATCTCCATGACGCCTGCGGGCAATGGATCATCGACGGTGATGGCGAAATCAACGCTGCCGGAACCGCCTACAGCCAGCCCACCTACGGTGAAGGTGCAGAGACTGCCTGCATTGCCATTGGGTAAGCAGGTCCATCCCGGCGTGCTGCTGACGGTGTTGAAGGTCGTGTATGTGGGAACTGTATCGGAAATCATAACCCCTGTGGCATCCTGATCTCCGATATTTTCATAATCGAGGGTGTAGATCACAACCCCGCCCGGTTCGGTGCGCACCCCGCCATCATCTTTGGTGATCATGAGGTCGGGTTCAGCATCAAGAGGCGTGTCGTCATCATCCTTGTTATTTTCAGGCGTGGGGTCGGGGCCATTGTTGCCATCGTCCTGAATCCAGGCGGTGTTTTCGATCTGATCGACGCCAGCGGGGACTGGATCGTCGACAGTGACGGCGAAATCGATGCTGCCGGTGTCGCCGACATCGAAATCGCCGATGGTGTAGGTGCAGAGACTGCCGGCGTTGGTGTCGGGTATGCATGACCAACCTGGCGTGCTGCTGACCGTGTTGAATGTCGTATTGATGGGCACCGTGTCGGTGATGATGACGCCGGTGGCATCCTGGTCCCCGACATTGGCGTAATCGAGGGTGTAGATCACGACCCCGCCCGGCTCAGTGCGCACCCCACCATCGTCCTTGGTGATCATCAGGTCGGGTGCAGCGTCGATGGGCGTGTCATCATCATCGCAATTGTTTCCTGGTGTGGGATCAGGGCCATTGTTGCCGTCATCAGCGATGCATGCCCGATTTTCGATCTCCATGACGCCTGCAGGTAAGGGATCATCGACCGTGACGGCGAAATCGACGCTGCCGGAACCGCCCACAGCCAGCCCACCTACGGTGAAAGTGCAAAGGTTGCCTGCATTGCCATTGGGCAAGCATGACCATCCCGGCGTACTTGAATCGGTGTTGAAGGTCGTGTATGTGGGCACGGTGTCTGAAATGATGACACCGGTGGCATCCTGGTCCCCGATATTTTCATAATCAAGGGTGTAGATCACGACCCCGCCCGGTTCGGTGCGGACCCCGCCATCGTCTTTGGTGATCATGAGGTCGGGTGCAGCATCGAGCGGCGTGTCGTCATCATCCCTGTTATTTTCGGGCGTGGGGTCGGGGCCATTGCTGCCGTCATCCTGAATCCAGGCGGTATTCTCGATCTGATCGACGCCAGCGGGCACGGGATCATCCACAGTGACGGCGAAATCGATGCTGCCGGTGTCGCCGACATCGAAATCGCCAATGGTGTAGGTGCAGAGACTACCGGCGTTGGTGTCGGGTACACAAGACCAACCTGGCGTGCTGCTAACCGTGTTGAATGTAGTATTGATGGGCACGGTGTCGGTGATGGTGACGCCGGTGGCATCCTGGTTGCCGACATTGGCGTAATCAAGGGTGTAGATCACAATCCCGCCCGCTTCGGTGCGGACTCCGCCATCGTCTTTGGTGATCGTCAGATCGGGTGCAGCGATAATGGGCGTGCAGGTTGGGTCCGGTGTGTCCTCTGTGTCAGGATCATCAGTGACCAACTCAGAGTTGGACGTATCTATATTGCCCTGATTACAGACGAATTCGACGCCAGCGAGCAGGGGATTGTCGATGACGACATCGAACGTGATCGTCACGCTTTCGCCATCATGGATGTCACCGACAGTGACGCCCACCGAGGTGTCTCCATTGGTGTTGCCATCCGTTATGGTGCCGCGGGTTGTGGTTACGGATCCTGTGACAAGGGTTGTGTAGGGATCGGGTGTATCGCTGAACACAACATCGAATACGGAAGCATTGTAGAGATCGTCGATGTTCTCAAGCAAAACGGTGTAACGCAGGGTTTCGCCAGGGTTGGCCATGCCGTCGTTGTTGTTATCGACCAGGACCGCATCCGTTTTTGTGGATGTCAGGATAGCTGTTGTCGATATGCCAATGAGCACAAAATCAGGTGCAGTTTTGGAAGTTAGATAGTACTCGATAGCGCCAATATCCTCGAAATTTGCACCGTTACCCGCCATGGTGCTGAAAGCATCAAACGGAAAGACAATGTTTGTTGTCTGAAATGTGCCCCCCGGAAGTTGGATATTGACCCTGGACCAATTGTTTGCATCTGTATACGCCCTGACTCTCATGTCGATAGGCAGGTCAGCGAATAACACCTGGACCAACATGGCGTCCTGAGTGCGTCCGGCCGTCAGGTCGAGGTGGTTTAGGCCAATAGGATTCAAATCGCCACTACCATCAACGCCATCCCACTGGAGATACCCTTCGGCTTCGACCAATGGGTCCTGACCGTAGGTGTACGCCCCACCGGAGACTTCGGACCTGACGCCGTTGTTACCATTCCCATAATTGATGAGGTGCAGGTACATATCTCGTTCGCCGCCGAGAATGCCCTGGCCAGAAACCGATGTTCCCGCCGTCTTACCTTGATCAGCCAACGAGCGAAGCTCGATCGATGCTTGATCAACCATGAAATTATCGACGGCAATGGCTTCTGCCATCGGCCTGTTGCTTGTTTGAGCAAGTGCATCCAAAGGAAGGCCATCGCCTTCATCCGGTACAACACTCGCCTGAACATTGGGCATCTGAACAATAAGCAACAATAACATAAAGAGCAGGAAATAACTTACTCTTAGAACTACAAAACGCACTAATTTCATTGATTTCACGTTATCCTCCTCTGAATAACGAGGCTAAGCGCCACAAAAATCAGCTAGAATACTTTTCATACCATGTTTCTGTAAATCGTTAAGAATTAATGTACATCAATTGAGAAAGATCTGCAATAGATAGTATTACGACATAAAATGACTGTAACCAATATGTGAATTCTACAAGAAACTGGCAGTTATGGCGGTTCATTTTTGAACCGCCAAAACTGCCAGTTTCTTGCTCGGCTAACGCTTAAGCGCAATTCTATGGTCGAAGGTCTGGTATCAGTAGGTGTCCAATACCATGTAAACCACGCCAGCGCTGCGGTTGCTGACGTAGACTCGATTGAGGGTGCTGTTCACGGCCACTTCACCGGGGTTGCCGGGCATCACCAAAGTTGCAGGCGAGGTCAATGACCAGCCATCGAAGACCGATAGCGAATTGCCCGCGGAATTGCTGACGAAGAAATTGTCCGTGGACGGATTGGCGGCAATGCCGACACCACCCTGATCGCCCGGCTAGGCCCGCTGTGCGGTCGGGTAAACGGCCAAAGTCGTTGGGTTTCACCTCGAAAATGGCAATCCGGTTGGGATCGCCAGCCAGGAGAGCGCTGGGCAAGGGCAGGTAAAGCGGCAACGGGTTGGTGAACTCGTTGTCTACCAACAGTGAATTTGGCGCATACACGACATAAAATCGTCTGAGCACCGGGTCGAGCGCCAGGGAGTAGGGCAAGCCGCCGATAAAGGTGCGGCGACTCATGATCTCCGTGTTGGAAGCGCCATCGATCACAGCTACAAAACCACTGTCGCGAGCCGACATGTACACCAGATTGAGGGCTTCGTCTGCGACCACATCGAATGGCCCGCTGTAGCTGCCAATCTTCGTGAATATGCTATCGCTGTAGCCATCGATCACTGCAAGTCGTCCAGCGCCGTGCAGCGTGACGTAGATGCGATTGGTGAGTTGATTGATGGCGATCTGCGCTGGTTCGGAACCCGAGTCCATGTTGATGGTCTTGATCACAGCGAATGTCGTCGCATCAATCACGGAAACAGTGCCACTGGCGTAATTGGCCACGTAAATTTTGCCCGTATTCTTGTTGTAGGCGACGCCGTAAGGTTCGGAACCGACCGCAACCTGGCGCAAGATGTTGTTGGTCCCGCCATCCGCCTCGTACAGCCGGTTGGTGGTCTTGCTGGCGATATACAGGAGGTTGCCCGCTTCATTGATGGCGATGCCCTTAGGATGCGGGACATGGATGATGGGTGGTGGCGGTGTAGGTGTATAGGTTGGTGTAAGGGTCGGCGTTGGCGTTAAGGTTGGTGTAGGGGTATTGGTTGGTGTCGGTGTAAGGGTTGGTGTGGGCGTGTCGGTGGGTGTTGGCGTTTTGGTTGGGGTATGCGTCGGTGTGGGAGTGCGAGTAGGCTCCGGGAAGTTGTGCAGGATTAGTGGCAAATAGACATTACAACGTAACCCAAACACAACCCTGACCGTCTGTCCCGGCGGCACGGTGGCATCATTGGTGATGGGTGTTGTGGCCACGCAGTCACGCGGTACGATCACTGTCACGCTGTAATCTCCCACGGGAACCTGCATCCAGGTATGATCGCCGCCATTGTCGGTCTGGCCGCTGTCAGACTCGCCCCATTCGTTGGTGTAATCCACCTCAGCGCCCGGCCAGGGCAAATCGAGGCCATCTTCCGTGCCATTTCCATCTGCATCGTAAAAGACATGCGCTTCCAGGTTGCCCACCCTGCGGTTGGCGAAACGCACTGTCGTCGTTACAGCCCAGGGTACAGGCACCGTCTGTTCGATATCGCCTACGGCGATGCTGTTGGGTGGCAACACTTCGGTGATGGTATATTCGCCGATTGGCAGATCGTTAAAGGTGCAGATACCCTGGGCATTCGTGACACAGGAATCCGTATCGCCGTACTCGTTCTCCCATTGGATGGTGACGCCCGGCCAGGGTGGCTCGTTCCGTTCACGCACGCCATTGCCGTTCAGGTCTTCGAATTTGAGGATGACGAGGTCGCCCAGCTTGCGATTGGCAAAACGCACCGTCGTGGTTACACCCCAGGGCACGGGGACGGTTTGTTCGATGTCGCTGATAGCGATGCTTTTCGGTGGCAGCACCTCGGCAACGGTGTATTCGCCAATGGGTATTTCGAGGAAGGTGCAGCCGCCCTGCGCATCGGTGGTGCAAGAATCAGTGTCGCTGAATTCATTTTCCCAATTGACAGCGATGCCCGTCCAGGGTGGCTCACCTGCGTCCTGCACGCCATTGCCATTGCGGTCCTCGAATTTGAAGACTTTGAGATCGCCCAATTTGCGGTTGGGAAACTCGATTTCGGCGGTTTCGCCCCAGGTCACTGTCACTTGCTGGCGGAGCCCGATGATGGCGCTGCTGTTGGGCGGCAGGATTTCAGTGACAGTGTAGAGGCCGACAGGGAGGTCGGTGAGCAGGCAGAGGCCCTGGGCGTTGGTCACGCAGAAGCCGGAAAAGCCCCATTCGTTCACCCAATTCATGGTGACGTCCGGCCAGGGTGGCTCGCCCTGGTCCCGCACACCATTGCCGTTGCGGTCCTCGAATTTAAGGATTTGCAGATCGCCCAGCTTGCGATTGGCAAACTCGACAGTGGCTGTTTGGCCCCACACGACGAAGATCGTTTGTTCGAGGCCATTGATGGCGCTGCTGTTCGGCGGCAGGATTTCGGTGATGGTGTATTCGCCTATCGGCAGATCGGTGATGGTGCACAGTCCCTGGACATCAGTGATGCAAGAACCTGATTCGCCCCATTCGTTCACCCAATTCATGGTCACGCCCGGCCAAGGCGGTTCGTCCTGATCTCGTTGGCCATTGCCATTCAAGTCCTCGAATTTGAGGATTTGCAGATCGCCCAATTTGCGGTTGGGAAACTCGATCTCGGCGGTTTCACCCCAGGAAACTGCAATTTGCTGGCGGATGCCGGTGATCGCAGCGCTGTTGGGCGGCAGGATTTCGGTGACGGTGTAGAGGCCGACGGGGAGGTCTGTGAGGAGACAGAGACCCTGGGCGTCGGTCACGCAGAAGCCGGAAAAGCCCCACTCGTTCACCCAGTTCATGGTCACGCCCGGCCAGGGCGGTTCGCCTGCATCTCGCACGCCATTGCCGTTGCGGTCCTCAAATTTGAGGATTTGCAGATCGCCCAGCCTGCGATTGGCGAACTCGACCGTGGCGGTTTCGCCCCAGGTCACGGTCACCTGCTGCTCGATTCCTGTGACAGCTTCGCTGTTGGGATGAAGTATTTCGGTGATGGTGTATTCGCCTACCGGCAAATCATTGATGGTGCAAAGGCCCTGAGCATTGGTGATGCAGGAGCCTGATTCGCCCCATTCGTTTACCCAATTCAAGGTGACGCCCGGCCAGGGCGGTTCGTCCTGATCACGTTGGCCATTGCCATTCAAGTCTTCGAATTTGAGTATCTGCAGATCGCCCAGCTTGCGGTTGGCAAAAACGACTGTAGCGGTTTCGCCCCAGGCGATGGTGACCGTTTGTTCGAGGCCGCTTATGGCATCGCTGTAGAGCGGGAGGATTTCCGTGATGGTGTATTCGCCAACTGGCAGATCTGTGAAAGTGCAAAGACCCTGGGGATCGGTGATGCAGGAGTCCGAATCGCCGTACTCGTTCACCCAGTTTATGGTCACACCCGGCCAGGGTGGCTCACCCACATCCTGCACGCCGTTGCCATTGCGATCCTCGAATTTGAGGATGTCGAGAGCGCCCAGATACCGATTCCCGAAAGTGACTTCGGTGGTCTGTCCTGTTTGCACGGAAGTCACGACCGTGGTCGGTAACGTCGCCTCGGCATCGGTTGGAACAGTTTCCGTTACCAGCCAGCCCTCCGCACAGACATTGTCCCAGATGATGTAGCCGTTTATGTCGGTATCACCGCTAAATGTCTGGCCGCAGGGCGATGTGGCATCGACATGGACGCCCGACATGGGCGGTTCACCAGCATCCTGCACGCCATTGCCATTGCTGTCATGGAATTTGAACACGACCAGCCTGCCCGGAATGACGGCATTGCCGAATCTAACCGTTGTTGTATTGTTAGCAGTTACGGAAGCTAGGACTAAACTTGGCGTAGTTGTTATCGTCCCGGCTGGCACGTTTTCGATGACCGTGTAGGTGGCCGTGGCGATCATGGGGAACAGGATTTCACCTGCTGCGTCGGTCTGGCGGTGCAAGACGGTGTCCTGAAATGGCGGAGGGAATTGCACATCGAAAAGAACGTTTTCGACAGGAGCATCCACGCCATCGAAAATGCCATTGAGATTGCGGTCATTGTATTTGAAGATGCGCAGAGCGCCCCGCTCGTCATCGACAATGAAGATGCCCCAGGCTCCGTATTCTTCTCCTATCGTTGAAATATAAGTAATCTCGGCCCGGTAGCGCTCGAAAGGCAGATGCGCCGGTTTGACATAGTTCGAAGGAAGCGTGTAGTAGTACGTCCCAGTGAGGCCCGTTGCTCCGGGATATGTCTGAGTAACCAATACGTTATTGTCTTGATCAAGGATCTCCATTTTGACTGACAATGGCGTTCGTCCGGGACTGGGGATGATCTCCCAGGTGACGGTTTCCGTCTCTCCTGGTAGCAGCGCCACCGCAGCGCCAGGATCAAGGTCAAGGGTGATGGCAGCATTCGGCGCGGCAGGTTCGGCCAAAACGGCCACGGCAATCGCGCCAATTAAAATTACTGCAACTAGAAGGCTGATCGTGAGTAGTCCCAGTTTATTCATGCGGCGATGGAGATTGACTTTCATAATATGCTCCTTTCGTGTTGCAGTGAGATTATAGCCATGGTAAAAAAGACTCTGACGTTGGTTGGAAACCCAGTGATGAATTATTGAGGTCATGCATCATAATTGGTTGCAGCACAAAGGGCGTGACCGTAACCAATCGTGTCCCTAAATAATGATGACGCAACAATGCCCAAATAGTCGCGCAAAAGATGGGCGATTCTCCGCTACCCCAGTACTTTTCGTTTGCCCAACACCTGATGATGTGGTTCTCAGGCGTGTTCTACAGCCCGACCGGTCTGTACGCGCCACAATGAGGCATAAACGCCATCGGTGGCAATCAAATCCTCATGCCGTCCCTGTTCAATCAACAAACCCCGTTCGAGTACGAAAATTCGGTCGGCATTGCGCACGGTTGAGAGGCGGTGGGCAATAACGATGGTGGTGCGATCTACGGCGATTCGTTCCAGCGAGCGCTGGATGGCCGCTTCTGTTTCATTGTCCACCGACGACGTAGCTTCGTCGAGGATGAGGACAGGCGGGTCTTTAAGCACTGCCCGGGCGATGGATATGCGCTGGCGTTGTCCACCTGAGAGCTTCTGACCCCTTTCGCCGACGATGGTGTCGTAACCATCCGGCAGTTGCATGATGAAGTCGTGCGCTTCCGCTACGTTGGCAGCCTCCACAATGGCCTCATCACTGGTGTCAAAGGTGCCATAGGCGATGTTCTCTCGCACGGTTCCGTGAAAGAGGAAAACGTCCTGACTGACAAAACCAATCGCCCGCCGCAAATCATGTAATGGAATGTCTCGCAGATCCTGCCCATCCAGCAAGACCCGGCCCTGTTTGACATCGTGGAAGCGCAGCAATAACTTGACCACCGTGCTCTTGCCGGCGCCGGTTGCGCCAACCAGTCCCACGGTATCCCCGGCAGGCATGTGCAAGGATAGATTGCGGATCACATGCGGTTGCGGTTTTGCGCCATTACCGCCACCGCTTCCGTAGTCAAAGCTGACGTTGTCGAATAGGATCTCACCTTGCACAGAACGGACTGGCAGGGTTTGCTCACCATCAACGATCTTTGACTGTGTATCCAGGAGATTAAAGATGCGGTTTGTGGAGGCCATAGCTCGTTGGTACAGATCAAGCGTTTCACCCAGACTGGTGAGGGGCCAGAGTAGGCGCTGGGTCATGAAGACAAGCACACTGTAAGCGCCGACATTCAAGGTGCCGTTAATGGCCATAAAACCGCCCAGCACGAGGATAGCCAGAAATCCGAAGACGATAAACACACGAATCAGGGGCACAAAAGCGGAACTCAGAGTAATGGCCTGGCGGTTGGCCTGGCGATAAGAATCACTCTCCAGGTCGATGCGTTCGGCTTCGTGCACCTCGGCTGTGAAGCTCTTGATAGTGGCGATGCCGCTGAGGTTGTTGGAGAGCATGGCATTGAGAATGCCTACCCGTTCCCGCACAGCGGCATACCGGGGCGCCAACAGTTTTTGAAAGTGCACCGAGCCATAGGCAACGAATGGGATGGGTAACATCGCCAGCCAGGCGATGTTTGGCACCAGCACGAAGAAAATGCCACCGATAACAATGACGGTCGTGATTAATTGCAGGATGCGGTTGGCCCCAACATCGAGGAAACGTTCCAGTTGATTCACGTCATTGTTCAAAACCGACATCAATCCGCCCGTACTGCGGTCTTCGAAATAGGCCATGTCGAGATGCTGGACATGATCGTAAGCATCGATGCGCAATTCGTGTTGCACCGTCTGCGAGAAATTCCGCCATTTGATGGCGTAAAGGTATTCGAAAATGGACTCGAAACCCCAGATGATTAAGGTGGCGACACCCAGCAGGATAAGTTGCATCCCGACATCTTCGATACCCCAACTGGCGAGAAGGGAGTTTTCTTGTTTGACGACGATATCCACGGCCACGCCGATGAGTAGGGGCGGGGCTAAATCGAAGAGCCTGTTCAGCACCGAATAGGTCGAGGCCAGGTAGACGTCTCGATGCTGTGGTTTTGTGAAATACCAGAGGCGAACGAGGGGGGCAGAGGATTGTTTCATCGAAGACGAGCTTTAGAGAAAGTGATTCTACTGGAGGCGTAGCCGGAAAACCACCCTGAAATTGTCATTCCGAGCGACCGATAGGGAGTCGAGGAATCTGCTTTTACGATAGCAGGGGTGGAGATTCCGCATTTCTGCGAAATGTCACTGCGTTCGGAATGACACACGTGGCATTTTTATCTTGAGTAGCGCTTGCTCACCAGTATGAACGTCTACTCAGGATTCTAAACCTGTACAGTCGCTGGAGAAATGGCTTATTCAAAGGTCAGATTCTCTGCACGATCCGCTCTGGGTGTGTGTACACTTGTACGCTGCCGCGCCGTACATAACCGACGACGGTGATCTGCCAGGCTTCGGCCAGGGCCAGTGATCGACTGGTGGGCGAAGTGCGTGAGGCGATGATGGGGACTTCCATTTTGGCGGCTTTCCCCAACATCTCCGAGCTGATCCGCCCGGTGGTGGTGATGATCCGACCTTCGGTCGGGATGCCCTCCAGCATCGCTTTGCCCCACAATTTGTCCAACGTGTTGTGTCTACCCACATCCTCGGTCCAGATCAGGATGTCATCCGGCGTGCACAGAGCCGATGTGTGGACCCCGCGGGTGATCGGATACAGCACAGCGTTCGAGCTCAGTTTGGCGTAGAGATCGATGATCTGCTGGACGGTGATAGTGCTGTCAAATGGCAAGGGCTCCCGCGCCGCGGTGAGGTCATCGAAGGTGATGCCGCCGCCGCATCCGGTTGTGCGGATCAGGCGGCTGGGGCGCTCGACATCGTGATCGAGCCAGACATCGACGCAGACGCCATTTTCGTTGAGCGCAACTACCTCTACATTGCTCATGCCACTGATGAAGCCTTCGGCGCGCAGAAAGCCCAGCGCCATCGCTTTCTGGTCGATGGGCGTTGCCATGATCGTGGCGAAATCTACGCCGTTTACGTGGATGCAGATCGACGCTTCTTCGATGACAGCGCCTTCGATGGTAGTGACGCTGTTTTGTTCGTAGCGGAGGTAGGTCCTGGGAATTGCGCCAGTGGGGAAGGAATTAGACATATGGATGTTCGGTTGGGATACGGTGGTTCGGAATCAGGAATAGTGGTGGATATGAACGATTCGGGCGTTTATGAATGGTTATTGTCGCACTGATTCCACCTAAGTTCCCAATTTGACACAAGGTACATCTTGGAGGACACTTTTCACCTGCTCCCTCGCCTCTGTTGTTACAACTCACAACCATGAACCCAATCAATCGCATAGTGCTTGTCTTATTTGTGTTGCTCGCTTTGGCCGGATGCCGTTCTGACGCCGCGCCAGTTGAATCCGTGCAAACTTCTCCTGCGCCAACCCGTCAATCCCCCGGTACGGATGGCGGCCAGCAACTTCTGGTGCTGCCGGACGATGGCGTCCAGCCTGTCCTTGATTTAATCGACAGCGCTGAGCAATCCATCCGTTTCAAAATCTATCTGTTGACGTATCGTGATGTGAAAGCGGCGCTGGTGCAAGCGGCCAATCGCGGCGTAGATGTGCGGGTGATCATCGAACAGAATCCCACGGGCGGCGGTGAAAGCAATCAGGAAAGTTACGACCAACTGGTGGAAGGGGGCGTCGATGTGCGCTGGGCCCCGCCACCCTATCGCCTGACCCACGAAAAGACTTTGGTGGTGGATGATCGCATCGCCCTTACCGGCACTTTCAATTACACCAACAGCTCCTTCACCGGCAACCGGGAATATGGCTTGCTCATCGACCAGCCCGCGCTCGTGTCCGATATTGCCGCTGTGTTCGACGCCGACTGGGTGGAAAAGCAGCCGGAACTATCCTCGCAGAGCCCCATCGTGCTTAGCCCCACCACCAGCCGAGACACCATCCAGTCTCTGATCGAGGGCGCAAAAAATAGCCTGTGGTTGGAGCAGTCCACGCTGTTGGACGACGATGTGACGGACAGGTTGGTGGCTGCCGCACGCCGTGGCGTGGATGTGCGTTTTATCGGGCCGTTGCGCCAGGATGAAGATGACTTCGCACGGGCCAATCAGGAACGCTTGCGGGCGGCTGGCGGGCAAGTGGCCCTGCTCGTCGATCCGTTGGTGCATGCCAAGGTCATCGTTGCCGACGAGCAGCAGGCGCTGATCGGCTCCATCAACCTGACTTACTCCTCGATGGATTTGAACCGGGAGATGGGCGTACTCACCGAAGATGCAGGTGTGTTGCAGCGTCTGCTGGCGACGCTGCAAACCGACTGGCAGAGCGCCAACCAGATCGTGGAAGCGCCGGATGGCGTCATCACCTGGCAGGAGGCTGAGAATTATGTCGGTGCTGAAGTGACCGTGGCGGGCGACATCGTCCGCACCTACGACAGCGGCAAGGTCACGTTCCTCAATTTCGATGACGATTACCGCAACACCCTCACCATCGTCATCTTCCCCTCCATTTACGAGCGTTTTCCGGAGCTTCCAGCCGACTATTTCCTGAACCAGCAGGTGGAGGTGACCGGTCTGGTGAAGATGTACGAGGGCGCGCCGGAGATCATCGTGGAATCGCCCGAGCAGATTCGCATTACGGGCGCCTCCAGCGCTGCACCAGAGCAGGTCGAGCCCGGAACCCGGTCGGCGTCAGCCACCGAGTCGGAGCCGATACCGGCGGTCGTGCTCTGGCAGGAGGCTGGCGATTTCGTGGGGCAGGATATCACGGTCGAAGGGGCGGTAGTGCGCACCTACGACAGCGGCAAAGTCACCTTCCTCAATTTCGCCGAGGACTATCGCAACACCCTCAGCATCGTGATTTTTGCCAGCGATTATGGTCTTTTTTCAACCCCACCGGAGTCGCTGTACCTCGGCCAGATGGTGCAGGTTACGGGTCGGGTCAAGGAATACAAGGGCGCGCCGGAGATCATCGTGGAAGCGCCTGACCAGATCGAGATTATTGGACAAGACGAGGTCGAGAACACGGTCACAGTCGAGGCAACAGCAGAGCTGGTGGGCGTAATCCCCTGGCAGGATGCCGCTGATTATCTGGGTCAGACCATCACTGTCAGTGGCCGCATCGTGCGGGCAAACGACACCGGCAAGATCACCTTCCTCAATTTCTCCAAAGAACGTGATCAATTCGTGGCCGTGGTCTTCGCCGACGACTACGGCAAGTTTGCAGCATCCCCAGCCGAGCTTTACGAGGGCCAAGAAGTCTGGATTACCGGTGAGATCGACAGTTACAACGGCGCACCGCAGATCGTCGTGTCCGGTCCCGAGCAGGTGGAGGTGTTTGATTGAACGAAGGATTCATTCCCCTTTCCAGGCAAACGCATTCACTTCCATCGCAGTGATAAATTCAGTTTTCGCATCAGCGTAGTCGTTCGTCGTCTCAAACGGCTGGGCAGCTAATTCTCGTTTAAGTCGTTCGTAAGCTTCGCTTGCTTCAGGATGGGTTCGCAAATAATCCCGGAAAATAAGGTGGCGTTCCCACCACTCGCTCGTGATCTCGACCAGATGGATTTGGTGCGTGCGCACGCCATCGGCATTGTCCTTGCGGAAATAGCGCCGAAATGGCAGCTCCACCTCGAATGCCTTGACGTATTCGTAGCCCAGTCCGACGATTGGCTCGATACAGTACGCATCGGCGTCCGCCAGGGATCGCACGCCAATCATGATGTCGATGACCGGTTTTGCGCCCAATCCCGGCACCGAGGTGCTGCCAATGTGCTGGATGTCCACCACATAATCGCCGATCACCGCCATCAAAGGTGGTCTTTTTCGGCGGAGAACTTGTCAGGCCAGGCGGGGTTGTAATCGGCGATGATGATTTTTGCTGGCATGTCTTAAACTCCTTTTGTGCAGTCTACGTTACAGGATCGGCACGCACGATCACCTGTCTTCCGTCTGCGAGCTTGATGCGGATGGCGACCTGCCCGGCTTGATTCATCGAAACGGGATTGAGGGCGAAATCAGCTACGCTGGACCCGAACAATGGCTCGCCAATCGAAATGATCCTGTCGGTCAATGGATCCGACCCGCAGAAGACGCCGAGTTCTCCATTCCTCGGTGTGGCATAAAAAACGACGACGCCGGAATCGTTGATCAGAACGCCACGGAAACTCTCAAAAGCGCTGTTTGTGTCGATGATGGTGGTGATCTTCCCCTCCGCCACGGTGAGAATACCCGCCACGCCTGATTGCAGGGTGGCGTTAAATGCGACGGTTCCCGCATCGTTGATGACTGGGAAGCGTCCTAAATTGCTGAAGTGGCTGCTGGTATCGGCAACGCAGGCGAGCGTTCCGCCACTGCTAATGTAGATGCCCTGCCCTCCATCTTTGAGGTCAGCTCGAAAGACCACTGTACCGTTGTTGTTGATGACAGGGAGACCCTCGAAACTGGCAAAAGCATCACCACTGGTGTCGGCAATGGTGACGGTCGTTTCGCAGTTCCCGACCAGGACGCTGCTTCCTCCCGCTGTGGTGTCCGCCCGAAAAGCCACTTGCCCCCGATCATTTATCGTTGGACCCAGCGGGCCAATAGCTGTGAATGCGCCACCGGTGTCTGCCAGGGTGATTATCTGGCCGTCCTTGACCAGAAAGATGCCCTGTCCCCCCGCTTTCAGGTCGGCATAGAAACTCAACGAACTGTCCTTATCGATGTCGGGATGGCTGCAGAAATGGCTGAAGAGACCCTTTTTCGTGTCAACGACTGTGGATAGTTGTCCACCTGTTCCGGTAAACAGACCAGTTCCCCCTCGCTTCAACGCAGCCTGAAAAGCGACGATCCCATCGTCATTGACGGAGGCGACATAAGGCGAGAAGTCGCAAAACTGGCCGCTTGTATCGGCAATCGTCGTAAATTCAAATCGTTTCACCTGCGTTGGGGTTTCCAAATCAGCCTTCCTCAAAACCGCAGAGAAAGACAACTCAAGCCACCATCGAGTTTGCGGAATTCAGACACATCGATCGCTTTGATCCTGTAACCGGCATTTTCGATGGTTGTCTGCGCTTTCGGGTACCCTTGTGGCATCAAGACCACGTCATTCACCCAGACACAATTTGCCGCATAGCCCTCTTCTTGATCGATTGGCAGGATGTTGAATCCCTGGAACGCCTCATTTGAAAGGAATTCGCCAGATGCCACCAAATTATTGTGCTCCAGATACGACAAACCGGTCTTGAGATGCAGCATTGTTTCGAGCCGTATCGTGGACCCGCTCATGCCGTACCGTTGCAGGTGCGCAATCACTTGCTGAGCTCCGCTCACATTCGTTCTGCCCGACAAGCCGATATAAAAATGTGATCCCACCATCATGATGTCGCCCGCCTCCACCGTGCCCGGTTCCTCAATCTCCTCGATGGTGCTGTAATAATCGCTCAAGACCTCTTTGATTTCAGTTGTCTCCCCCTGGCGTGAGGGCGCTCCGGGATTCGTAACAATTGCGCAATCTCTCGTGAGCAGGGCCACATCTTCGACAAAGGTTGAGTCGGGATATCGTTCATCAGCGCTCAGCACCCGGACTTCCAATCCGCATTCCTGCAGCGCTTCGATGTATTCTGCGTGCTGGACGAGCGCTTTTTCATAATCTGGAGGACCTAATCCTGCTGTGGTCAACCCATTTATCATGCTGCGTCCGGGTGTTCTCACGATTGCTTTGGTAAACATGTCATTTCCTTTGAAGATCACTTCATCGATACGCATTAGCGCGGTGGTGACTGTTCAGGTTGCCGTCATTTCGACGACCAAAGGGAGGAGAAATCCCCCTGTTACCGCGAATTATCCCCGAAATATGGGGGGATGTCTCACATGCGTTCGACATGACGCACAAAGTGCTTTGAAACCTGAATGATTACGCGTGATGATTCTACCAGACGGTAAATTGATCGACCAGCACACTCATTGACAATTCACCATTCACCATCGAAAATGAACCATTGCGTTAACCAAAAGACCAACGACCCCTTTGAACCCGCCCATGTCTCTGCCCACCATCACTCAGCATTCTTCCGGCGGCGTTGTCTATCGCCGTACCAGCCACGGTTATCAGGTGGCACTGGTCGCAACCCAGAATCGACGTGTGTGGGGATTGCCCAAAAGCGGCGTGCGTATCGGTGAAACGCCTCTCAACACCGCCCTGCGAGCCGTACATGAAGAGACTGGCGTGCGGGCGCTGGCCGGGCCAATCATCGACCAGTCGGAGTACTGGTACGAGGGCAGGCATCAGGATAAACAGGTGCGCATCCATAAGCGGGTCGATTATCACTTGATGCGAGCGCTCACCCACGCTTTGAAGGCGGATAGTTGGGAGATCGACGATGCCGAGTGGCTGCCCATCGATGTGGCGCTGGTGCGGGCCACACACGCTGCCGAGCGGGAAATCCTGACCAGAGCGAGAGCTTTACTGCGTTCTCCGGGCGGCGAGTCTCGCTTCCTGCCGCCTCTGTTGGCCCATCTGCTGGGCGATCTCCCGTCCAGCGCATTGGCAGCCCTGGCCGAAACCGACGTCTGGGCGGATGACGACGTTTACGCCATCGTGGCAGTGCCAGCCGATAACCGGGACAGCTTTATCACCGCCTTGGGCAAGACCAAACACCTCGTCACGATTGATGATGGCGATGAATTTACGGTCGTACTCCCCGAATCCCTGCTTGATGACCTGCCGCCCTTGCTGGCCCGCAGCTTCCAGGCCGAATATGGCTACCGGTTTGTACACCTTGAAGCTACGCTTCCCTGGGATACGGTGGGCTATGGCGCGGCTATATTCGCCGCTTTAGCCTCGGCAGGGCTCAGCGCCGGTTTCTACAGCGGCTATTCCATCGATTACCTGCTGGTGCGGGATGCCGATTTATCCGTGGCGCTGGCTGCTCTGGAAACGGTCATCGAACAGGCAAAACGCCTACCAGAACGCCAGCCGTAGGTGAAGGTGGATATTGGAAATTGGGTATTGCTGCAACCTTGAAGCGGCAAAAAACCAATATCCAATGCCCAATATCCAATATCCTGAACTACAGCATACAGCCCAACCTACTCCACACTCTCAGGTTCTGGCGCGGGGGCTGACGGCGCAGGAGGATCAGCAGTGGGCGCATCAGCAACGGGGGGGGTATCCAATCGTTGCAGCAACTGCTCCAGTTCCTTATTCAGCGAGGCCAAGCCCTTAACCAAACCGGTACGTACTTCATCAGTGACTTTGCTAGCCCGAACCGTTCCGGCGGCCTGGCTGGTTTTTTCACCTAAGTCTTTGGCAACATCGCTAGTTCGTGCTTTACCGATTGCGTCATTCACTTCCGTGATGACGGTCTGAAAGCCAGCGCGCACTTCATCTTCGATCTCCCGCGCCTGCGGGCTGTCGATCACTGAGCGTACAGCATCGCCGATGTTCTTGCCCAGAAGTGCAAGTTCGTCGAAAACAGTTGGGCGGTCGTTTGGTTCCGGTTGTTCGGTGCTCATTAAAATATCTCCTCAAATGAGATGGGTGTATTCAATACGAGTTGAGAGACTCTGGGAGCTCTGATCTAATTCTCGTTTGCGTTCAATGAAGTATACGCATGACAACTCAGGTGGGTTTCAGGCCAACCTTTGGCATCATCAACTATCGGTAGTGTACGGTATGCCGGAAGTTCTATGCAAAGGGATAGTAGTTGGCGCGGCAGATACAGTCGGTGATATAATACTGCTACTAGACTGATTACTGGAGAAAAAAACTATGTTTGGTAGCATTGGCACAACTGAGCTAATTCTCATTCTCGTTATCGTCCTGCTTATCTTTGGCGTTGGCAAGCTCCCTGATGTCTTTAAGGCGCTTGGTTCTGGCGTGCGCGAGTTCCGCGATGCCGCCAGCGATGAACCAGCAAAGCCCGAGAGCAAAGCCGACGCCGCGCCCGACAAAACCACTGACGCCTAGTCCGCTGGCAGTGACCTGCCGAATCAAGTCTTTAGCTGCTCGATGGGGTCCTGCCCTATCCTGAAATAGCCTATTTTGCCATGCCTGCGTTCGACATTCCAGAGCGCAGGTTTTCTATGTCCAGTGAAGTGATCTACACCACCCATTTGGCGGTTGCCATTGCCGCAACCGACACAGCCAACGCCTTGGCGCAGGCCCATGCCATCAAGCATGTCGCCACGCTCGTCGAGTATCGCCTTGATCTGATGGGCGATTTCGATCTGGCTTGGTTGCTCGCAGAAAGCCCTGTGCCTGCCATCATCACCATCCGGCATCCGGCGCAGGGGGGGCGTTTTGCGGGGAGCGAGCGCGAACGGCAGCAAGTGTTGCACGAAGCGATTGCGCTTGGCGCTCCCTTTGTCGATGTGGAATGGGAGACCCTGCCAGCCTTTCGGGAAACGCCGCATCCTCACACCCGCATCATTGGCTCGCACCACGATTTTTCGGGCATGATTGGCGATTGGGCCAGCACCGGATTGCGTATCCGCAAGGCGGGAGCCGACATCGTCAAACTGGTGGGTGCGGCGCAACAAAGCGATGACGTTTTGACCCCGTTGGCCTGGCTCCACGGCCTGACTGCCCCGGGCATCGGCATTGCGATGGGCGCCGGTGGTGCGGCCACGCGCATCCTGGCCCCGCGCTTCAGCCAGGCGTTCCTCAGCTTCGCTGCCAGCGGCGATGGCACAGCGCCCGGCCAGATCCAGGCGGTCGAGTTAGCAGAAACTATTCGGGTACAATCATCTGGCGGACGCTGAACCCTTGCTGGTCATCCTCACGCCCGATCCGATTCCCTGGGATGAGGTCGAAGCCTATCGTCAGGCGCTTAGCCTCTTTCACTCGGCCCGCTTCGGTCCAACCACACATCCTTCCTATCCCCACCGAGGAATTCGGTCCCGGCCTGTTGCTGTCCTTGCATCTGGCGCGAGTCCACGGCATACTCTGTTTGCCCGGTGTGGAACGGAATCCATCGCTCAGCGCATATGGCTTGAATCCCACCGCCCTTGCTTGGCGTCTGGATTGTCAACCTTTCCCCGCCCTGGACGCCTCTGACCCCGACCCTCTGACCCTTATGCAATTCTGGTTTGCACCGTAATCGCAGGACTGATCTCCAACAACACGCTCACCCTCACCGAACCATGCGCCTAATTACCTTCCGTTACCAAGAAAACGAAATCCTCACCGGCGTTCTCAAACAGGAGCAGGTTTATCCGCTGCCCTGGGCCGATCTCGTCAGCGCAATCGAAGCGGGCGCTGACGCCATCACGGCTGCCGCTGCCGCTGCACAACCCATCGCCCTGGCCGAGGTTGAACTCCTTGCGCCTTTGCGCCGGCCGGGCAAGATCATGGCCATCGGCCTGAACTATCTCGACCATTGTCTGGAGCAAGGCCTGACGCCGCCTGACCGTCCCACTTTGTTCACGAAATTCACTACCTCTGTCAACGACCCCGGCGGCGAAATTCGCTGGGATCCGGCGCTGACGCAGATGGTCGATTACGAGGCTGAACTGGCAGTCGTGATCGGCAAACAGGCCCGGCGGGTGCAGGCAGCCGATGCCTACGACTACATTTTCGGTTACACCTGCCTCAATGATGTCTCGGCCCGGGATCTGCAAAAAGCTGATGGCCAGTGGGTGCGGGCTAAGAGCCTCGACACCTTCGCCCCCATCGGCCCTGTGGTCGTCACCGCCGATGAACTGCCGGATCCCCACAACCTGTTTGTGCGTTCCTGGGTCAATGGCGAATTGCGACAGGACAGCAACACCAAACATCTGATCCACAATGTGCCCAATCTGGTGGCCTTCCTGTCCGCAGCCTTTACCCTGGAGCCTGGCGACATTATCACCACCGGAACGCCCGGCGGCGTGGGTTTGCACCGCAATCCGCCTACTTTCCTCGAACCGGGCGATCATGTCGTCGTCGAAGTCGAACAAATCGGCCGTCTGGAGAACACAGTCGGACCTTACTTGGCGACTGTCCAGAAATAACCTCCCGGAGGTTGAAATCAGGACGTCATTTTTGGACGCTTAATTGGCGTAAACCAGTAAACTGGAAAACCAGTAAACCGGAAAAACCTCCCTTCTTACTCCCTACTCCTTACTCCATCTTATCTCCCGCAACCATGTCCCGCGCCCCGCTAGCCCTCTACCTGGGTGACCTTATTTCCATCCTCCTTTTTGCGATCATAGGCAGGCAATCTCACGATATGTCCTCTGGGGTTGCCGCCTTCGGCGCTGTTTTCAACACGGCGGCGCCCTTCATCATTGGCTGGTTTCTTGTCGCGCCCTGGTTCGGCGCTTTCCAGCCCGAGGCGTGGCAAAGTGCAAAAAATGCTGTCTTCACGGTACTCAAGGCCATCGTGCCCGCCCTGGTCGTCAGTATCCTCGTCCGGGCCCTGTTCGAGGGAGGTTTCAGCCCAATTGTTTTCTATCTTGTGGCTGGATCATTCATGCTCCTGGTGCTGGTGATCTGGCGATTGGTCTACACCCTTGTCATCGCCCCGCGCCTGAACGTCTAGTCTCGTCCGGCTCGACAAGCTATGTCTGCGTCCAGGAATTCAGATGATATTGCGGGAGTAGAGAACGAGATCGGGCAGATCGCACGTGGGGCCGGGGTGGGGCTGGGTGGAAATGTTATCTTTTATGGGGTGAGCTACCTGTTTGGCATTCTGGTCGCTCGCCAGATCGGGGCTGAGAACTACGGCCTTTACACCCTGGGCGTAACGGCTGTCACGCTGGCCAGTCTCATCACCGTGGCCGGTATGGACCGGGGTCTGATGCGTTTTGCCAGTATCAGCCGTGGGGAAGGCCAGGGGGCCAATTTACGTTACCTTTCGATAGTGGCGCTGGCCATCAGCGGCGCCCTGAGTTTGGCGGCAGCGCTGGTGTTTTGGTTTTTCCCGGAGTCGATTCTGTCCATTCTGCACTGGACTGATAAGCGGGAAATGCTCATCCTGCTGCCGGTTTTTGCAATCGCCATCCCGGGAATGACGCTGACAGGTGTCGCCGTTGCGGGAACGCAGGCTTTTCGCACCATGCGCTACCGGGCCTTGGTGACCAATGTCATCCAGCCATTGATCAAATTGGGCATGGCCCTGCTGTTGATCTTTGCTTTTGGCATGGAGCTGATGGCGCCGGTGCTGGGTTTTGTGATCGCGCAGGTCATTGGCGCTTTTTTGGCGCTGTTCTTCCTAGCTCGGTTGGCCAGAACTGTGCCCAAACAGGTCGGAGACAATGCCGGGCTGGAGCGCAAACTGATTACCTTCTCAGCGCCACTGATGCTCACCAACGTCGTCGCCTACATGAACGGGCGCACCGAGTTATTCGTCCTGGGGATTTTCCTCGCTGCCGAAGCTGTCGGCGTCTACAATGCCGCCGTGCGTTTGGCGGGGCTGGGACTGATCGTGCTGACCGCCTTCAATGCCATTTTCTCGCCCGTTATCTCCGACCTGCACAACCGTGACCAGACTGAGCAACTGTCTACCTTGTTCAAACTGGTCACTCGCTGGATTCTGGCAGCGGGCATGCCCATTTTCCTGGTGCAAATCCTCTTTGCCCCGCAACTCATGGGACTATTTGGCCCGGAATTTGAGGAGGGCGCGCGAGCGCTGCAAGTGCTCAGTATCGGCCAGATCGTTAACCTCGCGACCGGCGCTGTCGGCGTGATGTTGATCATGTCCGGGCGTTCCAATATCGCCTTTATCAACTCCGTTGTGATGGTGGGCGTGGCATTGACCCTGGATTTTTGGCTGGTGCCGGCTGCCGGACTCATGGGTGCGGCGGTTGCCGGCGCAGTGGTCATCATCTTGATAAATGTCATCCGATTGCTGGAAGTCTGGTTCTTGATGAGGATGCACCCTTTCAGTCGCGCATTTTTCAAGCCCCTGGTGGCGGCATTGCCTGCAGCGCTGGTCGGTCTGGCATGGTGGAAATGGCTGCCTCTGACTTCGTTCCTGTACCTGGTGTTGGCATGTCTGGCGGTCGGGGGCGTTTACCTGGCGGCGCTGCTGGTGCAGGGACTGGATCAGGGTGATCGGGTGATGATAGAGGCTCTGCGGGTCAGGTTTGCGCACCGTTTGCCGGGCGTCAGGCGCTGAACGCGAGCTGAAAAGTAGGTTTGAGACGACGTTATTTTCAAGAGCCTCCAAACTGAAAGAGCCGATTCGAGCTAAATAGTGGGCTGAAACCGATTGTTTATGGGTTCTTAAGAGGATGGGTTGGCAGATTGACAGTTTTGCGGTAACCTATGTCCTGCCTGTCAGCATTGCCAGATGGCATGCGACAGAGATTAATAGTGAATCAGACAGTGCAAATTATCTATAGAGAGGTGGGAGCTTGCATCCCTTCGACTACGAAAAACCGACTAGTCTAGAGGAAACCGGAACACTCTTGGCGCAGGCTGAAGGGAACGGATACGTTTTGGCGGGCGGCACTCATTTGTTGCTCCGTCTCGAAGCGGGGTCCATTGAGCCGCAGGTCCTCGTCGACATCAAGGATATACCTGAATTGCAGCAAGTCAGTTTTAGTGCTGATTCGGGTCTTAGCCTGGGTGCGACAACCACGCTCAGCGCCTTGGCTGCACATAACGATGTTCGCCGTCATTATCCGCTGTTGGCCGACGTGAGCGGACGTGTAGGCTCTACCCGAATTCGCAATCGGGCCACGGTCGGAGGCAATGTCTGTATCGCCCTCCCCTCATCTGATTTACCAACGATTTTGCTTTGTCACGATGCCCTCTGCCACATTTGGAGTCCGCAAGGTGAGCGCTCAATCCCCCTGGCCGAGTTTTGTAAAGGCCCACGACAGACAGACCTGCAACCAGGTGAACTGCTGCTGCGCATAACGCTGCCGGCTCCCAGGGCCCAAACGCACGGTGTTTATCACAACCTGCGGCAGGGCCAGGGTGGATCGACCACCATTGCGGGTGCGGCAGTATTTGCGAGCAAAGTGGAAAAACAATTGACAGATTGGCGTATCGCCCTCACCGCCGTCGCTCCCACGCACATCCGAGCATACGAGGCAGAAGAGTATCTTAGTGTCGAAACGTCCGGTGTGACGGCTGCAGAGATCGCTTCTGAGCTGGCCGGGAATGCAGCGCGGCCATCCGACGATATTCGAGCCAGCGCCCGCTATCGTAAAGCCATGGTGAGCGTGTTGGTGCGCAGAGGTATCGATGAGGTCACAGGACAGCTCATGGGGAGGGGCAGATGAGACATACCATTGTTTGCACTATCAACGACGAAGAAAAATACCTGGAAGTTGCATCGCATTGGACACTCCTGACCCTGCTCCGTGAAGAACTGAGGCTTACGGGTGCGAAACAGGCGTGCGTTTCCGGCGAGTGCGGCAGTTGCAGCGTACTGTTGAATGGCGAAATCGTCAGCGCCTGCATGGTGCTGGCTGTTGAAGTCAATGGCTCTGAAATCCTCACGATTGAGGGTCTGACGAACAATGAGCGCTTGCACGCTTTACAAAAGGCTTTCCTGGATCACAATGCCATGCAGTGCGGTTTCTGCACCTCAGGCATGATTATGGCATCCTATGCCCTGCTCCAGCGGATTTCCCGTCCCAGTGAGCAGGAGGTGCGTGCAGCATTGGATGGCAATCTCTGCCGCTGTACGGGCTACGCCGATATCATCAAAGCTGTGCAGGTTGCATCCAGAGCGCGTCGCTAAGCGAGTGAAAAATTTATGGTAACCCGAAAGCCGAACATCGTTGGTAGATCGTTCCCCCGAGTCGAAGCCGAATCAAAGGTCTCTGCTCATTCTCTGTATGTTGATGATCTCGAATTTGGACCAGAGACGCTGCACGCTTGCCTGATTACCAGCAGCGAGGCTCATGCACGCATCCTCGACATCGACAGCAGCGCCGCTCTGGCTTTGCCAGGGGTGTTGTCAGTGATTACAGGCCGGGATGTCAATGCCCGGTTCGGATTGTTTCTCAAAGATCAGACTTTACTGGCCGACGATCAGGTGCTTTATGTGGGACAACCGGTGGCCGTTGTGGTCGCCGAGAATCGGGACCTGGCGCAATCCGCAGCCAGAAAGGTAAAGGTGAAGTACGAGAAACTGCCAGCAGCGACAGATGTGCTTGCAAGCCTTGAACCAGATGCACCACTTGTGCACCCCGAAATGGCCGGTTACGAGGGTTTGGAGCACGTTTCTTCGATTCCCGAAACCAATGTGAGCGATCATGTCCAACTGCATTGGGGTGACCTGGAACAAGGCTGGGCCAAAGCAGATACGATCATCGAACACAGCTATCAGGTTGGGCGACTCTATCATGCCTCACTGGAACCGCACGGGGCTGTTGCGCAAATGGATGCAGATGGACGGGTCACCCTCTGGGCTTCCATCCAGCGCCCTTACATCCAACGCAGGATAATCACCGAGGTTTTTGGGCTTGAGCCCGACCAACTGCGTGTGGTGGCCCCCAGTGTGGGGGGAGGATTTGGCGGAAAAGTCTTTCCCCGGATCGAAACGATCGCCGTGGCTGTCGCGCTGGCGTTTCCAGAAAGACCGATTAAACTGATCCTCGACCGCAGAAGCGAGTTCGATTGCGCGTTTATGCGACCTGGCCTGTCTGCAAAACTCAAAATGGGTGCGAATGCCGATGGCGTTATCACTGGACTTGAGGTCGCTTATTACTGGAATATTGGGGCGAGCGCTGACGCCGCTATCAAGATTATCCGAGGGGCTGCGCTTGCTGGCGCCGGCCCGTACCGTGTGCCGAACTGTGTCGTCGATTCTTACGGCGTTTATACGCATCAACCTCCGGCCAGCCCGATGCGGGGCAATGGCATGGCGGAGATGCACTGGGCCATCGAACAGCATATCGACCGTATGGCTGACGCTTTAGATATTGATCGGCTGGCGTTTCGGCTGAAGAACCTGCTGAAAGGCGGCGATATCCTGCTTGAAGGGCGCAGGATGCACGCCACGGGGCTTGACGCCTGTGTCAGAGAAGCTGCAAAAGCCATCGACTGGACGGAGCCACCCGCGGCGTCCGGGCACAAACGAAAGGTGAGAGGGAAGGGATTGGCGGCGATGTGGAATCCTGTGGTCATCATGCCGCTGCCCGGGGCCAGCGCTTCTGTCGTGTTGGATGCCGAGCATGGTTGCATGTTATCTGTTGGCGGCGTGGAATCAGGCCAGGGTATCAACACTTTGGCTGTGCAACTCGTGGCTTCGGAACTTGGCGTGCCTCAGGAATGGGTGCAAATCACACAAGTCGACACGGATCACGGCGCTATCGATTGGGAATACACCTCCGGGCACCTTACCTGGAGTATCGGCAATGCAGTTGTGCGAGCGGTCAAAGAAGTCAGAAAACAAGTGCTGGAGACTATGGCGCAAGCCTGGGATGAACCTGTAGCCAATCTGGATATCATCGAAGGCAACATTGTTTCATACCGCAAGGCATCCAAGCGTAGCTTGTCCTTGCTCGATTTGCTGTCCACTGGCGTTGATGCTTCCACCGCTGAGCCTAGCCCGATCAGTTTCGTGGGCAAAGGCTACTTCCAACCAACAGATCGAATATCCTCCGGCACGGATGAGTTGGGCATGTCCATTCCGCCGATCATTCATTTCAGCACTGGCGCTCAGGCGGTTGAAGTCGAAGTTGATGTCGACACCGGTGCAGTTCAAGTGCTTTACATGGCCCCTGCCTTCGATGTCGGTCATGCCCTCAATCCGGACATCGTACGCACTCAGATGAAGGGTGGCGCTGTTCAAGGTCTTGGCATGGCGCTTCTGGAACAAATTCAATTTGAAAATGGCGTTCCCCGGAATGGTACGTTTTTCGATTATCGCATCGCCACGATCAAAGACAGTCCCAAGCGCATCGAGCCAATCATTGTCGAGGTCCCTCAGGATGATGGCCCTTATGGTGCGCGAGGGATTGGCGAGCATGTCATGATATCGGCGGCCCCAGCCATTGCTTCAGCCATTTCCGACGCTTTGGGGATTTACCTCGATGAATTGCCCATCACAGCTGAGCAAATTTGGAAAGCTCTGTCGGAAAAGGATGAATAGGCCTCGATTTTACCCTACGATTACCCTGTGATTGCCCTACGGATTCATTTGATGGCGTTATAGCGCGCGTTAGCCTATTGTCTTTTTGTGCAGATGTTACATAATGTTTTATACTATTGGCTAACAGTTACGTTGATCTCATTGTTTTTATCTTTCGCACCTGTTCATCACGGAAAAAACGCGCGTACTTGTTCACGTTGAAGAACGCTATGGCAGCTTTTTTGTTTGACAGAGGCAATGCAAACGTCTAAGCAGGCATTTAATGCACTTCAGGCGTTGGTCATTCTAAAAACTACGACAACTAACTACTAAGGATCAATAATAGAATAACATTCGTCATTCCTTGGCGGATTACTGGTTAGAATCGTAAGTTCAGGTCCTTAGTCCTAACAAGCCCGTTGAAGTGTTTGTTTAAGTTCTATTGAACACATCGCTTCCTCTTCAACGGCAGTGTTGAAGGTTATTTTCTTGCCGACAGTTCGTCAGTAAGCGCACAAGGAGGTATTGTCATGTTTGTATCCAAACGTCTCTATTTAGTGTTGTCGCTCCTTTTACTAGCTTTTGTGCTAGTCAGTTGTGGTGACAAACCGACCGACGTGGCTGAGCAGGATGATGGGTTTATGCTGGCTTTGCCGCGTATCAACATTGATGTCGATGCCGAGGGCGTGCCTTCGGTGGCTGGCATCAGTCCAGCAACCCTGGAAAAGTTAACTTTGGGGGCGCTGAATCTGGAAGAGTTCCGGTTGCCAAAGAATTATGTGGACTGGTTCACCGCAGCCAACGTTCAACATATGGAATTGGTGCATACCAATGACGGTTTGTACGTCTTTGTGAACGCCACGCCAATGCCGCATCTGGCCTGGGACTCTGAATCTCTCACCACCGCAGCTGATTTGGCGGCGGACCTTGATCAGTTGAATCCTTATATGGCCAGGGTTCTCAAGCTGCTGATTCCCTTCATCCAGCGCACCGGCATTGATGTCGGCATGACGTTCCCCATGCAGCCTGGCGCTGCTGAGATCGCAATGCGCGACCCGGATGCAAAGCTCCGTTCCGCCCCTGTCGATGCCGAGTCCAGCCTGGCTCTGGTGCGCGTCCATGTCAACTACGATGAGGAAGGCGTCCCATCTGTGTTGTCGATCTCATCCAGAGACATCGAGGACGCACTTGGGTATTCGTTACGTCAGGCTCAGCTTGAACCAGAATTTGTCGACAAGATGCAGAGTGCGGGTATTCAGCACATCACAATGCGGACAACCCCAAATGGGCTGGTCTTGTGGTCGAATGATTCGCAGCTACCCTATTTGGCCTGGTCAGATGACAACTTGCGGAATACCGCTACGCTGGTCGATGACATGGTCGCCCTCTACAAGTTACCGGAGTGGGATGCTGTCCGCGAAGCGGTCAACCTGATGCTACCGATGCTAGATAACGTCGACGGCGAGTTCGTTCTGCTGTTCCCCGTGCCGCAGGACGTTGAGTCGATTCCCATCCCCCAACCCTAACATCCCTTAACGTGACTCAACGGAGGCGTCATCGTGGAAGTTAAACGTAAATATGGTTGCTTGCGCGTTATCGGATGGATAGCGATCGTGCTGGCTTGGATCATCCTCATTTCGGCCATAATCGCTGCTATCTCCGTTTATTTCGGTGTCAATCACAACATATTCCGGTGGCTTGGCTTTACTAGTCTGCCATTTGGCATTTTGGCCTTCATCCAGTTGTACGTCATCGGCAAGTTGATAGTGTTAGCGACCGATGTGGAATACAACACCCGCGTCACTGCGGCGTCGGTTGATAACTTCAATAGCGGCATGAGCGAACTGAAGGAAAGCGGTCGCTCCAGTGCGGCAGCGATCAGTGCTTTGTCCGGCTCTGTCGATGGCGTGCAAGCGGAAGTGGAGCCCTTGGCGGCTGCGGTTGTGGCGGCAACGGCGGCAACGGTGGCGATGCAAGCTAAACCGGAGCAATTGCCACCCCCCCCACCGCCACCAGAACCTGAACTCGAACCGGAAGCGGCGCCAGAGCCTGAACCCGAAGCGGAACCGGTCGCTGATGAGGATGCCGATGCAGAACCAGCGGACGATGCTGATGTCGATACGGAGCCAGCAACTGATGCGGATGCAGAACCTGAGCCAGAGCCCGAACCCGAACCAGTAGCAGTCTCGGACGACTTCACAAAACTGGAGGGCGTTGGCCCCAAGATATCCGGCCTGCTCAATGACAATGGCATCACCACCTACCAGCAATTGGCTGATACCAGCGTGGAGGATCTCAGCGGTGTCCTGACCGATGCCGGACTGCGCTTTGCCAACCCTGAATCGTGGCCTGAGCAGGCGAAGTTTGCCGCTGACGGCGATTGGGACGGACTCGCAGCGTATCAGCAGAGCTTACGAGGCGGACGCACCGCCTAAGCGGCCAGTCCCAGAAGTCTAAATCAAAGTGCGTCATGCTTGTGTTCCTGGCATGGCGCACTTTTTCATTTCGGGGCATGGCTCATTCTGCCGAGTTTGCATCTTGACAAATCCAAGTTTGCGCTTGCTAAGAAAACCAAAGATTAATGACTAAAGATTAAGGATTCTTCTGCCGATCACCCTTAATCATTGATCTTTAATCGTTGCTCCGCAGACATCGATTAGCAAAGCTGCGAAACGCTGATTCTGAACCACGCCCACTTCGGCAAAATATGGCATCCAACACGAAGGACTACTACCTCATCTTGCAGGTGCAGCCCAGCGCCGAGCCTGAGGTGATCCAGGCGGCGTATCGGCGACTTGCGCGCAAATACCATCCTGACGTCGAAGAGAACAGCCCCGTACAGATGCAAGAACTGAATGAGGCCTACGAGGTGCTTTCGGATCCGGCCAAACGTGCGGATTACGACCGCTGGTATCGGTCAAGGCAGTGGTGGTCGGCGGCATCATCCACGTCGCCACCGGACTGGTCTTCCCCCAGCCCGAGCCCCGACTTTGTCTTTCCCTGGCGCACACTCGTTCTCGCTGTGGGCGTTATGCTCTTGCTTGTGGTTTTTGTGCTGGATGTATTTCGGATCGGGTTACGGGGCGCGCCTGAGATCACCCTGCTCCTGCTACTGTTGGGGTTTGTGGTGTATAAATTCGGTGGGATAAAGGATTTGTGGGAATAGGAATACGGCCGGGTTCAGTGTCTGGCGTGAAACATGAATCGTGAAATTTGCAGTTTCAGTTCGATGTTATTAACGTTTTACGATTCACGTTTCACAAGTTGGTAGTCACTGTAATTCCCCACGAATTCAGTCAAAGAGCCTTCATCCAGCTCGACAATGCGTTCGATTACCCGATCCAGGAAATAGCGGTCGTGGGAAATCACCAGGACTGTGCCTTCAAATTCTTCCAGGGCGTCTTCCAGCACTTCGGCTGAGGGGATGTCGAGGTTGTTGGTGGGCTCGTCCAACAGCAGAAAATTGGCGCCGGAAAGCATCAACAAGGCCATTTGCAAGCGGCTCCGTTCGCCGCCGGAGAGATTGCCCACCGGTCCCCGGGCTTGTTGGTAGTTGAACATAAACCGCCCCAGGATACTGACGGCTGTGCTCTCGTTCATCTCGCCCGTGCGGCGGATGGTGTCGATCAGAGTGCGGTCGTAGTCCAGGGTTTCGTGCTGCTGGGCGTAGTAGCCGACAAGCACGCTGGGGCCGATCTTGATCTCCCCGCTGGTCGGCGTTTCATCCCCCAGGATCAAGCGGAAAAGGACTGATTTGCCTGCGCCATTGGGGCCGACGAGCCCGACCCGTTCGCCGTGCCAGATCAGCAGGTTCAGTCCCGCCAGCACGATGTTCTCATCGGCATCGCTGGCGGAGCCAGAGCCGCTGGCCGGGTCGGAACCAACCGCCGGGAAGACTTTATCCAGGTCGGAGATTTCGAGCACCTTGTTACTTCCCCGCCAGCCCTTGAGTTCGAGGCCCATTCTTTTTCGTTCCATGATCGGCTTGTCAAGGCGGTCGATCTTTTCGATGCGCTTGAGGATTGATTTCCCGCGCTTGATTAGCTTCTCGTTATCGTGGCCTCGTCCCCAGGTCAGCAAACGGTTGGCGGCCTGCTCCAGGCGGGAGATTTCCTTCTGCTGAACCTGATAATTCAGCTGATCCCGCAGGAGATTCTGCTGCTTCTCGAAAGCGAATTCGGAGTAGTTTCCACGATAGCGCGTGAGGCGCCCATCCTCCAATTCCACGATCTCATCCGCCACAACATCGAGCAGATAGCGGTCGTGCGAAACGATGACAACGCCACCCCTGTAACTGCGGATGAATTCCTCCAGGAAGCGTTTGCCCGCCAGGTCGAGATGGTTGTCGGGCTCGTCCAGCAGGAGCAGGTCGGGCTGCACAACCAGTAGCTTCGCTAATCCGACCAATTTCTTCTGGCCGCCGCTGAGCGCTTCCATGGGCAAGTCAAAGTCAGCATCGCTGAAGCCCAGGCTCCGCAGAATTGCCCGTACCCGACCTTCGTAGCCGGGTCCACCCAGCTTGCCGAACGCCTCCAGGAGACGCGCCTGTCGCTCCAGCGTGCGTTGCAGCTTGCGCTCATCGCCGTACACGGTCGGATCGGTCAGTTTTTCCTCCACCCGCGCCAGCTCATGTTCGATATCAGCCAGTTCGGTGGATGCCGACAGCGTTTCTTGCAGCACCGTGTGGCCGGGGGTCAGCAGCGGTTCCTGCCGCAGATAGCCGATAGTCAGGCCTTTTTTCCGCACGACAAAGCCGGTGTCGCTCTGCAATTCTTCGGCGATCAGTTTGAGCAGGGTGCTCTTGCCACAGCCATTCGGCCCCACCAAGCCCACGCAACGGTCGTCGTGGATATCCCAGGAGAGGTTATCGAAAATTGAATCTGTAATGTAACGGACCGTAACCCGGTCGAGATTGATGGCGATCATTGTGATAAGGATTGAGGATAAAAGATTAATGATTACGGCCTGCACAGTCATGGTCTGTCTTCATAATGAATCTTCGATCTCTGATCTTCATTTGCTTCCAACCGCTGTACTATTCTCGACCACCATCTGTTCCTCCGAGCGGTTGTCTAGCTCGATCACGCCTTTGCAGACGACGTTTTGACCAAACAGCACATCGCCTTTGATGGTGAGGCTTTCGCAGTGCAGGAGCGAGGGGGCGCCGAAGGGGAAACGGGCTTCCAAGTCATCGATCAATTTGTAGTAGCGATTGTCCAGGCTCACCACCACCTGTGGCGTCGTGCGCGCCGGATTCGCCACCACCCTGAAATCATCGGTCAGCACATAAGCGTCGGAGCGGACCGCCAGCAGGTCGTCGGTGGTCTTGACTGGGGCGAAGCGTGTACGGGGCACTCGGACCGCCCCAGCGCCCTCAAACACAGCAATGGCGGAACCCATGGCGGTTTCAATCTGATAAACAGGTGCGGAGGAAGAATTTCGCGAGTCAATAGTTTTGCTGTTCAGAATCATCGGCAGTTTCAGGATGCTGCCCGAGGAAGTCAGTGTCCCCTGAAGCGCCACCAGGTTCAGCCACAGGTTATTTGTGTTGAAGTAGCGGTGGCGGCCAACATCCTGGAACGTAACTTCATCTTCTCTGGGCGTTTGCGCAGATTCTCGCAGAACCAGGCGGCCGTCGCCGTGCCGGGCCAAATGCCCACCCTTGTGATCTGCGGCGGTGCGGTCAGCCGCTTCCATCATGAAGGGCAAATGCTCGTCAACAAAATAGCCCAGGATTTTTGTATCCAGCACAGCGCCCAGGTTATCGGCGTTGGAGACAAAGGCGTAGCGATATCCGGCAGCCAGGAGTTGGTCGAGGATGCCGCTTGTGACCAGGGCTGTGTAGATGTCGCCGTGGCCGGGTGGAGCCCATTCGAGGGTGGGGTTTTGTGACCAGATGGCGGGACTCAGATCGGATTGTGCGATCTTTGGCGCTTTGTGTTGCAGGAAATCGAGGGGGAGATCGCTCCACAGATCGGGATAAGCGCGCAGGGCGGCCAGAGAATCGTCGCTGGTGCTAAAACTGTCCATCAACAGAACCGGCACGTCGGTATGGAGCGCCTGGCGGGCGATGATATCCAGAAACGTGTGTCCATCTTTCACCACCAACAGCGATTTGGCCCCGGTGAGCCCCATGCTGGTGCCGAGCCCGCCATTGAGTTTGATAACGATGGTTTGCCTCAGAGCCGCTTCACCGATCTTGGCCAGCGCGTCGGGGAAGGTCTCGACATCAGGCAAGCTGTCGATAGGCTCGATATCTGATTCAGGGATGAGGCCGGTGTGACCTTCGACCAACTGTTCGTAATAATAACGGAAGGTGCGGATGAAGACATCTGGCAGGTTTTCCGCCTGCATGCGTTCGAGAAACGGAGAGAATTGGATCGACATAATCATGGTTAAGGGGAGTCACTCTCGGATGCTTGTCAAGTGGCAAAGATTATACATGCGAGGCGATGATTTTCCCCAGCATAGAAATCCGCCACTTGACAGTATCGAAAAAACCAATATAATTTAGTCTATCCTAAATTGTTTAGTTCTGACTAAGGATTAGAATTTTAACACCATGCTGGTGACACAGCCATGCTCACCGTCCACCAGCGTACTTCACTCGACCTTGTGTTTGTTTCACCCCAACGCTGCCAATGTACAATCCCCTGATTGCTCTTATCGTCGGTCTTATCGGTCTCGCAGGCGTCTTAATTCTGTTCTGGCCGGATAGAGGTTTGTTCTATCGCTGGAAACGCTCGCGTCTGGTCACCGAGCGCGTCTTGCGAGAGGATGCCCTCAAGCACATCCATCGGGCTGAGCGCAGCGGACGCCATCCCACCGTGCAGAGCGTGGCCGGAGATCTCGACATATCCACTGACAACGCAGCCGAGTTGCTCACCAGGATGACCGACATGGGTTTGATTGCCTCCAGCAACGGCGACTTCGTCTTAACGCCGGCGGGCCAGGAGTCGGCGCTGCACATCATTCGAGCGCACCGCCTGTGGGAACGCTACCTCGCCGACGAGACAGGTTTCAGCGAAGCTGAATGGCACGCTCAGGCTGAGTTTCTCGAACATGAGCTGGATCCATCAGACGTCAATGCCCTGTCTGCCCAGTTGGGGAACCCCCTGCACGATCCGCACGGCGATCCTATCCCCACAGCGAGCGGTGACCTGATAACGCACGGCGGCAAGCCCCTGCCGGCGTTGGAGCAGGGCACATCCGGTCGGATTGTACATCTGGAGGACGAGCCAGAGATTGTCTATGCTCAGCTTGTGGCGATGGGTTTGCATCCCGGATTAGATATTCTCATCACCGACAAGACCGACCAGCGGGTGCGATTCTGGGCTGATGGTGATGAACACGTTCTGGCTCCGCTGATTGCGGCCAATATCTCGGTTCTCCCCGCCGCCGAAAAAGAAGCCGTCATCGAACCATTGCCGGGCGAGCGCTTGTGGGAGTTGAGAACGGGAGAAAAGGCGGAAGTTGTCGCCCTTTCCCGTGCTGCCCGCAACGTTGAACGGCGGCGATTGATGGACCTTGGCATCCTCCCAGGTGTGGCTATCGAAGCCGCATTCACCAGCCCCGGCGGCGACCCAACGGCCTACCGCGTGCGAGATACGCTCATCGCCCTGCGCAAAGAACAAGCAAACTGCATCTCGATCCGCCGACCAGAACAACAATTAACCGCCAACAGCTAACAATTAACGGTAAACCTTATGACCGCATCTGCATCCAATTCCGGTTGCGCCACCTGTCCCGCCCATAACCTCGCCAACTTACAAAAACTTGGCGTCGATATGACTGATTGGGACTATGTCGTGGCGTTGGCCGGTAATCCTAACACTGGCAAAAGCACCGTCTTCAACGCCCTCACAGGCTTGCGACAGCACACCGGCAACTGGCCGGGCAAAACTGTATCTCGGGCTGAGGGCGGCTTTGTGTACGCCGACAATCGCTACAAACTCGTCGATTTGCCTGGCACTTACTCGCTTCTTGCCACCAGCCTGGATGAAGAGATCGCCCGTGACTTCATCCTGTTCGGCCAGCCCGATGTCACCATCGTCGTGGTTGATGCCACACGTCTGGAGCGAAACCTCAATCTCACGCTCCAGGTGTTGGAGATAACCGACCGGGTCGTGGTCTGCCTGAACCTGATGGACGAGGCCAGGCGTCATCGCCTGCAGATTGATGATCGTCGTCTGGCGCGGGACCTGGGCGTGCCTGTCGTGCCCACCGCCGCCCGTCAGCAGGAAGGCATTCCCGAACTGCTCCAGGCAGTCGATGATGTCGCCTCTGGTCGCAGCGTGGGCAATCCCCACCGGGTTCGCAGTGAATCCAAGGCCATGCAACAGGCTGTTTCCACTCTGGTGGCTCAGATCAACACCATTTATCCCGGTTTGCCGAATGCCCGCTGGGTCGCACTGCGCCTGCTTGATGGCGACGATGCTGTAGCCACCGCCCTGCGCAACGGCGATCTCGGCGATCTGACTGTCGGCGAACCTGAAGCCGAACAACAGGACCTCAGCCTGCGCCTGCAACCGGCTTAAAATCTCGTTCGTAGTAGGTGATTTATCGCCGTCGATATAGCGTATAAGCGCTTTACGAACGGCGCTGAAGCGCCTACTACAAACCTTACTCCTTACTTCCTTCTCCGTACTCCTGACATATGACCGCATCCACTGACGTCCTTTTTGGCAAACTACCGCCGCAACAACCAGCTAAGCAGACTATCACCACCGATGATATTTTGCGGACAGCAACTGATCTGCGCTGGCAAATTGGAGCAGACTTCCATGAACAACTGATGGAAGATATCTACACCGATGCCACGCGCATTGCCGACCGCGCTGTCACCCGCCCGGAGGGCAAGCCTCGTTTCGATCTGGATGCCACCATCGATCGCGTCGTCACCAGTCGCATCTGGGGTTTTCCCTTGATGGTGTTGCTGTTCACCTTCGTTTTTTGGATCACGATTGTTGGGGCCAACATACCTTCGGCGATGCTTGCCGAACTACTTCTGGGCATCATTCATCCGGCGCTCAAGTCGGCGGCGGAAGCCATCGGCATGCCCTGGTGGCTCGATGGTCTCCTGATCGATGGCGTCTACCTGGCCACAGCCTGGGTCATCGCCGTGATGCTCCCGCCCATGGCAATTTTCTTCCCGCTTTTCACGTTGTTGGAAGACCTGGGATACCTGCCCCGCATGGCCTTCAATCTCGATAATGTCTTCAAGAAGTCGGGTGCGCAGGGCAAACAGGCGTTAAGCATGATGATGGGTTTTGGCTGCAACGCCGCCGGTGTCGTCTCCACCCGCATCATCGACAGTCCCCGCGAGCGCTTGATCGCCATTATCACGAACAATTTCGCGCTGTGTAATGGTCGCTGGCCCACCCAGATCTTGATAGCGACACTCTTCATCGGCGCATTGGTGCCATCCTACATGGCTGGACTTGTTTCCGCCCTGGCTGTGGTGTCTGTTGCGATGCTGGGCGTCCTCCTCACCTTCCTGGTCTCCGGCTTCCTCTCCAAAACCTGGCTGCGTGGCGAGGTCTCGACCTTCAGTCTTGAACTCCCACCTTATCGCCCACCCCGCGTGCTGCGCACCATCTACACATCGCTTATCGACCGCACTTTCTTTGTGCTGTGGCGGGCGATCATGTTCGCCGCTCCCGCTGGGGCTGTCATCTGGATCGTTTCAAATGTCGTTATCGGCGACGCCACCATTGCCGAGCATCTCATCGGTTTCCTGAATCCCGTTGGCATCCTTATTGGTCTCAACGGCATCATTCTCCTGGCTTATGTGGTCGCCATCCCCGCCAACGAGATCGTCATTCCCACCATCCTTATGTTTTCCGTGCTGATGCTGGGAATCAACAATGTCGGTGAAGGCGCAGGCGTCATGTTCGAGTTTAACTCTCTGGCCGAAACCAAAGCACTGCTGGTCGCCAGCGGCTGGACGCTGCTCACCGCCGTGAATCTGATGCTCTTCAGTCTTATCCACAATCCCTGCAGCACCACCATCTACACGATTTACAAGGAGACAGGCAGCCGCAAGTGGACGACGATCTCTGCCTTGCTTCCCCTGGTGATGGGTTTTGTCGTGGTGTTCTTCGTCGCTCAGATCTGGCGAGTGGCAGCAGGTTTGCTATAAATCCCTGTAGACGCTGCCCCGTGGTCCCACTTCGATTACAAGCACGATAAGTTGGTCATTTATTAAAGCATAAACGATGCGCCAATCACCAACACGTAAGCGATAAAGGTTTTGATACCCAGACAGTTTTCTGCAGCTGCTTGGTCGAGGGTTTTCTTCAAGAGAAAGGATCGTTTTGTCGAGACGTTTTAGTATGTGCTTTGGGATGCGGCGATATTGTTTTTCAACTCGATGGTCAAGGATTACTTTCCATCGTTTCTCTGGTTCACTCATCCAGATATCCTTCACCAATCAATTCTTCTCTGAATTCCCGGTAGGGTCTCGCTGATGCGGGATCTTTTTCCCATTCATCGAGCCTCTTACTTGCTTCCCGGCCTAATCGAATATCATCTAAATATCCTTGCAACGCCTCAAAATCCTCGTAAGAAATGAGGGCTGCAACAGGTTTTCCGTAGCGCTCAATGACAACATCGTTGGCGCCACTATAAACACTGTCTAATATGTCTCGCCACTGAGTGCGTGCGTCACGGCTGGCTACTACGGTTGTTGTCATGAATTAACCTCGTAATTGTGGTAAATGATGTACATATTTTACACTTAGTTACGGGGTTCGTCAATCACGTGTTACGAGGCTATGCGTATCCCGAATAACGGGGCGCACATTTTCGATGCCCAGTTCCTCGAAGAAAAATCTCTCTCTGCCGAAGGCAGGCTTGAGGTCGTCGAGCCAGACAGCGTGCTCATCAAATTGGGCGAAAAAGGGGCGATGCACCCAGTCGGGGTTGCGGGCTTGCAGGAATCTGAGAACGAACACCTTTTCGCCATTGATTTCAGCGACGCCCTGGATTTCCACCTTGCCCGGTTTGGCGCTCATCGATGGCCCTCGCACAGTTCTGCCGATGCCAGACAATTGCTGAATGGCGGTCTGGTAGATTTCCCAGGCCCTGACCAGTGGCACCTTGAAGTAGTGCTGCGCTCCGGTATCGCGCTCGACAAACATGTAGTAGGGGATGATGCCCAACTGAATCATGGTGCGCCATAATCTCATCCAGGTGGCAGGATCGTCGTTGACATGCGCCAGCAGGGGCCCCTGACTGCGGATGAGGGCTCCGGTATCCCGCACGCGGCGAATGGCTTCGCGTACAGTGTCCGTTTCCAGCTCCCGCCAGTGGTTGAGGTGCGCCATGATCGAAACATGTTTTCCTGCCTTGACCATGCGCTCCAACAGCCGTAGGAGATCGTCACTGTCCGGGTCATTCACAAAACGGTGGGGCCAGAAGGAAAAGGCCTTGGTGCCAATGCGAATGTTTTCAAGGTGATCCAGGTCATCCGCCAACAGTGCTTCCATGTAAACCTGCAACTGTCGCGTCTTCATAACGAGGGGGTCCCCGCCTGTAATCAACAAGTCGGTTACGCCACGATGTGTGCGCAAATAATCCTGAAGCTGTTCAACGTCGCTGGAAGCGAAGCGTAAATCCTTGTCACCGATAAACTGCGCCCAACGGAAACAGAACGTGCAGTAGGCGTGACAGACTTGTCCTTGCGACGGGAAAAAGAGGACGGTTTCACGGTATTTGTGCTGCAATCCGTGCAATCTTTCCAATCCCATTGTGGGCACATTCATTTCCAACTGGCCCGAAGGATGGGGATTGAGCGAGTGGTGAATATCCGCCAGGATAGCTCTGTGTTTTTTTGGGGAGAAACCTTGTTCCAATGATTCTTTTACGCGCTCGAAGTCATCATCCCGCAACATGCCTCTTTGGGGAAAGGTCATGCGAAAGATGGGGTCATTCGGAACATCATCCCAATTGATCAATTCCTCGATGACATAATTATTAACCCGGAAGGGCAGGATGTTGGCGACAACTTTCATGTCGAAGAGCGTGCTCTCCGGCATCTGAGCCAGTTCGGGGATTTGATCGATGGTTGCCAGCGTGTAGGCTTTGTATTTCGATGAAGTCATGGTGGTTTGGGCTGAGCTGTCAGGCGCTAGCCGTTGTTACCTGACTGTGGTGGGAAATGCAGGGGAGTTCAATTGTGTGGTTACTGGCTACTTGTTGGGATCGTACTTGCAACTCTCGCCTTGTACGTCATTCAAGTAGATGCACAGCTCGATGTAGGCTGGTCGCCAGAAGGTCTGGCCGGGCGGGCTGGGATCCATGATCGACCAGTAGTATTGCTCTGTATCTGGCTTCCACTCTGAATCGGGCATGAAGATCAGCGACATGATGCCGATCCAGGACCAGTTTTGCTCCGCCCATTTGTATGCTCGCACCAGGTAGTCCGATTGCACAAATGGGTCGATGCCTGCGCCTGCGCCATGCCAGTAGTAGGGGCTGCTCGGTCGATCATCCCAGGTCCAGCCGAATTCCACGATGGAGATCTTCTTGGCGGAATCGCCGTATTCTTCCATGATGCGGCGGATGTCTTCCACGTGCCGGAACGAATACACCCGCAAGCGCTCTGGGGAGCTGGGATCGTTGTTGTAGAGCTTGGGATCGGAGGCAATCGTGCCGGGATCTGTCTCTGGCGATACTGCATAACCGGCGCCATGCACGCCCAGCATGTCGAAATAGCCGTTGCTGTTGCCGCCCATCGCTTCGTACATCTGCCTGTAGAACTTCTCGTCATACATGGCGTCAGCCTGATCGGCGGTGGTGGGAGCCATGCCGGCGGTGATGATTATGGCGTTGGGGTCTGCGTTCTTGATGGCGCTGTAGGACTTGCGCAGAAGCTGGACGTAGCCCGCCGGATCCACCGGCTTGTCACCCCATTCGCGGGAGAGATTGGGTTCGTTCCAGATCTGGTAGGCGTGGATGCGGCCTTTGTAGCGCTGCGCCATCGTCCCGACAAATTCAGCGAAGAGATCGGCGTTTTCGGGGGGGCTGCCCATCCAGGCATCATGTTCGTCGGTGGGGGACACGCGCACCAGCAGTTTGAGGCCGTTGTTTTCGACCTGATCGACCACTCGATCTGCGATCGACCAGTCGTACTGACCCCGTCCAGCGCCTTCGATATCCTGCCAGGCGAACCATTGCTTGACCCAATTGAAACCGCCATCCTTGAGCAAGCCCAGGTCACGGTCCGAAGTTTCCTCGCGCCACCACAGAAAGGCTTGCGCGCCGAAATCAGGAGAGCGCATTCCTGCGGCAAGGGTGGGTTTGGGCTTTGGTGTGGGCAGCTCTTCTGTGGGCGCTTCCTCAACCGGCGGAGGCGTGTTCTCTACCGCCTCTGGTGTGGTTTCTGGTTGAGCTTCAGTCACTGGTGTCACAGTCGGCGCTTCAGTGGTGGGATTCTCCACAGCTGTGTCAGCGACCGGTGTTGCGGTGGCGTCCATCACGTCCGGCATCGGCGTTTTGGTTGGAGTCGGCGTCGGTTCAGGATTCGAAGAGCCGCAGCTTCCCAACAGCAGAGTCGCTGTCAGCAACATGAGCAGGAGGCTGGTGCTGATCATGCCAGAGAGAAAATAACGCGCCTTGCGCCTTTGGACTTCTTGGGATCGATTCATAGGTTGGTTTGTGACAAGATTGTTTCTGAGGAATTCAAGCCACCGTAAGAATGCGTGATGCGGGCGGCCATTGGTTGCTTGCGTGTTCCGTTAGGACAGGCTCCAAGGCGCCACGCATCACGTTTCATGCGGTTTTCGCGAGATGTTGGTTGGCGGATTGCTTTATGTTGCCGGAAAGGCTGATTGCCTATTTCGGCATTGAACCCAGTGCATTGTAAACCGGGTGAGGTCCGCCACCGGCGTCGAGGATGCCCCACTGGGCCAGTTCGAGCGTGGGATGGGTCATGCCGTAATTGAGGTTCCAGAGGAAGGCGGGGCCAACATAACCGGTGTTCTTCATCCATTGGTAGAATTCAACTGTCCAGGCAGCCTGTTCCTCTCGGCTGTTGTCGTTGGCATAACCATAAGAGGGGTGCAGGGCCCCGCCGGCAGCCCAACCGAACTCAGTCGGCCAGAGTGCGCTTGCTGGTGTCACCGTATTTGGCCATGATGTTGCGATAGCCTTCGACGGTGGAGCGAGCCGACCAGGAGTGATGAGGACTGTCACAGGGGCCACGGAAACTGGCGTTATCCCGTGTGATGAAATCGCAGGCTTGCTGCCAACCGATGCTGGGAGGCACGTTAAAGCCGCTGGGGTGGGCGCCGATGGCGTCTGAGTAGTCCTTGAGGCCATTCTGGTACATCGCTTCCAGATACTGCATGTCGTCAATAGCGAGGTTGCCGACATTGCCGGCAGGTGTCATGGCGCCGCTGACGACGATCATCTGCGGGCAGGCGCCCTTGATAGCTTGATAGGAACGTTTCAACAATTCCATGTAGCGGGCGGGGTCCAGTGGTTCGTTGCCCCATTCATAATGCAGATTCTGTTCGTTCCAGACTTCGATGGCTTTCACTTTGCCGCAGTAGCGACCTGCATAAGCGCCCAGGAAATTGGCGAAGGTCTGCGGGTCAGCAGGGGGGCCTTCGACGCCTAAATCGGTGTTGCCAGGGCGCGCCCATTTAGGAGACTTCACAATGGAGGCGAAGACGTTCAAGCCTTGTCCGGCAAAGAAATTAACCTTACTATCTTCACCACCCCAGCCAATCTGACCGGGTGATCCCTCCAGATCCTTCCAGGGAGTCTGCCATTTCACCCAGTTGAAACCGACATTTTTGATGGCGTTGGCGGCAAAGGCTTTATCAGCATTGGGATCAATTTGCATACCGTAACCGAAGGTTCCGGCCCCGGCGGGCGGGGCGCTGCCACCACCGCCACCGCCACCACTACTTGGTGCGGCAACAACTTTCGGTGGTTCGGGGATATCCGTGGCAACGGCAATCTGGTCTGATGGACCGGCGACGGAGACACGGTTGGCAATGATCCATACCGGATTGCCGTCGGCGTTTTCAAGCTGCCACCATGTGCCATTCTTGTTTTTACCAATGACCTTCATTTCTGCACCCGCCTGGAGCTGTCCCTTGCGATTGTATGCTGTGCCGGGACCCTCGCGCAGGTTGGTCGTGCCATTGGCGGTGGCTACGGCATAAGGCAGCGGCGTGGGGGTGGGCGTGAATTCAGGGGTCGGGGTCGGGATGGGGGTGGGCGTGAAATCAGGGGTGGGGGTCGGGACAGGCGTATACGTCGCCACGGCCACCGAGGCTGAGCCCTGGCTGGCGATGCGCTGGTTGTTGTTTAGCAGTTCCGCTTCCAGGAGATAATCACCGGGGGCGGAGGGTGCAGGCAGGCTGGCGGGTTGGTTTAGTGGGTATACCTGTTCTGCCACGACCACGCCGCCACTGTCGGTAAGACGCCAGTTAAGTTGCAGGTCACTTTGGGGTAGGGCGGGCGTTTCACCAGAGGCATAGCTGGCCATAGCGGGCCAGATGCTCGGATCATTGTCGTTCGAGTTAAGCGTTTGCAGGACGACGCCGCCCAGGTTGAAGCGGTTGGCCATCGCTGTTTTGTTGGCCAGGCTCGAAGCGTTTTCCAGGAAGACGATGCGCTCTTCGCCGCCCTGCCCGCGGTAGCGATACCATGAAATGCCGGTGGCAGGATCAAATTGCAAGGGTGAGGCCACGATATCGGTCTGCAGGCTGCCATTGACCGTTGTGCCTGGCTCCACCACGGCGGCAGCGGCGGTCACCTCACCCATCAAGGGGGCAATGGCTTCGCCATATCCTCTGGTCAGGAAGTAGTTGTCCGCCTGCTCGACGCTTTGTCCGGGCAGGCGCAGCAGGAGCTTGCGACGATCGATCTCGCTGACAGCATAGGTGAGCAATTTCTCGACCTCGCCGCCTGGCGCATAGGCCAGCGGGTTTTCGGGACCGGGAACCGCAACCAGGTCAGCGCTGGCGCCGATGGCGCGCCAATCGTACCCGTAGGTTTCCCATTCTGCGTCGGAGATTTGCGTGGGCGTATCGAGGAAGACAGTCAGTTTGAGTCCATCCTGGTGCAGACGAGTGGCCAGGTTCTGGATGAAACGGCTGTAATCAGATCGCAGGGGCGGGTCAACGCCTTTGAAGTCAATTCCTACGCCGGTGTACAGTTTGCTGGCAGCCAATTCGGCCACGGTGTTGATCTGGATTTCCTGCATCTGACCATCGATCAGGAGATTGGCCAACAGATCGGTGCGGGGCACGTTGTCGGCTTCATAGTTCTGCACCGTGAGATAGGTGTCATAAGGCAAGCTGGAAGCGTCGGGCAGGTACTCTGCGCCATCAACGCCGCCATCACCGCGCAATTTCAGCACCGTGGGAAAGAGGGTGGTGACAGCAGCGGAAGCTTCGGCAGGCAGCGTCTGGCTGGCCGGTAGCTGGACGCCAACGGTCGGGGGCAGAGCGCTGGTCTGGGCCACAACAAAGGCATTGGGCACGAAATTGACATCGAATTCGATGGTGTCATCGTTGAGGTTGATGTGGTGAGGCAGCCATTCCCAGCTTTCGCCATTCCAGTTGTAGATGCCCAGGGTTTCGTAGGGCATCGAATCGTTGGGAATGGGGATGATGCCGATGCTTTCTGTGGGGATTGCGCCGCGCACATCGAGTTCGTAAACAGGGCTGCGGGGTCGCAGATCGCCGGGCAATACCTCAGCGGCTTGACGCAATTCCTCGTTGGTGTCGCCCCGTTCGAAATCGGCTCTCGGCACCGAATTCAGGCGCGCATACGTTTTTCCGGGTTCGGTCAACCCTTCTGCAGGGAAAATCACCATAGTTCCATCAGGATCGCTGACTTCACCAGATGTGGCTTGCACCTGGGTATGTCCGATGTTCAGAACCCGGTTCCATAACTGCACCGGTGGGAGCAGAAGGATAATCAGGAGCAGAATCGGGATGACGACATAACCAAATATGCGTCCGACATTTCGGTTTTCGAGAAAGCGACCGAAATTATTGAGTGATGAGCTGGTTTGCATTTAATGTCTCCTCGCACAAATTCACCCGTCGTCTAACGTAGGGGAAAACGCTTAGCTATTCTCCTTCGATATGAGCGGCGGGTGGTGCGGTTTAGTATTCGGGTGTCATGGTAATGGAATAGACCATGCAGTAAGACCGGAAATCGTCGGCCTGCGTTTGCGGATCCTCATTCATAATTGTGTGAGAAATGGCCCAAAGAAGAGGGCCTAGCAATGCGCGATTGTAGCATAGGGTCAAAGGTCGGGCAAAACGCAACAGTGGCATGTTCACCGTTTGCTGGAGATCGTCATGCTTGCAAAGTCGACATATCATGAACCAAATCATCGCACGGTGTCGGGGGTTTTAGCGACTTTCTCTGATTGCTGATCTGCTCCCTAAGGCTTTATGATATGCCAGATGAGGTTAACTTCACAAGCTTACTGGATTCGTATAGTTCCTTTATTGAGATTGGAGGTCCCGACAGTATGACATACTTTATAGGTATCGATAGTTCGACGACAGCAACGAAAGCGCTGCTCATGAGCGCGGATGGCGCAGTCATTGGCGTTGCTTCTTCGGAATATGGCTACGAAACGCCCTATCCCTTGTGGTCGCAACAACATCCCGATCTTTGGTGGCAGGCAACCGTACAGAGCATCAGGGCATTGCTTGCCCGGACAGGCGTCGAGGCGCAGGATATCCAGGGCGTCGGTTTGACCGGGCAAATGCATGGTCTGGTAATGCTGGATTCCGCCGGGGAGGTGCTGCGCCCGGCCCTGCTCTGGAACGACCAGCGCACTGGCGCCGAATGCGATGAAATCAGACGGCGACTGGGTAAGCAGCATCTTATTCAAGTGACCGGAAACGACGCCCTGACCGGTTTTACAGCGCCGAAAATCCTCTGGGTCCATAATCAGGAGCCCGAAATCTATGCTCGCGTGGCCCATATCCTGTTGCCCAAAGACTATGTCCGCTTCAAATTGACCGGCGAGTATGCCGTCGACAAAGCGGGCGGGTCCGGCACGCAGTTATTCGATATCCGTAAACGGGATTGGTCGGATGAAATGCTTTCGGCCCTCGAGATCGACCCGGCCTGGATGCCGCCCACATACGAGGGAACCGCCATCACCGGCGTGATCAGCGAAGCTGCGGCGAGCGCCACGGGCTTGCGTCCCGGCATTCCTGTCATGGCTGGCGGCGGCGATCAGGCTGCGGCTGCGGTTGGGACAGGCGCTGTGTCATCGGGCATTGTCTCGCTCAGTTTGGGGACATCCGGCGTGGTGTTTGCAGCCACGGACGAACCCTTTATCGAGCCGGAAGGACGCTTGCACGCATTTTGTCATGCGGTCCCCGGAAAATGGCATCTCATGGGCGTGATGCTTTCGGCGGCAGGCAGTCTGCGCTGGTACCGGGATGCGTTTGCGCCAGGTATCGATTTTGGTGATCTGGTTGACGAAGCGCGTGATATCGCCCCTGGTAGTGAGGGATTGCTGTTTTTGCCTTACCTCACCGGTGAACGCACGCCCCATCCCGATCCGCAAGCGAGAGCCGCTTTTGTGGGTTTGACGGTGCGGCATGAACGGTCGCATCTCACCCGTGCGGTTGTGGAAGGCGTCAGCTTTGGGCTGCGAGACAGTTTTGAGTTGATGAAGGCGGCGGGATTAAGCGACATCAGTCAGGTGCGGATCACGGGGGGCGGGACCAGGAGCCTGGTGTGGCGGCAGATCCTGGCGGATGTGCTGGGCGTTGAACTGGCGACTGTCAATGCCACCGAGGGCGCAGCGTATGGCGCAGCGCTTCTGGCTGGCGTTGGCGCTGGCGTCTGGCCTGATGTGGAGACCGCCTGCCAGGAAACGGTTGAGATCACTGGCATCACGACACCCAATCCCAGCACCCAGGCTGAGTACGACCGGTTTTATGCGCTCTATCGGGATCTGTATCCCACCCTAAAAAATGTGAGCCATCAACTCTCGGATTTGAGCTGATTCACGGTAGTTCAGGTGCGACGCACTTGCAGAGGAAGCGATATTTATTTTCGGTTCCGCATCGTTTGTACAATCGAAACCAAAAGTACGTCGCACCTGAATTGAGTTACTTCAGAAACGCCAGAAGCTTGTTCACCTCATACGCCGAATTCTTATCCGCCTTCCGCAGTTTCTTGATCACGGTGGCTCGTTTTTTGAGCATTTTGATCACCTTGCTGGTTTTGGCATCCGAATTACTGCTGAAGTCGGCGGCGGCAACTGCATAAAGCGCAGTCAGCAACGCATCAAAGCGCTCTTTGTTGTACCAGAGGACATCCTCGAAGCGATTCATGCCCACTGCTCGCTGCACATCGGGGTCTTGCAGAAGCGCTGATAGCAGGCGATAGGCTCGCTTTTCTTTGCGTATTTCGGGGGCAGCCTCTTTTTTGCTGCTGGCTTCGTACCAATCCTGGTTCGGGATCAGCGTTTTCACCAGGGCCACGGCCTGTGCGGCCTCGTCAGCACTGAGGCCTGCGCCTACCAATCCGGCAGCCAACTGTTTCCCCAGCAGCCAGTCATCCATCCAGTTGCGCGCCAGACTTGCGGCCTCCGTTGCGTCCGTGCTGACGGCCTGCCCCAGGCGAGCGGTGAACACCCAGCCAAAGAGCGCTCCCCAGAGCATGGGATCATCGTTCTGTAGTCCAGCGGTGGCCTGGCGATAGGCTTTTGATTTGGGATCAGGGTAGCGTTGGGCGAGCACAGGCAATTGCAGCACTGCGGCTAGCGTCTGGCTGATTGTGGCGGCGATGGCATCAAGGTCGGGTTCAGAGTCCAGTTCGGGTATCTGATCGATGGTGTCGTCAATGACTTCATCAACAACATCAGCCGCTGTAACCTCGTCCGCAACAGCATCCTCTTGCTCGGCCAGTCCTAAAGCTTCCAGGCGTCTCAGCATGATGTCGTCCGTACTCGCTGCGGTCTGCGATTCCTCCTGGCGCGTTTCGTCACCGCCAGCGAAAGCCTGAACTTCGTTCAGCAGCTTTAAAACATCCTGTTCGATCCGCTGCAGGCGTTGCTGCTGGTCATCATCCCAGAAAGGCTCATCCGTTTCCGGCAAGGCGAGCACACGGGCATCCATCAGGAATTGCAGGGTCCCGGCCCCGACAAGCTGGCGGAAAGCATGATGCAGCGGCTGCAAATAGAGCTCCTTCACCGCTTCCTCCACGCTGGGCACGCCCTGCCCCCTCAAAACGGCTGCCAGTTGGCCATAATGCCCCAGTTCGTTGTCTTGCACGTCCCGAAAATCGAGGAAAACATGGCGTTGGTAGGCACTCAACTCGACATAAAGACCTTGATCGACAAGCTCCCGGCTGTTGCGGATGTACTCCAGGCCCGTAACCAGGTCCCGGAAGATAACAAATGTGCGGTCATCATCGCTGAGTTGCAGGCCCTGCGCCAGCCTCTGTTGCACCAATTCGCCGCTGCCCTTGTCCAGATAGGCGGCAGAGGTATGCAACCAGCCACGGGTGTCGTCCCAACGGTTGTGATAAATAACCAGGGATCGTTCTCCTCCCGACCGGTTGGAATAGACGATGACATTTTCGTCCACCCCGCCGTCGGGCGTGAAGAAATCGTACAGCAGGAAATGCTGAACCTCAGCGAAGATCTGGCGGCGGCGCAGAATCGGCGAGATCTCCCGCAGGTGCCGGTCGACAAGCCATTGGTCGGGCTGTTCGTCCCAGTACGCACGCCGGTACTCCATGCCATATTTTTCGGCATAGCCTTCGAATTGTCCGTGCCCAAACATGGGCAGGCCCGGCACGGTGGCCATGATCGTGCAAACGCCGAAATATTTATCCCCTTTATCAAATTGGGCGATGGCCGTCTCTTCATCGGGATTGCTCATGAAGTTGACGTAACGCTTGAGGATTTCCGGATCGAATTCGAGGGTGTTTTTGATCAGTTGACGATATTTGTCGTTATCCTCATCCCGCAGCATGTGCATGAAGGCGCTGTTGTAGACCCGGTGCATGCCCAGTGTCCGCACAAAATAGCCCTCCATCAGCCAGAAAGCTTCGGCCAGCAGCAGGGTGTCGGGCGCTTCGGCGGCGACCCGATCGACGACCTCGCGCCAGAATTCCTCGGGCATGGCTGCCTCGAAATCGGCTTTGCTCATGCCGTGCTCTGCTCGCGAAGCGATAGCGCCGCCGGAGCCCGGTTCCGGGAACCACAGCCGCTCGATGTGGCGCTTGGCCAGGGTCATGGCGGCATCGAAGCGGATGATGGGGAACTGGCGGGCCACATGCAGGATGGTCTGGATCACCGCCTCCCGCACTTCCGCCTTGAGATAATCGAGCTGAGCGGTGTCGTTCCAGGGCATGGTTGTGCCGTCATTGCCGTGGTAGATGTAACGGGTGTCGCCGGTCCAGCTATCCACGCGCTTGAACACGACCGCTGCATCGCTGCGATCGTAGTAATGATCTTCCAGGTAGACGCCCACCCGGTCGTCGTTGCTGAGGTTGGGGCCGTTGAAGGTGTAGCCGGGGAAAGGGCTGTAGGGCAGGGAGAGGAACCAGTCGGGGTGTTGCATCACCCAGCGGGAGTCGATGGCCATGTGGTTGGGAACCATATCCGAGGCCATGCGGATGCCTCGCTGCCAGGCGCGCCAGCGCAGGTCGTTCATCGCTTCGGGCCCGCCCAGGTCTGCGGCGATCTCGTAATCGTACAGCGAGTAAGCCGAGGCCACGGCTTCGGGGTTGCCCATCATCTGTTTGATCTGTTTGGAGGCCTGGCTGCGTTCCCAGAGGCCGATAAGCCAGAGACCGGTGATGCCGAAACGAGCGATCCTGCTCAATTCTTCGTCGGGAACCTGGTCCAGGCGGGTGATGGGACGCTGGTAATGCTTGGATAGCTGGTCGAGCCAGACATAAGCGTTTTTGGCAAGCAGGACCACCCTGGGCATCCAGTCGAGATCAGGACTGTAGTGTTCCGGCTCGTAAATTTCTTCTGCAAAATCAATGGTTTCGATGGGGCCAGGGCCGGAGAAGACAGGTTTGTATTCTTCAGCGATGAAGTCAAGGCTGGTGAGCAAGCGGTAAACCGAGGGACCGATGAATACGCTCCAGCGCTTACGGACAAAATCCAACTGTCCGCTCAGGGAGTGGGGAGAGGCGAGGGCGGGGGCCATCAGCATGTCGATCAGGGTTTCGCCGCCAGGTTCGAGCCCAGGTTCACCGGCGAAAAAGGTCTTCATCCCCGCTATGGCCTCCAGGTACGTTGTTTTCGTCTCCAGGTCGGCGTCGTCAAACAACTCCAGGTAGGGTGAGAAGGCGGGATTGGCGTTTGCCAGCCAAAGCAGCAACAGTTCTTCGAGCGTTGTCTCACGGTTCGGCCTGTGCTCTGATTCTCCGTCCAGATAGTCGTCGAGACTGATCTCCTGCCGGTAAACGGCCAGAGGCGGAAATTCCTGACCGAACTGGCTCAGCATCCGTTCGATTTCCTGTTCCCCGACCTGTTGGTTTAGGAAAGCCATCGCTTGTTGCAACACATTCGGGTTCACCTGCCGCCGATACGTCTCCACCATGAGGTGCAACACCTCGTCGATCAGCCCCATCGCATTGATGTCAGACGCCTTGACTGCCTGCTCGGGGAAGCGCGCCAGGTCGCGCCGGTTATTCATCTGTTGTGCGAAAACACGGGCAGCATGAAAATTGGCGAAGATCACATTGCCGTTGAAAGTGAACAACGACTGATCGAACTGATAGGTATCCCTTGCTTCCCTGCTGACGTGAAACTCCATCATGTTACGTCTTCTCCTGGAACTGGACGTAGATACGACAAACGTGGCGTTGGATTGGTGCCATGCTACAACTATTCCCGGCGTAGAGCAAAACCATTTCATTGCAGATACTGTCATCGTCTGCGGCCAGATAAGCCCTACGATAGGTTCTTTTGGTATTGCACCTGAATGGGGAATGGGATATCGATGCCCTTCGCGTTCGAAAGCGGATTTAATCAGCTTCAATCCCTGATCGGTGGCGGTTAGAAAATCGGTGGCTTCGACATCGATCCAATAGTAAAGAGTAAAATCGATAGCACTGCCGCCAAAATTCTTGAAGACGACCGTTGGTTTACTGGTCCTCACCCTTGATGCCTGGCAACGCTTCAATAGCGTCAAGTGCAATTTGGGTGACAGCCTCTAAATCAGAGCCATAGTCTACACCTATCTCAAGGGCGATCCGTCGCCACTTTGCCCTGGTGATAGTTCGTGATTGGATTAGTGTAGACTTCAGCATTGGGAATGATGACATTCAACCCATCCAGTGTAATCATTTGAGTATCCCGCAGAGATATGTCCATGACCTTACCGCTATATCCCACAACTTCGATGAAGTCACCGACATCGAAGGGCTGCTGAAGCAGGAGCAGCATACCGGCAACGAAGTTCTTGGTGATGTCCTGTAACGCAAAGCCGATGGTGAAGCCGGCAATGCCCAATCCGGCAATAAAAGCGGTGATGTTTCTGTCAACAGTCTGCAATGCCCAAATCGTGCCAATAGTGATTATCGTCCATTGTGCCATGCGGCTGAAAAGTGTTACGAGTTCGGGGTCCATCTTTCGTCTCTCGGCAGTGTTCCGCACCATCTTTGCCACCAGCGCCCCGACATAGATTGAGACCACAAAAATAATCACGGCGGCAATGATTTTGGGGATGTAGATGAGTATCTGATCCAGCAGAGGGTTCAGATAGCCGCCAACTTCGTTGGTTAGTTGTTCTGGGCTCATACTTTGCTTTATTTAACCGAAGCGCTGTATCTCGATAAGATAGCCGTTGGGGTCACGCAGGAAGCAATGATAAATATTATAGGTCGGATTGTGTTGGGGCGATTTCTCGAACTCGATGCCCTTCCCGGCCAGCATCTCGCACCAGGCGTCTACATCTTCCGTGACCAGACAGAGGATGACGCCAAGTGGTTGCTCTGACATCTGTTGGCGTTGGCAAAATCCGATATAGCCGCCTCCTGTGACTTTGTAGATGCGGCAATCACCCTGATCGAGCCAAAGCGGAAGGCCAAGCGTTTGTTCGTAAAAATCCGCCGTGGCCGACAGGTTACGTGTGTACAGGAAAGTGATCTGCTGTGTGATGGGTGATAAAGTCATGTTCGAACTCCAATTGGCTCTGATCATACCAGAAGTAAGGCCTGGTTCCCAACCCACATCTGTTTGAAACGTAAAACGTGAAACGTGATGCTCCAATCGTAAAATTTCACATTTTACGTTTCACGGATTGTTGATGATTTTGCTCCCTGAATCCCGAAATTCCAAAATATCTTCAAAAAAGTGTCCCCAATATGACCTAGATCATAGCGGGAACGCTAAAAACGTGTTTTACTGGGGTTGTGTCACCTCCCTGAACGTAGCACCTCATCGGTGCACCTCCTTTCAATGTGTGTGTGGAGAGAATTCCCGGCGATAAATATGTCGCCGGGAATTTTCTTTGTGGAACGATTTCCACCAGGGTTCAGCTGCTGTGAGCGGGATGTTTTGGTTGATTTTTCTCACCTATCTTTCGCTCTGCGCCACAGTTGACAGATCGGCGTTTTTAGTACAGGATTTAGGGAATCCCCACACTCCCACCGGCCAAACTACAATGCCCTATCTTCAACTATCTGATGGTCGAACTGTCCCTGTTGAAGGGACCAATTTTGTAATTGGCGCTGACCCCGTTTGCGATTTAATTCTGCATGATGAAGGAGTCGCCCCGCGCCATGCCATTCTCCAGTTTGACGATGATGTCTGGCGACTTGCCACGCTCAGTTTACAATCTGAAACCAAACTGAACGGCGAAGCGGTGGAAAGCATCGTTGCGTTGCAGGATGAGGATGCCTTAGTGATTGGTAACGCATCCATGCGCTGGTTGGAGAATGCGCCTGTTGTAGCAAAGCGGTTCCCGGTTTGGGTTCCGGTTGCTTTGGTTGTGTTTGCCTGCGTAACCGTATTGGGCTTGTGGACTCTATTCAATCGGGACAATTACGCAGCGGATCGCACTACGGGCGCAACAACAGCCGAAGAAGTGGCGCTGGCCACGCAACAAGCCGAACAAGACGCTCTGGCTGACGAATCTTCCTCAGCGGATGCAGCAGATGAGGATGGCACAGAAGGCGAACAGCAAAACGAAGCGGCAGCGGATGCGGAGTCCACGCCCATTACAATAATAGCGATTGCGCCAACTGAAACGGTAGCTGAAGGCGATGCTGAGACGGCGGTTGCTGGAGAGGAGTCAGGAGAGGAGCAGGCATCGGAAGCTGATGCTGCCTGTCCGCACCCGGCTGATTGGGTGCAGATGACGGTCGAGCAAGGCCAGAAGCTGAGGGATATCGCACGAACGGCCGGAACACAGCCCCGCATCATCCAGGAAGCGAATTGTCTGCCCGACACCAAGGTGAAAGTGGGCATCGTCCTTTGGGTTCCCTCGTGGGAAGGCGTCGAGCCTGTTGAAGTTGCCGATGCAAGCGCCGAGACTGAATCCGGCAGCGAAGCTGCAACGCCTGATGAGACGGCTACTGAAGCTGAGGGCGACGAGGCGACAACCGGGATGCCGAATCGACTGAAGCCAGCGCAGCAGTTGAGTCGGAAGGCGCTGCCGCTGCCGCTGAAACTGGGGATGCGACCGGGGACGAAGTCAGTGCAACAGAAGAAGTTGCTGTGGCTGAGACGTCAACTGAATCCACAGAGACTGAAGCCGCAGCTACCGAGGTTGAAGCTGCGACCGCAGATAAAGCTGAGAGTTGTGCAACCCCCGACGGCTGGGTGCAGATGACGGTGGAGGACGGGCAGAAGGTGAAGGACATCGCCCGGACCGCCGAGACGACGCCCCGCAAGATCAAGGATGCCAATTGCCTGCCCAACTACAACGTCAGCGCTGATGACACGCTTCTGGGTCCCGCAATGGGAGCCGCAGGGGATGCCGAGGTGGCGACGACAGAAACAACCGAATCTAGTGAAATAGTGGTAGCGACTGAGACGGAACAAGAAACCGATACCACGGAGACTGAGGTTGCAGCGGAATCAACCGACGCCAGCGAAACGGAAGCAGCAGTTGAGGCCGTTGAGACGGAAGAGAGTTGTCCCGTGCCCGACGGCTGGGTGCAAATGACAGTGGAGGACGGGCAGAAGGTAAAGGATGTTGCCAAAATCGCCAAGACGACGCCCCGCAAGATCAAAGATGCCAATTGCCTGCCCAACTACAACGTCAGTGCTGATGACACGCTCTGGGTCCCGCAATGGGAGCCGCAGGCGGATGACGAGGTGGCGACGACAGAAACAACCGAGTCTACTGAGATAGTGGAAGCGACTGAGACGGAACAAGAAACCGATAGCACAGAGACTGAGGTTGTAGCAGAATCAACTGACGCCAGCGAAACTGAAGCAACAGTTGAGACAGTTGAGGCGGAAGAAAGTTGCCCTGTGCCCGACGGCTGGGTGCAAATGACGGTGGAACAAGGTCAGAAGGTGAAGGATGTCGCCCGGATTGCCAGGACTACGCCTCGCAAGATCAAGGATGCCAATTGCCTGCCCAACTACAACGTCAGCGCTGGCGATACGCTCTGGGTCCCGGAATGGGAGCCACAGGCAGATGACGAACAAACGGTGACCGAGGATGCTGAATCCACCGAATCCACTGACACTACCAAAGCCGAAGCCCCAACAGCTTCCGCCGAAGCTACCGAGACGGAACAAGCAACTGCAGATGAGCCAAAGAGTTGTCCCGTGCCCGACGGCTGGGTGCAGATGACGGTGGAGAAAGGGCAGAAGGTGAGAGACATCGCCCGGATCGCCGGGACCACGCCCCGCAAGATCAAGGATGCCAATTGCCTGCCCAACTACAATGTCAGCGCTGGCGATACGCTCTGGGTCCCGGAGTGGGGACCGCAGGCAGATGACGATGAGGCGACCACCGAGGAAGCTGAATCGACCGACTCCAGTGCAGCAAGTGAAACCACCGCCACATCCGAGATTGTGGCGGTGGCGGTTTTAACGGAGAACGATGAGATTTGTTCAGTGCCCGATGACTGGGTGCAGATGACAGTCGAGGAAGGGCAGCAGTTGAGCGACATCGCCAGGATCACCGGGACGACGTCTCGCCAGATCATGGATGTCAATTGCCTGCCAGACAACACAGTGTTTGCCGACGAGGTGTTGTGGGTTCCGCAGTGGGAAGAACAAGCCGCTGATGAAGACGCCGCTACTGAGTCGACTCAGTCCACGGCAACAGCAGTAGCAGCGCCTGAAACAGACGAGGCGGATGCAACATGCCCAGTCCCCGATGGTTGGCAGCAGGCGACAATTGAAGAGGACATGACACTCAGGGATATCGCCGAAATCCTTGGCAGCAAGGCGCGCGTGATTAAAGAAGGAAACTGCCTGCCTAATTACAGCGTTACGCCCGGCCAGGTGATTTGGGTGCCGATTTCGTTGAATCCGCTCGAAAAGGATGCGGAAACAGCAGTTGAGGACATTGTCAACTGCCCCTATCCTGAAAATTGGGTGCAGGTGTCTGTACTGAAAGATCAGAAACTACGCGACATCGCTCATGCAATCGGTGTGCAGCCCTGGGAAATCAAGACGGCCAACTGTTTGCCCGACACCAAGGTGCAGGCGGGGATGATTCTGTGGGTTCCCAGGTGGGATGGAAAAGGGTAGATGGCCTGTCATGACGGTTTAGTCGAGAGTCCAAAAATAAGTTCCCAATTTCAACCTCCCGGAGTGGAGACTTCGCTATGTTTTTTGCGGACCTCCCGGAGGTCATCGGTCGTCTCAGGACCAATCCTCCAGGATTTCCAGCAACTTGTCGACCTCGTCCTGGGTGTTGTAATGGCTCAGACCGACGCGCAAAACCCCGCCTTTTTCGGCTAATCCCAGGCGTTCGATAACGGCGACAGCGTACATGTGTCCGGCGTAGGTGGCGATCCCCAGTTGTCCCAGGCGTTGCGACAACTCATCGGGGGTGTGGCCTTGCAAGCGGATACCGGCAGTGGGCGTGCGTTCGTGCAGACGATCCCGCTCGGTGATGCCGTACACGGTCAGGCCGGGAATCTGGTCGAAGCCATCGAGCATGTGGCCAAACAAGTTGCGCTCGTAGGCGGCGATGGCGGCCATGCCTTGCTTGAGGGCGAGGCGGCGGCCCGAGAAAGCAGAAAACTGGTCGGCATAGCCCGCCCCGTACTCCGAGCCCAACCAGGCCAGGTACTCGATCGCTGCTGTGGCCCCGGCCAGGCCCTCGTGGTTCTGGGTGCCGGTCATCCACTTGCCCGGCGGCAGGGGATCGCTGGGTCGCACTTTGTAGGCCGGAAGTTGTTCCAAAAGTTCGTATCGACCCCATAGCGCGCCCACATGCGGCCCATAAAACTTGTACACCGAGCAGATTAGGAAATCACAGCCCAGCGCCTGTACATCGAGGGGGACGTGCGGGGCCAGATGCACGGAATCGACAAAGACCAAGGCGCCGGCAGCGTGCGCTTTTTCTGTAATTGTTTTGATGGGATTGATGGTTCCCACAGCGTTGGAAGCACCGCCCACCGCCACCAGTCTCGTGCGGTCGTTGAGCAGGTCATCCAGCTCATCCACGCGAAGCGTGCAGTCCGCTGGGTCAAAGTCGAGGTGGCGGATGACGATGCCCTGTTCCTGTAACGCCAGCCAGGGTGCGATGTTGGCGTCGTGATCCAGGCGTGTGACGATCACTTCATCGCCGGGCTGCCAGGTGCGGGCCAGCGCCCGACTGAGGGCGAAGGTCAGAGTTGTCATGTTGGGGCCGAACACGATCTCGTCGGGCGAGGGCGCATTGAGAAAATCGGCCAGGGCGTTGTGGGCGGCGGCCAGCGTCTCGTCTGTGCGATGCGAGGTGGTGAAGGCGGAGTGCGTGTTGGCGTTGCGATGCACCAGGTAATCGCTGATGGCATCGATCACGCCCTGCGTGACCTGCGTGCCGCCAGGGCCATCGAAAAAGATCAGCGGCTGGCCGAGGTCGTCGGTTTGGGCAAGGGCGGGGAAAAACGGTCGGATGGAGTTGGGATCGAAGGTGGGCATAGTGGGGTGGTGGGAGTGTGTAAGAATAGATTTGAGGGACTGTAGAATGCACTTCAGTGCGAATTTGACGGCGCTCAAGCACCTACTGCAAACAATTCAAAAACCAAACCCGCATCTCCGCTCCGACCCTCAGCACGGTTCCCGGCTCGATTTCCTGCTCCAGCAGGTAGTCGGCCAGGGGCTCTCGCAGGTAGCGCTGGATGATGCGGCGCAGCGGACGGGCGCCCCATTCGGGATGCTCGTTCTGGGCCAGCATCCAGGTGCGGGCATCCTCATCCACCTCCAGCTTGATGCCACGCCCATCCAGCAGCCCGACCTCTTTCTTCAGCATCAGGTCCAGGATCTGGCGGAGGTTGTCGGGGGAGAGGGCAGAGAAAATGACGATATCATCCAGACGGTTGAGGAATTCTGGCCGGAAAAAGCTTTGCACGGAATCCATCACCAACTGGCGGTGGCGCTCGCTGACGATGGGCTCGCCCAGGTGTTCGGAGCCGAGATTGCTTGTCATAATGATGACGGCTTCGTTGAAGTAGGCGGTGCGGCCTTTGCCATCGGTGAGGCGGCCCTCTTCCATCACCTGCAGCAGCACATCCAGCACGCGGGGATGCGCTTTTTCGACTTCGTCGAAGAGGACGATGGTGTAGGGTTTGGCGCGCACATGGTCGGTGAGTTGGCCACCGCCCTCGTAGCCGACGTAGCCGGGCGGCGCGCCGATCAGTCGGGCCACGCTGTGCTCCTGCTGGTATTCGCTCATGTCCAGCTCCAGCAGGGCGCCCTCGTCGCCGAACATGAATTCCGCCAGCGCTTTCGATAGCTCGGTTTTGCCGACGCCGGTCGGGCCCAGAAAGAGGAAGGAGCCAATCGGACGTTTGGGGTCTTTGAGGCCGACTCGGGCGGTCTTGACAGCGCGGGAAATGCTCAGCACCGCCTGTTCCTGGCCGATGATGCGCTCGTGCAGGGCTTCGACCATGTGGGCGTATTTGGCCCGTTCGTCCACGCCGAGACGAGTGACGGGGATGCCGGTCATCAGGCTCAGGGCCAGGGCGATGTCCTCGTCATCCAGGCGGGTGTCATCGTTGGTGTCGGGGCGGAAGGGGTTCTGGTCCTGGCTGCCGGCCCGCACCAGGGCGCAACTGCGGTGCAGGAGTTGGATGGCCGCTGCCGGTAATGGCGTCTCGGTGAGATAGCGCCGGGCGAGTTGGGCGGCGGTGGTCATGCTGCTTTCGTTTATTTGCAGATTGTATTCCGCTTCCAGGTGCGGGCGGTGCACGGCCAGGATGGCGGCGGTTTCCTTTACATCGGGTTCAGGGATTTCCAGGAAATGGCTGTGCTGCGCCACGGCAGACACTTTCGCAACGTGCTTGTCGTAGGCGGATTGGGTGACTGTGCCGATGACGATCGGGTCTGTGTTCAGGAACGCCTTTTGCAGGGGACGTTCGGCCTGGGGGAAGGCTGCGTCGAGGATGCCGCCGAAGAAGCGCTCCAGGTTGGGGATGAAGAGGATGCCGCCCTTGGCCTGGCGCAAGCCCGCCTGCAAGGCCTTGACCGGATCGGTGAGCAGGGCGATTTCGTTGATCTCGACCAGGGATTTGATCCCGCTCGGGCCCTTGCCCTCGGCCAGGAGCAGCGCCAATGATTGCACCAGCGCATGTTTGCCAACGCCGGTCGGGCCCACCAGGAGGATGTGGCGATGTCCGGCCAGGGCCAGCAGGGTGCTGATATCCCGCAGCAGCGCCTGGCGATAGTAGACCGGTTTCATCTCGCCGCCCTGCGCCTGCCCCACCAGATCGCTGCTGGTCGAACGCCGGATTTCGGCATCTGTCATCAGTTGCTCGGTCATGGCGTCGGGCGTGATGCCGTGGCGCTGCAAAAAGGCGCTGGTGCTGACGCCCCGTTCTGACATCGCTCCGAGCGCATGATGCGTCCCCACCTGCACCTCGTCCAAAGCCCCGGCAATGCCCCGACCCTCGTCCAACACCACCAGCATTTCATCGGAAAGATGGATGCGCTCTTCGTTGTTGGCGATGAAATCCAGCCTGCCATCCCGACCGCTGCGCAGTTTGGCCATCTTCTCCACCGTCGCCTCGAACTCCGCCAGCTTGAAACCACGCTCCTGGCTCATGTGCCGGAGGATGCGGCTGGCGTTGTAATCGTCATGCCGCACGAACGTGAGCAGCAACAGTTCGGGCGTCAACACGGTCTGCCCAAACGCCTTCATCGTCGCCAAAGCGTCGTTCAGGGCGTCAGTCAGTTCAGGGGAGGGGATGTCGGGGTTGAGGGTGGTCATGGCAATATTCAACAATCAACGGGAACAATCAACGGAAAACGGGGGCGTCAGGGTGATTAAGGATTCAAGATTAAAGATCAAGGATTAAAGATTGTCAATGAGCTGTGTCCTGTGTCGAAGGGCTGTCTGACCGCAGCGGCCGCTGAAACGCAAGAAACGCAATATCGAATGCTGCGGTATTCATCTTTAATCATTAATCTTTGATTCTTTCCGCCCTAACAATTTCGCCATCAATTGCAGTGGCTCGGGTGAAAGCAATCGCAAGAGCAGGCAGATGCCGAGATAGAGCAGGCTGGTGACGGCAAACACTGCCAGGGCCAGAAGGATGTTCGTTTTTAAGATCGGCGCCAGGGCCAGCAAGGGCAGGGCCAGGGCGATAATGGTCAGCAGCACGCCCCAGCGCAATTGCAGATCTTCCCGCACTTGAGCGAAAAGCGCCAGGGCGTAGGTGATGAGGCCAATGGTCAGCGCCCAGGCTACGCCTGTCGCCCCCAAGCGGGGAGCAAGGATAGTGCTGCCGCCCCAGAAAAAAACAATGCCGATGACAATGGCGATGATCTTGGCCCGGGCGCTTTGCCTGACGGCCGTGGCGACGGTGCCGACCCCGACCAGCACCAGCGCCGGCAGCGCCAGCAACATGATCCGTAACACGGGTGCGGATTCGGCGTATTCGTTGCCCAGCATCAGGGGCATAATCCAATCGGCGGTGTACTGCACGCCCACCACCGCCAGCATCGCCAGCGCCGTTCCCCACGACGTGACCACTTGCAGCCAGTTCCCCAGTCGTTGTTTCTGGCCCTCATCCTCGAACTCGCTGACCGTGGGGAGAAACGCCCTGGTCAATTGGTCTACGATGGTGAAGATCAGGAAAAAGACCACGAGCGCCAGATCGTAATAGGAAACCTGCACCGAGTCGCCGGTGAGGATCTGCACGAGGATGGTTCCCGTGCGGAGAAGCAGGATGATGCCCACGTTGGTTGCCCAGAATCCCAGGCCCATGCGCAGGTAGGGCCGCAGCAAGCTCAGGTGGGGGCGGAAGCTGGTTCCCCGGAACCAATCCCGTGTCCACCACAGGCCGATGCCCAGGAAGACTACCTCGGTCAGGGCGTACATGGACATTTGCGCTGTGAGGCTCTGTTGCGCCACCACAAAGATCAGCGGAAGTTGCACCGTCAATCGCCATGAAGTCTCAACCGACCACTTGCCCATCTCGTTTTGGGCGAACAACGTGTGGTAACTTGTCCAGGAAATGATGTGCAGTCCCGCGCAGAAGGCGATCAGGAACGACGGCCAGCCCATGAGCCACGGGGCGATCATCGGGCCCACGACCATCATCAGGGGGATGAGCAAAATAGCGACCAAAACCCGCAGCAGAAAAGTCTGTGCAAAGAGTTGCCGCGCTGCTTGCAGATTTTTTTCCCGCAAGGTGGGCAGATGTCGCCCAAACACTTCCAGCCCCCCGAAATCGCCGGCCCACCACAGGATCAGCGAAATGGCTGTGGCCAGGGCGAATTGACCGTAGGCTTCCGGCCCCATCCAGCGCGGGATAATCAACGCCCACAGCGCCCCACCGATAAGCTGGACGACTTTATTGATTGAGATGAGCGACAGGTTGCGGCTCATCTGGCGGGCTTCGGCGGTCATTGGTTGGTCACGAGTGGGGTTTGTTGATCAGTGGGTAATGGATTTTCGGTACTGGGTATTGGATATTGGGTATTGGGTATTCGCAGCTATCCAATATCAAATACCTACTATCCAATATCTAAACGTCTGTCCATGCTGGGGCGATGGTCACCTGAATCAGCAACCTGTCCCAACAAAAACGCCTGGCCTGAGCAGCGCCGAGGTGTTTTATAAAACCTCATGACGCCACCAGCCGGGCGCAAGCAGGGGAAAAACAATAGGGCGGGTGGGATTCGAACCCACACGGAGCTACCCCCGGCGGATTTTAAGTCCGCTGCGTCTGCCATTTCGCCACCGCCCCGTATGTGATTATAATGCGGCGATCATAGCAGCGCTGAGCAGTTGCGTCAAGAAAAGCGGTGTTGATGGCGATGCTCATTTTCAGCATTTGCGCTATTTCGCTCTGGAACCATGTCTGTGCTATGATTCTCCGGCATTTAACACAAACTCCGAATGAATAAGGCAAGCACATGGCAAAGAAAACACGTAAAAGTCGAAAACAACGTCAGACAAATGTCCCGCAGTACACGCCGCCGACTGAATCCCAGGATGCAGCGGAAGCAGCAGCCCAACCCGTCAATGCAGCCGCACCTGCAGCCGCCAAAAAGACCACTGGCATAGGCATGGATTCCATCGACTGGCATGCCGATTATCCATTCGTTGCTGGCGATATGCGTAGCATGGGCATTGTCGCTGCATTGATGGTGGCGTTGCTCTTGGTCCTGAATCTCTTTCTGAACTGATTTTTCACACCCACCCTACGATTTCGACAGGCCGGCAGCGTTTTGCTCCGGCCTTTTGTTTTGCCCTCCGACCTTCGGTGGTCACTCACCCATCGGGAGCAATACCCGCCTGACTCACACGTCCAAAAAGCTGCACAAAAAAATCGCAGTTCTGGCTGCGATTTCAGGTGGGCGAGGAGGGACTCGAACCCCTGACCTCACGGATGTGAACCGTGCGCTCTAACCAGCTGAGCTACTCGCCCGAATTGACATGGATTATGCCACAAGCTTGCGCTGCTGTGCAAGAATTTGCAGGTGTGGGCACATCACGCTAAGCTACGCTTATGCGACGCTTTAACCGGGGCTATGCCCTGATCTTCCTGTTCATGATCGTGGTGGCGATCCTGGCCGTCCGTTACGTCCACCAGCAAGTGGATGGACGCTATCAGGCCGAGATGAGCCAGTACGTCGAATATGAGCTTGATGACTGGATCGATGTGCTGGGCCTGGAAGAGTTCCTGGGCGATCCACCCGTCACCCCCTTCCCCGCCGACCAGCTTCAGGTCGCGCCAACGCGAACGCCCGCGCCGGAGAGTGAGGGCGGTGGGTAGGAGCGGAAGTCGGAAAATCAGAGGTCAGAGGTCGGCAGGGGCGAGAGATTCCACGGGGGAAATGTAGTCGGATCAAACCAGGACAATTACGAGAGCAAATCTCTGATGGCAGGTATTGGCCGGAATCACTCGCCCAGGATCGGATGCCATCATCTCTGGGGGTGAACGGATAAATACTGCTCCAGGATATCCTTGGTGACCCCGCCGATCTCGAAGGACTGCCAGCCTTGTGGCCCTGCCAGCGCATAGATGGCTGCGCCTTTCAGGTAGTCGTCTTTGACTAGTTCAGCGTCGTACCATGCCAGTTGCTCGACATAAAAACCCTCGGCGAGGGTGCTGACCTGATTTTCACCCGACCAGAAGTCTGTGAAATCCTGCCAGCCTTTGCCTACCGGCCCCGGTCTGTTCCCGACCTGCCCATCGACGCCCGTTTCGGTGATCACCAGGGGGATGTCGAGCCCGGCCGGTTGCAGGATGTTTCGATAGACCTTGCGGTAGCGCAGCGTCAGCCAGCCCTCATCGCCCTCATCGCTGCCTGCTTGCAGTTGGTGCGGTCCGCTGCCAAACCACATGTACGGCGCCGAATATTCGTGCAAGGCCAGATATCCGCCGTGGGCCTTGGCCGCTTCCAGGGCGGGGAAGAAGGCGGGCCACAGTTCCAGCGGCGGTTGCCCGGTGCTGAAATTGCCGATGCAGGAGCGGATGCCGGCCTCGGCCAGCAAGCGGGTGCGCTCCGCCTCGAAGGCCGCCAGGCTTGCCATCTGCTCCGGAGTGGCCGGGTTGGGCTCGTTGTAGGCTTCCCAGCAGTCGATGTTGGCGAAGCGCCGGGGCTCGGTGGCGATGGGCAGCAGCACATCGACGAACTGCCGGGCAGCGGTGATTGGATCCCAGTTATTAAAGTCGGGCAGCGGCAGGGGCGTGTAGCGAGCCACAAGCAGCGTCTCCGGTGAGATCGCCTTGATCTCGGCAACGAAGTTGGCATCGTATTCCAGGGTCTTGACGAGGGCGACATTGCCTGTTTTCAACAAATCGAATAGCTGCGGGTCGTTGCGCCCGACGAAAAGGCCCAGTTTCGAGGGCGGTCCGGGCGGGAAGGGCGTGGCCGCGGGTGTCGGCGTTGGAGTGGGCGGTGGCGGCTGAGGTGTGGGTGTGGCCGTATCCAGTGCAGCAGAGGTTGGCGTGGCCAGGGGACTGTGCTGGTTGAGCACCAGTGGATAGTGGGCTTCAGATGTTGGCGGGGTCGTCGCCACAGGTGATGGCGTCGACGTCAGAGCAGCCGCCTGGGGAAATGGTGTCGGGGTAGGCGTCGGTGTCGGGGTGGGGGCGTTTCGACCACAGGCGGCCAGCAGCAAGCTCAGGGCGAGCAGCGCCACAAGGGTCGTGTATCTTGAGGGAACAAGCGGTTTTTTCAACATGGGCTAATGCTACATCACCTGACAATGACTCGGCAATTGCTCTCCTATCTCGACATTATGAAAGTTTACAAATTAACCAGGTAATTGGCTGGTGCGGACCTCCGGGAGGTCAAGATTACCCGGTTATCTACTGAATCTTCATCATATCGTCCCGTTGCGTCTTTCACGTTTCACGCCTCACGCTTTACAATACAACGCAATGAACAGCACGTCCCCCAACACAATCAACTCGAAACAGGAACGGAATCAAAACAGGGCTTTTGATTTCGGTCTGCCCTCTGAACTGGTAAAGCTTATCGCCGGCATCTTCGTGGCGGCGGTGCTTTTGCGGACACTGACTGCGGCTTTGGATGGCCAGTCGCAGACCCTTTTGGTGTATGCCACTGCCCTCCTGGTGCTGGCCGGGAGCTTCGCTCTGGCGCTCAAACGCCCTTTGTGGACCCTGCCCCTGGCTGTGGCGTTGCTTCCGTTGCAGTATGCGTTGTTCCTGCCCTGGTTCCAATACCGGCTGACGCCATCTGAGGTGCTTGTCCTGGTGTGGTTGCTGGCGGCGGCGTACGATGTGCTGCGAGGGCGGCGGAAAATCCATCTTCCCGACACCTCCATCAACATCCTGCTGCTCGCCTATGTGCTGGCGCTGGCGCTTTCCCTGCTGGGATTGCGATCTCTGCCATCCCCGGCAGCCACGCAAGCGATTTTGCTGGAATGGGTGGCGCAAGTGTATCTCGTGGTGCTGTTTTTGCTGCTGGTGGCTTACACAGATGTCCGGGAGCAGCGTGCAGGTCGGATTAAGTTCCTGCTCGGCTCGTGGGCTTTGGGAGCGTTATTCGCCGGATTGGCGGCGGTTCTGGCGATTTTCTACTATCCAATCGGTCTTTTCGCCTTTGATTCACCGTTGCCGCTGGTCAGCGAGACCCACAAAGTCACCGGCCTGTTTCGCAATTCCAACGCCTTCGCCAGCTACGCTCTGGCATCCCTGCTCGTATTCGGCGGCCTGCTCCTGTACGGCAAGCCAACAGGCAGGATGAAACGCCTGCTGCTTGTTCTTATCGCCGTGCTGGCCCTGGCATTGGTTCTGACCCAATCTCAGGGGGCGTGGGGGGGATTCGCCATCGGATTGGCTTTGCTGGTCCTTCCCAAATTGTTCGACAGCACCAAGTGGCTGCGTTGGGCGCTGGTGCTGTCTTTTGCGGGATTGGTCGCAATCGGCTTGTTTTTACTCAGTGGATTGTCCATCATATCGCTGCCCGGATTTGATCTCGCCACCTCTTTGGTCGGGTTATCCGGCTATGAGATCGAACGACTTCCGCAACGTCTGATCGTGCTCAATCTCCACCGCAGCGCCTGGCTTGCCAGCCCCGTATTTGGCGTCGGCATCGGCGGATTGAAGGCATACACGGCCTGGCTGAGCGGTGGCGATCTGGCGCGGGGCGCTCACAATGCGATGCTTGGCGTCGCTGCCGAGACCGGACTGGCGGGATTGGTGGTGGTGACGCTGCTGGGCATCGCCATGATCAGGCGGTCATTGTCCAACCTCAAGCGGGAAACTGGTCGCTGGCTGCCACTGGCGATTGGATTGGCGGCAGCCTTCATCGCCCAACTTGTTTATGGGCTGAGCCACGACATTCGCGGCGAAAAGCATTTGTGGTTGGTGATGGCGCTGATCGTCATCGTTTACCTTGACTACCGACACAACGAACTCGGCCCTGGTTCATAGCGCTCATCTTTTTACACCGGCCCCGAAATCCGCTAACATTGGGGCATCATCCGCAATTCGCAAACTGGTAAAGGATCAGAACTGACTGATGATTTGATTTTTTGTAACCCGGTAAACCCGAAAACCGGAAAACCAGGGAGTTGTCAGCCCAGTGTACAGGTCTACTGGTTTAACGGTTTCCAAAATGACGAGATTTCGACAGTCAGAATACGCCACTACCCACAAACTTGATGCCACTCCGATCATTCCTTTTCGCCCTCCTGTTTCTGTTTGTCAGCCTGACGCCTGCCCTGGCTGACGACAGTCCAACGCCGCGCGTCCACACGGTAGCCGCTGGCGACACGCTTTCTGCAGTCAGCCAGCAGTATGGCGTGACCGTGGACGAACTGATGGCGGCAAACGGTCTGGATGATCCCAATCTGATATACGTTGGCCAGCGTTTGACCATCCCTGGTGCTGAGGCTCCCCCGCCTGTAAACCTGCAAGCTTCGTACAATTTGAGCATCCAACCGGGCGACACGATTGCACGTCTGGCCCGGCGACTTCAAGTCTCTCCTGATGAAATCCTCGGTCTGAACGGCATCTCGAAGCGTCAAGCCCGCCGTTTTTTGAAGCTCGAACCGGAAATCCTGGTCCCGCTGCTTCCATCATCCGACCTGCCTGCTCCCTTCCAGACCATTGCCTTCACCCCGGCCATCGTGCAGGGCCAGACCGGCGTCATCGATGTGACGGTCGCTGAAGAAACAGCGCTTGAAGGCGGGTACGGCAACACAAAGCTTCGCTTTAATGCGGCTGAATCGGTGGAACAAGGTTATCGCTACAGCGCCCTTATCCCCACTGGCGCACTGGCTAATCCCGGGCAGCGCACACTCACAATCCAGGCCGACAGGCGGACGCTAAAGATCGCCGTGCCGATTGTGGCCGGCGAGTACGAGATACAGCATATCGTGCTGCCGCCGAGCAAGGGCGGGCTGCTGGAGCCTCAGAAAGTGCGCTCGGAACTGGAGATCTTGCAGGAAATCTGGGACGGGTACAGCGATGAGCAACTGTGGCGAGAAGTGTTCCGATTCCCGATTGCGCCCGGTTTCCAGCAAACCTCACCCTTTGGCGAACGGCGCAGCTACAACAGCGGCCCCGTCAGTTCCTACCACGCCGGCAGCGACTGGTCAGCGCCGGGCGGCACGCCCATCGTTGCCCCTGCCGATGGCGTTGTCGTGCTGGCCGAAAACCTGGAAGTGCGTGGCGGCGCAACTGTGATCGACCACGGCCAGGGCGTGTACTCCAACTTCTGGCATCAATCCGAGATCCTGGTGGAACCCGGCCAACCGGTACAGCGCGGGGAAACTATCGGGCTGGTGGGCACAACCGGCCTCTCCACGGGCGCTCATCTGCACTGGGAAGTGCGGGTCAACGGCATCGCTGTCGATCCCTTACAGTGGGCAGACGAATATCTGCCATTTGGCGCTAATCTGGTGCAGGTGGACTGATGCCCAAAGTAGCCATCGGTCTCCCTGTCTACAACGGTGAACACTTTTTACAGGCTGCCCTCGATGCCATCCAGGCGCAGACTTTCGAGGATTACGAAGTCGTCATCTGCGACAACGCCTCCACCGACCGCACGGAAGCGATCTGCCGGGATTATGCCGCGTGGGACCAGCGCATCCGACTACCATCGCAACCCCGAAAATATCGGCGCAGCGCCAAACTTCAATCGCACGTTTGAGTTGGCAAACGGCGAGTATTTCAAGTGGTTTGCTGCTGACGATCTGATTGCGCCCGACTATCTGGAACGCTGTGTGGCCGCCCTGGATCAGAACCCGGACGCTGTGCTGTGCTACACCAGGGTTCTGGTCATCGATGACGATGGTGAGGTGGTGGGCGAACATCTGGTGGAATTGGACCATCCTGACGATCCGCAGCCCAGCGTCCGCTACGGCGAGTTTATCCGTTTTTCGCCGACCTGTTTCCAGGTTTTCGGCCTCTACCGGGCAGCCGTGCTCGCCCAAACGCCGCTCATCGCCAGCCACATCGGTTCCGACAAATCCCTGATTGCTGAAATCAACCTGCGTGGGCCCCTCATCGCCCTGCCCGCCCCTCTGTTTTATTCCCGCCAGCACGCCGAGCGCTCGGTCAAGTTGGAGCGTGATAAACTTGCCGGTTGGTACGACGCATCCAAGGCCGGGCACAGCAAGGTTCCCAACTGGCGCAAGTGGCAGGAATATGGCCGGGCAGTGCGACGAGTCCCGCTCTCCGGCAACGAACGTATCCGCAGCTACGGCCAATGGTTGCTGTGGTCAGTCACCGGCAAGAACTGGGCGCTGCTGGCGCTCGATCTGGTCTCGGCCATCCTGCCCGGTTCCTGGCAGCATTTGTGGAAACTCGACCAGCGTCTCTTCCGCACACGTGGCTACTCGACCAAGTACTACCGCTACTACGACGATGCAGACTGATTGCAGCGTTTCAAAGCTCTCATGCTAAACTGTGCTGGTCGTTTCAATACGCGACCCATGCGAACAATCATCCGTTCACATCGAGGTGAAATGATTCTATGAAAGTTGCAATCCTGGCCGGTGGATATGGCACACGTTTGGCTGAAGAAACCGAAATCAGGCCGAAACCGATGGTGGAGATCGGAGGGATGCCCATCCTCTGGCACATCATGCGGCATTACGATTATTACGGTCACAAGCACTTCTTGATCGCTCTGGGCTACAAAGGCGACTACATTAAACGCTACATGCGGGATTATTACTCGCTGCAAGGCAATCTCACCGTCAATCTCAAAAATGGTGAGATCGAGATCAAGGGCGGCTATTCGCCTGACTGGATCGTTGATCTGATCGACACCGGTATTCCCACCCAGACCGGCGGGCGCATCAAACGCCTGGCCCCGCATATCGGCAACGAGACCTTTATGCTCACCTGGGGCGATGGCGTTGCCGACGTCAATCTGGATGCGCTGCTGGCTTTCCATCGTTCGCACGGTAAACTCTGCACGATGACTGCCGTCCGGCCTCCCGCCCGCTACGGCCATCTGGTTTTTGATGGCGACCGCATTGCTGAGTTCACCGAAAAACCCAACATCGGCGAAGGCTGGATCAATGGCGCATTTTTCGTCGTCGAACCGGAAGTTTTCGACTACATCGACGGCGACACGACGGTCTGGGAGCACGAACCGCTGGAACGGCTGGCTGCGGAAGGCGAACTCATGGCCTACCGCCACACCGATTTCTGGCAGTGCATGGACACCCTACGAGAAAAACACATCCTCCAGCAGTTCTGGGAAAGCGGCAACGCACCCTGGAAGTTGTGGGAGGACTAAAGGATAGTGGATAGTGGGTATTCGATATTCAAACTCGGATGCACCAATATCCAATACCGAATATCAAATATCCGATCATTTTGAACAAATCTACGGAGCACCACCATGCGAGTACTCGTAACAGGCCATAACGGCTACATCGGCACCGTTCTCGTCCCGATGTTACTGGACGCCGGGCATGATGTCGCCGGTCTCGATAGCAATCTTTTTGTGGAATGCACCTACGGTGCAGAACCCGCTTTCGCCATCCCCGAAACCATCAAGGATGTGCGGGATGTGACAGCGGCGGATGTACAAGGCTTCGATGCCATCATCCATCTGGCCGGACTCTCCAACGATCCCCTGGGCGATCTCAACCCCGAACTCACCTACGAGATCAATCACCGGGCTTCGGTACGATTGGCCGAGTTAGCCAAACAGGTCGGGGTCGAACGTTTCATCTTCTCGTCATCGTGCAGCAATTATGGCGCTGCCGGCGAGGATTTTATTGATGAAAGCGCCCCCTTCAATCCCGTGACGCCCTACGGCGAATCCAAAGTCATGGTGGAGCGGGATGTCAGCGAAATGGCGGACGACGATTTTCATCCCACCTTTTTGCGTAACTCCACGGCCTTTGGCTTCTCGCCCCGCCTACGTTTCGATCTGGTGCTGAACAATCTCATGGCCTGGGCTTACACCACCGGTCTGGTCTACCTCAAAAGCGATGGCACACCCTGGCGGCCTATCGTCCATGTCGAAGATATCTGCCGGGCCTTTGTCGCCACGCTGCACGCCCCCCTCGATGTGGTGCACAACGCCGCCTACAACGTGGGCCGCACCGAAGACAACTACCAGATCCGGGAACTTGCCCAGATCGTCGTCGACACCGTGCCCGGCAGCCGCCTCGAATTTGCCCCCGGCGCCGGTCCAGACAAACGCACCTACCGGGTCAACTGCGACTACATCCAGCAGCAATTGCCCGAGTTCAGGCCGCAGTGGGATGCCCGCAAAGGCGCACAGGAATTGTTCGAAGCCTACCAGCGCTACGATCTCGGCGCAGATGACTATGAAGGTCCCCGCTACAAACGCCTTGCGCACCTGCAAAAACTGATGAACCAAGGCCGTGTGGATGATGCATTGCGGTGGACGGACGGTTCTTGAAAAATATCAATTATCAACAGATCAAAGATTAAGTCGTCGGGAGTGCGCACTTGTCTTTAATCTTTGATCCTTAATCTTCAGTCATTCGATTCCCTTATGCACCAACAAACCACAACCTGCCGTTCCTGCGGCCACGATAACCTGATTTCGATCATTTCTTTTGGCGAGACGCCTCTGGCCGACCGCTTGCTCACCGCCGACCAGCTTGCCGAACCCGAACTGCTGGCCCCGCTCGACCTGGTGTTCTGCCCGAATTGTTCGCTGGCGCAGATCGATGTTTCCGTCTCGCCCGACATCCTTTTCCGACAAGATTACCCGTACTATTCCTCGGTTTCTCCGGCTTTGATGCGCCATTTCGGTGACAGCGCCCGTGAGTTGATCGAGCGCAGAAATCTGGACGGAAGCAGTTGGGTGGTCGAGGCAGCAAGCAACGATGGCTACATGCTCCGCAACTTCGTTGCAGAAGGCATCCCCGTGCTCGGCATCGATCCGGCGGACGGCCCGCCGCAGAAAGCCATTGCGGAAGGCATCCCCACGCTGGAAACGTACTTCACGCTGGGACTGGCGCAGAAACTGCGCGCCGACCATCCTGCCGGAGCCGACCTCTTCCTGGCCAACAACGTCCTGGCCCATGTCCCCGACCTCAACGGTTTCGTCGAGGGCATCCGCACCATCCTTGCCGACGATGGCATGGCCGTGATCGAAGCGCCGTACGTGGTCGATCTGGTCGATCACGGCGAATTCGACACCATCTATCATCAGCACCTCTGCTACTTCTCGGTGACGGCGCTGGATCGGCTGTTCCGACGACACGAATCTCTACCTGAACGACATCCGCCGGGTGGCCATCCACGGCGGCTCGCTGCGCCTGTTCGTACAGCCGATCGAGGATGTGCAGCCCTCGGTGCAAGCGCTTCTGGCCGCAGAGCGGGCACGCAAGGTTGATAAGGCTGACTACTATCTCCAGTTCGCCGGTCGGGTCAACGAGATCAAGTCGGAGCTACTGAGGCTGCTCGGCGAGCTGAAAGCCGAGGGCAAAAGCATCGTCGGTTACGGTGCTGCCGCCAAGGCCACCACCCTGATGAACTACGTCGGCATCGGCAAAGATCAACTCGATTACGTGGTCGATCTCAATCCTATCAAGCATGGTAAATTCATGGGCGGCAACCAACTACCCATTCTCCCCACCACCAAACTGCTCGAAGACCAGCCCGACTACGTTTTGCTGCTGGCCTGGAACTTCGCCGATGAGATCATGGCCCAGCAAGCCGAGTACAGCGCCCGTGGCGGCCAGTTTATCCGGCCTGTGCCTTACCCTGAGATTATCTGAACAAGTCCGAGTGCGTTCCAGTACGTTCAAAAATAATCTCGTTGCCATCTAGCTTGTAGATCATAAGCCAATCAGGTTCGATGTGACATTCCCGCCGATCTCGATAGTTCCCCGCCAAGGTGTGATCCCGGTGCCTTGGCTCCAAAGTTTCTTCATCGATTAACAGCGTCATCACGCCTTTGAGCTTTGCCGAATCCTTCCCACGCCTTTGCATTCGCTTCAGGTCTTTCCTGAATTGTTTGGTAAAGCTTGGACGTCGCATCAGATTCCAAGTTCATCGAAGAGTTCTTCTTTGTCGTCTGTTCGAATAATGTTGCGTCCGGCATCCGTGTCGAGAAACGTCTGGAGTGTGACTGAGTTAGGGATTCTCACCTCGAAAGGCAGGCCCTGTCTCAAAGTGATCTGTCGATAGAAGAGCGTCACAGCTTCTGTTGGACTAAGCCCCAATTCTCTGAGGATGTATTCTGCTTGTTCTTTGAGATCTGGTTCGATCCTTGCACGTATTGCAGCCGTTTTTGCCATAGCTTCTCCAAGAATGTGTACCGAATGAGATACATTCTATCATTTTCCTTTGCAGTTGTCTACAACACATGACCAATCCCACCTGCCCCGCCTGCGGCTCCACCGATCTCTCGATCTTTTACGAGGTCACTGGCGTGCCCGTGCACAGCGTGCTGCTGTTGTTCGACCGGGAAGAAGCGCTGAATTACACCACCGGCGATATCCGCCTGGCCTTTTGCCCCACCTGCGGGTTTATCTCCAACATCGCTTTTGACCCGACCCTGCACGAATACTCCGACCGTTACGAGGAGACGCAGGGCTTTTCGCCCACCTTCAGCGCATTTCACCGTAATCTGGCGCAGCATCTCATCGACCGCTACGACCTGCACGGCAAGGACATCCTCGAAATCGGTTGCGGCAAGGGCGAATTCCTGACACTGCTGTGTGAACTGGGCGGCAACCGGGGCGTGGGAATTGATCCCGCTTATGTGCCGGGCCGCCTGCAAAGCGAAGCTTCGGAGCAGATCATCTTTGTCCAGGACTTCTATTCCGAGCAGTACGCCCACCTCCAGGCCGATTTTGTGGTCTGCAAGATGACACTGGAGCATATCCCCGATGTGGCGGCGTTCGTGAGCATGGTGCGGCGGGCCATCGGCGACCAGACCGATACCACCGTCTTTTTCCAGATTCCGGAAATTCGCCGCATCCTGCGGGATCTGGAATTCGTGGATGTCTACTACGAGCATTGCTCCTACTTCAGCGCCGGTTCCCTCGCTCGTCTCTTCCGGCGCTGTGGCTTTGATGTCCTGGACCTGTGGACGGATTACGACGATCAGTATTTGATGATTGAAGCCAGGCCAGGGGATGGAGAGGGGACGGATTTATTGCCTCAGGCGGATGATTTGGCGGCGCTGGCAGCGGATGTGGCGTATTTCGCCGAGAGCGTGCGCTCGGAATTGGAAAAATGGTCGGAAATCATCCAACGTGTTCGGGATAACAACCAGCGGGCGGTGTTGTGGGGTGGCGGCTCCAAAGCGGTGGCATTCCTCACCACACTGGGCATTCGGGACGAAATCCAATACGCTGTCGATATCAATCCGCACAAGCACGGCGCTTACCTGGCTGGAACCGGCCAGGAGGTTGTCGCCCCGGCCTTTTTGCGTGACTACCGGCCCGATCTTGTCATCATCATGAATCCGGTGTACGTGGACGAGATCACGGCTAATCTGGCGGCGATGGGTTTGCAGCCGGAAATCGTATCTGTGTGAATCCATCGCGAATCGCAGACAGACGTTTTTGTTGATTTGGAGACACAGATAAAGGGAAACACAGATTTTCCATTGGCTTCATCGGTGTTTTTCTCTATCCGTGTCTAGCAGAGATACCTCGTGTGCCACAAAATTCCTCCTGAGTCAGTGTAGAACACAATGAGCCATCTCAGTCATCGCGGTGATTGTCTCTCATCGACGCCAAATACCTCCGGCGTTTATGTGCTTATTTTCAAGCTACAAGCTTCGCTTGAGGTGGAAGTCGGTCGATTTGGCCAAGCAAATGCTGCCCTGCCGGATTCCTGTTGTACGTCGGCTCCGCTTTTGGGCCAGGTGGGTTGCAGGCTCGCATCAAACGACATCTGAAAACCGAGAAGCGCAAACACTGGCACATCGACGCCCTGACCACCGTCATCTCGCCCGTCGCCTATCTTTGCGATGCCAGCGGTCACCACCTGGAATGCCAATGGGCGCAGCATCTGGCGAGCTTGCCTGATGCGTTTATCCCCGTGCCAGGCTTCGGCAGCAGCGATTGCCGCTCCGGCTGTCTCGCCCATCTCATCGCTTTCCCACCTGATTCTGGTCCCGACCTGCTTGCGAAGCCGGTCTCGACATCATTGGCATCCCCTGACAGTCAACTGCTATACTGCGATCTCAGCGTCGGTCCAAAACCATCTCAACGGTAGAGCCATTATGAACACAAGAGAAAAAATCGAAGCCAGGGAAATTGAGTCGCTGGCGCCCTGGGGCATGAAAAGCATCGACACCCTTGGCCGCACTTACCCCGACGATGAAGCAGATTACCGTACTGCCTATCAAAAAGATCGGGATCGGATCATCCATTCCACCGCTTTTCGACGACTTGCTTACAAAACGCAGGTATTCGTCTACCACGAAGGCGATCTGTATCGGAATCGGTTGACGCACACGATGGAAGTGGCCCAGCTTGGCCGCAGCCTGGCGCGGGCGCTGGGCGCTAACGAGGACCTGACCGAGGCGATCTGTCTGGCGCACGATTTGGGGCATCCTGCCTTTGGGCACACCGGCGAGCATATCCTCAACGAATTGATGCAGGGTTATGGCGGTTTTGATCACCAGCGACAGACGATGCGCACTGTCGAGTGGTTGGAGCGACGCTACCCTGATTTTCCGGGGCTCAACCTCAGTTACGAGGTGCGGGAAGGGCTGGTTAAGCATGACACCGATTACGATGTGATAAATGCTGAGGGTTATCAGCCCGAACTGGCGGGCACGCTGGAATGCCAGATCGCCAATTTGTCGGATGAAATCGCCTGGAACACCAGCGACCTGGATGATGGCCTGTACGCCGGCATTCTCGATCTGGCGGATTTGGCGGAGCAGCCGCTTTGGCAGCGAGTGATGGATTCGCTGGACGAGCCGTATGCGCCGGTTGCGCTCGACCCGATGCTGCGTGCTCGTATTGTCCGCCGTCTGGTCGGCATTGAAGTCAGCGATGCCATTGAGCACACACTTGTGCAATTGCAGGCCCACGACATCGGGTCGGTTGACGACCTGCGGGCGGTGGGACACAATCTGGCCGGATTCAGTCCGGAACTAATCGAGGCCAATGCCGTGCAGAAGAGTTATCTTTTCGCACATTTTTACCGCAGCTACCGGGTGATGCGCATGTCCTCCAAAGCCGAGATGATCCTGACTCGGTTGTTTGAGGCGTACATCCATGAACCCCGGCAATTGCCACCGACGACATACGCCAAAGCGGAAACGTCTGGCGATGGTCTGCACCGGGTGGTCTGTGATTACCTGGCTGGCATGACCGACCGGTACGCCATCCAGGAATACAAGCGCTTGTTTGACCCGGAAGAGCGAGTTTAGATCCCACCTTTTTTAGGAGCCCGAACATGATCGGTGAACCCTTCCAGCTTGGCGTCAATTACTGGCCCCGGCAAAAGGCCATGTTTTGGTGGCAGGATTTCGATGCGGTGGAAGTGCGGGAAGAATTCGGCCTGATTGCCGCTCTGGGCATGGGCTGGGTGCGGATATTCCTGTTGTGGGAAGATTGGCAACCCACGCCGGAGCAAGTCGATCCGAAAATGTTGGATCGCCTGGGCACGGTTTGCGACATCGCCGCTGACCTGAACCTCAAGCTCGATATCACCTTTTTCACCGGACACATGAGCGGACCGAATTGGGCGCCGTCCTGGATGCTCTGGCCCGACCGGCCCAAGCCCGAACGGGTGCGGCAAGTCGTCAGTGGCGGCGAGATCGTGGATTGTGATTATCGCAATCCCTATCACGACCCCCTGGTGTTGGCAGCAGCGGAGCTGCTTTTACGGACGGTGGTTGGGCGATTTCAGGATCATCCCGCCATCGGCATGTGGAATCTGGGCAATGAACCCGACCTCTTTGCCTGGCCCCACGGTGCCGCCTCGGGCCGGGCCTGGGTGCGGCGCATGACCGGCGTGATCAAGGACATCGATCCTGACCACCCTGTGACCTGCGGGCTCCATGCCGACAGTCTGTTCATGGACAACGGCCTGCGCGTTAACGATGTCTTCGCCGAGGTGGATGTCGCCGTCATGCACGGCTATCCCATGTACGTGGACTGGGCGCGCAGTCCCCTCGATCCCCATTTTGTGCCATTCCTGTCTTCGCTCACATCGGCGCTGGCCGGAAAACCTGTGTTGATGGAAGAGTGGGGCGGGTGCACGGTGGGGCCGGGGCAGCCCTCGTCGGTGTGGTCGTGGCAGCCGTACGGCAAGCCCTACACACAATTCATGGCCTCGGAGACGGAGTTTGCTGTTTACGTTGAGCAGGTCAATGCCAACCTGGTCGAGGCCGGGGCGCTTGGCTCCATGCTGTGGTGTTTCGCCGATTACGTGCCGGAACTCTGGGATAGTCCCCCCTGCCTGGAAGCACATCATGAGCGATTCTTCGGCCTGGTGCGGCCCGATGGCAGCCTCAAACCCCATGCTGCGGTCATCCGCCGTTTCGCCCAAACCCGCCCGACGGTGCAGGCCCCGACCCAAAGTGTGATCCTCGACGTCAGCCCGGACGAGTATTATCAATCCCCAACCGCCCACGCCCGACGTTTGTACGAGCGCTATTTCGACGGGATGCAGTTGAGAGAGTAAGTTTTTTGTTCAACACACAAGCTCTTTGCTTTTAAAAAGGCACGGATAGAGGAAAACGCTGATTTTTCTATGGGGTTTAGGTTTTCTCTACCGTGTCTACAAATCGATAGTTTGTCGCTAACAAGCTAAATGATTTGATAGCGCTCGACAACATCGCTGCCGTACGTGGCGAGATGCTTTCGTAGTTGCAGCAGCGCCAGATCGCAGGCTTTGGCTTCCAGCATCACGTCGAATGACCTCATGCGAGGCAACGAGCGCAGGAAGTCGATGACAGGAAAGGGATTGACATAATGGCTGTGGCGATTGAAACGGGGCGGGTGTGGCGAGTGCTGCCGGTCTCGCACCATCTCGGTGGCGGGGGTGGAGAGATGGATTTTGGGCGTCTGCCGGGGCGGCCAGGTGGCCAGGCAAGCCGCCAGCGCCAGATGATCGGGGATATCGGTGGGGTTGAACAACTGATGGTGGAGAGTGTCAAAGACCAGGCGGATGCCCGTTTCCTGGTGGAGCCACAGGCAATCGGCTACGCCGAAACGACGATCGTCGTGTTCGAGAACTAGGCGCTTTTGCGTGCGGTTGGGCAGTCGTCCGAACGTTTGTGCAAACCCGGCCAGCGCCCTCTCCCGATCATCGTAATGCCCACCGACGTGCACCACAATCAAGGCATCCTCTCCCATCCCCATCAGGTCCAGCATCTCGTGCCAGGGCGTTCAACTCGGCGATGGATTGAGCCAGGCGGTCGGGATTCGGGGTGTTGAGCAGGACATGGGCCGGTGCATGAAAGCTCAGCCGCAGATCAAGTTCCCGGGCCATCTGCCCAACGGCAGCCAGTTCGCTCTCACATTCCGTTATCTGGTTGTGAAACTGGGTGAAGGTCGGATGCGTGAGATAAGGGGCGAGATCACTGCTCATTCGGTACATGCGGATGTTTTGGCTATCCAGATACAGGAAAACATCGCGCAGATAGGCCAGGCTAACGGAAAGGTGCGGGTTATTCCGCCAACGACGGCTGTCGTGGCTGCGTAAACCGGTACGGCCAACGATCTTGACCGGAAAGCCGAGGCGCATTTTTGATGCTACTATTGTACGCTACGGACGACCTGAATATCACCCCTCAGCCATTCATTCACCAATTGCTGTATGTCTTTACCTCGCTCATCTGCCAACCGGCGCATGAACTGGTCAACATCCGGTTCGAGGTAAATTGGCAGATTGAGTTTGAGGTTTGGGCGGTAGAACTTGCCTCGTTCTCCCTTTGAAAAATCATATTCGTCTTTCATAAAATTGTACCCTGATACTGAAAGGTTTCAAGGCGTGATGCCTTTCGTGCCGAGATGATTCTTATTGTGGCAGCCGAACTGGATGTTGATGTATAGGTATGAATCACGACGAGCAAAATGCCGTTTTGGTCCACTCCGATTGTTGCCCAACGGTCTTCGCTATCACTATGTTCGGCATCAAAGACTGAGATTTGATTGGGGTCCAGAAAGATTGTCGCCGCTCTTTCGAACGTGATTCGATGTTTCTGCTGATTTTGAGTGGCCTTAATCGGATCCCATTCGAAAATGATTTCCATATTCTATCTCTTTGTCTGACCTCAGTATATCGGTATTACCAATTGGCAGCAACCAGAAGGGATTACTCGTCAAGTTGCTCCAGCAACGCCTCCGGTTTCGTCACTGGGAAGTTGCAGACGAAATTGCGGCACACGTAGGCGGCGGGTTGGTCGTTGACGAGGGTGCGACCCTCAAGTAGGGGCAGTCCTCGCGGCTGCCCAGGGTGAGGGCCAGCCTCGCCCCTACCCGGATCATACCCTGCCATCACCGTGTCGGGGAGCCACTGTCCGTAAACGGTTCGTTTCAAAGCCTGCGTGGCCGGATCATCGGGGTCGCCGACGAGGGCGATTTCGCGGCTGGGGCGCAGATAGAAATCGAGGGCTGAGAGCAGGTGGCCGAAGCCAGCTGGGCTGCGTGGCCAGGGCATGGCGCATGATGCGGAAAATGCTCTCACTGCGCTCGGCATAGTCGTAGTTTTCGGTCAGGCGGCCAATGCGCATGGCGGCGGTGGCGTAGGCGCTGTTGCCGCTGGGCTCGGCATTGTCGAAGAAATCCTTGCGCCGCACGATCAGTTGTTCGTGGTCGTCGCTGGTGTGGAATGCAGCCACCGTTTTCATCATCCCAGAAGTGTTCATGCACGATCTGGAGCAGGCGGTCGGCTTCGGTGAGCCAGCGCATGTCGAATGTGGCTTGATAGAGCGCCACCAGGCCTTCGGCGACGACCGTGTAATCTTCGAAATAACCGTTCAGTGTCGCCCGACCATCTTTCCACGACCGGAACAGCCTGCCACGCTCGTCCAGCATCTCGTCATGGATGAATTGGGCATTGCGGATGGCGGCGTCCAGATAGTCGGGGCGGTTGAGGGCCACGCCCGCTTCCGCCATCGCCCGCAGCATCAGGCCGTTCCAGGCGGCCAGCACCTTGTTATCCAGCCCCGGTTTGATGCGCTTCTCGCGCTCGGCGAACAGGCGCTCCGCGCCCGCGGTCGAGCACCACGCTGCAAACGGTCGGGCGAGGTACTCCAGCCGCCTTGGCAACCGTTTCGATGTCGGCATCGACATGCAGGATGTTTTCGCCTTCCCAGTTGCCGTACTGGGTGACATCGTAATAGCGGCAGAACAGTGTCGCCATCCTCTTCGCCAAGCAGGGATTTGACTTCGTCAACGCGTCCACACGAAGAACTTGCCCTCGTCGCCCTCGCTGTCGGCATCCTGCGTGCTGTAAAACCCGCCCGATGGGTCTGTCATCTCCCGCAGCACGTAATCCAGCGTCTCCTCGACGATGCGGCGGAAAAAGGGATCGCCGGTAATCTGCCAGGCGTAGAGATAGACACGGGCCAGCAGGGCGTTGTCGTACAGCATTTTCTCGAAATGCGGGGACCAGCCAGTAGGCGTCGGTGCTGTAGCGATGAAAGCCGCCGCCGAGTTGGTCGTACATGCCGCCGTTGGCCATCTTGCGCAGGGTGTGCGTGACCATCGCCAGCGGGGCCGGTTCACCGGTGCGCATGTGCTGGCGCAGCAGGAATTCGAGGGTCATGCGCCTGCGGGAATTTAGGGGCGCTGCCGAAGCCACCCTCGTGGTCGTCGTAATGCTGGTAGAGTTGGTCGAAGGCGGCATCGAGCAGGTCGTTTGAAAGTTCACCGGCTTGGGGCGTCAGTTGAGCGGCTTTGGGCCAGGCTTGCGCGTGAGGTTGGCGGCGATTGCGTCAACTTGATCCCGCCGGTTCTCCCAGGCATCGATGACACTGGTGAGCACGCGGCGGAAGGAGGGCATGCCGTAGCGTTCGCTGGGCGGGAAATAGGTCCCGCCGTAAAAAGGTTCGCCGCTCGGGCGTCAGGAACATCGTCATCGGCCAGCCACCCTGCCCGGTTAATGCCACCACGGCATCCATGTAGATGGCTGTCGATATCCGGGCGCTCCTCCCGATCCACCTTGATGCTGACGAAATGCTCGTTGAGGATGGCGGCGATGTCAGGATCCTCGAAACGATTCGTGCGCCATGACATGGCACCAGTGGCAGGCGGCATAACCGACGCTGAGGAAGATCGGTTTATCCTCGGCTTTGGCAAGCGCCAACGCCTCAGGGCTCCATTCCCACCAGTCGACGGGATTGTCGGCGTGTTGCAGGAGATAGGGGGATGTGGCTTGATCGAGTCGATTGGTCATGTGGTATCCGGTGTGAATTGGATTATCGTTTTGGCGCTTCTCCGGTGATATCGAAGCTGCCGAGTGTCGGAAATGGGCCGGGGATGGTGAAGTTGACTTCGATGGATTTTCCCGGTTGCACGGTTTTTTTGAGGGGGCCCGATCTGCCATGAGCGAATACCAGTGCGCCGTTTGCGTCGTACAGCAGCGCCACCAGATAGATCGAACTCTGGCGTTGGGGTATTGCGTTGCGAATGGTGGCGCTAATGGCGATGTCGCCCTCATCGGTGACTTTGGCCTCGCCGCCGGAGTAGCCCCAGGGTTGCTGCGGCTTTTTCTTGGTGTCCGATGCGGCAACGATTTCCACTTCGGTATAGGCTGTCTGCTCAATCGCACCGACGATGGAGGTGATCTTCTGGGTGAGATAGGCTGTGGCTCCGGCGGCAACGACCTGTTGGGGTAAGCGCCAGGACTCGGCGCCCAGTAGTTTTCCATTTTCATCGAAGAACTGGGCGGCGGCAGTGATATCGCCGACGTTTCGCGTGCGGTTGTTGTAAATCGGTGCCGAAATCCACAGCGCGCCCGTGCGGTCGATGTAGTGCATGGCCTTTCCAGCCTCGATGCCCGCCTTGGGGTCTGCGTCCTGTGCGGCCTCAGAGGGTGGGAGCCTGCTCTGTTTTTGGAGGGGGACGAGAAGCTGGTCGTAGGCAGGCAGGAAGGCGTCCCAGTATTGCGGTGGGGCGCTGAAACTGGTGGTGATAAGCTGATTGTCGTGGCTGAATGCACGCAATTCTGTGCGATAAAAGCCATTGCCATTGCTCAGCGCTTCAAACTGGAGCCTGCGCTCGTGGGCCGATAATTCTTCGTTGGCGAGTTCGATGTAATCATCCTGCTTGGGGGCGTCCCCAACCGTGCTCTGCAGCGCCTGCGCCAACTGTTTGCTGGTGATGCGTTTATTCTTGGTTTCAGAGGTCACCAAAAACTGGGCGATACCCTGCACATCGCCAAACAGAACTTCGTTCTCGTCCTCTCTGATAATGCCCCAGTTCACCGGGACGTCGATGGTGAGGTCGCTGTTGACGATGGGATATGCCAATGTCAGACTATCACGCGCTTCCGCCACGTCCAAGGTCGTGTAACTGCGTTGCAGAAGTTGCCACAGGGGCTCGACTTGGCGCCATTCGTCAGCAGGCGCTTTCAGGCTTAGCCCGACCACCGTGCCGGACTCGGCCCACAATTCCCCTAAAACGTGCGTCAATGGCTGCTGGGGATCGGTCTTTCCCAGGAATTCGATGCGGTGTTTGCCATCTGGCATCGTCTCGTTGTGCAAAACCAGAAAGCTGTTTGCGTCGTTGGCGAGCGCCGCATCCTGCATCTGTGCGAGGATGTTGTCGATGAACGCATCCGGATCGACGGCGACCGGGATCGGCTGGAAGTAGGCCGTGAGGCTGGTGGGGCTTAGCTCACCTTCAGAGAACAGATAGCCGCCCTCGATTTCGATCATCCGCCATTGCTCCGGGATCTCCAGCGTGAAGCCTTGGTGCGGAGCATCGAAACGTTGCAGGGGGATGTTGATCGGTTCTGGCGTTGGCGTCGGAGGCAGCTCTGTTGGTGTGGGGGCGGGGATTGGCGTGGCGGTTGGCGGGATTGGTGTTGGTGTTGGGGCGAACGGGGCGGGTGGGCTGCACGCAGCCAGGGCAAACGCCATGCTCAAGCCAAGTAGCAAGTGCGCTCGCCTGAAACGGGGGAACGGGTTCATGATGGCATCACTGTCATAAAAAGAATGAGCTGGGGGGAATGATGACGATAGAGACCTAGGACCAAATAGCTTTTCTGACTACACCTGGGAAGAAATGGATTCAGATAAGCGATTTGCTTCCAAGTCCTTGGTTTATGGTAACGCATGACGCGCCCAATCACAAACAGGGGAACAAATGGTCGGATTGGTTGTGGTTACCCCCGTTTCGCCTTCTGCTGCAAGGCATACAGGAAATTCAACGCCTCCAACGGCGTCATCGTGTTTACGTCGACGCCCTCGATCTCCTGGCGGATAGGGTCAGGCCCCTCGTTGAACAGATCAAGCTGCATCGTACCGCTGGACTCGATGCTGAGCGTGTCATTTTCTTCTGATTGCTGCTCCAATTGTCGCATGATCTCGTTGGCTCTGGAGACAACCTGGCGGGGTAAACCTGCCAGTTGCGCCACGTGGATGCCGTAAGATCGGTCGGCGCCGCCGGGGCGGATCTCGTGCAGGAACACCACGTCATCTCCCTGCTCGGCCACGGCCACATGGTAGTTGACCACATGCGGCAATCGCTCGGCCAGCGTCGTCAGTTCGTGGTAGTGGGTGGCGAACAGGGTGCGGGCCCGCAGGCGGGGATGGCTGTGGATGTACTCGATGACCGCCCAGGCGATGGACATGCCATCGTAGGTGCTGGTGCCCCGGCCCAACTCATCCAGCACCAGCAGCGAGCGCTCGGTGGCGTGGTTGAGGATGTTGGCCGTCTCCACCATCTCCACCATGAAGGTCGACTGCCCGCTGTGGATCTCGTCCTGAGCGCCGATGCGGGTGAAGATGCGATCCACCAGGCCGATGTGAGCAGAGTCGGCCGGAACGAAAGACCCGATCTGGGCCATGAGCGTGATCAGGGCGACCTGGCGCAGGTATGTGCTCTTGCCGGCCATGTTGGGGCCGGTGAGGATGACGACAGCGCTGTCGGGATCGATGGCTGAGTTGTTGGCCGTGAACGGCACCGATGTTTGCGCCAGTTCCACCACCGGGTGCCGCCCCGCCCGGATGTCAATCGTCAGATCGTCGGAAAGCGACGGACGCACGTAGCGGTTGGCCACCGCAACTTCGGCCAGGGCGCTGTTGACGTCGATGGCGGCAATGGCAGCGGCCGTGGCCAACAGTCGGGGAGCCATTTCGGCCATCTGGTTCACCATGCCCCGGTAAATCTGCGTTTCCAGGTCGAGCAGGCGTTCCTGGGCGTTGAGGATGAGCGATTCGTATTCCTTCAGCTCGGGCGTGATGTAGCGCTCGGCGTTGACCAGCGTTTGTTTGCGGATGTAATCGTCGGGCACAAGGCTGGTGTTGGCATTTGTCACTTCCAGGTAATAGCCGAAGACTTTGTTGTAGCCGACTTTCAGCTTCTGGATGCCGGTGCGCTCGCGTTCCTGCTTCTCCAGACCGGCGATGTAGGCCCGTGCATCCTTGGCGGCCAGGGTGATCGTATCCAGTTCGGCGTTGTAGCCGGGTGCGGATGACGCCACCGCTCGCCAGGGTGACAGGCGGGTCCTCGGCGATGGCGCTGGAGAGCAGATCCAGCACTTCGGGACAGAGATCCAGCCCCTCGGCCTGTCCCACACGCTCGGCGATGGCCCGCACGTCTCGGTAGCGTATCCAAGCTCTCTCGTAGTCCCACCAGGTCTCGAGGCAGGGCGATTTTCTGCGTGCAGCGGTTTGTCCAGCGCTCGATATCGCCGATCTTGCGAAGCAATTCCCGCATTTCGGCCCGATCCAGGGCGGCGTTCACCCAGGCTTCGTACGGCATCAAGGCGCTGGTCGAGCGCTGCCACATCCAGCAGGGGTTGGCTGATGCGGCGACGCAGCAAGCGACCGCCCATTGCGGTGCGAGTCTTATCCAGCACCCACAGCAGCGAACCCTTGCGCTGGCCATCCCGGATCGTTTCAACCAGTTCGAGATTGCGGCGGGTGGCGGTGTCCAGCACCATGTACGAGTCGGTGCTGTAGGTGTGCAGCGGGGCGAGATGGCCGAGAACCTGCTTCTGGGTGTCTCGCAGGTAGGCGATCAGCGCCCCGGCGGCGCTGGTGGCCAGTGGCAGGCCCTCGCAGCCGAATCCGGCCAGGCTGCTCGCCTCGAAGAAATCGAGCACGGCCTGGCGGGCGGATTCCGTCTCGAAGCGCCAGGGTTCGTACGGCGAGATGGTGTAGCGTTCGTCCAGGCTGGGATAACCGCCGCTGTCGGGGATCACGATCTCGGCAGGGGCCAGACGGGCCAGTTCTTCCTGCACCCGCCTTGCCACATCCTCGCCGCCGATCTCGGTAACGGCGAATTCGCCGGTGGTGATGTCGGCGTAGGCCAGTCCCGCCCGACGTCCGCCCTCGAAAATCAGGGCGGCGATATAGTTGTTTTTGCGCTCGTCCAGCAGGCCGGGTTCGACCAGCGTGCCGGGCGTCACCACCCGCACGACATCTCTGTCCACCAACCCTTTGCCCACCTCGCCCACCTGCTCGCAGATGGCGACCTTGTAGCCGGCATTGATCATCTTGGCGATGTAGGTTTCGGCGCTATGCCAGGGCACGCCGGCCAGGGGCACGCGCTGGCCCTTTGTGACAGGGCGGCTGGTCAGCGCCACCTCGCAGACTTCGGCCACGATCTTGGCGTCGTCATCAAAGGTCTCGTAGAAATCGCCGAGCCGGAAAAAGAGGATGGCGTCGGGATATTGTTTTTTGATTTGCAGGTACTGGCGGCGCATGGGTGTGGACATGGGAGGATTGTAGCGGAGGTGGGAGGATGGAACAAATATGAATTTGAAGAGATTCTCGAAGCAGTTATGCGCTGAGTTGACAAAAAGGCAATCGATTGTGTATAGTTCATTTAGTTCAAACTAAACAAAGTGTACGGAGGTAACAATCATGCAAAAATCTAACACACACGCCGTTACAGGAGCCTTTGGTTATTCCGGCAAATACATCGCACAACGGTTGCTCAAAAATGGAAAACCCGTCATTACCCTGACCAATTCGTTGCATCGCTCAAATCCATTCGGCGATGCCGTGAAAGCTTATCCTCTGCAATGGGATCAGCCGCAAGCATTGGTAGAGACCTTGCGCGGCGTATCGGTCCTCTACAACACGTACTGGGTTCGCTTCAATCACAAAGATTTTACACATGCCGATGCTGTTCGGAATACTCAAATTCTTGTTTGACGCAGCCAAAGAGGCGGGTGTCAAACGGATTGTCCATGTCAGCATTACAAACCCGTCACCAGATTCCCCTCTCGAGTATTTCAGCGGCAAGGCGCAGTTGGAGCAATCCCTGATGGAAACCGGAGATATCGCTATGCGATTCTGCGTCCGACCGTCCTCTTCGGCAAGGAAGATATCCTGATCAATAACATCGCCTGGGCATTACGCCGATTGCCTGTTATGGGTGTTTTCGGCGACGGGAACTACAAACTTCAGCCTATCTATGTAGATGATCTGGCGCAATTAGCTGTCGAGCAAGGCGTGCTTCGAGGGAAAATAACATCATCGATGCAATTGGGCCTGAGACATTCACCTACCGCAGTTTAATCGAGATGATCGGACACACGATTGGCAGTTCCCGGCCCATACTTTCGGTTCCGCCCTGGTTGGGTTACTGGGCAGGTTGGATCATAGGTAAGCTCGTGGGTGATACCTTCATCACCCGTGAGGAAATCGCCGGATTGATGGCTGGATTGCTGTATGTCGATGCCCCGCCGACGGGTACGACTTACTTGTCTGCTTGGGTGCAAAAGCACGCCGATAGCCTGGGGCGACACTACACCAGCGAATTGGCGCGACGCAGGGATCGTGACGAAGCGTATCAAAGCAACTGACAGGAGAATGACATGGATGCAAATCTTCAAGCTGCTCGAGAGCGATTTATCCAGGCGATGAGCCAGATTAGTTACTTCTGGGGCTTTCCGAAAGCGATGGGTGCAATTTATGGTGCCGTATATTTATCTCCTGAACCCATTTCTTTGGACGAACTTGTGGAGCAGGCGGGGTGAGTAAGGGAGCGGTCAGTACGAATGTGCGCAAGCTGGAGAGATTGCAGATGGTGTACAAACAAGTGCGAGATCGGTGATCGCAAAGATTACTATGTGGCTGAAACGAATTTCTGGAAGGTGGTGCGGGCGATTTTGCAGGAACGCCAGAACCGCAATTTCGATCAGGCATTGAGGGCTGTCGGTGAGAGTCTGGAGATGGTCGAAGCTGCTGATGGAGATGATGAACTTGCCCGATTTTATCAGCAGCGCATTACCCGACTTCAGTCTTTTTTTGGATCACTGGACAAGATCGTTCTCACCATCGCCGCTCTGGACGAGCTACGCCTGAGCACGTTGCACAAGATACTGGGGCGTGATAGCTAAGTAATCGTCAAGAATAACTTCCCGATTTCAACCTCCGGGAGGTGGCCGCAAACGTCCAGTTAAGCACTTTGGTTCTGACCACCTCCCGGAGGTTACTGGACAGTCACCCCTGCAACAGATTCCGCATCCCTCAGGCAGGTCGGCAACCCCCAGGAGTACAACATCGCCCAGCTCCAATATCGTGTCGCCATGTGCGACGATCCTGTCACCGAAGCGACGAACGCCGATGATCAGGACGTCTCCGGGCAGGCGCAATTCCCGTAAAGCTTGTTTGTGCAGCGCTCTGTTGGTTAGCCTGGTTTCGCCCACATCCATGTCGGCATCCTGGTGGGAAAGCAGGTCGAAGGAGGCGGGGAAACGCACAGCGCCCTCGATGGAGAGCATGGTGGCAAGTTCGGGGCGGATAACGCGCACGCCGTTTGTTTCAAGGCTTGCTGATTTCAAGTCCCCTTGTTCCAGCATCACGATGCGTTCAATGTCGAATTGCTCAGAGGCGATGCGGGCGACATTGACGTTGAAAGCAGGGTCTCGGCTCAGTAGGACCAGCGCTGTTGCTGTGGCGGCTCCAGCGTCTGCGAGCATAGCCGGATCAGATGCATCTCCCTGAACCCAGGAGACTCCCTCAACCTCCACCGGATTCGGTCAGCAGTTCATTGCGGCTGATAATGGTGACCGGTTCCGACACGGATAGCCGCTGTGCCAGCAGAGGAGCCATCTCCTGAGAGCCAACGACGATGATGCCCCAGCGTTTGGCTTTTCTCGTATCGATGGGCAGTAATTGATCAAATAAAATGGGCGAGATCGTAACCGTCACCAGGGCCACCAGGATGATAGCCGAGTTCATGGCCTCATCGATGACATGCAGTTCCAGGGCAATGGCTGAGGCGGCAATGATCAAGGATAGACGGGCGGAAAGCAGAGAGCCCGCTGCCAGAGTGTGTCGCCAATCGTACTGAAAACGGAACAGCAACGAAGGCACAATCTTGATAGCGAATGCGACCACAAGCAGCACGGGCACCAACAACAGATTTTCTCGCGAAGCGAGCAGGGCCTGGATATCGAAATTGACGCCCACCATGATGAAGAATACAGGGATGAAAAAGCCAAAGCCAATGGCATCCAGCTTTTCACGCAAGACCGAATCATGGCGTTCGGCCAGGAGGCTGACAACGGCTCCTGCCAGGAAAGCGCCCAGGATCACTTCCACACCCAACACACTGGCCAGCGCCGCCAGCGCGACCATCAGCGCAAAACTGCCTCGGACCTGGATCTGCGCTGTGGCATGGCTCATTTCCTCGAACAGCGTTCTCAATCCGGGTAGATTGGCCAGCACCCGGCTGCCTCGCACCGCCAGACCAACCACCGCAAATAGCGCCAAAATCAGCAGCAAATCCAGGGTAAGTCCTTTGCTCAAAAATGCCACATCGATACTGAGCAAGAGCAGCGTCACAAAATCGGCCAACAGCGCCGAGATCAGCAGCACCTGGCCGTACCGGCTTGTAGACAGGTGGTGTTCCTTGAGCACCGGCACAACCACACCCAGCGAGGTGGTGCTCAGAATCAAGCCCATTAAGACGGCATCGTCGACGATTCCAATCTGTCGAAATACAATCCCGGTTGCCATGCCCAATGCCAGGGTTAGCGAAAACACCCCGATAGCTTGCGGGACGGGCTGTTGCCACAACGAGGCTTCTTTTTTGCCGGATGTCCTCAGCAGGCCGAAATCAAGTTCGAGGCCGGAGAGGAACATGAGGAAGATAAACCCAAACCAGGCCAGGAATTGCAGGATCGGGTTTGGAGCGATGAGATTGAATCCGCTCTTACCGATAATAATGCCGACAATGATTTCACCCACCACCAGCGGGATGCGAAAACGTTGCAGGCGCGCTGCCACCATCGGCACCGCCGCAGCAAGCGCCGTGATGAGCAAGAGCGAAATCAGGGTTTCCTGGTTTTCAAGTTCCATGTTGGAGCCTAGGATACCGCATCTGTCCGCATCCGGGAACAATCCAGACCCTTGCGATCTGCTGCCTCAGGATGTGCTAAGCTAAGCCCTCGGCTGGTTTGGCGACAAGCGCCTCTCCCTCAATCACTGCTTCAGGCGCTTCCAGAGCGCGACCAGGAGCGACAAGTGCCACCAGATTGTCGCCGGCCTGGGGCGTGTACGCTGCTGCCGCAGTGAGGATGACAAGAGACTCTTCATTCCTCATGACGAACATTGGTGTGGCGTATTCCTGGCATGTCTCACTGAAGTCCGCATAATCAAACTCGTCAGTCAACGCGATGATCTGAAGCGTCCAACCCATCGTAAAGCGATCGTTCAGTTCGCGATAGGTGACGCCTCGTCCAAATAATAAACGACCAATCAGGAAATCCGGCACAGACTCTTGTGGCGTTGCGTCTGTTGATTGCAATGGCAGTTGGTACACATTGGAACGGCCAAAAACATCGGCCATATGCAGAGAGGCCAGCGAGTTGATTTCGTCATTGGGCGTGAGCGCCAGCATCCTGCCGATACCGCCCAGGTTCATTTCCTCGACAAAGTCTTCGTAAAGAACGTTGCCGCAGTACGCCAACAGGCCTTCATTTTGCGCCAGTCCCACGTTGCGGGTATTTGTATCCACCAAAATGATCTTGAAGCCGGCATCCTTGAGTGTGTTTGCCAGGTTTCTCGACCATCTGTGCGCTCCGATCAGGAGCAGACCCTGCGGATCGCTTTCCGCCAGTTTCAGGCGTCGCGCCAGGGGACCGGCGGTCAGGCCATACACCACAACCGTGCCGATGATTACCAAAAAGGTGAGGGATACCAGTTTGTCGGCATTGGGATAACCGACATGCGACAACTCGATGGCGAAGATCGATGCCACTGAGGCGGCGACGATGCCACGCGGGGCCATCCAGGCCAGGAAGACCTTTTCCTTGCCCTGGAGTGGAGCGCCAAGGGTGGAGAGGAGGACGCTCAGTGGTCGGGCGAAGAAGATGATCGCAGCCAGAAAAACCAGGGCGGGCCAGCCAAGACCGAGGATGTCACCGATCTGCAGGCGGGCGGCGAACAAGACGAAGATGCTTGAAGTGAGCAATACGCCCAGGTCCTCCTTGAATTCGATGATGCGTTTAATCGATACGGCGTTCTGGTTGGCCAGAACCATGCCCATAATGGTCGCCGCCAACAAGCCCGATTCCGGAGCCAGGAGATTGGAGATGCCAAAGACGACAATAACCGTCATCAAGGTGAAGGCGTTTTGCAGATGGTCGGGAATCAGATAACGGGTGAGCAGGAACGACAATGCCCTCGCCCCCGCCCAACCCAAGGCAGCGCCGATGATGACGATCTGCAGGAGTTCGATGAAGGCCTCTCCTGTGGCCGAACGGAGGTTGGCCTTCAATACGGTATCGAAGACCAGCAGGGCCAGGGTGGCCCCGACCGGATCGATGAGGATACCCTCCCAACGCAGGATGGACCCGACCTGCCCTTGCGGCCTGATGTCTCGCAGCAGGGGCAGGATCACGGTGGGACCGCTGACGATGAGGATGGCGCCGAGAATCAGCGAGAGCGAGATATCCAGGCCGATGATGAAATAGGCTGCTGCTGCGGCCACCGCCCAGGTGACCAGGGCCCCAATCGAAATCAAATTCCGAACGACGCTCCTGATTCCGGTCAGGTCTCTGAGCCTGAGTCCCAGACCTCCCTCGAAAAGGATGATGCCGACTGCCAGTGAGACGAGGGGAAACAGCAAATCGCCAAACAATTCGTCCGGATTGACAAAGCCCAGGATCGGGCCGATGAGCAGCCCGAAAAACAGGAGCAGAAGGATGGATGGAATGCGTATGCGCCATGCCAGCCATTGTGCGAAAATGCCGGCGAAAACGATAATGGCGAGTCCTACAACAAGATTTTCAGTCAAAGTCAGCCTCAGATGAATCTACTGGTGTGGGGAGGGGTGGCAACGATGGCAACGAATGGAAGGTAAGCAAAAATTATACCGATTGTTGGTATTTTAACATCTCCTCGCGCCGATAGGGTAGTTGAAAAAACTGGAAGGGTGCTCTTCACAATTTTGGAGGGGATTCCTCGACCTCCCGGAGGAGGGTGCAAAAGCCTTCGCAATCACAAAATCCTAATCACTCCTCCGGGAGGTCGTTCGGCAAATTTCAACGCACAAAAACTGTAGTTGCTCATCGCCTGGCGATTTCGTTGAATCAAAGCGTCGATCGCAACGATTGGCTCCATTCAGGCACCACTGCTATAATGTCCCAGCCCTTCGTGGATCGCTTTTTTGCTGAGTTTATTCAAACGCACCACGCACCACGCACGCACGATTCCGTTCCTTTCTGTTCACACGACCATTTTTCTTATGCCTTCAGTTTATCCCTTCACCGCCATCGTCGACTCAGAACCGCATGAAACGGGCGCTGATTCTCAATGCCATCAATCCCCAGATTGGCGGCGTACTCATTCGTGGCGAGCGGGGCACGGCCAAATCGACCACGGCCCGTGGTCTGGCTGCCCTGCTGCCCGAGATCGAAGTGGTGGAGGGCTGTGAATTCGGCTGTGACCCCAATCAGCCTGTGTTCTACTGCACCAACTGCCAGGAACGGCTTGCCAGCGGAAGGCGTCGCTGCCCACCAGCACTCGCCGCATCCGTTTTGTCGATCTGCCTGTCAGCGCCACCGAAGACCGGGTCGTGGGCACGCTGGACATCGAAAAAGCGATCAAGCGAGGTGAACGGCATTTCGAGCCGGGCGTGCTGGCATGCGGCCAACCGGGGCCTGCTCTATGTGGACGAAGTCAATCTGCTCGATGATCATGTCGTCGATCTGCTGCTGGATTCGGCGGCGATGGGCGTGAATGTGGTGGAGCGGGAGGGCATCAGCTTCCAGCATCCGGCCAATTTCATCCTGGTGGGCACGATGAATCCCGAAGAGGGCGATCTGCGCCCGCAATTGCTGGATCGCTTCGCCCATGCCGTCGATATCGAAGGCATTCCCGATGCCAGGCGCGCGTGTGGAGATCGTACGTCGCCGCCTGGACTACGATCAGAATCCCGGAGGGATTTTACGATGCCTGGGCAGATGCAAGAACATGCAGGTCTCGGAGGAAATCGAGCGAGCCCGCCATCGCCTGCCCATGGTCACGCTACCGCGACCGGGACATCTATCTCATCGCCCATCTCACAGCCTCGTTCAACGTGGATGGTCATCGCGCCGACATCGTCATCCTGAAGACGGCGCTGGCCAATGCCGCTTTTGAAGGGCGGCTTGGAGATCAACGAGCACGACATCCGGGTGGGCGCAGAACTGGCCCTGCCGCATCGCCTCAAGCGCCAGCCCTTCCAGGATGCCAGCTTGCAGCCGCAGCAGTTGCAGGAGCGCATGGAGCAGGTGCAGCAGCAGGTGGACGCCGAGCAAGCGCGCGATGGACAGCGCTGCCGACGCCTGGCGACATGGAAAAAAAAACGGTGATGACCTAGAGGGAGAGGACAATTCGCCGGAAATGCCGGGCGCGCCGCCGAGGCAGCGCCCCAGCAGCAGCAGGATAACACCGAGTCAGGGTGACAAGAACGCCCCACATCGCTTGACCGAGGTGGGCGATGTGTTCAAGACCAAGCGTCTGGACACGCCGCTGGATAAGCTGACCCGCGCCAAAGGGGGCAAGCGCTCCACCACCCGCACCGAACGCAAACGGGGCCGCTACATCAAGGCCCGACCGGCGCGGGATCGCCTGGACGACATCGCTTTCGACGCCACCTTCCGGCAGGCGGCGCTGCAACAGGTGCATCGCCAACGGGACGACGTGGCCTTTGCCGTCGAGCGGCAGGATTTGCAGCGCAAAGTGCGGGTGCGCCGGGCCTCCAATCTCATCCTGTTCGTGGTCGATGCCTCGTTGGTCGATGGCGGCGGCCGAGCGCATGGAAGCCACCAAAGGCGCGGTGATGTCGCTGCTGGTCGATGCCTACCAGCGGCGGGATCAGGTGGGGCTGGTGGTGTTCCAGAAAGACCGGGCGAGGGTGGTGCTGCCCCCGACCTCGCAGTGTGGAACTCGCCCAGAAGGCTTTGCGAGATGTGCCGGTGGGCGGCAAGACGCCCCTTTCTTCCGGTCTGCTGACCTCGTACAACGTGATCATGGCCGCCCGTCGCCGGGATGCCGAAACCCGACCGTTGATGATCTTGCTCACCGATGGCGCCGGCAATGTGAGCATGACCGGCATGCCTGCCCAGGAAGAGGCGCTGCGCATGGCCGAACTCTTCAAGCTCAGACCAACATCCGCACCGTCACCATCAACATGGAGCACCAGGCCTTTGACCGGGGCCTGGCGCAATCGCTGTCCGACGCTCTGGGCGGGATGTGCTACAATCTGCCCGAACTGCGCGCCGAATCGTTGCTGAAGACCGTCAAGCAAGAGCTGGAACGCTGATTCGGGTGCGCTGTCGGGAGCTAGCATCATGATCGGCACAGAATTGTTGGCAGTGCTTTATGGTTTGGCGGCGGGCATCAGTTGGGGCGCAGGTGATTTCGGCGGCGGTTTGGCAAGCAAACGGCTGCACACGTTCATGGTCATCATCCTTTCTCAGGTGGTGGGGATCGCGCTACTGCTTGCATTGGCGTTTGGTTTCAAAGAGGCCATTCCAGTGCCGACAAGTTTGCTGTGGGGAGCCCTTGCCGGCGTCTTTGGCATGATCGGACTGGCGGCGTTGTATCGTGGCCTGGCCGGGGGCAAGATGGCGGTCGTGGCTCCGGTGACAGCGGCAGTGGCGGCGGTCATCCCGATTGTCGTTGGCCTTTTTCTCGAAGGATTGCCTACTCCCTGGCAGATGGTCGGTTTCGCTGTGGCGCTGGTTGCCGTATGGCTGCTGGCGCAGGATGGGGATGGCATCAGCGCTCGTATCGACATCAAGGAACTGCATCTACCCTTCATTGCTGGCATCGGTTTCGGGCTGTTCTTCGTTTTCATCGATCAGGCCAGTAACCACGCCGTATTCTGGCCGCTTTTAATGGCGCGCCTATCATCGATCAGCATCCTCACCGTACTCGTTCTGATCCAACGTGGGTGGAAAATTCCGCCCCGTTCGCATTTCCCGCTCCTGATTGCCGTTGGTATTTTCGAGACAGGCGGAAATGCCTTTTTCGCCCTGGCCACCCAGATTGGTCGTCTCGATATCTCGTCTGTGTTATCATCTCTTTATCCTGCCACGACCGTGTTGCTGGCAGCGGTCGTTCTCAAGGAAAAGGTCGGACGTCCGCAAAAACTAGGACTGCTGGCGGCGCTTGTAGCGTTAATTCTTATTGCTTTTTGATCGACACATAAAAAAACTTGGTGCGTGTTGCGTGGTCCGTTTTGTTGGAGACTCACGCAACACGCACCACGAACCACGTTTTCCATCCCACAAAAACCGGAGGTTTCCATGACCCTACAACTCGCAGGTATCCACCATCTTACGGCGGTATCGGCCAAAATACAGCAGAATTACGCCTTTTACACGCAAACGCTCGGCATGCGCCTGGTCAAACGATCCGTCAACCAGGACGATGTGAGCGCCTACCATTTGTTTTATTCCGACCGCATTGCCAGCCCCGGCAACGACCTCACCTTTTTCGACTGGCCTTATGTGCCGCAGGAGCAGCGAGGCCGTCAGAGCGTGACCCGCGTGGCGCTACGCATCGACAACGCCGATACCCTGGCGTGGTGGGCTGAGCGTTTAAGTGAAAACGGCGTATCCCATGACGGCATCAGCACACGAGACGGCAGAGCCTTTCTTGATTTCGATGATTTCGAAGGGCAGCGCTTATGCCTCGTTGTCGACGAAAATCTCGGTGAAAGTCATCCCTGGGAACACAGCCCCGTCCCGGCAGAACACCAAATCCGGGGATTGGGTCCGATCACGATGACTGTCGCCCGGCTGCAACCCACGGAAACGGTCTTGACGCAGGTGATGGCGATGGAGCAGGTGCGCACTTACCCCGATCCCGAATCAGCACAACATTCGGTGCACGTCTTCTCGATGGGCGCCGGCGGCCCCGCAGCCGAACTGCACGTTGCCGTGCGGCCCGATCTGCCTCTTGCTCAGCCCGGCGCTGGCGGGGTCCACCATGTCGCCTTCCGTGTGCCGACGACGCTGGAGCACGAGGCATGGCAGGAACACCTCACCTCTGTTGGTATCCGCACCAGCGGCATCATCGACCGCTATTACTTCCAGAGCATCTATTTCCGGGAGCCCGGCGGCGTGTTGTTTGAGCTTGCCACGGACGGTCCCGGCTTCGCCGTTGACGAGCCGCTTGAGTCCCTCGGCGAGCGACTAGCGCTGCCGCCCTTCCTGGAGCACCGTCGATCGGAGATCGAGGCGAATTTGAAGCCGCTGGAATAGAGGAGAGGTGACAGTAGGGGCGAATCATCATTCGCCCCTACATGTCCCCGCCCCCACCAATCTCTTCCCTCCGCCTCATGTCCCGCCCCCGCCTTCTCGCCGACACCGGCCTGCTCTTCGTCGCCTTCATCTGGGGCCTGACTTTTGTCATGGTCCAGGATGCTGTGCGGGACTATCCCGTCTTCGCCTTTCTCAGCGCCCGCTTCATCTTTGCCCTGCTGGGCTTGCTGCCCATTCTCTGGTGGCGGCGGAACTACCTCCACCTGTCGGAATCAGAATCGCCGCTCGGGAAACAACTGCTGGCCGGGATCGTGATCGGCGTTTTTCTTTTTGCCGGCTATAGCTTCCAGACGGCGGGTCTGCTTTTCACCACGCCCGCCAAAGCCGGCTTCATCACCGGATTGTCCGTCGTGATCGTGCCCTTGCTCGGCGTGATCTTCCTGCGAGAACGTCCTTCTCGCGGCGTGGTGCTCGGCATCGCCCTGGCCACGGTTGGCCTGGCCTTCCTTACGCTCAGCGGCCTGAACCTGGTGATTGGCATCAATCCCGGCGATGTGTTGGTGCTGTTCTGCGCCTTCAGCTTTGCCGGACACATTTTCATCACCGGGCTTTTTGCCCCTCGCATGAACGCGTTGGTGCTGACGGTAGCTCAGATCGCCACGGTAGCAGTGTTGGCTACGATTGCGATGTTCCTGTTCGAGCAGCCCGACCGTTGGCCTCCCAGCGGCCAACCCCTTTTTGCCGCCCTGTTCACCGGCCTGTTGGCGACGGCCCTGGCGTTTGGTTTGCAGACCTCCGCCCAGCGTTTCACCACCGCCACGCACACCGCCCTGATCTTTGCCACCGAGCCTGTGTTTGCGGCGTTGGCTTCCTTTGTGCTCATCGGCGAGCTGCTTGGGCCGATACAGTTGCTTGGCAGCGCCCTCATCCTGGCGGGGATGCTGGCGGCGGAGTTGGGGCCGGGATCAGACGAATGATGTAGCCTTGCACCCATGTTGTGCACGGAAACGTGAGAGCGGATATAATCGGGATATGGACCGAACAATTCCCACCTCCGGCAACGAAGAAATCCAACTTTACATGCGAACGTACTACTCGCTGCTGCGCAGCACCCGTGCGGTGCCGATCAAAACGGTGGAAGAGGCGCACAAGGGCATGCATTCGGCGTTGCACGTGGGGGCCGACGACCCAGAACCAGACATGGCGGCTTTCATCTACTGCCATTCTGCGCCTGCCCCAGTGTTTTTATCGGGTGCGGTTGGTGGTGATGGGGCAATCGGCCAGGTGTTCGCCACGCATGGTTATGATGAACTGGATTCGTGGCAAGAGGTCAGTGCGCCGGGGCGTCGTCGTCGCAGTTTCTTCGATGGAGATAAGACCCTGGCCGTGTTCATCGCCAGCCGGTCGGATATCGATGACCTTATTCCCATCCTGACCGCTTATCAGATCGAGCGCCGCAAGCTCCACCGTATTCTCAATCGCCCGGCCATCATCGCTTTACTCGACCAGATGGATTGCGACGAGTCGGGCGTCTGCCCACAAATTTGGTGCGAGAAACTGGCGGATGAAACCGATGTCCCTGCCGATGACTGGGAGCGTTTGCACAACATCTGGCGGGAGACACATGCCGACCCGGCTGCTCGACATCGCCCAGAACCAGGACAGGAAATCGCCGTCCGTTCGTTGTCCGGGCTCATTGGCCGATTACAAACGGGCCACCCGCCATTGGTGGATGAACGTCGAAACAGGCGGTCTCAGACATCGACTTCGAGACCCGACCGGTCTATTTTATCTCCAGCAACACCCACAGCATGGCCAACCTGCTTAGCGGCTATCCGCTGCAACGGGAGGAGGACATCGACGCATTCCTCCATGCCCGTGGTTCCGAGGCGATTACAGCAGGAATACCACGACATCCTCGAACAAAATGTGCCCAGCAGCCGGGAGAATTTCCTGTACTACGCCTGGAAAAAATTCGAGAGCGCCACATCCGGGAGCAAAGGCCGAACGCATCGCTCACGAGCAGAGCATCGGTATCTACCGTGTGCCCAGCGAGCACAACGCCTTCGATATCGAAGTGCAGGTGGTGGATCTGCAAAAACTCCGGTCCTGACGCAGATGGACGGGCGACTACGGCTGCCCGGCATCGAGAAACTGGCCGGAAGCGAAGCTTTGATCGTCAATATCGATTATCCTCTGGGCATGGCCGCCTATCAGGTCCTCACCGAAATCGCCCGCAACATCGCCGAGATACGGGGCGTGTTCATCATGGGCAAGGCCGCCACGCTCAACGGCCATATCGGCGATGTGATGATCCCCAACGTCGTCCATGACGAGCAATCGCTCAACACCTACCTGTTCAACAATTGCTTCAGCGCCGATGATATTGCCCCTTACCTGGTCTATGGCACGGTGCTGGACAACCAGAAAGCGATCTCCGTCCCCGGCACTTTTCTGCAAAACGAAGGCCACATGTCGGTTTTCCACACCGAGGGCTACACCGACATGGAGATGGAAGCAGGGCCTTATCTGAGCAGCATCTACGAAATGGTGCGGCCCAAGCGCTATCCGCAAAACGAGTTGGTCGATCTGCACAGCGCGCCCTTCCCGGTCGGTATCCTCCATTACGCCTCGGACACGCCGTTCAGCAAGGGCAAGAACCTGGGCAGCCGCAACCTATCCTACTACGGCATGGACCCGACCTACGCCACCATGATCGCCATCTTGCGGGAGTTGTTGGGTGAGGAGATCAGGCGGTCGGGTTCGTAGCCTGCTAGCGGGGCTTTAGTCAACAAGACACGGATTCAAAGAAACACGGATAAAACCATTCAGTAATCCGTGTTTTCTCTTATCCGTGTCTTGTTCTGCTACCGAATCGCCTTAAAATAATTGATCAACCCATTGGTCGAGGCGTCGTGGCTGTGCACCGGCTCGTCGTTTTCCAGCTCCGGCAGGATCGCTTTGGCCAACTGCTTGCCCAGCTCCACCCCCATCTGGTCAAAGGAATTGATGTTCCAGATGACGCCCTGGGTGAAGATCTTGTGCTCGTACAGGGCGATGAGCGAGCCCAGCGTTTCAGGCGTCAGTTTCTCGAACAGGAAGGAGTTGGTGGGGCGATTGCCGGGGAAGGTCTTGGCGGCGGCCAGCAACTCCAGTTGCCTCGCCGGATACGCCCTGAGCGACCAGCTCGGCGCGCGCCTCATCCGCGGTCTTGCCCTGCATCAGCGCCTCGGTCTGGGCCAGGAAATTGGAGATGAGGATGGCGTGATGCTCGCCGATGGGGTTCTGCGATTGGGCCGGGGCCAGAAAATCGCAGGGGATCAGCTTGGTGCCCTGGTGGATGAGCTGGTAGAAGGCGTGCTGGCCGTTGGTGCCCGGCTCGCCCCAGATGATCGGGCCGGTGGTGTAATCCACCGGCTCGCCCTGCTTTGTCGACACTCTTGCCATTGCTCTCCATGTCGCCCTGCTGGAAATAGGCGGGGAAGCGGCTGCAGATACTCGTCGTAGGGCAGGATGGCGTGGCTCTCGGCGCCGAAGAAATTGTTGTACCAGATGCCCAGCAAGCCCATGATCACGGGGATGTTCTGCCTCGAACGGCGTGGTGCGGAAATGCTCGTCCACCTTGTGTGCGCCGGCCAGCAGCGCTTCGAAATTGTCCATGCCAATGGCGATGGCGATGGACAGGCCGATGGCCGACCACAGCGAATAGCGACCGCCAACCCAATCCCAGAACTCGAACATGTTCTCCGGGTCGATGCCGAACTCGACGACTTTTTCCGTGTTGGTGGACATGGCCACGAAATGCTTGGCGACGTGCGCTTCCTCCTCCGCCGACTGCCAGGAACCAGTTCCGGGCGCGTGTGGGCGTTGGTCATCGTTTCCTGTGTGGTGAAGGTCTTGGAGGCGACGAGGAAGAGCGTGGTCTCGGGATCAACAGCCTTCAGCGTCTCGGCAGATGTCCGTGCCATCGACGTTGGAGACGAAATGAAAACGGATGTCGGGGGCACGTAAGGCGTCAGGGCGATGGTCACCATCTTCGGGCCCAGGTCGGAGCCGCCGATGCCGATGTTGACCACATCGGTGATGCGTTTGCCGGTGTAGCCCCGCCATTCGCCCGACCGCACAGCCTCGCTGAACCCGGCCATCTTTGCCAGCACCCGATTGACTTCCGGGCATCACATCCTCGCCATCGACGAAAATGGGTCGGTTGGAGCGATTGCGCAAGGCCACGTGCAGCACGGCCCGATCCTCGGTCGTGTTGATCTTCTGCCGCGTGAACATCGCTTCGATCGCCTCGGCAAGACCAGCCTGTCGGGCGAGATCGACCAGCAATCGCATCGTTTCGGCGGTGATGCGGTTCTTGGAGTAGTCGAAGAGGATATCGTCCAGACGCAGCGCGAAGCGCTGGAAGCGTTCCGGGTCTTCGGCGAACAGTTCCCGCATCTGCACGGGAGCGATTTCTGCGTGATGCTCTGCCAGGGCTCGCCAGGCGGGGGATTGCGTCAAATTTGTCATGGATGGAATTCCTTGGTTAAGGATTAATAATTAAGAATTAAAGATTAAAACTACATCATTCCTGTTCTTTTTAATCTTTAATCATTAATCTTTGCTTGTAAAGAGGTAAATTACCTGCACTATCCAGCAATTTCAGACAATGAGGAAATAACGAATTATCGATAACGCCGCCACGATCCAGCACCAGATGGCGAAAATGTAGAGCGTGTGATTTTGCAGGTAGCGCAACAGCCAGCGAATACAGAGGAAACCGGTGATGGCGGCTGCCAGGAATCCGGCCAGCAGGGTCAGTGGTTGGTTCCCGGACACGCCTACATCGGTCAGGTCCTTGAGTTGGAACAAACCAGCGCCGAAGATGATGGGTGTGCCCAGCAGGAAGGAAAAGCGGGCGGCGGATGGCCGATCCAGACCCCGCACAAGCCCGGCGGCGATGGTGCTGCCACTGCGGCTGATGCCGGGAGCGATGGCCATTGCCTGCGCAAAACCGATGAACAGGGCGTCCACGATCTTCAGATTGGTGATCGAACCGCCTGTGCGATGCCAGCGCTCGGCAAAAACCAGGAGCAAACCGGTGAGGATCATGAAAAAGGCGACGGCGGCGGGACTGTGGAACAGCGACTCGAAGAAATCATCGAACAGGTAACCGATGACAGCAGCGGGGATGGTGCCGATGACGATGGCGAGGAACAAACGATCCTTTCCATCGGTAACCCGCCCTCTCAGCCGGTTCACAACCGCCATGAACATCTCCCACCAGTCTCGCCAGAAATAAGCGAGCACGGCCAGCAGGGTGCCCCAGTGCAGCAAGGTGTCGAAGGCCAGGCCGGGATTTTCCCAGCCCAGCCACCAGGGAACCAGCACCAGATGGCCGGATGAGCTGACTGGCAGGAATTCAGTTAATCCCTGGACGATGCCGAGGATGATTGCTTGAATAATTGACATGGAATATCTCGTGGTGCATGGTGCGTGTTACGTTATGCGGCGCGCTTCAGATATTGCGCCAGAAACGCATCCTTAAAATCGTAGAACGTCCCGGCAGCGATGTGCTCCCGGATATCTTCCATCAGGCGTTCCAGAAAGCGCACGTTGTGCAAGGTGGTCAGGCGGAAGCCGAGGATTTCTTTGGTGCGGATGAGGTGGTGGACATAACCTGTGGTGAAGCGTTGGCAGGTGTAGCAGTCGCAATCTTGCTCCAAGGGGCCGTGGTCCACGGCAAAACCAGCGTTGCGCAGATTAATGCGACCCTGTCGGGTGAAGATGGCGCCGTGGCGGGCGATGCGGGTGGGGAGCACGCAATCAAACTGGTCCACGCCCCGGCCTACCGCTTCGACGATATCATCCGGATCGCCTACGCCCATGAGATAGCGAGGGCGGTCATCCGGCATGGCAGGCGTGACCACGTCGAGGATGCCGTACATCTCCTGTTTGGTTTCGCCCACCGCCAGTCCGCCGATGCCGTAACCGGGCAGATCGAGCTTGCCCAGAAATTCGGCGCTGTGCAGGCGTAAATCGGGGAAGATGCCGCCCTGCACAATCCCGAACAGCGCCTGTTCATCCGGCCGTTGTTGGCTCTCGGCGCAGCGCAGCGCCCAGGCATGGGTACGTGCCAGCGCCTGTTCATTGTAGGCACGGTCCAGGGGATCCGGGCATTCGTCCAGGACCATGATGATGTCGGCCCCAAGCTTCGCCTCGATCTCCATGACCTTTTCCGGGCTGAAAAAGTGTTTGCTGCCATCGAGATGCGATTTGAACATCACGCCATCATCACTGACCTTGCGCAGATCGCTCAGGGAGAAGACCTGGAAGCCGCCGCTGTCGGTGAGGATCGGGCCATCCCAGCCCATGAATTGATGCAAACCGCCGAATTCAGCGATACGGTCGGCCCCAGGACGCAGGTAGAGATGATAGGTGTTGGCCAGGATCAAGTCAGCGCCGGTTGATCGCACTTCCTCCGGCGTCATGGTTTTGACCGTGGCCTGCGTGCCCACCGGCGCAAAAGCGGGCATACGGATGTCGCCATGCGGGGTGCTGAACACGCCCAGACGGGCTTGTCCATCTTGTGCGAGGCTTGTGTAATGAAAGGTCATCGTCGTGGTTTGTGGTGCGTCATTTCCTTGTTTTGGCCTCTGCGTGCTACCATGCTCTCGATATGACTTTGCAGGAAAGCAACCAGGCAACCGTGAAGCTGACGCGAAATGAACAACGCCAGCGATTGTATGACGCCCCGGCAGGTGCGTCAAATAGCCGAGCACGGTTTAGTGACCGCTGGTGGGTCTTGTTGCTTGTGTTGCTGGCATTTTCCTGCACCGGCGCGGGGCCGCCACTACTGGTGAGCGGGCACACTGCCTATCCACTCCACCTGACACAGGGACAAATCGATGTCATTATGGCCGTGCAAGCAGGGCCTGAAGTCGATGCCACTGCGGCGGCGATTGTTGACCGGGCCAGCGACGCAATGTTGTGGAGTAAAAACGCTGAATCATCCCTGCCAATGGCCAGCACCACCAAGCTGATGACAGCGCTGGTCGCCCTGGAAAGCCTGAGTCCCGATCAAGTCGTCACCGTGCCTGCTGCAGCGATCATCGGCAATGCCAGCATGGGTTTGTCGGCTGGGGATCAGGTGAGTGTGCGGGCGCTGCTGTACGGCGCACTGCTGCCATCGGGAAACGACGCCGCCATGACATTGGCTATTGCCGCTGCCGGCAGCGAAGCTGCCTTTGTCGAAAAGATGAATCAGCGGGCGCGGGAGTGGAGCCTGCAAAAAACGCATTTCGTGAACCCGCACGGTCTCGATGCTCCCGACCATTTCAGTAGCGCCCAGGACCTCAGCGCCCTGGCCCGGCGAGCGCTCGACAATCCCGTCATCGCCGAGGTCGTCTCCACGCCGCAGATCACGATCGAAGGCTATCCCCTCACCAACACCAATCTCCTGCTCTCCACCTACGATGGCGTCTATGGCGTCAAGACAGGCACGACAGATGAAGCGGGGCAGGTGCTCATCGCCGCCGCCGAGAATGGTCACGGCGATGCAGTGGCGATTGTCCTCAACAGCCCCGACCGTTTTGCCGAGACGCCTCGTATGCTGGATTTCTACTTCGACAACTGGCAGTGGCTTGAGCTAAAATTGAGACGAAATGCCGTCAACAAGGTTACTGCGCCCGACGGCGCGCTATACACCTTACATTCGGTTTCCCGCCCATTGCTGTTGCAGGACTGGCAAGTAAGCCAGTTGCGCACGCACCGCACCATCCAATTTGATGCCAATAACGAACCGGCAGGACTTTATCAGATCTGGCTTGGCGAAGAGAAACTGACCGATGTTCCAATTCAATTCATACGGGTGAGACCGGCCCAAAGCGGATGACAAACGATCAGATGCGACTCAACAAGTACCTTGCTCATACCGGCATCACTTCCCGCCGGGCGGCTGACCGACTGATCGAACAGGGCCGGGTCATGGTCAATGGTCGGACGATCTACACGATGGGGGTCAAGATTGATCCAAAAAAGGATCGTGTCTCCCTGGATGGTCGGGAAGTGAATCTAAGGCAGGGCGAATCCACCTCGTTGTTACTGAATAAACCAGTTGGCGTCCTGACCACGCGCCATGATCCGGAGGGCCGTCAAACGGTCCTCGATCTGATTCCACCACAATTTCATCATTTGCGCCCTGTGGGCAGGCTTGACTACCTGAGTGAGGGCCTGGTGTTGCTCAGCGACGATGGCGACCTAATCTATCGGCTGACGCATCCTTCGTTCGAGCATGAGAAAGAATATTGGGTGCAGATCAGCGGTCGGGTGCCTGAACCTGCGCTGCGAAAGCTGGGAAAACCCATCCAACTTGAGGATGGCATCGTCCATGCCCGGGTGCGCCGCCTCAAGACGATTCCCGCCGAACAACGATTCTGGATTGATGATGATCCCGAATCCAAGCATAGTTGGCTGATTTTCACCCTCAAGGAAGGTCGTAAACGCCAGATTCGGAGAATGTGCAAGGCGGTGGACCTGAACGTCCTGCGATTGATCCGGGTCCGTATTGGCTCCTTGCACATCGGCGACTTGAAGCCGGGGCAATGGCGTCCGATGACCGCTCGTCAGATTCGGGCGATCGATGCAATCAAATTAGGAGAGCCACACGAACGTGACGTTTGATATGTTCATGCTTTCCGACCTTTGGGCGATTGCCAGTCGCCCCTACAGACCTTCCGACGGGCGACCGCAAGGGTGCGCCCCAACCGACCTCTGATCTCCGACCTCCGATGTCTGACCTCTGATCTCCGTCCCCATGCCTTCAATTCCCAATCCTCCACTCGTTATCGCCATTGATGGTCCTGCTGCCTCAGGTAAGAGTACGGTCGGTGAAGCTGTTTCTCAACGCCTCGGTTTTCTCTATTTTGATACAGGCGCCATGTATCGGGCGGTGACACAGGCGGCCCTGGCTCGTGGCATCCCCATTTACGATGAAACTGCTGTCGGCGAGCTGGCCGAGGCCATCCACATCGATGTTGTTGCCCCGAATACAGACGATGGCCGCCAGTACACGGTGTTGGTTGATGGCGAGGACGTGACCTGGTTGTTGCGGACTGCCGAAGTGGATGCCAATGTCTCCCCCGTGAGCGCTTACCCGACCGTGCGCGCAGCCCTCACGCGACAGCAGCGGAGGATCGCCGCCCAGGGCCGGGTGGTGATGGTTGGTCGGGACATCGGCACTGTCGTCTTCCCGGAAGCGCCTCTTAAGGTCTACCTCGACGCCTCGGCGGAAGAGAGGGCGCGCAGGCGCTGGCAGGAGTTGCAGGATCGCGGGGAAGATGCGGATCTGGCAGTGATCTTGCAGGCGATGCTGGCACGCGACGCCTACGACAGCACCCGTAAAACCGCACCACTCCGGGCCGCCAAGGACGCTGTTGTCGTCAATACCGATGGCATGAACGGCGGCCAGGTTGTAGATGAGGTGCTGCGACTGGCGGAACAATGCCTGTCAATATCGATGGATGGACAAAACGAACCTGTTGAGGCGAGGTATGGATCGGAATTTTGACCATCTCATCGGCCCTGGCGCTCCACGCCGTGTCGGTCGTCGATTTTTTCATTGGTTGCTGCGGCTGCTCATCTTTCTCCTGGCCCGCATCGATCAACAGGGCCTCGAAAACCTCCCCAAACAAGGCCCGACCCTGATCTATTACAATCACATCCACTACGTGGATCCATTTGTCATTATCGGTTTGCTGCGAGGTGTGCGTTATGTGGTTCCCATTGCTAAAACGGAGCTTTCCACTGGGCCGGTCATTGGTAAATGGGTAACCTGGTTCGGCGCTATTTTTGTGGAACGGGGGGAAGTTGATATCACGGCAGCGCGGGCGGGCCTGGATGTTCTGAAAAGCGGTGGGGCATTGCTGGTGTCGCCGGAGGGCACGCGCAACAAGGTGGACCACTCATTGCAGAAGGCCCAACCTGGCATGGGGATGTTCGTGCGTCGCACAGATGCCATGCTGCAACCGGTCGCTATTTGGGGTACGCCCAGTTTTGGCAGCGAATTGAAGCATCTGCGTCGCCCGGTCTTTCATATCCACTACGGGCAGCCGTACCGGATTGCCGTTCCGCCCGGCGTCTCTCGCAAAGAAGCAGACGACCTCATCGGCGATATAGCAATGGAGGAATTGGCGGCGCTGTTGCCCGAATCGATGCATGGCGTCTATCAACCTCGGCAGGAGCCCCACCCCTGGGTGGTCCCGGTCGGCAGTGATGGATAGTTTGCCTCCTGCGTTGTGCCACAGTACAATTCGTGGGACCATGTTGGATGTCGAGCCCGAAACCCGCAAGGACCATGCCTATGCCCTGATCGACTAGCAGACAGACTCAATCGGAAAGTGACGAAGCGCCAGCACTGTGATGATGCACAAAACTGCATCGGACAACGGCAGCAACACCGTTGGGCAACAAAATAGTTTGTTTCTCACAGTAGACGAGGTGAAGGTTCTTGCACAATGTGCGAGCTAATCCCTGGAAACCAGTTCATATCTTGTTTCCAGCGGAGAAAATCGATAGGTCGGCGGATGCCTTCCCGGGTTACCACGCCCGGACGTCAACAGTTTTTCCCAATCGAAAGCAAGCTGCACCTTAAAAGCGCCAGGTGACTGGTGTGACAATGGGTTCGGTCGTGGCGAAATTAAATAGTTTCACCAGCAAGGAGAGATCCCATGTGCGGTATCGTAGGATACGTCGGCATGCGCGCGGCGACGCCGATTATTCTTGAAGGACTCCAACGTTTGGAGTATCGTGGTTACGACTCGGCAGGCTTGGCCGTGATCGAAGCCAATGGCCATGTGGCGGTGCGTCGCGACGCCGGTAAATTGCAGAATCTGAAACAACGTGTCGAGCAATCACCCACGAACGGTCACATCGGCGTGGGGCACACCCGCTGGGCCACGCACGGCCCGCCCACCGCCTTCGGAATGCTCATCCCCACCGGGATAAAACGGGTGAGATCATCGTTGTGCAAAATGGCATTGTCGAGAATTTTATGGCATTGCGCAATGAATTATCGGCTCAGGGCTACGAATTCCAGTCGGATACAGACACCGAGGTGATCGTCCAGCTAATCAGTCGGGAATACGACCAGAGTGAGAGCCTGGAAGAGGCTGTACGCCGGGCCTTAAATCTTCTGCACGGTCCCTCGGCAGTGGTTGTGCTCAGCAGTTTCGAGCCGGATAAGCTGATTGTGGCCCGGCTGGGCAATGCCGGCGGCGTGGTGATCGGCTATGGAGAGGATGAGATGTTCGTGGCTTCCGACATCCCCGCCATTCTCGAACACACCCGGCGGATGAGTTTTCTGGAAAATGGCGAAATAGCGATCCGTGACCGAGGACGGCGTGCAATTCAGCGATCTGAGTGGGGAAATCCTGCCGGAAAAGGAGATCCACGACATCGCCTGGGATCCGATTTCCGCTGCGAAAGGCCCCTACCGGCACTTCATGCAAAAGGAGATATTCGATCAGCCCAATGCCATCACCGACACGATCCGGGGACGGGTTGATTTTGTGACCGGGGAAGTGATCCTGGAAGACCTCCATCTCGATGGTGATGCCGCCAGATCGCTTGACAAAGTCACCATTGTCGCCTGCGGCACGTCCTACTACGCCGGACTGGTGGGCAAATTCCTGATCGAAAATCTGGCGCACTTGTCCGTTGAAGTGGATTACGGCTCCGAATACCGGTATCGCCGACCGATCCTGGACGAGCGCAGCCTGGTTCTGGCCATTACCCAGTCGGGCGAGACGGTGGACACGCTGGCGGCGCTGGAAGAGGCTCATCGCCAAAACGCCCGCACGGCCGCCATCGTCAATGTCGTCGGCTCCCAGGCCGCCCGTGTCTCTGATGGTGTGATCTACATGCAGGCGGGTCCGGAGATCGGCGTTGCCAGCACCAAGGCGTTCACCACGTCCATCATCGATTTGCTGCTCCTGGCAATCTACCTGGGACAGCAACGGGGCATGCTCGATGGCGACACATCACGACAATTTGCCAGCGAACTGGCGATGTTGCCAGAGAAAATCGGGCAGATGTTCTGAAGAATGATAAGCATTACCAGGAGTTGGCTCGCGAGTACGCCAACTACCACAACTTCCTCTATCTCGGTCGCGGGCGTTAACTATCCGACTGCGCTGGAAGGGGCGCTGAAGCTGAAGGAGATCAGCTACATCCATGCTGAGGGCTATCCCGCCGGTGAGATGAAGCATGGCCCCATCGCCCTGATCGACGAGACAGATGCCCACAGTCGCCATCGCCTTGCGTGATAACGTCTACGAAAAAATGATCAGCCAGGTCGAGCAGGTGAAAGCCCGCCAGGGCAAAGTCATTGCCGTGGTCAATCCTGGCGATGCTGTGGTGGCGGCCAAGGCGGATGCATTATCGAGATCCCGGAGTGCTCTCCGTGGATTTCACCCGTTCTGGCCGTGATTCCGCTCCAACTTCTGGCCTATCACATCGCCGTGTGGCGTGGCTGCGATGTGGATCAGCCGCGCAATCTGGCCAAGAGTGTGACGGTGGAGTAAAGGCTCGTAAGTGCGACGCAGGCGCTACGCTTGCTCACAGGTGCGTCGCACTTAAAAGTACCATGCGCATCCTCTTCATCGCTCCTTTCGGGACGTGCCACAAGCAGACCGTGCAGCGGCGGATGCTGCCACTGGCCCAGGGATTGGTGGGTCGGGGCCATGCCGTTGAAGTATTGATCCCGGCCTGGGATTGTCCCGAACAGGCCGGGGAAGTGCAACAGGTCGGTGGGGTGACGCTGCGCTTTCCCAAGCTGGGTCCAGCGCCCCACCATCTGCTTGATCCCGCCCTTGTGCGCCGTATGGTGGCCGCAGCGGATGCCTTTCGGCCCGATAGCGTGCATGCGTTTAAGCCCATTGGCTACAGTGGCATCCTGGCATCGCTGTCTCAAACGCCGGGGGCATCGGGTAATGGTGGATGTCGATGATCTTGAGACCGAGGCGGGTTGGGGTCAGAAGCGTCGGTGGGGTTTGCGCCAACTGGTCGGGATGCAGGAGCAGCGGGTTTTGCGGCAGGCCGATGGCGTCAGCACCGCTTCGATCTATCTTCAGGAATATGCTGCAACCATCCGCCATGGTCAAACGAGTTCACAACTCTACCTGCCCAATGGTCTCGACCTGGTTTCTGAGCCCGCCCCGGTGGCTTCCAATCCGCCCATCGTTCTGCTCTACACCCGCGGCAACGATGTGTCGCCCGCAAGAGTGTGCAGGCTCTGGGTGACTATCGCTCAAAAGGTTCCTGAAGCGAAGCTTCACATAATCGGGGATTGGGCCGAGGCCCCAGCGTTGCCCAGTTGTGAGTATCTCGGCTGGCTGGCAGGAGAGACACTGGTCTCTGCTTTGCGTAACGTCGCCCTGGCCCTGTTCCCCGTCAAAGACAGCGCCCTGGTGCGGGCCAAGAGTCCTGCTCGTTTGCTGGATTGCCTGGCGCACGGCTTGCCCATCGTCACGGAAGATGTTGGCGAATACGGATTGCTGGCAGGTCCTAAAGCCACACATGATGCTGGAGACGATGCCGGAATGGTGGATGCGACCGTCAATCTCTTGCAAAATCACCAATTGCGGCGTGAACATTCAGAATTCTCCTGGCAACAGGCTCAACAGCACACATGGGAGCGGCGAGCGGAAGCGCTTTCGGTATGGTATGATCAGACGCTTGACGCCTAGTGTAAGCTACACCCTTCACGATCGTGGGGTTCGTGATATGATATGGCCTATATGAAACGCACCCTTGTTATTCTCACTGTTCTACTTGTTTTGGGCGGATTGCTGCTGTTTGTTGCAGGCAGTGCGCGTTATGGAGGTCCTGATGGTCTGCTGCTGCGCCTGCGCGCCGAGTTTGCGCCACCACAGACGGCGAGCCATCCACCACTGGTCCCCACGCCGCTCCCTACATCCACCCCCGACCAAACGGTAAAGATGCCGCTGGCCACACCCACTCCCACTCCCACTGAACCTCCACCACCATCCACTGCCACCCCCAGGCCAATAACGGAAGCAAACGTTCCTCCTACCGAAGCAGCGCCCACAAGCACGGCGACACCAACACGCTGCCCCGCTTTTCCAGCCAGCCGGGGCAGGATATCGAATTGGATGGTCTTGCCCACTACTGGCAAACCTGGAACAATTGCGGTCCTGCCACCCTGGCCATGCAACTCAGCTATTTCGGCAGTGACATGAACCAGGAAACCGTACGCCAGACGCTGCGGCCTAACCGTGAGGATAAAAACGTCAATCCCTGGGAACTGGCCGAGTTTGCCCGCTCGCAAGGCTACAGCGCCCTGGTGGGGGTCAACGGTGATGTCGATCGCCTGAAACTGCTTCTCAGTAACGGCCTTCCCGTGCTGATCGAGACCTGGCTTGTTCCAGAACCCAACGATGGCATGGGGCACTACCGGCTGCTCACCGGATACGACGATGAAAAACAGACCTGGATCGCCTACGACAGCTACACCAGCACCGGCGTTGACCCCAATCAACCATATCGGGGTATTCGTTTACCGTATGCTGAGGTCGACAAATACTGGCCGGTTTTCAATCATACTTATGTGCTAATCTACAGCGATGAGCACGCTGAACTGGTGCATGATATTTTGGGTGAGGATGCCAATACCGATGCAATGTGGCAACGCGCCCTGACAGAAGCGGAGATCACTGTCAAAGAGACGCCTGGAGACGCTTTTGCCTGGTTCAATCTCGGCACCGACTTGACGGCATTGGGACGATTCGAACAAGCCGCCAAAGCCTACGATCAGGCCCGTGTGCAGGGCTTGCCCTGGCGGATGATGTGGTATCAGTTTGGGCCATTCAAAGCGTATTATGAGGTGGGACGTTATGATGAGGTGTTGGCGCTGGTCAGAGCCACCCTCGCCACAACGAAAGACGTTGAAGAGTTGTATTACTGGCAAGGTCTGGCCTTGCACGCACTTGGCGAACGTCAATCTGCCCAGCAGGCTTTGGAGCGAGCGCTCAAACTCAATCCGAACTATGAAGATGCTGCAATCGCTCTGGAAAGCATCCAAAACCAGTAGACTGATGGCCTCAAAGGTGCCAGTACAAAGCGGCGGAAGTAAAGCAACCGATTCCAGCATCTTGAGTAGGCCGATAGGCCGTATCGAAAGGTGCGGGTTTGCCGAGTTATCTCCCTCGAACTCGCACCCTTCGATACGCTTCGCTACTCAGGATACTGGACAATAACTGATCAGAAACTTAAGCCCATGTGCGCCAGGTTGTCACCCCTCCCACCCTAATCTTCCATGACCCAATCCACTGAACAGGCCGTCCGCAATCGAGATTTGGCCCGCAATACCCTGCTGGTTGCCGTTGCGTTTGGCCTGGCGGCTGCGGCTGGCCTCGTGCGAAACATGATCATCGCCCGGCAGTTCGGTCTCGGTGCAGAGTTAGACGCTTACTTCGCCGCTTTCCGCCTGCCCGACCTGCTGTTCACCATTGTCGCCGGTGGGGCGCTGGCCACAGCCTTTATCCCCGTTTTTGCCGATTTCCTGACTGAGGGAGACCGCAAAGGCGGATGGCGACTGGCTAGTGCTATCACGAACCTGGTGGCAGTGGCGTCGTCGATCTTTGCACTTCTCGTTGCGATTTTCGCCCCCTGGCTGGTGCAAAATTTCATCGCCCCTGGTTTTACGCCCGACCAGCAGGCTGAAACCGTCCAACTGATGCGGATTCTGCTGTTCTCGACCATCATCTTCGGCATCAGTTCGGTGCAGACCAGCGTGCTGCATGGCTTCAAACAGTTCCTGTTGCCCGCGCTTGCCCCGGTTATGTACCCGCTGGGCGTAATCGCCGGCGCTCTGTGGCTGGCGCCCACGATGGGTATCACCGGTCTGGCCATCGGAGCTGTTCTGGGCTCGCTCCTCCATCTCCTTGTGAAGGTTCCCGGACTGATCCATTATGGCTTTCGCTGGTGGCCGGTGCTGGATCTGGATACATCGGCGGTGCGACAGGTGTTGGTGCTCATGATTCCCCGCATTCTCGATCTGGCGGTGTTTCAACTCACCCTGGTTGCCACCACCAATCTGGCTTCTCGCCTCGATGCAGGCAGTGTCAGCGCCCTGGAGTGGGGTTGGGATGCCATGCAGCTCCCCGAAACCATCATCGGCACCGCCTTTGGCCTGGTGGCCTTTCCCACGCTGGCAGAACTGGCCGCCAGACACGATCTGGTCGGTCTGCGCACCACGCTCAGCGAAACACTGCGAGCAGTCATTACACTGACAGTTCCGGCTGCCGCCGGTTTGATCCTGCTGGGCCGTCCTTTGTTGGCAATGCTTTACCAGGGCGGCAGTTTTGACGCCGCCGCCACCGAAGCCGTGTACGTCGCGCTGCGCTTCTTCGCCCTGGGTCTGGTGGGCCACGCCAGCCTTGAACTGGTGGCGAGGGCTTTCTTTGCCCAAAAAGATACGGTGACGCCGTTGTTAATCGCTGTCACCTTCGGTGTGGTCTACGTTCTGTTAAGTCTGCTGTTGGGGCAGTTGATGGGGCATGGCGGGCTGGCTTTGGCCAATTCCCTCGCCATCACAGGCGAAGTGCTGCTGCTGCTATTTGTGCTAAGAAAACGGTGGGGACACATCGATGCCCGAGCCATCTTGGCAACGCTGGCACGGGTGGCGTTGGCAACCCTGGTGATGAGCGTCGCAATCTGGGGCAGTCAGCAACTCCTGGCAGGCCAGGACGTGGGCCAATTTGCCGCCCTGGCTGTGGGTGGTGTTGTGGGCGCCGTGGTCTATATCGTTACCGGACTCTTGCTCCGGGAACCGACCTTGAAACTGATCCCGGCTGCGCTTTTGGGACGGGGGACGTAAACTATTCCGGCCAAAGTACCGCACCCCTGGCAGTAAACCACCGCAGCACCTCGACTCTGCAAGCGCCCCGCCTGCACTGATGGATCTCGCTTCGCGAGTGTTTCGACTTGCTCCAACGACAAATCGCCCCGGAAAATGATGATGCCCCGCTTCTCGTAGTCGGCGTCAACTTCAAAAGGGCCGGCTGCCAGGGCGAAGCCATCCTGACGGAGTTGAGCCAGATAGGCGAGATGCTGTTGCTGCAACTGCGCCAGAGTTTCGCCAGAAATCTCGCCTGCCTTGGGGCCCCGATTGAGAAAAACGATGATGTAGGTATCGAATTCGGTGGGTGCACTCATGGTTAGTTATCCCTTGGATTTTTGGGATTTCGTGTGGTTCCGACAAGGAAACGTTTTAGCGTGAAAGTGAAGACGTGAAACGTAGATACTTCGTGCAGACAGATGCCGCTCCCCCACATCTGTCGCTGCTGCTGCGGGTCTAAGTCGAGGAGACTGCCGCCTTGCCCGGCGACTTCAGCTTCAATGTCCCGCAACCGCAAATGCAAATTCTCGGCGGTATAGCGCAATGCCGATTCAGCATCGAGCCCCGCCACTTCCGCCTGCTCGACCAGCTTCAGCAAGGCCTGGCCCAGCTCTGGCTCGTCTATCGCCTGCAATGGCGGCAGGGGATAACCAACACGGGCCAAACGCTTCACGTAAGATTGCGCCAGCACCAATGCGGGCAATGCTTTAGGGATGCCATCAAGCATATTGTCCTTCACCTTCACCTGCGCCCCACCGTTCTGCTTGCGCTCGGCCTGTTTGATCGTTTCCCAATTTCGTGTCACTTCCTCCGCATCAATCACCTCGACATCGCTGAACACATGCGGATGCCGCCGCACCAACTTTTCCACCACGTACGCAATCACATCCGCCAGCTTAAACTCCCCTTCCTCGGTGGCGATCTGCACATGCAGCGCCACCTGGATGAGCAGATCACCCAATTCTTCCGCCAGGGCGGCGGTGTCGTTCAAGTCGAGCGCTTCCAGCACCTCGTAGGTTTCTTCCAACAAATAGGGGCGCAGACTTTCGTGGGTCTGCTCACGATCCCAAGGGCAACCATCAGGCGCTCGCAGATGCGCGATAATCTCTTGCAACGTGTCGTAACTGGATGGCCGGGTCAGGGCGGGAACCCACAGCGTCGTCAGGTCATCGAAGCGCTCGTGGCGGTCCAGCTCGTACAGGGGCATGACATGCACACGCACATCGTCTGTGCCAGCGCCTGAGACCAGGGTGACTTGATGCTCATCGGGATACGCATTCATCAGCGTAAGTTTGACATCCCCCGCCAAAAAACGGCTGTAGAGCTGCACCACCAGCATCCCCTGCTGCGTAGATCCTGTTGGATGAAAGGAAGCTGCCAGGGTCGTGGCGTCCACCACCTGCACGCCTTGAATCGGGTCCTCGGCGAGCGCCGCAAAGGTCGGTTCCAAAAAACTGACGCCCGGAACAATCTTTACAGGCACGCTTTGCGCTTCAGCCAGAGCACGAATGGCAAGCGTGGTCGCTTCAGCTACGCTGGGATCGCCGGGGACGGCGTACAGAACATCCCCGGCAGCAGCGCGGGCAAGCACATCTGTGGCGATGGCGTGATAGACGGCGGCAAAGTCGTGATGTCGCTCGTACAGATAATCGTAACTGTGCACCTGTGTGTGGGCCGCCACGTCGCTAACTGCCGGATGATGGCAAGTCCGGACCCAAACTTCCTCGGATGCAGTCAGCAGCGCCCAGGCACGACGGGTGATGAGTTCGGGATCACCCGGGCCCAGACCAACGATGGTGATCATAGATTCAGTCCGGTATCATCCACAATTGGTGGCTGTTTTTGGTGACCACATAGACTTTATTCGTTATCGGATCCACATCCACACCGAAAGGAGTTCCTCCCAAAGGAATGTTGTAACGGATGCTGTTGTTGGCGCTGTCGATAACGGTCACTGAGTTGGATGCAGAGTTGGGGATGAAGACGTGGCCGGTGGTCGGATTCACACCGAGAACGCCAGGAGCGTCACTCCCGCCGTCGGGAATAGTCAACTTGCCGATGTAAGAGAGGCCGTTTGCGCTCGCTTGGTAAATTGCTACTCGCGTCAACCTTTCGTCCTTCTTGTAGGTGAAATACAGTCGATTGTTGCCAGGGTTAAAAACGATACCAAATGGCTCGGGGTTCCTCGTATCAGGTCGCACCGTCTGCCAATCGATCTTCGTCATCGTGTTCGTATCGATGGTGGTGACGTTCTGCAGGTCCCGGTTGGTGACATAGACCCGGTTCAAACCCTCGTTCACAGCCAGACCGAATGCGCCCCGGTCTGATTTAACGCTGCGAGTGCGTATCAAGTTGCCACCGTCGATCTCTACCAGATTACCATCTCCATGCGTGACTACATACGCACGATTGGTCGATTCATTCACGCCCACGTATGTCGGCTGTGGACCCACGGTGATGTTCTTGATCACAGTGTTGGTGAAACCGTCGATTACATCCACTGTGCCGTCCACGAAACAGGCAACATATACTTTGTTGGACAAGCTGTTGACATCAATGCCGAAAGGTTTCTGGCAGACTGGGATGGTGGCGATGACATGACCACTAACCGGGTTGATGGCCAACACCTGGTTCGTGTCCCGGCTGGTGACGTACACGACATGGGTTTGGTAATTGACGGCGACGTCGTTGGGGAAGGACAGTCCGCTTCCCAGCACCCATTTCGGAGTCGGCCCAGGTATCGGCGTTGGCGTGTAAGTGGGGCTGGGCGTTGGGGTTGGCGTCGAGGTGGGGGTGAATGTTGGAGTCGGCGATGGCGTAGGTGTTTGCGTCACCGTGGGGGTCAGCGTGGGTGTGAATGTTGGCGTGGGATGAATGTCAATCCTCGGCCAAAATTGAAAGTGTTCCGCTGCAAACGTCAGGGTATAGGTGTGGCAATTCACGAGCGAATTGAAATCACGAAGCTTAAAAAAATAAAGGCCTGTCTTTGAGGCTTTGAACACAATCTGACTCCCCAACGTCCCCCCAAAATCATCATTCGTATCTATCGCATCTGGTTCATCGAAATTGGGTGATCGAAACAGAAACAGAATAGTGTCCGCACCTTGGGACAGATTAGAGGCGGTAATCGTGTAGGTGGAACCGGGATATGCCAGGAAGAGGAACCAATCCTCATCTGCCTCGGTGTCGAAATCCAAATCATATGAAGGGCCATTCGGCGCAATCACAGCGGCCTCATTTGGACCATTGTTGGGCTCGAATTGATCATAAAAATCACAATCGCCTGCTTCCATCAAACTGCTCACTGGTGCAATCTTCACCCCCGACTGACCAACCACCGCACGCACTGGCAATGCAACGAATGCAAAAATTAATGCCAACGCCAGAATCGAAATAGACAAAACTACAAACAGTGGTCTGGCTAAATAAATCGTAAACCCTTTTTTAAGACCAAATTTACCTACAATTGAAAGTTTGCCCTGGAACATGGGGGAATCCTCCTTGGCATTATGAAGAAATAATAGAGCATTCTAATGCAAATTGATCAATAAGACGAATATGTACTTTTATGGAATGTACTAATGCAGACATTTCATCAGCATGTTTCAATAAACGCAGATACACCATGTAATTGTTCACATTGTTGTCGAAGCTTACTATAATCAGGACAAAATACAAGGAACAAGACACGATCTGATCCCGTTTGTTCATTCAAGGTTTGTAACACTTAAACCGTTTAGAAACTACCCACCGGTGAGCATTATTGTCGCGAAAACGGATCTCACGATGGAAGCCCGGCCTTATTGTTGTCACTATCACCCTTTTTATACGGTTCCAGCCCTGAACGCCTGAGAAAGGCATGCACCCTCGCTTGTAAAACATCTGGCGAATCAGGCAGGCCCAAAAAAGCATCCGCCCCGATGCTCAAGCTTTCGATTTGTATCGATCTTGGCACCCCCGCCCCATAGATGAGCATGGGCTTAAGCGACCGACTGCGCAGGCTCATGAAATAAGTCAGATCATCTTCCCGTATTACTTCCAGAAAAACGGCGTCGTTCCCTTCCAGCAATTCCTCCGAAACCTGCTCACGCTCCGAAAAAGCGGCGCGATGGCCGCTGCTGTGCAGCACAGCCTCTAATGCCCTAGTTTGAGGGGAAGGAGCGCCACGCCCGACTGGGCGCGATGGCAAAAATAGAATGCGAGAAGTCAATCCGGAGACCTCGTCAATGCCGAAAGTGAGTAGAATTGCACCAAATAAGTGTAGTTGATGCGTTGGGGTAGCTCTATCATACGCGCCAGACACGTCTAGATCAATGGTTTTAGCTTGCGGATAGCTTACGGTTATTCCGGTAGCTAAAATATTTTCCCGTTATTCCAGGTTTTGGCCAGCCTGGGCATTTGCTCCTTCCTTCGGAAGGTTTCATGGAAACGACGAAACGCATCCCTATCACCAGGCTGCATTGGCGAAGCGTCGCCATGCGAATTATAATGCCAACTGTATCCTGCTACTCCAGCTAGAAATAACTGTCCGTCCCCGCTTCGATCACGCGCTCATTGTAGTTTTCAATCAGTTCCAGAAGTTGCGCCTTCATTTCTGTCCAGCGTTTTGAACTGATCGCACTCCTCAGCGTCGTTCTATTCGGCACTTCCAGGATAACCATTATTTGCGGCGCTTTGCCGTACGCTGTATAAAAAACGTCGCTTGGCGGCAGTCCAATCTCCACAAGACTTGGCGCGAAACGATTGTTGATATACTCAGAATACTCTTGCTCGCGACCAGGGCGGATATCCCAGGTCAAAATCATCTTGAAGTGCGCCATTAAGACAATGCCTTCCTTGAGCAACAAAATAAAGAAACGCCAACAGAATACCAGATGGGTTGTCGGCGCGCAAAGATGGCTGGCGCTCTGTGCTCTCTTGTTGCTGACTCTGGTGTGGTTGGGGCAGGCCGCCGCACAGGAGCAGGTGGAGTATCCTGGCGGCTATTCCTTGATGCCGCTCGATCCGGGGCCAGTCAGGCTGCTTTCGATGACAGTGGACGCCAGCATCCGCGATGATGGTGAGCAAGCAATTGCTGAGGTGCAGGTTGTATACAGGGTGCATAATCAAGACAAGCAAAACGATCGCATATTGACAGTCGCTATCCCCGGCTATCCGGCGCCAAAGCCTCCGCCCTCGCAGCTTTCATTTACGACAGGGGGCGCTGAGATCCCCGTGACGCCCGGTTTTCAGCAGTGGTGGGTGGGCGAGATAACGCTTAAACCTGAGCAGCGCCGCAATCTGGTTCTCACCTATTCGGCATCGTTGGGCAGCACGCCATTTGTACGCTTCAGCTATCCCATGGACCTGACAGCGCAAGTGTGGCCCGACCGCTTAAATAGCGCCAGAGTGACTTTAACTTTCAACGAACCACCAAATCCCCAATCCTGGCTCAAGCTCACGCCCGAAGATTACACACTTACCGCCGAATCGATCACCTGGTCGTACGACACCGAGGACCCGAAAGAGCCTATCGATTTCATCATGATGCGGCCATCCCTGTGGAATCGGTTGCACACAGCCCGCCAGGAGGCTGTTGCAGCCAATGCTCCTGCCAGCGCTCACATGGCGCTGGGTGACATCTACAATGAATTGGCGACCACGGCAGACGACCCCACCATATTCGAACGCTATTTCCCGCTGGCGGTGGCAGCCTACAGCCAGGCGAAAATCACAGCGCCGGATGCGCCTGAACCCTACCTGTTGTTGTCTCAACTGTACCGCACTCGAGCGGAAATAAGTGACCCGCCGGATTCAACATACACCGCTCTCGCCGTAAACGAACTGGTTATCGCTCTGGAGCATGGCGTCCGTGATCCGGCAATCATCGAAACTGTTTCTCAAAATTTTGCCACGCTGGTCGCCCGCGCCCGCCTGCAAGGTGATTTCGACACCGCAAATTCCTATCTGAAACGCCTGGATGAGTTGTCGGCATCCAGCGAAGTCTCGCTCGATAGTGAAACGCTTGCCGAAGAGCGACGACGCCTGGTCATCGACTGGGTGACCACCGTCCTCCACGACCAGGGGCCTGGCCCCGCACGCGCTGTCCTGGAAGATAATTTTGGCCAGGAAAGCAGTCTCCCGGCCAATGCCCAATTCGCTCGTCTCAACTCATTGCACGTCGCCACAGAAACCAAACTTGGGGAACGCATCATCACCATCGAAGCAGCGCCACGCAGCGATGGCGAAGCGTTGGTGCAGGCATTGAACGAAGCGCTTGCGGACGCTGGCATTGCCGAAGTGGAGTTGTACGACACCCAGCCCCTCATCGTCCGCATCGTCCTGCCTTTTGAGGATGCACTGCATCTTCTCGATAAACAACAAACGCTGGCTGCCGCTATCCCCGCCGAACCGGAGTGGTCCCTGCTTTCCAGCGTGCTTGTGCCACAGAGCCTGACCTGGACAAGCACCGACGAGGGCTGGCGCACAACGGACAACTACACAGAAGACGTCAGTCTCATTGCCGCTATTGCCGACTCAGGCATCGAAGCGCTGGCCCTGGACCAGGCAGCCAATGGACTCGATACAACCAACCCCCTGGACGCACTGCTTGCCGAATTATGGCGAGCTGAGGCCGAGGTCTGGCGGCGTTTGGCCGGTAACAGCAGCGCCCGGTTTTCACTCGAACTCGACCCGGTCCCCGGAGCGCCAGTTACGCAGCACTGGCTCCTGGATCCGGGTGAGCAAGTCGTTATGACCGGGTCGGTAAAACGCTATCAGGTCATGCCATACGTGCTCCTCGGTCTTGCTGTTTACCTCACCTTTATCGTTATCACGTATGTCCTGTGGCGGTTGAGTGGCAGGACGAAAAGATAGGCTCGTGATGCAAAGGGGCGGGGTTACACCTCTGTCAGGGGTTCAGACAGAAAGGCCGTGATCAGACGGACGGTATTCTCCACATCCGCCATCGCCACCATTTCCGAAGGCGTGTGCACGTAGCGGCAGGGGATGGACACAGCGCCCGAAATCACACCCGAACGGGTAGCCTGAATGGCAGCCGCATCGGTCGAGCCGAGCGGCAGGACTTCGAGTTGGTAGGGGATGGCGTGATCTTGCGCTATCTGCACCAAAGCCCGCCGCAGGCGGGGATGTGCGATCATCCCCGTATCCGCCACTTTGATGGCCGGGCCTGAACCAAGATCGACGGCGATTGGGACTTCCGGCTTGGGAGAATCGCCTGTTGGGGTTACATCGACAGCCAGTCCGATTTCAGGGGCGAGGTCATACGCTGCAACCCGCGCCCCACGGCCTCCCAATTCCTCCTGGACAGTGAAGGTGAAGATCACATCGTGGGGTGATGGTCCGATCTGCCGCATTGCTTCGATCAGCACTGCACAGCCAATGCGATCATCGAAACCCCCGGCGATGATGCGTTCGCCCAGATCGACAAAGGGCCGTTCAAAGACAGCCACATCGCCAACGCCAACCGGCAGGGCCTCCTTGCTGCTGGCCCCAACATCGATGAACCAATTTCCCAGATCCGGCAACTCCTTGCCCAGGATTTCGGCTCTAATCCCGCCATCATGGTTGATGAGCCCCACCACCCCATTGGCAAAACGGACGCGTGTGCCCATCAAGGTTTTGAGCGGGATCGTGCCGACATTTGAGAAGCGCAGCAATCCGCTATCCTCCACTTGCGTCACAATCACGCCTATTTCATCCATGTGCGCTGCCAACATGATGCGACGACCACTGCCATCGCCCCGTTTGAGCGCAAAGAGATTGCCCATTGCATCAGTTCGGAGTTCATCCGCCAAGGCTTCGACATGGCGCTGGATCACGCTGCGCACCTCCTCTTCAAAGCCGGAAGGTCCGTAGGTTTCGACAAGTTCTTTGATGAGTTCTTTCATGGTATGTCCTGGGATTATGAAGATGTTTGAGCGGATGGATCAGAGTTGGGGAACAAAGCTGCCAGACCGGGCAGACTGGCCCGCACCAGAGCGACGACATTGTGAAAATCCCCAAGGTCGGCTACAGCCACAGGGCCGTGAATGTAACGACAAGGTGTGGACACAATGCCGGCCGGTATGCCGTGCAATAACGTAAAACCAGCGGCGTCGGTTCCGCCAATGTTGGGATGTTTGAATTGATAGGGGATGTCGTTTGCCTGTGCAGTGCGCAGCAGATGTTGCAGCAGCGGCGGGTGCACGACATAGGAACGATCACGCTGGGTCAGGGCTGGGCCATGCCCCATAATCGTCGTCGGATACTGCTTTTCACCAGGCGGGCCGGGCAGATCGGCGCAGACGGTTCCCTCCAAAATAATCACCACATCCGGCCTGAGATGGAATCCCGCCCCCAGCGCGCCTCGCAGACCGACTTCCTCCTGCACGGTGAAAACGCCGTACAGGTCAAAGGGCAAGGGCTCATCACCGAGTAATTCGATCAGCGCAGCGCAACCGATGCGGTCATCGAGGGCTTTGGCGCTGATGCGGCCCGTTTTGGGAATAGGCGCTTCTGCATCGAATGCGTTGTCTATCCCCAGAAAACGGAAAGGCGTCTGGAAGGCGATGCGCTGGCCGACTTTTACCTTGGCTTTGGCGTCCTTGTCATCGTCGGCGCCGATATCGACAACCAGATCGGTGACGTCCGGGACATCTCGATAATCGTCGTTACTTTTCCTCATGTGGGGCGGGCGGATGCTGATCACGCCCGGAAGTCGATCTGGCCCCACCTGCACGGCCTTGCCCAACAACGTGCGGGCATTGACGCCACCGCTGGAAGCAACGTGCAGCAAGCCATTTTTGCCGATCTCCGTCACAAACAGGACCACTTCGTCCATGTGTGCGGCGATGGCCACGCGCAAATCCGATGCGCCGGTCCCTTTCTTCAAGGCGATCAGGTTGCCGATGCGGTCGATGCGGAGTTCATCCACATGAGGCTTTACGGCTCGTGCGATCATATCTCGCACAGCGCCTTCATCACCAGGACCGCCCGGTGTTTCGGTTAATCGTTGCAACAATTCTTGAGTCAACACGCTCATGCCGTCGCCTCCTCGAAGTCTGGCAGGTGATACGCCAGCGAATCCACAAACGTCTGGTCGGCCTCAGCCAGAAAGGTGGAGAGCAGGCGCGCTGATCGGGATACATCCTGAAGGTCGGTCACTTCTACAGGACTGTGCATGTTGCGAATGGCTATGCCAACGAGACCGGTGGGGATTCCTCCCACCATCACCTGGATTGCCCAGGCATCCGTGCCGGTATTGCCCGCCAGCGGTTCTATCTCAAAGGGAATCTCCAGATCTTTGCAGATATCGATCAATTTATCGGTTATCCGGGCATCCAAGTTGGGGCCAATGGCGATGATCGGTCCGCAGCCCAAGTCAAATGAGCCAATATCATCCGTCCCCGGCTGTTTACCGAAGGTAACGTCCAAAGCGATAGCCAGGTCTGGCTCGACCTGAAATGTAGCGGTTTTTGCACCCAGACCGTTAAATTCTTCGCCCACGCTGGCCACCGCAATCACATCGCAGGGATGCTGAATGCGCTGAAGCTGGTCAAGCGTCGCCAACATAGAAACTACGGACAAGCGGTTATCCAGGGCCTTGCCAGCGACTCGATCACCCAGCAATTCCATGAAAGGACGTTCCACCAGCACGACATCGCCTACCTGGACATACTCGGCGACAGTTTCGGCATCCATGCCCAGATCGATCACCAAATCGTTGATTTCTGGCATCTGCCGTCGTTCTTTTGGCCCCATCAGGTGCGGCGGACGGTCCCCGATCACGCCCCGCAGTTTTCTTTGTCCAAACACCACCACCTCTTGCCCCACCAAAACCCTTGGGTCATAATCAAATTGAATAAACCGCAAAAACGGACCATCCAGGGCGCTTACCATCATCTGAATCTCGTCGCTGTGCGCCATGAGCATCACCCTGGGTCGTGGTTCGGTGCCATAGCCTCGTTTAAGGCCGATTACATTGGACATTGCATCGGTGCGCACATCATCGCACAATGGTTCCAAAAGCGCTGAAATCAGCCCGGCGATGGCATGTTCCTGACCCGATGGGCCATCCATCTCCGAAAGTTGTTGTAGCGTTGATTTGATGTTCATTAGGTTAACTCATGGTCAAACGTAAATCGCAAAAAAGATCTGGTCGGTGGTGTCCTGTTCGCAGGGGTGTACCGGATATTCTAGGCCAGAAACAAGCTGAGTCAAAAAAACAATGGACCTTACATCACCCTCTTAACCAAACCTTCATGTGCACTCGTAACCCAGACCACCGATAGAAAGCAGTTGGCTTGCTACCCTGTAGTATCGACGCCTGAACATGCTGTCTGTGGCCCCCCTGCCGCTTACCTCGGGTATGTTTCACAATTTCTGGGAGATTCCTCGACCTCCGGGAGGTCTTCCGAAAAACTGAAATGCCCCCCCTTACCTCTTTCAGACTGGACAAAGCCTGCCGAATGCTGGATACTGTTTCCCCACAAATTATGTCGTTCCGACCTCCTTTCTGCTCTACATGACGACCCTCGCAGCACCTACTTCAACCATCAGAGAGCCCCGCAGCCGACGCACGGTTATGCGGCCCTGGGTGGATTTTTTCCTGCTGGCTTTTATGCTGGCCAATCTTGCCTGGTCGATCCAGGCAGCGGCCTGGGCCCCAGACCTTGGCAGGATTTTCCCGGTTGTAACGGTGGCGTTGGTAGCGGGCACGCTGGTGGCGTTGACCGACTTTAGCCACTTATTTTCATTGCTCTACAGCTTCGTCGTCGGTACGGCGGTGATCTTATGGAGCATGTCCGGTCTGGCGCCAGAAGGGCTGGAGGGGCAAGAAAGCGTCTATTTCATAATTGACCGTACGATTACCTGGGCATACGGTGCTTTTTATGGGGAACCGATAGCGGATAATTTGGTGTTTGTGTTGTTGATGTGCATCCTGATGTGGATTCTGGCCTATGGCGCCACCTGGTCCTATTTTCGGGAAGGACACCAATGGCAGGCGGTTATCCCCACCGGTCTGGCCATGTTGGTCAACCTTTACTACGGTCCCACCAGTCTCAACGGTTACTTCGTCATCTACCTGCTCACAGCCATCCTGCTGTTGGTGAGAGCCAAGCTGGCGGAGCGAGAAGCAGGTTGGCAACTCGCCAGGGTGCAATTCCCCTTCGACATCAGCTTCGATTTCATGCGAGATGGCATTCTCTTCGCCATTTTCGTCATATTCGCCTCCTGGGTACTGCCCTCCGCAGCCGATCAGGGACAGTTGAATCCTGTTCTGGAACCTCTACAAGGCCCCTGGGAGGAATTCAAACAGGAATGGGATAGCCTGTTCAGCACGGTCAACTACAACAACACGAAGAGCACCCGGGCTTTTGGCACAGCTTTGGCGCTGGGCGGCCCGCGCGAGGTGACAGACGAAATCGTCATGGATATCGACACCCCGGTGGATCGGTATTACCGGGCTGTATTCATGGATACCTACCTCCAGAGCGGCTGGTTCCTGGGCCAAAGCGAGGGCGTGCGGCTGGGCGATGACAACGACTTCGACATTATCACCTGGCCAAACCGTCAAACTATCACGCAAACTATCACCGTTTATCAGCCCGGAAACGTGCTGGTGGCAGCACCCCAACCCATCGAGGCGATGCTTCCGGCGGATGCGGAGATCGTGGCTACGTCCATCGAAAGCCAGGATAGCCAAAGCGGAGAGCGCCGCGAAGCGGAGTTGGCGATGGTGGTTTCCCGCAAATCACAGAGCGAGGGTGAAAGCTATGTGATCGTGAGTTCGATCCCTGATGTCACGCAGGCGCAGCTTAGAGCCGCCTCGACGACCTATCCGGAACACATTACCGAGCGTTATCTGCAAATACCGGAAACCGTGCCGCAAAGAGTGTTCGATCTGGCGGATGAAGTGACTGCCGGTATCGAAAATCCATATGACATCGCCAAAGCTGTCGAGCGATACCTGCGAGGGTACGAGTACAACGACCAGATTCCTGGACCCCGACCAGGGCAGGATGGCATCGACTATTTTCTCTTTGAAGAGCTACAAGGCTATTGCAACTATTACGCCAGCAGCATGGCGATCATGTTGCGGCACCTAGGCATCCCCGCTCGCCTTAGCGTAGGCTACGCCACCGGCGAAAAACAGCCTCAAACCGGACTCTACCGGCTGCGCAATAACGACGCCCATGTCTGGGTGGAAGTCTACTTCCCGGAGTATGGCTGGATCGAATTCGAGCCAACCGCCGCCGAGCCTGTACTCGTTCGACCGAGTGGCGATACCGATGCAAATTTGGGCCTGAACGACCCGTTGGGTGGTGATTCCGGCAACAACCTCGATGCAGAGAATTCCAATATCCCCATTGATGAAGAGGCTATCGGCAGCGGTGACGCACTGCCGCCCCCAACAGCTTCCTGGACGCAGGGAACGGGTGGCCGCTTGCTCTTCCTCGCCGCTGTTTTGGGCATCGTTCTGGTGATTTTCTGGAGCGCCCGCCGTATGCGCCGACCACAATCACAGCGCAACCAACCCATTTTCAAGACCGTTCCCCAGGGCTTCAGCGTGCGTCTGTGGGAAAAACTGATGCGCTGGGCGCAGCGATTTGGACTGGGACAGCACCCAAGCCTCACGCCGTTTGAGCAGGCAGCGGCATTTGCCAGCGCTGTGCCCGAGGCAGCCGAGGGCATCGACTCAATCGCTAGACTCTATACGCAGGACACCTACAGCCCGCACGAAATTTCAACAGAGGACGCCAGCGAGGCTCAGTACTCGTGGTTGACCATTCGCCCTATGTTCTGGCGCTACTGGTTGGGCCAGCGTATTCACCTGCCTGAGGGCCTGAAACGCTCGCTGTTTGTGCGGGGCGAGTAGGGGAGAACCTCAGAAAGCCGAAGGTCAGAAGTCGGTGGTCAGAGATCAACCTAACGTCGATTCGGTCAGCCAGTTCACAAGCTGCTCTTCCGAATCGAGCGGCCCGACATAGGCCAACGTAAGCTGCTCAGGTTTCCACAATGATTGTGCGAGACGCTGGATGTCCTGCACTGTCACAGCTTCGATGTGATCCAACACTTGATCCAGGGTAAGCGGATCGGTGTCAGTCGCCACTTGCCGGCCCCACCAGGCGGCCACCGATGACGAATCTTCGCTGCTGAGTTCCATCCGCCCCTTTGATGTATTCCTTGAAGCGCTGCAATTCCTGTGTGGACACGGCCGTTTGTTGTAAATCCGACCACACGTTCATGGTCTCGCCCAGCGCCTCGAACAAGCGCTTGGCATCGCAACCGCCATAAACGCCCACAACGCCGCTATCGGTGTACATGCTGAGATAAGAACCGATGCTGTAGGCCAGTCCCAGCTCTTCTCGCAAGCGCTGCCACAGACGGGATGTCATGCCGTCGCCAAGGATGGCGTTGAGCAGGTTGAGTGCATAACGGTCGGAATGGTGGCGGGGCAGGCCGGGTACAGCGAGTTGCAGGTGCGCTTGTTCGCTGGGACGGATGGCAATACGATGGCGGGGTTGTGCAACCAGGTCGGGGGCGGGGATTAGGGTGGCTGTAACGCCGTTCGATTGCCAATCACCGAATTGGTCAGTGACAAATGCCTCCACTTCGGCTACATCAATAGCGCCAGCAATTGTGAGCACGGCCCTGTCGGGCTGGTAGGCGCGTGCATGAAAGTCGCGCAAAAACTGCGGCGACAATGAAGAGACCGTCTCGATTTCGCCAGCGATCTCACGTCCCAGAGGATTATCACCCCACATGGCCTGATTGCTGAGTTGTGAAACCAGGTCCTCGGGCACATCCCGATACATGTAAATCTCGTCGAGGATCACGCTGCGTTCCAGTTCGATTTCTTCCGAGCGCAGGAAGGGATCTCGCACCATGTTCGCCAGCAGTCGCAAGCTAGCCTGCCAATGGCGCGACCCGATTTTGACCCAATAAGTCGTGAACTCATGACTGGTGGATGCGTTGAGATACCCGCCTCGTCCCTCGATCTCGGTTGCGATGTCCATGGCGGTGGGCCATTGACCGCAGCCTTTGAACAGCATGTGCTCGATGAAATGGCTGGCCCCTGCTGCGCTGTCTTGTTCGTAACGCGAGCCGACTTTTATGTAGAGCCCAATACTCACCGACCGAACGGACAGCATGGGCGCGCAAACACAAGTCAGGCCATTGCCCAACTGGAATTGTTGATAATGCTGAAGATTCAAGTGAGAAATAGCCCTATTGCTGTGCGCGTAATTGTTTCAGAATCTGTTCGGCCTGGGCTTTGGCCTGTGGATCCTGAGCAGGAGGACCAGAGAGGAAGGTCTCGAACTGAGCAATGGCTTCCTCGATGCGTCCCAATTGCCAGTACAGCGTGCCCATACCAAAATGCGCTTCTGGTAGATCGGGCTGGATCGCCAGTGCATCTTCAAAACGCTGCTCCGCCTCTCCATAACTGCCCTTCTGCAAAAGCGTCGCCCCGTACAGGTAATGCGTTGCGGCGTCCTGGCTATCGATCGATAGCACCTTCTTGAAATTGGTGATAGCTTTGTCAAGATCCCCTGTCTGGTAGTAGACGACGCCAAGGTTCGAGAGCGTGCCAAGATGGTTGGGATTGATTTTGAGCGCTTCCTCATAAGCGCTACGCGCTTCGGAGAACAATCCCTGGCGGGAAAGCGCATTACCCAGCTCAAAATAACCATCGAGTGAGGGATTCGCCTGCACTGACGCCTTCAGGTCCTGCACCGCTTGTTGGGCGCTATCCACCTGTGGAGATGGAGCGCCTGGTTGAGCCTGCGATTGCAGATCATTGCTTGCAGGCGTTGGCACGGCATCCTGGTTGGGGACCGCACCACCACCGCAGGCAGCCAGGAGCAAAATGAAAAGCAACAGCGTCAGAGAGATATACTTGTTCACTCGCCAACTCCTTGTGGCACTAACAAAACAACCCGGGTTTCATCGGTATTTAAATCAGATTTCGTCAGTTTCAGTAAGGGCACAGGCTCCGGAGCTGGCACGCCCATTTCCTTCAGGAATTTATCTACCTCATCCAAATCCAGGTTGAAGTCAGGCAGGGCATAATGCATCGGCACGACGATTTTAGGCTCCAGCTCGGTCACGATCTCGACCGCCTTTGCTGCGTCCAACGTATCGCCTCCACCGACAGGCAGGAGCAGGATATCCGCTCCACTGAGCAATTCCACCTGTTCACGACTGGGGAATGTGCCCAAATCTCCTAAGTGACAGACGCTGAGGTCTTCAAATTGATAGAGAAAAACGGTGTTGCGTTCTCGTTCTCCCTCTTTGCCTTTATGGAAGGTTGCGACGCCGGTGATAAAAATGCCGTTGACTTCGTATTCGCCCGGCCCTTGAAAAACATGATCCTGGCCGCGCGCAGGCGAAGTGTAATTGTGCCCCGGTACATCGTGGCTGCTCGTGATCACGTTCGCTCGCAGCCGAGGGAGAGTTGGTCCCACAGAGGCGTCAAAAGGATCGGCTATAACGGTTAACTTGCGGCTACGCATGCGGAAACAAGACAAGCCATACCAGGTAATTTCCATTCATTCATTCCTATGTTTCAGATGTGTTTTATGATTTGAAGCCCGGCCATTATACCAGAAGTCGAGGGTTGGAGGCCAAAGGTCGGAAGTCAGAAGTCAGAGGACAGATGTGGGAGAACAGCTTAGCCCAGCAATTCACGTTCATAGGCGAATAATGCCGGGGTTCCGCCAGTGTGCCAGAACAGCACCCGGCCTTGCAGTGCGCCCTTCCGGACCAGGTCGATGAGCCCAGCCAGCGCCCGGCCCGTGTAAACCGGATCTACCAGCACGCCTTCACTTCGAGCCAGCGCGTAAATAGCCTCTCGCTCCGGCTCGCCGACAATGCCATAGCCTTCGCCGATGTAGGCATCGTGCACCAGCACCGGATGCGGTTGCATAATCTGCAATAATTCGGCAGTGGCGGCAGTGAGTGGGGCGGCGACAGCTTGCAGGTCGGCTACGGTGTGATCCACGGAGATGCCGTGCAACTCGCCCGGCCAGTCGGTCTCACCCGCGCCGGTGCTGAGCCCGGCCTGGGTCCCGCCCGAACTGGTGGCGAACACGACCGCATCGAACTGGACCCCGAGCTTATGTGCCTGCTCGTCCATCTCCAGCCAGGCCGATGTGTAACCAGCCGCTCCGACCGGTGTGGAGCCGCCCAGGGGGATGGCGTACGGGCGGCGACCCGCTGCCAGGAGTTCTTCCACCACCTGAGCCATTGCAACAGCGGTGTCGTGACTGCCCGCCCAATGCAGGTGGGCTCCAAGCAATTGGTCGAGTATCAGGTTGCCGCCAGGACGATCTTCTGGCCCGCCCCGCAAAACAAGATGGCTATCCAAGCCAGCTTTACAGGCAGCAGCAGCCGTCTGCCTGCAATGGTTGGACTGCGCAGCGCCGGTTGTGATCAGATCGGTGGCGTTTTGGGCAAGGGCATCAGCCACGAGATAGGTGAGTTTACGGAGTTTGTTGCCGCCCAGCGCCAGGCCGGTCAAATCGTCCCGTTTGACCCACACCTCTACGCCGGCATCGAGCCAGCGTGAGAAATTGGGCAAAGCGTGCAGAGGTGTGGGTAGTTGGGTGAGGGGAAATGATGGTAGGGTGCGCATGATATTGTGGAGTAGATGATGAATTTTGTGCGGCAGGAAAGGGGAAATGATCAAAGATTAAATAATCGTCCAAGAATAACTTTCCGATTTCAACCTCCGGGAGGTGGCCGCAAACGTTCAGCTAAGCACTTTGGTTCTGGCCACCTCCCGGAGGTTATTTCTGGACAGTCACTAAGGATTAAGGTTGGGAGGCGATTTCGGGTACTGGATATTGGATATTCTAACACGAGATGCCGAAAGGGTATTTCTGGACGGAGTACAGATGTGCTAGACTGCTGGGGATTCTGAAATGTGGCACGTCCTTCATCCGTTATGCTCAACAATGTGACCCTACCACACCGCATCGCCGCCGGCGGCCTGATTTTCTCAGATAGACGCGTCCTACTAGCTCGGTACCCAGTTGGCGATGGCGGCAGTTTTCTGGTCGCGCCCGGCGGCGGTTTGGAACTAGAGGAAAACATCGAGCAGGCCATTGTCAGGGAGGTGCGGGAAGAAACCGGTCTTGAGGTGCAGCCGAAGGCTGTTGTCATGATCGAGGACCTGATCGGTAGTGAATTCAAGATGATCAAAGTCTGGATGACCTGCGATATCGTCGGAGGCTTCATCCACAGAACACAAGGAGCCATTGAGGAAGGCATCATGGAGGTCGGCTGGTACAGCTGGGACCAACTCCGAATGGAAAAGGTGTTCCCGTCGATTTTGCTGGTAAAGGATTGGGGCGATTTGCAGGATATTGATTGCGGCGTGACAATTACGGCATCAAGAAAGGCGGGATTCTGAATCCGCAGATTGATGCCTTATAAAAAGGAGCTTGATTTGGAAAAATTACTGATTATTGGCGTTGGCGGATTTGTCGGAGCCATTGCCCGCTTCCTGGTCAGCGGATGGGTGCAGATCGCCTCTGGCAGCGTGGGGTTCCCATACGGTACGCTGGCCGTCAACTTGATCGGGTGTTTTCTGATCGGTTTTCTGGGATATTTAATGGATGCGCGCGGCGTATTCAACCCTGAGGTGCGCCTCTTTCTCTTTATCGGCGTTCTAGGTTCCTTCACCACATTTTCGACCTTCGAGAATGAGGCTTATGCCCTCTTTAAGGAGGGTTCCACCGGTTTGGCGCTTATCGATATCGGCGTGCATGTGTTTTTCGGGCTTGTAGCAGTCTGGGCAGGACATGCAATCGCCGGGCTCATTTGGAGGTGGACAGCATGACCGTTTCTCACCAGGATCCTTCTCTTGATGGTTGCTTACTCCGTATTTTTATTGGCGAGAGCGACAAATACGAAGGCGGATCGCTCTGCCGCTGGATTGTGCAGCAGGCTCGCGCTCAGGGTTTGGCCGGAGCCACGGTTTTGCGTGGCGTCATTGGCTACGGCGCACACAGCCGCATCCACACAGCCAGCATCATGCGGCTCTCCGATGACTTGCCGCTGGTGATCGAGATAGTCGACACGCGCGCTAAACTCGAAGCCTTCATGCACAGCATCGAACACGCGATGGTGGAGGGTTTGGCGACCATGGAGAAGGCGGAAGTGTGGTTCTACGGCAGCAGAGAGTGACCTGGTACACAAATGGCAATAAAAAAGCCCCAGGTGGATGAACCTGAGGCTTACTGTGGTACCCCCAACGGGGCTCGAACCCGTGTCTTCAGCTTGAAAGGCTGACATCCTAGACCACTAGACGATGGGGGCGAACGAAAAAATATTCTAACAGAGGGCGGGGCGAGAGTCAAAGTCAGCAACCGATTGGAAACAACCGGCAAAAGTAACTGTTCAAGCATACCGAGTTTAGCATCCTGAGGCCCCTCCTGAGCGGCGACCACAGGTCGGTTGCCGAAGGGTAGACCTGAATGAAATGAAGGCCGTATCGAAGGGTGCGGTTCATGCAACGAATCTTGGCTAACCCGCACCCTTCGATACGGTTTCCGCTCCGCTTCAACCTACTCAGGCAGTGTCCTGAGCCTGTCGAAGGGATGCTACCTCTGAACAGTTACCAACAAAAAACCTATATCCCGGCGCCCCACAAAAAATTCTGCCCTGCCTTCATGTCAGGTATACTTGTGGGCATGAAGCGTTTTATTCAGTTCGCACGTTGTTACGTCCAGGCCCTTGGCGCTGATCAGATCGGCATCCGATCAGCGGCGCTCGCTTATTTCGCCATATTTTCCATCTTTCCATTGACGCTGCTGGTATTTAGCGCAATTGGTTTCTTTATGGATGATCCTGGGCGTCAGCAGATCTTTTTCGACACTCTCACCGAACTGCTTCCCGACATGACCTCGATTGTCATCGATGTGGCGACGGACACCATGGAGAACATCGTAGCCAGCCGCAACATCAGCGGACTCATCGCCATCATCGGTCTGCTTTGGAGCGCTTCCGGATTTTTCCGTGCCCTTGAATTCAGCGTCAATGTTATCTTTGGCACCGGTACGCCCCGGCCCATTTGGACAAGTCGTGGCGTAGGATTGATTATGGCGCTGTTGGTGATACCGGTACTGCTTGTAGCAGTGATCCTGATAACGCTCAGCGGCTTCCTGGTTGCCCTGCCTGGCATTCCCCCTGAGCTAAGACCATTTCTCAGCGCAGGCATCAATTACATCGTTGGACTGATACTTTTTGTCATTATCTTCTTTCTTATTTACCGTTTCATTCCCCGGACCTGGACGCCCATCCGTCCGGCGCTTGCTGGTGCGGCGCCCGCCAGTGTCGCCATGATGATCCTGACATATGGATTTAATTGGTATCTGCAAAGCGGATTTGCCAGTTTCAACGTCCTGTATGGCTCCATTGGTGCGGTAATCGCTTTGATTTTCTATTTGTATCTTGTCAACTATGTTGTGCTGCTGGGCGCTGAACTGTCTGCGCTGTGGGGCAAGACCAAGGATTGCAACCCGGCGCCCCTCCCCCCGGTGATCGAAGAGTACATCGAAGAAAATTTGTAGCGAGCGTCTTTGGAATTACCGGGGCAGCCGGATCGTAAAAACGCTGCCAACACCGGGCGTACTCGCCAGTTCAATCTCGCCGCCGTGCGCCCGCACGAGGTCGCGGGCAAGCGTCAGGCCCACGCCCAGGCCTTGCGGGAAACGCCGTTGTTGCTGGCTGCGATAAAATGGCTCGAAGATCCGCTCCTGTTCCTCGGGCTGGATGCCCGGCCCCGTATCGCTGACCTGAATCCAGACATCCTGCGCAGAATTGCCAGTGGAGACCTGCACCTGGCCCGGTACCGGCGTGTACTTGATGGCGTTGCTGAGGACATTGCCGATGATTTGAGCAAAGCGGTCGGGATCAGCCTGGATGATGGGGAGATTGGGCAAGATTTCTGTCTGCCAGTCCAGGCCTTTATCCACAGCAGCAGCGCGCCAGGGCAACAGCAATGGCGGCAACCACTCACTCAATTGGATATCCTGCCGGTGCAGGACGATGACGCCTTCGACCTGCCCGTGCAGTTGCGCCAGATCATCGAGCAGCGGTTCCATGCGTTGGATTTCGGCCTCGATCCCGCCGAGCAGTTCCTCTCGCAGTTCCGGGTCATCACCTGCACCCTGGCGCAGCACGTGCACCGCCGCCCGCATCGCTCCCAGTGGTCGGCCCAGCTCATGCACGATGTTTGCCAGCGAGCGTTTGCGGATGTTTTCCAGCGCGTGCAGTCGTTCGTCCAGCACGTTGACTGCCTGCGAAAGTTGTCGGATCTCGTCTGGACCCTGCGGAGCAATGGATGCTACATCCCGGCCATTGGCGATGTCCACCACCGCCCGCGACGCCCGTCCAATCGGCTTATCCAATCTCGTTGCCAAAAATGCCCCCAGGAAGATGCCCAGCAGCAGGTCGATGAGTGTGATGCCCAGAATCCACCAGCGCAGACGATGGAACGTATTGGTCAAGCCCCCCAACTCCTCAGAAACGCCGACAATGCCCAGCAATTCCTGGTTGACATCTCTAACCGGCACGTAAACTTCGCCGGATTGGCGCAACAAGCCATAAGTAACGGATACCTGGCGTTCACCCATGCCCAACCCCAGCAGGTCTTCAGGCGTCAGGGGATCAGGCGTGGGGACGTTGTCTTCCGCTGCCAGCAACTCCCCCGATGGTTTGATTAGCCATAATTGTTCGTCCACCTGCACGCCCATTCGCCCGACAAAGCCATCCGCCATCTCTTCATCCGTCCAGATTTCTGGTTGCCCGTTCACCACCTCGGCAATGAGCAGCGCTTTATCAGAAAGCCCCTCTGACATGTCGGCCAACAGCACCTGCGATTCCAGCAAATAGACCAGCACGATCGCCACCAACGGCAATACGATCAACACCGGCAGGATGTGGCTGAGGATGAGGCGGAAGCGGAGGGAGTTCATGGGTGGGGTATGTTGCGTGGTGCGTGGTACGTGTTCCGTTTTCGCTGACAAGCCCAACGAAACACGCAACACGCAACACGTAATCAATAAGGTTAATCGTGAGATGCCGGTTTCGGCACCAGTTTGTAGCCTTTTCCTCGCACATTCACGAGGCGTTCGGGATGCTTGGGGTCTTGCTCGATTTTCTCTCGCAACCAACGGATGTGGACGTACACGCCCTGCGTCTCACCGACGAACTCAGCGCCCCACACTCGGGCGATTAGATCGTCGATGGACACCACTTTTCCGGCGTCCAGAGCGAGGGTGTGCAGCACGTCGAACTCGCGTGCGGTCAGGTCAACAGCTTGTCCGGCGATGGTGACAGTGTGTGCGGCGGGGTCGATGATCAGGTCGCCGACCGAAAGCTGGTCGGATCCAGCTTCGCTGGTGGGGGATGGTCGGGTCGCCCGGCGCAGAACCGATTTCACACGGGCCAGCAACACATCCGGGTTGAAGGGTTTGGTGATGTAGCCATCGGCCCCCAAGCTCCAGCCCCAGCACTTCGTCGAACTCCCGGCGGCGGGCGGTAACGAAGATGACGGGGATGTCCCTGTCCTGGTGGATGCGGCGCAGGGCTTCCAGGCCATCCATGCCGGGCAGGCCCACATCCAGCAGAATCAGGTCCGGGTGCTCGCGCTCCAGCATGGCCAGGGCGTCTTCGGCATTGGCAGCAGTGCTGGTGCGGTAGCCTGCCTGTTCCAATTGCAGGCTCAAACTGCGGCGAAGCAGTTGATCGTCGTCAACGATGAGAATGTGGTGGGACATTCCGGTTCACTCTGAAAAGGTCTCGTAGTCTGGGTCGCTGTCTTCACGGAGGCTCTGCCCAACTGTCGTCATGTCTGGCTGAAGATCATAGTTCATCCCAGCTTGCTTTTTGTTCTCGAGCGGATACGACTGGATTAGAACAGAACAAGGCATACCTAGTCCTTGATGAAGGCTACGGATCATCCGCAGAGAGAGCGCGCGCCTGCGGTTCAGCACCTCGGAGACGCGCGCTCGGCTACCTATGTACGGTTCGAGATCACGTCTGGTTAAGCCGCGGCTTTCGATGTAATACTCGATGAACGCTATTGGATCAGGCGCGGTAATCGGAAAATGCTTTTCTTCATAAGCTTCCGCAAGCATGACAAGTATCTCAAGCTCATCCCCTCGAGGCGTGCCCAATTTTGCATCGAAAAGCTCTTCGATGCGACCTAGAGCTGCATTGTAATCATCGTCTGTCTGAATCGGTTTGAAATGCATGATTGGGTTGTCCTAAATTGTTGCGGCGTCTATTTTATCATATTCGGCATGCGTACCGATGAAGCGGATAAGGACGAAGCTATACTCGTAGTGAACAGCGACGATCAATCGGTATTTGTTGCCTTTGATGTTAAAAATCACACGACTATTGCTGATAATGCTGGCGCTGGGATATGTACGTTTAATATCTGAAGGGGTTTTCCAATTGGCGTGTTCGGTGTCAACGAACCAGGCCCGCAGTGGCTTCTCTGCATCAGGGTGTCGTTCCCAGAACTCTCGCAAGGATCGCCGTGTTATAATGCGCATGGAGTGATTATATCAGGTTCCCAAAATGGGATCAATTCAGTGTCGGTGCAATTTGAATGAACACAAAAAAGACTCTTTAGGATTTCGTGTGGTTCTACATCGTGAAACGTGAAGACGTGAAACGCGATGTCACCTCGCTGGACTATTTTCACGTTTTACGTTTCACGAATCACGCTGAATGAGTGTCTACCACATGAAATCCTGTTGAACCACAAAAAAAAGCCAGACTCACATAAAACTGGTGGCAAGTCCGGCTTGGAAGTTCGTTCCGCTGCGGTTTTATTCGGCAGCAAGCACGCCGAGCAGGTACTCCACTGCCGCATCGAACTGCGGGTCCAGTTCCGGCTGGTCTGGATTGAACTCGAAGGGCACGACAATGTCCGGCTCCAGGCCCTCGCCGTCGATCTGGCGACCGTTAGGCGTATACCACTTGGCGACCGTTACTTTGAGAATGGAGTTGTCGGAGAGGTTAAACAGGCGCTGCACAGAGCCCTTGCCGAATGTCGTTTCGCCGATGAGCACGCCGCGCTCGTAGTCCTGGATGGCCCCGGCAACGATTTCAGAGGCGCTGGCGCTGCCGCCGTCGACCAGGACGACCAATGGCAGATCAGGAACGAGGGCTTTGCCCTTGGCTTTGTGATCGATATCCTTCTCGCCCGATTCTGAGACGATCACGCCATCTTCGATGAACAGGCTGGCGATATTGATGGACATGTCCAAACGGCCACCGGGATCGCCGCGTAAATCCAGGATGATGCCCTGCACACCAGCATCCAGTCCTTCCTGAATTGCTTGTCGCACTTCATCACCTGAGCGGGTTGAGAAATCAGCCAGCATGACGTGCAACAGGTTGTCATCGGTGATCTCAGAGCGCAGGATGGGTATTTCGATCCGGTCACGAGTCACTTCCACATCAAAGGGTTGTTCTTCCCCACGCTGGACTTGGAACACGACCTTGGTGCCCTGGGGACCACGAATCAGGCGCACCGCTTCATCCAGCGACATGGCAGTCACATCCTCGCCATCCACAGTGAGAATTACATCTTTGGGCAGGAGTCCAGCCCGCTCGGCGGGGGAGTCTTCAAATGGCTTGACGATTCGCACGCCGGTGCGGTTTTCTTCGTCGGTCGGTTCCACGGTGGAGCCGATGCCCTCGAAACCACTTTCCATGTCAATACGGAATTGCTCAGCAGCCAATGGCGGCATGATGGTGGTGTAGCGATTGTCCAGGCGTTCGATCACGCCGTGGATGGCGACATGGACAAGATTGTCTGGTTCAGGTGCGCTGCCGCTGCAATCGGCATAAAGCCTGTTGGCCGCCTGCCAGAAAAAGTAGAAATTAGCGGGCGCGTCGCTGGGTGATTTTGGCGGATCAAATTGCACCGGTCCACCATCGGGATCAACTTCACAGGCGCCTACGAACTGCATCAGGCTGTCGATTGCGGCAAAGGTGACTTCAGAGCCTTCGGGTACGTCGCCGTCGAAGTTTTTCTTGATGAGATCATAGGCTTCCCAGAACACGTCGAAATTATCAGGGGCGGTAACCGTTTCTGCATCTTCAGGGAAAGCGATGGCGAGGCCGCCGCCACCACCGTCCTGAGAATAGCTGGCCTGGACAGCATCCATCGAGTTGAATTGACCGGCAAAGTAACCAATGCCGATACCCGCAACGCCAATCATGCCGGCGAAGAAGAGCACAACAACGCCGATGGCGATATATTTTATTAAAGTGTTGGAATTAGAGTTCATAGGTTTAATGGTATGTGAAGAGAGAAGAAAGATCAAGGATTAAAGATTAAAGATCAATTGCATCATGCAGATCGTTAATCACTGTTCTTTGATACATTGGTCATCCCATTCCTTACGTGCCCGGCGTCAGGACATCGGCCAACTGGGGTTCCAGTGAGAAGATGACCTGTTGTGCGCCATCGACAGCCACACGGCTGCCCAAGGCAACGACTGAGAGAATGACCAGGAGCAGGGTGAAAATCGTGGCGTAACGCAATACTTTTCGGATGGTGCTGGGCTGCATGGTGCGCCAGGCGATGATCATGAAGCCGAGGGCGAACCACAGTCCCAGCGCCAGCAGCGCCAGTTCGTTCACCGTAAGCCAGGAATCGGTCACGTCGGCGATGGCGCCGATGCGGCCAAATGCGGCGGCGGGCATCGGTAGGGGCGATTGCGACAGTGCCAGTTCGAGATTGGCATGGATGTCGGCGTCGCGGGGCGCAAGTTGGGCGGCGTGCTGGTAGTTAATGATCGCCTGCAATACGTTTCCTTGCTGGTACTGGGCGTTGCCCAGGTTGAAGAACAGGGCGCTGTCTTCGACGCCTCGCTTGGCCAATTGCTGGTACATCTGCGCGGCTTCGGCGTAATGGCCAGCCTCGTACAAACGGTTGGCCGCAGCCAGGGCGTCCGGGTCAGGTGCATCGGCGGGGGAGAGGGCAAAAGCAGCCGTTGTGAAGATTGCCAGCAGGGCGATGGCGGTCAGGATGAGGGTGATGAGGTTGCGTTTCATAGTGTAGGGCCTCGGTGAAGAAGTATCAAAGATTAATGACCAAAGATTAAGGACATCTCTCGACCATCAATCTTTAATCATTAAGCTTCAGTTCTTAGTGGATGTTTTCTTCCAGGTCGGCGATGATGTTTTCGGTCTCGGTCAGCAGGTCGTCAGTGGCGGTTCCGTAGCTGGTCGGTGCATAACGGCTGTGTTCGCTGAGGGTCAGGGTGTTTTGCACTCGTTCGACTAACTCGTTCTGCACTCCGGCCTCTTGCAGTAACTCGGCCAGTCCGGGTTTGCGTGAGTCCGGTCACAGAGCGATTGAGTTTCTCGGAAAGATAGGAGTTCAGGATGAAAGCGGCTGTAGCTGCGCCGGTTTTGCCTGTTCGGGCTTGCGCCAGCGAACGTTGCGCTTTTTTGGCGGCTTGCTTGCTGCGGATGGCGTCGGCATTGTTGCTGCGATGGTTTTTCTGCTTCTGCCAGACGACCTGTCCCGCCACCAGGGCGACAGGGACGAGCCACAGCAGCCAGTAACCGGCCCGTTGCGGCAGAGGCTTGCTGGCGGCGGCCAACCTGGCGGTCGTGTTCTTGATCGGGCGCAGGGCGGTTTCAGTGGTGGAGTCAGTGCTGCTGGCCGGTGTCAGACCATTGTTGGAGCCAGGAGCGGCGGCAGGAGCGACTGCGACGGCGTTGGGGTCGGCAGCCACATCCACCAAAATGGGGTCTGTGCTGATCGTCTGGTAGGTCTCAGTTGCGGGATCGAAATAGCTGTACTCGATTGTGGGGATTGCAAGTTGACCAGCTTCGGTGGGGACAAGCACCCAGTCGTAGGTGCGGACGCCGACCAATTCGCCATCCTCGTACCAGGTCTGGGCGGTGGGTTCGCTGTCGAACATGCGCCACTGGGCGCTGGCCGGGAAGCTCGGATCGGCGGCAGAATCGACATTGCCCCGACCGTTCAGCGTCACTTTCAGGTTGACGGTGTCACCGACCGTGGTGCTGGCTCGATCCGTCTCTGCCTGGATGTCGAACTGACCGACAGCGCCGCCGAACTGGGTAGGAGCGCCCTGGGGCAAAGGTTGCACATTCACAACGACCGGTTGGGTCGCCAAAGTCTGGCCTCGGGAGAAGAATCCGCCGGGGATGGTAATGCTGGCCGGGTCAATGACTTGTTCACCGGCGAGGGTGGGGAAAATAGGCGTGACCAATTCGGTGACCAGATACGTGCGACCGGCGGCTTCGGCGTAATGTTCGCTCTGTTCGGCATCCTGATTGTGCCAGAAGCCGGTGAAGGCCGGTTCCTGGTACTCGGTGCGGCCAGCGATGTTGATCGCCTGATAGAAGCGGAAGGTGTGCAGGATTTGTTGGCCCTGATACGGCGTTGCGTTATCGACTTCGGCTTCGACAAAAAAGTCCTGCCCTGACAATTCTGTGGGAGTCTCGACAGAGACGTCCTGGCGGTTCAGACCAGGAGCCGCTTGTGTCGCACCGGAGCCTTGCGACACCGCAATCATGATCGGTTGCGTGCTGAAGGTCTGGCCGTTGACGGTGGTCGAGATGGAATCGATGACGAAATCACCAGCCTGCGTGGGTTGCAGGCGGTATTGGTAGGTCATCTGCGAGGTCATGTCGCCGTTGATGACCTTGATTGAAGTGCCGCTGCTCTGGCCCACAATCTGGAGTCCTGCCATCGGGGGCAGCACCGGCTGTGAGGGCCTGCCGTTTGCGGCATTGATGGAGATCGTCAGTACCAGCGACTCGTCGGTGCTGAGATTGGTGCGGTCCACTTCCGCCTGGATGATGTCCGGGCCCTGGGCATGGGATGGCATTGGTGCGAACACCACGCCGAAAAAGGCCAGGGTTATGAATGCAAGAGAGAGGAAAAGTTTTGTATGTTTCATCGTGGTTAGCTCCGTAAACAGGGCGTCAGTCAGGGTACTTAGGATTCAGAGTCTGCGAACCGGTCAACAAGGGATTGATAGGAATCGGTGGCTGTGTTGTTGGCCCAGCCCAGACCCTGTTCGGAAGCGCTGCGCGCTTGGTTGAGCCATGCGGCATCCCAGTTGATGGGGGGAATGGCACCTACCCACTCGCTGACAATGCCATCCACCGGTTCGAGCCAGGTAAGGACTTTGTCTGTGTTCATGCGGGCGGCTTTCTGCATGTTCACCCCTGCCAGAGGGATGGCGGCGCTGCCGTCGAGTTGTACGTACGTGTTCTGCAGTGCGTCCTGGAAGGGGATGAAAGCTTCGGTCAGGAGTTCGCCGTCGAAGAGCAAGTCGGGTTGGATGCGGGAGCGAGTGAGTCCGCTCAGTTCCACCCCGTCGGGCGACAGGGTGACAAGACCTTCCACCGAGAGCGGTGTGGCTTCAAGATCGACCCATTTGCCGACGATGCCCTGGTCGAATGCGTAACCAGCGCCGATTTCCAGGCTGGCTTTGTCCAGGTCACGGCCCAGCGAACCGGAAACATGCAGGGCGGCGTGCTGGCCGAGCGGAAGGATGTCGAGCGGAAGCGGCAGGGAGGTCGGGTCCATCACCTGGCGCAGGAAGAAAAGTTCGCCGTTGTAGTGGACGTCGAAATCGCCGTTGATGTAGAGGAAGGGCTCTTGGGGATCGATGATCAGGGTCGCTTGTTTGCCCTGTGGCACAACCAGCCGGAAGTGCTGATCCCCACCATCTTCTGCCTCCGAGCCTGCTTCCAGCTCAAAACCGGAGCCGACATGGAGATAGAGATAGCTGCGTTCGGGGTCCAAGGGGGCATCGAAATCGAGATTTTTGCCCAGGTCCAGACCCAGGTCAGCATTGATGGGTTTCGACGCTTGATCGTCGCCAAAGAGGTTGATGCCGGGCAGTGAAAGTGCGGCGCTGCCATTCAGTCGTTCCACCTGATTTTCGTCATCAAGCTGGATGGTCAGTGACGTGTTTTCGAGGGGGATGTCGCCGATGGGCAGGCTGAGGAGGATGTCGTCGGTCAGGGAAAATTGGCTGCCTGCGGGTACGAATCCCACATCTTTCGGCAGAGAAAAGCTGAGAAAGCCGGGGTTGTTATTTGTCTCGCCATCACCATTGAGGTCGATGGCCAGGGTGCAGACGCCCTCTTCGCAGGAGATGTCGTGTTGTCCGGGCATCCCGGCTGCGGCTGCGGGCTGTGGCGCCAGGCTGATCAGCAGACCGGCGATAATTGCGATGGGAATAAGATAATAAATTCGGGACATCAGGGCCTCGATGTGTGTGAGATAGAGACTGGGTATTGGATATTGATTGACGGAGACTAAATATCCAATATCCAATATCGGTTTTGATTTACCAATCCTGCTTCGGGGGTTGCTGGTTGACGTAAAGGATCTGGTTCAGGCGTTCCATGAGGGTGTCGCTGCCGCCGGCGATGGCTGCGAGCAGTTGTTTGGCTTGCTCTTCCGACATGCGTTCGCCGGGGGCGGGAGCGTAGCTCGGCTGTCCGTTCGGGTCTTCATCAGCCGGTTGGGGCTCACCCTCACCGGGCTGCTGGTCTTGCTGCTGCTCGTCCTGCGGCTGGCCATCTTGCTGCTGGTCAGATTCCTGCTGATCACCATCTTGTTGCTGTTGATCTTGCTGGTCTTGCTGCTGTTGATCCTGGTTTTGTTCGTCCTGGTTCTGCTGATCTTGGTTCTGCTGGTCTTGCTGGTCCTGGTTTTGGTCTTGATTTTGCTCCTGCTCCTGCTGCTCCTGCTCTTGCTGCTGCTGTTGTTGCAGGGCCAGTTCCAGATTGTATTTGGCATCCAGGTCGTCGGGGTTCAGGAGGAGGGCTCGGCGATAGGCGTCGATGGCGGCATCAAGTTCCTGGGCGTTGTAGCTGCTGTTGCCGGCGTTGAAAAAGGATGCCTGTGCGATCTCTAACGGTTGGTCCTCACCCTCGATGTCCGCCAGGGCCAGCGCTTTCTGCAACTCTTCCAGGGCTCCGGCATAATCGCCGGCACGGTAAAGGGTGTTGGCGGCGTTATAGCGCGGCTCCATCAGCTCGGGATTCTCGATCTGGGCCGATTGATAACTGGCCAGCGCATCTTCATAAGCCTGTTGAGCATACGCTTCGTTGCCCTCGTTATTCAGTTTCTCAGCTGAATTACCGCAGGCGGCGAGGCTAAAAATCGCTATCAGGGCGATGGAAATCAGTGCGATGTGTCGGAGTGTTTTCATAATGGTCTGTTGATATTGGATATTCGGTATTGGATATTGGATGTCCGGTGTTCGGTGTTCGGCGGTTTCAATACCGAATATCCAATACCCAATATCAATTTTTATGCGGCGGTGGAAAGCTTGCGGTTGGCGAATCGGGTCTTCCAGGCGGTGCTACTGCGTTGCACAATCCGGTCGGGGATGAGTTCGGCGGCGATGAGGGCGATGAAGGCCAGGGCCAGGAAAATCTGGTAACGCTCGATCATCGTGGTTTCCGTGCGACTCTGGAGTTGAGCGGTTTGCAAACCGTCGATTTCGTTGAGCAGGGCGTCCAATTCACCACCAGCGGCGGTGGCCCGGAAGTACTGACCCTTGCCGGTATCGGCGATTGCCTGCAAAGTGGCATCATCCAGCTTGGAAAGGATCATGTTGCCTTGTTCATCGGTCTTGTAGCCGACGGTCTGGCCGTAGTCATTGGTGATGGGGATGGGAGCGCCTTCAGGTGCGCCGAAGCCGATGGTGTAAATGAGTACGTCTTGGTCAATGGCTTCCTGCGCTGCCACCAGAGGATTGGTTTCGTGATCTTCGCCATCTGTCATCACGATCAGCACTTTCTGGCTGGAGAGTTCGGGGTCGAAACTGCGCAAGGCTGTGCGGATGGCATCGCCAACGACGGTGCCGGGGCGGGAGATAACGGTGGGTTTGGCGCTATCGAGGTAGGCCAGTGCGGTGCTGTAATCAGAAGTCAGGGGGACTTGCAGGAAACTGGCGCCGGAGAAGAGGACGATGCCGACTTCATCACCATCCAGACGCTGCATCAAATCGGCGATTTCGAGCTTCGCTCGATCCAAGCGGGTGGGCTTGATGTCTTCCGCCAGCATGGATTGCGAAACATCCAGGGCGATCATCACTTGCAGACCTTGTTGATCCACCTCTCGCGTTTCGCTGCCCCATTGCGGGCGAGCCAATGAGAAGACGATGAGGGCCAGGGCGACCAACCACAGAGCGCTGCGCCAGCGGCGGCCCCGCCAGTTGATGCTGTTGCTGAGGCGCTGGATGAGGGCGCTGTCACCCAATGTGTCGATGGCCTGGCGGCGGCGTTTGGCCGCCCACCACATGAACAATCCGACAAGGGGGATGAGGAACAGGCCGAGGATAAGGAATTGCGGTTGAGCGAAGGTCATGGGATCCTCCGGAAAATGGTCTTGCGCAGTGTGAGTTCGAGAAGGAGCAGCAACAGGGCGGGGATAAGGAACCAGGCGAATAATTCGAAGTACTGGTTGAAGACCTCAATCTCGACCTTGGATTTTTCTAAACGATTGATTTCATCGTAAATGGCTCGAAGGCCTCGGGTGTCTTCCGCCCGGTAGTACTTGCCACCGGTGATGTCGGCGACCTGTTGCAGGGTAGCCTCATCGATCTGGCTTTCCTGGTAGACGATCTGCGTGTTTCCGAACATGTCCTGGGCCGGGAAAGGCACCTGACCGGTGCGGCCAGCGCCGATGGTGTAGACTTTGATGCCCAGCGCTTTGGCTGCTTCCGCCGCCGTTAGGGGGTCGATCTGGCCGGAATTGTTGACGCCGTCGGTGAGAAGAATGGCGACTTTGCTGTCGGCGTCGGAGTTGGTGAGCATGTTGGCGGCGTTGGCCAGACCCAGACCGATGGCGGTGCCATCTTCCAGGCCTAACTCGGTTGCCAGTTCGACCTGATCGAGCGAACGGCTGACCATGTTGTGATCGAGTGTGAGCGGGCTCTGGGCGAAAGATTCGTTGGAGAAAATGACGAGGCCGATGCGGTCGTACGGGCGTTCAGCGATAAAGTCGTCGATCACCTGTTTGGCGGCCTGCAAACGATTGTCGGGCTGGAAGTCGAGCGAGGCCATGCTGCCGGAAATGTCGAGGGCCAGAGCGATGTCCACGCCCTCGCCTGTGATGGTCTCACGACCCTGTACGATTTGCGGGCGGGCCAAAGCGAGGACGACCAGGGCGATGGCGACGAGGCGTAAACCGGTGGTAATCGGTCGCCAGACAACGCGCCAGGAGCGGGGTAAATCACGGATCAGGCTGGCTGGAGCGTACTGCATGGCCGCTGGTTGAGCCTGGCGGCGGTTCAAAATACGCCAGGCGGCCAGTGAACCGACCAGCAGCAGTAATCCGAGCATCCAGGGTGAGGCGAATTGAAAGCTCATGCGGTCACCTCGGCTGATTGGTGGGGAATGTAATCGGATGAATTGTTGGAGGATGAATCCTGCGTTTCCGGTCGTGGCATGGTCATTTCGACGATGTCATGTCCCAGGGCCAGCAGCGACTGGGCGCTGGCAACGTCAGGTGTGAACGTGGAGAATTTGATGAAATCGCATTCGTCCAGAAATTGTACAAACAGGTGCGTGACACTGGCGTGGATGTTGGCTTGCTTGAAGGATTTGCGAATCTCGCCGGTGGTGCGTTCCATGACCGGGACTTGGACTGTCGTTTCCATGTACTGGCGGACGCAATCGGAGACCAGCGTGTAGTGTTCCTTGAATTGCCCCTGTTCGGGCAAGCGCAGGGCGACGATGCGGTCCAGTTCGTCGAAAGCTCGTTCGTGCGGCAGGCGGTTGTCGACCAGGGCATACTGTCGATTGCGGCGCCAGAGAATAGCGGCGGCAATAAGTGCTAGGGCGGCGATGATAAAGCCAGCAATGGCGAGCCAGTTTGATGGCAACGGCATGTCGGCCTGGGGTTTGATGTCTCGTAACTCGGTATCGCCTTCCACGAGGACAGAGGTGATTTCGACTGCTGCCGGTGCTGCGACGGCCTCGATGAGGTTGCCAGCGCCGTCGGTGACGGAAACGGAGAGGGGCAGGGTGGAGAAACTGCCGGGAGCAAAGAGCCGGGCGTCGAGGGCGATGGTGGTGGTTTCGCTGCCGTCGGGATCTAGCGACGGTTGCCGGGGTTGATTGCGACTGGATGAGGAAATCACCCCAGGCCGAGTCCAGCTCGGGTGCAATTACCACGTATCCGGCGGGATGTGTGATCTCCAGCATCATCGGGATCGGGTCTCCGACCGTCAGGTTCTGGTTCTCGACCACTAGATTTGCCTCGACTGGCCCCTCCGCAAAAGCAGGCATCGCCATCGCAATAAGTGCGATCAGGGCGAGGATTAGGATGGTGAATCGTTTCTGGGTCATAAAAGCTCTCCAAAAATCGGTATTGGATATTGGTTATTTGGTATTGGTGTTTGTTCTGCGAGGGTTTAACCCCAATATCCAATATCATTTTCTATCGATAAATCCGCTTGGCGCGCTGCTTGAAAAAGGCTGTCAGCGGAGCTGTGTAGTCCTGAGCGGTGCTGATGTCGATGTGGTCAACGTGGGCCCGGATGAAAGATTTGCGCTTGGCTGCTTCCAGTTGGCCGGTGCGGCGCTCGAATGCCTGTCGCCAGGCTGGATTGCTGGTGTCGACCCACAGGATTTCACCTGTTTCCGGGTCTTCCAGACTGATCAGACCGACATCGCTGATTACGCCTTCGAGGGGGTCGTGCAACTCAACAGCGATGACATCGTGTCGGCGATTGGTGATCGCCAGTTCCTTGCTGTAGCTGGCGGGTTCAGCCAGAAAGTCGGAAACGAGGAAGACGATGCTGCGGCGCTTGAGGATTTGATTGACGGTGTCCAGCGCCATCTTGATGTCCGTGCCTTTGCCGGTGGGTTCAAACGCCAGCAACTCACGGATTAGGCGGAGCACATGTTTCCGGCCCTTGCGGGGTGGGATAAAGAGTTCGACCTGGTCGGTGAAGATCAACAATCCGACCTTGTCGTTGTTGTTGGTGGCGGAAAAGGACAGAACAGCGGTCAATTCGGCGGCCAATTCCCGCTTGAAGCGGTCGATGGAACCGAAATTTTCGGACGCACTGGCATCCACTACCAGCATCACAGTCAGTTCCCGTTCCTCGACATAACGTTTGACATAAGGCTCACCGGTGCGGGCAGTCACATTCCAGTCGATCGTGCGGATCTCATCACCGTACTGGTAAGGACGCACCTCGTCGAATGACATGCCCCGTCCTTTGAAGACGGAATGGTACTCACCGGCAAAGCTGTCGTTGACGAGCCGTTTGGTGTGTATTTCGATCTGGCGGATTTTGGAAATCAGTTCTTGTGATAGCATAGTGAAAGGGTATTGGGTATTGGATAATAGGTATTGGTCAGTGAAATGCCTGGGAACCAATATCTAATACCCAATACCAGTTTTATCTAAGCTCAGGGTACGTCGGTGTGGTCGAGGATGCGGCGAACGATATGATCGGTGGTGATGTTCTCGGCTTCGGCTTCATAGGTGGTGATGATGCGATGGCGAAGAATGTCGGGAGCAATAGCCTTGATATCTTCTGGTGTGACAAACCCACGTCCTCGCAGGAAAGCATGGGCTTTGGCGGCCTGAATCATGAAGATGCTGGCGCGAGGGGAAGCGCCGAATGCGATCAAGGTGTTGAGGTCGCTGAGGCCGTTGTTGCCGGGGTAGCGGGTGACGCCGACCAGGTCGAGCACGTAATCCTTTATTTTGTCGTCAACGTAAATCTGCTTGACCAGTTTGCGGGCGTTTAGGATGTCCTGGGGAGAAACAACCGGTCGTACTGTTGGCAGTTCGGCGCCGGTCATGCGGTCGATGATGATGCGTTCTTCGGAGCGGGTGGGATAATCCACCAGCACTTTGAGCATGAAACGGTCGACCTGTGCTTCTGGCAGGGGATAGGTGCCTTCCTGTTCAATCGGATTCTGCGTAGCCAGCACCAGGAAGAGGTCGTCCATTTTATAAGTGATGTCACCGATGGTGACTTGGCGTTCCTGCATGGCCTCGAGCAGGGCGCTCTGGACCTTGGCGGGGGCACGGTTGATCTCGTCGGCAAGGATCAGGTTGGCAAAGACAGGACCCTGGTGTACGCTGAATTCGGAGGTGCGGGGGTTGTAGATCTGGGTGCCAACCAGGTCGGCGGGCAAGAGGTCGGGGGTGAACTGGATGCGGGAAAAGTCAGAGCTAATCGCTTCGGCTGTGGTCTTGATCAACAGCGTCTTGGCGAGACCGGGAACACCCTCAAGGAGGATATGTCCATCAGCCAGAAGGGCGATGAGAACTCGTTCGACCAGGGCTTGTTGCCCGACCATCACTTTGCTGATCTCATTGCGAAGATCCTGCAAAAAGGTCGCTTCCTGGCGAACCTGGGCGTGTAATTCACGGATATCGGATGGCGGCATGGTATTGACTACGGGCGGGGCGGTAAGTGTCATCGGCATGATGTTGAGATTCCTTTGATGGTGCGAAATGGATTGGGCCTGTATTCAAGCCCCATGCTGCGCCCTGAGGAGTGAAAGGAGGGAGGTCTGGCATTGTATGGTTGTGCAGGACGCTGCATGTACTTGCTGGGACTTGAAAAAAGATACGCCCCCACCTTATCAGAAGGCAGGGGCGTTTGTCTTTAAGCCGAACTTGTATTTGTCTTAAGGCAATCTTAAGAGATGGTCATGTGACTAACAAGATGGTTGTTGGCTGAAACAGCTGTGTGTTAAAATATGTCAACTATAACCGACTGGAGGATTGACAAATATGTTGAAACTAGAACAACTTCTTATCGAAATTGAATCCCTTCCCACAGAGGATCTCTCTCGTCTGAGAAGATGGTTTTCTGAACGGGACTGGGAAAGATGGGATGCACAAATTGAATTGGATTCCCAGTCGGGTAAACTTGATTTCTTGATGGATGAAGCACTTGGCGAAAAACGGCAGGGTGAACTACGGGTGCTGTAAATGCACAAAACGACAACTCGATTCTGGAAACATTTCTACGATTTGCCAGAGGACGTGCAACGGACCGCTGAAAAGAATTTTGAGTTGCTCAAACAAGATCCTCTGCATCCATCATTGCATTTCAAACGTGTGGGCAGATTTTGGTCTGCCCGGATCGGGAGAAACTACAGAGCGTTGGCCGTTGAAGATGAAGATGATTTTATTTGGGTATGGGTTGGCTCGCATGACGACTACGAGCGCATGATTAGGTAGAAGAGGACTTTGAAGTTGGAGTGCAATTCAATTAAACATCGTAACTGCTCAGGCATACCATTTCAGCATCCTGAGTAGCCTTGAATGAAATGAAAGGCGTATCGAAGGGTGCGGGTTAGCGGCTATTCACTGCATGAACCGCACCCTTCGATACGATTCTCGCTCCGCTCGAATCACTCAGGATGCTATACCTGATCAGTTACTAAACATCTTTCCGGAAAATCCGGTGTCGCTTATCGAATTGAATCCCAAGATGCTCTATCTCGCGAGTCATGTTTTCGGCGGATTCAGCGATCTGGACGACTTCTGCGTATTTGAACTGATCGTTTTGTCGTAATGTCTTGACCAGTTGGGCGAACAACATGGCCGTCACGCCCCGGCCCTGGTATTCGGGCAATACACCGGCGCCGTTGAAGTTAATCCAATCGGTGCGTTTGAATTCGCGCAGAAGCTGGATCCAGCCGAAGGGCCACAAGCGGCCGCCCGTGCGGCGGATGGCGTTTGAAATATCAGGATAAACGAGGATGAAGCCGACCACCTCGTCATCCTTCATCACAAGGCTTGGCAAATCCGGCTCGATAATGTCAACCAGACGGGAAGTGAGGACTTTGCCCTCTTCCGGGGTGATGGGCACAAACTCCCAGTTATCGATAAAGGATGCATTGTACGCCTCGATCACTTTAGGAGCGATTTCCCTGAGTTCTTTCTTGTTGTGCAGCTTCTTGAATTCGAAGCCGTAGCGCTGACGAACCCGGTCAGCCAGCCGAAAAATGCGCTCATCGATGGGGTGGTCAGCGGCGACCCAACCGGACATGAAATCATTCTCAAGTCCGAAACCGAGGCGATCCATGTATTCGCCGTAAAAAGGGGGATTGTAGGCGATGCCGATGGCGGGTGAGCGGTCGAAGCCTTCCACCAACATGCCGATGCCATCCGCAGTCATAAAACCTTTTGGCCCCACCAGCCTGTTTAAACCCCGATCTTTGCACCAACCCAGGGCAGCTTCAAACAGCGCTTCGGCTACGCCGAAATCTTCGATGGTTTCAAATAAATTGAAGAAAGCGATGCGTTCCTGTCGCATCTTGTTGTAGCGTGTATTCTCTAAAACGGCGATGCGTCCTACCACTTCGCCGTCCATTTCCGCTACGAAGAAATCGGCAAAGGAATGCAGGTAGTAGGGAAACTTGTTGCGGTTGAGCTGGCTCTTGGCTTCATCCACCATCTGCGGGACCCATAGCGGATCGTCCCGATAAAGTCTGTAAGGCAGATCAACCCAACACTTGACATCCTGGCGCTTGTCGGTGTCGAGCATACGAACTTTGATCATGATTTCTCCGCTGCGATGAAGCCCACGGCTAGAGCGCCGGGGCCGGCGTGAGTGACGATGGCGGGAACGAGGTCCACATGTTGTACTGATTGCCGAGGGCGGGTGGAAAGCCTGATGTTGTGGATGTCTACAGATCCAGCAGCACTTGAATGTCCGTAATCGAGTTGTACGAGATTGTGTGGTTTATCGGCAGATCAACCGCGGCCAGGCAGGCGTTGGCGGCTTGCAGTTGGCGACGACCCTGTTGCGCCACCTGATGCGGAATGGCCGCATCGTAAAGACCATGCGCCCAGTAGAAATAGGTGTCGTCCACCGTTTCGGGCGTGACCCGGACGCTGGGGTGGTCGGGGAGGAAGCCGGACAGGTTGAGCAACGTCGTAATCTTCCCCGGATTTCGGAGGGCATACCCCATGCTCATCGTACCCCCCTGGCTGAACCCGCCCAGGAATAATGGACCCGGCTCGTAGTCAAGCAGGTCTGGCAAGGCGGTGATCAGGTCATGCAGCTCGTTTTGCGAATGCTCGAAATGCTCCGGGTCCGGCGTGGTGCCGCCGAGATACCGATACCAGGCGTAGCCTGGACCGTAATTCCACTGCATGGCGGCAAAGGGTGCGCGCGGGGCCACCACCAGATGGTCGGGAAAGAAATCGGCCAGGGCCAGCAGGTCATTCTCGTCTGAGCCGCGGCCATGAAGCAGCACCAGCCAGGGAGCATTATTTTGGAGTTCAGAAGGGTGTTTCACCTGATAGAAAAGCATTTTGGGTTCTCCACAAAGGATTAGCGAGGTAAGCTGATGCCATTTTACGGTGGATGAGGCCATCCGTCCAACGACCCGCTGAGGGGATGATGCAAACGATTTTCAGGGAAAGCAAAAACCCCACCGCAGTGTGGGTGGGGTCTTTGTCGATGTTGCGTTCCGTCGGGTTAGCTACCTTCCGCCATAATCATGATGCTGGTTCCACCGGCATCGTTCGGCGTGATCATGAGTGTGAAGCTGTTTCCGGCCTTGCTCCAGACCGGCATGAAGCCTTCTTCCTTGCTCCATCCCAGTTTGCTGAGCGCCTCATCATAGAAGCTGCTGATTTCCGCTTCATCCATCGTGCTTTCCAGCATAAAGATGCCGCCAAAACCGCCCTGGAAGGAGGTGTCGGCAGGGACGGGGAACTCGCCAGACTCGAATCCGGGAATACCGACATCGCCCGGTTCCGGAGCATCCTCGGGCAGTGTAATTTCGTCCAGCGTGTCGATACCGTAGATTTCGAAACTCCAGGTCATGCTCGCGACTATCAATCGGGCCCTGTTCGCTCCCATCGTCAGGAATATCCTCGCCCTTCATTTCGTAGCTCATCTTGACGACCCAGCCGCCATCTTCCGCCACCCAGATATCACCGCTCATCGAAGAAATGCCATTTTCGAGATTCAGGTCCTCATCCATGAAGAATCCTTCGAGGAAGGAAAGGTCATCGTATTTGTAGTGGATGGTCTTGATGCCGTTAACGGTCTCTTTGCCTACTCTGTCCAACTCTCCGAGATTGTCTGCGATGTCTGCCGGGCTCTGGAAGATGCTGGTCATGCTGTCGAGTTCGGCGGGATCGCGCGGGCTGGTTATCCATTCTCCGCCCATATCCACGTACATGTTTTCGCCGACAGCGTAAATTGCCATCGAATCTGGTGCGCCCTCTTCCATCTGGTCGAAGCCTGACATGATCATGCTCATGTCGCCGCCGTACTCGTTATCCATATTTACCCAATCCATCTCGAATTTCATGTCTTGCACTTCGGCTTCACCGCTGCCGTATTGGATATTCACGCCAAAGCTGCCACGGCTGCGGAAAGAATCGAACAATTCCTCCGGCTGCATGAGATTGGAGAGATCCAACGCCTCTTCGGGTTCGGGGGTGTCAGTGGGTTCGGGGATAGGTGTATCGGTCGGTAGCGGCGCAAGGGTTGCGGTTGGTTTTGGTACAGGCGTGTCGGTTGCTGCTGCCGCCGGGATGTTGGTGGCTACGGCTGCCTCCTCTCCGCCGGTGTCGGTCGGTTGATCGCTGCCGCCACCGCAAGCTGCCAGTAGCCAGCGCTAAACTGAGGATGCTGATGATTAAAATGATCTGTGGTTTTGTTTTCATATTTTTGTTCCTTATGTGTGTTTTGGTGATATCTAAGCCTACCCATTTCTTCTCTGGTTGTCCAGCGCAGAGGCGACGGGTATGTTTTTCCAGAGGATTTCGGCAAGACCCGGCGCGCCTGTGAGCGTAAGTTGCGCTCCCACGCGCGCAGGCATATCTTTATTGAAGAGCACCGTGTTCTGGCTGGCGTAATGGGCGATAGCGGCGATCTTGGCTTGGGCATGCACAGGTTCCAGCATTTGCGGGAGGCGCAACCACTGACCCGATATCGGTAAATTGAGCGCCCGCCACAGGTTTTCGATTCGTTCCACGTAGGGATAGTCCTCGTAGAAAAACACCGGCCATCCATCCTGCACCCAACCTTCGGCGATAGCCCGAACCCGTTGGTGATCCACATGGTTGCCAACCGCCAGCGGCGCGTAAATCGCATCGGGGTTGAGGTCAGCGCACAATTCTTTTGAGGACAGCGATTAGCGTAGAGGCGTCATCATCTGGATGTAATTGATCCCACAGCGATTCCTCGTTGGGGTAGAGCCATTCCCCGGCGGCGTTGCGGCGGTAAATGCAATCCAATTCGGACAACGCCACGGCTTCCGCTCCCAGTTCGGCGCAGGCAGCGGCATCTTCGGCCCGGCGCAGGACAATTGGGTCGGCGTCAGGATTCAGGTCGAACCAGCGATCATGTTGGAACTGGGCGAAGGGTGAGAGATCGGAGAAATCAGGTGCGGCGGCGCAGATGTTGGCGATGACCACGCGCTCACCGCCAGCCGTTTGCCTGGCGATAAGCCCCCCACACGACAGGATCGCATCATCAAAATGGGGGCTGAGATAGAGGTGGGTGGACATGCCGGAGAATTAGGATCCGCCTTTTCCCAACCACACGGGGCGTGGCGTTCTGTGACCGAACCGTGTTTGCAGCCAGCGTCGCATCCCGAATTTCACAACATCATGGCGCTTGACCATCACCACGTTCGTATTCGCTTCTTCGGCGATGCGCTGGGGAATGGAGCCAAACAGGGATTGTTCTAAAAAGCCTTCTTCGGAAGCTCCGATCACGATCTGATCAAAGTCCTTTGCCACCCGCAGGATATCTTCGACCACGCCTTCCTGAGCGGGTTCGATATGTAGTTCGATAGGCCAGTTTTCGATACCGAATTCCTCAACTAACGCTTCGCGTCGTTCCTGCATCTTCTTTTCCGGATCGTTTTCAGCGTCCAGCCCAAACATGAGGTTCAGCGCCACCACTTCGGGTCGCTTACCTGTGCGCAGTTCAATGGCATCCGCCTGTGTTAGCGCCAGTTCCAGAGCCATACGGGAATTGGGACCGCCGGCAATGGGCACAATGATTCGTTGTGACAAGGCGGCATGGCGGAAGCGAACCACAGCCAGATCGGAGGGAGGATTTTTGGATAACAGGTCGATGATGTTGCCGAAGGCCTCTTTCCGGTGCTGGACGCGTCCCGGCCAGCCCAGAACCATCAGATCCACTTCTCGTTCCCTGGCGACCTCGATAATGGAATCGCCGAGGTCACGGCCCAGGCGCAGCATGGTGCGCACAGGCACACCGAATTCCCGACCAACCTCAATGACCTCTTCCAGAATCGGTCGGCCCTGCCGCAAAAAGGTGCGGCCATCGGTGATGCCGATCTGCTGCGGTACATTGATGACATGCAGCGCGAACAATTCCCCCTGATTGGCCTGTGCAAAGAGTGAGCCAAAGCGGGCTAATTGCCTTGCCATTGCTTCATTTGCGACGGGCAAAAGCACTGAGTATTCGGTCGATATCACGGTTTCTTCAAGCAAGATCGTGTCCTTGTTTTTGGCAGCTTCCTGCACGCCTCCAAGACGACGATAGACGAATATTCCCATCACTAACCAGATAATGGTGACGACCCAGGCGATGGGGCTGAGCTGGAAGAGTTCGACAGCCAGCACCAATTGCGCTGCGATCGAGATGTATTGCAGCCAGGGCACAAGGGGCGCTCGGAAGGGTCGCTTGAGGTCGGGATGTGTCTTGCGCATCCGCACCAGAGAGACATTCACCATCAGGAAGAGCAGTAAGAACGTGATCGAAGCCCCGGAAGCGACATCAGCGATAGGGAGCAACACTGCCATACCGATGATGAGGATACCGCTGAGCCAGATAGCCCAGTGCGGCGTCTTGTTGCGGGTGTGGATGCGACCGAAAATGGAGGGCAGATCCCGGTCACGGCCCATTGCAAAGGACACCCGGCTGCTGGAAAAGATGGTAGCATTGAGCGCTGATGTCGTCGATGCCAGACCACCCATAATCATCAGCAACGCGCCGTAGGGCATGATCGAGCGAGCGGTCTCGATCATCGCTCGTTCGGCGTTCTCGCCCAGATAGAGCCAGTTTGGCAAGCCCGTGTCCTGTTGCACCGCACCGATGCTCACGAATCCTACAGCAAGATAAACAGTGACGACGATAGCGATGGCGAGGAAAATCGCTCGGGGAATGTTTTTGCCGGGATTCTTCACTTCCTCACCACTCTGGGCGATGATTTCGTAGCCTTCAAAGGCGACAAAGGTCAGGCCCATCGCCAGGACCACGCCCTGAATGCCGTGGGGCAAAGGGCCGGGCATGGACAGGAATTGATCGCCCCAGTTGGGGATGTTCATCATCGCTTTTATGCCAAAGAACACCAGCAGACCGAGGACGATGAGCTTGAAGACGGTGATGATGTTGCCCACCAGCCCGGTTTCGGATGAGCCCCGCACGTTGATGATGATAAAGGTCAGTGCGGCAAGCACGGCGAAGAGTTTAACCGCCAGTGATTCCATCGAGAGGCCCATAAATACCGGTTCTGTGCCGAAATGGATTCCACCAAGTTGGAGGAGCTCGACAAAGAAAGTGCCGAACAGGACGGCGTAAAGGCTGCACGCCACCGAATGCGAAAACCAGGAAAGCCATCCGGCGTAAAAGCCGAACACCCGTGAAAGCCCTTCCTTGACCCAGGCGTATCCGCCGCCAGCTTGGGGATAGGCGGCGCCCAGTTCGGCGTATGTGAGACCGGTAAGGCTTGTGAGAACGCCGTTGAGGAAGAACGCCAGGAGCAAACCAACTGCACCTGCTTCACCTGCGGCGATGCCGGTCAGACCGAAGATGCCAGCGCCGATCATAGCGCCAACGCCGATCATTGTGACATCGAAGAGTCCCAGTGTACGGCTGAGTGAAACCTGAAATCGTTCTGATGATGGTTGGGGGGTGGTTTCCATGGTGCGTTTTCGTAGAGTGTTCTGAAAGATGGCTTAAGTTATTGGGTATTGGATATTGATGATTACACGGGACAATACCCAATACCCAATATCCGGTACCCAGCGAATGTCGTTAAGTTCGTTTTCTGAAACAGCTTAACTGTCAGGATATAATCCCGCCATTGTGATAAATTCCCGCTGCAATGGCAAGGTTGTGACCTCGGCGTGATCTTCGTGGATGTACATCGTAATCTCCAGGCGCACGCCAATTGTGGACAGGTAGATGCCGGGCTCGATGCTGAAACCGATGTGGGGAATGAGGCTACGGGTGTCTCGTGTTTCCAGGTTGTCGATATTGACGCCGGAACCGTGCGTGGCGGTATCGATGCTGTGGCCGGTGCGATGGAAGAAGAAATCGCCGTAGCCTGCTTCTGTAATGACATTGCGGGCGGCGTCATCCACTTCCCACCCGTAGAGCGTTTCTCCGGCTGCTGTGCGTTGCTCGACCAGGGCGATGGCGGCGTCGCGGGCGCTGGCGACGATATCGAACACGCGCTGCATGTCGTCGGGCGGCGTTTCGCCGGCGTAACCCATCCAGGTCATATCGGCGAAGACCGCTTCCGGGTCGCTACGCAATCGTCCCCAAAGGTCGATGAGGATCAGATCGCCGGGCCGGATTGGGCTATGATGTTCGGGCGTGGGCGCGTAGTGCGGATTGCCTGCGTTTCCGTTGACGGCGACGATGGGCGGGTGGTCAGGGTCCAGGTCGGCTTCAGCAAAACGGTCGAGGATAAACTGCTGGATATCCAATTCGGTGGTGGGGATGCCGGCCCGCAAGCGCTGGGCGATATGCTCAAAGGCGGCATCCTTGGCATCCAGGCAAATCTGCACCGCTGCGCGGTGGCTGGCCAGTTGTGCTGGCGTCCATGTGGCGTACACAGCCTGGATCAGGTCGGCGGAAGAACGCAGTTCGTAGCCCAGGCGTCGCAGTTGTTCGGCCGTCCCGGCATCGATGTACGAGACATAGGGGATGCCGCAGTCGGGCGAGTATTCACCAGCGATCGGACCGGAGCCGCCGGTGAGGGTCAGTAGGGCGTCCTCGAAGGATTGCCAGGAGCTATACGTGAGTGTCCGCTCTGGCCGGTGCTGGAACGGTCCCTGTTCGATGGCGTGCACCAGCCAGGCGGGTTCGCCCAGTGCCGGGATCCAGTAGGCCCAGCGGCGGGTGAGCATGGCGTGTTCTGGCAGGGGTGCAACACGTCGGGCGATTGGGTTGAGTCCCCGAAAATCGTACAGGAGCCAACCAGTAAGGTTAGCGTTTTGCAGGAGGGTTTGAATTTGGTTGAGTTGGGTAGTCGTGGGCATTTGGCAGGTTGGGAGGTGTTCGGAAAATGAGAATTTCGCATGATTATACCAGCATTTCGCTTTTTTGGTGATAGGCGAATGTCGGGGCGTGTTTCAATTTGGGGGCAGGTTTATCCATTACCTCCGGGAGGTGGGCACAAATTTGAAACGCACCCATGTCAGTGCGCTTCACAATTCTCAAGCTTTCGCGCATAATAAGGCCATGAAGGAAATCGCTAACATCATTGGCATGAATCTGCACGATCTGCGGAAATTGGTGGTCGCTTTCAGTTTCATCTTTGCCATCCTCCTTTTTGGTGTTGTGGGATACAGCGTTCTGGCGGATTTGAATCTGGCGGATTCATTTTACATGACAATGATTACGATCTCGACGGTGGGGTTCACCGAGTTGGGAGATTTCGACACCACGACCAGGGTGTTTTCGGCCATACTCATCGTCTTCACCCTCGTTTGGGGCGCCTGGGCTTTGCAGTCTGTGCTCGGGATATTTCTCAACGATCGATTTCGGATGGGGGTCGCTCAAGTAAATTCGGTAAGGAGAGCACAACGCATGCAGGATCACACCATCATTTGCGGATTTGGCCGCATCGGCCGGGCGGCAGCGGCTGAATTCGAGCGCAATCACGAACCTTATGTCGTCATTGAACATGATTTGAATTTGGTTGAGGAACTGCGCGAAAAAGGCTTGCATGTCGTGCAGGGTGACGCCACAGAGGATGAAGTTCTCAACAACGCCGGCATCCAGAAAGCCAGGCGCTTGATCGCCGCCCTGAATAACGATAACGATAACATTGTCACTGTGCTTAGCGCCCGTGAGTTGAAACAGGATCTGGTGATCGCCAGCCGGGTCGTGGATGGGGAAGCGGAGCGGAAATTACGACGCGCCGGCGCAGATCGTGTGATCTCGCCATACGCAGTGGGGGGGCGTCGTATCGCCCTGGAACTGATGCGGCCACATGTTGGCGATTTTTTGCACACGATTATCTTTGATGAGGGTACAGGCGCTGAAGTGGATGAAGTGCTTGTCCACACCGAGTCAGGCGTCGCCGAGAAGACGCTGACCGAGATTCGCTTGCGGCAACGTTTTGGCGTGAACGTTTTGGCGCTTTACCATCCACACGCCACTGAAATTCAGGGTCATTCGGGTTTCGAACTCAATCCTGGGCCAGACACCGTGCTTCATGCTGGCGATGTCCTCATCGTTGTCGGCAATGCCAGGCAACTGGCGGAGGTGCATCAAGCCCTGAAAGCATGATACCTATCCACCCAACCCAACACCTTACCAACCGGACACCAAACACACCATGACAACCTACGACACCATCCGCAGTAAACGAGCCATTCGTAACTTCAGCGACAAACCTATCAGCAAAGCTGATCTTCAAAAAATCCTTAACGCCGGGCGCTGGTCAGGCAGCTCGAAAAACATCCAACCCTGGCATTTTGTTGTCCTGCAACAGCGTGACCAACTAGTCGCCCTGAGCAAGTGCGGTCAATTTGCCGGTCATCTGGCCGGAGCCACTGTCGGCATCGCCCTGATCACAGGTGATTGGATGGAACGCTGGCCTGTGGCTTTTGATTTGGGTCGTGCAGCCCAAAACATGATGCTAACCGCCCAGGAAATGGGTATTGGCTCCGTGATGGCGAACATCTACGAGATCGAGCAAGCCAATGCCCTGCTGGCGCTTCCACCCGAGCTGATGTGCTACTCCGCCATCTCGTTTGGCTACCCCAGCGATCCCACCGAACTCACGCGTGTTTCCCGTGCCGGTGGCAAACGTAATTTCGAAGATGTCGTGCATTGGGAGAAGTGGTAGCGTAGATAATCGGTATTGGATATTGGATAGTGCGGAACCGACCCACCAATATCCAATACCAAGCACCCAATATCTGTCGTCACACTGTCGAATACCGTTCCTATGCTCACACACACAACCGACATTTTCAACGGGGTCATCGTTCAGGCTGATTCCTTGCCGACCGAACCCGATGTGTTCCGCGCAGATCTCGCCGAGGCCATTGCGCACTGGGAGCAAAAGGGCTACCAATTGGCGTGGATCGATATTTCATCTGAACTGGCGGGGTTGATACCACAAGCTGTGGCGCAAGGATTCACCTTTCATCATACCGCAGGCGATACGTTGACTTTGACGCTGCAATTGCGGGAAGGGGCATTCGTGCCGCCACCCGCCTCGCATTACGTTGGCATTGGCGGCGTGGTCATTTCCGAGGATGATGAACTCCTGGTCGTGCAAGAGAGGCGGCACATCCTGACCCGGCCAGGCTTCTACAAACTGCCCGGCGGCTTGCTCGACCAGGGCGAGACCATCGCCCAGGCGGCGGAGCGAGAAGTGTTGGAGGAGACAGGCGTGCGGGCCGAGTTTGACTGTCTGGTGGGCTATTTTTCGCACCAAATGTCCTGGCAATTTGGCAAATCGGCGTTGTATCACATCTGCCGACTGCGTCCGCTTAGCCGGGAGATTACGATCGACGAACAGGAAATCGCTGAAGCCAGATGGATGCCTGTCGCCGAATTCATGGCTCTGGAGACCACCCACACCTTCAACAAGAACCTGGTGCAAATGGTGCGCAAGGGCATCGGCATGAGGCCGGTCGACTGGCCCACGCTGTCCGATTCGATGGAGGTTTTCGCGCCATCATGAAGCAGGCGACGCCGCCAAAAGTTGCCTTCACCCTTGTCCTGTTTGCCTTGCTTCTGGTTTCCTGTCGTCCGATCCAGAATTATAATAACCCCGGGCCTCTGTTTTGGGGAGATTATGCAACAGAATCGGCCAGTTTCGACGGTGTCCTCAAGGTTGTTTCGTGGAATATCAAATTCTCCGAAAAAATCCCGGAAGCGCTGGATGATTTGATGACATTTGCTGAACTCGAAAATGCCGATATTATCCTGCTTCAGGAAATGGATGAAGAGGGCGTTGACTCGCTGGCACGCAGCCTGGGCTACAATTACGTCTACTTCCCGGCTTCGATCCACACCCACCACGATCGCAACTTTGGCAACGCCATCCTGGCCCGCTGGCCGATCAGCGACGCCGAGAAAATTATTTTGCCCCATAAAAATCCCAAGAACAAGCAAGGCAGAATCGCATCCAGGGCCTCCGTGTGGGTAGAAGATAGAGAAATTCCGACCTACAGCGTTCATACCGAGACCTTTTGGCTTCCCCCCAACCGACGACTCGACCAGGTGCAGGCCATTATTGATGATATCGATCCGGAGTTGCATTATGGTATCATCGGGGGCGATTTCAACACATTGACGCCAATGAGTGTGGCTGAAGTCGTTGCCCGGTTTGAACACGCCGGTTACGTGTGGGCCACGGAGTCAACAGACAGCACAATTACATCGGATTTTCTTCCAATCATCACAGACTACATCTTTACGAAAAATATGACAGTGCTCGATTCGGGCAGCGTAGCTGACACCAACGCCAGCGACCACCAGCCCGTATGGGCGGACCTCAGACTTGAGTAAGTCAAAATATGGACAAAGAAGACCTAAAAAAACTCGCCGATGATGATAATTTCATCTCCGGCATCTACAACTACTGCGACCGCTGGTGTGAGCGCTGTTCCTTCACAGCCTGTTGCATGAATTTCGCAATGGGTGAACGTCATTTCCCGGATGAAGAATCCCGAGACATCGAAAATCAGGCGTTCTGGGAAAGCATGGGGAGTATGTTCAGCGCCACCATTGATTTACTCAAGGAAATGGCCGAGGAGCAGGGAATTGATCTGGATGCCATCAGTGATGAGGAGATGGCGACGATTGAAGAGGCGGAAGAGCGGCAGAAAGTACGCGTGGCCGCCCATGCTCTTTCTGAGTCCAGCAAATTGTATGCCGACATGGTCAATGGCTGGTTCGATGCATCGGAGCCGGTCTTTGAGAAGAAGCGCGACGACCTCATCGATATGGTGAGGTTGAATATCCCCGGCGCTGATCCTGAAGCCGAGGCGATTGCTTTGTCCGATACCGTGGAAGTCATTCGCTGGTATCAGTATTTCATCCACGTCAAATTAATGCGGTCGTTGCACAGCCAGGCCGAGGATGATTGGTTTGATCAAGAGGGCTTTCCCAGAGATTCTGATGGTTCCGCCAAGATCGCTCTGATTGCGATGGACCGTTCGATTGCCGCCTGGGGAGCGTTACTGCAAGCCTTTTCGCAGCAGGAAACTGAGATTTTGCAGATTTTGGCGCATTTGAGTCAGTTGCGAGCGGACGCTGAACAGGAATTTCCGCAAGCCAGAGCGTTCGTGCGCGCTGGATTTGACGAGGAAGAACCGGAATTGGATCCGGATGTCTTTGGCGATTTATGAGTCGCTGGTTGCGCCTTGCTGTTCTGGACAGGTATGGGAATTTGTAATCTGGATAAGGAACGCCTACTATCGGTAGAGGATTTTTTACTATGGCCGAGTTACTTGCATCGCTTACAAAAGATGGCATTTCGGCGCTGAACGGCGCCAAAAGCATCGCCCAACACTATAACCAGACGATTATCACCCCATACCAACTGTTGCTGGCGATTTTAGATCCGCCCGGCTCTTTGGGCGCTTCCGTATTGGCGCGATTTCCCATTCGCATGGATCAGTTGATTACGCGCCTGCGCGCCTCGATTCAGATTGATGCCGGTGATGACGAGGTCTGGGTGGGACTTGGATACGAGGATCGGCGTTTCACCCTATCCAGCGAGACCACTGCGATCATCGAGGCGGCAAATCACGAAGCGATGGAGCAGGGTGTCGGATTTGTCGATACGCGTGTGCTCATTCTGGGGATGCTGCGGAGTTCGCAAACCTCGGCGGGTGAGATCCTTCAGCAGTTCGGCATTACGACGCAAGCGTACCGGGAGCAAGCCGCTCTGATGCTTATCCCGCCTCAGGAATCAGTTCAACCAAAGCCGTCACGAGCCACTACCGTGCGAGCGCCCAGCTTTCCCGTCAGCCCGATCTTCATCATCCTGCTGGTGGTGTTGGCTGGTTCGGGTTACATGCTGTTCAGCCACATTGGCAACCCCAATATGCTCGTCTTTCTCTTCGTGATCGTTGGCTGGCTTGTATCGCTGTCGTTGCACGAATTTGGTCATGCGCTTGTTGCGTACCAGGGCGGAGACACCAGCGTAGCTGAGAAGGGCTATTTGACATTGGATCCGCTCAAATACACGCATATTTTACTCAGTATCGTTTTACCCATTGTCTTTTTGCTGATGGGTGGCATTCCTCTGCCTGGTGGGGCGGTTTACATCAATACGAATGCCCTTCGTTCGCCCTTGTGGCGCAGTTTTACATCGGCTGCCGGTCCCATCGCCACTCTGCTTTTTGGCCTGCTGCTGGCAGTTCCCCTGATTATTGGTTGGGATGCAGCGTCGGTTGCGCAGCATACGGAATTCTGGTCGGCGCTGGCGCTGCTGGCCTTTTTACAGATATTCGCCTTGTTTCTCAATCTGATTCCTTTCCCCGGCCTGGATGGTTTTGGCATCCTGGAGCCATTTCTGCCCGAAAGCATTTTGCGTCTGGCTTATGCCATCAGACCATTTAGCATCATCCTGTTCTTCGTTCTCTTCATCTACTCCCCATTTGGCGAGCAGTTGGCCGCACAGGTATGGCGTGTCATGCTGTTGATCAATGAAGATTCTGCGTGGTTGGTTGCCAATGGTTTTGAAATGTTCCGCTTCTGGCAATAACAGGTGTTCGAGAAACGCTCATTTTTGTTGACTTCTCACCTCTCTGGTGTTAGATTGCAAGCGGTTGTGGCGCTCGGAGCGTTGCACAACCAATGATCTCAGTACGTTGATGGAGGATCGATGATCGCACGTGGCATCCTGCGCGGTGGTTTGATTGGCGGCATACTAGGGGCAGCTTTCTCTGTCCTGAGTATCATTCCTATTTGTGGCTTTGTGGCATTGCCCATGCGGTTGCTTGCTTGGGCTATTGGCGGTTACTTCGGTGGACGTTTCGCTGTGGATGGCGGGGCGCGCAATGGTGGCGTGGCTGCGGGGCTGGGAGCGGGCATTATCGCCGGACTCATCGATGGCTTTGTCTATGCGGCGCTGGCCCCTGTGCGTTTCAGCCTGGCCGGGGATGAAATCACAAGCCTGTATTTGCTCCCTAAAGGCATAATTACAGCCTTCAACGGTTTAGGCATTCCTATCATGGCCCTGAACACAATGTGGGGAAGTCTGTTTTTCTCTTTACTTCTATGCGGGGCTACATGGCTCATGGCCGGGATTTTGGGTGCATTGGGTGGCGGCATCGCGCAGGCATTGGCAGAGTAGTAGCATCGCGGTGACTGGAAAACGACAGCTTGTACGTCATACTGTTTGATGAAGTCAGGTATGAGCGAAGATTTTGGATGATCAATCGCTATCCCCTAAGACTGCACATCAGAAGAAATTGAGATTTAGCCACACGTGAGTTTTTGCGTTACACTAGGCGATCTCCCCACCAAATCCATTTGAGGAGATTTTAAGCAAAGTATGCGTAGCATAATGATATGGCTGCTGGCAGCGCTTCTGTTGATCGTCGTGACAGTCGTGGTCAATGCGGCTCCCCAAACAACTTCAGCAGTACTGTACCAAACCGAGGACAAAGTGATTGATGCGATTTGGCAACGCGTCCCTCCCACTATTGATGGTGATCTCAGCGATTGGGAAACATTCGAACGTCATGTTTTAGACGATGTGACAGCCGATGCGCCTGATCCCGGCCTGCGCCCTGCACCCGAAGACCTGAGCGCCTGGACGAGTATCGCGTGGGACAGCGAATATCTGTATGTCGCTTTGAATGTTGTCGATGATGTCATCTATCGTCGCTCGCGTGATTGGCGGCGAGATGACTTGGTCGGTTATTCATTCGACATGGATCAGAACGGGATAGTCGGTCTTTACGACGTTAGCGTCTCCATAAGTCCTGATGGTTTGATTACCCGTAACGATGGCTTTCGACTTGGCATCAATGGCGTTGTTGTCCACAATGAACAAGGCTGGCAGGCTGAATTTTCTATCCCGCTACACGAGTTCGGCTCAGATTTCCTGACAGACGCGCAGGTCGGGTTCACCTGGGGCGCTCAGGATAATGACGGCGATGGTTTTCTGCACTGGTTAGGTTGGGCCGGACCGACTTTCCTGACACCATCTCCAGCGCAAGGATTGCTAAGATTCGTCGATGGCCCCACGCGCGAGTGGGTTGAAGTGTGGCCGGGCGACGAAAATTACATCGTTGAAGACTCGGTGCTCAACAGTTGGGATCCAGATACGAATTTCGCTGAAGATACTGAGCTGGGTTTTCGAGCAGGACATGGCCCCTGGTATATCGCCATCAAAATGGAAATGCCGGAATTACCTCCTGGCGCCAAGATTATTGGAGCCCGATTGCACACGAACGTCAACTGGCGTAAGAATGAGGGCTCGTTCATGGTACGCATGTATGATTTGCTGCGCCCATGGGATGAGGGCTCCGTCACCTGGCGCAACGCCGATGCCAGTACAGCGTGGACACGGCCAGGCGCTGACCAGGCAGGCGTCGACAGAGCGGAATTCGCCATCGCTGAAAATGAAATCATTGAATTGGGCGAGTATATTTGGGACTTTGGCCCATCAGCGACTGCCTGGTACGAGAACCCTGAAAGCAATCATGGTCTCTTGCTTCGCCCCGAAGAAGGCGTTTCGGTTGAGTATCGCATGGGTTCTAGTGAATGCAGCGTCACCTGTGCACCCTGGTACGAGCTCTACATCGAGTTACCCCCGCCGGATCCTGCTGACGCATCGAACGAGACGATTTTTCCCGACCAACTCGACGTAGTCGATCCCGGCGCTGATTCCTGATTATCACAGACGGGCTACGGGTCAACCCGCAACGAGTGCATGGCGTTTCATACGTCATTCATCACCGTTACCACCAAGTACGAACGGCCCCAGCGCTAATAGCCTGGGGTTGTTCTTTGCTCCTGGATGATTCCCCTCGTATAATGCGTTGTTTAGTTTACTGATCTCCGACCTCCAACCTCCGACTTCTGATCCCTATCCCGGCCTCAATGAAAACTGACCACATCCGCAATTTCTGCATCATCGCACATATCGATCATGGCAAATCGACCCTGGCCGATCGCATGATGCAGCTCACACAAACCGTTTCCGAACGGGATATCCAGGAGCAAATGCTGGATAGCATGGAGTTGGAGCGCGAGAAAGGGGTCACGATCAAGGCGTCGGCTGTCCGCATGATGTATCAGGCTCAGGATGACCAGATCTACGAGTTGAACCTGATCGATACGCCCGGCCATGTCGATTTCGGCTATGAGGTGTCCCGTTCGTTGCAGGCCTGTGAAGGCGCTCTGCTGGTCGTTGACGCCTCGCAGGGGATAGAAGCCCAGACGCTGGCGAATCTTTATCTGGCGCTTGATAAAGATCTGGAGATCATGCCGGTCATCAATAAAATCGACCTGATTTCCGCCCACCCCGATGAAGTGGCTGAAGACCTCGAAAACCTGATCGGCATTGACGCCCTTGATATCCCCAGGGTGTCGGCAAAGGAAGGCACTAACATCGAGCAGATTTTGGAGGTGGTGGTAAAACAAACGCCACCGCCCAGAGGCGATTCAGATGCCCCCCTGCAAGCGCTGATTTTTGACAGCCACTACGATCCGTACAAGGGCGTGATTGCCTATGTGCGGGTGATAAATGGCAGTATTCATAAGCGTGGGAATTTGCGACTCATGTCGACAGGTGTAGAAACCGAACCGTTGGAGATTGGCGTGTTCTCACCCGGCATGAAGCCGGTAGCAGAATTGACCGCCGGCGAGGTGGGATATGTCGCCACTGGCTTGAAGACGGTGCGGGAATGCGGTGTCGGTGACACCTTCACCCATGTGTCTCAGCCGGCCGCAAAACCGCTGCCGGGCTTCCAGCCGCTCAAATCCATGGTCTTTGCCGGCGTTTATCCTGCTGAAGCTGATGATTACACCTTGCTGCGCGATGCCCTGGAAAAACTGCAACTGAACGACGCCGCCCTGATCTACCAGCCGGAAACATCCCAGGCGCTGGGGTTCGGTTTCCGCTGCGGTTTTCTTGGCCTCTTCCACATGGAGATCATCCAGGAGCGGCTGGAGCGTGAATACGATTTGGATCTGGTGTTCACAGCGCCGTCGGTCGAGTATCAGGTCACGCTGCTGCGGGGTGAAGAGATCGTCATCGATAGCCCTGCCGAACTGCCTGCGCCCGACCAGATCGAGCAAATCCGTGAGCCCTGGGTGGAAATCAACATCATCACCCCCACCGAATTCATTGGCACGGTCATGGACCTGGTTACGCGACGGCGGGGTGAGTTCAAAAATCAGGAATATCTTGACACATCGCCGTGTTCAACTCAGCTACTACATCCCCCTGACCGAGATCCTGGTGGATTTCTACAACGACCTCAAAGCCCGCACCCGAGGCTACGCCTCGCTCGATTATCATTTCCACGAATATCGCCCTGCTGATATGGTCAGGTTAGACCTTCTGGTGGCCGGCCAGCCGGTTGATGCCCTCTCCGTCATCGTGCATACCGACCAATCTTTCATCAAAGGTCAGAGATTGGTCTCGAAAATGAAGGAAGTGATCCCGCGGCAACAGTTCGATGTTGCTATTCAGGCAGCCGTGGGCAAACGCATCATCTCTCGCGCCAATGTCAAGGCATTGCGCAAAAACGTGCTCGCCAAATGCTACGGCGGCGATGTCACCCGTAAACGCAAGCTACTCGAGAAACAGAAGAAGGGTAAGAAGCGCATGAAAATGATCGGCTCGGTGCAAATGCCGCAGGAAGCGTTCATGGCCGTTCTCAAATTGGAAGATGAATAAAGCAGGAGTAGGGAGTAGGGAGTAAGCGAAATCCCTCCACCTGCCACTTGCCAACTGCCGTCCATCGTCTACAACTATACCATTCCCCATGTCTTCCACCCGCTCACGTTGGCTCATCGCCTTCGTCCTCATCCTCATACTGTTCGTCGCCTTCGCCCTGCGCACCTACAATGTGGATTGGGCTGATGGCCAGCTTCCGCATCCCGACGAGCGGTCAACGATTGCTTTTTATGCGCCCACCATCAGGTGGCCTTCCGATATCAGCACGCTGCTTGACCCGCGCAAGTCTACTCTGAATCCGCTCTGGGATGTTGGGGCCGAGCGCCGACGTTCTTACACCTACGGTCATTTTCCTCTCTACCTGATGGTGGCGGCCGGCCATCTCACGCCGAAGCTGGTTCCTCTGGCCGAGGCGATTGGCGCACCAGAAGAATACGTGCACATGATGCGTATTGCCGCTGGTTCGCCTGGCTTTGGCTGGGTGGGGCGCATCATCATGGCGCTGGCCGATACGATTACGGTTTTCTATCTCTTTTTGCTTAGGAAGACGGCTGTACAGCAAAGAGGCGGGGTTGCTGGCAGCGGCGTTGGGGGCGTTCACCGTCATCCAAATACAGCTTGCCCACTTTTTTGCTGTCGATCCGATTTCGACAACGTTCACCGTGGCGGCGGTCTATCACGCCATCCGCATGGTGGATACGCGGGGCTGGACGCAGACGATCCTGACTGGCGTCATGGCGGCGCTGGCGATTGCCTCCAAATTCAGCGCTGCGCCGATCCTGGCTGCGCCAGCAGTGGCGGGATTGATCATCACCTGGCGACAACAGCATGAGGAGCAACAGGGGTCGAACAAAGGTGAAGTCCCTGGCCTTTTGCTTGCCGCTGCCGCACTGGTGGTGGCGGGCGTTGTTTTCGTCATAACTTCACCCTTTGTCATCCTCGATTTCGAGAATTTCAACCAGGCTGTGATCAAAGAACAGGGTGCGATGGTGCGGGGTGTGGCCGATTTCCCCTTCACTCGCCAGTACCGGGGCACGATCCCATACCTGTATTTTATCGAAGAACTGGTTAAATGGGGGATGGGATGGCCGTTGGGAATCCTCGGCTGGCTGGCTTTTGGTTGGGCGATTGTGAAGGTGGTGTTGCGTCGGGCAATGGCCGGGGAGTTGATTGTCCTTTCCTGGCTGGTCCCCTATTTTCTGATCACTGGCGGTTTCCTGGCGAAGTTCAGCCGCTACATGGTCCCGGTCGCGCCTTTCCTTTCGCTCCTGGCTGCGGGGATGTTGTGGACTTTTGCCGGCTGGTGGGTGCGGAGGAGATCGGAGGTCGGAGGCCAGAAATCAGAGGTCGGAGGTCAGGGGTCAGAGGTCGGAGTTTTGCCTGCGGAGTCAGCGACGCTCTTTGATGAAGCGCACCCAGAAGCGACGCAAGAGACGGAAAACCAACGACCAACAATCAACAATCAACAGTCAACAGTCAATGAGGCTGTTATTTCCGTAGATATGGGGACTGAGGAGCCGAGATCGGAGATCGGAGATCAGAGATCGGATGAGATCGACTCGACGGAGTTGCCATCGACGGGTACGACAAATGCGCCGAATGTCGGTGAAAAGCATTCAACATTCAACAGTGAACAATCAGCGGGGAACGAGTTTGTTGTTTACGCGGATGTGGAGACTGAGGAGCAGGATACGGAGGACGGAGATCGGGAATCGGAGGACGGGGCAGACAATTTGCCGGCAACGGTCAGTAATCAACAACCGATTGAACTTCACGAATCACCAATACCCAATACCCAATATCCACAATCGACATCCACGCCGACGCACCACGCACCACGCACCACGACAGCGCAAGACCTTCGCCATTCTCTCCGCCATCGTCCTCATCCCCACCATCCTCTGGGCCCTGGCCTTTGTCAACGGCGTTTACGGCACTGAGCACACTTTTATCACCGCTTCCAAGTGGATGTACGAGAATGTGCCCGATGGCAGCGTGTGGATTACCGAGCACTGGGAAGAGGGCATGCCCCTGCAACTGCCAATCTCCGGAAGGGGGCGGTTCGCCGGGCGCACATGGCTGGCAAAACCTCACCATGCCGATGTACGAGGAGGACAACGCCGGCAAATACGAGATCATCAGGCAGAACATGCGCGAAGGTGATTATTACGTCCTGGCCACCAAGCGCCTGTATGGGGCTTTGCCCCATCTGCCCGAACGCTATCCCATGAGCACTCGTTTCTACGAACTGCTTTTTGCCGAGCAACTGGGTTACGAACTGGTGGGCGATTTCACGACCTATCCCTCTCTGTTCGGCATCGAGATCAACGACCAAAACGCCGACGAAAGCTTCTGGGTGTACGATCATCCCCGCACGTTGATCTACAAAAAAGTGCAGGATTTAAGCGATGCCGAATGGGATGAACTGCTGGGCGGGAGCTGGGAGACAGCGATCCCCGGCTACACCGGCCAGCGCCCCCAGGACCAGGGACGTCAGCAGGTATTCGATACCAATGAGCAGGATGACTGGTCCCACCCTGCTGCTCGAACAGCCAGTCAACACCCTGCCCGACGTGGGTCGCGTTGCCTGGAACCCGCTACGTGACAGCAGCTTGCATCCCTGCTGTTTTGGTGGCTGGCGCTGATTTTCATTACCGTGCTTACCTGGCCGATTGCTTTCGGCGTCTTTGGCAATCTACGAGACCGAGGCTACGGATTCAGCAAAGCGCTTGGGCTCATTCTGGTGGCCTGGCTTGCCTGGATGCTGACCCGACTGCCATTCCTTATCAATAATTTAGTGCCGCTGGCATTTGCGTTTTTGTTCTTGCTCCTGCTATCGCTGTGGGTGTGGAAGCGCAAAGGCGACGAGATGCGGGCCTTCTGGCGAGCGCATCGCAAATTGATCCTGCTGAGCGAAGGCATTTTCGCAGGAGCTTTCCTGCTGTTCGTATTCATCCGTGTGCTCAACCCCGACCTGTGGCAGCCGTGGCAGGGTGGCGAAAAGCTCATGGAATTCGCATTTTTCAATGCCGTCACCCGCACGCCCTACCTTCCCGCCGTACGATCCGTACTTTGCGGGCGGGACCATGAACTATTACTACTATGGCTATCAACTCCTCGCTGTTCTGATCAAGCTGACCGGCATCAACACTTCCATCGCCTTCAATCTGGCGATTCCCACTCTCTTCGCGCTGACCGCAGCAGGCGTGTTCAGCCTGGTCTACAGTTTGGCTCCGAGACCACGTACGTCTGGCGGTCCCACATGGTGGCGCGGGGTGTTGGCGCTGGCCTGGTCGGCGTGTTCATCGTGGCCATCATGGGCAATCTCGAAGGCGGCCTGATTATCTTTCGGCAGATTGCGGAGCGCAGCGGCAGCGATTTTGTCTCCAACATCCCGTTGTTGCAGAGTACGGTGCATACGGTCGTCGGTCTGGGTGATGTAATTGGTGGGACGATGGAATTGCCGACCTACAATTTCTGGGCGCCCTCACGCGTCATCCCCGCCACCATCAACGAATTCCCCTTCTGGTCGTTCCTCTTTGCCGACCTGCACCCGCACATGATCGGTATTCCCTTCACCGTGCTGTTCCTGGCGCTGGCTTACAACCTGGTGGCCGGTTATGGTCACAGTTGGGCGAGCGAAGGATGGCTGGAAGGTTTGCTCAGCCTGCTGGCCCTGCCCCTCACCCTGGGCGCGATTGGCGCAATCAACACCTGGGATCTGCCGACCTACCTTGGCATCGGCGTCCTGGCCTGGGCGATTCGGGAATGGAAGGGATTCGGCAAGATTCGCCTGGTTCCGACCATCCTCTTTGTGCTCGGCCTGGGTGCATTGTCCTACCTGCTCTACAGACCCTTCTACAGCAACTACACCACCGTCTTCAACACCGGCGTCGGTCTCACCTACATCAAGACCGATCTGGGCATGTGGTTGCGCATTTGGGGCTTTTTCGTATTCGCTATCATCAGCTATGTCATCCTGCAGGTGCGTCGTTATCCTGGCGATGTCTCCTCTTTGCGTTGGATGTCCGGGCATCCTCAATCATTCACACGATGCCGCCCGTTACCTCGACATGGTGAAGGCGCTGGTGCAGCCTGGCTGGCAGATGACCTTCGGTCTGGTCGTGGTTGGGGTCTCGATCCTGCTTAGCGTGATTGCAGCGTTCCTGGGCTACTGGGTCATCGCCTCTGCTCCTGCCTTTGCTGACATTCCTCGCCATCTTCCTCTTCCGCCGCACCACCACAGCCGAAGCCCAGTTCCGGGCCTTGCTATTCTTCACCGGCGTTCTCGTTCTCATCGGCGTGGAAGTCTTCTACCTCAAAGATTTCCTCTGCGGCTGTGGCGAAGGCTTTTTCGACAGCAACCACGGCGACTAGTATCGCATGAACACCCTGTTCAAGTTCTACAGCCAGGTGTGGGTCATGCTGGGTATCGCTATCGCCGCTACATTGCCTGCCCTGATCGATTGGGTCAGCCAATGGCGCGAAGGTCTGGCGCTATGCGCTGGTACGCCATGTTCGGGTATCCTGGTGGCGCTCGGACTCGTCTTCCCCATCCTCGGCACTGCCAATCGGGTTGACGACCGTTTCCCCGGCCCCCGGCCCGCCCGCAACACCCTGGACGGCATGGCCTTCATGTCTGTGGGGCAGTATTCCTGGCCGACAGGCGAAAACACCATCGAGCTGCGATACGATTACGACGCCATTCGCTGGTTGCAGGAAAATGTGACCGGCACGCCGGTGCTTGGCCGAAGCGCCCGCCTCCTGGTATCCGACGTCAACGGCCAGAATTCCGGCTACGATTACTACCGAGCTGGCGGTTTGCGCGTATCCTCCATGACCGGCCTGCCCGCTTTCCTCGGCCAGCATCAGGGCGAACAGCGTTTCGGCAACAGGTCGGACCACGCGAGCAAGTCGGTCGCGAGTTCTGGCAGACCACCGATATCGCCCGCCTGCGTCAGATCATCGACGAACTCCACGTCGATTACGTCTACGTCGGTCAGCTCGAACGCACGCTCTTCACACCCGAGCAACTTGTCAAAATTCGATGTCCTCGTCGATTTGGGCGAGGCTGAGATTGTGTATGAAAATGAAGGCGTAACGATTTATCAAATGATCCCAAAATGAGTTGACAATAGGCACACACTGTCCTACAATTTTGCGGTGAAATTCTACGATTGGAATGATGAAAAGAATGAAATTCTCCAACATGAACGAAATGTGACGTTTGAGGAAGTAATTTTTTGGTTGATGCGTGGCGGGCTGCTCGACATAGTCGATCATCCTAATCAAGAAAAGTATCCAAATCAAAAAATCTTCATCGTCCAAATTGGCGAATATGCGTATTTGGTCCCATATGTTGAAGATGAACAGACGATCTTTTTGAAAACCATCATTCCCAGCAGAAAAATGACCCAGAAATATCTGGGAGGCCGATGATAATGGAATTAACTCGTGAAGAACAAGACCTGCTTGAATCTGTGGAACGTGGCGAGTGGCGTACAATTCCCAATCTTGAAGAAGAAGCCAAACGATACCGGGAAATATGCAAAAGCTACTTTCCGCAAAGATAAACGCATAAACATTCGCCTGTCAGCAAGAGATCTTGTCAAACTCCAGCAGCGCGATGGAAGAAGGCTGCCCTATCAGACGCTCATTTCCAGCATCTTGCATAAATATGTGAGCGGGCGTCTTGTTGAACAAATTTCGTGATTGATATGCTCGACTTCCTCCTTTTCTGGCTTGTCATCCAATTGTTCAGCCTGGCAGCATTGCCCCTGGCCTGGCGTCTGTTCGCCTTCCTGCCGGATCGGGGCTATGCTTCTGCCAAGGCGCTGGGCCTGCTCGGCGTTGGCTATTTGCTTTGGCTGGGCGCTACCTTTGGCTTGCTGCGCAACAGCGCTGGCGGCGTCCTATTGTCGTTGATTCTGTTTGCAGCCGTGGGCTTGTGGCTTGGGCGCGCGGGGCTTCGCCCCGGTGAAGAGGGCAAGAGACCGCTGCTGGCGCATCTGTGGGAGCGGCGATCGTACATCCTGGTGACTGAGTTGCTTTTCCTGCTGGCCTTTGCTGGGTGGGCGTATTTCCGGGCCTACAATCCCGACATTGCCGGCACCGAAAAGCCCATGGAATTCGCTTTCCTCAACGGCATTCTCAACTCGTCGCAATTCCCGCCCAGAGATGTCTGGTTGTCCGGGTACGGCATCAGTTATTACTATTTCGGATACGTTATTCTTAACGCCTTGGTGTTGCTGACGGGTGTAGCCTCCAGCGTGGCTTTTAATCTTGGTTTGGCGATGGTCTTTGCTCTGACGCTGCTGGGTGCATTTGGTTTGGCTTACAACTTGGTTGTGGGCGACGAAGTGAGTCCCGCCGGTCGGGTGCGGGGATGGTTGTACGGGCTGTTGGGCGCGCTTTTCGTTGGCATCCTCGGCAATCTCGAAGGCGTGTTGGAGGCATTGCACGCTCGTGGCTTGATGTCGCCAGCGATGCACGCCTTTTTCGATATCAAAGAACTGTCTACGGCTCCGGTGACGGGTTCCTGGAATCTGGGAAGCGGCTTCTGGTGGTGGTGGCGGGCCTCTCGCACCATCCACGATTACGATTTCACTCGAAGCTTCAACCAGGAAGTGATCGACGAGTTCCCTTTCTTCAGTTTCCTGCTGGGCGACATGCACCCGCATGTGCTGACGATTCCTTTCGTTCTGCTCGCCATTGCTCTGGCGCTCAATCTCTTCCGTCGTCCCGCCGCCCTACCGTTGCCGGAAGCTGTGATTGACGACGAAATCCCGGTCGAGCCGGAACAAGATTCGGAGGACAACCGCTGGTCGGGTTGGCGGGATGCCTGGCACACCGTGCGCACTGCTTTCGGTTTTGGCGGCTGGGGACTCGTGATTTATGGGATCGCACTTGGCGCACTCAGCTTCCTCAACACCACCGACTTCCCCATCTATCTTTTCCTGCTGACGCTGGCCTATGCCCTGCGCCGTGGTCTCGATGGCCTGTCTGTTGGCTGGCGTCTGCTGCGTGAAGTTATCTTGACTTTCTTCAGCTTGCTTCTGATTGGCGTCATCGCCTATCTGCCATTTTATCTCGGTTTTAGCTCTCAGGTGAGCGGATTCCTGCCGAACGTCTACAACCCCACACGTTTCGTCCAGTACTTCCTCATGTTTGGCCCCTTCCTGGTTTTGCTGGTGTTTATGCTCGTGGTAGCGTACCGGCGCACGGATGTTGGCAAGAAAGCGCTGGGTAAATGGCTCTTGTGGACGTTGCTTCTTCCGGCCTTGTTTCTGATCCTGACCGTCATCGTAGCTTTGCTACTTCCCGGCGCACGGTCCTTCACCGAACAGGTTCTCCGAGCTCCGGCAGCCGAGATCATCCCCCGCATCCTTTCCATTCGCCTGTCTGCTCCCTTCACCTGGCTTATCGTCGGTTTGCTGCTTGCTGCCATCGGCGCATTGGCATCCCGTGTCTGGTTCAAAGCAGAGCGGCGGCCAAGTGGGCAACTCACCTTCGTGCTGGCGATGTTCTTCACGGCGCTGTTGCTGACCTACGGCGTCGAATTCGTGTACATCCGGGACACATTTGGCACTCGCATGAACACGATTTTCAAATTCTACTACCAGGCCTGGATCATGCTGGCGGTGGCTTCGGTTTACGCCTTGTACTACATCAACACCCGCGCCAGCACCGTTTTGCGGGTTATCGCTCAAATCCTGACCGTGATTTTGGTGCTCGGCGGCTTGATCTACCCGATGTTCGCTATTCCCAGCAAAGCGAACGGCTTCCAGGGCGAACCCTCGTTGGATGGCGCCCGATTTGTGGAACTATTCCGCCCTGATGAAGCGGCTGTGATCGACTGGCTTGTGGAAAACACCCCGCCCGATGCCGTGATCGTGGAAGCGCCTGGCGGCTCATACACCGATTTCAACACGATCTCGGCCCACAGTGGGCGCGCCACCTTGCTCGGTTGGGGCGGCCATGAATTACAATGGCGTGGCAGTTACGAGTTGCCAGGCCAGCGAGAGCCCGTTATCGAGATGATTTACCAGAATCAGGATGCGGAAGCTATTCGCCAGGCGGTTCGTGGCTATGACATCGATTACCTGATCGTTGGTCCACGTGAACTGTCAAAATACAGCATTCCACCCAATCGGCGAGACGCTTATCTTGGCTTGTGGACACCCGTGTTCCAACAGGGCGAGTACACCGTCTACCTTTGGCAAGGTGGATAGCCTGATTCGTGAAACGTAAAACGTGAAAATCGCTCAAGCAAGGCTCCATCACGTTTCACGCAATCACTTTTCACGATTTGGAGCTACCCGAATTCCCAGAGAGCAATCGCTACCCCTTTTTTAACCGTTATTCTATGACCGTACAATCTTCCGAGTTAGTGATTGATGTTGATACGCCGACTGTGGAGGTCGGAAACTCAATCCACTCCCTGGCTACAGCGCATCACCATCGAGCAATTGATCTACGCCGTCCTGGCGCTGACCGCATTGGTCATCCGCCTGGTGGACCTTGGCTTGCGCCCGCTGGCGCCGGTCGAGGCCAGCACGGCGCTGCGGGCCTGGCAGATCAGCCGGGGATTAGAACCCGCCCTGGATGCCGGAACCCCCCTGCTTCTCAGCCTGGACACCGCCACATTCTTCATGACTGGCGCAGCCAGCGGCTTGGTGCGCTTGTGGCCTTTGCTGGCATCGGTGGGTCTGGTTGTTGCGGTGTACTACTGGCGTAATTGGATCGGACGCTGGCTGGCGCTCACAACAGCTATTCTTGTCACGCTTTCGCCCCTGGTCAATGCTTTCGGACGGCGGGGAGATGGCGCAGCTTTTGTGCTTCTGGCTTTGGCAATCGCCCTGGTCGGTTGGGGACGTTTGTCCAGAGGCAATGCCGGCGGTTGGACATGGCTTGCTGTGGGTCTGGGACTTATTTTGATCAGCGGACCTGCCGCCCCCACCGCTCTCCTGGCTCTGGCTGTGGTGCTGCTCCTGACCCGACGTATGGCCCAACCCCTGTCGTCGCCCGGGGTGACTGCGTTTGTCACGTTCCTGGCTGTCGTCATGTTGGGCGGAACAGTTTTTCTCACGCACCTCAATGGCCTGGGACTGATGGCGCTCAACTGGAGCGAATGGCTGGCCGCCTTTTCCCTTTCGCCCTCCGCATGGCTCTGGGGTTTGATCCGTTTACTTTTGGATGAACCTCTAATCATGTTTGCCGGCATCATCGGGCTGGCGTTGGTGGCGCGACGCTCGGTCCGGGAAAACGACGACAGGGCGGGCATCGTTCTGGCATTCGGGATAGCCGGGCTGGTCGTGGCGCTTCTGGCCATCCTGCAGGGACCGTACGCCGCCAGCAGCCGGGCAGTGGTCGCACTGATGTTCGCTGTTCCCGCCGCCTATTTCCTGGTTTGGCTGTTCCGCCGCCTCGATGTGCAATCCCTTAACGCCGAAATGGGGCTTTACGTGATTGTGTTTGCGGCGCTGATCGTTCTCGCTGTTCTGGCCCTCATTTCCTACACCGAGACCGGACAGCTCACGCATCTCTGGTTGCTGGCAGCGACAATGGCGATGGCCGTTGTCCTCACCGTGGTTTTTCTCTACGTGCTCAAACAACCGCAGATACTGGGCCTGGCCTTGCTTACGCTGGTCGCTGCCGTAGCCTTGTTTAATTTCGCCACCGCATCCGGGCTCGCCTTCGACGCCCATTCGCCACGCTTCCCCGCCCTCTACGAAACGGATACCCGTCCCGGCGTCTATGATCTGGTGATCACCGCCGGTGATGTCAGCGAGCGGGAGAAGGGCTATCGCTGGGCTTTACCCATAGCGCTTGTCACCGGCAGCGAAGCTGACGACCTGCTGCAATGGTATCTGCGCCAGGCCCCGGAACTGCAATTACTCGAACAGGTCGGTCTGGAAAACGCCCCGCCGCTGGTCGTTGCCCCGGACGATAAGATTCTACCCCTCAGCGTGCGCTACGCCGGGCAGGATTTCGCCATCCTCGATGCCTGGGACCCGGCGCAGGGAGACCTTCGCCAGAAGATCGCCTGGGCTCTCTTCCGAGTCTCACCCTGGAACATCCCCACCGAAAACCACGTCCTTTGGGCTGACACCTTTGTGTTGACCCCAAACGAATAAACGACGAATATGGTTCAACAGGATTTTGTGTGGTAGACGCTCATTCGGCGTGAATCGTGAAACGTAAAACGTGAAAAACCACCCAACAAGACGATCAGTTCACGTCTTCACGTCTTCACGTTTCACGTGTCGGAACCACACGAATTCCCTTTGAGTTGTAAACATTTGTCAAGTCGCAGCGAATACCCAATACCCATTACCCAATACCCGATTTCTATCCCCGCCCATGACCACAACCAATCAGACTTCCCCTCAACCTGGCTTCCTCGATCGTTCCGCCGCCGCTGTGCTGAGCCTCGATTGGGAGAAAATCGCCTGGATTACACTGCTTGTAGTAGCGCTTCTCCTGCGCCTGTACGATGTTGGCGCCAGGACCATGAGCCACGACGAAAGCCTGCACACCACCTACAGCCATCATCTGTACTCCGGCGTGGGATTTCGACATGATCCTCTGATGCATGGCCCGCTGTTGTTCCACCTGACCGCCGCCAGCTACTTCCTGTTCGGTCCCAGCGATTTTTCCGCGCGGTTGCCGGTTGTGCTGCTTGGCGTGGGTATTGTCTGGTTGCTGTGGCTGACTCGGCGCTGGCTTGGCAAAACAGGCGCATTTCTGGCCGCAGCAATGATGGCCTTTTCACCCACACTGTTGTTTCACAGCCGTTACATCCGCCACGATATTTACGCCATTTTCTTTATCCTGGCTGTGGCGATCTTTGCATTCCAGTACATCGACAGGGGCGACAAGAAGTGGATGTATTTGATGGCGGGGGCGCTGGGGCTATCCTTCACCACCAAGGAAGTAGCTTTCATCTCTGCTGTTATCCTGGCCAGCTTCTTTGTGGTCTGGGCGATTGGGCGCTTGCTGACGCAGGAATGGGAGCGTTCCAGGTTCAAGATTCCTTTTGTGGCGCTATCCGCCGTGGGGGGCTTGCTGGCGGTGTATGCCATGTACGAGACCATGACAGCACCTGTGGGCGAGATCGTGGTCAGCGCACGATTGGGTGGATTGCCGATGTGGCCGCTATTCCTGGTTGGTCTGGCGCTGGTGCTCGTGGGGCTGTACCTGCTGTGGCGAGGTTACGGCAGTGACCGCTTGCGCTCACAGCGAGACATCGAGGTGATGGTCTGGGTTCTGACGCTGTCAGCGCCGTTGTTCAGCGCATTTCCCATCAAACTCTTTGGCGGAAATCCCCAGAGCATTACCATTTCGTCCAGCATGCTCACCAGCCAGACGATCCAGGGCGGCGTGATTTTCCTGGCGATGCTGGTGATTTTCTCAGCTATTGGCTTTGTTTTCAGCCGGGAGCGCTTCTTAATCGGACTCGGCATGTTCTATGGGCTGATGCTCGTGTTTTTCACGACCTTTTTCACCAATGGCAACGGCATTGCCACCGGGCTGGTGGGTAGCGTCGGCTACTGGTTGGGTCAACAAGAAGTAGCCCGGGGCAGCCAGCCCTGGTTCTACTATTTCCTGCTGGTCCCGCTCTACGAATTTTTACCCCTCCTGTTGGCGATTCTGGGCGCTTTCGGCTTGGCCATCAGCGAATTCCGACGGCGTCGCAAAACCGATCAATCCGAAAACGGCGCATATCCGGTGAAACGCCAATGGTTGTGGTATCTGGTGTGGTGGACGCTGGCGACCTGGGCGGCCTACACCTGGGCAGGCGAAAAAATGCCCTGGCTCACCACCCATTTTACCGTGCCGATGGCGATGCTTGGCGGTTGGTGGCTGGGCAAAAAGATAACGCATGTGGATTGGCGCAACGCCTGGCGCAGCGGAGCTGCCTGGTTGCTGTTGGGCTTTCCCCTGTGGGTGTTTGTGTTCGGCGTTTTCATCAGAATGACGACGCAGGGGCCTTTCCGGGACGCTTCACTTTCGGGCTTGAGCAACACCGTCGGTTGGATTGCCGCCCTGCTGATGCTGGTCGGCCTCGGTTACATCCTCTTCCGCCAGGGCCGTAAAGTGGGCTTCACCCTCGTCAAACAGATGGCCTTGTTCAGTTTACTGATCGTGCTATCGCTTTTCTCGATTCGCACCGCCTTCATGGCCAGCTACGTCAACTACGACCTGCCGGTGGAGCCGCTGGTGTACGCCCACGCCTCGCCCGACATCAAGATCGTCGTCAGCGACCTGGAAGAGATGTCCCGACGCACGGTTGGCGAGGGGCAATTGGCCTTCGCTTACGACAACGAAACCACCTGGCCTTTCGAGTGGTATTTCCGGGACTTCCCCAACAAGAAATTCTTCGGAGGTTCTCCCTCACGGGATGTGCTGAGGGACGCTCCCGTCGTCCTGGTCGGCACCGAAAATGAGGACAAGGTCAAACCTTATCTTGGCAACGACTACTATCGTATTCCCTACCGCCAGATCTGGTGGCCCAAAGAGACCTACAAGCAACTCAATTGGACGCAATTGAAGACCTGGGTGTCCGATCCGCAAGCGCTGTGCAACTTTCTGGGATGTATTCTTTTCCGGCGCTACCGAGCAACCGCTGGCCGACTGGGATCCCTCCGATCGATTTATCATGTTTGTGCGCAAAGACATTGCCGCGCAAGTGTGGGACCTTGGCGCTGCTCCTGAGGTGGTAGCTGAGGCAATAGTCGATCCCTTTGAAGGCAAGGTGCGCCTGGATAGCGCCTCACAGATTGTGGGCGGCAGCGAGGGGGCTGGTCCCGGCCAGCTTCAGCAGCCCCGCAATGTCGCCGTCGCCCCCGATGGCCGCATCTACGTGGCGGATTCCGGTAATCACCGCATCGTCGTCTTCAATCCCGATGGCAGTATGCCTTCAGAGTGGGGCGAATTCGGCGAAGCGCAGGGTCAGTTCAACGAGCCCTGGGGCATCGCCATCGCCGCTGACGGCACAGTGTATGTGGCCGACACCTGGAACCATCGCATCCAGGCCTTTGACGCTGAAGGCGTTCCCATCAACAGTTGGGGCAGCTTCGTCTCCACCGAAGGTGGATTGGGCCAACCGGGCGTGTTCTGGGGCCCGCGCGGCGTCGCTATCGACAACAATGGTAATCTGCTGGTGACTGACACCGGAAACAAGCGCGTCGAGGTCTTTGATCCAGACGGCGGCTTCATCACCCAATTTGGCGGCGGTGGCGTCGAAGCTGGCTTCCTGGAAGAGCCGGTCGGCATCGCCGTCGGGCCGGATGGCAGCGTCTACGTGGCCGATACCTGGAATCAGCGCATCCAGCAATTTGATAGCAGCTACCAGTTTGTGCGTGAATGGCCTGTCCCCGGCTGGGAAGGCGAGGATATCTTCAACAAGCCTTATCTGACTGTGGATCAGGCAGGGCAATGTCTACGCCACCGATCCCACCGGCTGGCGGGTGTTGGTGTGGACAGGCGAGGGCGAGCCGCTGGCCGTTCTCGGTCAGTTTGGCAGCAGCCCTTCCGAATTCGGCTATGTCAACGGCATCAGCACGGCCCCCGACGGAACCATTTGGGTGGCCGACGCCAACAATCACCGCCTGATGCGCTTTGAGCCGGTGCAATAGTCTCACCATTCTGAGAGTTAGCCATGTCGACAGCAGTCATTACCCTCATCGCCTTCATTGCGGCGTTGCTTGGGGCATTTTGGCTGCCTGATCCGGCCACACGCATCCAGGGCATTGTCTCTTTTGCCTTTGCCGCAGTGCTGGGGGTGTACGGTTTCCGGGCGGTGGAGAGCGTGTGGCCTCGTCCGAAACCGACGGTCCGGACCAGAGGTGGAGCGGAGCTCGGCTGCGCGTCTGGCGGGGCTGATGTGGCTTGTGGTGGGGGCGGCGCTGATCCTCTGGGCGCTGTTCGATGTGTGGACCAAGGCCTTTGCCTGGAATCAGGCCTGGCGCTGGTTCGGCGGTCTGATAATGGCGGTGATCGGGAGTTATCTGCTCGGAGGCCAGGAGATAGAGGATGGGGGGCAGAGATCAGAATTCGGAGATCGGAGGTCGGAAGTCGGTAGGGGCGCATCCTTGCGGTCGCCCAGAGATCGGAATTCAGAGATCGAGGGTCGAAGGTCGGAGGCGGCTGGGACAGTTTGGGAACCGTACATGGCCACGTGGTTGCAAGCGCTGCTTCTGTTTGTCATCATGGTCGTCGCTATCTGGATGCGGGTGTACAAGATTGGGGAGATGCCGCCCGGTCTCTTTATCGACGAGACCAATGCCGCCATGGATGCCCTGCGCATCTTCGAAGGACGTCCTGACAGCCTTTTCGGTACAGGCTGGTTCGAGACGCCCAATGGCTTTGTTTATCTGCAAACCCTTTTCTTCCGCTTGCTGGGAACGACCTTTTTCGCCATCAAGCTGCAATCTCTACTGCCGGGCATCCTCACGGTGCTCGCCCTGTTTTTCCTGACCCGCACACTGTTCGGACCCCGACCAGCGCTCTTCGCCACGGCCTTTCTCGCCTTCAATCGCTGGCATTTCAACATGAGTCGCTGGGGCTGGAACGAAGTCTATCCACCCCTGATGCAGGTGCTGTCCCTGTTTTTCATCGAGCGGGGCGTGCGGCGGCGCAGTTACGGCGATTGGGCCCTGGCTGGATTCTTGCTGGGACTAGGCATGTACACCTACCTGTCCATCCGCCTGGTTGCCGTGGTCATTGCCCTGTACCTGCTCTATCGGATCATCATCGAACGGGGCTTTTTCCGTAGGAATTGGCGGGGTTTGGCGCTGTTCGCCATCTTTTACGCGCTGACATTTGCGCCGCTCTCCTTCACCTACGCCAAGAACCCCTTCACCCTGCTCAATCGCACGCAGCAGGTCAGCATCATGCGCGACATCGAGGCCGGCGGCGGCGATCTGCTGCCATTGCGGGAATCGGTGAAGCGCCATGTGCAAATGTTCCACATCGCCGGTGACGCCAATCCCCGCCACAACCTGCCTGGCGCGCCCATGCTCGATCCTGTCACCGGAGCCCTGTTCCTGCTTGGCCTGGCCTGGTCGGTATGGCGCTGGCGAGACCACCGGCAGGGGCTATTGTTGATCTGGGTCGGCGTCACCCTGCTTGGCGGCATTCTCTCTCGACTGGATGAAGCGCCGCAGACCTATCGCACGTTGGCCATTGCCCCTGCCATCGCCATCCTCGCCGCCGATGCCCTTGATCTGGGATTGCGGGCGATTATCCTGCCCGCCCGGCGCTACAATTTGTGGCGTTGGCTGTGGGGACTGCTGGCCGTTGCCGTGCTGGTTGTAGCAGGTTGGCTGAACTACAATTTCTACTGGAATCGCCAGGCTCAGGATAGCGCCGTTTATGCCGCCTTCACGCCGCTCGAAAATGAAGTGGCCTGGGAAGTGATGGCCAAACGGGACGACCACGAACTGTATCTCAGCCCCCGCCTCTATCTATTTTTCGCCCCTGCGTTTTTATTCCTACCAGCCTACTCGTCCCACCGGTTTTCAACTTGGCCCGATCACCTACTCACCCTTCGATCAGTTAGGCGGCGGACTCGATCAACCCGGCTATCAGTTTGCAGAACCCGCCCTCGATCTTCCCCTGCCCGACCTCGGCGGTGACAACGCCCTTTTCCTGTTGGATACGCATTTCCAATATGTGCTTGACTACTTCCGCTACTTCTATCCCGGGACCCAGGCCGAGATCATCAACGACCGCCTGGGACGTCCTCTTTACCTCAGCGTCACCATCCCCGGCGAAGAAATCACCGCCCTGCAAGCCGTCAATACGCTGGAATCGGTGGACGAAATCCGTGGACTCTACATTCCCAGCAGCGGCGAGTACACGCTTTCCGTACCTGGAGACGCCATTATCACCCTGGACGGCGAGCAAATCGATCAATCACCCCGTTTCCTGGGCAAGGGCCTGCACGCTCTCACGCTCAGCGACCTTCCACCGGAAATGGGCGCACGAGGACGCCGTGATTTCCTGGCAGGGACCAGCCGGAACCGGGGCTGTGCCCGACGAACATCTTTTCAAAAAAGCCCCCAGTGGCAGTGGCCTGCTTGGAACCTACTTCCAGGGCAGCGACTGGTCTCCACCGCCGTTAATGCAGCAGATCGATCCCTTCCTGCTGGCAGCCTGGCCTGAGAACGAACCTGTTTACGGCCCATTCAGCGTTGTCTGGACTGGTTCGCTGTTGGTCCCGGAAGATGGTCTCTATCCCTTCCAGCTCAAGGCCGACGACGGCGTGCGCTTCTGGGTGGATAGCGAGATCGTGGACGAAAGCATGGTCCCTGACACTGCCAACTCGATTCAACCCACCCTCGATCTGAAGGCCGGTCCGCACACCGTGCGCATCGATTTCTTCCAGCGTGGCGGCGGCAAAGCCATGGAGTTCTTCTGGCAGCCTCCAGGCCAGCCCATGCAGCCGGTAGCGCCGCAATATCTCCAGCCAAGCCAGGAGTAGCCAACAGGCAGATGGTTGGTTATCATATGGATGAGGTATAACTATGAATCCTTTACTGCAAAGAATCACAATCGATCCTAATGTCTGTTTTGGCAAACCGTGTGTTCGTGGCACACGAATTTGGGTATCATTGATACTGGATTTTCTGGCCAATGGCATGACTATCAATGACGTACTGGATGAGTATCCGCAGCTTGTCACCGAAGATATACTTGCTGCGATTGCCTATGGCGCCGAAATGTCTCGTGAAAGATATATTGAATTGCCGTTTGGGGTTGCAGCATGAAGTTCAAGCTTGACGAGAACTTTGGCAATAGAACACTGCGCCTCTTTGTGGATTCAGGACATGATGTCCAGACTGTGCGCCAGCAGTCGTTGGGCGGAGCTTCAGATAAGAAACTGTACGATATTTGCCGAAGCGAAAAGCGCTGTATGGTCACACTGGATTTGGATTTTGCCAATGTTCTTCGATTTCCTCCCCAAGAATCATCCGGGATTGCTGTAATTCGGATATCGCAGAGTCCGAATTTAGCGGTGCTGGAGGAATTGATTGGGCAACTATTGGGTGCTCTGGAATCGATGTCGATTTCAGGTCAGCTTTGGATCATCGAATTGGGGCGTATTAGGGTACATCAGGAAAAATGAGCCGTCTTCTCTACTTCCTCATCGCCATCCTCCTGGCGGCCATAGCCCAACGCTGGCTAGTCACCGGCGATGTCCCGCGGGATTCGCTGTGGCTGTTTGTTGTGGCAGGCGTCATTTTCGCTGCAGCTTCGCTGAAACCGCCAGCCTGGCCGGTTTTGCCGCCCCGACGGCAGTGGAAACGCGTGGGCTTGGGTTTTGCCGTGGTGGCTGTGATCATGGCCGTGGTGGCCACGATCCAATTCTGGTCGGGCAAGTACGATGGCTGGGCTTTCTGGTTGTGGTTGGCTGCCATCCCCCTGTTCCTGCTGGGCGTGTGGTTGGACGGCCCCAGCGCCGATCCAGAAGCAGAAAAACAGGCAGCACAAGCCTGGCAAAGCCCCAGGCTCGACCGGCGTCTTGTACTCCTGATTTTGTTGCTTATCCTGGTCGTAGCTGTCGGTGTTCGTTTCTATGCCCTCGACGCCTATCCCAACGGCCTGCAATCCGATGAGGGCAACAACGGCCTGGACGCGCTCAAATGGCTGAGCGGCGCGCCCTACATCCCCTACGCCGAAACCAACGAGGGCCAGGCCACGCTATTCACCTACATCATCGCTTGGTTCATCTCGATTTTCGGCCAGAGTGTGCAGACGCTGCGCATGGTCTCGGCCACGGTCGGGGTCATTACGGTGCTGGCATTCTACTTCCTGGCGAAGGAACTCTACGATCAGCGGGTCGCATTGCTCACCACCGCCTTGCTGGCCGCCGATCGCTGGCACATCACCTTCAGCCGTATCGTTTACGAACTAATCCTGATGCCGTTGGTGCTGTCGCTGCAAGTGCTGTTCCTGTTCAAAGCGCTGAAATCGGGACGGCGGCGCTGGTGGGCGCTCTCTGGCATCATGCTGGCTTTGGGGATGAACACCTACACGGCTTATCGAGTCGTGCCCCTGTTTGTCGCGCTCTATTTTATCTATTGGCTGATCGCTCATCGCCAACGCATCCGCCAGGATTTCGAAGGCATGCTGGTGTTCGGCCTCGGAGCGGCCGTGGCTGTAGCGCCGCTTGGCGCATACACCATCCGCAATTGGAGTATTTTTCTCTCCCGCATCAATCACATCTCGGTCTTCCGTGATGTCGAAGCGGCGGGATCGTATCAGCCGCTGTGGTCAAACTTCTGGAAAACGCTCTACATGTTCAACTGGCAGGGCGATATCGCCGCCCTGAATAACCTGCCGGGAGCGCCTCTGTTGCAGGCAATCATGGCGTTGTTGCTGGTGCTCGGCATCGCCTGGTCCATTCGCTGGTTCTGGAAAGAGCTTCCCCTCTTCTATCTGTTGTGGTTTGTTGCGGTCGCCAGCGTGGCAGTGCTGTCAGTTGCCCACGAAGCGCCCACCGCCCGCCGCCCGATTGGCCTGATTCCGGTCATCTACCTGCTGGTTGCGGCCGTATTTGCCCAGATCTGGCAGGCGTGGGAAGGGGCCTGGGGTGAGAAGCGCTGGAAGCCATTGGCCGTCGGACTCAGCGTCATCGTCGTCTTTGTGATGCTTTCCAACATCAATACCTATTTCCGGGTGCAGGCGGTCGATAGCTCAGTGCAAAACGCCTACAGCCCCAGTGAATCCGCCGTGGGCAAATACTTGACCACAGTCCCCGAAGACGAACTTATCTTCATGACGCCGCAATACACGCATCATTCGGCAATGAAATTCATCGGCGGCCCGCACGATATCGTTCCTTTCAATCTCACCCAGCATATCCCCTTGCGCGATGACCCTGGCAGAGATGTTATTTTTCTGCTGGAGACCGTTGACGACCGCCTGATTCCACTGTTGCAGCAACTCTACCCCGGCGGTGAGTTCCAGGCGCACCAGGATGACTTTGGGCGTTCGCTATTTTTGACGTACCGCATTCCTCGCATGGCTTATCAGGCGGCCAGAGGTCTGCGAGCAGCTTATATTCCAGATGATGACCCGGATCAACCGCCGGTGCGTGGCGAGCAGGTTTCTCAACTTGATATCGATTTCTCCGCGCAGCAGCCGCTTGTCCCGCCCTTTGTCGCTCGCTATGACAGCGCTTTGCTGGCGCCGCAATTCGGCGATTACGTTTTCGAGTTGACGGCGCTGGGTGGAGAAGGACGCCTGTTGCTGGATGGCGAGGAAGTATTACGGGTGCTGGATGGCAGCCAGCAGGTCGAACGCACACTGGCTGGCGGGTTCCAGGACCTGCGGGTGGTTTACAGGGCTGGTGGGGCTCCGGGTCCGCTGCAATTGCGCTGGTCTACACCCCAGAATGCAGAACTGTCCATCATCCCCCCTGAAGCCTACTACTCGTTGGCTGGCGCGGCCAATGGGCTGGTGGGCTATTATTACGATACGCCAGATTGGTCGGGAACGCCGCTGCTGATTCAGCGTGATTTGTTCATCCTGCCCAACAATGTGTTGCGTGAGCCGTACTCGATTCGTTGGGTAGGCAAGATCGCTGCGCCGTCCAGCGGTCGTTATCTGTTCGGGACCCGTTCCGATGATGGCTCCATACTGTTTATCAACGGACAACAGGTTGTCGACAACGGCGGCTCGCATGGATCAGAATATCGGGAAGGCGTTATCGATCTGTCTGAGGGCTTCCACGACATTGAAGTGCTTTACAACGAGTTGGGCGGTTCCCGGCAAATGCAGCTTTGGTGGCAGCCCCCAGGCGGCGGCAAGAGCATCGTCCCCAGCGCCTACCTCTACCCGGTCGAAGATGCGTTACCCCAGGGATTGGAGTTGCCTCCACCGCCGGTCGAGCCTTCACGCCCCACCGACATACCCCTCAGCGACCAGGAGCCTGCGCCAACAGAACAGGGCCAACAGTTTGTGGGCGAGCCTTCGACCGATTTTCCGATCGTGCAACCGGCGGTTTTGTGGACTTACGGCTCCTGCGGCTCAGGTGACGAGCAGTTGCTCAAACCGGCAGGCGTCACCGTCGATGATAATGGCTACGTTTATGTGGCCGACGCTGGCAACAACCGCATCGTCCGGATCGATCCCGAGGGAGAATACGACAGCCAATGGGGCGAGGCCGGCGATGGGCCGGGGCAGTTCTCCGAGGTCTTCGATTTGGATGTAACGCCGGCAGGAGAGATCGTCGCCCTGGATGCCGCCAAACAACTCCTCTCGAAGTGGACGCCAGAGGGTGAGTTTGTGGAGGAATTTGGGGTCGAATTGCGCACGTATCATCCACGAGGATTTGGCCTTTCCACCTTCGGTGATTACTTCATTGCTGACACCGGTGGGGCCAGAGTGCTTCAGGTCGGGAGTGATGGAAGCCAGATCAGGCAATTTGGCGGCGGCGGAGATGAACTTGGCGCCGGGCAACCCACCGATGTCGCAGTGGGAGCGGACGGCATGTTGTACGTGGTCGAGCCCATCGGCAGAACGCTGTGGCGCGTGGACTCCATCACAGACTCTCAAGAGCGCTATCCTGGCCCCGAGGCCAACACGGTCGAATCCCCACATCTTGCGGCGGGGGACAACGGCCTGATATATCTGACAGACCCGGAGAAAGGCCGTGTGTTGGTGTACAGCGGCAACATGCAATCGATGGCGCAGTTGGGCGGCAAGGGTACAGAACCCGGCCTGTTTAGCCGCACCCTGGGCATCGCCGTCGGCGTCGATGGCTCGATCATCGTGTCTGACCCCGACCTCTGTCGTGTGACGATGTTCAGCGGGTTGCCGTAAGATATCCCACCCAAAATCCATAATGCGAATTTCTGTACTCTGCCCCGGCCAGTAGAGATGCGTGAAATAGCTGCCGTCCCGCAGTGTTGAGGGGTTGCGGCCCTGTGTGACGATGATGTGTTCAGGGCCAGCGTGAGCGAAATAGTCATCTCTGGTGAGCGATGAACGTCCCAGCGTCGGGTCCACGGGCGTCCAGCCGCTGCTCGGCAGATAGACCTCCACCCAGGCATGTTCCTGCCGGGCCAATCCATCTGATTCGCTGCCGTTGTGGTACAGCCCCTCCAGGTAGCGGGCGGGAATGCCTGCCGCCCTGCTCAGGGCGATGAGCAACGATGAGTATTCGGTGCAGTCGGAGCCCATCTCGCCCAATGCCGCCTGCGCACCCCAACTCGCTCCATTGTAAGTGTACAACAGTTCGTCGCCGATGTAGTTGTAGAAGGCCCGCACCTGGTCGCAGGCAGTTTCTTTTCCTTCCGATAGTTGTTGCGCCAGTTCCACGATCTGAGGATTGTTGGACTCGATGTGCAGTTCGGGTTCAGTAAAGAAGTCGGGAAGCTCTCCCTTGCAGGAGCCTAAATCAACCAGGATGTCATGCACTCGCAGGGCGTACTTGATTTCAACCTGGATGCTGGTCCCTGCTTTCATCTCTGCAAAATCAAACTCGGCATATCGGTTGCCGTATTCGTCGGTGACGAGTGTGTAATCGTCAGGATAGATCGTGCGGGATAAAACTTCCTGGTAGGGTGATTGATCCTGGATCAGAGCAACCCACAGGTTGTGTTTTGTCGGCTCTCCCGGCCCTTTGTTCACGACCGTCATCCTTTCGGTGATCTCGTATCGAATCTCACCAGATTCCAGTGCGAATGGTGGCGCTGTCTCGGCCTCGTCCGGGCGCGTCGCCATTGGCCCTTCACAGCCTGTCAGGACAGCGAGCAGCAGGAGCGCCAGCAGCAAGGCGAGCATGTGTTGTCTCATGTCGGAATCCTATCATAGTTTGGGCGATTTTGTAGTTTGCGCCTGTGCAGTGGTTGTGGCAAGCTGATTTCATCACAATCCAGGAGAAAAACAATGCGAATTACCGTGCTGGGCGCTGGCCTGGTGGGAAGCGCCATCATCAAAGATTTAGCAAAAGAAACCGATTTTGCTGTCACTGCGATTGACATAAACAAGAAAGCCTTAAATAAACTTGAGCGTGAAGCGCCGATTAAGATAGTGGTGGCGAATCTCGGCCAGGAGGATGCAATCCCGGGTCTGGTGGCTGACGCCGACCTGGTTGTGTGCGCCGTGCCCGGCTTTATGGGCTTCGCCACACTCAGGCAGATCATCGCCGCCGGAAAGGACGTGGTGGACATCTCTTTCTTCGCTGAAGACCCCTTTCTGCTGGATGAACTGGCCAAAGGCCAGGGCGTGACTGCCGTCGTTGATTGCGGTGTGGCGCCGGGCCTTTCCAACATCATCGTCGGCCATGTCGATAGTCTGCTCGATCGCACCGAACGATTTACGTGTTACGTTGGCGGCCTGCCCAAAGTGCGCCAGTGGCCGTTTGAATACAAGGCTGTCTTTTCGCCGGCGGATGTGCTGGAGGAGTATACTCGCCCCGCTCGCTTGGTTGAATACGGACGGGAGGTGGTGCGCCCGGCCCTCTCTGATATCGAGCTGCTTGAGTTTCCCGGCATCGGCACCCTGGAGGCTTTCAACTCCGATGGTCTCCGCAGCCTGCGCCTGACGATGGATATCCCAAACATGGTGGAGAAAACACTGCGTTATCCCGGCCATGCCCGACTGATGCAGGTCTTCAGGGACAGCGGTTTCTTCGATGCAGAGCCAGTAACGGTGAATGGTCAGTCTGTGCGACCGCTCGATCTCACGTCCCATCTGCTATTTGATCAATGGAAAATGCAGCCGGGTGAACGAAGATCTGACGGTGATGCAAGTGACGGTGGAGGGAGAGCAGGAGGGCGTCAGGGTGCAGACCACCTACGATCTCCTGGATGCCTACGATCCTGTTTCACACACAACCTCGATGGCCCGCACAACCGGATACACCTGCGCAATTGTTGCCAGGCAAGTTGCCAGAGGCTTGTTTGCACAGAAGGGGATCTGCCCGCCTGAGTACGTGGGTCGTGAAGCGGCGTGTTTTGAAGACCTGATGGTGGGATATGAGCAACGAGGCATTGTCTTGCGGAAGACAACAACTTCGCACTGATCTATCACTAAAGATGACGTAGTTCGTCACCAAATGATCTTCGATTCCTTTGCTAAGTTGAACACTTGCGCTAAACTGAGCGCGTTCGTGTCGCCTTAACAGAGAACCACAACTATCGACACGAACGCAATTCGTTTTCTGAAAAACACGGATTAGCAAGGAGAACACCCACTTATGAATGCAAACGCAAATAAGCTTGGCTGTAGCCTGGTCGCGATTACTGATGTTGCTCGTTACATTAGCCGCTTGCACGGTAGCGCCTCAAACCGAGACAGCGCCTGCACCGGTCGCAGACGTTGATGTATCGCAATTGATGGCATCGGTATGGCAATTAACCGAATACCAGAACAATGAAGGAGAGATCGTTCCCGTGCTGGCGGGCACAGAAATTACAGCAGTTTTCGGTGAGGACGGCAGTCTGGTCGGTTCCTCTGGCTGCAATACCATCACCGCTCTTTACGAAACTGACGGTCACGCCATCGTTATTGGTTCGGTGTCCGCCACCGAGAAAACCTGTGCGGAGCCGGATGGCATTATGGATCAAGAGAGCGCCTACATCACGGCACTGGCAGTCGTCCTTGGCTGGGGCGTCGATGGCAGTCAACTCGTGATGACTGATGACGGCGGCAATCCCATTTTGTCTTACCTTGCGTCTGAAGATGTCGCCGATGCAAAAATGGAAACTGAGACGCCATCCGCATTGGCAGTGGAGACCCTGGCAAATGCCACGTATCTGTCAGAATGGACGCAAGCAGGCGAGGTGACGCTGATCGATGGCGAATACCGAGAAGCTGCCGCCCCTGGCTCCGCCACTGAGACAGTTGTTATCCTGACTGAACACATCGTCACTGTGAAACTGGAAGATGGCCAGCCCGCCGCCGCAACCATTTTGGTGACCGATCCGGGCGGTAGTGGTACATTCTACGATTTGCACGTGCTGATCGCTGTCGACGGCGTCGCAACCGATATCGCCACTGCACCGCTTGGCGACCGTGTCCAGATCAACAGTCTCACTGTGAATGAAAATGGCGTCATAGCTGTTGACATGGTTGTTGCTGGTCCCGACGATCCCCTTTGTTGCCCCACCCAACACGTGCTGCAAACCTATGTCGTGCAGCGCGGCGAACTGGTCGAAGTTTCAACCACCGTATTGGATACTGACCAATAATACCACCTGCGTCGTGTTGGTGTAGTTCGATAGCAGCCAAATCCGCAGTGCTCATACTGCAACTCTATTCTTGGAGGATAAAACCCAATGACAGACGAAAAACAAAACCCGGAACCCGAAGATCAGGCTACGCCTGAAACTGTTGCTGAAACCAAGAGCAGTGGACGAAACAGCCGCTTCCGCAGCGCCTGCTTCCACATCAATCCTGCAAAATCGGAATCTCGTTATCGGACTCGTTGCCATCGGCATGAGTCTGATTATCTGTTTATGCCTTACATCGGGTGGATTTGCCGGTTTGGGCATTTTTGGTGGAAATGATGCAACGCCGACGCTACCACCGCCGCCCGTCGCAGCTACAGCAGTGCCCACGGCAGTGCCCACGCCAGAACCCGGTAAGCCCCCTGAGGCCGTCATCGTCGCCCCCAACAACGTTGTCGTGGGTGAAGAATTCAGCCTGGATGGCAGCAAGTCCGCCGGAGCCAGCACTATTGTCGATTATGTCTGGGACTTTGGCGATGGCACTGGCGCTAAAGGTTCCGTAGTGGAACACACCTATACCAAGGCTGGCGCGTACATCGTCATGCTGACTGTGACCGATCAAGATGGTCTGAGCAGCAGTTCAAGATATGCAGATCACTGCCGCAGAAGAACAGCCACCTGTTGCAGTCATCGCAGCGCCTGGTGCCGCCCTTGCAGGCGAAGTGGTCACGTTGGATGGCAATGGCTCCACCGCATCGAATCCCATTGTCAACTACACCTGGAACTTTGGCGACAGTTCGCAGGGTAGTGGTCCCGTTGTCGAGCATGTGTACAACAAAGCAGGTAGCTATACCGTTAAGCTGACCGTAACCGACAACACCGGTTTGAAAGGTGAATCGACCTGGGGCATCACTATCAGCGAGCAGGAGCAGAATCCGCCGCTTGCTGTTTTGGCCGGTCCTACACAAGCCCTGGTCGGACAAGATGTCACCTTCGATGGTAGCGAGTCCACACCCGGCAGCAGTTCCATCGTCAACTATGCCTGGGATTTCGGTAATGGCAAGACAGCCAGTGGTAAGAACGAAACCAATGTCACAACCCAGTATACGGCAGCGGGAACTTATCAGGTGACACTGACCGTAACCGACGAAAATGGTCTCAGCAATTCTGCTAGCGCCTCAATCAACATCTCAGCTTCGCTGGAAAACACAACCTGGTCGCTGGTTTCCACCCAGCCAGACCTGAACATCACCGCTGTGTTCAGTCAGGGTCAAGTGAGCGGAAACTCAGGTTGCAATGACTACAGCGGCGCTTACGCCACCGACGCGCCCGATGCCGAGCAGTGGCAGCCTGACCGTTCAGGAACTCACGGTCACGAGGAAGGCGTGCGAGGAAGATGTCATGGCCGTCGAGAACGCTTATCTGACATCACTGGAGTCTGTGACAGGCTTCAGCATTTCGGGCGATACGCTTACGTTGAACTCCCCCTCCGGTGTCTTGACCTACCAGGCGCTGAGAGTTCAGCCCCTCTAACCAAAAAAGTGATTGCAGAACCGGCTCCCTCGCCAGTGAGCCGGTTCTGCTAATCGCAGTGCCGGGACTCTCGCTCTCCAGCACTGCTGTCGGGTATTCGTAACCAATCAACCTCAATTCTGAGGCAGTAAGGCTAACCGAACTTTCTGTAGTATACTGGCTTTCACCTTCGGTGACCTGTCAACATACTGTCAAAATCCGCCAACATACTGTCAAAGTCCGTCATCACCTGTCACAGGCTGTCATTCTCTGTCAAAGTCCGCCATCATCTGTCACAATTCGTCAACTTACTATCAGCGTCTGTCAACTTCTGCCAGTTATTTGGCGTAATCGAGCCCAACTATGGCCGCTCTGCTTTCTGAAGATGATTTCCGAGAGGCTGTTCCCGATGCGTTACGCCAAGTGGCTCTGAAAGGAACAGACAGTGATTTGGCGCGCTGTAGATTGGTGTTAATGGAGCAAGCGGGGAAAACGCTCAACCCTCGCCAGGCAGCATACCGGGTATTGGAACGGGGTCTCGCCAACTTGATGAACACGAACAGGACGGGGGCCGAGCTTATTCAGCTCCGCTATTTCGATGTACGACCTATTCTTTCGTTGACAGCACAGTTTGATCGCTCCGAATCGGCGCTATACCGGGATCAGCGGCAGGCCGTGGAGGATCTGACCGATTATTTGTGGTCGCTGGAGAGCACTGACCGTGAGCTCCATCGCATTCGTCAGGAAAGCCGTTTGGAATCCCCAACCTACGTGCATCTTTTTGGCATCGATGATTTGCTCGCTGATATCGAGGAACAGGTGCAGAAAAGTGGCGCACCCTGGCTGATCTTATTCCACGGCATTGGTGGGATCGGGAAAACCACACTGGCAGACGCCCTTGTACGACGTAATCTGGTTCAGGGGTGGTACGATGAGATCGCCTGGGTCAGTGCTCGTCAGAAGGGTTTCCAACTCCATGGCCGTATCCAGACAGCAGATGCCCCGATCTTGAGCCATGAGGCGTTGGTGGAAGCACTTTCGGTTCAGGTTTTGGATGATGTTGAGTTACCCCGCCCATTTTCCATCAACAACACACTGCCGCTGCTGGTTGGTCGTCTTCAGCAAATACCCCATCTGATTGTTGTTGACAATCTGGAAACGGTTATCGACATCGCCGCATTGATTCCCACCTTGCGGCGACTGGCCAATCCCAGCAAAGTTGTTCTGACCTCGCGTGCCCTCCTGTCTTCCGAGCCTGACATCTTCTCCTTGTCTGTTCCCCAGCTTTCACCGGCATCTGCATTCAATCTAATCCGCTCCGAAGGAGCGTTGCGCAATGCGCCTTGGCTGGCTGAAGCCACTGATGATGATTTGGAACCGATTTATCAGGTTGTTGGCGGCAATCCTTTAGCCTTGCGCCTTGTTGCCGGTCAGGCGGTCTTGCACGCCCTGCCCACGGTGCTGAAAAATTTGCGCTCGGCGAGTGGCGGCAGCGTCCAGCAATTGTACACGTACATCTACCGGGAAATGTGGGATGATCTGGATGAGCTAGGTCAGCGTACGTTGCTGGCCCTGCCGTTGGCTCCCCCGTCAGGCGCTTCTTTGGAGCAATTGGCGCAGGTGAGTGGCTTGCAGGAAGAAGCCGTGCAAGACGCCCTTGCAGGACTGGTGAGGCGCAATTTGGTGGACATCCGGGGCGACTTGTACGAACGGCGCTACACCATTCACAGCCTCACACGCACCTTTTTGTTGGAACAAGTTGCGAAGTGGCAATGACCTCGACACCAGAAGCGCCTGATATTTTTCAATCGTACATCGCCCAAAATATGCGCTATGCGCTGAGCAAGGTGCAGGCGCTGGATGCGACATTGCCCAATGATGAAGAGCGGGAGATGCTCTTGCATGCGCTCACCTTTGGGTTGGAATCGCCTGCAGCCTGGCCGCAAACCCGCCAGACGCTGTTGTTACTGGCCCCAAAAATGGAGCAGGCCGGTTATCGGGGAGAATGGGTGTCATTCCTGGAGCAGGGCATCCGGGTCAGCCAGGAACGGCAGGATCCAGAAACCGAGGCCGAGCTTAGACTCCAATTGGGGATTTTGCTCCAACTTCTTTCGCAGTACGATGATGCCGACGAACAATTGGCGATCAGCCTGGAGCGTTTCAAGTCTCTGGGGTTGATGCGTGGCGAAGCGCGTGTACACAATCGCCAGGCGTGGGTGGCGCGCCGCAAACGGCAGTTCGAGCGCGCCGAGGAACTGCTGAAAGACGCTATGGACCACCTGGATCAGGATGATGATCAGTATGCTTATGCCTTGCTCGTCCTGGGCTCAGTGCGGTTCGACCAGCAGCGCTGGCAGGATGCGATTGCTGTCAATCTGGAAGCGTTGACGATCTGGGATGTAACTGGCGATCGGCGCATGCAGGCCTGGACCCACACAAACATGGGGATGGCGTACTGGCAGGCAGGGGATCTTGAACTGGCTTCCACGCATTTGCGGGCGGCCATAACCCTGTTCGATGAGGTCGATGATCCCGTGCACAGGGCGGTGGCGGCCATGAACCTGGGGGGCGTCTTGATTGCCCTGGATCAACCACAGGCTGCGTTGGATTATTTCTTGATAGCTGAACGGACATTCCGTGACACACAAGAAGGTTTTAGACTTGCGAAAATCTACAACAACATTGGACAAGCATACCTGGCGCTAGGCCAACCTGATAATGCTATCATTACACTGGAAAAAAGTATTCAGTATTGGGATCAGGTTGGTGGCTACGATGTGCGGAAGTTGAATGCACTAACCACCTTAGGCATAGCACATCTAACAGCCAGGCACTTTCAGACCTCAGCCGATATTCTCGTCCAGGCACAGAGCCTGCTTCCCACCATCAAGCATGATTCCAAACATCAGGTCCTGGCCCGAGAGATCGCCGAAGCGTTGGTGCTTGCCGACGAGGGATCAGCCAGGACACAGAAAGGGGCGGACTGATTGAGATAGTTGCTGACCCGGCAACTATTTCAATCGAAAGTACTTATCCGCAGGTGTCGCCACCACACTCAGTAAGTGGCGTTACCCTGGCGCCCGCATCACCGATCTGCACCGATGACAGGACTGGCGCCGCCTGGACAACCAGGAATGCGGCAAGGGTTAGCGCTACCAGAATGCGATGTGACTGTCGAAGATATTTCTTCATGGTTTTCTCTCCAAAAGTGGGCGTTCGGCTACAAGATTCGTAAATCAAAGGAGAGGCGAGGATTCAAGATCAGCGATCTTATCTTTAGCTTAGCAGGATGCCATGAATTCGACAAATTGCACGACATTTACTGAAATGATGCCTTTGCAAAAAAATGCAGCGCCGGCCCTCTCGCCAGGGACCAGCGCTGCATTTACCCTATTTGCCCCCATTATAAAAAGATATCGCACCAGATGTCGAATTCTGTCATTTTTGAGAAATAATGTGCATTCACCGGGTCAATTCATCCGGCTCCAGTTTTGACAGTCTCAACCCTCGCTAGTACCATATTGGATTGTACTCCTTTCCGAAATTCTTGCTTGAGAGAATCCACCCATATGCTTCGCATCTCATCTCCCCGACACCTGTTTTTTTATCTCAGCCTGGCGCTGGTGATCGCTCTGGCGCTGACCACAGCGGCCTGTGGCAGTCAACCGGAGCCCACGCCTACGCCGACGCGCACGCCCCGGCCCACGCTGACGCCTACGCCGGCGCTGCCGACAGACACGCCTATCCCCACCAATACGCCAACGCCGGACGCTACGGACACGCCAACGCCTATCCCCACGGATACGCCAACGCCCGAACCGCCAACGCCAACCCCGACCCCCACATTGGATCCCAACATCATCGTTCCCGTAAATGGCTCCGGCATCTCCCTGTTCACCGGCCAGACTGCTGCTGATCCGACTGTGCTGGATAGACGCCCGCTTGCGATCAAGATCTCCAACGATGAAGGCGCTCACGAACGGCAGGCGGGCCTGAATGCGGCTGATGTCATTGTAGAAAGCCGGGTCGAATTCTCGTACACTCGCTACACAACCATCTACCAGAGTCAGAGCGCTCAACGCGTGGGACCCATTCGCAGCGCTCGCCTGATTGACCTGGAAGTGCCAGTGATTTTTGACGCTGTACTCGCTTTTTCGGGTGGCGTGCAGCCGGTGCGGCAAATGATCTATGATTCCAATTTGGGAGATCATGTTATCGAGCAGGCGCTCAATGGTTTTGCCTACTACCGAGACCAGACCTGGTCTATTCCGAACAACTTATTTGCCGACACTGCAAAACTGTGGAATGTCGTCAATAATCGAGGTTGGAACCAACCACCGGAGCCGACCGGCAAATTCGTGTTCTCAGAGGCAGCGCCGGAGGGTGGAACTGAGGCTGGCAGCGTCAAGGTGCCTTATCCCATCTTGGCTGTGAATTGGCAGTATGATGCCGCCAGTGGTCGGTGGCAGCGCTGGGCGGGCGGCAAGCCGCATATCGATCTCGCAGACAACAAGCAAGTGAGCGCCGCCAATGTCGTTGTGCTGAGCGCCAACCATGTGAAGACGCTCATCATCGAACATGGCGAGGAGATGCGGGGCGAGGGTCAGGCCTGCATCAACTGTTCGGTCGAGATCCAGCTCTGGGGCGAGGGTCCCCTCAAGGTGCTGCGAGATGGCAAGGTCTACGAAGGAAAATGGACGCGAGATGGCCGTTTTGGCGATTTCCGCTTCCTTGACGGCAGTGGCCAGGATATCCCCCTCAAACCAGGCAACAGTTGGTGGCAAGTTGCGCCGACGGAAATGAAGGTGACAGTCGAATAGTCAGAACGTCGCCAAACTTTCCTCAAACGGCGGATACGCCACGCCTCGCTCGGTGATGATGGCCGTGATGTATTTGGCCGGCGTGACATCAAAGGCGGGGTTGCCAACGTCCACATCATCCGGCGTTATCTGGCACTCGCCCACATGAGTTATTTCCTGAGCGGGACGCTCCTCAATGGGGATGTCAGCACCGCTGGCGGTGTTCAGATCGATGGTGCTGGTCGGTGCAGCAACATAGAACGGCACGCCATTTTCGTGCGCCACCACAGCCAGATTGTAGGTCCCGATCTTGTTGGCGGTGTCGCCATTGGCTGCGATCCGGTCAGCGCCGACCACGCACAAATCCACACTTGAGGTGCGCATGTAGTGACCGGAAGCGCTGTCAGCGATGACTTTGAAGGGAATGCCATATTGTTTTAGTTCCCAGGCGGTCAGGCGAGCGCCCTGTAAACGGGGACGGGTCTCATCCACCAGTACAAACACAGTCTTGCCTTGTTCGTGAGCCATGCGGATGACGCCCAGCGCCGTGCCGTAATCCACCGTCGCCAGACCGCCGGTGTTGCAGTGATGGATGATGGTGGCGTCATCTGGAACCAGGGTCAAGGCATTGCGCCCGATCTGCTTGTTGATCTCGATATCCCCCTCGGCGATGGCGTTCGCTTCATCGATAGCCGCTTGGGTCAGCGCTTCCACGGTATCCAGAGCCGGGTCGTCCAGGCGCTCCATCATGCGGTCTATCGCCCAGAAGAGGTTGACAGCAGTTGGACGAGATGCACGCAGAATGTCAGCGGCCACGTGCAATCGGGTCCGCACAGATCCAACATCGGCGATGTAGGTGTGGTAAGGGACCAGAGCCAGGCCAAAGGCGGCGGCAGCTCCGATGGCGGGCGCGCCTCGAATCACCATGCTGCGGATAGCGTCGGCCACGGCAGTGGGATTTGTGTAATCGTTGTACACGATTTGGGCGGGCAGAAGGCGCTGGTCGAGCATTCGCACCACGCCGTTGTCCCATTGGATGCTGTGAAATGCCATGTTTGCACCTGTTTGTTAAGTCGAAAACCAGGAAATCGGTAGACCCGAAACCCAGGAAACCGGGGAGTTGTCGCCCAGGTCTACCGATCTTCCGGTTTTCTGGTTTACTGAACCCTGCCAAGCGTCAATCAAAATCAAGCTTTCGTCATGAGTCCGACCGGGGTGGTCGTTCACCGTAATATTGGTAGTACCAGACCTGGATGTTGCCGTTGTACAATTTTCTTTTGCGGTCAGGCCAGGCTCGTTTAAAGTATTTGGGGAACATTTCGTCGGCGGTGAGGATGTACAGCGACCAACCCATTTTCTTCTTGAAGGTTTTGTGCAATGAAATGTAGATTTGATTCATCTCCTGGTACTCCGACATGCGCATGCCGTACGGTGGATTGGAGATAACGACCCCGTACTGCTGGTCGATCCACAGATCTTGCACATCTTTCTGCTCAAAGAGGATGTCTTGATCGACACCAGCGTTGCGGGCATTGGTCTGGCTTGCGAGGATGCTCTCTTCATCAATGTCGTAGCCGAAGATTTGCAGTTCGCCCGCTGGCTGGATCGCCTCCTGAGCAAGCCTCCGGGCCTCTTGCCAGGCTTCACGCCCGGGCGCAGGCCATTGCTCCGAAGCGAAGCTTCGCCTCAGGCCAGGCGCGATATTTCTGCCGATCATCGCCGCTTCGATGAGGATGGTGCCGGATCCGCACATGGGGTCAATCAGCAGTCGATCCTTGTTCCAGAAACTGAGTTGCACCAGGGCCGCCGCCAGCGTCTCCTTGAGTGGCGCTTCGATGAACGATTCCCGGTAGCCTCGCTTGTGCAATCCCGCCCCCGATGTGTCGATGGTCAGCAGGGCCACATCTTTTAGCATCGCCACCTGGATCGTGAAGTCCGCCCCGGTTTCTGAAAACCAATCGACGTGGTAGGCATCCTTCAGGCGTTCGACAACGGCTTTTTTGACGATGGATTGGCACGCTCGCACGCTGCCCAGGGTGGATTTCACCGCCTTGCCGATGACGGTGAAGCGGCCATCCTGCGTGATCCAGTTTTCCCAGGGCAGGGCTTTTGTCTGCTCGAAAAGCTCGTCGAATGTGACCGCATCGAATTCTCCCAGTTTCAGGAGGACCCGGTCGGCGCTGCGCAGCCAGAGATTGGCGGTGGGGATGTCATCCACGGTCGCCTGGAATTCGATGCGCCCTTCCGACACATTGATCTGATCAAATCCGAGCGCCAGCACCTCGCTCTTGACCACCCGTTCCAGGCCAAAGGCTGTTGTGGCAATAAGGGTAATTTCGTTCATAGGATATAGCCTTGGGTTTTCATCGGGTTGGATCGACCAGCACTTTCAACGATTCTTCCGCTCGGGCGGTGAGTTGAAAAGCCAATTGGGTCTCGGCCAGGGGCAGGCGGTGGGTGATGAAGTCCAGCACTTCCACCCGGCCATGTTGCAGCAAAGTCATCGCCTCACGCAGGTCTCGGGGGGCAGCGCCATAGGTCGAGGTCAGGGTGACGCCCTTGATGTAGAGCGCATACGGCTCGAAGGGAAGCTCCTGGCCGGGCGTGTTGATGGCGTACAGCAACACAGTTGCGCCTTTATCCGCCGCCTGCATCGCCTGCCGGAAAACCACCGGCGCTGCCGTGCAAACGATGATTTGGTCAAAGCCTCGGCCATCGTTTGCCGCCATCGCTCGTGCGACAACGTCCTCTTCCAGGGCATTGATGGTGACATCGGCTCCAGAATCTCTGGCAGCCTGCAAGCGATACTCGTTGATGTCCGTGGCGACGATGCGGCCTGCGCCCATCGTTTTCACCAGGCGGATGTTCAGTAATCCCGACAGCCCGCTGCCCAAGACCAGAACACTGTCACCCGGCTGCATGTTCACTTTGCGTTGCCCGCGCACGGCGCAGCCCAGCGGCTCGACGAACGTGCCTAACTCGTACGACATCGAATCAGGCAGTTTGAGGACACCGCCCTTGTCCACATTGATTTTTGGGACACGCACGTACTCGGCGTTGCCGCCGGGATAGAATTTGGTGGTGTGCAGTGTGTGGCACAGCGTGTGATCGCCTCGTTGGCAATAGTAGCAGTTATTGCAGGGCACGTGATGCGTGAAAGCAACTCTGTCCCCCACCTGGAAATCTTCGACTCCGGCCCCCACCTCGACGATGTCGCCCGCAACCTCATGGCCCAGCACTACGGGCGCTTTTTTGATGCGGTACCACTCCATCACGTCGGAGCCACAGATGCCGCTGGACAGCACCTTCACAAGCACTTCGCCAGCGCCAATCTGCGGCCTGGGCGCTTGTTCCAGGCGGATATCGTTGTTGTTGTAGTACATGGCGACGCGCATGGGGAGTCTCCCTGAGGTGTTCGTGGACAGGCTAGGCGCTGCGATGTTGCGTGGTGCGTATTGCGTGTTACGGACTACGCAACACGCAATACGCATTTTCAATCAAGCTGGCCGGAATTACCCTGCCTTGATGTCTTCGTACATCTCGAAAGCTTCGCTGGGCGTGATGCCATTGTGGACCACGGCGCGCACGGCCTGCACCATCGCCACCGGCGCTTCCGATTGGAAGATGTTGCGGCCCATGTCGACGCCAGCCGCTCCGGTCTGGATAGCATTGTACGCCATCGTCAGTGCGTCCATTTCCGGGATCTTTTTGCCTCCGGCTATAACCACCGGCACAGGGCAGGTGTTCACAACCCGCTCGAAGTCCTCGCAGTAGTAGGTTTTGACGATACGAGCGCCCAACTCGGCAGCGATGCGTGAAGCAAGACTGAGATAGCGGGCGTCACGCACCAGGGCCTTGCCCACCGCCGTCACAGCCAGCGTAGGGATGCCATAGCGCTCGGCTTCGTCGACGACCTGCGTGAAGGCCAGTAGCGTGTCCCGCTCGAAGTCGGAGCCGACCAGGATCGAGAAAGCGACGGCGGAAGCGTTCATGCGAATCGATTCCTCCATCGACACGGTGATGCCTTCGTGCAGCAAATTGGGGTTGAGGATGCTGGTGCCACCGGACACCCGCATGATGATCGGGACATCGGCCCTGGGGTCGGTGTAGTAACGCAGCGCCCCACGGGTGAGCATCAGGCTGTCGGCATACGGCAGCAGGGGCGCAATGGTCTGGTCGAGTTGTTCCAGGCCGCTGGTCGGGCCCATAAAATAGCCGTGGTCTACGGCAAACATGAGCGTTTTGCCGGTATCGGGTTTGATGATGCGATTGATTCGGTTCTGCATTCCCCAGTCCATCATGATCTGGTTCCTCCTGAGTAGTTGAGAATTTGTGAGATAAGCTTTGGATGTAAATCAGATTGGGTTATGTTGATTTTTCCCTTCTTCTGTCATTCTGAGTGACCGGAGGGAGCGAAGAATCTCCACCAAGACCCTAAATTTCGCTACAAAACTCGGAGATTCCTCTTCGCTTCGCTCATCGGAATGACAAAAAAGGTAATATCAACAAGGCTTGTTTGGGTATTGGTCGTGGTTGGAACTAGACCCGTTTTTCGGGATAAAGGGCAAAAACGCCTTCCGCAGATGCCTCGCAGATGCCCCGTTCGGTGATCAGGCCGGTGACGTAGCGGCGGGGCGTCACATCGAAGGCGTAATTGGCGGCGGGGCTGTCCTCTGGTGTCAGTAGCACCGAGACGATCTCGTCACCCAGGCGGCCACTGATGTACTTAACCTCGGTGGCGTCCCGCTGCTCGATGGGGATGGTGAGACCGTCCTCGATTTCCCAGTCGAAAGTGGAGGAGGGCAGGGCGACGAAAAAAGGAATGTCGTTGTCGTAGGCTGCCAGCGCCTTGAGGTAGGTGCCGATTTTATTGGCCACGTCACCGGTGTAAGTTGTGCGGTCCGTGCCGGTGATGAACAGGTCAATGAGTCCATGCTGCATCAAATGCCCGCCCACATTGTCAGCGATGATGGTGTGCGGCACGCCATGCTGGCCCAGTTCCCAGGCCGTCAGTCGAGCGCCCTGGTTGCGGGGACGGGTCTCATCGACCCAGACATGGACCGGGATGCCACGCTCGTGGGCGACATAGACCGGCGCTGTGGCCGTACCCCAGTCGACAAAGGCCAGCCAACCGGCGTTGCAGTGGGTTAGGATATTGACCGGTTCTCCATTTTTGCGCTTGCTGATTTCTTCGATGATGGCTACGCCATGTTCGCCGATGCTGCGGCACCAGGCGGCATCCTCATCTGCGATGATCTGGGCGGTCGTGGCTGCTGCCTGTCTCCGGGCAGCGATGCTGTCTCCGGCCATTTCCATCGCCCGTAGTTGCCGCTTCACCGCCCACTCCAGATTGACGGCAGTGGGGCGGGTGGACATCAACTTTTCGCCATCGGCCTGTACCAACGCCATAAATGCCTCGGTGGAATCGTCGGGGGCGTGCAGAGCGGCGATGTACATGCCATAGCCGGCGGTGGCTCCAATCAGGCCAGCCCCGCGCACATGCATATCCTTGATGGCACAGGCGACATCATCAACCGTTTCCAGGTCTTCGATGACGAACAAGTGAGGCAAATGGCGCTGGTCGATGATTTGCACTGTGCCGGGATCATCTTCCTTGAGCCAGATTGTGCGGTAATGTTTGCCGTTGACGTTCATAAGCGAGAAGTTGAGAATGCGTCGATCGATTTGGTATGGCTCTTTTGTGTTTCAACGTGGCTGGTATCGTAAAACGTGCAGACGTGAAACGTGATAGCCTTGCGGGGTTATTGCTTCACGTTTTACGTTTCACGAATCAAGTTGAATCAGTGCCTACCATGAGAAACTTTGTTGGGTCACGGTTGTTGTTGCAACATGATGCCTTTAGCTCGGTTTATGGCTAATTTTCTGGGTGCGTCGCACCTACAAGTATGACGCCTTTTCTACGTCAGGCTACGGACCAGAGAACGATTTCCAGGTTTCCCATCCCGCTTACCGATTGGATGCGTCAAATATGCTATGATGACCATTGTTATGATGCCTTTCACCTCACATCGGCGGTCTTTTGGGAGCGTCGCTGCCGCAATGTTGTTGTTTGTCGGACTCTGGATCGGCATGGACGGCATTGCCAGAGCGGAAGAGCCAGCGCCTGGTTCCACCGTTTTGTCTGAATCCGACCCCTTACTGACTCCCACCCAGTTCTTGCCGCTGATGGGAAGCGAGACGCAACAACTTGGGCGTTCCACGTGCCACAGCATCCCTGGCGAAAGCTACGCTTCTCTGGCGGTTTTGCCACCTGCAACTGACCGTCCTGCTGTAGACCATGCCGATCTGAATCTGACCTGGCGGGGTTATGCTCCTGTAGACGCCGCCAAGGGGCTGATCTGGCTGGATGGCCCCACCGATTCACTGGCTCCCAAGCTGCAAGGCCTGTTCCAGCCGCAGCGCCATCCTTTCATCTCCGCCACATATCAGGTGTACGACTGGGATTGGGACTGCAACTGTCTGGGCGAATTGTTGGTCGATCCGGAAGTGACGCTGGCGGCGCTGGCGGCGCTGCCACATGAAACGCTGCATGTCCCGGAGTCGGGCTACGAGATCGGCGGCGGTTACGAGGTGTTGGTGCTCTACGCCACGACCGACAGCATCACGCTCAAATACACCCGGACTGATAATGTCGTGTCCGGTTACACGGTGCATGTCGAGGACATCTGCGTGGAGGAAGGCCTGCTGGCGCTGTACCAAACGCTGGACGCCGCCGGGCGGGCGGTGTTACCGGCGCTGGTCGAGGGTCAGGCTTTTGGCCGGGCCAATGGCGAAACCATCCATGTCGCCATCCGGGATACGGGGCAGTTTATGGATCCAAGATCGTACAAAGATTGGTGGTAACGGGTGTGGTTCAATCTGCACCAAAGAAGTAGACAAGTAAATCATCGGTGGTCCCGCGCCAGTTGCCGTACGAATGCCCCTCGTTGGTCTCAACGTACAAGAGAGGATACCCCTTCTCTTCCAGAATCTCACGCAATTGCGGGGCTTGCGAAGTCAGTTCGTAGATGCCGTGATGGAGAAATATCTTGAGTGGCTTTGTCTCTGATCCTTGATATTCACCAAGAAGCCAATCCTGCCCGTTGACGATGAACGATTTGATGGCGATCAGGTGAAATATATCGGTATAGGCTAAGCCCATATACGCCGCCCATGGCCCGCCCAGTGATGTGCCCAGCACAGCCCGAGCATCGGCTGATGGGTCAGTCCTGTAATCAGCATCGATCAATGGGACGATCTCATCCACCACGAAATCACAAAACGGGCAACTATCCAGGCTTTCGGGCATCAATTCCCGCCAGCGTACGTATTCACCGGTGTTGGCATCATGCGGGTCGATGAAAACGGCGATGATGGGGCGAATCCTGCCATCAGCGATCAAGTTGTCCAGCACATTGACCATTCCGACATAGACCTCGTTGATGGCATCAGTACCGTCAGTTGCATAGATGACCGGTAAATCTTCCATCGTTTCGTAGCCGGGCGGGGTGTAAACTCGATAAAATTTGTCATAGCCCAAATGTTGGCTGGAGATGGTGATATTGGGCGTGAGATCGCCGTGTGGAATGTCCTCGCGACGAATCGTCTCCACGGGGTATACATATTCCGGCATCTGCATAACCGATGCGGGGTAAAAGCCTTCCTGGGTCAGAGGGTTAAGTGGATCGAGTATTGCTTCACCACCGGCCGTCAGGATTTTGTAGTCGAGGCGTGCATCCGGCTCGAACTGTTTAAGCAGCACCCATAGGTTGCTCTCTCCCTGGCGGACGTACTGCTCGCTGAAGTCTACCCCTTGCCAGATGACGCTCGACGCATCCCCCCTGTAGAGAAAGACAGCGTAATCACCAAAGACCAGTGGCATCTGTCGTGTCATCTGCAGCGGGTTCCAGATGGCGTACACCTGACCATTGTCAACGGCTGTCTGCAGGAGCTTGAAAAACTCGGCCAGGGTGTGGAATTTGTCGCTGTCGCCGTGAAAGACCAATGAATCTGCGTTCTCCGGTAGCTCGATGACGACCGGCTCGGTTACCGTGAAGTTGAAGGTGCCCTCCCACGATTCATTCTCAAATTCATTCCTGCAAAAAACCGTATGTGCACCTGGAGCAATGTTTTCGACCATGACAGCCGGACTTCGAATCAGCCCTCCCGGATTATAAGAAACGTCAGGAAAATCGATGTATCCGAAAGCAGGCACATCGATGCGCTGATCATCGAAGAACATTTCTGAATTGAGTTTGAGAAACTCGGCCGCTAATTCTTCCGGTGAATCGCCAATGACGCCGGCGCAGTTGAAAATAAACCTGGATCCGGACAATGCTGTGCATTCGTAAATCTTGCGCATTGTCCCCGACTTCTTTGATGTTATCCTGATCACACAACTTGTAAAGATTGTTATCCCAATCCCACTCAGGGGCTATGTTGAGCTGCATATCGCCAAGCATGTCCCCTGGTTCGAGCATATCTTCTGTGCCTGCTGATATGGCTGTTGTTTCGCCTGCAGGAATGGCTGTCGGCGGGACGAGAGGGGGTGCTGGGACAGTGCAGGCAGCCAGCAACATCAGTACCAGGATTAGGGCGGTGCTAACAGTCCATTTTCTTTGAGCGCGCATAGTGTCCTCCTCTGTGGCAGGCATGAGATCACGTTAAAAGTGAAGGAGGCTCAATCCTGTCGTGGTCGGATTTTGAGATGCTGGCGGGGGATTGCGTCGCGTTATGAGTTCGACTTGATAAATCGAAAGTAGCCCAAGCCTAGTGCCAGCAGCAGCCAGATGAGGACGATAATCCAGCCCATGGCATTCATCAGCCCTGACATTTGCCCCATGAGCACGACGAGGAAGCCCAGCGTATCGGCGACAAACAGCGATAGCACGATGTCCTGCAATGACTCTGCGGACTTGGTGCGACTCAGCCAGCAAATGAGACCAATACCGATGAGCAAAGCGCCCACCAGACGCGTCATAAGTACGCCAGAGGGATCTAGAGTCGAGCCAAAGATCGCCATCAACTGGGCCGGTATGACCGCTAAAAGGATGCCGAACACCAGCGAAATGACAGCCTTGATGATCAAAAACAGCGAGAGCTTCATGAGTTCACCTCCTCACACGCTTTTGTGTCCGATGCACTCGACATACTTGATCAAAATCCAAATAGAGAGTCGGATATTGTATTGCGTCCAACATCGTTATTGGACTGATTTTGAGTAGCAGCCACCCCATGCGATGCTTGCGCCAGTGTTTACCCAGGATTCGTCTACTTATTCACCAGTATAGCAGAAATACGTGCCTCGGTCAATGCTTTTTCAGCGATCTCATCCCACTTTCCATCTGCTTATGTCACCCCAGTCTATCCGAATCTCCCATCCGATTGTTGTTCTCGCACCGACCCTTTGGCTTGTTCCAACCACCCAGTTTTTGCGTCCGGCCTGTGGTCGAACTCCGGCACGTAGGGCTTGATATCAAGCAGTGGCGTGCCATCGAGAATGTCGAGGTCGTCGACCAGGATCGTGTTACCCTGCACGGCCACCAATCGCACCACCGACAGGCCGATCGGGTTTGGCCGGGTTGGGGCTCTGGTAGCAAAAACGCCCCTCGGCTCTGAATCGAGGAAGGGCGTTACGGTTAAATCCACACGTTTCACTTCGTGAAAGTGGTACAGCAGAATGATATGGGAGAAGCCATCCAAATCCCGCAAGCCATCGGCATATTCGGCGAAGATTTCGATGCGGCCAGGCCCGCTGGTCTTGCTTGCAGGCTGGATGGGCATCGCCGAAAGGTCGGTGAAATCGCTGTGGATGATGCCGATGGCGTTATAGGTGATGGTCATGTGCCGGAGGTCAGAGGTCAGAGGTCGGTAGGGGCGCTCCCTCGCGGTCGCCTATAGGTCATAGGTCGGTGGGGCGGACCCCTCAGCTTACGACTTGCGGTCGCCCAGACCTCAATCATCTTCTTTCTTGGTCTGCTTCAGCATCTTGGCCCGGACGTTGTGGTCGAGATAGCTTTTGCGGATGCGTATCGATTTCGGCGTCACTTCCAGCAACTCGTCGCTGCCCAGGTACTCGATAGCGTCGTCCAGCGAGAAAATATGAGGCGGGGTAATGCCTTCGGTGATGTCGGCAAAGGCTTTGCGGTGATTGGTGAGGTGTTTGGTCTTGCAGACATTGATCACCAGGTCGTCGCCACGGGTATGCTGGCCCACGACCTGCCCGCCATAGACTTCATCGGTTGGTGTCACAAAGAGGATGCCACGATGCTGGGCATTGGTGAGGGCGTAGCTGGTGACTGAGCCGCCTTCCAGAGCAATCAGCGAGCCCCGATCCCTTGTCTCGATGCTGCCGGAGAGGGGTTCGTAGCCATGAAAAAGCGCGTGGAGGATGCCGGTGCCGCGCGTGGCGGTGAGGAAGGGCTGGCGGAAACCCAGCAAACCTCTGGTGGGGATGTGGTACTCGACATAAACTGTGCCATCTTCGCCGAAGCGCATGTCTTGCAACTGCCCTCGGCGGCGACCCATCATTTCGGTCACCATGCCCAGATAGTCGTTGGGAACCTCGACGAACACATGCTCGACCGGTTCCAGCGGCCCGTCCGGGCTGTCCACGAAAATGACTTCCGGGCGGCTGACCGAGAATTCATAGCCTTCCCGGCGCATGGTTTCGATGAGGATCGCCAGATGCAGTTCGCCACGGCCCGAGACCACAAAGCTTTCGGCGCTGTCGGTATCCTGCACCTGCAAAGCGACATTGCGCTCCAGTTCTCGGTAAAGACGTTCACGCAGTTGGCGGCTGGTGACAAACTGGCCTTCACGCCCGGTAAAGGGGCTATTGTTGATGCTGAAGGTCATGCGCACCGTGGGCGCTTCCACCGAGATGGGCGGCAGCGGGCGGGGGTCGGAAATATCGGCGATGGTCTCGCCAATGCCGACATCGGGTATGCCGGCCACTGCTACGATGTCGCCAGCGCTCACTTCGTCCTGCTCGATGCGTTGCAGGTTACGGAAGACGAAGACCTGACTGACCTTGCCGGGCGTGACGTTGCCCTCGTGGTCGATGCGCACCACAGCCTGGCCTTTGCTCAAGTGACCACTGCTCAGGCGACCGACGGCGATTTTGCCCACATAGTTGCTGTGATCGAGGGTCGTGACCAGTAACCGGGGTGGAGCGTCAGGTTCAATCTGTGGTGGTGGCAGATGCTCCAGGATTGCATCGAAAAGGGGGCCGAGGTCGGGGGCCAGTTCATCCGGTTCAAGCCCGGCCTGTCCTTCCAGAGCGATGGCGTAAATGACAGGGAAGTCAACCTGCTCCTCGGTGGCGCCCTGGTCGATAAAGAGATCAAAAGTCTCGTTCACGACTTCCTGCGGTCGGGCGGCGGGGCGGTCGATCTTGTTGACCACGACGATGGCCTTGTGGCCTTTTTCCAGCGCCTGGCGCAGCACAAAACGGGTCTGCGGCATGGGGCCTTCGACAGCGTCTACCAGCAGCAGCACGCCATCCACCATGTTCATGATGCGTTCCACTTCACCGCCGAAATCGGCATGGCCGGGCGTATCGACGATGTTGATGGTGACGCCGTTGTATTGGACGCCGGTATTCTTGGCAAGGATGGTGATGCCTCGCTCACGCTCCAGGTCATTGGAATCGAGCACGCGCTCGGTGAGCTGCTGGTTGGCGTGGAAGACGTTGGTCTGGCGCAACATGCCATCGACCAGGGTGGTTTTGCCGTGGTCGACATGGGCGATGATAGCGATGTTACGGATATCTGTTCGGGGTTCGGGCATTAGATTTACAACTATATGTTTGGTGAAGGCGCTTGAAGTAAGGCAATGGACGCAGTTTATATTTTGAGATTCAGATCTTGCCTTACTTAACGCCGTTTGAGCACAAAAAAGTCCCGACCAGGTGGGCCGGGCTGCAGAGTTATTGTAAACGATGGCGGGAAAGAGAGCAAAGTGGAGAGGGACTGGTTGAGATCATCCCTCATTCATGCTATACTCGGCTTATCTGACAGCAAACGGAGGTATGTCCATGGTGGTTGCCGCGCACGAAACCAAGCTCTATCTAACGCCACAAAATTATCTGGCAGAGGAGCGAGAAGCAGAGACCAAAAGCGAATATTACGCTGGCCGGGTCTATGCTATGTCTGGTGCCAGCGAAACGCATAATTTGATCGTTTGGAATATTACTGGTGAACTACGTTCCCGCCTCAAAAAACGTACTTGCAAGGGTTATCCCAGTGACATGCGTGTCAAAGTCAGTCCGACGGGACTTTACACGTACCCGGATGTCACGGTCGTCTGCGGAAAGACCGAGTTTGATGACAAGCATAAGGACACGCTGCTGAATCCGACTGTGATCATCGAGGTGCTTTCCGAATCCACCGAAGCCTACGACCGGGGTAAGAAGTTTGCCCACTACCGCACGCTGGATTCGTTATCAGAATACCTGCTCGTCGCCCAGGATGGCGTAGCCATCGACCAATACGTGCGCCAGACTGATGGGCGATGGCTACTGACAGCGTATCGGGGATTGGGTGCGGTGGCGAGGATCAGTGCAATCGACTGTGAACTGCCACTGGCTGAGGTGTACGACAAAGTGGATGGGTTGGACGACGAAGATTGGGGGCAGACCCTGAGCGTGTTGAAAGAGGAAGGGGTGGGTTATAAGGCGTCCAGTAGGCAGTAAGGAGTAGGGAGAAGGGAGTGACCTCTACCCTCCGTCCTACTGCACCGGCTCCACCACCTGGCCGACAAACAGGATCGTGCCAGTGGAGTTGTCCTGGATCAGGAAGAGGAAGGGATGGTCGATAGTCACATTGATGGCTTGTTGTGGCTCCATCGCCGACAGCATTTTCATCACCACGGCGGTGGCGGCAGCGGCTTCCGTGCCGGCTTCATCGACCGCCACAAATGCCTTGTGGTAGACATCGTCGATGAACAGGTTCTGGGTTCCGTCCATGCCGGAGAAATCGGCGGCTGCACCATCAAAAGCCAGGGACATGCCCATCTGGGATAGCGCCTGCCGCAATTGGGTCTCGGACTCGAAGGTGAATTTGGGGAAGCTGAGGTTGACTTCCTTGTATTCGATGCTTCGCATCAGGTCGGCCAGACGTGCTGCATCGAGCTGGCTGCTGAAGGCGTCGAATTCACCTTCATCCGGCATGAGCACCAGCATCGAAAGCTGGTTGTCGATGTAGGGCAGTTGCACAGCCTGATAGCCTTCGCCCTGGCTGTAGCCATATCTTTCCTGCTTGTGCATCATCGGCGTGGTGATTTCGCTGCCATCCAGCAGGGTGAAGGGGTCATCCGATGTGGCGTTTTCCGCAAAGGGATGTAACCAGGCGGCGTTGAAATAGATGGCGTTGGTCAGCACCAGGCGGGTGAGAGCATCAAGAGAGCCAGGGGGAAGCAGGTCCTGGATGCGTTCCTCGGTTTCATCGCTGACCCAATCGTTGATCGTGCCCCGCGCTGCTTCGGGGTCGGCGGCAAAGTCGAGCAGGTTCATGCCAGCGCCGTAATTGGCCGCCAGCAGGTCGAGATATTCGGGCAGGAAATGATAGCCTTCCTGACCCCAGAGCGCATTGGCAATGTTAAGTTGAAAGCCTTCCGATTCTTCGGTGGGTCCGACCAGTTCACTGCGCCCGGCCAGATACTGATCGAGTACGTTGAAGGTGGGGTGCAGATCATCCTGGGGGAGCGTGAAGTGCAGGGTGTCAGCCATCTCCTTCTCGGTCTCGTTGCGGGCCCCGGCATACGTCATGGCCAATGCCAGTGAGATGCTGTACGGTGAGAAAAACAGATTCTGGTCGTCCGAGCGGATGGTCTGGAACAGATCGAAGGCGAAATCGCTGTTGCCAGCGGCCAACGCATCCAGATCGGTTGCCACCACCGGCGGTGCTGGCTCGCGTTGCATATCTGAACTCGATGTTTCGCTCATAGTTCCTCCTGGGGCGCACTCACCCCGGAAATAGGCCCATTCTTCGCATTCCGAGCCATCGGGAAAGATGCAGACACCGTACTGGCCGCCCTCAGCGTCCGTGCGGATTTCCAATTCGTTGCCTTGTTCCTGGCAGTGCACCGAGGCGGGGTTCGCCAGGCCAACATCAGGGGTGATAACTGATGGCGGGGGCGGCGCGCAAGCTGAGAGCAGCATAACGCCCAAAACGAGTAAAATGCTTAGGTTCTTCAGTCGCTTCATCATGGTCAAGAATCCTCCTGGAGTTTCGTGGTGAGGAGTAATAATCTTACAGATCTATGACGTGCGAACCGAGCCCGGGGTTCCCGTGAATCGAGCAAAACCGGACTAACAAAAGACGAAGCTGGGTCTCGCCAGCTTCGTCTTTTGAGAGGAGTAGGGAAATGTTGAAGGAAGCCTAATTTACTTTCACTTCAATTCGTTTGGGTTTGACTTCCTCGACCTTCGGCACATTCAGACTCAGAACGCCGTCCACATAGGTGGCTTCGATAGCGTTTGCGTCTACAGGGGTCGAGAGGGTGATGCTGCGTTGGAAGCTGCCAATTCGGCGTTCTTGCAGGTGCCACTGAGCGCCTTCGAGTTCGGTGTTTTCAGCGATCTCGCCTTTGATGGTGAGCACATTGTCGGTCAGCGTGATTTCGAGGTCGTCGGGGTTGATGCCGGGGATAGAGGCCTTGACCAGGAAGTTCTCTTCGGTCTCGGCGACGTCCAGAGCCAGCGCCCAGGAGCTAGAGCGATTCCAGAAATTTTGCTCCGCAACGCCTTCAAAAACACGGTCCATGGCATTTTGCCAGGCGGCCATTTCTCGTAACATTGGGTCTCTTCGAACTAACATTCGCATTGTGATATCCTCCAAAATGGGTGTTGTAGTGGGATTACCGGATGCTTCAACGAAGTCTTGCCGGTTGATGTCGATTACACCCTAATTAAACACCCGTTTTATAAGCATTGCGTATGACGAACGTTAGCGATGTGTTAGACGCTGAGATTTCTACTCCCAGGTCACATCCCCTGAATCATCCGGCCAGCCACGGGCGACAAAAGCCTCGTAAGCGGGGCGTTCGTTGCCGATCACGCCACTGGGGCCGTGGCCGGGATAGAATTCGGTTTCGTCCGGCCACTGGAAGACGATATCCTGCATGGTTTGCATTGTCTTCGTGAATTCGTCGGGTGTCCACGTGCGGCCGGGGCCACCGACAAAGATGGTGTCACCGACGATGATACGATGGTCCAGCTTGAAGCAGATCATGCCGGGCGTGTGGCCGGGCGTGTGTATGCACTCCAGGCGCAGGTCGCCAACCGGGATGGCTTCGCCATCAGCCAGAGGAATATCGTAGTCGATGCCGAATACCTCTTTCTCGGCCGGATGCAGATACACTGGCGCGCCGGTGGCGGCTTTCACTTCCGCCAGAGCGCCCACGTGGTCGGCGTGGGCATGCGTGAGCAATATCTTATCGACGCGCGCACCGCCGGTGAGGGACAGGATCTTGTTTGGGTCATCTCCGGGGTCGATGATGGCGCAGGTGTTGGTGGCTTCATCGATCAAAACGTAGGTGTTCATCGACCAGGGGCCGACTTGGGTGGTCAGTAATTTGGCTGGCATGGGGGTTGTCTCCTTGTTTGCGTCGTGCGAAGGTCATTCTCCCATAGTTTACCAAATTGAGTCCGCAATTGGCAGTGGAGATTCCGGGATGGCTATGGTTAGGTAAGATTCGGACAGCCGGAAGCCTCAAAGGCGTACCTGGCGGCATTGTCGCCAAACATTTCCCTGAAAACATATCCCGCTGTGTCATTCCGAGTGACCGACAGGGAATCGACGAATCTCCACACTTCATGAACTCTGAGATTTTTCACGTTCCTCCGGCATGACACTTCACAAGGAGATTCTCAAAAATGCAAAAAGCAACCTGGAACAACACCCTTTTGGCGGAAAGCGATAAGACTGTTCAAGTCGAAGGCAATCAATACTTCCCATTCTCTTCGCTCAACAAGGAATTCTTCAAAGAGAGCGATTACCAGACTGTCTGTCCCTGGAAAGGGCAGGCAAGCTACTACGACATCGTCGTTGGTGGCAAGGTAAACAAAAACGCCGCCTGGTACTATCCCAACCCGTCCAGCGCTGCCAAGCAGATCGAGGGGCATGTCGCTTTCTGGAATGGTGTGAAAGTTTCATCTGAAGGTTAGATGCCTGATGGCTGTGCGAGGCTGAATCAGGTAGTTGTCACGTAATCAGGTGCGACGCAGGCAAGCTACGCTTGCTCGTAAGTGCGTCGCACCTTGGAATTAGACGAAGAAAAAGCTGATAACGTAGGGCGCCAGGGCCAGCAGGCCCAGTGCGGCGGGGCCACGTCGTGTGCTGTTCTCGCTGTCCCAACTGAACAGGTAGATGGCCAGACCAATCGTGATGAAGAAACTGCTGATCAGGACTGCTACAGAGACCATCGGATCGTAAACTGTGGGGCGGCCATACGCCAGACCTTCAAAAGCCTGCATGGCGTGGGTGGGAGGCAAAAGCGCCGCCACCTTCTGGATCGATTCGGGCAGGATCGCCAGCGGCATCATCAAGCCGCCCAGCAGCACCGAGGGCAGGAAGATGAGCTGCGACCAGAGTACGACGCCACGGGCGCCACTGGCGACAACGCCGATCAGAGCGCCGATTGCTCCGATGGTCAGGGCCGTGAGTAAGGCGATCAGAATGAAATTACCCCAGTAGATGGGTGTTGCAGCACCAAACAAAGGCCCGGCGGTGATGGCGATGATGGACGATGCGATCAGTGCCTGGAAGATCGTGGTCAGGGTGGGGATGGCCAGCAGGGATATGGCCGGGATGCCGTTGATCTTGTAGCTGCGGTAAATGCCCCGCTCTCTGGATTCGACCAGGATGTTGGGCAAGCCCAGCAGGCAGCTGGCCAGGACGGTGAAGATGAGCATGGCGGGGATCATCGTTTCCTTGAAAATGGGGTTGATCTGCGTCATCACCAGGCCCATCAGGGCGTAAAAGCCCAGCGGGAACAGGTAGTTCATCATCATCAGCGTGGGGTTACGCAGACCGGTCTTGAATTCGTACGAAAAATGCGTGGCAAAGGCGTTCATTGTTGTCCTCCGTTGTTGGTGATCTCCAGGAAGCGTTCTTCCAGCGATGGGCGCTCCACCCGCAGATCGATGAGCGTATCGTGTTTGGTGGTGAGATGGTCGAGGATAGCGGTGACGGTGGGGCCGGGATCGGTGCTGAAGTAGATGGCGTAATCCTCAACCACGGCTTTTTGTTGGACGGCGGGGAAGTTGACGTTGTTCTGCTGAAGCAGTGAGCGTTCGCTGCGGACCGAGACTTTGGTGAGGCCATCGCCGGCGGCGGTCAGGTCGGTGGGCGATCCCTCGACCACTATCTTGCCTCCGAGCAGGATGGCGACTCGATCGGCCATCTTCTCCGCTTCGGCCATGTCGTGGGTGGCCATCAGGATGGCGGTGTTGCCGTCTCGTAGCTCCCGCATCATGCTGTGCAGTTCCGTGCGGGAACCAACATCCAATCCGGCGGTGGGTTCATCGAGGATGAGGACTGGGGGCTCGTGGGCGACAGCGAGCGCCAGGGCCAATCGTCGTTTCTGGCCGGTGGAAAGCTCGACGTAACGGGATTTGCTCTTTTGCGCCAATCCCAGTCGCTCAAGCAAATCGTAGCGGGGTGCGACATGATGGTAAGCGCAGAACAGGCGCATCGATTCATTCACCGTCATGTCGTCGGGCAAAGAGGATGTCTGGAGCTGGACGCCGATGAGATTGCTCAGTTTGCGAGGATCCCGGCTGGGGTCGACGCCCGAGATGCTCATCGCGCCGCTACTCGCTTGCCTCAGCCCTTCCAGGCATTCTAGTGTGGTGGTCTTCCCAGCGCCGTTGGGTCCGAGCAGGCCGAAAATCTCGCCCCGATGCACCTCGAAACTGATGCCATCGACAGCCATCACGTCGCCGTAGCTTTTGCGGAAGTCGTTGATTTGGATAATTGATTCGTTCATGGTTGCGGTTTCCTCCGTGAGATTTGATTCTGCCCCCATGTTACTGGACTTCGGGCCTCCCGTCATCGGCCTTTCGCACGATTTTGATTGTCCGTTCGTACAGTGTACCTTTGGACGATGACTGATTCGATTCGACAAAGTATAATGAAATCACAAGGTCACGTGTTGCGTGTTGCGTGTTACGTGACCAACCAAAGGCACCACGCACCATGCACTCTTCAAAACGAGCATCGAAATGAATCAACAAGACATTAAACAATACAGGCAGGAAGTCAGGACTGAGTGGCCGTTTTTTGCATTTCTGACCCTGGTGATGGTCTTCATCTACGGCATTGTCGCCATGCAGAATGCCGCCCTGTTTGATGATCCCGTCAGCTTCGCGCTTTTTACCATCCTGATGGTGGTGCATACCGCACTTTATTGGTTGCCGTTATTTTACCAGCTGACCACAAAGCGAGGTCTGATCTTTCTGGTATTCCAGCTGGTTTTGGCGTACATCTTGATATTCATCGTTGGCATTCCCATTCTGACATTCGGTCTGGTTGCGCCTCTCATCGGTCTCTCCCTTGGGATATTGCCTCGATCTGCGGCTGCGGTATTCATCGTCATTGTTTTGGCCATATCCACCTTCGTCATGGTGTTCTTTGAAGGATGGACATCGATTGGTAACTGGTTATTCCTGGCGTTGCCAGTGACCCTTTTCATCGTTATCTATGTTATGTTGTATGGGCGGCAGGCGGCAGCCAGGGAACAAGCTCAGAGATTGCTCGGGGAACTGGAACTAGCCCATGCTGAGTTGGCGGATTACGCTGACAAGGTGGAGGCGCTGACTCTGGCGGCGGAGCGGCAGCGCATGGCCAGGGAATTGCACGACACGTTAGCCCAGGGCGTCGCCGGTTTGATTCTGCAACTGGAAGCGGTGGATGCGCATCTGGACAATGGCGACCCTCAGCGTGCGCAGACCATTGTGCAGCAGGCGATGGTGCGAGCCCGGGGGACGTTGGCCGATGCCCGACGCGCCATCGATGATTTGCGCAAGGAACAGGCGGATGAGCGGGATTTGGGCACCAGCATCCGTGATAGAATCGACCGGTTTTCAATCTCCACCGACATTCCCTGTCATCTCGACCTGGATCTGCCCCCGACCTTGCCCGAAACGGTCTATGAACCTACGGTTCGCACTGTCACCGAGGCTCTGGCCAATGTTGCCAAACATGCCAGCGCCACCGAGGTCTGGGTCAGTCTGCAGGTCGAGAACCAAACGCTACTGGTCGAGATCAGAGACAATGGTATTGGTTTCGATCCCGCAGCGCCCATCGCAGCAGGCCACTACGGAATACAGGGTATGCAGGAGCGCGCCGACCTTGCCGACGGTTCGGTGGAAATCATCAGCCAACCAGGAGAAGGCACGACTGTTCGATTAAGTTTTCCCCTCGATTCAACCGAATCACTCTCCGGCCTTTGATATCCATTTTCGCTGCGGGGCGACCGCAAGGGTGCGCCCCTACCGACCTCCAATCTCTGCCCTCTACTCTATCGATCGATACGTCCAGATGCGGTTGATGCCGAAGTTCCAGAACAAGACCACGCCGATAGCGAACGCTTTGGCCAGATTATAGCTGACACGCTCGTCGAAGAAATTACTAAAGACATATTCATCCATCACGACTAGCAACACTGTGTTGATGATCAGTCCCAGGATATTGACGATGGCGAACTGCGACAACTGGCCAGCAATGGGTAGCTGGCGGGATTCGGGAAAGGTCCAGAGTCGGTTCCAGGTAAAATTGCTGACAACGGCTGTGGAGAAGGAGATGATGTTGGCGGCGACTAACTGGATTTGGTGCGGATCAAGGCCGATGTCCCAACCCACGCCCAGGCCCATGTTCTCGAACACCACTTTCATGATGTTGAGCACAGTGAAATCGACCACTGCACCGATGGCTCCGACGATGGCGAATTTGATGAAGCGCTCGACTTCTTTTGGTTTGAGCGATGTGCGTGCGGCAATGCGGGCAGCGATGCGGGCGATCAAAGGGGGCAACCTCTTCTTTGTCTCACGAATTTGACGAATGAACGAATAACACGAATTCTAGGATCAGTTTGCAATGCGTTCAGATTGTACCCGCAATGTTGCGAAATTGACGAGAATGCCAAGACTTAAATCGGTGGACTTCAAATACGGCTTGCATAATTCGATAAGAAAGGTCTCGATAAATGATTTTGTCTTGCATGAGTCTTCTCTAAAAATTACTCGTGTAATTCGTCCATTCGTAAAATTCATGAGAGATGTTTGCTGCTGATGCCGTCAGGCGTACCGTTAAATCAAACTGGGAAGAAAAAAGAATCCAATGGCCAGGATCAGGTATACGGCCAGGAGCATGGCCCCCTCCAGCCAGTTCGACCGACCATCGATGGCGACAATGGCCCCGATCACAGCAGCGGAAAGTAAGGCGATAATCTCGAAGATGTTGAATTCCAGGACCCAGGGGTGTCCGAGGGGGATGGAGAGAAAGACCAGCAGTGGGGCGACGAACATGGCGATTTGCAGGCTGGAACCGAGGGCGATGGTGATACTCAAATCCATCTGATTCTTAATCGCTACTTGCACGGCGACGATATGTTCGGCTACGTTGCCAATGATGGGGATGACGATGATGCCGATGAAGAAGGCGCTCAATCCAAGGGACTCGGTGACAGCTTCTATCGATCCCACCAGAAATTCGCTCATAAAAACGATGCCGATAACTGAAATTGCCAGCACGCCCAAAGCTCTGCCCGTACTCCAGTGCGGGCCGGCATGGCTTGGCTGGACGCTTGGACCTGATTCCGTCTCAGGCGTGCCGGAGCGTAGCATGTAGATGATGGCAAGAACGTACATCAAGAGAATGACAATTGCAGTGGCGATGCTCAATTCCTCGACATGCAGGAAATCAGGCTCGATAGCACCGTTGAATATCGATGGCACGGCCAGGGCAATGCCTGCCAGCAGCAGCATGGTGGCGTCAAGGCTGGCCTGTGAGCGGTCGAATTTCTGGATGCCGTGCCGCAAACCACCCAGAAAAATGCTGGCGCCCATCACCAACAACACATTGCCGAGGATGGAGCCAATGATGGATGCGCTGACCAGGGCAAGTTGCCCGGCCCGGATCGCCACCAACGTGATGATCAACTCTGCGGCATTGCCCAGACTTGCGTTGAGCAAACCGCCGATGCGGGGCCCGGTTTTTTCGGCCAGGACCTCGGTGGCATTGCCCAAAATGCCTGCCAGCGGGATAATCGCCAGCGCCGATGTGAAAAAGATGAGCATCGGTGACCAGTGCAGCAGTTCTCCGAGAATGGCGATGGGTATGAAAATCAGGAGCAAGCGGACATATTTCATGGTTCTTTTCGGAGTAAGGAGTAGGGAGTAAGGGAGCGGAGATCAGAGGCCGGAAATCAGAAATCGGTAGGGGCTAGTAATTCCAAGGGGAATGCTGTCCAGGCAGGCGACAACAATTTCGGCGTGAGCGATGCAAGAAGTCACCCAGGCAGGAATTACTCGCCCTATAACGGGGAACAATCAAAAACCAACAACCAACAGCCAACGAAATCATTCGTCTTGAGCCGGAGGCGGATCGAGAACAAGCAGGCTGAGGGCCAGGGCGATCAGAAGAGGCATCCCCTGCACCCAGAGATTGTCAAGCTGGTTGTGGACAGATAGATGCACGAGCAAGCCGAAAACGCCAATCGAAATGGCCCGGTTAAGCCCGACGTTGCGAATGATGGCTATGAAAGCCGCCACGAGACTGCCCAGCCACAGCCACAGGTACGTCAGCGCACCGAGGATGCCGGCGACGGCAGCGTAATGGAAAAGCACATTATGGGCATGGCCCATCGAATCGAACCACTGGTCGATGGCGTAACGAGGATAAACCACATCCCAGTTGCCGACGCCGACGCCCAGCCAGGGATGGTCGGCAAACATCTCCCAGGCAGCCTGCCAGTGGGCGACGCGCTCAATCACAGAGAAGTTTTCGTCGGTGACAGGCACGCCTTGGACATTCCAGGTCCCGAAATAACGGGCGACATCAGACAAACGGGCGGTGATAGCGGCTGGCAGCACGGGCAGAGCGATTATGCCTGCCAGCGTAGCCAGCAAGATAAGAATCCGACCAGAGAGTGAGTACAGGGCGAGAACCGCCACGGCAGAGGCCGCAACGCCGAGCCATGCGCCTCGGGACCAACTGGCGACAACGCCCCCGGCAATGATGGCCGTGAGGCCGAGAACGAAGAGCGCCAGTAATCCCGACCGTAGTGCCTGGTCCGACTGTTTTCGTCGCTTCCAGGCCATCTGACTCGCCCAGAGACTGAGCGCCAAACCGAGCGGCAGGGCCAGGCCCAGGTATCCGGCATAAGGATTCGGCTGACCAAAAGTGCCGTATGCCCGGAGAAAGCGCCCCAACTCGAACGCTTCCGGCCCGATGCGGAACACGAACTGGCGTATGCCGATAAGCGCCTCGCCTGCCGCTGCCAGGAGGATGAACAGGACAAAGGGCAAGCGCTGTCGTTCATCCAGCAATTGCACGCCCAGGAAGTAGACCAGCGCCACTTCCGACCATTTGATTAATTCGGGAATGGCTTGCTCCAGGGACTGGGCCGCCAGGGTGGAGTAGAGCAGGACGATGCCGAATGGCAGGATAAGCCACAATAGGGGGGATTTTCGAATGGTGTGTTGCGTGTTGCCCTTCCCGCTCCCCGTGTTGCGTGTGATGACCTGCTCCCCACGAATTGCAGGAACCAGGCGAAGCCTGTCGCACCCACCAGCAGGTCGGTGACTCCGATCGAGGTCGGGCCAAGAGGCAGACGAAGCACGGCGCTAAACGGGATAGCCAGCACCAGGGCGTATAGACCAATCACCGGCCAGAGCAACATCGCTACGGTGAAGACGACGCCGGCAATCAAAGCGGCAGCCATTTTCAGCGGCAACAACGCCAGTAAAATGGCCGCAACAAAGATCAGGAGCCAGACGCTGACATTCCGGATGTCAGTTAGGTTTGAAACGCTGGTGACGGGCTGAAGCGAGAACATAATTGCGGGTGTTTTTGGCGTGGAGAGTGAGCCAAAGTAACATTGTAGCCCGGCGAGCAAGCAGGCGGCAAACCAAATGAGTGGGAGAGATTTATGCGGCCTGGCGTTAGATTGACCAATTATCGAGATACCCCATCCAGCCATATGCACAAAAAGTATCCTTGTGCTATACTCCACCGAATGCGTCGCTGGCTATCCAGCGGCTCATTTTTACATCATACTGAGGTGACATAACAAAACATGACTAAGAAAAATCAACCCGACAGCCCTCGCAAGGCCAGTAAACCTATCTCCGACAAATCAACAAAAAGTGGCGGCAATCGCACAATCCTCTGGATCGCTATCGCTGCCGCTGCCGTGCTGGTCATTGCCCTGATAGCGGTGGCTGTGGCCAATCAACCGAAAGCCTCCACTGCTGCTGTACCGGGGACCAGTGTCTCGGAGCGCGTGAATCAACCCGTTGACCGCAAAATCATCGGCGATCTTGATGCCCCCGTTCTCATCGAAGTCTACGAGGATTTCCAATGCCCTCACTGCCAGCGTTTCAATGCGGATATGGAAGACAGCATCCTCGATGATCTTGTGGCGCCTGGCATCGCCCGTTATTCATACAAACATCGTTTTGTAATTGGGCCAGATTCTGTGACAGCCGGTATGGCTACCGAATGCGCCGCTGATCAAGGCATGTTCTGGGAATATCACGATGCACTGTTTGCCGCCATTGTCAACGACAGTCGGGCTGTGACAACAGGTAATCTCAAGGGACTGGCTGAGGATCTAGGACTTGACAAAGGTCAGTTCAACAAGTGTGTGGACAGTAAAGATCATTATGACGAAGTCGTGCGAGCTGATTCTGATGCCAGTGATCAAGGGATCAATTCTACACCGACGGTCTTCATCAATGGCGTGCGCTACGAGGGAGCATATGAGCCTGAGGCATTCAAAGCAGCGGTCACAGCAGCGGCAGAGGCGAACTCATGAGCCAGCGTGTACGCCAGATTATTGTCGCACTGAGCTTGCTTGGTGTCGGCATCGCTGGCTATTTGAGTTGGGTTAAGTTTAGCGATACCGAGGCATTTTGTGGTGGCGTGGGCAACTGTTCGTCAGTGCAGAATAGCGCCTTTGCCTACCTGATGGGCATCCCTGTCGCCTATCTTGGTCTTTTAGCCTACCTTGCTATCCTGGCTGTCGCTATCTTCAACCTGCGCGCCACACCCGAACAGCGAAGCTGGAGCGACCTCTTGTTCTTTGGCTTGGCTGTTGCAAGCTTTGCTTTTTCGGCATACTTGACTTACACCGAGGTCTTCATTCTCCACGAGATTTGCCCCTGGTGCGTGGCCTCCTTTATTAACCTCTTAATCATCACGCTGCTCGCTGCGCCCGCCGCCTTTGGGTCGACGCCTGAGTCTGGAAGCCGAGACGTGATGACGATGTTCTGCTGATTATCCAGGCGCGTGGAATACGACCACGCGCTTTTTCATACATTGTTTCACCCGTTAATGCCCTGTGAAGCTTATTGCTCGCTGAGAGAAAGGATGTTTATATGCGTCAGGTAGATACATTGCTCACCGGCGGCGTCGTTGTCACTATGAATACGCAGCAGGATGTATTCACTGATGGCGCTGTCGCTATTGTCGGATCCAAAATCGTCGCTGTTGGCCCGACCAGTCGTGTCCGCCAGATGGTGGATGCCAAAACCGAGGTGGATTGCAGCGGCCAGCTGATCATCCCCGGTCTGGTCAATGCCCACACTCACGTGCCCATGACCCTGTTACGGGGCCTGGCTGACGATCTGCGGTTGGACGTGTGGCTGCTCGGGTACATGATGCCAGTTGAGCGGGAATTTGTCGGGCCTGACTTTTGTGATGTGGGCACGCGCCTGGGCTGCGCCGAGATGCTGCTGAGCGGCATCACCACATTCAACGATATGTACTATTTCGAGGAAGAGGTGGCTCGGGCCACTGCCGATGTGGGGATGCGAGCCGTTCTCGGCCAGACCGTCCTCAAATTCCCCTCCCCCGATGCCGATTCCTACGAGGAAAGCCTGGCTCGTTGTCGCACCTTCATCCAGGATTGGAAAGATCATCCTCTGATCACGCCTGCCGTTGCGCCGCACGCCCCCTACACCAGTACAGCCGAGATTCTTCAGGCTTCGACAGCTTTGGCGCTGGAGATGGACGTTCCACTCCACATCCATCTTTCGGAAACAGCCCTGGAAGTGCAGGAATCGGAGCGGGATTTTGGCGCTCCGCCCATTCAATATGTTCACGAATTAGGCCTGTTCGATGCAAAAGTCATCGCCGCCCATTGCGTGCACATCAAACCCCGAGAAATTTCTCTATTGGCGCGCAGCAACGCAGGCGTGTCGCACAACCCGTCTTCTAACTTAAAACTGGCCTCGGGCTTCGCCCCGGTGCTCGAAATGCGAGCCGCCGGCATCCCGGTTGGCATCGGCACAGATGGCCCTGCCAGCAACAACGATCTCGACATGTTCGAGGAAGTGCGTCTGGCTTCCTTCTTGCCCAAGGCCACTTCCGGGGACCCGACCGCTCTGCCTGCCTCCGATGTCTTTGCCATGGCGACCATCGAAGGCGCCCGCGCCCTGCACATGGACCAGGATATCGGCAGCATCGAGATTGGGAAGTACGCCGATCTGGTCGTCGTGGATCAGGAGGCTCCTCATGCTACGCCTCGTTTCCATCTCAGCGCCAGCAACGTCTACAGCCACCTCGTCTATGCTGCCAAGAGCAGCGATGTAAGGCATGTGTGGGTGCATGGTCGCCAACTCATGCAGGATCGCCAACTTCTGACCATCGATTTGCCCGCTGTGCGCACTCGGGCTATCGAGATTGCCTCTCGTATCAACGACTTCATGCTGGAACGCGAGGGCAGCCTGCTCAACAAGACCGTTGCCATTGGCGGCTTTGCCCAGCAGGAAACCTACGAAATCCAGGTCAAGATCCGGGTTGATGATCTTGATATAGTTGAACAGGCGCTGCAATCCGAGGATTTCGAGATCGTCAAATACTCGGTGCGGCAGCAGTTTGACACCTACTTCCGCTTCCCCGAGGGGACAATCGATCACTACCTGCGCTATCGGGAAGACAATGAGGTGGTCGGACCCGACAGCGAAGGTCGAAGTTCAAGCCTCAGCGTTCGTCCGACGTATTCGCTGACACTCATGGAGGGCATGGTCGAGCGGGAATATCGGGATTCGGTCATTCTCACCCGTTCTCGCTACACGGCCCAGGCCTCCTACTCCCTGCGTTTCTACCGCGAATACTTTAATCCCGACGGGGAATATGAGGTCGTGAAGTGGCGGCATCGCTACCGCATCCTTTTTGAAGACACAGAATTCGCCATTAACCTGGATCGGGTCACCCGGCCCCAGGGATTGGGCGAATTTGTGGAGATCAAATCGCGCACATGGTCGGCGTCTGATGCCGAACAAAAAGCGGGCCTGGCCTCTCGCCTGCTCAAGAGCCTGGGTTTGACGCCCGACCGAAACGCACACGGCGAGTACCTAGATCTGGTCAGGAAAACCATCTGACGCTTCGTTTACACGCATACCCTTTACCGTGGAAAAAGCACTGAAGCGCTTCCTCATTTATCTCGATACAGAGCGCGGCGCATCACCTCACACCATGCGTAACTATGGCTCCGAGATCGCCGAGTTCATGGCTTACGCGCAGGAGAGTGGCATCGACCGGTGGGACGCAGTACACAAGGTCTTGATCCGATCCTGGTTGGCCTCCCTGCATCATGCCGGTTATCATCCTGCATCGGTGGCGCGCAGGCTGTACGAGCTACGCTCCTTCTTCCGTTTTTTGATGCGGGAGGATGTCGTCAGCGAAAATCCCGCCACGCAGGTGCGAGCGCCCAAATTGCCTCAAACCCTGCCCGAATATCTCACAGTCGAGCAGATGTTTGAATTGCTGGCAGCGCCGGATATCTCCAAACCGGCGGGCATGCGAGATGCCGCCATCTTGGAAGTGCTGTACGGCGGTGGCTTGAGGCGCAGCGAATTGCTGGCGCTGGAGGTGAGCAGCGTCGATTTGGAGGAAGGCAGGCTTCTGGTCTGGGGTAAAGGCGCCAAAGAACGGATAGCGCTCCTGGGACAACCTGCTATTCTGGCTCTGCGGCGCTATCTGGAAGTTGGTCGACCGCAATTGCTTGATAAACTATCGGTTCCGTCCCTGCGCCCGCCCAGCATCCTGTTTCTCAACCAGCGAGGTCGTCCGATCAGCTCACCCAAGACCATCAGCGATATCCTGGATAAATACACGCGCCAGGTCGATCTGCCCAGGCGAGTGACGCCGCACACCTTGCGGCACTCCTTCGCCACGCACCTGCTCGAAGGGGGCGCTGATCTGCGCAGCGTACAGGCGCTGCTCGGACACGAGAACCTGCAAACGACCACCCTGTACACCCATGTGACCCTCGGACACCTGCGCGACGTTGTATCCAAAGCGCATCCCCATGCCCGTTCCGGGACTCCAGACGCGACGACTGCTGAAACCACAGATTAATTGAGTTCCAGCCCTGTTTGGCCCTTACGGTCGGTTGCGATTAAACTGTCATAATCAAGACGAACGCCATGTCCCCCCACGCTCCAGGACGAGTGTAATGGCTCAGAATCCCCGAAAATACTCTACAACTTCGATAAAACAGGTGACAAATAAGCCATTGTCACGTAATCTGTGGCGCTATGCCCTCCTTTTTCTTGCAGGAATGTTAGTGGGCTGGTTTGTGCTGGGGTATTGGCTGTTCCCGATTAGATACACACAAGTCTATCCGAACGAACTGCACACCGACGCGCGCAACGAATACTTCCAGATGGTTGCCGAAGGCTACGCCCTCACCGGCGACCGCATCCGGGCCGCCCAAAGGCTTCAGTACTGGAATGTCGATGATGAATTGCCGCGCGTTATCAATGCTCGCATCCAGTCTATGGAAAGCGGTGATCCCGAGGAGGCGGAGTCGCTGCGCAGGATGGCGGAGGAACTCCATCTCACGCAGACCACAGCGATCCCTAAAGCGCCGAGCCAGACTTTGAGTGAGGCCGGTGGCGATATTGGGCGCACTATCCTCCTGTTTCTCGGTGGCGTGCTGGTGCTGGTCCTGTTGTGGGCGCTCTACCGACGTGTTCTCGCGCCACGGACCAGCGCAGTCCCGCAGAGAGCGGCGACTCCGCGAACGCCAGCCCCATCATCCTCCAGACCATCGACACCGACACATGCAGCACCGCCAGCATCCGTCTCGGAAGTGGACGATGGCGGTTTGGATATCGATGGCGAATTTGAGGATATCGAAACACTGGCTATGCCACCAATTGAAGAGGAGCGCCGTCCACCGGTTGTGAGGGAGCGTGTCGAGACTGTCACGCCGCCCCGATATCAGCTTGAACCAGTCGAGGAAACAGACGACGAAGATGATTTTGAGGACGACGATGATTGGGGTGAACAAACGGAAGATGATCTGGGCGCACCTGCTCCTGCGCCGATACCCTCTGCGCCAGTCCGGCCAGACAGTGCCCCCGCAGCCCCAAAAGGGCGCTATCTGTTCGAGGAAGTCTTCCGTTTTGATGGGCGACCTCAATTTAACGAGATACAACACATCGGCGAAGCTGGCGATTATCTTGGCGAAGTTGGTCTGGGCGCCGGTGAAGAGACCAAAGACAATCAAGTGAGGACACTGGAGCTATGGCTGTTTGATAAGGCCGATATTCAGACCAAAGCGCTGGTGCTCATGCCGTTGGAAGTGTACGAAAATGAAGAACAACGCCTGCGTCTGGTCTCTGGCAGCAGTGACGCCTCCCCCCTGAATCCTGGCGAGAAGATCCGTCTGGAAACGCGCACATTTGCGGTGGATGGTGAAGTGCGACGGGTTGATTTTGGTCCTGTCGTCGGTGGCGTCCCCTCGATTCACTATGCCGAATTGTTCCTCAGGTGTCGACGTCTGGCTGATGGCGGCGTGGACAAGGTCGAGTAATCCCTTTCTCCCATGAGTAGCCAGTCAACAGTGGTGGATCAACCTGTTCCGGAACAGTTCAGCGCAGGCGTGTCGTCTCGGCCTGAGCCTTTTCAGACCGACCAGGTGGTCACAATCGCTGGCGGGCATTTCGTCAACGACACCTACACCGCCTTTTTAGCGCCCTTGTTGCCGTTGATACAAAGCAATCTGGGGATTTCATATGCGGCGGCGGGCAGCCTGGCGGTTTTCATGCAATTGCCCAGCCTGCTCAATCCCTTCATCGGCTATCTGGCCGATCGTGTCAGCTTGCGCTACTTCATCATCCTCGCTCCTGCCATCACGGCGACGCTGATGAGCAGCATGGGGTTGACTTCCAGTTATATGACTCTGGCGATTCTGCTTTTCGCGGCGGGCATCAGCGTTGCGGCTTTCCATGCGCCTGCGCCAGCTATGATCGGTCGCGTGGCGGGGCTGCGCGTGGGCGCGGGCATGAGCATTTTTATGGCATCGGGTGAGCTTGCGCGTGCGGTTGGGCCGCTTGTCGCTGTGGCGGGTGTGGCCTGGTTCGGTCTGGAGGGGATGTGGCGCCTGGCCATCGTCGGCTGGTTGACATCGGTCATTCTTTATTTTCGCTTGCGCCATATTTCCGCCCGCCCTCCCAGCAAAAAACATGGTTCCCTGGCAGATATCTGGCCAACGGCTCGGCGTGTGTTTCCCACACTGACCTGGCTGATGTCGGGCCGGGTGCTGATGATGGCGGCTCTGACCACATATCTGGCGATTTACGTCAAAGATGTGTTGGGCGGCAGTCTTTGGCTGGCGGGGATTTCCCTGACCATTCTGGAAGGGGCTGGCGTGGTCGGCGCATTGCTTAGCGGCACGCTCAGTGATCGGTTTGGGCGCAGGCGCGTGCTGTTTGTTCTGCTTGGCCTCGCCCCATTCCTGATGCTTCTCTTCCTTTACGGTCCCACCTGGCTGACTATTGCCGCCCTGATTGGATTGGGTTTGACCGCCATTTCACCGCAACCTGTCATTATGGCCCTTGTCCAGGATGAATTTCCCGACCACCGGGCGTTGGCCAACGGCACCTATCTCGCCCTCAATTTTGTGGTCCGGGCGCTCGGCATCTGGGTGGTGGGCATCGTTGCCGATCAGTACGGCATGAGCACTGCTTTTCTGTTGGCCGGCCTGATGGCTATTCTCAGCTTGCCTGCCGTCTTGTTCCTGCCGAAGCGGGAAGCAGCAATTTAACACCCTGTGCGCAGGGCTTAACCATACAATTATTGCGAGCGTTGCAGGATGAACATGTAGTACTGAAATTCCGATCTGAAATTCGTGGTCTTTTCCTCGTAGACATAATCGATGTGCCCATCCCGGAGTAGAATGAATCCCGGCTTCGTAGTTTCGAGCCAATCATTCAACTCCTTTTCTTTTTTGCGGGACTTATGCACAAATACAAAAAGGTAGCCGTTATCATTGAGATGTGCTGCAACGTTATTGAGTAAAGCCAGTTCCTTTTGTCTGTCTGCTTTCTCGAAGTGGAGAATGGAATCCAGCACGATTGCATCGAAATTCCCCGCAAGTGCGTACTCGTGAAAATCTTCAACGATTCCGGTGACAGCCAGGTTTTTTGCGGCGGCTTTCTCGAGCATTTGGGCTACGCCCACCTCCGAGGCATCAACGCCGACTACCGTGTAGCCAAATTGAGCGAGCATCAACGCATCTCTACCCTGGCCGCAGCCAAGATCGAGAGCCTTGCCACCCCTGAGAGCATGCGTTTTTACAAAGTCTACGAATTCTTTGTAGGGCGCTCCAAACAGGTTTTCTTCAGTTTGATATTGTTTGTCGTATCCAGACATTCAAACACCTTTCAATTCAACAAGTGGCAGCAAACGTGAGTCCTCAATTGCCGCAGTTCGGTGTCCCATGCCCGCCAAATAGTCCTGGTTTGATGCGAACGCCATGAAATCTGACAGCGATGCCTGACGGACAAGCATCACCAGATCCCATCGTTCTTCCTGAGGACCAATGAGATACTTCCCACCTTGTCCCAGAAACAGGACATCACCGCCACTTTCCCGGAGAAATGGCAAAGTGTGATCGATGTATTTTTGATATGCCTCTCGTCCCGAAATTGTTTCACCGGGCGCCAGTTCGGGATTGGCGGAATAGTCAGCGACATCCCGGAGACGCATGAGGTTAAGCATGACGACTTCACCTGTGATATTTCGAGAGAATAGTGCCGTCCCTGATTCCTGTGTCGGTTCAAAGTAACGCTCTGTCATTTGATGTCCTTTTCGCTGGATGTTTCAGTTGCTTGTCTCATCGAGGTAGGCGGCAACCCAGGCCAGCGGTGCATTCCAGTTGATAGTGACTTCGTTGGTTGAGTACGAACCGATGTCGTCGATGTAGCGTTTCGATTCGGGTAGATCGTTGACGCCGGCGTTGAGTGCAGCAGGATCGGTGGGGCTGGCGTTGGGGCCGCCGGAAACAGCGCCGGGCGGTGGGGGTGGATACCCATTGGCCGGGTCATTGGCCCAGAATCGATGGTGCGGGTGCTCCATCGGGTAGGTTCCGTAACCGGAGACGTAACTGGTGTTGACGGGATTGCGACCCATGATGTAATCCATGCTCAGCCGCAGCGAATCCAGGTATTTGCTGTCCTGGCTGATGTCATTCGCCAGGGCCATCAGGATCATGTTGTTGAGGATCAGCCCGTTGGAACCCCAGGGATAGGCTTCATCGATGAGGACAGTATAGCCGTCATTGTCCTGAACTGCGATCAAGTCGTCGGCGTAGGCGAGGATGCTGTCGCCGATCTGGGCGCTTTGCTCAGCGGGCAAATCATTTTCGGTGATTGCCAGCGAAATCGTGCCCAATGGCGCTGTGTGACCCCAATCGAACGAGCCGGCTTTAGCAAACTGGTCGGAATCAAGCAGGAAGGTTTTGTACACTTCGTCGCCAGTGGTGATGAAAAGCTCGGCGGCAGCCCAGTAGAATTCATCGGTGACAACGCCGTCGTCATAGTTGCCGCCACCTTCGCCGGGGGTGTTGCCGGCGTAGATGCCCGGATTGGCGAGCGCAGCATCCCAGGCGCTTTCCGCCGCTACCAGACAGCGTCCGGCAAAATCGGGGTCGATCTCATCCCAGATGCGGGCGCATTGCGCGGCAGTGGCAGCCAGATTGAGCGTGGCCGCAGTCGATGGGGCGTACAGGTAGCGCCCCTCGCCGTCGATTTTGTGCTCGTTGTCGTTGTCCACCTCAGTGGGCGGGATCATCGGCAGGGGTTCCCAGGAGCGGTCGTGCATCTTGTGATGGGCCATGCCAGCCTTCGGCTGATCTTGCGGAACTTGCATGGACAGCAGGAACTCCATCTCCCAGCGGGCCTCATCCAACAGGTCGGGAACGCCATTGCCCTGCTCGGGGATATCGAGGGAGCCATCGGTATATACATCGGGGAAGCGTTCGTAGAGATTCAACAGCGTCCAGGCGGAGATGCCGCCATTGACCACATACTTGCCGAAATCACCGGCATCATACCAGCCACCGGCCACGTCCAAAGTGTATTCACACCCCGGCCAGGAATTTCCGTCGGCATCATCGCCTTTGTAGCAAGTCACGTTGTCGTCGGTGATATGCCCGGCAGGACGAGCCCAGTCGTCGCCAACGTAATCCGCTTCGATGGGGATGCCGCTGCGGTTGTGGTAGAAATAGGCCAGTGCGTCGCGCTTTAATGGGCTGTAGATGTCGGCGGCAATCTCGAAGGGGACGCTCTCCAGGTCTGCCGCAACGAGCATGTAGCCGCTGCCCGGTGTCTCGAAATCGGAGAAATCGATGATGTGGAGATTGTCGCCCGAGGTGGCGTCTTCACCCCAAATGGTCGTCACGCCGCTCAACACAACGTCTCCGCTGCTGTCGATCAGGTTCCAGTCCTGCGTTGCGTTTGCATCCAGGGCAATGGAAGCGATTTTCTTGCCGTTGGGGAAGTAACCGGTCTGGTTGACGCTGATCAAGGTCGGGATAGACTCAGGAGGCGGTTCAGGCGTGGGGGTAGGCGCTGCTTCCGCCACGCTGGGCTGTGGGATGTCTTGTCGGCCCAGTTCAAAGAGAATGCCCCGGCCAAAAAGCAGAGGATATTGCCAGGACAGATCGCCGGTGTCGGCCTTGGACCAGATCAACTTGATGTCACGATCCAGCGTCGAAGCGCCATTGATTTGCGCCTGGAAACCGATTTCGAGTCCGTGCTCAGGTTGCAACAGGTCTGCCAGGGGGACGGCTGCTTCAAAGCCCCAGCCATTTTCTGTTTCAAAGACATAGCCGCTGACAACGGCATCCGAGCTGTTCACGCCGGTGAGGGTCAGCGCATCCGGGTCGGTGTTGCCGATATCGGCAGCATTTATGTTGACCTGGAAGATTTTCGGCGCATAGCTTCTGGTGTTCAAATCCCCAGATGCATTGACATAAAACTCCATTGAATCTTCGTTCCAGAATTCTGCACCGTGCCTCCCGGCGATGATATTCTCGTCGGGCATGGACATGGTGATGTAGAGATTGTCCATGTCGGCGGCAACTGCAAAGGTGAAAGAGCCATTTTCTGCAGGGTCAGAGGATGGTCGAGGACCGTAATCCACAGTGCTGGACGGCAGCATATCCCAGTCCGCCAGATCGCCATCGACAGTGATCTCAACCGGGAAGGGGATGTACATGACCTCGCCGGGGATTTCCGCCGGGATGAATGCATACGGGTCAGCAGCAGGGCCAGGGGCGGGCGTCGATTCGGTGGGAGCAGTCGTCGGTGACTGGCATGATGCCACCAGCAATGCGCCAGCCAGGATCACAATCAGCAGGAAAGATTTCTTCATGAGTAGCGCCTCTTTGATGAGTTGAAACATTCATCCGCCAGTATACAGGTTTTGTTCACTCAGGGCTACATTCCAGGCTGAATCCTTCATCCAACCAGCCGGTGACGCCCCCGATCATTTTCTTGACCGGCCTTCCCAGCCTGGCCAACCGAATCGCCGCCTTATCAGCGCCGTTGCAGTGCGGACCGGCGCAATAAACCACGAACAGAGTGTCTGGAGGATACGCCGCAAGGCTACTTTCATTGATGCGGGCATGGGGCAGGCTGATCGCCCCATCAATGTGTCCGGCGTCGTAAAGCGCCTCGCCACGGACATCCAGGAGCACGAAATCCTGGCGGTCATTCGTTAACGCATGGTGCACATCCCAGCAATCTGTCTCGAATTCGAGCAAACACTCGAAGTGCGCCAATGCACGGGCGGAATCTGCTGCCGGTGGCCTGCTAACTGCTGAAGTCATTGGTTCTCCTCAGGATGTTAATTTGTTGCGCGGACGGAAGCGCGCTGAGAATATTGTCGATCAATGTTGGATCAAAAAACGTTCACCTTGGTTAGAGACGAACGTTTTTCATAGCCCATATGTACTGATGTTTTGAATAAAGTCGGGGCGGGGCGAATTGAACGCCCGACCTCACGGACCCGAACCGTGCGCGCTACCGGGCTGCGCTACGCCCCGATTTTACCGTCAGTATTGAACGGTTGGTGCATTATACTTAAGGGCTGGGACATTGGCAAACCGCTGGCGCTATCCAATCTGCGATCTTAGCGCCTATTTGATGTGAAACAGGGTCATTTAGCTGCTGTTGATGTCCTCCCGTTTAGTTCACGCTATTTGAATTTGCGATTTGCGATACGCTATGGCAAAATGCTTCGATTATCACGAGGGAGCAATTTCGCCCCTCGTTCTTTTCTGTCAGTGGCCCTTTGATCGTGCACCCGGAACGTGCGCCAAGAAGTTGACCAGTGACAAATTCCAAGGAAAAGGAGAATCCTATATGACTGAGTATGAGATGGTTACGCTCTTTCATCCCCGATTGGATGAAGAAGGCGTAACAGCACTGTCCGAATGGCTACAGCAACGAATTGTTGAGTTGGGCGGCGAAAATACCGAAGCAATGGTCTGGGGGCGGCGATCCCTGGCTTATCCAATCAAGAAGCAAACTGAAGCGTACTATTTCCAGTTTGATTTTAGCCTGGAAGGAAGCCAGATGGTGGAACTGACACGTTCAATGCAGCTCCATGAAGACGTTCTCAGGCAGCTTCCGGTGCGAAAGCAAGATCGTTGACATGAAAGCAGATGGGTTAGTCCATTAGATTTCGAGTAAGTCCATTAGGAGAGGATTCATGTCTAGAGGCCTGAACAAAGTCATGATTATCGGAAACTTGGGGCGAGACCCCGAAATCCGGTACACCTCCGGCGGCAAACCTGTCACCACCTTTAGCGTTGCATCCAGCCGTTCATGGGTGACTTCTGATGGTGACCGTCGCGAAGCGACTGAATGGTTCAATGTTGTCGCCTGGGGCAACCTGGCCGAGATTTGCAACCAGTACTTACGAAAGGCTTCTCGCGTCTATGTTGATGGCCATCTCCAAACTCGAAACTGGGAGGACCAGGACGGAACCCGGCATTATCGCACCGAATTGGTGGCGAATGAAATGCTTATTCTTGATCCCCGTCCAAACAGCGCCTCTCACCATTCTGAAGACCACTATTTTGATGACGAGCCAGATCTACCATTCTAGCATACTAAGCTCATCAACATGCTACGTCTGGGATCGGTAGGCCGGTTGCGTTCCACCAGACTATACCGATCCTCAATTTCAGTTCAATTCACAAGACCATTACCGCTCGGTGGAAATCGAGCGGTTAGCGAATAAACAATATTACGGAGGAAACCGTGGCAGAAGAAAATACCCGATCCACAGAACAGGCTGAAAAACCTAAAACAGAAAGCTCCAGACCCGCATCCCGGCCTGCTTACAGACCACAACAAAGCCGCTCCTCAAGGCCGCAATCATACGGCGGACAGTCGAGGCGGCGACAACAAGGTGGTGACGATAGGGATAGTAGGTACGCCCCCAAGGGGAGTCGTGTTTGTTCATTTTGCGTTGACAAAGTCGACTACATTGATTACAAAAAGCCCGAGTTGCTTACCACTTACATCACAGCGCATGGTAAGATATACAGCCGACGTCGCACCGGCACCTGCGCCAAACATCAACGTTTCCTTGCGACGGCGATCAAGCGAGCGCGTTTCCTGGCGCTGTTACCCTACACAACGGATCAGATTCGCCTTTATGGAAGTAGCGGCAGTCACCGCGAGTCTTGATGCGCTAATGCATCATTGCACTACTGTCTTAAGCGAGCTAGCAAGAGTTTTAGGAGAGCAGAAGAACTGTATGACAAAACGGAAAAACAAACCACCTGAAACCACCTCAGAAGTACAACCTCGACGGTATCAAAGCGCGCGACAAAAAGAAGCCGAGAAAGAACGAAAAATCCTGATCGGTGTTGGCATCTCCATAGCTGTTGTTGTCCTACTTCTGCTTGGTGGTGTTGTGTATGAATTCTTTTATAAGCCACGCCAGGCAGTAGCTGTGGTCAACAGCGATGCGATCTCAGTCTCCGAATTTCAGCGTCGGCTGCGATGGGACCAGGATAACCTTACCAGACAAGTTGATCAATACGTCAGCTTGGGACAGCAATTTGCTGGCGCCGATGGGGCTAATCCCTTCTTGAACCAGATACAGCAGTTGTACAATGAAATCAACACACCGGAAAGCCTCTCCGTTAAATCGTTGGATGCACTCATCCAAGAAACGCTGCAGCAGCAATTGGCGGAGGAATATAACGTATCGGTGACGCCCGAGGAAGTCCAACTGGAAATCGAGCAGCAGTTCAATTATGACCGAAACGCTGAACCCGTCCCAACGCCTGATCCCGCCCAGCCAATTACCGATACCGTCCCAACGGATTCCGGCATTTCTGTTGAGGAGTTCCAGACGCAGTACAACGACTTTCTGGAACGTCTCAAATCCACCGACAGCTTGACAGAACAAGAATTTCGGCAGTGGATTACCGCTTCATTGATGCGTGACAAGCTCCTGGAAGCCGCGCCTTTGGAGTTCGACACTACCCAAGAGCAGGTGGAATTGAAGCAGATTCTGGTGAATATTGAACCTGAAGCGCCGCCGGTCGAACAGGCGGAGGCGGATGCACTGAGCAGAATTGAAGAAATCCGTGCTCGGATTGAGGCAGGTGAGGATTTTGCTGATGTCGCAATCGAGGTTTCCGAAGACCCAGGCAGCGGCGCCAACGGCGGCAGTTTAGGCTGGTTTGGCCGGGGCGCAATGGTGCCCGAGTTTGAACAAGCCGCTTTTTCCCTGGATGTTGGCGAACTCTCGCAGCCGGTCAAGACTGATTTCGGTTATCATTTGATAATGGTTGATGAGATCAACACCGACGAGGACCAGGTAAACGCACGCCACATCTTAATCCGCACCAACAGCCAGCCCAGCGCAGAAGCTATTGCCGCAGCCGAGGCTGCCGCGCTGGAGACGGCATCAGAAGCCCGAGCCCGGATTGAAGGTGGTGAACCCTTTGCGGATGTCGCCATGGAAGTCTCGCAAGATGTTGTCACAGCCGAATCTGGCGGCGATCTGGGGTGGGTGCCCCGGGGTCAGCTTCCCGCCGAGGTGGATGAAGTGGCATTTTCATTGGGCGTCGGTGAGTTGAGCGACCCCATCAGAACCACCTCTGGCTACTACATCATCTACGTTGCTGATTCCGACCCGGAACGGGAAGTGGATGAGGCCGAATTTGAAACAAGGCGTTCAGCGGCGTTCGAAGAGTGGCTCAAGGCGCGGGAAGAGGCTGCAACGATTCAAGACAACTGGTCTGTCGAATTTGTGCCCCCACTGCCCGATGATCTACAGGTCTATTTGGTCAGTTTAGGACGCAGTCTTCAGCAATAAGTCTGTCTATCCTGCAGAACCCTAAGCAGAATAATCACAAGATCACCAATGGGCGGCCATCAAAGCCGCCCATTTTCTGTTTATCTCAGTATGAGGATTCTGGGCGACGACCGAAGGTCGTGTGGTCGTGTAGCGAAGGATGCTTTCCTCGATTTGTCGCCGAATTGAGGTTATTTGTTTATTGGAACCTATTATGCGGCGACCGCAGGTTCCTCTCCACCGGGAAGCTGGGGTATTTCTTCTGCAGTCGCTTCCTCAGGAGTGAGTAGCCGGTACACCCGTGAATACAAGGTCAGACTGAATGTCTGCATGAGACTCTGACCCAACAGCGTGACGATTGCCAGCAATAAGCCGCCAAACAACAGCACCACAGTGTTTGCGGCTGGCATCGATGGCATCCCACCTGCTGAAAGGTCCTGCACCATGCCGATCCAGCCTGCCATCCATCCGCCCATCAGGGGGATGCTGGCCATTTGGATGATGAACTGAACGCCAAGGTTGATGACGAAGAGGATGATCAAAAAGATCACCATGGGTCCGAGGTTTTGGCGGGCCAATTTGAAGCCTTCACCGATGGCAGCGCCGATCGAACGTTTTCCGAGTACGACCGATTGGTACATCAACGGGGCGAAAATGCCTTGCAGGATGCTGAAGAGCAGCCCCAGACAGGCTAAAACGCCGATCATTGCGAACACGCTGCCCAAGATGGCAAAAACAGCGCCTGCATCATCGCCAGACGGTGAATTGGCAGCAAGTCCGATACCGCCAAACAGGAATAGAAAGCCGCAGGCCATGCCGGCAAAGATGAACACAGCCGGCAGCACCCACCACAATAGATCGACGATGAACAGGTGCAGGCCATGCCCCGCGCCACTGCGCGCGCCACGGCTGATATCTACGCTCTCGCCAGACCAGGCTTTGTCCGCTTCAGAGATTGTAGCGCCACGCATGACCAGGTTGATGATGTAACCGATGATGCTGGCGCAGAACAGGAAGGTCATGCCTCCGAACAGCCAGCCCATACTACCCATCATAGCTTCAATGATCACCGCAGGGTCATCAGATTCGATGACGCTCAGGCTCATGATATCGGACATGAAATTGCCGTACCAGTTGAAGTATCCTGCCAGATACAGTCCGCTGGCGATAGAGCCCAGGCACAGGCCGATGATGCCGAGGAGCCACAGTTTCTTTTCCTTCCAGATCACGCCGAAGGTTCCACTTACGATTTTGCCGTAGTCCATGTTCAGACCTCCAATGTTGAGGAATGGGGTGAATTGTTGCACTCATTATAGCATAATTTGCGCACAAAATGTAGATGATCTTCCATAATAGTTTACGCAACAAAGGACTTTTTGGTTTCAATCCCCAGCCCCATTTTGATTGAACGCTGGCTTGGCTTTTGTGGTTCAACAGGAATCCGAGCGGCAAGCACTCATTCAGCGTGATTCGTAAAACGTAAAACGTGAAAAACACTAGCCGAAGCGATATCACGTTTCACGTTTTACGTTTCACAACATAGCACCACACGATATCCCCAAAAACCGGTTTGTTACTTGTTTTCCACCTTGATCTGGCCAAGGACGATGCCCTCGGTGCTGAAATTGACCGGCAGACGATCAAACGTCTCCGCATCGTAAATGCCGATCTCCACGAAATAGAGCCCCGCCGGTGCTTCATCTGGTAATGTCAACTGGTGTTGATCTTGAACAATGTCACCCGGTTGCCAACCGGAGGTTGGGGATGCGCCATTTTGGGGCTGGGAATCTCGACCCGCCCAGACGGCATCTGGCGGGAACACCAGATGGGAGAACATGACATAATCAGTTACCGGCGTGCTCAGCGCTTCCCACCAAAGGTCGAGTGAAAGCGTGTCGCCGGGGTGCATCACCCGCCGGTCGAGTTGGAAGCCAACCAGGGCGATCTGATCATCGAAGTTGTAATGCACTGGGTTGGGGATGCCATCAGCGCTCACTTTGGGCTGGGCTGCTATTTCGCCCAGCGTCCAGGTGTCGCCATCGCCGACCGGCAGCCGCACATTGGCGTCGAAGTCGTATAAGCCGACGCCGATCTCGTAAGTGGCCGGGGCGGGCGCAGTCGCTGGGATCTGCACCAGATGCTCGTCGGCATAGCGTTGGCCGGGTTGCCAATCACTGGTGGGGAGAGAGCCGGAAGCGGGGTAGCTGTCCCGTTGGGCCTGAATGATGCCGAAATCATCTGTGAAATGCACGAAGACGCTGTAGTCCTGCGTTGGCGCTTGCAAGGCTTGCCAGTACAACGTCAGATGCACCTGGCCGCCAGGTTCTATCTCCGACGCTTCGATGCTGTATCCCACCAGTTTGATCTGCTCTCCGAACTCAGCGTCGAGCTGGTTGGGGATAGTGGCCTCAGCAGGCAGCGGGGCGGGAGCGGCATAGGTGGGCGCAATCCAGCGAAAGGGGATGATCGCTGCCAGGATGAACAAGTCAGCGACCAGAACTATGGCAAATGCTTTGTGGAAACGCTGTGGTAGCCAGTTGCTCAAGCCGAGACTGAGCAGGACGGCAGCGGCGCTGATGGCGGGGAACAGCAATCGCCCCTGAGGATAGCGCATCTGCGCCCAGCTCAGCAGCGCCAGGAAGATAACGACAATCCAGACGACCATCACGACAAGTTGCGACCAACTGGCAGGTGACAGGACATTTCCCTGTTCCCGGCGTTTGTGCCTCCACCAGCGCCACGGCCAGAGGATGACCAGCCCCAGCAATCCCAGCAAACTGAGCAGGGTGTAGACGCTGTACAGCCACGAGTCAGCCGTCACATTGAACCAGCCAAAGACCGCCCAGGCCGAACGCCACACGCCCTGCGCCCTGGCCGCAAGTTCTGCCAGCGTCGGCGGTTCGGCGCGACGGGGCAGGATGTCGAACATCGCCTTGAGGCCCAGCGGGTCGCCGTAAAGGTAGAGGTTGCGCAGATACCACCATCCACCCACCGCCAGGGCGACGATACCGACGATCAGTCCCCACTTGATCAGGCTGACCAGCGACCGCATTCGCCAGGCCAGGATGAGGAACGTGAGCCCGGCCAGCCCGGCCAGCGCCAGGCCACTGAGTTTGCTGGCGGCGGCAACGCCAACCAAAACGCCGAATAAAATGGGCTGCCACAACGGCGGCGAATCCTCGCGGCCCAGCAAATGAACCGCCAGCCACACGCCTCCAGCGCTGGCAGCGATCACCAGCATGTCGTTGTTCACCGCAGCGCTGAGAAAGAGGAATTGGGGATTGAAGGCGACCAGGCCTGCCGCCAGCGCTGCAAGCGCCCTGCGACCGGGGAACACGGCCATAGCAGCGCCGTAGGTCGCCAGCACTGTGACAGCGCCCAGCAGCAATGAGAAGAAACGGGCCACATGTGCAGCCAGCGCCACACCTTGCCAGGGCCAGGCTTCGGCGCTGCTGTGCACCATGATGTTCTTGTTGCCGAAGGAATCCGCCTGCCCGACGTTGGCGTGCGGATTGTAGCGGATCACATCCTCGGCGTTGTCGGTGGAAATCGGCGCAGTGATGGCTGCGGCGAGCAAGTAGTACAGCGGTGGCTGGCTCCCTTCCTGATGCCAGGGCGCTGTGCCCACCTCTTCTGGCCGGGCGAGACCATTTCCTTCCACCAGCCAGCGCACATATTCGTAATGCCAGACTTCGTCTGGAGACTCAAACAGGGGATTGACGATGCTGTAAACTGCGCCCAGCGCCACAAAAAGTCCTAAAATGACCGCGATGGGCCAATGTTTTCGCAGTCCATGCGAGTGGGAATCCTGATTCCGGGCTGTGTTGTCAAACGTTGATGTCATGGTAGATGCACATGCTGGATGCCCAGCATCACGGCGAGTAAATGCTCGCAATAACAGATACGGCTGTGAACTCGCTCGAACCGACTGACTTCCGACTTCTGGCTTCTGACCTCTGCTGTTTCATGACAGGGATTGGCCGCTACTCTTGTTCATCATTGCCCGAAAGCTCCAGCCGTTTGACCCGGAGCAGGATGTCTTCGCTCAGGCGGCGGTTGATGGCGATGAGATCGGCTATCAATCCGATCATGATCACCTGGAATCCGGCGATGAACAGCACGGCGGCGACGATGACCGATTGCACATGGCCGGTGCCTTCGCCCAGGTAGACGAAATAAAGGTAGCGCAACGACAGCGCCAGCCCGCCCAGGAGCAGCAACACGCCCGCAGACACAAACACCCGCAACGGTTCGTACATGGTGTAGATGCGGATGATGGTGGTGGCGGAACGATTGAGGTAGCTCCAGGTGCTGCCGAACAGACGGCTATCACGCAATTTGGGATTGGTCCCGACCGGCACATGTCCCACGGCCAGGTGTTGTTTCCCGGCCTGGATGATGGTCTCCAGCGTGTAGGAGTAATCCGTCGTGACGTTGATGCGCAGGGCGGCATCCCGGCTGTAGGCCCGAAAACCGCTGGTGGTGTCGGGAATGTCGGTATCTGAGGCCTGCCGCACTACCCAGCTTCCCAGCTTCTGCAACCGCTTTTTGGTCGGCGAGAAATGGGCGATGGTGTCCGTCTCCCGATTGCCGATTACGATATCCGCCTGGCCTGCAAGGATGGGGGCGATGAGTTTGGGGATGTCGGCCCCGGCGTACTGATTGTCGCCATCGGTGTTGACGATGATGTCAGCGCCCAATTTGAGGCAGGCATCCAGCCCGGCGGAAAAGGCGGCGGCCAGGCCCCGATTCTGGGTGAACCGTACAATATGATCAACGCCCAGCGCCCGTGCTGACTCCACCGTCCGGTCTGTGCTGCCATCATCGATAATGAGGAGTTCGACAACGTCCACGCCGGGAATGCTGCGCGGGATATCGCCGACGGTGGCGGGCAGCGTCTCCTCTTCGTTCAGGCAGGGAATTTGGACGATAAGCTTCATGCGGGGTAACGATTGGTCGAGTCAGACAGGACGGTCGGGTGCAGTCCAGTGCTCGGGCAATGATACCATATTTCGGGGTGGCAGGGGGTAAGGGCGAGGGAGGGATAGGGCGAGTGGGCGAATGAGCGAGGGGGAGTCGGCTTCGAGTCGACTTTTTTGTAGCAGCCTGCGGTTTCAATCGGAGGCGCAGTTGGCGACAATAGTGGATCGATCCGGCGAAGATGTGGCTCAGAAACGCCAGTCAATGGTAAAATGAAGGCATAAAAAAATACCATCGGCAAAACAGAATTTACCCGACGGTTTACATAAAATCATGGCCCAATGGAGGACCGTTATGGATGTACAAGGACGTACAATTCTCGTGCTGGGTGGCGCCGGCATGGTCGGAAAGGCTGTCTGCCGCCGACTGCTGAGGGATCATCCCGCCCATCTCGTTATCGCCTCGATCGATCAACAGAGCGCCGAACGGGCTGCCGCACAACTGCAATCAGAAGCGAAAAACACCACCCGGATCAGCGCCTGTTGGGGTAACATTTACGTGCGCTGGGACTACAAAGATATGTCATGGCCCGAAATTCTGGAAGATGACGGGGCCCGCTTGCAGGTTTTGGATGACCTGTTGGGAGCGATGGTCGGGGAGCGCAAGATGGATATCCTCGAAAGCTCCACGCTTGCTCGTTTCGTGCGCAGTTACCGCCCGGATGCCATCGTCGACTGCATCAACACCGCCACAGCTTTCGCCTATCAGGACATCTACACCAGCGCCAAAGACCTGCTGGCAGCAGCGGACGGAGAGGATGGCACTGATTTCCGACGGGTGGCGGAGCAACACCTGCTCAAACTGTACATCCCGCATGTTGTCCGTCACATGCAGATCCTCACCGAGGTGCTTGCAGCCGATCCCGAAAATGGCTGGCCCGGCCTGAAGGTGTACGTCAAAGTCGGAACCAGCGGCACCGGTGGCATGGGACTCAACATCCCCTACACCCACGGCGAGGAAAAACCCTCGTCAATCCTGCTGTCCAAGACCGCTGTGGCGGGCGCTCACAGCCTGTTGCTGTTCCTCCTGGCCCGCACGCCGCCCGAACGTCCGGTCATCAAGGAGATCAAGCCCACTGCCGCTATCGGCTGGGCGGAGATCGATTACGGCCCGATCCGACGGCGGGGACACCCAATCCCGCTCTACGATTGCCTGCCCGAACAAGCCTACCCTGTGGAGATGGCTGCAACGCCCAGCGGCGAATACGGCGTGGCGCTTCCCGATCAGGTGCTGGAAAATGTCTACATCGACACCGGCGAGAATGGACTTTTTGCCCTGGGTGAATTCTCCAGCATCACCTCTGTCAATCAGATGGAGTTCGTCACGCCGGAGGAAATCGCCCGCTATGTTTCCATGGAACTGAGGGGCGGCAACTCCGGCTTCGACGTGATCAGTGCTCTCGACCAGTCGGTGCTGGGCCCCACCTATCGCGCCGGTATCCTCCGGGAAGGTGCGTTGTCCCGTATGCGACATCTGGAAAAGATGCACAATGTCCGCAGTGTCGCCTTCGAATTGCTTGGTCCCCCTCGTTTGTCCAAGCTGCTGTTTGAGGCCTACCTGTTGCAGCAGATCAGCGGTGATAGCGTTGCCAGAGTGCTGGTCATGACGCCAGAAGTGCTGGCGCAGGCCTGCTACGCAGAAATCAAAGCCAACGCCAGTTTGCGGGCTCAGATCATCTCTATCGGCATCCCCATTCTGTTGCCCGATGGCGAACAGGTGTTGCGGGGCCCGCACTCGAAGGCAGACAACGCTGACGACGGCTGGGTCGACCTGCGACCGCAGAACATGACGCACTGGCAACAGCGCCTGAAGCAAATCCGTGAGCGAACGGAAAGCGAGATTCTGCAAGACGCAGGCATGTATTCTTCCCGTTTCTACCGTATTTTCGTGGACCCGGCCACCGGCGATGTGAAAGACAGCATCGTCATCGGCGATCTGGCTGGCTGGATTTTCACCTTTGAGGATAAAGGCGCCCGCATGAAATCGTGATCAAGTCCGCAAACGCTCCACCGAGATCACATTCTGCACCTGGCCGATCTTGTCCATCATGCGTGTAAGTTGCTCCGCATCTTCGACATCCAGCGTAAGTGTGATCGAAACAAAGGGGCTCTTGCGGTTGGATTGTGTGTTCGATCCACTGATATTCACTTTATCAGCCGCTACGAGGCTGGTGATATCTCGCAACAGTCCAGCCCGATTCCAGGCTTTGACGATGATGGGAACAGGATAGGTAGGCGTGTTTTTGCCCCATTCGACATGGATCAGTCTCTCAGGCTCATTTCTGTTCATGATATTGGAGCAATCGGCCCGATGGATGGTGATGCCCTTGCCTCGTGTGACATAACCGATAATCGGCTCTCCCGGCAAGGGGTTGCAACAATGCGCCATGCGTGTAAGCAAGCCCTCGACGCCCCGTACAGTCACCTCGTCGCCAGGCCGGGAGCGGGGGGGGATCGGTATCTCCGAGACTGGGATTTCCTCTTCGAGTCTTTGCTCTGCCTCGGCCTGCCGCTGCAAATCCAGAAGCCTTCCGGCGATGCGCTCGGTTGAAACATCGCCATAGCCGATAGCTGCCAGCAGATCATCGAGATTTTTGTAGTCGAGCGCTTTTGCCACATCTTCGTAGCTGGTGGAGCGCAGATTGAGTTGTTTGAGCAAGCGATCCAACGACTGTCGACCGGCGATGATGTTTTGTTCCCGATCCTGCTTGCGGAACCAGGTTCTAATTTTTGCACGGGCGCGGGTGGATTTGACAAAACCAAGGTTCGGGTTGAGCCAATCCCGGGTGGGGCCACCCCGTTTGGTAGTGATAATCTCCACACGGTCTCGTGTCTGGAGTTTGTAGTCCAACCGCACCATTTTGCCATTCACACGGGCTCCACGGCAGCGGTGCCCGACTTCGGTATGGATGTAGTAAGCGAAGTCAATCGGCGTGGACCCGGTGGGGAGACTGAACAAATCGCCCTTTGGTGTAAAAACATAAACACGGTCGCCAAAGAGATCGGCGCGCATGTTTTCCACCATCTCGGTGGCGTTTTCCGTTTCTTCTTCGTAATTGACCAGGGCCCGCAGCCAGGCGACTTTGTTGGCAAATTCTGTATCGTATTTGTGGCTGCGCTCTTTGTAACGCCAATGTGCGGCGACGCCCTGTTCCGACATTTCGTGCATTTCCTTTGTGCGGATCTGCACCTCCATTTGCACGCCGCCTGGTCCCACGACCGCAGTGTGCAGCGATTGGTAGCCATTCTCTTTGGGGCGGGCGATGTAGTCATCAAACTCACCGGGAATAGGCGCCCAGCGTGAGTGAACGAGTCCCAATACGGTGTAACAATCGCCGATGCTGTCGACAATAACCCGAAAACCGTGGAAGTCGTAGATTTCATCGAAGGCGATGCCTTTACGCTGCATCTTACGCCAGATAGAGTAGATGTGTTTTGGCCTGCCAGACACCTCGGCCTCTACATGCGCCGCTTCGATGTCCGCCTGAAGCTCTCGTTCGACCTGTCTGATGAAGTCCTCTCGCCCTCCCCGCCTCTGCGAGATTATCTGCTTCATATGCTGGTAGATTTCTGGTTCCAAATAACGGATTGAGAGATCTTCCAGTTCCCACTTGATTTGCCACATGCCCAGGCGGTTGGCGACTGGAGCGAAGATTTCCAGCGTTTCACGGGCGATGCGCTTCTGTTTTTCTTTGCTGGGGTGCCCGTTCAGCGTGCGCATGTTGTGCAGCCGATCAGCCAGTTTGATCACGAGGATCAGGGGGTGTTCGGCTGAACTCATGAAGAGCTGGCGCATGTTTTCCGCCCACTCGTCCTGACGAGAAGGCGTTGGCGCTATTGAAGCTCGTCCGTTACCTTGTATCAGGTAGTTCTGTAGTTCGGGATTGCCATGACTGTCGGTCGGTTCCAGTTCCTTGCGGGTCTGTTTGGACAGCTTGGTGACGCCTAACACCAGGTCCAGGACCTTGCGTCCGAAATATTCTTCGATTTTTTCTGTCGGATAGTCGCAATCCTCCACCACGTCATGCAATAACCCAGCAGCAATTGTCTCGGCATCGGCATTCAAATCCGCCAGGATATCGGCCACCGCCAAGGGATGCGTGATATAGTCTTCGCCCGAACTCCGAGTTTGTCCGAAATGTTCTTCTTCCGCCACATCGTAGGCCTGCTGGACCAGCACGCGTTCATCGGGGCTCATGTAAGTGAGCTTCGCCTGAAGCTGGGTGATGGTTGGCGGAGTGTATTTGGCCATGTGCTGCTCTGGTGGGACCTAAAAAAGGAGGGACGTCTGCTACAACGTCCCTGTTGTCCGGTAGATTCATTATAACGCACTCATGTCCGCCCGGCAATGGTTTTTTGTACAAAAAATGTGTAATTTGGCTATGATCTTGCTAGCAGATAGCGATTCGTTTTGCGAAAGAGCCGCCTCCGACGGTATACTACTGCTTAACGGACGCCGCGAAGCTACGCTTCGGGCGGCCTTTTGCTGATACAGATTCCTTGCTCTGGAGGACCCCGTGGTATTCAGTCGTTTCCGACGCTCTCAAATCGATCCTGAAGACGAACAAAAACTTGATAAGAGTCTGACCAAAACCCGTGGCGGCGTGCTCGGTCGGCTTGGCTCCATTTTCCAGGCCAACGAGATTAGCGATGACATGTGGGATGATCTCGAAGAAGCTCTGATTATGGGCGATGTCGGCGTAGATACGACCCTGAAATTGGTTGAAGCCACACGCGGGCGCGTGCAAAGCGAGAACGTCAAGCGCACCGATGAAGCCTACCAGGTCCTGAAGGAAGAAATGGTGCGTATCTTGCAAGCTGATGCCCCACCGCTGGATATTGAGAATCCCAACCGCTTGCTGACGATTGTGCTGGTCGTTGGCGTTAATGGCTCCGGCAAAACCACAAGCATCGGCAAGCTCGCCTGGCACTATCGAGAACGGGGTCGGCGTGTCGTCCTGGCCGCAGGAGACACCTTCCGGGCTGCGGCGATTGATCAGCTCAATGTCTGGGGTGACCGGGCAAATGTGTCGGTTATCGCTCACGAACCTGGCGCAGACCCCGGCGCAGTCGTTTACGATGCCATTCGCGCCAGTCAGCAATCCCGTGATGCGGACATCCTCATTATCGATACCGCCGGACGTTTGCACACCAATTACAATCTCATGAAAGAGATGGAGAAGATCCGCAATGTGGCACAGCGGCAGGTGCATAAAGCGCCCCACGAGGTGCTCCTGGTGCTTGACGCCACCACAGGGCAGAATGCCATCACCCAGGCCCAGAAATTCGGCGACAGCGTCGGCGTGACAGGCGTCATCCTCACCAAGCTGGACAGCACTGCCAAGGGTGGCGTTGTTCTGGCTATCGCCGACCAGTTGGGTGTACCCGTCCGTTTCGTTGGCACCGGCGAGAAGATCGAGGATATGGCCGAGTTCGATCCGTGGGTGTTTGTCGAGGCCCTGCTGAACCATGAAGAACAAAGATCCAGAGATCAATAAATCAGTAATGATTAAAAATTGAGCAATTGTTGAAGAAGTGATGTTTTTAATCATTAATCTTTAATCATCAATAATGCATTTTCCGATAACCATTCCCACTACGAGTAAAATAATCTTATGAGCGAAACACGAACACAGCTTGAATCCCTGGAGGAACGTCTCCAGACAATCCGGGGGCGTCTTTGACTGGCCTGCCAAAATCGCAGAGTTAGAGACACTGGAGAAAACAGCGGCTGATCCCGATATCTGGGGAGATCCGAAAGCTGCACAAACGACCATGCGTCGGTTATCGGCGCTACGGGAACAGGTGGATGGCTGGCGTAACCTGGAAAGACAGGTAATCAGATGCATTAGAACTGCTCGAGTTGGTTGATATGGAAGAGGACCAGGAAACGCTGGTCGAGATCGAGCAGGAAATCGTTACTCTGACTGATGCCGTCGACAAGCGAGAATTAAGGCTTGCGCTTTCCGGCAGGCACGATGCAGCCGACGCCATTCTGGCCATCCAGGCTGGCGAGGGGGGCACCGAGGCGCAGGACTGGGTGGAGATGATGCTACGCATGTATTTGCGCTGGGCCGAAAAACATGACTACAAAACTACCATCACCGATCAGACATCTGGTGAAGAGGCTGGCATCAAGAGCGTGACAATCGAGATGCAGGGCCCCTGGGTTTACGGTTATCTGAAAGGGGAGAAGGGAAATCATCGTCTTGTCCGGCTGAGCCCCTTTGATTCCAATAATCGCCGGCACACCTCCTTTGCCCAGGTTGAAGTGCTACCCGTTCTTGATGACGATATCGAAATCGAGATTCACCCCAACGACGTCAGACTGGATGTCTTTCTTTCAGGCGGGGCAGGCGGGCAGAGCGTCCAGAAAAACGCTACAGCCGTCCGACTTACGCATCTTCCCACAGGACTTGTTGTCACCTGCCAGAATGAGCGCAGCCAGACGCAGAACCGTGAGACGGCGATGAAGGTGCTGCGCTCCCGGCTTTATGATATCGAAATGCGGAAAAAGCTCGATCAAGAGGCGGAAATGCGCGGAGCCTACGTCAAAGCGGGTTTCGGCACCCGGATTCGCAATTACGTTCTGCATCCGTACCAGATGGTGAAAGATGAGCGCACCGGTTACGAGACCGGCAATACCGGAGCCGTTTTGGATGGCGACCTGGATCCCTTTATCGACGCCTGGCTGAAACTGCAAGTCGGGGCAGACTAGGCACTATTGTCATTCCGATGAGTGACGATGCCGAAGGCATCGGAGCGAAGAGGAATCTCCGAGTTTGAGCAAAATTGAACGTCTTGGTGCAGATTCTTCGCTAAGTGACTGTCCAGAAATAACCTCCGGGAGGTGGCCAGAACCAAAGTGTTTAACTGGACGTTTGCGGCCACCTCCCGGAGGTTGAAATCAGGAAGTTGTTTTTGGACGCTTAAGCGACCGAAGGTCGCCCGACCTTCGGTCGCCGCTCAGAATGACATAATCCAAAATATCAACACTGCCTAAAGTTTGATTGGTTTGCGTTCAGCATAATTTCAGTCTATTATATGCGCTCTCTGTAACTGATCCCCTCGGTTTTCGCAATCGAACACAGCTGCGTTTTGTCTTCCATACTCACAAGGATGTTCCCCCGTCATGAAGCAGCGCAACCAATTCCTTGATGTTGACTCGCGCTTTAGTAACGTTGCTGTTCACCTCATTAGCAACGAGACAACACGGCATAGATTGAGATCAAACCCGCACGTTGCCGATGGCAAACGGCGATGGTCCTGGGTGGGCAGTGTTCTGGGGATGGTGATTGTCATGCTGGCAGTGAGCGCCTTTGCTTTCCTGCCAGCTCAGGGCGTCCTGGCTGACCCCGCCCCGGGTTTTCACTCCGATGACTTCAATGCACCCAACCTGGATACTGATCTCTGGACCCTGATCGATCCAGTGGGTGATGGGTCGATTTCCATCGTTGGCGCAGGCATGGGAGACGCTCATCTGCTGCTGACAGTGCCAAGAGGGACTGACCACAATCCCGCCCGCCAGAATAACGCCTTACGGGTGATGCAGCCTGCCGATGATGCTGATTTCGAGATCGAGGTGAAATTCGATTCCCTTCCCGAAGAGCGCTATCAATTACAGGGCATTTTGGTGCAGGCGAACGATAAGAACTGGATGCGATTCGGAGTCTATCACGACGGCGAATCACTGTGGGCAGATGCTGCGGTGGTCCGCAATGGCTCTTACAACAACAAGGTGAATGTGCAGTTGCCGCCGCTTATCGGCGATTCGGTGTATTTGCAAGTGAAGCGGTCAGGTAGGCAATGGGACTTCGCCCTGTCTGAGGATGGAGCAAACTGGCAGGAATTGGGTGGATTCTCAAATCGGATCAAGGTAAATTCGGTAGGCGTTTATGCTGGCAATCGCGCACCGCAGAAGAATGACAATTCGGCGCCGACTTTCACCGCTGAAGTCGATTATTTCCTTAATCCGGCCGATCCCTTGCTGCGAGAGGATAATCTCCAAAGCAAGGCGGATCGGGCGCCATTTATCCACGGCATTCAGGAGAAAAAGACCGAATCGGGGGTTGAGGTAAGCTGGTCGACTGACGAACTATCGGTCGGGATTTTGGAATATGCCAAGACCACCGAAGCGCTGGCGACCGCCCAGTTTTCTTCAGCCTCCTACAACCATACAGTGGAACTGACAGAAATAGAGCTTGGCGTGCCCTACACCTACCGTATCATCGCGCTTGATCTGCACGGCAACTCTTCCAGGACTGACGCCCGAACCTTTTTGATTCCGAAGCCAAAGACAGCGGATATCGAATTGCATATCTGGGACGGACTCGATCAGCGTTTTGGCCAACCGGGCAACCCCCAAAAATGGGTGAATATCCTCGGCAATGTTTTGCCAAAACAGCAGACACGTACCGTAACATTTTCTTTGAATGGCAGTAAGCCTGTGCGGCTGCGACTCGGGGCGGATGGACGCCGTTTGGTAAATTCGGGCGACTTTAATATCGAGATCCCCGCCAGCGCCCTGCAACCTGGCGCCAACACGGTAGATGTTGTTGCCCGGGACCGCCGGGGGGGCGAGACCACAGCCACGGTGCATGTGGATTGGCAACCCAATCGGGAATGGCCTTTGCCTTATGCGGTGGACTGGAGCGAGTTGAGAGGCACTCAGGAAATCCAGCAGGTGGCGCAGGCAGTGGACGGTCGCTGGGAGATTGCTGATGGCAAACTCCACATCGCCAAGGTCGGCTATGATCGGCTGATGGCGATTGGCGATACCCAATGGCAGGACTACCAGGTTGAAGTTCCCATTACGATCCACAAATTGGATAGCCGATACGGGATCGGCGTGGTGATGCGCTGGACGGGACATACCGATGATCCGGTGGTGACGCGCAATCCCCGATCAGGGTGGCTGCCCCTGGGAGCGATTGGCTGGTTCCACAATGGCCGCCTGGCGATCTCCGGCAATCGTTGGCGCGTCGATCCAAAGCAGGTGCAGCGCCCAATTGCAGGCGCAACCTACATGTTCAAGATGCGTGTGCAGACCCTGTCAAATGGTCGCCCAGAGTACAGGCTAAAAGTGTGGCGACAGGGAAAGCCAGAACCCGCTAATTGGACGGTGGTGGCGAAAGGCCGGGCTTCCGACCCCAAGAGTGGCAGCCTGTTGCTGATCGCACACAAAACAAATGCAAGTTTCGGACCTGTGAAGGTCACGCCATTGCAATGATGAATCGGGCGGTAAATCAATTGGGGCAGTATTTGTTTTGCGGCCCCACACGGGCATAAATGACCCGTGCTACTAGCGACCGCAGGTCGCCGACCTTGCGGTCGCCCAGCGCCGGATCAATCCGGCTGAAACGGCATGCAGCCCCGTTCACAGGGCGCAGTTCCATAGCCCGGAGAGTTCATCTCCGGGTGGACTGGCCACTCCTAATTGTACGATGCCACTCTGCCCCCGTACTTGAAACACATCCCTCAAAATATCCAGCCTTGCATAATTTAGCGAACTGAGTATAATTCTAGGCTCTGACTTCGTCAGGTTGCTTACAGAAAGGGGCCTTACATTCGGCTCCCTGATGAACAGGCATAATCTATAATCCCTGCCGCGACGTTGCGACCCGTCTCTTTGGCAGGGATTTTTTATTTATCCAAACCAAATCCCCGCCGCAACGATGCGCTCCACTTTCTGGCGGGGATTTTTTTGTTATCCAGTAGGCGGATGCTTACAAATCGGAGAGACTGTATGAACAAGAACCTGCCAATCTCAGCAAATGGTTTGCCCCCAAAACAAGGACTCTATGACCCGCGTTTCGAGCATGACGCTTGTGGCGTTGGTTTTGTCGTCAATATCAAAGGCGAGAAGTCGCAATGAGATCATTCGCAATGCCGTCACGATCCTTCTGAACCTGACGCATCGCGGTGCGAAAGGGGCGGAGCCAACACCGGTGATGGCGCAGGCATTCTCCTCCAAGTGCCGGATAAATTCTTCCGCAAGGTCTGTCCGCCGCTGGGCATTGATCTGCCAGAGCCAGGCCAGTATGGCGTGGGCATGGTCTTCCTGCCCAGGGATGAAGCAGCAGCAGGCAGGCTTGTGAACGCGGTTGGAAGAGATCATCGAAGCTGAAGGCCAGGTCTGTCTGGGCTGGCGCACTGTTACCACCGATGGTTTTGCGCTGGGAAAAACGGCGCAATCACGCGAGCCTTGCGATACGGCAGGTCTTCATCGGGGCCAATCCAGACGACTTTTCCGTCGCACGATGATCTGGCCTTCGAGCGCAAACTCTATGTCATCCGCAAACAGGCCGAGCAAGCGATTCGCTATTCGATCCAGATTCGTCTGGATGCGACCAATTCTACTTCGCCAGCCTCTCCAGCCGCACGATTGTTTACAAGGGCATGTTGCTGTCCGAGCAGGTCGAAGTCTTTTATCCCGAACTGGATGACCCGAACATGGAGAGCGCTCTGGCTGCTGGTGCACTCCCGCTTCAGCACCAACACCTTCCCCAGTTGGGAACGGGCGCATCCCTACCGCTACCTCATTCACAACGGCGAGATCAACACCCTGCGCGGCAACATCAACTGGATGTACGCCCGCCAGTCGCAGTTCGTGTCCGAGCTTTTTGGCGACGACATGGAAAAAGTCCTGCCCGTGATCGACCCCGACGGCAGCGACTCGGCCATGTTCGACAATGCTCTGGAGTTCCTCTACCTGGCCGGACGTCCACTGCCGCACGTGGTGATGATGATGATCCCGGAGCCGTGGTCGAACCACGAGAGCATGAGCGACGAGAAGAAAGCCTTTTACGAATATCCACAGCACCTTCATGGAGCCGTGGGATGGCCCTGCCTCGATTGCGTTTCACCGATGGCGAGGTCGTCGGCGCTGTGCTCGACCGCAACGGTCTGCGCCCCTGCCGCTATTACGTCACCAAAGACGATCTGGTGATCATGGCCTCGGAAGTGGGCGTGCTGGATGTGCCGCCGGAGAACATGCTCTACAAGGCTCGTCTGGAGCCTGGACGCATGTTCCTGGTCGACACCGCACGAAGGCCGCATCATCTCCGACGAAGAGATCAAGCATCGCTTCGCCAGCGAATATCCCTACCGAGAGTGGCTGGACGAGCATCTGACCGCGCTCGAAAACCTGCCTGACGCCCCGCTGCTTGCCTGAACCCGACCACGAGACGGTCGTCGCAGCGCCAGCAGGCCTTCGGCTATTCCTACGAAACCCTGCGGATGATGGTGGGTCCCATGGCCCAGAACGCCATCGAACCGATCGGCTCGATGGGCAACGATACGCCCCTTGCCGTACTCTCCGACCAGTCCCGGCTGCTGTACGATTACTTCAAGCAACTCTTCGCCCAGGTCACCAACCCGCCCATCGACGCCATCCGTGAGGAATTGGTCACGGCGACCGAAGTGATGATGGGCACCGAACTGAATCTGCTGGACACCCGGCCTGAAGACTGCCACCAGATCAAGCTCAAGAACGCCGATCCTGACCAACGAGGAACTGGCCAAGATCCGACATGTCGAAGTGCCCGGCTTCAAAGCCATCACCCTGCCCATGCTGTTTGACCCTTCCAGACGGGCCGGATGCGATGGAACAGGCGCTTGGACGATATGTACGAACGGCAAAGCAGGCCATCGCCGAGGGCTACAACATCCTCATCCTCTCCGACCGTGGCATCGATCCCCAGATCGGCTGCCATCCCCGCCCTGCTGGCTGTTTCCGGCCTGCATCACTATCTCATCCGCGAGGAATTGCGCACGCAGGTGGCGATGATCATCGAATCGGGCGAGCCCGGGAAGTGCATCATTTCGCGCTGCTGGTTGGCTACGGCGCCACGGCCATCAACCCCTACCTGGCCTACGAAACCCTGGACGACATGATCAAGCAGGGCCTGCTCCCGGCATCGATTTCCACACGGCGCACAAGCAATACATCAAGGCCTGTGTCAAAGGCGTGGTCAAGACCCTGTCGAAGATGGGCATTTCCACCATGCAGAGCTACTGCGGCGCTCAGATTTTGAAGCGCTGGGGCTGAATCAGGCCTTTGTCGACAAGTACTTCACCTGGACGCCCACCCGCATCGAAGGGCATTGGCCTGCCAACGAAGTCTACGAAGAAGTCTACCGCCGCCATCGGCTGGCTTTCCCGACGTATCGACTCAACGGCAAGAGCCCTGCCCGTGGGCGGCGATTATCAGTGGCGGAAGGAAGGCGAACGCCATCTGCTCAACCCCAGACTGTCCACACCCTGCAAAAAGCTGTCCGCACCGGCGATTACGAGACGTTTCAAGGAATACACCCGACTGGTCAACGATCAGGCGGTCGAGTCTGTACACCCTGCGCGGTCTGCTTGATTTCAAATACGATGCTGAACCCGTGCCCCTGGACGAGGTGGAATCGGTCGAATACATCGTCAAGCGTTTCAAGACCGGGGCGATGTCCTATGGCTCGATCAGCCAGGAAACGCACGAAACGATGGCCATCGCCATGAACCGGCTGGGAGGCAAGAGCAATTCGGGCGAGGGCGGCGAGCATCCCTCTCGCTTCACGCCCGACGAAAACGGTGATCTGCGCTCCAGCGCCATCAAACAGGTGGCTTCCGGGCGCTTTGGCGTCACCAGCGAATATCTGGTCAACGCCAAGGAAATCCAGATCAAGATGGCGCAGGGGGCGAAGCCCGGCGAGGGCGGACAGTTGCCCGGACGCAAGGTCTATCCCTGGATTGCTGAAGTGCGGCTATTCCACCCCGGGCGTTGGCCTGATTTCGCCCCCGCCGCATCACGACATTTATTCCATCGAAGACCTGGCCGAGTTGATCTATCGACCTGAAGAACGCCAATCCCAGAGCCTGCATCAACGTCAAGCTGGTGTCAGAAGTGGGCGTCGGGCACGATCGCCGCCGGTGTGGCCAAAGGCCATGCCGATGTCATCCTCATCAGCGGCTACGATGGCGGCACCGGCGCTTCGCCGCAGAGCAGCATCAAGCACGCTGGGCTGCCCTGGGAACTGGGCGTGGCCGAAACGCATCAGACGCTGGTGCTGAACGATCTGCGCAGCCGTGTGATCATCGAAACCGACGGCCAGCTTCGCACCGGCCGCGACCTGGCCATCGCCGCCCTGCTGGGGGCCGAGGAATATGGTTTCGGCACGATTTCGCTGGTGACGCTGGGCTGCATCATGATGCGGGTGTGCCACATGGACACCTGCCCGGTCGGCGTCGCCACACAGAATCCCGGAACTGCGCAAGAAGTTCATGGGCAAGCCCGAATATATCGATGAATTTCATGCGCTTTCATCGCCCAGGATCTGCGCGAGATCATGGCGCGAGCTTGGCTTCCGCACTGTGAACGAGATGATCGGGCGCAGCGACCGGCTGGAGATGCGCAAAGCGGTCGAGCACTGGAAAGCGCGTGGCCTCGACTTCTCCAAGATCCTCTATCAACCCGATGTGCCGGAGGACGTGGGCCGCTACCACCAGATCGAGCAGTTCCACGGCCTTGATCTACTCACTTGATCGCCAGGCTACTTGCTTGACCTCTGCAAACCTGCGCTTGGAGCGCGGCGAGCCTGTCAAGGTGCGACGCTGCCCATCCACAACACCAACCGTGTGACCGGCACCATCCTGGGCAGCGCACTTGACCCGGCGCTACGGCGGCGAAGGTCTGCCGCCCGACACCATCCATCTGCATTTCCATGGTTCCGCAGGCCAGAGTTTTGGCGCATTCGTGCCCCAAGCGGCATCACCCTGGAACTGGAAGGCGACGCCAACGACTACGTGGGCAAGGGCCTTTCCGGCGGCAAGATCATCGTCTATCCGCCCAGAGCTTCGACCTTTGTGGCCGAAGAGAACATCGTCATCGGCAACGTGGCTTTGTACGGGGCCACCAGCGGCGAAGCCTACATTCGTGGCCTGGCGGGCGAGCGTTTCTGCGTGCGCAACAGCGGCGTCCATGCCGTCGTCGAGGGCGTGGGCGACCACGCCTGCGAGTACATGACCGGCGGTCGCGTGGTTGTGCTGGGTCGCACCGGGCGCAATTTCGCAGCGGGCATGTCGGGCGGCATCGCCTATGTGCTCGACTGGGATGATGATTTCGCCAGCCGCTGCAATCAACAGATGGTCGCATCTGGAACGGCTGGCCGATTGCCTGCGGAGATCGCCGAAGTGAAAGGCATGATCGAACGGCACATGCCAGTTACACCGACAGCGCCCTGGCCCGACGGGTGCTGGCCGATTGGGATGAACTTCTTGCCCAAGTTCGTGCGGGTGATTCCCAAGGACTACAAGCGCATGCTGGAGATGATCGAGCGTGTGCAGGCGGAAGGTCTCAGCGGCGAAGAAGCGGTCATGGCCGCCTTTGAACTGAACAAAAACGATCTCTCCCGTGTGAGCGGAAATTAGCATAATCAATGTGCGACTGCACCTCGACAGGATGACAGTCGCACTTTGGAGGAATATTATGGGTAAACCAACCGGATTTATGGAATATGAACGAGAATTGCCGACGAAGCGCGACCAATGGAACGACTTGAAAGACTGGCAGGAATTTGAAATTCCGCTTGCCGGATGAACGGCTGCAAGCAGCAGGGCGCGCGCTGCATGGATTGCGGCATCCCTTTCTGCCACACCGGCATGCTGATCAGCGGCATGGCTTCTGGCTGCCCGATCAACAATCTGATCCCCGAATGGAATGACCTGATCTATCACGGACTGTGGGAGCAGGCCCTGGATCGGTTGCACAAGACCAACAACTTCCCCGAATTCACCGGGACGGGTGTGCCCGGCCCCGTGTGAAGGCTCGTGCACGCTGGGCATGCATCGAACCGCCGGTGACGATCAAGAACATCGAGCGAGCGATCATCGATCGGGGATTCGGAGAATGGCTGGGTGAAGGCCCCACCGCCGAAACATCGCACGGGAAAACGGTGGCCGTGGTCGGTTCTGGCCCGGCCGGTCTTGCCTGCGCCGACCAGCTCAATCACGCCGGCCATCAGGTCACCGTGTACGAGCGGGCCGACCGCATCGGCGGCCTGCTGATGTACGGCATCCCCAACATGAAACTGGACAAGACCATCGTGCAGCGCCGCGTCGATCTGATGGCTGCCGAGGGCGTTGAGTTCGTGGTCAACACCGAAGTGGGTGAAGGATCATCCCAGCGCAGCAACTGACCGAAGAGTTCGACGCTGTCGTGCTGTGCGGCGGGGCGACGAAACCCCGCGATCTGCCGATCGCCGGCCGGGAGTTGGATGGCATTCATTTCGCCATGGAATTCCTCACAGCCAACACCAAGAACGTGCTCAACGGCGCCACGCCCGTCGCCCGATTTCATCTCCGCCGAAGGCCTGGACGTGATCGTGATCGGCGGCGGCGACACCGGCACCGACTGCGTGGGCACCTCGCTGCGGCATGGCTGCAAATCCCTGACGCAGTTCGAAATCCTGCCCGAACCGCCCTGGCGAGCGCCAGCCGGATAATCCCTGGCCGGAATGGCCCAAAATCCTGACGCATCGATTACGGCCAGCAGGAAGCCATCGCCCGTGACGGTGCCGACCCCCGCATCTATCTGCATCATGACGCAGAAATTCGTGGGCGATGAAAATGGTCGGGTGAAGGAATTGCACACGGTAGAGGTGGAATGGGTGACCGGCAACAATGGCCGGCCCCTATCCCAAAGCGATTCCCGGCACCGAAAAGGTGTGGCCGGCGCAACTGGTGTTGCTGGCGATGGGCTTCCTGGGTCCCGAAAACACCCTGATCGAGCAACTTGGCGTGGAGCAAGACCAGCGCTCGAACGTGAAAGCGGACGTACGGACAGTACGCCACCAGCGTCGAGGGCGTGTTTGCTGCGGGCGATATGCGCCGCGGCCAGAGCCTGGTGGTCTGGGCCATCAACGAAGGGCGGGGCGCAGCGCGAGAGGTGGACCGCTATTTGATGGGTGAGACGATTTTGGCGTAAGAGCAATGCGTGGTGCGTATTGCGTGTTCCGTTGGGAGAAGTTCCAATGCGTTACGCACCACGCAATACGAAACACGTGGGGGTCGATAACCATACGAATCTCCCTTTGAAACCAAAAACCCCCGGCGATGTGGCCGGGGGTCTTTTCTGGATGGCTGGGGGACAGGGATTCGAACCCCGACTAAGTGTTCCAGAGACACCCGTACTGCCTATTATACGATCCCCCAAGAACAAGGTTGGAGTATAGCAGTCGTTGCACTTTTGAGCAAGTTTTCGACTCAGTTAGGCGGGGATAGCGCTAGGCTAATTCCCACCAGACCTTGCAGAAGGCCAGGCCACCACGCGAGTAATATTCGACGACCACTGTGCGCTCTCCACCGCTAACTGCGTCGATATAGCCTGAGTAAGTCGGCGCGCCATCGGTGTCATGCCACTGGTCGATAATGGCCCGGCCATTGACAATGACCCGGACGCCATCGCTGACATAGGCGTAAAAGTTGTAGATGCCGCCCTCAAGACGGGTCTGCCTCGTCCAGCGGGCGCTGAAATTGTCGCTGGGTACGGCGGGATCAGGTGAACCCAGTCCCCAATTGTGATCCAGGTTGGCTTCCTCTCGGACGACCAGGGGCTGACCTTGCAGGTGGATGTCGTTAAAATATTCGGCGCGCCATTGGTTGCTGGGCGGTCTCTGTTCCACATGATCTTGATTCCGACGCTCCCACCAGACATGCACCAGGGAGTCGCCACCACCCTGGAAGTACTCCACGGTGATGGTGTGGTTTCCAGCGCCAACGCCTTTGAAGGAGCCTTCATAGGTTTGAGATGAGCCAACATGCCATTGCTCAATCATGTTCCAGCCATCCAGCTTGACCCGGACGCCGTCATCGGCGGTGGCGAAAAAGGTGTAATCACCGCCATCGAAATGCAGAGTGCGAGTCCACCGCACCGAGAAATTACTTCCCGCCAGGCCAGACGCCGGGGAAGCGCCGCCCCAGTGGAAATTGATGTCCGGATCATCCCGGACGACGGTCGGGGAACCCTGCAAATCCGGATTTGAGAAGTATTCACCCTTCCAACCCTGAATGTGCGTCGGTGGTTGGGGTGATGTCACCTGTCCGATAACGGGGATGTCGGCGCTGGAGCCTTGCACAGCCAGCAGCTCACCGTAAATCCAGCCAAGTTGATTGCTGACTCCGGCGATCTGATACCAATCGCCCGCTGCGTTGCGCCCGGTAATGATGTATGATTCGCCCTGATTAACCTGGCCAATGACGCCGTGTTCGGTGCCTGGACCGCTGCGAATGTTTGCGACGCTGGCCGTGATGATGCCAGAGGTTTGGATGTAAGCCATGTTGATTGCTCCTTGCGTCCAACGTCGTAACGTCGGGCTGATGTGCGATATTTGTTCAAATGGGTTGCAGGCGAGTGCGCTTCAGCGTACTTCTTGTAGCAGCCAGCGATTTCAATCGGTGGTTGCCGGAACTTGAAGAATCGCCGCACGTATGCGCTCTACACTGGTCGGTTGACCCAAAGCTGCCAGGGCGATGAACAGGGGCAGGGCCACACTCTGACCTGATATCGCTGTGCGGATAGGACCGAGCACTTGTCCGACCTTCAGTTCCAGTTCTCCGGCCAGATTGCGTAATCCCGCCTCGATGCTGGCCTCGTCCCAGATTTCCAATCCGGCCAGCAGTTCAGCAGATGCCGTCAGCGCTGCGATCGTTTGCTCTGGCGTGGTTTTGCGGGGGATCAGATCCGTTGGATTTTCGATAATGATTTCGTTGGCATAGAGGTATGCCACCCACGGCGCGGCCTCATTCAGCTTTTTGATGCGTTCCTGCACGTCCGGCAACAGCAGGCGAAGCCTGGGGTCCTGTAACAGCACCTCTTCCGGCACGCCAAGATCGGCGCTGAGGAAAGGAGCCAGTGCTGCCAGCAAAGCATCGGGCGTCAACTGGCGAATGTAGACGCTGTTCATCCATTCCAGCTTGTCGGCGGGGAAACGCGCCAGGCGAGGCCTGCACACTGGCGATGGAGAACGCTTCGATAGCCGTTTCCCGGTCGTAGATTTCCGTTTCGCCGTCCAATGCCCAACCAATGCCATTGAGGAAATTATCCACGGCGTCGGGCAGATAGCCCATGTCCTTGTAATCGTGTACAAACACCGGCGTCACGCTGCCATCGGGGTTCTGGATGGCTCGTTTGCTGACCTTGCCCTTGCCGCTGGGGCTGAGGATGACCGGCAGGTGCGCCCAGATCGGTGGCTCCCAGCCGAAAGCCTCGTACAGATGCCAGTGCAGGGGCACAGAACTAAGCCATTCGTCACCCCGCATGATGTGGGTGATCGCCATGAAGTGATCGTCGACGATGTTGGCGAGATGGTACGTGGGCCAGCCATCGCTTTTCATGAGCACGGCATCCTGCAATTCGGCATTGCTGAAGGTGATGTCGCCACGAATGGCATCGTTAATGGTGACAGTCCCATCGACGGGCACAGCCAAGCGCACCACCCACGGACGGCCTTCCGCTTCCCTGGCGGCTCGTTCTTCAGGAGAGAGATAACGGCAGCGACGGTCATACCCGATCTTGCCCTTGTTGGCGCGCTGTTCATCCCGCATCTGGTCCAACTCGTCCGCCGTGCAGTAAGCAGCGATAGGCTTTACCCTGCTCGATCAGCCAGTCGGCCCACTCCTGGTACATCTCCAGGCGTTCGGACTGGAAATAAGGGCCGTACTCACCGCCGACTTCCGGGCCTTCATCCCAATCGAGACCGAGCCAGCGCAGGCCGTCCAGGAGGTCCTGGAGCGCGTCCGGGTGGTAGCGATTGCGGTCGGTGTCCTCGATGCGGAGGATGAATTGGCCGCCGGTGTGGCGGGCGTAGAGCCAGTTGAAGAGGGCTGTGCGGGCTCCACCGATGTGAAAAAAGCCGGTCGGGCTGGGAGCAAAGCGCACCCTGGCGGGCATTGATGAGTTTGTCATTTGAGGTTCGGTCGTATATTGAGAGGAAGCGGAGCAACGATTAAAGATCAAAGATTGATGATTAATGGTGATCGACAGACGAATCCTTAATCTTTAGTCATTAATCTTTGGTTTTCTTAGCAATCGCAAACTTGGATTTGTAAAGATGCAAACTCAGCAGAATGAACCATGCCCAAATGTCCATTACATGATTTCTACTCTTCCGCCAGTTTGGATTCCACGATTTCGTTCACCACTTGCGGATTTGCCTTCCCGCCGGTGGAGCGCATGACCTGGCCCATGAAGAAACCGAATAAGCCGGTCTTGCCGGAGCGGTAATCGGCCACTTTGCCGGGATTATCGGCCATGATCTGGTCGATGATGGGAATCAGGGCGTCGGCGTCGCTGATCTGTTGCATGCCTTTGGCCTCGACAATGGCTGCGGGATCGCCGCCACTGGCCAACATCTCGGCCAGCACCTGTTTGCCCTGGTTGTTGGAGATGGTTTCGGCATCCACCAAGGCCACCAGTTTCCCGAATTCGGCTCCGCCGAAAGGTAGCGTGTCGATTTCGGTGTCCTTGATCTCGCCCTGCAGGGCGTTGTTGATCCAGTTGGCGATCAACTGCGGATTGTCGTGTGTGGCAAGGGCGGCATCGAAGAAAGTGGCTGTGGCCAGGTCGCCACTGAGGAGATCGGCGTCCTGTTCTTCCAGGCCAAGCTCTGCGCTGTAGCGTTGATAAGCGGCCTGGAGCAGGGGACTATCTGCTCGGGCTCTGTCTCTGGTCTCCGAGCGAGTGCCTGCCACGACCTCCGCGACTGGCTCGACCGGCTGCGGTGTCTCCGCCTGCGGTTCTGGCTCCGATTGTTTCGCCCACGTATCACGGAGGTCGATGATGCGGTTGAACACCAGCGCCTCCGGTCGGGAATCGACCATGTCCTGGATGAAATAGCCCTGGCGCTCGAACTGGTAGCGGGTGTCGGCGGGGTCACCGGCCACGCTGGGTTCCACACAGCGCTCGGTCGATCACGATCAAAGAGTCGGGATTGAGATAATCCTTGAAGGTCTCGCCCTCGGCGATGTCATCCGGATTGGCCTTGGCAAACAGGCGGTCGTACAGGCGCACCTCGATGGGCAGCGCGTGCGTCGGCCGAAACCCAGTGGATCGCTCCCTTGACCTTGCGGCCCTGGGGATTGCGCGCCGAGCGTCGCCGGATCGTAGGTGCAGCGCAGCTTCGACCACCTGCCATCCTCGTCATCTGATCACCTCGTCGCAGCTTTGATCACGTAGCTGTAGCGCAGCCGCACTTCCTGGCCCGGCGACAAGTCGTTTGAAGCCTTTCGGGCGGGTCCTCGGCAAAATCATCCTGTTCGATGTACAGCTCGCGGCCGAAGGGCATCTTGCCGTGTCCCCTCCTTGGGGATATCTTGCGGCCAGTAATCTGCATCCAACCATCTCGATCTCGCCCTCAGGATAATTGGTGATCACGACCTTGCAGCGGGTCGCAGCACGGCCATCACCCGTGGCGACCGATAATTGAGGTCATCCCGGATCGATGTGCTCAAGCAAGACCGTTTCCACCCGGCTGTTGACTTTGGCCACGCCCACCCGCTCGGCGAAAGTGCGGATCGCCTCTGGCGTCACGCCCGCGGCGGCGCAAGCCCGACGATCGTGAGCATACGCGGATCATCCCAGCCGCTGACATAGCCTTCGTTCACCAGTTGCAGCAGCTTGCGCTTGCTCATCACCGTGTAGTCCAGGTTCAGACGGGCGAACTCGTACTGGTGCGGGCGAGGCGGCTCCAGGAGATTGTCGACCAGCCAATCGTAAATGGCCCGGTTGTTCTCGAATTCGAGCGTGCAGATGCGAGTGCGTGATGTCTTCGATGGCATCGGACAGGGGATGGGCGAAATCGTACATCGGGTAGATGCACCAGTCGTCGCCCGTGCGGTAGTGGCTGGCGTGGCGGATGCGATAGAGCAGCGGATCGCGCATCTTCATGTTGGCAGCGGCCATATCGATTTTGGCGCGCAGTACGTGCGCGCCATCTGGGAATTCACCCGCCCGCATGCGTCGGAACAGGTCCAGGTTCTCTTCCACCGAGCGGTTGCGATAGGGGCTATTCTGTCCCGGCTCTTTCACCGTGCCCCGGTAATCCCGAATCTCTTCGTCGCTCAGGCTGTCCACATAGGCCCGGCCATCCATGATCAGCATTCTCGGCGAGTTGATAGAACTGCTCGAAATAATCGGAGGCAAAATAAAGATGCTCGCCCCAATCGAAACCCAGCCAGCGAATGTCCCGCTGGATGGACTCGACATACTTCATGTCCTCTGTCTCGGGGTTGGTGTCATCGAAACGCAGATGGCAGACGCCGCCATTTTCCTCGGCTACGCCGAAATTGAGCGCAATCGACTTGGCATGGCCGATGTGCAGGAAGCCGTTCGGCTCCGGCGGGAAGCGGGTGACCACTCGGCCATCATAAGCGCCGGTGCGGTTATCTTCGGCGACGATTTCTCGGATGAAATCTTTGTTTTCGGAAACTGGTGTGGAGTTTGTCATGGGGATACCGTATTGCGTGTTGCGTGGCCACCATTCACCCCCCTCCAACCTCCCCCCGAAATCATGGGGAGGCTCTTAAAGCTTCCTCCGTTGGCGGGGGACTGAGGGGGTGGGGGTAAATGGTTACGATGCGTGTTGCGTGTTGATTTACAACCTAAAACTCGATCTGTTTCTGTCTCATGCTCACGCTTTGCGCCAGCCCAATCATCAACATCAGCGACAGCATGGCGTTGCCGCCGTAACTGACAAAGGGTAGTGGCAGTCCAGTCACCGGGATCAGCGACATATTCATGCCGACATTGACGATGGTCTGAAACAGAATAATGGCGGTGATGCCGGTGACGAGCAGTAAGCCGAAGGGATTGCGAGCCTGGTCGGCGATGCGCCATAAACGCAGGATAATGAAGAGTAACAGTGCGAGCAGAATCGCTGCGCCGATGAAGCCAATCTCTTCGGCGACCACCGAGAAGATGAAATCGGTATGGCGCACACGCAAGAAATGCAACTGGCTCTGCGTGCCCTGGCCGTAACCCTTGCCAAGCAAGCCGCCCGAACCGACGCTGACCAATGCCTGACTCACATTGAAGTAGCTGTCTGGATCGGCGGTGGGGTCGAGAAAAATAAGGATGCGGGTGCGTTGATGTTCCTGGAGCAGCGACCAGAAAATCGGCGTGAGACCAACCGCAGTAACGGCGGCGACCAGGATGTATGCAAGTGGCAAGCCTGCGGCGAATAAAATAAAAGCGCCCTCGACGGCCAGAACGATAGCCGTTCCCAGGTCGGGTTCAAGAAATACCATGACCAGAAGCGGCATCATAATCGCCAGAGCGCCCAGAACAGTGCTCAGCTTGTTCATCCTCTCCCAGTTTGTGGCCAAATACTTGCCCATCGCCAGAGCTAGCACGACCTTTGCCAGCTCCGATGGCTGGATAGGGAAGAGACCGAAGAAACTGATCCAACTTTGGGCGCCAAACAAGGTTTTTCCCAGCACACCCACCAATGCCAGCAGAATCAGTATGATGACATAAATGGGAATAGTTAAGGATCCGAGGAAGTTGTAATCGAAAAAAGCAACGGCAAACATCAGCACGAATCCGATAACCAAAAAGCCGATTTGCCGCAAGGGGTAGGTCACCAGTTCGGGATCGCCCTGAACTGCGCTGAAGATCATGGCAATGCCATAGATGCTGAGCACGAAGATAGCGCCTAGGAGCAACCAATCAAATTGTCTCCAGTTCTGTCTCGTCATGGCGTCTTTCCCTCCATCTGCTCCAGAATGGACTGGCTTCCTTCAGCCTCATCACGAGCTTTGATGTCGAAATAGCTTCGCAGGATGTCTTGGGTGATAGGTGCAGCCATCTCCGAGCCTTCTCCGCCGTTGAAAACGAATACCGTGACAACGATTTCCGGGTCCTCGTACGGGGCGTAAGCTGTGAACCAGGCGTGGGTGGGTAGATTGCCCCCGCCATCGCGCGGGATATCTGGATCGAAGAACTCGGCGGTGCCAGTTTTACCCGCTACGGTTACATTAGGCAGGGCGACATCTTTCGCAGTGCCGTGTTCCCAGTTGACGGCCATCCACATGCCTTCGCGCACCGTGGCCAGATGATTGGAATCGACAGGTATTTCTCGAATGAGGTCCGGCTGCATGCGCTGCACCAACCGGCTCTCGCTATCGGTGATGGCCTCGATGAGTTGAGGACGGTAGAGGTAGCCATCGTTGGCGACGACTGCGGTCATCTGGGCAACTTGCAAGGGAGTCGATAAGACATCACCCTGGCCAATGCTCATGTTGTAGGTGTCACCTGTCACCCAGCGTTCGCCTTTGGCGATGCGTTTCCATTTGGGATCCGGGATTAACCCGCCATGTTCTGCCGGCAGATCGATGCCGGTGGGCTCGCCGAAACCGAATTCTGTGGCGTATGCAGCCAACGTTTCCACGCCGAGTCCATCAAATTCCGTGGCATACCAGCCGCCACCAAGTTTGTAGAAGAAGATATCGCAGGATTCGCCCAACGCCTGCACGACGTTGATATCGGCATGGAAGCCGCCCAATTTGTAAATCCAGCACACGAATGGCTGTGCGAGCAAGGGGTTGTCGGGGAAATTGCGGTTGGGCAGATAGATAATGCCGGGAGCGTTAAGCAACGTGCTGGCAGTGATAACCTTTTCTTGTAAACCTGCTGCCGCCGGCACCATTTTGAAGGTTGAACCGGGCGGGTAAATGCCACTAATTGCATGGTTTATGAGCGGATTGCCAGGCGCTTCTGAGATACTCTGATATTCATCGGGAGTGATGCCGTCGGCGAAAATATTGTTGTCGTAGCTTGGCAGGCTTACCATTCCTCGAACAAAGCCGTTGCGCGGATCAATAGCGACCGCAACCGCACTATTGGAACGATCTGGTTTGATCCTTTTCTGCAAGGCTTCGATCATCGCTTTTTGAAGTTCTTCATCCAGGCTCAGGATCAGGTTCTGGCCGGGCTGAGCGATTCGCTCTTCCCCGATGAGCGCCTTCTCCCGGCCATTCACATCCACTTCGATCACGCGTACGCCGGGAACGCCGCGCAACACATCCTCGAAAGTGGATTCAAGCCCAGCCCAGCCCACCCAGGCGCCGGCGCCATAGCCCTTTTCCTCGTAGATCTCCTGGGTTTCCTGAGGGATGGGTCCCATGTAGCCCAAAACATGAGAAAAATCTGAGCCAGAGGGGTAGTCACGCATCGCATCGAGTTGCAGTTCAACGCCGGGTAGACGATAGCGCTGTTCCTCGACACGCAATGCGACTTCACGAGTCAGATTTTTGGCCACAAGCACTGGCTGAAAAGCGCTGCCTGCTTCACGTTGGGCCACCAAGCTATCGATTTCCTCGATTGTGAGGACTTCCGGGGGTGGGGGATTGCTTGCACCAGCAATGAGGGGTGAGTTTGCAGGTGCGGGTTCTGTCTCTGTTGCGTTGTTTTCTTGCTGGACGTCGGCCCGCGCTTCGGCAATAATTTGCAGCAATTCTTCGTATAAAGCGAGGCGTTTCTGCTGTGAGACCTGATAGTCCGGATCATCAGGCAGGCTGGCGGGGACCAGCGCGATGCCAAAGCGTGCTGTGTTGCGGGCCAGCATTCGGCCATCACGATCATAGATCACGCCTCGCGCGCTCTCGCTGCGCACGACCCGCACACGGTTGTACGTGGCGGTTTCCTGGTAGTCGGCGCCTCGCACGAATTGCAGTATAGCCAACTGGCCTGCAAGTGCTGCGAAGATCAGGATGGTGATCATCCGCAGGAGAAGCAGGCGAGTGGTGGATTCAGTTTGTCGGGAAGTTTTATGCATTGAAGATAAACAACGGTTAAAACGAGAAACTAGCGCGAAATGATTAGTGTGAGGACGACTACTCGAAGCCGGGTTTTCGTCGTCCACGTGCATATTCTACCGGAACATAGAGTAAGAACATAAGGACGGTGTTGACGATGACAGCAGGGCCGAGTACGCGCAGCAGGGTGTCAGTCCATTGGATCGGCCAGCCAATGATATCTAACTCCAGCAGGGTGATGACACCGACTGCCAGGGTAGCGACTGCGGTGACGAGTATCGGCCAGCCTAACCTGGCTCCGAATAACGTACGCTCTCCTCCGCTTGTCAGAAAAACGACAACGAGGTAAGGGATGATGGAAACCCCAAGGGGCAATCCCGAAATTGCATCTGACAGCAGCGCCGCGATAACAGCAAAAATGATGGCACTGGCACGGCCACTGATGATTGTCAGCAAAATGATGCTCACGATAATGATATCCGGTTGCACACCTGCTACTGAAAAACGACTCATCACCGTCGCCTGAAAAGCGACGAGGATCAGAGCAAGGGGCAGTAACAGAAGGATGCTGGACATAAGCGTAATTGGGGCTAGAATTACTCCGAAGGCGTCGGCGTGGGCAGGACTTGCCCTGCTTCTTCTTCGGTTAGTGGGATCTCTTCATCCGCCTGAACTGGTGGAAAACTGGTGATAACGAGGACGAGTTCCAGGCGTTCGAGATCGACCGTAGGTCGAACGATGGCCCGCTGGAACGCCTGATTGTCATTTTGCAATAATTCTACGATCTGTCCGATTACGATGCCTTTGGGGAACTCGCTTCCCAGGCCGGAGGTGAGGACAATCTCGCCGACCGATACTTCGACATCGGGCGGGATCAGGTCGAGGAGGGGCAATTGCCCAGGGCGTCCTTTGAGTATGCCGGGGGCACGCGCTGTCTGCGTGATGACGTTGACAGAACTGTAGGCGTCGTCAATCAGTAAAATCGTGCTGGTGTAGCCCTGCACATCGACAATTCGGCCTACCAATCCTCGGTCTGTGACAACTGGCATATCTCGCTTGATGCCATGTTTCTCGCCTAAGTCGATTTTGATCGTATTAGAGTAAAGGCTTGTGCCTTCGCTGATGACACGACCGACGATTTGGCCGCCCCGGAAATCATAGGTGGGATTGGTTTGCGCGAAATCGAGAAACGTGCGAAGTTGTTCGTTTTCGAGTGCAACCTCTGCGAGTTGCAGGTTTTCCACGCTGAGTCTTTCAACCAGGCTCTCCAGCTCGCTGTTGCGCTGTCGTAAAGTGCGCAGATCTCTTGCTGTTTGGATGATGTCGGTACTCGTTCTGCGCGCTTCGGTTAGTGAGATGGTAAGGGGTCGAAAGACGCCTTGAAGCGCATTATCGACGGGAGTCAGGTATCCTCTCGTGTCGAGAAAGATGATCACAAACGCCCCCAAGATCACAGCCAGTAGGAGGATGAGGGGGCGCGAGCGGCGGGGCTGCATTTTCAGAGATCAGTCGTTGGACATCGGTAATCGGTCGTCAGACATCGGCCATCGTTTGGAGTGCAATGCCTGCTGAGATCAGATTACTGGCTAGTGAAGGGTGCTGCCACGATCCATACTGGCCAAAACCTTGCGCAGGACGTCGATGTTTTCGAGGACTTGTTCCGCCCCTTTGGCGACACAGGTCATGGGGTCGTCGGCGACGTATACGTTCATGCGGGTTTCTTCGCTCAGACGTTCGGCCAGGCCGCGCAACAGAGCGCCGCCGCCAGCCAGAGCGATGCCGTCCTGCATAAGATCGGCGATGAGTTCGGGGGGCGTATCGTCAACAGCGCTCTTCACGGTGTCGATGATGATATTGACCGAGTTGGTCAGCGCCTCTCGGATTTCGACCGAGCTGACCTGCACTTCTTCGGGCAGACCGGTGATGAGATTGCGACCACGCAAGGGGAAAAGGACTTCTTCTTCCAGTGGATAAGCGGAGCCTGCGGCGATTTTGGCCTGTTCGGCCATGCGCTCGCCGATGAGCAGGTTGTATTTCTGGCGGGCGTAATTGATGATATCTTCATCCATCTCATCGCCTGCCACGCGCACCGAACGAGCGACGACAATGCCGCCCAGCGCGATGACGGCCACTTCGGTGGTGCCGCCGCCGATGTCGATGATCATGCTGCCGGTAGGACCGGTTACGTCCAGGCCAGCGCCAATGGCGGCGGCCATCGGCTCTTCGATCAGATAGGCTTCGCGAGCGCCGGCGTTGAGGGTGGCGTCGTAAACGGCGCGCTTCTCCACTTCGGTGACGCCGGAAGGCAGGCCCACAACCACACGGGGCCGTGGGATGAGCATGAAGACTTTGTCGTGCACCTTGCTGATGAAGTACTCCAGCATCTTTTCCGTAACGTCGAAGTCGGAGATGACGCCATCGCGCAAGGGGCGGATGGCGATGATGTTGGCAGGCGTGCGCCCCACCATTTCTTTGGCTTCCGTACCGATGGCCAGAACTTTGTTGGTTTTCTGTTCGATGGCGACGACCGAGGGCTCGTTGATGACGAGGCCCTGGTTTCGGACATTGACTAAGGTGTTGGCTGTTCCCAGATCGATGCCGATATCCAGGGAAAAAAGGCCAAGTAGCCAGTCGAGAGGGTTATTCACTCAGAGATTCTCCTATTGCCGTGCATGCTTCGTGTGCTTTGCTTGATGCGCACAGCCAGCCATTATACCATAGCAGCGTAACTGTGAGGCAAAAATGGCGTCCGGCGATATTGGATGGTCGATCCACGACTGCCTAGAGACGTCGGTGAGAAGCGCCGCACATCCTCACTCCTTTGCACGGCGTGTATTTTTCCAGTCAATGCCCAGACCAAAGGCGCCGTTTTTCGGATCACCGGTGAACGAACCGATCAAAAGTGTGTAGACGCCATTCGGGACTTCCAAAGTGGTTGAAAGCACGGGAACGATCTCTTGTTTGCTCGCCACCAAACCGTGCCCGTCGCCAAAGGTGCCATATGCCTGCAGCCACCAATGATTGTCGTTCTCCGGCTGCATAGCGAAGCTATCACCACTTGTGATCGAGACATCTTCCGCCTCGAACTGATAACTGCTGCCATCATCTGCTATCAGTTTGACGTAGTCATAGACAGCGTCTTGATCTGGGAGAGGAGTGACGTAGATTGTCAACACGCCGTCCACGATCTCCACCTGCCCGATTTCGATCTCTGTGGCTGCGCTGCTGGTGTCACCCCTATAAATATATCGGGGAATAAGAGGACTGCCATCTGGGAGGTAGGCGGTGAATTTGTCCGGTTCGGTTTGTGAGGCAACGGCGGGGACTGACGTTTCATCATCCAGAACCAGATAACTGGTGAAAATAGGAACTCTGGTGGCAAGGAGGTGTTCCTGCACCCGCCCACCGGGCCACTGCGTTTGCAGTTGCGCCAGATGCTCTGTGTCATCCGTTGCCAGAATCCACACGAATGGGCGGGCCGGGACATCGATCTGACAAGCCTGGCGGGGCGTCGTTGGGTAAATCCAGCAGCGGGCGAGGCCAGGCCAGAAAGGCGGTTTCACGAACCTGCAATGGGCGGGGACTTCCGAATCCGCAGGCAGCGATTTCATCAGGTAAGGTGGCGAGATAGCGCCCAATCAGCGCGCTGGGATGGGCGTTGATCTGAGACGGTTTGTTCGTAAAGCGCCCAGTTGTTCTGGCCAGCGAAGACGAATAGAGCCAATGCCGTCAACCCCAGGATGGCGGTGGCGGATGTCCGGCTGGCTTTTGGCGCCAGTTGCTTCATTACGCTCCAGAAACGGTCGAGGGGGAGGGCGACCAGGATGGCGGCGGCGGGGAGAATGCCCACCAGTCGGGGCCAGAAGGGGGCATTGTTGGTGAGCACGCTGCCAAAGGTGATCAGCACCATCAGCCAGATGAGGCTCAAACCCATGCCGGGGGTGCGCCAGCGCCGCAAAGCATAGGCGAAACCAAGTGGAATCAGCGGTGAGAGTAAGCTGCTGAACAGCGGATGTTTGAAGCCAAATTGGGTGCTGGAATCGACGCTATGGTTGAACATCAGCAGGGAGCGTCTGATTTGTTCCAGGATCACGGCTGCGTTGGAATTCAAACCATACTTGAGGTGCAGGTGGGTCATCACGGGTTCATAAAACACCAGGACGGAACGGCTGCGCTCGACCAGGGCTTCCCAATTGTTGGCAAAATAGAGCAAACTCGGCCCCAGAGCGATGAGCGCACCCATAACGAATAAACCCAGTCCGATGATGTTATCTTTCAGCCAGCGGGGGCGCACGAGCAAGCAGGTAAAGGAGGCCAATGGCGAGGACTGCCGCTATCACCCGGCCCGAGTAGTACATCTGCACGCCAAAACCCAAGAGCACGCCCGCCAACGCAAAGGATTGCGGACGCCTCGCCCTCAAGCCATCCACCAGGAAGAACATGGCGAAAATCAGGAAAGGCCACGGATCCATGTAGGCGGCCAGGCGGGAGAAGTGGATGTGGGGGATGTTGACCGCAAGCGCCGCCGTGGCTAACGCTGCCAGACGGTGAGAATCGAAGAGCCGCCACACCAGCAGGTAGAGTCCCAAAAGTGCGAACATGCCTCCCGCCACCGCACTGAGATTCAAGGCAAACAGATCATTGCCGAACAGGCTCAGCGTTATGGCCGACGGCAGGAAGCCGACCATCGGGATGTTCGCCCAACCTTCCCGAAAAATGTCCGTTTGTCGGCCCGCAAGCCAGTCTCGGGCCTGAATGCCCATGGAGGCCATGTCGCCGTGGAGATCTTGGGGTATGTCCGCCAGATGGTTGAAGCGCAGCCAGAAACCGGCGCTGAGGATGAGCAGGAGGATCGCACCATGCCACCAACGGAAGCGGGGCGACCATTCTGCGCTGGCTCCGGCCACACGGTGCAACCCCGGCCGGATGACCTGTCCCCCCAGCGAAGATCAGGAGTCCAATCAGCCACAACCAGCGTACGAACGAATTTTCGCCCTGGACCCGAAAAAGGAGAAGCGACAGGGCGTAAGGCATGATGGCCAGGACAACAGGATCACTTGCCAGCGGACGCCGGACGGGGTGAAAACCGTTGGTCTGGATGCAGGTTTTGGGGTCGGGTGCAGGCGCGCCCCGGGGCGCATAATGCGCGCATCCGGGCCGAAGCCATCTGCTGATCGTGGTCGTTCTGACTGGCTGCGTTGCGGTTGCTCCGTCCGGGATGGCTGCCAATCAGGTGCGGCCAGCGCAAACAGCACCATCGCCGCCAGATACAGGATCGCACCAACGATCAGCCAGCCTGTGCCCGATGGCGCTCCGGTTACGGACAGGGGGCCGGCGTTATCGAAAAAGCCCTGGGCCAGGATAGCCAGCGCCAGCGCCGCGCCCATTGCCAGCAGAATGCGACGGAGCTGATCGTGCGTGAGTGATGAAAGGGTCGAGGTATCCTCCGCATCTTCCTCTGTTGGCGTTGAGCGAGCGGTCGGTTGGCGGAACAGGATCAGGAGGCCGAAAAGGAACAAGAGGAGGAAGGTGAGCCCCGCCAGAATCGATACCGTCCATCTTCGTGTTTGCAGAGATCGTACAGGATCATCAGGCTCCGATGCCGCCAGGTTCGATTCTGGCTCGACCTCGTAGGTGTAAAAGGCTAATTGACCACTTCCTGTCCGATGTTGTGCACTCGAACCGGTCGGGAACAATGCGCGCAAGGCCGGAATCAGATCACCGTGATTTGGCGTGAGAATGAAAATTGTGGGGCTTTGAGGCGACTGGAGTGAACCACTGCGGATTTGTGCTGCCGTGATGTTGTCGCCCTGCACGTTTTGGGCCATAAACGCCAGTTCCGCCTGATGCCAGTTCAGGGGTTCCATCACCAAACGCACATGGCGATCCGCAGGCAAGGCGGCGAGATAGCGCGCCACTCGCACATCGACAGAAGCATTGTCGCCTACGTGATTGACATAAGCCTGCCAGTTGCCGATGCCGGCGATCACGATTATCAACGTCAGCAATGCTGCCAGGGCGATGCCTGCATTTCGCTGCCACGTTTCGGGCATGGCATCCACGAACGTTTGCCAGGCGCGCTCAGCAGCGATGGAAGCCAGGAGCATCACCGGCGGCAGCAGGATGACCAGGTGCGGCCAGAAGGGAGGATCGTTGGTGCTGACGCCGCCCAGCAGCAATGTCGCCAGCAGCCAGACGATTAACGTGAAGTAGCGCTCATCCCGCAGCCAGCGCAGACCGTATCCGACACCCAAAATCAGCAACGTCGCCGTCAGGGCGTTCACGATGGGGCCGGGAAAACCGAAGTGCGTGCTGGCGTCGGGATACAGGAAAAAGGTGAGGAACGTGCGTTTGGTCTGTTCCAGCAAGACCTGACTTGTGGAATCCACCCCGTATTTGTTCATGAGGTGTGTCATCACCGTGGGATTCCACACAGCCACCAGGTTGCCTCGCCCCATGAAAGCGCCAAAATCGGACAGCGCGACGACCAGCATGGGGCCAAATCCCAGAAGTGAACCCGCCGCAAATGTCAGCCAATGTCGAAGATCTGCAGGAGGCGGGTAGCGATTGTCTGGCAGGCGAAAGATTTTCATCCACCTCCCGGAGGTCGTGAGCAGCATCCACAGGAACAACAGGGCAACGACGATGACAACCACCCGACTCGGGTAGTAGGTGAGCAACCCGACCCCCATGCTGATGCCGCCCAGTGCGAACCACACGCTCCGGCGCAGTCGCAGACCTCGGAAGAGGAAATAGAATGTCAGACAGGCGAAAAGCAGTGGAGAGGCGGTGGTGACGATGCGGCTGAAGTGGATGTGCGTGTAGCTGATGGCAAGCAACGTCGCTGCCAGCAATCCCACCCAGCGACCAGATAGCTCTCGTCCCAGGAGATACAGGGCCGGGATTGTAAGGACGCCCTGAATGACTGCTGTCATGGAAAGACCGAATAAATCTGCCCCAAACAACTTCATGCTCCCCGCCATCATCACAAAGTCGAACATGGGGATGTTGGACCAACCCACATCGAACCATTTTGGGGCGGGATTGCCCAGCAACTCGAGCGCCTGCAAACCCTGCGTGGCGATATCGTTGTGAAAGTGGAGCGGGAGTTCGGGCAAACGCCAGTAACGCAGGACGAATGCCGCCGCCGTGATCCCTGCCAGCAGGAGGATGTCCCTGCCGTCTGTCTGACTCAATCTGGGGATGTCATCCCGACCAAAGGTCGCCACCACCAACAGGATCATCCCCCCAAGCCACAGCAATCGCACCAGTCCATTTTCGCCTACGGCGAGGGTGAGGACGAGCGACAGACAGTAAGCCGCCAGCGCCAGCACAAAAGCCCAGCGCTTGTAGTCAGTCTCTCGCTGTTCCCGCTGGTCTGAAACAGGCCGACTCAGCGGTGGCGGCGCTGCCCAGGCGAATAAGATCATCGCTGCCAGCATCAAGGCAAGTGTCAGCGCCAATTGCCAGCCAGCGCTGGGAACCACCGGATTCATATCGGAGAGCAGGTCTACAGCGGCTCCGGCGAAAACGATAGCCAGAAATACAGCGATTGCTCGGTAGCGGGAAGACGTGAGTGAAGGCATTGCTGGGGATGTTTTGTGAGCGGCTATTGACAAAGTATAGAGTACGCATTCACCAGTGACAAGCTAACCCGGCATCACGACCCCACAGCCACCCGACTAGACGAGCAATCGAATAGCAGCGTATAATCGCTGCATGAGCACCCTGTCCGACCTCCGTCACTTCATCCGTCGCCACCAGCTTGTACCAGATGGCGTGCGTGTGGTGGTCGGCGTGAGCGGTGGGCCGGATTCTCTGACATTGCTCCATAGTCTGAATCAGCTTGCCCCGGAGCGTGGTTGGCAACTTCATGCCGCCTATCTGCACCATGGTCTGCGCCCTGAAGCTGATGACGAAGCCCGTTTCGTAGCTGAAGTGGCGGCGGCCTGGGGCTTGGGATGCACGATCGGACGGGCGGATGTGGCGGTTCTTGCCTTGCAGCCAGGTGTGTCCCTTGAAGAGGCTGCCCGCCAGGCTCGATACGCCTTTTTGGGGCGTGTGGCCTTGCGTCTGGGCGTCCAGCACGTGGCCGTAGGCCACAACGCCGATGATCAGGCTGAAACTGTGCTCATGCACTTGTTGCGGGGCAGCGGCCTGGCCGGACTGCGAGGCATGTTGCCCCGCACGGCCCTGGTCGGGTTCAGATTGCTGGCCCTGGAACCAGAGCACCGGCCGGATTCAGGCGAAATACAGCTTGTGCGCCCCCTGCTGGCAACGCCTCGGTCTGAAATCGACGCTTATTGCCTCGCCAACGGCCTGGAACCCCGCCAGGATGCCACCAATACCGACCAGACTTTTTTCAGAAACCGTTTGCGGCATCAGGTTATGCCGATTCTCAAAGAAATCAATCCTCGGCTGACCACTGTTTTGGGGCGTACAGCCGCTGCGCTCCAGGGCGACTACGACGCACTGCAAGCGCAGCTTCAGCGTCTGTGGGATGATCTGGTCGAATTCCCTGCGAATGGCATCAGTTTGGATCTGACGACATTCCGGCATTTGAATCAGGGTGACCAACGCGCCCTGATCCGGCGCGCCATCGCCACTTTACAGCCCGATCTGCGAAACATCAGTTGGGAGCACAGCGAGCGTCTCCTTGATATCTTGGCGAGCGATCCGCAGCGCACCAGCGGCGGCCCTTACCCCCTGGTGGCCGGATTGGAGGCGTGGTTGCATCAGCACTGGCTCGAAATTCAACCGGCTGATTCGACAACCACTGACCAGCCACAAATCGCCCAATCGGCCACATTACCTCTGCCCGGACAGGTTGATCTTGGCCCGAACTGGGGGCTTGACGCCCGGCTGCGCACCTGGCCTCGGTCTGATCCCGCCCCGTGGACAACCGAGTTTGACCCCAACGTCGTCTGGCTTCCTGAGAACGTATCTCAACCGTTGCATGTGCGTTCCCGGCTGCCTGGTGATCGCATGTCTCCTCTCGGTCTTGGCGGTGGCAAAGATATCAATGTCCTGATGACGGATCTGAAGCTACCGCGTGCTGCTCGCGCCCAATGGCCCCTTTTGGCCGATGCTGATGGTGAAATTGTCTGGCTGGTGGGGCAGCGATGCAGTGAGCTCTGTCGCCTGCCCGACGATGCCACCACCGCCTGGGAAATTCGACTTTTACCGTCCAATAGTACAAAATTCTCGAGTTCAAATGAAACCATTAATCCTCTGGGCACGTGACCACTTTCCTGAACCGTACACTCTGCGTCTGGGAAAACGGACGCCCGAAACTGTCACCGGAAAAGTGAAAATCATGGACGACTGGTATCCTTTTGTCTACGACCGCCTTGCCTTATCCATTGCGATTTTTGAAGGTGGCAATACCCGCCTGGTGCGGATCAACGAATGGGGATGGGAGCAATGAACGCACGTATGGTTCTCAAGCGCGGCAAAGAAAAACCCGTCCGGCAACGGCATCCCTGGATTTTCAGCGGAGCCATCCAACGCCTGGAAGGGGAGCCTCAGCCAGGCGAGATCGTCGAGATCGTGGCCTCGAATGGCGAGTGGCTGGCCTGGGCCGAGTACAATCCACAGTCGCAAATCAGGGCCCGAACCTTCGGTTGGGATCGAGATCAGAGGCCGGATGAGGCTTTCTGGCGGGAGCGACTATCGGCAAGCGTCGTCAGGCGCCGGCAACTGATGCCAGACTCCGAAGCTGTGCGGCTGGTCTTTGCCGAAAGTGACGGCATACCCGGCCTTATTGTCGACCAATATGGCCCGCATCTGGTTGTACAATGCCTGACTGCCGGCGCTGAGACCCGAAAGATGCAGACAGTGGGACACCTGATCGAATGCATCCGCCCGCACAGCATCATCGAGCGAGATGATCCTGTGCGTCGTAAAGAAGGCTTGCCGTCCATGGATGGCGCGCTGTACGGCGAACCGCCATTAGACCCAATTGTGATCATCGAAAACGGCCATCGATTTTACGTCGATCTGAGTTCCGGGCAAAAAACCGGATTCTATCTCGACCAGTCTGAGAACCGCCGATTGCTGGCGCCTGATTGCGGTGATGCTGAAGTGCTAAACGCTTTCAGTTACACCGGCGCATTTGCCGTGTATGCCCTGGCGGCGAGGGCAAAACATGTCCTCAACCTGGATAGCAGCGCTGATGCCCTGGCTCTGGCGGACAAAAATCTCGAGTTGAATGGCTTTGATTCCGGTCGCTGGGACAATTTGCAGGCCGATACATTTCAGCAACTAAGGGTATGGCGTGATGAAGGCCGCCAGTTCGATATCATCATCCTGGACCCGCCCAAATTCGTCACCAGCCGCAGCCAGCTTGACCGGGCGGCGCGCGGTTACAAGGACATCAACTGGCTAGCCATGCGTTTGTTGCGCCCAGGCGGACTTTTGGCCACCTTCTCATGCTCCGGCCTTGTCAGCCGGGATCTGTTCCAGAAAATCGTGTTTGGGGCGGCGTTGGATGCCGGGCGAGATGTACGCATTATCCGGCATTTTTCGCAGGCTGCCGATCATCCTGTGCTATTGAGCTTTCCGGAAGGAGCGTATTTGAAGGGGCTGTTGTGCCACGTCGCCTGATTCGGCCTCTGCTGGCGCTGGGATTTGGTTTGTTTGGTCTGGCGGCGGTGAGCCCCGTCTACAATACCTACGTGCCCATTCTCCTGCACAACGCCGGACTCAGCGCCTCGCTGGTGGCCTTTGTGATGACTTGGGATAACTGGATGAATATCGTCATCCCCTGGTGGGCCGGGCGTGAATCTGACCGGCGTTGGACGCGCATGGGCCGTCGAAAGCCGTGGATTCTGGTGGGGGCGGTTCTGGCCCTGACTTTTGTCCTGATTCCCCTCGCCGGTACGCTCCCGGCCATGCTGCTCGCCCTCTTCCTCACCAGCCTGGGGTTGGCCATTGCCCGTGCGCCCGGTTTGGCCCTGCTGGGCGATCTATTCCCTGCCCGGACGCGCAGCGTCGCCAGTGGCGTGATTAACGTCTTCGGCGGACTGGGCGCAGTGCTGGCGCTGTTCGGCAGCGGTTTCTTGTTTGATATCAGTCCGGCTGCACCGTTCTTGTTTGCGGGTGCACTGCTGCTGATTGGCGGCGGTATCCTGCTGTGGGGCGTGCAGGAGCGTCAGGAACAGCACGCCGATACGGCTTTAGTCGAGGAAGGATTTTGGATGCAGTTGCGAGCGCTGGGTCAAGGAAACCGCAGCGGGATGTACTTGCTGATAGCGATCTTCTTCAGCTTTGCCGGTTTCAATGCTGCCGAAACCTGGCTCAGTTCTTTCGCACATTTTTCTCTGGGCGCGTCCGAAGGGCAATTGCCATTGTTTATGGCGATTTTTGCAGCGGCGTTATTGCTGGCGGCCATCCCCAGCGGCATGTTGGCTTCACGGTGGGGACGCAAACGCATGGCATTCGGAGGGATGGTAGCCCTGACACTGTTGTTGGCGACGGGCTTGTTTGTACGCACACCTCTGGGCCTGCTGATCTTGCTGGCTCCGGCCGGCGCTGCCTGGGCCCCTATTTTGGTCAACACTCTGCCCTTGCTCTACGATGTGGGAGGCGAGCGCAAATTGGGTTCGCTGACCGGCTTGTACTATGTGTCAGCTTCGCTGGCTGCGGTGCTGGGGCCGCAGGTGGTTGGTTGGGCGGTGGATGCCAGTGGGGGCAGCTACCAGGCCGTCTGGGCGATTGCGGCGGTGTTCATGGGGCTGGGTGCAGTGGTGTTGTTACGGGTGCGGGTTGAGCACTCAACGAAGAACTAGCTGCCCAACACCAACAACCCCACCCCCGTAATCGCCAGCAGTGTCCCCGCAACAGCGCGCCAGCCGATGCGTTCGTGGAAGACAAAATGGCTGATGGGGAGCAGAAACACAGGTGTAAGCGCCATCAGGGTGGCGGCCACGCCTACCTGGGTGGCCTGAACTGCCGTTAGCGATAGCGTGACGCCCAGAAATGGACCAAAGAATGCACCCGCCACAAGCTGCCGCAATGCTCCCGGGTTCTGTCGCAAGCGCTGAAAAGTGAAGCGAGCCTTGCGCGTGAGGATAGTGAAACCCCACATCACTGTGGCGGCGGTCAACATGCGAATCAGCGTGCCCGAAATCGGCGAAAAATCGCCCATGAGTCCCTGTTTGGCTGTGACCAGCCCCAGTGCTTGGCCGGTAGCGCCGCCCAGGGCAAAGAGAATGCCCAATCCATATCGTTGTTCTGTCCCCGGCATCTTGCTGCTTCCCGACCGCTCCAAAATCACCCAGGCCACGCCGGAGACTGTCAGCGCCACAGCCACGAGTTGCCATCCACTCAGCGTCTCCCCCAGGAAGACCCAGGCCAGCATTGTGCTGATGACAGGAGCCAAACTCATCATCAACATGGATGGTTGGGGGCCAATCATTACGAAGGCCTGGAAGAGAAAAGCGTCGCCGAGCACGAGGCCGAGGATGCCAGAAAGGCCGAGCCAAAACCAGCGCTCGGGTTCGACGCCCAAGGGCAGGGGTTGCCCTAAAATCGCCCAATGCAACAACAGCAGGAATCCCACCGCCAGCAACAGGCGGATGCGATTGACCACCACGGACCCCACCTGCCGTCCCGCCAGCGTGAAAAAGGTGGATGTGAAGGAAAAACACAGGGACGTGCCCAGTGCCGCCAGTTCGCCCAGAAAGGCCATTCCCTAGTTGTGTTCTCCGCCGAGGTAGCCGGTCGTTTCCTTCAGTCGAATCATAACCGCAGTATAGGCAGTTGTGCAGATGTCTGTCAAAGAATGACTGTCATCTGCCCGTGCAACAGCTGTTCACATTTTCTCGGTGACTGCTCCAATGTGCTACAATTCCGTCAGTGTTCCCCGCTTCCACTCTGTTCCAGTCTTTGCACATGGCTATGCACCCAGATATTGCTGAAGTTTTGGTAAACGAGGATCAATTGAGGCAGCGAATTCAAGAACTCGCTGACGAAATCTCTACATTTTACGAGGGAGAGAATCCTCTGCTCATCGCTGTCCTCAAGGGCAGCGTCGTGTTCCTGACGGATCTCATGCGCGCAATGTCGGTTCCCCACACTGTCGACTTTATGGCGACGTCCAGCTATGGCGCTGCCACCGAAAGTTCTGGCGTTGTGCGCATCCTGAAGGATCTAGATGATTCCATTGCCGGGTTGCATGTGGTCATTGTCGAAGATATCATCGACAGCGGCAATACGCTCGACTACCTGAGAGGTATGTTGCTGGCGCGCAACCCCGCCAGTCTGCGCATTGTCAGCCTGCTCAGCAAACCTTCACGGCGAGAGGTGGAGGTGCCGGTTGACTGGATTGGCTTCGAGATCCCGGACAAGTTTGTCGTGGGTTATGGCCTGGATTTTGATGAATATTACCGAGATCTACCTTTTATCGGGGTGCTGAAGGAAGAATTGTATATTTTGGAATGAGCCGATTCATTGTCGGTGGTTTGGGATTTGTGTGACTGCTATGACGTGAAACGTGATTCGGGTTGTCCTTCATGTTTTACGTTTCACGCATCACTTAAAACGTGCTTGCTCGACATAAGCTAAGCTTTGATGGCGGAAAGTGGGTGTTGAGGGCAGCAGTCCAGGTGCGACGCACTTCAGACCCACGTAATCCCGGGTTTCGTTACGTGCAAGCTCCGCAGTGAACCAAAGGCGTCGCACCTACATATCAAGAGCGAGCCTGCTCCACATAGGCCAGGCTTTGATGGCGGAAATAGGTGTTGTAGAGCATGGCGTAGTGGCCGTCTTGTGCCAACAGGTTGTCGTGATTGCCTTGCTCGATGATGCGACCGTGGTCGAGGACGATAATGCGGTCGGCGGCTTTGACGGTGGAGAGGCGGTGGGCGATGAGGATGCTGGTGGTGCGCGCCAGCACCAAGTTCAGCGCCTGTTGGATCTGCCATTCGGTGAAGGGGTCGATGCTGGCGGTGGCCTCGTCCAGGATAAAGATGGCGGGGTCCTGCACCAGCACCCGCATCAGCGCCACAAGCTGGCGTTGTCCCATCGAAAGACGGCCGCCTCGCTCGCCCACCTCAGTGTCAAGACCTTTGGGCAGTGTCTCCAACCATTCGCCGTCCCCGATTTGCTTTGCCAGTGTCAGGATTTCCTGGTCAGTGGCATTGGCGTGGGCGTAGCGGATGTTATCGGCAACTGTGCCGGAAAAAAGAAAGGGCGTTTGCGAAACAATGCCCAGTTGGCTGCGATACTCGAGTAGGTCGAAGGTGCGGATATCCTCGCCATCGATCAAGATGCGCCCATCCTGGAACTCGTAGAAACGGGCGATGAGTTGGGCGATGGAGGATTTGCCCGCACCGGTGTGCCCGACCAGAGCGACATTTTCGCCTCGGCGGATGTGCAAATCGAAATGATCCAGCACCCGTTCCTGCTCGGAGTAGCGGAAACAGACGTCCTCGAAACGGATGTCGCCCTGAAGTTTGGGCGGAGCGAGATCATCGGTCTGAATCACGCTGGGCTCTGATTCGATGAGGGCAAAGATGCGTTCGGCGGCTGCGAGACCGGCCTGCACCTGGGCCGAAAAGGCTGCCAGGTTGAGGATCGGGAAGAAGAAGCGATCGAGGCTGGAGAGAAACAGATACCAGGCCCCTGCGCTGATGACGGCATAAACCACGCCGAGGCCCCCAAGATACACCAGCGCGGCAGTTGCGATGCCGCCGAGGGCGTTGAGCAGGGGGAAGACCGAGGCCAGGACGAAGCCTCGGCGCACGTTCACATCGTATGAAGTGTTATTCGCCCGATCGAATTCCTGGTAGATGGCGGCTTCCTGCCGATAGTTTTTGGCCACAGAGATGCCGCCGACACTTTCCTTGATGTTGGCATTGACTGCCGCCATCGCCCGCATCCCCAGCCGGGTGTAGCGTCGCATCAATTTTCGCAGCGAGCTGGCTGCCAGGAAAAGAACGGGCAGGAAGAGGAAGATGGCCAGGGCCAGACGCCAGTCGATCTTGATCAGAACCACGGCCAGAATGACTGCCTGAACCAGTTGCGAGAGCACGTCGGTGACCAGCGTGACGACATCGCCGAAGTCCTTTGTGTCAGAGGTGATGCGAGAGACGATGCGCCCGGAAGAAAACGTATCGTAAAACGAAAGATCCTGATTGACCACAGCGGTGAAAGCGTCGGTGCGCAAGGTCAATACGACATCGCCAAGGGTGCGCACTGTCAGGCGGCGTCGCCACCAGTTGGCCGCCCACACAATCACGCCCGAGGCCAGCACGCCAAGGCTCAGGAGCAGGATTGTGGTAGTAGAAGCGCCTGCTTCAAGCATATCCACACCCACTGCCACCAGGATGGGCAGAGCCGCCCCGACCAGGCCGATGATAACCAGCAGGATGGCGATAAGCGCGATGCGTCGCGCATGAGGTTTGAAATAGGCCGCCATGCCTCCGCCAATTCACGGTCGGTGTATTGGCGGTCGTATGCTTCGACGTCGATGTTGGAGAAAAAGCCCATGATAACGATTATTCCGCAAAGATGCGGCGATACGACTCGGAGGTCTGTAGCAATTCTTCGTGATTGCCAATGGCGGCGATGCGGCCCTGGCGCAAAACCACGACCAGGTCGGCCCAACGAATCTGTGAGAGGCGATGGGTGATGATCAGCGTGGTGCGGCCCTCTGAGGCTGCGTCAATGGCGCGCTGGATTTTGTCTTCCGTATCGCTGTCGATGGCGCTGGTGGAGTCATCGAGGATGAGGATGTTGGGATTGGTGAGAAAAGCCCGGGCTAAGGCCAGCCGTTGTCGCTGGCCCCCCGACAGAGTGACGCCCCGTTCGCCGATGACGGTATCGTAACCGTCCTGGAAACCCATGATGAATTCGTGCGCCTGGGCTGCTTTTGCTGCGCTTTCGATCTCCGCTCGAGAGGCGTCTGGTTTGCCAAAGGCGATGTTGTCGGCGATGCTGCGGGAGAAGAGGAAGATATCCTGTTCGATGATCGAGATTTGCTGGCGCAGCGCCTCAAGATTCCAATCCCGCACATCCACGCCATCGACCAGCACCCGACCGGCGTTCACATCGTAGGTGCGATTCACAAGTTTGGCCAGCGAGGTCTTGCCAGAGCCGGTTTGTCCGACAATGGCAATGGTCTGTCCGGGTTCTACTCGGAAGGAGATATTCTCCAGGGCTGCACCATCATCACCATAGGAAAAGGATACATCCTGAAACTCGATAGCACCCTGCATCGCAATTTCGGTCCCGGCAACGTTTTGGTCCAGATCTGTCTTGCGGTTGATGAGTTCCAGGATGCGCTGCGATGCCGAGATGCCGGTGGAGACCTGAGAATAGGCGAACAGCGAGACGAAAGTCGGAAAGCCCAGCAATTGCAGCAATCCCATGTATGCCACAATGTCACCAACCAACAATTGACCTTGCTGATAGAGGAAAATGGCCTGGATGAAACCAAAGGCGTTGGCCAGACCCAGGAGCAGGAGGGGGACGAAGCGCGCTTCGATGTCACCCTGATGGACAAAGGCGTCTCGAAAGCGCCTTGCGGTCCTTTCAAAACGCGGCGTCTCGGCCTCTTCCTGAGCAGCGCCCTTAACCGTTTCGATGCCATCGATGGATTCGGCCAGGCGGGTGTTCATATCGCCAAAACTCTGGCGCACTTCTCGGGTGACAGGTTGCAGTTCGTGAAGATACTGGCCTAAGGCCAGGATGTACAGGACGATGTAGATGGCCGGGATTACGATCAGGGCGGGGTTGTAGCGTGGCGCAACCAGTAAAGGCATGATCAAAAAACTGGCGGAGCCGACGACCAGATTGATGCCGGGATTGAACATCAGATTGATCTCCCGGACATCGTTTGTGGCCCGGGCCATCGTGTCCCCCACCGGTTGCAGGCTGTGGAAGGTCATGCTTTTTCCCAGCAGGCTGACATAAAGTTCGTCCCGGATGTCCCGTTCGGTGCGCTGCCCCACCACTTCTGCACTGAAATTTCTGCCTAATTGCAGGACGCTGCGCAGCAACTGCGAAATCAGAATCAGCAACGCAGAGCGCAGCAGTATGTTCATCAGCGGCGGGTCCGCCAGGATGCCGTCAAAAGCCTGGCCGATGAGGACAGGAATCGCTGCCGCCAGCGAGGCGTTGGCGAACGCTCCAACGAGCATGACGATCCAGAGATACCAGTAACGCAAGGCATGAGAAATCAACCAGCGAACAGCGCCACTGCGGTTGCTGCGGTGGCGTGTGGGCAGGGTGAATTCGGCTCTACTGATTATGGTGGTCATAAGGTCGTTGGAATAGGGCGATGAAAAGCGACTCGTCCCAACCATTGTAACAGGGCATTCATTGACCTTCAATTTCCACCAGCCAAGTTCAGTGCCATTGCCAGGAGAGCCTGCGATAGAACAACCGCTGCTATCCTGCTGGACTTTGACCCCGATCAACAATTGAAAGTAGAATTACACTGAAGATTCGCTTATCGAGGTGCGCCGCACACCGAAAGTGCGATGCACCTGAATTATCCCATCGGTCCTACAATCATCTGGATTTCGTTCGCAAAGGGAGCATCTAAAATGCACGTCGCCAATCAAATCATATTTCAGACCCCGCAGTTTGCTGTCCTTTCCGAATCGCAGCTCGAGACCCTGCATTCGGCAGCATTGGAAGTGCTCAGGCGCACCGGCGTCCGGTTTCATCATCCGGGAGCGCTGGAAATGCTCAAGGATGCAGGCGCATTTGTTTCTGATGGTAATTTGGTCAAATTCCCGGCAGCGTTGGTGCAAGCTGCCCTCGGGTCTGTCCCTGGCCGGGTCGTGTTATCCGACCGGGATGGCGAGCCGGCCATGCAACTGGAGGGCACAAACGTCTATTTTGGCACCGGCTCCGATTGTCTGAACTTGATCGATCCGGACACAGGCGTGCATCGGAAGTACACCAAGGCGGATATCATTAACGGCTACCGCCTGGTGGACGCACTTCCCAACATCGATTTCCAGATGTCGCTCGGCATCCCCATCGATGTGGACGATGCTATTGTCTACGATACGCAAATGGCGTTGATGTTGGAGCACAGCACCAAGCCCATCGTCTTTGTCACCGATGACAAAATCACTTGTCAACGGGCGATTGACATGGCGGCGGCTGTCGCTGGTGGACACGAGGCCCTTTCTGAGCAGAAGCACATCCTGCTTTACTCCGAGCCAAGTTCGCCCCTGATGCAATCCGAGACCGCCATAGACAAGTTGCTGCTGATGGCGGACTATCGCTTGCCGGTTGTGCATTCACCTGCGCCACTGATGGGCGGAACTGGCCCCATTACCATGGCCAGTGGTCTTGCCATGACCATTGCCGAGATCCTCAGCAGCATTGTTGTTCACCAGCTTCAGCGTCCTGGCGCTCCCTTTGTTTTTGGCGCTGGTCTGCACCACATGGATATGCTGGCCGCCCAAATTTGCTATGGCTCCCCGGAGTTCCAACTGACGAAGTCAGCCATCGCCCAGATGGGACGCTGGTACGGCATTCCGACCTGGGGTTATGCCGGCTGCACCGATGCCAAGGTGCTGGACGAACAAGCCGCCGCCGAAGCGATGCTATCCGTCGTCATGGCCAAACTGAGTGGCGGCAACCTCATCCACGATGTAGGCTATATCGAAAGCGGTCTGACGACTTCCTTCGAGTTGATCGTCCTCACCGACGAACTCGTCGCCCTGAGTAATAACATGATGAAGGGCATCGAGATCACCGAGGATACTCTGATGCTGGATGAGATCCACGAGGTAGGTCCTGGCGGTCACTTCATGGATACCGAACAGACCTTCAGCCGCTTCCGGGATTTCTGGTATCCGAGCCTGCTCAGTCGCCACAACCGCCCGGAGTGGTTGGCGGAAGGCGGTACCACACTGGGGCAGCGACTAACTACTCGGGTTCAAGATATTATTCGGGATCATGAACCCAAAACCCTCGATCCTGCCAAGAAGCAGAAATTGCAGGAAATCCTGGCTCAGGCTGGTTGATATCATCAGCTGTTAATTCACATCTCCAGCACTCTGAACAGTCCTGATAGCGAATCATGGTTGTTTGGAGTGCGGAGACTGGTGTAGTCAATGAATTTCGGAAGGGTGTTGCTGATACAGGTGGGGATAGGTGTGTAAAAATATGTGGCAGGATGTGTAAAAAAATGCTTGACAGGCGCGAGTTATCATGGTATCATGGCAAAGATTGATAAGGTCATATGATGACATGATGAATTAGGAGATTTATCGCATGAAGTCCATCCGACATCTCAAACAAGTCTATTTCTTGGTCATCGCCCTTTTTTGGCTGGCCGTGGCTCTTCCCCTGCCAATCATAATTCTTCTTGTACAGGCGCGGGGCGCGAGCCTCTTTGAAATCGGTCTACTAATGGGCATCTATTCCCTGACCATTGTCGTGCTCGAGGTCCCCACAGGTGGTCTTGCTGATTCGGTTGGTCGGAAGAGGGTAGCCCTTTTCGCCTACATCTTTACTCTACTGTCAATGGTGGTCGTCTTCTTTGCCTTTTCGTTTACCGTTTTCCTGATCGCAATGATTTTAAGCGGCATTGGCCGTGCACTTTCATCCGGCGCTTTGGATGCATGGTTTGTTGACAGCTTGCAAGACTTGGAGCCAGATATCGATCTGCAACCGGCCCTGGCACAGGCTGGCACTGTCACACTGTTTGCATTGGGGGTAGGCACTCTATCTGGCGGTGCATTGCCAATGCTTTTCGATGGTTTACCAGCAGATGGTTCGGCGCTGCTCACACCCCTGTCCACGACCATCATCGCATCAATCATCATCCAATTGATCCTGATCGTCGCCGTGGGGTTGCTGGTCAGGGACACGAGAAGCAGTGAGGCTGGACTTGGCGTGTGGAGAAAATCTGTTCAGGATGTGCCGGTTCTGGTGCGGGATGCATTCGCACTGAATATGTCGAATCCCATCCTGATGCGGCTGCTGGGGGCTGCGTTGGTATCCGGTTTGGTGATCGCTTCGGTCGAAACATTTTGGCAACCGCAGTTTGCGACGCTAATGGGTGGGGATGAAGTGCAAAGCATCTGGTTCGGCGTTATCATGACCGGTAGTTTTCTCGCCGGGATGGTGGGTAATATGGCGTCGGTGCCACTCAGCAAGCGTTTGGGCAAGCGTTATGCCCTGGTAGCTGCCGTAACACGGGGCGTGCAAGGCGTGTTTTTGATGCTACTTGCCATGCAATCGGGAATACTGGGTGCAGCGGTCCTGTTCTGGTTGGTCTATGCCAATATGGGTGTTCTGGAATCGCCCCATGCCACGTTGGTTAACAACGAGATCCCGTCAGAACGGCGATCAGCTATGCTATCTGTGCAATCGTTGGCCACTTACGGAGGTGCAGCCATCGGCAGTATCACCTTGGGCTACATCGCCCAATTTGGGTCGATTCGATACGCCTGGATTGTCGCCGGCCTGATCGCAGTGGTATCCTTGTGGTTGTACATAAGTGTGGATATTAGACAACGACGATACCCAGAGGAATGTCATGAACAAGAAATCCCGATTCTCGACGCCGGTTAAGAAACAGACTTTAGCCGATCAGGTGGCTACAAGCATCAAAGAATCCATCCTTGCCGGTGACTGGGAGCCAGGGGAGGTATTGCCAACTGAGCCGGAACTATCCGAACAATTTGGGGTGAGCAGAGCGGTTATTCGTGACGCCACCCGCATGTTGGCAGCACGTGGTTTGGTCGAATCACAGCATGGTCGGGGTGTATTCGTCACAGCATCGCAGACGGAGGCTTTTGCCGATGCGCTCTTGTTAGCTTTGAGGCGAGCTGGGGCCAGTGTTTGGGATGTTGAACAATTTGAGCAGATGGTGATACCCGAAGTCTGCGCACTGGCGTCGCAAGAGGCATCGGACGATGAGATAGACCACATCCGCCAACTCGCTACACAGAACCTGGAGGTGTTTGAGGAGATTACCAGAAAACACTGGGATACCGATAGCGTACCTTCAGAAATTGAATTGACAAGAATGCGAAATGGCTACCAAACTCTCATGCAGACTATCTTCGATGCCACGCACAACCATGTCTGGAGGCTATTGGCCACGCCTACGCTTCGTTTGCGCAATCTCCGCACATGGCAAGATGATGAAACCGACGTGGAGGATCTTATTCGCTCGGAGAAAGCCTATCTGGAGTAGCATGATCAACGCCATTGCCTCTCGGGACCCCGATTACGCACGTCGAACGGTTGCTAACCTTATGCAATTGCCAGAACAAGCGGAGCTTGCCATGCGCCAGACGCCCGTGGGCGCCGTCCCCCAGATCCCCATGGCTTTACCCAAAATCGCTAAATAGTCCTGCTATTCACCGTCAAATAGATTTACGCCAGCCAATTCGCCTTCCCGGCGGGCGACATAATCCTCCATTGCTTCACGGATGCTGATATCGAGGGCTGGTGGCTCGTACTGCTGTAGCATGTCCTGCCAGACTTGCCGGGCTCGTTCGGCTGTCGATGGTGCGCCGGCATCGAGCCAGGCGTCGTGATTGCGATAATCGGCGACAGATGAAGCGTGGAATGCAGTTTCGTAGCGGGTCTGGGTGTGCGCTGTGCCAAAATGATGTCCTGCCGGACCAACTTCGGCGATGCTTTCCAGGGCGAGCGCATCGTCGTCGATCTCAACACCTTGCAGGAAGCGTTGCATCATCGCCAGATTTTCGGCATCGATGATGAATTTCTCGAAGGAAACGGTCAAGCCCGATTCCATCCAGCCCGCTGCATGGTAGAGGATATTGGTGTGCGAGAGTACGGCGGGCCACAGCGTCCAGGCCGATTCGTAGGTGGATTGGATATCGACTGCGTTGGCTGAGGTCAGCGCGCCATTGCCGCGGTGCGGCAGGTCGTAGTGACGAGCCAATTGTGCGCCCATACTGATCGCCAGTGCTCCTTCCGGCGTGCCAAAAGCAGGGCTACCCGATTTCATATCGACATTGGTGAGGAATGCGCCGTAAACCGCTGGGGCTCCCGGACGCACCAACTGCGTGAGGGCGATGCCCGCCAGCGCTTCTGCATTCTGTTGGGCGGCTGCCGCTGCCAGCGTCACGGGACTCATGGCTCCCGCCAGCACAAAAGGCGTGACGATGACGATTTGTCCGGCCCGGGCCATGGTGATCAGCCCGCCCAACATGCGTCCATCGAACACCAGCGGGCTATTGACGTTGACAACGCCTCCCGTTACGGGGCCGCCTGTGGTCAGATCGCCATCAAAAACCAGCTTGGATAGCTCCAGCGTGTCGTTGGACACCACCCGACCGAGCAACGCTGCGGTGAGCGCTTTGTCGGTGAGGGTGTAGCCCGCCAGTTTTCGCCGCAGATGCCGGAAGGATGGCTCGATGTCTTGCGGCTCGACCAGTTGTTCGGTGGCGGCATGCATGACATTGCACATCTGCTGCAATTTGAGCAGGTTCTGGTAGTCGTGCATCGTGCCCGGTCGGCGTCCGGCATCCAGGTCGGAGACATAGACCATGCCGGAGTGAGGGAAGAAAGTGATCGCATCACCGCCGATGGTGAGATTGCGGGCCGGATTACGGGCTCGCCAGGTAAACGAGGAGGGCGCTTTCGCCACCAGCTCCATCACCAAATGCCGATCCAGCCAGGCGTGTCTGGCCGCCCGGTCAACTTTGGCCCCCGCCTTTTCCCACAAATCCAGCGCCTCGTCATCCAGCCAGCGCAGGCCGACATCCTCCAAAATCTGCATGGAGGCCTCATGGATCTGCTCGATCTGCTCTTCCGAAAGCACTTCCAGGGGAGCGTACGGATTACGCAGTTGGCGAAAGGGAATCGTGAGCAACGGATTTGTATTGCGATCTCGCCGTCGGTTTCCCCTGCGACTTTGTCGTTCTTGTGATGTCTGCTTCATCGATATCAAGTCCCTCGCTTTGCAGCTACGGTTCTGCGATGGAGGCCATCTGCGCTCCGGCCAGTCGGATTAAATCCCCGGACCTCAGTTCAATCCCGGCCATCGGATCACCGCTGCTGATGTTGACATTGGCGCATCCGGCGATGGCTCTATCGAAAACAACCGGCACATCGTCGGGCAGACACAGCGGCGCCACTGCGCCCATCACATAGCCGGTCACACGTTCAATTTCCTCGCCACGAGCGAAGGTCAGGCGTTTCCAATCGTCACCGAGATGCGCTCGCACGGCTTTGTAGTCCAGGCGCATGGCTCCCAGGACGCAGGCCATCACGTACCGTCGCTGCCCAGCTTTCTCCCGCAGCAAAATCGACTTCACCATCTCATCCATCACAACACCACGTTGCGCCGCTGCTGTCTCCACGGTGAAGACTGGCTCGCTATGGCGCAAAAGCGTGTATGCGATTCCCTCGGCGTCGAGCAAGCGAGTGATTTTGGTGTCGATTTGGGTCACAGGGAAATTGTGCCTCCCTTACCCGGCGGCTCGTCGAATCGCCATGTACTTCTTGGCTGTATCGACCGCTACCGCTGCATCCCGGCAATAGGCGTCCGCCCGGATTTGTTCGGCGAAAGCTTCGCTTAGGGGCGCACCGCCCACGAGTATGGTGAGTTTGTCACGGATGCCCGCCTCAATCAGCGAATCGATTACGACCTTCATGTAGGGCATGGTCGTGGTCAGCAGGGCGCTCATCCCCAAAATGTCGGCCTGGTGCTCTTCAATGGCCGCCATGAAATCCTCGACCGAATTGTTGATGCCGATGTTGTAAACGTCGAATCCCGCCCCTTCCCACATCATGCTCACCAGGTTCTGGCCGATGTCGTGGATATCGCCCTTGACGGTGCCGATCACCGCCGTTCCCATCTTGGGCGCGCCTGTTTCGACCAGCAATGGGCGCAGAATGTACATGCCCGCCTTCATTGCCTTGGCCGCCATCAGCACTTCCGGCACAAAAAGGATGCCATCCCGAAAATCCACCCCCACGACATCCATGCCTGCCACCAGCCCATCGGTGAGCACCTCGTAGGGAGACAGGCCTCGTCCCAGCGCCTCATTCACTTCTTCTGTGATCTCTTCGGCATAGCCATCGTACAGATCTTCCTGCATTAATCCAAATAACTCTTCGGTGGATAGTTCGCTGAGGATGATTTCTTCGTTATCACTCATGATGGGCCTCGTGGAAAGATGGTGGATTGGTAGTACACAGTCAATCGTGACCTGATGATTATCGTAATATTTTCCCCCACCCCCCGACCTGCGGTCGAAGCACTCCCCGATGCGCTCGCTTCGCTTGCTTTCAGGAGAGGGGGTTGGGCTCCTCCCCATGTGAGGCGATAGCCGAAACGGGGGGAGGTTGGGAGGGGGGTGCTACATTCAATCAAACTAAAAGTGAATCGGCCTCGGTTGTATGCAGGTCAGCCCAATCCCTTACGTCTGCGAATTTCTGCGCTGACAGCGGGGAGGATTTCGTGCAGATCACCGATAACGGCGTAGTCGGCTTTGGCGATGAGGGGCGCTTCGGGATCTGTGTTGACTACTAACACGGATTTCGCACCTTTGCAACCAACCCAATGCTGGATAGCGCCACTGATGCCGCACGCCATGTACAGGTCTGGGGCGACCTTGCTGCCTGTCTGCCCGACCTGGTCGGCGTGGGAACGCCAGCCATTGTTGGTAGCCACTCTGGATGCACCGACGGCCCCACCCAGGAGCCCGGCCAATTCCTCCAGCACAGCGAAACCCTCGGCGCTGCCGACACCCCGACCGCCACTGACTACGACCTTGGCATCGGTAAGGGACACGCCATCCCCATCCGGTGCAACACGATTTACGATCCGCACCCGGAAATCCTTGTCGGAAAGGTCGGCGGCGAAGATGTTGACAGCAATATCGGTCGGGCTTGAACCTGGTTCGGCCGGGAAAGCATGTTCGGCGATGGTCAGCAGTTTGGGATCGCCGGGCAATTCGGTCAGTTCCAGCAGGCTGCCGCCCCATCGCAAACGAGTCACCTCAAAGGGCTCGCCAGGTCGCACTTCCACACAATTGGACGCCAGCGGCTGTCCGGTCTGGGCCGCTACTCGGGCCATCACTTCATTGCCCCGCTCTGTGCCGGCGGCCATGAGAACTTGCGGCGGCGTGGCTCGAATCAGTTGCACGATGCTGTGCGTCCAGGCCTCGGGAGCGTAATCATCCAGGCGTTCGTGTTGAACCAGGTAGGCGGTGGTGACGCCGTAGTCCGCCAGACCTTGTACAAGCGCCTCAGCCTGTTGTCCGATGAGAATTGCTCCCAGTTCAACATCTAGTTGCTCCGCAAGGTGGCGACCAAAGGTCAGCATCTCCAGCGAAGACTCGTTTAATTTACCTCGATCATGTTCAATCAATCCCAGTATCATGGCTAAAGCACCCCCAGTTCTTGGAAGATGTCGACGATCTTTGCCGCTGCTTCCGGGCCTTCGCCCAGTATCTCGACCTGACTGGCCTGTTCTTCCGGTGTTTCCAGCCGGATCATGCGCAGTCCACCTGCGATTTGTTCAGGCTGACTTTGAGCGATTGGCTTTTTCTTGGCTCGCAAACGTCCGGGGAGAGAAGGATAACGGGGCACATTGATGCCTTCCTTGATCGTGACCACAGCCGGGAGCGGGGCTTCGTACACCTCCCAGCCGCCTCCGCCCTCCCGTTTCGCCGTGACGGCCCCATCCTGGATATCCAGGGCCTTGATTCCCGTGATGACGGGCAGGTCCAGGGCAGTGGCCACCCGAATCCCGACCTGATAGCCGCCCGAATCGGCGGATTCGTTGCCAAACAGGAGCAGATCGAATTCGGTTCCTTGTTCCCGCAACGCCTGAACAGCATCAACGATGGCCTGCGATGTGGCCATTGCGTCCCAGTCGCTGCCATCCGTTTCCAGTAACACGGCCTTGTCGATGCCGATGGACAGGGCTGCACGCAACTGTTCGGTTGCTTCGGCTGGCCCCAAGGTCAGCACAGTGCTTTCGCCGCCATGCTTCTCGATTAGTCGAACCGCTTCCTCGGCAGCGCATTCTTCATGCGGGCTCATGGTGAAACCGAGATAACGGGATTCGATGCGTTGCTGATCTTCGGTCAGTACGATTTTAGCGCCGGTGTCCGGCACACGTTTGATGCAGACGAGTATGTTCATGATAATTTCGTGTTTCGTGGTGCGTGTTGCGTAAGTGCGATCTAACGGACCACGCAACACGCACCATGACTTTAGCCCTTCATCCTCTCATTGCTCGGATCAAATAGCGGCGTACTACCAGCCACGGCGACCGTGACCGGGTACTGCTCGCCCATGTACTCCACGGCCAATCTGGGTCCCGACCTCGGCGTATTCCGGCGGGAGATAGGCCAGCAGGATGTGTTTGCCCACCGACGGGCCTGAACCCGCGCTGGTGACGTAGGAACGACGACCGTGGCTGTCGACGATGGCTTCGCCATCCGGCGTCAGAATCGGCTCCCGGCCCAGCATGTAGCGCTTGACGCCGGATGCGGAGGTGTGGTCATCGACAGTGAGGGTGCAGAGGATGGCGGCCGGGTCTTCGGAGCGTGCTTTGAGATAGGCTTCCTTGCCGATGAAATCCGCCTGCTTGACCTTGGGCCGCGCCAATCCAGCCTCGACCGGATTGTATTCCGATTCCAGCTCTGCCCCGAACAGGCGGTAGCCCTTTTCGATGCGGCCGGTTGTGCCGTACACGCCGATGCCGACCGGCACGATGCCGTACGCCTGGCCCGCTTCCCAGAGCATGTCCCACAGATTCAGTCCCTGCTCCACCGATGTGGAGATTTCCCAGCCCAGTTCGCCGACGTAGGAGATGCGCAGCGCCCAGGCCTTGACCGTGCCAATGGTGATCGACTTGGCGTGCCGTAGGGGAACCCCTCATCCGAGACATCATCCTCGGTCACAGATTGCAGCACGTCGCGGGCGTGGGGCCCCCACAAACCGACCGTACACAGGGCCGTGGTCTTGTCCTCGAACTGGACTGAACCATCTTCCGGGAGATTGATCTCGGAACCATTTCTTGTCCCGGCTGCCATCGCCGCCGCCGGTGACGACCCGGAATGTGTTTTCGCCCGTGCGCATGATCGTCAGGTCGGTCTTAAAGCCGCCGTTCGGATTCAGAAGTGGGGTGTAGACAGCCCGACCAACGGGCACATCCATCTGATTGACGGCCATTTTTTGGATGTAATCCAGCGCGCCGGGGCCGGAGATATCGAAGATGGCGAAGGCAGACAGATCGACCATGGCCACCCGATCGCGCATTGCCAGATGCTCGGCGCTGATGATCGGCGACCACCAGCGGGCTTCCCACTCAGCGTCTCGGGCCATCACCCGGTCGCCGTACTCCGCCAGCAGCGTCTCGTTGGATTCGTACCATTGCGGACGCTCCCAGCCGGCCGTCTCGAAAAAAACAGCGCCCAGCTCCGAGGTGCGAGCATGGAAGGGGCTGACCCGCACGTTTCGGTTCGACGCCCACTGCTCGGAAGGATGGACGATGCCATAGGTTTTGTTGAAGCCCTCATCGGTGCGGGCGTTGATGTGGGTTTTGGTGCGGGCATGGTCGTAGAGACGTGAAATATCCGAGGAATGCAGATCGATTTCGCTGTACCCGTTCGTCATCCATTCCGCCACCGCCCGTCCGATGCCCGGCCCTTCTTTGATCCAGACCGCAGACACCGACCACAGACCTTTGACTTCGACCGTCTCGCCCAGAAGCGGCAGGCCGTCTGGCGTGAGCGAAAGCAGGCCGTTGATGGCGTGGCGGATGCCGGCGCGTTCATCGCCCAGCACTTCCGGCATCAATTCCAGCGACTGCTCGAACTGCAGCTCGAAGTCATCTTCGGTGAAGGGCAGTTCGGTGGGCGAAAGCTTCGCTTCGTCGATTGGAGGGAATCTCATCGGCTCGTGGAAGATGGAGCGGTGGGCGTAGGAGCCGACCTCCATGTCGCTGCCATTTTGGCGTTCGTACATGTTGGTGTCCATGTCGCGCACGATGGGGAATTCGATTTCGCCTCTGGTCGCTTCCAGAAGAGGGATCGGGCCCACGCTGATCATCTGGTGCACCATCGGCGTCAGGGGGATGGTGGCTCCCGCCATTTTGGCGATGCGAGGACTCCACACGCCGCAAGCGATGATGACCGTGCTGGCCTCGATGTCGCCTTTGTCTGTGCTGATGCCGGTGACGCGACCATTGTTGACATAAACATCAAGTGTTTCCGTGTTGTGGAAGACATTGAGCGCGCCCATATCGGTTGCCCGCTCCCGCATGATCGTGCCGGCCCGCAGCGAATCAACGACGCCGACCGAAGGCGTGTAAAAGCCGCCGAGGATGACGCTTTCGTCGATGTAAGGAACCATCTCCTTGACTTCGGCCGGGGTGAGCAGTTGGGATTCGATGCCCCACGATTTGGACGAGGCCATGCGCCGGGTCAATTCCTGCATCCGCTCTTCGGTGCGGGCGACCTCGATCCCACCGCTTTCGGTGAACACGCCCATCTCCTTGTACTGCGCCATGCTGTCCAGCGTCAGTTGCGTCATTTCTTTGGAATGATCGACCGGGAAGATGAAGTTGGAGGCGTGGCCGGTGGAGCCGCCGGGGTTGGGGAGTGGGCCTTTATCGACCAGGACGATGTTGCGCCAGCCCAGGCGAGCCAGGTGGTAGGCCATGCTGTTGCCAACAATGCCGGCGCCGATGATGACGACATCAGCTTTTTTGGGGAGTGAACTCATGTTGATTCCTTTCGTGTGTGGTGTGTTTGTGATGTGAAACGTAAAACGTGATGCGTCAAGCGTGGTGCTGTGGTCAAGCAAGTTGAGCGTGACTACGTTTTACGCATCACGTTTCACGAGAGTTTGGCTGTTGGATTATTAGGTCCTACGATAATTCAGCCTTGCGCTGGTTGATGAATGCGAGCAAGGCTTCGTCTATCGCCGGATCGAGCTCAGGTGGTTCGTAATTTTGCAGCAACTGTTTGACCTTGGCGTTGGCTCGCACGTACGCATCCATCGAGCCTTCCGCCTGCCATTGCTCGGCTGAGTTATAATCAAACAATTTGGCGCGATAAAATGCAGTCTCGAAATGACGCATTGTGTGTTCGGTGCCCAGGTGGTGTCCGCCCGGTGGCACTGAGCGGATTGAGTCCAGGGAGATGGCTTCCTCCGAAAGATCGAGACCAGCCACGAACTTGTGGTACATCCCCAACAGTTCACAATCCAGCACAAATTTCTCGTACCCGGCCGTCAGTCCTCCCTCCAACCAGCCAGCGGCGTGCAGTACAAAATTGACGCCAGCCTGTACAGCGGGCAACATCGTCATTACTGATTCGTAGGCGGCTTGCGCATCCGGTATCTTGGAACTGGCGAGCATGCCCCCGCTGCGGAAGGGCAGGTTGTAACGTCGCGCCAACTGGGCGCTGACGATAAGGGCAATCTGGCTTTCAGGTGACCCAAAGACCGGCGCGCCACTTTGCAGATCGATGTTGGTCTGGAATGAGCCGTAAACCACCGGCGTGCCCGGCTTCACCATCTGGGCAAAGCGATACCGGCCAGCGCTTCGGCGTTTTGTTGCGCCAGCGTTGCCGCCACGGAGACCGGAGCCATCGCCCCGGAGAGGATGAAGGGTGTGATGATGACAGCTTGCCTGGCTCGTGCGTAGACTTTGAGCGCGCCCAACATGCGGTCGTCCAAACGGCGAGGGCTGCTGATGTTGATCAGGGAGATGAGGGCCGGTTGCTCTCGAATCTTGTCTGCACCAAACACGATTTCAGCGACAGTTACGCTATCGGCAGCGTCTTCCGCTGACATCACAGAGCCCATGAAGGGTTTATCGCTGTACTTGACATGGCTGTACAACATATCGAGATGGCGGGTCGGGGCAGGCAAATCGGTCGGTTCCACGATGGTGCCGCCGGAGTGATGCAAATACGGGCTGAGATAGGCTAGTTTGACGAAGTTCTGAAAATCGGTGATCGTGGCATCCCGCCGACCGTCATCAAGGCTCTGCACAAAGGGCGGGCCATACACCGGTGCGAAGCACAAATGATTCCCGCCAACGAGCACATTGCGTTCAGGATTGCGAGCCAGTTGCGTGAATTGGCTGGGCGCTTTCCCCACGTATTCTTCTATCAGCGCCGGGTCGAAATAGGCGACTTCATCCCTGACTTCGACGCCGTGGGCTCGCAGGATAGCCAAAGCCTCCGGGTCATCCATGAACATGATCCCGATTTCCGACAGGATCTGCATCGAGCGTTCATGGATGATCTCCAGGTTGTCGGGCGACAGTATCTGGTAGATTGGAAGGCTATTGCTTGGCTGAACGAGCGTCGCTGATGCTTGCCCTCGTTCACGCTTGGCCTGACGACTATCCGTGCGGTTTCTTATCCGAACTCGTGACATCTGACAATCTCCGTTCTGCGATCATTAACGCCCGTTCGATGCCGACACGCCCATCACAACGGATTGGATTTCACTATGAAAGGTTTGGATGTGTTCTGCGATGAGATGAGCAGCCTGCTCTTCGTTCCCGCCACGAAGCGCATCGAGGATTCGCCTGTGCTCCAGCACGGCTTCGCGCATATCGTCCATTTGCGATATGGCGTAGTACCACAACCTCAGGCTCAGTGCATACAGGGAAACCAACGTGTCCTGCAGAAATTCGTTATCGGCCGCTTCGTACATGATGTGGTGGCAGGCTTCATCTGCAGCAATCATGGCTTCATTGTCCGTGCCTGCATCGATATCCAGTTGGTCAAGGATATCTTCCATCTGTTGCCAATGCGCCGCTGTTCCCCTCTGGCAAGCCAGGCGGGCGGCTTGCGTTTCCAGGAGAAATCGAGCTTCTGACAGACGTTGCAGATCAGTCAACCCGATCTGAGTCACAAAGGTGCCCCGGCGGGGAACGATTGTCACCAGTTTCTCCATCGCCAGGCGCTGCAAGGCTTCCCTGATTGGCGTTCGTCCCAGGCCTAACTCTGTGCGCAGGGATGATTCATCCACCACGGACCCTGGCGGCATTTCCAATGAGATGATTTTGTATTTGATGGATTGATAGGCCGTCTCACTAAGTAAACCTTGTTTGCTATTTGGTAACGACTGGGTTTTCGCAGCAGGGCTTAACAGAGGCATTAGTTAAGTAAGAACAGAAAGAGTCATTGATATATGACAGATATATTGAAGTGGCATACTGTAGCACAGGCCCGCGACGGCTGGCAAACTACCCGAGCATGGACGCTAATTCAAAATGGTGAAATGTCTCGCTGTCTGCTCAACCTGTGTAGGGTGATACGTCGATCTCCACATTCAATCGATCACCTATCTCTTCCAATCCGTCACGCCATTGATGGGGATTTATGCCTGGGGGAACAACGACAACTGCATCCATCATAAAGAGGGGGATGCCACTCATGGGCGCTTTCACCATGTTTGTATCGAGTGTTTCGATATTGATGCCCTTTTCAGCTAGAAAGCGAGTGACGCCGTGCAGGATGCCCTCGTGATCTGCGCCCCTCAATTCGATCTCGTATGGCATCCAACCAGTGTACTGCTGTGAATCTGATTGTTCAGTCTCGTTCGTTGTGAGTTTAAAACCTTCCTTTCTTAAATTACGAATCTCAGTACGGAAGGCATCAAAATCTTCCTCTGGAACAGTCACGAGCATCAAGATGGCAAAGACGCCACCAAGCCGTGCCATGCGACTGGCATCGACGTTTCCGTGGTATTCCAGCACCAATTTGGTGAAGCGTTCGACAAGACCCACTTGATCTGGGCCAGTGAGGGTGATCACAAGGTTCTTTTGCATCAGTTTACTCCATACAGATGAGTTTTGTCCGAAATGGCCGGGTACAACCACGATAGTTTATCACAATCCAGCGGTGGAGTGGCAGTCAAGGCTGTCGAAAAAAAATGCATCAAAATATCCAGTCACCCCCAGCCGTATTGACACCATGTGCCATCGGTTGCTATCATCTTGCATCAGATTGCCTGGAATGCCTACTTGAATTAGGGCAAGACCAGGATACAGTGGCCACCTTATGAACTACAGTCAAATCAAATCAGGCAGTGCACCCAAAACGATACACTTTCCTCAGCTCCCGAATCTGCGATTTTGGGGGCTATTTGTCGTTCTGAATGGGCTGTTGTTCCTGCCGCTCTTTGTTCTCAACCTTCAGGACAACACCTTTCTGCCGCTGTCTGTTGCACAAGCCGCTGACAATCCAAACGCTCTTGTCAGTTTGTTGACCTGGCGCAACAATCTGGATATTTTCCGGCTGCATGCTGAATTGACCCTGTTGACTGCTGCCTGGGTGTTGCTGCCTTTTCTCTGGCGGTCTCGCTTCGCGAGATGGTTCCGGGTCTTTTTCACATTGTTCTTTTTCCTGACGTTTTTCTATCAGGTGTATGAGAGCGCCGTTTCGACGCTTTACCAGCGTCAACCCGTTTTCTACCATGACTTCCAATTCATCGTTGGCGGCATTGGCTTTGCTTTGGGAGGTCTGCGGCTCTCTGTCGGGCGATATGTGGCGATTGTTCTGTCTGTTGCGCTTCTGCTCTGGCTGGTGAATCGGCTAATCCGATTGCTGCTGGACACCGAAAATGTACGAAAGCTCAGCATGTGGACACGTCTGGCTGTTGCAGCGTTTGCTTTTTTGATGGTGGCATCGGGCATCCACTACCAGAATGCTCTTGCCAGCCCGAAAATGGCAGTTAGCAGCATAACCTACAAGATAGTTGAGAATTGGCAGGCGTCTGTTCAGCAGAGGGCAAAGGTTGAGTCATTCAACCCGGCAACACCCCATGCCATCTACGACTATCAAGACTACGCTTTGCTGAAAAAGCCAGACATCTATCTTATCTTCGTCGAGTCCTATGGCAGCGTGCTCTACAAACGCAGGCATTTCGTTGAACCCTACACCGAGCTGCTTACCGAATTACAGACCACTCTTGACTCGGCCGGGTGGCGCTCCACCACGGCGCTGAGCCTCTCTCCGACCTGGGGTGGGGGCTCCTGGATGTCGTACACGTCCGCTCAGTTTGGCATTGCAATCGATAGTCAACCGCAGTTTTTGGCTTTGCGGGAGGCTTACCAACAAGATAGTTACCCACATCTGGGCTGGTATCTGCAAAATCAGGGCTACGAACACATTCGGGTTTCCTCCATGTGGGCGGATTTAAGGGAAGAAGAGGCGACGGCCAATTTCAATTTCTACCGCCCAGATCGCTGGTTGGAGAAAGATGATCTGGCCTATGAAGGCAGTTTGTACGGATGGGGGCCCGCACCGCCGGATCAGTATGTCCTCAACTATGCCCGTGAGTCCATCGTCACGCCATCACAACGCCCCACTTTTCTCTTCTATCTCACCCAGAATTCTCATTATCCCTGGGCTCCCTTGCCCACGCTGGTCGATGATTGGCAGACGCTGAATCAACCTGCCGCCACCGCACCCGAACCGCTGAACGAGCCAATCCCGCATCCTGCCAAGATACAGAATTATATGGACGCCATCACGTATCAGCTACAGACGTTGGTCGATTTTATCATCACAGAGCAAGATGATGACACGATATTTGTACTCATTGGCGATCATCAACCGCCAGCCGTCTCCAATCGTGCAGATGGTTTCGACACGCCAATTCACATCATTAGTAAGGATTCTGACTTCATAAACAGCTTATCTGAGTATGGTTTTAAGGAGGGGTTACTCCGACAGGATCTGGAGCCAACGCTTCATCATGCCGGTTTCTTCTCGATGTTTACCAGAGCCTTGCTGTCGAACTACGGCGCTGGCATAAATGCACTTCCTTCCTATCTTCCAACGGGTATACCTGAACCGACGACAGTCCCCGAACCATCCTCCTGAGAGAATAATCATGAAAAAGAAACATCTTCTCGTTAATCTGACAATCATCACCCTGCTGGCCATGATATTGATGGCTTGCTCTGCACCTTCGCCAACAGCGGCGCCTCCACCCCCTACAGCGACGGTCAGCACTGAAGCGGAGACCAGCAACACCGCTGACAATGGTCTCCGCACATTTGTGGTTGACCCGACCGGATCAACCGTTTCGTATCTGGTTGATGAAGAGTTTTTTGCCGGCGCATTGTCGAAACTGGGCATCAAGGCCGGGTTAGCGGATGTCGTGGGCAGCACGCAAGCTGTCGAAGGGCAACTGGCATTGAATCTCGATGATCTCTCTGCGCCGTTGGGTGGCAACCATTTCACCGTCGATCTGACGACATTGAAGACAGATCAGGATCGCCGTGACAATTGGATACTTGGCAATGGTCCCGAATTCAACAAGTACCCGCTCGCAGAGTTCACCGCAACCGATATCTCGGGCATCCCCGCCGCCTACAACCCCGGCGAGACAATCGAATTCCAGTTAAGCGGCGATCTTACCATCCGTGAAGTGACAAAGCCTGTGACTTTCGACGTCAGCGCTACGATCGACGGGGACACCCTCAGTGGCGTAGCCACCACACGTTTGCTGATGTCTGATTTTGGCATTGCGCCACCAAGTTTTGCGAATACCCTGACGGTCGAGGATGAGTTTGGCCTGGAAATTACGCTTACAGCTCGGGAACAGCGATAATGGTCGGGTGAATATGCCTGCCCAAGAGGTACAGCAACAGGCCGCTACGCTTGCTCGGCTAAAATCAAACTGGAGTCTCATCAGTCTGCTGTATTTCGTAGGCATATTCTTGCTTGCCTCGTATTTGAACAGCAAATGGGAATCTGGTCTAGTGTTGATGTGGGGAGGCGTTGCCGGTTTGGCGGCGCTGTACGTATTGCGTCTCCTGCGGGCGAACCTTGCATCCAACCACCCACCTGATAACGACCAGCTCTATGCGTCCCTTGGCTATGGCACCTACCTTTCACTCTTCCGGGGCTGGTTGCTGGCGCTTCTGGCCGGATTTCTGCTGATTCCCTGGCCATCAGGCTGGCTCGGCTGGACGCCTGCCCTGCTCTACATACTCGCAGGCATCCTCGATCTCTTCGACGGTTACCTGGCACGGCGCACCCATCACACGACCGCACTTGGCGAATTTCTGGACATCGAGTTGGACAGCTTTGGCGTGCTAATCGCTGTTGCCGTCGCCATTCACTGGGGGCAATGGCCGATCTGGTTCGCCGTCATCGGTCTGGCCCGGCCTCTCTTCATCTGGGGACTGAATCTCCGTCGCAGACGGAAGCGTCCTATCAGGCCCCTGCCCGCCAACAACTTCCGCCGGGTGCTGGCAGGATTGCAGATGGGTTTTATCGCTGTGGCGCTGTGGCCCATCGTCCCCGCCAAATGGGCGACCGTGGTTGGTCTCGCATTTGCGATTCCCTTCACCCTAAACTTCCTGCTCGACTGGCTGATAGCAAGCACGCTGATTGATGTGGAAAGCGAGTGGTACAAACGTATGCACCGAACTCTGCACAGTTTCTTCACCGATCCGGTAGCCCTCGCCGCCAGACTGATAGTGGTGCTTGCATTGGCTATGCTCCTTTATGACACTGCCACCCATTTCTCACAGGTCGGTCAGGCTCTTGTGTCGATTGGCTTTCCCGCCGGGATAGGGGTAGTAGCTCTTTTTGCACTCTTGGAATTGCTTGGTATCCCGTTGATGGCCCTGGGCATCGCACCTCGCCTCGTCGCCATTGTTCTATTTGTTCCCGCGGGATTTTCGCTCATCGCCGGAATCAGCCAATTCGCCTGCCTGGCTGTTATTTTCGGAGCGATAGCCATTCTGTTGTTCGGGCCTGGCCCCTACACCCTGTGGCAGCCAGAAGCGAAGCTTTTCCAGCAACGTCTTGGCGATGCGGCGGCTGATGCGTAAGCGATTTCTCACTGTTCTGGTTTGGGGTGTCGCCCTGTTGCTGCTGGCCTGGGCGCTGAGGCAGGTTTCCTGGGATGCCGTACTGCACGTGGTGCAACGTCTGACGTTGGGCAACGTACTCATTCTGGTCGGGCTCAATCTGGCGATTCTGCTCAGTCTCACTGGCCGATGGCAGGTGTTTTTGCGTTCGCAACATGTACGGTTATCACTGTTTACGCTCCTGCCGTACCGTTTATCCGCTTTTGCCGTCAGTTACTTCACACCGGGGCCGCAATTTGGCGGCGAGCCGGTGCAGGTGTATAGCTTGCATCGGCATGGCGTCGATACTGCCACAGGCACTGCCTCGGTGGTGCTCGATAAACTACTGGAACTGCTGGTGAATTTTGCGGTGCTGGCTGCCGGCGCTGTCGCTGTTCTCATGGTGGGTTTGTGGCCAATGCGAAATCCCACCCTTCTCCTGGCTCTGGCTTTGGTTCTGCTTGCTCTGCCGCTGTTCTATCTCGTACTTATGTGGCGAGGCAGGCAGCCGTTTGGTTGGGTGGCGGGTCGTTGGACGCACAACGATGGTGGGGGCAGAATGGCGAGGGGATTAAGCATCCTGGTCGAGAGTGAACGCCAGGCCGGGCTCGTTTGTCGGGAACAACCCCGCATCCTTTTCGTCGGATTGTTATGGTCGGTGGTGGCCTGGGTCTTGATGTTCCTGGAATTTGGCTTGAGCGCACACTTTCTGGGCATCGCACTCACCCCCATCCAAATCCTGGCGGTCCTGGCACTGGCTCGATTCGCCTTCCTTTTGCCAATGCCAGCCGGTCTTGGCGCGCTCGAATCCATCCAGGTGATCGCCATCACCGGTTTGGGTTATGATGCTGCTGCCGCAATCGCTTTGGTGTTGTGGATACGAGCCCGTGACATCGTCATTGGCGGTATCGGCCTCCTGCTGTTGGGCCGGTTAATCAGCCCCGTCCGGCACCCGAGCCAGGATATCCAGTTGATGAGCGATGTAAATTAGCTCGCCCGTCTCGATCTGACGATGTCTGGCTCGACCCCAGGCATCGAAATCTTTGTTGTCCAATGCCGGATGCCCGGCCAGTTCCCGGTAGATTGTATCGACAATGAAGTGGAGAAAATAGCGTTCATCGGCGGGGTAGCCCTGGCGCAGGGGATGGACCACCCAATCTGATGCGCCGGCGGCCAGCAATTCGGCACCAGCAGCGGGCAGTTGCCACAACAGATGCCGTCCACTGCGGCTGTCGCCTGAGATGCGGCCATCCACCAGTCGTCTGTCCATCGATAAATGGTATAGCGCCTGAATGCGTTCATCCAGATCAGGGTCGATGCTGGGCTCTAACACGGTCTGGCCATCGAAATTGAGGGTGAAATAGCAAAGCCCTCCCGGCGTGACCAGCGGCAGGAACCTGGGCAGAGCGCTGGGCGCATCAACCAGATCCAAAAACGCATGGGCGATTAGCACGTCCCACGATTCCTGGCCTAGCCGTTCCGCTGCGAACTCGAACACATCCGCCGTGCGCCACTTTACGAGCATCCGCCGCCCACCCTGCACCAGTGCGAAACCTGTGCCAGACGTGTCTGGCTGTATCTCACGCTTGTCCGCCCAGCGTCGTAAGTCCGTTTCGGCCCGTACACGATTTTCTGGCAGGATATCGACGCCGGTATAGTCGATGTCTTCTGCAAGATGCCAATCCCAGATGCGCCGTGCCATTGAGCCTGCCCCAGCGCCGATTTCCAGCACGCGCAACGGCTGTGTTCGGCTCAGAGTCGAAACAGCATCCACCAGCGCTTGCCAGACAGTTCGGTTCAGTGCCCGGTTATCCACCGTTTCCTTGGCTGCCAGATAGCGTTGAAAGTCCAAATAGCTGCCCAAAAACGTCGTTTGATTAGGCGACATGCGTTGATTCTCTCCTTGCTTCGAGCGTTTGCTGCAAGAAAGTGCGAATGGCGGCAGCGCTGTCATCCCAGGTGGGGTGGGCCAGCGTTGCTTTTCGGGCTGATTCTCCCATGCGGGCCAGTTCCGAGCGGTGGTCGTGCAGCCAGCCAATGCGGGCAGCAAGTTCGTCGCTGCGTCCGGTCGAGATCAGAAAGCCGGTCTTGCCAGGTAGCACTAGCTCGGCAGCCCCGCCTGAATCGCTGGCGAGAGCCGGCAGGCCATAGCCCATGCCTTCGAGGTAGGCGATGCCAAAACCTTCGTGGCTGGACGGCATGGCGAGCACATGATGCGAAGCATAAGCCTGCTGCAACCGGGTATCATCCACGGCCCCCAGCCACTGCACTCGTTCGGTCAGTCCCTGCTCGTTCGCCTGGCGCTGGACCCGCCGGAACATAGTCCTGGTCGACCGCCTGATCACCCACCACGGTCAGGATGCAGGTCTGGGCGGGAAGTTGCGCCATGGCGCTGAGTACGTCGTGCAAGCCTTTTCGGGGGATGAGATTCCCCACAAACAACAGTCGCAATGGTCCCGGCTGCTGGGCTCGTGCCGAAATTGCGGCGGCATCCAGGTCGGGCGCCGCATCACGTCCGGGATACGCCACCACGGCCGGTTGCGCCGAACCCGACAATCGCTGGACGCTGGTCAGAGTCGCCCGGCTGTTGCACACGAAGGCGTCAACGGACTGCAAGTAGCGCCGTTCGACAGCTCGATACAGCGGCAGCAGCCAGCGGGGATGCGATTCGTCGCTGCGCAGATGATGGACGATGCTGACAATGGGAAAGGAAGCGTTTCGGCGCAGCAACGCATTGAGCTGGAACAGCGAGGGATGGTTGAGTTCGTCCTCGATCAGGATGTCAATTGCTGCGGATTGTAGGCGTCGTCGCCAGGCAGGCGAAAAGTTTTGCAGCAGCAGGCCGGGATAACTGCGCCAGGGCAGACTGAAAATGTTTACATCATCGCCCTGCGCCTGCAAATGGGAAACCAGTTTCCGGTCGTAGAGGTAGCCGCCCGAACGGGTGTCCAGGCTGCCATAGATGACAAGTCCTACTCGCACGGGCGCTCTTGCCGGAAGGATGCCCAGGCGATCTCGTTTTCCCACACCTTGAGCGTGACTGCACAGATGTTATCGGCGTCGAGGTCCTGCACGATAGCATGACATAAAATCCGGGAAAAATGCTCTATGCTGGGGTTCAGCCCGGCGAATTCCGGCTGTTCATTGAGGATCTGATCCTTGTAGCGCGCGACCAGAGCCTCCATACTCGCTTCCAGGGCGACGATGTCAACCAGGTAGCCGTGTTGGTCCAGGCGATTGCCTTCCAGCAGGACTTCGATGCGGTAGTGGTGGGCGTGCAGTTCGTTTTCTGCGCCCCAGTCAGCGCCAAAAAGAAAGTGCTGAGCGATGAAATCTCGTTGAATGGCCAGTGCGTACATTGTTAGTGTGCTCCGTTTAGGCAAGCTCAGTTTCTACTTATGCATTTTTAGCGGAGATACTGCGCTTGCTTGTGGGGGAACCGCCTCATTTTTGCAGAAGTTATTTGTTGGCTGTTCCTTAGAAGTAGTGAAAGAGTACTTGGATAGTGCTTGGCTGTTGTTCGTCCAGGTGGTGATACGCTTCTGCGGCCTGGGTGATCGGCAGCCTGTGGGTGATGAGTTGTCGGGGCTCAATTTCGCTCAACCAGTGCATCGCTGTCTGCAACCGCCGGGCTTTGTCCCACCGACCCGACAGATCAGGTGCGATGGTGCTGACCTGGCTGCTGATAAGGCGAATGCGGTCCCGGTGGAAACTGCCTCCCAGATTCAAAGTAACTGTTTTGTTGCCGTACCAGGATCCCAGGACTACCCGCCCACCGTAACCGGCGACATCGATTGCCTGCTGGAGCGCTGCCGGTGCGCCCGATAGTTCGTACACGAGGTCCGCCTTGTGGTCATGCTGGCGCAGATGGGCGGCAATTTGTTGGGACAGGTCGGGATCGGCAGGATCAAGGGCGGCGTCAGCGCCGAATTGCAGGCTGAGAACCCGCCGCATGGCGTAGCCATCCAGTGTCACAAGGGATGCCAATGGCAGGCGCGCCAGCAGCGCTGAGGTCAGTAGTCCCACCACGCCCTGACCAAACACCACCACCTGCTCTCCCAACAACGGTTGGCCGTCGTGCAGGAAATTAACGGCTGTCTCCATGTTGGGGAGGAACACGCCGGTCTCGGGGGACATGCCGGAAGGCAGGGTGATAAGCTCTTCTGGTCGGGCCCAAAAATGACTTTCATGGGGGTGGAAGGCGAAGACCCAGCGGTCTTGCCACGCGCTTAAATCTACATCCCGGCCCTCGATGACACGTCCCACCAGGCTGTAGCCGTATTTGAGCGGAAATGATAAATCGCCGGTCAGCGCGGCAATGCTGCTATCGGCTGACATCTCTGATGGCGCTTGACCCCGGTAGATCAGCATTTCCGTGCCGGGGCTGATGGCGGAAACCTGGCTTTCGATCAGGACTTGGCCAGATTCGCCAGACGGCAATTTTTCGTCCCTCACTTCAACCCGGCCAGGAGCGGTGAAGTAGAGCGCTGTTCGTTGCATCATGACTCCCAAACGGGTTGTCCCCAAATCAGCAAATCAGGGCCGATCTGACAGTGTTGGAGTGATCGCCAGGCGGGGTTTCGATTTTTCATCCTGCACATCTCGCAATGCCGGCAGCCCTCCAACCAGGTGTGGACTGACGGTGACGACCAGCCAGTCCGCCAATTGCTCTCGCAAAAATGCGCTGAGTACGGCTTGCCCGCCTTCAACCATCAGGCGGCGGATGCCTCGGCGGTGCAGCGTGGCGGCGAGTTCGGACAGGGAGATGCGGCCATCCCCGTCCAAGGATAGTTCCAGTATCTCAACGCCTGAATCTTCCAGCGCTTTTCTCCGTGATGGATCGGAATGCGGACCTGTGGCGATCCATACCTTTTGAGGGTGCTGGACTAGATTGGCGGTCGGAGGAAAACGCAGGGACGAGTCCAGTACAATCGGTTGGGGATTCGGCCCCGATGCCAGACGCACGGTCAGGCGGGGATTGTCAGCCAGTACTGTGCCGATTCCCACCAGAATGGCGTCGTGCGCCGCCCGCAATTGGTGCGTGAAACGGAAAGAAGGCTCGCTGCTCAGGGCAATGGCCTGTCGGCGCTCTGTGGCGATGCTGCCATCCAGACTTTGGGCGTACGCCAGGGTGATCAAAGGCCGTGATGGAGGATGCGGGCCAGCCAGGATGTTTTGTAAAAGGATTTCAGACGGGTTCACGTTTGTCTGGTGGTTGATTCAGATTGAGTTGGTGGCGCATCCGTTGCGCTTTCGTCGCAAGATAAAAAGCGTTTTCGGGATAGATGGGCGCTTCGAGTCCAACCCGTTTGTCGACCCGGATGCCCAGATCAATCAGGTTTTCCACCTTGGTCGGATTATTCGTCATCAAATGGATGGACTCGATCTGAAGGTCATGCAGGATGGCTGCGGCTACGCCGTAATCCCGCTCATCAGCCTGATGTCCGAGCAGCAGATTTGCATCCACCGTGTCGTAGCCATCATCCTGCAAATTGTAGGCGCGCAGCTTGCCTAGCAGACCAATACCCCGGCCTTCCTGCCGCAGGTAAATGATCACACCTCTCTGCGCTTCACTGATACGCTGCATCGCTCCCAACAACTGGTCGCCACAGTCACAGCGCCGAGACCCCAGCACATCTCCGGTGAAGCACTCGGAATGCACCCGGACCAGTACGTCTTCCCGTCCGGTGATATCACCCATAACCAGGGCCAGATGCTCTTTGTCATCACGGCTGTTGGCATACAGGCAGAGCTCGAATACACCGAAATCGGTAGGAATACGAGCACAGGTCAAACGCTGGACTTCGATGGGTATAGCTTTAAGCATGATACAGCCTTAGAGATAATCGGATTCGTCTGCCGGTAGTGTAACATATTTTCGTGGTCGAGCAGCAGCTTGCTGATCACAACGGTATGTGGACTCTTTTCTAAGGTGGAGGGGCGTTGTATACTTTCAATTTATCATCTTTCTGGTTCTTGAAAGCGAGAAACAAATATGGAGATTAACCCTCAAGCCGCAGCGCAATTCCTTCAATCCCTGCTCCAACCCTGGCATGACGCCGTGCAGGACCCGGCCAAGGCACAGCAACAAGTTTTGGATCGTTTACTCCAGGAATATGCCAGAACCGACTATGGCAAACAGCACGGAGCCGAGCACATCGAATCTATCGATGATTATCGGCGCGCTTTCCCTGAGATGCGTTATGAGGACTATCAACCTATCATCGATAAGGTTATGACGGGCGATACCGGGCAGTTGTTGTGGGAAGAGCCAGTGGGATGGGCGATAACCAGAGGCACGACCAAGGGAGAGTCCAAGTTCATCCCCATGACGCCGACCGACTTGCGGATGCGGATCAGCGCCGGGCGGGCGATGATGAACTATGTCGCCTCGGCAGAACAATTCGGACTGTTTGCGGGTGTGAATTTGAACCTGAATTTCCCTTCGACCGTGGGGACGATGCAGATGGGTGAGCGAAGCGTCGAATACGGCTACAGCTCCGGCATCTACACCAAACACGTCTCCAAAATGACGCCAATCCGTTCACTTCCCACACAGGATGAGATCGACGCTTTGGGGCCGGGCAAAAAGCTCAGCGACTGGGCAAAACGGTTTGAACTCGCTTACCAACAATGCAAAACTGAGGACGTTGTCCTGGTTGGGGGCGTTTGTCAGACCGCCCTGGAATTCGGCAGGTATCTGCGGCGAACGCACAAGCTTTATCCCAAAGATGTGTGGTCCACCAAAATCATGACTTTGGGGAGCACACCCGGTATCAACACACGTCACCAACCCGCACTTCGCGCTTTGTACGGCCCGGTGGTCATCCGCGAGATTTACGGAGCCACCGAGGGCATGTTCGGGCAGCAGCGCGATGACAAACGTGCCTGGGTCCCCAACTACGATCTGTTTTTCTTCGAGGTGGCGACACGGTCAGGAATCAAGATGCTCCACGAAATGCGACCGGGCGAGACCGGCAGCCTGATTGTATCAACCCCAATCCTGCCCCGTTACCGCATTGGCGACGTCATCCTTGCATTTAAGCCGCCCTATTACCGCTGTATCGGACGCGAGCAGTGGTGGACGACCCCGGCCTATTACTGGGGTGAGCTTTCCTCGTTCAATCTGAGCCGGTTGTAAGGGCTGAGCAATGAAATCAACGGGGTCCAGACAGCGCCCGTATGAGGATTGATAGCCCCGCGCCGATGATGATCAGTGGGAAAATGAAGCCCCAGCCAATCCAGTTGCCCACACCGATGCCGATAAAGACAAACGCCAGGATCAGCGTGCCGGTGACTGGTGCTCTGTATTCTGGAATGATCAGCCGGATGACAACTTCACCCAGCAGAATGACGCCTGCTCCCAGGAAGATCAATGGCCAGGCGCCGATGGCAAAGGGGAAATCGCTGGGTTCTTGCGCAAAAACGCCATAGACGCTATCCAGGAGCCCCAGGTTGTCGGCAAGTAAGACCAGGCCTGCCCAGATGAGGATGCCTGCCCAAACCAGCGCGCTGATAGGATCCCGCCGCCATTTTTCTTCGGCTGATTTCTCCTCCCGCTTCTGCATTTCTTTTTCGTCTTTTTCTCCGAAACCGCCGTCTGACATTTTTTGCCTCCATTTGTTTGCACTCGATTGAACACTCTGATTACAAACAAGTGTTATCGGTTGCGATGAAAACAGTCCCAGCAAAGCACAAGAAAAACATGCGCCTGCACCATCATTATAACCGAAAATAACAACCGTGAATAGGTTGCATGGTATGCTGTTTTCCCATTCAGCGTGAATCGTGAAACGCGATGTCGCTGAGTGATCTTTCACGTTTTACGTTTCACGAATCACACAAACACGTTTCTCGTGTCGGAACCACACGAAATCCCAAAGAGTCACCCTGTTCTAGGTCAATCCCACCAACGTTACGATGGCAAAGAAGTGCAAAGCACTTCCGCCCAACACGAAGAAATGCCAGATGACGTGATTGTAAGGGATTTTTTCCCAGGCATAGAAGATGACGCCGAGGATATACACGGCTCCACCTATCGCTAAAAGCATCACCCCTGTTGGCGGAATGCTCACCAGCATCTTTCTGATGCCCACAATCGCCAGACATCCCATCAGAATATAAAACATCGTTGCCAGAATTTCGAGGCGACCGAGGAAAAATATCTTCCAGATGATGCCTGCCAAAGCCATGCACCAGATGATGGCGAGCAGCGTCCAGCCCATGGTGTCCCGCATAGTGACCAACAGGAATGGCGTGTAGGTCCCCGCAATGAGCAGGTAGATCCCGACATGATCCATGACCCGGAATGATCGCTTCAGACGAGGTCTCTGAATACCGTGGTAGAGCGTCGAGGCGCAGTATAGAAAGAAGAGGCTGGCTCCGTAGATGCTAAAAGCCACGATCTGCCAGGTGTCTCCATACATCACCGCCAACACAATCAGCAGTATCATGCCCACAGCGGCAAATCCCGCGCCGACACCGTGCGAAACGCTGGCGGCGATCTCTTCTCGGAAGTTGTAGGTGGGGTTCTTCCAGGATTCTTTATCCTTGAACAGGAACATGATTGCGGTTATGGATTCCTTGCTATTGCTGCAGTAACTTGCTGATTTTTATCGAGATACCAACGTTGATATGCCAGGACGAGCAGTAGGAAGCCGAATTGGAACAGGGTGGGGAGGATAGCCGTAAACTGGTCGAGATAGAATGTGATTAGTTGCACGGCTGTCAGGGCCAGGATGATGACAATCAGCGCGAAGACAACGCCTCGTCTCTCTTTTCCCCGCAGAAAGAAATAAATGGCCACCAAGGCCACGATGCCGTCTGCAGCTTCCAGGATAATGCGAAGGTAATTTCCTGCGACACTGCCTGCGTCGGTCTGTTGGGCTGCCTCTACCAGGCCTGCCAGGTATGCCTGTGTTGTGGCGGAAGGCGAGACAGCCACCCATAACAAGCCGATAAGGGTGACAAGAGAACTGACAGCGATGATCAGCAGACCAAGGATGATTAGCCTGCGGTGCCAGGGACGCCCCAAGCGTTGCCCCCATGTCGTTAGGAATGTGCTAAACCTCTGGGTGAGACTGGGTTGGTAGTCTTTGAACGGCACGTTTCCCCGGTCAACGAAATCTTGCAGAAGGGTCGCCATCTTTTCAATCTCCGGTCGATCTGACTTCTCTGCAAGTTCCAAGTTACGCTTCAGATCCTTGATTTCCTCTTCATCCAGTTCGCCATAAAAAGCATCCTGCAATTGCTCTAACGCTGTGACCATAGCGCGGCGGGGGTCCTGTCCATCTGGTCTGCGCACGAAGAGAAACAGCAATACAGTGAGCAGGAAGAAGCCATAGATGATGGGGGCGGCGGCAGGGAAGAAGTAATCGTTGTTTTGAGTGATGAATTTTCCAACTTCATCGATAAACAGGCCGATGCCCACACCGCTCAGCGCTGCGGCAATCCGCATCAAACTGGGATTATCCCAAATTAGAGTCATCATCACAGCAACGAACAGCAGCAGTCCGCCCCACAGCAGATGAGCAATGTGCAGTGTGCTATTCCCGACCTGCGGGTAGCCGGTAAGCTCCAGAAAGAGCCGCACCAGGATGATTGTAGCGGCAAAGGCTATCAGGGCTATCAGCACGTACGAGTCTGCTTCGTGCCGTTCGACAACGAATTGACGACGTTTAACCATTAAGTGGGTCTCCGATTTTACGCATCAAGCTTTGCTTGTTTCAAAAGATCAGGATTGCAGCAGGCATGGGTCTTAGGGTATGTGTCAATCATCTGCAAGCCAGGTCCAGGCGGATTCAGAATCCTGCGGGGAAAAGAATTGAGCTTCCCGGGCGTAGAAAGGATCGACCAGATGCGTGAGCCATTTTTGCCATGTTTTATCACCGACGATTGCCATTTTGTCTATCTTTTTACGATAGGTTGATCCAAATTTCATGTCGGAGCCCCAGGCGTTCACTTTTTCCCATTTGAAGTCTGTCAAATCCAGGAGTACGTTGATGTCTCCGACCTGGTCTACAAGCGCTTCCACGTCCGGCACCAGGGTTGCGTAATCATCTTTGGTGATCGTTCCGCTGACTTTGAAACCGATGACATTGCCGGAACTTTGTTCGAGTTTTGTGATCATTGAGATTATCCTTGTTCAGAATGAAGGTGGAGTGAAAGAATAAGGCATTGAACAGAGCCGCCCGCCCATCTGCACAGGCGACTCTGTTTCAATGACTTGACGGATTTACGAGCGTGGCTGCGCGCCAATGACTTCGACTTGCGTGTCTTTGGAAGCCGAGCCAGAGAATTCAGAATCCACTTTGATCTGATATTGAACGATTCCCACCAGCGCAGGGTCTTCCAGACAGTCCTGGTAGCTGCCGGTTGGCGCTAAGTCGCTTTGCACAACCGTCCCATTGCGACTGAGTGTGGACTGCGCGATGCTTGTCCCTTGATAACCCCAGGTGACGAACACACACGTGCCCAGAGGGACTTGGGTGACGACGGTCGTGCCATCTGAAGTGACGGCAAGATAGTTAATGGTTGGGGGCGCTTCGGGTGGGGTAGGCGGTGCGGAGCCGATGTCGGTGGTGGCGATTGCACAACCTGGACGTTGACTTGCTGGGTCTCGGTTTGGCCCTTGTTGTCTGAGGCAAGCAACTGGTAATTGTAGGTTCCAGGTGCAGCCAGACAATCTTGTTCCTGGCCGCTCAACCCGGCATTGTCCTGCACGATCTGGCCATTGCGTTTGAGCGTCACTTTGGAGGTGCCGCCGCCGGTGCTCCAGGCGATGGCAACACAATTGTTGGCCTGGATTTCGGTGGGGGTGACACTGAAGTTGTAGATAACCGGGCCGGGTGAGGGTGTCGTGGTCGGAGCCGTCGTGCTGACGGTGATGTACTTGGTGGTGCGGTTGGTGCCGCCGGATCCGGTCGCCTCCAGGCCATAACCGACGCTGCCTGCTTGGGGCGGGCAGTCCGAATAACTGCCACGGAAGGGAGCGCCATCCCAGAGCGAAGCGCCATCTCGGGTCAGCTTCACGTTGTTGACGCTGCCGGTCACTTCCCAGCGAATGGTCACGCACTGACCGAGCTGGATGGCGGGAGGATCGACCGTAAATTGGGAGATGACCGGGGCTGTGCCACCTTGTATGTAGATAGTGAGCGTGCGAGTCTCGACCGAGTTGTCGTTCTTGACCACGCGCAGGTTGTAGTTAGTTGTTACATTCGGACAGACCTGCTGGGTTCCCTGACCAGCGACGCCATGACTTTGCCAATCCTGTCCATCTTCGTACAGATAGACCTCCTTGACGTTCTGGACTTCCCAGTTCAGGTTGGTGCATTGCCCCTGGTTCAGATTCGTGCTGTCGGCCCAGAACTTGATATCGGCTGTGGGCGTTTGGGTGGGCATAGGGGTGGGGGTAGCCGAAGCAGGCACCTGGATGCCAACATAGACGGTCTGGCCAAAGTATGCGCCCTGGCCATTGCGCATCTGCCAGAAACCCTGGTAGGTGCCAGGCCTGAGGGGAGCGACGAGATCGACGTAGATGTCATAGGTAGCGCCGGGGGCGACTGTGCCCTGAACGGAAACAGGTTGACCGTTCATTTGTGCACCAGTCTGATTGCCACGCACGTAGTTCAGTGAATAGGAGCTATCCCAGGTGCAGGTGCCGCTGTTGCGCACGCGCCAGCCTTTCTGGAAGGGTTCACCCGGTTGGAGCACCGGCGGGTTCTTCATGTTGTTGTCGTCATAGCTTAGGTCAGCCACCCAGGCCATGCCATTTTGGCAGGCGGTTGGCGGCGGAACAGGCGTAGCGGTGGGATTGACCGGCTCCGGGGTGGGAGTGGGCAAAATCGGCAGTTCATTCTCTTCCAAATCCAGATATTGCTTCGCAAGTCTGGCGATAAAACCTCTGTCCATCAACGTCAACAGCGCCTGATTGACCCTCGTACGCAGGGAGTTCTGGCCTTTGGGCATGCCAATGGCGTAGCGTTCTTTGCTCAGACCTTCAGAAACAACTTGAAATCCCTCTTTCTCTGCAACGATTAAGGCGGGTTGTTTGTCCATTACAACGATATCAACCCTGCCTTCTTTGAGGTCTACGAATGACTTCTCGATGAACTGATAAACAAAGAGATTGTTTTCAGGCATGATGCCGGTGCTGACAAGCGCATCTTCGAGCGTGTCCTGAAAGACCGACCCGGACTGGACGCCAACCCGATAGGCAGCCAGATCCCGCAGTGATGTGATCGGGCCGATCGAGACGTTTGCTGTCAGATAGGCGTCTTCGCTGATAAAATAGATCTGGCTGAAGTCGTAGTTTTGCTCGCGCTGAGGCGTGACGTCAATAGCGGCGATAGCGACATCGATCTGTCCCAGATTGGCGGCATCGCCCAGACCATCAAAGGCCATGTCGACAAATTCGACTTCCAGGTTCAATTCCTGACCAATTGCCTTCATCAGAGCGATGTCAAAGCCATCAAGCTCGAAGTTTTCGTCATAGTATTCAAAGGGCGGGTAGTCTGCCGAGGTCCCCACCCGGATGCTGCCCCTTTCCACAATCTGTTCCCAGAGTACGCCGAGCACCGGTTTGGTATTGGGAACTGTGGTGGCCAGGCTTGCCTTTGGTGTGTTCGTCGGCGCCGGGGGGATAGGCGTGGGGGTCTGCTGACCTGCGCCGCACGCAGTCAGCAGCGCTACGGCCAGGATTAGCAATCAGTGCAACAAGGATTATTCTCGATTGTTTCATTGGATGGCTCCGTCAACGGTCGTTTGCGGTCAGTGGGGTCGTATTCTATGCGACATTGTCAGTCACACTATGTGACGTTGCATAAGTTTGCATCGGTGTGGGTTGATGTCTAAGCTCGATGCGTCAATATCTTTCTCCGACCCCTTATTCTAGCAAAAACGGGCAAGTAGTGCATTATTCGGTGGGACGATGGGGGGTTTCAGTTTTTCGGAACACCTCCCGGAGGTGTCGCAATCTTGCCAAAATTTGAAACGCATCCCTGGACGATTGTCTCACTTCATAAAATGAGCAGCAGGCAACCAAAAACGACAGGTGGCAATTCAGGTGTGATCGCACTATGTACGTCATGTCGAACGAATGTGAGACATCCCCTCCACTTTTGGGATGATCCCTGATAACAGGGGGATTTCTCCTCCCTTTGGTCGTCGAAAGAACAACAGTCTGAATAGTTATGACAACGATAGAATCAAAAAGTCGACCACTGGCTAACCACGTGGTCGACTGAATTTTGTCAGATCGGAGAGCAGACAGCCTTTTTTAGCGCCTGCGTTTTTTGACGCTCATGGGCAGCTTGTGTCGCCGCACGCCGTCGTACTGATAGAGCGCATTGGCAACTGCAGCGGCAGTGGGGACAAGGCCGATCTCGCCCACGCCCTTGGCGCCGTATGGTCCGAAGGGATCGGGCACTTCCACACCGATGACCTCCAGTTCGGGCATCTCCTTGGCTCGCAGGATGCCCGCTTTGCGGAACATCGTGCTCTGCAATCGGCCACCTTCCATCGGCAGGTCCTCACTGATGGCATAGCCCAGGCCCATGTGCAGCGAACCTTCGATCTGGCCCTCGAACAGGGTCGGGTTGTAAATCTTTCCGGCGTCGTGAGCGGCAGTGATTTTTTCGATGTAGCCCTCTTCGTCCAATGTGACCAATTGCGTGGCGTAACTGTACGAGTAGTGGGTGATCACTTCCTCCACATCCGCACCCAGTTTGGTGGTCCAGTCCACCGTCCAGCGCCCGAAGTACGTCTTGCCGACGAGTTCGTCCAGGGAGTGATTCTCCAGATCGGCCTGCATCTTTCTGGCGGCGTCCAGCGTGGCGTTACCCACCAGCGATGTGGCCCGGGAGGCGGTCGTCATCCCGCCCACTTGCTCGGAAGCAGTATCCACCCGCACCAACACCTTCTCGGGGTCGATGCCGGTTTCGTGGCACAGCGTTTGCAGCGCCACGGTGTGCACACCCTGTCCCATCTCCGTCCAGCCGTGGTCGATAATCACCAGATCAGGGGATTCGACCGTAATGCTCACCCAGGCGTCGTCCGGCATGCCATTGCCAACGCCGGTGTTTTTCAAACCGCAGGCCAAACCGGCGTATTTCGCCGCATAAAAGGCATCCTTCACAGCCAGCAGGGTGGCTCTGCCACCAGCCCCATCTTTGATCACCTGCCCGGTGGCGGTCATCCCGCCGATGTCCAGGGCGTTGTCGTAGCGGAATTGCCAGCGGTCGAATCCGCCCTGTTCGCACAGATCGTCGACGCAGTTTTCCAGGGCGAAGGCGGATTGGTTGACGCCGAAACCACGCATCGCCCCGCAAGGCACGTTGTTCGTGTACGCGGCCACGGCCTCGACATCCACGGCGGGGACGTTGTACATCCCGGTGGAGTGGCCTGCAGCCCGGTCCAGCACCTTCATGCCGACCGAGGCGTATGCGCCGGTGTCGCCCACGATCCGGGCTCGGACGAAGGTGAGCATGCCGTCCTTGTCACAACCCACGGTGTAGTCCAGCCACATGGGGTGTCGTTTGGGATGCATGACCATCGACTCGTCGCGAGTCAACCGCACTTTGACTGGCGCACCGGTCATGCTGGCCATGAGTGCAGCGTGTCCTTGTACGGTCAGGTCCTCCTTGCCGCCGAACCCACCGCCATTGGGGACAAGGATCACCCGCACCTGCTCTGTGGGGACAGCCAGAAGCTGGGCGATTTGGTTGCGGTCGTCGTACACACCTTGCCCTTGTGATAGCACCTCGATGCCATCTGCGGTGGGGTAAGCAACCGCCGACTCCGGCTCGATGAAGCCGTGTTCGATGCGTTGCGTCTCGTAAATGCCCGAAGTGACATAGGCCGATTCCGCCCTGGCTTTGTCCAGGTCGCCCCGCAGGATTACGGAACGGGCGAGCACATTGCCGCCTCGTGTACGTTCGGGGACTCCGGTTTCAGGGCTTGGAGCATATCCGTTACCGGCTCCAGCACCTCGTACTCGACCTGGATCAATTCTGCGGCCATTCGCGCCAGCTCATCCGACTCCGCCACCACGCCGGCCAAAACATCCCCCATGTAGTTCGTCACCTCTCCCACGGCGATCATCATCGGCCAATCCTTCCTGATCAGGCCGACCACACGGTCGCCGGGCACATCAGCAGCGGTGACAACCAGGCGTACGCCATCCAGAGCCTCTGCGGCGCTGGCATCAATACTGAGCACACTGGCGCGAGGATGATCGCTGAATCTGAGAGCGCCATGCAACATGCCCTCCATGCGGATATCGTCTGTGTAAGCGCGGATGCCCCAGGACAGTGCTCAATGAATCGTATTTGGGTTGTCGGGATCCGACCTTGTCCATTTCCAGAAGGTTCCGGGATTTCCTCTTCATTGCGGATCGCTTCTGCTGCATATTCGATGGAGTCTATGATTTTCTTGTAGCCGGTGCAACGACAGAGATGCGGCGTCAGCACTTTCTCGATCTCGGAGCGGTCGGGTTCGGGATTCTGGTTGATCAGGGTATCCGCCCGCATGACGATGCCGGGGATGCAGAATCCGCACTGGATGCCGCCCTTCTCGACAAATGCGCGGGAATACACGTCCTGTCTGTACTCACTCAGCCCCTCGGTTGTGGTCACCGAGCCATCTGCCACCTTCGACATCTTGGTGACGCAGGATAGCACCGCCTTGCCATTGAGGTCGACAGTGCAGGCTCCGCACGCCGCTTGCGGCGCGCAGCCATTTTTGGGTGAAGTGATATTTTCATGTTCACGCAGGAAGGTCATGAGCGACATTTCGGGGTCGCCGGTGTATTCCTTGATTTCGCCGTTTACTGTAAGTTGCATAAAGGGTCTCCGTTTTTCAAATTATCAATGATTCAAGATCAAAGATTAATGATTAACAATTGGCTACTGCTCTGAATACTGTATCACCTTTGATCCTTAATCTTTAATCCTTAATCCTCAATCCTTAGTTGTAGGTCTTCAGACTCCAACCCGTTCGCCAGCCATCATCAAGCCTAATTCCTCGATGGTGACCTCGTCGCTGTTGACAATGCCCATGATCTCGCCGCCAAAGAGCACCATGATGCGGTCAGACAGGGCTTTGACTTCGTCAAGATCCTCGGAGATAAGCAGAGTGGCCAGGCCTTCGGAGCGCTGCTTCAGGAGTTGGGCATGGATGTATTCGGTGGCGCCGATGTCTACGCCACGGGTGGGCTGGGCAGCGATCAGGAAGCGAGGTTGGCGGTCTAATTCCCGCGCCAGAATAAGCTTTTGGATATTGCCGCCAGAGAGATTCTTGGCGGGCGTGTCACGGCTGGGGGTTTTGATACTGAAGGCGTTGATCAGTTTATTGGCGTGTTGAGCGATGTAGCCAAAGGCGAGAAAAGAACGCTTGCTGTAAGGCTCCCGGATGTTGTCTTGCAGGATCAGGTTTTCGGAAACACTGAAATCTTTAACAACGCCATCGTGCATCCGTTCTTCGGGAATGTAGGAGAAACGGCTTAAGTACATTTCGGAAGGCGGCGTGTGCGTGACATCCTGACCTTCCATCAGAATCGATCCGCTTGCGACCGGCTGTAGACCGGCAATGGACTCCGCTAGCGGCTTCTGTCCATTACCCGACACGCCTGCAACGCCCAAAATTTCACTGCTGCGGACCTCGAAACTGATATCCTTCAAGATAGGGATGCCATCGTCATTCACGGCGTTGACATGGTCCATTTTCAGTCGGACCTCGCCTGGCTCCATCGGCGCCCGGTAGCGCTCGAGCAGCACTTCTCGCCCGACCATCATGTTCGCCAAATCTCTCTTGGTGACATCCTTTGTCTCGACCGTGCCAATCGCCCTGCCATCCCGCAACACGGTCACCCGGTCAGTCAGGGCTGTGATCTCATCCAACTTGTGCGAGATAAAGATGAGGGCGTGCCCATCTGCGGCCATTTGCCTGAAAATCACGAAAATGTCATCAACCTCCTGGGGCGTGAGCACGGCGGTAGGCTCGTCCAGAATCAGCAGCGCCGCCCCCCGGTACAGGGCTTTGATGATCTCCACCCGCTGTCTTTGTCCGACCGCCAGCTTGGAAATGATTGCTTTGGGATCAACCTTCAATCCGTATTTATCGGTCAGCTCTTGGATGCGGGCTGAGACGACATCCAGATCAAGTCGCAATCCCTTGGTGGATTTGAGACCAAGCGCCACATTCTCGGCCACGGTGATGTTGTCAACGAGCATGAAGTGCTGGTGGATCATGCCGATGCCGTAATTGATCGAATCTGTGGGGGAGTTGATCTTGATAACTTCGCCGTTAAGGAGGATTTCGCCTTCGTTGGGCTGGTAGAGTCCGTAAAGGATCTTCATCAACGTGCTTTTGCCAGCGCCATTCTCGCCCAGCAAGGCGTGGATCTCCCCTGCCTTGACATCAAAATTGACGTGGTCGCTGGCCAGAACGCCAGGGAACTTCTTGACGATGTTCCTCATTTCCAGCGATTCGATTCGTGGTAAGCCCGAGGGTAGGAGATTGTTATCAGTCATTTTCCTTCATCCTGTCGATTCAATGGTGAATCTAAACGGCGCTGCGCCAGGTGGTTCGTGTGGCGGTTTCTACGAGGATACGTCCCTTGCGAATGACGTATCGCCGGTCGGGTTGGCGACGGAGGGCTTCGACAGCGGTCACGGCATCCAGCACGACCAGATTCGCTTCTGCCCCAACCTGGATGCCATAATGCTCTACCGGCCACAATTTAGCGGCATTGTAGCGGGGCATGTCAAAGGCGGCCTGGATCTCCTGCGGCGCTCCCAGATGCGCAGCATGTGCAGTGATCAAGGCAACTTCCAGGGGATCCATTTTGCCGTAGGGATAAAACATATTTTGCAGATCATCCTGACCACAGCCGACATTGACGCCAGCCTCAAGCAGTTCCTTGATGCGAGCGATGCCGCGTGGCTTGGGATGGTTGTGCCCCCGACCTTCCAACATCAGGTTGATGGGCGGGTTGGGGATGATGTGGATGTTCGCTTGCTTCACCTTGTCGATCACGCGTGCCGCCAGGGCGTCATCCCAAGCCGACATAGCGCAGCAATGGCCAGCCGAGACCCGGCCTTGCCAGCCAGTTTCCAGCGTCTTCTCGGCCAGGAGTTCCAGCGAATGCCAATACGGATCATCGGTTTCGTCGATGTGCATATCGACATCGGCGTTGTGGGCCTGGGCGATCTCAAAGGCGATCTCGATGTGGCGGGCGGCGTCGTCCATGTCCAGCTCGCCATGTGGCATGCCGCCGACGAGATCGCAGCCGTTCTCCATGGCCTGCCACATCATATCCACGGCCTCCGGGTTACGGGCCATGCCAAGCTGGGGGAATGCCACGAGTTGGATGTCGATGATATCCTGATAGCGTTCTCTGGCGGCGGCAACGCCTTTGAGAATGCTCAATTTGGCGATATGGTCGATATCGACGTGGCTGCGCAGCCACAAAACGCCATTGGCTACTGCCGCCCGGATGGCCTGTCCCGACCGGTCGACGATGTCCTCAACCGTCAAGTCATGTTTAATCTGGGCGTAGATGTCGATGGCTTCGCCAAGGGTGCCGCTTTGGTTGATTGCGCCGTCCCACAACAAGGCATTTTCCAGATGGAAGTGGGATTCAATAAAAGCAGGGGAGATCATCCCCCCGCCGGCGTCAATCTCCTGGTCGCCAGGCGGCAATCCAGATGGGGCGATGGCAGCAATAACGCCATCGACGATGCCAACTTCGAGCGCTTCGCCGGTGCTGTCAGAAATGCCGTTGCGGATGACCAGATTCATAATCGGGAAAGGGACCCTAAGGGTTTCAACCATCAGTGGTTCGCCGTTGCGACACGGCAGAAACCCTTAGGGTCATTAAGGTGATTTAGCGTGGTTCGGGAACGATTTCGATGGAGCCGTCGATGATGCCCGCCTCAGCGGCCTTGGCTGCTTCGACAACATCTGCTGGCAGTGCGTCAGAGTAGATCAGGCGCTGTCCGCCATTGGCCAGCGTGAGTTGCAGCACTTCGCCGCCATATTCTCCTGCCTGATTCTTGGTGATCATTGTCAGCAATGTTGTTCGCCAATCATACAGGTCACTTGCCATGACGACATCGGGGGCGATGACGCTCTGGTCGGAATGAATGCCAAGCCAGGGGACGCCCTTTTCTTTGGCGACGCCGATAGCGCCCACAACTTGCTGCGAGGACCCTGAAAGCACGTCAGCGCCAGCAGAGATGTGGGTGTTGGCGGCTTCTGCAGCGAGGGCGGTGTCGCCAAATGAGCCGGTGAAGGAGATATTCATCTGGATGTCGGGGTTGGTGTCATGCACGCCTGCCACGAAGCCATCCACGTGCAATTTAGCGTCGCCAGCATCCACGGGGCCGACCAGACCGACGATATTGGACTCGGTCATGTGTGCAGCCATGACACCGAGGACGTAGCCGCCTTCTTCAGCGCGTGGTTCGTATGCAAATACATTGGTCACGCCTTCGTCCGCTCCCGTGTTGGTGGCGGTTCCCCAAGCGAAGCTTGTTTCGGGGAAGTCGGGGGCCAGTTCGAAGAGTGAAGTCCCGTACTGGGCGCCATGAGCGATTACGAGATTGTAGCCAGCGTCGGCGTAGTCACGGATGGCCGATGCGGCGTCAGTGACGTTGAACATGTTTTCGGTGTAAGCGATTTCAACGACATCCTCGCCATAATGATCCTGCAGGTCGACGGCGGCGTCGTAGATCGATTGGCTCCACGACAGGTCCGTGATGGTGCTGGGCATGACGATGGCAATGCGGACCGGGGCGATGTCCGGGTAGCTGAATTCACCCGCATCGCCTGTCTCAGCCATACCGCTTTCGCCAGCAAGAACCGCCTGGACATCAAGAGAGCCATTGGCGATCTGGTCTGCTACGCTTTGTGCAGCTGCGACGGCGTCAGCATCAAGGTTATCGGCAAAGTCCATTACCAGACCTTTGTTTTTCAAAGTCAAAGCGTAAGCTGTACCGCCATATTCACCTGCCTGGTGCTTTTTGAGCATGTCAGCCAGGACGCCTTCCCAATCGTAAAGCTGGGATGCAATGACGATGTCGGGAGCGATAGGACTCTGGTCGGCCTGAGTGCCCATCCACGGCACGCCTTTGTCTTTGGCGACGCCGATAGCGCCGACAACTTGTTGCGCCGAGCCGGTAAGGACGTCTGCGCCAGCCGAGATATGCGTGTTAGCGGCCTCGGCGGCGAGGGCTGTGTCACCGAAAGAGCCGGTGTAGGAGATGTTGACCTTGATACCGGGATTGGCGTATTTTGCGCCAGCCTCAAAGCCATCAATGTAGAGTTTAGCGTCACCTGCTTCCACCGGGCCAACGACGCCAACGACGCCAGACTCACTGAGGTTGGCGGCGAGAACGCCATTGACAAAGCCGCCTTCTTCAGCACGGGCTTCGTAAGCGAAGACGTTTTCAAGTCCGGCCTCTTTGCCGGTATCGACCGCCGTACCCCAAGCAAAGCTTGTTTCGGGGTAGTCAGGGGCGATCTCGAACAGGGATGTGCCGTACTGCGTGCCATGAGCGATGACCAGATTGTAGCCGTCGTCGGCGTAATCACGGATGGCCGACGAGGCGTCTGTGACATTGAACATGTTTTCGGTGTAGGCGATCTCCATCATATCTGCGCCGCCGAGTTCAGTCTGGATTTGGACGAGGGCGTCATAGAGCGACTGGCTCCAGGCCAGGTCGGTGATGGTGCTGGGCATGACAATGGCGACTCGCATCTTTTCAATGCCGGACACATCGGCATCTGCGGCAACATCTTCGACTGCTTCCTGGGCGGGCGCTGCAGTTGCTTCGGTTACGGGCGCTTTGGTTGGCTCCGGCGCTTTGGTGGGTTCAGGTTCTGCACCACCGCCCCCACAGGCGGCCAGTGCCAGGACAAAAATCAGTAGAACAGCCATGAACCAGTAACGTTTTTGCATTTTGCTTCTCCTGAATGGATGAGGTGTGTTGAATGTGTGAATGTGTTGGAAATGAGAGTTCGTGGATTGCAAAGATCTAAGACTCAAAGATTAAGGGTAGTACTTATCCGATCTGTACTTCTGTAATCCTTACTCCTTACTCCTTGACTCCTGATTTTTTACTAATTCTGCCCCCGGGCAAACGGTTTGGTCAACGCCGCCGGTTGTGCGGCCCGACGGAAAGGCAGCGCCAGGGCGACGATGGTGAGGATGTAGGGCAGCATGACCGCCACATCAGAAGGAATGGGGAGGTCCAGCACTTGCACCCAAAGCTGCAGGGCGTTGATGGTGCTGAACAGCAATGCGCCTGCCAACACCCCCACCGGGGCCCAACCGCCAAAATAGACCAGTGCAACGGCGATAAAGCCCATGCCTGCGGTCATATTTTCCTGGAAAATGCCCAGCAGTGAAATGGACAATGATGCTCCGGCGATGCCCGCCATCGCAGCGCCGAAGGTTACGGCTGCATAGCGCACGGCTGTGACACTGACGCCCAGCGAGTCTGCGGCCTGAGGGTTTTGCCCCGCTGAGCGGATTTTTAAGCCCCAGGTTGTCTTGTTCAGGACATAGGCGGAGATTGGCACCAGGGCAAAGGCAGCGTAGGTGAGGATGCTGTGGTTGAAGATAATGGGTCCCACAATGGGAATATCGGCAAGACACAAGCTTTCGGTGACACAAAAATGCAATTCAGAAAAGCCCTGAACACCTTCAACTGAGCCAACCATCGTTTTGAAGAGCAAGCTCGACATGCCAAGGCCGAACATGTAGAGACCGATGCCACTGATCCCCTGCTCTGCCTGGAAGGTGATGCTGACAACCGACATCAATAAACCCATGAAGATACCAATCACGGCCGCTGATGCGACGCCCAACCAGGGATTGCCGGTTTTGTAGACGGCATAAAATCCGAAAAAAGCGCCCATCAGCATGATGCCCTCGACGCCCAGGTCCAACACACCCGACCGCTGAGAGAACATCTCGCCCAGCGAAGCGAACAAATAGGGTGTCGCCAGGCGGATGCCTGAGTGAATGATTCCCACAAGAATGGCTACGATAGTTAATTCTTGAGTCATGCGCTTACCTCCGAAGTGGCAGGACTTGGCGGGGTTTCGTCAGAAAAATCATCAGTTGCATCTACAGATACGCGGCGGTCTTGTCTTTTACGGACGAAGTAATCGGTGCTGACGACGAACAGAACGACCAGCCCGAGGATAGCGGTGATCAACACCTGGGGAACTTGCATGGCTCTCTGCATTTTGTCACCCCCGACCAACAGTCCACCGAAGAGAATGGAGGAAGGGATGATGCCCAACGGATGGAGACCGCCAAACAGGGCGGCAACGATGCCGGTGAAGCCATAGCCGGCGGATACGGCGGTGGGTTCAAACATTCGGTGATGTAGTCCGGTGATCTCAACCGCCCCTGCCAGGCCTGCGAACATGCCACTCAGGGTCATGGACAAGACCATCGTGCCCTTGACGCTCATGCCAGCATAACGAGAAGCATGGGGATTGAGGCCGACCGACCGGATACGAAAACCGATTGTGGTGCGCCACAGGAAAATATAGACGAGGATGGCCATCAGGACTGCGAACAAGAAACCGCTGTGCAATCTCGTTGGCTCTACCAAAACGCCGTAGATCTGGGAGATATAGCCCTGCAATCCCAGGTCAGCGGCTTTTTCGGTTAAACCCAGAGATTGCGCGATATCGGTGAAGCGTGGCATGTCCAGATTCTTGGGCAGTCGGGCTGAATGGGGGATGTTGGTGCCGGCTTCCAGCTCCGCTGGATCGATCATGGGGCCGCGCAACAAGAAATAAGCGACCTGGATGGCGATAGCGTTCATCATGATCGTGCTTAGGATTTCGTTTACGCCCATCCTTGCTTTTAGGAAACCTGGAATCGCTCCCCAGATTGCTCCCATGATCGAACCTGCAATCAGGAGGATAATGATGCCTAGCCAACCTGGGAATGATTCGCCGAGTTGCAGACCGACGTAGGTCGCCAGCAAGGCGCCAACGATCAGCTGGCCTTCAGCTCCGATGTTGATCATCCCGCCACGGAAAGCGATAGCAATACCCAGCGCCACCAACATCAGGGGCACGGATTTGACCAATGTGTCTGACAGCCCGTTTTTAGTGCCGAAAGCGCCGTAAATCATGGCGCTGTAGGCTTCGATAGGATTGACGCCTTGTAGCCATAGGATGATCGCCCCCACGGCAAATGCTCCAAGCACCGCGAGGATAGGCAGTGAAAGATCGATTAATTTGTCCCAAAACGACCGGTTGATTCTGAGTTTTGACATGGCAACCCTCGTTCGTTGAAGAGATGCTATCGATTCTGATAGCGATGAAGGCGGAGCGGCATTAAGATTAAATTACACTGTATCGGACAAGGAGCTAACTCCAGGTTTGTACAAGGCGCAATCCCAGAGTCTTGTCGTCGTAAAAGCTTTCACTGAAAAGGATGGGCAGGTTGTCATTGTTATAGAAAACCTGCTCGAGCTTCAAGAGGGGTGAAGTATCATCTTTCTGGAGAAGTTGTTTTGTGTCCTCACCTGGGAGGATAGACTCGATATTGATGATAGCGTAAGCGATAACCTGGCGGCATTTCCGCCATAACAGATCCCGTAAGGGTAATTCGCCTTCGTGCTGCTGGAGTGGTTGATCCGAATCCAGGAAAAGGCCGATCGGGATGGTGGTGCTGGCGAGAATGACCGGTTTTGTGTTCGCCGTGAAACGGCGGTGGAGGGCGACGGCGTCACTGTCTGGAATTGCGCGCAGCGCAAGCGCTTCATGTTCGGTGACGGGGCGTGTTTTGATCGATAGCAACTGTGTTGACGCCTCGAAACCGCTGTTCTCGATGAGTCGAATGAAATCCCACATGGCGCCCATTCGTGTCGGCACGTCGATGATATGTTCGTTGACGTAGGTCCCGTCTCCTTGTTTACGGATCACCAATCCTTCCGCCGCCAGTTTTCCCAGTGCCGAGCGCACCGTGGCTCGACTTACGCCAAATTCGTCTGCAAGATCCATTTCGGATGGCAAACGCAGATCGGAATTGTATTTCTTTTCCCGAATTCGTTCCGATATTATTTTCGTGACCTGACTGACAACGGGATGCGGTCTTTCAACCAGCATATAGCCCCCAGGAGTGACAATTCAACGAGCGAACGATAATCGTCTGACGGTAGCCATCATACCGCATTGTGAATTGAGTGTCAATGCGAACACATGTCCAGATCGGCTTGTGTCGCGCGGTACGGAGCATGATTCTTTTACGTTTCACGCTTTGTCTGAACCACTGCCTTTCAAACTGAATCCAATCGATGCCAACCCCAGTCACCTTGCTACTGTTAATTCTCCTGTAAGCGAAGCTTACGTGCCCTGGTTGCCGGTATCCGGGCGGGGTGGAAAGCTGCCGGGGGGAGCGTACCAGTCGGTCGGATCAACGCCGTCGCTGGTTTCTCCTGCACTTACGGATACAGGAATGAGGTCGTGGCTGGGACAGTCCGCCCTTAAACCGCACGGGACGAATTCGCTGTAGCCACCGGCATAGTCGGAATTCTCTTCGAGCAAGTAGGCGATGACATGGTAGGAGCCAGGCGGAACCGGCAGGGAATAAGCGTCCTGGTTGAGTTCAGTATCGATGGCAAAGTAAGCGTCGGAATCAACATCAAAGGCAATAACCCGCAACGGCGGTATCTGGTCGGAGGGAAATCCAAGTGAGCCGGTGATGATCCCTTCCTGCGCCGGTGGCGTTGCAGTCGGGGACACTGTCACCGTGCAGGCTGCCAGGAGGACGGCAAACAGGGTGATGAACGGTAGGTATGCTCGGATGATGGTCATAGTTGGAGTATAGGATGCTGGGTCGGGGCGTGTCAAGTACATTTTTGGCACGAAATCTCCCCAAATCACTCTGGACAGGAGCTTCAAAAATGTGTATAATGAAACGAACTTATGTTCTAGGTTGGGATAGCAACCATGACAGGAATCAGGAACCGCCATGACTGTGATTTTCTGGTATACTCATTGACCGACCTCCGACCTCCGACCTTCCGACTTCCGCCCTCTGACCTCTAGCTTCTGATCCTCGTTTCTCAGTCCCGAATCCGTAATGCCTTCCTTCCAACTTGTATCCCCCTTTCAACCCACCGGTGATCAACCGACCGCCATCGCCGCCCTGAGCGACGGCCTGAACCAGGGCATGAAGCGTCAGACGATGCTTGGCGCCACCGGCACCGGTAAGACCTTTGTGATGGCGCGCATCATCGAGCAGGTGCAAAGGCCGACGCTGGTGATGGCGCACAACAAGACCCTTGCCGCCCAACTCTATTCGGAATTCCGGGAGTTCTTCCCCAACAATGCCGTTGAGTATTTCGTCAGCTATTACGATTATTATCAGCCCGAGGCGTACCTGCCCCGCACGGACACCTACATCGAAAAAGACTCTTCCATCAACGAAGAGATCGACCGTCTGCGTCTGGCGGCCACCTCCTCTCTATTTAGCAGACGTGATGTCATCATCATCGCTTCTGTTTCGGCGATTTATGGCCTGGGCAGCCCCGAAGACTACGGTCGGGTTGCAATTAGATTAGAACTTGGTGAGGTGCGTCGCCGCAATAACTTGCTGCGGCATATGGTGGATATTCACTACAGCCGCAACGATACAGCACTCCAGGCGGGCAAGTTCCGGGTGAGAGGGGACACTTTGGAAATTATGCCTGCGTACGGCACGACCGCTTACCGCATTGAGTTCTGGGGGGATGAGATCGAGCGCATGACCGAGGTGGACCCCCTGACTGGTGAGATGCTGCGCGGCATGGAAGAGCTGGAAATCTATCCGGCCAAGCATTTTATCACGCCGCAGGATAAGTTGAATGAAGCGATCGAGGAAATTGAGCAGGAACTGATTGAACAAGTCAAACTGTTCGATGGTCAGGGAAAACTGCTCGAATCTCAGCGCCTGCAACAACGTATAAATTACGATTTGGAGATGTTGAGGGAGGTCGGGTACTGTTCGGGGGTTGAGAATTACTCCCGGCCTCTGGCTCGTCGTCCCGCCGGCTCCCGCCCCTGGACGCTTCTGGATTACTTTCCCGACGATTATCTGGTCTTTATCGACGAATCGCACATGACCTTGCCTCAGATTCGAGGCATGTATCGCGGCGACCTGGCGCGCAAGTCTGTTCTTGTCGATCACGGCTTTCGTCTTCCTTCCGCCCTGGACAACCGTCCCTTGCGTTTCGAGGAATTTGATGAACTTGTCGATCAGGTTGTGTATGTATCGGCGACGCCCGGACCTTACGAACGCGAGGTGTCCGAACAGATTGCCGAGCAGATTATCCGTCCCACCGGTCTTCTCGACCCCGAAGTCGTTATCCGGCCCAGCAAGGGACAGGTCGATGATCTGGTCAAGGAAGTCAATCAGCGCATTAACAAAGGCCAGCGCGTGCTCATCACCACCCTGACCAAACGCATGTCCGAGGACCTGGCCGACTATCTGGCCGAACTCGGCTTCAATGTCCACTACCTGCACTCCGAGGTGCACACGATCGAGCGAGTGGAGATCCTTCGGGATTTGCGATTGGGCGTGTACGATGTGATAGTCGGGATCAACCTCTTACGCGAGGGCCTCGATCTACCTGAAGTCAGCCTTATCGCCATCCTCGACGCCGACAAAGAAGGTTTCCTGCGTTCCGACACCGCCCTGATTCAGACTATCGGACGCGCTGCCCGCCATCTGGAAGGCAAAGTGATCATGTATGCCGACCGCATCACCGATTCGATGCGGCGGGCCATCGATGAGACCAATCGACGGCGTGGCATTCAGGATAGACATAACCAGGAACATGGCATCGAGCCCCGTTCCATCATCAAATCTGTGCACGATATCACCCAGCGCGTGGTTTCCGAGTCGGCGGCGGGTGCACTGGCTGAGCCCGGCCCCGTGTATGATGTCGGCGGCGAAACCATCCCGTCTTTGCAATCGCTGCCTCGCCCTGAACGCCTTCGCTTGATCAAAGAATTAGAGAAGCAGATGCAAGAGGCCGCCCGCCAACTTGAATTCGAGCAGGCAGCCGTGATCCGAGACCAAATTATGGAACTGAGGCGTAGCCTCCATGACGACGATGACATCCCCGCCTGGGAACGAGTCATGATGGGCGATAGTCTTTCGTAAAGTTCGATACTGGATATTCGGTATTCTCCTTTTTGTGTCATTCCGATGAGCAAAGCGAAGAGGAATCTCGAAGTTAGGAGGCAACCCAATATCAAATATCCGATTAAAATCTACGCCGCAATCCGAAACCTTCATTCCCCCCATTTAACCATGCCTGATCCCAATATCGGAACCGTCCACGAAATTGATATTGATAACGAGATGCGAGGCGCTTATCTCGATTATGCCATGAGCGTCATCGTCGCGCGGGCGCTGCCCGATGTGCGCGACGGCCTCAAGCCCGTGCATCGTCGCATTCTGTATGCGATGCACAGCATGGGCCTTCGTTCCGACAAGCCGCACCGCAAAAGCGCGCGTATTGTCGGCGAGGTGCTTGGCAAGTTCCACCCCCATGGCGATTCGGCGGTTTACGACGCCATGGTGCGCATGGCACAGGATTTCTCCATGCGATATCCACTTGTCGACGGCCAGGGTAACTTCGGCTCTGTTGATGGGGACAGCGCCGCCGCCATGCGCTACACCGAGGCAAGACTCACCAAAATCGCTGAAGAATTGCTGGCGGATTTGGACAAGGAGACCGTCGATTTTGGTCCCAACTTCGATGAGACCATGTCCGAACCCCTGGTTCTACCTGCTGCTTTGCCAAATCTCTTGCTGAACGGAGCAAGCGGCATCGCCGTGGGCATGGCCACCAACATTCCGCCCCATAATCTGAACGAAATTATCGATGCGCTTGAATTCATCATCGACCATTACCATGCTGTCGATGAGATCACACTCGAACACCTGATGTACTTTGTGAAGGGGCCTGATTTCCCGACGGGCGCTCTGGTTTATCGCTACCGTGAAGGTAAAGATGGCCATGATGACATCATCGCCCAAGCCTATGCTGGTGGTCGGGGGAGGCTAAGGGTTCAGGCCAAAGTGCATGTCGAGGCCATGAGTCGCAACCGCAACCGTCTGGTTGTCACCGAATTGCCCTATCAGACCAACAAGACCCGCCTCATCGAACGCATTGCCGAGCTTGTGCGGGATGGCAAGATCGAAGGCATCACCGACCTGCGGGATGAGTCGGACCGGCAGGGCATGCGCATTGTGATCGAAGTGACTCGCAATGTGGCGACGGATGACATCCTTACAGCACTGTACAAGCTCACGCCGATGCAGCAGACGTTCGGCGTAAACATGCTAGCCCTGGTCAACGGCGAACCACGGCTGCTCTCTCTGAAGCGCATGTTGCTGCTGTATCTGGAACACAGGCAGGAGATCATCAGACGACGGTCGGAATACGAATTGGCGCGGGCCAAAGAAAGAGCGCACATCGTGGAAGGCTTGCTTATCGCCCTGGCCAACCTGGACGACGTCATCGCCACCATCCGAAACAGTCCCGATACCGAAACCGCCCGCAGCCGCCTGATGCGCAAGTTCAAACTGTCGGATGTGCAGGCGCAGGCCATTTTGGATATGCAGCTCAAGCGCCTCTCCAAACTTGAGCGGGACAAACTCCAGGCGGAGCACAAGGAACTCCTCGAACGAATCCACTATCTCGAAGACCTCCTGGCGCATCCAGAAAAGATTTTGGGCGTGATTAAGGAACATCTGCTGGCGTTGAAGGAGCAGTACGGGGATGAGCGCCGCTCTCAGATCGTCGATCGGCAGGGCGTGGCCCTGACTGCCAGCGAGTTCCTGTCCGATGAAGAAGTGCTGGTCATGCTCACCAAGAAGGGCATCTTTTATCGGATGCCGCTGGAGGGTCGCCGTCGGGGAAGTCTCCCTCGCCGTGTGGCTGATGCGCCCATCGTTATGGCAGCCGCCCCGGCCCGTGACTCGGTCTTCCTGTTTACGGCAGCGGGACAAGCCATCCAGCAACGCATTCACCAGATACCGAGTGATGAAAATACCAGCTTCTCGGAGATAACTGAGCTTCGCTCAGATGACGATGTTGTGGCAATGCTTGCTCTGGCCCCGCCAGCCGAAGGTGAACCCGACCATAGCATCTTCCTGACCACCAAAGAGGGGCGTTGCAAACGGATCGCCGTCTCTGAACTGTGGTCCACGGCGCACAGTTCGCCAATCGTGATGAACGTCGAAGAGGGTGATGCCCTGATTTCGGCTGTGTTGTGTGACAGCGAGGATGATCTGCTGTTGATGACAAGACTGGGGCAGGCGATTCGCTTTGGTCAGGATGAAGTGCGGGTGATGGGGCTGTCAGCCGCCGGCGTACTGGCCATGAAGGTCAGTTCCGGCGATCAGATAGCTGGCGCTGGTTTGTGCAAACCGGGGTATCAGGTAGTCCCACTGACGACATATGGTTACGGTATGCGCACCGGCATCGACAAATTCCCCGCACAGAAGCGGTATGGCAGCGGCGTCAAAGGCATGAGCCTCACTCGTACGCATGGCGCTGTCGAAGCCTTGGCCGTGGTGGATGACGAAGCAGAGATGTTTGTAATTATGAGCAAGGGGCCAATGCGAATCTTGCGTTTGGATGATGCGCCAGCATCCAGCCGGGCGGGTCGGGGCCGACAGATATCCAGCCTGACTGAAGGTGAGGTGGAACGGGTGCTTGCCCTGGTGATACCAAAGGTGAAAGGAAGCAATGGCGTTGATGAACCACCGCCCCCGCCTCCTCCCCCCCGCCCCCGCCTTCATCTCCGCCTAAACGGACACGTTCTTCCTCAACAACGACTCGCCGTACAAAGGCGGCGGCTGCCACCGTGGCTGCGACGGCCAAGACGGAGTCTCCCCCTCCTGCCAGTGCGCCGAAACGGACGACCACAAGATCAACAACTGCAAAAACCGCCAGCAGCGCAAAGCCAGTCGCAAAAACAACATCATCGGCAACAACTGCCAAAATAACGCCTGCTGCCAAACCCGCCACCACCAAGTCGATGCCACCTTCCTCAGCGACTAAGTCCACAGCCACAACTGCAAAACCTGCCGCAAAAACGCAAACGCCCGCCAAAAGCAGCGAGACGAGCAAGCCTGAGACACCGACACAGGCTCAGGCCACGAAGACGACTACAACATCCAGGAGCAGTGGCAAACCGCCTGCAACCAGCGCCAAGCCCAGCAGTCTTGCCAATATCAAAAAACGGGTGCAGCGTAAACGTTCGCCAAAATCACCCGACCCCTCGCTGCAACCCGAACTACCGCTGGATTAGCCCCAATATGCCGGATACCCAGTAAACTTAGTGACTGTGAAGAAATGACCTCCGGGAGGTGGCCGCAAAAATCCAGTTAAGCACAATGGTTCTGGTCACCTCCCGGAGGTTGAAATCGGGAAGTTATTTTAGGACGCTTATCAACCAGCCATCGCTTCCCAATAGCCCTCGAGCCGATCAACAAAGGCGCGGGGGCTTTCTGTGTAAATACGTTCTCCCAGTTCAAATGCGGCTTGCCTGGAGTTCGAGTCTGTACAGGTTGATCAGCGTCAACAACGTCTGCAACTCCTCATCGGATTTGATGATCTGGGGCGTGGTCTGCACAACGATGCTCAACTCAGCCAGATCATGGTCCAGGCCCGTAAGATCGGAGAGCGTTTTCAAGTCATCGGCCAGCGCCTGCATTTTCACCGGTTCGAGCAGGTTGAGAATGCTCATTTGGTAGTGCAGGTATTTGACTCGTTTGCGCCATTCGTGCAAGTGCTCGACGGTGGGGTCTGCTTTAGATGCGTACATGCTGCGACGACCACGACGATAAACACGGCGCAAACCCTGGCGGAGCGTTGAGAAATCTTCTGTTTCAAGCGGAAGGTGGAGCAAGCGATCCTGGTCGTTGCACAATTCTTCAGCCACATCCACCAGGAGATTGCCAGATTTAACAGCCTCCCGGAGCGTTTGATAGTGTTTGCGCATCAACGCTTTTTTCACGCCGGCAAAGTCGTTTGGGGATAAATCATCAGCAAAATGCTTACGGAGTGCATCCAGGGTTTCGGCCATGACGGCGCTGCTGCGCAAATCGGATAATTTCCGGGCTGCGTCTCGGTACAAAACATTCTCACGACGGTAGATATCCTGCCCAATCTCATCTCGCACCAAACGCAACACAGCGCGAGTCCTTTTACAGCATTTTCGCGCTTCATGAACCGCCTTGTCTTGATTTTTCTTTGCTGTCGACAGGCGCCAGATGGCGTATTCCGCTTGCTCCAGCGCGATCCGCTTGATGCCGGCGGGCAAAGGCTCATCTGGTTGCAGGTGATAAAGGGTGTCAGGTTGCGTATTGTCAGACATGGTCTTAAGTGTCATCACCCTGGTTTCGAATTCAGGTGATTTTGGCTCAAAGTGACGTTTTCAGCAAGGCCATCCCGCGCTCGAATTTTGATTGTTTCTGCGGGATAAGTTTGCCGATCTGGACGAATTCTTTATCGATGCATTGCATCAGGGAATTGCTGTCATCGCCGCTAAACTCAATCTCCAATTCCCAGCCCTTGGTTTCTATCCCACCTGTTTGCCAGACAACTTCGTCGAGGCTCATCTCGGCCAGAACTGCGCCATCGTGAATGAGATTGCAGTACTGGCGGATCTGGCGGATCTCGAACAGGATCTGCAATGTCTTGTCTTGCAGGACTTCTGTCACCAGATCTTTCGCTGGTCCGGGTTCCCAGGTTTGCGGAGTTTCGGGGTAGTCCGTTATCGACCACAACTCAGTGCGTCGATGTACGTAGTCGCTGCTCATGCCCAGACTCTTCAGTTGCACAATGTTGCGCGTGGCTGTACGCCGATAGCGATAGGCGTAGCCTATTGACATAAAAGAAAGGTCGGGCGTATCAAAATAGGTGTCAAGATGCTGGCGTGTCAGCCATTCATCGATTTCGTAGCGACAAAAGCGCTTTTCAGCCAACAAGGCCTGGGCAAAAGAGGCATCCGCAATGCCGTATTTGATTTCAACTTCCACTTTTGTTGTCATAGGCCTGCACGCTTTGTGATGATTGGTTTGAACTGTTAACTATTCTAGCATATCGTGAGTGGCGGACTGTAATGGCGGTGGGAATTTGCTGCGGTTTTCACCAGGACGTATGATTAGCAACTTGTCCGCTGAATTTTACACTCTGAAGGATTTCATGCGGTAGATAGCTCCTTCAGCATGATTCGTAAAACGTAAAACGTGAAAAATCCCTCAGTAAAGCGATATCACGTTTCACGTCTCACTTTCACGACGTTGGACCACAAATCCCAAAGAGCAACAATGATCTCACACTATCGGACCATGACTCAATTGCCATGACGCGAAAAGACGCCACCCTGTTTGTTCTGTTGAGCGCCATCTGGGGCTCATCATTTATGTTTATCAAGTTGGGATTACTGGGTGGGTTTGGTCCCCTGACTTTGGTTTCATTGCGTCTGTTATTTGGGGCTGGCGTAACGTGGCTGTTGGCAATGAGGCAGGGGCAGCATCTACCACGCAGTCTCTCGTTGCTCATCGGCATCGCATTCATGGGTCTGATCAACAACGCCTTACCCTTTACGCTGATAACGTGGAGTGAACAGTACATCGATTCCAGCATGGCGGCTATTCTCAACAGCACTGTGCCCCTCTTTGCTGTCGTATTTTCTCACTTTGCGCTAAAGGATGAATCATTCACCTTGCGCCGGGCTGTAGGCGTTGTGGTGGGATTTCTGGGCGTGTTGGTATTGTTTGCGCCAGACTTATTTTTGGGCGTGGGAGGTAACCACCTGATCGCCCAGATGGCGGTGATCTGTGCTTCTGCTGGTTATGCCGTGGGATCGGTCTTTGCCCGCAAATACCTAAATGGCGTGGCTCCGGCAGTGCTGACAGCGACCCAGCTCAGTTTCGCCTTCCTGTGGATCGTTGTCCCGGCGTTGTGGTTGGAGCGCCCCTGGACGATGGAGCCAGCAGCGATGGCCTGGTTCGCAGCACTATGGCTGGGCATCCTGGGGTCGGGCCTTGCTTATCTCATATTTTTTGTTTTGCTCCGATCCATTGGCGCTACCCCCACCACCATGGTCACCTATGTCGTCCCTCTTTTTGCAGTGTTTTTTGGCATCGTGTTCCTGCAGGAGCAACTGCGCTGGGAACAGTTGCTGGCGCTGCTTTTGATCATCGCTGGCGTATGGCTGGCGAATCGGGGTGGTGCTGGAGGCAAGAATCAGAAGTTGGAAGTCAGTGTAGTGTCGGATTAAGCTCAATCTAGCCGAAACGTTCCTCAAGGATATCTTGCAGTGTCGGTTGGCCGATGCACTGTAGCTCGTAGCGGACGCGCTGGTGTGGGTGCTTGATGTTGGTTAATTTGCTGAGGTCGATGGGGGTGCCGATAATCACCAGATCGCAGGGAACCAAGTTGATGGTGGCTTCCAGGTCTCTGATCTGCGCCCCGCCGTAGCCCATGGCCGGTAACACGGGGCCAGTGTTGGGGTATTTTGCATAGGTTGCGGCAATGGAATCGACCGCCCAGGGGCGGGGGTCGATGATTTCGGCAGCGCCAAATCGACGGGCTGCGACCACACCTGCGCCGTAGCTCATCTCACCGTGCGTCAGGGTAGGGCCGTCCTCTACCACGAGCACGCGCTTGCCACGAATACTGGTCGGATCATCCACAAAGATCGGTGAAGCTGCTTCCACAATCAGGGCAGAGGGGGCCAGCAAATGCACGTTATCCCGCACAAGGGCGATCCCTTCCAGGTCTGCTGTGTCGATTTTGTTGATTACGACGACATCGGCCAGACGCACATTGGCTTCCCCCGGCCAATAACGCAATTCGTGGCCAGGGCGGTGGGGATCGACAACGGTGATCTGCAAGTCGGGCCTGTAAAAAGACAGGTCGTTATTGCCGCCATCCCAGAGCACGATATCGGCTTCAGTCTCAGCCTGGCGCAAAATGGCCTCGTAATCGACGCCGGCATAAACGACCAACCCCCGGTCCAGGTGCGGTTCGTATTCCTCGCGCTCCTCAATCGTGCATTCATGGAAATCCAGATCGGCATGGGTGGCGAATCGTTGCACCACCTGCGCTGTCAGATCGCCATAGGGCATGGGATGACGCACCACAACGACTTTTTTGCCGAGCGCCCGCAAGATGTCCGTCACATGTCGGGTTGTCTGGCTCTTACCAGCCCCTGTCCGGGCGGCGGTGATGGCGACGACCGGTTTACTACTCTCGATCATCGTATCTTTTGCGCCCAAAAGACGGTAATTGGCGCCTGCCGCCACCACGCGTGCCGCCAAATGCATCACATACTCGTGAGAGACATCACTGTAGGCGAAAACAACCTCGTCTATCGCCATATCGAGGATGATAGTCTCCAAATCAGCTTCTGGCAGAATGGGGATGCCGTTCGGGTACAAACCTCCCGCCAGTTCAGGTGGATACTGACGTCCCTCGATATTGGGGATCTGAGTTGCTGTGAAGGCGACGACCTCATAATGGTCATTGTCGCGGAAACAGGTGTTGAAGTTGTGAAAGTCACGCCCAGCGGCGCCCAGGATCAAGATTCGTTTTTTGCTCTTCATCGTTGAAGACGCTTCCTTTATTTGAGATAAACGGGGGTTATGCCGCCAAACTCAGGCGGTTTCATCATCGGGATCGGTTTCAGCGCTTTCCCTGTTGGATATGCCCCAGCCTGTGAATTCCTGACGTGGTCGGTAAGTAAAGCGAGCCAGGACGTAACCCAGGAAATAAAGACCCAGCAGGGGGAACATCACCAGCGACATCGTAAACGGGTCTGGCGTAGGCGTGATGATTGCCGCCATGACAGCGACGATGATGATCGCATAACGCCATGTTCCCCGCAATTGTGCGGGTGAAATTATCCCCAGGCGCGCCAACAGGGCAATCACAAGTGGCGTTTCAAAGGCAAGGCCGATGTACAGTACGAAGTTAAGAACAAACGACATGTAGTAACCAACTGCGTATTCGGCCTTGAACAGATCGCTAAGAAAAAGCTGAAGATAACGAAGAGTGAAAGGCAGTACGACGAAGGCCGCAAACGCCACACCGATGGCAAAGAGGAGACCTGCTGCCGGTAGAATTAAATAGAGTGATCGTCTTTCTTTTTTGGTTAACCCAGGGACAATGAACGAAAAAATCTGATAGAGAATTACTGGCGAAGCCAGGAGTATCCCCAGGATCAGCGCCGCCTTGAAATAAATGATGATATTTTCGGTCGGCTTCAGTAATTGCAGTTGGGTCAGGTCCTGCAACGGGGCGATCAGGATTTCCAGAAACTTTTTCGCACCCAATACGCCGATAACGATGCCCACGCCCAACGCCAGCGACGCTCTGATCAGGCGATCGCGCAGTTCGTACAAGTGCTCGATGATCGGGGACTGCGGATCTGCAATGTCAGTTGCGTTTGTTTGGTCCAGGGATGACATGGTGTTGTGTCAGAATAAGGCGATTATGCTTCCGGTGCGACATCACTTGACGATGTTTTGTCAGATGCACCTGTCGGCATGTTGTCAGATATATTCGTGGACTGAGTGGAGGCGTTTTGTGTTGTCATTGCTTGGGAGATTGACGCCATGGGACTCGTGGCGTCGGTCTTCGTTTTTGGCGTGGAAGGCGTGCTTGCTACGGTCTGCGTGCTAACGTCTGGTGATTGCGCCATCATCGCCTGGGAAATCTGCGCCATTGGGTTCGCCGGCGTTTTTTGCGGTACGGATGCAGGGGACTGCGCATTCGCCGGTTGAGATGCTAATGCGCCAGCAGATGCCGACTGGCCAATCTCGGCCATGGGATTGGTTTTGGGCTTTGCTGCTGCCGTTTGTTTTGGCGCCTGACGCTGCACGTCGGGATCGAGGAGATTGCCAAGTTGCCTAGTGGGGTTGAGATCATCCGCCAGGTTTCTGATCTCGTACAGAGGTTTGAGTTCCTCAGCAAATTCCTGGTTGAAACTCCTGATAATACCTCGCACCTGCGCCGTGTATTCGCCCAATTGCCGCATAAGTTTCGGCAGGCGTTCTGGGCCAATGAACACCAGGACAAGAATGGAGATAAACAGGATTTCGCCCAGACCAATGTTGAACATGTGTCAATTCGATTGTGTGGGATTGGTCAGAAATTCGCTGAGTTGTACATCACTGCGGGCTGACACGCCTAAGACGCCATTGATAAAACGGGGGCTTGCATCGGAGCCGAATTCCTTGGCTAGCTCGACCGCTTCGTTGATTGCGACCTTTAACGGCGTACCCACCAGACCGACTTCCCAAATCGCCATTCGCAGGATATTTCGATCAATAACAGCGATCTGGTCAACAGGCCAGTCAGGTGCATGACGTGCAATGATACTATCTAATTGCTCTTGATACAGCACGACTCCGTGGACCATGACGCGTGCAAAATCGGCAATTTCTCCGGTTAGTGGGGGATCCTCATAGTCCAAACGGGCTGATAACACCAGGCCGGGGGGATGATTTGTGACATCGATCTCGAATAAGGCCTGCAAAGCGATCCGACGAGCGCGGTGGCGTGCTTTCATTATGAAATGGCGCCATTGGTGAATGAAACATTGTCGATTCGCACATCCACGCCGATCACATCCATGCCAACGATGCGTTCGATGGCGGATGCTACTTCTTTTTGCAGGGTCTCGGCCAATCGGAACATATTGGCGCCTGGGTCCGCATTGATGTGCAAAACAACATGCACCTGGCCATCAGTCACGATGACTTCAATACCAGCATCAACAGCGCGGCGACCGGGAATGCGGGAGTTTTTGGGCGGTTTGGACGCCAGGCTCTGCACCCCATCAACCCCCAAAGCGGTCTGACGCACGATGGTGGTCAGCACTTGAGGAGCGATAGTGACTCGTCCGACTGGGTAAGGTGATGGTTCCATAATCAAAGCACCATGCCGCCATCGACGGCGATGACCTGGCCTGTGATGAAACTGGCCTGATCAGAAGCCAGGAAAGTGGTCAGATGCGCAACATCCTCTGGCGTGCCCAAACGGCGCATCGACGTCATTTCGATGATGGTGTCCTGCATGTCCTCGATGAGGTCGTTGGTCAGATCGGTGGGGACAAAGCCGGGGGCGACGGCGTTAACGGTGATGCCACGCTGACCGATTTCCCTGGCCAGGCTTTTGGTCAGACCGATCATGCCCGCTTTCGAGGCGGAATAGTTGCTCTGTCCGGCGTTGCCAGAGATGCCAGCGACGCTGGTGATGTTGATGATCCTGCCGGTGCGCTGGCGCATCATGATTCGTGCAGCCGCTCTGGAGCAGTTCCAGGCGCTCTTGAGATTGGTGTTGATCACCAGATCCCAATCCGCTTCTTTCATCATCATAATGACGTTATCGCGTGTCGTGCCGGCATTGTTCACCAGGATGTCCAACCGCCCGAATTCTTTCTTGATATCGCCAATCAGGGTGCTGGCTTGATCGAAATCGCTGACATCGGCCTGTCTGGCGACGGCCTGACCGCCTGCCGCCATGATTTCGGCGACGATTTCGGCGGCGGCTTCGTCATTGCTGTGATAATTGACAATCACACTTGCGCCATTGGCCGCCAGGTCTTTGGCAATTGCAGCGCCTATCCCGCGAGAGGAGCCGGTGACGAGGGCGATTTTTCCTTCGAGTTTGGTCATGAGAAGATATCCTGGTAGTGGGTTTGTTGGGTCGAATAGAAGAGGGTCTTGTACACATCAGTTGGCTTAGTGTTCAAGACCAATCATCCAAAGGTATACGCCAGTTGGCCGTAGCTGTCAAGCCAGTTTGGAGACGATATCTTGCACATCTTCCCAGCTAGCCGATGCTGGGAATGCGCCGGAAACGGCGGTCGATACGTTTCATCAAGCCTGCCAGCACGCCGCTGGGACCGATTTCGATAAAGTTGTCATTGCCCTGGTCGATCAGATACTGCATCGAACCCGTCCACTGCACCGAACTCTGTAACTGGCCGACCAGTTCTTCCCGGATCGCTTCCGCTGTGATCAGCGGCCGGGCGGTGATGTTGGCGATCACAGGATAATGTGGCTGGCGGATAGGCGTTGCCTCGACCGCAGCGGCGAATTCCTCCTCCACGACGCCCATGAGCGATGAATGGGCGGCGATGGTAACGGCCAGACGCACCACTTTGCGAGCGCCAGCCTCATTTGCCGCTGCCATAGCCGCATCCAGGCCAGCCTCGTCGCCCGAAATCACGACCTGTCCGGGACAATTGTCATTGGCAATGCACGACGCTGCTGTGCGTTTGTTCGCTCGCATCGATGCAGATCTGTTCGATTACGTCCGTATCCAGGGCGATGATGGCGGCCATCCCGCCGTTGGCCTGGTCTCCGGCCAGTTTCATCAACCGACCACGCTCGCGCACCAGGCGCAGGGCATCGGCAAAGTCAACTGCACCGGCAGCAACCAGGGCGCTATATTCGCCCATGCTGTGCCCGGCAGCGGCGCTTGCATCCAATTGCCGCCCTGTCAGTTCCTCGATGGCGCGCAAGGTGGCAATGCTGGTGACCAGCAGGGCGGGTTGGGCATTGATCGTATCGGTCAGCGTTTCTTCAGGGCCCTCGAAGCAAAGCGTCGAAAGTGAAAAGCCAAGGATTTCGTCGGCCTGTTCGTAAATGGCGGCTGCTGCGGCTGACTGAGCGGCGATATCTGCGCCCATGCCGACGGTTTGCGCACCCTGGCCGGGGAAAAGAAGAACTGGTAGAGTCATATGCAAAATTGTTGGAAAGCGTGGTTGTAAACACTAAAAGGGAACGAGTCGCATGACCTCGTTCCCTGGAGGGAGATTTATCGTTTGGCGTTTTTACAGCGAATGAAGATGGGGACGAGGCTCAAAATAACTTTCTCACACGGTTTGGTGAGGGGAAAAGGGCATCCTTAAGTTACTTTTGCTCAGTCCCTAGCTTTCCTCTTCGATTTCGATAACTTCTCGGCCTCGATAGGTGCCGCAGTAAAGACAGACCTGGTGTGGAGGTCGCTTGTTCTTGCAGGTGGGGCAGGTGACGAGATGGGGGCGGCTCAGGGCATCGTGAGCGCGGCGGCGGTTGCGGCGGCCCTTGGAAATCTTGCCTTTTGGATGTGGGGTCATAGTGTGTGATTCTCCTAAAATTATGCTTCAATCAATGATAACGCTATTGTCTTGAAATGAGTAGATATCAGTAAAATTAGCTGTCTTCTTCGAGCTTGAGTAAGGCGCTCAGGGCTTCCCATCTGGGATCGACATCGGCATCTTCGCAATCGCACTGTTCTTCGTTGCGATTGGCGCCGCAGATGGGGCAGAGTCCGGCGCAATCTTCTCGACAGAGTGGTGTGACCGGAAGGGCCAGGATGATGGCCTGACGTACGATTTCGCTTAAGTCCAGAATGTGCTGTTCGGTGATGATTAGGGCTTCATCTTCGCCGGTATCGCGGAAAACACGGCCGGATGATATGTCGATGGTTGGTCGAAATTCTTCTTCAGATACAACCTCGATTCTGGCATCGAAGGGTTCCAGGCAGCGTGCGCAATCCTGACGTACATCAAGTTCAGCCTGCAACCTGGCGAGGACTGTCTCCGTGGTCTTCAAAAAACGCACGGCGCCTGTAAACGGCCCCGTGACGTCGAAACTTTCATCAAGCTGGTCGAGTTGGGAGACAGGAATGCGGAAATCGTAAAAACGCATCTCCCCCACCGACCCCTTGAGCAGACCGGCAACGTTGAATTGCAGGTCCTGGAGGTGAATAGATTCAGTGGACACCAGAATATTATAGATTCAGGATTGGTTATTGGTCAAAAATGGGGTAGGGCCATTAACGGGCAGGCAGAGCTTTTGCACCTAGATGCGTCCGATCTCGTCTCTGTTTTCCCCGGCGGCGCGTTCTCTGGCGCGTTGCTGGAGCGCTGCCTGCACATTGGGCGGGCACATCTTGCTGATGTCGGCTCCCAACAACGCAACTTCTTTGAGGACAGATGCCGAGAGGAACGTGTACTGCTGGCTGGTCATGAGCGCGCAGAATTCCACACTTGGGTCTATCTGCTTGTTGGTGAGGGCGATCTGAAACTCGAACTCGAAGTCGGTGATAGCGCGCAGGCCCCGCACCATAACCTTGGCGCCAACCTCTCGCGCAAAATTGACGGTGAGGCCCTGGTAGGGCATTACTTCCACATTTGACCAGCCCTGGATCGCTTCCGTGAACAGGGCAACACGCTCCTGCGTATCAAACATCAGGTTCTTGCTGGGACGGTCGTAGATGGCAACGATGACACGATCCCACAACTGGGCGGAACGACAGGCGATATCGAGATGGCCATTGTGAACAGGATCGAAGGTTCCGGGGTACAATGCTGTGATCATGATAGGTCTAGCTCCTGAGACCAGTACTCGGTGAGGCGTTGGGAGAGAATATGATGGTCGGGTTGACTCAGATCAGGGTCGGTGTCGAGCAAGGCTTCGGCCTCACGGCGGGCCAGTTCCAGCAAACGGGCGTCACTCATTCGGGCGAGCTTGAGATCAGGCAGACCGCTCTGACGGGACCCGAAGAACTCGCCGGGGCCACGCATGCGCAGGTCGACTTCGGCTAACTCGAAGCCATCTTGTGTTCGTTCCATAGCCCTCATGCGCTCGATGCCCTGGTCGCTGTTCGGATCACTGACGAGGATGCAGTACGATTGGTGGGGACCACGACCGACTCGCCCTCGAAATTGGTGTAATTGGGCCATACCAAATCGCTCGGCATTCTCGATGAGGATGACGCTGGCGTTGGGAATGTCGATGCCCACTTCCACCACCGCCGTGCTGACCAGGATATCGTAGTCGCCGGCGGCAAAGGCCCGCATAATTTCGTCCTTTTGTTTTCCGCTCAGGCGGCCATGCAGCAAACCCACCCGCAGGTCGGGAAAGACCTTTGTATCCAGACGTTTGTGTTCGGCAATGGCTGCGCCGACATCTTCCAACCGGTCACTTTCTTCGACCAGGGGGTAGATCACGAACGCCTGGCGTCCTTCCCGCACCTGCTGGTGGATGAACTTGTAAACTCGGGCCCGCACATCCGGTTTGATCCAGTAGGTTTTGATGGGCTGGCGGCCAGGGGGCAGTTCATCAATGGCGCTGACATCCATGTCGCCATAAATGGTAAGCGCCAGCGTGCGCGGGATGGGCGTCGCCGACATGACCAGCGTATGCGGCGTTTTGTACACGCCCTCTTCATCCGGGAGATTCAGTTCCGCTCCCTTTTCGCGCAGGGCCGAGCGCTGGTTGACGCCAAATCGATGCTGCTCATCCACGACGATCAGTGCCAGGTCATGGAATTGCACGTGCTCCTGGATCAGGGCATGGGTGCCGATCAGGATGTCAATGTCTCCGGCAGCCAACGCATCCAGTAACGCTTCGCGTTTCTTGCCGGACACGCTGCCCGTCAACAGCGCCACTTGCACGGGGCGATCCTGCAGCGGATGCGTCAATTGGGCGAACTGTTCGAGGAGTTTGCGGTAATGTTGTTCGGCCAAAATCTCGGTTGGCGCCATAATCGCCGCCTGTGCGCCATTACAGACGGCTGCCCACATTGCGGCCGCCGCGATAACTGTCTTGCCACTGCCCACATCCCCTTGCAGCAATCGGGTCATGGGATAGGCATGGGTGATGTCACGATCGACATCAGCCAACACCCGCTGCTGCGCCTGAGTGAGTGTGAACGGCAGGGTTTTCAGGAATGCTCGGCGCTGCTCAATACCAAACGTCAATGGCTCCGCCGGTTTGCTCTGCCAGGCTCTGTGCTGGCCAAGCACGCCCAACTGGATAACCAATAACTCGTCGAATGCCAGGCGTTTGCGCGCCCTGTCCAGCGCATCGACGCTATCAGGGAAATGCACTTGTTGGAGCGCATCGCCCACGCCGGGATAGCCCAGACGACGACGCAAGGGCTCGGGCAGGGGGTCGGGCAGCTTCTCGGCCCAGGTGTCCACCACTTGCCGGATGTGTTTGCGCAGCACGCGAGCAGACAGGCCCTCGGTAAGTGGATAAATGGGCACAATGCGGGCAGTATGCGTGGGATCTTCGCTGACCGCTTCAAATTCTGGCGACTCCAGCACCCGTTTCCCCATGTAGCTGCTGATCTTGCCACTGAAGAAATACGTCTTCTCCGCCAGAAGGTATTTATCGATGTGTGGGTTCCAGAAGGTGGCATTGATCTTGCCCGTGCCATCGATCAGCACAGCCGTCGCTAATTTGCGATTTCCCTGGAGACGTCGGGTGCTGACGCCCCACACCGTCGCCCGAATTGTCACCTCTTCTCCGATTTTGAGTTCAGCAATTGGCTGCAAGTTGCTGTAATCCTGGTAGCGGTAGGGCAAATGCCAGAGCAGATCCCCGACCTGGTTCAGATTGAGTCGGGCCAGCGTGCCGGCGAGTTTGGGGCCGATGCCAGACAGGCTGGTGAGTGGGGCGGCCAGAGGCGAGATGGTGAATGAGGGTGCCTGGCTGCGAGGATGCGGCGCCCGATCAGACTCTGTTTTCCCTGTGTCGGTCTGTTTCCGCTCTCCCTTCGCTGTCTTCCTGGCTTTTGTTGTGGATTGTTTCAAAGAATCCAGACTTTCCTGGATATGCCGAATGGTGCTGCGCCGCGCACCTTGCGGTAGCAGCACATAACCCATCAAAGCGTCAGCGATCTGCTCAACTCGCCTGATCTCCTCCTGGCTGGCAACCGATTCTATTGCCTGTGTTTGCCAGCGCTCGGCATAACGCTCCAGCCCACCTACAACTGCATCATTCTGGCAACCACGCTGCGATTCCAGCTCGAGGATTTTTTTCAGACTTATAAATACATTGGTCATAGCTCGGCAACTGGAACAAGGCTTAGTAATCGTCCAAGAATAACTTTCTGATTTCAACCTCCGGGAGGTGGCCGCAAACGTTCAGCTAAGCACTTTGGTTCTGGCTACCTCCAGGAGGTTATTTCTGGACAGGCACTTAGCATTCTAAGCTCCGCTTAGTATTCTTCCCGCACCACGACGCCTAATGCCGATGCGCCAATGAAGGATGACAGCGTGGGACCGTACCTGTCGGTAAAGACTGGTGTGTCAGGGTAGGCAGTCTCTAACTGTTCCAGCAGCAGCGTTGCATCCTGCTGATTGTTGTGCTGGAGCAGGGCGATTTCTTTTAAGTAAGCGAATTCGCTGATGAAACTGAAGAGCTTTTCGATCATGTCAACCTGATCACGGACTTTCTCCATGACAATGAGATTACCTTCTCGTATCTCCAGCAAAGGCTTGATACCGAACATTGTGCCTAACAATGCCTGCGAATTGCGGATACGTTCATCTCGTTTGAGGTATGAAAGATCATCCACAAAAAAGCTGAGAAAAATACTGGGAATAACGCCACGCACCAGTCGGGAGACCTCGTTATAGTCCGCGCCTGCCAGGGCAGCTTCAGCCGCGCATTTGACCACCATGCCCAATCCCCGATCCATTGTTTCGCTATCAATTACGGTAATCCGTGTACGGCCCCGCAAAGTGGCTGCCGCCATGCGGGCCACGTTGGCGGTGTCATTCAACTTGCTGGACAAATGAATGGACAGTATCTCGTCGGTTTCTGAACTCAGGCGATGATAGATGTCGACGAAGTCTTGTAAAACCGCAGGATAAGAAGTTGGGTGTGTCTTGATAGTCTGCAATTTTCCGAAGAATTCATCGTTCGTGAGATCAACGCCCTCTTTATAGGTTTTGCGTCCAAGTTGAATGCGCAGGGGCACAACAGAAATATTCAGGGAAGCCTGCTCTTCCTGCGTCAGATGGGCGCTGCTATCAGTTACAATGCGGATTCGTTTCACGTTGGTCCTCAATCGTTTTTGGCTTAGATGTCTGTTTATCTTCGAGCGATTATAGCACAGGAAACACGCAAGATGATGTTACAGATGATCGCAAGTTATTCGGCGGAGATGAGATAATGATAATGGGGCTGACCACCGTGCAGAAGTTCGAGCTCATGTTGAGGGAATAGTGGCTCCAAGATCTCCAACAGAAGCTCCGCTTCCTCTTCAAGTACGGGTTCGCCATAGTACAGTGTAAATATCTCGGTCTCATCATCTGGGTCCAGGCGTTCGAGAACTTGTCTAACCAGTTCGGTCAGATCGTCACCCCTGCACTGCAACTGGCCATTGATTATGCCAATCAGGTCCCCATCTCTGATTTCGACCCCATCGAATGACACATCACGAATCGCTGTTGTAATCTCGGCTGTGCTGGTGTTCTGGTAGGCCAATTTCATACTATGGATGTTTTGCTCGATACTGGCTTTGGCATTGAAGCCCCACATGGCTGAGATTCCTTCTGGCACAGAGCGGGTTTCGATGACATGAATTTGTTTTTCAGAAATCTGTGCCGCCTGCCGCGCCGCCAGGATGATGTTTTTGTTGTTGGGCAGAATGATGATGTGCTCATGGGGGAGACCCTCGGCGGCACGGAGCAGATCCTCGGTGGATGGGTTCATGGTCTGGCCCCCAATCACGATTGCGCAAACGCCCAGACTTTCAAACACCTTGCGTAAACCCTCACCTGACACCACAGCAACAATACCAGGGCAATCCTTCAGGCTTTTCGGCGTCTCTGCCGGCTCCGAGATTGTCCTGGCGGCTGGCGGACCATCTTCCTGCCAATCACCTTTGCGCCGCAGAGTCTGCACTGTCATATTTTCGAGGACGATATCATCGAGATAGCCCAAAGAAGCGCCGTAGGTGATGAAGGGGCCAGGGTCTTCGTTATGTACGTGCACTTTCACAACATTGCCTGCGCCTCCCACCACCACGCTGTATCCTCCCATCTCCAGGAGTTGGTTCCTGATTACATCCTCATTCAGGTTTTCTCCATAGATGAGATACTGAATGTCGTAGCCCCATTCATCTTCGACGAAAACACCAAGATCGGGTTGCGGCGCAATTCCTGTGCCCACCTCGAGTGCGACAGGCCCGGGAATGAATTGGGACTCGCCTCCCAGATACTTGTTCATACCATCCATGATGTAAAACAAGCCTTGCCCGCCGGCATCGACAACGCCTGCCTGTTTCAGCACCGGCAACTGATTTGGTGTGTTTTCCAGCGCCTGTTTACCTTTGACCAGGATGGTATTGAAAACGAATCGGAAATCAGGGCTGATAGCGGCGGCATGGCTGCTGGCTTCCGCCATTTCCCGCACAACGGTCAGGATCGTTCCCTCGACAGGTTTGAGTACGCCCTTGTAAGCGGTTTTCGTGGCCTGACGCATGGCGGCGGCAAATTGATTGACATCGATGGTCGTGGCGTCCTCTAAATGCTCGGAGAAGCCGCGCAAAATCTGGGATAGGATAACGCCACTATTGCCTCTTGCGCCGCGAATGGCGCCCTGGGCATAGGCTTGCACCACGACTCCCACTTCCTGACTGGGCTGTTCCGCCGCTTTTTTCCAGGCTGATTGCATTGTCAGCACCATGTTGGTGCCGGTGTCGCCATCAGGAACAGGAAAGACATTCAGGGCATTCACGATATGGCTATGCTGCTTGAGCCAGTCAAAGCCCGCGCTGAACATTTGGTGCAGATCATCACCATCTAGTTTTGTGATGGCGACACCCGAAGGGTGTTTACTGGTAATGGCGTCTGTTTCGTGCTGAATAGTCAAGTCTTAGTTTTCCATGTTGTTTGGCGTTTGCTGGCTGATGCGTAAGCCTTGCACGTGTACGTTCACAGCCTTCACGGGCAAGCCGACGATCTGCTCAAGCGTATATTGCACCCGATGCATGACACTGCGCGCCACTTCTGAGATGCGGGTGCCATACTCGATGATGATGAAGAGGTCCACCACGATTGCGCCATCTTCTATGGTTACGGTGGCGCCAGGTTGGGTATGACCGCTTTGTAACAGGTTTTTGCGCCAGTTTTCGAATTTTGACGCATTCGCCAGTCCCACCACGCCATAGCTTGACATGGCGGTTTCAACAGCCAATGAGGCGATGGCGGTGTGCGAAATTTCGATTTTGCCTAGTGCGGACTCGTTGGTAGTCACACGATTGTTCCAATGGAGTGTTGGTTTAAGCTCGCTGCGCAAGCGTCGTTTTAGATATGATTTCAGTTGATTTCGCGAGGTAGCCGACGACTTCAATTGGTGAATGGCATCGGCCTAAAAGGAAGGTTCAGAACCAGAAAATTCGACGTGCATTCTTGCGGCGGTTGCGTTTTAGTTTTTCGAAAGACCTCCCGGAGGAGGGTGCAGAAGCTTCTGTTAGCATAAAATCCTAATCCCTCTTCCGGGAGGTCGAGGAATCTTACCCGAAATCGTGAAACGCGCACTTTTGTGGTTTCTCGAGCTTGCAAACAGTATTGTTTTATGCTAAGCTTGACTTTGCTCCCTCAGAGGGGGCTTTTTGTTGATTGTCCAGTCTCAGAAATCTATTGTCGCAGCTATTTGCGCTTTGAATTTGCTCTCGGAGTTATAGAAAAAATGGCTAAATGTAAAGTCTGTGGAAAAGGACCTCAATTTGGCAATCATGTCAGCTTCTCTCAACGTCATGTAAAAAGGCGTTTCAATGCCAATGTCCAAAAACGACGCATGATGGTTGGTGGCCAGATGCAGAAAGTCAACATCTGCACGAGTTGCTTGAAAACGATGTCAAAAACGCAGGGCTAAAATGAACGCCAATTCCAAACCGGGATTGGCGTTTTTTTTGATGCCGCCAGGATAATGATGACGAGGGTGTTGGATACTGGGAAAAGGGAACATCCGTATGTTACCGCATGTAGGCGCTGTCCGCCAAAGCATGACCCGTAGTTGCACGAAAGTTGTCTTGACATCGCAACCATTGGCAGACTATGCTGGCATCGGAGTACGCGATGCATATGAATAAATCTATCTTCCTTCTCCTCAGTTTGCTGCTGTTGTCCGCCTGCCGACCAGGAAGCGTGTTATCCCCGTCTTCGCAGATGGAACGGACGCCCACGCCGGTCCCGGCCAACGCCGAACAAGCGATTCGGCAGTTGGTGCAGGCTGAAAGCGATGGTGTGATTGGGCAGGATATGACCTTATTGGCCGAAATCTGGGCGGAGGACGCCCGTGTAACAGATGCCAAACACACGCCCGATGTGTCCGACGACGATGCCGTCTGGAACGGGGTTGACGCAATACTCGACCGTTACGTCGTCCTGGTCTTTCCCGGCAATCCCCAAACCGCCGGCCCTATTGATGTCGAGATCACGGTCGATGGCGATCACGCCACTGCCCGCTCAACAACTCGCATTGGGAATGAGGTGTCCCCGGGCGGGGACTTGTGGACATTCTCTCGTTGTGGTGAGCGTTGGTGCATCCAATCACTTACGTATAATCTCGAGAACAATCCCTAAAACGTTGTAGCGTTCCGCGTATCTATGCTAGAATGTGACGGCAGTGTGACCACCCACACATGGCGAAATTGCCAGGTCACCGACGCTACTTCAGGATATGGTACAAACCGTTACTGGCAGAGCCGGACCTCGTCTGGATAAGCTTCAATGGAATATGGTTCAGGTTGCACGAACCGTTCCTCTTTTTCGCGCGCTGTCTGAAGAAGAGTGGGAGGCGATTGCACCCCTGTTGCACGGCCATTGCTATCCAAAAGACTCGTATCTCTTTTTTCAGGGCGATCCTCCCGATGCGCTTTACATCCTCTGGATCGGGCGCGTTAAGCTGGTGCGGCACACCGATCACGGTCGGGATGTGGTGATGGAGGTGTTAGGGCCAGGACAATTGCTGGGCGAGATGGCCGTGCTTGATGGGCGTCCGTATTCCACCACTGGACAGACTTTGGAAGAAGTGGCTGTGGTCGCCATTCCTCGCAATGACTTTCTTCTCCATCTTGGAACGCTATCCCAAAGTGTCAATGGGCGTCATCTCAGAATTGAGTCGCAGGCTTCGCCTGTCGTCGGAACTCGTGCGCAGTTTGGCAGTGGATCGAGTCGAACAGCGTATCGCCCGCACGATATTGCGATTGGCTGACCTGGCTGCAGCGCCTTATCCCGGTCAGGAAAACGCAATACTCATCGATTTACCACTTACTCGCCAGGATATTGCCGAGATGACCGGCACAACCGTCGAAACAGCCATTCGTGTGATGAGCCGTTTCCGCAAAAGGCACATGATATCCAGTGTACGGGGCAGGATACTGATCATTGATCACGACGCCTTAGAACAAGTGGCGAACGGCGTCTAGATTCCTTTACTGATCAGATGCTGCAGGTAAAAGCACAGCTTGTCAAGCGGGAAATTCATGGGGCCAGCCAGGAATTGCGTCTGTTTGACCCGGCGCTAGCCCAACAGTTGGGGCCTGGACAGCCGGTGTTGGTGCGAACAGGTTGGGGTTTGGATCCCTATCTGCGGCGGAGCTTGTACCCCGTGGCGCTTGACGCAGAATCCTGGACGCTGCGCCTGCCGCCAAGTGGTGATCGGGGACACGCCTGGCTGCGGATGATTCCCGAAGGCAGCGAATTGGATTGTCTGGGACCTGTCGGGATTGGCTACACCCTGCCTGAAGGCTGCCGCCACCTGCTCTGTCTGGGAGAAGGAGAAAATGCCTGGACCCTCCTGCCGTTAATTGCCCAGGCTCACGCCCAACAGGTGGCTGTGACCCTGGCAGTGGGCGTCACCTCTTCCCGTTACGCCATCCCCGCCAATCGCCTTCCCCTCACTACCGAGTACCGGGTGGCGACAGTGGATGGGACTCTTGGCCGCAAGGGGAATCTGACATCGCATCTGTCGGATTTGTTGATGTGGGCAGATGCCATTGTCGCTGCTGCCTCACTTTCTTTCTATCACCAACTGGCCGAATTTATTCAGTTGCAAAGAGGCGTGCTGTCCAAAGGATTTGCACAGGCACTCTATCCCTCGAACTTCCTGTGCGGAACCGGCGCTTGTCTTGGTTGCGTGGCCGATGTAGCAGGGGGACGGCGTCGCGTCTGTCTGCGTGGCCCAGTCTTTGATCTCGTTGACATCATGCGCTAAACGCTTGAGAATTATCGATCATCATGCTTATCGAACTTGCTCCAAACAACAAACGTGGCCTCGCCCTCGACTCACCATTGATGGCGGGCTGCGGTGCTGTAGGTTATGCTGATAGTTGGCCACCTGATTTATCCGCCGCTCACTTTGGCGCAGTGGTCACAGCTCCACTGTCGGTTCGTCCCCGCAAGGGCGCATCCCATCCTCGGGTGGCTGAACTCCCGGCTGGGTTCCTGTTCACCACCGGCGATCATAATCCCGGCTTTCGGCGGGTGCTGCAGAGACAGGCCGCACTCTGGCGACGGCTGCAAACGCCTTTGATCGTCACACTGGTCGGAGGAGACCCGGGTGATCGGGCCTGGATGGCGGAACGTCTGGATGAGGCTGAGGTTGGCGTTGATGGTATCGAACTGCCCGTGCCGGAAGATGTCAATCTGGGCGAGGCCAGCGCTTTTATCTCGGCGGTGCGGCATGCCACCACGTTGCCAATCCTGGTGAAATTGCCTGCCACTCGTGCGGCGCATCTGGCCGGGTCCTGCATTGTTGCCGGGGCTGACGCGCTTGTCGTGGGAGCGCCGCCTCCGGCTGTTTACCCAATGGAAGATGGCGTGTTGTTGGAGGCTCCTATTGCCGGTCCGGTGGCGTTCCCCTTCACCTTGCGGGCCTTGCGCCGATTGGCCGCCCTCGATCTGGGGGTGCCCCTGATCGCCGCCGGTGGGATTCACACCCTGGATGATGTGGCGCTGTGTCTGGATGAGGGCGCTGTCGCTGTGCAGATTCGCAGCCTGGTCTGGACTGATCCGGCCGCTGCCAAACGCCTGGCGCTGGGAGCCCGCACCCTGGTCGCCACCGACACAGACGAGCTGTGATGCAACGATTTTCCGCACCCTCATCCGTCGAGATACGCAAACCCCACCGTTTTTCGGCAGCCGTGTTGACGCCGGACACCGATACAGTCCCTGATGTCATTGATCTCACCGACATTGAAGCTGAACACGAACCCCGCTACCGCATTCTCATCCACAACGACGATGTCACCCCATTTCCTTTTGTGATGGTGGTGCTCCGCCGGATTTTCAAATTATCGCGTGAAATCGCCGAGCATGTGACGCTGACCGCTCACATCCAGGGAATTGCTCTGGTCATGGTTCGGCCAAAGGCCGAGGCGGAAAATCTCGTCAAAAAAGCGCATATGGCGGCCCGCCTTGAAGGCTTTCCCCTGACATTCAGCATCGAACCTGACGAGTAGTACAGTGGCAGTAACTATCCAGGTTGCCGTCATTTCGACGACCAATGGGAGGAGAAATCCCCTTGTTATCAGAGACTATCCCCAAAAACGGAGGAGATGTCTCACATTCGTTCGACATGACGTATAAAGTGTGATTACAACTGAAGAGTAGTGCAATGACAGACCAACTCACACCCGCCGATCTCGCACAATTTATCAGCCAACACAACATTGCCGCCACACTGATTCCCGGCATTGGCGACACGCCGACCGTTGCCGCCGCCGCTGAAGCGCTGGGTGTAAGCACCGATGAAATCATCAAGACACTGATCTTCTTCGTGGGTGGCGAGCCCTACGCCGTCATCACCAACGGCCTGGCAGCCGTGCCCACCCGCCCGCTGGCCGATCATTTCGGCGTCGGCAAACGGCAGATCAAGCTGGCCAGGGCGATGCAGGTGGTCGAGCTAACCGGCTATCCGGTCGGGGGTGTCCCACCATTTGGCCATCGCTCGACCCTCCCGGTGTTGCTCGACCGTTCGGTGCTGGCTCACGAGACGATCTACGGCGGCGGGGGAGATGACCGCACAATGATGAAGATCGAAACAGCAGAGTTGCTGCGGGTGACAGGAGCGGATGTCCTGGCATTGACCTGATGGTGCTAAACCTCGCCAGCAATTGCTTTTCTGAGGGCGGTGATATTATCCGCCACGCTGGCTTTGGTGTTGTACACAGCCGATCCGGCAACCAGCACGTTGGCGCCCGCAGCCACTACTTCGGCAGCATTCTGGGGCTTGACGCCGCCATCCACTTCCAGATCGATATCGAACAGCCCTCGTTCGTCCAGCATTTTCCGTAAGCGAGCGATCTTCGCCGTCATGCTGGGGATGTAAGACTGGCCGCCAAAACCAGGATTCACCGTCATAATCAGCACCATATCCAGGTCGGGAGTCAGCACTTCTTCCAGAGCGACCAGTGGGGTGGCCGGGTTCAGGGTCACGCCCGCTTTCACGCCGAGGTTCTTGATCATTTGCAGGGTGTTGTGCAGGTGGCGGGTCGTCTCAACATGCACGGTGATGATGCCGGCGCCGGCTTCAGCAAAGGCGGGGATCAACTGATCGGGATTATCGATCATGAGATGCACATCGAGCGGCACGCCGCCCGCTTCGGCGATGGGGTGTATCGCCTTGACAACGGCGGGGCCGATGGTGATCGGCGGGACGAATTGGCCATCCATGATGTCGACGTGGATGTAGTCAGCGCCGCCAGCAATGGCCTCTTGCACCTGCTCGCCCAAACGGGCAAAATCGGCGGACAGGATGGATGGAGAGATTTTTACATTCATGTTGAACTCCAGGGAACAGGATAATAGTCAACAATCAACGGAAAACGCACCACGCACCACGCAGGCGATGTGCTAAGTCCGTTTGAGAACACGTATGCCTTCCGACCCCGCCACGATCACTTCATCCGCCATGTCGAGAAAGAGGCCATGTTCGACAATGCCAGGTCGGCTCGAAAGCGTTTGCGCCAGTTCGTAAGCGTCGGTGATGCCATTCTCGAACCAGCAGCGGACGAGATAGTTGCCATTGTCCGTGATAACAGGTGAGCCATCCTCTTCCAGCCAGAGTTCGGCTCGACAACCCAGCGTCCTGAGCCAGGCCATGTGCGCATCGGCCTCAAAACGAATGATTTCCACCGGCAGGGGGCCTCGCCCCAAACGCTGCACCAGCTTTGATTCATCCACGATGATAACCAGTCTGCTGGCATGGATTTCGACGATTTTCTCGCGCAATGCCGCCCGGCCCAGGCCCTTAATCAGGTTGAGCGCAGGATCGACTTCATCAGCGCCATCGACGGCAAGATCGAGTACTGGATTTTCGGAGATGGTGGTGAGGGGAATGCCCAATTTTCGGGCCAGGGTGGCAGTGCTTTCCGATGTCGGTACGCCGATGATATCGTGCAATGCGCCCTTTTGCAGTTTTTCACCCAGTAAGTTCACAAAATACGTGGTGGTGCTGCCGGTCCCTAAGCCAAGCGCCATGCCACTCTGGACGTAGTCCAGTGCACGTGCAGAAGCCTGTTCTTTCAGGTTCATGAGGTGGTTGTTGGAGATGTAAAAGTGCGACGCACTTCCGAGCATGCGCAGCTTGCCTGCGTCGCACTTGGAGCTAAACGAGACGACTTGCCAGTTCCACCACATTGTCCACGGTGAAACCAAACGCTTCGAAGACCACTTTGCCTGGCCCCGAAGCGCCGAAGTGATCGAGGCCGAGGGTCGCACCGTTGTCGCCGACGTAGCGCGCCCAGGCCAGCGTCGAACCTGCTTCGATGGCCAGACGGGGGATGCCCGGCAGCAAGCACCGATGCCCGGTATTCGGCAGACTGGGCGTCGAACAAGCTCCCAACTGGGCATCGAGACGACACGGGCGGCAATGCCTTTTTCGGCCAGAGGCTCGACGGCTGCCAGCGCCAGCGCCACTTCGGAACCGGTGGCGATGAGCACGATGTCTGGAACGTCACCGGCGGGGTCAGCCAGCACGTATGCGCCTTGTGCCAGGCCATTGTTCACCGGCGTCACTTGCGGCAATCCCTGGCGGGATAGAATCAGGGCGGTGGGGTTGGTGTTGTGTTCGAGCGCCACTTTCCAGGCCTGCGAGGTTTCATTACCATCGGCAGGGCGGATGACGAGTAGGTTAGGGATTGCACGCAGGGAGAGGATGTGCTCCACCGGTTGGTGCGTGGGGCCATCTTCGCCCAAGCCAATGCTGTCGTGGGTGAACACGTACGTCACCGGCAAGCCCATCAGCGCCGCCACCCGGACAGCGCCGCGCATGTAGTCGGCGAAAACGAGGAACGTGCCGCCAAAGGGCCGCAGACCATGTGCGGCCATGCCATTCATGATGGCGCCCATGCCATGCTCGCGCACGCCGTAGTGGATGTAACTGCCGCTGAAATCGCCCGGTTTGATTTCTGTTGCGCCTTTTGCGCGGGTGTTGTTGCTCGGAGAAAGGTCGGCGGAGCCACCGATGAGGGTGGGGATAACCGGCACAAGGGCATCGAGCACCTTGCCGGACGTGGCGCGTGTGGCAATCGCTTTTTCGTCTGTAAAATCGGGGAGATGGTCTTCCCAGCCGTCCGGCAGTTCTCCGGCGACGAACTTGTCCCACTGGCTTGCCAGGTCGGGATAGGCGTCCCGATAAGCGGCAAGGAGTTCGTCCCATTCCGCTTCACAGACAGCGCCCGCCGCCTTGACGCAGATCAAATCGATCCTGCGCCTCGGCAGGAATGTAGAAACTCTCATCTACAGGGAAACCGAAGGTTTCTTTGGTCTGACGGACACCATCCAGGCCCAGGGGCGAGCCATGCACTTTGGCGGTATCAACGAGCGGGCTGCCAAAACCAATGTGTGTGCGGCAAGCGATGATGGAAGGCTTGTCCGTTTCGGCCTGTGCAGCACGGATAGCAGCATCCACAGCGGCCATGTCGTGTCCATCCACAGCCTGGGTGTGCCAGCCGTAAGCACCAAAGCGCTGCATGGCGTTATCGCTCAGAGACAGGTCTGTGCTGCCGTCGATGGAGATGTGGTTATCGTCGTAGAGGACGATGAGTTTGCCCAGGCCGAGATGACCGGCAAAGGAAGCGGCCTCGTGGGAGACGCCTTCCATCAGGTCGCCATCGGAGGCGACGACATAAGTGTAGTGGTCGACGATGGGGTAATCGGGCTGGTTGAAACGGGCTGCCAACATGCGTTCCGCCAGGGCGAAGCCCACCGCATTGCTGATACCCTGACCCAGAGGGCCGGTGGTGATCTCGATCCCCCTTTCCGGCTCGATCTCTGGATGCCCGGCTGTCACGTAACCGTACTGGCGGAAGTTACGCAGTTCTTCCAATGAAAGCGGGTAGCCGAATGCGTGTAACATCGAGTATAGCAGGGCGGAACCATGACCGGCGGAAAGGATGAAGCGATCCCGGTCGGGCCACAAGGGATCGGCGGGGTTGTGCTTGAGGAAACGAGTCCATAGCACAGTCACCAGGTCGGCAGCGCCCAAAGGCAGCCCGGGATGACCGGAGTTAGCGGCCTGCACGGCATCTACAGCCAGCAAGCGCAGGGTGTTGGCAGCAAGCTGATCGGTTTCGTCGTAAGTTGAAGTTAAAGTTGTCATAAGTGCTCCTAAGTTGGCATAACCGCCAGACATTTTACAGCATCAAAGATATCTGGCAGTGGATTTTTTTGATTTATTTGAGTTTATCCCAACAGGTGGCTTAACTCAAAGCCTCTCGCACCTCGGCCAGATAACCGGCGCTGCCCAGTTTCTGGCTCTTGTGGGCGATGAAGTGCGCGTATTCATCGATGAGGATGTTTCCCGGTTTGCGGAAGTCGAAGACCTCGGGATGCTCCAGGAAGTATTCCCGATGCACGCGCGTCCACACCAGGCGGCCATCCGTGTCGATGTTGACCTTGGTGACGCCCAGCGGCACGGCTTTGATGAAATCATCCTCGTTCACGCCACGCGCTGAGGGGTCAAGCGCACCGCCTGCAGCATTGATGCGCTGCACTTCTGACTGCGGCACCGAGGAGGAGCCATGCATCACCAGGGGGAAACCGGGCAACCGTTTCTGAATCTCTTCAACACGATCGAGGTGTAGTTTGGATTTACCCTTAAATTTGTATGCGCCGTGGCTGGTGCCGATAGCCACCGCCAGTGAATCACAGCCGGATCGCTCGACAAATTCCTCGGCCTCAGCCGGATCGGTTAATTTGGCGTTTTTTTCATCTACAGCGATATCTTCCTCCACCCCGCCCAGCATACCCAGCTCGGACTCCACACTGACCCCGACCGCATGGGCTCGCTCGACCACACGGCGGGTGATGGCGATATTCTCTTCAAAGGGGAAATGCGAAGCATCGATCATCACAGACGAGTAAAATCCCGAGTCGATGCAATCGTAGCAGGTAGCCTCGTCGCCATGATCGAGATGTACGGCAAAGACAACCTCAGGGTACATCTGTTCGGCTGCAAGCAGGATATTTTCCAGCATGATCACGCCGGCGTAGTTGCGGGCCCCACGCGAAATCTGCACGATGATGGGGGCCTGAGATTCGACAGCGCCCTTGAAAAGCCCCAGCGCCTGCTCCATGTTGTTGATGTTGTAAGCGCCGACGGCATACTTGCCATAGGCCAGTTGAAATAGAGCGTCTGTTGTAACAATCATTTGCTTACTCCCTATGTGGTGCATTGAATAAAAGCAAGTGGAGCAATGCCACCGGCTCAGCGAGAAGCATGCGCATCCCGACAATGCGAGATGCGCATGTTTAATTGTCGTCTTGTCCTGCTTTGGGGCTCTTAAGTCTGAGGGTGATTTGACCAGTCAGATTCTTCGCAATCAACCTAACAGCAGCGCCAAGCGATTGGCGGTGTAGTCAGCCCAATTGTCGAGGGAAAGATTGGCGATCATGACTGACAGAGTCTTTTTGACGCCGTCTGGCGCACCGGAAGCGGCATCAAGTGCTTGTTCGAGCGCATCCTTCACACCGGCTTTATCACCAGCATCCAGCGATGCCTGGGCTGCTGTGAGGGCATCGACCACTGGCTGCGACAGCGTTACGCCCGTGAACGACAACGGAACAGTGCCTAAAGCCTGTGTCAGGAGTTCCAGGTCGGCATCAGTGAGTTGGTCCGCAGAGTAAGCGAGCATGCCAGCCGAGGAGCGACCATTCCGAACGATTTCAGTCATGTAGGCTGGATCGAGGCCAACAAGGATGGGGCCAATACAACCTTCCATTTCAGCGCCGTGGCAGGCGTCACAACCGTTGTCGGAATAGATCTCCAGCGCCACCTTGACTTCGTCACTTACCTCTGTTTCCACGCTGCCGGCTGCGGAAAGGGACTTGATGTAATCGATGATCTTGGCCACTTCCTCATCACTGATTTGACCATCGTATGCGGGCATGACTGGTGGATAGCCCTGGATAATGGTAGCGCCAGAATTGAGGATGGATTCGTACAGGAAGGCCTCGTCTACGACCACAGTTTCGCCGCTTTCCAGAATTTGTTCCGAGCCGAATAGTTCGTCCATGGATGGCCCAACCTGGCCGCCCACACCACCGGCAACGTGACAAGCCGCACAGCCATACTGCGCCCATAATGCTTCCCCATCTAAGTCGCCACCACCCAGCCAGGTCTTATGGTCTGCCGGCGCTTCTGCGATTACTTTGCCGACCATATTGGTATAGTCCGTGCCGCTGTACTCCGCACTCAGTATCTCAAACTCCCCCGCCTCGGTCGCTTCGAACCACAGCGTGGTGTATTTCCCGGGGATTGCGTTTTTCTGCACCCGAAAAGCGGGAATGGACAGGCTGTGAATCACATCCTGCGAGGTCATGATCAGTTTGACCGGCTCACCCACCGCTACATGCAATTCGTCGATCTCACTCTGCCCATCTGGGCTGTGCTGGAATTTCCACATCCAGCGCTTGCCGACAACAGTGACCTCTTTGGCATCGCTGGGAGCATCTTTGGCGCTGCGAAGATAAACCTGTTCAGACCAGGTATATAGTGTCATCAACAAGACAACGCCAATGATCGCCCAAATAATTTGCATTCTGAAGGGATGATCAGGATCTTCGGTTTCCTCTGATGTATCTTTCTGTTTTTTGCGGAGGTTGAGCAGCACCATGATAACAACGGCCAACATGAATGCTGCACCGAGTCCCATTAGGACCCAGAGAAGTAGATCGACCTGCCCGGCAATGGTGGACGCCTGTTCAGGAAGGGATGGAAATTCTGGCATAATTCAACCACCTAGGTGTGGATCACGTAACTACCTTAAACCTTGCTCAACTGTCAATTCGATGGCCCGCTCGATGGGAATTCTGACAATGCCTGCATCTTTGTCAACCCACCCATAGCTATGCAATTGCTGTGCTTCTCTCGCGTCCATGGCTTTCATATCCGCAACAGGATCAACTTGCAATACCGGCGCTTTTAGCGATGCAGTGGAAGGAGCTGAGACATATTGTCCGCCACCTAAAATGCCGGACGCTATCACCACGAGTGCGAAAGCCAGCACAAAGAGGATTGCGCCGAAAAGGATAGGTCGCATAATGCCGGCCCCAGATGTCTCCTTACCGGGATAAGTGTTCTCAGTGGGCATGACTTGGCGCCTCCTGTGTTTCGTGGGCGACTGCCCGTGGATCATACATCGGTATGAGGGATTGTCGTTTAATCAGCCATACAAACGCCGCCACCCATATGCCCCCAATGCCGATTACGGCTGCAAGATCAAGGAGGTGGATGGAGAAATGTCCCGGATTAAATGAGGGAACAATCAGAAAGACGATGAAAAGAAGCTGCATGACAAAGACCAGCGCCCCCATCCGCAGCACTCTTCTGGGGTATCGTTTGGTTCCACGCGCCAACAAAACGAAGAAGGGCAGGAAGAAACCAATGAAAATCAGTGCAACTGCCAGGAACTGCCAGCCGCCCGTTTGTCTGGCAAGGTACCAGGTGATCTCTTCTGGCAGGTTAGTCGACCAGATAATCAGGAATTGGGAGAAGGACAGGTAAGCCCACAGGAAGACGCCGGCAAACAGCCAGCTCCCCAAGTCGCTGATCTGCTCCGTTTCGATGACGCCCGCCCAGGGTTTTTCCTTCGCCAGAGGCATCAGCCAGAGAATGACGAAAGCGAAAGCAATCGTGAAGCCGCTGATGGCGACCATCATGCCGTAAATCGTGGAGAACCAGTGCGGTTCCAGAGACATCATCCAATCGACAGAAGCGAAAGTGATCGTGATGCCGTAAATGAGAATGCCCGGTGCGCTCAGGGTGCGAAGGCGACCTTTCATCGCCGCATTGTCTGGGTCTTTGTCCAGCCGGGTCGACCATCTGCGCAGGAGGTAAGCGATGCTGATCCAAATGACGAAGTAGATTACAGTGCGGAGGATAAAGAAGGGTGCGTTCAGATAGGGTTCTTTAGCCTGAAGGATGGGATCGTGGGCGACATGCTCAGGGTCGGCCCATTCATAAAGGCTGGGGATTCCGATGATGATCGGTATGAAAAGCAAGGCCATGAGGGGCAGTGTCATCGCCGCTCCTTCAAGAAGGCGCTGTATCATTACACCCCATTTGCCTCCGGCAACATGGTGGATCATCAAGATGGACAGGGACCCCAGAGCGGCAAGGACCCAGAAGATGTAGCCAAGCAAATAGGACTGGAAGAATTGGTCCCTATCCAGGAATAGTCCCACGATCATAACCAACAGCCCAACCACGCCCAGAATCAGTGCGATTAACTGGATGCGGGTCAACTTGGGGTGCAGTTTTTTGCTGTCATTCAAAAAACTCATCGGTTCTCCCTCACTTGGATCCTTCCAACTGGTTTTGTTCCGCAGTGGGAACGTCATCCAATGTTGCGTTTTGGCTCAGTTGCAGCGCCTGGATATAGGCGGCTATCAGCCAGCGATCTTTCGGTGTGATCCTGTTGGCGTAGCTGGGCATAGCGCCAAAACCATTGGTCATCGCGCCGTAGAAATACGATGGCGGAGATGTACGCAACCGGTCATCGTGGAATGATGTGGGCTGGCTGAATCCACGCTGAACGATCATGCCATTGCCTGTGCCCAAACGATCATGGCAAGGGGAGCAGTAGATATCGAATCTCTGCTGACCCCGCTCCAGGTTTTCCTGTGTCACCTCGAAGGGGAACTCTTCGCCGAAGTCTTGCAGCATTTGTTCTGCAGCAGTTTCGGTTTGCGAGTAGCCACGGGCAACTGTTTCAGGCATAAGTGGTCTTGCCGCCGCCTGATTCGCGTAAAATGGATCTTCTGTAAGCGGATTCAACTTTGGCTGCTCGCGCATCGTCATTGCGCAACTTGTCAGGATAAGCGCTAAGCCAAAGAATAAAAACGGCAAGCCGATCTTACGCAAACGTTTGGCATTGAACATTGATAATTGCATAGCAGACTCCATCACGCTCTAAGGATCCACCTCGACCACATCGTCAGGGCCCAGGCTTTCCAGGAACTCTCTTGTTTTGACGGTGTTGAATCGGATATCGTCGGCTTCGATACACAGGAAGAATTTGTCCTTCGATGCCCGATCGAAACCCGGAGCGTTGAAAACCGGATGGTAGGGGTTCGGGAAGCCAGATAACCCCAAAGTTCCAAACACAGCTGCGAAAGCGGCAAACAGGATCGTCAATTCAAAAATGACGACAATGAATGCCGGGAAGCTGTTGAACGGACGTCCACCAACGATAATGGGATAGGAAATCACAGAGGCGTAGTATTGCAGCGCAAAGCCCGACAGCGCTCCGATGATGCCGCCTAACAGAACCAGGTACTGGATTTTTGGCTTGTAACCCAGTGCATCGTTCAGCGCCTCAATCGGGAAGGGCGTGTAGGCTTCCATTTTGTGGTAGCCCGCTTTTTTGGCGTGTTCAACCGCATCGATTACTGCATCGGGCGTGCTGAATTGAGCCATCAGACCGTAGATAGGCGTATTGCTCATGCTTAGTGCCCCCCATCCTTATGCTCTAAGTGATAGATCAATTCTCGCATTTCGAAGACGTTGATCATGGGTAGTACCCGCAGGAAGAGTAGAAGTAAAAGAAGGAAGAATCCCAACGTGCCAACATACAGTGACACGTCCCAGACGGTTGGCGTGAAAATGCTCCACGACGAAGGCAGGAAGTCGCGGGACAGGCTGGTGATGATGATGATGAATCGCTCCAGCCACATACCGATGTTGACGATAATGGATATGATGAAGAGGATGATGAGGTTGGTGCGCAATTTCCTGATCCAAAGCAGTTGGGGGATGATGCCATTGCACAAGATCAGCAACCAGTAGAATGGTGCGTAGGTGCCAGTCATGCGGTTGAAAATCATGTATTCTTCGTAGGGATTGGCGCTGTACCAGGCGAAGAATACCTCCATGATGTAGGCGTAGAAGACGATTAACCCCGTGGCCAACATGATCTTGGCCATGTTATCCAGGTGTCTCAGGGTGATGAAGTCTTCCATGCCGTACAGCTTACGGATGGGGATTGCCAGGGTGATGACCATGGCGAAGCCTGAGAAGATGGCGCCGGCGACGAAGTACGGCGGCAGGAATGTGGTGTGCCAACCGGGGATGATGCCAACGGCAAAGTCGAAGCTGACGACACTGTGCACTGAAGCGACCAGTGGCGTAGCCAATGCCGCCAACAACAGGTAGGCTCGAAAGTGTGTGGACCAGTGTCGAGCAGCGCCCCGCCAACCCAATGAGAGAGCGCCATATATTCGCTTCACCCATTTGTTGCTGGCTGTGTCACGCAACGTAGCCATATCGGGGATTAGCCCGAAATACCAGAACAGGAATGAAACAGTAACATAGGTAGTGATGGCAAAGACATCCCACAACAGCGGGCTGCGGAATTGCGGCCACATGCTCATCATGTTGGGGTAGGGTAGCAGCCAGTAGAACAGCCAGGGGCGGCCCAGATGGAGGATCGGGAACAGACTGGCCTGGGTTACAGCAAAAATCGTCATCGCCTCGGCAAAACGGTTGATCGACGTGCGCCACTCTTGGCGGAAAAGCAGGAGAATGGCCGAAATCAGGGTTCCGGCGTGACCGATACCGATCCACCAGACCAGGTTGACAATGGCGAAACCCCAGGCAATCGTGTTGTTAATGCCCCAGATGCCGGTGCCACGATAGAACAACATCCCGATCGAGAGGAGCAGCACCATGACCAGGAGCATGGAAACGCCTACTGCTGCCAGCCAGCCTTTGGGCGTCCCCTTTTTCAGGATAACGTCATTTACTTTGTCAGAGACTGTTCCGTAAGTGTAGCCCGGTTCGAGGACTGGAATTTGCATCGGTTCACTTGCCATGACGCCTACGCCTCCTCAAGCTTAGGGTTGGGGTTGCTAAGTCTGGCCAGATACGAGGTTCGGGGCCTGACGCCCAGTTCGCCCAAAATCACGTAGTTCAGCGGGTTTTCTTTGAGTTTGGCGACCTGGCTGTCCGGGTCCTGGATATTGCCGAAAACGATGGCGTTGGTGGGGCATGATGCCTGACAAGCCGTGAGGATTTCTCCATCCTCCACCGGGCGATCTTCTTTCTTCGCCGTGATGCGGGCATCGTTGATGCGCTGAACGCAATAGGTGCATTTCTCGACAACGCCACGGGAGCGCACCGTTACATCCGGGTTTCGCTGCATGGCCAATGTTTCCGAATCGAGATCCACGAATTGGAAGAAATTGAAACGCCGCACCTTGTAGGGGCAGTTGTTGATGCAATAACGGGTACCGATGCAACGGTTATAGACCATGTCATTCAGACCCTCGCGACTATGCACGGTGGCCGCCGCCGGACAAACAATTTCGCAAGGCGCATTTTCGCAGTGCTGGCACATGATGGGTTGATTGACCACCTGCGGTTGATCAAGGTCCCCTTCGAAATAGGCGTCGATGCGTATCCACTGCATCTCCCGGTTGTTCATCACCTGTTCTTTCCCGACAATGGGGATGTTATTTTCGGCCTGACAGGCGATTACACAAGCGTTACAACCGATGCAGGCAGTTAGATCAACCGCCATGCCCCAGGCATTGCCTTTGTAGGAAAACTGGGAGAAAATGCTGATGTCTTCGTGGTGAATGCCTTCGTGGGCGAAATGAGGATTCGCTTCGTATTCCTCAATCGTGCCCATCCTCACCAGATCACGGCCTTCCATGACATGATGTTCCTGGGTGAAGGCCAGGGGATAGGTCTGACCGGTCTTGCTCACTTCCAGTCCGGAACCAAACCAGGGTTCGGTGGAAGTGCGGATGGCGTAGGCGTCAAAACCCACACCGACGCCGACCTGCCCTCCCTCCGTGCGTCCGTAACCCACCTGCACATTGACGGAGTCGCGAGGTTGGCCGGGCATGATCAAGATTGGAGCCTGCACAGAGCGACCAGCGTAGCTGAGATTGACCATATCTCCATTGGCGAGAGCTAGGCTTTCGGCTGTAGCCGGGCTGACGAAAGCGACGTTGTCCCAGGTATGCTTGGACAGCGGCTTGGGTAATTCCTGCAGCCAGCCGTTGTTGGCGTACCGTCCATCCCAGATGGTGGGGTCCGGACGGAAGGTGATTTCCAGGCCGGATCCGGTTGATGGTGGGGAAACCGTCAAAGCGTCCGGGTTTACAGACACCCTGACCGGTCTCAGAGCACTGCCATCCACCAGGCCATCGAACAGCGATTTCTTCCAGAACTTTTCAAAATTATCGCCCGAATATTGGTTCTCCCAATAACCCTGCACGATTTCGAGGCTGGTGCTATCCGGTTCACCCGTCAAAGCCGCCAGCATTTCATTGGCTGATTTGCAGTCCGCATAAAGTGGCTCGATCAGGGGCTGCATGATGGTGATTGTGCCATCATAAGCGCGGGCATCGCTCCAGGCTTCCAGGTAATGGGTTTCGGGTATGAACCACTGGCAGATTTTCGCAGTTTCGTTCCAGTATAGACCCAGAAATGCAGTAAATGGAACCTTGGCGAGGTAGTTGGCAAATGGAATATCGACTGGGGAGTCGAAAACGGGGTTACCACCGATTATGATGAGTGATTCCACCTCGCCCAATACCATGTCATCGACCAATTCTTGCAAAGATTCGATCTGATCAACCGGATTGGCTTCGATCGGATCGGTGTAGATGACTGCCGAGCCGACATTGCCAAGCGCTTCGTTCATGGCGTGCGCCAGGACGTGCAACATGGGTGATTGGAATTCGCCGGGGATAATCACGCTTTCGCCGGCATGTTCCAGCAAATCCTCGGCCACTGCATCCAACCATTTGTCGTGACCCCTGGCATCGCCGCCTTCGACCGGAACGCCCAGCTTTACTGCCAGCGCTCTGGCGAAAAGTTCAATCTCGGATGCCTTCAGAGCCAGGCGATTGTCGGATGCGACACCGGTGTTGGAGTAGATGCTTTCGACCGAGTATAGCCGATTCACTTCGATGTGAGCGCCATGCGCATCCAGTTCCGGATCAGCCACTCGCCGTCCATCCATAAAGTCGCGGGCATAACGTACGTTGCCCGGTCCTGTTGTCAGAAAATCGGAATCCAGCGCCAGGATGACTTTGGCCTTGTCCAGCTGATATTGAGTGCTGACATCTTTGCCAAATGCCATCTTAGCCCCGACGCGGGCGCTGTTTTGCCCAACCGGCGAGTATTGGTGCCATTTGGCTTGGGGGTACTGAGCCAGCAAGTCTTCCATCTGCTGCGCCAGTGAAGGCGAAGTGGTGGTCTCGGTCAGGATTCGTATTCCCTGGCCTTGTTCTCTGCCCTCAAGCGTGGCGTGAAAGGCCTCAACGAATTGCGCCCAATTCGGGGCGAACAAGCCGCCGCCAAAGACCCGTTTGGCTCTGTCGGGATCGTACAGGGTCAGGATAGAAGCTTGAGTGAAAGCATCTGTAGCGCCGAGGCTGGCGGGATGGTCGGGATTGCCTTCGATCTTGGTTGGGCGTCCGGTGTGACTCTCAACGACCACGCCATTGGCGATGCCATCCAGCACAAACGCTGTGGCGAAATAGAGTGGCTTGCCAGGGATTATCTCTTCTGGTTGGTCGACATAAGGGACGATTTTCTCCAGAGAGGCATTGGAGCAGGCAGTAAGACCTGCAAGCGCCATCGAAGCGCCCATCAGCCGCAGGAAGTTCCGGCGACTCATGCCATCTTTCCATTCCGAGGCTCCTTCGGGAAATTCACGATGCAGGAACTTCTGGAAGGATTCGGTGTTGGCGACTTCATTGAGGCTGCGCCAGTAAGTCTTGCCCTGGCGGTTGGCCAGGTGCTTGCGGATGGCTGCCAAATCGAGTTGTTCGTTATCCATGTTCACCTTCTTATATGCACTGAACAGGTTCAGGCTGGTGTCTGACTTTTATCGGTGACATATCGAACAGTCGGTGATTTCAAACTGCTCAACATCGACGTTGTATTTTTCAACGAGCAAGGGTTGTTGTACTTTCCAATCTTCCGATGGTTCCCATCCCATGGTGAAAACCTCTTCTCGGGGACGTACATATTTCGCCCGGTGGCGATGGCAGTCCAGACACCATTCCATCGCAAGAGTAGACACTTTACGGGATAAAGGCATTTGGTCTACCCGACCATGGCAGGTTTCGCATCCCATCCCCTTGTTGATGTGAATGCTATGGTTGAAGTATGCGTAGTCTGGGACGTCGTTGACTCGGTTCCAGATAAGGGGTTCGTTATTTTCATAACTGGCCACAATGGGGGCGATGGCCGGGCTATCTGTCCATATCTGCGAATGGCATCCCATGCAGATATCGGTGGCGGGGATGCCAGCGAAGCTGGAAGTTTCTACGCTAAGGTGGCAATAGCGGCAGTCCAGCCCCAGGCCGCCGACGTGGTGTTCATGGCTGAAGGGCACCGGTTGCTCTGGGGCGACCCCAACCATGCGTGTGTAGGGTGATCGGACAAAAATAGCGCCAAGTACGCCAAGGCCGAGTAGAAGGAGAACGACCCCCACCACCATAGCTTTTGCAATTGAGTTGCTAGCAGGATGAAATACTTGAGACATGTATCCTTCCTCTCTTAATCGAGCCAAGTCATACCGCTTGTATCACCAGTTGGCGATTTCAAGATGACGAGGATGAGTAGGTGTAAGCTTGTTCGACGGTGATGGATTTTCCGGTGAAATTCCGTTCGGGCGGCGGTGATTCGGCCTGCCATTCCAACCCGGTAGCATCCCAGGGGTTGGGTCCGGCTGGTTTACCCACAAAGAGGGAGCCAACAAAGTAGAGCAATGGCAAGGTGAATCCGAGGGCCAGTGTCAGGCTACCCAGCATCGCCACTTGATTCAAGAATGTGAATTCCGCTGGATATGCATTGATCCGTGAGCGCATCCCTGCCAGACCGAGTAGACCACCAGGTGCAAATGCCAGGAAGATGCCACCCAGGATAACCAATGCAGCGAGCTTCGCTAACCGGTCGGAGTACATCCGCCCTGTCATCTTCGGCCACCAGAAGTGCATTGCGCTCAAAAATGCCGTTGTCACCACGCCAACCATCAGGAAATGAAAGTGAGAAGTTACGAACTGCATTCCACTGAGATAAGCGCCGGTTGCAGGGGAACTCAGGACAAGTCCGCTGATCATGGTTCGCAGCATAGCAATCATCACCACCAGGGCAAAAAACAGCGGGGCGGCGTAGTCAGTTTTGCCATGCCTGAACGAAGCAGCCCAGCTGAGGATGATCACAGCCAGTGGAGCAGCCGTCAGGAAGCTGATCGTCGAGAACATCAGCGTGGCAAATGTCGATTGCCCACTGGCAAATAGATGGCTGCCCCAGGAAAAGAGCAGTAACACCGCCAGAAGAAAAATCGAATAGACGATACCCTTGTACCCGTACAGCGGCTTTTTGGTGAAAGCGGCGATGATCTCGCTAACGATGCCAATCGCAGGCAGGATCATGATATAAACTGCTGAGTGGGCAAAGAGCCAGAAGAGTTCTTCATACACCAGGGGATTGCCCCCATTGGTCGGGTCGACAATGCCAAGGCTGGCCATACCGCTCCAGCAACAGAAGCAACGCTGCGATTAAACCGAATGGAGCGCCGACGATGAAAACAATACTTGTCACGTAATAGGACCACACCAGGATTGGCAGTTTCATCCATGTCAATCCCTTCACGCGATGGCGTTGAATCGTGAACAAGATATTGATGCACATCAGAATCATCGCAAATGTCGCATTCAGGTTTAAGAGTAGCGCTGCGATGACAGGCGTAACCGAGAAGGTCGTTGAATAGGGCGGATAGAATGTCCAGCCAGTATCAATGCCTCCGTAGACCGCCAATACGATGGTGAGCATCGCCCCGCCCGAAAAGATATACCATGTCAGCAAATTAAGGCGGGGGAATGCCATATTCCTCGCCCCGATCATCAACGGTATCAAAAAGCTGCCCAATACGCCCAGCATGGCCGGTAAAATGAAGAGATAGACCATGGTTGTGCCGTGCATTGTGAACACACGATTGAAGATGTCAGTCAACAAAAAATCAGCTTCTGGCGTCAGCAATTCGACGCGCAGTAACATCGCTGTTGCGCCGCCCAGCGCGGCAAAAAGCGATATCGTCAGCAGATAGAGCCACGCAATCCTTTTGTGATCAGTTGTGAAGATCCAGGAAAGCAGGGAATAGCTGACATTGAAATAATTTTTAGTTGGCTTAGAAACGGATGTCTCTAGGGATGGAGCACCAATCATTCATCGCTCCTTCTTGAAGGGTGTTGACGGAGGGTGTCGGTGTCACATCGGGTATGAAACCCCAAACGTGGTCGTGGTGCGAAGATACCTTGTATGTTTGCAGCGTAGAGTCGAGTTTAGCGCAGCGCGAAAATTATCGCAAATGTCGTGCGTTGTCTTGTGTAGGAAGGCAAGGAGATGCACCTTACTTACGGATGTCATTCCCGCTCGGCTTGTGCCGCCAGCTCCAACACCTTCAAGGTTTCCTGCGCCGATTTTTCCCACGAGAATCGCTTGATGTTTTCTTGCCCTCTGCCGATCAATTCGAGACGTAATTCCGGCCTGGTGAGAACTTGCTCGATAGACCTGGCCATATCCTCGATATCTGTAGGATCGAAGTAGAGTGCGCCCTCGCCAGCCACCTCCGGGAGCGAACTTGTGCGGGCACAGATTAAAGGCGTCTCACACGCCTGCGCCTCCAGAGCCGGGAAACCGAATCCCTCGTTGAGCGAAGGGAAGACATAACACGCCGCGCCGGTGTACAACGCCGGGATGTCGTGCACCCTGGCGTAGCCGGTGAACCGAATGACCGATTCCAGTCCCAGTTCCTTTACCTTGCGAAGCAAGTCATCACTCCCGAAGCCCATGCCGCCTGCCAGTACAAGGTGCAATTGACGCTCCGGCAGCCGTTGGCGTACTAGGGCGAAAGCATCGACCAGTCGGGCCAGGTTTTTGCGAGGATGGATCGTGCCGATGTGGAAAATATAGTCTGCATCGGTTGGGATGCCGTAACTGGCTCGCACGTAGGCAATCCGGGTTGGGTCGGATTCAGGGCGCAGGTCGGGATCAGGCGCGAGGTGGATGACGTGGATGCGCTCGGGATCTGCGCCATAAAATGAGACGAGATCATCTTTGGTGGCTTGTGAGTCGGTGATCACCTCGGTGCTGACCCGAGCATGACGCCTGGTGCTCCACCGCAGGTATTGCCTCTGCCGCCAGGGATGCGCCTCTGGAAAATGTTCGTAGCCCAAGTCGTGCACTGTCACGACAGCCTTGCTCGGTCCGATTAGTGGCAGCACATGGGCCGGAACAAAGAGGATGTCAGGCGGGGCCGAGCGGGTGTGTGGACCCAGTTTGGTGTGGGTCCACATGCCAGTTCCCGGCAGCACGACCACCTCGGCATTGGCGCGAAACAAATTCTGCGGCGCTGGCGTCGGAACATAAAGCCGAAATTGGTGTCCGCTGTCCAAATCGAGCAAGGCATTGATCAAGTCCAGGCTATAGCGTTCTGTGCCAGTGCGGCGGGCGCGCAATGCGCGGGAGGCATCGATGCCGATGAGCATAAGTTATTTACTATTTGGAGAGGAGATAGGGTGGTCTGGCGCACCCTGAGTATAGCGTGATAGTGCGCGCCATCCAAGCCGGACCTGGAACATCATTAAGAAATCATAAGCCGAGGCATACCGTTCGCCTGAAGTGCGTTGAATCGACAAGTGGGAACGTAGATGATGTATGCAATGATAAATATCTAATTCTTTGCATAATTAACACTAAATGGAATCAACGATGATACTGCAAAAGCGTGCGATTTGTGCATGAAAGCAACACCTAATCTAGAATGAGGATATTTAACAAAAGCGTTGACAATTAACACAAATTGGTATATAATCATTCTACTGATTTCTCATCATTTTCGATACTGCCATCATGCGTCTTGCGGGTTTTTTGGCCGGGTGACTCGACGAAAAAACGCTGAGGTATGCAGTTGCATAGGTTGGTGGTTCGTTGTACACTTGTTAAAGATGTGGAAAGACAGACGCAACCATTTAGTAACTGGTTTGCACTTTTGACGTATTCCATTCACCGGGCAGTTTCCATTTTTTCTGAAACGAGACTATTTGGAGGGCATTATGCAAGCAGTTTCCCGATCGATCAACCACAGGCGTTTTCGTATCGTCGCCGTCGGCGTGGTGGTGCTAGTCGCTCTGCTCATCTTTGGGCAACTGGCCATTTCCGCCGCATTATCACCACCGGATTCCGTTGGAAATGTAAACGCACAGGCAGCACAAGACCCGCTTGGCTGTGTTGAGGGCTACAAGGTCGACGATCTGCATGTCGGCTTGCCAGACTGGGTGATACACGCCCAGTTGGTCGGCGGCGGTCCCATTTACACCGAAGTGACAGATGGCACAGGCTATTTCAAGTTTTCTGATTTGCCAGTAGGTCAATATCTCTTCTGGGAGGAGATGCAGACGGGCTGGGCGCCGGTAACATCGGCGGAGCAGACCGCCCCAGTTCTGGAAGGAGACGCCTGCACTTCAATTCGTTTCAAGAATAAACAGGCGACACCGACGCCTACTCCTTCAACAGAAGGCACTCGCATTCATGGCATTGTCTATGATTACACCTGTGAAGGCCTTGTGCCGATGCCTGATGTCCTGCTGGAAACCTGGCGAAGCCAATTGCCAGATAATCTGGATTTCCTCTACCAAGAGAAATACTCCCAGGCGGATGGCTCCTTCCATTTCGTTCTATTACCGCCCTATCCCAATTATGATCATACGCTGGTCTTCCCACCGCCTGGATACATTGCGCTCGCTGCATTAGCGCCGGAGGGAACCGTGGTTGCTCCCGATCACATTCGTTTTGATAATCCTGGCTGGGAATGGTTTGATGGCAATATATTTATCTTGCAAGAAGAAGACCTAATCTGCGAGACGCCAACGCCGACGCCCACTCCCACGGATACGCCGACGCCAACAGACACGCCAACTGCTACGCCTACCAATACACCCACCTACACCCCAACACCCACCTACACCCCAACACCCACCTACACCCCGACCTACACGCCGACGCCATACCCCTATGGATGTATCGAGGGCAACAAAGTGGATGACCTGCATGTCGGTCTGCCGGGATGGGAAATCCATACTCGTCCGAAGAACCAGATTTCGCCGGAATACTTCGCTATAACGGACGGCTCCGGCTACTTCCGCTTCGACAAGCTCGATCCAGGCCCATACATCGTCTGGGAGATCATGCAAGATGGTTGGGAGCCGGTGACTCCCGAACAATTTGAAGTCCAGGTTTTAGCAAGCGAAGACTGTACCTACGCTCGTTTCAAGAACCGGCAGATCCCACCTACTTCAACCCCGACCCCAACCTACACGCCCACCCCCACGCCACCGACATTGTACCTGCCGATGATCCTCACTCGACCAGATGAGTGCATTGCGGGCACCGTGCATGTTATTGTTTGGGGTGAGTATTTCAGCTTCCCGCTCCAACCTGATGGCAATGTTAAGTCGATCCCGCCATTGCCCTGGCAGTTCCCCACCACCTTCTGGACAACGAATTACGCAGGACCCATTAGTTGGGTTCAGTACCAGCCGTTCTACACCAAACAAATTGGTGGATACACTTTTGACTACCCGGGTGGCCACGCAGGCGAAGAATTTAGCCTCTTCATCCACACCGACTGTGGGGCGCTGGCCATTGAGACAGAGGTCGATGATCCCACACCCACGCCTCCGCCTCCTGTAGATGGGTGGCAGACAATCCTCGACGAAGATTTCAGCAATGGCCTTAATGGCTGGTTGGCTGAAGGAGAACCGACATGGGGTGAAACCGAATGTCGCAGCCATAGCGCTCCTTCCAGCGCCTGGCCTGCCGCTGGCGGAGGCGATGCTGTCGTCGCATGTGCAGACACTTACTCGCAGGACATGAATTCCTGGCTGATCTATGGTCCATTTGATCTTAGCAACGCCACCGCCGCCGAAGTCTCATTTGATTACTGGTTGAAGAGTGAACAAGACTATGACCACCTCAAATGGCTTGCTTCTACGAACTTTAACGACTTCTATGGCTTCAAACAGTCGGGAAATAGCGGCGGTTGGACATCACGCACCTTCGATCTGAGCGATGTCTACCAACTGGGTGATCTCCGTGGAGAATCTGAGGTTTGGTTTGCGTTTATCTTCGAGAGCGATGACTCTGTTGGCGATGTCGGCGCATTCGTAGATGATGTGACCATTCGCAAGTACGTGGGTGGGGCGCCAGAACAAGCCGCATTAGAAGCCGAATCTGCTTCAATGGGTATCAAACCTGCTTCACAATCCCGCCGCTAGTCCCGTCACCCCCAACCTTTCTAGCTTATCAAAAAGACGGCGCCTGTTTCGACAGACGCCGTCTCTTTTTGCTTATTCCTCATCTATGTAACTGGCTGTCCAGGCTCGATCATTGGCGGCCAGCATCTGATCGGATTGGCTCGGTCCCCAGCTTCCTGGTTCGTAGAATGTCAGCGGCGGGCCCTCTCCGCCCTCCCAGCCTTGTGATATGGCATCGACGATGCGCCATGACTGCTCGATCTCATCGGCTCGGGCGAAGAGTGAGGCGTCGCCAAGCAAAGCATCGAGCAGAAGTCGTTCGTATGCTTGGGGTAGGGCTTTTTCACCGAAGGTGGTGGCAAAGTCGTAGGTCATATCCACCGATTTGGTGCGCATGCCAGCGCCGGGCACTTTGGTCTGGAATCCCAGATGAAAACCCTCATCCGGTTGCAAACGGAAGGAAAGCTCGTTAGGAACGACGCCCGTATTATCCTGACCGGCAAACAACATGTGCGGCACTTTTTTGAATCGAATCACCACTTCTGTCAGTTTGGAGGCCAGGCTTTTACCGGAACGCAGGTAAAAAGGAACGCCCTGCCATCGCCAATTATCGAGGTAGAGTTCGAGGGCGGCATAGGTCGGCGTCTCGGATTTTGGGTCTACATCCGGCTCTTTCCGGTAGGTCGGCCCCATGCCATTATCGGATCGATACTGCGCCCGAACCGTGTTGGTGCGCACGGCGCTGCCGACGGGCGTGCGCACAGCTCGCAACACCTTCACCTTTTCATCGCGCAGCAAGGTCGCATCCCATGTGTTGGGCGGCTCCATGGCTGTGAGTGTGAGTAGTTGCATGAGATGGTTCTGGAACATGTCGCGCAGCACGCCGGCGTGGTCGTAATAACCGCCTCTGCGACCGACATCCACGGTTTCCAAAACTGATATCTGCACGTGGTCGATGTAGCGTCGATTCCAGATGGGCTCGAAAATGGCGTTAGCAAATCGAAAAACCATGATATTCTGCACGGTTTCTTTGCCCAGATAGTGATCGATGCGATAGACCTGGTCTTCATCGAAAACTGTATGGATACGGATATTCAGTTCCCTCGCGCTGGCGAGATCCACGCCAAAGGGTTTTTCGATCACGATTCTGCTGAAATCGCCACGTTTTTGTGCCAGCCCTGCCTGACCCAGGTTATCGACGATGGGGGCGTAGAGAATAGGCGGTGTGGAAAGATAGAAAAGGCGGTTGCCGGGCAAATTAAGTTCCTTTTCCAGCTTTAACAGATACCCGGCCAGCTCGTTGTAACCTTCCGCTTGATCGTAAACCAGGCGATGGTAGAAAAGCCGGCTGGCAAACGTTTCCCAGGGCGTACAATTATCACCACTCAGTCGCCCAAACGTCTCAACACCCTGACGCATTCGTTCACGAAACTCAGCATCTGTTAAATCGCTGCGGGCAACGCCTACAATCACGAAATCATCGGGGAGCAGGTCGGAGCAGTTCAAACTGTAAAGAGATGGCAGTAATTTACGATAGGTCAGATCGCCGGAAGCGCCGAAGATGACAATGGTGGGCGGTGCGGGTTGGCGAATGCGGTCGAGTGCAGCCGAGCGGTTGGATCCAGTGGGCATGGTGGGGTCTCAGGAAGTTGTCTGGAGCGCATCTGCACGCTCGGAGATGGTGTTGAGCAGGCTGTGGAAGGCGTCGGCGAATGATTTGACGCCGGCTGTTTGCAAGTCATCTGTGACCTGCTTGAAATCGATGCCCAGGGCAGGCAGGGCGTCGATCTCAGCTTGCGCCTGACCATAATCCTGATCCACGGTTGGCGCTACCACAGTGTGGTCCAGCACGGCGCCAATCGTTGGCAGGGGCAAGGTGTTGACCGTGTGTTTGCCAATCAGATTGTCGACATAAAGCACATCGAGGTAAGTGGGATTCTTGGTGCTGGTGCTGGCCCACAAGGGACGCTGGTATTGAGCACCGGCAGCGGCGAGCGTCTCCCATCGTGGCCCTGAGAAAGTCTCTTCAAAACGCTGGTATGCCAGTTTGGCATTGGCGATAGCGATTTTGCCCTGAAGCTGGATAGCGCCTTTCTCTTCAACTAGGTTATCGACGACGCCATCGATGCGGCTGACGAAAAACGATGCGACGGAAGCGACACGGCTGGGATCGCCACCGGCCTGAACGAGTTGTTCGAGACCATCGATGTAAGCTCCGGCCACTGCATCGTAGTCAGCAAGCGAGAACATCAAAGTGGCGTTGACATTAATGCCTGAGGCGATGAGTTGGGTGATGGCAGGTATGCCTTCGGCGGTCGCAGGCACTTTGACCATCAGATTGGGGTGGTTGACAGCCTCCCACAAGCGCTTGGCTTCAAGCACGGTGCCTGCGGTGTCGTATGCCAGGTCAGGGGAAACTTCCAGACTCACGTACCCATCACCGCCGTCACTCTCCTGGTAGAGGGGGAGCAATTTGTCTGCTGCGGCGATAATGTCGGCCTGGGAAAGGGCATCGTAAATGGCGAAGGCGTCAGCGCCCTCTGCCACCAGTTGCGTCAGTTCCGGGTCGTAGGCGTTGCTGCCACTGATGGCTTTTTCGAAAATGGAGGGGTTAGAGGTCACGCCTCGGATGCCCTGAGCGATCAAGGCGTCAAGTTCACTGTTTTCGAGGATGTCACGGCTGATGAAGTCGAGCCAAATGGATTGGCCTTCGTTGTAAAGTTCGTGTAGTTTGGTCATTTTGTTTCCGGGTGTCGGAATGTAGGTGGAGTGTGGGTTCTTGCGGATTGCGTTTAGTTCGACGGCGTGAAACGTAAAGACGTGAAACGTGATATCGCCATGCTGAGTGATTTTTCACGTTTTACGTTTCACGAATCCTGTTGAATGAGTATCTACCACATGATGTCCTGTTGAATCGGAATTTGACGTGCGATGTTGGCTTTTGAAGGGGTTGAAGGCAAGTTTCCTTACTCGGAAGTCAGTCCAGCAGCGGTGGCGGCGGCGTCATCGAGTAGCCAGAGCAGGCGGCCATCGGTCGGGCGAATCTGGGCAGCAGGAAGGAGAGGGAGATCGGGCGCAGGTGAAAATGCTTGAGCCAGTGCAGGGCCTTTGCCGGCGCCGGTCACTACAAACAGGGCGAATGCGGCATTGTTCAGCACGGGCAATGTCAGTGTGACACGTTGGTGTGGCTGCACTGGCGCTTGTCCCACTGCCACCAGCGCCTTGCGTTCTTCCAATGCAGGCGTACCGGGAAACAGCGAAGCTGTGTGTCCATCAGCGCCCATGCCCAAAAGGACGAGATCGAAGCGGGGCCAGTCAAATAATCCCAGGCGAAACACGCGTGAGATTTCAGCTTCGTACGTGCTTACTGCTTTTGCAGGATCGGGCATCTCGCCGTGGATGCGATGCACATTGCTGACCCGCAGGTACTGCAACAAGAGCTGAAAAGCGACACCGTAATTACTGTTCGGATCGTCCGGCGGCACGCAACGTTCATCCACCCACCAAAAATGCAGGTGGGCCCACGGTATGCGATCTTTCCAGTCCTTTGTCGCCAACAGTCGGAACAAGGCGCGGGGCGTGGAGCCGCCAGAAAGGGCGATATGTGCTTTGCCTCTATCTTTGATCGCATTTTTGGCGACGGAAGTGAAGAACTCAGCGACGACGGCAGGCAAATCGTTCTGCGAGTAGACATCATGGGGAGGTGGGTGCATAGATAAGGATTGTATAGGCAGGCGGTGGTATCGTCAAAAAGCGTACTGGAGGGGCGCGCTTCTTTGTCTGCCCATCGTTCTCAGTGTATGCTTTGCAGATATGATTTTTCGGATTTCATGTGGTTGTCGAAACTGTACGACATGAATGTCGAGATACGGGCCGTACCGCGACATTCATGTCGCCTTGACCACCTGAATTCTTGTTGAACCGCAGAGATTATTGTCGAACGACTTGTCTGGAGGACAGTATGCGCACCATCCGTCTTGCATTAGCTCAGATCAATCTCACTGTTGGCGACATTGGCGGCAACACCGCCCGCATCCTCGATCAATTGGAATGCGCCCGCGCCCGTAACGCCGATTTGGTGCTGTTTCCTGAAATGACCATCGCCGGTTATCCACCCGAAGACCTGTTGTTCAAGCTCGATTTTATCGATGGATGTGCGCAGGCGCTGCAAGATATCCAGAGGGCCACCAGTGGGCTCACAGCGGTGGTGGGATATCCCAGCGCTGATGATTACGATCTTTACAATGCCGCCGCCGTCTTGCAGGATGGGAAAATGATCGGGGGCTACCGCAAGCATTACCTGCCCAACTACGGCGTGTTCGACGAAAGCCGCTACTTTGGGGCGGGCAAGGAGAGCCCGGTATTTGATTTCGGGGGAGATCGGGTTGGCGTAAGTATTTGCGAAGACCTCTGGTATGCCGGCGGTCCGCCACAATGGCAGGCGTTGCATGGGGCCGAGTTGCTGGTCAATATCTCCGCTTCCCCTTACTCGCTTGGCAAAGGGATTGGCCGTGAGCGGATGATTGCCACACGCGCAGTCGACAATGTGTCGATTGTCGCTTATTGCAATCTGGTTGGTGGACAGGATGAGTTGATGTTTGATGGCCGCAGCCTGGTTTATGGGCCCGATGGCGAGTTGCTGGCGCGCGGCCCTGTGTTCGAGGAGGCATTGATTCTGGTGGATGTCGATCTCGACGAGGTGTTTCGCTCGCGCTTGCGTGATCCCCGTTCCCGGCAGGATAGGGCGCTGGTGACCCGTTTGACCGAAGCAGGCGAGCGCATCCCCCGCATCTCCGGGCGTAAACTCTGCCAGTCGTCTGCTCCCGACCGGACTCGCCTGGAGCCGGCTATCTTTGCCGTGCCCGACCATGTTGGTGAAATCTACCAGGCTTTGGTTGTCGGAACGCGGGATTACGTACGGAAAAATGGCTTCGAGACAGTTCTTCTGGGCCTGAGCGGCGGCATCGACAGCGCCCTCACCGCTGCAATCGCCACCGATGCGCTGGGGCCTGAGCATGTGGTCGGGGTCAGTATGCCCTCCCATTACTCCTCGGACCATTCCAAAGACGATGCCCGCCAACTGGCCGAAAATATGGGCATCCGTTTTCTAACAGTGCCGATCGAGCAGCCCTTCAACGCCATGCTGGATGCTACTGAACGGCCCCCCCGATCAGCCATTTGCCGATACGCAATTCGGCGTAGCCGAAGAAAACATCCAGGCCCGACTGCGGGGTATGATCCTGATGGCCCTGTCGAATAAATTCGGGTGGTTGCTACTCAGCACCGGCAATAAAAGCGAGAGCGCCGTGGGCTATGCGACGCTGTACGGCGACATGGCGGGCGGTTTTGCCGTGATCAAGGACGTGACCAAGACCCTGGTGTGGGAACTGGCGAAGTGGCGCAACGAACAAGGTGATGGCGAATTTATCCCCGCAAGTTCGATCACCAAGCCCCCCTCCGCTGAGCTTCGCCCCGACCAGTTGGATTCAGACAGCCTGCCACCCTACCATGTCCTGGATCAAATCCTGGAACGCTATGTCGAAGAGGACTGGAGCGGCGATGAGATCATAGCGGTCGGGTTTGAGCCGGATCTGGTGGAGCGAGTGATGCGCATGGTGGATCGCAACGAATACAAGCGCCGCCAGGCGGCTCCGGGCGTCAAAATCACAGGTCGAGCCTTTGGCAAGGATCGTCGTTTGCCGATTACCAATCGTTTTCGTCCTGTGGTGAATCCCCCACAATCGGACGCGCCCGACCATTGACGAATGCCGTTGCACCTGCTACACTAGGTACATCTAAATATTTGCTGGTCGACGTGTACGAGAGAGTGTCGTCCCTTAAGCGGGGCGAACGCCGAAGGTGCAAGCTACTGAGTTACCGGACTGAGTAGCCAATCTCTCAGGCAAAAGGATCGTGCGCCGACAGCGCTCTGGAGAGATCCATCCCGATGTTGGGCTGGTCACCGAAGGGGAGAGCGACTCAGACCTCACCGTCCGATCGCCTAAACTCTCAGGTTCCAGGACAGAGACAAGAGCCGGGTTATATCAACCTGTGGCTCTTTTTCTTTGTCCAAAATGATTAAAGATTGATGATCAAAGCTTGAAAAATCATCCATGCAGGATGTTCGACCAATTCAAGAGTGCAGGTCTTCTTATTCAACGAGGCAGCAAATGACAGAAATCAAGCGTACAGCGCTGTACGACCAACACGTGGCCCTGGGCGGGCGCATGGTTCCCTTCGCCGGCTACGAACTGCCCGTGCAGTATCCCACCGGCCCCATGCGCCGAGCATGAGGCCGTGCGCACCGCCGCCGGGCTGTTTGACATCGACCACATGGGGCAATTCCGGCTGGTGGGGCCCGACGCCGAGGTGTTCCTGCAATACGTTCAGCCCCGAGACATCAGCCAGATGAAGGTGTGGGATGCCGAATACAGCTTCCTCTGCTACGACGATGGCACATTGATCGACGACATCTTCATTTACCGTCTGCCGGATGAGTGGATGATTGTCGTCAATGCCGCCAACCGCAGCAAAGACCTGTTCTGGCTGGATACGCACATCGTCCATTTCGACTGCGATATCATCGACATCTCGGACCCGACCTACATGCTGGCCTTGCAGGGTCCCAAAGCCCAGGCGATTCTGCAGAAGCTGACAGATGTATGATCTCGAACAGGTTGGCTTTCACACAGCCGCCCAAATCGATGTGCGCGGGATAGAGACGCTGATCGGGGCCACGGGCTACACGGGCGAGTATGGCTACGAGCTATTCTTCCCGGAAGAGAAAGCAGTGGCTATGTGGGAGATGTTGCTGGAAGCGGGCGCGCCTGAGGGACTGTTGGCCATGCGGTCTGGCGGCCCGCGACTCCCTGCGTTTCGAAGCCTGCCTGCCCCTGTACGGCCACGAGATCACCGCTGAACTGGAGCCGATGGGCGCTCGCCTGGGCTGGGTCTGTGACTGGGACAAAGGCCCCTGGATCGGACGAGAGGCGGTGCTCAAGACCAAGCTGGAAAGAACACGACTGTTGTTGGTCGGCCTGGAAATGGTGGACCGGGGCGTGCCGCGAGAGCACTATCGAAGTGGCTGACGGCGAGGAAATCATCGGCTGGGTGACCACCGGCATGAAAGTCGCCAACCCTCGATAAATTCCTGGCCCTGGCCTATGTGCCTCGTCCCTACAACCGCCTGGGCACCGAACTCGACATCTCATCCGCAACAATCCCAAGAAGGCCTGTGTTGTCGACCGACCATTTTACACTCCCGCATATCGGCGCTAAGCAAGTACGCGTTCGAGCGCAGGTGCAAAGCACCATTTTAGATATGTAACACCCAACGTTTGACATCACCACAAACCAACAATTCTTCAAACTCGAACAATTCAGCACCACAAGGAGCAAACCATGTCCTACAAATTCGATCCCAATGCCCGCTACACCGAAAACGACGAATGGGCCCGCGTCGAAGGCGATCTCGTTGTCATCGGCATCACCGATTACGCCCAGGACCAACTGTCTGATATCGTCTTTGTGGAATTGCCCGCAGTGGGCGATGACTGTGAGCGAGGGCGATGCTGTCGCCGTGGTCGAATCGGTCAAAGCCGCTGCTGACGTCTACGCCCCAGTGTCCGGCGAAGTCGTTGCAGTCAACGAAGCGCTGGATGACACCCCCGAAATGGTCAACGACGACCCCTTTGGCGAGGCCTGGCTCTTCAAAGTCGCTCCCTCTGATCTCAGCGAACTGGACGACCTGATGGACCAGGATGCGTACGAGGCCTACATCGCCAAGGACGAGAGGAGTAAGCGATGCGATTTACCCCAAATACCGATGCCGACCGGCGGGCCATGATGGAGGCGATCGGCATCCAGGACATTGCCGAGCTCTTTGTCGATATCCCGGCCGAGCATCGTTTTCCCGACCTGCAGCTGCCCTGTCCGCTAACCGAGATGGAGGTCGTCCGGGAAATGCAGGAGTTGGCGGAAGAAAACGCCAATCTGGGCCAGTTCGCCAACTTCCTAGGCGCAGGCGCTTATCGCCATTTCATACCCGCGTGGTCGATATGGTGATCAGCCGCAACGAATTCTACACGGCCTACACGCCCTACCAGCCCGAAATCAGCCAGGGCACCCTGCAGGCGACCTTCGAATACCAGAGCATGGTCGCGGCGCTGACCGGCATGGACGTGGCCAACGCCTCGCATTACGATGGGGCCACCGCGGTGGCCGAGGCCGCTGATCATGGCCATCAACGTTCAGCGGCTCAAACGCAAGAAGATCGTCGTCTCGCCGACCTGTCAATCCCATGTACCGCGAGGTCCTGCGCACCTACACCCAGGGCATGGGCCTGACCATCGTCGGCGATGAGGAAAATGAGAACGATTTCCACGCCTTGCTCGACCTTTGTGATGACGACACCGCCGTCGTGGTCGTGCAAAATCCCGACTTCCTCGGCCAACTGCACAGCCCTGAAGAGATGCAAGATCTGGCGGATGCCGTGCATGCCACGGCGCGCTGCTGTCCGTCGCCACCGACCCCATCGCCCTGGGCCTGTTCACCCCGCCCGGCGAGTACGGTGCCGACATCGTCACCGCTGAGGGGCAGAGCCTGGGCAACAGCCTCAGTTTTGGCGGGCCCTATCTGGGCATCTTCGCCTTTCGCGACAACACTCGTCGCGCAAGAGTGCGGGCCGGCTGGTGGGCGAAACAGTCGACGCCGACGGCGAGCCTGCGGTTACGTGCTCACCCTCAACACCCGAGAACAGCACATCCGCCGCGGCAAGGCCACCAGCAACATCTGCACCAACCAGGCGCTCAATGCCCTGGCCGCTGCCGTCTATCTGGCGGCTATGGGCAAGCATGGCTTGCGCAAAGTGGCCGAACTGTGCTGGCACAAGGCCCACTATGCCGCCGCACGCATCGCCGAGCTGGACGGCTACGAACTGCTGGGCGACAAGCCCTTCTTCAAGGAGTTCGTGGTGCGCTGTCCCCGACCGGTGGCCGAGATCAACCAGCTTTCTGCTGGAAGAATACGGCATCATCGGCGGCTACGACCTCGTCGCAGGACTATCCCTATCTGGGCGATGCCATGCTGCTCTGCGTGACCGAGATGAACACCCGTGACGAGATCGACGATCTGGTGGAGGCCCTGGACGAAGTGACGCAAGCTATATCCCCCTGGAGGTGGTGTTCTAATGGAACGACTACATTTACGATCTCAGCGGCCCTGGTCGCACCGGCGTGGACATGCCCGACCCGGATGTGCCCTGACCGCCTTCCTGCCGAACTTCCTGCGCGAGGAACTGCCCCTGCCCGAGGTGAGCGAAATCGAGGTTGTGCGCCACTATGTGCATCTGAGTCAGAAGAATTACTCGGTCGACAACGGCTTTTATCCGCTCGGCTCCTGCACGATGAAGTACAACCCCAAGGTGAACGAGCGAAGTGGCCCGCCTGCCCGGCTTCTGCCGACATTCATCCCCTGCAGGATCCTGCGACCGTGCAGGGTGCGATGCAACTGATGTACGAATCTGCAGGAGATGTTGGCCGAGATCGCCGGATTCGACGCCGTCACCTTGCAGCCTGCTGCCGGCGCACACGGCGAACTGACCGGCGTGCTGATCATGCGTAATGCTCAGATGCGCCCGAGGCCAGGGTCATCGCACCAAGATCCTGGTGCCCGACTCGGCCCACGGCACCAACCCGGCCACCACCACCATGAGCGGTCTCGAAGTGGTGGAAATCCCCAGCGACGCGGACGGCAATGTGGATATGGAGGCGCTCAAGGCCGAACTTGGCGATGATGTGGTCGGGCTGATGATCACCAATCCCAGCACGCTGGGCCTGTTCGAGCAGAACATCGTCGAGATCTGCGACCTGGTGCACGAGGCCGGCGGTCTGGTCTATGGCGATGGCGCCAATCTCAATGCCATCATGGGCATCACCCGGCCCGGCGATCTGGGCATCGATGTGATGCACTTCAACCTGCACAAGACCTTCAGCACGCCGCACGGTGGCGGCGGTCCTGGCTCTGGCCCGGTCGGCGTGACTGCCGAACTGGCGCCATTCCTGCCCGGCCCGCTGGTGGCGCTGGATGACGAGGGCTATCAACTGGTACTGGCCGGAACAGAGTATTGGTCGGGTGCGCAGTTTCCAGGGCAATTTCGGCGTGCTGGTGCGAGCCTACACCTACATTCGCATGCACGGCGCCGAGGGCTTGCGCCGAGTCAGCGAAGACGCGGTGCTCGAACGCCAACTACATCCAGGCCCGGCTCAGGAGCGGGGCGATTATCCCTGTTCCGCACGGCGATCGCATCTGCATGCACGAGGTCGTGATCCAGGGCAAGATCGACGGCGCTCCCGATATCCACACCCTGGACATCGCCAAGCGCCTGATCGATTACGGCTTCCATCCGCCCACCATCTACTTCCCCCTGATCGTGCCGGAAGCGATGATGATCGAGCCGACCGAGACCGAGAGCAAAGACACGCTTGATAGCTTTGTCGATGCGCTCACCGCCATCGCCGAGGAAGCCCGCATCGACCCCGAACTGTTGCACACTGCCCCGCATCACACGCCCGTCCGCCGTTTGGACGAAGTGCGAGCTGCCCGCAGTCCGGTGCTCACGCGCAGGGCGTCTTAAGTATCCGGCTGGTCATTCTTCCCGCCCCCAATTTCCCACTTCACCAGATTAATTCACAATTCATGGCCTGTCAGGGCAGTAGCAGGAAATGCTGCCACCCTGACAGGTTTTGTTTTAGAAGAAACCCAACTCTTCCTTCGCATCCTCAGACATCATCTGCGGATTCCAAAATGGAACCCAGACCAGATTCACTTCCACATCATCCACATCGGGGAAGGATTTCTGCACGGTCTGGTAAACATCGGTGAGGATTTGGGGGCCCATTGGGCAGCCGGGGCTGGTCAACGTCATATCGACATCAACCGAATTCTTTTCGTCATCGGTTTTGATTTCGTAGATAAGGCCAAGATTGACGATATCTAACCCGATTTCGGGATCAATAACAGCTTTCAGGGATTCTTTAACTTGTTCTGGTGTTGGCATTATATTTGTTTTCCTTTATGTGTTTCTGTGCTTGATTAGGGGGACGTGTTGCGTATTGCGTGTTGCGTGGATGTCACCCAGCCACCTTGTCACCGTGGCATCCTGTCATCCGGCTACCGTTCACTCACTCCGGCCATTCTTCCAGTCCCCAAGCGCCTGCTTTCAACACTTTCAGGGACAGCAGCGCACATTTCAGGCGCACCGGGCCGATCTCGATGCCGAGCATTTCCACGATGAAGTCTTTATCCAATGCTTTGACTTCGTCAAGTGTCATACCCATGACCTCCTCCGTGAGCATCGAAGCGGACGCCTGACTGATGGCGCAACCTTTGCCGTCAAAGGCCACATCCACGACACGGTCATTCTCTATCTTCAGTTCGAGCGTAAGCTCATCGCCGCAGAAGGGATTCACGTCGTGGTAGTGAATATCGGGGTTGTCCAGATGACCTTTATTCCGGGGATATCGGTAATGGTCAAGGATGTTTTCGCGGTAAAGGTCGTCCATTGCCTTCTCTCATATTCTGAATTATCATTTCGGTGTGCAGTCTAACAGCGGCAAAGATTAAGGATTAAAGATTAAAAATCGGCTGATCGCTCGCTATTCTTAATCTTTGATCCTTAATCTTTGAACTCCTAGAATTCAAAGATTTCCTTCGTTTTGTACAATGCCGCTACGAACCTGTCAACTTCCTCTTCGGTGTTGTAGAGATAGAAGCTGGCGCGGGAAGTCGCCGGGATGCCGTAATGGTCGTGGATCGGCTGGGCGCAGTGGTGTCCGGCCCGAACGGCGATGCCTTCCATGTCCAGCACGGCGGCCACATCGTGGGGATGGATATCGCCCAGGACAAAAGACAGGAGTCCACCGCGTCGGTCGGGACCAGGCCCCAACACTCGCACGCCCTCGACCTGTGGATCTGGTCCCAGGCGTAGGTTGTGATCGCTCGTTCATGTTCGGACACCCAATCCATGTCCACCTGGTTCAGGTAATCGACGGCTGCACCGAGACCAATGACCTCGGCGATGGCCGGTGTGCCGGCCTCGAATTTGTAGGGCAGATCGTTCCAGGTGCTGCTTTCCATCCTTACTTCACGGATCATGTCGCCGCCGCCCATAAAGGGAGGCATCGCTTCGAGCAAAGCTCGCTTGCCGTAAAGCACGCCGCTTCCGGTGGGGCCGAGCATCTTGTGGGAGGAAAAAGCCAGAAAGTCGACATCAAGGGCCTGCACATCCGTTGCCAGATGAGGCACGCTCTGTGCTCCGTCCACCACGGCGATGGCCCCGACCGCATGGGCTCGCTCGACCAGTTCTGCTACCGGATTGATCGTGCCCAGCACATTGGACATGGCCGTGAAAGCGAAGAGTTTCGTGCGTTCTGTCAACAGAGTATCCAGCGCCTCGTAATCCAAGCTCGCCGTGGGGCGTGATGGGAACAAAACGCAAGGTCGCGCCAGTCATCTCGCAGACTAGCTGCCAGGGCACGATATTGGAGTGATGCTCCATCTCGGTGATGAGCACTTCATCGCCGGGGCTAAGGTTGGCTCGTCCCCAGCTATACGCCACCAGATTCAGACTCTCGGTGGCATTGCGCGTGAAGATGACCTCTTTGGGGCTGGCGGCGTTGATAAAACGGGCCACGCGCAGCCGAGCGTTTTCGTAAGCGGCGGTGGCATTTTCGCTCAGCGTGTGCACGCCCCGATGCACATTGGCATGGGTTGTGCGATAGTACTCATCCATCGCTTCGAGCACCTGCCGGGGTTTCTGTGAACTGGCGGTGCTATCCAGATATGCCAGAGGATGCCCATGCACCTCCTGTTGGAGGATGGGGAAGTCGGTGCGGATGTCGGTGATGGTGGGCATGGTAGTATCTTTAGCGACTGAAAGTGGTGATGGAAACTGGACGTGACTGAAGACTCAATGATCAAACGATTAATGCATGAGTGTTCTGACAGCAACTTAATCTTTGATACCTGAATCTCTGACCTCTATTCCAACCCGACCCGGTGTGCGATTTCGGCCTCAAGTTTGTCTCGAACGCCCTCACCGGCACACGGTTGAGCACTTCCTCGAAGAAGCCCTGCACGATCATGCGCTTGGCGGTCTTGCGGCCCAGGCCGCGGGCCATGAGATAGAAGAGATACTCGTCCTGCACCTTGGCGCGGGTGGCGCCATGCGTGCAGCGTACATCATCCGCCTCGATTTCCAGGCCGGGGATGGAGTCGGCGCGGGCGCCCGATCGCTGAGGATGAGGTTGTCGTTTTTCTGGTAGGCGTCGGTCTTCTGGGCGTTGGGCCACACCCGGATGATGCCCTGGTAGACCGAGCGAGTTCTTGTCATCCAGTGCGCCCTTGAAAAGCAGGTCGCTGGTGGCGCGTTCGCGCTTGTGATTCTGATTGGTGTGATGGTCGATGTGCTGGCGGCCCTGCGGGAAGTAAAGTCCGAGCAATTCGCCGTGGCTGCCTGGCTCTTCCATCTCCAGATCGATCCAGACTTTGCTCAGGCGGCTGCCCCACGAGGCCTGCAACTGGCGATAGAGGGCGTCGCGCTGGGCGCGAGCGCGCATGGTGGCGAAATTCCAGGCGCTGGTATCCAGGTTTTGCAGGCGCAGATAGTGCAGGCGGGCAGCCGCCATGGGGTAGATCTCAGCCACGCTGTCGCTCATGCCGTCGGCGGCGCCGATGAAATCTTCGACAATGGTCACTTCGCTGTTCTCGTCGCCGATGAGCAGGCTGTGATGGAAGTGCGCTTTGCCTTCGCTGAAGTCTGATGATCACCTGCAAGCGGTTTTTCCAGGGTGACGTTCTTGGGCACGTACAGAAAAGTGCCATTTTGCCAGAGCGCATAGTGTAGGGCGGCGAATTTGTTCTCCGACGCCGGCACCAGCGCACCGAAGATGGGCCCGCACCAATTCGCTCGTGCTCGGCCAGGGCCGTGCGCAGATCGGTGAAGATCACGCCTTTGGCGCCAGTTCTGCGTCCAGATCGGCGTAAATCAGGCTGCCATCGTGGAAGACCAGAGCGCCCCGGCGCTGTCGATCTTGTTCGAGATTGGCAGCGAGGTCGGGCGGCAAGTTGGTCGCGGGAGCCAAACGACTGGTGGGACTCGGTCGCCGGTGTCGAAGGCGTCCAGATTGAAGCCGGTCAGTCGGGTGCGTCGCCAGGTTTCTTCTTTGTAGGTCAGGCCAGGGCGTAGCTTCGAAGGTCTCCCAGGCCGCCAGCCGGGCCTGCCGGAGCCATTCCGGCTCATTGTAACGGTCGCTGATGCTGCGTCGGACGAGCAGCAACCGAGTAGTTCATCATCGAGTGTTAATTCTTTCACGAGTCTACGATATCTTCTCCACTGCTATCCAATGCTTCCTTCCATCTGCAGTTGGATCAGGCGGTTCAATTCGACGGCGTACTCCATGGGCAGTTCCTTCACCAGCGGCTCGATGAATCCGCCCACAATCATGCTGGCGGCCTCATCTTCGTTGATGCCTCGGCTCTTGAGATAGAAGAGCTGTTCCTCGCCGATCTTGCTGACCGAGGCCTCATGCCCCACTTCCACATCATCTTCATGCGATCTCGATGTAGGGGTAGGTGTCCGAACGGGATTCGGGGTCGAGCAGAAGGGCATCGCACACCACCTGCGAGCGAGAGCCTTGCGCGCCCTTGGCCACTTTCAGCAGGCCCCGGTACGAAGCGCGCCCGCTATCCTTGCTGATCGATTTGGAAATGATCTTGGATGAGGTGTTGGGCGCGGCATGCACAACCTTGCCGCCGGCGTCCTGATGCTGGCCCTTGCCCGCAAACGCGACCGAGAGAATCTCGCCATGAGCGCCTTCGCCCAGCATGAACACGGCCGGATACTTCATCGTGATCTTGGAGCCGAGATTGCTGTCCACCCATTCCATCGTGGCGTTTTCGTAGGCCAACGCTCGCTGTGTCACCAGATTGTAGACGTTGTTCGACCAGTTCTGAATGGTCGTATAACGGCAGCGGGCGTTTTTCTTGACGACGATCTCGATCACGCCGCTGTGCAGGCTGTCTCTGTCGTAGATAGGGGCGGTGCAGCCTTCGATGTAATGGATGCTGGCGCCTTCGTCCACGATGATGATCGTGCGCTCAAACTGGCCCACAGATTCGGCATTGATGCGGAAATAAGCCTGCAAGGGGATGTCCAGATTGACGCCCGGTGGGCACATAGATAAAGGAGCCGCCCGACCACACGGCGCTGTTCAGTGCTGCGAATTTGTTGTCGGTGGGGGGGATGACGGTGCCGAAGTATTCACTGGAACAGGTCTTCGTGATGCTTCAGGCCATCTTCGATGCTGACGAAGATGACGCCCAGCTTCTCCCATTCCTCGTTGAAGCGAATGGTAGACCATCTCCGATTCATACTGCGCGCCCACCCCGGCCAGGAACTTGCGTTCCGCCTCGGGGATGCCCAGTTTGTCGAAGGTTTCCTTGATGTCTTCGGGCACATCGTCCCACGATTTGCCAGATTCACCGGTCGGTTTGATGTAATAGTAGATGTCGTCGAAATCGATCTCGCTCAGATCGGCGCCCCAAGTGGGCATCGGTTTGGACATGGTAGATGTCGAGCGATTTGTGCCGGAACTCGCGCATCCATTCCGGCTCGCCCTTCATCTCCGAGATCTGATCGATGACGTCATGATCCAGCCCTTTGCGGGCCTTGAACGTGTAATTTTCAGGCTGGCTCCAGCCATATTCATATTCATCTTTAATGCCTTGCTAAGGCTTTGCGATCTAGTTCTGTTGCCATATTGTTCAACTCCTGAAGAGTGGTATTGTGTTGAAAACGATATTGGATATTTGTTATTGGGTATTCGGCTTGATGTACTCGCAATACCGAATATCCACTACTGCCAATTAAGCGAGCACTTTCTGCGCCAGTTCTTCCTCAACCCAACCATAGCCTTTCTCTTCCAGCATATGGGCTACTTCCGGGCCGCCGGTGAGGACGATGTGGCCATCGTAAAAAACGCTGACTTTGTCGGGTTTGACGTAATTGAGAATGCGCTGGTAGTGGGTGATCAACAGAGCGCCCATGCCATCGGCGACCAGCTTGTTGATGCCGTCCGACACGACGCGCAGGGCGTCGATGTCCAGACCGGAATCGCTTTCGTCCAGAATGGCGATTTTCGGTTCGAGCATGGCCATTTGCAGCACCTCGCCTCGCTTCTTTCTCGCCACCGCTGAAGCCATCGTTCAGATAGCGGCGGGCAAAGGCTCGATCCACATTGAAGCGATCCATCTTGGCCAGCATTTCCGTGCGGAACTCACGCATCGGCATCAATTCTGAGCCGATCGCTTTGGTTTCACCCGACCCGTTTGTTTCTCGTCCGGGCTTTCTCTTTGTATCCGCGCACATTGCTGACAGCAGCGCGCAGGAAATTGGCGAAACTGACGCCGGGGATAGCGACCGGGTACTGGAAGGCCAGAAAAATGCCCAGTTTGGCGCGCTCATCCGGGTCCAGGTCGAGAATGCTTTCGCCATTGAAGAGGATATCGCCGCCGGTGACCTCGTAATGAGGATGCCCGGCGATGGCATAGGCCATTGTGCTCTTGCCAGAGCCATTCGGCCCCATCAAGGCATGCACTTCGCCCTGGCGCATGCGTCAGATTGACGCCTTTGAGGATTTCGGTGTCTCCGACTTCGACATGTAGGTCTTTGATTTCGAGTACAGCAGTCATGATTAAAGTTGTGCTCCGTGGAAATTGGGTAGGTATTAGATAATGGGTATTGGATATTTACAGTGTCAAATGTCCAGTATCCAAATGAAATTACGATGGAATGGCTTGTTGAGTTTGGGGACGGACGGCGAAAGAGCAACTGTGGTGTCCGTCCATCATGCAAATGGTGAGTTCGACATCAGCTTCCAGCACCTGCGACATCATATCTCGTTCCATTTCGCAGATCTCGCGATGCGTTTCCGCCAGTTCGTGGTAGGGACAGTGGTATTCGTGCAAAAAGATGACATCAGAGTCCAGAGAAATATCGGACATGATGCCTTTGTTGTCCAGGATTTTAGCAAGGGAGCGCACCCGTTCGTGCAGCGCCTTCCCTTGCACTTCACGCTGATATTGATTGGCCAGGCGTTTCCCCACCCGGTCGAGTAGTCGGCTCACCACTTCAGGGCCCTGGTCAGTCAGAAGTTCGGCATAGAGACTGAGCGCCAGATCTTCGCTGTAATTGGCAAAGAGACCACGCGCTTCTACTGTCAGTTCATACACGCGACCAGGTCGGCCTGGGCCACTGCTGGGCGCTCGACTTGCACGAATGAGGCCATCTGCCTGTAGTCGCCGCAGTTGCTGGCGTATGGCTGTGTCGCTCACTCCGAGTTCGCCACGTAGCTCCTTGATGTCAAGGGCGCCATTACGCTGGATGAGCTGGATGATTTGTCCCCGGGGGGAGTCGTTGAGTTGCTGGTAGTAAGTGACCATTGAGTTGGGTTTCAGAATGCCTGTTGGGATGCAACGAGGGTAAAGTCTAGCATCTGAAAAACGTTTTGTCAAATCTCACAGTATAAATAGTGAAAATTGCGAAATTGGTCTGATCATAACTGAATCAGGTGGCTGGCGATGTCGTTTTGGGACCCTTCCCAAGACGACATGTCTGCCTTGAAAAAGTCATTTCAACGACCGAAAGGAGGAGAAATCCCCTGTTGAACTGCCCTGAAAAACACCCTAATGGTGTCATTCCGAGCGACCGACAGGGAGTCGAGGAATCTACTTCTGTGAGAACAGGGTACAGATTCCTCACATTCGTTCGGAATGACACTCGTGTCGTTTTCATCCCTTCGGCAGGCTCAGGACAGGCCTCCGTGGCGCTGGCCCACCAGCATGAGCGTCTACTAAGAAGCCAAACCTGGATGCGCACAGTGTTGAAAATACGTTGCGCTAGTCCGCACGGCAGGAGTACCAAATTGGATTTTTGTTCGTCCTACTAAATGATGACAGATAATCACAACAGACCTGATCATCTTGAGGCGTCTGCATCTTCTCGCCGAAGGCGCTTCACCGAGATTGCGACCAGTTTTGGTCGCAGACATGGGTCTGGCCTTGGGGAGAGGCCGGGCCCATTTTATTTGGTAGTAACGTGCTTGGCAGGGCAGGGTGGATGTGATATAAATTACCAACAATTTGCCAGGTTCTGTTGAATTTCCAGTATCTCGATCCACTATATGGTGCATGAATGATGCCAAATCAAAATTTAACGCTTATTAAAGGTGTTGGACCAAAATATCAACGTTTGCTGCACGAGGCGTCTATTGCATCCGCCGAGGACTTGGCTGCATTGGATCCAGAAGATGTACACGACATAATCCAGGCGCCGGAATGGCGACGCCCGGATTATGCAGATTGGATTCGGCAAGCGCGCTACATGGTGGACGGCAATGAAGAAGATGATTGGATCAGCGCCGTTGATCTCGACCAGCCCGAGTATTACCTCAACCGGGAATTGACCTGGTTGGAATTTAATCGCCGGGTTCTGGAAGAAGCGCTGGATGAGTCGCACCCCCTGTTGGAGCGGGTGAAGTTCCTCTCCATTTTCAGCAGTAACCTCGATGAGTTCTTCATGATTCGTGTTTCGGGTTTGCGGCAGCAGTTGGAATTGGGGCTGGCGGGATCCTCCCCCGATGGCTTGACGCCGTCAGAACAATTGATCGCAATCCGGCAGGTTCTTGAACCAATGCTCAAGCTACAGTTGGCATGCTGGCAGGAGGATGTGCTGCCAAAATTGAGGGCTGAGGGGATTAATGTTCTGGATTATGATGAACTGAAGGGAAAGCAACGAAAACTCCTGCGGAGGTATTTCCGCCGTGAAGTTTTTCCTGTGCTCACTCCCCTGGCCTTCGACCCGGGCCATCCGTTCCCACATATCTCCAACCTCAGCCTGAATCTTGCTGTCGTCATTCGGGACCCCGTGGAGGGCGAGCGTTTTGCCAGGGTGAAGGTGCCGGGTTCGTTCCCAAGATTGCTTCGTATCCCCAGCGAGGAGCGAGTAGATATTTTCGAGGGTTTGCATTTGGCGGATGTGGAAGCCGATAATTTCGTCTGGATCGAGGATGTCATCAGCAATAATCTTGATGAGTTGTTTCCAGGATTGGATGTTGTTGCAGTTTATCCCTTCCGGGTGACCCGCGACGCCGACATCGAGATCGAGGAGGATGAAGCGGCTGACTTGCTTGCCGCTATTGAGGAAGGCGTGGGGCTGCGCTATTTTGGTAGAGAGGTGCGCCTCGAGGTCGATAGCAACATGCCGGACAATGTCCGTCAGATCCTGATCGAGAACATGGGTTTATATCCGTATCAGGTTTACACAATGAATGGCCGGATCGGCAAAGCCGATTTAATGGGATTGATGCGAGTAGAGCGATCAGATCTGAAGGATGAGCCCTTTTCGCCCTCTATCCCTGCTGCCTTGACTACTGGCGAGGATATTTTTTCCGTTATTCGTCGTCGGGATATCATGCTCTATCATCCTTACGATAGCTTTAGCCCTGTCCTTGATTTCCTGCACGCAGCTGCACGTGATCCTAACGTTCTGGCCATCAAGCAGACCTTGTATCGCGTGGGGAAAAATGCTCCTGTGGTCAAAGAGCTAATGAAAGCACGTGAGAATGGCAAGCAGGTGGCAGTGCTGGTCGAACTAAAAGCCCGTTTCGACGAAGAAAACAATATCGTCTGGGCGAAAGCGCTGGAGCAGGTCGGCGTGCATGTTGTCTATGGTTTGGTTGGGCTCAAGACCCACTGTAAACTGCTGCTGGTTGTCCGGCGCGAGGAAGAGGGCATCGTGCGCTATGTGCACATGAGCACCGGCAACTACAATGCCGTTACCGCCAGAATCTACAGCGACATGGCGATGTTCACCTCTGATCCCGATCTCAGTGCTGATGTCTCCGATCTCTTCAATTCGCTGACCGGCTATTCCCGCCAGCAGGATTACCGGAAATTGTTGGTGGCGCCAGGGACGATGCGTAAAGAGCTTCTGCGGCGCATCCACCGGGAGATCGAGCAACACTTGCTGCATGGCAACGGCTATGTCGCCTTCAAGATGAATCAGTTGGTGGACATGAAATGCATCAGGGCCCTGTATCGGGCATCGCAGGCGGGTGTTAAGATTGATTTACAGGTACGGGGCATTTGCTGTTTGCGCCCGGGAATCCCTGGGGTGAGTGACAATATCACTGTAACGTCGGTGGTGGGTCGTTTTCTTGAGCATCCACGTATTTACTACTTCCGCAACGGGGGCGACGAAGAAATTCTGCTGGGCAGCGCCGATCTCATGCCTCGCAACCTAGTCAGGCGTGTGGAGCAACTTTTCCCTGTTCAGGACCCCGAATTGAAAGCGGCTGCGCGGCAGATATTGGATATTCATCTGCGAGACAATGCCAAATCCAGACGGATGTTGTCCGATGGCAGCTACGTGCGGGTTGTGCCTCAAGAGGGCGAGGAGCTTCTAAATTCGCAGAAGTGGATGATCAAAAATCGTGGGTTCTGGAATGCAGAAGAGTAAAAACAGTCAACAATCAACACAAAACTATCAACTGCTGCGCTGGTTGATGAGCAAGCCTATCAGGTCGTCGTAACGGGGCGCTATCTGGCGCCAATCGAAGATGCGGCGACCTCGCTTAGCGTGCCTGCTCGCACCTGCGTTGGGATGGCGTGCGGCCCAGCGCAGTCGCTCGACCAGCCCATCGAAGTCGTGGTAGAGGTGGGTGACGTGGTGGGAAGCAGGAATGAGTTCGGGATAGCTCAGGCGGTGGGGGAGCAGGGGATAACAGCCGCAGTAGATGGCTTCGAGGATGCTGACGCCGAAGAATTCGTGGTGGGCGGTGGAGACTACCAGGTCGGATTCCCACAGCAGGCGGACGTAGGTCTCTCTGTCTTTGGCGAAGCCAAAATGGATGATGTGCTGAGCCAGACGTTCTCTGGCTTCGGCAAATTCCGCCGGCTGCTGGCGGAAGTTTTCACCAGCGACGATAACCTGGAAAGGGAGTCCGGCATCCTGCAAAACGTATAGTGCGTCGAAGAATTCAGCGGGATTTTTATCGTATTCCCAGCGCTGGTTCCAGAGAATGCGCAGCGGTGTTTGATCGAGGGAGTTGGGGTGTAGGGAGGAGCGATGCTGGTCGAGCCAGCCAAGATCAATCCCGACGGGCAGAACCTGACTTTTGGCGTGTAGCAGGGGGATGATCTCCAGATGGTTGTAATCGGGGAAGTGTTTGAGCAGGCGAGGGAGTTCATCGAAGAATTCCTCGAGGTGGTACTGGCTGTTGAAGGCGATGGCGTCGGCTGCGACCATGCTCAGCAGGTTGATCATGCCGTAGGTCAGGTCTCGTTTTTCGCCGGGCGGCGGGGGGTAGGTCAGTTGGTTTTCGTGGGCGTAAAAGAGAGTGGGGACGCCATCGAGCCAGGGTCGGGACAACGCCAGCAGGGCGGGGAGATTGACCATGTCGGTGACCAGCAGAGCGTCCGGTCGCCCGACCGTCCGGCAATGTCGCTCGACCTGCTGTGCTAACTCCAGCGCCCCGCCTTGCATCCGCCATTTCCAGAATCGCCCCGCCATCGTCAGGAGATGGATTTCATAGCGACTATGCTTTACATAACTTTCAGCCCAGGCCTTGTGCGAGCCGGTGTGGTAGGGGGAGATGAGGAGCATGGGAGTGGGAGCGAAGGGAGTGAAGGGAGCGAGAGGGCGAACTAGCGGGGGCGCCATTTGCTGGGGTTGCTGGCCATCAGCACCTCAATGATCCTCCGATCCGTCCGGGCGAATGCGTATGCATCAAGATCGGCGATGGTCACCCAGCGCCAGTCGTCGACGCCCAGACATTGCGGTTCGCCATCGACGTGCAGGGCATGATAGGCGTGCAAGGTGATGCGAAAATGCGTGTAAGCGTGGTCGATGCTGGTGATGCGCTTTCCCACCTCAACCCGGATCGCCAACTCTTCCATCAGTTCCCGTTCAAGCGCCTGTTCGCAGCTCTCGCCAACTTGCTGTTTCCCGCCGGGGAATTCCCACAGACCGCCCAGCATACCTTCCACCGGGCGCTGGCTAATGAGGAAGCGCTGCGGATCGCTGCCGTGCCAGATAACGCCTGCCACAACGTCGAAGTGCGGCGTGCGCTTGCGGGGATTGCGGATAGGGCGCTCGTATTGCGTGCCTCGTTGTCGGGCCAGACACAAATCCTCAACCGGGCAGAGATGGCAGGCGGGATTTTGGGGCAGACAGATGGTGGCGCCGAGTTCCATCAGCGCTTCGTTGAAATCTCCCGGGCGCTCCGGATCGACGAGTTCACCCGCTCGCTCCCACAGGCTCGTCTGTGTGCCCGTTTCATCGATGTTGTCCTCCATGTCATCAAGGCGGCTGATGACCCGCTTGACGTTGCCGTCCAGCACCGGGACTGGTTGGCCGAAAGCAATCGAAGCGATGGCTCCGGCGGTGTAGCGGCCAATGCCGGGCAGGGTCAGCAATGTTTCCGGGTCCGTAGGGATGACGCCATCGTATTGCGTGTGGATGATCTTGGCGGCTTTGTGTAGATTGTGAGCCCTGCGGTAATAGCCCAATCCCTCCCAGTGCTTCAGCACATCATCCACTGGCGCTGATGCCAGGTTTTCGACAGTGGGGAAACGGGTGATGAAGCGAGTGAAATACGGAATGACAGTAGACACCTGGGTCTGCTGAAGCATGACTTCACTCACCCAGATGTGATAAGGATCCTTGGTTTGACGCCAGGGGAGGTCACGTGCGTTTTTGTCGAACCACTGAAGCATCGCTCGACGCAGCGACGCTCGGCGCAACGACATCATTCTCATAAGCCGGGAATGCTGCCAGACCCCATGCACTGCGAGAAAAAGGGCACGAGTAGCATGATGGCAAGTACGACAAAAATCCAGGCAGGGAGACCAAAGAGTGTGAGTGGCTTGCGTTTTTTCTTTTGTTCTTCTGGCTTCGGCAGAGTTGTCTGGCAACGCCAACAGACGTTTTTGTCGTCGGGGTTCCAGGTTCCGCAGTTTGGACAGTCCATAGCTCGTTTTGGGTGATCTGGTATTAGTTTGACAACGTTAAATTAGTTACTTGGTTTGGAGGTTCGCAAGCGGGCCTTCAGTGCTTCGGGCACATTGCCCATTTCGGATAGTCTGCTGATGAGTTTTTCGGCGTCCAGCGGCGCAACGACTGGCGCTGCGTCGCTGCTGGGGGACGGTTGTTGCGGGGCAAGGTTGGCTGCGGCTGCATCAGCAGGCGTTTCGACCAGGCGCAGAAAAAGTTCTTCCGGGTCTGTGTAATAGCTCTGGCAGCCGATGGTCTTGGGGATGCCTGGCCGGAGGAGGCAAGGCTGTTCGGGGAGCAGGTTGAGCGGGTGGGGCGGCTCTACGATCAGCAAGGCGTTGGCCAGCGCTTGGGCGAAGCCCAAAGCGTGGGGCAGCATGGGGTTTGGTTTGCCGGGCGGCGGTGACCAGTCTGGCCGGAAAGGACTGATGAGCAATGCCCGACCCGCACGGATGGCCGTATCCAGCGCCGGTGGTGGGGTATAGGAAGCCAATCCCTGGGGGAAAACGAGCGTGCAAGGCGCTTCCACGTCTAAAAATGCTCGCATCAGCCTGGCGTCCAGCCCGGTTTTTGCCACCACCAGAGGCATTGCTCCCTCATGTGCAAGCTCAAGCATCGTGTCGGTAGCCCACGCCATCGCCTCTTCATCCGGCTCTTCACCGGAGAACGCCATCACCGTTGGCATGTCCAACAAACCCGGCTCACCATGATAGTTTAGTAGGAGCGGTAGTTCTTCCGGGCGGAGATGGATGCGCAGGGTGGGGGGGTAGCTCGATTCATCCAGACGAATCATCCCCATGCCTGAATTCCGCCACTCCGCCAAAGTCTCGGCGGTTTGATCCAACGCGTGGACGCCGTTCCTCCAGCAACTCTGATTCTTCGACCGTCAGTTTCAGCAGGGTTTGCTGTGCGAATGGCGTTAAAAAGAGGACTTCGTGTAGAGATTGGCTATGTGTCAGCCCATAATCTAACATAATCTCTTTCACGCGCCGCAGACCGAGCCCTGATTCATAAACCAGCCAGTACCAGGTGGCTGTCTCAGCAAGGTTGGTTTTCATTTGCGCTTCCGAATCCGTCAATGGCGAAATCATACTGAGAGCATAGCATAGCGTTGTCATGCCATGCAACCCGAATGTGATAAGATAGGGTGAGAGACAACTTATCCAATCATTTCTCAAACAACCATGTCCAACCGCTACCCCATCCCTGGTGCATCGCACCGTGTCGAAGAAGAGATCAAGCGTAGCCGTTTTATTACGACGGTCGCTTACACGCCCACGGTCGGGGCGGCGAGAACATTTATTGCAGGAATTAAAGCGGAGTTTGGCGACGCCACCCACAATTGCTGGGCGTATTTAGTGGGGCCGCCCGGTGGGACAGCGCAGATCGGTTACAGCGATGATGGGGAGCCGCATGGCACGGCGGGCCGCCCCATGTTCACCGTGCTCCAACACAGCGGCCTGGGCGACATCGCAGCGGTGGTGACGCGCTACTACGGTGGGACCAATCTGGGAAAGGGGGGGCTGGTTCGGGCCTACAGCAGCGGGCCGCAATATGCCCTGGAGGGTCTGCCAATCGCCGAGCATGTCCCGAAAGCCGAATTGGAGGTGGTGATCGATTACGCCAGCGTGACCCCGGTGCAGCGCATGTTGCCTGAGTACGAGGCCGTGATTGTGGAAGAAACGTACGCCGCAGATGTGACCTATCGAGTTAGCTTGCCCGAGGAGCAAGCTGATGCGTTTGAGCAGGCGTTGGTAGGGCTAACGAATGGGACCGTGTTGGTGGAGCGAAAATAACCCCAAAGGTCACTCGAGCTTTCTGACTTCGGAAGCCCCTGGTCGGTTAGGTCGGGATTTTAGCTGGTTATGGCGTCTGTTTGATCTTTAGGGTTGCTCAGTCCACCATACTCAAACCAATCCGCCCTCGATCAGCATCGATGCTGGTCACCGTCACTTCCACCACATCGCCCACGCCGACGATTTCGTGGGGATTGCGCACATAGCGGTCGGCCATTTTGCTGACATGCACCAGACCATCGTGCTTGACGCCGATGTCGACGAACGCGCCGAAATCGACCACATTGCGCACCGTGCCCGTCAGCACCATGCCCTCGCTCAAGTCTTCCATCGATAGTACATCCTGCCGCAGCACCGGTTTGGGCAGGTCATCCCGGGGGTCCCGACCGGGTCGGATCAGGGCATCCACGATATCTTCGAGGGTGGGCAGTCCGATGCCGAGCATCTCGGCAATTTCGGCCAGATTGTTTTCACGACGGAATTGCTCCATCCGCCCGGACAGATTGACCATGCGCAGATTCAGTTCGGCCAGTTCCAACAGTTCCCTGGTCACGCCATACGATTCGGGATGGATGATGGTGTTGTCCAGGCGGTTGCGGCCATCGGGGATGCGCAGGAAACCGGCGGCCTGCTCGTAGGCTTTCGGGCCCAGTCGCTTCACCTTCTTCAATTCCGCCCGAGATTGGAACTGCCCATTTACTTCCCGGTGGGCGACGATATTTTTAGCCACTTGCTGGTTCAGGCCGGAGACATAGCCCAGCAGCGCCGCCGAGGCGGTGTTCACATCCACACCCACGTGGTTGACGACCGATTCCACGACGGCGTCCAGCGATGCGGTCAATTCCTTCTGGTCCACATCGTGCTGGTACAGCCCCACGCCGATGCTGCGGGGATCGATTTTGACCAGTTCGGCCAGGGGGTCTTGCAGGCGGCGGGCGATGGAAACGGCTCCTCGGATCGACACATCGAGATCGGGGAATTCCTCTCGGGCCAGGGGGGAGGCGGAGTACACCGAGGCCCCCGCTTCACTGACCATGACATAGGCCAGTCCCGGCCTTTCACGCACCAACTCGGCCACCAGCGTTTCGGTTTCCCGGCTGGCGGTGCCATTGCCGATGGCGACCACCGAGATCTTGTCCAGCTCGACCAGTTTGGCCAGTTGCTCCAGTGCCCGCGCCTGCTCTCGCTGCGGCGGGTGGGGGTAGATGGTGGCCGTGTGCAGCAGACGACCGCTGGGGCTCACCGTCGCCACTTTGCAGCCGGTGCGAAAGCCGGGGTCGATGCCCATGACGGCGCGCTGGCGCAGCGGCGGTTGCAGCAGCAGGTTGCGCAGGTTGGTGGCGAAGACCTGGATGGCGTGATCGGCAGCTTGTTCGCTGAGCCCGCCCCGCAGGTCTCGATCCACTGCTGGTTTGAGCAAGCGCTGATAGCCGTCGGCCACAGCCTGCTGCACTTGCGCCTCGGCAGGGCTCCAATGCGCCGTCAGATAAAGCCCGGCAATGCGTTCAATGACTTCGTCATCCGGGCCTTCGATGCGCACTTTCAGGCAATCGTCGGCCTCACCACGCTGCAACGCCAGCCACTGGTGCGGGGCGATGGCCTTGCAGTGGGGCTCGAAATTCGTGATACACCCGGTATCGCCCTTCGGGATCGGCATCCTCCGCCGCCAGCTTGCTGACGATGAAGCCCCGGTCGTGGGTGCGTTGACGCGCCAGTTGCCGCACCACAGCGTTATCGCTCACCTGCTCAGCGATGATGTCCCGTGCGCCGGCCAGCGCTGCTTCTGCATCCGGCACGTCGTCGTTGATAAAACGCTCGGCCAGTTGTTGGGGATCCGACCGTTTGTCTTGCGCCAACAGCGCTTCCGCCAGCGGTTCCAATCCCAATTCCCGGGCCACGGCTGCACGGGTGCGACGCTTGGGCTTGTACGGGCGATAGAGGTCCTCCACCTGTTGGAGCGTGGTCGCAGCCCGGAGTTCGGCATCCAGGTCGGGCGTCAGCTTGTCCTGCGATTCGATTTCGGCCCGCACAGCAGATTTGCGAGCCTCCAGCTTGCGCAGGTAGTCTACACGGGCTTCGATCTGGCGCAGTTGTTCTTCATCCAGCCCGCCGGTGGCTTCTTTGCGGTAACGGGCGATGAAAGGGACAGTAGCGCCCTCATCGAGCAGTTCGATTGCAGCAGCGACCTGGTGGGGGCGTAGTTTTAGTTCGGTTGCGATGGTGGTGGGGAGCATAAGCGAGGTATTGGGTATTTGTTTGCAGGCTCGTTTTTTGAACAAGACCGAAGGCTAAAGTTAGTTGATGTGGCTCTGGGCGTCGAGGACGCCCTTGTTCATTGCATGGGTGTTGCCATGCATTCTCTTCAATTGACAGGTGATGTAGCACAGTATACACTTTTGTCCTCTTGTAAGATATTATCAGGAAACTGTGCAACATAATCACCCCATATTCAGGATATTATGGAGAACTTTCGATTTTGAAATTTATACAGGAGTATGTTGGCGTTATGCTTAAGGGGCTCGTTTTTAATATTCAGCGTTTTTCTCTTGACGATGGACCCGGTATTCGGACGACCATCTTTATGAAAGGCTGCAATCTGGAATGCATCTGGTGTCATAATCCGGAATCGATAGCCTCCAAACCACAAGTTCGAACTTTTCCTCATAAGTGCATCGAGTGCGGGGCTTGCTTGCAACAATGTCCCTCGCAGGCCCATGTGTTCGAAGAGGACAAAAAACTTTTCCTTAGAGAACAGTGCAGTCTTTGTGGGTCATGCCGTTCTTTTTGTCCGTCAGGGGCGCTTGACCTGTGCGGTGAGTGGATGACTGTAGATGCAGTTCTCGAAAAGATACAACGAGATATGCCTTTTTATGAGCGTTCCGGAGGAGGCATCACGTTATCGGGTGGGGAACCGCTCCTCCAAAAAGATTTTGTCCGAGAACTGTTGATTTCCTGCAAAAAACTGGGATTACACACGGCAATAGATACTGCCGGGCATCTTAACAGAGACGTTTTTGAAACAGTGCTTCCGTATACCGATCTCTTTTTGTACGATCTGAAAGCCTTATCGGCAGATCTGCATAAAAGGATCACAGGGAGGGACAATACACGCATCAAGGACAACCTGCAATGGCTGGCGCAACAGTCTGTCCCTATCTGGATTCGCATCCCCGTTATTCCGCAAGTGAATGACAGCCCGGAAGAAATGGGGCGTGTAGCAAGCTATCTTAAGGATATGGGCAGGATTGAAAAGGTCGAGTTGCTTCCCTATCATCAATTGGGAGAAGGGAAGTATGAGAGTATCGGCAAGGAATATCGCTTGAGTAGCGCCACCGCACCTGATGCAGAACAAATAGATAAAATTGCCACATTATTCAATGCCCGTTTACATGAATCAGGAGGTGATTGTCGCCATGATTATAACAACACCGCATAAAGCAAGAAAAAGCCAGACTGGCACTTTGAAGTTGAGCCCTCGTTTGGAAGGGTTGAAACAGAAGATTAATTCGAATTACGATGAAAATACGTTTCATCAACGGAAGGAAGTATACGCAACGGTCTTTCAGGAATATCCGCATGAACCGCAGCAGGTCCGGACAGCTTTGGGGTTAGCCCGCTTTCTCTCTGAAAAAGAGATACCCATGACAGAGGATGAACTACTGGCAGGATATGTTCAGAAGTATGATTATAGCTACACCAAGCCAGCGGATGTCAACGTCGAGGTCGAATATCTTCTCAAAACCAGGGGATGGGAGGTCGGCCATCCCGATCGGGAGTTGATCGAGGACTTTCAGAAACGGTGTAACCTGGGATTATTCGAACGTCGATCACCAGGCGGTCATGTCATTGCCGGGTATGATCGGGTTCTCCAGGAGGGCTGGGGCAAGATATTGCAAACTTATCAGACAGAACTACAAAACGCCTCCGACGAAGCCGCTAGCACTGTAATATCTGGAATTATTGCCTGTGAAGCCGCCTCCAGGTATATCCTTCGGTATGCAAACAAGGCCAAGAATCTGAGCGAAACAAGCGTTTCTCAAGACTACAAGCGCCAACTCCGCACAATCAGTCGCTCTTGTGAACGTATCGCAACAGAAAAGCCGAGCACGTTTTTTGAAGCCGTCCAGCTCCTGTGGCTGACCCATGAAATCATCTGTATAGAAAATGAATCCGGTTCTCTTTCTGTAGGGCGGTTGGATGAGATGCTCTTTCCCTTTTATGAAGAGGATCTGAAACATGGTCGCATCACCCGAGAAGAGGCTGCCGAACTCATTGACGCACTCTGGATTAAATTTAACGGCCTCCGCAGCGGCTTTCAAAACATCGTGATTGGTGGAATGGATGCCACGGGCCGGTATATGGCCAATGATATTTCCACGATGTGTCTTCGGGCTTCCCGAAAGTTAAGAACGGATCAACCTTTGCTGTCTGTCCGCTGTCACCCCAGCCTTCCGGAAGAATTCTGGGAGGAAATCCTGCTGTTGATTGAGGAAGGCACCGGATTTCCTGCACTCTTTAATGAAGATGTGATTATTGATTCCCAAAAGCGGAAAGGCATCGCATCAGAGGATGCCTGGAAGTTCGGCATCATCGGCTGTGTGGAGCCTGCAACACCGGGAAAGGAGTTTGCCCATACTGAGGAGCTCCGTCTTAACTGGGCGAAGCTTCTGGAATTGATGCTTCACGGCGGCGTGTGTCCGCTGACGGGGGAGTCTATCCCGTTAAAACAGATCAGAAATCTGGAGGAAATTCATAGTTTTGAGGAATTTTATTCCTGGTACAAGGAAGAACTTGATTTTTGTATAGAGCTGGCCGTCAAAGCAACGAATATCATGGAGAAAAATTTCGCAGAACATTGGCCTAATCCTTTTCTCTCTCTCACGATGGAAGGCTGCCTGGAAAAAGATGTCACCGACGGTGGAACTGTGTATAACTTTTCTACAATTAATGGGTGTGGTATGGCGAACACCGTCGATTCCCTGACAGTGATCGAACAGAGCATCTTTGAAGAAAAGGTCATGACACTGCCGGAAATGGCCGTTCTACTTAAGGAAAACTTTAGAGCAAAAGAACCTGATCGCCAGAGATTGTTAAACAGGTGTCCCAAATTTGGTAATGACGAAAAGGAACCGGATAGACTGATGAAAGAGCTTGCTCAATTCTTTTGTCAGGAAGTGGGAAGATACTCAAACGATCGGGGGGGACGCTATCAGGCTGGCCTCTATACGGTATATGCCCATGGCACCATGGGAGAGATGACCGGCGCCCTTCCGGATGGTCGCTTGGCAAGAGTGGCATTGAGCAATGCTCTTTCTCCAGCTCAAGGTGCTGACAGGAACGGTCCGACAGCACTCATGCGTTCCCTGACGGGATTCGATCACCGGATATTCGGGAACGGCATGGTGCTCGATATCAAGTTTCATCCTTCGTTTTTTATGACAGAACGTCACAGAACGGCTTTTAGACACCTTGTGGACACCTATTTTGACCTGGGTGGGATGGAAGTTCAGTTCAATGTGGTAAATCGTGAGATCCTGTTAGATGCTCAGAGTCATCCGGAAAAATATCATGATCTGGTGGTCAGGGTATCCGGGTTCAGCGCTTATTTCAACGATTTGCAAAAAAGCATTCAGGACGAAATTATCGCCCGTACAGAACATATGGAAGCCGTTGCATAGAAATCCACCTTTTGCTGAACTCGGAAAGGTTTAGACTTCTGACTGGCGGGTGGCTGCGCCGCAAGAACAATCGCCAGACCAGACAGTGCTGCTTTGGCATCTGGCACGTCTCCACCGATTAAACGCTCGGCCAGGTGTGTTGGCTCCGACCGTTTTTCTTGCGCAAACAGCGCTTCCGCCAGCGGCTCCAATCCTAATTCCCGGGCCACGGCTGCACGGGTGCGGCGCCTTGGGCTTGAATGGGCGGTAGAGGTCCTCCACCTGTTGGAGCGTGGCCGCTGCCCGGAGTGCAGCATCCAGGTCGGGCGTCAGTTTGCCCTGCGATTCGATTTCCGCCCGCACGGCGGCTTTACGAGCCTCCAGCTTGCGCAGGTAGTCTGCACGGGCTTCGATCTGACGCAATTGCTCTTCATCCAGTCCGCCGGTGGCCTCCTTGCGGTAGCGGGCGATAAACGTGACAGTAGCGCCCTCATCGAGCAGTTCGACAGCAGCAGCGACCTGGCGGGGTCGCAGTTTTAGTTCGGTAGCGATGATGGTGGGGAGCATGAGTAGATGAAGGATCAAGGATTTAAGGGTGGGGATTGGGTATCTGGTATTGGGCAGGGCGTATCGTCGATCAATCCATTGGCCCACGTATGCCTTCGATGTCTGGTTCGATGGAGCGCAGATAGTGGTACTGTGTCGTTTTGGTGCTTTTGTGCCCCATCAATTTCTGAATCTGTTCGATGGAGTAGCCCCGTTTACGCAGAGATACGGCAAAACTGTGGCGTAAGATGTGCGGTGTCACGCGTTTATTGATGCTCGCCGCTTGTGCAGCCCGTTTGATTTGTTTTGCGACTGTGCTGGGGCTGACATGGAAGCGGTAGAGAGTTGGGTTATCCGGTTCCCTACGATGGCGACTTAACTTGCGTGAGGGAAAGACATATTGCCACGGCCATTCCCGTTCGGCGTTTGGATATTTCCGGCGCAGCGCAGGCGGCAGCCAGGCGTAGCCATGCCCTTGCTGTAGGTCTCGATCGTGTTGATTTCGAACCAGTTTTAGGTGTGCTTGTAGCGGTTCGACGATGCGTCTGGGAAGTAGGGTGATGCGGTGGTCTCCACCCTTAGTTTCGGCTACCAGAATTTTATGGTGGCCAAAATCCAGATTCTGAACACGCAAGGAGCATGCCTCCTTGACTCGTAGCCCTGCTCCGTACATGAGGGCAGCCAGTAGATAAGTCTCGCCGGAGAGATGGCTCAAGAGTGCGGCTGCCTCTGCATCGTCAAGAGGTAATTGCAGCGCCTTGACCGATCTGGGTCGAGGAATACTAAGGTAGGGCAAGTCGATGTTCAAGACTTGTTTGTAAAGGAATATCAGGGCGCTCAACGCCTGATTGATGGAAGAGGCGCTGAGTTGCTGTTCGTCGGCAAGATGGATAAGAAACGCTTCGATATCTGCCCGTGGCGAGCGCGAAATCTCATCGGCAGACTGGAAATGATGAAAGAGGATGTAACGTCTGATCCAGCCTGTGTAACTCTGCTCGGTTGCATCTGCCAAGCCTAAACGTCTCGTCATTTGACGGACTTGCTGTAAAAACTGGCTCATGGGGAGAGCTTAACTTTATTTTGCAGAATTGGCAAAATAATGGCGTATCAGGTAAAATTAACAGCGTATTTTCCGCTCAAAAAAATCGAAATACTTATCAAATGATGCATGGCTTTTGGGCAACCGCGGCAAATCAACCCAATGCTACAAAGCACGATATTGATCATTCAAAATGGTATAACAGAATAGCCAATGTTGTTTTATCAAAAACATTGAATGAGGCAAGCGATCGCTCACACCAAAGTAGTCGGCGAGAATTTGCATGATGACATCTCCGGACTTAAGCAGAGACCAAAGCCTTAATCGACTTGAAACAGATTATGTTGATCTTTACCAAATCCATCGCTGGGATTACAAGACGCCAATCGAAGAAACAATGGAAGCATTACACGATATCGTTAAGGCTGGCAAAGCTCGGTATATTGGTGCGTCATCTATGTATGCATGGCAGTTCCAGAAGGCACTTTATACCGCCGAAAAAAATGGGTGGACACGCTTCGTTTCGATGCAGAATCATATGAATTTGCTGTACCGAGAAGAAGAACGCGAGATGTTGCCCCTTTGCCAAGAAGAGAAAATAGGAGTGATCCCATATAGCCCACTTGCATCAGGAAGATTGATACGCGATCAGAAATCGGAAAGCACACATCGATCAGAAACTGACCAAATCCAAAAAAGAAAATATGATGCGACAGCAGAGCAAGATTATCAAATTGTTGAGCGAGTAGCAGAAATAGCAGAAAAATATGGTGTTAAGCGCGCTCAGATTGCTCTTGCCTGGTTGTTGCAGAAAGAAACAGCTAACCGCGCCTATTCGTCTGGAGCAACAAAATCCTCTTATTTAGAAGATGCTATCGGTGCTTTGTCGATCGACGGTTAACCCAGGAAGATGTTGAGTGACTTAGAAGCGCCATATGTGCCACATTCTATCGTTGGGCATGAATAATGCGCCTAACCCAAATTGCAGCGGACTTGGCTGCGCCAAGATGCTAAGCGGCGCGAACAATCTAAGTCTGGATCGGGTGTGAAATTCATCAGAAGCCAAAACGCCAAGCCCGCTGAATAAACTGTTGCGGTATCTTGGCGACGCACACTCGGATCCGGCAGACGCCGCCTGGTCCTGCGTGGTACAGCAAACGCCCTGCGGGCGGTAGATGACACAGACGTTGCTTGAGACCATGGAGTGAAATATGCATGACCGAAGGGGAGTGACTTTGTGATCATCAAAACCAACGAAGGCCTCATGAAACGCACGAATATTTCCAAGCGCATCGAGGCTGAAAGCGTGGTTGTGGAATTCGATGAAGAATACCAAGCCGGGTCAATGATCACGACGAAGTCGCACTTTTTGGACGAATTCACGACGAGCGACACCGGGGTCAAGCATCGCACCGTCATGAGCGGCGTCGAGGCTCCCGGATTGTTGGGCTTCTTCTACCGAAATTTCGGCAAATCCAACACGGGAAATGCTTTCTTGAAGTCATATAAGACCTATCCGATAGAGCGTCCTATACATGACGCGCTTCGAGGAAGATATGTGCATCATGCCGTCAACACCATCGAGTGCTTCCAGGGTCAGTTGCAGCACTCACTTTATCCATCGTGAAATGTACCGCGAGTTGAGCCTCGGAGCTTATCGGGATGCACAGATGGAAGGCAGGCTGAAAGATGCACTGCCGGACACGACTGTTCTGACAGGTGGTTCCCTATCTCGCCGCTCACTCATTTAATGGCAGAGTTGATCGAAGTAGTGCTCATCTGCTGCTTCGCACCCATCATCCGAGATGTCGGCTAAAATCTCCTCCCGGACAAGTGTCCGTTTAGAGCTGAAGGCTTATTGGAAGTAAGCCGCTTTCACGGCAGCGGAAAATGGTTGGACACCAATCCATATACCAGGTAATCCTGTAAGCCATGGAGGATCACATCCTAGTCTGGCATCGCGAACCAAGCGGCGTCGTTCCTCAACATTGAAACTTCGTTCCGATTAGTGGTATGTATGTCGGACGTAAGCCTGAGCCTATGATGGCACAACTGCGCTCCATAAGCTAGTCATTATTTGGAGACAACAGCTGAGTCATCGTAGAGGATCGACACCTATCAAGAGAAGGCTAATTACGAAAAACGCCGATTGAACCGTCGCATAGACCAGCTGAAAACTGGGCCATGGTTACCGCAGTGTCGATAGATGTACGCCGACAGAGGTTGTCGGCAGAACTCGTTGAGCCGACCGCCCGGGCTCGTGTCGGGTTGACGATTTGTGAGTATACTTGTTCAAGGTGGTGGTTCTGCAAACTCGGCGCTGCGGCTCACGCAAGCCGTTAGCCCGACCCTATTTGTGATCAGAAGGGCGGAGTCGTACAATCAATTACTGATCAATACTGAAACACCTTATGGTGTCAGCATCGCTGTACCATCCGAAACCGGAAAGGAAGAGTTGCTGATGTTATCGCGCCTTCATAGCAAGGAGAATTTGCATGAAGATTGCTGTTGGCAGTGATGAACGCACACATCTGGCTGATGCGATTGTGGGCACGCTCAGAGAAATGGAGCATGAGGTGATTTTGTTCGGGCCGCTTTCCGGTGTCGACATGTCCAACCAATACGCTGGCGCCAAATATAGCGTACAGTGGACTTGGATGATTCTGCAGAAATTTCGAGCATCGTTCACGCCCGTCCATCTGGCAGTTGCGCAAACCGTATGGGCGCTTTGACTCAAAAGGAGATTGACAAGATGATCAGTAGTATCAAAGATTGCACTCTGTTAAATAACGGGCTTGAAATGCCCTGGTTGGGGTTTGGCGTTTTTCAGATTGACGATGGTCAGGAAGTGGAACAAGCGGTCAGGAATGCCCTGGAAATCGGCTATCGCAGTATTGATACGGCGACCGTATACGGGAATGAACGCGGTGTCGGCAAAGCGATCCGAGAGAGCGGTATCCCGCGTGAGGATATTTTTTTGACCACCAAGGTGTGGAATGATGACCAGCGCGAGAAGCGAACACTGGCGGCATTTGAAGAAAGCCTGGAACGCTTAGAGACCGAGTACGTGGATTTGTACCTGGTCCATTGGCCCGTGAAGGGTTGTTATCAAGAGACGTGGCAGGTGATGGAAGAGATTTATCAAAGCGGCCGCGCCAAAGCGATTGGCGTCAGTAATTTTCTGATACATCATCTTGAAGATATTTTGCGTGATAGCCAGATAGTCCCCAGCGTGAATCAGATCGAATTCCATCCGTTTCTTGTCCAACCCGAACTATTAAACTTCTGTCAAAGCCACAAGATTCAGGTGGAAGCCTGGAGTCCTTTAATGCAGGGGCAGATTGCTCACTGAACCAACTGTTCAAAAACTGGCTGAAAAATACCACAAGACCCCGGCGCAGATTGCTCTACGCTGGGATTTGCAGCATGAAGTGGTTACGATTCCCAAATCAATCCACGCCAACCGCATCGCCGAGAACACTCAGATTTTCGACTTTGAGCTTTCACAGGCAGACATGAATGTGTTGGATGCGCTGGATGAAGGAAAGCGCATTGGGCCGGATCCGGCTAATTTCGATTTTTGAGCGTGCACCAAATCAATTCAGTAGCATCATGCTTACAAAGTGAGATCGTTCATGGATGAAATTGCAGAAAAAAGCGCAGAAGTGAGGCCCTGGCCAAAGGGCATTGCAGCCATCACGCTGTTCGTCGAGGACTTGCAGGCTGCGAAGCAGTTCTATCTTGGCGTGTTCGGCTTGCCAGTCGTGTTTGAGGATGACAATTCGGCTGTGTTCAAATTCGGGGACACGCTGATCAATCTGTTGAGGATAACAGAGGCGGAAGAACTGATTGAGCCTGCGACAGTGGCAAGTCGTGAGGCTGGTTCTCGCTTCGTCTTCACCATTGCGGTGGATGATGTGGATGCCATGTGCGCAGAGCTAACCGCACGCGGCGTGGAACTACTGAATGGTCCGATGGATCGACCCTGGGGTATAAGAACTGCAAGCTTCATCGACCCAGGTGGATACATCTGGGAGATAGCCAGGTAGCAGACGTCGGTGCGATTAGATTCTACCCAACACACGGTGACGCCGAAGCCGTGTGGACATTCAAATCTTCAAAATTTACGAGGCATTATCTGTTATGATTCATCCGAATGTTACGGTTGGCCATGTGCATCTCAAGGTCGCCGACCTTGACCGCTCAATAGAGTTTTACCACGGTGTGCTTGGGTTTGATGTGATACAACGCATGGGCTCGCAGGCCGCGTTCCTCAGCGCTGGTGGTTATCATCATCACATCGGTCTCAATACCTGGGAAAGCCGGGGAGGCTCTCCGCCACCGCCAGGTGCAACGGGTCTCTACCATGTGGCATTTTTGTATCCCACCAGACGGTCACTGGCGGAGGCGCTGCGAAGCGTGATAGCTGCCGGTTTGTCCCTGGAAGGGGCAGCTGATCATGGTGTGAGTGAAGCATTATATCTGCGTGATCCTGATGGAAACGGGGTTGAGCTTTATTGGGACCGTCCAAGCTCCGCTTGGCCGCGCGATGCCGATGGCACACTTTCGATGTTCACCAGACGGCTTGATCTTGCGGCGTTGCTGGCGACGCTGGAAAGCGAGGAAGAATAACTGGCTTTGAGCGATGCCCAACGAAGGGAAGCAAATGAGAGATGAGCGTTTCATCGCCGTCCATCGTGGCGGGCCTCTGAGTCTCCACCGGCACCGTCTGCTCGCTGCCTGGGCGGCAGATTGCGCAGAACACGTGCTCCCATTATTCAGCGATCAGCGCCCACAAGATGACCGACCCTGGCAAGCAATCGAGGCGGCGCGAGCCTGGTCTCGTGGTGAGATCACGGTGGGTGCAGCGCGTGCCGCCAGTGTTGCCGCTCATGCTGCGGCACGGGATGCGGATGAAGGGGCGGCGCGCTGCGTTGCACGTGCTTCAGGCCATGCGGTAGCGACGGCGCACATGGCTGACCATGCTCCTGGCGCTGCATTCTATGCGATCAAGGCAATCAAAGCAGCGACTCACGAGCAAGATGCGCCTGCCGCAGCGGAACAGGAGCATGCCTGGCAAATAGAGCGGCTGCCAGAGGAGATTCGGGAGCTGGTCGTTTCCGCCTTCGAGGGGAAATATGCTGATTATCTGGGGCTGTGAGTCGGTCCGCATTAAGGCAAAGCAAAGCGGGCGGCGGAGGATATCGGTCGGGTGGCGGGAGCATGGTCGGGCGAGTCAACGAACTGGTGGTCTTGTTCAATATCTTTGGGTGTTGGCAGGTGTCGTTGTCTGGGTTATGATAACGCAACGTCGGCATCAAGGCCTTCTGATCCCACCGTTTTTGTTTCACCCCCCCTTGGTGCTTCATACAAATCGCCACAAACGTCGATAAAGGAACGTAACGGAGATTTTTACATGCCAACAGCAGCCGAAGTGACCGGAATCCTGAGGAAGACACAGACCTACCTGAACGAAGTGCTTCTGCCATTCTGGATCGAGAATGCGCCCGATCCGCAGTTTGGCGGCTACCTGACACATTTCGATGAGGCGGGTAAACCCACCGGCGAGACGACCAAGACGTTTCTGATGCAGATCCGAACGCTGTACACCATGGCCAGCGCACATCGGGCAGGCTACGGTGACGGACGCTGCGCCGATCTGGCGCAGATGGGAGCCGAGTTCATCCTCGATCACTACTGGGATCACGAGTATGATGGATGGATCTGGATTGCCGATCGCCGGGGTGATGCCATCAACTGGGACAAGGTCGGCTACGGGCACTGCTTTGGCGTCTATGCTTTCAGCGAGTACTACCTGGCCACGGGCGACGAGCGGGGCAAACAAGCCGCTCTGCGAACCTACGACACCATTTGTCGCCACATGGTTGATTTCGAGCATGGCGGATTCATCGAACTATTCCACCGTGACTGGACGCCTCTTGCGGGGGAAACATCGGGCGGAAATCGGAAGTCACTTGACGTTCACATGCACATGATGGAGGCGTTCACAACCCTCTACGAGATGACCGGTAATGCGAGCCACCGGCGTCACCTGATGGAGGTGATCGACTTGATTTGCGCCAGGTTGCTGCACCCCGAGAATGGCCTGGGCATCGCCCAGTTCGCATATGATTTTACCCCACTGCCGGCCATCAACTTTGACACATCATGGGGCCGTGACGCCGACCCGGAGGAAGGGCAGGCCGCCAAGCCGCTCGACCAGACCTCACCGGGGCACAACGTAGAGTTTGCATGGTTGCTGCTGCACGCTGCGGACGTGCTGGGCGTTCCCCGGGAAAACTACATTCACGTACTCCGTACGATGAGTGACCATTGCGTGGCGTTTGGTATTGATCACGAGTACGGTGGCGTCTACGCCGACGTACCCATGGACCGACCCACCAAACTGACGGAGAAGCAGTTCTGGCAGCAAGCCGAGGCGCTCATCGCGCTACTCGATGCCAGCCTGTACTTGGGCGATGCAAAATACTGGGATGCCTTCCTCAACGTTTTCAACTTCGTCTTCGAGAAGTTCATCGCTATGGATGCCGGTGGGGAGTGGTACGAACGTCTGGATCGTGAGGGCAATGTCCTGGACGGAGCCCTGGCGCATTCCTGGAAAATCAACTACCACACAGTCCGCTCAATGATTCAGACGGAATGGCGGTTGAGAAAGCTCGTGGAACAATGCACAGCAGCGGAAGTGGATAGACCACAGCGTATGTTGTGAGTGGGGGGAGGCTGATTACAAGCTGATAGCAAGGCGTATCAGACTCCGAGCAAATCTATAAAGGCTTCCAGTTGCGAGTAATCCGGAATAATGATGTCTGCACCTGCCTGAATAAGACGCTTGCGTTTTCCTGGATTCAGGCCAAAGCGACGAATTTCATCGCTGGCGATGCCAATACTGAGACCACCTCGTTTTTGAGTTTCCCTGATTTCGACCGGGCCGTCGCCAATAGTGACCAGGCCCTGTCTGGCATCATCACCGATATCGAGTAGGATGCGGTCCAGCACCTGGCGCTTGGCTTCTTTTGTAACATCACCGACGGCGCCATAAATCCTGCCTTCAAAAAAATCAGCATAACCTAAAGCCGCTGCCTCTGCGACAACATCATTCTGATCCGTGCCACTGGCCATATAGAGTTTGACGCCCTTTTGATAAAGGTATTCCAGCAACGGAAAAGCATTTTTGATGAGGAAATCATCACGTTCTAAATCACCCCACCTTAATTTTTCAAGGCGCAGGTTAACCGTTTCCATCAAGGCATCATTGTAGATTTCCTTGTAAGAGAATTCATCTTGTATTTCATTTTCTGGAACACACCCGAAGTCCCTGACCATGTCGACCAGCCCCTGCATCTGGACCAAGGTTTGTATGCCTGTTGTTCTGTCGATAAAAGCACGAATCTGGTCTAAGGCCGTCTTGTATAGAAATTCATCTGCACTTTCAAACTGCTCTCCCAGAACAGCTTTTGCCATCATGGATTCCATGACCGATTCCCAGCCTTCACGAAGCACAGAAATGGTTCCATCATGGTCGAAAATAGCATGACTGGCTCTAAAATCTTGTCGCAAATCTGTAATAGTCTCAAATTCAGTCTGGTTGTGGTAGCGTGCCTTGCGCCTGTCCTCGGCTAGCTCCGGCCTCCAGACAAAATCAGGATCGGTTCCCATTTCCATTACTTCTTCCGGGGAAGCCGTACCTGTCTGAAACAATTTCTGAATGGTAACGGCGGCAGTGAAGTTCCCAATACTGGCGCTGGTCAGGGCATCTTGTCCGCTTGCCAATGCTACGCATATCCCGGCCAACATGCTGTCTCCGGCGCCAACTGTATCAATCCTTCCGGGCGCCTGTATGCCTGGAATTTCTTTTATGCCATCTTCAGTAACAATAGTGCAACCACGGGGCCCGCGTGTGATAAATATTGTGTTGTTTCGCATCGTGAAAAGCGTTTCTGCGGCCTTGAGGGTTTGCTCGTGCGGGACGAGAGCCTCTTCAGGAACCGTAATACCCGCCAGTCTTACCGCTTCGTGATCATTTATTTTGAGAAGCGCCCCTGGAAAGGCATCGCTGTTGTGACGACTATCCACTATGAAAGTTGTTTCACTATATCGATTTATCAATACCGAAAGTTTATCGATAAACTCTTCAGTGAAAAGGCTGTTTTTTATTTGCTGATTGATAACAACAATATCCAGCGCAGGTAACTCTTTTTCCAGCGCTTCCAGCAAGCTATTCGCTGTTGCTGTGTCCAGTTTATTAAAGTTCCCAAAGTCAATTCGATTAAGTTCCCGCTGCTCTTGATAGAGTTTTACATAAGTAGGTGTCGTCCAGTTTGTTTCTTGTGTCTTTAGTCCTGTGCAATTGACACCGAGTTGATCTAGGTTTTGCCTTAATTTATGCGCCCAGGGATCACTGCCGATAATGCCGTAAGCCTGTATTGTTTCACAGCCTAAGGATTGTATATTTGCGACAACGTTTCCTGCACCTCCGAGGCTATACTTTTGTTCATCAACTGGCCAGGTAGGCAAGCCTGTCTCAAGTGATTTTTCTGAGGCGCTTTCATTTAAGAACCAGTAAACATCCAGACAGAAATCACCAACAACGGCAATCCTGGCCGTTTTTGCCTTAGCTAGAATGTCTTCGATAAGCTGTTTATTCAAAATATATCCTCTCTTCTATATTCTAATTCATTTAGAACAGTATACATCAGACAGAAATCACCAACAACGGCAATCCTGGCTGTTTTTGCTTTAGCTAGAATGTTCTTCAATTGACGGTCACTGAAAAAATTCCTGTAAAACACCGTAAAGTTGAATGCGCTGAAAAAAGGTCGGAACGAAACCCAGTGGTCGGGTAAAAAACGGAAACTGTGGGGGATAAGAACAGATTTTGAGTCGTACTTTTTCGATTTGTTCGAGATCTATTCAGTTACCGTGATTTCGACGACCAAAGGGAGGAGAAATCCACCTGTTAGCAGAAAGTATCCCCGAAAAATGGGGGGATGTCTCACATTCGTTCGACATGACGAAAAAAGTGACGGTACCTGAATCGTTACGTTGGTTCCATCGACATTTTTACGAGACAAACCGAAATATTCCAAGTTGTTTCCAGTGCGGTATTGTACCTTGCCAAACGCATCATGGAAACTTCTCTTTGAACTCAAGCACACGGTCTCGGTAGAACCACACGAGGATTAGGTTTAACGACTTGGCTTTGTTCTTTGCTATACTGTCGTTGAGGGATTTTGACTGTTGGCTGGCAGGCATTTTCCAGTCAATTTTGTTTCACTTCCATTCTCAAGACGAGTATCACAGAACAGTTTTGAACCAGAAAAGTTCGTACGACTCCATGACTGCGGCAGTTTAGGAGAATTTGCAGACAATGAAAAGCAATCTAATCAACGAGTTGATCGAAGATCATCCGCAACTGAAAGTATGTGAGCAATCCATACTATCGTTCTGCGAGAAATTGACCGAGACCTTTAATGAGGGCGGCAAACTTATCATCGCCGGAAACGGGGGCAGTATGGCTGATGCCCAGCATATTGCCGGTGAGCTTATGAAGTCGTTTGAACGCCCGCGCGTTCTGACTCCAAAACAGCAGGACTCGTTTAACGGGCTGAGTAACGGCGGTTTGATTGCAGAAAATCTTCAAAATGGATTCCCGGTTTGGGTATTGGGACTTAACACATCCTTGTTGAGCGCTGTTTTGAATGATTTCAGGGTTCCCCACATGGAATTTGCCCAGGAAATGTGGGTAGCTGGATCAAGCAACGATCTGTTTTTGGGCATCAGCACCAGCGGGCGCGCCAGGAATGTGTACAACGCAATGACCGTCGCCAAAGCAAAAAAGATGTTTACGGTCAGTTTCACCGGTCAATCCGCAAATCCACTGACGGAGATAGCTGATTTATCCATTCAAGCGCCATCTATGCAAACCAGCCAGATTCAAGAATATCATCAACTGATCTACCATGCGTTTTGCAAACAGCTAGAATCCGACTTCTTCCCTGAAGGTTCATCCAATGGATAGTAACTCACGCCATCCCCTGTTTGATCGTTCCAAAGTCATCATGAGACCGCTTGCCGACCGCACGAATAGAAACCGGGTTGAGCAACAGGTTTCGCCAGAAACAGCACCCAATGTATTGAGCGCAGCAACGCTTGAAATCATTGCAGAGGTGGCATCACGAATCCAACAGGCCAGACAAAATCAGAAAGCGGTCATCATGGCTTTTGGCGCGCATGCCATCAAGAATGGGTTGGGATCCCTGTTAATTCGCTATCTGGAACAGAACTATGTGACGCACATGGCTACCAACGGCGCTGGCGTCATCCACGATTGGGAAATAGCCTATCTGGGCGAGACCAGTGAACACGTCCAGGAAAACCTGAGCCGAGGCGAATTCGGCAACTGGCAAGAAACGGGTTATTACATCAACCTGGCTCTGATTGCTGGCGCTTACAATGGTCTTGGGTATGGCGATTCTGTGGGGCGTCTCATTGCCCAGGATGAGATTGACATCCCCACATCATCCGAATTACAAGACGAGATCGCTAACACATATCAATCCAACCCCAGCCATGCCGCGGCAACGGCCGATTTTCTCGATACGATTAACAGATATGGACTCCAACCCGGAACTGTTCGGGTAAACCACGCCTACAAGCAGTTCAGCATTCAGGCTGCTGCGTACCGGCTGGGCATTCCCTTTACTGCTCATCCCATGTTTGGGCATGACATTATCTACAATCATCCTGTCAATTTGGGTGCAGCTGTGGGCAGATGTGCGGAGCGGGACTTCCTGTCCTATGCTCATAGCGTCAGTCAACTGGACGGCGGCATCTATTTATCGATTGGGTCGGCGGTGATGTCACCCATGATTTTTGAAAAATCAATGTCTATCGCCCAAAATGTTGCCATACAGGCAGGATCTCCTATCACGAACCATTACATCGTTGTTGTCGATTTGCAGAAGAGTTCCTGGGACTGGTCGCAAGGTGAACCGCCGGAAAATCATCCGGATTATTATCTCAGATTCAACAAGACTTTTTCTCGTTCTGGCGGCAAAATGAGATATTTGCAATGTGATAACCGTGATTTTTTGAAGGCGCTGTACCTTATGTTGGAGAAGATGTAAAAATGACGAAAAACACGATGCCTGTCGCTCTCGTCACCGGAGGGACAGGCGCTATTGGCAAGGCGATTGCTCGCCAACTTGCCTCCGAACACGGCTACGAGGTCGTTATCACGGCCAGGGATGAGGGCAAAGCCAAACGGACGGTGGAGGAAATTGGCCGGGGACTAGGGAATGGCCGGATTCGCTACGAACTGGTCGATCTGTCCAGTCGAGCCTCCATTTATGCTCTGGCCGAGCGCTGGCGTGGGCCCCTCCACGTTCTGGTCAACAACGCCGGTGCGACGCCCCGCCAACGCCAGGAAACGACCGAAGGCATTGAGATGCAGTTCGCCACCAATGTGCTTGGTTATTTCTGGATGACTCAGGCTTTCTCGGATATCCTCAAGCGTTCCGCACCCTCCCGGATCGTCAATGTCGCCAGTTACTGGGCGGGCGATCTCGATCTCACCGACCTGGAGTTCCAGCGCCGCCGTTACGACAACAACACAGCCTACCGCCAATCGAAGCAAGCCAATCGTATGCTCACGGTCGCTTTCGCCGAGCGTTTGCGTGGTGATGACGTCACCGTGAACGTCTGCCACCCGGGTGATGTGAATTCACAGCTCAGCAACGACCTGGGCTTTGGCGGCCACGAATCGCCGGATGAGGGCGCTCGTACACCGGTGTGGTTGGCAACGGGGAAAGAGGGTGGGGTTCAAACCGGACAGTATTTCGAACATATACGCAGGTCGGATTGCCGCTTTGGCCAGGACAGCGAAGCTGTCGAGCGACTTTACGCCATCTGCACATCCTACGATCAGCCAGACGATGAGGTGCTGACATGAATCAACCATTTGGACTTATCTTTGATGTGGATGGCGTGATCGCCGACACCGAAGCTGTGAATGCCAGAGCATCCATCCAGGTTTTTGCCGATCTGTTTGGCGTAGAAGCTGTGCGGCGAGAGGATTTCGAGGCCGGGCTGGGCAGGGGGGCGGAGGCGTACATTCGGGCTGCCGCCGAGCAACACGATTTCGAAATGACCGCCGAGCAGGTGGCTGCCGCAACCGCCGCTCGTCAGGACTATTTCCTGCGCATGTTGGCGGATGATCCGTTGCCCGCCTTCCCCGGCGTGCTCGAATTGATGGCTGCAGCCCTGAGTAGCGACGATTTCGAGGTCGCCATTGCCACCAGCAGCACCCGCCAGAAATCAGAAGCGGTGCTGAAATCGGCAGGCGTCCCCTACCGGCAGATGGTGTATGTCAACGGTGATGATGTCACCCACAAAAAACCTGATCCCGAACTTTTTCTGATCGCCTCCGAGCGCATCGGTGTCCCGCCTGCTCGTTGCGTCGTGATCGAGGATGCGCCAAACGGTGTGCAGGCCGCCAAGGCCGCCGGTTGCGCCTGCATCGCCGTCACCAACTCCACCACCGCCGCCAAGCTCGCCCAGGCTGATTTGGTCGTGGATGACCTGTGTCAAATCAGCCTCCAAGGTCTTGCCGATCTGATGCGATTAAAGATCAAGGATTAAAGATTAATGTGATGTTACGTGGGCGACTTTGATCATTGATCTTTAGGGCTCTTTGGGGTTTCGTGTGGTTTTGCGTTGTGAAACGTGAAGAGGTGAAACTTGATGTCATCCTGCAAGGTGAATTTTCACGTTTTACGTTTCACGAGTCAGCTGAATGAGAGTCCACCACACGAAATCCTATGAACCATCATTAATACTCATTTCCCCGGCATTGGGGCGATCACGGTGAGGAAGCTCAGCAGATCGGCGCTATGGTTTTCCACGCCGTGTACGATGCCAGCAGGAGCCAGGATTAATTCGCCGGACCCGCAGGTCTTGCTTTCATCGCCGACCGTGAACACGCCCTCGCCCTCCAGCACCTGGTAGAATTTGTCCTGATGGATATGGTCGTGCAGAGGTTGGGCCTGGCCCGGACGTAAGGTGTTGAGCCCCACCAGCAGGCGTTCGCTCAAGTAAAAAGTCGTTTTGAAGGGCTTGTCATCCCTGGTCTGGGCATGGTCAAGCGGTCGGATGAAGTTGGATGGCATGGGCTGGGCTCCAAACAGAAGGGTGTGCCGGATTGGTGGGGTTTTTAATCATCACGTGTTGCGTGTTCCGTAGTGGCGAGTCGAAACGCAATATGTCCTATCGCATTAACATTGGCATGAAAGTGCGCTCTTGACCGGCTGAAACATACAAAATTCGAGCCTCGCTGTACGGGCCAACGTTACCCTGGGTATCGACAGCGGCGACCCGCCAGAAGTAACGTCCCGGCGTCAAGGCTCTGAGCGTCGTGTAACTGATATTCGAGGGGGCGAGGGTTGTGTAGGCTGCGGATGAAGCGGCGGAACGGATAGCACCTGCATTCAAGCCTGCGCCTATCTGCAGGGGCAGGAAGTGCAGATAGCGGGTTGTGTTGGGCCCCACCCAGACATCGATTTCGGGCGCATGGAAGTAGGGCGTTCCCTGGTAGGTGCTGTCATCTACCTGGAGTTTGTAACCGGCAATCGGAAAGGATCCCGGCGAAGGCTGAGTCCAGGAGAAGGTGGGGTGATGTTGCGAAATCGCATGAGCGCCGGGTTGCTGCAATTGCGGAGGGCCAGCAACCTGGTGGGGAAAAGCAAGACGGTGGTAACTATCGAAAAAGGGGCTGGGCGTGAAAGGTCCAGGCACCCACAGCGGATCTCGATCTTCAAAGATGCCTACTGTCCAATCTGCCTGCCATTTCGTCGTCCATGCCTTGAACCAGAACGTGCGGACGACATCCTTTTCGAAGACAAGCGCAAAAAGGTCATCGATCTGCTGGTCGGCCTTGTCGTAATCTTTGCCCCATTTGATGTTATTAAACTCGTTGAGCCACAAATCATAACGACCAACAACATCGTGTTTCTCGAGGACACGATTCAGGAAAAATATCTTGAGATCGTGGGAAGTGAATGCATGAAAAGCGAGGATATCGAAATCATCTCCAACATCCATGCCGCACTGCGCACTCAGCAGTTTGTCCAGGAAACCAGGCCCGTTGATGTCGGAAAGTCCGCCCAGTACGACACGGGCTTCAGGGTCCCGGCTGCGAATCTGGCGGCTCGCCGCCCTGAGTAACTGGCTGTAAGTGCAGACTGGCTCAACATTACTGCCGGGTGCTTTGGACAGGAACTCCGGCAGGTCTGGCTCATTCCATATCTCCCAGCTCTGCACCTGATTTCTTCCGGTAGCACCGTAGCGCTGGACGAAAGCGCCCATGAACTCTTCCCAATCCGAGATATCATCGGGTCCATAATTTCGCTGCCAATTATCGATGCAGCTTGTCTGCGGAGCCGGAGAAGCAGCCCGCGCCCAATATGGCGTGAAAAGGATTTCCGGGATCGGTTCGATGCCGTAGTTGCTGAGCAATTGCAGCATGATGTCCATGTCTTCCCATTCGTACTGGTCACGTTCCGGCTCCAGAAAACACCACCAGGCGGCAAGGCGGGCGCTGCGCACGCCAGCCTCCCAGCTCTTGCGAAAAACCTCATCAGCCTGATCGATGCGCAAAGCGCCATCCAGGCGGGGGTAGCCTTCTTCTCTGGGGAAAGTCCACTGCCATGCCGGTCCCAAAATATCCATGCCGTAGGCGGAAGTGGTTTGGGGCTGCGCTTGATATGGCTCGACCTGACTTTGCGTTTGTTGTTGCGGTGTCGTTTTCTGTGCCGGTTTTGGCGGATCGGCCAAGACCTGGCTGCTGAGGGCAAGCAACAACAGGATCGGCAATAAAAGTCGAAAAAGGTGTTTTTTCATGATTTGTGAACTACTCAAAGTGTAAAATGGGAAGGGTACTATTCAGGTGTACTCACTTTAGACGTCATGTCGAACGCATGTGAGACATCACGCCATTTTTCGGGGAAAATACCTGATGCCAAGGGGATTTCTCCTCCCGTTGGTCATCGAAATGACGGTGACCGAATAGACACCGGGATTGATTCATTATCACCACTTTACTGCGAATCCAAAAGTTTCTCGACCATCGGCAGTTTTGCATGCTGGCGCCTCACCCGCCGCATCCTGCCCTCGCTCCCCCGCCCCTTTTGCTTGAAAGCCATGATCGCTTTACAATGACCTTCAAGAGATGACTTATGCCTGCTGATCCATTCAAACTTCGTTGTCGACGCTGCAACCAACCGGTGCCCTGGCCTCCGCCCAGTCCACGCTGCCCCCGAACTTCGTGCAGGGGGCCATTGCAGCCGATTCGCAATATCGTGTTCGATGCCACCCTGGTGGAACCGCTCCAGCAGGGTATGTGGCGTTATCGGCACATGTTGCCCCCTCTCCCCGACGATCCTGTCACCCTGGGCGAAGGGTGGACGCCTCTGCTTAACTTTCAGCGGGAGCCCTACCGGCTTTTTATCAAGAATGACAGCCTGAATCCCACCGATAGTTACAAAGACAGGGGCGCAGCCATGCTCGTCAACAGCCTTGGCAAGGCTAAGATTGTGATTGATGATTCCTCAGGCAATGCTGGCGCAGCGCTTGCCGCCTATGCCGCACGGGCAAATATCCAGGCCAGAATCTATGTTCCCGCCAACGCTCCCGGCCCCAAACTCGCTCAAATCGCTCGCTACGGCGCTGAAGTAGTTCCTGTGGTCGGGGACAGGGATGAGGTGGCCAGGGTTGCAGAGAAAGCCGCCGAAGACCCCGATGTGTTCTATGCCAGCCATGTGTGGCATCCAGGCTATGTGTTGGCCGTTCAGACCATCGCCTGGGAGATGTGGGAGCAGCTTGGACGTAAAGCGCCCGACTGGGTGATTATGCCGGCCGGGAATGGCGCGCTACTGCGTGGCATGCGCTGGGGTTTCCGTTCACTGCAAAAGGGTAAACTGATCAAAAACCTGCCGCGCCTGGTGGCCGTGCAATCATCCAATTGCGCTCCACTGGTCGCTTATCAGGATGGCGACTATCGGCCTAACCTCTTTGTGGCGGAACCCACCGTGGCTGATGGCGTCTCTGTCCCGAACCCACCCTTAATCGAAGCAATGGGTGCGGCAGTGAAGAAGTCCAAAGGGCTGGCAATGGCTGTGCCCGAAGAGGAAATCCTCCCTGCTCGTGACGAGCTGGCTCGTCTGGGTTTCTTTGTTGAACCGACCTCTGCTCTGTCCTTTGCCGCTCTGTCCCATCTCGAAAGCAGAATCAAGCCCGACCAGACTGTCGTCATCATACTTACCGGACATGGTCTCAAATCAAACTGACCCGTTACAGATCGCCCTGGAATACGAACAGGAACTTGGCATTCCTTTTGAGAACAAAAGCCTCCTCGTGCGCTCCCTTACCCATCGCTCATACCTGAACGAGTCGCCTTTCATCCAGGCGGATAACGAGCGTTTGGAGTTTCTGGGAGATGCCGTGCTCGATCTGGTGGTCGCCGAAATCCTGTATCAACGGTTTCCCGAGCAGCGCGAGGGACCTCTGACGGCGATGCGTGCAAGCCTTGTGCGCAGGGAAACACTGGCCGAATTCGCCCGTAAAATCGACTTGGGTGATCAAATCCTGCTGGGGAAGGGGGAGGAGGAAAGTGGCGGTCGGGATCGGGATGCAATCCTTCATGCCGCTTTCGAGGCGCTGGTGGGAGCGATCTTTTTGGATAGCGACCTGGATACCGTCACCGATTTCTTGCTCTTGTTTCTGGATCCTGAGATCGGACAATTGCAGTCAGGACGTTTACATAAAGACGCCAAGAGCCGTTTGCAGGAATGGTCTCAGGCCGAGTGCGGCATCACGCCCCGTTATCACACTATCGACAGCGTTGGCCCGGATCACGCCAAGGAGTTCACCATCGAGGTTCACATCGGTGATCGAGTGTTGGGCGTGGGGAAGGGAAATAGTAAACAGCGCGCAGCCCAGGCTGCTGCAAAGGCCTCCCTCAGACGTATCACCGCTGATAATGCCTTAGGAGCGCTAATACCTGGCGAAGATGAGGAGCAAGAAGAGGAAGGAACCGACCTCTGATCCTGCCGTGTGGTCAGGCGGAGTCCGCCTTGCGCAGGCGTCTCCATATCCAGGGCAACTGGCGCACGAACACGACAAGCATGAGGGCGACCGCCGCCACAAGGTGATCGGTAGGCACGCCTGCCCACCACATTAAGACCAAACCCAAGGGGAAGACAACCACGCCAATCATAGGCGCCCACCGGCTCCACAGGGCGGCGACAGCAGCAATGGGGTAGGTTATAACGATAATCGGCCAGCCCAGCCAGGTAAGTGCTCCCAGGGCAGTCGCCAGGCCTTTGCCACCATGAAAGCGTTTCCAAAATGGCCAATTATGCCCTACAACCGGAGCCACCGCCGCCGCCACCAACCACCAGCCGGTCATGCCTGTCTTGTCAGCCAGGACCACAGGTAGCAGGCCCTTGACGAAGTCAAACAGGAAGACGATGATGGCGGGAAGCAACCCTACCTGACGCAGTGTGCCCGTGCTGCCAGGATTTTCGTCGAGTTCGAGTGCGTTTTGGCCAGTGCGCCTGCGGATGAACCAATCGGCGGGCAGGATGGACCCCAGTAAATAGCCGCCAAGTATGATGAGCCAGGGCCAGAGGTTGGATGTCGCCAAATTGTCATCTCGCTTGTGATCTGGTTGTGTACGAATTGAGTCTTGCGGCAGTATAACAGATGCGTAGGTGTGCTTCAATTCAGATTATCCAAGATTGGTAATTCTCCGGGAAGTCAGGCGAACTTCGCCTCCGGCGCCATTTCCCATATTCACTCCCTTCGTGATAGCATTTCTCGTTTGTCGGTCTCATCACATCCCCCCGGTCTTCTCCCCCCATGCGCCTCAAGAAAGTCCAACTTCACGGTTACAAAACATTCGCCAACAAGACCGAATTTGTGTTCGACAAGGGCGTCACCGCCATTGTCGGCCCTAATGGCAGTGGTAAAAGCAATATCGCAGACGCCATCCGTTGGGTGATGGGCGAACAAGCCTATTCTGTCATGCGGGGCAAGAAGACCGAAGACATGATCTTCAACGGGTCGAGCGAACGCGCGCGCATGGGCATGGCCGAGGCAATCATCACCCTGGATAACAGTGACAACTGGCTGCCCATTGATTTCGATGATGTTGTGATCGGGCGGCGTGCGTACCGGTCGGGTGAAAACGAATATTATCTGAACGGCACGAAGGTGAGGCTGCGGGATGTCCACGAGTTGTTGGATCGTTCCGGGCTGGGACGGCGCACGCATACGGTGATCGGTCAGGGCATGATCGACAAGGCGCTGGCGCTCAAACCAGAAGATCGGCGGGAATTGTTTGAGGAAGCAGCGGGCATAACGGTTTATCGCACCAAACGGCGGCGTACAGTCGATCAGTTGACAAAGACCGAGGATAATCTCACCCGTGTGCGCGACATCATCGCCGAGATTTCACCACGCTTGCGACAACTGGAGCGTCAGGCCGAAAAGGCGCAACAATACGATGATATCAGCGCCGAATTGAGCGAATTGTTGCGCGCATGGTATGGCTACAACTGGCACCTTGCCCTCAGCAAGCTGGTGGATACTCGCGCCGCCGTCGCTCAATGGAAACAGATTATCGAGCGCACCCTTGGCAATATCGAGGGCTACAACGCCGAGACGACCGCTCTGCGACAGCGTCAGACCGACCTTCGCAGCCAATTGGCCGAGTGGCGTCGCACATTGGCCGAGCATGAGAACGCCAGAGCTGATCTGGTGCGCGAGCAAGCTGTCGGGCAGGAACGCCAGCGGGCGTTGCGAAGCAATATCGAGCGTTTTCAGCACGAAGGTGAATTGCTGCAAGACCGTCTGCTCGGAGAACAGGCCCGTTTGGTCGAAGCCGAAACTGAGCTGGAGGCTATCAGCACGCAGCGGCAAGGGCACGAAGCGCAGGTCACCCAGGCCCAAATCGATTTGCAGGCTCTGGAGCGAACGCGCCAACAGACAGAGAGTCAACTGGTTGACGCCCAGCGCAAAAATCTCGACTTCAGCACACGCTTGGCGGACCGCCAGAACCGGGTGACGCAGGCCAAAGAGAATCGGGTAAGCGTGACCGAAGAACGCACTACTGAGCTTGAGGCAGCTGAGCGGGCGATGGCCGAAGCCCAGCAATTGCAGCTTGAGTATGATCGAGTCAGCGATGACTTGCAGGCGCTTGGCGAACAGATATCAGCTTTGCGGGAGCGCAATCGGGCGGCGGGCACACGCCAGCAAGGGCATGTTACTCAACGTGCCAAACTGGAAAGCCAGCGTGCCGAGTTGGATGCCCAGTTGCGGGCGCACAAAGCCCGCTATGAACTCCTCGACCGCCTGCGCGCCGAAGGCGAAGGTCTTTATGCCGGCGTCAAGCAGGTGTTGCGGGCGAGCCAACAGGGGAGCCTGTCCGGCATTCTTGGTCCGGTAGCCACCTTGCTTCATGTCCCCGACCGTTTCGAGCAGGCAATTGAAGTGGCGCTCGGAGCCCGCATCCAGGATGTTGTGGTGGAAAGTTGGGATGATGCCGAACAGGCGATTACTCATCTGAAAACCACGCGTGGCGGGCGCGCTACATTCCTCCCCCTCGACAACATGCGCCTGCTGAATCGCCGTTCCCTGCCGTCGGGTTCAGGCGTGCTGGGTTGGGCCGCCGACCTGGTCGAGTACGAAGCCAGGGTCGGGCCAGCCATCGAGCTGTTACTTGGCCAGATTCTGGTTGTCGAAGATCTGGATGCTGCTCGCCGGGTCAGTGGTCAGAATGATCGCCCGCGCATTGTCACCCTCGATGGCGATTTTGTGCATCCTGGAGGCAGCGTTAGCGGTGGCAGTCGCAGCCAGCAGCAGAAGGGTGGCATGTTGGCCCGCGAGCGCGAGTGGCGAAAACTACCGAGCGAAATCGAGCACACTGTTGCGCAGATGCGTGAACTAAATCGTGAAATCGAAGGCTTGAATCAGGCGATTCTGGCGGTTGACGAGGAATTAACGCAATTGGTGAAAGAAGCGACCCGCCTGGGCGATATCGAGCGTGAGTATACGATGGCGCTGGGACGCTTGCAGAACGGCATCGACCGGGCGCGCCAGACACAGTCATGGCACAATGAGCGCGCCAAAAAGCTGGCGCTTGACCTGGAGAGTTTCGGTCGGCAACTGGCGGGGCTGCGTCAGGAGATCGGTGAGTTCGGCGAACAACAGGGCGTTGTATCCAACCGCCTTGCAGCGCTGGAGGAGAAACTGGCCACATTGGGCACCGGCGGTTTGGTGCAGGCCCTGGCGCAAGCCCAGGCAAGACTGGATGCTATCGATGAACGTCGCCAGAGCCAGTCATCATTGGTCGAGAACCACCGCCAGACCGTGCGCCAGACCCAGACGGAGATCGAAGATCGGCAGCGCCGGATTGAAGTCCTGACCGGGGAGATGACTGCGTTAGAGGAGCGGCTTATCCACCTGCAGACAAATCACCAGGAGACGGAACAGACGTTTTTTGCTCTGAATGATAAGGTGGAGCCGGCGCAGCAAGAGTTGGACGAGCTTGAATCTGGATGGATCGAGCACGACCGGCGGGGTGAAGCCCTGCGCGAGACGCTGCACCAGGAGGAGCTTCAGCTCAATCAGGCGCAATTGACGCTGCAACGCGCTGAGGATAACCTCACCTATTTGCGGAGCCAGATCGAATCTGATTTCGGGTTGGTGACGTTGGACACTGAAGCAGGAATCGCCAGCCAGGAACCGCTGCCCTTCGACCAGATCGTTACGGCGCTACCACGTGTGGAAGTGCTCCCGCAGGGCACCAAAACGGAGATCCGCCGGCTCAAGAGTCTAATCAACCGGCTGGGACCCATCAATCCTGAGGCGCAAGAGGAATTCGCCGCCACCAAGGAGCGGCACGAATTTCTAACGCAGCAATCAGCGGATTTGCATGACGCCTCGGCCCAGATGCGCAAGGTGATCGCCGAACTGGACCAGTTGATGGACCAGGAGTTCCGGCGCACGTTCAAAGAAGTCGCAAAGGCCTTTACCCGCTACTTCACCCGACTTTTTGGTGGGGGCACGGCCAAGTTAGCGTTGACCGATGCCAACGATATCACCAACACGGGTGTCGAGATCATCGCACGGCCACCTGGCAAACGCCCGACCAACCTGTCGATGCTCTCCGGTGGTGAGAGAGCCTTGACCGCTGCCGCCCTGATTTTCTCGATTTTGTCCGTCAGCCCCACCCCTTTCTGTGTGCTCGACGAGGTGGATGCGGCGCTCGATGAAGCGAACATCACCCGTGTGCGGGACGTGCTGCGTGAATTGACCGACCAAGCCCAGATTATCGTGATCACGCACAACCGGGGCACGTTGGAGGCCGCCGAGACGATTTACGGCATCAGCATCGGCTCGGACAGTGTCTCTCAATCGCTGTCCCTAAAATTGGACGACGGACGCTTGCGGGCGAAAGAGTAAGAGGCGGGTTCCCACAAATCAGTTCGTAATTGGCGCTTTAGCGCCTTGATTCACGGCGATGAATCGCCTACTACGAACCCCGATGAGCTTCTCGTACGCCAAGGCTTTCGGCCAGGAAAGCAGATACGAGCGCGTTCATGCTCACACCTTCATGTTTGGCGCGGGCTGCCAAGCGAGCGTGAAGGCTTCTTGGTATTCGCTGAACAAATCGACCGCTGTAGCTTCCGCCACTGCCCGGCTCAGGTACAGGCAGTCTGAGGTCTTCCAAAGCGGCAATAGTTTCCGCCAGCGCATCCATGCCATTGTGGATGGCCTGTTCCGGGGATTCGCCATCCGAGATGCATTCTGAGAAATCCGGGAATGAAATCAGGTAGCCTCCACCTTCATCTTCGGAAAGAGGTCGGATTTCAAATGGGTATTGGGTCAGGTCTCTCATGGCTTAATCACTCACAAAATCAATGAATTTCTTGATATAAATCGGTTTGATGGGACGGCGGGCAGGGACGGGCAATGTGCTTCCGTCAGTGCGAATAAAGACCACATGGCTGGTGCCTCGTTGTCGCCATACTATTTGATATGCATGTGCGACGGTCTTTAGATCATCGATCCGCCAATCACGCGGGTTGTTCCGCATCTTTTCAAGGATTCTTTCAGCCCTGCTCATGTCAATATGATACTACATGTGATAACAGCATGCAACTCAAAATGAGTAGAATGCACAAAAAAACCCGGCCATTTCGGACCGGGTCATATGTGAGTTAGAGATTGTGGTCGGTGTCAAACATAGACAGTTTCGTTTTCGACGATTACGTCTTCAACTGTTTCGTTTTCCACCGCAATGGGTAACATCCCCTCCAGCACCTTTTCCATGGCCATGGTATGGCTGCAAACGCCCCGTTGTGTGAAGAAATCACAGGTGCATTCCAAGTTCCCGTGATCGAACGTAACTCGATGATCTCGATGGTTGCCGGTAAACACGACCGAGAAAGACTCGAAACTCATACGATCCCTTTCGGTGGCGTAGCGTTTCGCTTTCATTATTTTGCTGATCATCGCTGAATCCATGCACACCTCCTGCAAATTGAGAATGGTTGGGGAAAAGTTGGCGGTACTTCGAGCGATCCTGAACAAAAAGGAACACCCGCGCGTAGGGGCGGCGGGTGTCTAGCAGAGCATTAGGATTATGTTGGTGTGATTTCGCATCATTTTTGATGAGTTTGGATCGAGATACTTGTACAAACAAGTGTTATCTAACCCCAGTATAGCGCCGAGCTGTTAGCCTGTCAAACGCCTTGGTTGGGCGTTCAACCTACGCTTTCCCTACGCTCTCAGATCGTATGGCCAGTTGATACAAGTCACGACGGGATACACCGCTGATCTGCGCCAGCAAACGGGCCGATTCGCTGGCCGACATGCCGCCGGAAAGCAGTCCTTCCAGCGCCCGCACGACATTCTGGTCAAGGGTTGGGGTGCTATCCTCCACCGCTCCAGCGATCAAGACCACCACCTCGCCCAGCGGGGCTTCAGGAAATGCCGCCACAGCTTCGCTGGCATTGCCCCGCCAGATTGTTTCGTGTAGTTTGGTCAACTCACGGGCGACGACCAGAGGGCGGTCGGGACCCAAACAAGCGGTCGTGTCCTCCAGCAGTGCTCGCAGACGCCGGGGCGACTCATAAAAGATCAATGTGCCTGGTTCAGCGGCCAAGCTCGTCAGGAGTTGTTGCCGGGCTTTGCTCTTGCGGGGTGGGAAGCCGAGGAACAGGAAACGGTCGGAGGGCAGGCCAGAAGCAGTCAGCGCCGCCAGGATGGCGCTTGCTCCGGGGATGGGGACGACACTGTGTCCGGCGCTGCTGGCAGCCTGCACGAGTTTGAGGCCGGGATCGGAGATCAGCGGTGTGCCGGCATCGCTGATGAGCGCCACCGACTGGTCTTTGTCGAGCGTGGCCAGGATGGTGGGGATGCGCGCCGTTTCGTTGTGCTCGTGGTAACTGAGCAAAGGCGCATTGATTTCGATAGCGCTTGAGAAGACGACCGCTGTGGCGAGTATCCTCGGCGGCGATCAGGGCAGCTTCGTTAAGCACCTTCAGCGCACGCAGGGTGATATCTGCAAGATTGCCAATAGGTGTTGAAACCAGATAGAGCGTGCCCATAGTCAGTGCAGGTCGCCTGTTACTGTCCTGCCAGCGTCAGGCCAAAGGTGACATTCCCAGCATCATCGATGATGGCGATTGGGACCAGGCCTGATGCATCGGGCCATTGCGCAATCGCATCATTGAGGGCGTTGCCCAGGAATATCTGATCGGCGTCGGGATAGAAGCCGGTGCGGGCCCAGATGAGAACATCACGGTAGAGATTGATGTTTGCTTCTGGCTGCTGCTGCGAGAGCATCAGCGTGATGGATTCCGTCAGAGCCTGTTGCAGTTCGATAAACGTGTCGTGAAGCGCCTGGCGGATGGCCGGGCGCTCCGCTTCCCAATTCGGAACTATCGAGACGCCCATCAAACCATCGGCGACACGGCGTTTAATGGTTAGCCACTGCGCCTTGTCCCACAACACCAACGCCCGCTGTTGAATGCCTAATGCTTCATCGGTCAGTTGTTTCTGGTAGAAGGCCGTGCGCCGGATGTCTTCATCGATCAGAACAGCTTCCAGAGCCAGAATCTGCCCCTTAGACACCCGGCCTTCGCTGGCAATCCAGGTATCTACAAAAACTTGCGCCTCGGCCTTACGCCTGGCTATATCCTGAGCCAGATCTTCAGGGTATCCGAGTTCGATATCGAGGGGCGCCAGGGGATCGGCCGGTTTTGTTGCCGTTGCCGAAGGCAAACCGCCGCTGGACAAGGCCTCGATGGCGCGAGCCGCCTCGAAGTCACCGATTGATTCGTAGACGGTGGCGATACCGCCGAGAAGCTGTTGGCGCAGAGGTGGGGTTATGGTAGCGCTTCTCTGTGTGATCAAGGTGGCATTGTCGAGCATATTTCGGGCTTGTTTGTCTTGATCGAGATCGCTCCACTGTTGTGCTACGTCAACAAGCGCTTCCGCCCGTTGGTAGTCGGCCAGTTCCGGCTCGAGGATGGCGATGTCCGCTGCCAGTTCCAGCAGATGCCCTGCCGTAGTCCTGTCGGATCGGCTGGCATAACGCCGCGCCAGCACCCGAAGCCAGCCCAATCGCTGGGTGTTCGGCAGATCAGGCGTGGTCAGCGCCATCGATGTGGCCGAGGCGATGTCGTCATTTGCCATCGCCTGTTGATAAACTTGCTCAGGCGCGACATCAGTCAGCGTCCAAATCGCCAATCCCGGAGAGATTGCCGCCGGATCCAGGTCATTCCAGATATCGCCGGTGTCTTCGGTCTGCCCTGATTCCTGCGTCAGGATGATGTAGTATCCGATGAAGCCCACGCCGACGAGCACAAGCAATGCCAGCAGGATGACCATGAGCCAGAAGATCGGTGGCAGAGGTTGCCGGGTTTTGGGCGGCAGGGGCTCCGGTATTGGTGTGGACGAGGGGCGTTCTTCGACCAATGGCAGCTCTTCAATCGACAATTCCTCGACCGACATTTGGTTGGCCAACGCATTGCTGGCCGCTAAACTGACAATCTCCATGCCGTCAGTCTCGAGGTCGGCTTGTTCACCCTCATCAGATTCCACCTCATCGATAACTTCGATTTCCTCACTATCTCCGGTCTCCACTACATCGAGGATCTCGGCTTCCTCACCATCGCTGGTCTCCGCGACATCAATGAACTCGATTGCCTCGCTATCGACAGTCTCCTCGACATCGATGATTTCGACGTCCTCAGATACCCTGGTCACTGTCGAAAGATCGCACTGCTCCAGGAGTTCGGTAACTGTGACACCCAACGTGGGATGGACGAAATCGGGATCAAGGTCCACCAGCGGGGCGAGGACAAATGCTCGGCCTTCCAGACGAGGGTGGGGAATAGCAAGGTCTGAGGATGATATCTCCAGGTCGTCATAAAAAACGATGTCGATGTCGATCAGGCGGGGTCCCCAACGGATAGCCTCTTGATCCCGGCCCATTTCTCCTTCAATCCGTTTGATGAAAACGAGCAGGTTGTGTGGATCCAGCATGGTGCGGCCCACGATAACCTGATTGAGGAAACTGGGTTGATCGGTCACGCCCCAGGGTTCGGTTTCGTACGTGGGTGAGATTTGATCAACCAGCACGGCTTTGCCCAACTGGTCAACAGCATCGGCCAGGTTCTGCTCTCTTTCGCCCAGGTTGGTGCCCAGGGCCAGAAAAACTCGATGCATTGCCTAGTTTTCCCCTGCGCTGCTGCAGGTGCGTCGCCAGATCAGCCTGTGACGTGATCGCAGGAATAGTGTGATGGGTTCAGGTTAGTTGATTTGGGTCGGATAAGCGACCCTGAGAATGGATGGTGACGCCCATAAGGCTCACACACCTCCCATAAGAAATAAGAATGCGCACAAGAAGATCAAGGCGATCAATGATTGCCAGCACGGCGATGAATTGTTTGCTTCTGCCGCCTTTGGCGCTTGCTTGCGCCTTTTTGAGTTTATCATCGTAGTCTTTTCTTACTGCGGCAGGCGCCTTGAGTTGCTTAGAGCCATCGCGCCACTGAAAGTAAGCGTAGGTTAGCAGAGCGGCGATCACCCCTCCAAATATGAGGCCTGAGAAGCCGATGACATCATTCGACATGACGCATTAGGTGCTGAACCAGAGGTGATTATCAAGAATTTCGGTAACGATTGGTGGGGGACACCGGGCATGATAACGCATAGACGCCATTGCTGTCTATACTCGCATTTGATCGCATTCGATATTTGCTCCTCCGGCAGGATTGGCTATACTCAAGCGTCATGGCTATTTTCAAGCGATTACGCATCTTTATCCTGGCCGCATGGCTGACCCTGGCTGTAACCCTGGCCCTGCCGGGTTTGCTTTTGGCGCAGGGCCCACCAGAATGTCAACCACCCAGTGTGATACCCCGGGAAGTGTGCGGCATGGATAGCTTTTACGGCAGCCCTCCACGTCAGATTCCAAACGGGTGGACGGCATTTATCCTCAGCGGCGAACTCACCTATATGCAGGATGTCGACACTGCGTTTGGCGCTCCCAGCCTGCGCATGTGGAGTAATGGCGGTACGTTTAAGGCGGGCATCTATACCCAAGCCAGTGTGACGCCCGGCGCTGGCTACCGGGCCAGTATTGCCTGGGGAGCGCCCAATGCCCCTGAGACTTTTGGCCGACAACTGGGCATCGATCCCACCGGTGGGACTGACCCAAATGCACCTACTGTAATCTGGGGAGCGATGCATTGGGGGCCTGGACGCACGCTCAATCGCACCGATGGCGGCCCAAACATAGATCTGCTGGCTCGTGCGCAATCCGACAAAATGACCGTGTTTTTCCTGACGGATCACAATCGCAGCACTGGCGATAATTTTATTTTTGTTGATGCCATTGCGCTTTATCCTGACGAGAATGCGCCGGTTTTGGCTACGCCAACGCCTGTGCCGCCGACCGCCACGCCGGTTCCCGCCAACACGCCTATTCCCACTGCGACTGCGATTCCGACGGCGACGGAAGTCCCGACCGAAACGCCAACGCCGACCGCTTCGCCCACACCGACCATTACGCCCACGCCGACCGACACGCCGACGCCCACCGCAACATGGACGGCCACGGCTACGCCCAGCCCGTCTCCATCACCGACCGCAACTGCTTCACCAACGCCGACACGGACGCCAACGCCCACACCGACCTTTCTGGCATCGATGTGGCCGGTCTCAGCGGGCGGCGCATCCAGAGGCGGCTTCGACCTGATTGACCTCGCCGGTCTCGTCGGCTTTGCCATGATCGTTGGCATGGGCATCTGGCTCTATCGGCGTGACTAAGCTTGACAGAGACCGCCGCCAAATCTATACTTGATTAACCATCCCGCCCCTGTAGCTCAACGGCCAGAGCAACAGTCTTCGGAACTGTAGGTTGGGGGTTCGAATCCCTCCGGGGGTGCTTCAAAACGGTCATGTGGGTGTTATCGCATGGCCGTTTCTGTTTCCACCTGTTTTTCTCTCCTGCTCTCCACCATCCTCATGAAGATTAAACCCCGTTACGGCCATTTCAACTGGATTGCTCCCTTTTACGATTTCGTTTTCGGCGAGGCGCACCACGATGCCTTGTTTAGCCACTTGCAGGCGGAGCCTGGGCAGTTGGTGCTGGATATCGGCGGCGGCACCGGGCGCGTGGCGAAACGTCTTGCAGACATCGATGCGCATGTCATGGTCGTCGATCCCTCCCCGAAAATGCTCGATGGCACGATGGAGAAAGGGATCCCGGCAACTCGGGCCCTGGCGGAGGCGTTGCCGTTCGCCACATCCAGTGTGGATCGCATTTACATCGTCGATGCCTTTCATCACTTTGCCGACCAGGCCCTCGCCGCCAGTGAACTGGTGCGGGTCCTGCGTCCGGGCGGCCGGATGGTGATCGAAGAGCCCGATATCCAGTTTTGGCCAGTCAAGGGCATCGCCATTGCCGAGAAACTGGCCTTGATGCAGACTCATTTCATGAGCCCGACCGACATGGCCGTTCTTTTCGGTCAGGCCGGGGCGAAAGTGATCACAATCGCCCCAGATCGAATCAATGCGCACGTCGTCCTGACCAAATAAACACGCATATCCACCATTTTCGAAAGCCCCAGAAGGAATTTGAACTCATGAACGAAGTATCCGTCCAATGGATAGAGGGAAACGCTTTTGCCACGACAACAGGTTCAGGCCATACTTTGGTGCTGGACAGCAAACCCAAGGAGGGTTCAATCAGCGCTGGACCTTCGCCCATGGAGATGTTATTGGTGGGCGTGGCGGGCTGCACTGCTATCGATGTCGTGCACATTCTTGAACGCCAGCGTCAACCCATGACCGGTTTGACGGTGAATGTAAGTGGAGAAAGAGCCAGCGACTATCCGATGGTCTACACCCACATCACCATCGAGTACGTTGTTCGTGGTGATGTAGACGAGCAGAAATTGAAGCGCGCCATTGACCTTTCCGAGGAAAAGTATTGCTCTGCTTCAATTATGCTGGGCAAAATGGCAAAGATCGAGCATAGCTATCGTCTGGAAAAGGAATAACGGTTGGCCGGATGACCCTTTTTGAGTTAGACTAGTGCCACGACTAATCACTACTTTTCTCGTGTCTTGGTTGGATACGCACCGACCACCGGAAGGAGAAGAAAATGGCTCTCTCGCAAACAATGACGATTGTTCTCGACAAACCGCAACATGATTGGCTCAAAACAACCAGAGTGGCATTTGTTCCGGGGCCAATGGATGCGGTGTTAGAGGAGGTGGCGAGTGGTCTTCTGGAGCGATTTGAGGGTTTGGGGCACATAGTGCAGGAAAAGCCAACTGATGAGACCGACATCTTGCTGACGACGGCTCCGTTTGGCGCTCCACTCAATTGGCGAAAATCACTGGTGTTGACCGGGCGTATTCGTTTCAAGCTGAATCGCAATCCAACCGTCTACACGATGGTGCATGTGCGCCCGGCGGAATTACAGAAAGTGCTGGATCACCTTGATGCCGCTTTGCAGAAAGAGCCGCTAAATCCGGATGATTTTATTTTTGACGGACTCGCTCCCCATGCGTATGAGGTGCTGATCGAGCAGGGGCTCCGGGGTGGGCCGATTTTGGCACTGGAACGGGTGGTGCAGGCTCAGGCTAAGGGCTTACACATCCTGCTTGTGGTCGGAGATGATGAGCCTGATGAGGTCTATCATTTCGATCTGGTTGGCGCCTATCCCCGCAGCTACGCTGCCGATCCCCTGTTCTATGATGATATCGTGCTGCGCACAGTGACGACTGTCAGCACCCACGAAGTCACCGATCATCAGGTCGTGGGAGAGCTTATTCCGTATGATGTCTGGCAAAGCCTGGATACGCCAGAAGCCATGCGAGTGGCGGCACTGGAGTTGGGTAAACGCAATTTCTTCACTGATATGATCAAGATCAACGAGTTGGTGCAGGTGCCCGCCGTCGAAAGCTCGGTGGCCAGCCAGTACAGTGAAGGCTGTTTCGCCACATGGGAGCCTCGTCTCAATGCTTTGATCGCTACAATCACGGGTAGCGCCCGACCGGTGGACAAGGACAATATCACTGAAGATGAGCTGGCGATCTTGACCGGAGTGCGTCCTGGCGGTATCGGCGCATTTGTACTGAATGTCGAGAAGAAACGAAACGATTCTCCTTCCTCGGAAGCCGTGGAGATGATGGAGATGGATGCGGTTCTCCCCCAAATTGATCTTGATTCCGCATGGGGTGTCGAGGATCCAGTGCCGGTCGTACGCTCCAAGCTTCATGGGCATCGTGGCGTTTTTTCATATAATCCCGAATTTGTGGAATATGTTTCCCTGGATCCGCCCTATTTCCACTACTTGGTATCATGTGCGACTGAAGCGCAAGCCAATGCTGTGCGTGCTGCTTTCGCCAAATCTGAAGCGCTGCAAAACCCCGATGATCCCCGCCAGGCTGTTTTCACGATTCTGCCCGGCCACGGTTTGGTGATTGTAGAGAAGTGGATACCAGGCAACAAGCCCTTCCAGTTGCTGTGGGAGTACATGGATGCAGGTCATGTGGTCATCGCTAGCCACGTGCCGCAGGGTCTGATCCATTATGCCCCCGATGAAAATGGGCGAATGATTCTGGTGGAAGACTGGCGCATTATTTGATCAGGTTTAGTTGAAATTCTCCTTTTTGGTGACTGTTCTGGTTGGCGTCATTTCGACGACCAACGGGAGGAGAAATCCCCCTGTTATCAGGGAGTATCCCCAAAAATGGGGGGATGTCTCACATTCGTTCGACATGACGGACACAGAACGATTACACCTGGATAGTTACTATTTTTGTGTCATTCCGAAGAGCAAAGCGATGAGGAATCTCCGGGTTCGGGTGATGATGGGTCAATCCAGCGGCGGAGGGAGTTCCAGTTCTGTGTCTTCGACAATGCGCTGGCAGGTCTCGCAGTGCCATTCCAGAGACAAAGGCCGGCCGCAACGGTCGTGGCGGGGGTGTTTGATGGCCTCACCACGTCTGTAGGTTTGCGCCCAGGCGTTCAGGCTCCACACGACCGGGGCCAGGGCTTCGCCCTGTAGCGTCAGTCGGTAATGGTTGATTCCGCCATTGAGCTGGACCTGTTCGACGATGCCGGTTTTCAACAGGTAACGAAGACGAATACTGAGCAGATTGCTGCTGATCCCGTACAGGGATTGATACAATTCGCCAAAGCGTTGGTCTCCGCTGAGCAATTGGCGAATGATCAGCAGCGTCCAGCGCTCCCCCAGCAAATCCAGGGCCTGGGCAATGGGGTCGTCGATTTCGTAGGTGCGTCGCATGATAATGCTCGGAGGTCAGAAATCAGAGGGCAGAAGCCGGGAGGGGAGAGATACTACACGAGGTAAGTTCGTAGTAGGCGATTTATCGCTGTCACTAACGGCGCTCAAGCGCCTACTACAAACTCAGAGTCGGAACCACTTGCCCGAGGTCGGGAGCAAGGGGAAGGGTTAGTTGACCCCTGGTGGTCGGGTAAATGAGTTGATCGGGCCTGCGTGCATGCAGGCTCTGGCGGATGCGTTCGATGCGGTCCCGCAGTTGGCGACGGTATTCGTCAGGCGCATTCTGACTCGATGTGAAGACACGCCGGTAAGATGCGAGCAGATGGGGTTGGTGATGTTCCAGGTAGGTGAAAAGACTGGCGCGAGTGGCCGAGTACATGTGGAGGCTCTGATGGAAGGCAATGTCTGCGCCGTGATCGTAAGCGGCCTGGATAGTTTCGCTTAGCTGTTGTTCGCTGTCGGTGATGCCGGGCAGCACCGGGGCAATGGCCACCGATACTGGCACGCCTGCACGGGCCAGGTGCTGGACCGCTCGCAAGCGTTGCTGCGGGCTGGGCGTGTCTGGTTCCAATTGCCGGGCCAGAGTTTCATCCATCGTGGTAATCGACATAACGAGATGGAAACCTGCCGCACGCGCCAGAGAGGCCATGATATCGGCATCACGCATTGCCATGGTGTTTTTGGTAACGAGGCTGGCTGGGGTGAGTTGATCACGCAGAGCCAGGAGCGCGCCTTGCGTCAGCCTGTAACGACCTTCGGCAGGTTGATAGGGATCGGTCGCTGTGCCGATGTGCACCTTTTCCTGTCGCCAGGCAGGGCGGCGCAAATCCGCCCGCAGCGCTTGCACCAGGTTGCGCTTGACAAACACGGTTTGAGCGAAATCAGTGTCAGGATTCAGGTCCAGATATTCGTGGGTGTAGCGGGCATAGCAATACACACAGCCATGCTTGCAGCCCCGGTAAGGATTCAGCGACCATTTCATGTCCCGCATGGTGTCGCTGTTCACCCTGGTGAGGGCTGATTTGACATCGATCTCGATGTAACGTGTCTGATCATTAGAACGCATGTTCATATTTCTATTGTATTCAGAACATGCGTTCGTGTCAAGAATGAATTTTCTGTTTCCCCGACCCGCTTCTCTACCCTTCCTTCGTTTTGTCAGCCCGCCAGGCCCACCAACGTCCAAACGCAGTCCCAAGCCCCGGTGCAATCAGAAAATCGCTTTCGATCATGCGTTTCACTTCCTGTGGTGCGCACAAGAACACTCCCGACACTTCTCCGTCGGCGAAACGCAGATTGGCCAATCCCCATGCTGTCAGTTCACCTGCAAAGATCTGATTGACTTGACGATTGCGGTAGGGCGGCGTCCCCTGATCCATACCGCTGCGATCATAAGGATTGCCCACATGATCCAGCGCGCCATTCACCAGCCACAACGCTGTGGCATCTGCCGGTAACCCCACCTCCTCTTCAATCTCGCCCAGAACGCCCGACCACCAGTCTTGTCCCGCTTTCAGATGTCCGCCAACCGTTGTGTCGAACATCGAAGGCCACTCCAGCTTGTCGTGGGCGCGCATTTGCAGTGCCAGCAAGCCTTGTGGCGAGGTGAGAAACGCATACACAACCCGATGTCGCAACCCCGTAAGATGACAGAACCAGCGGGGCGCGCGCCATCCAAACGGCTCGCCAGAACTATCCACCACATCGAAATACTCCTCGTCGGGCGTGACCGGACGCTGCATCCGCTCTCGCCAAATGGCAAGCTTCGCTTCCACCTCAGCGGCATTGGTGTAGTTGCCGCCTTGCCAGGAAGCATCCAGAGCGGCTAATTCCTCCAACCAGGCGGTGGGAAAGAGATGATTGGTCGGGGAGACAGACATGGCGGACTCCGGTGTTGTGAATCTGTGTGGAAACATCAAAAAGGGCGCAACGAAAATCGTCACGCCCTGAAGACAAGTGAAGGCGGTTGGTGAACTTTGGGCAGGCGTTAGCGCTTATCCAACAGATCTCGAATCTGTGTCAGCAGCACCACTTCTTCAGAAGGCTCTGGGGGAGCAGCTGGCGCTTCTTCTTCCTGTTTCTGCATCTTGTTGAAAGCCTTGACGATCAGGAAGATGACGAAAGCGATGATGATGAAGTTGATCGTTACCTGGATGAAGTTGCCGTAAGCGATAACGGCATCGCCAACGGTGACCGACAGGGTGGTGAAATCAACCCCACCCAGGAGTACACCGATAATCGGCATGAGAATGTCGTTGACAAAGGATGTGATGATTGCGCCAAATGCTGCGCCGATAACGACAGCAACGGCCAAGTCAAGCACACTGCCGCGCATCAGGAAATCCTTGAATTCTTGTACCATGACTGCCTCCGAGAGAAATGAATGTGGAATTGATCGATTGCTTGGGAGAATAGTAAGAGTGACAGCATCTTATTGTCAAATGTGGATGGTATAACACGGTGTTCGATCTGCTTGGACACTTCGTGTTGGGTTCGTTATACTTTGGGTGTTAGAAGTTATTGATCAGTCCAGTGCGACGCAGGCAAGCTCCGCTTGCTGGAAAGTGCGTCGCACCTCCAGTAAGGAGAAGCAGCGATGTTGCTTGCAGGCGATATTGGCGGAACAAAAACTATTTTGGGCGTGTATTCCACCGACAACGGGCCCCGGCAGCCCTTGCTGGAGCATCGTTATCCCAGTGACAAGTATCCCAGTTTGGCGAAAGTCGTGCAGGATTTTCTGGATCGTTGCGAGTACGCCATCGAAGGGGCTTGCTTTGGCGTAGCCGGCCCGGTGGTGGAAGGGAGGGCGGAGATCACCAATCTGCCCTGGGTGATCAATCAGCATAATCTCTGCGAAATCCTGGGCATTCAAGATGTCGTTCTCATGAATGATCTACAGGCGGTCGCCAGCGCCGTGCCTGTGTTGGAGCCTGATGATCTCTTCACGCTAAACGCCGGGGAGAAAGTCGATGGGGGAGCCATTGCGGTGGTGGCGCCCGGAACTGGCTTAGGCGAAGCCTATCTCACCTGGGATGGTGTTCGCTACCATGCCCGCGCATCGGAAGGCGGGCACGTAGATTTCGCCCCGCGCAATGCCGTCGAGATGGAGATGCTGCGCTTCCTGTTGCGGCGCATGGACCACGTCAGTTATGAACGGGTGTGTTCGGGCAAGGGCATCCCCAATATCTACGCTTATCTGAAGGATAGCGGCTATGCCAAAGAGCCTGCCTGGTTGGCCCAAAAGCTCGTTGAATCAGATGATCCGACCCCTGTCATCGTTGCCGGCGCTCTGGAAAATGATCCGCCCTGTGAGTTGTGCACGGAAACGCTGGAGATCTTTGTTTCGATCCTGGGAGCAGAAGCGGGAAATATGGCATTGAAGGTGCTCTCCACCAGCGGCGTCTACATCGCAGGGGGCATCCCTCCCCGGATTCTGCCCGCTTTGCAGCATCAGAACTTCATGCAGAGCTTTTTACGTAAGGGACGCTTCACTGACCTGCTCGTACGTATGCCCGTCCATGTCATCCTCAATCCCAAGGCCGCTTTGATCGGTGCGGCGAATTACGGGCTGACGTTGTGAAGCAAAGGTTAAAGATCAAAGATTAAGGATTAAAGGGGTGGCGTATACGGCATTCTTAATCTTTAGTCATTAATCCTCTCAATCCCCAAGCATAAAGGAACACTTCATGCACGATTTTTCTAACCACGTCGTCCTGGTTGCCGGCTCCACCGGCGGTTTGGGGCGCATCGTAGCGCAGGCGTTTCTCGATGCCGGCGCACATCTCGCCCTGCCGGGGCGCAGTGCCGACCGCCTGGCGAGCCTGTTTCCCGACCTGGTCGATTCTCCCGACCATGTCCTGCTCGGCGACTTCGACGTCACCGATGTCGAATCCGTGTCGGAGGCTGTGAAGCAGACAGTCGAACATTTTGGACGCATTGACGTGCTTGCTAACACCATCGGCGGCTATCGGGCAGGGACGCCTGTGCATAAGACCCCCATCTCCACCTGGGACTTCATGCTCGACCTCAACGCTCGCTCGGCCTTTCTGCTCAGCCAGGCGGTGATTTCGGTGATGTTGGAACAGGGTTCGGGCAAGATCATCCACACATCTGCCCGCGCCGGACTACAAGGCAGCGCCAACAGTTCCGCCTACTCCGCCTCCAAGAGCGCTGTGATCAGCCTGGTTCAGAGCCTCTCCGCCGAAGTCAAGGCGAATGGCGTCAATGTCAACGCCGTGTTGCCCGGCACAATCGATACGTCCGCAAATCGGGAGGCGATGCCAAACGCCGACACCAGTCGCTGGGTGCAGCCACAAGCGCTCGCAGATGTCTATCTCTTCCTGGCTTCGGATGCCGCTCGTGCCATTCACGGGGCGGCGATTCCAGTTTATGGGTTGAGTTAGCCGCTTTTCGCTGGAATGAAGATGGTTTAGGCGGTGTCAGCAACCGCTTTCAGAATTTGTGTTTGGCAGTGGCGCTGTGGAACGAGCGTGATTCCATCCTCAAGGAACGGCTGTTTGGCCTGAGCGGAGATGAGGGCAATCATGGCGAGGATGTAAAAGAATACTACTACTATCTGGACAGCACGCCGACGCATTCCTACATGCGCATGCTCTACAAATACCCGCAGGTTGAGTATCCGTACCAGCAGTTGGTCGAGGCAAACCTGGCGCGGGGGAGGCAGGACCCGGAGTTCGAGCTAATCGATTCGCTGGGGGATGCTCTAGCGGCAGGGCGCTATTTCGATGTCTTCATCGAGTACGCCAAAGCGGATGAGGAGGATATCCTCTGTCGTATCTCGGCTGTTAATCGTGGCCCCGACCCCGCTCCGCTCCACATTCTCCCCCACCTGTGGTATCGCAACACCTGGTCGTGGGGTTACGACCGCACTCGTCCCCACCTGCGACAGATCGACGGCGGCACGGTTTACACCAAGCATGTTCATCTGGGCGAGCGTTGGTGGTGGGTGAATGGCGGTCCGCATGAGACACCGCCTTCCTTGCTCTTCACCGAGAATGAGACCAATTTCCAGCGGCTGTTCGAGTCGGAGAATTCCGGTCATTTCGTCAAGGATGGCATCAACGATGCGGTCGTGAACAAAAACGAAGGTCGGGTGAACCTCAATGGCGTGGGGAGTAAGGTGGCGGCGCATTATCAGACGATGGTCGCTCCCGGCGAAACCTTTACTGTCCAGGTGCGCTTCGCCGACCAGAATCATACAGCTCCTTTCGCCGATTTCGACACCATTTTTGCGCAGCGCCAGCGTGAAGCGGACGCATTTTACGAAGCCGTGCAGCGCCATGATCTCAGCATCGAGGAAAAGCATGTGCAGCGTCAGGCGTGGGCGGGACTGATGTGGTCGAAGCAGTTCTACCACTACAGCGTGGAACTGTGGTTGGATGGCGATCCTGCAGAGCCTGAACCGCCCGCATCCCGTTTGCATGGCCGCAACGCCGACTGGAGACATCTCTATAACCTGGACGTGCTCTCCATGCCTGACGCCTGGGAGTATCCCTGGTATGCGGCCTGGGATCTGGCGTTTCACTCTGTGCCCATCGCCATGATCGATCCGGAATGGGCAAAAAGGCAGTTAATTCTACTGTTGCGCGAGTGGTACATGCACTCCAACGGCCAGCTTCCAGCCTACGAATGGTCATTCTCCGATGTGAATCCGCCCGTGCATGCCTGGGCCGCCATGCAGGTTTATCGCATCAGCGAGGCGCAGACTGGCGTGGCTGATACGGAATTTCTGGAGCGGATTTTTCATAAACTGTTGCTTAACTTTACGTGGTGGGTGAATCGTGAGGATGTGGATGGCAACAATGTGTTCCAGGGCGGTTTTTTGGGCTTGGACAACATTGGCGTGTTCGACCGCAGTGCGGATCTGCCAACTGGGGGTCATATCGACCAGGCGGATGGCACGGCCTGGATGGCGATGTATAGCCTGAATATGATGTCCATCGCTCTGGAATTGGCCCGCACCAGGCCTGCCTACGAGGATGTGGCCACCAAATTCTTCGAGCATTTCATCTATATCGCCGACGCCATGCACCAGATGCACGGGGGGGAGGGCAGCATGTGGGATGAGGAGGATGGTTTTTACTACGACAGACTTCATCTGCCAAACGGCGTTTCTTTTCCCCTAAAAGTGCGTTCGTTCGTAGGATTGATACCTCTGTTTGCGGTGGAGGTGCTTGAACCAGACTTGCTTGAGCAACTACCTCGTTTCCGACGGCGCATGGAATGGTTTATACGCTATCGCCCGCAGAAGGTTGCCCAAATTTGTTCGATGGCTGAGCCCGGCGAGAGGGGGCGCCTTCTCTTATCTGTAACCAATCCCGAGCGGTTGCAGCGTGTTCTGCGACGCACACTGGACCCGACCGAATTTATGTCCGATTACGGCTTGCGTTCACTCTCTCGCTTCCATGCTGAGCACCCCTTTGCTGTCGAAATAGATGGAGAGCAACAAACAGTCGGGTACAGCCCGGCGGAATCGGAAAGCGCTTTGTTCGGAGGAAATTCCAACTGGCGGGGCCCTATCTGGTTCCCGGTCAATTACCTGATGATCGAGGCCTTGCAGAAATACCATCACTATTTTGGCGACCGCTTGCAGGTTGAGCTTCCTACCGATTCTGGTCAATTGGCGACATTAGACAGAGTTGCAGCCGAGATCGCCAAGCGCCTGGTACGGATTTTCTTGGCGGATGAGGCTGAAAGTGGGCGTAGACCTGTTCTGGGCGGTGTCGATCTGTTCCAATTCGATCCTCACTGGCGAGACCACATCCTATTTTATGAATACTTTCACGGCGATAATGGTGCTGGCATCGGAGCAAGTCACCAGACTGGTTGGACAGCGTTGGTGGCGCAGTTGATTCAGAAGTATGGAGGAAATTGAAATGAAAATCTACGACCTGACTGCTCCCATTTCGCCCTCGCTGGTTGTCTGGGAGGGCGATCCGCCGGTGAGTTTGTCTCATGTTGCTCATCTGGACAATGGCGACGACTACACCGTCACGCGCATGAACATGGGCGCGCACACGGGCACGCACGTGGATGCGCCCGCGCATTTTGTGCGCGGGGGCGCAGGCGTGGAGGCGCTGGACTTGCACGCCCTGGTTGGACCTGTCCAGGTGGTGGATACAGGGGATGCTGAAGTCCTGACATGGGATGTCCTCGACGCCCTGCCCATTGACCCGACCATCCCTCGGGTGCTCTTCCGCACGAGCAATTCCGACCGCCACCTGATGGCGCAACCTCGGTTTGTCGAGGATTACGTCGCATTGGACAGCAGCGGGGCGAGCTGGCTGGTCGGGCGCCACATCCGCCTGGTGGGGATCGATTATCTCTCCATCTCGGCCTATCACGATCTCATCCCACCCCACCAGATTTTACTCGGTGCTGGCATCATCCCCGTTGAGGGCCTGTTGCTGTGGGACATCGAGCCTGGGCTCTACCAATTGTTCTGTTTACCTCTCAAACTGTCGGGTAGCGATGGCGCACCGGCGAGGGTGATACTGCTGAGCGCCGATTCGTAGCCATGTCCATCGTCATCGAGACAAATCAGTTGGTGAAGCACTACGGTGATGTCAAGGCCGTTGATGGGCTTTCGTTGCGCGTCAGTCGGGGCGAAATCTATGCGTTTCTTGGGCTCAACGGCGCAGGGAAATCAACCACGATTCGGATGCTGCTGGGCATGGTCAAGCCCACTGCGGGTGATGTGAACGTGCTGGGAACCAGAATCCGGGTGGGTGACAAAAATCCATGGCATGCGGTGGGCTATCTGGTCGAGACGCCTCATGCGTATCCAGAATTGACTGTGCGCGAGAATCTGGAGGCGATGCGACGATTACGGCCCGGCGCCGAACCACAATCCGTGCCACGCATCATCGATGGGATGGGATTGAGCGAATATGCGGATAGGCGGGCGGGAACACTCTCGCTTGGTAACGCCCAACGGCTGGGGCTTGCCAAGGCCCTTCTGCATGATCCCGAACTTCTGATTTTGGATGAACCGGCCAATGGATTGGACCCGGCCGGCATCGTCGAAATCCGCAAACTGCTCCGGGAACTGGCACACGAGCGAGGCGTCACCATTTTCATGTCGAGCCACATCCTGGACGAAGTGTCGAGGCTTGCGCATCGTATTGGCATCATCCATCGGGGACGCCTGCTGCAAGAGCTTGACATCGCCGAGCTTGAGCGCAACCGTCGTCGCCAGCTCCTGATCCGCACCCGAGATTGTCAGGCGGCGTTCGCCCTGCTCAGCGAGGCAGGCTACGCCACCGAAATTACCGTCAACGACACGATTGTCGTGCAGGATGATGCCGCCATTGCTCGGCCAGATGACATCGCCACTCGCCTGGTCAACGCAGGCCATGCGCCAACGCTGCTGCATGTCGTCCAAGAAGATCTCGAAGCGTACTTTTTGCGACTTGTCGGTGCGGAGGAGGAAGGGATCGCATGAGCAACCTGATTCAGGCCATCCACGTTGAAGTGCTGAAGATGCGGCGCTCGAAAATGCCGATATTGACCGTCCTTGCCTTTTCCATGGCGCCATTGGCGGGCGGTTTCTTCATGATCGTGATGAAAGACCCTGAACTCGCACGAAATCTCGGCATGATCAGCGCCAAAGCGCAGATCGTGGCCGGTTCCGCCGATTGGGAAACCTATTTTGGGATTCTTGCGCAGGCAATCGCCATTGGCGGTATCATGCTTTTTGGCTTTATCGCAACCTGGGTCTTTGGGCGCGAATATGCGGACCGCACCGTGTTGGATCTGCTGGCGTTGCCGACCCCTCGCTCTTCGCTGGTGCTCGCCAAGCTGATCCTTGTGCTGCTCTGGTCAGTGACACTGACGGCGATTGTCTATCTGGTCGGTCTCGGTGTCGGCTTCGCTGTGCAATTACCTCCGGTAATGCCAGCGGTATTTGTGCAAGGCACCGTTACGCTGTCCCTAACCGCCTGTCTGACGATTGCACTTGTGACCCCAATCGCCTTTTTTGCCAGCGCAGGGCGTGGCTATTTGCCGCCGATGGGCGTGGCCATCCTCACGCTGATCGTGGCGCAAATTGTCGCTGCAACAGGGTGGGGTGAGTACTTCCCCTGGTCTGTGCCGGCACTGTATTCGGGCATGGCCGGACCGCAGTACGCACAGATGGGGGCGATAAGTTACGTGCTTGTGCTTCTGACAAGTTTGGCAGGCGCTGTGGGGACGTTTGCCTGGTGGAGATTTGCGGATCAGAAATATTGATCAGGGAGAGAACTGGTAATCCCAACCGAAATTCACATCTGAGATTGCCTGACCGGCGGTGAATTTGACATTGCGCTGGCCATTCGTCCCTTGCGGATATGTCCACACCCCAGGAATGAGAATGGGCTTGTTGTACTCGGATTCGGGATCGATGGAAACGCAATACACGCTGGTTCCCAGATTGGTGAAACTGTAGTTGCCCTGGGCATCGGCGATGACGCTGGCCGTACCAACAGATGGACAGGTCCCCCTGCCCAAAGTCACTTCCATACCGCCGATGCGTGGCTCGCCTTCATCGTAGACGCCATTCCCGACAGAACTGCCATCCGCAGCGGTGATGCAGCCGGACGCTCCTGCACCACTTGACGTACAGAGATCATGCCAGACAAAGCCGCTAATAGAGCCGCCAGTCGCTTGTGCAGCGGCGGTAGCGTCCTCAGTGACCCTGATCTGGAGCCAGAAGGGATCTTTACCTTGCTTATTCATCCCAAAGACCTCGCCATTACCGTTGCGAAGCGCCCAATTACCCTTGTAGGTTCCCTTTTTACCGGGAGAGGTTAATCTCACGGAAACATCCATGTTCTTGCCGGGCGCCACTTTACCTAGCAGCGGGGTCTCATCCGGGCCGCTCATCTGGTCCCCATTTACAAAGACGACATCGTAGGATGTGTCCCAGGTGCATGTACCGGCGTTTTTCAAGCGCCATGTCTTGGTGAAGTCTTTATTTGGCGGCGCTTTGGTTCCATCGGGCACCGTCATATCCCGCACAAAGGCAATTAGGTCTGTACAGTCCTTTTGAGCCGATGTCGATTCGGTGGCAGGGGGCGTTGCGCTTTCCTCGGTCTCCATACTCTCGATTCGCACCACCTCTCCGCCTTCATCGGTGCGGTAAATGTGTGTTGCGTCTTCGTAGCTTAATACCACCTTATACCCAGGCGTGATTTGTTGTAAGCATGATTCTTCTGGCTTCGCCAGACCCAGGCAGGCATCGGGCCATTCCATCTGTTCTTCCGAGACGATCTCGATGGCTGCTGCATCTGCGCCGACCGATTTTGCCATGACGGTGCGGGCAGCAACGGCGGCGCCTGAGATTTCCGGGGCTGTTTCTTCTGCGGCTGGCGCTACGTCGGCAACGGCAGTTGGCTCCGGCAGCAGTGCATTGTCAACATCAAGTGTGAAATTGGATTTTACGCCGTTGACATCGACCACGTATTTTCCGGCGGGCAAACCTTCAGCATCCAGATTGATCGTCTGTTCAAAGGACAATTTTCCTTCCTTGCATTCGGCCACGGCAGGACGCACGGTGCTGAGGCTGACAGTAAATACGTTATCTGTACGCTCGATGTCTGCTTCACCAAGGGTTGTGCAATCGTCGGGGAGTGTGCCTCTGGCCAGCACTTGCACCTGCACGGGGAAGGATTCCAACAGGAGAGTCTCTACTTCTTCAACGGAGGCGACTTCGGTGATCTTGTCAACAGCATCAGCCGGGAGATCAGCAGAAGAAGTGGGGGTCTGGCCTGGTGTTGCACATCCAGCCAGAGCCAGCAGCGCGCCGAGCACTGCCAGTACCAGCAGAGTGGTGAGTAATGACTTGGAGTCGTTCTTTTTTCTACCCAGGAATGGTCTTGAAAACACGGTCGGCCTCCTCAAGCGGTGGGAGTGGGGGAAAAGAGGTGGGGCGACATAACGATGGCGCTATCGAAATCAGGTGTGGAGCGATATTGCTGGAATCAGACGTAAGGTTGTTTATCTCACAATCATCTGTAGTATATCGTTAATCCAAAAAATTGTCATCTTGGACCAAAAGTAGCCGAACACTATCATGGCTAGATGCGCTGTATTCATCCTACCAAAAACCTTCTACTTGGACAAGCACCCTCGTTCGTGCTAGTACGTTTAGTTTACAGCCCGAACGACTGGTCACTCAACGGCTAGAATCCAGCCCGTTTCATAGCCTGCTCCCAGGCAAGAACCGCTTTTTGGGCAGGCTCTGCGGCTAATGGAAGCAACGGCGCTCTCGGATCACCGGGCATGAAGCCTCGGTGTTGGAGAATAGCCTTGTAACCGGCAATGCCGAAAGCAACGACATCGTTGTAAAGTTGGGTCACCACCTTCTGTAGTGCCGCTGCTCGCACCAGATCACCGTCTAGAACTGCATTCCAGATTGCGACCATGATCTCCGGGATGACGTTTCCCAGGGCAGTGATGCTGCCTATGGCGCCCAGGGACAGAGCGGGGAAGACAAGGTTGGGACTGCCAGCGAACAGGGCGAAATCGGCTGGACGATTGGCTGCCAAAGTGGTTACCCTGCTCAAATCGCCGCTGGATTCCTTCATGCCGCCAATGTTCGGGTGTTGAGCCAGTTCGAGAATCAAATCAATCGGCAGGTCATAAACCGTAAAGGCAGGAACGTTGTAGATCAGGACCGGAATGGGGCTCTTCTCGGCTAAGGTCAGAAAATAGTGCCGTTGAGCCTCGACCTTGCCGCGGGTGTAGTAGACAGGCGTGACCACGAGAGCAGCGTCAGCGCCATCTTCGGCAGCCCACTCCAGATTGCGCAATGTCTGCTGCGTACTCTCGGCGCCGCATCCTGCCAGGAGCAAACGGTCTGGCGGGGTGACGGCACGTGCGGCCTGGAGGAGCGATCTGCGCTCATCCTCTTCCACGTACGGGAATTCACCGGTGCTGCCGAAGATGAGCAGACCGTGTACACCCGCATCCAGCCAGCGGGCGATGTTGTGTTGCATGGCGTCCGGGTTAGCTTTGCCATCGATGAATGGGGTTACGCAAGCGGGGATAATGCCTTGAAGTTTCATAGTTGATTATCTAGGCCAAATGATGGGTATGTTGGAGTGTTGGAAAATCTGTAGGATGACATTGTAGAGGATGCTGATGCCGGGAGCAAAGTCGCTTCTATTCCAACATCTTTGACTTCGTCAACAACGTGCAGTAACCTTGCACGGTCGCTGATTGTTTCAGGTCTTGTTGACATATCCCTTTATATGTCATTCCGATGAGCGAAGCGAAGAGGAATCTCCAGGTTTGCACTCCCTTCGGTCGTTCAGAATGACATAATCTGAAATGTCAACACAGTTTTGCTTGTAGATTTTCTTCAGTCTTCGTTTCCGTTTGAGAGGCCAGCATGTATCAAGTGATCGATCTCCACTTTCAAGGTCAACCCGAAATCATCGCCAGTTATGTCCTACGGGGACCACAGGGCGTTGTTCTTATCGAAACGGGTCCTGGATCGACAGTCGACAACCTCTGGGGAGGGTTAGAGTATCTCGGCATTGGTCCTGGCGAAATCACCGATATTCTGGTCACCCACATCCATCTGGATCATGCCGGGGCCGCCGGGCGACTCGCCCAGGAGACGGGCGCTCGCGTCCATGTCCATCATATTGGCGCGCCGCACCTGGCCGATCCCGGCAAACTGCTTAGTTCCGCCAAACGCATCTACGGTGATCTGATGGACCCGCTCTGGGGCGAAACCCTGCCCGTGCCTGCGGATCAAATCCATGCTTTGGAAGATGGGGACATCATCGAAGCGGCCGGGTTCAGGATCCAGGCCGTGGACACACCGGGTCATGCCTATCATCACATGGCTTATTTGCTGGATGGACTTTGCTTCACAGGTGATGTGGCGGCAGTGCGTTTGCCCGGATACGACCATGTGCGGCTTCCCACCCCGCCACCTGAAATCAACATCCCGGCCTGGCTGGCCAGTATCGACCGTTTGCGTGATATCCGACCGGATCGTTTACTCCCCACCCATTTCGGTCCCGTCGATGACGATCCTCTGGAGCATCTGGACATCGTTGCCGCTAACCTGAACGCCTATGCGGATTTTGTACGTCCCCACTGGCAAGTCGGCGAATCTGCCGGAGCCATTAGCGACGCATTCCGTGATTGGGTGGCGCAAATGGCGGCGGCTGACGGCTGCGATCCCGACACTGTGCATCGTTATGAGGTCGTCGTGCCGTCGTACATGCAAGCGCCTGGGTTGATGAGGTACTTTCAGAAATTTGAAGCGGAGTGACCCCTCCCCAACCCCTCCCCGAACTTCAGGGAGGGGCCATTCCAAACACCAGAAGCACCTCCTTTTTCCCAAACTTCAGAGGCGGATGCACTGCTCGCCAAATCCTCCCCCTCCTCGAAACTCGGGGAGGGGGCCGGGGGGAGGGGTATAAACCACCTAGAGATACAGCCGCAGCGTCCCCTCGATCTGTTCAATGACATCATCACAGTTCTCCAACACCTCCTCGTTGCGAAAACGCAGTACTTTCAGACCTTTGCTTTCCAAGAAATCCTGGCGGACTGCATCCTCTTTAGCAGTGTATTGATGTATGGGGCCATCGACTTCAATGATAAGATAGGCTCTGCGGCAGTAAAAGTCTACGATAAATCGTTCGATGGCATGCTGACGCCGAAATCTCAATCCCAAGACCTTTTTCCCGCGCAGCCGCTGCCAGAGCGCTGCTTCAGCCGGGGTTGATTCTTTGCGCATCCGCCGCGCCAGCGGCTTGAGCTTTTCCCACATGGCCGGTGTGGTTTTCCATTGATTTTGTTCGGAATAGTTCACTGGTTCAAGATTGCTGGAGCGTGGAGTAAACCTCTTCCTGAAGCTCAGCGAGGGTTGGTCAGGGGCGAATCAAGAGCCGGGACAACGCAAAGAAAAAATCTCAGCGCACCAGCCTGTCGAACAACTGCTCAAGCGCAGATTGCGGGTCGGTGCACATGCCGGGGTGAATGGGCGAGACCTGGATGGTGGTGCTGCGCGGGGCAGTGAGCCAGTGAAAGCGATCCGCCTGCTTCAGTTGTCCGATTGGTCCTGCGTCAATGCCACCGGCGCAGATTCTGGCGAAAACGTCCAAATGTTGTTCAATTGCCGCCAGATCGGCATCGGGCGAGAGCGCCAACACCCGTTCCCTGGCGAATGAAATGCGGCAATCCAGGTAACGGCGGGCGCGACAGAACAGGATAATGCCGGCATTGACGAATTCCTCCCGTTCGACCTGCGGCACGACCCGGATGATGGCGTAATCAAAGGCGCTTTGTTCGGGCATTTTCTGCTTCCTCCACAAAAATGTGCGAGGCATTACGTCTGTTGATCAGATAATCGCTGTAGACACGCCGATGGTCGTCAACACGAGCAAATGCGGGTTCACCGCCAAGCCAGGCGTCAGGGATGAGAGCGACAATGCGCTCAATGGCGGCATCGGGGAGCCGTCTGCGAAGCAGATCGTCCTGTTCCCGGAGGGCGGTGGCAAAGGGCAAAAGCGTGTGGTTCTCGATATAGGGAAATGGCTTGAGATGGCGGTCTGCAAGGTTGTTCATGTTGTGGTGGAAGTACAAGGACGAGCCATGATCGATCAGCCATAAATCCCCCTGCCAGATCAGCAGATTGACGTTCTGGGGCGTACGATCCATATTCGTGACATAGGCGTCGAACCACACAATTGCCGATGCCAGCTCTGGATTCGGGGCCGGTTGCAGGAGCATGTTGTAGGAAAATGCCTTGGGGAGATAGCGCAGCCCCAGATTTAGTCCCACGCTACCCTTCAAAAGGTCGTGTATCTCCTCATCTGGTTCTGACGGCCCCAGTGATTCGTCAAGCGTGATGAAGGCGAGTTCCGGCATCGGCAATCCCAACACTCTGGCGATTTCTCCGGCGACCAGCTCGGCGATCAAAGCCTTTGCGCCATGTCCGGCCCCGGCGAATTTCATCACATACAGTTCGCCGTCATCTGCTTCGACGATGGCCGGCAGCGATCCACCTTCTCGCAACGGTGTCAGATATCGGGTGGCGGCAACGGTCTTAACCATCATCAGGCTGTTTGCTCTCCCTTATTCTCGTCAGCGGTTTTGGCTTCGTTTAGAAGCAGCTGATCACGGAATTGAGTGTTGTAGAGCCGTGCATAAAGCCCATCTTGCGCCAGTAACTCGGCGTGTGTACCGCTCTCTATCAATTGGCCTTTGTCCATCACCAAAATGACATCCGCTGCCAGGATCGTGGACAGACGATGGGCGATGACGATGCTGGTTCGTTCATGCATCAGGGGTTCGAAGGCGGCCTGGATCAGCGCCTCAGATTCGGAATCAAGTGAAGAGGTCGCTTCATCCAGGACGAGGATGCGGGGGTCCTTGAGGATGACCCTGGCAATGGCGATACGCTGTTTCTCACCACCCGAGAAACGATAGCCCCGCTCGCCCACAACGGTGTCGTAACCATCGGGCAGGGCCGAGATGATGTGATCAATGTGAGCAGACTGACAGGCTGCTTCAATTTCTTGCTGCGTGGCATCGGGTTTGGCGTACAGGAGATTCGCCCGAATGGTGTCGTGGAAGAGATAGGTTTCCTGGGTGACCATGCCGATGCTGTCGCTTAAGGATTCTAAGGTCACATCACGGATATCATGCCCGTCGATGCACACACCACCCGAAGTCGGGTCGTACAGGCGGGGAAGCAGGTAGGTGATGGACGATTTACCGGCGCCGGAAGGTCCGACCAGGGCTGCCAGTTGCCCTGGTTTCACCTGGAAACTGACATCCTTACAGCGCCCATTGCCGTGTTGTGATCTGCTGGATGGGACCGGTATCCTCCTCATCTCTGGAAGTCAGGACGGCGTCATCGCTGGATTCAGCGGCTGTGTATGAAAAGGAAACTTTGTCGAACTGGACTTCACCGTGGATGTCAGCAAGCGGTTTGGCGCCGGGCGTATCCTTGATCTCGATGGGCAGGTCCAGCACCTCAAAAACCCGCTCGAACGAGACCAGTGAGGTGGCCAGCTGCACCCTGGCGTTGGCCAGCGCCGCCAGCGGGCCATAAAGCCGAGGCAGGTAGAGGGCAAAAGCCACGATATCACCGACCGAGAAGGTGTCGGTGCTGATCACTAGATATCCGCCCACCCAGTAGACAGCCGCCGTGCCGATCGCTGCCACCAGCCCGACAATCACGAAAAAGCTGCGACCGACGCGCGCCTGTTCAACGCCAAGGTCCCGCACCTCAGCCGCCCGGTTTCCGAAGCGATCCATGGCATCTCGCTGTCTGCCAAATAACTTCACCAGCAGCGCGCCGCTCACATTCAGCGTTTCCTGCATGATGCGACGTCATCTCGGCGTTGGCGGACATCTGCTGGCGGCGCAACCCCCGCAGGATGCGGCCAACGCGCTGCGCCGGCAGGATGAACAGGGGCATCACCACCGCCGCCAGTAACGTCAGTCGCCAATCCAGTTGAACCATGATGAACAGGGTGACGGAGAGCGTGACGATGTTGGTGATGAGGTCGATCAGCGTGCCGGTAATGGCCTGCTGAGCGCCCACGACATCATTGTTGAGCCGGGAGATCAACTCGCCGCTTTTGGTATTGGTGAAAAAGCGCAGGCTCATGTGTTCGAGATGGTCGTACAGAGCACAACGCAAATCGAAAATGATCCCTTCTCCAACCTTTGCCGAGTATTGTCTCTGCCAGACGTTGATCAATCCGCCCAGCAGTGGTAACACCACCAACGCCACGCCCAACTCGGTGAGCAAGACCAGGTCTGCGTCGGGGATAGCCACATTGATGATTTGGCGCACCACCAACGGCATCAGGGCATCGAACAGGCTGGCGGCGAAAATCGCTACCAGCACATAGATAATCCAACGCCAATAAGGCCGGGCATAGCCCCAGACCCGGCGGAGTAACTCTTTAGAAATGGAGGGCTGGGCTTCCTCGTCGGAACGAATAAAGCCCCACCAGCCGCCGCCATGAAACATGTGCGCCTCGGATGAGTGATTGGGTCAAGTAATTGGTCAGCGAGCTACAGGACGACTATCCAAAATGATGCCGCCGCCTTCGGCGCCACCTGCAAATGTGGGATCGATGGCAGGTAGGTCGCTTAGCGCTCGCTGTCTGGCGGCTAGCTGTTCGATCTCCATGAGCGAGATGCCGTAACGGTTACTAGGATGCAGCAATATGTCGATTAGATCAAGCGCCACGATGCGAGCCAATTCGGCGCTGGTGCGGAAAGCATACCAATCTGTGGGTATTGTCTGTGAGCGGGCATTGCGCAGGAAGTGCTGACCTGCCGGCGTGAGCTGTGCCGGATGGCGTATGGGCAAGAGCGAGCGTTGTAATCGCATCGCCAATTCCCACTCGACGCCGGCAGGAGCGGTGATATCGCTGCCCATCAAGAAATAGACCCGGTCGACATTACTGATCAGCTCGAACAGGGTTTCGTAGGACGTGCCTTGCGGTGCAGATCTGCGGATTTCAGCGCCGACCTGCACCGGTAGCTCGGCCAAAGTGCGCCCCACCACATCTCGATACGATTCCAGATCGGTGGTGGCGCTGACGAAGATGCGTAGAAGCTGGGCCATACTCAATTCACTCTGGGGTTTGGCCCTTCAAAAAATCCTGCTGTACGAGATAGTTCAAGACGTTTTGGGAATAGGTATGATGCGATTCCCGAGTATACTTGACCGTGGTGTAGATCTGAGCCAGATTCTCGACGCCGGCATCCTCGACCATGTTTCTCAGCCGGGGGATGTTCATGTAACGCTCCCAGCCTTTCGTCTCTCGCTCCAGGTAGATTTCGGCAATCTGTTCCGGTGAATAATCGTGATAGGTTTCGTTGTGAATCAGGCCGTGCGCGGGCAGCCGGTCTCGCAAGGGAGGGTCTTCATCGGGATAGCCAAGTGTAAAACCGACAACTGGGAAAACGCCAGGCGGCAATTGCAGGATGTCACCAATTTGATCACAGTTCGCCAGGGTGCTGCCGAGATAACAGATGCCCAAGCCTTTGGATTCTGCAGCAAGCGCCACGTTTTGTGCAACCAGAGTCGCATCGATGGCGGCGATCATGAAGCTCATGAAATTATCGAAATTATCTTGTGCGTCACTTTGTGCAAGCCACAGGCGCATCCGATGAAAATCGGCGCAGAATGTGAGCAAAACAGGTGCATCTAACACCATGTCTTGCTGCATGTGCGGTTCGTATAAACGCTCTCGCAGGGCTCTGTCACGTGTGACCACAATCGAGTAGGTTTGCATGTTGCCCGACGAGGAAGCCCGAATGCCTGCTTCCAAGGTCTTGTTCAGTATTTCATCTGGAACAGGGTCCGGTTTATATTTGCGGATTGAGCGATGCTGATGGATAGCGTCAATGACATTCATTGCGCCAGAATTGCCTCGATCTCGGCAGAGACATCATCTGCTAACTTGATGCCGCTCGCGGCGACATTGTCGATGACCTGTTGTGGTCGGGATGCGCCCGTGATGACGCTGCTTATTTCGGGGCGGCGCAGGATCCATGCCAGTGCCAATTGCGCCATCGAAATGTTCAGATCACTGGCGATAACGCTCAATTTCCGCACCTTGTCGATATTCCCCTCCGACAGTTCTGCATCCAACCAGGAGGTGTTGGCCCCGCGCGTGGCTTCCGGGACGCCATCGTTGTACTTGCCGGTGAGGATACCTTGTGCAAGCGGGCTCCAAACGACCAGGCCAAGGCCATGTTCGGCGCAAGTGGGCATCACACTTGCTTCGATATGCCGGTCGATCATGTTGTAGCGGGGTTGCTCCACCTGCGGTCGGTAGGCAAGATACTGGTCGGCAGCGCCCACAGCGTTCTCGATCTGCTCCGCTTCCCAGACGCTCGTCCCCCAGTACAGCACCTTGCCCTGTTGCACTAAATCGCTCATCGCCCGCACCGTTTCCTCCACAGGCGTCTGAGCATCGTAGCGATGGCAGAAATAAATATCGAGATAATCGGTTCCCAGGCGTTTGAGACTGCGTTCGACTGATTCCATGATGTGCTTGCGGCTCAAGCCTCTGTCATTCACATTGTCACTCATCGGCCAGTACAATTTGCTGGAGATAACGAGGTCGGATCGTTTGAAATCGGCCAGGACTTCACCTGTCACCCGTTCTGCGCCACCGCGGGCATAGGCATCCGCCAGATCGATAAAATTGACGCCATGTTCAATCGCTGTGCGGATGCAGGCTTTTGCGGTGTCGTCACCGACGCTGCCGCCATACGTCAGCCAACCGCCAAGCGAAATTTCACTGAGTTTCAGGCCGCTGCGGCCCATGTTTCGATATTCCATGAAAGCTTTCTCCTATTTGTGGTTCCGAATCTGTGATGGGTTATGGATATATTCTTCGATCAGCATCTGCACCGGCGGATCATCCCAACTGATGAACTGACCCGACCAGTCGGTTGGTGCGGCCACAGCGAGGATTGCCAGGGCCAATGCCGGCTGTTCGGGCGCTATCAGTTCTCCTTGTTCATGATAATCAACAAAGCGCTGATGATCCGCTTCGGTCATTCCGGTTGCTCCCGCCTGACGCACGGTCGCTTGCATATCGGTATCGAGCTTGCCGGGGCGAACGGCCAATGACGTGATGGTTGGTTCTTCGAGCGCCACCGTCTCGGAGAGTTGATTTAGCCCCGCTTTCGAGGCGCTGTAAGCCGACCAACCGGCGGTGGCGTAATTGGCCGCCCCACTGGATACGTTGATGATGCGGCCATGTCGCTCGCGTAGCGAGGGCAACGCCGCCCGGATCAGAAGATAAGGTCCGATGAGATTGATTTCGATATGGCGCTGCCAGGCTGCGGCGTCACTACTTGCGATGCTGGCGACGGGTTCCAGGACAGCGGCATTGTTGATGATGGCATCGATCCCGCCAAAAGTTTCGATAGCAGCGGCGACGAGCGTGTCGCACACGACAGCCTGGCTGATATCCCCAACGATGCTGAGCGCCCGCCCGCCTTGTTCGTTGATTTCGGTGGCAAGCTCTAGTCAGCGCCTGCCCGGAGCGGGCATTGAGGATCAGATTTGCGTCCAGTTTTGCGAGTTGCCGGGCGGTGGCAGCGCCCAGACCACGGGATGCGCCGGTGAGGATTATGGTCGGTTTCATGTTTAGGGGGGGATTTCGTAGCTGGGGGTTGACGAGAACTCATCTTAAAGCCATGTAGCGCCAGCGTCAACCCCAAATGCTTTGAGCGTACACATGAGCGATGCTACAATAGGCACCACAATGAAAGATTCAATTTCAGAATCAATTGCCAAACACACGAAGAGGAGCTTGAGCAGATGAGCCCAATCACCAAAGCGATTGTACCGGCTGCCGGCATGGGCACACGCCTCATGCCCGCCACCAAGTCGGAGCCAAAAGAAATGCTGCCGGTTGGACGAAAGCCGGTTATCCAATATGTGGTCGAAGAATTGCAGGCGGCTCAACTTCGACAGATCCTGATCATCACCGGTCGTCGCAAACGCTCGATCGAAGACCATTTTGATCCGGAACCGGAAATGATAGCGGCGTTGGAGCAGGCCGGCAACGAGGTTGCGCTGCACGACCTGGCCTTTCTCGCCAAAGGAGCCTCCAAGTTCTTCTACACACGGCAGAGCACGCCCAAGGGCCTGGGCCACGCCGTCGGGTTGGGCAAGGAGTTTGTGGGTGATGACCATTGCGTGGTGGCGTTGGGTGATTCGCTGATCGCCGCCGATGATCCGGCATCCCCGATTCGGTCCATGATGAAGGCGCATCTGGAATTGGGTGCGGCAGCTATCATTGCTGTGGAAAAAGTGCCGCCCCAGGATGCGTTTCGTTATGGCATTGTCAGCATCAATGGAGCGGAGCCACCGCCGGGCCAACCGGTTGTCGCAACCGACATCATCGAAAAACCACCGACCGGATCTGCTCCCAGCAATCTCGCTGTCGCCGCCCGCTATGTCTTCAGCCCGGCCATTTTTGCGGCGCTCGACCGTACGCCGCCTGATCGCAAAGGCGAAATCCAACTGACTGATGCCATCAAGGTCTTGATCCGCATGGGTCAACCTGTTTATGCCTGGCTCCTGCACGACGACCAACAGCGTTACGATGTGGGGAATTTCGAAAGTTATTTCCGCACCTTTATCGATTTCGCCCTGGCGGATGAACGCTACGGCTACATGGTTCGCAAGTATATCAAATCAAAGGCTTATGAACTCTGAAAATCGCCGTATTGTGTGCTCAGCGCCGGGACGTTGCGGCATCATCGGCAATCCCACCGACATGTACGGCGGCAGCGTGCTGTCCTGTTCGGTGGACCTGCGGGCGAATGTCGTTGTCACCCCGGCGGAGGGACTTGTTCTGGAGACCAACGGCCAGCAATGCGCCATTACAGGCTATCAGGACCTGCGGCCCCAGCAGGATTACTTTGATCTGCCCCGCGCTATTTTGGATTACATGCGTTTGCCGGATTTGCAGTGCCATGTGCTTTACGAATCTGAGATACCATTGCGCAGCGGTCTTGCTGGCTCGACTGCGCTGGTGGTGGCGTTGTTGCAGGCGCTGCTGGCTTGGCGGGGCGAACAAATCAGCCGTTATCGCTTGGCCGAAAGGGCGCGCTACATCGAATTGAACAACCTGAAAGTGGTTTGTGGCTATCAGGATGCTTACATGTGCACCTTTGGCGGCCTCAACTTCCTCGATTTTCGGGGCAAGCAGTTTTATCGCAGCGCCGAAGCGGAGCTTTTCGCCACCGTGGAGCCCCTTGCCGATTACGTGGGAGCGCTGCCGTTCGTGTTGGCCTACACCGGCGTTCAGCATTCGTCGGGCGCAGTCCACAGGCCGTTGCGAGAACGCTGGCTGGAAGGAGAGCAACTGGTCGTGAACAGCTACAAACGTATCTCCGACATCGCCAGGGCGGGCAAAAAAGCGCTGCTCATGGCCGACTGGCCGACGTTGGGGCGGCTTATGAATGAGAACCATGCTATCCAGCGAGACCTGGGCGGGTCAGGTGAATCCAATGAGCGCTTGATCGCAGCGGCGCTGGAAGTCGGTGCATTGGGCGCAAAGCTTGCAGGCGCCGGCGACGGCGGGACGATCATCGCCCTGTGGCCGTGGGAAGATGCAATTCCATTGGAATCTGCCCTGGTTGCGGCGGGCGCATCAGCAATTTATCGACCCCAGGTGCGTGCTGGCGTGCAATTTGAATGCAGCACCACTTAAAAACAACACAACAAGAGTAGAAGGAAACAAACCCATGCCTGAGCGTATGCATATCGCCCATTTTACGAATACCTACAAACCAAACGTCAATGGCGTTGTCCGTTCGGTGAGCAGTTTTCGGGACGCCCTCACCAGATTGGGCCACAACGTCTTTGTTTTCGCTCAAGACGCTCGTGACTACGAAGACGCCGAGCCATTTATATTCCGCTATCCCGCCGTCAAAATCCCTACCGTCGATTACTCTGCTGTGCTGCCTGTTTCACATACGATCAACAGCACGTTACCTGTTCTTAAACTTGACGTAATCCATAGTAATCACCCAAGTTCTCTGGGCGATGTGGCGGCAAACAAGGCTGAGGAACTTGATCTGCCCCTGGTTTTTACTTTTCACACCCGCTACGACATGTACAGCCATTACGTGCCGTTCAGTCAAGCCTTTGTGAAGGATCTGATCAACAGGGGTGTGGCGAACTATTTGAAGAAGTGCAATCATATCGTCACACCGACGGAAAGCATTCGTCAGATTTTGATCGATGTTGGCGTGCGTGGTCCCATTACCGCTGTGCCCACTGGCATTGACTTGCGCCCTTACCAGCAGGCGGATGGCGAAGCCATTCGTGCTAAATATGGTTGGGAACAGGAGAAAATCCTGATCTCGGTAGGGCGTTTGGCGCCAGAGAAGAATTGGACCACTTTGTTCGATGCTGTGGCTCTGGTCTGCAAACAGTTTCAAAACGTGCGATTAGTCCTCTTGGGCAGCGGTCCGCAGGCCAAAGAATTGGAGGAATACACCGAGAAGTTAGGCATCCAAGACAGGGTGACGTTCGTTGGCCTGGTTCCCATGGATGAAGTGCCCAATTATCTGAAAGCGGCCGATTTATTCGTCTTCGCTTCGATATCCGAGACGCAAGGACTGGTGACGATGGAGGCGATGTCAGCCGGGCTGCCGGTGGTGGCAGTGGATGCTCCGGGCACCAGTGATGAAGTCGTCGACGGCGAACAAGGGCTGTTGACGGAAAATGACAGCGAAGCCCTGGCTAAGGCGATTCTGCAGGTTCTGGGCAATCAAACGTTGTACGAAAAGTTGCAGGAAGGCGCGTTCCGCAAAGCCCAAAGTTTCGACATCATGGCCAAAGCCCAGGACATGCTGGACGTTTACGCTCAGGCAATCGAGGACAAGCGCGCAAATCGAACCATCGAAATTGACGACTGACAGCTATTTCCCACCGGTATTTTAGTGAGCGTCCAAAAACAATTTCCTGATTGCAACCTCCGGGAGGTGGCCGCAAACGTCCAGTTAAACACTTTGGTTCTGGCCACCTCCCGGAGGCTATTTCTGGACAGTCACTTAGCCCGACCCTGTGTTGATGCGCCCCGCTTCTGACCGTTCAGCGCAGTTCTGACACACACCGCTGAACACCAGATGGTCGGCATCAACATGAAAATCATAACGCTCGACAATGAGACCATAGGTGGGCGCAAGGATTTCTCCGTCGATCTCTCGCTCTGTGCCGCACGTGGTGCATACCAGGTGATGATGGGGCTCCTGTTTGGCGATTTCGTAATAGGTGCGCCCGTCGATGTTGGCAACGAGCACGAGACCCACTTTTTGGAGAAATTCCAGGGTGCGGTAAATGGTCGAGCGATTGATTGCGGCGGCTTTGGCTTCCACTCGTTGTTGGATCTCGTCGAAACCGGTATGCCCGTTGCCTTCACACACGGCATCGAGCACCAGTTCTCGCTGTGGCGTGAGTCGAAATCCCTGTTCACGGATTCGGGAGGCGTAATCGAGGGTTTTGTGTGTCATTGCGGGTCGCTCAACAGTGTGGGCGTTCGAGGCCGTGGGCTTCGAGCAGGGCTACATTATCAAACAGAGCTTCGGTAGGTCCATCTGCCACGATCTGGCCCTTGTCCATGATGACCATGCGAGTGAACAGGTCTTTGATCATGAGCATGTCGTGGGTGGAAACCAGCATGGTTAGTTGGAGGTCGTGCAGCAGGTTGATGAGCTGGCGACGAGAACGGGGGTCGAGACCAGCGGAGGGTTCATCGAGGATCAGTATTTTGGGGTGCATCGAAAGGACCGTGGCAATGGCGATCCGTTTTTTCTCGCCCATGCTGAGATGATAGGACTGACGTCTGATATAGTCGCTCATGCCCACCAGCGCCAGCGCCTCTTGCACCCTGGCATTCACTTCCGTTTCGGGCAAACCCATGTGCAAGGGACCAAACGCGACATCCTCGAACACCGTCGGAGAAAATAACTGGTCATCCGGGTTCTGAAATACCAACCCCACCAGCGCTCTCACCACCGGCATGTTCTGCTTCTCGACCCTCATGCCTGCCACCTCCACAGCTCCATCGCCCTTGAGGATGCCATTCAAGTTGAGGATGAGCGTGCTTTTGCCAGCGCCGTTTGGTCCCACCAGGGCAATTTTCTCCCCTTCCTGGATATCAAGCGAAACAGCGTTTAACGCCTTATGGCCGTCGGGATATGCGAAATTCAGGTTCCGAACGCGCAGCGTTGGCGCGGCATCAGCCTCGGCGAGTTGTTGTTTGATCGATTGTGATTGGATGGCGGCTTCGGAATGGACAATGGGCATGTGTGTGGGGAGATCAGGAGAGGGGTATGCGGCAGATAATCTGGATGAACAGAAGATAGAAGCATGCAAAACCGGCAAACAGCCAATCCTGCCGCTGCATGACATGGGGATTTAGTGTGTAGAGATGACCAGTATAACCTCGCGCAAGCATCGCCTGATACACCCGATCTCCCCGTTCGAGGCTGCGCAGGAAGAGTTGGCCGACCATGTTGCCGGCCACCCTGGCCCGCCAGAGTAGTGAGCCGCCGCTTTTTCTGCCTGGTTGCGTTGCGCTGCGAGCCCGACGGGCGCGCAATAAACGGGTTGCTTCATCGGACAATACGAACAGGTAGCGATACATGAATGAGAGGGTCGCCACAAGCGGTTGGGGCAAGCGTAAATGGCGGAGCGCATGTATCAGATCGGGGAAAGGGGTCGTCGCCGTGAGCAGGATCGCCATCTGCACAGAGAGCAAGCTGCGAAACAGGATGCTGATGAAACGAATCAGACCTGTATCAGTGGGAGTCAGTGTCCACGGGCCAAATTGAATGCGCCCCAGCGGTAGCGCCAGGCATCGAGAAGATGATGGTGACGGCAGCCAGGATGAAGGGCAGCACGATCAAAGATCGTTTGAGAGCAAAACCCCAGGGTAATCCCGCCCAGCGGGTGATGACCAACACCGCCACAAATGCCACGAGGAATCCCAGCCAGGCCCCATCCGGTATCAGCGCATTGGAGAGGATGAAGAGGCCTGTGATAACCACCTTGACGCGAGGATCGAGGTTGTGGACGGGGCTGTTCCCCGCCTGATAACGTTCGAATACACTGGCTTGCATTGCCTTAGTCGGCAGTCACTGTCTGATCGGCAGGTGGCGCTTTTCGCAGGGTGCGGGCAAGCAGATAAACCAGGACAGACACGAAAAGTGCGCCGATAATGCCCGCAACCACCGTGGAAAGCGCGCTGCCTCCCAGGAGCGGGATTGTGTAATCGGGCAGGAGTTGATAGGGGGCATCAACGCCGGTGTTGATAAAGCCCAGGTCCTCGGCAACTCGTTCCAGGCCATCGGGGTTGGCGGAAGCGAAAGGCGCCAGTATAACCACCAGCAAGGTGATGACAGCACCGACGGCAATCCACAGTCGACCACCTTTTGCCGTCACTGCCTCGTCGCTCAGGAAGTCAGGTCGGGTTTGCATGATGAAGGCGAGGGCGCCGACCGTGATCAGTGCTTCGCCGATGCCGATGATGGCGTGGATGCCGAGCATGGCAGGCATGACGAAGGTCAGCGTCGAGGTGCCGCTCAACCACAGTTGCAAGGATGTGCTCAGCGCTCCGGCCATCACCGACAGCCAGGCGGCAGCCGCAACGACAAGCATTTTTGTGCGCCTGCCGCGACCCGATACGCTGCGATACAGGCCAAAACCAATCAACACCGTCAGGATGCCCATGTTGAAGATGTTTGCACCCATCACCAGCAAACCGCCATCCTGAAAGAGAATTGCCTGCGCTGCGATCACAGCGGTCATGACGAGCATAGCCGCCCAGGGTCCCAGGACAATGGCAGCGAGTGCTCCTCCCAGCAAATGCCCCGATGTCCCTCCTGCCACCGGGAAGTTGATCATTTGCGCAGCAAAGATGAAGGCGGCAAGGATACCCATCAAGGGCGTCAGACGCTCTTCGTAGTCTGCCTGTATGCGCCGGGCGGCAATTGTCACAAATACGATAGTGAGGAGCCAAAACACCAATGAAACAGCGGTGCTAAGAAAACCATCAGGAATGTGGAGCTGGGGGATGAGTGGCGAGGAAATGGATGCGGGAATCATTGAGCATTCAGCAATGTGATAAACAACTGGCGGATATGAAGCGTCGCTCAGTCTAACAGACGAAAATCTCTATTGCAAAAAGTCGCAATAGAGATTTTCGTAATGCTCTATGTCATTGTTTGATTCCCTAAATTCTTGTTCACGAACAGGGACAACCTGAATCGTTAGTCGCTAAGACGTTCGGCATCCTCGATTTTACCGAGCACGAGCAGTTCATCGCCCTTTTCAATTTTCATGTCCGCCGGAGGATTGGATATCACAGCGTCACCTCTGCGGATAGCTAAGACGGTTAGTCCGTACTTTCGGCGTAGATCGGCTTCTATCAGCGTGTGGTCAATGTATCGAACAGGTACGATCATTTCCACCAGACACATATCAGGGCTGATTTCGAGGTAGTCGACAAAGTTCCCGGCAATGCGGCGGGCGAGACGAACGCCAGCTTCATGTTCGGGCAGGATGACCTCGTCAGCGCCGATTCTGAGCAAGATTTCCCGCTGTGTGCGGGTGCGAACTTTGGCGATCACATACCTGACACCCAGTTTCTGCAATGATACGGTTGTCATAATGTTAGCTTCGAAATTGGTGCCGATGCAAACAATAGCAGTATCGAAGCTCTCTGCGCCGATTTCACGCAGCGCATCGATGTTGGTGGAATCCAATTGGACGATGTTGGGGATAGCAGCGGAACGTCTCTCGACCGTAGCAAAATCCGAGTCGATCGCCAGCACATCGTAACCACTTTCTATGAGTTCCCTTGCCAGACTAGCGCCAAAGCGTCCCATGCCGACGATCAGGAATTCTTGTTTTTTGCGTCGGCGTCGTCCTAACGTAAGGTTTCTTGCATCCATATTTTCATCACTTGAATCTTGAATAAAGAGAGAACGAGAGTCGGGTAAATTAGCCCATCACGATCTGTTCAGAGGGGTAACGGGCATAGGTGGGGCGTTCGCGCTGGGCCAGGAGGACCACCAAAGTCAGGGGACCGAGCCTTCCCCAGAACATCGTCAGACCGATGAGCAGCCGGCCAAAGCTGTCGAGGTTCGCTGTGGCTCCCAACGAATAACCGGTGTTGGAAAAGGCGCTGACGACTTCGAAAATGACGGGAAAGAAGGTCTCTGGCATTTCGGCCAGCAACAGCAACGACACAACGAACACAAGCAGGCTGGAAACTGTCATGATAGCGACTGCTTTGGCAATCGTTTCGAAAGGAATCGTGCGCCCGAAAGCAACGGCATGAGGGTTGCCGCGCACAGTCGAATAGACAGCCACCATCAGCACCACCACTGTGCTCATGGTCACGCCGCCTGCCATTGATGCCGGGGCTCCGCCAACAAACATGGAGACCAGGATCGTAAGGGCGCTGGCGTGTCCAAGCTGATCCATCGGGATTAAGGTTAATCCGGCTGTGCGCGCCGAGACGACGGTAAACAGCCCTTCCCAAAAACGTTCACCGGTTGCCATGCCCTCGAATGCTGAGCCCTCGAATACTGAGTCCAGTGAGATGACGATCATGCCGAAGGCATAGAGGACAACGGTCAGCACCAAGGTGAGTTTTGTATGCACCGATAATCGACGATCCCAATACAGGGTCACCAGATCAACACCGACGATGATGCCCAGACCTCCGATAATGATCAACACCATCATCACGATCAGCGTGTATGGATCGCTGCCGTAACCGAAAAGCACAGTCCCGGTGCCGCTAAATAAATCGAAACCGGCATTGCAGAAGGAACTAACCGAGTGAAACAACGCCATGTAAGCCCCACGCACATCTCCCAGCGTGGCGCGCCATCGTAACCACAAAGCGACTGCCCCCACCAGTTGCAGGCTGATGGTGGTGGCCAGAATCACCAGGGCAAAGCGTACGATCTGCGATGTTTCAAACACGCCCAGTGATTGCTTGATCAACATCCGTCCGCTGTGCCCGACCCGGCGGCCAATGACCGTGAACAAAAGCACTGAAAAAGCGATGAAGCCAACGCCGCCAATCTCCATCAACACCAGCACCACGATTTGTCCGAACAGGGAAAGATCGGTGGCTGGTGTGATCACCACCAATCCGGTCACGGTTGTGGCGCTGGTTGAGATGAAAAACGCTTCTTCCCAGGTCAGGGGGCGGTGAGAACCCGATATCGGCAGCCGTAAAAAGATAGCGCCCACCAGGATGATGAGGGCAAAACCAATGACCAATGTCAGGGAATGCCTGCGCGCCAGAGGGCTATGCTGTCCCAGAATGGTAGGTGGCGGGGCGTTACCGTTTGTTGTCATTGGTTGAGTAGGCTGCGCGTGTGTCCTGGGAACGATAAAGCACTCCGCCCGCCATTATACATAGGACTGTGAACCACGCCCAAGCCAGCTAGGTGAGCAGATCCTGCAGGGCTGATTTCAGTTCCGGAAATTGAAACTGGAAGTTTAACCCAAGTAGTTTCTGGGGGACTGTCCGTTGACCATCCAGCACCAATGTTGCGATCTCGCCTAAACCGAGCCGGAGGGCGGTGGCCGGAACAAAAAGGGCGGAGGGACGACCAAGGGTCTTGCCCAGAATTTTGCTGAACTTCGCATTGGTCGCGGGATTGGGCGCGCAGAGATTGTACGGACCTTGAGCGTTCGGGTCTTCCATCAGATAACGCAGAGCAGCCACTTCGTCTGCGATGTGGATCCAGGGCATCCATTGCTTGCCGCTGCCGAGCCGTCCGCCGACGAATGTCCTGAACTGGAAGACGCTGAAGGGTAGCGGCCCGCCATCCATACTCAGCACAACGCCCGTCCGAGCGACCACACGACGCACGCCCATCTCTTCCACCGATGCCGTGGACGCCTCCCAAGCCACCGCAGTCTGTCCGAGATAATCTCCTCCGGGAGCGCTGCTTTCGGTGATCATCTCATCACCTTGCGGGCCGTAGTAACCTACACCGGAAGCCTGGATAAGGACATCAGGTTTGTGTTTGGCCTGCGCGATGGCCTCGACGATGGCGTGACCGGCATCGGTCCGGCTTTGGCGGATGCTTTGTTTGCGAGCATTCGTCCAGCGGCTGGGCAGCGCACCTGTACCTGCAATGCTTTCGCCCGCGAGATTGATGATGGCATCGCTCGTTTCGACCAGGCGTCCCCAACCGTTCGCTGTTTTGGCATCCCATTGCTCTGCCGTTGCGCCAGCAGGCAGGGAAGCGGCAATTCGTTCGGGATTCCGGGAGAGGATGATGACCTCATGACCGTTGTCTATGAGATTTTTAGTTAGTGGTTGTCCGATGAGGCCGCTACCGCCGGCAATGATGATATTCATAAAGGCCCTTCCTTATGTGTTGTCTCCTGCGTCTTGGTGTTTCACCCACCAGCTTTCGAACTTGCGGATTTGTTTCTCGATATGTGGAGCGTGTGGGTCAGCCACTTCTCGTTTTTCGCAAATAAGGTCCATTGCCTCATCCGCCGTGTAGCCCGTCCCAATGAGGATACACGCCGCCATAGCTACGCTACGGTGCCGCCCTTCCCGACAATACGTCACCACGCCAGCGCCCTGTTCGATAATCGGAAGTGCGTGCCTTACACCATGCTTCAAGACGGAAATCGGAATGGGCAGGCGCGGGTCATCGGCAACAGGCAGGACCACCAGCCTGAAGGGCTTACGGAAGAACGACCGGGTAGGCGGGATGGGGATCATCGAGATGACCATCCGCACGCCAAATTCAATCAATGGCTCGACTGCATCCGAACGTGGATGGGCGCCGATGTAAAGCGTATCCGTAATTTTAGAGACATCCATAATTGAGGCGACGTTATTCAGGAAACTGCCTAATATGATAGCGAGGCTTGATTTTGGTTTTGATTCGCCAAGAGCGTTTTTTAGTATCCTTTATCAGCCCTGAAATGACAAAAACTTGTGAAACAGCCCGACGATCATAATCAGCAAATCAAATGTCGAAACGCATCGTCAATGCTGGTCACACTGTATCCACTATCGTAGCATTTCGTATTGAAGTCTACACAAATTTATGCTACACTGACTGCATCAAAATAGATGGCAGTGTTCAAGCCTATCCTGTATATTCGGTTTCGCTCAAAACACGATTTCCGACGATACACTTTTCAGTAAAAAAGGAGCTAAAGTATGTCCTATCTAATCGTTATCACGTTCGACGATACTGAGCAAGCAGAGCAGGTTCGAGAGAGCCTTAGAAAGGAAGAGCATCAAGGTTTGATCAGCCTTGATGATTCCGCCGTGATTGTCAAGGACGCCGATGGAAAGACTCATGTCAAGAACGAATTGGATTCTGGCACTAAGATCGGCGCAGTGGGTGGCGGGGCGCTCGGTTTGCTGATCGGTGGCCTGTTGTTCCCCGTTGGCGGCATACTTCTCGGCGCTGCGGCAGGAGGCCTGATCGGTTCACTGACCCACAAAGGCATCTCAAAGGATTTCATTAAAGATGTTACTGACGAACTACAGCCCGGTACATCCGCCATTTTCTTCATCGAGCGTAGCGCAAATACCAATGCTGTGATGGCAATGCTAAGACAATACGAGGGTACTGTTTACCAGACCTCGCTTCCATCAGAAGCTGAGGAAGCCCTGCGCGATGCGCTGAAAGCGCAAAAACCCCCGGCTGCATCCACAGATGCCTGATACCCTGGCATTGGTTTACTTGAAACAACTGGTTGTCGTTTTTCTTTACTTTTAGGTACAAACTAATTATAATGAAAGCAAGTTTACAGTCCTGTCTTAGGGCTGAATATCTTTTTTCTCATTTTTCATTCAAGGAGTGAAATCATGACATCCGCAGTTGCACAGACTGAAAAGCAATGGCCCTGGTGGCTAACGTTGATCAATGGCATTGCCTTATTGATCCTCGGCGTCCTCCTCTTTATGAGTCCGATTGCAACCTGGACCACCCTCGTGTGGGTTCTGGGTATCTATTGGATTATCATCGGCATTGTGAAGCTCATCAGCATGTTCCAGGACCATTCTAAATGGGGTTGGAAGTTGGTGCTTGGTGTGCTTTATATTATCGCTGGTGTCTTCCTTATCGGTTCGCCTTTGATTGGTGGTGTAGTCTTCGGACTGTCGATTACTTTGGTTATCGGCATCTACGCAATCATCATCGGCATCATGGGATTGATCGCAGCCTTCCAAGGCGCTGGTTGGGGTGCAGGCATCCTTGGCGTTATCACCGCCATCCTTGGTGTCTGGTTGCTGATGAATATCGGCGCCTCCACCCTTGCACTGCCCTGGGCTGTTGGTGTTCTCTGTCTCGTTGGTGGCGCCATCGCCGTTTACAGAGCCTTCCGCGACAGAAAATAAGACTTAACTCGAACCATGACTACCTGGGAGCTACGAAAGTGGCTCCCTTTTTTGTTGGTTTGGAGTTGTTGTTATGGTAAGACCAACAGCATTCTCCGTTCTGGGGGGATTTTGCTGTAACCACTTGTTGTGGTATACATGCCGATGGTTCATAATCTAAAGAAAACCAACAATACTAGGAGATTTCAAAAAAATGAGTGAATTGATCGTTTTCGCCTTTGACACGACAGATGGCGCAAACAACATGATTGAAGGTGTGAAAGAACTACAGAAAGAACAACTGATCACCCTTTCGGACGCAGCTGTTGTTGTACGTAAGGATGATGGTAAGCCCAAGGTGAAACAGCTCAACAGTCTTGTTGGCGCTGGCGCACTTGGCGGCGCTTTCTGGGGAATGCTGATCGGCATTCTTTTCTTTGCACCCTGGCTTGGTCTGGCGATCGGCGCTATCAGCGGCGCAGTTGCGGGGAAGTTCAGCGATATCGGCATTGACGACGACTTCATCAAGGAAGTTGGCGCCACCATTCAACCTGGACACTCCGCTTTGTTCCTGCTCGTTGCAGACGCTACCCCTGACAAGTCCATTGACGCCCTGAAGAAATATCACCCAACCGTGCTGCGCACCTCGCTTTCCGAAGATGATGAGGCCAAGCTCAAAGAAGCCTTTGCCGATTCGGACAGCGACGACGCGAGCTAGTTCTTTTTAATTAGAGCGCTTTTCCTAACACAAAACACAAAAACTGAATCAAGGTCGTTCAGTCCCACAAGATTTTACTGGACGGCCTTGAATATTTGTATTTCTGGAACCGCTGATATGGGTTCAGCGTCTGGATAAATGGAGGTAAACTCAAAATGACCGATTCACCTGAAAACCCAACACCCAACGATAGCGTACAATCAGATAGTGCAGAAGCGACTGGTTTTTCCGCATTCTGGAATAATGCGTCGACGGGGAAAAAGGCGATTGTGATTATCGCCGCTGGCGCCATTGTGGCTGCCATCGTGGCCATAATCATCGTTTTGGCTGGCCTTTTCTCTGGTAATGGTGGGGATACGCCAGCCGGTGGCGTCACGCCAACGGCACTACCCACACCAGCGCCTGGCATCGCCAGCTTAACCGCAACGACCAGCACCAACATCTACGCAGGCCCCAGCTTGCAGTACCACATCATCGGTATCCTTGAGGCCGGACTATCAGCCGAAGTGGCCGGTGTCAGCACAGACGGCCAATGGTGGGCCATCAAGTATCCACCAAGCCCTGATGGTTTGGGCTGGGTCCAAGACTCTGTTGTCCAGACAAAGAACACGGACGACGTACCGGTTATGGTCGCACCACCAATACCTACGCCGACAACTGCACCACCTGTTGCGATTACCGACTGGGAAGGCCAATACTTCAGCAATCGCAATCTACAAGGTGAGCCGGTTTTGGTACGAAATGATCCCTCTATCGATTTCAACTGGGGAACGCAACCCCCTGCGCCCGGCATGCCCAGTGAGAATTGGTCGGCGCGCTGGACCATTGAACGCGAGGTTCCCGGCGGAACCTACAGATTCTCCGTTTGGGTTGACGATGGCGTGCGTATATGGGTGAATGACACCCTCATTATCGACGGGTGGGCCGACGGCGGAGCCCGCAACTACGTTGCCGATGTGAATCTCGCTGATGGCAACCACAGCGTGCGGGTAGAGTACTTCCAGGCCACAGGTGGCGCGATGATCAATCTCTCTATTGGTTATCTCAATCCGACGCCTCAACCGGGTCAACCCACCGCTGTGATTAATGCACCTACCCAGGCGCAAGTTGGACAGGCTGTGCAGTTCAACGGCCAGAACTCCGTGGCTTCGCCAGGAAGCCAGATTGTCACTTACGAGTGGGATTTCGGTGATGGAACCGGATCGAACGAGGTGAACCCGACGCATGTTTACAACGCCGCAGGCACTTTCAGCGTGCGGCTAAATGTGATCGATAATAATTCGCAGAGCAATGCCAGCTCTGTCAATATCACCATTTCTGCGGCGCCGGTCAATCCTCCTGTAGCGATTATCAGTGCGCCCAGTCAGGCAACAGTTGGTCAGACGATCACTTTTGATGGCAGCCAGTCGCAAGGAGCCAATCCGATTGTCTCGTACGCCTGGGATTTCGGTGATGGCTCCACCGCCAACGCCGTGACCGTCGATCACGCCTATCAGAAAGCAGGTTCTTTCAATGTCAAACTAACAGTTACTGACAACCAAAACCTGAGTGCTTCTTCGACCGTGGTGATTCAAGTCAGTGCAGGTGTGACCCCAACACCCCCACCAAGTAACCCCCCGATCGCTGTCATCAGTGGCCCAACAGCGGCGGAAGCAGGAACAGCTGTAACCTTTGACGGGTCCGGCTCCACCGGTGATAATCCGATTACCGGATATAGCTGGAACTTTGGCGATGGTGGTACGGCTAATGGATCGAGCGTGACGCACACTTATAACGCCGCAGGCAACTACAGCGTGATCCTGGTCGTGACCGACAACACCGGCTTAAGCGGCAACGCCATGTCGCAGGTTGCGGTGAGTGGCGGCACAGCTCCCACTCCCGTCCCAACCACAGCGCCGATACCACTTGAGGGCGTGAATTGGGACTATGATGACGCTGAGCCCAATACAACGATTACAGCCCTTTTCCAGAATGGTACGCTATCCGGGTCTGGTGGTTGTAATACCTACAGCACGAGTTATGCGGTTAACGGCGCAAGTTTGAAAATCTCCCCGGTTGTAATGACTGGCGTGCTCTGCGGTGAACCAATCGACCAGCAGGAATCGGACTATTTTGTAGCCCTGGGTGATATTACCAGCTACCAGATTCAAGGCGACAAGCTGACGCTTTCCGGTCCCACGCATACGCTGCGATACACCGCTGTCCCATAACCCCGCCGATTTACTTCATCCTCTCAGGTTTCGCCCCATGTCGTCATTCGATGGCATGGGGCTTTTTTGTGGATGTTCCTGCACCAGCCAGATTGAGGTCGATAGGTTGCAGCGAATCATCTTCAGCCCAAACAAAAAGCCGGGCATTCCCTAGAGATTCTCTTGGGAATACCCGGCATCGAAATCGATACTGGGGTTAGTGTCGAGGAATGCGAGTTTTAGTCGTCCTCTTCTTCTCTGCCGCGAGTTATAACTTCGGGTTCAGCAGCGCCTTCTTCGAATGCGAATTCATCTGTTTCCGCATCTTCATCCTCTTCCAAGATGCGTGGGATTGTTACGCTCGCTACCACGTCATCAGCTTCGGCATTCAGGATAGTGACGCCTTTGGGAACGGTAAGGTCTGAGATGCGCACAACGTCATCCTCAGTTTCCAGAATGCCAAGATCAACGACAAACGCTTCAGGGATATCACCAGGTAGACATTCGATCTCGATGGTGTCTAAGGTGTGGATCAGAATTGCGCCAGCCTTGATAGCAGGTGATTCGCCTACAAAATGGATTGACGCTTCGGTGCGAACCATGACATCCATCTGCACCTGGTAAAAATCAACATGAAGGATGTTTCGGCGCGCCGGGTCTTGTTGCATTTCACGCATCAGGACATGCACTGATTTCTTGTCCAAGCCCTGAAGTTCAATAAGCTGGTTGGCGCCACCTTCGCGCAGTAACCGCATTAATTCACTTTCTCTGAATTGGAGTGCTTGCGCATCCTTGCCCTGCCCATAGACAACGCCAGGAACAAAGCCGTCGGCTCGCACCAACTTGGTCCGTGAGCCGGTTTGGGTCCTGGGTTGAACATCGAGTGAATAGTCCATGTAAATCTGCTCCTAATTGATATGATGTTGCAACGCGTTATGCGTGTGGATAGCTATAAGTGGATTGGTTAGACAACAGCCCTTAATTCTATCCACTCTCACTGCTTTTCGCAAACTTGCAGTTCTGTCGGTTTGTATGCCGGCGCAGATATGCTGGCCACCGCCTGAATCATCCCATCGCGATGCCTACCTGACGCCTTGGTTCTCTGTCGCGCTCTGTGCTACGATTCTCCATATCCAAACAATAGCTGCTCGAATTTGATATTTCGACCGCTGGAACCAGTGAAAATCTCCATCAGGGTTCGAGTTTTCGTTCGAAACGACAATTACTCCACATCACTCTGCCGTTTTTCATCATGCGCCGTCTCATTCTCGCCACGATACTTGTTCTGTTGCTAGCAGCTGCTTTCGTTCTGAATCTGCTGCTGGCGGGGCTCGTGCCGGAACCAAGCATGCCGGTGGCTCCTGTGCCTGCGCATGGCGCGCTGATGGCCAACGTAGATTTAGCGGGGCTGTCCGCTCAGGTCGCCAAGGACCGGATCGAGCAAGTAGCGGAAGATGGCATGTCCTATCTGCGTTTGCGCTTGCCCTGGGATCAGATTCAGCCCGAAGCGGAGACGTGGCATTGGCAGATTGTCGACAGGGCCATCACCACCGCCCGGGAGCAAGACCTGAAGGTCGTGTTACTGCTGGATGGATCGCCGACCTGGGCCCGTGATGCCGTGGATGCCGATAATCCTTTCGCTCCACCCCACGACGTGCGGGATTTCGGCGCATTTGCCGCCGCAGTGGCGGATCGATACCGTGGCCAGATCAGCGCTTATCAAATCTGGGATGAACCTAACATCGCTCCGCACTGGGGCGACCGCTGGGTGGACCCGCGCGCTTATGTCCAACTATTGCGAGAAGGTGCCAACAGCGTGCACCAGGAAGATGCGGAAGCGTCCATCATGCTGGCGGCATTGGCCCCAACCACAGCCGACGACGGCGCAAATATGCCTGATTTGCGCTATCTCAGCCAGCTCTACGATCTGGGGGCGGCTGAACACTTCGACTTCGTCGCTGCCGCCGCTTATGGCTTTGATCAGCCTCCTGATGCCGATCCCGCACCCGACCAATTCAACTTCCGGCGTCCAGAGCTGGTTTACGAGTTGATGCAAGCGCACGGTGATGGATCGAAACCGCTTTGGATCACGGCCTGGGGGTGGTGGACCCCACCTGCTGGCGTGAATCCGGACATCTCGCCGTGGAAAGCGATTTCGCCGGATATCCTGACGACCTACCAGGAGCAAGCCTTGCATCTGGCGAACACGCACTGGCCCTGGTCGGGACCACTGGCCTGGGTCGAGTACAGCCTGAATCCCGGCGATGATCCGCTGCGCTTGGGTTTGGCGCAGCGCACACCCGGCGCTGAGCACACCCTGGCCGGGGAGAACCTCGTGCGATTGTCCACTGCGACCTACCCTGTTGGGACAGGCTCGCATCCCACCGACATGACGGCGATGCAGTATCCAGCAGGCGCATGGCGCACCAGCCCGGACGCTGCCGATCCCGACCATTCCGGAGCTGAGTTGGCATTGACATTTGAGGGAACATCGGTCGCTCTGGAAGTTCAAGGCGGATGGTACTGGGCGACATTAACCGCCTGGATCGATGACCAGCCAGCGCCGTTGCTCCCAAAAGACAATGATGGCAATGCCTACATCGTTTTGCACGACCCCGAAAATGCTGTAAAAACGGTGGCCCTGGCCCGCAACCTCGCGCCGGGGCGGCACGAACTGCGCTTGCAGGCTTCCGGCGGCTGGGGGCAATGGCCCTTGCAACGGATTATCATCGACCACCAGGCACTGGTCCCAACCGTGGCCCTGGCTCCCCATCACCGTTATTCTGCTGTTGCTGCTTGTTGTGACGTTTTCCTGGTGGGTGCGGGTCGTGCGTTCACCGGAAGGTAGGGCTTCAATACGATGGTTGGGCGAACAGTGGACATCCTTTTCAGAACAATATCGATTGCGGGTGGCGAAGATGGCGTCTTCCTCTCCTCCTGGTCCTGGCCCTTTTCCTCTATTTTGCACCCAGTTTGTGGCTCAGCCTGCTGTCGCAATTTTCGCCTTGGCACTGGTCTTGGCACTGGACTTGACGCTTGCTCCCGCCCTTGTTTTGGTCCTGCTGCCATTCTACATGCGCCCCAAGCAGTTGGGGCCAATTGGCTTCTCATTGCACGAGCTCGTCATCTGGATGGCTGTTGGACTCTGGCTTTTGCGCTGGTTGATCGCTCGCCTCTCCCAGCAGGCACCCCCACGCCTCTTTGCGCTTGGCGGCCTCGATTACCCTGTTCTCCTGATGCTGTTTATCGGCTTGTTCGCAGCGCTTGGATCAGAACGTACAGGCTTCGCCTTTTACGATTTCCGCACCGTTTTCCTGGCTCCGGCGCTGTTTTATTGGCTCATCGTGCATACTCGACAGAATGGCCTCAATCTACCAACACTGAGTGATGCATTGGTGCTGGGCGGCGTCCTCATCAGTCTCATCGGCCTGAGCCAGTTCGTCTTGGGCGGGGTCGATTTCGTCGAGGGCGTTCCTCGCATTAGCGCTCTCTTTGGATCGGCTAACAACCTGGCCCTCTACCTGGGACGAATTCTACCCGTTCTGATTGCGGTTGCAGCGCTCGGCATCGCTCCCCGGCGGTGGCTGTACCTGACGGCTCTGATCCCCGTCGCCCTCGCTGCTTTTCTCACCTTCTCGAAAGGACTGCTGCTAATCAGCATCCCGGCGGGGCTCCTGCTGCTGGCGGTGTTTGAGTCTCGCCTGCGGAAACCGGTCGGCATTCTCTTTGTTGTTGGCGTCCTGGCATTGCTGCCCTTTCTGGGGGCTACTCGCTTCACCGATCTGCTCAACACAGACAGCGGCACGACCTTCCTGCGTTTGCAGCTCTGGCGCAGCGCCTGGCAGATGTTCCTCGATAGGCCGTGGCTTGGCGTTGGCCCAGACAATTTCCTGTATGCGTATCGCAGCACGTACGCTTTGCCTGTCGCCTGGGAGGAATTGCAACTCAGCCATCCCCACAACCTGTTCCTTGACCTCCTCACTCGCGTCGGCCTGTTCGGTTTTGTCGCAGGCGTTTGGCTCCTTGCCGCTACGCTTCTCCAGGGCTTCCGGCTCCTTCGTCGCAATCTACTATCCAATATCCAATATCCATATTTTTTGGGTTTGTTCGTCGGCTTGATCGCTGGCCTCCTGCACGGATTCATCGACAATTCCATCTTCCTGGTCGATCTCGCCATACTCACGTATCTGGTTACCGCTATCGTCGAAAGCCTGCGCCGGGAGCAAGCGCCGTCGCAGTCCGCTTAATGACGTGATTCGTGGTGCGTATTGCGTGTTCGCCAAACGTGAACGGACCACGTACCACGCAACACGTGGCCTGCCAACGACCGCATGACATCCTGATGAGCCTCATTCAAATTTTCGCAACGCACACTCCCGAGTAGATTCTATGCGCATTCTCATTACCGGCGGAGCCGGCTTCCTGGGTTCACATCTCACTGACCGTTTTTTGTCTGAAGGGCATGAAGTGACGGTGCTGGACAACCTGATTACGGGCAATCTCGACAATATCGCCCAACACTTTGGGAACCCCAATTTTCAGTTCGTCAAGCACGATGTCACCCTGCACATCCACGTGCCCTTTCCTGTCGACGCCGTGTTGCATTTTGCCAGTCCGGCCAGTCCCAAGGACTTTCCCGCTATTCCCATCCCCATCCTCAAGGTGAATTCACTGGGGACCCACAATGCTCTGGGTCTGGCGCTCGTCAAAGGAGCCCGCTTCCTGCTGGCGTCCACCTCCGAAGTTTACGGCGATCCCCTGCTGCATCCGCAGCCGGAGACCTACTGGGGCAATGTCAACCCGATTGGCATCCGTGGCGTCTACGATGAATCCAAGCGCTTTGCCGAGGCTATCACCATGGCATATCGCCGGGCGCACGGCCTTGACACTCGTATCGTGCGCATTTTCAATACGTATGGCCCGCGCATGCGCATCGACGATGGTCGGGTGATCCCCAATTTTGTAAGTCAGGCTCTCCGTGGTGAACCCCTCACGATTTACGGAGATGGCTCGCAGACCCGTTCGTTCTGTTACGTGGATGATGAGGTTGAGGGCTTTTTCAAGCTGTTGATGTCGGACGAGCCTGGCCCGGTGAATATCGGCAATACCGGCGAGACTTCCATGCTGGAACTGGCTCAAGTGGTAAATGATCTGACCGACAACCAAGCAGGCATCATTTTCAAACCCCTTCCGATTGACGATCCCAAAGTGCGGCAGCCTGACATCACCCTTGCAAGGGAAACGCTGGGCTGGGAGCCAACCATTGGCTTGGAACAAGGACTCGAACGCACCATCTCGTGGTTCCGCAAACATATTCCAACACTCTGACCTCCGGGCGACCGCAAGGGTCGCGCCCTACCGACCTCCAATCTCTGACCTCCGATTTCTGATCTCCGCCCTCTGACCTATGCCCATTCAACTTGACGCCAGCCTTCAACCTGCCCATCGTCGCGCTGCTCGCGACGTGTACCGTCGTTTCCTTGCTCTGTCTTTCCGTGCTGGGAAGCGACCTCGATCCTCTTTCCTTAACTGGTTTCGACCCTGGGCGCAATGGCCGGGCCACGACGCCGAGTGGGACACCTTGGAGGAATATGCTCAGTGGTTGCCCCGCAATGTGCGTTGGCGGGCGGACAGCCTCAATGGTCTGATCGACGTGTTTCCCACCCGGAGCACTATCGCCGCCCAGTTCCAGGAAAAGGGTATCTTCGAAGATGATTGTGACGGCTTGGCCTATTTTTCCGCACAAAATCTACCCCAGTTTGTCGAAGACCCGGACAAAATTTACATCGTGACCATGATCATGGACCCGTACAGCTTCGACAAGGACGCCTTGCTGTATGCCGCCCATGTCATTACTGTTTTTCAGCACGAGGGCGTGTGGCGCGTGATCTCGAACGATACATTGTATCCCGACCACTACGATTCCTTCGCTCAGGCCGTGCAACAGAATCCCTATGCCGCCTCGCACCCGGTGCTATGGGCGGAGGCGCGAGACAAGGACCTGAATCGCATCGCTTCTGACTCGGATTTGGCAGCCCTGGAAGCGAAGCTTAGTGACTGATTCGGAACTAACCTCCGGGAGGTGGCCGCAAAGCAAACCAGGTAAGCGCAATGCAACTCTGGTCACCTCCCGGAGGTCGAAATCGAGAACTTATTTTCAGAGACTGTGCTTAACTTAGCGCACAACCATCGGCATGAACAGCCTGGGCATGCGCACGTGGCCGAAGTTCAGCTCCAGATTGTTGCCCGGACTCAACAACAAACCCAGCGGCGTGGCAGGGTTGGAGGGGCCATAAACCGAGGGTGGGGTGACATCGAGCTGGTAGGCGCCGCTCGCAAGTAAATCGAACAGGTACTTTCCATCTGCCGCAGTGACGGTCTGTAGATCGGTATCGCCACCGGTGAGTGTCACCAGAGCGCCTTCAATGGGTATGTCGCCATCGTCCAGTTGGCCATTTTCGTTGATGTCATCGTAGATTGTGCCAAAGACGCTGGCAGGTTCGGGAGTTGGGGAGGGTGTATCCGTTGGTGTCGGTGAGGGTGTGAAGGTCGGTGTGGCAGTGGTGGTCGGCGTGGGTGTTAGGGTGGCTGTTGCGGTTGGCGTCGGTGTGGGTGGGATCGGTCGGGCCTGGAGGGCGAAATTGACCGTGAGTTTGGGGCGTTCTTCCTGGTGGCTGTCGTTGCTGCTGTACGCCGAAAATCTCCCGTTTCCGGCGGTCGGAATCAGGAGGAAGCCGGAGTTGCTGGCCGGGTTTTGAGACCAGGCAGCGACGGCTGCTGTCACATCCCATTGCAAGTGTTGGTCTGCAGCGCCGGGTTGTGCGATGGCGCTATCCAGCGCAGTTGGTTCGTAATCGACGCCAGCGCCCAGCGCGCCGGCCTGATTCCAGGACCGCCCTGTTTCGGGCTGATTCCAGGTGGCTGTGTTCTCATTCCAATCCTTTAGCAAGCGGAAAGCCGTAATCTCCAATGGGTCATTGATGACGGAACCGATGAGATTGATATCCAGAGTTCCTGCTGCGATCTCCGCCCCAGCGGGTAGTCCCACCAGGTCGAACCGGATGAGTGCATCCTGCACGACATCACTACCTCCACGTAGTCTCAAGCGCTCATCTTTCCCATAAGCTGTATCCGCCTCCCATGCGTTCAAATAAGTGTCAAGGACGCCCTCATAATCACCGCTGTTCTGGAACGTCAGCGTGTTGCCAAACAGGACAATCTGGCCAAATGTGGCAGGGTCGGCGTCGATCTGTCTGCCTTCCAGGAGCAATGTGTGTTCGAGGCCATTGCCGTCATCGTCATCCAGAGCGATGTTGAAGCCCAAACTATCGGTTTCAGCGAAGCTGCCCCTGCCCAAAAGCCCGGCTGGCGCAGCGATTTCCACAATCCAGCCATTGTTCGAGAGTCCGACACCGGTCGAGAAGGCATCCGTTTGGTCGGGATGCAGAACATCGGTGACGCTGCCATCTGCGTTGATGCTCAGCAGGTGATCATCAGCTCCTCCCCATTGACCATCCCCCAGGCCATCGATGGCGACCTGGATGGCGTCTTCACCGTCAGTCACCACGATATTGTCGGTGATCTCGGCCAGGAGGTAGAGCGTGTCCTCCGTCCAGCGGCTGTAAATCCGGGCGCTGATGTCGAAGGACAGCGGCCACGGTTCGTTGCCCAACACCGTGCTGGCGTTGTCAGCGTCGAGATAGAGCTGTCCACCCAGATACCAATCATTGGCCGAACCATCGATATCGATTGCGCCCGCCTGATTGTAGCCATTGAGCGTGCGCCCCGGCCCCGAGAAACGGATGATGTAGCCGCCATAAGCGGACGCCATGCCCTGCGCAGGATCGACGAAATCCAGTTCAGTGATCAGGGTGTATCCCGGCGGGATGGAACTCTGCACGGGCTCCCAGGTGGCTCCATTGTCACTTGTGTACAACAATGAGCCTTCGTAACCGCCCACCCAGCCATGCTTTGCATCCAACATGAAAATGTCGGTCAGCGGCAGCGTGTCTTCCGGCACGTCCTGGTAGTTCCAGGTTGCGCCGTCATCCGGGGTGTGAGCGATCATGCCTGTGGCTGGTTCCGGGCACTCTTCATCCACCAGAGGGCCTTTGCAGCCAACCAGCCAGGCGTGGTCAACATCGCCATTGTGGTCGGCGTCCAGGACCTGCACACCTTTGTAGACACCTAAACCGATTTCTTCGGGAATGGGCCGCAACCAGGTTTGACCGGCGCTGGTTGTCCAGCGATAGGCCACCTTTCCAGTGGCGGTCCATCCGGCGTACTGGTCGATCATGGAGATATCGACATTGGCGTTGTTGCCTTGTGTTGTTGTGTTCAGCCAGGTTGCACCGCCATCTGTGGTGCGGTACATATCCGGGTTGCCGGCAGCATGGCCATTGTTGGCATCAACCATGAAGATATCGTAGTACGGCGCGCCGTAACCATCCGCCTGCTGCAAATTCCAGGTTTGCCCGCCATCGGCAGTGGCATAGATCAACCCGTAACGTCCTGCGGTCCAGCACTGCTCGGTGGTCGGACAGGAGATGCCGTTGAAATAGTGGGTGCTGTCATCTGTAAGTTGCTGCCAGGACCAGGTCTGGCCGCCATCCTCGGTCTTGCCAATGCTGGATTGTTTTCCGGCCACGTAAGCGACATCTTTGGAGGGATAAGAAATCGCCTCCAGGTGAGGGTAAAGGCCGAAATCTCCGGCGCTTCTCTGGAAATTGACGCCATCAGTGCTGTGATTGATCCACCAGGCATAAACGCCGAAATCGGGACTGGCCTTGATGCTTCCGCCAGCCCAGATATCGGTGGAGCTGAACGCATACACAGCGTTTGCATCCCTGGTGTTGGTGTCGATGGCTGTTTGCTGTGTCCAGTTGTCGCCATCGTCGCTGGTGGCGACAACGCCGGTGATGCCGCCAAGAACGCCAAACGTATCCACAAAGTGCAGGTCCAGGATGTCGATGGAATCTCCTTCCAGCTCTGTAGTCACGCTTTGCCACGAGTTGCCGCCGTCGGTGGTGCGCTGCATCAACCCTGCCTGACCGGCGATCCAGCCGTTCTGGTCGGAGGTGAAGAACAGCGTGTAGATATTGGCCCAACTGGGGAAGGTGGTTGCGACTGGATGCCACGTGGCTCCGCCATCGGTGGTGGCCAGCATTGTGGCTTTTTCGCCTGCGGCGAATCCTGTGGCGCTGTCGAGGAATTGAAGTGAGTGCAGATGGCGCGTGGTGTTGCTGACCTGTGCTGACCAGGTTGCGCCCCAATCGCTGCTGTGGAAAATAGCGCCATCCTGCCCGGCCACCCAGGCCCGGCCATCGTTTTGCAGACTGGCCGCGTACAGATCAACTGCCTTCGGCACTGCGCCTGCCCGCCAGGTGGCTCCTCCGTCTTCGGTGCGATAAACACCACCATTCTGCCCGACCAGCAATCCTCGTTTTGCGTCGGCGAACGTAATGGCGTAAAAGTCAGTTTCGCCGTCCAGGGTCTCGAAATGCCAACTTTCGCCACCGTTAACGCTCTTGAGGAACATGCCCTCATCACCTGCGGCGAGACAGGTCTGCTGGTCGGTGCAGGTCAGGTCGTGCAAAGCCCCGGTTCCTCGCCAAACCGAATCCCAGGTTCCTGGCGCAGCCTGCACCGCAGCAGGCGCAGCCGGAGATTCAGGCGAACTACCGGCCAGTGAATGGTCGGATGAGACCATTGCCAGGGTAAAGACAAAGGCAAGGGCGAGGAATGGGACTGAAATGAGCAGTTTTTTCATGGGTATAAGCCTGTTTAGAGTAAAGTAAAACCAGCGCCCGGTATGTGGCGCTGGTCGGTTATAGCACAGGATTCTGGTCGAGGCCAAGTATGCGCTCAGTGAGACATCAGTCTCGCCCTCACCAATCCCGTCAAAGTTTTCTTGTATCTCGCGCCATGCGTCCACTGGTTACCCGGCGACAGGACCGATTCCAGATCACTGCGGCCAACCACATCTTCGATCCCCAATCTCAGTTCTGAAACCAACCAGGCGATAACATCTGCGGCAGCCATTAGCTGTGCCGGCGACGGCGCTTCATCTCTGAAATCGCCGGCAAGAGCAACTGCGACACTTGTGAGGTCGGTTTCGTAGTGCAGGGTGTTTTGCAGCACCTGCTCCAGCGATTGCGTCCAGTAGATGTCTCCATCGCCCTGAATGAGGAAATGGTAGGTGATGCCGGGCGCTTCCTGGCGGATGATCTGAACCTGTGCCAGGGCCTGGGGAGGCGTGTTGCCGGGCGTGCCTGTCTGGTGCACAATAATGCTGCTGATGTCCAGGAGGTCTCGTGTGTGATAGCGCTTGGCGGGATGCCGGGGCAGTTGGTCTCGCACGTCTTGAAGTTCGGGCTGCGTAAATGGCCGGGGAGATGGCAGCGTGAATTGAGTAAGGGTCTGAGCAGCCGGAACGTCGGCCTTGATAGCGAGGGTCTGATCCAGCAATGACTTCAGGTTTTCGGTAAGGGGCGTCGTTTCCTGCACTTGTCGCTGTTGGTCAGGCAGCGTCAATTTGATGCTCATCAACGGAGATGCCGCCTGCTTCATCGTTGCCACATACGGCTCCATCGTCAGCAACTGGCTGTCCAGGTTCGAGGCTATCTCCTGGAGAGCGTCGAGATCAACCCCATCCCCATCGCCGGATTTACGCACGCTATCCAGCGTAGACAGTGCATGGTCCAGGCGGATGCGCAGTTTGGCGGCGAGCAGGGCTACAGCCTGAGCCTGCTCCGCTGCCGGTTCCAGGGCAGCCACCTGTGACTCGATCACCTGTATTCGCTCCGGCATCTCGCCAACCACGGCCAGCGTGTCCACAAGGGCTTTTTCCAGCGTCTCGATGCGCGCTTCAATAACCTTTCGCAGCGGCGTTTTTCGCTCTGGAGCGGGAGGAGGAGGCGGACTCTTGCCAAGCCCGGTGATGCGCGGGATAAGCGTGATGGTTTTGCTGTTGTTATCAACCCCAAAGTGACGGAATGTCTCCCAACGGCCTGTGTGCCCCACCTGAAACAGACATGCCCCCAGCACATATTTATCCTTGAGGATTTCATCGTTGTACCAGGCTAAGGACTGCCAATAACGTTCCTCTGAAAGCGGCTCGATGGTGTTGAGCCAGCCCCGGTCAGGATTGGCGGGATGGCCGTAGGCCATGGTAAGGCCCGTTTCCGTGATGATGACTTGATGGCGGTCGCCATGCACTTTCCGTATCCCTTCCATGCAGTCACGGTAGAACAGGGCGGATGTATGGCCATCGCTTTCAGGTCGAAGGCTGGGCCAGCCATACTCGTGGAAGCCGAGGTAAATGTAGTTCTCCAACGTGCGGGGGAACCATTCCAGGTAGTGTTCGGGATGGATGTAATTGCCGGCAGCGAAATTGAAGGCCACAGCGTCCACGCCCTCACTCTCCAGTCGCTGTCTAAAGGCGTCCTGGAAGCGATCGTAGTGCTCGGCCCGGCGTCTGTATTCGTCACTAACCCGGAAGCCTGGATAGGAAGCGGGGCCGGGCGGTATTTCGTTCAAGCTCATCCAGGCGTCGATGAGGAGACGGTCATTGCCATCTCGTTCCTGCGCCATTTTGAAATCGTAGCGCAGGATCTCTTCGGCGAAATCCCAGCCACTTTTCCCTGGGCGATCGTTGTCGAGCATCGCCTCCTGCTCTTGCTGGGTTTTGAACAGGCGGCCAATCACAAATGTATTCGGGGAAAGATGCTTGCGAATATCCAGCAACATGCCCCGGTCCTGGGCATGGATCACAATCACAGGAGGTTGAACCTGTTTCAGGGCATTACGCAGGAGCGGGTCTGTTGTTTTTTCGATATAGAACCCTAATTTATTCATGACGCCTCCTGCACTTTGCCATCATCCTCAAGCGGTGGCGGGAATAATCCCGTTTCGACCAAGACTTTCTCAGGTGCAAGGTCGCCATCGCTGGCGGGAGGGGCCATAAAATCATCCGGGATGGTCCAGGCGTCGGGTTCAGCATCACCGGTGGGGGGAGGAGCGGTGGCAACTGGCAATGCGCCGGGCCAGGGTGTGCCGAGGGTGACCAATTCGGCCAGCAGAGCTTTGGTTTCCGCTTCGTCGATGCCAGCTAAACGGTGGACATCCACGCCGGCAGCTCGCAGCAGCGCTTCGTCGCCGCCGCTGACCCCAGCCGTACCGCCGACAATCAGCACATGTTGTGCTTGCAGGGCGTCATTCACCGAAAAACCGACCGTGGGACGGAAGTGGGCGATGTAGTCACGGGCGTTTTGCCAATCAGAGTTGGCCCAGCGGTCGCCATGATCCCAGAAAAGCAGGTAGAAGACCAGGGTTTTATCATTCCGTGTGGCCAGGATGCGTTCCAGCAGATCATCCTTCCAGCGTATACCCTGCTCCCATTGGTCGCCCGGACAGGCGGTGGCCCCCACCTCTTGGTGTCCGACGACCTGATGGATGCTGTCGATTCCCAGCTCATCCAGGAGCCAGGCAACCAGGCGGGCGGTGCTCTCCATTTGCGCATGTGTGGGCAGTTGGTCTTGGGATGGTTGCGGTTGTTTGTCGTAGCCCGTCCGGATAAACCGTCCGATCAGGCTGATGCCCAGGCTATAGGCATTGGCCGAACCGGCGTGGTAGGAGCGGGTCTGGTGTCTTTGCGTCCTGTAGATAGCGCCATCAGCCCCGATAACATAGTGATAGCCAATACCCGGCCAGGGATCTTTATTGGCATTGGTTCCATAAACATGGTATTGGGCGATGCGCTCAGGTGTGAAGTCTTTAGGCGTGTCGGTATGGTGAATGACGATTGTGGAGATAGGCTGCGTGCGATTCTCGTAGGGTGGGATGTCCGGATGGGAGGGCAGCGTATCGACGATGTCGATGATATCTGGCGTCCTTCCACCGCCGCTGCCTTGATTTATCTCGCTTTGGAGCGATTCGATGCGGCTATTTTGCTCCAGGATGGTGATTTGCAGGCGATCAATCTCATCCTGGAGCGGTTCCACCTGGTCGGCGCTGGCCTGCAACCGCACTATCTCGGTTTCCTGATCCGCCACGAGCATCCGCAACCGCACCAATTCCTGGGAGTCTACAGCGCTTGTGTTGGTTTCGAGCGCAATGCTTACATCGGCCAGGAGTTTGACTTTGTAGCGCACGCCGTTCAGCCATTGGTCGCCTGGGGATGTCACTGCTTCTCCCAACTCGCTGCGCCCGAATACGACTTGCTCAACCCCTGCGCCCAGTCCGAGGCTTTCGATCAGCCAGGCGATGAGATGCGCAGCGGCAAAGCGTTGTTCGTCTGACGGCTCGACATTGCGGCTTGCCCGGAAATCACCAGCCAGGGCCACGGCGACACTGTCGGCATTGATCTCGGCGTTAGCGTCGCTAGATGTGATTTGCTGGACAATGCACGTGAGCGGTTGCGTGGCGTAAATGACGCCATCGCCCGTAACAAGGAAGTGGTAGGCAATGCCGGGTTTTCCCTGGCCAACGTGCACTTCAGCGATCCGCTCCGGTGAGACATCGGTGCTGGTGACGGTATGGTGCAGCACGATGCGGCGGATGTCCGACACTTCCCGCTTGTCCCAGTGCTCCGTTGTGCGTTGCGGAATATCGAGACTGACATCCACGATGTCCGGGCGCAGGCGATTGTTGGGAGTGTCCTTATGCGGGGTTTCCAGAGCCGCCAGCGCCCGTTCGAGATCTTCCAGGTCCGATTCCAACGCAGTCATGCTGGCGTGCAACATCGCCACATCCGCCAGGTCCTGCCCCAAACTGAGCAAACTCGCCTCTTGCTGCTGAATCGTTTCGGCAATGCTGATAGCTTCGCTAATTTGCGGTGCAAGCGGTTTGAATTCCTCTTCCAGTCGCTCGAGTCGCTCGTAGGGCGTTTCTTCGATTACCTCTTCCGGTTTGTCCTCCGGCCCCTCATCTGGCTCTTCCTCGGGTTCAGTTTCGATAGTCCACTTGTATTTGAACGCCAACGATTCCCGGAAATCCTCGATCAGACCTGATTTACCTTGAATAGACCAACGGTCGATGTTGGGCCAGCGGTAAAGGATGAGCGACCTGATTTTCTGCGAATTATTCTGATTCCAGTCGTCGATTTCGCCGTATGCCGCTTTCACCCAACCGCTGTTATGATCCCGCCAGGGCTCATCCCCCTGGTCGGTCTCGGTGATGTAAACCGGTAGATGTTGCATGTCATCCGGGATGGCACGCATAAAATCCCGATAAGCTCGAAAGTCCCAGTGGAGATCCGAGAATTGAGGCGCGCCTACCTTGCGCTCTGAACGAATCAGGGCGGGGTCTGTTCCGTGGGTGTAGGTATGGATGGTGATGCCGTCGCACGCCTGCGGCCCCAGTTCTTCGAGGATGTCTTTGAAGTACTGCACCCAGTCGCCATCTTCGTTGCCGGGGTAGGTGGTGAGAGGGTTCCACGGAGCCGCTGCCGAGACGAGCACCAGGTCATCTCCATGCCCTGGTACGGCGTGGATCGCATCCCGCACCAGGCGGTAGCAACGGGCGTACGCATTTGGCGTGATGGCTTCGCCATGTTTTTCTGCATTTCGTGGTTTGGGAGGCGCTACGCCCCAATCCCAATCTGCCCCTGGCCATTCGATGGGATGATTGGTTTCGTTCCCGATGATCCAGATATGCGCTCCGGAAGAATTCCGCACGTAGTTGGCGCAGCGCTGGGCGAATGGCTGGTACTGATCTTGGAATGGAATCGTGCCCAGGCCACCGTAGCCGTGGTTCAGGCGCACCATCACGCCCAGGCCCTTCCCCGAATACGCACTGAAATTATCTCCCCCCATGTCTTGCGGGTCCCGACCAATTGCTTTGGTGAACAGCACCCAACCCGGTATGCCCTGTTCGAGCATGATGTGCTCGCCGCCAGGGTCATGGAATCCGTAGAGATATTCGCTGTCGAACAGGGGTCGGGGCATGGCAATTCCTCCTGCCATCACACCGTGGCGGCATCTCAGGAGATGCGCTCATCTCAGGTGTGTTTCATGGAAACGCCACCGGACTCGTCCGGCGTTCCATTTTTGCACGGTTATAGACCGCTCCCTTCCCCTTTTCAGAGCCTGACGATTATTGCCAGATGAGAGGAATCACTTGGCGTTCCCGGTCCTGCAAGTGGGGGAAGGGGAATCAGGAAGGGTGGCCAAGATCGAATTATGCGCTAAATCATGAGTCGATAGCTCAATGTATCGTATTATACTGAATACGGTATTTGAATGCAAAAAGGGTTATTTGCTTAAAATTGTTTCAAATGCGGCAATTGATTCTTCGATGTATTCCGCTTCAATGCCGTAATGAGTGACAACACGAATGCGATTGGGACCTGTGTCCAAAACACCAATATCCTGCTGGCGCAGGGCCTGCACGAACTGTTTCGTCGTCCAACGGGGATGGTCGAGATCAAAATAGAAGATGTTGGTCTGAACCAGGTCGAGATCAAGGGAGATGCCGGGTAATGCGGCAATGCCCTGGGCCAGGCGGCGGGCATTGGCGTGATCATCCGCCAGGCGATCCACCATGTCGTTCAGGGCAACGATCCCGGCGGCAGCGATGATGCCGGCCTGTCTCATGCCTCCGCCCAGAACCTTGCGAGCGCGCCGGGCTCGCCGAATGAAGTCTTCTGAGCCGCAAACAACAGAACCCACCGGAGCGGCGAGACCTTTGCTCAGGCAGAACGTCACCGAATCGGCATTTCGCACCAGCGCCCGTACGTCGACGTCCTGTGCGACTGCTGCATTAAAGATGCGAGCGCCGTCAATGTGGAGTTTGAGGCCACGGCTGTGCACGAGATCGGCGACTTCGTCGGTGTATTCTGGCGTCAGGTAAGTGCCGCCCGCCCGATTGTGCGTATTTTCAAGCAGCACCAGGCGGGAAACCGGGAAGTGAGCATCATCCGCCCGTATTGCCCTTTCAATGTCGCTTAGATGAAGATAGCCGCCAGGTTGCGTGGGGATGATGCGGGGGTGAATGCCGCCCAGAGCTGCGGAACCGCCTTGCTCGTAGTGGAAGGTATGGGACTGATCGCCCATGATCGCTTCATCGCCCCGGCCACAATGGCTGAGAAGGCTGACAAGGTTTCCCTGCGTGCCGCTGGATACAAAGAGTGCGGCCTCCTTGCCCAGTCGTTCTGCGGCCAGCGCTTCCAGGGCGTTGACGGTGGGGTCCTCGCCAAAAACGTCGTCGCCGAGGGGCGCCAGACACATTGCCTCTCGCATTGCCGGTGAGGGAAGGGTGAAAGTGTCGCTGCGCAGGTCAATGCGGGGAGGGGTCGGGGTCAGTGTGTTCATTTTCTATAAGTCCGTTGCTGTTTTGAGTGCTGTCTGTGGGTATGGAAATCGTTGGTGGATTGCACGATCTGAGACAATGTTAGTGGATTTGCGGCCAAGATCAAAAAAGACCGCAGTGCCATAATCAGCACCAGCGGTCTGGAATGCAACAGGATATTGGGGCCAGTACATGGAGGCGTAAATAGCGGGATGTTTTAGCTGGCGGGGCTCACCCGGAGATGAATCACCGGGCTATGGCGACTGATGCACAGTCGCATGACGCCCTATCAATAGGGCTGAGCCCTGCCCATCTGGTCGTGTAGCCCGATTCATCGGGCGTTGTGGCGACCGAAGGTCGCATGTAGCCGTGGGGATTTATCCCACGGTGGGCGTGGCAAACGAACCCTACCTGCAATTAGGCCGAACTGTACTAGCGAATCAGTATTTCTTGACGATGGGACTGTATGCCGCAGGAGAACGTGACATAATAATCTGCATCTCCTCTCGATATTGACGGACTTTGTCCGTGTCGATGGTCGCAAATGCATAACCCGGCGTCGGCGTCTCCGACTCTGGGTCGTCAATGTGGCTGATCCTGGTGCCGTTGGGGGCTACGATGCAACTTTCGCCGAAATATTGGCGGCTGGGTTCTTCGCCCACACGATTCGCAGCAAGCAGAAAGGAGCCGTTCTCGACAGCGCGAGCCACTGTGAAAGCGCGCCATTCTTCCTGATAGGGCGTTTCATAGGCTGCTGGCACGCAGATAATCTCAGCGCCCAGCAGTACCAGGGATCGTGCAGCCTCCGGGAAAGCGATGTCCCAGCCGATCATGACGCCTATGACGCCAAAGGCTGTGTCGAAAACCGAAAAGCGATAACCAGGACGAAAGCTTAGCTTTTCTTCGCCTTTGAGATGCAATTTTCGATATTCGCCGACCAATTCTCCATCAGGGCCAATGACAACTGCGGCATTGTAGAGAATGCTCTCGACTTTCTCTTTTGTTGGCAGACCGAAAACAATGTAGGTTGAAAAGTCAGCCGCACGGGTGGCGAGCACATTGAATTGATGTCCCGGCACTCGCTCCGCCAGGCGATTGAAGCCGACCCCGTTTTCGACCCCGGTCGTCGCCAGTTCCGGGAAAACGATCAGATCGGTGGGTTCCGAACTGCAAATGCGTTCTACGGTTTCGGCCATATGTTGCAGATTTGTCTCCAGATCACCCAAGATCGGTTCCATCTGAACTACAGCAACGTTGAATTCAGCCATATTAATTCCTCCAGAATTTGAAGATATACGAGTCATGCACTTGGTGTGTCACCCTGAGTGGCGACCGGAGGTCGCAGAACGAAGGGTCTCGCCTCCCAAAAGGGAGATTCTTCGGCCCTGCGGGCTCTCAGAATGACATTTTCTGTGACAAGTGCGTAACTCCTGGAACAGGTAGCGAACTTATGTTCTAATTCTAGCTTCAATAAATGAACTTGTCAAATATCAATTTACTCCAACACAAAAAGGCGTGAGTGGAAAGCTCACGCCTCAGGAGAGTAAAACGCTTTTGTGCTGTGGCCGGAATCAGCGCCGAACTTGTTTCAGACGAGCCCGCTTGCCGACCCGATCCCGCAGGAAGTAGAGCTTGGAGCGGCGGACTTTGCTGTGTCGGATCACTTCGAAATCCTCGACACGAGGCGAATGCAGGCGGAAAATGCGCTCTACACCAACACTATGCGCTCCGATCTTGCGCACTGTGACGCTTGTCGCTGGTCCCCGACCCTGGATCGCAATGATGGTGCCCTGAAATATCTGCACACGCTCATTTTTTCCTTCGACGATGCGGTTATGCACTTTGACGATGTCGCCGATTCGGATTTCGGGCGTTTCAGCCTTCAGTTGTTGATCTTCTAAAGATTTCAGTAAGTAGGACATAATAGATGGGCTTTCCTTCTTTTTCTCACAACGAAGGCGCCAGCGTGGGCGCCTCTGATTAATCGATTCATAATTACGACCCCAAATTCTAGCATAGACGCCTCTGTTCACCAAATTGCACAGTGTCATTCATGTCGGCTCGGTACGACTTGAATGACGCTGTACGCCCCACCCTTGTTGTTCTCTGCCTCTTTTTTCACCTTTTACCCCGCTATTTGCTATAATCCGACTTCATCGGCGGATATCCGAGCCTTTGGCTCCAGCGCCGGAATTTCTAATTGCAGACCGCAAGAGGTATATTGATACACATGCGAACTAAAAAATGGCAAGTCTTACTGGTAGGTGTGTTGCTGATGATTGTTGTCAGCGCCTGTAGCCTGGGCTCACAAGAGGAACCTGAACCTACGCCCACACGCACACCCCTGCCAACCTTTACACCAACACCCCAAGGCCAGGTGGCCAACGAGCAATTGTGGGAAGTCGATACGAGTCAACCCGACGCCACCAGTGCGGTGGTTGTGGCGTTGCCTACCGACACTCCTACCCCGATCCCCACCGACACCCCCATTCCTGACACCCCCACACCGACAGAGCCACCACCAACGGCCACGCCAGTGCCCCCGTCCGTTGTCGTAACCCGCCCGTCGGTCAACTTCCGTCGGGGCCCGGGAACCAATTATGGTGTGCTCGGTCAAGGCAGCAACGGCGAGAAGTACGTCATCACCGGCAAAAACCCTCGCGGCGATTGGTGGCAGATCGACGTTAACGGGCAAGATGGCTGGGTCTCCGATGGTATCGTCGATAAAGAAGGCCAGCTTGACACAGTCCAGGTTGTAGCCGCCATCCCGCCAGCGCCCACGACAGCGCCGAGGCCGCCAACCGCCACACCAGCGCCGGCACAGCCGACCCAACCCCCTGCTCCGCAGTTTCCCTATTCCGTGGGCCAGGGTTTAGAGACATGCAGTCCCAATGCTGGTAGCACGTACTTCAATGGTTGGGTGCGTGATCGCAATAACAACCAGATAAATGAGAAATGTGTCCACATCGCTTTCTACGGTCCTCGAAACACCAAGTGCCCTGGTTGTGACGGCGTTGGCAATGGAGCCTGGGGATTTGCACCCTTTGGCGGTCCGGCGCCTGCCGGCACCACGGTCGAGATATTCATGGTGGAGTGTCCACCTGGCGGCGTCCCGGCAGGCGGCATAGGCTCTGAATACAACCCTGCGTCTGCACTATCGGACAAATGGGTTCACACAGTCCAACAAAGCGAACAGTGCACCGGCATTACCTTCTTCAAGAATTGATGATCTAGCATCAACTACAGCCCAAGAAAGCCGAGCGCGTCTGCTCGGCTTTCTTGTCAATCAGGCCATGTTATTCTCACCTCAGAGCCTGAAGAGACTCGCCATCATTCTCTTCATACCAATTCCCTTTCTCGTCCTGATGCTCATTTTGGGCGTGATGTGGCGGAGTGACACCCTATTTGATCTGACCGGGGAAGAGCGCTTTGCGGCGGCTGTGAAAGGCCTCACCGACATTACCGCCGACTGGATGCGACCGGACCTGGAGTTGTCGGACAAAGGAGCCTGCCGCCCACAGTGGCGTTAATCCCTTCGGCGTCAACGTATTTTTGGAGCAAGAACCAAGCCCGGAGGTACGCGAGGCGGTCGTAAAAATGGCGTCAGAGGCGGGATACAGATGGCTTCGGCAGGAATTCGTCTGGGAGGATATCGAGATCCACGGCAAAGGCGATTTTGAGGATCGTCGGCACGATCCGCATCGTTCGGCCTGGGAAAAGTACGATCACATCGTGGAATTGGCCGAAAAGTACGACATGGGCCTGATCGTGCGGGTCAGCAATCCGCCGGAGTGGTCGCGGGCGGCCGGGAATGGTGTAGGCCCGTACGCTCCGCCCGATGACTATCAGGATTACGCTGATTTCGTAGCGGCTCTGGTCGAACGTTACAAAGGCCGGATTCAGTACTATCAGCTCTGGAATGAGCCCAACATCTACCCGGAATGGGGCGATTATGCTATCAGCCCTAAAGATTATACGGAACTCCTCTGTACCGCCGCCGAGGCTGCCCGTGCTGCCGATCCCGATGTTGTTATCATTAACGGTGCGCTGGCTTCAACGATCGTCCTCCAGCCTGACGTCCCACCGCCAGGAAACGCCCTGAATGACTTCCTTTATTTACAACGCATGTACGACGCGGGCGCGCAGAATTGTTTTGACATCGTCGCCATGCAGGGTTACGGCCTCTGGTCTGGCCCGACCGATCAGCGCATGAACCCGCGCGTGCTCAATTTCTCCCGCCCCCTGTTCATGCGGGACTTGATGGTCGCCAACGGAGATGCGGGCAAATCTATCTGGATCAGCGAGATGAACTGGAACGCTGTGCCTGATGAAGTGGCCGACAAACGTTTCGGCCAGGTCACAGAGGAGCAGCAGGCTCGCTACCTGGCGATGGCGTACCAGCGCCTCCAGCAAGAATGGCCGTGGCTTGGCGTAGCCAATACCTGGTATTTCAAGCGTCCCACGACGCAATGGCGGGATGAGCAAAAGCCCGAATACTACTTCCGGCTGACTGAACCAGATATGACGCCGTTGCCGGTATACGAAAGCATCAACACCTATGCCAATGCGGTCAACGCCGCCCCTGTGATGTATCCGGGCGCACATCCGCCAGATCATTGGGCGATCGAAAGCGATGACTACAGATTAGAGCCCCACCCCTCGGCTACACTCGGCCAGCTGGGCGTGCTCCCTGCCGGTGGCAAGCTCTCCATGCGCATCTCCGGCGTTTCCTTGCGGATTCACATGCCCGAGGACGCTCCTGCCACCACCGTCACCGTCGGCATCGATGGCGCCGCACCCGTAAAACACGAGGTCGAGGCCGGACAAGTTCTGAAGATTCCGGTTAAGGCAGGCGAGCGCCAACTGACCCTGACGGCAGAGGATGATCTATGGGTCGATCATTGGTATGTACGAGATGAGGGTTCCACTAAATACTTCTGGCCACTGCTGTGCGGGTTTAGTGCGTTATTCGTTCTGTTCTGGGTGGCTTTGCTTGTTTTTTGGTTCCGCCGGACCACATCGAATCAAAAAAAGCCTCAACGTTAATCAAACGTTAATCAAAATTATGATCCATCGCATATTGAGCATCGGTGCGCTGTGTTATAATCGGCGCTGCTGGTGACAAACGCCCGCTTCGCTGTCCCGTCTTCAGCAAACATCGCCGTTAAGGAAAAACCAACTGCCTATGAAATCGATTCGCTTACTCCTGCTCGTTGTATTTTTCTCGATACTCCTGGCCATACCCGTCACCGCACAAGAGGGTGATCCGGCCAAAGAGTTGCAGCAGGAATTGTGGTGCCCCATTTGTCAGGGTGTAAGACTGGATGTCTGCGAGCAGAAAGTCTGCGAACAGATGCGTGATATGATTGACAGCGACTTGGCTGCCGGTAAGTCCACAGAAGAGATCAAGGCCGATTTCATAGAGTTCTACGGGCCGGTGGTGCTCGGAGAGCCTCCACGCGAGGGCTTCAACCTTGTCGCCTGGTTTGTGCCGATCCTGTTAGTTGCGGGTGGCTTGCTGCTTGCCCTTTTTCTGACCCGACGCTGGAGCAGGAAGGGAAATCAGGATTCTGCGCCTGCCGCCAGTGCAGAAACAAGCGATCCCTCTGCGAATGATGATTATCTTGCACGTGTCGAACGTGAAACAGGTGAATGATGAGTGATTCCCCGCTGAGCGAAGCTCAGACTCCTACGCCTGATATGCCTGCGAACGAAGGCCAACCCCCAGCAGAATCCTCCCGTCGTGGCGGATTGTGGATTGTTCTTGGTATCGGGATTGTCGGCGTGTTATTCCTGGCCGTATTCTACTGGGGCATCCTTAATCCCCCCAGCGTGCGTTATGGCGAGGGCAAGGCGCTTCCCATCGAATTCACAACCTACGATGGTCAGGAAATCAAACTGTCCGATTATGCGGGTATGCCAGTTGTCGTCAACTTTTGGGCGAGCTGGTGCTTTCCCTGCCGTGACGAGCAAGCGGCGCTGGAAGCAGCCTGGCGCAAGCATCAAGACGAAGTGATGTTTTTGGGTGTCGCCCATCTTGATCAGGTGCCAAATGCCCTTGCTTACCTTGAGGAATTTGACGTCACCTATCCCAGCGGGCCGGATATGGGAGGACGTATTTATAACGCCTATCACGTCGGCGGCGTACCTGAGACCTTTTTCATCGATGCCGATGGCAACGTTCAGGGCTTTCACGTTGGGCCGATTAGCGCTTCCGAATTGGAGCGTCGCATTCAAGAACTTATGCAGATACAGCAATAAGGACGGATTTTATGAATGATCTTGGTTATATCGCATTACTTTTAGCGCTCGTCATCGCCATCTATGGTACAGTGGTGAGCATTATCGGTGGTTATCGCAGCAACAAAAAGTTGTCAACGAGTGGTCGAAATGCCCTGTACGTTGTGGCAGCCCTTGTGACTATCGCCGCTCTGGCCCTGGTCTATCTACTGGTCACGCACGACTTCTCAAACGAATATGTCGCCGGCCACAGCGAGCGTAATCTTCCGTTATTCTACCGGTTTTCATCTTTGTGGGGCGGTCAGGCCGGGTCACTTTTGTTCTGGGCCTGGATGTTAGGCATGTACAGCGTCATCATGATCACGGTTGAGTGGCGGAAGCAACCACGCCGTGGCCCGTACCTCGTGGCGGTTCTTCTTGGCGTCATGGTTTTCTTCCTGATCATTTCCTTGATTGCCGCAAATCCTTTCAAGCGCTTATGGGTGCTGCCGGACGGATCGACGACCGGGGCTCTGTTCCGGCCTGAAAGTGCCTCTCTCTTTATCCCGGCCGACGGCATGGGGCTAAGCCCCTTGCTGCAGAATTATTGGATGGTGATCCACCCGGTGTTCCTTTATCTGGGATATGTGGGGTTGACGCTGCCAATGGCCTTCGCAGTTTCAAGTCTGGCCTCAGGTCAATTGGACAACAGTTGGGTGAAAGACGTACGGGTCTGGAACTTGGTCCCCTGGATATTCCTCGGCACAGGCATTTTGATGGGCAGCCAGTGGGCCTACCTGGAATTAGGATGGGGAGGCTTCTGGGCCTGGGATCCGGTCGAAAACGCCTCGCTTATCCCCTGGCTGACTGCCACGGCTTTCCTGCACAGCATCATGATCCAGCAGCAGAGAGGCATGCTCAAGGTCTGGAATGTGGTCCTGGCGTTTCTCAGCTTCTGGCTGGTGATTATCGGCACCTTTATCACCCGTAGTGGCATCATCGATTCGGTGCATTCCTTCGCCATCTCCAACATTGGTCCCCTGTTCCTGGGGTTCATTATCCTGACGTTCGTGGGCTTCCTGGCCTTGCTCTGGTATCGCTTGCCACAATTGCAGTCTGATTCGCAGTTGGATTCGATGCTCAGCCGCGAGTCGGCATTTCTTTATGTGAATGTGCTTTTTGTGGCGGCGGCGGCAGTCACCTTATTTGGAACGCTATTTCCCATTATCTCCGAGGCGGTTTCGAATACGAAGATCGCTGTGAGCGCCCCCTATTTCAATAAGGTGGATGGACCTATTTTTCTCGCCATTTTATTGTTGATGGGTATTGGCCCCCTGCTGGGTTGGCGGCGCAGTTCGTCCGATACGCTTGCCAAAAGCCTGGGGCCGCCCATCGCTATGGCGCTTGCAGTAGCAGTGGCTCTGTTCATGTTTGTCACCAAAAACTGGGTGCCGATTTTGGCATGGTCCGCTTGTGGTCTTGTAGTTGGCACCATTCTTTACGAATTCTACCGAGGCGCCAGAGCCCGACACAAAGCCACAGGCGAAAGCTGGCTGCTGGCTTTACTTCGGGTGATGTCTCGCAATCAACGGCGTTATGGCGGCTACATCGTGCATTTGGGCGTTGTCATGATTGCCATAGCCATAGCCGGAGCCACCAGCTTCCAGTTTAATTTGAAGACCAGTCTGGTGTTGAATGAAACGGCGACTCTGGGCGGTTATGCCTTTACGTACACCGGCATTGAACAGCACCAGGCTTCGAATCACGACGAAATCATCGCCAACGTTTTAATTGAGAAAGATGGCAAGGAAATCGCTAACCTGAAGCCAAGGATGAATTTCTACACAGCCGTCAGCGGGCGCGATATGGGCCCAACAACCGAAGTCGGTTTGCATAGTAACCTGCGGGAGGATGTATACGTCGTTTTCAATGGTTTTGAGAACAATGGAGCCATCGCCGCTTTCGAACTTTTCGTCAATCCCCTGATGCTGTGGATGTGGATGGGTGGTCTGATGATGATTGCCGGCACCACTTTCGCCCTCTGGCCTATCCCAAAACGAGCCACCCGTCGCGTTCGCTCAGCCGCTATAGCCCAACCAGCGTAGCTGAGTTGACTTTCAGCCTCCACGTAAGGGGAAGGGGAGGGCAATTCATGAATTGCCCTTACAACTCCCTCTCCCTCTCTCTCACCCTCTCCCAGCCTCTTCCTGCTCCCCCTTCTGCCCATGTGGATACTGCTCGCTTTCTTTCTAATCTTTCTTGCCGGAACCGTCATTCTCTGGCCCTATCTGCGACCACAATCGGTAGGTGCTGCGCCGGTTGCCAAGATTGATCCGCAGTTAGCAGAATTGTACGCCCAACGAGACATGCTCTATCAGGCCGTGCGGGATGCCCGTTTCGATCTGCAGACTGGAAAATTATCGCAGGAGGATTACGACCAACAGTCCGCACGCATCAAACAGAACGCCGCTACGGTGTTGCAGGAGATCGATGCTTTGGAAGCCAATTTGGCCCCGCCCGAACTTGATGCACAGATCGAGGCGGAGGTGGCGGCAGCGCGTGCTATGCCAGAACCCCTCAAGAAATCCACGAGCAATGGCGGTGAAGTGAAACGTGCCAAGAACGGTGCAACAGACCGTTTTTGTGGCAAGTGCGGCGCTGTCCTGCGCCCCAACGACGGATTTTGCGGCAAGTGTGGAGCACCGATGCGGGGATAAAGCTGAATGAAGGAGAAAAACAGAATGACAACGCATAAATTCCCCGCCGATTTCATCTGGGGTGCAGCCACTGCTTCTTATCAGATTGAAGGCGCATGGGACGAAGATGGAAAAGGCGAATCGATCTGGGATCGGTTTAGCCACACACCGGGCAATATCCTGGGTGGAGATACGGGCAATATCGCTTGTGATCACTACCATCGTTGGCCCGAAGATATTGCCCTGATGTCCGACCTGGGTCTGGATGCCTACCGGTTTTCAATTTCCTGGCCGAGAATCATTCCCAACGGCCGGGGTCAGATCAACCAGGCCGGGCTCGATTTCTACAGCCGCCTGGTCGATGCTTTGCTGGAGGCAGGGATCACACCATTTCCTACACTCTACCACTGGGATTTGCCGCAGGTCTTGCAGGATGAAGGCGGCTGGCCTGTCCGCTCAACCGCCGAAGCCTTTGTCGATTACGCCGATGTGATCAGTCGACACCTGGGTGACAGAATCAAGCACTGGATGACCATCAATGAACCCTGGGTGATCGCCTCACTCGGTTATCTGATGGGCGTGCATGCGCCGGGACATCAGGAGTTGGACGAGATGCTGCCCGCATCCCACCATCTTCTGCTCGCTCATGGTTGGACTGTTCCCGTTTTGCGACAAAATAGTCCAGACGCCGAGGTTGGCATCGTCCTCAACCTGGGGCCGCAAGCGCCCGCCTCGCCCAGCGCCGCAGACAAAGCTGTTGCCTGGAATTTCGATGGTGTTCACAACCGTTGGTATCTGGATCCGATCAGTGGTCGGGGTTACCCCGCCGACATCGTTCAATCCTACGGGCGGGAACTCGACTACATTCAGCCCGGCGACATGGAAGCGATTGCTGCCCCCATCGACTTTTTGGGCGTCAATTTCTACAATCGAAGCATTCATCGCAATTTTGGCGCAGCCAACAACCTGCCCGAAACCGTGCACCACACCGGCGAGCGCACCGAAATGGGCTGGGAAGTGCATCCGGAATCATTGTATGATCTGCTGGGACGCCTGCATTTCGATTATCGATTCCCGGCTATGTATGTCACCGAAAACGGAACAGCCTGTCCCGATCAGTTTTCTGACGACGGCCATGTGCATGACGCCGACCGCATTTCCTATCTCCAGCGCCATTTAGGTTCCGCAGCCAAAGCCATCGTCGCCGGTGTGCCCCTCAAAGGCTATTTCGTGTGGTCGTTGATGGACAATTTTGAGTGGTCATTTGGCAACAGCATGCGCTTCGGCCTGATCTACATCGACTACAAAACCCAACAGCGCATTTTCAAGGATAGCGCATTGTGGTATAAGCGGGTGATTGCGGAGAGTGAGGTGGAGATTGACGCTGGTGTGCTTTAGGCCATAAGCTAACGCCAAGCAATAATGCGCTCGTCAAGACTGTGCTTCTTGTTGAGAAAAACAGGCAGTGCTATACTTTCAGCGAAGGGATCTAATTTGAAAGCCTAATTTTTATGAAGAGGCACTGCTATGACCACCAGTATAAATCGCAAGGTGATTGATCCGAAAATCGAGCAGATCGTTCAAATCTTGACCAATCTTCCTCCGGCAAAAGTTGCCGATGTGCGCGATTATGTTCTCTTTTTGGGGAATCGTTATGGCCTTCCAGGGGTAGTTGATGATAGTGATGCCTGGACCGAGGACGATATGGCGGATGTTGGCGCGGCAAGCATGAACTATGCCTTACAGTCAGTATGGCGCGATGCAGAAAATGGTTGAATCCGGCGATGTTGTGATTGTCGAATTTCCGGGTGTACAGGGCGTCAAACGTCGCCCTGCCGTTATCGTGTCCTCTGCCGCCTATCATCAAACCCGACCAGATGTCATACTAGGATTGATAACCAGTCAAATTGCAGGAGCGAAACATCCTAGCGATTATTTGTTAGTTGACTGGAACCAAGCCAATTTGCGTAAACCATCGGCATTTCGCTCATTTTTGGTTACGATGCCGGTTGAAACTGTTCGGGTTATTGGCCGTCTGTCTGGGCAAGATTGGTCGGCAGTAAAGCGGTGCTTAGGTAAGGCGATAGAAAGGGATTCCGGATAATAGCAGATCGGTTCACGGGCCATTTCGTGTGGTCACTGCTGGACAACTTTGAGTGGTCATTCAGCATCTGATTCCTCAACTAATCATCAATCCGCCACTACCCACTATCCAATACAAGATTTTCCATGCGCGCACTCCTATCCCTTTCCGACAAAACCGACCTCATTGATTTCGCCCGAGATCTTCACGAGCTGGGCATCGAACTTGTGGCCAGCGGCGGCACAGCCCGCGCCATCGCAGCAGCGGGACTACCCGTTATCGCTGGTTCCGATCTCACCGGCTATCCTGAAATCCTCGGTGGCCGGGTCAAGACCCTGCATCCAGCCATCCACGGTCCCATCCTGGCTCGCCCGACAGCCGAACACCGGGCTGAACTCGACCAACATGGCATGGTCCCCATCGATCTGGTAGTCTGCAACCTCTACCCTTTTGAGCAAAGCATTGCCGAACCCGGTGTGACTGTGGCCGAGGCGGTCGAGCAGATCGATATCGGCGGGGTGACGCTGCTGCGGGCGGCGGCCAAGAACTTCGAGCGAGTGACAGTGGTGGTCGATCCCGGCGATTACGGTCGGGTGACAGAACAACTGGCCGGGGGAGGCATTTCCCTGGATGAACGCCGTCGCCTTGCGCTCAAAGCCTTCCGCCACACCGCCGCTTACGACGCCGCCATCAGCAACTATCTCACCCGGCAGGTCGAGGGTGACACAGCCACGCCGGAGCAACTCAACCTTGTGGCCGAGCGGGTGCAGAGCCTGCGTTACGGCGAAAACCCCCACCAGCGTGCTGCTTTCTACCGTTGGCGTGGAACCCAACCTGCTTTTGAGCAACTCCAGGGCAAGGAACTCAGCTACAACAACCTGGGCGATCTACACGGGGCCTGGGGTTCGGTCAACGAATTCGAGACGCCCGCTGTCGCCATCATCAAACACGCCAATCCCTGCGGCCTCGCCACGGATGACAACCTTGTCGTCGCCTACGAAAAAGCGCTTGCTTCTGACCCGGTCAGCGCCTTTGGCTCCATCATCACCGTGAACCGACCGATCGATTTGGCCCTGGTCGAAGCGATCGGCAATCTTTTCGTCGAAGTCCTTGCCGCTCCCGATTTCACGCCGGAGGCGCTGCAACGATTGAGCAAAAAGAAGAATCTGCGGGTGATGAAGGCGACCGGAGCGCGCTAAATTCCCCCTGCAATTGATGACAATTGAGGGCGGTCTGTTGGCCCAGACACTGGACGATCAGGTCGTGGCCAAGACCGAAGTTGTGTCTAAGCGACAACCCAGCGACCAGGAAATGGCCGATCTGCTTTTTGCCTGGCGCGTGGCCAAATGGGTCAAATCCAACGCCATCCTCTTCGCCAAAAATCAAGCTACAGTAGGTGTGGGTGCAGGACAGATGAGCCGTGTGGATGCTGTCCGTTACGCTGGCATCAAGGCTGGTGAAAACGCCCTGGGCGCAGTCATGTCCTCCGATGCCTTCTTCCCCTTTCCCGATGGCATCGAAGTCGCCGCCGAGTTCGGCATCACTGCCGTCATCCAGCCTGGCGGATCTGTTCGGGATGACGAAGTCATCGCCGCCGTGGATCGCTTGGGGCTGGCGATGGTGTTTACCGGAATGCGCCACTTCAGGCATTAGCGACGCCGCAGGATGAAAAAGAAAAAACAGCGCTGCCAGGTAATCCGGCAGCGCTGTTTGGTGGTTCAGATGAAAATGTTGCGGTTTGGTGTCGTAGCTTACGGCGAGGTTATCTCTATCGCCTGAAAGACATCGGTGCCGCCGCCCGCTGGCCAGATCAAACCCATGAGGCCGCCACCAGAGCGCACTCGATAATTCTGCACGGCCGTCATCGTGTTCATCAGATCGTTGGCATACGAATCAGGTCCGCATTCGGCCAAGGTCGTGGCGCCAGCTTCCATCCTGACGCTGCCGGTCATCCCACCTTCGGCGGTGTAAGTGCCACTGCCCGAATTGCAGTCAGCCTGGAATTGGTAGCCGCCTTCACTGTCGAAAACCAGGACATAAGCGGAAGGATCCGCCACTTCACGTTTGACCGCTCCCTCGTTGGTCAAAGTGCCAAGCCAGTGCCACGCTGGGCCAACCAATCCGGTTGTTGTCATACCTTCGATCTGCAGCGAGCCAACCAGGGCGTCCAGCGTTGCCAGGTCGGGGTCCCAGTCCGAGGTCGAGAGAGCGTTGAGCATTTCGGCCATGCTTGTCATGTAGACCTGGGTATCGCTGTTCAGAGCGTCCATTTCTTCTTGGGGCACGTCCGCCGCCGTGGCTGGCAGTTGTGATGTGCTAACCGGGTACCAGAAAGACACCAGATACTTGCCATCGTTCGTGAAGCCCTGGTAGACGTAGCGCAAACCCTGATTGGTTACGGGATTAGCATCCTGCGCCCAACGACCAACGAAACGGTATCCATTTTTACTAGCGCTGGCGTCTGTGGATGTGGCTCGACCTACTTGAGTGGCAATATCATTGAAACCTGCCCCGACCTCTTCGTAGGGCAATGCAGGATATCCACTTGTCTCGGGAGGTGAGGGGAGGATATAAGTCAGTTGATCGATTGCCTCTAGGGTCCTGGCAACCGCTAAATTGCCATTTTCACCCCACAATTGCCGGTAGGCGTCAATTGGGATGATGTACATGATGGGATCGCCAACCTGGCGGTCTGCTGGGTCTGTAACGCCAAAGAGGATTTCGATGTGCTCCGGCAGTCCGGTGGGGCCAGGAGGTTGGCTGGCGTCATAAGGCTGTTCGGGAACCACAACTGCCTGCCAGGAATAGGGCAGACCCTGGGTGTCGAGGCTGATTGCATTGGGATCAAGGCTCGTGCCAGGCGCTTCTGCTCCAGCCTGACGGAACATCATGTTTCCTGCATCCATCTTGAGATTCAACGCCAGTTTACCCTCTTCCGTGAGGACATAGGTGACGACATCGCCGAGGTATTGCAAGTACGTCTGGTCCAGTGAGTCGGGTTCACACATCGCCATCGTCATGGGGCCAGGGCCGAAGCTGATGCTGCTGCCTTCGAGTGTGTAGGAACCACTGCCGGTATTGCAGTCCGCCTTGATGTTGTAGGTTCCATCAGGGTTGAGCAGCAGGGTGTACAAACTGGGATCTGGCACTGCGATGTCGTTGATCTCGGCGGTATCCTGGAATGCCTCCCATTCCCAGACAATGCCGACGATGTCCGCTTGTGCTGGTTCAGCCTGCGGCGGGGTTTGTTCCCCAGCGGGAGCAGGTTCCGCTCCGGCTTGCGCTGTTTCCGCCATGCCGTCGTTCGTAAATCCCATCGTGCCTGCACCTTCGATCAGGCTCAACTTCAACCAGCCATCTTCGAGCGCAAAAGACCCGACCGTGATCAGCAGGCCCAGGTACTGTTGGTCAAGCGATTCGTCGCCGCAGAAGGCCATTGTGGAGGGGCCGAGTTGGATGGTAAGCTGGTCGCCTTCCACCGTGTATGACCCCATCACCGCATTACAGTCTGCCTGGATTTGCGCTGTGCCATCGGAGGCAAACACAATCGTGTAGTTCTCGGGATTCGGCACGACTGATTGGGCGGCGGGCTGTGTTTCCACAAGGTCTGTCCACTGCCAGACGATGTCCTGAATATCTGCAACTGAGGGAACGAGGACAGGGGCTTCGTCGGTAGTTTCACCACCTTCAGGTGCGGGCGCTGCCTCTTCTGCAGGTGCAGCAGTTGGCTCCGGCACAGGAGTGCTGGTCGGTTCATAGGCTACCGGCGGCGAGCCGGGCGCACAGGCTGCCAGCGCTAACAATAGAGCCAATCCAACCAACGTCAATAAGAGTGTTCTTTTCTGTGATTTCTTCATGTAAGTGGGTGTCTCCTGAGCAAAATGGGGGAAATGAGTGTCTTAGGTTAGACGCCGAATGTGTATTTGTGGTTCCTTATCCTGCACCTTACTGCAAGATGCAGCGCAAGTCAATCAGGATGTTTTACGGCCATGACACTGCTTGAACTTCTTGCCGCTGCCACAGGGGCATGGATCGTTACGATTAGCGATGGCGTACAGCGCTTCACGCTTCGCGTCTTCGGCCTTGTACCAGCCCATGATCTCAGCCGGGGCTCGATTCTGTTGCAGCAGGTTGGCCATGATGCGCATGGGTTGATTGACATGATTGAAAAATGCTTTGTAACCTTCACACAGGTAGTTTAGTCCAGGTTCGCCATCAGGCGTGTTGATGAAGCGATTGCGGGGACAGCCGCCGTGGCAGGCGAAGCGGACCTCACACTGCCGGCAATATCGGGGCAATGTCTCCAGCTTATCTTTGCCAAACTGTCGCTGCTGGGACGATGCCACCAACTCGATCATGGGCGTGTCATGGATATTGCCCAGCAGATAGTCGGGCTCGACATAATGGTCGCAGGAATAGAGATCGCCAGTGTGTTCCAGGGCCAGGGCATCGCCGCAGGTGGGAGAGAAAATACAAAGGTTGTGCTGGCCTATCCAACTGCCCAGTGCGACATCAAACATCTGCACATAAACCTTGCCGATATCCCCTCGCACCCACTCCTCGAAAATGTCGATCAGGAACTGCCCGTACTGCCTGGCTCCCACCGATCGTTTTGTGACCAGGCTGCCCTGTTGCACGTACAGCGGTCGGGGCCCGACGCCGGTGTCTCCCCAGCCCTATATCGGCCATGGGCAGCGTTTCCACCGTTGCTCGTTCCAAAATGGGGATGAACTGCATGAACTCTGCGCCGAGATCATCCCGAAAGAAACGGTAGAGTTCAAGCGGGTGGTCGGCATTCGCAGCATGGACGGTGGTGAGGATGTTGGTATCGACGCTATGTTTTTGCAGGTATTCCCAGCCTCTCAAAACCTGCTGGAAGGTGCCCTTTCCGCCTTTGTCCACCCGATAAGCGTCATGCATCTCCGGCGTGCCGTCCATGCTCAGGCCAATGAGGAAGTTGTGTTCCTTGAACATGGCGCACCACTCATCATCCAGCTTGGTGCCGTTGGTTTGCATGGTATGCAGAAGCTGTTGCCCTGGTTGTTTGCACCGTTCAGCCAGCTCCACCGCTTGCCTGAAGAAATCCAGGCCCATGAGCGTTGGCTCGCCCCCTTGCCAGGCGATGTTGACCTCAGGCACGCTGTGGTGTGATGCCAGCAACTGCCGGATGTAACTTTCCTGCGTCTCGTCCGACATGCGGAAACGACTGCCTGGGTACAGCGCCTCTTTGGATAGAAAGAAGCAGTACTTGCAGTCGAGATTGCAGACAGCGCCTGTGGGTTTGGCCAGCAGATGAAAGGCTCGCGGGGCGTTGAGGGGGATGTCAGACTGTCATTGGGTAAGTGTGCATAAAGTGATTGGTGCGCAGTCATCAGCAAAGAGTTCATCTCAGAATTTGGTTATCAATGATTATGCGATGGCTGCCTGCGTTGATTTTGAAGCTGCGCTTCAATCGCTGCCGCCAGCTTCTGTGGTTTTTGTGAGCCGATCATAATGGTCCGCCCATCTGCGAGGAAGATCTCAACCCCCTGGTTCCCGCTAACATTGTACGCTATTTTTTTGCTCGACCAGCCTTTCACGCCCCACCCGGCGTACTCCTTGATCGGGCTGTAGGTGCGGGCCTGGATACGGTCGATATCAGTGTAGGCGATAGAGCGATTCGCAAATGGCTTGTAACGTATCTGAATGTGGTTCGTTGTCACCGAAACATCCAGCTTTATCCACAAGAAGAAAATGGGCATTCCTACGCCAAACAGCAGCCAGGAGAGCCACACCATCCAGTCGGGACCGGGATTGTTCCCCCACGGTTGGCCCAGCACGATCTGCTCAATCAGGCCCCACCACATCATCGCGGCCATGCCCAGCATCAAAAGCATAACCCACCACACACGGCGGAAATTCTGTTCTTCTCGAAACGTAACATAGCCAGATTGTTGGTTCATCTGTCTCCGACCTCCGCTTTACCCCGGCCTTCCCGTCAGCTTCAACGATCGGGCTCGCCGATAGAGGTCGTGGTAAGCATGAGAAGGTCGTTGCCAGGAGACATCTTTTGCCATCGCAGCTTGTTGGATCTGGGCCCAGATCTCCGGGTGTCGATAGACTTCGACAGCTCGCACCACTGCTGCAAACAGGGCCATGCCATCGTAGGCGTCAAAAGTGAAGCCCGTACCGATGTTGGTGGGGCGATGGTCGGTGACCGTGTCGGACAGGCCGCCGGTAGCTCGCACGACGGGTACGGCTCCGTAATGCATGGCGATCATCTGGTCCAGCCCGCAAGGTTCGTGACGTGAAGGCATGAGGAAAATATCGGAAGAAGCGAACAGGCGGCGGGCTAGTTTTTCGTCAAATGTGAGGAAGGCGCGCAGGCGCTGCGGATAGCGTCGTTCCAGATCGGTCAAGAGGTTATGGTAGCGCTGCTCGCCTGAACCCATGATCACCCATTGCGCATCCACATGTCGCAGTAATGGCTCCAGCACGGCACTGAGAATGTCATATCCTTTCTGATCGTTGAGACGGGAGGTAAGGCAGATCACGGGGACTTGAGGATTTTGTTCAAAGCCAACTTCGATCTGAAGTCGGTGTTTGCAATCGTTTCTTCTTTGTACGTGGTTGGCGTCGAAGCAGGTGGTAAGAGCGGAATCGGTACGTGGATTGTAGTTGTCTATGTCGATACCATTGAGAATGCCAAACAGCCGGTTTTTCCTATCCCGCAGAACGGGATCGAGGCCTTCGCCGTACTCCGGCGTGAGAATTTCTTTGGCATAGGTAGGGCTGACAGTGGCGATGACATCAGCGAAGATGATGCCGCGCCCCACCATGCTCACAACTTCGTTGAGACTGGCGGACGCATCGGGGTGAGCGATGAATCCTTGTTTTTCGATACCGGCGATTTCGAGCACCCGGTGGCCGAAAATACCCTGATAAGCGAGATTGTGGATGTTGTAGATGACAGCAGTCTGCGCAAAGAATGGATCGTCAGCATAGACGGTGTGCAGCCAATTGGGGACCAGGGCAGTCTGCCATTCGTTGCAGTGGATGACATGGGGCTGCCAATTCAGGTGACGAGCTGCTTCCAGGCTGGCACGACTGTAAAACACAAAGCGCTCGCCGTCATCCGGGAAGGAATAGATGCCCTGGCGGCTGCCAAAATAGCGGTCGTGGTCCACAAAATAGATCGGCAGATCGGTATCGGGCGCTTGCCACAGACCCGCATATTCGACACCATTCTCGAATGGCACGGGGAATTTATCGAGCACAAGCTTCAGTTTGTGGCGGGTTGGGTCGATAAATCCATAGCGCGGGAGGATGACCCGCACATCATCGCCCAACTGGCGCAGGGCCCGTGGCAGCGCTGCGGCGACAAGGGCCAGGCCTCCAGTGCGGGCATACGGTACGATTTCGGTGCTAAGATACAAAACGTTGAACATTTTCGACTCACCTGGTTTCTGATCTCTGACTTCTGACTTCCGACCTCCGACCTCCGCTTTCCTAAGACGGCATCACGCTGCCGATGCCGGGAGACCAGCCAATGCTCTGTCCACCCAGTAGTCCCCGGATTCGGTGCAAGATATTGAACGCCACTTCTTCCTTGTCCATGAGCGGGAGCGTTTCGACGGCTCCATCCCGTGTGAGGATGGTCACCCGATTCGTGTCCACACCGAAGCCCGCATCGGTGGAGGTGATGTCGTTGAGCACGATCATCTCCAGACCTTTGCTTTCCAGTTTGCGTGTGGCGTTGGCGAGAAGATCAGAGGTTTCGGCAGCGAACCCGACCACCAGTTTTGGTTTTCCGAGCTTCGCTCGTTGCTCCGCCACTGCCTTCAGTACATCGGGTGTGCGCTCCAGTTCGATGCCCGTTCCGCTGTCTTTCTTCAACTTGCTGTCGTGCGTGGTGACCGGACGGAAATCAGCGATAGCGGCGGCGCTGATCAGGATATCGGTCGTGGGCAGGAGGTCAAGTGTAGCGTGCAGCATGTCTTCCGCCCGGATGGCCTCGACCAGATGGACGCCAAGAGGTGGTTCGACGCTCATCGCTCCGTAGATGAGATTTACCTCTGCACCCTGGTCTCGCGCCATGCGGGCCAGGGCGACTCCCATCTTTCCGCTGGCGCGATTCCCCATGAAACGCACCGGGTCCACCCACTCGCGCGTCCCTCCCGCAGTGATGGTGATACGCAAACCCGAAAGAGGGCCAGTCCGTCCCAGCACTATGCGTGCATACTCCTGGATTACCGCCGGCTCGGACATGCGGCCAAGCCCCAGCCGACCTGACGCCAATCGGCCCGCCTCTGGTCCCACGAGGATGGCCCCTCGCTGCACGAGCAGCTTCCAGGTTCGCCTGGGTGGCGGGATGCTCCCACATGTTGCTTTCCATGGCCGGAGCGATAAGCAGCGGGGCGTGGGTGCTCAGGGCGGTGGCCGTGATCGGGCCATCCGCCATGCCCTGCACCAGCCGGGCCAGGGTGTGCGCCGTCAGGGGTGCGATGATAAACAGGTCGGCGTCGTGCGCCAGTGCGACATGGCCGATCTTGTCGCCCTCGTACAGCTGCCACAAGTCGGTGATGGGCGGTCGTCCGCTCATTGCGCCAAAGGTGAGGGGCTGGACGAATTTCTGGGCGGAGTGGGTCATCAGCACCTGCACCTTTGCCCCGGCTTGCGTCAATTTGGAGCACAGGTCAACCGATTTGTAGGCAGCGATGCCGCCGGTAACGCCTAAGAGGATGTTTTTATCGGCGAGGATGTTGACAGTGTTCATGGTGGGGTGGGGAGCAGGGATTGGCGGTCGGCGGTCGGAGATTAGAAGTCAGTAGGATGCACCCCAACAGTCGTCCTGGTTTGGTGGCGAGGGGCAGGGGCAGACCAAAAACGCGATCACGCATCACGTTTTTGACTCATGTTTTGTTTCGTTCAAAGACAATGCGCAAACCATAAAGCGTGAGATCCGGTTCGTAATGGTCCACAACATCGGAGAGTGACACCGCCAACGGGGCTAATCCGCCCGTGGCGATTACCGTGGCAGGAGCACCGGGCATCACCGCCTGGATGCGCGCCAACATGCCCTCGATCAGGCTGACATAGCCCAGTACGATACCGGATTGCATGGCGCTGGCCGTGTCATCGCCGATGGGATGAGGCGGAGCCTCCAGGTCGATGCGGGGCAGCAGGGCGGTGCCTCTTACCAGAGCGTCTGATGCGGTGCGGAACCCCGGGGCAATGGCGCCACCGATGAAGGCCCCGCTGGCATCGACCACATCGAACTTGGTGGCTGTGCCCAGATCGAGCGTGATGCAGGGCGCGCCAAATAGCGAGCGGGCGGCGACTGGCATTGAGCAAACGGTCAACTCCCACTCGATTTGGTTCTCTGACAAGGACAGCCATATCCAAATCCAGGCCGACATGAACGTGAAGCGGCTCCAGGTTCAGCCAGTCGTGGCAATATTGGTGCAGTGCGTTCGTCACAGGGGGAACCACAGACCCAAGCACAACGGCATCCACCACGTTGGTGAGTTCAATGCCATCGGTGTCGGCCAAGATGTGGAACAATGCCCGGTACTCGTCTGCACTGCGGGCCGTGTCAGTGCTGATGCGCCATCGCTGCTGGAGGTCGTCTCCCTTAAACAGACCGGCGACAATATTGGTGTTGCCGACGTCGATAGCCAAAAGCATAGGTTGATGTGGATGCTGCGATGGATGGGTTTATTTGGGCAGGGGGCCTGACATCATTGTAGCTGAGCCTGGTCTGATGGGCAAAGATGAGAGAGAGAATACAAGAAATGCCTCTGTGTGGATTGACCGAACTGCTTAGGATCACTATAATGTCAGCGATTCCCAATTCTGAGGACCATGTTGTCTATCGTAATCGTCCAACAATAACTTCACGATTTCGACCTCTGGGAGGTGGCCAGAACCATTTTGTTTAGCTGAATTTTTGAGGCTACCTCCCGGAGGTCAATTCTAGATAGTCACTAAGCGCCCATGACAAACACTCTGACTCAGTTACCCGATTATCAAGCAGCCCTGCAGGAAGCAGTATTCATCGTCCAACCAGAACAAGGTTTTCTACGCATTTCCGGTGCGGATCGGTTGGATTTTATCAACCGGCAGACGACAAACGATATCCACCTGCTCAATCCTGGGCGCGTTGTCACCACAGTGCTGACAACGCCCACTGCCCGAATGCAAGATATTTTGACTCTGGTGGATGAAGGAGAGTCGTTCGGAGCGATCACCCTGGCGGGCCATGCCGCAGCGACGGCGCAACTCTTGCGGGGGAAGATATTTTTCATGGACAAGGTAGCGGTTGAGGATGTCAGCGCTCAGGTCGTGCAGATCGATCTGGCTGGCCCAGAAGCTGAATCATTGCTTCGCAACATTGGCATTGTGGTTAATTCCGGCCAGGATGCCGTTGTCACTGCCGATTTTGCCGGAAACCGGCTTTGGGTTGTTGCGACCAAGGGACTCGGCGGACCTGGATACCGGATGCTGGCATCAAGCGAGATTGCCGAAGCGTTGCAGGTAGCGCTTGTGGAAGCGGGTTTTATGCCTCTGTCACAAGAGAATGCCGAAATCCTTCGCATCGAAACGGGGCTGCCGGCGTCTGATTCCGAACTTTCGGAAGAGTACAATCCGCTCGAAGCGGGGCTCGACGACGCCATCTCCCAGAGCAAAGGCTGCTACACTGGTCAGGAGATCATAGCCCGCCAAATCACGTACGATAAGGTGACCAAACAACTGGTGGGACTACGATTAGAGGCACTGGTCGAGCCGGGCAGTCAGGTTGAGGTGGAAGGCAAAACGGTGGGAACTGTAACTTCGGTGGCGGATTCGCCACGATTCGGTGCAATCGCCCTGGCCTATCTCAAACGTCCCCACAATCAGGCCGGAACCCAGGTTTCGGTTGTAGCCCCGACCACCGGTCCTGTTTCCGCCCACGTCGTCTCTCTGCCATTCGCTCTATGATCGCACACCAAGGGCGACCGCAAGGGTGCGCCCCGACCATCTAATGTCTATTCCGAAACCTGAAATCTGGCGTTTGCTCGTCACGGAACCTGCAAGCGGCTCGTGGAACATGGCCGTCGATGAGGCCATCGCCACATGTACTGCGCGTGGCGAGAGCACGGCGACGCTGCGTTTTTATCGGTGGCAGCCGGGAACCATCTCGCTGGGACGCCATCAATCCCTGGCTGACCTCGACATCGAGCGCATCCAGCAACTGGGTTATGGCGTTGTGCGCCGGGCTACAGGCGGTCGCGCCATCCTGCACATCGACGAACTGACCTACAGCATCGCCGGCACCGCAAAGGATGCTGGTCTCGACGGTGCTATCCTCGACAGCTACAATCAGTTGAGCAGTGGTTTGGTGTTAGGATTGCAGCGCCTCGGCATCGATGCCGTCAAAGCGCCGGCGAGCAATCGTGCGAGCGCTGATGCCAGCCCCGTCTGCTTTGAGGTTCCCAGCGCCTATGAAATCACGGTGGGCGGGCGAAAACTGATCGGTTCGGCCCAGAGCAGACGGGCGGGCTACGTTTTGCAGCATGGCTCACTGCCCCTTACTGGCGATGTCGCTCGCCTGGTGGATGTGCTGGCCGTGGAGGATGAATCTCAGCGGTCGGAATTACGCACAGCCCTGGCCGAGCGCGCCACAACCGTGGAAAGAGAGCTGGGGCGCTATGTCAGTTTCTGGGAGGCGGCTACTGTGCTCATCGATGGTTTGTCATCAGCACTCGGCATCGACTTTGAGGAAGGCGAGCTGAGTCCGGGCGAACGGGAATTGGCCGCCGAACTGGAAGCCGAGAAGTACGCTGAAGCCGAGTGGTTGCAGCGAATTTGACATCTTACTGCAAGCGTGTTGCAATCTAGGCAATGGTCATTGGATCTGCTGTAATCGAACTGGACATACCGGCCAGCGCCTCTCTTAAAGACAAGCGACGAGTGGTCAAGTCCGTGATGGCCCGGCTACGCCGGGAGTACAACATCTCAGTGGCCGAGACCGATGCCCTGGATCAATGGCAGCAAGCCGTTATCAGCATTGTGACTGTATCCAACGATGCTGGTTATGCACACGGACTTTTGGAAAAGGCAGTCGCCAGCCTGGAAGAATGGCGATTAGATTGTGATCTCGCCAGTTATCGAGTGGAGATATTCTGAATCACGTTCTCTCTCGAAGTTACGTTGTCTCTCAGACTAACTGGTTTAATTTCTTTCGTATTCTACAAACCCAAAAAAAGGAGTGAATGATGAAGGACGTACATCAATTTGGAGCAGCCGCCAGCCATTATGGCCTGGAAAACCACGGCCTGCGAAACCTGTGGGCGGCTTGGTGGAATCTGCCGACCCCGGCCCTGTATGAGGCGGCGACCCGCAATCGTGAAGGCTGGATCGCCCATCTGGGACCCCTGATCACCCGCACGGGCCAGCACACCGGTCGTTCACCCAACGATCGCTTTATTGTGCGCGAGGCCACGACCGAAAACAGCATCTGGTGGGGCAAGATCAATCGCCCCTTCGATAGTGAAGCCTTCAAGCGCATCAAAGAACGGATGCTGACCTATGTCGAAGGTCGCCAGATGTTTGTACAGGATGTTTATGCAGGTGCTGATCCAGAGTATCGACTGCCCATTCGTGTTGTGACTGAGACTGCCTGGCACAGTATGTTTGTACGCAACATGTTTATCCGGGAATTCGATCGAGATAAGCTGATGAACCACATTCCCGAGTTTACGGTCATCCAGGTGCCAAGCTTCACAGCCGTGCCGGAACAGGATGGCACGAACTCGCAGGCATTTGTGATTATCAATTTCGCTGAACGACTGGTGCTGATCGGTGGCACCCAGTATGCCGGCGAGATTAAGAAGTCGATCTTCTCGGTGATGAACTATCGGATGCCGCGCCGGGGCGTGCTGCCGATGCACTGTTCGGCCAATATGGGGCCAGCAGGCGACACAGCCATCTTCTTTGGCCTGTCGGGCACAGGTAAGACCACCCTCAGCGCTGACAGTTCCCGCACGTTGATCGGTGACGATGAGCATGGCTGGAGCGACCGTGGCGTCTTCAATTTCGAAGGCGGCTGTTATGCCAAGGTGATCAAGCTTTCTCCGGAAGCGGAACCCGAAATCTACGACACCACCCGTCGTTTTGGCACTATCCTCGAAAATGTGGCCTACAACGCCCATACCCGTCGCATCGATCTGGACGACGATGCTCTGACCGAGAACACCCGTGCTTCATATCCGATCAGTCATATCCCCAACGCCACCCGTGATGGCCTGGGCGGGCACCCCAAGAATGTCTTCTTCCTGACTGCCGATGCCTTCGGCGTGCTGCCCCCCATCTCCAAACTGACGCCCGATCAGGCTCAGTATCATTTCATCAGTGGTTACACGGCCAAAGTTGCGGGCACCGAGCGCGGCGTCACCGAACCACAGGCGACTTTTAGTGCTTGCTTCGGCGCACCCTTCCTGCCACTACACCCCTTCACATATTCCGAAATGTTGGCAAACAAGGTGCAGGAGCATGGCTCCAATGTCTGGCTGATCAACACCGGTTGGTCGGGGGGACCCTACGGCGTCGGCAAGCGCATGAAGATCCAATACACCCGGGCGATGATTTCAGCCGCCCTGGACGGCAGCCTCGACGAAGTCGAGACCGTGGCGGACCCGATTTTCGGCGTACATGTGCCCACCAACGTGCCAGGCGTACCGGACCACGTGCTGCAGCCTCGCACCACCTGGAGTGACAGCGAAGCGTATGATGCTCAAGCGATGAAACTGGCCAAGATGTTCAACGAGAACTTCAAGCAGTTTGAAGACGAAGTCTCGGAAGCAGTCAGTGAGGCCGGCCCGAAGGCCTAAACAGAATTCTCAGGTGAGTCGCACTTCGCAAGTGCGACTCACCTCTTTTGGGAGGCTGGGGATCGGAGTTGTGGGGTATGCCCTATTCCTTGGAATGGTCCATGCGGTCCAGTAGGATGACAAGTACGATGCCGAGAAGCATGAGGCCAATGGCGATGAAAAATTCCGTGTCGATAGCCGGAGGCAGGGTATTGATCTGTATCTTAGGGATGCTTTCGCCGTGCCTGTCGATCATCCATTCAGTTGTTTCTTTCCAGGGCCACAGTTTGCGCAGGCTACCCAGCATAAAACCGGTGAGTACGGCCACCGTGAGATCGTGATGCTGTTTGAACAAGTAGCCGAGCAACTGGGCGAAGGTGACAATGCCGACCACGGCTCCCATTGCCACGATGCCGATACTGACGAAGTCGAGATTATTGACGGCGCTCAGTACAAATGCGTACTTGCCCAGGATCAGGAGGATGAAAGCGCCGGAGATGCCCGGCAGGATCATGGCGACGCTGGCGAGAGCTCCGCTCAGGAACAAAAACCACCAGGTGTTGGGCGTCTGAGCGGGTACGGCGCCGACCAGCAAATAGGCTCCGACAGCGCCGGTAGCCAGGGCTGCGACCAGAATGACGCCCCAATGCTTCACCCGCTTGGCCACAGTGACCACCGACGCCAATACCAGACCGAAGAAAAAGCTCCAGATAAGCACCGGCTGGTTCGTTAGCATCCACTCCAGAGCCTGGGCCAGCGTGAGCACCGCCAGGAAGATGCCGGAAAATACAGCGATCAGGAAGGGAAGGTTGATGGCGATCAGAGCGTCTTTGATGTGGAAATGCAGCAACGCCTGCCAGAATTCCTTGCGCCCCACCGCCCGGATGCTGAAGATTAATTCTTCGTAGATCCCGAGAATGAAAGCCATGGTGCCGCCTGACACGCCAGGCACCACATCGGCTGAGCCCATGAAGAAGCCCCGGATGACGAGGCCCAGGTACTCTTTTGGTGAACGAGATTTTTGCTGATTGCTTGTTTCGGTGATTTGTTGGTTGGAAGAGGATTGCATAAACAGGGGCTGCTTCGGAGCGGATGACGGATCGTTAATGTACAAAAAAGGAGCGTATCATAGCTCTGGCAGGGAAACAAAACTACCGGTCTTGTTAAATGCGCTGCTGTCTTCCTTCTTCATCCGTGCGACGTACAACTTGCCCGGTAACACGGTCCCAAGTACACTCCCAATCATGCGGATATTCATTCACGGACTGTTAAGCAGCAGCCAGGCTTTTAAGGCCAACTACCTGCGCCAACATTTCTTTCCCGATCTCGTGTCGCCTGACTTTCCCGGCACGCTCGACGTACGTATGGGCAAGTTAGACGAAGTGCTGGGCGATGCCAGTGACATCACCATCATCGGGTCCAGTTTTGGCGGGTTGATGGGAGCGTTGTTCACCTGTGCCCACCCGCAGCGCGTGGTCAAGCTCATCCTGTTGGCTCCGGCCCTGGTGTGGCCCGACTTTGCCGACAACCCACCGGCTCCGGTCTCAGTCCCAACCATCGTTTACCACGGGCGTCAGGACGACATTGTGCCTTTAGCGCCTACCAAGGCCCTCGCCGAGCAAGTGTTCACCAACCTCACCTACCACGAAGTGGACGACGACCATTCCTTGCATGCCACCGTGCAGGCGCTTGATTGGCTGGCGTTGGTCGGGGATGATTGAAGTGGGATGGCAAAAGCGCACCAGATCAATCATCCTGAATAAGCAGAATGTGCATCAGGCGAGGTCCAAACATGCCGCGGTGACGATGCAGTTCGATATCGCTGCTGGAACTGGGTCCGGTGATGATCAGCGAGCGCGCCAGGTCCTCTGTTTTGCCTTCGGCCTCCCAGGTTTGACGCCAGCCATTTAGGTCAGCGTGCAGGCGAGAGGTGGGAAGGAGGATAAGATGGCGGATAGGCAGCAGGGAGGGCAGCCACGACTGGCCGGGTTCAGGAACCAGGACGAGAGAACCTGTGGCGGCCAGGCCGGCGTCCGCCGAGGTGAGACCCACGACGATATCAGGGTCAATGTCTCGGCGGTTGGGTGATACGAGTTGAATGCCAGCGCCCTGAAGCGTTGCGCCTAGCCCTTCAAGCGGGAGGTTGCTGGTCGGCCAGGCGATGATGAATCGAATATGTTGCTCGCGCAGGTGTAAGAGGAAGGCAAGACGGGCGGCAGTGGCGTTTTCGTGCATTTCCCAAGTCCCCCCCAGCGCTTTCCAGGCGTCTGTAAATGCCTTCGGTCGCTGAGCAGGCGGCATCTCAGTCGGCGCTGGCAACAAAGGCGCATCGCTACTGATTTGACCTTGCGTTTGCGACAACGTGGCTTTTTGGAGGCGGTCGAGAATGATGGAACGTGACATAATCTTTTGGACTTGTGCGGCCTACTTCCGACGGGATTTGAAGGCGCCGCTGCGGCCGAACCGACGTAAGGCCGGGATGAAAAGCCGGGGATAGCGGAGGAGTTGTCGCCACAGCCCGAAAGCCGAGCGTTCCCTGGCGGAAGCGATTTTTGGAGCCAGTTCCTGCCGGTGTTGCTGCAAAAGGGCGGGCAAGTCAATATCCACGGGGCAGGCGGGACCACAGGCCTGGCAGCCCGTGCTGAGAAAGGGCTGGTTCTCTGCCATGCCGGGCCGCAGCAAGATAGGATTTAGGACAGCGCCGATAGGGCCGCTGTAAGGTGAATCGCCATATCCTTGGCCGCCTATCTGCTGGTAAACGGGGCAGACATTGTGGCAAGCCCCGCAGTGGATGCAGCGCAGCGCTTCGCCATAACCCCGATTGAGGATACGGCTGCGTCCGTTATCTACGATAATGAGGTGGATCTGGCGGGGTCCGTCGATTTCCTGTGGTGAAGGACTACAGATTTGCGTGACGTAAGCAGGCAGAGGACGCCCCCAGGCGCTGCGAGCATAGGCCTGGATCAGCAAGTGGAGATCCTCGCTGTCCGCCACAACCTGCTCGACGCTCAGCAACAAAATAGCGGTGCGAGCCAGCGCAATAAGGCTTGGATTGTGGCCATTGTTATCCAGACAAACCATGCTTCCCGTTTCCGCCACAGCAAAGTTGAGTCCCAGAATAGCTGTATGGCTGCCAATGAGCGTGCGCCTCAGGCGGCCACGGATGGCGCTGGCAAGGATGTCGGGATCAACGGTCAGGGGCATGCCCCAGTGTTCGTTGGCGGCGTTACTGATATCCTCGATGCGCAAATGTGCGGCGGGCCAGACAGGATGGCTGATCTGGCTGTCCGCCAACTCCAGGATACGGTCGCCCGGATGCAATCTCGTTAGTTTGACGCCATTGGCTGCTGCGGCTTGATCCAACGCAATCTCATCGAGCAGGGGGGCGTGGTTGCGCAACGCTTCATCGACATCAAGCGAGTGCAGGATTTCAATAATGATGCGATTGGCTTCCTGAGCGCCATCAGCCCACTGCACCTGCACGCCGTTTGCGATTGCGGTATTCTCCAGCTGCTCCAGATACAGAGGCAACTGATCCAGCACCCTTTGCCGGGCCCATCCGGCACGGCTGCGTACGGCCTCCTGATCATGCACATTCGACCACGCAATTGCACTCGAACGACTGACAGTATGGCTGAGTCGCTGTAGGGCAAGGCGGGTGTGGTTGTCGGCAAGCATGGGATCAGGGTTTAGCAGTCAGAAGTCTGTGCCAGAAACTCGGCCAGATGCAGGATGGGAGGGGCGCCGGCAGCCTTGAGCAGCGGAGCCAATTGTTGCAGGCAGCCAACATCGGTTGTGACGATAAGGTCGGCGCGGGATAAGCGCATCGCGCCAACGACAGGGCGTGCTATCGCCTGACTCAACTCAGGATAGCGCCATGCCAGATTGTTTCCGTAGCCACAACACTGTTGGGTTGGATCGGGCACAAGCATTGCGCCCTGGACGCTCGAAAGCAACAGGCGCACAGATCCGTCATCCTGGTGCTGGCAAGGCGGGAAGAAAGCAATTTTTCCATCAAAGCGCAGCTTTAGGGCTTTAACGCCGACTTCCTGGACGAGGTAATCCCACCATCCGGTGCTGCGCCCGGCCAGCGCTTTGGCTCCCGTCGCTTCGGGGTGGTCGCGCAGGAGCGCGGGAATGCGCTCGCGCATCATGCGCAGGCAGGAAGACGAAGGAGATACGATGGTCTCAAAACCATCAAACACACGCAGCGTTTGACGTGCTGCATCCACGGCGGCGTCAGTATGCCCTGCTTCCCAGGCGGGCAAACCACAACAGGTCTGGGCCGTTGGCATCGAAAGATCGAGGCCAAGCCGCTGCCCCAGATCAAGTATGGATTGTGTGACAGAAGGGCGAAAGGCCTGAGCCCAACACGGAGCCTGGACGGCGATGGTCATAGGAACAGTCAACAATCAACGGGAAACAATCAGCGAAAAACACTCCTCCCCCTGTGAATCGATAGGTGAACGGGGGAGGCTGGGAGGGGGGCAAAAAATCAACTTCAAATCGAATTACAATTGGCAGAGCACACGCATTCCCTGTTGGTTGAGGTGAAGTGGGTTTCCTACGATTCCAGATTCGGGAGAATGCGCACGAAACGGCGCTTGCCTTTTTGCAGGACGCTTCCATCTGGGCCTGGCTCTGGCTGGAACATCGGATCGTCCATTACTTCGCCATCAAGGCGCACGCCGCCACCCTTAATATCCCGTTTGGCCTGGCTGCGGCTCGAAGCGAATCCCGCCCGATCAAGCAGGTCCACCAGCGTGTCGCCAGCTTGCACGGTGAGCACCGGCATATCTTCAGGCAGTTCCTGCTGCTGGATGGTGCGGATGAAATGCTGTTCGGCAGCGTCAACCTGGTCGGGATCATAGAAGAGGCCGGTGATTTCCCGTGCCAGCATCATCTTCAGGTCACGAGGATGAATCAGCCCTGCTTCCCACTCTCCAAATAGCTGGATGATGTAGTCAGGGTGCCAGGATGTGACCAGTTCGGCGTAGTTGCGCATGGCCTGGTCGGGAATCGACATGGTCTTGCCGAACATATCCTCTGGCGTGTCGTTGATGGCAATGTAGTTGCCGCGGCTCTTGCCCATGCGCTGGACGCCATCTGTTCCCACCAGGATCGGATGAGTCAGGACGACTTGCGGCTGCAAACCATGCGCTTCCATGAGTTTGCGCCCGGCCATGAGGTTAAACAATTGGTCGGTCCCGCCGATCTGCACGTCGGTTTGGGTGGCGACGGCATCGTAACCCTGCATCAGCGCATAGAAAAATTCGTGCAGCCAGATGGCCTCGCCTTTTTCGTAACGATTCGAGAAGTTGTCACGCGAGAGGAACTGCTGCACCGTGAAATGGCTGGCTAACTTGATGACATCTTTGAAGGTGAGGGGAGAGAGCCAATCGGCGTTGTATTTGATGACCGTGCGATCAGGGTCCAGCACCCTGAAAGCCTGCTCGGTAAAGGTGCGAGCTTTCTCTGCCACTTCTTCATCCGTTTGCTGAGGACGGGCGCTGTCCTTATCGCTAGGATCACCGATCAGGGCCGTAAATGTGCCAATGAGAAATGTGACCTCATGCCCCAAGTCCTGGAATAACCGCAACTTCCGCATTTGCACGGTGTGACCAAGTGTCAGGTCGGAACCGGTGGGGTCGAACCCGCAGTATATCGTGAGCGGTTTGCCTGTTTCGACGCTGTTGGTGAGCCGCTGGCGCAGTTCCGCTTCCATGTGCTTGTAGGTCTGGGCATCGCCAAAATCGACGCCTCGCATGAGGATTGTGAGTTGTTCTTCGACTGGGATCATGATGAGTTCTCGGTTCGTGTTGTGTGTTCGTTTTCGTCCAGGAGCGTTTGAGCGATGCGTTGAATCAATCTGGCATCCATTTGCCCTTCGATTTTGCCTCGCAGGATGCCGTTGGCGTCGATAAACCAGGTGGTGGGCATGCGGTGCAGGGCCAGCATGGGATTGATGGTGCCGTCATCGGAGATAGCGATGGGAAAGGTAATGCCATTTTCCTGCACCCAAGCGCTTACTTTTTCCGGGCTTTCCTCGACGTTGATGCCCAGAATGACGAAGTCATCGTCAGCCAGGTTTTCATAGGCGGCCTGGAGGTCGGGCATTTCGTCCAGACAGGGAGGACAGTAGGTCCCCCAGAAATTGACAAAGAGCACCTTTCCTTCGTAGTCGGATAGCTGGACGGTCTCGCCCTGGGGAGACTGAAATGTGACGTCTGGGGGTGGGGCATCGCCGGTGAGGTCGGGCAGAGGCACAGAGATTGGTGAACAGGCTACCAGCAGGAACAAGACAATAAAGATGCTAAAGAAACGGAGATGGCGCATGGGGCTGACAAAAACATTGATGTGAAATGGGCAATAACAACATCAACCTCGCATTTTACCGCAGACAAGTGAAAATCGGTAGATTGATGTGATGATCGGAAGCAAGCAGGCTTGCGTCAGATCCACAGGTCTTTAATGGTGTCTGGCCACGACGCTGGCGAGATCAATGCACGCTATGCCAACGGCAATGGTCTGATGCGGGGCGGGACCAGTATCAACAACATGATGAATGGCGACGCTGCCAATTCGTTGCTGACCCTGGCTGATATCAGGACAGGCACGAGTGAAGAGAAACGCCGGCGCGCAGACGCCATCTATTTGCTGATGATCAACCCATACTTTTTCATGCGCACCCTGGTACTATTTTTCGGTGAGGTGTTTGTGGAGTTGTGGGAGGGGTGGAAACAGCGAAGGGCGGATGTGCAACCTCGCCTCAATCGGCTGCATGGTGGCTATCCCTTCCTGCGTGCTGCAACAACCGTTTTCATGCGGGATGTATCGGCATACCTGACCGTGACCGAGATCATTCGAGGCACACCGGTGTTGTATGTCACCTGGCCGGGTTACGACGAAGTCGCCCACCACTCTGGTCCCTGGACACGTGATGCCTTCAAGGTGCTAAGTCGCTATGATGAACTGTGATGATCGGAAGAAAGCAACCCTGCCTCATATCCAGGGTTTTCATTCCCTTGCCATATTTCTGTTTGCCCAGTAAGATTGGCACCAAAAGGGCTTCCCGCAAACCCAACATAAGGTGTCTGCCTGGTCCCCGGCGACGCTCGCTGCTGGTTTTGTGCGGTCGAGAGGTTGGGTGGGCAAGATGCTCCGGGCAATGGTTCTGGATCGAAGTGCTTACCAGGAAATTGTCGCTGACCCGTACATGACCGGTCCTGCCCTGGCGATTGCTGTGGTTGCTTCCATAATCGTTGGCATCCTCACCGCTGGCGGGTTTGATCTGGCGCAAATGGCTGGCAGGATTGGGATTTGGCTCATCCTCGTGATTACTATCTTCCTGGCAGGCCGTGTCCTGGGCGGTAAAGGCACTTTCACTGCCACGCTGCGTGGTTTGGGCTTTGCCCATGCCGTGACGCTTTACGAACTGATGGGCCTCATTCCCGCATTGGCTGGCTTCGCCAGGGTTGTCACCGTGCTGCTAGCCTTTATGGCTGTGTGGATTGCAGCAGTGGAAGCCCACAAACTCAAAGGCTGGCGCAGTCTCCTCTTCCCCGTTGTCGCCATCCTGGTGCCGATTATCGGATTCGTGATCCTAGCTGTGCTTGCCGAAGGCGCTGCCTTCACCTTTGACACTTTCCTGTCCGAAGCAGGATTGATTTCTACTGGGCCATAGTGATTGTCCAGAGTCAACCTCCGGGAGGTGGCCGCCAAAATCCAGATAAACACACATGGTTCTGATCACCTCCCGGAGGTTGAAATCGGGGAGCTGTTTTTGGACGCTTACTTAACCATACTCGTGCGACGCACTTTGCGCGACTTTTGAGCCTGCAGACATACCGGAATCAGTTTGCCTCGCTCACGTGAAGTGCGTCGCATCTGGATTGCTATTGCGCTTGTTCGTTAATGAGATCGATCACGGTTTGCTTGAGGTCTTCCAATCCTGCTGTCATCTCGTTTAGACTGGCCTTGACTTCTGGATTTTCCGCTTCCTCGGCGATAGAACTGACGACATCAATCGCTTGTTCAAGGCTATTCTGAGCCTGTTTCAGCGACTCAAACTTGTCATTCTCCAGGGCATTGATGACCGCCTGCAAAGCGGCGTCGACATCGTCCAGCGCATACTTGATTTCGTTAGCCGCTGCAACAGTTGTTGGCGTTTCGCCGACTTGCTCTACTAGTTGGTCCACCAATGACTGAGCATAGCCCGTGAACTGGCTGACCTTGAGACGGGCGGCGTCTGCTGTGGCATCAACACTATTCACAACCTCATTTTGCGCTTGCTGTTCAGAAGAACATGCTGCAAGCGTCAGGATTGCGGTAATCACGAACAACAAAATAGCGAATTTGTAGAGTGACCTGGACATAGGTTTATTCCTTTTGGGGGTGGCTTAATCGACAGTTTTCGACAGCGCCGATGTTTAGCGTTCTCACTTGTGGCATAGATTAACCTACCAGTTGGGAGAGGTCAAATGCATCGCAAACCTGAGCATTCATTTCTGGGTCATCACTGCTGCAAAAGGTGCAGGGCATGTCTGTTGGCCAGTTCGTCGCTGGTTATGGGCTGGGCAGGCGCGATATCCCGATCTGACTCGGGGCTATGCAAGTGTTTGTCTGTAGCCTGATAACCGGCATTGATCAAGGCGTCTCGTTTTTCGTCCGACATATCGAATTCCACCGTGCCGTAACCTCGGGCCGGCAGACGCACAATGCAATCCTCGAAAGCTTCGATTACCATTTTGTCGTGCGCCTGAGTTGCGGCATCCATCAAGCCTTTGAGGCGTCGTGCGGTATGCGATCCGGTAACGACCTGGGCGAGTGACACCGAGCGGGGTGTGGGCACAGTCATCGATTCGTCGATCAGGAAGCCCAGCACGTGATCTTTCGGATTGGCTGAAGGCCGGCCAGGACCCATCACCTCCATCACGTGGACATCGTCCGAGATCAGTAGCTCGATCGGGAAATTTGACAGCAGACCGCCATCGACAATGGCGTGGCCTGCGAGATCGATGGTTCTGGTTCCGACTTTGTACTGACCCCAATCTGTTTGCCAGATCACCTCCGGCCACACCAGCGGCACGCTCATCGACATGCGCACGGCGTAGGCCAGCGGGCAGTCGGGCGCAGTACGATGGTTTAGAAACAGCAGGCGGCTATCGCTGACATCGGCTGCCGCCAGGGTGAGATCAACTGCGGTGGCGTCGTAGAACTGCTTCAGGGTCATGTCGCTGAACTGACGTGGCTGGCCCCTGTATTCCCCGCTATCGAGTTTTTGCTTCAGAAAGGCGAGGAAGTTGTTGGCCGAAAACAAACCGCCATGTTCGATGAAAGACAGGAGTTGTCGGCCTTCATCCTTCTGTTGCAAACCTTTGATAATCGCCGTATCCAGGCGTTTTTCGACAAATTCAGGCACACGAGGTATGTCGATCGATTGCAGGAGGGTGGCGAAAGCGCCATGATCGACCAAATCGGGGGTCAGCGGCGGCGGTATCTCCATGAACGTGGTGAAGATCGGTTTGCCATCCACCTCTTCGTTCAAGGCTGCAAGCATCTCCTCGCTATCGTAGCCCGCCGCCAGGAGCGTGGCGGTGATTGCTCCGGCGGATGTACCGAGCAGCCGGTTAAAGGTGATGTCGTTCTCTTCCAGGACTTGCAGCGCGCCGACAAAGGCCATGCCTTTTGCACCGCCGCCTTCGAAAACCATGTCGTATTTTGTGGTCATAATGGTTGAACTCCTATGTGTAGTGGGTGGCTCGTAGTAAGCGCTTCAGCGCCGTCAGGACCGTCGAACGGTGATAACTCGCCTACTACAAGCAACATTAGTCCAGCGTATCTGCTATTGATTTCAGCGCTGCGCCCGTACCAAAGTAGGAAACATGGTCGCAGGCGACTTCGTCGGGGGTCTCAGGTTTGGGGGTGCGCTCGGCAGGCACGCCGAAAGCGCTGTTGACGCTGACGGCGATGTCGTTGGCCTGGTTGAAGAATGCCAGTCCTGTGGCTTTGTGCAGCAGTTTTTTGGATTGGAGCATTGCCAGCAATCGTGCCAACTTGCTGACATCGGCATCCGCCACCGGTTGGACTAGCTCCGGGATGATCGAGGTGTTGCCCGCCAGCAGGGTGTAGGCCGTGCCCGGGTCCGGGCTGGCGTTGAGGTTGACGAGGAATTTTGAATCCTGCGCCACCGCATCCACTGTCACGTCGATCAATTCGGTGGCCTTGAGCAAGGCCGCCAGTGCTTTCACCGGCCAGGCGACGGTGGAAAAACCATTCAGCGCCAGCGTCAGGGCTGTGGTCGCCCAGGCCTGGATGGTCGGCCACGGCGTGCCCAGGTGGGGCGTGCCCACCGTCACCAGATGGTTGACCACCTCATTGCCGCCCTCGCGTTCGATGAACCAGCGCGCCACCAGTCCGCCCAACGAGTGCGAGATGATGTCCAGGCGCTTGCCGTGGTTGGGGCCGAGACCGACGGCGGCCAGACGTTGTTTCAGCGCTCTGGCCGTATCTTCCACCTCAGTGTTGATGCTTTCGTAGTCGAAGGTCAGGATCAGGTCGTAATCATCGGCCAGTGCAGGAGCGACATCGCTGAGTCCCGACCGCTCTTGCACTCCCTGCCATCCCCCTGGTATCACCGAATATGCCGTGGGTGTAGAGCAGGATGTTGTTCGCTGCTTCCACCCGTTCTCGCACTTTCGCTTCGACGCCCTGGTAGGTGACAGTGCCATCTGCGGCGACATCGGCAGCGGCCAGTACGGGGTAGGGGAAGGCCAGGCCGATGTGCTGGCCGACCATTTTCTGGAACATGATTTTGATCGAGCCGAGCAAAGCTCGATTGATCTCGTCCGTCAGTTCAGGTCGGGCTACGATCTCAGGCAGGCGTTCCAGGGTGATGGTGGTTTCCTCGGTGTCAGAATTGACATAACCGAGTGGCAAGAAAAACTCGCCGTCGTAAGCGTAGGGCAGGATGACCTCGTCTTCGGCCAAGGCGTCATCGATCTGGAGGACGAGAGGATCCTCGGCAGTGACGACGCTCGAATCTGCAACATCGAACAACTCAAGCACGCTGAGGCCGGGTGCGCCACCACGGCTGGAGGTGAACTCGAAGGGTTGGATCACGTCAGGATGGTCTCGGAACACACCCGGCGTCAGCAGGTTTCCCACATCACGTCCCACCGTGTCCAGTGGCATCAGCCGAGCCTTGGCGCTGAGGCTGGGATGCCCGAGCAGTGTAACGCCCGACGCCAGTTCTGCGCTCTCGCCCGGCTCGGTCACATCGACTGCTTCCAATGGCCGATAGATGGTGGAATTGATTTCCGTTGTCCGCCAATCGACAAAGGCTTCATTCGATCCCGATGCATCGCCGAAAGAACGACTGCCAATCCGATACATGATCCGGTTCAGCGTGTTCATCATTGGCGGGAGAGCTCTTTCGCTTTTCGCGACAACGCTTACTGGCAGCGAGTCCTGATACAATAGTTTGGCGTCACATTCCTCAGTGCTGATAATCAACTTCAGGATGTCCTTCGACTGCGTCACGCCCTGTTCGTGCAGATTGTCGGAGATGAAAGCGTCGATGGTTTTGCGCCAGGAGCCCTGGGACGGGATGTGAGCCCAGACCTCCTGACCTGGTTCCAGCCACTGTCCATCTCCCAACAGGAGGCTTGTATAGACCGAATAATCGTCGGTGAGATCGAGCAACATGCAGTAATATTTGCTGGCGCTGTTGTTTGTGAGTTTTATCTGGAAACTTTGGTATTTCCATTCGCCGTTCACCCGTTCGTACTCGAAGTACAGGCCCTCGGTGGTATCCATCGCAACCAACTCATCCCCTGCGAGCACCCGGAAAACCTCGATACTGACGCCGTCCTCTGGTATTTCCGTGGTCTTGTTGCGGAGTTCGGCAACGCGCTCCCAGCGGGCGATGTGTTCCAGCCGGTTGACGACGATGGCGGCGCTTTCAGCGTTGAAATCAGGTGTATCCACAGCCAGGGGGTAGGCGTCGGCCATGCGGCGGATGCGGTAGACTTCCTCTTGTTCCAGCCCTTTCTGGATGATGGTGGCCTGCAAACGGTAGTCCGCATCGCCTATCTCGCCCTCCTGGACCAACGACGATGGGCCTCCATCCGCCCCTGCCGTCTTGAGAGCATCACGCACCAGATCGAGAGCGGCTGGATCACCCTGGAAAGCCACTGTCATCGGGGGCAATGGCTGGCCTACCACAACTGCTTTGTAGGTTGTGTCTTTGTCTGGCAGGTCAGTATCGGACAATGTCACCTGCACAGCGCTCTGCGCCGGGAATACCTGCAAGACTTTGGCTTCGCCAATCGTTGCCCTGAGGCTGTCCAGGCCCGCCAGGGAGGCGTCGAAGGGGAACAGCGCCAGCACTGTGGTTTCGGCGCCGCTTGGGCCGGGAATGCCGTGCACAGCGCCACCATCGATCACCCAGCCACGATCCCGGTCGAAGGAAAGCGTGAAGTAGGGCGTCGTGGCAGCCAGCGCCCCGCCTAAGAATAGTTGGTCGGTGTCACCGGTGTTGGTCGCTTCCAGCACCGGGGCCTGGCGGGATACTTTCTTCCGCACCAGGGCGTTTGTGTTCTTGAAAAGGTCCCGGTAGCTGAGGGGCTCGCCGGTCTTTTGCAGCGTGTCTTGCAGGTAGTAGGAGAAAACGCCCCGCCGTTCTCCGCCCAGAATGATCTCCTTGGCGGTCTCATCGGCGCGACAGGCAGCGAGCAGGACATGGCGACCCTGTGGCAGGTCAACCCAGTCGCCACCATTGAGCGCCGAGCGCGTGCCTGTGGCATACAAGGCGTCAACCTGTTCGGGGGTGACGATGAAGGTATCGATGGGGCGGATGCGGTCGTCTGTCTCGACCCGACGTACAGCCACTTCTGTATCGGGATCGTCCAGGGCGTCGCGTGTGCCGGAACCGGAATGGCAACAGTCCAGGATGACGGTGATGTGCGGCTCCTTTTTGGCGACCTCGGCTATCAACTGCGAGATTTCCTTGTCTGCCAGGTCCCAGCCGCCTGTGCTGCGGCTGTCGTAACAAACCAGGGTCTCATCCCGGCGGTCGGGTTCCAGAGCCCAGAATTCGGGTGGAGATTTTTGCTGGGAGCCGTGGCCGCTGTAGCAGAACAGGGCGACATCCTCTTTGCCGGCCTGACCCAAATGGTTGCGAAAGCCGTCGATAATGCCCTGGCGGGTGGCAGCGCCGTTGGTCAGCACGAGAGCTTTGAACTCATCTTCTTCGCCAACGATGCGTTCTCGCAGCAAGGTGTGCATGCGTTCGATGTCGTTGACGCAACCCTTGAGGGGCGTGACGGGCGAGGGGTAATCATCGATGCCCACAAGCAGGGCGTAAATGGTGCGTGTCATGGTGAAACCTCCGGGTGTTGCGTGTTGCGTGTTCCGTTTGATTTGGTCTCGTAACGGAACACGCAACACCAAAAACGTGTCATTCAGCGCCAACGAGCATAAACGATGCCCATTGGCTGGGATTGTCGTAAGCGGGATCGGCCCGCACAGTCTGCATCGCCTTTTGCAGGGCGACTGCTTTGTTGTCGTGAGCCAAGTAGAATCTGTAGAACTGCGCCATCAAGGCGGCGGTGGCGTTGTCATCCACGCTCCATTGGCTGACCAGCACCGAGCGAGCGCCGGTGACGAGAAAGGCCCGGCTCAGACCGATGACGCCTTCTCCGGCCACCTTGCCCAGTCCGGTCTGGCAGGCGCTGAGTGCGACCAGATCAGCAGGCAGATGCATGTTCATCACTTGCCGGGCGGTGAGTAAGCCATCATCCTGCTCTCCCGCCGTCAGGGCGATGAATGAAGCCAGCGGATCATCGTCGTAGGCCATGCCGTGGGTGGCCAGGTGGATGATGCCATACCTGGGTGATTCACGTCGCACGGTTTCCTCAAGCGCTTCCGGGCCTAGCAAAAGCGTGTGTCGTTCGGCAGGAAACTGCTCGGCGATAGCCCTGGCTTCGGTTCTGGCTCCGGGCAGTGGTTCTAACTCGACCGCCATCCCATCCCGCACAGGCACGCTGGGCATGTCGGGATCGCCAACTATCAGCGCCTGCATTTCATCTCGATCAGCATACCCAGGCTCCCGGCGGATTTCATCCAGCACATCCGCTGACGGCGCATAGATCAGGGGGTAGCGGTCTGCGAACCAAGCGCCAGATGCGTCCTGCAATGCAGCGAACGGAAGCAGCCACAAGGCACGGTCGGGCTCTAAAACCAGGGGCGCACCATCGGCGGGTAGGCGCCAGAGTACGGGTTCAACGAGCAGGTCGAAACAATTGCGTAGGAGGGGTGCGGGATCGGCAACCGGTGGGCTTTCCGTTACGGCATCGCCAAACTGGCGCACTTTCATGCCTCGGGGACGGGCTGTTCCCAGGGCCGAGCGAACATTCGCCACCAAATCATTGATCTGGGCTTCGCCCAGAGGCAGGATGCACCCATGCACTTCGCCATCCGGCGTGACGGAAAAGACCACGCTTTTGTCCTCCAACACCTGGTAGACCAGGCGTGAGAGCGGCTCTGCGTCCACGGTTTCGGTGGGTTCATCAGGATAGGGGTGATGGGGGTCGAGTCCCATGGAAGCAGCCATCTCCATATCCAGCCCAACACCCATTGCCATTTGCACAGGCGAATCCCGGAAGTCTTTTTCTGGTATGGAAAATGGGTCGGAGTCAGCCATCTGGCTCCTTGGATCTGGCATGTAGCGCTGACGCCTGCGCCCTTGCATCATGTCGAGCAAGACGAGACTACGATTGCCCTCAACCACTTCAAGCGCTTTCGGGAAATAGCTTTCGTCGGTTTCCGCCAGGATTAGGTAGGCGTCGAGCAGTGTTTCCCGGATGCGACGAACGCTTTCGTCGAACGCAACCCGGCCCTGGTCGGTGCGGAGTTCCCGGAAATGCGCTCTGCTCAGAGCAAGGCTGCGCTGCAGGAAGAGAATGGCATCGGGCAGGCTTCCGGTTGCAAACAGACAGCGTCCCATCCCCCATTCCGCCAGCCAACGGGTCGTGCTGTCATCCGTTTGTTCCGCCAGTTGGCGCGCTCGGTCGAAGATGGGCAGGGCATCCTCGAACTTGTTTTGCTGCAAGTGGATCTGCGCCAACTCGACCAACATGCGGCCCTCCCCCCTGGGGTCCTGGGCCTGATAGTACAACCCTCTGGCCTCCTCAAACAGCTCCAGTGCTCGCTCGAGTTCCCCTTGTTGGTTGAGGAGCGCACCTTGTAATGCCAGCGCCTGCCGTTTCTCGACGGGATCAACGGCGCCAGCATCGTATTGCGCCAGCGCCTGCTCGATGTCATTCAGTGCTTGACTTATTTCCCCCTGCATACGATGCGCTTCGGCCATACCGGTCAACGTGTTGGCTTTGAGCAATGGAGCATCGGCGATTTCGGGACGATGCAGGGTCTGTTCATAGGCATTCAGGGCAGGACCTGGTTGCGGTTGGCGCAGGTAGGCGTTGCCAACGTTGATGAGCAGTTTGACGACCAGGAGGGGATCGTTTTCAGCCGCTTGCAGGTCGTCAGTGATCATGACGCCGGGCAAATCGATGTTGTGGAAGGTGGCGGCGTCGTAACCCTTGACGGCGTCACTCAGTCGCCACAACACTTCCTCCACGTGCAGGTCTGGTTCCTCACGCAGAACCTGAATCCCAGTCTCGTAAGCAACCACCGCATCCTGGACGTCGCCTCTGAGTTCGAGCGCGTTGCCGAGTCGCAGGAAAAGCGTAGCCGTCAGGCGGGGGTTATCCAGTTGTTGAGTAAGGCGGATGGCCTGCGCTCTTGCCTCCACAGCTTCGTGGAAGTGCTGTTGCTTGACTGCGTTCAGAGCATACGCCTCATATTCAAGGATTTGGTTGTAGATTGTCATAGTGTGGGTCAGATTGTCTCGTTGTAGGCCTGGAGCATGTTCGCCCATCCGAAGTCTTTGGCAAACTCCAGATCGCCGTAAAACTGCGAGACGCCGTCATTGGGCATGTAGATCGTGACGCCGCCGCAGTGGGCGACAGCTTTCCCGCCATGTTCTTCGGCAATCACATAATGGCCACTCCCCTTTTGCAGGGCGGTGATCACATCCCCGGCAGCCGTTTTCAGTTCATCATCTTCGGACTCCATCTGAAATTCCTGGCAGAAGTGAAGCAGGTCCCACAGGGTGCGTCTGTTGAAATTAGCGGAGCGGCGCTGCGCCCACCACAGGCTCGAAATCAACGCCTGGTCCATGTTCTCCGCCAGCAAGTTGGCAAAAACGTCCAGCGGTTGCGTGACCTGTGCGATAGCAGAGAGATCTACAGCGGCTTGGGTGACATTGCTATCGCCGGAAGCCACAAAGTCTTCGTAGGATTTCAGGTATTCTTCAACGACGACAGTTCCCAGTTCTGCTGGCGTCATGTCTGGTTTATCCACCAGCTTTTGCAGGATGGTGTCGTAGGGCCAGCCATCATTCGGTTCCAGGTCCTCCGACGCCACCAGGTAGCTGACGTTAGGCGCAACCTGATATGCCACCTCCAGGTTGTTCATCAGACAAGCGTCCATGCCCAGCAGATCGAGTGGTTGCTCCAGCGTTTCCTGGATGATGCCCAGCACTTTGCCCAATTCGATGGTGTCAAGCGAGTGCGCTGTGCCGTCGTCCGAGCAGATCTCTCGTTCCAGGCTTGACGGTAGCTCGAACACCTGCTCGATCGATGTGCGGAAGAACGCCCGCCGCAGGGGACTCGACGCCCGCACCGACGCTTCGCGTGCCGTGTAATTCTTGGCCCCAACTTGCTGCGCTATCTGGTCCAGATCGGATGGCTTCCAGCCCCCGCCGTGGTTCCACAACACCAGGGCATAGCGCTCGGCCTTGTATGTCGAAGCCGCCCAGGTTACGAAATCCAGCAACACGTTCGGGTCGCCGGAGTCCGTCTCGCCGAGAGCCAAAACATCCTCGTTTTCACCGCCTCGTTTCAATGCGGTAGCGATTGGTGCCGAGACTGCCGGCGTTATCGAATTCAACCACGATATTGACATCGTTGGTCGATCCAACCTGGCGCATTTCTTCCAGATCATTGTCTCCAGCCGTCGAGAGGTTGTTGTCTCCGGCCAGATAGACCATAAAAGTCCACTTTGCTTTGTCATTCTGTGTCGATTCCATGATTCGCCTCCTGAAAAGGTGATTTTGAAACGATTTTCTGAGTTTCGCAGGGTGTTGGCATCCCCAATCCTTCGCCTTGCGATCTATCTTTCCCTCATATCATACTCCTCTTTTTTCTGGCGTCAACCGGGGTACAGAGAAGGCTGAAGTTCATCAGAAATTTCGTTGTCTCTTTGGGATTTTGTGTGGTCCTATCTCGTGAAACGTGAAGACGTGAAACATGACGGCGTATTGCTGGGTGATTTTTCACGTTTTACGTTTCACGAATCACGCTGAATGAGTGTCTACCACACGAGTTCCTATTGAACCATTTCGTTGTCCTAAAAAGATGATTGACAGGTCAATGACCATACCGTAGAATGAAAGTCAGATTTAAACCGTTTTTCGATTGGTGGCGACGAAATGGAGACTCAGCGATGAACTGTCCTCATTGTGGACATGGCCCGATGCCTGAAGGCGCTCAAGTGTGTTCCGAGTGCGGTCAGGCTATTGCTGCTGGATCGGATTCGACCATCGTGGTGGGATCAGTTAGCGGGCCAGATGAATCATCGTCGCCATTACCTGCGGGACGTGATGTCCACCTCGATGTCGATGTCGAGGTTGGGACCATCGAGCAAGGTGGGAGTGTAGTTGGCCTGGCGGTCGAGAAACTGGTGGGGAACCTCATTGTGCGGTCACAGGACCAGGCGACGTTGCATAATCGTCGCGATAAACAGATCTTGCGTGAACGGGTGCAGTCGGATTGGATAGAAGGCGTTCTGGAGCGACAGGAGGCTGTGCAGGCGGTTTTCGATCAATCCGATGGCTTGATCCATCTGCAAAAAAGGTGGATGCCTGACGCCGTTGCGTATGTGGCGACGGAAACGGAAACGATTGGCTTTCTTGAGGAGAAATCGCAAGAGGTCCCACCTGAACTGCACATTGCTGAGATATTCGATGAGGTGGGTGAATCATTGTTGATATTGGGCAGGCCGGGGTCAGGCAAGACCAACGCCCTTCTGCAACTTGCGCGCATCTTGGTCATCCATTCCGAACAGGAACCCGATGCACCGGTGCCGGTAATCCTCAATTTATCGGGCTGGATGGGCAAGCGCACGAGCATTGCTGATTGGGTGGTACATGAACTCAACCTGATTCAATACGGGGTGCCTCAGGACATTGGACGGCAGTGGATTAAGAACAACGATCTGGTGTTGTTGCTTGATGGTCTGGATGAAGTGAGTGGGCGTTACAAACAGGAGTGCATTGAGGCGTTGAATGAATTTGTGCGCGAACATGGTTTGATGGGGATCGCCGTCTGCTCTCGCCTCGACGAGTATCAGAATCAGCCGGCGCGCTTGAACCTGCGGAGCGCCGTCATGTTGGAGCCGCTCACCGCCGAACAGATCGACGCCTATTTTGAACAGGCGGGATCGTCACTGGATGGCCTGAAGACAATGCTGGCGCAGGATGAGCCGCTGCGTGAGCTGGTGCGTAGTCCGCTAATGCTCCACATCATGAGCCTGACGTATCGAGACCGGCCTGCCATCGAGCCCGCCGTCGCACCTGAAGCGACTATCGCTCGCCGGGAGCGTCTTTTTGATGATTACGTGCGCCGCATGTATAAACGGAAGGTGGAGTTAGGCAATCCGTATGCGGATGCACAGACAAGCGCCTGGCTGTCCTGGCTGGCGCAAAGGATGGTAGAGCATAGCCAGACAACATTTCTGCTCGAGAACATGCAGCCCAGTTGGCTTCCCACATCGGGCTGGCAGTGGACGTACATGATTTTTTCCAGGCTGATGCTGGGGTTGATCGGCGGTTTTCTGGGCGGATTGATCATCGGTATGGGTTTGGCCCCCACGGACGGACTCAGCCATGCCTTGCAACGGGGTCTTGCCGAGGGCATCCTCGGTGGATTGATCGCTGGGCCAGTGGTCGCAATCGTCGATATGATCTGGATCACAAAGATAGGCCGGAGTAAGCGCATCGGCAGCTTGTCTTTGGGAGTCCAGTCAGGCTTGAAGACGATTTTCATCGGCTTGACGGTCGGGTTAAGCGTATCAATTCTGTTTGCTGTGATCTTCGGGTCCAGCCATTGGTTGGGAGGTGGGCCAGTGCTGTGGGGCATCGAGGGGGTCAGCGTCGGTCTGATCTTCGGCCTTAGCTGTGGTCTCTTCTTCGCTTTCGGTCCTCGTGGCGTCAGACACAGTCTCAACAACGATATCCAGACGGTCGAGCAGTTAAGCTGGTCTTACAACACGGCGTTGAAGGGCGGACTGTATGGACTCGCTGCCGGCGCCATCGCTGGCGCCATCGCCGGGATAGCTGCACAGGGGACGCTGCTGCTCTCTCCGCTGGTTGACAAAGGCATGAGCACCTTGAGTATCGTGTTGGTGATGGTTGTGCTGGGAATGATCGTCCTGGGTTTGGCCGGCATTTTGTTTGGCGGGATGGGCGGCACATTGGTCAAGACCAAAAAGGTGCTGCCCAACCAGGGCCTGCGTTTGTCGCTGATCAATGCTGCGGTGACGGCCCCGGTGATTGGCGGGCTTTTCGCTCTCGTCAACCTGTTGATCGCCTACCTGCTTGGCGACCCCTCGGTAAGATTATCCTTTGTGCTGTACGGCTTTTTTATCGGGTTGATAGCGGCACTGTGGTTTGGCGGGCTGTTTGCGATCCAGCACATCACGCTGCGGATTATCCTCTGGCGGCGGGCATCGACCCCGCCGTTGGGCAAATACGCCGAGTTTTTGGACTATGCCGCTCAGCGCATCTTCCTGCAGAAAGTTGGCGGCGGCTACATCTTCATCCACCGTTACCTTTTGGAACATTTCGCCGCATTGAATTCGTTTGGGCTTACTGGAACACAGGAGGTCAACATGGTATCAGCGCATCAAAAACCAGAATCCCCCACCGGATCGGAGGAGAGAACGTTTGGGAATGCGGAACAAGCGAAGCTTGAGAGCGGTGTGAGTGGAGCCGCCGCCCTGGCCGCCGAAGCGCAAGAGATACAAAATGTGGCGGAGGCTTTCCCATACCAGGACATGATTGTCGAGGCCTCTGATTTCGAGCGGTTCAGCGAGGAAAACAGGCGTTTTGGGCGCTTCAAAGTGCGGGTGCTCAGTTCACCGGCGGGGGAAATGACTGCGGAACAAGCGATCTCGGTTGCATACGATGAACAACAGCTCCAAACGATGTTGAAGCAATTGGAGACTCGATCGCTTGATCAGCCTGGCCTGGTGAATCTGGGGCGAGCACTGGCGTTGCTCTTGTTGTCGCCCGGCGGGGAGGGGGCGCAAACCAATGTCCGGGACCTGTACATCGATAGCTTGAAGCAGGTCGGTCGGGATCAGGGTTTGCGCCTGCGTTTGCGTTTGCCACCGGCGCTGGCGGCGATGCCCTGGGAATACCTGTACGTTGATCGGGCAGGCGGTGGGGATGGCATGGATGGTTTCCTGGCTTTGAACCCACGAGTCGCCATTGTCCGCCATGAGGCTTTGCCCACTCCACCGTCATTGCCAGCAGCCACCGGCGTTATCAAAGTGGTGGCGGCTCTGGCTTCGGGTGACAATCTGCCCTTCCTCGACCTTGAAACGGAGAAAGCCGACCTGCAACAAGCGCTACAAGGACAGGATGGCATTGAGCTCGAAATCCTGGAAGCTGCAACACTGGATGAAGTGCAAACCGCCATCCCCGGTGCAGACGTCTTCCATTTCGCCGGACACGGCGCTTTCGACCGCAAGATGTCTGATCTGCCGGGCATTTATTCTGGCACTGGCTTCCTGGCGCTGCAGGACCAATTCGTTGATGCCGAACAACTGGGCATCAATCTGTGGGGCAATGGCGTGCGTCTGGCCTTGCTGGGCGGCTGCGAAACCGGGCGGCGGGATGGCATCAGTGTGTGGAGCGGCATCGCCCCGGCGTTGGTAAAGGCCGATATCCCGGCTGTGGTCGCTAACCAGTACGCTATCCTGGACAAGACCGCCATCGCCTTCAGCCGCCACTTCTACCGAGCCCTGGTCGGCGGCCTGCCCATCGAGCGGGCGGTCAGTGCAGGTCGCATCGCCGCCTACAATGCGGACAAACATGGCCGAGATTGGGGCGTGCCTGTGCTCTACCTGCGTGCTGCCGACGGCAGACTTTTCGAGGGAGCGCCCGATGCCGAAGTGCGCCGCCAATCCCGAGCCGCTGTTGAGGCCACTATCAACGTTCGTGTGGGTGACGTGGCTGCTGGCGGAGAGGTTTACGGCGCAAAAGTGCGCGAGATGCTTGCCGGAAAGCTGGATGTAGGGGTTGTTGTCGCCGGCACGGTCTACGGCAAGGTGGTCGGGCTGGAAATTGACACCCTGGACGGAGGCAGCGCCACTGTCGGGGTTCAGGCAGATGCGGTCGAAGATGGTGGAAGCGTCACCGGCGCAGAGATTGACTTTCTTGGTTAGCACATTCCTAGGGTAAGGAAGGATTCACATGACTTCAGCAGACGAACGCACACGGCTGTTGCAGCAGATTCCAGTGTTTGCATTGCGACAACTGCTCAACGACGTATTTGATGGTGAGGAAGGAGAAACAACGCTGAAGGCGCGTCTGAACGCTGTTCTCAACCGCAGACCCCGTTTGGTGAGACAGGCTGTGATGCGGCTGACGCGCCAGGAATTGACACAACTGATAACTGCCTGTCCGGAAATCGAACTTGCCCAACTCTCCGATTTGTTTGAACGTTACCGTTACGGCAGCCATCCCTCTTTTTACATCTATCTCTTTGATCCCGGCCTGCTCAAAACGACCGATCCAGTGCAATTGGCCGCAAGTATTACCGAGGTGATGGAAGCGGAGAGTGAGGTTCTGGAGCATGAAGATCCGGAAAGTTTGCCCAGGATCAAGGACATCACGCTCGATGATTTCAGCGAACTGCCGGAGGCTCCGCAGATTTTCGAGGGAACCTACCGTTTTCTGAGTCGACTGGATTACATTGATGCCGAGCAGAACGCTGTCTCCACCTACGAGACGCTCTACGGCTTTTTCTGGATCAACACCAGCGATGGTTATGTGACTATCCATGCCCGCAAACCCGATGTGCTGAATGGCGTCAAGCGCGCCATCGAGCAATCAGGCGGCATCTATCTTGTGACTTTGACCATCTCCAAGCAATTCAAAAACGCCCTGCAATTCCTCGAACAGAACTTCTTTCGCAGCAGCCGTCTTTACGAACCCGATGCCAGTGCAGAGCGCTTTCGCTGGCTGACCATTTCTGACCGGCGCGCTTATGAGAAAGGCTACGAACAATGGGAAAACGCCTACCCGGAAGTGCGCAGCACAAAATACCGGGTGCTTGTTGGTGAAAAGGAGACCACACTGACGCTGCGCTGCGACCAGGGCGCTTTGAGTCTGGCCGGGCGTCTTCAGGCAAGCGAATTTCGGGACTGGGCGATTGTCAGCCTGCGGGAAGTGCTCCGGGTGGTGAATGCGTTTAAGGCCAATCCTCTCGATTACGTGCAGACGCACCGTTTAGGCAATGTGGATGACCTGATCAGGTACAGCGTCGCACAACGAGAAAACATCCTGCTTCTGATTTCGTTGGTTCTGACGCTCAAGCAGGAGCACCGCCAGCAAATGCAACTTTCCACGTCGCCACTTGAGCTGGCAATCACCCTGCGAGGCTTGCTCAGAGTGCAGGTCGTTTGCCCTTGCAGCGAAACTGATTGTGACGATGAATCACTCACTGATTTGCCCCATCTGCGATGGCGAACTGTTCAGCCTCCGCCAGGACAATGCTGCCGTTCAGCTTGACTGTATCGAAGGCAGAAGGCCGCATTGGTCACAGCCGTTGCCCGTGTCCATTGAGCTGGAGTGCGGGCACGATTTTGTTCTGGACAACACCAGCCTGCAACGTCAGATGGAGCTACTCCCCAGTGCGGAGTTGCTGAACCTAATCGCCCTGGTCACGACCAAGTATCTTGCGGGTTACAGTTTCAACGCGCTAGAGGAAGGCTTTTTCATCCGGGGCGCAAATCTTTTCTACTATGCCAACAGGGAACTGATTCCGGCGATATTTCCGAGGGGAACCAAGAACGTGTTCAATACCCATGTTGAGGTGGAAAATGTTTATGGCGGTGAAGTGACCGGCGTCAAGATGACAGGTTGAAGGTGAGGGGGTAGCCACCTGACAGAGCGGCTCAGCTTGCAGAAGTCTGGTCGGGTGCATACACTACGGTGTACTCAATCCCCACTGCACTTCAGCGGCCCGTTCTGTCAGGACGCTGTTCATCACTCGAATCGGCTTTGCCGATCAGCAAGGAGCGCCAGATGGATATCAACCGTGTCATTGTCATCGTGATCGACAGCGTTGGCATTGGCGAAGCCCCCGACGCCGCCGCATTCGGCGATACGGGAAGCAACACACTCGGTAATATCGCCAGGGTGATGGGCGGCCTGTATTTGCCGAACCTGGAAGCATTGGGGCTGGCAAACATCGCTATCGTCCAGGGTCTGGCGCCACAAACTAAACCCACGGGCTCGTACGGTATGATGATGGAAGTCTCAGGGGGGAAGGATTCCACGACCGGGCACTGGGAATTGATGGGGCTGCCCTTGCTCAAGCCTTTCCCCCTCTACCCGGATGGCTTCCCGCCAGAGGTGATGGAGCAGTTTGCTGCCGAAACCGGGCGAGGCTGGCTGGGCAACTACCCCGCCTCGGGCACTGTGATCATCGAAGACCTGGGCGCAGAGCATATCGCCTCCGGCAAACTCATCGTATACACCTCAGGCGACAGCGTTTTTCAGATCGCTGCGCACGAGGATGATTGTCCCAATCGAGGATTTGTATCGCTATTGCCGCATTGCCCGCAACATCCTTACCGGTGAACACGAAGTCAGTCGGGTGATCGCCCGACCATTTATCGGTGAACCCGGCCAGTTTATTCGCACCGCCAACCGCCATGACTTCTCTGTGAAGCCACCCGACCTCACCTTGCTCGACCATTTGCAACAGGCCGGGCTCGTGGTCTACGCCATTGGTAAGATCGAAGATTTGTTTAGTGGCCAGGGCGTGACAGAATCCGTGCACACCGAGCACAACATGGACGGCGTCGACAAAACCATGCTGGCGATGAACCAACTCCGGGAACGTGGCCTGATCTTCACCAACCTGGTCGATTTCGATTCGGCTTTCGGGCATCGCAACAATGTCGAGGGTTATGCCCAGGCTTTGGAAGAATTTGATCAACGCCTACCGGAACTCCTCGGCGCGTTGGGGAAAGATGATGTCCTATTCATCACGGCTGACCACGGCAATGACCCCACCACCCCCAGCACGGATCATTCCCGCGAATATGTCCCTGTCCTCATCGCTGGCGAACCGGTGAAGGCGGGCGTTAATATCGGCCTGCGCCCAAGTTTCGCCGATCTGGCGGCGACCATCGCTGACTTGCTCGACATTGAGCCCACGCCCGCCGGCGACAGCTTTGCGCCGCTGATTCTCAAGTAAGGCGGGATTCGACTGATTGAAGCCTGTTTTGGCGGCTTCATAACCCTCACTCATGGCTTTTTCTCATTTCAAACCCCTCGCTGGCGTCTGGCGACTTGCCATCATCTTGCTTTTGACGGTGTTGCTCGCAGCTTGCGGTCAGGTTGTCACAAAACCGACGGCTGCGCCACCCATGCCAACACCAACAACGACGCCGACAGCACTCCCAACGGTCGAAGCAACATCAACCCCGGCGCCTTACACGCCGGAACCCACCGCAACAGCCACACTGGAACCGACACCCGTGGTGCATAAAATCGCCGCTGGTGAGACCCTCATCGCAATCGCTCGTCAATATGGCGTCAGCGTCCAGGCCATCCAGGAAGCCAATGGCATTACCGATCCCCGCACGCTTCGCGTAAGCCAGGAGCTACGCATCCCCACTGACCCGGAAGCGCAACTTGGGGCGGGGACGCCAACACCAGAGCCTACGCCTCTCCCTCTGGAGATCGGTCCGCTTTACTTCGGGGCCGAAAACACAGGTGGGATCTGGAGCCTGGGCGAAGTAAGAAATCCGGGCGATCAACCACTGGAAGGAGTCAGGATCGGATTGCAATTGTTGGATGAAGCAGGTCAAGTCCTGGCGGAAGGACAAGCTCCCATCGCAATCAGTTTTCTGGAAGCTGGCGCATCCAGCCCTTTCGGCATTCGCTTTGAACAGCCCCCGGATGATTTCGCAAACTACTTCGTCTATCCGTTGAACGCCTATCCCGCCCACCCCGGTGTCTACTACCGTGATCTGCAAGTGCTTGACGTGCAGGGCGAAGGTGAGCGACATTATACTTTTACACTGACCGGACGCATCCGCAACACCGGCCCCGAAGATGCTGTCGAAGTCATGGTGACGGCGACGCTGTACGATGCTCTGGGTCAGGTCATCGGCTTTCGTCAGGTAGCGCCAGAGCACAACGTCATTCCGTTCGGCGGCGAAACCACCTTCACCCTCTCCATTATCCCCCTCGGCGGCCCGGTAGATAGCTGGCATGTGAGCGCCGAGGCTCGTCGGTTACCCACACAGACGCCCACACCATGACTGAACAAGCGCTGAACATGCCCCTGGGCATGAAAACCGGACAAAAAATCATCCGCTTACTGCTGAAGCTGGTTGTTCGTCTGGATGCGGAAGGTCTGCACTATCTGCCGACCTCAGGGCCAGCCATGATTACGTCCAATCACACGAGTTGGTTGGATGTTTTTGTGATGTTTGCCTGTAGCCCGGCTCCACCGGCCACGCTTGCCGCCGAATACTGGGCCAGAATTCCTGTTGTGAATGTGATATTTCGGCATTTTGGACAGGCGATATTTGTGAATCGGGGTGAAGTCGATCGCAGCGCCTTACGAGAATCGCTTCAGGTCCTGCAAGACGGGCGCATCCTGGGACTGGCTCCCGAAGGCACCCGTTCTCATGACGGGGTCCTGCAGGAAGGCCATGATGGAGCCGCCTGGCTTGCTGGTCGTACGGATTCACTTATTGTGCCAGTCGCCATGTGGGGGCATGAAAGGATGACCGATTATTGGAAGCGATTACGTCGTCCACAGGTGTACTTGCGTGTCGGCGAGCCCTACAGATTGCCCCCTGAAACTCGAAAGGCGCGAGCCAAGGATCTGCCTGAATACACCACCGTTATCATGGTCAAGATCGCTGAGTTGTTGCCGCCGGAACAGCGGGGCCCCTATGCCTGATCCGGATATCAGCGAGCAAGTCTGTCCGCACCTGCGGGGTAGGCGTCAACCTACGCCCCTGCTGATGCCAAGCGATGACAATCACTGTGTCCTGGCGGCCTCGATCCATCTGCCACACTCACAGCAGACCCGCTTCTGTTTGGGAGGACGCTACCACTCCTGCACTCGCTATGAACGGCAGCAAGACCGGCCCTTGCCGAGTTATGTCGTCGGCGTGCGTCCGAAGCCAACGCCAGCGCCGCCGCAGCCTCGTGAGCGCGCCACCCTGGTGTGGAGACGGCCCTGGTTTCGTCAGGTTGTACTGTGGTTTGTCATTGCCGTGTTCGTAGCGCTTGTGATCGCAGGCTGGCGATGGCAGGATCAACGCACTGAGCCACGGGTTACGCCCCGCCCTCCTCTTCCCACCACTATCGTTCAACCCACCGGTGTGGCGACGTCCGACTTTGATCTGCCGGTGATTGGGCCAGACCTGCCGTAACCTGGCTGGCCGGAAAACCCCTAGCGCCCCTTGGCGAGCGCTTCGCTGAGGGCGAGCCATTGCTCCAGCGCGAGTTCCTGGGCGCGCTGTTTGGGTGAGATGCCAACGGAGACAAGGGTGTCTTCAATTTGCTGCGGGGGGAGTTGCAGGCCGGACGACAGGCTGTTCCGCAGCGTTTTCCGTTTCTGGCCGAAACCTGCTCGAACAATTGTGAAAAAATGTTGGCGTTGTTCCAGGGACACGAGAGGGTCAGGAAGACGGTCCAGGCGGAGTACAGCCGAATGCACCTTGGGCGGCGGTGTGAAAGCGCCCGGCGGCAGTACACGCACGATCTCAGGCCGGGCATAGGCCTGCACAGAGACCGCCAGAATACTCATCTGTGGCGGCTGTAGCGACGATGCGCTGCGCTACATCCAGTTGTATCGTTGTCACCATGCGCTCCGGAGCGGGGTCCGCTTCCAGAAAATGTCGCAAGAGGGGCGATGTGATGTAGTAGGGCAGGTTGCCGACGACAAAATAGGGCGCAAGACCACCGGTCGAATTCAGAAGTTGGGCGGGACTCAGGGCCAGGGCATCCCCTTGCAGGATGTGGACATGCGCCTCGTCGGCGTAAAGTTCCATCAACATTGACGCCAAACGAGTGTCCAGCTCGACCGCAATCAGGCGTCCCGCCGCCTGCGCCAGGTGTGCCGTGAGCGTGCCCGGCCCCGGCCCTATTTCGATGACGACGGCATCAGGCGGCAACTCCGCAGCCGCAACGATCCCGGCCAGGATGTTCGTATCCGTGAGATAGTGCTGTCCCAGCCCTTTGCGTGGACCCAATCTGAGTTTCCTGAGTTGAGGTAGAAGCGTGCGGTGAGTTGTCATAGTGATGAAGACCGAACGGACTGGCAGGTATTGTGGCCGGAGCACAATCTGTAGGCATAGTTTCTGTAGATAAATCCACTATTTGTCATTCCGATGAGCGGAGCGAAGAGGAATCTCAAAGGCTGGTAGCAAGATCCAACGTCTTGGTGTAGATTCTTCACTCCCTTCGGTCGTTCAGAATGACATAATCTGAAACATCAACGCAGCATAATATCCAATACCCAATAGCGTCCTACCGGCCCCGATCCGGATACTGGGGCCAGTTGGGGAGGACATAACGGACGGCGTAAGAAGCTGGCGGGGGCCAAAGCAGGTAGACATCGGTCCACCAGTGCCAGGAGCGGTAGTCATCATCGCTGTAACCTAAATCGATGTGCTTGCCCGTGACAGCACCGCCCGTATCACCGGCGATGGCGAAGCCATAATCGGGCACATAGAGCTTTTGCTGCATGTTGACGACGGCGGGGTCCACAGCCACGACGCCCTTCTCCAGTTCCATGCCGAGGCGGGTGCGTCCGTACCACGGCGCTGTTTTTGGCGTGCCCGAACGACCAGGGCTGTACGATGTGGCGTACATGCGGACTTTGCGCCAATACGTGATCGTCCCTTCCGGCGTCTCCAGGGTTTGCGGGGTGATTTTTTGGCCATAGGCGATGACTTTGGTCTCGGGCTCCACTTCCACCCAGTCATCTTCCAAAGTGCGCTCCATCTTCACGCCATCTTCATAGCGCACCTGGAAGCGATAACGTTGCACGCCGGGCCGCCCGGTGGTTTTGACCAGGCGTTGATCGATGGGGACTTCGGCATCGGGCCGCCACACAGTATCAAATGGCAGGATCTCTTCCTCATATTCGATTTCTTCCCAGACCCGCTTGATCGTGATCGATGTGTTCGGGCGTAATGGCGCAACGAGCGCTGGCTCAACCTGATCCATGCCCAGGACATTGACGCCAACTTCGGCCAGCGCCGCACCGACACTGTCCTGGTGGGTGCGAACCTCAATCAGCGCTTCATCGACCTTGATTTCGATGGGCGTCGAACGTTGGATAACGACCAGTTGCCCCTGGCTCACCGCTGTGTCGGGCGAGGGGAAAACGATATCGTCCGGGTGAAGCGGCACTTGCGCAGTCGCCAGCGCCTGAGCGATGGTGTCGGCGGTCGTTAAGATATTGGCAGGGATGGCGTCATCATCCACGACTGTGATGCGCACGGCTCTCTTCACGCTGAGATGCAGCGCTTCCGGGGGGCGATTTCCGTTTGGGCGAGGGAGTTCATCGGCAAGATCACGCCACTGGATGGGTGGGAGCGTCGCCTCAGGCTGTGTGATTTCTCCCGCCAGCAGCACTTCATCCCGCCAGCCCAGCGTAACTCCGGCCTCGGACAGCACATCCCCCACCGTTTTTGCCTGCGTCCAGATTTCCTGCGTGGCTCCATCCACCTCTAAAACGACAGGGCGGGCGTCTTGCTCTTGCGCCAGTGCAGCGGCAGGCAAATACAAAAACGCCAGCAAAAACAGCGCTGCGAAGGCGACTAGGCCAAAGCGCAATCCCTGCGGAGCGGGCGGACAGGTGCAACAACGAAGTGTTTTTCTCATCAGCCGACTGGAATCACCATCTCGTAGGGATAATCAGAGAGGTTCACAAGGTTGCCATGTTCGTCAAAAGCGATGGTGTCTTCGATGCGTATGCCCCAGCCGGCATCGGGATAGTAGAGACCGGGTTCGACCGAAACCACATGGCCGGGTTGCAGCACAGTGGTGTTGTCGGGCTGGTGGTTCAGCCCCGGCCCTTCATGGATATTGAGGCCGACGCCATGCCCCAGGCTGTGGTTGTAGCCCACCTTGGTCTTGGGATCGCTCCGGGTGCTGGGATAGCCCAGCGCTTCAAAATAATCGCACGTGAGATGCTGGTAAAGGCTGCATTGCTCACCGACCCGCATCGTGGCAAGCAATTCATCGAAGATGATTTTGACCTGTCGCCACCGATCTGCAAGCTCATCCGGGGCGTAACCCAAGAAGAAAGTGCGGGTGATGTCGTGGAAGTAGCCGCTTGTACGATCCCGTGGGAAAATATCAAAAATAATCGATTGTCCCAGGCGTAAGGGCATGTCAAGGCGTCCTCGATTGTGCGGCACGCCGGCATCACGCCCCTGGCTGAAGATGTTTTCGTGCACCTCTTCCAGATTTCGTTTCGCCACCTCCAGGCGAATGTGCGCCTTGACATCGCCAATCGTCAGGGGGTTGTCGTCGGCCTTGAGCACGATTTCGTTCTGCACGCCATGCGATTGGATGAAAGCAAAAACGCTGTCGATGACCTCGGTAGTGAGTCCGGCCACTCGTTTCATGGCCGCCAGTTCTCCGGCGTCCTTGGTCTGGCGAGCTAAACTAAACAGGTTTGGCGGCATTTCACCCACAATTTTAATCTGGGGATTGGCCGCAGCGAATGCGTTCAGGAAAAGATAGCTGTAGCCCTGGTCGGCAAAACCAAAAAATCCTACCTGTCCCTGTACGCCATAATCCCGAAATATGTCGCTGTATTGAGCAACCGTGGCGGCCAACCGGTCATTGTCGTGCGCCTTGAGGTAGTCGGTGATGTCGTAGTCGCTCCAGAGCTTGACAGGAATACCGGTCTCGGCGGCGTTCTCCCGTTCGATGGCGTTCGCAAATAATACCGGTTCACCGCTACGAGTTTGGAGATACATGACTTTCTCCAGTTGGATGCCTCCGGTGAGATAAGCGAGATCGCTGCTGGTATCTGTATCGCCAGACACAACGATAGCGTCGAGTTGGCGGTCCTGCATAAGCGTGGGGATGTCAGATTTCATGGCGGAATGGGGTTATGAGTGGGTTTGATTTTTGGATGGGAAAACGTAAGTATTCAGGTGGATTCCTTCAGTATCCTGAGTGATTTGAGTGAAACGAGAATCGTATCGAAGGGTGCAGGTTGAACGCTAACTTCCACGACCCGCACCCTTCGATACGGCCTACATTCCATTTCGGCCTGCCCTGAAAACTGTCATTCCGAGCGACCGGCAGGGAGTCGAGGAATCTACTTCCGTGATTCGGGGGTACAGATTCCTCACTGCGTTCGGAATGACACTATGCTAAACCTGGTTTGCGTACGAGGATCGCACTCGTACAGTCGTTGCGGTCTTCACTGCCCGGTGGCAGTCGCCGTTCCTCATAAGCCAGAATCTGTAAATGAGCGAACGACAGAAAAAGCTCGCCTGGCTGGAGCAGAAACGCCGGGTCGTAGTCTCTCAGAAGCAGCAGATCGGTGTGAAATGTGCGGTAAAGCAGCAATCCGCCGGGTTTGATGGCGTCAACCAGGGCGGGGAAAGCATTCCGGTCGAGATAACGGGTTACAAAGACGAGATCATACGTCGCCTTTACCGGTCGCCATCTGGTCAGGTCTGCGTGGATCAACCGAACGGAGTCGCTCAGACCCGCTGTCTCTACTGTCTCGGCCAGATGTTGTAATCCGGCCAGGCTGATATCGACGCCATCGACCTGGTATCCGAGTTCAGCCAGCCAAAGTGTGTGTCTGCCGAGGCCACAAGCATAGTCGAGCGCTCTGCCGCCTGCAAGATAGCTTTGCTGGGCAAGTGTCCATGCGCTGATTTCACCGCCTGCGGGTTTGCTTCCGGCCAGATAGCGCTCGTCCCAGCGTAGCTGAGAAGGGGAAGGGGTGAGTGCGCTATCGTCTTGGAGGATATCCATAACTTGTGGTCCGAGTGTGTACGGACAGTGGGGTGATGACTATGTAAGCGTCCAGTAACTGTTCAGGCATACCGAGTATAGCATCCAGAGTAGGCCTGAATGAAATGAAGCCGTATCGAAGGGGTGCATTTCAATTTGGGGGCAGATTTCTGATTTGCTCCCAGCGCTGGTCAAATCGTTTGCTGAGGATGGCGGTACGAACCGGGATCAAGTTTTCGGCCCCCGTTCTGGACCAACGCATGCCTGGGCCGCAGAAGCGATCCTTGTATTGTTTGATGCCGCTTTCGACCATGCCACTGCCGATCACCCAACCGAGTTCACGGAGTTGCATGTACTGCATACGCCGGTGATGTTTGTTGAAGTAACCCGCTTCCGTGGCCAGGTTTTTCGCTGCATTCGGGTGGTCATGGGCCATATCAAGTAACTGGTCAGCGATTTTGCGGGCGTGGCCTTGATAAAGGAGACGCTCATGGGTTTTGAGCCATTGTTGTGCTTGTGGCGTTCCCTCACCGTGAATGCTGTGGGCGGCAGCGACCAGGTGTTCTTTGGCATGATACCAATCCACCACTTGCAGGCTATCCCCAAAGTGCAAGGCGCTCTGATTCCATATCCAGGAAGCGCCATCCCCTACGACTTCCGTTTCAGAGGCGCGCCACCATTTGCGCCTTCTTGCTTCTGACCATAAGAGGACGCCAAAGGGCTCTGTCCCGCCCAGATGTGCGACATAACTCATCGCCGTTGCCACGGGCATGGCCACGGGCTCGCCGCTATGGTCGTCCACGCCCTGCTTATTCTGCACTTCGAAAACGCTTCCTACCTTCATTTCCTTCCATCCTTCTCCAAAAACGAACATCATTCCCCCGTCCATAGCGACTCCCATTCGTTTCTTTTTGTCCACAGTTGGCATATTTTCCCATTTTCCTGGCAATATCACCGATTCAGCTCGTTCTTTCTCTTCCAGCGCATGCAACCGTGAACCGAAATCCTGCTCTTCACGCCAGATACTGCTTGTCGCTATGTTTACCTGACCAATCCGCTCCCACACCTCTGCCGCCCTTTCATAAGGAAGCAGCCCACCTAGCCAGACGCCTTGCTTCCTGACACCCTCACTCCAGGCCGAGACCATCTCCATTTTCTGATCCAGGGGGAAAATGTCCGCTTTGACAGTGCGGACAGTAGTAGTACCCCCGATTCGTCTTCACCTCCCCTATCATGCTCACAATTGTCTTTCCCTTCACTCCCTTGTTTCGCATCACCTGCCCGCAGTCCGGACAAATCTGCCTACTCTCACTCTTGTTTCTCTCGACCTCAACGACTGCTTCCGCTAACCTCGCTCCCATTTTCTGCCGTATCTGCAGAACCGCCCCCTCAATATCTCGAAATTTCACCTCCGTCTCACTCTCGTACCAATCCAGATATTCATCGAGCAATACCTCCATCTCCTCCATCATATTCGCTCTCAGATTTACTCGCTCCGTTTCTGATTGAGTTGCCATCGGTTTCTCCTGTGTGCAGGGGGATTCATTTGCTCCCCGCATCTTATCAGCCTTTGCCCCAAATTTGAAACGCACCCATGATGATGGCAATCCTGTAACTGATTCTGATGACGCCACAGTGACGATTACTGGCGTTACGTCGTCGATCCAGGTGATCAAGACGGCGAATCCCACCAATATCCCTGAACCTGGCGGCGTAGTAACCTTCTCGGTGCGCATCAACAATACCAGCAACGTCGATACTGTGACGATCAATTCACTGGTAGACTCGATTCATGGCAATGTGAACGGTCAGGGCACCTGTGCGGTGCCGCAGATAATCCTCCCAGGTAACTTCTACCAATGTAATTTCACAGCAAACGTAACTGGCAATGCCGGCGATACGGAAACCGATGTGGTCACTGCTACCGGTGTTGATGATGATGGCAATCCCGTTACAGACAGTGATGACGCTACAGTGACGGTAACCGATCGTCCGTCTTCGCTTTAGGTCATCAAGACAGCAAATCCAACCAATCTGCCTGAACCGGGCGGCTTGGTCACCTTCACGGTCCGAGTCAACAACACAAGTGTTACGGATAGCATAACTAATAGAGTTGTTCCTCAATAATTAAAGGACTCCACCGAAAAAAGCCCGAGGAGGTGAAAAGAATTCAACTTCAGACAATTGCATAGCTGGCAGAGGAAAGTGGCAACCATCGGCGACGTTTGGCCGATAAATGCCGGTAGAGGCCATCAAGAGGCCGCAGGAAGCGTGTCAAACGCTGGAAATGGCCAAAAACAGGCGAAAGTTGTTGTGTTTCATCCTGGTGTTGTATCTGGTAGGCATGGATACGGCGCACGTTGACCATGAGTGCGGAAGCGAACATCATTGAGGCCATGCGGAACTTGCCGCGGACAGGCAATTTGCCTCGGAAGGGATGCTTGACAGAACGGACCGTTGCTTCTACAGCAGAACGAAGATTCTGACCAGACTGCTGCATCCTCCGCAGATGCTGACGTTTCAAAGCGACATCGACTTGGCGTTGCTCGAGGTAGAGAACGGCCTTGCCGGGTTGTTTGCTTGAAGGCACAGTACACTGGTTTCGCAGCGGACATGCAGCGCATCGTTCAGCATCAAAGCGAGCGATGAAGCGCCCAGGTTGGTGCCCGGGTTCTGCAAGGATGGTTTGACCACCAGGACAAGTGAGTTGCTGAGGGTGTCCTTTGTCTGTGGTGTCGATGCTGAAATCAGCCAGTCCCACTCGCTCTGGCGCAGGCGCACCCCCGCGAATGGCGGTTTGATGGAGCTCCACTTCGAGCTCCCGCATGAGTTTGTCGACATCTTCACTGTTGTAGCCGCCATCGGTGTACATTTCCTCGACATCCAGCCGCTCTTTGAGCTGCGGTAACGCCTCCTCCAACAGCGCTGCATCATCGCTGACATTCGCTTCCGTTTGCATATGCACGATCAGCTGCAAGTCATTTTCCGGATCGCAGGTTTCGGTGACGTTGCTCACGTAACCGACATAACCTTCCTCCCGCTTTTTGCGATAACTCGCTTCCCAGTCATCGGGCGACTGCAGACTATCCGCACTCAATTCTTGTCCCTGTTTGGGCCTTTGTTCCTGCTCAGTCCACACAAAGTGCTCCTCAAAGACTCGCTTCAGCATCTGATAGGCTGGTGCTTCGCCATAGCCCTCAGCCAAATCCATCAGCAACTGCGCCATCACCACGCCGATTTGCTGGATATGGTCCAGGTAAGCGCCTCGTAAATGATAGACATAGTGATTGGCTTTGCCCTTGACGTAGGGCGCAAAGAGCGCTTCATAGTGCGCTTGCTCCTCCTCACTGAACAGACGATGCATTCGGCGCAGCACTTCCACTAAAAGTTGCAGACGACTGCCATTCTGAATGTTGCTCGCCACCTGCGTCGAATCCATGCGCAACTTCCCCGTCTTCACCGGCAACGCTTGCAGCTGCTTGTCCGTCACATCCTCAAACACCTTCCCTATCAGATTCTCCCCATTCTTTTGCATGTACTCACTGAGACGCCGCCGAAAATTGTAGACCGTCCGCAATTCAAAATGCCCTTCCCCCAAAGAACGATAGCCTAACGCATAGCGCACTTGATGGTCGTAACAGAAGGCGTCGTACATCTCTTCATCCGTCCAGCCGTTCCCTGCTTTCATCACCTCCAATCCCACCAACACATTCACCGGCACATTCGGACGTGAATCTTCCTCCGCATACAGAACCGCAAAGGGCGCTTCATCGATCTGGCGGAAAAATCCATGATAAAAAGCGCCCGCCCATGATTTCTCCAACCGTTTCTGTAACTTCGGCGGTAATACGTCCAAACTGCTGAATAGCGGCGACTGCAAATGACTGTCGTTTTTCCGAAACATCCTTGACCTCTTTCTGGGGGGCTTGGGGCTTTATATCCCTATTGTTTGCCCCCCTATTTTACCAACCTCGCGATGTTCGCGCGAGTTTTCAATATAGCTCATTTGTTCTCCCTTTTTTCAGGGGAGTCTTAAAGGAGAGCGAGAAATTCCAAAGACCAGCACAAATGCCAATGACCTCATCTTCAAAGTTCTTTTTGTGGTTTCGGAAACGATGTACAAGGATGTTGTAACGTTTCATGCCGCCGATAGCATTTTCAACAAAGATGCGCAGTTGGCTTAAGGCATGATTGACAGTTTTCTGGTCGTCACTGAGTTCCGGCTCTGGGTTCTTTTTGCTTTTGCGAGGTTTCTTGGAGGGTAGGTAGATGCTGTCATTATCGTAATCATCAGGCATACCCAGATAGCCTAAATCAACCAGGACATGGATGTCATCAAACCAATCCTGGTCAGGCGGCAACTCTTGTTTCAGCATACTGTAATCATGATTGCGTCCGGTGAAGGTGCGACCGATGAAGAGAATGTGCTTATTCAGTGTGGACATCACCGTGTTTTTCACGGTATGACTTTTTTTTACCACTGTAATGACTCCCCTGAAAAAAGGGGGAACAAATGAGCTATACTGAAAACTCGCGCGAACATCGCGAGGTTGGTAAAATAGGGGGGCAAACATTGGGCTGATAAAGCCCCAAGCCCCCCAGAAAGAGGTCAAGGATGTTTCGGAAAAACGACAGTCATTTGCAGGCGCCGCTATTCAGCAGTTTGGACGAATTGCCGCCGAAGTTGCAGAAACGGTTGGAGGCATCATGGGCAGGCGCTTTTTATCATGGATTTTTCCGCCAGATCGATGAAGCGCCCTTTGCGGTTCTGTATGCGGAGGAAGATTCACGTCCGAATGTGCCGGTGAATGTGCTGGTGGGATTGGAGGTGTTGAAAGCAGGGAACGGCTGGACGGATGAAGAGATGTACGATGCCTTCTGTTACGATCATGCAAGTACGCTATGCGTTAGGCTATCGTTCCTTGGGGGAAGGGCATTTTGAATTGCGGACGGTCTACAATTTTCGGAAACGTCTCAGTGAGCACATGCAGAAGAGTGGAGAGAATCTGATAGGGAAGGTGTTCGAGGATGTGACGGACAAGCAGCTGCAAGCGTTGTCGGTGAAGACGGGGAAGTTGCGCATGGATTCGACGCAGGTGGCGAGCAACATTCAGAATGGCAGTCGTCTGCAACTTTTAGTGGAAGTGCTGCGCCGAATGCATCGTCTGCTCAGTGAGGAGGAGCAAGCGCACTATGAAGCGCTCTTTGCGCCCTACGTCAAGGGCAAAGCCAATCACTATGTCTATCATTTACGAGGCGCTTACCTGGACCATATCCAGCAAATCGGCGAGGTGATGGCGCAGTTGCTGGTGGATTTGGCCGAGGGCTATGGCGAAGCACCGGCCTATCAGATGCTGAAGCGGGTCTTTGAGGAGCACTTTGTGTGGACTGAGCAGGAACAAAGGCCCAAACAGGGACAAGAATTGAGTGCCGATAGCCTGCAGTCGCCCGATGACTGGGAAGCGAGCTATCGCAAAAAGCGGGAGGAAGGTTATGTCGGTTACGTGAGCAACGTCACCGAAACCTGCGATCCGGAAAATGACCTGCAGCTGATCGTGCATATGCAAACGGAAGCGAATGTCAGCGATGATGCAGCGATGTTGGAGGAGGCGTTGCCGCAGCTCAAAGAGCGGCTGGATGTCGAGGAAATGTACACCGATGGCGGCTACAACAGTGAAGATGTCGACAAACTCATGCGGGACCTCGAAGTCGAGCTCCATCAAACCGCCATTCGCGGGGGTGCGCCTGCGCCAGAGCGAGTGGGACTGGCTGATTTCAGCATCGACACCACAGACAAAGGACACCCTCAGCAACTCACTTGTCCTGGTGGTCAAACCATCCTTGCAGAACCCGGACGCCAACCTGGACGCTTCATCGCTCGCTTTGATGCTGAGCGATGCGCCGCATGTCCGCTGCGAAACCAGTGTACTGTGCCTTCAAGCAAACAGCCTGGCAAAGCCGTTCTCTACCTCAATCAACGCCAAGTCGATGTCGCCTTGAAACGTCAGCATCTGCGGAGGATGCAGCAGTCTGGTCAGAATCTTCGTTCTGCTGTGGAAGCAACGGTCCGTTCGGTCAAGCATCCCTTCCGAGGCAAATTGCCTGTGCGCGGCAAGTTCCGCATGGCCTCCATGATGTTCGCTTCCGCACTCATGGTCAACGTGCGTCGTATCCATGCCTACCAGATACAACAACAGGATGAAACACAACAACTTTCGCCTGTTTTTGGCCATTTCCAGCGTTTGACACGCTTCCTGCGGCCTCTTGATGGCCTCTACCGGCATTTATCGGCCAAACGTCGTCGATGGTTGCCAATTTCCTCTGCCAGCTATGCAATTGTCTGAAGTTGAATTCTTTTCACCTCCTCGGGCTTTTTTCGGTGGAGTCCTTTAATTATTGAGGAACAACTCTATTAGTTATGCTATCCGTAACACTTGTGTTGTTGACTCGCACCGTGAAGGTGACCAAGCCGCCCGGTTCAGGCAGATTGGTTGGATTTGCTGTCTTGATGACCTAAAGCGAAAACGGACGATCGGTTACCGTCACTGTAGCGTCATCACTGTCTGTAGCGGGATTGCCATCATCATCAACACCGGTAGCAGTGACCACATCGGTTTCCGTATCGCCGGCATTGCCAGTCACGTTTGCTGTGAAATTACATTGGTAGAAGTTACCTGGGAGGATTATCTGCGGCACCGCACAGGTGCCCTGACCGTTCACATTGCCATGAATCGAGTCTACCAGTGAATTGATCGTCACAGTATCGACGTTGCTGGTATTGTTGATGCGTACCGAGAAGCTGACAACGCCGCCAGGTTCAGGGACATTGGTGGGATTCGCCGTCTTGATCACCTGAATCGACGACGTAACGCCAGTAATCGTCACTGTGGCGTCATCAGAATCAGTTACAGGATTGCCATCATCATGGGTGCGTTTCAAATTTGGGGCAAGGTCAGCAAAGTATGCGGAGCAAATGAATCCCCCTGCACACAGGAGAAACCGATGGCAACTCAATCAGAAACGGAGCGAGTAAATCTGAGAGCGAATATGATGGAGGAGATGGAGGTATTGCTCGATGAATATCTGGATTGGTACGAGAGTGAGACGGAGGTGAAATTTCGAGATATTGAGGGGGCGGTTCTGCAGATACGGCAGAAAATGGAGCGAGGTTAGCGGAAGCAGTCGTTGAGGTCGAGAGAAACAAGAGTGAGAGTAGGCAGATTTGTCCGGACTGCGGGCAGGTGATGCGAAACAAGGGAGTGAAGGGAAAGACAATTGTGAGCATGATAGGGGAGGTGAAGACGAATCGGGGGTAAGTCTTACTACTGTCCGCACTGTCAAGCGGGCATTCCCCTGGATTAGAAAATGGAGATGGTCTCGGCCTGGAGTGAGGGTGTCAGGAAGCAAGGCGTCTGGCTAGGTGGGCTGCTTCCTTATGAAAGGGCGGCAGAGGTGTGGGAGCGGATTGGTCAGGTAAACATAGCGACAAGCAGTATCTGGCGTGAAGAGCAGGATTTCGGTTCACGGTTGCATGCGCTGGATGTTCGCGGCTCTCGCTGCGCTCGTGCTCGTGGTCGTGCTGCAGTCCGACACCCAGAACGTGGTCAACGCCGACGGTCAGACCGCCTCGCTGTGGGCAGTGATCGGTGGGTTCTCCGAACGTCTCGCCCGGCGCTTCGTTGCGGACGCATCGAGGCCGACATCCGACCGATGACGGAACCAGCCCCGGAAACCACGCTGCCCGACCACGTCGCCGAGAACCGGCGCCACTGGGACGCCAACGCACCGAAGTGGGTCGCGCCGGGCGAGCGTGCGTCGGGCGCAAGTGAGCCGACCTGGGGCATGTGGGGCATCCCGAACTCGGAGCTGACATTCCTCGCCGACGAGCTGACGGACAGCGAGCGATCGAGCTCGGGTGCGGCACCGCGTACGTGTCGGCGTGGATGCGTCGCCGCGGTGCGTCGGTGTACGCCATCGACAACTCGGCAGGCGCAGCTGGCCACCGCCCGGCAGCTCGCCGCGACACATGGCATCGACGTCATCGAGTGGGTGCACGGCAACGCCGAAACCGTGCCGCAAGCCGACGGCTCGTTCGACCTCGCCATCAGCGAGTACGGCGCGGCGATCTGGTGCGACCCGGCACGTTGGATTCCCGAAGCGCACCGACTGCTGCGTTCGGGTGGTCGGCTGACCTTCCTCGGGAACCACCCGCTTGCGATGTCGTGTCTGCCACCGGACGGGGCGTCGCGGTCGGGCTCACCCTCGAGCAGTCCTACTTCGGCATGTCGCAGTTCGACTGGACCGAGGCAGCGGTCGACCCCGGTGGCATCGAGTTCAACCTGGAGATCTCGGCGTGGATGCGACTGTTCGATCGAGTGGGCTTCGACGTCGTGCGTTTCCATGAGATCCAGGCGCCCGAACTGCCGAGGGCGCCGAGTTCTCGGTGCCGGCGGCGCTGGGCGCAAGCGGTTCCCCTCGGAACAGGCCTGGGAGCTGGTGAAGCGCTGAGTTGGCCGTGGGTTTGTCAAGGTTGGGGTTCAGGCGCGTGTGATCGTCCCGGCCTTTTGCCGGGTTGGTTCGGGTGGCGGACGACGAGCGGTGCTGGTCACGCTCTGCATGGCTCAGGCTGATCATGCGACCTGTGTGTGAACACGGTCAGTTGGCCTGGTTCGAGCTCGTTGGCGAGAGCGGGAGGCCGGGCACCAAACTCAGATCGACGTCGCCGGCGAGCGGCGCGTCACCGTCAGAACGGTGTCGACCGGCCTCCCTGACCGTGGGCCGCTGTCGGAGATGTCCCCGTCGCGGCGTTGGCGTTCATTGTGCCCAGTAGGCGGGCTCCCACGGTTGTCTGGTCGCGGACCATGGCGTAGGCGATCTTGTTGGCGCGGTGTGCCATGGCGCAGAGGATGATTCCGCCGGGTTTGCCCCTGTCTCGCATGGCCTGGCCGTAGGCGCGGCTGGCGGGGTCCTGGTGCCAGAGGCCGGTGCCGAGATCGACCAGGGCAACTCGTAGGGGGACTGAGCCTTCTCGGCTGATTCGGCCGTCACGTCGGTGGCCGGCTGATTCGTAGATGCGTGGGGTGAGTCCGGAGGCCCGGTAGAGCTGGCGGTGGCTGGGCCAACGTTGTGGGTCGCCGACAGCGGCGCCGTAGTGGCCGACACGGACCGGGCCCCATCCGGGCGTGGTGGTCAGCACCCCGAACGGCGTAGCGGGCAGGAGTGCCGCGATGTGAGCATCGGCTTCGGTGATCTGATCCTCGATGTCATCGAGGAGTTCCAAGTCCGCAGCCAGCAGGCGGCGAGACACCTCAGCACCCGGAACGGGCAGAGCGAGCCGGGCGGCGTCGACGATCTTGTTCGCGAGCGGGGTGGTCATGCGCACGCCCCGGTTGGCTGCATAACGTCGCAGGCGTGCCGAGCCAAGTCGAGCGACGCGTGCGGGGTCCGGCATCTCGGTGATGATCAGCCGGCCAGCCTTGGACAGCGCAACCGACCACATCGCTCGCCCGAGGCCAGGGAAGCATCGATCAACGTGAGTCGTGAGCTGTTGGATCGTGCGACGCCGCACAAGCGACCGGCGCCGACGATGGTTGACCCAGCCAGTCAGCGTCATGATCGGATCCGCGAACGCCGGGGCGATCGTGCCCTTCCCGGCCAGCAACATGTCCGCGATAGCGACCAGATCGACCTTGTCGGTCTTCACGCCTCGAGAACCGTTCACCTTGCGCTGCGCTGCGACATGACCCGGGTTCAACATGCGCAGTTCCCACCCAGCAGGAAGCACACCACCCGCCAGCGGCAGGTGATAGTGCCCGGCAGCTTCAAGCCCGACACGAACAAGCGACGTCGAGGCAGGCACCGAGGACCGGACCCGACCGACCAACGCATCCACACCGGATCGATCGAGCGGAAACTCGAACGGCTTCACCAACTCGGCACCGGTGAAGTCGACGACTTTGGCCATTGCCGTGTGTTTGCCGACATCGATCGGAACCGCAACCAAGTCTTCAAGCCGCACACCAGCCGCGCGCACGACAACTGCTCAACAAGTGCGAGCATGACCACCTCCAGAGGTGCTGGGAGGAACCGGCGCTGCAACGCCGAGCCCTCAACTGACAAGGGCTCCCTTCTGGCACCTCTGGTCCCGAAGCGCAACCCCTCAGGAACTCATATCAGTCAGCCCACCGGCACCGCGTACACGACGATGTTCTCGCGGTACCGGCGGATGTCCGGGTTGTAGTCGCCGCCGCAGGTGATCAACACCAGGGTTTCGTCACCCGAGGTCCGCCAGATGCGCTCCGACGGCAGCTCCTGTTTGCCGTACACGGCGCGTTCGATGACCTCGTAGCGGCGGACGGTGCCGTCGTCGAGCTCGACCTCGACCATGTCGCCGGGCTCGACGTTGCCCAGCAGCGCGAACGGCCCGGACGTGCGATTCCACGAGACATGAGCTGCCAGGACGGTGGCCCCGGGCTGGCCGGCCGTCGCTCCGTACCGATACCAGCCGATCTCGGTCTCGTCGGGGATCTCCATCTGGCCATCGGGTTCGAGCCCGACCGGCCTGACCGGATACGACGCGACGTCGATCGACTCGATCTGCAGGCCGACGGGGCGTGATCGAGGCGTGATCACTTCGGGAAGTGCGCTGTAGCGGGCCCCGACCTGCTCGGCGAGCGGCGACACCGCTGGCGGCGCCGAGGCAGCGCGCGAGGTGCCGGGAGGGCGAGGTGACGGTGCCGCCTGGGTGGTCGGCGGTGTTGGTGGTGTCGGCGCGGGGAACTCGTCGACCGTCGATCGCGGTGGCACCGTCGAGGGGATGGTGTTCGTGACGGCATCGTCGACCTGGAGGACGACGACGTCGTCGCCGCCTCCTCGGGAGACGACACCGGCAACGGCCAGTGCGCCCCCAGCGAGGAGTGCGGCGACGATGACGATGGTGCTCGTCGAGCGCACCCGGCCACGCGACGACCGTCCCTGGTGTTCGGGGAGGGGGTGGGACGGTCGTTCACGTGATCACGGGTGCAGGGTCGGCGGAGCGCTCAGGCCTCGGGTCAGGATTCGACCGTCCGACGACGCAGCACCGCTGCGCCACCGGCGAGGGCGAAGAGGCCCGCGGCTGCGGCGAACAGCGTGAGCGACGAACCGGAGGTTGCGCCGAGCTCACCGCCGGTGTTCACCTCGGTGGGTGCCGGTGTGCCATCACCGGTCGCTGCGGCGTCACCGGCCGCAGCTTCGATGGTGACGGTCTGGGTGAGGAACGTGAACGTGTCGTCGGAGAGTGAACCAACGGCGTACACGATCAGGTTCTCGTCGGCGACGACGTTGACGGTCGGCACATCGGCGATCGGATCGCCACCGGTCGGAGCGATCTCGGCACCGGCGACTTCACCAGCGGGCAGCGGCAGTGCCTGCTCGTTCGGGTTCGACAGGTCGACCACGGGCCGGGCATCGCCGAGGACGATGTCGACGGCCGGAGCGGCCGCAGTGTGGCGAACGGTCAGGCGGCCCTGGCCCGCATCGACCGCCGAGGTGTCGTTCTCGAACGGGGTGATCGTCGGCTGGCCGTCGGCGTCGAGGTGGGCAACGACCGTCCAGTTCCCGGAGCCGGGCACGTCGAAGGCTTCGACCGGCCCGATGGCCACGGTGTCGGTACCGGCGAGGAGCACCTCGAGGTTGTTGAGGGTCTGGCCGGCAAACGCAGTCAGGTCCTGCATGTCGCCGAACTCGAAGCCTTCGATCACGACGCTGCCGTCGACGGCGACGTCGACCGCGGTGTCGGGGATGCCGTGGAGCAACATCACCTGTGTCTCCGACTGGGCGCTCGTCATGCCGGCGGGGGCAGCGAGCAGTGTGGCAGCGAGTACCGCTGCGCCTGCGAGGAGCTTCTTCATCGTGTGGTCCTTTCGAAGGTGTTCGACGACGAGCTGTTCCCGTCGTCTTGCACCTCTACGGCGCCCAGTCGAATCCGGATGAGTGATCTGGCCAGCGACGGCCGGTCGACGTCAGGACGCAACGCCGCCGAATCGGCCAGCTTCGCGTCCGCGAAATGCGGCATTGATCCGCTGGCGTTCGAGGATCTGCTCGAGGGTCTTCGACGCCTGCTCGATGGGGTGCTGCTCGAAGAACGAGGCGGTCTCAGCCACCGACTCGGCAGTGGTCAACAGCTTCACCGAGTCGACCATGCGAACAATGGTGTTGCTGGGGAATCGGTCGGTCGCGTCGTCCCACCGGTCACGCACGAAACGCCACGCCGCGGCGCCGTGCCGGCGGTTGGCGATCGCAGCTCGAAGCAGGAACGGCGCGTTCTGGGTCTTCACCGACTCGCTCATCGCGAACTCGCACGTGGCCAGCACCAGCGATTCGTCGTCGAACTCGGCGAGTGCGAAGAGGTTGCGGAGCTGCTCCTGCGGAGTACGAGCCGTCTGGAACCGCTCGCGCATGACGTCATAGGTCGAAGCGTCGCCGGTGGCCGCCACCACGCTGGTCGCTGCCGAGATCAGCTCGGGGTCGACCGCAGTCGAATCACCACGCGCAGCCTCGAACCACTCGCGACACCGTGCCTGCACCTCGACGTCGTTGCCGAGCACGCCGGCGGTGCTCACCAGCAGGCCGCGAAGCTTGCGATCGAGATCGGATTCGTCATCCGACGGTTCGCCGAGCGCAACGAGCGCCGGCGTGGTGAGGTCTCGCACGGTGGATCGGAACGCGTCGAGCTGCGGCCCATCGTCGAGCACCCGACCCACACCCCGCAGCGCGATCGTGATCGCCTGCCAGACCGCGTGCTCGTCTTCCTCGACGAAGCCGTGCAGGAAGCTGAGCAGCTGCCCCGCCGACATCTCGCCTGCGACGGTGGCCGACCATGCGTCGTCGACCAGGTTGTAGCGCTCCAGCGTGGAGAGGGTGCGCAGCGTCGTGCCGTCGATCCGCTCGCGGAGCTCGTCGGAGTAGGCGACCCGGTAGAAGCCGTGCCCCCCTGCGTTGACGATCACTGCGGAATCGGGCGAGGCCGACAGATCGAGGCTCGCAGTCTCGGTGTCGAGGAGCAGCGTCGTGGTGGTGTCGCCGTGACGGATGTGGACGGGGACGGCCCACGTCTGTGGGTCGAGGGGGTCGCGGCTCGATGCGTCGAAGAGGAACCGTTGCTGGCGCAACACGAGGGTGTCGTCGACGATCGATGCGCTCACCAGTGGATAGCCGGGCTGCCAGATCCACGAATCCATGATTCGTCGCACCGGCTCGCCGGAGGTCGCCTCGATGGCGTCCCACAGATCGTTGGTCTCGGTGTTCGCGTACTGCGTGGGTGTCGAGATAGTGGTTGACGCCGTCACGAAAGCGGCTCTCGCCGAGGTACTGCTCCAGCATGCGCAGGAGTGCGCCGCCCTTCTGGTAGGTGAGCACGTCGAACATGCCTTCGCAGTCGGCGGGGGATCGCACCTCGAACTCGACCGAGCGGGTGCTCAGCAGCGAGTCGGTGTCGAAGGCGACGCTGCGCTCGACGCCGAACGACGTCCATCGCTGCCAATCGGGACGGTAGGCCTCGCATGCAGCGACCTCCATGAACGTGGCGAATGCCTCGTTGAGCCAGATGCCGTTCCACCAGCGCATGGTCACGAGGTCGCCGAACCACATGTGGGCCAACTCGTGTGCGACCACGTCGGCCACCAGCTGGCGTTCGTTCTGGGTGCTTGCGGTCGGGTCGACCAGCAGCAGGCTCTCACGGAACGTGATGCATCCGAGGTTCTCCATGGCGCCGGCGGCGAAATCGGGCAGTGCCACCAGGTCGACCTTGTCTCCGGGGTAGGCGATGCCGTAGTACTCCTGGAACCATCGCAGGCAGAAGGCTCCGACATCCTCGCCGAACCCGGTCAGGTGACGCTTGCCCGGCACGTGCACGATTCGCAGCGGTGTGCCGTCGACATCGATGGGGTCGGTCATGTCGAGGCGTCCGACCACGAATGCCACCAGGTAGCTGCTCATCACCATGGTGTCGGCGAACGTGATCACGTTGCGCCCCTCGACGAGCGCTCGATCGATCTCGGGGCTGTTCGAGATCGCCGTCAGGCCGTCGTCGACGTCGAGCGTGACGCCGAACACCGCCTTGAACGCCGGCTCGTCCCAGCAGGGAAACGCCCGCCTGCAATCGGTGGCCTGCATCTGGGTGCAGGCGATCACCTGCTCGACGCCCTGCTCGTCGACGTAGGTGCTGCGGTAGAAGCCACGAAGCTTGTCGTTGAGCACCCCCTCGAACGTGATGGTGAGGACGGTGGTGCCGGCCGCGACAGGTGCCGTCGGCGTCACGATCAGGCGCTCGGTGGCGTCATCGAGGCGCCACGGAGCCGGTTGTCCGTCGACTTCGCATGAGCTGATGTCGAGCTCGGCGGCATTGAGCACGAGCAGGCCGGTCGACGTGTCGACATCGAGTTCGATGCGCACCCTGCCGACGAACGCTGCCTCGGACAGCATCGGTCGAAGTCGGACGTCGTACCGGGTCGGGCGGACGTCGGTCGGCAGTCGGAACGGGTCGAGTTCGGCGGCATCGGCCGGTGTGGCTCCCATCCGGAGCACGGTAGCGGCGGTAGCGTGATCACCCGTGTCCGACCTCTCTCGACGGTTCTCGACCGACTCTGGCTCCGTGCCCGCGCAATTCGACGTCGTGGGTATCGGCAATGCCCTCGTCGATGTGATCGCCCCTGCCGAGGAGCACTTCCTCGAGCACCACGATCTGGTGAAGGGCGCGATGACGCTGATCGAGACCGAACGTGCGGTCGAGCTCTACGCCGCGCTCGACCGGGCGGTGGAGATGAGCGGTGGTTCAGCTGCCAACACCGTCGTCGGTGTGGCGAGCATGGGCGGTCGTGCGGCGTACATCGGCAAGGTCAACGGAGACGATCTCGGTGACGTGTTCGGCCACGACATGCGTGCCGTCGGGGTCGCCTTCCACCGGCCGCTGGGCGAGCACTCGATGCCGACGGGACGCTGCGTGATCGTCGTCACTCCCGATGCCGAACGAACGATGAACACCTACCTCGGCGTGTCGAGCGAACTGTGCGTCGACGATCTCGACGAATCGGTCATCGCCGAATCGCACGTGCTCTACATGGAGGGTTACCTGTTCGACCGCGACGACGCGAAAGCGGCGTTTCGTCGCGCCGCTGCAGTCGCCCACGACAACGGCCGAATGGTGTCGCTCACCCTGTCCGACTCCTTCTGTGTCGATCGGCACCGCGACGACTTCCGTGGGCTCGTCCAGGATCGAGTCGATCTGCTCTTCGGCAACCACGACGAACTGCTGTCGCTGTACGAACTCGACTCGTTCGACGACGCCGTGGCGGCACTGCGCCGGGAGTGCCAGTTCGCGGCGATCACGATCGGCGCCGAGGGGTGTGTGATCATCACGCCCGACGAGTTGCTCCGGGTCCCCGCGGAGTCGGTCGATCGGGTGATCGACACCACCGGCGCCGGCGATCTGTTCGCCGTGGGGTTCCTGCACGGGTTGACCTCGGGTCGCGACCTGGCCACGTGCGGTCGGTTCGGCGCGATCGCGGCTGCCGAGGTGATCGGCCACGTGGGGCCGCGCCCACTCGTGGAGCTGCGTAACCTGATCGGTGATGGCTGATCACGGCAGAACCCCAGGTGGCGAAGCATCGGCGAGCCGAGGCGGCGACGTGATCGATGTCGCGGCAGCAGTGGTTGGCTGCCGAGCCCGATGACGACATCCGCAGCGAACTCAACGAGCTGATCGTCGCTGCGCAACGCGATGAGCCTGGGGCCGTCGACGACCTCAGCGCACGGTTCGCTGGCGTGCTCGAGTTCGGCACGGCGGGCCTCCGGGCGGCGGTGGCTGCCGGTTCGATGCGAATGAACCGGCTGGTGGTGCGTCAGGCCGCTGCCGGGATCGGTCGGTGGCTGCTCGATGCGGAGGCCAACGGAACGATTCCGGATGCGTCCGCTCGTGGGGTGGTGATCGCCCACGATGCTCGGCGCAAGAGCGACCTGTTTGCGGACGACACCGCACGGGTGCTCGTGGTCGATGGGGATCCGATCGATGCTGCACCCCGGCGTGCAGCCCACACCAGTGCTGGCCTGGTCGATCACCGAGATGGACGCCGCAGCCGGCGTGGTCGTGACGGCGTCGCACAACCCGCCCGCCGACAACGGCTACAAGGTCTACCTTCCCACCGGGTCGCAGATCGTGTCGCCGGTCGACACCGACATCTCCGAACGCATCGCGACGTTCGACCCGCTCACGGTCGCGGGCCGCGAGTCCCGACGACGTGCTGATCGAACGGCTCGATCATTCGTGGGTCGATCGCTACGTCGCATTCGTCCCGTCGGTTCGCCTTCGCCCCGACGTGGCAGGCGTCGCGGTGGCCTACACGGCCATGCACGGCGTGGGGGGCGACGTGGTGCTCCGGGCCTTCGATGCGGCTGGTCTTCCGGCCCCGCACGTCGTCGAGCGGCAACAACAGCCTGACGGGACCTTCCCGACCGTGTCGTTCCCGAATCCCGAGGAGCCGGGGGCGATGGATCTGTTGCTCGCCGACGCCGCGGCGTGCGATGCCGCGGTGGCGTTGGCCAACGATCCCGATGCCGATCGTCTGGGTGTGGCGATTCCGCAACCCGGTGGGAGTTGGCGGCGACTCAGCGGCGACGAGATCGGCTGGCTGTTCGCCGACTACATCTTGGCCAACACCGTCGGCGACGACCGACTCGTCGTGACCACCTTGGTGTCGTCATCGCTGCTCGCTCGGATGGCCGACGCGGCCGGGGTGCACAGTGAAGAGACCTTCACTGGCTTCAAGTGGATCGGCAAGATCGCCACGGAGCGGCCCGACTTGCGACTGATGCTCGGCTACGAGCAGGCATTGGGGTACCTGGTCGCACCCACACCGCTCGACAAGGATGGCATCACGGCCGCGGTGCTGATGGCCGAGATCGCGGCGGTTGCAGCCTCGGAGGGCGAGACGTCGCAGGACCGGCTCGATTCGATCGCTGACCGATTCGGTCGGTACGTCACCGCGGAGTTGTCGGTCGAGAAGATGCCGCCGACCGATGGTGCTGCCTGGGTGTCGTCGCTGCAGATGGACCCGCCTGCCGAGGTGGGTGGCCGGGCGGTGGTGTCGGTGGAGACCTACCCGGAGGCGAATCTGTTCCGCGGTTGACGCTCGAGGGCGGTGTGCGACTGCAGATCCGTCCGAGCGGGACCGAACCCAAGGTGAAGCTGTACGGCGAGGCGGTCGATGTCGACCCAGCCGAACTCGACACGCTCCTCACCGCCCTCGCGACCCCGTAACGTTTGGTGTCA
>CAVOYG010000032.1:0-77355 GCA_963700615.1 uncultured Chloroflexia bacterium | reverse complement strand
CTGGGCACCCAATGCGGCGCCATAGTCGACGATTAGTGGTAGGTACAAGGATGGCACCTTATTCATCTGGAAGGTAGTTTCGAGGAAATGATCATCGGGCTTTTCGCTCATGCGCTGCCAGTAATCGGTATTGTCGATCTGCAACGGTTCCGTTGAGGTATATCCAACAGCATTGGCGGTGATGGTCGTGGTCACATTGTATTGAGGATCTGGGCCGAAGTAGTACAGTCGGCCAGGGTTGGTGGGAATAGCCCGGTACTGGTAATCGTACAGTTCGAAGGGCGGATCATATCGTACATCCACCCAAAAATCTCGAATAGCGATTGGCTTGCCGGTTGCATCATCCACAGCTTCAAAGGCAATATACGATCCTTTTTCGAGAGGGTGGGCGCGGCGATTGGGACGAGCAGGATAAGCCGCACGTCCCACCTCCTCGCCGTCATCGAATCTATCGAAGTTGGCCATGTCGGCAAAAAAACCATGAGCAATGAACAACTCATCGAGATCATCGATGAACGGCCTGCCCCGACTGCGTTCATCGCCGATGCCTTCGTGCTTGAGAACATCGTAAAGGTGTTTGACATCAAATAGATACCCAAAATCCTGCGCAGCAGGGGAACCGGCAACGGTGCCATTCCAGTTTTTAGCCAGGATTGGCCACAGAACGGTTTGGAAGTCCACTGCCACACAATCGGCATAACCCTCATTGCTCAATGAAGGAGAATTATCACCCTCATCAACTGCATCCACCAGATCTAATAATAAACCGGCCACGGCATATTCCTCGTTCGTCCAAGCCAGATAATTTGGCTCGTTATTGGTCTCGTACTCGAGATTAGCCAATAACGCATAGAGTTCCGGTCGCGGATCATTTTCGATATCGCGGGCAACCATCATGGAATAAAACTCAGCGAATCCCTCGGTCCAGGAATCCACAGTGGACACATTGGCATAGCCCCAATGATTGCAATCATGACCGGCTGCGGGCGGATTAGGGCACCCCGTTGGATCTTCGGGCATCTGGTCATTGAACATATCCGCCATGATATGATGTCCAAACTCGTGCCACTCCCGATTGTCCGGTCGACCGGGATCTGAATAGAAGCTGCTTTTGTTGGCGGCTTCGATATTGATAAAAGGATTATTGGCGCCGGCAGGCGTACGCCAGTTCCAATAGACGCCGTCATTCGGTGGCGGTAAGGTCGAGAAGGCAATGATATCAACCGGCAGTTCGTAATCCAGTGGCACTTTGAGTTGATCGCTGAGCTGCCAGGCCTGATGTGTGTGATAGTAGATTGCGCCCAGGTCGTTGCGGTGTTGTTTCAGGATGGCCGGATGCTCGATAAGATCGGTTGTGTCGTCGAACACGATGTCTCGCGTACGCGGATCGGGGGCACTGGCCACTTCGAAATCCTGCGTTCTGACCTGCGCCAGCGGGCTGGCCAGGGTGCCGGTATAGACCCTGAACTGGGTTGGCACCTTGCCCGCGTGTTCCAATGTGACGCTCATAGCCAGTATCTCCCCCACCGGCACCTCATGCATCGTATAGCGACCGTCATCGTCGGTGATGACCCGGCGCAGCACCGTGTTGTCGTCCATCAGCGAGACGGGGACGTCGATCAGTGGATTTAGCCCCAGGCTGGCGTCGCGGGTCAGTACACGACCCTGATAGGTAACTGTGTCCGGCGGCACCGGTTCATAGACTACATCCACCTTGACCTCCACCCAGTGGGGGACAGTTACACCAGACACTGCCAAGTCTGCAAAAAAGGATACGGTAGGACGGTAGCGATTGGCCAAGATTTCATCGGCGTCGGCATACTCACAACTGGCCTCTACATCGAGCTGCTGGGAACCGCTTTCAGCTATCCTGCCCCAATCTATCTCATCCCGACTGCAACGGCCATCATTTAGTGTCAGACGTATCGATGGCTGAGGCCACGTATTGCTCCAGGCCTCCTCGGTCCAACTGTAGCGTCCGGTCAGTTCGGCCGAAAAGCGGATGGGCTGGCCGCTAAAAGCCTGTGTGGGATAGTCCAGGCCTAGCAGGGCGACGACGTCCAGTGCTTCGGCGCCGGCGGCAGTGGTCGAATGGCAGCGACCGCTGAAGTCGGTGGTACCGACAGCGGCCTCGGGTGCCGAAAGCTCACGGCATTCCTTGAGGGCGACGTTCACCTCCCTCACCACCCAGTCTGGTTTTACATCGTCCTGGCCTAGCAAAGGGGATGGCGGCAGGATAGCCGAATTGGCAGTTGCAGGAGATGCCTGGGTCGTTGGCGGCAGGACAAGAATAATCAGGCTTGCCAGCAGAAACAGCAAAATGCCAATAGCCAGAGCCATTTGCAGCCAACGCCCGGCCAAAATGATATGGCGATCACCGTGATCCCACATACTCATTCGCTTATGTGCCGCTAGTAGGAAATCGGACATAGTCACAATCCTCCTGTTTTGATGCTAGATCGGGCAACGCTATCTAAGTGGTTTCAGCATCAAATCCACCTGACAGTCAATTTTTTCGTTACCTTATTTGTGATTCATCCGGACAGGTGGTCAATGGCACGATATCACACAGGCTAAACCGCCAATTTGATTCGAGTTCTCACCTGGATGCGTTGAAATGTCAACATAACCGGTTCGATGTGCCATTTCCCCAAAAACAACTGGGGTGACGAATCGGAGACTCCCGCGCTGGTGATCGATGTCTGAATACGACCGATTTGTCACCCCTTATCATGGCAGATCGATAAAAAACAGTCTATGACGCAGATCATATCTGCCTGCCATGATGGACTATTCCGCCAATTCCACCCAGGCCCCACCGGTTAACGGTTCGAGATCATCCGGTTTCAGTTGAAACACGGCAAAGGGCGTGCCAGCCGCCGCCCAGATCACGTCATAGCGCTTCATGTCTGGGTCCAATATCGTCTGCAATGGCTCGCTGTGTCCCACGGGGGGCACGCCGCCGATGGCGAAGCCGGTTTTTTCGCGCACGAAAGCGCCATCGGCCTTGCCCAGCGCCAGGCCGGTGGCCGTCTCGATCTTGCGCACATCGACACGGTTGGAGCCGGAAGCGATCACCAATATCGCCTGATCCGTTGTTTTTTCGCGGAACACCAGGGATTTGGCGATCTGCGAGACGGTGCAGCCGATGCTGTCGGCGGCCTCCTGCGCTGTGCGCGTGGAACTGGGTAGTTCCTTCACCTCGAAGGCGAATCCGCGGTCAGTCAGGCAATCCTGGACTCGTTTGGCGCTGGTTCGTAGGGTTGAAGACATGAGGTTGGTCCTTGACAAGTGCGACGCACCTCGCAGGTGCGTCGCACTTATGAGTCAATCATCCAGTTCTTGCAGGTACTCGGCCAGGGGCTGCGGGAGTTCCCGCTCTCGCAAATAGTCGAGCACGAAGCGCTCGTAGGTCTCTGGCGAATCGAAGTAGTTGCTGACAAATGCCCGGTCGACAAGCTCGCCCGGTCGCTGGTCCACCCATTCCAGGTAATTGGAGAACTGCCACATCGACGGGTCATCGGTAACGCCGTGCAGAACGGGGTTGGCATGGATGTACCGGCAGATGTTGAGAAGGTAGGGTTCGGTGTGAACCTGGAGCGCCTGGAATGGCCCTTCAAATAGTGTGCCGCTGCGCTCGTAGCGTTTGTTGAAGGCTTTGGTATAGGCGTTGAAGGTATATTGGGGCAGCATTCGGGCGGAGTGTTCACCATCCTGGCGGACGAGAAAATGATAATGATTGGGCAGAAGACAGTACGCCAGGATCGAGATGGCGTATTTGAGGCTGTACTCCTTCATTTTTCGGAGCACGTAGAAATAATTGTCTTCGTCTCGAAATATGCTGGCGCGGTTGGCGCCACGATTGTAGATGTGATAGTAACCGCCGGAAGCAAATTCGAGTGTTCGTCTCATGGCATTGGGTGTGATGATAGGATGTGCGACTCAGGCACGCTCTTCCTTGCTCGGAAGTGAGTCGCACATGGGGTGCGAAAAAGTTGACTGGATGATATCCGCCAAGCGGCGTGTTGTCCAGTCAAGTGCGTCGCACCTGCGAGGTGCGACGCACTTTTTACCCACCACCCTCCACAATCCCAATTTCCTCCTCCGTCAGCCCGTAAAGCTTGTAGACAATCTGGTCGATGAGGGCGTCCGTGCGCATAATGCGCGCCCCGCGCGAGGGCCAGTTCCGCGGTGAGTTCCTCTAGCGGGGTCAAGTCGAGGGCCCCACCCAAGTGCGTCGCACCTCGCAGGTGCGACGCACTTCCGATGATCGGCAGCCGGCCCGCGTGCAGTTTTTGCAGAGCGGTCTTGGTCTTGCCGCCGGGGAATTTCTTGTAGGCGGTGAACTGGTCGAGCACCGGCAGGGCGTGGGTGTAGAACTGCGCTTTGGTCGCGTCCATGTCAAAACGATAGACCGGGACCCAGGCACGCACGATCTTGTCATCGTCATCGTAGAGCGCTTTGCTCCAGTCCGTGGCGGGGTCGCGATATTTGAGATAGGCCTGAAGCTCGTACCCCCCAGCGGTCGGGACCAGCCGCAGTTGCTCCACGTCGTGGCGCACAGCCCCGAGGTCGGGATCGCCCACCAACTCGCCGTATTTGATTTCCTCGGCAAACACTTTGGTGAACGGCTCGCATGTTGCGCCCCGGTCCAGCCACTTGAACGGGTCCAGCGCCCGCTCCAGTTTTTGGCGCTGCTTGTTCAGATCGATCATCTGCTCGGCCAGATGCGCCAGCAGGTCGTGGACCACATCCGAGCGTTCGGGCTCCGCCGCCAGTTGGTGCGGAGACAAAGCCGAGGGCGCGGGCCGAAGTCCTCGGTCGAGACCGCCTCCGCCGCCAGGGTTTTGGCCTTCGCCCGCCAACCGCTCCCGTTCGTCCGCTGGTGTGGTGAAGGCGATGCGGCGGATGGGAAACTGCTTGAGATCAGCTACCGAAATCCGGGGAAAACTGTCTGACAATATTTTGTTGGATGTCAGAGGAAGACCCACGAGATGAATGAACTATTCAACAGGCTCAAGTAGTAAAACAATGAATACTCCGAACTCTTGGCAAGAATGATCAAGGCGGTTTTGTAGTTACAGTATGTCTCGGAAGTATATGTGGTATGAATTTTGTGATCGCCCACCAGAAGTAATCTCGCGAACAAGGAGGCGTGGTTCTTGAAAGTACCGTAAAGGGCGATAGTCGTGTAGGTGATCGCCATACCTAACCCAAGATGTCCCGTCGAAATGTAATGAATACCTGTCTATATCACCACCGCCGATTTCCGGCAAGTAATCGTCTGTAAGCTTGTGATCTGCGTGAAAACTCGGTTTTGGATTTCTTCAACGTGCTGTTTTGACCTGTTGTACGCCTGAATTCCTATTGTTATATCGCCCAGATCAATGAATTGAGATGAAATGACCTCTACCTTGCTTAGGATGCTCCGATGGACAGACCGAGTTCTGACATCAATACGAGATTTTTGAGCATTTGACAGTCCACTTTGTTGAAACCTCGAAAACTCATCAACACTGCCTATTGAATTTTCGATCGTTGTTGGCGAAAAAGACAACAATCTCCCCTGGCACAGTTGTTTTGCGTAGTAAAAGAATCATTGTCATCCACTGTGGCGGCTGCAAAGACTTTCTGCTTAAATCGAATAATCTTCTGAATCCACGTGTTCTCGTTCAATAGATTCGCAATGCCTCTGAATTTTCAGAGCTAACCACGATTCCGGGACGATGAACCCAAACTGATTTTCCGTTCTCAAAATCGATATGCCTTGTTCGATAAACACCTGAAATAGATCAACAAAATATCCAGCCACCCCGAAATACTGTCGCAAATATGCTGCGGTTGATCTTCCGTCGATGGTCGCCATACGGCGGATTCCCAATCACCGCCTCAAACCCCGCCGATTCGCCCTGCAAGCGGCCATGTTCATCGAAAAACACTTCCGGGAATTCCAGTTCCCAGTGGAAGAAGCGGCGTTCCCCGGCGATTTCCTGGCCCCGGGCGATCAACTCCTCCCAGCCGGGCATGGCAAAGCCGCCGTGCAGCAGGTAATTGATCAGCGGCTGCCACTGGTCGTCGGGGATGTCCAGGCCAAAGTGGCGGGCCGTCCACAGGTCGGCCACCAGCCGGGCCTTTCTTCGTGGCATCGCGCCGCACCATCCCGGTACACCTGCTCCGCCTCGCGCACACGGCCAGCGTCTCGCTGCCCATCTGCTCGATCAGGTTCATCATGCCCGTGGCCGCCGCCATCGACCCGGCAAAGGCGCTGTCATCCAGCATCGAAAGCTGCCCCGCCTCCAGCGGCTCCTGTTCCTGCGTCTTCTTGTGGCGGCTCTGCTTTTTGGGCGGCGGCCCTTGCAGCGGCAAATCGGCCACCCGCGCGCCAATCAGCGAATTGCCGCAGCGCAGGTGGTGGTCGAGAAAGCTCAGGGGCTTGTCCTTGCTCACCGTCGCCAGCCACAGGCTCAGCTTGGCCAGTTCCACCGCCAGCGGATTCAAATCCACGCCGTAGATGCAGGCCTGGGCCACGCGCCGCCGCCAATAGGCCAATTCGCCTTCGTCGTCGTCGTAGTGGGCGCTTCAGCGCCGTTCGTGTCGCCGATCCGCTGAACGGCTACTCGCCCCGTTCCACCATAAACCGGGCGATGTAGTCGGCGGCCGCGACCAGGAAATGTCCCGATCCCATGGCCGGGTCCAGCACGTTGATGGCGAGCACCGCTTTCTCCAGCCCGGCCGGGATCGCTGACCCCGCCGTTGGCGTCGAGATAGGGGGCGGCGGTCTCGGCCAGCACCGGCCCCACCGTGTGCTCGACGATGTACTGCACGATGTAGTCGGGCGTGTAATAGCTGCCCGTGGCCTTGCGCTCGCCCTTGTCGTTCAGACAGCTGCCAAGACTCGGCTTTTGCCTCCGCCGGCGAACACCTCGCCGCCATTGACCCTGCCACAGGGTTTTCGGCTACGAGATTGTACTCCAGCAGCCCCTCGTAAATGCTGCCCAGATGCCGGATTTCCAGGTCTCGGTAGTCGACGAACTCCGCCTTGCCCGTCTTTGGGTCCCGGATGCGAGTCAAGCAGGTCGATGGCCTGTGCGCAGATGCGAATCGCCCACCCGATAGTGCTCCAAAAAGGGATGATTGCCGGCCTTGAACAGGCCGCCGTTGTAGGCGGGAATGCCCAGGCTTTCATCGCCCCGGTCGATGACGCGCCCACAACTCCAGCAGCCGCTGCCACAGTCCCGACATGGTGGGCGAGGCCGGTTGGCCGGTCGATCTCGCGGGCGATGCGCTGTTTGAGCGCCTGCAGGCTGTAGCTCTCGCGATAGGCCTCGTTGCTGTGGATGGGCAGCAAGTCCCGGTCCTCGGCATAGAGAATGAACAGCAGGCGGTAGAGCACGATCAGGCCGTTGTCGTGGATGGCGGCGATGGTCTCGGCGTCGTGCTGCCAGCCCATTGCCGGGAAATCAAAGAAGCCCTGGGCCAGCGCTTGCAGGGCATCGTACACCTGCCCTTTCAGACTATCGCTGACGCCCTGCTCGTAGGCCTGGCTTTCGGTCAGCACCAGGTCGAGCCAGGCAGGATGGCCGGGTGCATGCGCTGCCGGGGAGAAAGGCCTCGCGCCGGAAGAACAGCCAGAAGTACTTGAAAGCTTCCAGACGCGTCGATCGCCAGCCTCCGCCTCCAGCAGCGCCGGCAAATCCACCTCGTAGAACACATCCAGCTTCTTGGATGAATCTTTGTGATAGAGCCGCCACAGCCGCCCATTGGTGAGAATGCCCCAATCCAGCCCGGAATGGCGGATGTAGAAATCGATTTGCAGGCCGGGATGCTCGTGCAGCGGTTTTCACCCCACCTCGTCGTCAGGGTCCGATCCAGCGGTCTGTCCCAGGCTTTGGCGTCGCCCACCGCCAGCGCCCCGGCCAGATCCGCCTCGCTCGCGGGCCCTGCATGCGCCTGGATCGTCGCCCGTGTGACCTCGTCCGGGCAGAAGATGTAATCCGGCGTCTTGCTGCCGCCCTGCGCCTGGATGCTGACCTGCACGGTGAAATGATGCCCCAGCATCCGCAGCACCGGCCGAATCCAATCGGCCTCGGTCTGCGCCTCGTTGGCGTGAATCAGGGCCGATTTGCGCTGTTGCCATAACTCGGCCAGCGCTTCGAACCCCGCCCGCACATCGGTCTCGCGCCATTCCCGCCGCTCGCCCACCCGATTGTCGAGATAATAATCGGAGAAGAGATAATGGTTGTTGTGTGCTTTGGCTGTCAGGAGCAGTTGTTCTGGCATAGCCTATGTTCCTTGTCGAAGTTTGCCCGGAGATTCACTGACAGGTACAGTATACCAGCCGCCTCCCCCAGAGTACGAAACCACCACACGAGAGACAACCTTGCTAAACACGCCAACGCAGATCGAACACCCATCCCGCAGCAGCCGCATGGTGACAAAATCACCTGTTTTCTTCGGTTGGATCGTGATGCTGGCCGCCAGCTTCGGCATGATCATGACCAGCCCAGGCCAAACCTACGGCGTCTCCATCTTCATCGAACACTTCATCACCGATCTGGGCGTCAGCCGCTCGATGGTGAGCACCTATTACGCCATCGGCACCCTGACCGGAGCGGCGGCCCTGCCCTTTGTCGGGCGGCGCATCGATGCGCTGGGGCCGCGGTGGTCGTCGTTATCGTCGCTATCCTCTTTGGCCTGGCCTGTATTTACATGGGCTGGGTTAGCAATGCGTTTATGCTGCTGCTCGGCTTTGTGGCGATTCGCATGTTGGGCCAGGGCAGCCTGGGACTGGTCAGCACCTACACGATCAACCAATGGTGGATGCGGCGGCGCGGCATGATCATGGGCATTTCCGGCGTGCTGGTGGCGTTGTTGGGCGTGGGGACTTTCCCCAATCTGCTGAACTGGATGATCCCGCAATTGGGCTGGCGCGCAACCTACATGCTGTTGGGGCTGGCGCTGATCTTGCATCATGGCCCCGGTCGGCTATCTGTTCTATCGCAGCCGGCCCGAAAACTACGGTCTATTGCCCGATGGCGCTGTCACCCTGGCGCCTCAACCCGGCGTCATGCAGCCTCAACAAACCGAGGAACAGGATTGGACGCTGGCCGAAGCGATCCGCACACCCGCCTTCTGGATCGTGTTCGCGGGTCTGGCGACCATCTCCATGCTGGCCACCGGCCTGACCTTTCACATGGTCAGCATCTTTGACGACAACCAGCTCTCCTCAGCGGCTGCTGCCGCGGTCTTTGTGCCCATCGCCCTGGTCTCCGCCGCTGTGACGCTGGGCAGCGGCATCCTGGTTGACCGCATCCCCATCCGTTTCCTCCTTGCTGCGGCGCTCTTCATTCAGGCCGGTTTACTGCTGCTGGCCCAATCGTTATCCAGCGCCACTGTCGCTTTTGGCTATGGCGTGGCGATGGGCTTTCTCTTTGGAATGCTGAACACCGTCTCCAGCGTCGTCTGGCCGACCTATTACGGACGACGCTATCTGGGCAGCATCACCGGGCTGGTCGCGACCTTCGTCGTTGCCGGTTCAGCCCTCGGCCCCATGCCGCTGGGCATCGCCCGGGACATACTCGGCAGCTACAATTTGGCGTTGACCATACTCGCCCTTCTGCCACTGACGTTAGGTTTCTTCACACTCTTTATGAAGCGACCGGTAAAAGTTGCCAACAACTAAAAATAGAAAACCGCGCGGGACTCCGCAATCACCTATCCCCCAAAGAAACTCGACCAGGCTGACCACATCGGGATCAACGTCAGAATTGCTGCTATCCAGGCGATGATAGCCAGCGTGCGCGCCCTGAGCCGAAAGCCAATACGCCCAGAATAGGCGACAATGGCACCAGGGGGACGATGAAGTAGGTTGGAACCATCAACATACCGTACAAACAGCCATCCGCATCACCTTCATGGAACCGTCCTTGTTGCTCCAGTGAAGAGACAATGGGCAGAAGCCAGGCCTGCCACAGTCAGGAAGCGATGCTCAGGAGTATCGCAAAAATTGATAACACTCGCCCAAGCAGTAGACGCTGCTTTCCTGTTCGTTGTATCAGGCGAATCGATTGTCATTTCACACCATGAAGAGCAACAGAATCGGTGAAAGCGAAATTGCGCCTATCAGCAAGGCGATGCACAACGCCTCGCCGATACCCAGCATGAGCCATGCCCTGTTTACAATCAGATAGATTTGACTGCCCAGGAATGTCAGTCCGCCGAACGAGCAGAGGGAGACTGCCGTCCACAGCAGCGCCGGTACATCTTTCGCTCCGGGTTCGTTATCCACACGCCAGAAAAACGCATAGAACACGACGGAGCATAGCATCGCTCCCCAACCACCTGCCATGAGATTTTTCTGAATCAGTCGTGTTGATTGCCATTTCACACCATAAAGAGTAACAGGATCGGAGCCAGCGAGATCGCTCCTACCAACAAGCCGATGCATAGCGCCCAACCAACGCCGAGCATCAGCCACGCCCTGTTCACAAGCAGATAGATCTGACTACCGAGGAACGTTAGTCCGCCGAGTGAGCATAAAGAGACTGCCGTCCACAGCAGGGCCGGCACATCTTTCGCGCCGGGTTCGTTATCCACGCGCCAGAAAAGCGCATAGAACACGATGGAACATAGCATCGCCGCCCAACCGCCTGCCATGAGTAAAGAGAATAGGATTTCCTTGGTTTTCATCGTTTTCACTGAACGCTCCTGATCTGAAGAATATTGGCAGGAAGACCTCAGATGGAATGCAGGCGCCAGTATCTAATCGACGGCGCTTGCGCAGTGTACATATGTGATCACACAATCGCAAATGAGTTGCAGCAAGGTCCATCAACTATGGTCCGAATGGACACTGTACGAACGACCGCACCTCTGTGTCCTTTTGTACGATGTTTTGAAGGAAGAAAAATCGTAAACTGAAGCTAATTCAAAAACACTCAACAAGGAGTTCTTATCATGAAAACGAATCAGAAGCTTATCGGAACAATCCTCAAAGCCGTAGCCGTCGGAATGTCTGTCGCCAGTATCGTACTGGGCATTTTAGGCGCCGCAGACACAGGGACACAGGTAACTCTGTTATCCTTCGGATTGTTTGCTCTATCCATTGTCGCACTCCAGGCAACAGGGGATGAATGAAGTGTATTTGATTATCATTTTTTCAAACAATCGTTAGATAAATAAATTTCTCACCAAACGGCACCCCTTTTGATGGGAAACGTGGACAACCTCAGTAAATGCAGAATTATACTCTTGTATTTTGTCTAAAACAGGAGTATTTTCTTTTTTGATTGTCTCGCCAAAGGAGAAAAATGGGTTGACGGAATCTATAAAATATGATAAACTAACAAACGTTAGATAGTTTCATTGTTTCTACATATGGACCTGTCTACAATCGCATAGCTGATTGCGCCACTCATGGTGCTGGTATTCCCCCACCTTCCCCCAAACCGGCATGTCTCAGGCGATCCCCCCCAATCAATTTATTCCCCATTCATTCTGGGGCGAATATCGGTGTTCACTCGACGCCGATGGATATCTCCTGCTTCCCGAAATGTTCACTGAAGCGACGCCGTTCATCCTCACCAAAGGACTGGACGGCTGTTTGATGCTTGCACCGCAGGGCTACTTCTCCTCCCTGCGCGAAAAAGTACGGGCGCTCCCCCTCACAGACAAACTCAGTCGTTCCTTTCGGAGACACCTCTTTGCCAGCGCTATGACCGCAACACCCGATCAACAACACCGCATCTTCCTGCCAGATGGACTCCGCCGGTACGCCAACCTGGCTGATGCGGCTGTTGTTGTCGGAAATGATGACTACCTGGAAATCTGGAACGCCAACGACTGGGAGAATTCACAGATGCAGGTAGTTGAACAGATCGTGCAAGAGGATGGCTGGCGTCTGGAAGGCATTTGAAGTCATGTCGACGCAAAAGGGACGCGACACCCGCGAGCGAGTGCTCAACACCGCTCAAAAATTGTTCAAACAAAAAGGTTATCAGGGCGTTAGCATCCGTGAACTCGCGCAAGCGGTGAATCTGCGCGAAGCTTCGCTTTACTACTATGCGCCGGGCGGCAAAGAGCAGATTTACGTGGATGTGATGGAGCGGGAATTGGAGCAGTATCGGGCGGGGTTGGCACAGGCGGTCGGGGCAGCGCAACCTGAATTGCGACAGCAATTGCTGGCGGCGGCGCAATGGTTCATGGGCCAATCTCCCCCACCCATCTTCCGTCTGTTCGAGACCGATGTGCACTTTCTCTCACCCGAAAATGGGGAGCGCCTGCTCTCTCTGGCTTACGAGAGTTTGTACACGCCGTTGGCAGTTGTGTTTCGCAACGCCCTGATTCGGGGCGAGATCAAGTCAGTGGACCCGATCCTGCTGGCGAGTACGTTTGTGTCGATCCTGGCGGGGCTGGGACACACACAGCAAGCCCGTTTATACGTTGGTTCCAGCGAGGATACTACCAACGACATCGTTGACATCTTGCTGAACGGGTTGGTTGCCCCAGCTTAGATTGGTTCAATCTGCGAGATTGAACCAATCTTAAAACCCACGATCCTGCTGGCCAGCATATTCGTCTCGATATTGAAGAGCTTTGCTTCCGGCATTCGGCGTGATTATGCAGCGGTATCTGCTGCTCTTTCACTTCCTTACAGCAATGGACAGGTTGAAGGTCAGATCAACCGTCTCAGGTTGATCAAGCGCACGATGTATGGGCGGACAAACTTCGATTTGTTGAAACAAAGGGTACTTGCCAGGTAACCGTACGATGTTGTGATTAGTACGATTTGGCCTAATCCTCGTCAAACACCTCTGTTAAATTCAAGATTGAGTTGGACGAACCAGTTCGACTCAACTCGAAAGCACCCGTGGGCCATTTCCAGGATCCTGCTGATTCAGTTTTGTAGTGCTTCGTGATCAGATGGTACAAATCTTATGGTCCGGTGCATGATTCACCAAAAGTGTCGAAGAGCCTGTTTTCGCTTGAAAAATACAATGGAGCCTGTCAGAACTGCCGTCAATCGTACAAGCCTAGAGCGCATGACGTCGCTCACCTTCCACACCCTACCCGATTCTGTTGTAGAGATCGCCTTTGTCATCCTGCTCATGGTCGTCGCTGCCCTGATTTTCGGCATCCAGTACTGGCAGCACCGCAATATGCGCTACTTTGCGACAGAGGCATTCTCCAGCAGGTCGTGGATGACCGGATAAACCAGATCGACCCTGTTGCCGGGACGGGTAGGCGTGATCAAATCGTGCGGCAGGCCGAGGGCTTTCTCGAATTCGTGAGTAGTCACGTAATTAGTACCGTGTGTTTCCCACAGATCGATAAACTCCTTGATGATGGGATTGTTCACCGAAGTATCGGCGGCATTGAAGATGACGATAATGTCTGCCGAGGCCGGCTTTTGTATGCTTTGCATCCTCTTCAGCCGCATAGCCCAGGCGCAGCACTTCGGCCAGGGATTTCAACGAATAGCGGGGATAAGAATAAGGGGCGGAGTACAGGATTATCGGCCTTGTTTTTAGGGTCCCACCACATGTAAAAACTGCTGGGAACGAAGATTGTGGCGATGATTAGTGAATGGTCGATTGAGTATTTTGGGGAATAAAACCAATGCCCAGAAAGGGCGCGATGGGCATGGCGACATCGACATCCGACCGATACTGCGCCAGCCAGGAGGCGACTGTTCCCCCACCGGACAACCCGGCCACGGTGACATGTTCTCCTAGTCCCTGGGCGATATCGGCGGATTCAGTGCCATAGGCGGCCAGATCTTCGGCCCTGAGATAACGGAGTTCGTTATCGATCTGTTCCTGCAAGCCGTGATAGGGCTGGCGAGGGATGTAGACGTTGTAGCCCTTGTCGAAGAATTCCTGGCCGAGTTGGCGAAACTGTTCGGGACAACTGGTGTAAGCCGTGCATGAAGACGACCACATTGTCGGTGCGCTCGTCGTGTGTCATCAGCGTGGTAACGGCACTCCGGCAAGACATCGCCCAGCGCGTCTTCATCCGCCTGAATCGCCTCGATCCGGGCGACGGCATCCTCGTAGGTATTGGGCAGGATCGGAGGCAGGGGCATCGACGAAGAAGGGCATGAACCAGGCGTACAGCAGCATAACCACAAAAACGCCAACGATGGCGATAATGACAGTCCAAATCGGATGTTTACGAATCCAGGAGCGTTGCGGTTTTTGTTCATTCATAGTGTTCGCTTCCTTTAAGTCGAGATCGAGGTGAATGTCACCTGAGTTGCCTTTCAAACCAATCGTCCTCGGTCTGGTGGGTGAGGGTGTTGTCTATGCCATCGGGGCCGATGATTTGAATCCAGTGGTAAGGCTCTGTCATCATTTCCGACAGACGTTCGTTGGATGTGCTGGCCGAAGCCGGCTACCCGGCCTGTGGCAATGCAGTCGCTTCCCGGCTCGGTTAGTTCACATTCGGGCGGGGGCGGTGAGCCAAACGAAAGGAAATAACTCTGCCAGGCGGCATCATGCTTGCAAACCTGATCGGCCTGGCCACAATAGCGGGGTCGCAATTCAGAAAAGACCACTTCGCTCTGCAACTCTTCGTTGGCATCGCTGATCAGTTTGCCATCGGTGAGCGACGAGGATCGATACCATTCGATCAGGACGCCCTGGGGGAGGACGTCTTGCTCCAAAATCTCTCGCACCCGGGCGCCAGTCTGTCTCCGGCCAGATAATCCTGCTCCAGCGGCGACCAGTAGGGATCGAGCAAGGCCAGACGCTGCGGCATGAGGTGCGTGGGCAATATCTCCTTCTGCGATAGCTCCTGCAAGTTGCTGCAAGAGGCTTGCCGCCATCTGATTGCCGAGAGAATGGCCGGCAAGGCGCAATTCGGGGCCGGAGAAATCGGCCAGGGCCTGGATATAGCTTTCATAAAACAACTCACCGGCGCTGACGGCTGGGTCACGCTAGCCGCTTGATAGTCTCCCTGCCTCATCCCGCCAGCGCATGCCCTGCACCACCTTGCGTCGTCCAGATCTTCGCTTCGGCATCGAAAACGAAGGGCTCATCGGCGAAAGCCCCCCAATCGAAGACGCCAACATTCCAGCCTGCGTCGATCCAGGACGCCGCCAGGTCGAGCGTCACCATATCCCCTGAATCCTGCATCCTCGAATTGCCAGAGCATGGTGCGATGGGTGTAGCCCTGGTCGGGCTTCCAGCCATGCACGAAAATGATGGTAGGGTGAGTTGGATCGTAGTAGGGATTCGATTCGTTCGGTACCGCCAGTTGGTTGGCGTCCTCCTTGCCGAACCAGTAGATGCCGGAATTCGGGCCAGACTCCGAGCTGGAATCAGAGCGAGAGTCCGGAGAAAGAGAGTCGGACGGGTTCAGGGTTGTTGTGCAACCCGTCAACACCAATAGCAACAGACCGATAATCGGGAATAGCCCCCTTCCCATCGGCCTGTTGAATGGATTGATGATTAGCTTACGCATACGGAAATTATTGGAAATCATCGTTAAGGATTTTGATTTCGATCAGCATTTAATGCCATTCCCAGCGTCTAAGTCACGTCAGAAAGAGTCGCCCGCTCCATTGGAACGGGCGACTCTTATTTAACGCTGTGAGGTCTCTACCCCTGCGCTGCTGGGTCGATGACTTCAAGCACAGCTTCTCTGGTGGCGGAACCGCCAAACTCGGAATCGACCTTGAGCTGGTAGTTCATCCGTCCCACCGGTGGGCAATCGTTCTGACCGCCTTCCATTGGCGGATCGCTGACGATCTGTTCGCCATTACGCGTGATCTGCGAGTATGCCAGATCCTGGCCCTCGAAGCGCCAGGTCAAGATAACGCATTCGCCTGCATTGATCTGGCCTACCTGATTGGTGCCGTCCGAAGTGATAGCCAAGTAGACGATGGTTGGCGGCTGCGGAGCTGGTGTAGCTGTCGGTTGCGGAGCCGGCGTGGCAGTGGGGGGTTGAGGTTGTACAACCTGGACGTTGACCTCCTGCGTCTCGGTTTGGCCCTTGTTATCCGAGGCAAGCAACTGGTAATTGTAGGTTCCAGGTGCAGCCAGGCAGTCTTGTTCCTGGCCACTCAACCCGGCATTATCCTGCACGATCTGGCCGTTGCGTTTGAGCGTCACTTTGGATGTGCCGCCGCCGGTGCTCCAGGCGATGCCCACACAATCATTGGCCTGGATTTGGGTTGGGTTGACGGTGAAGTTGTGGATGATGGGGCCGGGTGACGGGGTGACGGTGGGCAGGTTATTGCCGACGGTGATGTACTTGGTGGTGCGGTTCGTGCCGCCAGGCCCTGTCGCTTCCAGACCATAACCGACGCTGCCTGCTTGGGGTGGGCAGTCCTGATAGTTGCCGCGGAAGGGAGCGCCATCCCAGAGAGAGGAGCCGTCACGCGTCAGTTTGACCTTGGTGACATTGCCCGTTACCTCCCAGCGCACGGTGGTGCACTGTCCGAGCTGGATGGCAGGAGGATCGACGGTGTAATGGGAGATGACCGGAGCATTGCCGCCCTGGACCTGGATGGTGAGGCGACGGGTCTCGACCGAGTTATCGCTTTTGACCACACGCAGGTTGTAATTGGTGGTCTGGTGCGGGCACACCTGGCGGTCGCCCTTGCCGGCTACACCTTGATTTTGCCAGTTCTGCCCATCTTCGTAGAGATAGACCTCTTTGACATTCTGGACATCCCAGTGCATGTTGGTGCACTGGCCCTGATTGAGGTTCGTGCTGTCAGCCCAGAACTTGATATCGGCAGAGGGGGTTTGTGTTGCTGCAGGCGTGGGGGTGGCCGATGCGGGCACGCGAATGCCGACATAGACGGTCTGACCGAAGTTTGCGCCCTGGCTATTGCGCATCTGCCAGAACCCCTGGTAGGTGCCGGGCCTGAGGGGAGCTACCAGATCGACGTAGATGTCGTAGGTGGCGCCTGGGGCGACTGTGCCCTGAACCGAGACAGGTTGCCCATTCATCTGGGCGCCGTTCTGGTTGCCGCGTACGTAGTTGAGTGAGTATGAGTTGTCCCAGGTGCAGGTGCCGGTGTTGCGCACGCGCCAGCCCTTCTGGAAGGGTTCGCCCGGTTGCAGCACAGGCGGGTTCTTCATGTTGTTGTCGTCATAGCTGAGGTCAGCCACCCAGGCCATGCCGTTCTGGCAGGCGGTTGGCGGTGGGACAGGCGTAGCGGTGGGATTGACTGGCTCTGGTGTGGGCGTGGGCAGAACCGGCAGTTCATTCTCTTCCAAATCCAGGTATTGCTTCGCCAGTTTGGCAATGAAGCCTTCGTCCATGAGAGTCAAGAGGGCCTGGTTGACTCTGGTGCGCAGAGAGTTTTGTCCTTTGGGCATGCCGATGGCATAACGTTCTTTGCTCAGACCTTCAGCCACAACCTCGAATCCTTCAGTTTGGGCGGCAAGCAGGGCGGGTTGTTTGTCGAGAACAACGATATCGACCCTGCCGGCCTTGAGGTCAGCAAAGGATTGATCGACGAGTTGGTAGACAAAAAGGTTGGTATCGGGCATCAGGTCGGTGCTGACAAGCGCATCTTGGAGCGTGTCCTGGAAGACCGAACCTGATTGAACGCCGACCCGATAGTTCGCAAGGTCCTCAATGGTTGTGATGGGACCGACTGATGCATCTGCAGCCAGATAGGCGTCTTCGCTGACAAAATAGATCTGGCTGAAGTCGTAATATTGCTCGCGCTGCGGGGTGACGTCAATGGCGGCGATGGCGACATCGATCTGACCAAGATTGGCGGCGTCGCTGAGACCATCAAAAGCCATGTCGACAAATTCGACCTCCAGGCTCAGTTTTTCGGCGATTGCCCTCATCAGGGCGATGTCAAAGCCATCGAGTTGGAAATTTTCAGTATAATATTCAAAGGGAGGGTAGTCGGCCGAGGTGCCTACCCGGATGCTGCCCCTTTCCACGATCTGTTCCCAGAGGACGCCGAGTTCTGGTTTGGTGTTGGGGACAGGAGTACCCAGATTTGGGACTGGTGTATTGGTCGGCGGTTCCGCCGGGATGGGTGTGGACGTCGGCTGCGGTCCACTGCCGCCGCAGGCGGCAAGCAGCAGGGCTAGCAGTAAGCCCGCGACTAGAAAGCTGAGCCGCCTTGCACGGGTGACGACGCTTTGTCTTGTTGTGGGTGTTGCAGATTGGTTCATTCTGATTCTCCGAGTGGTAATGATAATGCATGAGTCAATTGGCGTGTAGCTCAACTCATGCGTTTGAGGTTATTGATTATGTGATTATGAAGACGCCCGAAAACCTGCCACGGTATTGTTGTTGGATAGTGTTTAGTCGCATATTTGCTGAAACATTAATTGCCTGATGACCGTTGAGCAGGCAGCTTGGGGATCAACCACGACAGGAAGGAATCCTGGCTACGGCTTTGTAAGGTCAGTTTGCCTGGCCCGGACAATTCCGCCACCAAGCCCTCACCACTGAACAAGGTGCTTTTCCAGCCCGCCACCCTTTTGACCTGGTACTTCATGTGCGAATCAAAGGTGACCAGATGGCCGGTGTCGATCACGTAGCTTTGCCCGGCTGCCAGTTCGATGGGATGGATGGCGCCATAACTGGAGACGATCAACTTGCCCTTGCCGGTCACGCGCAGCATGATCAATCCCTCGCCGCCGAAAAAGGTCTTGGCGCCTGACCACTTGGTGTCGACCTGGACGCCGCTGGAACAGGCCAGGAACGAGCCGGATTGCACCAGCAATTCCTGGTCATCGATGTCGATTACGGCGATATCCCCCGGCAACGGCGGCGCCAGCGCTACCGAATCGCCTTGCTGTTTGGCTGTATAGGTGTTGAGGAAGAAGCTCTCACCGCCAAACAGGCTGCGTCCAAGGGATTTGAAAAGGCCTCCCGTGGCGGCGGTTTCCATCTGCAGGTCGGGCGACATGCCGACCATGGACCCGCCTTCGGTGCGGATGGTCTCACCTTGTTCGAGTGTGACCAGAGCCAGGGCGAAGGCGGGTTGGTAGCGGATATCAATTTGCATGTAAAGTTCACTCTCCGGTGAAAACAAAATGTTTGATGATAGACTTACAACGGTCAAGACAGTCTTTTTACTGATTCGTTTCGTCTTCACCATCAAAGGTCTCGTTCGATGTATCTGATTCAAGTTCAGGTAACACCAACAGCAGCATAGCGCCGGCCGAATGTGCGCGGGAAAGGAACTGGTCGACATTGCCGACATAAGCGTCGGCTGCCAGGGACTGGTGGCGGTGCATCCTGCCATCCTCCCTGACCTGGCCCACGTATTCGTCGGGACCCAGCTTGGTGGCGTAGACCTTGCCGCTATTGAGGTCGACATGCCCTACTTTTTTATCGGGACCAAAGCGCTGTTCGTACACATCACCGGTCGCCAGGTCGACATGGCCGATCTCGTCATCCGGACCGAACTGGCTGCGATAGATTATTCCGTTTTCATCGATACGCCCCAATAACTTGTCAGGGGCGCCGGCAATAGCGAGGTAGACTTTCAAGATTATGACTCCTTTTGAAAACCTCTTCTGTGGAAGAAGAGATATTAAATTTTAATATATTATCAATATATAGTCAATAAATGCGTTAATAATAGCGTTCCCAGAGGTCGCCGACGAAGTACTTATACTTTTTTAGCGCCATCTGTTCCAGACTACTGTCCATTTCTATCTTCTCGCGGAACACAGCGAAGTTGGTTATGTCCTCACAATACACATCAATAAGACGCTCTGTCTGCCGAAAAGCGGCGTGGCCACAACGACCAAAAACGCAACGGTGAGTCCGGCAGCTAATCCCTCGCTAACAACCCGGACCAGCCAGCTGTCTTTTTTCGTCGCGATCCAGTTCAGGTAGATTGGGCCTCAATCAGCCTTCTCTGCGGAGTTCGCACGCTCGCGTGCGAACTCCGCAGTTTATCGTTGACAAGGTTACTGGTCCGCCTCCTGGCTCATGGTGCCGTCAGGGAGGATAAAGCCCAACAAAACAGTTTCTTCCACGCAACTCGTGTCCAGTTCCGCCGTCGGATCCAGGACGAATTGCGTCATGACCTGAGCGGCGCAGAGATTGATGCCGCCGATCTGCACGTGCGTCGTCCCTGGGAAGGTGATGAGTGTGGCGTTCGGCAACGAGTCGGCGACGATCTGACTGCGGAACGTGGGGGTCGCCACATCCAGATCGCCGGTCAACAGCAGCGTGGGAACATCCGTCGTCACGTCGACATCGGTGGAGTCTGGCAGTTCCGCTACATTGATGAGCGAGCAGAGCGTTGTAGTAGAACTCACCCAAACTCTGGCCGTGAAGGGTGGCATAGGCGCCGACTCCGTCCAGAATGACCTCGATCTGCGGAGTGACACGGGATCGTCCGAACAGACCATGGCCAAATGCATAAGCAGGGTCATGGAGCTCGTGGTGGCATCGCGGCTGGCAATGATTTGCCCAACCTTGGCGGACCCCAAGGCCTCCGCTACCTGGTCTGCGCTGCCCTCGGTCAGCTGCGACAAGATTGCCGGCAGGCTAAAGGTACCGATCCGACTGCCTTGCTGTCCGTAGATGTATTCCACCATATCCTGCACGGTCACCTCGACTTCAATAGTAAGCGAGGCGTCGTCGGGATCGGTGTAGGAGTACGGCAGCGGTCCGTCGTCGAAGAGCGCCAGCGCAGCATCCACCAGGGCAGGGACATCATACGCTTCCGCACATTTCTCATCCGCTTCACACAACGCCGTCAGGTTGTCGAGGCCCCACTGCGCATCAAGCGCCCGGTCCTCGACCCAGCTCTTGCGCGAGAGTGAGTTTGCGCCATCCAGCACTACGGCTTCCAGAATCTCGGGGAAGTCGCGCATGACATGCTGTCCGAGCTGGGAGCCGTAGGATGCGCCGTAGTAGATGATCTGGTCATAGCCCAACGCCTCACGGACGGCGTTCACATCGGCGGCATTCTCCACACTGTTGAAGTTGTCGAAGTTGACTCCCTGTTCCTCGAATCGGTTGATACAGTCCTGAATGATTCCGACTTCGTATTCAGTTGCATCGTCGCCGGTCAGTGTCAGTCCCTGTTCGTAAACATCCCATGGGGCAGAGATGACCTCAGGACAGTTCAAGAAGGGGTCGGTGTACTCGGTGCCGCGCTGCTCGACGACGACTATGTCGCGAGCTTCCAGGATGCCACCCAGCAGTTCTGTCTGTAACAGGCTGAAGAATCCGGGGTTGATCTCCGCCTGGCCGGGACCGCCGGCCAGCATGAACAGGGGCGAGTTGGCGGTTCCTTGACCGGAGTTGATACGCGTGACGCCCAGCTTCACCTCGCGGCTGCTGTCGCCGCTGCGCGATTCCGGCACCACCACGTAGCCACAATCCAGGTCGAAATCGACCGGCAGGTCCGCCGGCGGTTGGGCGAAGCACTCGTCCAGCGGCTCGAAGCGCGGCAGCGCGCCTTGCCCGGTTTGCCCGACCTGGTCGGCTCCGATCGCTGCGCTGGCGATGGCAGGCACGATGGTTCGCTGGACATTGCTCTCAGCCGCGTTGCTCCATATCACAATGGTCACATCCTCGTCGGGGATATAGCCACCGTCGCTCTGGAAGCCCAGGGTCTGGCCGCCGTGGCCCAACACGCCGTTGTTGTCGAACATGCCGTGGGCATAGATGGTGCCCGGACGCGAGGGCGTCAACACCTGCTTCGGTATGCTCCTTCATCAGATCGAGGGTGGCCGGATCCTCGAAAAGCTGGCCGGTGAACAGGGCCTTCAGGAAGACCGGCGAACTCATCGGGTGTGGAGACCACGGCGCCGGCCGACCAACCCTGGCTGGCGTTCCATTCGCTCGTGGTGAAGTCAAAGGGCGTCTTGAAGTACGCCTGCGGCAGCATCCCCGGTTCCGGCTGGCCCGCTCTGCAGATAGGTCTGTTCCAGGCCCAGGGGCTCGAAGATGCGCTCCTTCAGGTTCTCCTCATACGATTTCCCGGTGGCCTCTTCGATGATGAGACCGAGCAACATGTAGCCCGTGTTGCTGTAGTTCCATTGCCCTTCTGCACCAGGCTCAAAGTCGCTGAGACCGGAGTCGGCGACCAGGGTCACCAGTTCTTCCGGGGTGAAGCCGCGGGTGAGCATCTCCTTGTCCGTGGCGCCATCCTCAATGGTTTTGCCATCTTCGGTTGGCACAGTCGAAGTAGTCGTGCAGGCCGCTGGTGTGGGTCAGCATCATGTCGATGGTGATCTGGTCGCCGTTGGGCAACTGGGCCGCCAGGTCGGGGAGCCAGGCGCTCAGTAGATCGCTGATGGAGAGCACCCCTTCTTCCTGGAGTTGGAAGAGCATGGCGGAGGTCATCATCTTCGTGTTGCTGCCGATCTGGTAGGGAGAATCGGCCGGCAGCGGATCGCAGGCGGTCACGTCGGAAACGCCGGTTGACTTGAAGTATCGTCCCTCCGGCGTGATGATCAGCATCACGGCGCCGGGCCCAGGCTGTGATCCGTCCTGCACCAGACTCACCAGTCCCTGGTCGAGGATGGCGCTGATCTCAGGGGCCAGCGTGTCCTCGATCGTGTTGATCGACAACGCCTGCTCGCCGCACAGATCGACGACCGTGGTGACTCACGGCGTCCAGGATCATCGTGCTGTCTTCGGTTTTCTGGGTGATGTAAAGCTGATCCCCGATGGGAAGCAATTGGGTGGCGTTGCCCAGAAGTTGCAGGAACTGCTCGCTGCGGGAATCCTCCGGACAGGCGGCCAGTGTGGCGGGGCCGATCTCGATGATGACATTCGCGCCATCAAGGGTGTACGCGCCGGAGGCATTGTTGCAGTCGGCCTGGATTTCAACCGTGCCGTCTTCGTTGAAGGTCACCATGTAGCTGGCTGGGTCTTCGACAGTGAACTCCTCGTCAGCGCTGCTGAAGGTGGTCCATTTCCATGGGTTCGCCATAACCCCGGCAACCATGGCTTGCAGTGCGGCGGCATCGACTGCCGCTGCGGCGTCTTCTTCAGTGTTGTCGGCCATCTCGCCGGCGGGATCAAGCCGCATGGTGCCGCCGTCGGCCATCAGGTCGATGTAGAGGTTGCCGTCAGCGAAGAAATAGCGGGCGGCCGCGCCCAACAGCGTCACGAACTGGTCGCTGCGCGACCCATCCGGGCAGGCGGCCATGGTCATGGGGCCGATGATGATGGTCAGAGCGCCATCTTCGTCCGTGTATGTGCCGGCGGCGTTGTTGCAGTCGGCCACGATGTTGATCGTGCCGTCCGCGTTGAAGGTTACCTGGTAGCTCTCAGGCGTTTCCACCGTGAACTGTTCTTCCGGGCCGGAGTAGCCGTGCCACTGCCAGGGCTGCATCGTCAAAGATACCTCAGCAGCGGGAACGTCGGCGTCTTCGGCGGCCGGGAGTGTTGCGGTCGCTGCCGGCGCCGTGGGGGTTGCCTGAGGCGTTGCGACACCGCAGGCTGCCATCAGCAGCGCAGCGATGGTCATGGTTAGAATCAGGATGGTTTTCATTGAGTCGTTTCCTTAGTGTGGTGGGATATGTTTCACTGCTCTGCCGGGAGGTCAAGCAGAATGTCGTTGGAAGACTGTAGTTCCATGTACAGTCCGGTACTGAGATTGGTGTTCGAAGATGCATCGAATATGAATAGCTTTCCTTCTATAAATATTTTGGTCGGTTTCTGCGCCCTTGCATCTGCAAGAAACGCTTTGAGAAGATCATCTCGTCCCTGATCGTTGGGAATATGTATCTGGAATGAATGTCCTGCTTCATCATCTGCTCTGGCTTTCAAGTTGAAACGCCAGGTCTCGGGGTCTGGCCCTTCGCCGCTCCACCAATCGCCCAGGATCTCTTTGGCGCTTTCATCACCATATAGGTTGCTATGATCGATGAATCCCCAAATCTTTACTTTCTGACCCTGTAATTTGCGTATTTCATCGCCATTCCTGGCAAATCCGTTTTCGCTGATTGATGATGCAGAAATATAGTCGCCTATTTGCCCATTACAACCGGCCAGACATGCTGCAATGACTATCATGACGAAGATGAGACGCTTCGTCGTTTTGTGTCTAACAATTTGGCGTTTTACGCCCGGAACACTTGAGGTCGTTAAGTTGGACATGCCGCCAGAAGTAGGTTTTGTAAGAATTGTCCATAGACTTGCGGCTGCGCAAAATCATGGCGCCACCGCAATACGGGCAGACCGCAACGTTGGGTGCGTTAGGCCCGGCCTCGATTGGTTCATTATGCTGGTCGTGAGCAATTCTCATGGAAGATATCATACGAAGATAGATGGCGCTCACTGCGAGGGGGATCACGCAGTGAGCGCCATCAGAAATCAGGTGGGGAATTAAGTATGAGCCATCAGGAGCCTGGTCGCAGCATAAGCGGCAGGTACAGTGGATAGCCCGGTTCTGCCGTCGCTGTTGGCGTTGTTGATGGCCGTCGTGCTGGCGGTCAAATTGATGTCCTGGGTCAAGCGGATAGTGAAGACACACGGCCCAGACGCGCCGTTGAATGCGGCAATCGCGGCGTTGAGTTGCGCCGCATTGCTGACGGTGGTTGTGCCACCGCAGGACGCAGCGGCTGGCTTTGCGAGACCGGCGAAAACCAGGAGCACGCCCAAAAGGAGCGCTCCAACGATAAGGAGCAAGCGAGATGCTGAGATTTTGGGTATGAAAGATGGCATAAGTGTTTCCTCCGAATGAATCATTCGTCAATTGAGTAGCGTCGGGTTACACGTTGGGCGGATGGAGTCCGCTCAAAGATTTCATACGCGCATGCACCTGAACAGCACAACTGTCCAACATAGGTTATAATACTAACTATTGCACCGCATTGCTATCGCATTGAATGTGATATTTTTGTGAAATCGATGTGAAATTATTGCATCACGGTAGGGAAGCTTTCGTTATACTGACGATCGATGGACGATGGAAGCAGCGCCAGCGCACAGGCTCTATCATCCATCATCATGATCTCATCATCGATTCATGTTCCTGACCCCCAGAATCACAAAGCCGAAATACCCTGCCAACCTGGTTGACCGACTGCGCCTCCACCAGCAACTGGATGGTTGGACGGAAAAACGCGCTATCGCCATCCATGCTCCCAGCGGTTACGGCAAATCATCGCTCGTGAGCCGCTGGCTAGATACCTCCGGCCACGAGTCCCGCGCTGCCTGGCTGGCATTGGATGAGGATGACAATGACCCGCGCCAGTTTATCTATCATCTTGTCGCTGCTTTGGATCGGATCATCCCCGGCACCCAGGCCCTGATCCTACCCATCCTCGAGGACAGTCAGGGCAGTGCAGATCGGGCGCTCAAGCGGCTCTTCTCGGCCTATTGGGAAGAAACGAGCAGCGACGTATTACCCGGCGAACAGCAAACTTTGCTTGTGCTGGATGACTTGCATCGCATCCAATCGCCCGAGGTGGATGCAGTCATCAGCACAATTCTGGAACAGGGGCCGGAGAACTTGCATCTGCTGCTCCTGGCGCGCCACCGCACCACCCTGCCCATTGCCCGTCTTTATGCCCACGGGGATATCCTCGTGTTGAATGCTGAAGACCTGCGTTTTACCACGGGAGAGGTGCACGAATATCTTCTAAGCCACGGTTTCCCACAGCCGACCGAGGCGGAAGTGGCGCAATTGCTGGAACGCAGCGAGGGCTGGGTGACTGCGCTGCAATTGGCTGTGGCCGCCCTACATGGCCGCGGCAATGTCACCGACCTGATCGATGTCCTGCATGGCGAGAACATCTGGCTGGCAGAGTACCTGGCAGATGAGGTGCTCAACCAACAGACGCCGGAGCTGCGCCGCTTTCTGCTGCAAACCTCGATCCTGGATGAGTTCAACAACCAGCTCTGCGTGGCAGTGACCGGCGACGGCGAGGCCTATTCCCGCCTGGACGAAATCGGCCGAACTGACCTGTTTCTGATCCCGTTAGATGAAAAAAGGAAATGGTTTCGCTATCATCATTTATTCCAGGAGTTACTGCAACACCGCCTGCAAGCGCAGACAAAGGCAGGGTTTGTCGCCGAGTTGCACCAACGGGCAGCGGTCTGGCTATCCGACGCCGGCAATGTTGAGGCTGCTGTACGCCACCTGCTGGCTGCCGGGGCTGCATCCCAGGCGGCAGAACTGGTCGAATCGCAGTTGCACACAACGGTGTGGCAGACCCCCTACCATGCGAGATCTCTTCTCTCCATGTTGCCATTTGACCTGATCGAGCAACGGCCGCAGTTGATGCTCGATCGCTGTCGCTTGGCCCTGTTGTTCGACGATGAGAGAGCTCTGACCTACACCCAGGAGGCTAGACGTACTCTAGAAGAACATCGTGCGTGGGATGCGGATGCGGCCAGACATTATGCCGAATGGCTAGCGCTCAATATGGGGAGCTCATTTATGCAGCGCGACATTGGCGCTGCGACCAGTTATGCAGAGCAAGCCCAGATTCATAGCGCACTTCTGGATGATATTCATGCTGGGTTGCTGCATTTTATGCAGATGCATCTCGCTAACTACGAAGGCAACCGTACGCAGGCCCAGCAGTCGGCCGAAAAAGCGCTGGCCGCGTTTGTGAGCGGCGGATTTGTCGTCGGTGAAGTGGCTTTGCGTCGTGAACTGGCGAAGTGGAGCATGCGGAGTGGAAACAGTGCCGAGGCTAACCGCAGATTCCAGGAGTTGTTTGACGATTGGAGTCATGACCCCCTCTATGTGATGCGCGACCTCACCATTGCCTATTTCCCGGCGGTAGAGAATAGCTATTGGCAAAACCGGATCGACCAGGCGCAAGTTTATCTACAGGCAGCCATGGGGCTAGCCGAACAATTACAGGATGATCAACTCATTCACGCAGCCCGCTATCTGGGCGAGACCCTTCAGAGTGATACCGACAAGGTTGCTGTGGACCTGCAGGAATTTTCCGCGCATCTTGCTCAGGCCAGTACGCCGAGAATCTACGATTTGATCGTCGACTGCAAGACGCGTCACCTCATTTCGGCGGGGCGAAGTGACCTGGCATGGCAGATTGTGCAGAAAGCAGGCATCAATCTCGGTCTTATTGCAACTGACCACGTCCATCGCGGGCTGGTTTCTTATTTGCGAGCGGCCATTGCCGTAGGCGTTGACCAGGCAGGCGTCGAATCAGCGTTGGCGGACGCACTGGCGTTTGCCACAGAAAACAATGACCGCTTGGATATGTTGCAGTTGCTGGTGTTGAAGACTTGGCAGCAATTAAAGGCGCACGGCGTTCAGGCAGCCACAGAGTCGCTATTTGCAGCCGCACACCTTGCCAACGAAACCGGTTATGTGCGCGTGTTGTTAGACATCCCCGAACTCGTTTATCTGCTGAAGGAAATGGGGATTTCACTGGCAGATGGCACAACATCTGCGAATGGCTCGGTGTCAACAGCAGTTGAGGCTGTGCTACTCACCGATCAGGAACTGCGCGTGCTGGAGTTGCTGGCGGCAAATTACTCGTACCAGCAAATCGCCGATGAGTTGGTGATCAGCATCAACACGGTGCGCACACATGTACGCCACATCTACCGCAAGCTGTCCGTAACCCGGCGTGATCAGGCAATCTACCAAGGGCTGCGTCACAATTTACTCCCCGTCGCCATGGAATTGAGTCGGAGCAAGTTTTAATTGAAGAAGCCGCAACTTGCGGTTGCGGCTCCATGTCATTTCTGATAGTTGGTCGGTTCTACGCCTGCACAACCCAGGTGTCGAAGATCTTGTCGTGCCAGGCTTCTTTGTCGGCATCGAACGCCGCCCAGATGAAGCCGAGGAAGAAGATCACAGCGCTGATCCAGTAGCCGACAGTGCCGCGCAAGCCGCCGCGCACGAAAGAAATCGGTTCATCGCCGCTGCTGCGAATGACCTTGATGTTGACCAATTTCATGCCCAGAGTCTGGCCGTTTTTGCTCCAGAAATAACCGAAATAGAAAAACTGGAAAGCCCAGAGAAAGAGGATGAGTATGAGGGACAATAACCCGGCAAAGAGTCCAAGCAGACCGCTGTCCCCACCCGACAAACCGGCGATAATGGGCGTGAGGATGAGTGAAAATATCCAGAGGAGGATACTGGCGATGATGCCATCAAGAAACCAGGCGATAAAGCGCGTAAAAAATCCTGCATAATTCATGGTGTTTTGCTCCTTGCAGTGAGTGGATGAATGAAATACTTATCAAACCTGAATAAAGTATAACGAATGCCGCAGAAGTCAGGCAATTGGCGTTTTGAGCACCTCAAATCGGCCTCAGCCAAACACCATCCCGCAAACCGACACCACCGATGTGTTATGGTCGTCCGCCGGACAGACGGCATAGCCCGCCTGCTCGCCTTCCACCGGTCCCACCAGTTTCAATGTCAGATAGAAGGGCGAGACGCCGCAGACATTTTTGGCGTCCTCGTAGCCCTTGATCACATCCCAGAAGCCGTCGGCGTCCCCGGCAGCAAGCCGCTCGATCAGGGCGTCAACCAGCGATTCCACCATTTCCAGCTCGATGCAGATGCCGAATTCGGTGACAAGGGCAATGGCGATGGCCTGCGTGTCATGGCGGAGAAACTGCGCTTGCTTGTGGGGAACCGCCTCTTTTTTGCAGAAGTTATTTGTTGGCGGTTCCTTAGCAGAGGGAATGTGGGGATGTGAAATACGATTGTCGCCCCAAACAAAAAACGGGTCGGATATCGAATCCGACCCGTTGAGATAGACGAAGCCTGGTTTTAGATGACGTTGGCGATCTTACCGGCCTCTTCAAACACACCCAAGGCGAAATCGATGTCTTCGGTGGTATGGGAAGCTGTGACATTGGCGCGGATCCTGCTGTAGCCGTGGGGAACTGCCGGCGGCAGGACGGGCAGGGCGAATATGCCATTTTCCTGGAGGTACTTTGTCATGATCATGGCCCGTTCTTCGTCACCGGTCATAATGGGGACGATGGGGGTGACGCTCACGCCTGTGTCGAAGCCAAGGTCTTGCAGACCTCCGAGGAAATGGTCGACATTTCGTGTCAGGATTTGATTGCGTTCCACGCCCTCGCGTTCGATGACCTCGAAACTGGCGGTACAGGCAGCCGTGATTGCAGGTGGCAGCGCTGCCGAGAAGACGAATCCTCGCGCTGTATGCTTAAGGAAGTTGATCATGTCCGTGTCTGCGGCGATGTATCCGCCGACACCAGGGATGGTCTTGCTGAGTGTACCCATTTTGATATCAATAGCGCCGGGCATACCGTAGTATTCCTCGATGCCATGCCCTGTCGCACCGAGCACACCCAGGCTGTGGGCTTCATCGATCATTAAGCGGGCGTTGTACCTGTCGCAAAGCGTCACGGCTTCAGGCAAGGGGAAAATGTCGCCATCCATGCTGAAGACGGCATCGGCAACGACGAGTTTGCCCGCTTCGTGCGGCGCTTGCTGCAATCGTCGTTCCAGATCCCGCATGTCGTTGTGGCGAAAACGCACGAATTTACCACGTGCCAGCGCACATCCATCCACAATGCTGGCATGATTCCATTTGTCGGAGATGACCCAGTCATCTTTACCGACAATGGTGGAAATAGTGGCGAGGTTGGTGACATAACCGCTGGAATAGACTATCGCAGCGTCCCGGTTATGAAATTGCGCGATTTTATCCTCCAGTTGCAGGTGGATGTCCAGCGTGCCGCCCAACAGGCGAACGCCATGCGTGCCTGTACCGTATTTGTCGATAGCCGCTTTGGCAGCTTGTTCGATGTAGGGATGCTGCAAAAGACCCAGGTAGCTGTACGTGGCGAACATAAGCTTGCGCTGTCCACCGACGATGACCCAGGCGCCGTCCAGCTCGCTCGTCGCTTGTTGGTAATAATAAGCGTCGAGGTCTTTGGCCCACTGCACTCGCGCGGTGGATTCATCTATTTTCCACTGAATACTATCTTGGACAGGGACAAGCTGTTGCATTGGCGCTACTTTTTGAATTGGAGTTGCTTCTTGAACTAACATGTTTTACTCCTTCGAATACATTGTGTTGGAGATAAGGAAATAGGGATAATTTCTAAAGGCTGCCGCAAGGCGGGTGTTGTTGATGCGTTTACAGATTCAGGCTGATGGTTCTCCGGGATTTGCCACAGCCGGGTCTTTTTCGGGGTTTTTATGCTGCGCCCAGTTTTTCAGGCGTCCGTATCTGTGTTTGCTTTTGCGTAAAGCCAGGCGTACACCTTCCCGACTGATGCTTTCCACCCAGCCTTCGAGTGTTGCAACCTTAACCAGGAGATCAAGCGTCCAACCGGAGTCGCTCATCCCGAAGTCACGTGGGTCTCGCTCTCTCATCAGGGCGGCGAATTTATCACCCAGCGAGGGTGAGATGGTCTCTGGCCTTCCGGGAGAGGTAGTCCGCTTCAGGGCATCCATTCCCTGATCATTGAACGCCTTAATGCGGGCTCGCACAGTCGCGGATGAAACCTCCAATGTGTCGGCAATTTTGGGGACGCCAACGCCGCTGGCGGAAAGCAGGATAATCTGCGCCCACCTGGCGCTGATGACATCCTCGCTATTGGCCATTGACTGAAGGTTTTTACGTTGGTCATCGGTGATTGCGGTGACATAAAGAGCCATGATAGCTGCAAGTGTAGCAGACACGACAGGAAAAGTGCAAATTCTTTTTTAGAAAGTGATAATCATTTTTTAGAAAGTGTAAATTCTTTTTTGGAACTCTCCCATAACTGCTCAGTTTTGCTCTGACTGAGGATGGACCATGGTTCCAGTTCAGTGTTTCAAACCTCGCTTTGGATTGGTTTGGGCATGTTGTTTCATCACAACGCCGTCCCTCTGTTATAATCTATTGTCATTCCGCACCATCACCCGTAACGCACCATGACCTATTTTGATATCCAGGTTGACGACATTGTCCAAATGCGAAAACAACACCCTTGCGGCGGTTGGGAGTGGCGTGTTTTTCGCATCGGGGCTGATATTGGCGTTGTGTGCTTAACTTGTCAGCGTCGGCTCATGCTCCCCAGACATAAATTTCGTCGAGCAGTCAAGAAGGTGGTGCAACGCAACGAGCCAGCCGCACCTGGAGAGAAAGCCCCCGTTTCAGACAACGATTTGGCGACTCCAACGGTTTGACGTCCTTGCCGGAAATGGTTAAATAGTTGGCGGTTCTCACCTTATCCCCCTATTTCAATGTCTTCATCTTCTTCCTCCCGGTTTTCCGACTACCTGACGGTACTGAAATTGCCTGCTTTTGGGCGGTTATGGCTGTCTCAGTTGTTCGCATTGACGGCCCAAAACGGGATTCATCTCGTACAGGTGGTCTTGATCGAGAGACTGACCGGGCGCAGTTTGCATATCGGGCTGATGGTTGCCGCCTTCAGTTTGCCCCCTGTTATTTTTTCCTTTCTATCAAGTGTTGTAATCGATCGGGTCTCAAAAAAATGGATCATTGTCATATCCAATCTGTTACGCGGATGTCTGGCATTCAGCTATATTTTTGTTTTGAACGTGCTCGATGGGGATGCTTTGCTAGTGGCTGTGTACGCCATCACTTTTTTGGGATCGTCGATAGGTGCGTTCTTTAACCCGGCAGTACTTGCGAAATTGCCCCTGGTGGTGGGGGAGAAGCGGTTGCTTGTCGCAAACTCTCTGTTCAACTTAACCGTTGCCGGTTCCCAAATACTGGGGTTGATTGTCGTCGCCCCTGTGGCTGTAAAAGTATTTGGGTTACAAGGATCATTCGCCTTGATGGGGACGCTTTATCTCCTGGCTTTCTTGCTGGTGCTCAAACTCCCGCGTGATCCTGCCAGAATCGTGCGCGGCGTAACCGCTTCCAGCAAATGGCAGCAGATGGCGAGCGATTTCAAGGAGGGCTGGGCTTTTGTCGTGACGCATCGCAATGTCTTGCTGGCTATCCTTCAGCTTACATTGGTATCTTCTTTGTTGATGATCCTGATCGTCATCGGGCCAGGTTTCAGCGCCCGCGTCCTGGGGCTTGCGCCAGAGGATGCTGTTTTGGTATTCACACCAGCCGCATTGGGTATGTTGGTGGCTATGGTGTTCTTGTCCCGCTATACGAGACGAATTCCGCCCATTTGGCTTCAGGCCGTCATGCTGATTGTCACCGGCGCCAGTTTTGCATTCATGGCTTTTTTGAGTCGCGACTATAGTTCACTCAGGATTCCGATCCTGGATCTGTATCCCCAAAGATTGCTTTCGGTAAGCGCCTGGGTGGCACTGGCTGCCATTCCCCTGGGTTTTGGCATTTATGGCGTGAATACACTCGCCCAGACCGTCGTGCAGCGCGATACGCCTCCTTCTTTGCGAGGGCGCGTGTTTACCGTTCAGTTCATGCTGGCCTCATTGGTGGGTCTGATTCCCACGATTATTGCTGCTTCTGTAGCGGATATCATTGGCATTCCATTGTTTTTACGATGGTTGGCATTTGCCTGCCTTGCTGGGGGAGTGATTAGCCTGTATCCTGTTTATCACCAAATGCAATTAAAACGACAAAAAAATATTTCTGGTTAATTTCATTCTTAAGGAGAATTTTTATTATGAGTCAAGAAATCAAAATCAACGAAAATCGTCTTTTATCTTCTTTTTTGGAGCTTGTGCAGATTGATAGTCCCAGCTATCAGGAACAGGCTGTAGCGGAAAACCTCTCCCGACAACTTACCGATCTGGGCGGAGAGGTGCAGCAGGATGCCGCAGGTAATCTGATAGCGCGATTCGCGGGGCAGGGCGAAGAAACAGTGCTCCTGAGCGCCCACATGGACACAGTTGGGAAGGATACAGGCATCAAACCGGTGGTTCGCGATGGCGTTGTCTATTCAGACGGGACAACGATCCTGGGCGCTGACGACAAATCGGGCGTGGCTGTCATCCTGGAGGCATTGACGCTGTTTCAGGAACAGCCTCAGTTACAGCATCCTCCACTGGAGGTCGTATTTTCGGTGGAAGAGGAGGTGGGGTTGTTGGGTGCGAAGAAGCTCGATGCGACCCAATTAAAAGCCTCTTTCGGCTTCGTCTTCGATGCCGGGGGCCCCATTGGCGTGATAGACTATGCCGCTCCTTCACAGAATAAGCTTGATATTGTTGTACATGGCAAAAAATCCCACGCCGGCTCCTCACCCGAAAAGGGCATTAATGCCATTGTGGTGGCAGCGGAAGCGATTTGCGCCATGCCAATTGGTCGCATCGATGATGAGACGACCAGCAATATCGGTGTCATCTCCGGAGGCGAGGCCACCAACATCGTTCCGGATCGGGTGACCCTGCGAGGGGAAGCGCGTAGTCGCGATCAAGTCAAGCTGGATGTCCAGACTGCGGCTATGGTACAGGCATTTGAGGATGCCGCCGCTAATCACGGGGCATCCGTTGACATTGATGTGAGTTTCTCGTACCCCGCTTATGTTGTGACACCCGAACAACGACCCTATGCCGTCGCTCAGCGGGCAATTGAATCCCTGGGCTTCAAGTTTGCCCCGGAAATGGCTGGCGGGGGCACAGATGGTAACATCTTCAATGCCGCCGGCATTCCCTGTGTCGTTTTGTCCACAGGCCAGATGAATGCCCATACCAGAGAAGAATATGTCTCTATCCAGGATATGGTGGATTCGACAAAAGTGATTGTTAAATTACTTAATCAACTCATTAATGATTAAAAAGTGATGTTTTTGCCGTAATTTTTATAAAATAGGAATATTTAATCGATTTGAAAAAATGGTAAGTATTCCCCTTGAGTTGCGATACCCTTCAGAGGGGCGAAATGCCTGGATTCCAACATCGCAGGTTCTGAAACCACTCAAAGTGTATCGTGCCAGCACTGGTATCTCAAATGGTTAATAAACGAGCAACGTCCATCGATGTCGCAAAACTGGCCGGCGTCTCTCAATCCACTGTTTCCCGAGCATTCACCCCTGGTTTCAATGTGTCGGACAAGGCCCGGCAGAAGGTGGTTGAAGCCGCAAATGAACTTGGTTATCAGCCCAATGCTATCGCCCGTAGCCTCAGCCAGCAGCACACCAATATCGTCGGCGTGATCATGGGACGGATTAGCAGCCCGTTTCATCCCTATGTGTTGGAGAAAATCACCAAAGAACTACAGCTTGTCGGCAAACAGGCGTTACTCTTCAGCACACCGCCCGACCGCAATATCGATGATCTGCTCGAACTGGTGTTGCAGTATCAGGTCGATGCCCTGATCGTCACTTCTGCTACGATATCCGCAGAAATGGCGGATGCCTGCGCCCGCACCGGAACGATGGTGGTGCTTTTCAATCGCTATGTGTTGGGAGCGAATGTCAATGCAGTCTGTTGTGACAACGTAGAGGCGGGACGATTGGTCGCCAACATACTGCTTGATGCGGGGCACAGGCGACTGGCATTCATCGAAGGCCGAACGATCGCTTCCACCACCATTGATCGCAAAAAGGGCTTTTTCGATCGATTACAGGAACGGGGCTATATTGACATTATGACCGCAGGGGGAGATCATACTTACGAGACTGGTTTTGCCGCCGCCTGCGAGCTGCTTGACCGTGACGATCCACCTGATGCCATTTTCTGTTCCAGTGACATCTCAGCACTGGGCGCGATGGATGCCGCTCGTTACCAACTTGGCATCCGCATCCCTGATGAGCTTTCCATTATTGGTTTCGATGACATTCCAGCTGCGGCATGGCCTTCCTACTCATTAACGACCATTCGCACGCCGGTTAAGCGCATGGTCGACGTCACCATCGAAGTGTTGCTCGGCCAGAAGGACGAACCCATCTTCAAGCTTATCCCCGGCACGCTGATCACGCGTAACTCCGCCCGTCTTCCTGACGGATTAACCAACCCCGCCCCACAGTGAGGCGGGATCGAGCTATCACCTTCTAAACTAGGGAACCGCCAACAAATAACTTCTGCAAAAATGAGGCGGTTCCCCACAAGCAAGCGCAGTTTCTCCGCTAAAAATGCACAAGTTAAAAACTGCGCTTGCCAGAGAGGTAAATGATGGGAGATTTGATCCAATCAATCAACGAAGCGAGCGTGCCCTTTCTTGTCTGGTTGCAAGGATTTCAAGTTGACAGCCTCACCAGCTTTTTTGGATTGATGAGCTGGTTGGGCACTGCAATGTTCTACGTCTTTTTCTTCCCGGTTATCTACTGGAGTGTATCAAAACAGTGGGGGATTACGACCGCCCTGGCCCTGTTAGCGGCAGATTTCATCAGTGAGTTCATCAAATGGACGTTTAAGTTGCAGCGACCGCCTTCGCCCCCGGTAAAAGTGCTTTGGGAAGAGACATCTCCTGGATTCGTCAGTTCTCACGCTTCCGATTCGGTTGCCGTCTGGGGAACGTTAGCGGTTCTGGTGCGAAAATGGTGGTTCACTGTGCTGGCGATTGCCATCATTTTGTCAATTAGCCTGTCCAGGCTGTACCTTGGTGTGCATTTCCCTGCCGATGTGATTGGTGGCTGGCTGGTCGGGCTTTTTGCCATGTGGCTGGTTCTGTGGCTTGTGCCCCGGATAGCGCCATCGATAGCCAGATGGCCGGTTGCAGCACAGTTTGGCGGCATAATCGCCCTGGTGGCTGTGATTTTGCTTATCTCCCCAAGTGATTGGGAGGGAATGCGTCCGACTGAATCCGCTGTGCGCAGCGCTGGGCTCATCGCTGGCGCATTGCTGGGCCTGATGTGGGACCATCACCGGTTACGATTTTCAACTGAGGGCAGCATCAGTAAACGAATCCTGCGTTATTTTGTGGGCATCGTGCTGGTGGCCGCCGCCTATCTCGGCCTTTCCTATTTGTTCTCCCCCCTTTCCGCTGTCAATAACGTTTTGGATCAGACCCTCCGCCTGATTCGATACGGACTTGTTGGATTTGTCGTGACGGGCTTTGCCCCCTGGCTCTTCCTGCGAATCGGCCTGGCGCAACCTGCATCGGATTAACTCAGATGAAGCAATTCCGCACGGCCTGGCGTAATTTTTTCCGCAGTTTCGTCGTTTTTTACGAGGATATTCTGCTTTGGCTGGGGCTCTGTTTGCTCCAGGGCCTTGCCTTGCTCACGATAGTCTTGGCTCCGCCCGTATTTGCCGGCATGAATGTTGTCGCTTACCGTGCCGCTGAGGGCAAGCATAGCAAATTTGTGCATTTTTGGCAGGGACTGCGCCACTATTTCTGGCGCAGTTATGTGGTCTTTGGCATCTGGGCCATTGTCCTGGTTCTATTGGTTTTCAATATTGTTTTCTATTATCAATACACAACCGGTCTTTTGCAGTATCTCAGTTTTCTGTGGTTTTCCCTGGCCGTGATGTGGTCAATGACGCTACCCTATCTCTTTCCCATCACGATCGAGACCGATCCACCCTCGGTCAAAAACGTTTTTCGCAACACGTTTATCATCACGTTTGGCAATCCGGTTTACACATTTTCACTGCTTGTGCAGGCGCTTATCTTTGTGCTGCTGGCGCTGTGGGTGTTCATCGGGATATTCGCTTTACTGCCCGTCCTGATTGCTCTGACCGGGAATTTGGGTGCTCACTACCTTATTCGAGGCAGTATCCCCCCGGACGACGCATCGAGTCGACGCTCCTGGAAGTCAGGGAGCGACTGAGTTAAGCGGTCAACGGGGTTTCCGGCAAGGGCTCAATCGAAATATCCACTTCGACGTAGACTTCGCCGCTCTCCAGCTTGCGACTGACCGGATAAGGCGAGGCGCTCAATAACTTCAGAACGGCGCGATTTCCCGCCTGGATGACAGCGACGAGGCGTTGAATCCCTTCTGCACGCGCCTGCTCGACCACAAGTCCTAGCAATTCCCGACCAATTCCCTGTCCCTGCAAATCATCACGCACCGTTAGCGCCACCTCTGCTGCATTCGGTGTTTCGGGGAGCATGACATAGCGCACACCACCGACAGGCGCACAAGGTTGGTCTGGCAGATCGGCAAATGCGAGCCAGCCCTTGCCTTTTTTTGCCGGGATTAGTGCCATTTCCTCTGCTCTTTCCTGAACCAATTGCGTGCTCGGATCGGAAAGCGCCTCGTGAAAGCGCAGGTAGCGGCTATCCGGGCTGAGGTGCTCGAAAATATCCACCAGGTTCTGTGCGTCGTCAGGACGCATCGGGCGGATCCAAACGTGCAGGCCGGTTTTTGTTTCAAATGTATGTGTAGGATGACAGTTCATGTGTGTTTTCGTGTATGACGCATTGCGTTATGTGAGAGCGTAGCATGGTTTGCGTAGATACACAAACGGAGTCGTCAATCTGCTTCTAGGGTTGCTGGATGAGGGTTAAGTTTTGCAGCCATGAATAAGTGTAGTCCAATGACACCTCCCTGACTTCCGGGGCGGTTCCCCAGGGCGACCTGCGCAGGCGGGCGTACCAGCGTAACTCGTTTCCCGGTTCGCTGAACGACACCGTTTGTCCAGGTCCGATCTGCAACCATTCCCTCGGCCCCTGGTTGCTGACATAAAATTGCACGGTTCCGCCATTGTAATTGATATCGGCAGCGGAGTGTCACTGACTCTATCCCTTGCCAGGGTTGGTTCACTGCCAGGCTGTGCGCCAGCCCTTCGGATACAACCCAGCCGGGGGTCAGGGCATAGGCCGGGGCCACTTCATGTCGCCATATCGAACGACCGTCCCCTTCCCAGCGACGAGCGAATACCTGGTCCCCTTCCGTCCAGGTCACAGCTGTGGATGCATCACTTGTGGCGACGATGTCGCCGAGCGCCAGCGGTTGATCGGGCAAGCCCAGGCGCAGCAGGCGGGCATCTGCGCCCAAGGACTCTCCGGTCGTACTGATCCAGCGGGCCCAAAACGCGGGCGGCTCCGCAGTCTGCCAGACTATCGACACCTTGTTAGACATAGCCGTAATCCTGGCCTGGGTGGCTGCATCCGCCAGCGTCCAGCTATTTTTGTGAACAAGCCCTGCATCCGTTTGCCTTAGCCAGGAAACGAGCAGTGGATTGCCAGAGATCAGCCAGATATCTTCAGCTATTGCCACCAGATCCAGAGGGCCTTCGCTGTTTTCATCAATGATCAGGGGTGAATCCCATACGGGGAGCCAGGTTTCGGCATCATAGAGGTCTAATTGCGTTGCCCCATCACCTCTCCAGGCTACCCACAGGTCTCCGTTCTCTTTCCAGGCGATTTGCATGGGGCCGTCGTTTGTTTTGAGTGGCGTCACTGCGCCTTCATCTGTGAACAAGGCCAGGTGGTAAGCGTCCAACACGCTCCAAATCACGCCACAGACATTCATCAGGCAACGTAAGGCGACATCGTCGACTACTGCATCCGTGATGGCGATTTTTGCACCAAGCTGTCCATGTTCGACCGACCACCGACTGGCCCAAACGCCGGTTTCATCTCCCCGGAGCAGCCAGTAGTCGTCCACAGAGGCCGGGAATAAGTCAAGCAGGTGGGATTCAAGCGGCAGTTCGGACCAGGCTCCTTCCCAGGCGATGAGCGCCTGATCCTCATCCCACAAACGATTTCCATACCGATCCAGCATCTGTGCCCAGATGGTTGGCCCCGCCCCGCGGTCTTCCACCCACACAGTTATCATGCCCCCGCCTTCTGTCGCGGCCACGGCTGGCCAACGCCGCACATTGCCCGCATCGGGTTGGCGCAGCGTCAATTGCCCATTCCTGCGATCCCACCAGGCCGTTGTGCGAGCGCCATCCGCAAAGTCATAACTCTCGAAGGTCTCGACAAAGCGGTCGGTTGGCGGAGCATCGGCGCTGGCGGGGAGACTCAGAAGCAGTAGTAAGAGCAGTAATGCGAGCAATAACTCCCAGTGCACGTGTTTTTCGGGGTGCCAGCGCCTTACCTCGCTAACTTTTTATCAAGTGTTTTGCGCACAATATCGACATCCGCCGGCAGGTAGATCGGGGGATTGGCATAGCGCGCATCCACACCCTCAAGCTCATTGTCGTGGTATCCCACCTTGAATTGGGTGAATTTGAGTCCGTGCGCTGTTGAGATCACCACCACGCGTTCGTGCGGCTTGATAACGCCTTTATCGATTTGTTTGATCAACGCCGCCAGCGCCACGCCGGTGTGCGGGCAGGCGTAAAGTCCGGTTCGATCCGCTCGCGCTGCCGCTTCCGCCAGTTCATGTTCGGACGCCTGCTCCACCACGCCCTCGAAATGCTGCAATGTCGCTGCCGCCTTCTCGTAGCTGACGGGATCACCGATGCGAATGGCTGTCGCCAGCGTAGGGTGAGAGTTCATAGAGACTTTCTCGGTGAACTTTTGCTCGTAAGCCTGGTAGAAGGGATTGGCGTTTTGAGCCTGCGCCGCCACGATTTTGGGCAATTTATCGATAATGCCGAGTTCTTTCATCATCATCAGTCCTTTGCCCAGGGCGCTTACGTTGCCAAGGTTGCCAACCGGGATCACGAACCAGTCCGGCACAGCCCAGTCGAATTGCTGAACGACCTCGATGCCAACGGTTTTTTGCCCTTCGATGCGCAGCGAATTCATCGAGTTAGCCAGATAGATGGTGTTATCCTTGGTGATCTCCTTGACGATCCTCATGCAGCCATCGAAATCAGTATCCAGGGCCAATACCGTGGCGCCATTGGCAATCGGTTGGATAAGTTGGGCGCGGCTGACCTTGCCCTGGGGCAAAAAGACGATGGTGGGGATGCCGGCAGCAGCGCCGTAAGCGGCGAGTGCAGCTGAAGTGTCGCCGGTGGAGGCGCAAGCGACTGCCTGGATCGGCTTTCCTTCCGCCATCATCTGTTGCACGACGCTGACCAGCACCGTCATGCCAAGATCTTTGAACGAGCCGGTGTGGCTGTTGCCCGATTGTTTCACCCACAGGTCTGGCACGCCCAATTCCTCGCCGAGGCGGACGGCCTGGAAGAGGTTGGTGTTACCCTCGAAGGTGCTGACGATATTTTCTTCTTTTAGATCGGGCGCCACCCATTCTTTGTAGCGCCAAACACCGGAGCCATAAGGGAACTGCGTTGTCCCGGAGCGGGTTTCGAATAGTCGCATCCAGGCTGCGCTGGAGCGATCACGGAGCGCTTCGGTGTCGTGGACAACCTCGAGCAGGCCTCCGCAAGTGGGACAGGTGTAGATAACATCGTAGAGTGGCCATTGGCCTGGGCAGCCGCGAAAGCAGCGGAAGTGGGCGTTGTACATGGGATCGTCAGGCGTGAAACGTGAATTGTGGAGGATGTGCAATCAGCGTCGTAATGGTTTGAAACGTGGAAAAACAGGAGAAACACTCGAATTATAGTGTCAAACGGCGTTTCTGCGGAAAAATTGGGCGTTTTGCGATGGTGTGCTCTCGGTCGGAAAGCTTTAACTGAACCAGGAAAGGCGAGCTAAGTAATGTTAGGGGGGAGAGAGCAAGGTGGCTATTTTGACTAAATCGTGCTACACGAAGAACAAGGCGATCGACCAACAAGCAAATCAACAACTTTAGAAAGGTGTTCATTCGTATAGTTATTCTCAGGTATTTTTGAGGTCATTTTTGCCCATTTCGGATTGACCTTATGGTACCGGGCAGAGGGCTAACGATCAAGGCTGATCTGGGCTTTTGCCCTTGAAATCTGCTCGCAAACAGCTTGTCGCGCGGTGCCGCCGGGGGCGGATCGTTGCTCGACCGAATGTTCAAAGTCCCAAATGTCGGGAATCGTCTCATCAAAGGTGGGGTAGATAGCCTGAAGGTCGGTGACAGAGAGGTCTCGGAGGCTGCAACCGCGCTGTTCGGCAGCCCGCACAACCTGGCCGGAAATGCTGTGGCTCTGGCGGAAGGGCACGCCCCGTTCGACCAGCCAGTCGGCCAGGTCGGTAGCCAGCATGAAGTCATCGAGTGCGGCTTGCATCTTGTCGCCGCGGGTTGTCAGGGTGTGGATGGCGCCGGTCACGACAGGCAGCATGGCGGCAAGTGTGTCGATGGTATCGAAAAGCGGCTCCTTGTCTTCCTGCAAATCCTTGTTGTAGGTGGAAGGCAGGCCCTTGAGCGTGGTGAGCAGGCCGACAAGGTTACCCAGGAGACGTCCGCTCTTGCCGCGCGCCAATTCGAAGGAATCGGGGTTCTTCTTTTGCGGCATCAGGCTGGAGCCGGTCGAGAAAGCGTCGGAAAGCGTGATGAAGCCGATGTTCGGATTGGAAAAAAGGATGATGTCTTCGCTCAAGCGGCTGATGTGAACCCCGACCATCGCCGCCCAAAAGAGGAACTCAGCCACAAAATCGCGGTCGCTGACGGCATCCAGGCTGTTTTCGCTGATCTGCTCGAAGCCCAGGCGCTGGGCCAGAGCATTGCGGTCGATGGCCAGGGGGGTGCCCGCCAGCGCCCCGGAACCGAGCGGCAGCACTGCGATTCTGCGCCGCATATCGTCCAACCGGTCACGATCGCGCTGCAACATCCAGAAATAGCTCATCAGCCAGTGGGAAAAACGCACCGGCTGGGCGGGCTGCAGGTGTGTGTAGCCCGGCATGATCAGGTCGATGTGCTGTTCCGCACGTTCGACGAGCGCCTGTTGCAGGTCCCGCAGTTGCGCTTCCAGCTCGACGCACGCTTCCAGCAGGAACAGGCGCAGATCGGTGGCGACCTGGTCGTTGCGGCTGCGTCCGGTATGCAGCTTGCCCGCGGCGGGGCCGATCAGTTCGCCAAGGCGGCGCTCGACAGCGGTGTGGATGTCTTCGTCGGCGGGTTGCACCAGAAATGCGCCGGTATCCCATTCCGCGTAAATCTGGTCCAGGCCCTGCACGATTTGCGCTTTTTCCTCAGCAGTGAGGATGCCAACATCGTGCAGCGCCTCGGCGTAGGCTTTGGAGCCGAGGATGTCGGCTTTCCACAGGCGAATGTCGAAGCCGATGGAGGCGTTAAAAACTACCATAAAGGGGTCCAGGCCGCCCTCAAAGCGCCCACCCCAGAGTTTCGTCATGTTATGCGGACTCCTTCCGAACTAAATCAAGCTTTGCTTGCTTCGTCGAGTGCGGACATTTCCGCTTCTGTCAGTTTCATATCCACCGCGCCCAGGCTTTCAGCGAGCTGTTCCACTGAATTAGCGCCGATGATGGGTGAAGTGATGACCGGTTGAGTGAGTTGCCAGGCCAAAGCGATTTGCAAAGGCGTGGCTTCGCGCGCTCTCGCGACCTTTTCCACTGCGTGCAGGGTGCGCCAGCCGCTGTCGTTGAAGTACTTCTTGACGCCACCAGTGCGGGCAGAATCGGGCTGCGGAGCGTCGGATTGGTACTTTCCGGTTAGAAATCCCCCTGCCAGCGGGCTGTAGGGGATGACACCGATCTGTTCGGATTCACAGAGCGGCTTCAGTTCCGCTTCGAATTCATCGCGGTGGACGAGGTTGTAGTGGGGTTGCAGGCTGTCATAGCGGGCCAGATCATGCTTGTCACTGATGCACAGGGCTTTCATCAGCCGCCAGGCGGAGATGTTGGAACAGCCCAGGTAACGCACTTTGCCCTGGCTTACCAAGTCATCGAGCGCCCGCAGCGTCTCATCCATTGGCGTTTCCAGATCATCCCAATGGATCTGGTAAAGGTCGATGTAGTCAGTGTCCAGGCGGCGAAGGCTGTCTTCTGCTGCTTGCATGATGTGAGATCGGCTTAATCCCTCACCATTGGGACCATCCCACATGCGCCCTCGTACTTTTGTGGCCAGGACGATGTCCCGGCGGTTATTGCGGGCTTTCATCCAGCGCCCGATGATTTGTTCTGAGACCCCACCGGGGTTGTCGTCCGCCCAGAAGGAGTAGACGTCGGCGGTGTCGATGAAGTTGCCGCCCGCTTCGACGAAGGCGTCCATGACTTCGGCAGAGGTGCGGGCATCTGCCGTCCAGCCCCATTGCATGGTTCCCAGACAGAGTTCGGAGACTTTGAGGCCGGTGCGGCCCAGATTTCGATAGTTCATAATGTATTTGCGTGAGTGTGTAGAAAGGGTGTGGTTACGACGTTATAGGAGTTACGCAGTTCTCTCAGAAAGTGTCATTCCTTCGGCAGGCTCAGGACAGGTCTGAGAGCCCATAGGGCCGAAGAATCTCCCTTTTGGAAAGCGAGACCCTTCGTTCTGCGACCTGCGGTCGCCACTCAGGGTGACACATCAAGTGTGTAACTCCCAGTTGTTTTTATTTATGACGGCTATTCTACCATACCTTTGACTCGATTCCGGCTATGATCCAAATCAAAGGAACTGCTGTCTGGAACAAAGAAACTATCCGCAACGTCTATTATCCAAGCAGTTTAACACCCTGCGGATGTAGATCAATCATTGGCATACCGTCAAGCATTGAGCCATGAAATGCTTGATAATGGAACTAATCAGAAAAATCGAGCCATTCTGAACTTGTAAGTTACCAGGACTTGTCACCAGTATTTTTGGCGCGTCTTGTTCGTGCGTTTTCACAACACTCTCGTCCTCTTGTGTGAGGTCAATATGAAAAAACATCGCTTTGTTCTGTATCTTGTTTTTGGAGTCCTGCTTGTCATTACTATAGCTGCATGCGCGTCGCAGCCCGCTCCGGTCCCGGAGCCAACAACCGCTCCGCCCACTGCTACGACGATTCTGCCCTCGCCGACCCCAACATTCACACCGATTCCACCGACGCCAATCCCGCCCACCGTTACCCCGCCGCCGACCGCACCCCAGGTGCTGCAAACCGATCCCGCTCGCGGTGAAGAACTGGCTCCGGACAGCCCCATCGTCATCCGCTTCGACCGCCCGGTCGATGCCGACAGCGTGGAGATGCGCTTCGAGCCGGAACTGGATGGCGAGATGAGTGTGAATGGAACGCAGGTGCAGTTCCAACTGGCCAGCTACAAACCCAGCCAACGTTATGCCATGCACGTGGCAGCCAGCGCCAATGGTTACGAAACAGGTCCCCTGCAATTCGACATCATCACCCAGGGCTATCTCGAAGTCGTCAACACCACGCCGGGCGACGGCGAACAGACCGCACTGACCGACGCGCCAATCACGGTTTCCTTCAACCGCCCGGTCGTTCCTCTGGGCATTCCTGGAGATGATCCCAGTCTTCCCCAACCACTCAGCTTTGACCCGCCCGCACCTGGCTCCGGCAATTGGCTGAACACCAGCCTCTATCCAGTTCCAGCCTGAACCGCCGTTGCTGGCGGGAACGAACTATCTGGCCACGGTCGCCAATGTCACCGATGTGGGCGGACAGCCCGCTGGCCGAACCCTACACGTTCGCCTTTACCACCACGCTGCCGGTTGTCATCAATTTCGAGCCGGATGGCAAGCAGATTGCGCCGTCGACGCCTATTACCGATCACTTTCAGCCAGCCGATGGACAGAATCAGCACCGAGGCGGCTCTTTCGGTCACGGCAGAGGGCGGGTTTGAGGTTACGGGCGGGTTTAGCTGGCTGGACGGGGACAGGACGCTCGTCCTGCAGCCGGGTTCAGACCTGCCATTCGGGCAAACGATCACGGTCGTGGTAGCGGATTCGGCTTTGTCCAGCGGCGGTGGGGGCGGTTTGCGCAAAGCGAGCCAACACAGATTCAATGTCGCTCCTTTGCCACGCCTGTTCCGCACCGAACCCAGCGATGGCAGGCAGGATGCGCCGCTAGAAAATGGCGTGCAGTTATTCTTCAACACCGCTCATCCGCCCGGAAACGGTCGATATCAGCATCAGCCCGCCCATCAGCGCCACGCAGGTGTACACCTGGTACGACCCCGAGCAGAACATCTACTTCCTCAACTTCCCCTTCCTGCCTGTCACCGATTATGCCCTGGAAATCGCCGCCGGCATTGCTGATCCCTACGGCAACACCATCGACGAACCGAGCAGCATCCGTTTCCGCACGGTTGAGCGTAATCCCAGCCTGGAAATCGTAAAATTCAATGATATAGGCACGTTCAATGCCTACACTCAGCCCGAAAGCCTGTTTCGGCACATCAATATCGAGCAGATCGATGCCGAACTCTATCGCCTGACGCCCGAACAATTCCTGGCGGCGCAACCGGAGCAGGATTGGGAGGATTGGAACAACTTCAATCCGCCAGCCGATCAACTGGTGCGGGCCTGGTCCGTCCAGACAGAAGGCGAACGCAATGTCACTAATTTCACGACCGAAGCATTGGTGGATGAGCAGGGCAATCCCATCACGCCCGGCTTCTATTTCCTGAAGGCGGAGTCGCCGCAGGTGCGCTACGGCCAGTATGAAACCAGGCCGCGCATGTTGTTGGTCGTAAGTCCCTACAATGTGATCGTCAAGCGCGGGCGCAACGAGGCGCTCGTTTGGGTTACCGATCTGGCCAGTGGCCAGCCTGTGTCCGACCTGCCGGTGAGCATCCAAACTTTCGACAACGCCCCAATTACTGGCAGCACAGATGCAGATGGCTTGTTCCAGACCGAGATTCCCCAGTCAAAAGAGCCCTGGCGGTCAACATTCGCCGTGGTGGGCACGGCAGATCAGCCAGGTTGGGCGTCCACCGGGCAAAGTGGCATCTCGCCCTGGGAGATGGGCATCCCTGCCGAATACGGCACGCAACGTTACCGCATCCATCTCTACACCGACCGGCCCATCTATCGCGCCGGGGATACCGTCTATTTCCGGGCTGTGATCCGCGAGGACGACGACGCCAATTACACACCGGTCGAGGGTCTTGCCGGCAACGGTGAGGATGTTTGATTACGGCGGACAATTCAATTTCGAGCAGGAATTCACCACCGACGCCTTTGGCGTCATTCATGGCGAGGTTGCCGCTACCCGCGGACGCACCTCTCAGCGGTTACAACATGGAGCTTCGCATCAGCGATCAGGACACAGCTTACTCCAATTTCCTTGTCGCCGCCTTCCGCACGCCCGAATTCCAGGTGAAAGCCAGCGTTGATCCGGTTGAGGTCATCGCTCAGCAGTCCGCCACGGCAACGGGCGAGGCCAGCTATTTCTTCGGCGGGCCGGTCAAGAACGCGGCTGTGCATTGGGCTGTGTTCAGCAGCCCCTACACATTCTCGTACGATGATGGCCAGTATTGGTCGTTCACCGACATCGAGCCGGGCTACAATCCCTGGCCCTGGTTTGGCGGCTTTGGTGGCTATGACCCACGCTTTGCCCCGCTTCTCACCGAAGGTGAGAGCATGACCGACGAACAGGGCAGGGTGAGCATTGACGCTCCTACCGAAATCGAGGTTCAGGGCGATGCTAAGCCGGTCTCGCAACTTCGCCGTGTCGAGTTTTCCGTCACCGATGCCAGCGATCAGGAGATCACCGGCTCTTCGGAATACATCGTGCATAACGCCGGCATCTATCCGGGCGTGCGACCTGATAAATATGTCGGCCAGGCCGGACAAGAGCAGATCGCCCATTTCATTCTGGTGGACGCCACGACAAACCAGCCTAAGCCCGACCAGGAATTTGAGGTCGAGATCAGCCAGATTGCCTGGCGTACAAACCGGGTGGTGGATGAATACGGCCGTCTGGACTACAAAACAACCATTGACGAAGACCTAATCCTGTCCACCCTTTTATCCACCGGCGCCGATGGCGAGGCCGAACTGACCTGGACGCCGCCCAACATCTGGCCAATATTTGATCCGGGCGATTGCCACCGACGCATACGGCAGCAGCAACCGTAGCGCCGCTTTCACCTACATCGCTGGCGATGAGTTCGCCATGTGGACGCAGCAGCCCAATGACAGCATTGAATTGATCGCTGATCGGGATGATTATCAGGTGGGGGACACGGCGTCGGTGCTGGTCCCGTCACCTTACCGCGGCCCAACCACAGCCCTGCTCACCATCGAGCGTGGCAACATCCTCGACCAACGTGTGATCACACTTGCCAGCAACAGCGAAACCCTCGAAATCCCCATCCTGCCCGAATACGCACCGAATGTCTTTGTCTCGGTGGCACTGGTCAATCCGGCGGAAGGAGATCAACCCGCCAGCATGAAGATGGGTATCGTGCAATTGAATGTTGATCCTGAGCGCCATCTGCTCGATATCGAGATGGTCACTGACCCGGAGCAGGCCGAGCCGGGCGATAACGTTGTGTACCGGATTCGAGCCAGCGACTGGCAGGGTAATCCCGCCCAGCCGCAGTTTTCCCTGGCTCTGGTGGACAAAGCCCTGCTCAGCCTGCGCCCTGACACCGGTTTGCTGATCGATGAGACCTTCTGGGGGCAGCGCAGTCTGGGCGTCTTCACCGGCGGTTCGCTGGCCATTTCGCTGGATCGGGTGGAAAAAGCCACGGGTCTTGACGCTGGGCGGTGGCGGCGGTGGCGGCGGCATGGAGGAAAGCGCCGAATTCGCCGTGCGCCGCGACTTCCGCGATGTCGCCTACTGGTCGCCCGAACTGACCACCAATGCCGAAGGTGAGACCGAAGTCAGCATCCCCATGCCCGACAACCTCACCACCTGGCGCGCCCAGATCGTTGCCGCGGACCAGAACACCTCCGTTGCCGATGTTCGCCAGGATTTGCTCGTGACCAAGCCGCTGTTCATCCGGCCTGTGCTGCCTCGTTTTGTCGTAGAGGGCGACCGCTTCAGCGCCGGGGCCATTGTCCAGAACAACAGTGGGGCCGAGCAAACCGTCTCCCTTTCCTTCCATCTGGATGGCCTGGAAACCGAACAGGATGTTGTCTCTGAATTCACCGTTCCTGCCGGTGATGCAATACGCATCGACCTGCCGGTGTTGGTGCGTGCCGTCGATGAAAATGGCCTGCCTCTGGAGAATGCCACGATTTTGATGGTGGTGATGGGCGGCGACTATCGCGATGCCGTGGAAATGTCCTTGCCAGTGCACCGGTACAGCAGCCCCGAGACTTTCGGCACGGCTGGCGTTGTCCCGCCCGACCAGCCGCTGTACGAGGCCATCACCGTGCCCGACAATGTCGATGCCAGCCAGGGCGAATTGGTCGTGCGTCTGGAACCGTCCCTGGCGGCTGGCATGATTCAGGGGCTCGACTACCTGCAACACTATCCCTACGAATGCACTGAACAGACCGTCAGCAGCTTTTTGCCGAATGTCTACACGGCGCGGGCGCTGCAAGATTTGGGCGTGACCGATGCCGAACTCAGCGCCGAACTGGATACGCAGATCAACGATGCCATCAACCGTCTGGTGCAGGATCAGGAGGCTGGCGGAGGTTGGAGTTGGTGCAGAGGCGCAGATGAACCCGACGCAACCCTACACCAGCGCCTACGCCCTCTTTGGCCTGATCAGCGCCCGCAATGCCGGATACGCCGTCGAGGACAAGGTGCTTGCCGATGGTGCGCGTTATCTCTCCCGCCAACTGAAATCGCCCGACCAACTCAAGGGCGAAGCCCTCAACCTGCAAGCGTTCATCGTTTATGTGCTGGATGAATACGCGCACATGGCCGAAACGAAACGACCGCTGGCCGAAACGCAGGCCCTGTTCGAGGAAAGAGAGCGGATGGCCCACTACGCCCAGGCTTATCTGGCCATGACGCTGCACAACCAGGCTGAAGCGGCTGACACCGCCGACCAGGCGCAATCGCTGCTCGACCGCTTGACAGGCCAGTCCATCGCCTCGGCTACCGGCGCACACTGGGAGGAAGCCACTGTCGACTGGCTGACGATGAACACCGACACTCGCTCCACCGCCGTCGTTCTCTCCGCCCTCACCGCCATCCAACCCGACCATCCTCTTGGTCCCAACGTTGTGCGCTGGTTGATGAGCGTGCGTCGTGACGGCGGCTGGTCGACCACGCACGAGACCGCCTGGACGTTGCTGGCTCTGACTGATTGGATGGTCGCCAGTGGCGAACTTGAAGGCGAGTACGACTGGAGCGCCGATCTGAACGAGCAGCCGTTGGGGGCAGGCAGCGCCAATGCCGCCACTATCGCCGAGCCGGTGATCTTACAGATAGCGGTGCAGGATCTTTTGCTGGGTCAGATCAACGCCCTGCGCATGGAACGCACAACTGGTCCCGGCCAGCTTTACTACGCCGCCCATCTGCGTGCTTTCCAACCCGTGCCTGACCTGGCTCCGACCAATCGCGGCATCGTCATCGAGCGCAAATACTCGCTGGCGGGCGACGAAAACGAATCCGCCATTATCGGCGCCCAGGTGGGGGACGTGATCGACGTGGAGCTGACCATCGTCTTGCCGAACAACGCCACCTACCTGCTGGTCGAAGACCCGTTCCCCGCCGGAACCGAGGCGGTGGATATCAGCCTGGCCACGACCAGCAGCCGCTTCACTGGCCCTGAGTTCGAGTCCGGCGAGGACGCCCCGGCGCCACCGCCCTGGTGGTACTGGAACCCGACCAGCCATCAACTCAAGGATGACCGTGTGGCTCTGCTCGCCACCGAACTGCCCGCGGGCAGCTACACCTTCCGCTACCAACTGCGGGCAAGCAATCCCGGCGAGTTCAATGTGCTCCCACCGCGCGGCGAATTGATGTACTTCCCCGAAGTTTACGGTCACGGCGCGGGCAGCGTTTTCACGATCAAGTAACCCTGGAACTGTCGTATCAGAAAAGGGCTGCGTCTCGGTTCACCCAAGACGCAGCCCTTTTTGTTTGTCGCTGAGTTTTGATCGTAAAAACGCAATTCTGAGTTGATAATGATCGTTTTTGACCCAGGTCAATTTTAGGAATATGAAAAATAACCAACTTAAAGGCCAAAAATGGTCGTGAAATGCCATTTTTGGGATCTGTCCGATCCGACAGGTCATTTTTTCACCGCTCGATTCTTATCCCGTGCCCGTAAGCATCCCTGCTGAAAACAAACACCTTTGCCCCTGTTTCCAAGAATTTTCCGGCCAATGACGCATAGCGCAACATTCGTGAAGACGTGAAACGTGATGTCTTTTGCTTAGGCGTAATTCACGTTTTACGTTTCATGAACCAAGCTGAATCAGCGTCTCCCACACGACACCTTGTTAAACCACAAAAGTCATTCTGGCCCTGATGTGTCACTCACTTCTATCTCAAGATCGTCACGAACAGCTCGTCGCATGGGAATGCCGATGCGGTACGCGGCGGATGCGATGGCGTGGCTGGCGACGGGGGCGGTCAGCAAAAGCAGAGCAATCAATACCAGTCCTTTTCCGAAAGTGAGACCGGTGGCAGCTACAGTGGCGACGGTGAGAAGAACAACGCCAAACACACCCACTTTCCCTGTGCTGTGTAAACGCGTGTAGACGTCCGGCATGCGGATGTAACCCAGCACGCCAATCAGCGAGAAGAATGTCCCGACAATCACAGCGACAAGGGCAATAAGTTCAAAGATTGTGTTCATATTAAAACATCTGCTCGTCGGCGATGTAGTGCGCCAAAACAACGGTAGCGACGAATCCCAGAGCGGCCAACCCCAGGGCGACATCCATGTAGATGCTGTCGTCTTGAATAAGGGCGATGACGACCAACACGGCCAGGGCCAGCGTCGCCACCAGGTCAACGCCGATGAGCCGGTCGATGACATTTTCGCCGCGCCAGACGCGCCACAAAGCCACTGCCATCATTAAGATGTGCAGCAGCAGGGCGATGTAGAGGACGACGGTGAGGATGGTTGACATGGTGGGTGATGATAGAGGATTAACGCTTTCCAGAAGGCGTGATTCGTGTTGCGTGGTCCGTTTTCCTGGCGACAACCCGACGGAACACGCAATACGCAAAACGTGTCTTCACGGGTCACACGAAACTACGCAAAAATCTTCTCCAGCAGCTTCCGGCGCAGGTCCTGGGCCGCGCGAGCGTCTTTGTCGGGATGGCTCGCGTCCAGCGTGTGGGTGTACATGACGCCGTCATCACCGATCTCGACCACCAGCTCACCGGGGGTCAGGGTGATGGCATGGGCGCTGAGCGCAGTCGCCAGTTCCGACTCGCTGCCGGAGGGGATAGCGATGATGCCAGGTTTGATGGGCAGGCTGGGACGCAGGACGATGCTGCCGACTTGAATGCCGCTGACCAGCAGGTCGTAGAAAATGATGACCACGTAGCTAACTGAAGCGTAGGCCGCCACGGGTAGCCGCTTGATGTCGAATTCGCCGCTGTGGGGACGAATGAGCAGGGCGATGCCAAATCCGACCAGCAAGCCGATAATGATGTTGGCCAGCTCAAAATTCCAGGTGAGCAGAAGATAGCAGGCGGTCAAAATGAAGGTTAGACTCAAATAACGCATAGTCATCCACCCAAAACAGCGTTTATGTACAGCGTGGGATCGCCCAGCCAGGCGGCGGTGGCCTGTGCGATGGCAATCAGCGGTTCCACCCAGATGCCCAGGACCAGCACGAACACGATGAGCAAGGTCGGGGCCAGGATTCGGTCGGGCAAGGTGATGGCAGAATCACCAGCGAGGTCGGTTATTTCAGGCGCCTGCCACCAGATGCGCATGAAAGCGCGGGTGGTGTAGATCAGGGTGAGAATGCTGGCGACGCCGAGGATGGCGAGGGGCCACCATTGCTCAGCATCGATACCGCTGCCGAAGAGCAGCATCTTGCTGATGAAACCGTTGGTGGGAGGAATGCCGGACAACGCCAACCCTCCCGCCAGGAACAACGCTCCCGTAAAGGGCATCGATCTGCCCAGTCCGGTGATCGCGGAGAACGAGGCAAGGCGCTCATGTGTGTGGCTGGCGACAACACCAGCCAGCATCATCAGCGATGATTTGATGAGCGCGTGGTTGAAGGCGAAAACGAGGGCGGCGACAAGCGCGGCGCTGATCCCCCAACCGATGGCGACGAGGATAAAGCCAATTTGCGCGATCGAAGAATAGGCCAGCATGCGTTTGGCGCTATGCGTGCCGATCGCCGAAAAACCGCCATAAAGGATGCCCAGCAGGCCGAAGACGATGAGCGCTGTTCGGATCATATCCGCCTGCTCGACGAACAAGAGGGTGGTCATGCGCAGAAAGCCGTAAACGCCAACCTTGCTGACCACAGCGGAGAGGATGGCAGCGACCGCGGTGGGGGCAGCAGCGTAGAGGTCGGGTTGCCAAAAATGGAAGGGAAAAACCGCACTTTTGACCATGAAGGCGGCGAAGAGCAGGATGATGGCGACAGGTAGCAAGGGTGCGCTGGGATTGAGGGCGACGCGGGCGGCAAGGTCCGCCATGTTGAGCGTGCCGTATTCCACATACAGACTGCCGATGGCAAAGAGCAGGAACCAGGAGGCCAGCAAACTGAGATAGAAATATTTGTAGGCGGCTTCGGGACCTGAGCGATTGTCGGAGATGGCGGTGAGTACGGCTCCACTGATGAGCAGTAATTCGACGAAGACATACATGTTGAAGAGGTCGCCGGTGAGCATAACGCCCGTCAGGCCTACGCCCATCATCAGCACCAGGGGATAGAAAGTGGGGTATGTGATGGCATTGTCGCGTGAACCAAGGGCGTAGAGGATGCCCATGACCAGGATGAGTTGCGACATGAAAGCCATGAATGCGCCAAGCATGTCCCCGACCAGGGAGATGCCGAAGGGCGCAGCCCAGTTTCCACCCTGAAAGATGACTGGCTCGCCCGTCTGCCATACCTGCCACAACAACGCGCCGGTGATGACCAACGAAATTGAGGCAACGCCTAGCGACCACAGGCTTTGTAATTTGTGTCTGCGGCGCAGGAGCAGCCCAATCGCCGCGGCAGCGAAGGGGAGCAGGATGGGAAGGGTGACGAGGTAGGTGTCCATGCTAGTGCTTGAGCGTATCCACTTCGTCCATGTCGGCGGTGTGGTAGCGGGTGGAGATGACGATGAGCAGGGCAAGAACAAAGGCCACAGCGCCCATGCCGATGACAATGGCTGTCAGCACGAGGGCCTGAGGCAGGGCGTCGCTGCGTTGTGCGACTGCATTGCTGTAGGATGCCGCCGCACCTTCGTAAACGCCAGTTGAGAGCAGGAAGAGATTGATAGCGTTGCCAATGATGATTAAACCGATGGCCGAACGCAGGATGTTGCGCCTAAGTAACTGGAAGACGCCGATGCCGAAGAGTGCGCCGATGGCGATGGCCGTGAGTAATTGCATGGCTAACTGACCTCGACCCCCGGTTTTTGCTCGATGTGCGCTGCGTCATCCACACCAGTTTCGCCTGGATGTCCCAGCGTGTTGATCATGAGGCTGGCGCTGCCGAGTACGCTGAGAAAGACGGCGACCTCAAACAGAAACGAGGTGCTGATGTGGAAGCCCTTGGGCAGTGGCAATCCGATCATCTCACCGAAATCAACAGGTGAAAACAACGCGCCGTTGACGACCGCCCCCGCAGAACCAACCGCCAGTGCAAGCAAAAGGCCAGATGAGATAAAGAGGCCCGGTTTGAGCCAGGACAAGCGGTGTCGCGTTTCGGCGTAGCCGAAAACCACATACCACAGCCCCACCACCAGACTGACGATAACGCCCGCTGTGAATCCATCTCCGGGCTGATCATGGCCGTACATGATGTGCGTGGCGGCCAGCACCATCACAATGGGCAGCAAAGCGGTCGTGATCGCACGGATGAAGGGTGAAACGGGGGATCCGCTGATGCCCTGGGTTCGCATCCACCTACCGACCACAGGCAGCGTTGCTGGCACGGCGTCGCCCGCCTGGCGCGAGGCATAGCGCAGCAGGGTGTAAATGCCCAGCCCAGCCAGACTGAAAACGGCAATTTCGATTAACGTGTCAGAAGCCCGAAAATCGACGACAATGGCCCCGACGATATCTTTCGCCCCGGTCAGCGCTTTGGCGTTTGCCTCGTAGAAGGGCGTTACGATGCTCGGTCGGCCACGCGTGACCAGCGCGTGCAGCGTGATCAGCATGACGATCAGGCCACTGCCTGCTGCGATCAGTATTTCGACTGCCAGCGACCCCTTGTTTCCCTGCCGGAAGGTCGTTTGCCAGGCTTTGACTCTTTGCGGGCGAGGCAAGCGAACGAGCGCCAGCACCAGGATGATGACCGAGAGGATATCGACAACGATCTGCACGAGGGCGACATCAGGGGCAGGTTCCAGGATCATCAACAGGGCGACGGCGAGGCCGGAAACGCTGAGGGCGAGGATGGCGAAGAAACCTCGATCCAGGACAACCGTCGCTAACGCCGTAATTACCGCAAAAATCAATGCGGCCAGACGCAAGATATTCAATTCGCCAGAGATGTCGGGCGCGGGAATTTGCAGGCCGGTGGCGATGTCAGATAGTGTCGTGCGGGCGAAGACCAGCGTCAGGACGACCGTGCCAGACAGAACGACCATCAGGTAATAGCGTAATTTGCCTTGCTGGAGGCTTGTGGCTCTGTCCCCGAGCCAAGCCAGCAGCCGCAGTGTGTACGTGTAGACGGTGTCGAACGACCATTGTGCGGGGATGCGATCCTGCCAGGCGCGGATGCGGTGTCGGCCCAGAAACAGAACCGTGCCCAAAGAGATGGCAACGACCGAAAGAACGAAGGGCACATTGATCCCCGTCCACAATGCCAGCGACACCTTGACTTTGTCGCCATAGGCGATGGAGGCGGCTCGGGCCAGCAATTCGGCGGTGGGATAGGGCCTGGCCCGGTGCCCACCAACAGTGACATCAAGGCCGGGATGGCAGGAGCCAGGATCATGCCCCAGGGTGCTTCATGCCCGTGAACCGATGGGTCTTTGGGCTTGCCAAGGAAGGTTTCCCAGATGAGCAGGCCCATCTGCGCCAGCAACAGCGCGCCGGCAACGACGGCTGCAGCGGGGAACAGGATGTTAACCGCTTCGGGAACCGAGGGATGGGTGGCAGTAGCCAGCAAGGTTTCTTTGGCCAGGAAACCGAATAATGGCGGCAATCCGGCGGCGGATAACGCCGCAATCGTGGCTACGACAAAGGTAGCCTTCATCGGACGCCACAGTCCGCCCAGTCGCCGCAAATCGCGTGTGCCGGTTTCGTGATCGATGATGCCCGCCACCATGAAAAGCGCGCTTTTGTAGAGAGCATGGGCGACGATGCCAACAACGAGGGCCTTGTAAGCGATAGATGTATCCTGCCCGATCAACATCATCAGCACGCCCAACTGAGCGATGGTGGAGTAGGCCAGCAAGGCCTTCATGTCGTTTTGCTTGAGACCCAGATAGGCCCCGGTGAGCATGGTCACCAGACCCGCCGTGCCCAGGAACCAGAACCAGAGGTCGGTGCCACCCAGGGCGGGGTTGAGACGTGCCATCAGGTAGATGCCAGCCTTGACCATGGTGGCCGAATGCAGGAAGGCGCTGGCCGGAGTGGGAGCGCTCATGGCGCCGGGCAACCAGATGTGGGCCGGGACCTGGGCGCTCTTGGTGAAAGCGCCGAACGCCACCAGGAGTAGCATGATCGGATAGAGGGCACTGCTGCGGAGCAGGTCGCCGCTGTTGAGGATATCAGGCAGGGAAGTGGAGCCGCTTATGCTGCTTACGAACAACAACCCCGCCAGAAGGGCGATGCCGCCACCTCCCGTGATGAAAAGCGCTTTGAACGCCCCCTTGCGCGCAGCCGGGTCTTTGTACTTGTACCCCACCAGCAAAAAGGACGTGATGCTGGTTCCTTCCCAGAAGATGAACAGGGTGATGATATCCCCCGCCATGACCAGCCCCAACATCGAAAACATGAAGAGGAACATATAGGCCAGGAATCGCCATGCGCTCTGATCCCCTTTGAAGTAGTATCCCGTATAGATGATGACCAGTGTGCCAATGCCCGTCACCAAAAGGGCAAAAAGGGCGCTGAGACTATCGTAGTAGAAGCCGAATGTCAGCCCCAGCGAGGGAATCCACTCGATTTCCCAGATAAATGCTGTGCCCGTGTCGACCTGGATAGTCAGCGGGATTAACCACAGGAACGCTGCCGCGGGCGCCAAAGCCAGTAGCCAACTCACCTGTTTGGTGGTCAGGCGGGAATTGACGGCGGGTAGGCCGAACAAGGCGGCAAGTGCAGCTGCCGCCAGGATGAAAACCAGGGGAAAGAGAAGGGTGACTGCGTTCACGTGATACAAAGGCGTGATCAGCGATGGTGCGTAACAATCCTGCACATGTTACCCGATCACGGGCTATCTGTCACAATCGTTGCTTTTGCATCCGCTGGATTTTTCGCTTAATCTTCGAGGCTTAGGGCCGCCAGCGAACGCCCGGCTTCCATCAAGGGTAAGGTGATCGAACTGACGCCCGCTTCTTGCAGGGCTTGCGTACCCTCACCCTGGCGCACCAGGGCGCGAATCGGGCCGCCGTAACCACGCTCTCTGAGAAGCCGGGTGGTGATTAATTTTGCATTTGCCGCCGGAATCGCCAGCATCACCGCTCTGATGTCCGATAGATCGAGGTTGTCCCATAGATCAGGGTCCTGAGCATCGCCGTAGGCCACACGGCGGCCGACCTGCAAATGATCTTCGATTCGGGCGGGATCGTCATCGAGGCCCAGGGGGCGAGCCTGATGATCGATCATATAGTCGTAGGCGGCGGTGCCGACCTGCCCCATGCCAATGACCAAATACTCGGTGTGTCCGAGTAGAGATGGTTGGTGGTCGGGATGTTTACCTTCGCGTTCGAAAGCAGAAAGGGGCGTCTGCAGACGCATCCACAGGGAATTGGCTGTACGCGTGAGTGGCGCGTTAATCAAAAAGGAAAAAACCACTGCCAGGGCCACTACCGAAACGGCATCAGTCGGGACCAGGCCAACCGAGGCCGCTTCGTTCCCGACAATCAGGGCGAATTCGCTGTACGTCGTAAGTGTGAGCGCCGTCATGAAGCTGGTGCGGGCGCGCAGGTGAAAACGGGTGAAGAGCAGGAAAAACAGCAGGGCTTTGACAGGCAGCGCCAGAGCCAGTGTTAAAGCAAGGAGTGCTCCTTTCAGTGTGGGCAGACCGGTCAAACCGACGTCCAGGAAGAATCCGACCAGGAAAAGCTCTTTCAAACTCCATAGACGCTTATCGAGCAGTTTCGCTTCCTTACTACCGGTAAGCAATAGCCCCGCCGCCAGCGCTCCCAATTCGGGGCTTAACCCCAAGGCCTTGAAGAGGTAAGCAACACCAAACGCCATGAAAACGCCAAACAACACCAACATCTCCTCGCTTCCCACCATTTTTAAGAGACGCGTCAGTAGTGGCCTAGCCAACGGCAGCGCCAGCAGCGACAAGGTCATCCAGGAAAGCGACTTGGAGCCCATCAGGGCCAACAACGCGATGGCGACCACATCCTGTAAGATGAGTATGCCAACGGCGATGCGCCCGGAGTAGGAATCCAGTTCCTGGCGAGATTCCAACGTTTTTGCCGTCAGCACCGTGCTGGAAAAGCCCAGACCGATGGCGATGATCAACGCCGCGATGGGGTTTAATCCCAGTATCAGACCAGCCCCGCCAAACAAAATCGCCACCAGCACCAGGTGGACGCCGCCCACGCCCAGCACCTCCGGCTGCACCAGGCTCTTGGCCCGCAGGTGTAAGCCCACTGAAAACAATAACAGCAGGACGCCCGCCTGCCCTACCTCCTGCAACAGAGTCGTGCTTGACACCCCAAACAGCGCCAGGACAAGCCCTGCAATCAGAAAACCTACCAGGGTCGGCAATTTGAGCACTTTTGCCGCCAGTCCGGCAATAAACGCGACAACTATCCAGATGATTTCCATAGTTAGCTTCGGCTCGGGTTTGCCATTATTGAACTTGTGACCTTAATCTGGCAGACGGAACGCGATGGTGTCATATCAAGTTCCCATGTCTTCAACTGCGATGAGAGAGAGGATTTCATCGAGTTTGAGGTCTTCGATAATATGGTTGTGGTCGTCGACAACAGGCAGTACCACTAAATCCAATTCAATCATCAATCTGAGTGCATCTGCCAGGGAATCGTCTACTGTTACAGCAGAGCGCCGGCTTTGCGGATGCATTACCTGACCAGCTGTCGAGGCACCCATCAACTTCACCAGCCGCACATTACTTTCGATATCGGGGGATACTGCGTGCAGAAATGCCCCGATACGTAATCGTGACCAGTCTAGTAAATCGCGCCGAGTGATGACACCGAGAAGATGATTATGCGTATCTGCTACGAAAATCCCTCGTACTTCCGGCATCGTTGCAAAGCGTCGAACTACTTCGGAAAAGTCTTCATCTGACTGGACGATCAGTGAAGGGATGAGATCGAGGGTGTAAGCATCTTTGACTTGCAGGTTTTTGAGTGTAAGCATGTAGCAATATCCTATTGATTGGGGGCCGACCGCAGGATCATAGCGATCACGCAAAAAAGGTCCCTTTGATAAGTGAGTAAATCAAGCTGCGCGAGTAAAGCAGGGGGAGAGAAACGGCTGGTGGGCAACAATTCAGAAGGTCGAGACTCATGCGTTTTGGCAGAGCATATGTCTCGACCTCTTTTTTTCTACGTACAGTAAACTGCGTTCAGCATCGACTGTTACCACTGGTGGTTTGCTAGTCTTCGTCCACCAACGCTCTTTTCAGTATCTTTCCGGTCGCTGTCATGGGTAATTCAGAGCGGAATTCGATGAATCGGGGGTATTTGTAGGCGGCAAGTCCTTCTTTGGAGAAGGCGATCATTTCTTCAACCGTAGCGCTTTCGCCTTCCTTCAGCACGATATAGGCCTTCACCTCTTCACCCAATTTATCATCGGGCACGCCCTTGACCGCAACCAGAGAAACTTTTGGATGGGTCATAAGATATTCCTCGATTTCTCGTGGATAGACATTGAAACCACCACGAAGGATCATCTCTTTCTTGCGATCCACAATGAAATAGGATCCTTCATGATCGATTCTGCCCAGGTCGCCGGAATGGAACCAATCTCCTGCCATAACACTGGCGGTGGCATCCGGCTTTTTGTAGTAGCCCTTCATTACATTGTGGCCCCGGATCACGATCTCTCCCACATCGCTGAACTCGCCTTGTTCGGTGGGTGCGGGGATGAAATTGTCGTTGTCGTCGACTAAAGCCATCGAAACGCCCCAGATCGGGTAGCCGATGGAGCCGGGTTTGCGTGGTTTGCGACGCACATTGAAGCTGGCCACCGGTGAGGTCTCGCTCAATCCGTAGCCTTCGAGGATGGCGACGGTGAAACGTTCCTCGAAATTGCGCATCAGTTCCACCGGCATGGCCGATCCACCAGATACCGCAGTGTGCAGGTTGTCAGATATCTTTGCGATATCGAATTCCTCTTCCGCTGCAGGATAGGCGAACATGGCCCAATACATGGTGGGAACACCTGCGAAGATGGTCACATTGTCCCTTTGCATGATCCCCAGGGCGTCTTTGGGTGTGAAGCGGGGCAACAAGGTGATGGCAGCGCCGGCGCGAAACGCCATGTTCATGATCACAGTCTGGCCGAAGGAATGGAAGAGAGGCAGGGTAGCCATCGCCACATCATCGGGCTTGCCGTCGACCAATTCGACACTGCAGATGGCATTCATGACCATGTTGCTGTGGGTCAATTGCGCTCCTTTGGGGCTGCCTGTGGTGCCGGAAGTGTACAAAATGACGGCAGTGTCGTTGGAACTGGTTTGCGCCGTATCGAAAACAGGGGAGCCGCCCATGCCCAGGAACTGATTAAAATCAAAAACGGTCTCGTTGTCATGGCTGAATGGCTGGGCGGGATCGGCGCTGCCGACGATCAGGTGTTTACATGAATCAACCTGCTCAAAACCGCCATAGGCGGGCTCGAAGAACATGGCGAACCCCACCAGCGCCACCGCATCGCTGTCTTTTAGGTGATAAGCCACCTCGCGGGCGGTGAAAAGCACGTTAAAGGGGACAACTGTCGCGCCTGTTTTCAAAATTCCATAGTAGGCGATAGGAAAATAGGGGAGATTGGGCATCATCAGTGCCACATTATCCCCTTTGCCGACACCTAATTTGCTCAGGGCATTGGCAAACATGTTGGCGGCGCCGTTCAATTCGGCATAACTGAATTTGCGGTCATTGAAGATGACAGCGGTGTTGGCAGGGTAGTCCTTGGCGCTTGCTTCAAGCAAGCTGGCTAGATTGATCATGTGGGTCTCCTGTCAGGGTGAGTGTGGTGGCGGGTGTGTGAGGAAAGTGGTGGGAGAGAAAACGAATGGGGGGATTTGATCGTGATCCTAGTCTTTTGGTGCGGGCTGGAGGAAGTGATACACGCGAAATGTAAACACTTTTGCATCTGGATCGTCGTAAATGCTGATACTGGATTGTGCTTTGAGGGCGACGTGCATGAGAAATTCGTGCGGGTTCCGTTATTTTCTCCCAGACCTGCGGTAGGAGCAAACCCCGGTTCCAGCCTCTCTCGACCAGAACGCCATCCTCGCCTGGTACCAGCTGCTCAATGAGATGATCCATGCTGTCGAAGGTTACTTCTCGTAAGGGCGAAAGGATAGAGATTTCGATGGCCGTGTAAGGTAATTCACTGGTTTTGAGAGCGGGGAACCGAGGATCGTTAAACGCAGCGCTGATGGCGTTTTTGGCGACATCATGAGCGAGTGGGTGCCGGGGTTCCACCGAACCGATGCAACCATGCAGTTCACCTTTGGTGAACAGTGTGACAAAACAGGCTCCAGGACGGTGAAGGCGTTCGGGTAGCGGTTTCAGGTCGGGACGCCATTGGTGATCACCTGCGAGCCCTGTTGCGATTGCCTCGCGTGCGATGTTCAGGAGCAGATCAATTTGTTCTTTGCTGAGATCGCTGGACGGGGTGGGCATAGAGGATGGCATAACGTTATGTCTCAGTGTAAGCAATAGCGCCATATCCGACGACTCGCTGTCGGTCGCCCGCGGTGTCGCCAGAGTTTTTGTAATCAAGTAAACGGGCTTTCCAACCGAGATCTTCGGCTATCAGCATCAATGTAAGGATGGGGATGCGTCCGCAGGCTTCACCTCGCTCTACCGTTGAGTAATCGTTCCTGACGATAGCTTCCAACAATGCAGTGTCAATGCGTTTGGCATGGGCGTATGAATGGAAGTGACTGAGATCAGAACTGACGACAACGCAGCAAGAGGAGTCGTTTTCGATGTAAGGGATAAGGCTTTGGGTGACGCGTTCTGGCGAAGCTTGACCGAAGAGCAATGGAACTACGCGAAACCGGGAAAAGCCAAGATTTTGTAAGAATGGAAGCTCGACTTCCAGGCAGTGTTCTGGCGCATGAGCATCGTTGTGCTCGCTGAAAACGGCGGCATCTGACAACAAACGCTCGACAATATCGATGTCAACGGGTAATTCGCCCAATGGTGTGCTCAGCGCCCGGTAACGTCCAACCGCAACCCCGGAAATCGGCACGTAATGGGCTGGTCCCATCAAGAAAATGGTGTGATCGTCGAGAATTGAGCCGTTCAGAGCGCTAAAACTGCATCCCGCCACTGGACCAGAATAAATGTAGCCCGCATGAGGTGCAATGATTGCGCGCACCGTTCCCGTCCAGTTGAGGGAGATGTGCACCGCTCAGATAGGCTTGCACTCTCGAATTGAGTAACTCAGGGTCTGCCGGATAGAAAGTTCCTGCCACTGCTGGTTGACGAGTCTCAAGTGCTGTTCCTGCGGTGGATTGAAGATCCACGTGCGACACGGTTTATCGCTCCTCTGACTTTTGTGTGCAACCGAGATAATGCTTTTATGTTTACTTCGTGTAGCCTGCTTGAATTCGTGGCATACTCAAGTGCGAATGCTGCGGATTGGCGCTGCTAAGGAATGACCAGAACTGGAATTCTGGCAGCGTTCAAGACCTGATGGCTGACACTACCGAGCAGCATTTCGCTGACATCTGATGGATTACGATTGCCAATCAGGATGAGATCGGCGTTGATGCGACTGGCTTCTTCCAGGATGACATCAACCGGCATTCCTTCAATGGCCTCCCCGCTTGCTTCCACACTGGTTTCCCTCAGATAGTGCAAGGCATCTTCTACGACATGGTTCGCCACCTGTCGATACTGGTTAATCAAGATTTCGTACCCCTCTTGAGCGGCATAGTGCGCGGGGAGTTGGTAAGCATGAACGATGTGCAGCGCCGCATTCTCTGTTTTGCCGAAGTGCATCACGTAGAGTAGCTGCCGTTCTGTGGCGGCGGATCCATCGATCGCACAAAGAATGGTCTTGAACATGGCATCACCTCGCTAAGTGTTTACTCGTGCTGGAAGGGAATGGTGTTGAGTTGCACCACTAGTATAGCAGGGGTGAGCGACAATTTCCACGATCCCACGTGCAACAAGTGTTTCAAGCCTGTTGCATACCCTGAATTCCTCGTTCACACTGTTTTTGGCGGTGTTTTCCTGATTCTGGCTTTTTCTGTGGTGTTGCTCCTAACTTTTTACGTCATGTCGAACGAATGTGAGACATCCCCCCATTTTCGGGGATAATTCCTGATAACAGGAGGATTTCTCCTCCCTTTGGTCGTCGAAATGACGGTAATCTGAATAGTTTGACAACGTTAGATTATGGCGGATTTATTCAGACAAGCGTATTTTATGATTTGTGGACACGGATACGAGAAAAACACAGATAAAAACATTGGAAAAATCTGTGTTTTTCTCAATCCGTGTCAATTGAAACGAGGAGACCTTGTACGCGAAACGCCTTCATTTGAAAATGTAACGTTGTCAAAATAGACACACGATTTTTTGGAGCAGCTTATGAATTCATTCATGCGTTGCAGCGCAAGCCACGGACTTAAGAGGGATCAAATATCCAAAGCTTCGCCGAGCAGATGGGTGGGCGTATTGTGAATTGCGTGATATCCCAGTGCGGCGAGCTCAGCATCGGGAGCGCAGGCTTCGTCTGGCTTATCAGAAAAGGATGTGATAGTGACGCCGCGCGCCTGTAACCAAATGCAAGCATCCCAGACTTCCTGCGTCAGACAGATTTCTTCCGCTTGCCGCACTGATTCGGGCGCATCATCGGGCAGTTGCCCCATATTTTCCACGGTCATCAGGTATTCGTTGCGGCGAAAATCCTTGAAAGGCGTGGGGTCATTGATCTGGTAGGCTTGAAGCACCGCATCGTGGAGGTCCGCCAATCCGGCTGGCATATCTGCTCTGGCTGGTTGGACGAGCGCGATGAAAGTGGCGAAGTCGTTCAGTGTGCCATTTGCGTGTTCCTGTTGCAATTCTGGCAATGGCACTATCCCGGCCCCGACCAAAATACTGATGTACGCCAGATAATCCTGATTGTCTTTAGTGAGATCGTGGTATTCTTGCTGATTGAGTTCGAGATAAATATCGGTGAAGGCGTTTATGTCTGCGTCGTCGCCCAGCGCTTGTTGCACGGTTTGGCTGATGGCTTGAACGCGGGCTGCATCAATAGGGCTGTGATTGCGACCACGCGCGCCAAGTGCTGTTTTGTCGATATCCACAATCACGACAGTCCTTTTGTCCAGCTTAAGCCCGCGCGCTTGCAGTGCATCCAACCAAGCGGCTAACCCCTGCCAGCGGTTGGCGACGAAAATACCATCCCGCCAGGAAGTTGTAGCAGGCTGAGCGAGGGCGTCCTGGCCGATAAAGGCCGCGCCTGGCCAGCCCGTGGCTTCTGCCAGCCGCGCATAAGCGCCGCCATCATTCTTAAACGTGTCGCCGATGAGCAGCATTTCCGTGAGTTGTGCGCTTGGAGCATTGAGTTCATGGCAGCGTTGCAGGATCCATTGCGCTGCATGCGGATAAGCGGGATCGCTTTTACGGATAACCTGTGGTCCACCCAGGCCCATTTCTTTCCAGGCGTGGCTTACACCAGGCACGCGTGCGTCGTATGGCTCCAGGTTTCGATAAACGACAAAATCTCCGGTTAATTCGGAGAGGGTGTGTAGAGACATGGCCTGTTTTCCCTTGAGCAAAGGCTGATGTTATTTGATGTATTCCTGCTGGACCATCAATTCGGCGTTCAGAATCGACCCGCCAGCGGCCCCGCGGATGGTGTTGTGTCCGAGCAGGCTAAAGCGCCAATCGAGCAGATTGCAGGGCCTGATGCGGCCCACCACGGTCGCCATACCCGCGCCTGTCATGCGATCGAGGCGAGGTTGGGGGCGGAACATGCCATCGATAACCACGACGGCCGGATCCGGCGCGCTGGGTAGGGCCAGCTCCTGCGGCAGTTGCCGGTACGACGTAAAGGCTTGTACCATATCTTCCAGGCTTGCTTTGCTGCGCAAACCCACCGAGACCGCTTCGAAATGGCCATCGATGACCGGAACGCGGTGGCAATGCGCGCTGACCGTAAAATCCGCATCGACAAAACGGTCTTCACTGAAGCGCCCCATGATTTTGAGGGGTTCTGTCTCGACTTTATACTCTTCGCCGTAGTCGTGCGGTACGACATTGTCGATGAGGTCCATGGCAGGAACGCCAGGGTAGCCGGCGCCGGACGCAGCCTGAAGGGTGGCGACGAAAACTTTTTCGATGCCGAATGCCAGATCCAGCGGGTGGAGAGCGCCGACCAGGTGGGTGGTGGTGCAATTGGCGTTGCAGACGATAAAGCCATCCCAACCGTGATTGGCTTGCTGCACGCGCACCATGCCAACATGATCAGGGTTGACTTCGGTGATGACCAGCGGCACATCTGGCGTCATGCGGTAGGGGGAGGCATTGGAGAAAAGGTAGTGCCCGGCCTCGGCAAAAGCAGGCTCCAACTCTCGGGCCTGACCCGAAGGCAGGGCTGAAAACAAGATGCGAGCGCTGGCTTCGCCTGGCACGGTTAGTTTGACCGGCAGGTCGGCGACAGAGGCGGGTAGGGGCGTATCCAGCACCCAGTTCACGGCATCGCCGTAACGCTGGTCCGCTGAACGCTCAGAAGCGAGCAGATCGGTTATTTCGAACCAGGGGTGGTCTTGCAGCAGGGAGATGAAGCGTTGGCCAACAGCGCCGGTTGCGCCGAGGATTCCGACTGGGAGTTTAGGCATAATCGAAGGTGAAAGTGGTTGAATTCTGCGGAGATGAAGGATTAGAAATTGGGAACCGGTTGACAGGAAAACTTGAATACCAGGTTGCCGATCCCGGTTTCCTCGGTCAACGGGTCTTCTGGGTTACTATTTACGCGTTTTGTCTGGCCAGAGCGACAATGTCGGCGAGGACGCCGGCTGCCGTGCCGTGAACGCCTGCGCCGCGGCCCTGTAACACCAGTGGCGAGTCTTTGTAGATTTCGGAATGGAAGGCGACGAGGTTGTCGGAGCCCTGCAAGCGACCGAGGGGGCTGTCAAGGGCGACGGCTTTTAGCCCGACCTTTGCTGCGCCTTCGTCCAGGGAGACTGCATAACGCAAGGTGTTGCCGTGGATGCGGGCCGAGGCGACGCTTGTCTGGTAATCGGCGTCAAGGGCGGAGATTACGCGTAAGAATTCATCGACTGAGCCCTGGTCCAACACTTGTGGATACAGGGGTTCGACGAAAATCTGGTCCAATTCCAGCGGCCAGCCCACGGTCCGGGCCAGGATCAGCGCTTTTCGGGCTACATCCATGCCCCCGAGATCATCCCTGGGGTCGGGTTCGGTGTATCCCAGCGCTTTGGCGTTGCGCACCAGGGTGGAAAACGCCTCCCCCTCTTGCAGCCCCGATGTTAGATAGCCCAGTGTCCCGCTAAGACTGCCTTCGATGCTGTGAACGGTATCGTGAGAAGCCAGAAGGTTTTCCCGCAGGGTTGCGATAACGGGCACGCCAGCGCCAACCGTGGCTTCGTAGCGCAGGCGATTGCCGTCAAGCAGTTGTCGGAAGCTTTCGTAGGGACCGGTGAGCGGCTTTTTGTTGGCCAGAACCGCAGAATAGCCGCGTTCAAGGGCCAGCATCAGCGCGTCTGTTGTCTCATCGTTGGCTGTCAGGTCCAGAACAATGGCATCGAGTGTGCCCGCAACATCGACGATGTCGAGCAAGCCATCGTGGCGGTAGCCGATGCTGGCATTGGCGATGCTCTGCCCCTCTGCTTTTGCGGCCAACAGGCGGTTGAGATTGCCAAAGCTGATCCCGCGTGGCTCCACAACAGCGCCCTCGCTGTCACATAGCGCCACGTAGCTGAGGCGAATGCCGTAACGCCATTCGAAATCTTCTCTGGCCTGGAGCACACGTTCGACTGTCGCGCGTCCCACGCCGCCAAAACCGAATTGGATCAAAGGTATAGTTTGCATGTTGCATCTGTACAAATAAATATGTTTAGCATCCTGAGTGATTCGAGCGGAGCGAGAATCGTATCGAAGGGTGCTAGCTTGATATGTTACTTCTTGGTTAAGTTTGCGTCTGGGGAGAAGAAAGCTGTATGGATTTTGCGCACAGCTTCATCTGCATCTTTTTGATCGACGATCAGGGAGATATTGACTTCGCTGGAACCTTGGGCCAGGGCGATGACGTTGATCTGGGCTTCGCCCAGGGCGTTGAAAATACGTGCGGCGATGCCCGGTGTGCCGCGCATGCCTGCACCAACAACGGCGATGATGACAATGTTGTGCATGGCGCGTACTCGGTCGATGTAGTGTCGGGCCAGTTCCAGTTCCAATTCCCGTTCCAGCGCAAAGATGACTCCCGGTGCATCTTGTTCGGGAATGGAAAAACAGATGCTCTGTTCAGAAGAGGACTGGCTGATCATCAGGACATTGGCGCCGGCCTCAGCTACGGCCTTGAATGTGCGGGCGGCGATGCCGGGGACGCCGATCATGCCCTTGCCTTCAACATTGATAAGTGAAAGCTGTTTGATGACGGAAATCGCCTTCACAGAGCCGTTTTTGGCTGTTTCGCTGAGGACCAGGGTGGAAGGGCCTTTGGGATCGAAGGTGTTGGCGATGCGAATGGGGATATTAGCGTCGACGGCGGGGAGGATGGTCTTGGGGTGCAGCACCTTCGCCCCGAAATAGGCCAGTTCAGCCGCTTCTGTGTAGCTTAGTTGCGGCAGGGCGCGGGCTTCGGGCACGATGCGGGGATCAGCCGTCAGAACGCCATTCACATCTGTCCAGATTTGCACTTCATCGGCTTCCAGACAGGCGGCGAAAATCGCGGCGGAGTAGTCTGAGCCGCCGCGCCCGAGCGTTGAAGGGATGCCATCCTCTGTGGCCGCAACAAATCCGGTGACAATCGGCACTGTGCCTCGTTCGAGCATGGGCAACAGGCGCTCTTGCGTTCGCGGACACGTCAGTTCCAAAAGAGGCGACGCTCCGCCAAATGTCCTGTCGGTGACAACGATATCCGCTGCATCGACCGATTCGGCATCGACGCCGTTGGCGCGCAACACGGCGGCGAGCAGTGGCGCTGCCATTCGTTCGCCCAGCCCGGAAACGACATCCAGGCCACGCGCAGTGAGTTCACCCAGCACGTGGATCGAATGGCAAAGACGCTCGAATGAGCGCAGCCGTTCATCGATCATGCGTCCGTACGCAGCCCGTTCGACGCCGTCTTCGATCAGTTGACCCGCCACAATTTGATGTTTTAGCAGGAGATCGCTGCGGGCATCCCGATAGGGTTGCTCATCGCCTCTGGCAGCAGCCTGGGCAGCAGCGATCAGCGTGTTTGTGACGCCGCTCATGGCGGAGGTGACGACAATAACGTTGGGGTCCTGTTCTTTTGTGTCTTTGATGATTTGTGCGACTTGAGCAATAGCTTTGGCGTCGCCGACGGAAGTGCCGCCGAATTTGAGTACAAGCATGGTCTGAAGCAAAAAATGCCTTGTGCGTGAAGAAGATTTGGATGAAGAAAAGCCCTCTCAGCAGAGGAGAGGGCAAGCATCTGCGCCTGCAAATATGTGGTTGCGCATCGTTTACACGAATTGCAGTCAGAAATAGACGTAGAAATCTATGATCAGACTGACGCGAGTGTAGCATGGAGCGAACAAGGCGTCAACCAATGAAGGTATGATAACTTCCCACTTTCGGTTCGCCTGAAACTTGAACATGGGTGCGGTTCTAATTTTAGGCAATCTCCGCTTGAAGATAAGCCGTATGCCCACCTTCCGGAGGTTATGGATAAACCTGCCCCCAAAATTGAAACACGCCCTTTGAACATGATCACAATCCGTTGTGATAGAATGGACGGCCTGACCGTACAATACTGCGATTCCCTGCCTCCACCAAACTCCGATGCCTGTTCTTAATCCCGTCCTTCCTTCTGGAACCCGATCTGTCGCTGTGCTTTCCGACATCCACGGCAACATCCGGGCGCTGGATGCAGTTCTCGCTGACATCGCCGGGCAGGATATCGATGAAATCGTTTGCAATGGCGATTTCGTCACCAGTTCAGCGCACAGCGTCGAGGTCGTCGAGCGGGTCCGCCAGCTTGGATTGCCGAGCACGCGCGGGAACCACGAACGCTATTTGCAGGAATTGACTGATCCGACAGACGAAAAATGGCAACAGGCGAATTGGGCTCCGACCATACACGATTATCAGGCGTTGAGCGCCGACACCCGCCGGTGGCTGATCGAACTACCCGACACGCTCTGGCTGTGCGATGGCGAAGCGCCACTGGTGATAGCGCATGCCGCGCCCGGCAACGATGTGGCGCGTGTAACCGCCCAGAATACAGAGGAAGACTGGCGCGCCCTGTTCACCGACCTATCCGAGGGTGTGACACTGGTCGGGTCACACTTGCACTGGTATTGGCAGCATCGCTGGCGCGGCAACCAATTTGTGCGCACACCTTCGGTGGGATTGCCTCTGGACGGCGACAAACGGGCGGGTTATGTCATCCTCAGGCGGGATGAAAAGGGCTGGTCGTCCGAGCAGCGGCGGGTGCAGTACGATGTGGATGGCGAGCTGGCTGCTTTTCGGGAAAGCGATTTCTACCGGCAGGGCGGCGTGCTTGCACAGCTCTTCTGGGAGGAATTGCGTACAGCGCGCTGGCGGATCGTGCCCTTCTTCAGCCATTTGCGGCAGATTTCCGCCGATATGGCGTTGACTCCTGGCGCAACCGGCTTCGATGCCGAAAGGTTGCAGGCGGCCCTGCAGACCTTTGATCCCGCTCAATTCCCCGCTTACAACCCTGATGCATCAAGCTTTTGACATTCTACTGGGAACTTGTGACCGCAGAGCGAGAGATTCCGTATATCTTCAGGTGGGCGCGCGAACGCTACCCTGATCCCAAAACCTCCATGCGCGAGGCGTACTTCGATTATATTGCAGCAACAGGCCGTGACCAATACGTGCGGCAACGGGACCCGTTGGTTAATGGGTGCAGAACCTTCCTGCTTTGCGCCAGGTCGGCTTTTCCGCCAATCGACGTCTCCTGAACTTCCAATCACTCAGCCATGACTGCGCCATCGGCGAAGAGGCCTTTCAACGGCTTAACCAACCGCTTAAAGTCGATGGTCAACGGGCCGGCGCCTTGCGTTTCGCCGATCCAACCGTTCAGCCCTGATCAGTATCCTCTTGATGTTCTCTCTGCTGCCCAACGGGTTTCGCAATCGCGACCTTCGCAGCCATCTGGCTAAACTTCTTGGGATGCCACCCGAAACAATGACCCCATCCTGCGCCCTGGTATGGCCTTCATCATGCCCAACGCGCTAATCTCGATTCAACCGTGCAACGTCGTTTCCATCAACTTGATGCCGCTATCGATCGATTTGTTGACCAAGCCACACTTGCGGCTTGAAAACTTGACTCAAATACAACCACTTTTCTGTTCCAAGCCATCTAGGGCGGGGATGAACTGGCTGCCGGGGTTACAACCGCGGTCTCGACAGGCGCGGCGGTCGGGGGCAGCAGCAGGGCGCAGACGCCGCTGACGATGGCGACCAGGGCCATGCCCTGCAGCACCAGCGCCAGACCGATCTGATCTCCAACCCAACCGGCGATGGCGGCTCCGATTGCACCACTGGCAAAGATAAACCCCAGCGCCAGGCCGGAAGCCAGCGCTTTCTTCCCTGGCAGCATTGCCTGCGCCATCACCACCGTGACGGCAAAACCAGCGCCCGTCAGTAATCCGATCAGGAAGATCAGGGCGAAAAACACCAACCCGGACGTGTCAAGGTAAATCCACAGCGGGATAGCAGCCAGGAACATACTGCCTGCAACGATCTTTCTGCGCCCCGCCCGGTCGGCCAGGCTCCCGCCAATGACGGTGCCAAAGGCGCTGCCGATCATCAGCATGGAGAGACCCACGCCGAAAGCGGAGGGCGACCAACCGATATCTATCAGGTATTTGGGCAAAAAAATGCTGGTTGTGCTTTGGACCGTCCCGCGGGTAAAGAGCAATATGCCGAACAAGATCGTTGCACCCACGCCGAATCGCAGCGCCGTCTGCGGCGTGTCTTCAGAAACATGGTGATGACTTGCTTCACGCGCCGGAAAGCGCCACAACCAGAGCGCCGCCAGCACATTGATGCCCGCTAACAAAACCAGGCTGGGCCGTCCCCAATGTTCCAGCATACTACCGGCGATGGCTGGACCAACGCCAAGCCCAATCTGGCCGAACAGAAAAAAGTAGGCTGTCCCCGTCGCTACAAGACGCAGATCGACCTGACCGGCGCGCACAGCGCCCTGCGGATGGTAGGCCGCAGAACCCAGCCCGGTCATAACCAGAAACAGGATTGCCCACCAACCAGGGCTGATGGCCGCCAGGCTGTAGAACAAGGCCATCCACAAAATCCCACCGATGCCCAACCAGCGGGATCCGTATTTGTCGGCCATCCAGCCAAAAAGCGGCTGTGTCAATGAATTACCGAAGGTATGAATTGTGACGATCACGCCGATAGCAGCGTTGCTTAACCCCAACGAGACGCTGAAAACAGCCAGTAACAGCGGCACCGTGCTGTTAAGGACATCGATTGTAAAGTGGCCGGCGGCATTGGCCAGATAGCGCTGATCGCGCAGAAAGGGGGGGAGCATTCGGCAGGTTGTCGGGTTTAGAATCGGTCGGGGATGGGGTTTCCAAAAAGCACAGGCATGATTATATCGGCAACGGGGCCAGATCGGCATATTTTATCAAGCATGTTCGCAACCCCAATCACTGTTTTTTGCAGGATGTTTGCACCGATTTGAACCAAAGAAACAAGCGCCGATCAGGATGACCGGCGCTTGTTGGTTGAGCATAGAGGAGAATCGGTAGTCGTTGAGTCACCTCCAGTGGTGGTGTTTATTTGGATTCGACGACCGCAATGGGGCCGAGCGCATCAACTCTCTTCCATGGCGGTTGGGTCAGGCACTCAATATAGACAGGGCCATCCATAATCTCAATCGTCGATTCCCGACTGCTGCCAGCCATAACATCGCTCATTCCCCCATACATTTCAACATACGGAGGCTCGTCCGTGGCAGGCAATGCCTTAAGGTCGCTGAGTCCTTTACCCTCTTCCATGGTAATGACGGATGCACCATATCTCTCAAACTTGGTTTGATCTTCGACATCAATGCGCATGGTGATAGGTTGACCCGCTGGCAATTCCTCTGGCCCATCGTAGGCGCATTTCGAACCATTGAAGGTGATGGTGAACATGGGTTGTTCAAGTTCTGGTTTGACCACCTCAATCGGCCCCAACACATCTGATTTGAAGACATCTTGATCAGTGGCGGTGAAGCACACCACATAAATCGGACCGTCCACCAGCCAGGCGTCTTCTTCGAAACGTGTACCTTGAGGAATATCGTCAGTAAGAGAGTACAGTTTGGTCCACGGCGGCTGATCTGTACTGGGCCAGGATTCCAGATCGGCCAGGGTCTTGTCCCCGTACAGGGTGACCACGGCAAATCCGTAACTATCATACGCGTCCTGATCTGTCACATCCAAAACGGTATTGATGCGTTGCTTGGGCGGTAATGCGTCTGGCCCATTGTAAACACACTGATCGCCATCGAAGGTGATGGTGAACATCAGCTCGGTGGCTTCCGCTCTCGTCTGCAGCCTGTGCTTCTGACCAGTGCCATACTCTTGCAAGGACTTCGCCCCGCTCGGTATAGGGCTCCTTGATGGCACGAAGCTTGAGGGACACTGGGTTGCCTTCCTCGGTTGTCCACAACTCCACCCCGTACGAACCGCTGCCGTTGCCATCTTCATCGGCGATGATGAGCTGAAATCCCTCAAACCAGTATTTTCCACGGTTAGCCTGGTCAGGCAACCCCGCCAGACTCTCGGCTACGAGAAAAGTTCCATCCGCATTGAACTGGAGTGCGCCCATATCGCCGCCCTCCCATACGCCAACGATATCCTCGATTCCATTGACAGCTGCTTTGACAGGCTCAGGCGTGGCGGCAGCTTCCTCGGCCGCCTTCATGTTGGCCCTGGTCTCCTCGGTAGGCGTCCAACTGATGCTGGTGATCTTGCCATTCTCGATGACGTAGACCTCAGTGGCAACGTTGGGACCGCCGCCAGGGATGCCGTCGCCCCAAGTCTTGGTATCGGTCGTCACCGTCCCGCCGTCGGTCTTCTGCGGGGTCGCTTCGATGCGGAAATGACCCGCAATCAGATAATCGAACAGCTCTCGGATTTGATCGGCGCCGACCAATGGCTCACCGTCAGCCATGTTGAAAACAGCATCGTCGGCGATCAACGTCATGGCTGCATCCAGATCACCGGCGTTCAGGGCATCAGCCAGGGCCTGCACCATGTCGACGGCCTCCATCGCGGCCATGGTCTCCTCGCTTGGCGTCCAACTGATGCTGGTGATCTTGCCGTCCTCGACGACGTAGACCTCGGTGGCGACGTTGGGACCGCCGCCAGGGATGCCGTCGCCCCAGGTCTTGGTATCGCGTCGTCACCGTGCCGCCATCGATCTCTTGCGGGGTCGCTTCGATGCGGAAGTGGCCCGCAATCAGACTAATCGAACAGCTCTCGGAACTGATCGACGCCAACCAGTGGCTCATCGTCCCCCATATCGAAAACAGCATCGTCGGCGATCAGACGTCATGGCTGCTTCCAGATCGCCGGCGTTCAGGGCGTCGGCCAGGGCCTGCACCATACCGACAGCCTCCATCGCGGCCATGGTCTCCTCGGTCGGCGTCCAACTGATGCTGGTGATCTTGCCATTCTCGACGACGTAGACCTCTGTGGCGACGTTTGGCCCGCCGCCAGGGATGCCGTCGCCCCAAGTTTTGGTCGCTGTCGTCACCGTGCCGCCATCGACCTCTTGCGGCAGCGCTTCGATGCGGAAGTGGCCCGCAATCAACTCACCGAACAACGCCCGGAATTGATCGGCGCCGATCAGTGTCTCATCATAGAAATCCATCTGGAAAACTGCATCGTCCGCAATCAGCGCCATCGTCGCATCCAGGTCACCGGCGTTCAGGGCGTCGGCCAGGGCCTGCACAATGGTGGTGGGGTCTGGAGCAGGGGGCGGTTCGGGCGTGGCGGTGGGCGGAGGTGGGGCAGCGGCCGGAACCGCGCATGCTGCCAGGATCAGCAGCATCAACGACAACATAAGCAGGGTCAAAAAACGAGTCTTCATGATGTTTCTCCATTTGAAACAGTGTTTGCTTGCTTCTGTGCGACAGACGCTTCCAGAAAGGTGAATAAGGCTGTCAGGCTGGTGAAGCCCTGGCGTTTTCCTGTATCCGGGGACTCGAGTGACGCCCGCCAGACCTCGCCTTGTTCACCTTTGGTCTGCCACAGACGCAGCAGATAGGATGTGTAGGGGTGTTCGGGATTCATTGGTTTCACCCTCCGTTTGAGTTGTGTCGCCATCATGACAGATGCCCGCAAGCGAATCGCCGCCGCAACGCAAGGAGAACGCAAGGAATTGCAAAATACGAGAATTTTCATGATAAAATAACCTTACATTGCGGTTTGCTTTGACCTCATCGAAAGAGGTGTAACGATGGCCCGCTTAGACCTTACTTTTCTGGGAGCCATCCAGGCTCGTCTGGATGGACAATCGATCAAGGATTTTGAATCCGACAGAGTGCGGGCGTTGTTGGCTTATCTGGCAGTGGAGGCGGATAGACCCCATCGCCGCGATGCCCTGGCGGCTTTGATCTGGCCCGATTGGCCGGACCGTTCGGCGCGGACCAACCTGCGCAATGCCCTGGCAAACCTGCGCGGGGCCATTGGCGACCGTGAGGCTGACCCGCCCTTCCTGCTCATCTCTCGCGAGACGATTCAATTCAATCAGGCAAGCGAGTACCGGCTTGATGTGACTGCATTCTCGGAACTTGTCGAACGTGACGATCCGGAAGCGTGGGAACAGGCCGTCGCCATTTACCGGGGCGGATTTCTCGAAGGCTTTCAGCTAAAGGACAGCGCCTCTTTCGAGGACTGGCATCTGCTCACACGTGAACGCTTGCAGCGCCAGGCATCCACGACATTGCGTCGTCTGGCTGACGAGTACGAGCAACAGGGCGATTATGAACGGGCCAGCGTGTACGCCCGCCAACTGGTGGAACTGGAACCGTGGTACGAGGAGGGACACCAGCAACTGATGCGCCTCCTGGCGCTCAGCGGCCAACGCAGCGCCGCCCTCAGCCAATACGATATCTGCCGCCGACAACTTGCTCTTGAATTGGGTGTGGAACTCTCGCCGGACACCCTGCGCCTGTACGAGCAGATTCGCGATGGCGAAATTGTCGGCCCCATGCAGGAGAGCGTCCTCGCGCCAGCGCCTGGCGCTCCCGCCCTACAAAGGGCTGCAATACTTTGGCCAGGAAGACGCCGATCTCTTTTACGGTCGGGAGCAGCTAACCAACAAGCTTGTCGCCCAACTCGACCCAGGCGGGGACGATCGATTTCTGGCCGTGGTGGGCGCGTCGGGTAGCGGCAAATCCTCCATCGTGCGCGCCGGTCTGATTCCGGCTTTGCAAAAGGAGGATGGACCAATCGACGGTTCACAGGACTGGCCCATCGTCGTCCTCACGCCCTCCGCCCATCCCCTTGAATCCCTCGCCATCGCCCTCACTCCCACCGACGCTCCGCTCTCGACCACCGTCGATCTCATCGACCAGTTTTCGCGTGATTCCCGCAGCCTGCATCTGCAAATCTGCCGCATTCTGCCGAAGGCAGCCAGGCGCTTTGTGCTCATTGTCGATCAATTCGAAGAGCTATTCACGCAATGCGATGCGCCCGTCGAACGGCAGGCATTTGTCGACAACCTGCTGACAGCCGCGGCAGAGTCGGGCCCGACCATCGTCGTCATCACCCTGCGCGCCGATTTTTATGCGCATTGCGGCGAATATGCCGCCTTGCGGGAGGCGCTGGAGCAAAACCAGGTCTACATTGGGCCGATGAACGAGGCGGAATTGCGCCAGGCGGTAACGGAACCGGCAGAACAAAACGGCTGGGCGTTCGAGCCTGGGCTTGTCGATCTGTTGCTGCAGGAAGTGAGCGATGAACCGGGCGCGCTGCCGCTGCTTTCTCATGCCCTGTTGGAGACGTGGAAGCGACGCAGCGGGCGGATGATGACGCTGGCCGGATACAGTGAGTCGGGCGGCGTACGCGGGGCCATTGCCAAAACCGCCGAACGTGTGCTGCAAAGTCAAACGCTGGATCAGCAAGCGATTACACGCACGATCTTCCTGCGCCTGACCGAACTGGGCGAGGGCACGCAAGAGACCCGGCGTCGCGCCCGTCTCAGCGAACTGTCACCCAGGCCTGAGGATGCAGACGCAGTCGATGATGTGCTGGCAACGCTGGTCGCGGCCAGATTGGTGACAACCAGCCAGGACAGCGCCGAGGTCGCACATGAGGCGTTGATCCGCGAATGGCCGACCTTGCGCGGCTGGCTGGAGGAAGATCGTGAGGGGTTGCAGCTTCAGCGTCATCTCACAGACGCCTCCTTGGAATGGGAACGACTGGGACGGGACCCGGGGGAATTGTACCGCGGCGCACGTCTGAGTATGGCCAGTGAATGGGCGGAAATGCACGGCGAGGAGATGAATGTTTTAGAGCGTGCGTTTTTGCAGGCATCGTTAGCTCAGGCGCAAAAGCTGGAACGGGAGCGTGAGGCCCAGCGCCAACGGGAGTTGGAAACCGCTCAAACCATGGTCGAGGTGGAGCGTGAGCGCGCCGCAGAGCAGACCCGCTCAGCCAAACGACTGCGCACGCGGCGCGTTGGTGCTGGCTGCCGCGGCGCTGATTGCCGTGCTGCTGGCGATCTTCGCCTTCAATGCCCAGTCCACCGCCCAACGAGAGGCTGCCATCAACCGTAGTCTGGTGCTGGCCGCACAGGCCGTCGAGACTGATGAGGCAGGCGACGTGGATCGGGCGCTGGCGCTGGGTCTGGAGGCAGTCAGTATCGATAATCCCCCGCCCGATGCCATCAGCAAGCTGGCGAGTGTGGCCGGCGGCATGGGCACACGTGCGGTCCTCACCGGGCACAATGGCGCAGTCATGGCTGGCGCATTCAGTCCCGACGCCAGCCGGGCGATCTCCGGTGGTTGTGGGCAACCCGATGCCGCGGGCGACTGCTCTGCGGGTGAATTGATCCTGTGGGATTTGGCGACAATGGCCGAGATCAGGCGCTGGCCCGGCCATGATGCCTGGGTCACGGCCCTGGCCTGGAGCCCGACCGGCGATGTCATCCTCTCCGGCTCTGCCGACGGCAGCCTGATCCTGTGGGATGCAGCCAGCCAGGATGAGCTGGCGCGTTGGGATGTCCATGACGGCGCTATCCACGCCATCGCCATCAGCCCGGATGGAGCAGCAGCAGCCATCGCCGCAGACGATGGCACAGTCGCCTTGCTCGATTTGAACAGTCGTCAGATTGTGCAACGGCTGCAAGGGCATAGCGATGCGGTGCTCGATGTCGCCTTCAGCCCCGACGGCGAACAGGTTGTTTCCGGCTCGGCGGACGCCACGATGATTTTGTGGGATGCGGCGAGCGGAGAGCGACTGCAAACATTCACAGGTCACGGTTCAGAAGTCAATGGCGTGGCCTTCTCGCCCGATGGCAGCACCATTCTCTCCAGCGGTGATTTATCGTTGCGCTTGTGGGACGCTGCGACCGGCAACGAATTGCAGAAACGGGAATCGGGTGACACTCCCGACGGCATGGTCCTCAGCCCCGATGGGCGCACTGTGCTCCACAATGTGTCATATCTCATCTACACCTGGGATTTGAGCCAATGGAACGCGCCCCATCGCAAGCTTTTCGGCCATGTGGGTGACATCCGGGATATGGAGATAAGCGCCGATGGCAGATTGGCCCTTTCGACCAGCGACGACGGCAGCGTGCGCATCTGGAATATGCGCGGGGCGGATGACCTCCAGCAGGTTCCTATCGGTTTTCCGGCCACCGGGTTGGCAGTCGATCCCAATGGTCAACAAGTGGCTATGGGGGGATGGGGAGCTTGCGGCATGCTCTGGTACCTGGCATCGACAAAACCGGCAATCGAATTCGAAGGTTGTAAGGGCATCGTCGCGCCAGGCGGTATGACCTTCAGTCCAGATGGCCGCTGGGTAGCCGCCAGCAGCGGGGATTATGACGAAGACACCGAGGAAGCCAACTTATTGGTGTGGGATGCTGCCACCGGCGACATTCACTGCGACTTGCAGGGGCATGCAAGACGAGCACGCACCATCTCATTTAGTCCGGATAGCCACACCGCCCTCTCCGGTAGCCAGGGGGTGGACGACACCGGAGATCTCATTCTGTGGAATATTGATGATTGCAGCTTGATTCGGCGTTTCGACACCGAGCAGGACACCACAGGCATCGATTTCAGCGACGATGGCCGCTATGCGTTTACTTCCTCTGCCTTTGTCGGAAATGCGACGTGTGGGACGTGGAAACCGG
>CAVOYG010000031.1:0-17925 GCA_963700615.1 uncultured Chloroflexia bacterium | reverse complement strand
ATTTTCTCCCGACCAGATCATCGCCGCCGGAGACGGGCGTAGGCAGGCGCTATCGGTGTAGCCACATGCTGGACGCTGCTGGGCACGCATCTCGGTTCTGGCGAATTCCGGCCCGCCCACGGGCAAGCGAGTGCGGCTTAACGGCATCACCCACCACCGCATCTGGCGTGGTCAATTCCACGAAGAATGGACGGAGTCGGGACAGTTCGGACTACTGCGGGAGATTGCCCAAAGGCCGGTCATCGACGATCCAACCGAAAACCCCCAACCTGAGAAAAAAGAGCTTTGAGGAACATATGAGTTCATTGCCTGTTCTTGGTTTTATCGGTATCGGACGCATGGGCGTGCCGATGACTGCCAATCTATTACGCGCTGGATTTACGGTGCACGCCTACGACATCTTACCAGAAAGAATCGATTTGGTGACCGATTTGGGCGCAATCCCTGCACCATCCGTCGCTGCTGTGGCTACGGAAGCCGACATCGTTATTTCCATGATCATGGATGACACTGTCCTGGAAGCGGTGGCGCTGGGTGAGGGTGGCGTGATTGGTGCGGCAATACCCGGCGCTATTTTTGCCGACATGAGCACTGTCTCACCTGTGGCTTCTCAGAAAGTGGCGGCAGCAGCAACTGCCAAAGGCATCGAAGTATCTGCGGGTGAAAGTATCGGGCAGCATCAAACCGGCAGAGGAAGGGACGCTGACGATCTTCGCTTCCGGCCCCAGACAAGCGTTCGATGCCTGTTATGAAGTGTTTCAGGCGCTCGGCACGCATCAGTATTACGTGGGCGAAGGCGACGAGGCCATCTATCTGAAGTTGGTGCACAGCATCATGGTCGGGATTACCGCAGCGATGATTGGAGAGGCCTTCGCCTTCGGCGAGCGTGGGGGTACGGACTGGGTGCAAATGATCGATGTTATCAACAACAGCGCCCTCAATTCCGTCCTCTTTGACTACAAAGCGCCTCTGCTGCGGGCGCGGGCATACGAGGGATTGCAATCCAGTGTTGATATCGCCGCCAAGGACATGGATCTGGCCCTGAAAGCGGCGAATGAATTGCACATCCCCATGCCCATCACCTCGTTGGTGCGAGAATTCATGCGCTCGATGCAGGCCCGTGACCGTGGCGACATGGATTTCATCGGCATCGTGACGCTGTTTGAGGAGATGGCAGGACTACAGGTGCAGGGCGAATGAACTACCGACGTATTCCTTTCACTGATCTGAAGCCCTCGCAGCTTTGCCTGGGCACGAACCGCTTCGGAACGGTCATCTCTCAAACAGAAGCCTTTGTCTTGCTGGATGCTTTTATCGAACAGGGCGGTGACTTTGTGGACACCGCGCATATTTATGCCGATTGGATTGAAGGCGCACCGAAAAGCGCCAGTGAGAAGACCATTGCCGCCTGGATCAAAGCCCGCCGCAATCGGAACAAGGTCATCCTTGCCACCAAAGGCGCACATCCGCACCTGAGTTCGATGCACATTCCCCGCATGTCAGCCGCTGAAATATGCCAGGATGTGGAGGAAAGTCTGCGCCATCTGCAGACCGACGTGATCGATCTGTACTGGTTGCATCGTGATGACCCGAAACGGGAAGTCAGTGACATCCTGGAGACGTTGCATGCGTTGGTGCAGGCAGGGAAGATCCGTTATTTCGGTTGCTCGAACTGGTCGGTAGAGCGCATTCGTCAGGCGGCAGGGTATGCACGAGAGCATCAAAAAGATGGTTTTGTGGCCAATCAGCCTCTGTGGAGCCTTGCCGTGCCAAATCCGGGCAGCGGCATGCTCAGCGATTCCAGCCTGCAATGTGTCGATCAATCAGCCTGGGACTTTCATTATCAGGGCCAGATGGCGGTTGTGCCGTACACCTCGCAGGCAAGAGGCTATTTCAGCAAACTGGCTGGTGGAGATGCCGCCAGCCTGTCGGCAGATGATCGGGCATTGTTCGACCATCCACAGAACCAAGCCACCGCTGAGCGGGTGATGACGCTGGCCGCCGCTTATGGCACAGGCCCGGCGCAGATCGTGCTGAGCTACCTCCTTTCCCAACCTTTCCCTGTGTTCCCCGTCATTGGCTGCCGGACACCGGCGCAACTTGCCGAAAGCATGATGGCTACGACGGTACCACTCTCACCTGACGATCTCTCCTTTCTGGCTGGGCCGACAATGCGGTTGCAGCCTGCGAGCGTGGAGCGATAATATGATCGAACTCAGACAGATCCACCATTGCAGCCTCATCGTCCAAGACGTCGAGCGCGCCAAACGGTTTTACTGCGATGTGTTGGGCATGGAAGAAGTCCCCTTTCCGCCGCATTACGATTTCGGCATCGCCTGGTGTCGGAAAGGGGAGGCGGAAGTGCATCTCGTTCTAGCTACCGATTCAGTGCAGCCGCCCGGCGACAAGCCCTTGCACGAAAATCCGCCCCGCGATGTCACCTATGCCCGTCACATGTGCTTCCGTGTGGCTGACATCGACGAAGCCATCAAGTCGCTGGAACAACATAACTGGCAGATCGTGGCCGGTCCTCGCCCTCGTGGTGATGGCGGCACGCAGCTTTACATCCACGACCCCGACGGCCACCTCATCGAACTCGTTTATCTGCCCTGGCTGAAATAGCCGACGGGCAGCCCGCACAATTCATCCTTTTGGAGACACCCATGAAACTAGCAACCCGCATGTCCCGTTTGGGCACAGAAACTGCCTTTGAAGTCCTTGCCAAGGCCAAAGCCCTGGAAGCGCAAGGCCGCGACATCATTCACCTTGAGATCGGCCAGCCCGATTTTGCCACACCCCCAAACATCATCGACGCTGCCGTCAACGCCCTGCACGCCGGCCACACCGGTTACACGCCCGCCAACGGCATTTTGCCCGTGCGCGAGGCCATCGCCGAAGAAGTTTCGAGCACGCGGGGCATTTCCGTGCATCCCGATCAGGTTGTCGTCGTTCCCGGCGGCAAGCCGATCATGTTCTACGTGCTGTTGGCGCTGTGCGAGGCGGGCGACGAGGTGATCTACCCCAATCCCGGCTTCCCGATCTACGAATCGATGATCAACTTCGTTGGAGCGACACCTGTGCCGATGCCTCTGCGCATGAATCGCGAGTTCAGCTTCGACCCGGACGAATTTCGGGAACTGATCTCAGATCGCACGAAACTGATCATCATCAATTCGCCCGCTAACCCCACCGGCGGGGTGATCTCGTCCGCTGATCTGGCCCAAGTTGCGGAAGTGGCCCTGGCTCGCGGCATCCCCGTGCTCTCGGACGAGATTTATAGCCGCATCATTTACGATGGCGATTTCGCCAGTATTACCGCCACCCCTGGCATGGAAGACCTGACCATCATCCTGGACGGCTATTCGAAAACTTACTCGATGACCGGCTGGCGGGCGGGTTATGGCGTCATGCCCGTCGAGTTGGCACAACAGATGACCAAGCTGATGGTCAATTCCAACTCGTGCACGGCGGCGTTCACACAGATGGCCGGAATCGAAGCGCTGCGCGGGCCGCAGGACGCGGTCGGGGACATGGTCGCAGCCTTCCGACGCAGGCGTGATCTGATCGTGGCTGGTCTGAACGACATCCCCGGATTTCGCTGTCTCATGCCCAAAGGCGCGTTTTACTCATTCCCCAATATCGAGGGCACGGGCAAATCCAGCCGTGAATTGGCCGACTTGCTGCTGTATGAAGCGGGCGTGGCCGTGCTGGCCGGCACCAGTTTTGGCGCTTACGGCGAGGGTTTTTTGCGGTTGTCGTATGCCAATTCGGAAGAAAATATCAGCCGGGCGCTGGCGCGAATTCGAGAGACCCTTGCCAATCTATGAATTCGTCCACTTTGAACAAACGGCAGGCTTTTGCCTCGCTCCCGCCGGAGTGGCCCGACTCGTTGTTGCCTGAAATCCAGGCGCTGGTGCGGGTCAGCGGTCGCAAGGTGGTCGTGCTCGATGACGATCCCACGGGCACGCAGACAGTGCATGGCATCCCAGTGCTGACCGAGTGGTCGGTGGCGTCGCTGACGGCGGCATTGGCGGACGATCTATCCTGTTTCTACATCCTCACTAATTCTCGTTCACTGCCATTGGCTCAAGCTCAGGCACTGAACGCAGAGATCGCCGGAAATCTAGCCGAGGCGAGCAGGCAGGCGGGACGAGATTTTGTAGTCGTCAGTCGCAGTGATTCGACGCTGCGTGGCCATTATCCTGGTGAGACGGATGCGCTGGCGAAAGCGCTGGGCGATGATTTTGACGCTACGCTCATCATCCCCTTTTTCCTCGAAGGTCGGCGTTACACAATTGGCGATGTGCATTACGTAGAGGAGGGCGAGTATTTGATACCAGCAGCGGAGACGCCATTCGCCCAGGATTCAGCGTTCGGTTTTCGTAATTCGGATTTACGTCAGTGGGTGGAAGAGAAAACAGATGGTCGGGTAGCTGCACCGAAGGTGGCATCTATTTCAATTGAGGATTTGCGTCTGAGCGGGCCAGAAAAGGTGACGCAGCAATTGCGGGCACTCGAATCTGGTAGCGTCTGCGTGATCAATGCCACCAGTTACCGAGATATGGAAGTGTTTGTGGCCGGTTTGCTAGCTGCCGAAGCACAAGGCAAACGATTCCTCTATCGCACAGCGGCGTCTTTTGTCAGGGTGCGGGTCGGCATTGCCCCACGACCTCTGCTAACCCCCACCGAATTGGGTTTCGACCGACCAGGTGGCGGCCTTTTTGTCGTTGGTTCGTATGTGCCCAAGACGACGGAACAAGTCGAAGCATTGTTGGAGCAGACCGAAATTACCCGCATCGAGATAAACGTGCAAGCGTTGTTGACTGACGAAAGGCAGGATGAGGAAATTGGTCGGGTTACAAATCTTGCGGAAAGAGCGCTTGGGGCAGGGCAGAATGTCGTCATTTTCACCAGCCGTGAATTGGTCACGGTGGCGGATGCCGAGCGCAGCCTCGCCATCGGTCAGCGTATTTCGGATAGTCTAATCGCTATCGTACGGGCAATATCAGTGCGGCCTCGCTTTGTTCTGGCCAAAGGCGGTATCACATCCAGCGATATTGCGACAAAGGCACTCGACATAAAGCAGGCCACTGTGCTGGGCCAGATTTTGCCCGGCGTGCCGGTATGGCAGTGCGGTCCTGAGAGCCGCTATCCCCGCATGAGCTACATCGTCTTTCCCGGCAATGTCGGGGATGCAGGATCATTGGTCGAGGTGGCGAGAATGGCTGGTTAGGCAGTGAAGGTATCATCGCTATGACAGATAAACAAATTTCTAACCCGAATGCTCTTATCGCCGAAATCGGACGGCGCATGGCCGGACGCTGGTACGCCAATGCCGCAGGCGGCAACATCAGCCTGCGCGTGGGCGACCAGATGCATATCTCGCCACGCTACGCCGATTACCGCTGGGGCTGGCAACTGGAGCCGGAGCAGATCGTGTCGGGGCCGATTGCGGGCGATTCACTGTTGGAGCATCCCTCTTTTTCGCGTGAAGGCCGGGCGCATCTGGCCATCTACCGGGCTTTTCCGGAGGCTCAGGCCATTATCCACGCCCATCCCTTCCACGTGATGCCTTTTGCTGCAGCCGCCAAATCCATGGAACCGCTCATTGATGCTGCGACGATCTTCGGCACAATTGAACCCGTGCCTTATGCGACACCAAACACCCAGGAACTGGCTGAAAACGTTGTCGTTGGCTTACAGGGCAAAGAGGAACTCATGATTGAATTCGCTGCACCCATTTTGCTGCCGAAACATGGCGTCTTCGTTGCCGGCAAGGATTTGTATGCCTGTTTAGAGGCTGTGGTGAAAATCGATATGAATGCCTGGTGTATTCTGGCACAAAAATGGTTGTAGGACATGAGCCGCCGCAAACGATACATTGCCTTGGATCTGGGGGGTACGGCCCGTTGCGTTGCAGGCGCTTTTGATGGCGAGACGCTCGCACTGGAGGTGATCGATCGTTTCCAAAATCCGTATGTCCGTACCCTGGATTCGGTTTATTGGGACGTTTTGGGGTTATTTGCCAGGGTTAAGCAAAGCTTGCAGCAAGTCGTTGCCAAGTTTGGTGCGTCCGATCTGGCCAGCCTGGGCGTTGACACAATGGGCGGTGCTTTTGCTTTGCTGGATGCCAATGGCGAACTGCTCGGCAATCCTCGCTACAGTCGTCTGCCCCAAAAAGCAGATGTCCTGGCCGAGGCATACAAACGGGTTGAGCCAGATCGAATCTATCAGCAGACTGGCTTGCTGCCCACCAAACTGAATTCGCTTTATGGATTGCTGGCATTGCAATTCGCCAATTCACCACTGCTCAATGCAGCCGGCAGCTTTTTGATGCTGCCTGATTTGTTCAATTATTGGTTCACAGGTCGCATAGCCAGCGAATATACGATTGCTTCAACCTCCCATCTGCTTGATGCCCGCACCCGAAAATGGGCCTATCCTTTGCTTTCCGAAATGCAGCTATCGGCGCAACTTTTCCCCGAAATCATCGAGCCGGGCCAGATACTGGCGGGGCTTCATACTTCTGTCATAACAGAGACAGGTCTGCCGGCGTTGCCAGTGGTCGCTACAGCCTCTCACGACACGGCTGCCGCCATTGCTGCCGTACCCGCTACCGAGTCAGACTACGCCTATCTCAGTTCCGGCACCTGGGGCATGGTCGGGGCTGAACTCGCTGCGCCGATCCTGACAGCGCAGGCTCAAACCTATCAGTTCGCCAATGAAGGCGGGGTAGGGCGAACGATCCGCTTCATCAACAACAATCTCAATTTATGGCTGGTACAGGAATGCCAGCGGTTTTGGGTCACGCAGGGACAGGATTACAGTTGGGATGATCTCGTATTCCTGGCCGAACAGAGCAAGCCCTTTACCGCCTTTGTCGATCCGAACGCCGCTGGTTTCTTCCTGCCGACCAATATGCCCCAGGCGATTCAGGAATTTTGTCTGAAAACAGGACAGGCTGTACCGCAGACGCCGGGCCAGATCATCCGGATCATCCTTGAAAGTCTGGCCTTCAGGTATCGAGACGCCATCGAAAAACTGTCTGAAATCCTGGGGCGGGAACCGGCGGTGATACACGTAGTTGGCGGCGGTGGGCGCAACAGGCTTCTGAACCAATTTGTCGCCAACGCCACCGGATTGCCAATCATCGTCGGGCCCTTTGAAGCGACATCGGTGGGTAACATCCTGATGCAAATGATCGCCCTGGGCGATTTGGCCGACGTGGAACAAGGGCGCGAACTGGTGCGCCGCTCTTTCCCGACAGAAACGACCATCCCCCAAGATACAGGTGCATGGAACGAGCATTACCAGCGGTATCTTGCCCACAATGAAACCTCAACTGCAAGGAGTTGTCAAAATGACCGGTGATCCGAAAACCCAACCTCATGTCCTGCGCCCGAAAGGGGAGCCGACGGTTTATGCCGCCCGATTTCAGCATCTCGTCTGGGCGCAGCGGGTGGCACCGACCGCCAGTTACTCAACCCGGCCACGGAACGCCGCCAAGTCGATGCGTGGCTTTGAAGAGCAATATGTTGACATAATCGATTACATCGTCCGCATCACCCATCGTATCTGGGAAGAGAAGCATATCGGCTACATTTACGACACCTACAAGCACTAATCGAGGGTGTGGGATGGCACGGGACTGCAATATGGGCGAGAGAAGATCGTGCAAGACACCGTGCATACGATCAACGCTTTTCCCGACATCCGTCTTTTTGCCGATGAGATCGTGTGGGCGGGCGATGATGAAGTCGGATTCCACACCTCGCATCGCACTGTGATTAGCGGCCACAACACCGGATTCAGCCGTTTTGGCCCGCCCACTGGCCGCAAGGTGTTTCTGATGTGCATTGCCAATTGCATCGCCCTGGAAAACGAGATATTCGAGGAATGGGTGCTGTACGATACGGCTGCTATGCTCAAACAACTGGGTTTGGATATGGTCGAGCAAGCGCGATTGGCCGGGAATCAAATCGAGGCAGGGCGCATCACCGACCCTCGTTTTAGCGAACCGGAAAGACTGCCGGGCCAGGGTAAACCCCCGCATTGTCCTCGCAAGTCGGTCGAAGGCTTTGATGTAGCTGACTTTTTGCAGCAACACCTACCACTATCTCTGGAACTGGCGGGAGCCGGGCCGAGTTCAGGATGCATACGCACCCAATCTTCGCTTTATCGGTTCAACAGGCCGGGCATTCTATGGGCGCAGCGCCTATGCCTCGTGGGTGCTTTCGATCATGGCCGATGTTCCCCGATCTCGCATTCCAAATCGATGATCTGTACTGGATGGGGAATGAGCAGGATGGCTTTATCACAGCGATGCGCTGGAGCATTGTCGGCACGCATCGGGGGAATGGCATTTATGGCCCGCCCAAGCGGGCGACCGGTATATCTTTGGGGAATTTCCCAGCACACCATCCAGGACGGGCGTATCGTCGAAGAAACCGACGCTGTTTAACGAATTCGAAGTGATGCAGCAAATCTACCGAGACTGAGGACACTATGCTCACCCCAACCAACCAACTCCTTCAAACTGCGCAAGACGAATGGCTACGCCATCGGCGCCTTTAATGTCTACAACCTCGAAGGGGCGCTGGCCGTGAGTTGCCGCCGCCGAGGCGGAACACAGTCCGGCCATGTTGCAGATTCATCCCGGCGCCCTCAAACATGGCGGCGCGGCGCTGGTGGCGCTGTGCCTGAAGCGCCGCCGAGCAGGCCGCCGTGCCCATGTCCGTCCATCTCGACCATTGTTCTGATCCCGACGTGATTCGCTCCGCCCTGGCAGCCGGTCTGACCTCGATCATGGCTGATGGTTCGCACCTGGACTACGAGCAGAACGTCGCCTTCACACGGGCGATGGTCGAGCGAGTCCATGCGGTCGGGGGCGTGGTAGAGGCCGAGCTAGGACGTCTGGCCGGGACCGAGGATGATCTGACCGTGGCCGAGTACGAGGCACGTCTCACCGATCCGGTCAAGGCCGTCGATTTTGTGGCCCGCACCGGCGTGGACATGCTGGCCGTGTGCATCGGCAACGTGCACGGGCGCTATCCCCGCCCACCCCAATTCGACTTCGAGCGTCTGGCCGCTGTCCGTGACGCTGTGTCCCTGCCGCTGGTGCTGCACGGAACCTCCGGCGTACCCGACGACATGGTGCGGCGCTGCATCGAGTTGGGCGTGTGCAAATTCAACGTCAACACCGAAGTGCGGCAGGCGTATGTTGCGGCACTGCGGAGAATCTGGCTGGGGACAGCACTATCGATCTCGTGCCATTGATGCAGGCGGGGATGACGGCGATGCAGGAGGTGGTGGCGGAGAAGTTGCGGTTATTTGGGTCAATTAGGCGGTCGCGGCGATAATAGCCGGAATATGACAGACACACGTTCATCCAGCTACCTGGAAGCTATTCGCCATTTCCAATATGCCCGCTGGCAAGCGACGCTTGAGCAGATTCTGGCCAAGGTTCGAGGCGAATCACCAGACCTTCTGCCCTATGATGAGGTGCGCAGGGCGCTGAAAGCAGAGGAATCGCCTATCCGTGTTCGCAAGGATATCCCCCTGGATGCGATTGTGGGCAGCGTGGGGCGCTACACCGACTTCTCCCGCAGTTTCCTGCCCCGCAAGGACAGCGATCAACACCGCTGGGCCAGTGTCGAGTTGGGAATGACCGGCATGGTCGGTCTGCCGCCGATCGAAGTCTACCAGATCGGCGATGTTTACTTTGTGCAGGATGGCAATCATCGTGTCTCGGTTGCACGGCAGCTTGGAGCAACCCACATCGAGGCGTACGTTACCGAAGTACATACCAATGTGCCGCTCGAACCCGATGTCCAGCCGGATGACCTTATTCTCAAGGCGGAGATGGCTGATTTTCTGTCCCGCACTCGTCTGGATGGCCTCCGACCAGAGGCCGATCTGCGCGTGACTGTGCCTGGGCGCTATCGGGAAATCCTGGAGCACATTGATGTCCATCGCTATTACATGGGGCTTGAGCAAGGACGGGAGATCGCCTATCAAGAAGCGGTCTTGCACTGGTTTGATGACTACTATGCACCCATTTCACGCATGATTCGGGAACAGGGCCTGCTGCGTGATTTCCCGACCGCACCAGGCTCGACCTTTATGTTTGGATATCGAGGCATCGAGAAACGCTCAAACAGACCCTCGGATGGGAGGTCGGCCAGGATGTAGCGGCCCAGGATATTGCTGAGCGATTCAGCGTCAAACCGGAGCGTGTCGCTTCCAGGGTGGGTAAACGCCTGCTCGACGCTGTAATGCCCGATGCACTGGAAGAAGGGCCTGCTCCTGGCGTTCTGCGGCGGGCATATCGCCAGCATTCCGGCCGTGAGCGTTTGTTTAGAAACATTCTCGTGCCGATATCAGGCGAGGAAGAACATTGGTTTGCGCTCAGCCAGGGACTGCAAGTGGCGAAACGTGAGGGCGGGCGCGTCTTTGGTTTGCTTGTCGTTCCCAAACCACGTGATCTCAAGAGTGAGATAGTTCAGGAGATTCGCGGGGAATTCTATCGCCGTTGCGCCAAATCAGGCGTGCCAGTGCAATTTGCCGCTGATTCAGGGTCTGTCGCCAGGGTGGTATGCGACCGCGCACGCTGGACCGATCTGACGGTGTTGCGGCTCGCCCATCCACCTGCGCCAAACCCCATCGCCCGCCTTGGCTCCGGCTTCCGCACCATGCTCAGGCGTTGCTCTGGTCCGATGCTGGTGGTGCCCCGCGATATGGTTCTGTTGGATCGAGCGCTCGTCGCCTTCAATGGCTCAGACAAATCATGGGAGGCGATGTTTGTAGTCGGCGTATCTGGCCGGGCGCTGGCACATGCCCTTAACAGTGCTGGTTGTCGAAGAGGAGCGGACGGGGAAAGCGACACTGGTTGAAGCTCAGAGCTATCTTGCCGAGCAAGGCGTTGAAGCAGAGTTTCGACTCGAGGACGGGCCTGTGGTGCAGACCATTATCGCGCAAGCAGAGGAAAGCAATAGCGATCTGATCATCATTGGTGGTTACTCATCGAGCGTTATGGGGGAGATGCTACATGACAGTAAGGTCAACGAGTTATTGCGCTCCAGCCGTTTGCCGATGCTCGTGTGCCGCTAGATCATACGCCGCATTGCATACGCCTTCAGGTCCACAGCAAGTATGAAGATGGCAGGGTGCCAGCGTTGATTTGAGGGCGCTAGGTGACTCAAATGAGGTTAAGCAGAGCACAGAGGTCGGCGTATTTCACCCTAATCCCTACAAATTCCCAGATTCTAAACAAAATTGAATACGTAATCAAAAAAAACTATTGACACGAAAACGATTTCGTGATATGATACATCTATCGATTGAGTTTTCGTTCGCTCTGGTTTAGGGATACACGGTCTTTCATGCCGATTACGATCGAAGACATTTCCCGCCAACTTAGCCTTTCCGTTTCAACTGTTTCCAAAGCGTTGAATGATTACAGCGACGTATCGGATGCGACCAAGCAGCGCGTCAGGGATGCTGCGCTGACCATGGGCTATACGCCCAGCGCCGCTGCCAGGAATTTGCGACGACAGCGCACGGAAAAGATTGGCTTCTCATACGGCTATCCCACAAAAGATGTTGGTGAATACGCTTCCAGGCTGATCAATGGCGCAGTGGGGGCGGCGGAAAAGGAGGGCTACAACCTCACGCTCTATCCATTCCGACAAGATCGTCTTGACCAATTGGTCCACATTGCCCGTGCTCGCGAGGTTGATGGTTTGCTGCTCATGGGTGGACCAGGCTGGCGGAAATGCGATTGATCGCTTGAAGCGTGAGAGAATGCCGTTTGTGGTGCTGGTTCGTCGGATTGATGACCCAACAATATCGTATGTTACGCTCAGATGATGTCTATGCGGGTGTGATCATGACCCGGCACATGCTTGAATTGGGCCACCGGCGTATCGCTTTTGTCACACGCGCCGAAGTGGAAAACAGTGAGGATCGCATAGCCGGTTATTTTCAGGCGCTGGCGGAGGCGAACATCGTATTCGACGAGCAATTGATTGCACGCACAGAGACTTGCACCCGGGACCGCATATCAGGCCGTTAATCGTTTGCTATCACTTCCGAGTCCACCCACTGCTGTAATCGGTTTGAACGATCCTGTTGCCATCGAATGCCAGCACGCAGTCCTCGACCGAGGTCTGCGTGTGCCTGAGGATGTCGCCATTGCTGGTTCCGACAATATCCGGGATTCCCTGGCAGTCAATCCGCCACTCACGACCCTGCACCCGCCTCTGGGTGAAATTGGTCGGTTGGCGACAGAAGCGTTGCTGATGCAAGTTGCCGAACCGGTACGGCCAGCAACCAAAATCCGGTTGCCCGCTAAATTGATCATCCGTCGATCCACTGCAGCCGGCAACGGCAATCTTAATCCTGAATCATTGATGCTTAAAACTGAAGCAACATGAAAACAAGTCCCACCACATCCCCAACCTCGCCAGCCATCACCCTCCACCAGAAGGGAGACATTAGCCGGATGCTTGCCGCTGGCGGCGAGCGCTTACAAAGCATGAGTGGCTTTGACGAGCAGTTCATCGACATCGTGGATTACATCATCAAGATCACGCATGAGATATGGGAAGAGGGGGCGATTGGTCGCATTTATGATTATTACAGCCATAACTGCCCAGTGCATACTGCCGAAGGCACGGTTTATGGCCGGGAGGCGGCGGTTGCAGGGACGGCAGCGGCATTAGCGGCGTTCCCCGACCGGCGTTTGTACGGTGATGAAGTGATATGGGGCGGCGATGACGAGATCGGATTCTATTCTTCGCACCGCCTGACACACATGGGCCACAACACCGGCTACAGCAGCTTTGGTCCACCCACCGGGCGACAGGTGCGCTACAACGCCATCGCCGATTGCGTGGTGCGGGAGAACCGTATTGTCGAAGAGTGGCTGGTACGGGATAATGTGACGCTGGTGCGGCAGTTGGGCTTTGATCCACTGGCGTTGGCCAAGGAGTTGGCCGAGCGGGAAACAGCGGTGGGCCTCAATTTTGAGATACCGGGCGAGATTGAACGAGTGGCCGGGCAGAGCACCCCGCTCGAACTTCCACCTCGGCCCGACCAGTTCGATATCGAAGATTTCATCCGCCGCAGCATGCACCAGATATGGAACTGGCGATTGCTGAATGTGGTGGATGAGGCTTATGCGCCAAACTACACCGGAAAACTGCCATCCGGACGGAATGTCTATGGATGGGGTGATTACAAGGCCTATGTACTGGCGCTGTTGGCTGCTTTTCCTGATGCCATGATGCAGATTGATCATTTCTGTGCACTGGCAGACGGCCCTAATTCCTACCGCACTGCAACCCGCTGGACGCTGCAGGGGACACATCTCGGTCCTGGCATCTACGGTAACCCCACCGGCAAGCGTATCTCGATCCTGGGTATATCGCACCACCTGGTCAGAGATGGCCGGATCGTGCTGGAATGGACCGTATATGATGAGTTTGCATTGCTGAAAAAGATCTTCAATTCCAATGATTGATGATGAATGATTAAGTCAACCGGAACCGATTGGATCTACCTGCAAAAACAGTTGATTAATCTTTAGTCTTCAATCTTTGATTCTTTCGTTTAGGAGGCGCCATTCAAATAGACAACACCACCACCGAAATTTACGACTATCATTCCCTTTCACCCTATTTCACTTTTCTCAGAGGAGAAGCAAAAATGCTTTCGCACAAACGTAGTTTAATTTTGATCGCTGTTCTGGCGCTATTCGCTATCACACTGATGGCGTGCGGCGGAGCCGCCACGCCAGAAACCATCACCGTTGTCGAAACGGTCATCGTCGAGAAAGAAGGCGAAGTCGTCACCGTTGTTGAAACCGTCGAAGTCGAAAAGGAAGTCGAAAAAGTCGTTGAGGTGACCAAAGAAGTCGAAGTCATCAAAGAGGTCATCGTCGACCCGACCGAATGTAACCTCGACGCTCCCGCCGAAGCTACGACACTCAACATGATCGGCTGGTCCTTCCCCATCACCGATTTCTACGCCGAAGAGCTGGAAAAATGCAACAAGGTCGAGAACCTCACCGTCAATACCAACCTGCTGGCCTCGGCTGACGCCCAAGAGCAGGTGCGTCTGGCCCTCTCCGCCGGTGGCGATTCCCCCTACGATATCGTTCATGTCGCCAACGCCCAGGTCGGCGAATGGGCCGGTCGTAGGCTGGATGATGCCGCTCAATGACCTGGTCGACAAGTACTGGGACGAGTACAATCTCGGTGACATCCCCGAAAAGGCCTGGGAAGGCGTCACCATTGACGGGCAAATCTACGGTGTGCCGATTGTTGGCAACACCCTGCACCTGATCTACCGCCAGGATGTCTTTGATGAATTGGGTATCGAAGTGCCGGAGACCTACGATGACGTCATCGAAGATGTGCAACACCATCGGCCTGGACAATCCCGATTGGGACATGCCCTTTACCGATCAATCTCTCCGCCGGTTGGGCCTGGGAAATCGAGTTCTTCCAGATGCTGCGCGCCTATGGCGGCGACTTCCTTGATGCTGACAACAATTGCCACCTTTCAATGGTGAAGCAGGCGTAAACGCGTCAACAAGATCATTGAAGTTGCCGACGCCTGCATGGGGATCGATGGCTACTCCTTTGGCCTCAACGACCAGGAAGTGGCCGTGCAGTTGGGCACCCTGCCTGCCACCAACATGTGGGCCAGCCGTGCCGCCAATATGACCGATCCGGAGCGCACCGATCTGGGTGATGTGATTGCCTATGCACCGGCACCGCGTGTCAGCTGCAGATAGCCCTCGCGCCGGTTCAGCCTGGAACGACTTCTACATGATTCCAGCCACCACCACCAATGATCCCGATCTGATCTTCCGCGTGATCATGGAAGCGGCCGACGAGCGCAGCCAGCGTGACGCGGCCGAAGTCGGTATGACCACCCGTCTGGCTGTGGCTGAATACGGTGGCCCATACTTGCCAGCCGCTGGTCAAACCATCGCCGAAGGTATTGGTATCTACGATAAGAATCCCGGCTGTTGGCATCGTCCGCGCCAAGCTTGGCGAATTCCTGCCGCTGGTTGGCACCGGTGAATATGACCGCTCAAGAAGCGCTTGATGCTGCTGCTGAAGCCTACACTCGAAGAAGCAACCGCTCAGGGTTACATCAAGTAATCAGTCCGCAATTTAGGATGGAGCGTGGATCACCCATGCTCCATCCTAAGTATCTTGCGTAAAGTTGAATTGCATCATGAGTCGATTGCATACCTGCATGGTACAGAACACCGATAATCGGCTATAACTCAGATGAGGTGAAACTATGAATCGAAGCACGTTTTTCCGGTTTGCTGCTCCCAGCATCATCATCATGACCCTGTTGATGGTGATTCCCCTGATCATGGCGATCTGGCTGGGGATGAACTTTATGACCTACAACAACATCAACGATCCCCAGTTTGTTGGCCTGCGAAACTACATCGAAGTGCTGCAGGATTCCCGTTTCTGGCAATCCTTTCGCTTTCACGGCGCTCTACATGGTTGTCGTTGTGCCTTCGACCATTATTGTTGGCTTCACCGTCGCCCTGCTTCTGGACCAGGTTTCAGGATTTACCAGGGGCATCTATCTGTCCATCTTTCTGCTGCCTTTCATCATTGTGCCCATTGTCGGCACGTTGATGTTCAAGCAGCTCTTTGAGCCATCGGGTCTCTTCACCTACCTCTACCAGACGATTCTTGGAACGAAGTTTCGCTACAATGAGATATCGGTCAAAGTGCTTGATCATCCTCTATGGCGTCTGGTATGTCGCCCCTTTGCCCTCGTGACCTATTTTGCCGGCTTGCAGACCCTGTCTCAAGATCAGATGGAAGCGGCTTCGATTGATGGGGCTACCGTCTGGCAGAAAATTCGCCACATTGTCATCCCCCATGTGCGTTCATTGACCATTTTGATTCTCCTGATCTCGATCATGGATGCGTACCGCGTCTTCGACAGCGTCTTTGTCCTTTCGGAGATGAATCCGATTTACAAGGCGGATACGGTCATGACCTACAACTTCCAGACGGCGGTTACCGTACAGCGTCTGGGTAAGGCCAATGCGATGGCCATCCTGACCGTCGTTGGCATCATGATCATCCTGATTCCCAATCTGATTCAATCCTATCGACAGCAAATTGAGGAGCGTTAATCATGGAAAAAGATAAAAAGCCCGATTGGTCGCATATTCATCCATGTGGCCCTGATCCTGTTTTCGATTTACAGCCTCGTGCCGTTTTTCTGGACCACTCTGCAATCGTTCAAAACTCTGAAAGATGCCAATTCCCGCACGCCGAAGTTCATTTTTACCCCTACCTGGGAAAATTATCAGGATCTGTGGCTGCGTTCGGTGCCTGAAAATGGCGCGACCATCGCCTATTTTCTGCTGGCGGCGGTGGTAATCCTCGATCTGTTTGCTGCTGTTTGCCGAATATATTCCTGTTCGCAATGGCGTGGTTTATGGCTTTGTGGCATTTGGTCTTTGTCGCCCTGCTGTGGGGCATTCCGCGCCTGGTTGACATGGCCAAATTCTATGACTATTTCATCAACACGATCATCGTGACCGTCGGCACCGTCGTCGTCTCGATTTGCATCGGCTGCTTTGGCCGGCTATTCGCTGGCACGTTATGCCGGCATGGCCAGTGTTGTGGTTCTGATCGCCGCCCTGGGCTTCCGGGCGCTGCCGCGTTTGGCCTTCATCTTGCCCTACTACTGGATTGGCAGCTGCCACCAATCTGCTCGACACCCATCTTTTGGTCATCCTGACCCTGGTGGCGGTCAACCAACCATTCACCATCTGGATGCTGCGCAGCTTCTTTATGGAAATTCCCGAAGAGTTGGAAGAAGCGGCCATGGTGGACGGATGCAATCGTCTGACCGCATTCACCAGGGTGATTATGCCGATCATGTGGCCGGGGATTATCTCGACCGCCCTTTTCTCGCTGCTGCTGGCCTACAACGAGTTTCTGCTCGTGCGCCTGCTGACCCAGACCAACTGGACTCTGCCGGTGGCGATTTCTCGCTTTACCGGCGGTGAAGACCCACGCCATCTGACGCTGGCAGCGGCATCCGCCGTATCGGCCACGATTCCGATTGTGCTGGTGATCCTCTTCTTCCAGAAGAATCTGGTGAAGGGTCTGGCCGCCGGTGCGGTCAAGGGCTAGCGCCGTTAAATCATCATTTTGCTGGTAAATTGGTGGGGTGCTTGTCCTTTCACTCTACCAGCTTACTGGTTCTCCACCTGCCTTGCTGAACCAACTTCCGTTGCGAAGCAACACCGACACCGTTGCGAAGCAACACCGGCACCGTTGCGAAGCAACACCGTTGACACCAGTTCGTTTGGAGTGGTTATTTACAACGCGCCTTCAATGGAGACACTATGAAAGCACTCGTGAAAAGATATCGTGAACCTGGTTTATGGCTTGAGGATGTAGCGGTTCCCGATTACGGCATTAACGATGTCTTGATCAAGGTATACAAAACCTCTATCTGTGGCACCGACGTGCACATTTGGAACTGGGATGCCTGGGCGCAAAAGACCATTCCCGTGCCGATGGTTACAGGACACGAATTTGTGGGCACGGTCGCAGACATGGGAGACAACGTGCACGATCTCGAAATCGGTGACATCGTCGTCGGCGAGGGCCACATCGTATGTGGTCGTTGCCGAAATTGTCTGGCAGGGCGACGGCACCTGTGTAATGTCACCAAAGGCGTTGGCGTAAACCGCCCCGGTGCCTTTGCCGAATACATATCGATCCCGGTCACCAATATCTGGCATGCCGATCCGAACATCCCCATAGACATCCTGAGCATTTTTGATCCTCTGGGCAATGCCACGCATACGACCCTGTCGTTCAAAGTCCTGGGCGAAGATGTCTTGATCCACAGGGG
>CAVOYG010000030.1:0-106249 GCA_963700615.1 uncultured Chloroflexia bacterium | reverse complement strand
AATCGTCAAGAAATAAGATAAGGAAATGACATGGAGGCGGTGTACCGAAACAGATGGTAGAATAGGGCTTCACCCAAAGGAGGTAAAAATCGATACACGAGCGATCCATGAATGTGAATGTGAAATATGCCGGAATGAGGCATGGAATCCAATCAAAGAAGAACATCACCTGATGAATGTATTCATGAGCCGACTGGATGAACAAGAACGGCGCTGGTATGCGGCATTGGAAGCAAGAAAACTAGGTCATGGCGGCATTGAGGCCGTGTCCAGGATAACAGGTCTGAACCACAACACGATTCGGACCGCGGCCAGAACGAATTGTCAGAGGATTTGTCAGGACGACCAAGCGATCGGGTACGCCTCGCAGGGGGCGGACGGAAAGCAGTCGAAAAAAAACTCCGGAGATAGAAGTGGCCTTGGAATCGGCGGTATCAGATGAGGTTGCCGGTCTGCCCACGGGTGCTGAAAAGTGGGTGCGGAAAAGCCTGCGTAACCTGACAAGCGAATTGGCAAGAGACGAAACCTATGAAGTGAGTCGAACCACGGTCAAACGTTTGCTCGATAAACTTGAATATGGCCTGGTCTCTAATCGTAAGAGCCTGGTGCGTGAAAAACATCCTGATCAAGATCGTCAGTTCCGCTATATCAAACGGGTGAAAAAGCTTTTCTTGGAGGCTGGATTCCCTGTGATCAGCATTGATGCCAAAAACAAGGAGCTCATCGGCGATTTTTTGAACAAAGGACGAAACTGGCGACAGGAGCCAGAACCTGTCCTCCTACATGATTTTCTCAACGATGCGGTCGGACGAGCGGTTCCTTATGGGATTTACGACCTGAGACATAACCAAGGCTACGTTTATGTTGGTAACTCGTATGATACACCACAATTTGCCGCCTACTGCATCGCACAATGGTGGTCTGATCCCGAACGACCTCGCTTTGAACGAGAAGACATGCTGCTCATTTTCTGCGATGCTGGTGGCAGCAACAGTTGTCGTTTCTGGACTTGGAAACAGGAGGTCCAACTTCAACTTGCCAATCAGTTTGGCATTCACGTCATGATTTGCCACTATCCTACCGGCGCCTCACGCTATAATCCGATTGAGTATCGACTCTTCAGTCAAATTTCTCTCAACTGGGCCGGCAAACCTTTGCGTTCCTTTCAGACTATGCTCAATTACATCGGTGGCACCTCCACCCAAACCGGGTTGTCCGTAAAAGCCTTTCTGGTTGATCGCCTCTTTGAAAAGGGGCGCTCTGTTGTAACCGCTGAGCGTAATGCCATTCAACTCAAGCGTCGTTCTGTATGTCCAAATTGGAATTATATCATCAGTCCACAACCACTTGCATTCACTACAAACGCCTAAGTTATTTCTTACGATTACTTAGTGGGAAGAGATGACATTGGCGACAGACTGGAGGTTTCGTCTGATGGTAATTTCATAAGACTGTGTGGCGAATTTTCTACATGGTTTCTGGATATGAAAAATCAAACCGTTAGTGTCTACAAGACAACCATAAAAACAGAGAATAATGAATGGAGTGAAGAACAGGCAATATATGGACGAGATAAAACGCACTTAAACGGATTCAATAGGCATTACTACCTGCAGTTTCCCTTCGTCAAAAAAGACGAGTTTGAATCGGTTTATGAGTCCTATAAGATTCTCCGCCAACATCAAATTGAAGAGGCAGCATGCGCCTTATAACAAACGCATGCAGTCGGACGCGGCTACGCCAAGCCGCTGAGCAAACCGTTAGCCAACCCAAAACACCTATAGTCCTCGCTCGTCGAAACCCGTTCGTTGCCCCTGCTTACCCGTTCAGGCCGAGGCAATGGCCTCCGCCACCAAAGCCCGTGTCAATTCCTTTGGGTCCCATTCCAGGGCTTCGGCGCCGGGCGGGAGGGGACCAACGCAAGCGGGGCAGCCGTGGACGCAGGGACACTGGTTGAGCATCTCGCTGGCGGCTTGCAGCAGCACCAGTTGCAGTTCGTACAAACGCTCGGCCAGACCGATTCCAGCGGGGATGCGGTCGTACAGGAGGATGGTGGGAAGTCCGGTGTGTTCGGGTTGCGGCTCCACATGCGAGCCGAGGTCGCTGGGATCGCACATGAGGTGCAATGGCGCAAGATGACCGAGCAAATAGGCCAGTCCCCCCAATCCTGAGCGCAAACGCACGCCACTTTCGACGCGCTGGTGGCAGGTGCGGCACAGCGTGCGCAAGTTGCTGAGCTGATTGGCGATTTTGTAGTTCTCGTTGACGCCGGGCAGGTAGCCGAAGCTGCGGAAAGGGCGGATGTGATGCACGTCGTGTTGCCGTGTGGGGCGTTCGGGCGCGCCGCACTGGCTGCAACGGAAGCCATCACGTTCACGAACGAGCTGGCGCTGCTCCTGCCAGTTGGGGCCGTAATCGTTGGGATCGCTCTGCCACAGGCCACGCGCTCGCAATCGCTCCACCAACGGCTCGTCGAACGCCAGCCAGTAGCCGCTGGTCTGCAACACCGTCTCCGGCAAATCGATCTCGCCATAGCCCAGGGTCTCATGCGTCCAGCGCTTGACCCGCCGGTAGCCGGTGGTCTGGCTGCGCACTTCCAGATCGCCATACCCCTTGAGCAATTCGCCTTGTTGCTCCTGCTGATGCACGGCCAGCACCTCCACCTCGGCGACGCCGGCACTCTCGGTGTAGTAATCCACTTCGACAGGCTGCACAAAGGCGTGCCCTTCCTCCCAGTCCAGGCGCTCCACGTAATAAGTCTGGCCTTCGTGCAGGTAGATGGCCCCGGTGTGCAGCATCGCTTGGGCAGCTTGTCGTTCCAGTTGGCCGATGGTGGTGGTCGGGCTGGCCGCATCTCTGGCCGAGGCCAGGATCACGATGGGGTCCGGATCGGCGGTGCGCAGGCTGATGTCCCCCGCCGGATAGGCTGCATCCATCCAGAAATAGCGCTCGCCCGCCTGCTGGAGTTCGCCTTGCTCTGCCAGCATCTCCAGCAAATCTTCGGTGAAGGCCACGCCGCCGAACTGCTCCCCGGCCTGGAACGGCAACTCGAAGGCGGCGCAACGCAAATGCTCGGTGAGGATAACCAGATTGTCGGGATTGATCAGGGCGTGTTCGGGACTGCGCCCGAAAAAATAGTCGGGATTTTGCACGATGTACTGGTCCAGCGCCCCCGCTCCGGCGATGAGTATCGCCAGCGAAGCTTCCTGCCTGCGCCCGGCCCGGCCCGCCTGCTGCCACGAACTGGCGATGGTGCCGGGAAAGCCGGTGATCACCACCGCCTGGAGTTCACCGATGTCGATGCCCAATTCCAGAGCGTTCGTTGCGACGACCCCTCGTACTGCCCCCGACCGCAGTCCCGCCTCGATCTCACGGCGCTCGGCGGGCAAGTAGCCGCCCCGGTAGCCGCGCAGCGCTTCGCGCTGGTCGCCATAAAATCGATTTTCTCGCAGGTAGGTCAGCAGCAAGCTCCACCCGCAAGCGAGAACGGGCGAAAAAGATGGTCTGCACGTCATCATCCAACAGGCGCTCGCCGATCTTCTGCGCTTCCAGCAGGCTGCTGCGACGCAGGCCCAATTCGGGATCGATGAGCGGCGGATTGTAGAAAAGGAAGTGTTTTTCGCCGGAGGGCGCGCCATTGTCCTCGACCAGCGTCACCGGCGCTTCGATCAGGCGCTGGGCGTGCCGGGCGGGATTGGCGATGGTGGCCGAGGTGAGGATGAAGTTCGGATCAGCACCATAAAAACGGGCGATACGGCGTAATCGGCGCAGGACATTGGCCATGTGCGAGCCAAAGACGCCGCGGTAAGCGTGGATTTCATCGATCACGACGGTCTGCAATCCCCGGAAAAACTCAGCCCAACTGGTGTGATGCGGCAGGATGCCGGTGTGCAGCATGTCGGGATTGCTGAGCACGATCTGCCCCCGTTCCCGGATGCGCTTGCGATGGCCTTTGAGCGTGTCGCCGTCGTAGGTCGCCACGGTCACGTCCGCTTCCAGTGTTTCGACCAGGGTTCTTAACTCGGCCAGTTGGTCCTGGGCCAGGGCTTTGGTCGGGAACAAGTACAGCGCTCGGGCGTCAGGATCGTCGAGCAGGGCGTGCAAGACCGGCAGATTGTAGCACAGGGTCTTGCCCGATGCCGTGGGCGTGACCACAACAACATTCTCGTGCTGCAAGGCGGCCTCGGCTGCCTGCGCCTGATGCGTGTAGGGCAGATGGATGCCGCGGGCACGCAACGCCAAAGCCAGGCGAGCATCCAATCCGGCAGGCCAACGGGCATAACGCGCGGCCCGGGCCGGCATCTTTTCCCAGATGGTGATGCGCTGCAAAAATAACGGATCGAGCTGGAGTTGGTGGAGGAGATGGTCGAGGGACACGGGAATCGGAGGTTTGTTGGTGGAGCGTAAATAGCGGGAGGTTTTTGCTTGCGAAGCCCACCCGGCGATGAATCACCGGGCTACAAGCGACCTTCGGTCGCCCAACGCCCCATCAATGGGGCTGATACGTGCATATCCGGCCGTGTAGCCCGATTCATCGGGCGCCTTTCTGTAGCCGTGGGATTTATCCCCCGGTGGGCGTGACAAACGAACCCTCATTGTATTTAGGCCGAACTGTATCAGCTAGTGGCGGCGGATATCACAAAATCGCAGGGCAAATTCATTCTAACACTGAGTGCCAAGCCCGACCACCTGCCCATCTCCCTGGGATGCAAGTCCATTTTTGGTGCAAGTTGTTGGTTTGTCCGGCGAGATGCTAAAATATCAACACGCCAACTACCCACGCTCCTGACAACCTGCCCATGCAAGCACAACCTGAACCCTACATCAGCCCACAAGAATATCTTAGCCTGGAGCGCCAGGCCGAGACCAAGAGCGAGTACTGGAACGGGCAGACTTACGCCATGTCCGGCGCGAGCGAAGCGCACAATATCATTGTGTTCAATCTGGCTACTACTTTGGGTCCACAAATAAAAAAACGCCCATGCAAAGCGTATGCCAGCGATATGCGCGTCAAAGTCGATCCCACGGGGCTTTACACCTATCCCGATGTCTCTGTGGTTTGCGGCCAAGCCAAGTTCGATGAGAAACGCAAGGACAACCTGCTCAACCCCACCGTTATCATCGAAGTTCTATCTCCCTCCACCGAAGCCTACGACCGCGGCAAGAAATTCGACCACTACCGCAGGTTGGAATCGTTGCAAGACTATTTGCTGGTAGCCCAGGATAGCGTCATGGTCCTGCATTACGCCCGCCAAACCGGCGATGATGATCGCTGGATGCTCACCGCCTATTACGGCCTGGACACGGTCGTGAACATCAAGTCGATTGGCTGTGAATTACCGCTGGCGGAGGTGTACGATAAGGTGGAGGGCTTGATTCAGGGACTGAGTACGACATTGAGTGTATTGAAGGAAGAGGAAGCGGTTTATGAGACGGGGGAAACGCTCGATCCCTGAAAACCTCGGAGCGCAATGGTCCGATGAGAGGTCGCAATTCAATTCCGATTACAGTCATTTCGAGCGACCAACGAGCTTCGAGCGACGAGAAATCCTCCTGTCGTCGGGCAAATCATCCCCGAAAACGTGGGGATGTCTCACATTCCCTTCGACACTCGACGTACATCGTGCGATCCACACCAAGACTACGTTACGATTGGAGTCAGCGATCCAGGGACACGGGATCACGACTCAAGGGTTAAGATAGCCATGCGCTTGGCCGGCATAACTTCCGTCGGGCGCCAATTGCAGATAGCGTTCAAAGTGCTGCCGCGCCGCTGCCGCTTCCCCTTGCTGCCAGAGTAATTCTCCCCAACGGAAATGCACTTCGGCGTAACCGGGAACCAATGCCGCCGTCTTCTCGAAATAGGTGATCGCCTCATCGGGCATATCCGCTTCAGCATACGCTCTCGCCAGGGCGTAGACAATGGCCGGGGCATCTGGCGCCAGTTGCTCGGCACGCTGATAGGCGTTCACCGCAGCGGCAAACGACCCCTTGCGCTGGAGGATATCTCCCATCAGTTTGTGCGCTTGCGCTTCGTTTGGTTGGGTGGCGATGATCGCAAAAACGGCCTTTTCGGCTGCATCGAGATCGTCTAACTGCAAATAAATCGCAGCTTTCTGCAGTTGCACCCGCAACAGGGATACCTGATCCAACTGGCCGGATACGTTTTCGGAGGGATGCTGGGCGATCTCGTAAACCGCCAACGCATGTTCCAGGTCACCCGCCTGGAATAAAGTGTCCCCCAGCGCGCCCACACATCTGCACTCAATTTCGCCAGGTCAAGATAATCGATAAGCTCCTTGCCCCTGCCGGTGGCGGCAAGCGCGATAATCATGTCGTTTTGGAGGATGGCGGGATCAGCCACAAGGACTTCAGCAGCGCGCAGGGCTTCCAGCGCCGGGGCCGGGTCACCGAGTTGGAGGTAGGCATTTCCGAGCATTTGATACGCCAAGCCCGAACTGTCATTGCGCGCAAGCCATTCATCTTCGATAACGTGAACGGCGCGCTCATATTGGCCCGATTCCATTAGCGCAGATGCCAAATTCTCCCAATAACGAAGATTATCCGGGCGCTGCGTTGCCGCCAGTCTCAAAAGCGTCAGCCGCTTGTTCAGATTGCCCCAGCAACAAATGCGCCGCCCCGACGTTGTTCTGCGCTGTGCTGTTTTCAGGATCAAGCCGTACCGCCAATGTCGCCCATTGCAGGGCGCGCGAGCCGTCATCACGAGCCAATGCGGCAAACGCCAGATTGGTGGGGGGCAGAGAAGATTGGGGGGAAACCTCCCATGCCCATTGCCACAGGCTCTCATTGTCTCGCCAGAGGACCGTGGTTTGGAAGGTGGCAATCAGATAAGCCGCCATTGGCAACAGAACCAGCGAAAAGACCAGCGGCTTCCACGTAACGGGCGGTGTGAACACCCATGCAGTGGCGCGCAGGATCAAAGGAAGCAGCGATGCGCCCAGGGCGAGCAGGAAAAATACAGAAGGGAGATAGAGAAAACGCTCGGCAATGAACGAACCGCCACGCAAATCGAGGGGAACGATGTTGAGGACAGGGAGCAGGGAAATCAGGAATGCCACCCACAGCCACGCCCAGCTTTTCTGCTTCCACACCGCCCAGATCAACCCGACCAGCAGCGCAATCCCCACCAGCAACGCCGCCCAGGCTATCAGATTTCCCGGTAAGATCGGCAGATTTGCGTACTGAATCGGCGACGATGCGCCAAAAGGCCAGATCAGCAACCGCAGATAACGCATCGCAGACAGGGCGATGAGCAATAGGTGCTGAAGGAAGTTCCCGGTCGGCAAAGCATCCCCGCTGGGCAGATAAAGGTAGCCGAGACTGGCATAACGCGCCGCCAGGTACACGCCTCCGGCGATGGCAAGGCTGAAGTAGGTCAGGCTACGCCTGCGCAGGCTTTGAATTGCGCTGAACTCGCTGTTGTACGCTCGATCCACAGCGAAAAGCAGGAATGGCATGGTAACGGCCATTTCCTTGGCCCCGAGCGCCAGCAGAAAAGCGAAACCTGCCGCTATTGCCGCCAGCCAGCGACGGCGCACAAACAGGGCAAACGCCAGCGCCAACAGTACAAAAAAAGCGCTCAGCAAATCAAAGCGGGCAGAAATAAAGGCGACAGCCTCGACATGAACCGGATGCCAGGCAAAAAGGATCGTAAAAATCAGGGCGAGCCAACTGTAGACACCAGGCTGTGCGCTTCCTTCAGATTGTTCGGAAACAACGCTAGACGACATCCGCTCAAAGATTCGATAGGCCAGCCAGGCAAAAACGACAGTCGTCAACGCATACAAAACGATGTTAAAGGCATGGTATCCAAATGGTTGCAAGCCATGTGCGGCATAATTTGCCTGGAACGTAGCTGCTGCCGCCGGGCGAAAATAATTCGGCGAGAAAGGTACATGTTGCCAAAGCGCCTGTGCGAACAATGCCGGAGAGCGATAGTACGGCCATTCCACCAATAAAAGGTTGTCGTCCCAGACAAAATCAAATTGGATGGTCTGTAGATAGGGAAGTGCCGCAGCAATGACTGCAAGCGGCAAGACTACCCAAAGTGGAAGATTCGGTATCTGAAAAGTCTTTTGCTTGCCTGCGTCACCGCCCCGATCCTTGCTGTTCGTGTTGGAATTGTTGACCATGTGGTTTCCTTCGATGAGCATGGACGTCATGCGTGTTGTCGTTTGCGCCGATGATTGATGCGTGTCTGGCGTCATCCTACTCCCAAGCGATTGATGATGTCAATCCATCGCTCAAACGCGATGACTTGTGAGGAGGCCCCCCTGACTTCTCTCACGACGTTATAGTATAATGCCATCATGAAACTGAAAGTGATAAATGCTTTGCTGATGTCGATACTGTTTGCAGCCCTGCTAACTGGTTGCAGTTCGTTTGGCGAACGGACGCAGCCTCTGGAAACCGACTGGGGTCGTGGTCTTGTTCTGGGCGCTGCGAATCTAAGAGAGCCGGCAACTTTGGCATTGGCTGAGCAGGGACAAGTCATGCACTTTGCATGGGCGCAAAAGGGCGAATATGGCATCGATATCCATTACGCTCGCGTTGATCGACAAGATGGAATTCAGGTGAGCGAGCAATTGCAGGCGGGATTGTTCCTGCCCCGTTCATTCCAACTCTTTCTCACGTCTCAGGGTGAAATTCATCTGTTGTCACTCGCAAAATCCAATAAAGATGGCGTCAGTGGCGTCTACCACGTGCAGATCTCTGAGGATGGCGAACTCCTGGGGAGCCCTGAGCTAATCACGCCTCCTGAACAGAGTGTAGAAAACTATGATGCCGCCATGCTCCCAAATGGCCAGGTTGCACTGGTTTGGGAGTCAGCGCGGGAGACGGGGAGCGGGCTTTACCATCGTTCCCTGAACTGGGAGGACGACACATCTTCGTATGGCGTTGTTGGGCAACTGAACCCCACGGGAAGAAGTCCATCAGTGGCTGCGGAGCAGACAAATGCATTGCACCTGACCTGGCACATCGATGATTATGAAAGAGGTTTGCGTGATGTCTATTACGCCGAGTTCACGAACGCCGATTTGGGCGCGAGCGACGGCGACTTGATCACCAGCATTCCACTCAATGACAGTACGGATCTCTCGCCACCTGTGGTTGGTTTTGATGATGGTCATGTTTACGTTTTTTGGCACAGTGATGTCGTTGGCGGTCTTGAAGCAGGAACAGGCAAAACGGATTTCGTATCGTTCCCCAAGGGTCACCCCGATCAAGTGGTCAAACGAGAGATACTGATCCCTGACAGCGAAGGCGGGGCTACCGTTTCTCCACTAAACCAACTCACGTACTCACCAGTATCACCGGAGATGTTTATCAGAAGCAGCAGCTATGTAATTTATCCTGCTCCGGTGAGCGCCGATGCCCCGGAACTACCCCTGTTGCTGAGCGCCAGAACGACTTTTCGACTGCAAGAGGAGATGCAGCCAGTGATGGCGGTCCTTGTCGATGGCGTCCAGGTGGGGTATTCACCAGTCGCTCGGACGAACAACATAACCTTCTTCCCAACCGGAACCAGAGACGCACACGGACAGGCATACGCTGTGTGGATTGATTACCGTGGCGGTGGCCGCTACCCGGTTATTTCTCTCATCGACCAGCCCGGACTGGAGGAATGGCGTTCTGCAAATGACTGCACGAGACGTTTCCTCTGATGTCTCCAAGGAGCTTGCATTCGGACTCCTGACCGTTGTCACGCTTATCCCCATGACTTTGCTGATCTTCCTGCTGTCAATGTCCTGGATCATCATCTTGCTGCTACTGGGACGCGCACAGAATCTGGACAAGCGCAGCGGCCGAATCCAGTTCGGTGTATCGGTGGTGCTTTTCTATGTGATCAAGACCGCTGCTTTTGCACCCTTGCTGAGTTCTCCCAGCCTGCTCAGGACGATGTCGCAGCCTTGGGCAGGCATCATGATGGTTGCCTTGCCAGCATTGATCTTTGCTCTGGCGGCAATTCCCACTGCGATCTACATACGCCGGGCTGATCCGCCGGGTCTTCCCACAAGCTTTTTCCTGTTCGCCATCACCGATCTCTTTTTCACGGTGGTGATCTATGGTCCAACACTGTACACGTAAGGCCTAAGGCGCCTGGCTCGGCTGCCAGGCAGGCTTCGTGTCGTCGGCAGGATCATTGGTGATGCGACGAACATCGGAGCCGTCGGCGTTCATGACATAGATTTCGACATTGTCGTCTCGATCCGAGATGAAGGCGATCTGCGAACCATCCGGGGACCAGGCCGGGTCGCCATCTTCGGCGGGGTGCTGAGTGATGTTTTCGATAGAACGATCTTCGAGATTCATGATGTATATCTCCATGTTTCCTTCCCGATCACTCATAAATGCAATGTGCTTCCCATCTGGTGACCATTTCGGGTAGGTGTCTCGCCCTGGATCGTTGGTCAAATTCACTTCGATGCTTTCTGGTGTGAGCATGTATATTTCAGGATTATTGTCGCGTACGCTCATATAAACGAGCGATTTGCTATCGGGTGACCAGGATGCAAACATGTCGAGTCCCAAACGCGAAGTGAGACGCTCTGCCTGAGCGCCCGCCGGGGTCATGGACCATATCTTTGCATTCGCTTCCACCTCTAAACTGCCACCCTGTTGCGATTCGCTGTAATTTCGATTCGAGACAAAGGCGATCTTTGAGCCGTCAGGCGACCACGCCGGAACCACGTTGAAGGCCCCATCACCTTCGGTGATTTGCTCGATATTGCTGCCATCGGCATCCATGACAAAGATATCGGCATTGCCGTTGCGCTCCGAGGTGAAAGCCAGCCTTTGGCCATCGGGGGACCAGCTTGGGACGCCGTCATAGGCCGGGTCGTTGGTCAAACGCATGGGGTTTTCGCCATCGACATCCATGATGTAGACATCAGCCTTGCCATCACGATAAGATTCGAAAGCGATTTTGTGCGTGTTTTGCAGGTTGGGTGGCCCCGCGCAGGCAGACAGCAAAAGGGCGGTGAGGGTTACGAATAGTATGGTTGTCGGTAGATGTTTCAATTTGTTCATGTCAACTCGTTGATAGGTGTGTAAGTGGCTGCGAGCGAAGTCTTCATTTGTCATTCCGATGAGCAAAGCGATGAGGAATCTTGGGTGTGAACTTTGGGTATGGATTCCTCACTGCGTTCGGAATGACAGATGCCTCACCTTGACGACCTTCACCCAGAAAAACTTACATCCGCCAAACCATCTCCCCAACTACAAACCTGACCCGGATGCGACAGTCACATCCGGGTCAGAGAAAAACTGTTGAGAGAAAATGGTTTCGATTATTCGCGCAGGCGGGGGTCGAAAGCATCGCGCAGGCCATCGCCCAGGAAGTTGAAAGCCAGCACTGTGATTGTCAGTGCGAAACTGGGGACCAGCACAGCCCAGGGAGCGGTGCGCAAGGCCGGAACATTCTCCGAGATCATGATACCCCAGCTGGGTCGGGGCGGGTTGATGCCCAAGCCGATAAAGCTCAGGAATGCTTCCAGGAAGATATAACCGGGAATGGCCAATGTCTCAAAGACAATGGCAGGGCCCAGGACATTGGGCAACACATGCTGCATGATGATGCGGCGATCGCCGGAACCAATGGACTTGGCGGCCTCGATGTACTCCTTCTTTTTGACGCTAAGCACCTGCCCCCGTGTTATGCGAGCCATAGCCAACCAGTTGAGAAGCCCCAATGCCACAAAGAGGAAGAACATGCCCCCCATACTGTTATCGATGACGATCATCGACTCCATGAACGTACGGCCCGTACTCATCACCACGACGATAAATAAGATGAAATTGAGGATGATGGAGCCGAATGCAAATGCGATAAGAACGCCAGCGCCACCACCATCTTCACGGCGCGCCAAGAGGAAACCAATAATCAGGGCCGCGCCAAAAATGATAAACGTAGCCGGAAAGAACCACGAGGGCATTGTTAATGGTTCCAGTGTGCCGCTTTGTTGCCTCGCCACTGCCTTGAAGTAAACTTGCATCAGAATCACAAATACGATGATGGGTAGCGCATAGAGGAAGTCGACGAAACGCATCATCAGATTATCAACTCGACCACTGCTGTAGCCCGATACGAGTCCATAGGCGACGCCTACAACCATACTCACTGTAGCGCCGATGAAACCAACCGCCAAAGATACCTGGGTGCCGTAGAGCGTGCGGCTGAGGATATCCCGACCAAGGAGGTCGGTGCCCAACAGAAAAATCTTCCCCTCGAATTCCGGATTGCGACCGGAGTAAGGCGTACCGGGTGGTTTAAGACTATCGTACAGGCTGGTCGCGTCGTAGGGAAATGGAGCGATCAGATCTGTAACCGGAGGGATGGCAATGATAAGCTCGACAACAATAAAAATGAGTGCAGCTACAGCCATCCTGTTCTTCAATAAGCTGATTGACAGCATCACTACAGAGGTGATCGGGGCTTACGATTGATAAATTCCAGTTCTTGGGCGCTTTGTGTTTTGGCAGTCATGAACTGTCTCCAGGCATGATGAAAGATTGAATATCAGAGATCAATGATTACGACTCAGTCGTTCCTCAATCTTTGATCTTTAATTATGAGTCCTTAATCTTGAAGTAATGGCTTTTCACCGCTCTATCTTATTCAAGCCGGACGCGAGGGTCCAACCAGGCGTAGGTGATATCGACCATCATATTGGCAAAGACGATGGCTACGCCATACAGAAGCGTAGTGCCCAAGACAACGGGATAGTCGCGATTGCCAATGCTCGTGACAAAATGACTTCCCAGGCCAGGGATGGCAAAAATCTGTTCGATCACAAAGGTGCCTGTAAGCACACCCGCAAACATAGGCCCAAGAATTGTGGTCACCGGAATAAGACTGTTTTTGAGGGCATGGCGCACAATAACGGCCCGCTCACGCAAACCCTTGGAACGGGCTGTACGGATATAGTCTTCACGAACAACCTGCAACAGACTGCCGCGGGTCATACGAGCGATGACAGCCGACAGGCCAGAGCCCAAGGCGATCACAGGCAACATCGCATGCATAAAAAAGTCGCTTGTGGGTTTCGGTATCAAATTAACCCACATGGGTATCTGTTCAGAGGCAGCGATATATTTTTGGGCGACACCCGAAAACAAAGGCTCGGCTGCCCAGGTCGCCACCGGAAACCAGCCGAGCGTTAGCGCGAATATCCAGATCAGCAGCGGCGCCAACACCACATTGGAGATGGAAACGCCCAAAATGGCGACAAAAGTAGCCGAATAGTCCACCCACGTATTGTGTCTGAGCGCCGCCAATAATGCCAAAGGGAATGCCAATGCAGATGCCAAGTGTCATTGCCAGAATGCCCAGTTGAAATGAAACCGGCAACGCTGTAGCGATAATATCATTGACAGAACGGCTGCGATAGCGGAAGGAAGGTCCTAAATCGCCCAAAATAACCCCTTTGGCCGGTTTAACGATTCTTGACCTGGACGACAAATCGTATCACCGATCATGTAGGAGCAAAACTGTTGCCACATGGGATCGCTCAGATGATACTTGGCTTCCAGATTGGCCACCACCGCAGGGGGCAGACTTTTGTCACCGGCAAAGTCGAAGGGTCCGCCAGGGATGGCGCGAATCAGGATAAAAGTAAACAGCGCCACCGCCACCAACACAGGAATAGCCCAAAGTATGCGCCGAATAATGAAACTTAGCATAATCGCACCCCTTTACAATGGTGGTCCTACCTTGCAATCTTCTGTAAACCGCAGGCAGGGAGGGGAAGGAAAAGCGGAAGAAGAGAGGTTGGCGACCCTCGGGAGAGCCGCCAACCTCGATTGCGTTCACAGCTGGGTGCTATGGTCAGCTGGAAGCTGAGAAGTGGAAAGCTTACTTGATGCCTTTAGCTGCTTTCTTGGCATCCCAGTCAAGTTCCCACTGGAACCAACTCGTGCCACCCATCTCACCAGATGTACGGCTGGTGACCCAGGGCTGGGTCATCTGCACAGTGGTGTAGTAGTAAATCGGGGCGATAGCGGCGACTTCGTCGTTCAGGATCATCTCAGCACGCTTGTACAGTGCCTTGCGTTCTTCTGGATCGCCGGAAGATCGGGCCTGATCCATCAGGTCCTGGTACTCCTGGTTGTCCCAGCGGATGTTGTTGCGCCGGTCTCGGGCGCAAACACCTCGTTCAGCCAGTTGTTGGCGTCGGGGTAGTCTGCACACCAGCCAAAGCGCCACACGTGCGGCATTTCCTCAACCGGCGTGTCTTTGTTGATGGTGTTCAGGTAGACTGCCCATTCCTGATTCTCGACGGCCACATCGACGTTCAGGGCATCCTTCCACATGGCGGCGATAGCCTGGGCGATCTGGGCATGCGCCTCGGAGGTGTTGTGCATGAGGGTGATGGTGCCCAGTTCGGAACCATCGGCGTAGCCGGCTTCAGCCAGCCAGCCCTTGGCCATTTCCACAGCAGCATCGTAGCCCGTGCCGCCCTGCTCCTCCGTCAGCGCCCAGGGGGCGATGTCGGGATCTTCAGCAGCGCTACCGAAGATCATGCTGGGAGCGAAGGTGTTGGCAGGAATCTGGCCGCCCTTGAGGACGATTTCAGCCAGACCCTGGCGATCGATAGCGGCGGACAGAGCCTTGCGCACGAGGACGTTGTCCATCGGGGCCTTGTCGTTGGTGAAGCCGTAGTAGTAGGTGCAATCGCGCGGGGCGATCAGCAGTTGTTCGCTCAAGACAGGATCAGTCTTGACACGGTCCATCTGCTCCAGTGGCGGGCTGTGATGGTCCAGATCGCCTGCTTCGTACATGGCGAAAGCGGTTGAGGCTTCGTTCACCATAACGGCATTGATTTGGTCGATCTTGACATCATCGGCGCCCCACCAGAAGGGGTTCTTCTTGAGGGTGACATCACTGCCGTGATTCCAGCCGGCCAGGACCATGGGGCCATTGGACCAGTAGAAGCCAGGCTTCAGTCCAGCGTCTCGCCATTCTCTTCGATGGTCTCTTGCGGCATGGGGCGGACAACCCACATGCTGGCGATGGCGGGGAAGTAGCCCACAGGCGTCGGTCAGCGTGAACTTGACGGTGTAGTCATCCAGAGCTTCCACACCGACAGCGTCGATCAGCGCCTGAATTTCCTCATCACTCATGGCTGTGACGTCAGCGGTGTTCAGTTCCTCGCCACCCTTGATGATGTAGGTCACGTAGGCGTAGTCAGAAGCGGTGCGTGGATCCAGGGTTCGCTTGACGCCGTAAACGACGTCATGAGCGGTCACAGGTCGTTGCTCTTCGATTTCGCCGGTGCCGGTGTTGTACTTCACCCAAACGGCGTCATCGCGCATGTTGAAGGTGTATTCCAGGCCATCTTCCGAGATTTCCCAATCGGTGGCGAGCATAGGCAGCACGTCGCCATCCGAGTGAAGCTGGGTCAGACCAACCTGCAGGTTGCGCAGAAGGTCGATGGATGTGGTGTCCGTAGCCAGTGGAAGGATCAAGGCTCGGGGGCTCTGTGCTCAGGTTGATGTCGAGCACGACCTGGTGTCGCAGCTTCCGGTTCCGGAGTCACTTCGACGACTTTCTCGACTTCTTTCTCAACGACGACGGTCTGCTCGACGACCTTCTCGACGACCTTCTCGACCTCGGACACGACGGTCACTTCTACTACTTTTTCGACAACCTCGGGCGTGGGCTGCGCGCAGGCAGAAAGACCAATAGCAGCAAGAACGAGGATGACGACTAAAATCGTCCACTTGTAACGAAACATTTCTGTTTCTCCTCCTAGAGAGAGTTAAGTTTGGATATTACGATATGTCGTTCCGGTTCAGTACCGGGCGACAGTTGTTAAAGTGGTGAATTGATCAAGCCAGCCAGGCTTTTGAACTGACCACTTAAACGCTAGATAGAATTGCCTTAGCTCCGCATCACCTCCTTTTTTATGGCAAGAGTGAAGCTAACGTAGGATTAACGTCAGGATAGCGTAGGATAAAGGTAACGATTGATACTAAATGAAATCTACCTCAAAAACTTGTTAATCGCAGTGATCATTCGTACAAATGGCAGGCAACCCAGTGATCTTGAGTCTCGTCACCGATATCCTGCCATTTCGGATCGACTTGCTTGCAGATGTCCATCACACGGGGACAGCGCGTGCAGAAATTGCAGCCCGTGGGTGGATTGATGGGACTGGGTACATCGCCTGCCAGGATAATGCGCTGGCGCTGATCTTCGATCACCGGATCGGGAATCGGCACCGCCGAAAGCAGTGCCTGGGTGTAGGGATGTTTGGGGTCTTCGTACAGGGTGTGGTGATCGGTCACTTCCACGATCTTGCCCAAATACATCACGGCGATGCGGTCGGAAATATGGCGCACCATCGAGAGATCATGAGCAATAAAGAGATAGGTCAGACCGAATTCCTGCTGCAATTCCTCCAACATATTGACGATCTGCGCCTGGATCGACACGTCCAGGGCGGAGATCGGCTCATCGCAGACAATAAGTTCGGGATTCAGTGCCAAAGCGCGGGCCACACCGATACGTTGTCGCTGGCCGCCGGAGAATTCGTGCGGATAGCGATTGACAAAGTAGGGATTGAGTCCGACCACCCGCAACAGCTCCTGCACGCGTTCTCGTTTCTCCCGTCCCTTGGCGATGTTATGGACTTCGAGAGGTTCACCGACAATGCTGCCCACAGTCATGCGGGGGTTCAGCGAGGCATAAGGATCCTGGAAGATCATCTGCATGTTGCGGCGCATGTTGCGCAGTTTCTCGCCCTTGAGGGTGGTAAGCTCAACATCCTTGAACATGACGGAACCGCCAGTCGGCCGGTAAAGCTGCAGAATCGCCCGACCAGTTGTCGACTTGCCACAACCAGATTCGCCAACCAAACCCAGGGTTTCGCCTTTCTTGATGTTAAAGGATACACCATCCACTGCTTTTACATCCGCCACCTTCTTCTGGAAAACGACGCCTTTGGAGATGGGGAAATACATTTTGAGATCATTGATCTCCAGCAAGTTTTCAGTCATGGCTCTCTCCATTTGCACTTTTTTCCGCTTTGACTTCTTCCCAACGCCAACAGGCTACCCGATGTGTCGGAGTAACATATTCGATTGGCGGATTTTCGGCGAGGCAGTGATCATTGCGATAGGTGCACCTTGCGGCAAAAGGACATCCCTCCGGGAAGTCCACGAGATCCGGCGGCAAGCCATCGATGGGGATCAGCTTTTCAGTCTTGCCGAGATCCAAACGTGGCATTGATTTGAGCAGGCCAAGTGTGTAAGGATGAAGGGGGTTGGCGTAGAGCTCGTGCACTGGCGCTTCTTCCACGATCAGACCGGCATACATCACGATCACCCGTTCGGCGACGCCGGCCACAACGCCCAGGTCATGGGTGATCCAGATGATCGCCATGCCGATCTTCTCTTTCAATTCCTTGACCAGATCGACGATCTGCGCCTGAATGGTAACATCCAGCGCGGTGGTGGGCTCATCAGCAATCAGCAATTGCGGATTACAGGAAAGGCCCATCGCGATCATCACACGTTGGCGCATGCCACCGGAGAACTGGTGTGGATATTCATCCAGGCGTCTGTCAGCGCCAGGGATGCCAACCAGTTCCAGTAATTCGACCGCGCGTTTGCGGGATTGCTCCTTGTCCATCCCCAGATGCAACTGCATACCCTCAGTTAGTTGGCGGCCAATGGTCAGCACGGGATTGAGCGATGTCATCGGGTCCTGGAAGATCATGGCGATGCGGTTGCCGCGAACCTGCCGGATTTCGTCATCGCTGAGTTTGATCAGATCCTGCCCGTCGAACCAGACTTCGCCTGCGACTACTTTGCCTGGAGGTATGGGAATCAACCTGATCAACGACATCACGCCAACACTCTTCCCACATCCACTTTCCCCCACAATGGCTAAGGTTTCACCCTCATCAAGCGTATATGAGATGCCATTGACGGCATGAACAACACCGTCCTGCGTAAAAAACTGCGTCTCAAGTCCTTTTACTTCGAGAAGTGTTGCCATGGCAACTCCTTTGGAATGGGAACCGCTACCAGCCGAGAGGAGCGATAAGTAACAATGAGTTCAATTCAGCAGTAAGATAAAGATGTGAAAAAAATATGTAGCACGGTGTTGCGTAGCAACATGTGCATGATCCGCGAGAAAGTTATCGTCAATGAATTGGATTCTCGTTATGGACATGTTTTAGGCTATTTGGCATTGTCGCCTAACTGATCCTCCTCGCATAGGTGCAGTAGTCTAGCATACCGCCAAAAGTACTGTCAAACGTTTTGCCGTATGCACGGAGGTTATGCAAAGAACAGGGGAAACACAGTGTCTGTGCAAGCCTTTCTCAATCATCTTGAACCACTGTTTCGAGCCAACCCACTTGTTCGGCTATGAGTCCCTCAACCTCGGCTGAAGAGGAGGCTTCGGCGTAAACGTGCAACAGGGCTCGATCAGGATCTGAGCGGGTGAGCACCCAACGTTCGGGGTCCAGGAATATTTTCACCCCATCGGTGATGTCAGCCTTGTAATTTTCCGCCCTCTCATTGATCTGACGCATCACCCTGCCTTTGTCGCTCCACGAACATGCAACTGTCTCGTGTCGCCAGTGGTATTCTGGCAATTTTGCGATAACATCGTGGAGGGTGGTTCGGTGGCGCGACAGGCACTGCAACATGCGCGCCAAGGCATACATGCCATCCGGCACAGGCTGAAAATCAGAGAAAATGAAATGTCCGTCGTCATCGACAGCCAGAGCGATATTCTGTTCTGAAACGACCGACATTAGGGCGTGGACATCGACCTTTGTGCGTAAGACCCGTCCGCCAGAGCGCGCTGCCAGGGTTTCGTACATCATGGGGGCATGAACAGGCAGTGCTATCACTGCGTTTGGGTTGTCACGCCACAAAAGGTCTGCCATCGCCGCGGCAGCCGTCGCCGGGTTCAATGCCTGCCCCGTGTTATCGATGAAGAAAACTTGCTCGCCACTGACATCCAATCTTGCGCCCAGGTCCAACTCCATGGCTTCGACCAGGCGCGCCAGTAGTTCGGTGCCCCGTTCCCAGTCCTCCGGCAAAATCGAGAGCATTTGAGCATCGGGCCGGGTATTCAGATCCACCACGTCCACGTTCAGTCGCGCCAATAGCGGCTCCAGGATATTTATCGTTGTAGAATGGGCGTAGTCGACAGCGATGGTGTAGCCAGCATTTTGAATGCTCTCCCGATCCAGATGAGCCAGGAACGCTTCTGTGTAGCGCTGCTCCAGATTTTGCGCATACTGAATAACGCCAATGTCATCAAGCTGAGCGCGACGGAAATCCTCCCGGAAAAACAGGCGCTCGACTTCGCGCTCACGCGCATGTCCCAAATTAAGTCCGCTGCCATCCATAAAACGGATATCGACCACGCGCCGATCGTGCGGTGAAATGCGTACATGGATGCCGGCCACTGCATCTGTTACGCGGGTGAAGTAGCGCATTGCCGGCACGGGTTGAGTCCGCACATCCTGCACCTGGATGCCCGCAGCAGGTAAACCAGCGATGATCGCCCGTTTGAGCATACGCGAACTGTTGTGCGTGTCTCGGTTGATGATGACCGTGCTTCCTTTTGGCAAACTGGCCCCAAATGCAACGCCCAGTTTAGCAGCGAATTCGGGGGTGAGATCGACATTCACCACCCCGGTCACGCCAAAGCGACCAAACAATACGCGCCGGCCCTGCGATCCCCAGATAATGCTGTTACGAATTTCCGCGCCAGATTCGATCTCTTTGCTGGGCCAGAGCTTCAGGTTGGCGTAAATGACCGCGCCCTCGCCGACGATGCATTTCTCGCCGATGACGACGCCATCCTGCACCTGGACTTTGGGTTTGAACACGCACTGTTTACTGACAATAGCGCCCTCAATACGGGTATCCTCGCCGATATAGCAACCACGCCAAAAGACGCTGCGAGAGATAAACGCTCGATTATCCACTACTGTATCATGCCGAATAACGGTCGGACCCTGGATGACAACGCCACCCTTGATCTGCACGTTGTCGCCCAAATAGATTGGCCCGTAAAGTTGGGCGTCAGGCGCGATATCGACGTTCTCGCCCACCCAGATATCGCCTCCTATCAAGCGGCCAAACGAATCATGCTGCACCTGGTTATGCAACATGTCGATGTTCGCCTGCAAATAAGCGGCCGGATCGCCGACATCACACCAATACCCAGCAGGTGCAATACCAAAGACCCGACGCCCCTGCTCTAGTAATTTCGGGAACAGGTCATGGCTAAAGTCGTACATTTCGCGCAAGGGAATATCCGCCAAAACCTTGGCGTTCAGAACATAGATGCCAGTATTCACCAGATCGCTTACGACTTCCGCCCAACCTGGCTTCTCCACAAATTGATTGATGCGTCCATCCTGATCGGTGATGACAATGCCGTATTCCAGAGGATTGGTTACGCGATGCAGCGCCACGGTGACATCAGCGTTTCGGCTCTGATGAAATGCCAGCAATGCTCCAATGTCGATATCGGTGAGGGAATCGCCACTGACGACCAGAATCGTTTCGTCGGGGTCAATTGCACCCACCGCGAGCGCGTTGGCAACACCGCCGGCAGTGCCCAAAGGCACATCTTCCACCACGTAACGGATGTTTATTCCCATACTTTGCCCGCTTCCCAGGTAATCCTGAAACCAGTCGGCCTGATGCTGCAACGTCAGGACAGTTTCGGAAATATCATGCCTTTTCAACCAATCGACGATGTGTCCGATGATCGGCTTGTTGACGAGTGGTATTAGAGGTTTTGGGCGGGCGATGGTGAGAGGACGCAGACGAGATCCTTGACCGCCTGCCATCACAACTGCTTGCATCAGTATACCTCTGTTAACTATGTCAGGATTAACGGAAGCATACCACACGTGTAGTGGTTCCGTCTATGTCCTGGCAATGGATTGAGAGAACAGGAGAAGACTTTGGCGTCAATAACGACTTATGGTACAAGGACATAACCCAATCCGCCAATGGATTGACGGATTGCAGGTTGGGACCAAAAACTCATAAACTCCCCGGCAAATGGACTAATAAACTCAAATGACTATTCGATTCGGCACCGACGGCTGGCGAGCCGTCATCAGCGAAGATTTTACCTTTAACAATGTAGCGCATGTTGCGCAGGCAATAGCAGACCTGGTCTGGGAGGATGCCGATAGTGTAGACCCTACCTTCGTGGTTGGCTACGACACCCGATTTCTCTCCGACCGCTACGCGGACACTGTCAGCGAAGTCCTGGCTGGCAACGGTATACGCGTGCTCTTACCAGAGCGTTTCGCGGCAACCCCTGCCATCTCCTATGCTATTGTCGACCATCAGGCCAGCGGTGGCGTGATGATCACGGCCAGTCATAATCCCCCGCGCTACAACGGCATCAAGCTCAAAGCAGCTTATGGCGGATCCGCCAGTCCCGAAACAAGCAAGCGCGTCGAACAGATCCTCCAGCGCAATTTGCAGGAAAACAAGTCGCCACGTCGCACCCCGATTGAGTAACGCGCGGCAGCAGGGCATGGTTCACACCCTCGACCCCTTCCCCGCCTATGCTCAGCACGTGCGCAGCCTGGTCGACTTTGACGCCATCGCCGAGTCCGGGCTTCATATCGCCGTTGACGCCATGTATGGTGCAGGCATCAACCATACCGACAGATTGCTGCGGGAAGCCGGCATTACGCCTGTGACATTGCATCACGAGATGAACCCCGGCTTTGGCGGCATCTACCCTGAGCCCATTGGCCGGCATTTGCAGCCGCTTATCGACGCCACGCGGGCCAATGGCATTGATCTGGGACTTGCCACCGATGGCGATGCCGACCGCATTGGCGCTGTTGGACGATCCGGCGCATTCATCGACCCGCATTGCATCATGACGCTGCTGCTTGATTATTTGCTGCAACAGGGTCGAACCGGCGCTGTTGTCAAAACGGTGAGCACAACGCAAATGCTGAATCTGCTGGCCGAGCGCAACGACATGGTCGTGTACGAAACGCCGGTCGGGTTCAACCACATTTCTGATCTGATGTTGAATGAAGATGTGTTGATCGGTGGCGAAGAGTCGGGTGGGATTTCCATCAAGGGAAGCATCCCCGAAGGTGATGGCATCCTCAGCGGACTACTGCTGGCGGAACTGGTTGCCCGGCAGGGGAACGATGTGGAGGCGCTGTTAGACACCATCATGGATGATATCGGTCATTTCGCCTACGCCCGCAATGATTACGAGACGCCGCCCTTCTCCAAGGCGCTATTGGTGCAACAGCTTGTAGAATCGGCTCCCGAACGTCTGGCTGGTCAGGTGGTGAAGGATGTGAACACCCGTGATGGCGTCAAATACCTGTTGGCTGACAGCAGTTGGCTGCTCATCCGGCCTTCCGGCACTGAACCCGTGCTGCGCGTCTATGCCGAAGCTCACAATCAACAGGAAGTGCAGGCGTTGCTGGAGGAAGGCGCTCAACTTGCCCGCGCCATCACAACTCCGTCGAGATAACTGCTTACGGCCCCGCTGCCCGAACATAGTCTGAGACATCGACATTGTAGACGATATCCTCGACCGTAAACACCGCCCACGGCGTTCCTTCATCCATCCACGTGACTGATCCGACCGTGGGCAGCAAGAACCCATTCAACTGGTTCCACGCCAAAGCCTCATTGTGCCAGAGAATCTTCTCCTCGTCCTTCGCCTGCTTGTAGCGCATCGCTTCCAGGCTCGAGAGACGGCCGGTGGAAGGATCAAAGGTGGCTGAGAAGCTTTCTTCGCTGTCTTCAAAGGGGACGATAAGTCGTGCCGTGTTGTCGTCCTTTGCTTCCCAGCGCACACGGGGATCGGTCAGAAAAATGGATGATAGCCAGATCGATTCAGCCCACAGACCCAGGTTGGCGGCCTGATCGATCTTCGGTTCGTTTTCGATGACTCCGCCCGGCGTCTCCATACGAGAATGCCCATCCAGATAGGATTCGTTGACTTTCATAATGGGGATGCCAAACAGAGTTGCTTCGATGTAATGGCGGTAATTTTGACCGGCTTCATGGGTGAAACGGAAACGGCCGGGAAAAGTTATGCCCATCACCCGCATGGTGGCCCGGCCACTGATCACCGCCGAGTCGATGACAGGGATTTCCTCGCCCAGAGTGGCTTTGTAATAACGCTCGACGGGCGCCGGAAGGTCGGAAGGCAGTATGATGGTCGTGAGCAGCGGCGTCTGTTCGGGATAGGGAGGGAAGGGCGCTGGCTGGATGCGCAAGCCCACAATCGACGCAAAGACGATCAGAATCACGACCAGGGCGACAAAATACAAGACAATGCGTAGCATTACCATGTCTTCGAACGCATTTCTTACTGTCGCACCAACCAGGCGATGCGATCATATGAGATGAGGTAGTGAATCAGCACCACCGAGGCAAAGATGAGGGCAATCGTGGTTTGACCGGCGTCGTACAGACACCAGGTCGCAAATCCAAAAATAATCAGTTCTAACAATAGCCTGACTATGCCAGGCACGGGCATGGGCGCTTTGCCGGAGCGACTGGGATCATCCGGCACGGCAAACGTCCCCCAGAGCACAGCAGCCAGCAGTGGTGCGCCAACCGCAAACACGATGCGCCAGATACCAGCATGTTGCGTCCAGCCCCAGTAGGCCATCGCCACAAACGCAACGATTTCCAGCAGTAAACGCAATGCGAGATTGAGTGGATTTGAGCCCATATTTTGTCCCTACTTGATCTTACCCAGAGAAGCGGCAATCGCCACGCCACCGGCTGCAAGCATACCCAATGCAGGCAACCATTTCCGCTTCGCAGCCAACGCCGCGCTGGCGCCCAGCGCCGCCGCGCCTGCGACCAGCCCAGTTCGTTCCACCACTTGTTCTGCTTCCTCAGGCGTTTGGCCTCGCTCCACCAGCGTCCACTTGAGAATGGAACCGCCATCGACGATGGGCAGAGGAGCCAGACTACCCAAAAAGATAAAGCTCTGTCCCAACACAGACCAGCCCGCCAACTCATGCGCCAGTGAATCTTTTGGCGTGGCGACCCGCAATGCCAGGCTGGTCGACAGTCCCAGGGCGCTGTAAATCGGTCCGCCCAGCGCCCGCATACGATGAGCCTGGGGCGATACATCATTATCGAAATAGATGGTGCGCGGCATGCCTTCCGACACCTGAATCTCATCCATCGGCGCGCCGGCTTTGCGAGCGCTGACCGTATGGGCCAGGGCGTGCCCCAGATCGGCGATAACCCAAAGTGACATGGCTACCGATCCCACCAGCACGCGCTCCGGCCACGACCGCTGAGGATGACTGCGGCCCGTGAGATAAGACATCACAGCGCACCCTGCGATCAGATCAACCAACACGGTGGGCTTGACCTTAACCGGCACGTCATTGACGACAAACAGAACCGGGGCGTCGAATTCGTCCTTCATCAAACCGTTCTCCATGCTTCGCCTATGTTCCCATTGTGATGCCCATTTTCATCGCCCGATCCCTGGCCCTGTCCCACGTTTCGTCGATGAGTTCGAGAACGCCATTGGGATTGGGGACGCCAAGGAGTGTAAAAACGCCAGCAGACCCCGCCGTCTGACATTTCACATCTCCAAAATTGAACAACGTGGGAAAAATACCTTTCTTGGAGACCGAGATATCCTGAAGATTGAGTAAGTCGGCTGAGGAGACTTCATGGCTAAAGGGATTCGTTTTGACCGAATCCACCAGGCGTTGATTGGTCAATAACCACAGGTCATTCCGATACCGGTAATAAATGAGCGCTACTGCACCCAAAGCGATGACAGCGGTCAGAATGTTAAGAACGTCCATAGCCGAACCCAGCGCGTTAGCCTGAGACTGCATCCAGGTAAACAGTGAAACAACAAGCATGGCTAAAATAATGATGCCAACAATTTGTAGAATGATGTACACAGGGTGACGCCGCAACAAAGCGATCACCTGTTCATCGCCCTGAATCTGTACTGGAAGATTCATAAGAAAAGTGCTCCTTCATCAAATGAGTTGATTCGATAAAGAAATGAGATGAGGAATGAAATCGACACGAGTGGAGGAATTAAGGCCATTATACTCTATGTTTGCGCCACCAACGAACAATAAGCGGCGACGCTGTCTTTGGTGAATTGATGTTGAGTTGAAAACAATGTAGGATGAAGAAAACATCATTCTCAAGGTTGAGCCGATATGCCCACAAACAACTGGATTCTCGCCCTGAACGCAGCCAACACGTCGCTTGCATCTGTTGGAGGTAAGGGATTGAACTTAAGCCGGTTAGCGCGGGCCGGGTTCACCGTTCCACCCGGATTTCTCGTCACAACAGACGCTTACCGGGCTTTTGTCGATGCCAACGATCTCCAGGCGTTTATTCTGGATGTGCTGAGCCAAACGCTGCTTGATGACCCCGACGCACTGCAACGCGCGTCAGAACAGATTCGGGTGCGATTCGCCCAAGGCGCTGTCCCGGCCGATCTGGTTGAAGCCGTCCGGTTGGCCTATGCCGACCTGGGGCAGCCTGCCGTGGCGGTGCGCTCCTCGGCCACTGCCGAAGACCTGCCCGACATGTCCTTTGCAGGGCAACAGGACACCTTCCTGAACGTGGTCGGCGACGAAGCGCTGCTGGAAGCTGTCGTCAATTGCTGGAGCAGCCTGTGGACGGCGCGGGCCATCGGTTACCGCGCCCGCAATGACATCCCCCAGAATGAAGTGTCATTGGCGGTGGTCGTGCAGGAAATGGTGCAAAGCGAAGCTTCAGGCGTGCTGTTTACGGCCAATCCCCTCACCGGAACCCGCACCGAGACCGTAATCGACGCCACTTTGGGTCTGGGTGAAGCGCTGGTGGCGGGGCTGGTCGAGCCAGACCATTACGTGGTGGACACAGCCACCGCTCGGATCACCAGCAAAGAGCTGGGGGCCAAAGCGCTGGTCATCCGCAGCAATGCCGGCGGAGGCGTCAGCCAGATCGTCGAACAAGGGGACCAACGTCAGGCTCTGCCCGATGCTGCCATCGTGGAATTGGCGCAGATGGGCCAGCGCGTGGCCGAGCACTACTTCGAACCACAAGACATCGAATGGGGTTGGGTGGACGGAAAACTCTATCTGCTGCAATCCCGCCCGATTACGTCATTGTTCCCTATCCCGCCCGGTTTGACTCCGGACCCGCTGCAAGTAATGTTCGCCTTCTCCGCTGTGCAGGGCGTTTTGGCCCCAATTACACCGATAGGGCGGGATGTGCTGATTGCATTCTTCACCTCACTTTCCCGCATCTTCCAACCGCACACGACAGAAAAGGGCCAGGGCGTGGCGCTGGTGGCTGCCGAACGCTTATGGCTCAATTTCACCGGCGTGTTCCGTCACAAGCTTGGACGAAAACTGGTGGTGGGTGCGATGGGACTTATCGAACCCGGCACACGTCAGGCTCTGGAATCGCTTACTGATGATCCCCGCCTGGCAATTGTCCCGCGGCGTATCCGCCCTATATCTTTGCTGCGATTAGGCCGATTCTTACTTGAAGTCGCCGGGCGCACGATCTACACCCTCATCCGTCCCGAAGCCGCTCGGCAGGCGATTTTCGATTACATGGAGCGGGAGTTGGCAGCATTGACAGTGCTTTTCGAGGACGCTACAGATCTTCCCCAACGGGTTGACACACTGATCGATTATCTTAATACGGCGCCTAAAGAAATCTTCCCAGTTCTTTTGCCACGCGTTGCTGCGGGCATGGCCATGCTTGCACGCTTGAACGGTCTGGCCCGCACAGTGCCCGGAGGCGAGCATCTGGCGCTGGAGATCACGCGCGGCCTGCCGCATAACGTCACTACCGAGATGGACCTGGCGCTGTGGGCCACTTCCCAAACGATCCATGACGATGCGGCGTCACTGGCTGCGTTTCAAGTGCAGGACGCTGCATCACTGGCTGCAACTTATCTGGATGAAGCGCTTCCGCCCGTGGCTCAGAATGCGCTGACGGTATTCCTTGATCGTTACGGCATGAGAGGAAACGGCGAGATCGACTTTGGCCGCAAGCGCTGGCGAGAAGACCCGACCCCGCTCATGCAATCCCTGCAAAGTTATCTGCGTATCGAAGATCCTGATCAAGCCCCCGATGTGGTTTTTCAGCGAGGGGCAGTGGCAGCCGAAAAGGCCATCGACCAATTGGCCGAAGCCCTGCGCCAGACGCCACACGGCCGCATGAAGGCAAAATTTGCACGCTTTGCCGCCGGTCGCGTTCGTGCGGTGGCAGGCATGCGTGAAATGCCGAAATTCTTCATCATCCGTATCATGGGCGTTGCCCGCGCCGCCCTGTTGCGCAACGGCGAAGACTTGACCCGAGCCGGCGTTTTGCAGGACCCAACCGATCTGTTCTATCTCCACCAGGACGAAATGAAGGCGCTGGGCGAAGGTGACGAACGGGACTGGCAGGCGCTCATCGCCCAACGTCAGGCGCTTTACCGCCGCGAGTTACGTCGTCAGCCCATCCCCCGCCTGCTGCTCAGCGACGGAACCGCCTTTTACGAAGGCATCCGTGGTTCTGGCGACGCCGGTGACATCGTTGGCAGCCCGGTCTCACCCGGCGTGGTCGAAGGCGTCGTTCATGTCGTGTTCGATCCCTACCGTGCGCAACTCAATCCCGGCGAAATCCTGGTCTGTCCCGGCACCGATCCTTCGTGGACGCCCCTGTTCCTGGCCGCGGGCGGGCTGGTTATGGAAGTGGGCGGGATGATGACCCACGGATCGGTGGTGGCGAGAGAGTACGGAATCCCGGCGGTGGTGGGGGTCAATCAGGCTACGACCCGCCTGCAAAGCGGCCAGCGCATTCGCGTCAACGGCTCAACGGGGGAAATCACGTTGTTGGATGACACGGAGCAGCTATGACCACATTTCTATCCGTCCTCGCCATTCTCGTCGCCGTGATTGCTGCGTTCATGCCGTTGCTACCTGCCTTTTTCCCTCGCATTGGCCTGCTGCCGATCTATCGGCTGCGTCTTTTTCGGGCAGTATTTTTGATAGCGGGCTGGGCGCTGGCGATTGCCGCCTTTTTGAACACCCCGTCTTCCTTCTGGGCCCTGCCTTTTGTCTTCATCCTCTCCATCCCCACCATCGTGCTGGAACCCCAGCGCATCTTCGTCACCCTGGACGATCCCGAACACGTTCCCGCATCCAAATCGGATTTTCAGGGCGAAGCCCTGGTGCTGGGCTACGCAGATGATGAAAATGCCATCGCCTGGCCCTTCGAGACGCTGATCCCTCGCCATCTGATCAATGACCAGAGCGGCGACACGCCATTGCTGGTGGCTTACTGAGCGGCCTGCAACAGCGGCATCGTGTATGCCGCCAACACAGAAGATGGCAAGCGCCTGATTTTCGACGTGGCGGGCGTGTATCGTCGAAACATGATCATGAGGGACCAGCAAACTGGCACGTTATGGCAGCACGCCACCGGCGAGGCGCTGATGGGACCGCTCAAGGGCGTTCGGCTCCAGGTGCTTGGCGGGGAGCTTGCAAGCTGGTCGAGATGGCAGGAAATGTATCCCCACACCGAACTGGGCGTAGAGCCTGTCCCCGAAAATGGCCGCTACCCGGGATAATCCCCCGCGATCGTCTGGAGCACGTGCTGGGATACTTCACCATCAACTACGCGACGCCGGGTCTGGTCACCGACAAACGCCTGGCCATGCACGAAGAAATCGTCGGTCTGAGCCTGGACGGCGTGGATAAAGCCTACCCCTTGTCGATGTTTGGCAGATCAGGTCGTCATCAACGACAAAATCGGTGAACACGCTGTCGCCATCATCTACGACTCTGACGCCGACCAGGTGCTTGCGTTCGACCGGCAGGTGGGGGGCAAAACCATCGATCTGGTTCCGACCGATGACGGTTTTTCCTCAGCCAGCGGCATGCGCTGGACATTAACGGGCCAGCCACTGACCGACGAAACGCCACCCTTGCAGCCAGTATGGATCGAGCGCCAATGGTGGCTGGGCTGGGTGGAGTTTCATCCCGCCACCGAAGTTTATCAAACCGCTATTTGACCAATGCCTGTCTGGCGGGTATCCTTTGCGCGAAATACATCACGGGAGTGGATGTGTCCCGGTGGGCGCCCCGGTCTTCAAAATCGGTGGCGGGCATCGCGTAGATGTCCGCGGTGGGTTCGACTCCCATCCATTCCCGCCTCTTTCAAATGCCAGAAATCAGAGATCGGAGGTCAGAGATCAGAAGTCGGAACACGGCACATCTGATCGATTAAGCTAAATGAGTAGTCGCCAGATGGAAACCGCCAACGCCTCGATGGCTGCTGGCATCTCGCTGAAATTCGACGCAGGGCCATTGCGGATCGAGCGCATGGAAGTGCGGCCTTACCCGGATCTGAGCCGCATTTGGGTGCGGGTGCAGCTTAGCAATTTTGCGACGCCGCCCAATGTGCGGCTGACCTGTCTCGACGCCGCGGGCAACGAAGTGGCCGACATGCTCCTGGTGGAATGGCAGGAGTCCTATATTTCGATGACGATGCACCTCCGTCCACCCGAACCTGGCGCCGAGTACGTGCTGCGCGTCGAGGTCGCCCGTGACGAGGAATTGCAGGACAGCAAAGACTTCCCTTTCGTCCTCGAATTCGCAGAACCAGACCAAGAAAACTGAAATAGTCTATGCTGTGTTGATATTTTGAATTATGTCATTCCTTCGGTAAACGGCCCACGGTCGTCGCTCAGGACAGGTCTGAGTGGTCGAAGGGAGCGAAGAATCTGCACCAACGAGTCGGATTTCGTATCCATACTTGGAGATTCCTCTTCGCTTCGCTTATCGGAATGACACAAACAGGGAAATATCAACAGAACCTAAGCACACGCTCCCTTTCCCTGGAGGCGCTTCATGGCCAACATACGACCCACACTCACTGTCGGAATAGAAGAAGAGTACCAGATTGTTGATCCGGAAACGCGTGAACTCAAATCCTACATCACGCAATTCCTGGATCAAGGCACGCGCGTCAGCAGACGAGAAGTCAAACCCGAATTCATGCAATCCCAGGTCGAATTGGGCACAGAGGTTTGCAAAAACATCGAGGAATTGCACATCGAATTGGCCCAACAGCGCGGCGCAATCCTCGATCTGGCCGAAAACCAGGGACTGACCATCGTCTCGGCGGGGACCCATCCCTTTTCTCACTGGGTCGACCAGGACATCACGCCCAAGCAGCGTTACGCCGGTCTCCTGGAAGAAATGCAGGCAATAGCGCAACGCCTGCTCATCTTCGGCATGCACGTGCACATCGGCATCGAAGACCGTGACTTCGCCATCGATGCCATGAATGTGATGCGCTACATGGTGCCCCACATCCAGGCGCTGGCAACGTCCTCACCTTTCTGGAATGGCCGCAACACCGGTCTCAAATCCTACCGCTCGGTGCTGTTCTCCGACCTGCCTCGCACCGGCCTGCCAGATTATTTCCCTGACTGGGCTTCGTTCGAGAAATTCGTTAACGAGCTGGTAAGCACCGGCTGCATCCCGGATGGCAGCAAAATCTGGTGGGATGTGCGACCGCATTGGCAGTTCCCCACCATCGAATTCCGCATGTGCGACGCCTGCACCACCATCGACGAAGCCATCGCCATCGCCGCCTTGCTGCAAGCGATTGTCGCCTGGCTGTGGGACTTGCGTCAGAAGAACATGACTTTCCGCATTTATCGGCGGGACCTCATCGAAGAGAATCGCTGGCGGGCGATCCGTTACGGCCTGGATGGCAAACTGATCGATTGGGGCAAAGAGGAGGAGCTGCCGGCACGCTGGTTGATCCGGGAACTCCTGCGATTGGTGGATCCCTATGTCGAAGAATTGGGCAGCCGCAAGTACATCGAGAATATCCACACCATTCTCGAGCATGGCTCCAGCGCCGACCGCCAGTTCCGCGTTTATCAAGAAACGGGTGGCGATTTCAAGGCGGTGGTGGATCTTCTGATCGAAGAGACCAAACGAGGCGTGGTTCGACCGGAAGATTAGAGCAGACGCTCATGCTGGCGGGGCAGCACCACGGAGGATGAAAAATGAGTTAGAACTCGATAGTTGTGATTTAGATGAAGTTTCAGCAGAAGTGCGGTAAAGTAAGGACCTGCAACTACCACTCGTACAACCAGCGCCGATAGTCATGGAACATGCATCGGCATTTCAAACTTTGTTTAAGAATCGGTGTCAATATCAACATTTTCAGAATTATCTGACAGGTTTGATGGTGTTGGAAAATAAAACCATGGCCAACATCACACGATGTGTGCTCGAAAGTGCCGAAAAACCAATTTATCGAGGTATGTTTCTGAACAGGGGAAAAGTGGATTAGCATTCTCAAAGTGAACCGAAACATAACGACTAACAATTTGCGCATCCTTGATGAACAAGGAAACGTTCTCCGCTTTGAAGGACCGCACATCAAGGTTGAAGACCTGATTCCTCTCATACCGGCATCCGCCTTCAAGTCTGTTGAGGAGGGATCAGAAACGTACCATTGTTTTAGCATGAATGTCCGCATACCCTCTTCTTGGCAGAGTCCGTTTGGTCATCAGCTTTGATTATCCTGACCGCCAAGGCACTTGTGCGGTCTTGGTCACCAATCACTTGAGCTGGAATGTCAAGAAGATTATCGAAACGTATCTGCTGCGCTGGCCGATTGAAACGTTCTACCAGGAAGCGAAACAACAATTGGGGCTCAACCAATATCGCAGGCGCTCAGCCGAAGCCATTCAAAAACATTGGTGCTTGGTGTTCGTAGCTTATTCGTTCCTGCACCTTGATTGCTTGCCAGCTTCACGCTGGAAAGTTCATAAGCCTATCAAAACCATCGGGCAAGTCATTCGCAAACAGACGCAGAAACTGATCGAACAGCTTCTTTTGCACTCTCATAAGCTGTTTGCGCAGGGTGTCAATGAGACCAAAGTATTCAAGCAATTATTCGCTGAACAGGCCTATACCATGTCATCATGATCGGCTGGCTCTTTTCAGATCACAACTATCGAGACTATTCTTTTCAGGGCAGCTTCACAATCGACCAGCATTGCCACCGTAAATGCGATGCCGTATACTGATGGCATCATTTAGCATTCATTCGGAGGACGACCATGCCCTTGCACCCGCTCGCCGGAAAACCAGCGCCAAAAACGCTTCTGCCAAACATCCCCAGGCTTGTTTCCGCCTACTACACGCTTACGCCCGATGTCGCTGATCCAGCCCAGCAGGTGTCCTTTGGCACGTCCGGGCATCGCGGCACATCGCTGAAGCGGAGCTTTAACGAAAACCACATCCTCGCCATCAGCCAGGCGATCTGCGAGTATCGCGCGGCGCAGGGCACGACCGGTCCGCTCTTCCTGGGCATGGACACGCACGCCCTCTCCGAACCGGCGCAGGCGTCAGCGATAGAGGTCTTTGCAGCGCAACGGGGTCGAGTTAATGAATCCAGGTCGGGGGCGGTTACACCCCCACGCCGGTCATCTCCCACGCTATCCTCACCCACAACCAGGGCAAAAGCAGTGGCCTGGCCGATGGCGTGGTGATTACGCCCTCCCACAACCCGCCCGACGACGGCGGCTTCAAGTACAACCCCCCCAACGGCGGCCCCGCAGATACCGAGGCCACCGGTTGGATTCAGAACCGGGCCAATGATATCCTGCGAGATGGGATGAGCGCCGTGCAGCGCCTCCCATACGCTCAAGCGCTGGCAGCCGCCACCACACACGAATACGATTACGTCACACCCTACGTGTCCGACCTGAAAAACGTGGTTGATATGGAAGCAATTGCGGCAGCGGGGCTGAAGATCGGCGTTGATCCGATGGGCGGGGCTGGCGTCAACTACTGGGTACCCATCTCTGAGATGTACGGAATCGACCTGGAGGTGGTGAACCCGTACGTCGATCCCACCTTCGGCTTTATGACCGTGGACAAAGATGGCAAAATCCGCATGGATTGCTCATCCCCCTATGCCATGGCCAGCCTCATCGATCTCAAGGACCAGTTCGATATCGCCTTTGGCAATGACCCCGACTACGACCGGCACGGCATTGTCACGCGAAGCGTGGGTCTGATGAATCCCAACCATTATCTCTCCGTCGCCATCAATTACCTGTTCCAGAACCGACCGGGCTGGCGCGCCGATGCCGCCGTTGGCAAGACCCTGGTCTCCAGTTCGATGATCGACCGGGTGGCGGCAAGCCTGGGCCGCACGCTCTCGGAAGTGCCGGTCGGCTTCAAGTGGTTCGTGGATGGCCTGCTCGACGGCAGCTACGGTTTCGGCGGCGAGGAAAGCGCCGGGGCCAGCTTCCTGCGCAGGGATGGCACGGTGTGGACGACCGACAAGGATGGCATTATCCTCGACCTGCTGGCCGCCGAAATCACGGCCAAAACCGGGCGTGACCCCGGCCAGCATTACCAGGCGCTGGAGGACCAGTTCGGCAGCCCGATTTACGCCCGCATGGATGCACCAGCCACGCTGGAGCAGAAAGCGATCTTGCAGACACTCTCGCCGGACATGGTCGAAGCCAGAGAGATGGCGGGAGAACAAATCGTCGGCCAAATTGACCAGGGCTCCTGGCAACAATGCGTCCATCGGCGGCCTGAAGGTGGTGACCGAGAACGGCTGGTTTGCCGCCCGACCTTCCGGCACTGAAGCGATCTACAAAATCTACGCCGAGAGCTTCCTCGGCGCGGAACACCTCCAGCAAATCCAGGCTGAAGCGCAGGAAATCGTCAATGCCGCCTTCGCTGCTGCTGGCGTGTGACTCTCAGCTTTCGTTTTCCCGACAGTCAAAAGGAGCATGCGATGCGTACTCGTAAAATCCTAATCGCCTTCATCGTTGGAGGGCTTGTAGGATTCATTGTCGCTCAATTTGTCGTTCTTCCCCCTTTCTCATAAGTAAGGCTGGAATGTCTCTTAAAAAAATGAGAAGGCTTCAGCCCTTACTTCAAAGGAGTTCGGAACGAAATGATCCACTAATTTCGTTAAAATTCGTTCCGAACTCCACTTAAAAGGAGCATCCAATGCTGTGTCGTAAGTTGTTCAAGGGTTTATTAGTAGGAGGGCTTGTTGGAATTGCCATCATTCAATACGTATGGCGACGCCAGCAGGCTGCATCTGATCAAGCGGTCAGTGAGTTGCGCCCTGCTCTGCGCGAGCAACCGGCGGCAGCAACTGCCGGGGATGTATCCGATGCAGGGGATCAGGCACCTGACGTAGCTGAAGTCGAATCGGTGGACGCCGTGGAAGTGGAGACCGAAGTTGTGGTTGACACAGCAGCTGTGGAGGACTCCAGCGCCGATGTCCGTGCGGAAGTCATCGACATCGACGAATTCAGTGTTGATGAAGTGATCGAGCCCGATGATCTGCGCGTAATCGAGGGTATTGGTCCCAAAATTTCGGATATTTTGAACGAAAATGGGATTCTCACTTACGCCCAACTCGCCGAAACCGATGTGGATGATCTGCGCGCAATCCTGACCGACGCCGGTTCCCGTTTCCGGCTGGCCGATCCCACAACCTGGCCGCAACAGGCGAAATTCGCAGCCGAAGGTGATTGGGATGGCCTGCAAGCGCTGCAACAAAGCCTGAAGGGCGGGCGGTGAAATAAACTCAACAGTTCAAGTGAGTCGCACTTCGTAAGTGCGACTCACTTTTCGTTGTGAGCGCCAGGATCACGACACTTCTGCCGCATTGCGTCATGCGTATTTGGACTGGACATATCGGGGAGACTGGGATATAGTGGGGTTGCTTCCATTTGATTGATTTGGATAATCATTTTTTGGGCGAAGTGGCCTGAAAAACACAGCAAAAACCGGTCTTTCTCACCGCACTGTACCCAAGGAGCCGATGCCTTATGCTCACTCTCGTGGAAAAACTCCTGTTCATTGCGCTCGTGCTTGCCGCTACCTGGAACGGCTATTGGGCTTTCAAAAAGGTTAAAGAGGTCATCCTGCGGGGTGATGGCGAAGTGGATGATGACAACATCGCCAGGCGAGCCTGGGATGCCTTCTGGCAATGGGCGATTCTGATTCCGACCTGGAAGACCCGGCGGATCAGCGATGTCTTTCATGCCATGGTCGCCTGGGGATTTATCTTCTATTTCCTGGTGAATTTCGGCGATATCTTGCAGGGTCTGTTCCCGATCACCTTCCTGGGCGACGGTCTTATCGGAAACATCTACCGGCTGCTGGCGGATTATCTCAGCGTCGCCGTGATCGTCGGCATGATCTATTTCCTGGTGCGGCGCTTTATCGCCAGGGATAAGGCGTTGACGATCCGTGACAACGTCAAATTGATGGACAAGGTGAAGGAGGGCGGGATCAGGCGGGATTCCCTCATCGTCGGTCTGTTTATCCTCGCTCACGTTGGCTTCCGGTTTCTGGGCGAAAGCTTCGCTTTGGCCGTGGAGGGCGTGCGTTACGACATCTGGCAACCCTGGGCCAGCACGACCAGTTGGTTGTGGACAGGCATGTCTGAAAATGCCCTGATCATCGCCGAACATGCCTCCTGGTGGATCGCCATCGGCCTGATCCTCATCTTTATCCCCTATTTCCCCAAGACCAAGCACTTCCATCTCATCATGTCCGGCGTCAACTTCCTGACCAAGCCGGAAAGGACCTCGTTGGGCACGCTGCAACCCATCAATTTTGCAGATGAATCGATCGAGCAATTTGGGGTCGCCCGCCTGGAAGACCTCTCCTGGAAGCACATCCTGGATCCGTATGCCTGCATCATGTGCAACCGCTGTCAGGATGTGTGCCCGGCCTACACCACCGGCAAGGAACTCTCACCTTCCGCCCTGGAAATCAACAAGCGCTACTACATCAACGCCCACACAGATGCACTGGCAGCTGGCGCGGCATCAGACCAGACCTTGCTCGATTATGCGATCAGCAAATCCGCCTTGTGGGCCTGCACAGCCTGTGGCGCTTGCATCGAGATTTGCCCTGTGGGCAACGAGCCCATGTTCGACATCCTCTACATGCGCCGAGACCAGGTGCTGATGGAAAGTGATTTCCCCGAGGAATTGCAGACTGCCTACACCGGCATGGAGCGCACCGGCAATCCCTGGAAGCTGAGTGCTGCCGACCGCATGGCCTGGGCCGAAGGTCTGGATGTCCCCACCGTCGCCGAAAATCCCGACCCGGACATCCTCTGGTGGGTGGGCTGTGCGCCGGCCTACGACATGCGAGCGCAAGCGACGGCCAAAGCCTTTGCCAAGGTGCTGAACACAGCCGGCGTCAACTTCGCCGTACTGGGCGAGCTGGAAAGCTGCACGGGAGACTCCGCCCGGCGGTCGGGTAACGAGTATCTCTTCTTCGAGATGGCGTCACAAAACATCGAAACGTTGAACGAAGTGAACCCAAAACGGATCGTCACCACCTGCCCGCACTGTTTGCAAAGCCTCGGCAAGGAATACTATCAATACGGCGGCGATTACAACGTCATCCACCACACCGAATTGATCGAAGAACTGATGCGAGATGGCAAATTGGGCAATCGCCCCGCCGAACACTGGGATATCACCTTCCACGATCCATGCTACCTGGGCCGCATCAACGGCGTGTTGGAAGCGCCGCGCTTTGCGTTGGAGTACATGGGCGGCAACGTCACTGAGATGGACCGCACTCGTAACCAATCCTTCTGCTGCGGCGCTGGCGGCGGCCAGATGTGGAAGGAAGAGGAACATGGCACAGCCGCCGTGAACATGACCCGCTACCAGGAGGCCACCGCCACCGGCTGCTCCACCATCGCCGTGGGCTGCCCCTTCTGCCTGACCATGCTCACCGACGCATCCAAGGAAGCTGGCGATGGTGTGCAGGTCAAGGATATCGCCGAGTTGGTGGCTGAAAGGCTTTAGCTCGACCTTTTTCTCAACCTAACCAAAAAGCCCGCATCCAATCCGATGCGGGCTTTTGTGTGTCACTTTTAGACGGAGGGAATCGGGCACAGATTTGACTATGCGCCTGACATCTCGGCTGCGACATCCTCGTACGTCCTGTCTTCCAACTCCAGCAGGAATTTTTCGGCTTCCATTGCCGCCTGCGTGCCCTGGCCGACACTGCTGGCCACCTGCCGGAAGCGATTGTCCTGGATTTCGCCCGCGGCGTAGACGCCGGGAACGCTGGTGTGCATGGATTTGGTCGTGACGATGTAGCCATCCTCCATCTCTAACTGACCTTCGAAGATCTGGCCATTGGGCACATGCCCGATGAAAATGAAGACGCCCTCGGTGGGAAAATCGGTCACTTCGCCCGTCTTGACGTTCTCTAGCGTGACCGAAGCCACTGCACCGTTATCACTGGCGTTGATGCTGAGCGGGAGAGAATCCCAAATAAAGTCCATCTTCTCATTCTCGAAGCCGCGCCGTTGCAGGATCTTGCTGGCGCGCAATTCGTCGCGGCGATGGATCACGGTGACTTTAGTGGCGAATCGAGTGAGGAAGATGCCCTCTTCCAGGGCGCTGTCGCCGCCGCCGATTACGACCACTTCTTTGCCTCGGAAGAAGAAGCCATCGCAGGTCCCGCAGTAGCTGACGCCACGGCCGGTCAGTTCCGCCTCGCCGGGGATTTGCAATTTGCGCGGAGTAGCGCCTGTGGAAATGATGACGCTCTTGGCTTTATGCTCGCCGCTGTATTGCGTCCGCACTGTAAATGGGTGCTCGGAGAAATCAACCTCAGAGACATAATCGTATTCGATGCGGGTTCCAAAACGCTCGGCTTGCTTCTGAAATCGCTCGACCAGTTCGCCGCCTTCGACTCCTTCTGGAAAACCGGGGTAGTTTTCGATCTCGTGTGTAAGGGCAACCTGTCCACCGATCTCGTTTCCGGTGAACAAAAGGGGTGTTAGTTGGGCTCGGGACGTGTAAAGACCTGCCGTAAAACCGGCTGGGCCACTGCCTATGATAATAACGTTTTCTACGCTCATTTTGGGAAACTCCATTGCTTTGCTTGGTTAATTTGATATCACTGCTAGTTGGACGCGCTGAGAAAGGGAAAAGTTACGTGGCGAGCGGACCAGCGCTGTCCATTTCGCCCAGTGCGCTCATTGTCATCGTAATCAAGGCGAGTGCTGCGGTCTCGGTGCGCAAAATGCGAGGGCCCAGCGACACAGGCCGTATGCCCGAAATTCGGGCCAGCTCCACCTCTTCATCTTCAAACCCACCCTCAGGCCCCACAAAAAGCGTCACCGGCCAACAAGCCGAGGTCAACGCGTGCCTGGCCGCTTCACCGGCTCCCACGGCAGGCAGAAGGGCGAAACCCTGAGCCGATGCAATAGCTTCATCGAACATGATGGGGTCTTCCAGCAGGGGTAAGCGTCCGCGCCCGCTCTGCTCCGCCGCCTCCTGGATGATACGCTGCCAGCGCTGCCATTTGGCGTCGCCTGGCTCCCGGCGCACCGTCCGCCGCGTGAGCATGGGACGAAAAATGGTCACACCCAGTTCCACGCCCTTCTGCAGCACCAACTCGAAGCGCTCGCTTCGCGAGATCGCCTGGCAGAGGATAAGATCGCCAGCAGGCTCGCCGGTGGCAGGCGTCGTCGCCAAAATCCGTCCCAAGGCGCTCTTTTTCCCTAGATGCGCCAATTCGACCTGGTGGCTCAAACCCAAGCCATCCAGCGCCTCGACCTGCTCGCCATCCCGCATTCGCAACACGCTGCGAAGCTGTCTGGCCTGGTCGGGCGAAAAATGAATCTGGTTCCCCCGCACGGAGGAGGGAGGCACAAAAAAGCGGTGCATGGTCAATCGCAGTGTTGGACAGCGAGGGCCAGCCAGTCACCATCCTGCACGGTGTCGATCACTTGCAAAGACAGTGCGGCAAGTGCCAGATCGACCAGGTGCCGTCGCGGTGTGATGATGCCGGACAGGAGCATGACGCCACCCGGCGCAAGGCGATCCGCCAATCCCTGCTGGAGCAGTAAATCGGCCAGGACATCAGCCAGGATATTCGCGCAGATGAGCGGGTATTGACCCGAAGTCGGGACCGAACCGACGGCCAGCTTCAGGCTGGTATCCACGCTGTTGGTCTCTGCGTTTGCACGGGCGGTGTCGATGGCGTCCGCATCGATGTCGGTGGCATAGACGGATGCAGCGCCCAGTTTGAGGGCTGCGATGGCGAGGATGCCAGAGCCTGTGCCGATATCGAGGACCTGATCGTTCGTACGGATGTACTTTTCGAGTAACACGAGGATGAGCTGGGTGGAGGGATGGGTTCCTGTCCCAAACGCCATGCCTGGATCCAGCCAGATGATCGTGTCCCCGGGCTCGGTGTCTGGTTCCAACCAGGTGGGAGAGACAACCATCGCCCGGCCAATTCGCAGCGGTCGATAGTGTTCTTTCCAGGCCTCGGTCCAGTCGGCATCGACCAGCTTGCGCACCTGCAATTCGCCCAGGAGGCTATCTTCGGGCAATTGCAGCCGCAGCGCTTCGATCTGATCGAGGCTGGCCTCAGACGCCACCAGATAGCCGCGAACGACGACCTGTGCGTGGTCAAGTTCGCCGTAAGGCCCAAACCCGCTGATCTCCACCACCACGCTGCCTGGCGCGTACTTCTCGAACAGGGCGACAATGTTTTGTACCATCGCGTGTTCGGAATCAATTGTGGAAACAGCTATCGTCAATTCGAGTAATTCTGCCATTGCCGAATGTGCTCAAGAAAGTTCATTCAGAGATTGTTTCGTAGTAGACGCATGAGCGCCGTTCGTGACGGCGATAAATCGCCTACTACAAACTGATGCAATCTGTTGTTGAGAGCGACACAAATGTTTACAGACCCAGCGCTTCCTTCATGCGGTCGAAAAAGCTGCCATCCGGGTCCTTATCCATCGAGACAGGCCCCAGCGTTGCGCCCAGTTTCTCGAACAGGACTTGCTGATCATCTGTAACCTTGGTCGGAATCTGCACATTGACCGTGACCAACATGTCGCCACGACCGCTGCGCCGCAAATGAGGAACGCCAAGACCACGCAAGCGCATCACCTTGCCAGGTTGCGTGCCGGGTGGAATCCGCAGCAATTTGGGACCATCCAAAGTTGGGGCTTCCACTTCCGATCCCAATACCGCCTGCGCGATATTGATGGGCAGTTCCAGCAAGATGTCATCCTCAACGCGATGGAATATCTTGTGGGCCTTGACGGAGATGAACACGTAGAGATTTCCGGGCGTTCCGCCGCGCAAACCAGCTTCGCCCTCGCCGGGTAAGCGAATCCGAGTGCCCTCGTCGACACCGGGCGGAATCTTGACGCGCAGGCGGCGCGTTGCTTCGACCATGCGCTGGCCGTTGCATTCCCGGCATGGCGTCGTGATAATTTCACCCTCGCCCTGGCAGCGTGGGCAGGTTGCCACATTCACAAAAGAACCCAGGATTGTCTGCTGGCGTTGTCGGACCTCCCCACTGCCATTGCACGTCGGGCAGCGGATCGGTGCACTGCCCGATTCAGCGCCTGAGCCATCACAGCGGGGACAGGCTTCGTGTCGGGTGACGTTGATATCCTTTTCCGCCCCTAACACCGCCTCATCAAATTCGATGGTGAGATTGAAGCGTAAATCGGCGCCACGGATAGGGCCGCGCTGCGGGCCGCGGCGAAAACCGAATCCACCGCCAAAGAATTCCTCGAAGATATCACCGATATCAGGGAATCCGGCGCCCGGCGCGCCTGTTGCTCCCTGCACGCCAGCATGGCCAAAACGATCATAGGCTGCGCGTTTGTCGGGCGTGCTGAGGACCTCGTAGGCTTCGTTGATTTCCTTGATGCGGTCATCTGCATCAGGCCCTTTGTAAATATCTGGATGGAATTGCTTAACCATGCGGCGATAAGCCCGCTTGATATCCTCAGCGGATGCGGTTTTCGAGACGCCGAGTAGTTCGTAATAGTCGCGTTTAGTGCTCATTCAGTCAATTATCTCTTGATGTAAAATCATTGGTTTTTGTGTGTTGGAAATTGCCAGGGGGGTATCCCGGCCGCTAGCTCTGTTCCAGATCATCCCCTGCGTCCCAGCTAATAATCCAGATGCACAACGCCGCCAAAACGATCGTTGCTATCGACAGCACCAACCACTGTAAAGCGTCAAAACCCACATGCCGGGCAGAGAAATAGAGGATGATCAACATGCCCAGGGCAAGAATGGCAAAGGAGGAGAGTTGGGGATGTTCATCCCATATCCGTTTTAATGTCGTCATTGTGGCATCCTAAGTCAGTTGTGGCTGCATCTCCAGGGCATCCCAGGCTCTTTGCACCTGCTCCGCCAACGCCTCGATGCCGCCATTGTTATCCAACACAACATCCGCCTGACTGATCTTGAAAGACTGAGGGCTTTGTGACATCATGCGCGCCTCGGCAGCGTCTTGACTCATATTGCGGCTTTCCATCAAACGTTGGATCTGTTGCGCCTCGCCCGTGACAACGACCCACACTTGATCGCACAGGGTAAGGGCCATATTCGCCTCCAGCAGCTTGATGGCCTCGATTACGATGACGGATTCGGTAGCCTGGGACACCTCCAGACGGATTTGCTCGAAAACCGCCGGATGGACGACCCGTTCCAGGGCCTGAAGCAGAACGGGGTCCTTAAACACAATCTGGCCAAGTTTCATGCGATCGATGGTTCCATCTTCTGTCAGGATATCTCCACCGAAGGTGGCAACGACTGCAGCATAGGCCTTACCGCCGGGTAACGTCACCTCGTGCGATATCTTATCGGCGTCGATAGCGTGCGCGCCAAATTGCTGCAACATGTCGAGCACGGTGCTCTTGCCAGTACCAATATTGCCGGTTAAACCGATAACGGTGCGTGTTTTAGTCATAATCTGGAGACAAATCGTAAAAATATAGGCTCAGCGCAATCATATTCGCTCAATTCTACCAGTCTATCTAGATCAAGGAAAATAACGGGCCAGCCAAGAAATCATGGCTCCCTGGAACTTCACGTGGCTCCAAGTTGTGAAACGTGATGACCCTGTCGCAAGGTCCGTTTTCACGAATTACTTTTCACGCATCAAAACGATGGTGTGAATCGATACAAACAATTATTGAGATTGTAGACATCTATCACTTGTAACATGTTCCCACTGCATAATGAGATTTTTGCGTAAAATGGAGATAAACTTATACGCTGCAACAACAACCGTTAAGTCCTACATGTTCAGAAAGCTCTTTTCAAGATGATTTATCGATAGAATCCGCTGTCAGAACAGGTTTTTCCCTAATAAACCCGACAATTGATTGCAAATTACACAACCGGACTAAATTAATTATCATTAGGTATTGACAAATTCATCAATAACTGCCATAATAGCTATGGTTCCCCCCACAAAAATTCCTACCCTCCATTATTTAATGCAATTATTGACTGCTATGGAGGTCTCAAATGCCAACATTTGAAAAATTGAGTCAAGATGACGTGAGCGACATTTTAGATGCTAAGCGCCGAGGTCGTGGCAAATCACAACGAGAGCGCGTTCTTGAAAACTATATGGAACAACTGGAAGGACTTCGGGTAGGCGAAGGCGTATCGGTCAAACCGAAAGCAAGCGATAATCGCCAAACGGTTAAAAATCGCCTGAAACGAGCTTCATCCAGACTTGGCTATGAAATTGAGTTCATTCGTTCTCGAGGCGTAATACGCGTTTATCGCGTGGCCTAAAGAGTCACCTTATCCTCGCTACGAAAACAGCTCTCAACCGGGAGCTGTTTTTGTTTGCACTGTTTAACCTGCACGAAGTGATTTGCGGCGTTCATCGGGAATCACAATTGACCGGCCATAGAGATCTGCCATATCCGCCAATCCGGCTCGAATGCCATCGTTGAGTTGTCCGGGGAGAAATCGCCACGACCAGTTGCCACTGGCGACAGAGGGCGTGTTCATCCTGGCCTCGGGCCCCAAATTCATGCAATCCTGTAGCGGTGCGATTGCCATGTTGGCGCAGGACATCATCGCCAAACGTATCAGATCCCAGGCGACATCGCTTCCATCCACCCGAAGATACCGTCGCAGGTAATTGCGCTCATTTTCGGGCGCTGTCCTGTACCAGCCCTGAGTGGTGTCGTTATCGTGGGTGCCCGTGTAGGCAAGACAGTTCTTGTTGTAGTTTTGGGGAAGAAAAGGATCAGTCCCGTCGGTCGCCCAGGCGAATTGCAGCACTTTCATGCCGGGGAAATGGTAATGATCGAGTAATGCGAAAACGCCAGGATCGGGCGCTCCAAGGTCTTCGGCGATGATGGGCAATTCCCCCAGGGCTGAGATCACAGCATCGAAAAAGCGTTCGCGGGGGCCATCCGCCCAGCGCCCGTTTTCGGCGGTTTCGGCATCGCCCGGCACTTCCCAGTAATTGTAGAACCCACGGAAGTGATCGATGCGTGTGACGTCGAAGAGCTTCAGATTCGCGCGGATCCGGCTGATCCACCAGGCGAAATCGTCCTCGGCCATGTGTTCCCAGTTGTAAATGGGATTTCCCCATAGTTGGCCGGTGGGAGAAAAGTAGTCGGGCGGGACCCCGGCAACGACGGTGGGATGGCCGTCAGCGTCAAAATAGAACGACTGGCGCTGGCTCCAGGCATCGGCGCTGTCCATCGCCACATAAATCGGGATATCGCCGATAATGCGGATATTTTTTTTGTTGGCGTAGGTTTTGAGCGCCAACCACTGCTCGAAAAAGAGCCATTGCAAAAAATAGTGGAACTGGATGCTCTTGGCCAGGCGCTCCCGTGCTTGTTCAAGCATATCCCCATCCCGGTCGCGCAGGCCGGGCTCCCATTCGGGCCAGGACCGACCGCCGTGCTCATCCTTCAGCGCCATGAAGAGTCCGTAATCCTCCAGCCAGAAGTCGTTTTCGGCAATGAAGGTCTTGAAGGCTTTACTGGCGCGAGTCTTCTGGAAACGCCGAAACGCTTGCTCCAGCACACCTGTCTTCCATTTGATGACCGGGCCATAGTCCACCCGCTCTCTCGGAAAGACCGGCACGGCCAGATCATCCGGGATCGAGATAGCCGCGTTCCACAAGGTCTTGCAGGTCGATGAGCAAGGGATTACCGGCGAATGCCGAGAAGCACTGGTAGGGTGAATCTCCATAACCGGTGGGACCCAGGGGCAACACTTGCCAAAGCTGTTGTTTGGCGTCGTGTAGCCAATCGACGAATTGGTAGGCGCGCTTGCCAAAATCACCGATGCCAAAGGGACCAGGCAGAGAGGTGGGGTGCAGAAGGATGCCAGAGCTGCGTTCAAACTGCATGAGAGACTCCAGATTAGACGAATGAGTATGTGTGAAATTAGGTCGTGTTGACGTTTTGAACTATGTCATTCCTTCAACCACGACCTTCGGTCATTGCGCAGGACAGGTCTGAACGCCCAAAGGGAGTGAAGAATCTGACGATTCATGGTTCGATCAGATTTCTCACATGCGTTCAGATTAACACAGGATGTTTCTTTCATCATACAGGGGCGTAGCACACCTTGTACACTCGGAATGACAGGTCTGATCAATCCATCGCCAGCGCCTTGCTGGCAATGAGGATATCCACAATCTGGTCGGCGGCATCGATAAAGGCAGGCTGATCGGCATAGTTATGGCGGATCTGTTCCACCAGCCGCCGCAGCACGCTCTCGTTGACTTCGGCCAGGGCTCTTGTTCGCTCTTGCCAGCGCCGGCGCAGTTGGGGGTTTTCGTGATTAGCGGCCAAAACAGCGATCTGAGCAGGTGTGGCGGTGCTGAGGTTCCAGTCGGAGACATTGATGCCCAATTCACGTCCGGCATTGGCCCAGTAGTAGGCTAGCATGGGGTTGAGCAGACCACGCATACGGCTCCAGAGTGGATCATCTTCTTGCACCAGGGCGAAAAAGGCCAGGTAATAGGATTTGGAACCAGAATAGTCCCGTTCGACTTGCGAGAGTTCGCCCGCCGCGCACCGATGCGTACGAAGCCATGTACCAGCGTAAATCTTCCAGGGTGGCGTCTGGTTCGTTGTTTTGAACGGCGTCCCATTGGATGCGACAGGCGTAGAGATAGCTGCGAGCGGACGCAGAAAAATCCTGCGAACGTTGGATCATTGCTCGCCTGGCCAATGATTGAGCCTTCTCCGGGCTGCGAGTGACAGATTCCGGGGCCTGCACCTGCTCGATCTCGCGGCAGAGCAGACGTAGAGCGGGTTCATCGCAGAAAGGAATAACGGAAACACCTGGCAGGCGGTAGCGCTCGCCGTCTCGAATGATCAGCTTTCGTTGTTCCAGATCATCTAACAGGTCTTGAACATAATCGCATTGATCGCGATCATTGAGCAGGATCGCCGCCATCTCACATTGATTCACTGAGATTCCGGCGTGGATAACTGCATACACAAAGCCGGATTCCGCTCGCTGCACAAAATCTGCTTCGCCTTCGATATCTTCATCCAGCCAGACGGGGACGCGCACCGAGGCGGTTTCATTGCCATAATCATAAGCGCGTTGGCGGAATCCCATCTGCCAGATGTGACGCAGCATTGTCTTACTGCGGCTTAACCCCTGAGCTTCGTAACGCTCGCGCAACTCCTCCAGGAGACTGTCCGTGGTGTAGTACCCAGGTTTATCATGCAGTTCGCGGTAGATATCACGCAAGACGTCGCGGCGCGTTGCAAAATCAGCGGACGTCATCTTCAAACGAGCGAAGATTTGCTCGTATTGCTGCGATAACGTTGAGACTATGCCAGATGGCAGGCTGCGGTCTCCCAAAATCTCATGCTCGTCTAATTCCACATCACCCTGTGCAATGAAATCTTTGGGCGCGACATAGAGCTGAAGATCCTTGAGGTAGAGCTTGATCAGATCAGCATTGTCTTCTAGCCATCCTCTGAATTGCGAGTAACCAAAATTCGCCTCATTGAATGTCGAATCCATCGAAAGCATGGTCTGTTTGACTTTAGCGGCGGGGACAGGCACCTCGCCGCGCTGGCCGTGGGCCTGGATTGCTTTTGTGAGAAGGTTGCGGGCCGCCACCTGATCGGTTCCGGTTTGATCTGTGACTTCTCCCGCCTCTCCCATCAGCGTTTCCAGATAGATAAATTCATCGCACGATTTCACCAGCAGGCGATGGGTGATGTTGCGAGGACCAATGCCCAGCGTGTACTTGCCGTATTCGCGCAATTTACTGACCAACGCCCCAAAATCGCTATCGCCGGACACGATGACAAAGGTGTTGATATGAGATCGGCTCATAGCGATCTCCAGGGCATCTACCGCCATGCGGATGTCAGCACGGTTCTTGCCCGCACGCACACTGTACATTTGGATCAGGTCGATGGCGTTTTCCATCAACTCATCGCGGTAGTGGGCGAACCGTCCCCAGTCACCATACGCCCGCTTGGTCACCACCGATCCCCGGCTCTGCAGATACTCTATCAATGGCGTCAGTTCAAAATCGAGGAAGGCTTCTTCGGCCCAGCGCGCCACATTTTCGAAATCAATAAAAACTGCGATTTGTTCCTGCATTTTTGGTCTCTCTTATAAAAGTTCGGCATTTTTTTGCCGACCAGCTATTAAGCCGGAAGGAATTGATAAATTGGTGGATCGGTAAACCGGTAGACCAGGAAACCGGGCAGTCTAGCGACCCCGGTTTCCTGGTTTACCGGTTTACGGCTTTCCTGATTACCGCATTTTAGGCTCGGTCCAGATCATAGGCGACCCAGGCGTGGTCCTCTTCCCACAACTTCATACTGACGACAACGACGTTTGGCGCATACAACGCTTCATCCACCTTCTCGCACAGAATTCGACAGAAATTTTCGATGCTGGGATTGAAACCATCGAAATCGGGAACTTCGCTCAGGGTTTTGTCCCGGAATTCATCGATCACGCCTTCGAACTGGGCTCCAAGTTCTTCGAAATCGACGATGTAGCCCTGCCCATCAAGCTCTTCACTGTCGATGGACAGTTCGGCTTTGTAACGGAAAGACCGCAGATATTTTTCATCATGCCATTCATCGGTATGATAATGTTGGGCGACAAACTCTCGTTGGATAGCAAGTGTGTACATGATTTTGTAAGGTTCCTCCTGGAGATGGGTAAAAGCGTCCCATGGGAAGCTGGGCGGTGTGCTTAAAGATAAAATCGGGCCTTCGGCCCGCAACAAGCGGGATTTTTGTTCGCGGAACTTATTTGAACACGTTTTTATTGTAGCATTAGCCTAGTCGCAATCCCCAAAATACTCAAATCCTGTGGCGCTGGCAGGTTGCGTTTCAGATTTTCGGAAGATCTCCAGGAGGTGGGGACGCAATCCTCCCACAAATTTGAAACACACTCGCGCTGACAGGAATTGAATTGCCCATGCGCGGAAGCCTGCGCGACGGTGATCAAAAGAAGGCGAAATTACACACCTGTCGTATAATGCGGGATAGCGTGAAATTCATTTTTGGATTTCATCCGATGATTTATCTGTGTTGAAAATGCATCCACTGAGCTTATTTAGCCATGGAGGAACAGCTTCAGCGCAGATAGTCGCGGGTGATAAACCAAAGGAAAATAGCACAAGTGGAATCGCTTGTGTTGTCGAAAAAATATTAAAAAAATCGTCTCTAAAAGGAGCAAATCATATGAGCCGAAAACTAGTAACGATTGACGGCAACGAAGCTGCCGCCTATGTTGCACACAAAACAAATGAAGTCATCGCCATTTATCCCATTACGCCATCTTCGCCGATGGGCGAATGGGCGGATCAATGGAGTTCCGAGGGAGCCCCGAATATCTGGGGAACGATCCCGAATGTGGTGGAGATGCAGTCGGAGGGTGGAGCGGCAGGCGCTGTGCACGGCGCTTTGCAAACCGGCTCCCTGACAACCACCTTCACCGCCAGCCAGGGCTTGTTGTTGATGATTCCCAACATGTACAAAATCGCTGGCGAACTCACGAGTACGGTGTTCCACATCGCAGCCCGTTCGCTGGCGGCGCAAGCGCTTTCGATTTTTGGCGATCACAGCGATGTGATGGCAGCCCGCTCTACTGGCTGGGGGATGCTTTTCTCCAGTTCTGTGCAGCAGGTGCTGGATATGGCCCTGATCGCTCAGGCCGCCACGCTGGAATCCCGAATTCCCTTCCTGCATGTGTTCGATGGTTTCCGCACATCGCATGAAGTGATGAAGGTGGAATTGCCCTCGGATGAAGACATCGTGGCCATGATTGACGACGACCTGGTGCGTGCACACCGGGCGCGGGCCATGACCCCGGACAAGCCTTTCATTCGCGGTACGGCCCAGAATCCCGATGTCTACTTCCAGGCGCGGGAAACGGTGAACCCCTTCTACCTGGCGACGCCCGAAATCGTGCAGAAGACGATGGACAAGTTCGCCGAGGTCGTGGGCAGGCAATACCATCTCTTCGACTACGTCGGCGCTCCCGACGCCGAACGCGTGATCATCCTCATGGGGTCGGGCGCAGAAACAGCGGAAGAGACAGTGAACTATCTGGTCGGGCAGGGCGAGAAGGTGGGCGCCGTACTTGTGCGGCTTTATCGACCGTTCTCCCCCGAACACTTCCTGGCCGCACTGCCGGCAACCGTCAAGACCATCGCAGCCCTGGACCGCACCAAAGAGCCCGGCGCCACCGGCGAACCCCTCTATCAGGATATCGTCACCAGCATCAGCGAGGCGATGACCTCCGGTGAGGCGCCATTCGCCGCCTTCCCGCGCATCATTGGCGGACGTTACGGCCTCTCCTCCAAGGAATTCACGCCGGCAATGATCAAGGGCATCTTCGATGAGATGAAAAAGGACAAGCCCAAGAATCACTTCACGGTGGGCATCATCGACGACGTCACGAACACCAGCCTCGATTGGGATCCCACTTTCGATATTGAGAGCGAGGATACCGTGCGGGCGTTGTTCTGGGGTCTGGGCGCAGATGGCACGGTCGGAGCGAACAAAAACTCGATCAAGATCATCGGCGAAGAGACGCCCAATTATGCTCAGGGCCATTTCGTTTATGATTCCAAGAAATCGGGCGCTCGCACGATCTCCCACCTGCGTTTTGGTCCCCGACCAATTCATTCCACCTACCAGATCAACAAGGCCAACTTCGTTGCGGTGCATCAATTTGTCTTTCTCGAGCGCTACGATGTGCTCCGAGAGGCTGCTGAGGGAGCCACGTTCCTGATCACAGCGCCCTTCGAGCCCGATCAGGTCTGGGACAACCTCCCGCGACCGATTCAGGAACAGATCATCGCCAAGAAGCTCAAGCTGTACGCCATCGACGCGTACGAGGTCGCCAAAGAGACCGGCATGGGTGTGCGCATCAACACCATCATGCAGACCTGCTTCTTCGCTATCAGCGGCGTTTTGCCCCAGGATGAGGCCATCGCCGAAATCAAAAAGGCCATCAAGAAGACCTACAGCAAGCGTGGCGATGCCGTTGTCGAGCAAAACTATGCCGCTGTCGATGCCGCCCTCTCGCATCTTCATCGTATCCCCGTGCCAGAGACGGCGACCAGCACCATCGCCGTGCCCCCGCCTGTCCCATCGCAAGCGCCAGCTTTTGTGCAAGCGGTTACGGCGGAAATGATCGCCGGTCGTGGCGACTCGCTGCCTGTCAGCATGATGCCGGTCGACGGCACGTACCCCAGCGGCACTACCCAGTGGGAAAAGCGCAACATCGCCCTGGAAGTGCCGGTTTGGGACCCTGACATCTGCATCCAATGCGGCAAATGCGTGCTGGTCTGCCCCCACGCCGTTATTCGCGGCAAGCTGGCGGACGAGACGGCTCTGGCCGACGCGCCGGAAGGTTTCCTGTACGCAAATTCCAAGTTCCGCGAATACAGCGAACACAAGTACACGCTGCAAGTGGCCGTGGAAGACTGCACCGGTTGCACGCTCTGTGTGGAAGTCTGTCCTGTCAAAGACAAGAAGCAGGTCGGGCGCAAAGCGCTTAACATGGAGCCGCAATTCCCGCTACGGGAGCAAGGCCGCAAGGATTGGGACTTCTTCCTCAGCCTGCCCGATGCACCCCGCACCGATGACCTGAAGTTCAACAATGTCAAAAACATCCAGCTCCTGGAGCCTCTGTTTGAGTTCTCCGGGGCATGTGCAGGTTGTGGCGAAACGCCGTACGTCAAACTGATGTCGCAGCTCTTCGGTGATCGGGCGATTATCGCCAACGCCACCGGCTGTTCGAGCATCTACGGCGGCAATCTGCCCACCACCCCCTGGACGGTCAACAAACATGGTCGGGGACCCGTCTGGAGCAATTCGCTGTTCGAGGACAATGCCGAATTTGGCATGGGCATGCGTCTGACAGTGGACAAGCAAAGTGAATATGCCCGCGAATTGGTGGTACGTCAACGTGGCATCCTCGGCGATGAACTCGCTGACGCCATCCTCCTGGCTGACCAGAGCGACGAGGCAGGCATCGAAGCCCAGCGCGAGCGTGTTGTAGCCCTCAAAGCGAAGCTTGCAGGTGTGGATACGCCCCAGGCCAAGGATCTGCTGAGCCTGGCCAATGCCCTGGTCAAGAAGAGCGTCTGGATCGTCGGCGGAGATGGTTGGGCCTACGATATCGGTTACGGCGGCCTCGACCACGTGCTGGCCAGCGGTCGTAATGTCAATGTGCTGGTTCTGGACACCGAAGTGTACTCCAACACCGGCGGGCAGGCCTCGAAAGCAACGCCGCTCGGCGCGGTCGCCAAGTTTGCCGCCGGCGGTAAACCAACGCTGAAGAAAGACCTCGGCAGAATGGCGATGAGTTATGGTTATGTCTACGTCGCTCAGGTGGCTATGGGATCGAAAGACGCTCAGACGGTTAAGGCTTTCCTCGAAGCTGAGTCCTACGACGGTCCTTCACTGATCATCGCCTACAGCCAGTGCATTGCCCACGGTATTGATATCACCAAGGGTATGGAGCACCAGGCATTGGCGGTGGATACCGGCCATTGGCCTTTGTACCGTTTCGATCCGCGACGCAAGCTGGAAGGCAAGAATCCCATGCAGTTGGATTCCCGCGCACCGAAACGTCCTCTGCAGGATTACATCTACCAGGAAGGCCGTTACCGCATCGTCTTGCGCAACAACCCGGAAGCTGCTGAGGCATTCCTTGAGGAAGCGCAGGCGGCGGTTAATGCACACTGGCGAGAGTACGAGCAACTGGCGGAACAGGAAATCTAACAAAACGCCAGGGTTGCTTTGACAGCATCGTAAAAATGCCGGGGGCCATGCGCTCCGTTAAACGGATGCAGGTCCCCGGCTTGCCCCAACCAAACAAAACGTGATTTTAAGGATCATTTGACATGGAACTAACAACTTCTTATCTTGGCTTAACACTCAAAAACCCGATTGTTGTCTCGCCGGCGCCGCTTTCCAAATCACTGGAAGGCATTCAACGCCTGGCAGACGCAGGCGCAAGCGCCATCGTCATGCAATCTCTTTTTGAGGAGCAACTCACTCAGGAAAGCTTGAACCTCGATCACTACCTGAGCTACGGCACTGACTCCTATGGCGAAGCCCTCAGCTACTTCCCCGACCTGCAAGACTATAATTCCGGGCCTGACCAATATCTCGACCGCATCCGCCGCGCAAAAGAAACCACCGACATCCCCATCATCGGCAGCCTTAACGGCGTTTCAACCGGCGGCTGGATCAAATACGCGCAAAAGATCGAACAAGCAGGCGCTGACGCCCTGGAACTCAACATCTACTACATCCCCACAGATCCGGCCATGACCGGGACGGACGTGGAAGCGATGTATGTCGATGTCGTCCGCGCGGTCAAAACCAGCATCAATATCCCTGTGGCCGTAAAACTCAGCCCCTACTTCAGTTCGACGGCCAATATGGCTGCCCAACTGGTGGAGAGCGGAGCCGATGGCTTGGTGTTCTTCAATCGTTTCTACCAGCCTGACCTGGACCTTGAGGAATTGGAAGTCGTCCCGCACCTGGTGCTTAGCACGCCCGACGATTTGCGTTTGCCCCTGCGCTGGGTGGCGATCCTGTATGGTCGCGTGCAGACCGATTTCGCCATCACCAGCGGCGTGCACGATCATATCGGCGTGCTCCAGAGCATGATGGCCGGCGCCAAAGTGGCGATGATGACCTCGGCTTTGCTGATCAAGGGCCCGGAATACATCTCCCAGGTGTTGGAAAACCTGGAACTGTGGATGGAAGAGCGCGAATACGATTCCATCGAGCAGATGCAGGGCAGCATGAGCCAGCAGCACGTGGCCGAACCCGCCGCATTTGAGCGGGCCAACTACATGAAAGTCCTGGAATCCTGGCGACCTGCACCAACCACCTAACTCGTTCGATCTCGGAAGTCGATCATCAACCACCTGCATTCTTCCCACCGGCGACATCGATCCCATCATTGACGACCCGCCGGTAGACTTCCGTTTTCATCAGAGCGTCCTCCCGTCTGCTTTTTGGCAGCCAGGAGGACGCTCTTTTTGTTTCTCTCCCGGAATTCAGGGGCTGTCGACCACGCCAACACAGCCTTGTGCGACAAATCGCGCTGTGAATTTTGACACGGTCTGAAAAAACTTTATAATGTTGGGGAATTTTTGTTTCTTTTGTTTTTTATGGAAAATCAATGAAGCTGACCAGACGCCAAGAAGCCTTTATCCGCAACCTGCTCGATCTCTATCGTGAACTACAGGGTCCTATCCACTACTCGATGCTCGCAGATCGTGTCGGCGTTAGCCGCATTACAGCTTACGACATGCTGCGCCTGCTCGAAGAAAAGGGCTTCGTACGATCAGATTATCAATTAGCTGAAGATAAATCGGGTCCCGGACGCTCTGAAATCGTCTTCTGGCCCACCGAGCTTGTGCATCAGCAAATGGCGCAGTACGCACAGCAGGTCGATGCCAGCGATTGGGACGAGATGAAAGACCGGTTGCTTGAACAGATGCAATCCGGGGACATGCGCAACGCTGGGGACTATGAATTAGCGACAGCAATGCTGGCGCGTATTCCGCCTGAGGGATCCGGGTCGCTGCGCTACTGCGTGGAAGTGATGACCATTATCGCCTTGCGGCTGCAAAACAAAATGGGCCGACAGCTATTCCTTGAGTATCTGACTACGATTGTTCCTGGCGATGGACTCGTGGCCTCTTCAGACCTGATTTTGCTGAGCGGTTTTGCTCTGGGTCTTCTCGTTTCTGAGCAGGCGGATTTGCAGGAGTGGAACTGTGAATTACTGGAACATATTCGTCAGTGCCATAAATTGGTGGCGAATATGAACGCGCCTCAACGCAGGCATCTTGCCGACAGCCTAGGCGATGTCTCCAAATTACTTACCGAAACCCAAACAAAGCAACCACTGCCTACCCCTATCTATGAACCAACCGTGTAGGGGAAATGCTGGTGAGGAGCGATACATGACAATGAATAAGAGAAGAAAACGATGACACTTGAAACGAAACACCAAGGTATCAATCTCACACGAATCTTGCTGGGCGTGTTTCTGGCGCTTTCACTGAGCCTTGTTTTACTGGGCCAGACCTGGGCGCAGGAAACACAAAGTCCGGTATCGGTGCAACAGCCGGTGCAGGGCAAGCGCGCGGTTGTGCGTGGCAGCGGAGCCGTACTCCGAGAACAGCCTGGCGGCGCAGCGATCACCACACTGAAGCTGGCAACCGCCGTGACAGCGGTGGGACGCACCGCCGACAATGCCTGGCTCAAGGTGGTATTGGCGGATGGGCAGGAAGGTTGGGTCCAGAAAAGTGAGGTAGTTGCTTTTGGCCTGGATCAACTTCCGGTGCTTGATGTGGAAGTGTTCGAAATATCGGCAGATGAGATGGCGGAGACGCCCTCGAAAACCACAGACGCTACTGCGGCGGGGACCACTGAATCTTCCTCGGAATCGTCAACAGCAGCCGGATCCGGTACAACAACAGAAAGCGGGGAACAAACATCCCTCAGCGGTAAAATCGCCACCGGCAGCCGAAGGCTGAATGTGCGAAAAGGCCCCGGCACAAACTTCGGCATTGTCTCCACCGTCCCATCTGGGGCGACTGTCAACGCCCTGGGCCGGAATGAGAAAGCTGGGTGGGTTTTGATCGAGATTCCGGGTAAGGACAATCAGGTGGGCTGGGTGTCAGCCACCTATGTCGACCTGAATGGCGATCCGACCGATCTGCCTGTGTCCGACCAGCAGAGCAACGCCCCTGTTGTCGCGGCAGCGTCAAGCGGCAGTTCGGGCGGCAGTTCGGTGGCGGCTTGACCGGCAAACTGGTCTTCCAGGAAAGCAGCGGCGGCCCCATCCATGTCTATGACTTCGCCAGCGGCAAAAGCAGGCAACTCACCTACGGCATGGACCCCGCCCTCAGCCCCGACGGCAAAACAGTGGCCTTCATCAAAGACAGCGGCCCTGATCACGGTCTATACCTGATCGATATTGACGGCAACAACGAACGACGCATCTACACCGAAGGCAAACTGCGAGCTCCCGCCTGGAGCATTGATGGCGAAAATCTCGTTTTCAGCCGCGTCAACGGTCAAGGCAAGTGTCGGGATGTTGGACATGGCCTTTGCCTTCCCGACAATCCCTACCTGGGACAATTCCCCCTGAGTTACTACGACGTGCGCGGTCTGAGCGTGGTCGATATGCAAGGCGGGCAATTCATCGATGCGCCGACAACGCGTGACGCCCGATCTCCAGACTGGAGCGAAGGCGGCATCGTCTACCAGAGTCGGAACGGACTGGAAGTGACAGATGTGTACGAAGGCGCAAAAACCCGCTCTGTCGCCCCTGAATTCCGCTACCAGGACCCCAACTGGCAGCCCGGCGGCAGACAGATCGTCTTCCACAGTCAGGAAAAGGACCATTGGGAGATATTCAAAATCAATCCCGACGGCACTGGCATGGTGGGGCTCACATCACCACCATCGGCGCTTATCACCGAGCCTGTACACAATGTGGCCCCCGTCTGGAGTCCGGATGGCAAAAGCATCCTTTTTCTCAGCAATCGCAGTGGCTCGTGGTCGTTTTACGTGATGGCCGCCGATGGCCGCAACCAGCGCCGCCTGAACGTCGGTGCGCCGGTCGACTATCGTTTCCAATCCGAGCAAGTCGCTAGCTGGGGAAGTTAATTCAATAAATGCTGATATTGGGTACTGGCTATTCGATATTGGCAGTTCACGAAAAAGCATTCCGAATACCGCATACCCAATATCCAACTGCCCTACCGAGGATAAAAACCAATGACAAACCATAAACTCTCCAATTTCCTGCAACGCGGCGGCGTATTCGCCATGCTGTTGATTGCAGGGCTGCTGCTGGCCGGATGCGACAGCATTCCCAACCCGCTCGCTGATCCGACCCCTGTGCCGGCCCCGGTCGCAACCGTCGCCCCAACAGCCACGCCAGAGGTGCTCAGCGAACCCAGTGAACTTTCCGGCGCGGCAGCAACAAGCCTGAAGGGGCTAACCTACAATGCCGAAATCCTGCCCGAAGCGCAGGTGCCGGTTGTGGCCGAAGTGGCAGGACAAATCCTGGAATTAGGCGTTGATATGGGCGACCATGTCAAAATAGGCGACGTCCTGGCTCAGATCGATACAACCATGATGGAAGCGCAGCGCGCCCAGGCCGAGGCGGGCTTGCAGGTAGCGCAATCTCAACTGGAACTCGCCACTGCCGCTCCTGAAGAAACGGACCTGGATGCTGCACGCGCAGCCGTCGATGCAGCCGAAAAAGGCTACACGCGAGCGCTGCAAGGTGCAACTGCCGAAGACCGTAAGCTGGTTCTCACTCAGGTGCGACAGGCGGAAGAGATGGTGAAACTGGCGCAGTCGCAATACGATCGTGTCGCTGGGAGCCCGTTTGCTGGTATGCTTCCCGAATCTTACCAATTGCAGCAGGCCACGTTTGGCCTGGAATCGGCGCAAACACAGTACGACAAAGTGCTGAAGGGCGCGACGCCCGACATGATTGCCGGGGCGTACGCACAACTGGCCGGGGCCAAGGCCCAACTGGCCAGGCTGGAACAAGGCGCCAAGCCTGAGCAAATCAAAATGGCCGAAGCAGGCGTCAAACAGGCTGAGACAGCACTCTTCATGGCGCAGACACAGGTGGACAAAGCCACCGTCAAAGCGCCCATCGATGGCGTTGTCGCCCAGTTGATGACAGCACAAGGCTCGATGGCCGGACCCGGCGCACCACTGCTCGCCCTCCTGTCCGAAGATGTAAAACTAATCGTCTCAGTGGAAGAAGCGCTGCTGACAGAGCTTTATGTGGGACAACCCGTCGTTATCGTCGTGGATGCTTATCCCGGCCGTGAATTCACCGGAGAGGTCGCCATCATCGCCCCTGCCCTGGATGCCGCCACCCGCACAATCCCCGTCACCGTGCGACCCACCGGCGATGCCTCTGACCTGAGACCGGGCATGTTCGCCACCGTCATGTTGCAGGAGAAATAGAGCATGAAACTATGGGATATTTCAATCCGCAACCCGGTATTCACCACCATGATGATGTTGGCATTGGTGGTGTTGGGCTTTGTGTCGTATTCGAGCATGCCGGTCGATCTCTTCCCCGACATCAGTTTCCCCATTGTCGCCATCACCACGGTTTATCCGGGTGCGGGACCGGAACAGGTCGAATCACAGGTCACGGACCTTGTCGAAGAGGAGATGAGTTCCCTGACCGGTCTGGACACCATCAGTTCTGAATCGGGTGAAGGCTTCAGCGTTGTCATCATGCAGTTCACGATGGAGACGGACGCGGACAAGGCAGCGCAAGATGTGCGCGAACGACTCAATGCCATCAGTAACCGTCTCCCCACCGACGCTTTCGTCCCCGTCGTCCAGCGTTTTGATCCTGATTCAGAACCGATCATGATCTTTGCGCTGGCAGATATTGAGGGCCAGTACACGCCAGCCGAGTTGCGACAACTTGCCGAGCAAGAAATCCAGCAACCATTGCAACGCATTGATGGTGTTGCGGTGGTGGAGACCGCCGGCGGCGAGGTGCGAGAAATCCAGGTGGATATGGATATGCTGGCGCTTCAGGGCAAATACCTGGCTCCGCAGCAAATTTCGGGCGCTATCCAGGCCTCCAACATCGATATCCCCGGCGGCTCCGTGCCTGAAGGCGATCAAGATGTGTTGGTGCGCACGCCTGGCGATATTTACACGCTCGAAGATGTGGAAAATGTAGTCGTCAGTCAGCGCGGAGCGCCTGTGCGCGTACGCGATGTCGCCACAGTCGTTGATGGCTTTGAAGCGCGCAATAGCTTCTCCCGCATCAATGCCACCGATGCCGTGGTGATCAATGTCTTCAAGCAGAGCGGCACGAACACAGTGACCGTCGCTGATGGAGTCAATAAAGAACTGATCAAGATTCAAAGTGAAAACCCCCAGATTAAGATCGCAGCGGTGACCGATTCCTCGATTTTCGTTCAGAACGCCGTCGATGACGCCATCAACGATACGATTTGGGGCGCTGTACTCGCTACGATCGTCGTCCTGTTCTTCTTCCGCAATGTCCGCAACACATTCATCACCATGATTGGTCTGCCCGTTATTTTGATCGGCACATTTTGGGGCATGGATCTGTTCGGCATCTCCATGAACATGATCTCGTTGCTGGCGCTGGCGCTGGTTGTTGGTTTGGTGATCGATGACGCCATTGTGGTGCGCGAGAATATTTTCCGCTGGATATCCATGGGATTTTCGCCCATGGAGGCATCCAGTAAAGCCACATCCGAGGTTTCGTTAGCGGTGTTGGCCACCAGCGCCACGATTTTGGCGGTGTTCCTGCCGGTTGCATTTTCCACCGGCATGGTCGGTCAGTTCCTGCGGGACTTTGGCTTGACCGTTTCCATCGCCATTGTCATCTCGACTTTTGAAGCGCTTACCCTGGCGCCTATGATCAGCGCCTATTTCTTCGCCAAGAGCAAGGTATCCAAGGACAAGAAAGAGGAAGCCAAAGATGTGGCTGAGGTCCAGGAATCGGTTATGATCGAACATGGGTATCGTGATCGATGATGTTCGGATCGAAGAAGAAGCGGGTCAGGGGTGGATGTATCGTGTTTACGGCAGCCTGCTCAACTGGACTTTGAACCACAAACGCATCACTGTTGTGGTCAGCACAATCATCATCGGCATCAGCATGTTAAGCTTCCCCTTCGTCAACCAAACACTGTTGGCCAATATCGACGAAGGACAGTTCACAGCTTCGCTGATCTTACCTGCCGGCACCCGCCTGGAGGTAACTGATGAGCAGGCCAAGGTCATAGAAGAAGGCATCCTGTCGTATCCTGAAATCGAAAGTGTATTCACCACTGTGGGAAGGCAAGGCGCATCAGAAGAGGCGACATTCCTGGTTGAGGTTAAGGATGGCTTCGAGACTCGTGCCGTGCTGGATGAGGTGCGAGCAGGATTCCCTGATTTTTCCGGGCTATCATTCCAAGAAAGTGGTGGCGCATTCAGCTTCGGCATCGGCGGTCTTGCTGGCCGCGACATCGTCCTTGAAGTCAAATCAACGAATGGATCATCGAAAAACCTTGGCGCTGGCATCGATCATGTGGTCAACGAACTATCGAAAATCCCTGGTCTGACGGACATCGAACACAGCTATCGCACTGGCAAACCGGAGATGTCAGTGGAAGTGGATCATGAACGAGCGGCTCAGTACGGTCTGAGCTCAGCTTTCGTTGGCGCAACCATTCGCACGTTGCTCACGGGCGATGTCGCATCGACCTACCGCGGCGAAGGTGAAGAAGCGGACATCCGTGTACGCCTGCAAGAGGCTGACCGTGAAAACCTGGAGGATGTGCTGAATTACAAGCTGATGACACCGACAGGCCAGTTGGTGCCTCTGCGTAATGTAGCCACAGCCGAACTTAGCACTGGTCCCACCACCATCAGTCGCTCCAACCGCCAACCCACGGTCACGATTGGCGCTAACTACTCAGGGCGAGGCGAAGGCGAGGTGCTGACCGATGTGAATGCCCTTCTGGCCGCAATACAAATGCCCGAGGGCACCACCGCTGAGTTAGGTGGCCAGTTGGCCATGCAAGCGGAAGCATTCGGCGACCTGTTCCTGTCGCTGGGTCTCTCCATTATCTTCGTGTACATGGTGCTGGCCAGCCAGTTTGGCAGCTTCACCCAACCGGGCATCATCATGATCTCGATGCCCCTGGCGATCATCGGTGCAATCCTGGCCCTGGTGCTCACCGGCAATCCCCTCGACATGACCGCCATGATCGGCTTCATCATGCTTATGGGTCTGGCCACCAAGAACTCGATTCTGCTGGTCGACTTCGCCAACCAGGAACGTAAACGGGGGGCGACTGCCGATCAGGCCATGCGCAAGGCGGGCCCGATTCGTCTGCGACCGATCCTCATGACCGCCATCTCGCTCATCGCCGGTATGATTCCGGTTGCACTAGGGCTTGGCGCTGGCGGCGATTTCCGCGCACCGATGGCCATTGGCATCATCGGCGGCATGACAACCAGCACCCTGCTCACCCTGTTCATCGTGCCTCTGGCCTATGCCATCTGGGTGGGATTCCAGGATCGCTGGACGGCAAAGCGTGCTGCCAAGAAAGCAGCGGCGGAAGCTGCAGAAGCCACGTTTGAACCAGAGGCGACACCGGCGTAGAAGCAAAGACCAACAGGTGCGTCGCACTTGCGAAGTGCGACGCACCTCAAGTCAAAAGGAAGAAACCGGTGACCAAACGAAGTACACCCTGCAATCAAGGCGCTGCTGATGTTGTGAAGGATTCGGATGCACCGGCAGCATCCCCGCTGCCTGAGCATGGCAGTTGCTTTGTCTGCGGAACAGAGAACGAAAAGGGCATGGGCGTGGTGTGGTGCGTGCAGAAGACGGCCATCTCGTTGGATGATGAGAAGCCACTGCTTCCCGGCGCTGTTCGCATCTTCGCTGAATTCGAGTTTGACGAGGCGCAGCAGGGGCCGCCCGGCCATGCGCACGGCGGCGCCAGCGCTGCCGTCATCGATGAAGCGATGGGCGCTGCCGTCTGGCAATCGGGATTGCAGGCGTTATTGGCTAACCTGAACCTCAACTACCGTTTACCGATTCCGTTGCATACGCCGTTGCGGGCTGAGGCCTGGCTGGAAAAACTGGAGGGGCGTAAAGCCCATGCCGTCGGACGCATCCTGGTCGGGGACAGAGTGGCTGTGGAAGCGACCGGCCTGTATGTGCACATCCCGACCTTTTTTGGTGGTCACGACCCTTTTCCAGACCCGACCGAATGAACGTGATGCGTGTTTCGTGGTGCGTGGCGAAAAGCAGACGGAACACGCATCACGAACCACGTTTCAATCCAAAATAAATCCCATGAATTCCTCCAAATCTCGCACCACCACCGTCGCCATCATCGGCGCAGGCCCCATCGGCATCGAGCTGGCCATCGCCCTGCAACAGGCCGGGATCGACGCCATCCTGTTCGAGGCCAAACAGATCGGCGATGCCTTCATGCAATGGCCACCTGAAACCCATTTCTACAGCACGCCCGAGCATGTGGCGCTGGCGGGCATCCCCGTGCAGAATGTCAATCAGCTACCGATCAGCGGCGAGCAGTATCTGGCCTATTTGCGCATGTTGGTGGAGCAGTTCGATCTGAATGTGCACGTGTACGAGCCGGTTGTTGACATCCGGCGAGAGGGTGATGGGTTCAGATTGATGACCGGGCATCGCACGGGCCAGCGCAGCTACCAAAGCCGCTATGTTGTGATGGCAACCGGCGGCATGGCCGGACCTCGACTGCTGGGCATCCCCGGCGAAGACCTGCCGCATGTCTCCCACTATTTTCCTGGCCCCCACCCCTATTTCCGCACGCGGGTGCTCATCGTCGGGGGGATGAATTCCGCCATGGAATCGGCATTGCGTTGCTGGCGGGTGGGCGCAGAGGTCACGATCAGCCATCGTCGTCCCGAACTCAATTTCGAGCGCATCAAGCCGCATTTGACGATGGACATCACCACCCGCATCGAAAAGGGCGAGATCACCTACCTACCCGCCACCACGCCGGTGGCGATCACACCCCGCCACGTGGTGCTGGCTAAAACCGACGGGGATTGGAATCCGACCACAGAAACCTTCGCCCACGAAACCGACTTTGTGCTCCTGCACACCGGCTTTGTGGCCGACATGAGTCTGTTCCAGAAGGCCGGGATTGAACTGGTTGGTCGGGAGCAGGCCCCTGTGTTCGATGAAAATACGATGGAGACCAACGTGCCGGGCCTGTTCGTGGCGGGCACCGCCGCGGGCGGCACGCAGTTCCGCTTCAAATACTTCATCTCCACCAGCCATGACCACGTGGGCAAAATCGTTTATGCGATCACAGGCAAGCTCCCAGCGAAGCTGGGCACTGTCCCTGCCCGCAACAACGCCGTCACCTGGGATGAGGTGAAGGCGAATTAGGGTTGAAGGGTGTTGATTCCCGAGCTTGATTTTCGCGAGAGAATCTGCTTTCCCTTTACTGCCACACCAGCACGCGCATCTCACTGACCGGGCTGTCCGGGACAATCTCGCCATCCGGCAGCACTTGCACGAGCCGCACCCACCAGCGAATTTCGGAGCTTGTGGCGTCAAAGGGCGGGCGCAGTTCTGCACCCAGGCGGATGCTGTTGGCTTTGGTCAAAATTGGGTCCGGGGACAGCATCCGCCGGTCCCGGTAGACGAGGTGGACCTCGTACCAGACGTCATCGGGCAGAAGCCCTACTGTCACCCAGCGCAGAAGCGGCCCCGGCTCATCCACGAATTCTGTGCCATCATGCGGGCTGATGAGGTGAGGCGCTTCGTAACCGGGCGTCGGCGTCAGGGTCGGCTCTCCCTCTGCGGTTTCCGGCTCGGGACCCAGAGGAATCAGCAACACCTGACCTGTTGGGATGTTGTTCGGATCTTCGATTTCGTTGTTTTCGAGGATGACGCTGGGTTCCACCTGGAAACGGATGGCGATGGCCGAAACCGTTTCCCCACGTTTTGTCTGATAGTTAACTGTGCCGGTGGCCTGTGTGGCCGTGGGCACTGGCGTTCCCACCGGTGTTGCCGTGTGGTGCGGGATCACGAGTTCCTGATTCACGCGGAATAAGTCTTCCTGCTTCAGGTTATTGGCATCCAAAAGTGATTGCAGGGTGATGTCATACGCGCCCGAAATGCCAAAAAAGGTGTCGCCCGGTTGCACGTTGTAAAAAATAGGCGTGGGCGTTACCGTGGCGGTCGGCGTCAGGGTGGCAGTCGGGGTCGGCGTTCCGGTCGGGGTGGCAGTGGCGGTGGCAGTCGGAGTCGGCGTGATCGTGGGCGTCAGGGCCAGCACCCGATTTTCGGAATCCCAACGCCACCAAAAAAGCGCGACAATGAGCAAACCCAGCACCAGGGCGATATCAGCGAGGGGGATGCGGAACCGCCGTCGTTTTGTACGCCCAAGCTGAAAACCGCACATGAAACAATCTTTGGCGTTGTGGCTGATCTGCGCGCCGCAATTGGGACAATGACGGGGGAGCTTGCTATTGATTTCGGGTTGGGGGTTATTGGCTTCGGATTGATCTGGCACGAGGTAGGGGCGAACGGCATTCGCCCAAATGACGGATTGAATGATTTACGGGATAGGGGCGACAGGCCTGTCGCCCCTACGAGGTGATCTTACAACAAATATGGCGATCAGCAGAATAGCAGCGAGGATCGAAATGATGGTGGCGACGGTGCGCAAGGGTGTGTTGGTGAGGCGAATACTGACATCATGATCTCCGGCGGGTAGATCGAGGGTAATGAGCGCATACGTGCCTTCGGCACGGATTTCGGCATCCTGCCCGTCGACGGTTGCCTGCCAGCCTGGATAAAAATAGGTGTAGAATTGGAGCGTGACCGGCGCGAGCGCTGTCACATTCACCTGCTCTGAGCCGGCGCCATGATGCAGCGAACGCACGGTTCCCTCGCCCTGAATGATGCGGGCTAACGGGATCGGCTTGTCTTCCAGATAGGCGGACACCTTGGGTGTGACAACAGGCGGCGCCTCGGCGTAGGATGTGCGCCCGACCATATCCGGGTACTCGACCTCAAAGTCGATCACGGCCTGGACGCTCTGGTCCCGGGCGGTGACAGGCGTGTGTTCGGGGCGAGTAAAGGGGTAGGAGGCCAAAACGATGGCCAGGGCCAGAACAAGCACGGCGGGCGGTATTTGCGCCCGGGCGCTGGCAGGATTACCGTCATCTTCCAGCGGAGAGATCGCCGCCACGACGCCTGCCGCCACCAACGAGAAAAACAGCGCCACCAAGGTGAGCAGGCGGAAGGGGAATTGCAGCAGCGCCAATGGCGAAAATGCTTCCCAGATAGGACGGCTGACCGCCAGCAAAAGCGCTATGCTGCCAATGCCAGCCGCCAGGAAACCCAACAACTCAGCTTTGCGTGATGGCCGATATCGCCACAGCAAGGGCAGGGCGGCCAAGCCGAGCAACACCAGCCACAAACCGATCTGCAAAGGCATGCCGTCATCGGGACCGGCCAGAGCGTGGCCAAAACCCCAGTCGAAGCTGAACAACTGGAAGGGATAGAGAAACTGGTCGGCGAAATTGTAGGCGCTGGCCACCCACTGCTCCTGGGCGATGTAGCGACCTTCGGTCAGGGCAGGCAGCAGGAAGATGGCGGCCAGGGCGATGCCCGCCACGCCCGCGCCGAGCGCTTCCAGGGCTGAACGCCAGGGCAGTTGCCCGGTTCGCCGCCAGCGCAAGATCAGCCAGTACAAAATCAGCAGCACCAGCACCGGCGGGAAGAAGATAGCCGTGACGCTGTGGGTCAGCAAGACCAATCCAAAACTTAAAGCGGCGATGGCGAGCTTGCGGCGTCCGCCCTCTTCCAACAACTCCCAAAAGCTCTGCAACACCCACGGGAAGAGGGCAAAGGCGAAAAACTCGGCCAGCGCCGCCCGCACGTAAATGTTGACGAGGTGATAGGGCGCATAAACGTAAAGCAATCCGGCGATCAGTCCTGGGCCGGGTCCCCACAACTTGCGGGCAAAGCGATACATGGTGACGCCAGAGAGGATAAACGCCACCGCCCACGTGATTTTGATGGCGGCGGCGATGCCAAAACCCAGCAAATGGAAGAATTCGGCCACGTAAAACGCCAGCGGCGCATAGAAAATCCACAGCGGGTAGCCGAATCCGAGGGCATGGTCAGGCGCCCAGCGCGGGTACAAAAAACCATCCCGAATCGCAGCATCGAATTCCACCAGCCAGAACAGGCTGTGGCCGGCATCATGGGCGCGCATGAAGTAGCCGGGAGCCAGCAAGGGAACCCAGGCGAATGCCGATAGCAACAGCAGGAGCAGGAGCGGTGAACGACGCATGTTCAGATAGGGATTGTCTGCGTTCGTAGTAGGCGATTTATCGCCGTGAACGACGCGGGACGCCAGAATCCACATGACAGACAAACAGTGCGATAAGACCAACAATGGCCAGAATCGAAACGATTGTACCGAGATTGCGGATAGGTGTGTTCTCAAAGGAAATGAGGAGGAGATGCTCACCTGCGGGAACAGGCACATCGAGCAGGCCGTACGGAGCACGGGTGTCGGCCTCGGTCAACGCAAAACGGTCGAGTTCAGCGCCGGTGTCCGGGTCCAGGATGGTGGCGGTCCAGCCGGGATACCACTGGCGATAGAAAGGCACTCGCTGATCCGGCCCCTCAGCGTGGACCCACACCAGTTCGCTGTCCACCCGATGCTCGCGCACATCCACATCCAGATCAAGGTTCGGTCTTATCAAGCTGTAATCGACCTGGTTGTCGATGGGAATGCCCGCCATGTGCAGATCGGCCAACGGCGACCAGGCGGCAACTTCCGTGGCCGTGGATGTCATGCCGGTCATCTCATCAGAACTGCGCTCGAATTCCATCAATCCGGCCAGGGTGGCTCCACCGGGCGGCGGTTCCGGCGTTTCGATGCGGAGATAGGGCGCGCTGCCGAGGATGATCAGGCCAGCAATCACCAAGGGCATCAACCACGATTTACCGGGATTGGGATCGCTGACTTTTGGCAGCAGAACGACCGGCGCCAGCGCCGCCAGCGCCAACACCGCCAGCGTCAGGTAGCGCCAGGGGAATTGCGCTGAATCGACCATGGGGATGTAGTCCCAGGCCCAGGTGGAGGCGGCGGTGGTCAGCAGCACGCTCGCCCAGAAGCACCAGCAGCCAGAAACCAATTTCCAGTTGTTTGCCTGTGTCCCGCCGCAACCAGCGCCAAAAGGCCAGTGCCGCCAGCGCAAAGAGCACCAGCCCCAGTTGATAACTGATGGTGTCGTTGGGACCGGGCGTGCTGATGCCATAACCCCAGCGTGGGTCGAACAATTGGGAAAGATAGACAAAATGGTCGTGGAAATCGTAGTAACCGGCGAACCACTGGTCGAGATTGACGAATCTGCTTTCGGTCAGAGCTGGGAGGATGAAGAACGCCGCCAGGGCCACACCCAGAGCCAATCCCGCCACTGCCGGAACCATTGCTTTCACCCAACCGACGATCTTGGCCCGAACGCCTTCCTGATCCCGAATTTGGCCGTAGGCCAACACCAGCAGGTAGAGTCCCAGCACGGGTGTGAACAGTAGCGCCACCAGGTTGGAACTGAGATGCACGGCGGCATAACCGATGGCGGCCAGAGCAATGCTGGTCGCACTGGGACGCAACACCGCCCGGCGCACACCCCACAGCGCCAGCGGAATCATCGCCAGCGCCAGCGATTCCGCCATCGCCGCCCGCACGTAGATGTCGAGCAGGTGGTAGGGGGCGTAGACGTAAGCAACTGCCGCCACCAGGGCCGCACGCTCGCCGAGCCAATCCCGCATGAAGAACCACATGGTCCAGGCGCTGAGCAAGATCGTGCTGATCATCGTGCCCTTGACCGCTGCTTCGAGGCTCAGGGGCAATACCCGGTAGAGCAACGTGCCCAGGAATGTGGCGGCGGGTGCGTAGATGTTGAAGAAAGGATAGCCATAACCGAAGGCCCAATCCGGTGACCAGCGCGGGAAGAGCACGCCTTCATCCCAGGTGATGTTGTATTGCAGGATGAAGTAAACATCGTGCCGGGCATCGTGGGCAGCCCAAAAATAGCCGGGGCGCAGTAGCGGCGCGATGGCGAAAATGGTGAGGAGGGTGGTAATCCAGAAGGATGGTGATTTGTAGAAACGGTTCATGGGAAAGTGAAACGTGATGCGTGAAACGTGATGCGCATGATGGCGCAAGTTAGGATTTCACGTTTCACGTTTTACGCTTGAGCGTCACTGGAAATGATCTTGGTGTAATTCGAGGGCATCACTGTTGTCCACCATCATTCTTTCCCCCGTCTGCCAGTTGTAGAGGCCGAGAAGAAGGCGGAGGTCGGACGAGGCGTCGGGTGGGATGGAGAGTTCGTAGCGGTCGGCGATGATTTCGCCGGGTAACCAGGAGGTCATGGGGCGGTCGCCAGCCTGCGGTTGGGTGTCGAGTTGTGCGACGGATTTGCCGTTAGCGTCGACCACGTGGATGAAAATGTTGTAATCGAAATCGATCGGTTGGCTGCTGAACCAGTCGGCGGTCAGGGCGATGGTGGAGTCAGATTTCAACGCTCCCTCGCTCTCAAGGTTCAGTAGCGTCACCTGGTTATCGCCGTAAATGGCAACAGGAGAGGCAGGGATTTCGTAGTCCTGGAAATCGGGAGAGAGGCCGGGTCCCGCCCCGAGGATGGCGATGATAAGCACGCTCGCCCACAGCGGCGTTTCCTGCAAGCGCGGTATGAATCGCAGGACAAAGACTGCGGCAATCGCCAGAAAAGGAAGGGCGAGCAACAGCAAATGCCAGGGAGCGCCGACCGTGGCCGAGACAAAACCGAGACGCTGAGCAACAAAATCGAGACTGAAGAAAACGAAGAAAAGACCAATGCCCAGATGCCAGAGCCAATCCGACTGGCCGGGCGACTGATCCCGTTGATTGTTGATTGTTTCCTGATTCCCGACATCCAGGGCGAGTGATTCCTCCAGCGACTCCCCGACAGCAGCTTGGTTTTGCGTATGGAAATCCTGGGCTTGATCGTCATCTGCCTCGGAATCTCTCGCCCCTACCGATCTCTGACCTCCGTCCTCTGATCTTCACCTGAAAATACGACCACACCGGCAAGAATAAGCAGCGCCAGCAAAGCAAAACCAAGAGAAAAACTCAACGGCGTGTCCAAAGACAGCGTGTTCACGCCCCACAACCAGCCTGGCTCGATCAGTTGGTGGAATCCCGCCCCGATGGCTGGAACCTCAGAAATCGCCGCCCCCGCCCACGATGTGGAAAGCAATACTCCTGTCACACCGCCGACCAGCACTGCCACAATGCCCAGCCAGCGTCGTCTGCTTGCCGCCAGCAAAATCAATCCGACCAGCGCCCACAATCCCAGAGCGGGGTGTGCGGCAGCGGCGACAAATGCTCCGATGGCAGCCAGGACCAGACCCCACCACGGTGTAGAAAACAGCCCGAAACCGGCCCATGCCAATCCTGCCATAATCCAGATCAAAGACCAGTCACCGCTGCGGAAAAGAGCGCTCAAGAACACCGGCGCAAATACCACCAGCACCGCAGCAAGAACGCCAGCGCGTGACCCAGCCAGCGCTCTGGTCCAGGCAAAAACGCCAGCAGCAAGCAGCCAGATGGCGAGTACAGCGCTGATTTTGATAGCTCCGAGGGCGTCTGCCCCAATCGCATTGAGCACTCGAACCAAAGAGAACGACATCTGCCCCTGATTGGCAGCCGGCAACTCAAGCACCGGTAAGGGCCCGAGTTGTGTTGCCGGCAACCCCGGTCGCGTCAGCGCTGCCCAGACTGGCATCGTCAACAACAGCACCAAAACAAGATAGCGCGCAACTTGGAGCGCCGAGGCGTTTCGAGATGACATGGTCGGGATTATAGCACGGCGCGGGAGCGAGGTCGAACCACTTGCACAATCGGAGCTTGGCAAAAAGGCTCTTTACGCATAGAATGCAGCCCCATCCACATTAAACAAACACACAAGGTGACACATGACCAACCAAGAATCCCTGGAACTCGTGCGAGAGATCCTGAAAGCCCCAAATGAAGAAAAGCTGGAAAAAATCGTTTCGGTTAATCTCCCCAGAATCGACGGAAATTTCTTCACCGTGCTCAACCAATCGGTGGTACAACTTCGCCGGGAAGATAAACCGGAAATGGCCGAAGCGCTGGAAAGCCTAGGCGACCGCATGTTGCGGATGAAGACGTTGATCTAAAAAAGACCTCCGGGAGGTGGTCGCCAGGATTCCGGTAATTTGGATGATCCTGACCACCTCCCGGAGGTCTCGTGGCGTGCGTCGCACTTTCTCTAATTACGCATCCATGCGGAAGAAGTGTGAAGCTGCATTCCACAAATTGGTGACATTGAATTTTGTGGGGTGTACGCGGGTGCTGATGGCATAGCCCTTGAACGATTTATGGAGTAGCCAATAGATCGAATCAACGAATTTGTTGTGCGGAGCCTTGATCAGTTGCCGGATAATCGGTTCCATCCAGGGGTGTTCGGCGCCAATGGCGAACCAGCGCTGAAGGTGCTCCACCTGCGGGGTCTCCTCCGGGTTCTGTCGCACTAAAATCGAACGGTCCCAGGCAATGGTGGGGATATCGTCAAAAGTGCCGACCATGAAGTCGTGGTCCTGCGCATACTGGCCGAGTTCCGTACCGGGGTAGGGTTGGAAGATAAAGGCATGGGCGTAAGATATTCTGGCCGCACCATTGAGCCGCATGGTGTCCAGATCATCCTCCAGGGTGCTGGTGGGCAGCCCCAGGATGTTGGTGGATGTGATGTGGATACCCGCATCGCGCACTATGTTTCCAGCCTGAATCATTTCTTCCCTGCTCATTTTTCGCTTCAAAAGCTTATGTCGAATACGATCGTTGGCGGATTCGATGCCCATGCTGACGGTGCCACATCCGGCCTTTTGCAGTAAGTCGACCTTGTGCGGTCCCCGCACCAACAGGTCGGCGCGTACATTGCAGAAGAAGGGCAAACCCACTTCCTTCGGCCATTTCTCGGCAAATTCCTCCAGCCAATCATCGAAGATGATAAACAGGTCATCGATAAAGACCACATTTTCGAGCGGCCAGTTCTCGCGAACCCAATTCACCTCGTCGATGATGGTGTCGACCGGACGCTGCGACCCACGTTTTTCGCCCTTGTAGATCTGGTAGTAGGCGTGATTGAAACAGTACGTACATTGATAAGGACAGCCGCGTGAGCCCATGAAGTGCTTGACCGGCGCATCCTGCATGTACACATGTTTGTCGTAGATAAGATGACGGTCGGGTCGAGGCAGTTCGCCCAGGCTGCGGATCAATTGCCGCACCGGGTTCTTAACGATTTCGCCTTTATAGTTCAACCACCAGTTAGGGATATCGGGCTTCAGACCGCCATTGCCGAGCGCATTCACCAGATCCACAATGGGACCTTCCCCTTCGCCGATGCACAAGCCATCCACACCAGGTTCTTCGATCATTTCCGGGAAAAAGGTGGGGTGAGGCCCACCAAACATGGAAAAAACACCCTTCCCATTCAACCGCTCTTTGATCTTTCGATTGAGATCAAAATAGTAGCCCTGTGATCCGGTCATCACGCTGTAAGCCACCACATCGGGCTGATAGTCGTATGCAAAGCCAACGGCATCCTCCTGCGAAGCGATGGTCAGTGCGACATCGTGGCCTTCTTCTTTAAGTACTGAAGAAAGCTGCATGATGCCCTGAGGCTCATAATCCAGTTGCTTTTCGACAAATAAAACTCGCATATGTTCTCTCCGGCTGCATGGGAACAGTTGACAGTCACTGTTATGGCAATACGTTGTGCAAGTGACCGTCACCTGACTCAGCAATAATTTTTATCATCAATTTTAGAAAAATACCAACGGAGTATACCGACATCGTGAGTATCTGTCAAACAAGTGCAACACAAACTGCCCCAAACGGGTTCACAGCGCAGTTATCCACTTTGGAAGCCTAGCACCAGGGCAGATGGAAAAGTGTTCAATATTCTGGAATCAGTCCATCTTCAGAAGTAAATTTCGCTAAAAAAACGACCACTTGCTAATCTATCAAGACAGGCTCGGCTCTTCCAGTTGGATGACACCACTCTCCAGGCCCGCTACCTTCACCAATGAATAGAGCGGCGCCTGGAAACGTTCCACCGCCGCGCGGCCATCTTCGAAGGTCTTTTCCAGCACAACGCCGAAGGCGGCGATCTCCGCTTCGGCCATTAGCACCAGGTCCCCAAGCGCCTCCAAAGTCGTCCCCTGCGCCAGAAAATCATCCACGATAAAGACCCGGCTCCCTTTGGGGATCACGTGGCTGCCCAGATACAGTTTTACGGGTTTATTTTTGGTGCGGCTGTACGAATCAACTACATAATAGCCATCGTCCGGCAGGGTGATGGGCCGACTCTTCTTGGCGAACACAACCGAGGCGGGGTGAGGCCATTGCTCGTTGTTGATCGTCATGGCCGTGAACACAGCCACACTGATGCCGGAAGCCTCGGCGGTGAGGATGACATCGATGTGTTCATCACGCACGGCTCGCGCCAGCATGGCCCCGGCGTAGGCGCTAAATGTGTAGTCAATGCGATGGTTGAGAAGCGTATCAACATTGACAATGCTATCGCCAACAGCTTTTCCCTGCTCGCGCACCATAGTATTAATCCGATTCAAAAGGTACATGATGATTCAATTCCGGTGATGAGAGGAGATGGTGGTGGTCCGAAAACGACAAAAGGCGACCCGGTTGTGGTCGCCTCATTGCTAAAGCTGATTGTAGCACAGGGGTATGCAGTATTGAGAAATCTTGCCGCGCACCCAAACAAAGCGCACTGTTTTGGATGACTTCTGTAATCATGCTAAAATATCAGGTCACTGAGAGGGCGGTCTTTCCACCGCCCTTATCCTTTGTCCAATAGAGACTTCAATACCTAACCCTGGCTCTCGTCAGATGAACAGGAACCTCTTGTCCTTTAGCGACGTCATCCAATTGTGTCAGATATTCGCATCTTTCCAGGATCACACCGCTAAAACTGATAGATCATCCCAGGGAAACATACAATGAATCGTTCAACTCGCATCTTTCTCGATCGTCGCATAAAACGCCGCGCTGAAAAAGCCCGCACACCACTCTGGCAGAAGATCGCTGGAATCACAGCTATCGTTCTCGTGCTTGTGGTGGGCGTGTTGCTGGGCGGTGCAGCCAGTGCAGCAGCCGTTGCCGGCGGAGTCTACTATTACTTCGCCCGCGACCTTCCCGATACAAGCATCATCATCACCGAGCAGGAAAGCTTTGAAACCGTCAAGATCTATGACCGCACGGGCGAGCACCTGCTTCTGGAATCGATCGATCCCAGGCCTTTCCGCGGGGACCGCACCTATATCACGCTCGATCAGATTAGCCCGTACCTGATCAACGCCACCGTCGCCCTTGAGGATCGTTCCTTCTGGGAAAATCCTGGCGTCAATCTCCGCGGCATCGCCCGCGCTTTTATCCAGTACAATCTGCAGGGAGGTCAAACCCAGGGCGGGTCCAGCATCACTGTGCAGTTGGTCAAGCAGAACTTCTTCACCCTGGAAGAACAACTGGAGCGTTCGTATACGCGTAAGGCCAAAGAGGCGATCCTTGCCTTTGATCTCACCCGAAAATACGAGAAAACCGAAATTCTGGAGTGGTATCTCAATAATAATTTCTACGGCAATTTCAGTTATGGCATCGAATCGGCTTCGCAAATATACTTCGATAAAACCGCTTCCGATCTAACATTGCCAGAAGCGGCAATGCTTGCGGCTTTGCCGCAATACCCCGGCCTTAACCCCATCCAGGCTCCCGAAGACGCCAAACGTCGCCAGGGCAAGGTGCTCGACGCCATGGCCGATGCCGGCTATATTTCTCAGGCCCAAGCGGATGCCGCTTTTGCCGAAGAGTTGCAGGTGCGCGAATCAGCCCTTGCGCGCTTCGATATCGAAACAGCGCCGCATTTCGCCCTGTATGCCCTCGAGCAGGTCAAGGATGAATTTAACACGCCTGAGGATCCCTTCTTCATCTGGCGCAATGGCCTCACTGTTCTCACCACGCTGGATGTAGATATGCAGCACGAGGTGACGTGTATCGCCCGGCAGCGTATCGCACATCTCAACCAGGAAGACCCGACCATACCCGGCTGCACCGATCTTGCACCGGTGGATTTGCTGGCGAGCCGAAAAAACATCGAACACAACGTTTCCAATGCCTCGGCTGTGGTTATGAACACCGAAACAGGTGAGATTCTGGCCATGCTCGGCTCGTTGGATTACAACGATCCTGAGATTGATGGTGAGGTGAATATCGCTCTTTCCGAACGCCAGCCGGGGTCGTCTTTCAAGCCTATCACCTACCTCACCGGCTTCAGCCAGGGTCTGACCGCAGCCGATGTCGTGATGGATGTGCGTCAGGTCTTTCCCGATGCCGTCGAACCATACACACCCGAGAACTACGACCGCCGTTATCATGGTCCTGTCTCTCTGCGGACAGCTCTGCAGCGCTCGTATAACATCCCCGCTGTGTGGGTGATGAATCAGGCCGGCGTTAAAAACGTCGTCGACATGGCTCATCGCCTCGGCATCACCAGCCTGAACAAAGATTATTACGGCCTGAGCCTGACGTTGGGCGGTGGTGAAGTCAAGCTGCTCGACATGGTTTATGCTTTTTCCACGTTGGCCAACAACGGCGTGATGAAGGGCAACGCTGTGCTTCCGGAAGCGCTGCGCCCAGGTTATCGCACGCTCAATCCAGTGGCAATCCGCGAAGTCCGTGATAGGAATGGCACTATCCTGAAACAATTCGAGGGGCCGGAAGAACAACGGGTCATCAGCCCGCAACTGGCTTATCTGATCGATAACGTACTCAGTGATCCCACACCCCGACCCCCAGCGTTTGGCGATCTCGGCCAGTATTTGGTCTTGCCCGATCGCCCCATCATTGCCAAGACGGGCACGACCAACGACTTCCGCGATGGTTGGACAATTGGCGCCAGTCCGCAGATTGCAGTGGGTGTGTGGGTGGGCAACGCCGACAACGAGCCCATGGAAAAAGTATCCGGCTCGATCGGCGCTTCCCCCATTTTCAAGGACATCATGAAATATGCGCACGAAGGCCTGCCTGTCGTAGAGTGGGAGGAGCCGGAGGGCATGGTGCGGAAAGTGGTTTGCACAGACAGTGGCAAGTTGCCGACCGACCTCTGTGGTCGCCGTTCCACCGAACTTTTTATCGCTGGCATGGAACCCACCGAATACGATGATGTCTACCAGGTCTTTGAGATCAACCGCGAAACCGGCGCTCTGGCGACACCCTACACCCCACCTGAGTTGATCGAACGAAGGGTCTATCGCGTGTATCCCCCCGTCGCCGACGACTGGATGGTCGAACAGGCTGAATTGGGTCTTCTGGAAGCGCCGCCGCGCGCATACGATGACACCTACGGCGCTGTATTCACCGACGAAGAAGTGGCGATCGCCCAACCAGCGCCATTCAGCAGCGTCAGTGGTGCATTCGATATCCTCGGCAACGCCCGCAGCGGCGATTTCCGCCTGTACCAATTGCATTACGGGAAGGGCTTGCAGCCTGCTGACTGGCAACAGATCGGACCGGATCACTACAATCAGGTTGATCGCAACGTGCTCGAATATTGGGACACGACCGGCCTGAACGGCGCTTACAGCCTTCGGCTGAGCGTTGTCGAAAACAATGGCAACGTTCGCCAGAACACCGTGCCCCTGACAATCGATAACACGCCTCCCACCATCAACATCACAAACCCTGAAAATGGCCGTGAATACGTGATGGAGGATGAAGAGTGGGTGAGCATCAACGCCCTGGCCACCGATGATTGGTCGATGGATCGGGTGGTGTTCCATCTGGACGACACGCCATTTATCACCACCACTGTCGCGCCGTACAATGTCAAGTGGACGATTACGATGTCGAATACGGTTCCTAACCTGGGCATGGGTGAAATCACCGCCACCGAAGTCATCACGAATCCGGATGGCAGCTTGACGACGCAGGAAAAAGTGGTCAGTTCCGTTACGCAAGACCCCAACGATCCCACCCGCCTGATCTGGACCTTTGCGAATGGCTTCGGCGTCATTCACGATACGCACGGCTATACCGAAACCCACGTGATCAAGGCAATCGCTTATGATATCGCGGGCAATGAAACCGAAAGCGAACCAATTCGTATCTTTGTAACACACGAAGAAGACAAAGGACCCAAACCACGCCAATCGGCACTTGACACACTCCGTTATGCCTTGCTGCCGGATCGCCGTTTTCTGAATTAAGCAGGGGCGACCGCAAGGGTGCACCCCTACCGACCTCTGACCCCCGACCCCTCCGACCTCCGACCCCGATCTCCAATCTCTGACCTATGCCCCACATCCTCGTAACCAACGATGACGGCGTTGAATCGCCCGGCCTTCTGGCGCTTGCCCAGGCATTGCGCGCCATCGGCGATGTCACTGTCTTCGCTCCAAACCGCAATTGGTCCATCGCCGGGCACAATAAGACCATGCACAAGCCTTTGCGAGTGTGGAGCGTCGAGTTGGAGGATGGAAGCGAGGCGCTCACCACCGATGGCGCTCCCTCCGATTGCGTCGCTTTGGCGGCGCTTGGCCTGGTTTCATCACCGGTCGATCTCGTTGTCTCTGGCATCAACACGCATCCCAATCTCGGTTTTGATGTCACTTACTCGGGCACGGTGGCCGCAGCGATGGAGGCTGCCATCAGCGGCTGGCCCGGCATTGCCATTTCGCTGGACGACGGCGATGGGTGGCACTGGGAAACCGCCGCCGCTGCTGCTGTCGAAGTCGCTCTCCTCGTGCTCGACAAGGGGTTGCCCGCCAGCACCTTACTCAACGTCAATGCGCCCAATCTGCCGCTGGGACAGGTGCGGGGCTACCGCGCAACCCGCCTTGGTCACAGAATCTACCAGGATGAGTTGATCGAACGCACTGATCCGCGCGGCATTCCCTACTACTGGATCGGCGGGGGCGCCCCCACCGGCATCGAGGAGGAAGGAACCGACATCGATGCTGTGAGCAGTGGCTTTGTGTCGGTGACGCCCGTGCACATGGACATGACCCAACACCGTTTTCTCGACACTGTCCGCTCCTGGCTGAGCTAGCTAAATGGCATTCCGTCCGCTTGTCACACGTGATCGTTTAATTGGCTGGCTGGTGGCTGCTCTTTTGCTGCTCATCAGTCTGGTTCTGCCAATCCAGCTCTTGCGGACGCATCTGGGTCCGACCTCTATCGTCCTTTTCCTGGCGCTTCTGCTGATTTTGGGACTGTTGATCGTGCTGCTGTACCGGCTGTGGGCGTTGCATCAGCTCGATTACTGGGTGGACCGTGATGCTGTGCGTATCCATTGGGCGGGAGAGCGGATCGACATCCCTCTGCCGGACATCGAGGAGGTCGAGTACAAACCAAAAGGTCTTGACCAAAACTACCGTTGGTGGGCATGGCCCGTGGGTTGGGTCCGCCCCTTGCAGCAGGATTCAGAGCAGGTTTCATACGCCACCCGACCACCGCAGGCGTGTCTGGCCCTGAAAACGGCGTACGCCACTTTCCTTATTTCGCCGGAAGACAACGATGGTTTTGTGGCCGCCCTGCACGAACGTCAGGCCCTGGGCCCGGCCCGTCGTCTGGAACCGACCATTGCTGAGCCCTCCTACCGTCAGCACTGGCTCATCCAGGACAGGTTACCCTTGATCGTGATGGCGACAGGGCTTCTGTTTGGGCTGGTCTTTTTGGGCATACTTGTCTGGCGCTATCCCACCATCCCCCTGGAGATTCCCCTCCATTTTGATGCCGCCGGCATTCCAGACAGGATTGGCGCCCGCCGTTCCATCCTCCTGATCCCGGCCATCACGCTCTTAATCGGCTTTTTTAATGCTGCAATTGGCATTGCTTTGTACGAGCGCCACAAGCTGGCATCCTACATGCTCTGGGGCAGCGCCCTGGCGCTCCAGATTGTTGCAATCATCATCGTCAATCGTCTGCTGTTGACAATCGGCTGAACATCAATGATCAAAGATTAATGATTATGTAGTGTTGGTAATTTCCTTGTTGTGTCATTCCGATGAACGGAGTGAAGAGGAATCTCCAAGTTTGGAAACATTATCCAACGTCGTGGTGTAGATTCTTCACTCCCTGCGGTCGTTCAGAATGACATAATCCATAATGTCAACAGAGCCTAAATAGAGCGTCACTCACCGACATTAATCTTTAATCCTTAATCTTTAGCCCTTGCTACACAAAAAATGCTCCCACCTGGCCCCCAACTCATCTTTGGTTTCACCCTGGCTGCTGTCGTAGCCCTTTCGGCCTGGCGACTTGGCGCGCTGGATCGCAGCGGCGCTTTGGGCGCGTTCCTCATCGGCGGCGCTGTTTTTGGATTCGGCGGCCCGGTGTGGGGTGCTGTTCTGGTGGCATTTTTCCTCAGCAGCAGTTTGCTTTCCTACTTCCGATCTGATCGAAAATCACAGTTAACAAGCGAAAGCGCCCGCGCACCACGCCGCAACCTGGGTCAAACACTGGCCAATGGCGGTCTGGCAGCCGCACTCGCTGTTGTTGTTGGAATTGTCACGCGTGAGAGTCCTTGGTATCCTACACTGACCCTGGCTTATTTTGGCGCGCTAAGCGCCGCCGCCGCTGATACCTGGGCAACCGAACTTGGCCTTCTGTCCTCCCGACCCCCTCGTCTGATCACGACCAGAGCTTACGTTTCAGCCGGTCAGTCGGGCGGCGTCACCACGACCGGGCTTCTGGCCAGTCTGGCCGGAGGAGCTTTCATCGGTCTCAGCGCATTTATCCTGATCCAGCTAGCTTCGCTAGCAACTACCGGCCAATGGTTCCTGCAAGACTGGTTTCTCCTGCCGCTTTGCACCCTGGCCGGATTTGCCGGCTCGCTGGTGGATTCGTATCTAGGCGCAACCTGGCAACGCCAGAATTTTTGCAACACCTGCCAAATCACCACCGAGCAAACAGAGCATTCGTGCGGTAGCGCCACCCAGCACGTTCATGGCGCGTCCTGGTTGAACAACGAAACCGTCAATTTTCTGGCTACCGTGACCGGGGCCATGATGGCCGCCATGCTCAGCTTGCTCATAATCTGATCATGACCAATCGCAAGTCTCAATCTGAGACGCCCCTTCTCAGCATTATCATACCGGCCTACAACGAAGAACAGCGTTTGCCGGGTTCGTTGGCCGATATCGTCAACTGGCGCCAAACAGTGCCTTACAGCGTTGAGGTGCTCATTGTCGAAAATGGCAGCGCCGATAAAACCACCGAAGTCGCCGAGGCGTTTGCCGCGCAGCACGAAAATATCCGGGTCTTGCACAGCGCCAAGGGCAAGGGAGCAGCCGTACGCGAGGGCATGACGAACGGTCGGGGCGAATACCTGTTTATCTGTGATTCCGACCTGTCCATGCCCATTGTCGAGGTTGAGAAATTCCTGCCGCCGCAACTGCAAGGCTACGATGTGGCCATTGCCAGCCGCGAGGCTCCGGGAGCGGTTCGCTACGATGAACCGGAATACCGGCACATCATGGGGCGGGTCTTTAATTTTATTGTGCGCGTGCTGGCTGTGCGCGGCTTTCACGACACCCAGTGCGGTTTTAAGATGTTCAAGCAGGACATCGCCACTGAAGTATTCTCTCAGCAAACAATCACGGGCTGGACTTTTGATGTCGAGGCCTTGTATTTGGCGCAGAAACAGGGCGCGCATGTCGTCGAAGTGCCTGTCAACTGGTATTTCGATGCCGACAGCCGTGTCGATCCCATCCGCGACACCTGGCAGATGTTTTGGGATGTCGTGCGTATCCGCCTGAACGATATGCGAGGCGTCTACAACCAACATCCTCCCCAACCACCTTCTGTTAAACAAACAGTTACCGAGAGCTAATAAAACTATGACCCCTCCCTACACAACCCAACTCGACGATATCATTGGTCTGGCCGGCGAAGATCAGAAAGCGGCTCGCAAGGCGATCCGGAGACTAGCTCCCGAACTGCCTGACACCGCACAGGTGCAGACCAACCTGGGATTAACTTACATCGCCCTGGATCAGCCGCGAGACGCCGTGCGGGCGTTCAAACGAGCGATTGAACTGGACCCGGAAGATCCGACGCCTCGCTATCAACTGGGCACACTCCAATCGGATATGGGCTTGTTGCCCCACGCAGAGGAAAACCTGCGCGTGGCTGTGGCCGCAGAACCCGAGAATGTCGAATACCAGGAAGCGCTTGGCTTCACCTACTACAAGGCGAACAAAGCGGAGTTGGCCACCGAGGCGTTGGAGGCGGCAGCGGAGAAAGGCAGTGAGGATGATGACGTCTTCGCTTCATTGGGATACCTCTACTATTTTGAGGAGAACCTGAGCGCATCCCGCGATGCATTTACACGCGCCATCGAACTTAATCCCGACTTTGCCGAAGTCTACAACAACCGTGGTTATCTCAACATCCTGTTGGGTAATTTTGATGACGCCCTGGCGGACCTGGCAACCTGTATCGAAAAAGATGACGCCTATTTGCGTGCGCACTATAACCAGGGTGTCGCCACATGGCTGACTGGCGACCACGATGCCGCCATGGACATTTACGCAGCGGCCCGCCAGAAGGACAAGGGCGATGCCGAACTCAAGCAGCATCTCGACGATCTGGACGAAATCTCCCAATACAATCCCGCGGATGACAGCCTGCAAGACCTCAAAGTGGATTTGGCCGTCGCCCAGAAGACGCGCCGCCGCTAGACTTACCCCGGAGACGAATCGATGGAACGAGAAGAACTATCCTGGCGTGATGTCGAAGCGCTGATTGATCAATTGCTCCCTCAGATCGCAGGCCGCTTCGATGTTATTCTCATCGTCACCCGCGGCGGGATCATCCCGGGCGGGATCATGGCCGAATCTTTGGACATCAGCGATGTGCTCATTGCTGCGGTTGAGTTTCCCAAAGATCCTGAATTCGACCAGCTTGCCTGGCCCACCTTTTTACAATTTCCCAGCGATACCCTGTTCCGGGGCCAGCGTGTGCTGATTGTCGATGATGTCTGGAATAGCGGCCGCACGATTAACACCGTACGCGGCAGGGTTGAGGCTGCCGGTGGGGAAGCCAAAACCTGCGTCTTGCACTACAAACCCACCCGCTCGCGCTTCCGAGACCAGCAGCCTGATTACTACGGCGCAGTGACCAACAGGTGGATAATTTATCCCTGGGAAGTGGATCGGGGGCCCGATTTCGCTCCGCGAAAAACCGAGATGGTGTTGTCTTAAGACGAACCAGGGGCGTGGGATCCGAGCAGACTCTCCATCCGACCAGTCACCATATCCAGGGCCACCTCGTTGTAGCCGCCCTCGGGGATCAGGACATCTGCATAGCGTTTGGATGGCTCGACAAAGCGAATGTGCATGGGGCGAACCGAAGATTCGTATTGCTCCACAACCGAATCCACCGTGCGATCCCTTTCGTGGATATCCCGCAGAAGGCGACGGATAAAACGGATATCGGAATCGGTTTCGACAAAAATCTTGATATCCATGAGGTCCCGCAGTTCTTTATCCACAAAGACAAGTATGCCTTCCACCAGGATCACGGGGCTGGGCAGCACGCGGCGGGTTTCCTCTCGCCGGGTGTGGGTCGTGAAATCGTAAAGGGGCACATCCACGGCCTCGCCTGTCAGCAGTTTTTGGATATGCTCAATCAGCAAGACGTTGTCCAGGGAATTGGGGTGATCGAAGTTGAGATGCGCCCGCTCACTAGGTGGCAGATGGGCTGCATCCTTGTAGTAGGCGTCGTGGGGCAAGTATGCGATCCGGTCCCAGCCCACGCGTTGGAGGATTTGGTGCACAACCGTGGTCTTGCCCGATCCGCTTCCACCAGCAATGCCAATGACAACCGGAGATGTTTCTGTATTCATGATTTCGCCAACTGAGCGTCTATTTCTGCAGGCGTGGGATGAGCGCCTTTCTGGCCCTGCCAGCGCACATTGACGTTTGTCGAACCAACATAGGCTCCCACTCGCAAATAGGGGAATCGCCAGCGAACCAAAAGGCCGGCGAACAGGAAAACGATGCCCGGGATCAGCAACCACAGCCAGGATCTGCTCATCACGCCCAGTTTCAGATGTTTCGCTGGCGCAAATTTCAGCTCCAGGTCTTCCAACATCAAGGAGGATGGCCCCTCGATTTTTTGCGAAAGCAGCACGGTGCTCGACGCGTCTAAAGCCTCGACATTGTACTGATCGGGGCCGGTATGGACGACTCGCAGAAAGAGATTGCGTTCTGGCAAAGCGACAGCGCGCTCACTGCGCTCTTGCGGAAAACGGAGCACCAACTCCTGTTCGGGGCTGCCTCCCTGTTCGACGGGATGCAGAACAAGGGCCTTGTCACCAGCGTGAACGGACACCGTCAAGGCGGGACCTGCCTCCTGCTGCCGTATCTGCATGCCCCCAATGTTCAGCGTGGGGCCGGTTATCGGCATCGTTCGTTCAGGCTGACAGCAGAGACCCAGCGTTTCGCCATCTTCGGAAAGATTGAGTGTCTGGCTGCTGTAGGGCTCCAAGGTCACAGAACCGCCCGGAACAAGGATCAACTCATCTAACTGCCAGCCAAAACGCAGACTGAGCGCCAGCGATAACAGGATAATCATCAACCCCACTTCCAGCAGAATCGCCACCCAGGTCCAGCGTTGATGCCGGTCAACCTGCAGTTCTCGCACCAAGGCGGTTTGTTCATCAACGTCCTGCTGCTGGCGCTGAAAATGGCTGTTACTTAAACCGTCCCACTGTTCTGGCTCGGCCGCCTTCTCCAGCTCGAAATCATAGGCATTTGTGCAGGGCAACGACCGCAGAGGTGCAGATAGTTTTCGCGTCAGCAAGGCCAATTGCAGGCGATTGACGAGCCGCACTGTCAACACCACCGCCAATGCAAGCATCAGTAAAAGCAGAAACGGGTTGTGCGCCAGATCGAAAAGTCCGAGCGCCTGCATCCATTCCCCCGCCGGATACTGCGCCGCTGTTGTCGCCAACCAGGCATTACGGGCCAGACTATCTGCCGCCATCGGCGTTGGCGCTTGGGGAAGCCACACCAGGGCAACAAACGCCGGCAGTATCAGTACCAACAGCAGGATCAGAACCGCAGGGTGGGCGAGTCCAGCCCAAAGGCGGGCCGCCAGTGGAGGCGATGTCTGCAAGGGTGAACGCTGGATGGAAATCGAGGCCGTCATGCTGATGAACAAAAAACCCCAGCCACCAGGGACCGGGGTGTAACAATGGAGCCACCCATCGGATTTGAACCGATGACCGACGCATTACGAATGCGTTGCTCTACCGACTGAGCTAGGGTGGCGCTGATTTGTGGCATTATATCAAAAAGGGAGTTGTTCAAGCAAAGCGTCAGGGCTACATGGATGCATTTCAACATTTCGTCAGACCTCCCGGAGGTGGGGTAAGAAGTCTGTCGAAGCAAAGGCTTTTGCGTCCACCTCCGGGAGGTCAAGTAATCTTCCCGAAAATGTGAAACACACCAGGGCTACATGGACATTTGTGACAGGGCAAGGCGTAGCCTTTCCTCCACGCCATCAACGTCCTTGGGCAGGCTTTGCACAGCCCGTTGCGCCTCGACAACGCTGTATCCCAGACTGGTAAGCGCCTCGATAACCTCGGCGTCGTCATCCGTCAGCATGGTCATGCCAATGCCATCCAGTTCGGCGGGAGCGATCTTGTCTTTGAGTTGGAACAGTATCTTGCGGGCGCTTTTGATGCCGATGCCTGGCACGCGTGTGAGCACCCCTGGCTCTTCGTTGGCAATCGCCAGACGGATAGCGTCCTGAGTCAGGGTTGACAGCATGGCCAGGGCAAGGCGAGGCCCGACGCCACTGACCCCAAGCAACAACTCAAAAAGTTGGAGATCGTCGTCGGATGCAAACCCGAACAGCGTGATATCCTGCTCCCTCAGGTGCAGATAGGTGAACAATGCCACGGTCTGCCCAACATGTTGCTGGACGATTTGGGCCTGTGGTTCGTACACCGCAATGCCAAAAGCGCCAACATCAACGATGATGTGGTCCTGTTCGATAGCTTCGATCCGCCCGCGCAGTCGTCTGATCATAATGGCTTAGCTGGGTTGAACGCTGCAAAATCTGTAGCCTACGCCGCGAATCGTGCGGATGTACTCGGGTTTGGAGGGATCCACCTCGATTTTCTCGCGCAGCCTGCGAATGCCGACCTCGACCAAATTTGTGGATCCTTCGAATTCGTAGCCCCACACTTCCCGAAACAGTTCTTCCTTGTCGACGGCGCTATCGATACGCGTGATGAAGTGCAACAAAAGTCCATACTCGATGGGGGTCAGGTGACTGCGCTCACCGCGGATACTCACCTGACGCAGCGCAGTGTTTAGCTCAACATCACCGTTCTTCAAAACGGCGGGTTGAGGCGGTGGCTGCCTCATCCATTGCACTCGGCGCAAAATGGCTTCGATCCGCACCGCCACCTCGCGGAAGGTGAATGGCTTGGTGATGTAGTCATCGGCTCCCAAACTGAAGCCCCTGACAATGTCGTCACCTGAACCCAACGCTGTCAGGAAAATGGCTGGCACTTCAGAACTCTGGCGGATCTCTTCCAACACCGCGAAACCATCGAGTTTGGGCATCATGATATCCAGAATGACCAGGTCCCACGGTCCCTGTTCGTGAAATTTCTCCAGGGCGTCCACGCCATCCACAGCCGCGACTGCCTCGTATCCGTTCGATTCCAGATGCAGTTGTATTAGATTCCGCAACGGCTCCTCGTCCTCGGCCAGAAGGATGCGACTGATCATTTTTTCTTCAGACATGAGCTTATACCATGAGATGTGAGTAGGAATGAAGATGGCAAATAGCAACGGCCAGTGCATCCGCAGCGTCATCGGGTTGGGGAATGGCGTCGAGTCCGAGCAAGAGCCGCACCATTTCCTGGATCTGGCGTTTATCGGCGGCTCCGTATCCGGTGACCGCCTGCTTCACTTGAGATGGCTTGTAGTGGAATAACGCTGCCTTGTATTGGGCGACAGTCAGAAGCACAACGCCACGAGCATGTCCCACACTCAAGGCTGTGCGTGCATTCTTCGAGAAGAAAAGCTCCTCGACAGCGACAGCATCTGGCTGATAACGCTGTAACAATTCGCTCAGTTCATCATAAATGGTAACCAACCGCTCCGACAAGAGATCAGTGGAGGGGGTGCGTATCACCCCAAAGCCCAGTGCCTGGGTTGTCCCTTGTTCTTCAACGACGACTCCCCAGCCAGTAATTGCTGTGCCGGGATCAATCCCAAAAATGACCGGGGTCGAGCGACTCATGCGGCGTCTAACTGGGTGAGCAATTCCTCTGTGATGGCAAGATTGGAATAGACCGTCTGGATGTCGTCCAGATCTTCCAGTCGTTCGATGAGGCCCATGACTTTAATAGCGTCATCCACGGGCAACTCAATTTCTGCTTGTGGCGACATGATCAGTTCCGCTGCGTCCACTTCGATACCTTGTGAAGATAGATTGTCGCGTACAGCTGCGAGGTCCACTGCTGCAGTGACAATTTCGGCTGTGCCGTCATCGCTAAAGTCGACATCCTCGGCCCCGGCATCGACAGCAATGAGGAACAGATCATCCTCGTCCATGCCATCAGTCTTAACGATGATCTGGCCTTTGCGGTCGAACTGCCAGGCTACCGCCCCGGTGCTGGCCATGTTGCCGCCACCTTTCGTAAAGGCGTGGCGGATCTCGGCGACAGTGCGATTGCGGTTGTCTGTCATGACTTCCAGGATCACGGCGACGCCATTAGGCGCATAGCCTTCGTAGGTGATTTCCTCGAGGTCTGCGCTTTTCTCGGTGCCGGCCCCGCGGGCGATAGCTCGCTCGATGTTATCTTTGGGCATGTTGGCGGCTTTTGCTTTGTCGAGCACCAAACGCAAGCGGATGTTCGTTTCCGGGTCTGGGCCGCCGGCGCTGGCCGCGACCTGAAGTTCGCGGGCGATTTTGGTGAACACCTTGCCGCGCTTGGCGTCAATCGCCCCTTTTTTGCGCTTGATGGTAGACCATTTACTGTGGCCTGACATAAACAACTCCTGTTGATTCCAGATTCAAGGCGTTCAGGACCCTGAACACATGATCTAATTTCTCGTGAGATAAGTTGAAATTATACCATAGATGCGCAGAATGGCGCATCGGAAATTGGATGCGCGGGGTGGATCTAAATTGCCTCGTCCGCAGGTTCGACATGGTCCAACAACTTGTGGGCGATGACTGCTTCAAGGAATGCAGAGAAGAGGGGGTGAGGTCGCTCTGGTCGGGATTTGAACTCCGGGTGGAACTGAGACCCGAGCATGAATGGGTGCCCGGCCAGCTCCGCTATCTCGACCAGATGACCGTCGGGACTGAGACCACTGTAGACCAGCCCGGCTTGTTGCAGTGGCTCGCGATAAGCGTTGTTGAATTCCCAGCGATGGCGATGGCGCTCTTCCACAAAATCAATTCCATAAGCCTGGTGGGCTTTGGTCTCCGCCTGCAGATGGCAGGGATACAAACCCAGACGCATGGTTCCGCCCATTTCGACGATGTCCCGCTGATCCGCCATCAGGTCGATGACGGGATAGGGCGTGGTGCGGTCAAATTCGGTGCTGTTAGGCTCATCGCTGCCAAACACATGCCGGGCGAATTCGATGCACATCACCTGCATGCCCAGACAAAGGCCCAGGTACGGGACATCACTTTCCCGCGCGAAGCGCGCCGCCACGATTTTGCCTTCGATGCCGCGGTAGCCGAACCCGCCAGGCACGACGATGCCATCCACCTGCTCCAGGCGTTTCAGGCCCCGGCCTTTCTCCAAATCCTCCGAGTTGATCCATTCGATGTCTACATCGTATCCCAGATCAATGCCGGCATGAAACAGCGCTTCGCGCACGCTCATGTAAGCATCCTGCAACTCGACATACTTTCCCACAAGCCCAACGCGCACGGTCGGCTTATCGGCATGGATGCGCTCGACAAGGCGGCGCCAGGGCGCAAGATCGGGCGCATCAGCCTGGAGATTGAGGCGTTCCACCAGATAATCGCCCAGACCGGCATCTTCCAATGTCAGCGGGACATCGTAGATAGTGTCGGCGGTCACCAAAGGGATGACGGCGCGGCGCTCGACATCGCAAAACAGGGCGATCTTGTCCCGCACATCGTCCTCGACCGGATAATCGGAGCGGGTGCAGATGACATCCGGGTGGATACCGATGCCGCGCAGTTCCCGCACACTGTGCTGGGTGGGCTTGGTCTTCAGTTCGTCGGTGGCTCCCAGATGCGGGAGCAGGGTCACGTGGATGTAAACCGTGTTTTCCCGCCCGTAATCAGAGCGCATCTGCCGCAAGGCCTCTAAAAATGGCAGGCCCTCGATATCGCCCACCGTGCCTCCCACCTCGATCAGTACAACTTCCGCTCCGGTTTCTTTCACAACCATGTTGATGCGGCGTTTGATCTCGTTGGTGACATGGGGGATGACCTGAATGGTCCCGCCCAGGTAGTCGCCCCGCCGTTCTCTGGCGATGACTTCGGCGTAAATCTGGCCGCTGGTGACGTTGCTCGACTGGGTGACATTGACGCTGGTGAAGCGTTCGTAATGCCCCAGATCGAGGTCTGTTTCCGCCCCGTCGTCGGTGACAAAGACCTCGCCGTGCTGGTAAGGACTCATGGTGCCGGGATCGACGTTCAAGTAGGGATCGAGCTTCTGTCCGGCAACGGTGATGCCGCGGCTGCGCAGCAAACGGCCAATAGCAGCGGCGGTAACGCCTTTGCCGAGCCCGCTGACAACGCCGCCGGTTACGAAAATGTATTTGGTCATGATGTCATCTCCCCAAAAAAGAGACACGGAGACGGCTCTCCGTGCCTGGGATAGCTAAAAGGTGGGAATGCGCAGATTGTTCGGATGAAACAGATAGGAGGTCGGGTAAAATGCACCTGGTCGACTCGTTTAGAAAGGCTAGCAGATAATAGCATGGGGGTGCGGTGAGTGTCAACGGAAGGAGTACGCACGGGTGCGTTTCAAATTTGGGGCAGAATGCCTTTGAGTTGCAACGCCACCCGGAGCTGAAGCCTCCGGGCTACGGACGACTGTGCAGCAGTCGCACGACGCCCCGTGAACGGGGCTACACGCGTGTCCAGCCGGATTGATCCGGCGCTGGGCGACCGCAGGTCGCTAGTAGCACGGGTCATTTATGCCCGTGTGAGCCCGCAAACAAACTTTGCCCCCAAATTGAAACGCACCCAGTACGCACCAAATTTTCGGAGCAACCCGAATCTGATTGTCGGAATTGTATTTGCGCGATACAATGATTGAAAGTGATCGTTCACCCTCTACCCCCCTCAATCCCCCCGTCAACGGAGGGAAGCTGAGAGCCTCCCCCAGATGTCGGGGGGCGGTTGGAGGTGGGATGGTTACGATTGAAAATACTCGCAATTCCATCACTGATTTCTCTCACACGAGGGCAACATGGATGAATCAAGCCAGGCAGATATTCTGAAATCTCGGCAAACCAGAGTCCTCTTCATCGTTGGGCTGATAGCGGTTGCCTTGTTTATGGTTGGCCAAGCGCTGGACCTTTACTGGCTGCGGATGCTCGTCAAACCCATTCCTGTGCTGCTCATGGCGGTGTGGGTTTACCTGTTGCCGGGGAAAAAGACCTACCAATGGGCGATTATCGTCGGCCTTCTGTTTTCGATGGTCGGTGATATCCTGCTTGAGTCAGCCGGGAATTACTTCGTTTTCGGGTTGGTGGCGTTTTTGCTGGGACACATCGCCTACATCGTCGCCTTCACCCGGGATAGTCGCCAGCTTTTCCCCTGGCGGGCATTGGTGGCCTACGGCTACGGCATCCTTGTCCTCCTCCTGTTCTCCACGCAGGGTGATTTGGGCGACATGATGATTCCGGTGGCGCTGTACATCCTCGTGATCACGACCATGCTCTGGCGGGCTGCCAGCCGTGTGGGTGTGGCCGGGATAAACGCCTTTTCGGCCAGGGCCGGCCTCATTGGCGCCATCCTGTTCACCTTCAGCGATAGCCTGATCGCCTTGAACCGCTTTGTTTGGGACCTGCCGCAGCCGACGACGCGCTACATCATCATTATCACCTACTGGCTCGGACAACTGGGGATCACGCTTTCGGCAATGCAGGAAGAATAGGCGAATCCGAACGCAGTTCGGCGATGATGGTGTGAGCGGTAATCTTAGTCGTCTTGGTGTTACGTACGGACGTTTAGCTGTTTGAGGTAGGCGATTTGTGTAGAGGGGTAGTCTCACGATCGGTTGCCGGCAACTTCCCAATACGCTATAATTTCGACACCGAACGATAACTGGGCCAACTTGACGGATTGCAACAGGGCAACGGCGCAGCAGATAGAGAGCAACATCAATTCAGGAGAGAATGATGACAAATCCTTATTCACCCCGCACGCGTTTCAGACCGGTCGACACAACCTGGCTGCACATGGGAACGACGCCAACCCAAACGACCATCGGGGGCATACTTTTGTTGGACGAACCCCTGATACTGGCGCAAGTGAAAACGCTGGTGCGCGCCCGCCTCCTGCGCTTTCGCAAATTCCGACAACGGGTGCGAGAACCCCATATCTGGCTGTTCGGTCCCACATGGGAGGACGATCCACACTTCGACATTGATGCGCACGTCCACAGCGCTGTGCTGGATGATCCGGAAGATTTCGCATCCCTGCACGCATTTTATGAAGACCTGTTGGGGGTGCCCCTGAATCCCACCCAACCGCTGTGGCAAGTTCATCTGGTGGAGAACTACGGCACGGGCAGTGCTCTCATTATTCGCCTGGAACATGCCCTGGCCGATGGTGTCGCCCTGATGCACGTCCTCGAGACGATTACCGATGTTTCACCGACAACCGAGTACTTTGAACCCGCCCCTGAGCCGGAAGACAGCACGGTGATGGCGCTATTTGACACGATGTTTGGTGTTGGCGAGGTCGCCATGAAGGCGGTGCAGTCGCTACCGGCGGAAGGCATCCGGCAGGCCAGAAATCCACGTCAACTTGGCAAACAAGGCGTGGGTGCGGCAAAGGCATTCGGCAAACTGGTATTCGGCTGGCCCGATCCCCAGACGATCTTGCGTGGTAAATCCAGCACCGCACGTCGAGCGGCATTCTCTGAACCACTTGACCTTGTCGATGTCAAAACAATCGGAAAAGCCCTGGGCGGCACCGTTAACGATGTCATCCTCAGCGCTGTCGCTGGCGGATTCCGTCGATATCTGCTAGCGCGTGGTGTGGATGTTCAGGGTCTCGAATTTAACGGCATTGTGCCAGTCAATCTCCGTTCCAGCCCCCGCACACCAGATCTGGGCAATGTCTTTGGTGTTGCCTTTCTGCCACTGCCCGTGGGGATTGAAGATCCGCTGGTGCGTTTGCAGGAGCTAAAAGGCCGGATGGACGACATCAAGGAGACGCCCGAGGCGCGGGTGGCCTACACCATCCTCCAATCATTCGGTTTCTTACCGGGTAGCATTGAGCGCATCCTCGTCAGGTACTTCTGCATGAAAGCGACAACAACGATGACGAACGTGGCCGGTCCTGCCGAAACACGCTATCTCGGTGGCAGCCGCATTGCCCGTATCATGTTCAGCGTTCCCCATCCTGCCGGCGCCGCCACCGGCATGAGTATCATGAGTTATGATGGCGCCATTATGGTCACCATCGATACCGATGCGAACATTATCGCTCATCCTGATGACATCATCGCTGGCTTCCACGCCGAGTACGCTCTACTGAAAGAAGCCGCTACCGGCATCCGGGCGGCAACGTCGCCGAAAACATCTCGTGCCAAAGAAGATGGGCAAGAACCAGAAGCGGTGGCCGATACTGTAGCATTCTGAGTGCCTGAATGGTTTTCTGGACATTTGTTCTAATCATGACAGAAAATGTCATCAACTTGATGTAAAATGGTGACGTAAGCTGTCCATTCAGACCACCTGTCCCCAGAAATTCTCATGCATCCAGACGATATCATCATCCGCGGCGCCAAAGAACACAATTTAAGAAACATCGATGTCCGCATCCCCCGTTTCAAGTTGGTGGTGATCACCGGCGTGTCGGGGAGCGGTAAATCCTCGCTGGCTTTTGACACGCTTTACGCCGAAGGTCAGCGTCGCTATGTCGAATCCCTGTCCGCCTATGCCCGCCAGTTCATCGGCCAGATGGAGAAGCCCAAGGTCGATTACATCGGCGGCCTCAGTCCCGCCATTGCCATCGAACAGAAGGCGGTGAGCAGGAATCCCCGCTCGACGGTGGGCACTGTGACGGAGATCTACGATTACCTGCGGGTGATGTTTGCCCGCATCGGCACGCCCCATTGCCCCCAGTGCGGGAGAGAAGTGCAAGCCCAATCGGCGCAGGAGATCGTGGAGCAGGTGGCGACGCTTCCGGCTGGGACACGATTCCAGGTCATGGCCCCGCTGGCGCGCAATCGCAAGGGGACCTTTGAGAACATTCTGGGCAAAGCCCAGGCAGATGGCTTCACCCGGGCGCGGGTCGATGGCGAAATCCGCCGCCTGGATGAAGCGATCATGCTGGACAAGAACAAGAAACACAATATCGAATTGATCATCGACCGACTGGCAGCGCCTGAGCGTGATCAGGATGAATGGTCGGGTTACGCTACCCGCCTGGCCGACTCCATCGAAACAGCCCTGCTGCAAGGCGATGGCATGGTCATCATCGATCGGGAAGGCGAGGATGAATGGCTGCTCTCGGAACAGAATGCCTGCCCGGTCTGCGATATCAGCTTCCCCACGCTGAGCCCGCAGATGTTCAGCTTCAACTCGCCTGTGGGCATGTGTCCCGACTGCAACGGTCTGGGCACGAAGATCGAATTTGCCCCCGACCGTTTTGTGGACCCCGACAAGAGCCTGCACGAAGGCGGGGTGACGACCTGGGGCGTGTTGAGCAAGAAACGACACAGCGGAACCTACCGTTTCGCCAACCAGATTTTACGCCAATTCGGACAGGACATGGATACGCCCTGGCGGGAACTCTCAGCAGAATGCCAGGACGCCATCCTTTATGGCGGCGTGCGGGTGCAATGGGAATCGGAATCTGATCGGGCGAGCTGGTCTGGTGAATGGGATTACGAGGGTACGATCAACGCCGTGCGACGGCGCTATCGCCAGACCAAATCAGAGGGGATGCGACGCTACTACACCAGCTTTCATGAGCCAGCAACCCTGTGCAACCTGCCACGGGCAACGCCTGCGCCCCGAAAGCGCTGCCGTGACCCTCGGCGGACTCACCATCAACCAGGTGACGGAACTGAGCATCGGGGAGGCGTTGGGTTGGGTGCAGGGATTATGGCCGGATAAAGAGGGAGTAGGAAGTAAGCAGTACGGATTAACAGACGAGCAACTCGAAATCGGCGAGGAAGTGCTCAAGGAAATCCACGAGCGCCTGCAATTCCTGATGAACGTAGGCCTGCACTATCTCTCGCTCGACCGCCCGGCTCCCACCCTTTCCGGTGGCGAGGGACAGCGTATTCGTCTCGCCAGCCAGATTGGTTGTGGACTGGTGGGCGTGCTGTACGTGCTGGATGAGCCCAGTATCGGCCTGCACCAGCGCGACAACCGCCGCCTGCTCGACACGCTCCTGCAATTGCGGGACATGGGCAACACCGTGGTCGTGGTCGAACACGATGAGGAAACGATGCGCTCGGCGGACTGGATCATCGATCTGGGGCCGGGCGCAGGCATCAAGGGTGGGGATGTCGTGGCAGCGGGGACGCCGCAGGTCATTCTCGACCATCCCGATTCGCTCACCGGACGTTATCTTCGCGCCGACCTGGAGGTGTCTTCCCCCAACGGTCAGCGTCGCCCCAGCAATGGCAAGTGGCTGTCAGTGATCGGTGCTCGACAGAACAACCTCAAAGATTTGACGGCGCGCTTTCCCCTCGGCCTGTTCACCTGCGTGACCGGTGTTTCGGGCAGCGGCAAATCATCGTTCGTCGCCCAGACCATGCATCCGGCCCTGGCAGCGGACGCTGCACAACGCCGAAGCCAAAGCGGGCGCCCATGACCGCATCGACGGCCTCGAACACGTGAACAAGGTCATCAACATCACCCAGGACCCCATTGGCCGCACGCCACGCTCCAACCCTGCCACCTACGTGCAGATGATGACGCTCATCCGGGACCTGTTCGCCCTGACGCCGGAAGCCAAGGCTCGGGGTTACAAAGCGGGGCGCTTCAGTTTCAACGTCAAGGGCGGGCGCTGCGAAAACTGTCAGGGCCACGGCCGCAAGAAGGTGGAGATGCACTTCCTGCCCGATGTGTGGGTGGTCTGTAATGTCTGCAAGGGCAGCTCGTTTCAACCACGAGACGCTGCAGATCCGCTACAAGGGCAAGAATATCGCCGATGTGCTGGACATGGATGTGGAGGAAGCGCTCGATTTCTTCGGCAATGTGCCCAAGATCAAGCGTATTGTCCAGATGCTGGCCGATGTGGGATCTGGGCTACGTCAAGCTGGGCCAGAGCGCCATCACGCTTTCGGGCGGTGAGGCGCAGCGTGTGAAGCTGGCCAAGGAACTGGCGCGTGTCTCCACCGGCGACACGGTCTACATCCTGGACGAGCCGACCACGGGCCTGCACTTCGCCGACATCCAGAAGTTGCTGGATGTACTGCACCGCCTGACCGACGCCGGCAATACCGTGATCGTGATCGAGCACAACCTGGACGTGATCAAGACCGCCGACTGGATCATCGACCTGGGGCCGGAGGGCGGCGACGAGGGCGGGCGCATCGTGGCGGAAGGACCGCCGGAGGCGGTAGCACAGGTGGAGAGCAGTTACACAGGCCGGTTTTTGCGGGAGATGGTGGGGTGAGCAACTGATCTCACTGGCTACGCACCAGCGGAGTCCACAACACGTATTTGGACATCGGCGACCAGGTGATCACTTCCATTCCCTCATTCACGCAGGACAGAACTGGCCGTTCGATGCTGTCCAGGCTCCAATTCTCGTCTGAAATGCACTGTCCGAAGCGATAGTCGACCTCCATTTTTTGCCAGTCGACCTCATCTTTTGTCGCGTACATGCGATCAATAGCTGTATAGCTGATATGTGGGCGACCATCTGCGTCCAGCAGCAACATTGATTGGCCTTCGCCATCCTCATCGACCTCTGCAATCTGCCATTCGCCTGGAGCGGGCGCTGCGGTCGACCGTTTAGCATAGCTCAATTCGTAATTGCTCCCCGATTCATTAGAACCGCCGCTCTGATAGCTGAAATACGCGCGGCCCATACTGTCGAGCGCCAGGGCAGGATACCAGCCCCCTCCGCCAAAGTCGACATCTTCGATCTGCCAATCATCGCCATCCTGATAGGTATAATGTAAGGTTCCGTGTACTGCTTCCGCGGGATCAACAAACTCACTCATGAATCCCACGTGGGGATGATCGTCACTGTCCAGGGCCAGAGTCACATACCTGTCGTCGGCTCCTGACTTTGGGATCTCGGAAGTCTGCCAGCCCTGTTCGTATCGATGGGCATACCACACACCGCCACCACTGCTGACAATGTGTGGTTGCCCAGAGCTATCCAGGAGCATCGCCAAAGCATCACCCGAGGAAATCACATTGTCGATCGGCTCGATCTGCCAGGTTCCGTCGATTTTATTGGCATATTTCAATCTGCCGTTGTGTGTGAAAGCGATGTGGGGATTGCCGGCATCATCCAGTGCCAACGACGTTGCGTAGCCGACTAAATCGCCCCAGTTCGTCAGGACTTCAAACCGCCACAGTCCCGGCTCGAATTCAGAAGCATAACGTAGACGCTGGCCTGCGCCTATCGTCGTTCCTTCTTCGACAAAGCTGACATGCGGGCGTCCATGGCTGTCGACTGCCAACGATGACCCATGGTCGAAAATCGAGTCGACTGCCAGTGCGTTTGTGTAAACGGCCATTTCGCTGCTGCCCTGCGCATGTGCTTCCCTCGGCTGTTGGTGTGCAGCCGACCAAAGACCGATCAGCAACAGGACTGCTAAATTGATAGCCAGGGATGTGCAAAACGAAGATCGAAATGGATTTCTCTTGGGATTTGTTTGCTGATTCATCGCACACCTCTTCTAAACGTGTCGGGCATCTTGGCAATATCTACTCCTCAAATCTTTTTCTACCCGAGAGGTATCCGTTTCAGATAAACGCATGGTACGTAGTTCCGTCATCTTCTCCAGTACAATTCTTGGATCGGCGTTCTTCCAGTATTCTATCAGGAACTTCAAGTTTGGCCCTTCAAGTGAGGTTAATAGGTTTTGTAGCCTTTTTGAAGTTATCCTCCCGTCCTGGTCTTGTGTATCATTCCTGGCCTCTTCAATTGTCTTACTTATTTCACTCAAACTTTTGCCTATATCACTGTCTAAATGACATCGATCGTAAAAATCAGTTGCACTTTCTATAAACGCTCCCGAAAACAATTCGATTCTATTGAGGCCTACTTTATCGATGAGGAGTGCTTTGTCAACCCAAGACAATAATGTAGATGCATCAACGCTACGTATATTAATCAATAATCCAGGTATTTCTTTTGTGGCGAGATCTTCAATACTGTCGATACCTTCCTCTACAAGCCTTTCAGCTTGCCAAAAGGAGACCCCATCAATCTGTTCAAGATCGCGCTGTTCGAAAATATCGGACTGCAAAGTATTTGAGGATTTTGGAATAAGCGCTTTGATTCGGCTCCATAGCCAACCTAGCACTTTGTCCGGAGCGAAGCCGGCGACAAAAGCTACCAAAATCGGGGCATCTGGCCATGCCGCCATTAAAAGCAGGCCCACAATAATCACGATCACCATCCGAGCGTTCAGATCCCACAATAAACCCGTTGTAAGATCATTCAAACGCCAACGTCGAGTCAGAACCGTCAAGAGATAGAAATATACACCAAGAAATCCCCAAGTTATTAGTGTGGCATTATTTATCATGTACTCGATGAACTTCTTGCCATCCAGTGATAAGTAATGCCGTGACAACGGTTCTCCAAGGGTTAACGCACTGGAGAACCCTGTGAGAGCATTCGGAGCAATGGTCAAACCCCACAAAATCAGTAGGAATAAGGTGAGGGCAGATGTCGGCCATACGAAGGCGGATATGCCGTTGCGTTGATTAAAATCTTTCTCTCGTTCGTCCAGATCATCCACTGTGGATATCCCCGCCAGAAAAAGATCTTTCTCGATCTTCGGCCATATCCAAGTTGCAGCAGTTTGCTGATATGTTATTATTAGGAGTAGGGGAAGTGTCGTAAGGAGCATCAAAAGTAAGAATATGCCCAGGAACGTAATAACTACTTCAAGGGTCGTCCTCCCTCCAGAAACTGGCAAGCCATATATTGGGATGGACTCCCCTAGAGCCAGCAATCCCACTGATAATAGCAGACAAGCCACCATTGAGCCTGCAAGTGCCATCGCTAAGCGGGCGGGCATTCCCTTTTCGGTGAATTGTCCCAAACGGCCTGATTTTTTACTGTCAAGGGTCATTGGTTTTCTCCATATGTAGAATGAGAGTATCTATTCTGATAGCAGACGAACGAACATCATCTAGGATTTCCGGATACTTCATCCCACCTCCGTCCGCAACGCCAAGGCAGTCCAGACTGCCGCAAGTAGGTCAACAACGCCGAACATGATCAACGCCGCAGGTGCTATGCCGAGGAGGACGAAAGCGATGAAGAACACAATCACCGATGCACGGCCGTGAACCGTCAGGCGGAAGAAAGCCTTATCCTCATTTCGTGCCGTTTGGATGTAGTAGTACGCCAGAATCAATAGCAGCATTGCCACAACGCGTATCCAAGGTTCGGTTGTTGGGGAGATGCCGAATAACCCTAGTACTGTATTCGGCATCAACAGGAACCCCAGCCCGATGACGATAAGGTAGATGCCAAATACGAGAACACTGATTGCTGATTTACTCATTATTACACCTCCAAAAGGGTAGAATGGTTTGGATATTACTTGTCTTGCTCGACTCTCGCCGCCAACTCCTCCAGCAGTTCGATCAATTCCGACCAAATGCAAAAATAGCAGGCCTCGCCGTTCAGCACCCGCTGGAGCTTGCCCCGCCATTCGTATTGCCCCAGTCCCAACTCTTAAACCTCCGCCTGTGGCGAGAGTTGAGACTGGGGATGCTGTTACTGGCCCATGTTAGAAGTGCAGACTCACTTATCAGGATCAAGCTGAGTTATGCTGCAACATGCATCATGAACCCGCCTAAACTTATTTCGGCACAATTTCAAACCACTCGGCCTGACGCTGGATTAGGCCATCCCGGATGATGAAAGCCGCTGTGCCTCTCGGAATACTGCCCATCGATGAATCAGCCGACCACTGGAGCAGGCATAAATCATCTTCAAAAACTACCTTCTCGAAGTGAATCTTGATATCAGGGGCCTGGCCCATTGTATTTTGGAAGAACCCCGTCAGAATGGCCTCGCGGCCTTTGAACGAGCCATCCAGCGTAACAAGCAGGGCATCCTCGGCGTAGTCGCCGGCCAATTTTGCGAAATCGAGTGTTTCGATAGCCTCTTGGTGCGAAGCAAATACCTCTTCAATTGTACGGGTTTTTTCAACGGTGGTACTCATGGTAAACTACTCCTCTAAGCGAATGGATTGGTCGATCTGCTATCAGTTGTTAACCGACCAACGGAAAAGGTGATGCAGAATTGCAACAATGGGACTGAATACATATTCTATTATGGTTCTGACAAACGATATTCCTTCCAAATTGGTTGAAATTCTGTATAATAAGTATAGCAACTTATCATCGGAAAATCGTCGAAAAACCGACGATTCCAGCCGTTTTTGGGGGCAAAATGGAACCATTAAAGCTACGCTTTCTGGGGGATGTACGTATTGAACAGGGAAACAGTACTTATGTTGACCATTTACCAGGAAAAGCAATTGCCCTGATTTGCTACCTGGCCGTAACGAATGAAGTCCAGACTCGAACCACGCTGGCAAGTCTGTTGTGGAGCGATTTTCCTGAACATCGGGCGCGCGGCAATCTGCGTGATACCCTCACCTCGTTGCGCCGTACGCCACTAGCCCCCTATTTGAGTATTGGACGGCGAATTGTTAACTTCAACGGGGATTTGGGTTACTGCCTGGATACAGCGGAATTTCTTCGCAAAATAGAATCAAGCAATAAACTGAATGATTGTTCGGACTTGGAAGCAGCCATCGAACTCTACCGTGGTGAGTTCCTGCCAGGGTTTTACGTTCCTAACGCCGCTCTGTTCGAGGAATGGGTAACGGTACAACGCCAACATATGCATACACTTGCCATCAGGTCAATGCAACGCTTGGTCGAACATTACCTCGATTCGGAAAGTTGCGAAGCTGGCATCCCATACGCCCACCGGTTGCTTACTTTTGAGCCTTGGCACGAACAGACCCATCGGAGCTTAATGCTTGCGCACCACATGAATGGGGAACACACCGCCGCCCTGAAACAATATGAACAATGTAGACAGATTCTGGCTGATGAACTTGGCGCAGTGCCTTCTCAGGAAACACAGACGCTCCTTCAGAACATCCGGAAACATAGTGATACTCGTAGCACATCGGATAGGTTCGACGGTGCATCCGATGCGATTCAACATAACATCGGGGAGCAACCCACGCCCTTTTTCGGTCGCCTTAAGGAACAGCGAGCCATCGACAACGTCTTGAATGACCGAAGCGCTCGGATGATCACGATATTTGGTGTGGGAGGTATTGGCAAAACCAGGATGGCCCTTGCCATTGCTGAAAAACAGATTCGTGCTATGGAGCGAGATGGAGAATTTCGTTTTGTCGATGGAGTTTATTTTGTACCCCTGGAGGCTGTTGAGTCAGCGAATGAGATCCTTCATGCCCTATGCGAGAGTCTGGGTTTTAAGCCCGTTGAACAGAGCCAGGGAGGACGGTCAGTTGAAGAACAATTACTCGGCTTTTTATACAGGAAACGCTTGCTGCTGGTAATAGACAATTTCGAACACCTAATGGATGGTGCTGGTTTATTAGCAAAAGATCCACCGTTCTGCGCCCGGAGTCCACTTGCTAGTCACATCTCGACAAAAACTGGGCCTGCAAGGCGAAAGACTGTATGCCCTCGACGGTCTAAGCTACCCGCAGACCTCTGAATCGGAGATGAATTGCGAACAACTCCTTGAGCAGTATTCGGCGCCAGCCCTATTCGCGTCCAGTGCACGTCGCGTGCAGCCCGATTTTGTACTACGTGAAGACGAAATGACACCATTGATTCGTCTTTGTCAGCTGGTAGATGGATTACCACTTGCGATTGAATTAGCCGCAGGTTGGATGAATGTCCTGTCCTTAGACGATATTCTGGCCGAAATCGAGCAGGGCCTGTCCTTTCTGGAAAGTGACCTGACGGATTTGCCTGACCGCCATCGCAGTATGGAAGCGGTTTTCGACGCTACCTGGCGGCAACTAACCCAAGCCGAACAGTCGGTTTTTGCGCGATTATGCGTCTTTCAGGGTGGCTTCACTCGGCTGGCGGCGGAGCAAATTACTGGTGCGACGATTAGGCAACTTGCCGTAATGGTCAACAAGGCGATGATTCAGTACGATACAAAAACGAACCGGTATCGCATTCATCGTCTGCTACATCAATTTGGCTCCATGAAATTGGCACACAATCCAGAAGAAGAAAAGCTCATCCGTAACCGCCACTGCGGTTTCTATTGCCCCCTTGTGCAGCGATGGGATGCGCAGTTGAAAGAGGGGGAGCAACAGGCAGCGCTGGCAGCGTTTGAACAAGAAAGTGCCAATGTGCGCTCAGCCTGGAATTTCTCCATCGATTCGGAACAATTCAACAAACTCGACGAATCGGTCGATAGCTTGGGTCGGCTGTATCTGTGGCGACGACGCTTTCACAGCGGTGAGGTCGCTACCCGTCAGGCAGCAGACGCGTTTGATGCACGCCCTCAGCAACAAGGATTTGGGAGAGGATACTGCTCAAGTCATGAGGATCTTGGCGAAAATCAAGATCTGGCAGAGTATATTCAATGATAAGGAGGAAGCCGACCAACTTATTGTGGAGGCGCTGGAAATCCTCGACAGCGACGCCATGTCCTACACTGACACGCAATACGAAAGGGCCTTCGGTTTACAGAGAGCCGGTGATCTGGTACTCGATATCGATGCTGCCGAGGCTCTAAATCGTTACCGAAGCAGTTTGTCGCTATACAAAAGATTAGCTGACACTTGGCGGATGACGACGGTGTTGACAACGATGGGTTGGGCGGCTGCACATTTGGGGGAAACCGAGCAGGCACGACAATTTGGAGAAGAGGCTGTAGCGCTAACTCACACGCTTGGTAACCAAAAGCGAAGAGCTGATGCTTTATGGTTATTAGGTACACTTTCGATCCTAGAGGGGGAAATAGATGAGGCCAGTCAGTTACTCGACGAAAGCCTTGATATTCGTGAGAAGCTGGGTGATCGTATTGCCGACATCGCATCCGGCCCCATAGATCTAGGAATGACGCTGACCTGGATAGGCCGTATGACTGATGCGGTTGCTGTACACGAGGAAACGATGGCATCTTATGAGGCAAAAGGCCAGCCGGAGCAAATTGGTTTGGCACATGTGCGATTGGCTTTCTCGCTAGGTCATATCGGACAATTTGATTCAGCTCAGAAACATGCCAATATTGGGTTAGAGTTATGTCGTACAGAAGGCGATCAGCGCGGGACCGGACTGGCGTTGTTCATATTAAGTAACCTCGCCATGGCAGAGGGAGAGCTTGACAGAGCAGAACATTTGATGCAGGAAAGCGTAAACAATTTTCGAGGGGTTGAGGGGGCGACAGAGATCGGTTGGCCGCTTGCTGGACTGGCGATAATCACTTATCGTCAAGGCCAACTGGAAGTATCAAAGAACCATTTGCGCGTCGCTTTACACACAGCTTCCGGTCTGTTAGGCATAATTACGATTCTAATGTGCCTTGGCTCGTACATGCAGATCCTGGTGGATGAAGGCAAGATTGAATTGGCCATTGAGATGGGTGCTCTAATTGAAAAATACCCCATAAGCGGAAAGAGCAAATTATTCTTGGTACATTACGAAGAACGTTTGGCTGAGATCAAATCGACTTTACCTGAAGAACTTGTCGAAGCTGCAGAATCTCATGGTCATGCACGCGACTTGCTTGAGACCGCTGCCAGCATGTTGGCTGAACTTGAAGAAAATGCGCCCGCTCTGGTGTGATCCACTCATCGAAGCAATCGGGCAGACGATCGCCAACTGATTGTACTGGGCATCAACGCCAAAAAAAGATCGGCATCAGGCAAAGCCTGACGTGGGCGAAAAATCAGGCTGCGCAGGTTGTTTATGGCCTGTTGGTTGGTGGAAGCAGGCCAGAAGGATGTCGTTTGACTCATGGCTTGGCCAATCCGTGCCAGAATTCCTATCCGTCATTTCTTGGCAGATGTGGATGATACTGAATGTGGTGATTATGTTGCATCTGGTTGCATACGCAGATACCGAGGTCAACGGATTTGCAGAGAGGGTGTGTGATTTATCTTCAAAACAAAATTATGTCTGATTTTGTCATGAATATACGTTATAATGTTGTCAATATCAGTGAACGACGCCTCTGGCCCACCGGTTAAGCAATTATCCAATTTCTCAATCTCCACCATGTCCAACACCGCCACCCGACTTCTCACCCTGCTCATGCTGCTGCAACGCCAGCCCAATCAGAAGGCGGGCGATCTGGCGGAGGAGTTGGGCGTTTCTGTGCGCACCCTGCATCGCTACATCGGCATGTTGGAAGAGATGGGCATCCCGGTGTACTCAGAACGGGGCCCGCACGGTGGCTTCTCCCTGGTTCCTGGTTACAAAATGCCGCCGCTGGTGTTTACGCCGGAGGAGGCAGTGGCCATCTACCTGGGCACGGGTCTGGTGGAGGAAATGTGGGGGCAGTTATATCGTGATGCCGCACGCGGGGCCCTGGCCAAGCTCGACAATGTCCTGCCCGACGAACAGCGGCACGAGGTCGCCTGGGCAAGACGAAAACTGGTGGCGACCTCCTTTCATCGCTCCGACCAGGAGATTCTGGCGCCCCGCCTGGAAAAACTGCGCCGCGCCGTACGTGAACGGCGACGTGTGCAAATGAGTTATCGAGGTCGCAACCAGATTGAAGCTACGCAGCGTCAATTCGATCCATTTGCCCTCGTGCATCGCTGGGGATGGTGGTATGCCGTGGGATATTGCCATATGCGCGAAGCGCAACGTACGTTTCGGGTCGACCGCATCCTGGCGCTGACGTTGCTCGACCAAACCTTCAGTGAACCGGCCGATTTTGATATCCAGACCTATCTCGAAAAGGACTGGCAGGCGCAGCCCGACCGTCCAGGTACGAATGTATTTCGCACCGGAATTTGCTCGGATTGCGTCTGGATGATGCGGGGCATTGGGATTCGGTCGAGGAACAAGACAACGGGTCGGTCATTGTCAGTTTCTCTGCGCCCGACATGGAATGGGCAGCCAGCACCGTCCTGGCCTACGGTGGCAGCGGCGTCGTGCTCGAGCCGAAAATCATTGCGACACCTGGTGCGTGATCGGGCGCTTGGCATCGCAGAGTCGCACAATTCAGTAGATCGATGAGGGAAATGATGGATGCATTGGCACGATTATCCGCCGCTTCCGGCGACCGCAGCAGTGAATCGAATAAGGCCGTCGCTCGCGATGCGTTGGAACACCCGGAGCGATTAACCGAGGTGGCAGTAGGCTTGGATTGGAACGATCCCAAAATGGTTGCCGACTGCGCCGAGGTCTTTACCGAGGTCGCCAAAGTGAACCCGACCCTGGTCGCTCCTTACGCCGACCGCCTGATCCCGCTCACGAAACACAAAAACACACGAGTACGCTGGGAATCGACCCACGCCCTGGCCCTGATCGCTTCACTGGTTCCAGACCAAATCGAGCCTTTGCAACCCGACCTATTGACCACGTTTGAGCGAGATAAAAGTGTGATCGTGCGTGATTGCGTGGTGCTCCTGCTGGGCGAATACGGCAGTTCCAGCCAGGAACGGGCGCAGGAGACCTTCCCTAAACTGCAATGGGCGCTGTGGCAGTGGCAGGGAAAACATGCCAAGCTGGTGCTGGAGGCGATGTCCAAGCTGGCGGATGCAGAACCGACGCTGGAGCCAGAACTGCGGCAGGCAGCAGCAGAATGCCTGGACCATTACCGGGCCAATGTTCGCAAGCTGGCCAAGAAACTCGCTTAGGAGCGTTCAAGAATAACTTCCCGACTTCAACCTCCGGCAGGTGGCCAGAACCATTGTGTTGGCTGGATTTTTGCGGTCACCTCCCGGAGGTTGATTCTGGACAATCACTTTGGAGAGTCGCCGGTGGACCACACAAAGATCAAAGATTTGAACGTGACCTTTCTGGTTACTGTCATTTCGACGACCAAAGGGAGGAGAAATCCCCCTGTCACCAGGAATTATCCCCAAAAAATGGGCAGGATGTCTCACATTCGTTCGACATGACGTAAAACCTGACTATATCAGAATAGTTACGACTTAAAATTGATAATCCGGGCCATGCCTCGATCTTTAATCATTGATCTTCAGCACTCAACAAAAATGGAGAACTACCATGATCAAAACTGACTTCAAAAAAGAATTGAAGGCACTCTACCGCCCCTCGGCAAAGAAATTCTCGGTGGTCGACGTGCCACTACTGCAATTCCTCATGGTCGATGGCGCTGGCGATCCCAGCACATCTCAGGCGTATCGAGATGCCCTGGCGGCGCTTTACCCCGTGGCCTACGGCCTCAAATTCATGAGCAAAAAGGAACTCGAACGGGACTACACAGTGATGCCATTGGAAGGGCTGTGGTGGGCGGATGACATGGACATCTTCACATCAACAGAAAGTAAGGATGACTGGTTGTGGACGGCTATGATCATGCAGCCCGATTGGATCAACCAGGAGATGTTCGAGCGAGCAGTCGAGCAGGCACGCAAGAAAACCGATTCGCCAGCGCTGGATACGATGCGGCTGGAGTCCTACCACGAAGGCTTATCCGCCCAGATACTGTATTTCGGCCCGTACAGCGACGAAGGCCCCACCATCGCCCGCCTACATTCTTTCATCGCGGAAAATGGCTGCGAACTCACTGGCAAACATCACGAAATCTACCTCAGCGATCCTCGCCGCACTGCGCCAGCGAAGCTGAAGACCATGATCCGCCAGCCGATGAAGACAACGGAGTGATATTGGGTAATGGATATTTGGTATTGGATATTTTGACATGGTTCATTCTGCCGAGTTCGCATCTTTACAAATCCAAGTTCGTGTTTGCGAAGAAAACCAAAGATTAATGATTAAAGATTCTTCTGCCGATCACCCTTAATCATTAATCTTTGATCTTTATGCGAAACGCTGATTCTGAACCACGCTCAAATACCCAACAGCCAATACCTGATTTTGTCTGTTACCAATGAGGGATTTCCTGCATCAAAGTAACTGAACACCTAAAAACCCTACCGAAATCATCTTCCCAGATAAGGAAAGCTCCCTCATGGAAATTACTATCGACTTCCCCGGCGGCACCCGTGTCGACGCTCACTTTGGCAACTTCACCGTCCCCACCGATCAACCGCCGGTCGCTTCGGCCCCAACCCCTTTCGCCACCTTCCTGTCTTCGATCGGCACCTGCGCCGGCATTTACGTGCTCGGTTTCTGCCAGCAGCGCGGCATCTCCACCGAAGGTATGCGCATCGTGCAGAGCCTCGAGTACAGCCCGATCACTCGCATGGTCGAAAAAGTCAATCTCGACATCCAGCTACCGCCGGAATTCCCCGAAAAATACAGAAATGCAGTGATTCGCTCCGCCGACCAATGCGCCGTCAAAAAGCATTTTGAGAATCCTCCATCATTTTCGATCAAGACTTCAACCAACGGCGCATAAAACGCCCCGATTTTCTACCCGACCATCATCACTCGCCCGCCCGTTCCGAACCGGAATGTGTGGGCGTTTTCATATTCCGGCTCGTGACCACGGCGATATCACCGTTTACCATGCTTATCGATTTGTAACCTTGTAGACTTGACCCTGACGGTCATAGGTAATCCACTCGCCGACAGGCTGGCCCGCCTCAAAGTGACCGGAGCGCATGATCGTGCCCTCTTTCCTGAACCATTCCCAGTATCCGGTTGGCTCACCATTCAGCATGGGGCCTTTCGCCCAGATTGAGCCATCTTTGTGGTATTCAATGTGTTCTGTCGGTTGAGTATCCATGTGTTGGTGTTTCTTGAACCAGAGATCGATGCCAAACAAAACCCCGTTCCCTGTACCAACTAACCTGCTGCCGGGCTGCCGTGAGCAAATCCGATTGCGGCAGACCTAGCTCGGTGATGGCGCGGGTCGGGTCGCAGGTGAGACGGTCGGGACCATGCCGCGAGGGCGGGGTTTCAGCAGGGATCGTCGGGGTTTTGGGGCGGCGGAGCAGAGCTTTGGCGCGGGTGCGGAATCCCGGCTGGGGCGGCGCGGGGATGGGCAGACCGCTTGCCTGGCTGAACAGTGCCAGGAAACCGTCGAGATCGAGGTTCGCCGTCTTGATGGCCCAGATATAGCGGCGACCCGGTTGGCCTCGCTCGATCGCCTGGATCATGCCCAGCGCCACATCATCGACCGGGCACCAGTTGATGCCGCCGGCCGGATAGCGAGGGATGCGGCCACCCAAGAAGTCGAGGACGCGACGTCCGCTGGCGGTGGGACGCCAGTCGCCAGGACCGAGCATGGCGGTCGGGTTCACGATCACAATATGCCCGCCCTGTCGTGCGAGCTCCAGCGCAATCTGTTCCCCCGCCAGCTTGCTGCGCACGTACGCCGTGGGGTTCGGCAGATTGAAGGGTACATCATCGGTGGCGAGGCTGCCATCCTAGCGGTTGACCAATGGCGCCAATGGTGGAAGTGTGCAGCAGGCGGGCTACGCCCGCATCCAGCGCTGCTTCCAGCACCAATCTCGTTCCGGTAGCGTTGGTTTCCTCCATCCGGGTCAGTTGTTCGGGTCCTGCGTGTAACTGGCCGCCACGTGGTACAGTTCATCGCAGCCGGACAGCGCATACCGATAGGATTCCGGTTGTTTGATGTCGCCAGTGATGCGCTTGACTGGCAGGTTTGCGAGCAGGATGTTGTTGGCGCCGGGGCGGATTAGTCCTCGCACCTGGCGTCCGTTTTCCAGCAAGTGGCGGACGAGCGTGCCGCCGAGGAAACTATTGGCTCCGGTTACAAAGGTAATTGACATAAATGAAAAATTCGGAGTGTCATTCTGCTGCGCTCGAAATCCCGTATCTCATGTACCGAGGAGATTTCGACTCCCTGGCGGTCGCTCGAAATGACACACTGTCAGAGCTTCAAACGACCACGAATGCGCTGAGCAAGACTCGGCGGACGGTTGGCAATGGCGTGGCGTTCCTCGGCCACAGCTTGCAAGGGAACCACGAGTTGTGCGGTGCGTTCCGGGCTTTCGGCGTCGCCGAGCGGCACACGTGGATAAGCGATGTAGGGCCGGACAAAGACATAACTCGGTTGCAGCCCACGCAGATAATCGGCGGTCGCTTCCGCCTGGGCGACTGGTCTGGCCGGGCATGCGATGACGGTGGCGTACGTGCGGATGCCGACACGCTGGGCGTCAGCGACCATGCGCCGGGTGGCTGCCAGGTAGGTGGCGGCTTCGGCGGGCGAGTCGACGCGTCCGATGCGGGTCAGCAAGTTTGGATTGGCTGTTTCCACACCGATTCTGATTACCGTGCAGCGCGGTTTCGCCATTTTCTGGAGCAGGGTCTTGTCGAAATGCTCGGGGCGGGATTCGCACTCCCAGGGCGTGTCGAACCCATTGGCGATGAACCAGGTCCAGCAGGTTCTTGATGCGGAGACGCTCCTGGGCGAAAACAGGGTCCCGCACTCGACGACGCGGCTCGGGCCGAGGTGTCGGCCAGCCAGATTATTCTGCAGCGACATCGGCGGCGGGGCGGGGGCGGTAAGCTCGACCTTGAGCGACGACATAAGCGCAGAATTTGCAGATGTCGTTGCAACCCCGACTGCCAAAAACCGTGAGAGGCCGGTATCTTTGCCAGGGCAACAGTTCCCAGGCCGGACGAGGCAGATCGGCGGGGTCACGAATCAGGCCGGCGCTGTTGTGCTGGTCGGGGGCAAATATCCCGCACCCGGACGATGCCGGGGTGGCAGGGAATCGCCGGCCAATTTGGCGAAGGCGAGTTCCGGATCGCCCAGCAAGACGTGTGTTGCGCCCCCCACCAGCAGTTCGTCGGCGCTGAAGCGCACACCCGTGCCGATGGCGACGATGGGCAGGCGGGGGAAAAAGCGCTGCGCAGGGCGGATAGATTATCCGGCTGCATTCAGGGTTCCCCAACTGCAATACACGCCCAGCAGCGTGGGGTTGACACCGCTAACGATCTCGATGGCGGATCGCTGATCAAAGCGCTCTGCCACAGCGTCGATGGCGATGACATCCAGGCCAGCATTGCGGATGAGGCGGCGATTGTTGCCAGGGTGTGCGGCGGATAGGTGAAGCCGCCGGACAGCGCCCCAAAGCTGGCTGTGCCCTCTCGATTGGCAAAGGCGTCGGCTGGGGATGGCGGGTTAAGCAGGACGATGGATGTCATGGCAGGAAGCGGTAGATGAAGACGGAACCGGTGTCATCTTCAACCTGAGTGACGAATTGAAGGCCGGGTGGCGCATTGTCGGGGTTTTCGAGCAGAGGCGCAAACTGGGGCCGCAGGGTCTGGGCTTCAAAGGCATCGATAGCCCAGTAATCGGCGCCTTTACGCTGCGCGTAAGTTAATACGGCATTGATATCGGCAGCGGGTGTGGGGATCCACTCGGCTCCGGCATGAAAAGCCATCGAGACATAGCGCGCCATTACGATATCGTCCGGCTGAATTTGAGACGCAAGGGCTGCGGCGGCGAGATCATGCACTTCGCGGTGGAGCCGGGATTGGTGGCTGTGGCGACCTGACGTGGCGTGTAGAACAGCAGGAACAACGCCAACACGAGCAACGGCAGCCAGAGCAACTGCTTCCAGCCCGACCAGCGGGCGTGTTTCTCGGACAGCAGTTGTTTCACCGTCCCCACCAGCCAGTCTCCCGATTCGATCACGCCGTGGC
>CAVOYG010000029.1:0-46520 GCA_963700615.1 uncultured Chloroflexia bacterium | reverse complement strand
CCAGCCGCTCGCCCAGGATCAGCCAGCCCAGGATCAGCGCCGACACCAGGCGCAACGCCATCATGCTGGTCACCAGCGCTGGATTTGTCCCGCCCAGCGCCGTGATTTGAACCAGGTTCCCGCCCACCTGCACCAGCCAGACCACGCCGATGACCGCCAGCCAGCCTCCAGCGCTCACCGACAACCATTGGCTCCAATCCTCGCCGGTCAACATCGAGAGGATCAGGAAAGTGAGCGACATCGCCACGCCCTGCTGGACCATGATCATGCCGTTGGAAGCGTGCTGCGTGTGGCTGCGCCGCACCAGTTGATAGTACGTCGCCAATGCCAGCGTGGAAATGATGGCGACGCCGAGTCCGAGGAGGTCCTGAGTCGTGACGCCCGAAAAGATGTCAGACCAATCCACCACCAGCATCAGCACTGCACCGATGGTCGAGACCAATAACGCCCGGTAGGTGTACGGCGGTGTCGCCTGGGCGAAGAACAGAACACCGAGAATCGCCACTGGAAAGGGCGTCATGATGTTGATCAGCTGCACCCAGGTCGCTCGCGTCAATTCAATCGAGACAATGTTGGTGGTCGAACGCAGTACAACAAAGAGCGCCAGCAGCCACAACACGCGGGTGTGGCTCATCGTATGCCAGATTTCCCGACCACTGAGCTTATCTCGTTTGCGCGCCAGCGCCAATCCCACCAGTGTCGCCATAAGCGAAGCGAAAAACAGGAGCGAGAACTTTGGCGTCTCCATCACCGCCCGTTTGGCGAACACAGGATAGCTTCCCCAAATCAGGTGCGCCAACAGCCCCAGCCACACAAATGGCCAGATGGAGGGAGCTGCGGACGATGGCGAAGATGACGTAGTCATAAAAACGGTGGGAACCGATGATGGCGCTGCCGGAAGACGCCATAGTATAGCACTGCGTGGACTGATCTTCGCCATGATACGACGCAAGAGTATGCGTCAAGAATTTTAGCAATAACCCAGCGCAGTTGCACCCCAAATGCCACCATTTCCGAGAGATAGCGTCAGCAATGTGGCTGGTTCTCAACATCAGTCCTGGCACCCACTTCCCCGAAGGTTACGTTACCGCACTATAATATCCCGCTACGAAATGGTTTCGGATTAGATGGCATGGTTTGATACAGCTTTTTCTGGCCCTTACGCGCCAACTGATAGCGGATCTCCCATTCTTCCGGATTCGTTTTCATATTTTGGATCATGGATGGAATGCAATTGAGGATATCCAGTTCGGGGCGAGGCTGCCAATCCAAAAGACGGTGCGATTCGGAGGCGTCGATGTTCAGCTTCATATCGATGTATTCGCCCATCCAGGAGCGTTCAAAGGGCATAGTGCCGGTCACGCGCCCCAATCCTTCCCGCATTTTGATGCCAACGCGCGCCAGAGGCTTGGGAACGTAGATCGGGCTGTGCTTCCCGCCGAAATAGCATTGCGTTGCTGTCTGGTATAAATCCAGATGACTGGTGCAGCCATTCGGTGAGGCCTGGAGAATCGATAGTGGCCTGGTTCCTGCCGAGCATTTGTCAATTACTGTGAGATAGAAAACCAACAGGTCCCGCACATGCAGGTAGGGGATAGCCCATTGCCCTTTCCCCCCCAAAATGCGCGAGTTCCACCCGCCGGAGAACCAGGTGATCAGGAACTCGTTGAGCGGTTCATATTCGCACCAATTGCTGAAAATGGCAGCCAAACGCAGAATACAGCCGGGGATGCGATCTTTATACTCGTGCATCATCTCTTCGCCTGCCCGTTTGGAGCGCGAATAGGGTGGTGGGGCGGTGGGCGGCGTATCCTCGGTGATGGCGCCACCGGGCGGCGGAAATGGACATGCCGCCACCGAACTGGTGAAAAAGAATCTTTGCAATTTGAGCGGAACGCATAACTCCAGGACGTTGCGCGTCCCCAGCACATTACTGTGGTCGTATAGCAGATTCTCATCGCCTGTAAAGTCGTAGTATCCCGCTAAATGCAGGACGATGTCCGCTCCCCCTGTACTGCGAATGTGGTTGAATACTTCGCGCAAGGGTTCCAGGTAGCCGATGTCGATCTGATAATAATTGATATTTGGTCCCTCAGGCGCTCTCATGCCGGCCAACGGGCGCTGGCCAATGGCGTAAATGCGGTAGCGATCCTGGAAATGCTTGACCAGGCGCGCTCCCAGAAAACCGGTTGCGCCGGTGATGATCATGCCTGGTTTCTTGTTATTTTTGTTCATAGCTCAGTGCATTGATCTTGCGATAGATGTCGTAATTGACCTGGTCATGCAGTCCTTCAAAAAACATTGGGGTGGGGGCAAAGGTGGTGAGGATGGAAAAAACGCTCATTCCGTCCTCTGTTCGGTCAAACAGAAAGGCATGGCACCCGCCTGCGCCGACGCCTGAAATGAGATCGTAGATGATGTAGCGCGGTTTAACGCTGGTTTTGAGCTTCATGACAACGATGGGCAGCAGCTTGTAAAACCGGTACGAAAACCAATGTTCGCCCAGTTCATCGGTGCGGGGGCAGGCGATAAAGGCCGAGCGCGGCCATACCTGCCATGCCGCCACCAAGTCGAAAAGCTGTTCTAACGGCATCGGGGTGGTCCCGGTGTGGAGATTGTTCTCCGAACAGTGAGATAAATCGCAACCGGCCTCGACCAGAACCGCACGGGCGGTAGCCAAACCTTCTGTCGTCTCATCACGCGTTGACGGAGGCGCAGTAAGAGACCCGACCGTAAACCGTTTCAGGTCATAAAATGGGCCGACGACAAAGTTGGTGATGGTTTCTCTCATTCGTTACCTTGATGATCCTATGATAATCAAATCGGTTCAACTGGATTTCGTGTGGTGGACACTGACTCAGCGGGATCCGTGAAACGTAAAACGTGAAAAACAACCCAGCGAGACGACATTACGTTTCACGTTTTCACGTTTCACGGCATTGGACCACACGAAGTTCCAAAGAGCCATAAATCAACGCCGTTTGAGTGCAATGCCCCAAACCATCAGTTCCTGCCGGACGTTTTCCACCAGGGTCTCCAGTTGCGCCCCCACCGGTTCTGACAACTCCAGACCGATGTCGAGGTTTCCCGGCTGTACGCCCCACAGCACGATTTCCTGCGGGTACAGGTCCCTGAGCTTGGCGGCAAAGAGCATGTCGGGCACGCCCATCTGGTGGGGCGAAATCCTGATCGAGAGGAAGGCGGGCACTTCATCCCCCTCCAGCCGGATCAGGTGTCCCGGCTGCTTTTCCTGTCTCCACCGCATCGACAAGCAACAACCGACGGACGCCGTCCAGATAATAGAGGAGGTCCATGCCCAGCGTGCCTCCATCCAGGACATGAACCTCTTCTGGTAATTCGTATTTTTCCTGCAAGCGCTCGATCACCTGAATACCGACGCCTTCATCGGAGAGCAGAAGGTTGCCGACGCCGAGGATTAAAGTCTGCTCAACGGGTTTGGTATGGCCGCCGCCTCCTATCAGCATGTCGTGCCATTAAACGTGATCTGCGTGATCTCGCGTCCGGTTACGTCAAGAACGTGAACACCGCAGGCCATGCACGGGTCAAAGGAATGGATCGTGCGCAAGATTTCCAGCGGTTGCTCGGGATCGGCGATAGGCGTGCCGATTAGCGCCGCCTCGTAGGGGCCGGGCTGGCCGGTGGCATCCCGCGGTGAGCAGTTCCAGGTGCTGGGCACAACGCACTGGTAGTTGGCGATCTTCTGATCCTGGATGTGCACCCAGTGGCCGAGGAGCCACGCGGCGCTTCGTGGCGGCCAAATCCTTTGGCCTCGGCGGGCCAGGTGGCCGGATCCCACATTTCGCCATTGTGGATCTGCGATATCGCCTTTGGCGATGTTGGCGGATAAATCGTCCATCCAGCCCTGCAAGTTGGTCGGCCATGACCACGGTTTCGACGCAACGGGCGGCAATGCGTCCCAGAGTTGAGAAAAGCACTTCCGGTCCGACGCCGAGCGTCTCCAGCACGTAATTCACGGTCGCCTGCACCTGTGGCTGCCCGGAGCCATAGGCCACCAACATCCGCGCCAGGGGTCCGACCTCCATCGGCTTGCTCGTTCCAGCCGTGGCGCTTTCATCCAGGTGTAGGCGTCTTCCGGGCCGGTGTTGAGGAACTCGTAGGGCGGTTTGGGACCGGTGTAGTTGGGCGTTGTCTCACCATCCCAGGGATGCAGGCCCACTTCGTTGCCATCGGCGTAGTCGTACCAGGAATGGGAAACATACTCGAAGATCTTTTCCTGCTCGACCGGATGCACGGTGCTCAGATCCCGATTCAGGATGACCCCTGCGGGAAAGAACGGTTGGCCGTTGGCATCGGGGAAATCGCCATAAGAGAGGAAGTTGCCGATGCCTTCGCCGACGCCGGCCCATTCGAGGTAGAATGGCGCAACGGCCAGCACATCAGGCAGATAGACATTGTTCACGAAATCCTGCGCCTTGGCGAAACAGCGACTTGATCTGGCCAATGGTGTTCGGCATTGATGGCCGCCTGGCTGTTGGGATCGATGGGGCTGGCCATGCCGCCGACCAGGTAGGTCTGCAAGTGCGGGATTCTTCGCGCCCAGAATGGCGTGGACCTTGATCACCTCGCGTTGCCAGTCCAGCGCCTCCAGGTAGTGCGCCACGGCCATGAGGTTGGCTTCGGGCGGCAACTGGTAGGCAGGATGTCCCCAGTAGGCGTTGGCGAACGGGCCAAGCTGGCCGCTACTTGCAAAAGTGGCGATGCGGTCGCGCACTTTCGTGAAGTATTCGGCGCTGTTCAGCGGCCAATCGGATGTCGACTTCGCCAATGCGGCGGTCGCCAGCAGGATCGGCATCCAGCGCGTTGACGATGTCCACCCAATCCAGCGCATGAAGATGGTAGAAATGAATGACGTGATCTTGTACGTATTGGATTCCGGCCAGCAGGTTTCGCAGGATGCGGGCGTTGTCAGGAATCTCAATTCCCAGGGCGTCTTCTACTGCTCTCACGGAGCAGACGGCATGAACCGTCGTTCAGACGCCGCAGATGCGTTGCGTGAGCAGCCAGGCATCACGCGGGTCACGTCCTTGCAGAATGGTTTCAATGCCTCGGAACATTGTGCTCGACGCCCAGGCATCGGTGATCACCCCATTATCCACTTCGACTTCGATGCGAAGGTGACCTTCGATGCGGGTGACGGGATCGACTGCGATCTTCGCCATAGTTCAAACTCCTTTGGGGTTGATAAACAGGTTAGGAATTCGAAAAGACTGGCAGTCTTGCTAGGGCTGACCGCACTTTTTGCCTGAAAGAGGACTGCCAGTCCTGAGTAATGGATTAGTGCGGTTCTTGATCCAAAACGGGGAAGTATTTGACGCCGACCATGTAGAGCAACATGCCCAACGAGATCAGCCCGGCTGTGATGGCGAATTCCATCCAGGTGGGCGCGTAGAGCACGTTGCCCTCGCCGGAAAACATCACGTTGAAGCGGTTGAGGACGATGCCGATGACGACCAGCAGCGCCGCCCGGAACAGCCAGACCGGATTCTCGCGCAGGCGTTTCTGGCTGAGGAGGATGATCGGCAGGATCACGCCGACGATGATCTCAATCCAGAAGAGGACGGTGTTGACATTGCCTGCAAACAGGTAGCTGATTTTACCTTCCACGATCAAGAGGATGACCTTCAGGGCGAGGTAGAGGCCCAGAATCCAGGGCAGCCATTTGCCCAGCTCGCTCAACAGCTTTGTTTCCGGCTTGCGACCGTAGGCGCTGGCGCTCAGGCTGGATTCGACGATGACCATGGCAAAGCCCGCGGCAATGGCCGTGATGTAGAACAGCACCGGCAGGAAGGGCGTGTACCAGAGCGGGCTGAGGCGCTGGGGCACGAGCAGGAAGAGCGCGCCCAGCGACGATTGGTGCATCGTGGAGATGATGATGCCCAGAATCACGATGGGGATGACGACCTTGCGCAGGAAGCGCAGCACCCGTTTGAGGCCGATAGCGTTCGGCCACGAGCGAACTGTTTTCCAGGGCCAGAATGGCCAGATAGGTGAGCACGCTCCAGGCGATCTCGAACATGACCGAGTGGATGTTCCAGTAGAAGAAGGGATGGTAGAAGCGGTCGGGGCGGCCCAGGTCAAACAGGATGGAGCCGGCCGCGAGGATGTAGCCGATGAAGGCGGTGAGAATGGCCGGGCGCACTAGCGGATAGAATCGTTTCAGGCGGAAGATGTAAACCACCGCCGCCATCGTGAACCCGCCCGCGGCCAGCGCCACGCCCGACATCACATCGAGCCCGATCCACAGTCCCCAGGGCAGAGTCGTCGTTCAGGTTGGTGGCGACGCCCAGGCCCTGGGTAAAGCGAAATCACTGCGGCGATCGCTGCCGATGATCACCAAAATCACCAGGATGATCGTGCCGACAGGCAACGATCGTCGTCTGTGTGGTCTCCATCGCAGACGTCGTCATGTTGTCACCTCCTCTTCCTCCGGTTCTCCTTTTCGGCTCCGTTCTCATCGCGGCTGCGCCATTTGTAGATCGCGGTTGCAATGCCGCCAATCCCGAGCCAGATGGCCGGAACCGAAAGCGTGGCGGCTTCGGTGAGTTCAGGCAGGGGTTGGGGTGTGAGTGTGGGCAGTCCCAGTTTCTCGTAAGGACTTCGGAAAGGATCAGTTGCAGTGCTCCCCCTGCTTCATGTTCGCCATAAACACGATCTTCGTAGTATTTGCCTGGGGTGGCGTCGATACGGTTGTGCGCTTCGGCCAGCGTCTTCTCTCGCGGCCCCCAAACCAGCGCCCCGGTGGGGCAACTTGCCACACAGGCGGGCGGCAGTCCTTGCGCCAGACGGTTCTTTGGATCAACTGTTGCATCGTCTGACTGAACGTAGCCGAAACAGAAGGTGCATTTCTGCACCAGCGGCGTGGTCGTATCCCACTGGTAGCGAGGCACATGGTACGGGCAGGCGATCATGCAATAGCGACAACCGAAACAGCGTTCGGTGTCGTAGATGATCGGGCCTTCTGCCGATTTCTGCAGTGCGCCAACCGTGCAGGCTGAAACACAGGCCGGATCCAGGCAGTGCATGCAGTTGCGTTTGACGAATGACCACTGGGTCTCTTCTTCAGCGGGCTGTGGGTGATTCTCCTGATAGAGCTGGATAACCGTCCAGGTATCGGCGGAAAGATCGGTGGGAGCATCGTAAAGCCCGTTTGCGCTGACTTCCGGCGTGGTGTCGTTCCAATTACGGCAACCGCTCTGGCAGGCGTGACAGCCCACGCAGAGCGTGGCATCGTACAGCATCGAGGGATGACTGCCCGCATCGACCTCAGCAGCTGGAGCGGATTCTGCCTCGGCCTTACTTGCAACCACCATGCTCCCAGCGCCGAGGCCAGCGAATTTCAGGAAATTTCTTCGACTGATTGCCATGCTGTTTCCTCCTTTACGCTTCAGCTTCTGCTGGTTCTTCGGCAGGTTCGACAGTTGCCTGTTTGCGCGACCGGGATGCAGCGACAGCGGCAGTGGCGCCAGCGCCGACAAGCAGGCCGCCAACTGCGCCGAGCGTGGCCGCGCCTGCTGCCGAAATTGGTTCGGGCGGAGGATCGACGGTGGGATAGAAGTCGGGCGGGTTCACCGTATTCAGCGCCACCGGTTCGTAAGCAGCCCGTTCAAAGAAATCGGGCGCCGCACAGGCGATACAGCCATGACCGGCCCGCACCGGCCAGTTGGTGCCGCCATTCCAGCGCACCGACGGGCAGTTAAACGTGGCGACCGGGCCTTTACAACCCATTTCGTACAAACACCAACCCAGGCGGTGTCCCTCATCTCCCCATGCTTTCACGAATTCGCCTGCACTGAAATGGCCGCGGCGTTCACAATTGTCGTGAATAATCTGCCCGTGGGCGAATATGGGGCGGTTCAGGTTGTCCAGGGCGGGGAAGCCGCCAAAAGTCAGGTAATGGACGATGGTCGCTGTGAAGTTGACCACGTTCATCGGACAGCCTGAAAGGTTGACGATGGGAATATGATCGACCAGATCCATCACAGACACAGCATTGGTGGGATTCGGTGTGACTTTGGGAAGACCGCCAAACGAGGAACAACTGCCGACGGCGATCACGGCAGCGGCATTGCGGGTTGCATCCTGCAGGATATCAATCGCCGTACGTCCCGCAATACAACAGTAGATGCCATCCTCCGCCAACGGAATCGAACCCTCAACCACAACAATATGACCACCGGCGTCAATCGTATTCCGGAGGTTCTCCTCTGCCTGATGTCCCGCCGCAGCCATGACGGTTTCGTGGTAGTCCAGAGAAATGATCTCCAACAAAACCGCAGCAGCCGTTGGATTTTCCGCTCTCAGGAAAGATTCGGTGTCCGCCGCACAGTCCTGAAATTCCAGCCAAACGACAGGCGGGCGTTTGGCTGCTTCTTGCAGGGCTTCAGCAACCTTTGGCGCTGAAGTGGCCGGCAATGCCAATGTCCCTGCCACAATTGCGCAGAACTTCATGAAGTCCCGGCGCGAGACGCCACGCGCTAACAGGCGTGACTCGATGGTTCTTTCATCGTGGGGCATGCTCTCCCTCCTCATGAAATCTGGCGGTGGTCTTTGCTTTCGAAATCGATCAATTCGGGACTTTAGATATCCCAATGAAAACGAGATTTTCGGTGTTCCGAAACTCGCGCTCATTCAAAATGATGTGAAATGACCAACATCCAAGGCTACGAACAGGCAGCCTTTGGTTACGCTGTCTCACAATCGACCTGTATGGTTGATGTCGTAGAACTGTTTTAGGGCTTGATTTTATGTTTTGGCTCTACATTTAAGCTGCACGGACCTCAGCATCCCCCACAATTCGATGTTGAATGGCGCTGCAGCACAACCGTTTGCGGATTTCCGGCAAGCAACCTGATTACAGATCGCTCATTAAATTGGTACAAAGATTACGCAATAGTATAGCGGACAAAGATTGTCATGTCAAGTACAATTTTCAATTTGAATGTACTGCGCAAGCGTTTAGATTGCGGCGATTACCATCAGAGAAAAGGGAATGTCCCATATGCTTTCAGTGTGGCGAAATGCAGTACGGTTTTGCTTCGCCCCTTGGCCTCGTGCTACCATGCTCTGTCTGCTTCCTTGCAGACCGGCTCCAATCGATCTCTGCATCCCGCCTTTTATCACGCTCGAACCCTGTCGAATGACCGAACCTTCATCCTCAAAACATCCCCGCGTCTGGGTTATCGGCCTGGACGGCGTGCCCTGGACGCTGCTCCAACCCTGGATTGATGCCGGACATCTGCCGACTCTGGCGAAACTACAGGCTGACGGCGCCTGGGGCGGTCTGCGTTCCACCATGCAGTTCCTGACCGCCGTGGCCTGGTCCAGCTTCCTCACCGGCCTCAATCCCGGCAAACATGGCATTTTCGATTTCGCCCGCCGCATCCCCGGAACCTACGATCAGCAGTTGACCAACGCCGCTGTTCGTTCGGGGCGCAGCCTGTGGCGGATTCTGTCAGATGCCGGGCGTCGCGTGGGTGTCGTCAATGTACCGATGACCTTTCCGCCCGAAGCGGTCAATGGCTTCCTCATCTCTGGCCTCGACACGCCGGGACTGGATTCCAGCTACACGCAGCCACCGGAATTGAAGGCCGAGGTCAACGACGTGCACTTTATCGCGGTGAGCACGGTGGGAAAATCGCATGACCAATACCTGAAAGAGACGCTGGAAGGCGTTGATCAACGCTTCGCGTTACTCTGGCGCACCATCGAGCGCGAGCCGCTGGATTTTTACATGTGGGTGGAGATGGAGACCGACGCCATCCAGCATTGCTCCTGGCATTTGCTGGACGATCCCGGCGCGCCGAACCACGATGCCATTTTGCAGGTGTACAAGCGCATCGACCAGCATCTCGCCAAGGTGGTGGACGAACTGCCCGATGATGTCACGTTAATCGTGATGTCCGACCACGGTGCTGGCCCTATCGTCAAAACAGTCTATCTCGATCGTTGGCTGGCGCAGAGGGGCTGGCTGAGCTACAGGCAGGGGGAAGACCTCTCGTTGGCGGATCGGGGCCGTCGCCTTGCGCGTGTTGGCGTCAAGCAAACCTTTTATCTGGCGCAACGTTTCCTGCCGGTTGGCGTCAAGGGCTATCTCAAGCGTTTCACAGGCGCTCATGCCGCGCTCGAAACCTTTATCGAACATGCAGATTTCGATTGGTCGCGCACAGTGGCGTATGCAACCGGCAACTTCGGCAACATCAACCTGAACATCAAAGGTCGGGAACCGGAAGGCGTGCTTGATCCAGAGGATGTCGAGCGGGTGATCGACGAGATCACTGCGGCGCTGTATCAGCTGCGCGATCCCGACACGGGCGAGCGTATGGTCGTGGATGTCATGCGCCGGGAAAACATTTACACCGGTGCTATGATTGACCGTGCCCCCGACCTGCTCATTCGCTGGACCGACGACAAGTATCTGACCACCACCGATTACGATGGCAAGCCGGATGGCCCGCTCTTTGGAAAAACGCAAAAGTTTGGCAGGCATGGCGCTGCTTATGCCCTGGACCAGACCGGCATGCACATTATCGAGGGCATCTGCATTTTTTACGGTCATGGCGTGCGGGAGGATGCCCGTTTGCAAGATGCCAACCTGTTGGATCTGGCTCCGACCATTTTGCACCTGCTCGATGTCCCCATCCCCCTGGCGATGGATGGGCGGGTGCTGACAGAGGCGTTCATGCCCGCCGTCGCTGACCGTCCGATTCGCTACGAAGACGAAGATCAGGATATTACCGGCGGTTCCGGCATCGAACTCAGCGCCGAGGATGAAGAGGAAATCCGGGCCCGGCTACAAGGGCTGGGTTACGTGGTCTGATGATCTCCACCTCATCCCTCACACGAACCTTCGCATTAAAGGATGGTGACACGCTCACGGCGGTCGACGATCTCAGCATCGACGTGCGCAAGGGTGAGGTGTTTGGTTTCCTGGGCCCGAACGGCGCCGGCAAAACCACCACCATCCGCATGTTGACCTGCCTGATTGGTCCCACAGCGGGCGATGCCACGGTGGCGGGGCATGTGGTGGGTCGGGACAACACCGCTATCCGTCGCAGCGTCGGCATCCTCACCGAGACGCCCGGTTTCTACGACCGCCTGAGCGCCGCCTACAACCTGCGCTTTTTCGCCAAACTCTACGATGTGGAGGATGTCGACGGGCAGGTCGAGAAATATCTGCGGTTGATGGGGCTGTGGCAGCGGCGGGATGATGAAGTCGGCAGCTTTTCCAAGGGTATGCGCCAGAAATTGGCCCTGGCCCGAGCCCTGGTGCATGAGCCCGACCTGGTCTTTCTCGATGAGCCCACCTCCGGCCTGGATCCGGAAGCTGCGCGTATGGTGCGGGATTTCATCGGTGATCTCGAGCGCGCAGGGGCGCACCATCTTCCTCTGCACCCACAATCTGGATGAGGCGGATCGACTCTGCGACCGCATCGCCGTGTTCAAGACCCGCCTCCTGGTGCTCGACACGCCCGCCAACCTCCGTCGCCAGCTCTTTGGACGGCAGGTGGTGTTTCATCTGCAAGCCTTGGCGCCAGATGTGGTCGAGCACGTGGCTGCGTTGCCGTTCGTGCAACATGCCGAAGGCATCGACAACAAACTGGTGGTGCGTCTCGCTGATCCCGAACAAGACAATCCGCACATCATCCGCACGCTGGTCGAGGCCGGAGCCGACATCCAGTTCGTCGGCGAAATGCGCTACTCGCTGGAGGATGTCTACATGCAGTTCATCCGGGACAGCGCCGCATGAGCCAAGAGGCCATAATAACGTGATGCGTGATGCGTGAGTAGATGACCGCAAGTATTCACGCATCGCGTTTCACGTTTCACGTCCGACGTTAACACCAACCTGACGCTCAGCAGAAATCAACAACACACACAAACAGGAATACCCATGCTTAGAATTTTGATCACCGGCGCCAACATCGGCATCGGTCTGGCGCTGACCCAACACTATCTCCAGCGCGGCGAACGTGTTTTCGCCACGTGCCGCCAACCTGCCGAGGCATCTGCCCTGGCCGAACTCGGCGCTGCCTATCCCGACCAGCTTTCTGTGCTCCCGCTCGATGTCACTGACAACGCCACCATCGACGCCGCTGCCGAGGCTGTGTCCGCGCAGATCACTGGTCTTGACCTGCTGATCAACAACGCCGGATTCTTCCCCAAAGGCGAAACCATCGACAACCTCGATGCCGGAACCATGCTGAACACATTCCACGTCAACGCCGTGGGCCCGATCATGGTCGTGCAGCGATTTCTGTGCTTGTTGCGAGGTGGGGATGACGCCAAAGTGGTCAATGTCTCGTCGCAATTGGGTTCGCTGAACCGAACTACGGGAAAGGGCCACTATAGCTACAACAGCAGCAAGGCCGCGCTGAACATGCTCACCCGCATCCTCGCCCACGATTTACGGGCCGATGGCATCGTGGTCGTGACCACGCATCCCGGTTGGGTTCAGACCAGGATGGGCGGGGAGGGTGCAGCCATTACACCCGATCAATCCGCCGCTGGCCTGATTGCCCTTGCCGACCGCCTCACCATGGATGACACCAACAAGTTCTACACCTGGGAAGGTAGCGAGCACTCCTGGTAAAGCGCGTCATTTCGACGACCGCAGGGAGGAGAAATCTCCCCGTGTGCTAGGTTGGTTCGCCAGCAAGGGGATGTCTCGCTTCGCTTCGACATGACAATCATGGTTTCCAATATCCGCATGAACACCTCCAAAATCACCACCATCATCCGCAAGGAATGGGCCGAGCTGTACAAAAACACGCTCGTGCTCTCGACTGTCCTGTTCATGCCCTTCCTCTTTGCGGTCCTCCCCCTGACCATTTTGTGGTCCACCGGCGGCTTCGAAAGCTCGATGGAGGCGATTACCAGCGAGATGCCGGCGCAATTCCGCGGACTTTGCGAAGGCCTGTCCGGCGGCGAATGCAATCAGGTCTTCATCGCCAGCCAGTTTACGTTGCTGTTCATGTTCATCCCCCTGATCGTGCCCGCCACCATCGCTCCTTACGCCATCGTCGGCGAGAAGACCCAGCGCAGCCTGGAGCCACTGCTGGCGACGCCCATCAGCACGGTCGAGTTTCTGGTTGGCAAGATGTCGGCGGCGATTATCCCCGGCGTGTTGGCCACGTGGGCGGCTTTTGCGGTCTACATGATCGGCGCTCGCTTCCTGGTCGCCAGCGATCTCGCATTCTCGCGGCTGTTCAGCGGGCAATGGCTGTTGGCAGTGTTCATCGCCGGACCCTTGCTGGCTGTGCTCTCTGCGACCCTGGCGCTGATGGTCTCGTCACGCAGCAACGAGCCGCGGGCGGCGCAGCAGGTTGCTGGCCTGATTGTCATCCCCCTCGTGTTCCTTTTTATCGGGCAGATGTCCGGGCTTTTGTTCCTGAGCCCGGGCCTTAGTCTTCATCGCCATCCTGGCCCTGATCGTCATCGACATCATCCTCATTTACCTGGCCGTTCGGGTCTTCGATCGAGAGGCCATCCTCACGCGCTGGGCCTAAATGTTGGGTATTGGATATTGGGTCATGGTTCATCCTGCCGAGTTTGCATCTTTACAAATCCAAGTTTGCGATTGCGAAGAAAACCAAAGATTAATGACTAAAGATTAAGAATTCTTTTGCCGATCACCCTTAATCATTAATCTTTGATCTTTAATCGTTGCTCCGCAGACATCGATTAGTAAAGCTGCGATACGCTGACTCTGAACCACGCCAAAATATCCAATACCTACTACCCAATATCCCAAACCACCATGTCCACTACCAAACGTCTTTTCCCTTTCATCCTTCTCCTTTCCCTTCTCCTCGTCCCGGCCATCCACGCCCAAAGCCCCGAACTTTCTCTTTCACTGCGCCGGGATTGGGGATACGGTGGGTTAGGTGGCGATATTCAAGGGCGATTCACGTTCAAGGTCGACGGCCCTGCCGATCTGGTTGAAGTGACGTTTTACATCGATGACGAGGTGGTGGGGACCGATACGGACGCACCGTGGGGTCACCAATTTCAGACGGACGATTATGATTTAGGCGTGCACGAACTCTACGCCGTGGGCCAAACGGCCTCAGGTCAGGAACTGACGTCCAATGTCCTGACCCGCGAGTTCGTTGCTGCCAGCCAGGGCTGGTCATCAGCGTTGAAGATCATCATTCCCATTCTGGGATTTGTGGTGTTGGCTGGTTTTGTGAGTTTGTTGCTTGAACGGAGGCGCGGGACCACGCGCGGCAACTACGGTTTCCAGGGTGGCGCTATCTGCCCCAAATGCGATTATCCCTTCAGTCGACATTGGTGGGGCCTGAACCTGGGCGTGGGCAAATACGACCGCTGTCCCAACTGCGGCAAATGGAGCACGGTGCGCCGCGCCACCTCCCAGGAATTGGCTGCGGCGGAAGTGGCGTTTTTCGATGAAGATGCAGGGGAAGCGCGGGAACCGGCCATGTCGGAAGAGGAAGCGCAACGAAAACGCCTGGAAGATTCGCGTTACGAGGATCGTTGATCGCCGACCTTCGGTCGGGGACAAAACATGGCGGTCTGGAAAAGATGATCTAAAATACGGGAACCATGACCCATCGCCATCATCGCCGCACTCGCAGTTGCAGCTTCCTCGTTATCATTTTCATCTTATTGATGATCCTTGTGGTGCAATTGGCATTCAGCATGCGCAGTCCCGCGCCTGTGGAACCGCCGACCGCAACGCCATCGCCGACCGTTGTCAGTCGAAACGATGTCGTGGCGATACCCACCAGCACGCCTTATCTCGATTTCACCCCCCTGCCCACCTTCACGCTGACGCCGACCGTTACACCAACTCCCACCCTGACGCCAACACCCACGGCGACCCTGACGCCCACCGCCACACCAGCGCCGACTTTTGTCGCCCAGATCGGCGTCGAGCTGGCCAATTTGCGTGAGGGGCCTGGTCCCGACCACCCGATTGTCGTCATCCTGGGACGGGGAGAGGAGATTCTGCTGACGGCGCGGAACGCCGCCGGGGACTGGCTGTTTGGAAGCACGGCCCTGCGACAACAAGGCTGGATTTTCATCGACACGCTGCTGCTGAAGGATGACATCCTCCTGCTTCCGGGTCGGATCACACCTACGCCGCCGCCCACACCCGATGCGTCCTGACTGTTCCCATTCCTCAACCGGTTTGTGCTAGAATGCTGATTCGCCAGGCTTGGCGCATTTTTTGAATCTAAATTTCTTGAGGTTTTCTTGAACGATAGTAAACGTCGCTGGCTACTCGCCATCACCCTGATACTGCTTGTTGTCGTCCTGGTCCAGTTTTTCATGGTTTTGAGTAATCTGGCTGAACCGGCGGACACGCAAACGGTCCCGACGGTCACCCCGGAAGTGGTGGCGATGGTCACGCGCACGAAAGCGCCGACATTTACGCCCACAGCCGCCGCCACACCAACACCGGCGAACACAGCAACGCCGACGCTAAGCCCCACTGCCACGGTAACGCCAACCGCGACGCCTGTTCCCGGCCTGAAAGCCGCCGTCGGCGAAGACCTCGTGAACCTGAGGGCGGGGCCGGCAACGGATTATGCCATCATCGCTCAACTGGCAACAGGGGCCGAGATAGCGGTCGTTGGCAGAAGCGAGGAAAATGAATGGGTCTTTGTCCAACCTGAGGATGGAGAACCAGGCTGGGTGTTCGCAGATTTCGTAACCGGCGTCGACGCGCTGGATGCGCTGGACGTGATCACGCCCAGCCCGGATGTCCTGCCTTTGGTCGAGGTCAATGCAGAATTGGTGAATCTACGCAGCGGGCCGGCAGCAGAATACGAGGTCTTGTCTCAACTGAGCCAGGGTCAGGGCCTGGCGGTGGTCGGACGCAACGAAGCCGGAGATTGGCTGGCGGTGAAATTTGGCGGCGATGTCGGCTGGGTTTTCGTCGATCTGGTCACGTACAGCGGCGAAATCGATGACCTGCCGGTGCAGGCCCCGCCACCCACACCCACCCCACTTCCTGCAACAGCAACGCCCAAACCGGTGGCCCTGGCAGCCGCGGCAGCGCCGGGTCAGGCGCGTGTCGAGCGCAAAGTGCTGGCCAACTACTTCACCTGGTTCGATGGCAACGGCTGGGGCGATTGCAACATCAGCGCCGGGGATAACCCGCTCCAGCGCTACAGTTCCGATGATCCGGCTGCCATTGCCAATCATGTCAACATGGCCCGCAACGCCGGCATCGATGGCTTCACCTTGCAGTGGGCCACCCCCGGCGACCGCACCGACCGCAATTTCGCCGCACTGCTCAATCAATCGCAGGGCACAAATTTCCAATCGACAGTCGTTTTTCTGCGCCACATCTGGCCCGGAGCCAACCAGGGTAACACCATCGAGGCGATCCGTTATCTGCAATCGCAATACGGCGGACATCCCAATTTCCTGCGCATCCAGGGCCGACCTGTCATCTTCTTCACCGATGTTTATCGCGTGCCCCTGGCCGCAGGCCAGAACGCCAAGCAGGCCTGGGCCAGCATCCGCGCACAAGTCGATCCCAACAAACAATTCTGGTGGATCGCCGAGGGCCTCGACGCATCCTTCCTGTCGGTATTCGACGGTATGTGGGTGTACAAAGTCAGTCATGCCGCTTATCCCAACGATTACGTAAAGGCCTCGCGCTGGGCCGCGAACACGCGTGGGTGGGAGCAGAGGACGGGCGAGCCAAAACTGTGGGTGGCGACGTTAATGCCCGGTTGGGATGACACAAGAGCTGGTTGTCGTCCCGACGTGCGGGTGCCGTCCCAGCCCTTTGTGCGGTCACGCGATAACGGTAATTTCTATCGGGCCACCTACAACGCCGCTGTGCAAAGCAATCCCGACATTCTCTGGATTCACAGCTTTAACGAATGGGTGGAGGGCTCCTACATCGAGCCCAGCCAATTCTACGGCGATGCCTACATGAATCTCACGCGTGACTTCGCCGGTAATTTCAAAGGGGGATGACCGTCAATTCCGGGGTTCAAAACTAAAGTTGGGGTGAAAACAGTCATTTTTCCGGCGAAAAGTGACCAAAACCCTTGACCTGAACTTAGTTTGCGACTATAATTAAACTACATTGAATTCAAGGTGTGAAAGCTCCATTTGAATTCTACTATCTGATCTCCTCACGCACAGGAGATCCTCTGTGACTTGCATTGACGCCAACTCCTGAGCAAGAGGGAGTTGGCTTTTTTTTTGGCGGAGTAAGCAATGTTGCTTGCATCGGGATAACTGCTCCGCAGGTCGCACGAGTCTCGTTTTTTTGAAAATGAGACCCATCTGCGTGCTAGGCATCGTCCGACCACGCAGCACAAACAGAGGAAGGGATAAAAATGAAAACAAGACTTATTGCAACGGTCATCTTTACGTTTGTGTTCTTCGTGAGTATGGCCGCGCTCACTTTGTTCGCTCCAGGCGCGATGGCACCGACAACCGCGGCGCAGATCCCCGACATGGGAGGTCCGATGGCGTCTCCCGATCAAGTTGATTGGTACAAGACCATTGATGGAATCGAATGGAAGCCGGATATTTTTGTCACAGTGGAGACTTCGGATACGATAGTAATCGAAGATAGAGCAATTGCAGTTAGGTTTCCGTTCGAAATCGAAGAGGAGTGGGATTTCACTCGTCTGGAGCTGGTGGATTGGGAGGTGTTGCCAAATGTGGGGCAAGTGGAGGTTGGTAAAGGGTATCTTATCTGGAAGGTGGGGGCAGGTGAAGCTAGTAATGGCGCCACGTTGACGAAGTGGTTCCATGTGGAGCCCTGCGACTGGACGGAAACGGATTTAATCGAGCGCTTGTGGAGCGGGGGTCAACTTTTGGAACAACGTCCGGTGCATTTTGAGAAACTCCCACCGGACCTCACAATCGACAGTTTTTTCGATGTTGAGGTGCAGGCCGGCGCCGAAGCCAGCTTCAGATTAGAGTACCTGAACGAGGGCGGATACGAGAACGACGTGATGATTGGCAACGACTTCCCACCGGAAGCGCCCTTCCTGCGCTCCGAGCCACCGGCAGATTTCGTATCGGAAGACGGTTTGCGGGCGGAGTGGGATGTCGGCGATCTGGCAGCAGGCGACGATGGCTTTTTCGACGTTTTCGTGACGATTGATGCCTCCTTGCCACCATCCACGACTATCGATATTTGGGACTACATCTACAACCATCTTGGTGAACCCGTAGATGAAGTAGTGACGACCTTCCATGTCGATCAACCTCCTGAATGGTACAAGACTATTAACGATGTACCCTGGAAACCGGATATTCGAGTCACAGTGGAGACCTCGGATACGATAACGATAGTCGATACAGTCATCGGAGGCGGCGGGTTTAAGATCGAGGAGGAGTGGGATCCTGCCCGTTTGAAGCTATTGGATCAGGAATCGAATGTGGGAGTGGTATGGGTGGATACTGGTGGGCTCATGACTTGGGTCGTGGAGGAGGGCGAGGCGCCGCCGGATGGAGCCACGCTGACGAAGAATGGTTCCACGTCGAGCCCTGCGACCTGGACGGAAACAGACCTGATCGAACGCTTGGTGGGTCGGAGGCGAAATGATGGATGAACGAATCCGGTGCATTTCGAGAAGCTGCAACCCGTTCCTTTCCATCACCAGCCAGTTTACGATCCGCGAAGTCCTTCCTGGCCAACCGACCAATCTTCACTTTGGACTACGAAAATAATGGTGGGCGTGAGAATGCGGGGATGATCCTCAATTACTTCCCGCCCGAAGCACTCTTTCTGGCATCCGACCCCCTAGTCGTATCGCGACGACCCTGATGGTATGTGGGCGGAGTGGGATTTCGACGACCTGGGCATGGATGAGGAGGGCGCAATCGATGTGACGGTGGACATCGATGCCGGCCTGGTTCCGTCGACGACCATCCAGATTGGGATTGGATTTACAATCATTTGGGCCAACCCGTCGATGAAGTGGTGACTGAACTCCAATCAGTCCATTCGAGTTTGGCGATGCACCAGAAGGATCGTTAGCGTATCCGATCTCGGGTGTGATCGGAGTGTTCCCCACCTGTCTGACCGTGCCGGTGGCGGGGTGGGTGGATCACGGTAGTCACGACTTCTCGGCCCTCCTGGTCCGTCCTGGGACGCCGAGGTGGATGGCAACGCCGGTGTGTGTCCATTGTTCACGCCCAACCAGTACGACCAGGATGAATGTTTTGCCGATGGTGATGCCGGACTTGCTGCACCCAGAGCCCTTCACAATCGTTGGCCCTGCGGGGGCGAGCAGGTGGTGCCCTGCCCGCAATCGCAGGGGACGGCTTTGGGGAATGTGTCAGATGGCGACTTGGGGCGGGAATATCGAGATGCATGTTGACAACGGCTTGTCCAACACCCACGCTTACATGAATGTGCTCATCGACTGGGATCAGCAGGGGCATGGGCGGGGAGTTCACCCTGCCTGGGTGCGGTGGCGCCTGAACATGTGTTGGTGGATTTTGTGATCCCGGCCGGTTACGTTGGCCCACTCTCGGGGCTGAACCCTCCACCCTTCCTGATTGGCCCGAACGATGGCTTTGTGTGGTCGAGGTTCTCGATCACCGAACAGCCGGTGAACGCTGGCTGGGATGGATCGGGCAGCTTCGCTTGGGGCGAGACCGAAGACTATCTCTTGTTGGTGGAAAAGCCGCTGCAGTGGTACAAAACCATCAACGACATTGAGTGGAAACCAGATATCTCCGTCACGGTGGAAACCTCGGATACGGTGATGATTGAAGATACGGTTATCGGTGGAGAGGCGTTCATCATTGAGGAGGAGTGGGATCCTACCCGTTTGAAGCTGCTGGATTCCGAGGTGTTCCAGATGTGGGCGTGGTGTGGGTAGAAGATGGGTTCTTGAAATGGGTCGTAAAGGAAGGCGAGATGCCGCCGGATGGGGCCACGCTGAAGAAGTGGTTCCACATCGAGCCCTGCACCTGGACGGATACAGATCTGATCGAACGCTGGTGGGTCGAAGGCGTGATGATGGATGAACGTATCGTGCACTTCGATAAAACGCCACCGGATTTGTGGATCGCCAGTAGTTGGCCTCCAGAAGTGCTACCCGGTGCGGAAGTCGAGTTCAACTTATCCTATGGGAATACCGGCGGCTATGAAAATAACGTCATGATCCGAAACGAGTTTCCACCTGAGGCGCTGTTCCGCAGCGAAGCCGGAACCTGATCGTGTCGATCCCCAGGGGACGTGGGTGGAGTGGGATCTCGGCGATCTGGCCGGGGGAAACGTCGGGAACATCGAGGTTGGCGTGACGATTGATGCGAGTCTGGCTCCATCGACGACTATCGAAATCCCGGACTGGATATACAACCATCTGGGCAAACCTGTAGCCGAAGTAGTGACGACCTTCCACATCATGGAACTGGAATTCGGCGATGCACCGGAAGCTGCAGTGGCGTACCCCGCCTTGGGTGTGATGGGTGAGTTCCCAACCTGTTTGACCGAACCGATGGCGGGTTGGGTGGACCACGGCAATGACGGCTTCTCAGCCTATTTCGGCCCTGCCTGGGATGCCGAATTGGATGGCAATGCCGGCGTGTGCCCTCTGTTCACGCCCAACCAGTATGATCGTGATGAATGCTTCCAGGATGGGGATGCAGGCTTGATTATCCCGGAGCCCTACACCATCATGGGCGCGGCGGGTAACGAGAATGTCTTGCCCTGCCCGAAATCGCAGGGGACGGCGCTGGGCGATGAATGCACGATGGCGTTATGGGGCCAGGATGTCGACATCGTTGTGAATAATGGCGCGCCAAACATGCCGGTGTACATGAATGTGTTGATGGATTGGGATCAGTCAGGAAAATGGGCGGGGAACTCATCCTGCGCGGGTGCAGTTGCAACCGAGCACGTGCTGGTTGATTTCGTGATTCCGGCCGGATACGTGGGTCCGCTCTCTGGCTTGAACCCTCCCCCCTTCCTGATCGGTCCGAACCACGGTTTCGTGTGGTCGAGATTCTCGATCACCGAACATCCGGTGGGGGCGGGATGGGATGGCGGTGGCCGTTACAAACTGGGCGAGACGGAAGACTACCTCTTGCGCATCGATGAAGAAGCAGACTACAAGATGCACTTCCCGCAACTTCCCGATCCCCACGGTTGGGATGTCAATGCCACAGAACCGGCGATGGTAGCCGATGACTTCCTGTGCACCGCCACCGGCCTCATCAACAACGTCGTCTTCTGGGGCTCCTGGAGGGATGACGAGATCGGCCAGATCTACAACATCCACCTCAGCATTCACAAGGATGACCGCTCCGGTACATTCAGCAAGCCAGGCGAACTGCTGTGGCAGTGGGATACGAACAATTTCTTCTTCGAGGAGGTGTTCCCGCCAGCAGATCAGGGTTGGTACGATCCGCACTCCGCGGATTGGGGCCATCCTAACCACAAACGCTACTTCCGCTTCGAGGTTCCCATCCCCAACGACATCGCTTTCGTGCAAGAGGAAGGCAACATCTACTGGCTGGATTTGAGATTCGCTGTGGAGAATGGCGTCTTTGGCGTGAAGACTTCCCTCGATCACTTCGAGGATACCGCCGTTTGGCACTATGGCGAGGCACCTTTTGGTTGGCAACCTCTGACCGATCCCACCGGTGCACCGCTGGATTTGGCTTTCTACATCGGCGGCGAGGACGTTGATCTGGACTTCGGCGACGCGCCCGATCCCACCTACCCCACGCTGCTAGCAAACGATGGTGCTCGCCATGTCATCGCCGGACCATTCATGGGCATTGGCGTTGATCCCGACCCGGATGGCCAGCCCACGCTCAGAGCCGATGGGGATGACAATGACGGCAATGATGATGAAGATGGCGTTGTCTTCGTCGATCCCTTGTCACAAGGCAGTCCTATCACGGTCACTATCGATATGCAACCATCCAACGTGGATTGCCTGCTCAATGCCTGGGTGGATTTCGATGGCGATGGAACCTGGTCGATGGGCGATCCAGAGCAGATCTTCACCGATGAACCATTGACAGCAGGTGATGAGCACGAGTTGGGCTTTGACGTACCACCTGACGCGGTGATCGGCACGAGCTTCGCTCGTTTCCGCTGTAGCACAGAGGCCGGTCTCGAACCGACCGGTCTTGCTCAGGATGGCGAGGTGGAAGACTACGTGCTATTGGTCACGAAACCGCCCGAGTGGTACAAATACATTAACGACCAAGTGTGGTATCCCGATATCTCCGTCACGGTGCAAACATCGGACACTATCGTGATTTTGGACAGGGTCTTCTCCGGAGCCGCCTTCGAGATCGAGGAGGCGTGGGACCCAGACCATCTGAAATTGGTGAACTGGGCGGTGGAGCCAGCGGGTGTCGGGTTGGTGGCGGAAGGAGATGGATTCTTGAGCTGGAAGGTGGGAGCAGGCGAGGCGCAGAATGGAGCCACCCTGAAAAAGGAGTTCCACATCGAGCCTTGTGATTGGACAGATGCACTCCTGAGGGAATGGCTGTGGGTGGATGGCAAGCTGGTGGAAGAACGTCCGGTGAAATTCGAGAAGACGCCGCCGGACTTGTGGATCAGTAGTGGTTATGAACCGGAAGTGTTGCCAGGTGCGAATGTCGGATTTGCATTGTACTGGGCTAACTATGGCGGTTATGAAAATGATGTCATGATCCGCAACGAGTTTCCACCTGAAGCCCTCTTCATGAACGCGAACCCAGAACCTGATCGCCAAGATCCCAATGGCACCTGGGCAGAATGGGATCTCGGTGATTTAGCAGAGGGTGCCGGTGGGGTGATCGACGTCAACGTAACGATTGGCGCATCCGTGCCACCGTCCACGACCATCAAGATATGGGACTGGATCTACAACCATCTGGGCGAACCCGTGGATGAGGTTGTTACGGAATTTCATGTAGCAGGGCCGGATACAACAGCCGATCTGGGCGATGCGCCCGACAGCACCAACAATCACAGCGACAAGGTGATGACGGCCTACACCGCTGCGGCAGGTCCTGTGCTCGCCCGCTACCCGACCGTCTTTGCCGGCCCGGCTCCAATCGGCCCCAAACACTGGAATCAGGAAATGACCGCCTGGCTTGGTCCGACCATCAGCGCTGAAGATGAGGCGGACACCGGACCCGACCAGGATGGCGTCAACAACATCTGGCCTCCCACCGACACACCGGATAAAGACGAATTTGATGATGGCGTGGGGATGGACTTCGACCGCAAGCACTGTGTACCGACCACCATCACCTTTGAAGTGACAGTGCCACCCGGCGCGCCGCTGATGAAGCACTATGCCAACATCTGGCTGGACGTAGATCGCAATGGCGCCTGGGGCGAGGTGCATATGTGCAAGCAACAGGGCGACGCCCCAGAATGGGCGGTGCATGATATGGAAATCCCAGCCAAAGCGCCCGGAACCTACACCTACACCACGCCGCAGTTCTTGCTCTGGAATCTGAAGATAGACCAGCCGATGTGGATGCGTATCACCCTCAGCAATGAGATTGCGTCAGCCACAGCCATTGATGGCAGCGGTCCTCCCAATGGCTACAGCAGCGGCGAAACTGAAGACTATCTCGTGCCTGAATTGCCCATCTGTAAGCTGTACGATTTCAACGATGACCACATCATCGACCTCGACGATATCCTGGAGGTGTTGAACAATTCAATCTTCATCTCTCCCCCCGTGTCCTATGATGCTCACTACGATGTGATCCCGGATGGTGTTGTCGATATTGCCGACATCTTTGAAGTTGCAATCTACTTCGGAAAGCCTTGCCCCTGAACACAGCCTTGTCCCTGAACTATAACTAGCGATCGACCTCGGAGTCGCAGGAACGGGCTCCGAGGTCGATTTTTCGTTGCGATTCTTTGCCTGTGCTATAATCGCGCCATTCTGCCCGATCCCAAAACGACAACAGTGGAGCTAAGAAGAAGATAGATGAGACGAGCAAGATTTACCCCAATACTGGCCGCCGCCCTGTTTCTGATCCTGATGGCGGCAAACACCACTTCAACTTATGCTGCCGACGATGGTCCGATTCCACCTAAAAGTCTGGCCGTGTACTATGGCATACCCTCGCGGGTCAATACAGGCTATGTGAATGTCGATGCAGCTGCAGCGGTGTTCGGGCAATATGATGTTGTCGTCTTCAATCAGGGCCTGGAGGAACAGAATCACGGTGATCATACCCGCACACAGCAGATTATCGACATCCTTCATCGGGATTATGACACGAAAGTGTACGGCTACCTGGATGGCGTTGCCTGGAGATCATCCTGGAGCCTGACAGGCATTCCTGTGGCGAACTGGAATGCCCATCTTGAGATGTGGAAGGAGATGGGGGTGGATGGCATTTTTATCGACAGGTTTGGCTATGATTGGGAGATCACGCGTGGTGCTCAAAACACGATGCTGGAGGCTGTTCACACAGCAGGATTAAACGCGTTTGTCAATAGCTGGTTTATTGACCATACCTTCAGCAGCATGCCAGACACCCGTTATCCTTGGGGTAATCCCGGTCGTGTCCCATCGAAAATCCGTTCGACAGATATGTACATGCTTGAGTCGTTCACTATTACTGAAGGCAGATATGATGTCTGCGACCAGCCCCAGGGTGACTCCTGGCTCGAAAAAGCGGACAAGGCGTTCATCTATCACCAAAGTTTCGGTTCTGAAATGTGGACCATGACCACGTCCGACCAACTCGGTGCGGCAAGCACTGCTCCATCAGATATCGAAGCGAAACTTGAATATGCCTGGTATGCAACGACCTTGTACGGATTCGATGGTTTTGGCTGGACGGAACCGCAATTTTCCGCAAGCGGAACATCCAAAAACCTCATGCCGTGGCGACCACGACCAAACCCAAACCCGCCATACGGAGTCGGTGCGACTTTCCTCGAAGATGTGCAACATAATGGCGATGTACACACACGCCCGACAGACCTCGGACGCTTTGAAGTCGTTTGCGAGGATGGCGGAAGGCACGAGGCGCTTTTCTATAGCCAGGGCCGTTACGATATCAATGGTGACTGCATTGTCGACCTGGATGATGTCAACGCTGTTGTCCTGGCATCCATTTTCCACAATGCGTTCCTATGATCCCATTTTCGACTTTGTACCCGATGGGGTGATCGATATTGCCGATATTTTCGAAATTGCCCGACATTTTGGCGAAGGGTGTTGAGAAAGAACCCGATGATCGTTTTACCCAGAGGGACATCTCTTGTGTTTGGCATGATTGCACTTGTTTTTTGCATGGCGTCTTGCACTGCGCCGCCACCCCCCAATGTGGCGAACGCACCTGCCGAGGAACAGCATCTTGCTGATCCCGAACCCGAACCTGTACCGCTTGATGAGACGATCGAGCAGGAGACCTTTCAGTCAGCGCCGCCGCCGACTGTAACAGGAGAGCCTGAATTGATAGAGCAAGCCGCAGTCCCGCCCTCGATCACCGCTCCGCAACGCCTGGGCATTTATTATGGCTGGCCATCCGCCGCCATTCCCGCTGATGGCAGGCCGGCTTTGCCGGAAGCGCTGTTCGGGCAGTTCTCGGTTGTGGTTTTTGGAGAGACGCTGGCTGAGCCCGATCATCCCGACCACGCTGAAGCGCTGGCGCTGATCGATGCCCTAACCGAGCAAGGCGTCGAGGTCTACGGTTACATCGATATGGGGATGACGACCCGACCGGGAAGATCGAGCATGGCGGACCTGGCTGCGGAGATCGACCGCTGGCTCGATGCCGGGGCCACAGGCATCTTCTGGGATGATGCCGGATATGAGTTTACGGAAGGGTTGAGTTACCCGGATTACCGCCGACGCCTGGCCGAGCTGATCGAAAGGACGCATGCGGCGGGTCTCACGGCCTTCCTCAATGCCTGGAATCCCGATGACCTGTTTCGGGAAACCGCTGGTGGACAGGCTCTGCCAGAAATTCCAATCACTGGCGATGACCTTGTGCTGGCGGAATCATGGTTTGTGGCGGATGGTCGTTTGGATGAGCCCGTCGTTTGGCATGAGCGCGCCGAAAAGCTGGCGGGCTACCGTGGTGCACAGCCTTTTCGTCTGGCCTGCGTTTCTACGGGCGATGACCGCGCTGAATTGGCCGAGAATGATCTGTTTCTGGCGGCTTATTGGGCGGCGGTGATGGCGCAATGCGATCTGTTTCAGTACACGAACCCACACTACAGCGCCATGGGCACGGCAGAGGGTAATCATCTTTTGGTGACACCCTTGCCCGCGCTCCCGGCCGGCGCAAGCTTCAGCGGTGGGATTGAAGTACAGACCGTGGGTGTCCTCACCGAATTCCTGCGCCTCACCGACGGCGGGGAAATCGTGGTTGGATCAGATGGTGCAGCGCGTGCATACGGCGGCTTCCGTCCCGGAGATGCTGCGCCGTGAACCAGACAGGCGTCGCAGCGGAGCGAAATCGTTTGCGCGTTGGTTTTTTGACGGAGGGCACCTACCCGTACGCCGGGGGCGGGGTGAGCACCTGGAGCCACATGTTGCTGACCGGGCTCTCCTCCATCGAGTTTCATGTTATCGCCGTTACCAGTCAGCCATTCAAGCTGATGCGCTACGAGATGCCGGCAAATGTGCGCAGCATGATCCAGATTCCCCTGTGGGGCGCGAGCGCCATCGATTCGGTGCGGGGACCGACAAGCGCCGCGGGGCTCTTGCAGCAGCGCCTGGACACCACCGACCAGGTGATTGCCGAAACATTTCTGCCCGCCTTTCGAGCGTGGCTGCGATGTTTGTACGAGGATGTTGATAACTTTAACCCGGCACAGTGCGGTGAAACGTTGCTGACATTGGCGCAGTATTTGCGGCGCTATGATTTTGACCAGACCTTCCGCTCTCAGGCTGTCTGGCAGGCCTTTGTCGATGCCGTCCAGGCCTGGTACCGCCCTGCGCCCGGCGGGATGCAGACAGAGGTCGGGTACACGCTGGAGGATTTGTCGACCACGCTGAGTTGGATGTCGGCGCTCTTCCGGCCCCTGGCCCTGACACCCCCCGACGTAGACCTGTTCCATTCCACTGTGGCGGCGCCCGTGAGCCTGCTGGGCGTTGTCGCCCGTCTGGAGTCAGGGACGCCCTTCCTTTTGACTGAACATGGCGTCTACCTGCGGGAACGCACCATCAACGTCAGCGCCGCCGACAGCATGAGTTTTTTCCAGAAGTATTTCCTGCTGCGCTCAACCGATGTGATGGCCCGCGTATGCTATCATTTCGCCGATCTCATCGCCCCTGTCTGTGATTTTAATGCCCGGTGGGAGGTTCAGCTTGGGGCGAAGCCCGAAAAGGTGCAGATCATCTACAACGCCGTGGATAGCGAGCGCTTCCGTCCCAGACAGGAGCAGCCTGAACGTCCCACCGTGGTGATGGTGGCCAACGTGGTGCCGATCAAGGATGTGGCTGCGTTGATCCAGGCGGCGGCTCGTGTGAAAAAACGCATCCCTGATGTACAGTTTCTGTTGTATGGCTCGCTGGAAGCTGATCCGGATTACGCTGCCCAATGCCGGGCGCTGATCTCAGCCCTGGACCTGCACGAAACCGTCACGCTGAAGGGGCGGCACGGCCAACCGGAAGCGGTCTATCCACAAGGCGATGTCACGGTGCTGTCGAGCATTTCCGAGGCCTTCCCCTTCACGGTGCTCGAATCGATGTCGTGCGCCCGACCTGTCGTCGCCACCGATGTGGGCGGCGTCTCCGAAGCCCTTGCCGACGCCGGGTTGCTTACACCGCCCCGATCGCCAGAAAAACTCGCCGACGCCATTACGACCCTGTTGCTGGACCCCGCAAGACGTCAGACAATGGGGGCTTATGGCAGGCAGCGTGTTCTGCAGTACTTTACGATTGATCATTTGCTGAATTCTTACGCAGAGGCGTATACTACCTTAAATCAGATTTGATTTGGTTATAGCGGAACATTTTGCTCTGCTGCGGGTCGCAGGTGGGCTTATTCATTTGCCGCCGGCTATCCGTACACTCGGAGTTCGATCACCAAGATTGACAATGACGGCTTACGACGCAACGTGGATTCAGGGGACGCAGGTGCGTTCCGACCAGCATAAACAGGCTTCTGTTGAAACGGCGATGAAACTGGTCGCTGTTTCAGAGCGGGATCTGATGCCTGCTGCGTATGACGCTGATGGCTTTGGCGCTCTGGTTGAGGATGTGCAGGGGCACATTGGCGCTCCGGTGAGCGGTTTGGCTGTCGCAGCCTATCTGGAGAGCCGAGGCTGGCTGAACGCCGATGCCTCCCGGTTCGGCGCGGACAATCTCGTGGCGTTGGGAGACAGGATCTGGCTCGATGCCTGGACCACTTCTTTGCCGAAGGCAAAAGCCGAAACCGCTGCCTCCGTGGAGGACCTGACTGTCGAAAGAGCGCCTTTGCGCGGGGTCTATTTCCTGGCCCTGGTGTTGATCCAGTTCGTGGGCCTGGTGTGGTTCGGCATTTCTTTTGGTTCCGGGCGGGGCTTGTCTTTGGTGGAAGCGACCTGGGCGGGCATCGGCCTGCTGCTGGGATTGGTTTGGGCCAATGGTCTGGGCCAGTTGCTGGCACGCGAGCCCTTGCAACTGCAACAGCAGGGAGACACGAGGTTGGCCAGTATGGCAACGCTGCGCCTCTTGCTGATCGCCATCACCGGTGCGACCACCCTCGTTTTGGTCGGCGCTGCCGTGGCCATCTGGTCTGGTGGTTTCTCTTTGGAGATGGTGCTTCTGTTCGGGGGGTATTTCCTCTTGGCCGGCGTGTTTTGGCTTCTGGTCAACGCCCTTTTTGTGCATGATCTCGCCCTGTGGGCTATCGCCAGCGCCTTTGCGGCGGTGGTCGTGGTGGGCATGAACAGCGCTATTCTGGCAGATGTATTTGCGCCGCAATTCATTCCCGGGGCGGCGCTGTTACTGGCAAATGCGCTTATGCTGGGATGTTTCATGGTTTTTTGGGGCGTGCAGCGTTTGCGCCAACGTGCGAACAAACGTCTTTCGCATTTACGCAGCGTCGCCGTCGAGCAGTGGGCCTATGTACTCTACGGGTTTGGCGTCATGCTGCTGATCATTGTCGATCGCTTCGTGGCTGCGTCCGCTGGCTCCGTGCCGGGCCAGGCTGTGCTGCAGGTGCAGTATGAGATCGTGATCGGCTGGGCGCTGCTAGCCTTCATCCTTGCCATCGCCATGCAGGAACTGTTGCTGGGCCGGTTCATGGTTTCGATGCGCGTCGGTCTCAGGCGTTTTACCGTCGGGGATGAATGGCGCTATGAACATGGATTGACCCGTTCGTACTGGCTGCGTGTCCTCGCCCTTGCCGGTTTCTTTGCCCTGATGGCGGTTTTGGTGATGACTGTCGTGTCCCGTGCGCCATTGCTGCCTCCGGCCTGGCGGGTCTTGATGCCGGCAGCGGTCGGGCAAAAAATCCTGCTCTGGGCCCTGATTGGGTACGGAATGCTGGCCCTGGCCATGATGAATACGGGCTTATTGATTGCCATGTCTCAACCCCGCCGTGTGCTGGCCCCCCTGGCAGTCGCTTTGTTTATGGATTTTGCTGTGGCCTGGTGGTCGGCCAGCGTATTGGGATACCCCGGCAGCATTGCTGGTCTGGTGGCAGGCGCCCTGGCGTTGTGGTTCATCACCTCGTTGCAGGTGCAGACGCTCTTGCAGTCCCCGGCGTACGCCCTGCATCGCAGTAACTGATCCACGTTCCGATTCTGGTGACGGGGGCTATCGGTTTAGCTGATCGTTCTGCGTTTTGTATCGATTCGTCACCGCAATTTACCTGTGGCATAATCGTTATCGTCAATCATGTGATCGGATAAGTGTGCTTTAGTCAGGCAAGATTAGTGCTGCTGTGTGAAATCAATGTCCAAATTGTATCAAGCCAATAAAGATCGTATCGGTTATTGGCTCCTTTTCCTTACGCCATTCATTTTCCAGATTCTCCTGGCTATCTATATATGGTCGCGACAAGTTGGATCGGTGATTGACAATCCTTGGGAACATACACTTTTTCGATTGAAGTTTGTCTGGTTGCTACCAGGCCTGTGGATGGTATTCAATTTCCTGGGATTGTTGTTGGGCAGTCCTCCATGATATGGATGACCTGGAGAAAGCGGAGACTCAGGAGGAGGATTTGCCCCATCTCTTGATTGTTTCTTATGTTAGCAGAGGTGATAATCGGGAAGCGTTGCGACGTTCTATCGAAGAAACCCAGGAAGTATTCGATAGGATGGTGGGAATATCTTACGAGATCGAAGTCGTGACTGACATTGAAGTCCCTGACGATCATCGTGTTTCAGAGACAAACGGGCTGATCCATTACTGCCTTGTGCCTGGTTCCTACCAGACGAAGCGGAGAGTCAAGTACAAAGACGCGGGCGTTACAGTATTTACTGGGGAAGAGGAGTAGACGACTCCAGAAACGACGCAAGGAAGGCAGTTATGTGCAGGACACCTGGATCATGCATTGTGATGAAGAGACAGTGCTGACGCCAGAGGTGGTCATTGGCATCGAGGCGTTTATTCGTAAATACAGCATGACCCGCACAGGTGGCGCTATCGGCCAGGGTGAGATCCAGTACAATGCCTTTAACTACGGCCAGAACATGTTGATCACTGCTATCGACAGTGTCAGGACGGGCGATGATCTTGGACGTTTTCGGTTTCAGTATAAGGTGTTGCACCGGTCCGTGTTCGGTATTCACGGCAGTTTCGTCCTGGTTCCTGCCGAAATCGAGCAATCAATTGGTTGGGATTGGGGGCGCAAAAGCGATATCACCGAAGATACTTATTTTGCTTTCAGAGCCATGGAACAGGGCGTGGTTTTTGATTGGGTGGATGGTTTCGTTAAAGAGCAATCACCCTTTACAGTTAGCGATATTATCAAGCAGCGTGCACGCTGGTATACAGGTTTGAGCCTGATTGTGTCGGAGGGTGATCTAAGTTTCCTGAACCGGCTTTTGCTGGCGCTATTCTTGCTGTCCTGGACCTTTGCCTGGTTAGGTTCCCTGATCACGATTCTCAGTATGATCACGGCGATTTTCGGCGTGGATAATTATTTCCCACTGTGGGCGACCATTGTCAGCGCCACCATTGCTGGTGTGTTTGGGTCCGTGTACATGGTGGGAGCCTACAGGAATGTCGCTCAGGTCCAAGCGGCCTGGTACAGGAAGGCAACGATCATGCTATCCACGTACATCCTCTGGTTTATGCAGATTGTGCCTGTTGTGGAAGCTGTTGCCGTGATTTACGCTGTCTATCGAGCGATATTCAATCCCCTCACGGCGTTTTACGTCGTAAAAAAAGATGCAGCACCGGCTGGGTAGTCGTCGGCGGTGGTGCAGGACGTGTAGCGGCGACTGGCCAGTTGCCCCTACGAACCGGGCAAAAGGTGCGACGCACTTCCGAAGTGCGTCGCACCTGTACGCCAGAAATCCCATCGCTACGGGCAAAGCTCTCCAAAATGCCTCGCCACTTCGGCCACATCGACGATATCAATGATGCCATCGTCGTTGAGATCGTAGCGGTCGTCGTAAGGTGCACCCACGAAAATGGAGTTGAACATGACGGTGTTAATGTCATCCAGGTCGATGACGTCATCGCTGTTGAAGTCGTAGCGGGTGCAGGCAGGAGGTTCTGGAGTTGGGGTGAGTGTGGGTGTGCTGGTGGGGATGGCTGTGGCAGTGGGTGTGCTGGTGAGGGTGGCTGTGGCAGTGGGTGTGGGCGTGCTGGTCGGCGTTGACGTGGCAGTCGGGGTTGGTGTGGCGGTGGGGGCGGGTTCAAAAGCGCCGTCGATCACCAGGGCGTATCGCTGCGGGCCATGTGGCACGTTGAACGCTTGCACGCTGACAGTCCATGTGCCCGGCGCGGCCTCTTGCACGTACACATTTTCGACATTGTTGATGCGGTCTGCCGTTTGCGTTGCGCCTTGCGCCGACCAGCCACCCGTAAAGTTGTTGCCTTCGTAGATCTCACCGGTGGGTGACTGCACGATCAGGTCCAGGTCATTGACCAGGCTCTTGGCGGCGCTGCCAGATGCGGGGTAGTCGCTCCACACCAGCGAGACCTTGAAGGGCTGGCCGGCTTGCAACACAGCGTAGGTGGTCACAGCCTCCTGGCCGGTGTTCAGACCCTGGTAGGGATAGAGCGCATCGAAGAACTGCTGCGTGCCATCGGTGGCGGTAGTCAGGTTCACCCGCCCCCAGCCTTCGTGGATGTTGGGGATGGGGTTGGCGTTGTCGTGGACGCCATCGTTGTTCTCGTCGAGCAGGTCGACGGCGGAGTTGATAAGCGTGGCTTTGACCAGGGCGGCGCTGGCCTGATGGTAGTGCGCTTTCTGATAATAATCGCGCACCACTGCCGCTGCGCCCGCCACCAGCGGGTTCGCCATGGAAGTGCCGCCCATGTATTTGTATTCGTTGTTGGCCGGGAATCCCCAGCCATCATATTGCCAGAGGTCATTACGGGGATTGGGGTCCGGGTCGTAGCCTTCCTGGTAGAGATCAGAATAGCCGGAGAGCACCCAGGTGCCCGGAGCCACCACATCGGGCTTGATGCGGCCATCGTTGGTGGGGCCTCGGCTGCTGAAGGCCGCCATTTGCTCGGCATCACCGGCGATGGGGTCCGAGGCGATGGGGTCGGCAGGGAAATCCTCGGGCCAGGATTCGCCATAGGATTTGATGGCGTTGATACCCGCCAGATCGGCGCAGCTATTCCCGGCCCTCGGGTCGATGTAGGTGAGCGAGGCATCGCAGGGATAGGCGTCGCCCCGCGCATTTTCGCTGGCTCCCACGCTGATCACATTTTTGGCGGTGGCTGGTGAGCCCATCGAATCGGCGTCGATCACACCATCACCGTCGGCGTCGATGCCGGCGTTCCCGGCGGAAAAGGTGATGGTCAGGTCGGGGCGATCCCAGATCATCTCATCTGCGGCCTGGCTGTCGACCGTGTAATCGCCAGCGGCACTGCTTCCCCATGAATTGGCATGCACCCGCGCCCTGGGTGTAGGCTTGCCTGTAACAAGGTGCTGAGGTAGGCGGGGATGCCAATGAGATAGTAGCCATCAGGTCCTTCTGCACACTGGCTGTACCACTCCACATAGTCTTCGACAGCCTGGAACACAAGTTGCGCGGCTGGGGCCACGCCCCTGCCCATGCCCGTGGCGTCGCCGCTGCCCAGAGATGGAGGTGGAAACATGGGTGCCATGCCCGCTGTCCGGGATCCAGCGCCCCATCGGTGATGACGCGATAGCACTGCGCCTACGGCTCCACCGCCCCAACTGAAGATCTTCTTCAATGCGCGCTGCGGGGAGATGGGCGGGCATGCGTCCACGGCGTGCCATCGCCCAGGCCGGTGTCGGCCACGGCCACGATCTGGCTGGAGCCGTCGTAACCGTTGGCCTGGGCGTTGTTCGCTCCCAGGATCACGCCACCGCCATATTCGTTGTGTTTCTCGCGCAGGAGGAAGTTTTCGATCCAGGCGACATCGTCAAGCTGGGCGATGGCCTCGACCTGGGCATAAGACGCCAGGAGGGTGAGGATGTTCCCATCGACTGTGACCGAACTGACGCCCAGGGCGGATACCCTCTTGGCAACCCCGCCCGCATCCGCGCCAGCTTCGACCTGCACGGTGTACAGATTGCTGTCGCCGCGCTTCAGGGTCGGGACTCAGTTTATAGGCGGGTTCAAATACGCCCACCCAGCCGACGCTTGCCAAAGCGGACACCTCCTGGGCCTGCGCTGCCGTCATCCGCACTTTGTAGGCATATTCGGGGATATAATCGAGCAGCTCGACGCCGGTGGCCTGCACCTGCGCCTGCCAGCTTTTCTGCACCGGTCCGGCGAACTGGATAAGATAGAGGCCTGATTTTTGGTCGTCCGCGATGGCGTGTAGGGGCGAATAATCATTCGCCCCTACACGGCAAAAACGTCCCGGTTTTCAGGCGGATGGGCGCGGGCTGCGTCGGTGGCGGGGCCTCGGCCTGGCTGGTGCTGACAGCAAGGAAAAGTATGGGCAGTGCCAGCAGACTGAGGGCGACGGCCATCGTACGGCGATTGAGCATAGGGTAGGACTCCGAGTGGGGGTTTATGTCATCCAGTATAGCGTGATGTTTCGGAAAAACCGAACAACCGGTGATGGTGCGAGGATCCACACGGACATAAATGACCCGTGCTACTCGCGACCGTAGGTCGCCGACCTGCGGTCGCCCAACGCCGGGTGGAGTTGCCGATACAAATCGTTCGTAATCGTTCACCCTCTACCCCCCTCAATCCCCCCGTCAACGGAGGGAAGCTGAAAGCCTCCCCCAGATGTCGGGGGGAGGGTGGAGGGGGGTGAATGGCTACAATCGTTCAAACACATCCTGCACCAAATTTGAAACGTGCCGCTGTACACGCAGCAGTTCCAATTATGAGATTATCGCTGCAAATGGGCGAGTGACGACCATCAGTCGTTTGGCAAGCCTGGTCACATCATCACAGCGCGTCGCTGATGTGACGATGTCCGCATGAGGTGTATCTGAGTGGAAATTACTCGCCCCACCTACGACAAACCATTGCTCTGCGGTTATATTTGGAACTGCCGCTGTACACGCCACAAGCTTGCCAAAGCTGGTCTGATATGTATACTCATGGGGCAATGATCGATGCGCGCAGTGCAATCGCAGGACGATTGGCGAACGGCCAAAATTAGTGTAGCTGTCCTTCGTCGTTTTCTCGCCCTTGCACGAAGGGCAACCACGTTAGATATCTCACCGCATGAAACTCAATACTTTGTGATCATGGCCTTTCAGGTGCGACGCACTTTTTTCTCAGGGAAAGTTGCTGGAACTTGATACTAAGTGCGTCGCACCTTATGCAAAAACGTATTTTTCGGATTACTCAAACTATTTAGGTTGGACACTTACTTAACAGACAGTCATTACAATGGACTTTAAGCTCCGCCTTCTCGGTGTCATCGCCGCCGTTTTTAGCTTTCTATACCTTATCTGGTTGGGGTTTGCTATTGAGCACCCTCTGGGATGGGTCTTTTTTATAGCCGAGTCTGCCGTAGCATCGATGTTGTTCTTGAATGTGATCAATCTTTGGACCCAGTTGCGCCAGGATGTGAGCGAATATCCCGCAACGGGAACACTGGATGTTTTCCTGACCGTTGTGGATGAACCCCTGTCCCTGTTTGAAAAGACCTTGGCGGCAGCAGTCAAGATCAATTATGAGGACAAACAGATCTACATTTTAGATGATGGCGGGCGAGATGCTGTACGCCAGTTGGCTCGTCACTATGGTGTCACCTATATCTCCAGAGAGGATCGGCCACGGCACCATAAGGCCGGTAACCTCAATGCTGGTCTGGAGCAATCCGAGGGTGAATTCATCCTGGTAGTGGATGCGGATCAGGTCGTTAAGCCCACGATCGTGGAGGCATTACTCGGGCATTTTCATGAGCCGCAGGTCGCCATCGTAACAACGCGACAAGCCTTTACCGTACCAGCCTCCGATTTCAACAATGATTATTTGTTTTACGGGCATGATATGCCCGGCAGGAACGCAGACAATGCTGCCATATCATGCGGTTCGGGGGTGTTTTATCGACGAACTGCGCTGAAAGAGATCGGTGGCTTTCAAACCTGGAATATCGTGGAGGATCTATACACAACTTACGTGCTGCATGGCAGAGGGTACAAATCGGTGTATGTCGATCAGAGCTACTCCAAAGGATTGGCGCCCTTCGACCTCCCCACGATACATAAACAGCGGGGTACGTGGGCGACTGATGCACTCCGCATATTCTATTGGAAGAATCCAGTCCTTCAAAGTGGTTTGAATATTCGGCAGAAGATGCATTATTTTGACATGTGTTGGCGCTATCTTGTCGCTGCTGTTTTCTTTCCCTTTTTCTTCCTGTTTGTTTCCCTGTCTGTTGCTTTCAATTTTACCTTTGTCGCAAACGCAGACACGTATTTATTGGTCAGGATTCCATCTGTTTTCCTGATTTATTTCTATTACTATCTCCTTTCCAATAAGACCATGAGTGGCATCCAGGCGTTTATCGCCCTGTTTCCGGTCTTTATCAAATCGACGGTATTGGCGCTGGGCGGCAACAAGCCCGCGTATGTTGTCACCAACAAGCAATCCCGACAGCGGCAGAAATGTGAGGTTGATCCTGCCGCATTTGGCGTTGTTGTTTTTCAATGTCGCCGCAGTCGTCTACCATGTCTACCGTTATGGCTTTACGGGCCTGGCCTTTTCCGGCATATTTTGGGGATTGGTGATGCTCTATTGGTTTTTCCCCTTTTTACGCAAGGGCCTGGGCTTGGACAGTGGTTTTGAGCAATCGCCTGCGCGCGAATTTGCCGATCTGCCGGCTGGCGCCAGCGCTGCCCTGGTGGGAATCGATGCCTCGGTCCCTGCCACGCTTGCCAATCTCGACCGGTTGTCTGTGTCCGGCTATGCAGAAAAGGTGGATTCGCTGCAGCTAGTACATGGAAGCGTGAGAAACCCACCCGGCGTACGGCGACTGCTGCACAGTCGCATGACGCCCCATCAATGGGGCTGATGCGTGCATCGTCGATCTTGTAGCCCGATTCATCGGGCGTTGTGGCGACCGAAGGTCGCATGTAGCCGTGGGGATTTATCCCCCGGTGGAGATGGCAAACGAACCCCCATTGTATTTAGGCCTGAAAGTACAAGCTAGACGATCGTGTAGATAATGAGACAAAACAATAATTTTCGTACGAAATTCGCGAAGGAAAGACCACCTCCAAGCGACTAAACACTTACACTACCTGTATCTTTTCTTTCCACGCGTCGTTGCCATGTTCGTTCAGCATGCCCAAAGATGTGCTCGATTGTTTTGTCCTTTGAATGATTTTCTACCACCTGGGCCCAGAACCCCACGGGCTACCCGTTTTTGAGGCCTCAGATCAGAATTTTTAAGCTGGCCGGATAGATCCTGTCGTCGTCCCAAACTATGATCGAGATCATACCAAGGATCGGGACTGAGTGTTACAATGAGGTTAAGTAGTTCAAGTTACCAACGAAACACCCTTCCCTGGATGCCCTCCCCGAAACGCCTTTCTCTACGTTCGAGACAGGAATCAATACTGAAGGAGATCTGTCTCGCCCATAGATCCCCTTTTTAACAGCGCCTCAACGTTACATAACGCTGAGGTGGTTCAAGTGTTTCCACCGCTACGCCTGCTGCTTCACCCTACAGGAGGATGCCTATACATTGGGATATGATACTTGGCAGAGCGAGGGCCGGTTTTTGCCATGGCTAACCCTAAAAAGAAAAACAGGCAAACACTTGGTGACTGTCCACAAATAACCTCCGGGAGGTGGCCAGAACCAAAGTGTTTAACTGGACGTTTGCGGCCACCTCCCGGAGGTTGAAATTGGGAAGTTATTCTTGGACGCTTACTTAGGAACCGCCAACAAATAACTTCTACAAAAATGAGGTGGTTCCCCACAAGCAAGCGCAGTTTTCCGCCAAAAAATGCACCAGTCCAAAAACGGCGCTTGCCTTAAACAGAGACCCTACATCGACCCGTTCAACGTTACCCCGCCGCCTACCTTGATGCCCACTGGTGCAACTGAACTGCTTGACAGCGACCTGCGCATGATTTTGCACGATCCTCGAAACTCAGTTTTGTGCTCATCTACTTTTCATGCTATCCTACTGGTATTCTAAGGTACAACTATCTCTATTAAAAGGTAAGCCTTGCCGTTCATACAGAACTCATCTGTGCGGGCTACCAGGCCTTACCTGGCAGGGAACACCCCCGTTCACACACCTTTAAGGAGGACTGCCGCAATGTGATTGCTTATCGTCGGAAAAAATGGGATGGCGGACTACGGTTCCGCCACAAGAGTTTGCCATCTGGCTGTTCGCGCTGTCTGCGATCTTGAAGGCGTTGGTTTAGCGCAATCTAATTAAGAACAATAATCGTATTTCCATGAATAAGGAGGTGTCTATCGCATCAATGGACTTCATAACTGTTTTGTCAATCAACGAACACAGAAACTTTCTCGTGAATGACTCCTAAGTTAAGGAGAGGAGATTTTGCAATGTCTACATCAAGAAGAAACAATTACTAATTCCGTTAATCGTGGCGCTGGTCGTGATTTTAGCGCTGGCTGTCACTGTGTCTGCCGCTCCGTCGATAGGTCTAGGTACGATTCCTGGTAGCCCAACAGATACCATGGGCGTTCGCTTCCGGTCATTTGCTAACACCGGTGGAGATGAAGTCTATGCTGGTCATGATGACTTAGGTACCCCTGGTAAATTCGTAGCGCCGCAAATGGCACATGGAGTACAGGTGGAGGCTATATAAGGAATGATGTAAGTGTAGTCTATGATCCTGGGGCTGACACGATTACAGGTAGTGGTGCTGGAGCAAACGTCGTCTGGAATGGCATCAGCGCAGACGTTGATCCGGCGACGGTCAATGTTCTTGAGATATCGGTCGCAAACCGTGATAACGCCAATGGTGGCAGCGTGCGCTTCGACAATATAAATCTCGATGGCAATTCATTGGGAAACATTCGCCCGGCACCTGGCGCATGGGATACGTATGTCGTTACTGGCGCTAATCTTTGTGATGGATTTACCCTTAACGGAAGGATTATGCTCAAGGGTACATTCTCGGCCAGTCAAGAACTAAGTAAAGTTCAGATATCCGCCAGCTATGATCCCGCCTATCCCACCTGCGCCAATGTCAAGATCAAGAAGTACGAAGATCTGAACGGCAATGGCGTGCGCGACCTGGCTCCAGCCGAGCCTTATATCGACGGTTGGGAAATGCGGGTATACGATAGTGGTGGTTCACTGCTCGCCAGTGGCACTACTAACGGCGGTGAGGTTGCTCTGCAAGTTCCAGCTACTGATGTGACGATATGTGAGTTTCGCGGTAACTGGACGCAGGGTGGCAAGACCTGGGCGAATAGCGAGCCTGGCAAGCCTGTTGTGAACAAAGAAGTCTGCTACGATCCGGTTACGTTGACGGGCGATAGTGAGTTCGTCTTCGGTAATTACCGGGAGATTGAGATCTTCGCCAAGAAATATGATGACATCAACTACAATAGTGTCAATGACGGAGAACAATATCTCAATGACTGGTGGTTCGATCTGTATAAGGTCGATGGCAACAAAACCACTCTGCTGGGCTCAGACCAGACTTCGGGCTTCGACAATGAAGCTGAATTCCTGAAGCTGTTACCTGGCACTTACAAAATTTGTGAGCAACCACCGATTCCTGCAGGTTGGACGAACAGCGATCCTGGCCAGCCTGGCTGGGATAATAAGCTCAAGGCCTATTGTAAGGAACAGACCTTCCAGAGTGGTGACAATGCTTGGAAATCTGCTGAATTCGGCAACTACAAGTCTGGCACAGTCACCGCCTACAAGTACATCGACAACAACGCCGATGGCACTTACAACGATCCACCAGATGTCTGGACGAACTTTGAAATCACAGTCAAAGATGGTGCAGGCACGATCTTGCGGCAAGAGAATACCGGTGGCGATGGCACTGTCTCTTGGAACGATGTTCCGGCAGGTCAAATTCAGGTATGTGAAACCCTGAAGAACGGCTGGTGGAACTCTGAGCCTGAAGATCCTGACGTAGTCGGACCTACCGAAGTCTGCTATGCTGTCGAGGCATTGGCTCAAGATGGAACGGTGGAGCGTTGGTTTCGGCAACTACAGGACTGTTGCGCTCAAGGCCCGGAAGTTCCTCGACGAAAACGGTGATGGCATCAACGACGCCGACCCTGCCGATCCCTATCAGAAGGACTGGGACATGACCCTCTATGATGGTCAGGGCAATGTGGTGGAACAGGGCACAACAACTGGTGGTAATGGCCAGTTTGCCTTTGCCCGGTCCCACCAGGTGAATACCAGATCTGTGAGGATGAGGTTCAAGCCAACCAGGTCTTGGACTGGGTCAATACATTGCCTGGTGTAGAAGTCGCCGGTAAAGGCTACTGCTATCCAGTGACTCAGTACAATAGTAATGACTCTGAAACCCTGGAGTTCGGCAACTACAACCCGGGCACGATTCGCGGTCGTAAGTTTGAAGATATCAACGGCGATGGCAGTCGCCAGCCCGATGGTGAAGATGCGACTCCTGGTACGCCTGATGACGAAATCCTCATCCAAGGGTGGATGATGGAGTTGCAAGACGATCAGGGTAACCCGATTGTACCTCCGGGTGGTGAGGATAATCCGCAGCTTACCAATGCGAACGGCTTGGCGACGTGGACAAAGCTCGTTCCTGGGCGCACCTATATCCTTTGCGAGGAAGAGCGTCTGGGGTGGGGCATTTCAAAGCCGGCCAACGGCAACAACTGCCGCACCATCGACCTGACGAATGGGCAAACTGAAACCCGTCTGTTCGGCAACTACGAAGGTATCAAGATCATCGTTTACAAGTACGAGGATGTGAACGGCAACCAGGCCTATGAGGTCGGCGAGCCGATCTTACCTGGTTGGGACATGACGCTCAAAGGCACGGAAAACGGCACAGGTGATACTGTGGGTCCTGACACCCAGCAGACTGCTGGCGACCCCGCCATGGTCATGTGGGAAGGTCTGCGCCCTGGCGACTATAAGGTCTCCGAGACTTTGCAGCCTGATTGGGTTCAGACGAAAAGTAAATCCTTGAACTTCAAGGGCTCCACCAGCGGTGAAGTGCTTGAGGGGTACATCGGCAACTACCGCCCGGCGACACGCATCGCCCGGAAGACTGAAGATCTGAATGGCGATGGCATCAAAGATGCAGGCGAACCCTGGCTCGAGAACTGGGAAATGAGCCTGGACGGCGCTACTGGTGTTTTCGCCGCAGATCCTCTTGCCGGTGACGACTACCAAGTCCAGTTCACCGATCTGCGCCCTGGCGACTATGAAGTCTGCGAGACACTGAAAGGCGGTTGGGTCAACACCGATCCGGCAGACGCCTCGAAGTGCAAGAAGGTTACCGTAGTAAGCGGCGAAACAGCCGAGGTTCTGCTTGGTAACTTCAAGAAGACCACGATCACGGCCATCAAGTTCCACGACAAGAACGCCGACACGGTTATGGATGCAACTGATCCATTCCTTGAATGGTCCATGACCCTGACGGGTGGCGCAACCAAGACAACTGACCCCGTGACCGGAGAGGCCAAGTGGACGGGATTAGGACCTGGCACGTACGAAGTGTGTGAGGACCTGGCAGCCAACCGAACTGGTTCAACTCGACGCCTGTGTAGACCCCCCCTGCATTAGTGAGACGCTGACAAGTGGCACGCCTGTTGAGATGCTCTTTGGCAACTACAAGAAGGGCAAGATCAACGTCTTCAAGTACGAAGATGTCGATGGCGATAAAGCTTATGATGCCAACATAGACCTTGTTGTCGATGGCTGGGAATTCACCTTGACCGGCATCGATGGCATGGGCAATGCTGTGAATCAAACAGACGTTACCGATGTCGGTGGTAAGCTCACATTCGCTGACCTGGTGCCTGGTGAGTACACTGTTTCTGAGACGCCGGTGGCGCCTTGGGCAAGCTCCACACCTGATTCTGTCGACCTGACAGTGCTCAGTGGCCAGACCAAGAAAGCTGAATTTGGCAACCTGGTGCTCGGTAGCATCCATGGCGTCAAGTACGACGACCTCAACGGCAATGGCGATCGGGATGCTGGCGAACCTGGTGTTCCCGATGTCACCTTTGAACTACTGGATGGCAATAGCGATCCCTTCGATCCGGCAGTTACCACCACGACAGACGCCGATGGCGAGTTCGCATTTGAGGGCTTGCTTCCTGGCGACTACAAAGTGAAGGAGACCCTGCCGGCTGATCGTGATAACAGCACGAGCGTAAAAGTCTCGATCAATGGCTTGGTAAGCCGCCAAGAGTATGTGGCTTATGATGGCCAGGCTGGACTGGCAGTTGACGATCCCCGTGTGGAAGTCTTCAAGAAGGCCCTGGCTTTCGGCAATCACATCCCCGTGCAGATCCACGTCTTCAAGTACGAGGACATGAATGCAGACAACCAGTTCCAAGTTGGTGAGCCAGCCATAGCCGGCTGGATGATGACGCTAACCGGCACTGATGGCAAGGGCAAGCCCGTTGGGCCAGATGTTAAATGGACCGATGATGGCGCTCTTGTTCCTGACATGCTGGGCTGGGTGTGGTACGAAGGTTTGGCTCCTGGCGAATACACGGTCTGTGAAGAAGACCCAGCTGGCTGGAATCCCTCTGGGCCAATCTGTCACACAGAGATCCTCGAGAGCGGCGATGTCTGGACGATCGAGTTCGGCAACTGGCAACCGGCCAAGATCATTGGTCTCAAGTTCCACGACCTGAACGGCAATGGCGTCCAGGATGTGGGAGAACCCTCGTTGCAGAACTGGGTCCTGGATATGTACGATGATCCCAGCCAATCCAGCCGATGAACCCGACTCCAGCGACCAAACCCAACGGTAGATAAAGGCCACCTGGGCGACCTCACGCGGGCACGCGATCGTGTTGGTGAGTCGCCGGAAGGCGGATGGTTGGGCCAACTCGATGCCAGGTCCGGGTAGCTACAACCCGGATTTGACAGCTCCCGACTCCTACTGTTACGAAGACCAGGTCATTGTCAGTGGCCAGGAACTTGAACTGGAGTTTGGCAACTACATGCCCGGCGAAATCCGCGGCTTCAATACGAAGACATGGATGCCGATGGCGAATTCAATAACGTTGATGAGCCTAAGGAAGGTGTCGAATTCGTACTGACCGGTACAACTGGCGATAACCAGCCCGTGAACGAAAGCGCCTTTACAGATGTTCTGGGTGCGTTCTCCTTCGGGGACCTGTGGCCCGGTGAGTACACGGTCACAGAGGTCTTGCCCCCTGGCTACGAAGCCTCGACGCCAACGAGCGCTGACATTACAATCGCCTCTGGCGATAGCGTTGACGCTGGTGATTTCGGCAACTTCCGCCGTGCTCCGTCCATGGCATCAAGTTCGAAGATCTGAATGCCGATGGCGTCTGGGATGCAGGCGAGCCCCCGCTGGAAGGTTGGGAATTCCAACTCAGCGGCTTCGAGTTCGCCTCGAACGTGCCGGTTAACGACATTCTCGTCAGTGACGCTAACGGCGAATTCTGGGCCATGGGCCTCATGCCTGGCACCTACCGCATTACCGAGGTTGTGCAGGATGGTCTGGGCGATGGTCAACCCCCGACACCACGCCTGCCCCGATTTGGGACAGCGCTTTGACTGATCGGCCTCTGTACAGTGGCGTTGAATACGTCGCAGATGCGAGCCAGATCGATCCAAATGACGGGTGCTTTACCAAGATGACATCGTTGACGACGGCCTCCGGTTCGGCAACTACCAGCTCGGTTCGATCCACGCCGTCCAGAACTCGAAGACCTCAATGGCAACGGCCAGAATGACGGCGAACCCCCGCTCGAAGGCTGGCGCATTCGCCTGTTCGACGCAGCCGGTGACCGCATCGGCCAAGAGCGCACAGATGCTGCCGGCATGGTCTGGTGGATGGACCTGAGCCTGGCGACTACGAAGTCTGTGAAGTTGAGAAAGACGGTTGGGTCGTAACCGACGGTCCTTGCGAGACAGTAATCCTGCAGAGCGGCGGCAAGATCGATGTCGACTTCGGCAACTACCAGCCCGTAACGGTCATCGGTTACAAGTTCGAAGACCTCAATGGCGACGGCGTCATGGATGCCAACGAACCCTGGATCGAAGGCTGGGAGATGACCCTGAACGGCGCTCGATCCCAATACCGACGCTAATGGTAGGGTGATCTGGGAAGGCCTGGCCCCCGGCGACTACACAGTCTGTGAAGCAGACATGGCCGGCTGGGCGATTTCCCCGGTGGCGACAAGTGCCAAGGTCCGAAAACACTGGTCAGCGGCGACACCTGGGAAGTGACATTCGGCAATGTCGAGTTGATCACGGTCCGTGCCCGCAAGTACGAAGACGTGAACGGCAACGGCGTCAAGGATGACGGCGAACCCTGGCTGGAAGGCTGGGAGATGACCCTGAACGGCGCTGACGCTCAGGATACCAACGCTGATGGTTGGGTAGTCTGGGACGGCCTGTGGCCTGGCGACTACGAAGTCTGCGAAACAGACGTGGCTGGCTGGGTGAATACAGCACCTGGCGATGGCTGTCGTGGTCCTCGCACGCTGGAAAGCGGCGGACTATGGACAGCAGCCTTCGGCAACTACCGAAGGCTCGGTGTATCCGCCTTCAAGTGCGAAGACATGAACGCTGATGGCGTCGTATCGACGAAACCGGTGACCCGCCTCGTGCCCGGCGTCCCCTTCGTGCTACCGGTACGGACGGATTGGGCAACGCAGTTGGTCCGATCAATGTCACGACCGATGCCAACGGCAGATTCTGGATCGAAGGCCTGGCCCCCGGCGACTACGTCTTGACAGAAAATGCACCTGCTCCCTGGCTGCCCTCCACCCCCACCGAACGCAGCTTCACATTGGAAAGTGGTGATGCAGCATCAGGGTGGGGTCGTTCGGCAACTACCGCCTGGCCAACTTGAGTGTCCGTAAGTACCATGATTTGGGTGCTGATGGCGCCATGGATGCCACCGATCCCTGGCTGGCTGGCTGGACGATGAAGCTGGACGGCGCAGATGCGCAAGTGACGGACGACAACGGTCTGGCAGGATGAACCGATCTGAAGCCCGGCACCTACGAGGTCTGCGAGAACATCAAGAACGGTTGGTTGAACACACAACCGGCCGATGGCTCTGGTTGTAGAACGACGACCCTCCAGAGTGGTGAGGACATCACAGTGCGGCTGGGCAACTACCAGTACCGCAGTGTGATCGCCCAGAAGTACGAAGACTGGAACGCCGACGGCAAGAAACAAGCAGCTGAACCCTGGCTGCCGGATTGGGAGATGAGCCTAGACGGCGGCGCTCCTGAGGAGACAGACGCCAACGGTCGCGCGCCTTCGGTGGGCTACTGCCCGGTATGTACGAAGTCTGCGAAACCTCGCCAGCTGGCTGGACTGTCAGTGAGCCTGCTTCTGGTGACGAATGCCAGACAGTCGAGATCATGGGCGACGGCAAGAATGCCACAGCCCGCTTCGGCAACTGGAAACCTGGCTCCATCGTTATCGCCAAGGAAACGAAACCAGCGGCTGATTGGCTGTTCGAGTTCACGCAGAACATCGACGCCGCAACAACTTCAGCTCAAGCATGATCAGACCGAAGTCTTCGTTCCCGTGAATCCCGGCACCTACAACGTAACCGAGATCCAACTGGCAGGCTGGACCCTGGAGAGCATCACCTGTGAATGAGACCGTTGTTACGGACTCCACTGGCGATGCCGGCACGGTACAGCGACGATCACCGTGCAATCAGGTGAGACCGTCGAATGCACGTACGTGAACGAGAACGAAAATGCAACCGGCGTCTTCCGCAGCCCGAAATGGATGGACGAAGGCGAGCCATACACGCTAGCCATGGTGCAACCTGACGGCGGCGCCCCTGGCGACACCTACAGCTACGGCTTCGCCTGTGGCGACGTGGATGCTGACGGCGACCCGGTCTGGACAGACTGGTCGCTGGCCAACACCTACCTGTGTGACGGTCGCAACGGCACGAATCCCGTGCAGGTTGGTGGTCGCATCCAGGATGGCGCTGGTGGCTCAACCGAATACTTTGCGATGATGGACGTGTACAACAACCCGCCCGTCCCGCAGGCCCCGGCAGCGCTCGGATTTGACGACGTGATCGACCCCGGCACCCTGGTTGAAGTGATTGTACCCTTCACCGATCCGTGGTCGGGCGATAAACTCTTCACCAGCACGGCCAACTGGAACTGGCTGGGTGGTGGCACGAATGAAGCAGGCCCAAGCTGGGATGCCCCAGCCCCGGGTGTGCTGACCTTCAGCCACACCTACGCAGCTGCAGGCATCTACTACGCCAAGTTCTGTGTGACCGACAGCGGTGTGGGCCAGGCCAACGGCTGCGACTACTCGCTGATCAACATCGGCGGCGTAAGCCTGTTCGTGGCTGGCGCTGACCTGACGGTAGCCTCTGGCGAGGCAGTGAGCCTTGCCGGTGTGACCTTCGCTGACCCGACCGTGGGTGCGACCCAACAGGCCGCCTCCATCAACTGGGGTGACGGCGTGGTTACGGATGGCGCCATCAGCGGCGACGCAATCAGTGGCGATCATCAGTACGGCGCTGACGGCGTGTACGAGGTCGAGGTCTGTGTGACCAACGAAGTTGGCGTTGAAGGCTGTGGCACAGTCGAGGTGACCGTGGGCGGAGAGCCCGGTGCGGTTTGCTCGCTGAACTACGATCTCAATGGTGACAATTTCGTCGACATGGATGACCTGATGTTGGTGTTGACCAACTCCATGTTCTACGGCGTTGCGTACGATGCCAAGTATGACCTGAACCAGGACGGCATGGTCGACATCGACGACCTGTTCATGGTCATCAGGAATTCGGCGAAGATGTGAGTCCAGCAGGAGATCGAACTGAACGAAGGTCAGACATAA
>CAVOYG010000028.1:0-15347 GCA_963700615.1 uncultured Chloroflexia bacterium | reverse complement strand
ACAGAACCGATCAGTGCTCTTGGTATATTTTTCCCGGGGTCTTTAATTTCTTCAGACACTGCGGCGATTTTAGCGAAGCCCATAAACGAAATGAAAATCAAGGCCATCGTTGTGAACACCGGACTGGTGCCGTAAGGGAAAACGGGTTTCAGATTTGCGGCTCGATGAAGAAAAGACCGGCAACGATGAAAACTATGAGGATGACAAAAAGCGTAAAAACAACAATGACCTGTGTCCCCCCCGACTCTTTGGCTCCGACCACGTTCAGCGTGGTAAAGATGATGCCGCCGATGATGGCGCCAACCAACGGCGGGATGGGCAGGAACGCATGCAGATATTCGCCCAGGCCAAAAAGATAAAAAGCGATGGCAAACGTAAGGCTGAGCCAGATGCCAATGCCGGAAATGGCGCCGAAGGCCGGGCCCAACGAACGGGAGACGAAAAAGTAGTCGCCACCGGAGGTGGGCATGCCTGTCGCCAATTCGGCGGCGCTGGCTGCCGTGAGTAAACAGATGATACCGGCGGCAACGTAGGAGAAGATAGCCGCCGGACCTGTCAGAGACACCGCCAGACCGGACAGGAGGAAGATACCTGCTCCGATCATGGTGCCTGCCCCAATGGTCAGGGCTGCCCAAAAACCCAATTCACGACGAAGATCTGTGTTTTCTGCTGTCTTGACAGTCATCAAATAGCTCCTTGCTGTGCGATTATGAGGCGATGATTGATGATGGAAGTACTGCTATTCGAGTGCCACCGGGCCATAAGGCACTTCGGGATCCAAAAGAAGAACAAGTTGTCCGCCGGAAAATACCCGCACGTTGCCATCTGTGGCCGAAACGACAACTGCGGTGGCGGTGGTGCGGGCGGTGACGGATGCTGCAGTGACATGACGCGTGCCCAGTCCACCAGGTATGCTGATGTCTGCCTCGCTTGCAGCCAGAAAAACCGCTGCCGACTGGATGAAGCCATCGCCGCGCACCACAAATGCCCCGTCCAGTTTTGCCAACTCCACCAAGGAATCGTGGATATGAGGATTGGTTAGCATCCTCAGATCGGCGTCGTGACCATGAAAGGGATTGGGAACGATCTGGTGAGAACCGTTGAGGACATTGACCGAATCGCCCAGAACGAAAATTGCTCCTGCACGCGCCCCGCCACGGCTAACGACCCGACCGATCTTGCTGGCGACGACCAGCGCTGCTTCCAGAACCTGTGGCTGGATGGAATCGGTGAGGCGCACGAGTTCGGTGAGGGGGAGACGCTCAGCTGCGGGTTCGACTTCGGTTACGAGCAGAAATGCGCCCTCTTGCGGATAGACTGCAGCGCCCATAGCGCAAACGATCAGATCACCGGGAGATACCTTGCCCGTCTGCAATGCCACCGACAACACATGCCTGATCTGTCGGTAGCGATCAGCAGCAAGCACCGGCAAGTGGATCGTCTCCAGTCCCGCAGTTGTCAACGCCGCCAGACTGTCGGCATTGGTCGAGGCGGCGACAATGCGCCCATGGTCAGATGATCGCTCCACGATGCGAGCCAGATCGCCCGTTTCGGTCACGCAGAGGATGCACTTCACAGGCACAGCTTGAGCAATTTTCACCGCCATCTCAGCTAGCGTGGCATCAGATTGAAGCGAATGTGTCGCCATGATTTTTGCTCCTTGAGCGTTCATGCTAATGCATTTTCCTCGCCCGAATCGCGCACAAACATACACGACGAGCGGGTTTCTGTAACCATTCGACGGACAAAAGCGAAGTCGACATCATCCGGGAAACCGAAAATCTGGACATCGGCCGAAGAGGAACTACTGAGGTAATCATGAAAATCACCGACTTCAACATGTGTCTCAGATACTTGCAGTCGCGCCAGGTCCACAAGATTGCGGAGATACACCTCGGCGCCAACCTGTTGCGACACCTCGTTTACAACAGTCATTAACTTAATTTTGCCATCCCAATTGCGGCGCAACATGTACGAAGCCAACAGAGCGAGATCGAGATTGCCGAGCTGTAGGCTGAGTTGCCAATGCGGGCTTTGGTCTCTAACCCATACGTTAATCAATTTACGCCGACCCAAACGGGCTTGTGGGTGCATTGCCAGCAACAAAACGCCAAGACGATTCTGTCTGGCTTTAAGGATGATGTTTTTGAGCGTCGCTTCAGTTTCGAGATTTTCCTCCCAGGGTAAAGTGAGAAACAACACGTTAGGCCGGAAAAAGACGCCGCCAAGAGCCTGAACGCTGGTGCTCAACCCATGCCCGAAATCATCATCAACGATGAGTGTAAAGGTGGTGTAGACATCATTGTCCCGGAAATCCTTCATCAATTCGGGCAGGCGCTTGGCGAGGCGGATCTGTTCATCCTCCGTTGTCAAACCCACCAGTTTGATCGATCCCCTGGGGCGGGTCAGATCGACGAGAAATTGGAACAAACCCCGCAGTTCAGGCGCTCCCGTCACTGGTACAAGCAGATTCGGTTTCCAGGCGCGTTCCTGGGCGATGGGTAAATCACTGGCTCGCTTCGCCGCCCATTCTGCTACCGAGACAAATAGACCGCTGCGCATGTCGCCAAATGGCGCTTGCAATTGCCTGCGAAGCAGTAAAGCGTAAAATACCAGCACCAGCACAACCGCTATCAAACTAAAGACAGGATTGATGATGAACATAGCAAAGAAACACCCCAAAGTGCCCAGCAACGGCACTATCCGAGGTATGCGCATTTGCGGCCGAAAACTAATCAATCCCAAGCTCTGTTCAAATAACACCACCACATTGATCATGGCATAGGTGATGAGGAAGAACATGGTGATAAGGGGGGCGATGGTATTCAAGTCACGTACAAGCAAGGCAATGATGATAATGCCACTCGACATCAACAGAGCGTTACGCGGCTCACCGCTGGGGGAGACACGTGCAAAAATGGAGCTACCGGGCAGGATTCTGTGGCTGCTCAGAGCCTGCAAAATACGCGGCGCTCCGACCAGTGAGGATAATCCCGATGAAAACGTGGCCCCAAGTAACCCTGCCAGCACCAATGCCGGCACCAACGCCTTGTCGATCATGACTGTGTAGTTAGTCACCAGCTCCTCTGGCGTCGCCACCATCGACAACCATACTGACAGACCGAGATAAATCACGGAGCTAATGGCGATTGCGGACAAAGTGCCAATAGGGATGCTTCGTCGCGGGTTCTTTAATTCGCCCGACATATTTGCCCCGGCCATGATGCCGGTCGCCGCAGGAAAGAAGACGGCAAATACAAGCCAGAAATTCGTACCGGAAAACCCGTTTTCGATATCGCCAGGATAGCTGCCAAACAGTGTCGGCTGATATTGCAATGCACCGGTAAACACAGTACCCAGTATCGAGACCAATGACAGACCAATGATGGCCATGATCAGATACTGAATGCGAAAAGCGAGGTTGGCGCTTAGATAGGCAATGACAAACAGAACAAAGAAGGTGGCGAAATCAATCAGCAAAGCTGGATGATCCGGGAAAATGCGTTGCCAGCCTTCACGAAAACCAAAAATATACATGGCAACAGCCAGAGCCTGCGCCAAATACAAAGGTATACCTATGCTCCCCCGATTTCCAATCCCAGCGATTGCGAGATAATGGAAAATGCCCCGCCTGCGCCAATACGGATGTTGGTGGTTATCGACGACATCGACAATCCTGTAAAAGCAGTGATCAGGATGGCGAGCATGATGATTCCCCAGGCGCCTACCAAGCCGGCGTTGCCAACGACCCAGCCCTCGCGCAAGTACATGATGACGCCCAGAATCGTCAGCAGCGTTGGCGTAAAAACGCCCCCAAAGGTGCCAAATTTGGTCCTTGAGCGTTCGGCCTGTTCGTCAACCTGTTCCTGCAACGTGGCAGGTGGCGCTTCAGTTTCCATAAGATGATTATCAGAATTCAGGAGTGGATTTGGAATGGTATCGGTGGGTCATGCAGCCTGGATGTTCGATTTCTAACTGGACGTCAATGGTATGAAAATGTATTTTCCCCCTGAACTTTGAAAATGGTTTGGTTTATTTTAGTGACGTCGAATGATAAATACAAATGTAAAGGAACAGACAATTAAGTGCAATCCACAGGTTAGGAGGCGTATGCCTACGAAGATTTGCGCAGCTCAGTTTTGCCTTCCTGCTGGTTGAAGTAAATGCGCTGTGTTGTATAGGCAAAGTCGATGTCCGATTCGGCTGCGAAGGCGCGGAGGATATCCTCCCAGATGTCCTCCTCGGAACTGCGACGCTGCCTGGCCTCTGTCAGATATCGCATGGTAAGTTCCACGCCATCGTTAACCACTCTGGTATAGACTTTTGGCGTCAGTGTGCTGGGCGTAATCATGAAGCGATCAGCAGCTTGATACAGTTGGGTCTCGGCCTCAGCTGATAGATGAATGGCGTATTTATCAGCGATGTCTGAGAGAATTGGTTTAGCCTTTTCCCAGTTGCTCTCAAAAGTGAGTACGACCGCAATCTCGTGCCAGATGAAGTTGAATGCCTGGGTGTAATTTGCAATATCCTCCGAAAATGCCTTGGCATTCGGGATATGAATCAGTCGTCCAGTGCTCTGCTCTGCATCAACCCAGTTTCCCACTTCCATCAAGGTGAATACAAACATCCCCAAGTCAATGACATCGCCCTTGGTGTTCCCTATCTGGACCCGATCTTCTAACTGAAAGGGTTTACGGACAAGGATGTAGGCCCAACCGGCAAGATTTGTAATGGGAGAACTGAGGGCGATGGCCAGACCGGCAGACAACAAGCCCAAATAGGTTACAACATTTGAGAGACTATCAATCCAGATATCGCCAATGATAGCAATGGATAGCCCGGCAATTACGTATCTGGTTGATTTACTCCACCGGTAGCGTGCACTTGCTGAAGGGGAGCGCCGCTCCAGAAAAACAAGAAACAACCAGCGCCCAAGGATGAGCAACACAACCACCAGAATAGATAACGCAATATTCTGAAAAAAGGCTGTATTCTCAACCAGATAGGCAATGAAATCATCGAAGTGATCTGCAATGTTCATGGTTTTTTTGGGTTTGATGCGGGCGTGGCCAATTTCGATGAAGCTAGGACTAATGATGCCACAGCCATGTGCAAAGTGTGTTGAAATCGGATAGGAATATTGTGGAATTTTCGCTTACGTTGACCGGATTCGTAGGCGGTTATTCATCGTACAGGGTCAATGTCGTCTGTCGCTGTCGGTGTACCGTCAGGCGGGTGACATCTGGTCGGGAGTAGTGGCCGGCCGGATCAAAATTCTGGCGTTCCTCGCGAACCTTTCGATGGTCGATTGTCGCCACGATCAGTGTTTCTTGATCAATTACAGGGGCCTGCACCCACTCGCCATCAGGTCCCGCAAGACATGAGCCGCCATTGGCGAGTATCTCCGGGCTGTTGGCGATCATTACAGCCGCATGGGGGATGTTCTGCGGGATATCCGTTTTGCGCATAAGGCCTGATACGGATACGACATAGGATCGTGACTCTTTGGCGATAAACCGTGAAATGTCCTGCGTGTTGCGTAAAGAGCCGGGCCAGATTGCAATGTGCAGGTCCTCTCCCTGGGCATAGAGAGCAGAACGGACCAGGGGCATCCAATTTTCCCAGCAATTCAACCCACCGACCGTAAACGCCCCAAGGGAATGGACTCGTAAGCCATTGCCATCGCCCTGAGCCCACACCAAACGCTCTTCGTAGGTGGGCATCAGTTTGCGATGGATAGTTTGAATCTCCCCGCCCTGGTCAATGTAGACGAGAGAACAATACACGCTATGTCCACCCCGATCCTGGGCGCGCTCAATGCATCCCACAACAACAGCGATGCGTTTTTGCCGAGCCATTTCACAGAGAGGGTGCAGATGGCCAGATTCGACATGGATAGCCTGGTCCAGATAATGTGCATAGAAGTCCTTTTGCATCGGAGAATTGAAGCGAGCGCCATCGGTATATTCAAGCCAGAATGGGTATCCTGGCAGGATTGCTTCTCCAAACACCACCAGATGGCAGTGTTCCTCGGCGGCATCGTCAATGTATGACAGTATCTTCGCAATGGTCGCGTCTCTGTCGAGCCACACAGGGGCAATTTGCGCCAGACCTATTGTCAATTGTTCCCCAGGATTTGGTTCAATACTTTTCAACATAAAACACTCCTTCCACTGATTTCTACTGATTTTCGTCCAGAATCAGGTTGAATTGTAACTCATTTCGAGTGATTTCGGGCTCCGCCTGCACTGAAATCTGTGAACTTTATACTACCTGATCCCGTTCCAGGCAAACGCTTCGTCAGACACAACTGTTCGGAATCAGCATGCACAGTGACGACCGAAGGTCGCGAATCGACGGGTGTTTTCCTCCATTTTCCTCCAAAATGAGCTATGATGCATTTTTAGCGTAGCCTTCAACAATTGCGATTATCGTCGATCACCCCTATAATAAACGATTGTGCCTGCGGACAATCGGTCTGCCGGGCCTGGCGGCGGCGATTTGCTGCTGCCCTGATTGGGCTAAGAGTGCGACTTGGCTCTACGAAGTCAAGGAGTACTTCTGTGAATTTTGAACAATTTTCTCTCGATCCGCGCATTAACGCGGGCATTAAATCCGCCGGTTACACCAAACCCACGCCAATTCAGCAACAGGCCATCCCGCTTGTGCTCGAAGGGCGCGACGTTTTGGGCCTTGCCCAGACCGGCACCGGCAAGACGGCAGCGTTCATGCTGCCCATCCTGCAACGACTGATCCGAGGGCCTCAGAACCGTGTGCGAGCCCTGATCGTGGCCCCGACCAGAGAACTGGCCGAGCAAATCCATGAGGCCGCCGGTGAACTGGGCCGCAACACCAGGATACGCAGCGTCACCGTTTACGGCGGCGTGAGCAAACGACCGCAGATCCAGAAACTGGACCGGGGCGCCGAGATCGTCGTGGCCTGTCCTGGACGGCTGCTGGACCTGCTGGGCGAAGGACAGATCGATCTCTCACATGTCGAAGTGTTGGTGCTGGACGAGGCCGACCGCATGTGCGACATGGGCTTTCTGCCTGACATTCGCCGCATCCTGAAACAACTGCCTGCCAAACGGCAGACGCTTTTCTTCTCGGCCACCATGCCTGCTGACATCCGCTCGCTGGCCGATGAAATCCTGAATAACCCACTGACCGTGCAGGTCGATATACTCGCTCCGGCCAAGACGGTCTCCCACGCGCTTTACCCGGTAACTGATGGGCTGAAGAAGAATCTACTCTTCACGATGTTGCAGCGCACCGCCACAGGCCGCGTGCTCATCTTCACTCGCACCAAGCGTCGCGCCCGTTTCCTGGCACAGGATCTGGATAAGCGCGGCTATCGCGTCTCGGCTCTGCAAGGCAATATGGCGCAGAACCGGCGGCAGGCTGCAATCAACGGCTTCCGTGATGGCAAATACGACATCCTCGTCGCCACCGATATCGCCGCCCGCGGCATCGACGTGACCGAGATTTCGCATGTCATCAATTACGACATGCCCGACACGGTCGATGCCTACACCCACCGTATCGGTCGCACCGGTCGCATCGGCCAGACTGGGGAGGCATTCACGCTTTCCGAGCAAAAGGATGGCGACATGGTGCGCGAGATCGAAAAGGTGCTGGGGACGCAGATCGAGCGACGCAAGATGGATGATTTCGACTACGCTGGCTTTGCACCATTGCAGGCGCATCCCAGCCGGATGCCGTCAAGCCAGAACAGTTCCGCTCGCTCTCAGCAACCACGGCGCAAGCCTGTTGTCTCTGCGGGCCAGCGCAATGGCAATCAGCCTCAGGCGGCAAAATCGAATGTCTCATCTGAGAGTAAAAATGGGACGACCAAGACCACAAGCGACAATAACACTGCCAGAAAACCACGCCGTCGGCGCTCACCCCGGCGCGGGCAATCTGTTCAGAGCAATTAATGATCATGAATTTCCAACCAAAATCCAACACTCGTCGTAATGGCTGCCGGCATGGGCAGCCGTTATGGCGGCCTGAAGCAACTTGAAGCGGTCGGCCCCAATGGCGAACTCATTATCCACTATTCGGTTTACGACGCCTTGCGCGCTGGCTTTGACAAAGTCATTTTCATCATCCGTGAAGATATCGAAGCAGCATTCCGTGAGCACATTGGCAACGTAGTTGAACAACAATGCGAAACAGTCTACGTTCACCAAAAAGTAACGGACACGCCCCCCGGCATCGTTTTGCCGGTTCAGCGCCAAAAACCCTGGGGAACCGCCCATGCCATTTATGCTGCCCGCGCCGTCATCGATGCCCCATTCGCTGTGATCAACGCCGATGACTTCTATGGCCGGGCTGCCTACCAGACGATGGGCGCTCATCTGCAGAACACGGCGAATGACGCAGATGTTTCTGCCTACAGCATGGTTGGTTATCGGCTGGCGAACACGCTGACAGAACACGGCCACGTCTCTCGCGGCGTCTGCGAACTCAGTGCGGATGATTACCTGATCGGCATCGCAGAGCGTTTGCGCATCCAGAAATTCGGCGAACGGGCCATGTACACCGAAGATGGCGACAACTGGATCGAATTGCCGATGGATAGCACTGTCTCGATGAACTTCTGGGGATTTCCGCCCAGTTTCCTCGATGAATTGGGCGCCCGTTTCCCTCGTTTCATCCAGATGCACGAGGCGAACCTGGACAAGGCGGAATATCTACTTCCTGTTGTGGTGGGCGATTTACTCGTCGAAAGCAGTGTCCCGGTCAAGGTCTTGCGCACAGACGCCAGATGGCACGGCGTCACCTATCGCGAAGACGCGCCAATGGTCAGACAGGCGATTAGCAGCCTGATCCAGCAAGGTGATTATCCGGCTGATCTGCGGGAAATGACAGACTCAGCCTGACGATTATCCTGGTTCTCGTCCAGGCGACAAAGCGTATCGCATCGCATCCAATGGCGCTGAGATGCCTGTCCACTGTTCCCAGGCTAGCGCTCCCTGGTGCACAAGCATGCCTAAACCGTTGACAGCGCCAGCCCCACCGGCGCGAGCCTGACGCATCAATCTGGTTTCGGGTGGATTGTAGATCAGATCGTAAAGGAATTGGTCGGGATGAAAGGACATATCGTCCGGCCAGGGTGAGGCATCCACATGCGGCCACATGCCAACCGGCGTACAATTGACGATCAATTTAATCTTCAATCCTTGATCATTGATTTTTGACGGAAAAGATTGAAGATTAATGATTAAAGATTTGTCGGCCAGGTGCGGCTTGAGTCCGTCGATGAGGGATTGGGCTTGTTCAGGACGGCGGGCGGAGATGTAGACGGGGATACCAGACGTGGCCAGGGCATAGGTCACAGCCCGGGCGCTGCCTCCTGCGCCCAGAAGCAATGCTCCACCCTGCTGCAACGCTGCGTTATCGATGCCTTGTTCCGCCAGATCGGCCATAAACCCCCGGGCATCGGTGTTGTCTCCGAACAGCTTACCATCGTCACCGACCACGATGGTGTTGACAGCGCCGATGGCTTCGGCGGCCGGACTCAGTTCGTCCATGTAGGGCATCACTGCCTGCTTGTGGGGAATCGTCACGTTGCTCCCCCGAAAACCGAGCGCACGCAAACCCGCTATCGCCTCGCCAACCTGATCGGGATGTACGGGAAAGGGAAGATATGCAGCATCGATGCCGGCGGCGGCAAAGGCGGCATTGTGCATCGCAGGCGACCGGGAATGGCCAACAGGCCAGCCGATCACGCCAGTGAGTACCATCGCTTATTCGATCTCCGCCCCAAGCCTCGTCAGCGTGCGCTCAAACCCGGGGAACGAATCAGCAGTACACTCAGCATCCTCGATCGCGGTCGCGCCTTCGGCCAGCAGGCCGGCCACAGCCAGCGCCATGGCCAGGCGATGATCGCCATGAGAATGCACACGAGCGCCCTTGAGCGGGGTCGGGCCCTCAATCACAAACCCATCGGGCGTTTCCTCGATTTGCGCGCCCAACTTGCGTAGCTCGGCCACGGTGGTCGCAATGCGGTCGGTTTCCTTCACTCGCAATTCGGCAGCGTCCTTCACAACCGTCGTGCCGTGGGCCTGGGTGGCGAGCACGGCGAACACGGGCAGTTCGTCGATCAGGGTGACGATGTCATCGCCGCGAGGGTGGTGGCGTGCAATCGGCGTGGCTGCACATGCAAATCGCCGGTGGGTTCGCCGCCACTCTCGGCCCAGTTGTCCATGGTGATGTCCGCGCCCATCTCCACCAGCACATCCAGCAAGCCCCGGCGGGTGGGATTCACGCCCACGTTTGAGATGTTCAGGAAACTGTCGGGGACGGTAGCGCCCGCGGCCAGCAGGAAGGCGGCAGAGGAGAAATCGCCGGGTACCGTGAGATCGAGCGGGGCCAGAGGCTGTTTGGGCGATTCAGAAGTGATGATGGAGCCACGACGCGTGATAGGCGCGCCCATCGCCATCAACATGCGCTCGGTGTGGTCGCGGGCGGGGCCGGGTTCACGCACGATGGTCAAGTCATCGGCGTACAAGACCGGCCAGCAGCAGGCAGGATTTCACCTGGGCGCTGGCGACGGGCATGGTGTAATCGATGCCCCGAAGCTGACGGCCCCGGAAGGACAGGGGCAGCAGACGGCCCTTCTCCCGCCCGCCGATGTCTGCCCCCATCTGTCGCAGTGGCTCGACCACCCGCGCCATGGGCCGCTTGCGCAATTGCTCGCTGCCGACCAAACGCTGTGAAAGGATTGGCCCGCCAGCAGACCCGCCAGCAGCCGCGCCGTGGTGCCGCTGTTCACGCAATCGAGCACGTCCTCTGGTTCTCGCAGGCCATGCAACCCCGACCGTGGATCAGCCACTCGCCCGCTGCCGGTTCCTCGACCACGACGCCCAGCGCGCGCACGATGCCCAGCGTGGCGCGGCAGTCGCCGCCATCCAGGTAATTGCGCACGTGGCTGACGCCCTCGGCAATGGCGCCAAACAGCAGCGCCCGGTGGGTGATGGATTTGTCGGCGGGAACGGTGGTGTGGCCCCGAAGGGGCCGGGGGAGATGATGAGGGTTGACATAGGTGGTGGTCGGAAGTCAGAGGTCGGAGGTCGGAGGTCGGTCGGGGCAGAACATTTTCTGCCCTTTCTTTCGGGAAGTCAGAAGGTCGGAGATCGAAAGCCGGAATCAATCATTTGGTGTGAGAATTAAGGTTGCCGTCATTTCGACGACCAAAGGGAGGAGAAATCCCCCTGCTATCAGGAATTATCCCCGAAAAATAGGGCTGGTTCTAAGATTTTCTGTGGTTTACGCTGCAACTCATGAATGAATTCATAAGCTGCTACAAAAAACGTGTTGAAACACGTTGCACAAGCGTCGTTTTGAACCTGCTTCAGCCGGTTTTGCTTAGCAGCCGACGATTTCAATCGGCGGTTGGGAGTGGACCACAGAAAAAGCCAGAACCTAAAATAGGGGAATGTCTCACATTCGTTCGACATGACGCAAAAAATGATTTCACCTGAATAGTTGCCATTTGGTGTGAGAATCAACGCCTGAGAACTATAACACCGATTGACGTTCGCGCCCAAGGAAATTATCCTTCGCAGTATTCGGGTGGGAATTGCTCAGGGGATAGCCATGCCCTATAATCGGCTTATGAAACGTTTGCTGCTGGTACTTTTTCTGTCGCTGTTCGTAACTGCCTGCACCTCACCACAGGAGCAGGCGACGCCTTTGGCGCCGGAACCGACCCCCACGGCTGCCCCTGATCCAGACGTTACCCCAAAACCCCTGGATCTCACCATCTGGCTGCCTGAATGGATGCTTGAAGAAAACCCTGAAGCAACACAGATTATCGAGGAAACGATCTGGGACTTCAGCACCGAACACGGTGTTAATGTCGAAATTATCGTCAAACCCGCTACCGGACCCAGTGGACTCTATGATTTCCTGGAAAAGACCTATCCCGTCGCACCCGCCGTTCTGCCCGACCTAATTGCATTGCCATTCAGCGATATTGAAAAAGCAGCAGTAAGGGGATTTCTCCAGCCCCTGGATAGCCTGCTATCGGCGGATGAACTGGCAGACCTCTATCCATTTGCTCTGGAAGTAGCGCAAAATCAGGGAACATGGATTGCGGCGCCCTTTGCGGCTGATTTCGAGCACCTTGCCTTCCAACCTTCCGCCCTCTCTGATCTGCCACTCAACTGGTCTGTCGTGCTGGAATCGGGAGCCAGTTATGCCTTCCCCGCCGGGGGTTCCGAAATCAAACTCACCGATGCCCAACTCCTGCATTATTTGAGCGCAGTTGGCGAAAATGGCGATCCAAATCGAAATGAGCAAGCCCTGCGTGAGACCTTGACATTTTACGAATCAATCGCAAGTAACGGTTTACTGGATGACAGCAGCTTGCAGGCCAAGGATCCCACTACCACCTGGCCAAAAGCGCTTCAGGGCACAGCCGAACTGGCGCACACGACAGCGCACCTGTGGTCGCGAGACAAGAATCAGGCCACCACCCTGCGATATGGCCCTGTGCCCACCGCCGATGGCAACCCTCGCTACATCCCGCATGGCTGGGCTTACGGCATTGTCACCGCCGAGCCGCAAAGACAGGAATTGGCGGCGCAGCTAATCGAGAGCCTGGTGACGCCCGAAACGTTAGGAGCCTGGAGCCAGGCGTCAGATCGTTTGCCCGCACGGCGCGCTGTCCTCGCCCTTTGGCCAACGGATAACTACACGCTCTTTGCCGGAGAGGCCCTGGAAGTCGCATCCAGGACGCCGCTAACCTTACTCCAGGACGTCAATCTCACGAAAAGCTTGCGTGCAGCCATGATATCGGTGCTTTCTGGCGAGTCCGATGCTGAAACCGCAACCAGCGAAGCTGTGGGTAGTTGGTGAGCCAGGTCATTCACCGACCATTTTCAACACACGACCAAAGCAATGGACCAACTTTACACACCCTGGCGATGGGATTACATGGTGAATCCAAAACCGACCGACTGCCCTTTCTGCGACTATCTGCCCCAAGACCCCGCCCACGATGCAGAAGACTACCTGCTGTTGCGCGGCGAACACGCCTTTGTCGTGCTCAATCGCTACCCCTACAGCAATGGTCATCTCATGGTGTTGCCCAACAAGCATGTCAGCATGCTGACCGACCTCGACGTCGCCTGCCAGCACGAATTGATGCTGCTGACGACGTACTGCACCCGTATCCTGCAACTGGCCTATCATCCGCATGGCTTTAATGTGGGCATCAATCTGGGCAAGGCTGCCGGCGCCGGGATGGAACCGCATCTCCACGTCCACGTCGTCCCGCGCTGGGAAGGCGACACCAATTTCATGCCAGTGGTAGGACGCACGAAGGTGTTGCCCGAATCAATGGATGACACGTACGCCCGTTTGCGAGCACTGGTGGATAAAACGCCATTTCAAGATGTCTGTATTAAGTAGCTTGAAACTTCGATCAATCGTCGCATTTTTGGCAGCAACTCCTCAGCACACCGATTACCCAATATCCGATATATCCAACAATCTACGTGTCATTCGACACGGCTTACGCCGGAGAAAGACATATGCGCGCAGTCATCTTTCGTGAACACAGCCCCGACCTCGATGTGTTCGAATTTGTCGATGACATGCCCGTGCCGGAGATCGGGCCGGACGACGTGCTGCTCAAAGTCCATTATTCGGCCCTCAACCGCCTGGATGATTTCGTGCGGCGCGGCTGGAAAGGACTCCATCTCGACATGCCGCACATTCCTGGCTCCGATTTCGCCGGGGAGATCGCCGCGGTCGGGAGCAACGTGCAACGGTTGGGAAATCGGCCAGCGTGTGACCGGGCAACCCGACGCTGTTCTGCGGCGTCTGTCCGCTACTGCATCCGCGGCGATCACCATCTGTGCGAGCGATTCGCCATGATCGGCGAGCATGTGCGCGGGGCCTGCGCCGAATATCATGTCCGTGTCCGCCCGCAATCTCATCGCCGTCCCCGCTGGCTTTGACCTGAAACTGGCAGCCGCGTCCAGCCTCGTTTATCTCACCGCCTGGCGCAATCTGATCGAAGATGGGGGCCTGCGTCCGGGCGAGACGGTGCTGATCATCGGCGCCGGCGGCGGGGTGAACATCGCCTCGATCCAACTCGCCAAATTGGCTGGGGCCACGTCTGGGTCATCGCCGGTGACGCGGAAAGGCCGAGAAAGCCATGGCGATCGGCGCCGATTGGGTGCACGACCGCAGCGCGGAACCAGATTGGGGCCGGGCGGTGTGGGCGAAGAGCGGCAGGCAGGGCGTGGACGTGGTGGTGGACAACGTGGGCGCGGCCACGTGGGGCAGCAGCCTGCGCAGTCTGGGCCGCAAGGGCCGCTTGCTGACGGTAGGCGGCACCACCGGCTACAAGCCGAAGACGCCGCTCAATCTCATTTTTGGGCGTCAATTGCGCATCATCGGCAGCACGATGGGCAACATGGACGACGCGTACAAAACCTTCCGCCTGCTGTTCGCAGGCCAAATCGAGCCGGTGATCGACAGCGTTTGGCCGCTGCCAAATATCCGCAGGCGCTGGCGCGGATGATGTCGGGCGAGCATTTCGGCAAGATCGTGATCAAGGTGCAAGCATGAGCTTCATTTCCACCTTCTTCGCGGGTATGGCCGACAGCATCCGGCCCGTGCGACATTTGAGCACGGCGCGGCTCTGGGAAATCGACCTGTTACGAGGCATCGCCATCATCATGATGGTGATCTATCATCTGATGTGGGACTTGCGCGGTCTGGGCGGCTACGACATCAATGTCAACAGCGGCTTCTGGCATTATCTGGCAGCTAGTCACCGCCAGCACCTTTATCGGCGTGGTGGGAATCTCCCTGACGCTGAGCTACAACCAGGCCCGAAATCGGAGCGAGAAGGGCAGCCTGTGGTCCAAGTATTTGCTGCGCGGTTTCGTAGTTTTGTCCTGGGGGATCGTCGTCGGCATCGTCACCTTCCTCTTCCAGCCCAACCTCTATGTGCGCTTCGGCATCCTGCACCTGATCGGCGTCTCGATCATGCTGGCCTATCCCTTCCTGCGCTGGCGCTGGCTCAATCTGATTTTGGGGATAGTGTCTGCTGCTGGCGCAAATCATCCCGTTTTTTGGACTCTACAATCCCTGGCTGACGCCACTCGGCCTGAATGCCTATTCCCTTCCGGCCTTTGACTACTTCCCACTCATCCCCTGGTTCGGTGTGGCGCTCATCGGCATGTTCGTGGGCAACAGCCTTTACGCTGGCGGCCAGCGTCGCTTCACACTGCCAGACATGGGCAATGCCTTCGGCATACGCACCTTGCGCCTGCTGGGCCGAAAACTCTCTCCTCATCTACCTGATCCATCAACCGATCATG
>CAVOYG010000027.1:0-72511 GCA_963700615.1 uncultured Chloroflexia bacterium | reverse complement strand
GATGGCGCCTCTGCTGGCAACACCGCCAACTCGCACCCCCAAAGCCTGCAGCCCGATTACGCCTGAAACCTGTCCCACCGGCTCCGTCATGCTACCTGGCGGATGCGCCACGTACACCCCGACGCCAACGCCAACCAATTCACCTACCTTCACCCCCACCCCCACGCCAACCCACACGCCAACGGCTACCCCGACCAGCACACCAACCCCGACCTCGACGCCAACCCCAACTCCCACACCTACCCCCACACGAGATCCTGGCGCACCCATCGTCGACAGCGTCTCACCTGATTCAGCGCCGGCAAATACCGATGTCCGCCTCGCTATCAGTGGCTCAAATTTCCAGCCCGGCGCAAATCCCTACATCGGCTCTTCCCTGCTTCGTGATGTCGACCAGCCCGATACGGAACATTTGTATGGAACGCTGTTGGTCGGGTTAGGACCAGGCGTTTATGATGTCGCTGTGATCAATCCAAATGGCAAAATAGGTGAATTGGAGGAAGCATTCACGATTTATGAAGGCGCGGATACGCCAACACCAACTGTCACACCGACTGCAACGTCGACGCAAACAGCGCCCCCTGATTACGAAGATGATTTCAGCAATCCGGCCAGCGGATGGCCGGCAGGAGATACGGCCACTTATCGCTATGGCTACCTGAATGGCGAATATCAGATCCAGATCAAAGATGGCGGCTGGTTGGCCTGGGTGACACCCGGCATGGTTGTATCCAATGGGCGGTTGGACGTCGATATTCGCAGCGCTGATAGCGCCTACGGCGCTGCCGGCATCCTTTTTGGACTTAGTGCTGACGCATCATCGTATTATGTCTATCTAGTTGACAATGGCGGATTTTACTCGTTGCAGCGCGTCGATGACGGAGGCTGGACTGATGTCATCCCCCGGGAATGGTCTGACGCCATTCATCAGGATGCGGCAACCAATCACATATCCATCGTGCAGCAGGATACGGTCATCACTTTACGTGCAAATGACGAAACACTTAGCACAGTGGATATCGGTCAGAATGTTTCCGGATATGTCGGTCTGACAGCGAAGAGCTACGACGATCCGTTCGACGCACGTTTCGATAATGTCCGTGCGTATCTTCCCAGCGCTATCCATTTTCAACCCGACTCTCCTGGTTATCCCCGTTATCAATCGAGTGGACTGGTCCGTAGGAGGTGAAAATATCTGGAGATTCATTTCCACCAGGTAATGGACTACTTTAGAGTTTTACAGGGAAGAAGAGACTGCCTGCAAACACGACATCTCCTCTTCCCTGATTGCCATTGTATTGAGATCGCTAGCGCAGGGTCATCGGTAGATACAACTCAATATCCAACTGGGGCCCCGGTGTAGCAGTCGGGGTGGATGTAGACCCTGGAATGGTGGTCGGTGTCAGAGTAGCAGTGGGTGTAGAGGTTGCCGTTGGCGTCGGCGTAGCGGTTGGGCCTCCGGTCGGTGTGGAGGTTGGTGTCGACGTGGGAGTACCGGTTGGTGTGGGTGTAAAGGTTGGCGTTGGCCCCGTGGTCGGAGTAGACGTTACCGTCGGCGTCGGCGTGGGGGTCGAGTCATCTACAAAACCAGGGGGCGGGTCGATATCGACGTAGATCGTCTTGGTCTCTGTCGCCTCGCGTCCTGCCTGATCGATGAGCTTCATCGTCACGTCGAAGTTCTTGTTGAAGGGATTCGAGCCCACGTAGTACATCGTCGACCACGTGCCGTCGTCCTTCAGGGTGACATCGACGAAAGGCCCGCCGTTGACGTTGATCTGCACAGCAGCCATGCCCATCGTGTCGCCTGCCACGCCATGGAAGCGCAGCAAGCCACTGCTCAACGAATAGGTGTCCGCTTCGGTGAGCACGTCGGAGATCAGTTCACCGCCGGGCGCCTGCGAGTCGAGCGAGATCGTGAATCCTGGCCCGACCGTGACATTTCCATTCCAATCGGTGGTTTGCACCCCGAGGTTGTACGTGTTTTCTTCGGGCGCAGCGAAGGTCACGGAACGGATCGTGTGCTTCACATTCTCTTCTTGCGTGAAGTTAAGCATCTCGAAAGGCTCACCGTTATCCATGTTCATCACGCCCATTTCCTTCAAAGGCGTGTCGGATGCAACCGCCATCTGGATCGTGATCGTGTCAGTCATGGGCACAACAGCACCGGCAGGTGGCCACAGAACGATGGGATCAGCAGTCGTGGCCTGCTGTGCGAACAACATCGACGAAGTGTCGGCACTGTTTGTGACCGTGGCGCAGTTGTCGTACGAATCGCAGGCGGTCACTTCTACAGCCGGGTTAACGCCCTTCACCCACTGGTGGCACTCGTAAGTCAGGCGGTTGCGCAGGGTCAGGTCGGGGAAGAGTTCGTCCTGCCAGTTGGCGTTCAGATAACCGCGCTCGGCCTGCGTGCCATCGCACAGCGTTTCCAGGCGGTCGGGGTCAAGATGCAGGTCTTCGGCAGTAATAGTGTAGCCAATATCGTTGGCCGGTTCACCGCTATCCGGGTCGAGATAGAACAGGCCGGTGACATTATCTTCGATGGTGATGCGTGGCGGCAGCGTATCGATCATCCCTTGCCAGACATTGTTGAGGCGGCGGCGATTGCCGGCGGCTGTCGACGGCATGGAGATCGATCTGATGGAAGCCCTCACGGCCCATTTCGATGGCATCGGACACGGTAAGCTGCCAGATGGCTGTGTTATCACCGGTCGGGGTGAGATTGACGGGCTGGCGGGTCTGTTGCGCCAGTTCGATCTGGGCACGTATTTCGGGGATGTTCAGAACGCCCTTGCTGATGATGACATTGTCCATCAATCCGCCAAAGCCGATGCCGATTTCGAGGATGCCGTCATTGGAGAAATCGCCGTCAAAGCCTTCGTAGCCGTACTCGTTGCCGTTGACATAGAGCACCGCTTCGCCAATCGAACGATCCACCACCGCCGCGACATGGTACCACTCGTCGTTCGTCAGCGAACCATTGCCCTTGACGGTGGTAGCATTGCCATCGTGATCGTACAGATCAAAATTCAGGATGCCGAAATCATCCAGCCACAGCACGAAGTTGCCTTCGCTGCCGACCTTGCTCATGATCAGACCGTTGGTAACGCCTGTCTTGATCCAGGCCTGCATGGTGACGCTTTCAGAACCGAGAGCGGCAATGCTGGGCGTGTTGAACACTTCCAGCGTCTCGTTGCCGGTGAAGCGCAGCGCCCGATCCACGACGCCTGTTTCTCCGGCGATGGGGCAGTCGGGGGCATACGCGCAATAGGCGTTGCTCTGCTCTTTGGTGCTGTCTGCATAGAAAACAGCGCCAGGTGTCTCATCGAAGGGCAGGTGCATGATCGTGTCGGAGATGACGAGGATGCTGTCGATAGGGGCGTAGCTGGCTTCGAGGCTGGCGATGCCGGTGGTGCTGGAAATCACACCACTGATCGTAACTTCTTCGGTGATGATGCGGGGATCTTCGCTGGTCATGGTGGCAGCCATGTCGACCGTAATGACCTCCAATGTTCCACCGACCATTTCTGTTTCGTTCCCGACCCTATCGCTGGCCCGCACAGTGACGGTGTAGCTGCCGGTGGGATCGCCCTGAGTGAGGGGAATTTCGTAGTCTACCGACCAAGTAGTTTGTTCGGGGGCATTGCCAGATTGGGCGGTGAAGACAATTTCTGCTTCCTGCCAACCAAGATCGTAGCCATCCTCTGTTTGCAAATGCAATTCCACGCTCGCTGTGCCACTGCCCGAGTAGCCATCGATGCCGGGATCATTTACAAAGGCATTCAGGGGCACGCGCCACAGACCACGGGTCGAACGACTGGCGATGACAGGCTCTTGTGGCAAGTTGACGGCGGTCTCAGGTGGCGTACCGTCGCCGAAGAGGGTAACGATCGGACCCCAGGCTTCACGATGGCCCATGCGATCCTGAGCAAAGGATTGCACGGTGAATGCGCCTTCGTTCAGTGCCAGGGGATACATCCAGGTCTCCATGCCCGTGGCCCTGCCCGGCGCACCACTATTGACACTGACATCGACGAAGTCGATCCCTGCGCCTTCGCCATCACTGGCGCTGCCGCCGATGATGAACGTTTCGTAGCCGCTGCCGGGTGCATCTGGGGAAGGAACCTGCAAATAAAGGAAGTTTTCCAATTCGATGGTCGAAGTAGGTGCATCGGCATCGATCTTGAGCTTCAGCGACGCGGGTTCAGGTGTGATTGGGCCAACGCCGCGGTCCTCGAGATGCTCTAATCCCAGCAAAGCCCTGGGGAAGAGCCCCGCCGTGCCGGAGGAAGCGGCGGTGAGCATGCACTGGGTGGGGTTGTAGCCAAACCCGAGGTCGGAGGGTAACTTGCGAGCGTACAGGTCTTCGGCAGTGCGAATGGAGAGCGGTACTTCGTAGAACGTGAGGAAATCGATTGATCCACGGAAATAGCCGCAGCAGCCCTGGCGTTCGCCCAGGGTGATGTGTTCGGCAGCGGCAAGGGAGCCGGTGGGGCCGGTGGCGGCTGAAGGTGAGCCATCGACAATCAGGTACATCTTGCCGGTGCTGCCGTTGCGAGAGGCGACCACGTGATGCCATTGGTTGTCAGCCACCTGCATGGGGTTGCTGAGCGCAGTGCCACCGGCCTGGAATATCACCTTATTCACACCAAGGGCGATGCCGAAAACGTCACCCTCTGTTTGCTACGTCGGCATCCACCAGGCCGCGCGCTCCGTCATACCAACCATCGGAAGGTGCAACCTGGTCGGTCTTGAGCCAGAAGGAGATGGAGAAGTCACCATCGCCGACGTAACGGGGAAGCGTGACTTTGTCGTTGATACCGTCGAAGAGCAGAGCGCTGTCGGTTTGCGGCGGAGAACCATTACTATTGAAAGTGTTGCCATTGGTGCCTGCGCCTTCTGCGCCAGCCTGCGGGCAGCTATCGCCGGAACAGTCTCCGTACGAGTAGCCGGTGTACAGTTCTTCAAATTCTGTGGCGCCTGGTACTTCTTCGAAGGGGAATACGGCCAGAGGCGAGGCAGTTATTGGGGGACAGGACAGAGGTCGAGCCCCGTTCTGCAGGTTGGACCAGGCGATACCGGTCGATCCGCCACCCCGGGGAAGGGCGTCGTGGCTCAACACGTTGTAATGCATGAGACCGTCATAGGTGTTCCGGTAGGTGAGCATGAACCCGTTAATCGCGGGATAGAAAGCAATCGAGGGTCTGTAAGCCCAGGCTGAGTTTTCTGGCTGCACCAGGGGTCTGCGCGTTGCAATGGGCGTGGTGGTGTCTCTGTGGAAGAGCAGGCCTGTGAGCACATTGCTGGCATCACGGTAGGGCACAAGAATGAAACGATTGTTGGGTTCATAGGCCAACTGCGGGGGGTTGGTGCGGTTAAAGGCATCAGAGGCCACATCACTGGCAACCGTACTGGCATTACTCAAATAGACGCCATTTTTAGCCACCGTCGCATTCATAAGGCGATTTCCATGTGACCAAATCACGCGGTAGCGATCTCCAGTCCACTCGACGTTGGGGATCATGTCCGCAGCGGTGATCTCATAAGCCTGATCCCCGTTCCAGAAAAGCGTTCCATCAGCTGCGGTCTCTTGTGTTGCCCAATCGAACCAAACTATCTCATCAAGCACCTGTTCACTGCCTATGGGATTGCTGTATTGATCGAACAAGCGAGCGACGATCTGAGATGTAATGTTCCAGATATGGCGTGCCTGCTGTGTCCAAAGACAGTTTTTTTCGATTCCAAACGGCCAGGAAGAAGTCGCCATTCGTGGCGACGACAGGGAAGAAGTCGCCTTTTTCGGGTTGCGTCGCCATACGCAAGCTGTCTTTCTTCGAGGAGCACATTCGCATCGGCATCGACAAAAGAGGCGACGATGCTGTGCCGTTCCTGAGGCAAGACCGTCACGGCGAGATCAACCAGCGCGTCATTATCATTGCTCGCTTTTGGCACTGGGACCAAGTCTGGCTTTCCAGGAGTAAAACCGGTCCGGGCGGAGTTCGATGAAGCCGGGAAGTCGCTCCTGGTCGGCCCAAACCATGTTGGCGGGATTGCTGCTGGTGGTGCCATCAGATTCCCAGACCTGGAGGCGTGCGGTGTTGCAGAAGTCGCGATAAACGGGGAATTCGTGCGAATTAGGACCAGCGACATCACCGGAATCCATGTCGGGCCAAGAAGGAGTTGGGTAATACCATGCCCAGGGCATCTGATAGGGGCTGCCCGGCAGTTCCCAATTCGTACGGCCCCCATTGTTATCTTCGAGGTACAACACGTAGGGCTCAATACCGCTGGTGTCGTGGTCATCCCCTTCATCAATCACTTGCAGCCAGTCTAAACGAACGGTTGCACAATTGTTCTGCTGATCCCACACGACCATACACCTGCCGTTGTCGTTGCAGACCGAGGTGGGGGCGGCTTCACCGCGCAGATACCAATTATTGTTGTTGTCACTGTCCACATTGCTGGCAGCGCCATTGGGCAGGGGGTAGATGCGGATATCGCCGCGCCCGCCGGTTTGACCGCTGTTGGAGGTAAGCGTCGAGAGCAGGTAGCCATCGGAGCGGTCAGGACGGGACCAGGTTACGTCCAAAGCCCGGCCTTGCGTGGTAGTGTCCGGATTGACGACTTGATCATTGGCGATGAATTTCCACACAGGTTGGTCTGGCTCAGGTTCCAGGCGGGCCCGCACTTTGCTGCTTAGCTCGACCATCTGGCTGGGAGCCGACCAGTCCACTGTCATGTCCGAGCGCACTGCCTGGGTCATGTTCTTGGAGAGGTGGAAGGCATAGAGCAGTGGCCCGCCGCCCAGCACGTCCGGTGCGTCTACTTGCAGCACACCGGGGTTGAAATCGGCCAGCGCCTCAATGGTAGAAGTGTAGATCAGCGATTGGCCGGGCTTAATAAAGTCGCCATCTGCATTCGACGTCACATCGACGTTGAGCGGTGGGGTGTTGTAGACGTTGGGGTGATACGGCTGACCATTCGGGTCCAGCGTTTTGCGCCAGTCTGAAGAAAGGGCGAAGAAACGCTCGGCGTCGTCGGGAATGCCATCGCCATCGGGGTCGCGCTCGGTTGGATCCGATGCCACGCGCACCTTGATAGCGCCAGGACGGCTCTGGGGCGGCGTTGTCGAGGTTTCCGGGTCTTCCCAGGGAGCGATCCACACATCCCAGCCGCCAACCCAGTCACCCGTGGCAACCGGTTGGTTGTTGACGATGTTGTACAGTTCGTAACGCACTTCCAGACCATCGGCCAGACCATCGTTGTCCGTGTCCTGGAGAGCCGGATTGCTGCCGTTTTTCAATTCTTCGGCGTCGTTGAGACCATCGCTGTCGGTGTCCCACATATTGGCGGAGAAGCTCTGGCCGCGCTCGCGTTGCCCCAGTTCGTATTTATCGGAAAGGCCGTCGCCATCGTTGTCCCAGGTCAATTCGTTGGGATCGATACCGCCCTTGACTTTTGAAGTGAGTCCATCGCCATCGAAGTCCCACTGATCGGCGAAACCACTATCCCAGGCTGGGCGAATGCCGCCGTTACCAGTATCTCTTGGCTCCATAAACGCATCCAGCGTAGCTGGCAGGATATCGTAAATCGGGCCGGTCACGTAGGAACTGTTGTCGCCTTCCTCGTCTTTTTTGTAGCAAATAGGCACGCCGTAAGGTGGGAGGGGTATCGGTACCAGCCAGCAGGTGTAGGCTGGAATCTCATAGCCCATGTTAAACCAGAAACCGACCTGGCGGTTGATGCCGGCGCTGGGCGTGACTGCGGGGAGTGCGGGTCGTGCCATTGCATGGCCACGATAGAATTCAGCCATCAGGCGATCATCATATTCCACGACATCTTGCCATTCATTTTTCATCGAGCCTCGCGAGGCGTCGACCTTTGCCTGCTTCTCAGTCAGCGAATACTTGAACGTGCTGCTGCGGAAATTGTCTTCATCGAAGAACCAGAGGTAGGGCACGACCTTCCAATCGGAGTGCGCGGGTTGCTTGTGGAAGATATTGGTTGTCACCGGCATGGAGACGGTGATTGCGTTCCCCTCCACGTAGCCGGCCATGGGATTCGCCAGCATCGCTGCCGGCGCACCCGTATCGACCATGTTCGTATTCTTTTTCGGATCGATCTCGATCATCATGTCGTATGAATAGATCGCAGCAGCGATGAACTTGATGATCTCGCCGCTGATGGTGAACCCAGCGCCAAACACCTCCAAAAGCGTGTCGATCAAAGTCAGTAGTCCCACCAGGATCAGACCGATCACCGTCGCCGAGAGGATGCCCAGCACCACCAGATAGATCGTCGTGGCAATGGTCGAAGCCAGAGCGCTGTTGAAGGCGGTGCTACCGAAGGCGATGCCGTTATCGAGGATGGAGTGGATGAAGAAGCCCCAGACCACAGCAACAATAATGGCGGTGCCGATGTACGAGGCCATGCGCGAGGTGCCGCGAATGGCTGCTCTGCCCAGCATGACTTGTTTGAACGTAGATCCCAACTTCATCCATTTGTGGACCGTGTAGATGGGCAGGGCAACACCTAAACCCACTGCGATGCCTATTTTTAGCATATCAAAGCCGGATATTCTGTCCCCCGATGAAGCGCTTTTGCCGCTATCCCCTCCTGAATTGGCAAAATAATCAAAGATAACATAGGCGATGAGCACGATCACGATAACAGCGATCACCCCCTGCGCCCAAGTGGGTAGTTTACGGAATTTGTCCCAGTACTTTTTTATCTTCTCCAACTGGTTGGCTTTGACATCAGCAATATTCTTGGCATTGACTGTCGCGCCAATTGATTGCAACACAGCTGTTGGATTCAGATATTTGGCTAACACGACCTGGTTGACAACATAAGTCATGGCAGTCTTGGCAAGTCGGATGTCATTGAAGTTATCGGCTAGGGTTGTGTCACTGTTCGGCGCGCCACTATTGTATGGCTGCCCTCCACTCTTGACGACGCTGTTGACGCCCTGTGTCAGGCTCAGGTAGAAGAACTGGATCATCGTCAATCGTCCAGCCGCCATTTCGGGCGTGTCACCGGGCTCGGTCGTCAAATCGCCATACCGTTCATTCAACTCCTCCCAGTATTCCTCGGTCGAGCAATTGTTCCACGTCAGTTCGGCTTCGCCGAAATCTTCGGCGCAGAAAGAGCGCCAACTGAGACTGTGGACGGTTTGCGGTTGCAGGGGCGCGCCGTTGCCATTGAAATCGACCGTCAGTGTGTTCCCGGCCAGTTTCATGTACTGCCCGTCCGCTCTTCTGTCATCCAGACCAGCGCCGCGGAAGACAGCTTCCTGCCGCGTACATCAGGGTTGGCGTGACCGGCGCGCTCGCCCACTTTGCATCAAAGGTATCGCGCAGCAGGTCGTGGGTGCGCGTCATCGTCACCATCGCTACTGCTTTGTCCTGGTGAGGATATTCAGCGTAGGTCACACCCATAATGTTGGGCAAAGTCCAGCGCTCCTGTTCGGTAACGCCTCTGGCGGTGTTGGTGCTGTGGTTAAAACGACGGTGGATCTCGTCAACCGTTAGATCCGATTCGCCGATAGCAGCCCGGTTGGGCGCTTTCAGGAAGGACTCTTCCAGACCGTAGGCCAGCGGCCAGAGGGCGTCGTCGCTACGAAGATTCGGGTCCACGTTGGGGTCTTCGTAGATCATCGAGACTCTGACGCCGTGATCTTCGCGCACATTCAGGCCCGTCAGGTACCATTCATCATCGTAAGTGTGTACGACCTGCGACACGTTTTTGATCACGCCCTTGTCGCTGCCGGCTTCGCTGGGGACGCAGCCTTCAGCCACGTGTTCCGGGTCCTCCAAATCGCAGGGCAAGTCGATCAGCATCTGCACCGACCACACCATGCGCATCTCGTGGTTGTTTCCCCAGGGCAAGTAGGGGACGCGCGCCGGAATGCCACGCGTTCGCCACTCTGTTCGTCCGACGTCAGGGCCAGGGGCACGCGTACGGCCTTGCCAATGAGCGGTTCGTCCGGCGTAGGCATCAGAGGGACGAGCGAGCCATCCCCGATAATGCCCAGCGTGTAGATATTGTAGGGTTTCAGCATCTCATCCGAGGGCAAAGCGCTGGCGTCGCCCATGATGCGGATTTCCAGCGAGGGAGAAAGACGTAGATCACCCTGTTGCATCACGGCTGGTGGCGCTGCGTCACCTGGTTTGCTATCGAGCAAGGTCTTTTCGGCGAAAGTGGCGTTATCCCAATCCTGAATCTGCCCTTCTTTGTCAGTGGGCCAGTCCAGAACATTGTAGGCGTACCACAGGTGGTCGGGGTTCACGGTGCGGATTTGCAGATCAGCAAAGACCGGTTCGCCGCCATTTACGCCATTCAGCGCCAATTTGAAGGGATTGGCAGCCGAGAAGGGCGAGTCTTTGCCCAGATGCGTGAAGGGGGCGATGTCGATGCGGTCGGACACGCCATCACCGTCGTTGTCGTCATCGAAAAGGTCGGGGATAGTGTCGTTGTCAGTGTCATACAAACTGTCGGGGATTTTATCGTTGTTGTTATCAGGGCCGGCATCGAGCAGATCGCTGAGGCCATCCTTGTTGGTATCCACCTGCAACGGATCCGAAACCCACCGTTTGCCGTTGTACACCCACCCTTCGAGTTCAACCCGATCGGGGATTAGATCTCCGTCGCTGTCGGCGTCAAGGGGTTCTGTGCCCAGGCTGACTTCCTGAAAATCGTTTAGTCCGTCGAAATCAGAATCAGGTTTGGTCGGATCGCTGCCGATTTCCAGCTCTCTGGCATCGGTCAATCCATCACCATCCGTATCTGTGCCGTCATCGACCGGGGGAGCGGAGCTTAAGAGTTCAACTGCATCGATTTCTTCCCAGCCACTGGCCTGCGTGTGGACAATCACTGCCGAGACAAGGTAAGGCGTCTGGCTGAAGTTCACCTCAAAATATCCGGGACATGACGTATTGTCGGTCGGAATTGAAATGGCATGTTTTGCGCCACCCGGTTCAACGAGCTCGATGGCAGTCACGAACTTACCAATGTTGGTCTCATGGATGCGCACGCCATTGGCGTAAACCGGTACGGCGTAATTCAGGCGCAGCCACTCTGGCCCCGAACCTGAAGATTGGGGGGCCCAGGCTGTGGGGAGATCGCCACAATTGGTTGTATTGGGCGTGCCCGTCGCCTGGATGGCTCCATATTCGGTGCTGCCGTATTCACTGCTGGCTACAGCGGTTGTGGCCCATTGGTTTGTTGCAGTAGGGACATTAGCAAAGTCCAGCGTATTGTCAACGTCGGTAGCAGTGCTGATGATAGGACCTTCAGTGAAATTTTTGCGCGGTATGGCGGTGTCGTCCCCTTCAACTGCGGCCAGAGCATCGAAATGCGGATTGAATTCGGATTGCATCGACTGCTCGCGCCAGGTGCGCGCTTCATCGTTCTCATCCTGTTGCTGCTCGCGCTCAGCGGCCAGCACGGTCTGTTCCTTGAAGAAGCGGATATTCAGGCCATTGCTCAACAAGGGTCCTGCAAGCATCGTGGTGATAACAGCGACGGCAAGCGCTATCTGAGCGAAACGCTTGCGGCGAAACACCACCAACGCGACACTTGCAGCAAGTATCAGCATTCCGAGCACAAAAGATGTCAGGAAGGGAAGCAGAATCCTGGCCAATAAAGTTGCGTCAAAATAAGCCGCCAACCCGGTGGCCGGCTGTGCGAAATCGAAAAAATCGACCTTAATCTGCGCCGCCACGCGCTCTTCTCTCTGCGGCGGGAAATTCAGATTCAGGATCTGGCGCAGGGGCAGTCCATCTTCTCCCACCCATAACTCGCCATCTCCGGTCATGTCTTTGTAATAGGGCGATGTCGACAGGTGCAGTTGCGACGGCAATTCGCCCCGGGCTCGCATACCTGCCTCCAGCTGATCACGGGCGTAAGCGGCAAAAGCAGGGCCATCAATCGAGAAAGTGTAGCGGGTGAAGGTGATACCCTTAATCGTCTCCGGCTCACCGGCGGAGACATCCTTCATCGCCGCAAGGTAGGCGAGAAAATCACCCTGCGGTGCAAAACCATCCATCAGACCTTGTGACTTTTCCCAGGCGCCATTGCCCTGACGGGCCCGGGTTTCACCGTCCGCGACCTGAATCTGAATGCTGCTTTCCGGGATCAACGTACTGCCGCCGCCTGTGGCATCGGTCCACAAGCGCAAGTCCATCGCCTGATTGCGCAGGTCTGTCTCTCCCTCCAGATACAGCCGATCTTCCCGGCTGCTGCGGCCCACATTGCTCAACGTGGCCTCAGGGATTGTCACCTGCACGATATCGCTGTTGAAACTATAGGCGCCGCTCTCTTGGACGCGCTGCCAGGCTTGCTCCACGGCTGTTGTGGCATTGTTAGTTCCAACAGCAGAAGCTTTCAGCAGCGTCTGAGCGCCTAACGCGCCAAGCAATGCCAGCGAAATGGAAAGGGCAATCAGTATTCGGACAAAAGGTCGATGGGTCATTCGGGTACTCCTGATTCCGTATCAAAACAGTCAGATTAAGAAGAAATTGTTGATATATTGCCTTGAAAGCCTTGCCAGGGACCTTCGATGTACACACCGCTGGAAAAAATCACACCGGCTGCAATAACAAAAATATATCCTAAATTGGCGAGTGCGAAATGTTATCATTTAAGGGACAATAAAACAACAAACTTGTTAAGGAGCCATTTTGGGAGAGATGCATTACGTTTCACAGTCAAAAAAGGAGATTTCTCCTCCTTTCAGTTGTCGGAATGACAGTAGCCTGAATAGTCAACAATTTTGCTACTTGGTCTCGGAGCCTGTTCTTTGCATAATAAAACGCCCCCTGGGTTGAACTTTCCCAGAGGGCGTTACGAGCGTAGTTATCGGTTGTTTGGGACTACCGCTGGATGATAGGCATCCATAAGCTGAAGGGCGTCGCCGTAGCGGTAGGCGTTGGCGATTCCGTAGGCGTCGGTGACGCTGTGGGCGTCTCTGTTGGTGTGGGAGTCGCTGTCGGTGTTTCGGTGGGCGTTGCCGTAGCAGTGGCCGTGGCGGTTGGTGTTGCCCAGGGGGTCGGCGTGGCAACCTGGCCGGAGGGCAAAGTGTACTCAAAATAGAATTCGGGCAACAGCTCCGGGTCGAGATTTTCGCTGCTGGCCAGCTGGAACTGCAGGCTCGGTCCCTTCATCCACGCTCATCCGCCACCCGAAATTCTCGAGCGCGCCGCTGAGGAAGCCGCGCACATCTTCGGTGACATCAAACCACGTGTCGGTCGGCGAGAGTGTGGCCTCGGCGCTTGATTCCGCAGCCACATCGCTTGCGCCCAGTGCTCCGGGAACCTCCCACGGTTGCCCATTGGCGGCCTGATTCCAGGTGCTCTCCATTTCAGACCAGTTCTTCAACAGCCGCTGTAGTTTGCCTACAAAATCTCGCTGGCCCTGATCGTTGACGGTCCAGAAGCCCATCCAGGCGATGTTCACATTGGCATTCTCAGGTAATTCTGCGAAGTCGAAGCGATACAGACTCAATTGAGCGCCACCAGGGCGAAGCCACAGATTGCCGTGACTGCCCAGATTCTGATCGGGATCCCATTGATTGAGATTCGTGTCGATGATGCGGGCGTCATTGCGTTCGGCCTTGGTCAAAAGAGTGATGGGCATCACTTCAACACTGCCGAAGTCGGCCTGGATGCCGCCAACGGAAGCGCCCTGCCAGTTCATGATGCGCTCAGGTTGGCTATCGCCGTTGTCGTCATCGAGTAAGCCATAATTGAAGTGAATCTCCTCGTGGGCTTCCAGCGCGTCGCCAAACATCGTGGCAGGGATGGCGACTTCAAGTGTGTAACCACCTGCCACCGCCTGGCCTGACGAGACCACGCCCATTGGTTCCCCGCCATTGTCTGTCACCCGCCCGTCGGGCCACAACAGCAGCTCGTGATCAGCATCAGAGGGTCGGGCATCGCCACCAACATCGAAATTCATCTGGATGGCATCGCCCTCAGCCATCACATCATCAGAAACCTCGAAGCCGAAGAACAGGTATTCTCTCCACCAACGCATGCGCAGGGAAGAACTGAGATCGGCATCATCCACAACGGGCTCGCCTTGCACACTATCCGCAGAAGCGCCGTTCATGGCGTAGGTGTTGTCAGTTGTCCATTCACCGAGGCTACCATCGATATCGATTGCGCCGGCGGACACCGCTTCCAGTTTCGGCTGCTGACGGTCCCATTGGAACAGCGTCAGTTCGCCGAAGGTGGTGGGATCGTCATCCAGGCTCTCGCCGGCCCATACCAAGCGGGTCTGATAGCCAGCGCCGGCTTCGTCGATGTCATTTAGGGCGATGTTCACGCCCATCTTGCGCAGATGCTCGAAGTCATCGGCCAAGGCGTCGGTGGGGATAGCCGCTTCGATGTCGTAACCAGCGGCATTCACCTGGACGGCGGAAGACCATCCTTCTGGTGCAGGGCCGCCATTTACAGAGAGACTGCCATCAGCGCCAAGCACAAGGGTCTGGTCATCCGCACCCTTGATGCCATCCTGCAAGCCATCCAGGGCGATGCCAAATTGATCAGGCTGACCAGGGTCGGTGACGACAACATCGTCATCGACATGGACGCCGAGATAGAAGTATTGATCATCCCAGCGCAAACGCACATCGGCATTGAGATCCTCTCGTGTGGGAATATCTCCCTGAATCAGATCAGCGTCATCGCCGTTGATGCTGCGGAGATAAGCGCTGCTCCATTCGCTCAGGTCACCATCGACACTGTTGAGCCACTGCGCCCCTGCCACCAGACGCCGATCCGGTTGCGCGTAGCGCAAAATCACGCCTTCGAGGCCCACCGTGTAAGCAAGGCTGCGGTTATAGACATCGAGTCCATTGAGGTGGTTGTCGGTGGGAACCTCTTGTCGGGACCAGGTGTCTCCGCCATCTTCAGTGAAAAGCACGGCGCCTTCCAGGCCAACAACCCAACCCGTATTTTCGTCCACCATTTCGATCTTTTGCAGCAAAGGCACAGTGGGATCCTGCAACAGAACGCGCCAGTCGGCCTGATTCTCGACCGCGTTGGGGTTCATGATCACCATGCCGCCGATGCATTTATCGCCATGAGACCAACCGCCAGTCTGTGCGCATCCGGTCATCCAGGTGTGATCGATCAAGCCATTTCCATCGACATCCAAAGTGTCGACGCCAGGGATGAACCAGGAACCGAATTCTGTGGGCAGGAGGTACGTTTTCCAATAGTAAGCGCCGTTCTCAGTATACCCCAAAGTGGGTTTGGTGGTGGCAGCCACACCGTGCGATTCGGAAATCATATCGAAATCGACATGGGTGACATGCCTGCTGCCATTATCGGAAGAACCGAGCCATTTTGTGCCGTTTTGGGTGTAGAAATTTTGCCACCGACCCACGGTGATGCCGCGCGTCGTCGAATCCATTATCACATCATACAGGCTGGTGCCCTCGCCTTGAATCGTTTCTTGGGTCCAGGAAGCGCCGCCATCCGTCGAATGAATATTGATAACCTGACGCCCGACCGCATGGCAATCCTCGACATTGTCGGGTGCGCATGAAACAGCCTGAAGGATGTCGCCAGCTGCGGTTTCATCCCTGCCAATGCCGAAGAAATCCGATAATTCGCTGTGGATCTCGCGCCAGGAGTAACCGCCATCGGCCGTCTTGAGCATGTACATATCCTGACCGGTCACGTATGCCGTCTGTTCATCGGCCGCATTGACCCCAAACAGCCAGGGATAGAGTCCAGTAATCAGCGCCTTCCACTGATTCTGTCCTTCAGTGCCCCAAATGAACCAAGATGGGCGAGAAGGTTGGCTGGAATCCCAGTTGCCGTAGTTCTCGACCATCACCGAGCCGCCAATCCAGGCATGTTCGGTATCGCCAACGCCGACGGCGTACAGGTCATAACCATCATCTGTGCCGCTGCGCCATGCCCTGGTCACCCAACCATCAACGGTGCGAGCAAAACGGCCATCAGGCCCGGCCACCCAAGACGCCAGATTTTGTCCGGGAGCGAACTGAATGGCGTTCATGGCGAAACCGGGCGTTGATCTGACGATCCAGGAACCGCCCATGTTGGCGCTGTAGTACACGCGGCCATCGCTGCCCACGAACCAGGCTTCGGAGCCTTCGATGGCGATATCCTTCAGATCGGCGTTGGCGGGCGCGCCGCTATTGGCGGGCAACCATGTGGCTCCAGCATCGGCAGTGGTCAGAACCGTGCCATCATCACCGACGATAACGCCGTGCAATCCATCGGAAAACATGCCAACAGCATGAAGCGCTTTGGCTGTACCACTGGTTTGAGGCGTCCAGCTTTCGCCGCCGTCGGCGCTGTGCAGGATCGCTCCTTGTTCACCAACGGTCCAGCCTTCGGTTCCATTCAGGAAATGCACGCCGTAGAGGTGGGTGGTCAGTCCGGAGGGAAATTGCTGCCAGGATGTCCCGCCATCGTTCGAGCCGATCACGATCCCATCCTGGCCCACCGCCCAGATTTTGCCGCTTGCCAGCGAAAAATCGTAGAGATCGGCATCCGGGAAAGGAGCCTGGTAGTGCCAACTCACGCCACCATCGACGCTGTTGATAATCATGCCTTCTGATCCAACCCCCATAACGGTCGAAGCGTCCAAGCCCTGCATTGCGTAGACAGTGCCTTCAACTTTCCACACCCTCTCCCATGAACCCGCTCCACTGGCGGCTTCGGGGGATAGAGCGTTCACTTGATCTTGAGAGGGGTCTATTACAAGAGATAATCCGATCACCACCATAGCCAGCATGGCGATCAACAACGGTATTTTTAATTTCATTTTCTTTCTGAACCTCCAAACGAGTAGATAGTTTATGCTCGCGGTGGTGGGGAGGCGCCTATCCGCGAGAAGAACAGCGCGACAGCCTAACAGAGATGCCACTGATGGGCAAAGCTGTCACGTTATCAAAGACGCTGGATATCCCCCACCCGGATGGTTTCAGCCCCAATTTCGGTTGTCTAATACGCCCCTTTGCCCTTGAGCACCACGCCAACGGTTCGCCACAGAATCTGTAGATCGAGCAGCGGCGAATAATGGCTGATGTAGTACAGATCATCTTCGGTGTGCAGATGCATAGGCTTATCACTGCGTCCGCTAACCTGCCACCACCCCGTGATCCCGGGGGGCACGGCGAAACGCTTGTGCTGCCAGGCTTCGTAACGAGCGACAATGAAGGGCAATTCGGGTCTTGGCCCCACCATGCTCATTTCGCCTTTCAGTACATTGAACAGTTGCGGCAATTCATCGAGACTGGTGCGTCGGATGAATCGCCCCACACGGGTGATACGAGGATCATCGCGGCGTTTGTGCACAATCTGGCCATCCTCATTTTCCTGAATGACCTCTGCCATCCGTTTATCGGCGTCCTGAACCATGGAGCGGAACTTGTAAACACGGAACAGGCGGCCATTCTCGCCCACGCGCTCCTGCCTGAGGATGGCCGGGCCGGGCGAATCCAGCTTGATGGCAATGGCCAGGACCAACATCACCGGCCAAAGCACAAATAAAGATAAGGAAGCGATCGTCAGATCAAAAATACGCTTGATGATACGATTGAAACCGTTAATGGCCGGATCGCGCAACCCGATCATGGGGATGCCATCCCAATCCTCCATGCTGGCCCGGAAGAACGCCAGATCCAGGACATCGGGCACAACCCGCACACTGACAGGATGATCCTGCAAGGCGATGACAAGTTTACGCAATTCCTCATGGGCGTGTAGCGGAAGGGCAAAGATGACTTCGTCAATCTGTAATTGATCGACGACCGCCAATGCCCCGGAGAGCGAACCCAAAACCCGCGCATTGGCGTAGGTTTTGCCAACCTTATCGCTATCATCATCCAGGAACCCGACCAATTCCAGACCGGTCCAGGTTTCCTCCTGGATACGCCAGCCAACTGTCTGCCCCACGCGCCCGGCGCCGATCACGAGAATCCGTTTGACGCTTAGTTGCCTGGCTCCGGCCCAGCGCAAAGCGATGCGGAGCGCCCACCGGTAGCCCACGAGAAAAACGATATCTGCAATGACAAAGTACACAAACACCAAGCGGGGCAGGTCCCGGTATGAGAGGTAGAGCACGCCTGCAAAAACAAACGCCGCCAGGCTGATGGCTAACAACAGGGATTGCAGTTCATCGACTGCGCGCAGCGTGTGCCGGGCGTCATAGACGTTTAGCAAAAAGAAAACCAACGTCCAGATAGCGACAACGGTAAGATAAAGTGCAGGTGTAAAAGCAACTTCAGTTGCCGTTAACGAGACACCCCACGGCAAAGTGATGCGGGCAATATAGGCAAGATGCAACGCCAACAGAGTCAGTACCAAATCACTGATGTAAGCATAAATAACATAATTGGCGTCGTCTTCTCGTCGTAGCATGGCTTGTCTCCGCTGGAAGTCCAGCAACTATAAAGTATACCAGAAACGCTTCGATCACAAACCATCGATCAACATGGATGTGGAAATCAGCGCTACATTCCGCTCAAACCAGCCCATCAGATATGACGATTTGGTTTGAGTGATGAACCTGGCGACTAACAATATGACGTCTATCCGGCCATAATCGTTCGCTGCGATTCGGGAATCTCATCAACATGAGTTGGAAAGTGCGGGCTGGTCGGGCATAATATCCAGGTGGAACAAGCACTACCTCTATTTCAAGCCAACAGCAAAAGGTGAATATGGCTGCCTCCAAACCTGCTACTAATTCCTACGTGGAAATGACCCAGATCGTGCTGCCCTCCCATGCCAACCCCATCGGGACGGCGTTTGGCGGCCAGATCATGGCCTGGATCGATATTTGCGCTGGCATCTCCGCCCAACGCCACGCCCGCCAGATCGTGGTCACGGCCAGTATGGATGATCTCCACTTTCTGGCTCCCATCCATGTGGGCGAAGTCGCTATTCTCAAAGCCCAGGTTAACCGCGCCTTTCACACGAGTTTGGAAGTGGGCGTGCGAGTCGAGGCCGAAAACCCGTTAACGGGTGATCTCAGACATTGCTCCAGCGCTTATCTCACGTTCGTCGCCATCGATGAAGCGGGGAATCGCGTGACTGTGCCCGAGCTGCTTCCGGAAACCGAAAATCAGGTGCGCCGTTACGAAGAAGCGGAAGAGCGCCGCCAGTTCCGCCTGGAGCGCCGCAAGCAGAGCCGGAATGTGGTGATCAAGCGATTGCGCGAGTAGTGGGGACGCATTCCCATCTGACACTTGGTTAGCTAACATCTCACACACGGCGCAAGGCGTCACGCACATCACCAAGGTAGGCGGAATGCGTCGCCCCTAAAACGTGTGCCCATTAACCAATTGAGCTTTTTGAACATGCCCAATGATTTCAGTGTTCCAATTTCCCCTCGCGTCTTTTTATGAATTTATCCTGCTTCACACTGTTGAAAAGCCCCATGTCCATAGCAGCACTATTACGGGCGTTTTTGTTGCGATGCAGAAGTGCGTCCGCTGCAATCGAAATTTTGGATCCCGCAAGAAAAGCTATCCTCCCCGCCCTAGTAATTGTCTAGAAATTACTTCCCGTCAGTGTCTTTGCGCGGGACGACCGTAGGTCGTGTCGTGGCAATCTCCAGCTTGCAAACTATCTGTTACTCTTGAATTCGCGCAAGAAATGTCTTGTAGCTCGGAGCATATATCTTTGCGTAATAGACCTTCTTGGGTCCGGTGACATAGACGTAATCCCCGATAATGCCATAGCTTGCCCCTTCCGTATTATCCGCATACCAGTTGACATCTATCTGAGCCTCTGGCAGATCGGGCGGTGAATCATCCCAGGCCGATAAACTTCCATCCATTGCACTAATGGTTGCCTTGAATACTTTTGATCCCCGAATTACAAACAAGCTGTCCTGGATAATAAACATGTCACCAAGATTATTGCCATTCCCTCGGGGAAGATCGCCGCTGTCGATCCATGATTCTGGTGTATTTCCGACACCCCCTTTGACATGAATACGGTATATCTTCGATGAGTTGCGATCCCCCATGTAGATGTATCCTTCATCACTCGTCTCAAAGATCCTGTAAAAAACGGCTTTGCTCGGATTTTTGGTAGGGGATACAAGGCCATTGAGCCTCTGGAAATATGCGTTTACCTGTGCAATCGGTGAGGTTGTGCGCTGCATGTCAGTGAATTCGTATTTGTGGGTTGTCATATCAAACCCGCCCAGGTGATAAATATACGATGACCCGGTAGCAGAAGGAATGTAGACAGCAGTGTCCCACATGTATTTTTTACCGGAAAATGGTTCGCGATACGCAGGATTCTCCAGAAGTTTTATCTCTGAAATCCATCCAGTTGATTTTTCTATGACATATTTTCCGATATGGCCGTTTCGAAAGTGATAAGCTGTATTTTCAGTTGCCACGGCGGTATAGCCATGAGGACCTCCGCCGTGGTCAGAGAGAGCAACTAACCAGGGAGTCAAACTCCCATCCGGGCGCTGTTGAGCGCCATACACACGGCGATCGTCGGTTCCGTCATTCGTTTGCGTATGGACAAAATAGTGCGTCCCCACGGCAAAAGAAGGAAGGGGGTGCGAGCGATGTCCTTCATCCACAAAAGCCGCCGTTGCTTGCCAGGGACCGAGTGTTACGCCAGACGACTGTGTGTGTGCAACTGCTCTGGTCGATGCGAAAAGAACCGAAATGAACAGGAAGATAAGTAAAAATGTTTTGGAGAGATGGTGCATAGAGGTTTAGGTGTTGGTGTGGAATAAGGGTAAACCAGAATAGGGTCAAGCTACACGTTCAGGATGTGAGTGATCTCAGAATTCTTTGACCTTTTTGTACAGATTCAACGCCTATACAATGGTCGATGTGCCCCCATTCTGTCAATTTCAACCCTGCCAGTTTTCACCAACATACTTTAGAACCGAGTCGATCCTTGTTCTCGATTTCACTGTGCTATACTTGCCGCCATGACAGACGTAAAAATTCATTTAGAAAATATCGCCATCATCCTGGTGGAACCGCAAAACCCCGACAACATCGGCGGCGTTGTACGCGCGATGATGAATATGGGACTCACGCGCCTGCGATTGGTGAAACCGAAACGCTACGATCCACTACGTATCAGTTCCGCCGCTCATCGCAGCGAGGACTTCCAAAAGGGCATCGAATTTTACGACGATCTGCCCAGCGCCCTGGCGGATGTCAACCTTGTCGTCACGGCCAGTAACAGGACCCGGCGGCTTGGACCGGAGATTTTGTCACCAAAGGCTCTGTCGCCAATCGTACTGGATCACACCAGCGTCGGGATTCCCGCCATTCTCTTCGGACGCGAGGATTGGGGGTTGCCCAACGAAGTCGTCCAGCACAGCGACTTTCAGGTCTCGATTCCCACCAATGCTGAGTTCCAATCCCTGAATCTGGCCCAGGCCGTGTTGCTGATCTCGTACGAGTTGCGTCAGGCCGCCCTGCCCGGCGAAAACGTCTTCCCCACCGAGATCGATCCCTACGATCCTCCGGCGACGGAAGCGCAGTTCGTGGAAGCAGTGGATTCGATCCTGAATGTGCTGGAGCAGGTTAAGTTCTTCAAGCCCGGCCAGGAGCCCGCCAAACGCATGAAGATCGAGCGTTTACTGCGCCGCACCCAGCCGGTATCCTCCGAAGCGGGACTGTTGCGGGCGATTGGGTATGTGTTGAATCGAACGATCAACGGGACACGGCAGATCAAGTGACTCTCTGGCCGTGAGGTGAAGCTATTTTCGTCTTATCGTCAATCACTGCAAACAAAACAAAGGTGATGTATCGGGAGTGACTGATGATTTGTTTTTTGTAATTCGGTAAACCTGTGAACCGGGGATTAGCACAAAGTGAAGCTCGTTAGCGGCAACGAGATTCATCTGGTCAAGCAGCCGCGCTACGATCCTGTAGCGGAGCGAGTCGGGAACGGCCGTAAGCTACAAAGACGAGCAGCGCAGCAAGAATGACGTTAAACAGAATATTCTGATATTCACCACGTGTTAAGTGATAAACTAAGGCGCCAACCATCACCAATGCTAAACCGGAAGCCGCCAACGGAACGAGTCGTGTTTGTATCCGAAATAGACCGGGCAGAATGAGTCCAAGACCGCCCAATATTTCTGCGATGCCGCTGATCCAATGTAGCCAGGCAGGTAACTCGTACATCCAGTTCATTTGCGCTGGAAGACCAGGCGGGATGATAAAATGCATTACACCAATTGCCAGAAAGTATAAACCTAAGAGAATTTGCAGAACCCAAAGAACGATATTCAAGGTGTTGCCTCCTGTGTGCGAGTCGTTTTTATGATTGAGAAGAACTCGTGCCGCTAACGAGCTAAACTGGCCAGAAATTATAACAGCCGAAGTTTTTTGCGTCGAATGCGTGTTGAACCAGGGTACATTTGGGGGCAGCAGACCTGCTGAAGAACATGCCCCAACCTTGACCCACATCCCAAAACGAAGGGTGCGATTCTATTCTGGGGGACAAGCAATCTACATTTAACTTGGCGAGCCATAAATCGCTATCAATTTAGACCAACAAATCACATCTCAGGACGGACACAGCTTGCCCGCTGAGGAGAACCCGTCCCTCATCGCGCATTTGCACACGCACAATGCCGCCCCGGGCAGATGCCTGGTAGCCGACCAGTTCAGTTTTGCCCAGTTTCGCTGCCCAGAAGGGACCGAGGCTGGTGTGGGCTGAACCAGTGACAGGGTCTTCGTTCACACCAGAGGCGGGAGCGAAGAAGCGGGAGATGAAGTCGTAATCGGGTGACGATGAACGGCTGGTGACGATTGCGCCCCGAGCGGAGATGGTGTTGAGCAGGCCGAAGTCGGGATTCAGAGCAAGAACCTCGGACTCAGTCGCTACTTCCACCAGATAATCATCGACATTGCGGCCTACGAACAGGGCTGTTACGCCCAGCGCTTCGAGCAAGCCGGTTGGCGGGGCGGCAGGATCAGAGGGACGGGACGGAAAATCCATCTCGATCCAGTCATCCCGCTTTTCGCAGATGAGTAAGCCGCTGCGCGTATTGAAACGGGCTGGCTGGTCGGGAGCAAGGACGCCGGTTTCCCAGAGAATGTGGGCGCTGGCGAGGGTGGCATGACCGCAGAGATCGACTTCGACGGTGGGCGTGAACCAGCGTAGCTGGTAAACATCCTTATCCGGATACAGGAAAGCGGTCTCGGACAGGTTCATCTCTCGGGCGATGTTCTGCATCCAGGCCTCGTCGGCTGGCCCGGCCAGAATGCAGACCCCTGCCGGGTTGCCGGAAAAGGGCGTGTTGGTGAAAGAGTCAACTTGGTAGATGGTGAGGGTCATGGTGATCGAAGGGGAGTGAAGTCAGAACCGAATGGAGGATTTCTTCAACTTTCTTTGCTCCATTGTAGGGTCGAAACGTCGGTACGGCAAGCAGAGTTTTGCGGTTATTTACCTCCCGGAGGTAACGCAAAATCATTACGATCCAGCGTTGTGTTCTACATTTGACGAACGCATCACGATAGATTATAGTGTCGCTTGATTGCGCAAACGTTTGCACACTAGTATCAATAAAGTCTAACTTAGTACGGTTTTTTGTCTTGAATCAAGCATTATCTTCTCACAAACGTATGCATACCCGCCCTTCCATCAAAGACATTGCCCAGAAAGCTGGTGTGGCTCCCTCCACCGTCAGTCGGGCACTGGCTGGCTCGACCCGTGTCAGCGCTGCCACCCGTGAGCAAATCAAGGCCATCGCTGCCGACCTGAACTACACGCCCAGCGCCGCTGCCCGCAGCCTGGTCACCGGCGCCAGCCACACCCTCGGCATCATCGTCCCCGGCCTCAGCGATCCGTACATCGCCGCGGTCATGGAAGGCATCGAGAGCGCCAGCGCCGCCGCCGGCTACCAGCATGTCATCGCCAATACGGGCGGCGATCCGGCAAAGGAAATCCAGGCCGTGCAGATGCTTTTGGGCTACAACCTCGATGGCCTGGTTATCCTCAGCTCCCGCGCAGGTAAAGCCTACATCGGCATCCTGCCCGTGCTGGATATCCCCGTTGTCTTTGTCAACAGCGTGCAGATTGGGGATAGCGTCCTCTCGGTGGCCACGGATAATGAACATGGCGGGTGGTTGGGTGCGAAACACTTGCTGGATTTGGGACACACGCGCATCGCCTATCTGGGCGGACCCACGCGTGGGCGGTCGCAGCAGGCACGGGCGGCAGGGTACAGAAGGGCCCTCCAGGAAGCAGGAATAGCTTTCGAGCCGAAGCTGCTGCTGCCGGGCGATGGCTCGATCCAGGCTGGACAGGACGCGCTGAACGCCATTCTGTCCCTATCGGAGAGCAAACGCCCCACCGCTGTGTGCTGCTACAACGATCTCTGTGCCCTCGGCCTTCTGCATGAGGCCCACCGGCTTGGTGTGCGAATCCCCGAATCCCTGTCGGTGATCGGTTTTGACAATATCCCCATCGCCGCCATCAGCGCCCCGCCTTTGACCACCATCGAGCAGCGCACCTCTGAACTAGGCCAGTTGGCGGCAAACAGCATTTTCGCATCCCTTCAGGAACAACCTGTGGCCGACATCCGCCTCCGTGGCGAACTAATCCTGCGTGCCAGCACCTGTCCGCCAGAAACGAACAAGTCAACAAGTAGATAAGGAATAAGTAGATAAGTCAATCGAGTTACTGAAGCCCGAATTGTCTACTTGTTCCTTGTGTACTTTTTTACTCCCCACCGAAATTGCGTTTTACAACACCAACCCCCTCACCCCACCAGGAGAAACACCCCCATGTCTAGCAAAGTCCGAGTAGCCGTTGTCGGTACAGGAAACTGTGCATCCTCTCTGATTCAGGGCGTTCATTACTACCGCGACGCCAGCCCTGACGAAACCGTCCCTGGCCTCATGCATGTCAAACTGGGCGATTATCATGTCAGCGATGTCGAATTCGTCGCCGCCTTTGATGTCGATGAAGAAAAGGTAGGCAAAGACCTTTCTGAGGCCATTTTCTCTGGTCAAAACAACACCTACAAATTCACTGATGTACCGTACCTGAACGTTCCGGTTATGCGCGGCCCCACCATGGACGGACTCGGTAAGTACCTCAAAGAGGTGATCACCGAGTCAGATGAGCCGGTAGCGCCGGTGGCTGACGTTCTGCGAGAGACAAAAACCGATGTCATCGTGCTTTATCTCCCGGTCGGCAGCGAGGATGCGATCCGCTGGTACATCGAGCAGGCGCTGGAAGCGGGCGTGGCTGTTGTCAACGCCATCCCCGTGTTTATCGCCAGCGATCCCTACTGGCAACTGCGTTTCCGACAGGCCGGCGTCCCCATCATCGGCGACGACATCAAGAGTCAGGTGGGCGCAACCATCACGCACCGCGTGCTCACCCGCCTGTTCGAAGACCGTGGCGTCCGCATTGACCGCACCTACCAGCTCAATTTTGGCGGCAACACCGATTTCATGAACATGCTGGAGCGGGAGCGCTTGCAGAGCAAGAAAATCTCCAAGACTACTGCTGTCACCAGTCAGATTTTGGAACGAGAACTCCCGGCAAAGGACATCCACGTCGGCCCCAGCGACTACATCCCCTGGCTCGAAGACCGCAAATGGTGCCATATCCGTATCGAAGGCACCACATTTGGCGATGTCCCGCTCAACATGGAACTGAAGCTGGAAGTTTGGGACAGCCCCAACAGCGCCGGCGTGATCATCGATTCGGTGCGCTGCGCCAAGATCGGACTGGACCGCGGGCTCAGCGGCGCATTGGTCGCCCCCAGCTCCTACTTCAAGAAGACCCCGCCGGTGCAGTTCACAGATGATGTCGCCAAACGCAAGGTCGAAGCATTCATCGCTGGAGAGGAAAACGAGACGTTGCCCATCACCGTACCTGTTCGGGAAAAGGTTTACGCATAGCAGAGCAGGTGACAGTCACTTTCGCTCACTGCCTGAGAATCGTTGATATCAAAATCGATACTTTGGGCGGAACAGAAGTGACTGTCACCTATTCGCTTTAAATAAAAAGAAGCGCCCTGGCAGATGCCGAGGCGCTTCTTTTTTAGTTTCGGTTATCGATAGCGGTTAGCACACGACGACTGAATTTTCTTCGCCCAGACCATTGGGGATGTACTCATCAGCTGCCCAGTCGTTTTCCCAAACGCCATCAATGCGATAGCGATATTGGTAAGCTTGCCCTGGTTCGAGGTCAAGCGATGTCTTGTAGGCGCCGCTCTTGAGCTTTTTCAGTGGTTCGGGGCTCCAGCCATTGAAATCGCCAGCCACTTCGACCAGTTCAGCATCAGTGGCAAAATCGACGGTGAACGTCACTTTCATGGTGTCGCGGCTTTTGACGTATTGTTTGTTTAACATAGGAATCAGTCTCCTTGAGAGAGTAGGGTGTCAAAATTGTGGTGGGGTCAAAAAGAAAGGACGGCAACAGTAACATTGTCGTCCCTGACCGGGCAGGTATTCTGCCAAGCGGCAATCCTAGCCAAACACGCCTCATCTGTCAATTTTCGCGACTAGCCATAACGTTGGTAGGGGCGGGCCTTTTGCCCGCCCAGATTGCCTGCATTGCGACGACCAACGGGATGAGAAATCCCTCTGTTATCAGGGATCATCCCCAAAATTGGAGGGGATGTCTCACATTCGTTCGACATGACGGACAAAATAACAGTTATTGGGTGAGTGCTTCGATCAAGCGCTCGGCCTCGTCGACCGTGATTGCACCCCTTTCCAACATATTCAAAACGAGCTTCAATTCATCGGGATCGGTGGAGGATGGTGGGCTCGAAGCAGGTTGCGGGGTCCCAGCAGATGGTTGGGGCTTTAACGATTGCAATAGATCACGGACGATGTCACGGATGCCGGCCTGCTCCAACTCCTGAGCCACATCAACGCCCGTTTGTCGCATCTCGGTCTTTATGGTGACCGCTGCCTGTTTCAACTCGCTTTGAACTTCGTTCATGGCCTGACGCAATTCGGCGTCAACAGAGGCGTTATGATGACGCTGCCATTCCGCCGGATTATTCAGGATGACGTCACCGCCAGCATCGATGTTCAGTTCCGAGGCATCATCGATGGCCCGACCTAATAACCCCGTTGCTACACCATGTTCATCAACCTCAAACTGTATCTCTGCGCCCGCCTTCACCTCACCCTTTGCACGAACCAATATCCGCACATCTCCGGCAATTCGTGCAGCAACATCACCTCCGGCTTTGATCCAATAGCGTCCTCCGAGTTGCAGAGGCCCGCGCAGACTCACATCACCGCTAACATCGGGCGCCATGAGCGCCGCGCCCGGTGAAACGATCGACGAGGTCTCCACCAACGCGATGAATTGAGACGCTTCCGCTGACACTATTGAGAGTAGCGTCCCTGGCGACACTTTTAACCTGTAAATCCTCGCCATGTGTTACCTTCAGATCCCGTTCAACACTGCCTATGTTCACCTCACCAACATGCGTGAGACTGGCATCGCCAAGCACTTGCTCGATCTTCAAACTGCCGACATGGGCAACAGCCAGGTCGCGATGAACTGCCTGCATCTCAACGGAATCCGTTTTCCTTAGCGCGACATCGCCTTGCACAGCGCCAATTACCCGCAGGGATGGCAGGCTACCCCCCCCGGCAAGATCGCTGACAACGAGATCGCCGCTGCAACCCTCCAGTTGTGCGTCTCGAATCTTTCGCAAAACCACGTCGCCCGGCGTTCCCCTGACAATGACCGATGCATTTTCCGGAACCGTCAGCGTTGCGTCTCCCGGCGCTTGAATGTAGGTCGCATCGTCCTGGATATCGACAACCTGCGCCGCGTCCAGATCATCTGTTTTTGCTGCCACAAGCTTGGCGACGTTGCTCCCAGCTTGCCCGCGTACAACGAGATCACCCCCAGCAATATCGATGTGAATAATCCCGACGGGTGTGAATTCAACAGGTTTCATAGCTTATACCTCCATAAACTTCATTATAACAAAGAAACCGGTCATGCTAGCTCAGCGACTGCCGGTTGTCGGAACAAACTGAGTCCGATGAGCGCCATCGCCATGCCCATCGCCGCAAAAATAGCTGTCAAAGAAACATAATCGGCGGCGAAACCGCCGAGGGCGATACCAAGGGGTGCTGCCACCATACCCAAACCGATGAGCAAACCGAACACGCGCCCCATCATGGCGTCGGGCACCCGTTGTTGAAAAACGGTGATAATCGAGATATTGACAATGCCATTCATCAGTCCCATCACCGCCAGCAGGGTGGCGTTCAGATAGATGTTGGGGATAAAGGCAAAGAGGACGAGGGGCAGTCCCATAAAGACCACGCCCCACACGACCAGTTTGCCGCGATGGAAACGTGCTGTCAGGGCGTTCACTGACAGTGTGCCAACCAGACTCCCAATCAAGAAACTCCCCTCCAGCAAGCCGTAGCCCACAGCGCCCGCCTGTACGACATCTTTCGCCCAGGCAGCCAATAAAACAGTCATCGGCGCAAAAATAAAGTTAGCGATCAGACGAAACCGGGATCACGGTGGCAAGCAAAGTGTCCTGACGCACGTAGCGCAGGCCTTCAAGGATTTCCTGCCAGAGCCCGGTGGATGTTGCTTCGTCAGCGACCCGATTTTCCTCATTTGGCCCAGCCGCTTGTGCGCGGGGCATACGAATCAGCCAAATGGTCAGGGCCGACACTCCGAAAGTGACGGCATCGACGGTAAAAAGCTCGGGAGCGGTCATCACGCTGAGCAGCAAGCCGCCTAAACCATAGCCAGCGGCGGATCAACAGCAGGAAAGCCATGTGCGACAACGCATTGGCTCCCGTCAGATCTGCACGGGATACCAGATGGGGAAGCAATGCTTGCTTTGCTGGATAAAACAACTGCGCCAGGAGCCCCATCACAATCCCGACCACAAAAAGATGCCACACTTCCAGTTGCCCAAGCAAAGCCAACACAGGCAAAGTCAGGATGGTCAGCGCACGCAGCACATCGCTAAAAAACATCGTCAGTCGCCGATCCCAACGATCAACCAGAGCGCCTGCGACCAAACCGAATAGCGCCGTCATGCTAACCGCGGCGCTGATAGCCCCCATCATGGTTCGGGACCCGGTCATCTCCTGCACCAGCCAGATCAGGGCAATGCTATAAAAAGCGTCTCCAATATGAGAGATCACCTGCCCTGTCCACAATAAACCGAAGTTGGGATACCGAGTCAGCAGGCGGAACTGGTCAAAAAAGCCGGATTGTTCCTGCTGCGCCGAAGGTAAAGCGGTCATGCGATACCCTCGCGCAAAAGAAGTGCGGCCTCATCCGCCCCTAACTTGCCTGTGGCCAGGTCATCCAGGATCTGGCGGCGCTCCAAGCGCTGGACCTTTTCTTCTTCCTGTGGTGACACGCCCATCACCCGCAACATTTCATTCAAACGCGCTCGCAAGGTAGGGTAAGATAGCCCTACCTCTTCCTGCAAGCGATTCAGCTTTCCTTCGCACAACACAAATGATTCCAGTAGCTCCAGTTGTTCTGCCGAAAGCAAGGCAAAGCGCCTGAGCACTGGCAATTTGGCTTCCTCAAATTCCGAAACGACTCCGGGAGTGAATTGCCCCTGAAAAGCAGTGTTACACACACGGCAGTACATATCTCTGACAACCAAATCGCCAGAACAGAAGGGGCATTCAACAGGTAAAGTCTTCATGCGCTTGTATCCTCCGAAAAGATAATAATTCAACTTACAAACACTATAATTTAATATTATTTTCTTGTCAAGTATTATTTTTCAATATTATTGACTTTGTCTTGATAATTCGTAACTACTCAGTCATATGATTTCAGCATCCTGAGTAGACGCTCATGCTGCCACACCAGCACCACGACACATGAAAACGCCACAAGTGTCATTCCGAACGCAGTGAGGAATCTGTACCCCCGAATCACGGAAGTAGCTTCCTCGACTCCCTGCCGGTCGCTCGGAATGACAATTTTAGAGTGTTTTTCAGGGCAGCCTTGAATGAAATGAAAGGCGCATCGCTCCGCTCGGATCACACAGGCAGTGTCCTGAGCCTGTCGAAGGGATACTACACCTAAGCAGCTACGATAATTCAAACTCATTGTTTTCTGTTTTCTTTCTGCTCTTTGAGGTTTTGCGCTGTGTCCCGTCGTGGAACACGATAAACGCCCCGCGATGACGATGTAACGTCATCACGCCTTCACTTTGATCCCATTGTCAGCACTCGTATGCACCCCGCTCAATGGTTAGTGACTGTCCAAAAATAACCTCCGGGAGGTGGCCAGAACCAAAGTGCTTAACTGGACGTTTGCGGCCACCTCCCGGAGGTTGAAATCGGGAAGTTATTCTTTGACGCTTACTTATACTTAATCAAGATAAGTGCTGCCGTAGCGACGATCCGGGAACCCGGGGATGTTAAGGTCTGCTGCAGCGAGTTCCACCCTGGAGCCTGATTCCAAATCCACCACGATCTGTTCCATCAGGACATTCAGATGCCTGACCCGGCCCAATCCCTCTGTCGTCTCCACCACCTGTCCTTCTTTTGGCAGGACACGTCGAATCTCTCTGTACATGTCATCCTCATATGCCAGGTTGCACATAAGACGCCCACATGCCCCTGAAATATCGGTCGGGTTGAGCGGTAAATTCTGGTTTTTGGCCATTTTGATGGAAACAGAATGGAATTCACGCAAAAAAGACCCGCAGCAATAATCTCGCCCGCATTTCCCAAAGCCGCCAATCACCTTGGCCTGATCCCTGACCCCAATTTGCCGCATCTCGATACGCGTGCTGAAATGATGAGCCAGGTCGCGGACGAGGTTACGGAAATCCACTCTTTTCTCCGAAATGAATTCAACAACCAGCCGCTTGCCGTTGTAGCTATAGTTGCATCGAACCATCTTCAAATTAAGTTCGTGTTCCGCGGCTTTGCGTATGCACACCTGCAATGCTGCTTCTTCCTGGGACGCCCAGTACAGCCTTTGGGAGCGATCCCGCTCGGTGGAGCGGCGCACGACCAACTTCAAATCCCCCCCCAACTCATCCGCACCAATCTCTTTGGCTGGATGTACAACCTGCGCCATCTCACGACCACGGGCGGTATCAACAATCACCCACTCGCCAGGAAGCAGGTCGGTGTATCCGCCCGGATCAAAATAATATACTTTTGTAACAGCTTGAAATTGAATGCCGACAACCTGAGGCATGTTGATTACTCTCCTAAATAAGCGCCCCTCATCGTGATCTATTTTTCGTCGACTTGGAGAAGAGCGCCAGATGCAGGGCCTATTCTATGCTGACTGCGGTAATTTCAGCAATAACGCTTCTGTGGCCAATCGCACACTGACGTTCCGGCGCAAATAACCGGCGGTTTCCATCAGCGCTTCGATAAAACGCCGGACATCACCAGAGTCAGACACAGCCGCCAGATCGCGTAAAACATTCATCTGGTCGCGATTGACAACGAGTTCTTCGCAGCCGCGTTGCAGCACAAGCACATCCCTCCACCACACGAGCCATTCCCGCAAGGTTTCTTCGATATCTGAGGCTGCCGCCAGCTTCTCGGCGAATGCCATGCGATCCACAACGTCTTGCTGCACGAGTTCCTTGATCTTTTCGACCCTTTGCTCGTGAACCTGCCATCGTTCTGGCTCCGTGCCGACTTGTATCGCCCAACCGATCCGGCCTCCACTCAGGTCTGCCAGCAAATTGGCTCGTTCCGCCGTCATCCCCCAGGCAGATTGCAGGATGTCAGAAACATCTCGGATTGGAACAGGCCGCAAGTGCAACACCTGACAACGCGAGGTGATTGTGGGCAACAGACTTACCGCCTGGCTGCTCGTCAAGAGAATACGCGTTGTCTCGGTGGGCTCTTCCAGGGTCTTCAACAAGGCATTGGCTGCGCTGGGGTTAGAGTAATCAAAGGAACGAATGACAAAGACTTTGAAGCGCCCTTCTACTGGAGAAAGATTCGCTTCGCGAATCAGATTGCGAATGGCCTCGATCTTAATCTGGCCATTGCTGGGTTCTATAAAACGATGGTCGGGGTGGCCACCTTCCGCAGCCAGGCGGCAAGCCCGACATTGCCCACAAGCCCCTAGACCGTCGCCCGCCACAGGCGATTCACAGGTGATCGCCTGCGCAAACGCCCTGGCCAGTGTTGTTTTTCCTATCTGATCTGTACCAACAAACAAATAGGCGTGGTTTGTGCGTCCTGATAACACGACTTTCTGCAACATCTGTTGCACCCAGGCATGTCCATAAACGCGAATCGAGGAATCAGTAGGCATAATGAATGAAGATAACGATTAGTGTGCCGCAACCGCTTGCCGATAGGTTTGCAGTGTAGCCTTAGCTGCCTTCTCCCAGGAAAAAGTGGATGCTCGCGCCAGACCCTTGCTTCCTAGTTCCGCTGCCAGACGATCATCCTCCAACAAGCGCTGCATGGCTACAGTCCACTCATCGACATCTTCAGGGTTGGCCATCAGCGCAGCATTCCCGACTACTTCGGGCAAACTGCCGGCATTTGAACACACCACGGGGGTCCCACATGCCATTGCTTCCAATGGCGGCAGTCCAAATCCTTCGTAGTAAGCAGGGTGGACCAACATACTCGCCAGGTTGTAAAGTGCGCGCAGGTGTTCGTTGTCGGGGATTTTCCCGGTAAACATAACATGTCCATCCAGCCCTAACGAAACAACTAAATCACTGATATCGTGGGATAGCCAACCGGGTGCGCCCGCCAACACCAGAGGAACAGCCACATCGTAATCGCTGCGTAGCCTGGCATAAGAGCGCAACAAAGTGCCTAGATTTTTACGCGGTTCGATCGTGCCGACAAAGAGAATGAACCGATCTGGGATGGCAATGCCGGCGGACAACAGAGATTGGCGGGCGGACTGATGATCGATGGGACGATAAATCGGGTCAGCGGCTTCATAGATGACATCGATCTTGGACTCAGGCGCTCCCAACAGCTTCACAAGGTCATTGCGCGTCGAGTCGCTGACGGCAATGATGCGATTGGCTCGTTTCACAGCGACTTCAATCTGCCCGTAGTAACGCGCTGAATCGGCAGTCACGAGGTTGGGATACAGAAGGAAGGCCAGATCGTGGACGGTACACACTGCGGGGATTGAGTTATGCAAGGGAGGTATGAAATCGGGGCTATGAATCAAGTCCAGGCCCAAGACGCGCGTCTCCAAACTCAGCGGCCACTGCTCGAAGCGGTGGTGGACAGGCGTCAGCAACGTGACGCTGGAGAAATTAGGGGCGACAATCAGAGGGTCGAGCTGATGCCGATGCTGGAGCAACACATAGTCGTTGTCCTGATCGATCTGTGATAAAGCTTGCAGGAGTCTCAATGTATACCAGCTAATGCCAGCTTGCTGATGGTAAATGAGACGAACGTCAATTCCGATACGCATAATTACTTTGCTTGAAACGGACAGATTACATCAGGTAGCGAACCCACAGGTAGACAGTGCTAAAAAGTAGTGTAATAAATGTCACGACGACACCATACCCGAGGAATTTCATGAATGAGATGTGATGACCGGAACGTGCTGCGAAGCTGGCGACAACGACATTGGCCGAAGCGCCGACCAGGGTGGCATTCCCGCCAAAATCAGCGCCCATAGCGAGCGCCCACCAGAGTGGCCAGGTGTCCATCCCTTTTGCACCAAGGTTTTGGATGAGAGGAACCATGGTTGCGGTATAGGGGATATTGTCGATAATACCGCTGGCAATAGCCGATATCCATAAAATCGCCATTGCCGTTATCTGCAAATTGCCGCCAGTCGTCTCTAGCAGCCAGGTTGCGGCAAGGTCAATCGCACCGACATAAACAAGACCTTCCACCATAATAAACAATCCCACGAAAAATAGCAGGGTTCCCCATTCCACATCTTCAAGAGCTTTGTGCGGGTCGCGTCGGGACCAAAGTAACAAAAGAGCTGCGCCAGAGAGGGCGACGGTGGCCGTATCAAGGTGCAAAGTGCCATGCATCATGAATCCTAACAGCACCAGCCCAAGCACGATAAGCGATTGTCGCAGCAGGACGGGGTTCGTGATCAATCCTGTCGCATCGAGATTTTCAATACTATTGGTTTGTTCAGTTGCTGGCACTTGTTTACGGAAGAGTAGGGGCAGAATCAGCACATATACCACCATTAACACGACGACAATTGGCCCCATGTTCAACATAAATGTCACAAAATCGATGTTCGCAGCGCTACCAATGATGATATTGGGCGGATCACCGATGAGGGTCGAGGCCCCACCGATGTTCGAGGCAATCACTTCTGCGATCAAAAAGGGTAGTGGACTCACCCCCAGGCTGGAGGCTACAAAAAGGGTGACGGGAGCAATCAGAACAACAACGGTCACATTATCCAGGAGCGCCGAACCGACTGCTGTGACAATGGCCAATATCTGCATAATCCGAATCGGGTTACCCTTGCCGATCTGAACAGCTCGCACGGCCAGCCACTGGAAAAGACCCGTCTCACTGATCACACCTGCGATAATCATCATCCCCGCCAGCAGGAAAATGACATTAAAATCAACGCCGCGAAAAGCCTCTTCCTGAGTATAGCCCACTACAAAAACAATCATCGCCATGCCGCCTAGAAGGGCAGCCACCATGCGGTCAATCTTCTCCGTCACGATCAACACATAGGCGATGACAAAAATAGCTACTGCAATAGTAATCTCATTCATGCCCGATTTTCTCTCCGTTAATGACCAAGGTCAATAATTCTAACAGGCCAAGAAAACCAACAACATGGTTGTCATCATCCACAATTGGCAGGCCCGACAGCCCATTCTCGTGCATCAGACGAAAGGCCGTTCCCACCGGATCGGTGGCATGAACCGAAACGGGCGGAATCATGCAATCACTGACTGTGTGGACATTCGCCATCCTGCCAAATTCCTCGGCGCGCTCCTGATCAAACACCTCACTAAAGAACAATTCCGGCATGATGCCGAAGAAGACTTGATCGGCAACAGCCCGGAGAGTCACCAGGCCCAGCAAGTGTTCCTCGCGACTCACCACAGCAGCCACATGCGTCGAAGGATTTCTCTGCATTGCCAGGACAACCTGCACCATAGTGGCGTTCGCGGGGACAGTCACTAAATCGCTTTCGATCATGTCTGCCGCCTGTTGCACTGGCATATCGCGCATCTGCACATCGAGATTGGTGATAAATGGCTCTGTTTCATCTTCGGGAACCTGTCGTTTGTACAGGCCTACCGTGTGGCCCACCGGAATGGTGAACAAAAGACCGCTGTTGGGGCGGCCAAATCCATCTACAGCTTGCTCTGCTGCCGCTATGGCGCCATCGATGAGATCATTCTCCATGACTGCAAGGATGATCCGTTGCGTTTTATCTCGATTCTTAAATAGATGCGCCAGCCCCCCAAGACCGAAATCCTCCAACCAGGAATGTGTCTGATACCCCCCCACGCTATCTAGAACAGTCACACCTGGCACGCCGACATCATAAAGACCAGCCAGCAACGCTTGCAGCCTGTCAGCATCATCCAGTATGATCACTATCAATTCTCTTGGCGTCTGCTCTCTTGTCATGTTGAGTCCTCTTCTTTTTGATCCGTGATACTCAGATGAACATCACGTTGGGAATGATTTGATTTGTGCACTTGTCTTTGGTACGCCACATCCATCTATCAGGATAAACATTGTAGATTCCTCTGGCTCGCTATACAATCTTAGGCTGGAGTGCTTCGATATGTTACGAACATCCTTGCAAAGACTGATCCAAAAGATTAAGGGCGACCCCGATTATACCATCGATCCAGATCTGCCCACGACCGCACTCGTCTCGCTGATCAAGGAGCGCGGGCTGGCGTATCTGCGCGGGTCATTACGAAGGCCCTTTCTTGCCTCCAGCAATGGCCCGATCTTTGTCGGCCGCAGAGTGCAATTGCTCAACACGAAATCGATGCACGTCGGCGCCGGCATCACGATTGAGGATGATGTGAAAATCGATGCCTTGAGCCGTGAGGGGGTGTGGCTGGGAAACAATGTCTCTATCGGGCGCTTTTCTGTTATCGAATGCACTGGCGTAATCACTCACCTTGGGCAAGGTTTTCGCATGGGTGACAATTCCAATCTGGGTGATTTTAGTTTCGTGGGAGCTGCCGGGGGCGTTTCTATCGGAAGTAACGTCCTGGGAGGACAGGGCGTGAGGTTCCACTCGGAGAATCATGTTTTCGAGCGTACTGATATCCCCATTAAACAACAAGGCGTCACAAACAAGGGCATTGTCATCGGAGATGACGTTTGGTTAGGCTCAGGATCCACCATCCTGGACGGCGTACATGTCGGATCGGGCTCAATCATCGCTGCTGGCAGCGTTGTCAACAAAGATGTCCCGCCAAATGCCTTGGTGGGTGGCGTGCCTGCCAAGATTTTGAGATACCGGGAAGAGAAGTCATGATGCAAAGGAGTCTCGGACTCAGAACCTGGGTTCTATCGGCAATCATCGTTGGACTGCTGGCAGGATTACTACCATTTCTGGCGACAGCAAACCCGATACTGACGCTTGTCGTCCTGACGGGGCTGGTGGGGTTGACGATTTTGCTGCTGGGGTGGCCCTTCAGCGGCGTCGCTATCCTGATTGTTGCGGCATTGCTCACGCGTTACCGCTTTGATTTAGGTCCCGCTTCCGTTCGACTTGAACACATTGCCGTTTTGGCTGTGGCTGCAGTCGCTGCCGTGCAGTACGCTGTTCACAAAGGACCGCTCAGGTTCCCCGTGGTTGCGTGGTTTGCGCTTATCTGGTGGTTGATGAATCTGATCGCTGCCGTTTTCTTCAGCCCTTATCCGCCGGCGACCATTCAAAACGCGGCGCGGCTGGCTTTGCTGGCGCTCACATTTGTCCTGATCATTAATCTGATCCCCGACCGACAGCAATGGTGGTGGGCTGTCGGCCTGTTTGTCATTGCCGGCGTTGCCGAGGCGGCCTTTGGCGTAATCGCCCGCATTCTCTTCCCCTTCGGCATTAATCTTGGCGTACAGGTGTCCTGGAGTTTTACAGAACCGATTCCGTATGGCACATTTGAGGAAGGCAACCTGTTTGGAAGCCATACGGCTGTATGGGCGCTTATCCTTTTCATGCTCATCTTGGCTGTTGGCATCTGGCGACCGACCCGGCAGCAATTCTGGAGGTTGTGCGGACTCGGCATCTTGTTGTTGGGCCTATTTTTGAGCTTGTCCCGCGCCGCATGGCTCATGTTCGCAGCCGGTTCGGCGCTTCTGATCATTTTCTACAAAAAGGATAGCTGGCGCCAGATCAATCTCGGCTTGCTTTTCCTGCTGGCTGCGCCTTTCACAGTCCTGTTTCTACTCGCTATCGCACCCTTCCTGCCCGCTTCCTGGCCATTTGTGGATCGTCTCCAGTCTTTCCTCGCCCTCTCCACCGACGCCACCTTCTCCGCACGATTATCAGATTGGTCACTCGCCTGGCATGATTGGCTGCAACATCCTCTTACCGGATGGGGACCTGGCTCATTTTATGTCATCCACGGCGTTTTACGCGGCAATCCTGCCTGGATCAGCAACCTCAGTTTACGATTATTGCAGGAAACGGGCATTATCGGCGCCCTGGCCTTCGTCGGGTTCGTATTTTCACTGATCCTGCCAGCGATCAAAACCACTTTATCCCTGGTGAATCCCCTCGATCGAGCAGCTCTATTGGGCTTGATAATCAGTTATCTGGTGTTGATCGGTATTGCTTATCAATCCACGGATGGCATTTGGCTGGCAGCGAGCTGGGTTCATGCTGGCCTGATTGCGGCAGGTGCTATCATTTTAGCGCCCCAAAATATGCAGGTCGAGACCAATCCAACGGCATTGCCTCCACAGAATACCTCATGCAGACACACCTGCCATCCCCGAAACAAACGATTAATCTCACGGATTCACAGCAAACATCCTCCTGAACTTGTCATCTCCATCCCCAATCCTTTTTGCTCACAGTTCCAACGAACTCTACGGTTCGGATATCGTCCTGCTCGAATTGGTGCGCCGTCTCGACCCTGCCCGATACCGGCCTTTGGTTGTGACTCCCACCGACATCAACTACGAAGGCCTCCTCAGTCAGGCGCTCGCAGAAGCCAGTATCGATCACGAAGAATTGGACATCCCCGTCCTCAGACGGCGCTACTTCTCCCCGACAGGCATCCCGGGGTTCCTGCGCCGGATACGCACGGGAACGCGCCAACTGCAGCAACGCATCGAAGAAGAAGAGATTGTTTTGGTGCATTCCAATACCAGCGCTGTATGGGGAGGCGCTTTTGCCGCCCGTCGCACGCATACCCCCCACCTTTGGCATGTCCACGAAATCGTCACGCAACCGACACTCGTTAAAAACCTGATGGCGTGGATGATCTCCAACTACAGTGATCACGTCGTCGCCATCAGCCATGCAGTCGCCAATCACCTTTTGGCGGACCGGCCTCGTCTGGAGCCGCGACTTTCCATCATTTACGATGCCGTGGACACCGAACGTTTTCGGCCAGACATCGACGGTGAGGACTTGCGCAACCAATGGGGCATTCATCAAGATAATGTCCTGGTCGGCGTCGTTGGTCGCATCTCCGCCTGGAAAGGTCAAGACCTGTTTCTGCAAGCGTTTGCCCTGGCCCAGGCCAAAGCGACACAACTACGCGCAGTGATCGTCGGTGACGCTCCCCCGAACGAGGATTGGAGACTGGAAGCACTCAAGAACCGCTCACAGGAACTCGGTATCGAAAAAAATGTCATTTGGGCCGGATACAGGAACGACACCCCTAACGTCATGGCGGCCCTCGACATCCTTGCTCTCCCCTCAACACAACCGGAACCCTTCGGCATGGTCATTTTGGAGGCGATGGCCACCGGCAAACCTGTCATCGCCACTGCGCATGGCGGTCCGCTCGAAACCGTTGTCGATGGGGAAACAGGCTATTTGGTCTCTCCGACCGATCCAATGGACATGACAAACGCCATGCAAAAGCTGGTGACAAACGCTTCCCTGCGCCACAAGCTCGGAAATCAGGCGCGCAGACGTGCGATTCAGTCATTTTCCTTCACGCGACAAATCGACGCCTTCAACGCGCTATACGAAAATATGATTACAAAATGATGCACCAAAAACATGTTCTGATTCGTATAGCATTCATTATTGTCAATTTAGTGCTGTTTGCTGCTTGCATTTCGACACCGGAAGCGCCTCAGGAAATATCGCCACTGGGCGTGAGTGCTGACCTGCCTGGCGTTCACTTAGCCTATGCTACGAATCCACCGCAAGGCTATCAAGCCATTTTCTCCCCGAACGAAATCTATGGGCCGCACGCGAATGCACAAGATATTTGGTTTTTCGCTGATCCCGTAGCGATGAACAACCTCGACCCTGATGGCGGATTGCAAGCCTGGTTGACAGCAATTGATGCGCTTCAGTTTCCCTTGGAACAGGCTTCGCTTTTCTGGATTCCCGCAGAACCTGAAACCGACCGGCTTGCTTTCGCCGAGCAGAACGGCTTGACAAGCGCAATCAATCCCGTTCAGCAGGCAAACCTCTGGAGACAGCAGGGGGACCGACTTCGCACGGAGGGTGCATTTGATGCATCCATCCTTGCCTATCAACGCTCGCTGACGCTAGACCAGACTGATCCTGAAGCTTTTGCGGGATTGGGGGCAGCCTATTTGGGACAAGGTCGAAACGAAGCATCTCTTCCCGTCTTTCAGAATGCTATTGAACTGGCCCCAAACCACTACTGGGCCCACCGACTCCTCGGCAACGCCTATCTCAACTTGCAGCGTTATGCCCTGGCAGCCGATGAGTTCACGCAGGCCTATATTTTGAACCCGCAAGACACCCACCTGCTTCTGGGCATGGCGCTTGGTCAAGGACGAAGTGGTGACCGGGCTAAGGCGATACGAACCTTAGACATGCTATTTTCACGCACCGACGATCCCCAATTGTTGCAGGACGCCCAACTTCTGCTGCAAGAATTCACTTCTGACACTCAATAAGCCCTTCCATTATCCTTGTGAACAGACCTCTCAACATCGCCCTGATGGGCACACGCGGCATTCCCGCCTCTTATTCCGGTTTTGAAACCTGTGTCGAACAACTCGGGTCCCGCCTGGTTGAACGAGGACACCAGGTGACTGTCTATGCACGCAAACACCACATCTCCTATGAAGAGCCAACGTACAAGGGGATGAGACTGATTAAATTGCCAACAATCTCCAACAAATATCTGGACACCATCACCCACTCATTTCTTTCGACACTCCACGGCCTTCGCCAGGATTATGACATCGTCCTCTACTTCATCGCCGGAAACAGCCTTGTCACGTGGATTCCGCGGCTGGCAGGGCAAAAAACAATTATCAATGTCGATGGACTGGATTGGAAACGAGCCAAATGGCCCTTTTACGCAAAGAAATACATCCAGTTCTCTGAACGCATGTCCGGCCCGTTGGCCAATGCCGTTGTCACCGATTCGCGCGTCGTGCAGCGCTACTATCAGGATGTTTATCGTATCCCCACCACGTTCATCGCTTACGGGGCGGAACTTCCCAGCCGACCTCCAGGACCAACATTGAAGCAGTTCGGACTGGAACCGCGTGAGTACGTCCTCTTTGTGGGGCGCCTTGTCCCGGAAAACTGCGCCCACCACCTTGTGGAAGCTTGGGAAGGACTGGACACGGACATGAAATGCGTCATCGTGGGCGATTCCGCCTATGCCGATCAGTATAAATCCTCTCTCCAAAACACCAACGATCCCAGGATCATCTTCACTGGTTATGTTTTTGGTGAGGGATACTGGGAATTAGCCAGCAACGCCTATGCTTACACCCTGACCTCCGGCGTTGGCGGCACACATCCTGCGCTTGTCGAGGCAATGGCCTACGGGAATTGCGTTATTGTTCATAACACAGCGGAAAACCTCGAAACCATCGGCCCGGCGGGGCTCAGTTATGATGGATCAGGTGGAGGAGAGTCACTCCGTTCGGTGCTGAAATCAGTTCTGGACAACCCGGAAATGACCGCTTCCTACAGAGACAAGGCAGCAGAACGAGCCCACCTTTATTACACCTGGGGAGCAATAACCGACGCTTACGAAGCTCTGTTCTACGATGTACTGGCTGGCAGGAGCGTGGCATCCTTCGAGACGGCAGTATCAACTTCCGAGCAATAGATTTGATATCGGATAACTGGCACAGCCCCCACCGGTCGTGTATAATCGCCCTCCTTAACACACTAAAGATCACCGTCAGGATCATTCTGCTCAAGAGGATGAACCCTAATCGCGGTTGCAATACACCACAAAACACCACAGGAATAAATGCATTATGAAACTACTTGGCTCACTCTCTGTCTTCCCCATACTTCCTGAACGCCTTAACCGTTTACATGATTTAGCGCTCAATCTTTGGTGGTCATGGTCTCCACCTGCCCAGGCTTTGTTCGAGGCCATATCGCCCGACCTTTGGGAGCAGACCGAACACAATCCTGTCAAACTTCTGCGAGCGATCTCCTCAGAACGCCTGCAAACCCTGGCCAACGATCCGAAATTTACCATCGAATACGATGCTGTCATCGCTGCATTCGATGCTTACGTACTCGACGAAAACACGTGGTTCAATCGAGCGCATGGTGATCGCAAAGATGAAACAATCGCCTATTTCTCAGCCGAATTCGGTTTACACGAATCCTTACCGATCTATTCAGGCGGTCTCGGCATTTTAGCGGGAGATCATTGCAAATCTGCAAGCGACCTGGGTCTCCCCTTTGTGGGCGTCGGTTTTCTCTATCCCCAAGGCTATTTTCGGCAGCGCATCACCGAAGAAGGCGACCAACAAGCCATTTATAACAAGCTTGACTTCGCCGAAGCTCCCGCCATTCCCGCTCTGGACGCCAATGGCGACGAAGTCACAGTCAGCGTTCTTCTGCCAGGGAGAAATATCTACGCCAAAGTCTGGCGCATTCAAGTTGGGCGCATTCCCATCTTCCTTCTGGACACCGATGTGCTGCAAAATGCTCCCAAAGACAGAGAATTGGCGGCCAGATTGTATGGCGGCGATCATGAAATGCGAATCGCCCAGGAAGTTGTACTAGGAATTGGTGGCGTACGGGCGCTCCGGGCATTGGGCATCTCTCCGACTGTGTTTCATATGAACGAGGGTCATGCCGCATTCCTGAGCCTGGAACGAGTGCGCGAACTGGTGCAAAATCAGCACCTGAGCTTCTTCCAGGCGCAACAAGTTGTCGCTTCCAGTTCGGTTTTCACCACACACACACCAGTGCCGGCAGGTAACGATGCATTTCCTCTGGAAATGATAGACAAATTCTTCGCTTCATTCTGGGGGCAAATCGGCTTGGACCGCGCAGGATTCATGAATCTGGCGAAATGGAATACCCCCTGGGGCGAGCAATTCAGCATGACAGTCCTGGCCCTGCGCTTTTCCGCTTATGCCAACGGCGTCAGCGCTTTGCATGGAGAGATTGCCCGCAAGATGTGGTCAAACCTCTGGCCAGAAACGCCTTACGAGGAGGTGCCAATCACCCATATCACCAATGGCGTGCACACAGACACCTGGCTCGCCCCAGAAATGGCCGGACTTTTCGACGAATTCCTGGGAAGAGAGAACTGGCACGAGGAGCCAGACTTATCAGCAACATGGCAAGCGATTGCCTCCATCCCAGACGAGGCGCTATGGAATACACACCAGGAACTGCGCAGCAAGACACTGGAATTCCTGCGCGAGCGCGTCGCCCGCCAGAGACGCCGAAACGGAGAATCGCCAGCCCGAATTGCAGCAGCATACGATCTGTTCAATCCAAATGCCCTGACAATCGGTTTTGCAAGGCGTTTCGCCACCTACAAACGGGCGACCCTCATTTTCCAAGATCTCGACCGCATTCAGACAATACTGAGCAACCCAGAGCGCCCTGTCCAGATCATCTTCGCAGGCAAAGCACACCCCGCTGATGAACCAGGCAAGAACCTGATTAAAGCCGTCCACCAACTTGCACAAACACCTGAATTCGAAGGAAAAATCATTTTCATTGAAGATTACGACATGAACATCGCTCGCTACCTAGTTCAAGGCGTGGATTTGTGGCTAAACACCCCCAGACGCCCCAATGAGGCTAGCGGCACAAGCGGCCAAAAGGCTGCGCTGAACGGCATCCCCAATTTCTCAATCTTGGACGGATGGTGGGCCGAGGGCTTTAACGGCAAGACAGGCTGGGCTATCGGCACCGATCAGGAGTACAAGAGCAACGAGATTCAGGATGAAGCAGATGTCATATCATTGTACTATCAACTCGAAAACTTGATTCTGCCTGCCTTCTTTGAAAGAAACCAACAGGACATACCCACTGCCTGGGTGGCCGCAATGAAAGAATCGATCCGATTCTGCGCACCTCTTTTCTCCATGAGTCGTCAGGTCAAAGATTACACAAACGAGTTGTACTTGCCTGCAGCCACGACTGGATGGCAAATGACAGCAGACAGCTATCTGGAAGCGCGAGCCCTTGCATCCTGGAAAGAACGAATTTACTTATCCTGGCCTCAAGTCCGGATATCCGCCCCACGACCTACCACTGAACGCGTAAACATGGGCTACGAATTACCACTGGAAGCCGAAGTTACGCTTGGCTCATTAACACCCGATGATGTCACTGTTGAAGTCGTTTGGGGCCAGACAACCGGCACAGGTGGCATTGCAAAAGTGAATTCACGCTCCTTAACGGCCACAACAAGCCTTCCAGGAGCCGCAATACGCTACTCCGGAACCTTGAACTTGAACAAGAACGGTAGGTTTAGTTATGGCATTCGCGTAACCCCCTCCCACCCATACCTCAAAAACAAGCACGAATTAGGGCTTAGCAAGTGGGCCTAGCCAAAAACGCAACGCCTTTGAACGAAAAAAGTGAAACGCCACGGGGAAATCGTGGCGTTTCTTCTTTGTCAGTGACACCTGCTCAGGTAACGCACACATCATCAAAACCCACATCGACTCACAAATTGAGAGTCTGTTGTACAGTTGCGAGCACGTCAACTTTTCCAAGATGTCCCCAGAAGGCATGGAATATCTCAATATTCCTGAAATTCTCAAAAAAAGGGTTGTCTCAAGCCGTTTTTTCTGCTATAATGGGTAAACTTGCTTCCGTTCTTGTGCATTGCCCCTTCTTTTTTGATGTTACTCACAAAAGATGCCAGGGCGACAGATGTTTCACGTGAAACATGAACCCCACAAATTGCTCAAGCGCACAATGAATTTCATCCTGCGGCCATCAATTTTGGCAAACATGAGGATATTTTGACCAAAAACCTGAGTCAGCCACAAATCATTGACTACGAGGGAAGCCAGTACCGAACTGAGTTTTGGGAGGGACAGGGAAGAGAGTATGAGGATATGGCAGAACGAGCCGCCATTAAAAGCCTTCTACCTCGTTCCGGTGGCGTACTTATGGAAGCGGGAGCAGGTTTTGGTCGCCTGGCTAAGCTTGTACGAAGGTTACGAAAAGGTGTTGTTGGTAGATTATTCTCTGTCGTTGCTTCAAGAGGCAAGACACTTCTGGAAAGATGATCGCCGATTCGTATTTGTGGCGGCGAGTTTGTATGATTTACCTTTTGTCGACGATTTACTTGATTCCCTGGTGATGATACGCGTAATGCATCATTTACAGCGACCCGATCTGGCGTTGTCTGAGTTATCGCGCATACTGAATGGTGGAGGCGTCTTCGTTCTTGAATATGCAAACAAACGCAATTTAAAGGCGATTACCCGCTATTTGTTAAAACGCCAATCATGGAGCCCATTTGATTCCCAACCATACGAATTTGTACACCTTAATTACGATTTCCATCCCGCATGGATGAAGGATGTCCTAAACAGATCAGGGCTTGAGGTAACTAAAGAACTTGCCATATCCAGTTTCCGCTTAGAAGCAGTCAAACGCAATGTCCCACCGGACGTCCTGGCTCGCCTTGATACACTACTGGCATCGCCAGGGGCGCGTTTTAAACTTACGCCAAGCGTTGTTTTGCGTTGCAGCAAAAGCACCCAGCCCAGCAAAACTTCCCACTTTTTCCGCTGTCCCGATTGTTTGTCAACAGAGTTCCTGGAAACACAGAATGATCTGGTCTGCCAATTATGCAGCAAAAAGTGGGCCATCAGCGACGGCGTTTATGACTTCCGCAATACACAGCAAGAGAAGCGTTCTGATTAGAGAAATTTTACAGCTTTGCAACAGGGCCACTGGCAAAGCACACAAAGAAATCATCTACAGATTTCACTCATTCAAAAAACACCTATCCAGAGCTTCAGCCTTACAACGTAAACATTTACAGTTCTGACTTGTTCAGATTAGATTCTAGTAACCAGTGTAACAAAAAACGATTAATTTGTCTCTTTTTCATCGTTTCGGCTATTGAAATGGAACAGTCACTACAGTTTTTTTTTGAGATTATGTTAAGGTTTCAGTTTGAGTCTGACGTCACCGCATTCTTCGTTAGTGCAACCGTCCAAAGCGGCTGGTGGTAGTAAAGATAGCCCCCGTTGTACCTAGAAGGCATAGTTGATCTCCTTGCGGTAACCTTAAGCCATCTTTTTGAGGATAAATAACAGTGAATCAAGAATCGCAGAGCATTCTACCCACAAACAATAATAGCATGAATGATGTTCAATCCGACATTGTTGACATAACGGCTAGTCTTGTCGATAACGAAGCTGACCAAGATGAAAAGCCTCTGCATTTCATGGCGGAAAATCCATTAGAATACTTGCTAAAGGTTGGGAAAGAGCACGGATCTATCACGTATGATGAAATCCTCGAAGTTATGCCTGCAGCAGAGTCGAATATGGATTTACTTGAGGACATCTTTTCTGCACTTTTTGATCACGGCATTGAAATCTCTACACTTAAAGAAGAAGATGAAGAAGATGACGAGGACGATGATGAAGATTCCGAAGAAGTGGAATCATCTCCTGCCGCCAAGAGTCGAGGTCAATCTGGTCATGGTGAAATCGATCTAAGTCAGATCGAAATTGATGACTCTATTAGTCTCTATCTGAAGGAAATCGGACGCGTCCCCCTGCTTACTGCCGCCGAAGAAGTTGATCTTGCAAAACGCATGGAGCGCGGACAATTTGCTCTGCAACGGATTCAGGATGGCGTCGAAGACCACGTTGAACGCGAGCAATTGTTGTGGGAAATCCGTGACGGCGAACGTGCTCAGGAACACCTCATTAAGGCCAATTCACGGCTTGTTGTGAGTGTGGCAAAAAAATACGTTGGACGCGGCGTTCCTTTTCTGGATCTAATTCAGGAAGGGAATATCGGATTGATTCGCGCAGTGAACAAGTTCGACTATACTCGCGGATATAAGTTCAGCACCTATGCAACATGGTGGATTCGCCAGGCGGTCACACGCGCGATTGCCGATCAGGGGCGGACAATCCGGGTTCCTGTACATATGTACGAACAGATTAACCGCTTGACACGCACAAGCAGACAGTTAGTCCAAGAACTCGGTCGGGACCCCACAACAGAAGAAATTGCCGAAGCTCTGGAGGTCACTCCCAAAAAAGTTGAGCAAGTCATTCGGGTCAGCCAGCGCCCTTTGTCGTTGGAAATGCCCGTTGGTGAAGAAGAGGATAGTTATCTTGGTGATTTCATCGAAGATGAAGAAGCCCAATCTCCCACCGATGCGGCTTCCCAACAACTCTTACGAGAAGTGATCGACGAAATATTTGCTTCCCTTACACCCCGTGAAGTGCGAATCCTGCAACTTCGTTTTGGGCTGGTAGATGGCTACAGCTACACCCTGGAAGAGGTTGGTCGCAAATTTGGCGTCACAAGGGAACGTATTCGCCAAATTGAGGCGCAAGCGTTGGGCCGGCTACGTCACCCGAGTCGCAGCCGGAAGTTGCGCGACTATTTAGTGTAACTGTCATTCAAGCGACGGACGCAGTAACCCCGCACAATTCAAACACTGGCTGTTGCAGTGCCATCGCTCAACATCAAAAGTACTAGCAAGGTAAAGGTTATTCCATGTCCCCAGTTCTAAAAATAATGGGCGGACTCATTTTAGGCGCGGCGCTCGGCGCCGGCACTTACATCCTGCTCACACAAGACAACGACGAGGGGATCGTCAGTGGGGCAAAAGCGTTTTTCAATAATGTCGTTGATCAAGGAAAACTGGCGGCGAAAGAAAGACGGTCGGAATTGAAGATCGAGCTGGGGCAAGAACCAGCAGACTAACGAATCATACAGGGATTACAATGCATCGGGAGTCTGTTTTCTCCGGCCCAATCCACTTGATTGATTTCATTTCCCGCTAATTTCTTCTGCTCTGTCCTCGCAGAACGCTAGGGGATCAAAACAGCGTCTCCGTTGAAGCGGCTTTCTTTCATCGCTAACAACACCTCATTGGCCTCAGCCAGAGGGAACTCGGTCACATCCGTGTGGATGGGTATTTTCACTGCAAGCGCTAACAGGTCTTTCACATCCTGCCGGGTGCTGTTGGCGACACTGCGCACAGTGCGTTCTCCGTACAGCAATTCATAAGGCATTTCGGGGATATTTGTCATGTGAATCCCTGCCAGGGCGATAGTTCCACCGGGATTCAGTACACGTAAGGCCTGGAGGACAATCCCTCCGGCCGGGGCAAAAACAATGGCCGAGTCCAGGCCAGCAGGTGGGGTATCCTCCGCCAGCCCGACCCATTCGGCGCCTAACGCCTGTGCGTGTTCCTGATGACCAGGGCTTCTGGTGAAAACGAACACACGACAGCCCCAATGGTGCGCAATCTGAATGGTGATGTGCGCTGAATTGCCAAAACCATACAATCCCAGGACTTCGCCGGGTTTCACTTCAGAGAGACACAGCGCCCGATACCCGATAACGCCACCGCACAGCAATGGCGTCGTTTCCGCGTCAGACAATCCCAGGGGCAAGGGATACGCGAAATCTGCATCGACGACCATGTACTCTGCATAGCCGCCATCGGCATGAAACCCCGTGAACTCCGCCTTCTCACACAAATTTTCTCTGCCTGAGCGGCAATAACGGCATTTTCCACACGTTCGATACAGCCAAACAGTCCCCACGCGCTGTCCCAAGCGAAAATCCTCCACATCCTCGCCTACCGCATCCACGACGCCCACCACCTGATGTCCTGGAATTAGTGGCGTCTTTGGCAGATTCAAATCCCCCTCCACAGTGTGCAAATCAGTATGACACACGCCGCAAGCAGATACCCGCAGACGGATTTGATCGCGTTTTGGGATGGGAATCGGGACATCTGCTAATTGCAGGGGCAGAGTCTTGATCTCGTTGGGAACGGTTAGCACTTGAGCTTGCATTTTTCCGACCTCCTTCTGTTCGCAGGTCTTGTCATTATACCCGTCTTGGATGCAGAGATGCACGCCGTTTTCCTGTGAACCAACCGATCATACTGCAACGACGCCTTCCCCTTTTCCCCACCCTCGTGTAACATCTTCAATTATCGATCACACCTAACCCTGCCCAGGTCACATTCCCATGCGCCGATCTGTCGATGTCCTTCTCCTATTCGTTTTAGTCATTTCCCGGCTTCGCATCAACGCCTTCGCTGAAGCCAGCCTGTTTGAGCATTTCGAAAATATCACGCGGCATCCGCTGCTGGGTAAACTCCTGCCTCAAGAGGCTTTCGCCGCATTTGGCCCCTATTTGGGAGATCCGATCTTTTTGCTGCTTGCCGCCATCAGCTTGCTGGCCTTCCTGATTTATGCGATTGTCGATTTGATCGAAGTAAAACCAGGAAAACGTACGGTTTTTTGGAGCAAATACGCGCTGTTGTGGATCATCATCCTGGCTCTGGTTCTGCTCCCCACCCTCAAGCTCACCTTGCTTCGCCAGGACAATCTACCACATTCGTACAGCCATGACGGCGGCGTCATTCAAACAGAAGCCACGATCGACTACTTCCTGGAGGGCCGCAATCCATACATCGAGGACTATTATGACACCCCCATGGCAGATTGGGGATTCCCGGAATTCAGGACTGCGCTCGAACACTATCCCTACCTTCCAGCAACATTTATTCTCTCCACCCCCGTCAAAATCCTGTCCGATGGCATTCTGGGGTGGTACGACCAACGATTCACTTATCTTCTGCTGTTCATCTTTATCTTGCTGCTGATCCCGAGCCTGGTCAGGAAGCGACCAGAAGCTATCCTGGGGCTGACAATGCTGCTGAGCCTGAACCCCATGATGGGCCTGGACATCCTTTTCGGCCAAAACGACATCTTTGTCTTAGCCTGGATCGTCATCAGTTTGTGGTTTTTACAGCGTCGCCAGTTTATGTGGAGCAGCTTATTCTTCGGGATTGCTTGCGCTGCCAAGCCAACAGCGTGGTTTCTGGCTCCTTTCTGGATCATCGCCCTTTTGTCTGATCAAAACATCTCCTGGAAAGCGCTCCCCTCGCAGATCCCCCGAACATTGAAGCGACTGATCCCGGCCATTGCTGTTTTCCTGCTCACTGGTGCTTCCGTACATCTTTTGGGATGTCAATGCGCTTATTGATGACGTTTGGCGTTGGTCTGCGGGAACAGCAGAAATACATTATCAGATCTGGGGGTGGGGTTTCGCCAATTTCATCCTTGCCACAGGCTCCCTGGCGGATCGTTTCTCGTACTGGCCGTTCTGGATACCTGAATTGATCATCAGCATCCCCTTGTTGCTTTTCCTGCTGACCAAACAGATGCGAAACAACACCACGGCGAGCGTTTATTGGTATGGAGCGATCTTTCTGCTAGGCTTCGCCTACTTCTCCCGCTTCTTAAACGAAAACTATTTGGGTTTTCTACTTGCGCTGTTCGCACTGGGATACTTCACAACTGTTTCGACTGAGACAACTGAGCCACAGCAACAAACGTGACGGTTATTCGCCGGTTTGCTGCACCCACAAACAGCGCCCCTCTCGTCGCGTAACCACAATTGCACTCCCCCTTTCGATGGACTCGCCCTCCGTCGTAGCGTCCCAGTAAGTCCCCTGCACAAAAACCACACCCGTTGGGTCAAGGACACTGCGAGCCTCCCCGCTCAGCCCTAACAAGGCCTCCTTGCCCGAAAAAGGCGCACTTCGTTGTGTTTTCATCACCGCAGTTAGCGCAAAAAACACGAATGCCCCCATCGCTGCCGCCATCCCTAAAATTGCAGCCCAGGGAATGGGATAATAAGGTGTATTGAACAACACAGCAGCGCCGAGCACAAAGGCGACGATCCCACCGACGGTCAAAGCCCCACCCGTGTGCAGTTTCAGCTCGACGGCGAAAAGCCCGAACGCCAACAGAATGAATGCCAAACCTGCGTAGTTGGCATCCAATGTGCCCAAGGAGTACAGGGCAAGCAGCAGTGAAATGATACCCACCGCCCCGGCAACATAGCCTCCAGGCGCACTTAATTCGTACAAAATGGCGTTCAATCCCAACGTCAACAGGATGACGGCAATGGTGGGATTGCTCAGTATCCCCAGGAAATCTTCAACAAAATTGGATTGAAACTCAATAACGTCGGCATCTTTCACATCGATTGTTCGTTCTGCGCCGGCCATTTCAACCGTTTCACCATCCAATTGCTGTAGCAGATCGGTCAGATCATTCGCAATCCAATCGATTGCGCCTATCTCCAGCGCCTCTTCAGCGGTTGCAGCTTTTGCGGAAAGCACGGTCTGTTCGGCCCACTGCACAACTTCATCTCCGCGGCGTTCAGCGAGAGAACGAGCATTGGCAGCGAGCGCCTCCTCAGCTTTTCGCTTCGATGTCTCAGGCAGATCCTCGCCTTGTGAGCCAACAGGACTGGCAGCGCCAATCAGCGATTCCGGCGCCATTGCCGCAAAATGTCCGGACAAAGTGATGAGCGTGCCGGCAGATGCTGCCCACGCCCGTGCAGGATAAACATAAACGACCACAGGGACGGTGGATTGCTGGATTGCCTGGGTCAATTCACGCGTGATATCGACAGATCCGCCGGGGGTGTCCAGTTCAAAGATGACAGCTTCAGCGCCAATCGTGTCAGCATGCTCCAATCCCCGCTCCAAATAGGCCAGCATGGCAGGCGTTACCGGGCCTTCATAATCCAGCACCAACACCTGCTGTTTTGACTGAGCACCCGCTGGATTCAGCAGATACATCGACAAACCAATCAGGATGATCCCCCACAGAATGGGGCGCAAGCATTTCACTCTGAACGGATACGTCATAGATACACCATTGCCTTAAGTCGTAAGCATCCACATTATAGCAGACATCCTCGTTAAAGACTGCGGTAGCGCTTCCAGAGCGCCGAAGATGTAACTTTCGTTGGCAAATGTGCATAAATACGGGGATAACCACAGGAAAACATGGCTAACAACATGTGCAACACCTGACTATCTCTCATGAAGCGTTGTGGAAAAGCCCGGATAACTAAATAACTTCTAAAAACAGGCATAAAAGGCCCCGAATACAACATCTGGTAGCTGATTAACCATGCACCACTAGTGCTGCATCAAGGATGGATTCTGAAGGCAACGAGGGGGAAAAGTTATGCAATTACGCCAAAAATGCCCCCAGAAAGTCTCCCCAGACACCACCGCAATTGGGGCAACCGCCTGACGGTGGGACTACAAGATATAGTGTCTCTCGACAAGAACAAAGTACAGGCTACACATATCCCCAACACCTACGACTACTACGATCATATATTAATAAGACTTGAATTCAATAACTCTTTAAAAATAGAAGTCTGACAGTCTTATCGACATGTCAACTCCCAGATGCGGCGGGCGTTCGAGCGAGGCGAAGTCGATCAAGCCCGACTCAAAAGGATCGGGGGCTGCTGATCGGTGTTAGCCTCAGGTCCGACATGACCGGCGGCGTCAACTACGGCAACGACACGTGCTGGTTCAACCCCGAAGGTCGGATGCAGAATGGCGTGGTAGGGAGCACGCACGAAATTCGGAGCCTGTCAGAACTGCCATCAATCGTACAAGCCTAGAGCGCATGCCCTCACGCTCCTTCCACCTCCCTACCTGATTCTGTTGTAGAAATCGCTTTTGTCATCCTGCTCATTGTCGTCGCTGCCTTGATTTTAGGCATCCAGTACTGGCAGCACCGCAATATGCGCTACTTTGCGACAGAGGCATTCTCCAGCAGGTCGTGGATGACCGGATAAACCAGATCAACCCTGTTGCCGGGACGGGTAGGCGTGATCAAATCGTGGGGCAGGCCGAGGGCTTTCTCAAATTCGTAGGTCGTCAGTAAATCAGCGCCGTGAGCTTCCCATAGGGCTATAAATTCCTCAATGATCGGGTTGCTCACCGAATCATCAGAAGCATTGGAGATGACAATAATGTCCGCCGATGCCGGCTTTTTATGTGCAACTTCCTCTTCGGTGGCATAGCCCAGGCGCAGCACTTCGGCGAGGGATTTCAACGAATAGCGGGGATAAGAATAGGGGGCGGAGACAGGATTATCGGCCTTGTTTTTGGGGTCCCACCACATGTAAAAACTGCTGGGAACGAGATCAGCGAGATTAGCGAAGGGTCGATTCAAGGTTTGGGGAATAAAACCAATGCCCATGAGCGCTGCGCGGGTGACCGCGGCATCAGCGCCGACCAGCAGCGTGTACAAGATGATGCCGCCGATGGTGACTGACACAGCCACGCGTTTGCGGCGTCCGAACAAACGCGTGAACAATCCCAGCAAAATGCCTGAGACTATCGCTATATTCGATCCATCCATCACGTTATAAACATAGTGCCATACCCTTCACGTTGCTGATTCCCCTGACAGCACCAGACACATAAGCAAGAATGTGGGACAGCATCCAACCTCTACGCCACATTCTTCACTCCACGAGCGACTAGCGCTGAATCACATCCTGCGAATAGGGGCGGGCGAGCAGATTAAACGTCTGGCCATTAGTGATGATCTCGACGCTGCTGGTTTCTTCCCATCGGTTGCAAGGCGTCGTGAGGACGGGCATGACGGCCAGCATGATCGCAGAATGTCCGAATAAATATGGTGAACCTGAGATAATCCACTCAATCTGAAGGTCGTTGGAGAGAAGCCTGCCGGCGCTTCTGTTTATGGCGATGAAACCGAACGCTTTCCGCTAACCCACCAGCTATTATTGCTGGCATCCAGATCAGCAGGACGACCAGAGTGTAGAGACGCGTTCGCGGCATGGTCTTTGGCATCGGCGTACGGACAAAATCCGCAACCACATTGGCAGACAGAGCACCAAAGCTCAAACAGGGCAACACCACCCTGGTGAACCTGCTATCCGGTAGCAGCGCAGCAGGCGCCAAAACCAACAGGACATACCAATGCTGAAACCAGAAGCTGCCAACCAATAGATAGAGCAGACTCAATACCACGATTGTGCGCCACAACATGCGCTCGTCACCCCAATCAGGTGTCGGTGAGCGCTTCCAACGGTATGGGCGAAAGTCCAGCATCCACAAGGCAACGAGAACGGCGCTAACGACAAACAACAAGGTGGGTAGTTGCACTGTTAGTCCTAGCACCAATTCTTTCGGCCAATGGCGCTGAATATACAATACGTAATAGATTACATGCCATGGCGAATTGGCCAGGAAGATGGATCGCTCATACAACATACGTGGCAGCGTGCTCCACCCGTCGAATGGCGCGTACATCAACCATGACAGCAACACTCCGATCGCCACTGCTGCTGTGCTGACAACAATAGCACGCAGCCATCCGCAGCGCCGAACGATCCACAGGCCAATGGCGGGTAAGAAGATCAGCACTGTGATCTTTACATGCAATGCCAATACCAACACCAACAAGGAAAGCATCCAGCGTTGCCGTTGCAAGAGCCACAGCGAAGCTAGAAACAAGACGATCATGACGGCATCGTTGTGAGCGCCGATTGCAGTGGTAATCAGCAGGATCGGGCTCCATAGCCAGACTGCCAATGCCGCTGTCGCCAGATTTGGACGATTCCGCCGTACCATGCTCCTGATTAACCAAGCGGAAACACCCGTGAGGGCGATCGCTAACAGGCGATAGCTCATGAGATACCCAATGAGCATCTTGCATGATGCGGGCGATTTCGGACAGGATATCTGCGTTGTCGTCCACAGATCAGATGCCTTGAGCACGAAGCGCGCAACCACTGCGAGACCGGCACTGGTCATTTCCCACAGCGGGCCATAGGTGTCAACGTGCCTGATCCACGCTGCATAACGATAGAATGGAGCCTTGCTCAACGCCTCGGGTGCTCCGGCAAGCGGATTGGCTCCATATTCAACTATCATACGTCCGCGGAAAATATAATCGAAGATGTCGTGCGATTCACCGCCGGGAGCCACGGTTAGCAGTACAGCACTGCATACCAGCCAGACCCCAACAATCAGCAGCGAAAGTCGTCTGGAGTCAGGGCGGTAAGAGTTGAGAAGTCGCAACGCCAGCATATACAACACGGTGAGACACAGATAGATGGCGAGATGAGAATTGAGGTTGATGCTGGTGGGATCTACCATCAGCGCCCAGGTGGCGCGGGGATCGGCCAAGCTGGCCATTAACGGGTAGCGAAAGGCCAGAAGCGCGTAGAAGATGATGGATCCAATGGCGATGGGAAGGAACCAAAACAGCCTATAGGAAGGGGAATGACTTGGCAGGCGACGTATCCTGTTTAGGACAGAGGTGAACATTCTCATAACCACACCTCACTACCCATCACAAACTCCATTTTAACCCTTCGCCCGGCCCCACCGTTACCAGTGCATCCCCACGCTTCAGGTCGAGCAGGATGCCATTGCTATTGAAAAGCACTTGGGAGCCATGCTCCTTCAAGTAGGCTACAAAGCGTGGCAATTCGTTATTCAACATCGATCGAGTGTGAAGCGGAGTCTCGAGCATTTGCTTTACACGACGATAGTGGTGCAGACATTGCGGCTACGCACCAGGTCTATCTGTTGCGCTGGTTCCCATTCCAGATGGATCGTGTCACCACGCATCCAGGGGCAATACTCGTCATGCCCGGCATAATTGCCATCCAACGCTCGCCGGCTTGCACAGCCGCCCTGACATAGGCACGTCGCAGCATGCTCAGGCAAACTGCGCGCCATCTGGAAATATTCGTGATCAAGAACACCCTCACCCAGTTCAAGCAAATCGGAGACAGTGAAAGGTTCTGCTCCTGTCACGGGCCAGTACACGCAGGGTATGATACGACCGCGCATGTCGAAACGTATACTATTGCTTCCGCATGGCGACTGCACATCAGGCAAACCCATTGCAGCGCGTACAATAGACTCGCTGCAACTCACCACCTTGCCCACACTGAACAGCTGTCGGTAGGCATCCCAAAACTGTTCACAGCTGAGGCGAAAGCTGTCGTTCCGTACAACCTGATAGGCGTTGACGCGCAGCATAGCTCCCAGGTCTCGCGCCATTCGCACCATGTTGTCCATCTGGTACCAGTTTGTGCGCATTAGCGTACAGAGGATTGAGACAGCTTTACCGCGATCCTGACAGTGGCAGATGGCCTGGTGTACTAAATCCCAGTTGCCAGGGCCGCGCAGACCATCTTGTTGCTCTTTACTCGGATAGTCAATCGACAACTCTACATCATGAAACATCCCCAGTAACTCATCTCCCATGTTTGTCAGGCTGTGTCCATTGGAAGCAATGCTCAGCTTGACTCCTCGTTCGTGCAGGTAGCGCACGATGTCGCCGAACTGAGGGTGAAGCAGATTCTCACCAGTGCCCATGCCCATGTTAGAAACAGGGAGTGTCTCACAGATAATGCCAATCTGCTCCAACGACACATAGTCAATGCGCTCGGTGGGGCGATAGCAATGGGCGCATTCCAGGTTACAATCGTTTGTCAGGCCGATTCCTACTGAATATGCCATATTTCTCTCTTCATATGTTTCAGGGTTTGCTCGCTACGACGATGTAGTCATTCATTGTGGCAAAGAATTGTCCGCTGGCCAAGCGAGCGTCGATCTCTCCTACCCAACGGAGACGTTCGTCAGGTGATATGACGTCGTGCTGCACCGCGAGGTCAGCACAACGACGTAGACTGCCCACCAGTGTATGATTCTCGTCACGTCCAACGATGACGAGCACGACAACAGAGCGGACAGTCCAGCCAATTTCCAAGCAGCGGCGGACGAGTTGGCGGCCCATCCAATTGTCGCCGTCGATGTTGTCACTACGCCAGTCGATGATCCGCCGGGTCAGGCTGCGGTCGCTATGGTCGAGCGCCAATGTACCCCGGTCTACCTCTAGTAGCGCCAGACGGCCGCCAGGGCGCAGCACACGTCCAACCTCTTGTAGCACGGTCTGCGGATTGTCCACATGCATTAACAGGCGGGCGGCAACGGCACCGTCAATGCTGCTATCAGAGCAGGGCAGCGCGTAGGCGCTAGCCTGCCGATAGCGCAGTCCGGCAGGAAGCGTTTGGCGCTCCGCAAAATCGAGCATGGCGTAGCTGATGTCTACCCCTAACACGGTTCCCCCTGGTTGCACGCGTTGCACCAGCCGCTGGGCCAGTACGCCGGTGCCGCAGCCGACATCGATCATCCGCTCGCCAGACTGGGGATCAAGTGTATCGATGAGCGTTGTGTGCGCCCGCGTCTGATCAGTATTGCGGCCACGCGCATCGATAAATGTAGCCAGATCGGCAGCGTCTTGGGGTGATAACGCATCTGGATTCGACCAGGGATTCATGTGCTTTGCTTAGCCTTGAGCTTACAACTGTTCAGCTCAATAACAGGGCAACCCTGGCCCAGAGACGACCCTCTTCGGCTGGCTTGGCGATTCGTGGACGTAGCCAGCCGTCTACACCCACAAACCGGCCCGCCGCCGCCCCAAGCAGCGCAATCGAAAGTAGTAAGATCGCACCATAGGCCCACTCCCACTCGTACGGGCGCGGTATGTTGGCCAGCGACACCCACAGTTGCCCGACGACCCCAATCGACACCAGCGCACCTAACCGTGAAAAGAGACCCAACAGCATCGACAGGAATATCCAGAATTCGGCCAGCCAGATCACCCAGCCGAAGAAGCTGATGTTTGGGATGAGGATATTGTCCAGGAGCAAGGCATTGGCCTTGGCCAAGGGTGCGATATTCAGACCAATCTTGGGTAAACCGGCAGGCCGCATGTCGGAGACAAGCACCTGACGATACTCCGGCGCGTAAATCGATTCGATCCCCATCCAGTAGCAGAGTCCGCCGCTGCCGTTGCCGGTCCAGTGGTTCTCGGCTGCGGGCTGAGGAAAGGCAAATTCATTCGTACAGCCAAACTCTGGGGGTAATTTCCAAAATAACTGGGTGAAAAAGAGATAGGCCAACCCCAGGCGGGCAATGAAAATGCATATTTTGTACAGTAACGTGTCTGCACGCGAGCTGGATGAATCAAAAAGCTGAATCATGGACTGTCCCCCTGTGATGGTTGGTTGTCAGAATGTGTGCAGTTTACACGAATATTCTGAAGAATTCGTTTCCTGTATCTTACGAATAGATTAATTAATCACAAACCAAGCGCTGCAAAGTCGGAATTTAGTCTACTTGTTGTTTATGAATCAAGCAAGTGCATCCGTCGATACCGAAAGCGGCTAAAATGCTGATACCCAAATCGGTGCCTAAGCCTGAGCACCCCTACCACTGCATCACATCCTGCGAATAGGGACGTGCAAAGATATTGAAGCTCTCTCCATCGGTGACGATCTCGACAACGGCGTTGTTGGGGATGCGGGAAACATTCGGGTAATCAGCCAGAATTTACTGCACGGCGGGCGGGTAGGTCGTTCCTTCCGGCTGCAGGATGATCTGCGGCTGCACGCGGGCCAGTAAGTCAGGATGTGGTCAGGCGCCCGTGCCGGGGTAGGGTGCAGGCAACAGAGTCAGGGAGCCAGGCAACCGGTCGAGCACAGCAAGCTGCGATTCCTACGTGTTCTCGAAGGGTAGCAGTGTGGTGAAATCGCCGTAGCGTAGCAGGAAGAGCAGGGAGTCAGTGGGGTCGGTGGATGTGTGTAGGAGCGTTAACGTCAGGTCGGTGTCCAGGGCGATGGTCGAGCCGGGTTGGAGGTCAGAAATCTGAGGTCGGAAGTCAGTAGGGGCGGACTCCTTCGACACACTCAGGACAGGCTCTTGCGGTTGCCCGGAGGCCAGTCGGGTGGGAATCACGAGATCAAAAGGTGGACTCCCGCCGGGAAGGCTATCGAGAATGGCGTCCAGCGGATAGTCGGTCGCTTCGCGACCCGGATCGAGCAGGATGCGGTTGCCGCCGGGCGTGGTGATCAGAAACGTCACCCCCTGTTCCTGCCCCAACAGTTGGATGTGGAGCCGACCATCGGGCTGGCTCTCCCACCAGGTGGCGCCTGTCCACAACGGCAAAATCAGCAACCCGGCCAGCATGGCGCTGCCGGTGAGTTGTGGTCGCCACGCTTCGGGCACAAAGCCGGTCTCGCCTTGCTCCTGCCGCAAAAGCCACCACAGGAATCCCGCGCCAAACACGCAGATATAACAGCGCCGCCAGCATCCGCCCAAAAGCGCTGACCTCCATCGAACCCCAGGGCACAGCCGCCATCTTCTCCACCACGAACACCGTCCACCACAAACTGGCATAGGGAATCAGGGCAATCAGCTTGGCCAAAGGCAGGAGGATGAATCCCGCAAAAATCGCCAGGCCACCGGCGATCATGATCGGCGGCTGCACGGGAATGATGAGGAAATTCGCCAGGAAAGAGATGATTGACAATCGCCCGAAATAGTAGACAACCAGGGGCATGGTCGTGATTTGGGCGGCCAGCGTGACCAGCAGCGCCTCGGCCAGCAGATTGTTGGCGACTTTGGGGATGCGTTTGCCGATGCGGGCATCCCAGGCGCGTTGCAACGGCTTGCTGAAGAGAATCAGCCCCAGCGTGGCCATGGCGCTGAGCTGAAAACCCACATCCCACAGCGTAAGCGGATTGAGCAGCAACATAATCATGGCCGCCACGAACAGCGAGATGATGGCGGTGCTCTGCCGTCCCAGACCGATGGCGATCACGAAAAGGATGCCCATGAGCGCGGCGCGGGTGACCGCGGCATCTGCGCCGACCAGCAGTGTGTACAAAATGATACCGCCGATAGTGACGGACACGGCAACGCGTTTGCGGCGTCCGAACAGGCGCGTGAACAATCCCAGCAAAATGCCTGAGACTATCGCGATATTCGATCCACTCATTACGTTATAAACATGGTTCTATACCATTCACACTTACACTTTCCCTGACGACGCTAGATGCGTGAGCAACAACACGGAGTTATTTCTGTTCGTTGCGCCAAAGTCATCACACCGAGCGCGGATAGTGCTGGATCACAGTTATCTATGTACGGGAGCGACGGGGGGCGATCACTCACGTGTATACAGATTGTTGAGTTTGTTCCAAGTCACATCACATTGCGTGAAGTGTAGCATACTGAGGAAATGTTTCAAGCATGAATTTGGGTAAATGGAGCTGATATTCGAAACAATCGGTATCAATCACCACCGTAGCTAAATGAATAGTTAGATCTCCACCAGTTTAGCAAAAGCCAAGATAGAAGTGCTTCTACCTCAAATCTTGGGGGGTTTCATGCTGCTCCAATTACAATTTGGATCGCCTCGAGGATTTGCTTCATCTGATCACTGGTTAGTTTCCCCAAGCATCGCACAAACCGCACCTGTGACACCGAACGGATCTGAAATGAATCGGCTGCAGAAGGTTTTGACAATCCATTGTTCGCATCGGGAGTGATCCGAATCAGCCATGGCGCAACGTCATAGTGCTTCTTCCAATCAGTCAGTGGCACGATCACACGCAAGGGTAGGATACCAATAGCATCCTCGCTGACGATGACCGCAGGTCGTGTTTTACGTATCTCAGCGCCGATGGTTGGATCTAGGTTTATCAGCCAAACTTCTCCCTTACGCATGGAAATCTTCCCCGTTCAAATCCTGAAAGGCCGTTAATTCCGGATCCGCCTGGTAATCTGCCAACAAGGTCTGCGCAGCATGAGACAAGGCTTCTTGTTTGTGTTCGACTATCAGTCTATCTGCCATTTCCCGGACGAGATCAGATAGACTACGCCGTTCCTGACGGGCAATTTCAGTCAGGGTTTTGTGTTGTTCCGGCTCAAGCAAAATCTGTGTACGATGCATGAAAGGTGCTCCTTTTATATGTCACTATATTACATATCAATTATACATCTAATGGAATCACCTGCAAAATGAACCATTGTACTGTATCATTCAATGTGAAATGCGGGATCGAAACATCACATGTCATGGTGCACTATGGGACACATCCATACATCGATCGAAAAGCAAAAGCCCCCGATATCTCGAGGCCTTTCTGTCTTATAACTTTTTACTAAGTACCCGAGCAAAAGTTTTTCGGTAAATTGATTAGCTGATAGAATACGGTCAAGACTACCAAAGGTGATTGCCAATGAGATTTGTAGCTCCACTATCAGAATCAGACAAAGAACAACTGACCGCGCTGTTCAAATATCATGATTCGCACAGTGTCCGTAGACGGTCGCATTTAATCTTGTTGAGTGCGGACGGATTTACAATTGATGAAATCGCTCGCATCTATCAAATACACAGGGACACCGTGGGAACAACCTTCGATAGATGGGAAAAAGAGGGAATTGAAGGCTTGTTTGACGATCCTAGAAGTGGTCGTCCGCCAAAACTGTCGGATGACGAAGCGGATGAGGCGGTCGAGTTGCTGAAGGAAGATCCACGTTCAATAAAGAAAGCGCTTGCGGCTACCAGAGAAAAAACGGGCAAGGAAATCAGTGAGTGGACATTGAAACGAATTGCCAAAAGTGCTGAATTACGTTGGAAACGGATGCGAAGATCGGTCAAAGGTAAGCGAGACCAAGCAGAATTTGAGTGCGCACAAGAAGAAATCACAACATTGCACGAACAAGAAGCGGCAGGCAAGGTGGATGTCTACTACTTTGATGAATCGGGATTCAGTTTGACGCCAGAGGTGCCTTATGCCTGGCAAGCAGTGGGCGAAACAGTGGAAATTCCCAGTAGTCGTAGTAAACGCCTCAATGTACTTGGTTTTTACAGCAAGCAACGAGATTTCCACGCGACTACCGTGCAAGGTTACGTGAATAGTGAGATTGTGATTGCATGTTTCGACCGATTTTGCGACACCATCAACAAAAAGACAGTCGTCGTTGTTGACAACGCATCAATGCATACCAGCGGCATATTCAAAAGCAAACTGGGTGAGTGGGAGAAAAATGGCATGATCATCAAATATCTCCCAACCTATTCACCGGAACTGAATTTGATCGAAATTGTTTGGCGGTTCATCAAGTACAGTTGGTTGTCTCTATCAGCTTACTTGTCCTTTAAGAATCTGAAAAATGAACTCCAGAAAGTGCTGGATGGCATTGGTTCAGAATACCAAATTACTTTTGCTTAGGTACTTATAGGATGCGGGAGCAACGGGACTCGCTCACGAGCATGTATAAGGACGGTGTGGTTTGTGCCTAGTCATATTTGGGTGCGTCCTTTTTGAGTTGAGAAGCGTTCAAGCTGCCAGTTTTCGTTCAGCAGCAGGCTGATGCTGTTGTCTCTTTCCTGCCTGGAAAGAGAAGGCATTGCCAGCTGGTGGCGATGTTGAGGCAAGCGCCACATGTTCCAGCGGTTGTTGTCGAGCAGGTGGTGAAGCGTAGAGGCGGAGATGCCTTTGCTCCCTGCGGTAGGCGTGATAGTCTTCCCAGTCATCGTTTTCGGCGACCGCCCGGAGATGTAAGAGGCTCTCAGCACCCTCCTGAGTCCAGCGCATGCCAGTCAGTTCAAAACGATCCTTGACCAGATGGCGGCAAGCGCCTTCGATGACGCCCGAGGCGATAGGCCAGCCTTTGTGCAGGTATTGGTCATAGTGCATGTACTCGAGGTTGCGCTCGAAGTAATTGGCGGTTACGTGCAGTTGTTCCTGCTGGGCTTGAGTCGTGCCAGGAGTCTGAGCGAGGCTGCGCAAATCGGCAATGACTTGTGCGGTGCGACCGCTGAGCAAGTCCAGTGTGCGTTTCTCCACCCAGACCTGACGCTGGGGGTCTTGCTCCGGATAGAGGCGATTGGCCGCATCCCACAGGTATTCATTGGCGTGAATGAAGTCCAGGATGAGCGTGAAGTCTGGAAAGTGCTGCAACACTCGCTTCTGCAAAGCCTCAGCCCCATCTGTCAAAGCCACCCGGTCGGTGATGTGCGCGCCTTGCCGTTTCTCAACACGGGCAGGCCAGACGTTCAAGTGCAGCATCTTTGCCCTCCAGCGTGGCCCAGACCTCTTTATGCTGAGGTTTTGCCCGCTTTGAGGGCTCATCAGCGCCGGTCTCGGGCTTTTCTCGCCGGAATAGGCTGGCTACGACCGTTTTCGGACTGCGGGGATTCGGTGCGATGGTGTAGACGCTGGTCACCACCGCTTCTTTCTTCTTGCTGCGCTTCTCCCCTTTGCCCAATCGCACTTTTGGCATCGCCTCGGTCTCCTTCACCAGAGGCACCCCCTTGCCGTCCGCCTGTATCACCAGGATTGTGCCCTTCTTCTGACACAGCCGGAGCGTCCTTTTGTTCGTAGTACGCCTCCACATCTCCGGCATCTTCCGCCACCATCAACTGCACGGCATTCTTGCCCAGGGACTGCCCCAACAGATAGTGAAACAGGTCAACCACTTTCTCATAGGCGCTGGCCGCACCCAGATATTCGGCGATCTCTCGCACCACATCGGAATAACAGTCCTCCCCCAAACTCAGCGCTTCATCCAGGGGACTCGCACTGCCGACACCCTGCTTGTAGAAATAGGGTCGCCACACCGCCAGCTTCCCAAAGATCGAATAGTAGTCCCGCTTCTTCTCGGAATGATAGGGCAACACATCTCCTGTTTCAGTTTCGAGTGCCGTTCGAGAACAGCGCTCCGCCTGCAGCGCGAAAAACAAGACCATCAGACTGTGGCCCAGTTTCAGCAAGCGCTTGAAGATAGTCCGCTCTGCTGCGTAGGCTGTCTCGTTTTCGCTGTGCTGTACATAGTGCAACATCGATTCGAATTCCTCGCAAAGCTCTTGTAAAATGATGGCTGAGTTGGATGACATGGCTCTCTCCTGGTGAGTGAATAAACGATTTGGTAGTCGTCTTCAGTTTACCAGATTGGCTGTGTCTCCAACTCATTTAGGACGCACCCGTCATATTTCATTACAGTCATTGCATCAAGTTTGTCGAATTGTCGAACTACATACTCTCCACTATTTTCGACCCGAACCTGTCCAATATCTTCTGACAACGTACATTCCGGCTCGCAAAACCCGCGCGCCTCCGCCCATCATGCGAATAGAACGGCCCTCCGTATAACCCCCTCCGCTGCGGCGATTGTACTGACGCCGCTCATCCGCCGCCCGTTGGACGCGTTATAACCCCCATCATACATTTGTAACAAGTTAACTGGACTCTGGCGTTTTTGAATTGATTGAGCGTAGCTGAACCTTATCAAAGCCATATTTTCTGCTCCTAAGCGGGCTTTTCGCAATGGTCAAACCAGCACCGTACAGGTGCACAAATTCATTAGAATTGGTACAATGTGACGCAGTACGATTACCGATATAATGTCAAGTTTCTCGCGGCCGAGACAGCAAGTATTATGTTAGAAGATGGCTGGCGGGACTTGCCCGAACGTTCATGCGACCGACCACGCCGACACTTAGTTCAGATGGCCTCATGACCACTACCCCAGAGATACGACTCCACCCGGACGCTGACCACATCCTCGACCAAGAGCCAGTTGCTGGCGCTGCCGCTGTCACCGCCTACCAGCTCAGGCTCATGGCCTATCAATCACAACTGGTAGCTGGTTTCGACGATCTCATCTGCATCGACGCCATTAACTTCGAGCCGTTCGACTATCAGATAAGGTCTGCGCGCACAGCATTACGCCGTTTTCGTGGCCGTGGACTCTTGAGCGACGAGGTGGGGTTGGGAAAAACCATCGAAGCTGGCTTGGTTCTAAAGGAGTATCTCATGCGTCAAATGGTCGAACGTGTGCTCATCCTTACGCCACCCGGTCTGGTAGTACAATGGCAGGAGGAATTGGCAACCAAGTTCGGTCTCACCGACTTTATCACCAACAACGATCCACGGTTCCGCGCATGTGGCTCCCAGGCATGGACTCAGTTCCCGCGCGTTATCGCTTCATTGGCTACCGCCCGCCGCGCCGAGCATCGTCAAATTATCACTGCCCAAAGCTATGATCTCGTTATCGTTGACGAAGCACATCATCTCAAGAACCGTTCTTCGGTCTCCTGGAAACTTGTCAATGCCCTCCAGAAAAAATACATCTTGTTGCTTACGGCCACGCCGGTACAAAACAGGTTGAGCGAGCTGTATAACTTGGTAACCGTACTCAAACCAGGCCAGCTCAAGAGTCCAAAGGAGTTCAGCCGGCAATTTGTGGTACGCGGCGATCCTCGTCTCCCCAAAAACCGGGGGGTTTTGCGCGAACTCCTGAGCGATGTGATGGTACGCCATTCGCGGGGCCAGATCAGCCTTCAGTTGCCGCCACGCCGCGCCCACACTATACAACTCGACCTCCATCCTGAAGAGCAGTTGCTCTACGATGGTATTAGCACGCTCTCGCGACGCATCATAAGCGAACAGAGCGTCACCAGTGCCCATCGTTTAGGTTTTCGCACTCTGCTCCGTGAAGCGGGAAGCAGCGCAAGCGCTACACGTTCCACCCTTCTCTCCCTGTCCGAAGTAGTGGGGTTGGCTCCGTATCGTGATCAATTGCTCGAACTGGCTGTCGAAGCTGACTCAGTTCAGGTATCGGCTAAGGCCACCGCCCTAGAGAGACTGTTGCAAAGCAGGGTGCGGGGTGGCGATGACAAAGTCATCGTGTTCACACAGTTTCGCGCCACCCTTGATATGTTAGCTCAGCACCTTCGCGATTGGGGGATTGAGTTCGCTTTGTACCACGGAGGGCTCACCATCTCCCAGAAAGATGCCGCTATCAAGGATTTCCACGCCCACCTACCTGTGCTCCTCTCCACCGAGGCAGCCGGCGAGGGTCGAAACCTGCAGTTCTGTCGTGCTATGGTCAACTTCGACCTTCCTTGGAATCCCATGCGCATCGAGCAGCGAGTAGGGCGTATTCATCGTGTGGGTCAGGACAGACCGATCGACATCTTTAACCTGGCCGCCAAGGGCACTATCGAGGATTATGTACTCGAAATCCTCGATAGTAAACTCAATATGTTCGAGTTGGTGATCGGTGAGGTGGACATGATCTTGGGACAATTGGCTGACGAAAGGGATTTCGAGGATATAATTCTGAATATATGGACGCAGGCCGGAAGCGGTGAAGAGCTTAAGGAGAGTATGTCCGAACTAGGAGACGCCATGGTGAACGCTCGCAGCGCCTACCAACGGGTAAAGGAGTACGACGATGCTCTGTTTGGGGAGGACTTCAGCACAGAATGAGTGGAAAAGAGACACATCAGCGCTTTGATCTCTCCAGATTTGTACTGGGGTTTTTTGAACAGAAGGGAAGCATCGTCACACCGCCTACTTTTGGCGTATACGAGGTGCTGATGCCTGATGCCCTTGCCGCTGACCTCCACCTGGACCCTTACCAACACCTATCATTCACGGCCGGTGAGGCCTCAGAATCAGTGCAATTAGGCTTCAATCATCCCTTGGTGGAAGATATCGCCGAACGACTGATAGAACGGCCAGCGAATGCTCATGTTTATATCAACCATGTGCGGTTGGACAAGACAGGACTGATCGGCCTCGCTCGCAAAACCTATGATTTCCCAAACGCCCGGCTCTCAGCCAGATCGGGAGCCACCCAAGGGCAGGCACTGCATCACTACCTCCGTTTCAACTTCAAAGTGTCGCTTATTAGTGACGAGAAACAGGAGATGATCGTCTCGCCGGTCATGAACGTGCAAAATGGCTATGCCGTACGCGAATCATGAGGTTTTGGAACGGTTGGATTCTTTTGAGACCATATCCTCTTTCTCCAGACTCTCCATCGCTACTCCGAGCTGGCAGGATGGGGAAACAGCCTTATCCCCAGGCACTTTCAACACCTTACTCTCGCGAGCTGAGCATGCCGTGCGCGAGGATATGGCCGACACCCTGCACAACCTACAAACGCGCACGGAGCGACATCTGGCGCTGGATCGGGCGCGTATCGCCGATTATTATGATGATCTTGAGCGAGATATGAGACGTCGTCTGAATAGTTTGGGGGCTGGCGAGGTGGAACAACGGCGCTCCAGTGCTGAAGATAAACTTTTGGCTCTGCAAACGGAACGACAGGCGAAATTGGAGGATGTAGCAGGTCGCCACAACATACGCCTCGAGTTAGAACTCATCAACATCCTGTTGATCGAACAGCCCAAGATCCGTCTTCCGGTTTCGATCAGCAACCGTACGGCAAACATCATTCGCGTAGTTGTATGGGATCCCTTGGTTCACCGCATGGAGCCGCTGATATGCGATGTTTGCGGCCGGCCTGGGTGGGGTCTGCACCTTTGTACGGGGGGGCACTTAGCACACGAACATTGCCTGGCACCCGGCTGCATCGATTGCAAACGCGTCTATTGCCAACTTTGTATCGCCCAGATCTCAGAATGCGTCGTCTGTCACCAACCTGTTTGCCAAAAGAGCCTGATTCACTGTCAGTCATGTAAACGAGGGACCTGCCGTGCGCACCAAAACCTGTGCCACGCTGCAACTGGCAAGCCCGTCGATCTAGCGACTCTGCATCCTGAGCCCGAACCAGAGCTTGTCCCGGCCCTTGAGCCTGAACCCTCCCCTTCTCCTTCCCGAACACCTAAGAGCAGATCATCGCCTCACAGCAAAAGTCGCGCCAGGCAACTCAAGGGTAGTAGCCCGGCCGGACAGACGCCGCTGACCAAAGGCGTGAGAATGTACGTCGAGATTGCGGAAGATGAGCCGCTGATTACTGCCTATGCAATGCGCTCGAGCAAGCGCGTGTGGGCCACACGCAGCCTCCGACTCACGCCCGAAGGGATAAACGTCCACTGCGAATGTGAGAAGTCACCATGCGCAGCCACGGGGTATATCTATCGCCCAGTTGGCGTCGGTGCCATCGCCGCGCAGCTTGAAGAGATGCTGAAAAAGCTGCGGCAGGAATACCGAATTCCCCTGAAAAAGGTAACCTATTACTATACATATGGCCCCCGCCAGCGAGAGAGCAATGTGTTTATACTGCCGAAGGTATGGAAGAACGAGTCCAGGCTGGCTGAAGCGCGGCAAAGTATTTGACCACCTGCCAAGGTGATGGCTATAGCCACTTAATCCTTCATCCTTACAAAATCTCATGCGAGCAGCGTTATGAATCTTGAGGAAATTATCTGTCTTCGTAAAGATAATGGCGTTAGCATCATTTATGCCCAAACTAAGCGTTTGCTCGTCGATTACATGATATATTCAGGTGCAGTAACTGCATGATCTCAACCACTGTCTCCCAGTCAAGGTGGCTAATCTGCTGACACGCAAATCGGCGGCTGCACGGGAATGATGAGGAAATTCGCCACGAAGGAGATGATTGACAAGCGCCCGAAATAGTAGACCACCAGTGGCATGGTCGTGATTTGGGCTGCCAGTGTCACCAGCAACGCTTCAGCCAGTAAGTTGTTGGCGACACTGGGGATGCGTTTGCCGATGCGGGCATCCCAGGCCGCGTTGCAACGGCTGACTGAAGAGGATCAGGCCCAGCGTAGCCATAGCGCTGAGCTGGAAGCCCACATCCCCACAGCGTAAGCGGGTTGAGCAGCAACATGAGCATGGCCGCCACAAACAGGGAGATGATGGCGGTGCTCTGGCGTCCCAGACCGATGGCGATCACGAAAAGGATGCCCATGAGCGCGGCGCGGGTGACCGCGGCATCAGCGCCGACCAGCAGCGTGTACAAAATGATGCCGCCGATGGTGACACCACAGCCACGCGTTTGCGGCGTCCAAACAGACGCGTGAACAATCCCAGCAAAATGCCCGAGACGATAGCGATATTGGATCCACTGATGACGATAACATGGCTGGTCCCCGTGAGATTGAAGTCATCGTAGAGTTCGCTGCGGGATGCCGCTTTCGATACCCAGAATCATGCCGTTGGCCAGAGCGGAGTATGGCTCAGGTAAAATCTGATTGAGGATGTCGCTGGCGTGAGCCGCGCACGCTGTACAGCGCCGCCCAGAACGCTTGACCCTGGTCACTGGCCAAATGCGTGATTTCAGCGCGTTTGATCAGGGTGTGGATGCCCTTCCGCGCCAGGAAGCGACGATAATCGAAATCGGGGAAGGTGGGTGGCGTCGCGGCCACGCCCCGAATGCGGATGCGGTCGCCGTACGCGTACAGCGTATCGTTATCACCGCGCACCAGGGCGATGCCCTCAACCGACTGCTTGCGCTCCCCATCCCAGCGTGTGTCCACCTGCACGCGATACTGGTTGTAGGCATCGCGTTGCTCCGGCCAACCAACGATGACGCCCTCAAGCACGGATGGGCGACCGTAGGGCGTATCACTGTTGTAGGTGGCGAGATCGTTGGGGCCGAAACAAGGCTCAAAGGGCCGGGTCGTGTAGCGCCATGCTCCCACCAGAACCAGAATCAAGATCAGAGCCGGGATCAGCACCCGTCGGCGTTTTCTACCCCACCAGGCCGGGCGCAGCAAAACAGGCAGAGGCAGGAGTAGCCACAGCGAGTTTGGTTGTAATTGCTCGCCAGAACAGACAAAAATCCCACTTGCGACTAATTTTTCTCCCGCCAGGATGCCAATAGCCAGACCCAAAGCGGCATAGATCGGCAAAAACGGCGAGACAAATCGCTCGTTCCGCGGCATATTCATTTTAGCTTTGAAGGAATTGGAACTGAGAGGCGAGGTGATTCGTAGTTTATAACAGGTGACGCCAGTTATAAAAGAATACACCTTGTGGGATGCACTTCAGTTTTTAGGGAAACATTCTTGGGAAGGCGTATAAGCCCTTGTCACGGCAAATCCCTAATCCTTCCTTCGGCAAGTCGTTCGATACCACGGGAGTTTTGAAACGAACCCTCTGGTTAAGCACAGATTTGACAAATATTTAGCATTAGACTACTTTAATTACATATTTATCAGGACTAATGCGGTTATAATTCGTATGCGACGGCGCGTGGGTAGGTTCTAAAAAGCGCTCGCAAGTTCCTGGTATTGACGACCGACGTCAGGGTTATTCTGATCGGCTTGTGATCACGTGTCGGTTCATCTCGCAACCTAATGTTGAGCGTAGCTCAACTTATACGATATCTATACTCGCCGCCGCATCTGGCACTTGACGAATAGCATAGATGATAAGCCCTTACCTGTCCGCAATGAGACAGGTGCGTAAGTCATGCCTGTGAATGCGCATTGCAGCTTAGTTCATGTGTTCGTGCCGGTCGCACCATTCGCCATGTCCTTGCATGGCCCCAACATCGAGTTATACGAAACCGCCCGGTTTCCGAAACTATCGTTTGCCACCTAAACCCATTTCTCAATTCTCCACAGGAGGAGATCCATGAAACGCCTTGTTTTTCTGGTAAGTATTCTCGTTGTATTGGTTGCTCTGGGTGCTTGTGCACAACCCACCCCAGAAGTGGTCGAGGTCGTGAAGGAAGTTGTTGTAACTGAGGTTGTCACGGTCGTAGAGACGGTGATGGTCGAGGGAACCCCGCAGGTTGTTGAAGTTGAAAAAGAAGTCACCGTTGAGGTGACCGCCGTCCCTGAAGTGAAGGAACCGGTTGTGTTCCGCTGGGCTGACTCTGCTGCCGACCTGGGCTCGATGGATCCCCATTTTGCCGCTGCCACCAATGACCGCAATCTGGCGGACATGCTGTTCAACGCCCTTGTCCGTTACAAGCCCGGTGATGGCTCCCAATTTGAGCCCGATCTGGCTATGAAATTGCCCAAACCGGAAATCGTGGATGACAAACAGGTGTGGACATTTGAACTCCGCCGCGGCGTGATGTGCCATCCCACCGCAGAAACCGAATCGTACGAACTGACATCAGCAGATGTGGTCTGGTCACTGCAGAAGTCAGCCAATCCTGACACCTCCGCCTATGCTGGTGAATACGCTGGTATGTCCGTTGAAGCCCTGGATGATTACACCGTCCAAGTCACGCTGGATCAGCCAATTTCTTCAGTACTCTTCTTCCCCAAAGTGGCCAACTACGGCGGCGGCTTCATCATGTGCCAGAAGCAGTACGAGGCTGTAGGCGCTGAAGGCTACAAGACCAACCCCTCTGGCACGGGACCCTTCATGTACGAAAGCTACACGCCGCAAGACAATACGACCCTGGCGGCCAATGATGCCTACTTCCACGGTCGTCCCCTATTGGACAAAGTGGTATATCGCTATATGTCAGAGTTGAACAGCCGTGAGTTGGGTCTCAAGTCGGGCGAACTGGATGCGATCAACGCCGGTGCTGCGGATAGCCAATGGATTGAGCGTATGGATGCGGAAGAAGGCATCAGTGTAGACGTCTATGGTGTCGGTGAAGTCGCCACCGTCCACTTTAATATCACCGTGCCGCCGCTTGATGATGTGCGTGTTCGACAAGCGATTGCCTACGCCCTGGAGCGTGATGAGTTCCTGGCTCTCTTTGGTGAGATCATAGCGTCCAACGTTTACTCACCCGTACCTGCCGCTTTCCTGGCCGGCGGCCTGACCCAGAAAGAAGTGGCAGATCTCGGCCTTGAATATGCCTATGATGTGGACAAAGCCAAAGCGCTTATGGCTGAAGCGGGCTACGCTGATGGCTTCGAATTGGAAGTGGTTTCCTCTGAGCGTCTTTCATACCTGAAGAACTACCAGAGCATGCAGGCTCAGTTGGCCGAAATTGGCATCGACATGAAGATCAACACCGTGGATCATGCCAGTATGCATACCTTGATTCGCGAGGATGTGAATCCCATCGTTATCTACATCGCCTGGCGTCCCAACGCCGATGTCTACCTAACTCGCTTCTATCACTCTGATTCGATCGTTGTCACCGGCGCCAAGCCAGACACCAACTTCTCGCACTATGCGGGAATCGACGACCTGATCGAGGCAGCGCGCGTCGAGCCAGATGCTGAAACGCAGGTGCAGATGTGGAAGGATGCTCAGGTCAAGCTCCTGGAAGAGGCGGTTACCTATCCACTGCAATATCAGAACCAGGTCACTGCACGACATGACTACGTGGACTTCGGACACGAACTCAAGTCCGTGTTCTCACTCTACCCACAGATCGACGAGAACACACGTCTTACCAAGTAACGCTACTCAACCTGGTCGGGGGCTTACAGTGTAGGCCCCCGACACCGCCTTTTGTCGTAATCAGTAATCGGTGAACAGTAATCACCAATCGACGACAAGTGACTGATTACTGTTCACTGCTTACCGCTTTTCTGAGACAAGAACGTCACGTTCAAACGGGAGTGACGCCCTTATGGCAAGATATCTGGGTTCCAGACTGCTTTTGGCAATACCAACGGTGTTGGCTGTATTGACTTTAGTGTTTTTCGTGGTGCGGGTGATTCCAGGGGATCCGGCACAAGCTGCATTGGGTGATTATGCTTCCCAGGCATCAGTTGATGCATTACGTGAGAGAATGGGTTTGAATGAACCACTGATTGTCCAGTACTTTGTATTTTTGGGGGATTTACTGCGGGGCGATCTTGGCAAATCAATGATCACAGGCAAAGACATCAGCGAACTTATCAGACAAGTGCTGCCTTTTACACTGGAGCTGACGTTTACGGCGATTATGATCGGAACACTGCTGGGTGTACCGATCGGCATTTACTCGTGCGCGTCATGCCAACACCTCGATCGATTATGTCGGGCGCGTGGTCTCATTAGCGGGTCTTTCCGTACCGGCTTTCTATTTGGGCATCTTGATTATGCTGCTCTTTGCCGTCAATATCCCCATTTTCCCAGCGGTTGGCGGGGGTGAATTTGGTAACTGGAAAGATAACCTCATGCATCTGGCGCTGCCGGCATTGACTTTAGGCTTGATCATGACAGCGTCCGTCACCCGTCTCACCCGCTCGGCTATGCTGAACGTCCTCGCAGATGATTACATACGGACAGCTCGTTCAAAAGGCCTTGACGAACGTGTGGTGACAATGCGCCACGCGCTACGCGTGGCGTTGGTGCCGATTGTTTCCATTATCGGCATTTGGGCTGCCAGTCTTGTCTGCCGATTCTGTTTTAACTGAAACCATTTTCGCCCGCCCTGGCCTGGGTAAGATGTTGGTGGGCTCTATCATGCAGCGTGATTACACAGCTTTGCAGTCCGTAATGGTCGTTTACGCACTCATCGTTGTGGGCATTAATCTCATCACTGATGTCATCTACAGCATCGTTGACCCACGCATCACTCACTGAGGTATTAGGACATGAGTGAAAATCTAGATTACAACAGA
>CAVOYG010000026.1:0-1177228 GCA_963700615.1 uncultured Chloroflexia bacterium | reverse complement strand
TTTTGACACCTCGGTGGACATGAAGGCCATGCTCAAACGCATTGCCCATTTCTTCGCCCATGAATCCTGTGGCAAGTGCTACCCCTGCCGAGATGGGAACCCAACGGCAGATGGAAATCGTCGACCGCCTGGCTGACAACCGCCTGCGGGCTGGTGATTTACAGACGCTGCAAGATGTCGGCCAAACCATGACAGACACCAGCATCTGCGGTCTGGGGCAAACCGCATCCTCCGCAATCCTTACTGCCCTCGATCGTTTTGAATTCGACGAAACAACGGGTGAATTCGCCCGATTCTAAACCCATGCCGTAAGGGCGAATGATGATTCACCCCTACCAGCCCGCCCAACTGCCCCACCACTGACTTATGCCCGACCCTAATCCGGATTCACCATCGACGGCCAATCGCTGAAAACGCCGCCCGACATCACCATTTTGGAGGCGGCAAAGCTGGCCGGAGTGACGATCCCCACCCTTTGCTACCATCCCAGCCTCACCGCCAACGCCGTGTGCCGGCTGTGCGTGGTGGAATGGCGGGGCAGCCGCACCCTGGTGGCCGCCTGCGCCGCTGTGGTGCGGCCCAATGCCGTCATTCTCACCAATTCGCGGCGGGTACGCATGGCCCGCCGCACCATCCTGGAGATGCTGGCCGCCACGGTCGATCTCAGCGACGCGCCCGATCTGCAAGCTTTATTGGCCGCGTATGATGCGGATCCCATCCGTTTCGGCGCGGACGCCGCCCGCCGCAGGTTCGACGGCGTCAAGGTCGACAACCCCTTTTACGTGCGGGATTATGACAAATGTGTGCTGTGCTGGCGCTGTGTGCAGGTCTGCGCCGACGATGTGCAGCACACCTACGCCCTCGGCTTCAATGGCCGCGGCTTCCACACCGAAATCGCCACCTTCTTCGACCAGCCCCTGCCCGATACCACCTGCGTTTTCTGCGGCAATTGCGTGGGCGTCTGTCCCACAGGGGCATTGAAGGGAAAACGGGAATATGCACTTGAGATCTAATCCGTCAGTCTCAGTATCACAGTTGACACTTCACGTTTCGCCCAACCACAACATGCCCCTACAGATCATCGAAGTCTTCGTCAACGTCATCACACCTGTGTTTGCGTTGGTGTTCATCGGTTATCTGGCTGCAAATCGACTACAACTGGATGAGCGCACGCTCTCCCGTGTTGCTTACTACATCTTCGTCCCTGCCTTTGTGTTCGATCTCGTTAGCACGGCAGAGATAGAGGCTCAGGAAGCAACCCAAATGATCGTCTACATCCTGGCCGTCGTGGTTGGTTCCGCAGTACTGGGTTTTGTCGTTGCCAAGGCGCTCAAACGCCCAGTCCCAGTCGTCGGCGCGTATGTCCTCATCGCTTCGTTTGGCAATATCGGCAACTTTGGCCTGCCTCTCATCGAGTTCCGACCTGGCGCTGAGGCCATGATTCCGGCCACAATCTACTTCCTGGCTATGAATATGAGCGGCTTCGTGATCGGCGTTTTTGCCACCAGTTGGGCGACTGGGGGCAGCAAGACGGCGGTCTTGTCCGTACTCAAAACACCAGCTCTGATTGCCCTGGTCCCAGCGCTGGTGCTGAACTGGCTGCCGTTTGAATCGCCACTCGTGCTCAATCGCATCATTGGCTTGCTGTCGGCGACAATGGTACCAGTTATGTTGCTAACGCTGGGCGTCAAACTATTCAATACCAAGCAGATTCGCATCACCAGAGATGTCATTTTCGCCAGCAGCATCAAGTTAATCGGAGCGCCAGCGATTGCCGTCGTCCTGGCAGCTCTTTTCGGTATCAGCGGACTGACTCGCAGTGCCGGCGTGATGCAAGCAGCCATGCCTGCTGCTGTACTCACCTCCATTATCGCCATCGAGCATGATCTTGTACCCGATTTTGTAACCACAACCGTCCTTTTCTCGACGGTCACCAGCATCTTCACGCTGACTCTTATTTTAACGTTCCTGTGATTGCGCCAGCGATGATCGCATACCCACTCATTCTCTTCCCAACATGAAACTAGACCGCATTGTCCCCACCACATGCCCTTTTTGCGGCGTGGGCTGCCAGATCCAACTTAACATCCAGGACGAACGCATTGTGCGTGTGACCACCGATTTCGATATGGCCCCAAACTACGGCCAGTTGTGCGTCAAAGGGCGATTTGGCACGGATTTTGTGCATCACCCCACCCGTTTGCGAGCTCCGCTCATCCGTAAGGATATCGAAGCGGGGAAGCCATTCGGCAAAGCAAGGCGAGCGGCGGCGTTGGCCGAGGATTATCGTGAAGCCAGTTGGGATGAGGCACTGGATTTGGTAGCAGACAAACTGGTCGAGATAGTCCAACAGTCGGGAGGCGATGCCCTGGGGACTTTTTGTTCGGCGAAAATCACCAACGAGGAAAACTATCTATTCCAGAAATTGGTGAGGAGCCTGTTCAAGACCAACAACATCGATCACTGCGCCCGCCTCTGCCATGCCGGTTCGGTGGCGGGGTTGATGCGCACCATCGGTTCATCGGCGATGTCGAACAGCATCGAAGAGATGGCGAACCTCGATACCTTCATTGTCACCGGCTCCAACACAACCGCCAATCACCCCGTTATCGCCCTTAGTTTGAAGAAAGCCGTGGAGCGGGGAGCGAAGCTCGGCATCATCATTGATCCGCGGCGCATCGAACTGGTCGATTTCGCTACGCTTTGGCTGCAGCACGCCCCGGCACCGATGTTGCTGTGTTCCAGGCTATCGCCAATGTCATCGTCACCGAAAAGCGCTACAATGCCGATTACATGGTCGTCCACACTGAGGGCTTTAGCGAATACGCTGATCGCTGATGCCCTACACGCCGGAATGGGCTGAGGGAATCAGCGACGTGCCTGCCGAAAAAATCCGACAAGCTGCCCGCATGTACGCAGATGCTCACTCTGCCGCCCTGTACTGGGGGATGGGCATCAGCCAGAGCACGCATGGGGCCGACAATGCCACTGCGCTGGTGAATCTGGCGATGCTGTGCGGCACATCGGCCAATATGGCGGGGGCTTGAACCCGCTTCGTGGCCAGAACAACGTGCAGGGCTGCTCCGACATGGGGGCGCTCCCACACGTCTTTCCGGGCTATCAACCGGTCAATGACGACAGCGTCCGGCGTAAATTTGAACAAGCATGGGGCGTGCCGCTCGATCCAACCCCTGGCCTGACAGCAGTGGAGATGGTGCATGCCTCCGAACGGGGGGACATCCGTGCTTTTTACGTAATCGGTGAAGACCCCATGACATCGGAGCCAAACCTGAAGCATGCCCGGCATTCGCTGGAGAATCTAGACTTGATCGTCAGCCAGGATATTTTCGCCAACGAAACAGCACTGTACGCCCACGTCATCCTGCCCGCCGCCAGCTTTGCAGAGAAGGCGGGGACGTTTACGAACACCGAACGGCGGGTGCAGCGAGTGCGTCCGGCATTGAATCCACCTGGCATCGCTCGCCCCGACCTGGATATCATCATCGACCTGGCGCAGCGCCTGGAACAGCGTTTGGGCGCATCCATTCAGCCGGGATGGGATTACGAGGGGCCGGATGAGGTATGGAGGGAAGTGGGACAAGTGGCTCCGGAGTTCCGAGGCATCACCTATCAACGCCTGGAAAAAATCGGCATCCAGTATCCCTGCTACGACGAACATGACCCCGGAACGGTTTATCTGTTCGAGGATGGCGTGCCCCGGGGCCGTGGTAAATTCTGGCCGCTGGAATTCATTCCACCCTTGGAAACGCCGGACGATGTCTACCCCTTCAATCTTTCGACCGGACGATCTGCTCTACCACTGGCACGGCGGAACCATGACCCGGCGCTCTTCGCTGAACGAAATCGCTCCTGAACCGGTCGTAGAGATCAATCCCGTGGACGCCAGAAGCATTCCCGTCGCCTCCGGCGACCTGGTGCGTATCGCTTCCCGCCGAGGAGAGATCGTAGCAAGGGTTGAAGTGACAGATCGTTCGCCCATTGGCACGATCTTCCTGCCCTTCCACTACATCGAAGCCGCCGCCAATTTGCTCACGATGGATGATCTTGACCCCACGGCCAAGATCCCCGACTACAAAAACACCGCTGTCGCCATCACCCCAGCCGAAGAGCACAACTGGGAGTTGGTCCTGGAGTAGATAAAATGCCTGAATTGGTCCTCACGTTTGCTGAGATCAGCGAAGCTGACATCCCCGAATTGACAGAGGTCATGATTCGGGCATTCGATGATGATTCGCAACGGCATCTTGGCGCCGAAAAGGGCGGACCCGACGGCTATGACAACGGCGATTTCTTTCGGGAATGGCTGTTCGGATACGAATGGACGGTCGGGTATAAGGTCATGGCCGATAACCATATCATTGGCGCCATCATCGTCTGGATATTCGATACGGGGCAAAACTTCCTGGGCACGATATTCGTCGATCCTGAATACCAGAATCGGGGTGTGGGGCATCACACCTGGGAATTTATCGAATCAACTTATCCGCAGACGATAGGCTGGCAACTGGAAACGCCGGGTTACGCCACGAGTAACCATCATTTCTACGAGAAGTGCGGCTTTAAGAAGATCGAGGAAAAGCCAGCGACGGATGAAATGCCGTTCGAATCGTGGGTATATCGCAGAAACATGTCGTCTGACTAGCGATCTCGCTGCAAACGCCATAACACGCCAACCGGATAACCGATCATTTTCGCCACATCGCCCACCACCCGGATGATGGGAACCAGCCCGACCGTGATCAGTTTCTCGCCCATCGTCAGCATCCGACCATCGGCCAGGGGACGTCGCCAGGCTTGCACGAGACGACGGTACGGCGTTAGACAATAGACGATAAACCCCAGCAAACCCAGCAGCCAGAAGAATGGGCTAATCGCCTTGCCCAGCGACAGCAACAGGGGTGCGGCGACAAGATAGACGCCATAACGAATGGCATGGCGTTTGCGCCACAGGTCGGCTTTGCCGTCCCCCCGGCTGTAGCGGTAGTATTGCTTGAAAAAGGCCGACAATGAGCCACGAGGCCGAAAGTGGGCCACTGCGTTTGGGGCCCAACCGAAAGTCGGGTACGCAGCCCGCAGGTCGAGATCAAAAACGAGGTCTTCGCAATAATCCAGCCATTCAGGATAACCGCCAACCTTTTCCCAGGCCGATTTACAGATGGCCAGCGAACGGCTGGAGGGCAAGAAGTTGGCGGGATCGATCTCATCGACGGTGGGAAGCACAGTTGCCCCCATCGCCACTTCAAAAGCTGTTTCCGGATCGGCTGAGAAGAAGCCGGAAACCACGTGCATGTTGGGATCATGCCGCAAGGGCCGGGTGATTTCCTCCAACCACGTCGACTCCAGGCGCACTCCAGCATCCACCAGGGCGAGGATGGGACCATTGGCAGCGGCGATAGCTACGTTTCGCCCTTCCGAAATGTTAGCCCCCGGCTCGATGATGACCCGCAGCGGCAGTTTGTCCGCATACGCCTCGATCTGGGCAACGGTATCATCACTGGAGCCGCCATCGCAGATAACAACTTCGTCGAGGAAGATGGTCTGGGCCATAATGCTGTCCAGGAGCTTGCGGACGGCAGGGCCTTCATTGTAGACGGTGCAAATCAGGGAAATGGACATGGCTGGTTGCGGTATTGCTGGCGACGTATCGAGGTTTCCGATTATATCGTTAACTTAACCAAGTCCCTAGAACGGGGGCTGAAGAAAATCAAGGATTCACGAAATCAAACGGGTTGACCGCATCGTAATGTAGCTGTTGATGCTCGTATTTCCATGAGTGATCCGTGTTGATGACTTGATCGAGTTGGGGGTTTTGTGTACGCTTCAGGATTCCATCAACTCGGTGCAGGTGATGAAATACTGCCAGCAGTCCAGATTATCGTCAACACACCACCAGGCGGCAAGCATGGAAAATGCGAATCCCCATGCCAGGATGCGCTGCCGCTCGAAACCCAGATAGTCGGAGAGCAAATCGACGCGCCGGGTTAGCGTTTGCGGTTGCGGCATGGACAGAAAATCGGGTATCGGATTCACCAGTAGTGCGGCTGTCTCGTAAACAGGATTGCCACTCAGACCCTTGGGGTCAATCGCCAGCCAGTCCTCGCCATTCAAGAGGATATTCTCGTGATGCAGGTCGCCGTGGAGCAAAACAGGCGGCGGCGATGTGATGAGCAGGTCAGCAAACAGCGCTTCCGCTTTCGAAACCAGCTTCGCTGGTAAGGGCCCTGTACCTCCATTGAATCGTTGCCGCAACCGCCCCAATCCGCCAGCTAATTGCGCCACAGTCGCAAAAGGATTATCCGTCGCCAGTGGTCGCCAGAGACGTTGCATCACATCTGCTGCGATCATTGTCGCATCATCGTCATCAGTCATTGACGATAGCAGTCTGCCGGGCCTAAGGCGATCCATCACCAAAGCGCCCAAACCTTTGTCGGATTCCAGAAGTTGTACTGCTCCCTGTCCATCGTACAGTCGAAGCGCCTCTATTTCTGAATCCAACTCAGGGTTGGGCACTCCCAACTTCAGGACAATCTCCCGACCATGTTCCAAGATGCCTGGCGCGACGAAATTGTAGGACAGGTTTAGGAATGGTCGTCCCACCTGCAACAACCAGCGATCTTCGCAGTGCGCGATGATATCGGGTATATCGTCTAACCATTGAGTGCCTTTTTCGCCATAAACACTCGAAATGCGGATTCGAAAATCCTGAGGTACTTGAATCATATCTCTCGACAACCTGAAATGTTCGCTTGATGCCTCAATGATGTGTTGACTCGCCATTCAGGCGGTGCTATAGTTGGTTCGAGACCGATCCTAGTGGTTCGGTCGGGTGGATTATTCGAAACTGTTGTGAAAAAATCAAATCACCTGGAGGTACAATCATGGGTTACGATCCGTTTTTTATTGAGGGCATCGAGATCCCTCTCCCGACCCTGGGCGAACGCACCAGGTTGGTCGCATTGAATGATGGCGCGCCAATTGAGCATAGCCGGTTTTCCATCATTTTTAATCGTGAGCGAGGCTTTGCCATTGTGACGGCGCACAACATAGATGGCGCAGCCCTGATCCCGGAAGGAGAGATACAACGGCGTGACAATTTCCGTCTCGATCCGAGTGTTCCCGCGGAATTGCAAGTGGCAGACAAGCGAGGCTACCAAAACAATCCCTGGGATCGTGGGCACCTCGTGCGGCGACGGGCCATGCATTGGCGCGATGTAGATGAAGCGAGTTTGGCCGACAGCGAGTCATTTTACTGGACAAACATTACGCCGCAACACACAAAGTTGCATCACGGCGCCTGGGGCAAGATCGAGGATTGGATGCTCGATTTAGCGGATAGAGATGATCAGCAAGTCTCGGTATTCACTGGGCCGATGCTAACGCCTGATGATCCCGAACACCAAAACAAGCCAAATGAAGCGCCAATCAAAATACCGGCAGGCTTTTGGAAAATACTCAGCATCAAGCATCAGGGCATGTTGCGAGCAGCGGGTTTCTTGGTGTGGCAGCGGGATTTCGACAAGCCAATACCTGCTAAATTCGATCCACTGCTGGAACAGGTGCGTATAACAACCATTGAGTTCCTGGCCGGTTTATCGTTTGGCGATCTCCGAGATGCCGATCCACTGCACTTTGACGCCGATCGTGCGGCTTCCCGAGACCCAGAGGCCTGGCGAGCACCCAAACGAGCTGGTGCAATCACTTCAGTTCGAGATATTGTATTGTAGCCAGACCAGAATCATCTATCACGGCTGTAGCAATGTTGGTTGAAAAAGAACCTGCCAGCGAGTTCGAGGGCGGATACGTCCATCCATGTCCGGGATCTCGAACGTGGGGTCTATGCGGCACGGTCCAGGATATTTAGCGGGGACGCTCCCGCACGCTGTCTGGATGCTCGTGGCGGTTGGCTGTGCTCCACCATCCACCCAATCCAACAAACTGTCCCAGGCTGCATAGACCTCCGCTTCTGTAAAACCACAGTGTGTTGGTTCATCCTCTACGACAATGGCAGTTGTGAGATTGGTATTAGGAACGACCTCGGCATATTCGCCCACATTCTCGACGATGACCAGTCCATCTTTGTCGGTGTGCAGTTGTATGATTTTGACAGCACCTACTTTTCCCGTGGGAGTATAAAACTTGCCAAAATGATTGTTCGCCACCGGGTCAGGTGCGACTCGCTCAATAGCAGCATTGATTTCTGGATCGTCGTAATCAATGCCCAGGTTGCCTACGGCAATAGCGCCTCCCAATTTGGCGGGATCATGAACGAGATCACTCAGGCCAAAGGTCGAATACCCCATGTCGGTCAGGAGAAATTCCTCAGGAATGCCTGTGATCCGCAAGATCTTGTCCAAATTCGCTTGCTGAAGCGGCGTGCGTGATCCCGCTGATTGGAGGATGCCGGTCGCTGCATTTACAGCAAAACTCATGCCATAGATGGTTAATTTACTGTCTTTCGGCAGTCCCTCTGCACCCCCAGGAATAGCGGCACGGGGTATGCCGGCGGCAATGACATCGTAGACTAAACGCAAATCGAGAGAACCATCCCACATCCTGCTGCCAGCCATGGCGCCGCATAATGGAAGCGCCCCGACCACATTGCCTAGCTCGGCCTGCTCGATGGCTTGTGCGGTGACGATGCCGCCCAGTGATCCGCCGGTAACAAAAACCCGGCCGGGTTCACCAAATCTAGCTACGAACGCCTGATACAATTCGTTCAAATCCTCTGCCGTGTAGAACAATGCCCACCCAACTTGCCGGTAACTGGAGGCAGCGATAGCAGCGCCTTGTTCCAGGTGTACTTCAGCAAGCGGACCCAAATCGACGGTGGCATTTGGTGCTTCCAGGCTGAAGCCATGATTCCAAATCACCAAATCGCCACTCCAACTCTCGGGAACGACGATTCGATAATAAGCTCCGCCAGGCGTTTGCCCTTTCACTTCCTGATCCAGAACCCTATCACGGCCAGAAGATGAGAGTGTTGGCAACGCCATCAGATCGGTAAAGGATGGAGGATCAACAGGTTCATGCGCCCAAACGGGTGAGATCAAGACTGCCAAAAAGAATATGCTAAACGCAATCAGTTTTTTCATACCAACCTCCTGTTGGTCGCCCAAGGTAGCGATTAGTACTCGAAAATCACCTTAATCGAACCAGTGCTCTTATCCTGCGCTGTGCGGATCGCTTCACGCCATTGTTCGAGCGGGAAACGATGGGTGATGAGACCATCAATTGTCAGTTTCCCTTGCCGCATCAGCTCAACGGTTATGTCAAACGACTCTTTGAACTGGCCATCCCAATTGTCAAGACCGTGGGAGTTGAGCCCGACCAAATCCACTTCCTGATACCAAATCGGCGACAAATCCAGTTTCGCTGGCGTCATCTTGATTCCCGCCATCACAACTGCTCCCCCGGCTTTTGCCCAGCGCAAGCTGTCGTGCAAAGTTTTGGAGGAGCCGACACAATCGAAAACAACATCGAAACCGCCGAGCAGCATGCGATTGCCGAACATGCCTTTGTACAATTTCGCCCCAGTGATGCGGGCCGCGTCCTCATAACCATCTTCACCGTTGATAATCACATCTGCGCCCAATGTTCGGGCCATTGCCACCTGCTGGGGATGACGCGCCATGGCCGAGATATGGCAATCTGGCGACAGAGCACGCAACGCCTGGATCATGTTGAGTCCGACAATGCCACTCCCCACCACCAGAACTTGCTGGCCTGCCTCTGGCAAGCGCTTCAATACCGTGTGCACCGCAACCGCCAGTGGCTCGACCATCACCGCCTGATCGTCATCCATCCAATCTGGCGCCGGATACACTTCTGTTTCGTGGGCCGTGTAACCATCGCCCCAACCGCCACCGACGCCTCGTTGACCCACCCCATCAGAAGCATTTTCGCACATGGGGTAGTTGCCAGCCAGACAGTGTTCACAGGTCGTCTCCAGTTCCTGGCTCAAGCAATTTGCACCCTGAAATCGTGTATGCATGATCACCCGATCCCCGACCTGAAACCTCGTCACTCCCGGTCCGGCCTCGACTGCGGTGCTGACAACTTCATGGCCGAGATAGAAGCGCTGGTTCCCCGGCAAGGCGACAGGCGCAATGGCTGGATCTGCATCGACATTCATCAAACTGATATCAGTAGCGCAAATGCCGCAGGCGTTGTTCTGCACTCGCAACCAACGTGGGCCTGGCAGTGTCGGCTCTGCTAAATCAGCGAAATAGGTGGATGAAAAACCGGAAAATACCACACCCTTCCAGAAAGGTTTGATGGCCTTGACCAGTAGTACTTTGGGGATGTCTTTATCAAAATAAATGCTTCGCATCGATTCTAACCCACCTTGTTGCTCTTGGTTTGTCGTCCGTCCGAAAACGAAATTGCTGAACCTCCTCTAAACACATTGATCACTTCGCCCATGATGGAAATGGCGATTTCGGCAGGTGTGCGGGCGGCGAGAGGGAGGCCAATCGGTGCGTAAACCTGGTTCAATTTCTCTTTGGCGATGCCTTGTTCCTGTTCCAACAACTCGAAAACGCCCCTCACACGTCGCTTTGAGCCAATCATGCCGATATAGCCAAGAGGACGATCGATAATCTCCACAAGACATGCCACATCCAGCGTATGCCCCCGTGTGACCAGGACCACGTAGGTGTCCTCGTCCATATCCATGTCCCGGACGGCTTGTTGTAGGTCGGCCACAATGACCTGGTCGGCGCGAGGAAAACGTTCCTTGGTAGTAAACTCCGGTCGGTCGTCGATGACGGTTACGCCGAAGTCACACATGGCGGCGATTTCGGCCAGTGGCACTGCCACATGGCCCGATCCCACGATAATCATGCGGGGCGGACGACGCTGCACCTCTACAAAAACCTCCAATTCCTGGTCTGGATAGCGCAGGATACGATGTTTGCGCAAGTTCAGCGCTTCCTGAGCATCTACAGAGACCAGCTCCTCGATCTCGCCCAGTCCAAGCTCGTCTACAGTTGCTTTGTCAGGCCAGAGAATGGTCTTGTTCCCCACCTTGTCTGAATCTCGATTGCAAATGACAGTCACTAAAGCAACGTTTTCACGTCTTCTGATCGAATCAAGCAATGCATCAAATGCATCCCAGCCCGGTCGCCAACGTTCCACGTAAACATACATCACCCCACCACAGATGCCCGATGACTCCATGCTGATCTCATGCGTGAGTTCAATCCGGACGATGGTTGCCTGTCCACTTCTGATCACGTCCTGAGCTGTTTGTATGACATTTGCTTCGCCATAACCGCCGCCAATCGTGCCCACAATCCGCCCGGATGGATGCACAATCATCTTGGCGCCGACCTCACGTGGGGCAGAGCCTTTTACTTCAACAACGGTGGCGACGGCGACTTCTTCTCCTTTTTGAAGGCATTCCTGTAGTTCTCGATAGATTGATTCCATGATGACGCCATTATACTCGGAATCTTTCAAATCTTGCCAGAGAACGCCTAACCTCTTACACTACAACTGTTGCTTCACACAATCCACGCTCCTATCGAAAGGTGACAGGGATGAACGACACCATTACTCAGATTTCAGGGCTTCTGGTGGGACATGCAACCAACTGGGAGGCGCGCACCGGTTGCACGGTCGTCCTCACGCCCGAGGGCGCGACGGCGGCTGTGGATGTGCGCGGGGCAGCGCCTGGCACGCGCGAGACCGATCTGCTGCGCCCGGAGAATCTGGTGCAGCATGTCCATGCCATACTCCTATCGGGTGGCTCTGCTTTTGGTCTGGCAGCCGCTACGGGCGTAGTGAATTGGCTACACGAAAGGAATTATGGTTTTGATACCGGCATCGCCAAAGTGCCAATTGTCCCGGCGGCAGTGCTTTTCGATCTTGCTGTGGGGCGCAACGATGTCTGGCCAGATGCCGACGACGGTTACCGGGCGTGCGACGATGCCAACAGTGGTCGGGTGCAGCAAGGTCAGGTCGGGGCAGGCACAGGAGCCACCGTCGCCAAGATCAATGGACCTTTCAACGCTAAACCAGGCGGAATCGGAAGTTTCGTGCTGGACCTCCCCACTGGCGGCAAGGTGGGCGCAATTGTAGCTGTCAATGCCCTGGGTGAGATCATCGATCCTGCCACCGGCCAGAAGGTGGTGAGCGCCGACCAGGGTGGTATCCCGAAGGGCTGGCCTGCTGCCGGTCAAAACACAACCATCGGCGTCGTTGCCACCGATTTGCAGCTCACCAAGACGCAGTGCTTGCGCGTAGCGCAAATGGCCCATGACGCTCTGGCCCGCACCATTCGACCCAGCCACACCCTGTACGATGGCGACGCTATTTTTGCCATTAGCACCGGCTCAGGTCCCGCAGGCGATCCCAACCTTGTGGGCATTTTTGCTGCCGAGGCGGTGACGCAGGCTATTTTACGGGCTGTTCAAACCTCGTGATGTTTCGCCACATAACACCGTTGCAGATTTCGGCCCGCTCCACGCTCAACAGCCCAATCCCCAACCAGCCCTATGTCTCCCAAAATCGATCCAAATAATGTTCGCATTTTCAGTGGTCGGTCACATCCGACACTAGCCCTCGGCATCGCCAACTACCTCGGTGTGCCCCTTGAAGAGACACTTGTTCGACACTTTGCCAATGACTGCCTGGGCGTCCAGCTCTGCGCCAGTGTGCGGGGACGGATTGTGTACATCGTGCAATCCCTTGCGCCTCCCGTCCAGGAAAATCTGATGGAACTGCTGATGATGCTGGACATCGCACGCAATGCCGGCGCCTCGGAAGTGCACGCCATCATTCCCTATTATGCCTACGCCCGCTCCGACAAAAAAGATGCGCCACGCATCTCCATCGCCGCACGCCTGGTCGCCGATCTGTTGAAAGCCTCCGGCGCCACCCAGGTGATGACCATGCAACTGCACACGCCGCAAGTGCATGGCTTCTTCTCCGTCCCCACCGACCCGCTGACGGCGCGAGGCCTTTTCGTCAACCACCTGCGCCAACACAATCTCCAGCCGGAGGAAGCTATCGTGGTTGCGCCTGATGCCGGGATCGCCAAATCTGCTGCCCGTCTTGCCCGGCTCCTGGGACTGTCTGTCGCTGTGGGCAGCAAACAACGTTTTTCCGACACCAATGTCAGGATCAGCAGAACCATCCGGAAACAGGTCAAAGATTACAAATGCGCTATCATTTACGATGATGAAATTTCCACCGGCAGTTCAGTAGTGGAACTCAGCCAAATCCTGCTCAAAACCACGATCCGGCGCATTTGCGTTGTTTGCACCCACGGCCTGTTTACCGGTCAGGCTGTCGAACGACTCAACAGCATTCCACAGATTCAGGAGATCATCGTCACCGACACCGTGCCCACGCCCTCCAAGGAGGCGCTTCCCAATCTGACAGTGCTATCCGTGGCCGAAACGTTCGGAGAAGCGATCCGCAAAAATTATCTTCACGAGTCAATCGGCACGCTGTTCACGTTTTGGGAAGAGGACGAGGAGGATTTGTAGCAGGCGATTCATCGCCGTTCCGCACGGTGCTCAAGCGCCAACTACGAATCGCCCGTTTCCGGCCAGATGCCCGGGATCTGCACGCTACATCGAGGACAACAACCATCGGGCAAGATGTGGTAGCCCTTGATGTGGTAGCCATGTCGTTCAACAAGTAAGGTGTTGCAGTTGTGGCAGAAGGTGTGTTCCCAATCGCCAACACGCCCGGCGGCATTTCCCGCATAGACATACCTGAGTCCCATCTCTCTTGCCAATCTCGACCGCCTGGATAAGGTCCTGCACCGAGGTGTTGCGGGGATCAGTCATCCTGTAGTTGCCATGAAAAGCGGTGACATGCCAGGGGATGTCCGGCGAGACCGAGATGATAAATTCGGCCATTGCACGCAATTCTGGGGGTGAATCGTTAAAGCCGGGGACCAGCAACGTCACAATTTCCAGCCAGAACCCTCGCTCGAAGACCATCCTGATCCCGTCCAGGATATTCTGCAGCACCGCTCCCAACTGCCGGTACTGCTTATCCTGCATCGTTTTCAGGTCGATTTTATAAGCCTGTGCCCAGGGTTTGAGATAATCCAGAACCTCGACGGTGGCGTTGCCATTGGATACGAAACCACAGAGCAGATCGTGATCACGGGCCAGCTTAAACACTTCCACCGCCCACTCCGATGTGATCAGGGGCTCATTGTAGGAACTGATCACCGATTTTGCACCTGAGCGCAATGCTGCATCCACCAGTTGGGAGGCAGTAACTCGGGTAGGACCGAAACCAGCGGTCGGGTCCCGCAATGCCTGGGAGGATAGCCAGTTCTGGCAGTAATCGCAGTGCATGTCACACCCCAACATGCCAAACGTCAGCGCATTTGAGCCGGGAAGCACGTGGTAGAATGGTTTTTTTTCAATGGGATCGGCCTGGATGCCTGCGGCATAACCTTGCGGGACGCGCAGTGTCCCCTCCTGATTAAAACGCACCTGGCAAATGCCTCGTCGCCCCGCTCGAATCAGGCAGCGATGCGCACAGGCGAAACAACGCACAGCATCCTCAGGAAGTCGTTCGTACAGTTCGCCGGGGGCAGTCAATTGATCCAAAACATTGGCAAGCGTCTGAGTTGATCTGAGCATGTGTCACTCCTCTATGTCAGATTCTACTCCGGCACAATGCCAGCGTCAAGACAGTCATCGCCGGGGGTGTGTTTCAATTTTGGGACAAAATTTGTTTTGTGGATCCGCACGGGCATAAATGACCCGTGCTACAAGCGACCACAGGTCGGCGACCTGTGGTCGCCCAGCGCCGGATCAATCCGGCTGAAACGGCATCCAGCCCCGTTCACGGGGCGCAGTTCCATAGCCCGGAGAATTCATCTCCGGGTGGACTTGCCAACACGAAGCATTCGATGCCGCCCTGCCCCAAATTTGAAACGAATCCATCGCCGGTCGTTTTTTGACCCAGCAGAATCTCGTGTGGTCAATTGAATCGCACTCTGGTATCATGCCATGAAACTCGACCAGATCCAACCCTATCACCAAAATTACCAAGGAATAGTTTCATGACTGCATTCACATCCTTCGAGGGATATCCGCCTGCCGCCCTGCGTTTCCTTGCCGATTTGCAGGACAACAACAACCGAGACTGGTTCAACGCCAACAAACAAATCTATCTTGATGACATTGTCGTCCCTACACAGGCGCTCGTCACTGACCTGGGCTTGCGCTTGCAGACCATTTCCCCGGATATCACCTTTGACACCCGCACCAATGGACAGGGGTCAATGATGCGCATTTATCGGGATGTCCGCTTCAGTCAGGATAAATCGCCTTACAAAACCTGGGTGGGCGTGGTCTTCTGGGAGGGACCGGGCAAGAAGATGGAGGTCCCCAGCTTCTATTTCCATCTTGAGCCTGCCGGAGCCTTCATGTATGCTGGATTGTACCAGTTCCCCAAAGTCCTGCTGGGCGCTTATCGAGATGCGCTTGTCGATGACGATTTGGGCAGGGAATTCGATGAAGCTGTCGCCCAGGTGACAGCTTCAGGCAGGTACTCGATTTACAACGAGGCGCATTACAAGCGTGTCCCCAGGGGTTATGATCCAGAACATCCACGCGCTGAGTGGTTGAAGTACAACGGTTTCGGCGTTCGTTCGCCGCTGATCTCACCCGAACAGCTGGCATCACCCGATCTGGCGGACATCTGTTTTGAGCACTGCCGAAACATGGCCCCGGTGCAGCAATGGTTTGTGAAGATCGCCCGCCAATAGAGGGAAAACTCGAATGAAGTCCAGAATCGCCCTGTTCCTGATGGTGTTGGCATTGGCGCTGGCTGCTTGTGCAACACCAACGCCCCATTCCGTGCCCGAAAATCCCGTTGCTTCTCCGCCAGTGGCCTCGGTTGAGACGCAGACGCCGGTCGCCACGCCGACAACCGTTGCAGCAACGGAAGCGCCCCCAACCGCAGTAAAACCTGAGACGCCAACATCGGAACCGTCGTCTCCCTCCCCGGAACCCACCCCAACCAACGATTCAGCGGAAGCCATCGTGCAGTTTACGGTGCTGTACACCAACGACGAACATGGCTGGATGTTGGGGGAAGTAGAGGGTCGGGGAGCAGCAAATATGGTCGGACTGTGGCGACAGGACTTTGGATACGAAGAAAACGGCAATTTCCTGGTGCTGAGCGGCGGCGACAACTGGACCGGCCCGGCGATTTCCACCTGGTTTGAGGGGGAAAGCATGGTGGATGTGATGAACGCCATGGGCTACGATGCCTCAGTGATCGGCAATCACGAATTCGACTTCGGGTTGGATGCGCTGAAACAGCGCCTTGGCGAAGCCAATTTCCCTTATCTCAGCGCCAATATCCGTTACAAGGACAGTGGTGAAGTCCCCACGGATCTCGGCATCGAGCCTTACGCCCTCGTCGAACTGGACGGGCTCACTGTCGGTCTGATCGGGCTAACAACCACCAACACCGAGTTCACAACTGATCCCCAGAATATCGGGACCTTTGACTTTATCGGCTATACCGCTGCGCTGCGAGAAGTTGTCCCCGAAGTGATCGCTGCTGGAGCCGACCTGATTCTTGTTCCCAGCCATCTCTGTACGCCCGAAATCGCCGAAGTAAAGGCCCTGGCAACAGAATTGGGCATCGTCCTGGTGGGCGGTGGGCACTGCAACGAGTTGGTGGCGGGTGAGTCAGAAGGAGTGACCACCCTGGTTGGCGGCGCACACATGGCTACTTTCGCCTGGGCGACAATCACTGTCAAAACTGATTCTGGCGAGGTGCTTGACGTCACATACGGCGTCGAGCAGAACGAGGGCGGGACCGCAGATCCGGCGGTGGCGGAAGTGGTAAATCGCTGGCAGGCTGAAGCAGACGAGACATTGAACGATGTCATCGGCTATCTGGAAAACGATCTCCCCCGCCGTGGTCAAGCCATCGAAGAGCTTATCACCGAGTCGTGGCTGGTCGCCTATCCCCAGGCCGACATCGCCCTCACCAACCGTGGCGGCATCCGTGACAGCATTATCGCCGGTGATGTGACCCTGGCCGACATCATCGGCGTTCTGCCCTTCAACAACGTAATCATCGAAGCACAGTTAACCGGCGCTCAACTGGAACAAGCGCTGGCCGGGCACGTTGATGCGACGGTGGCAGGTGGCATGCATCGTCAAGACCGGGATTGGGTTCTAGACGAGACTGGCGAACGACTAGACGCTGACGCAATCTACAGCGTCCTGGTCAATAGCTTCATGTACGCCGGTGGCGACGGCTACACCCTTTTCGCCAGCTACGACCCCGACGCCTACAACACCGGCATTGACTGGCGACAACCGGTCATTGATTGGATTCTCGAGCAGGATTCCAGTCCCGAACAGCCGCTTGATGAGGCGATTGCAATTTTGGCGCAATAAAATGACCTGCCAGGCTTCGAGATTCCTGGCAGGTCTGGCAATAATTGGTTAGTTTTCTACCGACGCATCCAGCACATCGCCGGTTACAGCATCAATGACGACCGTGGCGGTGGCGCCCTCATCGCTTAGCTCGACAATCCAGATCGGCTGACCACCCTCTTCATCTTGTGTGACGATGGTCTCGTTCACCGGCCCAGTGAGCAGTTTCTCCTGAGAGACCGCATCGCGGGCAATAGCGATTGCAGCAGATGCGCTGATACCGTCTATTGCTCCTTGGTCCGATAATTCGACCTCGGTGATGGGGCGTTCACTCAATTCGATGTCGAGTTCGAGCAATTCGCCATCCCGCAGAACCGTAAGCGTAGCTTTCTGGCCCGGTTCGGTCTTGCGAACGAGGTAACTCACCAGGTCTTCGAAGGAACGCACAGGCTCGTCATCAATGGCGACGATGATGTCGCCACCCAAGCGCATGTCGACGCCATCGACCTGAATCGCTTGTTCACCGCCGTGTACGCCTGCCTTGTCCGCTGGGCCATCGCTGACGACGTCATCCACATAAGCGCCCAGCACATTTTGAGGCAGTTCAAGCATGTTGGTTAATTGCGGAGTAACGCTCTGGCCGGCAATGCCAATGTAGGGGTAATGGTACTCGCCATTTTCGATCAGAGCGGGGATCACACGCTCGATGATGGAGACCGGGATGGCGAAACCCACGCCAGAATTCGCCTGAACTGGGGATTCGATGGCGAAATTAACGCCTATCACCTCGCCGTTCAGGTTCAACAGGGGCCCCCCGGAGTTGCCGGGATTGATAGCGGCATCGGTCTGGATAACGGCAGGTAAGGTGAAATTGCCGATCAGGGCATTGCCTACTGGGAAACTACGCCCCAAGGCGCTGACGATGCCGGTTGTCATCGTGCTTTCCAGACCAAAAGGGTTGCCAATGGCGATGACGCTGTAGCCGACGCGCATACTATCCGGTTCAGCCAGGGGGAAGGGGACCATTTCCACGCCTTCAGGGGCATCAACTTTAATCACTGCGAGATCGGATTGAGGATCGGTCGCCACCACTTCTGCCTCAGCCCATAGTCCGTTGTGGAAAATGACGGTAACTTGTTCGGCCCCATCCACCACATGGTTGTTGGTGACAATGTGGCCTTGATCATCGTAAACCCATCCCGAGCCTTCGCCCATTGTCGGCATATCCGGGAAATTTGGGGAGCCGGGGAGGTCGAAGGGGAACTCCTGCGGCAGTTCGCCAAGCCCAAACGGAGACGCGCCAGTGACCTGGATGTTGACCACGGAGGGCACGACACGATCATACAGATCTGCAAGCGTTTCCTGGTCGAGAGACTGCACGATAATTGGTGCTGGTTGTGTTGGCTGCTCGGTCTTGGTTTCGGTGACAGTGGAGACAACCTCCTGCACCTCAGCGACCTTTGCGGCGGTCGTCTGCACCGCATTGGATGCTAGCGGAGCGGCGCACCCGCTGATGACAGTGACGGACAGGATGAGGAGGATGATGAGCGGCAATTTGAAACGAATGGTGTGTTGTGAGTATCTGGACATTGTTGAACCTCGGGTATGTGAATGGAGATAGAGATATCAGATGGTGACAAAATGCAGCTAATCCCTTGTGAGCAGAGTATTCATGCAAACAGTATAGCTCAGAAACGTTAGCATGGTATTAGAGTGAATTTAGAATAAACATCAATGTAGAGTACGAGTGAATTTGTGGAAAGGTTTCAGAATGACGGCAGCCACATCCTGAGTTCTTGCGCAAATTTATAGAATGTCGTAGTGTGCAATTCATTCTGAGACCACATCTCAACCACCGATATGCACATCGGGATTGACTACACACCGGCAGCCCTACAAGGCGCAGGCATCGGCCGCTATACCAGGGGATTGGTCGATGCCGTGCTGCCCTTGCTCAGCGAAGATCAGGTCACGCTGCTTTATCCCCGTGAGGAAGCCTAATTTGGCCGCAGCGATTGGCCCGAAAACGTGCGGACCCGAAATCTTCCCCTGCCCGATCGCTACCAGACCATTCTCTGGCATCGCCTGAGTCTGCCGTTCCCTGTCGAGTGGTCACCGGCGACCTTGACATCTTTCACGCCCCGAACTTCCTGCTCCCGCCCGTGCGCGCTGCCAAAACCATCCTAACCATCCACGACCTGGCCTTTCTCGTCCGTCCGCAATACGCCTACCCCGATCTGCAACGCTTTCTCGCACAGGCTGTGCCCCGCTCCATCGCGCCGCCGCCGACACATCCTGGCCGATTCCGAAGCCAGCAAGCAAGATGCCATCCGCTTCTTTGACCTGCCCGCGAACAAAGTAACGCGTGGTCGGCGCCGGGGTCGAGCCACGATTCCAGCCCGTGGACCCGGCAGCCCTGGTCCCGGACGCAGAGAAAATACGGGCTGGACTGGCCCTTTGTGTTCTGCATCAGCACCCTGGAGCCGCGCAAGAATTTCGATGGCCTGATCCGGGCCTTTGCCGAAGCCCGCCGCAGAGCCGACTTTCCCCATCATCTCGTCATCGCTGGCGGCAAGGGCTGGCTCTACGAAAACATCTTCGCCGAGGTCAGCGCGCCAGGCATGGGGCCTTTTGTGCACTTCCTCGGCTTCGTCGATGACGCCGACCTGCCCGCGCCTCTACAACCTCGCCGATCTCTTCGCCTTTCCCAGCCACTACGAAGGCTTCGGCATCCCCGTGCTCGAGGCGATGGCCTGCGGCACGCCGTCCTCTGCACCGACACCAGCAGCCTGCCCGAGATCACCGGCGACGCCGCCTCGTCTCATCCCCACCGATGACCATCGACTGCCCTGGCCGATGCCCTGTCCGACCTGCTCACCGACGAAACCGCCAGAGCGAACTCGCCCGCCGTGGCCCGGCCCAGGCCGCAAAATGGACATGGGATGCAGCAGCGCAACGGCTTCTCCACGTCTATCGAATGATGGAATAAGTTATGTCAAATTATGACAAAAATGTCATGCATCTGGAACGGGAAGGAGATGTCCGAGTGACAACCAGCGAAGCACCCGACATACCCCCTACCACAACAAACGAAAAGAAAAAGCAGTCGTCAAGAGCATCGATGCTGCCCCTTGCTGCCGTCGTGAGCGTCGCTGCCGGTCTGTTTTTGCTGGCGTGGGGTTACTGGGGAGCCTGGCTCCCGCATCCTGCCGCCAGTCTTAACATCCTCGGCATCGACTTGCCCGAATACGTTAAATTCGTGCCGGAAGTCACCGGTGGCCAGATTCCCATCAAACGTGAGATTTTCTTCTTCCCCCTGCTCTCATTGATCATGGGACTGATCATGCTGGCGACCATCCAGCAACCCCGACTGCCGATCTGGCTTCGAGCTATTCTCCTGGCCCTGGCGGTTCCGGCCTCGCTGGCGATGCTGCCACCCGCCTGGACGCCGGCCCTTCTGCGTACACCCGAATTTCGGCTTCAAACCATGGCAATTGCCTTCTTCCTGCTCGCAGTACTCCTCTCGCCGCTCATCCATCGGCATCTCTCCGACTGGTGGCGGGGTGTCATCCTCGTTTTGGCAGGCGTAATCCCCTTCCTGGCTCTGAACGCCTACAACCGCTTACTCCCCGCCCTGGAGAAACTTTATGCCCATCCGCTTAACGCTGGTAGCGCAACCTATCTCGTGGCAGTTGGAGCCATTCTGGTCGGAATAGGTGGCGTTCTGATGATTGTCAACCGTTGGCGTCAGCGAATGCAGGCCACGGTCTAACAGCCTCGGCTGGCTCCGGTAATCCTGCGTAGATTTCGCTTTTGTCGAAGTCGGCTGGCAACGGCCCCACCGTTTGCAGTTTGCGTTCTACGACTTCTCGCCCGAACAGCACGCTGCGCTCCAGAGAATTGCCATCGAGCAGCGCCACCAGGAATCCGGCCCAGAAGGAATCGCCAGCGCCGGTGGCATCTACGATTTCGATAGGCCGCACGGGTACATGACCCAGCAGCTTCCCTTCCCTGGAAATGAGGATGCCGCCTGAGCCCATCGTGAGTATGACAATGCTGGGACCCAAATCGTGGAAACGGGCGATATACGCCTCAGGTGAGAACTCTTCACCAAAAAGTCGACGAGCATCATCCAGCGAGGGCTTGGTGATGTCAGTCAAGGCATAGAGTTCGGCGATGACTTCCTTTGCCTCTTCCTGGTTTGGCCAGATCAATGGGCTGTAGTTGGGATCAAGGGATATCACCTTGCCTCGTTCATGTGCGATGGCAAAGGTTTTGCGCACGGCTGAGCGGCAGGGCTCACGAGAGAGGGCAAAGCTCGAAGCATGCACAATCCTGGCACGGCTGATCGCTTGTTCATGGACCTCATTCGGTTCTAACTGGGCGTCACCCGCTCGCAGGACCTCGAAATCGGGCGTGCCGGTGGTGCGAGCCACAAAAACGATGCTGGTGTGAACCCTATGATCCATCACGAAATAGTCGGTCAAGACACCGAAGCGCCTCAATTCTGACTTGGCGAACTGGCCAAAGGCGCCGATGCCGGTCTTGGAGATCACTGCTGCGCGCCCACCCAACTTGGCAACGTTCACAGCGATATTGGCCGGCGATCCCCCCAGATAGCGGCGGAAGGTCTCCGCTTCTCGCAGACGATCTGTCTCCTCCTCGGAGATGAAATCGATGAGGGTTTCCCCCACGGCCAGCAGGTCAATATCCCCTTCGGGGATGTGGATGGTCGAGTTCATGGGCTTAGGTAGAGTGAAGCAAGCAGGTCGGTATTGGCATCATCCACTGTGGGATCACGAAAATAGGCCGGGATCGATTCCTGATGATCCAGAATATCTTCGATCACAGCCAGATAACCCTCGGCGGTTCGTTGCCAGGTGTACTTTTCGTGTACTCGCTGAATGCCAACATCGTGGAAGTATTGCCAGCGCAGCGGTTCGCCCGCCACTTCGAGCAAGCCCCGTGCAATATCCGCCGGAACAGCGGGATCAATTAACACACCGTATTCCTTTCCTGTGGTGGCGTCGAATAGACTCTCGCTGGGTCCACCATTTTGCGTGACCACGGCCGCCAATCCCGCAGCCATCGCCTCCAGCGGAGCCAGACCAAAAGGCTCGTACAGGGCTGTCAGGGAGAAAACGGACTTTCGCTGCGCTAAATGTCGATAGCCAGCCGCCAATGCCGGTTGGCTGTTGAGTGAAAAAGCAGTGATTTTGCCCCACAGATCGAACCTGTTGGTTATGTCAATGACCTCGTCCAGAATCGCAGCCTCATTTGGCGTGAGTTTGCTGTGTTCCCGCAACGGGTCATCCATGCCCCGCATCACAATGGCGAGATTGGCGCGCTCTTGCAATTCCGGACTTTGGGCAAAAGCCTCAACCAGTCCAATGAGATTCTTCTTGGCATCCAACCGGGATGAGGAGATGATGACCGGAAGTGACATGCGCTCCGGTGCGATATCCCGCTCCAGCATGCGCTCGATGTGGGCCTGGGTCTCCTGCTCATGATCGTTGATGGCAAATCGATCGAAGATACGCAGGTTGACGCCGGGCGGGATGACGGCGAAACGTCTGTCGTCACTGACCTCCACTGCGCCACGATAGGCTTCGTGGGCGTATTGTTCCAGTCGCTCCATATCCGTGCTGACAATCACCCTGGCCGCTCGGTTCATGGCGATGCGCTCGGCCACGATGCGTTTGCTGAAATGAAATTGGTGGTCGATTTCAGCCAGATTGTCTGCATCGATGTGCATTTTGTCCATCTTCTGAGCGCCTAACGAGTGGCCTGTGAAGGTGAAAGGGATGCCGGTATGCTGTTCGATGAGCGCGCCACAAAGGCCGCCATCGGCATAATGCGTGGTGATAGCATCAGGCATTCGCCCTTGGCTCCGGTAGAACTCGATGATATTCGGAACCCATTCCGTGCCCAGATAGGGCCACAGTTCTTCTTTGCGCAGGAAGCCAGGCGGGCCGCAGGGGATGCGGATGATGCGTACACGGCCGGCGTCAGGATACTGGTCGAGCGAGGCAGCGAATTCGGGCCAGTCCGGGTCCATTATCTGGCGGGTGACGATATCCACGTCGTGGCCCAGTTCGGCCATAGCGATGGCCACTTCTTTGACATAGACAAGCTGACCACCGAAATCAGGATGTTCGGTCCAGTAGCGGTCGTTGGGGTCAAAATTGCCTTGGGGATTGAGAAAAGTTATGAGCATAGGAATATTTGGTGAATGGGTATTCTCAGGTGTAGCATCCCTTCGTCAAGTCAGGACACTGCCTGAGTGATTCGAGCGGAGCGAGAATTGTATCGAAGGGTGCTGTTCATGCGATGGATAGCTGCTAACCCGCACCCTTCGATACGCCTTTCATTCATTCAACTACTCAGGATGCTGAAATACTATGATTGAACAGTTACGAGATTGGAATCAAGTTGTCGAAACGGATTCGATGGCAGGATAAAGTCGTTTGTAGGTTTTGTACGACACGGCATAAGTGGCGACACTTTGGGGCTGCGGCTGCACGACTTGATCACGCCACTGTACGGTCTGACGAACAGCATCATCGGCATCTGCAAAAACGCCCACGCCGATTCCGGCCAACAGCGCGGCTCCGAACGCCGCCGCTTCAGTCGTTTTGGTGAGGTAGATGGGCCGATTGAAGATGTCGGCCTGAAGTTGAAGCCAGAGGGGATGATCGGTGGCTCCGCCAGAGGCGATGATGCGCTCCACCGGTACACGTAGTTCGATCATCAGATCAAGCACCTGGCGCAGGGCGAACACCACGCCTTCCATCACCGTCCGGCAGAGGTGTCTGCGGTCATGGTGCAGGGTGAGGCCGATGAAGGCTCCCCGTGCATGCGGATCCATGTGCGGTGTGCGCACGCCCGCCAAGTGGGGCAGGAAGAATAATCCATCGCTGCCAGGCGGGGCTTGCAAAGCCAAATCCGCCATCTCCTGATAGCTGATGCCGAGCAAAAAGTTGTCACGCAGCCAAGTGAGGGATAAACCGGCAGAAAGGATTGCCCCCATATTGAACCACAGCTCGGGCACGACGTGGTTGTAGCAATGCAGGCGTAAGGCGGGATCGATTGTAGTGGTGCGAGTGGGAGCCAGAAGTTGCCCACCGGTGCCGATGGTGCAGGAGACATCGCCAGGTTCGAGGATGCCGTTCCCCAAGGCCTGGCAGGCCTGATCGCCGCCGCCGAATATCACCGGCGTCCCGGCTAACAGGCCTGTTTCCCGTGCAATCTCTGGGTTCAGACCACCGGCAATCTCTGACGATTCGTGTACAGGTGGCAACAGATTTGAATCGATATCAAGGGCGGTGAGCAGTTGATCGGACCACGCACCAGCTGGCCGGATTGAAGAGTCCGGTCGAGCCAGCATCGGAAGGTTCGGTTCCAAGGATGCCGGTCATCCGGTAGCGAAGATAATCTTTTGGAAGAAGCAGGTGTGCTGTTTGTGCGGCCAGGTCTGCTTCGTGTTCTCGCAGCCAAAGCCAAGAAGCGAGCATGAAGCCGGTGTCAAGTGGATTGCCAGTCCAGGCAGCCAACTGTTCCCGGCCGATTTCTCGCACAACCTGTGCTACCTGAACAGCACTGCGTTGGTCGGCCCAGAGGATAGCCGGACGCAACACACAGCCCTGGGCATCCACACAAACGATACCGTGCATCTGCCCCGAAAGGCCGATGGCGGCGATGCGTTCCGGTGCGATTTGAGCTTCGCTCACCGCCCGTCGCACCGTCTGGATCATCGCACGCACCCAGACCTCTGGGTTTTGTTCCGCCCAGCCAGGATGAGGCGTGTCTATGGCATATGCCTGTGCGGAGCACGCCAGAATGTTGCCTGCCTGATCAACGATGACGCTCTTCAGGCTGGAAGTGCCCAGATCGATACCGACAAGGTACTTATCTCTCATCAGTTGCGCCGCATGCTTGCGTTTAGAGGGTGCGACGCATTTGCGAGCAAGCGCAGCTTGCCTGCGTCGCACCCGTCATGTCAGCGTTCTCCTCCGACACCCGTGGTTAACGATTTGCCGAGTTCATCATCCGACAAATCGGCCACGGTAAATTCGAGGATTTCCCCGCCGGACTGTTCGGCTGCGGAACGGAGCAATTCGACTTTTCCGGATTCGACTTTCAGCAGGAGTGCGGAGTTGCTGTTCTGCATATGTTCGGCAACTGTCTCTATCTGGTCTTTCGTAAAACCGGCATCGAGGAGCTTACCGATAGCATCGCCCACTGCGCCGGCAACACCTCCCGCAGCGGCGCCGACAACCACACCGCCGATGGGACCGCCCAATCCAAGACCGATCAACAGGCCGAGCGTTCCGCCCCACTTTGCGCCTGTTTTGGCGGCGTGGCGACCTACGTTCTTGGCATGGACCTTACCTTTGTCATCCTTGGTGATTACAACAGCATCGTCGATCTCGAGCAGCTTGTCCTTCTCTGCCTTCTCGACATTTTTCATCGCTTCGTGGGCGCGTTCTTCCGCATCGAAGGCAACGATCATGAATAGTGTCTGAGTCATATCAATCCTCCTAGCCCTTCACTGAACCAGCGAGCAATCCACGAACAAAATAACGCTGCAACGAGAAGAAAACCACCAGCGGCAGGATCATGGTGACGAACGCGCCGGCGGTGAGTAGATGCCAATCGTTGCCGCGTGAGCCAACCAGATTGGCCAGCCGCATCGTCAGCACTTCGTTCTCTTTGTTGCCGCCCAGGAAAATCAACGCCACCAGATAGTCGTTCCAAACCCAGAGGAATTGGAAGATGGCGAAGGATGCCAGGGCGGGAACCGACAGTGGTAGCACCAGGCGCACGAATACCGTGAAATGTGAAGCGCCATCAATGAACGCCGACTCCAGGGTCTCGCGAGGCAGAGTGCTAATGTAGTTGAAGAGCAGGTACACCGCCAGGGGCAAACCAAAACCGGTATGCGCCAGCCAGATAGCCAGGAACGTGCCATTCAGGTTCAGGCTGGCGTAGTCACGTAAGATCGGAACCAGAGCGATCTGCAAGGGAACCACGAGCAGCGCCACCACCATGATGAACAAGAGCTTGCGTCCCGTGAAATTCATCCAGGCAAAGCCGTAGGCGGCAAAGGCGGCGATCAGGATAGGGATAATCGTGGCGGGGATGGCAACCGTAATGCTGTTAAAAATCGCTCCCCAAAAATTATCCCCCGGTATGATCTCCACTTCGCCATCAGGACGTTTATACTCAAAGTCCTTACCTCCTAGCACCTGTTCATAGTTTTTGGTTGTAAAATTCGTGTTGGTCACCCACTGTTGTTCTTGGACCTCAATGCGACCGAGACGTTTGTTGCCAATCCACTGTACACGCTTGCCGTTCGGCGTCTCCACACCCTCACGCAAAGTGGCGAAGTCAGCAACAGCGCCTTCAACGCTCATGATAGTGTCAGGATCAAGACCCAATACCTTGGGATCCGATTCAGCAACCACAACCCACTCTCGATGTGGTAAAACCGTCCACCAGCCGGATGTCTGGATGTCAAAACGTTCACGCCAGGATGAGATGAACAAGCCCATCGTGGGCACTGTCCATAACAGCACGAGGATCAGCAACATGCCGTTAAGCATTATCAGAGAAGATTAGTTTCTGTCTGCTTCCGCCCATTAGAATCCCTCCTGTTGTTTGAACTGACGCAGGTTATAGATCATCACTGGGATGACGGCGACCAAGCAAGATGATGGCGATGGCTGAGCCAAAACCGGCGTTACGAGCGATGAAGGATTGCCGGTAGAACTGCGTAGCAATCACATCAGTGCCGAACTGACCGCCCGTCATCACCCAGACAACATCGAATATCTTTAAGGTGAAGATGATAACCGTCGTCGTCACTGTGATAATGGTGCCCATGATCGAGGGGATCATGATCTTGAAGAACACCTGGATCTCGTTGGCGCCATCCACACGTGCGGCCTCCAGGATCTCCTCGGAAATGCCTTTGAGCGCCGCCGAGAAAAGCACCATGGAAAACCCAGCTTGTAACCAGGCGACGATCACGATGAGGAACACATTGTTGAAGGGGGCGATTGCGGTATAGGCCGGCCAGGCGTGTGGCTCACCCCCAAGCGCCACGACAATTGCGTTTAGCAAACCAATCTGCGGAGCGCCGACGGGGCGAACTTCGTAGATGAAGTTCCAAATCACGCCGGCACCGACAAAGGAAATAGCCATCGGCAGGAAAACGAATGCTTTCGCTACGCGATCGAATTTGCTGCGATCCGCCAGGACTGCTACCAGAAGTCCAAAACCAACGGTCAATGGCACGCCAAGCAGCATCCAGAAAAAGATGTTATTGCGGAATGCCTCCCGCATCAGGCGGTCGGTGAAAATCGTGACATAGTTCATCAAGCCGACGAATTCACCAAATTGCGGTCCATCTCGATCGAACAGACTGATGTAAAAAGTTCGGACCACCGGCAGGAACAAATACCAGGTGAGGATGGCAACCGCCGGCCCCACGAAGACAAAGGGTAATAGCCGTCCCTTCCATGCATCCGAAAACTGCTCGACGATCCAATTGAAGATGTAATAGAGTGCCGCCACGCCACCAACACCCCAGAGGATCGCCACTGCCGCAATCAACCATTTGGGTGAATCGCTATCTCGCAGGAATAGGAATCCGGCATAGAGAACCGCAAATGCGATAAGCGGGATGGCGATCATCAGAAGAATACGCAGCACCAATGTCAGAATCCTGGTGCCCAGACTCATCTGATCATCCGATTTTTGTAAGTATCCCATGGACAAGCTCCCTTCCCGGCGTCACCGGGATTTGAAACAAAACTTAGATTCTTGCCTCACTTGTTCATGCAGGGGCTGCCAGTTCAAATAACCCGGAGGGTCGATTGAACTGACAGCCCAAGTAATTTCAGCCTATTGTGGCCAAGAGGCGTCGATTTCGGAGAGTACCGTGTCCAGGTCAGCGGAACCGCTCACCCAGTCAGTCATCCCTTTCCAGAACGAACCAGCACCAACTTCGCCCGGCATCAGGTCAGAACCATCAAAGCGGAAACTCGTTGCCTGGTTCACCAGGGCGGCGATACCAGCTTCCAACTCAACACCGTACATATCCGGTGTGGCGGTCTGATGAGCTGCGAGCGCTCCTCCTGTTTCCAGCCAGCCAGAAGCAGACTCAGGTTTGGTGAGGTATTCCATCAATGCCCGCACTTCCGGTCGGTCGTTGAACATGGCAAAGATATCGCCAGCCACCAAGAAAGGCTTGCCATAGGCATCGTCAATCGGCGGCAGGTAGAAGAAGCTGTAGTCTACATCGGCCTCGGTGCCTTCTGGGAAGAAGGCGGTGATGAAATTACCCTGCTTGTGCAGCCAGCAGCGGGGCGGGTCCTCAAACATGCCGGCAGGTGAATCACCAAAGCCTGTGCTGACGATGGCATCTCGACCACCGTAGACATAGCCGTCTTTGAACCACACCGAGCCCAGCGTCTCCGCGGCATTCTTCACCTCTGGTGAGGAGAAGGGCAGTTCGCCGGTTACCCACTTATCGTAGTTCTCCAGCGACGTCGTGCGTAGCATGAATTCTTCCATCCAGTCGGTGGCCGGCCAGCCTGTGGCTGCGCCTGACTCGATGCCCACACACCAGGGAGCGTCACCATCAGACACAATCGTGTCCATAAGGGTGATCATCTCATCCCAGGTCGTGGGAATCTCATAGCCGGCTGCATCCCAGTCATCTTTGGGATACCACACCAGACTCTTGCCGTTGAAACGATGCCACACGCCAGCAGTTTGTCCACCCATCTCAGCCATCTCCAGCCAGCTTGAGTTGTATTGCTGTTCCAACCACTCGGGTGGCAACCATTCGGTCGGATCAACAATCTTGCCCTGGCGTACGAAGTTGGCCAGAAGACCAGGCTGCGGGAAGTCGGCTATATCGGGTGCGTCACCAGCGTCAACACGGATCGAGATCGAACCCTCGAATTCTTTGTTGCCCACATAGTTCACATCGATGCCAGTGGCCTCCTCAAAAGCTTTCATCCCTTCGTTAAATTTCACTTCGTCTACATCGGCGAAGGGGCCATCCACTTTGACCGATGTGCCAGCGAAGTCGCCGTTCATGGCCTGCTCTAAAAAGCCACCAGGAACCATTGCCATCACTTCGGATTCCGCAGGTGCAGAAGTTTGTCCGGAAACGCCTGCTGGCCAGGATTCATCGATTTCGATCAGAACTGTATCCAGGTCGGCGGCGCCGCTCACCCAGTCCGTCATACCCTTCCAGAACGAGCCAGCACCAACTTCACCCGGCATCAAGTCTGAACCGTCAAAGCGGAAGCTCGTCGCCTGGTTGACAAGGGCGGCAATGCCTGCTTCCAAGTCTACGCCGTACATGTCTGGCGTGGCAGTCTGATGTGCAGCCAGGGCGCCACCAGTCTCCAGCCAACCACCAGCCGATTCTGGTAATGTGAAGTATTCCATCAGAGCGTTGACTTCTGGTCGATCCTCGAACTGAGCCATAATGTCGCCAGCAACCAGGAAGGGCTTGCCATACTGCTCATCGATACCAGGCAAATAGAAGAAGTCGTAGTCTACGCCAGCCTCGGTGCCCTCAGGGAAGAATCCGGTGATGAAGTTGCCCTGCTTGTGCATCCAGCATTTGGGCGGATCTTCAAACATGGCAGCGGGTGAATCACCGAAGAACGTGGAGACGATACCCTCACGCCCGCCATAGACGTAATCGGGATTGAACCAGATCTCGGCCAGCGACTCGGCCGCTTTCTTCACATCAGGCGAGTCGAATTTGAGTTCACCTGTTGTCCACTTATCGTAGTTCTCGAGCGAAGTTGTGCGCAGCATGAACTCTTCCATCCAGTCGGTGGCTGGCCAACCGGTGGCCGCACCCGACTCAATGCCCACGCACCAGGCCGTGTCGCCATCATCGGCGATCTGCTGGGTCAAAGCCATGAGGTCGTCCCAAGTCTGCGGCACTTCGTATCCGGCTGCATCGAACTGCGCTTTCGGATACCAGACCAGGCTCTTGCCGTTGAAACGATGCCATACGCCTGCGGTCTGCATTCCATCCGGACCTTCCATCTGTCCCATTTGCAGCCAGCTCGGGTTGTACTGCTGATTCAACCAAGCCTGTGGCATGTAGGTGGTTGGGTCGACAACGTATCCCTGACTAACAAATCGAGCCAGCAAACCAGGTTGCGGGAAGTCAGCAATATCAGGGGCATCTCCTGCATCGACCCGAATTGAAATCGAACCCTCGAATTCTTTGTTGCCGATGTAGTTAATGTTAATACCGGTTGCAGCAATGAAGGGCTCCACCGATTTGTCGAACTTGACTTCGTCTTCATCGGTGAATGGCCCATCAACAGTAACCGTGGCGCCAGCATAGTCGCCGTTCAGGGCCTTCTCCAGAAAACCGCCAGGCGGGGAAGGAAAAGCTGCTTCCATCGGCGCTTCTGCGGGTTCCTCGGCCGCTGGTTCTTCAGCCGCCGCCGCTTTGGTAGGTTCGGGAGCGGGCGCTTCCGTCGCAGCGGGTTCAGGGGCAGGCGTAGGTTCGTCGCCGCCACCGCACGCTGCCAATGTTAGAGACAGCGCAAAGATCAGCAAAATTGAAATCAAAAACGTACGTTTCACTTGTTTCTTCTCCTCAAGCGTTAGGATGGATATGGATGTTTGAAAAACGGTGTAAGAGTTGGTTCACGTCGATAACAGCCTCCTGATGATTGGGAATTTTGGGAAGTGATATGCATTTCCACCTTGCGTCGGTAGTTCTATGGTGGAGGTCCAGTGGTTTGCCTTTTAATCAGCCGTAACGGCAATTCGATTTCTCGAACATCGCAGTGTGACTCAGGTGGATTGTTGATACATTGAAAAAGTAGCTCCGCTCCCTCGACACCGGAGGTGAACAAGGGCTGGTGGATCGTCGTCAGATTGAGGTATTCCGCCACTTCGATATCATCAAAACCAATGACTGACAGATTTTCTGGCACAGACACACCCATCTCCTCCGCCGCCCGCAACACGCCAATGGCCTGAGTATCGCTGGCGGCGAAAATGGCTGTGGGGGGGTCAGGAAGGGAGAGCAATTGGTAGGCTAAGCCTTTGGCTTCCTGCACACCATGCAAATCCTGCCGGTAATAATCCGAACGATACTCGATGCCAGCTTCTGTCAGAGCCTGGCGATAACCACGAAAACGCCGTTCCGATGCGCCTTCAAATTTGAACGGGCTTTCCAGGATGTCACTGATGTAGGCGATGCGCGTATGCCCTAAATCGATCAGATGTTTTGTCGCCAAATAACCGCCATGCACGTCGTCGATCAATACCCGGTTCAAATCGGGATGTTGGGCGTCGACCAACACCACAGGGATGCCAGAGTTCAAGATTCGCTCGACCTCATGCGCTTCAGGAACCAATGTCAGCACGAGCAACCCATCAAACACATCCATGTGGGGAAACTCACGGAACAGATCGTCGCGCTTGTCTTGTGTCTCGATGTTGTAAAGAACCAAATCGTATTTGTGTTCCGCCAAAACAGTCTCTACACCCCTGAGCCGCTCCACCGACGATGGTCGGATAAAAAAGGGAGCGACCACTGCGATATTCGACTTATTGCCCAACGACAACTGACGGGCAATTGGATTTGGCCGGTAGTTGAGTGCGACTATTGCCTGTTCCACCTTCTGACGCGTGGCGTCACGCACTGATGGATGGCTATTGAGCACCCTGGATACGGTGCCAATGCCCACACCAGCTTCTTTTGCAACGTCGCGAATGGTAGCTGAAGGCACGTGGTTACTGGATTAAAACATGATTTCAGAAAAAGACGATAGAATTTGGAAGCGGTTCCACACAATCATATCATACTGATTAAGAAATGTCAATAGGTTTTTGGAACCGGTTCATCGAATAACAAAAAACCCTGTCGGCTCATCGAGAATCCGACAGGGTTATAGGTTTTAGAAAGTCTAGAAGATCTAAACTATGCCATGTTCAGCCAACGTTACCAGCAAATCCACCTTGACATCTTTGGGCGGTTTCGTCCCATCCACTTCCGCCAGCAATCCCTTGGCAAAATAATACCCAATCAACGGTGATGTTTGTTTGTAATAAACATAAAGACGATTCTTAACCGTCTCGGCTGTGTCATCGTCCCGCAGGTAGAGTTCACCGCCATCAATATCACATATTCCCTCCACCTTTGGTGGATTGAACTCGATGTGATAGACGGCGCTGCAAGTGCGACACACGCGCCGCCCCGTGATGCGACGCATCAGTTCGTCATCATTGACTGACAGCATCGGAACCAAACTGATGCCGCCATCAGCGTCTAACATCTCATCCAATGCCACCGCTTGCGCCAGATTACGGGGAAAACCATCGAAAATAGCGCCTTGTGCACAATCGTCGAAGGTCAGACGCTCCGAAACCATGCAGATAGTCACTTCATCCGGCACCAACTCACCTTTATCTATGTAACTTTTTGCCACTATGCCCAGTTCCGTCTCATTTTTGATGTTGTAGCGAAACAGATCGCCCGTAGAAATCTGGGGCAATCCTGATTTTTCTTGAAGAAAGCGCGCTTGTGTGCCTTTCCCGGAGCCAGGCGGCCCGATGAAAACCAGAAAGGTGCGTTCTTTGGCGGTCATCAGTAATACCTCATCTTCATTGATATGCTTAAAATTTGGCTTTAAAATTACTTGGTTGACTGAATCTCTTATGCCTCAAACTTTACCACACAAGAACCCCTCCACCCCAATTCCACTATCTCGGGGCAGTGGGTGTGTTTGTGACATTGATCCCTCTTTGCTAAACTTAGTCATCACCCCACTGTGCTAAACTTAGTCATCACCCCACTGTCTGTGCAACCCTGGACCACAAGTTGTGGATATCCTCCAAGACGATAGCGCACTCACCCCTTCCCCTTCTCAGCTACGCTGGGACGAGCGCTATCTGGCCGGAAGCAAACCCGCAGGCGGTGAAATCAGCGCATGGACACTTGCCCAGCAAAGCTATCTTGCAGGCGGCAGAGCGCTCGATTTTGCTTGTGGCCTCGGCAGACACACACTTTGGCTGGCTGAACTCGGATACCAGGTCGATGGCGTCGATATCAGCCTGGCCGGATTACAACATCTGGCCGAGACAGTAGAGACGGCGGGTCTGAGCGACACGATTCGGTTGATCCACGCAGACCTGACCAGATGGCGACCGGTAAAGGCGACGTATGATCTCGTCTTTGTAACCCGTTATCTCGACCGGAATGCTTTCCGCGCCCTGGTTGACGCCATCAAACCCGGCGGATTGCTGCTTTATCGCACATTTCACACCGATCTGCTGCTTCTGCGAGACTACGACCCGGCGTTTCTGCTCCAGCCAGGCGAGCTTTTTCTGTCGTTCGCTCATTTACAGATCCTGGCTTATGAAGAACGGCGGCTGCCACCGGGCAGTGAAGACCGCAACGACTGTACGAGTGCGATCCTCGTACGCAAACCAGGTTTAGCATAGTGTCATTCCGAACACAGTGAGGAATCTGTACCCCCGAATCACGGAAGTAGATTCCTCGACTCCCTGTCGGTCGCTCGGAATGACAATTTTGGGATGTTTTCAGGACAGTAGACGCTCATGCTGGCGGGCCAGCACCACGCATGTCCTGAGCCTGAAGAAGGGATGCTGCATCTGAGCAGCTACCGACAAAAAACGCCATCGGCTACATGAACCGATGGCGTTAAAAGTGGCGGGGAGGGAGGGATTTGAACCCTCGAGGGATTTTTACACCCCTACCCACTTAGCAGGCGGGCGCACTCGACCAGGCTATGCGACCTCCCCAGGATGACGAACTAATTGTCAATTGTTAATTGGCGTTGGGCTGATCAGTGACAATTGACCATTAGCAATTGCCAATTGACCATTATCTTGGCGGAGGGTGAGGGATTCGAACCCCCGATACCGTCTCCGGTATAGCTGTTTTCAAGACAGCCGCCTTCGTCCACTCGGCCAACCCTCCGTGGACAATCTGCCGTTTGACGGGCAGGCGAAATAATACCACCACGGGGCTGCCGTGTCAAAAAAAGTATGGGGAACGGGTGCGTTTCAATCTTTCGGAAGACCTCCGGGAGGTGGCCGCCAAAATCCAGTTAAGCACAATGGTTCTGGCCACCTCCCGGAGGTTATTTCTGGACAGTCACTAAGGGCGTTTCTTCTACCATGCTGGGGCGTAGCACCCCTCGTTCACTCGGAATGACAGTTGCAGGGTGTTTTTCAGGGCAGCTCTGCCCCGATGTGATGCACGCCGCAGCAGGTTTTGCCGGTGGCTGGTTTGATTGCCGTTATGCTATAGTACGGCAATCGTAAATGATCTCCGTTCTGGTCGTCGAAATGACTGTTACTGAATAGTCGCCATCCCGCCATCATGATTCGTTCCCGCCTTGTTACTGCCCTCCTCCTGGTGCTGATCTTCCTGGCCGCCTGGATGCCGCGCGTCATCGGCCTGGACAAACTGGTCACCATCGACGAAACCCGCTGGCTGGCCGGTTCCGCCAACTTCCTGCAAGCGATCTCGCACGGGGACTTCGCCAACACCTACCAGAAAGAGCATCCCGGCGTGACTGTGCTGTGGATGGGCGCGCTGGGCGTTTGGAGCGCCTACCCAACCTATGCGGATGAAGCGCCAAGGCAATTCAGCACCGATTGGGAGGACCTGGAACCCTGGCTGGCGGAGAACAGCAGCCACAGTCCGCTTGAACTCCTGGCGGCGGCGCGCTGGTGGGTGGCGCTGGCAGCTTCGCTGTTCATTGCCTTGGGCTTGTTTCCCCTGCGCAAGCTGGTCGGGATGCCGCTGGCTGCCCTGATCTCGCTGTTCATCGCCTGGATGCCCTTCCTGGTGGGATTGTCCCGGCTCGTGTTTCCGGGCGCCCTGCTCACCCCGGCCATTTATCTGGCCCTGCTCGGCTTCCTGGCCTGGCTGTACGGGGGCCGCACCTGGCGTTACGCCATCTTCTCCGGCTTTGTCACCGGTCTCGCCCTTTTTGCCAAGACACCCGCCACCTGGCTGGCTCCGACCGCTTTCCTGCTAATCGGTATCGAACTCTGGCGCGCCAAGAAAGCAGACGAGCAGGGAGCATCCAGGAGTCTGCTTGCGGGCCTTGCGGCTTGGGGCCTGATCGCTGTGGCCACTTTTGTGCTGCTGTGGCCATCCATGTGGGTGGCGCCCATCGACACCATTCGCCGCATGATTGACGCCCTCCTCATTTACGGCCAGGGCCACGACAACCCCCTCTTCTTCTTCGGCTCCACCACCGCCCGCCCCGGATTCCTCTTCTACCCGGTTGCGCTCTTACTGCGGGCCTCGCCGGCCACCACCATCGGCCTGATATTGGCTCCGTTCCTGTTCTGGCGACGCGCCTGGCCTTTCGATAGCGCCACCGCTCGCCGTACAACAGGCGCTTTGCTGCTCTTCGCCATCATCTACATCTTCGGCATGAGCCTCAGCAGCAAGCAACTGGACCGCTACATGCTGCCGGCGATGCCGCCTCTGGCTGTCATTGCCATCCTGGCCTGGGCCGGCGCCACCCAGAAGGTTGTCGACCGTTTTGGACGCAGCGCCTGGGCGCAGAGCAAAAACCACCTTGTCGCCATCGCTCTGGCCGCTGTCGTAACCCTGCTGCTGCATGGTTTGCCGATGCTGCGCCATGCGCCCTACTACCTTACCTACTACAATCCGCTCACGGGCGGCGCACGCACGGCGCAAAATATCATGGTGCTGGGCTGGGGCGAGGGTCTGGAGCAGGCCGCCCAGTGGTTGAGTGAACAACCGGGTAGTGAGGACGCCAGCGTGGTCGCCTGGTATCGCACCGGCCCCATCTCCTACTACTACCAAAGCCAAAAACCCTTCCTCGATTTCGACAATCCCGCCTTTTGGACCGAGGCCGACTACGCCGTCACCTACATCAACCAGTGGCAGCGGCAACTGCCCGAAGCGCTGATCACCGACCGTTTGGCTTCGATCCCCCCCCTGCACACCGTACAACTGCATGGCGTCGATTACGTGCGCATTTACGATGCCACCAATCTCTTCCCCACCGTAGGTGAACCCGGCATCTGGCCCACGGTGCAGATCGAGAAAATCCGGCACGCTCCCGTGGCCAAATCCGACAGCCAATTGCCCATCCGCCTCAGCGTTCAGGGCCAAACCGATGGCTCCCGCCATGTTTCCGTGCGGCTCGTGGATGCGCAGGGAACGGTGCTCTCGCAGGCCGACAATCCTCTGCTCGCCGATACCGGCCTCTCGCTCGCCATCCCCGCCGAAACCCCGCCAGGGACCTATACCCTGGCCGCAGTCGTGTATGATCCGCTCACCCTGGCATCGATCCCCAACGCTCTCAACCAGCATTTAGCGCCTCTATCAACTGTGGAAATCCGCTAGCGAGGTGCGACGCACTTGCGAAGTGCGTCGCACCTGAGACTCGCAACTACTCTGATCACATCCACGCCCATGTAAGGACGCAGGACATCGGGCACGAGCACGCTGCCATCCTCTTGCTGGTAGTTTTCCAGGATGGCGATGACGACACGGGGCAGGGCCAGACCAGAGCCATTGAGCGTGTACACGAAACGGGGTCTCGCATTGGGTTCGGGCCGGTAGCGGATATTGGCGCGCCGGGCCTGGAAATCGGTGAACAACGAACAGGAGCTGACCTCCAGCCATTCTTCGCTGGCAGGCGCCCACATCTCCAGGTCGAACTTGGCGGCGGCCACAAAACTGAGATCGCCCGTGCACATCTGCACCACCCGGTAGGGAATCTTCAGCAGGCGGGCGATATCCTCGGCATTGTCGAGCAAGGAGTCCAATTCATCCCGCCCGGTTTCAGGCGTAACGAATTTGACCATCTCCACCTTGTCGAATTGGTGGCCTCGCTTGATGCCGCGAGTGTCCTTGCCGGCGCTCATCTTCTCGCGCCGGAAGCAGGGCGTGTAGGCCACATGCCGGATCGGCAACTGATCCGCTTCCAGGATCTCTTCCCGATACAGATTCGTGACCGGCACCTCCGCAGTGGGAATCAACCACAGATCGTCTTCGTGATCACGGTAGAGATTGTCCCCGAATTTGGGCAGGCTGCCCGTACCGACGAGGCAATGCTCGCGCACCACAAACGGCGTGTAGACCTCGGCGTAGCCATGCTGCTCGGTATGCACATCCAGCATCCAGGTGATCAGCGCCCGCTGGAGCTTCGCTCCCAGGCCCGCCATCACGTAAAAACGACTCCCCGACAGCTTGACGCCTCGCTCAAAGTCGAGGATACCGAGGTTCTCGCCAATCTCCCAGTGGGGACGGAGTTCAAAATCAAAAGTGGGAAGCTCACCCTCGATCCGAGTCACAACGTTTTCGCTGTCATCCTTGCCGATGGGCACTTCGGGCAAGGGCAAATTGGGGATGGTCAGCATCGCCCATTCCAAGTCGGCGTCGACTTGCTTCAATTCGGCGTCGAGAGCGCTGATCGTATCGCCCATCTCGCTCATCCTGGCTTTCTGTTGCTCGGCCTCCTCGCGTCGGCCCTCCCGCATCAGTTCGCCTATCTGGCGGGAGCCGGTGTTGCGCTCCGCCTTGAGCGCCTCCACTTCCACCAGGATTTCCCGGCGGCGCAGGTCAAGATTGATGGCGTCATCGACCGGGGCGTCTTCGGCGTAAAGGTCTCGCATCGCCTGGCGCACCAGGTCCGGCTGTTCTCGTAGTAGTTTGATATCGAGCATGGCAATTTCCTCCAATGGATCATTGCATCAAATAAAAAACGCCCACTCGTTCCAGGACGAGGGGCGTGCTCGTGGTGCCACCTGGATTTATTGTCGCTTTGCAGCAAACAACCTTGTAGGGAAGGAATTCCCCGCTGGATAACGGAAGCTAACCGGCTGACCCTACTGGCCATGACACGGCGTTCGGATCGGCGACTCAGGAAGGGATTTCGTCAGGTCAGGCCAATGCCTCGCAGCGACCGGCAATTCTCTGGGGACCTGGGAACTGGCTACTTGGTTCCGTCGTCGTCGTTGGGATTATGAAGATGCAGGAAAGAATAGCACAAGGTGGGATGTGGGGCAAAAGGTAGGTTGAGGAAGGGGCTGGTCAATGGCTGAGATACGGCTCCTGCTGTTCCTTGACGACGCTCAAAACCCGCTCCCCGCCTTCATCTTCTAATCCTTCCACCTTGTCGTAAACGTCTATCAAAGGCAATGCACAGTCGATGGCATCGACCATCGCCACCGCATTCAGCCCACGATACGCCGTCAGCAACCACCGGCCATCAGACTGGCGCACAAAACGGTCGATAGCAGCATGGTCCTGGGCGATGAGCACATATTCGGCCAGTGAATCCATTTTCCGATAGTGGGCGAATTTTTTGCCCCGGTCGTAAGCTTCTGTGGAATCAGAAAGCACTTCAAAAAGCGCAACAGGATTCAACAACGTATCCTTCCACCTGTCGTCGAATTGAGGTTTTCCGCAGACAATGGAGACATCGGGATAAGTGTACAATCCACTGGCGCTGACCTTAACCCGCATGTCGCTTGCGTAAGTAATGCAATCTCGATGCTTCAACCGTGATCCAAGTACAATAATCGTGTTCGCAACGATGATATTGTGCGCGCCACTGGCTCCGGCCATCGCATAAACCTCGCCAGCATAGAATTCGCTTTTGGTTTGCGCCTGGCGTTCCTGTTCCAGATACGCCTCCGGCGTGAGATATGAATCGAAGTCTTGGGAAGTGGCCATGATTGTTCTCCAGATTGGTCAGTGCTGACACCCCAAGTATATCACCCGACCAAGCGTCCCCGCAATCCTATTTTTCGGCCACCAACCACAGAACGCCGTAGCCTGGCAGCGCAATCTCCCCTGCGGCAAAGCGGCTACCGTCGAGCAGATCGGACCAGGAACCATCGGTCGGGCTCCCGACCAGCCCAGGAGCGAGCTCGACCCGTTGCAGTTCTCCCGACACATTGATCAAACACACGACCTGCTCATCGCCAGCGGGCGAAATGCGCAGCACAGAGAAAACAGTGGGATTTATGTCGAGTATGCGCTGCTTCCCTGAGGGGTGAAAGGCGGTATGTTGGCGACGGGTGCGCAGCATATGCCGGTAGCCATCGAATACATATCGCTGGTGGCGGGTTGGATCAGCCAGGATCGCCTCCAATTCAGGTCGAAAAAATTTTTCCCGGTTGAGAGAGCGAGGTCGCTCGGTCTCACCAAAGCAAAATGCGCAATTGTTCGAGCCAAACAAGCTATGGACATAGATGCCTGGCACACCTGCCAACGATAACAAGATTGCCTGTGACGCCAGAAACCGCCGAACGTCCATTTCCATGTCCGGCGCGAGAGGGTCATTCAAGAAATCGTAGAGCGTGGTATTCAGTTCGTACACGCTACGGGAGCCATCGGGATTGTCTTTGTAGTTGACCTCGCCGCCGTGGGCCAGGGTCTGCCCCACCAGCGCCTGCACCTCCGCTACAGAGAGGATGCCCTCAGCCGGACGCACGCCGATGCCATCGTGGGAAGCAATGAAATTGAAAAAGGTGGCTCCAGGCGCAGGCGGTTTCAGCGTCGCCGCCCAGGCCGAAATACGGCAGGCGTCGCCAGTTTGGAAGGCGTTGAGGACGAGTGGACCCAGCGTGAAATTGTAAACCAATTGCGCTTCGTCCGTGCTGCCCGTTTCCGGGAGCGGATCGCCAAAATAGCTGATATTCTCCTTATGCGGCACGTTGGTTTCGGTGATGAGCAAAACATTTGGCGCGACCGCATCCAGCACTGCCCGCCACAACTTGACGACCGCATGCGTTTGGCGGAGATGAATACAAGGCGTGCCGATCTCCTTCCACAAAAAGGCGATGGCATCCAGACGGATCAACTCTGCGCCATGCTCGACATAGTGCAACAGCACATCGATGATTTCAAGCTGCAACTGAGGATTGGCGTAGTTCAGATCGATTTGGTCGGAGCTGAACGTGGTCCACACATGCTTCGTGCCGTTGGTCGTCTCCACCGGCGTGAGCAGTGGCAGGGTTCGTGGACGCACCACTTGCGAAAGATCCTCGGCGGTGTCAACCGTGATGAAATAGTCGGAGAAAGGCGCTTCATCTAGCCTGTAGCGCTGAAACCACTCGCTGAACTGCGAGATATGGTTGATGACAGCATCAAACATCAGGCGGTAACCCTGCCCCAAGCGACTGATGTCATCCCAACTACCCAGATTGGGGTCCACCTCTTTGTAATCGATGACGGAAAAGCCATCATCGGAGGAATAAGGGAAAAAGGGCAAAATATGCACGCCGCTGATGGCGTCAGCAAGATGGTCGTTCAGGAAGGCATCCAGGGTTTGCAGAGGTGTTTGTTCGGGCGCAGAGAACTGGTCACCATAGGTGATGAGCATGGCGTCTTTTTCGGTCAGGCGTTGGTCCAAAGGCTGAGTAGCGCCTACCAAATAGGGATTGCGCTCCTGAAAGGCAGCCAGATGCGCAAAAAGCTGCGCGCCAACACGCCCGGCTTCTGCCTGACCGTATAGTTCTTTCAGCAGACTGGCAATGCGTTGTTCAGGCGAAACCCTGTTCGCTGGCGTCATTGCACCAGTTCCTTGAGGAGCGGAGTGACGGCTTCATAAGAAAAATGTTGACGTGCGAGATGATAATTGCGTTCGATCATGCGTCTGCGTCGCACAGGGTCTAGAATGACGTGTTTCACGGCTTCAACGGTGGATTCAGTGATAATGCCATCGATTTCGATGAGATCAAAACCCAGCGGGCCGATGTCGGCGGCATAGACGTCATAACGATTAACCAGGGCGGGAACCCGGAAGTACAGGGTCTCCAGCAGGGCGTTACCGAAACCTTCTACAAAACTGGGGTAGGTGACGAAGTCAGCATGGACATAAGCGTCCCACAAGGCGTAGATTTTCTGACCTTCTCGTATGCCAGCGGTGGGAGCGAAACGATCTGCCGCATAAACCAAGCCTAATCCCGACCTCAGTTGCCTGGTTCTCGAGCTGATGGAGGTAGCCCCACCCTTCGTCGCCGGCGTGGTGCGTGATCACCAGTACCGACTCTTTTCCCAGCAGGCGCTGCCGGTTTGCTGGCTCGTTCAAGCGCCCTACCAGTTCGATGGCAAGTTCGACGCCTTTACGAGGCACCACTCTCGTGGGCTGAAGGATGAATAGCTCGTCTACGGTCAGACCCAACGCCGATCGCAGATCGAGGTTGAAATCGCTCATGGCAGGTGGGGCGGCCTCGAAATCGAAGATATTGGGCAGCAAGGTGCTTGGTATGCCTTTCCGCTCGCGAAGCGAGTCCTGTGCCAATGAGTTGATGACCAGGTGTTGCACGGAAGGCAGGTCGGGTGGAAAACAGCGGTCGAGAATATCCGGGATGCCGTTGCTCAGAAAACGGTCTCTTTCCCAGTAAAAATCGTGGCAGTGATTGAGTGTGGTTATGCCGGTTTCAGCGATAAAGTCGGTCAGCGCAACACCCAAGGGGATGTGCATGGGAATCGCCAGGGCGTTTTGCGGCACCAACACATCAATATCGTAGCGTTCGACAAATAGCGCAATAGTCTGCTTCAGGCTATCGGCCATGCTCTGGATGCGGTCGCGCAAATCCGGCGGCGTCAGATTCGAGCCGAAACTATGATCGTGAATCCATTTTGCCTCAGGATGGTTGAAGTGCATCTCAGGGACCAACAATCCCCGCGGGCCGCCCGCATCCAATTCGCCGGCGCAATAGAACACATCGTGCCCCAAGCGTCTGAAAATCGTGGCGATTTTCGATGTCTCCAACGATACGCCGTCGGTGCCGGCTAGGCGGGTCGAGATGAAACCGATGTTCATTTAGCCTTTCACGCCCCCAGCCGACAACCCTTCCGTCAGATAGCGCTCCATGCCCAGGAAGAGAATGATGATGGGAATTGTCATGATGGTGGAAGCGGCCATGACCACATGCGGGCGAGGACTGGGATCGCTGTTGATGGTGTTGATCTTGATGGGCATGGTGAACATGTCCCGCTCGTTCAGAAACACCAGGGCGTACAGGAATTCATTCCAGGCGATCATAAAGGTGTAGATGCCCACAGACACCAGAGCGGGGATGGAAAGGGGCAGGGTGATACGCCAGATCACGCCAAATCGGGTGCAGCCGTCGATCAAGCCCGCCTGCTCGATCTCTTCCGGGATAGTACGGAAATAGTTAGCCAACATGTAGAGCGCCACAGGCAGCGTCTGGGCAAGGTAGGTGAAGATCAGGATCGGCAAATTGTCCTGCACTTCAAAACCAAGTTTAGTGCCAATCTGGCTGAGCATGGCGAACAGAGGGATGATCAACAGGATGCCGGGGAAGAGATAGATCGCCAGAATGCCGTTGAGCATGACATCCTTGCCCCGAAAGTCGCAGCCGGACGATGGCATAAGCTCCGAGCATGGACAAAATCACGGCAATAAGCGAGGTAGGGATGGCGACCAGGAAGCTGTTGAAGATATTGCGGGCAAAATTCCAAAAATCAAACAACTCGATGTAGGCGTCCCAGCGCAGATTGGCCGGAATATAAACGGGTGCACGTCCACCGATTTCGGCGTATGTCTTGAAGGAAGAGCTGACCATCCAATAGAAAGGGAAAGAGGATGGAAAACAGGAAAAACGTCATTATCATCAGGAAAATGAAGCGAGGCCAGTTCAGCCAACGCCCCAAACGATCGAGAAAGCTAATGTTTTCCATATCGACGCGAGCAACTTGTGTTGACATGCTTAATCCTCCTTATGCGTCTTCCACATTGCGCATGAAGACCCCGACATAAATGATCAAAAAGATAACCAGGGTAACAAGCAGGATCATCGCCGTCGCAGCGCCAACGCCGAAATTGAATAGCTGGAAGCTGAATTGATAGGTGAGCACTGGAAGGACATTGGTGCCAAAGCCACCGCCGGTGAGCAGGAAAATGTCATCGAACTTGTTAAAAGTCCAGATCAGCCGCAAAAGATAAATTGCGCCCAGGACATAACGCAGTTCAGGGATGGTGATATTCCAGAATTTCTGCCAGGCGCTGGCCCCGTCCACATCGGCGGCCTCGTACAGCGTCCTGTCCACCGCCTGCAAGCGTGCCAGAATCATAAGCATAGCAAAGGGGAAATAACGCCACGCCTCGAAAAAGATGACGATCAGCAATGCCAGACCTCTTTGGGCCAGGTAGGCTTTGGGCAAATCGATCAGTCCCAAATTCATGAGCACATCGTTTAGCACGCCCGATGGCCGGGGATCGAGGATCCAACGCCAGACAAAGGCCACGCTGACGATAGGCGCAACGTAGGAAAACAAGAAAGATTGCCCGCGCCATGCCCCTGCCCCGAAACGGGCGGTTGAGCAGCATCGCAGCAAGGAGTCCAACAGCGACAGTCAGGGTTGTGGAGACGAAGGAGTAGACGATGCTGGTGACGAAAGCGCCCCAGCTACGCCAGCCCTGGAATTTAAAGGCGAAGTCGTTGACCACCCTGCTGTAGTTTTTCAAGCCCACAAATGGGGCATTGAACACGTCATTGAGATTGCTCAAACCCACATCGTGGAAACTGATCCAGATACTGAAAATAGCGGGGAAAAGCACCAGGCCGAATACAATGAGCGCGGTTGGAAGAATCAGGAACCAGGCCAGGCGCGCCTCTGCCGCCTGCATGGACTTCCACCGGCTCGGTTTGGCCGTTTTTGCTGTTGTTGTCATTCCAACCCCCATGCCAGTTGTTGAAGGGGCCTGACCCTGCTGGACCAGGCCCCTTTCATCGTGTAATGCTTGGTTTTTTGCCTTGCACACTCGAATCTGAAGTGTGCAGCAGGAACTCGACTACTCGGCGCGTTCAGCCAGTAACAGTTCCACTTGCTCTTGCAGCCATTGGGCGGCGACTTCGGGCGTCATGATGCCTTCGAGGGCGATGTTGCTGATGGCTTGCGAGATAAGCAGGCGACCTTCGATATCACCAACAACAGCACGCTCGGTAGCGTCATATTCGGGGCGGAAGAGCCAGCGTTGCATGGTCTCAAAACCGTTGGCGATCTGGGACAGCGTTTCGGGCGAGTAGTTGGCGAAGTAATCGCTTAAGCCCGACCAACCCTCAACAGCACTCTCAAGCACGGGGACCTTGCCAAAAGGCGCCAGGGCCAACACCTCGATGTAGTTATCGCCAGTCATGTAGTATTTGACGACATCAACAGCAGCTGGATCAGCGCCTTCCATGATGCCGAGCGTCACTAACTGGCCGTAGGAAGCGGAGCCATTGGGTCCTTCCATCAGGGGGGCGAAACCGGTCTTGGCTGCCAGGTCGGCGACGGCGATCTCAACATTACCGCCAGCTTCCATGCCGGAACCATCAACCAGGTCATCCATGATATAGGTGCTGTAGAACAACATGCCAGACTGATCAAGTTCGTAGGACTCGCGAGCGCCTCGCCAGTATTGCGGACCAGGCAGGGCGCAGCGTTGCAGGTCGGCATAGAAGGCCAGCGCTTCGATCATCTCTGGTGTGTTCATGGTCACATTGCCATCGGCGTCAAAAGGCCAGGCATTGTTGGAAATAGCCACTTGCTCGAAGACCTGGTGCGGGTAGTTTTGCCCAGGATCCGTGCCAAGCGTGAGGGCATACAGCAGATTTTCGGTTCCTGGCAGGGTGTCACAAGCGGCGTTGATGTCATCCCACGACAGCGGCGCATTCAGGCCAGCTTCTTTGAATACATCATCACGGTACCAGATAGCTTGAATCCAACCATCGTACGGTACGGCGGCGCGTTGGCCGGTTGCGGGGTCCGTAACCATGGCAAGCGGGCCCGCTCGGAAGTCATCTTCCCCAATCGCAGCGATTGCGGCTTCAGCTGCATCCTGGTCCAAAATACCTTCAGCAGCGAAGCTGGCGACACGTTCCACGCCCATGCGGACGATGTCAGGTAGGCGATTGGCGGCGCGAGCAGTAGCGATACGCTGAGACACGCCCGCTTCCTCAATGGGCACAACACGCAGGTCGATGTTCGGGATTTTCGGCCATGTACTTGTCGGCAATGGCCTCGTACACCTTGATACGGTCTTCCTCGTTGTCAGTGGTCCAGAATTCGACAACTGTCTTGTCGACCGGAGCAGCTTCCACTTCGACCACAACGGTCTGCTCGACAACCTTCTCGACGATCTTTTCAACTTCGACCGGCACTTCTTTCTCGACAACGACGGTCACTTCAACTTGTTTCTCGACGACTTTCTCAACGACTTCTGGGGTCGGCTGGGCGCAAGCAGCCACAGCAACGACAACCAGCAACAAAATCGATGTAACTAAAAGCAATCTCTTCATTTGAATCTTTCTCCTATTGCGCATGAAATAGAAAATGGGTTGATGGTATGTTTACGATTCGATATGGGGCTCCTCCTCTTCCAAAATGGATATAGCGGCGACTGCCTCGGAAAGGGTAGTGTTCCCAGGGGGATTGGCGCCGCAAGACTGACGAATGATTAAGGTTGGCTTGAGAATAACTTGCTGCTCTTTAGGCGGTTCACCCAGTAAAGTCAGGAGCAACATTTCGCAAACCATGCTGCCAATCTGGTAGATCGGTTGATGAACTGTGGTCAGGGGGGGGTGGGCGTGTTCCGCTAGCGGCGTATCGTCGAAGCCGGTGATAGCGATGTCGCGCCCCACCACCAGGCCCCGCTTCTGTGCTGCGCTCATCGCTCCGAGCGCCATCAAATCGTTGCAAGCGATGATGGCGGTGGGTGGATTGGGTAGATCCAGCAAATATTCAGCCTGCCGGTGACCACCGCGCTGTGTCAGATCACCTTCCACCAACAATGCGTCACCGAATGACAAACCATGCGCAGCCAGCCCAGCCTTAAAACCGGCAAGGCGATGCTGCGAAAACATCAGATCAGGGGGCGAGCCAATGCAGGCGATACGTCGATGTCCCAACGATATCAAGTGCTCAGTGACCTGCCGCATCCCATCGAAGCCATCTTCATCCACAAAGGCAAAATCTCGCACACCTTCCACCCGACCGAATACCACAAAAGGCATTTCGCTTTGCCGCAGGTATTCGATACGAGGATCGAGTCGCCGGGTGCGCAGCACAATAAAGCCATCCACCTGGCGTCCCTGCACCTTTCGTCGATAAGCCTCCATTTCCTGCTCACCCGGCGCTTTGGTCGACACCAGCAGGTCGTAATCATAGCGGGCGGCGGTATTCCCCACCCCTGCCAGAAATTCACTAAAGAAGGGATCGGCAAAGCGAGGCCCATAGGTTGGTAAAATCAGACCGATGGTCTCGGTGCGTTGTTTCTGGAGGCGCTGCGCTAACAGATTCGGCGTGTACCCCATTTCCAGCGCTGTGCGCCGCACCAAGACTTTTGTCGAGTCACTCACATCATCGTAATCATGGAGTGCGCGCGAAACGGTGGTAATCGACTTGCCAGTACGTTTTGCAATGTCCTTGATCGTGACAGTCATCTCTGCTGTCCTGTTTGGGCACTTTTGCGTGAATCGCCAGAAACCAAAACGTTTTGGTTTCAATCTCATTCTAAACCAAAACGTTTTGGTTGTCAATAGAAAATAATTCTAGATTGCCCAGATTTACCGATCAAAACACAAAAACAAATACTAAATCATTTACATTTGTACGCGTAGGCCCGGTGACAAGCAAATCGTCGACAGCCTCAAGGTAGCGGTAGCTGTCGTTGTCCGCCAACGAACGGCCTGCATCCAGCCCTTGCGCCTTCCCCCGCAGGACAGTCGTTGCGTCGACCATCCCGCCCGCCGAATCCGTGGGGCCATCCGTGCCATCCGTGGCCAGTGAGACGACAACGATGCGGTCGGTTTCTGAAAGCTGGTCGAGAACCACGGCAGCAGCCAGGGTCAGCTCCTGATTCCGGCCACCCTTGCCTGAACCCCGAATCGTGACGGTGGTCTCGCCCCCCAGGATCAGACAAGCGGGCGCAGCCACCGGACGACCATGCGTGATCACTTCCCGGCCCAACGCTACCACCATCTTCGCCACTTCTCTGGCTTCCCCCTCCAAAAATGTTGTGAGGATTCCGGCATTGAAGCCCTGTTCTGTCGCCACCTGTAGTGCGGCTTCCGCAGCAAGGGCGTTGTCAGCGATAATCAATGTTTGCGTGCGCTCGAAGATGGCGTCTCCTGGCTTCGGTGTATCGGGCAGTTCACCTCGTAATCCTGCCTGCAAGCGCGCTTCCACCGTTTTCGGAAGCTCGCTAACCAACGCGTAGCGTTCCAAGACCACCCAGGCATCCTCCCAGGTGGCGGTATCGGGCACGGTCGGCCCTGAAGCGATAATGTCTAGAGGACTGCCTACCACATCAGACACCACCAGACTGACGACCGTGGCTGGAGCAGCCCAACGGGCAAGTTGCCCCCCTTTGACCTGCGAGAGGTGTTTCCGGATGGTGTTTAATTCGTGGATGTTCGCTCCGCAACGCAGCAGAGCAGTGGTCATATCCTGCAGATCGGCCAGTTCTACGCCCTCAGCCGGCAAGGTGAGTAAGGCAGAGCCGCCACCGGAGATCAAACAAATGACCAGGTCGTCCTCGCCTGCCTGCTGCAACAAATCGACAACCGCTTGTGCTGCTACCCGACCAGCCTCATCCGGCACCGGATGCCCTGTTTCCAACACCGTTATCGGCCCCAATGATGCACCTACATCGGGACCGTGGCCGTATTTGGTGACAATAACGCCTGCGGTCACCCGATCTCCCACAATTTGCAGGGTCGCTTCCGCCATTGGCGTTGCAGCCTTACCGAATCCGACGACGTAAATATGCCGATATGCGTCAAGATCGTAGGTGGCCGCACCGATACTAAGCTGTTCGTTGTTACGCAGCAGGGTCTTGCAAACGGCAGTGGCCGGGTCTGCAGCAGCCAGGGCGGCTTCGAGAACTGGGAGGATACGCGCCCGATGTTCGGGATCAGGACGCAGGACGAAATCTTTAAAATGAATGCTGTTCACACTACTTCCTCGCTCACGGACTAAAAACAACTGAGCCAATGTTCAATCCCACCGGCTACTTCACCGACACAGATGCCTTGGCATGTCAAAATGATTTACGGACAACTTGAGAAATTGATGTTCCATGCGCTTGTGAAATAAAAAAACCCTCCCCGATCATATTAATTCTCTCGCCCATCAGGGAGGGCCGCCAAGCGAGGCTGCCCGGCGTGGACGGGGCTGTCCGACCTGTATTATAGCGCTAAAGTTGTCGCTTTTGCAAAGGATTCGACTCGGTTGGGTTCATCTTAAATCAAGGGCGAAGATGAATAGAGTTCCCAAAGGTCATCAAAGCAACCGAATGCATGACCAGACGGAACACTTGTAGCATGTCATATCCATCCCTGCTTTTCGGAATAACCCGCGCTTTATTGCCTGGCCGGGATTTGCGCTTCCGTATTCATTGATTGCAGCAGATGTTTCTGCAGAAACGCAATCTGGTCAGCTACGCTGGTCTCAAAATGCTCTCCCATGTAGATGTCGAAATGGCCGATGGGGTAGCGCCTGACTTCCGCCAGATCGCCCAGCACCCTGGCAGCCTCTTCCACAGCACCGAGGGGAATCAGATCATCTTTATCACCGATTTGGAAAAGGGTGGGACACTTGACACGGTTGGCGTGCTTGACAGGACGGTATTTGTCGCCACGGATGGCGATACGTGCACACGCCTCGTTGACGTAGTCTGGCGGAACCATGTGCTCAAAAGCGTCCAGGGCATCCGCCGTGGTCATCAATGCGACATCGCCCGGCTTGCCCACGACTGGTATTTTGTGTGGCGATAAACCCAACCAGGAGCGCACCAGGTCTCGTTGGGCATGGGGGATAATTCGCAGATCAAGCCCGCGCTGTTTAAAAGCCATTTCGGCTCCCTCTTGACCATCCAAACCGGGGCACTGAGCGACGATGCAAGCAATCTGCTCATCCTTCGCTGCTGTCACGATCACATGTCCGCCACTGAATGAAGTCCCCCACAGCGCTATTCTGGCTGGGTCGATCTCTTGACGGCTGCGAGCATACGCAACCGCCGCTGCGTAATCCTCCAGTTGATGTGGAATCCAGATCAGCCCGCGTGGTTCGCCGCCGCTGTCGCCCCAGAAACGGTAATCGAAGGCGAGGACGGCGAACCCAGCATCCTGGAACCGGGCTGCGTACTTGGCGAGACCCATTTTCCTGATCCCGCCCAGGCCATGCGCCATCACGATGCATGGGGCCGGAGCCGAGGTGTCTTCGGGCAGGTACAACCATGCTTTGAGCGGTGTTCCATCGACAGCAAAGGTTACATCCAATCTCCTGGGATCAGGCTCGGTACCGCCATCACCTGCTTTCGATTTGCTGGGATCCAGGCTTCGCCTGGGTGTGGGGAATCCTGGAAACAGCGCAACGACCAGCAGTTCCAGTGCGAATATGCCGACAAGTGCGCTGATGCTGGCGATAATCCACTTTAACGATCTTCATCTTTAACCTCCGATAGTTATGAAGAGAGGCCCGTTCGAGTGCCTCTCCAAAATGGTTCTTCTAGATATGAATGTGCGAACTCCATCTCAATCACAATAGTTGCCTTCATTATAAGAACAGCCTTCGGATACGTCCAGGATAGATAACCAGTAAGATTGCCGTGAATAATCCCGAAATTGGTGGCAACATGAGTTCAAGTGCGTAGGGCGATCCTTGCTGCACCAGCATTACATAAACGCAGACCGAACTGTAGACAAGTATGCCAGCGACGGCCTGCGACGCTGCATAGCCCCACCACGTCATGCGCCACAATCCGGTTGCGGCGACAAGAATAGCAGGTACTGTCACCAACAGGTCGGAGAGCGGTAAAATGTAATCGACACCTCTGGGGAATAACCACAAAAAGCCATTGCCCCATCGGTACAACGAACTGATGAGGGCAAATATCCCAAGTAAGACAAGCCAGATAGTGAGGAGTGTGATGCCGCGTGGTCGTGATTTCCGGTAATCGTTCATCTTATTGCGCAAGGCGAAAGAAATTGCGCGCCAGCAGAATGAACCATACCGCCAGGATCGGCATCGACAGGAAGGCGAAGATGGGGCCGACCACCGGCAGCACGAAGCCGGCGGTATTTTCCTGGACGAGCGCAAACACATCGTCTTTGGCAGTGACGCCGGGGGCGTTCGGCCAGACGATGAAGGCAACCACCGAGAGGATCATTTTGCATGGCATATTCCTTCAGGATTCATTTGTCTGACTGGCAGCCAATACGTCGATGATTTTCGAACAGCCTCCATTGCAAATGTATGTCGCATGGTCTCCAATATCCTCAAACTTCCGTCCGACAATTTCGGAGCACTCGAATTCGTAGTCAGAGATTTCCAGGAATTCTTCAATTAAGTCGTTGACCCATGTATCCGAGTAACTGAAACCTTCTATTTTCACCGGTTGTTTCATGGCAGTGAGCCAGATTGCAGCGCCCAACGCCCCGCATGCTCCACCGCTTAATCCGATGCCACCCGCAAAACCCGCTGCCATGACTGTATGCATGTCGGATGCGCCCATATTTCGAGCCAGCATCGCTGCGCAACTGACTGGCGGTGAAGGCGCTTCGAATTCTTCTTCGGCAAAGACGGCATCAATTCCACTTCTTACTTCAGGGGCGTATCCTGCGGCCAGGCGGAGGCAGCCAATGGGGCCGCCTTTGGCAAGAAACTTCAGTATCGACCCCGCCCCAGGTTTTCCCTGCATGTTTAAATTTGATATCTCGAGACAATTGATTTCATTCTTGGTGCCGGCACGGAATTTCTCCACCAGCCTTTGCGTAGCAATCATTGCGGCAACTTCGGCTTTGGGACTCGCTCCCCAAAGTTGATAAGCCTGCGCCCCTGCCGCCAGTGACGCCCCCCAAAGTATGCCACACTGGTAGCCCATATTGGCGATGCCACCTGCTAAGGGCGCAGCGGCTTTCTCCTCCACTTTCAAAGAATGACCGTACGAGCCGTCAACGACGCTCATGATGGTTTCTGATCACGTCCCTTCTCTGAGAAATGTGCGCATTGTTCCCAGCGATGATATCGAACTTTTACCTTCGGTAGACATGGTTATCTCTCCACGATTTGAGTTTGATGGATGTTGGCTATTTCGGGGTGAGGTTCGTCGCCAAGCCTAATACCGGCTTTAGCTCCTCAGCCCAGGCGTGGATCGCATCCCAATCCCGATGGTCACCCTCCTTCCAGATGCCCAGGGCAACGCTAATGCGGAAGCCAAGCCGATCTCGAAACGACGGCACTTTGCTGATATCTAACACGCCAGCAAAATAACCCTCCTTCAGAGGCTTCACCAGCGCCCGCACCGGCTGCATGAATGCCTTCACCTCCTCGTAATATTTGCCATCCGACACGACCAGCGTCATGCAGACCAGAAACGCGGCGAAGGGTTTGTGCGATAACTCGGCCTGATTCATTCGAACGAATTCTATGGCTTCCGGCAGCCATTTGCTGCCCTGGATGGCGCTGCCGGCGACCACCGCCCGGTAGGGAGTGAGACTGACAACCTCACTCATGGGCAATACATCCACCAGGGCGCCGTTTTCGGCCAGGGTCGCGCCAATGGCTTCGGCTACACCGACGGTAGCTCCGGTGCGGCTGGCGTATGTGACCAAGATTCTATTTGACATCATGCATTCTCCAGTTTCCGGTTAGCAGTGAGTAAGAAAATCTGACATCCTCCAACTTCAGTGTTTCATCAAAAGTTGTCTCCCCCATTCCTTCGCCCGCTCAAGTTCGCCTTCTGTCAATGGACCTTCCGTCCCTTCTACCGTGAAGCCCTCCGGCGGCATCACCACCTCACCACCCTTTTTCTCAAGCCTGTCAGAGATCGGATCGGCAGCGAAACCGAAAACGTCCACGAGTTTGGAAAAGAAGCGATTGCCTTCGATTTGTTCCTCGGTGATTCTGGTGTCAAAGGCAGCGACTTTGACGCCTTTCAAGACATTTTGGGGGATGCTTTTCAGGAAATTCGTGGTGGTCGGGAGAGGTCGGAATTTTTGGGTGGGCGAACCGACAACGAGCAGGTCGAGCCCAGACAGTTGGTCGGGCTTCGCACTGCTGATCTGTTTAATTTCGACCGCCTCCGTGGCTCCGAGCGCATCGCTGAGACCGTCAGTGATAGCCTGAGCGATTTTTGCGGTGTTGCCAAATTGTGAGTCGTAGAGAACCGTTGCTTTCATCGGGTGTTGGCTCCTTATTTGCGGAAAGACAGGAAATAAATCGTGATGATGGTCGAGATTACAGTGAGATACGGAAATACTTTGTGGATCACGGTGACAGCCGCTGGCGACTGTGTGTCGGCGCTCAGTAATCCGCCAGTGAGAATGGTTGTCACGAAAAGGATTACAGTTATTACAACCGCAGCGATCGCAAGGCTCTCTAGGCCAGCATCCTTGTAGGTTTGCCAGGCTGCCAGAACGATCAGAACCAGAGCCGCCAGCGATGCCAGCTTGTGGACGGTCAAAATGGCTGTGTTGTATGGCTCCTCGGATCGTGTGAGCACGTAGCCGAGCGCAAAATGGATGAGGAAGAGCACGCCGATCGCGATGGTTTTGGCTTGAAGACTCATATACGACTCCAATCGGAATTTACTGACCGGCCGTTTGGTGTGCTCCCGGCTGGTTGCCTTCGGCAAGATCCAGCCATTCCGGCGCAAGCAGGACGATATTGCCGACTACCTGCCCGCTTTCCAGCAGTTCATTGGCCTGTCTTGCCTCCAGGATGGGGAATTCAGCGGTGATCACGGGGTCGATTCTTCCTTGCTCCAACAGCTTGAACAGTTCCGTCCAATCGTCCTGGTACTGTTTGACATCACCCCGGTGCGTGCCATAGCCCTTGATCTTTTTACCGTTCGGCAACACGTTGTACAGGAGCAGCTTGGCCACCAGCAGCAAAAAGCGTGAGAAACTCTCCGGGCCGCCGTAGTGCACCAGGACGCCGCCACGCCGCAGCACTGCCAATCCTCGCTCGAAATATTCCTCGCCCATGCCATTGTAGACGTAGTCGATGCCACCCGGTTCCGCCTGGTGCAGCACCTCGACAAAGTCCTGTGTGCGGTAATCGATGGGCGTTGCGCCGCAGTTGGTGAGGATGTCGTGTTTGCTGGCAGACGCCAAGCCGTACATCTTGACACCTGCCAGTTCTCCCAATTGCAGGAGCGCTGTGCCCACGCCGCCGCTTGCGCCGATGATGAGAATCTTGTCCCCCGCTTTGACCTGCACAACACGATGCAGCACCTGATAGGCGACCAGATAATTCAGGATCAGAACGACGGCTCTTGCCGGATTCAGGGCGCTGGGAACGTGAACCAACTGGTCGGCATCCCAATAGATGTACTCGGCATAGCCCCCGAAATTCGTCAGCGCCGCCACTCGGTCACCCACTGCCACCTCGTTGACGCCACTCCCAACCGCATCCACGACGCCGAGGATGGCATAGCCCGGCACGAAGGGTGTCTCGGCCAAAAACGGCCGGTTGCCGACCCGGACGGCGATGTCATCCTGAACCACTGGTGTAGCCAGGATCCTGATTCGGGCCTCTCCGGCAGCGGGAGGGCGCAGGTCATTTTCAACGATCTGGAGCATTTCCGGACCGCCTCGTTTGGTGACGACGATGCTTTTGTAGTTCATGCTTTGCTCCTCGCCAGACGGAAGAGACCGAGTGCAATGAGGATGTACCAGATCAGCCGAAAGGGAGCGGAGAGAGATGGTGGGAGCCAGATAAGCGTTGGGGCGAAAATCAGGACAAGGAAATAGCCCAGACCGAGTCCATTGGCTAGGATGCCGGTCCAGGCAGCCCATTTGCTGAAGACAGTGCTCTTCAACATCACAATCGAGATAATCAGGCCGGCCAGCAGCACCAGCAGCAAACTCAGGTAGACGCCCGTGCCCTGGTGGGTTGCACCGGGATTGTCAATGGCGAGCAGCGCCTCGCCTGCTGCCAGGAACATCGCCTGCTGCGCAGCGGTGGTCGCCGCTGCATAACGCTCGCTGAGATTCAGCATGGCAAAGGCCTGATTCGATGCAAAATAGACGCTAATCCCCACAAAACTAAAGGTTATGGCGACAACCATTGCACTTTTGTTGGTCTGCCGGAGCGCGCCGAAAAGAGCGAGGAATATCAGGCCGACAAGGGCATAGTTGATCAGATCGAAAAGGCCGAACAAGGTCAGGCCCACGAATACGTTATCCTGCAAAAGGGCGAACCACTCGCCGGCGCTGATGGGCGTCACCGCCGGAACATCCCAGATGCCAAAACCCTTGAAGAGATAGAATTCCGCACCCAGATTCCTGCGGAATACCAGAACTGCGATCAAGGCAGCCGCGCCGCCAAGGATGTAGAGCGTTCTCCAGCCCATGTTTGTGGACTCAGCCTGTGGGTTTTGATTCATCTCGCTGCTCACTTGCAATGACGCCACGCACAAAGAGACCGAATGGAATGAAACAGATCAGGCCCATGATGAATATGACGATCACATCGGTCAGGATGAAGGGAGCGCCGGTCATCAGCGGCGCTAAAATCATCCACACCAGCAGGCCGATGAACAACATGCTGCCCTGAAACAGTAATCCCGTTCCGGCCACATAACCCAGCGCCTTCCGCTGCCACAACAGCACGCCGCCGATGATCCAGGCGGGAATCAGTAAGGAATCGGCAATGAGAACCCCCAAATTGGTGTCAGGGAGAGTGGTCTGGCCGATGATGGCGCCGGCGAATTCGCCGAGGGTCCGCAGCAGAAAGAGGGCGCCGAGACCGGCCAGCACGCCCCCGGCCAGGCGTTCCGGAACCCGACCGCCAAGGCGTTTCTCGACCGCTCTTCCGTCGATGCCGGTCACGAGCCCGATCAACGAATAAACGCTTAACACAAGGAGTGTGATGTAGAGCAGGAACATCCAACTGAGCGGCATGGCGTAAACGTACACGATAGAGTGGTAGACGATGAAGAAAAGAGCGCCTGGCCAGAAAAGCAAGCCGATGAGCTTGCCCCGACGTGCGACCCACATCGAAGCAAGCAGAATGGGCACGCCGATGACGAGATTCACCAGGTCGGTGGCGACGAATGATTGCGCCAGTTCCGCTGTTGGATAGATGTCAGATTTTAAGAGGAGTCCTGCCGCAGACACCACCGCCAAAAGCAGGGCGATGACAAGCGATGACATGTAGGCCGAGCTGAGGCTGCGGGTGATTGGCAGTTGTCGGAATTGATTGGGATTGGTGTTCATGGTCAAACCTCCAGTAGCTACCATCTAATGGCCATTCGCTGGCAACTTCTGCACATCGTGGGCAAACGCAGAAAGGACGGATAAAATGAGAAGGACGAGCACCAGAACCAGATTCGGGACCATGATCTGTGTCATGAACTCGTTCGAGATGGCGCCTACGATCCACTGCCCAAAGAGCAGGATGAAGACCAGGATAAGCGCCCAGGGCCAGAGCACAGCCAGGGCACGAATTGAAGAGTCGGTGCGGCGAGGCTTGTTGATCCTGGTCCCGACCAAACCGCCGATCATCCCGATCAAAGGCGGGAAGATGCCGCCGCCGAACAACAGCATGGCGAAGGACAATACCATCAAGACAAGGCCGCCATGCTTTCTCTCGATGAAAAATATCGACCAGATGATGCCGATCAGTCCAAACAGGATCGCCAGAACGCCGGTGATGAGATAATTGGGGATGACGGTCATTGCCGGTTCGCAGGCATTCCAAATCTGTTCGGGCTGGCAGGGCGGCCCCATCGAATTAATCATGACGCCAGCGGGGCTGACATTGCCCTGCGTGATCTCGAACATGCCATGCTCTACAGCGCCGATGCCGGCGAACGCTCCAAAAGAGGATGCGATGATGCTGACGGCGCTTCTCATGCTTTCACCTTCAGATCCGCGCCGATGCCCGCCGCCCAGGCGTCAATGGCGTCCCAGTCACGAAAATCACCGACGGGAACCTTAGAAGTCTTGAGCATCCAGCTGGTCAGTATATCCAACTTCTGCAGGTCGAGAACGCCATGAAAGATGGTGATGTCGCGGGGCTTGATGCGATTGGCGACAGGTATGAGTTTTTCGGGAAAGGTCCAGCCCTTCATAAGTGCGACAACATCTCCCTCTTCTGTCGGTCCGCTGGAGAAGAGCCACACGGGTCGTTGAGCCAGCGCTTGTTCATTTTTTTGCAGGAATTTCGCAGCCTCCTTCCGCCATTTGAACATGTAAACGGCGCTGCCGAGGACAACGGCGCTGTACGGCGTCAGGTCATCGACTTTTTTTACATTCCGCACTTCAGCGGATAGTTCCGCTTGTTGTAACACTTGCCCGATTCTTTCTGCGATTTCGGCTGTGGAGCCGCATTTTGTGGCGTAAGCCACCAAGACCTGATTATCCATTGCAACATCCTCCGCAAGTCAGTATAGAAAAATGACGGTATCAGGTTCACAACGCCCCTAATCAGGCGGCTAGGTCGAATCGACCAACGCAAGATAACTGCGGTAGCTGATAGGAATATGCGTTGCGCCGAGCAGGATCGTCGCCAAGGCTAGAGGCCAGGAGCTGAGCAATACTGCCGCCGCCGCAAAATAAAGGACCGGGCTGATCGCCAGCGGAACGGGCAGCGCCAGCAGCGGTCGGAACAAGAGGGCATACGAACGACCCCGCAGGAAGTATCTGGCCCAACCCGTGTAGTAGACCAACAAGGCCAGCGCCATGATCCCCAGACTGATAATCTGCACTGTGCTGTGAACTTCGATGGCGTAAAACACCGGGATCACGAAAACGCCAATGCGTCCCACCCATTCCAGGATCACAAGCGCACGTCCGTTTACGTGTTCCTGCTCAACTTTAGGCGCATCTTTTGGTGGGAACAACATCCAAAGGAGATTGGGCAACAAGATCAACACGGTGATCAGCACGCCGCTTTTCACATTCCCGCCTCTGATGGTCGAATTTCACGCATCACGCATCACGTTTCCAAATCGATTGTTACAACTCTGGATCAGACATCAGTAACTTCAATAAACATGCATTGTGTCAAATGCTCGTTTATGGCATCGGCAACCAGTCATATCGCCCGTTCAGGAACAGAAAAACCACGATAATGAGGTTGATGAGGAGGCCGTATCTCGCATCTGGCCAGCCCAGGATACACATCACTGTCGAGAACAGCAGTGCTACAACTGTCATCGCCAACCACCACGGCGCCAGGGCCATCAGCCCAACGCCGGCTACGATCCACAGTCCCGCCGCCACAACCCAGAGCAAACCGATGATGCGGATGCCGGTCGCGCCCACTTCGATTTTGTGCGCCAACACCGAGGTTGCGTAAGGCATGGTTTCCACCGAGATGATTTTCCAGTTCACGAAAAAACCGATGAGATGAACGAGTCCATGAAAGGTGAAAAAGGCGCTAACCAGGATTTTCAACATAGTTTCCTCCACACAAGATTTGGACGACTAATTTCGGGGTAGTAGCGATGTATGACTGATAGAGTTAGACTGGACACTCACCTTAGCTTATTTACCATACAGGTTGAGGCACAAGACGCTGACTTTTTGAATTTAGATGAATGGTCACTATCCTACGAATGCCCAAGATCTTATACCAGTTGTGAAGATTGGCTGGCAAGGCTTACCGTTCCTGGCCCGACGCTGCGCCACCTTCTGTGCGGCCACGCCACTCAGCCAATAGCTCATCCAATTCCTCCGGCTGGGAAATATCTTGCACCGCATGGAAAAATGTAGCAAGATCAGGTGTCAGGCTCCTCAGTTCCTGCAACTTTGGGCCAATAGGATCAGAAGCGGCGGGGCGGGTAGCGTAATTGCCGTGGAAGGCAAAATAAGCCTGGTTCAGCTTGCGGATGGCGTAGCCATTCTCGACAAAAAGCTGCCGCCGTTGCTCCATGTAATCTTCTGCTTGTTCCACCTTGCCTGCCTCCAACAACCCGTCCACCTCCAGGCGGGTGCGGCGCATCTCCGTGCGGAAATTGAACTCATCCGGGTCGGGTTCAGGTAATGCGATCTCCTCGTCAGTAGGCGGCGGAGGCAGCGGGATGCCATAAACTTCGAAAGCGATAGCCTGCCCCACCTCATCACCGACAATGGATGCCACCGTCTCATTGATGATATTCATCTCCCGGCTATCGAACATATTCCAGCCCAACGGCTGAAATGCCAGGTAATTGTGCACCCACTCATGGGCGATGGTATTCAGGGTCCAGGCCAGGCTGCTGTCATCCATGACCATTGTCGGCCACACGCCCAATCCCCCCAGGCCCTCAATCAAGGTGGAGCGGTCGAATTCACTGGCAACTTCCTCTTCGATGCCTTCAATTTCAGGCAAATCGAGGTCTGAGCGCAGTTGCACGCCCGCCTCCACTTCAATGCGGTCGCGAGGTGAAACGATAAGATAATTTGGTAAATCGCTAAAATTGAAACGCACTGGCGGCCAGTTAAGGCTCGCAGAGATCACACCAGCCTGCTCAAGCCCCAGAGTCACCTGTCGTTCCAAAATTGCTTCGACCAACGGACGTGCTTGTTCCTGGATGGAAGCCAGTTCGGTCAATTGTTGTCTTAAATCGGCGCTGGCCAACTCAGGATCGGACACATCAAGATCAGCGTAGGTGCGCTCGATATCATCCTCAATCCAGCGCATACGCAGCGCCCGCCACCTGTATTGCTCCACCAGTCGAATTTGCTCCTCGACCGTCAAGCGTGCGCCCGGCCTGCGCCACCAATCGTACAACTTGCCGGAAATGGCATCGATCTCGTAACGCAGCAGATCAAAGCGAGACTCCCGGACAGCTTCGCTAACCGGGTCCTCCAGTTCGCTGTTGAAGCTGAACTGCTGCCACGCAAAGCTCCCCGCCACGACAATGACGAGGAGCAAGAGTGCAGCGACGCCCAGGCTAGTCAGGACGATTCGTTTACGCTTCATAGAAACGATGAGCGACTAAGCTCGTTCCTCGATAGGTGCGTAATCTCGGTACATGATGCCATCATAAATCTGTCTTGGTCGGGCGATGCGCTGCTCGGAGTCGGCAAGTAGTTCTCGCCACTGCGCAACCCAGCCTGCGGTGCGAGGAATAGCAAACATGACCGTGAACATGTTACGCGGGATGCCAATCGCTTCGTAAATGCAGCCGGTGTAAAAATCGATATTGGGGTACAGTCTGCGCTCATTGAAGTAATCATCTTCCAAAGCGATTCGTTCCAGTTCCAGAGCAATGTCCAATGTCTGGCTCGATCCTGTCTCCGCAAAAACTTCATGTGCAATTTGCTTGATGGCGTTGGCACGTGGGTCATAGTTCTTGTACACCCGGTGGCCAAACCCCATCAGCAACTCGTCTCCACGTTTGACGCGCTCGATGTATTGGGGGACGTTGGCGACATCACCGATTTCCCTGAATATCCGCAACGCCTCTTCAGCAGCGCCACCGTGACGAGGACCGTGCAACGATGCCAGAGCGGCGGCAACACTCACAAAAGGATCGGCCAATGAACTGCCGACCATGCGCATCGTGGTGGCCGAAGTCGCCTGACCGTGATCCGCTTGCAGGATAAACAGCTTGTCCAGCGCCTTCTCCCAGACCGGGTTGGGTTCATAGACCAACTCCGTCATCTTAAACATCATGTTCAGCAAATCGCCGGTGAAACTGAGTGTATTGTCCGGATAGGCGTAAGGCAATCCCATAAAATGCCGGTAAGCGAAAGCTGTCAATGTCGGCATCTTGGCAACCAGGCGTCGCGTCTGCAACTCCACCGATGCAGGGTCTTCTACATCGCGGGCGTCGGGATAAAATGTCGAGAGGGCGGAAACAGTGCCGATGACAGCGCTGACAGGATGAGCATCATAGCGAAAACCATCCAAAAAGTGCCGGATGCTCTCATTGACCAAGGCGTGATGATTGATATCCCAGACCCACTTTTCCAATTGCGTCTGTGTGGGCAACTCCCCATACAGCAGCAGGTAAGCTGTTTCCAAATAGGTGGAATGTTCGACCAATTGTTCGATTGGATAGCCCCGATAGCGCAAAACGCCTTCATCACCATTGATGTAGGTGATCGCACTGCGACAGGAAGCCGTGTTGTAAAAAGAGGGATCGTAGGCCATGATCCCAAAATCGTCATCACTGACCTTGATCTTCCTCAGATCGAGGCTGCGGATAGCGCCCTCGGCAATCGGGATATCATACTGCTTGCCATTCCGATTGTCCGTAATCGAAAGGCTGCCTGGCTCACCACCATCGATGTGCACCTGCTCAACCGTTTCCAGCGCCGACCGTTCAGGGACGGAGACGTAGTCTCGCTTCGGCGCTCCAGCATAGATTTGGCGTGGCCGGGCGATTTTCTGTTCAGGATCGAGGAGCTTCTCTCGCCACTGCGTCAGCCACCCAACGGTTCGTGGAATGGCAAACAAGACAGTAAACATACTCGTGGGCAGACCGAGAGCCTGGTAGATAACGCCGCTGTAGAAATCGACATTGGGGTATAACTTGCGCTCGATAAAATAGTCCTCGTTCAGAGCAATATTCTCAAGTTCTATGGCGATATCGAGCAATGGATTCCGGCCTGTCACCTCGAAGACATCGTAAGCGATCTTTTTGATGATGCGGGCTCGCGGATCGTAGTTCTTGTACACGCGATGGCCGAAGCCCATCAATCTGCGCTCGCCCCTGCGCACACTGTCCATAAAGGCAGGAATGTTAGAAACATCGCCAATCTCATTGAGCATACTGAGCACAGCCTCGTTGGCTCCGCCATGCCGTGGGCCAAAGAGGGCCGATGTCGCTGCTGCAACAGCAACGTAGGGATCGGCCAATGAACTCCCCACCACACGCATGGTGCTGGTGGAGCAATTCTGTTCATGGTCGGCATGCAGGATGAACAGGACATTGAGCGCCCGTTCCAGCACCGGATTCGGTTCATACTTCAACTCAGTCATCTTGAACATCATATTCAAGAAGTTTCCAGTATAGCTCAAACTGCCATCGGGATACACAATGGGCAGTCCCATCGAATGGCGATAGGAGAATGCCGCCAGTGTTGGCAATTTCGCCACCAGTCTGCGGGTTTGCAATTCAACAGAAGCCGGGTCCGCAACTTTGCTCGCCTCCGGGTAAAAGGTGGAAAGAGCTGCGATCGTGCCGACCAATGTGCCCATAGGATGCGCATCATATCGAAAACCCTGCAAGAAGCGGCGGATGTTTTCGTGCACCATCACCTCGCTCATCACATCATTTTGCCATTGATCGAGCTGCTGCTCTGTGGGCAACTCGCCATAGAGCAAGAGATAGGCTACTTCGAGAAAGGATGATTGCTCGGCAAGTTGCTCGATGGGATAACCACGATAGCGCAAGATGCCTTTTGCGCCATCGATGTAGGTGATGCTGCTGCGGCAGGATGCCGTGTTCAGGTACGAGGGATCATAGGCCAGGCAGACCGAAATCATCCTCACCAGTCCTGATCTGCCGCAATTCCCGGGCACGAATCGTGCCGTCGGTGATAGGAATATCATAGAAATTTCCAGTTCTGTTATCAAGAAAACTCAGGCTATCGTTTGCCATTTGCGTAACCTCTTTGCGGAGTGTGAAGTGGACATAGAACACAGTATAAATGCTTTGTCGTTTCTAGTGAAGTAGAAGGGGGGTGGTGACATGAGAGACTGCATGTTCAACCCGTCTCGTCCTGAAATATGAATACCCACTTATCCAAAATCCAGGCTACGCCTGCATCAGCGTCAATAAAGTCACTTCAGGGGAGCAATTCAGGCGTAAAGGTACGCTGATATTGCCAAGCCCCCTGTTGGTGTATAACCACATGTCATCAACCTGGTACAATCCGAAATCGTATTTTTGTCCGAGGTAGGGAAGCACCAAAGCGCCAGTGCCAGGCAAACGCACCTGTCCGCCGTGCGAATGGCCGGCCAATTGCACGGCGCAGCGGCCATCCGGGCCGTATTCGTCCGCCAGGTCTGGCTCATGCAAAAGCAGGACAACAGGAGCATCCTTTGGAGCCCATTAAGCGCTGCATCCAGGTCGGGATGCCCACTCCAGCCATCGTCCAGGCCCGCCAACACCAGCGTGCTCCCCCCCGTGGTAATAGGGACGTGCTCGTTAATCAGCATGGGGATGCGTGCCTGCCGGAACCCCTCGAGAACAAGATTTACATCGAGCCAGTAGTCGTGATTGCCCAGGATGCCGTAGACGCCGTAGCGAGCGTTTAGCCTAGCAATAATCGGCGACAACTCGAACATTGCCTCTCTGTCATGCCAGACATAGTCCCCTGTCAACACGGTGACATCCGGGTTCAGGTTGTTGGTGATGGCAACGGCCCTTTCTACGAATTCAGGTCGGGTGTAAGGTAGAAGGTGGATGTCACTGATCTGGGCGATGGTCAAACCACTGAGCGCTTCAGGCAGGCGCTTGATCGGGATAAGAATATGCTCGACACTGACTTCGCTTGATTCATTTTTCAACGCCAGGACGCCAGTAGTTCCCACCACGCCAGCGGCTACCGCTGCGCCTCCATATTTCAGGAACTGCCGGCGGCTCATTTGTACTGATCTGCTAGTCTCATCCATTTAGGGCGCATATGTGGGGTCATCAAGTATGATCGGTGTGGCATTCTCCCAGAAATACTCGAACGTGCGCTGATACTCCTCAATAGCACCAGGATCATTGGTGGCCAAGTTGTATTCTGCAAGGCCCTTGCCATCGCCCCAGGCGCTGTAATGGAAGTTCTGACTGCCAACAACGAGGAGTTTTTCATCCATCAGTAAGGCTTTTGAGTGCATTCTGCCGACATAATAGCGGGCGTCTACCTGATCGAGGAGTCCACGGCGGGTTAATTCCTCGCGTAATACTTCCAGAGCTACGCTGTTTTCCATGCCATTCATGTTCACATCGGTAACTAAAATTCGTACTTTGACGCCATTCTCCTCCATCGCATTAACAAGAGCGTACGTGTACCGTAAAGCGTCATCCATCGAACAGAATCCATCCATGACAACGCCAAGCGTGCAGTATAGTTCCAGCGAGAAGTTGACTTCAAAAATGTCAATCGTATCCTGAGCAGAACGGATGACGGCGTCTAAAGCGTCGTCACTTTCCGGGTGAATGGATGTCCGCAACAGCGAGAAGGTGAAACTATCACTACCTGTGGGATGGTAGAGCAATGTCTCGGGTGCGTGGGTGGCTTCGGCTACGCCGAAATCACAGTGTTTGGCCCAATCCCCATCAGGCGGATTGAGGTCGGGACACAGAACTTGATCGGAGCCTTCCCACAGGTCGTCGTATTCAACCAACGCCTGCTGAGCGACAGGCCCCCGCATTTCCAGGCCCAAATCCACCAACGAAACGCCCAGACCGGACGGATGTGTAACGGGCAGATGCAAGTAGCTGTAATTGAAGCCCGAAGCGGTTACGATTTCGCCGTCGACAACCACAAATTTGGTATGGGCGTGGGGAATCTGACCATCGTAGTTGGCCAATTCGACTTTCCAACCCATTTCCTCGTTTTCCATTTCCGGCAGGCCTGACTTCTGCAGCACATCCATCACATTCCAGACTTGCGAACCCCAGGTGAAGGTCGCAACCTCAGGATAGTTGCCGAGCAGAACCCGGACCGTCATGCCCTTGGGGTAATTACCGGGATTTGCCTTGACTTTTTCGTACAAATCGGCGACTGCGTTGGCGAACAACATGCCGGGACTATCCTGATTCTCATCTTTCATCCATTCCATAGTGACGAACAGGACTTCGAGTTCGGCATTGTCAATTTGTTCGGCGAGATCATCGAAGCCACCATTTGGCGTGGGCGGTTTATCGGTAAATGCCGGGTTGGATGTTGGCATGTGCAGGAAATCCAGGAATTCGTTCTGGCAGAAGGGTATCATCTCATCAGCAGGCCGGTATTTCCCGCTGGTCGCCACCGCCAGAATAGCGTCGCCAAGGTAGGAGCCGGTGGTGTCATCGCACGTGTAGTGAGGTTGTGTAGCATGTTGAATGCCTGATGTTGCATCCACCCAAGCCACCTGGAGCGCGTTCGCCTCATCAGTTACAACCACAGGCGAAGCAGATTTACCAGGCCGCACGATGAGCGCCGGTTCGCTCCAATCATCTGCAAGCCGCACGCTGTCGTAGAGGAAACTGCCTTCTGAAATGATGCCGTAGTTGTTAGCCACCTCGTCGGCGCGCCAAATCAGATGCATGCGTCCGTAACCGTCCTCGCTCATCTGTGGACGCTCACTGCACGAGGGGAAGTCTATTTGTTCGGTTACACTCTGTGCGTCAAGCGTCTGGAAACGGATAAGGTCATCCTCGCCACACCAGGCAGCATGGGTCTGCCCGATGTTGTCCCTGTAGAGGGTGGGAGCGTATCCCGCTTCCTGCAACAGCGGCGTAGAATTCCAGACTGAATCTTGATACTGAAGAACAGCCACATCCCCCGCCTGACCCTCGGGCGCTGTGTCGTATGCCAGCAGGAACTGGCCGGATTCAGCACCGATCAGTTGGGGCTGCCTACCCTGACCGGATGCAGGAACACAGTCGGGCGCTGTCGGTGGCACTCCAGACGCCTGCCACGTGCTGTACAACAGATCGCCATCACCAGACTGCCAAGCCACCATGATCTGGTCTGTCTCGTCCACCGCTATGGTCGCCCCAGCTTGATTCTGGGTCCCACCGGCGCAGGCGGGCGCTTCTGCGGTAGAAAGAACGGTCGGGTTTGTGCAGGTCGAGCCGAGTGCGGCGCGCGCATACTGGATTTGCGAGCCCGCCTCTGTCCAGACGACGTGCCAGTTTCCGTCGCTGTCCACAACAACCTGAGGATCGGCGGAAACGTCAGCGCTGGATGACACATTGAGCGGTGGCGACCAGGTATTCTGGCCATCATCCTGCTCAGCACCGGACAGGCTCAAAACCACATCCGAAACGGAGTCCTGCGTCAGTGACCAGGCAATCGCCAACTGGTCATCCAGTCCAGCAGCGATGTCGATAACGGGCGAAGCAGCGTTCTCGCTTTCCGGTATTGTGTCCGGCGACGACCAGGCTACGCCTGTTGTCTTCGAGGGAATACTCATGTGGGTGCTGGCATCCTTCATGGTGGCGAAAGAGTAAATCTGACTCACAACACCGGCGATGCTCAGGGAAAGCCATACTGCCGCAACAACCACGATGCCGATCCAGAGCTTACCCATTTTCTGGGGCAGTGCACCTTTTTCTCGTTTCCGATCAAACCAGGCGTAGAGCAGACCCAGTAGTGCACCCATCACGCCAAAGAAGGCAAGACAAATCAGCACAATGAGCCACAACCTGTTAAAGGCGCCGCCCGCCCCGACAATAGCAATGGCGCGTTCCGCGAGATATCCCACCAATGCTCCCCCGAAAAAACCACCCAACATTGATGCCAACAACACGCCCCACCCATATTTGAAGCCAACGCTGAGAAAACCAAACAGCAGCCCGGACAAAACACCGTAAAGGAGGCCGATCAGTGCAAACAGCAAAGGCAAGTGCGTCGGTTGCGTGTCCATATTGTTGTGGTACAGCGCCAGAAAACCGACCACCAAAAAGGCCACGACGATAACCACAGTCTGCGGGATAGCATAGCCGATTGCCCCAGCCCAGACGTATCGCCTGCGTGGAGCAAGGGGATCGATCAAACTGAGTAGCCAGCCGCCGATACCGCCGAGAACCGCTCCAGACAGAGCCAGACCCAAAATGAACAACACAATTGCTGTGATAAGCCTTTGGATGGGTTGATCCTGACCGAATAAATCGAGTATCCACCCCGTCAGCCCGCTACGCAGCAGGATGCCGGCGACCAGCAAGCCAAGAATGCCGGCCAGAGCAAAACCAAGCGCAGCGATTAATGCGCTATACCAGTGATTTTTTGTTGCAAGTACGCGTAAATTCATCATTTTGAGTCAATGAAGGAAATGGATCGATTGCAGGCAGTCTTTATACCGCCACGGATCAACCTCGCCGTTTGGCAATGCTGATGTAGTACAGAAGTTGCAGGATTGAAGTGAGTGCGGCAGCCAGATAGGTCAATCCAGCGGCTCTAAGCACACTCTTTGAGCCTTGTTGTCGTCCGGCGTCACCATCAGGCCAGCCTCGTCCAGCAAACGCAAACCCCGCCTGCTGGCGTCTATCTCCACCGGCAAGGTCAGGATGGAAAACAGCACCATCAGTCCGAAGAAAAGAATGCCGAGATACAGCATACCGGTCATGTTGAACCACAATCCGAACAGGATGCCGATGTAGGAGAGGATCGGGCTAAACTGAAGGGCTCGGGAGCAAAAAACTACGGGCTTTGATCAGGGCAGAGCCGGTTTGATATTGCTGAACATGGCCAAGTTCGTGTGCGGCGATAGCCATAGCCGCCACGGAATTTTTGCCTGCTGTCGTTTCAGAAAAGCGCACGATATTGGCCCGAGGATCAAAGTGATCGGTCATATCTCCCTTGATGCGTTCCATAGGGATGGCGTTCAAACTGGTGCGATTGAAGATCTGTTGCGCCACCTGGTAACCAAACTCACCTGAGCCATTTCGCACCTGCCCCCATTTTGAGACGGTCGATTTCAGGTAGATCTGAACGCCCAATGAGATGAGCAGTGTCGGAATAAAAACATACCAGAAATAAGTTGGGTCGATGTAAAACATAGTATCTCCTTAGCCCCAGTCGCCAACGTACTGAGACTTATCGAATTCGTACGTGCGATTGTACCGAGCCTGGACGTAAATGCCAAAAGCAGCGACAACAACCCAAACCAGCGCCCAGAACCAGGAATCCTGTAACACAGGTTGGATAGTATCCCGTGATGAAGAAACGCTTTCCAGCGACACTCGCCCCAAAAACAGCAGAACTCCGTACAGGATTGCATTTGCCCCGCCCAGGCTCGTTAGGAATATGATTACGCTTCTCTGTAGGTTGAACAGGATGGTTACACCCGCGACGACGAGGGCAGTGACGATCCCGACCAGGGCAGAAATGAGCCCCGCATCAAAACCGATTGCCAACATCAAGCCGGAACCCAGCGAATAGCCGATAATGGCAGCGATGATGATGACGCCGGCGTAATAAAAGAAGTACGAAAGCACAGCCAGGATCAGACCGACAATGATGCCGATAACAATACTTGTGGTGGTGGCAAGGAAGCCTGTGCCAAACAACAAAGCGACGGCCTCTGCGCCTAACCAAAACCCGGCAAAGAAGCCAAAGATCGGCAACAGGACCAGGAACAGGCGATAGCCAAGAAAGCAGAACGCTGCGCCAATCAATATGGCGAGCAAACCTGCAATGATGACAGATAACATGGGTGTCTCCTTTGAGAGATAAGATGAGAACAAAGATCAGTAATCTAATGGGTGATTATAGCGCAAGACCAGGGTCTGGACGAAGATCACAGTTTGAGCGGACAAATTCGGAGGTTTCCCTACGGGAACATGGTCTGTTAAAATGGCGGTGTAGAATCCGGACGGCAGACATGCATTTTTGTCTGTGCCCACCATTTTGATGAAATCCAGACGCTTGATCACAAGAAACGATACGGGGAGACTCCCACCATGCGAACTCGACTATCAGTACTATCCTTCGTCTTCATTGCAATACTGCTAATCTCAGCCTGCGCCCCTCCGGTGCTTGATTCACCGGCCAGCGGCAATGCAGATCTGACGAATACAAGTTGGATATTGACGACGCTGAACAGCTCAAAACCGGTTCCTGACACGACAATTACTATTAATTTCGACAATGGAGGTCGGGTTTCCGGATCCGACGGCTGCAATAACTACAATGGTTCCTACAAAGTCGACGGGAACAAGATCGAATTCGGGCAGATGGCTTCCACCATGATGGCCTGTCCAGACCCAGCCATGAAGCAAGCAGACGCTTACCAAAGCGCACTGTCTGAAACCGCCACTTTTGCAGTTAAGAACGACGAACTTACCTTCAGCGACGTTGATGGCAATGCATTGGCCACGTTTGCTGCGGTTTCCAGTGACTTGTCCGGTACATCCTGGCAGGTGATCAGCTACAACAACGGCAAGCAGGCCGTCGTCAGCGTCACCCTTGGCACAGAACTCACTGCGCAGTTTGGTGAAGACGGCGAACTGAACGGCAACGCTGGCTGCAACGACTATTTCGGACCTTACGACACGAATGGGAACACAATCTCGATGGGTCCATTAGGGGCCACGCGCAAAGCCTGTGAGGAACCGGAAGGCGTAATGGAGCAGGAAACTCAGTATTTGCAGGCTCTGGAAACCGCTGCAACTTACAAAATCGACGGTAACAAGATGGAAATGCGCACCGCCGAAGGCTCGATGGCCGCCAATTTCCAAAAAGCGCAGTAATAAATCTTTGCTATCGCCCCGAAACAAGCAGCTTCCAGTCTTTCATCCCAACACAAGCATCACCCACTCTTTCCAGGAGCAAATCATGACCGATCCCCAAATGATTCCCGCCCAGCGCTGGCAAACGTTTTTTGACGCTCTGTCCTCCTCCCATCTGGGCAAACAAGTACATATCGTCGAAGGCGATTTGATGAACGAAGTCCCAGAAGGGCAATACGCGGCGCTACAAGCGCTCAATTTCGAGAAGCATCATTTTCATCACTATACAATCTCGGTATCGGTCTCTCAACCCGGTGGCGTTCAAGACTATTCATTGAAGCGCATCAACCTGGTTTGGGCTGTTTATGATACTTACCATGATGTGACGGCTGTGGAAATCATTGACAATGATGGCGCTAAACTATCGCTGCAATTCGCATCTGAGGATGACGAATAGGACGTTCTCCGGCTTGATTCAGGTATAGCTCGTATTGTCATTCCAATGAACGGAGTGAACTGGAATCCGAGGCGCACGCCAGATAGATTGCTTGCTCCGAAGTTCCGATGTCTGGCATCGTCAGTATCATCCTCTTTATGGGATGACAGACTGCAATGAACATCATGTAGAGCCAGGACTTCGCGGGGTCACGATGACCTGCGAAGTTCTTTATCTTTTGCAAAATGAACTCACGAAGGAGAAAGTAACCGATGCCGCCAATTCTCGTTCCTTTTGTTCTTATGTGGGCGCTTGTGCGAGAACTGTATAATCTCTCGAAAAATCCCCACTACCGGGCATTACTATACTGGATGCTGCTCCTTTTGGTTGTCGGCACGGTATTCTACAACCGTGTTGAAGGCTGGAGCATACTCGATTCGTTCTACTTCACGGTTGTCACCCTGGCCACGGTTGGCTACGGCGATTTCGCACCCACAACACCAGAAGCAAAGCTTTTCACCACTGTCTATATCTTTTTAGGCGTCAGCCTCTTCGTGTCGTTTGTCAGTCTACTGGCTAACGAGCGTCGAAAAATCTACCTAAGCAGGACTGGGCAAGTTGACCAGACAGCAGAAACTGCCACGTGAATGGCGACCTCGGGGCGTGGGGATTCATAAGCGGTTTGGTTGCTGGCGATGCTTTCGTTGTTTCCAGCGAACGTGGGTAGCGCTGGTACAGAAAATCTGAGCTTCGTGCTCTCTCAGGAATACTGCTTCAAACCATAGCATAAAACACCGATGCGGTATCGCTTCTGATTTACGGAAAGCGATACCGTGCGCCGATATCTGACGCGCGGTGGTGGTTGACAATCAGGTCACACGTTATAGAATATCCGCAGATATTCACCAATTCGTACAGGAGGCATCATGACAGACGCAAAACCAACCACTCCATCGCTGGGGATGAAGACCGCCAGATATGAACTCTTCATTCTCATGGTTTCCATCCTTTCGATTTTCAACCTCATCATCTTCCTGATTCCTGGTGTTGATTCCATTATCAAAGGTGTTGCTGGCATCATGGATGGCTTCATCACCATCATCTTCATCACCGACTTTCTTTACCGTTTATTTACAGCTGAATCAAAATCCGACTATTTCTTCCGTAACTGGGGCTGGGCGGATTTATTAGCCAGCTTACCATTCCAACAAGTTAAAGTATTTCGCATCTTCCGCATTGTTAAGGTGATGCGTTTGCTTCGCAAGTTTGGATTCCGCAACATGGTGAGCGAAATTGCGCATAATCGAGCCGGCAGCGCCCTTTTTATCACGATCTTTCTGGTTTTATTGGTTCTGGAATTTGGCGGGATGGCAATCGTCTTCATTGAATATCCGGCCCCAGATGCCAATATCTCCAGCCCGGCCGACGCCGTGTGGTGGGTATTTGTCACCATCACAACCGTCGGTTATGGAGATTTTTATCCCGTTACCAACAGCGGTAGGTTGGTGGGCATGCTCGTCATGGTCTTAGGCGTCAGTTTGTTCGGTGTACTTACCGGCTTTTTGGCCAACACCTTTCTATCGCCTCCCAAAAAAGAGGAAAAGCAACAAGTGAACACGAAGCCCGATGATGTGCAAAGTCAGTTCGCTGAGTTGAAAAGCTTGTTGGAAGAGAATGAGCGAACAAATGCAGCGCTTAGAGCCAAGCTAGACGAGATTGAGGTTGTATTGACCTCGACTTCGTGATCAACAAATCGCGCGGTTACACCGCATTTTGCAGCGTTCTGGCCAGCAAGAGCACGAAAGATCACGCTACGACCGTTCGGGCAACTCAAGTAAGCAGAAATCGGTGTTCAGTAATTCTTCACCGATTTCTGCTTACTTTATGCTAAAAAGCTGTTACATTCAGGCTTTAAAAAGCAGGCACTATGATCCGTAACCTAAGCGGCTACGATTGCCCCAGCCACCACCGCCATACGAGGCAATATCGGCCAACAGACCGAGGCCGAGCCAGATCCAGTCAAAACCGACGATACCGCCGGATGCAACCAACACATACATCAGGGTCGTCCACGGGACGAATATGAAACCAAAAAATGGCCAAAACCAGGTTTCAAAGGCTGCTTGCCAGCGCAGCGGCTGGAGCAGCCACCAGACAAGTATTGCCAAACGAGGACCAAAGAGAACGAGCGCGGTGAAGAAACAACACATGATAGCCTCCAAAAAAAGAGAGTGGATGGTCAATGAAGGCTCACTGATTCCCTTGGCCAATCATTGACTGTCAAAAAGAGTTGCGTCAGAGCTTGCTCATCCAACATACTTGAGCTCCGCTCGCATAATTGTGCCTTAAAAATATCCAAAGGGAAAGTAACACCCATAGCTGCAATTTCGGCAACCACTTAAATGAAAATGTGCAGTCAGCAAAAATCAGCAGTAGCCAACCATCAGTTTAGCGAACAATGCGATCATATGTCGAACCCATTGTGACAATAACAGATTCCGTCTGTTTTGCCTATGAAACCGGGCTGAAATCGGCAGCAATCTCTTCATCCAGCAGCAGTTTACCTTCAACATCAAAGCTGAACTGCATCTGATGCAGGCGGCGATACAGGCCATCGCTATTGGCCATCAATTCTGCATGCGCGCCCTGCTCAACCAGCCGCCCCTTATCCAGCACCAGAATCCTGTCCGCTTTGGTGATGGTGCTGAGGCGGTGAGCGATAACAAAGGTGGTGCGCCCCCGCATCAGACGTTCCAGCGCCTCCTGCACCAACCGCTCGCTCTCACTGTCCAGAGCGGATGTTGCTTCGTCCAGGATGAGGATGCGCGGGGCTTTGAGAATGGCGCGGGCGATAGCCACTCGCTGGCGCTGGCCGCCGCTCAACTTGACCCCCATCTCGCCAACAACTGTCTCATAGCCATTTTCCAGATCATCGCTAATAAACTGGTGGGCATTGGCAGCTACGGCGGCTTCAATCACTTCATCGTCGCTCGCATCCAGGCGACCGTAACGGATATTTTCCATCACGGTGTCGGAGAAGAGAATCGTTTCCTGTGGCACAATGCCAATCTGCTCCCGCAAACTGTCGACTATGACATCCCGGACATCGAAGCCGTCGATACTGATGCCACCCTCCATCACCTCGTAAAAGCGCGGAATGAGATTGACGAGCGTTGTCTTGCCAGCTCCGCTGGGGCCGACCAGCGCTGTCAATTGTCCGGGTCGGGCGCTGAATGAAATGTCTTCCAGCACTGGAATCGCCTCCGTGTAGTCAAATGAGACATGGTCGAATATCACCTCCCCCTTCACGTGCGGAAGCGCCATGGCACCCGGCTTGTCTGTAATATCGGGCACGGTATCCATCAATCCAAAAACCCGTTCACTTGCGCCCAGCGCCGACTGGAATTGCGTGTAGAGACCGGCAATGGTGGCGATAGGGGCCGCCACCATCAGCGTATAGACGAGATACGCAACAAGTCCGCCTGCAGTTAAACGGCCTGCGATCACCTCCATGCTACCGAACCACAGCGTGAGCGTGATGGATGTGAAGGCGATGAAGCCGATGAAGGGGCCGAGCACGGCGCTGATGCGGGCGCGATACATGGCAGCGCGATAGGTCTCGTTGACTCTTGCTGAAAAACGCCCGATCTCATACGGCTCCCGGGCAAAGGATTTCACGATGCGAATGCCCCCGACCGTCTCTTGCAACACATTGGCTGCTTCCGCCAGGGCATCTTGCACCATCCGAGATGCCTCCCGAATCCTGCGGCCCAACAACATCATGACAAGGGTGATGATAGGAATTCCGACCAGGATGAACAGTGTCAGCCGCCAGTTGAGGAGAAAGAGGAGGATGGCAGCGCCGATCAGGGTCAAAATCTGACGGATGAGGGCTACAACACTGTCGGTGATTGCGGTTTGCAGCAGGCTCAGATCATTGGTCAGGCGAGACACCAGTTCGCCTGTGCGTTGGTTGGCGTAAAACGTGAGCGAGAGACGCAGCAAATGCGTATACACAGCAATGCGAATATCGGCAATCGCGCGCTCACCAACGTAGGACAGACTCAGGCGATGGATAAATCCAAAAAGTGCCTGCAGAATAAACACGATGATCAGCCCGCCAACAAGCATGTTGAGAAGCTGCGTGTTGAAGTCCACAAATACGGAATCCACCAGGCTGCGAATGACCAGTGGCAGCACCAGACCCAGGGCGACGCTGAAAACAAGCGCCACGATAGAAACCAGCATCCATTTCCAATAAGGTCTGATGTAGGCCAGGACGCGCCGATACGAGTTGAGACTGGCCCTATCTATCTGCCTGGATTCTTCCTGAGACGCTCTATTGTTTCGCCTCAAAAGGCGGCCCGAACGAAATGCCAAAGAATTTCTCCCTGTGGTTTTCCTGCGAAAATCAGAAGTGATTGATTATGTTACCGCACCCGCCAAGTATAACTTCTGGGATAACAAATGCGAAATCGGCGTCTATTTCAAGCCAAAATCAAGAAGCAGCGCCCACACATGGCGCTGCTTCGCTAAATTTGATTTGAATGGCAACTGGATACCTGTTCGACAAACGACATCAATCTGTCACTTGCTCACTGGCTTTCGATATCTGACCTCTGGCCTCTGACTTTTCGGGCTGTTTCTTAACCCCGATCTTCGATCGGCACATAGTCGCGTTCGGCTTCGCCGTCATAAATCTGGCGGGGACGGGCGATCTTCTGCTCGGGATCAGTGAGCAGTTCTCTCCACTGCGCCACCCAGCCCACGGTGCGCGGAATCGCAAACATGACCGTGAACATGCTGGTGGGGATGCCCAGCGCCTGGTAGATGATACCACTGTAGAAGTCGACATTGGGATAGAGCTTTCGCTGCGCGAAGTAATCCTCACTCAGGGCCATCTCCTCCAGCTCCATGGCAATGTCCAGCGAAGGGCTGCTGCCCGTGGCGGCAAACAGATCGTGAGCAAAATCCTTGATGATTAGGGCGCGAGGATCGTAGTTTTTGTAGACGCGATGCCCAAAGCCCATCAACTTGCGCTCCCCTTTCTTAACGCCTTCGATGTATGCAGGTATATTGCTGACATCACCGATTTCAGCCAGCATGCGCAGCACCGCTTCGTTTGCGCCACCATGCAAGGGCCCGGAAAGTGCAGCTGTGGCAGCAGCAGTCGCCAGGTATGGATCGGCGTGGGAGCTGCCCACCATACGCATGGTGCTTGTAGAGCAGTTTTGCTCGTGATCCATGTGCAAAATCCACAACACTTCCAGAGCTTTGGCAATGGCAGGATCAGGATTGTATTTCAGCTCGGTCATCTTGAACATCATATTCAAGAAATTGCCGGTGTAGCACAAATCCTTGTCGGGATAATTGAAACGGAAACCCATCTCCCGGCGATAGGCAAAGGCTGACAGGGTTGGCATCTTTGCAATCAGGCGTCGGGTTTGGCGTTCCACTGAAGCAGAGTCGTGGACGTCTTTTGCATCCGGGTAAAATGTGGATAGCGCCGCTACAGAACTAACCAGAATCCCCATAGGATGTGCATCATAACGGAAGCCATCCATGAAGGGGCGGATGTTCTCATGGATCAGCGTATTATGCTTGATATCGTATTCCCATTGCGCCAATTGCGCTTCCGTTGGCAGTTCTCCGTAGATAATGAGGTAGGCGACTTCAAGATAAGAAGCGTGTGCCGCAAGCTGCTCGATGGGATAACCGCGGTGACGCAAGATGCCCTTGGCTCCATCAATGTAAGTGATTTTGCTGCGGGTGGAAGCGGTGTTTGTATAAGCCGGATCGTAGCTCATCATGCCGAAATCATCATCATGAACTCTAATCTGCCTCAAATCCATGCCACGAATGGTGTCATCTGTAATCGGTATCTCGTAGGTCTTGTTTGTTCTGTTGTCAGTAATGGTGAGGGTGTCTTTACCCATTTTCTCCTCGATCAATTTGGGAACGGTTTGAATATTGGTCTATGTTGGTCAGCAACAATGCGGTCTTTGTTTTATCTTCGATGACTCTTCAAGCAGTATCGTTACAAGATGTAAAGCATTTCTGTTGACAATCATACCACACTGAAGGTCCCTGGGGTCATGCGGAAATGTTATGAAGACGCCCCGACAAATTACGTATGCCGGGGCGCTTGGTGGTAGCCCATACGGGGTTCGAACCCGTGTCTCAGCCTTGAGAGGGCTGTGTCCTAGTCCACTAGACGAATGGGCCACACAATGTTGGACACAGCAAACACATTATACTGACCTGCGACAATGCTGTCAAAAAATATGCACGAAACAGGTTTCCACTCGTCTGCAGGTTGTGCTAGAATGACCTCCACACTCGCTACCGAAGAGGACTTCCTATTTTGACTCGGCTCCAACACTGGGCTTACTTATTCAGACACTACATCTCCAACCGCATCACGTTTTGGGCGGGCATCGTTATCAGCATCATTTTCGTGTCCTGGGCTGTGCGAGGGCTAAGACTGTCGGAGGTGTGGGGCAATTTGGCCGGGGCCAACTATTGGTGGCTCATCCCGGGCATCCTCATTTACTTTTTTGGCGTCTGGGCGCGCACATGGCGCTGGCAATACATGTTACGCCCCTTCAAATTCATACCGCTGCTCCGCTTGTTCCCGATCGTCTGTATTGGCTATGCCGGTAACAACATCTACCCCGCCCGCGCCGGCGAGGTGTTGCGCTCGTACGTACTCAAACGCACCGACGATATCGCCATGAGCACAAGCCTGGCGACCGTGTTCGTCGAGCGCCTGTTTGATGGCCTGGTTATGATCATGTTTGTGTTCATCGCCTTGCCCTTCACCTCCAGTATTCCCACAAAGTACAAAACCTGGGTCATCAGTTTCAGCTTACTCTTTATCATCGCACTCGTCGTGTTTCTGGTCATCGCAGCCAAGCCGCAAATAGCCCGACGCATGTACGACATGGTGGCGAAGCTCGTCGTCCCGCTGCGTTTTCAAGCAAAGCTTGGCGATATCGTCGATCGTTTCCTCGAGGGATTGGCTTCGTTACGCAGTGGTCGGGATGTATTGATGATTTTTGTTACCTCCGTCGTGGTGTGGTTGGCCGAGACCATGAAATACTGGTTTGTGATGCACGCCTTCGATTTCGAAGTCTCTTTCTTTGTGCTCATGCTGATGAACGGCATCGTCAACCTCTTCACCACCCTGCCCGCAGCGCCCGGCTACATCGGCACCTTCGATGCGCCCGGCGTCGAAATTCTCGATGCCGTTGGTGGCGTTGCCCGGCCTATTGCCTTTTCCTACACCGTTGTTTTACATGCAGCCTTGTGGATACCAATCACGGCCCTTGGCCTGTTTTTCCTTTACCGCGAACGCCTCAATTGGTCTGATGTGCAACAGGCCGCTGTGGATGCCGATCCAACAGAAATAGATCCTCAACAAGAGCAGAGTGTGACATTATGAAACAAATATGTGTTATCGGGGCTGGCTATGTCGGCTTGGTAACTGCCGTGGCATTTGCCGACCTTGGCAACCAGGTCGTTTGCATTGACATTGATGAGAGAAAAATCAATACACTGAACCAGGGTGAAACGCCCATTTATGAGCCTGGGTTGAAGGAAATGTTACAGCGCAATATGCTCGCAGGCAGGCTGAACTTCACCACCAGTTATGCACAAGCCCTTCAGGATGCTGAGTTCGTGTTTATTGCCGTGGGCACGCCCTCCGGCGCAGATGGCGAGGCTGAACTGAAATACGTGCGCATGGCCGCCGAAAGCATCGCCGAAACGATGGACCATCCGCTCATCATCATCAACAAATCCACTGTCCCGGTAGGCACAGGCGACTGGGTGGCCGACATCATCGAAAAACACCAGGATACGCCTATCCCTTTCTGGGTAGTCTCGAACCCGGAATTCCTGCGGGAAGGCTCCGCCATCCACGACTTTATGGGCCCCGACCGGGTGGTGCTGGGCTCACTCCACCCTGAGGCAGCGGAAAAGGTGGCAAGCCTGCATCGTCCGCTGCGTACAACCATCCAGATCACCGATTTGCGCACAGCGGAGATGATTAAGTACGCCTCCAATGCCTTCCTGGCCACGCGTATCAGCTTCATCAACGAAATCGCCACCATCTGCGAAGAACTTGGCGCCGATGTAAAAGAGGTCGCCGTCGGTATGGGCTACGATAAGCGCATCGGACCGCACTTCCTGGATGCCGGACTCGGTTTCGGCGGCTCCTGTTTCCCCAAAGACGTGCGAGCCCTGGAGCACATGGCGCTGATTCACGGCGCCCATCCCCAATTGCTGCGCGCCGTTTTGGATATCAACAAACACCAGCGTCGACAAACTATCGTCAAAATGCGCACCCTGTTGGGGGGACTGAACGAACGCAAGATCGGTTTGTTGGGACTAGCCTTTAAGCCAAATACCGATGATATGCGCGAAGCGCCGGCTGTGGACATCGCCCGTCAATTGATCCGGGAAGGGGCGGTTGTTCAGGCGTACGATCCGGTGGCGATGGCAGAAGCCCCGCACATACTGCCCGATGTGAAACTGGTCGGCAGCGCTTACAAGGCGGCTGAAGGCGTCGATGCCCTGATGATCGTGACGGAATGGAATGAATTCCGCCATCTGAATATGGCCCGCATTAAAAAAAGCATGGCGGGAGATGTACTCATCGATGGCCGGAATATTTACAATCCCGACCAGATGACAGACCTGGGCTTTCGCTATGCAGGCATTGGTCGCGGCCCGCAGCACAACAATGGCGAATAACTGAATGCTCACCGATGGCGTGCATCACACCACACTCGATAATGGATTGACAATCCTCACACGTGAGGTGCACAGCGCGCCGGTTGTCAGTTTTTGGATATGGTATCGGGTGGGAAGCCGCAACGAAAGGCCGGGCTTAACCGGCCTCTCGCATTGGGTGGAGCACATGCTGTTCAAAGGCACGCCGAGTCATCCCAATGGTGATTTTGATCGTCAGGTGCAGCGGGAGGGCGGCGCGTTCAACGGCATGACCTGGCTGGACTGGACGGCCTACTACGAAACACTGCCCTGTGACCGCATCGATCTGGCGTTTCGCATCGAAGCTGATCGCATGGTCAATTCGCTTTTTGATCCACAAGAGACCGAGAGCGAACGCACGGTGATCATCTCCGAGCGGGAGGGGCGGGAAAACCAACCGACTTTTTTGCTTTACGAACAGGTTCAGGCCCTCAGCTTCCTTTCTCATCCCTACCACCATCGTGTGATCGGCTGGAAGGAAGACCTGCGCAGCATCACCCGTGCAGATCTCTACCGGCATTATCGAAATCATTACACGCCCAACAACGCCGTTGTCGTCGCCGTAGGCGACTTTAGCACTGACAGGCTGATTGCTGACATCACCGAACGGTTTGGCCCAATACCCAGAGGTGTGGAGCCAGAGGCCGTCCGAGTGAAGGAGCCGCCTGCTCGCGGCGAACGACGGGTGCGAATGGATGGGCCGGGTGGAGCTACTTACCTTGTGATGAGCCATCGCGCCCCGCAGGCAAATCATCCCGATTTTTACGCAATGGTGGCGCTCGACGCCATCCTGGGCGGAGCCAAGGGCATGCCACCCTTTGGCGGTGGCGGTTTAGGACGCTCCGCTCGACTTTACCGTACACTGGTCAACACCCAATTGGCTGTTTCCGCCAGTTCTACACTTAGCGCCACCCTGGATCCCTACCTCTTTACGATGTGGACGACGGTGCATCCCGAAAGCACACCCACAGCGGTGGAAGCGGCCTTGCTGGACAACATCCGGCACCTGCATCAGGAGCCTGTCAGTGCTGATGAACTGCGCAAAGCCATCAAAGGAGCGACTGCGCAATTCGCTTATGGCAGTGAAAGCGTGACCAATCAAGCCATGTGGCTGGGCTTCAGCGAAATGGTCGCTTCAACCGATTGGCTGGCCAGCTTTCTGAATAGGACTCGGCTCTGTCACAGCGGAAGATGTGCAGCGCGTGGCCCAGACATATCTGATTCCACAGAATCGGGTTGTGGGATTGTATGTGTCAGAAGAGGAACACGCATGAGCCGCTATCCATCACTATCTTCCAAGTCCAACTTGCCTGGGCCGCACAACATCGTCGACACCGTTCTGGGTAATGGCCTGCGCTTGCTCGTCTACGAGAATTTTGCGAGCGAAACGGTGGTGCTCAACGGCTCTCTGGCCGGTGGCTCCATCGGCGAAACGCCGGAGCGTGCCGGATTGGCCAATCTCACAGCAGCCATGCTGCGGCGTGGCACGCTGAGCCACAGCTACGATGAGATCAACGAAGTGATCGAAACGGAAGGGGCTTCTTTCGGTTTCGGAGCTGGACGTCATGTCCTGTCTCTCGGTGGCAAATCGATGGTCGAGGATATTGATTTGGTGCTTGAACTCATGGCAGAGAGCCTGACCCAACCAGCCTTTGATCCCGAACAATTGGAGCTTATCCGGGCGCGCATCCTCACCAGCATCCAGGAACGGAAGCACAGCACCCGGTCGATGGCGTCCCTCAGTTTTCGCCAGGCCATCTATCCCCCCGACCACCCCTACCACACCCCGTTGTCTGGCTACGAAGAAACGGTTTCACAGATCACCAGGGATGAGTTGCCCGCTTTCTTCCAACGTTTTATCGGCCCGACCGATGGCGTACTGGTTGTGGTTGGCGCAATTTCATCGAATGATGTCATCGCCAAACTGGAGCGCACGCTCGGCCAATGGCGACAACCCCAGGCGCGCCCTGTTGGGGACACGCCACCCCGCCCGGAGATCAGGCAAACAGTCGAGATACGAAAGACTATCGGCGGCAAGAGCCAGAGCGACATCTTACTGGGCTGGCCTGGCATCGAACGCACAAGCCCCGATTACTTCCCGGTTATGCTCTGCAACAGCATTTTAGGGCAATTTGGCATCGGCGGACGACTGGGCCAGCAGGTTCGTAAGGAGCAGGGCATGGCCTATTATGCTTACAGTTCGTTTGGAGCCAATCGTGGGGCCGGGACCTGGTACGCTGCTGCGGGTGTCAATCCCGAAAACGTAACACAGACTATCCAGACGATCCAACAGGAGATGCAGCGCATCCGCACCGAGTTAGTCAGCGACGACGAAATCGCTGATGTCAAGGCGAAATTGACGGGATCGTTGCCGATGAGGCTCGAAACCAATGGCGGCATCGTCGGCAGGCTGCTATCAATGGCCTGGCATGATCTTGGTCTTGATTATCTGCAACGCTTCAACGAACGAGTGCTGGCTGTGAGCAAGAAAGACATCCTGCGTGTGGCTCGAACGTATCTCGATCCCGACCGCTTTGTCCTGGCGATTGCAGGGCCGGGAGAACCGGAGGTCAGAGAGCTGGAGGTCGGAGATCAGAAGGCAGAGGTCGGAGGGCAGGAAGGGGCGAATAATGGTTCGCCCGTACTCGGCAATAGCGCACCCTCGCGAGCGCCCAGAGGTCGGAATCAATGAAAATGCGCAATGGTGTCGATATCGTCGAAATCAGCCGTATCCAGGCGATGCTCGAACATTACGGCGAACGCTTCTTGCAGCGAGTGTACACCGAGCGGGAGATCGAACGTTACGCGAAGCGTACGAACTCACTGGCGGCTCGCTGGGCTGCGAAAGAAGCGGTGTCCAAAGCGCTGGGCTGTGGCATCGGTGAAATCGGCTGGACGGATATCGAGATATTGGACGAAAACGGCGCGCCGCAAGTACATTTGCATGGCAACGCCTCGACACTGGCTGCTGATTTGGGTCTCGTGGGATGGTCGATCAGCTTATCGCACACCGACGAAGTTGCGATTGCATTTGTTATCGCCTGGTGAGGGGATCAGTCTAACAACACCTCTCGGCCTTTTCTCCGGTCGACTTCTGGCCCCACCACGCCTGCATCCTCTAGCTGCTCCATCAGGCTCGCCGCCCTGGGATATCCTACGCTCATCAAGCGTTGCAGGCCGGAAGTGGTAATCGTTTGGCGGCCCTGCAACGAATCAATGGCGTTTTGCAACACATCATCTGCGGTCGCCTGCTCGATCAACAAATCACTCCAGGGGTACTTCGACTGGGAACGATCCGGAGATGGTTCAGGGCCATTCTCCCGCCACCACGCAACGAGATCATTCACCTCTGAGTCGCTGACAAAGCAGCCCTGAATACGGATTCGCTGCGGTTCATCCGGCAGCATCAGCAGGCCATCGCCCCGCCCCAGCAGCTTTTCCGCTCCGGGTGTGTCAAGGATCACGCGGGAATCAATCTGACTGGTGACGGCAAAGGCAAGCCGGGCGGGGAAATTCGCTTTGATCAAGCCAGTGACAACATCCACCGATGGCCGTTGTGTGGCGATGATCAGGTGGATGCCGGTGGCGCGCGACATCTGCGCCAGTCGCACCAGCCTGGTTTCGATAGCTTCCGGCGCAGAGATCATCAGGTCGGCCAGTTCATCGACGATCATCACAATGTAGGGCAAGCGTTCAGAAGGAGAAACCGCCTTGTTGTAGGCTGCGATGTTGCGCACTGCCGCCTTGCCGAAAATGCGGTAGCGGTTATCCATCTCGATGAGCAGCCAACTCAATGCGCCTTCAGCATTTTTTGCATCGACAACGACAGGAGAAAGCAGGTGGGGCGCACCGTTGTAGCCGGGAAATTCGACCCGTTTGGGGTCAACCAGAATCAATTGGACTGTTGTGGGGAGATTGTTAAAAAGGAAGGAACAAATCATGGCGTTGAGGGCGACGGATTTACCGGAGCCCGTTGCACCAGCGACTAAAAGATGCGGCAGTCTGCGTAAGTCCGCTGCCACCACCTGGCCGCTGACGTCCCGTCCAAATGGAATAGCGAGAGGACTTCTGATTTTACGGAAGTCCTTATCCTGCTGAATCCTGCCCAACGAAACCAGCGTTATGTCTCGATTGGGCACCTCAATGCCGACGTAGGATTGGCCGGGTACGGGCGCTTCGATGCGAATGGGACTGGCCGCCAGGGCCAGGGCGATATCATCGGCCAGCGTAACGATTTGCGAGACGCTGACTCGTCTTGTCCGTCCGCCTCGCTCATAAACGCCAGGCCTGACGCCGTACTGTGTGACCGAAGGTCCGACATTGATCTCGACCACCTCGGTCGGAACATTCAGGCTCATCAATGTATCCTCGATGATGCTTGCCTGAATCTCCGCCTGTTCGTTGGTGTCCCCGCCTGTATCCTCAGCCTGCAACAGTGAAACCGGAGGTAATTTCTGCGAACGCCGAGGCGTACGGCCGCTTTGGGCTGTTTGCCGGCGGCGCAGCCTCGGCCTGATTTTGCGTGCGGCTTTGGGCGCTTCTTCTTTGCGATCACCTGCGACGCTGGGGGCGGGCACAGGCTCCTGGCGCTGATTCCAACCATCATCATCTTGTTCGATTTCAGACATCGGACGCTGGCTGCGCTGAGGCAGCGAAATAGTGGGCCAGTGCAAATTGCGAACATCAAAAGCGCGCAATGGCGTGTATTCGTAGATCAAAAACAGGGCAATGAGTCCGATGCTGACCAACACAACCCATGCAGCCGGACGCCCCAAACCCATGACCATCAGTTCGCCAACAGACCAGCCGATGATGCCCCCCCCTTTGCCCTCGTACAGCTCGATGAAGTTATTTCCAGAGCGCAAATGCAGCACGGCCAAACCGACGATAAACGCCAATTCGAGACCAAGCAGCGCTTCTGGATACCAGTGAGGCCCCAAAAGCGGTGCGATGTACCGATAGAAGGTGAAGTAAAGACCAAGTATCGTGATCGCAATTGCCAACGCCAGGGCTCCTCTACCGGCGATGAGGCGCAAAAACTGGGTGTCACCGGATGAATACAGCGCGTCAATGATCGCCAGCAATCCTACAGCAAGCAGGATTAAGCCAATTGTCCCATACTTACGCTGTTTGACTTCAGATGACGTGGGGGAAGTGGGCACGACAATTCGATTTTAGAGAGAGCACCCAGCGCAATGTCGGCAAGATTATCCTGCGCCAGGGGTTTCATCGTCGACAACCTCAAGCGGCTCGGCGTTTGCTTCCATTTCAGTAATGGCGCGAGCCACCTCGGAGATTGCGGTGCGCTGTTTGCGATAAAGATCCGACTCGCTCATAGCCAGTTGGTTGGCAACTTCACGCACTCGTTTGCCCTGAATATACTTCAAATCGAGGATATTGTACAGCAACCATTGCGATGTCGTCATCTGCCGCTCGCCAGATGGTCGTTGTTGCTCGATGGCGCTTTGCAAAATGGCGCGCAGGGTCCGTGTTGGCACGCCATCGTATTCGGCCAAGCGATTGCTGACAACTTGCAGGCGCAACAGTGGGCTGTCGCTGAATTTCGGACCGCCCCAGAAATGCGAAAGCGCATCCCGCACCCATTCATCAAATTCTGGTTGCAGCGTGAGATCATCGCACTCGTTGGCCGGATGTAGTGATGACATACGGCACAGTGCCTTGCAACGCCTGCATCACTTCGATATCAGGAAGGATCGGCTGTAAGGCTGCGAACACATCCAGTTGCAGACGACGATCCTCCACAGCAATTTCGGCCCTCCGCAACAGATGGCTGATTACGACCGCCGTTTCTGGGTCCAGACCTTCCTCTGTAAAATGAGATTTGTGCAGGGCGATAATCCCCATTGGCTGATCGTTGTGTCGATTGATCAAGCTACGAACACTGTAACCATCCACCTGCATGCCAGTCGTTATCCGGTTCATCGACTGTAAGCAGTGTCTGGATTTCGGGAAGTGAAAGGGCTTTACGTGCAGCGCTATGATTGCCGACCACAGCTTCCAGGCGCACATCATTTTCCCCTGGCACCGCGACAAACCCCTCACTTACGCCGAAGGCGTCACAAGTGGAGACAAGCACATTCTCCAGAAACTGACTGAGATCGCTGCTGGTCATCAACCGGGTTTCGAGCATGCGCAGTCGCTGGACCTCTTCGCGGTCGTTTCGATAAAGCAATCGGTCAATCCACGGCTGAGCCAAATAGAGAACGAGTGGCGCCAGGACGATGGTTGTCACCACGAATAAGGTTAAAGCAGTATCGGGCGGCAAACCGAGGATCGCTTCCACTCTGGGAAGACCCAAAATCAACCCCACGACAATTGCGGCGACCACGGGGCCGCGCAATAAATATAAAACAAGCTGGCGCTTCACCACCCTATCGGGTGATAGCACACCGTAGTAGGCCACACTGTAGGCCATCACCACCAGCATAATGCCGACCGCCACATTGGCGATGCTGGAAAGAATCAAGACAATGCTGGGGGATGTTGCGCTTGCGCGGGAGATGAGGATCAGGTACGGGAAAACACCCAAAGCAGGCGCGGCAAAACTCCATAAAAGATAATTCAACCGGCGTTGGCTGGCGATTGTGCGGGCGTGAGAGCGAGCCTGCAGGAGGTTGAATCCGCCCCAGAGCGTGGCGACAACAAAGTAAAGGGTAAAGATGGGAAAAAGAGGGCCTGGTTGCAGATGTGTGACAGGCACAGCGCCAGTCGCCGGCCTGACAAGAACATCAGTGCCAACAGCTAGCAACGCAAAAATCCCACTTACGATATAGGCGCCACGCACCACCCAGGTCCATAAGCGATTCTCTGGTCGCAGCCAGGTAGCCAGGAGCACCATGCGGGTGAAATGTAGATACGCAGCGGGCACAAGGGCAATCCCCAACCACTGAAAACGCAACCATATTTCCTGCCATTCGACTCGCGGAAGGATAACATCACCCAAATAAACGATGATAACACCCAGAAGCAGTCCCGCAAAAGCACGACCCACACGACTGTGCAGGTTGAAGGTGAGTATGTAGGCGAACAGGGAAAAGGCCAGAATGAGAATTGCTGAGGAAAGAACCAGGTTCGCAAATTCTAGAATGCTCAGCCAATCTGGCAAAGTTGGATCGGGCATTTGATGAAATTCATTCTCGGTATGGTGCATCAATGAGCCCTGGCCAGTGCGGCAAGGGAATGTGTATCTATTTTCGATGACCCGGCTTGTGTTTGGCAACTTCACGATGAGCCAGGTTTGTCAATGCCAATCACAAACACATGTGTTTCCATCTATTGCGCTGCCAAGCACGACTTGCGTTCAGGTTTTTTTATCCTCTCCCGCTGTTGTGCTATACTTGGGATCGGTGTGGGACTACACCCCCGGGAGCTGTGATTGGACTAGTGACCGGTGCCTTGTGAAAAAAACAGTGAGGAAATTCTTACAACATGAGCCAAACATTTGCCGAACTCGGTCTGAATCCCGAATTGACTGCGGGGCTAGAAGCACTGGGTTATGAACAACCGACTAAACTACAATCTGCTGTCACTCCACAACTTCTGGCAGGCCGTGATGTGGTCGCCGAAGCTCCCCCAGGCAGTGGCAAGACCGCTTCCTTTGTTTTACCCATTTTACAGACTATTGATCCAGAAATAGTGGGCGTGCAGGTTATCGTTGTCACAGGCAGTGGTGACGACGCAACCAGCACAGCAAATCTCTTCCAAGAACTCAGCCATCGCTCGGATATACAGATCGTACCCCTGCGCGGAGGCCAACCTATTGCCCGTGAGGTGGAACGCTTGACAGACACCACCACAATCGTGGTTGGCACATCTGCACGACTGAGCGAGCACATCGAAAGGGAATCCTTCAGCCTCGAACAGGTCCAATTTGTCGTGTTGGACAGCGCAGAGCTGCTTTTGCTAAAAAAACGACAGCCACTCGTAGAACAATTTCTCGATAAATTGCCCGCCAGTCGACAAACTGCTGTCTTTGCTTCCCAACTCAACAATCTGGTGCAAAACCTGGCAGACCAGTACCTTTTCGAACCGATTATCCTCAAACGAGAGACCGCTGCCGCAGCCATGCCTCTGATCAAGCACCGATACCAGATCGTGACTGATTACGAAAAACCAACAGCTTTGGCCAGGTTGTTGGATAGCGAGAACATCGGCCGAGCGATCATCTACACCAATTTAAGCACTGAAACAGATGCGATTGCCCGGATGCTTCAAGCGCAGGGCTACGCTGTGGGACATTTGCAGCAAGGCATTAAGACCAGCGAGAAAAATAGTCTGGTGCGCAATTGGAAAGAAGAAAACATCGCCTTTTTGGTGTTAACGGACGCTGCATCCTCGGATATCGTGATCGATACACCATACGCAATCAGCTATAACATCGCACCGGACGCCGACTGCTACGCTTCGCGTACCCGTCTGGTGGCCGAAAATGGCACATTCTTCTCGCTTGTTACTGCCAGGGAACGTAGACTGTTAAGCGAGATCGAGACGCACCTCGGCCAACGCATTAAGGCGGTCTTGCCGCCGACGCGTGCGACGGCCGTGGCCAAACGCACCGAAACATTCAAACAAAGGCTGCGCGACATCATCAAAACCCGCAATCTCGAAGTCTACATGATGTTACTTAATGAATTGGCCGAAGAAGGTTATGATTGGTCCGAACTCGCCGCAGCAGCAATGAGCCTGGTGCAACATACCCAGACCGACGCTCCCGGCGTGCGTCGGCCTGAACGACGCCAGACTACCGGACCCGCACCCACCAGCAGCCGCTACAGTGGCCCTCATGAGGGCGTCGTGAAGGCGGTCGCCCGCCCACTCGCGAACGAGACGAAGATCGTGAAGTCGAAACAGGTTATGTCAGACTGATCATGGATGCAGGTTACGATATCGGCGTACGCCCGAAGGATATTGTTGGCGCTATCGCCAATGAAGCGAACATCCCAGGACGCGCCGTTGGTAATATCGATATTCGAGATCGTTTCACTTACGTTGAAGTGCAAGAAGATTACGTCGAACGAGTCCTCACCCGCGTGCCCAGCACGCGTCTGCACGGGCGCGTCGTCACCTTCCGTCGAGTTTAGTTCCAACTGATTCCATTTCCACCACCCCATCTGTCATCAACATCATGCCCCTCTTTCGGCGAAAGCCTGAACAAAGCTACCTGGATTACAAATTTGTCTGGTTGGAAAACACTGGAGATCGACATATCAAGCTGAACATGGCATCGGGAGATCTGCGTCTGGATATGGGACGAAAGTATCGGTTCCACCCAGATATTCTGGAAGATGCGCAAGTGAAAAGTCTGATTTCCGACGGACAGATCACATTGAAGGAATGAACCCCAATTTTATTGCCAACTGAACCCAACCGCCCACGCGCCCCTGTTTGCGCTGTGGGCGGTTTTGCTTATAGAGTCATGCGTCCGGCAGCCAACCATCCTACCGCCACACAGTCACAACCCATTTACGAATTAGACCTATGAAACTCATCCTCATTGACGGCCACTCGCTGGCCTACCGAGCTTTCTTCGCCCTACCGCCCGATATGGCCAACAGCCAGGGCGAATTGACCAATGCCACCTATGGCTTCATCTCGATGTTGCTTAATGTGTTACGGGATCAACAACCTACCCACATTGCAGTTGCTTTTGATGTGGGACGCAGCTTCCGGCAGGACCGGTTCGAGGATTACAAAGCCACGCGCGAGCGCATGCCCGACGAGCTTCGCTCGCAGATTGAGCGAATCCAGGAGGTTGTGCAGACCTTCAACATCCCCATTTTCACTGCCGAGGGTTATGAAGCGGACGATGTGCTGGCGACTTTGGCCCATCAGGCGGCGGCAAAGGGCGTGCAAACCATCATCGTCACCGGAGATCGGGACCTCTTGCAGGTGGTCGAAGACAAGATCTGGGTGCTGACATCTGGGAGTAAATTCTCGGATACAATCATCTACGACCCGGCGCAAGTGGTGAAGCGATACGGTCTGCCACCCAGCCAATTGATCGATTTGAAGGCGATGGTGGGGGACAAGTCAGACAATATCCCTGGCGTGTACGGTGTTGGGGAAAAAGGCGCCACAAAACTTTTGGAAGAATGGGGCAGCCTGGACGCCATCTACGAAAACCTTGATGAAGTGACTCCCACCAGGGCGCGCACTGCCCTGACGGCACATCGTGACGACGCATATCTATCGCGCTCGCTTGGCACAATCGTTGATGTCCCTGGCATTGAACTCGATCTGGATGCCTGTGTGTTGGTTGATTACGACCGCCAGGCAGTGCTCAGGATTTTCTCTGAACTCGACTTCCGCACAATGGCATCCCGCCTACCTAGCCAAGGCGTCGTTCCCGCCACTGGCGAGCAACTGGGGCTTTTCGGCGATGAGCAGGATGCGGTAATTGACGTTTCCGCTCCCAGCGGCTACCGCTCTATCACAACGCCGGAAGCGTTAGCTGAGATGTCCGAGCATTTGGCTGCAGCCGATCGTATCAGTTTTGATGTGGAGACAACCAGCACGGACGAACATCAGGCCAAACTGGTCGGGCTTGCTCTGGGCTGGGGCGAAGGCATCGAGAACAACGTCTACATCCCCGTCAACCATCGGTCGGGGCGCCAACTGACGCTGGAGCAAGTGCAGCAGGCAGTCGGCCCACACCTGCTGGATAAGAGCAAGCAGAAACTGGCGCACAATGCCAAATACGATCTCATCGTCTGCAGGCGGCATGGCCTCCCGGTGCAGGGGCCGATTCTGGATACAATGATCGGCGAGTTCCTGCTTGATCCCGGCAGCCGCAGCCTGGGCTTGAAAGCACTTTCATTCAAGCGCCTCGGCATCGAAATGACCCCTATCAGCGATTTAATCGGAACAGGAAGGAAACAGATCACCATCGATCATGCCAGCATCGAGCGAACGACCGATTACGCTGCCGCCGATGTGGACATGACCTGGCGGCTGGCCGAGCAGATCCTGCCGGAATTAGTGGAAAAGGGGCTGGATGAGCTCTTCTTTGGGCTGGAGATGCCACTGCTCCCGGTGTTGGCTGATATGGAAATGGCCGGTGTGGTGCTGGATGCAGACTATCTCGCCGAAATGAGCGAGGAATTGAGCGAACGGCTTGAAGCCCTGGCCACAGACATCTTTGCCGATGTGGGTTACAGCTTCAACCTCAACTCGACCCAACAACTTTCTGATGCCCTTTTTGGTACGCTTGGGCTACCCACCGCTGGCCTGAAAAAGACCAAAAGTGGTCACTACTCCACCGCTGCTGTCGTTTTGGAAGGCTTGCGGGGTCGTCATCCCGTCATCGATAACCTGTTAGAGTACCGACAGCTCACCAAATTGCAGAGCACTTATGTCATCGCCCTGCCAAAGCTAATCAATCCCCTCACGGGACGCATTCACACCAGTTTTGATCAGACCGGCGCTGAAACGGGACGCATTTCCTCCAACAATCCCAATCTGCAGAACATTCCCGTACGCAATGAAATCGGTCGTCGGGTGCGCAAGGCCTTTGTCGCTCCGACAGGGTGCTATCTCCTGGCTGTGGACTATTCCCAGGTGGAGTTGCGCATCCTCGCCCATATTTCCGGCGATGCCGCCATGCGAGAGAACTTTGCGCAAGGCCTGGACATTCATGCAGCCACAGCAAGTGAAGTCTACGGCATCCCCATCGATCAGGTGGATTCGGAACAGCGCTCGGTGGCCAAGATGATGAATTTCGCCACATCGTACGGGGTTAGCGCCTATGGTCTGGCCAGCCGCACCACGCTTAGCATGAATGAAGCCCGGGATTTCATGCAGACCTATTTCGACACGTATCCTGGCGTCAAGCGCTATCTGGACGACACCATCGCCCAGGCCAGATCGCAGGGTTATGTTGAGACCTTACTGGGGCGAAGGCGCTATTTCCCAGTGTTGCAAACCACTGCCGGCGGTGCATCACAAGCACGCGCCGCCGCCGAGCGCGCTGCGGTCAACCATCCCATCCAGGGCACCGCCGCCGACATCCTCAAGCTGGCCATTCTCGATCTGCACCGCCGCTTACGTGAACAGGGCTTTGCTGCTCGTATGATCCTGCAAGTCCACGACGAAATCGTGCTGCAAGTGCCGGAAGCGGAACTGGCCCCCGTCGCCAGACTTGTGGTCGAGACGATGGAAGCGGCCTACGAGTTGGCGGTCCCCCTCAAAGCCGAACCTGAGTATGGTCGAGATTGGTATGATCTTCAGGAATGGGAAGGATGACGGGGACCAGATCAACTTGTCGCCAGACAACGCCTTCTCGAACTCGCTTAGTAATTCTGCATCGAGCCCCACAACCTGAGCCAGCGCCCGCAGTGGAGAAGGAAGTGGCGACTGCCACAGCCAATCCACTTTCAGGCGAAAACCAGGGATAATCTTGCTGTGATACCACCCGTTTACATCCGGTGAGGTTGTTTTGTAGCGTCCTTGTTGGTCGACCTGATAAAACTCAACTTGCTCACGCAATGGGTCAATGAGCCAATACTCGGCCACGCCTCCGGCCTCATATTCGTAAAATTTATCACCCCGATCCCGCGCAAAGCTCTCTGGGGAGATAATTTCGACGGCCAGATCGGCGGGACCATCGAGATAGGTTTCCTGCAAGCGATCCAGATGTTCGGCGGAGACAAATAGCAGGTCGGGTTCACGCCCGCTGTTGGCGAGTTTCATCTGGAAGGGAGCGATGATCACCGATCCGTGCGGTCGCATACGGTTGTAACCCACAACCAGTTCAAACAGGAATCCAAGAAGAAGTTGGTGCTTCAGTGATGCGGGGCTGGTCATAACGATATCTCCATCGACCCATTCAGCCAGGGTGTCTTCATCCAGCCATTCCAGGAATGTTTCATAACTCACACGCTCTGGCAGACTGTCTGTTTCCTCATACAAAACGCTGTGAAGACGCCGCCGCAAAGCCGGGCGTTGCTCAATCCACACAGGCAACGATTCGGCAATCAGTTCTTCCAGGTCAGAAGCGGAAAGATTGGGATACTTGGTGGCGCTCATGGGAAATCACCTCTATCTGGCCGCAAGTATAGCAGGAGAAAGCAACGGCGACAAGCAGTTCTGCCGCTGCTTGTCGCCGCAGTAAAGCAGATGTAACTTTCAGGGCGTAGTGAGTACATGGCCGAACCACGCCCGGATCGATTCCCATAAGCTCGGGGTTGGCGCAGCGGGTGGAGTTGCGATAGGTTCAGGTGTGGTCTGTATCGGGGTCACGGCAGCAGAAGTCGAGAGCAGTGCGGGGTCAGAGGTGATGCGATAGGTAGTTTCCTCAATCACCAACACCAGTTCTGGAGAGATTGCCAGCCATTGGGCGGCGTCGTGGCTTTCGGCAAGCTCGAAGTATTCATCACTACCGAAGAGAATGACCTTCGGGGAAATCGATTCCTGGTAGCTGTTGTCCACCCACAGTTCCTCTGTTCGGCCATCAGGCGTCGTTACGAACTGCTGGAAGGTGAAGGTCTTGCCATTCATGTAGCGCACCCCCTCGTGATCTACCGCCCGCTCGGCTTGACGCAGGGATGAGCGGGCCTCACTGTCGCTGACCGCAGCCTCGCCACTCACGCCTACTTCATTCTCCACCAACACTGTGGCAACAACCTGCTTCACAACCACATCGGCGCTGAGCTCGGTGGCGGGTTGTTCCATGGGAGCTGCAGGCATGGGCTGGGCTGTACCCCGTACTGCGGGTATTGGCATGTCCGGCTCCAGCACCAGATAGCTGGTGTAGGGTGTGACGATGCCGTAGGTTTTGCTCAGATCGACAATGGCGTCGATCAGTTCCTGATTTGCGCCCTGGCGACGGACCTGATCCAGCAACGATCCGATCTTGCGGGTAGCCCAAAGTCGGGCGACATGGGGCTCACCGCCAGCTTCGACCAAGGTCTGATTGGTGTAGGTGAAGCTTCGCTTCTGGTCATTGACTGACCCGCTAAGGGTAACTTCGGTGTCCCCGCCTTGGCGATATCGCCCCACCAAGGTCAACTGTTCCCCGGCGAAGAGGTCGGGCAGAGGGTAGGGGTAGGTTTCATCGATCTGGACGCCAGGCAAATCGATGTTGACGTTGCTGAGGACAGGCGTGCTGATCCGATTGTAGAAATCACCGATGGCTTCGTCGATACGCTCCCCTGGCTCGACATAGGTACTGCGTCCTCCCAGCTCACTGCTGAGTGTATCCAGCAGATGGGTATCGACGTCATAGCCCACACCAAAGGAAAACAGGCGCATGTTCCGCTCTTGGGGCAGATTTTGCAGGGCATTTGCAACGATGCGATCTGCGTTGGTTTCGCCCTGCGTGGGCAAACCGTCCGTCATGAACAGCACATAGGCGGGGCGAACGCTGTCAGTCGGCTTTTGTGCCTGAGCCAGCGCTTCCAGACAGCGCCCGGTTGATATCAGTGGAACCGGAAGCGGGCAATTGATCAATCCAGCGGTGTGCGGCTTTGCGGTTAGCGCTGTCACCCGGCTTCAGGTTTCCCGACCACAACTTCACCCCTGTGCTGAAGGCAATGAGATTGAAACGGTCGCCAGGATTGAGATTGTCGACCAGGAAGTGGGCGGCTTGTTGAGCCTGCGCCATTTTCTCTCCTTTCATCGAGCCGGAGATGTCCATGACCAGGATGATATCCCGCTGGATCACTTCATCGGCTGCGACTTCGATACCCGGCGCAGCCAACAGCAGGAAAAAGCCATCCTCGCCAGCGGGTTTATAGCTGAGCAGATTGAGGCCAATGGCCTCTTCAGAGACGCCGAAGTAAAGATCGAAGTCTTGATCAGCCCGATAGTTGCGGGCCTCGAAACCGACCAGGGCGGCATCATCACCGATGCGGTCGATGCTGACCTCGTGGCTGGGGCTGTACAAAGTGCGCAAGCCTGGTTGATTGCGCAGTTCGACACGTAGAGCCAGGTCTTTGACCGGAACATCGCTGTATTGTCGGGTTTGCAGTGGATAGCCAAAGTGGTACAAGTCATCTTTGAGATCGAGCGTGTGAGTGTACGTCAGTTCCAGTTTGCGGGTCTCACCCGGCGGGATGGGAAAGACGCTGGTCTGGAACAGGCCCTGGCCGAGATATTCCAACAGGGCGGGGTCCTGACGACGGCGCACGATCGCTTCGTAGATACCCCGAGCTTGATCGCTGTCCATCACCTGGCCTTCCAGCACCTGACCATCCACCGTCATCTGAAAATCACCGATAGCAGCATCGACTGGCAGCGGAAAGATGTACGTTCCCTCCACCTGCCAATCTGCCTGGTTACGGAAAATCTGGGTGACATGCACTGTCGCCACCGGGCCATCGACCACGGCATCGATGCTGTGCATGTCAATGCTGATGGGGCCGCCGATGGGCGGGATGCGGTCCACAGGCGGTTGGTCATCAACGACGATTCCCTGAGCCGATACACCAGGCATCATCGCCAGCAGTAAGGAAATAGCTAAAAGTATGGCTGATGCGAATTGTTTAGTTCTCATGGTGTCCTCCGAAATGATAGGTGAAAATTGCACGGCGTCATTAGCCAGTGGCTTGGTTGTTCAAGCGCAATGCAGATCATGATAGTCACCGGTAAGGGATGGCAATCTCACTTGTTTTGGGGCCCCGATCTTGGTCTGTATCTATGACGACAAAGGATTTGAGTAAGTTCCATTGGCAGGTAAGAAGGAAAAGGAATCGAGGGAAAGCGAATTGACTTAGTTCATGACTTAGTTTATTATTTATCGCTAGGAGAACCAGACCATGACCACAACACTCGTCAATATTCACGAAGCGAAAACCCATCTGTCCCGATTACTTAGCCGGGTTGCGGTTGGCGACGAAATTATAATCGCCAAGGCGGGCACGCCTATAGCGCGCCTGGTTCCATATCTGCCAATTGGAGAGCCACGCCAGCCCGGTAGTGCGAAAGGCAAAATACGAATCGCTGAAGATTTCAATGAATCCCTGCCAGAAGAATGGCTTGCCTTGTTCGAGGGAGAGGAAAGTTGATGAAAATTCTACTGGATACCCATGCTTTCCTGTGGTGGGTGACTGCTGATAAACAACTTTCAAAACGGGCGGCGGAGATCATGCAGGATCATAACAACGAGTTATACCTTAGCGCTGCCAGTGGAATGGAAATTGCGATTAAGGCAAACTTGAGAAAGCTAGATATCCTGGATACCGAAGAACCTGTACCACAATTCATCGCCCAACAACTTCGCCAAAACACCATCCAAACCCTACCAATATTGATGAGCCATGCCCTGTACGTGTACACACTTCCCAACCACCATCGAGACCCATTTGATCGTCTACTGGTGGCGCAAAGCCAGCTCGAATCACTGCCGATTCTCACAATCGATGCCAAGATCAAACAGTATGATGTGGAGGTCATATGGTAGCCGACCAAACCCCATTTGTGCACTTTTGACAATCCTCACCCCACCGTGTATCCTGTCTTCCACCATGTTTAATTCATCCTCTCATCGCTCCAGGTGCACCCTACCAGCCTAACCCGGTCTGGAAGCCCGAACGCGAACCTAACTTAGCGCTGACGCTCTCCCGACCGGAGAGTTTTTTTATTGCAGATTGCGCGTACGCCCACACACCCTTCCTTGCGGCCCATCATCCCTGATGCACAACTAAACTTATGATGCTTCAAATCCAACTCGCCGACGTAATCCAAAAAGCTGCCCGCAAAGCCCAGAAAAAGGGCGATCTCCCAAAGTTCGAACTGCCGGAGATCACCATCAACCGCGCGAAGCGCGACGGACAGGGCGATTTCTCCGCTGCATTGGCCTTACAGATAATCCGTGAGGTAAATAATGCCCTCAAGACACAGGGAGCGAAGACGTTATCTCCCTTGCAGGTTGCCGAAATCATCGCCAGACGCATCGAACCGGTTGACTTCATTGAAAAGGTCGAGCCTGCAAAGCCCGGATTCATCAACTTGTACGTCGACAAAGGCTGGTTGGCGGCGCAGACAGGCGAAATCGTTCTGCAAGGAGCCGACTACTTCCGAGTCGATTTGGGCGATGGTGATCGGGTTCAGGTGGAATTCGTCAGCGCCAACCCCACCGGTCCTTTGCACTTCGGTGGCGCTCGCAATGCAGCCATCGGTGATACGCTGGCTCGCCTGCTGGAGAACAGCGGCTATGAAGTCCAGCGCGAGTACTACATCAACGACCGTGGCACCCAGGTCAACATCTTCGGCGAGACCCTGTGGCGGCGTTACCAGCAGTTGTATGGCATCGACGTCAACATCCCGGAGGATGGCTACCCCGGCGCCTACATGCTCGATTACGCCCGCAGTATCCAGTCCGACTACGGTGACAGCTTACTGACGCTGTCCGATGACGAAGCCATTCCCCGCTTCCGGGCACTTGGCCTGGCTGCTGTTACTGCAGAACTAGCCACCGACCTCGGCGTGATGCGGGTTTTCTTCGATAATTGGTTCTCTGAAGAAAGCCTTTACGAGGATGGCACTTTTGAGCACGTCAGCGCCATCTTGCGGGACCAGGATGACCTGTACATGAAGGATGACGCTGTATGGTTCACCGCCAGCAAATACCTGTCCAAGAGCGATCGTGACGAGGTTTTCATCCGCTCGAATGGCGAACCTGGCTACTACGCCAGCGACATCGCCTATCACTACAATAAATTCATTACCCGTGGCTTTGACAGAGTGATCGATGTTTGGGCAGTCGACCATCAGAACCAGGCGGCCCGAATGCCCGCCATGCTCAAAGCCCTGGGGATCGATCCCAACCGCCTGACCGTCGTCCTCTACGATCTGGTTACCCTTAAACGAGGCGGCCAGGAAATCAAGCTCTCCAAGCGGTCGGGCGACATCGTCACCTTGCGGGATGTGCTGGATGAGGTCGGGCCAGACGCCGCCCGTTTTCTGCTACTCAGCCGCTCCAACGAGGCCCGCATCGATTTCGACATCGACCTGGCTGTGGCGGAAAGCAGCGAAAATCCGGTCTATTATGTGCAGTACGCTCATGCCCGTGTTTCTTCAATCTTACGCAAAGCCGAGGAGATAGGCGTCGATCTTACGGGGGCAGACCTCAGCCTGCTCAGTTGTCCCGAAGAAATGGCTTTGCTGCAGAAGATGCTGCAACTGCCCGAAATCGTCATCGAAGCCGTCGAACGCCTGGCCCCCCACCATTTGCCTCACTATGCCCTGGATCTGGCCAAGACCTTTACCAAATTCTACGATGCTTGTCGCGTCCTCTCCTCCGAACCAGACGATCTCGAACTCACCCGTGCTCGTCTACAGTTGGTGCGGGCCACCCAGATCGCCCTGGCATACGTCCTCGATCTAATGGGTATGGGCGCACCGGAAGAGATGTAGCGGGTCTGGACACCTCTGAGTCCCATACAAAAATATCATGCCCCCACGCGTACTGATCTCCGATCCATTAGCGCAACCCGGCCTCGACTTGCTTCAAGAGGCCGCGCTTGAATTCGCCATCCGCACCAACCTGACAGCGGCGGAACTCCTCGCCGCTATCCCGGACTACGATGCCCTCATCATCCGCAGCGGCACCCAAGTCACAGCGGAGGTTATTGCCGCTGCCGATCGGCTCAAGGTAATCGCCCGCGCCGGCGTCGGACTGGACAATATCAACATCAATGCAGCCACACAGCGCGGGATCACCGTTGTTAATGCGCCCACAGGCAACGTGGCTGCAGCAGCCGAACATGCACTAGCCCTGCTGATGGCGCTGGCCCGCAACATCCCGGCTGCACAACTTTCGATGGCCCGGGGAGAATGGAACCGTAAAGCGTTCATGGGCATCGAATTGCGCGACAAAACCTTGGGATTGGTCGGTTTGGGACGGGTGGCAAGCCAACTGGCTCGGCGCGCCCGTGGCCTTGGCATGGAGTTGTTAGCTTACGATCCGTATGTCTCCAGCGAATATGCCGGCAATCTGGGCGCAGAACTCGTCGATCTCCATTATCTGCTGGCAAACAGCGATTTCATAAGCACGCACCTGCCCCTCACAGAACAGACACGTGGCATCATCGGGATGGAGGAGCTGGCGCTCTGCAAACCCACTGTGCGCATCATCAACACGGCACGTGGCGGCATTATCGACGAAGACTGATCTTGTGGCTGCCCTGGACCAAAATCTGGTTGCGGGCGCTGCGCTGGATGTCTTTGTTCACGAACCGCTCGAAACTGATTCCCCACTGCGGAGTCACCCAAAACTGATCGTCACGCCGCATATTGGCGGCTCCACCAACGAAGCGCAACATCAGGTAGCTATCGATGTCGCAGCGCAGGTCATCGATGTATTGGAAGGACGCCCAGCCCGATATGCCGTCAATGCACCGCTCATCCCCAGCGACCACCTGGAATTCGTAACACCATTCATCGATTTGGTGGAGACTTTGGGACGCTTCCTGACCCAGTACAAGCCGATGCAGGTCCATGAAGTGGAACTGGTGATCCACGGCCCCCTGGCCGAATACGACACCACCATCCTGCTGGCGGCGGCGCTGCGTGGCCTCTTAGCCGAGGTGGTGGAAGAAAAGGTCAATATCATCAATGCTGACCTCATTGCTCAGCGCCGTGGCATCATCGTGTCAGAACAGCGCCAGCGTCACCACCACGAGCGTTTTGAAAACATAATCACGCTCAGAGTGCGGTCAGACACGGAAGCCACTGATGTACGGGGCAGCGTCCTGGCCGGAGAATCCTACATCGTCGCTATCGAAGACCTCTGGGTCGACTTCCGGGCGCTGGGGCATTTCCTGTTGGCCTGGCACTACGATAAGCCTGGCGTCATTGGCAACATCGGCACGCTCCTGGGCCAAAACGATATCAACATCGCCTTCATGCATGTAGGACGCCGCACACCCCGTGGCGAAGCGATCATGGTGTTGCACACCGACGAGCCCATCCCAACAACACTCATCCCGGCGATCGATTCTATCATCGAAACCCACAGAACCTGCATCCTGACACTTTAAGTTTCTGGCAAAACAGCTAAGATCGATCAACCATTCGCCAATTTCGCCATCCAAAAACAGCCAATCCCACAAAAACGCCCATCATATCCACACCCAGATCGTATACTTCGGCGTAGCCGAACATCCGCCCCTTATACCACAACTGGATGATTTCCTGTAGAATGGCGATAATTACCGCCACACTCAAAACGATAGCCGTAATTCGGATGATCGATTGGCGCTCGAACAGCGTGCTGACAATCGTTGCCAGCAAATAGGCCAGCACCACAAACAGTAAGGCATGTGTGACCACATGCATCCAGGGCGGGCCAAAAATGAAATTGAATGCCTGCTGGTAAGATTCAGAAAAACGTCCGAACCAGGCCATGGGCAGAAGAATGCCCAGAAGCCAGGCCAACAAGATATAATGGCGCTTCATTCACCTATCTCTCATGTCAACTGGAAGCATTGTTGCAGCGATTGAGGCTTGAGCATGGTAATCGTAGGAAACGTCTGGTATAATACCATTAAACTAACCATACACCGGTCTTTCCATCCGGTTTTGGAGGCATTGCGTGAACGCTAATTGGTCTCGAAATAACATTTTTGTCTATCTATTGATATTGGTGGCCGCCGCCGCCCTCTTCCTCAGCGTCTTTCAGTCGACGGACTCCAGTCCTGAAGAGAAAGACATCTCAACTATTGCCCGCTCAGTCCAGGATGGCACAGTCAAGACCATTGAGGTGAATGGCGACGATGTCACAGTCACTATGCACGATGGAGCCGTTGTCCACACAAGGAAAGGTGAAGACATCAGCCTCCTGGAAACCCTGGAGTCTCTGGGCGTCACTCCCGAAGAACTCGATAACCTCGAATTCGTGGTGGAATCCCCGAGCCAGGCCGGCAATTGGCTGACGCTTCTAAGCAGCATCGGCCCCTTGATCTTCGTCGGCGCCCTGCTGTTTCTATTGATGCGGCAAGCTCAGGGTTCAAACAGCCAGGCGATGAGCTTTGGCAAAAGTAAAGCGAAAGTGCTCGCTGCCGACAAGCCCACCGTCACGTTCGCCGATGTTGCGGGTTGCGACGAAGCCAAGGTCGAGTTGGCTGAGGTGGTCGAGTTCCTGAAGGAGCCTGAGAAATTCGCATCGTTGGGCGCTCGTATTCCCAAAGGCGTGCTCATGGTGGGATCTCCCGGCACCGGCAAAACCTTGATGGCGAAAGCAGTCGCCGGTGAAGCTGGCGTGCCCTTCTTCTCGATCTCGGGTTCCGAATTTGTGGAGATGTTTGTGGGCGTCGGCGCCAGCCGGGTGCGAGATTTGTTCGAACAGGCCAAGCGCAACAGCCCCTGCATTGTGTTCATCGACGAGATCGACGCTGTAGGTCGACATCGTGGCTCTGGACTCGGTGGCAGCCACGACGAACGCGAACAGACACTGAACCAGATCCTGGTGGAAATGGATGGTTTCGACACGGACAGCAATGTCATCATCATCGCCGCCACCAACCGACCGGATATCCTGGACCCCGCCCTCCTGCGTCCTGGGCGCTTTGATCGTCGGGTGGTGCTCGATAAACCTGATGTGCGCGGACGACGAGCGATTTTTGGCATCCATTCCAAGGGTAAGCCACTGGCTGCTGACACCAATCTGGATATTCTGGCTCGCGCCACGCCTGGCTTCGCAGGAGCGGACATCGAAAACGTGGTCAACGAGGCCGCCATCCTGGCCGCTCGCCGCAGCAAGCGTACAATTGGCATGAGCGAATTTGAAGAGGCCATCGAACGCGTGGCCCTGGGCGGCCCCGAACGCAAGAGTCGGGTGCTGAGCGAATCTCGCAAGCGGCTTACGGCCTACCACGAAGCTGGTCATGCCGTAGTGGCTAAATTTCTGGATTCTGCAAATACACTACAGAAGGTGACGATCATCCCACGTGGGCAGGCCGCAGGCTACGCCTGGCAAGTACCCGATGAAGAAAAATCGCTGCAAAGTACAGAAGATTTCATGGCCCGCATTTCGGTGGCGCTGGGGGGCCGTATCGCCGAGGAGATAGTGTTCAACGATATCTCCAGTGGCGCCAGTTCAGATTTGGAGCAAGTCACCCGCATTGCCCGAGCGATGGTCACCCGCTACGGCATGAGCGAAAAACTGGGACCCATGGTGTTTGGCAAGAAGGACGAGATGGTCTTCCTGGGTCGGGAGATCCACGAACAGCGGGACTACAGCGAAGAGGTGGCTGAAGAGATCGACCGGGAAGTGCGTGCAATCGTCGATACAGGATACCGGCAGGCTGAAGCAGCTTTGAAAGATAACCGAAACCTGTTGGATTTGGTGGCCCAGGCCTTGCTCGATCAAGAAACCCTCACTCGCGACGATCTGGCAGCGTTGTTTGAGACCGGTGTGTTGCCATCACAGACGACTCGCTCACCTTCCGCACCCTCCTCGCCCGCAAAGAAATCAGAACCCTCCCGACGTTCTGACACCGCCCATCAACAAGGTCCGGCCACGCCTCCAAGCCCAGCCCCGGCCTAGCGTTGAAGCCGACTAACTTCGCACACTTTACCAATACACCCTCTGGACTGTTGCTCTCAGCCCGTCCAGAGGGTGTATTTATGTCTGATGATAACTATCCCAACAACTGTCATTTCGAAGACTGAAAGGAGGGGAAATCTCCTCGCTATCAAGGAATCAGCGTAACTGTTCAGGCATACCGAATTTAGCATCCTGAGTAGACGCTCATGCTGCCACACCAGCACCACGACACATGAAAACGCCACAAGTGTCATTCCGAACGCAGTGAGGAATCTGTACCCCCGAATCACGGAAGTAGATTCCTCGACTCCCTGCCGGTCGCTCGGAATGACAATTTTCAGGGCAGACGCTCATGCTGCCACACCAGCACCACGACACATGAAAACGCCACAAGTGTCACTCCGAACGCAGTGAGGAATCTGTACCCTCGAATCACGGAAGTAGATTCCTCGACTCTCTGCCAGTCGCTCGGAATGACAGTTTTCAGGGCAGGCCTGAATGAATTGGTGGGTTGGTTTCGAAATGACCCCGGTTGGGGGCATGAAAAAAGACCGGGAGGGTTAGTCCCGGCCTTGTTGTTTGTGAAGGGTTGCAGGGGCGATAGCATACACACCCCTGCAAGTTGTTGGGTTGTCGGGGTTATTCGACGAAGTAGACAACGGTCAGCATTGGCGCTTTAGCTTCAAAGGCCTCCATGCTGTCCATGGAGAAGCGGCCAAACGGACCCGAGGCGGAGATAGCCAGGTAATCCATGTGATGATCAGCGGTTGCCTGGGCGCCAACGGCATCCCATGCAGCCACATTGTTCAACACATCGAAGCTTAGCATACCCACAGCCGCTGCCACTGGCTCGCCGGGATTGTACACGGCGGGCGCTGTTTCGAAAGTTACGGTAGCTGAATCGAAGCTTTCGCTGTTCAGAACTGTCAGTTCCTTGCCGAATGCGCCGGATTCCAGGGTGACGTTGACCATCAACTCAGCACTGATGAGATTGGCTCCCTCAGGCAGAGCGCTGCGGTCGAAGGTTAGCAGGATGTTGTCCAGGCCAGTGGTACGAGCGACCAGGGCGGCGTAATCGTTGAAATTCAGCGCTTCACTGCCACCGGCACTGTTGACCCAGGTGTCGGCCAGCAAGGGCAGTTCGACCATGGCGGTCTCGGTGATCTCCAGGCTATCGCTGGCGAAGGTGCCAATGGGCATGTAGCCATCGAACACATTCACAGCGTGCATGATGCTACCGGTGGTGCTGTTGACCATACCGACGAAACCGAAGTCAGTCGAGTCTCCATTAGCGATCATGCCAGTCCAGAGGATGCCGACGACTTCGTTGCCACCGTGGCTCTCATCCGCAGCTGCAGGCGCTTCCTGGCCCATGCGGGCGAGTAAGTCAGCAGCCTGCATGGCAGTAAGCGGTGTGGCATTGTAGGCGCTGCCATCAACGTAGGTTACTTCATCATCCAGCCAGACAATGGCGGAGCCATCGGCGATGTCATCGCTCGTGGCGTTGAGCAGGTTGACATCAACAGCGACGGAGTCGCCGTATACCAGAGGATCAGCCGAAGGCGTCTGGGTGATGCTGCCTTCCAGTTCTTTCTGGACGACCATGAAGCTGGCGCTTGTGCTGGCTTCCATGCTGCCGGGCAGGTCGGTGTCACTCACAGCGGTGTTGGTGACATCAGAACCGATCTCGACATCAGCGTCCACTGTGACCTGGTAGGAAATCTCAACCGGGGCGGCGGTGGGACCATCATAATCGAAGCAGATCATGAGGCCGTCACTGATGACGCCGGCAGGATCGCCGAACAGGAATTCGGTGGCAGCCGAACCGGTGAAGTTCTCAACACCGATGGTTGCTGATTCAGGGCTACCGATGAAGTTGTCGTAAGCGAAGACGATTTCAGGAGCGCCGGGCGTATTGTCGATCGTGCTGAAAACGACGACCTCGAAGTCATAGCGATCATCATGCACGCCGTCGGAAGTCCAGGGTTGCATGCCATCGTACTCGATGATGAAGACCTCTGCACCAGCTCTCGCCAGGGAGACGCCGCGCAGATCGGCCGGATCAGCGCTGTAAATGATCTCCATGTCGTTCCAGAACATTGCCATGAGGTCGTTGGGATCAGCGACATCAGGCAAAGCGGTGTTGGTCCAGGGCGCATCACCCTGTGTGGAGTCGAAGTAAGCGAAGCCATCATCAGTGAAGGTGATGCCGTTCTCGCGTGAACCGCCATAGAACTGGAACGGATTCTGGGCCAGACCAGTTGTCCATGCCTGCGAATCACCGGTAATTGCAGCTTGGGGCATGATGCCGAAGCCAGCAAGGTCGACGTAGCCGCCGAACCCGGTGTCGCAGGTGGGATCGTCGGCGCTGGTGGTGACGTTGTACTTGCCCTCAACACCGAAGAAGGTCGGCATCGTGCCTGTCCAGGTGACCACGCCATCGGCCACGGAGACCGTGCCGTCTGTGGCAACTGCCGAACCATCGACGTAGGTAACGCCGCTGGGGAGGGTGTCGGAAATGACGTAGCTTAGATCTTCGTGCAGGACGTTGGGCAGGACGGTGAGCGTGTACTCAACCACATCACCGGCTCCGGCTTCAGAGACATCGACTGACTTGGCGACATCATCTTCCACACGCATCAGATCGACGGGCACAGAACCGACATTGCCAGGATTGGCAGGATCAGTGCCGATGGTGAAAGCGCCGTACCAGCGGTCGCCAGCCATCATTTCGTCATCCCAGAACACGCGCAGGTCGAAGGGTTCGAGCGCCTCGACTGATTCAGGGCCGGTCACGACCATGCTGCCGCTGCCAATGACAGGGACTGCGGTCGAGAGTGAAACCTCGTCAGGCGCATTGGCTGATTCTTCCCAGTTCAGGACGATCACCCACCAGTCGCCGGCTTCGGGCTCCATGATGTTACAACGCTCAAATGGGCCGCCGGAAGCGCTCTGACATACTTCTTCATCCTGGTCGGGCATGCCGTTGCCGTTATTGTCACGACCAACAGCCATGTCGACGTCTGGTGATTCGGAAGCAATCACTTCGGTGATCAGGCGCAAGCCGCCGTCAGGAACGTTGATCAGTCGCCAGTAGACCTGATCGAGATCATCGTAGAAACCATCAGGAATGTCATTGGTGGGATCTTCGTACAGTTCGAAAGTATCGATTTCACCCTTGGCGAAGCCTGCGGCTTCAATCGTCATCTCGGTGATGGGGATGGAAGTGAGATCGGTGACCAGTTGCGAGCCAGCGCTGCGACCGGTTTCGATCTCAACGACACCGGGGAGGTCGCCAGTGGTCGGGCTGACTGCAATGGGCATGTGCGCATCTGGTGTGGTTTCAGAAGCGGCATCGAGCATCAACTCGGCAAAATGCCAGGTGTCGGCTTCAAGTCCACCGACGTTGACTGTGACGACGACATCTTGCGTGCCACCTGCTGCCAGGGTGAAGCTTGCCGGCTCAACCGAACCGGTCATACCTTCAGGCATATCGAGCGTGGCTGTCCAGTCTTCATCGACATCCAGAACGCTGGTCAGGGTGCGGGTCCAGGAGCACTCGAGCACACAGGAGCTGTTGCCCATGTTGGCGATATTGAGTGTCTTGGGGTCGCCGCCTTGTCGCGGGTCGGAATTCGTGAAGTCGTCGGTGGTTACGTCAAGGACGAATCCGGCATTGGCGGCGTAACCCAGCTTGACAGCGCCAGCGCCCTGAGCAAACGGGGTGGCCTTGTTCATGCCGTCGTCGTTGAGGACGTTGGTGTTGGCGGTGGTCATCAATGCAGATTCGATCTCGGCAGGCGTCCAATCGGGATGCAGGGCAACCATGAGAGCGCCAGCGCCAGCGACGTGCGGGCTGGACATGGACGTTCCCTGAATGACATTCCAGGTGTAGGAGCCGTCTCCCTCATCACCTTGGTGATAAGCTGCCCAAATAGCGCGACCAGGGGCGGTAACGTTGGGGACGATCAGATCGGAGAAAAAGCCACGGTTAGCGCCACGGGAGCTGAAAGAAGCCATGATATCGCCATTCGCAGCGCTGTCATCAAGTGTGGCTCCAGTAATAGTTCCCATTACAGCGCCATCGGCATTGTCGAGATAAGCCAACAAGTCCTGGTAGCTGTAATAGTCAATGTGTACGGCGGGTACGACGTGGGGATCGGTCGAAACACCGCCAGGGCCGCCGCCAAATTCATCGGGTTGCGCCAGGATGTAACCACCTGCGCCGCCATCAGCGACGGTCTGGCCTTTGGCTACACGGCCATAGGTGCCACGCTCGCAGATCACGATCTGGCCATCAAAGGTGCCAGCAGGGAAGATTCCATCGGCACAGAGATTGGCATCTTCTTCGCTAATGCCGTTGTCGGGGTCAGCGAAATCGATGGAGCGCACGACCTCGGTTGGAGTGTCCAGTGCAGCGGACATCGATTGACCACTGAGTGTCAGAGGTCCATTGACGCCATCATTCACCGTAACTGAAGTCAGGAAAACACGATTGTGGCTGCTGGCTCCAACGGTGGTCATCCAGGGCAGGTCGCCAGGTGAGCCAACAGTTTCGTCGCCAGGGCCAGCGTTGCCGGCGGAAGTGGCCACAAAGATGCCAGCATCTCGCACGGCCAACCACTGTTGCGCCGAGACGTCGTTCCAAGGATCAGGGGTTTCGCCACTTGCACCAATTGAATAGTTGACTGCATCGACGCCATCGAGCACTACCTGGTCAATAGCGGCGCTCAGGGCAGCGCCCGTGCAGCAAGCGGCGTACATGATGATGTTGGCATGAGGCGCAACACCAGAAATTGAAGCGTGGTACGTGTCGGTTGGGGTAACAACCACTGCGTCATCAACGAAGTTGCCAGCCGCTGTGCTGGCGGTGTGCGAGCCGTGACCATCAGAATCACGGGGATCGCCGCCATCCACACTTGCGTATCCCCAAGCGCCGATCATTTTGTCGTTACAAGGGAAGGTGGGGTCGTAGGCCTGAGATGCCGGCGGGAGGATTGGTGTTTTCAGGATCACAGACGCCGAAGAATTTGCCCTTGGGATTGTCGTGATCATAGCCATCATCGCCTACATCGGCGAAGGAGGGGTTCCAGGGATCGATGCCGGTGTCGATGACACCAACGACGATGCCTTCACCCATGGTGCCGGGCATACCGCCGGTCATGCTGCCATCCCAGATGCCAGGAGCGCCGATCCAGGCAGGACCTGCATCGGTGTGCAATTCGTACATCCGCTCACGCTCGACGCGTATAACGCCAGGCATCTGAGCGACCTTGGCTGCTTCTGAAGGACTAAACTCGGCAGCAAAGCCGTTGAGCGTAACTTTATATTGGTATTCAACTTCGACTGGACGGGTCAATACAGACTCGACCGCGGTGATAGCCTGACTTTGCTTATCGGCAAGATAATCCATGTAGGCCTGGCTTGTAGCAGAATTTGCATCCAGTTTGCTTTCGCCGGTGGCATTAGGGCTGGTTGCCGCAAAGCCGGCAACGGTGCCTTGGTACGTGGCCAGGGGTGCGTCGGACAATTGGACGATGTAGGTGGCCGGACCAACTGCGTCTTTGGGTTCAACCACGACCCCAGAGCTAAGCGGGGTGACGTCTGTCACTTCGGTGAAGTTCGGGGATTGATCGAAGGTCGGGGCAGATGCAGGTGCGGCAGCAGCAGGGATCACTGCTGCCAAAAGCATCGCCACAACCATCGCAATTGCAAAAACGGTGCTGAATTTTCTTCTCACAGGTAGATACTCCTTAAAGTTGTTGGAAGAAGATTGGGGAAAAAGGTAGTGTCTGTTAAACAGGTAAATCTCAAATAGGCGCACTCCATGGGGTTTGGGTTAAACAAAAAAGGGCGCTGCCTGACACCTAAGTGCAGGCAACGCCCATGCTAAATACTATCAACCTGAAAGCTTCAATACGCTCTGCATTTGCAGCGTCCAAAGCGTTTCAAGGTGCCAAAAGAATACGCTGGAAGTCGTTGAGGGAATCGATGAAGGGGTCAGCATTTTGTAGCTTTTGCGTCCTATACCGGACAAAATGACAGTCCACCCCACCAAGATCGTTTCGCAGGGCAAAACATGAGGCATTTTATGGAAGAACCATTGGGCTGTCAAATTCACAACGAGTAAGGCATCCTACAAGTTGCACATGAACGCGACAGGGCCTGGACGCAATCGCTCCAGGCCCTGGTCTTGAGAGTGGTTATGCTCGCAGGAGATTCTGAATCCCACGCATTATCGTTGTATTTAGTCCACCATATAGGTTACTGTCAACATGGCGGGACTGGCCTGGTAGGTCTCGAGGCTGTCGAAGGTGACACGACCAAAGGGACCCGTGGCGGAAATTGCCAGTTGGCCCATGTGGCTATCAGTCGGTCGCCTGAGCGCCAACCGCATCCCAGGCTGTTACATTGAAAGCCACGTCGAAGGTCATCTGCACCAATAGTCACAGGCACAGCAGCGCCGGGATTGTAGATAGCGGGCGCTGTGTCAAAGGTCACGGCAGTGGAATCAAAGGCTTCGGTGTTCAGGACGGTCATTTCCTTGCCGAAAGCGCCTGACTCGAAGGTGGTGTTGATAGTCAGTTCAGCACTGACGATCTCTGCACCCTCGGGCAGGGCGCTGCGGTCAAAGGTGAGCAGGGCGTTGTCCAGGCCGGTGGTGCGAACGACTTCGGCGGCATAGCCATCAAAGTTCGCTGCAGTATCGCCACCATTGACCCAGGTGTCTGCCATCAGCGGCAACTCGACCGTGCGCAGGCCATCGTCGTAGATCATGAATTCCGTTACCTGTGATCGTTACATCAGGATAGGCATCGTCATAGAACACGGCATCGTGATGGACGCCGCCAGTGTAACTGATTACCTTGGCGATGAAGCCGAAATCGACCTCCTCACCCACCAGCAGCGGATCTTTATCCCAGGCGACTGCTATCACCTGACCGGGCTCGGCAGTGGCAGTTGCTGCACTCAGGCCGAGATCAAGATTTCGGGCAGCAGCAAGCTCGGAAAGGGCGCCTGCAGTAAGCGGGTATGCTCCGCCGTAGGCGCTGACAAATTCAACCTCACGATCGAGCACAACCACTACAGTAGACCTGACACGCGAGCCGATGTTCGTGGCGTTGACGTGTACATCGACCGTATCGCCGTACATGAGTGGATCGGCGCTGCCCGTGGTGGTTACGCTGCCTTCGTAGTCGTAGAGAGCGTTCCAGATGTGAAGCGTAGCTTCAGATTCTGTCTGATCCACGATCTCCACGTGCCAGCCGTACTGGGCGAAATCATCGCCGGGGTTGCCGGTGCCAGCATAAGGCCAGTTCCAGAATCCAAGCCATCCGCCGTTGACATACTGAATATGTCGGCCGGGATAGCTGGAGTCACCCTTGATGCTGTACATGCTGGTGGCAGGCACAGCGGCACTGGCATCCCAGTTCACTGTATTCCAGTAACGGCCATCGCCCTCACTGGCCACGCCAGGATAATAACCCATGCTGTCGTGGAAAGCGGGCATAGCAGGCCGACCTTCGTAGAGATGCTCTGTATCATCACGGTAAGGGTCTGTGTACAGGAAGTCGATCGAGTCTAACTTGCTGAAAGGCGCATCGCGTATCTGGCCACGCGTCGTGTTGTTGGTATTTTCCTTGCCCAGAGAGCTAGGCGCCCAATCGGGATTGCGGTAAGGCATGGGGTGAGAGTCGATTACCAACATGCGGCCTTTTGGTCCAAAGCCATTGCCATCCTCGAGATAGCTGTAGATCTCGTTGTCGGTGTAGAAGTTGTTGTTGTACCAGACCAGGAGACCGGTGTTGGCAGGACCAAAGCGCCAGCGGTCATCGCCCAGGGCACTATCGTAGCCGCCAGTCTCGCTGACGTTACGCCATTGCAGGTAGTAGTTGTGGCTGAAGCTCTGCACGCCGTTCGTGCGCTCCCAGGGCATCTCATAGGTCCAGGCACCTTCCACTTCAGCGTCGTCCTCGAACAGGACGGTGTCGCCAGAGGTCACCATGACGTTATCCACAAAAACGCCCGTATACGTCGTGCCCCAGTCGGTCATGAACCAGTAGCGCAGCCAGACGCTCTCTCCGGCATAGGCGCTGAGGTCAAAGGTCTGCATTTCGGGATCGGGCCAGTTTTCGTTGTAGCCGTAATAGCCGCCCAGACCGGCTCCACAGAGGTCGTCGGGGAAGCCATAGAGGCCGCCTATCCAGCCCGGATCGTGCTCGCATTGGGTGCTTTCGTTGGTGAGCGTATCCCAGTTTTCACCGTCCGTCGAAGCCTGGAACCACAGGAAGTCCCACTCGTCTTCGACATCGTATACCAGATCAAAGGTCCAGGAGGCTCCTTCAGCGGGGATAGCGATGGGATCAACAGTGGTCATCATGGCGTTGGCCAGGTCCTTCTTGCCGCCCCACCAGTAGTATTCACCCTGCCAGACCGGCACGGCCAGCGGCAATTCTCCATCTGGCAACATGATCTTGACCCCACGGTACACATCGTCTCCACCGGGAAACTCGCTGGCCTGGCCTACTGTAACCATGTATTCCTGGCCGGGATCCGTGATGATATAGGGATCCAACCAACCCCAGCCGTCCAGATGCCACGGGTCTGCTGCCGGCGGCTCGAAGCCGATGGGATAACCGGTCCAATCGTCAGCCTGAAGGGCCCAGAACCCTGCCGAGGTCTCGCCGTTTCCATAGGCATAGAGGTCGTCGGCGCCCAGGTTGTGTGCATACTCATGGGCGAAAACGCCGATGCCGCCATTCTCAGGCATGATGATGTACGGTCCAGCCGAGATTCCCGGAGCAACTTCGTAGGGCGGGCTAACAGACGAGGAATGGGACCAAACAGCAGCTTCGCCATAGTCTGTACGATTGAGCAGAACAGTACCATCCTCTTCACCGTAGCCTGCATGAACGATCCACAGACGATCGATGAGGCCATCGCCATTCTGGTCGTAGTTGGCCCAGTCGAAATCGGGTATGGTGTCACTGATGGCATTGACGGCGTCCAAAGAGTCGCGCACCAATTGCCGCGAGCTGCCGGCACCAGGGATTGCGCCGCGGGAGCCACCGCCAGAGCGGGCGCCTGGGCATTGGTCGGCATCGTAGTACCAGGTGGAATGCGGCACCTGGACCCAACCGATGACATCACCTTCGATCTCATAGTCTCCACCCGACATATCCAGGAAGTAATTCTTTACAGACTCTCCAGTGAAGTCCTCATGAAAAACGGAGCCATCCTCGCGCACGTAGTCAAATACGACGCCATCGCCCCACATGAATCCTTCGAACCAATCCTTGCTGAAATCCTCAGTCCAGATCGAGTCACCTGAGCGATCTTCTGCTGATACCGGTCGTGGTATTTCGTTGTGCAACGGGCCACTGTAGGTAAAAGTAGTTTCCTCTGTAATAATATTTGAGCAATCACCGACGATTACGTTGTCATCCTCGTCATAAACAGCTTCGTCCGGATCGGCTCTGCCCAGCGGGTCCCACTCATCACCCGGGCTCCAGGTGAAGGTATCGGTGCCGGCAAATTCGACAAGGATCACTAATACACGGTCGTCCGCTGTTAGAGAGAGATTGTCCGCTTGCGCTGACATACCGGATTCGAGCAAGCGCAAGCGTTCTTGGTTACGCCAATAGTCCTTGATGTTGGGCTGGTCAATTGACTTGACTTTATCGCGGCCCGGCGGCGTGCGCTGACCAATCGAGTCATCGAGCTTCACATCGCCAGCGCCTTCGTCTTGTTGCGCAAAGGCCGCCAGCGGTGCAAGCGCTGAGAGTAACATAGACAAAATTATGATCATAAAAATGATCTTGCGTACAGATGTTTTCATTTGGTTAGCTCCTCGCATCATATCGGGGTAGTGGAAATGATCGGAATAAGGCTGCTGAATTCCTTGAAATCTGTACATTTCCCACCCTCAATCAATAAACTGGACAGTAATTGTACAATCAACTTCACACCTTTGCATTCCTGTCCATCCTGCAAAGATGTGATTATCTATCAATCGAAGTTTTTTGGCATCACCTCCTTTCCTCTATAACTGTGCAGGAAATGCCACTACCAGCGTGAATTCAAGTTATTTTCGTAAATCTTGTGCACGATGAATAACACGTCGGTACTGGCGTTTCTCCTTACAAAAACGATCATTCTCACATCATGTGCTTCGTCGCACAGAATGAGATTCACTAAGAAGTTTTATTTACTTGTAATCCTATTCTGAGTTTAGCACAGATCGAAACGCTGGCAAAATGATTGCCTGAAAAAAGTAAGCTTAAACGCAATGGAGCGCGACAAGGCCTGGACAATTGTCCAGGCCTTGTTCTTGAGAGATGTGCGAAGATCGAATCAGTCTACGTCTTCATTGCATCGGCGATTCGGTCTATTCGGTAGGTCGATAGGTCACAACCAATACAGGTGGTTCAGCCTGATAGGTCTCAAGACTGTCGAACACAACACGGCCCCACGGGCCTGTAGCAGAGATGGCCAGTTGGCCCACGTGACTATCGGCTGTTGCCTGCGCGCCAACGGCATCCCAGGCCATGACATTGCTTGCAACATCAAAGGTTACCATGCCCAGATCATCTGGCACAGGACAGATTCGCCGGGGTTGTAAATGGCGGGAGCGTCGTCGAAGGTGACGGTCGTCGAATCGAAAGGCTTCGACATTCAGCACGGTCAGTTCCTTGCCGAAAGCGCCGGACTGGAAGGTGAGGATTGATCATCCAGTTCAGCGCTGAGGATTTCAACGCCTTCGGGCAGGGCGCTGCGGTCGAAGGTAAGCAGGGCGTTGTCAAGGCCGGTCGTACGAACAACCGTTGCGGCAAAGGCATCGAAATTGGTAGCAGTGTCACCACCATTGACCCAGGTGTCGGCCATTAGCGGCAGTTCGACGGTGATTGGAGCGGGCAGCGGATCGGGTGCCATGTAAGTTGAAACCATTTCGGCGGTGAAGTACTGCACCTCTCCGACCATGTCCTCGCTGATCTCGACATCCATCGAACCCAATTGCGTGGCGCCCATGCCGTTCATCGCCTCGACCCGAACCGTGTAGGTTCCGGCAGCAGCATACTGGTGACCAGCCTGGTTGCTCGGATTCGGTTCACTGTAAGGTGAGCCGTCGCCAAAGTCCCAGCGATAGGCTACGCCGATGCTGTCTACATCAACGAGACCGCTTTGGACGCTGACGGTGTTGCTGTCCAGCAGCCAGGCCATAGCGCCGGTCATGACGTCTTCACGGGTGTTGTAGCCGGTATCGTTGTTGATGCCTTCGAAGCCGAAGGAGAGATACAAAGAGCGATAGGGGAAGGGTGGGACGGCTCTTCCAGCGTGGGATAGGCAGCGCGTGACATACCGACATTGCCAGCATCCATGGCGTAGCCATCGATGGCGGCGAATACAGGAGCAATCGTCTCCGGTGCGGCGGTGTCGCCGAAAGGCGCATGCCGGATCTCGTCGACACAGTACTGGTTGGCAGCGCCATCGCCGTAGTCGCTGAGGTCTAGAACCATGACCGCTGAAAGGCGAGCCGGGCTGGCCGACAACCGAAGGCATGGGTGGAGCTGCCGCAAGGTCGGATCAAAGATGCTGTCCTGCAGATATTCGGCGCCCAGGTTGCTGGCGTACAGGAAGTAACCATTACCGTCACTGGCAGTACGCATCCCAGGCCGAGGCCAGGTCCTGACCGGAGGCGAAGAAACGCCCGCCATTGAACATCCAGTCGGAGAGCACCTGCATATCGATCTACGGTCAGGGGCGTGGCGACGGTGAACGTGCCATCCGGATCGTAGTTATCGCCGGTCCAGTAGACGATCACATCGTAGGCGGCAAGTTCGGCAGCCGGGGGCAGTGTTTGGGGATTGGCGAAGTGGAGATCGGCATTATAGTAGTCGAAATCCCAACCGAGGACGGTCATTGCATTGGCGTAGTAGTGCGGAGTAGTCAGGATACCCAAGCAGGTCGCTCATGTCGTTGTCGATCAGCAGCACCTGGGCATCGGCTGTGGCTTCTGCTCGTCACCCACAACGGTAGATGGGCCATGTGCGGTGCCATCGTGTCAGATAAACGAATCCACCGTAGTCGCCAGCATCGGCGCCGGTGGTATCGACCATGACTTCGAAGCTCTTGGTTTCACCTGGCGCAAAAGTGAGGCTGGCGGGATCAACGGTGACGCTGACGCCGGCATCGGCCATGGCAGAGAGATCATAAGTGCCTCACGCCACGCCACTGACATCCGTCGCCATCACGGTCATGGTAGGCATTGCTCCAGCGGGATGGGAGCCAAAGCTGATGGAGGGATAGTCGAAGGTCAGGCCGGGATCGCCTGCCTTGGTAAGGTCGATGCGACCTGCGCCCATGTCCAGCACGGTGGCGGGCACGGTCTGAGCGGCATCGAGCCAGACTTCGGTCGTGGATGTGGACATCAAGGCCGACATGATCTGCGTTGGCGTCCAGTCGGGATGCATCTGCTTGAGCAGGGCGGCGGAACCGGCGACATGGGGTGCGGCCATGCTGGTGCCACTTACCTGACCGAAGCCCATGAGCTGTTCCAGACCTGTGCCATCACCATAACCAGCAGAGAGGATGTTGACGCCAGGGGCTGTGACATCCGGCTCCATGAAGCTGGCGAAGGCGGGACCACGGCTGCTGAAGGAAGCGATCACGTCAGGGACATTGCCGGCCTGGTAGCCGACGGTGTCCAGGGCAAATTCAGAAGCAGCGCCATTGGTGTCATACCAATCCACCAGGGCCAAACCATTGGTATGGCCAACGAAGATCGAGGAAATAGTCACCTGGTTGCCAACAGCGCCGCCACCCATGTTGATCAGGCCATCGCCACCGGCGGCATGGTTGTAAATGACAACGAATTCAGCGCCGGCATTCTCGGCATTGAGAACCTTCACGCCGAACTCACAGGCGCCGCGGCTGATCATGGCAGCAACGCCATCGAATGTGCCGGCCGGCCAGGGATTACAGCCTTCAAAGTTGGCAGCATCGACGGCGCCCCCAGGCAGATAGGTGTAGGGCCCTACGACAGTGCCAATCGGCAACGGTTCACCAAAGCTGGCTGTGCTGAAGGCCATATCCAACAACTCAGCTGGCACAGGTTCCGGCGCTGTTACGTTGAACTGCCCCGCGGCAATGGTGCCGGTTGTGGAACTGGCGGCGACTTCGATGACCTTAGGAGAGGCGTCGGTGGCGGAAGAAGCGCCAGGACCGCTGTTACCGGCGGAATGGGAGACGAACACGCCTGCATCCCAGGCAGCATCGCGGGCGATAGCTGTGGCGCTGGCCCAGGGCATCACGCCACTGTAGCCGCCAAAGCTGTAGTTGATGACATCAGCGCCATCCATGACTGCATCATCGTAGGCCTTCACGATCTCGGCGTCGAAAGCGCTACCAGAGAACTCGCTGTTGGTGGGATAGCCGATGCGATAGCTCAGGATCTGAGCGCGAGGGGCCACGCCGGAGATGGTTTCGCTGTAACCGGCGGATGTGGCAGTGGTATCGGCATTGCCTGCGAAAGTGCCGGACGTATGCGTGCCATGCGAACTGCTGTTGGGGCCGGGCAAGGCGCCTGCATCGGTCGGCAGTGGTGGATCCCAGGAGCGGAAGTAAGCGCGGGCGCCGATCACCTTCTCGGTGGTGACGCTGGTGTCGCCGACGGGATAGCCGGCGGGATAGGTGAAGCCGGTGGGATCGAAGAAGGAGTTGGGGGCATAGACGCCGGTGTCGATGCTACCGACGATGATGCCCTCACCCGACATACCCTGGCCGCCGAGCTGGTCCCACATGGTGGGAGCGCCGATCAGCGGAAGGCTGGCGTACATGGCAGGTTTCTGCTCGTAGTCGCGCAGCACTTGCTTGACGCCTTGCATATCGGCAACTGCCTTGATGTTCTCAGGTGTAGCCTTGGCGAGTTCAACCACCACGCCGTTGAATACCACCTGGTAGGCCAATGGTTCACTGGCTCCGGTCGCATCGATAAAGGTTGCTGCCTGGGCACCGGGAACGGCAGCGCTCACATTGGCTACAAACGCCGCTTGTTCAGCCTTCAACTGTTGAATGTAGGCTTGGGCTGCGTCGGCTTGTACATTTAGTCGTCCGTTCACCATCAGGTTTGCGGCTGCGCTGATATCTGATGATGAAGCCCATTCCGCCAGAGAAGGCGAGATTCGAGCTGCACGATCAGACGGTGTGATGCGTAGGGAAGGCCGCTATCGCCTTCTGTTTCGCCAACTTCTGCCGATGCCGTTGTCACCAGGACAAGGGCCAACAGGGCAATGGCAGTCAATAGAATTGTTACTTTTTTAGACATGGTTTCTCATTCCTTACAAATGGGAGAGATGGTTATGTGAAGTCATTACCCTGATTTCAGGTTAGCTACGTGACTTCTGGGGTATAGTAGACAGATCATCGTTGAGCGTTAGACAGGCATCACCTCCTTTATTCTGGATATAGGCGGTTATGCGAATGCAAGTTGCTTCCAGTTTCTACACGCAAGCGCTCTACCCATGCAGTGTATGACTTTGGGCGCGTTGTAAACGATGGCGGGCATCAATCCATCCTTTGAAAAAGCTGAGATGAGTTTGTCTAAATCTGAGTCGGATGTCACGCATCGTTGCTGCAACAACTTACTGGTTGACTTACCAAGAAAACGAGTCTCGGATTTGCTTTGAATGTATTTTCCCATGCCGAGATGAATCGTATTCAATCTAACAACACCAGTTTACCTGACAACAAACTGACATGTCAAACAGCTCACAACAGGTCAATGACTCAAAATCCACAGTTCATGGCCCATTTCCTCAACCCAAACTGTCTACAAAAACACACCTAAATCGTAACTGTTCGGGGACTGTCACTTTTTTACGTCATGTCGAACGAATGTGAGACATCCCCCCATTTTTCGGGGATATTTCCTGATAACAGGGGGATTTCTCCTCCCTTCGGTCATCGAAATGACAGTCTTCCCCCTACAGATCAACCAACATCCGTCCGCAAATCGGACAGTTAAATACATCACTTCCGTGCACCTGTTGGCGCAGGGCAGTTGGCAAGGATGCTCCGCATCCGCCGCAGCCAGCGCCCTGCACCGGAGCCACAGCCACGCCGCCCAATTTTTTGCGCAGCGTTTCGTAACGGGCCTGCATGTCAGGTGGGATTCGGCTGGCGGCAGCATCCCGTTTACCCTTCAACTGACGAGCATGGGCTATGAGCGTCTGTTGCTCTTTCTGCAACTCATCCTCTTGCTGCATCCAGACAATTTGCGCTTGCTCCAACCTGGTTTCCGCCTCGACCAGATCAGTCTCCGCCTGTTCCACCTCTAAAATTGCTTCGAGGTCTGCCTCTTCCAATGTGTCAAGATGCTTCTTGAGCGATTCGACGTTATTGGCAAGCGCCACCTGTTCTCGTGCATCCTTAACCCGGCCACTGTAAAGTTGTGTTTCCTGCGCCTTAATGCGATTTACCTGGTCAACTCTTGCTGCTTTCCGCTTTTCTCGCTCCGTTCGCCAGTGCTCCAACCGAGCTTCTGTCTTATCTCGATCAGTCTGCAACGCTTGCAGAGACTCGGGCGGTTGCAACGCCGTCTGGATTTCGGCATAACGTTTGCGATCTGAATCCAGCTTGCTATCGATCGCCTGTAAATCAGCGAGTTGGCGTATCACGCGCATGGTAGTTGTCTCGTGCCGATTAAGGTGTGGGCGGATGCAGTGCGATGCGACGATTGTAGCATACATGAGTGAGGTGACAAAGATAGAAAACATGCGCACGAACGTTGACAATCACGCATCAGTCTGCACCAAAATGACTTTGAAAGCCATCGCCGCTGTGCTAGAATGCTGCCCACACCTGTTCTCTACACCGTGACACATCCGAGCGCAAGGATACCACCCAGCGCTCTGTTGCTCCAAGCAATCCTATTGAAAACCACTGCGATCATCCCCACTTACAACGAAGCCGATAACATCGCGCCCTTAATCGAAAACCTGTTTGAGTTGGATGTCCCCCTGCATGTGCTTGTTGTGGATGACAACTCGCCAGATGGCACGGGTGCGATTGTCGAGAAGTTGGCGCAAGAGGATGAACGCATCCAGGTCATCCATCGACCCAAGAAAATGGGTTTGGGCACGGCATACACGGCAGGATTCGAGCTTGCCCTGCAACAGGGCTATGATCGCATCATCACCATGGATGCGGATTTCTCGCACAACCCTCGCTACATACCGATCCTGCTCGATCTGACAAACGAATCTGATCTCAGTATCGGCTCCCGTTACGTGCCAGGCGGCGGGGTTCGCCTGTGGGGCATTCACCGCCGGGCGATGAGCCGTGGCGCCAATCTCCTGGCCCGTGTCACGCTGGGACTCAAAGCCCACGACTGCACGGCCGGATTCCGCTGCTACCGCGCTGAAGTCCTGAGGTCCGTCTATCCTCAGACAATCCGCGCAGATGGCTATTCCTATCTTGTCGAGATGTTGTGGCGCGTGCAGGGCTCAGGCTTCAGTGTGGCCGAGACGCCCATCATCTTCACAGATCGCCGCCAGGGCTCCTCCAAGATCTCGCAGGATGAGATATTTAAGGCAGCTGTCACCGTTTCACGATTGGCGTTCACGCGCAAACCGACACCTGTCGTCCAGTCGCCACCAAAAGCCCAACATATCGCAAACGATTCCTGAAATATGACCCCAGATAAACCAAAATCCTCTGAGATGGGCCAAAGCGTCATCGAGTATGCGCTCATCCTGCTCTTGATCGCCATCATTGTCCTTGCCATCCTCCTGATTCTGGGAGATGACCTGCGTGCATTTGTGTTTGATCTGCTGCAAACCTGGTTCCCAGAGCAGGTCGGTTGACCAACAGCAGTTTTGATGTCTCCCTGACTGCGCGTGATCGTCAAAAGTCTTCGTTCCACTCTTGGCGCTTTGACCGACCTGGTCTATCCCGGAAGGTGTGTGCATTGCCGCCAGATCGGTTCTTACTTTTGCCAAAGCTGTCAATCCCAGACAACGGCTGTGGGTGATGATATTTGCATCCGTTGTGGGCAACCCACTTCGAGACGCTGCACCTGCCATCTCTGCCGAGAAACGCCTCCCGACCCCTTGCGCGCCATGCGAGGGGTTGTTTTTTATGGCGGGGCTATCGATTCCGCCATCCAGGCGCTCAAATATCAAGAACGCAAGCAACTCGCCGCTCCCCTGGCCGCTTACCTGATAGGCTATCTCGAACAACACCCCATACCCATTGATGCGCTGGTTCCCGTACCCCTGCATCCTGAGCGCCTGACCCAGCGGGGCTACAACCAGAGCGATCTGTTGGCGACGCATGTAGGCGAAGCTCTGAACATCCCGATGCGCACTGATCTCATCGTCCGCACCCGCAACACGCAACAGCAGGTGCATCTCAATCGTAATGAACGCCGTGAGAATGTGCAACAGGCATTCGAGCCGGCACACGGGAGCGGGCTGGATGGCGAAGCCATTTTGTTGATCGACGATGTTTGCACAACCGGGGCGACGCTGATTGCATGCGCAGAGGCCTTGCAGCGTGCAGGAGCAGGCGAAATCTGGGCGCTGACCGTGGCTCGCGCTCGCCCGCCCATCGATCCTGAACCCTGGCAGGAGGGCCTGAGCCCGGCTGAAATATTCCTGACTTGGGATGGAAACCGTTTCCCGGAACTTGACACCCAGCGGCTCACCCATGACACTTGAGGCATGAGACGCAGCATCCATTCCTGGCGCGTCATCTTCCTGCTGGCGCTCCTCAGCCTTCTGCTTACGTGGCCGTTGTTGCCGCACATCCTCACACACGTGCCCGGCGACGGTATCGATGATCCTGCGCTGGCCTGGAATTTGTGGTGGGCCAAGCACAGCTGGGTGGATCAAGCCGGGGTGGACGGGCTGGTGCACAACCCATTCGATGCCGATGTCATGTTCTACCCCATCAGCATCAATCTGGCATTCTACACCCTGACATTGCTCAATGGGGCGCTCAGCATCCCCCTGCAAAGCGCCGTGTCCCTCATCCTCACCAGCAACCTGCTCATGCTCAGCAGTTTCGTCATCGGCGGATTCGGGGCGTACCTGCTGACGCTGGATCTCCTTGCGCATTCACGTATCACGTTTCACGCTTCAGATCGAACTGATCCTCCGACCTCTGATCCTTCGGCTCCGCTCAGGACAGGCCTTCGACCTCTGGCTGCTTTCCTCGCCGCCCTGCTTTACGCTTTCGCCTCGGCCAAACTCTTCTACGTCGGGCTGGGACAATTCAACATCGCCTCATCGCAATGGCTGCCCTTTGTGGCGCTGTACCTGGCGCGAGGTCTGCGCCAGCCCCGGCGCTGGCAAAACGGCTTTATGATGGGCCTGTTCCTGCTGCTGCAAACCTGGGCGGAACTGACTTTCGGCACCTTTGGCGTGCTGCTGATCGCTATCGTTACGATTGGGGCGGTGGTGTATGGTGTGGTGAAAGGGATTAAAGATCGAAGATTAAGGATTAAAGATCAAGAAACCAATCAGAACTTGGCGACCTCTAACGGCGATGAATCGCCTACTACGAACGAGACGCAACACGCAACACGCAACACGTTTTACATCTTGCGCAATGCCGCAATCGCCGCCGTAATGTTCATTATCGGCCTTGTTCCGTACCTGCTCAACATGCTGCCCGACATGAGGGCTGAAGGTGATTTTTTGGTGGAAGGTGGGGGCTTTTCCGACATCTTTTCCGTCGATGTCCTGGGTTTTCTGTTCCCCACCCAACTCCATCCCCTGCTCGGCGTCATCGCCCGCACCATCGCTGATAACTCCACCCTGCGACCTGACCAGTCTCAGTTCATGGTCAACAAGGGTCAGCATCTGTTCTTCGGGTTCAGTGTGATGCTATTGGCCGCTTTTGGGCTGTGGGCCTATCGCCGCAAGCTCTGGGTATGGGCTGTTGCCCTGCTCACCGGCTTATTTATTTGGGTGTCATTGGGGCCGGTGCTGCGCTTCAACGGCTACGAAACCGGCATCCCCGGCATTTTCCCCTTGCTGCTCAAAATCCCTTTCTTCCAGGCCAACCGCTACCCCAGCCGTTACAGTGTTCTTATTTTGCTCGGATTAGCGATCCTGCTGGGATTGGGGGTGATCGCCCTGTTGCAGCACGTCCGCCCGGCCCGCCGCAAGTGGGTGGCCATTGCCCTGGCCGTCATCCTGCTGTTCGAGCACCTATCCATCCCCCTGCCTCTGTCCGATTTCCGGCTGCCGCCCACCTACGATGCTGTGGTCGCCGACGCCCGGCCCGGTGCGATTCTCGATCTGCCCATCGGCTGGCGCAATGGCTTCAACGTTTTCGGCAAACAGAACACGATTATCATGTACACGCAGTGGTATCAGACGTACCACGGCAAGCCACGGCTGGGCGGCAATACCAGCCGCAACCCTGAACAGAAATTCCAGTACTTCATGGAACACCCGGTCATCGGTGTGCTGGCAGCGCTGCAAGAGGGGCGTGATGTCCCGCCAGATGACTTCGCCCGCGCCCAGACACTGGCGCCCGACCTTGTGCGCACCTACAACATCCACGTTGCCACCTTGCACAAAGACACGGTCCCACCCGATTTTGAGCAGCGCCTACTCGAACTATTCCCTCTGGACAAAATGGATGAAATTGATGGCGTCGCCCGCTATGAAGCGCGCTGGCCTTCTGAACGGCAAAACGTCGTTGTCGCCGCCGATGATCCGGAGATGAAGACGTATTTGCGTCAGGGATGGGGCGCAGTCAGCCAGGTCGAGAACCAGCCCGCCGTCTGGGCCACACGGGACCAACCCAAGCTCATCCTCCCCGGCTTCAGCCAGCCCACCGAACTGACCCTGACCCTGGCATCGCCCGGCGAACAAACACTCACGTTCCGGTTCAATGGCGACGAAGTCGCCCGGCACTCGCTTCGATCAGGATTCAACACGCTCACCATCGATCTCCCCCCCAGCGCTGACGGCTATCCCGGCCATCTTGAAATCCAATCCGACCACACGTTCGATCCCGCCTCCTTCCAGTACGCGATCTCGCGCTATCGGCGCCACCGGCGTGGATAGCCCGGTCGATATCGTCGTGCGCAGCGCCGGCAAGGATGTGGGCGACTTTGGGCATATTTATGTCAACGGCATCGATCTCAGCCCCAACCAGCGTGGTTACAATTTGGTCGCACTCGAACCTGACAGCGGTGATCTACTTGAAGCCGCCAGTTTCGACACCCATGATCCCTTTACCGCTCCCGAATCCAGCGCCGCCCTGGCTGCCTGGATTGACGCCCTGCCGACAGGAACCCTCGTGGCCGGCGCTGTGAGAGATGCTGCCGCCTTGAGTCTGGGTGAAGATGCCTGGCAAGCCCTGCAAACGCTGGGTGTCCACAACGACATTCGGGGCAATTTGCGGCGTGCGCATGGCTTTGTGGGTGTGGTCGGAGCGCCGCCCGGCTCCGCCGCCGACACTGTCTCCGACCTATGGCCTGTGACCCTAACAGTCGGCGACGGCATCACCGAACCGAACCCCAGTTTCGCCCTGGTCGAGTTGAGTTGGATAGTGGGAAAATAACGCATTTTTGATCGTCAGACTTGACTTCTACCGCAGATAGCATATCATTCCCGTTAACGGATATTCACCGGTCTCCGAACGCTTTTTGGTAGTGTAATTCTGTACGACTGTCGGGAGCAAGAATCTGGCGGTTCAGCGAACAAAATTGCATAAATCTCGCACACAGCAACAGCATTCATCCAAACCTGTCTTCTCTATCAACGGAAGACGGGTTTTTACTTGAGCGGAAAAACCGGTGATTATCACCTTTTCCAACCCTCCAACCACTCACATAATCACAAATGGAAACCCAAGACACTACTCTCGAACTCGAAGAACCCCCCGGTACCCAGCTTCTCGCTTTGCGGGAGGCTCCTCCCCATCCGTGGGAGGATGTTTCTAATGCACAATGGCAGGATTGGCGCTGGCAACTCGCCAATCGCCTCAATACAGTCGCAGATTTTGCCCAGGTGATCGACCTGACCGACGACGAAATCGTTGGCCTTTCCGCTCCTGGGCATTTTCGTGTGGATGTGACGCCCTACTGGGCCAGCCTCATGGATCCAAGTGATCCGAACTGCCCCATCCGTCGCCAGATCATGCCCACCAGCGCCGAGCTAGTCCCTTTCCCTGCCGAGATGATCGATTCGTTGGGCGAAGACGAACACTCGCCCGTGCCCGGATTGGTGCATCGCTACCCGGACAGAGTTCTGATGTTGGTCACCACACAGTGCGCCAGCTACTGCCGATTCTGCACCCGCAGCCGCATCGTTGGCAATCCCGACGCCCAGTTCAGCCGCGCTGACTACGACCGCCAGATCGATTACCTGGCCCGGACACCGCAGGTGCGCGACGTCCTCCTCTCTGGTGGCGACGCTCTGATGATACCGCCCAAGATCCTGGACAATCTGCTCTCTCGTCTGCGGGCGATCCCGCACATCGAGATTATCCGCATCGGCACACGCGTGCCCAACTTCCTGCCGCAGCGCATTACCGACGATTTACTGGCCATCTTGCGCAGCTATCATCCGCTGTGGATGAACATCCATTTCAACCATCCCAAGGAAATCACACCGGAAGTGGAGCGAGCGCTGGCCAAATTGGCCGACGCCGGCATCCCCCTGGGCGCGCAAACCGTGCTCATGGCCGGCATCAACGACTGCCCCAACATCATGAAGGATCTGATGCAAAAATTGGTGCGCAACCGTGTCCGGCCATACTACCTCTACCAATGCGATCTCGTACACGGGGCAGGGCATTTTCGGACGCCGGTCGCCAAAGGAATCGAGATTATGGAGGCCCTGCGTGGACATACCTCCGGCTACGCAATCCCCACCTATGTCATCGACGCCCCGCAGGCGGCGGCAAAATCCCCATTCAGCCTAACTATTTGCTCAGCCAATCCGACAGCCGTGTGGTCGTCCGCAACTTCGAGGGCTTTATCAGCACCTACGTGCAGCCGAGCGTCTACACACCCCACGATTCATCCACCTGTGCACACTGTCTTGCCCAACAACACGACGGACAGGATGGCGTCGCCAGTTTGCTGGCAGGACCGCAACTGACGATTGAGCCAGAAAACTGGCGGATCACGCACCAAAGGAGCACAGCACCTTTTGTCTTCCCCCCGGGCGCTTTACAAGCCCGACATCTACAGGCGCGCCGTGAACGCGCCGAGGTTGAGGTATGAGCAAACTGCATGTGGCGGTTGTCGCCAATATCAAACAAAGCATCACTGCCGATAGCGATGCGCCAGAGGATGCCCTGGCCGAGTTCGATTCGATAACGACAATCGAATCGATGGCCGCTGCTATCCAAAGCGCCGGACACAGAACCACCATTATCAACGCCGGGCTCGATTTCATGGACGTGGTCCGCCAGGTCAACCCCGATATCTGCTTCAATGTCGCCGAAGGCTTGCACGGCGATTCGCGCGAATCGCACGTGCCCGCCATCCTGGAAATGCTTCGCATCCCCTACACCGGCGGCAATGTCCTGACCCACGCCATCAGCCTGGACAAGGGCGTGACCAAACAGCTTTGGCGAGATGCGGGTCTGCCCACCGCACCGTTCCAGGTCTTCCATCGCCCGGACGAACAGTTGAATGCCGACCTCATCTTCCCGCTCTTTGTTAAACCGGTGCGAGAAGGCACTGGCATGGGCATCAACGAGCATTCGATCGTGCGCAGCCTGCGCAGCCTGCGTCGCCAAACTGCCTGGGTGATCGAGACCTATCGCCAACCCGCCCTGGTCGAGCGCTATCTTACGGGTCGTGAGTTCACGGTGGGGTTAATCGGCAATACGCCCACGCCGGATCGGACGCAGCACAGCGATTTCTACAACGAACTCGGCTACCACCTCCTGCCCGTCCTCGAAGTGGATGCCAATGTGGGCGCAGGAAAAGGGCTCTACAACACGTTGGCAAAGTCATTTCTCCCCGGCGAGGAGGGCGCGCCTGACTACATCTGCCCGGCGCCGATCGATCTCGGTTTCGCCACCGAACTCCAGCATCTGGCTATCAAGGCCTTTGAGGCCGTGGGTGGGTTGGATGTGGGACGCGTCGATTTCAAGCTCGGTCGCTATGGCCGCCCCTACCTGCTCGAGATCAACACGCTGCCCGGATTGAATCCAGCCGCAAGCGATATGTGCATCGCCGCACGCGCCGAGGACGTGAGTTACGAGAAACTAATCAACGAAATTCTCGATCTCGCACTTGACCGCTACGGAATGCGCATCACGGCCTAACCTAACAGTCGTTGTTTGCACCCTAATGCACGGAATGCTTTTTACTGGTTCCGTGCATTTTCTTTTCCCGACCTTTTTGCTCACGCCGAACTTGCCAGAATCCCATCCGCCCGCGATACTGATTTTGACAAAAATGACCAAACGATTCAGTACTCAATCAACATGAAAACGCCAACACGCATCGGTCTCATCGGCTTCGGCTACTGGGGCCCCAACCTCGCCCGTAACTTCCACGCCATCGAAAGCGCTGATCTCAGCGCCATCTGTGATGCCAGTCCCGACCGCCTGGAAAAGGCCCGGAATCTCTATCGCGCCACCTGGTTCTGCAATGATCTGAAGAAGTTGCTGGCTAGCGATGTCGAAGCTGTCGCCATCGCCACGCCAGCGCGCACGCATTATGCGCTTGCGCCGCGCTGCGCTGGAGGCGGGCAAACATGTCTTCGTCGAAAAACCGCTGGCGATGACCGTGCCCGAGGCGACAGAACTGGTCGAGTTGGCAGACAGATCGGGGCTTGTGCTCATGGTGGGGCATGTGTTCGAGTATGTGCCGGCGGTACGCCACATCAAGACCCTGCTCGATGAAGGTGTCATTGGCGAGACCTATTATCTGTATTCGACCCGTGTTAATCTCGGGCGTATCCAGACCGACATCAACGCCCTGTGGAGCATCGCCCCACATGACATCTCCATCGCCCTCTACCTGTTCGGCCAGATGCCTGAATCGGTCAGTGCGCGCGGCGCTCGCTACCTCAATGGCACAGTCGAGGACGTTATTTTCCTTACCCTCAACTTCCCCGATGGCGTGTTGGCCCATGTTCACGCCTCTTGGCTTGACCCCAGCAAAGTGCGGCGAATGACCATCGTCGGCAGCGAAAAAATGATTATTTACGACGATCTTTCTGCTGAAGGGAAGGTAAAAGTGTACGACAAGGGCGCTGTGCGCGCCACCGACCCGCAGTATGGCGAATATCAATATCGCCTGCACTCCGGCGACATCGCCATCCCCAAACTGCCTCTGCTGGAGCCCTTACGCGTTGAATGCGAGGATTTCATCGCAGCGATCCAAACGGGCAGCACGCCGGTGGCCGATGGCCGTGATGGCCTGCGTGTGGTGCAAGTGCTGGCAGCCGCCCAACAGTCGCTGGAGCAGGATGGAAGAGCCGTGGCGGTGCTGTAAGATGTAGCTAAGTCAACCGGTTCCACGTATAGCTGATCGGACACAAGTTTCGTGTTGCGTGTTGCGTGGGCTGTTCGGTGTGTTACGCACCACGGAACACGCAACACGCACTCCCAGAACAATCACAGGTAACCCGAAAAAAGCATAGAACTCCACCTATTGCGTCATGCCCGCTACCCTGCAAATCTATCTGTTCGGTGGCTTCAGGTTGGCAGTGGATGATAAAGACCTGCCATCTATTGCCACCGTCAGGGCGCGGAGCCTGTTCGCATATCTGGTCATGCACGCCGAACGGGATCATACTCGCGACCTCCTGGCGGGGCTGTTCTGGCCGGATCTGTCAGATACGACGGCACGACGGCGGCTGAGCCAGGCATTGTGGCGCATCGGCCAGGCATTCTCCGCAGGAGGCGTAGAGAATCCCCTGCTCATCGAGGCAGATGCCATACGTTTTGATAATTGTACGACCTACTGGCTGGATGTCGAGGCATTTGAAGCGGCGGTGGATGAGACTGAGAAGGAAAATGGACCTGGGGAGTCGGCTTCGAGCCGACTTTTTGTAACAGCCTACGATTTCAATCGGAGGATGAGCGGTCGGGAGATCGAGCACGGGCCGGAGCGAGAGACAACAGGAGGTGGGAGACAAGAATCATGGTTGAAAGACGGCGTAAAACTCTATTGCGGCGACTTCATGGCTGGCTACTACGATGACTGGATCATCCCCGAACGGGAGCGATTGCGTGAGCACCACCTGAGCGCATTAGAACACTTGCTGGCCCAATGTAAGGATTCAGGAGATTACGAACAAGCATTGCGATTTGCTCACCGACTAACCGTAGCCGAGCCACTGCGCGAGACGGCGCATTGCGAGATCATGCAGCTCTGTAGCCTATTGGACCGTCCGCAAGAGGCCCTGCACCAGTACGAGATATTGAAAGGGATTCTGGAGACGGAACTGGGCATCGAACCATCCCCAACCGCATCTATGCTTCATCTGCAGCTTGTTGCAGGCGCCGAGAATCCTCCACCCTCCACCGCAAGCACGCGTGTCTACACCTCCCCTTTTCTCGACACCACATTCTCAATTCCACTGGTCGGGCGTAAAACTGAACGCGAGAAATTAGCCGTCTGTATTGATGCTGCCATGAACGGCAACGGCGGCATTGTCCTGGTTGGCGGCGAAGCCGGGGTGGGCAAGACACGACTGTTGCAGGAAATCGCTAGGGACGCTGGATGGCGGGGGATGCAAGTGTTGTGGGGTTGGGGAAAAGATCGGACAAGCGTCTCAGCTTATGACATCCTGGGGCAGATTTTGCAGGCAGGCGTAACGCCTTTACGAGCGGCGCAACTGGAACCGTTGGTCGATTGCGCCACGCGAAGCGCATTGGCTGTGTTTCTCCCCAATCTGGCGAGTTTATGGCCCAATCTCCCCGCTCTCAGTTCCGGTAATCCGAGACAAAAGCAAAAACGGGTGCACGAATCGTTCACCCGAGTGGTGCTATCGCTGGGCGAAATCACACCCCATCTTTTAATTTTGGAGGATGTGCATTGGGCGACAGAGACCGATTTGGCGGCCTTGCTCCACCTGGCGCGCAGTCTGGCTAATAGCAGCGTCCTCGTAATCATCAGTTTTCGCGAGGGTGAAGCCCAGGAACGACCAGCGATATGGAAAATGCTGCAGAAACTAAATGAGGTAGACAGGCATGAACGCTTTGAACTTGCGCGCCTGACGGACTCAGAAACCGATGACCTGGTGCACCTTGGATTGGGGCTGCATCAACCTGCACCACGTTTTACGCAACGTGTTTACGAGGAAACCGATGGCAATCCTCTTTTTGTTTTGGAGACATTGCGCGCCTTGCACGATGAGGGGGTTTTATATCGGGACGAATCGGGGACGTGGAATACACCCTGGGACCGGACAACCGCCAATTATGCCGAACTGCCTGTTCCTCCAGAAGTGCGACAAGTGATCGCCAACCGTCTGGAAAGGCTGGATTGCACTGAACGAGCCATTTTGAACGCCGCAGCGATTATGGGAGACCGTTTCGATTTTTTGCTCCTGTCACGACTTATCGAGCAGGAGCAAAAAGTATGTACAAAATGTCTTGCTTCATTGGTTTCACGGCGCTTTTTAGAAGAGGAGCCAAACGCCTATCGCTTCAGCCACAATTTAGCGCGGCAAATAGTGATCATGGAGATGTCGGCAGACGAAAAGCGGCGAAGACACAGGGCGTTAGTCGCAGTCTTGGAGGCAATCCACCCCAATCAGGTCGAGACATTGGCGCATCATGCCATGCATGGCGAGATCTGGGAGCGGGCATTCGTCTACAATCAAAGGGCGGGCGACAGAGCCAGAGCGATGTACGCCGGCGACAAAGCTATCGAGTTTTATACGCATGCCATGGACGCCTGGCGAAATCTTGGCTATCGTCCAAACCGTGGATATCTCGCTCTGCTGCAAAAACGTGGCGAGATTTTCCAGGAAACCGGGCAATTCGATCTGGCGGAAGACGATTTCCAGCATGCGGTTGAGTTGGCTACACAGATGAATATCACGCAAGCACATGCCGAAGCCAGCAATAGCCTCAGCTATCTCCATTTTCAGCGAGGAGATTACGCTTCCGCCCTGGAGATTTCCATCCAGGCACATGAAATGGCCAGACTGGCTGGTTCAGAAGTCCTTGTAGCGCGGGCACTACTCAATTCAGCCAATGCTCTGCGGAATATGGGGCGGTGCACTGAAGCCATCGACTTTTATCACCGTGCGGTTTCAGCCCTTGAACACACGAATGACCAGGTTCGTCTGGCCGATTGTTTAAATCGTCTGGGATATGCTTACATCTTCACAGGTCAGTTGACTGAGGCGGAAGAAGTCATGCAACGTGGATTGGCAATGCGCCGCAGGCTGGATGAAAAAGTGGGCCTCGCCTATTCGTTAAGCAACTTATCGGGTCTCTATTTGTACAGAGGAGATTTTCCACTGTCCGCAGAGGTTACCCAGGAAGCGTACGATGTGGCAACAGCTTCTGGCGACCCTTACGGCCAGGATGCTGCTTTGCAAAATCTGGGTTGTGTGAAGCTGGAACAAGGTTTGCTAGATGAAGCAATCGCTTATTTCGAGCGGGCTCTGGCGATTGGCCGCGAGATCGGAGATAAACCATTGGTGGCGGAAGCGCTGGCCGACCTGGGACAGGCGTACGCCAAAAAGGGCGATCTGTTGGCGGCTCGCACCCTCCAACAAGAGTCGATTGTCGCCTTCGAAGATGGTGGTGAAGTCTGGTATCTGTGCAAGGCGCACGAATACCTGTCCGAGATCAGTCTGGCTTTAGGAGACAGCGATGTGGCGCTTGAACAAGCTCGGCGGGCGCTGGCTGTCGCACAGGAACTCGATACGCCCTATTTACTGGGATCCGCGCATCGAGCGCTGGCTCAAGTGCTGGCGCATGATGCTGCCAACAACACAGACGCTGATCCCGTTTATCATTTTGAAGCGAGCATCCAATTGCTGCAATCGGGTGGATTTCGCGCAAGTCTGGCCCGCTCGCTGGCCGCTTTTGGCCGCTACCTGAACGCTGCGGGAGATGATGAGCATTTGCAGCGGGGAACAGAGATGTTGGCGCGGGCTAAAGACCTTTTTCGGGAACTAGGGATGGCATGGGACCTGGCCACTCTGGAAAGGGATGAAGCCGGGCACACCCAACCCGACCGACTGCTTGTTCGTCTGCCATTGACTTTGGCCCCTGTGGGCCGGCCCCTGCGTGCGGATGAATGGGTGGATGTGATATGGAGCATTTCCACATCTGAGGACGAAGTCATCCAGGACAAAGTAGCCAGACGCCAGCACCGTCTGTTGCGTTTGCTGCGAGAAGCAGACAAACAAGGTGCAGCACCCCGCGTGGATGACCTGGCCCGGGCGTTGGATGTCAGCCCCAAAACCATCAAACGGGACCTGGTGGCCTTGCGCGCAGGCGGGCATAATGCGCGCACGCGCGGGAGCAGGGGGTAGGGAGCGAGGGTGGCTAGGTCGAGAATGTCCCCAAAGTAACCTTGGGGTCATTTTTGTGAGACACATTGGAGATAAGGCGTTGATACACTGGAGACAATGGTAGCGTACACCTTCATGTACTGAAATAAAGGAGGCAAACATGACAACAAAAATAAGCGGGTATCAAGTCAATGTCAGATTCAGTATCCCGACCATTTACGTCAATCTCTACCAGGGGAATACACAAGTAGGGCGCATTGATGTTGACGACCCAGCCCTGTTCCCTCTGGTGCAATTTGCCGTGGAGCAATTGGCTACAAACGATAACGTCAGTTGGAACGAAACCGCCGAGGTGCTGCATTTCGGCATGGAGGATGTGGGGGAAGATTAGAGCCACACCAGCTAACCATCAGGTGTACGCTACCCCAAAAAAACCGTGATCCCAATGAGGCCTTCCAATGATCCACTACTCCGAAAAACGCAGCACTTTCGTCTTCAAGATTTGGCGAGAGGAAGATAGTGTTCGAGAACAAAGCGTCTGGCGAGGATGGGTCCAACATGTCCATTCGGGTGACAGGCGCTATTTGCAGAGCACTCAAGAGCTCATCCAGTTCATAGAAAAGTATACAGGCGAACTCACTTCGATCCCACCGAGTCGCCTGAAATAACATTCTAAACAAAGTATTGTTAAGTAGCTTGAGTTCGGAATTTGAAAAATATGACAGGTTTCATCCACGAATATCGAACGCAGACACTGCATACCTCATTTCTTCTGACACAAATCATCCTCTACAGCACTACAGTACGGCAAAAGGAAAACGATCATGAGCATTCAACAGCGCCAAGTCCAGCTTAATCCCGTTCACTTCATCTTAGGTGTTCTGTTTTGCATACTGGCTGTCATCACGATCCTCGGCAATGCCATTCCAACGAATGCTGCGCCGGCGGAACGAGTTCCCGCTGAAATCACAGCATGCGGCGACCTGGTAACCAACGGCAGTTTCGAGACAGGTAGCTTCGCAAATTGGACGACTTCCGGTGCTCCGTGGATCGCCACTTATCCGGCGCACGATGGAAGTAACAGCGGCGTGTTAGGCGGCGAAAACAATGCCAATCACGCCTTTTACCAACAAGTCACCCCGTCCGCTGACGCCACATCGGCTACACTCAGCTTTTGGTGGTACATTTCCACCGAAGAAGGAGGAATCGGTACGCCTATCGCCTACGATTTCTTCACCATGGAAATCGAAGATCACACTGGTGCAGTTTTCCAGTTGAAAGGGCTTACCAACACCTCGACCACGGACACCTGGCAAAAAACCACCATCGATCTGGACCCGGTGGAATTCCCATCCCTGTTTGGCAATCCCATCAAGATTCGCTTCCGGGCAACCACGGATGCAAGCAACTTCACCAGTTTCTACATCGATGACGTGCAGTTGGTGGTGTGCACGCCAGCGCCTGAATGTCCCAATGATCGTTCAGAACCAAACGACTGGTTCGACGTTGCGTACCGGGTGCCATTCGCTGTATCTCAGTACGATTTATACATCTGCCCCAGTGACGATCAGGATTGGTTCCAATTCGATGTCAGTATCGGTAAAACATTCAAGGTAGAGATCTACAACCTGCCCGCAGACTATGATCTCTATCTCTATGACCCCAACGGCAGCTTCATCATTGGATCGAATTCCGGCGGCACCGCCAGCGAAATGATCCAGCACACAGCATCGATGCCAGGCGATTACCGCGCTCGGGTGATGGGTTATAACGACGCCTGGAGCACCACAGGCTACGTACTGCGCGTGGAGTTGCTGGAGCCAACTGCGACCTCAACGCCAACACACACACCAACCTTTACGCCCACAGTCACTCCCACCCCAACTTACACGCCGACAAAGACGCCAACGCCAACACATACACCGACCTTTACACCCACATTCACTCACACCCCAACACATACACCGACGTCTACCCCGACTTTCACGCCGACGAAGACGCCAACACACACGCTTACCTTTACACCCACATTCACTCACACCCCAACACATACACCGACGTCTACCCCAACTTACACACCAACAAAGACGCTAACACCTTCGCCAACGGCAACCACAGCCTGTCCGGGTGATTACGCTGGCGACACCTTCGCCGCCGCTACCGACATCATCGCTGATAATGAGTACACAGCCTACCTCTGTCCCAGCGGCGATGAGGATTGGTTCAAATTCAATGTCGTGGCCGACCAGAAAATCACGCTCCAGCTTTACGATCTGCCTGCTGACTACGACCTGCAATTGTACAGTCCCGCCAACACATTGCTGGTCGATGGACAACAATCGGGGACCACAAGTGAGCAAGTTTTCCATACGGCGACAACCGACGGTGCATATCGGGCGAGAGTGTACAGCCCCGGCGGTGCTGCCAGCGCTACAGGTTACAAGCTGCGCTTGTTGCTCGGCGATCCCCCTACACCAACACACACACCGACCCCTGCCTGCGCTACAGACAAGTACGAAGCCAACGATGACGCCGATCATGCCTACAACATGGGCGATCTGCACAACGCCCCGCAGATATTCCCCAATCAAAGCATCTGTCCCGCCAACGATGAAGACTGGTTCAGCACTCAGCTGCAACCCGACGACCGCATCATCGCCGAACTGACGCACAATCCGGCAGAGGGTCCCCTGCGCATGTGCCTGGTAGACAAGGACAAGACCACCTCCGTCTCTTGCACGCACTACGACATTGGCCTCAACCGCATCGACTACTTTGTCCCCACTGCCGGACGCTACTACATCAGCGTCGAAGCTGTGAATGCCGGCGATATCAATCCCAACTACATGACTGAAATCGGCGTCACGCCGCCTACCCCCACCTGGACGCCGACAGCAACCTATACACCAACCAGAACGCCCACACCGACCCCCACGCCTACCAATACACCAACGCCCACACCGGGGCTGCCCCAGGTCGACGTCGAACTCTGGCGCATGGAATTGACGCAGAGTATCCAAAACCTTTCCAACGCTGTGCCGCTCTACACAGGCAAGGACACCTATCTGCGGCTATATTTGAGGACAAACTCCCCTCACTGGTTGAAGGATGTAGAGGGCTTTATAGTGGGAGACTATCCCAGCGGCGTTTCCGGACGCATCCCCTGCCTAAACAAGGCTGTCACAGCCAAAAACTACGATATCTGGATACAGAGAGAAGACTGGATGGGCGCCTCCATCGAATGTCGTGTGCCCTCCTCGTGGATGAAAGACCCAGGCCGCATCGAAATCACAGCATCCGTGAACTCGCCCAGCATCATCGACACCGATCCGGCTAATAACACGAAATACGTGTCCACGAATATCCTGACCTCTCCACCAATGCACATCCAGGCAGTTACTGTGCAGGATGGCGGTGTTCTGGGCGTTGGCGCTGTGGGGCCATCGTACAGCGACTACAAAAGCATCCATCTTGTTGCCCAGACCATGTACCCGCTCAACAAAGTGACGCTGCATCCCTCCATTGCCACTATCGGGTGGGCGGGCGACTATCTTACCCTCTTGGGCATTGCCTGGGTTGATGTCCTGACGCCTGATCCAGGGCCGAACACCGTGCTGGTGGGCATGGTGCGTGACAATAAACTGACCAAATGGGCGGGGATGGGACTGCCAACCCGGCATACCTGGGTCATCGTCAAGCCAAAAAATCAAGAAAGCACTGGATTTGTCGCCGCACATGAAATGGCGCATGGTTTTGGTATCTACCACGTCGATGCCTGTGGCGCAGGCTGGCCCTTCGAAAGCTATCCATACCGAAACACATGGTTGAGCGATGCCGACGATGAAGACCATGTCGGCCTCCGTACCGGACCCAGCATGCCTGTTGTGTTAATGCCCAAAGTCACCAGCGATATCATGACTTACTGTCCAAGATGGTGGATTTCTGATTACACTTATGCCAAACTGAGCAGAGCGCTGGAAGTCAGTGCCGAATTTTCCGCTCAAAGTGCGACGATTGAATTGGATACGGAGTATTTGGTCGTAGTTGGGGCCATCGATCCTGACACGCAAGCTGTCACCTTACTACCGATGATGCGTCTCCCTGGCGCTGACCTGGACCCGAACCCCTCTCTGAGTCCGCCCGGACCCTACAACCTGGAACTACTCGCTGCCGATGGCGCCGTACTGGCCGTGCAATCCTTTGGTCTGTTGGAAGGTAATCACCAGGAAGCTGAAAGCGGTTTCACAGTTCTCGTTCCGTATGTGCCAGGCACCGACCACATTCGGATCACACATAACACCGAGTCAATTCACGATGTACCTGTTAGCGCCCATGCCCCGACAGTCTCCCTCGATCCGGTATCGGGGATTGTGCCCGACCAATTGTCGGTGGCCTGGACTGCCAACGACGAAGATGGCGATGCGCTCACGGCCAATCTCTCTTTCAGCCCGGATAGCGGAGCCTCGTGGCAGACTGTTCTCGTCGGCCAGGCTGATCCACAGGCGGAATTGGATACAAGCCTGTGGCAGGGGACCACGCAAGGAATGCTGCGGGTGCAGATCACCGATGGCGTTAATACCGCCGAGGATACCACTGGTCCCTTCACCGTGCCCTCGAAATCCCCAACGCTGTTCGTTCTTTCGCCCGAAAATGGAACTGTCGTGCCGCCCGACCAGACCATCAAGCTCATCGCAAGCGGCTACGATCCTGAAGATGGTTTCATCCCCGACATTAGCTTCTCCTGGTCATCAGATCGAGACGGCTTTTTGGGAACAGGCGAAGAACTCCGGGCGGATTCCTTGGCTCCCGGCTGGCATCAGATCACCGTGACTGCCGCCGACAGCGATGGACATATCGGCGAAGACGCAATCCATATCTTTGTTGGCTACAGCGCTTACCTTCCAGTCATGTTCAAGTAGTGACGTTTTCCCACCCAGACGCTTCACTCGCACATAAAAACGCCGTCAAGTACTGACGAGAAGCTCGCAAGTCCGTGACGGCGTTTTGCATTTTCTGCAAAACTTGTGGTTAGTCTTCTACTTCCACAACTTCAACTTCTTCAATAACGACACCCTGTTCTTCCGCTGCAACTTCCAGTTCCTCGGTTGTCAGCATATCCTTCTCGAGTTCGCCTTCGGCTTCGACAACAACTTTGAAGATGGCGTCCACTTCCTGGGCAAGATGGACGGTGACTTCGTGCACGCCCAATTCCCGCAGGGAATGGTCCAGGCGAATGCGGCGGCGGTCGATCTCGATGTCAAGCGCTTCTGCTAGAGCATCCGCAATCTGGGCCGAGGTGATGGAACCATACAGACGTCCACTCTCGCCGGCGCGAGCAGCGAATGTCAGGGTTGTAGCGTTGATGCGGTCAGCAAGATCACGGGCGGTAGCCAATTCGCGCAGGCGGCGACGCTCAGCAGCACTCTTGAATTGCTCCGATTGTTTGCGCAAGCCGGCAGTGGCGGGCATAGCCAGTCCGCGCGGGATTAGAAAATTGCGGGCGAAGCCATTTTTCACCTTGACAATCTCGCCAGCGCTACCTAGATTCTCAACATTCTGTTTTAATAAGATTTCCATGTGTGTAAGTTTCTCCTTCTATGCCTTCCGCTCAATCAGGTTTGCTGAAAGCAATTGGGTTGATACCATTCAGTCTGGCGGCGGTTGGTTGCAAACAAGACCGGCCCATTGATGGCCGGTTAAATGATAGACTTTCGTTTGCGCGAAATTTCCACGCGACAGCAAAGTTTACAACAAGCAAAGACTTTCTGACAAATTAACCGCCAATGTTTGCGCACTAGGGTGCGGCGCTTGGGGAGGCTGCGCTGGGCGTGCTATACTCAGCGCTCAATTGAAGGTCGAGAATTCAGCGCCTTGCAGATATTGCACAAAATGCTGCCAGGCAGATTAGAAAGTTGATTTTCCTCGGTCCTGAGGAGTTTATGCCATGTTGCACTCTCGTTTCACCATAATCATCGTAGCCTTGCTGGTCATCATTCTCGGCAGCGCATGTGCGCTCACATCATCCAATAGTGATCAGCCGGAAGATGAAAGCCTGGTCGCAGGTCAGCCAACCTTACATCCCACCTTTACACCGACCCCTATCACGCCGACCCCAATCCCAGCTACAGAAGTTCCAACACTGACGCCGGTCTCACAACCGGTGGAAGTCGTGGAAATACCTACACAGACGCCCGTTTCGCAACCGGTGGAGGAGCCAGCCCAAACGCCGGTTTCGCAACCGGTCGAAGAACCAACTGCAACCGTAGAGCCTCCCACACCCACACCACAAGTTGCACAGATTGAAGTCGCTGCGGCTACGGTCAATCTGCGCAGCGGCCCCGGCACAAATTTCAGTCGTGTGGGACAGGCATCCCAGGGGCAGACCTTTGAGGTGCTTGCCCGCAATGGTTCTGGCGACTGGGTCCAGATTCAGCGACCAAACGGCAACAACGCCTGGATTATCAATGACAATCGCCTGACCCGGCCCATCGGTGACATCATGAGTGTGGCTGTGGCGCAAAATATCCCCGCACCGCCCCCAACGGCCAAACCTGCGCCGACACAACCGCCGGCCCCCACCAACACGCCTGCGCCCACTTACCAATTCGCCAAGCTTAGTAATGAAGCGAGAATCAATACGAATGCAATCGTGACATTCTTTGGCGGGCTGTACAACAAGTCCCAGGATCTGGCAGCCCCGATTAGCGGTTACAACATGGTGGCGGTTTCTCCCAGTGGCGAAAGCAAAGAAACCCCATTCGGAAGTGCATTTTTGCGTGGAGACCCGGGACTGGCCGGAGAATTCATCTACAACGCCAAGATCGAGTTCCCCTTGGCGGCAGGCGTTTTTCGCATTTATGTAGCCGATCCCGGCGGCGCACAAGTTTCGGAGACGTGGGAAGCAACCGTGTCCGGCGACATGCGCACATTCTTGCCGCGTTGGATTGAGAAGTAAACCGCACATGCGGAAGCCCTCGAGCAACATGAAGCAGAATCACCCACCATCACCCCGACGCCAACACATCCTGTTCGTCATTCTCTTATTGGCAATGGCGTCTTTCGGTTGCACCAGCGTGGGGCGGCTGATAGTGGCGCCCACGCCAACGGCAACGCCGCCGGTGTTGCCGACCTTGCGCGCCACGAATACGGCTACACCCACTGCCACGATCACACCAACCCCAACCTGGACGCCGACGATCATCCCTACCGTTACACCAACTCCTACCATCACGCCAACCCCGACCGCAACGCCATCACCTATTCCCGTGGCGAGCGCGCGCGTGCTCACTGCCGATACAATCGTTCGCAGCGGGCCGGGCCTTGTGTTCCCCCAGGTTGCCGTTGTGCAGCCAGGACAGGAGTTCGCCATTGATGGCGTGAACGAGAGTGGAACCTGGTGGCAGGTCTGCTGCGTGAATGACAACCAAAAAGGCTGGGTGAGAGGCGATCTGATTGAAATCACCGGTCCGCTCAATGAAGTGGCTGTCTTTACAGTGCCCACACCCACGCCTCGCCCCACCGCCACCGCAACGCCCATACCGCCCTCTCCGACGCCAGGACTGCTCTTCTATCGAGGCAGAGGGCCCGAATTCAGGCCTACCAACAACGTCCTTGTGACCATTTGGGCCAAGGTTTATGCCGGATCCGGTGAAGGATATCCCATTCCCGGCTGGCGCATGGAGGTCAAACGAGAGGGTAACGTCGTGGCTGTCAGCGATCCATCAGTCAGTTTCTTTCAGAAGAACGCACCGGCTGATTTCGATTACGGTGATCTTTATAACGCCAAGATCGAGATCTCGAATCCTGGCAAAGCCAATTGGGAATTTTACCTGATCGATGACAATGGCGTGCGTCGTTCACCTATCGTCGAATTTACAACCGATCCGTCCAATCCCAATCGAGAGATCTGGGTTGCTTTCCTCTCAGCACAGTAGGGATAAGCCATACCCCCGATAGGTTCTTTGCTGGCTGAGCATTCTTAATAATGACTTCCCCTGACCGATCCAGACTCAGCAATCCCAAAATCGGATATGTTGCACTTGGCGCATTGATCCTGCTTGGTCTGATCCTGCGTTTGATCCGGCTCGATTTCCAGCCACTCTGGTGGGATGAGGGCTACAGCGTGTGGTTTGCGGGATTGCCATTGGCCGACATGGTGCGGCTCACTGCCGAGGATATCCATCCCCCGCTGTATTATGCGCTCCTCCATCCGTGGAGCGCCTTGCTGGGACTATCTCCCGTAGCGCTGCGGCTTTTCAGCGCGTTGGCAGCCCTGGCGTCGATCCCGTTGGCCTATCTGGCCGGTCGGGACATGGAAGACCGCTGGACGGGCTTGATCGCAGCCGCATTTGTCGCCGTCAATGGCTTCGCCATTTTCTACAGCCAGGAGATCCGCATGTACGGCCTGGCGGGCGTGTTCAGTCTGGCTGCACTGTGGACGGGGTGGCGGTGGGCGCAGCCGGGCGCGAAACGAAGATTTGGCATCGCCTATACCCTCAGCATCCTGGCGGGCATGTACACGCTGTATTATTTTGCCCTGCTTGCACTGGCCCAGACCATCTGGGTCATGTGGATGGCACGGGATCGCTGGCGTGCGTGGTTTATCGCTCTGGCTGCCGCCGCATTGCTCTACCTGCCCTGGCTCATCTACGCCGGGCCCAAGCTCCTGGAATACGTGGCCTACAAAGTCGTGCAGGACAACGACCAACCGCTGTCGCTGCTGCCCTACTTCGGACGTCATCTCAGCGCATTTGCGGTTGGCCATCTTGAAGGCTCCCTTTCGCCGCTTTGGCCGTGGGCCTTGCTTTTGCTCCTCCCCCCCGCCATCGCCCTCGTCCTCTCTCTCCGCTCTTCGCCCTCTCACCCTCCCGCACCCTCACCCTCCCGCCCTCTCGCCTATCTCACCCTGGCGTTGGCGCTTCCCCTGATTGTCGGCTTCATCCAGCAACTGCGTGCGCCCTTCATCCCCGATCGTTTTGAACGGGTACTCCTCTTCGCTGCACCGGCGCTGTGGCTGCTCATTGCCATCGGCCTGCGGCGATTAGCCAAAGAAGCGCTGCCTGCGGCGATTATTACAGCCATTCTCTTAGTGATCGCCAACGCCGCCAGCCTGACGGCTTTCTATACTGCGCCCCGTTATGTCGAGCGGGATTATCGCTCCCTGATCAGCACAGTCCAGCAACACGTCACCGCCGATGACAGCATTTTCACGATCTTTCCCTGGCAAACCGGCTATTTCTGGGCCTATCTGCCAGCGGCTCTGCACGAGACTGTCGTCCCCAGCCCCGCTCCGGCCTGGGGGCCTGATGTGCAGAACGTGTTGGACGACATCCTCAGCCGGGGTGAGGTCTGGTTCCCGGAGCACCGGGCTTTGGGTGCTGTCCTCGAAACAGAAGTCGAAGATTATCTCGGTCAGCACAGCTACCAAATCCTCAACCAGTGGCATGGCGATGAAACCCGGCTAACGGCCTGGTCTCGACCTTCAGGCGCTGAACCCGACTCCATCACTCTGACAACGCCAGTGGCCTGGAGCAATGGCATCATTCTGGCGGAAGGACAACTGGCGACCATGCAGCAAGGCTCGCTGGCCTATCTCGATCTGACCTGGACGGGCGAAAAAGTCATCAATCCGAACGACGTGACTTTTTCGCTCTGGCTGACGGGCCTCAGGGGGAAACGCTGGGCGCAGCGGGATGTCACTCCGTTCGCTCATCCCGCACCTGCTCTGGACGTCAGCGAGACGCCCTGGAGCAATAACGACCGCATCGCCCTGTTCATCCCGCCCGGCACGCCGCCCGGCGAGTACGATATCTGGGCGGCGCTCCTGGATGGCAATCGTGAGCCGGTGGCACTGGCTGGAGATAATCCCGCCCCGCAGGCCTGGCTGGGCAACCTGACGGTTATGGCGCCGACGGAGCCGCAACCGAAGGTTGTCCAGGCGCAAGTTGTTACACGATTCCCCGCTTCCATCACCGGAGAAAAAGTGGATTTCCTTGGGCACGACCGCAGCAGCAAAGCTCTGCTTCCGGGCGATGACCTCAATGTCAGCCTCTACTGGCTTCCCACCGCCGCCCTTGCCCCCGACCAATATCTATTCCTCCAGCTTCTCGATGCGCAAAATCAGGTGGTGGCAGGCTTGGAAGAACCCCCCATCCCCTGGCTGCCAACCAGCCAATGGCCGCTGACTGCACCATTGCGCAGCCAGCACAGCCTGCGCATCCCCGCCAACCTCAAACCGGGGGAATACGATCTCATCGCCGGTCTGTTTGATCCTGCCAGCGCCGCTCGCCACCTCTGGGGAGCGGAAGACCACTTGCGCCTGGGCGAAGTCTCGGTGGCGGCGCGCGCCCACAGCTTCGATCCGCCATCACCGCAACATCCGCTCGACCTGACCCTGGCGGGAGAACAGCAACTGGTCGGATATGATCTGATTGCCGGGAACGACCCTGGCAGTCCGATCAACCTGATTCTATTCTGGCGAGCGGCTGGTCCCACCGATATGCGTTACAGCGCCTTTGTGCACCTACTGGATGCTGAGGACATGATCCTCGACCAGAGTGATCAGGAACCCGCCGCCGGTGAAAACCCGACCACATCCTGGCTCGCTGGCGAATACATCACCGACACCCACACGCTCACAATCCCGCCTGACGCCCCGACTGGCCCCTACCATCTTGCCCTGGGCCTCTACGATCCTGTCACCGGCCAGCGTCTACCCTTCATCGATGAGCAGGGCAACATCCTCACCGACCACATTGTGCTGCCGATTCAGTGATGAATCAAATAGCAGAATCGGGCTTTTTGCACCGGTACGGGGTGGTGTATAATGGCAATGCTGTTGATTGCATTTCGGAGAGTCCTGTATCATGACTGTTGCACCCTATTCATCCAATCTTACTACGGCTAATCGTTTGGACAGGCTGGTTCAATTATTCCAGCAGGGACAGGCTAGTGACGTGATGAAACGAACATTGGACAAATTATTTGCCCTGGAAACGGAAGAAAGTCTACGTCAACTCGAGCAATTACAGGTTGATTTAGCCAGATTCGAACAGCAATACGGGATGACATCTGAGCAGTTCTATCGGCAGTACCAGGCAGGGGAGACAGATGACACGATGGACTACGTGGAGTGGGCGTCTCTAGTACAGATGACGGACAACATGCAACAACGCCTCAACTTGCTCGCAGGTGAATTAGAAGCGTGAGCGTCGCTGACTATTTGAACAAAATAAAAGAACGTCTGCTCGAAGACGCCATAATTGTTCAAGTTCGTATTTGCCGCACACGAAGCACATTGACAGATGGTCACGTACGTGCTCGGTTGGAACTGGTCGATGGAAGTATGCTGGAGTTCTCAGAGTACTTTCAACGAACGGAAGATGGCAAAATCGAAGTCATCACCTACAGTTACCATTGGGTAAATACCGATGAAGAGCTGGTTCGACGCTGGGACAACACGCCGCATTACCCCAATTTACCAGGGTTCCCACATCATATTCACGACGCAGACGGCACAGTTGTGGCGGGAACATCAATTGACATTTTTCGTGTGCTTGATGATATCGCCGGACTGATAGCGTAACTTAAATTTGTGACTGATTTGCCTCTTCATCGTTGAAGCCAATACGCCTTCAATATTTCACGCATCTCCGCAAAGGCCATCTCATCCCACGGCATTTCGTCTTGACGGAACCACTGGGCCTCTGACACATCATCACCGGGTTGAAGCTCACCGCCGGTGACATGGGCCTCAAAGAAGAGAAACACGCCCGGTTTCTCGGGATCGGCATTGGGGAAAACATCGATCACTCGCCCAACCTGGGTGCGTAACCCCGTCTCTTCCTCGATCTCCCGCGCCAGCGCCGCCCTGGGCTGTTCGTCGTATTCGACAAAACCGGAGGGTACGGCCCAGAAACCGATGCGGGGAATCACCGCCCGCCGGATCAACAGAACACGGCCACCCTCCACCACCAGCCCTCCCACCGAAAGTTTGGGGTCCTGGAAATGGACGAATCGGCAAGCCGGGCAATACGTACGAAACCGCCCGAAAATGTCTTTGCGTTCGAGTTCGTGGGCGCAGCGGGGGCAGTAGCGAAAATCTTGCATGGCGGCGATAGAAGCGGGATGGGAAAGGATAGTGGGTATTGGGTATTGGATATTGATTACCTCATCTATTGACAAGGAATATCCAATACCAACTACCGTTCTACCGCCTGCCTCTCACCGCACGCAGATTGCGCCACGGCGTCGTAATAGGCGTCACGCAACCCGTTCCGAGGATAAAACCCCGGCCATCGGTCTGCTCGATGGCGTCTGTGGCTTCGCAGCGCACATCTTCGGGCGTGCCGTGCAACATCGTATCCCACTGGCGCAAGCCACCCACCAGCGCGCCGCCAAATTGCGCTCTCGCTTTGGCCAGTGTGGGTGCACTTTCCCGATCATGCCAGTTGATCGCCTGCACAGGGTAGTCGGCCACCAGGTCGAAATACGCATCCTGGCCGTGGAGATGTAAGAGGTTGAACCAGAACAATTCGTTTGCTGCTTCCAGGATCTGTAAATCGTAGCGGCGACCGAAATGCTCGTACTCACTCAAGCGTCAATTCATGGGGCGTTGCCATTTGCAGCGCCAAAAAAATGCCATCAACGCCGGTCGGCTTCATCGCTTCCAAAAAACGGATGGTGGTCTCGGTGATAGCCTGTAACGCATTCTCCACCGCTACGCGGTGCGTGCGCATCTCCACCAGCACCCGATGTTTGCCTGCCAGGTACTTCAGTTGGGCGGTGGGACTGAAAATGGTCTGAATGAAAGGTGTCTCGCCGGCAAACTCACGGCCAATCATCTCCAGGGATTCGATTTGCCCGCCCAGCCGCCCTGAAAGTGGATCAACTGGCCGGATTGCATCCCAGTCTTCGACAACTTCGATGGGATGTGACACGTACTGGCGATTGCCCTCGTTGTTGCCCACCCACTGTGATTTCGCCCCCCAGCATTCCACGCAAAAGCTGGAATCCGGGCTGACCTTGACGAAGTCCCAGTCGTACAATTGTTGCCAGGCGATGGTGGAACGAGCCAACTCCTTAGGATCCTGATCATCGCCTGGCCAATGTCGCCACAAAGCAACACCAGGACGATCCGCCTTCTCTCCGGCTATGAGTTGTTCAAGTCGATCTCGTTTGGAATAGGTCATAACGTATAACTCATTGTGATGTGTTTGGAATGAAAACACTTTGGCTTTTTTTGATTTCGTGTGCTTGCATGTCGTGAAACGTGAGGACGTGAAACGTGATGTAGTCTGCCGTCGTTTTTCACGCATCACGTTTCATTTATCAAGCTGAAACAGTGCCTGCCTGATGAAATCCTGGTGAACTGACACTGTATCACATGTCGATAAATCGGGCGATGTTCTCGACAGGAATCACGCCGGAGCACAATGCATCCAGGTCGAGCGAGTTGGCCGGTTCGCTGAAGTAGACCGGTTTTCTTCTACCGAGGGCATAACCTATCTCGACCTTGACCAGCGTGCCGATGTAGCCGCCGGGATTGAGTACGTAAAGCGCCTCGGCCCTGTCGATGGCGCCAAATTCATCCCAACAGAGCACCTGCATCATCTCCGTGGTCAGTTCTTCCTTTGAAACTGCAATTTCCAGATTGGGAAACAATGCTTCCAATCCCATAGATTCAGCACGGGCCATTGTCTCAGCCAGCAAAGTCTGGAAACGCATACTGGCGCTCAAGCAAATGGTTTTCATAGCAGAGCCGCCACACCGCCGGTTTACTGTTGTACGCCCTTGACCAGATGGTAGAGAATGTCACCGTCAGATAACACAGCAATGGGTCGGGCTTTTTCTCCCTCTTGTTCGACAACAACGACCCGGTGGATGTGTTTCGCCTGCAAAATCTGTGCTGCCGAGGACAGTGCAGTCGTTGGCAATACCGTAATGACATCAGAAGTCATCCAATCACAACAACTTGTCTCCTGCCAGCGCTCCGGTTGCTTCAGGGCTGCACGCACAACATCGGTCCGGGTGACAATGCCTTTGAGATAGCCGTCTTCATCAGTGACAATCAGGCAACTGATGTCCTCGTTGTTCATTTTGCGTGCAATGTCTCCGATAGACGTATCGCAAGCGCAATGTGAGATTCCCAGACGTTTGGCAGCCAGTACGGTTACATTTTTCATGATGCACATCCTCGCGTCAACAAAAACCGGGCAACCAACGACTGTATCGGATAGCCCGAAAACGTATTCCTCAACCCACTTTAGCATCAGCAATCGATGACGTCAAGAGCGCTGGTACGCAAAATTAGCATCTTCCCCGAATGTCCAGACATTGCTCCATGTTGCGGTCAATGATATCATCTTCAGGACACATTTCTACACATCTGAACTGGCAGAACCGCTTGAATGCATCGTGGTTTTATTTGTAGAAACAACAAACACTTACACAGGAAAGACCATTTATGAATTATCTTATTTTCTCTGCCCTACTCATTACCGTTGGCATCGGCGTTTTGGGCGGCGCTTTGTTCGGTCGCATTCGCCAGAGGCGCTTCAATCTCTTGGGTTTGGCCATTGTGCTAGGGTTTAGCGCGGCAATCGTTTTCACCTCCTGCGCGCCGCCACCAGAGCCTCCGCAAGCGGCAACGGCCACTCCGGAACCCGCAGCATCCGAGATTGAGAGCGTAAACACGCCGGAACCAACGGCCACGCCTTTGCCCTCACCCACCCCGACAGATGCGCCACCCACGCCCACGCCAACACCTGAACCTTCGCTTGGTTATCTCGTCTTCCCGAGCGTGCGTTCCGGCAATCTCGACCTGTGGCTGATGGATATGGCAAATCCCGACGATCTCACGCTGCTGACAAAAGATTCCCAACCCGATGTCGAACCAAGGTGGTCTCCTGATGGCTCAAAGATCCTGTTTAGCACCCTCCAGGGCACCAAAACGGGCATGAACGACCTTTGGATCGTTAACACCGATGGCAGTGAGCCTCACGCCCTCGTTCAATGGCCCGATAGCTACGAATGGGGCGGCGCCTGGTCACCCGATGGCGAGCAGATCGCTTTCACGTCAACCAGGGATTTCGATTACGAGATCTACGTGATCGATGCCGAGGGTGAGCAAGAACCCATCAATCTGACTGATAACGAAGCCCTCGATTCCTATCCCGACTGGTCGGCGGATGGACGCTGGCTGGTGTTTGTCAGCGACCGCAGCGGTGATTGGGAGATATGGAAGATGGATGTCGAGGCTTGTCTGGCCTCTCGCCAGGGTGAAGACGCAGCCGAGGATGCCTGCGAAGCTATCCAGTTGACCGACAGTCTCGGCGATGATTTCTTTCCCCGGTGGTCACCCGACGGTGAGCGGATTGCCTTCACCAGCCGTCGAGACGCAAACCGCAATATTTACATCATGGACGCCGATGGCGGCAACGTCGTTCAGATTACGAACAGCCCAGACCACGACAGCAATCCGATTTGGGCGCTGGATGGTCAGGCTATCATCTTCAGTTCCAGGCGAAACGCCGACTGGGGCATCTACATCATCAACGCCGATGGCACGGATGAGCGCCCCCTTGCAGACGCCAAGGGTGAAGATCGTTTTGGTGACTGGTGGTCAGGAGGAGGTGATTGAGAATAGATGATTGATCCACGTGTGAAACTTTGTTTCTATCCACCAGAGCACGAGGATTCCTTGCGTGGTGTTTTGGCCGGTCACACGAACCGTTCCGTTCCGCCAGAGAAATGGTCAGAGGTTCGTGAACAAGCTTTGGCAGAAGCAGTTCGCTCTGACTGGACTCAGGATGAAGAATCGTCATAATCGTCATGAACGAGACGCAATCTGCAGCATTCATCGACACCAGTGTCGTTGTTCGTTATCTCACCAATGATCCTCCAAACATGGCGGAAGCTGCTGCGAAGTTCATCGACAGCGACCAGCCCTTGATTCTGAGCGACGTCATTCTGGCTGAGACGGCCTACATGTTGTCATCAGTCTACGACGTTCCCAGGATGGCACTCGTGGATGCACTCAGCGGATTCATTCAACGGCGCAACATTCACTTGCTAAACCTTTCAAAACCTTTAGCGCTGGATGCGCTCCGTTTGTGTCGTAATTCCAAACGACATTCGTTTGCGGATGCCTTGCTTTGGGCTGAAGCCAGGCACAACTCATCACGCCAAATATTGACTTTCGATGAACGTTTTCCAGCAGATGGGTTGGAATTGGTAGGGCTTGACTGGTGAGGAGGATCAAGAATCGAGAATTGATCAACACCTCGCAGACTTGGGGATTGCTTGGTCGAATGACCTGCGGTCGTCTTCCTGGCAACGACACCCGAGCAGTAATTTTTAATCCTTAGTCCTTGATATTTGCTTCCTTCCGAAATCGCCTTTCCCAGCGCAGACGCCATAATTTGCTTCGCAATTGCCGCCACATGGGCTTGGCGGCTTTGTCCTCTGGTTTGGTGTAAACGGGGGCATAGGCGCGCTGCTCCAACACTTCGCTGAGACGTGCGATATCGTCGGCAGCGGCTTGAGCGTTTGCTGTGGACTGTCCAAGTCGGGAACGCCATCGCCGGGCATATTCGTGGGGTGTAAGCCAGGGGGCGGGGGGCACATCCAGACGGTCGCCCCACGATTCGAGGCGGAGCCAGGCCAGTTGCCAGGGATTAGCAGCCTGGCGGCGCAGTTGCCATTCCCGCCAGACAAACCGAAGCGCCAACAGCAGCAAAATGAGTGCAACCAACGGCACAGCCCAGCGCCAGGCGCCGTACAACAACCAGGATTGGCGTCGTAGTTGCGCAGCCTGATTCGCCAGATCGATCGTATCGTGCTCGACAAGCTCTGACTCGACCGCAAACGGCTGATGCACAAACACCGGCTGTGACGCCGTCGGCTCGAAAGGAATCCAGCCATATTCGGAGAAGTATATTTCCGGCCAGGAATGGGCATCCGCCTCGACGACCGTGAAGCGCCGGCGATCTTCGTCGTATTCGCCGGCGGCATAACCCACTGCCAATCGAGCTGGCAAGCCCAGGCTGCGCGCCATCACCACCATGCTCGTGGCGTAGTAATCGCAATAGCCCCGCTGCAAATCGAAGAGGAAATAATCGGCAACATCAACATCAGACGGCGGTTCGGGGACATCCAGATCGTACGGGTATGTCCGCAGGAACGATTCGATCGCCCTGGCCTGGTCATAGGGCGTCTCCGCCCCCTCCGTCACTTCTTTCGCCAGATCGAGGACCCGATCCGGCACTGATTCGGGCAGGGTGAGATAGGATGCGGGGATGTCATCGATGGGCGGAGAAACAGCGCGCAGGTCGGATTCAGTGACATTAGGCGCTTGTGAGATGACGGTGTAATCCCGGGCATTTGCTTCAAACCCCACCGCATCGGTCGGTCCCCGCAGATGCACCTGGAATGCACGATCTGAGGCGATAGGTTCGGCAATGCCGTACAACCAATACGTGTGACCCGCTGCGACCTCGAATCTTTGCCGCAAGCTACGTCTGCCCTGCAACGCCTCTGGCTGCCAAACCTCGCCGGGAACGACCTGCTCGCTGTCCAGGTCATCGGGATTGCCCCAACCATGCCCATTGTACTCCGAGAAGGTGACGCCCCGCCAGCGATAGTTGGCAATTGCGCCACCACCATCAGGGTTCGAATCATTGGTGCTGACCGTCATCGCTACCCGTTCTGACAGCTCAGGCGGGTCGCCGATAAGGTGCGAGCGGGGAAGGCCACCGCCGCCAACCACCCCCTGATCCACAAGGCCTCTGGGCGTTCGGTCCATTTCGGGCAACAAGCGTTCCACCTGCGCCTCCAAAGCATCGTACGGGCGGTCGAACACATCCCAGAAAGCGCGGCTGACCGCAGACAGGTGCAGATTGGGCATCAGGACCATGAGCATTGCGACAGTCGCCGCCACAAACAACCCGCTCAGATAAAAATCCAGTTGGAATTCAGGGGAATAATCGATGGCATTTGCTTCCCAGTTTTTCTCAAGGTGATATTGCCGCAAACGCAGCGCCAGCACCACCAGCGCCACCATGAAGGGAACCAGCCAAATCGCCTGACCGGAGGAGAAGAAGATATTTGCAGCCAGAACAAAACCGGCCGGGAGCAGCGCCAGCAGAGGTCGCTGATAACGAAACGTCGCCCATCCGGCCCAGGCAGAGACAGCCCACACAATCAGCAAGAGCAACAGGGGGATGATCTGAGCTGCTGAGCCAACCTCTCCGGTAACCACCTCCTGCTGCCAGACACCGATACCCTCAGAAAACTGGCTGAAGCGCTCCAGCATCCAGGTGGGAAGGGGCACAATGACCGGCAGTGGTTTGTCGGGAGAGATGACAGACAACAAGGCATGGCGAAGGTTGCTATTGATTAGCAGGAAGGAAGGCCAGGCTCGTGCTGCCGTCAGCACACTGAAGATAATGCCAGATGCGACCAGCAGCACGGCGGCAAGCCAGCCGTTCCGCACAAGCCGAGCGACCATCATGCCTGCGATTGCAGCAAGCACTGCGCAGACATAAAGCGATGGCAAATTGCGCAACCACCGAGCCTCTTCCAGCGACCCTGCCACGATGATGACACTCGCCACCACGGCAAACACAGTCAGCCAACCTTCGTCAGATCGCAGGCGATGCAAAAGTCTGCCGATGAAACGCAGAACCCCTTCCGAAATCATATCTCTTCCTCGATTTCGACTGTGATCACCCGACCCGTGCCAAACAACGTCTTCAGGACTTTGCGCTTGCGCTTGATGGCAACCAGGGGAATGAAGGGATATCCTTGCGTAATCGTGCGGCTGAAGACGCCTGTGTCGGCCAACAGGTTCTGTAACCCGCCCAAAGCCTCCACCTGTTTTCGGGGTGAGGTTGGAGGGGGGTCTTGCGCCGAAAAAGACGCCGCATCGAGCAGCAGTACGGCGGCGGTGATGTCGCGCCGTTTGTATTGGAGCAACTCGCCCACCCATTCCGGTTCAGAGGAAGGCGTGATCACCAAAACCGTGCGCCCGCGACCGATGTCGGGCCTCACTTGCTTGAGGACTTTCTGCAAAGGCCAGCCTTCGGCTGGTTCGGCGTGGGTGAGGGCGTGCAGAAGCTGCCAGAGATGGGCGCGTCCGGATTGGGGCTGCACGATCTTGACTTCCTGGCCAAATGCCACCAGCCCCACCGCCCTGTTCTCATCGAGATGTTTCGCTGCCAATGACGCCGCCAGGATCACGCCATATTCCAGCGTGCTTTCCTGGCCATCACCCGCCTGCACCGAAGCATCGAGGTCCAGCACCAGCCACAAAGCCCCGGCGGGCTCCTGATCGAATTGCTTGATCATCAGTTTTCCGAGCTTGGCGGTGTTGCGCCAATGCACCAGATGCAGGCTGTCGCCGGGCTCATACTGCCGCACGGTACGGGGGAGAACGGTCTCGGTGGGGGTGGGCAGGGAGCGGCTGGCCCTGCCGCTGGCGCTCCCCTGCGGCAACTGGAATTCGGGCAAACGCATCACCCTGGGATAGACCATAAGCGTGCGCACTTCCGGGTAACGGACGGTCACCTCGAAAAGGCCAAGCGGATCGCCCATTGACAGGGACCAGGGACCCAGAGTGAAAACCCCCCGCTTGGTGCACATGCCATGCGATTGCCAGGCATAGCTGCCACGACCATCGGCGGTCACGACCCGGTCGATGGCATAACCAGGCACGTCGGAATGATCGTTCACAGTCGCCCAGAGCAGGGGAAATGGGCTGCGATTTCGCAGTTGAAAACGCTCTTCCAGCGTATCACCGACGACGATCCAGTTACCCCTCGATTTTCGTTCGACCTGAACGTTATCCCGCATCTCCCTCGCCCAGATCCAGGAAACCCCGACCAGCCCTGCCAACCCTGCCAACAGTGCCATCCATACCGGATCGGGCTCGACCAGTTGCAGGAAAGCCAGGACGCCCATCAGATAGAGGGGCAGACGGTTGCGCAAAGTGAGATTACGTTCTATCCCAGGCTTCATTCTGTCATTGTAGCCCCTGCGTTGTCCCCGGACAAGTGGTGACTAATCCCCCTCCATCTCCCGAAAGAGCCACCACGCCCCTTTTCGATCCCCGCCTCTGCCGGGCGCTCGGTCGTAGTAGAGATCAAAGATTTGGTCGGACTCGGTGCGCACCCGGAAGTAGATGCGGCCCACGCCCCAGGAACCACGCTTTTCGGCCGTCGCTAAATGATCGGGCCGCATGTTACTGGCCATGCTGCCACGTCGTCCATAGTCCCGCCACTCGCTCAGCAACTCGATCACGCGATACGACGCATCCCGCCAGATGAAGCCATCAGGACAGTTGGGCGTTTTTGAGAAGGTAGGCGCTACGTTAAACTGCACTTCGATGCGCTCACCGATGAAGTGGATGGGGATCATGGGGACTGGGAATCTGTAGACCAGGAGACCGGAAAACCTGTAGACCGGGACGCAGGCACCCGGTTTTCCGGCCTACCGGTTTAATGGATTGATGAATCGATTACATCAAGCTCGGCGCGCAAGGCTGCAAAATCTGCGAGGAATTGTTGCTCCAATGCACCTTTTTTTGCGACGGGCAGGAAACTGGCGCGCAGGGCGTTGAGCGTGATCTGCTCCAACATATCGGCATCGAAACCGAAATGGTCGATGAGCACCCGATATTCCTGGTTGAGGGTGGTGTTGAAAAGCGGGGGGTCATCGCTGTTGACGGTGACGTAAGCACCGGCATCCCACAAGCGACGCAATGGATGAGCATCGTAGGTCGGGTACACGCCCAGACAGAGATTGGAGGTCGGGTTCACTTCCAATGGTATTTGCTGTTGGACGAGATAATCCACCAGGGCCGGGTCCTCGATTGAACGCACGCCGTGGCCGATGCGTTCTGCACCCAGCGCCCGTATGGCTCCCCACACGCTTTCTGGTCCCGCCATCTCGCCAGCATGAGGAACGCTGTGCAATCCACCCGCACGGGCAATATCGAAAGCGTGGGCGAATGGCTCGGGCGGGGCCCCTGCCTCGTTGCCACCCAAGCCCAACGCCACCACGCCCCGGTCCTGCCAGGCCAGCGCCATTTCCACGGTTGGGTCACTGGCGAAACCGGTATAGTTGCCTTCGGCAAAGCTGAGATTGCGGGGGATGTCCAGCACCCAGGCGATTTCCACATCGAAGTCTTCTGTGGCCCGACGACGCCCGGCTTCAAGTCCCTCTATCAAATCGTCGGGCATCAGACCTTTGTCCTGCCAGATATGCGTGAAGGGCGTAAAGGTGGCCTCGGCATAGCGGATGTTCTGCCGCCACATCTCCTGCCCAAAGTCGTAAGTGACAAGCTCGAAATCGTCCGGCGTGCGCAACAAATCCTGGATAACCAGGTAGATTTTGATGAAATGTTTGAAGTCCGTGAATTGATACCAGCGCCGGAGCCCCTCCTCGTCGGTGGCAGGCAAACTCACGCCATGCCGCTGCGCCAGATGCAACACTGTACGAGGCAGAATTGCGCCCTCCAGATGAACATGTAGTTCGACTTTGGGCATGGCAGCGGCGAAGAGTTGGAGGGGTGAGGTCATGGCAGTGGGGTCTTTTGGAATTTGTTGGCGATATCTCATGAGCATGTTGCGCATTCCGTCTGGGCGACATCTTTCATTATAGATTGAGGCTAAGGCTGGAGCAAGCCTTGTGTTAAAATGGCGTTGTGGTTGAAATTGCCTCTGACCACAGCGAACAGACGATCAAAGATTGTTGATAAAGGACCATTTCATGCCAGATTATGATACTCCCCCGACTAGCTTGACCGAACCAACCCTGGCCAATATCGACACCATCATTCGCAACGCGCTGGCTGAGGATATAGGCGATGGCGATGTGACCACGCTGAACACGATTCCGGCAACGGCACAGGTGGCAGGGCGCTTTCTGGCCAAGGCCGATGGCGTGATTGCCGGATTGCAGGTTGCTGAGCGCGTGTTCCGCCAACTCGACGCGCAGGTCGGATTTGAGCCGCTGGTCGGAGAGGGTGACCTGGTCGAGCGAGGTGATGTGATCGCCATCGTGCGCGGCAATGGACGAGCCATCCTCACCGGCGAACGGACGGCCCTAAACCTGATGCAGCGCATGTCGGGCATTGCTACGCAAACACGGCAATTTGTCGATGCCGTGGCGGGAACTCAGGCCGTGATCCTTGACACCCGCAAGACCGTGCCTGGCCTGCGGGTGCTGGACAAATGGGCCGTGCGCCTTGGTGGGGGACAGAACCATCGCTTCGGCTTGTACGACATGGCCATGATCAAGGACAACCACATCGCCGCCGTGGACGGGCTCAGCGAGGCGGTGGAGCGAATACGATCGAGCGGGGCAAACGTACCGATCGAGGTGGAAGTGACGAATCTGGAACAGCTTCGGGAAGCGCTGTCACTGCCAGTTGACCGCATTATGTTGGATAATATGAGTCTGGCCGAGATGCGAGAATCGGTCACAATCACCGCCGGGCGCATCCCCCTTGAAGCCTCAGGCAATGTCTCGCTGGAGACAGTCGCCGCCATTGCCGCAACTGGCGTCGATTACATCTCGTCGGGAGCGTTAACCCATTCGGTGACTGCGCTCGACATCAGCCTGGAACTCGAACCCATTTTTTAGGAGAACCAATGTCCACAACTACCAACAACCGGGCGCAAATGTCCGTTGACGAAATCTACGAAGATATGAAGGCGCATCTCAGCGACATCGTGCCTGATCCCGAATTGCGGATCAAGGCCGAACTGGCGCATGAAATCAACCAGCTCAAGGTCGAGCGTAATGCCGTCATCCTGGGTCACAATTACATGGAAGCCGCCTTGTTCCATTCCATCCCCGATTTCAAGGGCGATTCGCTGCAACTCAGCCGGATGGCGGCGGAGGTTGATGCCGATGTCATTGTGTTTTGTGGCGTCGAGTTCATGGCTGAAACCGCCAAAATCCTGAATCCCGAAAAGACGGTGCTGATCCCGTCCGACAAAGCGGGCTGCTCATTGGCCGAAAGCATCACCGCCGCAGATGTCCGTGAGTTGAAACGGCGCTTCCCGGGCGTGCCGGTTGTCACTTACGTCAACACATACGCCGATGTCAAAGCGGAATCAGATGTCTGTTGCACCTCTGGTAATGCCAAAGCCGTAATGGAATCATTCGAAAGCGACACCATCATCTTCCTGCCCGACGAGTATCTGGCCAGCAACATCGCCGCCGAAACCGGCAAGCGCATCATCATCCCCAAAGTGCTGCAAGGGGGCGATTTTCGCTACGAATCCGCTGGGGAGTTCGATGTAATCGGCTGGCATGGCCGCTGCGAGGTGCACGAACAGTTCACTGTCGAGGATGTCGCCAACGTACGGGCGCAATTCCCCGATGTGGCAGTGCTATCCCACCCGGAGTGCAGCCCCGAAGTGGTGGCTGTATCCGACTATTCGGGCAGCACCAGCGGCATGATCCGCTTTGTGCAGGAATCTAACGCTGCGCGCTATCTGGTGCTCACCGAATGCGCCATGGGCGACAACATCGCTGCCGAAAACCCTGACAAGGAAATGCTGCGTTTGTGCATGGTGCGCTGTCCGCACATGAACCAGATCACGCTGGAAGACACACGTGACGCCCTCAAATACATGCGTTACCAGGTCGAAGTGCCGGAAGATATCCGGGTGCGGGCGCTGGGCGCAGTTGAACGCATGTTGGCCATTGGATAAAGACCGTGGTTCGTGTTGCGTTGCACCCAATCAAACGGAACACGAACCACGCACGACGAAACACGATATCCACCATCTACTGATCATCGCATACGATCCTTATGACTGAACTACTTACCTCAGATGTCCTCGTGATTGGCAGCGGCATTGCCGGCTGCACGACAGCGCTTGACCTGGCGGATGCGGGCGTCGATGTCATCGTTGTCACTCGCGCTCGGAAGCCCCAGGAATCGAACACCTACTATGCTCAGGGCGGCATCATCTATCGTGGCGTCGAAGATTCGCCTGAGGAACTGGCGGAGGACATCATGCGCGCCGGCGCCGGACACAGCAATCCCGAAGCGGTGCGCATCCTGGCCGAAGAAGGACCGGAACAGTTCCGCAGAGTCCTGCTGGAACGGGTTGGCGTCGAGTTCGACCGTAACGAGGATGGCACCCTGTCGCTGGCGCGCGAGGGGGGGCACTCGCAACCCCGCATCGCCCATGTGGCCGACTACACCGGCAAGGCCATCGAGATCGCCCTGATCCAGGCCGTGCTCGCACATCCTAACATCCGTCTCTTCACCGGGCATACGGCGGTCGATCTGATAACGCCCTCCCATCAGGGCATCAACCGGCTCAGCGTTTATGACCGCAGGCGTGTTGTGGGAGCATATGTTTTTGATCAAGACACGGGCCGGGTGCGGCGTTTTCTGGCGAAAAACACCGTGCTTGCCACCGGCGGTCTGGGCCAGATCTTTTTGCGGACGAGCAATCCGGAGGGGTCCAGAGGAGATGGTCTGGCAATGGCGTACCGGGCCGGCGCCAGAGTGATCAATACCGAGTTCATCCAGTTTCATCCCACCACCTTCCATCACCGCCATGCCCCCCATTTTCTGATCTCGGAGGCGGTGCGTGGGGCCGGCGCTCGTTTGTGCGATGCCGGACGGCGAGCCCTTCATGCAGCGATACGCGCCGGAATGGAAGGATCTGGCCCCGCGTGATGTGGTGGCCCGCAGCATCCATCAGGAAATGCTGGAAAAGGGCGTGCCGCAATGTCTATCTCGACCTGGCATCGTATATCCCCACCGCTGAGATCCTCGACCATTTCCCCACCATCTACGAGAGCTGCAAAGAATACGGCATCGACATCACGAAGGATTTAACGCCGGTGGTGCCCGCCGCACACTACGCCACGGGCGGCGTTTGGGTGGATGAGTGGGGCCGTTCCACCATCCAGGACCTTTATGCTCTGGGCGAGGTTGGCTGCACTGGCCTGCATGGCGCAAACCGCCTCGCCAGCACCTCGTTACTGGAAGGATTGGTCTGGGGGCGTCGCGTAGCGACGGATATCGAAAATCAGTTGGCTCAGCAGTCGCAACACAATCCCGCTGACATCCCCGCCTGGAGCGAAGAAGGACTGCTTATACCCGATCCGGCCCTGATCACCCAGGACATGAGTTCCATCCAGCACGTCATGTGGAATTATGTGGGTCTGGCCCGTACAACGGACCGTCTGGAACGAGCGATTCGTGAATTGCGCCATCTTGAAACCGAAATTGAGAGTTTCTACCGTTCGACCCGGCTGAGCGATGGGCTGATCGGCCTGCGTCATGCGGTGCGCACGGCACTGATTGTCACTCTGGCGGCATGGAGCAACAAGCAGAGCATGGGATCGCATTACAGAACTTGAGCACTCGGCGAACAAACGAATAGTTCAGGCAAACAAAAAAGAAGCCCAGGCGACAACCCGAGCTTCTTTGATATTACTTTTTGCCTGTTGAGTTGGCGACTATTCTGCCAACGGGATTGGCTCTACGCCATCAGGTACAGGGAACCGTAGCACCAATTCAAAGTCCATCTGGCTGAGGGCCGGCAGAATCGCTTCGAGCACCTGCTGCATGCCTTCTGTTTGGCCACCAAGATAGAGTTGACCGATCAGGTCGGCGACGACGCCCAGTTGATCTTCGCTCCAGGCCAGCTGTGGCAACGGTTCTCCATTCACATAGAACTGGATGCCATCTTCCTGGGTGCGAATAGCAATGTGCTGGATGCCGGTCTGCATCATTCGGTCGATGGTTTCTGGCGGCAGGGCTAACTGGCTTGTATCAACGCCTAACAGGTTCTCCAGAATGAAACTGGCGCCAGGCACGAAGGGCTTGCCTTCCTCATTGTAGAAGACTTCGATGCGAAGCTGCAGGGCGCTGGGCGCTTTATCTGCCATGGCCTCCACAGGAACTAATTCCTGGGTCATATCTCTCATAGCAACAAGGTCACGCCCTTGCACGACAGGGAATCTGACAGCCATGTCGACACCCACTTGTTGGGCAAAAGGAATGATCATCTTGAGCACTTCGGTAAACTGAGGATCCAGTCCGCCAAAGGTGGTGATGACCGTTGCCGTGTTATCAAGCGATTCTTGATCCCATCTCACAAATGGCAGGGGTTCGCCATTGACAAACAGGTAAATGCCATCATCTCGGTAAACCGCTTCAACGTGCTGAAGATCCATGTCGGAGAGACGACGCACCAGGGTCGGCTCCATCCGCATCCAGGTGTAGTCAACGCCACCCAATGTGAGCGCCTTCACGTCTCAGTTCCAAATCCACCAACCGTCGGATTTCCCTCGGAATCTACGTCAAGGACAATACGGGGTAACGAGACTGCAAAATCCTCGCTGGGGGACTCTGCGTCCGGAGACGCACTCTCGCAGGCTCCAAGCAAGAGCACCAAAATAAGCAGTGGCAATAAGAAAGTACAATCGTTTAGAAGTTGCCATGTGCCACACCTCCTCGTGGGCGATGATGTTACGAAAGAGTTTGTAGGTTGTAGAGCGTGTGATTGCATTCTTGGGTCATTCCAACCCAATTGGAATTCCCCAAGTCTTACGTATTGTATACCATTTTTTCTTCATTGGCACAACTTCATGGATTCAGGGTATTCGTACGCCACTTCATTAACGCTCAAGTCTCTCGTTTCGCGATACAGACCACAGATTTTGATTCATGCGTTGCTTGCTTTAAGATACTTTCGCATCCATCGTATGTCAGTCGACAAACAACATGCCTCTACAGGTATTGCATTCATCAACTTCAATGGAAACAGGTTTATGAAAATGAGTCGCAAATGCGTAATCAGTTACTTTAGAGGGGGATTCTCATGCGGGAACGTATTGATATCCCCCTGGCAATAATCCTCACGATCTTGCTGGTTATGCCGTTGCTTTCCGCCTGCGGAGGCAACGGCAACCAGCAGTCAAGCGCTTCGGGTAACGAAGAACCCTCAAGAGCAATTCAAAACAAGGGTTCAGACACTTTGGTCAATCTTGCCCTGGCCTGGGCTGAAACCTACCGGGAAATTGATCCCAGTGTTTCGATTGCAGTGACGGGTGGAGGGTCGGGCACAGGTATTGCTTCCTTGATCAATGGCACGGTCGATATCGCCAACGCTTCGCGTCAGATGAAAGACAGCGAGATCGAAGCTGCCCAGGAAAACGGCATCGATCCAATTGAATTCACAGTGGCTATCGACGCCCTGGCTGTTGTGGTAAACCTCGAAAATCCTGTCAGTGAGTTGTCAATCGATCAGTTATCCGATATTTATACGGGTCGAATCACTAACTGGAAAGAGTTGGGCGGCAATGACGCCGCCATCGTCTTGCTCTCTCGTGAAACCAACTCCGGCACCCATGTCTACTTCCTGGAAGAGGTTGTTCGTAAGGGCGAAAAGGAGAACACTGATATCTTCGCTCCGCAAACGCTGCTGATGCCATCATCTGTTGGCATTACCAGCGAAGTCCGGCGTAATGTCAACTCCATCGGTTATGACGGATTTGGTTATGTAGACCCCGGTCACGAGAAGATGATCGCCATCGCCAAAGATGATCAGTCCCCGTATGTCATGCCCTCTGTTGCTTCAGGCTCGGACGGCACTTATCCCATTTCTCGCGGCCTCTACATGTATACGGCGGGTGAACCGACCGATGTTATCGCAGAATATCTGGATTGGGTGATGGGGCCGGAAGGACAAAAAATCGTTGCTGACCTTGGCTTTGTGCCCCTACCAAAGGAATAGTGACCGATGACTGCACCTGAGCAAAACAAAACAAAGGAAAAATCGCCACACCGCTGGGGCGAAAAATTTATCGAAATCATCATTCGCTTAGCCGGCGTCTCGACCATTGTCATTGTAGGGCTGATCTTCCTCTTTTTGCTGAAAGAGGGCTTACCCGCCTTCCTCGACATTCCATTGCGCCAACTATTTGGCAGCCGCTGGTATCCTATCGAAGGACTTTACGGCATCCGGCCCCTCCTGGTCGGTTCCCTGATGGTGACCATCGGCGCCGTGATAATTGCCGTACCATTGGGCCTGGTCGTTGCCATCTACCTTGGTGAATTCGCACCGACATGGCTGCGGGAAATACTCAAGCCGCTGATCGAAATCCTCGCCGGAATCCCCTCCATCGTTCTGGGCTTTTTGGGTTGGGTTGTGCTTGCGCCCCTTATCCAAGATCTTGGTGCACCCACCGGCCTGACTGCTTTCACCGGCTCTCTGATCCTAGCCTACATGGCGCTCCCCACCATCATCAGTATTTCCGAGGACGCGCTTTATGCCGTGCCCAAGGAATATCGGGATGGCGCCCTGGCGATTGGGGCGACGCAATGGCAAACAATCTGGCGGGTGGTTCTTCCCGCTGCACGCTCCGGCATCGCCATTGCCATCATGCTGGGCGTTGGGCGCGCAATTGGCGAAACCATGGCGGTGCTCATGGTAACCGGAAATGCCGCTAACATACCAGATTTTGGACCGGGCATGTTTTTCCAACCGGTACGAACAATGACAGCCACCATTGCCGCCGAGATGGGCGAAGTGGCCCAGGGAAGCCTGCATTACAACGTCCTGTTCGGTATCGGAATCATCCTCTTTCTCATCACCTTTTTGATCAACTCAATAGCCAGTCGCATCGTCGGTGTTCAGGGCAACAGACGACGAGGAGGACAACTATGAGCCGACAAACCAGCAACCTGGTGGCGAAAATACTGATCACCGTGATATCTGTCCTGGTGATTATCCCTATCATATTCGTCATCGTGTTCGTATTTTACAACGGCTTTTCAGCCCTGAGCTGGGAATTCCTCACAGCTCCTCCTACCAATGGCATGCGTGAAGGTGGCATTGGTCCGGCATTGCTGGGCACTGTTATCCTGACGTTCGTCGTAGCGGTTGTGGCTATGCCCTTTGGTATTGCGGCGGCAATCTACCTGGCTGAATACGCCGGTGACACTCGCCTCACACGCTGGGTTCGTCTGGCCATCGTCAACCTGGCCGGTATTCCCTCTGTGGTCTATGGCCTGTTCGGGCTGGGCGTCTTCGTCCTCTTTCTCGGATTCGGCACTTCGATCATCGCTGGCGGCCTGACTCTGGGCATTATGACACTCCCCGTTGTGATTAGCACGTCGGAGGAGGCCATTCTCTCTGTGCCCCAGCATTTTCGTACTGTCAGCCTCAGTCTTGGGGCCACCAAGTGGCAGACCATCCGCCACCAGGTACTGCCCCACGCATTGCCGGGCATTCTCACCGGCGTCATCCTGGGGCTCGGTCGAGCCGCAGGCGAAACCGCACCGATTCTGTTCACCGTCGCCGCATTCTATCTGCCTGAACTGCCCAAATCTATATTTGACCAGACCATGGCGCTGCCCTACCATCTCTATGTCATTTCAACCCAGGTGCCAGGCATGCCCCTGTCGGTTCAATATGGAACGGCGCTCGTGCTTGTTGCTAATCGTACTGTCACTGACATTGATAGCCACCATGGTCCGCACCACAATGCGCCGCCGCAGGGAGTGGTGATATGGAATCCATCATCTCCATCGAGAATGTGTTCTTCACGTACGCCGACGGTACGGAAGCACTAAGCGACATTACGCTGGACATTCAACCAAACGAGGTTTTCGTACTGTTTGGTCCTCCCGCAGCGGCAAATCCACCCTACTTCGGTTGCTAAACCGTCTTTCCGATTTGAATGAAGGCGCGAGCGCCAGGGCTCCATCCGCTTCAAAGGCACAGACGTGTTCGACCGCAGCGTCGATGTTTCAAACTTGCGGCGACATATCAGCATGGTCTTCGCCATTCCCACAACGTTACCTGGTTCAATTCGGGACAACCTGACCTATGGCCTGAGGATGGCCGGTATGCGGGACAAGAACATCCTGGACGAGCGAGTCGAACGTTCGTTACAGCAAGCCGCCCTGTGGGATGAAGTCAAAGACCGTCTCGACAGCTCCGCATTTGCCTTATCAGGTGGCCAGAAACAACGCCTGTGCATCGCTCGCAGTCTGGCTCTGGAACCGGATATTGTGGTGCTGGATAATCCCACATCAGGACTCGATCCACTTTCCACTGCTACGGTTGAGGAATCCTTGTTCGAACTTAAGAAACAGTACACCATCATCATGGTGCCGCACAGCGTCCAGCAAGGCGCCCGTGTAGCGGATCGCGCCGCATTCTTGCTCGATGGCGAGTTGATCGAAGTGGGTGCTACCCAACAGATATTTGTTCGCCCCCAGGACCAGCGCACAGAAGATTATATAACAGGGCGGTTTGGATAAATGGACAAAATCGAAGTCAGAGATTTCAGCTTCTTTTACGGTGATTTTCAGGCACTGAAACAACTGAATCTTTCCATCCCCGAAAATAAAATCACAGCGCTTATCGGCCCCTCCGGATGTGGTAAATCTACGTTTTTGCGATGTCTGAACCGCATGAATGACACCATTGCCGGCACTCGTACAGAAGGGCTGGCGCTGATGGATGGCAAGAATATTTACGACCCTGATGTCGATGTGGTGGATTTGCGTCAAAAGGTCGGGATGGTATTTCAACGCCCCAATCCCTTCCCGCAAAGCATCTTCGACAATGTCGCCTTTGGCCCCCGTGTCTTAAAGATGGCCTCCAACAGTGGCCTCGATCAAATCGTTCAGGAAAGCCTGGAAGGCGCCGCATTGTGGAATGAGGTGAAACATCGGCTGACCGATTCGGCTCTTGATCTGAATCCCGGCCAGCAACAGCGCCTGTGCATCGCTCGCACCATCGCCGTCAAACCAGATGTAATCCTGATGGATGAGCCAGCTTCGGCGTTGGATCCGGTGGCGACCCTGAAAGTCGAAGAACTCATGCGGGAGTTGGCCAAAGACTACACGATTGTCGTTGTTACGCATAACATGCAGCAAGCGGCTCGCGTATCCGACTTCACCGGATTTTTCTGGTTAGGAGAACTAGTTGAGTTCAACATCACATCGCAATTATTCAGTTCACCACTCAATGACTTGACCGAGTCTTACATTACAGGTCGGCGGGGCTAACAAGGAGCACTCACACACAAGGAGCCAAACATGTTGATTCGAGAACGATTTATGCGCAAACTAGCAGAATTACAGGAAGCCATTCTCAAGATGGGAGTTTTGGTCGATGAGGAATTGCAACTGGCGCTTGTCGCCCTGGATGAACTGGACCCAGTCAAAGCGCAAGAGGTGCAAGCCCTTGACCAGGCCGTAAACGCGGCGCGCTTCCAGATTGAAGACGACTGCTTCACCCTTATCGTCACCCAGCAACCAGCAGCCAGCGACCTTCGCAGGGTCGTTTCGGCAATGAATATTGTTGTCGATCTGGAGCGGATGGGCGACCAGGCCAAAGGCATCGCAAAAGTAATTCCACATATCCTCCAGTATCCAAAGCAACCACAGCCTCCGGAACTCAAACTCATGGGCCAGATTGTCGGCGTTATGTTGCGCCAGACGATGCAAGCCTATGCGCACGAAAACATCGAGTTAGCGAGGGCGGTCACTCAGCAGGATGACGAGGTCGACAACCTGTACGCCCAGGTCTTTGGCCAGGTGATGGGTTTCATGGCCGACACCAAGAAACCACAAAAGATCGAGGCTGCCTACGAAGTGCTCAGGGCTGCGCGAGAGCTGGAACGCTTCGGTGACCTCGCGACCAACATCGCCGAACGCACGATCTACCAGGTCACTGGCTCTATCGAAGATACCAATATTGACCTGGACGATGCTGCTGAATAACCACGTCGAGGCGATGAAAATCGCTTCAGGTCATGAGCTGAACATCCAATTTTGGAGATAAATCAACTACCAATACCATGCGCTTCCGCACCTTTCTTACTGCTTTCCTCCTCGGCCTGATTGCCTTCCTGGTCTACCGCTACACGTCCGCTCCAGGCGTGCTACCGGGCGATGCCGGCGAATTCCAGTTCACCTTGCCCCTGGCTGGCATCTCCCATCCCACCGGCTACCCGCTTTACCATGTTCTGGGCACGCTGTGGGAGCGGTTGTATGTGACGAATCCTGCACAGGGAGCCAACCATTTCAGCGCTTTTTGGGGCGGCGTGGCCGTCTTTTTCTTCTATTTGCTCAGCCACGAAGCCGTGAGCCAGTTGCTGGCGCATTTGAAATGGCGCAGCGGCGCAACATTCCTGGCAGTCATCGCCACCCTTATTTTTGCTTGCAACCCCACCTTCTGGGCACAATCCACCCTGGCCGAGGTCTATGCTCTCAACGCTGCGCTGATGGCGGGCATTTTGGCGGCAGCGCTGCGCCTGCGTCCCTGGCGAAGCGACTGGACGGGACAGGAACGGAGGGGGAGAGGCAGTCTCTGGCTGGTATTCCTGCTGCTGGGATTTGGCCTGGCCCACCATCTCACATTCATCCTCCTCATCCCTGCCCTGGTCATCTTCCTGTTCATGGTGCGACCTGATGCCTTGAGTGGCCGGAGCCTGCTGCGGATGATGCCGTTTCTCCTGCTGCCACTGTTGCTCTATCTTTACCTGCCGTTGCGGGCAGCGGCCAGCCCCTGGCTCTACCCGGAACTCGCTCCCGGTCAAACCCTGAGCCTGTTCGATAACAGTCCGATGGGCATCCTACGCTTCGCGTTGGGCACAGGATTCGCACCGGCCCTACACGGCGTCGACGCTGCGCTCTCGCAGATTCCAGTCGCCGCCAATCTCTTTCTGGCCCATTTTGGCTGGGTGGGCATTGCCCTGATGGTCGTGGGCATCATTGCCCTGATATTTGAGGATCAGTTGCCGACGCTTGTCCTTACCGGCGTCAGCTTTCTCTGCCTGGCCGGATTCAACCTTTTTTACGGCATCGGCGACATACACACCTTCTACATTCCGACCTACATCATCGCCACCCTGTGGCTGGGCATGGGTCTCGCCTATCTGATAGACCTCTCGACCCGCCTGATTGGCATTCGCTTCCGACCCTACCTGTTCGCCCTCTCTCTGCTTGTCTTGCTGATTCCGTTCCTGCATATCCAGAACTACCGGTCCGTTTTCGACCGCTCGCAAGACGTGGAAACCAGCCTGCAATGGGATAAAATCCTGGCACAATCCTTGCCCGACAATGCCATCCTTCTCAGCAACGACCGGGATGAGATCGTGCCCCTGGTCTATTTACAGCAGATCGAACAACGTGCGCCCGACATGCTCGGCCTGTTCCCCCTCATCAGCCCTGATCCCGGCTGGTCAGACCTGAACTCCACCCTCTCCTCAGCGCTGGATAGCGGACGCCCTGTGTTCACAATCAAGACCATGCCCGGCATCGAAGCGCTGTACGAAGTGGAAACGCTGGATGATGAACTCATGCACGTCATCGACCGCCAGCCCGCCCCCGATCCCAGCTTCGAGATGCCGTATGGCGACTATCTGCGCTGGTTGAACCTCGACTGGTGGGGTGACGCCGTCCCTGGCGGGGAAATGACCATCGTCATCTACTGGCGGGTGACCGACACACCGCCAACGACCTGGCACAGTTTCCTCCAGATCTACAACGAAGCTGGCGAAAAGATCAAGCAGGCCGATGACCACCGTCCTGGAGGCGATTTCCTGCCCTCATCCCTCTGGAAACCGGGCAATATCGTGGTCGACACCTTTGTCATGCCCCTGCCGGATGATCTGCCTCCGGGCGGCTACACCGTGGTGGCCGGATTCTATGACCCCGAAACCGGTGAGCGCATGGCCGATCCGTTGCCGGTGGCGACGATTATCTCCCCTTCTTCCAAACCTGCAAAATGACCGATTCACCGCAAGCAATTCTGCCCGAAAACCTGAAAACACGCCTTCTGGCCGCCGGTGTTCAAGATGAATCCAGCTTGCAGGCCGCTCTGGAACGTGACCCCGCCCTGCGCGCCGAATACGAGCAGTGGCTTATCTCGACCATCATGCAGGCATTCGCCGCCACGACCACTGGCGATGAACTGAGTGCGTTGGTGGCGCAAATGCCAATCCTTCTGGAACCGGCGATGATTGAAGCGATTGAGGATGCGATTGCTGCTGCTGAAGCGCGAGGCGACCAGAAAAACGCCACGGCGCTTTCGCAAAGGCTTGCTGTGTTGCGCCAGCTCAAAACCGAACGAGCGTCCCAAGCGCCGGAGATGATCCAGGCTGTGCTTACTTTTGTACGAGCGCCAGACGAGGAAACAGCCATCGCTGTGTTTTTTGCGCAACGCCGCTGGCTCGCCACAGAAGATGCCGAGGCGTTTTTGATCAGCCGCGTGGAGCCGGATGATAAGAAGGCGAGAGTGCATCTGGAACAAAGGCTGGACCTTTTGCACAGACTGAGGGTGGAGATGGGGTGAGGGTGACAAGCTGGCAAGGCGGCGGGGTGCCGGAGAGAATCAAGTAACAAACAGCGTTCTGACAATAGTTCAGAAAGTCTTGAGCGCTTTTCGTGGTAAATGCAATGCGTGTGGTTTCTCGCTGCAAAGTATTCGTTCCTTAGCCTTACATTGCAGGCTGCTGTTTGCCCGACTGTGGAAAAAGCGTTTTCGCTGTAACAGGCGCCAAAGAGAAAGCATTCTTTTTGTGCTTAATCGAAAGTGGCGCTAACTCCGCTCCTTCCAATTGCCTGAAGAGTACATCTGGAGAGCGAACGACCGCGCAGGTTCTCAGAGATATCCATCTCGACGAACCTTGTCATTTGGGCTTGTTTGCGACCTTCCCATAAAGCAAAACCGGTGTATAGCGTAAACACATCTGCCTGCCCCTTCCACTCTTCTAATTCGATGCGCACGTTTTGAGGCAGAGCCCGGGCTGTCAAGCTTTGAAGTATAGCAATGGGATCAAGGGTGTCGTCCTCAGCCAGAGAAACCGCAGCTGTCTGCCGATCCAGCTTGAGAATAGCCACTCGATCCACCGTAAGGACTTTGGCGAAGGTTAGGAGTTGACTGATTACGCCAACCGGGTAAAATTCCGCCTCAACCTGAACTTCGAAATTGGGTTGCACCGTCACTTTGGGGCCTACAAGTTCAGCCTTGCATCAGATGCAGGAAGCGCCGATTGACGCGGAAAGCTTGAAGTCTACCTTTTTCAGGGTAGCCACCACCACGTTTTTGTGTGTAGGCAACGTCTACGTAACCCAGAGTCAAGGGAATGTTTTCCAGGAAACGTTCAACATACCGTCCCTCCACCCGCTCGAATCCATCAGATGCATCATCTGGTATCGGATCCCTAGAGTGCCCGTAACGTTCCTTGCTTTCGAAAAAGTTGCCATAACGAGTAGTTTTTCTGCCCCATCGATCCGGTTTCGGTTTCTGAGGGATAAGAAAATAGGGATGATTCTTCTTAAGATAGGCGATCAGCGAAGCTGTGCTGTACCACACGCCATCCTCACATAGAGCCAGCAAGTCGAACAGAAAACGTCTGATTTCAGTGAAATCCAGGCTGGGCATGACGCCAGTGGCGGCTCCCCAAGTAGGAAAACTATCGAGCCAACCCAAGATGCTCTGGCTGTAAAATTCATTGGCGTCATAGTCGAAGTCTCGTTTTTTCCTGGCTCCCTTTTGAATTAAGGCGGTCAGTAGATGCACTTCTTGTTCCAAAGGAGACTTTGCCAGGAATTCCTCGTAGTTCTTCTGCACAAACACGATGTAATTATCCGGGAAGGATGGGGACTGACTGGAATAGCCAACATACTCACCCTCGGTATCATAATCCACCCAGCCAAGTTCCAAGGCCAGTCGATCCACATAATCCAGCCAAGATGGACCCCCGAACTCGTCGGTCTGCGGAATTTCCGGATGCCCCATCAACTTTATGATGCGTTTGTAATCGGCACTGGGCAAGTCGTTGCTGCGGTAGGCGCGCTTGACCTCACGATTGCGCATGTAATCGACGTAGATATGTAAATCTCGACGGATATCGTTTGGATTCACCAGGATTTCGCATTTCTGAACATCAAAAGGCTGGAGATTCAACACTTTCGTCATCAAGCGCCGACCTCCTTGACCGCAAAATCAGCTTGACTGACGATGCGGCGCACCTTGGGTGCTAGACCGACCGGAAAGGCGATAAAGTCATCGGCAAGGGAAATGACGTCTTGGGGTCCTAGAGATTTTTCGATCTTAACCTTCAAGCTGAGATCTTTCACCCGTGCCAGCATCAGGTTATCGTGCAGGATATGTTTTCCCCACCGTTTGTCCAGCCTCTCAAATATCTGCCTGAACCCGAGCACATTGTTTCGCAACCACTGCGCCAGGGGGCTGCTTCGCACTGATTCAGAGGCACGGCCAGCAAAAATAAAGTCGGGCCTAGCCACCAGGTGATCGTTAACGATTTCGAAGTTGGCGATCTGGTTAAGTTGCGCCAGCGCCTTGAAAGGAACAGTCTGCAAATCAATTTCCAAAAAATGGCCGTTGGGGCTGTTCAGGTAACTCACCGGTTCCAATTCAGCATCTAAGGCCGCCACTGCCGGGGCCAAACGATAGAGCATCTGTCCTTCCATCTCCAGCCTGGTCAGCATACCCCAATCCCATCCTGACCGGCACATTTTTTCGCAATCCATGTCCTGCCTGGAAAATACCTTGAGTACAGGCGCCAGCTGTTGCGACAGAACCCATGCGTGCGGTCCTAACTGTGACAACGCCTGAACAGCCGCCTGGATAGGCGTGTAGGCTTCGATTTTGTCACTATCATTGTCGACATAGGACAAAACTCTCTTGTTACCAGACGTGGCTGTCTGCCAACAACTCATCTGCCAAGCCTCCAGACGTTGCAAACTGTAAGGCTTTTCTCCCATTAACAAAACGCCATCTTTGAATTCCCAGGCGTATTGAGGCGGATCGAGTGGCAGCTTGGCATGACTCCCCTTAGATTTTCAGGTTCGTACGAATCTCTCGAAAAACGCCTGGTACATCCAGGATTGTGACTTCGGGCAGCAATGGAGGCAGATAAAGTTCAAATTCAGACGGAAAGCGGAAACGCCAGCGCTCCATCTTGGTGTCACCCCCGTTGACCTGCTCTGCGATTAAAAGCACGCCCTTGCGCACCAGCGATTGTTTAACCTGGCGGAAGGTGTTACCGTATTTTTGCGTAAAAGTGCCGCTGTAGTATTTTCTCCCTACAGATTCGTCACCATAGATACGGGCGAAAGGTTTAATATCAACCTCCCGATCTAGCTTGTTGAGAAAATGCAAGAAGGTGATCTCCTCGCGGCTTAGCGATAGCAGGGCGGCTTCAATGCCGATGGGTGAAAGGAAAAAGTTGGCCAGGAGGGTGGGTGTGGCAATCTCCTTGGCAGAAAATCCTCGGCTTTTGCCAATCGCCTTGATGTCAGCCGCACTTAAGGCGCTGTGGCACATTTCGTGCAGCATCTGGGATACGTCCATTTACGATCTCTCTTGCGTCAGGTTCATTGAGGGTGCCGTGGTTTAAGCAGCGCGGATTTTACCACAAACTCGCTCTGAACCGACAGTGGATGCGAGTGGTGCTCCATAATTTATTGGTTTTTGCGAAGGGTGGCGGCGACTGCTATAATGCACTGCGTCATAAGTACGCAGACCTGAATCAGTGACCATTCATTTATCCCCATTGCGCAAGGAAGCGTTGTCATGGATTTCGCCTACACCACAGAACACAAAATGGTTCAGAAAACGGTGCGGAATTTTGCGGAGAAGGAGATTCGCCCCATCATTGGCGAATTCGACCGTGCGCACCAATATCCGCATGTTCTGCTGCCACAAATGGCCGAGCTTGGCATCATGGGCATCTGCATCCCGGTGCGGTACGGCGGCGCAGGCATGGATTACATCTCGCTGGGCATCGTGTCCGAAGCGCTGGAGTGGGGTGACGCTTCAGTGCGCGAGACCATCGCCGTGCATTTGGCTTTGAACGCCATGGCGGTATTTCAGTGGGGAACGGAAGAGCAGAAGCAGCGTTTGCTGGTTCCCCTGGCAAGCGGCGACAAGGTCGGCTGCTTCGGCCTGACCGAGTCCGGCGCAGGCTCCGATGTGGCGGCGATGAAGTCTGTTGCCCGCAAGGACGGTGACGATTACATCCTCAATGGCGAAAAGATGTGGATCACCCTGGCGGATGTGGCGGACTACATGCTGGTGTTCGCCAAAACCGATCCCGCCAACAAACATCGTGGCATCAGCGCCTTCATGCTGGAGCGAGGGATGGCGGGGCTCACAACCGGCACCATCGAGGACAAAATGGGCGTATGGGCCAGCAACACCGGCTGGATCGCCATGAACGATGTGCGGGTCCCGCAGGAAAATCGGCTCGGCGAAGAGGGCGAGGGCTTCAAGGTGGCGATGAGCTGTCTGGACAGCGCTCGCTACACAGTCGCTGCCGGCGCTGCCGGCGGCATTCGGGCGGTTATGGAAGCTTCGCTTCGCTACTCGCAGGAGCGGGAGACCTTCGGCCAGAAGATCGCCAGTTATCAACTGGTGCAGCAGATGTTGGCCAAGATGGCGCTGAATGTCGATATCGCCACCTTGCTCTGGCAGCGCTGCGGCTGGATGAAGAACCAGGGCCTGCGCAACACCCGTGAGACATCGCAGGCCAAATGGTTCGCCACCGAAGCGGCATGGGATGCTGCATCCGATGCCGTGCAGATCCACGGAGCGTACGGTTTCTCGGCTGAATACCCGGTCGAGCGCTATCTGCGCAACAGCAAGGGCGCAGTCATCTACGAAGGCACCACGCAGATCCATCAACTGATGCAAGCCACGTATGCCCTGGGCTGGCGGCAAGACAAGCCTATTCGTTGTGAACTCCCGGCTTATGACCCCGATTACTGGCAAGATGAAGCGTGAAACGTGATGCGTTTTGCGTGATTCGTGTTGCGTGTTGCGTAGAAACCCAAACGGAACACGCACTACGCACCACGATCAAAATGAACCAAGCAAATAGTACTAAAACCAATTCTCATCAGGAGACACCTCTATGAATTACCTCGTTTGTGTCAAACAAGCGCCGGACACGGCGGAGCTTCCTAAAGTGAAGGCGGAAGAAGCGGCCAGCGGCGAACTCAGCATCCAGCTTGTGGTCAATCCCTGGGATGAGCACGCGCTGGAGTCTGCGATCCAAACAACAGAGGATTACGGCGGTTCCGCCAGTGTCCTTTCCGTTGGCGGCGAAAAGGCTATCGACGCCCTGCGCAGTGGCCTGGCGATGGGCTGCACCGACGCAACCTTAGTCGCTGACACTGAGGCCGATGCCTGGGGGGTCGCCACATTGCTGGCTGCTGCCATCGGGCAGATGGATGATGTCGGCGTCGTCTTTACCGGGCAGATGACAGTGGACGGCAACAGCGGCATGGTTCCCGTTGCCCTGGCCCGTAAACTGGGCTGGCCTGTCCTCACCGGCGTCGCCAAAATCGTCGAGCTTAGCGATGATAGCATTGTCGTCGAGCGCGTGGTCGGCGATGCACGCTACACGGTCAAGGCCCCGGTCCCGGTTGTGCTCTCGGTGAACAAGGAAATCGGCGAACCTCGCTATCCCACCTTCATCAAGATACGCAAGGCCGCCCGTGTGGAAATCCCCACCCTGAGCGCCGCCGATCTTGGTGTCGAGGTTCCCGCACCGGTCGTGCAGTTGGACAATTTCCGCAAGCCGCCTGCTCGTGACGCTCATGTGCAGCTTTTCGACAATGCCAATGATCTACTCGACGCCCTGATCGCCGAAAAGGTGTTGTAGGAATCGGTAAACCTTAAAACCAGGAAACCGGCAGACCGGGAAACCGGGACGCCAGATCCCAGGTTTACAGGTACTACAGGTCTACTTTCACCAGGAGAAATATACTTATGCAAATTCTAGTTTTTATCGAAATAGATGGCGGCGCTGCTGTCGCCAGTAGTTGGGAAGCGCTGGGCAAGGCGCTCAGCCTCTCAAGTTGGGTGACAGCCCTTGTCATTGGCGAAACTATCGGCGATGTGGCCGCCGAAGCGGGTGCGCGTGGCGCAAAAACTGTTTTCGTGGTTGATGATCCCAGCCGCGCCATGTTCGACCTCGATCTCTATGCTGCTGATGCTGAAAACGTGTTGTCGCAATCGGAAGCGGACGCCTTCCTTGCCAGCCACACCGGCAACGGCAAGGACCTGATGGCGGCGGTCGGCTTTGACCGGCAAAGCGGCGTCCTGGCCGATTGCCTTGACCTGAGCGTGACTGACAAAGCCAAATTCGTGGGGCTTCGCCCCATCTACTCCGGTAACATCCTGGCCGATGCCACAGAAACTGGCTCCGTCCAGTTTGCCACGCTCCGGCCTCGGGCGGCGTCCCCAGCCGAAGACGTAGGCGGAAGCGCCGAGATCGTCAACGTCCCACCGGTCGCCATCGAGAGCAGGGTGTCCGTGCAGAAGGTCGCGCGCGCCGAAGCGGGCGAGGTCAGCCTGGCCGATGCCAACGTGATCGTCTCCGGCGGTCGGGGCGTGTCCAGTGACCCGGAAGGCGGCTTCCAGCTCATTGGCGAACTGGCCGACACCCTGGGTGCGGCGGTTGGCGCATCCCGCGCAGCGGTTGATGCTGGCTTTATCGAGTACAAGCATCAGGTCGGCCAGACCGGCAAGGTCGTGCGCCCTGATCTGTATATCGCCTGCGGCATCAGCGGCGCTGTACAGCACCTGGCCGGCATGAACGCCAGCAAGGTAATCGTCGCCATCAACAAAGACAGCGAGGCCCCCATTTTCAGCGTGGCCAATTACGGTATCGTCGGCGACCTGTTTGAATACGTCCCGGCACTGAATGAGGCGGCAAAGGCGAAACTGTAGTATCGAAGTGCGACGCACCTCGCGAGGTGCGTCGCACTTTTTTGTCCTCGGCGCTTAATCAGGCTGCGAATCACACGTGGCAGGAAGCAAAGCGCAGGTCTGGTCCGGCGTGAGGGGTGGGGCGATGCCGATCACGCCCAGCACCAATTCGTTCCCCGCCGGTTGACCTGCCTCGTCCAACACCTCCAGTCTGCTCCCATCCGTGGGGTTGTAGAGTCCGACCACCACCAGCAAGTGTCGCCGGGGATCAGATCATCGGGCAGGGAAATTTGTCGCCAATCATTGATCGGAACCGCACCACCCGTCGGGAAAAAGACCCTGGGTGGGCCGTCGCTCTGGGCGATTGTCTTGTCGTTCCGGCGCAGATGCACGAACGGCACGTAGCCATCAGGCAAGGTGTTTCCCCACTGCATCCACAGATCAAGATTCCCACCCGGCCGGGCGCGCCCCTGTGGCAGCCAGGCTGTCAGAGAGATAGCGTCGCCAGCCGGAGAGAGGAAACTCCCGCCCGTTTGGCGCAGATCCTGGCCGAGTTTTCCGGCAAAATCGGGTGCAATCGGCGTATCCAGCGGCAGGGATTGCAGCGCATCGTCGCCTTGTTCGTAAACGCCGATGAGAGCGAGCGTGCCATCCGGCGAAAGCGCAAAGTCACCCGACGTCACGTTGGCGATGGGCAGCCGGTCGGCAGGATCGCCTGAATCCGGGCCGTGGGCTACGCCCACCAGCGCGCCAAACGTACGGGGCAAGTGCAATGGCAGAGACTCGATGGTGATGACGTCTCCGGGCTGCCATTCCTCTGGCGGATACCAGATCAGCGCCGGCGGTGTCAAAGCATCGTCGACGTAGATCGTTTCCCCGTCCGGCGTGCGTAGCTCCACCCTTGGACGTGCAGACCCGGCCTGATACTCTGGTCCCACCAGCCAGCGGGTGATGAGCTTGCTTTCTCGCCAGCGGGACCAGTACGCCACGTCCACATCGAGGAAGGTGAGCGGGCCAACGGCCTCAATCAGTCCATCTTGCTCGCGCACAAAGTCGTAAAAAGCGTCCGGGATGGTCTTTTCGCTGGCCGTTTTGCTCAGCAGCAGGTAGCCGTCGGCTGCGTCGACCACGCCCCAATCACCTGCCAGCATCGCTTCGACAGCGCTGCGCACATCGCCCGGAGCCATGTCGGTGTTGGTGGTGACATCGATCAAGGCCCAGTCAGCCCGGCCCGGCGCTTCCTGACCAGATGGGAAAGAGTAGATGTAACGACGATGGCTGAGATGAGGATGGACGGCGGCGGTAGTCGTCACCGCAGCGTCGGCTGGGATCTGATCAACAAAACGAGCGAGCAGACGATGGTGCTCGGTGATGGGCATAGGATCGTAGCGCCCGCCAAGTGGTCCGTGTCCCGCTTGCAGGTAGATAAATCCGGCACTGATGAGCAGCCAGATTGGGATGGCGTAAAGCGAAAAACGTGAAACGTGAGGACGCAAGCGAGATGTGAGGCTCAGAAGACGATGAGCGCCGTATGCCGCCGCCACCGCAAAATACGGGACGAGGGGAGCGGTGTAATGGAACTCGCCGTAATACTGGGCCGGGTAAGCGCTGAGCAAATTCGCCAGCAAGACAGGCAGGGTCAAGAGCAGTATCTCAGGAGCCAGCAGGCTCAGGAACCCGAAGGCCGCCAGCAGTCCCAACAGGTAACTTACCCTGGCGGGTTCAGAAGCGATTCGCCACACCACGCCCGGTTGCGTGACAAAGCTTTTGACGATGTCAACGGGCGAGTCACCCAGTTCGCCATAGCGCTCGAAATAGCTGCTTTCGGCGACGCCGTACAGCGGTTCGGCATAGGCCGGGATGATGACGAAGGTTGCGAGATAGAACCAGAGGAGGGAAAGGAGGAGGACGGTGGAGCCGGCGACCAAAGGTCGGAGGGTCGGAGTCGGAGGTCGAAGACGTGATGCGTGGTTTCGTGTTGTCGTTGATTGTTGATTGTTGATTGTTGACTGTTTTTCTGTTGCACTTCCCTTCCACCAGCCACCCTCTCCAGATCGCCCACACGCCTAACCCGGCCGCCAACAGCGCCGCCTCCTCCTTCACACTGGCGACCAGGAGCGCGGCGACGACGAATTGCCCCCAGCGCTCCGCCTCCACCGCCCAGAATGCCCAGAGAATGAGGGGCACAGCCAGGGGAATGGCATGGAATTCGGTGAGCACAGCAGATTGCAGCGCCGGGTTGAGCAGGTAAGCGGCAGCCAGCGCCAGAGCGATGAGCGGCGTGGTTTTGCGGCGCGCCAGTTCAAATAGCGGCCAAGCTCCCAGGGCAACCATCAGCACTTGCAGCAAGAGGATGGCCCGTACATCATCCCAAAGCCAGAACACCGGGGCGACAAGTGCAAAAATGGGCTCGACGTGGTCAGTCATGCGGGTCGTCAATATCTCATCATCGACCCTTTCTACAAAACGTCCACGGCTGGTATTCCATACGGCCTGGTCCATCTGCCCCAAATCCGATTTGTGGGTGCGCATCCCGGCATGAAGATCGAACGCCAGCCAGACGAACACCACCACATAAATCGCAATCAGCGCCAGCAAGACCAGCCGGTATGGATCCCGGTGGCGTCGGGTTACTTCATCAGAGGGGTTTGCATGCAATGTATTCGGCATAGATGCAATTGGACGAACGAGCTACCTTCTGATCACAACTTCTGTGCCGATTTCCGCCCAGTTCCATAACTCCTTCATCGGCACATCCCGCAACATCACACAGCCGAAAGTAGCAGGCGAACCTACCAGACCCGCCCAAATCCTTTGCCCATTCGACGCATTCCAGGGGATGCCGTGAAATCCGTTCTCGGTGGCGCCAGACCAATAAATGCCCAGCCAGTAAGGCATCCAGATATCCCAGGTGCCGCCATAAGCCTTGGTGAGCTTGCTCTGCACCTGGAAACGCCCTGTCTTGGTGGCATTGTTCATGCCGGTGGAACAAGGCCAGGTGTCGAGCAATGTGTCGTCCTCGTAGCGGCGACAGCGCTGCTCCGAGATATCAACGATGACCTTTTTGTGTACATCAGTCGGGAGTGGCGGCTGCGCCTCACCAGTTGATGGGACGAGCAGACGCTGGCCGGTTCGCAAAAAAGCGGTCGTTGTCAGTTCATTCAGTGCAGCCATATCCTCGACGCTGATCTCATACCGGCGTGCGATATCGGCAAGGGTCTCACCTGATTGGACACTGTACTCCGCAGTGCTGACGATGCCATCCGCAAGGAGCGCCGTCGGGGGAAGACGCAAGGATTGGCCGACAAAAACAACGTTACTCTGCAAACCATTGAGTTGTTTGATAGCATTTGCGGATAGCCCATAGCGTTCAGCAATGCCAGAGAGCGTTTCCGCCGGCTGAACGATGTGAACCCCGCCGCTGGTCTCAGACCCCACATCTTGCTCAGGTTGCCGCACCACCAGGCGCTGTCCGGCGACAATGTCAGCAGCGTTGCGCAGGTTGTTCCAGCGCATCAGATCCTCGACCGAGGAGCCATAGCGAGTGGCGATCCGGCGCAGACTCTCGTCTTGCTGGACGCGATAAACGACCGGACCTGTGTCCTCGCTGTCAGCCGCCAAGGCGCTACCGGTCGGTACGACGAGTATGGCTACAACAAGTAGAATAAGTGCAAATAAACGGTAAGGGGTCATTGCTTTCATTGTGTCTTGCACGTAAAATACCGGAAAAGATGGTAAATACGCAAAAAGAGCTGATAACTGAGTTCCATTATACAGCACTTGTCAATTCATTGTGTAAGTTCGGGAACAAAACATGGCTCGCCAGGCGTTTCGTGTGGTTGACACTGCTCCAACTTGATTCGTGAATCGTAAAACGTGAAAAATAACCCGGAATGGCGACATCACGTTTGACGCTTCACGTTTCACGACATGGAACCAAACGAATTACGCATCACAAGCCCCGTAATTGAATAAATGGACACCCTGTCCCGTTAACATGATAGAACAAGTCATTTCTCACCGCAGCAACCCTAACTCCCTCGTTCCATGCCAGCGACGACAAACAGCGACACCATAACTGAAGAGAATCGCTGGCTGCTGGCCGCACAGCGTGGTGACAAGGAAGCGTTTGGCAAAATCGTTGCCAGGTACCACCGTCTGGTGATCAGCGTGACCTATCGTCTTTGTAACGATGCTGAATTGGCGGACGATGTGGCTCAAGACACGTTTCTGCGAGCCTGGCAACGGCTTCCAGACTTCCGTCCTGAACGTGACACCAGCCTGCGTGCATGGATATGCCGGATCGCCCACAATCGCACCATCGATCTTTTACGTCAAATGAAGCCGCAGAGTCCGCTCGAAGACTATGACGAGGTGGACGAACAAGACCCCTTGCAGCAAATCATCGTCGATGAAACCGTGTCGGATGTGCAGACCGCCATCCACCAACTGCCAGAATCCTCTCGCACGGCGCTCGTTCTCCGTGAATTCGAGGGCCTCAGCTACGCTGAGATCGCCACCGTCCTCGATATCCCCACAGGCACGGTCATGTCCCGGCTTTACTACGCACGACGCCGCCTGGCCCAGGAACTCGCTCCTATCCTCAACACCTGAGTTGCATTATGACTGAACATCCAAACATCCAACTTGCCGCCTATCTCGATCAGGAACTCGATGCCCAGCAGCTTGCCGCATTCGATGCGCATTTGCAGGCGTGCCCGCTTTGCCGTGCCGAACTGGAAGAGCACATGGCTTTACGGCAGTTGCTGGAAGCTCTGCCTCCCGTTCCTCAACAGACCAACGTCGGGCAATTTTGGGCAGAACTCGAACCGCAATTGCACCAGAGGCGGACACGCCTGGGCCTTGCCTGGCTATGGGGAATCGCCCTGGCAGTGGTCGTCGTTGTCATCCAGGCCTTTTTTATCGCCCTGAGATTGGCGCAGGCGCTTGATGCAGCAGGTTGGCTGCCAACACTGCAAACACCAGGCGAGTTAAGCAATCGGTGGAGCTTACTAAGCCTGCCGGGTGTCATCCAAAGTGTGTTTTTGGACAATGGACTGATTGGTTGGGCTCTGGATTCACCAATCACCCCATTCTTCCCTTATCTTTCAACGCTCGTTGTCTCGTCGTTTTTGGCCCTAATCTTTTTGGGTTGGGCTTATGCCTATCTTTGTCCACAATCAACGCTCGGCTGCCAACCAATCCGCAAATAGATGCGAACTGGGCAACCGCTCATCACAAATCACCGGAGGAAAAAATGGATCACATCAGCATCATCAAAAATGCACTACAAACCACCGTCCGCTATCGGGCGCTGTGGATTCTGGGATTGCTTTGGGCCCTGACTGGGGGCGGTTTCAACGGAGGCAGCTCCAGCAATTTCACCTGGACAACCGATAGCAATTCCGGCGCCTACCTGGGATATGGCAGACCTCGAAAAACTGGGCATCGATCCCGCCCTGTTCTCCACGATTTCTGCGGCGATCCTGAGCTGGATTATCGTGCTCTGCTGCTGCCTGTTCTTCCTGGCCATTCTGATCACCATTGTCCGTTATGTCATCCAGGCTGGCGTCTACCGTTCACTGGCGCAGTTGGAGTTGCAAAACGTGACTCCCACCATTCGTGGCGCTTTTCGGGAGGGTTGGAACCAACGCACCTGGCGCTTGTTCCTCCAGAATTTACTGGTGTTCATCGTCGTATTTGCCGTACTGGTTCTGCTGGGCCTGGCAGTGGCTGCGCCGATCCTCCTCCTCAGCAATGGCGGGGATATCGCCAATGCCTTGGGCATCGGATTCACCATTCTCTTTGGCTTATGCTGGATATTCCTGCTGATCGCCGCCATAATTGTCATAGGTGTCCTCAGCCAGTTCTGGTGGCGGGCTGCCGTCATTGGCGACCAGGACACCATCACCGCCATGCGCAGTGCCTGGCGACTGGTCAGGCAACAATGTCAGCGATGTGCTGGTGATGTGGCTGCTCATGCTTGGGATCGGCCTCCTCTTTGGCCTGGCGATGATTCCAATTCTGCTGCTGGTTGGACTGATCGCAGCCGTTGTTGCTGGCGGCCCGAGCTATATCATCTTCCAGGCCACCGAGAGCATTGGCCTGGGCGCTGGCCTGGGGCATTCCGGTCGCCTGCTCGTGTTTATCATTCCCCTCGCCTTCGTTGCAGGCATCTATCTCATTTTCCACAGTTCCGTGTGGAATCAGATGTACAACACTCTGGTTGAGCGCACTGGGACTCGCCACCCGCTAATTACTTGGTGCGGCGCACTTTTTTAGATGGCCTTGTTGCCTGAAGTGCGCCGTACCCTAACCTGCTTCACTTTCCTCAGAGTGCTATTCGATCCTCAACCAATCCAAAGCCGCTGCCAGAGTGCGGTAATCGCCGGAGATGCGGAGGAAGGCGTCGGTGGGATCGATTGTTTCGGCGGCGGACCCCGAGCCTGCGCCAACGACACCGGCCAGTGCATGAGCCTGGCCACGCAGTTGGTCGGGGTTAAGCGACGCCGGAGCCGAGGCGCTGGAGTGCAGTCACCAGATCGGGTGAAACGAAATCACCGGCGCCTTCACGGGTGGCGAGCAGGGCGATGCGGCCATCGGGCAGAGTCGTTCAGGTAATCGACCAGTGCTTGCACCTCGAACTCGTTGGCGACCGTGTCGAAGCCCTGTTGGTCGAGGATTTCGCCGGATTCGGGATCGAGAACAGTGACGTTGTAGCCACGACGCCCGAACGAAGCGTCCGTTTGCTGGCCGTTTGCGTCTGTGAGGGTGATGAAGGCCTGATCAAAGGCGTGGATGTCGATGTTGACAGGGCTTTGCACGCCGGTGGAGCCAATCATGGCCTGATTCAGCACGGTGCGGGGGCTGTCGACCCGGTCGAATTCCAACCAGAGGTGGTTGATCCCAACCTTCGGTTTTAGCCCGAAAGTCGTTTCCTGCCACCCTTCCACCATCGTGACCTCGCCCACCCGGTCGTCGTTCAACAGCACTGTCAGTGTCTGGGCAGGTGCATCGGGCCAGGAGAAAGGTTGGGCTCGGAGCGTTAGCGTGCGATTCGTCTCATCCTCACTGCGAAACATCAGATGCGCCCGCTTCTTCGTCGCCCAGATGCCGGAAGCACCGCCCACGTCGGGCTCGTCTGCGCTCCAACCGTCACCCCGCCAGGCGTCCGTCACTGCCGAACCGAAATCCAGTTCCAGCGGCAGCGGCACGCCCGGCTCGACAGCATAAATGCGGATCGAGCCATCATCGATGATCGGTTCAGCGCTGTGTGGCGTCAAGTCCAGCGCCAATTGCTGGCTGGCCTGCCAATTGTCTGCGTATGGATAGCGTCCGGGCACAGGCGGCAGGAGCATGATGTAGCGCACGCCCCATAAGTCGATCAGGTCATCAGCCTGAGCCTGGGCGGCTGCCAGGGTGACAGCATCAGGCTCCTCGCCAAATTCCTGGCGGGTGATAGCCCGGACAAAGGGCAAGCGAGCAAAATAATCGAACTTGATGGGCGGATTGCGGGAAGTGTTGCCGGACAGGATAGGCTTTTCGTGGGCGCTCATGTAGTACTGGGCTTGCGTTCGCTCCGTGCCCAGCACGCCAAAACTGTTGCGCCAGCCCATGGGGATTTGCAGGACAGCGCCATCGGGCTGCTCGGCCAATGCCTGCACCGCCTGGGGGATGCGGGCGTCAGTTAGTGGCAAGGGCACAGCGGCATGTTCAAAGAGGATGGCGAGGGCCAGAAGGACGACAATCAATGCAGAGGTCAGAGATCGGAGGCTTGTGCTGAGCGGAGCCGAAGTATCGGAAGTCGGTAGGGGCGCATCCTTGCGGTCGCCCGAAGAGAGCCTGCGGTTGACCCAGCCGAGGATGGCATACACGCCCCAAGCCGCCAAAATCGCCAGCGCCAGCATCAGCACAATGCTCCAACGATTGGCCGTGCGGTTGCCCTTGACAAAGGGGATGTAGTGCAGCAGCAGGAAGGGCATGGGCACCGAGGATTCCAGACCATCGAAATCGTAGAGGGTCTGGCCGTAAATCTGTAACAGGGGTCCCAACGTGAACAAGGCTGAGATGATAGCCGCCCAAATCCAGCCCCGCAGTTTTTTGCGCCAGAGCACAACGGCGCCAATCAGCGCCAGCGAGCAGGGTGGCGAATCCCAGAAAAACGGTGTTTACATCTTTAAAGGGTGCAACGCCCTCCTGCACCGCCCGCAAGCGCGCCACCCAATCCGTTCCCCACAATGGGTGCAGGGCCGTTGGCGTCAACCAGCCCGCCAGGTCGGCGGACAGCTTGAGAGCATCGCCCCAACCGGCGAGCAGATAATCGGCATTGAAAAAAGATTTGACCGTCTCCCAGAAGTAAGGCAGCGTCAAGAGAATGGCGACAGCGCCAATGCCCACCAATGCGCTCCAACGCTTCGCGTTAAGCGGACGTCCGTCCGACTGACGCCGGAACAGCAAGCGGCTAATGGGTTTGCTGAGCAACAGGCAAAGCCCAAGGAAGGCCATGAATACGCCGTATTGCATATCCACCAACAGGTTCAACGCCCCGAACAGACCTGCCATGATGATATTGTGTCGCGTGGGGCGGTCCATCGTTCGCAGCAAATAAAGCACAAAGAATGGCAGGAATTGCCAACTCTGGATGTTGTAATGCCCCAATGCCAGGTAGATCATGCGATTGCTGGCAAATGCGTAGATCAGGCCGGCGATGAGGGCGGCAAGATGCAGATATTGATTATTGATTGATGATTAAGAGAGGCCGCCGATTCGGATTTTAATCTTTGATCCTTAATCTTTGAACCTAATACCCAAAGCGCCAGCAAATACGCCCCGAATCCCGATATAATTGCACTGAACAGCAATGTGATGTTGGCCGCAAAAGCCCAGTTCGTGGCCAAACCCAAAGGCAGGGCCAGGATCGCAGCCAATAAGTTGTAGGAATAGAGGATTAGCTCCATCCCCAGGGGGTAGAAGATGTTCTGGCTGAAGAAAGTGGCGGTGTCAGCGTTGAACAGGCTGTGCTGAAAATGCCACATCGACCAGATAAAGGTGTATTCATCGTAGGCCCAGGTATCGGAACCGGGGACATGCGTGGTGATGAAAGCGCGCCAGAGGCCAGGTGAGCGCCAGTGCCAGCAGCGTGAAAAGACCCAGGATAAGGCCGTTGCGGAATCGAAAAGAGGACATTTGAATGGGAGTTAGAGACTGGATTTCGGCTAAGGATCGTACCACATCCGGGGCAAGAGGGTTAAAAGTGGGTCTTAGCGAAAAGTGAGGCGAGTTCGGGTCCCATCTTTTGATATTCGCCAACGCATGGGCTATGCTTCCTGAGGATTTCCAGCGCCTATTTCCCGGCGCGACACTCAGCCAATTGTCCACTATGCCCATACCCCGCAAAATCAATGGCCAACAATAACGGCGATCCGACCATCGCTGCACAGGCGATCAGCGGATCATTTTACAGCATTGGCGCTTCCTTCATCACCTGGACGCTGGGAGCGATCCGGCTGGTGTTGCTGACCCGGATTCTATTGCCCGAGGATGTGGGCGTCTTCACGCAGGCCATGGTTTTTGTGATTCTGGCTGTACGGATTTACAGCTTTGGTCTGAATGCAGCGGTCGTACACCGCCAGGACGAGGGCGGCAAACTTCTTCCGACCTTCTTGAGCCTTCGGCTCATTCTGATGACGATCTCACTGGGAGGCCTGGCATTACTCACGCCTCTGATCAGTTCCTGGTATGCCGATATGGCGATGTTGGGCGCTGTCATGCTGGCGCTGACCGCTGCGGAAGTGCTGGATGGTCTCAACGATGTGCAGATGGTGGTTTTGGACAAAAAGTTGGCTTTTCGCCGCATTGCAACGGCTGATGTCGTTAGTTCATTTGTAATGACGATTGTCGCCCCGCTTATGGCCTGGCAGGGCATGGGAGTGTGGGCGCTGGTGGGAGAGCAGGCCAGCGGGTATGCGGCTCGCAGTCTGGTTGTGTGGACTGGGTCGCAGCGCTGGCGGGCCAGAATTGGCTGGCAAACCGACACCGCTCGCTGGTTAATGCGTTATGGCGGGGTTGTGTGGTTGGGCGGCAATCTCACTTACCTCCTGGATCGATTCGACGACTTCTGGATTGGGAGTTCGCTGGGTGCTACCAGTCTGGGCTACTATGCCCGAGCCTATGAATTCTCCCGCTACTCACGACGGGTTGTGGCCAATCCCATCCTCTCGGTGTTCTTTCCCACCTACGCCCGGCTGCAGCACGATCGTGAGCGGCTTTCACGTGCATTTTTCCGCGCCACCAGCTTCATGGTCCGCACGGGGGGTCTGTTTTCGCTCATTTTCATCCTCACCGCCCCCGAATTTATCCCTCTGATCCTGGGTGAGCAATGGCTGCCGATGTTGACCACTTTCCAACTCATGATCATTTACACGTTTTTGGATCCAATCTCGCTCAGCGCCAGCAATTTACTTACGGCCACTGGCCATCCTCGGACAGTCTTGAAGATACGCGCTGTACAGGCAGTTTTCTTCGTCCCGGCCGTGATTCTGATGAGCCGGAACTGGGGCATCGAGGGCGTGGCAGTTGCGGCAGACGTTATGGTGCTGATAGGCACGGTGTTTCTGTTCATTGCGACGCGTCGCATCGTCGATTATTCGCAGACCAAGCTATGGCTGTGGCCGCTGATAGCGGTGATAGTTATTGGCGGTGTGGTGGCGGCATTGACGCCATTCTGGCATACCCTCTCGCCGTGGGTGGCTCTAATTGGCAAAGGACTATTGATCACGGTACTCTATGTCGGCATTCTGTGGCTGACCGAGCGTGAACAACTGCGCACTGGCTGGCAAATGGTGTGGGGCCTTCTGCGCCCCCGCTTACAACAAATCCGATGCGAAATGACCCCACCCTTCATCTATATTCTCGTCGTTGATGCGTACCGGATCAACTATGCTCAGTGAAGCGCTGACCGATCTTCCGTATGCGTTTATTCTGCATGAACCGCATCTGGGTAAAAACTATTTTGCAATTCAACAAAACGATGTCATCCAATTGGCTCAACATGGCATTGATCTACCGGAGTTTACAAAACAACGATTACGGGTTGCTTTCCTCCTGCGCAGATTACGTTGGGCAGGTTACCGTCAGGATTATATGATGCGGGAGTTTAAGTTTAAGCTGCTGCCCGAGATGCTGACCCAGATTCAACAGATCGGCGTTAAGGAAATCAAACATTCGGGCTGGCAAAATTACGTAAGACACTTTCCGGATATGCGGGTAGTCATGACTGGACGCGACCCAAGAGACATTTATATCTCAATGCATCAAAAATGGATTGGCGGCACCCTAAACTGGCCTCGCCCCTTCACGCCTGATCATATTTCTCAGGAACTCAATCATCAATTCCAAATGCAACTTGCCTTGCGCAACGAAGCCGAATGTATGGATGTCACCTATGAACGGTTATGTACAGATAAAACTGTATTCGATGAAATCCTGTCATTCATCAGAAGTCCAATAACCAAGCTAGGGGATATTGGCACGTTTGTTTCCAATCATCCCAAACGAGTGTCAGAACATGATATACATGGTGACAAGATTACATCTCAACGGGTGCACCGTTGGAAAAACGAAACAGATGCTGCCTTGGTAAGGCAAGCCCATCAAGTTTTTGAACATATGCCCGCCTATTGCGATTTTTGGGAATATGAAAAATAACACTTCGACTGCGATCGAGCATCCGATTGTGATCGTTGGCAGTCCGCGAAGCGGGACGACACTATTACGTACAATTCTGAATCAGCATCCCGATCTATTGGTTTACCCGGACGAACCGCAATTCATTCTTGAAATGTACCAAAGGTATGGTACCACAGTCCGCAACGTGCCTGCCGCCATCGCCTACCTTGCCGAACATCGCTACGTGCCCGACTCTGTCGGTCGGGAAACACTCCAGGTGACTTGTTTACAGGCAGGGCCCGTCCCTTTACGCTATATCATCGCTTGCTATCTCCGAGTTTGGGGCGGTGACAATCTGGCAGCTCATCGTATCGTACTCAAGCATCCCGAACTTGTCCTCCATCTTGATCTTGTCAACGAGCTTTTTCCAGAGGCTCACATCGTTCATATTGTGCGGGATCCTCGGGCGAATGTGTCTTCGCAGCGTGCAAGATGGCCTCAGTTTACAGTGTGGGAATGTTCCATGAAATGGCGAAATGCCGTACAAGCCGCACTGAAATGGCAAGATAGCGGAAAAACGTCCTTTAGCGAATTGCGCTATGAGGACCTGCTCCTTACCCCCGAACAAACATTACGCACGCTTTGCCAATCACTCAATATTCCTTTCACCGCAGAAATGCTTTCCTTTAATCAACGCGAAACCGTGTACACATCGGGCGGGATTGCAGAGGAGAAAAAATTCACTGCGCCCGATCCATCACGGTTAACTGCTTGGCAAGACCGTATGTCAACGTTGGATATTTGTTTGATAGAAGCTTGTTGCAAGAAAGAAATGGCGCTCTGGGATTATAAGCTGGAACAACCACCCGAACAGACCAATCTCCCATTACACCTGGCCAGTCAAAAGATCCACTACCGTTACCGGGTAGCCGGGCGTCGCGTCAAGAGCGCTTTTAGAACATTGGGCTGGCGTTCGGGTTGGATCACCTGAAATACAACCGGCCCTTTCAGGTTGGGAATCGTGAGGTCTCGAATCAAAAAAGATGATGCTACCACTACTGGAACTATTCTGATGTTATCAACGATCGAACAAACGGGAACCAGGCTCCTTTTATCGCAACGTTACGCACCCTTTTTCCGGCGCGTCAGCCCCAAACTATATGTACGAACGATGTCTGACCATGTGGCAATAAGAGAACCAGAGATGGTATTACTTCCGCTTTTTTGCTCGAACTCCACGATTTCGGTCGACGTCGGTGTGCTTTGGGGGGCGTTTTCGTATCGAATGGCGAAATTATCCCGCCAATGTTATGCATTCGAAGCGAATCCCGAACAAATCCCTTTCTTGCGACGCAGTGTTGCTTCCAATGTGAAGCTGATCCCGGAAGCGCTCTCAGATCATGAAGGCACCAGCCTTCTGCGACTGCCATATGATGTTCCAGGACACGCGACTATCGAACCTGCTAACGATCTTCAGGGACGCCCTTTCAAAGAATACAGTATTAGATGCAGTACATTAGACAGCCACAATCTTGAGAGATATTTCTTTTATCAAGATCGACGCTGAAGGTCATGAGTTCGGATTTTGCAGGGCATGATCAAGACGCTAGAGCGAGAAAAGCCGGTTCTTTTGATTGAAATTGAGCAAAGACATAACCCCCAATCATTTGCTTCTGTTTTGGGCTGGATGGCCGAGCAAGGATATCGGCGCTTTCGTCTATCAACAAGGAATCTTGCGAGTTGCCACTGATTCAGGATGACGAGCCACAAAAGAACCATCGTTCATCCAATTTCCTGTTTTTCCATCAGCGTGAAATGGACAGAATCGCCGCACAATTCGAGTTGGATAACGTTGGAACATGAACATAGATTTGGCTATTCTCACCTTCGATTTTGCGCCTACCATTGGCGGTGTGCAGACCTATCTGTTCGAGATAGCGCAACGTTTGGGACGGAAGTATGGTGTGTGTGTCATTTTGCCAACATCTGGGCCTCTGGATCCGGTATTATCCTTTCAGAGATGTCTAGTAACTTCCACCTCAGCGCTTGATTTCCGACAAGCACTTGCAAGACTGCCAGCCAAAACACATCTCTTGGGACACGCGCACCCGCAACTATTGATGGCCGGCTTGCTCTATCGTAAAGCCCCTTATGCCACTCTCACCCACGGCAATGATTATCTGGCTGCGCAGAGACGTTGGCACAAATCAATCTTTAATCGTTTACTTGCTCGTTCGCAGCCGCTGATCACCAACACACACGCCAATGCTCACCGCTTGGAAATTATGGGCGTTTCTCGTCCCAATGTGATTCACCCAGGGACAGACCCCCAGCGTTTCCACCCTCCCTCTACAAAAGCTGCCGCTCCGCCCACTCTACTCACTGTCGGACGACTAGTGCCAAGAAAAGGGATCGATACCGTTCTCCGCACTTTGCCCGAACTTCTTGTCTCTTATCCTACTCTTCAATACCATATCGTTGGCAAGGGGCCAGATCGAGATCGACTGGAACAAATAGCGCAAGAACTCGCTATCACTCGCGCCGTCAAATTTCGAGGACAGATTCCCGAATCAAGTTTCCGGAAGTCTACCACACCGCCGACATCTTTGTGATGCCCACACGCGAACTGTCTGACACCGCCAGTGTCGAAGGCTTTGGCATCGTCTACCTGGAGGCCAGCGCCAGCGGTTTGCCAGTGATTGCAGGTCGCAGCGGCGGCGCTGTTGAGGCTGTCCGGGATGGTGAAACTGGATATCATTGTCGCACCAGACAATCCGCGGGAACTCGCCGAAGTAATCGGAATGCTTTTGAGTGATCCGGCACTGCGCCGGCGTATGGGGATGGCAGGCAGGAATTGGGTGGAGACTGAAATGAATTGGGATAGAGCTGCCCGACAGATGGAAACTGCGCTTGGCTTGGACGATAACGTGCCGCCCTATCCGATTATTGATCGTAGATCATGCTACAGGCCTCGGCGGTGCCGAGCATAGCCTGTTGCTTATTTTTAAATATCTCAACAGCGCATGGTGGCAACCGCATCTCAGTTGTGTAAGCAGACCGTTGGCTGACCAGGCATCAGCACTCGATGTTATCGTACACCGAGTCAACATGCCCCGCCTCAGGCGTTCCCCCAGTTTATTGCCCCCTTGGTACGGTCGCGGATATTGCGGGATTGCCAAAAGATCGACGCCATTCTCCTGCACAGCAACACGGTTCGCGCCGCCTTTACGCCGCTTCGGCCGCCCACCTCGCCCGCAAGCCCTTAGTCTGGCACGTACGTGACTTCTGGCTTTCGGATAAGCCCGCCCGTTCTTGGCTCGATTCCTTGCTCAAACGCCTGTTGTGCGACTTAGTTGCTCAAGTCATCGACCAATTCCCATGTCGTCGCCACCCATATTCCTTGTGCCCGCTACGTCACCGTTATTTATAATGGTATTGACATCGGACGCTATGATCCAGCCCTGAGAATCAAGTCTTTAGGCAGAAGTACGGCATTCCTGATGGAACGCCTGTCGTCGGCATGGTCGGGCGCATGCGCCCTTTGAAGGGGCAGGATACGTTTCTACGCATGGCTGTCGACATCTTGGCCTCACACCCACTAACACATTTCCTGATTGTGGGGGGAGACCCGTTTGGAGTTGAGGATGATTACGCAGCGAGGTGTATCGTTTGGCTAATGAATTGGGTCTGCGGACAACATAACATTCACCGGGCATCTGGTTGATATTCGAACCGCCATGAACATAATGGATGTGTTCGTCCATCCCGGCCAACCCGAACCCTTCGGCCTTGTCAACATCGAGGCGATGGCGATGGCAAAGCCTGTCGTCGCCTTTGCCCACGGCGCTTTGCCCGAAATCGTCGTCAATGGGGAGACGGGGCTTCTGGTATCGCCCGGAGATGAACAAGGGATGGCGCTGGCGCTCGCCAAACTACTGGACGAACCGGACCTGGCGCTTGCGATGGGTAAAGCTGGCCGCTCACGGGTCGAACAGCATTTCACTATCGAGCAAACCGTGCGTGGCATCGAGCAGGTTTATGAACAGATCGTGAATGGTTAACTCCATGCGCATCCTCCTCGACGCCCGCACCATTCAGGACCATTTCCCCGGCATCGGGCGCTATGTCTACAACCTGGCTCTGGCGCTCGCCCCCGAACTCAATGGCGAACTCCTGCTGCTGGTAAACGACGCAACACGAACCACGCAACACGCAATACGCAACACGCAATACGATCTCGATAGTTTCGTTCACTGCCCAAACGTCCAACTCATCCCCACCGACATTCCAGTCCGGCATTGGCGAGAACAAACCCACCTGCCAAGGCTCATCCATTCGCTTGCGCCCGACCTGGTGCATTTTCCGTACTACGTTCGACCCTACCGCCTCGGCTATCCCCACCGTTCTAACCTTGTACGATGTTATTCCCAGGCAGTTCCCTCACTATTTTTCTCGATCCACCGCCATGTCCGTCGAGATGCTCAAGCGTCTCGCTATTCGCAGCAGCGATGCATTTGTAGCGATCTCCCAAGCAACAGCAACTGATTTCCGGGATCTTTACGGCATTCCCGCCGGGCGCATCACCACAACGCCCTTAGCCCCGGACCCGATCTTTGAGCCGCAACAACCCGCAACCGTTGCGGAACTGCGACAACGTCTGATGCTACCTCAGCGCTACGCGCTGTATTTGGGCAGCAACAAGCCTCACAAGAATCTGCCACGCCTGATCGAAGCCTGGGGGCGGGTGCAGAGGTCGGAGGTCGGAGAGCGAAAGTCAGAGGTCGGAGGTCAAAGAGCGGATGGCGGATTACGCAACACGCAACACGCAATTCACGCAACCATTCCATTTCTCAATCCGCAATCGCAAAGCGCGAAATTACTCATTGCCGGGGCATGGGACGAACGCTTTCCAGAATCGAAGCAGTTAGTTGACGCACTTGGCCTGACGGACTCAGTGCAATTTCTTGGTCCGGTCGATAACGCTGATCTTCCGACCCTGTATGCTGGGGCCGAACTCTTTGTTTTCCCCTCCCTGTACGAAGGTTTCGGCCTGCCGGTATTGGAGGCGATGGCTTGCGGAACGCCAGTGGCCTGCAGCAACACATCCAGCTTGCCAGAAGTGGCTGGTGATGCCGCCATGCTCTTCGATCCGACGGATGTGGACGGCATGGCGTTCGCAATACAGCAATTACTCGCAGATGAGACATTGCGACGGACTCTGAGTCGACAAAGGGCGGGAACAGGCGACGCAATTCACCTGGAAACGAACGGCGCAGGAGACATTGCGAGCCTATGAGACCGTGTGGCAATCCGGATGACGGCTACTTGAAATTGTGGTATAGTGTAATCACTTTCTAAATAGTTACATCACTTTTCATACGGAGACCACATGATTCGTACACAAATTCAATTGCGCGATGAACAAGTCGTACGCATCAAGGAAATTGCCAATCAAGAACAGGTATCAATGGCCGAGGTTATCCGTCAGGCTGTTGATCATTGGCTGGAAACTGCTGCGCCTATGTCCCGGAAAGAACGCTGGCAACGTTCGATGGCTGTCATAGGAAAATACAGTTCAGGATTAGCAGACCTGTCGGAAAACCATGACGAATATCTGGCCGAAGGAGACGGTACATGGTGATTTTTATCGACACGTCGGCATTTATTGCGCTTCTCAATTCAGATGATCAGTTTCACACAGCAGCCAGTCAGGCATGGCTCACATTGATCGATGAAACGCATCAATTCTACACCAGCAACTATGTCGTATTGGAAAGCTATGCGCTTATTCAGCGACGTTTAGGGCTGGATGCAGTTAAAGATCTCCAGACAAACCTCATTCCATTTTGCAATATTCATTGGGTATCTCCGAAACTGCATGCAGTTAGCGTCAGTAGCTTGTTTGTAGCAAACCGTCGCCAACTAAGCCTTGTGGATTGCACCAGCTTCGCTGTCATGCGTCAGCTTGGTTTGAACACCGTCTTCGCTTTCGATCCTCACTTTGCCGAACAGGGTTTCACCACCATTCCCGGAATATAGTTGATAAATCGCCCTCTACGAACATGCGTATCCTTCACGTTTACAAAGACTACTATCCCGTTTTGGGCGGCATCGAGAACCACCTGTATGTGGTGGCGCGCGAGCAAGCCAGGCGCGGGCACGAGGTGACGGTGTTGGTCACCAATCCGGCGGGCATGAAAACGACCGTTAGGGATGAGGAGGGTGTACGGGTAATCCGGGCCTCCCGCATGACAACCGTTGCTTCAACGCCACTGAGTCTGTCGTTATTCAACCAGTTACGGCTGCAAGAAGCCCGATGTCGTGCATCTGCACTTCCCCTATCCGTTGGGTGAAATCAGCCAATGGCTGCTGGGCCGGGGCAGAGCCACTGTCCTCACCTATCACAGTGATGTAATCAAACAGGCTGGCATCCTGAAGCTGTATAATCCGTTACTCAGGCGGATATTGCAGAGCATGGATCGCATCATCGCCACCAGCGCCCCGTACATCCAGAGTTCGCCCTACCTGCGCCCCATCGCCGACCGTTGCACTGTGATCCCACTGGGTATCGACACCGAGCGTTTTTCCAGGCCCCAACCGCTGGATGTAAACATGCTGCGCACCCGCCACCCAGGTCCTCTGCTCTTGTTTGTTGGGCGGTTGCGCTATTACAAAGGTCTCAACTACCTGATCGAGGCCATGAAACAGATTGACGCCACATTGCTGGTTGTCGGCACTGGGCCTGAAGCGGCGAACCTGGGGGAACAGGCCTATCTTTCAGGCGTTGCCGACAAGGTTCGTTTCCTCGGTGACATCAGCGATGAACAATTGCCAGCGTATTACCAGGCCGCAGACCTGTTTGTGTTATCCTCCAGCCAACGAAGCGAAGCTTTCGGCATCGTTCTGCTGGAAGCGATGGCCGCAGGCACGCCTCTGGTCTCCACTGAACTCAGCACCGGAACCTCGTGGGTGAATCAGAACGGAGTAACCGGACTTGTTGTCCCGCCAAAAGATCCCGCTGCCCTGGTGCAAGCGATCAACTCGCTCCTGGCTGACAATGCTCGCCGTCAACAGATGGGCGTCAACGCCGAACTTCGGGCGAAAACAGAGTTTGGACTTCCTCTACTGGTGGATCGGCTGCTCGATCTCTACCAGGAGGTTTTGGACGGTTGAGGTCATCCGACGGGTGACGGCAGGCGTTGGGCGGTTGATCACAACCTGTGATACGATCTTCCTCCACGTAACACGTCAATCGTTAAGCGTGATCATCCCTTTGACATAACCCGCCTCACGTTCACGCCTACGCATTTTCGAGTGCGATTGCTTTCTTTTCTGTTGATCTTTATCTGATAACTGTCGATTGTCCTTATGCCTTCCCGATTACAAAAAATATGCGATGCTGTCATGGAAGCCACCTGGCTGGCCGCCATCATCGCGATTCCCGTTATTCTTCAACGTCTTCTCGCAACGGGTATTCGAGCCGGATAAGATCAGCATTTTACGCTCGTTGGCACTGATTGCGATCATCGCCTGGGTGGTGAAGCAGGTCGAGGGGTTACGGTTGGGACATGAGGACAGCACTGAGCCTGAACCTGGCAAAAAGACAGGCTGGTGGCGACGCCCTCTGGTTTTGGTTGTGCTGACGCTTGCCGGCGTGTACCTTCTGGGCACATTCCTCTCGGTGACGCCACGCCAGAGCTTCTGGGGATCGTATCAACGCCTGCAGGGCACGTTCACCATGCTCAGCTACATGGCGTTCTTCTTTGTCGCTGTAGATAGCCTGCGTACTGAAGCGCAGTGGCGCAGGCTGCAATACGCCGTCATTCTCACCAGTTTGCCCATCGCGTTGTATGGCATTTTGCAAAAACTGCAACTCGATCCTCTGCCTTGGGGCGGTGATACGTACGAACGAGTAACAGCCAACATGGGCAACGCCATCTTCCTGGCTGCCTACCTTATCATGGTCATCCCTTTAACTATCGAAAGGTTGATGGCCTTTACCCGACGGATGTTGAGCCAATCCGGCAGCACAACCGACGCGCTTTCGGCGGGAGCGTTGCTCTTCGTTCTGGTCGTACAACTTCTGGCGATCCTTTTCACGCAGAGCCGTGGGCCCTGGCTGGGTCTGGCGGCCGGGCTTTACATTTTTATGGTGCTTAACACTGACCAGTCTGCGTCAGCGAGCCGAACGAGCAATCGCCTTTACGGCCTGCGGAAGTTGGCATAGGCGTTGGCATGGGTGTGGCCGGTGTCGCCATTGTGGTCCTCGGACTGCTTAGCCTATTGGTTTTATCCGGCTTTTTGGGGGCGCTGCTCGTGTTGATCAAGCATTTTGGCAGCGCTGGCCTTCTATCTGGTCCCCCTCATTACGCGACGTGGCTGGCGCTGGTTGTGGCTCAGCGCTATCACCCAGGGGATCGTCGCCATTTTTCTGCTGATTGCCGTGAACGTGCCAAATACAGCATTGAACAATACTTTTGCCCAACTCCCGTACGTCGGTCGCCTGGCCCAGATGATGGAATTGGATCAAGGTACAGGACGCGTGCGTGTGCTCATCTGGGAGGGCGTGATCGATATGCTGGCTTCGGATGAGCCCCTGCGCTACCCCAATGGCGAAACTCGATGCCCTCGACGCCATCCGCCCCCTGGTGGGCTACGGCCCGGAATCGATGTGGGTGACATTCAATCGCTTTTACGATCCCGAATTGGGCGGCCTGGAACAGCGCAATGCCTCGCCAGATCGTTCCCACAACGAGACCTTCGATAGCCTTCTGATCACAGGCGCTCTGGGTTTCGTCGTCTACACACTGGTCTTCATTGGCCTCATCTATTTCGCCCTCAAATGGTTGGGATTGATCTTCAGACGCCGCGATGTCTGGATCCTGGCCGCCATGCTCCTGGTCGGCTCCGTGGCGGGTGTGCTCATTCCCTGGGCGTTAGGCTCCCTGCATCTGGCAGGCGTGGGACTGCCGTTCGGCTTTGTCGTTGGCTTGATGGCCTATGTGACCTATGCAGCAGTGCGTGGAGCGGAAACAGTACGCAGGCTCGACCGCCGCCAGATACTTATTATCGCCCTGTTAGCGACCATAATCGCACACTACATCGAAATCCATTCCGGGATCTCTGTTGTCGCAACGCGCACCTATTTCTTCATCTTTGCGGCAGCGCTAATAGTCATCGGCAATGGCGACCTCCGCTTCGCGGCCACGCTGGAATCTGAGCCGGAGTCTGCCCGTGCTCAATCAAGCAAAGCAGGCAAGCGTCGGAAACGACGCACCAGCAAAGTGCAAACGCCAGCGACTACGCCTTATCTCCCGCTTTGGCGGCTTCTACTGCCCTACGCTGTTGTGATCTCCACCATTTTCCTGGTTCTCGGCTGGGACTTTATCTCAAACCAGGTCGGACAACAAGACACCCTGGTCGTTTTCTGGCGCTCCTGGTTCACCTATCTCAAGGACAACACGATTCAAGCCGGGCCGAGTGCTGTCATTCCCGTGGTCTTCACCGCTGCGGTCGGCATCATCCTGGCTCTGGGCGAGATTTGGCGACCACGATACCATACAAGCGATGTGGCGTTGGGGGTGACGGCTTTGTTTGCCCTGCCCGTTGCAACATGGCTGGCGTACGGCTTTTTCCAGGCGCGTCAACTACTGCCTCAGTTGGATACACTTCCACTGGTTGGGCGCGCCGACCATATTGCCAATTATGTCACCTACTTTTTTGTGTGGCTGGCCCTTTGTGTGATTCTCCTTGCGACCAGCCTGGCCTGGAACGACCAGCGCCCTGCGCTGAAATCAATCTTTCATCCCGTGCTTGCCCCCCTGGCAGGCATCGCACTGTTTGCTGTGGCGATCTATGTCATCACCGGCGTCAACCTCAATCTGGTGCGCGCCGACATCTACTTCAAACTCGGACAGGGCAGCGATGCCCAGCAAGATTGGCTCAGTTCGCTGGCGTTTTACGAGCGAGCCACAGATTTGGCGCCGAATGAAGACCATTACAAGCTCTTCCAGGGACGCTCTCTCCTTGAAGCGGCACGCGCTGCCCCTGATGCCAACCAGCAACAGGTGCTGCTTGACCAGGCCGAACAGGTGTTGCTGGCCGCTCGCGCACTCAGTCCACTCAATACCGATCATAGCGCCAATCTGGCCCGCTATTATGGCACACGGTCCGGCGTACTGACAGACCCTGCACAGCAAGCCCTTGCGCTGCAATCTGCCAGCGAAAGCTACGAACAGGCCGCCACGCTCAGCCCAAACGCCGCCCATCTGCAAAATGAGTGGGCCTCCACCCTGTACAGGCTTGGGGAGATTGACAAAGCCAGGGAACGAATCGCCTACTCGCTCGAACTCGATCCTGGTTTTTACGACACCTACATCCGCCTTGCCCAAATCGAAGTCCAGCAGCAAAACTGGCTGGCGGCGCTGGACGCAATCGAGCGAGCGAGCGAACTTCGCCCCAACGACCCCACCTTGCACAGCCAGCGAGGTCAAATCCTGGCAGAATTGGGTCGATATGAGGATGCTATCGAGGCAAACCTAAAGGTGCTGACGCTCATCCCCAACGAGGTCACCGCTCTGCAGAATCTGGCGGCACTTCACCAGCAATTGGGACAATACCAGACCGCCCTAGACTATGCCCGCCAGGCTCGCACGCTGCTTCCCCAAGCCCAGCAAGCAACACTGGATGCATTCATCCAACAAGTGCAGCAGGAACTCGCCGGGAATTAAGCCATGATCGCCCAGGTAATGCTCATTTTTGTGGCGGCATTGACGGTCGCTTTGGGAATCACGCCGCTGGTTCGGCGTCTGGCCTATCGCACCAACATGGTCGACCGCCCTGGTGGCCACAAATTCCACACGGATCCCACACCATTGCTTGGGGGTCTTGCCATCTATGCGGCTGTGATCCTGGCGCTTATCCTGTTTGGCGATCGTTTTTATGTCAATCAGGTTGCGGGGATTATCATTGGCGCTTCCTTCATTTCCTTTTTGGGCTTATGGGATGATCGGGTGGCGCTACCGCCTTGGTTGAAATTGCTCGGACAGACTGTCCCGGTCACCATCCTCATCCTCACCGGCGTTCAGGTGTCGATCTTCGACCAGCCTGCTCTCAATATCCTTATCACCTTCGTCTGGGTGTTGTTCATTACCAACGCCGTCAATTTCCTCGACAACATGGATGGCCTTTCTGCCGGCGTATCGGCTGTCGCCAGCGCCTATTTCGTGTTGTTGGCCGCTCTGTCGGGCCAATACCTGGTGGCCGTCCTGGCGGCAGCGCTGCTGGGGGCGTGCATCGGCTTCCTCGTTTACAATTTCAATCCGGCCAGCATCTTCATGGGCGATACCGGTAGTCTCTTTCTGGGATTTTTCCTGGCTGCCGTCGGCATCAAGCTTCGCTTCCCGGCCAATGTCCCCGCCGTCACCTGGATGATTCCCGTGTTTGTATTGGGCGTCCCCATTTTGGACACCACCTTGATCATCATCTCCCGTCTGCGGCGCGGCGTCAACCCGCTCACTACAGCCGGAAAGGACCATCTCTCGCATCGATTGGTGAGACTGGGCGCCACGCGCAGAGAAACCGTGTTGCTACTGTACCTGCTTGGCTGCGCCTTTGGCATGTTGGCGATCTTCAGCACCCAAGCCACTGTTTTTGAAGGAGTTGTTTTAACGGCAACCGTCATCGTCTGTGGATTGGTCCTCATCTGGTGGTTGGAGTTCTCGTCGAAGGCGAAAACGGACCGAACAGCCGACAAGCAATAACCAAGAACGCACAACGACTATTAGATCTCCATGACCGATTTGCCCAACCCCAAACAAGCAGCCGATCTCCTCGTGCAACTGCGCAAGCTCGAGGAAATCAGTCACAGGCAGGTGGAAGGAAATGGACTGCCCTCACAGGTAGTCATGTTTCGAGCCTGGCAAGTTCAGCGTTTGACCAAAACCTATGCAGACCTGTTGCAAAGCAAGCGCTTTAGCCCTGCCTGCCATTTCTTTATGGAGGATATCTACGGCCCGCACGACTTCGCCCAGCGCGACCATGATATCGTCCGCATCCATGATTTCATGCTGCGCTTCCTACCTGCCGGCGTTCTTGGCCCCCTCACCAAGGCTATCGAACTCAACAGCATGACAATGGAACTGGACGACAAACTCCTGCGGGTATTACTGGATGATCTGCGCGTGACAGACAGCATCACGCCACAGCAGTACGCACATGGCTACCGCATCTGTGATAACTATGATGATCGCAGGAGACAGATCGAGATGATCGGAGAGGTCGGGCGTGGCATCGGACGTTTGGTGCGCATCCCCTTTTTGGGTGTGACATTGCGCCTGACTCGCGGCCCGGCCCAGCGCGGCGGCTGGGATGAAATGCAGGGATTCCTCGAACGGGGTTTTTCCTCATTCAAACAGATGGGTGGCAAGTCCGGTTATTTTCTGGATACGCTCCAACAGCGAGAGTTGCAGATACTGGATCAAATATTCGCCGGGGTGGATGATCCATTCGCCCTGGACTGATTTGAGAATGTCAGAAATCCACATCGATGGTTCACAGGGCGAAGGGGGCGGGCAGGTGTTGCGCAGCAGCCTGACGCTGTCGATGCTGACCGGACAGCCGGTTCGCATCGACAACATTCGGGCGGGACGCAGCAAACCGGGCTTGCGAGCACAACACCTCGCCGCAGTGCAGGCCGCAGCAATGATCAGCGGGGCCGATGTGGTGGGAGCAAAGCTGGGCTCGACCTCCTTGCACTTCCGACCGGGGCGCGTGCAACCGGGCGCTTATCACTTCGATATCGGCACGGCTGGCTCCACCGCTCTCGTGCTCCAGACAATGTTCCTGCCCCTGGCTCTGGCCGATACCCCCTCCTGCGTGACCATTACAGGCGGCACACATGTCCCCTGGAGCCCCAGTTACTACTATCTCGACCGGCAGTGGCTGCCCATTCTGCGACGCATGGGCTTCGAAGCCCGGTTGACGTTGGAGAAGGCGGGATTTTATCCCAGAGGTGGGGGCCGGATCCGGGCGGAGATCGAACCAGCGGGAACACTGCGACCACTTGAACTAATCCAGCGAGGCGCGCTGAGACGGGTGTCCGGCATCTCCGCTATCGCCAACCTCCCTGATCACATCGCCCAACGCCAACGGCAACAGGTCGAGCGCAGGCTGGGCGACCGGGTCCCGGAACTAACGGTCGAGATAGTGTCGTTGCCATCGCCAGGCAAGGGCACGGCAGTGTTCCTGCAGGCCGAATGTGACGATGGCGGGGGTGGCTTCACCGCTCTCGGCAAGCAGGGCGTACCCGCGGAGCGGGTGGCTGACGAGGCTGTAGATCAACTGGAAGCCTATCTAAAAAGCAACGCCGCCCTCGACAAACATCTGGCCGACCAACTGATCCTGCCGCTGGTGCTGGCATCTGGACGGTCATCTTTCTCCACCGCTGAGATCACCCAACACCTGCTGACCAATATCGAAGTCGTGCAGGCGTTCCTCGATGTTGAAGTTGTGGTGGAAGGTGAGTTAAGCTATCCGGGCAGTGTGCATATCGAACCAACAGCAACCATAACGCCTACCGTCCTGCACCCAAACGGCTAATGTCCACAAGACTCCGATTCAACCACAAACTTACATCAGTTGTGATCTTTTTGGTCCTGGCTGCCGTCTTTGGCATCGCTTTTACACAATGGCCGCTGTATTCCGAAAATCAGGACACCAAATTCCTGCACGGATTGGCGGGCGCCGGTTATGGTTTGCTGGAAAACGATTGGTTGGCTAACACACTTGACCCCTTGCCTGCATTCAGTTTAATCGTGCGGGCAACCCACACTTTTTTGGCGGAACCTGTTTTTTACATTTATCACGCCCTGCTCTTGGGAGTCTATCTCTACAGCATCGTCGGGATCGCATCTTTCGTGTACCCCCGACTGCGGGACACCGGGCCAAGAGCGGTTTTTATCACCGCAATCATCGCCCTGCACGCCAGTTTGCTCCCGCCCTTTTCCAGCACGGTGCTTGGCGTCAGCCTGGGTTGGCTCTTGCAGGCGGGCGTGGCCAATCAGTATCTCTTTAATCCGGTGTTCCAACCCAGCACCTTTGGCGTGCTGCTCGTCCTCTCCATCTATATTTTCTTGCGTGGACGCCCCTACCTGGCGGCGTTCGTGGCTGCGCTTGCCGCCGTATTGCATTCGACCTATCTGCCCTCCGCCGCCGTTCTCACGGTTGCCTTTGCCCTGATCACCTTCTGGGATCAGCACCAGCATGGGAAAACACTCGCCAGGGCAGCGGGAGCAGCCATCCTGGTGGGATTGATAGCGTTCGTCACCATACTCCCGGTGCTCCTCTACAACGCCATCGTCTTCGCCCCGACGACCGCCGAAGCATGGGCTCAATCCCAGGACATCATCGTCAACTTCCGCATCCCCCACCATTCGTTGCCCGAAGTCTGGATCGACAACACAACGTATGCCAAAATCGGGATCGTGATGATTGCCCTGCTTTTGGTGCGCAAAACTCGGCTGTTTCCCATTCTGGCCCTTTCCTTCCTGGCGGCGCTGATCCTGACTATCGTGCAGATGATAACCGATTACGATACACTGGCTTTTATCGCACCGTGGCGCATCTCCGCCTTTTTGGTTCCGTTATCCAGCAGCATCCTGGTCGCAGCCATTGTTTCAGTGCTCTTCACACGATTCCGGGACTGGACAGAGCGCTATCGCTCGCTGATTCTGGCAATCTGCGCCATCGCCCTGGTTGCGCTGGTCGTGCGAGGCGCCATGGCCATCCGCAGCAGCTTCGACACTCGGCGTGATGATTATCGCACGGCCATGATGCGTTATGTCGAAGAAACCAAAACACCCGACCAGGTCTATCTCATCCCCACCGGCATGGCTGAATTCCGCCTCCGCACCGGCGCGCCCATTTTGGTCACGTTCAAATCACATCCCTACAAAGACGTCGAGGTGATCGAATGGCAGGAACGGGTGTTTGCCGCCAACGATTTCTATCACGAACCGACATGCGCTAAATTGGATGCCCTGCACAGCCGTTACGGCATCACACACGCCGTGCTCGAACCGGGACAACTGGCCGACGGCTGCCCGGAAACGCAAGAGCGTTATCGGGACGCCAGTTTTCACATTCTGGAATTGACGCCGAATTCATAAACACCAAACCGGACTTCAGACACATGCCCTCCATCACCGAACAATTTATCTCTCGCTGGAAGACCATTGTCGCCGAAAAGGATATGCAGAGCTTGTTCGACATCCTGGATCCGGATGTTGTCTTCTACTCCCCGGTTGTGTTCAAACCCTACCAGGGCCGCGAAGCGGCCACTTTTCTCCTTGCCAACGTCATTGAGGTTTTCGGCGAGTTAACCTACACCGATACCTTTGCCAACGAAAGCGGTGGCGTTGTCATGCACTTCCAGACAAGCATCAACACCCCCGAAAAGACGATGCAGATCGAGGGTGTCGATATTTTTCAGTTAGACGATAGCGGACTGATCAAAGACATGCGGGTTTTGGTTCGTCCGTTATCGGCAGCGCAGGCGTTAGCGCTTGCCATGCAGGAGAGGATAGCCAGGGCGTAACACCTTACGCATCGATCTCCAGCAGGTAATCGTAGGCGGCCAACGCTGCTTTTACGCCCTCGCCCGTGGCGATCAGCACTTGCTCGTTAAAACTATCTGTGATATCACCAGCGGCAAAGACGCCCGGTCGGGATGTGCGGCAACGATCATCAACCTTGACAAAGCCATCCTCGGACAACGCAACAAGGTCTTTGACCAGTTCAGAATTCGGGACAAGACCTAGCTCGACAAAGACGCCTGTTACGGCAATCTCCTGCTCAGCGCCCTCAGGATTACGCACTGTGATGGCATGGACATAGCCATTGGCGTGGAGCCTGGTCACACAATGCCTCTCGAGAATAGTAACCTTGTCATTACCCTGGAGTTTCCGCTTGAGCGGCGTATCAGGTGCGCCTTCAGGGGCGATGAGCACAACACGGTTGGCGACGGTTGCCAGTTCAGCTGCCGCTCGCAAGGCCAGGCCGCCACTGCCGATAACCGCTGTATCGCGCTCCCAGAATAGCATGGCATGGCTCACCGCCGAATAGCTCAAGCCCCGGCCAAACATCAGGGCTTCATCCGGCACTTGTAAGCGCATGGGCTCGACGCCCGTCGCCACGATGATGGCACGGGCATAAAACGCATTGCCCGATTCGGTGGCGATAACAAAGTTTTCACCAAACTCTGTTTCCTGCGGCTCAATCGTTTCGACCATATCCCGGATGCGAGCAAAATCGAGATACTGTAGCTGGCTGCGGAATTTGCGCACAACTTCCTCGCCGGTGATGTGCTCAAAGCCCTCCAGCCCGGCCACGTGCATGCGATAATTCGCTTTTCCACCCAGTTCGGGGGCGATAATCAATGTTTCCAGGCGTTTACGCAGACAATAGACGGCCGCCGCCAGTCCGGCTGGCCCGCCGCCAATGATGATCACATCGTACATTGTCAGACCTCCGGCGCTTCAGCGATAAAGCCCTCCCTCATCATCCATTGTGTGAGTTCTCGCGATTGCGCGATGATGTCACTGGCCTGGCGATAAAGTTCATCAGCGGATAATTTGATGCGGGCAATGCCCTGCTCCTGGGCTTTCATACCCACAGCCACAGCCTCGCGAGGGAAGACCGCCCAATCATCCATCGTTGGCAGGATGTGCTCCTCATCCAAACCGATATCCACGGCCTGATCGGCCATGGCATTGGCGGCAGCGATGCACATCTCATCGGTAATGGTGGAGGCGCGCACATCAAGGGCTCCACGGAAGATGCCGGGGAAGCCCAGAGAGTTGTTAACCTGATTGGGGAAATCAGAGCGGCCGGTGGCAAAGATGCGAACGCCTGCGTCTTTGGCTTCCCAGGGCCACATTTCGGGGATGGGATTGGCCATAGCAAACACAATCGAGTCGTCGGCCATTTTCGCCACCCACTCAGGCTTAAGCGTGCCTGGTCCGGGCGTGCTCAGAGAGAGACAGACATCAGCCCCTACCAGGGCTTCCTCAATGCCACCCATCCGACCTTCGGCATTCGTCATGTTGGCGATGCGCCATTTATCGACGTATTCGTGCTTGCGCCGAACCAGGTCCTCGCGTTCCGGGTGCAGAATGCCCCTGCTATCGACTGCCATGCAGTTCTCTGGCTTCATCCCTGCTGCGAACATCAAGCGAGAGCAGGCAACATTGGAAGCGCCACAGCCCTGGAACACGACTTTGACTTCGTCAATAGGCTTCTGTACGATGCGAAGGGCATTCAACAATCCGGCCAGCGCTACTGTGGCCGTCCCCTGCTGGTCATCATGCCAGATCGGGATCTCGGCGCGTTCACGCAAGGTGTCCAGGATATAGAAGCACTTGGGTTGAGAGATATCCTCCAGGTTCACACCGCCATAGTTAGGCTGGAGCATGAGCACGGTTTCGATGAACTTATCGGGATCTTTGGTGTCCAGACAGACGGAAACGGCATCGACCCCGCCCAGGTATTTGTACAACAGCGCCTTACCTTCCATCACGGGGATTGCGGCTTTGGGGCCAATGTCGCCCAAACCAAGCACGCGTGTGCCATCGGAGATAACGGCGACGGTGTTGCCCTTGTTGGTGTGCTCGTAGACCTGTTCCGGGTCTGCTTCGATGGCACGACAGGGTGCAGCCACGCCAGGCGTATACCAAATGGCAAAGTCGTTGAAATCACGCACAATACACTTCGGGACAGCCTGCATTTTTCCTTTGTAGAAGGGATGCATAATCATGGCATCGGCAGCAGGTTTCTTTGCCCGGGCCAATAGTGCATCCACCTCTGTGGGGTCCGGGGCTTTCACAGCCCTGGCTTTTTTCTCGACTATTTCTTGCATTTTTCCACTCCTGTGCTAGTTCCGATCTTCGTTGAACGAAACGATGTTGATTCACGGCGCACACAAACGATGACTCAAACCTATAAAAGGTGCGCCATTAAAAGAGTCATCAAACAAGGGATGCTGAACACCTCCTTTGGTGAGCAAAGAATACGCATCGACATTGACGGATTCTGCGCGATTTACATTGTTCCCTCACAGCCCTTGAGTGCATGCAAGGGATGATACCAGCTACTGTACAGATGCTGTATGCATTTACTACACCTGATATCATTGTAGCGTATTTACCAAAGCCTGAACATGATCCAGGTCATATTGTGCGGATTTTTGGAGAAATCAAGCGCCGATCAGGGGCTGGGAAGTGTGGGAGACACCGTGCCTTCGGATTGTGCGCTCATCCTTTCCGTCGCTTTACGATTGCCGCATGTTGCAGATAAACAGTAAGCAGCATAATTGTCAAAGCGTATGTCCACGCCAACAGATTCATTAGACTGCGCAACAAGTCCAACGCGCCCAGTATGCAAGGCGCTTGTTGGCACTGTGCACAAATGCACGCCATTGGCGTAGACGCTGATCTGGTCTCGGCCATGGACGGACATAATGCGATTGGTTCCAATACCGATGGACAGCCAGTTGGCAGCTGTCCAAGGCTGGATGGTCTCCCACCCTCCTGGCGTATGCAAGAATATGCCATATTTCCCTGTACTGCTGATGAGAAAAATGTAGAAACTCTGATTGTCATCGCTAAGCCCGAACAGCAAGCCGTAATCGCCCAAGATGCTTCCAGTGTTATGGGCTTCCACTTCGAGAATACTGCCAGCCAAGTTCAAACTGGTTGATGCGCGTACAAGCCGTGCAGGTGCAGTGATCAGAATCTGATATTCGTCCTCGATGTAGCCGATCTTATAGTTTGAGGTTTGGCTTATGGGCCAGCCACTTCGAGCATCGCTGAAATCATCGGCTAGCACTAAGCTGTCTGCCACAAAGAAAACCACCGAGGCGCTTGTTGTTTGACTGTCAGACGTAACAGAACCCGTAAAGGTGTATTGTCCAAGTGTTAGATCGGAGGGAAGCTGGCGGTCCAGTTTCCAATGCACCAAGCCGGGATCCGTCGAAAGAACGCCATGCCATGAGAGCGCTTCAATTCTATTCCCATCAGGGCCAAAGACCTCCCAGTTTGCGGTGAAATCTTGTTCGATGGCACTGCTGTTCTGCACTTGCAGCCATAGTTTAATGCCGCTGTCCAAGACGTACCCCATTCGCAACAGATCCGAGTCATTGGTCGTACCAACGCCTTCTAAAGTAACTGGGGGAATCTCGGGTGTGGCAGTAGCGGTAGCAGTTGGTGTGTTTGTAGGCGTTCTTGAAGGTGTTGGCGATGGCGCAGATGCCGATTTAATGCAGACCCAGTCAAAATCTGCAGCAAGACCTGAGGCATGTTCATCATTCCAAGCGCCAATGCCGACGTACGGCGCTTGCACACCGAGGTAGGGCCGAGTTCCAATCTCAGTCCAAGACAAACCATCGCCGCTGAAGTAACCGCCGTAAGTGCTTCCGGTCTTTATGAGTTTAAGCCATGTGACCGCAAGGTCGGTTGGTCTTGTCGAATAGGTGAGTTGCCCGAACTCTTCAAACCCAAAATTCACGCCTTCGGCGTCAAATGTCGTTCGTTCATCTCGGTAGCGCCCGGTTTTGACATAGCTATCGTCATCCTGATACATCAGCAACATGGCCTCTTGTGTCGATTGCATGGGATTAAAAACGACACGGGTGAGGACTTCAAAATCACCAATGGGAGCGGGACGAGTGAGCAGATTGCGCATATCGTTGGTGAACAGCAAGTCACTTTCCTGGCTGGTGATACGCATGAAGCCAGGATGAGCGGTCAAACTCCAATGCGTGGGATCTTCCCGTACCCAGCTCCAACCGGGCTCCAGCGACCCATCAGTAAAATCATCCATCCAGGTGCAATCGGCGGGCGGTGGGATAGGCGAAACCTGAGTCGGTGTAGCAGTCGGCGTGAGGGTGGGAGTTGGAGTGGCAGTGGGCCGAGACGTCGGAGTAGCAGTTGGAGTCGAGGACGGGTGAGGGGTAAAGGTAGGGGTGAGCGTAGGAACCGAGGGCGGGAAACGCAGAATCAGCGGGAGAAAAGCAGGCAGGTTTCCTACGCGTACAAGGATTGATTCGCTACCCTCGTTGCCATCGCCATCCTGCACGGTAAGCGTGATCTCGTGGTCGCCAGGGGAAAGCGTCACGTCGAGCAAGACGCCTTCGCCCAGATACCCGTCGATGTGCGAGCGCCAGACCATCCTGGCCTCATCCACAGCGCCATCTTCACGATCGTCACCACTACCCCACAGGGTGAGAGGTTGCCCCACCGCTATCCTGACGCCCGACTCCGGCTGCAAAATGATGGCCTCCGGCGCTTTGCGTTCAACCCGCAGCGGCCAGACCTCCGCCGTGGTTGTGTGGAAGCCATCGCTGACGAGCAAACGTAAGCGCGCCTGTTCGCCGCCGGGGAGTTCATTCGTGTCGATATCGTATTCGTCGGTAGTGACATCGAGGGCCAACGGCAGCCAGGTCTGGCCGTCGTCGTGACCATAGACGAGATGCGTGGTCAGGGCGTCTCCATCGGCATCTGTGGCCGACCAGCGCACTGTTTCCCGACCCTGCCAGATTTCCCCCGGCTGCGGGGCGGTGATCGTCAGGGTGGGGGCGTGAGCGCTGGCCTGGCGCACTTCTAGGGGCGTGTTTCCCTGCCGCAAGACCAGCCGGGCCGCGTTTGCAGGCCTGTCGAGCACGTAAACAAAGCTCTCAGCGCTCATGTCGCCGCCAAAGTGGTCGATGAAGTCCACGTCGAAACAGGCGGAAGACACGGGGACGCTTTCCGTATCTTGAAGCTCGATGCAGTATTCGGAACCAGCGGGCGTGATATACCCTTCAAAATCCGAGGTAAGGACGAGCACGGAATGGATGGCGCCCTCGCCGCTCGTGGTGATGGAGCCACGTATCAGCATTTTGTCTGACGCAGTACTCGCTGCCAAGAGCACTGTCGATTGTGGTTGCCAATCGCTGTTGTAGATGTTTAGGTAGGTATGTGGTGAGATCCACGGGCGGGAAACGTAGCACATCAAGTCATAGGTTTGACCGGAATAGGCGATGGCTGAAATAGGATCGAAACCGACCTCCTGGATCAACCCGAAACGGTAGGGCCAGTCGGTGCCATCGTCGTAGGAGCCGCACGAATCCGGTGTGTTCGGATGCCTGGCCCCGAAGTTGTGCGCCAACTCATGGGCTAGCGTCCAGTCGCCGTCCCGCGTGGTCTGCGCGAACGAAACCCTGCCCTGCCCCGCCGGTTCGCCCCAAATCGGATTGGATAACCCTGCTGTCTCGAAACCGATGATGTCGGGCAGCCAGGCCACCAACTGGTCGGGCGCGTTGGCAGCGCCAAGCAGCTTGGGCATGAGGTAGAATTGGTTGAGCATGGCGATGAATTCAGATTTATTTGCCGACTCCTTTTTGGGATCGCTGTCGGGCAGGGGGTGCAGCCAGGGGATGGTAGGGCCTTTGTGGTAATGTAAGCCATACACGCTCACCGGGTAGAGTTTCTGCAACAAGGCCTTGCCGGCGCGGATGATGTTGGCATTGGGTAGTTGTTTTACACTAGCTGAAGGCTCGTAGAGGATGGGCAGGTAAAGCACGCTCAGGTCTTCACGGGCCTTGAAAAAGAGCCGACTGTCGTAACGGTTGTTGCTGTAATCCAATTCGGGAACCTGAGGTTTTGGCGCTATCTCGATGTAGAAACGCAATTCGGGGAACGTGGACCAGGCGGGGGGCAACCTGAAATTGAGGGTGTCGTCGGTCTGCTTGCGTTCGTACTGTTTTTTTAGTTGGATGGGAGCATTGAGGGGACGGAGTGTAGCAAAAAACGGATCCAGCACGACCAAGGTGGCATCGAGCGTGACCGGCTCGATGGGCTGGCCTATCACTCGGGGTCGCACGCGAATGATCGTGGCCTTGCCCCGTATCAGATCGATGTAATTGTCCCACAAACATCCCTTGCTGTCGTCCATGCACTGGATCACCTGGGTTTGCTCCACATCTTCGATGGCGAGGTCGAATGGGATCAGCGTCGGGGTGGGGGTGGGCGTGATAGTCGGGGTGCTGGTGGGGCTCGGGGTAGGCGTGGCGGTAGGGGTAAGCGTGGGCGTGGGGGTGAAGGTAGGCCCGCCGGCGAGAAAGAAGTTGCGTTCCACGCCTGTAGAGCCGAACCCGTCCGGGATGTGGGCAGTGAGGGCGTAGTCGCCATTGGCGTTGGTCGTGGCTGAAGCTGGGTCCGCCCCGCTCACGATTTCCACGAGGGCTTCAGGGATGGGGGCGAAGTTATCGGCCCGTACGACGAAGCCCTCGATATCGATTCGCGCCCAACCCCACTCGTTCTCAATTTCCACTGTGCCGGGCTGAAAGCCGGATTTAGACGCCCGCAGCACTACTGGCGGCCAGGGCGTGGGTGTGGGCGGCTCCGTATTTGGCAGTACCGGAAATGTCCAAGTCATATTTATTTTGACCCCACTGTCAATACCCCGCTCCTTCGTGAACACGAGATTGCGGATGGCCTGGTCATCGTAGCTGCCGCTGACGAGGGTGATGTTGTCGATGATCGGCCCCGAATAATCGGAAATCACGATCGATGAGAAATGACCATTAGCGTGCTCGCCGGAGATGAAGAAAGCGACCCCGCTTGTTCCACACAGAAGTTCAATTTCACCATTGTGTTTGACAATAGCAGAATAGTCATACAACTCACCCTCGAATGTGCCATCGGCATCCAGGATGAGATTTGAGATTGTCACATCCCAAGCACATGATTGAAGCGCCCCCGCCCCGGTCAACTCGACAACATGCTCGCCCGCGCCTTCGTATCCTGCCGTCGGAGCTGTCTCAATGTTGCCACTCGTGAGTATGACCGACAACGGTATCAGCAAGACGATGATCAGGTTTTTCAACATTGACATTCTCCCTTCAACTGGGTGTTGCTACACAAACTTGGACAACCGCCAGTCCCCGAGACGCGCCCCCATTTCCAATGTCAGCAGTGATGCACTCTTCTGGCACGCGCATTCAGGTAGCGGCTAACCACTTAAAAAGAGCTTCTGTGAACTATGCTGAAATGTTCCACATTTATTATAGCAGATAAGTCAAGATAGTGGTGTGACCAAGGATTCTGACTCAACCACATCTGTTAGGTTCCTGGAAGCAACTGTTTTGCCTGGCAATTCGTGCATTCGGAAATCATTGCGCCCCGTTTTTGTTTCGCCGGAACCTGATGAGTCTTTCTAATGGACACAAATTCGACAAGTCGTGCAATCTCCAACAGATCGAACTGTTTTCGTGCGATCAACTCGACTTTCGGAGAACCTGTATATCTGCGACAATGAATAAATGCTGCGTTTACGCTAAATTTACTTGACAAACACTTGGGCGCTGTTATAATGAAGTCGTATTCGAGATAATCCCCCCCTCTGGCTCGATCTTTCCCCCACCGATGTGTTGGTCCCCGACCAGCCGTCTGGACAACATGAAAAAGTCCTATTCCCCCGCAATTGTGCTCTTGCTACTGCTGTTTGTGGTTGGAGCGCCATCCATTTCTGGTGCGCAAGGTCTCGCTGATGCCTGGCGCACCTTTGATCGTTACGACGGGTTTGAGAGTAATTGGGTTTACACAGCCGTACAAACCACCGATCACACGCTGTGGTTTGGCACCGATGATGGCATAGCCCGCTACGATGGCGCCTGGCGTATGTTCGGTGCCAGTGATGGCTTGCCCCAAGGCGCTGTACAAGCACTCCTCCTCGACAAAAATGGCGACTTGTGGGCAGCGACAGCGGGCGGTGTAGCAAAACGCTCGGATGATCAGTGGATGGTGGAGCCTATCGAGATGGCGGGGGGACAAGCATTTCATGCCCTTGCGCAACTCAATGACGGCTCGCTCTGGGCCGGAGGCGAGGCCGGACTATTTTTCAGAGATCCCATTTCGGGAAACTGGCAGCAGGTTGATGCGCCGGTGGCTGTGGTCGAAAAGCTCGTTGTAGATGCCGCTGGCGATGTGTGGCTGGCCTCTGAAAACCAGCTATTCAAGTTGCAGGATGGTGCGTGGCAATCGATAACATTGGACGCAGAAGGTCAGCCGCTCGAACATGCGATTACGACGCTTGCAGCAGATGAGGATGGCGCCATCTGGGTTGGAACCGCCGGCAGTGGTCTGGCGCAGATCAATGGCGAGGAAGTAATCTGGCATCGGGAAGCAGAAGGGCTCCCCAGTGCCGACATCCTGGCAGTTTACCCTTCGCTTGATGGGCGAGTCTGGGTCGGGACAAATGGCGCAGGCGTCGCCAAGTTAGAGGATGGGCAATGGCAGGTCCTCAATGTGGCCGACGGGCTCGCTTCTGACTACGTCAGTACGATCCTGGAAGATCGGGATGGCGTGATATGGTTTGGCGCCTTCGCAGGCATCTCCCGCTACGACGAACACACGTGGCGGCGCTGGCAAGCAGAGTTGGGAGCGCCGCAAAGCGTCATCTCGACGCTCAGCATGGGCTCGGATGGGCGGCTGTGGGTTGGGACCGATGGCGACGGCCTGTATATATTCGATGGAAGCACCTGGCAAAAACACACAGCTAGCTCTGACTTTATTGAGAGCAGTTTTGTCGACTCTGAGGGCAATATCTGGTTAGGCGCTGATCAACAGGGACTTTTACTGGTGGAGAATAGCGGCAAAGTATCGCAGAAATTACCTACAGTTTTGACAGGGGATGTCGTTGTCGACGTAGCGCAAACGCAGGATGGCGTCATGTGGTTCGCCACCTATCAGAACGGATTAAGCAGTTGGGATGGCGAACAGTGGCAACATTTCTATGTGGACAATGGCTTGGTGTCAGACTCGCTGCGCTCTTTACATGTCGATAGCCAGGGCAGACTCTGGGTTGGCACAGCGGCTGGCATATCGCTGTATGAAAATGAATCCTGGCAACAATTCTCAGATGGGAGTGGTCTCGCATCGTTGGAGATTACCGACATCGCTGAGGCGGCGGATGGGAGCATTTGGTTTGCCACCTGGGGCGATGGCGTCTGGCAATGGACCAATGGCGAGTGGACGCATTACACGACTGGCGACGGCCTCCTGGCTCCCAACGTTGAAGCGATCTGGGCCGACCCCGCCGGTCCGCTCTGGTTTGGCACCGTCAGCGGGTTGAGCGTGTACGATGGTCGGGCCTGGCAGAACTACGGCGCTGCAAACGGTGTTGAAATCGGTCGAGTTTATGCGATGACGCCGGCGGTTGGCGGCGGGATCTATCTGGGCACTGCCAACGGCGTCGTCCGTTTTATCCCCGACCAGACGCCGCCACAGGTCCAGATCCAATCCATCAACGGGCAACCAGCAGAGGATAGCCCAATACAAATAACGCCCGACGAGAGCCTTCACATTACCCTGAACGGGAGTGATCTTCTCACGGACACAGGCGACTTGTTCTTCCTCTACAAACTGGAGGGAGTCGACACCGCCTGGCAGGGCTCACGCATCCCCCTGGTCAGCTACCCGGCCTTGCCTGAGGGTCACTATCGATTCGAAGCCAGTGTCCGGGATGCTGGCATGAACTACTCAGAGCCAACGGTACTGGAGATCGATATCAGTCAGGGCCCCACCACCATCGCCCTGCCCCTTGTTGGACACGTGAAGACTGAATTCGTTCTTATCGGCGTGGTCTTGCTCACAGTGCTGACCATCGCCCTGATCTGGGCTGTCTGGAGCACCATTGCCCGTGCTCGCATGGGGCGGCAGGCTGTCGAGCACCGCTTCAACCCTTACATCGCCGGCAATCCTATTCGTGAAAATCACATGTTTTACGGTCGTCAGTCGCTGCTGCGTGAGATCGAAGCGACTCTGTTCCGAAACAGCCTCCTGTTGCACGGCGAACGCCGCATCGGCAAGACGTCACTGCTCTACCAACTTGTGCAACGTCTCGAACACAAACAGGACGAGAACTACCGTTACATTCCCATCTTTGTCGATCTTGAAGGCACACCAGAACCGGAATTCTTCCATCGTATCATGGAAAGCATTTTGGACACCCTTGAGGCGCCACTTGATGGTATGCCCGGCGTCGAAAACCTGCGCTATCTTCTCCCGGACACACAGGAATCGTACGGAGACCGGGACTTCCGGCGGGACCTGCGCGATATCGTCGAGTATTTGAACAGGTACTACCACCAAGAGCCACGGTTAGTGTTGCTGCTGGATGAGGCCGATATCCTGAATGCCTATCACCCTCTCACCCAGCAACAGTTCCGCCGCATTCTGCAGGATAATTTTGCAGGCAATGTGCGGGCGGTGGTCACGGGCGTCAACATCAGCAAAACGTGGGATCGTGTGGAATCACCCTGGTACAATATGTTCGTCGAATCCGAACTGAAACCCTTCAACCGAGATGAAGCGGAGCGACTCATGCGCGAACCCGTGGATGGGTTTTACACCTGGGATGATAACGCTGTTGATTTCGTCTGGTCGGTTAGTCTGGGACGTCCGCACCGCATTCAGCAGATCGCTCTGGAAGCAGTCAATCTCATGCTCAATGAGCGTCGTCGGCGTATCACCAAAAACGATGCAATGAGCGCCAATGCACAGATACCGGCAAATGCCTCACACTGATAGCGACCGAATCGTATGAATATCCTCAAACGCCTGCGCAGAACTCAACCAGAAACGCCTCAAGTTTCTGTTCGCAACCCCTACATCGTCGGAGGATGGGTTGTCGGCAAGAATTATTATGGTCATGCCAAACTACGCCGCACCCTGCTCAGCGGCCCCAATGATTACGTCTGGGTAATCGGCACGCGCCGGGTCGGCAAGACTTCGCTATTGCGTCAGCTTGCGCAACAGGCTCGGTCACAGTACATCCCCATTTATTGGGATATGCAGGGCTGTCAAACGGAGTTTGATCTGAGCCAGGAGCTGTTTTACGCCATCGAAGACCAACGCAATGTATTCGATAAACTCGACTACAAGGTCAGCCCGTTGGAGGGAGCGGATATTGGTAAATTGCTGCGTTCGATCTCGCGTGTGGCGGAGGCCCACAACCGCCGCATTTTATTGCTGATCGACGAAACCGAGGCGCTCATGCCCATCGTGCAGGCAGATGCGCTGATCGCCCGTCGACTGCGCGCCGCCTTTCAGCGCCCCACCAACCTGCGTGTTGTTCTTTCCTCCACCAAGACCCTGGCCCACCTCAACGACACAAGCCAGAAATGGCCGACATCCTCGCTGTTGCACATCTTCTCGCCTCACTATCTCTCGGGTTTGGCCCCCTTCGAAAGCGCCGCTCTCATCCGCCAAACACAGGCGAAACGCTCCGTTCATGCCAGGGACGAAGTTGTCGAAGCCATTCAGTTCCACACGAACAACCATCCGTACCTGCTGCAATGGCTGTGTTCCAGGCTTTTTCAGGATGATAACTCGCTGCGGATGCCCATAGAATCAGATTTGGAATGCGACCCGATGTTGGATTCCTTATTTGCACTCAAATTCCTGCATCTGTCTCCTTCCGAGCGTCGCATGATCCAACTCGTGCATGAAATGGGTCCAATCGACGTGAATGAGATCGCCTCAGCATTAGCGCTGAACCCCGAGGAAGCGCGTACGTACCTTTACGATCTGAGCCGCTTGGGGTATACTCGCCAGGTTGAACAGAGCAACCAGATCACAATCAGCGACTCCTTTTTCAAGGACTGGCTCGACGCCAATGCCGACGAATTGCCGGTCAACGACATGGAAGTGCCAGATAACCTGGTGAAAGAGATCGCCGAAGCCGGTCGGGAAAGCGAAGAGTCCTTACTGCTGCGCCAGTTGCAGCGTCATCGAATCAACCTGGCCCGACTCGAACTCAAGGCGGCTGGATATGGCGTTTCTCCTCCCCTTCACATTCAGAACGAGATAGACACTCACCAACAAAAAATTAAAGCCATCGAGCAACGCCTTGACGCGCTCCACAGTTAGCACGCTTCCACCCTGTTATCCGCTACCACATGCTGCTCCACACGGGGCGGCATTTATTTTTCATAGACCAAACCTCAAATCATCATGCCAATACCACTTGTAGACCTCAAAGCTCAATACCAAAGTATCAAGCCCGAAATCGATGACGCCATTCAGCGTGTCGTCGACAATACATCCTTCATTATGGGCAAGGAAGTGTCCGATTTTGAAGCAGCTTTCGCCGAATACTGCGGCGTTGATTACGCCATCGGCGTTTCCAGCGGCACAGGAGCCCTGTTTCTCGCCCTGCTGGGTTACAACATCGGCCCCGGCGATGAAGTGATCACCACCCCCTTCACCTTTTTTGCCACGGGTGAGGCCATCTCGCAAGTGGGGGCCCGACCGGTCTTTGTCGATATCGATCCGGTCACCTACAACATCGATCCAGCTTTGATCGAGGCCGCTATCACGCCCTTCACCAAAGCGATTATGCCCGTCCATCTTTATGGCCAACCAGCCGACATGGATACCATCAATGAAATCGCCGAACGCCATGATCTAGTGGTAATCGAAGATGCCGCTCAGGCGCATGGCAGCTTCTACAAGGGGAAACGAGCCGGCAACCTCGGTGACGCCGCCTGCTTCTCCTTCTATCCCAGCAAAAACCTCGGTTGCTATGGCGATGGCGGCGCTGTTGTCACCAACGATGAGAAACTGGCCGAACGTGTCCGAAAGTTGCGAGATCACGGTCGTATAACCAAATACGAACACGATGAATTAGGGTATGGGCACCGCATTGACGCTATCCAAACCGCTATCCTTGCCGCCAAGCTCCCTCATCTTGACGATTGGAACGAAGGACGTCGGCAACGAGCCGCCTACTACGATGAATTGCTGTCCGATACCTCCATGATCACACCCCGGAATCACCCTGAAACCATCCCTGTTTATCATTGCTACACCGTTCGCACCGCCAATCGAGATGCGATGGTTGAGAGTTTGCAAGCTGCCCACATCGGCGTTGGCGTCCACTATCCGATCCCGCTGCACCTGCAACCCGCTTACAACTTCCTGGAGCTGGAAGTGGGAAGCTATCCGGTCTCGGAACAGATGGCAGGCGAAGTCATGTCATTGCCGCTTTATGCCGAGCTAACTGTCGAGCAACAGGATGAGGTGGTGGCAGTCGTCAAAGAGACGCTGTTGACGATATAGCCCCATTTCCTAGACATTTGAATCTGCGATGCGCTGATCCCACATCGCAGATTCAGATCCCGAAATGACAACCACGCCCATACTCTCAGTCCTCATCCCCGCCTACAACGAGGCAGATAACGTCTCCGAACTGTTTGCGCGCACGGGACAAGCATTCGCTAGTCTGGATGTTCCGGGCGAACTCGTCTTTGTGGACGATGGCAGCAGCGATGGCACGGCGGAGCGTGTGATCGAGTTACAGGGCCAATATCCTTGGGTGCGTCTGCTTCGTCACCGCCGCAATCGTGGCCTGACTGCTGCGCTACGTAACGGCTTTCGCGCAGCGAAAGGTGAATTTATCATCTTCCTGCCCGCCGACCTGGAATCCCACCCCGACGAAGACATTCCGAAACTTTATGACAAGCTCCGGGAGGACTACGATGTCGTATCGGGCTGGCGCCAGGGTCGGGCTGATGGCAAGCAATTCGCATCTTCCATCTACAACACCGTCACCCGCCATCTTTTCACGGTCGATGTTCACGACGCCAACTGGATCAAGGGCTTTCGGCGGGAAGTGATCTTATCCCTGCCCCCACTGCGTTCCGACTGGCACCGGTTTATCCTGCACATTGCCGCCGACCAGGGCTTTCGGGTGGGCGAAGTTGCTACCAATTGGTATCCTCGCAAATCCGGGCAATCCCATTTCGGCTTGAGCCGCATCCCGGTTTCTTTGCTCGATGTCGTTGTCATCCGTTTCCTGCTCACATTCAGCCAGGCTCCGATGCGGTTTTTCGGCGGTTTGGGGCTTGCCAGCCTGGGAATTGCCGGAATTACGCTCCTGTATCTGGCGATGCTGTGGTTCATGCGTGACACACAGCGCCGTCCGTACTTTACAGCTGCTATGGTCCTGGCGCTAGCGGGGTTGCTGCTGATCCTGGTGGGGTTCCTGGCGGAACTCATCGTCAACCAGGGGGACCGATTGGTCGAACTGGAAGAACGGTTGGAACAGTTAGAAGACTAATGATCAATGGCCAGTTGCTAATGGCCAATTGCTAATTGCTATTTGATCGTTTCTCATTGACTATTGCCCATTGGCTATTGACCATTGAATAACGTCCTGATCATCACCACCAACTTCCCTCGCTGGGAAGGCGATCCCCACTCTCCGTGGCTGGTGGAGTTGTTGGGACGGTTGCAGGAGCGTGGATTGGCGTTCGAAATCCTGGCGCCAGCTTTTGAGGGGCTGGGGAATCAGGTAATCAATGGCATGACGGTGCATCGGTTTCGTTATGCACCTGCCAGGTGGGAGACGCTGACGCACGAGGAAGGCGCACCCAACAAAATTCGAGTGAATCCGCTCTACTTGCTGCTGCTCCCGCTGTATCTGTTGGCGGGGATGGTTGCCGCCTGGCGCGTCGGACGCTCCGGCAAATACGACATTATCCACGTGCACTGGCCCATGCCCCAGGGGTTATTCGGGTTGATTGCACGCTGGGCGGGGGGAGGCAGGCTGGTAGCCACCTATTACGGAGCCGACTTGGTGATGGCCCAGCGTTTTTCGTTTGTGCAGCCCTTTTTGCGAGCCTTCACGAACCGTTGCGCCGATGTCGCCGCTATTTCATCCTACACCGCTCGGGAAGTGAAGAGGGTCTCGGGCCGAACGCCCCGCGTGATCCCGTATGGCATCCATCTCCCGCCCGAACAGGATTGGCCTACAGAACCTGGACGCATCCTCACGGTGGGACGCCTTGTCGCCCGCAAGGGACACGTCTATCTGATCGAGGCCATGACGCATCTCCCGAATGCCCATCTGATCATCGTCGGCGCAGGACATGAGCAGCCAGCCCTGGAAGCCACCGTCGAGCGCCTGCAACTGGCCGATCGGGTGACGTTCACCGGTCGGGTGACAGATGAAGAACTTGAGGCATATTATCAATCCTGCCAGGTGTTTGTGCTCCCGGCCATTGTCGATGAATCGGGCGATACCGAAATGCTGGGTATGGTGTCGTTGGAAGCGATGCGCTATTGCAAGCCGGTCATCGCCAGCAACGTTGGCGGTATCCCCGACATCATCAGCGATGGCCAAACCGGAATCCTGGTCGAACAAAAAGATACAATCGCCCTGGCTGATGCCATCGAGCGGGTGTTGTCAGATTCGATGCTGGCGCACAATTTAGGCCACGATGGTTATCGTTACGCCAAAGAACATTTTTCGTGGGCAAGTGTCGAAGCGGAAACGTTGGGGATGTATGGATTGAAAACGTAAGACGTGAAGACGTGAAGCCATTCATCTGGATCGATCAGTTCTCGTTTTACGCGTTGCGTTTTAAGCAAGCGCCGCCCAATTTTCGATCAACCGTTCCATCTCGCGCTCGATCTCGACGTAGCGTTCGCCGAGGCGCTGTAATTCACTTAATTGTTGCGCCCGGCTCGCTCTTTCCAACGCTATGCTGATCTCAGCCAGCTCGTTTTCCAGGGCATGGATGCGCAGCTCGACTGCATCAGCTTCTGCCTGCCGTTTTTCCTCTTCCCGCCGTTTTCGTCTTTCCTCTCTCGATTGGCGACGATGATGTTGGGATTCGGTCAACTGTTCGGGTTCATCGACTTGGTGGGCCGATTCCTCCTGGCGGGCCGCCAGAAAAGCGCTGTAATTGCCTTCGTAACCCTGCATGCGTTCGGTGTCGATAGCCCAAACCTGTGTGGCGATGGCTTCGATCAGATATCGGTCGTGGGAAACCAGCAGCACGGTGCCATCGAATGCGTTTAGCATATCTTCCAGCACTTCCTGCGATTCGATGTCCAGATGGTTGGTGGGCTCATCCAGGACCAGGAAGTTGGCTTTTTGCAGGCTGAGTTGGGCCAAGGCGAGACGGCTGCGCTGTCCACCGCTTAAGGCTTGCACGGTTTTCATCACATCATCCCCGGAGAACAGAAAACGGGCGAGGATGTGGCGCGCTTCACCGATCTGCAGGCGGGGATCGGCTTTTATCAGGGAGTCGAGGACAGTGGCATTGGGATCAAGCGCCGCCTGCACCTGGGCGAGATAGCCCATACGAATGCTGGCGCCGATCCGCAATTCACCTTCCAACGGAGCGATTTGCCCGAGCAGCGTCTTGACAAAGGTGGTCTTGCCAGAGCCATTTGGCCCGATCACGCCGACCCGTTCGCCACGTTTGAGGAGCAATTCATCTGCCCTGAACAGGAACGTGTCGTCGGGGTGCATGTTCCTGCTCGCCCGATAAACGTGTCCTCCAGAGCGATCTTCCTTGTGCCCCGTCTCCGCTTTCGCTCGATAGCCTACGGCTAATTCCTTCGTCGCCAACACCAGGCCGCCACTGCGGAAACGGCTGTTCATGTGCAGATTCAGCCGCTGGCGTTGGCGAGGAGCGGCGATGTGGCTGTCACGCATCATGCGCTGCAAACGGGTGCGGCGACCCTGCGCCTGCCGGGTGTTTTGCCCGGCGATATTGCGGCGGATGTAGTCTTCCTCTTTGGCGATGAATGCCTGTTGGGCCTCGTATTCTTTCTGCAGGCGCTCTATTTGCGCCTCACGCTGCACCACGTACTGGCTGTAAGCGCCTCGGTAGATGGTCATCTCACCCCACGCCATCTCCCAGATTCGTGTGGCGACCCGATCCAGGAAGTAGCGGTCGTGGGCGACGATAACCATGCCGCCCTGCCAGTTGACAAGAGCATTCTCCAGCCATTCCACGGCTGCCAGGTCCAAATGGTTTGTGGGCTCATCCATCAACAGGAGATCAGGCCTTCTCCAGCAACAAACGGGCCAGTAAAGCGCGAGTGCGCTGACCGCCGCTGAGTTGCGCCAGGGGCATATCGAACTGGTCGGCGCGAAAACCGAGGCCGGATAACGTCTGCCGGATGCGCAGGGGATAGTCGTAGCCGCCCTGCATCTCGAAAGCGTGCTGGCGCTGGGCGTAAACATCCAAAATGCCTTCACCTTCCGCTGATGCCATGCGCGCCTCCAACACCCGTAAAGCCTCCTCCTCCTGCCGCAATGTTGAGAAAACCTCCAGCATATCTTCCCACAGGCTTCTGTCCCCGGCCGGTGGCGGATCCTGTGGCAAATAGCCTATGCGCAGGCCCCGCCGACGATACACGCCACCCGCAGTAGGCGCAAGCTCGCCGGCCAGAATCCGCAACAAAGTGGTTTTCCCTTCGCCATTGGGACCCACCAGACCGATACGGTCGCCATCAGCCACAGCACAGCTAACCCCATCGAAGACATCGAGGGGGCCAAAGGACATGGCGAGGTTGTTGGCGGTAAGTAAAGACATGGCGGGGTTCAGGTCAGGATGTGCGGACGACTGCACTCAGTCGGGTATTATACGCGGGTCGGGTGCAATGTGTCGAGTGTTGGAGGCAGCCATGCAAACAACCCAATTGGAAGAAAACGCACAAACGTTGTAAAATGAGGTCTGCATGATTGCTTGAACCCCGACTGGTTGCATCAACCCGAACGTAGCGAGTGATGGAGGTCATCGACATGAATGTGAAAGCGCTGTTGGGTCCCATGCGGCTTCCCTTCTTGATTCTGGCGCCTGCCTGCGGTGTATTGGGCATCGGCACCGCCTATTGGACTACCGGGCAAATCAACATCTTGTATGCCATTCTTGCCCTCATCGGCGGCCTTGCGGCGCACATCAGCGTCAATGCTTTCAACGAGTATTTCGATTTCAAGAGTGGGCTGGACGAAAAAACCGAGCGCACGCCCTTCAGCGGCGGCAGCGGCACCCTGCAAACACATCCCGAATTGGCCCGCCAGGCGTTGGGGCTGGCCCTTGTCGCCCTGCTCATCGTCGCCCTCATCGGTGTGTATTTTATGACAATCTGGGGATGGGCTTTGCTGCCATTGGGGCTGATTGGCCTCCTGGTCATCTTCGCCTACACGCCCTGGCTTGCTCAAAACGCCTTTGCCTGCCTCATCGCCCCCGGCCTGGGCTTTGGCACATTGATGGTGATGGGCACCGATTTCGTGCTCACTGGTGAATACAACTGGACAGCGTTTATGGCATCGCTCGTACCCTTCTTCCTGGTGAGCAATCTCCTCCTGCTGAACCAGTTTCCCGATGTGGATGCAGACCGCACCGTGGGCAGGCTGCACTTCCCCATCGTCATCGGTCGCAAGAACAGCAGTCTTATCTACGCCTCCTTCCTGGCTGCGACCTATCTGTCCATCCTCTTTGGCGTGATTGCCGGTTACCTGCCTGCGACCACCCTGCTCGGGCTCCTGACCCTGTTCCTGGCTGTTCCCGTGGCGCTGGGCGTGTACAAAAACGCCGACGACATCCCCGCCATCATTCCCCTCATGGGCAAAAACGTCCTGATCTGCATCCTGACGCCGCTGTTGGTGACGGTTGGATTGTTTTTAGGATGAGCAGCCACCAGTCGAAACCGGTGGCTGCTTTGGGAAAACACTAACTCTGCGATACGGCCAGTGCCTGCTCCAGGTCTTCCAGGATATCATCGATATGCTCAATGCCGATGGACAGGCGAATCATGTCTGGGGTTACGCCGGCGGCGGTCAGTTCGGCATCGGTCAACTGGCGGTGGGTGGTGGATGCAGGATGGGCTGCGAGTGATTTGGCATCACCGATATTCACAAGGCGCTTGAAGATTTTCAGAGCATCGTAGAATTTGACGCCAGCCTCGAATCCGCCCTTGACACCGAAGGTGAACAGTGCCGATGGGCGACCATCGGTGTATTTCTGAGCGAGTTCGTAGTAGGGCGAATCAGGCAGGCCGGGATAGCTGACCCACGCCACTGCCGGATGCGATTGCAGGTACCGGGCGGCGGCGATGGCGTTATCACAGTGGCGTTCCATGCGCAGGGCCAGCGTCTCGATGCCCTGCAAAATCAGAAAGGCATTCAACGGACTGATGGCTGACCCGGTGTTGCGCAGCGGCACTGTGCGCGCTCGACCGATGTAGGCTGCCGGGCCTAGCGCTTCCGTGTAAACCACGCCATGATAAGCGGGTTCCGGTTCATTCAGCATGGGGAATTTCTGCGGATACTCCGCCCAGGGGAACTTGCCCGAATCCACAATGACCCCGCCCAACGACGTACCGTGCCCACCCATGTACTTGGTGAGCGAATGCACGACGATATCCACACCGTAATCGATGGGCTTGATCAGGATAGGTGTGGCTACAGTGTTATCGACAATGACCGGCACGCCATGTTTGTGCGCCATTTCTGCAATCGCTTCCAGGTCGACGATATTCCCAGCCGGATTACCGATGCTTTCGCAGTACACAGCGGCAGTTTTGTCGTCGATCAGCTTCTCCAGACTGGCAGCGCTGTCATCCTCGGCAAAACGGACCTCGATGCCTTGTTTGGGCAACATGTGCGAAAACAGGGTGTAGGTCCCGCCATAAAGCTGGGGAACACTGACCACATTCGAGCCGATTTCGGCAATCGTGAGGATGGCATAATTGACAGCCGCACTGCCGGCACTGACCGCAAGCGCCGCCACGCCATGTTCCAGAGCAGCGACGCGTTCCTCCAGCACCGCCTGTGTCGGATTCATGATGCGGGTGTAGATGTTGCCCGGCACGGCCAGATTGAACAGATCGGCCCCGTGTTGGGCGCTGTCAAATTCGTAAGCCACGGTCTGGTAGATGGGCACGGCCACGGCTTTGGTGGTCTGCTCCGATTCATATCCGCTGTGGATGGCGATGGTTGCATCTTTCATGGGTGTGTCTCCTAAGTGTGTGGGTGGGAATCAGTTCTAAGCTTCCGTACCGGTTCGTGTGGCGAGCCGTAAACGGAACAGGTACTGGACGTGTACATAGAGGACGAGCCGTCATCTCCCTATTGACGTATTTCAACCCCAACGGATCATACGGATTGATGCCATCCATAAAGGTTTTGTGGCGGTCGATGTGGGTGACCTTGTAAACGAGACCCAGCCAGTTGTTGAAGATAGCCTTGGCAGTGTCGCCCCAGGTGTTATCCACATAGTGCAGAATGGCGGTTTCGGGGAAGGACGGCGCCTGCGTGCCCCGTTTTCGCGCCAGCAGCACCGCCTCCTTGTAAGTGTCGGCGATGAGGGCGGCATTTTCGCCAAAATAGTTCTCGGGGTGGGGAGGATAGTCCTGGATATCGCCATTGAGAAAGCGCAGCACCTCCCGCTTGTATTCCTTGAGCAAGCTGTTCGTGTTGTATTCGGGATGTCCCTGCATGTAGATAAAGCGGAACTGATCCGGACTGGTCAGCCATGTGCACCCCTGCCTCTTCACCCTCGATCAGAATCGTCAACCCCGCCGCAATGAACTGCCAGCGCCTGATTTCGTTGTAGCGCGAGTGAATGATATCGAAACGGGTGTTGATATTGCGTAGAAGAGGATGGTAGGGATGCACAGCATGGTGGCTGTACACGCCCCAGCGTTTCTGCTGGCAGAAGTTCCCGATCGATGTCATAGAAATACTTCAGCATGGCATGTGTGGCCAGGCAGGAACTGAGCACCGACGTGACATTTTCCGAAGCCCAGGAAACGATGTCGTTCAATGGCTGCCAGAATGCCTCTTCCTCAATCAGGGGGTTGACCACGTTGGCGCCGGTGATGATAAGCGCATCCAGACCCTCCTCCTGCAATTTCTCGAAGGTAGTCGTAATGCTGTTCGATGTAGGATACGGTGTCAGGGCTACGCGACAGGCCGGGAATCGAGAATGGATGCACGTAGAACTGGGCGATCTGGTTGGAATTACCCACCAACTGCATGAACTGCGCTTCGGTGACGCGCAAGGCCGCATCAGGCATCATGTTCAACATCCCGATATGCAGCTCACGAATGTCCTGACGCACAGCTTCATCGAGTGACAGGATATCCTGGCCGCGTTGTTCGAGCTGGGCAAAGGTTGGAAGTGGACTATGGGCGACAAGAGGCATAATAATCGTGTTTGAAATAAGAGAAGGGTAGGAACAAAAAACTCACTGCAAATTGCAGCGAGTCAGTTAAATAAGATTCTGTTGAATTGCAAGCCTTCCAACGCATGACTTGCTTAGACTAGATCAATAGAAGACACGACTCACCGCAACACAAAGGAAGCGGGGCAGCCGTCGGCGTTGAACTGGCTACACCCGCCCTATACAGGAGCATAGGTGCATGGTGTAGGGAGCAGAAGAGTACTTCATGATGGCGGGCAGTATATGGCACTTCTCAAGGACCTGTCAACCCTCCCGATAGCCACAGTGTGATTCAGACACGGTCAGACAATGCAGTAGAAACCTCAACCTTTTTGCTGCAGTGTATCTAGAGACGGAAAATCTGTCGGATCGTTATATGCTTGCAAAGACCTTGTAAGACCCAACGGACAAGTCTGCAACGATGATATCATCGGAGCAAGAATCCCCTGCTCTGTGGCATGGGGAGGGCCACCTGGCTACTCGTCGGTGCCAATGGCGATGAATCGGTACACCACCGCACCTAACAGACCGCCAACAATAGGTGCCACCCAGAAAAGCCACAGATGTCCTAGTGCCCAGCCACCAACATAGATAGCGACACCTGTACTGCGAGCAGGGTTAACGGAAGTGTTGGTCACAGGAATGCTGATCAGATGAATCAGGGTCAGTCCCAAACCTATGGCAATGGGAGCAAAACCCTGTGGCGCACGTTTGTCGGTTGCGCCAAGGATGATCAGGACAAACATCATCGTCAGTACAATTTCGGTGACGAGTCCGGCCAGCAAACTATAACCGCCCGGGGAATGTTCACCGTAGCCATTTGCGGCGAAACCATCGGCAACATTGAAGCCAGGCGCGCCACTGGCGATCACATACAGTACGCCACCTGCTACGATTGCTCCTAACACCTGGGCGATAATGTAGGGCAGTATTTGGCTTGCAGGAAAACGATTCCCTGCCCAAAGCCCAACAGAAACCGCAGGATTGAAGTGGCCACCAGAGATGTGACCAACAGCATATACCATCGTCAACACGGTCAGGCCAAAGGCCAACGCAACACCAAGCCAGCCGATACCAACCTCGGGGAATGATGCGGCTAATACAGCGCTACCGCATCCGCCGAGAACGAGCCAGAATGTACCAATAAATTCTGCGCCATACTTTTTCATCTTAGACTCCTTTAGCCAATTATGATGGAATCATGGATATAACCCGAACAGAGAAGCAAAATCAGTGGCGGGCGACGCTACTGGTTTTAGTCCGGAATATCGTTTAATCATCCTGTTTTAGGGATGATGCAACGAGAATCAACAGTGAGTATTCAATGTATTGTAACATTTTGCTTGCCATGGAAACAATGTTGCCCGACAGTATAGCAGTTACAGGCAGAGGTGCCAACCCAGAAGAACCCAATAGCCTGATTCCCGCTCCATGTCGTACAGCCATTGTGAGTTATTGTCTAAGGTCCAGAGGTGACCTCAGGCGAAAATCCAAGTGTCAGATCCATTTTAGCAGGTTGTGTTTCCGTGCTCAAGGGAAAACACAGATGGGTGGATAATGCCGCTCCACCATTGGCACTGTAGTTCGCATACCGTATAATGATCGTCTGCTCAAATCTTGATTAGGTTGTTTTGAGGTACATGGCGCTTCATTTTCGCTCTCTGATGGCTGTAGGAAATATCTTGAAGGAATCGTCTCGTGAATAACCGACCTCGGCTGACAATACGTTGGCTACTGCGTGCAGACTCGCCTGTCCCCGATCGCAGCAAGAAAGAAATCCAGGAGGAAGTGAATCGCAACTTCAACTGGAACATCGCCGTTAACTTCCTGGATGGCGCTTTTTTCTGGATCGGACTCAGTTTCATTTCGTACACCACGATTCTGCCCTTGTTCATAAGCAAGATCACCCTCAACCCCCTGCCCATCGCACTTGTAGCAGTGATCGGTCAGGCGAGCTGGTATCTCCCTCAACTGGTCGTAGCCGGTCCCACCGAGAAACTTGCTCGCATGAAACCGGTGGTGGTCAATCTGGGATTCTTTACAGAACGTCTGCCGATGTGGTTCATGCCTGTGGCAGCGTTGATGAGCGTGAAGTTTCCGATGCTGGCGCTGGTGATCTTCTTCCTATCCTATGCGGCGCATGGACTGGGCGCAGGCGTCGTCGCTCCTGCCTGGACGGATATGCTGGCACGTATCATTCCCATCAATCGTCGTGCTCGATTTTTTGGAATCACGGCATTTGTGGGAACAGGTTTGGGCGCGCTGGCTGCCCTCTTCAGTGGATGGCTGCTGAAAACGTACCCCTTCCCCACCAATTTCGCCTATGCCTTCTTCCTCGCAGCGCTGTTTATCAATCTCAGTTGGGTGTTTATCGCCTTAACGCGTGAACCCGCCCAGCCAGTGTCGCCCGAGGTCAAGCGTCAACGCTCCTGGTCCAAGAGCAGAATTACCGCTATCCTGCGCAGTGACAGCAATTTCCGCCATTATCTGATCGTGCGCTTGTTGGCCAGTTTCGGCAACATGGCAGCCGGGTTCGTCACTGTGGCGGCCATCCAGCGCTGGGCTGTGCCAGATGCCACGGTCGGTCTCTACACCGCCGCCCTGTTGGTTGGCCAGACCGCCGGAAATCTGATTGCCGGTTTCATCGCCGACCGTTGGGGACACAAAATCTCGCTGATGGTCGGACTCACCGGTGTGACAAGCGCCTATCTGCTGGCATGGTTATCGCCGGAACCCATTTGGTTTAACGTTGTATTCTTCATACTTGGTGTTGCCACAGGCATTTCCATCGTGTCGGGCGTGCTGATCAACGTGGAATTCTCAGGGCCGGAACATCGGCCAACGTATGTAGGGATCGCCAATACGACAATGGGCATAGGCAGTGTGCTTTCGCCGTTGGTCGGGGGAATGCTGGCGCTCCTTGGCTACAATTTGCTGTTCGTCGTCTCGGCAATGTTTGGTTTCGCCGCCCTGCTGATCCTGGCAACATTGGTGCAGGAACCCCGCAGGCAAAACATCCTGAAACAGCTATGAATGAGGTGCTGAAGACCCTCATTCTTCATGATTTCAAACGAATTGTGGGATAGTGTGGGATAGTGTGGGAAAACGAGGGAAAAAATGCACCGTTTTTCCCGTAGTTATGCTCGTCAACCGCAGCGGGGTCAGGACTCAAATCTATGCACGGATATGCGAAAACGTATCTCGCCAAGTAAGCGTCCGAAAATAACTTCCCGATTGGAACCTCCGGGCAATCACTCACCGACACCGTGCTACGATTGACAGGGCGACACCACGCCGTATTATAATGTGATGCGAAGCGTGTGTTACTGGGCTTGATTAATCTCCCTCTCCTGTTGCTACCTGTAACCCGTGTCTGGAGTCATCCGTGCAACGATTTACCGATGCCTGGAATCAAATACGTCAAGCGCCCCTGCACCGTCAGTTGCGGATGCTGCGCTGGAATGTACCGCTGATTGTCTTGGCATTGGCGGCGGGTCACCAAATCGTGGTGGCGACTATCATCAGACCTGCGCCAACGCAATGGGACTGGTGGCTCGAACTGCTCGTCTACAGTGTGACTGGCAGCATCGCCGCCTGGCTCGGCATGACGATTATTGCCGCTGCCGTTGCGCAAAGGGCTGTGGCGGAAGAAGATGTCCGACAAGCTTATGCGGAATTGGAAGCGAGGCATGAGGAACTGTTGGCGTTGGACAATCTGGGTGAACTCGTCTCAAGAGCGAGCAATGAACAATCGCTGCTGGAACTGGCGGCGCAAGCGCCAATGCAATTGACCGACGCGACATCGTCGACGATGGTCACATTTGATGCGGAGCATGATCACCTGAAACTGGACATGGCGTGGGGCCTGAGCGATACCTATCTGAATGCGCTGCAAATAAGGCTGGATGATGGCGTCATCTCCTCCCGCTGCCAGTCGTGCAGCGCTCTTAGCGCCCATGTCGATAGCGATTGTCCGTTGTTCGATAGCTTGCAACCATTGGCGAAAGCTGAAGGCATCGGATCGCTCGTCTGTCTGCCGATCAACAACGAAGAGGAGCGCATCGGCATCCTCACTGCTTACTTTCCCTCGGCGGATGGCCCGCCCGAAAATCAAATGCGCCTGCTCAACATCCTCGGCGGCGTCATCGCTTCATCGCTGGACAGCATACGCATTCGGGCTCGCCAGGTGGATACGCTTCACGCCCTGGATCGCGCATCACAAACGACCGATGCCCTGGACAATCTGGCCGGCAAAGTGCTTGATATTGCGATATCTGGTTGGGATGCGCAAGGGGCCGTCCTTATCTTAAACGACGATGATGGCTGGACCTGTCGCGCACACCGTGGGATGCAGGCTAGCCCAGCAGATGCTCGTTACGTTCTGGCAACGGAACTAATGCAGGAAGCGATGATGCAAGGTGATCCGATGATAGAGGCGAATCTGGACATCGGGAAACACGGATTACATTCAGCTACTGCCGTGCCGCTTGTCACCGAAGGCCACTGCCTGGGAGCGCTGTTTTTGGGTTCTGACCGTGTCGATGGATTCCAGGATCGCCACCGTGATTTGCTCGTGACAATGGCGCATCAGATTGCGCTGGGTATCCGTAACGCACAGCTCTATGATGAACTCAGACAGATGGATGTCATCAAAGAGAGGCTTCGCCTCTCGCGGGAAATTCATGATGGTCTGGCACAGACATTGGGGTTTCTGGGCTTGCAGGCTGAGCGAGTGGAGTCCCTACTGGTCGAGAACCAAACCGAACAGGCGGAAACAGAAGTGACGGTCATGCGCCAGGCCATTGCGTCCGCCTACACCGATGTGCGCGAGGCTATCGATGGTTTGCGGTTCACAACACGGCATCCCGAACATTTGGCAGACCATCTGGATGAGTACATTGATGATTTCTCCCGCCAGACGGGTATAAACGCCCAGTTCATGGCCGTACCTGAAGATCTCACAGTCGAAAACACAACGGCGGTGCAACTCTTCCGCATCGCCCAGGAAGCGCTTACAAACATCCGTAAGCATGCCCAGGCCCGGCATGTGAGCGTACGGCTATACGCATCGCCGGAGGAAATCGAGCTGACCATAGCAGACGATGGCCTGGGCTTCCCCGATGTCACCCGCATGCAGCGAAAGTACCGCAGTCATGGCCTGAATTCGATGAGAGAGCGAGCGGAAAGCCTGGGTGGCAGCCTTAGCATCGCCACCAGTCCCGACCAGGGTGCGCGCATCACGGTCTCGATACCAACTACGACTGTCCCCGTTTCCATGAACTTGCTTGAGGAAGTGCGATGATAAAACTACTGATCGCCGATGACCATCACCTTTTCCGTGAGGGTTTGTCACGCATTTTGCATGATTCGGTGCATTTCGAGGTTGTGGGGTCTGTGAGCAGTGGGGAAGAGGCCATAACGGGCGCCAAGGCGCTCAATCCCGATGTCGTGATCCTGGATATCCACATGCCGGGCATGGGCGGGTTAGCGGCAGCAGAACAACTACATCAACTTTATCCCGATCTGGGCATCGTTATGCTCACGGTTTCCGAAGATGAGGATGATCTCTTCACCGCCGTGCGCGTCTGGCGCCAGGGGTTACATGCTGAAGAACAGCACGTCCATCGAGCTTTCGGATGGGATCAAACAAGTCTATGCTGGCGAAGCCGCCATTGCGCCCACCATGTCGGTAAAATTGCTCAACCAGTTTGCCTCTTCCCAACCAGCCGCTTCATCCCGACCGGCTGACGATCTCACCGAACGGGAGCGGGATGTACTGAGACTGGTGGCGCAAGGGATGAGTAATAAGGAGATTGGTCTGGAACTGGCGATTTCACCGCACACGGCCAAGGCGCATCTTCGCCACATCCTCGATAAGCTGAACCTGCGCAGTCGCTCGGAAGCAGCCGTATGGGCGGAACGAAATGGCCTGACGAAAGAGGTGGGGTAGCAGTGGGTAAAGTTCGTAGTAGGCGATTCATCGCCGTCCGGCCAAACACCACACGGCTGCAAATGGATTGACAGTTTCAGGAGGTTTTCAGGGTAGGCAGTTCATCAGGAGTACGCCATTTGGGCTATAACAAAACGGGATTTATTAGCCAAATGGTGGGGGCATGACTCAGCCACAATGACAGGCATATAATCGCCCTCTGGTCGATGACAGGAAAGCGCATAGTCGTTACAATAGATGCATGACTACCAAAGTCTTGCTGATCGGTCATGGCGTTTTTCACGACGGCTTGGAGCGTCTCCTCGCTGAGCAATCGACCATGTCCATCGTTGGCACGTCCGACACCTGGGCTGAGGCTCAGGAAATGGTCGCGCAGCTACGCCCCGACGTCCTGATTGTCGAACAGGAAGCGGCGGACCTGTATGAAGATGATCTGACGCCGCTGCTGGACATGCAAGGTCACACCATGAAGATCATTTATCTGACGCTGGCCGAGAGCCGGATGATCATCCATGACCGCCAGGAAGTTGATGGCGCCACTGTTGACCACCTTTTAGAAGCACTGCAGGTGAATTCAGCCATCCGCCCGGATGTCACCACAATTCCCTGATTTCGTATTTGTATCCAACCTTTATTTCTTCCACCGCCCAGGAGGCACGCACTATGGCAGACGAAAAAAAGCCGGATGAGCCGCAGGAAAGTCATCCCAAGGGAGCTGCCCTGTTTGCCGTAATTTTTATGGTGATGTTAGTCGCCATGTGGGTTACGGTCTATCTGATTCTACTTTCAAGAGGAGTGACGATATGACATCTGATAAAGACTCCATGCACGTTGATGCGTATGAGCGCACATGGATCATCGCCAGCATCGTTCTGGTAATTGTCTTCTTCGTCGCCGTCACCATTGCCGGCGCGATGATGGGCATTCAGGTTCCAGGCAAGGTAGGTCGGGTCGATCCCAATACCGTATCTCAGGTCGGAGAATTCTCTGAACCTGGCGTTCGAGAACTGGCGCCTGGAAAGTATGAGGCAGTCATCATGTCCAAGACCTGGTCCTTCGAACCCCGTGAGATCACCATACCAAAAGGTTCAGAAGTCACTTTTTACATCACAAGCGAGGATGTCCAGCATGGCTTCAAGCTCCAGGACACAAACTTAAATGTCATGGTCCTGCCAGGTCAGGTGACCAGCCTCACGATTGATTTCGATGAAGTTGGCGAGTACCCCTACATCTGTACCGAGTATTGCGGATTAGGTCACGCTGCCATGTACGGTAAGGTGATCGTCACCGACTAGCGGTGCGCCGCCGCCGATAAGCGGTGGCCCGTCACCGAGTAGCTGCTCGCCAGGATCGTTGATGGTCGCGCTCTACAAAGACCCATTGCCCGAATTACCATCAACAGACATCCGATTATTAAGGAGATACTATGTCTGCAAGCACACAATATGAAATGACTTCCGGTGAGAAAAGATTCATCGGTTGGCATATGCTTTTCGCCATTCTCGCATTGGCGATTGGCAGTTTATTTGGCCCCCTGCAAGCCTTCGAACATGCAGGACTCGATATTTACGCACAGCCCTGGTTCCAGGCATTGTTCAAGTCCTATTATCAGGGACTGACCCTGCACGGGGTGCTTAACGCCCTTATCTGGACGACATTCTTTATCACCGGCTTCACGACCTTTACGACCATCTACGGTTTGAAACGACCACTGCGATATCCCATCGTCAATAAAGTGGGTTGGTGGATGATGGTGGTGGGTTTGGTTGTCGCCGCCGTTCCTCTCTTGCTCGACCAGGCCACTGTACTCTACACCTTTTACGCTCCCCTGCAGGCACATGCAGCCTTTTATGTTGGCCTGGTGCTGGTCGTAGTTGGCAGTTGGATTGAAGGTTATGGTTTCTACATTACGTACTACAGCTGGCGCAAGGATAATCCTGGTGTGCGTTCGCCGCTGATGAGTTTTGCCGGCATTCTCAACATGGTTATGTGGCAGATCGCCACCATCGGTGTTGCTGCAGAAATCCTGTTCTTCCTGTTGCCCTGGTCACTGGGCCTTATCAAGGGTGTGGATCCTTTGTTGACTCGCACGCTCTTCTGGTGGACCGGCCATCCCCTGGTCTATTTCTGGTTGCTGCCCGCCTACATTTCCTGGTACGCGATGCTACCCAAGCAAGCCGGGGGCAAGCTCTTCAGCGACTCGCTGGCTCGTCTTTCCTTCTGGCTCTTCCTGATCCTCTCCGTACCGCTCGGTTTCCATCATCAATATGTCGATCCTGGCGTGCCGCAAGGCTGGAAAATGGTGCATGCTTTCCTGACTTTCGCCGTCTTCATCCCCTCGATGATGACCTTGTTCACTGTCACCGCCTCTCTGGAAAATGCAGGGCGGGCTCGCGGCGGCAAGGGCTGGTTTGGCTGGATATGGAAACTGCCGTGGGGTGATCCCTCGGTCGCTGCCCAACTCCTGGCCGGCATCCTCTTCCTGTTCGGCGGCATTGGCGGTCTGATCAACGCCTCGTACAACATCAATCTGGTGGTGCACAACACGGCCTGGGTGCCAGGTCACTTCCATCTGACCGTCGCCTCAGCTGTCACGCTCTCCTTCATGGGCATCACGTACTGGCTTGTCCCCTACCTGACCGGCCGAAAGCTCTGGCATCCTAAATTGGCGGTGGCCCAGGCTTGGCTTTGGTTCATCGGCATGCTCATTTTCTCCAATGCCATGCACGTTGTCGGCCTGCTGGGCGCACCACGCCGAACCCCCCTGGGACTCGCTCCTTACATTCCTGAAGAATGGAGTGGGCATCTGTTCAGGATCGGCCTTGGCGGCGCTATCCTCTTCATCGCCGCTTACCTCTACGTCATCATCATGGTTGCCACTGCTGTCCGCAAGAAAGCGCCGGCTGATGAGCAGGTCATACCACCTGTGGCAGAGTCTATCCAGGACCCGCAAAAAACGCCGGGATGGTTGGACCGCTGGGTGGTCTGGTTGGTCATCGCTTTTGCTCTGCTTATCATTGCCTACGGCCCCAACCTCTTTGAACAATTCACTACGATGGAACTGACTTCACCAGGCTTCGCTCCCTGGTAAGCCACCACAACAAACCAACTTGAGCAGGTCCTGGCTGGGTGTCTCGCGAGTTCAATCTCGTTTCCCTCCAGGACCTGTTTTGTTGTAAACTAGCATTCATGTAACAGACTTTCACCAACTGTAACTTGGCTTAATCGTTCGCTTCATCGCAGTGTGCCAGGGACATGACAGAAAACTCACAGACGCAACAGACCACCGCAGCACCGCAGGATGCAGGGCAAAAGCATCCAGTTGGGCCAGAGGACGGGCGGGGAGCAATAAAATGGGCGAGATTTGATCCTTCTGTCGATTGGGAAACACGCCAAAATACACTTGTGCGGCGATTCCTGAACTTTTTGGAGCGCATCACCTTAGCTGTCGAGAAACCAATCACACGTATCGTGCGCGAGCCGCACTTCAATCCACTGTATCACACAGGAACGATTGCGGTAGCGCTGTTGCTGGTCATTTTTGTAACTGGCATCTACCTGCTGATGTTCTATCAATTCGGCTTCGACGCCTCGTATGAAGCGGTGTCGAAAGTGGAAGCAAGCCTGGTGGGCAGGATCATTCGAGCGCTGCATCGTTACGCATCTGATCTGGCCGTCCTCGTGATTTTACTGCACGGTTGGCGAACCTTTTTCATGGACCGATTTCGGGGTCCTCGTTGGCTGGCATGGGTCACGGGTGTGGTCATGGCGGTCTTTGTCTGGATTATCGGCGTCACCGGTTACTGGATGGTTCCCGACACCCGCTTCCAGACGCTCAACCAAACACTGATTGACCTGTTCGGCGGATTCACAGGAGGCATTTCCTTCCTCACCAGCTTCGTGGTGACCGAGGGGGCGGGCACGGGTTGGCTCTTCATCCTGTTGATGTCGACCATCCACATCGTCCTTTCCATCGTAATCGGACTCTTTCTGTGGATACACCTCAAGCGCATGACCAGGGCAAAATGGATGCCGCCTCGTTACTGGACCCTTATCTCGATTTTGCTCCTGGTTATCGTATCGGCGTTGATTCCGTTAGGGATGTTGCCGAAGGCAAATCCGCTGCAACTTCCCGGCGAAATCACAATCGATTTGTGGTATTTGCTCTATCTGCCAGCAGCGCTGAATATGGCGCCCGCCCTGTTCTGGGGACTGGTGTGGGTGGCGATTGTTGTCGTCGCAATTATCCCCTGGTTGCTGATGCGAAAAAAGTTGGAGCCCATCGTCGTCAGCGCCGAACGCTGCACAGGTTGCACCCTCTGCGCCGAAGATTGCCCGTACAAAGCCATCGAAATGGTGGAACGCGAGGATGGCAAGCATCACAAATACATCGCCGTGGTGGATGCCAAGATGTGCGTTTCCTGCGGCGTGTGCATCGGGAGCTGTCCCACCAACGCCCTCACTTTGGGGGATGTCCCTGCTGACCTGCTCTGGCAAGAGACGCTGGCCCTGGCATCTGCCGAAAGCGACAAACCGACACGCGTGGTTTTCACCTGCGAACGCCACGCTTTCCAGGGCGCTAAAGCCTATCTCGACGCCCAGGCGACGGCCAATGGCGGCAGCCTCGACGACCTGGGGATGCGGACCCAGATCGTGCCACTCACCTGCATCAGCATGGCCCATCCCAACCTCGCCACCGAAGCGCTGCAAGCTGGGGCGGCGCAAGTGCATTTCATCGGTTGCCCGCCAGAGGATTGCGCCAACCGTGAGGGCAATCTCTGGGAAGAATTGCGAGTGACCCGTGAGAGACTGCCCAAACTCAAACGGGCTTATGTCGACGCACCCATCGTAACGGATTGGGTCCCGCCGAACGACTTCGCCCGGGCGCTGAATTCTGAATCCCACCAGAGTGACGCCACCTCCTACTCGTATCAATTCTCCCTGTCCGACTGGCGCTCGTTTGTTCCTGCGATTATCCTGTTGCTTGTTGTGTTAGCCGCCATCATGTGGCTTGCCGACATTCCGTACACGCCTTTTCCCGCACAAACCAGCGTTGTGGAGATAACCCTGAACCATCGCAGTGGCTTCCCGATAGCCACTGAGGATGCGCCAACAGTCGATTCCGGCGAACTGGATTTGGGTGTCACACCACAGCCAACCCGATTAGTGCTTGCGGTGGATGGCGAGATCATGTTTGATGAAACATACCCTCTCACTAGCGGTAATCAAGCATTCTCACGGGCGTTTGAACAAATAACGCTCATGCCCGGCGAGCATCATTTGCAGCTGGCCCTGCTCGATCAGGCCGACGGGACTCAATTTCAGACAGTGTTCGACAATGTGGTCACACTGGCGGAGGGTGAGATTCTGCCCATCTACCTGAACGATGCCAGACTGAGCGGTGGCGATCCCAAGAGAGGTCGCCAACTTTTCAACGAAACAGCACTGGGAACCAATGCATCTTGTCGTATTTGCCACTCACTGCGGCCGGGAGTAGATATCGTCGGACCTTCGTTTGCCGGCGTAGCCACACGTGCTGAGACTCGTGTACCTGGCTTGAGTGCAGAAGAATACCTGCGTCAGTCGATTCTCGATCCCAATGCCTACGTCGTCGAAGGATTTTCGGAGGATATGGCGCCGCCTAACTTCGCAGAACTACTGACGGATGAACAAGTAGACGATTTGGTGGCTTTTCTAATGACCCTCAGATAAGGTATACTTTCCAGACAATTCCAAACAGGGTATTATCTGGGCACTTTGCCAATCAGGCTGTTGTGCACACGATTAAATACACAAAATTCAATCAAAAGAGGGAACAAACCCTCACATCCGCAGGAGAAAAAACATGAAAAAAACACTGTTGATCATTTTGGTCCTCTCGCTGGCGCTTCTGGTCGTGGCCGCCTGTGGTGGCGGCGGTGACTCAGGGGGCGGCGGCGGTGATTCTGACTCAGCAGCCGGTCAAAAACTGTTCGCCCAGGCCGTGCTCGGCAACCAGGCCGGTTGCAGCACCTGCCATTCGCTTGACGGATCTACTATTGTCGGTCCTTCTATGCAAGGCGTTGGTGGTCGCTTGAGTGCAGATGAACTTCGCACATCCATCCTCGATCCCGATGCTGTACTCTCAGAAGGATTCTCAGCCGGCCTCATGCCCAGTGTCTGGGGTGATGAACTCACCGACGAGCAGGTGAATCAACTGGTTGCCTACCTCTCAACCCTGAAGTAGCTCTAACTTCCGTAGTAAATGTAAAGGCGTGATCTCGAATGTCGGATTACGCCTTTTTTTGTTCTTTCGTTTTCGGTAGGTTGCCGCAGGAGGCATACGGTGCATCAGCACAAAAAGTATTTGAGCCTATCCAGTTTCAGCGTGATTATCCTTCTCGCATTGATCAGCATTGTGCTGTCGAGTTGCATGATTGGCGTCGAAAAAACGGTGGAGGCCCCCGCACCACTGATACCGCCCGACGCTACAGGTGAGCAATTGTACAACATGCCTGTGTTGGGCACTCAAGTGGGATGCGTCACCTGCCATTCACTCGATGATACCACCCTCCTCGGTCCTTCCCTGCAGGATATCGGAAATGCCGCACAAGACAGGATTCCCGGCATGACGGCAGAGGCGTACATTCGCCAATCCATTTTGGACCCAAATGACTTCGTCATCGAAGGGAGTTCGCCTAACTTAATGCCGCCCCACTATGCCGACGCGCTCACAGAGGCGCAAATCGACGCGCTTGTCTCATTCCTGCTTTCGCGAAAGACCGGCAATTGATTGCCATTGTAACTATAGGGAATAAACACTCACACCCACAGGACAAACGACATGAAAAAAACACTGTTGATTATTTTGGTTCTCTCTCTGGCGCTTGTGGTCGTGGCCGCCTGTGGTGGCGACGCTGACTCAGGGGGTGGCAGCGGTGATGCTGACCCTGCAGCCGGTCAAAAACTGTTCGCCCAGACCGTGATCGGTTCTCAGCCCGGTTGCAGCACCTGCCATTCGCTTGATGGCTCCAGCATTGTAGGTCCCTACCATGCAAGGCGTTGGCAGTCGTTTGAGTGCAACTGAAATCCGCACTTCTATCCTGACTCCAGATATTGTGGTTGCAGAGGGTTTCCCGGAGGGCACAATGCCCGATGTCTGGGGTGATGAACTCACGGATGAGCAGATAAACCAACTGATTGCCTACCTCTCCACCCTGAAGTAGCTCTAACTTCCGTAGAATTGGACCCGAATGACTTCGTCAATGACTACTTCACCGTCGGGCCAAGGTGAAAATCGCCCCATTTCTCGTCATTGGGAAAGGCTTTTTCTGTCCCTTCACCAGCATAGCCCTCGGCAGTGCGGACGCCGTATAACTCACTTTTGGTTGTGATAGTATAAATAACGTTGCCTTGGGCATCAGTTTCGGCGCCCTCGAAGTTGCGCCACTCCGCCTGTAGCTGATTTCCCACCACTGTTCCTGTTCCCACCTGAATAGCTCCAGTGATGATCCACTGCAACTGATATTCATCCGGATTGGCGCCAGCTTCGATTGTCAGCAATCCACCATATGCCTCGCCTTTTGGATCGACGCCGTTTAGCGAATACGATCCCACTAGGTCAGGAATTGCATCAAGTTCGGCATCCGCACCGCTAATGGACGGTGACTCTTTGCTGGAGCACGCTGCCAGGGCTAAAACCAAAATGATGAGGATAAAAATGGTGGGGAGAGGGCGTTTCATTGGAACTCCAAAAGTATGGTGAAGTGACAAAGGAAACGTATCAGGGCTCGGCCAAAAATGCAAATTTCCGGTATTTTCTCAAGATCCAGCAAGACCGCCGGTTAGTTGTCCGGTTGGCGATAGACATCGCCTTGCAATTCGTATGGCGTCTGATCCACTCGTTCAAATCGGAGTGTCAGAACTGACTCAGAATCCGCTAATTCCCACCGGCCCCATAACGCAACCGGATGCCCGGATAATCCCGGCGGCTGCTCGATGCCGAGCCCGTCCGTGCCCCCCTCGCCGTACACGCTGAAAACCCAGAGGTTTCCGTCGGGGGGAAGCCATGATTCCAGGCCGCCTTCCTGCAACCACAGCGGCTGCGCTTCTGAATCCATAATTGCCAGCGGCTCCAGGACGATATCGCCTTGAATTGGGTCCTCCGAGGTCGGCCAGGCGATGATGCCGATCTTATCTCCCAGAACAGGTTTCACCTCTTCATTGATCCAGGGGTCTCGCATCACTAAGTTGTAACGGTGCTGTTGGCCATTGGCGTCTCCATGCAGAAGAGTAATCGACCATGCACCAGAAGCCGCCTGGCTGGTCTCAACAACACCCTGGAGATAATAAACATAGCGATCCCGCTGGGGACGACCTCGATTGCCGTTGACGATGCCAGAAGCCGTACTAAAACGATTTTCGAAGCTGGAACTGTCAACACCCGCCCCTGGGGAAGGCAATTCGATTTCGGCTACGCGCAGAAGCTTCGCTTGCAGGTGTTGCAGCGTGGGCGTGGGCAGAGGAGAGTCAGGAAGCGTAACATTTGAGTCCGGCTGAGCCTCTACAGTCTTCTGCAGGCCCTCTGCCACTGCTGCAGAAGGTGTTGGGATGGGTTGGCTATCCCTGGTGAGATTTTCGCGCAGGAAAAATAAGGAAACGAAAATCAATGCGAAAATAATCATGAGCCAGGGCCATATCACACGCCGTTGCGGCCTGGGTTCTCCCAAAATGTCAATCAGGACAAATGTAACATTGTCTGGCGCACCCCGCTCCAGAGTCTGTTCCAGCAGGATATCAGCAGCCTGGTCTGTCGGGTAAGCGCCAAGAAACTGAGCCAATTCGTCATCAGTCACAAGATTGCTTAGGCCATCTGTACAGAGCAGAAGCAGGTCGCCGGGTCTGGTCTGGAGTGGGAAAAAATCGGGTGAAGGCTCCCGGTCAGGACCCAACGACCGGGTGATAACATTGCGGTAAGGATGACGACTCGCCTTTTCCTTTGTAAGCACGCCAGCCGACACCTGCTCCGACACCCAGGAATGATCACGCGTGATCTGCGTTATCTGGCCGTCTCTAAAAAGGTAACAGCGACTGTCGCCGACATTGGCAATGACCACTTCGTTGTCTCGCAGCACCACTGCCACCAGGGTGGCGCCCATACCGGCACAGGCCGGATTGGATTGCGCCTCATCGCACACCACCCGATTCGCCTCTGTAATCGCTTGCGCCAAAGAATCTTCAATGGCTGTGCTCGTCGAGCCATAGTACGAGCGAAAGAGCGTCTCGATGACAAGATTGCTGGCAACATCACCTGCAGCGTGGCCGCCCATCCCGTCTGAGAGCGCAAAAAGGTGCCCGCGAGCCACGCTGATCTTTGTCCTCCAACCCCAAGGTCTCGCGCCGGTCCAGAACCGTACTGACGGCATCTTCATTGACCTCGCGAACGCTGCCAGTGTGTGTGCGCACTTGAACCGAATAAAATGCTGGCATGTCGGCAGTATACCACAGCCGCACAATCAATTCAGACTATGCGCCGCGGGAAATGTCGGGCTGCATCACAAAGCTGTCTGCTTCCTTTGTGTCGTGCATGGTTGTCCCCTATAATCAGCAACGCCTGCCTCTTTGCCATGTCCAGACAGCCTGACCCCAATCACTCAATTCCACTCATTTATGCCTGTCCAATTCACCGATGTCCTGGCCGCTCGCCAGCGCATTGCCCCCCACCTGCAAAGCACGCCCCTTTACAGTTACCCAATCCTGAATACAATGGTAGGCGCTGAGCTGTGGATTAAGCACGAAAATCACCAGCCTGTCGGCGCATTCAAAGTGCGTGGCGGCATCAACTTGATGTCGCAACTGCCCAACGATCAGCGCGAGCGGGGCGTCATTTCCGCCAGCACTGGCAATCACGGCCAATCTGTGGCCTACGCTTCGCGTATCTTTGGCGTGCGCGCCATCATCGCTGTCCCCGAAAATGCCAATCCCGCCAAAGTCGCTTCCATGCGCAACCTTGGCGCTGAGGTTGTTTTTAAGGGGAAGGATTTCGATGAAGCGCGGGAGTGGGTTGAGCAGGAAGCGCAACGTCAGGGGTATCGCTACATCCATTCTGGAAACGAACCCCATCTAATTGCCGGTGTGGGTACGTATGCGCTGGAGATGCTCGAAGCGCAACCTCTGCTGGATTCGATCATTGTACCCATCGGTGGTGGAAGTGGCGCTGCCGGTGTCTGTATCGTCGCAAAACACGTCAACCCAAATATCGAAGTGATCGGTGTGCAGGCGGAACAGGCTCCTGCCGCATACCTCTCCTGGAAATCTGGCCAGATGGTCGAGGATAAGATGAACACGTTCGCCGAGGGTCTTGCCACACGCACCGCTTTCGAGTTGCCACAAACGATACTACGCCAGCATCTCGATGATTTCGTATTGGTGAGTGAAGATGAGCTGCGTCGAGCTATCGTGATCCTGCTGGCGCACACCCGCAATCTGGCCGAAGGCGCAGGTGCAGCTTCCCTTGCGGCTGCACTCCGATTCCGAGATCGTCTGGCTGGGCGTCGTGTCGGCATCGTACTCAGCGGGGGCAACCTAAGCATCGACCGACTACGTGGAATCCTGGCAGCAGAAGGAGCGCCTCCTTTTAGTGTCGATTGATCCCAACCTGATTCAACATCCGTCCATTTTAATTCCGACCCACGTTCCACACAAAGTGTCCCATGCCAATAAAAATCCTGATTATCGAAGATGACCCCTCCATTGGAAAATTACTTCGTCGCGCCCTAATCCTTGAAGGTTACGAAACGGATCTGGCCGACGATGGCTACAAAGGCTTGGATGCCTTCTCAAATGAAGAACCAGACCTGGTGATCCTTGACTTGATGCTCCCCGGCATTGATGGGATCGAGGTCTGCAGGCGGCTGCGTGAGAGAAGCACCCTCCCCATCCTGATGCTCACAGCCCGTGACATGGTCGAAGACCGGGTGCTGGGTCTGGACAGCGGGGCGGATGACTATGTCACAAAACCGTTTGATCCCGACGAATTACTGGCACGGGTGCGAGCGCTCCTGCGCCGCAGCGAAAGCCAGCCCCAAAAAGAGGTATTGGAAATGGCCGATCTCATTATGGACACTGCTGCCCGATCCGTACATCGTGGCCAACGCGAGGTCGAGCTGACCGCCCGGGAATTCGACATGCTTGAGCTGTTTATGCGGAATCCCAATCAGGTGCTTACTCGCGCTCAAATATACGATGATATCTGGCACTACGATTTCGGCGGCAGCTCGAATATCATCGAGGTCTACATCCGCTATTTGCGCACCAAACTCGAAGCGGAAGGCGAATCACGCCTGATTCACACCAAACGTGGCGCTGGTTACATCATGCGAGAATTGTAAGGAGTGGTCTCATACCTATCGTATCGAACGTTGCATGCTCGTGGCGTCAACAGCTCCACAGCCACCAAGACTATACGAATAGCTTATTGATCCGGTATTCGCAATAACCACATGTCCCTCCGATTCCGTCTCACACTCTGGTACAGCGCTCTCTTAGCCGGTTTGCTGCTACTCATTACATTCATGGCATCGTCGCGTGTCGCTTCAAATATACGCGCCGATATCGATGAAGAATTGCAGGGCAAGGGCAACCAGATGGTGCGCATCCTGGAGGTTACAGCGCCGAGTAATGCCCTCTCTTCGCTGCTCGTACCGACCCTAAATGCCGTCTCCGGCCCCGAGATGTACATTCAGGTGCGAGACAACACCAGGCGCAGCATCCACCGCTCCAACAATCTCGGCGGCGCCCTTATTCAGTTCCCAGAGGCGTACTTCAAACAGGCCATGAATGGCGCTGCTGGATATTACAACGTCACCTGGGTCCGCCCCGACGACGTGAGGGTGTACTTTGCCCCCGTCACCTTCGGTGGGGAGGTCATCGCCACCGTACAAATTGCCCGCAATCTGGCCCCGGAGCAAACCATTCTCAATGAACTCAGCAAAAATCTGTTCTGGATCATTGTGATTTCCCTGGTTGCAGGGGCTGCCATCGGCTATGGTTTGGCCGGTATCGCCCTGCGCCCCATCCAGGAAGCCACCGACACTGCGCTGGCTATCACCCGCACGGGTCGTCTCGATCGACGGGTGCCCGTGCCAAACACCCGTAGTGACGAAATCGGACGACTTATCAGCACCTTTAATGAGATGTTGGATCGTCTGGAGGAACTCTTCGACAAACAGCGCCGCTTCTCCGGCGATATCTCGCACGAGTTACGCTCGCCGCTTACAACGATCCTGGGGAACATCCGCTTGCTGAAACGGGCTGATTCGCTTCCGTTAGGAGAGAGAATTGAAATGCAAGGGGAGATAGAAGCGGAAGCTGAGCGTATGAACCTCCTCATTTCCGACCTCCTGCTACTTGCTCAGGCAGATGCTGACCTCACTATCAGCAATGAGCTTGTCGAACTGGACACCCTCCTCCTGGAGGTTTATCGCCAGTCAAAACGCCGTGTTGCGGACACGATGGAACTCCGGCTGCTACACGAAGACCAAGCTGTTGTGCTGGGCGACGCCGAACGGTTGCGACAAATGCTCATCAATATTGTCAACAACGCCATCCAGTACACTTCTCCGGGCGGACGCATTGATCTGAGCCTGGAATGTATTGGCAATCAGGCACAATTCACCGTTTCCGACACCGGACAGGGCATTGCACCGGACGATTTGCCCCAAATCTTCGACCGTTTCTACCGCACCGACAAAGCCCGTTCGCGCGCTGCCGGCGGCACCGGGCTGGGCCTTTCCATAGTCAAATGGGTGGTGGACGCCCACGGCGGAGAAATTTATGTCGAATCTGAACCAGGCAAGGGTACAAGTTTCCGGGTGCGCTTGCCCCTGGCCAATGCCTCTGACGAAGAGCGGAACTGGCCACGATCCGAGCAAGCATGAGTCTGACCCCGGCGCTGATCCGATGGCTACAGAGTGACGACGCAGCGGTTTGGCTCGATCCGCTCACGAAGAATCCACCCGACGACGCCGATCTGCTATCCACCCTGACTCGTTTGCGAGGCGAAGTCTCGGTTGCACAGGCGGCAGCTCTGGTTGAAACCAGCCGCCTCCGCCAACAAGCTGTCTCAAAATTCCCGGAATCCGCGAAGCGGATGTTCCTCTCACGGCAGAGCCTGCAACAAGCCAGTGCAGCGGTCGTGGCCGCACATACCGCCAGCCGCTTTGCACCCTTCCGATGGGTAGCCGACCTGGGATGCGGACTGGGTGGCGACAGTCTGGCGCTGGCGAAACTGGATGTGAATACGCTTGCAATCGACCAGGATTCCCTGCAAACAGCCCTGGTGTCCGCAAACGCCCAGACGCTAGGCTATGCCGACCGTATTTCTGTCCTCCGGGCGGATGTGCGTCATCCCGCTTGGCGCGCACCTGCCGCCTGGGCTGATCCGGGACGCCGCCAGGATGGGCGACGGATATTTAATCCCGAACAGCTTCAGCCGCCGCTGAGCGCCTTACTGGCGCATCGGTGGAGCTACACCGGCAATCTGGGCGTCAAACTGATGCCCGGACTGGCACACGAAGTCATTCCCCCGGACGCCGAAGCCGAATGGATCAGCCTCAACGGCGACCTCAAGGAAGCCGTACTCTGGTTTGGCGACCTCGTGCGGGACCCTGTGCGCCGGGCCACCATCCTGCCTGCCGGCGTGGACTTAATCGCCACCGATGCCATTGCCGATGTGCATGAGCCCGGCCACTACCTTTACGAACCAGACCCCGCCATCATCCGTGCTGGCGCCGTTGCCGATCTGGCCTTAGCCTTCGATCTCTGGCAGATTGACCCGACCATCGCCTACCTGTGCGGTGACGAACTCCTTCCCACCCCTTTCGCACGCTCCTGGGCCATCCTCGAACAACACCCCTTCGAGTTAAAAGCGCTGAACCGCCGCCTGCGCGCCTTGCAGGGGCAAGTCATCGCCGTCAAAAAACGAGGCTCGCCAGTCGATCCTGAAGCCTTTCGCCGCCGACTGTATCGTCATCCCCAGGGCCGTCCATTGGTCGTCGTTCTCACCAAAGTCGCAGGCAAACCGTGGATGTTGATCTGCGAAACCACGCCATGATACGTCCAAATCGCACGCTGCAAGCACATTCCCCTCAGGTGTCTCATGTCTGAACTGATGTCCCAACATGCTGTCCTGGAGCTTTGCTCCAAAACCGGCCAGCGCCTAAGCGCTGAATCGCTCACCATCGCCACAGCCGAATCCTGCACGGGCGGCTTGCTGGCCAGCATCCTCACCGACGTGGCGGGAAGTTCCGCCTACATGCTCGGCGGCGTTGTTTCGTACAGCAACCACGCCAAAATGCTGTTGCTCAACGTACAGGATGCGACCTTGCAGGCGCATGGCGCTGTCAGCGCTGAGACCGCCGCTGAAATGGCTCAGGGTGTGCGGCGCTTGTTGGGAAGCGATATTGGCCTATCGACCACCGGCGTTGCCGGTCCGGGCGGCGGGACGCCAGACAAACCGGTGGGAACCGTTTATGTGCATATTTCAGCCCCGGATGCCGAATGGGGTGAACATCATATCTGGCCCTATGACCGCTCCGGCAACAAGCTGGCATCGGTGCAGGCCTTGCTCGACCTCACGGGTCGTTACCTCGACCAGCGTACTGTATCCGACCAGCGTCCCAACAGTCCGCAAATCCTCGATGTGCCGGTTATTGTAGAAGCCAGCGCCAGCGCAGGTTGGTGGAAGCCAACCGTGGTGTGGATTCAGGATCAGCGCTGGGATATCGTCGGTTGGGGCAGACAGACCGAGCAGGCAGATGGCAGCACCGTGGTGATGGTGGAAGCCGATGGCGGCGCAGGGAACAGTGGAGCAAGGTTTGAGCTTGTCGTGGATATGGCTGCGGGCCAGTGGCGGTTGCGACGCGCCTGGTGGCCCAGACGATCCGCATAGTCCTAAGTAATCTACGGATCTGAGTTCAGTGGGCAACGGTCCCCAAAATAGAGAGCCACTTCGAAGATGTCGGCAATGTCAACGACTCCGTCGCCAGGAATGGGCATGATGTCGTAGGTAGGATCGTAGGCAGCATTGTAGAAAATGGAATTGGACTGGATGATCAACACGTCGTCCAGATCGACGATGCCATCTTCATTGAAGTCGTAGGGCAAGACGCACGAGGACGTTTGGACAAGGACAAAGCGATATTCGGTGGTTTGTCCACCAACCAGATGGACCGGCTCCATCAAGGATGTCAAATACCCAACCTTACGGGCAGTGATTTGATAGCGCCCCCATTGCAAACCGAGTTCGTAATGGCCTGCCTCATCCGCAAAGGTCTGTGCCACAAACTGTCCCTTCATATCAAAGGCTGTCACCAGTGCCCCGGCCAGTGCTTGGTCTTGCTCATCGATCACTTGCCCAGACAGTGTAGCGGGCTGCGAAAGTGATTCAATCGCCTGACGAGCATTTACGATACCCCAACCAAAGCTGTTGTTCGGAAGACCGTCGGCTTCGCCGCCACAACCAAAATCAATTACCGGCGCTGCTGTGCGCTGCACGATGGACTTGATCAGGCCGGTGTCTCCACGCAGGTCGGGTTCTGCATCGAGCAGCAAGGCGATGACAGCAGCAGCGTGAGGCGATGCCATGCTGGTTCCCTGAAGGTTACCGTAGTTGTTGGGTGGAAAACTGGACCGCACGGAAACGCCCGGCGCTGTCACATCCGGCTTGATGTATGTCTCACCCTTGTATGTGACCGGACCCCGACTGCTGAAGGAAGCCAAAGCATCGGCGCTATTGCTTGCCCCCACCGCAAACGTCTTGGGATAGATAGCTGAGGGAAACTTAACCGACCCACACGATGAACCCTCGTTGCCAGCGGAGGACACGACCACGATTCCCGCAGCATCCGCAGCATCGACAGCGGGCTCGATCACATCCAGCAGGTCGGCGGTGCACCCTTCCGAGGTGATGCAGGACCAGGAATTATTCATGACATCAGGGGCCTTTGCAGGGTCCCCATCCAGCATGGGATCGCCACCCAGAGGGTAAGGCGCAACAAACCATTCGTAGCATTCGATGTAGGTGCTGGGACGGCCAACGCCTTTTTCCATGTTGCGACAGGCGATCCATTCAGCGCCCGGCGCTACGCCAATGGCCTCTGGTGCACCTGCGGGCCAACTGGGATCAGTGGGATCCAGATTATTGCCGACCATCGTACCCATCGTGTGGGTGCCGTGTCCGTGATCGTCGCAGGGGACGACGCTGTCGAAGCCGCATGGGTTGCCGTTGGTGGGCGGAAGGTCCTCGTGGATGGCGTCGTGCCAGTTGTAATCGTGCGTGGCGGTATCTGTGGCGACGTCGTAGCCGCGATAGGCTGCCTTGAGCGCTTCATGCTCCCAGGCGTAGCCTGTATCCTGCCCGGCCACGACCACACCTTCGCCGGTAATGCCTTGCTCCCAGGCCCAGGGCGCATCCACCCGCTCCACGCCCCACGGAATACTGGCGACACTAGCTGCCTCCAAATCCCTGGCAGGGAACGGCTCGACGCTCAAAACAGGTGGATTATCCAACACCTGCTCAACTGTCTCCAGTCGCAGAACCCGCTCGAGTGTAGCGGCGTCGATCTGGGCGCGCACGGCATTGACAAGCCAGAAACGCTGGTAGGAAACACCGGAGCGATCGAGTTCGGCGATGAGGTCGGATTGGCTTTGCTCAGCAGCCGTGCGCAAGGTGTCGTACACCCACGCTCCCCTGGCAGTTTTCGATGACAAATCGTAGGCCGGGCTGAGATCGGGCTGCGCGCTGAGCAGGATAAGCGCATCCACCCGACCCGTTTCCTGCAACTCGGCCAGGATGCCTGGGGCCACACGAGGATCGGCATTCGCGCTCTGCTGACCAGCCAGCGACAGGATGAGTGCGAGAATGAGCAGGATGAGAAATGAAGCGAAAATACGGGTTTTCATAGGATGTTAGTGACTGAGATTCAACCGGACTTCATGTGGTAAACACTCATTCAGCGTGATTCGTGAAACGTAAAACGTGAAAATAGTCCAGCGAGGTGACATCACGTTTCACGTCTTCACGTTTCACAATGTAGAACCACACAAAATCCTAAAGAGTCGTGACTGATTGTCAACGGTTATCTGTTATGTCAATATTTGTAAATTGGCAAAGGATGCGAGTAGTCGTTTGACGCCTTTTCCGGTAAACGCAACCGAGACTTCCTCGTCGTCGCCGCTCAAACGTGACATGACGACGAGGCCTTCGCCAAATCTGGGATGATGGACCCGTTGTCCGGGGCTGAACCGAAGGTTAGGCGTAGCGCTGACGCGCTTGGGCTGGGGCTTAGGCACGGTGATGCCACCGCCGCCGCTCCAGGACGTCATGCGACGATGCGCTCTCTGTTTCACACCGTCACCCATTGTAAGATGCTTGGGGAGATCACCCAAAAACCGTGAAGGTTCACTCATATCGCTGCGGCCCCAGGTGGTGCGGCGGAACGTGTGCATGAGATAAAGGCGATCTTTGGCGCGGGTGATGCCAACATAAGCCAGACGGCGTTCTTCCTCCATTTGATCGGGGTCTTCGAGTGATCGACTGTGAGGCAACAATCCCTCTTCCAGCCCGGTCATGAACACCACATCGAACTCCAGACCCTTGGCGGAATGCAGGGTGAGCAGGGTGACGATATCGGTGTTGCTCTCGTAATCATCCGTGTCGCTCACCAGGGCAACCTCCTCGAGGAAAGCATCAAGAGCGACATCAAGGGGCATGTCGTCGTAGGCTGTACTCACCACGCGCAATTCCAGGACATTCTCCCAGCGTCCTTCCCCCTCTTCACTGCCATCTCTCATCCAGTCTCGATAGCCTGATTCCTCCAGGATGCGATCCAGAAGCTGGGCGGGCGTGAGAACTTCCCGGTCATCGATCCAATCTTGCAGCATGGCATAGAAGTTGAGCAAGTCAGCGCGCGCCCTGCTCGCCACTGGATGCGAATCCGCCAGGGCTGCCAATGCCGGTTCGGCGTCGCCGCCCAGGATACGCAAAGCGTTGTAGAGACTGACGCCCATGCCCGCAGCCCAGGAACTCAATTTATTGATAGTTGTTTTGCCGATGCGGCGGGGCGGCACATTGATCACCCGCTGCATGCTGATGTCGTCATTCGCATTGTGAACCAGGCGCATGTAGGCCATGATGTCTTTGATCTCACGCCGATTGTAGAAGCGCGTGGCCCCGATCAACCGATACGGCATGCCTCGGCGCACAAACGACTCTTCCAACACACGGGATTGCGCATTGGTGCGGTACATGACGGCGCACTGTCCGGGACTTGCCTCTCCTGATTGCTGCAAACGCAGGATCTCGTCGAGGATGAAGTTACCCTCATCGTGTTCATCGAAGGCTTGATGCACCATAATCTTGGCGCCCTGCCCCCGGTCGGTAAACAATTCTTTGGGCGTGCGATGGCGGTTCTGGCTGATCACAGCGTTGGCGGCGTCGAGAATCGTCTGGGTGGAGCGATAGTTCTGCTCGAGCAGGATCACTTTCGCATCGCCATAATCTTCCCGAAAACGCTGAACGTTGCGAAAATCAGCGCCACGCCAACGGTAGATGGACTGATCCTCGTCGCCTACGACAAAGATATTGCGATATCCGGCCGCCAAAAACTGCACCAGCTCGTATTGGGCGGTGTTCGTGTCCTGAAACTCATCGACCAGAATGTATTCAAAACGCCGCTGGAACTTTTCCCGGATGTCTGTGTGATCCCGCAACATGAAGACCGCCTTCATCAGCAAGTCATCGAAGTCGAGACCGCCGCTCACAGTCAGCAGCGTTTGATAGCGTTCATAGACCCGAGCGACTATCTCATCCTGATAGGACCCGATCGGGTAATTGTCTGGGATGATCAACTCATTTTTGGCGCGGGAAATCGCTGAATGCAAAGCATAGGGACTGTTGCGCTTTTCGTCGATGTCGAGATCTTTGAGCGACTGCTTGACCACCTGTAGTTGGTCGTCGCTGTCAAAGATGACATAGCGGGGGTTCAGGCCGATCTGTGCGGCTTCGATGCGCAAAAAACGAGCGCAAATACGGTGAAACGTGCCCAAGGTCAGACCTCGAACGCCTTGAGACATGCCCAACAAGGCCTCCGTACGTTCACGCATGGCGTCAGACGCTTTGTTGGTGAAGGTGACGGCCATCATCCGCCAGGGATCAACACCAACGTCCTCGATCAGATAAGCAATGCGGTGTGTGAGCACTCTGGTTTTTCCGGAACCTGGCCCGGCCAGCACCAACACCGGCCCGTGGATGGCAGTGACAGCTTGTTGTTGCGGGGAATTGAGGGAATCAAGATGAGACATAGGGCAATAGTTTATTCTTCGCCATGATAGAGCCGCAGGTAGCTGTCCCAACGATCAGGATGGATACCACCGGCAGCCAGGATTTCCTGCACGGCGCAATCGGGTTCGTGAGTGTGAGTGCAGAAGCTGAAACGACAATTTAGAGCATGGCGGCGGATCTCAGGGAAGTAGTCGGACAGCTCCTCAGGACGCACGTCCCACAAGCCAAGTTCACGCAGTCCTGGCGTATCGGCAATGTAGCCGCCAATGGTAAGGGGATGTAATTCGGCGGCTCGAGTTGTGTGGCGTCCTTTGCCGATCTTCATCGTTTCGCCTACTCGGATGGAAAGTCCCGGTTCGATGAGATTGATGATGGAGGATTTGCCGACGCCTGATGGACCCACCACCACAGTGATTTGATCTCGAAGCTGCTGACGCACAGCATCAAGGCCAATCTCCTTTTTGGCGCTGACGTAAAAGACAGGATATCCGGCTGCTTCATAAACGTCGAATAAAGCCCTGGCTCTGGCTTCGCCAGCGAGATCGATCTTGTTAATGACAATGACGATACCCAGTTCCGAGGCCTCTGCAGCGACCAGAAAGCGGTCGAGCATTCGCAAATGTGGGTCTGGCTCGGCCATCGCAAAGACGACCATAATCTCGTCGGGATTGGCCAGGATGACATCTTCGTAAGGATGGCCGCCACCAGGCCGGACACGTGACAACACCCGCTCTCTTGGCTCTATCTTCTCGATCACACCCGACCGTTTGTCTGGCTCCACCGCCTGCACCTGTACTCGATCACCCGCTGCAACCAGGGTGGTGCGCTGCTTCTGTTGCTTGAGCCGACCCTGCACTTTGCATTGCCAAAGCCCACCATCGATGGTTTGGATATCGTAGAAATCGGAGTAGACTTTGAGGACAATGCCTTGCATAAAAGAATATTGACGTGAACAGCCACGAATCAGGCGTAAGAATTGAGATGGCTCTGGCGTCGAACGGTCCGTTCAACTAGCTGTCGCCCAGTCGCCAAGTATACAACAAGCACGATGTGAGGGCGAGCGCCGGGGACCGGGATTATGCTATAATGCAGGGGATGACTTGCTATCCTGTCTCGTAAACTGATCCATCGCTGAGGAGTTATCCCATGAAAATCACGGACCTGTGGGCATCGACAGACAAACCAACCCTCTCCTTTGAATTGTTCCCGGCCAGATCTGAAAAAGCGGCCGTCAGCCTGGCGCGAGCCATAGATGCTTTGGCCGTCCTGAAACCCGATTTTGTCTCAGTCACGTTCGGCGCAGGCGGTTCAACCCGTGAGGGCTCCTATCAACTGGCGAAATCACTGATCGAAGATAAAGGGCTCGAAGTGATCACCTACTTTGCCTGCTACGGGCTGGGTCCCGATGAGATCGTCGCTGTGGTGGACGACTACCAGGCACTTGGTGTGGAGAATATTCTGGCTGTACGCGGGGACGAGCCCCGAGATACGGATTTTGAGCCACATCCAGACAGCTTCGCCCATGCCTCCGAACTGATGGCCTTCCTGCGGCCGCGCTACGATCTCTGCATCGGCGTTGCCGGCTATCCTGAAGGGCATATCGATGCCGCCAGCAGAGACCGGGATCTGGAGTTCCTGAAGTTAAAGGTCGACCAAGGCGCTGAATACATCATCGCCAACTACTTTTATGACAACGCTTTCTATTTCGACTACGTCGAACGTTGTCGTGGCATCGGCATCGACATCCCCATTTTACCGGGCGTGATGCCGATCTACAGCGTGAAGATGATGGAGATGCTGGCCGGTATGTGCGGGGCGACCATCACAGATGAATTGCGCCAGGGAATTGCCAGCCTGGACGAAACCGACAGCGGAGCGCTCACGGCATTCGGCATTGATTACGCTGCGCGCCAATGCGCCGAACTGCTGGCCTGGGGCGCGCCAGGGCTACACATCTACACCATGGATCGCAGCGTCTCAACCGTGGGCATTGTCAATCGCTTGCGGGATGAGGGTTTACTGTAAGTCGTCGTCATATTCAACCCATTGACAGCAGCGCCCGGTGAACAAAGCGCATTGTTCGGGCCAGTTCGGTGCGGGATTAAGCCCCGCTTGCTGCAAGAGATCGGCAACCACGCCCAAGGGCAGGCCCATAATCGAGGCGAAACAGCCATCGAAATGCGCCACCGGCTCAAAGTCACTGTTCTGGATGGCGTAAGCGCCCGCCTTGTCCATCGGATCGCCGCTGGCGATATAGGCGTCGATTTCGTCATCGGAATAAGGCCGCATCACGACATAGCTGCTGTGGTTGGCGCTTACAACCCTTAGGGTCGCTTTACCAGCACTCGGTGAATCTTGATGCAGAGAGACCCTAAGGGCTCGCGCGACGCCACTGCCACGGCGGTGATGACCCGGTGGGGCGCATCGCGCAGGGATTGCAACATCCAGCGGGCGTCAGCAGGATCACGGGGCTTGCCCAGGATCTTTCCGTGCTGGACGACAATGGTGTCGGCAGCCAGGACGACTGCTTCACCCGACCTTGCTGCCACGGTCCGGGCTTTGGTTTCGGCCAACCGGATGGCATGGGGCTCAGGCGCTTCATCGGGCAATGCGCTTTCATCAATGTCGGCAGTTTGAACCACGAATGGCACCCCCAGAACGGCAAGGAGTTCACGACGACGGGGCGAGGCGGAGGCAAGGATCAGTTGAGTCATAAGAATGTGAGGATATCGGATTTATTCTTCATCGTCGGGTAAAAAAGCGGCAAACACCTCGTTACCCAGTAATTTTGCGTGCGGGGTCAGGCGCACTCGTTCGGGAGTGATTTCCAGCAGGCCCGTGGCTTGGAGGCGTTCCAGTTCATCAGGGTAAATCTCGGTGACATCCTCGCCGAAACGCTGCCGAAATGAGGATCGATCCACGCCAACTTCCACCAGACGCAGCCCCAACATCATTGTTTCACCCATCGCCAGTGGTTCGGGGATTTCTTCCTGATAATCCACCAAAGTCGTGCTGGTTTCAACGGCCCGGATGTAGTCCTCCACTGAGCGAACAACCGACCACCGCCTGCCCGCATCGGAGCTATGCGCGCCAGGCCCAAAGCCCAGATAAACGCCGTTGCGCCAGTAGACCAGATTGTGTCGGCACGCGAAGCGTGGCAGACCATCCGCATCGATGGGACCACGTGCCCAGTTTGAGATCTCGTATTGGTGGTAGCCTGCGTCAGATAGCTGCTCACAGGCGATTTCGTACAGGTCGGCGGCAAGATCGGGGTCGGGTTCAGAGACCTGACCTCGGGCCACCCAGGCAGCCAGGGGCGTGTCAGGCTCGACCGTCAGGCTGTAAAGTGAGATATGTTCGGGGCTCAATGCGATGGCTTGCCGCAGCGTTTGCGCCCAGGTTTGGGGGCTGTGTCCCGGCAGGCCAAACATAAAATCCAGATTGATGTTCTCGAACCCCACCTTTCGCGCCAACTCGAAGGCCTGTATTGCTTCCCGGCTGCTGTGAATGCGCCCCAAAAATTGCAGCTCTGCATCATCAAAAGACTGCACCCCCATGCTCAGGCGATTGACGCCCAGACTTCGTAAAGTCTCGAAGCGCCCCTGATCAACCGTGCCGGGATTGGCTTCACTGCTGATCTCTGCGTCCGGCGCAAGTTGGAATCCTTTCTCGATGCCGTCAAAAATCTGTTGCAGATGTTCTGTTGCCAACACTGTTGGCGTGCCCCCGCCCAAAAACAACGTGGGGACGATTGGGCGTCCCCGCTCCAGCCCATCACGAACAATATCTGTGGTCAGAGCAGAGGCGAAAAGCTTATAGCGCCTTTCCTGGCCGGCATACGTGTTGAAATCGCAATACGGACACTTGCGTTGGCAGAATGGGATATGCAGGTAAAGGGAATTAGTTCGGATTCTCAAAACGGAAGCCGTGGCCACGCACTGTGATGATATATTGATGTTCGGGATCCAACTCGGCCAGCCTTTCGCGCAGGCGGCGGACCAAGGCATCGATGGCCTGCTCCGTAACGCCGATGCTTTCGTCATCGGGCCAAACCACACCCACAACTTCGTCACGACTGACGACTGCGCCCTCGGCATCCACCAACGTTTTCAGGAGGCGATACTGGGCTACGGACAGAGACGGCGTCAACACCTCGCCGTGAATCTCAACCGTGCGGCGGGTATCATCGAGTTGCAGGCCAGATTCAGAAATGGGAGTGAAGAGATCCATCGTCAGCGGAGCTGTAGCCCCTGCTTCAACGAATGTCAGTCGAAACCGCAGCGCTATCTGGATTTCGTCACCATCATGCAGAGTCTGGCTGCCATCAACTGCTTCACCATTGACAAAAGTGCCATTCTTGCTGTCTCGATCAAACAAAGTATAGCCATCTTCCTGGCGCAGGATGTAGGCATGTTCGCGCGAGACCACACGGTCAGATAGAACTATCTCGCAGTTGGGGCCTCGCCCGATGTTGGTCAACTCTCGATCGAGCGCCCAGCGTTGACTACTATCTTCGCCTCGCTGGAGGATGAGCATAGCGACTTCTTGCTGTTGCATGGGATTTCAGATTATGGGTGTGTTCTCATGTCAGTGAGCTACTGAGGCTAATGACAAAAGCCAAGAGGATAAGGACAACGGCAATCGCAGCGAGAGCGGTGTTGGCGCGTACAGCATCTGGCCAACTCATATCCGCCACGCTATAGACATCGCCAATAACCACAACATCGTGAGAACTGAACAACATATCCGCAAAATCCTCAATAGATGCCGGGCGATTATCAGGGTGCATTGACATTGCAGCCATGATGGCGCGCTCGGTGGTGGCAGTTATGGCAGGGTTGATTGTGCGGGGGAGAGGCAAACTGGCCGGTTGCAGAAAACGCTGGCGGGCGTCAACCGGCGCTTGCAACGTAAGCAATTCATAGAACGTCGCCCCTAAAGCATAAACATCGCTACGAGTGTCCGTATGACCTGTGTCACCGCCATATTGCTCCAAGGGCGTGTACTGCGCAGTGCCGCGCCCTTGCACCACGGTGACGGTGCGGCTATCGTCAGGCGTCATCAGTTTGACCAAACCAAAATCCACCAATTTGATGTGCCCGCTGGGCGTCAATTTGATGTTCGAGGGTTTGATGTCTCGATGGACGACCGGGGGCGTACGGCTGTGTAGATAGGTCAGGGCTCCGCACAGTTGACCGGCCCAATCCAACACCTGCTCTTCAGTCAGAAATTCCGATTGTCGTTTCTTTTCGCCGATAATCTCTCGCAGATCCAGTCCAGGTACAAAGTCCATGACCAGATACTCTCGCCCGATCTCAGAAAAATAATCGCTAACCTTGGGCAGATTGGGATGGTCAAGTCTGGCCAAGGTGCTTGCTTCCTGGAAAAACTGCTCCTGGTAGGCTTGTGTATCATCCTCATAGCCTAATAAACTCGGCAGAATCTCTTTGAGTGCACAGAGTCGCCCCGTCAGACGTTGGTCGGCGGCTTTGTAAACAGCGCCCATGCCGCCCTGCCCAATCAATTCGATGATCTCGAAACGATCGCGCAAAACAGTGCCGATGGATAAGGTAGTGGAAGTCACGAGATGGATGTAGGCGTCAACGAAGTTTACTTTGAGAAAGGAATCGGTCGGTGATGAAAGGCAGCAGCCCGCCGACAAAGGCGACAAGTAATGCCCCGGCGCTGCCTACAATTGTTGTATCTGGGTGCTACCAGGCAGCCATCCCAAGGCATAAACCAAGTATAACGCCTGAGCGCCGATGATGGATAGTAAGACATTGCGAACTACAACCTCGGGCGCAGCCCGATCCCCTTTACTGAGCAGGTAGTGCAGGGCAATTGCAATAATATTGCCGATAATCGCAATAAAGAAGATGCCAAAACTCACGGACATCTTTTTATCTGATTCGTTGACATCAGGGGCGACAACGGTCGACGTGGGCCTTGGCGTTGGGGGTGGCGTGGCAGTGGCGGTCGGCGTCGGCGTTGCGGTCGGCGTTGCTGATGGCTGGGACGTGGGTGTAGATGTCGGGGTGGCAGTGGGGGTGGCGGTGGCCAGAGACCCGCCCTCTTCGCTGATTGTGAGAATGCTGGGCGCATCAGAAATAGCGCCTTCGCCAGCAGTGGCGGAGAGTTGCAGTGTGCCAGGGCGTTCGATCGTTAATTGCGTGACAGCAATGCCATCTGATGTGATTTCCTGCCTGCGTGGCAACTCGACACCGGCCTGTTGGTCGAGGAAACGGAATTCGACCAGGGTGCCATCCGGGACATGGTGGCCGTTACGGTCCAGCACCGGGCCGGCGCGCAAGATGATCTGATCGCCAGGTGCGATGTCAATACTGCTTCCATCCGTCGCCATTGCCTGCGGTTCGCTTTGCTCGTCGGTCTGGCGCAAAAGGATAAGGGGGAAGGAGCGAGCCAGGTCGGGTTCAAGCTGACGACCGAGACTGTAGTTGACGCCCGCCACGCTGATGGGTAGCTGTCCGGCCGGTGTGAGTTCCCTGAAAAGGGTGCGAACTGCTGTCTCCAAAAAGGGTCCGACCTTGCTGTAAAGGCCGTAATAAGCGGTGAGCTTGCCGATTTCGGTATCGCTAAGAAAGTACGGTGCGTTAAAGGCGAAGACGATGAGTTTTTTATCGCGCAGGATATCCGCTCGTTGGTCCAAAAAGTGCTTAAGTGCAGCCGAACTGGGCACAGTTTCCTGATCGACATCCAGCATGGCGAAAACGATCCAGTCGGAGCCATTGATTAAGCCATTGAGTTCGGTGAAACGCTCGGGTGTGAGTTGTTGGTCCGCAGGCACACTTGCAGGGTCTTGCCCTTGTTGTAAAAGCGTTTCCAACTCTGCAAAGCTGGCGCTGTCGATCAGTTCTGGATTGACCTGATCACTGGCGGCGGGTCCCAGTCCATACAGACGCAGTGCGATTTGTTCCAGTGCATCAACAGGGATGGCCGGCACTGTTTCGCAGGTGGGGCAATCACCCAATGGTCGGGAATCAGTGAATATGAGCACACGTTCATCTACTAAAGGAGGACTGGGCAAGCGGTCGGCGATTTCTGTAGCGCCGGGGAAGATAAGTGTATTGGCAGTACGAGCAATAAGTGTGACCAGATCACTTTCCTGATCAAGAACCTCTTCCAGATCATCATCTGTCTGCTGTGTCTCTGCCCAACTGAGTTGCGGATAAAGTTTGAGCTTCAGTTTAATGATGCGGTCTAAAGACTGATCGACGCGAGCGCGAAAGGCAGGGTCCTCTTCGTATTTTTGACGGAAGAAAGTGATAGAATCTTCCATGTTCGCCAATTGGGCGGTCCAGACGCCGTCCCGATCAAACTCGGATAGGATGAGCAAATCGTTGCCAGCTAGGAACGCTTCCTGCGTGACCCGCCGTGTAGGGAACCGTTCAGGCTCGTAGGCCTGATAATATCGTTTCAGCGCCCGCACGCCCAGCGCATCAGACACCAGGATACCGCCACGAGATCGCCACCCATCGAATCCATCCATGATGGTTTGGAGTTCGGGAGCCAGGGAAATGGGCGGCGTCAATTGGCGAGGATTCTCCTGGAAGCCCTTGTAGCGCACATGCGAGGTCATCATGGCATCTGTTGTTTCTTCCAGGGTGGTGGCCTCTTCTGTTACAGACCGAAACGGCGCAAGCTCCACTTGCTGCAAGGCGGGAAGGGGTTTCTGCACTGTAGCCACTTCTCGATCCGGGCGACGATCACTGGCGCCCTGTCCGGGGAAATGCTTGGCGACAGTGGCGACTTTATCCTCTGAGCCAACGTGTACGCCGGTGATGTAAGCTTGACCCATCTGAGCGACCCAATAGGCATCACCACCGAAGGTGCGGCTGCCAGGATAGCCCTTGAGTTCGGGCCGGGGATTGTCGAGTACATCCAGAGAGGGGCCGAGTAATAGATTGATTCCTACCGCCTCCAACTCTCGTCCTACAACCTCGCCTGCTGATCGGGCGTACTCTGGCTGCCATGTGGCACCGATGGCCAGGTTATTGGGCACTGGCGTAAAGCCGTTGATCAGCCGTGTGTAGGGATAGCCATCGCCTTCTTGGTCAAGCGCTGTCAGGATCGGCAGCCCCGGAATACTGCCCGCTTCGTTAAAGACAGGGTTCAGACTGCCATCAGGCAAAACAAGGGATGTGCGCAAGTCCCGAAAAGCGTACGTTTGCAGATCGTTGGTGAGTTGGCGCACAGTCTCTGGGGTGTTCCCCTCATTTCGGAAATTCTCATTGTTCGTGCTCAGGACAACGCCACCCACATGCAAATCCCGCACAAGACGAGCGATATCGCTGTTCGGCCCCGTGTCATCTCCCAAAAACGTCACCAAAAAAAGCTGGCCCACGCGCTGCTCAACCGTCATGTTGGCGATGATCTTCTGGCTCAAAGCATCGATCTGCTCGTCGGTAAGCGCCTGGGGCGTCTCGCCTTCCTGAGCAGCGGCGGGAGCGCCAACCAGTAGCAAGGGGATCAGCAGCAACAATATCAACGGTGATCGCAGATTAGTGCGGAGGAATATCATAGTGCGAGTATAGGAGTGAGAATCGTGGGTGTCAAGTGGCTGGACGGGTCAAAGGTCCGATGTTGAGCGCCCCAGACATCTGCGTTAGAATACTTTCCCTGCAACGGCTCCGAACCAAATGCAGCATTGCATCTATCCATGAACCAAACGAAGAAGGGAATGACTATGCCAAACCAGCCCAAAGATATCCGTGTTTTGCTGATGCAGGTGCGTAATCTTGGTGATCCAGTCAAAGAGGAAGAGCGGGCGGCTTTCGCCCAAAAAGCGGGCTTGCCCCTTTCTTGCTTCAGCCCTCACGATCTACTCGATGGCCCCCCCACGCTCGAGCATGTTCTGCAATACGATGCGCTGATGATCGGCGGCAGTGGCGATTACAACGTCTCTGACCGCAGCCTGCCGTACATCGAAAAAACATTCGCCTTGCTCCGGGATGTAGTGGCGGTGGCTCATCCCACCTTCGCTTCCTGTTTCGGATTCCAGATGCTCGTCGAGGCGTTAGGCGGTCGGATTGTACGAGATCCAGGCAGCATGGAGGTCGGCACCTTCGATGTGACCCTTACCGAACCGGCAATTGAGGATGACTTGTTTTGTTTCCTGCCAGATCTCTTCCCCGCTCAGTTTGGCCACAAAGAACGAGTGGAGCGGTTGCCGGATGCTGTTGTCAACCTGGCATCCACTGAACTATGCACCTATCAGGCGATCCGCATCCCAGGCAAACCCATCTGGGCTACTCAATTTCATCCGGAACTGTCAGGAGAAGAGAACCGAAAGCGTTTCAGCCGCTACCAGGAGATGTACATCGGCATATTGGGCGAAACGGAATACCAACGCATGTTGGAGCGTTTTACCGAAAGCCCCGAGACAGAGGAACTGATACCCAGATTCTTGAAACTAGTCGCCGGTTGAGTGAAGCGGAAAGGTAGGAGGAATGATTTCCATCATTGATTTACCGATTATTCGAGGGTAGTTTGCCAGACTATCAAGAGTGAATTAAAATGCAACAGCCTTCTAGTTGGCGAAATCACCCGACTTCATCTGCAATCCGTTTTTAAGGAGATACTTATGGCCACAGAACTCATCGTCGCAACATTTAAGGGCAATGAAACCGCAGCGAATGAATATATGGTGATCTTATCAAGGTGGCCAGACTGGGAATGCGGGGCCGAGGTCTATACCGCGGCAGCCGCCTCCAAAAACGCAAAAGGACATGTGACTGTAAAGCATGTTGAGGGCGAAAAACATGGAGCATTGTTCGGCTCAATTGTGGGTGGAACATTGGGCTTTGCATTAGGACCGGCTGGGGTTGTGGCAGGTGGCGCAATAGGTGCAGGTATTGGTAAATTTATTACGCGTGACCACCCTGATAAGTACGGCGTTTCAAAGGAAATGGGCGAGAGTCTGAAGGATAGCATCCAACCCGGCGATTCAATGATGGTGATCGCAGCCAACCCTGATACATGCGACAGGCTTATACGAGAGCTTGAGTCTCTTCATGCCGAGGTCACACACCAGACCCTCGATGTGGATCACGATACCGAGGTTTAGCAAAGCTATATCCCTTGCAAATCCCGATCGAATCAAGGACAGTGAATTCCAAGCAGTGCTGTCTGCATAAAATTTACTTCGGTCCCGATTGGAGGAATCATCATGAGCACTGAACTGATAGTCGCTGTTTTTCAGGATGACGAGCAGGCTGCTGAGACCTTTTTGAAAAAGATCCACGACGCGCCGACTGACAGCCCTATCACCTTCGAATCAGCAGTCGCTGTCAGAAAGGACCAGAAGGGCGACACCCATGTCAAACATCTGGGCGATCTCAAACATGGGGCGCGCTACGGAGCAATCACGGGCGCTGCGATCGGTCTGCTGGCAGGGCCCGGCGGAGCGGTTATCGGCGGCCTGGTTGGAGCCGGGATAGGCAAACTCACGAACCGCCTGACAGATGTGGGCATGTTCGAGCATTTGGAAAAAGAAACCGAGCAGGGGCTGGATCCTGGTGCATCGGCGCTGCTCACCTATGTCGTTGCAACCCATGTAGAGAATCTCGTGACTCGATTGGAGAATGCCGGTGCAACCGTAACACACGAAACGGTCGCAGATGACGCATTCGAAGATACCGCAACAATCAACCCACTCTCGGTCTCACACTGACATCGATTTTGGGGAAGGTGACTTGCTATTGCGAATCGATATAATGTGCGATTTTACTATATCGTGGTGACATTTCGGATTATGTCATTCTGAACGACCAAAGGGAGTGAAGAATCTACACCAAGGTGTTGGATATTGCTACCTAACTTGGAGATTCCTCGTCGACCGAAGCTTCGCTTCGTCCTCTCCTCGGAATGACACGAAAAAGTTAATGTCAACAGAACCTAACGATTGCGCCCATATTTCTCGTGGCTCGACACCCAGTCGGATGAGGAAATAGCCGCTGCCAGAGAAATTTCCCCGGCCAGCACGGTTCCAGCCACAATTTCCGCAAATTTGTTCACCGTGCCCCTGCCCACGCATCCCAGCAACCTGAGGGATTCCTGCTGAGTTGCCAGGTTGGTGCCGCCGCCGTACGTGGCGACGATGAGAGAGGGGATGGTGATGGAGAAATAAAGATCCTTTGTCCGGTGTCATCTCGGCGTAAACAATGCCCGCCGATGACTCCGAGACATTTGCCACATCCTGACCGGTGGCGATAAAAATAGCGGTGATGCCATTCGCCGAGTGCGCTCCGTTATTGTTTGCCCCCGATAAGATTGCGCCGACATTGGCGATCCCAGAGTGGTGAAAAAGGCTCTCCGGTTCCACACGCATATTTTGGATGAGAACATCTCGTTTGATGACCGCCTCGGCTGTTACGCGTTTGCCGCGTGTGTGCATGATGTTGACCTGAGAGGCTTTCTTATCGGTAGCCAGGTTGGATTCCAGGAAAAAGTGCTCAATGCCTGGGTAATTGTCAATAATCCAGCCACAGGCGGCAAAAGTTGCCCGTCCCACCATGTTTTGTCCTGCTGCGTCACCAGTGGAGTAGTTGAAGCGCAAATAGGCGAATTTACTAGCCAGGTAGGGATCGATGTATTGCAGTTTGGCGACACTTGAAGTTGCCTCGGCTTGTTCTCGGATGCGATCTAAGTTCTCTTGCACCCATTTGACGAATTCTCGCGCTTCGCGCGCACTTTCGAAAACGAACACAGGTGCGCGTTGCATCGAATCGCCTACAACACTGACTTTGACACCGCCAGACAAGTTGACGATCTTCATGCCTCGGTTATAGGATGCGACCAGGGTGCCTTCCGTCGTCGCCATCGGGACGATGAAATCGCCTTTGGCATGTTCGCCGTGAATGGTGATTGGCCCGGCAAAACCTATCGGAATCTGAGCAACACCTGCGAAATTCTCGACATTCCCTTGCAGCATGTGCGGATCAAACGAATACTGCGGGATGTGTTCCAGCTTCTCTCCGGTGAAGTCCTCGACGAATTTCTGGCGCGCTCGAATGGCATCTACCCCATAATCATCCGTACGGCTGCGAGGAATGACGATGCGTTCGTTGCGCGTTTCGGCAATGGAATCATCCACTTTCAGCTTGAGTTTACCAAATGGCTTAACATCAAAGTGGACTTCGATCTTGTGTTTGCCCAAGGCCAGTGGATCGATAGCACAAACAAAATCAACGATCCGGCGCAAGGGGAAATCTACAGGATGTTCAGCCACGGCAGCCGGTGAAAGCGTTTCACCATCACCTAAATCCAGCGATATCGCTTCCAACGGGACTTGCTTGTCGTCCAGGATGACGCGCTGAATCCCCTTGAGGGTGGCGTCGCTCAAGCGATTCTTGACGGAGAAGCGTACGCCTGAATCCGTATTTTCAAGGCTGCCTAAGGTGTAAAGTTGTTTCAGAAGCATACTGGGGATGCCGAATGCCATAGATATTCATTCTCCTTGTGGATTTGGTGGGCATTCTCTCACGAGTTGGGCGAGTAAGGCAAGGTGGACGAAACCGAACACCCTTGTGCTTAGCCCTCCCGCAACTCTGCCCCGATCTCTCGGTTCAGGCGACCGACGATCTTGCGGCGGTAGTTTGGCCGTGTCTTTGTCGGTCAGGGTCTTGGTGGGAGATTGGAAGGTGAGTGAATAAGCGAGTGATTTCTTGCCGGCGGGGATCGATTTCCCGCGGTAAAGATCGAATAGCTGGACATTGATCAGCGCTTGACCGCCGGTCTGGCGAATCAGGGCTTCCACCTGGCCAGAGGGTATGGCTTCATCAACGATCAGGGCGATGTCCTCTTTCACCGGCGGGAAGTCGCTGAATGGCTGGATGGTGGCCTTTTTGCATGAAATATGGCAGGAGCAGATCAGTAACCAGGTCGGCAACCACCACCGGGCTGGTCGGGCAAATCATAGGCCTGGCGCACACGAGGATGCAGTTCCCCGAACACGCCGATAAGCTTGTCGTCGACCAGCACACGGGCGCAGCGTGGGCCGCAGTAGGGCATGTCGGCAGGTTCGTATGTGGCAGGCCCGGCATTAAGCTGTTCCAGCATAACCTCGATTACGCCTTTCATGTCGAAGAAATCCATGAGTTCGGGATCACCACCCAGCCAGCTTGCGGGGGTTCGTGGGCCTGTCATGGCGATGCTGAGACGGCGTTTCTCGGCTGGGAGTTCGCCATCCCCTTCCTCCGGGATGTAGATTTTGCCCAACTCGAAGGTGGCAAGGCGGTCGCTGTGGCGGAGATTGCGCTGAAATTCTCCAGGGCGCTCACGATCAGGCTGCGACGCATCACCACCCGCTCGGACGACATGGGATTGGCCAGCGTGATGAATTGTTCAGCGGTCGGGGCGAGTGTCAGGCTGGTCGGGATAGAGCTTGGCGTGATTTTCGATGGTGGTCAGGGTGTAGTTGATGGTCTCTTGCAGCCCGGCGCCGGTGAGAATGTCGCGGAGCCGCTCGTCCAGTTCCAAAGGCCAGTTATGGCGCTGTGGCGGCAGATCATCAGACAGCATGGTGACGGGGATATTGTCGTAGCCGTAAATGCGGGCGATCTCCTCCAGCAAGTCTGCGGTGATGCTCACATCCAGACGATGCCAGGGCTGAGTGGCCCAGATCGTCTCGTCCTCGACCCTGGTCTTGAAGTCCAGCCGCTGCAGGATCTCGACGATTTCATCCTGGCTGAGTTCGATGCCCAACCAGCGTGTGACATCCCGGACGGTGACCGGAACCTCGACCACTGGTTGAGGCCGGGGATAATCTTCGTCAATGCCGTCGGCGATGTCTGCCACCGCCCAGGTCGGCCATCAGTTGCGCGCCACGGACGTTGCCGATGGGGTCGAGTTCAGAAGGCACGCCCCGGCTGAAGCGATAGGCGGCCTCGGAGGGCAACTTGAATTTGCGGGACGTCTGGCGGATGTTGATGAAGTTGAAGGAGGCCGATTCGAGCAGGACATTGGTGGTGCGTGTCGGATATTTCGGTGTCCAGCCCGCCCATGACGCCGCCGATGCCAACCGGTCCCGCCTCGTCGCAGATCATCAGCACATCGCTATCCAGTATGCGCTTCGCGTCATCCAGGGTGGTGAACGCCTCGCCATCCTCGGCCCGGCGCACGATGATCTTGACCTTGTCCTTACCGACGCTCTGTGCGCGTGCCAGCAGTCGGTCGTAATCGAAGGCGTGCAGGGGTTTGCCCCACTCGAACATCACGTAATTGGTGACATCCACCAGGTTGCTGATGGGACGCTGACCGACCAGTTTGCAGGCGGTGCTGCATCCAGAAGGGCGAGGGCTTAACCTGCACATCGCGGATGATGGTGGCGGTGAAGCGGTAGCAGAGGTCGTCGTCGATGATTTCGACATCGCAGTAGTCGCTGGCAGGCGGAGTCGCTGTGTCTGCCAGGTGGGTATGGGCGCATGTGCAGCGGCGCGCCGGTGATGGCGGCACACTTCACGGGCCACGCCGATGATCGAGGCGATGCGGATCATGTTGGGCGTCACGTCGATATCGAAGACCACGTCGCCCAGGTAATCGGCCAGGGGCAGTGCCCACCGGCGCATCATCGGGCAGGATGATGATGCCCTCGTGCTCTTCGGAAATGCCCAGTTCTTGCTCCGAACAGGCCATGCCCTCGGATTGTGATGCCGCGAATCTTGCCCGACTTGAGCTTCATGGTCTTGAAGCCGTCGGCGTAGGGGTCGATCAGGATGGAGCCGAGGGTGGCGAAGGCGACTTTCTGGCCGCTATCGCCCGGTTTGAGGTTGGGCGCGCCGGTGATGATCGTCATCGGTTCGCCCACGCCATAATCAACGGTAGCCAGCATCAGACGGTCGGCGTTTGGATGCTGTTTGGATTCAAGAATCTGGCCGACGAAGATCGTGTCTCGGCTCCCAGACAATGTGGTCATCGCCGGTGACAGGATCGTCTGCGGCAATGCCTTTGCGCAGCCGCACAGATTCGGGCATGGGTACGCCGATGTATTCGATGTTGCCGACTTCAAGCCCGGCCAGGGTCAGCTTCTCTTCCAGTTCATCCACCGGCAGGGTGATGTCGACGTAATCTTTGAGCCAGGATAGGGGTACTCGCATGGGAGTTAGTGCTCTGGTTGTTAGTTGTGTTAGTTGTTAGTGACGTGGATTGCGTATTTCGTGATGCGTCGCTTCATGACTGCAACGATCAACGTTTCACGTCAACACGCTAATCACGTAATTCTATGCAAACTGCGGCAGGAAACGGACGTCGTTGGCATAGAAATAGCGAATGTCATCGATGCCGTGCAGGAGCATGGCGATGCGTTCCGGACCCATGCCAAAGGCGTAACCTGAATAGATGTCCGGGTCGTAGCCGCCGTTGCGCAGCACGTTGGGATGCACCATGCCGCAACCCAGGATTTCCAGCCAGCCGGTGTATTTGCACACCCGGCAGCCTCTGCCGCCGCAGATGATGCAATCGATGTCCACTTCGGCGCTGGGTTCGGTGAAGGGGAAGTGAGAGCAGCGGAAACGCAGCTCGCGGCCCTCGCCGAAAAGCTGGTTGGCGAATGCGATCAATGTGCCCTTGAGATCGGCAAAGGTGATGTCGTGGCCGACGGCCAGTCCCTCGACCTGATAAAACATCATCTCCGAGCGGGCTGTGATCTGCTCGTAGCGGTAGCACTTTGCCGGGCAGGATCACTCGGATGGGTTCGGGATGATAATCACGCATGGCCCGGATCTGGCCGGGGCTGGTGTGGGTGCGCAGCAGGACATCCGCGACCGTGGTGTGGAAGGTGTCCTGCATTTCGCGCGGCGGGATGTCCTTTGGGGAAATTGAGCAGCTGGAAGTTGCACCTCGTCGGTTTCGACATCGAGGGCAGTGTAGATCTGGAAACCCATGTTTCCGAAGATGCGATAGATTTCTCGCAAGGTGCGGCTGACGGGGTGAATACGCCCGACCTGAGGTCGTCGACCGGGCAGGGTCACATCAACACCTTCAGCGGTGAGTTCCGCCTGCAAATCCGCTTCCTTCAAAGCCTGCTGCCGTTGTTCAAAAGCGTCCACTACCAGTTGCCGGAACTGATTCAGGTTCTTCCCATGCAAGGCCCGTTCTTCGGCGATCATCTCGCCCAGGCCACGGAAGAGTGAATTCATCATGCCCTTGCGGCCCAGGTACTTGATGCGCCACTGTTCCAGCGCATCCGGGTCGGACGAAGCGGATAGCTCTTGTTCGATTTGTTTTCGTAGTTCGTTGAGGTCTTGCATGGCGTGCTTCCTCAGGTGTGGGTTGGATGGTTGGATATGAGATCAGTGCTCGACGATTAGGGCTCTGCGAATGCGTGTTGCGTATTGCGTGGTGCGTCAGGCGAGTACACAAGCCAAAACGGAACACGCAATACGCAATACGTGTCAAACAAAAAACGCCTCGTCCACACAGGGACGAAGCGCAAGAATGCGTTCCGTGGTGCCACCCTGATTCCCCGCGTAGCGGGGCGCTCAGTGCCGTCGGCAATATTTCATGTCATCCTGCGAACGGCTGTCTGGGTAACGGTCGACGACCGGGTTCGACTAGTAGATGCGGTTGCTGCGCAACCGCCATTCCCCGAACCAGCTCGGGAGGGAACTTCGATGGGATTCCACACAGCAGGACTTTCAGCCTTTGGTCCTTGCCTCTCTGGGAGTCTCCACCCACCTACTTTCCTCCGTCAGTGCTTTTGGAGGGCATATGAAATTGATGGGACAATTATGGCCTGTGGGAATGGGTTTGTCAAATTGTATTTTGCAAACCCTTGAGCCATCTCACATGCGGCCCAGCGCCTCTTCATCCAGGCGAGTGAAGAAATCAAGCATGAAGGCGTGGCGCTGCTCGGCGATGCGCCGGGCGGCGGCAGTGTGCATACCTCCCGCCAAGCCCTCCAATTTGCAGAGTAGTTCGTGGCTGGGACTGTAATCGCTGCTGCCGCCCCACTGTGCACGATAGGCCCGTCTGTCTGCCCCCACCTCCTCTTGTATCTCGGCCAGGGGCGCTGTCCACAAGCGGTTGTTGTGATGCCCGGCATAGCCAAACACGCGAGCCACGCCGATAGCGCCGATGGCGTCCAGCTTGTCCGCATCGCACAGACACTTGGCCTCGATGGTCTGGGGATGGGGCGGCGTGCTGAAACGATGCGCCTCGATGCAATGCACCACGGCGTCGACAAAGGCGGGGTCTTCATCGGCCAATAGGTCTTGCGCCCGCCGTGCTCCGGCGAGATGATGGTCGGGTTCAAGCCGGGCGATATCGTGCAAGAGACCAGCCGTGCGCACCACCCGCTGGTCGGCTCCCTCCATCTCTGCGATGTGTTCCGCCAGTCTCGTCACCCGCAAGATGTGATCAAATGCGTGCACAGAATCGTTGCCATCGTACAACGCCTGCGCCTGTGCAACCGTGATATCAGCCATTGCTTGCTGTCGGTGGTGTTTCCGTTTTTTCGGGTGCGGTATTGCGCCAGCGTAACCACAGCACGCCGCCGGGCAAGCTGCAGAACAACTGGACCGCTGACACCAAAACGCTCAGGCTGAAGGCAAGGCTCACGGGAACGCCGACCAGGCTATAAAAAGCTGGATACACGCCCTGGCTCAAGACCCAATCCACCAATCGAAATCGGGATAATCAACACCATTGCGATCAAAGGTGTGAACAAAAAGATATACAGCAAGGGAATGCCGCCGCCCAGCGCCAGGGAAAGCACGTAGTTCACCATGACGGTGCTGGCGATGCCGCATAAACCGACCCCGTACGCCAAAACCAGCGTTCTGGCATGGCTCCGGTATGCTTCAAAGGCTAGGGATAGCGAAGTCCAGATTGGCGCAAACGAACGGAATAACGAAATGGTGAAAAGTTTGCCGAACAGATTGCGTACACGACGGCTCAGCAACACCCCTGCAATAACCGCCAGGCCCAAGGAAGCGACGACCGCCAGGTAGCCCAACACACGTAGTTCCGAGCGTCCGGTCACAACGACAGTGACAAAAGCGGCAACCACCGCCACGCTCATGTAGGCCGCCAGGCCGATAATCCGATCCAGCACCACCGAGGCGGCAGCGACACCGCCGCGCTCCGTGTAGCGAGCTAGTCCGTAACCCCGCATCACATCGCCGCCGATGTTGGCTGGCAAAAAATTATTGAAGAAGAAGCCCACAAACGTGAAATTCAGGAGTTCCGGGAAGGGCACCTCAACTGCCGAGGGCCGCAACAGCACCCACCACTTCACGGAATTGATCGTCATCGCCAGCCAGAAGAGCAGGATACCAAGCCCAACCAGCCATAAATTGGCCGATTGCAGCGTGCGAGCAACTGCCGGGAGTTGGTCACGAAAGAGGAAAAGCACCAGAGCGATGAGACCAAGACTGATCGCCAGACGCACAATGGTTCCAAAATGTCGTCGCACGAAACTAGCCCTGTTGCCTGCCGTTTGCAGCCAATGATTTCACTGTTTTATGTGCATCATCGGCATTGGTTGCCCGTTGTTGAGCAGCTTCTCGTTCCGATTGAACATCCGCTTTCTGCGACCAGGCCATGTCCCAAACCACATGTCGATCTTTACGAATGGCGAAATCGTACCAACCCAATAACCGGGCAAAACCCTCAAGAAACGCCAACATGCCCAAAATCCAAACCAACTGTATTGCCCCCCACACCGCTCGCCATATCTGGAAGAAAGCGATGCGAGCGACCTTGCGCTTCTTCATGCTACTGACTTTGTAGCCGTATTTGTGTTTGAGGTAGAGATGTCCGGCATGATTGCGCCGCCGCTGGCGCACAAAATCGCCCAGGTTTGTCGGCCCGGTGTTGTAGACAACAGCATCCGGCGCGTAGCGCACTTCCATGCCTCGCTCTACGATAATGGCCTCGACAAAGGCTTCGTCCATTGCCACATCGGGCGGTATCCGTTCAAAAACTTTGCGGAAGGCAATCAACTCGCCAAGACGAGGGATTTCCAGGCATAGCTCATGCTCCATCTGCAGGCGCAAATAAGTGAAGAGCCCGGCCAGATGATCAGGCGTGTTCACCGGCACTTTATGGGCGCCGGTCATGCCCACCGTCGGGTCTCGGAACATCCGCACAAGGTGCTCAACCGCATTCTCGTGCGGCAATGTATCGCCACTTTCAAGCACGCAGATATCCTCAGTAGCCACCTGCAAAAAGGCGTTGATGGCTGATGTCTTCCCCTCTCGCCGCTGCTGTTCGATGAGCCCAATGCGGTCATCACGCGCCATGTATTCCTTGACAATGGGCACAGTGCGGTCGGTGCAAGCGCTGGCAACCACGACAATCTCACTAATCTCGACATCGTGTAGATGTTGGTCAAGCATGGCATCTAACAACCTGCCGATATTTGCTTCTTCATTGTAGGCGGTGATGCAAACGCTACACCGCATCATGTCTGGTTGATGCACACGCGACCTCGGGTCAGAAATTTACAACGGTTTGACTCAAAGCAGACCGTCGCAAGCGATCATTATACATGCCGCCGGGTTTGCGACCAAAGATCAAGGATCAAGGATTAATGATTGAAGAAAGCCGCTACAACCCAGACCTTAATCTTCAATCCTTAACATCCTCGTTCTGCGAAACTGTCATCCGCCACGCCGTCCTGGAATCCCGCCAGAAAGTCCAGGAATCGGGCTACATCCTCAAAGTTGCTGACCAGCCCCAGTGACACGCGCACTGCACCGGTAGCCTTGTCGCCCAGACAGGTGCGGAAGGCGTCCAAATCGAACAATTGGCCTATAGTCGATTGCTCGACGCAGCGCCGGACATCTTCGGCCACGTGGGTCAGGCTGTACTCGCCAGCGCCAGGGTTGCAAAAACACCCGGCTCGAATGGAGATATTGGCCAGATTGGCTTCGGCTTCAACTTGCTGGAAGGGGAAATAGGAACCGGTAGAATCCTTCAGGTTGAAGGCAATCGTTCCGCCTCGGTTTAAGTTGTCGCTCGGACCGTAGATCTCCACCAGGGGTTGGCCATTTCGATGCTTTAATTGCTGCAAGCGCGCAAGTAGATAGCCCGTAAGCGCCATCACCCGCTCATGGATGGTGTCGATGCCGGTCTCGTGCACAAGCTGCAAGCCTGTGCTGATGGCAGGCAAATTGAGATAATTCACCGTCCCTTCCTCAAACGCTTCATGCTCCCCGGCCATGATGTAGAGATCAGCCTTGGTGGAGACGATCTTCACGGTACCGCCGGCAAACCAGGGACGCTGAAGTTTGGCCACTGCTTCCTTGCGAGCCAGCAGTGCGCCGACGCCGGTGGGATAGCCAAACATTTTGTAGAATGAGATGGGTACGTAATCGGGATGGATCTGCCCGAGATCAAGGCGATTGGTGGGGACAAAAGCAGCAGCATCGAGCAGGACATCGAAACCACAACCCTGCGCTCGCTCTATCCAATCCAGAGGGTGTTGCACGCCCGAAAAGTTCGATTGTGCAGGAAAAGCGAACAGTTTGTTTTTGGCATCCCGGCATTCATCAAAATAACCGTCCATGTCATCGACTTGCAGGGATTTGGGGTCCAGGGGAACATAGGTGATGCTGGCCCGCTTGCGGCGGGCGAATTCACGAATGCCATGTACAGAGTTGTGGTTATCCGCTACGATCAGCAGTTGGCCATTTTCATCAAAGGGATAACTTTCGGCCAGGAGCTTGAGGGCGCCGCTGGCGTTGGCCGTGAAAATGACGAGATATTCTTCAGGATCGGCATTGAAATAGCGCAGCACATCGGCACGAGCCTGATCGACCAATTCGGTGGAGGCCAGCGAAGCTGGATTCTGTGAGTGGGGATTGCCGAGGATGCTCCGCCGCAGAAGCTGTACATGCTCCTCGATCAGACTGTCGGCGTAAAGCCCGCCGCCGGTGTAATCCAGATAGATGTGCTGCTGTTCATCCAGCCGTGCGAAATCCCGCCGCCGCAATTCATCGATCCCCACCGTCTCACTGTACACCGGATAAGCGCTCAGGAACGCAGCCAGATCCGCACCAGTTTTTCGTTGATTGTTGACTGTTGACTGTTGACTGTTCATGCTCTCACCTCGCCCAGAAGCCAGCGGTGATGCGCCCAGACCGCTTTCATCTGCCAGGGCAGTCGGGCATGGTCGAGCCAGGCGTATTTGATCACACGATCCCGCAGGTCGGGTTGTTCGTTCAGATAGTAGGCCATCGTGCTCCAACTCCAGCTATCGCCGGTGAACTGCTCTTCGAGTTTCTCGCTGCGGATGCCCAGCCGTTTCAGCACCTCGTTGGCAGGCATGACGGTGTCAGGCCAGGGCGGTACGTCTAGCACGCCGCTGGCGATGATCTTGACGCCAGCATCCTCCAGCGTGCGGCGCACCAGACCGATGTTGACCCAGCGTTCGTCCACCGTCGGAAAGAAATCCCGGTCAATTACCAGCTTGCGCATCCAGTAGCCGACTTGCAGGTTGTTGGGCATGGCCACAAAAACCAAGTGCTTGCTCGTGCGAACAAGTTCCCGCAACAAGGCTGCGGCATCGGGCAGATACCACAACGCCGCCCAATTCCATGTCATGTCAAAGCTGGCATCAGAGAAGGGGAGTGCGCCCCACTGGTCGGGTGAAATGACTGCCAGGTCGGGAGACAGATCAAGCTCGGACCAAATCCGACCGACATGCTCAGCCCGATCAGGCGTGTCATCCACCAGCGTCACCTGGCAACCGGCCTCGGCTAATGCCACACTGTTGATGCCGCTGACGCCCGCCATGCCGTAAATCGGCGCTTCCAGGACGGTCTGGATGTTGGCGCGCCGGCGCAGATCATCCAAAAAATCGTTCAGCACAAAACGTTCGTAGACAAGGCCTAAACCTTCGTCGTAATTGGTCAGATAGGGCTCCCAAGTGGAGCGCTGGGCATGGCCGGTGGGTATCATCAAAAACTCCTTTATCGAATCGAGCCACAATCCTAGCACAAAGCCGGGTTACGAGTATAATGGAAGGGCCATGAAAATGTCCTCTGATCCGGCCTGGACCTCGTTCAGGATGGCCGCTGCCGATCTCGATGTCCCGCTGGATGACGCAACCCTGCGGATTTTCCAAATGTACACTGCTGCTTTGCAGGATGTAGGCTTTAACATCACCGCCATTCGGGAAACAGAAGCCATTATCACCAAAATCCTGCTGGATAGTCTGGCGATGTTGTCTCCGGTTGCGGCGGCATCAGGTCTGGACGTGTCAGAATTGCGCCGACAGACGTGGCGAGCACTGGATCTTGGCTCTGGTGCTGGTGTGCCGGGACTGCCCTGGCAGATCGCCTGCCCGGATATGCAGTTCACGCTGGTCGATTCCACCCAGAAAAAGGTGGATTTCATGAACGCCGTCAGCCAGACCCTGTCTTTGTCCGCCGTCGCCATCCCGGCACACGCCGAAACCCTTGCACACGATCCGGAACAGCGTGAGAACTACGATCTGGTTATGGCCCGGGCAGTGGCCGCACTCCCGACCCTGGTGGAGTACACCCTGCCATTCGTCCGCCTCGGCGGGCTGGTGGCGCTAGCGAAAGGCCCCAAAGCCCAGGAAGAATGCACAGCAGCACAGCCAGCTATCGACAAACTAGGTGGCGAGTTGCTGGGCGTTTTCCCGCTCAACATCCCTGGCGACGATACCGAACGGAATCTGGTGCTCCTGCGCAAAACGCAATCCACCCCATCCACCTATCCCAGACGAACAGGCATCCCCACCAAACGGCCGCTTTAAAGAATCTGAAGATCGATAGATCAATGATTAAGGCCAGGTCATCACAGGTTACGCTTCCGTTAATCATTAATCTTCGATCTTTGCTTCTGTTTTTGTAGAAATCACAAACATTGAGACTGAACCACCTCCAGGATTTGAATCATGTCCATCTACCCCAAAATTATCCACAACGGTCGCTTCATCGAAAAAGGCGAAGCTACGCTTCCCATCTACACCCCGGCCATGGTCGGTGCGCTCGGCGTTTACGAGACCATCCTCGTCCGGCACGGAAAATACATTGCCCTCAACGAACATCTCATGCGCCTGGAAGTGTCTGCGCTTGGGGCCGATCTTGTTCTCGACGCCGATCTCGACCTGCTCCGGCAATGGAGTTTCCTGGTCGTCGCCGCCAACCACCCCGATGGCCTGGTGCGGGTGCTGGCGCTGGATCTGGGCCGCCCCACCGCCGATGTGTACCTCTACCAGATGTCCTACACCGCACCCTCGATGGAGGAGTACGAATTTGGCGTGTCCGTCGGCATCTACCACGGCGAGCGGGCGTTGCCACTGGTGAAATCGTTCAACACACTGGTGCCGGGTCTGGCGCGTAAAGGCGCTGTCGCCGCTGGTCATCACGACGCCCTGTTGGTTGATCGGGATGGCAATATCACCGAAGGCTCAAACTGCAATGTGTTCGCTGTGATCGACGGCGTGTTGGTGGCCCCGCCAGTCGGTGCTATCCTCGAAGGCACGGTGGCGACCCGGACGCTGGAACTGGCCCAGTCGCTGGACATCCCCGTCGAACGCCGGACCATGCCCCTGGCTGAGGCGCCTGTCTGGGATGAAGCGTTCCTCACCTCCACTCGTCGTGGCGTCCTGCCCATCAATCGTGTGGGAGAACAAACTCTCGGCGAGCCTGGCCCCATCACCAACAGGCTGATGAATGCCTATTGGGCGTGGGAAGCGAATGAGTTGAATGGGTAAACCTTGTCCTTAAGTCAACTGCGGAACAACAGCCCCAAACAACGCGTATAGATCGATCAGCACCAGCAGTGCGAGTAACGCTGCGGCCCAGGCCCAGGCGGGTAGCACCGCGAAGCGGTGGCGCACGGCCATGACCACAACTGTCGCTGTGGCCAGCAGCACTGCCCAACCATTGACATCGCCCGACAGCAACCCCGCCGCCACAATCACCAACAAAGCGATTCCGGCGGCAATCGCTCCCCACAGGCTGCCCTTGCGGCTGATAACGCCCAGATAGCCGCCTGCAAAGCCAATACCAATCGCCGTGAGCGCCGGGAAGAGATAGCGCCCCTGGTGTTGGACAAAGCTGAGGTTGTACCAGAAATAAGCAAAAAGGACGATGAACACCTGGAAGCCCAGCAACGCTAAACCCAGCTTCTGGTATGGCTCCAGGCCAAAGTCGCCACGGCGCAACCGCCGAGCCTGGTACAAAAGCCCCACCCCAACAAGGACGCTGAGCAGGCCGAACAACACGTAAACCCGGCCATCGAGAAAGACGCCCAACCAGCCGAATACGCCCCAGAAAGATTTGAAGGTGAAGTCGAGATAACGGTCGAGGTACGCTATCAGGCCGCTGCTGGCGATCCAGTCGGCGGTGCGGGGCTGGCCGACCACCACGGTATCGTGCCAGATCAGACCAAGTGGATCGTTCGGGCCATAGAGGGACATGTTGCGCATCCACCAGGGCAGGGGCAGCAGCAGGGCCGGAATCAGCCAGGCCAGGCCGGTCCACAACGACGAAATCATGTTCAGGCCCATCTTGCGTTGCTGCCAGACCTGCCAAAGCCAGACCGATGCGGTCATGGGCAATAAAATGTAAGCCTGGAATTTGGTGAGCAACCCTAATCCGACCACGATGCCTGTAAACAACCAGGCGCTAATCCCCGCCTGTGGGTATTTGAAATGCACCAGCAGGCGATACACGCCCAGAGCGATGATTAGTTCAGCAAGAGCATCGTTGTTGACAGAGGCCATCATCGCCAGGTGCATGGGCAAAAACGCAGCGAATCCGGCTGCCAGCGCCGCCAGCAACACCCTTTTGGGAAACAAATGCCGTGCGCTCGCCCAGATCAATCCCACGACGCCAGCGCCCAGAAACACCCCAAACAACCGCAAGGCTAGCGCCTGCACCCCCAACCCCATGCTCTGAGTGATGAACAAAAAAGGCGCTGCCAACCAGTAGTACAATGGCGGTTGGTGTCCCTCATAACGAATGCTATCGATCGGCAATTCCGGCGGGAAGCGATGGGATTTAATCACTTCCAGATAGTCCTGATCGTAATCGCCGGGATGGAGAAAGGGGATCTGCCCCGTCTCGACCACGTAACGCACGTTGTTGAAGTGGGCCGGTTCGTCGGGCGCTTGCCACAGCGGCGTGTACCAGGCAAATAGCACGCCCAGGATGAAATACACAACCAGGATTAGCGCCAGCGGGCGGGATTCACGACTCATAAAATGATCAAAGTTGTCTGGGACTGCTAGAGATCGAGCGGTGCGGTGGCGGCGGTTCGCTGGATGTCTGCACCCAGCGAACGCAATTTTTCATCCAGACGCTCGTAGCCCCGGTCGATCTGGCTGACATTGGCGATAACGCTGGTTCCCTCGGCAGCCAATGCCGCTATCACCAGCGTCATGCCGGCCCGGATATCGGGACTGCTGAGCGATTGACCGTACAGTTGCGAGGGTCCGATAACCACAGCCCGGTGCGGATCACACAGGATGATCCTGGCGCCCATCGTGATCAGTTTATCCACAAAAAAGAGCCGGCTCTCAAACATCTTTTCATGGATCAGCACCGTCCCCTGGGCCTGGGTAGCGACAATCAGGGCGATGGATAGCAAATCGGCGGGGAAGTGAGGCCAGGGGCCATCATCGATCTTGGGCACAGCACCTCCGACATCCATTGCCACCCGCAGATTCTGTTCATCACCGACCACCAGGTCCTGCCCATCGAGCCAGCAGTTGACGCCCAGGCGTTCTCGGAACACGTACAACACCATGCGCAGGTCGTCGGGGTAGATGTTCTTAATGCGCAACTCGCCGGGCGTGACTGCGCCCAGCCCCAAAAAGGAGCCCACTTCCAGCAAGTCAGGGCCGATTTCAAATTCGCCACCGTGCAGGCTATCGACTCCGTCGATGGTGAGCGTGTTGCTGCCGACGCCTCCGATTTTAGCCCCCATGCCGACCAACATCCTACAGAGGTTCTGGACATGAGGCTCGGACGCAGCGTTACGGATGATCGTGGTTCCCGGCGTGAGGCACGCAGCCATCAGCGCATTCTCGGTGGCGGTTACGCTGGCTTCGTCCAACAGCATGTCGACACCGGTCAGCTTTTTAGCCCGAATAACGATCTGGTGGTTAGCTGAATCGATTTCCACAGACGCGCCCAGCTTCTCGAAAGCAAAGAGATGGGTGTCGATGCGGCGGCGCCCGATCACATCGCCACCGGGCGGCGGCAGTTCGACCTGGCCCACCCGGCCAAGCATAGGTCCCGCCACTAGAATCGATGCCCGGATTCGCTGGCACAATTCGGGCGAGAGCTTGCGTGTTTCCAGGTTTTTGGCCTGCAAGGTGATATTGCTGCCGCCATTGGAGAGGACCTGCACGCCCAGATGCTGCAATAGCTCCAACATCGAGCCAACATCGCCAATGCGGGGCACATTGCGTAACGTCACCGGTTGATCGGTGAGCAGGACAGCAGCCAGCATTGGCAAGGCTGCATTTTTGTTACCGGCAACATGCACTTCGCCATGCAAAGGTTGGCTGCCTGTAATGAGAAATTGATCTTTCATGGATTGTGAGATTGAGGGAAAGTGGTCGTGGGTGAGTGCTGTTACAACACCCTATCATTCTATCAAGTCCGGGCAAAAATTGGGCTACTAACGCTGTACGGAATCACAACGCTGGTCGGGCGATAACAATATCACCGGGCTCGACTGCCAGATGGCGGGCAGCGCTGCCATTGCGCATGGCGATTTCTACGTAACCCGCACTGCTGCCCAAAACGACGAGTCCTTGCAATTGCACATCGCTGTACGTAGCGCTGAGACCGTTGATGCTGACGCCGCCTATCTTGAACATCCACCCTGCTTTGTCGTGCAGCCATTCGATAGGGATATTGCTGATGAGGTTGCCGAATTCGTCGGCATAGATGATCTGCCCGTGGATGCTGCCGTCCGCACGTATTTCGGGTGCAGGAAAATCAATGGTGACAGGGTCAGAGATGGTCGGGCCCAAGGCGGATGGTGAGACGCCGGCAGCGATGTGGGCAGCGACAGGAGCGAAGATATCCCGCCCGTGGAAGGTGTTGCTGATCGTGGGCAAATGATAGGCGGCATTGCTGAGGTTGCGGATTTCCAGCACATCCTCTTGCACGTAAATGCGGCTGAAAACGCCATTGTCAGGTCCAACAAAACACGCCCGCCTGGTGAATACGGCAATGGCGCGGCGCTCGGAACCCACGCCCGGATCGACAACGACAACGTGAATGGTTCCGTCCGGGAAGAAATGTGCCGCTGCACCGAGCACATAAGCGGCCTGATGGATGTTCTGCGGAGCTATTGCATGGGAGACATCAACGATGGTCGCTGCTGGCAGAATACCAAGGATCACGCCCTTCATACTGGCGACATAAGGCCCGGCCAGACCGAAGTCGGTGGTGAGCGTAATGGGAGGTGGAGTTTCGCGAAGCGAAAGGGGTGAAGATGTCATACCGATCTGATTGTAACGGTCATTGACCGTGCCAAGCAAACAAGAAGAGGCGATAGGTAGACCGTGAACTTGACAGAATCAGTCCTAATCGTGATATTGAATTCACTCACATCAAACCTGCAAGGAGAACCCATGAACCCCGAAGATCGGAAACACGTTTTACGGATGATCGACCATGGCCTGTTCATTATTGGCGCGGGCCAGGGCGCTGATGCTGTCGCCAATGGCGTCACCTGGCTCACGCAAGCTTCGTTCTCGCCGCCTTTAATTATGGTGGCGATCCGGGTCGACGGGCGACTGCACGATCTGGTGGATCAAACTGGCGTCTTTTCGGTGAACGTGGTCGGCTCCGATCAGGAGAAAATGGTACAGGCCTTTTTCCGACCAGCCCTGGTGGAGGGAACTGCCATGAATGGGTACGTTTTTGAACCCGGTCCCGCCACTGGCTCCCCCCTCTTCCCTGACAACCCCGCCTGGTTCGAAGCCCGCGTCCGGGATACGATAAAAGGCGGAGATCACACCATCTTCGTCGCCGAAGTCATCGAAGCTGGGATTCGCAACGCCGACGCCAGCGCCCTGAATCTGAGCGATACGCCTTGGCGTTACGGAGGATAATCAACCATTACCCATCTCCAAGTTCCCGTGCTATACTTTACGACGCACTGCGTCATTGATAATCGAACAAATTCATTTCACTAACGCTCACTGTGGAGGTTAACCATGTCCTATCTATTTCCGTCACCCGAATGGGTTGCAGCATTTAAGGATGCCCTGAATGCCAGCGAAGCCTATAAAGTGTCCGCTGAAAAATGGGAAGGCGATTTCTATTTCATCATTTCTGCTGGAAAGGGCTTGCCAGAGCCAGTCACATTCTATCTTGACCTGTACCACGGTGAATGCCGTGAAGCCTATATCGTTGATGGAGATGATGACAAGACTCCGGAATTCGTCATCGAAGGCACTATGGACACCTACAGGCAGGTCTTCGAGAAGAAACTGGACCCAATCCGTGCGCTGGTCAGCCGCAAACTCAAGCTCAAGGGCAACCTGGGCAAGATCATGCGTTCTGTCAAGGCAACGCTGGATTTGGTGAATGCCGCCGCCAGCGTCGACACCGTCTACCCAGAGTGAGGTGTAAACCATGTGGTTTTTCGATTGCCCTGAGATTATTTACGGCGAAGACGCATTAGGAGAGCTAGAGAGTCTTCAAGGTGAGCGCGCCTTTATCGTCACCGATCCCGTTTTGCACGGCCTGGGCTTCACCGATCGCATCGCCGACCTCCTGAAGGTTGCCGGGCTGGAAGTCGCCCATTTCAACGAAGTTGAACCTGAACCTTCTTTTCAAACCGTGCAGCGGGGAGCAGAGCAAATGCGCGGGTTTAAGCCGGATTGGATCATCGGTCTGGGTGGGGGTTCGGCGATAGACGCGGCTAAGGCCATGTGGGTGCTCTACGAACGCCCCGACCTGCAACCAGACGAGATCAGCCCCTTTGTGAAGTTGAACATCGGGAAGTTGGCTAAGCTCATCGCCATTCCCACCACCGCCGGCACCGGCTCGGAAGCGACCTGGGCAACCGTGCTCACCGACAAGAGCGATGGCCGCAAGCTGCTTATGGGATCTCGGGAGACCATGCCCAGCATGGCTATCGTCGATCCCGCGCTTACATTAAATTTACCTGCGCGCGTGACCGCCGACACCGGCCTGGATGCGCTGACTCATGCGGTCGAGGCCTATCTTTGCACTTTCCATAATGATTTCGCCGACGGTAATTGTCTGAAAGCGATTCAACTTGTCTTCGAGTACCTGCCGCGCGCGTATCACCAGCCACATGACGTAGAAGCGAGAGAACATATGGCCAATGCCGCCACCCTGGCCGGACTGAGCATGATCAACTCGTGGGCTTCGTTGGCCCATTCTATGGCCCATTCCTTCGGTGGATTTTTCAAGATCCCCCATGGCCGCAGCGTCAGCCTTTTCTTTCCATACACCCTGGAATACATGGCAAAGGAATGGGAACGGACCCGCTTCCGCGACATCGCCCATGCCTTACGCTTGCCGGAAGGGAATGCAGATGAAACAGCAGCTGCCAAGGCAGTGATTGCCTCCATCCGAGAATTGCAGCAACAAGTTGACCAACCACTGACCGCTGAAGCCGTGGGTATCGACCGCAACGACTACGAAAGCAAACTGGAGCTCTTGTGCGAATTCGCCGAAGGCGATGGTGCCTTCATCAGCGGTGTGCGCATCCCCGAGCGTGAAGACCTGAAACGCCTTTTCCTGTATGCGTACGACGGTCGAACGGTGGATTTCTAGCGTTTGTAGTTGGCGCTTCAGCGCCGTATAACCGTTTCATCTTATTCTGAGCTATGGCACTAACCCAAACCTATACCCCTGCCCCCGCCCTTGACCAGCCCGGTTACATGGGCAAGATCCTTTGGGTGGATCTCAACACAAACCAGATGTGGGATGAAGCGCTCAACGCCGATTATGCGCGGGATTTCATCGGCGGGAGCGGGTTGGGCGCCCGGTATCTGGCCGATCTGGTCGGAGCCAACACCGACCCTTTGGGCCCCGACAACCCTCTCATCTTTATGACCGGCCCGCTGGTGGGAACGATTACGCCGGCGGCGGGTCGTTTCTCGGTCGTGGCCCGCTCTCCCGCCACAGGACTCACCGGTGAAGCCAACTCTGGCGGCCACTGGGGCCCAGAACTGCGGCGCACCGGCTACGATGGCATCATCATCACCGGGCAGGCAGCGCAGCCGGTGTGGCTTGGAGTTGCAAGAAGGAGAAGCAGCCCCGCCTGCACGATGCCAGCGACCTGTGGGGCATGGATATGTTCGAGACCCAGGACGCTGTGCGGGCGCAGATGGAGGAAAGCCGGGCAAGGGTGGCCTGCATCGGCCCTGCCGGTGAAAATCTGGTGCTTTATGCCGGGGTGATGAATGATCATGGTCGGGCGGCGGCCCGCACCGGCATGGGCGCTGTCATGGGCAGTAAACGGCTCAAAGCTATCGCCGTACGTGGTCGCGCCAAAGTCCCGGTGCATGACGAACAACTCAACAAGCAGGTGAACCGAGAAGTCACCAACCTTGTGGTCGAGGATATCACGGTGCAGATGATGCGTTTGGGCGGCACGATCCTGAGCATGGATTTTGGCCCCGTGGTGGGCGATGTGCCCGCCCGCTATTACACCACCAACGAACTCGACGGCATCGAAGACCACATCAACGCCGGTCAGCTTAGCGACACCTATCTCAAGCGGCATATGCCCTGCTTCCGTTGCCCCATCGCCTGCGGTCGGGAGATCGAACTACCGGGACGAGTCGAGGGCGTTGTCGGATGGCCCGGAATACGAGACAGCCGTGGCATTTGGGCCGCTGATCGGCTCCGACAACCTCGAACATGCCGCTTATGCCGGACATTTGTGTAATCGCTACGGCCTGGACACCATCTCCACAGGTTCCACCATCGCCTTCGCCTACTGGTTGTTCGAGAATGGACTCATCGACCAGGAAACGACGGGCGGGCTGGCACTGCGCTGGGGCGACGCCGAACCGGCGTTGGAACTGATCGAACAGATCGCCTATCGCCGAGGATTTGGGGATTTGCTGGCACAGGGCGTTGCCCGGGTGGGCGAAGCGCTGGGCGTCCCTGAGCAGGCGATGCACGTCAACAAGCTGGAAATTCCCTTTCACGATGTGCATGCACATTCGGGCCAGGGCATCGTCTATGCCACCTCGACCCGTGGCGCTTGCCACATGGCAGGTGACATCTATCACTGGGAACAGGGGCGAGAGCTTCCCGAACTCGACATCACCTACGGTGATCCACACGAAGAATCGTTGGAAAAGATGCAGATGGTGGCCAATGTGATGGATTTCCGCTCCTTCACCAACAGCGCCATAATCTGCCACTTCGAGGAAGTCCCTATTCCCGAATCTATCTGGCATTGTGGGCCACGATCACCGGCTGGCAATGGCGTGCGGAGGATTTAGCCCAGGTTGGCGAACGCATCTACACCCTGAAACGGGTTCTCAACCACCGCTTCGGTCTGACTGCTGCCGATGACACCCTGCCGAAACCATTGCTCAAGGCCTATGAAGATGGCCCCACCCCTGGCTATGCCCCCGACCTGGAGACCATGATGGCGTTCTATTACCAGGTGCGGGATTGGGACCCGGAAAGCGGCAGACCCCGGCCTGACCGTTTGCGTACTCTCGACCTCGATCTATTTGTGGATGAGTTGTGGGGCGACTCAGTTCCAGTCTGAGTGTACAGATTTCAATCATGGCAGATTCGCCCCAAATACGACTCGGTTTAGCCCTCGGCGGCGGCGGTGCACGTGGCCTGGCGCATGTCGGCGTACTCCAAATCCTGGATGAAGCCGGCATCAAGATCCATGCCATTGCCGGCACCAGCGTCGGCTCGTTGGTAGGCGTGGCGCTGGCGGCGAATCGGTCGGTGCTGGAGATCACCTCGGTCTCGCGCCGCATCAACTGGCAGCATCTCGCCCGTCCTGCCTGGCCCAAGCGAGGGTTCATCAGCTTTGAACCGATGGAGCGTTTTGTCATCAACTGGTTGGGAGACATCACCTTTGCAGACCTGAAAATGCCCTTTGTCTGTGTCGGAACGGATGTGCTTACGGGGGCAGTCACTATCTTCGACCAGGGCAGAATCGCACCCCGCATTCGCGCCAGCTCCAGCGTCCCGCCCTTTGTGCAACCGGTCGAAATCGATGGTTCAATGTATGTCGATGGCGGCTTCGTCGACAATCTGCCGATTAAACCGGTGCAGCAGTTAGGGGTGGACCTTGTATTGGCGGTGAACTTATTTGGGCCGCCCAGTCATATCCCCACCGGCTATGTGGCCTACAGCCATGCCGTCATCGGCCATGCGCTTGTTAAAGCCGGAGATGATCCGGCAAGCGCCGACGTTTTGGTGCAACCTGATCTCACCGATTACAGCATGATCCGCTTCAAACGAGACGAATTGATCGCCCTGGGTCGGGAGGCGATGGAAGCGAAGCTTCCAGAGTTACAGGCGTTGCTCAAAGCCGCGCCTTGACGAAGATCGAGGGGCGAACCTATAATCAGAAGCATGTTGTGTGGTGCGTGGTGTGTGTTCCGTTTGATTGTAGCCACGCAGCACGTAATGCAAAACACGCATTCTCAGTGAAAAAATCCGGTTCAACGGGATTTCATATGGTAGACACTCATGAAGCGTGATTCGTGAAACGTAAAACGTGAAAATGGCCCAGCGAGGTGACATCACGTTTCACGTCTTCCCGTTTCACGATGTAGAACCACACGAAATCCTAAAGATTCTAAAATCCATCTCGGACGTGGCACACTATGAAAACATTAGCCATTACTGGCGTATTCAGCCCCCTCGGTCGGCGCATGGCCCGACTGGCCAACCAATTTGGCGTGCGGGTGCTTGGCATCGACGTTAAGCCAATGACGCGCCCCTTCCCCGGCGTGGAATTTGTCGAGGCTGACATCCGCAACCCGCTCTTGCCAGAGCTGTTTAAAGTCGAGAAGGTCGATACGATATTGCATTGCAGTTTCCGCTGGCGGCAACGCCGTACGGAACAGGTCTTTGACAGCAATGTGTTGGGAACCATGCGGCTGTTGGGCGCTGCGTCGATGGCCGGGGTGCGCAAAGTCGTCCTGCCTTCCAGCACCACTGTCTATGGGGCCGTCGCCGATAATCCCACCTTCATCGATGAATGTAGTGATTTCAGAGGGCGTCCCGAATACGCCTATGTGCAGGAAATGCGTGAGATCGAAACCTTTGTCAACGGCTTTCGTCGCCAGCAGCCCGATATGGTGATCACCACCCTGCGTTTCGCTAACATCCTTGGTGGTGGATATCCATCTCCGCTGGCAGCCTATCTGGCGCTTCCTGCCGCCCCTGCTCTGATCGGGTTCGACCCCATGTTGCAGGTAATCCACCACGATGATGTCCTCCGAGCCCTGGGCCACTGCATCATGAACGACCACAACGGGGTTTACAACATCGCTTCCGCCCCTGCGATGCCTCTTCTGAAACTCCTGGCTTTGGCTCAAACCCCACCAGTGCCTGTATTGCACTTCTTTGCAGCAAACGGGATGCGCTGGGGACGCATGTTCAGCAAAAAGGTGGATGGCACTGCGCCACTACCCTGGGATTATCTGCGCTATCCGTGGACAGTCAGCACCGATCGCATGAGCGAGGACCTGGAATTCGAGCCGCGCCATGATGCCGAAACCACCGTACGTGAATTCGGTGATGCGCTGCGCGCATACCGTTACGAAAATAACCGCCCCTACCGTTTTGGTCAGGACCGATGGCGGGACGCGCAAAAAGGCGGCGAGATCGTTCTAAACACCACACAACGCACCCGTACCGCCGTGGCCGATCTGCGCGGCTCACGAGCAGAATAGAGGATGATGGATATGAATCACAACGGCCAAAGCACCACGACCGACGCTGATCCACCAGTGGAAGCGCAAGAGGAAAGCATCGACGCTCCAGAAATCGCCATCGATTTCGAGAGCGACGAGACAGAAATGACGGAGACAGTTGCTGACCCCATTGTCGCAGCGGATGCAGGCGAGGATGGGGTGGCTGATGAAGCGGAGCAGGCGCAGGAAGAATGGCGAGAAAACGCACGAGGCGAATTGCGCCAATTGTCAGAACAGATCAACAGCAACGGCGAACCCGACCAAACCCTGCGCCCTCTCAACCAGGATCAGGTTGTCGCAGCGCTCAACTCCCGGCTGGATCGCTTGTCCCCCGAACTGCGCCAGATGCTTGTCGGTCGCATGCAGGAATTGCTGGACAGCGAGTGGCTGGATGTTCAGACCTGGCAGGGCATCGCTTATGTGCTGCAAATCGCCGCCGAGACGCAGATCGATGTGTTCAAGCGTCGTCTCACCGGCGATTACGAGGTGGATGCCTGGGGCTACGATCCTGAGTTCGCCGATTATCTCCTGCCCGTGGCCGGATTCTTCTTCAACAAGTACTGGCGGATCGAACTGAACGGTGTGGAGAATATCCCCGTCGAAGGGCGCGCCCTGCTGGTGGCCAATCATTCTGGCGTCCTGCCATTGGATGGCGCAATGATCTCGTATGGCGTGCGAGAGCATCATGCTGCGCATCGTTTGACGCGAGCATTGGTAGCGAACATGTTACCCTCCTTGCCCTTCCTCTCAGTGCTGATGAATAAAACAGGTCAGGTGCTGGCTCATCCCGAAAATGGCGAGCGCTTATTGGACGAGGATGAACTGGTGTTGGTCTTTCCTGAGGGTTACAAAGGCGTTAGCAAACTTTTCAGGGACCGCTACAAACTCGCACGCTTTGGACGGGGTGGATTTGTACGCATGGCCATGCAGGCAAAAGCCCCAATCATCCCAGTTTCGGTCGTGGGCGCTGAAGAAATCTACCCGATGCTGTACAACGCCAAGGCCATCGCCCGCACGATCGGCTTTCCTTTCTTCCCCATAACCCCAACCTGGCCCTGGCTTGGCCCACTGGGATTCGTCCCCGTGCCCAGCAAATGGACTATCGACATCGGCGAACCCATCGAGACCAGCCAGTATGATCCCGACCTGGCAAATAACCCGGCCTTTGTCTCTGAATTGTCCGACCTCGTACGCAATAAAGTTCAAGAACAAATCAACCTGCGCCTGGAAAGTCGCACCTCCGTCGTTTTCGGCTGATCCCTCACGACCCGACTCACTGCGAGTGCTTCCGTTTTCGTTGATTGTTTTCCGTTGATTGTTGATTGTTCACCTGTCCCAGGGCGAGTAATTCCTTCAAACATCCACCATCATCCAAGTGGTTCCGCTCCTACAATCCTTTCGCCAGACGATAACCCCGCTCGGAATTTCTCGCCCCTACTGGCAAAATGCCCTTCTACCCCGACTCCGAAACCCTGCTTGACGTTACGCGAGAACTCTTTGAGCGCCTCAGTCGTAAGCCTGGCGCTACCGATGAATTCGCCCGCAGTGGTTTGGTAATCCATATCAATTTGAACGAACCCGCTGCTTTTATCGGCCTCAACGCCAGCAAACGCCCGGTTCGTTTCGCTTTCTCGCCCGACGGCAGCAACCCCGACCTGGAACTCCAACTCACATCAGACACATTACATCAGATCTGGCTGGATGAAATCCGCCTGCGGGACGCATTCTTTGGCGGTCGGATCAAAACCAAAGGGTCGGTGTTCAAAGCGATGCAGCTTGCCCCCCTGTTCCGCGAAGCGGAAGCGCTGTATCCCCAGGTGTTACGCGACAAAGGATTAATCTAGGCCAGCGCCTCCGCCATCGTCATTCCATTGCCGTTCGTCGTAGGTGCATCTTGCTCCAGAAGCGTGATCACCTGCTCCAGACCAGTTAAGGTTTCCTTGAGCGATTCGGTCACATAGCGTTTATTGAAAGGAATTGGGCTGCGTCGGCGCTCACTCCGTTCCAGCATCTCCCGCACAACGTCGATATCGTAGTTGCTTTCCTGGATGGCCAGCAATTCCTCAATGACAAAACGTCGGGTTATGTTAAATCCATGTCGGGCAAGGGTTGCCTTCAGATCCGGGTAATGGTTGGCAAGGTCCACGGTGACAGATTCAAAACCATGTTGGGCGATGATAACCCGCGCCGAATAACGCATCGTGTTGTAAAATGCCATCTGGAAGTCATCCCGGCGGGGTTCAATCAGGATGATATCGACATCGGGGTGTTGGCGACGCAATTGTTTGATGTGATAGGCCAAGCCACTGCGCAATGAGATACGCATAAACTGCGAGAACACAGCCTGAGCGCCTTTTTCGCTGAGAAACCGTCCGTCGGGCCCAAGCAGGGGGATGTTACGTTTCTCGCTGTTGTCGATAGGCACAAGGGGATTGACGCAGACAATAAGTTTGGCTCCCGCCTCGATGGCTACATCCAAACTGGCGTTGCCCCTCACAGCGCCATCCACGAATTCATGATCATCGATGCAGACTGGTTTATAAAGCAAAGGCACGGCGCTGGAAGCCGCCACCGCACGGCTGATGGGCAGATCTAGCCACGGATCTCGTCCAAAAATCGCCCGCTTCCCTGTGTCCAGGTCGGTGGCGATAATGTACAGATCTTGTTGGGTGTCCTGGAAACTGTCACTGAGATGACGTTCGCGAAAGACCTGTTGCAGGAAGGTTTCCAGTCCCTGATTGTTGTACAAACCCGAAGGTACAGCCTCGATCAGGGACCATACAATGTCGAGCACATTCATGTCGCTGCGATGGCGAAGATAATGCAACAAGGCATTTTTCAGGGTTGCCGGCAAGCGCAAGCCTTTACGAACGAATTCGCCGGTGTTCAGCGAAAAGACATGGCTGGGCAAAATCGTGCTATATTCGGGATGACTTCCGTCTAACGTCTGCATCATCTCGCCAGGGGAAATGCCTTTCGCCAGCATACCACCTACCAGTGCACCGGCGCTGGTCCCCACAATTATATCAAAATCCGTCACAGAGCTATCCACCAACAACTCATCAATCGCACGCAAAGCCCCGATCTCGTAGACAGCACCCGTCAAACCGCCACCCGCCAACACCAAAGCTGTTTTTGATGGGCCTTCGCTTTGGAACAGTGAAACAAGTTTGTTGCTATCTATGGCTGTGTGCATGGGACAATTTCAGGCGGACTCACTACTATCCTGAGCTTGTTCGTCAGTCAGGATTTCATCCGCCGGGTCTGCGTCCTGTTGAACCTGCGCGTGCTCTTGTGTTGATGCCAACAGGAGATCGACGCGCTCCATCAGCATCTCCACCTGAAACTGCAAGTCCCTGACATCGGTGCTGGTGGGGACATTGAGACGTTCCAGCGCCGCCTCCACACGAAAGTCAGGTAAAACGTCTTTTGCGGCCGAGGAAGCGCCTTCGTAGATTTCCCTTCTCAACCGATCCGCCTCTTCCTGGGCGATTTCACCTTTGGCAACCAATGCGTCGATACGACTATCGATCTCTTCCTCCAGGAAGCGCAGCGCGCCTAACGAGGAATGAAAAGAACGTCGCAGATAGTCGAGTGTGCCACCGCCTGTCCGTACCAGCGAGGTCAGAATCGACTTAGGCAGGAAACCGGATCGTTTTTTCTCGCGCTCGAAAATAATCTGAGAAAGCGTGATGCCGGTCAAATCGTCACCGGTTTCGTGATCGACAACCTGAATGTCCTCCCCTTCCTGGATGAGAATGGAGATGTCCTCCAACGTGACATAGCGTTTTCGTTCCAGATCATAGAGTTTTCGGTTCGGGTAGCGCTTTATGGTGCTCATAATGTCTCTCAGCCGTGAGTGAAGTGAAAGTTAAGTAAGACGCTCGCATCCAAGACAGGACGACTCGTGCGATTAGCGACTTCCTTAGCAAAAATCATTATAGGTAGCTATGCCGCGCTGTGTCAAACCGATGATGCGCCTAAAAAAGTGCGGAATTTATGACTAAAGTCAGAGATTTCGGGAAATACCCGTAACTTTCGGCGAGTACATCCGTCTAGAATTACAGATTGTCGCCACACTTGCGCCTTGCGCTCCCGCTAACGTTTGCTTCCCACCCAGTTTTTGAGGTTTAGAGATCCATGGCCTACCCAATGACCAGCAGCACCACACTTAGCCGTCGTGAAATGAACAAACGCGACAAAAGGCAGCGCCTGTTGACAGAATCCCTGCGCTTGTTCAGAGAAAAAGGATTCGAGCAGACCAAGGTCTCCGACATCACTACGAGCAGCCGGCGTCGCCAAGGGCACCTTCTTCAACTACTTTCCTACGAAAGAGCGTGTCCTGCTGGCCCTGGGTGAACAGATGCTGGGACGAATGCAGCAGGTCGAGGCAATGGAACTGTTCAGTAGCGGCAGCACACGTGGCAAGATCAAAGGCCTGTTTCACGCTCTGTCCACAGGACTGGATGCCGACCGTGACCTCGTGCGAGAGATGGTTTATCAGGGATTACGCCTGCCGGACCTCATCAATGGCGACAGAGCCCGCATGGACTTCCGCTCCATGTTGATCCTCGTCATTGAGCATGGTAAACGACAAAAAGAGGTCACATCAAGCACAGATGCAAAATTCGTTGCCGATACGTTGTACATGCTCTACTTCCAGCAAGTCGTGAACTGGTGCAGCACCGATTTCAGCACTTCGTTGCCAAAGCAGCTTGATCGGGTGGTCGATCTTGTGTTTGATGGCGTTGCCACAGCTTGAGCCTGATGCAGGCAAAATAGTCAGTCGGACGAAAAACAATAGCCGGGACTTCGGTCCTGGTTTTTTTGTGGATTGTGCGTGAAGTGTGGTTCCATTATCAGCATAATTCATCAGGAGTCATCCATGCGCATTCCCATCTCACTAACTCCCCTTAGCCGAAGCATTGTCGTTGGCGCTGCCCGTAACGCCCACCGCCGCCACGCTGACGCGCTTTCTGTCGGCGGTGGCTTCGCCACCAGTGTCGATTCGGCATTCCTCTGGGACAACAACCCGACGGCAGCGCTCACTGTCGCCGCCTGGGGACAATCGCCCGAGCGTGTGGCCCGTTTATTTTCGACACCATCGCCTACGCTCCCTCAGGGCAAGGTCAAGACTAGTAAAACCATCAAAACGGCCCAGGATGCTCTTCCCGAAATAGCGGAGAACCAACGAAGATTGACCAGTTGGGCAGAACGCATCGCTGCCCTGCACTGGAGCCAGGCTGAGCTTCTGCAGGCGATGGAGGAGATTGAACCGATCGTGGTCAGCGCGCTTTTCGATTTGGAACGGCTGGCGACTATGGCGGTGGGAAGTTACGCTCGCCTGCTGAATGTGCTGGATCAACGCTTGAACGCAGCGCCCCCTGAACTAGCGCTCGAGCTGGTAGGCGGACTGCAAACGCCTGATAGCGACATGGTCGCCGATCTGCAACAAGGCATGGCGCAGGCAACCTGGTTGGCGCGCTACGGCCACCAGGCGGATCAGATGGTAGAGTTGGCGAGTCCCAGGCTCAGTGAGATGCCGCCCGGCCTCGCCATCCCGGACGCTCTATCTGGGGCCTGGGATCCTGCGTCGGCCCAACGACGCCGGGAACAGGCGACACAACAAGCCATTTCGGAGGTCGGTTTCCTGCAACGGTCGGGGTTCCGCACCCTGCTCGACCTTGTCCAGCAGGCTCTGATTGCGCACGCCAGGGCAAGAGATGTGCTGGCGCATGTTCTCGCAGCCAGCCGCCTCTGGTGTCTGGCCGCAGCAAAAGAGGGCATGGCAGACAACCGCCTCGACAGTCTGGATGAAATCTTCTTGCTGGAATTGGAGGAGGTGAAACAGATGATGACAGGCGAATGGCACAGTCGCTCCCAGATTGAACCCGTGCTGCAAGCCCGACGTCGTCCCGACCGCCTCTCCTTCCAATCACCACCTGCGACCACCAGGCAGGCGCTGGGAATTGCGGGAAACAGGACAAGCGGTCCAGCCTTCATTCTGGATCACAGGGCAACTGTCCCCGACGCCCCCACCCACACAATCGCTCTGGCTCCGGAAACCACACCGGCGTGGTCATCCCTCTTCCTGAAAATCGACGGTATTGTCACAGAGGGCGGTGATTGGTTATGCCACACAGCAACAGTAGGCCGGGCAGGCGGTCTCCCCACCATCGTGGCTGCGCCCGACCTGCCTGATTTGCGCTCAGGAATGGTTATTGAGCTCGATCCGGCCAGAAATCAGCTCAAAATGGGGAACTAACCCGATAGTATTAGTAAGAATAACCTCTTTTCCTCCAAGATCGATGCGGAATTACCCCAGAAAGACTATTGAATGCTTGTAGTAGACATGCTATCCTAGTCGTGAAGCTAAGAAATCAATCAAGCTTTGCTCGGGCTTATTTGCTCGAAGTTATCTCCGCTCACATTTCAACCCTCAATTAAGGAGAGATCCACAATGAAGAAACAAATCGCACTTGTCCTCGCCGTCGTCATGCTTTTGGCATTGGTGGCGATACCCGCTGCTGCAGCAGGGTACCCGAACCCCGGCGTCGGCACCACCTACACCGAGCTGTCCAATAAAGAAGGCGATTCTGCTTCGGCCAGCATCATGTATTACAACACAAGTGGGGGAACCATTGCCGGTCCCAACCGCACTATCCCTGGCAACGGCTCCATTAGTATCGACCCCGATTCGACTCAGTTGCCTCAGAACTTTGTCGGTTCAGCCGTCGTATCCTCGAACAAACGACTTGCATCAGTCGTGCAGACTGAATGGGAAGGCGGCCCTGGTGATGGCTTCCAGATGGGCCTTTATTCCGGCGTTGCGGCTGGCTCCTCAGCTATCTGCTTCCCCTCCCTGTGGAAGTATGAATCCGTCGAGATCATCTCCAGCTTTGCTGTGCAGAACACTGGCACGTCACCAGTCAACGTGGATCTCAAATTCGTCAACCGTGACGGCGTGACAGTCCTCACAGACAGCGACACGATTCCCGCAGGCGCACAACATACCTTTGACCTTGCTCAGTTGCCTAACATCCCCGCGGACTTTGAAGGCTCTGCCAACGTCACAGTGAATGGGGAAGGCTCCATCGCTGGCGTCGCAGTAGCTTCCTGGGGTGGTGCAAGCTCTCGCTCGGCGACATACAACTCAGCCGACTGCTCCGGCGCTTCTGGCCCCACCGTCCTGGTCGTGCCCACACAATTCCGTGTCAATTCACTTTCCGGGTGGGTTAACGGTCTCTGGTCAGCTATCAACGTTCAGAATCTTTCCGGCAACACCGCCACGTTGAAACTCACGTATACGGACCGCGATGGCGGCACCGCACCCCTGGTCTTGAATGGCACCATCCCGCCATTCTCCACGATTGGCGCTAACACCCGCAATGGTGGCAACTTCGCCGCCTCTGCCTTTGCTCCCCTCGACGTCGACCAAGCATGGGCCGGCACTGTCAAGGTGGAAGTCAGCGAACCAGCTGTGGCGACAGTCGTTACTCAGTGGGACCGCACTGGCGGTGGAGAAGCAGGCGTCTATGCCGCTGCTGACCAAAGCGCAGGCGCAACCAAGGTCTTTGTTCCTGGCGTAAAGCGCATCATCCCCAGCGGGACGTGGCAAGACTTCAGCGCCGTGATCGTGCAGAATCTGGGCTCAGGCACAGCTGATGTCACCGTCGAGTTCTTTGATGGTGCTGGCAACAGCTTGCTTACTTTCTCCAATGACTCCATTGCTCCGGGCGCTGGCCTGGGTTACAACACCCGCAACGGTGGTGACAAACCCGCAGGCGATTTCAATGCCCTTGGAAACAATTACCTGGGTCAAGCTGTTGTCACAAGCAACAACGGCCAACCACTGTCCGTGGTCCTCAATGGTGTCTCATGGGCGCCAGATGGTGGCTCCGGCACAACCAATGGCGTAGCTGACTGATATTCAGCGATAACCACGCATAAAACTAGGGCCGTCAGCTTCGCTGGCGGCTCTTTTTGTAGTCCATAACTTTTTCAGGTTGTCATTGCGAACGAATGTGAGGAATCGTCTACGCTAGACAGCGCAATCCAGATTCCTCATCGCTTTCGCTCTTCGGAATGACACCCGCAGAGTTCTTTTTCATGGCAGAATGCTCAAGCTGGAAACGGTTGCATTGCTTCCAGCGCATTGCATTATTTTTTTGATTCAGCTTCATCCAGCCACGGTGCAATTTCATCGGCGATGGTTTGCGCCGCCAGCTGATGCCCCTCGGGAATCCAGTGGGTGTCGTTCATATACAGACAGCGGGAATCCGCCAGGAAGACCGGCAGCAAATCGATGGTGGGAATGCCTGCATCTGCAAACAGATCAGTTAGCAGCGATTGAGGCATCCCGAAATCGTAGCGGGAACGATCATCCCCCTCCAGAATAACGTCCTGCAGAGCGGGGTTGATCTGGTTTTCGTCCGGGAGCAGGACGACGACAACTGGCATCTTCGATTCATCGGCAGTGTGCTGAATGCGTTGAATTTGCCGGATGCCATTGGCCGCCAGCGATTCCTGCTCGGCACTGCGCCGGAGATGGCTGGGCATTCTTGCCCGCTGCACCGCAAGGTACTCATCGCTGAAGTCAGCGCAGTCATCCCGTGTGAATTCCAGAGCATGGGGACCTTTCTGCATCAGTAAACGGATGAGATGCGAATGCTCATGCAGGTAAACCAGTGATTTCGTCAGGGGCTTTGCGGCTGAGCCCCGACTTACCCGACGCCCAAGGATCGTTGTAGGAAGCTCCTCGACCGTGGTGAATTGGTTGTACGCATCATTGCCCGCGAAATAACCGATGAGAACCAGGTCGGGATCAAGTTCCTGGCCGTAGTGCTCGAAGTATTGGGCATACATAAAGGGCTCCCATCCCCCAACGCCAGCGTTTACGACTTGAATTTCACGGTCAGTGCGGGTATTGAGCAGTGTTTCCAGCACTTGAGGATAAGCCTGTTCCTGCAAGACATTGGCCCCGACCGTAAATGAATCGCCCAACATCAGGATGCGGTAGACGTCCTCTGGTTTCTCCAGCGTGATTTCATCATCACGAAACCCCAAACTATTGACGACCGCAGGAATGCCTTTCTGGAAATAGCCGACGCTGTTGGGCTTCAGGCGGTAGCCGGTGTACGGGTCAGACTCGAAAAACATATTTCGTTCGATCGAATATGGGACCGGATGGAAAATCGCCAGAAAAAGCTCGATGATCACCAGCGTAAAAACAATGGAAATGATAGGCATCAAGATCAGAAAGACCTTACGAGGCTTTTTCGGAGCAGCATCATTTGGTGTGGGCATGGGCATTATCTCTTGTAACAACGGATTTGGAGTGATATTGTACTGCGCCGTGCGGACTTGGGGAAAGTGACGGGCCTAACCTAAAATGCTGCGAGGTCGTATTGCGTGTGGCGTGGTCTGTTTGAATGGACCCCCCGACACAATGACATGCCCATCACAAATTATGTCTTTTTGGTTCCAACCAGAGATATTCTACCCAGGAGAAACACTTGCCCACAGACTCCCTCGTCCAAGGGCGGATAACGGAAGAACTCAAGTATGCCGTTGACGGCTATTTCGATATCGATTCCATTCGCTTTGACGCTCCCATCCTTTCATTCAAATACGCCATTCGTTTATCCGGCCGATTTCTGGGCCCAACCGACACCGCCTACGATGCCATCGTCGCCCGCGCACAGCCCAGTGGTTATCTGATTTTCTTTCGCAAGGAAGGCGACGAGCAGGTCATTTACGCAGCGCAGGGCACCCTGCCCAAGACCCAATCCCGATGGCGTCTGGCAGGCATACTGTTTGCTGCTACACTCATCTCGGTGTTTCTTACATACGGGCTCACCATCGATTACAGCATCGATTGGAAGGCCGGGATCAGCTACGCTGCACCCCTGATGACGATCCTGCTGGCGCATGAACTCGGACATTTCTTCGTGGCCCGACGCAATGCCATGTCGGTCAGCCCTCCTTACTTCATTCCTCTCCCGATCATCTCGTTGGGGACATTGGGCGCCGTGATCGTTATGCGCGCTCCCCCCAAAAATCGCAAAAAGTTGCTGCAGATGGGAGCCGCTGGGCCTTTGGCAGGTCTGGTTTTTGCAATTCCCACTCCTTTGGTATGGCCTGAGTATTTCTCATGTTGGCCCTCTCCCCATTGACGGAAGTTACATGCTCGAAGGGAACTCATTACTTTACGCCGGGCTCAAGTGGCTTCAATTCGGCGAGTTCTTGCCATCAAAAGCCGGTTGGGATGTGATGCTTTCGCCAGTGGCCTTTGCGGGATGGGTCGGGTTGCTGGTCACCGCCCTGAATCTGATCCCGGCCGGTCAATTAGATGGCGGGCATATCGCCTACACACTCTTTGGCCAACGCATCCGCTGGTTCAACTACGTGCTTATCGCAATCCTGCTGGCGCTTTCATTCCAATACCTGGGATGGTTGATTTGGGTGGCGCTCCTGGCGCTCTTCGGCTGGCACCATGCCGTGCCGATGGATGATATCACGCCACTCGATGTCAAACACAAGGCGCTGGCCATACTCTGCCTGGTGCTTGCAGCCCTGTTGTTCATGCCATCCCCGATGACGATCGTGAATCCGTAAAGAACAAAGGCTTGTCAGGATTTCGTGTTGTTGACATCATTTCATCTGATTCGTGAAACGTAAAACGTGAAGTCTGCTCGCTGGGCCAGTTTTCACGTTTCACGCCCTCACGTTTCACTTGCTGTCAGTCGAACTTCATGCGCTTGAAGGACTCATAATATCGGATTTCGCCTTCCTCGTTCGCCTCTCCCCAGCGTTCTCGCAGCCATTTCTCCAATTCGTCCAGGTCGTCAAACTGGCTGACATGCTGGCGCAAGGCCTGGATCTTCAGATCGAGCAGGTCGGTGATATCGATCTTGTGCTCGGGTTCAGGAACCATGCAGATCCACAACTCACGAATGCTGTGCGGTTCGTAGCCTTCCGCCAATAGATCGGGGAAGAACATGGGGTTGCCGGCAGCGGGAAATACAGCTTCGATAACCGCCTGGCCAGCGTTGCGATGGTCGGGATGGTTGATGTAGCTGTCGCCACTGAAATACAGATCGGGGTTCTGGCAGATGATGAGATCGGGCTTGATTTTGCGGATATGCCGCACCAATCGCCGCCGCAGTTCACGATTCGGCTCCAGAAAACCATCCTCCTCACCCATGAAGATCACCGTCTTCACGCCCAGGATATTCGCTGCCGCCCGCTGTTCCGCCATGCGGGTCTTCACCAGTTCCGGCACCGTGATACTGAGATTGTGATTGCCTTTGTCGCCGTTGGTGAGAACGATGTAGGTGATGGTTGCGCCCTCACCAGCCATCTGACTGACGGTAGCGCCACAGCAAAATTCGGCATCATCGGGATGGGCCATGATCACGAGGACGGATTGGAAGGGCTTGGTTGTTATCAGTCAATTCGGGCATAAATTATCTCCTTTTTCCACAACAAATCTTGTATTTTTTGCCGCTGCCGCAGGGACAGGGATCGTTTCGGTTAGCTAATTTGGGAGTTGAGCGTGGTTGCTGTGCTTCATGTTCGCTGGCAACATCACGCTTGAACATACGATAATGTCTTTTGAGGCGTTCAACGTAGGCTTTATCAGTCAATATCTCCGTCTCAATTAACTTGAGCAATGCCGGTGCAATTGAGGTCTGTCGGCTTGCCGAATTGAGCACAGGTCCTTTCAGCTCTTTAATCACATCTTGCCTGTTCTTTCCGAACCAGTCGATATAGAAATCTTCATCTTCCCATCCGTAGGCTATCACAGCTACATCTCTCTGCTGTTGGCGTGAAACCACGTTGAGAAAAACACGACGGCAATCACAGTCAGGCTCATCACAATAGGCTTCGACTAAAACATATTCGTCTTTGGGAATACCGACATGGTTATAAACAGCAATAGAACGTGTTTCGTGCTCGGCGATTTCTGGGAATCTTTCATAAAAAGGTTGATAGTACATGATTGATTGGCCATGAGCGATTCATTGTCGAAAATGAAAGTCGATCATCGTGCAAGTGTTATTTTAGACGCTGTGTCAATGCAACCTCGATGCTAGATTTTACAACAGGCTCCATTAAATCGCCCCATCCATTCTCCAGCGCTTGCCGCCCGACACACCCAACTAACTCCCCCAATGCCCAGGCGGCGTGGGATGCCACCAGCGGTGGGCTCTCGAACAGATGATGTTCTAATCCGGGCAGTGCTGCCGGGTCCCGCCAGTTGCCTGCCGCCACACAGACGTTACGCATAAAACCCTCCCATTTCGCTCGTTTGACAGCGCTGCCACGGAAGCGCCGGGCAAAGGCCTCCTGGTCGAGTGCCAGCAAATCCAGCAAAGGCGGAGCAATGCGGTCGGGATGAGGCTGCAGGCGGGGGTGGTGTGCGGCTGGAGCCTTACGATTCCAGGGGCAGATATCCTGACACAAATCGCAGCCAAAGACCCAGTTCCCGATCTGTGGTCTCAACTCGACCGGTATCTCGTCACGCAGTTCGATAGTCAGGTATGAGATGCAAAGGCGGGCATCCAGTTCGTAGGGCGAGACCAGAGCGCTGGTGGGGCACACATCCAGGCAGCGAGTGCAGCGACCGCAAGTTCCGATGCGACCACCTGCGAAATGCCGGGAAATCGTGGTGCGTGGTGCGTGGTGCGTGGTGCGTTTTTCGTTGGCTGTTGGCTGTTGACTGTTGGTTGTTGATTGTTGCCATTCCGGCGGTTCATCGTAATCCAACACCTCCGGCGCCAGCAGCCCGCCCAGAAACAGCCAGGAGCCGATGTCCGGGTTGATAAGACAGGTGTTTTTACCGATGAACCCCATGCGCGCCTGCATCGCCCACGACCGTTCCAGCAGCGGAGCGCTGTCCACAAAAACCCGACCACGGGTGCTGCGCCCGACCTGCCCCCCCAGCCAACCATCCAGCTCAATCAGCGCCTTACGCATCACGTCATGGTAATCATCCCCCAAAGCATACGAAGCGATCTGCCCACGGCTGGGATCAGCGCGTAGCGCTGGATCTATCGGCTGTGCGTAATTCAACCCGACCAGAATGATCGATTTCGCATCGGCCTGCAGCTCCCGTGGATCAGCTTTGAGGTCCGTGTGTGTAGCGAGATATCCCATCTCTCCCGCATAACCTGCTTCCAGCCACTGTACATAGCGCTCGTGGTCTGGGCTGGGTCCGGCTGGAGCAATGGCAACAAGGTCGAAACCGAAATCAGAGACCTTGGCTTTGCATGATGCAGTGAGATTCATAGGGCCATTATCGACACGGGAGCCAAAGATGCAAGGTGGTGCAATTCCACTGGCGAAGAGCAGGTATTTTTTGACAACATTTCAGCTTCGGTTTATAGTGACGTCATCATGAATACAATCCGCAGGCGTAGGACCAATCGGGACGAGGTAAGGCAAGTAGCCTGACCCGCACCGTCGCGTCTGCACCGACCTCGGCCCCGAACCCAACCACGAAGGAACCAATCCTCGTGGTTTTTTATTTGCCGGCATTACTATCCAATACCCCAATTTCCGATTTACCCAGGAGCCCCAAAAATGTCCACCAAACCCCAAGTCAACAAAGTCGTACTCGCCTATTCGGGCGGGCTGGACACATCTGTAATCGTACCGTGGCTGCGCAACAATTATGGTTGCGAAGTCATCGCCTTCTGCGCCAATCTCGGTCAGGCAGACGAGTTGGATGGTCTGGAAGAGAAAGCTCTGGCTTCCGGCGCCAGCAAAGTCTACGTCGAAGACCTGCGCATGGAATTCATCGACCATTACGTTATCCCCACGATGCAGGCTGGCGCTGTGTACGAACGCAAATACCTATTGGGCACCTCGTTCGCCCGCCCGCTCATCGCCAAACGCATGGTCGAAATCGCCGAGCTGGAGGGAGCAGATGCTGTCGCACATGGAGCGACCGGTAAGGGCAACGACCAGGTCCGTTTTGAGCTGACGGTCATGGCCCTAAATCCCAAGCTTAAAATTATTGCGCCCTGGCGGGAGTGGGACATCCGGGGACGCAAGGACGCCCTGGAATACGCCGCCGAGTACAATGTGCCTGTGGCCGCCACCGAAAAATCGATCTACAGCCGGGACCGCAATCTCTGGCACATGAGTCACGAGGGTGGTCTTCTGGAGGACCCCTGGAATGAACCGGAAGAGGTGATGTATACGCTCACCACTGCGCCAGAAGAGGCGCCGGATGAACCGGAATACGTGCAAATCGAGTTCAGGGAGGGCATACCAGTTCTGATAAATGGCGTGGCCCGCGGGACAGTGGGCATTGTTGAAGAATTGAACGAAGTTGGAGCGCGACATGGGATCGGGCGTATCGACCTGGTCGAGAACCGGCTGGTCGGTATGAAGTCGCATGGCGTGTACGAGACGCCTGGCGGCACGCTGCTCTACGAAGCGCACGCCGCCCTGGAGCAACTCTGCCTGGATCGAGACACGCTGCATTTCAAACAGCAAGTAGGCTTGCGATACGCCGATCTGGTCTACAATGGTCAGTGGTTTACGCCCTTGCGCGAGGCGCTCGATGCTTTTGTGCAGACCACCGAGACGAATATTACCGGCATTGTGCGCTTCAAACTCTACAAGGGCAATGCTATTCTGGTGGGACGCAAGAGTCCCTACAGCCTCTATCGGGAAGATTATGTCACCTTCGATGAAGACGATGTCTACAACCAGGGAGATGCCGAGGGCTTCATCAAGCTGTTCGGACTGCCGCTGAAGGTTCAGGCGATGCTGGAGATCGAAGGGCTGGGCGTCTCTCATTATCGCCGAACCGATTACAGCGCCTTCAAGCGGGATTGACGCAGATTCGGGAATAATGATTGACCTCCCGGAGGAGGGCGTAGAGTTTTGTGCTCGCAAAGGTTTATGCGCCCTCCTCCGGGAGGTCTTCCAAAAAACTACAATCCACCCCGTCTCGATCTCTCAATTTGACACCGGCCCCACACTACGCCAAACTCAGTACCAACTCAAGATTCACAATTCGACATTCACAATCCCACCTTCTGCCCTATGCCCCTACGCTTCCTCACCGCTGGTGAATCCCACGGTCCCCAACTAACCGCCATCCTCGAAGGTATGCCCGCCGGTCTGCCCGTCGATGAAGACGCCATTCGCACTGACCTCGCCCGTCGCCAGAAGGCCTACGGCGCAGGCGGGCGCATGAAGATCGAAAGCGATGCAGCGCGCATCACGGCAGGTGTGATGAATGGCCACACCACTGGCGGCCCCATCACGCTCACCACAATCAACAAGGATTGGAAAAACTGGGCCGAACGCGACATTCCGCCGATGACCACGCCCAGACCCGGGCACGCAGACCTGACCGGCGCTGTGAAGTATGGCTACCGAGAGTTGCGATTGGCCCTCGAGCGCGCCAGCGCCCGCGAGACAGCGGCCAGGGTGGCGGTGGGCGCGCTCTGCAAGCAATATCTGGCGGCATTCGATATCCAGGTGCAAGGCTATGTCACCTCCATCGGCCGGGTCGACGCTAACCTGAGCGAATCACTGAGTTATGCTCAGCGCTTCGCGCTGGCCGAGGACAATGACCTGCGCTGCCCCGACCTGGAAGCGGTCGAGCAGATGCGGACGCTGGTGCGAGAAACAATGCTGGCGAAAGACACCCTGGGCGGGGTGTTCGAAGTGATCGGGCTGGGCCTCCCGGTGGGTCTGGGCAGCCACGTCCACTGGGATCGGCGACTGTCCGCTCGCCTGCTGGCCGCCGTTGGCTCCATCCATGCCATCAAAGGCGTTGAGATCGGTCCCGGCTTTGAAAACGCCAGCCGTTTTGGCACTGAGGTCCACGATGAGATTTTCAGAGATGGCGATGGCAATCTCATTAGAAAAACCAACCGGGCGGGCGGATTGGAGGGCGGCATCACCACCGGCGAGCCTCTCGTCATCCGGGCGGCGATGAAACCGATCAGCACGGTGCTGAATCCCCGCCAGTCGGTGAATCTGGCCAGCGGCGAGGCGGAGCCAACCACCTATGAACGCTCCGACTTCAACGCCGTGCCCAGGGCGGTGGTCGTGGGCGAAGCGATGGTCGCTTTCGTTCTGGCTGATGCATCTGCTGGAGAAACTGGGCGGCGACTCACTGGCGGAACAACGGCCTCGCTACCAAAACCTGCGGCGCGCCCACCTTGACGATCTACCCATGGACAATGAGCCATGGCGCTTCGGTTTTTCATGAGCTTGAAGATTTTCCCGCCTTCACCTACAATAGAGGTACACATTCAGATATAGTCTTTACGTCATGTCGAACGAATGTGAGGCATCCCCCCATTTTTCGGGGATATTTCGCGATAACAGGGGGATTTCTCCTCCCTTTGGTCGTCGAAATGACGGTAACTTGGTTAGTTACCAATAGAGACAGTTAGTTGACTTGTTAAGCACTCCATCCTACTCCCCCCAGGCAGGTTTCCCCCATGGAGTTTCAAGATTTGTTATTGGTATTATTGGGCGCGGCCATTGGCGGCATTCTCGCTTATTTTGCGCTGCAATCACAGGTCCAGGCATCGAGAGAGCGGCTTATCCGTGGCTACGAGGTCAAGCTACGGCAAATGCAGGAAAACCAGAAAGAAAGCATCCGGCGCGCTCGCAAAGAAAGTGTAGCGCAAAGTCGGAATGTGCTGCGCGGCAAAATGGCGGAGCAACTCGCTCCTCTGTTGCCCGGTTTCGATTATCTGCCGGCAGACGCCCGCTTCCTCGGTGATCCCGTTGATTACGTGGTCTTTGACGGTTACGCCGCCATGCGCGATGCCAACCTGGAGGATGCTGATTTGGAGGTGGTGATCCTCGACGTTAAACATGGCCGGGCGAAACTTTCCGACGGGCAGCGCGCCATTGCCAGAGCCATCGAGGCCGGTCGGGTGCGATTTGAGGTCGTGCGGGTGACCGAAGATGGTGAGGTCAGCACCTATGCCTGGCAGGCTGAGGACAGTCCAGAGAAAAATGGACGCAATGCCAGCAATAACGGCGCCCACGAAAACGAAGAGGATGAAGCCTTACGGGAGCAAATCCAGGCGGAATATCCTCGTGCCTACGAAAAATGGTATCCCGAAGAAGACAGATGGCTTGTTACGCAGTTCAACGAAGGGCGAAATGTTGATGATCTGGCAGCAGCCCTGAAGCGTCGTCCCAATGCGATCCGGGCCCGTCTGGACAAACTAGGCGCAGAGTCAAACACAGAAACAGTGGACGAACTTACCTAGCAATGCTGATGACGGGCAGATACAGCGTGGTAGTCCTGGTGGCTCCAGCGATGAAGCTGATACGCTGATTGCCTTGTTCCGCCACAGCCAGATCGCCATCAGGACCAAAAGTGAGGGCTGTAGGGTGCCGAAATCGGCCGGGTGAACCATCGGTTGGGCTTAGCCACACGCCAAGCACGGACTTGGTGCGCGCCGGGTCGAGAACGAGTATCTGATCGCCATCAGCCAGGGCCAGGATGCCGTCAGCATTGGCTGCCACGGCGCGGGGATCAACAAGCGGGGGCAGGTCGAGCGTTTGCCGCCAGCGCAGGTTATCGCCATCGAACAGGAATTGCTCCACGCTGTGGGTTTGCCGGTCGATCACCCAAACATCGCCGGCGGCAGTGGACGCCAACTGTCCGTAATCGTGGAGTCCGTCGTCGTCCGGTACAAAGGTCGATATGAGGTTGCCCAGCAGATCAAACACCTTGATCTCGCCCCGCTCGCCCTCTGATACCACGACACGAACCTGTTCGCTGTTGCCCAGACGAGGATATTTGCTGACGCGCAGGGAATCGAAAGCAGCTTTGGCAGTATCGCCACCATCCAGCGTCCCGCCCAGTGCCAGCGTGGCAGGTGAACCGGCGATTGTGAAGGGCAGGGCCTCGCCCCAGAGTAGCCGTCCATCCACATGCAGGCTCAGACGTTGATCATCCCAGACAGCGGCAATGTGATGCCACTCACCTGGCTGCCAATCGACCACCGAGCCCCAGGCCGCCTTGTCAATGTCCTCGAAATCCGTGATCCACACGTACAGGCCGCCGTTGTTGTGCGCCAAGCGCAGACGATACCCTGGCTCTTCACTTTCCGGGTCCCGCTCAGGATCGCCGATCTCCAACAGGACATGATGATTTTTGTCTGTGCCCGGCCAGTTGGGCTTCGCCCAAAATTCGACGCTGCCCCGCCCTGCATCAAAATCTCCGAGCGGGTATTGCAGTCTCGATCCCTCACCTATTTCTATCGCCTGGCCGAATCGTCCTGGGGCAAAGCGCAAGTTTTCCGCTACAGCAGGTTGCAGGCCGCTGGGATCAGACAGATCGCCGTCGAATGGCAGAAGAAGTGCAGCGCCGAGTATCGGGGCGAGTGAAAGCGAAATCGACGGTGAATGGTTGGCCCAGGAGGGCGACGCCAGCGGGCTGGTCGAGGGTAGATGGCCGATCGGAAACACGACCAAACCAGTTGAGCGGTTGCTGCTCATAGTCGAAGACCCAGAGACGCTGATCGCTGCCGACAGACACGCCGAGGGTCTCTCCTGGCCCCAGCGCCGCCGCTGTCGCTCCCACCATGCCGTGATGCTCACTACCCACCCGGCCAATCCAGCGCAGTGCGCAGGTGGGAGCCTCGCAGTCAGGTGGTATGAGGTCCAGGCGAGCACCGGAATGTCTGTCTACGACCATCACTTCACCGTCTGGCCGCCGAGCACTTGCGGGCAGCCAGGCTAGACCTGCTGGCGCATACAGCATTTCGGCGCGAGCGATCTCGCCAAATCCACTTTCGGAACCATCGGGCCAGACCGCTGTGACCGCAAATCGGGAAGTTGTGGTGATCACCGTCGAGAACGATGGTGCGGAGATGCCTTGTGCGATTTTTGTGAATGGATAGAAGCTAGGCCAAACGCCCCGGTAAATATTGTAGCGTGGCCATTCACCCCCCTCAATCCCCCCGACATCATGGGGAGGCTTTTGGCTTCCCTCCGTTGGCGGGGGAATCGAGGGGGGTAGGGGATGAGCGATTACGTTGTAACTGAGCTCTGTGGCTGAGGAATTCCACTCTAGCTCGACCTGGTTGCCTTGTGTCCGAACTTGGGGATTGACAACGGCCAGCCCCGAAACGTGCGGGAAATGCGTCTGCAGGACAACGGTGTAAACGTCGTATCCCTGCCATGCGGCTTTGTTTAATTCGGTGATAGGCAGCCACATCAAGAACGTCTGGTCATCTCTCTCGACCTGGATCAGCAGCTGGCCATTGCGCCCGACCACATCGATATCGCCAAAAGGATTGGGATGGAGGACATGTCCTGTGGCAGTGGTGATCGGATGTGAAACCGGGCGGTTGGGCAACAGAAATCTACCCTCGCTATCGGTCTGGCCGTCAAAAACACTCACGTCGCTGAGCACCCCGAATTGCGTCTGATACGCAGTGACGCTAGCCTGAGACACCGGCGCGCCCTCCCGATCCAGGACCTGCAGCCAGATTTCCGACGGCAGATCGTAGAGATACTCGCCGAAATAGCCTCGTCGAAAGCCGCTGTTGCCGACAAGCGCCCTGGCGGTATGGTCACTGAATGATGTGCTATCATACGGCCTGACATCATCGCCCCCCATCAACCCCGGATAGCGCCAGATGAAACCGGAAAGCAGGGGCAAACCGTCCTGGACCTCATTGCCTGAACTGGGTGACACATTCAGTTGATAGAGATCGATCACGCCGAGCTGGTGTGCGAGTTCGTGGATCAATCCCCAATCGATGCCGGCAGCATAGCGGCGGACGTAGTTTTCTGCCGATATCCAGGCTTCGTTTTCGGGTGTACGTTTGTAATCTTGCTCGGTGCGAAACGTCCAGCGTCCGTCGTACTCTCGATTTCCGACCACCTCGTCGCCCCCGACCTGCACGGTCTCGGTGATCACATCGATACGGATGCGGTCGGCGATGCCATCGGGCGAATCCGGGTAGACAGCAGCGGCCATGCGCTGGTTTAACTGCGCAAACTGCGCCTGCAACCAATCTTGAAAGGAGTATGTGCCGACCAGATTTCGGTAGCCGGAGAATGCTTGCACGAAATAGGGATGGACGAGAATTTCCAGATAATGGGCGTCCGTGCGGTGGTCGAGTGTGTTGTTGACAGTCGTCAGTTCCGTGGCGGCTTGTTCAATGTGCAGGGTGACAGTGTGTGCGCCGGACTGCCAGGCCCAATCCCAGGTCAGTTCGTGTTCTGCTCCCGGCCCCAATGCTGGCAACACACCATTGGCTTGTTCCCCGCCGTCCAAGAGCCAGGCATACGTCGTGGGTGTGCTTGCCACCAAGCCCTGATTGACAACACGGGCAGTGAACGTGACCGGCTCGCCTGGATCCGGGAAACGCTTCGCGTCACTTGTCCCTTCGCAAAGTTGCGGCACGTCGTTGGCGTAATCCAGGCAGTAACGCTCGTAGCGGGGCGTGCGGCTGATAAAATGGATGCTGAGATCACTGACGTCAGCGTTGGGCCTGCCCGCCGTCGCCAGAGGTGGGGTCGGATACTCCCGGTCGGGAGCAGGGGGCGTCGGTGGGATGTCGTAACGACCTGAATGCAGCGATGGCGTTGCTGCCTGCGTTGATTGCTGACTCAGTCCCAAGAAAAGAGCAAGGGCGAGTGTTGAGGCCCACAATAAGGCCAAGGCTAAACGGAATAATCTGCTGTTGACATGAGGTGTGATAGGTAGTGAGATAAGATTCGGAGTGCGTTGCCAGTACCTTGCATCCTTTCATTTTCCCAAAATACTTGAATATGAGTCCACTCAATGTCTGCCCCAAACGCGAAACTACACAGCCGCAATCACGCCCCTGCTGTCAGGATATCCAAACCACGCAATAAACTCTCACGCCAGGCGTCTTGTTCATCGACAATGATCCACAGAGCGTTGGAGCCCACGTGAGCGTTTTCGCCCAGCTGATGTTGTAGCCGCTCCCGATCCAGACGCCCCACGGCAGCGCTGCGTACGACCAGTTGGTTGTGGTCCCGACCGATATTGGTCACTCCGGCGCGCATGCTCAGTATTTTGACCTTGACCTGATAGAGCAGGTTTGTGACTTCCTCGGGCAGTTCGCCAAATCGATCCTTGAGTTCCTTGGCCATATCATCCAGCTCGCCCGGCGTGTTAAGGCTGGCGATGCGGCGGTAAAGTTGCAAACGCAGCCCCTCATCCGAGATATAGCTGGTGGGCAGGCCCGCCATCAGGGGGAGGTCAAGATGGATGGTGGGGGTCAACGGTTCGGCCAGCACGCTGGTGTCGATAGCGCCATCCGGCAAACGACCGTCATCACGCAGTTCTTCAACGGCCTGAGCCAGCAAACGCACGTACATATCAAAGCCGACCGAGGCGATATGGCCATGTTGGCGAGCGCCCAATAAGTCACCAGCCCCCCGTATCTCCAGGTCTCGCATGGCGATGCGGAATCCCGCTCCCAGATCGCTGGCCTCCTGGATCGCTTCCAAACGACGGCGGGCATCCGGTTTCAGGGGTTTGTGTTTGTCGTAGAGCAGATAAGCGTAAGCCCGCACAGCGCCTCGGCCAACCCGGCCGCGCAATTGGTAGAGCTGCGCCAGGCCGAACTTATCGGCTCGGTTGATGACGATCGTGTTGGTATTGGGGATGTCCAACCCGCTTTCGATGATGGTGGTGCAGACCAAAACATCGAATTCGCCTTCGGCGAAAGCGAGCATGGTTGCCTCCAGTTCTCGTTCCGGCATCTGGCCATGGGCGACCTCGACTGCTGCTTCCGGCACGATTTTGCGGACACGATTGGCAATCTGCTGGATGCCCTGCACCCGGTTGTGCACGAAAAATACCTGACCGTTGCGGTCCAGTTCCCGTAAAATGGCGTTACGGATCAGGGTCTCGTCGTAAAAACCGACCGTCGTCTGGATGGGGAGCCGCTCTTCGGGCGGTGTATCGATGGTGCTGAGATCACGCACGCCGGTCAAGCTCATGTAGAGGGTGCGGGGAATAGGCGTGGCTGTGAGGGTCAGCACATCCACCTGAGCCCGAAGCTGTTTGATGCGCTCTTTGTGGCGGACGCCAAAGCGTTGCTCCTCGTCCACCACCAACAAGCCCAAATCCTTGAACTCCACGTCTTTGGAAAGCAAGCGATGCGTGCCGATGACTACATCCACCGAACCTTTCGCCAAGCCATCCAGGGTCTGCTTTTGCTTGCCTCGGCTGCGGAAGCGAGAGAGCATATCCACTTCCACAGGAAAAGCGCGCAGGCGCTCGCTGAAGGTCTTGTAGTGTTGCTGGGCAAGAATAGTGGTCGGAACCAGTACCGCCACCTGTCTGCCATCCATGATCGCTTTGAATGCCGCCCGCAGCGCCACTTCGGTCTTGCCATAACCCACATCACCGCAAATGAGCCGGTCCATGGGCCTGGCTTTCTCCATATCCTCTTTGACCGCCTCAATTGCGACCATCTGATCTTCTGTTTCGACGTAGGGAAATGCCGACTCCAGGTCTTGCTGCCATTCGCTGTCGGGGCTGAAAGCGTGCCCGGACATGGCCTCGCGCCGGGCGTACAACACCAGCAAATCATCAGCGATCTCGGCCACCGCTTTCTTGGCTCTGGCCTTAACCAGACCCCAGTCGGCTGTGCCAAGGCGATTGAGCTTGGGTACGGCCTCGCCTGGGCCAACGTACCGTGCCAGGCGGTCTGCCTGATGTACGGGCACATAGAGCCGGTCGGTCTGTGCATACTCAACGTGCAAATAATCCCGTTCGACGCCGTCGAGATCGATCTTGACCAGCCCGACAAATCGGCCAATGCCATGCTCCATGTGCACGACGTAATCGCCGGGATGGATATCGGCAAAGAAGGATTCCGGCGCTGCGGCGCGTGGTTGGCGGCTGCGGCGACGGCGCGCTTTACCCCATCCGAAGATCTCGGCATCAGTGAGGAAGACAATTTCGCCCGGTTCAGTCTCCAGTCGCCAGCCTTCATCGAATTGCCCCTGCACGATGCTGATGCTGCCCGCAGGAGGCCGTGTGGGTAGATCGTGCTGAACGCCCACGATTATTTCATCTTCCTGAAACAGTTCCACCAGACGAGCCGCCTGCCGGCTGACAATGACTACACGATTGCCATTTTCACGCATGGCAGCGACTTGCTGGATAACTCGCCGTAGTTGGCCGCCCCAGCGCGGGCCGGGATGGAAGGAACGACCTAGCGGCGATCCGACACTGGTGCTGTGCCCATCCAGTTTTCCCTGTCCCAAAACCAGCGCCTGGCGTTGCTCGACCTGTGGTCGTAACTCCTCCCAGGTGGCAAACGACCGCGCGAAATCAGGCGGAAGATCGCCGCTTTTGACCAGATCTTTCTCCACTTGCATTGCCTGGCCTTCCAGATCCAAGGCCACAGCAGCCACATCGGCGGCGGCATCGATCAGTAGCAAGGCTTTTTCTGGCAGATAGTCGAGTAGGGTGGCGGGTTGCTGATAGAGATAGGGCAGGTAAAATTCCATCCCCCGGAAAGAAACGCCGGAGGCAAGATGATCGCCGTCCTGCTCCAGTTCGAATTGAGCGGGCGGATGACAGGTGTCAACAGCGAGCGCCTGGAGCGCCTGAGCGGCGGCCAATCCACGGTCGAGCATGGCCTCGCTGCCCGGACCTATCACGATGCGTTCGGTGGAGGCATCGGGCAGGGTGCGCTGCGTAGAGGGATCGAAACTGCGCAGGCTGTCCACTTCATCTCCCCAAAGTTCGATGCGGTAGGGAAGCCGTTCGTTGGGCGGCCAGATGTCGATGATGCCGCCACGATGGCTGAATGCGCCCGGCTCTTCCACCAGCGTTTCTCGCCGGTAGCCGGATTTAAGCCATTGCCCCAGCAGCGCTTGCAGATCAATGATGTCGTGTAGTCTAAGGGCGCGCAAGTGCCGACGAAAGGCGCTGGGCGGCGCTGTGATCTGCATCAAGGCCCGCACCGAGCCGACAACAATCGGCGGAGCAAGACGTGCCCCTGGCCTGCCCCACTGGCTCAGGGTTGTCAGAGCTGCCAGTCGGGCCTGTCTTGTCTCCCGTGACCAGGGGATACGCTCGAAGCTAAGGGCGTCAGGATCGGCGAAGAGGTGAACCCGGCCATTGTCTTCACCCAACCATGCCCGCAACTGATCGGTGAGTAAGCGGGCCGTTTCCAGGCGGGCGGTCAGCACCAGCGTCGGTCGGGCCAATGACTGCGCTAATGCCGCCGCCACGAAACTACGGGCAGGAGCGGTGACACCCAGGGGATGTGGTGGCGCTTCACCGGTTGCAAGGGCAGCAGCCAATTCCTGCATGTGCGACTGCTCCAGAGCAGCGTTTAGCAGGCCATTGAGATTCAGTTGATCACTGGTCGGGGATACAGGGGTCATTGAGTATCGTCAAAACATTAAGTTCAACAGGATTTCGTCTGGCAAACACTGATTCAGATGGATGCGTGAAACGTAAAACGTGACAAATGCCGTTACAAGGCGACGTCACGCTTCACGTCTTCACGTTTCAGGGCGTGCAGCCATACGAAATCCCAAAGAGCCAACATCAGTTAAAGGCATTCATCGTGGCATCGATCCCTGCTTCAAGCCAATTTTCCAGAGCCTGCCGTGCTCGATCTCGCAACTGCACAATGATCTCTTCTTCCGCAGACGAGAAGTTCTGGAGCACGTAAGCGGCCGGATCCATGCGACCGGGCGGACGATCGATACCTATTCTCATGCGGGGAAATTGGTCGGTCCCCAGGCGCTGGATGATCGACTTCATGCCATTTTGCCCGCCAGCGCCGCCAAAAGGGCGCAAGCGAAGCTTGCCTGTGGGCAAATCCAGGTCGTCGAAAACGACAATTAGATCGGCGGGTTCGATTTTGTAGAAGGTCAGCAGAGGCTGCACCGCTTCACCGCTGAGGTTCATGTAGGTCTGCGGTTTGACCAGGAGCACACGCTGTTCACCGATCCAGCCGCTGGCGACCTTCGCTTTATGCTGGCGTTTGTCGAAAACCAGGTTGTGCACCGCCGCCAGTTCATCCACGATCTGGAAGCCGATATTGTGGCGATTTCGCTCGTAACGCGAGCCGGGATTCCCCAGACCGACGATCATCTTCATAGGTTCGGCGGATAGTAGTTGCTGCTGCTGAGAAAAGAACTGGGCAAACCGTTTAAGGAAAGGCACGATGTGTGGTTGATATTGGGTATTAGGTATTAGATATTCGGTCTGCTGTTAGCTGATCTGTGAATACCAATTACCCAATATCCAATATCAGCCGAAAGATTACTGATCTCCGACCTCTGACCTCCGACTTCTGATTTCCGATCTCAGGCCAGGAACCGATAGTACAGCCAGGTGAGAATGTATTTGATGGCAAAGAAGAAGCCGAGCACCACGAAGATCGCAAGCACAATGCGAGCGCCGTTGAAAAAGGCATCGGTGGCCGTCTGAATCAAGTCGCCAGTGCCAGTGCCACCGCCAGCATCATCGCCGGTTTCGGTATTGTTGTCCCCGGCGGTGTCGCTGCTACCTGCCGGCGTGGGTGTCTCGGTCGGAGCGGGCGTCGGTGTGGGGATGTCCGGCGTCACAACGACCGGAGTGGCCGTGGGCGGTTCGGAGGTTGGCGTGATGGTGGGAGAGGGAGAGACATCGGCAGTGGGCGTAGGAGAAGGCAAGGCGTTGCCCACCAGTACCCGCTGTGTGGTGTACTCATCATAGTTGCCATCCCGTTTGACAACTCGCAGCCGCAAGGTGTAGGTTCCATCCTGCACGGTGGCAGTATTCCAGACGCCGAGCACGCCATTGGTGACCGGCGTTTCACTCACAGTGATGTTGAACCAGTTTTGCGTGCCAAAAGGCGCAGCCGCCAGCTCGTACTTCCAGAATTCAGGATGTGCGGCGGTGCCCCGGATGTCGATGACGGCGCGCACAACCTCGGTTTCTGGCGGATAGTTGATGCCAGAACCCTGTGCGAAGACTTGAGAGACGCTGAGAAGCGCCAGCACGAACAATATCGGGAGTAGACGTTTTAGCATGACGGACACAGGCATGAAGCAATCAGGCGGGATGCAAAACCGCAGTTGGGTTCAGAACAGGTGGTGGAAATAGAACTCAACCGCTTAGTTTAGCATAGCCCGCCAAACAGCCACAAAAAAACGGGCCATCACTTTGCAGTGACAGCCCGCACGAATACTTGTTGCGTGTCTAATCTGCATAAACTCCATCACGCCACGCAACACGAAAAACGCAATACGTGTCAGACTTCAAAAACCCATTCACCAGAACGCATGACTGGCTCGGTCTCACCATCTGCAAAGACGCCATCCACATCCATCTCGGCGGAGCCGATCATGAAATCGACATGGATCAAACTGTAATTGACGCCGGCTGCGGCAAGCTCTTCTGGCGTCATCTCCGCTGAACCAACAAGATTATCGGCGTAAGCACGACCCAAAGCGATGTGGGAGGAGGCATTCTCGTCGAACAACGTGTGGTAGAAGAGCCGTCCTGACTGGGCAATAGGCGAACTCTGTGGCGTCAGGGCCATCTCACCTAAACGGGCAGCGCCTTCATCATTTTCGATCAAGCGTCGCAATACCGTTTCGCCGACCCTGGCTTGCACATCTACAACTCGCCCATCCTTGAAAGTCATGCTGAAGTCATCGATCAACATCCCGCCATGGCTCAGAGGCAAAGTCGCACGCACCACGCCTTCCGTTTTATCCTTGTGGGGCATGGTGAAGATTTCCTCGGTTGGTATGTTGGCGGTAAAGGGCACGCCTGCCTTGCTCACGCCAGCGCCACCCTTCCAGATATGGCCATCGGGCAGCCAAACTTTGAGATCGGTGCCTGGGCCAGCAAGGTGGAGGGCGCTGTACTGCCTCTCGTTCATGTAGGCGCTGCGAGCGGCAAGATTCGCCAGATGCGCTTTCCAGGCAGCGACTGGATCGGGTTCATTGACGCGGCAGATGTCGAAGACAATCTCCCAAAGACTGGCGAGTGCTTGATCGGCCGGCAATTCCGGGAAGACTTTGCGCGCCCAAACTTCTGTGGGAGCGCCGATCACGAGCCAGTTAATCTCGTTTTTTGTCACATGCGACATAGCAGGCATAAGATTCTGCACATAGGTTTTTTGCACACGCGCCACACGTTCCTCATCCTGCCCTCGGAACAGATCGGGGTCTCCACCTCTGGCCGAGATCAGGGCCCCGCCATTCTGCACGTGCTCCAACATGCCATTTGCTACCCATTCGGGAAATTCCTCTAACGAATCGTCGGGAGCGTGCTGGATGCGCGCCAACTGCATGCCATCGTCCATCCATATGGTCTCGACCAGAGAGGCGCCAGCTTCGTAAGCCTTGGCGGTAATAACCTTTACCAGGTCGGCAGACTGCGGAGACACTCGCCAAAGCAAAAGTCTTTGCCCTGGCTGAACATTTGCACCGACATGGACAGCCAGGTCGGCGTATTTTTCCAGTTTGCTTTCAAAATCGTTCATTTAGATTTCCTTTGCTTGAGTTGATGGGTAAAGTAAAAAAGGGAGCGGAAATAATTCACGCTCCCTTCATTTTAGCAGAGAACTGCCGCTAGTCCATTTCTGCGAGTTTGCTTTCCCACTTGCCGACAAGACGGTCGTAAGTGGATTCGCTGATTTCACCATTGGCAAGACGCATGTCAAGGCTGTCGATCAAAGCTTCGATCTCAGCGCGGGTTGTCGGTGCAGCAGCCTGCGGCGCAGCGGCAGCTTGTTGGGGCTGCATCGCCGGTTGCATGGCCTGCGCAATCAAGCCACCCATTCCTGCGCCCATGCCAATGCCTGCACCCAGACCAAGACCGGCTGCAACACCGCTTTCTCCTCCCCCGCCCGTGCCGGAGGCCACAGCGGCATCGCCCAGCGCACGCGCTGCCTTGAAGCGCAGGTAAGCGTTCATATCGCCGATGGCGCCCATCGCTGCACGCTCGTCGATGGCTTTCTGCGTCTCTTCGGTGGTGCTGATGCTCTGCACGAACATCTGCTTAATCTCGATGCCTGACTGCTCGAATGATTCCGAAAGCTTGGCTTTGAGGGCGACGCCCAGTTCATCAACCAGGGCCGGCAAGTCGAAGAGACCGGCCTTGGTTTCCCCCAGCAGGTCGGTGAACCCGGCCACGATCTGGCCTGCGCAACCAATCGGCGATCTCACGGGTGGTATAGAGGCCCCGCTGACCGACAATCTGCGCTACAAATCGCTGGGCGTCAGCAACTTTCATCGAATAGGCGCCGTTTGCACGCAACCGCACCATGCCCAGGTCTTTATCGCGCAGAGCCACCGGCTGCGACGTGCCCCATTTCTGGTCGAGCATGTCGACCATGTTGACGAAGTAGACCGAAGCCTTGAATGGCGATTCGCCGCTCGAAGGCCAGACCCAGCAAGTTGATGAGAATGGGAACATTGGCTGTGGTGAGTGTGTGACGTCCTGCGCCGAAGGTGTCCAGCGCCTTGCCGTCCCGGAAGAAAACGGCGTTCTGGCTTTCGCCCACGACCAGTTGTGAGCCCAGGCGGATGTCGCCCCAGCCCTGTTGGGGCACGCGAACAACCAACTCGTCAGGACGCTGGTCGGGCGCTTGTACAATGTCGAATATGCGTGGCATTGTGGTTTCTCCTAAGGAATGTTGGTGTGAATCAGATTGTCAGATTATTCGGAACCGGCCAGGTAGCTGATGACCTGCTCGCGTTGATCGAATTGCTCGTGCAGCAAGGTTAGATCGTCCAAAAGCGCATCTAGGGCGGTTTCAAACCCGCCTTCAGATACCAACGCTGCTCCGAGGATATCAATTCGCTCGCCGATGATGACGATCTGGCTGGCCATCTGCTGGTCGAAGGCAATCAGACGATCGAGTTCCGCTTCACGAATTTCCTGGGCATCGAAAAAGGGAGCGTAGCCGTATGCTGCGGTGCGGATGCGGTCGATTAGCAGTTGCAGTCGGCCCACCGCCCGTTCCATCTCGGGCAGGTCTCGCAAGTGTCCGGCCGTCACCAGGTCGCGTTGCAATCCGGTAAGCTTGCGCCTTTTGGTTTCGAGTGTGGCGGCGATGCTCTCGCGCAGTTTCTTGTCGGCATCACGGCGCATTTCCTTGCTGCGGTAATCGCTGATCACAGGCAGACCGCTAATGATGCCTTCCAGTTGGGTCATGCCTTGTTGTGCTTGATCGTATATGTCCATCAGACCTCCTGATGTGAGAGGGGTTAGGAAGTGGATATTGGGTGGTATTGGTGTTGTATGCTAGCGATCCTTTTTCATATCGCCAATACCCAATATCCAATACCAGCTTGTGACGTGATTATTCAATCGAGATGTAGAAAAACCTCAGAACCGCAGTAGGGACATTCGATCACGCCTTTGCCTGCCAGAGTCAGTTCGCCGCCGCAGTTCGGGCACAGATGATCGGATTTGAGTTGCGAGGCTTCTTTAGAGTAGAGCATACCGTCGTTCCAATTGACGGCGCCGGTGAAGAGTTGCTTGCCAACCAGATCTCGCACAATATCCTCGACCTGGTCTCGGGTAAGGCCCAATTCCAACGCAATTTCAGCGAAGCTGACCTTGCCTTGTGTCAGAACCATGTTGAGGATTTTGCGCTCCTGTCTGGCCTTGTCCATCTTCTTCTCTTCTGCCCGCCCTCGCACCAGCAGATACACGCCGACTGCGCCGAGGGGGATGACAACGAAGATGAAAATCATGACGAGGCCTAACATCTGGCCTCCGGCTGTTGCCGATTGTTCGGAGAAGAGCTGGGTCCCCAACACGGCAATCGAAGCCACAAGAATGAGAATGCTGATTACGATCAGTATAATGCCTGCCAGGCGTCCGGTGTTCATAGTTTGATTTGAGGTGAGAGGGTGTGAATAAGTGATAAGGGTTGTTTGATCATCAGCATTGGCGAGGTGCTAACCAAATCCGCCACCGCCGCCACCGCCGCCGCCACCACCGAAGCTGCCGCCGCCACTAAAGCCACCGCCTGACCAGCCGCCTCCACCCGAACTGCCGCGTGAGGAAGTCCAGCCACCGCTGCCGCCACTGGGCTGCGGTTTGCTCGAAAGGGTGGAAGATGCGCTGGAAAGCATGCCGGTGAGGCCGGCGCTCATGCCGGCAAGGCCAGCCGTCATACCGCCACTGGCGTCGCTCAGGCTGGGGATGCCGGCCCCGCCGCCTTCAGCAGGACGTGGCGCAGGAGCGGCTGTATGACCGCCTGGGCTTCCGCTCGGGTAGCCGGGATAGCCGTAGTAAGGACGGGGGTAAGGGATGTACCAGGGTGGTACGGGCATGGCCTCCACCTTCTCCCATTTCTTCAGGTAGTCCTTCTCCAGACCAAAGGCGATGGCATAAGGCAGATAACGATCAAACAACTCGGTGGCGCGCTCCAGATTGGTGTGTTTGTCGATGTCTTCGAGGTAAGTGCGGAACGCTTGCCAGCGGGCGGCTTCCTCTGCGCCCTTTTCTGTTTTTCGGGGCATGAAGCGGGCCAGAATGATCAATCCAATTGCAAACAACCCAGGCCCCAGAGGCAGACAAATGGTGAAATCGGTATAGTTCGACAGAATAGCGCCAGCCACACACATAAAAACGAATGTGAGTATCAATGCCACAATGCCCAAACCAGCCCAACGGGAGCGAGTTTTCTCAGGGTTCGTGGTGAAGAATCCTTCTGTTACGACTTCGTCGTACAACGCTGACCGGATTTTAGGGAGCTGTTTGTAGAATTTTTCCTTGAGATCGGATAGCTTGCGTTCTTCCTTTTTCCCAAATAAGGAGGTCAAGAGAACCTGTTCGTACTTTCGCAGAGAAGAATCATCGGCAGGCTTGAGCAGTTCGTATTGGAAGTCCGCCTCGCCACGGCCAAAAATCCCCTTCTTCTCCGGTTCAAGCTCCTCCATGCGCACATAACCCCGCCGCCCCAGGTCCACCAACGACGCCAGAATATCTTCCATGTCGGCTTTTTCATCGAGCAACGCACCAGCCATGCCCGGTTCCAAATTCGAGGGCGGTTCCGGCAGGTATTCGGCAGCGAAGTCTGTTTGCGCATCACGGCCACGGGTGTACCAGACGAGATACAACAGCACCGGAGCCATGATCAACATCATCAAGCTGAAAGCGCCAAAAAACAGATCCACCACTGGTTTCCATTTATCTTCATATTCCGCCGCAGCTTCAAGCTCAGCTGCCCGCGCATCCTCGGCAGCTTGCCAGGCAGATGGAGTACCCGCCACAACGCCATGCGTAAATTGGGCTCTCACCTCGAAAATTTGTCCGGCAGGGATGCGCCCCATCGCAGTAAGCTGAGCAGTTTGATCATCCAACAACTGCATATCGGCCTGCGTGAAATAGCTATCCATGTTAATGATTTTCGCCGGAACCGGCACATGGATGGTGACAACACTACTATTTACGGGGAAGCTACGATCGCCGTATACAGCCTGCCACCAGACCTGGTCCCCATCTTCGTAATAGCGCAGTCCACCGTGCACACGATAGCTTATGTCAAATGTACGGGCCATGTCCGCTGTTTCGTCGAAGTACCAGCGCACCACAACATTTGAGCCCTCTTCGGTTGCAGTGAATGTCCGGGGTTCTTCTGTGTAGCTCTCCTCGTATGGGCCATACTCATCTGAAACACGGATGTCAGTGATTTCCTCGACAAGATGGCCATCAATGCTGCGGAATCCGTAGGTAAAAGAACCCTGTGTAAACTGGATTTCCTGGGTTTCGATAACGTCAAATGTTCCATCAACATTAACGTTTATGTCAACATCAAATCGTTCCCAATACAGTGATTTGCTTTGAGCGATTGCCGGACCGGCCGCCAAAACCATCACGAGCAGCGCCAATACTCCCATTAGGAATGGCCAACGCAACGACTTTGTTCGCATCATCTGATTTGCTCCACCATTATGTTGAATGAGGATTTAGACGGGTTCTGAGTTATTGTAGCACAAGTGCGTGGGGTGGGAAATTCGCATTCATCAATTCCTATACGAGACTTATATCGCAGCGGTTGCAAAGCAGCATGATTGTCTCATCCCGCCGTCAGCTCACCACGCAGATTCATGCCCAACAACCTCCGGCGCTCGGCTTGGGGAATGTCCTGCCCTAGCAGGAACATCAATTTGACAAGCGCCGTGTGCGATGTCATGTCGAAGCCGGAAACAACGCCCGCATCCAGCAGACGACGACCGGCGGCATAGGCGCGCAATTGGACGCTGCCCTGCTGTTGCTGCGTGATAGCCACAACCAGCAAGTCGCGCTGTGCAATGGCCTGAGCAAGCACATCCACCAAACCCGGCGTAGCAGGCACATTGCCACTGCCAAAGGTCTCCAGCACCAGGCCCCGGATTGGAGCATCAACGAGATAGGCCAGCAGGTCGGGTGCAAGACCGGGAACAAGTTTGACCAAAGCCACCTGGTCATTAAGCTGCTGGTGCACCGAAAACGAGCCGGGCCTGTGAAGACGCTCCGGCGTAGCCGGAAACTGGATGCCAGTGCCTACACGAGCCAGAGGCGGACAATTGGGCGATTCAAAGGCATCGAATGCGAAAACTGAACGCTTGATGGCGCGATTCCCCCTAAGAAGTCTGTCATTAAAGTAGATGCCCACTTCCGCAGTCTGGGGGTGGCCGCAAGCAGCCAGTTCGACCGCTGTGAGGAGGTTGTTGCGTGCGTCGTTGCGTACTTCGCCGATAGGGAGTTGGGCGCCGGTGAGGATGACAGGTTTGTCCAGCCCCTCCAGCAAAAAGGACAGGGCGGCGGCTGTGTAAACCATGGTGTCCGTGCCGTGCAGGATGACGAAACCATCGTAATCGTTGTAATGTTCGCCAATGTGCCGGGCCATCCTAATCCAGTCGGCAGGGCCGAGATCGACTGAATCCCGCGGCGGTTCCAGCGTGTAATTGTCGGTTTTTGCCACCAGGTTGAGTTCGGGAATCTGGTCGAGTAAGCCTTGGATGCCAGCGGGTTCCAGAGCGCCATCGGGGCGGCGCACCATGCCCAATGTCCCGCCAGTGTACATGAGGTGGATCATTAGGTATTCTCTCCTGAAGATGACCGTCTGAGCCGGTCGTCTGTGTTATCCACCCTCTTCAAACCCCGTCACATTTGACGAACCCGAACACGGATACGTTGTTGTTGTCGTTCAGCTACTATCACAAATGGAAATTCCACATCGATATCCTGAGAACGAAGGTAGTTCAAGCTGTGCACAGTGAAATGAGATTCAATGTGACCGGGTCGGAGATAAATGATGCCCGGAAATGTTTGCTGTTGGGCAAAAACCAGTCGTCCGAAATCACTGTCGTGTGTTAGGATGACCCTTCCTGCGCTGTGGGCGTAAAGCAGCAATTCAATGTCGGCGCTGCCGCCTAATCCCAATTCCTGTACGGATTGAATATCGCTACCCTATGCGCGCAGATAGGCAACGACTTCGGGATGGATGTTCTCATCCGCAAGTAGCGGAAAAGCGAGAGGCTTCATGCCGCAATTTTATCCATCAAGACGATTTCATTCTTGACAGATGCCGCAGCATACTTCAGCACATCGTCGATTGCATCATTCGTCAGCTGAGGATAGGCTCTTAGAATGTCTTGCCGATCAGCACCGCTGGCATACAATTCGAGAACAAATTCAACACTGAGTCTCGTGCCTGCGACACACGGTTTACCGCCCAAAACGGCAGTATCTGAGGTTATGTGCGAATACATTTATTCCGGTCCTTTAAGATGAAGTGTGGCAGGATTGTATCATGGTAAAGCAAGATTACCTACTAACACATTGATTAAGCTGACAAATATGATTATGATCCACAGTGCTTATTTTGCAGTAAGTTCATTTTCCCGCCCCAACCAACCTCCGATCTCTGACCTCCGACCTCGCGCTCTTCATGCCTACCATCGACCCTGAACACCTCCAACGTTATCGAGACAAAACCTTTCGTTTGCTTCCCGACCGCAAGGTTATGAATCCCTCCGATGCTGCTGCGTTCGTCAATGAGCGGGGTTTCATCTACTTTTGGCCGATCAAAGACATCCTATTCCCCAGCCTGTGGGCGGCGGTGGCCGGGAACCGACCTGTGGCGGATGCCCACGACGATCCTGGTCACATCACCTGGCGCTGGAAGGACGAGGCGTTAGACAAACGCATCTGGTATTACGCCAAGATATTGCGTGGAAGAGCCACACTCATTTCACTCGACATCGTCCCCTTTTTCTATGCGCTCAGCGAAAACTACGGTGAACCGGAACAGGATTACGAGATTCAGTACCAGGATGGCCTGCTCTCGCACGAAGCGAAGCTTATTTACGAGAAACTGCTCTCTGAAGGCCCTCTGGACACGGTCACATTGCGCCGAAAAATCCACATGACCAATAAATCCAGCAACTACCCCTTCGATCGGGCGCTCACCCATCTCCAGCGCAATTTCAACATCCTGCCCGTGGGCGTGGCCGAGACCGGCTCCTGGCGATACAGTTTTATCTACGAATGCGTGCACCGCTGGTATCCCGACATTCCGGCCCAAGCCCGGGCCATCACCAGACGGTCGGCGCGAGCCAGACTGGTCGAGCACCACCTGCGTTCGGTGGGAGCAGCCACCGCTACCGATGTGCGTAAGTTGTTCCAGTGGCCCAAACGGGATGTCGAACTGGCCCTGGAAGATGTGAGCGCCTCCGCCCAAGTCAAGCGGGATTACACGATGGAGGGCGAGCGGGGCGAATTTTTCGTTTGGAAAACGTAGGTGCGACTGGCCAGTCGCACCTACGTTTCTTGAATTACAACAACCCAGCCAGGTCCTGCAACATACGCCAGTTGAGCAAACGATCTCTCTCAGCACCGTGCAACACGGCGGTAGGGTTGCCATCTTTATCGAAATTCTTAGCGAAACGACCTTCGCCGCGGGCGAAATCGATGAAGGTGAAGGGCTCTTTGGTCTTGGGATTCACATACCAGTCTTCCTTCATGTTAGGATTGCCCTTCAGGCTCAGCCGTTCACGAACGGTGTCACCCTTGCGCGGATCGTAAACCAGGAGTGGGAAAGCTCGACTATCGACGGCTTCACGTGCCCGCTGCTGTGCTTCCTGATCGCCGACGCCATGCTCGGGCTGGCAGGTGGTGTAGACACTGATTACAGCCGGACCGGGGTACTCGTTAGCTTCCATAATAGCCCGGTAGAAGTGGTTGATATGAGCGGCGGTGGTTTGGGCAACGTACACATCAGGATGCATCATCGCAATTTGAGCTAATTCCTTGCGCCGTTCCTGCTTGCCGAGGATCTCTTTGCCGAAGGGGCTCATTTTAGCGCCCTGGCCGGTGTAGGTGGCGGTGGATGCCTGACCACCGGTGTTGGAATAGACCTGCGTATCCAGCACCAGCACTTTGATATCCATGCCACTGGCCAGCATGCGGCTAAGCGAGGCGAAACCGATGTCGATCATGGCGCCATCGCCGCCGAGCACCCACAGGCGCTTGTCGCCCCAACCCATCTGATCCCAGCGAGCACGAACGCCCATGGCATCGGTGGCGGCATTTTCAAACAACGAGTTGGTCCAGGGCACTGCCCAGGGGTTGTAGGGATAGGTGGAGCCGTAAACGGTGGTGCAACCCGTGGCATTGACGATGCCGATGTTGTCTTGTCCGTACTGGAAGGCTGTTCCCGCCATCCACATGCGCAAAGCTGTGGCTTCGCCACAACCAGCACAGGAGCCGGCGCCGCCCACGTAACCAAGGCTCTTGTCCGACAGCATCATGTCCACCAACACACGCTCGTTGATGAAGCGGTCGGGTGTAGCAGGAAGGTTGCGATAGAAATCGAAACCGGCTTTGAACTTGGGAACGGTGTCTTCTTCTTTTTCGATCATGCCCAGAGCATCGTAACCCAGGTCGTGGCAAACCTCGACACACTCGGCGCAGCCCTTGCACTTGGTGGGATCGATGAAGATGCCGAACATACCGCCGCTGCCGGGGTTCTTCTTTTCCGGCACTTTATAAAACTTATTTGTCTCAGTCCATTGTTCGGACAACCAGGCGCGATGGCCGTTTGAAGAGGCCAGCGATTGCTCCAGCACCGCCGGATCCACAACCTTGCCTAAAATGGCGGTGTCAGGACATTCTGTGACGCAGGTCATGCAACCGACGCACTTGTCATTGTAGAATTCGGGAATCTCCGGTGCAATGTACGAGAAATCCCGAAAACCGCCGGTTGCGGCAGGAACCAGTGAGCGAGCCACAGCGACATCGGCTACAAGCGTTTCGTCCTGACCGTTGTTGTAGGCGGGAATCACGGTCTCGTTGAAGGTCTTGATGTAGTCGGGTATGTTGAGATGGAGTGAAATCGGGCTGCTGTTTACAGGCGCTTGTTCGATCACCACTTCCTCCACAATGCCCGCCTGACCTTCGGTCTGGATGATTTCGTTGGGCACTTCCCTGACATCAGAAAAGCCACGGTTAACGGCAGTGAGGTTGTCTTGCACGACTTGTTCGCCTCGCTTGCCGAAGTACTTGCGCAAACTCTTCTCCACACCTGTCATCAATTTCTCATCACTGATATTGCGTGCTTTGAGGAACGGTGTGGATTTCAGGAAAACGCCAAGCAATACGATACCCTGCATACGCACTTGCAGGTCGGGCTCAGAAGCCACCTCGCGGGCGATAGCGGCCGCATCCAAATAGAGCACCCGGATATTTCGACGCCGAATTACACGTTGAGCATAGGCCGGTATGCTGGCCCAGACATCCTGCGGGTCTTCATGGCGCGACTGCATGAACATCGTCCCACCATCTTGCAAGCCTCGCAAGGGATTGCTCAAGTTGAAGGCGTTGACGTCGTTCAGGGGCACAAACTCGACGAATTTGAGTTCGCTGTGTGAACGAATCGGCTCTTCGGCGGCAGTGAGGTAGTAGGTAGTAGGCAGGCCTTTCTTTTCAGAGCCGTACTTGGGGAATGCCTGCACGTACAAATCGAACAGATCGCCGACGATGGTGGCGATGACTTTGTTGGTCGTCACCGAACCGAAACCGCCAACCGAATGGCCTCGCATCGAGAATGCACCTGCAGGGCGGACGTCGGGGTCAAAATCGTTCGGCAAGGTCAGGTCATGTTCGATGCCCAGCACAAAGAAGCGTTCACCCTCTTCCTGCATATTTTTGACCGTGGCAATGAAGTCGCCGGCGCGAACATCACGGCTGCCGAGGCCGGCCGCACCGCTGTAAATGGTGGGGATTCTGCTAATGGCCGGATAAGCAGCTTCACCCATCATTGCATCGGCGAAAGCCGCTTTAACTTCGGATGTAAGAGGGTTACTCTGTCCCATGGGATTGTCCATGCGCTCGACCACGGCGAACGCCTTGGTTCCGGCTAATGCCTGCACCAGTTCGGGACCTGGGAAGGGGCGGAAGGCGGTGACATGCACCACACCCACTTTGATGCCCATCTCAGAGCGCATGTAGTCGCAGGTGACTTCGGCCGTCTCGGCCATCGTGCCCATGCAGACCAGAGCGTAATCGGCATCGACCATGCGGTAGGACTCAACCAGGCTGTAGCGGCGACCGGTAAGCTCGTGATATTCATCCATCGCTGCAATCAGCGCCGGTTTGACCTGATCGTAGAAATAACGCTGGCCGATCTTGCCCTTCATGTAACTGTCCTGGTTCTGCACCACGCCCGATTGTATCGGATTCGCAGTGTCGAACAGGTTGATCAGCTTTTCGTCGGGGGCACCCACGTACGTCTTCATCAACTCCAGCTCAGGGAGAACGACGTTTTCAATGGTATGAGTGGTGAGGAAACCATCCTGCACGTTGAGAAATGGCGTTTGGCTATCTTCTGCCGCACGGCGGGCGATAAGGGCCAAATCGCCAGCTCCCTGCGCGTTTTTGGCGAAGACAATCCCCCAGCCGGCATCGGCCACGCCCATGACGTCGTCGTGTCCTGCATGGACATTGAGACTTTGGCTGGTGAGGGCGCGAGCGCCGATATGGAAGACCATGGGCAGACGTTTGCCCGAAATCACGTACAGCACTTCCTTCATCAGGATCAGGCCTTGACCTGACGTGAAGTTGGTTACACGTCCGCCAGCAACAGCGAAACCTTCGGCAGCCGAAGCTGAGGAATGTTCACTCTCCGGCTCCAGGAAGGCCAAGACATCACCCCAGAGATTGGTTTGGCCATTGGCCACGGCTTGGGCGTAGTTGGCCCCCATAACCGTGGAAGAAGTGATGGGGTATGCACAGGCTCCCTGGGTGATGTTAGTCTCAACCCAGCTGACAGTGCCGCTGCCATCTGTGGTTGTGGCTATGCCTGGGTATTTCGGTTTAGATTTGGAATCTAACATCAATTTAACCTCGTGTATGAGAATATTATCGTACGAAAACCGAAAAACCGGTTCTGTATTCAAGTAGTCCGGTCATTGTACGACATTTTCCCAGCATCCGTAAATAATCAGGGCTACATATCGGAAAATCAAGGGGAATGAAGTGGATAGAATTGGTCATCCGGGATACGAACGAGATAGAATTGCCAGCATGGTTCATAAACCAGATTCTTCATGCACGCCACAAAAAGCTACAGCCAAACCCATTCTCGTCCTGAGTGTCTCCGTCGTTCTGTTGCTGTTAACACTTGCTTGCGGGAGCTTCGCTCCTCGTCCAGGCGAATTGCCCACGCCTACTCGCACATCCGTGCTTTCTCCGGAGGCGCAACTCTCGCCGACGCCCACCCATGTTCCCACGCCCACTCGCTCAGCCGAAATCTCTCCCTCCGCCACACCTGTTCCAAGGCCCTCCTCCACGCCTGAACCGACAGCCACCGATGCCCCGCCCAGTGATGTCTCTCCCGGCCAGCAAGCCCGCATTCTCGCCCCATCTGGCGTCAACATCCGCCTGGAGCCTTCGACACAGGCTAACCGGGCAGGATATTTCCCAGCCGGAGCCCTGGTGGTCGTACTCAACGGTCCGGTGCCGGCCGACGATTACATCTGGTGGGAAGTAGACGACGAGCACGGAAAAAGAGGCTGGGTGGCCGGGGTCACACAAGAAGGAGAGCTGTGGCTAAGCAGCGACCTGGGCGAAGCCCGCCCGGTCAATCGTGCCGTCCGTCTGGGCGACACCGTGTACGTCTCAGTTGCCGCCAACCGTTCGCTGACCGTACGCTATGAACCTGGCTCAAGGGGATTTGTCGCTCGGCGCGTGGTGGGTGGCACGCTCCTGTCCATTATCGAAGGCCCGGTTTCGCTCGATGGCATGCGCTGGTGGAAGGTGCGGCGAGAGGATGGGCTCACTGGCTGGGCGGCGGAAGGGGACGATGAGACGCGCTGGCTCAAGCCGATGGAGTAAGTTGGCGATTCGGTTGAAAACACTTTGCCATTCCGCTCCGATTGAATTAGAATAGCTTAGCAGAACAATAAATTGCTAAGCAGAGGTTGTCATGCAGACTGTAAAAATCAGTAGTCGGAATCAGATCGCTGTCCCCAAAACTGCACGCGAGGCGCTAGACATCCATCCCGGCGACAGGCTCATCGTGGAGGTGTGGGACAACATGCTTGTTTTAATCCCCAAACCTACATCTTACACCGATCATCTTGCCGGACTGCACGAGGAAATCTGGCACGATGTTGACACAGTGCAATATCTCCACGAAGAAAGAGTGGCGTGGCGCACGAACAGGTCAGCAGACGAGTAATGGCAAAGATGCAACTCGATGGCCTGGTGGAGGATTTATCCCGTCACAAACGCATCGGACTCGATAGCAATATCCTCATCTACCACCTGGAAGCCCATCCGATCTACTTGCCATTAACCCGGCTGATCCTGTCTGGCATTGAACGAGGTCAATGGGAAGGCGTAATCAGCACGATCTCCCTGATGGAGGTCACGGTGCAACCCTGGCGACTGCAACAACCTCGTTTGGCGCTGGAGTATGAGGCGCTCCTGGCGAATTTCCCTAACCTGACAGTTGTGGATGTTGATAGAACTGTCGCTCGCCATGCGGCACGACTGCGCGGCCAACTCAGATGCCAGCCCCCAGATGCGATCCTCGTCGCATCCGCCCTGGTGGCAGGAGCGACCCTATTCGTAACCAACGATGCGAGGTTAACCAGGCAGATAGCGCCCGCCCTGGCTTCCCTGTGCATCGACGACTATGTTGGCTGAATAACTGCCCCGACCCACACGAAAACGGAGCAATCGCACGCCGAGCCAGGCCAAAGTCATGGTGGGGATGAATTGGGTGCCCGGAAGCACGGCTTCGGCCACTGCGACCGCTCGCAAGGGGCTTAAGCCGATCTTGCCCAGCAGTACCCAGGTAATCGGCGCAGCGAAAATGTCGAAAACGAGGTCCAGCAGATCGAGCAGGATCACCACGGGCAGCGGCGTCCATTGCAATGCTTCCACGAAACTCAGATGTTCGGGGAGGTTGATGCGCCTGAGGCTGCGCCATGCCCAGAAGCCCACCACCACGAATGTGATGGAGGCGAAGATCGACATGACCAAAATGGTGCGGAAAAACAGGTTCCAATCGAAGGACATTGTGCGGGCTCAATTTTGTGGTGCGTGGGGCATGAGTTGTGAAACGCCGAGATTTTTCTGGACGGAACACGCTAAGCTCTATACGGTTATGTCTCCGATCAGGTTTCTCGTCCGGCCAGATTTCTCACCTCACCGTCACTACACAACCCAACACGGCATTGCGGTAAGGTGGTTGATATGAAAACGGCGCACGTTAAGTGTATGCACTTTCTCTACCGTAGGAGCACCGGCAAATACAACTTAGTACTTGGTGCAGACACCTTATTGATGGTCCTGGTACGGTAAGGCGGGCTAGGGGCCACGTTGCCGGCACGATCCAACACTTCAAGTCCAATGGTGAGAGATCCATCAGGAATGTTCGCCATGTCCCACTGAAATTCAAATGGCGGTTGTAGATCGACGCCGATGCGATGCCACGAATCGTCCCACTCACCCATAAATCGGACGAAAGCGATGCCGCTCCCTCCTTCATTATCAACTGCCCAGGCTCTTAGCATCACGGGGGCTGCAACGTCAGCATTGCGCTCAGGGAAGGTCAAGTCACCATCCGGCGGAGTCGTATCAGGCGTCCCTGGTTGTTTGAAGACATTGCGCACATAGGAAGACTGATTGTTGCTTCGATCGGTGATTTCCACCTTGGCAAAGAGTTCCCCCTCGGCAGCTTCAGTCATACCCCAGGCACAAGCATAAGCTGTGTTGCGATCGGGGTTTGGATCGATAAACTCACACTCAATGCTATTGTTCGGCCTAACGATAAGAGTCCAGGGTCCATCGGGATGCGTCGCCGACAAGAATCGCACGGACTTGAGACCACTGCCCCCTTCGTTGTCCTGCGCTTGCGCAACAAGGAGGACTGGCGGCACAACTGTACTGTCGGCGTCAGGCAACAAGAATCCTCCGGTTGGTGGAACGGTGTCACTAGAATCTGGCGTTGGTGTAGCGTGGGTGTGACGTGGCGCAAGACACCTTTTTGGTGACTCTCACCGGAAAGGCGGACTATCGGCCAGACTGGCAGAGCGGTCAAGCACTTCAAGACCAATGGGGAGATATCCATCAGGAATGTTCGCCATATCCCACAAAACCTCATATGGCGGTTCCAGATCGACACCGATCCGACGCCACGAGTTGTCCCAGTAACCGGTAAAACGGACGAAACCGATCCCACTTCCTCCCTCATTGTCCTCAGCCGCACCCGTAACCACACAGGGGCTTCGACGTTGCCTTCGTGCTTCAGGGAATGTTAAATCGCCCATCGGCGGAGTTGTATCTGGAGAGTCCGCGTCGCGTGAAGACGTTTGCGATACATCGGAGACCTGGTCTGTTGCCTGCAATCATAATCTCAACCATTGGCAGAGAGTTCCCCCTCGGGCACAGTCATGGCCCAGTCACAGCCATAGGCCGGGAGTAGTCATCAAGAATCAGCGTCCGGGACCTGGCAATCGGTCGTGAAACCAATCTTCTCGATACCAGAACCTCCAGGATTATCCTCAGCCGCTACCCGTAACCAGACAGGGGCATTCACTTTCGCCTCGTTCTTCGGTTCTGTGAAATCACCCGTGGGGGTGATGTGTCTGCAGGATCACCTGACATTGGTGATCCAGGCACGCTGCTGATCTGGTTGCCTGCATTATCATGAATTTCAAGGCCGATCTGGCAGCGAGTGTCATCGGGCACACCCGCCATGTCCCAATTCACTTCATAGGGCGGGGAGAAGTCATCAAAAATCAGCGTCCAGGGACCTGTGCAGTTGGTGGTGAAACCAACCTCTTTGATACCAGAACCACCAGGGTTATCCTCAGCCTCTACCCGTAACCAGACAGGGGCGTTCCTTTCGCCTCGTTCTTCGGTTCTGTGAAATCACCCGTGGGCGGTGTTATGTCTGTAGATGAGCTCGGCGTCGGTGTGACAGTCGGTGTTGGCGTTGGTGTGTATGTTGCTGACGGCGTCGGCGTAGGTGTAAGTGATGGCGTCGGTGTCAACGACGCTGTCGGTGTGACTGTGAGCGTAATGCCAGGTGTCAGGTTTGGCGTCTGTGATGGCGTTGGTGATGATGTTGGCGACGCTGTCGGCGACGCTGTCGGTGTTGATGTTGATGCCGCTGTCGCCGTTGGGCTTGGTGTGTGTGTTGGTGAAGACGTTGGCGACGGAGTGGGAGTCAGCGACGGTGTTGATGTTGATGTCGCTGTTGCTGTCGGGCTTGGCGTAGCAGTGGCGTTTGACGTAATCTCCACACTTCCTGAAGTTATGGAAATTGGAATCGGCTGCACCTGTACATCATCCAATTTGGTTTTACCGAAAGTGAGGGTCGAAACACCGACAGCCAGGGGTTGGAAGCGTATGATGGCAAGAACGCCGTCGCCGTTCACACCTGGCGATGGGGGTGACTCGGTGCTGAAGCTGAAAGCCCCAAACGCTACGGTACCCACGACATTATCGATGTTGGGGCCAACAGGGAACGCCGTGCGACCACTGGATTTCAACCAATCGGTTTGTGTTACCGCAATGACTTTGAGCAGGTCGGGGTCGAAAATGAGTTTAGTCTGGTAGCCGGCCAGTCCTGTGACATTGCTTACCGTGACAGCGACTTCATACACGCCGCCATCCACCGGCCATTGCCCGGACACTGGATCCAGAGAGACATTGGCAGTCTGCGCGGGCGAGAGATTAGCATTTTCAGTCGCTCTATGGCCACGGACATCATCAACGGCCTGGGCATCGTTGGCATTGGTGGTATTCGTGGCTTGCGACATAAAGGGAGTGCCCAGACCGAGTAGTAAAGCCGCTGTCAGGAGTAGTGCAACCAGCAATCGGGACAACAGGTAGTGGTTCATAATGTATGCCAAGGAGTGATTTGAGTGGTTAGTTCTGGCGGAGAATCACAGGTAAATACAAGTTCGTAGTGTTGGGTTCGCCACCTGATGTAATCTCCACACTGCCTGATGTCACGGAAAGGGGAATGGCTTGCGCTTGAACATTGCTTAACGTAGTTTTGCTGAAAGTAAGAGTCGAAATACCGGCAGCCAGAGGCTGGAAGCGTACAATGGCAAGAACGCCATTCCCGTCTACACCTGGCTGAGCGCCGAAACTGAAAGCCCCGAACTGCACGAAGCCAGCGGCGTTATCAATGTTGGGTCCAAGGGACGCCACTGTGCGACCACTGGAGGCCAGCCAATCGGTAGGCGTTACCGAAGCTACCTCTAGCCGGTTGGGGTCGAAGCTGAGCGTGGTCTGGTAGCCGCCCAGCGCTACGACGTCGCTTACACGGACGGCGACCTCATATTCACCGCCATCGAGTGGCCATTGTCCGGACGCCGGATCCAGAGAAACGTGGGCCGTTTGTGCGGGCGAAAGATCAGCACCAGCAGCCGCAACCTGCTCACACGTTCATCGCCCCAGTGCAAGGCCACCAGCATGATATCGGAGACAGTGATTTCGTTATCATTGTCGACATCGAACGCCGGGTTGTATCCGGGATCGCCCGGCTTGGCGCCCCAGGCGAAGGCCACCAACATGATATCGGTGACGGTGACATCACAGTCATCGTCAAAATCACCGAACAGTGGGGTTTCGCCAGGAACGTAACCAGGTGGTGGGTCGAAATCAACCAGAACCGAGGCGGAATCCATCGTCGTATGGCCAGCCTTGTCGATGATCTTGACTGAGACGGGGATTGTTTTGTGGAAGGGATTGGACCCCACGTATTGCGCTGTCGACCAGGTGCCGTCGAAATGGTCGTCGTCATCGCGGTGGAGGGTGGCGTCGACGAAGGGGCCGCCATTAACGCTTACCTGTACGGTGACCACGTTGTCATTGCCCATCGAGTCAGTGGCGACGCCGCTGAAGCGCATGATGCCGCTGGTCCAGGCGTAGGTGTCGGCCTGGGTCAGAACTTCAGTAATCAGTCCACCAGTCGGGGCTTGAGCGTCCATCAGGACATTAACGATATTCTTGTCATCGCAGATCGCAACTGTGCCATCCCAGGCTACGGTGCGCACGCCGATATTGTAGTCATTTTCGGCAGGGGCAGGGAAACTAATCTCCCTAACGGTGCGCTTAACATTATCGGACTGGTCAAAGGTAACGGTGTCGAATACCTCGTTGGTATCCATATTCATCACCGACATCTCCTTCAAAGGGCTGTCCGACGATGCCGCCATCTGGATGGAGATCGTATCGGTGATGGCCACCACACTGTCTGCCAGTGGCCAAACAATGACCGGTATGATATCGGCTGCCTGCTGGGCGCTTAACTGCACGGCCGTGGTATCTACTTCAAGAGAAATGTCAGTACAATGGCCATAGAGATCGCAAGCCTGAGCCTGCTGATGCGGATTCGTTTGCGTCGTCCCAGTCGTGGCAAGAGATACTCAGTTCATCGCGCAGGGTGAGATCGGGGAAGTAGGCTTGTACCCAGGGATCGGTCACGTAGTCACGATCAGACTGACTGCGGTCGATGCAGAGTGCCTGGAACCGATCGATGTCGAGATGCAAGTCCTTTGCTTTCAGGCTGTACCTGATATCGTACACTGGGTCCCCGGTCGTATCGTCGAGATAGAAATTGCCCGTGGCGTCGCCGGTGAATGTTACCCGTGGAGGCAGCGTGTCGATGATGCCGCGCCAGAGATTGTTGAGTCGCCTGCGGTTGCCGTAACTGTCGCTAATGAGCAAGTCGAGTTGATGGAAGCCTTCGAGACCGGTGTCCCTACCGCTGGGCACGGTCACCTGCCTGTTGGCGCTGCCATTGCCAGTCGGCGTCAGTGCGACTGGCAAGCGAGGCTGCATACCGCTATGGTAGGTAGCCAGGACTCCAGGTTGGAGATGTTAATCAGTGTATTGCGCGGAGCCAGATTGACTCGAAAACACCCTTAACAAAATGCCTCCCGAACCCAAAAAAACGGGAGAATCAGGCTGACATGCCCGATTCTCCCGGAGTAGGAACCCACTAAACCAGAAAACCTGAAAACCGGGTCGACAGCATCCTGATTTCCAGGTTTTCCAATCTACAGGTTTACAGAATAACGTCTTTACCCGTACAGTGGCCCGAAATTGCCACAGGCTCGATAAGTCGGCGCCCTCTCGATCCGCAGTGCCGAACGCATTCCAGGCGCTGGGGCGGAAAGGCTGACCGGGCACGTTGTGCATGTAGACGGGGATGCGTAGCATCGAGGCCAGGGTGATCAGGTCTGCGCCGATAGTGGCCGTAGCCGAATGCGCCGTGGTTGGCGCCCCAGTTGTACATCACATTGTAGACATCGGTGAATGCGCCCTCGCCGGTGAGGTTGGGCACAAACCAGGTGGTGGGCCAGGTGGGGTTCGTGCGCTGGTCGAGAATGTCATGCACTTCGGTCGGGAGTTCCACCGTCCAGCCTTCGGCGATTTGCAGGGCCGGGCCGAGACCCTTGACCAGGTTGAGGCGACACATCGTGACCGGCATGTCGCCGCGGGTCAGGTAACGGGTGGACCAGCCGCCGCCACGGAAGTATTCGACCATGGAGGTGTGCCAGGTGGTGGCTTCCATGCAGCTTCCGCTTCTTCGGCTGTGATCTCCCAGTAGGGTTTCATTGCCGGTTGGCCGTCGACAATCTGCTGGCCGGAGCCATCCAGGGCGGCGGGGCCGGAATTGATGAGATGGAGGATGCCGCCTGCTGCCCGGCCTTCCATGTCGTAGCCGCTGACTCGCTTCACCGATTCCGGGCTCCAGTAGGTGCGCACATCGGCGAAGATTTGCGCCGTACCCGTGAGCAGATGGCCGAACAACATGCAGATGCCGTTGAGCGCATCATTCTCGGTGGCGACCATGTACGGCTGGCGGATGCCATTCCAATCCCACGATGTGTTCAGGATCGCTTCCATGAAATCGCCGTTGGGCAGATGATCCGTCCACTGACGTTGACCCTGGAATCCGGCGGCGATGGCATTGTGCCCCAGCGCTTCCTCGCCGAATCCTGCCTCGGCCAGTTGTGGGTTCCCGACCATCAAGTCTCGCACGATCAGCGCCATCTTGATCGAGTACGCCCAGGCAGAATCCTGTTCTTCCTGGCTGTGTTGCATTTCGGGGGGATTGTAGTCCTCGCCCTTGGTCAGATTGGCATTGGCCCAGGCCAGCGCCTTCTCGAATTCTTCGTGGTCATAGATGCCACGATCCACGCGGCGCGCCACCTCGGTCATGTCGATGGCTTCGACGCGCATGCCCAGATAATCTTCGAACAGGGGCTGGTCGACGATGGAACCGGCGATGCCCATCGAGGTGCCGCCGACGGAGAGGTAGGATTTGCCGCGCATCGTGGCCACAGCCAAACCGGCGCGGGCGAACTGCAACAGCTTCTCAGCCACATCCGGACGGATCGAGCTGTCGTCCGAATCCTGCACCTCGTGGCCGTAGATGCTGAAGGCGGGCAGACCTTTTTGTGTGTGCCCGGCCAGCACCGCCGCCAGATAGACTGCTCCCGGCCGTTCGGTGCCGTTGAAGCCATACACCGCTTTCGGCATTTGCGGGTCCATGTCCATTGTTTCCGAGCCATAGCACCAGCAGGGCGTAACGGTGATCGTCAGGCCCACACCTTCACGGCGAAATTTATCAGCGCAGGCGGCGGATTCCGCTACGCGGCCAATGGTGCCGTCGGCGAGTACGCACTCGACGGGCAGGCCGTTGGCATGGCGCAGAGTTCGATTCCAGCATTTCGGCCACGGCTTTGGCCATGTTCATCGTCTGCACTTCCAGCGACTCGCGCACGCCGCCCAGCCGCCCATCAATGGTGGGCCGAATGCCGATTTTGGGCATGGAGCCGCCGAGGCGGTTTGTGGGGGGAGTTGTTTCAAGTTTGGTCATATTGTTTTTCCTTAATTCTTATTTTCCTGATGACTGCGTGAAACGTGATGCGTGAAACGTTTGACCATTCCTCACGTATCACGATTACGTATCACGTTTCACGCCTCTTTGCCATACGAGCCACGCCGCCCATATTTGTGAACGGCCTTGGTCATGGCCACGAAGTTTTCGGGCGGGATGCCTTCCATGATGCTGGTGGAGGAGCCAAGGGCGTATCCACCACCGGGGCCAAGATTTTCGCAGTACACCCGCACGGTTTCCTCGATCTCCTCAATCGGGCCGTAGTTGAGCAGAACGGTGGGGATGTTGCCCAGGAAGGCGAATCTGTGCCCCCACTTTTTCTTGACCTCGAAGATATCGTTGGATTCCGGCTCGATGGGATGGCAGATGTCGAAGCCGATGTCGTCCAAAATCGGGAAGATCATGTCCATCTTGCCGTCGGTGTGGTAGGCGACGAGCTTGCCGGCGGCCTTGGCCGGGGCGATCAGCCGCTTCATGCGATGCGGGAAGATTTCCTTGAACATGGTCGGGTTGATCATCAAACCCTGGTTGTGACCGATGTCGTCGTTGACCAGGATGAAGGCCAGCTCGTCGGCGAAACGGTCGCATACGGCCTGCATCACCTTTTCCTGATGGTCGAGCAGGATGTCCATCAGCTTTTCGAGGAAGGGCCGGTTGTCGTAAAACATCAGGAAGGAATCGCTGACGCCGACGGCGAGCATGGCGCTGTCGAAAAAGGAGGTGAAATTGGCGAACACGCCTACGCCAGTGCCATCGGCGGCCCGCAAATAACGGTCGAGATAAGCAAGCTGGTCGTCGATAGGGGTTGGCGGGTCGAGGTTGACCAGGTCGGCTTCAGATTTGATAGAGCCATCGACGTAGTGTTCGGTGCCATCGTCCGGCTGTGTGGAAGATGTTGTTCGGTCGCCAGTTGAAGTTGCAGACCACGGCATCCATGCCCAGGCGACCGGCAAATTCGACATGATCTTCGGGTGTGATCGACTGTCCGCCGACGGCAGCATCCTCGATGTCGTAGTCCAGTTCTTTACCCAGCACGTATTCGTACACCTCTTTGCTGGTGACCCAGAATTCCAGGTGGGGAATGCGGTCAGGTTCTTCGTGCCGAAACGCTTTCAGCAGGCGGTTGACATCTGACTGTTCGTAACTATTCATAGGGTATTCCGTTCTATTGCTTGCTCAGCAGGCAGATTCACGAGCCTGTGTTGACATTCCGGATCATGTCATTTCGAGCGGAGCGAGAAATCCCCACATCTAATGTAGAGATTCCTCCTCGCTCCACTCGTCGGAATGACAAAAATCGTTAACGAACCACTAGCCGTGCCAACTGAGGTTTTCGTTGAAAAGGGAACTCGAGAATATGTCAGGCGATGCCGAGCATGGCTTTGGCATAGCGGGCGGCGCTACCGGCATCCGGGGCGAATCCATCGGCTCCGACCTTGTTGGCAAAGTCCTGAGTGATAGGCGCGCCACCGATCATCACTTTGACCTGGTCACGGATACCAGCCTCGTTCAGGGCGTCGATGGTGGCGATGATGGATTTTGTGGTTGTGGTCAGCAAAGCTGACATGGCAATGATTTCTGGTTTGTATTCGGGCACGGAGTCCACGAACTGTTGCGGGGTAACATCGGTGCCGAGATCGACGATCTGGAATCCTGCGCCTTCCATCATCATCCCGACCAGGTTCTTGCCGATATCATGCAAGTCTCCGGCCACTGTGCCGATCACGACCGTGCCGATCTGTTCCACGCCCTCATCGGCGAGGAGCGGTTTGAGGATGGCGGTGGCTGCGGACATGGCGCGGGCGGAAATGAGCATTTCGGGCACGAACTTCTCGCCGATCTCAAACAGGCGGCCCACTTCGGTCATGGCGGGGATGCAGGCCTGATTGAGGATGACTTCGGCTGAGGTTCCGGAGTCGATTTCGGCCTGAGTTTCGGCTTTGGCGGCGGGGGCGTTTCCATTCAGGACGGCTTCGTAGATTGATTCAAGACTCATGATTGTTTCTCCTTAAAGATAGTTGATTGATTGCAGGATGGTGGAGTTTTTCGATATTGGGTATTAGATATTCGATATTGGCTATTGGTGCTTGTTTCGTAATTGACCACTCCCCAATATCCAGTATCCAATATCATCTGTTTTGTAAGCACACGGCTTAGCGGTGCGAGCTTCACAAATGGCAGGTGATGTCGAATTCACCGTAACTGAGTGCTTGTTGGTAGGATTCCGCAGAAAGGTGGGGTTGCAGTGTTTCCAGAACGGATCGATAGGCTCGCAGAGCGATGAAGAGATCGGGAATGTAGAATTCTCCTTGTTCAACGAGCAGCCTTGCTTCCTGGCTGGCGGGAATACATGACTTGTGGAGTACATCTTCTGCGGCAATGCCGTTGGCCAACAGGTGATCGATTTTGTCGTTAGCCGATGGTTCATCACCGTAGAGGATAGCGTCGTAAAGCCGGTCGGACGATGGCATGATCCGGGTTCGTAGTAGGCGTTTTAACGCCGTCTTGAACGGCGCTCAAGCGCCTACTACGAACGGTTATCCTTTCACAGCACCGAAGGTGAGGCCTTCAGTGAGGCGGCGCTGGGTGAGAATCACGAAGATAACCGCAGGGATGATCATCAGCACGGACATCGCCGTCATTCCCCGCCAGTCCACCGTGAACTGGCTGGTGAAATCGAACAGGCCGACGGGGAAGGTCTTGGAAGCCGGGGTCTTGGTGACAAGGCTGGCGATCTGGTATTCGTTCCAGGCGGCCAAAAAGGCGAAGATGGCGGCAGCGGCCATGCCCGGCAGGGCCAGCGGCAAGTCGATCCGCCAGAATGCCGACCAGTGGCCGCATCCATCGATGTAGGCCGCTTCATCCAGTTCCTTGGGTATCTGCCGGAAGAAACCATCCATGAGCCAGGCGGTGAAGGGGATGTTGATGGCAACGTACACGAGTGCCAGCCCCTGCACAGTGTCGATCAGATGGTAATTGCGCATGAGCAAAAACAAGGGAAGACCCAGGGCTACGCCTGGCACAGCGCGGGATAGCATGATCAACAGGAAAACAAGGGTGTGCCCCTTGAAATGGAACCGGGAAAAGGCGTAGCCTGCCATCGTCCCCAAGGACACGGAAAACAGGGTCGCCGTGACTGCAACGATGATGGAATTGCGCATGTAGTCAAAGACCGGGATGCCAGCAGCGATGTCGGGATTGAATCCGAACAGCGATGCGAAGGCGTCCAATGTCAGTTTTTGTGGTATCCAGACGGGAGGCGTGACATTCACTTCATTGCCGGGCCTGAAGGCTGTGAAGATAATCCAGATGGCCGGAAGCGCGAACAAAAGAAGCACAACGATGGCAAGGATGTTATAAAGTCCTGAAGTTGCTGAACGTCGGTTGAATTTTATCGCTGCCATTAGTACACAATCCGTGAATTGATAAGTTGTCTAAATAGATATAAGGTAAAGAGCACACCCAGAACGACGCCGATCATGGACATAGCGCTGGCCAGACCAAATTGCGAATTGCGGATGGCCAGACGGCCTGCGTTTGTCCAGATCATTTCTGTGCGGTGGGCGGGGCCGCCGCCGGTCATGATGCGGACAACATCGTAAGCGCGGGCCACATCCAGCGAGAGCACGGTCAGGGCGATGAGGGTGAAGGGCCTGAGCAACGGCATGGTGATGTGCCTGAACTTCTGCCAGGCAGGGGCGCCATCCACCTCCGCCGCCTCATAGATATCGCGTGGTAACGAAAGCGTTCCCGCCAACAGGATGATCGTCATCATGGGGACATTCATCCAGATGGTGGCGATCATGATCGATATCATGCCGGTGGGCTGATCGACGAGCCAGGCTTTGGGTGTGGACATCAATCCCAATGACGTGAGCTGCATTGTTCACCAGACCGACTGTGGCGTTAAAGAACCAGGCGAACTGGAAGCCGACCAGGACGGGCGCAAACATCATCGGGACCATCAGCAGGGTGCGCATGATGCTCTGACCACGGGTGACACGGGCCATCAGTTGCGACAGGGCCAGCGAGATCAAGAAACTCAAATTGACGGTCACAGCCAGGAAGATGACCGTGTTGAGCACCGATTTCCAGAAAACTCGATCGCCCGCCAGCTTGGTATAATTGCGGAACATCGTCTCCGTCTTGAAGACGAAGGTTGTTTCCGGTCGCAGCAGGTGGAAAGGCGTAAAACTGACATAGACCGAATAGACCACCGGATAGACGATCACCAGGGCGATGATGATCAGGCTGGGCGCAATCAGGATGAATCGGAAACCAGTTCTGAAGCCGGTAGAAACTGCTCCGCTTGGTTTCGGGTTTTGATTCAGCGGCTGCTGGGGCCGGAGGTGTGGCAGTTTGGGTTGAAGCCATGTGCAAGCTCCAGAGTGTGGGAGCGCCCGGAACGGGTCCGAGCGCTCCCTGGAGAGTGTTAGGTTGGGGTTTAGTTGTAGTAGCCGAAATCTGTCAGCATTTCGCGGGTGTCTTCAACAGCCTGGTCCAGGCCTTCCTCCACGCCTACATCGCCGAGGATGATGCTTTGCAGTGCCGGGTACCAGAGATTGGTGAAGGAGATCCAGTCGGCGAAGAGCGGCGGGGTGAAGAAGTCTTCGGAGATCTGCGTCTGCGCGACTTCGAGGCGAGTCATGTCCAGCGGGACATCGGACTGGGATGCATCGGCGATGATGCGGGCCCAAACATCGTCGCGCACGGGCAACAGACCGAGCTTGGATTCATCGTAGGCGACGCCTTCAGAGGAGAGGAACTTGACCAGCTGGGCAGCTCCTTCCTTGTTTTCGGCAGCTTTGGGGATGGAGAAGGCATGTGCGCCAGCCCAACCCGTGTGGATGTCACCAGCGCCGACTGGGCCACGAACGATGTCGAAGTTGCCGGCAACCGCGCAGCTTTCGGGATCCTGGAAGTAGCTGTACCAGCCGTACCATTCCAGGTAGAAGGCGACGTTGTTGTCGCAGAAGTCTTGCGCCACTTCGGGCCAGAGGTAGTTGGTGGTGTCGGGCGGGATCAGGCCGTTGTCGTACAGGTCCTTCATCCACTGGGCCGACATCGCTCCTGCCTCACTGTTGAAGATGGGCTCGAAGTTCTCGTCGAAGTAGTTGCCGCCGTTGGCGACCAGAATCTCGTAGAAACGACCGGCCAGGGCTTCTTCTTTACCGGCGAATACGGTGCCGTAGGCGACGACGCCTTCGGCGACGAAGAATTCGGCCATCTCGTACATCTGCTCGAGGGTCTCGGGCGGAGCCAGGGGATAGCCGTAATCGGCCTCGAACTTGGCCTGCAGGTCGGCATCACCGAAGAGGTCGGTGCGGTAGAACATGCCGCTGATGTCGGCATGGCGCGGGATCAGCTGCAATGCGCCGTCGATGGTGGCTGCTTCGATGATGGCCGGGCTGAAGACGGCCAGTTCTTCTGGTGTGAAGTACTGGTTGAGGTCTTCGACGAAGTTGGTGTACTGGCTCATGAAGCTGGTGTGATTCCAGGCTACGTCGTAGTCGACGGTGTCGGCGGCGTAGTTGGTCTTGAGATAGCGATCGATCTCGAAGCCATCGCCCAGGAAGACGATCTCGACATTGGCGCCGGTCTCTTCCTCGAACATCTTGATGGAATCGTACATCGCTTCGTAGGGCTGACCGCCGATGTTGGCCATGCGGATGGTCTGGCCAGACAGGTCTTTGTCGAGACCGAGCGTAGCTGGGCTCGCCCATATCTTCCACTGCACCGCATCAGCGCCAGCGCCGATGTCAGGATTTTCCATGCGTTGCTGCACTGCGCCGGCATCGTAGTAGCCGAAGTCAACCATCATTTCGGCGGTGTCATTCACGGCCTGGTTCAGGCCATCTTCGACAGAAACGTCGCCGAGGATGATGCTTTGCAGGATCGGGTAGAAGAGGTTGGTGAAGGAAATCCAGTCGGCGAACAGCGGCGGGGTGTAGAAGTCGTTGGCGATCTGTCCCTGAGCAACTTCGAGGCGACTCTTGTCCAGCGGCACGTCAGAAGCGGCTGCGTCTTCGATGATCAATTCCCAAACGTCATCGCGTACCGGCAGCAGACCAAGCTGGCCCTCTTCGTAAGCAACTTGTTGCGAGGAGAGGAACTTGATCAGTTGAGCGGCGGCTTCTTTGTTCTCGGCTGCCGCGGGCATGGAGAAGGCATGTGCGCCAGCCCAACCGGTGTGCTTGTCGATGGCGCCGGTGGGACCACGGACGATGTCGAAGTTACCGGCGACCGCACAGCTTTCGGGATCCTGGAAGTAGCTGTACCAGCCGTACCATTCCAGGTAGAAGGCGATGTTGTTGTCGCAGAAGGCTTGCGCCACTTCGGGCCAGAGGTAGTTGGTGGTGTCGGGCGGGATCAGGTTGTTGTCGTACAGGTCCTTCATCCATTGGGCCGACATCTGACCAGCTTCACTGTTGAAGATGGGCGTGAAGTTCTCGTCGAAGTAGTTGCCGCCGTTGGAGACCAGCACTTCGTAGAAACGACCGGCCAGGGCTTCTTCCTTACCAGCGAATACGGTGCCGTAAGCCACAGCGCCTTCAGCCCACGAAGAATTCAGACATCTCGTACATCTGCTCGAGGGTTTCTGGCGGAGCCAGCGGATAGCCGTAGTCGGCTTCGAACTTGGCTTGCAGGTCGGCATCACCGAAGAGGTCGGTGCGATAGTGCATGCCGCTGATGTCGGCGTGGCGCGGAATCAGCTTGCAAGTTGCCGTCGATGGTGGCTGCTTCGATGATGGCCGGGCTGAAGACGGACAGTTCTTCAGGCGTGAACCAGTTGTTCAGGTCTTCGGTGAAGTTGGTGTACTGGCTCATGAAGCTGGTGTGGTTCCAGGCTACGTCGTAGTCGACGGTGTCGGCGGCGTAGTTGGTCTTGAGATAGCGATCGATCTCGAAGCCATCGCCCAGGAAGACGATCTCGACGGTGGCGCCGGTGACTTCCTCGAACTTCTTGATGGAGTCGTACATCGCTTCGTAGGGCTGACCGCCGATGTTGGCCATGCGGATGGTGATGCCGGACAGGTCTTTATCGAGACCGGCATAGGATGCCCGGCCATCGGGGCCCATCATCACGTCGCCGCAGGTTCTTCGGCGGGCTCTTCGACTGCAGCGGGCGCTTCGGTGGCAGCGGGCGCTGGCGCTTCGGTGGGCGGCACTTCTGTTGGGGCGGGTTCATCTGCGCCGCCGCCACATGCGGCGAGCACCATTGCCAGCATCATAACGACTGCCAGCACCAGGAATAGTTTACTGCGTTGCTTCATTTCGGGACTTCTCCTCTGAGAGAGTGGATGAAAGTTGGTTTAGTGACGGTATTGCCGAGATAGTTAGTGATCTTTGTCACCTCCTTAAACTAGTGTGTGATTCTGCGAGTCGGACAGGTGTGTTCATGTTAGGATAGATGGCTGAGATTGTGGGTAAATCTATTTGCTGGTCTGAAAATCCAGGCTATTCTGTCATTCCGAGCGTCGACCGAAGGTCGTAAGTCGAGGAATCTCTTCTACGTATTGTCCAAAAAGATTCCTCACATTCGTTCGGAATGACAAAATGGAAATGGCTTCTATTTGCTAAGGATCCAGATCGGCAATCTGCATCACCCAGGCATCGATCATGATACCGAATAGTTGTTGTCCCTCGACCATTGTGGCCTCGTGCGCCCGGCTGGTGGCGGTGTTTGTGTACCAGGGGGCGTTCGAGTCCAGTTGATCGAGGTCGGGAAGTGAAGGTTGGGCCGCCATTGTGAGGGCGGTTTCGTAAAATCCGGCATGGTCGGCGATCTCCACGCCCTGTTCGGCGGCAGCGGGCAGCACCGAGGGCCACACCTGGATGCGCTCGAACACGTTGTCGGCGGGATCAAGGGGCGCTTTGCCCCACCAGGCATCGCCTCGTTCGGCGTGCGAACGCTCGAAGGTGACTTCGGCGGCGGCCTGGCGAATGGCCAGGGATTCCGGTCCATCAAGACCCTGGTGGTGGACCCCAACGATGATCCAGCGCCAGCCCATGTCCCAGAACCCGGCCAGAATGTCTTTGACGTGCCGCCCAAAGCGTTCGGTGGAGACATCGAGCGAGCCAAGTTCAGGGCCGGAGACAGCATGACTGGCCGGGCCATACCAGATAGGTGGGGCCACTACACAGTTCACACGCTCCGCCACCTCGATGAGCAGATGCTCAACTATCATTGTATCCACACCCAGCGGCAAGTGCGGCCCGTGATACTCGATACAGCCGGTGGGCACAAGCAACGGCCACTGCTCGTCGATGGCGTGTTGGAGTTGGTGGGGTAGGAGGTGTTGGAGGCGCATGAGTGGCGTGTTTCGTGGTGCGTATTGCGTAGTGTTGGCTTAACGACGGACTTTTGTCAGAAAGCCAACGGAACACGCACCACGCACTACGATCAGTTCAGTTCCGGGATATCAAACTCACCGAGGTCGAGCGGGTAGTTACCGTATTCCCGCACCAGCTTGACGACGTAGTCGTAATTGTGGCCGGAAACGCTGCTGGGCACGGAGTGGTCGGACTGGAAGATGTAGCCGCCGCCCTTGGCTGCATTCAGTTTGCGCAGGACAATGGCTTTGAGTTGTTCTTCGTCGCTGTCGGCCCATTCCATCACATCCATGTTGCCGCAGAAACCGAGTTTGTGGCCGTATTCGCCACGCAGGTCAACCACATCCAGTCCCGCTTTCGCTTCCAGGGGATTGTAGGCGTCGATGCCGGTCTCGATGTAGTCGGGGAGGATGCGTTTGACATTGCCGCAGCCATGGTAGATGACGGGAATGCCGGCATTGTGGCAGATATTGACCATCTCGGTCAGATAGGGCTTGTAATGCGCTCGCCACCAGTCGGGCGAGAAGAACAGGTCTTTTTTGTAGGCCACATCGCCCCAGATCACCATGCCATCCAGCAGGCCATCGGCGGCTTGCAGTCTGCGCCTTGAGCAGTTCGATGGAGAACTCATTCGTGCGGTCGAGGAATTTGCCGTGCTCTTCCGGGTACAGCGCCGACCACAGCATGTTGTTTTCCGGGCCGATGATGCGGGTCATGTACTCGTTGGCCTCGCAGATGCTGCCGTAGACGGCGAAATTGGGCCGAATCGATTTCACGGTCTCGATCCAGGGTGGCGAATTTCTTTGGAAGCCGTCGCCCACGCCTGCAAGCTGGTTGTCACCGGCGCTGAAAAAGCGGCGCTCGTCCCAGGGATCGTCGAATTCGAAGGCCATCTCTTTTTCGATGGTATCGGTATCGAAACCGATGAATTCGGGCATGGGATCATCGAATTTCTTGCGCAGGATGGCCTCGAAGCCGGTGCGAACAATGACCTCATCCTCGGTCTCTTTGATCGTCTCAAAGGGCTTGATGTGCGGATCGAGGTTGGGGATAGTGACCTGCCAATCGAGATTGTAATAATCGTACGGGCTGGTATCTGGCGCTAATCCCAGTTCATCACGCCAGCGTTCAAGGAAACTGCCCCAGAAGAAGTCGCTGATCGGCACACGATCCGGCTCTTCATGGCGCATGGCGGTGTTCATGCGGTTGACTTTGGCAATTGCGTTTTCTGTTCGTTCCATGTTAGGTCCTTAAGATTGATGATTGAAGATTAATGATTAAGGGGACTCGTGGTGTAGGTCATATCCTTAATCATTAACCCTTATTCTTTGATCCTTCAGCGTCAATCCATATGAAAAACTTCTTTCATCTCGGCCCACCACTCGCCCTCGGCTTTGGTCTCGATGGGGCGTTGCATGGGCATCATCACGTCCCACCATTCCTGGGTCTTGGGATCGGCAGCCATTTTGGCCATGTCGCCCTCGAAATCGTCGCCCACGTATTCGAAGTAGGCAAAGAGCAGAGGCAAGCCGTTGACATCTTTGTAATAAATCGAGTAATTCTGGATGTTGCACTGCTGGATCATGTCCAGGATTTCGGGCCAGACCGCAGCATGATACTCCGTATAAGATTCCAGTTGTTCTAAACCGACGCCAATTACCTGGCCGTGACGTTGCATTGGAGTGCTCCTTTGGAAATAGACGATTTGGATGTTTAGATGGATTTATGTACGTGATGCGTGTTGCGTCGTTTGATATTCGTCAAGTATGACGCATACTTACGCACCACGCACTATTTCTTACTTCTGTACCGCCCGTACTCCCGAATCGTCTCGTACATGATAATCACGTTCTCGACGGGTGTTTCGGGGAGCAGGTAATCGTGGCTGGGTGAGGCGATGAAGCCGCCGCCGGGCATCATGGTGTCGAGCACGTCGATGGTGAGTTGGCGTGCGCCTTCCGGCGTGGTCTCGATCAGCGCCTGGGTGTCGACGCAGCCGAAGAAGGTGAAATCGGCCCCGAAATCTCGTTTGAGGCCGTCCAGTTCCATGCCGGTGGCGAAGGGCTGCACCGACTGCATGCCGTCCATGCCGATGGCGATCAGGTCGGGGATGATGAGGCGCATGGCGCCGTCGGTGTGCAGCACCACCTGCTTTCCGTATGCGTGGCCGAGATCGACGAAACGCTTGAGTTGCGGCAGCACGAATTCACGGAAGAGGGGCGGGCTGAGCAGCGGGCCGGTCTGAGCACCGAGGTCGTTGCCGATGAAGAAAATGTCGATGGCGTCGCCGCTGGCCTCGAAGATGCGGCGGCGACACTTCGAGATAATAGTCGGCGGTGTATTGCATGACGGCGTGCACGATGTCGGGATTGTCGAACATCTGGTAGATGAGGACATCGAAATCGAGCAGGTCGATGGCGTCGTGCCAGAAGGGCGACCATTCTCCGCCCAGGATGGCGTATTCCCCGCCCCATTGTGCTGCCTCGGCCTTGATACCGGACACGTCCATCCAGTCTGGGTCCGGCCAGGGATAGGCGTGCACTTCGGCCAGTGTGGCGGTTTTGAGCGGGCTGTTGAGGGGCATACCGTAACCGTAGCCGTGGCGCTCGATGTCGAAAGGTGATCGCCAGGTCGCTTCCGGAGAAGACAACAGCAGGTCGGGGCTGCGTTCCGGCGGTCCCGCATAGGTGGCGAATACACGGCGGAAATCATCGCCGATGTAGCGCAGCAGGGCCTCATCATCCTCCAAATTGAGATATGCCCTCGCCAGTTCCTTCCATTCGGGCGAAGCGCCCAGCCAGCAGGGCACGTGATCCGGTTCCTGATGGGCAAAAGCAGTCAGAACCCGTTCTTTTGAAGTCATTCTGCTCATTTGATCTCCTCATGGGCGGCAGTCGCCTCCGAAGGTATAATTTGTCCGTATTTATGAATCGCTTGTGTCAGGTTAATGAATGCCTGGATCGGGATGCCCTCGTGGATGGGGCCGGAGGTGCTGAACATGTAACCGCCCGCCGTTTCAGCGAAGCTGTTCATGCGTTTGATGTACGCTTCGATGTTCATGCGATCTTCGAACAACAGCAACGAATTCGGTATCTGTCCGGCCAGGACAAAGCGTTTGTCTCGGAGTTTGTCCAGTTCCCAGATGTCGTTGACTTCGGGCGCCACCGGATGAATGCCGTTGAAGCCCATAGCCTGCACCATCGGCAGGAGTGCATCTATTTTGCCTGCGGTGTGGAGCATCAGGTATTTTCCGTGCGCCTTGACCGGCAACAAGAACCGCTCCATGCGGGGGACATAAAGCTCTCGATACAAAACAGGGTCGAGCAGGGGGCCGTTCTGGTGCGCCAGCTCATCCCGAATCAGGATGAATTCCAGATCAGCGCCAAAACGATCGAGCACGGCTTGCATGACCCGTTCGTGCCGTTCGAGCAGCATGTCCATCAGGCGTTCCAGCAAGGGACGATTGTCGTAAATGAGATAAAGGGCGTCGTCAAATCCGACTGCCCTGAGCGCGCTCTGGAAGAATGAGGAAAAGACGGCAAATACGCCTACGCCGGTGCCTTCCGCTGCCCGCAAGTAGCGTTCGAGCTTGTTCAACTGTTCGGCCAGGGCGGGTGGCGGTTCCAGTCTGGCCAGGTCTTCCCAGGATTTGATCGTGCCGTTCACATATTTGCTGTCGCCGGCATATGTCTGGCCGTAGACGTTGTTCGGATACCAGTAAAATGCGCAGGGGACAGCGTCGATGCCAAGGCGTTGTGCGAACTCGACATGATCTTCGGGGGTTAGCGCCGGACGATTGCTGTCATTACTATTGCCATTTGCAGCGCCGGGTTTTCGTTCCAGAACATATTCGAACAAGGCATGATGATCGATATCAAGTTCGAAATGCGGCGCTCTATCCGGGGTCTGGCCCGCAAAAACCTTGCGAATGCGCTCGGCGTCCGATTTGTCGTGGTTGGACAGATGAGGCAAACGCCACGGCAGGGAGGATCCACTTTCACCAACCGTCGCAGATGCCAACTGCAATTCCGCAGATGTCAGCGGTTTTACCAGATAGATTTTTTCGGCAGCTTCTCTGCGGAGGGGAAGACTGATCGTAGGCCGGTCGTCATCGTTCAAGGAACTGCCGCATGAATGCCGCACAATCAGCCGGGTGGGCAAAACAACGTGTCGTGGCGGTAGAGGCGTGGTGGCATCCAGCCTGCTCAGTAGCAGTTGGGCGGCGTTTGCGCCGATATCGTAGGCCGGTTGCACCACAACGGTCAGGAAGGGGAACAAGCGGGAGGTGTTGGGCAGATCGTCAAAACACACAAGCGCCATATCGTAAGGAATGCGCAATCCCCTTGCGTCCAGTGCATCGATCACGCCCATCGCAATGGCGTTATTCGCCGCAAAGATGGCGGTCGGCTTGTTATTCTGACTCAGCAATTGATGCGTCAGCCGTTCGCCGGAGATTGAGCGAAACTCGCCGAATTTGACCAGACTGGGGTCGTAAGGGATGCCTGCATCAGCCAGACCGATGCGGTAGCCCACGATGCGGTCGGCAGCGGTCGATGTATTGGTTGGGCCGGAGATTATGGCGATGCGAGTATGTCCCAATTCAGTCAGATGTCTGGTGAGCGCCCTTGCGCCCGAAATCGAATCACCGGTGATCGTGTCGACATCCCAACCCTCAATGTGGCGGTCGATGACCACGGTAGGGATATTCCGTTGTCGCAACTTGTTTAAATTCTGCGCATCCGAACCGAACGGGGCAATCGCCACGCCATCAACACGCTGGCTGATCACAACATCAAGGTAATGCAACTGCTTGGCGGCATTCTCATCGGTATTGCACAGAGACACCGAGTAACCCCGACTCTGGGCAGCGTCCTCGACGCCTCGCGCCACGGTCATCCAGAACTGATTTTGGATGTCAGGCACGATCAGGGCCAGGGATCGTGTGCGTTTCGAGCGCAAACTCTGGGCCACCCCGCTGGGGACGTACCCCAATTCCTCAATCGTCCGCTCCACTTTTTCCCGCGTGGCTGGCCTGACGTTTCCCGCGTTGTTGATGACGCGTGAGACGGTCACGGTAGAGACGCCTGCTCGTTTAGCGACATCGCTGATGGTGGCCAACGTGAACTCCTATAGTTTGAGGGACGATTTCAAGTAACGTTATCATGAAATCGATTACATGATGCGTAGCATACAAGATAAACTTGAGGCTGTCAAATCCCGAATTCTGAAAGTTCAACCAATTCAGATTTGAGATGTGTCCCACTCACTCCTTGATTTCGGGGAGATTCCCACCTCCCGGAGGAGGGATTAGGATTTTGTGACAGCGAAGGCCTGTGTTCCCTCCTCCGGGAGGTCTTCCAAAAAACTGAAACATCCCATTCCGTGCCTCAAATATCATGGATAATGCTATTTATGTTTTCCAATTCTAATAACGAACACACCATTGCTTATCTTAATCTACTGCGCAACCACATCGATATCACCAAGGTGCCCTTTAGTGATCGTGGTTCCCGCCTGCTGCTTTGGAAATCCCCGGAGCAACCCACTTTTTTCATCAAGCTGGCCGAGCGATTAACGACCATCCAACCCGACATCGAGGCCTATTTGCAACGCCCGCCCTTCATCAATGATCTTTGTTTGATCGATGAACAGGGCGACATTTTGGACTTTGAGGTCACGACCTACCCACATATTGTTCATCTGCATACCCGCATCGGTGATTTCGCCATCGTCTACCAAAATGACAAGACCCTGGCCATAGGACTGCCGCCTGGTGCGAAAACGGGGCTCCGTTTTAATGTCCAACCCCAGTTCTGGGAGACAACCGAGGGCGGCGGGGTCTTCAAATCGGTGCGGAATCTGGCATATTCCGGCACGGGTCAGGTCATTCACAATCAGATCACGCCAAATCAAGGTGGCTACTCCGTCGATTTCCTGATGGAGTCTGATGTTGATTCCGCCATCTATCTCACGATCGGCAGCACATCTGATCTTAAACAGGATATGCCCTCCTTCTCGACCGCCGCACTTAATGCTGAGGAGCGCTGGCGGACCTGGTTTGAGCGTATCCCGCCGGTGGCAAAAAAATACAGGCTGACCTATGCCTATGCCTGGTGGATTATGGCCAATAATTTAATCGGACCCCAGGGGCACATCGCCTACGAAGCGATGATGCCTTCCAAGATAGCCTATGTGGGCCTGTGGTTGTGGGATAGCGCCATGCATGCCCTGGCCTACCGCTATGTGGACCCCGAACTGGCTCGCAACCAAATTCGGGCCATGCTGGCCGGCCAGCTACCAGACGGCATGATCCCCGATGCAATCTACGATGAAGGTGTGATCGACACCATCGACCATCCCATCAGCGCCGAAGTGACCAAACCGCCGATCCTCGCCTGGGCTGCAATCAAACTACATGAAACTGACCCTGATCTGAACTTTTTACAGGAGATATACATCCCATTGGTGCGCTGGAATGCCTGGTGGTTTGCCATGAATGATGATGATGTCGATGGCATTGTCCAATACAACCACCCTTATTCCTCCGGCCTGGATGACAACCCACTGTGGGATTACGGTATGCCGGTGGAGTCACCTGATCTCAATACCTACCTGTGCGTGCAGATGGGGTCTTTGGCTTTGATGGCCGAAGCGCTGGGAATGCACCCTGAGGCAAGCATGTGGCGCAAGCGCGCTGCCGCTATCGTGCAGCGGATGATCAAAGACCTGTGGGACGAGCAAGCGGGCGTATTTTGGGCATTGCACGAGGAACAACCCATCAAAGTGCTCACGCCATTTAACCTTTATCCGTTGTGGACAGGACAGCTACCCGATACCATCCGGGATCGCTTGCTCGACCACCTCACGAATCCCGAAGCTTTTTGGGGCGATTACGCCCTGCCTTCCGTGGCTTACAACGATCCCAACTTCGATCCCGACACCATGTGGCGAGGTCCGGTGTGGGTCAATATCAACTACTTTTTCATCGAAGCGCTACGGCAAATCGATCGAGACGACCTGGCTGACGACTTGTTGGTAAAAACTCTGGACTTGGTTATGAGCCACCAGAGCATCTTCGAATACTACAACGCCAACACTGGGCAGCCACCGGCCAAGGCAGCAGATATCTTTGGCTGGACCGCAGCCGTTTTTATCGATCTTGCTATCCAGGCCAGCAATCCCCCACACTCCCCACCATTACAGGAGAATCCCTGATGGATGAGTCGGAACAACACCGCCAGGCTTGCCAGGCACTGCAGGAGACCGTTTTTGCCGATCGGACGCTGATCATCGCTGCAAATCGGGGCCCGATCACCTTTCAGAGCGCGGAAGCAGGAAGCAGAACGTTTACCCGAGGCAGTGGCGGTCTGGTCACAGCCCTCATGGGTCTGGCCCGGCACGTCGATACAACCTGGATCGCCTGCGCCCGTAGCGATGCGGATATGGATTGGGAAGAGGGCGATTTGGCCGTGGGTAAAGGGCGAGACACAGTCCACATCCGCTTTCTTTCACCCACACCTGAAGCGTACGACGGCTATTACAACGTCATTGCCAATCCCTTGCTTTGGTTTCTGCATCACAGCATGTGGGATATCCCTCGCAAGCCAGTAATCGATCGCAGCACATGGCAGGCCTGGGAGGAGGGCTATGTTGCCATTAACCAATTGTTTGCCGATGCGATTGTCGAGCAAACCCGGCAGGCCGATCATCGCCCGGTTGTAATGCTCCAGGACTATCACCTCTATCTGGTGGGAAAAATGGTGCGCTCCCGCCTGCGTCCTGCTGAACGCCCGATTCTGTTGCACTTTGTCCATATCCCCTGGCCCGGCTCCGATTACTGGTCGATCCTGCCGCCTGTGATGCGCGTGGCGCTGCTTGAAGGCTTGCTGGGTGTAGACGTGCTCGGCTTTCAAACCCACGATGACGCCCTTGAATTCATGCGCACCTGCCAGCGTTATCTTCCTCGAGTCGGTGTAAAGTATAACCAGGGCAGGGTTTGGTATCGCAACCACGCGACCCAGGTGCGTGCCTTTCCCATTTCCATCGACACCCAGGCTCTCACGAAACTCGCGGCTTCGCCGGAGGTTCAATCATTACGATCTGAACTGGATGAGATGCTGGACGGACAATCCTTGCTCCTCCGGATCGAACGGATCGAGCCCAGCAAGAACATTGTACGGGGCTTTTTCGCTTTTGAAGAACTATTGGATAGCCATCCTGAACACCGGGGCAAGGTGACCTTTTTGGCGATCCTGGTGCCCTCGCGCATGGACCTGCGAGAATACCGCAATTATTTGGATGAAGTAATGGGCGCTATTGGCCGTATCAACGCCAACTACGGCGATGCCACGTGGGAGCCGGTGCGTGTGTTGTTGGGAGAAAGTTACCAGAGAGCTGTTGCCGCCATGCAACGTTACGATGTGCTGCTGGTCAATTCCATTGCCGATGGCATGAATCTCGTTGCCAAAGAGGGCCCGATTGTCAATCAGCGAAACGGGCAATTGGTGTTGTCCGAGCGTACCGGAGCACGCGAACAGTTGGAAGCCGGGTCTTTGGTCATTGCGCCCGTTGACATCCACGCCACTGCTGAGGCGCTGCATACAGCCTTGACCATGCCCCTGGACGAGCGCCGCCGGCGCGCAACCTACTTACGGCAACAGGTCGAGCGAGAGGATATCAGTTGGTGGCTTTGCAAACAATTAGAGGCGGTGGCGGCCCTTGACAGATAAACATAACGACGGCGAGGAAAATCAATGAGTCACTCCCGAATCACGATCCTGCACTACAGCGCTTCTCCCGTTGTCGGCGGGGTCGAGGCCGTGATCGACGCCCATGCTCGAGCCTTCCTGGAGGCTGGTTATGAGGTAAGCATCGTCGCCGGTCGGGGCGAGGCCGAAGCCCTGCCACCTGGAACTGAATTTATCTCTGTCCCTCTGGCTGATTCCGATCATACTCAAATCCTTGAAGCCAGCGCATTTTTGGAGCAAGGTGAGGTCCCGGAAACATGGGAAGGACTGGTCCAAAGCCTGGAAGAGCAATTGACCCCGTTGTTGGCATCGTCTGACCATGTCATCGTCCACAATATCTTCACCAAGCATTTCAATCTGCCGCTGACTGCCGCATTGTTCCGCTTAATCGAGGCGGGCGTCATTCGGCATTGTATTGCCTGGTGCCATGATTTCACCTGGACAAGCCCTAATTCCGGCCATAAGGTCTTTCCCGGCCAGCCCTGGGATCTCTTGCGCACTTTTCACGACAAGATGACGTATGTCGTGGTGTCGGCTCAGCGCCAACGAGAACTGGCGGCGTTGCTTGGTTGTCCTCTTGAACGCATCCATGTTGTTTACAATGGCGTGGAACCAGCCGAACTGCTGGGGCTGACGCCTACCGGTTGGGATTTAACCAAACGCTTGGATTTATTGGCTGCCGATCTGATTTTGCTGATGCCGGTGCGAGTGACGCAGGCAAAAAATATCGAATATGCCTTGCAGGTGACAGCGGCGCTCAAGGCGCTGGGGCTACGCCCCAAGTTGATTCTGACCGGTCCCCCTGACCCACATGATTCTGAGAGTATGACCTATTTCCGCTCGTTGCAAGACCTGCGGGCGCAACTCGGTGTGGGACAAGAGATGCGCTTCGTCTTTGAATCAGGCCCGACGCCGGATGAACCCTTCGCTGTCCCTCTGTCGGTGGTGGCTGACCTTTACCGCCTGGCCGATGTGATGTTCATGCCCAGCCATCGTGAGGGATTTGGCATGCCGGTGCTGGAAGCGGGATTGGCCGGACTGCCGGTAGTTGCTTCAGATGTGGTCCCGGCAGCCAAAGAGATCGGTGGTGAACACGTCCTCCTGCTCTCACCTGACCAATCTCCTGAACACCTGGCAGCGGACATGCTGGCCTGGTTAGAGACCTTACCCACCTTCCACCTGCGCCGAAAAGTGCGCCAGAAGTACACATGGGAGGCTATCTTCAAACGTGACATCGAACCCCTGCTCCAAAACGAGGATACTGATGCCCTCTTGTGACAACCCCTTGCTCTGGCGGCAAATCGCCGGAGCCCCCCGGTTATGGTTATTTCTCGACTATGATGGCACGCTGGCCGATTTTGCGCCGACGCCCGATCACATTCAGCCGGATGCAGCGCTGATCGAACTGATCACGCAGCTTGTCCGGCAACCCGATCTGCGCGTCTCCATCATCAGTGGGCGGCGGCTATCGCATATCCAACAACTGTTGCCCATCGATGACCTGATGATTGCGGGGACTTATGGGGTGGAGTTAAGCACCTGGCGGGGTGAAGCGATCACGCGGGTGGATCTGGCAACCATCCGTCCCATTCTCGCTTCCGTCAAGCAGGCGTGGCAAGTGCTGCTGGCAGGGCAGGACGGCTTCTATCTGGAAGATAAAGATTGGGCGCTGGCCATCCATGCCAAGGATGCTCAACCTGCCGCAGCCGAATACGTGCTCAGACAAGGCCAGCGCCTGGCCGAAGCTGCAATTCGATCTCAGCCTGAGGGCACATTTCGTATTTTGGGTGGTTCTCAGTTTTTGGAAATCGGTCCTGCTCTGGCGCACAAGGGCCACACCCTTGACTATCTCTTCGCCGCCTATCCCGACCCCACGGCGCTGCCCATCTACATCGGCGACGACGACAAGGACGAGGAAGCGTTTGCGGTCGTGCAGGCGCAGGGGGGGCTTGCCCTAGTCGTGAACGCCATGAATCGTCCCACTTTGGCAGACTGCCATCTCGATTCGCCTTCAGCCACGCGCAAGTGGCTCAGGGAATTGCTTGAACATAGGTGGGTCGGTGGTCATGCCGGTAATCCACCCAATTCCTCGAAAATCGATTCCAGCGCAGCATAGGTCTTTTTGAACAGGTCGTAGTAAGGGCGATATCGCTCTCCGGCGAGGGGATTTGGATAATTGAACCCCACCACTGGTGCTAAATCCTTCGCGACATCGTAGTCCGAATAGATTCCCACGCCCACGCCGCCGGCAATAGCAGCGCCCAGGGCAGTCGCCTCGGCAGATAACCCCAGGCGAGCCACCGGCAAGCCATACACATCGGCCAGGATCTGTCGCCAGAGGGCACTTTTGCCTCCGCCACCGATGAGTCGCATAACATCGATTTCAACGCCCTGGCTGCGGAGTACGTCGAGGATGTGGCGGAGGTTGAAGGCCACGCCTTCGAGCACCGCCCTCGTCATCTCTGCTTTTCCATGCGGCATGGCCAAGCCCACAAAGGCGCCACGGGCCTGGGGATTCCAGTACGGGCTGCGTTCGCCAAGCAGATAGGGAAGGAAGAGAAGGCGGTTGCTGCCGACAGGGGCCTGCTCAGCCAGCATATCCAATTCCTTGTATCGAGGTGAGGCGCTATCTTCAGGACGCATCAGGCGTTCAAACCAGTCGAAAGCGCCGCCTGCCGCCTGCATCGAGCCGATCGCAACAAACAGGTCGGGATCAAGATGCAGGATACTGAAGGTGCGCTGCTTGGGGTCCAACACCGGATCGGAGGTAGTCAGCGCCATCCAGGAAGAAGAACCGATGTAGTTGTAAACATCGCCGGGAGCAATGGAACCGGCCCCAACCGTGGCGCAGGCCCCGTCCCCGCCACCGATCACAACCGGCGTCCCAGGGCGAAGCCCTGATGCCTCGGCGGCAGCGGACGTCACTTCGCCGATGACCGTCGCAGAAGGGTGGAGAGTGGGCAGGATATCCTCTTCAATTTGCAGTCGTTCCAACATCCTTTCGGACCAGTTGCGGGCCTTGAGGTCGAGCAATTGCGTGAGCGAGGCGTCTGAATAATCGGTGGCAAAGACGCCGCTGAACAGGAAGGCGGCGTAATCCTTGGCTTGCAGAACCTGATGTGTTTGGGCGTAGATGTCCGGCTGATGCTCTTTGATCCACAGGAGCTTTGCTGCGGTGTAAGCAGGACTGGCACGGTTGCCGGTAAGCTGGTATGTTTCAACGCTACCAATCTGGTCAAGGATGCTATCCGCCTGCGGTGTGGCGCGCTGATCGGCCCAGATGATGGCCGGGCGCAGCGGATTACCCTGTTTATCCACCAGCAGAGCCCCATTCATTTGCCCACTGAAGCTCACGACTGCAATGTCATTCACCGACACGTTCGCTTCTGAAATGAGTCGCCTTGTGGCCTCGAAAAGCGCCCTTTCCCAGTCTGCCGGGTCTTGTTCAGCCCAATTGGGATGAGGATAGTTGGTGGGATAACCGGCAAAGGTCGAGGCGATGACGTTGCCATCGCTGCGAAAAAGTGTCGCTTTGTTGCCGGTCGTGCCCAGGTCGTGGGCGAGTATGAGCCTATGGTCGGGCATAGTGGCCTCCGCCGGTTTTCAGGCTACTGGATTCCAGGAATCGGGTGCCAGAGTTTCTGCTCCACACTCTGCCGAATGATAACGAAATGGACATACTGGCAAGGCCTAGTTCCTAACGGGCGCTGCCGCCTTAAACAGCACGCCCCGTCCTTCGATCTGATAGCCCGCTGCTGCCGCCGGCACGAGGAAAGATTCCCCCTTGTGGATGACCATCCTCTCGTCATTACTCAAATCCATGACAACCACCTTTCCCTCAACGCAGATCATGATTTCGATGCTGCGCTCGACCGGGCTGCTGAACCCCGCCCCTGGTCCTACCTCGATCAGGGACAGCCGGAACTCGTCGGCTCCGGAAACGAAGCAGAACTCGCTGCCGAGTTCAGGTTGCGCCGTCTGGATGACGACCTCCGCTTCCACAAAATTCAGCACCGCCAGCAACTCCGGCACATCGATGTGCTTGGTCGTGAGACCGCCACGCAGCACATTGTCCGAATTCGCCATCAACTCGATGCCCGTGCCATGCAGATAGGCGTGCAACTGTCTCGCCTGCGAGTACATCGCCTGTCCCGGTTCCAGCCGCACCAGGTTGAGCAGCAGCGGGCTGAGCACGCCGATGTCGCCGGGGTATTGCTCATCCAGCTTAACGATCCACTCGAACACCATGTCTTCGGCTTCGTGCTCGGCGGCATAGGCGACCACTTCCGCCACCACACGTTGTTGCCGGGCCGCATCCATCGTCATGATCGCCGTGAAGAACTGTTCGAGTCCAATTTCATCTGGTCGGGCCAGAAAATGGTCTAATTCCGGCCTCAGTGCGTTCGATCCGACCTGTTGCAAGAGACCCAACATCTCAGGCAAGCGTCGGAAGCCATTCATGGCATAGAACGGCGTGAGGGCGCAGATGATCTCCGGCTTGTGGTTCTCATCCCGATAATTGCGATTCGGCGCATTGATGGGAATGCCAAGCCTGTTTTCTCGTTCAAAGCCCTCTCTAGCCTGCGCCAAACTGGGATGCGCCTGGATTGACAGCGCCCTGGCGGCGGAGAGCACTTTGAACAGAAATGGCAGTTTGCCAGCGAAGCTGGACGCCACGTCTTCGCCCAGAAAGTCAGCGGGGGCCGAATCGATCTGGTCGGGCAAGGGCAGCCACTCATCATCCACCAGCACCTGCGATGACGCTTTGGGGTGTGCGCCCATCCATAATTCCGCCTGCGGTTCAGGCGAAGGCACAGGCTCGCCCAGCAATGCGGCGATGGCATCGTACGAGCCCCAATCGTAATTTTGAATCGGATTCTTGAGTCGGTAAATGCCGGTCATGTTCTCACTTTCGCCTCGATGAAATGTTCACGTGGTGCGTAGTGCGTATTGCGTGTTGCGTCGTCAGCAAAAACGCAACACGAACCACGCAACACGTACAACTGCATTCACCTTCCACCTGCCGCAGCAATCTGCGGCGCTGCGCAGAAGCCTTCAAAAATGGCATCACTTGTTTCACCAGGAATCTCGCAACCGGCGCTCAACATGTAGCGGGCGCCTTCAGCAGCGGCAATGCAGTCCAATGCCGATTTAAGCGTTCGCTCTGGTGTGGATTCCATGATGTCCGCCACCGGATTCAGATTGCCTTTGAAACATTTGTCGTGCTTGCCGTAAACGTCGCAGGCATCCTCAAATGGCACCAGATGATCGACATTGAACAGATCTGCACCAGACGTGACCATCAGTTCCAGTTTCTTGCTAGTCTGGCCGCAGATATGGAGTTTTACAAAGCTGTCTGCGCCATGAACCGCCTCACAGACACGTTGCTCGTACGGTAGTGCGAATTCGGCGTACATGGTCGGGGACATAAGCGATGCGGCTGCATCTCCGGCGCCAATCATGTGTGCACCTACTTCAACCTGCGCCAAGGCAAAATCGATGACGATTTCGGTTAAATAATCGAGGATGCGATGGGCCAGCATCGGATCATCCATCATCATCAACATGAATTCGGAGACGCCGCACAACGAGCAGGCTTCGGCAAAAGGCATATCCACCCAGCCCAGAACCGCCACCTCATGCCGTACTGCTTGCGCCATCGCTCTCACAGCCCCGACCCGATCAGCCATTCGACCGTTGTGTTGGGTGGGGTCGGGTTTACCGAGCTGATCGAGATCAGAAGCGATGCCAACGATAGGACATTGCAGGTACGGAGGCTTGTCCTCGGGATAAATCATCAGATCGGGACGCAGATCGGCGCAAATTCGGAAAGCGTCCGAACAAGCGGTGATCGCATCCAGTCCATAACGCTCCTGCACCAAAAGCTGGGCCTCGGCCATCTGCGAGCCATTGGTGGCATATTCGCGATAACTGATGCCTGCCCGATCTGCCGGCAGGTACATCAACAAGGGGAAGAGAGGAACCCGATCGACCGGTTGACCATGTAGTGCAGCAAAGAAACGTTGATAATGATTCATTGAACGACGACTTCAGGGTTTTCAGATGTCTCTGCGCTCGTCATCGATCCATTGATGCGTCACATCGGCCACGTTATGATCCACTTGATGCTCGCTGACAACTTGCAGCTTGTCAGCATTGATGGGGGCCGGTCCTGATCCGTCATCAACCTGGCCAATGGCCTCGCGCAAAATGTCGGCTTCGGTCGGCACGCCCCGCTGATATTCCTTCACAATCGTGCCCCGACGCATGACCAGGATGCGATGGCTCATCTCCAGCGCTTCCTGATAATCCGAGGTTAGCATGAGGATGCCCACACCTTGATCCAGCAGCTCTTCCATGATTTTGTAGACTTCACGCCGGCCATTGATATCGATCCCGCGCGTTGGCTCATCGAAAATCATCACATTGGCCTGCGCCCCCAGCCACTTGGCGACCACGGCTTTCTGCTGATTGCCGCCCGATAACTGCCCGGCAAAGGTGCGGATGCTCGGAGCCAGGATTTTCAGCCGGTCCATGTACTGCTGAGCTTCCTGGTCGATCTTGTTTGTGATTGACAATGCCATAATTGCTCAAACGTCCCAGGCTGGGTATCGCATAATTGTTGCGGATACTTTGGTCCAGGATCAGCCCCAATGTCTTGCGGTCTTCGGTCAGATAGGCGATGCCATTCTCGATCCCTTCTTTGGTCGAGTTATTGACAACTTGTTCGCCATTGACATAGATCTCTCCCGCAATCGATCCTGTCAACACCGGCAATGGCTCGCCCCAGCTCGGTTTTTCCTGCGCCCATCAGTCCCGTAACGCCCGACAATCTCACCCTTTTTCACCTGCAGGCTGATATCACGCAGAACGCCCTTGCGCGATAGATCATCGACCTGCAAAGCATTGTCCGGTTGTGTATCCGGCAACTGGGGATATTGTTTTTTGATCTCACCGCCGATCATTGTTTCGATCATGGTGTCCAGGGTGAGATCGCTGATATAAAAGGTTCCCACATTCCTGCCATCACGCAAAATTGTCACCCGGTCCCCAAGTTCGTAGACTTCGGCATAGCGGTGGGAGATGTAGATGAAGCCGATGCCGTCCGCCTTCAGTTTGGCAATGACGTCGAACAGATCGTGGCGGGAGCGGTCTTCAAGCACATCGGTTGGCTCATCCAAAATAATCGCCTTGGCCTGGGTGGTGAGCGCCCGGGCGATCTCCACCATTTTCTGCTGCGTCACGCTGAGTTTGCCCACGATATCGGTCGGGGCCAGATCGATGTGGAAGCGCTCCAGCAGCTCCGCTGCCTGGCTGTACAACTGCTTCTGATTGACGGTGTCGAGCCATTTTGAGCGCATCGGCTCCATGCCCAGGAACATATTGCGGGCAATGTCAATCTCCGGAACCAGGTTGATTTCCTGGTAGATGAAGCGCAGGCCTTTGTCGATGGCATCCTGCGGGCTATTGATTTTGACCTGCTTGCCATCGATGAATATCTCTCCCGCAGTCTCTCCTGATAAGCGCCACTGAGTACTTTGATCAGCGTGCTTTTCCCTGCTCCGTTTTCGCCCAGCAACACATGCACCTCGCCCGGTCTGAGTTGGAAATTAACGTTGTCCAACGCCAGCACGCCAGGGAATTGCTTGACGATGTTTTTCATTTCAACAAGATATTGTTCAGCCATTGAGTGTTTCCTCAAATGTTAGGTCGGATGGAGCAAAGAAGGCAGGGGAGAAAATGAATGGTTGGTATAGGGCGAAGTGACCTCCGGGAGGTGGCTGCAAGGATGCGTGCTGCTGTCCGGCCACTTGGCTTGTCAGATCATGCGGAAGCGGCAAGTGTTTGTCGCCACCTCCCGGGCGTCTGGTTTGAGGGACAGGCGGCCTGATGCGACCGCCCATCCCATGTACTGCTAAGTGCGTGTTATTCTGTGAGGAAATCGTCGACGTTGTCGATGGTGATCAACACGCCGTCGATCGGTGTGAATGCAGGCACTTCCTCACCGGTGATGACTTTCAGCGCCAGGTCAAGACGCCTTCAGCGCCCATGCGGGTGGGGTTCTGCTGCACGGTCGCTGCCATTTCACCGGCCTTGATCGCTTTCAACGCCACAGGCAGACCGTCGAATCCGACCAGGATGATGTCATCGACCATGCCCTTGGCTTTGATGGCCGAGAGAGCAGCCACTGCGCCGGGGTCGAAGGCAACGAAAACGGCGTTGAGGTCGGGATTGGCCGTCAGGGTGTTCTGTGTCAGTTCCTGAGATCTTGGTTTCATCCCAATCGCTCCAGTCGCCGATAACTTCGATGCCGGCGGCTTCGAGCTGTCCCTGCACGCCATTCTTGCGGGCGTCGCCGGTCTGGTGACCGACGCTGCCGCCGAGGACGAGGGCTTTGCCCTCACCACCCATCTGCTCGACCATCCAGTCGCCGGCCATCTGGGCGGCGGCGAGGTTGTCAGTCTGGATCAGGGTGGAGATGTAGGGGTTATCGATGCCGGTGTCGACGGTGATGACCTTGATGCCGGCGGCTTCGGCCTTGGCGATGGTGTCATCCCAGCCACGGGAGTCAGCAGCGCCGATGATGATGGCGTCGACGCCCTGGGTGATGGCGGTGTCAACAGCGGATTTCTGAGCTTCGGCATCCTGGACTTCGGTGGTGACGTTCAGGAATTCGACGCCGAGTTCGTCGGCTCGGGCTTCGGCGGCGCGGGCCAGTGTCAGCCAGAACTCGTTGGTCAGGGAGAAACCGGAGAAGGCGATGGTGATGTCTTCTGCGGCTGGCGCTTCCTCGGCTGGCGCTTGTTCAGCCGGTGCTTGTTCTTCGGCAGCGGGCGCTGCGGGGGCGGGTTGTGCGCCGCAAGCTGCGAGTGTCAGGCTCAGAATAACCAGACTCAGCAGCACTACAAACCAGACAGACTTCTTTGTGGATCTCATGACTTATCCTCCTGGATATGGTTGAGAAAATGATGGGTAATCGGTTTGGGGTTGGACAAAATTAGCAAAGATTAATGATTAAAAATTAATACAAGCGACTGGCATGACATTGTTCTTAATCATTAATCTTTGGTACTCAATATTTAGCTCGCTGCTCGTTTGCGGCGGATGATATCGATCCATACGGCAAGAATGATGACAGCGCCAATGGCGACCTGCTGCCAGAAAGAAGGCACATGCAGGTGGATAAGACCGGTCTGGAGGGATCTAATGATCAGCACGCCGATAATGGTGCCGCCGACACCGCCGACACCACCAAACATGCTGGTGCCACCAATGACGGTTGCGGCAATCACCCACAATTCCATGGCCTGACCGCGATTCGGTGTGGCAAAGTCAAGGCGTGATGTCTGCACGATGGCTGCAAGCCCTGCCATCAAACCGCCGATGGAGTAGTAAATAACGGTATTGCGACTGACATTGATGCCGGAGAGGCGGGCGACTTCAGAATTGCCGCCAATGGCATAGGCATTGAATCCCAGCCGTGTCTTGCTGAGGAAAAACCATACAACGACAACCGCAAGAATCGTGATAAGAAACGGTCCGATAAATCCGCCACCAAGCACCTTGAAAGACTCAGGGAAACGAGACATATCCTTACCTGTACCAATCATGTTAGCCAGGCCCCGATACGCCATCAAGGTGCCCAGGGTGACAATAAGCGTCGGTACGCCGGTTTTGATGACGATAAATCCGTTGACGAAGCCGCCAATGGCCCCGACCGCCAAACCCAGCACCACCGCCATCCACACAGGCAAACCGGCGTAGAGTACACTACCGGTCACGACAGACACAAGCGCCAGCAACGAACCAACGGACAGGTCAAGGTTGCCGGAAAGTAAGATGATGGTCGTGCCTGTGGCCATGATCAACATGACCGTAGATTGCTCGATGATGTCCCGAAAGGCGGGCCACTGGCGATACGAAGGCGCCAGGATCATAAAGACCAGCGTGATGAGGACGAGACCAATAAGTGGCTGTAATTTTTCTCCCACGATGCTGAGTCGTGGATCGTTTTGCAAGCGATGATACCAGGACTGATGATCTTCTGTGGAAGCCGTGGCAGGTGAGCTGTCGGGTGCCATGTTGTTTTACCTCTGGACGGGATTGATGAGATGTATTGCTAGATAGTGCGATTGGTTGCGGGGAGTTGGAACCCAGGAGACCTGGAAAACTGTAAACCAGGGCGTCAACTCTCCGGTTTCCTGGTTTTCGGGTCTACCGGTTTATCAGGATCAATAAACACACGTTTTCGCTGCATCAGCGAAGCTGCGAAGGTTTTCGACAGGCGTCTCGAAGAAGTGATCGGAGGCGGAGCAGACATAACCGCCATCGGCGCCGACCTTTTCGAATAAGGTGTTGACGGTGTCCCGGATGGTCTGCGGCGTTCCCTCGGTGAGCACAGTAAATTGATCGACGCCGCCGATGACGGCGATTTTGTCCCCGACCTTTTGTTTGAACTCCCACGGTTCCTGGTTCCCGCCGATGCTGACCGGCGCCAGGGTCTCGGAGACATCGCAGCCGTTGGCCACGATGTGCTCCTCGATGTGGAGCGTGCCGCCGCAGGTGTGGTAGGCGACGATATCGAAGCCAACCGAGTGCAGGGCATCGTGCAGTTGGCGGTCGTAGGGCAGGCAGAATGTCTCGTGCAGGCTTGGCGAGACCACGGTGGATGAAGCCGCACCGCCGCCGGTCTCGATCAGGTCGAATTTGGCCCCGCGCATACTCTCGACGAACCGGAGTTTCTTTGCCAGCAAAATGCCGAGGAGTTCATGCACCCAGTCCGGTTTATCGAAGGTGGCGTAAATCAAGTCCTGGATGTCGATCAGACAGGCGGCGTGTTGCCAGCATCCGGCCTGGTCTCCCCACACAAAACCCCGGACAATGCCCTTGTCGCCGACCTCGTCGTAAATCTGCTGTACGGGCTGCAAATCCAGGTCGGGCACAGGCATGTACTTGCGGATCAGCTCGATGTCCTCATCCTGCTTGATCAGGTACTCGGTGATCCAGGTGGTCATGCGGTTGCCCGCTGTCTTGTATGTCAGGAATCCGCCGGGCGTCGTGATCGTGTGGTGGTAGATGCGATTGTCGGGATCATCGCTGACGATCTCGATCTCATCCCGCCATTCGGGCGTCGAGAATTTCGTGAAATCGGCGTCGGGCAGCCAGAACTGGCCCATGTCGGCAAAATACTGGATCGAGGCGTCCATCCCCACTACCCAAACGCCTCCAGCGGAGACACGCCGCCCATGTACGTATCGAGATGGTATTGCTGCCACTGATGCACGGTCACAGGCAGGCGGTCGGGCTTGCCACCGTGCAGGGAGATCAACATCCTCTCCTTTGAGTTCATGCGTGACTCCAATGATCAGTCGAAAGAAGTGAGCGAAGACATGATTGCATCGATATCATGGTATCGTTACCATAATGGCGAAGCATACTAGATCATTCATCTGTTGTCAAAAGCACAAGTGGCTGAGAAGAGACCATAATCAACACTCATTTTTTGAGGTCGATTTGAATTTTATTGACATCACTGGGATTTGCGTCCCAGAAGGCGAAAGCGTCCGCCGTCTGAGCAAAGGGATAAACTTGGGTGATCAAATCAGGGAAGGGGCGCTCTCGGCTCTCAAGCATGGCGAGCACCGCCGGAAAAACATCCAAGCGCATTGCGCGAGCCGAGCATATCCAGTTCTTTCTTAACGATCAGCGTGGTGTCAAAACAGACATCTTGTTTGGCGTAACCGACATACACGACCCGACCTGCGAAGGCCGCAGCTTGTACCGCCAGACGATATGTTTGCGGTAAGCCCACTGCCTCGATGGCCACCTGCACGCCTTCACCATTGCTAAGTTCAAGAATTGCTTGGAGCGGATCGGTTGTTTCGGCATTGACGCCGTACTTGGCCCCAAAGCGTTCGGCATTCTCGAGTTTGGCATCGTCAACATCCAGGGCGATGACGGTTGCGCCCTTACGCGCCGCGGCGGCGATCACGCCAATGCCGATAGCGCCGCAACCCAGCACCAGAACGGTATCTGTTTCACACACCCGGCCCCGGTTGGCGGCATGATAGCCAACACTAAGCGGTTCGACCAGGGCCAGTTCCTGCAAGGACAATGTACGACTGCCGTAAACATTGGCCTGGTGCGTAACCAACCGCTCCCTCAGCGCACCATCTCGCTGGACGCCGTAGGTCTCGTTGAACTGACAGCAATTCGGGCGACCCGACCGGCAGGCCGGGCACACGCCGCAGGTCGTGTAAGGAGATACCGTGACTTTGTCACCGATCTGAATGTGGTCATCAACGTCAGTCGCCCTTTCCGATGACAATACCCCCGATCTCATGGCCGAGAATGCGCGGGTAGTTGAGTAAGGGCATCAATCCCCGGTAGGCGTTGAGGTCGCTGCCGCACAGACCGATGATATGGATATCGATCAGGACATCTTCCGGGCCAGGTTCAGGCTCGGGGATGTCGACAATCTCGATTTGGCGGATGCCGGTCAGGACTGCTGCTTTCATGGTTTCATTGTGGTTATCACAGATACAGGTTGATGTGTGAAACGTAAAAGGTGAAAATGCCACCGCAAGGCGACATTACGTTTCACGTCTTCACGTTTTCACAACGTGAAATCACAACCGCTCACCGGCTCCACTTTCTTCAAGCAGGTTGACGATTGCCTTGACATCCTGCTCTCGGTCCAGCGGACAAACCAAAACGGCATCGTCGGTGTCGATGATGATCATGTCCTGCAAGCCGATGGTGGCGACGAGGCGATTTTTACCATGCTCGAATATCAGCGAGTCTATGGTGTCCACGCCCAGATGGGAGCCGATTACGTAATTGCCCTGCTCGTTCGCCTCCAGCAGCGGCGGCAGGCTGCCCCAGCTCCCGACATCGGACCAACCGATATCGACAGGAATGACGGCAACATCGGCTGCTCGCTCCATGATTCCGTAATCGATGGTCTCCTTGGCGACCTGGGGCCAGATGAAGTCGAGGGCTGCCTGATAATCGGGCGTGCCAATTGCCGCTTCCACGACCAGCAATTGCTCGTAAAACTCGGGCATCTGACGCTGAAATTCCTGCAGGATGCGGTCAACACGCCAGATAAACATGCCGCTGTTCCACGAATACCGACCACATTCAACCATCGCGACCGCTGTTTCCTGGTCCGGCTTTTCGGTGAATTCGGCGGCGCGGTAAACGCCAAAGCCATCCACCTCGGCCAGGGATTCGCCCTGCTGGATGTAGCCGTAGCCGGTCGATGGCGATGAGGGCGTGATGCCCAATGTAACCAGATGGCCTTCCTCGGCCACTTTTGCGGCTGCGGCCAGCACCTGGCGGAAATAGCCGGTCTTTGTGATGTAGTGGTCGGCGGTGAGCACCGCCATAACCGCATCCGGGTCTTGTTTATGCAGATGGATGGCGCCAAGACCAATGGCGGGTGCAGTGCCCCGGCCTTCCGGCTCGACGATGAAATTGGCCGCCGGCAATTCCGGCGCTTGCTCGGCCAGGATCGGCACGTGCTCGGAGCGGGTGACGACGAAGATTCCCTCAGCGCCAAACAGCGCCACAATGCGATCCACGGAATGCTCCATCATTGTGCTGTCCCCGATCAGCTTCAGGGATTGTTTCGGGCGCATCATTCGGCTCAGGGGCCACAGGCGGGAGCCGATACCGCCGGCCATAATCAGGGCGTAATACATCAGAAACCTCGCAAATCAGTGCTTTGGCGTTTGGTCAATCCCTCTTTGGGCAGGCGTTTGAGGACCACGTACTCGATGCCGTGTTCCTCGCAGAAGGCTCGTTTTTCGGGGACATCGCCATCTTCATTCACGGCGTACATGTCCGGTTGGATCACAGCGATTTCCGGTTCTGCATCCATCCAGCCCTGTCCGGACGAGATAAGCGCTTGCTTGACGAAGCGAATCGACTGCACCATGTAGCGTCGCTCATCTTCGGGGAACAAGGGATGGCCTTCACCTTTTAGCAGTAACAGGTTGGCGTCATTGCCCACCACGACGTACAGATCGCCCAACTCGGAAGTCTCCTCGAAAAAGCGGACATGGCCGGAATGGAACCAATCGTAGCAGCCAGTGACGATGACTTTTGGCTGGTCGGTCACTTGTTCCGTGATCGGCAGAATGGGGAATCCGGCCAGGTCACGTTCTCTCAAAACGACGTAATCCAGGCCATTTGCTTCGCAAAACGCCCTCTTTTGGGTGCTATCTTCAGCCTCTTCCATCACCCAGACATCCGACCATTCGCCGTGTTCTCCGGGCAGTGTGTCTGGCTCGGCCTGATCCACCAGCACCACCTCATCGACATAGCGAACGGCATCCAAAAAATAAACCCTTTCCGCTTCCGAAAACTTTGGTGCAGCGCCAGTTTGGGACTTAATGGCATCATCAGTCCACAGGAGCACGCGCAGGCTCCCCAATCGGGACGCTTCCTGCAAGAAACGCACGTGACGGGAACGGATATTATCGAAACTGCCGATTACGACGACTTTTTTCATCTCTTATTCCTGTTCAAGTTGTTTGAAGATTCCTCGTCTCCCTATCTGGTCACTCGGAATGACACAACGGAGATTTTTATATCCGCACGCTAACCTGGAATCCGCCCGGAACCGGCTCATCCGACACGACGTAGATGTAGCCGCCGCCGCAGCCGGAATACATGGCGCCCGAATAGCGAGCCTGGTAGTAGCTGAGGATGCCCATGAGATCAATATCGATGGTCGGGTGTCGGACGGTGTGCGGGAGAATAGTCTCCCAACAGGTCATGCACGCATTCATCGATGCACCAAGCGCCTGTGCGTCTTTGGCGACGATGGCATCGAAGCAGTCCTTACCGGTCTGCCCCAGGCGTTCGATCCAGGCCGGATCCAGGTTCTTGATGCCGAGGGGGTTGTAGCCGGGCGGGCGCTGAGCGATGGGAACCATGTAGATGACCTGCTCCAGCCAGCGCGCCACGTCCGGGTCGGTGTTGCTTTCGACATGGCAGGGGAAATAGCCGCCCTCGAAATTGTAGTCGAAATCAAGGCGACTGACACCTGGATAGATGAGCCCGGCCATGTCCTGCGCTCCCGACGGTTCCACAAGCCCTGCATTTTCGGCATCATACAGAATCCGCACAGCTTTCGCTGGATCGCCATCGGGCAAACCATCGGGCCAGAGTTCTTCGGCGATGACACGGGTGCTGGTGCCCATGCCGCAGCGATTCATAAACTGGCAGGTGGGTTCAATCGCCACCACGACCATCGATCCGGGCGGTGAAGGGTTGTGCTTCGACAAAAAAGGTTGATCAATCCAACCGCCGGCAAAGGCCATGCGATAGGGCATTTTGCCGATGATGTCGGTGATGTCGGGGACGGCGTGGTGTTCTCATTTGGCGGAGGAGCGGCGGATCTTGAGGATCAGAGATTGATGACTGAAGTGTGGCGTATCTCCGTTGGTTACTGGTGCTAGCGAATCGTTAATCAGTCAATCTTCGATCACGTTCGCTTACTTCTCTTCCGCGGCAGGTGTCGGCAATCCGGCAGCGCGGTCGGCATATTGCTGCTTGATCCAGTTGTAGGTGCGGGTCATGCCCACTTCCAGCGGCAGGTTCGGCTCCCAGCCCAGCACTTCCTGGATGAAGGTGTTGTCACTGTTGCGTCCGGCTACGCCGCGAGGCGCATCCAGGATGTACTCACGCTCCAGTTCCACGCCGGCAATCCCTTCGATCATGCTGACCAGCGCGTTGATGGAGATCAGTTCGCTGGAACCGAGGTTGATGGGGGTGGCGATCAATTCATCGCAATGCGTGATCATGTCGATGCCCTTCACACAATCGTCGATGTACATGAAACTGCGGGTCTGCGTGCCGTCCCCCCAGATGTCGATTTCCATGACGCCACTGTCCTGTGCTTCGACAACCTTGCGGCTGAGAGCAGCGGGGGCTTTTTCGCGTCCGCCATCCCAAGTGCCGTACGGGCCGTAAACGTTATGGAAGCGGGCGATAAAGGTCTTCATCTTGCGTTCAGCGTAATATTCCTGGCAGAAAATCTCGGATACCAGCTTTTCCCAGCCGTAGCCACGCTCGGCGTTGGCAGGGTACGCATCCGATTCTTTCAGCGCCCGTACGTTGGGGTCTTGCTGGAGGTCGATGTTGTAGGCGCAGGCGGAGGAGGAGAAGAAATAACGATCCACGCCTGCATTGTAGGAGGCTTCGAGCAGGTGCGTGTTGATGAGGACGCTGCGCAGGCATTCTACACGGAAATTCTCGATAAAACCCATGCCGCCCATGTCGGCAGCCAGGTTGTAGACTTCGACAGCGCCTTCAACGGCACGGACGCAGTTGTCGCGATATTCCAGGTCGAGGCAGAGGCTCTCGACGCCAGGCGTACGCTGGTACCATTTGTAGAGTGGTTTTTTGTCGACGGCGCGGATATTGGTAAAGCCCTGGTCGGCGAAATAGCGGGTCAGTGCACCGGCGATGAAACCACCGGCTCCGGCAATGACGATCAAGTCATCTTTGTTTCGCATGGTGGCTGCTGTGGGATTGTTCTGAGACATGATTTTCAATTCCTGTTTGGTTTGAGATACTTGGTTGGAAGGTTTTTTTGGGGAAAGAGGGGTAAAATGGGAAAAGTGGGAGGTGTTACGTGGCTACCTATTTCCTGTTTTCCCTCGATTTATTGATAAGGCTTCAACTCATCGAATCGTGTGTCGTATTCAACGTGACTCCAGATTCGAGCCGCTGGATTGGCGGATGATGAGTTCGACCGGCAGCACAATCTCCTGCATCTCCTCGGGCGCATCGCCGGATAGGCGGTCCAGTAGCAATGTCGTCGCTCTGTGGCCCATTTCGTAGGCGGGTTGGGCGGCAGCGGTAAGGAAGGGGTCGATCACGAGGGTTTCGGGCAGATCATCAAAGCCAAGCCAGAGCTACGTCCTCGGGGACTGACAATCCGGCATCCCGGATGGCCCGTATAGCGCCGATGGCGATGAAGTTGTTGGCGGCAAAGAAAGCGGTTGGGCGAGGATCAAGCGCCAGGGCCTGTTGGGCCATGTCGTATCCACTGTCGAGATCGAAACCACCGCAGAACATGAGGTTCTCATCGGATTCGATGCCTGCCGTTGCAAGCGCCCGCTCGTAACCACGCAAACGATCGATCGCCGTTGCCACATCTGTCGGGCCGTTCAGGATAGCGATACGTTTGTGCCCCAGCGCCACCAGATGTCCGACCAATTCATAAGCCCCGCCTTCGGAGTCACAATAGACGGTGTCCACTTCTGCGCCGTCGATGCGGCGGTCGATGATCACAACCGGAATATTCTGGCTCAGAATCGATTCGATCTGTTCGTGCGATCCATGCGCCGGGGCCAGCAGAATGCCATCCACTTGTTTCTGCAACAGCACTTTCAAATAGCGGTTCTGCTCTTCCTCCGATTCATCGGTGTTGCAGAAAATGACATTCAACCCGGCAGCACTGGCAGCATCTTCCACACCACGCGCCACGGTCGTCCAGAAGGGATTGGTGATGTCGGTCAGGACCAGAGCTAACGTGTTGGTGCGGCGCGAGCGCAAACTGCGGGCCAGCGTGTTTGGCACGTAGCCCAATTCTGCGATAGCATTCTCCACCCGCTCACGTTTTTCCTGGCTGACATAACCGGAGTTATTCACCACCCTGGAGGCCGTGATCGGTGCGACGCCTGCTTGTTTCGCTACATCTTTAATCGTTGACATTGATACGAAAAATCTCGTGACTGAATCTGTATGGTATCGTTACCATGTGGTACCGTTACCATAATACCAGAAGAGTCATGCCGTGTCAAGACTTTTTTTGAGATTTCGACATATTTCTTTGGTTCGACAGAACTTCGTGTGAACGTCGCTGATTCAGTTTGATGCGTGAGATGCGTGAAACGTGAAGACGTGAAACGTGATATCATCTTGCAGTTTTCTCACGTCTTCACGTTTCACGTCACATAACAACACGACATCTCACAGAATCTTTACTACTCCAAGACCATCGACGTAGTCGATCTTGGGATTCCAGAACACCACTCCCAATATCCACAAGGACCCCAAAATGCGCCTGAAATGCCTCGCCTGTGACGTGCTCGCCCGACCGCTTTATCTGAACGCCGCCCGATCACCGCATATCGTCGACATCGAACTGTTCCCGCGCGGCTTGCATAACACGCCCGCCGTGCTGCGCTCGACCCTTCAGGCGCAGATCGACGCCGCAGCCGGGCAGGGCTACGATGCCATCGTCATGGCTTATGGTCTTTGCGGACAGGCCACCGCCGGACTTGTCTCCCAGGAAATCCCCGTTGTGGTGCCGCGGGCGCATGACTGCATCACCATTTTTCTCGGCAGCCGGGCGCAGTATGCCGAGCAGTTCGAGGCGTTCCCCGGCACCTACTGGTACGCGCTCGATTATATGGAGCGGGACGACGGGTCGGGTGCAAGCCTGGGCGCTGGCATGGACACGAGTCCATCGGTCTATGAGGAATACGTGGAGAAATATGGCGCAGACAACGCCGATTACCTGATGGAGGTGATGGGCGCATGGCAGGCGCACTACCAACGGGCGGCGTACATCGACATGGGGGTCGGGGACGGCAGTGCGGTCGAGGACAGAGCCCGGCAGGACGCCAACGCCAGAGGTTGGGTGTTTGAGCGAGTCACCGGCGACATGATGCTCGTGCGCAAGCTAATCTTCGGCGAGTGGGACGAGGATTTCCTGATCCTGGAACCGGGGCAGCACCTGCAAATGACGCATGATGATAACGTCATCGGCTGTGCGCTGGTGGGATAAAGAGCGAAATCCAAGTAATCCCCGCGATATCTTCACACACCCTGGCGTTGGCGACACTTGCACCAAGTGACTGGTCAGAAATAACCTCCGGGAGGTGGCCACCAAAATCCAGTTAGGCACAATGGTTCTGGCCACCTCCCGGAGGTTGAAATCGGGGAATTATTTTTGGACGCTTACAAAGGAGTAACCACGCCAGCACATACACGAAGAGTCGTTATCGTTTTTGAACGCGCTCCAATTGAGCGTTCTGTGGATATGTGGTATCCAATGTGAATGGGTTACAATCTTACAATAACCATTGCAATGAGGTAGAGGCCATCATGGAAATCACATCGGATGCGGAACTGAAACTCGCCCAAACACTGAGTTCGAGATCAACAGACTGGGCATATGTCGATGAACAGGGGCGTTTGGTGCTACCACCAGACCTGGCGTCTCGTTTTGGTCTTCACCCCGGCGCCCAAATGCGACTGGAGCAGGAGGGGAACAGCATCCGCTTGCACCGTCCCGTCACCCATCTGGCCAAGCTGTTCATTGAACCCACGGACGCCTGCAACATCGATTGCGTAACCTGTTTCCGCAACGCCTGGGATGAACCCTTAGGCCGAATGTCGGATGAAACTTTCGCCACGATTTTCCACGAAATACGCGAACTCGACTTCCTCCCGACGGTCTATTTTGGCGGCATTGGCGAGCCACTATTCCATCGCAAAACCATCGATTGGATTATCAAGATCAAGGGCTTGGGCGCACGCGTCGAGTTGATCACCAATGGCACGATGCTAACCGAAAAACACAGTCGTCAACTCATCGATGCTGGTCTGGATACACTGTGGGTCTCGATAGATGGCGCATCACCCGAGAGTTATGCCGATGTGCGCCTAGGGGCGGAGCTTCCCAATGTAATCGCCAATCTCAGCCGATTCCGAAAAATGCGCAGAGGCAGCCATTTCCCCACACCGGAGATTGGCATTGCCTTTGTTGCCATGAAACGGAACATCGCAGATCTGCCAGAAGTGTTAAAATTAGCGCGACGATTGGGAGCAAAACACTTTTCGGTCAGCAATGTGCTGCCCGTAACTGAGGAATTGCAGGTGGAACGGCTGTACACCCAAACTTTGCGATCGCTCACCTACATGCCTGATAGCCGGGCTCCACACCTGAGCCTGCCCAAGATGGACTTTAATGAACTCACCAGAGAGGCGCTTTTTAAGGCATTCGACAGTGGCTTTAGCGTCAGCTACGCAGGCGCAAGTTGGGGAGGGAGCAACGATGTCTGCGATTTTATCGAGCAGGGCTCAATGTCCATCGCCTGGAATGGGAATATAAGCCCATGTTGGCCCTTGATGCACACACACCATAGCTATCTGCATGGCAAGAAACGGATATCCCACCAACATGTCATTGGCAACATACGACAACGGGGTCTACTCGATCTCTGGCTGGATCCTGACTACGTCAGGTACCGGGAACGGGTGCAAAGTTTCGCCTTTCCTCCCTGCACCTTCTGCGGAGGCTGTGATGTATCCGATGCCAATGAAGAGGATTGCTTCAACAATGAAGGCCCGACTTGCGGCGCTTGCTTATGGGCACAGGGAATCATCCGGTGTCCATAAAAGCGGTCGGGGCAAGTTGAATTGAGAGACACCTTGGGTGCGTTTCATGGACACAGCCTTGATCCCCTATACTTCTCTTTAATTCTGGCGTTTGACAATCTTATGCATGTGCTATAAATTACAGCCAGCTAAAAACAATAAGACACCACACTTATTGTGGGGAATAACAGCAACTTTTTGACGTTTGCAGACACCGTCTGTCTGTAAACGCCCGACAATTGAACACTTGATGAGGTAGTCAAAACACAACCAACCAATCACAACCCAATCGTATCTCTCAAAGGAGTAGATGATGAAACGCTTGCTGATCGTTATGTCGGTTCTATTGTTGTTTGCCATGGTGTTAAGCGCCTGTGGCGGAGCACAGCCGGCAGCCCCTGCCGTTGAAGCGCCCACAGCGGAGGCTCCCGCCGTTGAGGTCGAACCAACCGAAGCGCCCGCCGCCGAACCAACCGAGGCGCCTGCCCCCGAACCGGTCGAAGAGCCTGCGGCGGAAGCGCCGGCAGCCCTGCCTCTGCGTGTAGCTTTAACCACATTCCCCAATGCGCTTGACATCCCCGCTGCGGCTGAAAAGAATGCCTCTAACGCATCCTGGACACTGTATGACTCATTGGTTTGGGTCGATGGTGATGGCAAGGTCGTGCCAGCGTTGGCCGAAAGTTGGGAATTTTCTGAGGACGGCAGAGAGATTACTTTCACATTGCGGCAAGATGTGACCTTCCACAACGGCGCCCCATTCACGGCCGATGATGTCGTCTATTCCTGGGAACGTGGAAAGCGCGACGAGTTCCAATTTAGCGAGCGCTGGGCCCTGGTAGACATGGTCGAGAAAGTGGACGATTACACGGTTAAGCTCATCGTCGCTGACCCGCAACCCTTGCTCCTGCGCACTATCGCCTTCAACTGGGGTATGGTCCCTCAAGCTTACATCGAAGAGGTGGGAGAAGATGGATTCACAGCCAATCCCATTGGCACAGGCCCCTTTATGTTCGAATCATGGGCCACGGGTGACCGTATCACCTTGAAAGCCAACCCGAACTACTGGCGAGAAGGCTACCCCAAAACAGAAGAACTCATCTTCCGGCCTATCCCCGAATCCTCGACCCGCGTGGCCGCTATCCAAACCGGAGAGATCGATGTCGTTACCCGGTTGAGTTCAGAAGAGGCCGCTTCACTGGAAGGCATGGACAATGTCAAGGTCATCAGCTATCCGGTGGATCGCGTCTACTACATTGCATTCAACAATCTCACCACCGGTCTGGATCAACCCACGATGGATCCGAAGGTGCGGCAGGCTATGAACTACGCTGTTGACGTAGATTCGATCATCGAAGCTCTATTTGATGGCAATGGCCGTCCCTCGACCGGTTACGTGACACCAGCCAACTGGGGCTACGACACTGAAATAGAGCCCTTTGGTTACGACCCCGACAAAGCCAAGGAATTACTGGCTGAGGCCGGTTACGCTGATGGCTTCGACATGGACTTTGCCTGCCCTTCCGGCGCCTACACCAACTTCGAGCAAGTGTGTGAAGCCATCCAAGGCTATCTTATGGATGTTGGCATCAACACCAATCTCGATCTGATGGAATCAGGCAAATACTGGGATCTGGAAGCGGAGAAGGAACTGCCCCCCATTTTCGGCGACAGTTGGTCAGAAACCTCCGGTGAGGCTCTGCCTCGACTACAGGGAGCACTGGGCGGATGGGACGCCAGCTTCTCGGCCTGGTCCGATCCTGAGATCGACCGCTTGCTCGGCGAAATCGAGGTGACGATGGATGACGACGCACGTGCTGATCTCTACGTCGAATTGCAGAGATATATGCAAGAAAACCCACCGTTCATCTATCTCTACGAACCCGTCACTTTCGAGGCTATCAATCCCAATGTCCAGGACTACAATCCCTATCCTTCCGAGGATTACTTCCTCTGGGGAACTTGGGTTGCGCCTGAATAAAGACTGATAGCACAGCAAAACTCGCTAGGGAGCAGGGAGGATTTCATTTCACGCCTCCCTGCTCCTCTACAATGCGTCATGTCGAAGCGCCAGGAGATTGCCACGGCCTGTCGGCCTCGCAATGACACAACCGGGGTAGTAGTTTCTTGACGATTCCTAAACACTAACACACCACCCGTAAGTCTAACTCACCCGAACCAAGAAGCGCCATGCAACGATATCTGCTCTCGCGCGTCGGTCAATCCATCGTCCTTCTTATTGGCGTACTCTTCCTCGTCTTCATTATGATGCGGATCACTGGCGATCCAGCTTCGCTGATGGTCTCGCGCAATGCTTCCCCAGAACAGGTGGAACGGATTCGAGAGGAGATGGGGTTTAATGATCCGATGGTGGTGCAATTCGGGCGGTTCATGCGAGGCGCTGTTGTGGGTGATTTTGGGATGTCGCTCCGCCACCGGGTCCCCGCCACCGATTTGATCTTGCAGCGCCTGCCCGCCACGATAGAACTGGCGACGATCTCGCTTCTGCTCTCGGTGCTGATTGGCATCCCATTGGGCTTGCTGGGAGGCTCGAAGCCAGGGAGCATTTGGGATTCTATAGCCCGCTTGGCAGGTCTGATCGGCCAGACGATCCCCAATTTCTGGCTGGCGTTGATCCTCATCATCGTCTTTGCCGTGAACCTGGGCTGGTTCCCCACCTTTGGTCGGGACACGTGGGAAGTCTGTTGTGGCCTGAGACTGCCCACACGTTCTGTCATCCTGCCAGCTTTTGCCCTGGGGGTCTTCACGATGGGACAACTGGTGCGCTTCACTCGCTCTGCTGTGCTCGAAGTGCGGAGTGAAGACTATGTGCGCACTGCCCACAGCAAGGGATTAAGCGACCGGCGCATCTACCTGCGTCACATCCTGCGCAACGCCACCATCCCCTTGATCAGCATCATCGGCGTGCAATTCGGTTACTTGCTCAGCGGCTCCATCTACATCGAGACGATTTTCTCCTGGCCCGGTTTGGGCAACCTTCTCGCCGAGTCAATCGGAAACCGGGATTTCGCCCTGGTTCAGGCCATCGCCTTCTTCGCCAGCCTGGTTGTTGTCACGCTCACACTACTCACCGACATCGCCTACGCCCTGGCGGACCCCAGAATCCGGTATGGAGGATGATAGCGTGAGCGTATCAGCCGATCCCGGATCAACGGGCCTTCAGATCGACAAAGCCAAAAAGTCGGGCTTTCTCCATCAGATCATGTTCATCGCCCGCCTTTTTTGGCGAGACAAAGCGGGATTGGTGGGGCTCATCATGTTTCTGTCTGTCGTTTTTGCCGCCCTTTTCGCCCCGCAGCTCTCGCCACACAATCCGCTCAAACAGAATTTACGAGACGCTAAAACGCCTCCGGTTTGGCACGAAGATGGGAATCCAGACTATATTCTGGGGACTGATAACCTGGGTCGGGATATCCTCAGCCGCCTCATCTACGGTAGCCGTGTTTCCCTCACCGTCGGTTTCTTTGGCGTGCTGATCGCCGGCACATTGGGCATGGTCGTTGGTCTGGTGGCGGGATTCAAGGGCGGGCGGGTGGATAATATCATCATGGGGGTCGTTAATCTCATCCTGGCCTTGCCATATCTTGTTTTCGTGGTGTTTATTGCCGCCATTCTCGGCCGCAGTCTGATCAACGTGATTCTGATATTCGGCCTCACCGACATTCCCATTTTTGCGCGCATTACGCGGGGAGAAGTGTTGCGCATGCGGGATTCTGGCTATGTCGAGGCCGCGCGCAGCCTGGGCGCCAGCCGCACTCGCATCCTTTTTGATCACATTCTGCCTAACCTGCTCGGCCCATTGATCACAATCGCCACTTTTGAGATGTCGGCCATGATTTTCTACGAGGCGGGGCTGGGTTTCCTGGGACTGAGCGTGCCCCCCAGCGTGCCGAGCTGGGGCAACATGCTGGCCACCGGGCGGCAATTCCTAACCATTTATCCGTGGATGGCCACGTTCCCTGGGCTGGCAATCGTCTACACGGGATTAGGCATGAACCTGCTGGGCGACTGGTTGCGTGATGTCCTGGACCCCCGCCTGCGTCGCGTGAAAAAATAGTATTCTGACCCATGGCAACCATTCTCGAAGTCAAAGACCTGGTCACCAAATTCGATACTTTCGACGGCGTCGTTCACGCCCTCAATGGCGTTTCCTTTGATCTGGAGGAAGGCGAGACACTTGGCATCGTCGGCGAAAGCGGCAGTGGCAAGAGCGTGACCATGATGTCTTTGCTGCATTTGCTGCCCATGCCGCCGGCCCGAATCGCCGGCGGGACAGCTCTGTTTCATGATGATGTGGGAACAATTGACCTTCTCAAACTGAACGATTCGGACATGCGAAACATGCGTGGAGCCAAGATCGGCATGATTTTCCAGGATCCACTGACATCGCTTAACCCCGTCATGACAGTCGGCGACCAGATATCCGAAGCGATTGCGCATCACCTGATGGTGCCGGAAAAAGAGGCGCACAAAAGAACGGTCCAGTTACTCGAACATGTTGGCATCCCCGGTGCTGCCGAGCGATACAAAAACTATCCTCACCAATTTTCAGGCGGAATGCGCCAGCGGGTGATGATCGCCATCGCCATTTCCTGCAATCCCAAAATCGTGATCGCCGATGAACCCACGACTGCGCTTGATGTCACGGTGCAGGCGCAGATCGTCGACCTGACCAAGGAATTGCAGGAGCAACTCAACATCTCCGTGATCTGGATCACGCACGATCTGGGCGTTGTCGCCGGGATCGCTGATCGAGTTTTGGTCATGTATGCGGGCAGGCCGGTGGAACAAGCCCTGGTCGATGACCTTTACGAACATCCGCAACACCCCTACACCATCGGCTTGTTGGGGGCGTTACCTAAACTGGGAGAAACCTCCGACCGTCGTCTGATCAGCATAGAAGGCGCTCCCCCCGATCTCTACACCGAGCCCACACACTGTCAATTCGCCTGGCGCTGTGACCACGCCTTCGAGCGCTGCTGGCAAGAGATACCCCCATTCTTTGCCGTTGGACACAAGCATAAAATAGCCTGCTTCTTCGATGTTGACAATGACAGACCGAGAGACCATGTCTGATAAAGCTGACAACGATCTCCTCATCCGGGTTGAGAACCTGAAAATGCACTTTCCCATCTACCGCGGCATGATCTGGAGCCGCCAGGTGGGGGCGATCAAGGCTGTCGACGGTGTTTCTTTCGCCATCAAGCGCGGGGAAACACTGGGATTGGTAGGCGAGAGCGGTTGCGGCAAATCCACGACGGGACGCGCCATCCTGCAATTGTACAAACCCACTTCGGGCAAGGTTTATCTGGAGGGCATCGAACTGACATCGTTGAGCGAGAGCAAATTGCAGGCGCTGCGCCCACGCATGCAGATGATCTTCCAGGACTCTTATGCATCGCTGAATCCCCGTCATAACGTGGGCAAGATCATCGCCGAGCCGCTGGTGATCCATAACATCGGGGATGACGCTTCTCACGACAAAAGGGTTGCTGAATTGTTGGACCTGGTCGGACTGAACCCCCGCCACGCCTCCCGTTTCTCACACGAATTCTCCGGTGGCCAACGCCAGCGCATCAATATCGCTCGCTCGCTTGCCCTGAACCCCAGTTTTATCGTCTGCGATGAGCCCATCTCCGCCCTCGATGTCTCGATCCAGGCGCAGGTCGTCAATCTCTTGCAGGACCTCCAGGAACAATTGGGGCTTTCGTATCTCTTCATCGCCCACGATCTCAGCATGGTGCAGCACATCTCCGACCGGGTGGCGGTTATGTACCTGGGCCACATCATGGAGCTGACAGATCGAGACCTTCTTTTCGCTACACCGTTGCATCCCTACACTCAATCGCTGATGTCTGCTGTGCCTTTGGCACACCCCAAGCTGGAACGCAAGCGCCAACGTATTACCCTGAAAGGCGAAGTGCCCAGCCCATCCAACCCACCCCGTGGCTGTGTTTTCAGCACCCGTTGCCCAATCGCACAGGAAATCTGCACCCAAAAGACGCCCGAATATCGCGAGGTGCTGCCAGGCCATTTCGTCACTTGCCATCTGGCCGATACGCAGGGCGGCAGCATCATCCCTGTGTGATGCATTTGAATGTCATGAACGACCAACCTGCAGTGAATTTCCCGCTCAATGCCGACGTCCATTGTCGTGACGGACGCCTGGGCACTTCGACATACATCGTTCTCAACCCAATCACCCAGCAGGTGACGCATGTGGTGGTGAAACTCAAGCAAGCGCCATCGCAAGAACTGATGGTGCCGGTGCGCCGCATCCGCGAGACGACGCCTGACCTGATCCTGCTTGAATGCAACAAAGACGAACTCGATGATCTCGCCCCCTTTGTGATCACCGATTTCCTGATGGCCGACATCCCCCATTACACCAGTGATCCCAAAATGACGGCGCTCTGGCCTTATGTCAACCCAGCCCGCCGCATCATGAGCGACACGCATGTCACGCTCGCCGCACAGGAATTAGCCGTTCACCGCGGCACGCGTGTTCGTGCGACCGATGGGCGTATTGGGCAGGTCAGCGAATTCCTGATCGATCCTGAATCCGACAGCGTCACCCATCTCATCCTGCGCGAGGGTTTGCCCTGGGACCGCAAATACATCACCATCCCTGTCTCCGAGATCGACCGTATCGAAGAGGACATCGTCCACCTGAATCTCGATAAGAAAGCCGTACGCGCGCGCTGCCCACCATCCCCCTTGCTGATGACTGATTTGAAGAAAAGGATTGTGTAACTCTATGGGCATGAAACAACCAAATATCTTGCTGATTGTCACCGACCAGCTTGCTGCTCCCGCCCTTCCGGTGTATGGACATGCTGTCGTCAAAGCGCCGAACATTGCTGTCCTGGCGGAACAGGGCGTCCTTTTCGAGAGCGCCTACTGTAACAGCCCTCTTTGTGCTCCCTCTCGCGCTTCGATGATGACCGGGCAACTTCCCTCGCGCATCGGCGCTTACGACAACGCCGCCGCCTTCCCGGCCGAGACGCCCACCTTCGCCCATTATCTGCGCGCTGCTGGCTACCGCACCGTCCTCAGCGGCAAAATGCACTTCATCGGCCCCGATCAGTTGCACGGCTTTGAAGAGCGTCTCACCACCGACATCTACCCCGCCGATTTTGGCTGGACGCCCGACTGGGAGCATCCCGAATATCGACCAAGCTGGTATCACAACATGCTCAGCGTGGTGCAGGCGGGCGAATGTGTCACCAGCAACCAGCTCGATTACGATGAGGATGTGGCATTTCGCGCCAACCGCAAACTCCTGGAATTTGCCCGTGATGATGAGGACGAACGGCCATTTCTGCTGACCGTATCCTTCACCCATCCGCACGATCCGTTTGCGATCTCGCCGGAATACTGGCAGCGGTATGATCCTGCCGAAATCGATCTCCCGGCCGTACCGCTTATCCCGTACGACGAATTGGACCCGCACAGCCAGCGCTTGCACCACGTTTGCGGTCTCGGCGAATACGAACAAACCGCAGAACGCATACGCAATGCCCGCCAAGCCTACTACGGCGAGATCAGCTACATTGACGACAAAGTCGGCGACTTGATGGCGACGCTGAACGCAGCCGGACTGGCTGACGACACAATCGTGATCTTCACCTCCGATCACGGCGAGATGCTGGGCGAACGGGGCCTGTGGTACAAAATGTCCTTCTTTGAATGGTCGGCGCGTGTGCCGCTGATCGTCCATGCCCCTGGCCGCTTCCGCCCGCAGCGCGTCGCCGAGCATGTTTCGCTGGTTGACCTGCTGCCGACGCTGGTCGAGCTGGCGACGGGCGAAGTTGATCTGGCTGACCAGCATGACGGACGCAGCCTCGCGCCGCTGCTCAGGGGCGACGCCAACGCCAAGAACGAATCAGTCGTGCTGGGCGAATTGCTGAGCGAAGGCGCTATCGCACCGTTGCTTATGATCCGCCGTGGCCGTTACAAATATGTTTTCAGCGAGCCCGATCCCGAACAGCTTTACGATCTGGTCGATGACCCGCACGAACTGCACAACCTCGCCACTCAGCCCGACCATGCACAGCGGATACAAGCCTTTCGGGCGGAGTTAGCCGAACGGTGGGATGCAGGCGCTCTGCGGGAGCAGGTCATTGCCAGCCAGCGACGGCGACGGTTCGCTGCCCGGTCGCTGTTGTTGGGCGAACACACGCCGTGGGATTTTCAGCCCTATCAGGACGCCTCGCAACAATACATGCGCGGGCATCTAGACCTGAACGTACTCGAACGACGCTCCCGCTACCCCACTCCCCCTGTGCCCCAACCCGATCATCCAATCAGTTGACAGTCCGATCATGATCCCCACACCGGCAGCCTTACTCACACCCGAGCAGGTCATACAAGTTCATGACGGAGCACTCGAAATCCTGGAGCGTGTTGGCGTGCGCGTGGGCAACGAGCGTGCCCGTACAGTTTACGCACGGCATGGCTGCCAGCTAGATTTCAGCACAGGTGTAGTCACATTCCCGCGCGCTGTTGTCGAAAATTACGTCGCCGCCTTCCCCGGTTCGTTCACTTATTACGGACGCGAGCCGCAGTACGACCGCACCATCCCAGCCGATGGCCCGCTCTTCACCACCGCCAGCGCCGCACCAAATGTCATCGATCTGGAGACAGGACGGGAACGGCGTGCCCGCTCGGATGACATCGTTCGCCTGGCCCGGATCATCCAGCAACTGCCCGGTTTCGAGCTTTTCAATATCTCTGTGACCGCCAATGATGCTCCATCCGGCCAGTATGCGATATCGCGGTGTATCCCGCTTTCAAGCATTGCCCGAAACCGACTCTCGTTAGCGCCCCACTGCCTGATGAGTTCGATTCCCTGCTACAATTGTGTGAATTGATCGCAGGCAGCCCTCAAGCTTATCGCGCCCGCCCCTTTTTGACCCTTCTGTACAGCAATGTAATTTCGCCGCTAACGCTCGAAGATAAACCGACCGAGTCATTGTTGCGTGCAGTTGAACTGCAACTCCCCCACTATAATGTCTCGGCGCCCATCGCTGGTTTGACCGCCCCCTTCACGCTGTTGGGCACGCTGGTGCAGACAACCGCTGAATTCCTGGCGACGGCAGTGCTGGCGCAGATGCTGCATCCAGGCACGCCAGTCGTCTACTGCGCCCTGCCGATCGTATCTGACATGCGCACGGCGGCGTACGCTTCCGGTGGCGTCGAAAATGGGATGTTGTTAATGGCCTGCGCCCAGATGGCGCGGCATTACAAGGTTCCATCGGTCGGGCTGGCCGGAGCCACCAACGCCAAGCTTAACGACGCCCAGGCAAGTTTCGAGACCAGCATTTCGGTTCTGTCGGCAATGCTGGCTGGCATCGATCTACTGCACATGGGCGGATTGCTCGATGCATTGATGGCTTTGGATTTAGTCAAAGTGCTGATCGACCACGAGATCGTCCTCATGCTCAAACGCATCTGGCGGGGATTCGAGGACGGTCGGGACGCGTTGGCGGTCGAGTCTATCGCAGAGGCCGGTCCTGGCGGCTCTTTCATAGAACAAGAACACACGATGCAATACCTGCACACCACCGGCTTGTTCACCCAGATCGCCGATCGGTCCAGCCGCTACGACTGGGAGCAAGAGGGACGACAGGACTCACACACGCGGGCGCTGAAACAGGTGCGGGATTTACTCGTCAGCGAGCAGCCCAGCCTGCTGTCGCCCGATGTCGACGCCCGCATTCGGGATGCATTCCCTGGCATTGTCTTTGGCGACATACAGCCTTTGCCTCTCGTTTAGATTCCTGAAAATTCAATCAACCCAACCATCAAATACAAAAATGACCCCACTCTACCCCCCTACCCACATCTTCAACCCCGCCCCCGGTTGGTACACCGGCGATTTCCATGCCCACACCAACTTCTCCGATGGCGTCCATCCGCCGGATGAACTGCTGGCGCTGGCGCAGAACGAAAACCTTGACTTCGTCAGCATCACCGACCACAACACCATTGCCGCCCATGCCGTCATCGCTTCATCGCCGCTGCCGATCATTCGTGGCATGGAATTGACCCTGAAGATCGGGCATTTCAACGTATTCGGCGTCGATGACTGGCCTGCCTGGCTGGATGAGATGCTGCCGGATGAAAACAAGCATCGCATGGAAGTCGATTGGCAGGACGCCAACGCCATGATGGCGCGCTGCAAGGCTGAAGGCTGGCTGGTCTCAATCAACCATCCCCTGTTGCCGCCCTGGGATTGGAAACACCCCGACACGCTGCTTGGTTATCTGGATGCCCTTGAAATCTGGAATGATCCCACCTGGCCCGACAACGCCTGGGCCGATCCCGCCGCTGTCGATTACTGGACCCGACTGCTGAACGATGGTTATCGCATCACAGCCCTGGGGGGGACGGATTATCACTATCCCGAAACCAAGCCCGGCGCGTACAAACCCCGCATCAGCCTGCCCCGCACTTACGTCTATGCCGACAATTTATCAGCGGCAGCGGTGCTGGACGCCGTGCGAAAACGCCGCGCTTACGTCAGCATGGGCGAGACGAAGCTGAGCTTTACCGCACATCATGACGGTCAGGCGTACGCTATCGGCGCTGATTTGAGCCAGATTCAGGGCGTCATCACCTTTGATGTGGCCGTGTATGCGGATCAACCTGCCGGGTGTGCGCAGTTGCTCAAGAACGGCGAGGTGATAGCGGTGGTGGAGCTGGAAGATGGCCGGGCGCAGGCAACGTGGTCGAGTGAAGTCGATCCGGAGGAGCCTGCCTGGTTCCGTTGCGATGTCCGGGATGCCGATAACGGCTATCTGGCCGTGACCAATCCGTTCTACACCGGCCCCCATCGCAAACCCATCCTCCAGCGCTTCGGCGACTTTCTGGCCTGAACGGAGACGACACAATGACAGAACTCTGGCTGGGGGAAAAGCGCTTCGACGCCGATCTGGTTATCTTCGATAAAGATGGCACATTGATCGATTTCGGATTACTACTGGGGCGAACGCACCCGCAAATGTGTTGACCACCTGCTGATGCAAGGTCGACGGTGACAGCCGATTGCGTACAGATTTGTTCCGAACGTTGGGTTACGATCCGACCACGGGCGTCACTGCCGGGGACGGCCCTCTGGCCACTGCGACGATGACCAAACTCTACAACATCGCCACGGTGGTGCTGTACCAACACGGTTTCGGTTGGGACGAAGCGGAAGCGCTTATGCAACGCCATTTTGCCTCGTGCATGGGCGCTGCCCCGACCGCCGAACTGGTAAAACCTCTGGGTGATATTTCCGGCCTCTTTTCCGGGCTCACGCAAGCCGGCGTCAAGATCGCTATCGTCACCAGCGATGATCATGACACGGCAGTGCGCACAATGAACCTGTTGGGTGTTTCCCAATACGTCAGCGAAGTCGTTGGCGGCGACGACGAGCACCCCATGAAGCCCGCGCCTGACGCCTTGCTTCATGTTTGCGAACGCCTGGACGTCCCACCACAACGGGCGATGATGGTGGGCGACACCGTGGCCGATCTGGTGATGGCGGAACGGGCGGGCGCAGGCTTCCGGCTCGGGGTACTCAGCGGCGTCAGTACACGTGATGAATTGTCACCACACGCCGATCTGGTCATCCAGTCCATCGACGCTTTTTAGAAGAATGACTCTGCTCGCACCTTGGGTCGGCAAGGATTATACGCATTTCCTAAAAGGCGCTCATCTACTTGAACAAGCTATGGCTAAAGGCAGTAGCCCGGAGCGCGTACCAGTTTACGCGCAATTACATGAGTTTGCCATGAAGGAACTTGGCGTCACTGCCAGGGAATTTTATTCAACACCAGAACTCATGAGCTACGGAGCCCTGAGATCACGGACCACTATGGAATCGATGTACCGTACGCAGATTATGACGTCTATAATATCGAAGCTGAGGCGCTGGGTCAGACGCTTGTGTGGCACGACGACTTCATGCCCGATGTCGACAGGCGCAAGCCGCTGATCTCCGGACCGGAGGATTTGGACAAGATCAGAACACCTGATTTCACTGCCGTTGGCCGTTGCGCCGAAATCATTGAAGCCTTCCAGCACTTTCTAGATGCCACAGGAATACAACCAACCCTCGGTTTCTGTGCTCCTTTTAGCCTTGCCGCCAACATTCGCGGTACTGAAAACCTGATCATGGATATGCTATTCGATCCTGATTTCGCTCACAAGCTGTTTTCACGAATCACAGATGAGGTCCTCGCCCCCTGGATCCAGCACCAGAAGCAACAATTTCCTGCTGCCACCAGCATCGTTGGTAGTGACGCCACAGCTTCGCTGCCCATCGTCAGTCCCGCCATAGTGGCGGAATGGGTTCTGCCCTCTATTGTGCGCCTGCAAGAACTGTGTGGACCAGGTATTCATGTGCCAAACTGGGTGGGTGAGTCCTTCCTGTCCGATCCCACGCCGATGCTCGACTTAAAGCTGAGCGTTTCGGGCAATTACATCGAGGGTCAGGACCCCGATGTCGCCAGATTGGGGCCTGAACGCTATCTACGTTATGCGCAGGAACATGATGCTGCCTTGTTACTGGGCGTTGGCGCCGCTTTTTTTGCCCAGAGCACACCTGACGAAGTGGCTGCACGCGTCAAACACTATCTCGAAATCGGCAAACAGCATGACCGCTTTGCCCTCTTCTTCTGCAATATCGGTGCGACAACCCCGCCGGAGAATGTGAAAGCCGCCGTCGAGACGGTTCGTTCATACGGCGTTTACGACTGATGCGAAATGAATCCATGAAAACCATCCCGGAAGCTCGCAAAGAAACACCCGTCATGGCGGAAACAGACGTCCTGGTCGTGGGCAGTGGGCCTGGCGGCCTGGCGGCAGCGGTGAGCGCCGCCCGCGAGGGCGTCGAAACCATGCTCGTCGAGCGTTACGGCTGCTTCGGCGGGATGATCTCGCAAGTGGGCGTCGAGGGCATCAACTGGTATCGGCACGAGGGCACGACCGATGTTGAGGGTATCGGCATCGAGTTCGAGCAACGCGCCAAAGCGATGGGCGGCACAAGACCGGTTCCGTTTTCTGATGTCGAAGCCCTTGATGCGGAACTGTTCAAGGTCGTCGCCGACCAACTCGTACTTGAAGCGGGCGTGCAGCCCTTGTTGCACACCTACGTGGTGAACACGATCATGGAGGGACAAACGATCAAAGGCGTGATCACCGAGAGCAAATCGGGCCGTCAGGCAATCCTGGCCCGGCGCGTGATCGACGCATCCGGCGACGCCGATGTGGCTTTTCGGGCGGGCGCGCCCTGCATCAAAACACCTAAGTCGCAGATGATGGGCGTGACGGTGATGTTTTCCTGCACCGGGGTTGATAAAAGGCGTTTCCTTGACTACGTCAAAGCCAATCCCACCACATTTAAGGATTGGGGCAAAAACTGGTCGATTGAGACGACCGGCAAAGAGGACGATCTGTTCAGTCCCTACCTGCAAGAACCATTCGACCAGGCGCGGCGGGATGGCGTCATTCCCGCCGGTATCAAGAGCATCGCCGGGACCTGGAGCAGCATCACCGATGGCGGCGAAGCAACATATCTCAATATGGTTTACATGCTCGGCTACGACGGCACAGATGTCTGGGATCTGACACGGGCGGAAATTGAGGGGCGGCGACAGGCGCTGCTGGCCATCGAGGCGCTGAAGCGTTATGCGCCCGGCTTCGAGCAGGCTCGACTGCGCAATCTTGGCATGACTCTGGGCGTGCGCGACACCCGTAAAATCGTTGGCCACTACAATCTCACTGCCCACGATGTGCGCAACCAGGCTCGCTTTGATGACAGCATCGGCATCTTCCCCGAGTTTATCGATGGCTATGGCGTTTTAATTCTCCCCACCACCGGTCGCTACTTCCAGGCGCCGTATGGCATCTTGCAGCCGCAGGGCGTCGAAAATTTACTGGTGGCAGGACGCTGCGTTGCTGGGGACCAGATATCGCACGGGGCCACTCGCAACCAGATGTGTTGCACGGTGACCGGACAGGGCGCAGGTGTGGCGGCTGCGGTCTCGCTCAAACAGGGCGTGACGTGCCGGGCGGTGAATGTGGTGCAGGTGCAGAAAGCGCTGGCCAGGCAGGGTGTGCGGCTTTCTTAACCCACATTCTTCCCCGATCAGATTTCTGATCCCGATTAACGTTCTCGACCGACTATTTGCCTCGCTCCACCGTCACCTGTTCGTCATCGACACTCACCCAATCCCCGCTCTGAATCTGGTCGATGTCGATCTGGTCGACCATGGGGATGTCGGCGATGATGGCCCCGACCGCCGTGATCGCCTCGGAGTTGGCATTGATCAACGCCAGGGGAGCCACACCGGCCTTCTTCAAACGCAATATCGTGTAAGACCCGACCGTAGAGCCTTTGCCATGTGGAAATACCAGGATTTTCCCGGCGATGGACTGACCCTGCAAGGGATGGTTGGGGTCCAGAATCAGGCCGGAATCAGGATCGACGCCGCCTAGAAAACCAATGGGCGCAGAACTGACCAAGGCTTCGCCTTGCGCCTGGCCTGCACGGATGAGACGACCGGAGAATGTTTGGGACATGATGTGCCAATAAGTTGATATGAGGTGGAGGCTATTGAAAAAACGAGCTACATGCTCCCAGCTATCCTCTCCATACCCTGCGCCAAAGCAAAATCTCGTTTGGTGATGCCATCTACCTCATGGGTGGTCAGATCGACAATGACCGTTTTGTAGACATTGAACCATTCGGGGTGGTGGTCTGCACGCTCAGCGAGCAACGCAACTTGCGTCATAAAGCCAAACGCCTGCACAAAGTTCTTGAATACGTATTCTCGGTGCAGTTTGCCGTTCACCACCGTCCATTGGTCGGATTCGATCAACGAAAGTTCGGATTTCCTGCTCGGTTGCCAGGGCGATAGCCATCAGGTTTACACCGCTTCCAGATAAGCGCCGATATCGAGATACCCTGACAGGCCACATTCGGTCATGGAACCACTGTTATACTGCGAGATGCTGATTGTCTGTTTCTTGTCGCCAAATGCCGCCGAAACAACGAGAGCGCCATTTTTGACCTGATAAGTCGCATTCTTGTCGGAATAGGAGTTTAGATTCAAGACACAGGGGCCGGAGTCAGCATCGGGGTCTTCGTCGAGCAGATGCACTTTGATGCTGAGGTCGCCTTTGTAGACCATGACATCCACCGTGCCATTAACCGCCACTACGTAATCGGAAAGGGATTCCAACACGCCATCGCCAACGGTTAACCAAACGAATTTCTTGATTTTGAGCTTCAGTTTTTGGCCAGGAACGGCTCCTGGACTGACATAGGGTAGGATGCTTGCCATGAAATAATCTCCGGAGGGTTTCTCCGCATTGAATGAAGGGGAAAGTCACAGGCTCAAATGAGCGCTGCTATTGATACACCAGGCGCAACAATGGTGTCAAATATGGCGTCTCATGCATTCGTTTCAATCATGTGCTTGACCGACTGGCTAATTAATTCTCTGAGCGTATCCAGATCGACATCTTCGAGTTTTTTTATGTAAAGACATGACTTCCCCGTCTTGTATTTTCCCAGGTTCGACATCAACGCATCGTATTCATCAAAGCCAGACATGATGTACAGGGTCAAAGCTTGCTTGCGAGGCGCAAAACCGACAAGCATCCAGTCTGCTTCCCGCCCGCTGGCGTATTTGTAATGGTAGCTGCCATATCCGATGATACTGCTGCCCCACATCTGTGGTTCTTCGCCGGTGACGTCACGCATCAGTTCCAAAATAGCGAAGCTATCTTGCCGCTTTTTCTCGTTTTCGACGCTGTTCAGGAATGCTTGTACGTCTTCATCATTTGGTTTTGTCTTGAGTTCTGCCATGCCAGGCTCCTTTTGTGTAAGAAATGTGGGGTGTTTTCCAGACGGCCAAGCATATCACACGACCCCTGTACGACCGAAATGGACATTTGGGTGTACGAAATTATTTGAAGCAGCGATGCGCACGATGACATCTTTGTCGTCAGGTCAAAGCAATTACTCGACCTAATTCGTGAAACGTAAAACGTGATGTTTTTTGCTTAGCCAATTTCACGTTTCACGCAACTACCTGAGTTGGTGTCAACCACATGAAAACCTGTCGAACCTGAATTTAGATCAACGAAATCTTCACCTGGTCGACAAGTGTCTCGACCAATGCCCTGGAGCCAACGGCGGTCCCTGACTGGCTGGCTGTGGCCGCTCCACAAGCCAACGCCCAGCGCATCGCTTGCTCCAATCCCTGGCCCTGGCTCAATCCCCATACCAGTCCCCCCACCATTGAATCGCCAGCGCCAATGGGGTTGACCTCAGCGATGCTGGGCGCAGCGGCCAACCAGACATCCCGGTCATTGCCAAATATAGCGCCCTGTTTGCCAAGGGAAATGACGACATGGGCCGGACCCAGACGGTGAACGGCGGCGATGGCTTGCACTATCTGCTCCAGGCTCCCAACGGGCAAACCCGTCAACGATTGCGCCTCTTCGGCATTGGGTTTTACAAGAAAGGGGGAAGCCTCGCAGCCATGCCGGAGCGCAGCTCCGCTGCTGTCCAAAATGACATGAGCGCCCAGACTCTGGATGCCCGTGATGGCATCGGCGTACAAGGTCTCGACAACGCCGGGGGGCAGACTGCCCGATAGCACCCACCAGTCCTCTGGTCGGGCCAGACCCTTGATCTTGTCAACAAGGATAGTCTGGTCCCGCACGCTGACGGTGGGGCCTGGCTCGTTTACCTTGATGTAATGATCATGGGCGGCGGTGATGATGCTGACATTGGTGCGGGTATCTCCATCAACCCATACGAAATCGGTGGAGATGCCAAGCGCTTCCAGACCATCACGCAACAATTCGCCGCTGCGACCGCCAGCAAAAGCCAGGGCTGTGCTGGGCGTGCCCAACGACATCAGCATCCGCGAGACATTAAAGCCTTTGCCGCCAACATCGACTCGCCAGTCGGCGGCGCGCAAGACCATATCATATTCAATTGCGGGAACAGTCAGTTCTCGGTCAACGGCGGGATTGAGTGTGAGTGTATAGATCATACTGGTCTCCACAAAACATGATCTTCCACTCGTTCAACCCGGTACGGCAATATGATAGCACCGCATGGGGAGATCCTCGACCCGCTTGGCGTAGGGATGCCCAGATGGAAGCGCATAGAAATCCGACATTTTTGCTTTCAGGCTTCCGATATTCATCACTGTGATGCGTGGATTCATTGTTTGCCTCGCCCTGATAGGAGAATAGGTTCGCACAAAATTGAACGCTTGGTCAGCGCCAGTATCTGACCTCTGTCACGGCTGTAATCGCCGTCTCATGACCGAATGTCACCCGTTTGATATTCGAAATCCCGGAATCAAACGTTACATCGAATACACCTGCTCCCACTTCGGCGCTTTGTGTGGCAACCCCCAACTCGTTGTCAGCGCCATCATAAGCTGTAAGCACATACTCAACCGAAGCGCCTCCAAACACGACGGTCACTTCGCTGACGGCTTCCTCAAAAGTTATCTCCACGGCCACGGCATTGCATCCCAATGACGTATCCGAACGAGAGGATGTGAGGAAGGTGAAATCCAGGCCTCCGACATGGTGGGGCGGGACAAGAATGGCGGTGGAGGTGGCATCGGCACAATACGAATCTGTTGGCGCTCCGGCCAGCAAAATGCCGGCGGCGCTGAACTCGTCGCCATTCAGAATCGTGTCTGCGATGATCGGTGTGCCGTCAGGATAACGATCAAAGGCAACCCGGACGAACCCACGAGAAATAAATTCACTGCCGACAAGTGGGAAATAGGTGAAAAAGCCATTTTCTGGCTCCGATCCGGCCTCATTTTCGGGAGTTGATGCCATGACGACGCTGGAAAGCAACAGGATACAGGCTACGAAAACAACAAATGGAATGCGAAATCGAGACTTCATCATTTCCTCCTGAATGAATTGAAGCGCTGATTGAAGCAAAATCGCCGCCTTGAGAGGTGCTCTTGAAGAGCGTCTATCAGGGCGGCGATGCATTTGATTGAGAGGAATCCGAGGAAGCTACTGCGCCCGATAGATCAGGCCATCTTTGCCGCCATTGCTGAAGATGTGTAGTTGTCCACCATCAGCCTGGTAGCCTGACGCTGCCTGCAATATCGCCTGGTATGCCTGCTCCTGTTCCATGATGCCTGCTGGTTCAGCACAGAATTGCTGGGACACTGCCAGCGAGCTGATGGTCAGGAAGTTATCGGCGCTGACCGTGTAGGTTCCGTTGTAGGTGTTGCATCCTGCAGAACCAGATAGCGATCCATCGGGATTGAAAACAGCGGTAATCGTGGTTCCGGCGAGAACTGGCTTCGGTGCTGCCCGACCTGTGTACATCGATTCGAGCAGCCACGTTCCCAGCAAGTCCTGGCCAGGCGGAGGTGCAGGCGTTTCCGTTGGCTGGGGTTCAGGTGTGTCGGTCGGCGATGGTTCCGGGGTATTTGTGGGTTGTGGAATTGGCGTAGCGGTAGGTTCCGGAATGCCTCGGACATCAACAAAGGCGGATTGTTTCGCAGACCCACCATGTTCGGAATCGACGACCAGTTGGTATTCCACCCTGCCGGCTGCCGGCGGACAATCCTGCTGCGAACCTTGGTTGGCCGGATCACGGATGATTTCGTCCCCATTTCTGAATATCCTGACCAGCGCCAAGCCGCTGCCGCCAAACTGCCATTTCAGCGTGACGCATTGTCCTAAATCGATCTGGGACGGCGTAGCCGTAAAGCTGTAAATGACCGGTCCTTCCGGGGTCGGCACCAGGGTGGCGGTGGGGGGGACACTGGTGGCCGTGGGCGGGACGGTGGTGGGTGTAGCCGTAGGTGGGACAAGGGTCGGAGTTGGCGTAGCCGGGCCAGGTTTTTCAACATCAATGTATTGCACAGAACGAGATGTACCGCCAGGACCCCATCCCTCCAGAATGTAAGTCACGGTCTGTGGGCCGGGCGGGCAGTTGTTGGTGTTGCCGCGCACAGGGGCATGATCCCAGAGCACACTGTTGTTGGCGCTCAGGCGCACTCGGCTGACATCACCGCGCACATCCCATTTGATCGTCACGCATTCACCGATCTCGATCGCCTGGGGATTCACGGTGAACTGCACGATGTCCGGAGCGTCCGGTGCAGGCTCGACGTAGATGGTGATGGAGCGGGTTTCGACACTGCCATCCAGTTTTTCCACCCTGAGATAGTAAGTGGTGGTTTGGGGCGGACACACAGTGCGATTCCCTGTGCCACTGACGCCATAGTTTCGCCAATCCTGCCCTTCCTCGTAGAAATACACAGCGCTGACATTCTGCACATCCCACCAGATGGTCGTGCATTCGCCTTGCTTGAGTTGCGTGCGGTCGGCGTAGAATTGAATTTCGGGGGATGGCGTCTGGGTGGCAGCGGGTGTGGGCGTTGGCGCCTGCGGCACTCGAATTCCCACGTAGATACGCTGCCCAAAGCCCTGACCCTCACCATTCTGCATGATCCAGAATCCCTGGTAAACGCCCGGATTCGTTGGCGCTACCAGATTGACATACACGTCGTATGTTTCACCCGGCGCCACCACACCCTGGATGGGGGTGGGTTGACCGCCCATGAGCGCGTCAGGGACATTGCCCCCATCCGGCACGAGCATGTAACTGCTGTCCCACTGGCATGTACCAGTGTTTCTGATCCGCCAGCCCTTTGTAAAAGCCTCACCAGGATTCAACACAGGCGGATTCGTCATGGCGGCATCATCATAATTGAGATCGGAAACCCATGTCATGCCGTCGATGCAGGAGGGTTGCACAGGTGGCATGGGCGGTGGGATCAGGTCATCCGGGTCGATGTCCAGATATTGCATGGCCAACTCGATAATCCGACCTTCGGCGACCATCACAGCCAGGGTTTTGTTGATAGCCTCGCGCAATGCCGTGTCGCCCTGCTTGACCGCCATCGCATACATCTGCTTTTGCAGCCCTTTGCCCACAAGGCGCACACCTTCCATTTCATAACTGCGGGTGGCTTCAAGCCCCGACAGATAGTCTTGCTCCAACTCATTTTGTTCGTCGGTTGGGCACAGCATCATGGTCGTGCCGAAATCCCCGAACCTCAGGCTCTCCTCATCGGCTTGATAGTCGCCGAAGAAGTTGTTGCATCCGGCGTAGCCATGAACATCACCACTGTAGCCAAAGATCAGGGAGATATTCGCATCAGGCAGGACTGGAACCTCATCCTGGCTGTACGTTTCGAGTAACCAGGCTGTGCCGGAGAGCGGGTCTGTCTTTTGCGGAGCAAAGGTTAACACATTCTGCTCATCGCCGTACGTGACGAGTAAACGGTCACCGCGCACAGTGGCATCGGCAGCGGACTGCAAAGCGGCCAGGTAAGCGCTCTCCTGAGCGTTCACTTCAACGTCTTCACACATCATCAAGGTTGCGGCGGCAGGCCCAATACTGATGCCTTCCTCGGTGGCTTGCAGGGCGGCATTGTAATTGTTACACCCGGCGAAACCGCTGATCTGTCCGTTCCCGTCGACCTGGAGCGTTACTTCGACGTCTTCCAGCACGGATTGTTGTGCATCGCTGGGACCAAACGACTGGAGCACCCATGTCACGCTCGAAATCTCAGCTACGCCAGGATTGGCGAAGTAGACAAGCAGTACATTGCCGTCAGCATCCAGGAGTTCCAGCGTACGCTGGCGGATGCGGTACAGACTGACAGCGTCGTAGTTGGACATGACCGCTGCCTCCTGGTCCATAACGCCTTCAGGCTGCTCGCAGAATTTCTGTGTCATGGCGGCCTCTGATGATATCGTCAGAGTGTCACCGTCGAGTTCATAACTGGTGGTGAAGTCATTACAGCCGGCGTTGCCGACAAGGCTGCCATTGGCAAACACTGCTGTGGGCTCGGCACCGGGCGTTGTTCCGACCAACGCTCCATCAGCATCAGCGTAAGTGGCCAACACCCACTCTGTGCCCTCCAGAGGCACAGCCTGGCCCGGCCCGTAGGTCAGTAACACCCGACCACGTCGATTCTTCAAGATCAGTCTGCCTGCGCCGCTTTCCACAACCGCCTTCGCCGGTTGGTAATCCATCATCACCAGATCAATCTGATCAGCGATCAGATTTCGTACCGCCTCATCAGCAGTTTGGTACACGAAAAACTGGTCCGCCGGCAGGATGCCTGTCTCTACCAGTTCATTCTCGATCAGCTTTTCATAAACCGACCCGCTCTGTACACCGACCAGATACGAACCCAAGTCGTCAATCGAGGGCACTTCCTCGATATCGGAAATGTCACTGGCCAGGACGCCATCCTCGCCGACAAAATAGATGTCAGTGAAATCGACCTGCGTCGCCCGTTCGGGCGTGACAGAGATCGCACCGATAGCGACATCGATGTGACCAAGCTCCAATGCGCCACCCAGGCCATCAAAAGCGAAATCTTTGATCTCAACTTCCATGCCCAGACGCTGGCCGATCTCCCGGATCAAGGCGATATCAAAGCCATCGATCTGGAAATCCGATGTGTAATACTCGAAGGGATAATAGTCGGCGGAAGTCCCGACCACCAGCTTGTCTCCCAAGACTGGATTCGGTTCGAAGATTGGTTCCACCGTGAGTGGAGCAGCTTCCTCCGCAACTGGCGCCTCCTGAATCGGTGCAGGCGCACTTGAGGTGGCGTAAATGGGAACACTGGACTGACATGCCGCCAGAAACAGCGCAAGTAAGATGAGTGTTACGAAAAGGCTGAACTTGTTGGGGCTTTTCATGTGCTTCCTCCGGGAAAAATGGGAACGGTAATCAGCAATGTTGTAGCCATAACCAGTGTATACAATGCTAGATCACTCTGGTAGCGCACCCGCATTGAGTTTGCCGGGGATATCCGCAACACGGAATGCCGGCGCCTCGTAATCTTCGGGTAGGTAGTTGGGCGGAATCGTCACAGTGTTGCCATCTCGCAGGGCCGAGAATGCAGGTGACATGATCTCCACACCCGCCTCGTTGAACTTGTCCTGAATATTTTGATGCAGGGCCGAATAGATTCTGGGCATACGTTCGGCGGCTTTGGTGTAGCAATTGATTTGATAGGCGACATTATAGTCGTTCAGGCTGGTTTGCAGCACAAAAGGTCGGGGTTCAGGCAAAACGTCAGGGGTGGCTGAGCGCCGCATCTATCATCAAATTCTGCACTTGCTTCCAGGGAACATCATAACCGATGGTGATGGTGGTATACAGCACCAATCCTTTCTCCTGTGCAAGTGTGGTGTAATTCAGAACGCTGTTGTTAAGCACGTTCCCATTGGGGATCGATACCTCTTCATTCTTGAAAGTGCGCAACGCGTGTCGTGAGCAAGCGTTTTTCAATGACGGTACCTGTTACATCGCCGATTTTGACTACGTCACCGACACGATAGGCGCCGGTATAGGTCTGGATGATACCTGCAACGATATTGGTGACTGCAGCGGTTGAAGATAGTGTAAATAGCAATCCCAAGAAAACCGATATACCCTTGAATGCCTCTGAATCAGAACCCGGTATGTAGGGAAAAGCCATGATAACCGCCGCAATCATTATCAGAAAGGAGATCATGCGGCTCGTGAAGGGCGCCCACTCCGGATCAAAACTATTAAGGCGGATAGACCCATCAGCTATCTCAGAGAAAAAGGCTCGAACGAGTCGGATAAGAAGATAGGTGAAAATGATGATGACGATAATCGTAAAGAAATTGCTCTGATAAGCGACCAACCAATCCCAAAATGCGATGATTGGGCTGAGCACCAACTGTAGGATTTCCCTTGCTAATTTTGCAGTTGCAGGAAAAACTTGCAATGCCAATGGAACAACGAAGATGAGAATGAGGATTAAGACCAAAATTCTGATTATATTCAAGACGAATTTTGCGAGCCGTTTCCATTCACCTGAACGATAATACCTTGAACCCTGCCACATCTGGCCACCATCTGTATCTGTCGGAACGGCATCAATGCGCTTGACCAACCGCTTATAAAAACGATTAAGTAAAATAAAGATGACGACAAAGCTGATTAAAAACAATAGCGCCTGTCCCACCCGTACCAAACGGGCGCGAGGTGTGTTTTGCTCGCGGGTGCGCGTAACCTCATCCATGATTCTCTGACCTATTGCACCTGCAACGACACCCAGGTCGTCCTGGATGCCGGCAGCATCAATATCTCGTTGCGTGATGGTGAGGATGATCTCATTGCCATTCATGATATCAATGCCATCAGGCGATTCGACGGCTGTCAGTTCAACCGGTGTCCCAAAAGGATCATTCGCCAGTTTAGTGATCCGCTGCTCGATCAAGACTGCCCGCTCACTGGCTGTGAGAGACCCCAATCGTTCGCGCACATAGAAAAGCACCTGGCCACCCACCTCAACCGGTACCCCGGGTAGTGGTGTGGCTATGGCAGGCGTCGAGGCAAGCGCAGGTGTGGGCGTTGTTTCTGCTGACTGCGCGCTTAGTTCGTTGCCATTCCAGATAGAAGAGCCGACGAACCAGACAGCCGCCAGCACAAGGAAAATGGGGATAATGAGTTGACGAAATTTTGAACCAGGTTGTGGGGTTTGTGAGTTCATGTAAGGTTCTCCTGATCAGGACTGCCAGTTCTAACACCAGGACTGGCAGTCCTTCTCGTCGAATGCTATTGCCGTGCCATAATCATCCGCATTTCGGCTTCGGAATCGTGGATCAGTTCACCGCTGAGGTCGAAACGTGACGCTGTGGATCGTGCCGGTGAACTCGAAGGGCGACTCATAGAAATGAGACACTGGCGCGCCGGGGTCGGCGCCTACGGCGAGCCCGCCGGTTAGCCCTAAACTAAGGGGCGTTGTATGTGGGAATTCGGCTTGCCCTACCAGCTTACCGTCGACATACAGTTGGGCCGTTCCTGGGGTGCCTTTGCCGTTGGCGATGTCGGGTGGGCCAGTCACCTCGAACTCGAAACGTAATTCATGCGCCCCCCCTGTCACTGGCTCGGTGGCAACAACGTGCAGGTAGTCACGGGCAACGTAATTCTGCACGTATTGCAGCTTGCCGTCCTGCACAAACAGTGAGTAACCGCCGTCGGTGCCGCCGAACGAAACCAGAACCCCTTCCGTCCCACTGTCAGGTATCTCCACCTTCGCCGTGATGCTGTGCGTACGATTGAGCAGACGTGGGCCAGCGTTGAAAGGCACAGCCTGGGTACCGGGATAGAAGGTGTAACTGGTGCGATCCTGGGTTAGCTGAGGACGCTCGTCGGCGAAGCGGGCTGTGCCTCGGCCATCCACCGGCAACACATTATACTTGCCGGCCTCGACATACCATTGGCCGATCAGTTCAATCAGCTTGGCCCGGTTTTCGGCGGCGCACAGTTGTGATTCTTCGCGCCCAGTCTTCGTCCACATGGTACAGTTCCCAATGATTGGCATCCAGGTCGGTGAGCACGTCGGCGGGAATGGGCGCACCGAAGAACTTGCCTGCCTCAGTAAACGAGGGGCCAGGCCACGGACACACTGCCCGCCAGCCGTCATGGTAAATGGAGCGATGACCCATCATCTCGAAGTATTGCGTGCGATGGTGGCTGGGGGCGTCGGCCTGCTCAAAGGTATGGGCCAAACTGACACCCTCGATGGGCGACTGGGTAACACCTTTTATGCTGGCAGGCGGTTCGATACCCAGAGCATCGAGCACGGTCGGGACCATGTCGATGGCGTGGGCGTATTGCGTCCGTACTTCGCCTTTGCTCTGCATGGAATCGGGCCAGTGCACGATGAAGGGATCGCTGATGCCGCCGCGATAGGTCTCGCGCTTCCAGCGACGGAAAGGCGTGTTGCCTGCCCAGGTCCAGCCCCAGGGATAGTGATTGAAGAAGTTAGGACCGCCCAGTTCGTCCAGCGCAGCCAGATTTGCTTCCAGTGAATCGGGCACGTTATTGAAGAAGAGATTCTCGTTAACCGAGCCGGTGGGACCGCCCTCGGAACTGGCGCCGTTGTCAGAGATAACCATGATGATGGTGTTTTCGAACTCGTCGATCGATTTGAGGAAATCGAGCAGGCGACCGATGTGGTGGTCGGTGTGCTCCAGGAATCCGGCGAAGACCTCCATCATGCGGGCGTAGAGTTTGCGCTCCTCAGGCGAACACTCGTCCCACATTGGCACATCGGGGTCAAGGCGTGAAAGTTCGGAATCGGCGGGGACAATGCCCAACTCTTTCTGGCGGGCAAAGGTCTTTTCACGATAGGCCTCCCAGCCGTCATCAAACTTTCCGGCGTATTTGTCGGCCCATTCTTTGGGAACATGATGCGGCGCATGCATGGCCCCGGTGCAGAAATACATAAAGAAGGGCTTGTTCGGGGCTACTTGCTTGGCATCGGCAATGAAGCTGATGGCTTTGTCAGCCAGGTCTTCAGTGACGTGATAGCCTTCTTCGGGCGTCTTCGGCGGCTCGACCTGGTGATTGTCATAGACCAGTTCGGGATAATACTGGTGGGTTTCGCCACCGAGGAAGCCGTAGAAACGCTCAAAACCTCGACCCAGCGGCCAGCGATCATAGGGACCCGCAGCTGAAATCTGGTCTGCCGGCGTCAAATGCCATTTGCCGATGGCATAGGTGTTGTACCCGTGCTGCAATAGCATTTCGGAGAGAAAGCCATTCTCGAATGGGATGTTGCCGTTGGCCCCCGGATAGCCAGTTGAGGCTTCGGTGATGCAAGCCATGCCGTTGCTGTGATGATTTCGCCCTGTGAGGATGCAGGTACGGGTGGGCGAACACAGAGCGGTGGTGTGCATGTTGGTGTAGCTCAGGCCGTTTTGGGCCAGGCTATCGATGTTGGGCGTGGCGATAGGGCTACCATAGCAACCAAGCTGACCAAAACCTGTGTCATCGAGCACGATGAAAAGCACGTTGGGCGCACCTTGTTTGGCGCGCAGCGGTTCCGGCCAGGCCGGTTCCGATTGGTCAAACGTGCGGCCAATGACGCCGCTGAAGGCGGTTCCGGGTTTGTATTCTTTTAGGGACATGAATCTGCTCCTTTAGAGTATTTTGAAGATTGCACGTGCAAGGGCAGTATCTTGCAACACCCGCTGCTGGATATCAGAACGTTAGGACTTGTCAGCGTCAGGACCTATTCTACCATCTGGGCTGGAATTCGTCCCGCTCGGACGGCAGCGACAAGAGCGGCGTGATCCTGCTCGTTCTGAACGGCATAAGCCACGGCAAAATCAGCCAGTGCATCCTCAAAGGCGTTGCTCGTGCCCATATAGCCACTGAGCACAACAGCGTCACCGGAGCGGGTGTGCGCCCGCGCCAGCGCATGGCCACAAAGACCAGCATACCCTTTGAGATTAGCGGGTTTCATGATCTCGATAACCGGCTTGATTTTGGCGTCTCGAAGCTGGCGGATGTAGAAGTGCCTGGCGTCTGCGCCGGCGCCGGTTCCCCAGCCCAGGAACATATCACTGGCCGCCTGCATTAACTTTTGACCAACAACGACCCGCTGTCCGCAGTGTTTGAATGGGCTGGCCCCGGCATAGGCGCTCCAGAACAGATTGTCGCGCTTCTTTGAATTGCAGAAACAAGGGATCGCCATTACCCGACATCATCAAAGCGATGCCGCAAAACGTGCCCACACTGCCCACGCCAACAACCTTCATAGCCACATCCACCAGTTCATATCGCTGCAAAAGCAAGTGACGCTCCAGCGGCAGGGAGTCGACATAGTTGTCCAGTGACTCGCGCACGGTTCGGCTAAAGTCTTCGTCACGCATGTCGCCATAATGATAGATGAGAGGAGGCTGATCGATGATGCGGGCGGGAAAGCCTTCGGAGTGGGCCAACCGGGCGAACTCTTTTTCATGCGCGCCTTGCGCTTCCGTCGCTGCCAGCTTCTTGGTGTAGAAGCGCTTCATCTCCTTGTCCTGCATATTGTCGATGATGTCGTTGAAATCCATGGCATCGTACCAGGCGTCAAGCACCGACATATCGGCGTAGGCAGCCATGAACGTGCGATAGCTCTGGGCGGCCAACCAGGCCGCTTCTCGACAGTCGCTGGCCTTAAAACCATTCGACTTGCCCGGCAACGACGAAGCTGGCAACCAGATCGTTTCACATCCCACTCCCACGGTGCAAACGAGCATTCATCGAAATCATTGATATCGAAAATGAGTTTGCGTTCAGTTGTAGCGAATCCGCCGAAATTGACCAGATGTGAATCGCCGCATGCCTGCAAATTGATACCGCTGTTGGGCGTATGTGAAAGATCGTCAGGCCATAATCGCCGCCGCCCCACGATAGAAGGCGAAGGGACTGGCCATCATGCGGCCATAACGGATGGGGACGAGGTCCTCCACCCGGCCTTTGCTATTCTCGATCAGCAGGTCAATCGGGTCCGCCCGATTTTCAGGCGGCTGCCACTGCGCCTGCGCTGAACGCGATGCCTGCTGACGCAAGGCTTTGCCCATCGCCAGACGTTCGGCGCGGGTTTGAAGGTGAGTCTGCACCGGTATAGTCGCCTGTTTCAGTGTCTCCGTTGATTCAGTTGAATCCATATTCATTTTATTGTACTCCTGACAAATCCTGTCTTGGGAAATGGCCACCTCTGCGATGTAGAACGATGCCGCAGTCCAGCCACATCGGCGCCCAATGTGGTATGGCGCTATTATAGTCGAGGATGACTATTCGCTGCTATTTGTCGCAAATGAATTCTGCGAATTGCTCTCCAATTTCAGGGACAGCTCTCGCCGAAGTGGACGGCTACCTCGAACACGTCAGCGATATCGACGACACCATCGGGGATCAGGTCGTAGATCGGATCGTAGAGTGTACCTGTGAATATGGAGTTGTACAGAACCAGGTTGATGTCATCCAGGTCGATGAAACCATCGTGGTTCAGATCGTAGATCGCACACGGAGGCGCTTCGCCTCTCTCGACCACGCCCGGCCAGAAGCCGCCAATCAGGGAATAACTATCCGCAGAGGACATGCCCACATCCGGTTGGCCGATGGACCCAGCCAGGTTGTAGCCTCCTCCCGTGGTGCTGGTGCTGCCCCCGCCATCCACCGTCCACCAACTCAGGTCATACGCAGCAGGCGACATTAGAAGCCCATCGCTGCCCTGAGCTTGGGCAACGCCCACCAGCACCGCGAACAAGATCACAATACGAGCCGTAAGTCGGATTTCATATTCGCAGTTAATTTAACTTTCTCCCACATCAGACGCCTCCGCTGCTGCCGCCTCTCGGGCGAGATTCTCAGCATCGTTGTAGATCATGCCCTTCATCTCCGTTTCATCGTAGACTTCAGGGTGGAGGTAAGTGCCCTGCTCGCCGTCCGGCTTGACCTCTTCCACGGTGATTGGATTAGCCTCGGCGTAAGGGTCGTGGCGGATTCCTGTCACTTGCCAGGACACCTTTAGCCCGGCATCGCCTCCGGCGATCTGGAAGCGGTTGCGATGGATTTCCTCGGCGATGTAGAGCCCTGGTCCCGGCCCGCCGATAGACGTCAGTTGGTAGCGGAAGTCCTGGTTCAACGCCTCGAACCAAGCGGACATGTCGACCCAGGCTTCACCGTTAGCATCCAGCACCACCACACCATCGTAGATGTTCTTCATCTCCGACGATTCGACGATGGCATGGTTCAGGTATTTCTGCTCAGGGTTCAAAGGGTGGTCGATCATGGTGGATCCGCCACTATACTTGATATCACCGGTTACCAGAATATCACCATTGAAGGTGGCAGCCCGCCTGTCAGCGTCCAGCACATAGATGCCATCATAGCCCGCAGATTTCACTTCCACCCCATTGACGCCAGCATAACCCACATGCAGACCAAATCCCTCAGCTCCGGCCACTTCAAAACCGTTTTTGGCAGCCGAACCGACTGTGGTGCTGGGATTGCCGGCAGCACTCACGAACACGCCATCCCAACCGGCAGAAATCACTTCAACCCCACGCTGGTCAGCACGACCAACGTAGAGTCCAGCCCCTTCAACACCTGCAACGCCAAAGCCAGTAGGTGAGGTGGGGTAATTGGCCCTGCTATGTACACCTACAGAAGACACAAATACACCGTGCGTGCCTGCCGAACTCACTTCCACACCATTCGCATCGGCGCGGCCAACATAAAGTCCATCACCCTGTGCGCTAGCCACTTCAAATCCATTATGCAGGTCAGAGTAATATGCATTGCTAGGATTCCCCGCGATGTCCACATGCACGCCGTCATCGCTCGCCCAATACACATCCACACCATCATCATCCACCAACCCAACATATACGCCATCTAACTCCGCCGTGCTGACATCCAAGCCATAACGAGCCGAATTCACGTGCACACCATCGTTGGCAGCAGAGTTCACTTCCACCCCGTTTACATCTGCTTGTCCCACATAGAGTCCATGTCCCTCAGCGCCAGCTACTTCAAATCCATTGCTGTTAGCGGACGCGTTTGTCGTGCTGGGATGTCCTGCGTTATGAACGGACATCCCATCGCCTCCGGCTGCCGAGCCCACGTAAATGCCATCATCACCAACGGCGTTTACATGTATACCTTTATATTCCGCCGAGTTCACATACACGCCGCTCCATCCCGCAGAATCCACCGAGACGCCATCCTCGCCGACGTCATGAATCTTTATGCCATCGAACTCCGCTGAGTTCACTTCTACTCCATTCCAATCAGCTCGCCCTACAAAAACACCATTCCCTTGAGCGCCAGCCACTTCAAAACCGTTGTTCTTCGTTGATTGCGATACCGTGCTGGGAGCGCCTGCAGTCTGCACAAAAACGCCATCTCGGCCTGCCGAGTACACATTCACACCATCAAAGTCTGCATAACCGAGCGTTATGCCATTTCTGCCTGCAGAATTGAGATACACACCATCGGTGTCGGCGCGCCCCACATACAAACCACTACCAGTATCGTTGCTAACAACAAGCGGAGCGATATCAAAGGATCCGACAATCTCTAACGGGTTATCGCTACCATTCCAAGTCTGTCCGAGGTGGTTGTGGTCAGAGCGAGCCACAGTATTCGCTGCACCATTACCACCAAAGGCCGCAGCCAGCATGGCGTCACCGTTGGTGGCTCCCCCGGAAAGCCCGGCTCCGGCATAAACGGCGGTGATGTCGCCGTTACCGCCAGCACCGCAGACCCAGGCGCTTCCGCTCCACACGGCACTCTGTCCGTTGGTGCAGCTCTGGGGCAGGCGATAGGTGGGGCTCAAAGAAACCTGTGTGTCGGTCAGAGTCAAGCCAGTGCCGGCAGAGTAGGTGGTGTTGTCATCACCATCGTCCAGGCCCGGTGGCACGTTTTTCAACCCCGACCAGGGAGCTTGCAAGGCATACAGGGCATAGGGCGCTGCCGTCAGTTTCTGGCGAGGTGAGAGCGTGGTGTAAGCGCCGCTTCCGCCCGGACACCTAACCTCGACGTCGAGCAGGCGGCCACCACCATCAAAGGCGTTCACGCCAAAATCCAATTCCACTGTGAAAAGACCTTCATCGACTGGAACACCAGTCAGACTAGCTACGGAGCCAATGGATTCACCATCAAACGCATCTATCAGTGCAAAACGGAAATCGCACAAGGCGTCAATGGCTTCGCCATCAATCTGAAGTATTGTCAAAAAAACGGCTGGCAACGATCAGAAAGGATTGAGGCTCCTCGATGAAGGGGGAATGCCCACTCTCCTCAAAGAGAATCAGGTCTGCATCGGGTATGCCGGCGGCCAATTCCTCGGAACAGATAGGTGGCGTCTGCGGATCATGCCGTCCCACGCAGAGCAGAGTCGGAGCCTGGACTTCGTCCAGTCTGGGCCGATAATCCACCTGACGCACTGTGCGCAACCACACCGAGCGAAGTGGCGGCGGATGCTTTTTATCACCAGGTTTGATGTCCCAGAGTTCGATGTGGCGCCTATCCACATACGAGGCCGAAATGACCAGATTATCCAAACGTTTGTGCAGGGCGAGATTGTCCCACCCGATCATCTTTCTGAATCCCCACCCCATGCATTGCCACCAGGCCCTATCCCGATACCAACACCAATTGTGCGGCACGCTCCAGCGGAAAACGGCGGGAAAGCCGGAACATGCGCCGATCAGCAATAGCCTCCTGACCCGTTCCGGCTTTTCGATGGCGAAACCGAGCGCACAAAGGCCGCCCATGCTGTGCCCCACCACATCTATCGGGCCTGATATACTGCAAATCCCCAGCGTTTCCTCGGCGCAGTCCAGCATCTCTGCCATTTCGCCTTGCAGGGGCCGGGTTGAGCGGAATGCGCCGGGTGGATCGAACGTGATCACCCGGCGACCCAGCCCGACCAGGTGTGCTGCAAGCGCCCCCGCGGCCATGGGGCGCAGCGTGGAGCCATGCGGGTAGGGGAACAACAGGAGGGGTTCCCCTACGCCGCTCTGGTAGATGGCCAGACCGTCCTGGATGGTGAAGGGATCAGTAATGAATGAATCCTTGTCGCTCATGCTGAATATCACTGAAGGTGCGACGCACTTTGAGCGATCACAAATCCTGAAAAGCGCCTCATCTCAGACTTCACGCTCACCAGAAGTGCGTCGCACCTAAATCTATCATCTCTCTCCCAAGATCAAGCTTCCGCCATGAATGGGTAGCGCCAATCTTCCGGCGGATCCAGCGTCTCTTTGATGGTGCGGATTGACATCCAGCGGGTCATGTTGTTGGCGCTGCCTGCCTTGTCGTTCGTGCCGGAGGCACGCGCGCCGCCAAAGGGCTGCTGTCCCACCACAGCGCCAGTGGGCTTGTCGTTGATGTAGAAATTGCCGGCGGCATTTTGCAGGACATCGGCCATGTGCACGATAGCGAAACGGTCCTGGGCGAAGATCGCACCGGTGAGGGCATAGGGCGAGGTTGCATCGCATAGCGCCAGTGTTTCATCCAACTGGTCGTCTTCGTAGACGTAAACCGAGAGCACCGGCCCGAAAATCTCCTCACACATCGTTTTCATGCGCGGGTTTGTGGTGACGACGGTAGTCGGTTCGATGAAGAAGCCTTTGCTGTCGTCATAGCCGCCGCCGGTGATAATCTCGCTGTCGGGATCGGCTTTTGCGTAATCGATGTAAGCCGTGATGTCGTCAAATGCGCCACGGTCAATGACGGCAGACATGAAATTGCTGAAATCCGTGGGAGCGCCCATCTTGATCTGGTTGACCTCCGCAACGTATTTTGCCTTGAATTCGGCCCAGATGGAGCGAGGGACGTAGAGACGGGAAGCCGCCGAACATTTTTGACCCTGATACTCGAAAGCGCCACGGATGGCCGCCGTCACCAGGGCATCGACGTTGGCGGTGTTGTGGGCGAAGATGAAGTCCTTGCCGCCAGTCTCGCCAACGATGCGGGGATAGTATTTTCGCTCGTGAATCGTATCGCCGATTGTCTTCCACATGCCCTGGAACACGGGCGTGGAGCCGGTGAAATGGATTCCCGCCAGATCGGGACTGGCCATCACCGGATTGCCCACCTGCCCGCCGGAACCGGGAACGAAGTTGATGACGCCAGCGGGCAAACCAGCTTCCTGCAACAATTTGTAGATGTAGTAGCCCGAATACACGGCACTGGATGCAGGCTTCCACACCACTACATTGCCGACCATCGCCGGGGCTGTGGGCAGGTTGGCTCCGATGGATGTGAAGTTGAATGGTGTGACGGCAAAGACAAATCCCTCCAGCGGTCTGTACTCGACCCGGTTCCACATCCCCGGCCCGGAGACCGGTTGCTCGGCCATGATCTGTGTCATGTAGTAGGCGTTGAAACGCCAGAAATCGACGATCTCGCAGGCGGCATCGATCTCAGCCTGGTAGACGGTCTTGGACTGGCCCAGCATGGTGGCCCCATTGATGATCGGTCGCCAGGAGCCAGTCAGCAAATCGGCCGCCTTGAGAATAATCGACAGACGATGCTCCCAGGGCATGGCCGCCCAGTCAGAGCGGGCATCAAGCGCTGACTCGATCGCCAGCTTCACTTCAGGCTCGCCCGCCTTGTGATAGACGCCCAACTTGATGCTGTGATCGTGGGGCGCACGCATCTCGGCGATATTGCCGGTCCTAATTTCCTGGCCACCGATGATAAGCGGGACCTCGATCTCTTCGCTCTGCATCTGCGCCAGTGTCTGTTTCAGCAGCGCCTTGTCCGGGCTGCCAGGTTCATAATTGCGGATGGGGTCGTTGATCGGTTGGGGTATTCGAAAATATGCATTGGACATGAAGGTGATTCTCCTGAATAGGGTGAATTGATGCGATGGGAAAGACGCCGACAGTTAAGACGGTATTTGTATCGCGCTCGCTGATTCTGTTCCATCGTACTGTCTCGGCTTAGGTGGAATCATACCATCATGGTGGGTTTTGCCGCCAGCGCATTGGTCTCAACCCGATTTCGTGTGGGCATCGAAGCAAGCGTGTCGATTCAGAAAATAATCAGTTTTTATCCAGATAAATATAGATAAATTATGTGCAATAGTATGAATAAATACTGACAATGTGGATTTTTTGGGCTAAACTGGCATCAGAAACATAAAAAAATGTCATTTCCCACAGAGATACCAAAGACTTAAGGCTATAGTACAGTGACCCAATCGCAAACCTTCGCTCAACCGACCTTCAGCCTCGATAGCAAAAACCAGAATGGCGTAGTGAATAGTGATGTTCAATTTCCAGAAGTAAATGGACACAATCTGCTACGCAAAAACATGCAACTTCCAGATGACTTCGCTGGCAACCTCAATATCGTTTTTATCGCCTTTCAGCGCTCGCAGCAAAATGATATTGATAGTTGGTTGGCACTAACTAGTGAGCTGGAAGCATCCCACCCTGGACTTCGAACCTACGAGCTACCGGTTATCTATCACATGAACCGTGTCGGTCGTTTTTTCATCAACGAGGGCATGAGAGCAGGGATTCCAAACAATAACACCCGAGCCCACACCATTACCCTGTATACCGACCGAAAAGCCTTCCGCAGCCAATTGCAGCTTCCCAGTTCAGACACGATGTATCTACTTCTTGTAGACGACAAAGGGAAAGTCGTCTGGCGCTGCGAGGGCCCTTTAACAGAAATAAAAACCACCAATCTCATTCAACAAATCGAAACAAGGAGCTACACATCATGAAGAAGATCGCTATCGCCGTACTTGCCATTGTCATCATTGCTGCCGGCGCATTCGCTGCCATGCAGTTCATTGGTGGACCAGCAGAAACAGCCGTCGCCGCCGAAACCCCAGAATCTGAAACCGTCGCCGAAGTCTCTCCTCAACGCATCGTGGTAGACGCCAAAGTCGTACCTGCCCGCCAGGCTGATCTGAGCCTTGCTTCAGCCGGCATCGTCGCAGAAATGCTGGTTGCCGAGGGTGACAGCGTCGAGATCGGGCAAACCCTGCTCAAACTCGAATCGGCCAGGGAACAGGCAGCTGTTACCCAGGCGCAAGCGCAACTAAGCCGGGTCAAGGCTCAACTGGCCGAGTCACAAGCGGGCGCCCGGGACCAGGAAATCACATCATCCGAAGCTACGCTTGAAGGCGCACAGGCTCGTCTTGACCGCATCGTCAATGGTCCAATTGCCGAAGATATCGCCGCTTCCGAAGCTGCCCTGGCTGAAGCGCAGGCTTCCCTGCAGAAAGTACTGGAAGGTCCAACTCGTGAAGAGCTTATCGCCGCTCAGACTGAAGTCGCGAATGCCGACGCGAAGCGTCGCCAGGCCCAGGCTGCCTACGACCGTGTGAGCCACAACAACGATATCGGCTCTCGCCCTGAATCGGTTGATCTCGAACAGGCAACCAACTCGCTGACCGCAGCCCAAGCTCGATTGGATGATCTCAATCGTGGCGCCAGCAATGCCGATATTGCCGCCGCCCGAGCCCGAGTACGCCAGGCGCAATCACAACTCGATGCCCTGCAAGCTCAGAACCCTGCCGATGTCGCCGGTGCTCAGGCGGAAGTTCGACAGGCTAAGGCGCAACTCGAACTACTGCAAGCGGGCACACGCTCTGAAACTATCGACGCACTCGCAGCCGATGTCGCTGCCGCTGAGGCCGCGCTGGAACAGGCCATCGTCGCCCTGAATGAGAGGGAACTGCGAGCACCCTTTGCCGGCACAGTCGCCGCTCTTGATACCAATGTAGGTGAACAGGTCAGCGTTGGCTCCGCCGTCGTCCGCCTGGCGGACCTCACAAGTTGGGAAATCGAGACCGAAGACCTGACCGAATTTGATGCCGTGCAACTGGAAACGGGCATGCCCGCAACCATCGCCTTCGACGCAATCTCCGACTTGGAACTGGATGGCGCCATCAAATTCATCCGACCGATTGGTGAAGACCTGCGCGGCGACACCGTTTACACCGTCGTGATCACGCCCAACCAATCTGACGACCGCCTTCTGTGGAACCTCACCGCCGTCGTTACGATAGAACCGAAGTAATGATTCAAGATTGAAGATTAAGTGGAGTTCAGAAGTTAGCATAATAAAAGCAGATTATCACTTCACTTCGAACTCCTTGAAAGTAAGGGATGGACGCAAATTTTTACTAGGAAACATTTCATCCCTTACTTAAAAAAATCACGCAACGCACAGAATTAACTTTAATCATTAATCTTTGTTAATCGATACTCCAGGACATAACGATGAAAAACAATAACAACGCCCCAATCATCCAACTGAAAGACATCGTCAAAGCCTTTCCGGTGGGCGATAGCGAAGTCACCGTGCTGCACGGCATCTCGCTCGACATCCATCCCGGCGAGTTCGTCTCCATCGTCGGCCCCTCCGGCAACGGCAAATCCACCCTCCTGAACATGATAACCGGTATCGACCGGCCAACGTCGGGTGAGGTGATCGTGACCGGGCAGCCGGTGCACAGCATGAGCGAAAACCAATTGGCGAAATGGCGAGGCCAATACGTTGGCATCATCTTCCAATTTTTCCAGATGCTCCCCTCCCTAAGCCTGATGCAAAATGTCGTCCTGCCGATGGATTTCGCCGGCAAATACAAGTCAAAAGAGCGACGCGAGCGAGCGATGTACCTGCTCGACCTCGTGGGACTGGCCGACCAGGCACAGAAACTGCCTGGCACCGTCTCTGGTGGCCAGCAGCAGCGAGCAGCTATCGCCCGAGCACTGGCCAACGACCCCGCCCTGCTGGTGGCAGACGAACCGACCGGGAATCTCGACGCCAAAACCGCCGGGCAGGTTTTCGATATCTTCATGCACCTGGTGGAAGAGCAGGGCAAGACCATGCTCATGGTCACGCACGACAAAAACCTGGCGGACCGGGTTCCTCGCGAGATCGAGATCGTCAACGGCGTCATCGTTAATGACCGCACGCCGGTGCTCAGTGCACTGTGGGAATCAGGCGACAATAAGGTGGAAATGAATGTTAGTGATCGAAACAAGATCATCACGATTCCCACCGTCGACAGTTCCCCTGCCATCCTCCAACCCCTGCCAGCCATCCGCTAACCCAACCACCACCCGCATCCCTTCTTCGGTACATCAACTATGTCTACACTTATCGCAAAAGTCTGGTACGATCTCTGGCAGGACAAAAGCCGCACCATCCAGGTTGTCCTCGTCATTGCCCTGGGCGCTATCGGCATTGGTCTGGTCATCGGCGGCCGCAATCTCATCGCCAATACCATCAATGAACAATGGACACTGGCCAATCCTGCCAACATCAAAGTGAGCGTCAGCCCACCCCTCAATGATCAGCAGCTCGGCGATCTGGAACGCATCGACGGCGTAGCCGAAATCGAAGGTTTGCTCAGTTCCTCGGTTGAATTCCGGGTATTGGGAGAAACCGAGTGGCAGAATGGCCTGCTCAATTCCCGCGATGATTATGCCGATCAGAAAATGGAGGTTGAAAAGTTGATCAGCGGGCAATGGCCTGGTCGAAACGATGTATCGGTGGTGCGTACTGCTGATGAGCTCTATGGCGTCAATGAAGGCGATGTCCTCGAAATTCGCTATGACGATAAGGTGCGACAGTACCCCGTTACTGGCGTGATGAAGCCAGTCGGACCCTTCCCTGTTGTATTTGTGGGCGCCCTGCCGATGTACGTCACCCGCGACACCTTCTCTCAGATCACCGGACGCGACACCTACAATCTTGTCCAAACCCGTGACATTGCCTGGGATCCGGCGCGGGCCGAAGCTGCCGACCTGACAATGCAGGATTACTTCGAACGCAACGACATTGATTCCGCCGGTCTGGGATTCCCCTTCCAGCGTCGGATCGTGCCCCCCAATGTGCCCCCTGCCGCCGAACTACTAAATGCCCTCTTCCTCATCTTGGGTGTGATCGGTGTTATTATCATAATCCTCGGCATCTTCCTGGTCTACAACAGCGTCAGCGCCATTGTCTCCCAGCAGGTCAGCCAGATTGGGGTGATGAAGGCGATTGGGGCCAGTTCATGGCAAGTTCTGAGCAGTTATCTGGCATTGGTGCTCGCTTACGGCTTGCTGGCAGTGGCCGTTTCTGTACCGGTGGGCGGTTTAGCCGCTCGCGGTCTCGAGAACATCTTTATCAATCTCCTCAATTTAGACCCCACACCATTTATTATCGATCCGTTGGCAGTCACCGTACAGGTCGCCATCTGTTTGATTGCGCCTTTGATCGCTGCCCTGGTTCCCCTTCGCACCGGCATGACGATCACCGTCCGTGAAGCAATCAGCACTTACGGTCTGGCCGGAGCAGCCGGTCTGGTCGAGCGCCTGGTCGCTCGTGCCCAACGTATTCCTTATTCAATCCTGCTGGTCATCAGCAACACCTTCCGCAATCAGCGCCGTTCCCTCCTCATTGGCGTAACCCTCGTCGTCGCTGGCGTCATCTTCATGATGGTCATGGGCGTCAATGATGCTACAGCTTATACTTTTGATGGCAAGCTGGCAAGCATCCACAACTATCAGGTGACACTGAGCTTCGAGCAGTTGCAACGAGAAGCTAAAGCCGAAGAAATCGCAGCATCTGTGCCCGGTGTGACCGCCTCTGAAGGCTGGTTGGTTGTGGGGGGCAAAGCCCGACCGGTATCGCAAGCCGAGAGTGAGGTGACCGATGCCCGTGTCAGTCTATTCGGGCAGCCTGCAAACACCGACCTCTATCGTCCTGAAGTTTTGGAAGGACGCTGGCTGACGCCCGCCGATGAGTACAGTGCGGTGGTTCATTCACAATTAGCCGCAGAAAAAGGCTGGTCGGTGGGAGACACCGTCACCTTTGAAGATGCCAACGGTCGGGAATCAGACTGGGAGATCGTTGGGACGCACTTCGATCCTGCCATCAGCAGTTCCATCCATGTACCGCTGGCGAGCATCCAGCGTGAACAAGGCGCCGTGAATCGAGTAAACACCTTCTGGGCTCAGACCGCAGATATATCCCCTGCCGGCCAGACCGCCGTAGCCGAAGCCCTCATCGCAGCATTTGAAGGCCGCGGCGTGAAGATAAGCTCGGGCAGCACCTTCGGTGAGAACACCATCGCTGCCATCACCTCCCAACGCCGCCGGCGGCTTCAGCCTCATCATCACCCTGCTGGCGATCATGGCTGTGATTATCGCCCTGGTCGGTGGCGTCGGTCTCAGCGGTGTTATCGCTCTGAATGTGCTGGAACGGCGCCGTGAAATTGGCGTGATGCGCTCCATCGGCGCTTCGTCCTGGCAAGTGATTCGCCTGTACATCGGCGAAGGCATGTTACTCGCTCTGGCGAGTTGGCTCATCGCCGTGCCCCTTTCTATCCCCGCCGCCTATTTTCTCTCCACCCAGGGGCTTTCCATCGCCCTCAACACACAACTGGCCTACCGCTTTACGCCATCTGGCGCCGTGCTGTGGCTGGTGATCATCATGCTGCTCGCCATCGTCGCAAGCACCCTCCCCGCCCGTGGCGCAGCCAAAGTCAGTGTGCGCGAGAGTCTGGCATATCAGTAGTTGCATGATCAATAATAATCAGGCGCTCCCAGCACAGTGGCTGATATCGCAGCCGCCAGAGATGAAAAAATGACACCCCTAACCCAGCAGCAACCCAAAAAACGTTCAATCTGGCGATGGATTCTTGTCGCCGCCCTGGCGCTGATTTTGATCGGCGCCGCTGGCTTTGTGATCTGGGCCAGCAACCCACTCGGCCCGGCTCCTGAAGCGTTGGCTGCTCTCCAGTCTGACGAGCAGGTTCAGGTCGAACAAGGCGATTGGCTGGTTTTCCGACCAACTTCATCTGAACCCAGCGACGGCTTGATCATCTATCCGGGCGGGCGAGTGGATTATCGTTCCTACGCACCTGTTGCCCGCGGCATAGCCGCGCAAGGCTACCTGGTTGTCATTCCTCCCATGCGCCTCAATCTGGCTGTGTTCTCCCCGGACCGTGCGTCTGACGTAATCAACGACTATCCCGAAATCGAGAATTGGACAATCTCCGGGCATTCTTTAGGCGGGACGATGGCTGCCAGCTATGCGCTTCAACATCCGCAAACGATCTCCGGGCTCGTGCTGTGGGCATCGTACCCGGCGGGAAACAACAGCCTTGCCCAAGCTAATCTCGCCGTCGCCTCGATTTCCGCAAGCGAAGATGGTCTGGCCACCCCAGCCGATATCGAGGCAAGCCGCCCGCTCCTGCCGAGCACGACGAAATGGACTGAGATCATGGGCGGCAATCATGCCCAGTTTGGGGCATATGGCACACAACCGGGCGATGGCCAGGCAACTATTTCCCAGCAAGAGCAACACAGCCAGATTATCGAAGCAACCGTCGATTTGATGTCGTCACAGCAACTGGACTAACATCCGTCCAGACTGATGCGTAAAAACACGATGCATTGATGTGCAGATCGAATATCTGATCGCCATAACTTCAAACCACACCTTGTTTGAGTAACAACTTCGGATGTGTTACACTTCTGTGTATCTTACTGAATTTATACATACTGTAACATATCTATGCTTGCTTCAGAACGTAGAAAGATCATTCTGGAAGAATTAGAAACATCAGGGCGGGTTCGCGTTGGCGACCTCAGCAAGACGTTGGATGTGTCGCGCATGACCGTTCATCGAGACCTCTCGTTGCTGGCGGAAAAGGGTCTTTTGGAGAAAGTCTTCGGCGGGGCGGTGACGGTGGCTTCAGAATCAAGTACAAGAGATGGTTGCGCAATGTGCAAGCGGGAAACCCAGGAGCGAACCTTGTTTGTGGTGCACGGCGAGGATGGCATGCAGCTAAAAGCGTGTTGCCCGCACTGTGGCATTATGTTGTTGTCTACTCATCTGCAAATCACCTCGGCCCTGGCGACTGATTTTCTGCACGGACACATGATTAACGTTCGCACCGCCACCTTTTTGGTTGATCCCGACCTGACCGTGTGCTGCACGCCCACTGTACTCTGCTTCCAACGCCGCGGCGAAGCCGTAAACTTCCAGACCGGTTTTGGCGGCCAAGTCATGGATTTACGTCAAGCTCAAGCCCATCTGCGCGAAAGTATGGCGCTTGGGAACGACTGAATTTCGTTTGTTTCATTCCGAATGCAAGGAGGAATCCGTACCCTAACTATCGCAAAAGCAGATTCCTCGACTCCCTATCGGTCGCTCGGAATGACAGTTGCAGGATGTTTTTCAGGGCAGGCCGTCAGGCAGTGCAAGCGTAGCTTGTGCCACAATCTCCACCATTCATGTGGCTTGGCGATTGTTTTGTCCCAAAAATACCCCTAACAAAAGCACCTGAACAATCACAGCAATTTATTCTCAAATCCCAAAAAAGGCTTTTACCATGCAAAACAAATTCAAATTTACCATTCTCGCAATACTTATTTTGATCGTAGCGCTCTCTCTGAGTGCGTGCAGCCCTCCCAGCATCGGCCCGGACATCACTGTCGAAGAAATCTGGGCGCGGCAATCGCCCATGGCTGATGGCAACGGCGCAGCTTTCATGACCATCAAGAATAATGGCAACGAGGCTGACACGCTGGTCGGGGCCAAAACCGACATCAGTGAAGTAGTAGAGCTGCACGAAACCATCATGGAAAATGATGTCATGCGCATGAGGCCCATCGAAGGCCAGCGCCTGGAGATACCGGCAGGCGGCGAAGTCATGCTCGAACCAGGCGGACTCCACATCATGTTCATTGGGCTCAACCAGCAACTTAACCCGGATGACACCTTCGAGGTCGTTCTGGTCTTTGAGAAATCAGGAGAAAAAACCGTGGATGTGCCTGTGCGAGCGATGGAAGGTATGGGCGATACGGGTGAAATGCAGACAAAAGGATTCGTGATGATAGCGCGTCCGAGGCTGGCTTTCCCTGTCATCTTGATTCTGTTGGCAGCCGTTCTGTTGGGTGGCTGCGCCCGGCAAAGCCAGCAGGCCGAGCAAAACGGTGCTGATGGCATCGATATGACTCTGACTGTCATGCCTGACCCGCCCGCCGTCGGTCAATCCCGCTTGGAAATCACCATCCGGGATGAGGATGGCTCTGCCATCGACGGCGCGTCTCTCGAAATTAAGGGCGACATGAGCCATGCCGGCATGAAACCGGTGCTGGCCAGCGTCTCTGGCGGAACGGATGGCATCTACAACGTTCCCTTCGAGTGGACGATGGGCGGGGATTGGTTCGTCACCGTCACCGCCACCCTGCCGGATGGCGCCGTTACGACCAAGCGCTTCGATTTGTCTGTGGCTGGCGACATGGACATGTAGGATGATCTGGCGCAAAAAAAGTAGTGCGTAACTTCTTGTAAACCAGGAAACCGGAAAACCTGAGGACAACATTGCGCTGGTCTCCAGGTTTCCCGATTCCCGCTACTGGTTTCCTGGTTTCCTGGTCTTACGGTCCACCGTTATACACAAATCCGACCTCATGGTTGAACATCCCAGCCCTCGTCTTGACCTCCTGCACGCGCCCCTTTTCGGGCGCGTTTTGCGTTGGCGCTGGGGACGGCTGTTATTCCAGGTTCCACTGCTCATTCTGGCCGGCTTGATCATCTACGACGGCCTGACGGGACCGCAACTTGCGCCGGAAAACATCGCCACGGTCTCGGCCTGGATCCACTACCGGGGTCTGGTGATGCTGGCGCTGTTGCTGGTGGGTAATCTCTTTTGCATGGCCTGTCCTTTTGCCATTCCTCGCACGGTGGCCCGTAAAATCAGCGGTCGGGGGCGGCGCTGGCCGCGGGCGTTACGCAACAAATGGCTGGCCATCCTCCTGCTCTTCCTTATCTTCTTCCTGTACGAATGGCTCGATCTCTGGGCCAGTCCCTGGCTGACGGCGTGGTTGGCCGTCGCCTACTTTGCGGCGGCATTTGTCCTGGAAGCAATTTTCGCCGAATCGCCCTTCTGCAAATACCTTTGTCCGCTGGGTTCGTTCAACTACGTCGCTTCCACCATCTCGCCCACCCAGATCACCGTACGCAGCCACGATACTTGCCGCACCTGCATCGGCAAGGAATGCGTCAACGGCAGCAGCAGCGTTCTTGGCTGCGGCACGGAACTTTTCGCTCCACAGATTGAAAGCAATCTCGACTGCACTTTGTGCCTCGACTGCGCCCGCGCCTGCCCCCACGACAACGTGGCCTGGGCCGTTCGTTTTCCTCTGCGAGAACTGTCGGTGGGAGCGTGGCCCCACCGCTGGGATATCGCTTTCCTGGCGATGGTTTTCGTCGCCGCAAGCCTGAGCAATGCCTTCGGCATGGTTCCCCCGGTGTATGCGTTGCTGGCCTGGATGAGTACTTGGTTTCCCATCCAGAGTGAGGCTGTGGCGTTGCTGCTGGTTTTGGCAGTACTCAATCTGGCGTTGCCTGCACTGCTGGGTCTTGGCGTCGCCAGCCTGAGTCGGGCATTGTCCGGCGTTTCGGAGTCATTGCGTCTGGTTTTCACTCGTTACACGCCCGCCCTCGTGCCCCTGGCTTTCGCCATCTGGTTTGCGCATTACGGCTTCCACTTCGCCACCGGCGCACTCAGCGCTGTGCCAGTCACCCAATTTTTCTTGCGTGACCACGGCATCGAAGCTGCTGGGCGCGCCGAATTGGGCGCTGGGGCCGATCCTGCCATTCCGCTGGCTGCTGCCATTGCAGATGCTGGCCGTGATGGTCGGGCTACTGGCGACGCTGTACGTGCTTGGCGAACGGGCGCGGGCTCAACATCCTGATTCGGGGACAATGGCGAAAGCGCTGCTGCCGTGGGCGCTGCTTGCTGTCGCCATCGCCATCACCGGCGTTTACCTCTTTACGCTGCCGATGGAGATGCGCGGGACGGTCGGGTTCGGGCACTGAGATCAGAGGTGACTATTTGGGGATTACCGTCATTTCGACGACCAACGGGAGGAGAAATCCCCCTGTTATCAGGGATCACCCCCAAAAATGGAGGAGATGTCTCACATTCGTTCGACATGACGCACAAAGTGCGATTACGCTAGAATAGTTTCGATCGGAGATAAATCCAAAGGTAAGTGAACGCCGGTTTGTGATAGAATAGGCCATGCGCGACAATTTTCCCTTGCTCCTGTTCAAACGCCGCTGGATTCTGACCACCCTGTTTGTGCTGGTTGCGTCGGTAGTCATGATCCGACTCGGGTTCTGGCAAATCGACAGGCTGGCCGGAAAACGGGCTTTCGTCGCCCAATCGCTGGCGCAGATCGAGGCGGAGCCGCTGCTCATCACCGGAAATGAGACCGATCTCGATGCACGGGCTTTACGTCATCGCCAGGCTACCGTACAGGGGCAGTACGATTACGAAAATGAAGTGGCTGTCAAGAATAAATCCTATCAAGGGCGACCTGGTTATCATATCCTCACGCCGATGCGCATTGCCAACAGTGACAGGGCGGTTTTGGTGGATCGAGGTTGGATAGCAAATGCGGATTTCGACCCGAATACGGTCGGAGTAGCGCCAGAAAATCCGGAAAACAAGGTAGAAGGCAGGATCGCACCACCTGATTTCCGACCTGAAGATGCCGAGATTCCGGATGAGCCCCGCCTGGAATGGTATCGCGTGGATATCGAGGGTATCCAGGCCCAGACGCCCTACGAACTCCTGCCCTTTTTCATCGCCCTCACACCCTCTGAAACCGGCCAGGAATCTCCCATCCCCAACCCACCCGAGATCGTCCTTGATGAAGGCCCTCATCTGGCCTACGCCATCCAATGGTTTGTCTTTGCTGCGGTGGTTCCCCTTGTGTACGCATTCCAGGTGCGCAAAATGGATGCCGCCAAACCTGAACCAAGGAGTGAAAGTTCATGATCCGCATGGCAGCACGATTCTTCCTGTTTCTGGTCAGTTTGGCCTCGCGGTTGCTGGCGCTGGCTATCATCTGGCATACGCTGGTGCGCGTAGTGCGTTATTTCTACAAATTCCCCATGCCGTACCAGCTCGCCAACCTCATCGACAATCCCCTGCGCCGCAAGATCGAACCGCCGGGCATCATGCCGATGCGGCACGGTATCGAACCTGGCATGACGGTGTTGGAGGTTGGGCCGGGCAACGGAACCTACACGGTGGAAACAGCCAGTTGGGTTGGTGATGATGGCCGGGTTGTCGCCATCGACATCGAACCCAGAGCAATCGAACGGGTGGAAGCACGGGCGCTGGCGGAGGGTTTCGGCAATATCGAGGCGCGGCTTGCCGATGTAATCAGTCTGCCCTTCGAGGATGAAACGTTCGACGCCGTCTACATGATGTCGGTGCTAGGTGAGTTACCGTCGCCAAAACTGGCCTTGCTGGAATTTTACCGGGTGCTGAAACCGACCGGTGTCATCGCCTTCAGTGAACTTCTTTTGGATCCCGACTATCCTCTGGCCCGAACGATCATCACCCTGGCGACGGATGCAGGTTTCCGCTTGAAGAATCAACATGGCAATTTCTTCTGCTACACGCTCGTTTTCGAGAAGGTAAGTTGGTATGGGGCTTGATCCAACAAACAATCAGATTGGCTTGTGACATTATGCAAAGCTGTGTTAGAATGCTCATCATGTATGAGTGGTACGAATTACCTTGCACAGTCGAGAGGAGGCAGTGATGCAGGAGCAAGTGACCCAATTTTTAGAGTACCTCGAAGTTGAACAGGGATACTCGCAGAACACAGTTTCGGCCTATCGCAATGATCTGGGCCAATTTACAGGGTATTTGCAGCATCTTGACCTGGCAAGACGCCCTCGAGGTTGGGGCAATGTCACCAGGGATCACATCGTGAGCTATATGCTTGAGATGAAGGAGCGCGAGTACGCGTCGAGCACGGTGGCGAGAAAAATCGCTGCTGTTAAATCATTCTTCAATTTCCTTGTCGAGCAAGGTCATATTCTACGGAATCCAGCGGACGAACTGGACTCCCCAAAAGTGGAGAAACATTTACCATCCGCCATCCCGCCTGAGGATGTTGACCGCTTGCTGGCGGCGCCACAAGGCGAATCGCCAACGGCCTACAGGGATCGGGCGCTGCTTGAATCGCTTTACGCCACAGGCCTGCGTGTTAGCGAGCTGGTGGCGTTGGATGTCGCTGATGTCGATGTAGCGGCCGGCACGGTGCGCTGCGTCGGCAAAGGGAACAAAGAACGCATTCTCCCCGTTTACGATCAAGCATTGGCAGTCATCAATGACTACATAGTCAAAGGGAGACCGGTTCTGGTGAAAGGGAACTCCGACGAACATGCGCTCTTCCTGAATCGCCGAGGTGATCGATTGACGCGCCAGGGGCTCTGGTTGATCATCAAACGTTATGTCGACGATATGGATATTGACGCCCATGTCACGCCCCACACGTTGCGCCATTCTTTTGCCACACACATGCTGCGGGGCGGCGCTGGCCTGCGCGAGGTGCAACAAATGCTGGGCCATGCCAACATCTCGACCACACAGGTTTACACACAGGTTTCCGACGATCATCTCCGGGAAGTGTATGACGAATCTCATCCTCGTGCCTGAGCCCCACCTTTGATTCTTCAAATCCTCTCTGCTTGAGGAATAGACAATGGAAAAACAATTTTCTCGCCAGGATTACGACCAAATCGCCACCTTCATTGCTCAGCAAACACAGCATCGACCGAAGGTGGCTTTGGTTTTGGGATCAGGTTTCAGCGCCTTTGCTGAAGCCATCGAAGATGCCGATGTGCTGCCCTACGGGCAGATCCCCAATTTCGCGCGCTCTTCGGTCGAAGGGCATTCCGGGCAACTGGTCGTCGGCGTGCTCGATGGTCACACAGTCATGGTCATGCAGGGCCGGGTCCATTATTACGAAGGCTTCAGCATGGATGAAGTGACCCTGCCGATACGGGTGATGCGGGCGTTTGGCATCGAAACGCTGATCTTGAGCAACGCTGCGGGCGGGCTCAATCCCACCTTCCGGCCCGGCGATCTCATGTTGATCGAAGATCAGATCAACTTGCTGGGTATGGTGGGGCAAAACCCCCTGATGGGGCCGAATGATCCCGACCTGGGCCCGCGGTTCCCCGATATGTCCACCCTGTACGATCCCAGGTTGCGCGCCCTTGCGCTTGATGTGGCGGCCAGTCTGAACCAGACGCTGCACCGTGGCATTTATGTGGGCCTGTCGGGTCCGGCCTTTGAAACGCCCGCTGAGGTGCGCTTTCTGCGCATGATCGGCGGCGACTCCACCGGCATGAGCACAACCAACGAAGCCCTGGTCGCCCGACACAGTGGGATGCGCGTCCTCGGCTTTTCCGGCATCACCAATGTTGCCATCGATACTATCGACAGTGATCAGCAAGCAAGTCACGAAGAAGTGCTGGAAGCGGGCGTACAGCTTGTCCCGCGACTTACAACTTTGTTGCGGGGCATTTTGGCAAGATGGGATGAAGTGTCTTAGGATGTTGAGCTTGACCATGTCAGCAGGCCTCCGGAGCTAATGTGACTGTCTTTCTTCAATTTCTTGCAGACTTCGCGCCCTTTGTCTATGGTGCAATCGCGATTGTCGCGCTTTACCTCATCCGACGAGCGTTATTGGCGCGTCGTGAAAGAACCTCGGCGATCTTTCCGCTCGAGCGCGAGGTCGCTGTGGCGCGAACCTATCGCACATTTGGGCTGGCATTTTTTTTGCTGCTGTTTATCCTCGTGACCTGGGCGGCATCGAATCTGTTACTTCCTCAACTACAGCACTCTGAGAGCATTGTCACGCCAACACCCGACCTGCTGGTGCTGATCGACACCCCAACGCCCACTTCAGCGCCGCCAACAGTCACCCCCACAATTACACCTACGCCTAAACCTCGCCCCACCACAAAACCGCCTCCGGTAGTCGTAAAGCAAGCAACACCAGTACCGGTCGTTCAGCCACCGCAATGTCCCAACCCCGGCGCGGCCATTTCCAGCCCTGGCAGCGGTCAAATCGTTGTGGGTCAACTAGCTGTCACCGGCACTGCCAGCATCAATGATTTTCAGTTCTACAAATTGGAATGGCGTGGTCCTGCTGATCCCAACCAATGGAACTGGTTTGCCGGCAGCGAACGGCCAGTGGTCGGTTCTGCGTTGGGCGTGTTGAACACCGGTGGTTTTGCTCCGGGCGCCTACACCATCCGGCTAGTCGTTGTGGACAACACCGGAAACTATCCTTCTCCCTGTGCAGTCCAAATCACAGTCCCTTGATCCATGATTCCCCGGTTCGCGCGTTTTGCAGTGCTTCTGGCGCTACTCACCGTGGCGTTTGGCTTATCCGATGCAAAGGCGGATGAACAAGACACAGCCTGGCGCACCACCGGTGGGCCGGTGGCATTTGTCACCCATCTCGCATCCGATCCCACCACACCCGATTTCTTAATCATTTTCGTCGCCCACGGCGTTTATCGCAATAACGACCGGACACAAGCTGCAGTCGGGCAGTTGCAGCAGGCCTGGGCGCCTTACTTCAGTACAGATGGCGGCAACCAGTGGCAACCGGCCAGCAATGATCTGGCGCATGTCGAGCCTACAGTTCTCACCATCACTGAGGGGGTTTATAACAACACAGTCTGGGTGGGAACGACTGAACATGGGCTTTGGCGCAGTGAAAATGGCGGACGCACCTGGCGTCCAGCACTCGTCAAAGGCTTGGAGAATGAAGCCATTATCGCCCTGACTGTTGATGCGCGAAAACGACTGCACATGGTCACGATGGACAATGCGCGCTATCCCAGCTCCCATCTCTATTCCAGCGATGATAATGGTTACAATTGGAGCCACCGCCTGCTGAATGTTTACAGCGGAGACCCCGCCACGACCGTCCAGAGCCTGATTGCCGATCCATTTGCAGCGAACAGGCTGTATGCCACCACATTTGGGGGATTGCTTGTCTCGGATGACGCCGGTTTCACCTGGCAGCAATCACCCGTGCCTGCACCTGATTCTGCGGTGTCGAGTAACGAAACTGTCCTGGCGCTTGATCCCACACAGCGCGGGCGTCTCTATCTGGCGATCCGCAGCATTGACACCGAAGGTGATGACCAGATCAACATCCACCGGTCGCTCGACAGCGCCCAGAGTTGGGAGACGCTCCCCGCCAGCTTTGACGCCCCAGCTGGCAGCAATGACCAGGCCAGTCTGCGTCCTTTGCAATTGCGGTTGGATCCCCTCAACCGCAGTCAGCTTTTTATGCCTACAAACAACGGCCTCTGGTCGTCGACTGATGGCGGCATGACCTGGAGCATCGCCGGTAACAGCCTGGAAGGCGTCTCGGTCTCCGATATTTTCAGCCATCCCCAACAGAGAGGTCGTTGGATCGCCATCGGCGCCGGGGGAATCTGGCGCACGGCCAATGCCGGTACGCGTTGGAGTGACATTGACGACGGCCTGCCTCCGGCCAGCCATCTCCGTGATATCCTGCCCCTGGCAACGACGCCAGAGACCCTTTTGGCCCTCAACGGCGGTGTCATGCCGGTGCAATCGGGACACCAACCGCTGTGGCGCAGCACCAATGGCGGCGTCAATTGGATGCCATCCATGCTGGGACTTGAGGATATCAACCTCCTCGAACTCATCGCACATCCAACCGATCCCCTGACTGCTTTTGGCCTGTCAATCAATGGCGTCGCTCGCACAGATGATGGCGGGCGCACCTGGGTGCATGAGACGCTACCCGTTACGCCCAGAAGTCTCGTCATCGATCCCAAAAGCGATCTGGTTTTCCTGGCCACCACGAATGGCGTCTGGCAATCTGATGATCGAGGGACCACGTGGCAAGAAACATCATTGACCGATCCCGCCCGGGCTGTGGCCATAACAGCCGCTGGGGATGTCCTTGCGGTCACGGATACGGGCGATGTTCATCCCATTTGGCGCTCATCAGACGCAGGAAAGACGTGGACGCAGGTTGGGGAGTCCCCCGCCGACGCGATAGACCGATTGATCGCCCACCCGCACAAAGATAACACGCTGGTCATGACGATCCAATGGGGTGGTTTGTATACCTCCAACAATGGCGGTCAGTCCTGGTTCCGCCGAGACCAGGGGCATCCCCCCTGGCGTGCGCTGGCGAGGTGCAGAGCCAACGACGCCCGATGGACCTAACCTGCTTGATCTATTCATCGATCCCAGCAACCCTGACGAATGGTGGGTCAGCCGTGATGGCGGCGGCATTTACTTTAGTCGAAACGCCGGCCTCAACTGGACGGACGTCAGCGCCGATTTGGGAGATAATCTTGTTCATGCACTGGAACGCAGCAGCGAAGGCATTCTGGCTGGCGCTTCTAATTTGGGTCTGTTGCAGGACGCAGTGGATGTCACATCTCCGACGCCTCCTGTCGAGGTGGACGCTCGCATTGAAATCCTCTGGCCGCATGGCTTTATGCCGGTGGAACAAGCGCAACTGGCCAACATGGGGTTGCGCCTGTACGATTCTCGCACACAGGAGCCACCACCTTGTGCATGGACGCCCAGTGTGGAAGTGTGGGTGGCGCGGGATGCTGATCCCTTGCGGCGCATCGGTCTAGCCGAGCAGCGAACAGTCGAAGGTCGACCCTTCCCATTTTGGGAATACAACGACCTTGACATCTCGTGGGCCAATGATCCTGATCATAAATTGGTCTTTTTGGCCAAGGTGACGCCTTCCCTGGCGCAGAGTTACAGCAGCCCGTGGATTCATGCCGCCGATGCTCGCACATACCTGCCCGCCCCGCCCACGCCAACGGGACTGACCGACGCCACGCCAACCGCCATCGACGCCCTTATCCGGGTAGTCTGGCCACATGACCAGGAAGGGAATTATACATCACCAGAACAAGCGAATCAGGTGAACATCAGCGCCGTCTTGGTGGCGCAAGACACCCTTCTGGCTCTCGCTCCCGACCATCTCCCGGAGCGGGTATGGCTCGTGGGCGCTCTCGACAATCAGGTGGGGCGACGACTGGCGGTGGGGGAGCCGCGCACTGTTGAGATCAACGGCCTGACTTTCACGACTTTCGAGTTCAACAATATCGATGTCAGCCTGGCGCGCGATCCCAACCATCACTGGAGCTTCTGGTTAGAGATTCCAAACTATAGCCATGCTTCAAATGTCTGGGTGCACGGCATCGATAGCCGCACGCGGGCCCCGGAGCTTCTGGAACCGATTGCTGGTTGCCAGCCCTGATATGTCGATACCCTCTCTGGCAACGGTTCTGGGGATTGTGCTCTATCTCCTGCTTACCGTTTTGGTTTTGGTCTGGTGGCTGCGCCGTGGTCGTCGGGGATTTGATTGGACGTTAATCGTTGCACCGCTGGCGTTTGCGCTCAGTTACCTCTCCAGCATTCTTTTTCGTGTGCCCGATTACCAGGCGGGCTGTGATGGCCGCTGTCCCGGCTGGTGGGGGGCTCCATTTCCCACCCATCTCAGCGATGGCGCCGACGCCTTCACCTTGAATCCCCTCGGCTTCATCGCGAATGCCGCGTTGTTGTACACGGTTATTCTGATCCTGAGCGCCGGCATTGTCTTGCTGGCCGAACAACTCAAATGGCCGGAAAGGAGCCGACGCTGGCGCATTGGATTCGTGCTCATCGTTGTCATCCTGCCTTTGGCATTGCTGCCTACCCTGCTTCCACTGCGAGAGCCCGATCTGTCCAGCCCACAACAACGTTACGCCATCAATGCAAAACGAGCCTGGCGCTGGCAACTGCAATCTCGCCGCTTCAATGATCGCAGATTAATCATAGAAGATGTGCGCCTGCACCCTGATGGCGAACGTCATCGCGTGTGTTTGCGGGCCTACACCTGGTTTTATATCCCCTACGACAAAGTGTATGTTGATCTGGAACCGGCAGGCGTGCGCGCCACCGGCGGAGGCGCTATCCCCCTTTCCGATTCCTGCTGGGTGCAACCTTAGGGTATAATTCGACTCCATTCGTTCAGAACCACCCAATTCGATACCGACCGGAATGACACTATGACTGCACAAGGAACCTCATCCACACGCACACGAAACACCGTAATCATCATCGCACTGCTGGCGATAGCTATGCTATGTTGTCTGTTCGTGCTCTGTTTCAGCACCGCTCTTTTGTTCGTCAACTATGTCCAATTGGAGTCGATCGGCCAGATTGGTCAACTATCGGACGCCGCGCCAACTGCTGTCCCCACCCTGTCGCCGCTGCCGACCGTTAGCGTTAGCAGTCCGCCCGCACACACCGATGCGCTTTTGCGTGAGGTGCAAGTTCCCAGCAACGATCCTATCGATCTGGCAGCGCGGTTGCGCCCGGAGCTGGGTGTTGTGCCAGAAGTCGTGAACGATACGCCTCCTCACTATGAAGTTGGGGATGTTATCAGTTTTTGGGTTGGCAATTCCGATACGGATGAAAACTGGCAGTTAAATGCCGAATTGCTCGTGAAGAGCGAGCATCTTTACATGTGGGGTGAAGTAGGCGCTGGCGTTGATGTAGATGATCTACAACGCTCCGCAGAATTCTTCGATTCACAGATCTATCCGACCAACCGCGAGTTTTTTGGTAGCGAGTGGTCACCCGGCATCGACAACGACCCGCGGCTGCACGTGCTCCACGCCAGGGATCTCGGCCTGGGCGTTGCCGGATATTTCTCATCCGCCGATGAAGCATCTCATCTCATCAACGAATTCTCCAACGAAAAGGAAATGTTCTACATCAACATCGACAATACATTTCCTGGCGAGGAATTCTACAACGGCGTCCTCGCCCATGAGTTCCAACACATGATCCATTGGCATCAGGATCTGAATGAAACGACCTGGATGAATGAGGGCTCTGCCGAGTTGGCCATGCAATTGAATGGCCTCGAACGCTCGGATGACAGTTTCAAGCCGGACCAGGAATTTGCAGCGAATCCCGATCGGCAACTTAACACCTGGCCTGATTCCGAAGACAGCTATGCCCACTACGGCAATTCCTATCTTTTTATGACGTATTTTCTGAGCCGTTTTGGCGAGCAGGCGACGCAGGCATTGATCGCAGATCCCGCCAATTCGGTGGAATCGGTGGACAATATCGTGCAAGGCCTGGGTTTGGGCTTGAGCGGCGATGATGTCTTTGCAGACTGGTTCGTGGCAAACTGGCTGGACGATTCCAGTCAGATTGACGGGCGCTGGGGCTATCCTGATTATGATCTCGATGACATGCAGACTGTAGAAGACTTCTGGAGCCTGCCCGCGCAGGGTGAGGGGAAAGTGCATCAATACGCTGCGGATTACATCACCATTGAAGCTGAGGGCGATATGACCGTCGACTTCGAGGGGACCACGGTGACGCAACTGGCCCCCACGCAGGCTTACAGTGGTGACTGGGCGTGGTGGAGCCATCGCGTCGATTCATCAGACACCCGTCTTACGTTACCTGTCGATCTGACAGATGTTGAACAAGCTACCCTGCGCTTCCGCACCTGGTACAATGTCGAGGAACTGTGGGATTACGCCTATGTTGGGGTCAGCACTGACGATGGAGCCACCTGGACCCTGCTGGAAAGTGACCGCACGACTCGCGAGAATCCCAACGGCAACGCTTACGGGCCAGGCTATACTGGCGTCAGCGGCGACTCTGAACCGGCCTGGGTGTTGGAAGAGATCGACCTGACTGCGTACGCCGGCCAACCGGTGCAGATCCGTTTTGAGTACGTGACCGACCTGGCTGTCACTCAGCCGGGCATGTTCATCGATGACGTCGATATCCCCGAAATCGGCTATTTCGACGATTTCGAAGAGGGACCGGGCGAATGGCAGGCAGAGGGTTGGCTGCTAACGAACAATGTCCTCAGCCAACGCTGGATGGTGCAAGTCATCGAGACCAAAGAGGATGGCTCAGTCGCAGTGCATCGCGTCCCTGTCGGTAACGATGGTCTTGGACAATTGCGCTTGTCTGGCGTTGATCGAGCCGAAAACCTGGTCCTGGTTATCTCCGCCCTGGCTCCCATCACGGTGGAGCAGGCGTCCTACCACTACCAGGTGACACAGGAATAGCCCACTCATCGTTATGGCTCTGTGGGATTCCGTGTGGTTCCAAAGCGTGAAGACGTGAAGCGTGATGTAATCTTGCTGGGTAATTTTTCACGTTTCACGTTTTACGTTTCACGCTGAATGAGTGTCTCTACCACACGAAATCCCGCTGATCCCCTTCCATTTTATCCCCAATGCCCATTCTCTTCACGCTTGGCATGATCGTCATGCTGGGCTTCGTGTCGTACGCCACGTTTCGCACCAGCGATGTCCTGAAAGTGTGGACGCCGGAGCAGAATCTGCTGCTGATTCCCTCGGAGAATATCGTCCGCCTGGTGATGATCGCCGTGTGCATCGGCCTGGGTTTTCTCAGCCCGGTGGGACCCAAAGAACTGGGGTGGCTTCCGGCCAATCCGCTGGGCGATATTGGCATCGGCATCGTGGTGGGCGTCAGTATTTCGCTGGTAGCTGCGCCATTGACGACGTGGGTCATACGTCATCACCCTGAATGGTATTCCGACATCATTTTACGCAGCATCCAGCCCCGCACCCGATGGGAATGGCCACTGGTCATTCTGGCGCTGCTGCCAGCGGTCATGGTCGAAGAGCTTCTCTTTCGGTCGCTGCTGTTGGGTGGTTTTTCACCCTATGTCAACGTACTCTATTTCGCCATCGCCGCTGCGATTTTATTTGGGCTGTTGCACTATCCGCAAGGCCAGTACGGAGTCATGGCAGTGACAGTTGTTGCGCTTGTCCTCAGCGCCCTGTTTCTGTGGCGCGAGAGCCTGCTGGTGATTGTTGTGGCACACTGGGTGACCAATATCGGCCAGCTTATTCAGGCTGAACGTTATGACAAGCACAACTCAACGGGTGATCACGCATCAACCTGACAGAGTTTCAGCCATTCCTGACATCACTTGCTTTATTCACGAGATTTCTCAACTCAAATTGAATTCAAATGACTCATATCTCCCCTCAAATAGATGCGCTGATCGCCCTTGGCGCTGAACTCGTAGATCGCGGGCTAGTCCTGGGCAGTGGCGGCAATCTCAGCTTTCGTGCAGGTGACATCGCTTATCTCACCAGGTCGGGCGCGCCATTGCACCAATTAACGCCTGCTGACTTTATGCCCGTCCCCATAAACGAACCCTACCATCATCCTGACGTACATCCGCGGCCATCGCTTGAAACGCCAATGCATCTGGCTGCCTATCGAACCCGCACCGATGCCCAGTTTATCGTACATTGCCACCCCGTAACCGCCATCGCCTGGGCCATGCAAGCTGAGACCTTACCTGCTATCACCCCTGATTTTGCCGTGTATGTGAACCCGAACATCCCTGTGGTCCCCTACCTCCATCCTGGGTCCGAAATTCTGGCTGCCGCCGTCACCGAGGCATTAACTGAAAGTCCAGCCTGTCTCCTGGCGAACCACGGCGTGCTCGTCACGGGTGACACTACTGCCAAGGCGCTGTTGCGGACCTTGCTGATCGATGAAACAGCGCATATCTGTTTATTGGGCGCGGCTGCTGGAAATATCAAGCCTTTGCAGCCGGAAGAAATTGCCAAATTCGGCAGATAGGGCCCTATGTTGGGAATCGTGGGAATGTGGGCGGATGTTGAGCCCACATTCTGAGCGTGTTATACTTTGACCCTGTTGTCAGAACCTGCTCATCACTCAATGACGCGTGTCATGGGCTACGCAAACACCGTGTGCGCTAACATCACTAACTAAATTAATTCGTCAATGGAGACCGATATGGCTGTTAAGACGCCGGAAAGATTGCAATTCATCGAAGATGAAATGAATCGTTTGCAGGATGAAAGCCTGTTCATCAACATTCGTACGATGGACTCGGCTGCGGATGGTTGGATGGACGTGGATGGCAGGCGCGTGCTCAATTTCTGCACCAACAATTATCTGGGTCTGGCCAACCACCCCCGGCTTAAACAAGCTGCTCGGGAAGCTGTCGAAAGGTGGGGCGTAGGTCCGGCAGCCGTGCGCACCATCGCCGGGACCACTGCCTTGCACCTGGAATTGGAACAACGGTTGGCAGCATTCAAGGGGGTGGAGGACGCCCTGTTCGTGCAGAGCGGTTTTTGCGCCAATCAGGCTGCTATCCCGCCGTTGGTCGGCAAAGAAGATGTCATTTTCTCGGACAGCCTCAACCATGCGTCCATCATCGATGGCTGCCGTCTGGCGCGGGCCAAGATCATCGTCTACAAACACTGCAATGCGCTTGATGCAGAAGCGAAGATCAAAGAACACCTGCCCAATTATCGCCGTGGTCTCCTGATTACCGATGGCGTTTTCAGCATGGATGGTGATGTCGCTCCGCTGGACGAGTTGTACGAGGTCGCCAACCGCTACGATGTTATGACGATGGTGGACGACGCCCACGGCGAAGGCGTTCTGGGGCATGGCGGGCGCGGCATCGTCGATCATTTTGGACTGCACGGCAAGTTTGATGTCGAGATCGGCACCCTGTCAAAAGCGTTTGGCGCTGTGGGCGGCGTCATCGCCGGCAAAAAACTGATTGTCGATTACATCCGGCAAAAAGCCCGACCTTTTCTTTTCTCCTCGGCCACGACGCCTGCCGACACCGCCGCCTGCCTCGCTGCTGTTGATCTGCTGGAGGAGAGCGAAACACTTGTGGAGAGGCTGTGGGAGAATGCCCGCTACTTGCAAGCAGGCATGGAAGCGCTCGGCTTCGACACCGGCGCCAGCCAGACGCCGATTCTGCCGGTGATGCTGGGCGAAGTTGCTTTAACCAAGAAGTTCAGCCAGCGTCTGTTTGAACAAGGCGTTTTCGCCATGGGCATTGGCTTCCCCACCGTGCCGCAGGGCCTGGCCCGGATTCGTGTGATGAACACCGCCGCACACTCGCGCGAGGACCTGGACATCGGTCTGGAAACATTCGCCCAGGTCGGGCGAGAGCTGGGCGTCATTTCCTGAAGACCGTATTGCGCGCTGCATTAACTTCTCCCAAGATTCGAGTCACAGAGCCCTCACTGAAAACATGATCATCTAAATCACACCTCACTCAGCCGGAGACTATATCTTATGAGCAACAACCCACCTGATCGCAATCTCGCTTTTGAATTGGTGCGAGTCACCGAAGCCGCCGCCCTGGCTGGTGGACGCTGGGTCGGACGGGGCGAAAAGGAAACCGCCGATCAAGCCGCTGTCGATGCCATGCGCCTGGTGCTGAATAACATCGAGATGGATGGCGTGGTCGTTATCGGTGAAGGCGAAAAAGACGAAGCGCCCATGCTCTTCAACGGCGAAAGACTCGGCACGGGCGTGCCCCCGGCAGTCGATATCGCTGTGGATCCGATCGACGGCACAACATTGACCGCCAAAGGCGGAGCAGGCGCGCTGGCCGTGGTGGCGCTGGCAGAACGCGGGACCATGTACAATCCTTATGATGTGGTCTACATGGACAAAATAGCGGTCGGCCCCAAAGCGCGGGATATGATCGACATCAATTCTTCCGTGAAGATGAACATCCGCCGCGTCGCCAGGGCGTTGAAAGAAGAACCGAATGATGTCACGGTTATGATTCTCGACCGACCTCGCCATGCCGACCTCATTGCGGAGGTTCGTGCAACCGGCGCTCGCATCCTGTTGATTCAGGATGGTGATGTCGCTGCCTCCATCGCTGCCTGTATGGATGATTCCGGCGTGGACATGTTGATGGGCATCGGCGGTTCGCCGGAAGCTGTCATCTCGGCAGCAGCGCTCAAGTGCATGGGCGGAGAAATGCAGTGCAAGTTGTGGCCCCGCAACGAGCAGGAACGCGATGCAGCCATTGCCGCCGGACTGGATTTGGAGCAGGTGTTGACCATAGATGATTTGGTCAAATGTGACAATGTCTTTTTCGCGGCAACAGGCATCACCACTGGGGCCATGTTAAACGGCGTCCGTTATTTCGGCGGTGGGGCCATCACCCACAGCATGGTCATGCGTTCTCGCTCTGGCACGATCCGCAGAATCTACTCGAATCACCAACTAGACAAATTGATGTTGTTCAGCAGCATCGATTACGGATAAGATCGGTTCGTTGATAATGCCCTCGGTGACTGTCCAGCATTAACCTCCGGGAGGTGGCCAGAACTATTGTGTTAACCTGGATTTTTGCGGCCACCTCCCGGAGGTTGAAATCGGGAGGCAATTGGGGGTAACCATTCAGGTGTAATTGCACTTTGTGCCTCATGTCGAACAAATGTGAGACATCCCCTCCATTTGGGGGATGATCCCTGATAACAGGGGGATTTCTCCTCCCGTTGGTCGTCGAAATGACGGCAACCTGAATAGTTGCGTTTCACGAATCAATTGGCGGGAAAGGCTGTGGCTGGGCGCAATCAGGAAAAAATTCTAATAAATCGTTAATAAACCTCTGACACCATGCAAATACTACCGTGGTTCAATGGCATAATATGGGTCAATGACGATATGACCGTAACGATGTGACATTTATTACGTCTTGATCACTACAATTAGCCACTATAAACAAACTACACCACACTGACTGAGGCACATATGTTTCGAGACTTCCTGAGTGGAGAAGAATTAAATATAGACGATAAAACCCTGAAGGCCCTTTTACCGGGAGAATTACCCATCCTCCCGTTGCGTAATCTTGTTGCCCTGCCGATGGCAGTGATCCCGCTCGCTGTCGGTATCCCACGCTCGATGCGGCTGATTGAAGAAGCCCGCGATGGCATGCGCATCATCGGGCTTGTGGCCATGCGAGATCCCGAAATCGAGGAGCCTGGCCCGGATGAAATCTATGAAGTCGGCACCGTTGCCGTAATCCATAAAGTAATGCGTACCGACGATGGCGCCATGCAGGTGATTGTACAAGGCCTGGAACGCTTTCGCGTCGATGAATGGCTCACGACCGAACCTTACATCAAAGCTATGGTTTCCCTGGCGCCGGAGCAGATCGAGGATGACATCCATTCGGAAGCGTTGCGGCAGAGCGTTGTGGAACTGGGGATGGAAGTAGCCGATCTGTTGCCTAACATACCCGAAGGCGCCGCTTCGTTTTTACAGCAGATAGAAGATAACCGCCAGCTCGTCTACATCATCGCCTCCAACCTGCGCATGGATATGGAGAAGGAGCAGAAGTTGCTTGCAACTGATTCGGTTAACGAAAAGATGCGGCAATTGATCACACTGCTTACGCACGAGAAAGAAGTCCTGACCATCCGCAGAGAAATCGCCGAGGAAGCCTCGGAAGAGTTGAATAAGACTCAGCGCGAGTACTATTTGCGCCAGCAGATGGAGGCTATCCGCAAAGAACTGGGCGAGGAGGACGAGCAGGAGGCTGAGGCCGCCGAGTACCGTCGCAAAATCGCCGAGGCCAGCCTGCCCCCAGAAGCGGAAAAAGAGGCTCTGCGCGAACTGAAGCGCATGGAAAACATGCCGCCCCAGGCCGCCGAACATTCCGTCATCAAGACTTATTTGGACTGGTTGGTGGAGCTGCCCTGGACTAAATTGAGTGAAGACAATCTGGATATCCCCCATGCCCGCCAGGTGCTGGACGAAGATCATTACGACTTGCAAAAGGTCAAAGACCGCATCCTTGAGTTCCTGGCCGTGCGCAAACTGGTCAGCGAGCGCGGCATCGAGGCCGCTGAAGGATTCGAAGGCGAAGTGCAGGAAGCGATGGGCGCTATCCTCTGTTTCGTGGGCCCGCCCGGCGTCGGCAAAACCAGCCTGGGCAAGAGTATCGCCCGCGCCATGGAACGGGAGTTCAGCCGCATGAGTCTGGGCGGGATGAGAGACGAGGCCGAGATCAGAGGGCATCGTCGCACCTACATCGGGGCTATGCCCGGCCGCATCATCCAGGCCATCAAACGCACCGGAACCCGCAATCCTGTCTTCATGCTGGATGAGGTGGACAAGATCGGCTCTGACTGGCGAGGCGATCCCAGTTCCGCCCTGCTGGAGGTGCTGGATCCGCAGCAAAACATCGCCTTCCGGGATCATTACCTCGATGTCGATTTCGACCTGAGCGATGTCATTTTCATCACCACCGCCAATACGCTGGACACCATCCCGCCTCCACTGCGAGATCGCATGGAGATCATCGAACTGGAAGGCTACACCGAATACGAAAAGCTTCGTATCGCCGAGGGCTATCTGGTTCCCCGCCAGCGCCGGGCCAACGGCTTGCGCCGGGACGAGATCGAGTTCAGCGAAGATGCACTGCGTGCGATTATTCGCGACTACACCCGCGAAGCGGGCGTCCGCAATCTCGAGCGTGAAATCGGCAAGAGTTGCCGCAAGGTGGCCGTGAAAATCGCTGCTGGTGAGATCGAACACACCCAGGTGACGCCAGAGGACGTGCGCGAGTATCTGGGCAAGAAGCGGTTTTATTTTGATGCCGCCCTGCGCACCGAGCGACCGGGTGTGGCCACCGGCCTGGCCTGGACGCCATCTGGCGGGGATGTGCTCTTTGTCGAGGCCACCCGCATGAAGGGCAAAGGCAACCTCATCACAACCGGCCAGCTTGGCGATGTGATGGAGGAATCGATCCGCATCGCCTATAGTTGGATGCAGGCGAATGCCGTGAGCCTGGGTATTGATCCCGACCTGTTCGAGAACTCAAACTTCCATATTCATGTCCCGGCCGGCGCTATTCCCAAGGATGGTCCCAGTGCTGGCGTGACCATGGTGACTGCTATCGCCAGCCTGCTTACCGGCAAAGCAGTGCGATCCGATGTCGGCATGACCGGTGAGACCACGCTGCGCGGGCAGGTTTTGCCCATTGGCGGAATCAAGCAGAAGGTGCTGGCGGCGCATCGGGCCGGACTCAAGACCGTGATCATGCCGGAACGGAACGAAGCCGACCTGGATGACCTACCCGACGACGTGCGTGATGCCATGACCTTCGTGCCGGTGGATTGCGTCGAAGATGTGTTAGCGGCAGCGCTTCACAAAAATAGCGAAGCGCTTGAAGCTCCCGAAGCCGTCGCGGCAGAGGCGCAAGTGCTGGAGCCGGTGTTGAACTGAAGTTAATCCATTCGGGCCCCCTCCCACGACCTGCGGTCGTCGCCCTCTCCCACTCCGCGTGCGGGAGAGGGGTCGGGGGTGAGGGCCTTTCCTACTGCAACATCAACGGCAAATACAACGGCGCCGGCGTCTGTGTCGGTGTCGGCGTGATTCGCTCCACCGCCAGTTCGTAAGTCATGGCGCAGCCCCCAGCCTCGGGGTTGAAGTGCGCTGCCTTGAGGAAATAGGTGCCGCTGGCGGGAGCAGTCCAGTCGAGACGGCTGGCGGGGGGGTTCAGAGGGTCGATATCGTTGTAAGCCAGTTGGGTGACATGAACCTTGCTTCGCAACAAGCATTATTGATGTGCTCCGTACTGCTTGCATGCGTCCCTGCCTCAACCACCAATAATGCATCTGTCTATCATCAACCCCTGGGCAAGAGACGCTGGAAGAGTAAAACACCGTCCATGGCGGAGCGCACCCAATAATCCGCCCCCACATACCTGCACACCTGCTCATCAAGCTGGCTGCCGCCGATGATGATGGGCGTTTTGCGGCCAGCCTGCGCCTCGGACTCCCGCAAAAGGGCAATAGTTTCAGCCATCGCCTCAAATGAAGCCGTAATCAGGCCGGAGAGACCGATCAGGTCGGGTCTAAGCGCCTCAGCCTGGGTGACAAAGACTTCGGGCGGGACATCGACCCCCAGATCGTGTACGACAAAACCATAACACGACGACAAAATGCTGATGATATTTTTGCCGATATCGTGGATGTCACCCTGCACCGTCCCCAGCAGGACGATCCCTGATCCCGCACTGGATATCTGTGTCTCCACCACCGGTTGCACCAATTCCATGATCTCACTGAAGATCTCGGCTGCCATGATCAACGCTGCCAGGTAATACTCGCCCTGCTCGTAGCGCACACCAATTCGGCGCATACCTTCCTGCGCATCCCCGATGATTGCCAGGGGATCATCATTTTGTGCAAGACGCTCGCGCACAGTAGCCAGAACTTCGTTCTCTTCCAGGTCCGACAGTTGTTGAATGAAGATTTGCTGCGCATCTGGTTTGCTCATAGCTGATTTCAATCCTGTATCCCCACCGTTGTCGTAAAATGCAGGCGTTCACTGCCGGCGATGAACCATCCCCAACTGATGGGGCGGTCATCGAAATCATAAAAGATGTGTTCAAGGAAAAAAGCTGCTGCCGGCAATTGAATCTTTAACAGGCTGGCTTCTTCTTCATTCATCAGCGTTGCATTAATCGCCAGGTCTGCCCGTTTGACAATGGCGCTGCCGCTGCCGCTGAACAACCCGCTCAACGATGTGATTTCCATCTCCGATTCGACAATGGGACGTCGTGGATCATAGAGCAGATATTCGCGATGATAGAAAGCCGGGCGTTCTTCGACAATAAGCAACCGGCGGATGTAGATCACATTGTCGCCGACCGACACAGCCAGTTTGTCGGCTGCCCTTTGGTGCGCAGCGACAATGCGAGCATCCAGCAGTTTGACAGAGGTCGTGTCGTCATCACTGAACATGCTGTGCAGTTCGCTCAGATCAAATGCCGCTGTGCCGAACTGCAAACGCCTGACAAATGTGCCCCTGCCCTGTGCTGTTGACACCACATCTTGGTCGGCCAGCAGGTTGATCGAGCGACGCACGGTCATCGGGCTGACGCCATACGTGCGGCATAGTTGCGCCTCAGAAGGAAGCTGATCTCCAGGGCGAAAGGCTCCCGCAACGATCTGCGCCTTGAGGATATTCGCCAGTTGCGAGTATGCAGGCTCAAAGGCGTCTCGATCTATTGTATTTGACTCAGGACTCCTGTCGATTGAAGTCGTCATGCTGGCTAAGGCTCCTCGGGGATGCCTTATCGAATCGGTAGGGAAACGGGTTTGAAATGCAAGGGGCAGTATAACATGAACCCGATGCGGATGAGGGATTGTTTACAAGGTCAGGGGGAGGATTTTGCCTCCCCCTGAAGTGATTCCCATGCTGGCGGGCCAGCGCCACACAGGCTGATAAACGTCATGTCGAACGAATGTGAGACATCCCCCCGATGATGTACCGACGACCATGAGGGGGATTCCTCCTCCCGTTGGTCGTCGAAATGACGTTTTCAGGGCCGTCAGCGTAGCTGATTCAACGCTAGTAAACGCCATACTCGAACACGGTTTCAGTCATCGCTTCCACGCATTCGGGTTTGGAATCGGGCGGCACACCATCGACGGCGCCATCCACGATCAGGCCGCCGGTATCCGCAAAGGTGTCGATCAGTTCTTTGACGTAGTCCTTGATCTGTTGCGGGGTTCCGGTGACAAGCAGGGATGCCGGGACATTCCCCCAGAAACACATGACATCGCCGATCATTTCTTTGGTCTTCTGGAGATCGACGATGTCGAAGTGTCCGAGGACTTTGCCGGGAGGCATTTCGGCCAGGTATTTAAGGCGTGGTGTGTAATCGCCTTCCAGGAAGGGCATCGGCGTCAATCCGGCATCGATCAGCGCCAACATCAGAGCCTTGAGGCCGGGCCAGTAAAACTCAGCAAATTGCTCGTCAGAGAGGAATCCGCCAGCCCCACGATGCAGAGGGATGAATACCCGTGAGTTCCCCGACATCTGAGCCGCCATGATAGCGGACTGGATCGCAAAGTCGGTGAACAGGTCGATGGTGGCTTTCAGCTTGTCCGGCTGCCGGTACATGTCGAGCATGACACCGCGCAGGCCGCGGAACATATCTGACACCCAGTCGAAGGGCGCTTCGGCAAAGGCGATCGTGATCATGGGGTAGCCTGCCAAAGCCAAATCCATGCCCAGTTTGGCCTGCATCGCATTCCATCTGTTCATCTCTTCGCCGACTTCGACGATCTGTTTCAACATATTGACAATTGGCGGAGCGCCTGCCATGGCCGCCCCCAACATCGTCAGCGTATACCCACTCGACAGCCAGTGGATTGGCGGCAGCATACCCAGAGGCTCCAGTGTCGTTGCCATGCGCGGCATCATCTTGCGGATCACGAAGTCGCCGGGATTGCTCAGGAATTCGTCGTATTCATCTGCCAGCATGTACTCTTCTTCGACAAATTGATACGGGAGATTTTCCTTCAGGTTGTAGCCCGGCCATTTGAAGGTCTTGATGCCGAGCTTCTCCCAGACCGGGCCGGGGAAAATCGTAAAGGGCGGCGGGGCCATGTCCCAGTTCAGCTTTTTGGTTCCGGCTAGCCATACTTCGGCCGTTTTATCGAAATCATACATTGCCTCGGCATTGGTCATGCCGCCATATTGGGTCATGAAGAATGCAGCAAGACTGGCAATGGGGACTCGGTCCGGCTTTTGCAATGCCAGTGCATCGTTAAAGCGCTTCTCGCGCGCAAGATATTCGGGCGAGGGTTGAAATACGGAAGTTTGTGGCTGGTCCATTTTATTTACGCTCCTATCCATTCATTGGCGAGTGCGACGGCGGCCATGGCATCTCGACCATAGGCATCCGCACCGGTGTATTCTCGAATCTGCTCATCGATCTGGCCGCCGCCGATCATTATTTTGACGTCCAATCCCGCTTCTCTGAGCGCTGCGACGGTTGCTTTCATGGGGTCGTAGGCCAGGGTCAGAAAACCGCTAAGGCCGACGATGGTGGCTCCGGTTTCTTCCACGGCCTCGACAAAGGCGGCCGGTGGGACATCCACACCCAGGTCGGTGACATCAAATCCATTGATGTCGAGCATGAAGGCCACGATATCCTTGGCGATGTCGTGGATATCCCCCTCCACTGTGCCGAACACGACCTTACCGATTTTCTCGACACCAACTTCCTCTGCCATGCGCGGCTTGAGGATGTCGGTGATCTCCGTCATCATCTCGCCAGCCAGGATCAGTTCGGGGATAAAGGCCTCTCCCGCTTCAAAGCGCTGGCCGATGATGTCCATCGCTTCCTTGCAGGAGTCCAGCACTTCCATTGGCGGCGCGCCCCCTTCGAGAAGTGCATTGGTGATAGCCAGTGCATCATCTTCTCGCATTTCGGTGATTGCTAAAACCAGTTCTTGTGACATTTTTTCACCTCATTGTGAAATGTTGATTGGGTGATTCCGTTGTGGAGCACCCTGTTTGAGAAAACTGAATACTGCCTAAGTTTGCGCACTCAGCGCACCTTTACTCGCCAAGCCAGGACAAAACCGGCAAGAGCCAGCGGGATCATGGCGTAACCGGCCACAGCCCAGCCGAAAGATTCGGCCATCACCCCGAAAAGGATCGGCCCGACGACCATGCCGAGATTCTGACACATCATGATCACCGCCAATCCTATCCCAACCAGTTCCGGTTTGCCCATGATCTCAGGCGCGGCAGCGAAGGTGGCTGTCGGAATAGCGCCTATGATCAAGCCCAGCAGGATCATGTAGACGTAGAGCTGCCAGCCGCTCAGGTGAAAGGGTAAGAGGAACATCACAGCGATGAACAGAAAAGGAATGGAAAAGACGAGCCGACGGGAGCCGATCCGGTCGGAGAGAACGCCGGCCAGTGGTGCTGAAAAGAGGACGACCATCGTAGCGATGCTGGCGACGAAGGCGGCCTGGCCCAGAGAATAGCCACGAACTCCGGTTAAAAAGGTGGGGAAAAAGGTCGCAAATCCAAGGAAAACAGCGTTGAAACATCCAAAGGCCAAACCAAGCAGCCAGATATTGCGATTGGAAAGCGCCTCTCGCAGGCTCGGTTGCTCAGCATGCGACTGTTCCTCACCGCTTCGCGGTGGTTCTCGCATCAACACGCCGTATAGCACAAAGGCCACCATTGCGAAAATGGCGCCGAACCACCAGACGGCTTGCCAGCCACTGGCGGCAACTAAAGCTGGGCCAAGTAGATACATCAACAGCGAACCGACCGGAACCCATGTCGCCCACAGGCCCATCGGCATCCCTTGCCGCTCCCTGGGAAACCAGACGGCGATGGCTGCCGGGGCTGCCACGGCTATCAATCCCATGCCCACGCCTTCGACGACTCGGCTGAAAAGCAAAACTGTCACATTTCCCGCCCACAGCCCGATGAGCGAACCGAGGACCATGAACCCCAGTGCGATCAGACCGACTGGCCTGAGTCCCCAGCGTTGCAGGATGATGCCGGCCGGTAGCGCCAGCAGGAATCCGGTAATGGCATAAACAGACATCAACATCCCGGCCTGGCTGAGGTCGATCTGAAACGCCTCCATGATCACCGGCATGATCGGCGGGACTTTGTTCTGGATGAGCGGTGCGGCCACGCTGGCCATGTACACCACACCCAGAACCACCCAGGCATAGCGCTGGATGGGCGAGGACTGAGGTGGGGGATTAGCTTTTGCTGCCTGAGTTGAACTCATAAGGACTCCTGGCGTCCTGCGATGAAAGGGAACTCGAGCGGGCGCACTCATCTGTTGAATGCGCCCGCTCGATCAATGGATGCTAGTAGACGCCGTATTCCTTGCCGGTGTCGATCATCGCGTGCAGATTGGCAGGCTCGGCATCATCCAAAACCGCACCGTTGGAGAGGATGTAACCACCATCCCCGGCCAGATCGTCGATGAGTTGCTTCACGTAGTCGGAAACTTCCTGCGGCTTTGCAGCCATCAACAATGAAGCGGGCACGTTACCGCCAAAGCAGGCCCAGCCGGTAAAGCGTTTCTTGACTTCCTTCATGTCGGATTGATCGAAGAGCCAGATGGTGCTGCCCGCGGGGATGTCCGGGTCGGCGATGATGTCGAGACGCTGATTGTAGCCGCCTTCAACGAAGAGATACGGCACCACGCCTTGCTCAATCAGGCCCAGCAACACAGCTTTCAGGGTCGGCCAGTAGAATTTGCGGAAGTCATCATTGGACATGAAACCATCGGCGCCCTTGTGCAGGGGAATGAAACAGACCGGGTTCTTGTTGTTGGTTGCAGAACGCACACCCATCTCGATAGCGATGGGCACCAGGCGATCAAGCGCCGCCAACAACTTGTCAGGCTGGCGGAACATGTCCAGCATGATGGCTCGGGTGCCGCGCAGCGTGTCGCCCAGGGTATCGAAGGGCGCTTTGGTGAAGCCGCCGATCAGCGGAGGGATGCCCAGGGTGGTTATGGTTGCACCATCGATGGCGACAGCCTTATGGATCCACTCGAAAGCGAGCTGGCCGGCCTCCATCAATTTCTGGAAAGATTCCTGCACGGGTGGGATGCCGACCGGAACCATGAAGCCGCCCAGGAAAGGCAATTCCAGGATATCGGTGAAGGGCGCCAGCATGTTCCAGGCACTGAGAGAACCGAAAATACGCGGTAGATAGCTGCGCATGAAAAAGTCGGATGGGTCTTTGATGAAGGCGTCATATTCATCCGCCTGCATGTACTCGGCCTCAACGCACTGATATGGTGAAGTGGCGGTCACGCCATGTCCCGGCCAGCGATAGAGCTTGTAATCAAGCACGTCGAAGACCTTGCCCGGCCCATAGATCGGAGCCGAGGCCAGGGAATCAGGCAAGAAGTCGACATGATACTTGTTCAGGGCGTAGCCCAGTTTGTCGTAATCATACATCGCCTCTTCTGCCGTAACCCCTGCATAGGCAAATGGGTAAAAACCAGTGTTGAGCATGACGGGAACCCTGGTGGGTTTCCTGAGTTGCACTACGTCGATGACCGTCTGAACGCGCGCTTTGTAAGCGGCTTCCGCTTCAGGCGTCGCAAAGGGCACGCCCTCTGGTGAGAGCCAGGCTGCAAGGCGGGATTCCATCTTTTCACTGGGAGAAAGAGTTTCCATTTTTTACGCTCCTATCCATTCGTTGGCGAGTGCGACGGCGGCCATGGCATCACGGCCATAGGCGTCCGCACCGGTATATTCTCGAATCTGCTCATCGATCTGGCCGCCGCCGATCATCACTTTCACATCCAGGCCCGCTTCTCTGAGCGCTGCGACGGTTTCTTTCATGGGGTCGTAGGCCAGGGTCAGGAAACCGCTCAGACCGACGATGGTGGCTCCAGTTTCGTTCACGGCCTCAACGAAGGCGGCCGGTGGGACGTCCACACCCAGGTCGGTGACATCGAAGCCGTTGATGTCCAGCATGAAGGCCACGATATCCTTGGCGATGTCGTGGATATCCCCCTCCACTGTGCCGAACACGACCTTGCCGATTTTCTCGACACCAACTTCCTCTGCCATGCGCGGCTTGAGGATGTCGGTGATCTCCGTCATCATCTCGCCAGCCAGGATCAGTTCGGGGATGAAGGCTTGTCCCGCCTCAAAGCGCTGGCCGATGATGTCCATCGCTTCTTTGCAGGAATCCAGCACCTCCAGTGGCGGTGCGCCCCCTTCGAGAAGTGCATTGGTGATGGCCAATGCATCATCTTCACGCATTTCGGTGATTGCTAAAACCAGTTCTTGTGACATGTTTACGCTCCTTTGCGTTAGGTTTTTGAGCTCATCACGAATTTCGATAGAGCCATTGTTGTTTCTTAATCGAAAATGCCTTTACGGGAAGCCCGCACATAATTCAGGCAATGCCGGTCCCGACCCAACAACAACTCGGTGGTCAGGATGGCAGCCTGTAGTTCACGATCGAGGGGGTCCAAAATAGCGCTATCTAACCCGGCCTGCATGGCCAGAGTCAGGAACGTGCGGTTGATCTGTTTGCGGGCGGGAAGTCCAAACGAGATATTGCTTAGGCCCATGGTGAAGTGAACGTCCGGATACTTGGCTTTGACTGTGCGGATGGTTTCACAGGCCATCACTGCGCTCTGGTTGGCGGTGGCGATGGTCATAGCCAATGGATCGACATAGACCTTGCTCATCCGCTACGCCTGCGGCGCGGGTTGCGGCCATCACCAGGTCGATTATCTCCAGACGTTTTTCGTACGTTTCGGGGATTTTTTTATCGTCCATAGCCAGGGCGATCACCTCGCAGCCGTACTGCGCCACGAGTGGCAGGATTTTCTCCAGACGCTCGGGTTCACCACTGATGGAGTTGATCATGGGGGTTTTGTCCACAGCCTGGATGGCGATCTCAAGCGCTATCGGGTTGGCGCTATCCAGACACAGAGGGATGTCAACCTTCGGTTGGATAAGTTCGATCATCCAGATCATATCGTCCGGCTCCAGGTCGGGGCGGGTGCCGGTGTTGATATCCAACCAGGTGGATCCCGCTTCCGCCTGCCGTACTGCCAGATCCACGATAAAATCGGCATCGCGCTCAGCGATGGCCTGTGCAACCCGTTTGCGGGTTCCGTTGATCTTTTCTCCAATAATTTTCATACTGCAACATCTCCTATGCGTAAAAGTGCCATTCTGAGCGGCGACCGAAGGTCGTGCGAAGAATCTCGCAGTTGGAAGGGTGACACATTCAGTGCGTAACGCCTGGTCTTGTTGAAGCCGACAGGCAGTTGGTTGCTATTCCGGGAACAGCATCGCCAAGGCAAATTTACGACTGAATCTGGGAAAGGTGGTTAATTCGATGTACTCGGCTGCATGTGAGAGGCGCTCACTGCGCTGTCGAGCCTGTCTTGAGAGCAACATCTGCTTTGCTCCCACACCGGCGGCATTGCCTACCTGCCGGAACTTGGCATTGGGCATATCCGGGAAAAGACCGATGGCTTTGGCGCTTTGGATGTCGAGATAGGAGCCGAAAGCGCCGGCAATGATCACTTCCTCAACTTCCTCGGGCCGTGTGTCCGTCGTTTGCAGCAGCACTTCCAATCCCGCCCGGATAGCGCCCTTGGCCAGTTGGATTTCGTTCACATCCTCTTGCGTGATGACGACATCCCGACCGCTGCCGCTCTCCCGACCATCGACCAGCAGGAACTCTGGTCCGTGACGACCCATTCTCACGCGATCAGAATCTCGTTGGAACCGGCCCCGATCGTTGATCAAGTCCCACCGGTAGAGTTCGGCCACAGCATCGATGATGCCCGATCCACACAACCCCACCGCTGGCGCGTCATCGACCGTCTTGATGGTGACAGCGCTTTCTGACAGCTTGACGACTTCGATTGCACCGGAAGCAGCGCGCATGCCATCGCTGATATGCGCACCCTCGAACGCCGGGCCCGAGGCGCAGGAAGCGGAAGCGAGACTGGAGCGACCCGGTTTCCGCAACACGATCTCGGAATTGGTGCCGATGTCGATGCCCATTACCACTTTGTCGGCGTCATCCAATCCCGTGGCCAGGATCATGGAAACATGGTCTGCGCCCACATAACCGCCGATCGAGGGTGGAGAATAGACATACGCGCCCGGAGCCATATCAAGTCCCAGGGAACGCGCTTTCACATCGACATGTGCATCCGTCGCGGCAACGTAGGGGGCTACTGCAAGCTGGCGCACCGGCAATCCCAGAAACAGATGCGTCATGGCTGTGTTGCCGACGACGCAGGCGTCTACGACCTGGTCACGGTTGACCCCGGCTTTGGCAACCAATTCACCCAACAAATCATTCAGCGTCTCCCGGATCATGGCGGCGAGCGCCTGTCCCCCGTTGTCGGTGCGATGTGCATAAGCCAGGCGGCTGACAACATCCTCGCCATAACCGATCTGTGAGTTCAGAACCCCACCACGGGCCAGTTCCCCGCCCGTTTTCAAGTCCACGAGATAGCCGGCAACTTTTGTTGTGCCCAAATCGACAGCGAAGCCAAGCGGATTCGTATCGGCAGGAGCGACTCCGATAATCTCCTGATCCCGCACATACACGGTCAGCCGCCAACTCTCGGCACGCGCCAGTGGTGAAATCTGCGACATGACGACGGGTTCGGCCTGCACCTGGCCGGGTGCAAAAACATCTGGTAGGGCATCGGCAACACGTGTTAGATCAGAACGCAGGTCGGACAACGTGGGCTTTATGGCGACGATCTGGTAGGCATGAACTACTGGATCGACCTGCAACACAGCATCATCCCCTTCGAGTTGCAGACGCTGCCCGATCAGCAATGATTCCTTCGGAATATGCACCTTCACATCGCCCTCGACTTCGGTACAACACGCCAGGCGTTGGCCTTTGTCCAGTTCCAGTTCGCTAAAAATATCTAGTTCGCTGAAGTTAGGCGGCGAGACCCGACCTTGTATGATCTGCACCCGGCATTGCCCACAGATACCCATGCCGCCGCAGGCTGAAGCCAGATCGATGCCAGCCTGGATGGCAGCATCCAACAAGGTCGCACCGGCTTGTGCGTGGACACGTTTTCCGACCGGCTGAAAATCGATCTCGAAATTGTTGTGGGGTAGCGTCATTGCCTGGAGTTATGATGATTATTCAGGTTACCGTCATTTCGACGACCAAAGGGAGGAGAAATCCCCCTGTAGCAGGAAATATCTCCGTAAAATGGGGGGGGGATGTCTCACATCTGTTCGTCATGACATAAAGGAGTGACTATGCCTTAGAGGAAACGCCGCCAAAGCTGTTGCTGGCGATGCGGTTTGAGGTCTGGAAATCGGAAAAGGCGATGGTTTGGCCGGGTTCAGCAACGACGAAATCATTTTCCCAAGGCCCTGTGACCAGTCGTTTGACCAGTGTGTTCGCCCCTTCGATTTCTTCGTAGCGCAAGTGGAACTTATCGGCGACCATGCGGGCGTAATCCTGATACTTACCCTGGTCCTGATGCCCGGTGTCGATGTAGACCAAGCGGGTGTAGTTTTTAAGCATTATCCCCATAATGCGTTCTGCTTTCGCTTCGCCGTAGCGTTCCACCATCCGCTCATATTCATCCAGCAGCGTGTCACTGACTTCGATCCAGCCTTTAGTCAGGTAGTAAGTGCCCGGTTCCTTTGCCGCTTGCGCCGTGTAGGCGTCGCGGGACCCCAGAAAGATGGCGATGCAGTCATCGACTTTAGGAACGACAAGTGTACAGTTATTCGCCTTCAGCCCCGCAACCGCCATCGAGCACAATCCGTAACCCAGCAGGATGGTGTCTGCTTCGTTGCTGGCCTCATCAATGGCATCCTGAAGCACCTGCTTGAGATTCTGTGGCCGCAAATGCAAGCCAAAATCCAGTTCGAGATAACGCATGCCCTCTGGTAGAAAAGGCATGAGTTCCTCAAGAACTGTGGCACAGGCAAGAATGAGTGTACGACTTTGCTGCATGGCGATATTGCCTCACATCAGGTAGATTATGCTGAATGCATTGGTTATACACTTATATAGGGAAGTTGTCAAAATACCAATAAAGATCGAACTGCCGGTGCGCAAGCAGGCGCCACTTCAACACTTGGAGTAAATTATCCCAGCCAATAGCGCTATTATCATTACCGGTCTTCAGGACAACGAACACACCTTCTTCGGTAATTGGGTGCAAATCTAGAGCGCCAGAACCTCGAACTCAAGCTGATAGCGTCTGCTTTCGCCCGGATCCAGGTGGGGTAGATCGTTCCGCTCACGGGCAACCGCACGTCCTTCGATGCCGGTGCTGTTGGTCGGCTCGATGCCCAGAACGTACGCTCCCTGCCCCATCATCTTCCATTCCACCAGATGCGGGAGTTGATGCTTGAAAAAGCTGATGCGCATCGCCAGACCCAGCTTGGGGTTCTCGACAAAAACATTGACCTTGCCATCTTCAGCAGCGCGGGGAACGTGACGGAACACCTGCTCGCTGTATCCGGACGTCGGGGTCTGAAACTCCGACCACTTGTCTATTCCCACCACGGCATCGGCATCGCGCGGGATCGTATCCTCCACATCCGCCACGAGCCGTGTGTGTTCACTGACCAGGGGAAAACCGAGATTGCAGTGATACAGAATCAGGTGGGGTTGAGGTGAAAAACCGAGATTTGTAACAGTGTCCTCCAGCAGGATGCTGTTCGAGCCCAGTTCGGTGGAAATGCGCCGGTGCAGTGCCAGATTTTCGCCAAATAAGCGCGCTTGTCGCACCTGCCCCGAAATTTCCAGGCGGTAGCTGTCACCATCCCACCAGGCTCTGTGCCCGACCTGTTCTGCCAACGAATTGCTGATGCGTCCGTGAATACCGAAGGCTTCGCCTTCATCCACAGATGGCGCCCCAATCTGATCCAGGCCGCAGGTGGTGCATAAACCGCCCTGGAATGACCGCAGCCATCCCAATCCATCCGCTTCGTAGTAGGCAGGGTGCATCCACCCGGATGGTGAAATCCAGGCCAGGGGCGCGCCTTTGTAGCTGCAAGCGGCGATATCCAGGGCCCGATCCGTCATTACATCAAAGCTCAGTCCACTGCCGGTGTACACATGAAAATAGCGCGAGCCCCGGCCCGGTCCATCATCAGCAACAGCTGGGATCACCCCTGCGATCTGTTCCATGCGTCCCACGCGATGCTGCAACGATTCCTTTGTCCATTTTTCTCCCATCAATTCAATCATCGGGTGTTGCCTCCATTTGTTATTGGATCATTTTATCCGCAGATGACACAGATTCCAGAGATTTTTGGTAACTGTTCTGGTGTAATCATACTTTATACGTCATGTCGAACGAATGTGAGACATCCCCTCCGCTTCTGGGGATAATCTCTCACAACAAGGGGATTTCTCCTCCCGTTGGTCGTCGAAATGACGGCAACCTGAATTTTTACGTTTTTTTCAATCTGCGTTCTTTGCGCAATCTGCGGGTGATTGTGTTTAGTTCGGACTTGCCGGGAAATTATCGCATGAAGCAATTCGATGTGGCAACCATTGCAGTTTCGTTTACCTTCGAAAACTGAGTCCCCAATGCTTGTACAAGCTCTCGGCTTTGTTGTACAATCGGCATGAATGTAACCGATTTCACCGAATAATTCCTTTAAGCAAATCGCAAACATCGCTCCACAAAAATAGGACCACTTCTTCCAAGGAGGGAAGAGACATCATGTCAGGAAGTTCTATCATCCATAATGCTTTCGAACAGGGTAAGGGGATTGTGAGACTGGCGCCAACCTGGGTTCCGCGCTCATTCTGCATTCCGGGACGGCGCATTAAGCTGCATCCTGATGACTATTACGCTCTGGGGGGAAATCGTGGCGGCATCGATGAGCGCTGGTTCTCGTCCACCACACCAGCGGATAATGGCCCGCTGACCTCGCCCAATGAGGGGTTGAGCTTCATCGTATTCGAGGATGGCAGGAAAACGGAACAGGTGTTGTTGCTGGATGCTGTGGCAGAATTGAAGGGCGCGCTGATCGGCGACCGCATCTGGAATGTGCATCAGCGCTGGCCAATGTATTCCAAATTCTTCGACAACAAAAAGGCGTTGCCCTTCCACATCCATCATCGTGATGAGGACGCAGCCCTGACCGGCCAGTTGGGCAAGCCTGAATCCTACTACTTCCCACCACAGGCTAACAATTACGGCGGCGATTATCCCTACACCTTCTTTGGCCTCAATCCCGGCACCACCAGGGAAGATGTGCGCCAATGCCTGATGAATTTCGCCAAAGGCGACAACAAAATCACCACCCTCTCCACCGCTTCCCGGCTGGAAGTGGGAACCGGCTGGAACATCCCGCCGGGTGTGCTGCATGCGCCGGGCAGCCTTTGCACTTACGAACCGCAAAAGGCTTCCGATGTCTTTGCCATGTACGAATCGGTGACAGGCGATGCTGTGATCGATGAAGAGTTGCTGTGGAAGAACACCCCGCCTGACAAGATGGGCGATTTTGAATGGCTGCTCGACATCATCGATTGGGACCTGAATCTTGACCCCAATTTCGTCGAAAACCGTTTCATGCGTCCAAAGCCCGTCAGCCACCTCGCCGATATGGAAGCCGAAGGCTACGTCGAAAACTGGATCTGCTACAAGTCACTTGATTATTCGGCCAAAGAACTGACCGTAATGCCCGGCGCTTCGGTGACGATTCATGACAGCGGCGCATATGGCATGATCATGATGCAGGGTCATGGCACGATGGGCGTGTGGGACATCGAAACGCCAAGCCTGATCCGATTCGGCCAGCTCACGCATGATGAGTATTTTGTCAGCGAAGAGGCGGCCCAGGCGGGCGTTAAGATCACCAACCCCTCCAAGACCGACCCCATTGTCATGCTCAAGCACTTTGGGCCCAATAACCCGGACGTGGTTGGCGTGGCTCAGAAATAGAACAACGCAAACACAGCACCTTACCCATTTCATGCGCTGCCGGCATCTGCACGGCAGCGACCATCCAATTAAAGTGAGGAAAATCCTATGAAGAAAAAACTCAACGTCGGCATCATCGGCTACGGTTTCATGGGTCGCGCCCATTCCAACGCCTTCCGCCAGGCGAACCGCTTCTTCGACCTGGAGAATGAACTCGTGCTCAAGGCTGCCAGCGCCCGCAATGTAGAAAGGCTCGAAGCATTTTGCGAGAGCGCAGGGTGGGAAGAGGCCGTGCCAAACTGGCGCGAGTTGGTCGAGCGAGACGACATCGACATCATCGACATCGCCGCCCCCAACGACGTGCACTGCGAGATGGCGCTGGCTGCCGCCGCAGCCGGTAAGATGATCTGGTGTGAAAAGCCACTGGCCCGGAATGGCGAAGAAGGACGCAAGATGGTGAAGGCAGTCGAGGAGGCGGGCGTACGCAACATGGTCTGGTACAACTACCGCCGCGTGCCCGCCGTCACCCTGGCCAAATGGATTATCGATTCGGGCAAACTGGGCAGGATCTACCACTACCGCGCCAACTTCCTGCAAGATTGGACTATCTCCGCCGACGTGCCGCAGGGCGGCGAAGGGCTTTGGCGGTTGGACGTGGAAGCTGCCGGCTCTGGCGTCACAGGAGACCTGTTGGCCCACTGCATTGACACCGCACTCTGGCTGAATGGCGACATCACCCGCGTGACCGCCCGCACCGAAACCTTCGTGAAGGAACGCATGCACAATCTCACCGGCGAAATGGAGCCAGTTGGCATTGATGACGCCAGTATGTTTATGTGTGATTTCGCCAATGGTTCGCTCGGTCTGTTCGAGGCCACCCGCTACGCCCGTGGCCACAAAGCGCTGTACACCCTGGAAGTGAACGGTCAGGATGCATCACTCCGGTGGGACCTGCACGACCTGCACCGTCTTGAATACTTCGACCATCGCGACGAAGGTGCATTGCGCGGCTGGCGCTCCATCCACGTTACCGATAACGGCGGCGACCATCCCTACATGGACCACTGGTGGGTTCCCGGCCTGCAGATCGGATACGAACACAGCTTCACCCATCAGGTCGCCGATTTCCTCAAGGATCTGGAAACGGGCGAGACAACACAGCCCGATTTTGCCAGCGCCTTGGAGACGCAAGATGTCTGCGACGCTGTGATCAGCTCGGGCAAGAGCGGTCACTGGGTTGAAGTTTAGGAATTAGCTTGTAGTAGGCGATTTATCGCCGTGAATGGCGCTGAAGTCGCCTACTACAAACTCAAATACCAGATAACAAATCCAACAACTAGGAGATACACAATGAGCAACAATTACCCGAAATTGCACAACGCCATGTGGCCCGGTTTGGTCGGTAAAGGCCCGGATTCCGAACCCCCCATCGATCTGGACACCATGCTCGCCCTCACCGTAGGTGCGGAAGTGGATGGACAAAAGTATGACGGAGTCGATCTCTTCCTTGCAGACCCGCATATCAGCATCGACAGCACCCCCGACGACATCAAAGCGCTGGCCGAAAAGATCGGCGGCATGGGCCTTGCCGTAGGTTCGCTGGTCGCTCCGGTGTGGGGTGGCTCGACCCTCGGTGACGCTGAAGCCGTGGCGACTTGGCTCGACGCAGTCAAAAAAGCATGTGGCATCGCCAGTGTCCTGAACGAAACCGGCGTCCGTAAAGTATGGCGTGATCCGCATCGATTCTTCGGCCTCACCAGAAGTTTGGGCTCAGGATGCGGTCGGAAATCAGAAGAAAGTAGCCGCAGTGTTCGCACAAGGATGCGACATTGCAGCAGATTACGGCGAAAAACTGGCCGCCGAAGGCGAGATCTGCTGGGGCGGCATGCACAACTGGAAGGATATGGTCGATCTGCTGGAAATGGTGGACCGCCCCAACATCGGCTTCCAGGCCGACATGGCCCACACTCTGCTCTACCTCATGGGTTACAATGCCCCCGAATATCGCATCTTACCCGCCGATTTTGACTGGGATGATACGGAAGCGCTGCAGGCCGGTTTGAAGCAGATGACCGCTGCCTTGCGCCCCTGGACCATCGATTTCCACGTCGCTCAGAATGATGGGACCGTGTTTGGCAGTGGCTCACACGACAAGACCGGCCGGCATTGCCTGGCCACCGATCCAAACGGCAAACTCGACATCGCCCGCGATTCCAGCTGGTGGATGCGGGACGAAAATGGCGAACTGACGAAGGCCTTCCAACACATCTGCTGGGATGGCTGCATGTTCCCCAACGATGTGATGATGAAACAGCAGACCTGGAACGACATCCTCGCTGCCATGATCAAAGTGCGCAACGCAAACGGCTGGAGCGAATAACCTTCAGCGCAACCGCTGGCGCACAACGCGTACCAAAAAACGCCCCTGGAGATTTCCGGGGGCGTTTTGCATTTTTCAATGGGATATTGCAGAAGACCATCTAGAAACCGCAAACAAATAACTTCTGCAAAAATGAGGCGGTTCCCCACAAGCAAGCGCAGTTTCTCCGCTAAAAATGCACAAGTTAAAAACTGCGCTTGCCTTAGTCGTGATGGATGATCACCTTCATGCCCTGACGTGCTTCCATCGCATCGAAGGCGGCGTTGATCTCGGAAAGGTGGAAGTGGTTTGTCATCAGCGGTGCAACGCGCACCAGGCCTTTCGCCAGCAAATCGACTGCCATTTCGTGCTGGCGGGGCGTGCTGCCGTGCGAGCCGGTCACGAAACACTCTTTGTAATGAATCACGTTGGAGGAAACGCTCATGGGTCGCATATCCTTGGGCAGGCCGCCAAACAGGTTTACGTACCCTCTGTGCCCGACCATCTCGATGGCCTGCTCGTGTATCTCGACCGAAGCGGCAGCGGTGATCACAACATCCGGGCCTTCGCCGTTGGTTAGTTCCAGACAACGTGCAACGACGTCTTCCTCCGCCGGGTTGATGTAGGCGTCAGCGCCGTAAGTTTTGGCGATATCCATGCGTAATTGGCTGCGCTGCACGCCGATCACCTGGGTGGCGCCCATGATGCGAGCAAGGTCGATCATCATGCAGCCGATAGGGCCCAGACCGATGATGACAACACTCTTGCCCAGAGAAAGGTTGACCAGCTCGAAGCCGTTGATGGCGCAGGCGAGCGGCTCGGCCAGCGCGGCCTCCTCGAAGCTGAGGCTATCGGGGATGCGGGTGACAGGACCTTGCAGCAGCAGTTTGGGCAGAACCATGTATTCGGCAAAAGCGCCCGGGATCTGGTAACCGACCGCATAGTTGATCTCGCAATTATTGAGCATGCCATTGCGGCACCATTTACAGTTCCCGCAGGGAAAATCAGCGCCCAGTGCGACCCGGTCGCCTTCCTTCACCCTGGTTACGTTTTTTCCGACTTTGACGATAACGCCCGACGCCTCGTGGCCAAGAATGGCGGGCGGAACCACGCGGGGGTTGCCGTGGCGGTAGATGCGGATGTCGGAGCCGCAGATGCTGGTGGCCTGCACGCGCATCAGAGCGGAATCATCATCGATTTCGGGGATAGGGACATCCTGGACGACGAGTGTATCTTGGGCTTCGAGGACAGCAGCGAGCATGTTTATCGACCTTATTCAAGTGTGGGTTGGATGAGCACCTTGGCATAGAAAGTTTGACCCTTTTTCATCATGATTCAGGGCGTCAAAGCCTTCAGCCAGGGGTATTTTGTGTGTGATGAGACTTTCGAGTTGGAGTTGGCCGCTGGCGACGGCATTGAGCACGGTGCGCCAGTCGTCGCTGTTTCCGGCGGCGCTGAAATCGGAATTCCAGGTGCCGAGGATGGCGATCTCGCGGCGCATGGCCTGGGAGATGAGGGCTGCTGGTAGGGTGACATCGGCGGCGGGGTTGCCCAACAGCACGGTGCGCCCGCTGCGGCGGGTGGCGGCGATGGCCTGCAACATGGTCTGTGGCACGCCTGCGCCTTCGATGGCGACATGCGCACCCTGTCCATCGGTCAGTGATGTCACTGTTTGCACCGGATCTACTTCCAGGCTGTTGAATGCCAGATCGAATCCCAGGTCCTGGGCCATTTCTATTTTTTCCGGCACGATGTCGAAGAGGATGACTTGTGAGGCCCCCATGATGTGCGCCCATTGCCCCACCATCAGGCCGATGGGACCTGCCCCAAAAACGGTGACCGTTTCACCGACCACATCGCCGGCGCGACGGATGGCGTGCAGGGCGACGGCAGCGGGCTCGGTCATGGCCGCTTCAGCCAGAGAGACACCGGCAGGCAGGGCCACGAGATTCTGCTGGGGCGCAACAACGTATTCGGCGAAACCGCCATCGCTGCGCGAGCCCAGATAATCGTAATCGGCGCACTGAGCGTAACGGCCTTGCTCGCAGGCGGCGCAGCGTCCGCACCACAGCAAGGGGAACACCACAACTTCATCGCCAGACCGATAGGTGCTGACCCCCGGACCGACGTCTGCCACCGTCCCGGCGAATTCGTGGCCGATGATGGTGGGGAAATGATAAGTGCCCTTGACAAAGGTGCGGGGGATATCGGAACCGCACACGCCGCAGAAACCGATTCGCACCAATACCTCGCCCTCGCCAGGTTCTGGCTTGCCTACCGCTTCATAGCGCATATCGCCAACGGCATGGAGCACCTGGGCTTGCATCTCGCTCATGATCGTTTCGCCAATCCTTGCGCAATCACCTGCCGCGTGCGGGCAACATTCTCGACGATGGTGGCATCGCTGTGGAAGACGCTGCTGGTTCCGCCCACCAGGCAGTCTGCTCCCGCCGCCACCATGTTGGGGATATGCTCAAAACTGACATTGCCATCGACCTGAATGGGGATGTCAAGGCCGTTATGTTTGCAGATAATCCCTGCAATCGGCGATCTTGCGCAGTCCAGCAGGAACCAGCTTCTGCCCGGCGTAGCCGGGATTGACCGTCATAATCAGCACAAAGTCTAGCTGTTCCCACACATAATCGAGGGTGTCAAGCGGCGTGGCCGGATTGAGAGCGACCCCCGCCGAGAATGCCATGATTGCGGATCAGCGACAGCGTACGATCCAGATGGGTGCTGGACTCGGCGTGGACGGAGATCATCTGCACGCCGATCGGTGCCAGCCGTTCGATGAAGAAGTCATTGTCCTCGACCATGAGGTGCACATCGAAGGGGATGCTTGTGTGTGGGCGCAGGTTTTGCAGCATACCCAATCCCAGCGGCATGTTGGGCACGAAATGGGCGTCCATGAGGTCGAAATGCAGCAGATCAACTCCTGCCTCTTCCAGTTCGCCCATCTGCTCGGCCAGCCGCCAGAGGTCGGCGCACATCATCGAGGGGGAGATTTGAATGTCGGTAGCGGTTTTTGTCATGATTGTGTGGTGGTTTAGGGTTCTTTTGGATTTCGTGCGGTACGTCGTGAAACGTGAAGACGTGAAACGTGATGTCGTCTTGTAGGATGATTTTTCACGTTTTACGTTTCACGAATCACGCTGAGTCATGTTTAGTTTATTTTTGGCAAGAAATTTTCCTTCAGATATTGCAGTGAACCCCGCAGTTGGTCTTCCAAAAGATTATCGGAGTAATCCCGACCGGTCTTCGGGCCGCCGATTTCGAGGTAACAGATGAGTTCGGACATGGGGATGGCATTGGCGTTCGCCAGCAGCATGTCACGCACAGCGGCCACATCGACGATGCCCCGCTTCCGTTCCTCCGGCAGGAAGCCAAATGTGCTGTTAAAAATGCTGTCGGTGTTCTTGAGATGGATGTGATGGGCGTAAGGCAATCCCGCTTCGATAAGCTGCATGTTGCCCCAGATCACCTCACCCTCGCGATTGGCATAGCCATGCGAAACATCCACGCAATAGCCGATCTTCGCCGTATTGGTTGGATTCGCGTCGTGGTAAGCCAGTAATTCCTCGGCCATCCTGTCAATCTCAGCGGGTAATGTGGGGGGTTCCGCCAGGCAGGACATAGGCTCAAGGGTGAGATAGCTAAGCCCACAGTCATGGGCATAGTGCATCATCTCCTGCACAAATGCCACCCAACGTTGCCAGCCTTCCTCTTTATAATCCATGTGATCGCGCATCACAGCGCCGGGATTCGCCCCGACTGCTTCAGCTCCGACCAGCGATGTAATCTCGATCATTCGCCTGAAAAGCCGTCGTGTCGCTTCACCCCAACCGGGATGTTCGCGCCGGAAGAAACCGCCCATCTCGCGGTGCGTTGTGAACACACTGGAGATTTGAATGCCATGGTCGGCGGCAAGCTGGCGCAGGCTAACAAAATAATCGTCGGGAAGATGATACATGGCAACAAATGAACCCAACTGCACATGGTCGACACCTTCATCGGCCAACAGTCGAAACAGCCATTCGTAACTGTATCGATCCTCGACGGGATCGGTCTTGAGGCCAAGGGTTAACGCCAAATCGGCGCGTTCTGAATCGGGGAAAGGGGTGGTGTCAGGCATATCAGTATCGCACCGCTGATGCAATGGCGTGGGTTGAGTTTCGCACAGGTTTGTGCCGACAATATTGCCACATCGCTTTACTCTGCGCAATAATTTTCTCAACACCAGCAGCATCACCACACGGAAGAATGACCGTTTCACCTTAGAAACGTATGAACGCAAGAGCGACAGGCAAGATGGTGGACCGCCTGCCCAATTTCGGCATCTTCATGACTACCGCCGCCCGCACACAGGTAAAACGTTCAGAGAATACCACGTCGTTCATCACACTCCGGAGGCGCCGATATAGACTACGATCTGATCAATTGAACCTGCGCCGACTAATTGTACTCAACCGACCAACCTCGTTTACAATGCCACTTACTCTGTTTCTCACAGTCACAATTCTCAATCACCCTTAACTTTTGGAGTAATCATGAGTCGCAAAGACGAAATCCTGGACGGCCTATACGACGCCACACTCGACGGCGATGATGAAACCGTCATTGAACTTACAAACGAAGGTCTTGAAATAGGAATTGGTCCTCTCGAAATCTTATTCGAAGGCCTCATTCCCAGCCTTGAAGAAGTCGGACGCCTCTTTGAAGAGGGCGAGTACTTCGTCCCTGAAATGCTTGTCGCAGCGAACGCCATGGCTGGCGCAATGGACATCCTCAAACCTCTGATCGCCGAAACCGGCGCCAAACCCGTCGGCACCTTTGTCATGGGCACCGTTAAGGGTGATATTCACGACATCGGCAAAAATTTATGCAATGTCATGCTCGAAGGCGCTGGCTTCGATGTCATCGATCTGGGCGTCAACGTACCTCCCGAAAAATTCATTGAAGCTATCATTGAGCACCAGCCCCAGGCTGTGGGCATGAGCGCCTTCCTGACCACGACCATGCCTATGTGCAGAGTCAATATCGAAGCAATCACCGAAGCGGGACTGACGTGATCAGGTCAAGATCTTGATTGGTGGCGCTCCTGTGACTCAAGAATATGCGGATTTGGTTGGTGCAGATGGCTTTGCACCTGACGCCAGTTCCACTGTACGCCTGACAAAAAAGTTGATTGGTATTTCCTGAGCCCAAGTAATCGTCCAAGAATAACTTCCCGATTTCAACCTCCGGGAGGTGGCCGCAAACGTCCAGTTAAGCACTTTGGTTCTGGCCACCTCCCGGAGGTTATTTCTGGATAGTCACCAAATGTGAGTCGATTCTCTTAACGTGGGGGATAGTTCCAAATTGTCCATCACGAATTATCCCCAGCGTTCAGGGCAACGCACCTACCCACATGTCGTCTTGTGTGTTGGCAGATCGTCAACCAATGGATTAGCACTCTCTTCGCAATAACCAAAATGCAGATGGCGATTCCACCCTTCTGCGTGCTCGAAATGCCCGGACATTCGCCCCATTTCCCGATTTTCGGTTTCCAGATAATCCAGATAAGAATCAATCCCCTGGCTGGCATCCAGCCATTCTTTCTGACTGCGATGGCAGGCTAGCATATCCAGTTTTGTTCCCAGAACACTTCCGACATCCACGTACAGTTCGGCTTGCACCGGTTGGCGCAGGGGTGTCTGCAGGCCGTGAGGCATACAATGGTAGAGCGTCACGGACTTGTCAACCGGCGGTGTCGGGGGATCAACCTGATAATTCGGCATGCCGCGGGCGAAAGCGGCAGTCACCGCCAAGCGGCAGGTGTTCATGTGATCTTCCATGTAATCCTGCGGCGGATGCGTGAGGATAATGTCAGGCGCAACCGTACGAATTACTGCTGCCAGTCGCTTTAGCAGGTCGGCGTTGTAGAAGATTTCCAAATCTGCGCAAAGGCTGTCATGGAAAACAGCGCCGATGAAGGCGGCGGCATCCTGTGCCTCCTTGCGACGAATCCGTACTGTGGTCTCGGTATCGTACTCAACACTACCGCAAGACCCATTGGCTACGGTCATGTAGTGAATTTCGTAGCCAGCCTGTTTGAGCAGAATCAGGGTGCCGGCCATCATGAATTCGATGTCATCGGGATGGGCGCAAATGGCAAAGGCGACTTTTGTCACAGAATACTCCAGGAGTCGAACGATCAGGTGGATGAGTGATGATGGCGCATCATGCGGAATCTGTCCCGCACCAGCGCATGACGAAAACGAGCAGACTTTCCCAGAAGGCGAAGAGACTGTCCAGGTCGAGGTATTCATCGGCGGCGTGGGCATTGCCGCCGGCAGGGCCAAAGACCACGCCCGGCATGTCGAAGATCTGCTGCAGGGCGAACAAATCGCAGGGATAGGGCGCGCCCAACACATCGGTGGGCTGGTCTGTGACCAGTGTGGCGCTTTCCGCCAGCATTGTGACCAGGGCGTGATCGGCATGCCATGCCGGTCGGGACCATCCACCGTCGGCGGAAATGCAGTTGCGGTCGGGTGACGAAAATGGTGGGATACCGCCGCACCAGATCGTTGAGCCAATTCTCCACTTCCTGCAACACATCCTCGCGCTTTTCGCCGGGCAGCGTCTGCACAATCAGTTCGATTTTGCCATCTGGCGGAACGGCGATAGGAACCTGACTGCCCCAACCTCCGGCATAGATTTTCGTAACCTGTACGGGGACCGGATCGGGATAACTGAGATAAAGCGGAGGAACGGGATGTGCCCGTCGGCTGGCTTCGCAGATCATCTAAATGCGTGAGCAGCAGACCGATCTGTGCGATCACGTCTGCCGGAGATTCGTTGCCTGTGCCAATCTCCAGCCATGTCATCTCATTGTTCGAGAAGATTATGTCGGAGATGAGTGCGCCTCGTGCGGCTGGATAAACCTGCAAGCTGGTTATTTCGGGGATAACGGCGGCGTCCATGGGGCCATGCCGCAAGCGCCCGGCGATTGTGGCGTTGACTCCAGCCTCTTCCTCATCGACCACGCATTCGTAGCTCAACGTCCCTTTCAGATGGATGTTCCGTTCGATCAGAACCTTGACGAGGACGAGCATCGCCCCCATCGCCCCTTTCATATCGACCGACCCCAGGCCGAAGAGCCGACCCTCTCTGATCTCCCCACCAAAGGGATCGACCGACCAGTCGTTTTCACCCAGAGCCACCGTGTCCATGTGGCCGGTGAGCAACAGCGAACGTCCGCCGCCTGCACCCTCCAAAGTTGCGGACACGTTTGGACGATTGGTGTAGTCCCGGCCGGGCCAATAAAGGGGGTGTTGTTCCAGCTCTGCCACCTCGGTTGGCTCATAGCTATCCACCACCAAACCCAGGTCTTGCAAGTACTCGGCCATATAAAGCTGGCCAGCCATTTCAGCACCGGTCGGCGGCGTGTTCTCCGTGGGGATACGGATCAAATCCTGCATCACCTGGATGATCTCATCCTGGTAACGCAAGCGCATGTCATGGGCGAAAGTTTGCAAGTCCATAGATTCCCCTGACTGTTAAGCCCGATTCTGCTCCTGGTGGGTCACCACACCCACCGGATTTGGCAATCCGGCTAGAGCGGCCTAAATGATCAAGGTGCGACGCACTTGTCTCGTAAGGAAAGCCAACTTCAGTCGACAATAAGTGCGACGCACCCGACCAATCACAATTCAATGATTTCACGGCGATAGGAGTTCAATTCCTCGATGCCATCTTCAGTAACGATGATGCCATCTTCATAACGCATGCCGTATTCGCCGTCGCTGAGCCATACGTCGACGTTGAATTGCATGTTGGGACGGATGATGGTCTCGCTGCCAGCGCCCAGCCACAATCCCTCCACCTCGGATGTGCCGGTCCCGTGCGCCGGGCCGTAAAGTGTGAATTCCTCGAAACCGTAACGCGATCAGAGTGTCGTGATAGTTTTGGAAGACATCTTTGGCAGGCACACCGGGCCGGATATCGCGCAATGCGCCGTTGACACCTTCCAGAGCGACGGCCATCAATTCACGCGCTCGCGGCGGAGCCGCGCCAATGGCAAAGGGGCGGCACATGTTGCCGCAATAGCCCATGTATTTGGCGCCAAAGGTCAACTGCACCAACTCGTTGCGGCGGATGCGGCGGTCGGTCGAGCGGCAGAGGCTCTGGCGGGTGTTGGGGCCGGAGCAAACCCAGATGGGATAGGATGTGCCTTCCGCACCGAGACGCTTCATGGTGATGTGGGCGGCGGCTTCGATTTGCCACTCGGGCATGCCCTCGCAGGCGGTCGTCATGGCGTCGATCATCGCCTGCTCGGTAATCCAGTAGGCTTTGCGGATGACCGCCAACTCGATAATCCGACTTGATCGCCCGCACGCCCAACAGCACATCATCGGCGGGGATGATCTCGGCGTTCGGAGCGGCGTCTTTCAGGTCTTCGAGAATGAGGTGGGGGAAGATATTCCAGTCGGTGACGCCGATGCGGGCCGGGATTTGTCCGCAGACCGACTGTCAGGATCGAGTCGAAATCCTCGTAGGTGACGGGCGGGACCCAGTCGGGGGCGGAGCTTTCGACAAAGGCGGGATGAATGCGGATGTCTTTGATACGGGAAAACTGTTTGGCGAATTCGTAGGATTCCGGCCCGCCCGTGACAAGGGCCGGTTCGCCCTGGCGCGGCACGATAATGCCGGCAAAATCAAAGAAGGGCCAGAAATCGGCCAGATAACGGCTGCTGGCGGATTCCGATTCGGAGGAGTAGGTGATGAGGACATCGAGGTCCACCTCCGCCATCGCCGCCTGCAGACGCTCAATACGGTTACGATAATCTGAATCAGGGATCATGGTTGTGCGCATGGTATTATCTCCTGAACTTCTTGGTGATGACTACGACATTTCGATTTCTACATCATCGGCCACCTGGCCCCAGATCGTGTAGGTGCTGGGCACTGTTTGCAAAATGGAGCCGGGAACGAGCGTGTTGACATAGCCGTGAGCGCAGAGACGGGCGATAAAACGCTGCCAACTCACCCCGCCGCCCAGGTATCCGTCCAACCAGAAGCTTCGAGCCCGAGCGCCCATAATCTGTTCCGGCCCGATGGTGGCCGCTTTGGGCGGAACCCATGACCAATCACCGCCAAAGGAGTGCAAGGCGTTCTGCATGATCGTCATTGGGGTCAGTTCCACGATACGGGGTCCCGCCTGCATGTACGCTTCAAGATCATCGCCAAATTCCTCGCCAATATCGGATTCCCAGAAGGCGATGTGACCGCACCAACCGATGCCGCCGTAGCACACATCCGCCCCGCCCAAATCATCGATCATGGTGCTGTAATCGTTGATGTTGGCGGTGGTGGGAAAGTGGATTTGCTCTAGTGGAGGTCGCAATTCAGGGTCGATGCGCAGAAAGAAGTTCTCCATCATCGCTGTTTGAAAGGAGCCGGGCCAGTCGGCGGGAGCGGTGTTGCCGTCCTGGTCTGCATATTCATCCATGTTAAAGGTGTGGACATGGTGCATCGGAATGCGCAAGCCGTTGATCATGCGGGCGGCGATGGCGTACTGCGGCATGGGGCCGACAGGGAAAATGCCAACGAAATCCCGATCCTCGCTCAGAGCTGTGCTGATGCGGGTGACGATATCGGCTGCGAACGCGCCATAGAATTCACTCACGTCATCGATTACACTGATTTTGAAATCTGGATTGGCGTGTCTGGTGATATCGTCTCGCTTGATGGCGCGCACACGTTCGCACTCCGCCAAATCACGGAAGGATATAAATTTAGCTAGATCATAAGTGAAACTCACGCTGATTCTCCTTGTTGGACTGGGGTGAAACGCTGATGTCTAGGTTCAACCGACATGGACCTCCGGGAGGTGGCGAAACCATGTCGCCATTTCTGACAATTTGACCGGCGAAGTGACTGGCTGTCAATAGAAATTTTAGCAGCCACCTCCCGGAGGTCAACGCTAAGTCATCAAGCGAAATCCGCCACTTGCACCGGGACGCCAATCTCGGCAGAATGTTCGGCAGCCAGGCAGGCTTGCACAGCCGCCAGGGATTCATCGGGCGTGATGATAGTAGGTGGTGTGCCATTGACGATGCAGTTCAGGAAGTAGCTCAACTCTTCGGCGAGGGCGCCACCACGTACGCCAGGTCGGATTTCAGGCCAGTAGGTGGGGTCAGGCGTGTACGAGCCATCTGCACCAACCACTTGCAGGCTTGGGTAGTTCTCTTGCAGATAGACGCCGCCTTCCGTGCCGATGATCTCCATGCGCTCGTCCGGGAAATAACCTTTGTGGTCGGGCATGCACCAGATGTTTTCGCAAACACCGATAGCGCCTGAATCGAAGCGATACATCGTCCAGCCGATATCCGGGTATTTGTTGCCGGTCACGTTCAGGGTTTGTGCATAGACGCTATCGATCTTGGCTCCGGTGTACCAGAGCATGATGTCTGTGTCGTGCACGCCATCGCCGATAATGGGGCCGATTTTGGGCAAAACAGCAGCGCCGACTGAAACAGGCACATTGCGCCGGGCGTAGATCGAAACGATCTTGCCGATTTTGCCTGCCTCGATCTCCCGTTTGACGGCGGCATAACGGGGATTGAAACGCACGATGTGGCCAACCATGAAATAGGCATCCGAGGCGTTGGCGGCATCGACAATGGCGCGACAGTCCGCCACGGTCGATGCCATCGGTTTTTCGAGGAAGACGTGCTTGCCTGCCCGAAGGGCAGCCAACGTAGGCCCGGTGTGTTCGTCCCACATGGTGGTGATGCTGACGGCTTCCAACTCAGGGTCTGCCAGCATCTCGTTGTAATCGGTGTAGAGATTGCTGACGCCGAATTTCTCGCCTAGCTGTTCCAAGCGTGATTCGGTGCGAGTACACAACGAATGCAATTCCATATTTGGCGATGAGGCCAAGGCTTCAGCGTGGAATTCTCCGAACCAGCCAAGACCGATGATCCCATATTTTACTTTTCTCATGCTCCAAGACCTCCTCAGAAAACAGAGAAGGTGGGCTTGAAAGGGGCCAGAAAACTTTTTGCGCCACACCTTCTCGGAACGATTTTGGTGGCTCTTTTAGACTTTGTGTGATTCTACGTCGTGAAACGTGATGGCGTGAAACGTGACGTCGCCTAGCTGAGTGATTTTTCACGTTTTACGTTTCACGAATCATGCTGGCAGCGTAACTATCACACGAAATCCTGTTAAACCATTTTTGTTTTAGAACGACCGATGGTGCTGTTACCCGGCCTGATGCCAGTCCTTCCCGACGCTGCTCTCCATAAACTCGAACACAGCGCCATCTTTGAGCACAAAGACCACGCGCACGATTTCATTGGCGTGAAAGGGGCCGAGCACGATCGGAGAATCACCTATCGCTTCCTCTAGATTTGGAACCTGGAAGGCAATATGCGGTTGATTTCGTACAGGGCCGGTCACAGGCGAATCAGGTTCGTAACGCAGATATTCTATTTTGTAGGGGTGCTCCTGGGGATTGGTGACCCACACACGGGTCTCTTCCACCCACATTTCCCCTGATTGTACATCGTCGGTTGGTACGCCGACATGATCAAAGTCTCGCATAAGACCTCCTGACAGTTAGTAAGATGTTGGATAACGCGCGAACGGTAAGGCGCAGAATCAGGTAGTTAGAAAACTACGATCTGGTCTGTTTCGAGGGATTGACGTGCGGCCAAGGCGGTGGCGACAGCCATCCGACCCTGTTCGGGCGTCCCCCGCTCGAGCGGACGTCCCGTGAGGACGCTCTCAACGAAATAACGTGCGGCGTTGGCGTAGCCATCACCCGCTTCAAATGCGAGTTCGCAGGCATCTTTGCCCTGCTCGTAGACTAACAAGCCGGAGCCGCCAGTGTCGCGTGAATCGACCTGTACGCCGCCCGCTCGGAAGCGGAACTCGACTGTGCCTTTTTCACACAGAACTGAAAGCGTCATGGTGAAGGGATATTCTGGCGGCTGCAAGGCGTTACCCTCGGCGTAAGCTTTGACATCACCGTAGTCCACCAACGACATGGCAAGATCCCAACCACCTGATTCGGGGCTGAGATGTCCACGCGTGTAAATGCTCTTTGGTGTGCCAAATAGCCAATTCAGCGTGTCCAGGTCATGGATGTGCAGATCCAGCACCTCGCCGCCAGACAATTCCGGGTCCATAAACCAGTCCGCCCAGCGGGGCGGGCCCAGATTCCGAGTGGCCGAAGCAGCCAGAGGCTTACCCAGCGCGCTGCTCTTGATGAAGTCGGTGATGGCCATGTATTCCGGCCAGAAGCGCAGCGTCTGCCCGATCATTAATAATTTGCCCGTCCGCTCCGCCGCGGCGATGAGTTCATCGCATTCTGCCACGGAAAGGCCCATTGGTTTCTCCAAGAGCACAGGTTTCCCTGCTTCAAGGGCTGCAATCGTCAGGTCTTTGTGGAGATAGGTGGGCAGGGTATTGCTGATTGCATCGACATTCGGGTCAGTCGCCAGCGCCAGTGCATCTGTAAATGCCTTTGCACCGTATTTCTCGGCCAACGCCTCTGCTTTTTCCTGCGAACGAGAGGATATCCCTACGATTTCTACATCAGGTAATGTGGCGAAGGCTTGTGCATGGGTGCTTCCCATAAATCCAGCGCCAAGAATACCGATTTTTAGCATATCAAACCTCCATGAATCAGATTATCGAAGGTATCGCTATTTTAGACCAAGGCTGCTCAAGGTTTCGTAGGATACCTTCATAGCCCGATCGACTTCGTCCAAAGGAGGCCAGGGCTCGCCCTGGAATTCGATTTCTACGCTAAAAGGGGCTGTGTAACCCTCTTCCGCCAGCAGCTCGAGCACACGGGCGAAATCAACGTAACCTTCGCCAACACCAGGGAAGTTCCACTCTTGATTCTCCCCAGCTTTGTCTTTGAGATGCACATGAGCCAGGTATGGCGCTGCAATGACGATATCGTCGACGGCCTGGGTGTTGCCATAGAGCACACAGTTGGCGGTATCGTAGTTTATCAGCACATTGGGACGGCCGATTTCCTGAATAAGTGGAACCGACAGGGCGGCGGTAGCCATGATATCGCCATGAATTTCAAGTGCGAGTATGACGCCGCGTTCAGCCGCATAGTCAGCGAGATCATGGATGTACCCCATGAATGCGCTTTTGTCTTCGTTCTCACTGTAATGGCCGCCGATGGCCGTACACATGATGGTTAATCCAAATTTCTCACAGAGGTCGACTGCCTTTTTCCCATCTACAACGCCTTCCGGGGTGGTGAGGTCAGAGTGACCGCTCAACGATGAAGCCTGCAGACCCCAGTAATCCAATTTGGCTTTTATCTCTGCAATTTCGGCGTCGGTCGCATCCAGTGGAACATGCTCTGTCCAACCCTTGACGGCGGAAAGTTCTACATATTTAAAGCCGGCTTTTGCAATCCCTTCGAGAGATTCATCCAGGCTATATGTATGATAGCTGTTGGTGTGGCCAGCCAAGATATTATCCATTTTATCAATCCTTGTAGTGTTTTTGGTTCGATCGAACAAGGTTTCTCATCTGTGTTATCAGAAGCTATGAGTTCGTAGGGAGCGAGGTCGTCTCGACCCCGCTCCCTGTCATCTCTAGTCACATGAAATAACTTCTACATCCTTCCATTCATCCTTAAGTTCGAAGCCTTCGGCATCCGCTTTGGTGCGTTCAGCATCGAATTGTTGGCGAACTCGACAAACTGGTTGGTCACGACATCATTTAACATCGAGACGAGTTTCAATCTGGCCGAGATCGTAGACTGTTTGGATATAGGCATCCCAGTTTTCGACATCAGAGTAGCCATAACCCTCTCCGATTTTGTAGCTGTCGTAATAGCCACAGCCCAACTGCAACATGGAGTCCAGTGCAAGTTGTGGCGTCATCTGTTCCTGCAGAGCAGGGAATCTGTCGTAGGTGATCTGAGCAGCAGCACGTGGATTCTGTCGGCCCAAAGTCAAGGCCCATGGCCACGCATTGGAAGAATCGATTCCAGACATCAACCTTTTCGGGATCATCCAGATCCTCTGACTTGCGAATGGCATAGCCGTTGGCACGGATGATCGAGACATTCCTTGCCAACGATGTAGTCCAGTTCCAGGCCTTGGGCATCCCACTGGGCAGCCAGACCACGCCATGCCAAGGGCTGCATCGGCCTGGCCTTGTGCGACCATCTGACCCCACTGAGCGCCACCGACCACATACTCGACGGTCTGCGGGATCGATTCCGGCCTCAATCAGGATGGGATCAACAATGACCTTGGCTCCAGGAGCCCACAGTGAAATAGTCTTGCCTTCCAGGTCAGCGATGCTCTTGATGGGTGAATCTTTGGCAACGGCGAAGTCAAAGACCTGATCCATCATCATTTCCCAACCGAGGATGACGGGAATGCCAGTGTCGATACTTGTCACCAACACGCCAGGTGAGGGGTAACCGACATCGGCCTGGCCTTGAGCAACCAAGCGTGTGGGGGCCAGGGATTCCGCGGGACCTGCCTGCAGTTCCACGTCAATGCCAAGATCGCTGCAATAGCCCATCTCGATGGCTGCCCAGAGATTGTTGTCATCCATTACTTCAAGGGTGCCGCGTGGCGATACCCAGACGACTTTATCCATCTCGCCTGGTTCTTCGGCGGCGGGTTCTTCCGCTGCTGGCTCCGTAGCTACCGGTTCCTCAACCGCTGGTTCTTCGGCTGCGGGTTCTTCTGCGGCTGGGGCGGCAGGTGCAGGCGTTTGCCGGTGCGGCGCATGCAGCTACCAGGCCAACAAGCGCAAGGATTACGATCAACAAAAATACGTTTCGGGTGAACACGTTGCTTTTCATGGAGTCTTCTCCTTCAAGAGTGTTTGAGCACCTGCCGTGCAGGCTGATTGAGTGGTTGGTTGCCTTCCTGTGATTTCCTCTGGTTCGCATGTGTTAATTGACGCCTCCTTGTGTAATCAACTCGAGTAGGAACGCTGCTTTCTGGAGAATCGATAGTGAGAGCGGGCAGACTATGCTTCCCAACTGGCCCATTTATTACCAATGAAATAGAACAGTACGTAGAGGGATACACCGATTGTGGAGACGATGACCAGTACGCTAAAGAAGCTATCCATACGGGCCAGGGACGAATAGTACATCAGTCGATTGCCCAAACCGGTGCCACCGCCAACCATTTCTGCTCCGACAGCGGTAAGCAGTCCGAAAATGCCGCCAACCATTAAGCCGACAATGATCATCGGCAGCGCAAGGGGAAAGCGGACCTTGGCAAAAATCTGGTAGGTCGTAGCGCCATATAAACGCGCCAAGGCCAGTTTCTGTGCATCTGTACGTCTGAAGCCCGTCGCAGCGTTGATCATCACCATGGGTCCCACCGCTAGCGTGATTGCTATGATTCTTGGTGACTCACCAAAGCCAAATTGGAGAATCAGCAAAGGCACAAGCGCCATCATCGGCGTGGTGACCAGAATCAGAATGTACGGGGTGACGACCTTCTCGGCGAATGGGAACTGTGTGATGACTGCTGCCAAAATGATGCCACCGGTCGCGCCGATTGCGTAACCGATGAGCAGATCACGCATGGTTATGCCGATATGCGGCGCCAATGTGGGAAAATTATTCACAAGGGCGGCTCCAATTTCACTGGGCTTGGGAAAAACATAGGTTGGAATATCAAGAACTCGAACTAACACTTCGATACCGATCACAACAACGACGGCCAAACCGAAGATGATTGCTAGTTGTGTCCCGGCATAGTCAAGGGATGTCAAGGCAGACCAATTTGTAAGCCCATCACTTGGCGCTGCAGGGTCGTTAGCGCCACTGGATTTATCTTTTACTATTTTGGCCATTAGTAATCTCCTGGAAATTGATATTCAAACTAACGTTTTATAATCGAATTGATTGATCAATGAGCATATTGATCGATCTCATACTCGCCTGACTGTGATGCAGCATCCACATCAGCGTAAATCGTTTCCTTGATTTGACCTGCTAATTCAAAGAAATGCGTCTCCGTGGTGATTGAGAGGGGGCGAGGGCGAGGCAGGTCGATATCGAACACCTTGGAATTTTGACCGGGGCGTGGTGTCATCACATAGATGCGATCAGACAGATAGACTGCTTCAGGAATTTGGTGGGTGACGAAAACAATGGTTTTTTGCGATGCACTCCCAGATATCAAGCAGCATCAAGTTCATCTCATCGCGAGTGAAGGCGTCGAGAGCACCAAAGGGCTCGTCCATCAACATCACATCAGGATCAGGGGCCAGGGCCCGCACAATGGAAGCGCGCTGCTGCATACCACCCGACAATTCACCCGGATGATGCTCTTCGAAACCATTCAACGCTGTCATTTGAATCAGTTCATCAATCCGATCCTGATAATCGCTAACATTCAGGCCCATAATCTCAAAAGGAAACTCAATGTTCTTTTTCAGATTACGCCACGGTAAGAGGTTGGCGCTCTGAAACACCATGCCCACATCGCGCCTGGTGTCGGTGACCTCTATGCCATTGATGATGGTGCTGCCTGATGTGAGTGGCCATAAACCGGCCATCGCCCAAAGCAGCGTGCTTTTGCCACAGCCGCTAGGTCCAACAATAGAGACGAATTCGCCTTTGTCGACATACATGTTGAAACCGGCCAGCGCCTGCACCGGGCCACGGTCGCTATCAAACGTTTTTGTTGCGTCTTTGACTTGAATGACTGGGTCCTGACTCATATGGATAGATTGCCTCTGATTTGATATAGTGAACTGTTTTGATAATTTTTAGGCAAGCTCAAGGACGTCGGAAGAGCGGTTTTCGTTTTAGACTTGAGAGGGATGTACAAATAGCGCATCGCTTGTTTCACGCAATGCTGCAGCAACCGCTCCAAAAATGATCGCGTCTAACTTTAATTTGGATACAACAATATCCGGCGTATGAGGAATCAAACCCGCCATGCGCCTCTGAATTGGCTCAATGAAAAGATCGGCATATTCGGCCAGTTCGCCGCTGATAATGATGCGTTCGGGGGCGATCAGGCAAGTAAGATTCACGATGGCGACGCTGAGATAGTCTACCGTCTCTGAGACCACCGCACGAGCCAGAGCGTCGCCTTGATCTGCAGCCTCCAGCACCTGAAAAACCGTTAGAGCGTGCATTTGGGCGCCATTCTGGCTGCCATTGCGAAGCACCGAGGTCTCTCCGGCTTCAATTCGCTCTTGTGCACGCCTGATGATGCCAAGGCTACCAGCAATTCCTTCCAGACAACCAAACGTGTTGTATTCCTGCCCCAAGCACTGTTCACCAGGAATCATATACCCGATTTCGCCAGCAGCGCTGCCTGCGCCGCGATACAACCTGCCATTCAGAATCAACCCAGCCCCGATGCCTTCACCCAAAGAAATGCATACTAAATGGTCAAGCCCCTGCCCTTCGCCCCGCCAACTCTCTCCCAAGGCAATGAGATTGACTTCGTTTTCGATAATTACCGGGACGCCCAATTCCTGCTCCAGGATATCCTTAAGAGGAAGATTCTGCCAACCCAAGGTAGGGGACCAAACGACGATACCCGCCGGAAAATGCACGATTGAAGGAGCTCCCACAGCGACGCCTCGCACTCGCAACCCTTGGGCTTCAGCCTCTTCCATCAGGTCTGTAATTAGCCGAGTTAAACATCGTACGCCTGCATCCCCCGGAACCGACTCTTTCGATCTTCGCGCTAACACCTGTCCACCCAGATCGGCCAAGGCGCCAGTCATTTGCTGACCAATGTAGACCCCAATAACAGAACCGGCGCTGGCGTTGAATTCGAGAAGCGTCGGTGGTCGTCCACCGGTGGAACTGCCCGCTTCTTGCTCCAAAACGAGCCCGCTTTCGATAAGATTTGCGGTGATACGGGTAATTGTTGGCGGGCTTAACTGCAAATGCCGTGCGATATCAACTCGCGCAAAAGGTCCTTCCTCTCGCAGCAGTCTGAGCACCGCCGATTCATTGACTTTTCGTAGCAGAGCAGCATTTCCCGTGGGATTCAACTTGCATCCTCGTTTAGGCGACAAGCACATCAGCGTGCAGGAATAATGCAAATAGATCAAACTTACTTTCTGAAAGAAACTATATCATGAGACCTGTCATTTGTCAAGCGTTTTTGCGAAAATGCCTGATGATTTGTTCTGCTCAGTTGTTGAATAATCTCGATTGGTCAATCATAACGCCCAATGTCCTCAGCCAAAGGCGTGAACAATTCCAGCTTCCAAGGTTCCATGTGGGGAGACACAGAACATGCGGTGCTTAGAATATACCCGCCCCCGGGTTTGCCATCACGGATACGCTCCGATGCATGGGCGATCACCTCCCCTTTCGTTTTGGCAGCCAGCAATTCGACCGAGTTCATATTTCCCTTTAGAAACACCTTGTCTCCAACTTGTCGTTTGGCAAAGGCCAGTTCTGTGTTCCCCAGCGGCGGTGGGTCCATCGTATCAATACCCATTGTACCTGTCTCGACCATCATCTCCAGTCGTTTACCAATCTTACCACATGTGTGCGTATAAACTGGCACGCCCTCAGCTTTAATGGCGTCGGTTACTCGTTTTTCGTAAGGGACGACGAATTGGCGATACATTTTCGGTGAGAGAAAGGGGCCGCCGACAAAGGCAGAGGAAATGAGCACAGCATCGACACCGCGCTGCGCCTGTGCAACACCCCATGCCACCGAAGCTTCTGTGAGGCGATCGAGCAAAGCGTGAACTTTGGATGGATCCTGGATGAACGTCATCAGGGCGTTGGCGTAGCCAAACAGCTCCATGTAATAGGTCAGAGGCGAGAACACCTCACCATGCACGGACACCTCATCTCCCACCATTCCCTTGACGAGATCGATGGTCTTGAAAAAGTAGGGTGGGATTTCAGTCAGGGGGCCGGGCTGAGTTTTTCCGGTAATGGTTTGAATATGCTCCGTGTTCCAAATATAGCCACTCAAATCATCGAGTGAATCAAAATTGTCGGGATCGATGGTGGCGAAATCAGCACGGCCGGGTTTAGATGGGTCAGCAGGATAAAACTGGGCATTGTCGTTCCAGGGAATGAAAGTGACATCGCCATTGGTCCAGGTGAGCATTTCCCCATCAGTGTTTTGCTCGAAATTGACGACACCATCAAGGAAATTATCGGGTCTGCCCGGCAGATTGATCAGAATGCCGTCGAAACGATATCGACGTTGCAGCGTCACCAGAGCCTCTGCAAATGCTTCGCTGGTGTACCAGATTTCATGGGGCTTGAAGCGTGTGTTGAGAAAATAATGCCCCGTTGCCAATTGGCACATCACAGGAACTCTGTCGGGAACCTGCAAATTCATGGCCAAGGCAATGCGTTTTCGGCTGTTCATGCTATCGACACCTCTTGATTTGATTTCCCCTTCGCCAGCGTGCGGCGGGACTATCGTCAGCGATGACGTAGTGTGCCCGACACGCAAAAAAACAAGAAACTAAGGTGAATCTACCCTACAAATTACGACAGCAATCCGATTTCAGTGGGAAATGCGGCGTTTTTTGGGCGAGGAACTCCACTGATAGCTGATCATCCTGACTTGTCTTCGCTGTTCGGGCCAACGCCTGGCGCTGGTTAAATCAGGCGTCAGTAGTTGTGCTGGGCGCGACGTCGACCTTGCTCTCCGTTGTCACTGGTTCATCAGCAGCGGCATCACGGAATTCGCGTACGCCGGAACCAAGTGCTTTGAAGACTTCGGGTAGCTTGCCAACGCCAAAAACGAGAAGTACGATTGCAAGAATCAGGATAAGCTCGGTTGTGCCAATGCTGCCAAACATAGTTTATGTCTCCTGTGATCAGTCTTGTGTTGTTGTTATATAACCTACATCAGGCAGCGCGTCAACATCTGGTCAGGAGTTGTCGAACTAATCATCTGGCGGGGTGAGCGGTTTCTGTGGTACGCTTGCGTGACCAAATTTCGTTTCCGCAAGCAGGATTTATCATGACAAAATCGGCACCGAGCATTCACTTTGGCGCGGCGTATTACCCCGAACACTGGTTGGAAGAACGCTGGCCGGAGGACATCCGCTTGATGCAGAAGGTGGGGTTCACCGTCGTGAGGATGGCGGAGTTCGCCTGGTCGGTCTTGGAACCGCAGGAAGGCGTCTACCAGTTCGATTGGCTGGATCGAGCTATTGAGTTGCTGGCAGAATCCGGCATCTCCACCGTCCTCGGCACCCCGACCGCAGCGCCGCCATCCTGGCTGATCCAGACCTATCCCGACATCCTGCCAATCGATGAAAATGGGCAGCGGGTGCAGTTCGGCAATCGCACGCACTACTGTGTTAACGCTCCGCAATTCCACGTGGCCGCCCGGCGCATCGCCGATGCCATGGGCGCTCACTTTGGCAGCAATCCGCATGTCATCGGCTGGCAACTTGATAACGAGTATGGCCGTATCTGCTACTGCGATCATTGCCGGAACAAATTCCAGGCATATCTAAAAGAACGGTTCGGCTCGCTCGACGTGCTCAATGAGCGCTGGACGACTCGGTACTGGAGCCAGACCTATTCGGACTGGGAGCAAATACCACTCCCCATCGGTTATCATAACCCCGGCCTGATGCTTGCTTTCCGGCAATTTGTGACTGAAAGCTACCGCCGGTATCAGGCCGTGCAGATCGAGGCGCTGCGCCCGCACCTGGCGGAGGATGTCTGGATCACGCACAACTTTATGGGCTGGTTCGACAGCTACGATCATTATCAATTGGCCGAAGACCTGGACCTGGCGTCGTGGGATTGGTACATCGGCACCGGGCGCTTCGATTATCTCGAAACCGGCCCCAAACACGATCTGACGCGTGGCTTCAAGCGGAAGAATTTTTGGTTGATGGAAACGCAGCCTGGAAACGTCAATTGGTCGACGGTGAATAACAAGTTGTGGCTGGGTGAATCCAGGCTGATGGGCTGGCACGCCATCGCCCACGGCGCTGACGCCCTCCTCTACTGGCAATGGCGAGGCGCCTTAAACGGTCAGGAACAGTACCACGGCACGTTGATCGATCAGTCCGGGCAGCCGCGCCCCTTCTACGCTGAAGCGCAATGGCTGGGACGAGAATTGGGGAAGGTGGGACAACTACTGGCCGGGTCCAGAGTGTCCGCCGACGTCGCCATTATCAATGATTACGCCAGCCGCTGGTCGATTCAGGCGCAGCCTCATCACCAGGATTTCGACTACGTCGAACATCTCGTAAACTATCACCGGCCTTTTGCCAAGCTCGGCATCCCTGTGGATGTCATATCCACGGATGCTCCGGTAAGCGGATATGACCTTGTCATCGCACCGGCGCTGATTCTGATGACAGAGGCGTGGGCGGATAAGTTGAAGGACATACGTGCAGCGGGGCGGTCACCTCATCCTCACAGCGCGTACCGGCATGAAGGATGCCTACGATGCGTTGCTGCCAACGCGCCAGCCAGGCCCTCTTGCAGAAATGGCTGGCGTCGAAGTGGAGGAGTATTATGCCTTGCTCGATCCCGCACCGGTCAAGGGCAATTGGTTTGAAGGCGTTTCCCGACTCTGGGCGGAGCGGCTGAAGCTTACCGACAAGGACACTGTTGTTGTTGCTCGCTACGGGATCAGCAACGGTTGGCTCGATGAGCAGGTCGCAATCACCGTCAAATCATTTGGCCGGGGACTTGTTTATTATGTCGGCGCTTACCTGGATGACAGGGCGCAAACAAAGATGCTCGAACGCATGGCGAAAACAGCCCTGGTCAAGCAGGTTTTTGCTGTTCCAACAGGCGTAGAGGTGGGAAAACGCACCACTGCCGACAGGAAAGATTATTGGATCATCCTGAATCACAAACTTTCCGAGCAGACCATCCCCTTGCCCTGGCCTGCTTACGACCATTTGGCGGAGATGGATGTCGAGGATGAGCTTAACCTGATGCCGTACGGCGTGGCCGTGCTCAGTAAACGGAAATAGCGAACTGGAAAGGGTCGCCTACTGCCGCTCCAGCACTACAACCGGGATGCGGCGGGATGTATGCGTCTGGTACTCGTTGTATTCGGCCATCGCATCGACAAAAGCGCTCCACAATGCTTTGCGTTCCTCGCCCTCGGCTTCACGCGCTATCACAGCATAGGATGCGCTATCAATTTGTACGATTGCATTTGGGTCAGCCAGGAGATTAAGCCACCAGGCGGGGTGGTTGAGTGAACCCAGTGAAGAGGCCGCCACAACGAAGTTTTCGCCTTGGGGAATATACATCAGGGCTTTTGTGCGCGCTTGGCCGCTTTTCCTACCGGTTGTGGTCAGGAGCAGGATGGGAAAGCCTCGCATCGAGCCGCCGATGCGTCCGCCGCTCCAGCGATATACTTTTGGGTGAACTTTCCAGAACAGGTCAATGATGGCGTTGCGTTCGATGGCCAAGATTTACCTCCAGTTTGATGGTTGCCTGCGAATGGTCTTGTGATGTCAAGGGTCGGGTGCGGTAATGCGGGATGACGTTGCAAACACCAGATGTTATGCCAATGCTTCATATTACTCGCGAGCCGCTTTTTCAGAAACTGTTAATCTAGGATTGTGATGTGTTTAACAGTTTCTTTGCGGCGTTGTGGCTATACTGTCGGGACGATACAACCAACACCAAGGCAAACTATGAACCGTTTTGAATGGCAAGAAGGTGATTTTGAACCCACGGAAGACAATGAACCAACACAGCCCTCCCGTCGCTGGATGGGTGTCGCTGTTATTACGTTTCTGCTGATTTGCACCTGCATCATGGCGATCTGGTGGCTGCAATCTGACGCCAGAGAGGTGCGTGAACTGGTGCAGAAGACAGACGTGTCAACCCAGGTAGCCGAAAGTCCGGGACTTGATCCCATCTCGGCTGAGGTGCTATCGACGCAATTCCGTGGCAATCTGGCGACGGTTGAAGTCCAAGTCGATGATCCGGTGGTCGATGCTTATTCGCTGCGCCAAACCTGGTTCTATCGCTACAATAATGAAACCTGGGAACGGCTTGAACCCGACCAGTGGCTTTGGGGCCCCAAGCAGGTGTTGCAAACCGAACATTTCCAATTCATCTACCACGAGCTTGATCAAGAGGCCGTGGACCTGCTGGCCGCCGATGCGGAAAGGCTTTATGCCGACGTGCTTGTTGGTCTGGGTAAGCAAGATGCTGGCGATGCAAAGACATTCACCATTGAAATTGTGCCGGAACCATTTCCGGCTAACACGACGCAGCCGGAGCGGATACGTTTGGCTTCACCCCGCCTGCAGCCGCAGCACCCCAGCCTGACCGATCGAGACGCTCTGGCCTGGGACTTCGCTTACACTATCTCTTATCAGCTGTTGCGAGAAACGCCCCTAATGGCCGGTGTCACATCGCTGAACACGCGATTCATGTTGAACTGCATGCTGCCTACGACCATCGCCCAGCGCTGGGCGCCGGTCGAGCCCAGGAACGCATATGATCGGCAGCAGTATCTGCGGTCTTTGTTGGATTGGCCGGGCTGGTCGGGTGCAGATATGTCGGACATGGGCCGGTGGGCATCGACAGGTTGGCGCAAGCCGCACTATGAATGCGGGACCTATGGCGATTTTATTGTTGACCGTTTCGGCTACGAAAAACTGGGAGGTCTGGTGCTGGCGGCTAACCAAACCTACGGTTGGCAACAAGTAATCGAGAAAGGACTGGGGATAGGTTACGATGAATTTCAGCGCGAGTGGCGCAGATTCGTGGAGGCCGAGTATGCGCCAGCCCCTGAAGGACAATCCACGGGGGCTTAGACTATTTACGGCACTGTCATTACCCAACCAAACTGACTGCCCGTCCTAATCGGGCCGATTCCTGGGCGGCCAGGGCAAAACGCAATATCTCTCGCCCCTCCCAGGCAGTGAGGCTGGGCGGCTTGCCCGCAAAATAGGCGTCGATGAGATGGCGGGTGGAGCGAATAAAGCTGTGTTCCCATCCCACCGGCATATCGTCGAAAGTGCGGGTCTTCCCATCTCTGTACAACACCACCGGTGGTGCGTCGAGCATTTTGCCGTGCCCGCGTGTGACCCAAATCACGCCACGCGTTCCCGTGATCTCGATGCGGTCGTCCTGAGCGTAGTGGCTGGTTTCAAGCGTGAGTTCGGGTGAGAACACAGTTTCGAGCGAGCCGTAACGATTGCCGGGGAATTTCCAGGAAATGATGGCGGGGGAATCCAGTACCAGGCCGGGCATAATCTCGGTTTCCCCGATCCAGGCGTGTACTTCCTCGGCCAGACCCATGAAGAACCAGGCGAGGGAGAATTTATGATGGCCATCGTCAAAAACCAGGGGGCCGCCCCCGCAAATGTCGGGATTGAAACGCCAGATCCAGGCGGCAGGCGGCACAGCCCATGCTCCGGGGCTGACACCGGAATTACTCTTGATGCGGATTGTGAGCGGATCACCGATCTCTCCGGCATCGATCAAGGCCTTTGCTCGTTGCACGGGCGGATAAAAGATGAAGTTTTCGTAGACCTGAGGATGACGTCCGCCTCATCCGCTGCAGCGATCATCTCATCCGCCTCGGCTACCGATAACGCCATCGGCTTCTGCAACGAGATATGCTTGCCCGCTGCCGCTGCATCGAGTGTGGCCGAGCGATGCAGATGGTGGGGCAACAAGATCTCCACCAGATCGACATCCTCCAGCGCCAGCAGATCAGCGTAGTCGGAGAAGATGCGGTCTTCGGGCACGCCCCATTTGGCTCCACGTTCACGGGCGATGTCGAGATCAAGATCGCACACGGCCACGATCTGCGCTCGATCATTGCTCATGTATTCGAGCGCATGCAGATCCGAAATCCGACCTGCGCCGATGAAACCGACCCTGAGTTGATCCATAGTGCCTCCACGAGTGAATCGAATTGGTTGTTGCGAACCTTTTCAAACTCATTGTAGAGAAAAAACGGTGGTACCGGCCAATCGCGCAGCAAAGAAGAGTCGCTGCCCGACCGGACAATGACTCTTCTCCCCTGACAAGAATCTGGAATATACGTGGTTTCCCGGAAATGCCCGTTCCCTATGCCTCTTTTGGCACCACCACCATCCATTCAGTCTGTCGCTGAATCAAGCCGTCTCTGATAATGAACGTGGCCACGCCCTGCGGAAAAGTAGCTACGTCGGAATCACCGGACCATTGCAACAGGAAGAGGTCGCCTTCCACCGCTGTCATGTCAAATGAGACTTTGAAATTGGGGAAGGTCTGCAGGGCATTCATGAAGAAACCTTGAACGGCCTCTTTACCGACGAAAGCACCATCCAGTGTCAGCAAAATAGCGTCATCAGCATAGTCTGCCATCAACAGTTCAAGGTCATGGTCTCAAAAGCTGCCTGGTGTGAATCGAATACCTGCTGAGTTGTGCGAGTCATTGCATCAATCTCCTTGAATGATACGAGAGGGGTTGTTTTCGATTTCATCGTCGCTTGCTTGATTTGCATCAAACATGTTGGCGATCTGCTTCGATAGCTGGGCTATCGTTTGAAACGATGTCTTTTCCCGGGTCTGGAGGCATTCCAGCGTGCCGGTCCAGACCCAAGATGTTGATTCGCTTTGTTCTTGCCACAAGCGAACGATTAGTGTGTACGAATGTTGGTGGTCGATATCCATGACAGTTGGTACCGTTCGTGTGAACTGAGCTAACCCTTGTGTGGATTGCCTGATGCTCGAACTGACCAGGCCTTACTACGCCAGCGCCGGTATAGCGCCGAGTTGCTGCATCATGCCAAGCGTATCCATGTTGAGCCCACCATTCAGCAGCCTTGCCATTCTCGATGCGCCAAATATTGGCGCCCCAATTTACAACTTTCTTCCCATTGGGCGGGATACCCATGAACTCGTTGGTGAACGTTCCTTCTTCACGCATGTGAATGACAACCAGATCGCCCTCTGCTATTAGGGTGTAGTGGACAATTTTGGCATCGGGTAGAGCGGCTCGCCAGAGCTTCAAAGAAGCCTATCATCGCATCAGGCCCTTGCAAGGTTTTGGGCTCAATCGGGATGTGCCCGACAAAGTCTGGAGATAGCAGTTCACGAATCTGGTCAAGATCTCCTGCATCGTAGGCGTCACCGATTTTTACAACAACGGCTTTGTTCTCAGCTAACATGGATCGCTCTCCTTTGAGTGGTTACTGGTAAATCTGGATTGTTTACCCGATTGTATCAAGCAACCGTGTGCGGGATCGTGTGCAAAATCGTGTGATACGAATAAAATCGTTGAAAACAATTCTTCACTCTGCTATAATGCTATCTACTGGTTCCAATTAATTCGGATCATCCCCCTGGGCACGCAGCAACAACGAGAATAAACCTGTGACTCTTTATGTCAGGCTTCTGGGTTTACCCAAGCTCAGCGTTGATGAAGTTGAGTTACATCTACGTGGGCACAAGACGTTGGCGCTCTTGGCCTATCTGATCGCCACCCGCAAGGCTCACAGTCGCCAGCACCTGGTTGATTTGCTATTCGACCAATCCGCAGATCCCTGTGGTAGCTTTCGCTGGACCCTTGTCTCAAATCCGCAAAAGTCATTAGCGACGAATACCTGCTGGTTGACCGCCATCAGGTGGCCTTCGACTTCGACCGCGATTACTGGTGTGATCTTGAAGCATTGCAGGCGGGGGCGACCGGTGTCTATCGTGAGGAGTTTTTGCAGGGCCTGGAAGTGCGGGATGGTCGTCGTTTCATGGACTGGCTCTTCTTCGAACGAGAGCACTGGCGGGATGTCTGCCAGCAGGCGTTGGTCAGACAGCTTGAACAACACGAACAACTGGGGGATGATGCAGCCGTACTGGATATCGTGCAAAACCTCATCCAGTACGACGATTTACGAGAGGCTTGGCACCGAGCAGCGATGCGGGCTTATGCCAGACTGGGCAAGCGGGAAGCAGCGCTGAGCCAGTACGAGCTTTGTCGGCAGATTCTTCAGGATGAGCTGGGGACGCCGCCAAGCGACCGAACTCAAACCCTGGCTGCGGCCATTCAGTCTGGCGACTATCCTGGTGGAGTTGTGTCGCCCCACCGGCAGGTCCGTCATCCCGACCAGCCTGCTACCTTCCCAGCACCTGAAATGATCTCCCCGACCAACTTGCCCGCCCAGACATCCAGCTTCGTCGGTCGTGAAGCCGAGATACAGCGTGTCTCCGAACGACTGGCCGATCCAAATTGTCGGCTACTCACGGTACTGGGGCCTGGCGGCGCCGGCAAATCTCGCCTGTCTGTGCAGGCGGCAGCGAAGCTGCGCAGCAATTTCGAACATGGTGTTTACCTGGTTCCCCTGGCTTCCATCGTTTCGCTTGACGCTTTTCTGCCATTGCTCGCAAAAGACGTCGGTCTGCCAATCAGTGGCGACAAACCCTTGAGAACGCAGCTCATCAACTACCTGAGCGACCGTTCAGTCTTGCTGCTGCTCGACAACTTCGAACACTTGCTCAACGACAGTGACTGGCAGACAACTGCCGAGTTTTTGACCAATTTACTCTTGACTGCACCCAAGGTGAAGATTCTGATAACATCTCGTCAACGGCTCCTTCTGCCGGACGAATGGCTTTTAGACCTGCAAGGTTTGGACTACCCATCGAACGCCAACCTCCCTCGGGCCGATTTGCTTTCTTTTGCTGCCGTGCAACTCTTTCTGCAACGGAAAGCCCAGCTTCATGCCAGTTACAAGCCTGCCACCGTGTCGTCGGTGGAACTGGCCTCGGTGGTCGGTATTTGCCGGTTGGTTCAAGGCATGCCCCTTGCCATCGAACTGGCAGCTTCCTGGGCCAGACAACTCGATTGCGAAGAGATCGAGCAAGCCATCGCTGCTGATTTAGACTTCCTGGCTTCACCATCATCCATTGTGCCTGACCGCCATGCCAGTCTGCGGGCGACTTTTGAGCACTCCTGGCGTTTACTGCGCCGAGATGAACGCAACTTACTTAGCCAGTTGGCTATCTTCCAGGGCAGTTTCGACCGAAAAGCCGCTGCAGCGGTTGCCGATGCGACCTTATTTGGCCTCTCCCATCTGATAGACAAATCACTTCTGCACAATGTATCGCAGAACCGCTACCAGATGCACGAACTAATCCGCCAATTCGCCTTGGAGAAACTTGCGGAGAACGTCGATCAGGAAACAGCAACACGGGATCGCCACAGTGCATTCTATTGCAGATTTTCTTGCGGAACGAGGGCACGATCTGAAAGGAAAACGCCAGATCGAGGCTTCCGCAGAGATCGAGAACGACTTTGGCAACATTGCCGCAGCCTGGGAGTGGGCGGCAAGCAGAGGTCGTTGGCGACTCCTGGCCGAAGCCGCTTTTGGTCTTGGGCAGTTCTTGTGTGGCCGTGCGCGCGTGCACGAAGGTCGGACGCTGTTCTCGGAGGCAGTGGCGAGATTGAACGCTGCCGAATGACGCCGAGACCACGTATCCTGGCTTTGGCCCGCATCACCTACTGGCAGAGCCGCTTCGCCGAGCCAGCACAGGTCAAGGCGCTACTTGATACTGTATGACGCCCATCTTGGTGATGCGACCTTGAATGCGGAAAAAACCGGTCCTGAGCGGTCCTCGCTGGCCTGGGCGCTGGGCAGATACCATGTTGACGTGCAGGGCGATCCCGTGACGGCGATGCGATACTATCGTCAAAGCCTACAGATTGCAGAGCAGGCTGGAGCAAAGTGGGAACAAGCAAGGGCGTTGTCGGCGCTGGCGCTGGTGTTGTTTTGGAAACAGGGCGATTATCTGGGCGCACAACAGTTGGCCGGGAAGAGCCTGGCACTAACACAAGAGATTGGTGATTTAGCTGGCGATTGTGGACAGTCTCAGCATTTTGACGTTCACGTCGGCATATCTGCGTCACTACCAGGAAGCTCTGGTTTATGGACATAAAGGGCTGGACCTCAGCCGACAACTCGGCGTTTTGCAGACCAAACAGACACGTTGGGTTCTGTCATTTGTCTACTTGATGATCGGCGATATCGAAAAGACTGTCGAGTACTTGCACCAGTCTGTGCGGGAATGCAAGGAACTGGGCGACCAGGAAGGATTATTGCCCCTTTACAAAGGTCTGGCCTACCGCAATCTGCTGGGTGGGAACTACGAACAAGCAAAAAAGTACGCAGAACTTACGCTTGCACAACCATCGGAGACTGTGGAGCAAGAGATGTACAGGCGCAGCGCCCACTACAGTTTGAGCCATATTGCCTTTCATGAGGGCGATTATAGTGCGGCCAGGGAACATGCTTTAGTGGCGCTAGACTATCCTCGATCACGTATGGCTCGCATAACTTGCGTGGTCATGCGCATACAGCGCTTTGTGCAGCTTACATGGCGCTAGGCAACTACCCAGATGCGGAGCATCATGCCCGTGTTCTACTGCAGGAGGGCATCGCACTATGGAGGTGCCGGCAGCCTGCTTGCGCTCAATCTGGTCGCGTTGCTTCTGGGTCGCCATGCACGCTCCGAAACTGAGATGGAACGGATATTCGAACTCATCGGCATGCAGCGCCATCATTTACCCATGACCGATACACCTGCCTATCATGAATGGACCGAGCGTTTGATGCCTCCGCATCTGGCTGCCTTAGATCCGGCAAAGATTCATGCTGCGCTCGCCAGGGGTGCAGCGCTTGATCCCGATACCGTTGCACCCCAGTTGCTTGTGGAGTTGGAGAAGTTTGGCGAGGTGGAGCATAACCTCGCAAGCCATCCGCCCCTTCAACCAGTATTCTAATTTCAAGTGAGTTGAGTTTTGGTTTCTTTGTGCGTATATCAATCAGCCCTTTGCCAGCATAGTTCGGTTGGTCTCTTTCATGTGGAGTATCGGTGAGATGGCCCAGTATCAACCTTACAGAGAGGTAGACGGAGTTCATGTGTTACCGTTAAAGCTCCATGTCGAGCGCACAGATCAACAATTACAGATATTCCGCACAGGGATGCAGAATCCTGTGCTTACGCAACATGCCAGAAGAAACAAACGCCCTTTCATCCATCCGATCTTGGCGCCAGATGGCGTGGGAGAGGTGACAGAGGACGGGGCGGGTGGCCATCATGACTGGCAGCATGGTCTTTTCATCGGCTTGAACGATGTCAATGGCGTAAGGTTCTGGATGGAGGAGGAGGGCGTGGATGGCACGTTTCATCCCCAGCCGCTGGCGAAGCCAGTCCTCGCTGGAAATGCCGTGAATTGGTTTGTGAGCACCGAGTGGCGTTCTCCGGACGGCACCCCGATGGTGGATGAGACACAGGAATGGCTGTTTCACGACCAGGGAACAGAATTCGTTCTGGATTTATCCTGGACCCTGCGCGGCCTGACTGACCTTGTCTTTGGTCAATATGCTTATGGCGGCTTGTACTTGCGTTCGCCCTTTCGTCCGGATTCGGGCGCACAGGTCGTGAACAGCGAAGGCGCTCTAAATCTGGAAGTGGACGGAAAACGGGCGCGCTGGGCGGCGGTCGAGCAGCCTGTCCCTGGCCGCGAGCAATGTCGCCAGCCGATCTGTACAGTCGCTATCTTGGATCATCCGATAAATCCCGAACATCCAGTTCCATGGCGCACGGATCGGCACGTGGGGCTGGCTCCCAGCCGCTGCATAACTGGCGCCTGGAGTCTTGGTCGCGGGGAATCCACCCTGTCGCGTTATCGTTTGCTAATCCACTGCGGCAAGCTGGACCCCGAGCGCATCGAAACGGAATGGCTTGCCTTCGCCGGGGCATGAAAAGGTGCTGGGTTTCACGCAATCACCAACACGCCTTTCTGCACCAGCGCCGGGTTCTGCGCCAGATCGGCGAAGACCTGGGGCGCGTCCCACATGCTGAACTCGGTGGCGACTTTGGGATAGGTGATTTGACCGGACGCCATCAGGTCCAGCGCTTCGGGGAAGCAATTGACGGACGCACGGGAACCGACGATGGTCATTTCCTTGCGGGTGAAATCGAGACCGGGGAAGGAGACCCGAACGCCCTGCTTCAACAAGCCCAGGATGACAATGCGCCCGCCCGCCGCCACCAGATCAACGGTCGATTCCATGGCCTGAGGATTGCCGGTCGCTTCGATCACCACCGGGAAGCCCTCGCCGTTGGTGATTTCCAGCACCGCGCTCGACCAGATGCTCATCCGCTGGCAGGGTCTCAGCACCAAAAGCCCGGGCCGATGCCAGGCGGTCGGGATCGATATCGGTGGCGGTGACACGAGCGCCTCGCGCCTTCGCCACCTCGATGCAGGCCAGTCCAATCGGTCCGCAGCCCAGAATGAGCACATCCTCAGCCCCCACCTCGCCCCGCCGGCAAGCCTGCACACCGATGGCCACCGGCTCGGCAAAGGCCGCCCAGGTGAAGTTCAAACCATCCGGGCATTTTGTGGATGAGATTGGCGGGCGCTTTCACGTATTCGGCGTAGCCGCCGGGGATATGCGCGCCGATGATCTGTGAGATTGGCGCAGCAGTTGGATTTACCGACCCGGCAGGGATAGCAGTGTCCGCAGCCGATGAACGGTTCCACCACCACCCGCTGTCCTGGCTCCCACCCTCCGACCTCATCCCCGACTTCGGTGATCACCCCGGCGATCTCGTGGCCGCAGATGGCCGGGTACACGGCGTACGGATTCTTGCCGGTGTAGGCGTACATATCGCCGGCGCAGATGCCGCCCGCCCGCACTTCGACCAAGACTTCATCCGGCTCCGGCATCGGTTTCTCCCACTCGCCGATGACCGATTTGTAGGGTTCGTTGATGATAAAGGCTCGCATGGATTCGCTCCGGTACTGGATTTCGTACAGCTTTCAAGAAGATCTCAATGATCCCACGTCGACTATCGGTCACGTCCAGTTAGTCGGACTGTCCAACCAGATGACCTGGTTTCGTTCCGCCGACTCGTAGGCGGCGTAGACGAGTTGCATGGTCTTGAGGTTGTCGGCGCCGGTGTTCTCGGGGGCGGGCCGCCGCGCAACGCCCGCAGGAAATCCTGGTGCAAGGGCACCATGCTGGCGTGGTTGACGTCGTAATCGGGATTGGCCCATTCGTAGCGGGGCGGCTTGCTCTGCCACAGTTGCACGCCCTCGGCGGTCGTCAGCCGGATCCAGAAATCGGCCAGCAATTCCACCGTGCCCAGTTCGCCTTCGATGAAGAGAATGACCTCGGGGAAGTGCTTCCAAGGCACATGCGTGACGAAACTCAGTTCCACATTGCAGATCACATCGCCCATTTGCAGTTGGATAGAGGCGACATCTTCGGCCAGGATGTCGGTGCGCACCCGCCGGTATTGGCAGTAGATGCTCTGCGCTTCGCCAAAGAAGAAACGGGCCAGATCGAGCTGGTGGCTGCCCTGGTCGGCGATAATCAATTTGGGCAGGGATTTGAGCAAAGGCTGGTTTTCCCAGACAAAAGGTTCGAGATAATGCACGAACTGGGTGCGGCCCCGGAAGGGCTTGCCGATGCGGCCTATCATCGATCACCCGTTTGACCTCACGGATGGGATGCTGCCAGCGATAATTCTCGTGGACAAAGAAGGGGACGCCCGCCTCCTCGCAAACGGCGACCATGCGCCGGGCGGTTTCGTAGTCGGGGGCCATCGGTTTCTGGCAGATGACCGGCACGTGGTATTTGGCGGCCATTTCCACCAACGGCGCATGCGCCGGCACCTCGGTGATGATATCGACGAAATCCAATTCCTCATTCTCGAACAGATCTTCGACGTTTTCGTACACCCTGGGGATACCGAAACGTTCGGCCACAGCCAGCGCCCGGCTGTGGGTGCGGTTCCAGCAGGCGACCAACTCCACCCCGCCCACTTCATACCAGGCAGGGATCTGATACAGCGACCAGAAGCCAGTGCCGAGAACGGCGAATTTTAGTTTGTCGGACATGGGGTTACTCCTTGGGGTACGTGTCACGTGGTGCGTGGTACGTGTTCCGTTAGGCGACTCACGCACCAAGCATCACGTTTCACTCTTCACGCATCACGGCTTCAACAAAACCTTCATCGTTTCACTCGACCGCACCAATTCGAAGCCACGTTCGTAGTCTTCGATCGGCAGGATGTGTGAGATGTACGGATTCAAATCAATCTGGTCGGATTCAATCAACTGCACCATGCGCCGCCAGGTTTCCCAGGTGCGGCCCATGACGCTCTGCAAGCGGATTTCCCGGCGGGTCAACGCAAAGAACGGATTGAAGGTGACGGGCTCGCCAAAGGTGCCGATGGTGACGACCGTGCCGCAATTCCGCACCAGAGCCAGGGCCTGATCGAAAGCAGATTGCGTGGCCCCGGCCTCGATCACGAAATCCGCGCCGCGGCCATCGGTCATGTCCTTCACTATCTCGACCGGGTCCTGCTCCCGCACATTGATCACAGTCCCGCCGATGATCTCCCGCGCCTTGGCGATGCGCGGCTCGGCCAGATCGGTCATGACCACGTTGCAGCCATAAGCCTCCAGCGTCTGCCCCGCCATGATGCCGATCGGCCCGCAGCCGACGACGACAGCGGTGTCGCCGGGATCGTGTGCATCGATCTCGACGGCATGGACGGCGATGCCCAGATTCTCCAGCAGCGCCCCTTCTTCAAAGCTGAGTTGGTCGGGCATACGGGCCAACGCTCGCTCCGGCAGACGGCGTACTCGGCAAATGCGCCGCGGCGTTTGCCGTAGATTTCCCGGTTCAGGCACATGTTGGTTTTGCCCTTGCGGCACAGGAAACAATGCCCGCAAGCGATCAGCGGGTCGACGACAATGCGGTCGCCCGGTTGAAAACGAGTCACCTCCGACCCCACCGCAGTGACCACGCCCGACACCTCGTGGCCGAGCACAGTCGGCAATTGCAGCGTGGAATCATTGGCCGCCCACGTATCCCAATCGTAAACCTTCATCTCGCCCACGCAGATGGCGCAATACTCGACCCTGAAATTGCACATCATCGGCGCTGCTCGACTTCGGGGATGTCGATATCGAGCAGCGACAGGCCGGGGCCAGGGCGTTCCTTCACCAGCGCTTTCATGTTGCATTCTCCATGCTCACCGTCAGGATGGGTGAGCCGGGTGTACAGTTCGGTGTTGTGCTGCATCTGATCGAGATTGGCCTGCATCGCCGCCTGAGCGCCTTCCCGGTCTCGCGCCTCGATGCGTTCCAGCAGCATCTCGTGCAGGCGGATATTGTCTTCCAGCGGGTCGAGATAGACCGTGACCAGGGCGATGTACTCGCGCAGCAGTTCCCGGATCGAATCCATCAGCACCAGCAGCAGGGGATTGTGCGTCATCTCGGCCAGGGTGCGGTGGAATTCGGTGTCTCGTTCGGCCAGCAAGATCCACGTCTCCATCCGCCGCCACCATGCTCTCGAACACCCCGCGTAATTTGGCGATTTCATCCTCGGTGGCTGAGTCGGCGGCAATCCCGGCGATCTCCACTTCCAGCAACGAACGCACCTGATGCAGATGGTGAAAAGAAATGGTTCCATCTTCCTGCGTTCGCAGATAGAGGTCGAGGGGTCCGAACACATGCTGGCTGGTCAAGGCTCGCACGGTCGTGCCTACGCCGTGTTGAGTCTCCAGCAAGCCTTTGGCGGCGAGGATGCGCACCGCCTCGCGCAGAACGGTGCGGCTGACGCCCATGGTCTCGGACAATTCACGTTCGGGGGGCAGTTTCGCGCCCGGAGTCAGTTCGCCGCTGATGATCAACTGCTCGAATTCGGCGACGACTTTGTCGACCAGGCGATCTTTGCTGCCCACTGTGCGGAATGATTGAGTTGTTGCGCATTATTCCATCCTTTGCGCCGCCAGCGGCATGTAAAGGCTCTGCGCCCCATCGACGTTGACGATCTGGCCGGTGACGTGTTTGGCCTCATCGGATGCGAAATAGGCGACGAGATGCGCGTGATCCGCTTCATCCGCCATCTTCCCGGCGGGGATCAGGGCCACCATTGCTTCCAGATCGAGGTTGCGCTTGGCCGCCGATTCGCCCAGCATGTCCGTCCAGGTCATGCCGGGACAGACGCAGTTGACGGTGATGCCGTGCGGGGCCATTTCCACAGCCAGACAACGGGTGAAATGGTTAACCGCCGCTTTGGCCGAGCTGTAGGCGATCTGCTTCTCGCGGGCGATGCTCCCGGCGATGGAGCCGATGTTGACGATGCGCCCGGCCTGGCGCGGCATCATGCGGCGGATGGCGGCCTGCGAACAGAGGAAGACGCCTTTGGCGTCGACATTGAAGCAGACATCCCATTCCGCTTCGGTCAGGTCGGGCGTGGGGCCATAGGTGAGGGCTCCGGCGTTGTTCACCAGCAGCCACAGCGGGCCCAACTCCGCTTCCACTCGCTCGACCATTGCGTCGACCTCGACCTTGTGGGTCACATCCGCGCGGATGGCGATGGCCCGAATGCCTTCCGCCTCGCAGCATCTCCGCCGCTCTGCTCCACCTTCTGCGAACGGGCATTCATGGCCACAAGCATACCCTTCTGCCCCAGCACCCGCGCAATCTCCAGGCCAATGCCTTGCCCGGCCCCCGTAATCAATGCCACTCTGTCTTCAAGACTCATAGCTCTCGCTCCTACCAGGCCGTCATGCCACCGTCGGCCATGTAAAAGCCACCGGTGCAAAATGCGGATTCATCCGACGCCAGGAAAATCGCCAGACCCGCCACATCTTCCGGCTGGCCGATGCGGCCCATGGGGATCATTTCGGCCAACTTTTGCGGTTCTCAGCAGTCGCCAACGCACCGGCGATCATCGGCGTGTCGGTGGTGGCAGGGAACAGCGAGTTCACCCGGATGTTGTCCCTGGCGTAGTCCACCGCCATGATCCGGGTGAGGCCGATAACGCCACCTTTGCTGCTGCTGTAGGCGGTGTAGCCCGGCGCGCAGCCGCTGAACCCGGTCGGGGAACCAACCAGGATGATGGATCCACCACCCCGTTCCAACATGACGGGAATCACATATTTGCTGCACAGCCATGCACCTTTGAGATTAACCGAGTGCGTGCGGTCCCAGATGTCCTCGCTCAGTTCATGGGCACGGGCATCGTCAAACCAGAATTGCACACCGGCATTGGTGTACAGCACATCCACGCCGCCGTAAAGATCGACCGTCTGTCTGCACCATGCTCTCAACCGATTTGGCGTCGGAAACATCGGCGTGGACGAAACTTGCTCGCCCGCCGCTGTCCAGAATGCGTTGCGCAGTCGCTCTGCCCAGCGCTTCATCGATATCGACAACCACGACCGTTGCGCCTTCCCGGGCGTAGGCTACAGCCACAGCCCCACCCATGCCCGCGCCGGCTCCGGTAACGATTGCGATTTTGTCTTTAAGTCTCATGGGTGATACTCCGTATTGCGTGTTTCGTGTTGCGTTGGGTGGTGGTGTCAGTTCAAGCGATCACGCACCAAGCAATACGCACCACGCAGGTAGCTAAGATGCAAGCGAATCAAAAATGCGCCAGGCTCATGCAAATTCAACATCCTTCAGCCACGACCCGCCTGCCTCGAAACCACCATCGACGATGATGGTCTGGCCGGACATGTAGGAAGAGGCCGGGGACGCCAGCAGCAGCACTGCGCCCACCAGTTCTTCTGGCAGGCCAGGACGTCGCTGCGGGATGCGGGTGCGGAACCACTTGGCCCGGCTTTCATCCTCCCACACCGGCTTCGACAACGGCGTCATCATAAAGCCGGGCGACACACAATTCACCTGGATGTTGTCGTCGGCCCATTCCACCGCCATCGCCTTGGTCACTTGCACCACAGCGCCCTTGGTCAGGCCGTAAACCGAGACGGTGTCGAGGGCGAAGAAGGGATTGATCGAGCCGATGTGGATGATCTTGCCGCCGCCCTGCGCCTTCATGTGCGGATAGGCTGCCTGGCTGAGAAAGTACACGGCCTTGATGTTCACATCGGAGACAAAATCAAAATCATCTTCGGTGACATCGACAATCGCTTTGCGGCGGTTGGTGGCAGCGCAGTTGATGAGGATATCCAGACGGCCGGTGGCGGCGACAGTATCCTCGACGATGCGCCGGCATTCCTCGACATCTGCCAGATTCCCGGCGATGGGCACGGCTCTGCCACCAGCAGCGATCACGAAATCGACGCCATCCTGCGCCATTTCCGGCTTGAGATCATGCACGGCGACGGTCGCTCCGGCTTCGGCCAGCGATGCCGCCAGCACCCGGCCAATGCCGCCCGCCGCCCCGGTGACGAGTGCAGTTTTACCTTCGAGGGAGAAGAGGCGGTTGAAAATGGACGTTGTTTCGGACATATGTCAGGTTCCTTGATCCGTGACGTGTTGCGTATTGCGTGGCATCAGCGACCTATGCAACGGAACATGCACCACGCACCACGTTTTCACGCCACACGATAAAGCGGCTCCTCACCGCGCAGCGCCAGCAGCAGATTCTCGATGCACATCTCGCCCTGCTTGCGCTGGGCGTCGACCGTGCGACCGCCGAGATGGGCGGTGAGGACGACATTGTCCATTTCGAGCAGGGGGCTGCCCACGGGCGGTTCGTTGACAAAAGCATCCAGTCCCGCCCCGGCGATCTGGCCCGACCGCAACGCTTCGACCAGCGCATCTTCATCGACCAGCGAGCCACGGGCGGTGTTGATCAGAAAAGCGCTCGGTTTCATCGCCGCCAGCTCGGGCGCAGCAATCGGCGGTCGGTCGATCATTTCGGCGGCGGCGTGCAGGGTGACTACATCGGCCTGGGTTAGTAATTCCGACATCGTCACAAAGGGCACGCCATGCGCTTCCGCCCAGGCCGTGTCAGGATAGGGATCGTGGGCGATGACGTTCATGCCGAACGCCTGAGCACGCACGCACACCGCCTTGCCGATGCGCCCCAGCCCGACGATGCCCAGGGTCTTGTCCATCAACTCCATGCCGTAAAAGGCTTGCCAGCCGCCCTGCGCGACATCGTTGTGGCTGCGCACCACGCCACGGGCCAGGGCCAGCAACAACGCCAGCGCCAGATCCGCCACCGATTCGTGGTTGGTTCCGGGCGTGGAACTGACGACAACGCCGTTCGCCTTGGCTGCCTCCAGGTCGATGGTTTCCAGGCCCACGCCGTGCTTGGCGATCGTCTTCAGGCCAACGGCAGCGGTGATCACCTCGGCGGTCAGTTCATCCGTGCCGGAGATGATGGCGTCCATGCCGGGCAGGACTTGCAGCAACTCATCCGCCCGGTACGCCCGGCCCACGCCGTTGGGGATGACCTCGCAGCCGTTCTGTTCGAGATAGATAATATGTTCGGGGATGCGTTTTCCGAAGGAACGAGAGCCGATCAGCACTCGCCATTTTGGTTGTGTCATGTGAGAATTCCTTTAGATGACAGCTACCTCAAGCGACCATCGGTCGCCGGTGACTGTCATCTAGCTACTTGATAACTTCGACCAGTTTCAGCCGATTCATACGCGCCGAAGACCAGTTCCAGTGTTTTGAGATTATCTTCGCCCGTATTTTCCGGAATCCCGGCCAGTGCGCAAACAATCCACCCAATGTCGCTGGATTTGCAGGGCGCTGTCTTGCATGACATGCCAGGGTCGGGTTGTCCAGGGATGTTCGGGTTCAGGCAGGATGCGGGTTTCCACGCCATCCGGTCGGATGATGTGCAGCCGGTAGTCGGCATCCAACTGCACGACGCCCTCCGATCCTTCCACGGTAATCAACGTCTGCGGGAAGATTTCCTGAGCAGTGTGCGTGGCGAAGCTGAGATCGACGATGCAGGTGGCGTCTGGCAGCGCCAGCATGATCGTAGCCACATCTTCGCCCTGGATGGTGGGATTCAGACGACTGGTCGTGGCGAAAAGGCTGGTGGGATCACCAAACAGAAAGCGGGCGACATCCAGCATGTGCGTGCCGGTCTCGATGATGATGAAACGCGGCGTTTCCCGCAGCCAGGCCTGTCCGGCAAAGGGATCAAAATCAGAGCGGAAGCTGATGCGCCCGAAAAAAGGTTGGCCGATCACGCCCTGATCGAGCAGGGCTTTCACTGCCCGGATCGGCGTCTGCCAGCGCCAGTTTTCATGCACCATCAGGCGGACTCCGGCAGCCTTGCACGTCTCGACCATCGCTGCGGCATCTTCCATCGACCAGGCCAGCGGTTTTTGGCAGATGACGTCGATTCCGAGATCTGCCGCCAACTCCACCAAATCCCGGTGGCTGGGCGGCGTGGTCACGATATCGACGAAATCCAGATTTTCGTGCGCCAGCATGTCAGCGGCATTGGCGTAGACTCGGCTGACGCCAAAAGTCTTTGCCGTCTCCAGAGCTTTGGTCTCATCGAGATCGCAAACGGCGACCAATTCCACGCCATCGATCATCGCCCAGGCGTGCAATTGCACCTGCGCCCAGAAACCGCAGCCAATGACGCCGAATCGATAGGTTCTGGTCCCGCTCATTTTGCCTGTTCCTCGGCCAGTTTGCGCATCTCGGCCACTTCCGCCGCCATGTCGGGCACGCGGTAAATGCCGCCGCCAAAAGCGATGGCTGTGGCCCCGGCGGCAACCAGTTCGGGGATGTGATGACGCTTGACGCTGCCGGCGACCTGGATATCCAGCGATGGATTCGCACGGGCCGCCATCTCACGCACAGCTTGCAGGCGGGGCAGCACCAACGGATTGAACACCGCCCCCGCGCTGCCCTCACCGGTCACGCGAGAGAGCAACAGCACGGCATCGGTTAAGGTGATGACCGGCTCCAACTGCGTCAGCGGTGTGCCCAACGTGAACGCCAAACCGACCTTCATGCCAAGCTCCCGCACGAAAAACATCGATTCGTAGAGCATGGGCACGCTTTCGACGTGGAAAATGAGCAAATCGGTGCCGGCATCGGCCAATTGCGAAGCAACATGGCGGACATTGGTCACGCCCAGATGCACCTCGAAGGGCAGGTCGGTCAGCGGGCGCAGGGCGGCGATGGTGCGAGGCGAAAAGCCCAGGTCACCGACAAAATGGCCATCGAAGACATCGTGGTGGATGAAATCGAGCCCTGCCGCTTCCAGGCGGGCAATCTCATCGGCCAGATGCCCGTGATCGCCGTTGAAAAGGGCTGCGCCCAGCCGCAGAGTCGCTGTCATCCTAGTCCTCCGGCTCGATGGCGATGGCCCGGATCGGGCAGGCGTCGAGGCCGACCACCGGCCAGGCCAGGGCGATCAGGAAAATGCGCTGCTTTTTCAATTCGACCAGGTCGTTCATACACTCGATGATGGGAACGCCCGCGTTCATGGTCAGGCGATGGTTGGGGTGATGGCTGACGCCGCGCACCTCGAAGCCGGAGCTATCCGTGCCCAGGCAGTTGATCTTGCGGTCTTCCACCAGCCAGCGCACCGCTTCTTCGGTGATGTAGGGGCGGTCGTGGGAAGCGGGCGTGCGGTAGGAGGTGTGCCGTCCGGTCATGATCAGGACGCGGTCGCCGATCTCGATGTCGCCCGCCGCCTGGATTTCCTCCAGCGTAATCGCTTCGTTGACCTCTTTGTCCCGGAAGTCGAGAACAATGGCCGGGCCCATCAGATTTTCGATGGTGAGGCTGGCGGTGTCGCCGCCATCTTCGATGTAGTGCAGGGGCGCTTCCACGTGGGTGCCGACATGCGACCACATGTAGACGGTTTTCATGATGTCGCCTTCGGCGCCTTTGCGTTGGTCTCGCTGCGAGATTTCCAGCGTGTATTGCTCTTTGAAGGGGTAGAGTTTGTGCGTTAGATCAACGATCCGGCCTTTGGGGATGGAGGTTGTGTTTTGCATTTTGGGTTTGGTTCCTTTGGAATGGATGATTTGGGATTGGTACGTGTTGCGTGGTGCGTGTTCCGATTCGAGTAGCTGACTCGAACGGAACACGCACCATGCAACACGAATGGTTACGATGTTCTCCAGACATCTTCCCGCTCGATCCGTGTGCCGGGCGCTCCGGTGTTGACGGCGAAAGCTCGCCCGCCGACCGCTTCGATAGCGGCGATGACGGCGGGTTGTTTCTCCGGTTCGGTGAGGGCGATGATGATGCCGCCGCCGCCCGCCCCGGAGACTTTTGCGCCCAGCGATCCGGCGCCGATGGCCGCCTCGATCTGGGCTTCGTTTTCGGGTGCGACTGTGCCGATTTTGGCCTGGATGAGATTGTGCAGGTTGAACAAATGGCCGAGTGTGGGCAGATCCTGGTCGACCAGGATCGCGATTTCGATCTTGTTGACCAGCCAGCCCATGTCGGTGAACAGGTGCATTCTGGCCGGTTGCGCTTCCAGATATTTGCGGACAGCGGTGTTGAGCTTGGCGGTGCTGCGGTCTTTGACGAACGATTGGCCCACGACCAGCGGCAGGGATGAAGAAATCGGCAGGGGTACAGCGCCGTCGGCCACGGTGAAACGGATCAGGCCGCCGTAGAACGCTGGTGCTGCTGTCCAGTGCCGAGGCGACGCCGCCGTGGGCGATCATGTCGCCCTGCCACGATGCCCAGATCACTTCTTCCGGCGTGGGTTCCTCTTCACAGAGGTTGTAGGCTGCCAGCGCCATCGAGGTGGATGCGGCAGCGCCGGAACCGAGGCCGGAACTGATCGGAATCGAAGAGCGCCATTCCACATCGAGGCCCGGCCCGCCCATCTGCTCGACGATAAAGGAAAGCACGTAACGCGTGGGAGCGAAGAAATCCCGGGCGATCTCTCTGATCTCGTCCAGTTGTTCTCGCTCTCGCGCAACCCGTCCACATGCGCCTTGAACGCCAGCAGGTTGTCCCGGCTGTTTTCCTCGAAGCGGTCGCCGGAGCGCAGCGAATAGCGCGGTGTCGCCTCGTGTCGAGACCCGGCAAAGCGTGCGCATGTCCGACGCCGTGGACAGGGCTGGTTGAGCACGATTCACGCCGTGGTCGCCACAGAGGATGATCTTGGATGGGCTGGATGTGACAAGTGTGAGCATCGTTTTACTCCTTTACAGCCGAACCGTCGATGCAAGCGATGGCGTACGGGCGCAGCGTCAGGTCGAGTTCACCGCCGGTGGTCGAGCGAGATTCACGCGGTTGGGCTCGGAACGCTTCCGGTTCGAGCATGGCGAATTCGGCATTTGTTTCGTCGAGCATGCGAACAGTCACACGCTCCGGCAACCCGCCAATGCTGACAAATTGCGATTCATCGCTGAGATTGGCGAGCAGAAGTACGCTGCCGCCCCTCCTTGGCGCAGGCCAGAGCCTCGACCAGCAGGTTGTTGCTCGACCGGGTCGGCAGCGCTTCGCCTCCGGCGAACTCGCCCACATCGGCAAAAACGTGGTACATGGGAAACACCGAGCCGGGCAGGGATTGGAATTGGTCGGGAAGCGGGCGAACCCGCCTCGGTTTCCATCACGCCCCGCCAGCCTGTGGTCTCGAAATAGGTCAGGCTCTGGACATCGCTCCCGGCCAGATATTTCAAACTCCCGACCGTCCAGCCCGCTCCGAACAGCGACATCTGCCGCACATCGACTTGCGGTGGCAATTGGCCGGGCGCAGGATCGGGTTCGGGACCGGTGGCATTGGGATTGAAGCGCATTTTCAGCGTGATCGGCGTCACGGCCAATGGTTTATCGCCGCTAAAAGTGCGGGCGCTGGCCACGGTGGCCGCCTGCGCCGCCAGGGTCTCGACCAGCGAAAGATTATCGAAAGCGTGCACCTGCGGATTGAGGGAATAGCAAACCAGGTCGAGATCAGCGATGGGCGGGCGATCCCGATTCAGTTCGGTGAAAAAGACATTGGTGCCGGAGCCAATGGGGATGGTCGGGTCAAAATCAGCCAGATGCTTGCGCGCCAGTCGAATCCATTTCGCCGAAGTGGATTTCTCGTTCTCGTGGAAGATCAGCCAGCGCCCCACCGGCGGGTTGATCCCGGCCAGTGCGCTGACAAGATCAGCTAATTCCGCATCTGCGTCATCCGACAAAAACAGCGCCGCCTCCAACTGTGCGCCAATGGCCTTCGCCTCGGCAGCGGCTTGCTGCAATTTGGCTTCGTAACCCGGCTCGGAAAGCCGCAAGCCCACTCGCAAATGCGAAAGATTCAGCGCAGCCAGTCGCGCCAATTCTTTCTCACTCAACGCCTGCCCGTGGCTCGCCACACCAAGCCCAATCTGCGGCAACGCTTTCCCCTCTCCGCCGAACACCTTAATCTTCAATCTTTGATCCTCAATCTCTTCCCCCACCTCAGGCATATTCCCCACCAGCCTGACCGTCACCGCCTGCCGAATCCTCGTCCCCGCCTCCACCTCAACCGGAAACGGCAACCGCAGCGGCGTGCAATAGGTCTTGTACGAGGCATCGGTCCAGTTGCGCTGATCCTCCATTTCAAAAATATCGCCCTCGAAATGGATTTCTGCCTCGACACCGTCTCCAGCGGGATAGGTCATGGCCGCCATTTCGTTAAAGGGGATGACCGGCTTGATCTCGCCATCGACAACCAGTTGCGGGGCGATGACGGTGGGGAAGTGGACATCGTCGTGACTGCCGTCAACGTGCGAAACTCGGCAGGGCGCTCCGGCCAAATCCATGGGATGCAGCACGCAGAAGCCGATGCGAGCGCGACGAAATGTGGTGCGAGCTTCGCCATCCATCTCCATCCGAATCGTGCCATCGGCATCGCCAGTGATGCTTCCCCGCCAGACAAAAGTCGATATCGCCTTCGGCGTTTTCGACATCGTACGTGATTTTGAAGGCATCGTCGCCGATGTCCATCTCCACGTTGGAGAAGACCGGCAGCACCGTGCCCCAGTTGTGATCCCGAATGGCCACGTAGACCCGCCGCAGGATCTCATGTCCGCCCAGTCTGATGGTGCGAATATCCCCGTTTTCATACACCAGTGATAATGGCCCGGCTCGCAAGGGAATGCGTTCCGGCAGCGGCTCATCTTTCCCGTAGCGCAAAACTGGTATTGCCAGTGACATTGCTTTCTCCAGCATGAAAGAACAAGAAGAGGTGTGTGGTCATACCTCCTACCAATGAAATATATTTATTTGACGCTCTTTTGTCAATAGTTTTGCCTGAAAATTGAACATCTGAACACGTGTGACCACTTGACTCACAAGAAGTCGTGTGCTAGAATTCACTTATCGCAAATGTTCATCGGTGTTCATTTGAACAGGACTCCAGCTCATGACAACAGACCCAGATTTGTGGAAGTTGTTGTACAAGGTTGCTACAGCGTACTATGAGGATGGATTAACACAACGACAAATCGGAGAACGATTGGGGATTTCGCGCATCAAAGTCTCGCGGCTCCTGCAGCAAGCGCGCGATGAAGGCATTGTACAAATCACCATCGTCTCGCCGCAGGAATCGAATGTCGCCATTGAACGTGCCCTGGAGGCGAAATTCGGTCTGCTTGAGGCTGTGGTCGTAACACCGAACAGCTACGCTGACAATGAAATGATCCAGGACCTGGGCGTAGCCGCGGCTGCGTGTCTCGTGCGCTGTCTGGATGGAGATGAAGTGGTGGGATTAAGTTGGGGGACAACACTGCGGGCTGTGGTTGATGCCCTGCCCATGAAATACTGGCCCCATATGACGGTAGTGCAAATTCTGGGCGGATTGGGGAATCCCGCCGCTGAAATTCATGGCGCTGACCTGGCGCGACGCATGGCGCAATCATTTGGCGCGAAATTACGGCTGCTTCCGGCGCCAGGCGTGGTCAAAAGCAGATTGGTGCGCGATGCTCTGGTTGAAGACCCACAGATCGAAGGGACGCTGGCATTGGCCGAGAAAGCGAATGTCGTGATTCTGGGCGTTGGCATTCCGTTGCATGGCTCAGTTGTACAAAGATCGGGGATCCTCAGTCGCGAGGAGATTTTACGCTTTACCGAGGATGGCGCTGTGGGCGACATCGCTCTGCGCTTCCTCGATAACCAGGGGCGGCCGATGGAGCACGAAGTCAACGACCGCACCATTGGGCTCACCATCCAACAAATCCAGCAAATCCCACGGCGCATCGGCGTGGCCGGGGGCGAAAGAAAATACGATGTCATTGGCGGGGCATTGAAGGGTAAACTCATCAATGTGCTTGTCACAGACGATCAGACGGCATTGCATCTGCTGGCGGAAAATCCCACCATCGCCGCACCAGCCAATGGCATTCACCAAATGGAAAGGAGCAGCATCCATGTCTGATTATTTATTGGGCATTGATTACGGAACAGGCGGTTGCAAAGCCTGCATCATCAATCCCCAGGGCGAGGTTTTGGGCTTCGCCTTCCGAGAGTATCCCTTTTATCACGACCATCCCGGTTGGTCCGAGCATGATGCGATGGGCTACTGGACACGAGCCTGCGACATGATCCAGGAATGTCTGGCGGAATCGAAGGTCGAATCCGGCGGATATTCGGGGCATCGCTGTCTCGTCGGCGTTGCCCTCGATGGTCATGGTCGACAAAAAGGGCAATCCCATTCACCGGGCCTACAACCTGATGGACCGTCGGGCGACGCGAGAGGTGGAGTGGCTGAAGGAAACGGTCGGGGAAGATCGGATCAAAGGCGTCACCGCCAATCGCATCGAAGACCATCCCTCCCTCGTCAACCTGCTATGGGAGAAATCCAACCGCCCCGATTCCTTCGCCCGGATCGACAAAGCCCTCTCCATCGATGGCTTTGTCACTTTCAAACTCACCGGCAAACAGGTGTCCTGTTACGGAGACGCCGCTTTTTATGGCGTGGCCTTCAATCTCGCTGAACAAAAATTCGATCTCGACCTGATGGAGGCGATCGGCATCAGCCCCGACATCCTGCCGGAGTTGCATCGCAGTATCGAGACTCATTGGCGAGGTGACGCCGGAAGCGGCGGCGGAGACAGGATTGGCGGCGGGGACGCCGGTGACAGCCGGGCAGGTGGATTTCAACGCCAGTTGCATCGCCGCCGGGGTGATCGAAGAAGGCGACATCATGAGCAACCTGGGCACGGTGGGCAATTTCGGCGTCATTTTCAAGGATGTAGGCTTCGCCTACTCCGACATCGGCCTGTCGATGATCAACCTGCCCTTCACCATCGACTCGGCCAACACCTACATGACCATCCCCACCACCACCACCGGCGGGCAATCGATCCGCTACCTGCGTGACCAGTTCTCGCAGTACGAGGTCGAGGTCGAGCGGGTGCTGGGCGTCAGTTCCTACGATCTGCTGAACATGCAGGCGGCCAAAGTGCCGCTGGGCAGCGATGGCCTGGTGATCTTGCCCTACCTGATGGGTGAACGCACGCCGATCTGGGACAACACCGCCCGTGGCGTCATCTTCGGGCTGTCGCTCAACCACGGCAAGGGCCATTTTGTGCGGGCGATGATGGAAGCAGTGGCGTATGCGCTCTACGATTCCTACCAGTTGATCGAGCAATCGGGCCTGAAACTGAACAAGCCCATCATCCTGAACGAAGGCGGGGCTGTCAGCACGATGTGGCGGCAGATCATCACCGATGTCTTCGATGTGCCCACGGTGCTGGTCAAACGTCGCACCGGCGCTCCCTACGGCGATGCCATCCTGGCAGGCGTGGCCACCGGCATCTTCGAGGATTTCTCCGTCGCCAAAGAGTGGGCGGAGTATGTCGACCGCATGGAGCCCATCCCCGGCAATCACGAACAATACCTGGAATACTTTGACCTGTACAAGAGCATTTACGAACACGTCAAGGGCGATTTCCAGACGCTGGCGAAGCTGAGAGGACAGATATGATCAACAAGATTACCGATTCGGCGATTTTGCACAATGGCGTTGCCATCCCCTGGCTGGGCTTGGGTGTGCTTTCTCATCTCCGACGGTGAGGCAGTCGAAAATGCGGTGCGCTGGGCGCTGGAGGCCGGTTATCGCCATATCGACACCGCCTCGATCTACGGCAACGAAATCGGCGTCGGTCGGGCGATCAGAGAAAGCGGGGTTGCCACGCGAAGAAATCTTTGTCACCACCAAAGTCTGGAACCGAGACCAGGGTTACGAGCAAACCCTGGCGGCGTACGATGCCAGCCTCGAACGTCTGGGCATGGACTACGCCGATCTCTATCTGGTGCACTGGCCGGTCGCAGGCACCTACAAAGACACGTATCGAGCCCTGGAAACATTGTACAACGAGGGACGTGTGCGGGCCATCGGCGTGAGCAATTTCCTGGTTCATCACCTTGAAGATCTGCTGCCCGATGTCAGCATTGTACCGATGGTGAATCAAGTCGAATTCCATCCCTGGTTGCAGCAGCCTGATTTGCAAATGTTCTGCCTGGAACAACAAATCCGTCTGGAAGCCTGGCGTCCGATCATGAAGGGGAAGGTCAATGATGTTCCCGAATTGGGCGAATTGGGCGACAAATATGGCAAGAATCCGGTTCAGATCACCCTGCGCTGGATGATTCAACGTGGCGTTGTGGCGATTCCCAAATCGTCGCAGCAGCAGCGCATCCAGAGCAATGCCGACATCTTTGATTTTGAGATCGAATCCGACGACATGCTTTTAATCGACAGCCTGGATCAGCAGGAACGACTTGGGCGCCGACCCTGATAATTTCAACTTTGACTTCTAAAACAATTATGAACTCACTAGGCAAACTCACCCATTTACGCAGACTGCAAAACCCCGTTTCGGGCCGCATCCTCACCGTGGCCATCGACCACGCACCAAGCTACGGCGTGCTATCCGGCATGGAAGATATGGCTGGCGTGCTGCAGCGTGTCGCCGGTGGTGAGCCGGATGCCATCATGCTGATGCAGGGTGCCGCCCAGCAGTGTTACGAACCCTATGCCGGGCGCATCCCGCTCATTCTCAAAACCTCGACCGTTTCCCCCTTCCATCCCGGCCAGGATGTGTGGGTGACGCAGGTCGAGACAGCGCTGCGGCTGGGCGCAGATGCCGTGGCGATGGCCGTCACGGTCGGGAGTTCACAGCAGGCCGGGCTTCTCTCCAACTTTTCGGGATTGGTGCAACAGGCCGAGCGAGCAGGATTGCCGGTCATCATCCATGCCTATCCCAACGGCCCTCTGGTCCCGCCCGACGAGGTGTACACGGCCAAACAAGTCACTTACGCCGCCCGTCTGGGCATGGAGCTTGGTGCAGATGTCGTCAAGACCTTCTACACCGGCTCCGCCGAAACCTTTGCCGAGGTGGTCGAAGCGGCGGCGCCGGCGATGGTGGTGGCGGCAGGCGGCCCTCGCCTGGAAACCGACGAAGATGTGCTGAACATGGTCAGAGGCGTTGTCCAGGCCGGAGCCGTGGGCATCACCTTTGGACGCAATATCTGGCAGAGCGCATGACCCGCCCAGCCTTGATCCGGACCCTGGCGGACGTTCTCCATGCGGCAGCAGGATCTGATGCCACTCGTCAACTCCAACGCCATTTTAGCGGACGCCAGACGGCGGGGATACGGTATCCCCAGCCTGTTGGCGGGCGACCTGGAGATGATCGTCGGGCAGATCAGGGCTGCTGAAGCGCTCGCTTCTCCCCTGATCCTGGCCTTCAATCAGGATGTCACTCCCGGCATTCCCCTTGAGATCGGCATTGCCACCGCAGCGGATGCAGCAAGCAAAGCTTCCGTTCCCGTTTCCCTCATCCTCGACCACGGCGCAAGCGTCGAGCAGATCGTGGTCGCCATTCGCAATGGCACCTCTTCCATCATGTTCGATGGCTCCGGCCTTCCCTACGAGGAAAATATCCGGCAAACAAGGCAGATCGTCAGCATCGCCCACGCTGTCGGCGTCGATGTCGAAGCCGAGCTGGGGGCGATTGCCGGCTCCTCCATCAACCTGGGAGCAGCTGGCCCGCAAGAGACGATGACCGATCCGGAACAGGCCGTGGATTTCGTGGCTCGCACCGGCATCGATGTGCTGGCGATTTCCTTTGGCAACGCCCACGGCGTCTACAGCGGCACACCACAGCTCGATCTCGACCGAGTGCGTGAGATTCACGACCGCATCGACATCCCCCTGGCGATGCACGGCGCTTCCGGTCTCGAAGATGACGCCTATCCCGAGATTATCGTCGCCGGCATCAGCAAAATCTGTTACTACACGGCAATGGCCCGCCAGGCCAGCCGGTCGATTCGAGATTTCACCGCCGAAGCTACTGAAAAAGACCTCATTTACCACAACATCATCGCTCACTCAACCGATTTTTTCGAAGAATCGGCCAAACAACTTATCACCCTTTTGGGTTGTGCAGGAAAAGCTTAGTCAAACAAACTCAAACGCATCATCATTCATAGGAACTCAAAATGGAACTTTACGAAAATCTACAAAAACTCGAAGCGATGGGCGAGCACATTCAGGTCGGCCTGGTCGGTTGCGGGCAGATGGGCTCAGGCCTGGTGCACGTCACCAATCAGATGGCCGGGATGAAGACCGTGGCGATTGCAGACATCGATGTCAGCCGCCCGGTGAAGACGTTCAAGAAAATCGGCGTGCCCGAAGATCAGATCTGCGTCACCGAAAACGTGGGTGAGGCCGCAGATGCCATCGCCGCCGGTAAAGTGGTCGTCACCCCGGACGCGTTGTTGCTGACCAAGGTCGCCGGTGTCGATGTCGTGGTTGAAGCCACCGGCTACACCGAAATCGGCGCACGGGTCGCCTGGCACAGCATCATGAACGAAAAGCATGTGGTGATGCTGAACGTCGAAACCGACGTGACGGTGGGCGTGTATCTGAACGAGTTGGCGCAAAAGGTCGGCGTTGTTTACACAGTGGCCAGCGGCGATGAGCCCGGCGTGTGCAAAATGCTCTACAACTTCGCCAGCACTCTCGGTTTTGAAGTGGTCTGTCTGGGCAAGGGCAAGAACAATCGCATCAATTATTATGCCAATCCCAGCACCGCCGAAGAGGAAGCGCTGAGCAAGGGCATGAATCCCAAGATGCTGGCGGCCTTCCAGGACGGGACCAAAACAATGGTCGAGATCACGGCGATGGCAAACGCCACCGGTCTGGTTCCTGATGTGCCCGGCGCGCATGGCGACAAGGTCGATCTGGATGACCTGAACAAGGTTCTGGTTCCGGTGGAAGATGGCGGCATCCTCACGCAGCGAGGCTGTGTCGAATACACCACCGGCAAAGTCGCCCCCGGCGTCTTCGCCATCATCACTTCCCACGACCGCCGGGTGCGGGTGGATATGAAATTCCTGGCGATGGGCAATGGCCCCTACTACACGCTGTATCGCCCCTACCACCTGTGCAACGTCGAAACCCCGATCTCCATCGCCGAGGCAGTGATTTACGGCGAAACCACGCTGGTTTCCAAGAATCTTGTGGCCGAAGTGGTTGCCATCGCCAAACGGGATATGGAACCGGGCCACGTGGTGGATGACATCGGCGGCTACGATTTCTTCAATCGCATTTACAAGGCAGAAGAAGCGAAAGCGGCCAGCGGCATCCCCATGGGCATCACGCCCAACGGCACGGTGCTCAAGCCGATCAAACAGGGTGAGATGTTCACCTACGACAATTTCGCTCCCGACACCAGCCGTTTCGCCCACAAGCTTCGCTTGTTGCAGGACGAAATGTTGGCGGCACGTGGTGCATAGCACAGATTTCGTCCCTGTTGTTTCTGATCCCTTTCTGTGTCATTCCGATGACCGGAAGGAACGAGTAATCACCAGGTTCGGAAGCTAGATGCAACGCTTTGGTGTAGATTCTTCACTCCCTTCGGTCGTTCAGAATCTGACACAACCTTGAGTGCATCGTCCACGACACAACTACCTCACTACCAATCACCCATGAAAGCAGTCGTTGTCCAAGCCCCTATGAATTTCGGTGTCGAGACCGTGCCCGACCCGGTCGTTGACCCTGCCGGATTGTTGTTGAAAGTGCATGCCTGCGGCCTCTGCGGTTCCGACTCTGCGCACCCTGCGCAGCGGCCATCGCAAAGTCACCCTGCCCTGGATCATCGGTCACGAGATCTGCGGCGATGTAGCCGAACTCGGCTCAAAGTACGAGGGTCCATGGCAGGTCGGAGACAGATTAGCGGTCGGGCCCGTGGTTTACTGCGGCTCCTGCGATTTCTGTCTGGATGGCCGGTACGAGCTTTGCGAAAACTACCGGGAACTGGCCCAGGCCTGGCCGGGCGGATTGGCCGATTACATCGCCGTCCCGCCGGAAGCGTTGCGGTTGGGCAATGTGTTGCCCGTGTCGCCCGATGTGGACCCCGCCTTCGCCGCCATCACCGAGCCAATTTCCTCCTCGATCAATGCCCAGGAGAAGGGCCAGGTCGGTTTGGGCGACACGGTCGTGATTATTGGGTCCGGCCCGGTCGGCTGCATCCACATCGCTCTGGCCCGCGCGCACGGCGCTCACAAGATCTTCATCGTCGATATCGTCGATGAGTCGTCTCGAACTGGCCGACGCCTTCGAACCGGACGCCACGATCAATTCGGCGGAAGTGGATGTCGTTTCAGAAGTGCGGCGATTGACCAACGGCAAAGGCGCAGATGTCATCGTCACCGCCACACCGGCACCGATTGCGCAGGTGCAGGCGGTCGAGATGGCGCGCAAGGGCGGGCGCATCCTGCTGTTCGGGGGACTACCCAAGGACAAAAGCAAACCGGGCGTGGACATGAACATCGTCCACTACAACGGATTGCACCTGATCGGCACCACCATTTTTGCACCCCGCCATCAGCGTCTGGCCGTCAATCTTGTTTCCTCCGGCCGTTTCCCCACCGACAAACTGGTCACCCACCGTTTCCCGCTCGATGACTTTGTCACAGGCGCTAACATGGCGCTGGAAGGCAAAGTGTTGAAGGCCGTGTTCTTCCCATAAGGTTGATACGTGTTTCGTATTGCGTGTTGCGTAAGTCGCCAAACAACGCACCACGCACCACGAATCACGCACCACGAACTATGACCACTCCAATCACCTACCCCCAAGTCCAACAACGGATCGAGGAAAATCATCTTCGACATGAAATCCTCGAGTTGCAGGATGGCGTGTTCGTCGTCGTGCTGGAACATGGCGGCCGCATTCTGGGGCCATTCCTGTCAGAAGAAAGCGCCAGTATCGCCTGGCTGAACGAAGTCTGGGCGGATGCAGATGCCTTTTCGGCCTACATCGCCGCCAAAGAATGGAATCTGGGCGGTGAACGCATCTGGATTTCGCCGGAGATTCATATTCGCGTGCGGGATCGCAACGACTTCTGGGGCACGATTCAGCCTCGCCCAGTCGATTGATCCCGGAAGTTACACGCTGGACAGCGGCCCTGGCGCTGAATGTCATCTCTCCCAGCAATGCACGTTACAGGCCTACAACCTCGCCAGCGGCAGCAAAACACTTGACATCGAGCGCACCATCCGCACCGGCGGCCAATCCCCTGCAAGGGCTCTCAAACCGGGCCGAGCTGATGGAGGATGTGGTCTATGCCGGCATCGAGCATCGCCTCACACTGTCCGAAACCGAGCGCAACGAGATCATGAGCGAAGGTTGGAACATCGCTCCAACTGAATCCCGGCGGCGAAATCTGGATGCCGGCCTCGCCTGAAATTGCGTACAGCGATTACTTCGCTCCGGTGGATGATGCGCATCAGTTCATCGACCGGGATTGCGGCTACGTGCGGCTCAAGATCAGCGGTCGGAAGCAGTTCAAGGTCGGATACAAAGCCGCCCATCTCTACGGGCGGTTGGGCTATCTCAACCAACTGGAGGATGGCCGATCGTATCTGCTGGTCCGAAATTTCTTCAATAACCCCTCCGTTCCCTACGCTGAGGAACCGCCAGCACATGCCCGGATGCAATGGGCATTCCGTTCACGTGTACAACGATGGCGGCGGCTTCGGCGGCTTTGGCGAACTGGAGGTGATGGGCCAGACCATCGGTGGTGAAACCGGTCGCAGTGCCAGTTCCGACCAGTTCCTGCTGTGGATGTTCGTTGGCCCTGATCCATCTATCAAACGCATAGCCCGACATTTGCTGGGCATTCCGGTTTAACACTTTCATCATTTCTGGCCTGATTTCGGCCTATCAAACAAATCTGCAAAGGAGCATGATGCAAATGAACGTCTTCGATAAAACCACCACCTTTGGTCTGATCGTCGGCACACGAGGCTTTTTCAACTCCGAGCTGGCTGTGCAAGGGCGCAAAGACCTGCTGGCCAAGCTCGACAGCCTGGGCTACGACTACGTCATCCCGCCCGAAGATGCCACCCCCAACGGCGCCATCGAAACCTACGCCGACGCCAAAATCTGCGCCGAAGTCTTCAAAGCCCGCCGGGACGACATCGACGGCATCGTCGTCGTGTTGCCCAACTTCGGCGACGAGATGGGTGTGGTCTACACACTCGACATGGCCGACCTGAATGTGCCGGTGCTGGTGCAGGCCTGCGACGATGCAGACCCCATGAAACTGCTGGCCAACGAACGGCGGGATGCTTTCTGCGGCAAATTCTCCGTCTGCAACAACCTCTACCAATTCGGCATCCCCTTCACCGACACCACCTACCACACCTGCCCCATCGACAGCGACGAGTTCACCAAAGACCTGGATTTCTTCGCCAGAGTTTGCCGGGTGGTCAAGGGCCTGACCCACATGCGGGTCGGCGCAATCGGCGCCCGACCGTCGCCCTTCCACACCTGCCGCTACAGCGAAAAACTGTTGCAGAGCACCGGCATCACCGTGGTGACGGTGGATATGTCGGAGATGATGGCGGCAGCCACACGCCCTGCTGGACAGCGACGATCCGGCAGTGGAGGCCAAAGTGGCCGAGATCAGAGGACTACGGCACGATTCCCGGCTACATCAAGGATGAGAATGTGCGGAAGCAGGCAGCCTGGTCGGTGGCAGTCGAAAACTGGATGGCGGAGAACGAATGCGACGCCAGCGCCATCCAATGCTGGACCTCGCTCCAGGAAAATTACGGCTGCGCCACCTGCCTGACCATGAGCATGATGGGCGAGAAATTGATGCCCAGCGCCTGCGAGGTCGATGTGACCGGTGCTGTTTCCATGTATGCCCTGGCGCTGGCGTCGGAAAACGCCCCTGGCTTCCTGGACTGGAACAACAACTACGGCGATGACCGGGACATGTGCATCAACACGCATTGCAGCAACTATCCCAAGAGCTTTATCGGCAAGACGCCGGAGATCTCCAATCTGGACGTGATCGGCAATTCGGTGGGGCCAGAAAAATGCTTTGGCGCCATCAAAGCGCAGGTCGCGGCCGGGCCGATGACCTATCTTCCGCATGTCCACCGATGACCGGGCAGGCGAGATCCGCTGCTACGTGGGCGAAGGTGAATTCACCGACGATCCCACCAACATCCAGGGTGGCGCCGCCGTCTGCCGCATCGATAATTTGCAGCAGTTGATGAAGTACGTTTGCAAAAATGGTTTTGAACATCACGTTGCCCAGGTTCGTGGCAACTGGGCCGACGTTCTGGAAGAAGCCATTACTACATACCTGGGCTGGGATTTCTACCGGCACCAGTAGTCGCTAGCAGAACCTGTAGCCCCAACCAGTCCGTTTCGCCCACCATGTACGAAGCATTTCTGCTGTTGACACCGGACCCTGCAAGAAACGAGCCGAGCGATGGCAGACCAACGTCCAACCTCTTGCAGGATTAAGGGACATTCGAATTAGCAGAAGGGCTTCACAACATGGCGTTTCGATGAAAAGGAGGTAGAGCATAAGACAAAACATGAACATCACCCATATCAAGTAGTATCAATTGTTCACTTCTCTCATTCATAAGGAAGGTAAACTATGGAGAAGAAAACCTTAAACCGACGTGATTTTCTACGTCTCGGCGCTGTTAGCAGCTGCTGGCGTCGGTCTGGTAGCCTGTGGCGGCGGCTCAACCTGCCGCCGCTCCAGCTGCAACCTCAGCGCCTGCCGCCGCGCCAACAGAGGCTCCCGCCGCCACCACCGCCCCCGCCGCTGCAGGAGGTGACGCTTGACGTCATGTCACCGGTGTCCGAGTACGAAGCGCCCTATCGTGAGATCTGGAATGTCTTTGAAGCCGAGACATCCGGGCATCAAGATCAACGTGTTCTCGATCAATGAAGACACTGCGGCCGCCTACGAAGCCAAAGTGGCTGGCGGCTATCTCGCTGCCATCGAGCTGACGCAGGAGATGCAGATTCTTCTTGGACAAGAACAACTACGAGATGGCCATCGATCTGAGCCGTTTGGACTTCCCCTGGTGGGATCGCTGGCACTTCGATGTCAAGAACGCCTGGTCCGATCTGCACGGTCTGCCCGGTCCCCGCTCCCTGGACGTCTTCCAGGGCTTTGTGATGACCTGGCAGTACAACGAGGAGATTGATGGAGCAATGCGGGCCTGGATCCCCAGAAAGATGTCAAATACCTGGGATGATCTGAAGAAGTGGCTGGCTGAAGGCGCCGCCTGGGCAAACGCCACCGATGGCGTAGACTGGTTCTACAACCAGGCCTGGCACAACTGGATCTTCGGCAACAACTACATCGATGCCCTTCCCCTGGCATTTGCCGATGGCCGACGCGATCGTCAGGTTGATGCTTGCCTGGGTCAAAGCCAAGTTCAATGCCGAGGATTCACCTTATCGCCATGCCTACGAGTTCTTCAAAGAGGCCAACGACGAGGGCTGGATGCCGCCAAGCATGTGGACCCGACAGTGGGAAGGCGACATGGAAGCCTCCTACATCGCCGGCAAATCCGTCATGATGATGCACGGACCGTGGGTCTGGGACAAAGCCCTGGCCGCCGGTTCCGACTTCGCCATCAACGGTCATCAGAACGGTATTCCCTTAACACCACCGGCCGAAGGCAAGCGATTGGCTGCAGAGCGCTATGTCACCCGCCATCGACCTGGGGTTCTTCATCCGGGGCGGTAATATGGATCAGGACAACTGGGATGCCACGATGACAGCGTTCAACTGGCTCCACAGCCCTGAAGCCATTCCCATGCGTGCTCAGGCTGAAGGTCGCTGCCCACTGTACGACACTGGTGGAGAGCTCGATATCCAGGGCCCGCAATACCAGAAGGTGCTGAAGGACATCGGCAACCCTGATGGCGCCTATCCGCCAGGTCGACTGCGAGCAGAGCCTGACCGGAGAGGTGGCAGCTGGTCCTTACCGCCTTAAGGGATCCCAGGGCGTCTGGGATTGGGAATCGAACGGTAACAACGAGGTCATGGCCGATGTGCTTACCGGAAAGATCACCGTCCAGGATGCGCTCGACATCGCACAGCGCAACTGGGACGAGAGCTTCGAAGGTCTGCCGGCCTAAAGTACCAGGACCAGAACCTTCGACCTACGTCGAATTTCGTAGACTCAACCGGGTGGCCTGTGAAGTCGCAGGCCACCCATCCCCAAACCACCCAGATGAGGAAGCAACTATGGCAGCAGCTTCATCACAACCCTTAATCCCTGACAACCAGAACAAGCCCGAAGGCAAACGGAAAATGAGCGGGATGGAGCGCCGCCGCAGCGCTCCGAGATTGGTTGTTCATCGGTCCACAATTCTTCCTGTTTGTTGTTCTCACGATTGTACCATTTCTTGTCGCCATACCGATCTTGTTCACCGATATGTCGCAGTTCAACGATCCGCAAGTCAATGCTGTTGGATTGCGAAATTTTACTGCCTTGTTTAATGACCCAGGTGTCTTGCGAGATTATTTGCCAGCCCTGCGTCGAACGATCGTTTTCGTTATTCTCAATTACTCGACTGTCTTTATTTTTGGGCTGAGTCTGGCGCTATTACTTTACGAAGTCGGATTCCGGGGTGGTTTTTTCACCATCGTCTATCTGCCGCTCATGGTATCCGGTCTGGCGGTTGGCTACATGGCCGTAATGCTGTTCTCCAGAGAGAGCGGCACCGCCAATCTTTTACTGATGGAGCTGGGGATAATCGAAAAAGCGATCGATATTTTTTCACCAGGAGGAACGGCATTTATTCTGCCTGCCCTGGTGGGTTGGCGTTATGCCGGTTACAACATGGCCATTTTTCTCGCCGGTCTTTTAGCAATCCCCAAAGAGACCATCGAGGCGTCAATCGTTGATGGCGCCACCTATTGGCAACGGCTATGGAAAGTCTACTTCCCGCAAATGCTGCCCTCCTTTATTTTGGCGACAACCATGTGTCTGATCGGCTCTTTCGCTGTGTTCGATGAACTGGTCGCGATGGGCGCCCTCTACGTCAATCCTGAAGCAAAATTGCTCAGCATTCTCTTCTTCACCTACGGATTCCAGGTTGAACGTCTGGCCATGGGCATGACGCTGGCAGTCGAATCTTTCCTGCCGTTGGTAATTCTGGGCGTCGTCCTGCAACGACTTCAGCGACGACTGCAGTACTAGAATAACTCTAGGAGTGCAACATGGTTGATACAAAAAATGATGCCAAACCAACACAGTATAAGCGAAACCGGATGTCCATGAGTTCACGGAAGCGCCTGATCCGGATCTTCGCGGTCACGGTCATGGTGCTTTACACGGTGCTCACGCTGTTTCCATTCTACACGTTATTCATTCGCTCTTTTGTCAGCACGAAGGATTCGACAGACCTGCATCTGTGGATTCCGGAAGCGGACGAAGTCAATATGAGTGCCCAGGTCGGCAATCTTGGTGTCTTTTACGACCTAGACTTGAAAGATCTGAAGGAAGCGTTGGGGATTCCCCAGACCGAATTCATCATGGCGCGCACATCCTTGCCACAGGTGAGCGAGACAATACAATATCCCGGAAGAGGAGATCAAGGGATTTCTTTGCCGGTTTTTACACATACAATGGCTGGAAAACGATTCTGTCAGGGGACACTTTACGGGACAATGCGTTGGGCGCTGCGCACGCTGCTTGTTACAGGTCATAAGCCTGACGATTGGCATCATCCTGTCGATCTTCACCGGCTATGGTTTGGCGGGACTAAGACGGCGAGACCAGATGTTTGTGTACAACATCTATCTCCTGCAGATGGTGATTCCGGCCATGCTGATCCTGCTTCCCCAATTCCTGATCGTGCAATGGGTGTTCAAGTTGATCCCAGGCTACGGTGATTCCGGCGTTACTCGCTATAGGTCTACAGTTATTTTCCATTGTCCTCATCAACATCAAAGGCACAGCCTTTCAACGATGATTTTGACGGCGGCCATCAGTGCTATTCCCAAGGAGCTGGAAGATTCGGCAGTGATCGATGGCGCCAGCAGTCTGCAATACATCCGTTACATTTTGCTGCCGCTGCTGAAAGTGCCGATTGTCAGCCTAATTGTCATTCATGTTGCCACTGGTTTACAATCAATTCCTTGAACCCTACGTTTATCTGGATCCCGACAACTCGACGCTGCTGCCCTTCACACAGAGCGCAGTAGGCCAGTTCTCGACCAATTTCCAGCTCATCTACTCCGCCATCTTCGCCTCGGTCATCCCGCTGGTCATCGTCTATCTGCTCTTCCGCCGCTTCTTCGTTGAAGGCGTCATGGCGGGAGCAATCAAGGGCTAGGAGTTAGCTATTTATGCGGAGTACGAAACGTACCAGTTCCAGGCGCGTGGTCTTCCAACCCCGAACCTGGCAGGGGATGCACCGTGGCGCCATCCAGATCGTCCGCGGTGACGCCCACCCTCGGGCCAACCCCCGCATCGTCGCCTTCTCCCCTGAAATGTTGGCGGGAACACCCGATCTCTACGACAATGGCGGGGATATCGCTCGTCGTATTCATCAGATACGAGATCGAGATGCGGATGTGGGGGCGATGCTGATCCGAGACCTGCTCTGGCGATTGCAGAATCGAATTTCGGTGGAGATAAGGCGACTATCTGGAAGTCTGACACTGTTTCGGGGTCTGGCGGCTGGGGCTTATCCGCGTGGGCGTTCTTCAATTGGGGCTTAGAGGATGGCATAAAAAACATATATAATACCGTACCAGCGCCAGTAATCCGTCTTTATGTTCCTTTGTTCCAACAAAGATCTACCTTTATCAAGGCGATTTTAACGCACCGTGAGGCTGGCGAGGCAATAGAAGCTCAGGCTACCGCTTGGGTTGTTCGCGGCTATCAGGAGAGGGTTACTAAGTGAGATCATCGCAAGAATATTTCATGACTTATGATGCCGAGGACTTGGCGTCAGAGCTTGATGGCCTTCACAAGCAACAGGGCTCTGGTGGCTACAATCCTGTGTATAGGATGTGGATAAGAAACCTATACGCATATTACTCGACTGTACTTGACGCTCAAAGCTGGCTGACTTCTCTCAATTTCGTCGGCGACCAGGGCGAATTGATCAAGATGTCGGTGCCCCAGTCTCGCGCCATGATTCGTCAGCTTCTCACGCTGATCACAAAGCAAAAACTTGCTTTTAATGCAATCGCGGAGAGCTCTGGTGTCGATGTAACCGAGGAGATGCGGATAGCCAACGGTCTTTCGGCTGAGATCGTCGACACTCAAAAGCTGGACACCAAGCAAGACAGACTTGTCGAGTCGGCATTGATACTTGGCTGTTCTTACATCTCGGCCCGCTGGCGCTCTGATCGCGGCAATCCGGTGGCTGTCAACGACCTGGAAAACGACCAAAAGCAGGTCATATACGACGGCAACCTGGAGATCGCTGTTCATTCAGTTTTCGACATGACCTACGACTACACCACCCAAAACTGGGAAGATCTCGATTGGGTGGAGGTTAGAGTCAAAAGGAATCGGTGGGATCTGGCGGCTCAGTTTCCAGAGCTCGCGACAGACATTAAAAAGCTCCCAGGCATACAGCACGATGTAAGAAGCGGCAGCGACAATGGGCGTGTGTCTGATGACATGGTTTATGTCTATGAGATGTATCACAAGCCAACACCGTCTTTGCCGCGAGGCAGGATGCTGATCTATTCCTGCAAGAAAACGATCTATTATGACGATGTGAACATTTACGGTGTTATTCCGATCGAACAATACAAGCCAGAGCCAATCGAAGAAATGAGCTTTGGCTATCCGATGCTTTCCAATCTTCTGCCAGCGCAGGAGATGCTGGATCACGCTTGGAGCTGTATCGCAACCAACCAGAGCTCTCTTGGTGTTCAAAATATTTCAGTTCCGCGCAATTCAGACATAAACGTGCAGCAGCTTTATGGCATGAATTTCTTTGAGTACACTTTGCAAAGCGCAACGGGTGGCGGCAAGCCAGAGAAGCTGGATCTTCTTTCGTCGGCTCCAGAGCTGTTCAAGTTCCCAGAGCTTATGCTTACCAACATGCAGCAAATGAGCTTTATCAACGCGGCAGTTCGCGGCGAGCTCCCGGCAGGTACTTCTGGTGTGGCGATTGCGACATTAACGACCAACGCTCTTGAGTTCTTAAACTCTTACTCCAAGTCTCTGCAAAGTGTTCTCGAAAAGACCATGTATCATTCGATCAATGCTTATATGCGCTTTGCAAAGACGGAGCGAATTGTCAGCATTACCGGCAAAAACTTCCAGACATTCAACAAGCCGTTTACTGGCGATGTTTTAAAGCCGATCAAGGGCATAAAGATGGATAGCATCAATCCTTTGATGCAGACTATCGCGGGTCGAATAGACATTGCCGAGAAGACGATTCAACAGGGACTTGTTAAAGACATCCAGGGATATGTTTCGATCCTCGATGGCCAGCCACTAAACAAGCTCTATGAGACAGAGCTTTCAGAATCCGACCTTATTGCTTCAGAAAACGACCGAATGGAGCAAGGCGAGCAAGTGATGGCTCTCAGTGTCGACAACCATGCTTTGCACATCATGCGGCATAAGACGCTTCTCAACGATCCCAAGATCAGAATGGACTCGCCGAGAGCGGCTCAGATCCAAGAGCACATCGAACAGCACTTAATGCTCCAGCGCAGCACAGATCCAGTTTTGATGATTATGGCAAACACCGGGCGGGCACCAGATCCTATGGCTATGGGAGCCGGGGCTCCGATGGAGGGGCCGCCACCACAGGAACAGCAGCCAATGGCAACAGAGGGCGAGAGCGTCCCGGTTAGCGAGGGGATCGCTGGCGGTGCGGAACCAGAACTAGCGAAACCAGCAACAGGCAAAGCGCCTGACTTACTTGGGAGGGCATAATGGCCTACGCTTTTGACAAAATAGAGAAGCTCCTCGGCAACGGTGGCGAGGCTGGGCAGGGCGGCTTTGGCCTTACGAGCTCGACAGCGGGAGACATCTCTCCGCTTAGTGGTACGTCGACGGCTCCGCAGTCTGCCAATTATTCATCGCAGCCAAGCACGTCAGCGGCTCAAAAGAGTATATTAAAATCAAACGCAGGCAGGACGGCGAGCCCGATCAATCTGGGACAGGTTCAAGACAGAATATCTGGCGCAAGCTCTGGACTTAAAAAAGAGGCTGACGATTATGTCGCAGGGGCAGCGGCTCCGTATTCACTGACCGGGGTTCCGACACAGCAACATATAACAGACTACGCAAAAAGCGGCAGCACGCAGAAAAAGGGCTTAGAGCCATATCCAGGCGGGCCAGCGGCATATAACTACAGCAATTACAGCACAGCTCAGGCTCCGGCTCCGATGGACTGGCTGCAAATGGCCACTACAGCGCCAATGGCTCCATCTCCATTAAACTTTAAAACCAACACCAACATCGAAGACGTCGATCTTTTGGGCAGCGATGCCGGGATCAGGCAGCTATTTAAAAGAGGTGGTGGCGCTAGATATACTCCAGGAATGGCGGCACTGGACACTTCGATTCTAAGGGGCTCTGGCGACTTCGCTACTCAAGCTGCTGATGTTTTGGGCTCATACGGAGCCTTGCAAAAACAAAAGACGGACATAGGAGATAACGCTCAAAAGGCTGGGCATGCTGCGGCTGGCGCGGCTCAGGATGAGTTTAGATCAAGGGTTCTGGATACCGCGACAGGCTCTCTCGGCGAGATGACCGAGGAGCAAAAAAACGAGGCAAAGAACGCGGTCAAGGGATTCACTGATTTTACGCAGCAAGGCGATGTCATCCGTGGTCAGCTAAAAGCGTCCAATCCAGACATGGCTGACTACATCGACAGCATGAGCTCGGAAGATCTTAATGCTTTGATCACTGAGTCGACGACTCCTGGCGAGGCTGGAAGCACTGACTGGAAGGATTACCTCGATGAGGGCGAGGCTGCGGCATTTAACCGGATCTATCGACTGTTGGGTCAGGGCGACATCGCAGTCAAAGGAAACCGAGGCGGCAAGGACGCTTCTTTGGATCTTCCAGGGTTAGGAAGAAAGGTAAAAGAAAAGAAGGCAAAAACGCCTACAGTAGGCGTAATGCCACAGCCACCGGGACAAACTGGAAGCGGATCTTCTGGCGCTCTGGTGGCGGCAGAGGGGCTGTGGACATTACCACATCGAGCTCGCCAGACCACACTGACGGCGGTGATCCTTCAAAGATCACGGTCGATACTCCATTTGGGCCAGTAACCACTTCGATACCCAAGCCAAAGGTTCCATCGGCTAAGGATCTCGGCAAGGCGGTTGCTCCGACTTTGATCCAAACGATCCGACGACTTCGAGAAACCTGGAGAGTCAATTTGGTGTCCCGGCTCCTGACGGCGGGCTCTTTGGTAAGAACCTGGAGGGGCTTGGTCAGAGCGCTTCCAATATGTTCTCTCTAGACTTGAAGTATCTGAATCCTGCTTTCTCTCACAAGTTTTAAGCAAGCAATTTGACGCTATCAATCCATTTGGCGGTAAAGAGGCTGGCTTTGAGAGTAGTGGTGAGTCAACAGGCTGCGGCGATCAATCCGTCCCCTAGACCACGAAACGATCTCTAATCCGTTTAGCGCTCCAAAGAGTTCAACGGCAGTCGGCAATCAGGACGTAGCTAACTCGATACAAATGCAAGCTCCGGGGTCCATTTACAACCAACGCTCCCGCAGGGCCAACGTATAAGGTATCGACTCCGGCTCCACCGGCTACGGCACCGGCTCCGATCCAGCCGAACACACCTATAGTGGCAGACTTTGGCGCTTCTGGTGGCTTTGCTGGAGGTGGGCCTATCAAGGTTGACGCTCCACCAAGAAAGAAAACTAAAGTAAAAATAATGGGCAAAACTTTCTACATCTGATCTCTGAGAGGTTTATATGGTCGCACCATTAGTCATCGCAGGAGCCATTGTCGGAGCTCAGGTAGTATCTGGCATTATGCAGTATTACCAGTCTGAGAAGGCTGCTGGAGCGAACAAAAAGCGGCTCGCTGAAATAGAGGCGATGTTCAATAAGATTGTTCCTCCTGAGTACGATATCTCGATCTTTGACGATCCGCGCGTAGCGCAGGAGATCCCGGTTCCTGACCTGGACTTTTCAGCGATCACACCGAAAGATTACGCTTCTGTTGGGCAGCATATCCCGGAGGTTGCTGACTACATCCAGGAGACCAATCCCAAACTGGTTGAGGCTACCGAATCTGCAAAAACTGGTCGGCAGGCACAGCTCGATGCTTTGACTCGTTATAAGCAGATCGCTTCTGGCGGCTTCGATCCGATGCTTCATCAAAGGATGCAGGAGGCTTCCGAGAAGGCACAGGCTGACGCTCAAAGTCGACAGCAAAGCATTATGCAAGATGCCGCTAGGCGCGGGATTGCTGGATCTGGCCTGGAGATGGCAAGTCAAATGCAGAGCGGCTCTGACGCCATGCGAACCTCTGCTATGCAAAGCCAGCTTGCTGCGGCAGAGGCATATAAGAATCAGCTTATGGCTCTGGACAAGTCAGCCAATCTTGGCGGCGACATTCGCGACAGCGAGATGGGCGAGGAGGCTCGCAATGCTGAGATAATAAACTCATTCAACCAGCGCACCAGGCGAGATTCTCAGTCATGGGCTGATCAGCGTGCTGCGGTAGCCAATGCTGCTAACCTTAGAAACCTCGATGTGAATCAGCGGATTGCTGACGCTAACGTCAAGCAAGGAAACGACGCGGCGTGGCGCAACGCTGATCGGTGGAACGCTGGGCAGCAACAAAACTTCCAGAACAGGCGCACAAATCGCGACGATCTTTTAGACATCGCGGCCCAAAAGCGCGGGGTTCAATCTCAAACCTTTGCAGACAAGATGAATATTGCGAGAAGTAAGGCGGGCATTGGCGAGGCGATGATTGCTCAGAACAATCGCAGAGCTCAGGACACCAACCAACAGATCAGGGGTGTCGGAGATGCTGTGAGTGCTGGGGCTATGTATTACGGGGCCAATGCTCCACAAAGCCAAGCGCCACAATATGCTGATCAGCCACCGAGCGGCTGGGACGGTAAGGAAGACGAGTGGGGCAACGCCTGGAAATACAAACAAGGTCAACAGAGGTATTAGCATGGCTGATCCATATTTAACCGACGACCAGCAAGACAAGATGAAGTCTGAGCTATACGGCTATCTCAAAGACAAGGCCATGAGGCGCTCTGCGGTCACTGGTACTCCGGCATACAACAAGATGCAGGAGCAATTTGAGCGCCAGGAGAAGATCGGCCAGCTTGGTACTTTAGGTAGCGCTCTATCTGAGGCGGCGAGTATGGCTGGGACGACTGCCGGGAAGCGGTCTGAGAGCAACATACTTCCGAAGATGACTTCTGGGCTGGTTGGCTCGATGCAAAACAAGTTCAACAACTACGAAAAAATGCGAGATCTCGAGGAGCGTTCTAATATGAACGATCTCCAGACGGCTCGTTACCTTTCTGGCCTTGAGCAATATGACGACACCAACGCCAGAGCCAACGAGATGCAATCGTCCAACCTTGAGACTGCGGGCTTGGGTCGGGATATGCTTCGTAAAAGGCTCAGAGAGAAGTATGAGCTTGAGCCAAGGCTGACTTCTGCTTCTGGCGATCCTGTGCAGGTGGACGAAGTGGGCTCGGCGAGGACTATGCCTGGTTACAAGCTAAGAGAGCCATCAATTGATAAGAGTGGCGCTGCGACTGGCTCTTGGACTACCGAACAAAGCGTAAGCGGCGAGGACGAAGGCTCGATAATGCAAAGAAACCAAAAGACAGGCGAGCTTCGGGTAAAGCAGCTTCCTCTTGGTTGGAAAAAGTCTGCACCGAAGGCATCGAATCAGACTCCAGAGGAAAAGGGAGCTTCTGATTTGGCCAAAAACTTCGAGAGTGATTATGCCAAAAAGAGCCAGATCTCTGCCGTTATCGAAAAGGAGCTTGAAGTATTCGACTCACTTGTAAAATCTGGTCAGATTGACGCTGCCGTTAGACATGGCGAGGGCACTTTGAAGGCTTTAAACTCAGCATTTGGCGCGGATGCTGTTGGTGTCGAGGAAGCCGAAAGACTTGGTGGTTTTTTGGAAAAATTCAAGATGCCATGGAAGCCTGGAAAAATGATCGGCAGGGATCTGGATTTATTCAGCCAGCAATTAAGAAACAAAGCGAACGTGCTGCGGCGCTCTGGTCAAGATAGTTTGCAGCGCTCTAAGGCAGCGAGAGAGGGCGGAATCGGAGGCTTAGAAAAAATGGACACAGCTCCTCTGTCTGTTGACGATATGTCTGATGAGCAAGTTGACGCCGAGCTCCGCAAAAAGGGGTTGATCAAGTGACACCAGAAGAAAAGCGTGCGCTTTTAAAAAGGTCGATGGAGTCGGAAAGTCTTGAAGACGTTTCTTTGACTCCCGAACAAAAGCGAGCTCTTTTAAAAAAGCACATGCTGGAGTCGCCTATTGCTCCAGACAAAGATGTGTCGATGTCAGAATCATTTTTTGGTGGCGCTGTAGGTGGCGCAACCTATGGCCTTGACGATGAGGCTTTGGGCGCTTTGGAGGCTGGCAGGGGGGTCTTTCGTGGCGAGTTTAGTCCAGACGAGATCGGAGAAAACTATCGTGTCGGACGCCAGGAGGCAAGGGAGCGCAAAGAAACATCTCTTGAAACCAATCCGATTTCCACAGGAGCGGGTATGGTTGCTGGAGGCATCGGCGCGGCAGCGGTTCCCGGACTTAACCTCTCTCGGGCTGGGGCTCTTGGAAAGTATGGTCAGGCGGCTGCTTCTGGCGCTCTTTACGGATACGGAGAGTCAGAGTCAGACAATCCTCTTGTCCAGGCAGAAGATGTTGCCAAGGGCGCGGCATTAGGTGCAGGCCTTCAAAAAGGCTTTGAGCATCTTCCTGGGCGTGAGGCTTTGCGGGAGTCGTTAAAGCGTCGTGCTGCGGAAAAGGCTGTAAAAAGCAGCGGTGCGATGACAAAAGAGTTTAGAAAGCTCGATAAAAAGGGCTTTGTTGAGCCTCAAGGCGAGTTCCTTTTAAAAAACAAGATTGTCACACCTTTTGCTTCTTTGGAAGATGTCGCAGAGCGCAGCGGTGCGATGAGGGTGTCGGCTGGGGAGCGTATTGGCGGCATTATCAACAAAGCCGACGATCTGCGAGAGCGTGCTTTGTCTGGGATCTTGGGGGTTGCTAAGTCTGGATCTCCGCAAGATCGCCACATGGCCAATGAGTACGCAAAGCAGGTCAATTCTACTTTTGGCTACAGCTTTGAAAACGTCGCCAATCGCATAGAAGATTTGATGCAGCGGGATTCTAAGGTGGCTCCAGCCGTGGCATATCATTTTCCACAGCTAAGAAAACTGGCGGATACTTTTCGCGGTCTTGGCCAATCAGGCTCTTTGCGTGAGGGACTACAAAACAAGACAGAGCAACGAAAACTTTTGAAAGACGTTGATTCTCTGGCAGAAGAATACAAGCAGGAGATATACGACATAATCTCAGAAGAACTCGAGCGCGGAGTGTCAGAGCTTCCTCGCCTTGAGGCTGGTGTGGGTAAACTTGATAATCTGTTATCGAAAAAGACCGCAGCGAAGGCAGAGCCATCGGCTTTGCAGTTAAACCCGCAAGAATATCAAAGATCGGGAGTTCCAGCTTCTCGCGGAGCTTCTGGGGTTCCTGATATTTCAACGGGTGGTGGCGGCGACTTCTCGAAAGAGGCTGAGGATATAGTTTCTCAATGGCGTCAGGCAAACCGAGATTATGCTGGCTCTGCCGTTGCTGAAAAGACGGCTCGAGATCGCTTGGGTGGTGTTAGGTCTAATCGTGATTTTGGGTTGACCACTTCGATTGCTGCAAACGCTGGTTTATTGGCTGGTGGCGCTCCTGGGGCTGTTGCTTTGGGAGGCTTAAACAACTTCCTCCGCAAGTATGGCTCAACGCTGCAAGCGACTGGGTACTCAAAACTTGCTAGTATGCTGGAAAGTCAACCGGAACAATTTGGTAAATATACGCCAGTGCTTCGTGATGCTTTGCAGCGTGGAGGCAATCAGTTTTTGCTGGCGAATTATCTAATCGCCAAGGGCGATCCTCAATACGAAGGGTTACTCAATTCACTTATTGAAAGCGAGGCTATTCAGAAATGAAACAGAGCAATATTCTTGGGCCAGTAAATGCGGCATCGAGTACGGTTAGTGTGGCGTTTGACTTAGGCGATCTGGATAAGTATGCAATTCAGGTTGTCTTCTCAGGTGGCGCTGGAAACCTGGTGGGCACTTTGACGCTCGAGGCGTGCGCTGATGTTGAGCATCCTCCAAGTAATTTCACGACTGTCTTGGGATCTTCTCAGGCTGTGACAGCGAGTGCTGGCCATGTATGGAACGTACAGGGTGGAGCATATCGCTGGGTGAGAGCTCGCTGGGTGTTCACTTCGGGCACTGGTAACATTACGATGTCGATTTGCGCGAAAGAGAACGTCATTAAGGGAGCCTGATCATGGCTGGTACATATCTTGAGATCGGTGGAGGCTCAGGTGGTGGCGGGCCATCCGGGCCACAGCCAACGGCTCATAGTGTCGATACGGCTGCCAATCTTCCGGGATCTGGAGATGAGGACGGCCAGTTAATTTACGTCCGGGACACCGAGTCAATTTATGCCTGGGACGACGGTGGCTCTACCTGGAAGTGGATCTTAAACGGTCTGGCTGACGTATCTGGGCCAGCCTCGGCTTCCGACAACCGGGTGGCTCGATTCGACGGCGCGAGCGGCAAGATCATCCAATCCGGGCTTGTGGTCATCGACGACTCTGGCAATATGTCTGGCATCAACGACATCGACATCAACGGCACGATCAACAGCTCGCTGACTGCCAACCGGCTGGTCAAGTCGATTGCCTCTGGTGTCTTAGACGTGGTTGCCGCGCTGACACCAGGCAGTTTACCCTACATAGATGGATCGGGTTATCCGGCAGATTCAGCGGCAACGCTCGATATTTTTGGTAACGCACAGTTTAAAGATCTGACGTTGACGGGCTCATTCGATACCGGGCTTGCTGATGGCTCTTTGGTGTATTCGAGCTCTGGCAACCTGGCAGCGGTAGCGGCTCTGACACCGGGCAGTTTACCCTACATCGACGCTGGTGGGCTTCCTGCGGATTCCTCTGCGACTTTGGACATCTCGGGCTCTTTGGTTGTGGATACGGTTACAGCGACCAGTTATGTGCAGTTTCCGGCTCTTACGACGGCAGCGCGTAATCTTTTGACACCAGCCAACGGTATGATGATTTACAACACCGATGTCGACAAGTTCCAGGGCTACATTGCTGGCTCTTGGACTGATATGTCGGGCTGGGGAGCGTAGTGAGTACATTCAGCAACATTTCGCATGATTCCCGGCCTGAGAGTATCGGTGGTGTCGATGTAGATCTTCGTCCTTTGATTGTGGCTATCCGGGAGCTCACTCATAGCCTGAAGACTCCTGGGGCTCTATTAGACAGCGGAGATCTGGTGATTCCACCGGCTCAGGTTACGGTAAATGTGCCAGAGTTGAAGGTTCCGAATATCTCGGTGAGTGTTCCAGATTACGAGCAAGTGGCTCCGATAGTAAACGTGCATGTCCCGGAGATGGCTCTGCCTCCTGCCCCAGTGGTACAGGTCACTTTCCCGATTCTGCCGATTATCATGATAGGATTAATTAACATGATAGTTCTCGGCGGGCTGGTTGGCTACATAATTATGCGAGGTTAGGTAATTGTCCCTAAACCTAAGCCAAGTTTTTACCGATCTGATCACCATGGGTCTTGGTGCTGTTGGCGCTTGGGCTTTATGGGTATGGCGCAAGCTCGCCAAGCTCGAGAAGGATCTCGATGCCGCGCATTATAAACTTCGGACATTAAGGGACGATTATGGCAGACATACTGGCAAAGATCGGGGTTGTTCTCCTGACTAAGCTCATTACCGAGACCTTTCTGGCTCGTGTATTGGTCTACACTTTGGAGACTTGGGCCAAGCAGACCGACAACAAGCTGGACGACCGGGTAGTCAAGGCTATGGCTGACGCTTTGGGAGTGCCAGCGGAGAAGCTCACCGATGTCCCAGTTCAAACCTAAAGATCGGGCTGATTGCATCCACAGGTACGGGTCGGTATCAATAGATGCCGATATGGGTCTTGTTTGGCGCGATGCAGTAAAATGGGTAAAGCCATGGAAAGTTCCTGACTCTGTTTCTCTGATCCTCTCCGACGGCAGGCCAGTATACCGAATTTTCTGCAACAGCGACATCCATGCTCCGCTCACCGAGGTCTTTGACGAGCTCATTTGGACAGGCCACATCAAAGAGATCCGCTCATTCGATGGGTGTTTTAATGTGCGCTGGGTACGAGGCATGCCTGGTATCGAGTCGTTCCATTCCTGGGCCATCGCTCTCGACTTCAATGCTGGGCAGAATCCACTAGGGTCATCCTCGCAGTGGTCTGCCGGGTTGGTAGATATCCGGAAGGCTGCGGGCTGGGCTCGGGAGGCGACTTTAAGCGCAAAGATCCTATGCACTTTGAATGGCTTGAGATATAGTCGAGGCTTCCATTCCAATCCAATTAGTTGCCTAACCCTGGTGAGCCTCACTGGGGTTACTTTTATCGGCAGTTTTCACATGAGCAAAAGGCAACACTCCAAAAAATGGGTGGAAACACTCACAGCATTTTCCCTAGTGTCTCCAACAAATTACATGATTGTACTTGACTGTCTCAATTTTGAGCACTAGATCAACGCGATATTCCTACGGAGTTACTTAAGACTAACGCGCTTTGCTTGTTTCCGGTCTCGCAAACGCTTCGCTTGGTTGCTCGATCCGGTCTAGGGGCCTTCGGCATTTATAATTAATTCCATGAAAATTCAAATTCAGGAACTTCTCCTGTGGCCTGAGAAACCATCTTTTGGAGGCTAAGATGTCCAAGTTAAAGCACTACACTGCAAGACCGCAGGGCACGCAGCATAAGGCCAAGCGGTTTGAGGGGCTGACGTGTTATTGTCCAGACTGCGATAAGATGACCGCTCATAGGGCTATATGCAAATGGCAATGGTTTAATCTTACCTGTGGGGCTTGTGGAGAGGTGACCAGCAAGGTGCCAAGAGATCCTGGGGCTTTCCCGTCGAGGCAGCGCCAACAAAGAAACAACTTCATGAGGACGGCTGCCAGGTAATTCGTACTATTCGTGCAATTCGTATACTTCTATCCCTACGGCCCCGTATTCCTGGTAGCACTTCTCCAGTGTGAGCTTTACCACTTGGTTATCGTCGACAATGACGACTTCATTCAGGGCATCGAGTACGGCTTTAGCCAGGTTGTCGAGGTCTGGCTTTACTGCCGGGTAGGGTCTTTTCTTCGCTGACACTCCCTTGGGCCTTTTTAAGCCAAACAGAATCGTCACAGCTACCGGCCCAGCCATCGGCTCACCGAGCCCGTATGCCTCGATCAGGAGCCGTTTTAGGTGGCTCTCGTGGGCCTTTGTCTTGGCAGGCGTGTAGGCTCTCCCGGTACGGGTGAATCTCGGTCTTCCTTTGGCTACGGGATCTATTGCCAGCTCACAAGAAAACACTTGCGCACCTTTCTGCCTTGGTATAAACAAGGGACATTGGAGACAAACAAAGGAGATAGAATGGAAATTACGACCGATAATAGCCTATTCGAGATAGTCCAGGAACTTAATTTGATTGATTTGGGTGTTAAGGAGGCTGGGACTGAGGATCTCGCCCGTCTTGGCGAGGTCATTCGTACCAAGGTAAATCGCTGTGTCTTGTTTATGGACGACGTGGCCGCGAGGATTCAGCGCCACAAGGACTTTGAGAATGAGCACAAGGCATCGCGCCAGCATCTCGAGCAATCTCTTGATCGGTTCAAAGAGTACGTTGTTTATACCATGCAGCAAGGCAGCTTTGAGAAGCTCGCTGGAGATGAGTTCGTGTTCGGCACCAAGCCAGAGGAGACGATTTCTTCACCGAATATCCCGACGGCTCGAGGATGCCGAGATGCTTCCAGAGTATGTGACTACCAAGGTCAGCTACTCATGGAACAAGGCAGCCATTAAAGACCACTTGAAGTCGGGAAAGTTCCCGAATGAAGCGACTTTGCAGCAATCAAACACCAACCACAATCTGACTAAAAAGGTGAAGTAATGATCGAAGATGTCAACCGAAAACTAAGGATCTCTTTACGGCTCTTTGCAAGGCTCAGTCCAAGATGAAGGACGCAAAGATGGACAAAAAGAATCCTCACTTTAACAGCAAGAATGCCTCACTCTCCTCGGTTATCGAGGCTACCAAGGATGAGCTCGTGGCCAACGGTCTGTCTGTCACACAGCATTGTTACTCGCCAGAGCGCGGAGCTGTGTCGGTGATTACCATGATGTGTCATTCAACGGGTCAATGGTATGCGGTCTGCTCTGACGACTTCCTTCCTCGATAAGGTCGCTCCGCAGGGATGGGCTCAGCGATCTCTTACGGTCGTCGGTATGCCTTGGCTTCTATCACCGGGATCTCCTCAGATGAAGACGACGACGGGATCTGGCACAAAAGCAGACGACACAGCAAAGTCCATCCAAGCCAGCATATACACCAAGGCCACAGGCACAGCCACCGTCCCAGCTACAGGGCAGCTCAACTGACTTTTTTTTTCCGGCAGGAAAGCACAAGGGCAGGAATATAAACGCTCTCAGCCATGACGAGCTCCGTGGGTGGTATCACTTCTTTGCCGACAAGGGCGAACAGCCAAAGGGTTGGGTTGCAGAAGCCATGACGATAGCGAGAGCATTACTCGACAAAGACAAAGCGGAGGCAGCAAATGAGATCCCGACACCAACCGACTCAGATAAGCCAATGTTTGATCCCGAGCTCGACAACATCCCTTTCTAGGATTCTGAAAAAGATACTCAGGCTTTTGGCTCCAAGGTCGGAGTCAGCGGTCATTGACAACGAGAAACTGATCAAAGCTCTCAGGGAGAGAAAATGCAGCAATTAGTTTTTTACAACCATGTTTGCTGGAAGTGCTGTGTTCGTTATCACGTCAACACTGTCAAGAAAATGCGAACCAACGAAGTCGAGGTGTCTACATGTCGCGACTGTGCCGAAAAGGAAGAACAACAGAAGGCACTGCAAATGTCGAAACGGACGAAAATGGTCAACGTCGTCATGAGAAACGGCAAGCAACAAATCATTATACAGCATGTGTGAAGACAGTCTTGGGAGCTATAGCAATCGTGCTGTGTCTCCCTCTTTTTGTGGTCATGTTTTATGAGATGAGGAGAAGGCAGTGACCGATGACTTTGGGATGAGTGTTGACGATTTTCACATTGAAAAGCCAAGGGGCTATACACCAGAGCGCCGGTTCCCGGAGCTCTCTACCGAGAGCCAATCTGATCTTAGTCAGAGATCACTTGGAAGCTGCGATGCGTGCTGGGCTTAACACTGAGGCTTGGAGGCATGTTGTAAATGCGATCAAGGAATTGGAGCGATAATGGCTTGCCTAGAAATCGAATGCATGAAGTGCGACTTCTCAGAGTTTAACAACACAGGCCGCCCGGCAAAGTGCCCGAAGTGCGGGAACGAAAACAAAGAAGATTGGCGCGTTACTTTTGATGAAGATCCGGAGCGTGATTAATGAGCAACGAGAGCAGAATCGTCACAATATTTCTTGCGGTGTATCTTTTACTTAGTGCGATATCACAAGCACTGACAGCAGCAGATGTGCGTTTGATATGTAAAAAAGTGAAGTGCACAGAGGAAAACAAATGAGCACTATCAGCGAGCTTATGGCAGGTAAAAAACCGGGGGAGATAAAGGTAAATCAAATCGGCTGGGCTAACGGGCACTTTTTTAGACCTTATTACGTGTCTGAAGGCCATTGGTATGGACTTGATGACTCCCAGTGCTCAATGTCATTCCGACACAAGGAAGACAACTGGCAACTCTACACCGAACCCAAGGCCAAGGTTGTGTGGCATGAGTATGCCAGAACCAAGCAGTTTGAAGCAGGTAGCACAGCTTGGCTAGTTATACCGCCTGATCTGTTAATCCAGGACGTGACAGGCTGGAGTTTAACTCCCACCGGCAGAACCGTGGAGGTTGAGCAGGAATGACCGACGAATCTGAATATCAATACACGAAAAATATTGTCTGTCCGTATTGTCTGAAAGCGGAATCGGATAGCTGGGAGTCACCTGAATCGGACGACAGAAGACAATGCGGATGTTGCGAAAAATTCTTCGCATACGATTCAAGGATATCAAGATCATTCAGCAGTAAGCGCGTTGATTGTCTTAACGACGAAACACTGCATGAATGGAAAACCACGGTGTCACATCCTAATAGATTTAGGTGTAAGCACTGTGACCAAAGAAAAGTAGTAACAGAATGAAACCTAAAAAGCCGAGAAAACCGCGAGACTTAGAAAACATAGCATTTATACTTAGTGATGGGCCGGGGGTAGCGCTTTGTACTGCCTCGCTTGGGTGTACAGAAGATATGAGAAAACTCGCAGCGTACTTGCTGAAGGCTGCGGAGTGGTTGGAGGCGCGGGAGGGGAAATGACAATCCATTTGATTGCAGCAAGACACTCAAGATTTTTTGGAATGCTTAAAGGAATTTTGTTTGGCTTCAAATCAGTTTGCGGAAGGAAGTTTAAAGGTGAAGGACTTTGGGATGCATCGCGAGCAGACTGCCCTGACTGTATAAAAATATTCGAATCACGCGGCGTGGAAGGGGAAGCAGAGGGATGAAGTGGTTTTTAATTTTGAAACTTAGTTGGCCCGGTAGTGCTTACCACGAAGTAAAAGCACAGTTCCCTGATATGGATACCTGTTTCAAGGCGTTAGAGAAAGCAGAGATAAAAATACCTGAGCACAACAACGAAAACGAGTGGGGAGGTTTTAAGGTGTGCGTACCTGATACTTTGATGAAGGTAGACAAATGAAAATTGCAATGCTTGTCCTACTGCCTCTAATACCGTTGGGTGTATTTCTTTGCATCAAATTAGAGAGTCGAGAGTGGAACAACGGTTTGTGTTGGATATGCAAACAGCGGTGGATGTTCTTGAGGCGCACAGTTATCGGTCACAATATTTATGAGTGCTCTAATGGGCATACGACAAAGATTAGCTGGGGAAAAGAAGGGTCGCATAAATGAACCTCACCAAACTGCGAGAGATTGCGAGTAAGAGGACTCAAACATCGTGGAAGCCAGCGATAGGTAGATATGCAGACCCGGTGGTATTTTTCGGGAGAGGGCCTACACATGGTTTTCATGAAGAAAAAGAGAACAGCGCAAGGTTAGACGCCGAATTCATCGCCGCTATAGCCAACCACATCGACGCGCTACTAGATGTTGTGGAAGCTGCGCAACGTCAGGTTAATGGGTCATGGCTTCACTATTGTGGCAATTCAGTATCGTGTTTTTGTGAGCACAGAGATTTAAATAAAGCACTAGCAAAACTGGAGGCAATCGAGTGAACCTCACAAAACTGCGAGAGATTGCGAAGGCGAGGACGCCGGGACAGTGGAACGCGATTAATGAAGACGTGCGGGCAATGTATCAGCACTATCATCATCGTATGGCCCTTGGTTCAACCAAACAGAATGCCGAATTTATCGCCGCAATGTCACGGCACATCGACGCGCTGCTGGATGTAGTGGAAGCTGCGAAGCATGTATTACCTGTGTTATTAGAAGGCTCAGGATTATTTGCAGCAGAACCGCTAGCAGAAGCACTAAAAAAGCTGGAGGAGGTAGAATGAACTCCGCCCAAGTTCCCGGTGAGCGGGGCTGTGAACATTTGAAGGTGATCGTATCCAAGGAGGCGCGAAGTGCCGGGTACAATCCCAGAATCGGGCAAAGGGGAGAAAACTTGAATCAGAGAGAGAGGTCTGTGGTTGAGGCAGCGGTGAAGTATTGTGAGTCAGGCCAGGACGCTGAGGCATACATGGAATTATGTAGCGCCATAATGGAGCTCAGGCGCTATGAGATCGCCAGATTGGTCAAAAGCGTGGGGAGGAGAAAACTGAGCAAAAACAAACATGGGTGGAAACACCCACAGAAACAAGACCAGCCAACAAGCTGGAAGCGCTGACGATGAAACCACAGCCAACAGCTCTTTGAGCCAGATCCGATTCAAGACTACCTGACTGAAGCGCTGCTATGTGCCAGATCGCTGAATGGTATAGACCATATGCGATTATGTGCCTATTATGTCATTAACAGACAACAATGTGACTGTGGACTGACAGCACTAAGGATCGCGCTTGCAAGATACGACGAACACTATCATCCAAAGCTAATGAGCACAAAAGAGGCAGCTAAGGCTCTAGGGCTCTGCCGAAGTATCTCAGAAAGCTCAGAAGCATCGGAGGCGGCCCGTCATTTGTCAGGGTGTCGATAGGTTTTGTATGTACCCGGAGGAATCTCTAATCCAATGGGTCAAATCGAAGATCATACGCTCCAACGCCGATGACCGGCACATCAGGTACCCGGAGCTGTCAGAAGGCTCTGAGGGCATTTAGAGGGCACCATGGGAAATATTGACTCTTTCAGTAATCATGGGGGCCATACTGGGGCTCCTGGTGGTCGACATAAAGCAGAGGATCTCAGATCGCTCAAGGCTACTCGAGGCTGAGACAAAAGCCACCGAGGCTGCCAAGGTATTGCGGACTACATAACAAGCAGATAGATCAGTTAGAGGCTATTAATGATAAAGTTAATACTCATGAAATGTTGATTAAAACCAATACAATGAGTGATAATAATAGAGTTATTAAGAGATTCTAAGGGATATTATGCCAAGGCATGTGACAAGACCGCTAGGGTTGCCTAAGTCTGGAGGGAGACAGAAGGGCACGCCGAATAAGAGGACGGGTATCATCGAGGAGCTCAAAAAGCTCGGAGCCCACCCTCTCGCGGAGATCTTCAAGCTCATGCCCAAGCTCGAGCCAGACAAGCAAATGGAGGCCTGGATCAAGCTCTTGGCGTATTGTTATCCACAGTTTAAAAGCATCGACATCTCGGCAGAGTTGACTAACAACATCAACGTCACTCAAACGAATGTCGGATTGCTTTGCAAGATAGCTAGGGAGGCTATTAGCGATGAGTTCATTGAGCCAGATACACGACAACTATCAGAGCCTGATCCTAATTGACGGGGCAGACCTGGGATCTAACTACACCAGCACTGCCTACGACATCTCGAGCATGGATATGGGCTCCATGCAATTCAACTACGACAACGCAGACACGAAAAAGGGCAAGTTCCTGGTGGAGGTGTCCAACGACGGAGTGAGATGGATGTGTCTCTATCCAGAGGGCTCTGAGAAGGCCACAGCGCTCGGCACAGGCCTGGTACATGGCTACACCATGGAGAGCTTGACCTACAAGTACATCAGAGCTCGCTATGAGGCCAACACTGTGTCGACGGGCACGTTCTCTGCTATCCTGTTTCTAAAGCGCAGGAGAGGGAATAATCCATGAGCTGTGTGAGTGTAGTACAGGGCACTGTGTCGACGGGCACGTTTACCATGGGAGGGCTCCAAAACGGTGGGAGGCTCACCAAGGTCACATTGAACGCGGCCACATGGACGCCACTCCCTGCTGTTCCGCTACCAAACAGAAACGGGCTTTCCATCCAGAACACCAGCGCCACCCAGATCGTCCTGGATTACGTCGACACCAATCCAGCTTATGAGGGAGTGCTGATGGGCTCGGGGAGCCGAGCGCTTCTACTCAGTCAAGGACACCATTATCATTTACGCCAAGGCACAGTCAGGCACGCCGATTATCATGATCGAGGAGCTCTCGTGACATCCATTGCAAGCTCTCTGGTAGGAACGGTATCAACCGAGACTATCGACACTCCCATAGTGACCACAGCGGCATTGATCTTGGCTAACACCGAATACCCGGTGGCTTTGCCAGTAGGCACCAAGACCTTCGCTCTCCAGAACAGAGGCGACGGGCTGATAAAGATGAGGACGGTAGCGGCAGGAGACCATTGGACGCTGTTCCCAGGTCAGCCGTATTACCTGGCCAACATCAAGGGCTCCAGTTCGGTTACACTGTATATGGAGTCGCCAAAGGCTGGGCAAACCGTTGAGATCCTTGCCTGGTCGTAATTAACACTAAAGGCGCGTAGCACGCTGCCGAAGACGACTCCTGTAACCACAACAACACAGGAGAGCCTCATGTCAGTTACTAATCGTTTGATCTTCGACGTTACCGATGCCACCTCCATCCTTGCCTCGAGCAATGTCGGCTCATGGGTAAGGGCTGGCGACGACGGCACGCAGATTGGCCATGTCAGCGATGCCTTGAAGGTCAGCATGACCAACGCATCAATCGCTGTCACTGCGACTGATCTCGACATCCGTGATCTGGTCTTTGCCACCGACAAGGTGGACGTGTCTGGATCGTCTGTCTCGATCTCCGGCACTGTCGCGGTTACTCAGTCAACCTCGCCATGGGTTGTCAGCGCGACTGACCTTGATATCCGCGATCTGGCTGCGGCTACCGACTCCGTTGAGTCATGGACTAACGATGGGGCTGGCAACGCCATTGGCTCCACCACGGGAGCTCTCAACGTCTATGTGACCGGCTCAGGAGCACTGACTGTCAACGACGCAGCGCTTGCCAACACAGCAATCAGCGCCAACAAGACCACGGTAGGCACTTCGCTGATCTCTGGTATCAGCTCTATCTTGGCATCCCGCAAGTATGCTTACTTCTACAACAACGGCAACAAGGGCATGTACCTTGGCACCACGGGCACCACGGCTGCCGACGGCTTCCCGATGTATCCTGGCATGGGTTACGAGTTCCGCGCTGGAGCTTCGATCGACTTCAAGGTCATCGCTGACGGCGCTTCTCAGGACTTGCGCCACCTACAGCTCGCCTAGTACGATTTGGGGCTGTGGGGTATTGTGCCCCACGGCTCTCTTGTTTGGAGGCTCCCATGTTTCTATCTGAGGATGTTCAAAAGGCTGTCGCATTTGGTGACTTCATTTCTAAGTACGCCAAGTGGGATGTCAGCACGTCCGACGCTCTCCAGCTTAATCGTCACTTCATTTGGTATAACTCGGTGGTTAAAAAGATCGAGGAGCATGTTCTCGAGCTCCAGAAGGTCATCGAGCTCCCGAAAGATAAGGCCAGCAAAGGCGACAAGTAATGAGTGGCTTTGCTTATGACGGCGACTCTGGGAAGATCAAGGGCGGGACAGACGAGACCGTGATCGGTAACGTAGCAGATGCCTTGAAGGCTAACGTTACAAACTTTCCTGCGACTCAAAACGTAGCGGTAGTCTCGACGGTAGAGGTAGAAGTCAAAAACGACTCTGGCTCACCACTACCTATATCAGCGGCTTCTCTCCCATTGCCAGCAGGTGCGTCTACCTCTGCATTGCAGACCACAGGCAACACCTCCACGGCCAGTATCGACACTAAGACCCCGACACTTGGTCAAAAGACCATGGCAGGCTCTCGTCCCGTGGTCATAGCTTCTGACCAGACGCCTTTAGCAGCGCCACCTATAACTGACCAACAAAAGCTGCTGTACTTTATTCAGCCGCTACTTAACGGGGCATCCCCTGTCATGGTGGTAAGCGGTACGGTGGGATCTCCTGTGGTGTTCTCTTACACTGTGCCATCCGGTCAGGTGGTTCTTTTAGAATCTATCAGGATGTTCATTCAAGACAACGGTGTGGCAGACCCTTTTAAATTTGGTGCTATTGGTTCTGGAGATTTGACCAACGGTGTTCTGATTGAGTGCGTAATTTCTTCTGTCACTTATCAGATGGCTATTATCAAAAACAATATGGACCTTGGCATGACGTTTTCGCAATCCCCACAATTACCGCCGACGGCTTCTGGTTGGTACAACAACAGCGATAGCTATGCAGCTCAATGGGACATGAGGCGAAGCATTAGACTGGCTGCTGGTGATATTTTGAGAGTAAAGATTCAAGACAACCTTACGTCCTTAGACAACTTTAGAATGAGCGCAGAGTTTGCGAGGGGCATCTAATGGCCTTTACTAACCAATATGTGAAGACTGTATCGGATCTATCGGCTGAGAAGTCAGTCCTAGAATATGTCGGGGCATCGACCACCGTTAGTCGCCGGTACTACTGGAGCAACTAGATATCCAGATAACTCACGGCCTAGGTGCTTGGGTTGACAAGGCTAGGGTTATGTTGACTGGACAAAACATCGGCGACTCTCTTTGTTTTCAGGTAGTAGACAAAGACGGATTATACGCTCCAGCCGGTACGGTCTTAAATCAATTTGGCACCAACATTCCAGTAGACACCGATGCGCAGTCTCAAGACTGGTACGATTCTCCCTATGTTGCTTACTTGTATCAGGGCCTTTATATCAGGGTGAAATACACCAGCACGGGTGTTGATTCTGTAAACCTTCGCGCTGTCGTAAGACTTCATAAGCCGGTGACGTAATGCTCACTGGCGTCATATTCTGCGACTCAGATAACTTCGTAGCGCGTGAGATAAAGCACATAACCGGAGAAGACGAGAGCCATGTGGCGCTTTTGTTCGGCGACACAGTGTTGCATTACCGCTTCCTGGGCTTTGAGTCGATGCATCTAGATGAGTTCAACGAGATCTACAAGATCAGCGCGGTATTGACTCCACCACAGGCTGTCATGGTTGGCGCTTCCCAGGTCATCAAGAGATACGCTCGAGGAGCCTATGACTTTTGGGGCATTATCTATGTTGCGCTGTTTCTCGGGCTTAGAGACAGCTACGGCATACACTTACCTGGAGGCAACAGGCTCCAGAGCAAGCGCGATAGGTTTTGTGTCGAGTTCGCTGCCGAGATATGCTTAGGCGAGGCTGGAAGCATGATGACTCCTGGGCAGTTTAAATTCTCTCTATTAAGCAAGGGCTGGAAACAATGCCAATTGCAGACAACGATCTAGGAAGACTTAGCAAGGCAATAAAGGCTCGCAGAGCTCAAGAGGATCTCGAGCGCTACAGGCTGGGGCTTGGGCAACAGCGCAGCATGATGACCGATGAGCAACAGCTAGCGCAGCCAGAGGAAGGCCTAAAGGACGCGAGCTTTCTTTTACCAGACAGAGAGGAGATTGATCCCAACGCAGCGCTTGGTGGATCTCCTGATATGGGCATTGCTATGCCATTGAAGGGGTGGGACAGGTTCAACAAAAAGCGGTTTAAGCAAGCCTATGACGACAGTGTTGCGGCTGTTGGTGGCGGTTTTGACAAGATCATGCAGATCATAAGGCCACACCGAAACATAAGGCCATGGGAGCAAGAAAGGGCTGTGCTCGACTCAGCTCGAGGGAGCTGGAAGTCAGAGCTCCCGGATAAATACGACACTGTTACCGGCCTGATGAAACAGAAGGCTGCCAGCGACACCAGGGAGGCTCTAAAGCAGAGAGCCGGGAGAAGCCACTACCGAGAGTTCCCGGAGGGAGGGCACTATCTAGGGCTTGAGCCGTTAGATAATACCGTGGTCAAGAGCGCTTCTTTGCATAAGAGTTACAATCCTTTGGACGGCGCTACAGCGTCCAAGTTTAATGCGGCCAGACCGCCAGACTTCAATCCAGATCCAAAGCTATTGCAAGATAACATCGAGATCGACGCCAGAAAGAGGGTCGCAATTGACGATATTCTTTCCAGCTATGACCTTGCGCCACAAAGCATGTATGTCAGGACGCCGAAGACTTCCTATATGGTGCAAGATAAGGCTCAAGAGTCTTTCAAAGACAGAAAGGATGCTCTTTTTAAGGATCTGATGTCTAAAAAAAGACAGAATGAATACGACGTGAGGGATGGCCTTGTAACGGCAGAAGAAGGCACAAAAAGGGATATGATTTTTAGAAATGAATTTCAAGAAAAGGTACAAGATCTAGAGGATCTCGGCAACAATCTGAGAATGAACGCTGGCCTACATACGGCTACATCGGATTGGCACAATGGCAATTGGATGCTAAAAGATGGCAAGCCAACAATTGTGGACACTCAAGGCTACCTGTTGCCGACAAAGGACGAAACGAAGTCCGTCATGGAAGACGTTTATGGGCATTGGAAAGAACCAGCTCCACTCCCGAAAGATCACAGGCGCTCCGTGACATTTAAGCGAGGCAAGTAATCACTGAGTCAGAGAACATTGAGAGTGCCGAGGACATCGAGGCAACAGAGGCCATCCATTCTCTTTGGCACGAAGGCATACTGTGCTGGAAGCTGTGGGATCAACAGATACCCATTTATAACGCCATTAGAGAGCTCCCAGACGACGTATCTGAAGCTGTGGTGCTATGTGCCCGTCAATTTGGAAAATGTCTACCAAGCCACACCTTGATTGCTACACCAGGCGGGCCAGTGTCGATCAAAGACATTGAGATCGGCCAAGAGATCTATGGGTACGAAACTGATGGGTCGATCAAGATAACCAGGGTTATCGCCAAAGAGGCGGCTGGGGCAAAGACCGTTATCCCGATGCTGTCTCGCGGCAAGGAAGTAGTCTCGGCGACGGCAGAACACCACTTCCTCAGTAGGTGGAAAGATATAAAGAACGGGCCAATAAAGACAGCCGTTCTCAACACCAAGCAAATACTCGCCAAAAAGCGCAGGAAGATCGCTCGAGCTCTTGTCGACGCTCCGCTTGGATCTGTCTCGGAGTCGCACGCCTATGCCATAGGGGCAATGATAGGCAATTGGGCAATATCGACGGCAGACGATGGCAAACACTCTATTAAGATTGCAATGAATCATTCGGATTGGTTTGATCGCATCTCCAAAGAAAAATCTCTTTCCAGAGAGGTGATCTCAACTTGGGATAGGGCTTCTTGCCTTATGCTCTTGGCTGGCCTTACCGACACTGGCGGCTCTGTTGTGCTGCAACAAAACAATACGCTTAGGTGGTCATATTCTACTGGAAGCAAAGACCTTGCGGAAGATGTGCAATGGCTTGTCTATAGGCTGTTCCAAAAAAACCCTGGGGTTACTGTTTTCACCAGAAACGGAGCCGAGGAGTATACGGTCTTTGTTACGAACAATCTTCATTCTACGAGGATAATAAAGCAGATCACTCCCTATATGGTGATGGATCATAAGATGTGGCTGCCAGAATACGACGAGCTTTCCTTTTTTAACTCCAAGCCTGACGCCATTGGGGTTACTGCGGGAGAGCCGTATGAGGCAGATTGCTTTGACATCCAAGTAGACAATGAGACAAGTCTATATGTGCTCCATAACGAGGGTCTGATCACTCACAACAGCCACCTTGGCGTGATTCTGGCTCTTGAGGACTGCTTACGCTATGACGATGTATGCATAGTGGTGGTTGGCCCGACCTTAAAGCAGACCAGAGAGATTGTGGCTCCCAGGCTCCGCAGAATTATGGCTGACGCTCCACCGGGATTGATCCAGCCATCGAAGTCAGAGGGCAAGTGGTACGTCGGCACATCAGAGCTTGTCATGGGCGGGATGGATATGAACAGCTCCGCGCAACGCGGCAAGACTGTGCAGAATGTTTATGTCGAGGAGATCGTCGACTCCAGGCCTGATGATTACCTCGAGAGCTTGCGCTCTGATATCGGCCCAGCTTTGACTCACTCTGTCGGTGGAAAGCTGATCTACCTGACGACTCTCCCAAAGATCCCAGATCATCCGTTCATTACCGAGACAATGCCAGCGGCAGAGCTCAACAATGCTTTGTTTGTCTACACGATCGACGACAACGCTGCTTTGTCTCAAGCTCAGTACGATGCCTGTGTGAAGCGCTCCGGTGGAAAGCATACCGACGACTTCAAGCGGGAATACCTTTGCCAGATTATCCGCGATCGAAATATCGTGATTATTCCCGACTTCAATAGGGAGGTTCACGTCAGCGAGAACATCGAGGCTCTTACTGACATGAATTTAGAAGTCTTCATAGACTGGGGAGGAGTCAGGGATAAGACGGCAGCGCTTTTGATGGGATTCGATTACCTGAGAGCTCTTGATTATGTCCTAGATGAGCTTATTTGGCCACACAACACGCCGACCGAGCAAATCGTGAAAGATATCCGTAATAATTGGGGCAGGTATGACATCAAGCGCTACTATGCCGATGCTCCTGGACAGCTCCAGGTTGACCTTGCCTCTCAATACCAGTTCAACGTGACTGTTCCTCTCAAATCAGACTGGGAGGCAGCCGTCAACAACATGGGCAATCGCTTCTCACTCAACAAGATCCTGATCCATCCTCGATGCAAGCTCCTGATCACGACCTGCCAGAGCGGGGTCTTCAATAAGAACAGAACGGACTTCGAGCGCTCCAATGCCTTGGGGCACATGGATGCTGCGGCAGCGCTCATGTACGGCATAAGGTGCCTAGATCGAAAGTCTCCATTTATCACAGCAAACCAGACGAGCGACTGGCAATGGCAGCCATTAAAGAATAAAATAAAGCAACCGATACCAGTCAAAACATTCGGCAATCCCACTAAAAGGTTTGTATGAAGATTACAATTACGCGATTGCTGGATACCGCGAAGTTCCTTGCAACCGAAGTGGGGCAAGCGATACCGGGCTTTTTTGAGTATATGGCTGAGTTCGTGGAACAGACAACGAGAGCTCTCAGATCTGGGCTGACTTTCGCCGACAATTTCGACTGTCAGGTTAAAACGGTCTCGTTAAAGCACGACACTATTCAGGTTGTAAGCGCTACTAAGGCTGTTACCGGGATTATACCTGTGAGGGTTGTTTCTAAGACCAATTCTATTGCCAGCTTTGGCTGGTGGTATTCCGATAATGGCGAACTAACCGTTAAAATGGCCTACACCATAACAACTACCGATCCTCTTGATGTTGTTCTGGTGATATTATTCTAGTATCGTTTCGATAAATTCTTTTTAGTTTTAATAACTCTACGCTTGAAAGGGGCGAGTATTATGTCAGAGGCTTCTGGCCAAGGCGCTGTTGCGTCTACAGGTACGAACGGTGGTGAATCTCAGTCTTTAGCGTCCGGTAAGCGCGTATATACGCCGGGGCAGGGACAACAACAGGCGGCTACTAACCTCAAAGAGGAAGTGCCTACCTACAAGGGAACAAAGCATCGGGTCAAACTGGAAGGCGAGGAGCGCGAAGTAGACTATGACGACTTAGTGAAGGGCTACCAAGTTGGCCAGGTGTCAACGCAGGCGCTTTCAAGAGGCTAGTCGGCTAGCAAGTCAGGCTCAGGAGATCGAGAAGCGACTGGAAGCGGGAGATGTCGACTTTCTTGTGAACAAGATGGGAGCTCAGAAAGCTAAGCAGCTCTTTGAGGACTATCTGATCAAAGAGATGGAGTACGAGGCTCTACCTGAACACGAAAAGAGCGCTCTCCAGATCAAGCAAGAAAACGATGCTCTCAAGCGGCAAATTGACGCGATAAGAAAACGAGACAGCGAAGCTGAGAAGAACAGCTACCTAGAAACGGCTCATAAAGAGATCGACGATCAGGTTGCTGACGCTCTTTCAAAGCTGGGCAGGAAGCCAACACCGAGAGTAGTTCTCCGTATTGTCGACGACATGATCGCTCGGCTTGGAAGTAACGAGAGCGGTGGCTGGGATGCTGACACAGCGGCAAAGAGTGCCATCTCCAGTATTCACCAGGACATCGCCGACTATCTTGGGGGCCTTACGGCTCAAGAGATCGTCCAAGTGGTTCCACCGGAAGTCTTAAAGCTCATTCGTCAGCACGAAGTCGCACAGGTAATGGACACAAGGTCGAAGGTCAGGACTAAAGCTCCTGGCGCGGCTGGTACTACGCGGCCTAAATCACGGGGATTTGAGGCTGCATTTAAAGACTTAGAAAAACGATTCACGAGGTAAATAAAATGGGCAATATGTCATTGGCATACTGGCAAGACCAGCTAGGCAAGGTAGATCCTCATGTAACAATTCTTGACTACAAGATCACTGGCGCAAAGACCATTGTTCCTGTGGTTCCAAACAGTGTCGCTCTGACTCTGTTTGATGCTGTGGCTTCTCAGGCAGCAATCGACGGCCAGCTTGGTACCACAAGCGAGTTCCTGGCGGCTGCGTTTGACGCAACGGCAATGGGCGCTGACACATGGGCTGCGATCGTCAACATGGGTGGCCAGGTCAAGACCTTGGTCAAGGTTGTTGCTAAGTGCTACAGCGGCACTGGTGGCGCGACCTTGGTCGAGCGCACAGTTCTTCCATCGGCAGCACTAACGGCCTCGACTCTGGCAACAGAGGCGGCTGTCGGCGCTAACGGTAACGTCGCGGTTAAAGTCGATTTTGGTAACACTCCCGATCTCGACGCATTAACCAGCGGCATTATCTCCCTTGAACTTCACTGGATCTCTAAATAATAAGGAGCGCTTTAAATGAGCAGCGTATCAAATAATCAAGCGATCGAGCTTTTCAAGAATGTATACGGCGACATGCACGACCTGACTCCTGATGACCAGATTTTGTCGAAAGACATCTCCTGGGACGAGGGATCTAAGGTTGGCGACAAGTTCAAAGAAGACGTGGTGCTTGGTTCCGAGACCGGGATCACCTACGGCGGTTCTGGACAAGAGGCATTTGAGATCGCTCCGGCAATCGCTGGCGCGGTTCGTCAAACGGAAGTGCAGCCATACGTTACACTTCTGCCGTCGATTCTTCCTTTCGCGACGATCTCCAGATCGCTTGGCGATGAGAAGGCCTTTTTCCAGGCGACCAAGTTCATCACGATGAACAACTTAAAGTCTCACAACAAGTTCAAAGAGATCACTCGACTCTATGGACAGTCCACCAAGGGACTTGGAACGGTGTCCTATTACACTGGAACGTATCGCAACCAGTCTTTCACCAACGGAACGGGTACGGTCAACTCGATCTCTTTCACTGGCGGCGTCAACGCTGCGGGTAAGTTGATCCTTATGGAAAAGGGTCAGTTTGCTGCGGGCCATTGGGTCGGCATGCAGGGAATGAAGATCAAGCAGGTACTCGCTTCCTCTGGTGTGGTGGTAGCGGCTGGAAAGCTGGTATCCTACAACGCAAAGTACGGCTACATCAAAGTAGACTTCGATCCCGTTGCATCTTCCTCACAGTACAGCCACAAGCTGGTACTTGACGGCTGGGATGCGGCTGGCGAGATGATGGGCATCGAGTCGATTCTGACGGCATCGGGCACGCTGTTCGGTATCAATACCGCGCAGTATCCTCTGTTCAAGGGCAACGTGGTTGACTTTGGTCAGAAGAAAGCAACGCTTGCACGCTTCAGCGAGGCAATTGCTGACGCTGTAAACGGTGGCGGCCTGGAAGGCGACGTTGTCGTGTACCTGAATCCGCGTTCATGGAACACCATGGCGACGACGGAAGCAGGACTTCGCCAGCTATGACTCGTCCTACAAGCCAACCCAAGCGCAAAACGGATTCTCTGATCTCGAGTTCTACAGCCAGACTGGAAAGCTCACGATCAAGGCTCACCGTTGCGTCAAGGAAGGCGAGGCGGCTGTGTTGAGTCTCGATTGCTGGAAGCGCTCTGGATCGGCTCAGGTCGGATTCAAGGTTCCAGGAATGGACGACGATTTGATCAAGCCACTTGAGAACCAAGCTGGTTATCAGTTCAAGTCCTACGGCGATGAGTATGTCTTCACCTATCAGCCAGCGCACAACATTTTCGTGACAGGAATTGACGACGAGTCAGCATCGTAGTGCTCCGAACCTGTTGGGAGGGTGGCCTTCGGGCCACTTTCCCTTTTCTCTTTTTCAGAGGATTAAAAAATGGCAACCAATGTTACCTGGAACGGCGTCACATATTCCATTCCAGCGTCCGGAGAGACAGGCTGGGCTTCTTTATCTGACTTCCTTATCGCTCTTGGAAACAATGCAGCGGTATCCGAGGAGATGCGCCAGAGCTTGAATGTCCAGGCTGGTGTTTCCTACACTGTGTCAGCGACGACCGACTGGTCTGTTGTTCTTACCAATGCAGCGGCTCGAGCTGTTACGATCCCGGCAGGTGTCGCCAATCAGGTCTTTTTGATCTCTGATGGCTCTGACGCTTCTGTCGGCAACATTACTTTGACTCCTAACGGCGCTGAAACGATCAGCGGCGGCGCAACGCTTGTAATGAACAAGTCCAAGCAATGGGTAATGATTCAGTACCATGCTGCGACGACTGACTGGAAAATTATCGCTCAGGGTGGAGATCTTTCTATAGATCTTTCAACCGAGGTTAGCGGTGTTTTGCCGATTGCAAATGGCGGAACCAACGCGAGCACTGTTGCTAGTGGCTTGGTGCGATCTAACGGCACAGCTCTTTCTGGGGCTGCAACGGTGGACTTGACGACAGAGGTAACCGGATCGCTTCCTGGGGCGAGCGGAGGAACGGCGAACACCACGTTTACAGCGGGATTTGTAAAGTCACCGGGCGGCACGACGGCGCTAACAACGCAAGCGTCGATAGATCTCACGGCTGATGTCACTGGAACATTGCCTGTTGCCAACGGCGGAACGGGTGTAACGACTTCCACCGGCACCGGCAGCACAGTGCTGTCCACCAGTCCGGCTTTGGTGACACCAGATCTCGGTACTCCATCGGCTGCGACTTTGACCAGTGCTACAGGGCTCCCTCTTACTACTGGCGTCACTGGCACGCTTCCGATTGCAAATGGCGGAACGGGTCAAACCACAGCAAACGATGCTTTAAACGCATTGTATTCCAGCTCAGGCTGGCAACGCCAACAAGTACCTGAAGACTGACGCTACCAATTCGTCATGGGATCAGGTCAATCTTAACACACCTTGGCGATGTAGATCCTGCCGGAGCTCACAGACGGCCAGGCATTCGTCTATCAGTTCCCGCTTCGTCGAAGTTTTTACCTGGCGCATCGGGAGACGCCTCTTTTAAGCTCGACTCTATCGCCGCGAGTGTCCTGACTATAATCGGCGGCTACATCAAGCTAAATGACGGCAGAGAGCTTGCGAACTTATGACGGCGCGGCTTACGGCGCTGATATCAACGTCGCGCTTTGACTCTTGTTCGGCGCTCCGGTTCTGAATACTACCTATTACCTTTACATCGACATCGACGCTCTTGGGCGCGGAACAGACACAAGCGGCGACGGGCCGCAAGCTGTACCGATCCAGCAAGCGCAAATGGTTCTGACTGCGACCAAGCCGGAGACGATTAACCGGGCGCGGTATGTTCCGCTCGGCTCGGTGGTCGGTGACTCTGGCACGATTTACAAGACGATCGACTTCACAACCTACGCGGCGAAGTCTCACGCGAATAGTCCGCTTGCGATCAATCCAAAAGTCTACTCGCTGTCACAGGCTGTTAGCTCAGTTGGTACGGCTGGGCAGATTCAAGCTGGTCACTTGCTGGCGGCGGCTTCGTTTCCTTCGGCTATTACGACTTCCGGGCAAAGACGCTGTATGGATTTAATGCTTCATGCTGGGAATGGTGATGATGGAAACGGAACCAACTTATAAACTGCTACCACCAGAGCTACACCACGACGGCGTCGGCATCATTGGTGTGGCTCAACGGCGATCATCGCTAAACGGAACGACTCAATACTTTACATCCAATGATGCTTTTTTACAGCCGGGTACTACTTCCACATTATGGCGGCGGGTGGATGGTTTTAAATGCGAATTGGGCGTCGGCTAAAACAGGTGTCATTTTCAAACTATTTCTACATTGGGAACGACTAGAGCGATTTACCGATTTCTATCTGCAACCGGTGCGACTGGAATTAATTGTAAAGCAACTAACGCAGTCTAACCCATCAGATTGGACGCAAGCCTGGCGATATAATCCTCCCGACAGGCATACCGGGAACACAGTGGAACCAATAGCTATTGCTGTAGATGCGACAGCATCTGCAATTTAAGGTTTATGTGAATGGAAAGTTGTCTGCATCAACGGCGTTATCTGATTTAAGAGCATCAGCTAACTTTAAAATCGGCGTTGACTATAACGAAACAACGGGTTTTGTGAATGGTGACGTTGATGAATTTTTTGTTGTTAAAGGATTCCTTTTAACCGACGCCGACATCCGCAAAATCTACTCCAGCAAAATCACCCACAACACCAACGTGTCAGCGGCAAATCAAGACTGGCGCTTCGTCTTAGGCTCTGGTGTCCAGAAACTCCCAAGCTGGCAGCCGGTAGTTGATCAGTCAGACAGCAACACGCTGTACGCTGATTTCTCCGATCTCGGCTCGGCTGAAACTGTAGACATGGCATTGCTTGACCTCGGCATGAGCGCGGTCGCAGTACCGGCTGTACCTCCATTCGATCAGACATATTCGTCTAACCCAAGTTTCCCATTGTCTCACGGCCTATCTGAAGTGCCATCGCTGCAAGTCGGATATAACGACGGTACGGGCGCGTGGTCTTGGAGCACAGGCGAAGGTTTAATTACTGCAAACTCGACGCAGATAAATGGAACGGTAGCTACTCTATTCACGGCGGGTGCTACGCAGGTTCGTATTCGTGCGGTGGTTGGTGCTTCGCCGACTGGGGTTAAAGAGGCTACTGCAAGTACGGCTGGTCTTGTTGGAATTGGAGCGCAGACTTGGGCAGGTCCGAAGACTTTTCAAGATGGCATAACTGCTAGGTCTGCTGATGTTGCGATGACATTTACAAGTAATGGTACGGGCGGTGGAACAAGCGGCTCTGTAACGGTGCATGTTGAGAGATTTGGTAGTTTTGTAATAGCCAGAATACCAGATTTCAGTGCCGCATCCGGGACTGGTTCACCAGACAGGTATACGGCATCGGTTGCTTTGCCTTCATGGGCGCTTCCTTCTTTGGCTAGGTCCTCTCAAAGCGGCACAACAAGAAACAATGGAGCAAATTCAGGGGATCTGTCTTACTGGTCAATTTCAACAGGTGGAATTTTGTTAATGTTTAGAAACAGCGTAGGGTCATTGTTTACTGTGTCTTCGTCTTGTGGGCTAAACACTGAAGCTGTAATTACTTGGCAAGTATAAAGGAACACCAATGAACCTACTAACAAAATTCGCATACAACGCTTTAACGAAGACGATTCAGGCAATCGCGCCTGGTGGGGTTTCAGTTGGTGTGCCTTCGCTTTCAAATACAGGAGAGCAAAAGGATCTTGCCATTACTAACCCAATGGGGACTGGAAGCTTTACAGTCAACAGGGCGGTTGGGTTTAAGTACAAGAGCGGGAACGCTTGGCGTTTTAGGTTTAATATCTCGATTACTTCTTCGGGTGTAAGTAACAACAATTATATCGCAGCGGCAATAACAGGCGTTACATTCAAAAACGGGACAAACAATCACCAAGCTATCTCTGTATATAGATACACTGGATTGCCTTTAAACAACGGTGGTTTTGCTGGGATAAACAGTAGTCAAGTCGTTTTCTCGTGGACTGCTTCCTCTGCTGAAGTGAATGGCCAATGGGGGTTTTCCGGCGACGTTGAATGTGAATCAGAACCAACAATCTAAGGTGACACCATGAAAAAACTTTTATTTCTTCTCTGCTTTCTTTCAACTTCAGCCTTCGCAATAGACCGGCCAATCCCTTGCACCGGCAATAGCTGCAAGCTGCTTTTTGAAACTACTTCTAGCGGTGGGGCGAAGGTGAGCGCGGGGAATGTTGACGGGCTGGGGAAGTGGACGATTGGGCCAAGTACGGGATTCTCAGCTATCGAACATACAATAGGTGGCAATGCGAGGGTGTTAACTGGGCATTGGGCGGGCGGGTCTTCTGTTACGCCTACGATTGGTGTCGTTTTAAAATCATTAACTGATTCACGGGTGCATACCTCCTCGTTTAACACTTTATTCGGGGGAAGCGTTAGTGTCGGGCATTCTGTAAATGATGTTTTCTTTAAATCGGGAAACGCTATCACGCATTGCATTTTTAGTTTCAGCTCAGCCATAATCGACGGCTCTTGGTATCATTACTCTCAGGCATCCAACGTATCATCGGGTTGTTCCGTTGTGTTATCTGGTGGGACTTCTGGTGCCGCTGGTGTCTACACCATTACACCTCTCGCAGGTACCGGAGACAGTAGCAGAGTGTATGAATTAAGCTGTGCGCCGGGGACGGCGGTTTGTTCTTTTCGGGTGTCTTCTGGCACGCCTTCGGTCGGGTCATCCATTATAACCTTCTTTACTAGAATAGGTGCGACACAATAATGCGCCTCCTAATCCTGATATTACTCCTAACCTCATGCAGCTACTTCAAGCGCGACAACAAGCCTGAAGACAGCGAGCCGAATGCCGCGCTTGCGGCTAAAAAGGCGTTCTATTGCGAGGAAGGAAAAAGGATATATGCAGAAAGAGGATATTTTGATGATCGCTGCGATTCTCTTTTGTTTACTTCTCTTTGGAGCGTCGCTTGTGGCCCTTTAGATCTTTCAAGCTGGGAAGACACAGAACTACCCGGCAAGTGGCACCGTAATCCGCAGCGCGACTGCTTTATAAACGGTCAGCCTAATGGCAGCGCCTCAAGTATAAGCCGCGACATGTTTTTGGGTTTGTGGCTCGCTCAATGGTCGGCTAAAGATTCTAAAAACATCAGCGAAATTGTGGCCTACGGGCAGGAACATAATTGGATCATGGGCGAGGCTAAGGATAACGAAACGCTGATCAGCCGGTGTCTTCTCACGCCACAACTGATTTCAGTCTTAAAAGAAATGGACGCACAGCTTGGGGGGCGGGTGCATCCATCTCTAATGACGAACCAAGATAATAGCGGCGATGCCCTGCCTGTCAACACCGGATTTAGGGCGCATCTCGACATATTGAGAATCCTGCTAAATGGCAGGGTTTATGGCGCGATTACCGACGCGGAGAAGTCGCTGCTTAAATCCCAGGCAGAGCGCCAGCCAATGAACGCTCTGTATGTCGCGGCTTCTGAGAAGTATCATGGAGGCTCCAAGGCTATCGGCCTGTTGCTCGATGAGTCACACTTTCCGGGCGACAGGCTTCCTACTTCAGCCGAGCACTGCCAGAACTATCTATTCTCAAGAGATCAAGAGTCAGACGATTGGAAGCCATGTGCTGAGGCTCATGAGCACGATGGCACTGACTTTGTTTTCGCTGCATGGGTGGCTTTAAATCAATAGGGAGAATTTTATGATGGGCGATCCTTTAAAGAGTGCAAAGCTGGAGAAGCTGAAACAACTAAAAAGCTCATGTACGAGCTTATGGCTGACGCTGGCGTGTCCGACGAGGAGGCTGTTGATCTTCCTTCTGTCATGGAGGAAGCAGAGGATGCCATGTCTGACGACCTTGGTGTCGAGGAAGCTCCTGAAGCAATCGACGAGAGTGCTGGCGAGGAAGATCCTTTGTCAGAGCTCGAGCAAATGAAAAAAGATTACTTCAGACCAAAGCCAAGGGAGAGAAGACCAGGCACAGCTATCATGGTGGCTTCGATGAAAGCCAAGCCATCGGCTATGTCAAAAATGGCAGCTCCAGGGGTAGGAAAACCAGGGAACAAATACGGTAAGAGGTAAGCGTGACTATAACAACCGACAGACTTCTACGGGGCGTGAAAAGGCGGATAACTATGCCAGCCAATCAGGCTCTTTTAGAGGATTCTGACATTCTCGAGATGGCTGACGACGTTCTCTCAGAGAGGATTGTTCCTCTGATTTTGAGCACGAATCAAAACTATTTTGTTACCATCGAAGATGTCCCGACTGTTGTTGATCAGGCAGAGTACGATATCCCGGTAAGAGCGATGGGCAGGGCGCTCCGCGATCTAAAGCTAATGAACGCAGAGCGCTCGACAGTGGACATGGCTTTAATCGCTTTAGAGGATGCGCACAGATATGCGGTAACCGGGCTTCCTTCTGGCTTTTACTTCCAGGGCGATCAGATCGTTTTGGTGCCGACACCAGTGACTTCTGCCTATACGCTGCAAATGTTCTACAATATGCGTCCATCGAAACTGGTATCTTCGTCGAGAGCGAGCCAGGTTGTCGGCATTAGTGGTGACACTGTAACGGTGGGAGCCGTAGGCACCGACCTTGTTGCTCCTGCCTCAGTTGATTTCATTCGTGGTAGCTCCGCTTGTCGACTTCTCGGAATGGACACAGTGATCACTGGCGTATCAGGAACACAGTTGACCTTTGGGGTGGCGCGGTTACTTTGACGCTGAAAGTCGGCGACGGTATCGCTCTGGCTGGGTATTCTCCTGTAGTACAGGCTCCTGACGATGTTTACCCATACCTTGAAACGGCGACGGCAAAGCGCTGCCTTGGTGCAATCGGAGATCTCGAGGGGAGCCGGGGCATTGGCCAGCGAGGTTGGCGACATTGAGATCAACCTAGCAAAGATTCTAAGCCCGAGAGTGGAAGGCGAGACAACCAAGATCGTCAACCGGAACGGACTACTAAAGGGGCGAGGCTTCGGAACCAGGCGCATGCGGGGCGGCTTTTACTTCTGAGGGTTAAATGCCACAACAGAATCCTGAAATACGCAAGTTCCTGGGGCTTTTTGCCAGCAAAATAGCTTCGATATGCCTGATGGGGCAATGGAGCGGGCACTTAATATTGTTATCAACGACGATAACGTAATATCAAAATTGCGCGGATTCTATAGTTACTTCACTCCATCATCAGGAACCATTAAGGCATTAACAACTTATCAAGACAAGTTAATGTCTGTTTACAATAACAAGATCACTTATTACAACGACATCGGCATATCTCCAAACGAAACGGGCACCGAGGTTGTTTTTGCCGGGGCTTCCTGTTGCAATTACTGGCGACCGGGTTCCGCAATTTGCCGAGGCAAACAGCAACCTGTACTTCACCACCGACTCAGGTGTCAAAAAGATCGACAGTTATAGCGGTAAGGTCTTCAATGCTGGGGCTCCGGCAGGTCTTGATATCAGCGGCTCGTTTCTTCCGGCAAGCGGGCCGATAGCGGCAAACACGCAGGTTGCTTATCGGGTTCTTTTCGGGCGCAAGGATGCCAATAACAACTTGGTTTTGGGGGCTCCTGGAGACATCCTGGTGCTATCAAACAACAAGGTGGCGGCAACATATACCAGCGCTGGTGGCGGGCCATGGACGGTCACAGTAACCTCTCCCAACCACGGTCTTTCCAGCGGCATGCAGACAGTATTCAGCGAGGGCACAGATCCGGACGCCAATGGATCTTTCATTGTTACCGTGGTCGATACCAACACTTTTACCTATGGCGTTTCTTCGGCAGATCCGGCCACTGGCACCGTAAAGTGGTCAGCTAGTCGCAAAGCGCTGATCGAATTTAGCATACCAGAGGGCATTACTGACGTTAATGACGCCTGGTTTTTCCAGCTTTACCGATCAAGCCAAAGCGGGAGCGAAAACTCGACTCCATCGTCTGACTTTAAACTGGTCGACGAAAAGAAGCTGACTTCTGGGCAGATTGTCTCCCAATTTGTCTCTTACGAGGACGAGGCTGACGACCTTTTGGTTCAATATTCTTCGGAGCTCTATACCAATCCCAACAGTAGAGAGGGAGAGCTCCAATCTAACTTCCAGCCACCACTTTGCGAGGATATCGCGGTATTCAACAATTTCATGTTCTATATGAACACGAAGTCCAGGGACTATCTGCGGCTGGATCTCGAGGCGACGGCAGGATTCAACAACAACGATTTTGTCGAGGTCGATGTAGCTACTTCCACCTACAGATTTGTAGCCAGAGAGGGAGTCGGCAACGAAACCACTAAATCTGACAGCATCTCAAATGACGCTGGCGATCTCAGGATTCATTACTCCGGTCATGGCCTGGTTAATAATGACTACATATTCATCGACGGCATCTCTGGTGGCTCGCTGGCGGCTGGGTATTATTATGTAGTATCCAGTGTTCCAAACGTGTCTTTTAAGATCTCCTTAACCTCTGGCGGCGCTGCGGTCGTCCATTCAGCGGTAGGGTATCTGCACTTTCAGGGCGTGACTGACGGCACATATCACATCTTTACTTTGGACAAGTCATCGACAGCGGCTCTCCAGATCCTTCGCACGTCGACGGGGCTGGTAAAGGCTATCAACAGGTCTGCCATCCAGGTGGCTGCAAACTATGTATCGAGCATTAACGATGTTCCTGGGAAGATGAATTTTTCTTCTATCAGCTTTGGTGCTCAGATCAAGGTTAGAACCAACACCACCAATGCCGGTGCGGGGTTCTTTCCTGTTGTCGGGACTTCATTTGGCGCAAGCGACGTTGTGAAAAGTGCAACTGATGTCGAAGAAAATGCAATTTATGTATCAAAGATCAACGAACCTGGCGCGGTTCCGATTATCAATAAATTCTTTGCAGGCTCTAAAAATCAGGAGATCCTTCGTGGGGTCTCCCTTAGAAACAGCTTAATCATTCTGAAAAAAGACGGTGTTTACAAGCTCACTGGCGACACTCCGCAAAACTTCACAGTGACCTTGATTGACAACACCGTCAGAGCGCTCGGAAAAAAATCGCCGTCAGCGACAGCCAACAAGGTCTATTTTCTTTCCTCTGAAGGGATATGTGTCGCGACTGATTCGAGTGTTGAGATCGTATCAAGGCGCATTGAGAACAGACTAGAAAACGTGGTTGGCCTTTCAAACATCGACGAACAAACGGCGGCTGTGGCTTACGATACTGATCGGACATACCGAATATGCACCATTGCCCCGAATGAGTCGGTAGCGACGGCAACATATCTACATAACAGCATCAACGACACTTGGACTGAAAGCGATGTGCTATTTACTGGTGGCTCTGTCGGGCCTGGCAACGTGCTCTTTCTAGTATCCGGCAACAAGATCATCAAAGAGCGGAAAAAGCAGAGCCGTATAGATTACTGCGGCCAGAACATCGCGGCAACGGTCGTCAGTGTGGCTAGTGACCAGTTTTCAGCGGTTATCAGCATCCTCGAGACTCCGGCTCCTGGAGATATCATCGAAAAGGGCAATATCTTTAGTCGAATTGACAGTGTGGCTGCGGCTGGAGCTGACTGGCGTGTGACTTTTATCAATCCGACTAATCTGTTGGCTGCCGATACGCCATGGCTTTATCGAGGGTTTACCAGCCAATGGATCATGGCACCGTTTCACGCCGGGGCTGTAGGCAGAACCAAGCAATTTTCACAGCTACAGATCCACACTAGGACGCCAAGCGTAACAAGGCTACAGTGTGAGTTCGGCACCGCCACTGCCGCCGTGATATTTGGCGCTGTCTATACCGAAGGTATCCGCTATCTCACGGCAGGGGGCAACTCCCGGCGCTTGCAGACGCACCTGGATGCCGGGATTGAGGTCATGCTGTCTGAACTGACGACCATGACCCAGACACTGGACGGCAAAGAAAAGTTGGCGCAACTGGCCGAATCGATCTCCTACGACCCCGAACTTATCCCGCTACATGGGTGAGATTTTCGACATCATTGGCGCGTATGGTCGGTTGGAGATACGCAAAGGTCGGTCGCGGGAGATTGAACGGGAATACGTTGAAGGCATGTACTGGGAACGGGGCCTGATGTCCCGCCAGATGATTGCTGACACGGAACGGATGCGTACGCTTTTTGAAGATGCCTATATTCTCATCAGCGATCTGGAGATCCAACAGCCGATGGAATTATTGCCGGTGTTGGAAATGGCGCTGCGCAACGAAGTAAAATCACTGTTCATCATTGCAGGCAAGCTATCGGATGCAGCAATCGGCTTTCTGCTGGCCAACAACAAGTCGGATGACTTCAATGTGGTGGCTGTGACAACGCCGGAATATGGCAAAGACCCGCAGGCTGCGGCGTTGCAGGACATGGCCATTCTCACTGGCGGCAAGACGTATCTCAAAGCCACTGGCGATAATTTCAGCAAGGTCCGCGTGGAAGACCTGGGGTAGCGTGCCGGGCTTGGGCGGATTTGAGGAATTTCGGCATTATCGGCGGCAAAGGCGATCCCAAACGCTTGCGTCGTCACATTCATGATCTGCAAAGAGCTTACGCCCATATCGATGATCCTGTGCCGAAAGAGAAATTGCTGAAACGGCTGGGCAAGATAATGGGCGGGTCAGCCACACTATGGGTGGGGGCAGATACCGAGATGGCCGTGGATCGACGGGTCGAATTGGCCAAGCGCACAGCATCAGCCATGCGACTGGCCATGGAAGAGGGTGTGCTTCCCGGCGCTGGCATCGCCCTGCTCGAATGCCGTCAGGCCTTGCGGGAACGGCTGGTGAAAGCTGAAGAAACGGATGAGCGAGCCGCGTACGAAATCCTGATCAAAGCCACCGAAGCGCCGATCCGCACGATAATCAGCAACGCCGGTTACGATGCCAGCGATGTCATGGCCGAGCTACGGATGGCCGGACCTGGACATGGTCTGGATGTTGTCGGAGACCGTATCGTCAATATCGAGGAGTCGGGCATCTATGACCCGGCAGGTGTGGTCAAGGCAGCCCTGTTTGGCGCTGTCAAAACCGCTGCACTAGCGCTCACCGTCGATGTCGTTGTCCACCACGCTCAGCCGGAACATGCCAAAGCGCTGGGCCCAACTGCACGGATGAAACTCTAGCATGATGACCGACAACCTCGCTACTCAGACAGTTGTTTACGAGCTGGCCACGCCACCTGATTCCGGCCTTTGTTTCGCTGCCGGAACCTCCGGTTTGATGCGATCTGATGATGGCGGACGCACCTGGTCTGATGCCCTGGTATCGCTGGAACTAAACACCGTTTTGCCGATGGCTTCTGTGGCGATCTCTCCCGCATTTGCCAACGATAACACCGTGATTGCCGGAACATCGGGCGGCGTCCTGCAATCGGGCGATGGCGGCGAGACCTGGCAGATCGTTGAATTCCCATCACCTCCGCCTTTTGTCACAGCACTGACCTTTTCTCCGAACTTCGAGCGCGATGGCGTCATTTTTGCGGGGACGCTGGAGGATGGCGTATTGGTTTCGCAAGATCGGGGCTTCCACTGGCGCGCCTGGAATTTTGGTCTGCTCGATCTGAACATCCTGACGCTGGCGATTTCACCTGCCTTTGTCGAGGATGAGACAGTTTTCGCTGCGGTCGAATCGGGCATATTCCGCAGCACCAACGGTGGCAGAGCCTGGCGAGAAACTCCCTTCGATCTCAACCTTGCGCCTGTGCTCAGTCTGGCCCTTTCGCCACAATTTTCCGAAGACGGCATCGTGCTGGCCGGGACCGAACAAAATGGTCTGTTCAGATCAGGTGATGGGGGACAGACCTGGGAACATCTGCAATCAGAAGCCATCATCGGCTCCGTTGATGCCATCCTGCTTTCATCCGACTACCCTGCTAAACCCGACCTTTTGTTGCTGCACGGTGGTGACCTGCTAATCTCGAACGACGATGCTGCAACCTGGCGTCCCTGGCCCGGCGCAGAAACTATCGAACAACCCCTGACAGCCGTGCTGGCCCCCGCCGGACTGGACCAAAACAAGCCATTATTGGCGGCTATCATGAATCAAGGAGTGAAAATCATCTAACATGAAAACGATCCTTTGCTTTGGAGACTCGAACACCTGGGGTTGGAACCCAAGCACACTTGGCCGCTACGGTCGGGATGAACGCTGGCCGGGCGTGCTCAGAAACCAGCTCGGCGATGGGTATCTCATCATCGAAGAAGGTCAGAATGGCCGCACCACTGTCTGGGATGACCCCGTCGAACGCCACAAAAATGGTGCGACCTATCTGCCACCCTGCCTGGAAAGCCATCACCCACTCGATCTGGTTGTGATCATGCTGGGAACCAACGATCTCAAGATGCGATACTCGGTCCCGGCGTGTGACATTGCCCAGAGTGCTGGTGTGCTGGTGGATATCGTACAGAAGAGTGCTTTCGGGCCAGATGGTGGGCCGCCACAGGTGCTGTTGATGGCCCCTCCGCCGTTGGCTAAACTCACCGATTTCGCCGAGATGCTTGAGGGCGGCGCCGAAAAAGCGTTGAAACTTGGGCCGTACTATCAACAAATTGCGGAAGAATACGGCTGCCACTTCCTGAACACCGCCGACTTCATTGTCTCCAGCGATCTCGACGGCGTTCATCTGGATGCCAGCGAGCAAGAGAAGCTGGGCAAGGCGGTCGCAGCTAAGGTTCAGAACATATTTGGTCCAGCTTAACGATTCAGCGTAACTTCTCAGGTATAGTTACTTTATTGCGTCATGTCGAACGAATGTGAGACATCCCCCCGTTTTCAGGGATAACTCCAGATTACAGGGAGATTTCTCCTCCTTTTGGTCGTCGAAATGACGATAACCCGAATTGTTACGATTCAGCGATATTCACATATCAAAGTTCCGGAGGAAAACGAACATGAAGCGCGTTGGACTCACATGGCGAGCAGACCCAGAAAACTGGGAATTCTATCGAGACATCCACATCAACCCCTGGCCCGATCTGATACCGGAGTTTCAGAAGGTCGGTATCCACAATTTCAGCATCTGGGCATTTGGCACACGGCTGTTTGGCTACATGGAAGTGCCCGATGGCGAGGACGTGTACGAACTGCTGGGAAAGGTGGGAGAAACGGACATCAAAATAAAATGGGACGAGGAAGTCACCGTGCATGTGCTGCCGGAGGCAGAAGATGGCGCCGGCGTACAATTCATGGAACTTGAGGAGATTTTTTACGTCCCCTGACAGCTATTCTCAATTCTTAGCGCATACACCTTCCGAATGACACGATATGGATGGAGGCTAACGCCAATGCAGAAACGATGATAACAAACTTCAAGGATCTTTCCACATAAAACAAATCATCCATTCAAACGCATTTCGCAACAACAACAGGAGTAGTAACATGGACGTTTATGAAAGCCTGGCAAAATCTGTAGCCGGTTATGACCCAGCCGGAGCTGGAGCAGCAGCCCAAACCATTGTCGATGATGGACTTGATCCCATTAAGGGCCTTGACGCCATCTCAGGCGCTATGCAAATCGTGGGAGATGGCTATTCCTGCGGTGACTTGTGGTTGCCAGACCTTGTGGCTGCCGCCGATGCCAGTCAGGCTGCCATGCCGATCCTCGAAGCCGAGATCAAACGGCGCGGCCAGGAATCCAAGAGCCTCGGCACGGTTGTGCTGGGCACGGTGAAGGGCGACATCCACACCATTGGTAAATCGATGGTCGGGGTGTTGCTGATTGCGGCGGGATTCAGAGTAGTCGACATCGGTGCAGATGTGGCTACGGGTGACTTCGTCAAAGCTGTTAAAGAAAACAAGGCCGATATCCTGGCGCTTTCAGCATTGCTAACCACAACTGCCCCGCAGCAGGGCAAGGTGATCGAGGCCCTGAAAGAGGCAGGATTACGCGACGGTGTCAAGATCATGGTAGGTGGCGGAGCCATCACCCCTGAATTCGCAGACCAGATCGGAGCCGATGGATATGGCGGTACAGCGCCGGGCGCTGTCGATCTTGCGAAAAATCTACTGGCCGTCTAGCAGAAAGGAAAACATGCTCAACAGTTCCGAAGGTTTAGATTCTTCTAAGAGCCAACCATGAAGTATTTTCGGGATGGCCCTCTGACCAGTTTTAATGAGCTCGTGGAGCTTTACATCCAGAAGCCAAATATGAAGTACCTTCAAGATGGGCCTCACTCACCTCAGTTCAAACTACTGCACCTGCGCGGCAACGCCACTTTGAATAGCTTACATCAAGGTGATGAAATCTCGCAGGAGATGGCGGATGCCCTCCAACATGCTCCACATGGCGACTGCGTGGGCTGGGGCATTCCTTTTGAAGTCAACGAGATCGTGGTTCTTGCTGACGAGGTCGTAACAGCTGAGTTGGATCCCACCACGGCGCGTTGGTTCATCTTCATGCACACGTCCGACGTACGCCAGCCCGAAACGACTCCATCAGGCTTCATCTCCCCCATGCGCGGGCAGGGACAACTGGCCGAACACGCCGCCGACTACGTCATGATTTACGAAGATGGCGAGGAAGTGCGCGTTCCCATCCTGCGACGCCACCAGGTCGGGATGTTCCTGCGACGGTGGGGCGAGAACTGCTTCCAGGCCGTGGCCCATCACAAGCCATCCCCCACGAGAGCGGCCCACGAGCAACAGAATCCGAATTGGGGGCAAAGTCAAGTCCGTGTCAATGCCGCCGACCAGGCTCCCTGGGTCAACTGGTTGTGGGCTTGGGAGAATCCGCATCCTGACAAAGCGATAGTCGGGATACGCTTCGAGCCAGTATCGGGGACTGTCATCGTATCCGCTCTGTCGGCCGGTGACGCATCTTCACAACCCCTGCGTTGGCGACCTCGACGCAAAGCCTGTCTCACTCTGCCCGCGGATGAGGCATTCCAACCGACTCTGGACGATTCCGGTCTGCTCAGTCAAATCCAATTGGATATGGGACAGGTCATTTCGGCCACACCCCGCTCACTCTACCCCGACCGAGACTGGGAACACTCGTACAACAACCAACTTCCCCTTGTCTCCAACAACCAGATTCTAATCGAGTACAGCTCGCATCCCGACGCCCGATTTTATCTCTCCACCGACCAGACTGTATCTGTTCGGCAGGTGGAATCGGCAGATGAAATCGCAACGTCACCCACAGCCCCCGTCGAAGTTGTCCCGCCAGCCAGTCAAAAAGTAACACTTCAGGTGAAAGAACAGGGCAGTGCTAAGTTGGTTCCGGCCAAATTGCATGTTCACGGACAGTGGGGTGAGTACCTGACCCCGGTGGACCGGCATCGCATCCCCAATCCAGCCTGGTTCGAGGACTTCAGCGTGGATTTCGTCCATCAGCCCTGGGATCAGCCCGATCGCAATCAGCACTTTTGCACCTACATTCCCGGCGAGACGATTATCTATTTACCTCCGGGAAAGGTCTATGTCGAAGTGTCAAAAGGCTTTGAAATTCGGCCAGTACGTAAGGTAATTGAGATTGGTCCCGACACCGAAGATATCGTTATCGAGATCGAAAAAGTATTACCCTGGCGCGAAGCTGGTTGGGTCACTGCCGACACTCATGTACATTTCCTGTCACCGACGACCGCTCTACTGGAAGGCTCCGCCGAGGGTGTGAATATCATCAATCTCCTGGCCAGTCAGTGGGGTGAGTTGATGACCAATGTAGGCGACTTCGATGGTCGCACCACGTGGGGGTCCAGCGAAGCTGGTGGGGATGGCGAGTGGCTGGTGCGGGTAGGCACGGAAAACCGCCAGCATCTGCTCGGTCATATCTCGCTGCTCGGCTACCAAGGCACTATGATCACGCCGCTGACCACCGGCGGACCAGACGAGGCAGCTATTGGCGACCCAGTTGCCGCAACGCTGACCGAATGGGCGCGACAATGCCGCAAACAGAACGGTCTGGTCGTCATTCCCCATTTTCCTGATCCTCGCTGTGAAGCCGCCGCCACCATCGTTGAAGGCGATGCGGATGCTGTCGAGATGACCTCGTGGGGAAATCTCTACTATGGCCTCGATCCCTACTCCCTGTCCGATTGGTACCGCTTTTTGAACTGCGGCTACTTGCAACCGGCAGTGGGAGGCACCGACAAGATGTCGGCAGACACCGCCGTGGGAACCGTACGCACTTACGCCCGCATCGCTCCCGGCACACCATTCACCTACGAAAGCTGGATGGAAGCAGTGCGCCGGAAAGAAACGTTTGTCACCTATGGCCCGTTGCTGGATTTTGCTGTGGATGGGCAACCGATGGGCAGCCTCATCGAGATGTCGGCCAACGGCGGCATGGTGGATGTCACTTGGCAGGTTGCCAGCGTCACAATCCCCATGTCACGTGTTGAGTTGGTGGTCAATGGCGAAATCCGGGAAAGCGCTGCTGTGGAACCAGAAAGCGGGTCGGGCAATTGGTCGGTGCGAGTGGACAAGAGCGCCTGGTTAGCTTTGTTGGTGCGAGGTCACTATCCCGACAAACCTGAGATCATCGCCGCCCACTCAACGCCGGTCATGATCATGGTGGCAGGATCACCCATGCTGGCTGCTGCCGACGCTGTCACCATTCTCGAACAAATCGAAGGAGCGGTGGCGTTTCTGGATACGGTAGGCATACGAGAAGATGATCGAAGCTATAAGCGTATGCGACTGATTCTGACCGCAGCGCACCGCAAATTGCACAATCGCATGCACCAACAAGGTTTCTATCATGAGCATACGCCCATAACCAATCATTACGAGCACGATGCTTGATAGCTATAAAGAGAACGCAAGTCCATAATCCGACCATACCACTTCCTTCACACCTGAAATTCTTATCCCGGTGTCCCCCAGTTGCGGTGGCGCCGCACCTAGCGCTGTTGATCTCACCAAACAACTGAAAGCTGCAGAACAGGAGAAAAAATATGCCTTCAAAAGGTTTTGTACGCAATTTCAAGCCCCTCGAAATCCTCACCGACGAACAGATGGAAGCTATCCATCGAGGTAGTTTGGATGTCCTTGAACACACGGGCATCCGTTTCGAGAGCAAGAAAGCGCTTAAATTATTCGAGCAGAACGGCTGTAAGGTCGACTATGAAGAGCGCAGGGTGCGCTTTCCACCAGGCCTGGTCGAAGAATGCCTGCGCAAGTGCCCGAGTAGTTTTCATTTGCGCGCCCGTAACCCCAAAAACGACCTGAATCTGTCGGCAGGGAACACCACCTATTTCTCGGTGTTTCCCGGCATGAGAACGGTTGATATCGAGACCTGGGAACAGAAAACACCAACTGTTCAGGATAACCACGACGCAGTGAAAGTTATCGATACGCTGGAAAATGTCCATCTTTCTGTGTCGTACGTGCCCTACTGCGAGTTGGAAGGCATCCCACCGGCTATGCTCCTTCCCACCAGTTGCTGGAGCCGCATGAAGTACTTCAGCAAGCCCTTCCGGGTGGGGCAGGCCGAAGAAAGCTGGATCTGGGGCATCCAGATGGCGCAGGCCCTGGACATTGATGTCTTTGGTTCCTTCGAGTCGGCGCCACCACTCACCTGGTACGAAGACGCCATCGAGTGCGCCTGGGCCCATGCCGAAGCGGGCTATCCCATCGAGGTAGGTTGCGGCGCTGTCATGGGCGGCACCGGACCAGCCACTTTCTCTGGCGGCTTGGTGGCCAGCAATGCCGAGATGATGTCCGGTATTGTCATGGTGCAGTTGCTCAGTCCCGGCCTTGGCACCATCGCCAACTGCTTTGTCTTCCCGCAAAACATGCGGACAGGCGCTCCCGGTTTCGGACAGATCGGCATTTCCCTGTTCCAGGCCAGCTACACGCAGATGTGGCGCAAGAAATACAAATTGCCGACGTTGCTGGGCGCTTGCGGCCCCATGGCTTCCAAGAAACCGGACGCGCAATATGGCTACGAAAAGGCCATCGCCTGCACCATCGGCGCGTTGTCAGGCGGCACCATCATCAACGCCATCGGCGGTCTGCACGGCGAACTCTCCTACCATCCCATCATCTCGGTGCTCGACAACGATATGGCGGGCATGATCGGTCGCTTCCTGCAAGGCATGAATGTCAGTGAAGACACATTAGCCATCGACCTGATCGAAAAAGTGGGGCCGATCCCCGGTTTCTTCCTTGGCCAACCCCATACGCGTGAATGGTGGAAAAAAGAGCAGTACATACCCGATGTATTTGATCAGACCAGCTACGCTGAGTGGAACGCCGGTGGCAGAAAGAGCGCATTTGATAATGCCAAGGACAAGGTGGAAGAAATCCTGGCTAACTACGAACACACGCTGCCGGAAGACAAGGAACAGGAACTCGATCGGATTTGGAACGACGCCTGGAAGTACTACGAAAAAAAGGGTTTGATGTAGACAGCAAAGGTGCGACGCACTTGCGCAAGTGCGTCGCACCTATAGACCCACCTGGAGAATCTACCATGCCCGCAAAAGGCTATACCCGAAATTTCAAACCGCTTGAAATCCTCACAGAAGAGCAGATGGAGGCGATCCATCGCGGCAGCCTCGATGTGCTGGAAACCACCGGCGTCCGTTTTGAACACAAGCGCGCCCTGAAATTGCTCGAAAAGAGCGGCTGCAAAGTCGATTACGAAGATCGCCGGGTGCGCTTCCCACCGGGCCTGGTCGAAGAATGTTTACGCAAGTGCCCGAGCAGTTTTCACCTGAAAGCGCGTGACCCCAAGAACGACCTGAATCTCAGTGCCGGAAATACGACTTATTTCAGCTCCTTTCCGGGGATGAGTACGGTTGATATCGAGACATGGCAGCAGAAAACACCCACCGTGCAGGACAATCACGACGCCGTCAAGGTGCTGGATACGCTCGAAAACGTGCACATGTCGATGTCGTACAACCCGTATTGCGAGCTGGAAGACATCCCACCGGCGATGTTGCTCCCCACCAGTTGCTGGAGCCGAATGAAATACTTCAAAAAGCCATTCCGGGTGGGACAAGCGGAGGAAAGCTGGCTGTGGGGCATTGAAATGGCGCAAATTCTGGACATCGATATCTTCGGTTCCATGGAATCAGCCCCACCCCTCACCTGGTACGGGGACGCCATCGACTGCACCTTCGCCCACACCGAAGCAGGCTATCCCATCGAAGTCGGGCTGTGGCGCTGTGTTGGGCGGCACCGGACCAGCTACTTTTTCTGGCGGGCTCGTGGCCAGCAATGCGGAGATGATGTCCGGCATTGTCCTGGTGCAGTTGTTGCGCCCCGGCACTGGCATTATGGCCAACTGCTTTGTTTTTCCGCAAAACATGCGCACCGGCGCTCCGGGATTCGGGCAGATCGGCATGTCACTCTTCCAGGTGGGCTACGCCCAAATGTGGCGCGCGAAATACAAAATGCCCACGATCATGGGCGCATGTGGACCGATGGCATCGAAGCAACCAGATGCCCAGTTCGGTTACGAAAAAGCAATTGCCTGCACGCTGGGTGCGCTGGCCGGCGGCACTGTGATCAACGCCATCGGCGGCCTGCACGGCGAACTCTCATTTCATCCCATCGTGGCGGTGCTCGACAACGACATGGCCGGCATGATTGGCCGCTTCCTCGAAGGCATGAATGTCAGTGAAGAGACCCTGGCCATCGACCTAATCGAGAAGGTCGGACCTATTCCCGGTTTCTTCCTCGGCCAACCGCACACGCGGGAGTGGTGGAAGAAAGAGCAGTTCGTGCCGGATGTTTTCGATCAGCTCAGCTACGCTGAATGGAATGCCGGTGGTCGCAAAAGCGCCTTCGACAATGCCAAAGCCAAAGTCGAAGAAATCGTCGCCAACTACGAGCACACGCTCCCCGAAGACAAGGAAGCAGAGCTTGATCGGGTCTGGCAGGATGCCTGGAAGTACTACAAGAAGAAGGGCGTGATCTAAGCCCGCACACTACAGACCACAAAAACTGACTTCATTGGATTTCTTGTGGCTGACAAGGCGTGGTGCGTGTATTAGCGCTGACCCAACGGAACACGCAATACGCACCACAGAATTATCGTAACACCACATACATTCTGAGAATGCAAACTAATCAGGAGAAATAACTATGCCAGCAACAGGATTCGTACGAAATTTTGAACCGTTGAAAATCATGACCGAGGAGCAGGAGGACGCCATTCATCGCGGCACTCTGGATGTCCTGGAAACAACCGGCGTCCGTTTTGAGAACCAGCGCGCCCTCGAATTATTCGCCAAAAACGGCTGTAAAGTCGACTTCGAGGACCGTCGCGTGCGGATTCCACCGGGATTGGTCGAGCAAAGTCTGAGGCAATGTCCCAGCAGTTTCCAACTGCGAGCACGAAAACCGGAAAACACCCTGCGAGTGGGTGGGAACACGCTCTACTGGGCGGTATTCCCCGGCATGAGGGGCATCGATATCGATACCTGGGAACCGATAACCCCGACAGTTGAAGAGAATCATGATGCTATCAAGATTCTGGATACATTGGAAAACGTGCATCTGGCTCCCTCCTACACCCCGTACTGTGAGTTGGAAGATGTCCCGCCCGTGATGCTGCTCCCCACCAGCTGTTGGAGCCAAATGAAATACTTCGCCAAACCGGTGCGCATCGGTCAGGCATCCGACAGCCATATCTGGGGTATTGAGATGGCGCAAGTGTTGGATGTAGACGTGATCGGCGCTATGGAATCTGCGCCGCCGCTTACCTGGTACACCGACGCCATCGACTGTGCCTGGGCCTGCGCCGAAAAAGGCTATCCCGTCGAGGTAGGTTGTGGCGCTGTGCTGGGCGGCACCGGCCCTGCCACGTATGCGGGTGGCATGGTGGCCGCCAACGCCGAGGTCATGTCCGGCATCGTCCTGGTGCAACTGGTCAATCCCGGCAATCCAATTCTCTCCAATGCTTTTGTCTTCCCGCAAAACATGCGCACCGGAGCACCTGGCTTTGGCCGCATTGGCATCTCCCTCTTCCAGGTCATGTACAACCAGATGTGGCGGGGACGATACGACATTCCCACCATGTTCGGTGGCAGCGGCATGGGTAATTCCAAGAAGATCGATTACCAATTGGGCTACGAAAAATCGATTGCCACCGTGCTGACGGCGATCTCCGGCGCCAGCATCATCAACTACGTTGGTGGTGTCACCGGCGAACTCAGCTACCATCCCGTGCTCTCAGTCATCGACAACGACGTGGCTGGCATGATTGGCCGCTTCCTCGAAGGCGTTGAGGTCAACGAAGAGACCCTGGCCATTGATCTGATCGAACGCGTTGGCCCGATCCCCGGCTTCTATCTGGGCGAACCGCACACGAGAGAATGGTGGAAGAAAGAGCAGTACGTGCCTCAGGCATCCGACCAGTTAGGTTACGCCGAATGGATTGCCGGCGGCAAAAAGGATGCCATCGATTACGCCAAAGAGAAGGTTGAGGACATCCTGGCGAACTACGAACACACCCTGCCCGCCGACCAGGATGCCGAACTTGACCGTATCCTGGCTGACGCATTGGCCTACTACAAAAAACACGACATGGTTTAGAACTTAGTCAACCCTGGATCGAGAGAAATGTCATTCTGAGAGCCCGCAGGGCCGAAGAATCTCCAATTGTCAGGAAGGGATTCTTCGCTTAGCGACCTTCGGTCGCCACTCAGAATGACACCTTAAGATCACGCTCGGCTGAGCACCAGAAAGCTGGAGTCCGAATAAATGAAAATGAAAGCCGTACGAAAAACCGCCGATGGGCCGGGCCATGTCGAATTATGCGACGTGCCCGTACCTGAAATCGGCCCAAATGATGTGCTGATGAAGGTCTACGCCGCCGGTATCTGCGGCAGCGACCTGCTGATCGAGGATGACAAGCATTTCTACCGCTCGCCGGTCACCCAGGGTCACGAGTTCTCCGGCATCGCCTACAAGGTGGGCAAGAACGTGAAGCGCGTGCAGGAAGGCGACAAATTCGTGGCCGACATCGAATGCGGCGACGGCGACTGGCTGGGCGTCACCATCGATGGGGCCATGGCGCCCTACATGCGTGTGCCCGAACACGTCATCTACCGCATCCCGGAGCATGTCTCGCTGCAAGATGCGGTCATGGCCGAGATCGTCACCGCCACCCATCACCTCATTCAGGAACGGGCGCAGGTGAAGGTGGGGGATGATGTCGTGATCGTGGGGCCGGGACCGATGGGCATCAGCGCCGTGCAATACGCCAAGATCTGCGGTGCGCGCCGTGTCTTCCTGATCGGCCTCAAGAATGACGACATGCGCCTGGAGATCGGCAAACAGGTCGGGGCTGATTACGTGCTCTATTCGGACGAAGCGCCCGAGAAAACGGTGATGGATGTGACCGACGGCAAGGGGGCGGAATTCGTGCTGGAATGTTCGGCCAGCGGCCTGGGCGTGCAGCACGCCATCGATTGCGCCCGCAAAGCCTACGAAGGGCCGGGCGGCAAGGGCGTGGTCGTCTTCATCAGCCTGTGGGGCGAGCCGGTCACCATCAATCTCGACCAGGTCAGCCTGGGCCAGCTCGACATCCGCGGAAGCTGGAGTTGGAACGGGCGCGAGACCTGGGAACACGCCGTCGATCTGATCACCCGCGGCGTCTTCAACTTCGATCCCGATGATCACCGGCCACTACGAGCTCGAAGAATGGGCCGAAGCCTTCGCCAGCCTGCGCGCCAAGAACGAATCTGAAGGCGTTGATCCATCCCAACGGCGTTGATTGGGATGGGCGATCCTGACTATTATGTGCGACGCACCTGCTGCAGTGAAGTGCGTCGCACATCCTGAGGTGAACCATGACCCCACTCAAATACTCCTACTTCCAACTCACCTTCGGCCAGGATGAAGCCTACCTGCATCCTGAAAAGACCTACGAGCGCCTGACCCGTTTCGGTTACGACGCCATCGAGATCTGCCCGCCCAAAGGTCGCTACGGCCTGGGCGTGTCGATGGAGGATTACGTCGAGACGCACAAGCGCCTGAAGGCCGATTTCGGGCTGGCGGTGTCGTGCATCAACGAATGCTGGGGCGAGATGTGGGACCCTTACTCGCCCACCTACAAGACCCTGACCGAGCAGAAGACCGCCGACCTGGCCGTGTCCGAGACGAAGTCCTCCATCGACTTTGCAGCGGAATTGGGCGCGCCCTGCGTCACCATCGCCGTGGCCATCCACGCGCCGATCACCGCCGACAATGTGGCGGAAGCGCACGGCCATCGCCGTGGATGCACTGCAACGCATCGGCGGATTACGCCAAAGGCCGGGGCGTGCGCCTGGTGTTCGAGGCCACCAACCACCTGGAGATGGGCAAATTCGTCAACACCGCCGCCAACCACAAACGCATGATCGACCTGACCGACCGGGACAACATCGGCATCCAGCTCGACTGGTTCCACGTCAACATGGAGGAGTTGAATCCCTACGAGGCGGTGATGGACGCCCAACCGCTGCTCTGGCACCTGCACTTTCGTGACTCCAACTCGCTGACGCCGGGCTATGGCAAGACCGATTTCAAAGCCGTGTTCCGGGCGCTGAAGAAGACCGGCTACGACGGCTACTGCACCATCGAAAGCGCGCCCATGATCCCCGACCCGGACACCGCCGCCCGTGACGGCATCGACTATCTCAAGTTCTGCGAACGCATCGCCGAATACCAGATCAGCCCGGAATTCCCGGACGGCTTTGCATTGCCAGTGACGCTGTGATTCGTCATCCGACCATCGACGACACCCCACCGATTCTGAACTCAATCCGAACCATCATCATGAACTCAACCGAAATCCTCGAACTCGCAAAATCACAAATCCGGGCCGAAGGCGAAGTGCTGATCGACATCGCCGACCAGATTGACGAAAGTTTCGTCGATGCCGTGGAACTGGTCGCCAACTGCCCCGGCAATATCCTGGTCACCGGTGCGGGCACATCCGGCACCATGGCCCGGCGACTGGCGCACCTGCTCTCGACTTGCGGCATGCCCGCCTTTTACGTCAGCTCTGCGGAAGGCCTGCACGGTCCCTCCGCCGCCATCAGCGAAGGCGATGTGGTCATCGCCTTCTCCAAGGCGGGAAAGAGCCAGGAAATCAACAGCTATTGCGGGGTAGCCAAAGCGCGCGGGGCCAAGATCATGGCCTGGACCTGGTACCCCGATGCGCCACTGGGCCAGATGAGCGATGTGGTGCTGCAAATCCGGCCCGACGAAAAGGGCGAGGGCGAGGGCGTGTTGCCCTTTGGCAGCACCCTGGCCAACGGCGCGGTCGGCGATGCCCTGACGCTGGTGGCCAAGCAGATGCGTGACTTCGACCTGCGCCACGCTCGTGCAGACCCATCCCAGCGGCGCTACGTCCGAACTGGTCAAGTAGCAATCCACAGATTCAATGATCACATCGATGCGATTTTCGGGTAGAAAGTCGTGATGCGTGAAGACGTGAAACGTGAGACTCCACGCCGTGATGTCTCATCACGTTTGACGTTTCACGCTTAACTCTGCAATCACAATTCTGACTCCACACACACTTGATCGGAGACCCATTCATGAAAGCCGCCTTTCTTGACAGCCCCCCGCAACCTATGAAGTCCGAGAAATCCCCGACCCCGTCTGCCCCGATGATGGCGTTATCCTCAAAGTTGGGGCATGCGGCGTCTGCGGTTCCGACCTGCGGCGCTGGAAGGAAGGTCCGCCGGAGGGCGTTGATGGCTACACGCCCGGCCACGAGGTTGCCGGCGAGGTGATTGCCGTAGGCAAAGATGTCACGCGCTTCAAGCTGGGCGACAAGCTGGCCATCGCCCCGGACATCCATTGCGGCGAGTGCTGGTACTGCGAGCGGGGCATGTACAATCTCTGCGACAACTTGCGGCTGGCCGGCATCACGCCCGGCATTCCCGGCGGATTCGCCGAGCAGATGGTGCTGACCGGCGAAATCCTGGTGAATGGCATCGTCCACAAAATGCCGGACGGCATGTCGTACCAGGTGGGCGCGCTGGGCGAGACGCTTTCCTCGGTGATCGCTTCGCACGACAAGGCGGGCACCAGCCTGGACGATGTGGTTGTGATCATGGGCGCGGGGCCGATCGGCTGCCTGCACATCATGGTCGCCAAAGCGCGGGGCGCGCAGGTTATCGTTTCGGAGCCGAGCGAAACCCGGCGCGAGGAGGCTGCCCGCTTCGAGCCGGACGCGCTGGTCGATCCCTTTAACGAGGATCTGGTGGCCTTCGTCAAGGACTTCACCGGCGGTCTGGGCGCATCGATTACGATCTGCGCCAATCCCATCGCCGCCACCCAGACCCAGGCGGTCGAGTTGACGCGCAAGGCCGGGCGCATTGTGCTGTTCGGCGGATTGCCCAAAGCCAATCCCATGACGACGCTGGACGGAAACAAAATCCACTACTGGGAGCAGGAAGTGGTCGGGGCGTTCTCCTACCATCCTACTCAACACGAAGCCGCGATCAATCTCCTCCATCGTGGCGTCATCCCCGCCGAAAAGCTGATCACCCATGTCATGCCCCTCGACGATGTCGGCAAGGCCTTTGAGACGGCGGCCAGTGGTGAGGGATTGAAGGTGATTGTGGAACCGTAAAACGTGAAGCTGTGAGGCGTGAAACTTTCGTGGTGCGTGTTCCGTTGGGTCGTAACCAGTTCTCCACGGAACACGCAATACGCAACACGCAATACGCTCTCAAAAACCCCCGTTCACCAGGAGAACACCATGTCCCTCATCGGCTTAGATATCGGCACCACCGGCTGCAAGGCCATTGTTTTCAGCGTTTCCGGCGAGATTTTGGGTCAGGCTGCACGAGAGTATCCCATCTTGACACCGCACCCCACTGGGCGGAGCAGGATGCGGAACGGGTCTGGCAGTTGGCTTGGGAATCACTGAGCGAGGCGGTGGCGCAGGTGCAGGATGATCCGCCCACGGCGATGGCGCTCTCCTGCCAGGGCGAGGCGGTGATGCCGGTCGATGCAGATGGCAATCCCATGCGACCGGTCATTCTGGGCATGGACACGCGCACGACAGCCGAAAATGAATGGTTGGACGAACGTTTCGGAGGCGACTGGCTGTTCGAGCGCACGGGCATGCCCTTGCACACTGTCAACACCCTGCCCAAATTGTTGTGGCTGCAACGGCATGAGCCCGACCTGTGGCGTGAGGCCGAACAATTCCTGCTCTACGAGGATTTCTTCATCCGTCGCTTCACCGGGCAAGCAGTCATCAGCCATTGTCTGGCCTCGCGCACGCAGATGTACGACCAGCGCGCCTGCGACTGGTCCGATGAAATCCTGGACGCTTGCGGCATCGAACGGGCGAGACTGGCGCCACTGGCCGGGAGTGAAGTGGCGGTGGTCGGGACAATGAAGCCGGAACTCGCCGCACAACTCGGTATCGATGGCGAACTCCTGTTGGTCAGCGGCGGGCACGATCAGGCCTGCGCTGCCTGCGGCAGCGGCGTGATCGAACCGGGACTGGCAATGGTCTCCACCGGCACGGCTGAGGTGGTGGAGGTGGTGATGGATTCGCCCACGCTCGACCCAGCCTTACGTGATGGTAGCATCTCGGTCTATCGCCATGTCGTGCCGGGCATGTACCTGGCGATGGCGCTCAACCACAGCGGCGGGCTCACGTTGCGCTGGTTCCGTGACACCATCGGCGCGCTGGAGATTGAACAAGCGCGTGCATCCGGCCAGGATGCCTACGACTTGCTGCTGGCCGATGCGCCCTCTGGTCCGACCCCCATGTTTGTACTCCCCCATTTTTCTGGTTCCGGCACGCCCACGGTGGACCCGACCTCGAAAGGTGCGTTTGTGGGCATGACCTTCGCCACCGACCGCCCGATGATGGCCAAAGCCGTGCTTGAGGGCCTCACCTTTGAGTTGCGTCAGAATATCGATCTGCTGCGAAATGCGGGCATACCCATCAGCGAACTTCATGCCGTGGGCGGCGGCGCTCGCAGCGATCTGTGGTTGCAGCTCAAAGCCGATATCTGCCAAATCGACCTCTGCGCGTGCCACAGGTGACCGAAGCGGCCTGTTTGGGTGCGGCGCTGCTGGCCGGGACAGCATCGGGCGTTTACCCGGATCTGCCTACGGCAGTGGCGCAAACCGTGCGCACGCCAACACGTTTTCAACCCGACCCAGTTTCAGGTGCTGAGTACAGACAACGCTACGACCTCTACCGGGAACTCTATCCGGCACTGCGGGATTTGCAAGCCCGGCTCTAGGATCGCCGAGAGTGGCTCAAGACTGTTAAGACCGCCAGTGGGAAATACCTTTATCGGCTGGGGATGATTCGCACTGGCCTGACGTCTTTGGGCCTAAAGCAGGCTGCTCGTATCGATAGAACTCACCTCTTGCCCGTTCCATTCGATTCTATAAATGCCCCTGTACAATCCCTTTTCGACCGAGATGGCTCTGCCATCAGGATCAGAAGCCACACGGCTGCGCATGAGCACGGCTGTATGAAGAGGCACTTTGAGCAGATTCGCATCCTCCCACCCCAGAGATACAGCCCGAAATGTGTCGGAAGCGCGCACAAGCATGATATGATGGATGTTCTCCATCACGTAATAAATGGATTGTTGAGGGCCTTTCTCAGCAAAGTCTGATGCTGTGAGCATCGGTGCGATTGAGACCGGAATATGTGCTGTGAGGATGCCCAAAGGTTCGCCATTGATCGTGCGGAGCCTGCGTACATGGAACACTTCCGAGCCAGGGGCCAGGTCCATGAAATGCCTGTCTTCAGAATTTGCCGGAACCCGTTCGAATTCCAGCATCTGACACCCTGGAATAAGTCCCTTTCGCTGCACTTCCTGGGTGAAAGTCGTCAACGAATTCAGGCTTTCCTCAAAGTGGCGGGGGAGGACGATGGTGCCGATAGAACGGCGACGGTCAACCATGCCTTCGGCGCTGAGGCGAGAGAGCGCCTGGCGGATCGGTGTCCGACTCAGTTGAAAAAAGTCCTGCAATTCCTGTTCGGTTGGCAATATTTCATTCGCGGGAAACTGGCCACTCTCGATCCCCTGCCGCAGAAATACCTCCAACTGATGATGCAGGGGCACCGGGCTGTCCTTGTCAATGACTGCGGTTGGATCAACGGTCACCAGTCCGGGATGAATTTCCTTATGATTCAGATTCTTGTCAGCAACCATAATTTAAGAATGAGGGAGTGTACATGTTGACGCGCAGGTCATAGACCAATTGGCTCATTTGAATTTCATTTGGTTTCGCACGTGAAACGTGCTAACGTGGAACGTGAAACGTGAAACGTGATGTCATCTTGCTGGGTGATTTTTCACGTTTTACGTTTCACGAATCACGCTGAATGAGTATCTACCACACAAAACCTGTTGAACTGATTAATTTACGGGGTAGCGACGAAATTCGTTGATTGCCTCGTACAAGGCCAGTAGATTCTCGACGGGAATGCCGGGCTGGACATTGTGGACGGTGTTGATCACGTACCCGCCGCCGGGGCCAAAAATGCGGATATTTTTCTCGACTTCAGCACGGATATCTGCGGGTGTGCCGAATGGCAGCGTATTCTGTGTATCGACCACTGCGCCCCAAAAGGTCAGTTGTTCGCCGAAACGTTGTTTCAAGGTGGCCTGATCCATGCCTTTTGCCGTCCATTGCACGGGATTGAGGATATCGAAACCGGCCTCAATGAATCCGGGCAGCAGTGTCATCAGCGCCCCGTCCGAGTGCATAAAGGTCTTCCAGGTGGTGTGTTCATGGATCCAGTCATTGAGGATTTTGTGGAAAGGCTGGAAGAGATCACGATAGGTTTGGGGCGAGATAAAGGGCGCAGTCTGCATCCCGAAGTCCGTGCCGGTCATGTAGATGGCGCACACCCTGTCGCCGACAACCGGAGCGATTTTCTGTAGGTTGCTCAAAGCAATCTCGCACTGGCGCTCGAACACTTTGTAGATGTAATCCGGGCGGATCAAGAGGCTGACGTACCATTCTTCCACATCGCGGATGCCTTTGGGATGCTTAAGCCAGGGCGCAGGCACAAGGGCGATGTCACCGAAGGCTGTGCCACCCATATTCATGAGGATCGCCTTGTCGGTCTCCTCGTACAACTTTGTCACTTTGCGGTCAAAATGCGCCAATTCAGCTTCGCTGATATGCTCAAATTCTTCGAGATTATCGGCAGGATCGAGCTTGGCGTCATCGATGGGCGGTTGGCGGATGATGGTATCGAAGTAGAAACCATCCTTGGGCATATGACCGCTGGCCGGGGCGGAATGATCCCCTTCCGGGTACATCAAGACGCTGCCATCAGGTTCTGGGGCAGTATTGAACGCCTCCGGCACCAGCACCGGCGTGCCATCGAACAAGGTCCACGGTTTCCAACCTTCGTTTGTGAACCCGAACAGATTTCCTGAAGGCCAGGCGCCGACAACGTCCACGCCCAGCGCCTCGGCTAAATCCGGTTTGATCTCGCCAAGAATCTGGTAGGGCTCGATCACCTTAACAGGGGCGCCAGGGGGATCGAGCTTCAGCGCCTGTCGCAGCAGATACACCGAACTGGCGTGCATGCCCGATGTTGGGCCTGCGCCCAAATCCAGGGGAACCCGATCAGCTTCCTGGTGATTGAGGGCAAGATTGATTCGTTCACGAGATGAAAGCATGATTCCGCTACCTATCCTCCGGCATCGGTGCCGATTTGCACCCATTTTTGGGGCGGTCAACCAAAATCTAACCACCACCATTGTTGACTGAACTACACTTTTACTGCGACCAGTTCCGCCTGTTTATCGCTGGAATAAAAACGTTCGCTGGTGTTTATGTCGAAAAGATGCAATTTTGAAACATCAAACGTCAGAAAGACGGATTGTTTTTCGCTCACGAACTGAGTGGGCGGGATTGTCGCCTTGATGATGTCCTCGCCAAAATCAAGGTCCAGAATCGTCTCCTGTCCCAAAGGCTCGACAACAGAAACGGTAGCCGGGAAGGATACGCCATCCGGCGCTTGTTCATACACCCGAATATCCTCCGGTCGAACGCCCAACAATGCTTTTTCCTGATCACCTTCATGACCTAAGATCGTATCCACCAGTGGATCATCTGCATTAATGGTCTCAAAGGTACAGGCGCTATGCGCCAGGCGCACGTTGCCATCATGTTGAAGCACATCACAGTTGAGGAAATTCATGGGAGGGCTACCGACGACGGTGGCGACAAATGTATTGCTTGGATAACGATAGATGGTGTCGGGATCAGCAACTTGCTGAAGCTTACCCTCGTTCATCACAGCGATACGGTCAGCCATGGACAGCGCTTCGATCTGATCGTGCGTCACATACACCAGTGTTTGGCCCAATTCCTTCTGTAAGCGCTTGAGTTCGATGCGCATTTCCAGACGCAATTTGGCGTCCAGGTTGGCGAGTGGTTCATCCATGAGATAGGCCTTGGGTCGCCGCACGATTGCCCGACCAATGGCTACACGCTGGCGCTCGCCACCGCTTAGTTTGCCTGGCTTGCGCTCCAACAGTTGCTCGATATGCAATGTCTTGGCAGCTTGTTGGACCATGTCATCTATTTGATCTTTTGGCACCTTCCGTTCCCGCAGCGGAAAGGCGATGTTTTCGTAAACCGTCTTGTTGGGATAAAGGGCCAGGTTCTGGAAAATCATAGAAATATCTCTTTCACCAGGATAAACGCCATTGACGACGACGCCATCAATCAGAACGTCACCTTCATCCGGATCTACCAGACCAACGATGAGTCGCAACATCGTGGTCTTTCCAGCCCCTGGCGGTCCTAAAACACAGAAGAACTCACCATCATTTACTTTAAGATCAATTTGTTTAACCGCTTCGAGTTCTCCAAAGCGTTTGGTTACATTATCAAGATGCAGTTCTGCCACAAATGCCTCCAGAATCTCAGTTAATTGGTAGTTGGCTGATTGGCTTCCCGCCAATTAGCTGATGACATTACCCGATTCGGCTTCGAACACATGCACATGGTCGGGGTCAAATGATACCCATTGGCTGGCGCCAATAGCGGGCCGATTATCGGCTGGCCCCACGATCTGCAACGTATCCTCACCGACCTTGGCATGGATAATCGTCTTGGAGCCGAGTGGTTCCACAAAATAAGCCTCGCCGGTCCATGAAACCCCACCATTTGGCTGCTCCCGGGCGGTGAGGTATTCCGGTCTGACTCCCAGAATGAGGTTATCGCCAACATTTTTCTGCTGGATCAACTGAGAACGCTTACTGTCGATAGGTGTTTTAGCGTCTCCCTTCTTCTGCACCAGATAGCTTTGGCCATTTTCCTGTTGCAGGGTGCAATCCATAAAATTCATGGCGGGGCTACCGATAAAACTGGCGACAAAGGTATTGGCCGGGTGATTGTATATCTCGTTGGGCGTACCAAACTGCTGCAAATTTCCGAAATCCATGACGGCGATCTTGTCGGCCATGCTCATGGCCTCAACCTGATCGTGGGTCACGTAGATCATGGTCTGTTTGGTTTCACGCTGGATGCGTTTTAACTCGCCGCGCATGTAGAAGCGGAAGGTAGCGTCGAGATTAGAGAAAGGTTCGTCCAGCAGGAATATCCTCGGCTCCATCACCATGCTGCGACCGATGGCCACTTTCTGCATGTCGTTAATGCTCAGGCGACCTGCATTCTGTTTGAGCATACCTTCCAGTTGCAGGATATCTGCAATATCCTTGATCTTTCGATTGATTTCATCCTTCGGCATCTTGTGCACCTTCAAACCGAAAGCCAATGTTATCGGCCACGGTCATATGCGTAAAGATGGCGTAATTCTGGAATACGAAGCCAACGCCACGTTCGCCAGGGGGGATATCATTCACCAGCTTGTCGCCGAAGTAAATATCCCCGGATGTTTGCTCTTCCAGACCCGAGATCATGTTCATGGTCGTCGATTTGCCGCAACCGGAGGGACCGAGCAGAGCGGCGAACTCGCCATCGGCAAATTCCAGGCTGAGACTTGAGACTGCGACGACCTCGTCGAATTGTTTTCTTAAGTTATCTAAGCGGATACTTGACATAGTTTGCTCCGAAGGACACGTGTTTACGTATTTCGTATTGCGTGATACAGACGAATCATAAGCAGAACACGAAACACGCACTACGGACTCAATTATTTCTTGACAGCACCGAAGGTGAGGCCACGCACAAGGTATTTTTGAATCATGATGCCGAAGAGTAGGACGGGGATCAGGGCGATGACGCCTAGTGCCGCCTTGGGGCCATATTGCGTGCCTGTCTCAGCTGTCGCCAAACGATTTAGGAAAACGGGAATTGTCACCCATTTGCGGTTGGTCAGGAACAAGGCTACCAGGAAGTCACTCCAGTTCAGGATGAAAACGAACAGTGCGGTAGCTGCGACGCCACCTTTGGCGAGGGGCAGCACAACTTTGAAAAACGCGCCCCAATAGGATGCGCCATCGACGATGGCTGCCTCATCCAGTTCTTTGGGCACTTCATCGAAAAAGCTCTTCATCAGCCAGACGACAAAGGCGAAGGTGACGACACCGTAGATGATGACAAGGCCATACCAGGTATCCACCATGCGCAGAGCCGCCCACATGATCATGACGGGGATGATGATGGCGATGGGTGGGAACATGCGCAATTGCAGGATGGAAAACGCCAGGTTGCCAACGGAGCCGCTGTAAAACTTCCCGAAGACGCGAGCGATCAGATCGTCTACAAAAATACCGATGATGACGATACTGGCAATCCCATACCAGGTGTTGATGATGTTGAGCCGCGACCAAAGCAGCATCAGAGGCATAAGGGCGACAACGAGAATCACCAAGGCGCCCCAGAGCGATGTACCAGGGAAAATCACCTTTGCTGTCATCGTAGCGAGAGAGTCCGTAAGCAGCAAAGACACCGATGATCATGGCGAAAAGCGTCCCACCTACCGAGACAATGGCACTACTTCTGATTGCGGGCCAGGCATAAAAGGATGATGCTGAGAAGAACTGAGAATTTGCCGACGAAAGCAATTTCTGGAAATTCTCTAACGTCGGGTTTTGGGGCCACCAGTAGATGACGCCGCCGGCGCTGGTCCATTCAGCCAGTGGCTTGAATGCCATCGTAACCATCCAGTATGTGGGGAATATTGCAAACAAAGTGACAATGATTACTAGGACATAGCGGAGCACTGATCGCCCATAGTTTTTGGAATTCATAACGTACTCTCTTTAATGAAAAGGGAAGGGTTGACTAAAATTCGTCATCAGCCTGACCAGCCTGAAGGGGTTTCAGGGCATAGGTCGCAACAACAGTCATGATCACCAGGATCACAATGGCTGCCGCAGCTGCATACGACCAACGAAGATTTTCGAAGGCTATCTTATACATGTAAATCGAAATGGTCTCAGTCGCCCGGGCTGGGCCACCGGCAGTCATCAGCATGATCGAATCGAATATCTTGATCGCTTCCATGAAACGTAGGACCAAAGCGATGACAACCACCGGTTTCATGATCGGCCACATCAGGTAGCGGAATTTTTGCCAGAAGGAAGCGCCCAGGATCGTAGCGGCTTTAAGTTGGTCTTCGGGAACAGCCAGCAAACCGGAAAGCAGAATCAGAAACATCAGGGGCGTCCATTGCCAGACATCAGCCAGAATGACTGAGAAGACCGACAGAGATTGATGTGATAGCCAGGGGATGGCCACTTCTCGACCGGTCACCATTGACAAAATGGCGTTGATGGGACCTTGAATCTGAAAAAGCATGAAGAACATATAGCCTGCAACCGCAGGCACCACCATCATTGGCGTCAGGATAATCGTATGAAAGATGGCTTTACCCTTAAATCCATCCAGGAAAAGAAAGGCGATACCCAGCCCCAGGAGAAATTCAAGGGGAACAGCGATACCCACGATCAAGATTGTGCGCCAAATCGACATCCAGAACGCTTTGTCCTGAAACAACTCAATGTAATTCTTGCCCCAATCCCAATATCGATAAGATTCCCACCAGACGCCACCCCTGGTGGGCGCCCACGAAGTCAAACTGATGTATACCTCCATTAGTAAGGGGAAGATCACAACAGCAATGAGAAGAAGTTGGGCAGGAAGGATAAGCATCCGCGTAAAATTCGTGGTATTGCGCATGCCAATAAACTGTTCCCACCGCTTTTCTTTTGTTCTGTGCAGCAGGCTCAAGTTGAGGTGCTGCCGAGAGACCCTGTGACATCAGATGCCTCGCATATTTGAGGGTGATGTGCGGGGATCTGCGATACAGATCCCCGCATCATGTTGGAGTGAGTGTTAGTGATGGACGCCTAGTCGTTTCTTACGGCATCACAATCGTAGGGGTGTCAGTAATGGTCGGGTAGCCCGCTTCCAGGCCCTGCAGAGTTTCGATCTGGATATCGCGGCCCAGGCGATCGGTGATCTTCTCCCATTCTGCTGCAGCATCGGACATGGCCTGCTGAGCTGTCTTGGTTCCGGCCATCACCGCTTGAAGCTCATTGTCTAGTGCGGTTTCATACTCACCAGCACCATTCATGGCGATGGGGGGCACTGCGCGCTCGATGGAGTTCCTCAGTGTGGGAATATGGTAATCCTTGTAGTTAGCGATGACCAGAGGATCTTCCCAATCTGAAAGCTGGAAGGGATCGAAGAAGCCAGCGGGGTTACCAACCATCCAGGTGAAGATGTTGGGGCTGTTGGCCCATTGCAGGAAGAGATAGGCAGCCTCAGGAGTGTCTGACTGCGAGGATACGCCAAAGGTCACATTTGGCCACCACAGGCTACGGCGAATCAGTTTGCCGTCAACGATGTTTCCGGGTGGCATGCCCGATGCCAGCTTGCCCACAACCTGCGCTGTCGGCATTGTCAGGATTGTCGAGGAATTTGGGCATGTTGGGGAAAGCAGCGGTCAAGGCAGCGCCGCCAGCCGGTCATGTTGGCGTATTGCTCCGGCCAGCCCCAGGTCTTGGCATCAGGGCTATGCCATTTCAGGCGTATCGGCATAAGCCTGGGCAGCAGCCACGCCTTCGGGACCGTCGATCAGAGGTTTTGCCGTATCGGGATCAAACAGTTTCATGGCAGGATCCGCACTGGATGCGTAACGCTGATACCAGTTGGTCCAACCCCAGCCGGGATTGCGCAGGTCGGTGACGCCATAAAGACCCTCGTCAGGTCGATTGAAGAATTCGGAGACCTGGTCGAGTTGTTCCCAGGTTTCCGGCCACTGCAAGTCCCAGCCATACTTCTCTTTGAAGGCAGCCTGTTCTTCAGGGTCCTCGAAGAGATCCGTGCGATAGAACCAGGTGTGGTAATCGCCGTCAAAGGAGATGCCCACGTAGTTGCCCCTGTGCGTGTTGAACTGCTGCACTGTCGCGGCGCCACCAGTGTAGTATTGGTCCCAGTCCGGCGCATACTTGGCCACGTAATCATTGAGGATCAGCAGGGCGCCCGACTCAGCCAGCGTATTTCCCGTATTACCCCAGTAATTGTAGATATCGTAACCGGCCGATTGCGTGGTGGTGTCCTGAATGATCTTGGTGAACATTTCATCGCTCGAAACCACGATGATCTCGAGATCGATGCCGGTCTCCTCCTTAAAGAGCTCTTTGACAGACTGCGCCCCTTCGGGGAACGGCACTTCCAGGTGACCCTCAGCGCCACTGATGACCATTAACGTGAGCGTTTCCGGTTTTTGGTCCGCCGGAAGTGCATTGAGGCCAGCAATCGCGCGACCTGCCGGTGAATCGGCGGGATACTGATAGCGCTCGGCGCCATCAAAGCCGATGGGACCGCCGACCATACCTGTCAGCCAGACCTTCTTTGGCAGGCATGCTGCATGCGGTGCTTCGGTTCGGCTCGCTGGGGCTTCGGTTGCGCTGCTGCTTCCGCCGGGGCTTCGGTAGCCGCTGGAGCTGCTGTCGGGCTCGGCTGCACCGCCTCCACAAGCAGTCAAAACAAGGGCGGTTACCACGATGAGTATCATCAGGAAACCATAACGAGAGACAGCATTCTTCTTACTCTTGATCTGTGACATGTTCTTTGTTCTCCTTTTCGGATGAGTCGAGTTAGCGAGAAACTATCGATAGAACCAAGTTTACATCATAGGCCAGTCTCCTCCAGATGATGAATCTGGCTTAGTCTGAAAGGTCAGCGCATTATAGCACTGACTGTACGTGGGAACACAATCAAAGTAACTACAAAGTACGCGTTGTCAAAAGTGAAGAGCGCCCGTAATCTGGCGCTCTTCTATGCTCAGGACAACATTAATCGCGAATGCCGAGATCTTGCATCATGTCGTTGGTGGCGTTGTAGGCTTCGGTCGCCCAGGAGATGATGCCCTCACGGGAGGGGTCCGGGGGCCACTCCAGTTCCAGAGCCACGCTGCCATCATAACCGGCGATGTTGAGCTGGTTCAGATATTCCTTCAGGGGCGCTTTGCCGTGCCCGGGGGGCAGATCGCCATGCGTTGCCAGTGAATCGGAGAAATGGACATGGCAGATGCGTCCGGCAAGACGCTGAATCTCGGTGGCCGGGATGTTGGCCAGGTCGAGATGGGAGCAGTCGACATTGGCCATGACCACGCCCGGCATATCGACCTCGTCCAGGAAAGCTTCCATGGTGTCGATGGAGTTGATCAGCGACATGTGGAAGGGCTCCAATTCGATGGAAAGCCGTACGCCGACAGCGTCGGCATGTTCGCCGATGCGCCGCACGCCTTCAACCACGTTGCCCCAGATCCATTCCTTGGTGAAGCCGGTTTCCAATTGCCAGAAATATTCGCCATTGACCAGCAGGACGTTGTCAGCGCCAAGATTGGCAGTGAGGTCGACCACACGCTTGCCCAGATCAACCGAAAATTCACGAGCGGCACGGTTGGGGTCGAACAGCCCGAACAGGATAAGTGGCACCGAGCGGATCGGTAGTCCCACCTCTTTGGCAATGGCAATGGTGTTCTTCAGTTGTTCGTCCGACATCTCGCCATCGGTCGGGTAGATATCGATGGTGTCGTAACCGATATCTTTGACGACACGGATGCCGTCGGTGTACGGATCGATGGCCGATCCCAGGAAAATCGAATTGATGATCCCTAGTTGCATGGTTGGTTGTCTCCTTGGTGGGTGGGTGTGTTTGAAAGTCAAAAGTGAAATTTACTAGGCCGTGTTGACATTTTGAATTATGTCATTCTGAACGACCGGAGGGAGTGAAGAATCTCTACCGACTTGCTTTTTTCCTGATGTTCGTGGGGATTCCTCGTCGCTCCGCTCTGTCGGAATGACAAAAATGGGAAATGTCAACAGAACCTAATCCATCATTTCGGCAATCGTCACGCCGCGGTGTTCTTCAATGGACTTGTAGCAGGCGTCGATCAGCGCCATGGTTGTCAGATTGTCCTGGCCGCTGATTTCGGGCTCGGAGCCTTCCTGGATGGCGGTCATCAGTTGGGCCATGGTGCCGTCGAAGGCGTCGGGGAACCAGACGTCCTCCCATTCGGGATTAAACCAGTAGCCCGGTTGCTGGGTTGTGGTGAAATGCAGGGTGCTGGGGCTGCCGTTGGGATAATCAACCCAACCGATTGTGCCCCAGGCCAGACCTTCTGTGCCTTCAACCCGCCATTTGATGTAGATATCGCCCTGGCTGCCTTCTCGCACCGGCCCGGTCCAGACATCGTCCACACTGGTGGCCCGCAAACCATTTTCGTATTCGAGGATGTAGATCGTGATGCCGTCGACATGCTCGAAGGTGGTGCGGGGGTCGGTGCGGGCGCTGGCCAGCACGCGCTCCGGATCGCCAAACAGGTAGCGGAACACATCCAGGTGGTGGATGCTCATGTTCAGGAAGGTGAGGCGGTCGTAATCGTAGAGGAAGGGCTGCCAGTGGGGGATGCCGCGCATCTCGATGGTGGCCAGCACCGGTTCGCCCAGCACGCCCCGATCCAGCAGGGTCTTGAGCGCCCGCATCGATTGGTCGTAACGCATGTTCTGGTTGACGGCCAGCACCTTGCCGGCAGCGTCGCACATCTCGACCACGGCTTTGGAATCCTGATAGTTCATGGCCAGGGGCTTTTGGGCGAGGATGCCCTTGATGTGCGGCTTCTTGACCGCTTCGGCGATGATCGCCGGTTGCTGGTCGGGCGGGAAGGCGATGTCGAGGATCTCGATGCGCTCGTCGTCCAGCAATTCCTGCCAGGTGTCGTACACGGTGCTCGATGCCGCGCGCTGCGGCGCTTGCCCTGGCGTTGTCCGGGGTGCGCGAGGCGATGGCGACGACGTTGAATCCGGCATTCTGGTAGGCGACGATCTGGATGTCGCGCATGATGAAACCGGCGCCGATGCAGCCGATGCCGTAATCGGTCTTGTCAGGAAAATGCGGTCGGAAATCAAGATCAAAGTCGAGCGAGGGTGTTTCTACTGCCATGTATGAGACTCCTTGGGAAAGAATGTGTGTGGGGTGTTCCGGGTTCCGGAGGTGAGCTTATTCGGCTACTGTCATCACTCGTCACGTTTCACGTCTTCACGTTTCAGCTTCAAGCCATCAGCTCATCGAAACTGCGCCGACATTCGGCCAGCACTTCCATTGTAGTCCATGGCCCAAATCTCACCGGAAATGATCTCCACGTCGTAGAAACCATCGTAGCCCGTGGCGGTGATGGCAGCAGAATAACTCCTTGAGAGGCATAATCCCGCTGCCCATGATGGTGCGATCATTGCCGGGCGTACAATCCTTCTCTTCATCGTTGATGTGCACCGTGAAAATGCGATCCCCGGCCAGGGCGATCTATCTCGGCCAATCGATTGTCGGTTTCCCGACGTGGTACATATCAAACATGCAGACCGACGTTGTCGTGACCCACACGGTCGATGATGTCCAACGTTTCAGGAATCGTTCGCAGGAATGCTCCAGCCATCGTATTTTGGGTGGATGGGCTCCAGCGCCAATTTGACACCGGCCGCCTTGGCCACTGGCGCCACTTCTTTCATTGCCGTCACGACTAAATCTTCTGCCGTTGCCTGGTGCCTGGAAGAAGGTGTATTGGCGTGCCCGTGAACATCAAGAGGACTTCGGTCTTAATGCGCTGCGGCCACCTCGATGGCCTCGAGTGTGTCCTGAATGCCATACTTGATCTGAGCAATAGTCGATACTGGGTTGGTTAGAAAGTAACCGCTGCCGATAAGATTGGCGACTTTCAAATCGGTGATTCTTGCAACAATTCGAGCCCTTCATCTATGCCGTAATTGTCAAGTTTATCCCGAAATACGCCGATGCCATCGATGCCTGCGCAGCGTAATTGACGACATCTTGTTCAAACGTCCAGTTAAGGTTGTGACTTCGCTGACGGATAGTTTTGGCATTTTTTGTATCTCCAATTTTAGGGACGAATTTGGGGACAAGGTGCGACGCAGGCAAGCTACGCTTGCACGCAAGTGCGTCGCACCTTATGTTTTATAGATACTTATCCAACAGTTCTTTCATGGTGGCGATACCGTTCCAGGCGTCGGTCCAGGTATCTGGTGACATGGGGATGGCGTCACAAGCCCACCAGGGACCCCGGAAGCCGGAATCGATCAGCGCCGGGACGATCTCATCGTAGTTGAGCACGCCCCGACCGAGGCCAAGGTGCGTGCCAAAAAGATTCATCCAGGTGGTGTTGTCGTTGTCGTTCAGGCCCACGCTGCCGATTTTGCCTTCCAGCGTCTTGATGAAGCCGAGTTGGCCATCCTCGAAGGTCTCGACCGGCTGCACCTGGTTGTGGCCCAGCACGCTGATCGCCTGAGCATGTCCGAGGTCATAATCGATCAGGAAATTGGGTTCGTCGATGTCCTCGACCATTTTCACTATCTCGGACGGTTTGACGAATATCTGCCCGGTTTCCGGCTCCCACAGCAGCGTAATGCCGAGATCGGCTGCCATTTGCGACTGTTTCTTGAAGGTGGTGACCACCCTGTCCCAAATGCCGTTGTAATCTGCACCCAGGGGTAACGGCCCGAACGAACCGGGGTCAACCCTGATCTTGGATGAGCCGACATCAGATGCCATTTCCAGGCAGCTTGCGAAATAATCCTCGTAAGCTTTCAGCACATCGGCATCGCCGGTGGCCCAGGGCATGCAGTAGGGGTCGGGCGCATAACCGGCGACTTCGAGATCGTAGCTGTTGATCTTGCTGACCAGGTCTTTGCGGGACTGCTTGGTGGGGAACTGATCGGGGGCGGCGTGTCCGGAAAAACCGGCGCCCAGGGCGATGCCATCGAACTCAAAGGCGGAAAGCACCTTGATAACTTGATCCAGCGTAGCTGGCACAGGGAAGCCAAAGGTGAAGCACCAACTCCCCATAAAAATTTTGTAATCACTCATTGTGTGTGTCTCCTCGTAGAATGGTCTATTCGTTGATGATCAGATAAGGCTTAACCGACGTGCCGAAGTTGTTGGATTTGAGAATCGCATCCTCAAGCTCCAGGGCACGGATACCGTCAATACCAGTGATAGCTGGCTGCCTGTCGTTCAACACTGCATCGACGAACTCCGCCAGGATGAGCGGGAAGGTCTTATTGAACAACGAGCCTTCGGCCACGATATGGTCCATGTCGCCGATCAGGTCGGGATAGGCTGCCTGCCCATCGACGCCCGCGTAAGTCAAACTCATGAGCGGGAAGTCATTCGCCAGTTTATCGGTGCCAGTCACAGTGCCCAGTCCGCCATTCTCGAACTCGAAGATAGCAGCTTTGGCGAACGGGGCCGTGTAGACCCAATCCCCAAGTGGATAAAGGAAGGGCTTGCCGTCGATGGTGAATTTAGCGGAAACGCTCGTCACTTCGCCGCAGAGGTAGCGCAGCAAATCGATGCTGTGGTGGAAGGTGTAGCCGTGTCCGCAGATGCTGATGAAGGCGAATTCACCGAACTCACCGGCATCGATCCGGCTCTTCAACTCCATGACCGTTTCCATGTAGCGATAGTTGTAGCAGACCATCAGTTTCAGGTCTCGTTCGTGCGCTATGGCCACGAGTTCACGAGCTTTTGCCAGATCATCGGTGAAGGCTTTTTCGCAGAGTACGTGCTTACCGGCCAAAAGTGATTTCTTGGCGATTTCGTAATGGCCCGGCTCCATAACGCAGACATCAATGGCATCGATTGAATCATCCGCCAGCATTTCGTCGATATTGTTGTAGGCGCTCACGCCGAAATCCGCCGCCATCGGTACGACTTTTGCCTCGTAATTCCGTTCACGGTCTGTGAATCCGACCAGGTCGATTGCATCAAGTGATCGGTAGCCTGCGCCGTGCAACAGGCCAGAAGCAAGCCCGCAGCCAACAACGCCTAATCTCAGTTTGTCCATGAATGATTCTCCTTTTTCGAGTGAAGTGCATGTGTGTGATGTGGTGATTGGTAGGCGGAAACCAGTAGATCCGGGTGAGGAGAATGGTGGTGGCGATCGATGAAGTACGGAGCTACTGGAACAACGGGTGTGGCGCTATAGGCAGGCCTCCATTGCTTGGGAAGTGGTATCGTAATCGGGACGAGTCCGAGTGTAAAAGAGTTATCTAGCTACCTGACAGTTTCATTTGTGTCACCTTGAGCGGCGACCGGAGGTCGCAAGCCAAAGGGTCTCGTGTCTCGATAACAGAGATTCTTCGGCCCTGCGGGCACTCAGAATGACACTTCGTTCGATCTAATCCTCGTCCGGTTCCGGTACAACGTTATCGCTCATCAGCTTGCGTCGTTCCACATATGCAGGCAGAACGTTCGGCACCGGAGCCTTCGGCAAACCAGGCGAAAGGATCGGTGCTGGCCATCATCACGATGTTGGCCCAGGGATTGAAGGAGCCGGAGCGGACGATGAACTTGCACTGATGGGCGATATTCTCGACAAGCTCCTCGTGGGTGGTTAGCTTGAAAGCAGCGCCGGAGCCGGTGAATATCTCTTGCAGGCTGGCGTAAAGCGGCTTGTTCTCGGTGAGGATGTCCCCGGCAAAATGCACTTCCTCGACAAAGACTTCCTGCCGCATCACCCGCAGCACATCGAGCACATCGGGCAGACCCTCGTAGAAGCCGAGATCGATGCGCCAGGCGTCGGCGGGGATGGGAAAACCGGCGTCGGTCACCATGAAGAGATCGGAATGGCCCAGCGTGGTAACAGCATAAGCCAGTTCAGGATGAAGAATTCGTCCAGGTCGCATGGTTTTCTCCGTGGGTGAATGGATGAGGGTTGTTTAATCGAAAACGCCTCTGTTTTCGATGTGGTGTGTGTTATGTGGTGCGTGGTGCGTGTTGCGTTTGGTCAGCCTACGTTGTACGCACCACGAGCCTAACGAGTGTTACTGATTCAAGAAAGTCTTCCACTTCCTGCCGCGTGTGTGATATGAAGGCACTGTGTCCCAACGGGTGCAGCAGAGCCCGGCCACCGCATTGGCGAAACGAGCCGCATCCGGCAGGCTCATGCCTTCCAGCAGGCCGGTGGCCAGCGATGCGTTGAAAGAATCGCCTGCGCCATTGCTGTCGACGGTGTTGGGAATGTCGTAGGCGGGGACCTCGATTACGTCGTCCGCGGTCACGATCATGCTGCCACGCTCGCCCAACGTCATCACCACCGTGCGGCAGCCCAGGGCCAGCAATTGCCGGGCAATCTCCGACATCGGGCGTGGGGTCGGTGGGCGCCAGGCCGAGGCAGACACGCGCTTCAGTTTCGTTGGGCGTGAAGATATCGACAGCAGAAAGGTCGTGTCCACGCAAATCATGGGCGGGTGCAGGATTGAAGATGACGGTGCTGCCCCGCTCATGCCCCAGTTTCGCCCCATACATCGCCGTTTCCAGCGGGATTTCAAGCTGGATCAGCACCACCGAATCCGCATCCATGCGCTCCGCCGCTGCATCGACATCGGCAGGAGAAAACAGTTGGTTGGCTCCGATATCGATGGTGATAATGTTGTGGCTCACCCATATCCTTGATAATAAACCCGGCCCCTGTCGCCAATTCCGAACTGGCTCTGAGATGATCGATATTGACCCCTTCATCCTCCATCAGTTTGGTGAAAGCCCGACCAAAGTCGTCGTCCCCCACACAGCCTACAAAATCGACCGGCGCGCCCAGCCGTGCGGCCTGCACCGCCATGTCCGATCCTTTACCGCCGAATGCTTCCCGGAAGTTGCGCGCCAGCAGCGTCTCGCCAGTGGTGGGAATTCGGTCCACATCCATCACCAACGCCACGAGATAGCTGCCAATGATGACGATGGATGCCTGACCATTCGGGTTCGCCATTACGCTCTCCTTATTGTTGCGATTATTGCGGATAGCCTTTCATGAGCTGGTCGCCAGTGCTGGTGCCGATCAACTCCGCACCGGCATTGATGAAAGCGACCGCCTTTTCGTACGAATTCACTTGCCCGGATGCTTTCACCCGGCTCTGTGTCCCGGCACAGACTTCAGCCAGCAACGCCAGGTCTTCCTCGGTGGCGGCGATTCCGCCCTCGCCCCAACCGCTGGAATTCTTAATCCAGGGCACGCCTGCCTCGACCAGCAGTTGCACAGCATGACGCTTGGCTGCTTCATCTTGAAGATAGCCAAATTCGAGCATCGCTTTCATCGAGTGCCCGGCAGAAGCCTTCACCAGCGCCGCACCCTCTTCCCGGAATGCATCGAACATCCCGGAGAGGAACAGCGCCATGTTCGGTTCGTAATCGATCTCGTCGGCGCCCAGTGCTACGCACTCGCGCACCAGGGCAATCTTGCCATGCAGACTTTCCTGACCAAATCCTAAACCGATGCAGGTTGCAACTTTCACGCCAGTGCCCTGCAAGATTTCCCTGGCCATCGGCACCCAACAATTGGCCACCATTGCCCCATCAAATCCCCATTCGGCGCAGACTTCCAAATGCGCGATGATATCTTCTCTCGTTGCGTACGGTCTCACATTGGTAAACTGAACCATTTTTGCCAGTTCCGCCCTGGAAAGATCACGGGCGTCGGGTTTTTGCAATGCCATATACAATCTCCTCTGAAGTTGGACAGATGAACAGTAATCTATTATTATTTTGTGATTATGTAACTACAAAGTTTTCGGCAAGTATAACAGCATCAAATTCGACATGTCAATTGCCAAAACTTCAAATCACTTCCCAGCCAAGACGATCCTGCTTTCCAGATTTCCTGCCTGAACATGATACAGATCATAGCCAAAGCGCAAATCAGTGACTATGCTGTGTAATAACTCGAAAAGGATGTTGAAATCCCGTTTCGCTGATAATCTATGCTCGCACCCCGCCGGAGAGATATTTTGAGCTGGCAAAAGGGCGACTGACAATGGAGTCAATGCTATTGGATGACCAGTTCGATTTTGTAGATGCAAATATCCGTCTGGCCTCCTCTTTAGCTTTTCTGCTCATAAAAATGTTTCGTTTTCTATCACTGTAGTTCTCAAGGAGAAACCACATGAAACAAGAACTGATTGATGCAATCGCCGACATGCAAGAGGAAGAGGCGATGCGTCTGGCCGTGGAGATGCTCGATTCGGGCGAGAATCCCCAAGACGTGCTGGATGCCTGCCGCGAGGCAATGACCATTGTCGGCGACCGTTATGAAGCAAAGGATTACTTTTTGCCGGAACTCATCATCGCCGGCGATATGCTCCAGGATATCGGTGCAGTGGTAAAACCCCGACTCCTGGAAGCGGCGAAAGCTGATGAACCCCTGGGCAGCGTTGTGCTTGGCACCGTCAAGGGAGACATTCACGATATCGGCAAGGACATCGTCTCCTTCATGCTGGATGTCAACAATTTCAAAGTCCACGATATCGGTGTCGATGCCGCACCCGAGGTGTTTATCAACAAAATCATTGAAGTCAAACCAGATGTCGTTGGTTTGAGTGGGTTCCTCACGTTGGCTTTTGATCAAATGAAGGTCACAGTGCAGGCCATTGAGGAAGCTGGGCTCCGCGATAGTGTTAAGATCATGATTGGTGGAGCGATTATGGACGATGCTGTTACATCTTATATCGGCGCAGATGCCTTTGGCCCCGACGCCGCTGCCGCAGTCAAACTGGCCAAGGGCTGGACAGGAGTGAATTAACATGGATAAGTCACCAGAACAACTCTATCAAGAACGCATCCAACGCGTACTGGATGTAGTGGCGCTCAAGACGCCTGACCAGGTTCCTGTTTTCGGACCCTATCAGTTATTCCCGTACAATTATGGCGGCGTGACTTTGGGCGAAGCCATGCACGACTATGAAGCCGCGCGCCGGGCTTGCCATAAATTCCTGGACGATTACCAACCCGACCTTGATTTTGGACCCGTCCTTGCATATCCCGGTACGCCCATGAAGATGATGGGTATGAATTACATGGTTTGGCCGAGGCATGGCCTGGACGAAAATGTCATGTACCAGTACGAAGAGGGCGTGTACATGAAGGACGATGAATACCCGGAATTCATCAACGATCCATCCGATTTTATGATGCGAAAGTGGTTGCCCAGGACCTTCACGGGCTTCGAAGGCTTCGCCAAAATCCCGACCATGCGCAGCATGATGTGGTCCGGCTGGTTTAACATGGGCGCTTTCTCTGATCCGGAATTGGTGGAATCACTGAAGGTCGCTGCAGAAGCCGGGGCGAAAGTAAACGAATGGTGGGGTTCAATCTTCCAGTACATTGATGAGATCAAAGCCAAAGGCTTCCCCATTGCCTGGGCTGCCTTCGACTGGCCCCCATTCGATATCATTGGCGATTCCCTGCGCGGCACGCGCGAAATCCTGGCGGATATCCGCCGCCGACCGGAAGCCCTGTTGGATGCGCTGGAAGTCACCACTCGCATCTTCGTCGAATACGGGTCCGGTGCAGCCGGCGCCGACATCCCCTTGTGTTGGATCTGGGTTCACAAATCCACCCGGGATTTCATGTCGAACGAGCAATTCAAGAAGTTCTACTGGCCCTTCCTCAAATCTGGCATGGAGGCGCTAATCGATCAAGGCATTATTCCCGTGGTTTACTGGGAAGCCGATTTCGAGAGCCGTCTCGAAGTCATCGGCGACATCCCGGCGGGCAAGGCCATTTACCATCTCTCATCCACCGACATCAAGAAAGCCTACGATGTCTTGGGCGGCCAGGTTTGTCTGATGGGTAATGTGCCCAATTCCATGCTCGTCGCCGGCACGCCCGACGATGTCAAGGAATACTGCAAGATGTCCATCGACTACGCAGGCAAGGATGGCGGCTACATCATGGATACCGCCCTGATGCTGGACGAAGCCAAGCCCGAAAACCTGAAAGCGATGTTCGACTTCACCCGTGAATACGGGGTCTATCGCTAAAAATCCGATTTCTCCGAATCGACGCCAGGCCTCATGCCCCGCATGGGCCTGGCGTTTTCGTAGGTATTCCCGTTGAGTCATTATGAGCATACAGCATTTCGTCGAATTTGAACCCATTGGCCGTCGGGGATTGGTGCCCGAAGAAACGTCGCTGCTGGAAACAGCCCGCCTTTTTGGCGTCGATCTAACTGGCGACTGCGGCGGCTTTGGCGTTTGCGGCAGTTGTCAGGTCAAGGTGGTCGAAGGCGAGATGTCGGACATCACCGACAACGAAGATATGCTGATGGACCCGGATGACCTGGATGCCGGCTACCGACTTGCTTGCATGACCCACCCCGAAAGCGACTGCAAGATCACGATCCCGCCCGAATCGTTGGATTCACCCATGCACTCGCAGGTCGAGGGGCAGGAGTCGGTAATCACCCTCAGGTCCGCCATCAGCGGCTACGATCTGCGCCTGCCTCCGCCTTCGATCGAGCATCCCCTGGCCGATGCCGACGTGCTGCTGGCTGCGCTTCCGCAATCGGGAATGGCAAATACGGACATTGATCTAGGCGTTCTACACACGCTGTCCGATGATTTGCGAGCGTTCGGCTGGCAGGTGCGCACCTCGATTCATCAACCGCAAAACGAAGTCATCGCCGTGCGGCCTGCGGGATCGGGTGACGTGGGATTGGCCGTCGATCTCGGCTCCACCGGCGTCGCCGGATATCTGGTCGATCTGGTCACCGGCGAGACGCTGGCGGCGAAAGGCATGATGAATCCGCAGATCAGTTACGGCGAAGACATCATCAGCCGCATCAGCTACGCTGCGAAGACGCCCAACGGTCTCGGAATCCTCAAAGATGCCATTGTCGATGGTCTGAACCAACTCACAAAAGATTTGTGCAAACAGGCCGGTATTGATCAGCAGGATGTGCTTGATGCCGTGATTGTGGGCAACACCGCCATGCACCACCTCCTGCTCGGCCTGCCGCTCAACCAGCTCGCCCTGTCGCCATTTGTCCCGGCCATCAGTCGGCAACTCGACCTGAAAGCGCGTGACATCGGCCTGATTCTGGCTCCGGGCGCTTACGTGCACATCCCGCCCAACATCGCCGGATTCGTCGGCTCCGATCATGTGGCCATGCTCATGGCGACCGCCGACCAATGGCTCGGCAAAACCGCCATCGCTCTCGATATCGGCACCAACACCGAGATATCCCTGATCACGGCGGATGGGGCCATCGCCTCTGTTTCCTGCGCCTCCGGCCCCGCCTTCGAGGGCTATCAGATCAAAGATGGCACCCGCGCCAAGGCCGGAGCCATCGAGCGCATTCGCATCACCCCCACCGATGTCAGTTTCGACACCATCGACAACGCCCCACCCCTGGGCATCTGCGGCTCCGGCATCGTTGACGCCGTGGCGCAGTTGCAGCTATCGGGCGTCGTCAGCGCCAACGGCCGCATCGGCGAAAACGCCCATCCCAACGTGCGCAATGTCCACGGCGAGCGAGTCTTCCTGCTGGTGGATGCCTACGACGAACGCCGCCCGATTACGATCACCCAGGACGATGTGCGGGAAATCCAGCTTGCCAAATCATCGATCCAGACCGGCATGCAACTGCTCCTGGCCGAACTGGATGTCGATTTAGCCGACATCGAAATCATGATCATTGCCGGCGCTTTTGGCAGCTACATCGATGTGCCCAACGCCCTGGCGATTGGCATGTTTCCATCCCTACCCCTGGATCACATCGTGCAGGTGGGGAATGCAGCCGGGGCCGGAGCCAGGCAGGCGCTGCTTTCGACCGATGAGCGCCAGAAAGCGCAGGCAATGGTCACAGGCATCCAGTACCTGGAGTTGGCCACACATCCCAAATTCAGCCGCGCCTTCGCCCGCAATTGCAATTTGCACCCCTACGCTCACTAATCTCACCCGACCGGAGTTCACCTGATGCAGATTACACGAGACTTCAACCTCACCTTTGATCCTGAAGCCTTCATCGAATTTCATGGCGAGGGTTACGAACGACTGCTGGAACGGCCATCAGTCCGCACCCAATTTGAAGAGGCGTTTGCCGAGATCGCTGAACTGGTTGAACCCGCGGCCTGCTATCAGGAATTCCGCATCGAAAAATATCTGCATAACATCGTGCAACTTGAAGGGGGCGTCCGTTTTGGCAGCGGCCCCGTGGTTGAGGTGATGGGCGGCTCTGACCGGCTCAAGGTGGCGGTCTGCACGGTCGGGACCAACGTCGATGTGCGGTTGACAGAAGCCAAGTCGGATCGAAAACGTTTCAAGGCGCTGATTTTGGATGAATTGGGCTCGTGGGCGGTCGATCAGGTGCGGCAGGAACTCTGCGCGCAATGGGAAGCCACAGCCACAGAGGATGGCCTCCACACCAGCGCCATGCTGTCACCGGGCGAATCCACCTGGTCCATCGACGACCAGCAATTTATCTTCAAGCTACTCGACGCAGAGGCTATTGGCGTATCGCTCACCAGCGGGCTGGTCATGCGGCCCTTCAAATCCCTGTCGCTGATCATGGGCATCAGCCCCGAGCCAGTGGCGACCGGCGGCCTGACCAATTGCGATTTCTGCACGATTAAGGACCGTTGCCAGTACTCACGGTCGGGCGGGCACGAAATGGCATTGAAAACGATGTAGGTGGGGTGAAAGCGGGACTAGAAGTGACAGTCACTTGCATTTACCACGTCAGATTAACCCAACAAAAGCCATAGCCCATGCCGTCGATCATCTCCCAGGTCTCACGGGCGATGCTCTCATCGCCCTGGAAGGGTGGCAGGTCTTTTTTCTTTTCTTCCCAGGGCATGACAACGCCGGGCGCTCGATTTTGTTTCGGGGTGGGAATACCTTTGGGCTCAGGCCGATCAATCTGTTTGATCTCGTCCAGACTGGCGAAGCTCGGCCCGGACTGGCTGTACACGCCGTAATCGAGGGTGAAATCGATCATCGCCTGCACATTTTCGATCTTGGCGTCATCCATGATCAGAGCGCAGGCGTCCATGATGTAGCCGCCATCCCCGGCGGCGGTGTCGATGGCATACTTGCAGGCCGCCCGCACATCATCCGGCGTCCCGCCTGAGAGCACAGCATTGGGAATGCCCCCGCTCAGGCAGAACTTGTCGCCCAGCACCTTGTGCGCCAGCGCCAGGTCGGTTTGATCGACGTGGAAGATGATGCTCTTTTCCGGCAACTCGGCGATGCTTTCCAGATGCGAATCCCAATTGCCCTCGGCGTAGAGGATCAATTGCTGGCCGTTGGCCCATAATTCTTCCACAATCGGTTTGAGCGTCGCCCAGTAGATGTCTTTGAAATCCTTGTGGGAAATGAAGGGCACCGAGACCCCGGTGCATCCAGATAATCGAAGGCAGGTTGCGTTCCGGGTCCATCGCTCCGGCCACGACATTGTAAAGATGCGGCATCAAGGCTTCGCAGGCTTCGATCACTTTGTCCCGGCGTTCGTACAAGTCGAAACAGAGAGGCACGTAACCGCGCAATTTATCGCCCATGATATCGAGCGGGGCCTTGAGCACCGAACTGACGGCGGGAACAATACCAGCGTCGATTAACTCGACCGTCTTGGCCCCCCATGTGTTGAAGAATAAGTTATACGCCATGATGCCATTGATGAAGGACATGTTGTGAGCGAAGCTCACCGGCTCTCCGGGCGGGTTAATGTGGGTGGTGAAGCGAGGCAGCCACTTGTTGACCAGAAAGTAGGTGGGATCAGCGATAAACTCATCGTACTCGGCGGCTTTCATGAAGGCCGTTTCATCCGTGGTCGGCTCCAGCCACTGATTGACGCCATCCACTGGCAAGCCAATGCCGGGGAACATGATGCCATCCCAGCCCAACGCTTTGTGCATGCCGAACCAGTTGACGATGGAGTTGGTCTGCACGGCATCGGTTCCGGCTTCAACCGCAAACTGGCGGTTCACATCAAACTGAAGCTCGTGATTACAGGCGACCTCGTAATTGGTGTAGCCGCAGAATTTGGCTGAAAATTCCTCGGAGAAGACGCGCAACGGCACCCGGTCGGGCTTGTAATTATAGTTGGCGGTGACATAGCGTTTAAGCCGTTCCTGATAGCGTTCTGCGTTGGTGGGTACCATGAGTGCCTCCTGGTGGACTTCGACGATGGTGTTCATTTAGGAAACGAATTGTACCCTATCTTCCCAGACAGCGCACAACCAGCGCGGCGCAACAGAACGTAAAATCTTTGACTATCATTTGTAATTATGATAACTTTTTCGCTCTGAACAGAACGTGAATGATAACTCACACCACTATCCAAACCCTTGTGGTTTTTTTGGATTTCATGTGGTTGTCGAAACTGTACGACATGAAGGTCGAGATACGGGCCGTACCGCGACATTCATGTCGCCTTGACTACCTGAATTCCTGTTGTGCCACATTATGTAATTTTTTACGGAGAAATTCATCATGAACTCGATAGAAAGAGTACAGGCAGCCATTGACCTGAAGAAGCCGGATCGTGTTCCGGTTGATCTGCATAACTTCCAGCCTGCCGCCTACGCCATGGGCGTTCCCATGTACGAGGTCTTCCAGAATGGCGAGATGCTGGCGGAATCGATGCTCTTGGCGTGGCGCGAGTTCGGGCACGACATGATCCTGCTCGAAAATGGCACAGCCTGTAACGCTCAGGCTTGCGGCGTTGAAGTTTTTTATCGGGAAGATGCCGCTCCCGCCGCCGAAAAGCCGGTTATCACCAGCCTGGATGAAGTCGATTCGCTGGAAGTACCCGATCCTTACACGGCATTCCCAATGTGTGAAGTCCTCAAAGCCACTCGTATTCTCTCCAAAGAAATCGGTGATCAAGTCTGGATTTGCGCCCGCGCCGACCAGGGGCCCATGGATCTCGCCGCCCAGCTCATCGGCATTCAGACACTGATGATGGAGATCGCCTGGAACAAGAACCCGGATGGCATCCACAAATTACTGGATTTCAGCCGCCAGGTGGCTACCCGTTACGCTTACGCCCTGATCGAATGCGGCGGTCGCTCCACCTCGATAGGCGAGCCCATAGCCGGGCCCGATTTGCTTTCGCCCAAACACTACCGCCAATATCCCTGGATGCACGAAAAACGGATGGCAAATGAGCTAAAAACCGCCGGCATCATCCTCCACAACCACATCTGCGGGAACACCATTCCCATCATCAACGACTTCATCGCCACGGACGCACAGGTGCTCGAAATCGACCACAAAACCGACAAACAGCAGGCCAAAGACGCCGCCCGGCACAAGACCTGCTTCCTGGGCCCGATCAATACCTCCAATCTCCTCTTCAAAACGCCTGCAGAAGTTGAAGAGGAATGCCGGGAAGCTATCGAGATTATGGCCCCCGACAGCGGCTTCATCCTCGGTCCCGGCTGCGCCATGGATCCGCAGGTCCCGGCTGAAAACGTCCATGCCCTGGTCGAGTCAGCCAAAAAATACGGCGTCTATCACTAGAGTAGCGGTTCAACAGGATTCGGTATCCCACAAAACCAATAAATCCTGAGAGGCAAGCGCTCTCAGGATTTATTTTTGCAGGTTGGGTATCAACTATTAAGTTTGTCTATGCGGTCTTACCCGCAATCTGCATCCTGCGCTCGATCCACAAATCCAGGAGCACAGACAATAGGATAACAAGCCCGTAGGCCATGTATGTGTATTCGTAAGGCAAACGCAATTGGCTGATCATATTATCGACGACAACAATGACAAGCGTGCCCAGAACGATCCCTATCATGCTGCCACGTCCGCCCTGCAGCGAGCAACCGCCGACCACAGCCGCTGCTACCGCTTGTAGCTCCCAGCCTGTACCCATGTGCACCGAAAAGGCATTCACCCGAGTCATCTGCAGGACAGCCGCAAAAGCGCTCATGAAACCGACAAGCATAAAGCAAATTATTTTGACTTGCCCTGTCTTAATGCCCATCGCTCTGGCTGCCTGGACGTTCGCACCGGTCGAGTAAACCCAATTGCCAAATTTGCCACGGTCGAGCACGAGGTACAGGATGATAGCAAATATGATGAACCAAACCGCCTGCATCGGGATTACGCCGGCAATTTTACCGCTGAACAACCCTATGAATAGGGGGTAATCCTCCAGGTGCACAGAGCGCACCGTGCCGCCAGAAAGGATCTCGGTCAGCCCGCGGTAAGAGAGCATCGTACCCAATGTGGCGATGAAGGAAACGATGTGAGCGCGAACAACGATCGTACCATTGATAAAGCCCAGGAGTGCGCCGCAGCATAGAGCGATTGCAGTGGCAATGAAAGGATTACCAAAAGTTTCGAGGGTTACCGTAAATACAAATGCGCTGAGTGCAAGCATGGATCCGACCGACAAATCGAATTCACCGGCTATCATTAAGATACCAACCGCTAGGGCTATGACCCCAAATTCCGCCCCAAAACTCACCAGATTTTGAATGTTTGCGATAGTCGTGAAAGTGTGGTGCGGCGTGAAGATTGCAGCATAAGCAAGCAGTACCAACAGGACGGCCAACACCCCAATGCTTCGAAAAGCCAGGAGCGCATTGCCGCCACTTCTTCCGATCCTACCCATTCTTGATTCGGTCATTGAAGCTACTCTCCGTATGTGCCCCTGACGATGATATCGGATAATTCATCGACGTTGGTGTCCTTGGTGGGGATATCGGCAATCTTCGTGCCATGTGCGATGACGACGATACGGTCCGCTACGTCGAAGACGTGATGCAGGGTGTGAGTGATGAATACAACGGATACGCCTTCACTCCTCAGGTGGCGCACAAACTGAAGAACTTCTCTCACTTCTTTTACAGCCAGTGCGATGGTCGGTTCGTCCAAAATCACCAGTTTCGCCTTGAAGTGAATCACCCTGGCGATGGCGACGCCCTGCCTTTGACCACCGGAAAGCGTACCGACCAACGTGTCTGTTGAATTGATCTTCAGGCCAAGGCCGGTCATCGCATCCATACTTTGTTCGGCCATCGCTTTCCGATCCATCAGGCCCAACTTGCCTGTTGGTTCCCGCCCCATAAAGATATTGCGAGCGATGCTCAATTGTGGAGCCAACGCCTGATCTTGATAGACCGTTTCGATACCGAGTGCTCTCGATTCGTGGGGGGATCTAATATCCACCTTTTTCCCTTCCAGGAAAATCTCACCCTTATCGGCCTGATGGTAACCGGAAATGACCTTAATTAATGTTGACTTACCCGCACCATTATCTCCGCACAGACCGATCACTTCTCCCGGCAAAATGTCGAAATCAACACCCCGCAGGGCTTGCACCCGGCCAAACGATTTATGAATATCTGTCATCTGCAGCAGAGGCTGCGTGTTGTTTGTTTGTTCTGGCATGAAGACTACACCTTACAAAGGAATGGTGGCGTTTGCAATGATTAAGATGCAAACTCTCGAGTGGTCAGGTTGTTGAGGATGACAAACAGGATAACGGCGATACCAATAAAGGTGTTGATGCCAAACACAGGCACTTGCATCAGAATCAAACCGTTGTCGATGATCTGGATGATAAAAACGCCTAAGGCGATGCCAAGCATATTGCCGATGCCGCCGCGCAACGCCACGCCACCGACCACAACTGCTGCGATCGCCTTGAGTTCGAAACCAATCCCCTGCGTGGCTGCGAACGAACCCAGCCGAGTAGCCTGCATCATAGCTGCAAAAGCACAGAGCGAGCCCAGAAGCATATAACAGGAAATTATAGTCATGTTGACTCTTACCCCCATAGCCCGGGCGGCGTCGGAGTTAGCGCCTGTTGAATAGATCCAATTGCCGAATTTACTCAAGTGCAGGACGATGCCAAGGACGACCGCCAGACCTACGTACCAGATAAACTGAGCCGGTATGGGGCCAACCGAACCTGTGAACAATTGGGCGTAAAGGGAATCCTTAGGGATGTAACGCAGAAGACTGATCGGCATAAGGCCACTGATAACGTAGAGGAAGCCCCGCCAAAACATATAAGTGCTGAGTGTGATAATAAACGAGGGCAAGCCAGTTCGCACCACCAACACCCCATTGACCAACCCCAAAAGAGCGCCGAAAGGAATCACGATTAAAAATGCCAGAAAGGGGTTGAGCCCAGCGATGAGAAGTTGTGCAAAGATATAGGAACTCAGCGGTAAAATCGATGCCACCGAGAGATCGAACTCACCGGCGATCATCAGGATGCCGACGCCCAATGCAACGATGCCCAGATCAGGCGTGAGCTTAGCGATGGCAGCCAGATTTCTGGGATCGGTGAACCTGTGTTCGGGGGACAGAAGCCAAAAAAGGAAGAATGCTGCAATAAATGCCAACGGCGTGCTGAGCGTCGCCATATTGAGCTTCTGCCAACTCTTAGGCAGGGAGCGTCTGCTCATGTATTCTCTCCCAATCAATGTGGAAGGAGGACCGGTGCTAAGCCGGTCCTCCTAATTGTTTGGTTGCTAGCGCTAAGTTTAGCGATAGGTGCCGGATAGTTCTTCGATCAGACCAAGGTTGTCTGCGGTGATCAAGTAGCCACCTGTATCAATGTTCGGGGTCAACCCATACTTGTTGAACAGATAGAGGGTCGAGACAGCATGGTAGCCCTGCAGGTATTGCTGCTGATCGATAGACGCAATCAGATAGCCTTCTTTCAGACCTTGCACGGTTCCAGGCGCGGCATCAAATCCACCAGCGTAAACCTCGCCCGGTTCACGACCGGCATTGGCCAATGCGGTTGACAAGCGGTCGGTGACAATGCCACCTGCACCAAACATGAAGTTGGTGTCGGGGTTGGCCAGCAGATAGGCGGTCTCACGTTGTTCGTTGGTGGTCATTTCAATGCCGCCACCATCGATGATATCGACCTCAGATGTGATGCCGAATTCATCCATCGCATCCTGGATACCGGAAAGGCGGACAGTGGCATAGGCGGCGGTTGGGACTTCAGCGGCGAAACCAACTTTGGATGCGCCGAAGTCGACGCCATCAGCCTGTGCCTTCTGGAATACCGCCAGACCAAGCATGTAACCAGCGCGGCGTTCACTCTGGCCGATGTAAGCCAGTCGATTGTTGCCCGCAGGTCCCTGAGTGTCGTCGTTGTTGATGCCGATGACCGGAATGCCGGCTGCCAGGGCATCATCTACTGGTTTGTCCCAGGCAGTGTCATCGTTGATCACCAGGGCGATACCGTCAGGCTGGCTGGCGACTGCTTCCTGGAATTTCTTCTGCTGGTTGGCAAGGTCACTACCGGCCAGATCGATCTCGGCCTTGACGCCATACACTGCGGCCGCATCCATCATACCTTGTTTTACAACGGCCCAGAATGGATCATCGCCGCCATGTGTGACAAGTCGGAAGTAGTATTCGTCTTTGGTCTCCTGAGAGGCAGGAGCAGGACCTTCGGTCTCGGCAGGGGTTTCAACGGCTTCCTCTACCGCTGCAGGCGCTTCGGCTGGTGCTTCTGCCGGCGCTGCTGGCGCAGTCGCACATGCTGCAAGCAGCACAAGCAACACAATACCAGTCATAACAAGCAATAGTTTCTTCATGTGACATCCTCCTTAAGGATGAGCAAGAGATTGGGTTGAAGGTGAGTAGTTTGGGGTAAAGTGATTACTAACGATATTGCACGATAGTCATGATTCGATATTCGAATACATAAACTAAAAAACACTGGTCAGATTATTGAATCGCCACCTCCGTATTGTGATTTTTAGATAGAGACCGAACGCTGTATCGTCGCAGACGCCCGTGTCTCAAAATACATTCTTCCGACAATGGCATCAGGTTGATTACTATGTTCATATCCGCTCCGCCTCCTCTTTTGCGATCTGGCACCATCGGATCACATTACGAGGATTGTTGCCGATCGTATGGTTGTCTTTCATGATGACTTCCACATGGCAAGCGCGAGTGTCCGACAAGGATTTCCGTAGGTCTGCACGGACTGCGTCCTCGTCCAATGTGGATGAAGCCAGAGCCCCTGGGTGGGGTTTTAGTGAAAATATGTAATCTTCACCCAAACATTCGGCCATTTTGGGCACATCTGCCCAAGGTGAAATGGACACACGACGCAGTCGCGGGATCTGGGAAACGATGTGCCAGCGTTTGTCGAGAGGTTCACAGCAACCATAGCAGTTCAAACCGAAGCGTTCGAGGACTGGCAACTGGTACGGAAAAACGAATTCAGCGAACATCTGGGGTGAGATGCCAACCGTCTCCTGGCTTTCGGCGAACCCCCACATATCACACAAACGCACCTTGCCATCGAAATCGTTCGCCGGCAGTTCACGGGACCATCCCAATCCACCAGAACCAACATAGGAGCCATCGTTATTCAGGCTGAGTAACGCCTCGCGTTCCAGATAATCGAGCAATGCCAACGTTCCGTCGCGCATAAACGCCATCAGACGATGCAGAAAATCCGGGTTGTCGATCAAATCGTACATGAATCGCTCAAGCCCTCGCAGGAAGGCCACTCTCATCGTCATCCCCAGGCTCCACCACCAGTTTGTATGGATACGGGTTGTCAACACATCCCCAAAGATGTCGTCGGCTAATTCCAGCAAACGTTCTGTGGCTGGCCAATCCACTCGAATGGTTGGGTAGGTCAAACAATCAAGATCTTCCTCTGAATTTAGCGGTGAATCCCAATGATACGATCCGCCATCAGCGCCGCCGACAAGCGTCTCCTTCAGCCCCCATTCTTCGAGGCCGCCCTCATGAATGTGAAAGATGTTGAAATAGGGTTCAATGGTGTAATCATCACCCATTTTCGTACCCCAAAAAATTTCTTTCCGCAGGTGCATCTCCCACCACCTGGCAAGCTGACCCTGGCATTTGAGATTTGACGGGGGAATGATTTCGTTCCAACCGTTTTCGGGATCGCAGAAGATCAAGGGTCGGGTAGGCTCCAGGCTATTGTGCCGGCGCCATAACTCGCGCTTGTCAGCTTCGATGGGACGCGATGCCAACTCGCCTACTTCGCCAGCCAACTGTCGCAGTATGGCTTGCTCCCATCCGCTGATCCGCAGAGTATCCGGACTCTGCAGCGCTTGCGCGACTGTAGCATCATAACGAGTTTGAATTGCAGCGATATCGGTAGATGACTCGGAACGAAAGGCGGCAACGGCTTCCGTTTGTAGTGCGACCAAATTCTCAGCCTCCATCAATCTAACAACTTACCCTACTTTGACACATGGAGGGATCGTGAAACCGATGTGTCGAGCCGTTGCCTTGTGTAAAATTCTACATCGGAACGACTCTTACATAAGATAACAGAATTGTTGTTTGATTGTCAATAGGAATGCCGGTGGAATAAGCGAGGCGACGGTCGCACATTTGGAATTGCTGCCCTGCAATTTGTAGCCTTGAATAGTACAATGCGCTACAATAATCGGGCATTGACATTTTCCGGAATTAGTCCAGCATTCTCACTATACGCCAGGAGGAAACTATGAATCCGCGCGAACGTATGTTAACCACACTGAACCATCGTGAACCTGATCGGGTGCCAATCGACCTGGGCGGCATCGTTACCGGCATCACCCGAGGGGCCAACGAGTCCTTGAAGGCGTATCTTGGCATCGAAAGCGACGATCCTGTGATCGACCGCATCCAGCAGCTTTCTGCACCTTCGCAAGCGATCCTCGACTCGTCTACATGTGGACACCCGCTATCTTTTCCTCAGCGCCTCACGTGATTGGAGCGATATCGAATTGACGGAGGACACCTACCTGGATGAGTTTGGCGTGGTGCGCAAGGCGGCGATTTCCCCATCTGGATGGCGAAGTGCTCTACTACGATTTCATCGATCATCCCCTGAAAAATGCGGAAACAGTCGCTGACATTGCCGCCTTCAAATGGCCCGACCCGCACGATCCCGCACGCTTTGCCGGTCTGGAAGAACGGGCAAGGGCGATGTACGATGAGACCGACGACGCCATCATGGTGAATCTGATCGGCTCGATCTTCGAGTTTTCCTGGTATCTGCGGGGCTATATCAATTTCTTCGAAGATATGCTGTTACGACCGGAAATGACAACCGCCCTTTTGAGCGCCATGTTCGAATTCCAGATGGCCCTGATGGGCGAGACGTTGGATCGCATTGGCCCGTACCTGTCGGTGGTGATGACCGGGTCCGACCTGGGCACGCAACGGGCCCCGGCCATGTCTCCTGACACCTACAAAACCCTGGTCTGGCCCCACTATCGCAAATTCTGGGAGATGATTAAATCCAAAACGGACGCCAAACTGTTCTACCATTCCTGCGGTAGTATCGTGCCCATGATCCCTTACCTGATCGAAGGCGGTGTCGACATCATTCATCCCGTACAGCCGCTGGCCACAGGCATGGGCGATCGTGAAGCGCTCAAGCGCGAGTTCGGCGACCAGCTCACCTTCTGGGGTGGATTCGACCAGCAGGACGTCCTGCCATTCGGCTCTCCCGACCGTGTACGAGACGAGGCCAAGCGCCTGCTCGACGAATTCATGCCCGGAGGCGGTTTCGTCTTCGCCGCCGGTCACAACATCCAGTCCGATGTTCCGCCGGAGAATGTGATCGCCCTCTTTGATACGGTCTACGAATACGGAAGGTATTAGCCAGAGATGTAGTCCCTGGAGCAAACCTGGATACTGCTGTGCCGCGCGGCATCGTCCATCATCACACGGAACAACAACTATGACCCCATACGAACGCATGACCGCAAGACTGGCAGGCAAAACAGTGGATCGCCCGCCCAATTTCGACATTTTTATGACCTTCGCCGCCCGCAAAACCGGCAAACCGCTCAAAGAGTATTATGTCGATCACCGCGTGCTGGTGGAAGCGAACATGCACGTGATCGAGAACTTCGATATCGATCTCGCCCAGGCTATCTCCGACCCGTATCGTGAGACCGCTGATTTTGGCGCTGAGATCGAGTTCCCCGAAAACGACATGCCCCTGAGCATGATCCCGCTGATCCAGGAACCGGATGACATCAAGAAACTGGTCAAGCCCAGCCCCTACACCGGCAAACGCATGAGCGACCGCCTGGAAGCGATCCGCATGTTCCGCGAGCAGGTGGGCGGCGAATACCCGATTATGGGTTGGGTCGAAGGCGCGCTGGCCGAGGCCACCGACCTGCGCAACATCAACAACCTGATGATGGATGTCGTTCATCGCCCGGAATGGGTGGAGGAATTGTGCGAGATATGCACGGAAGTGGCGATTGACTTCGCGCGGGCACAGATCGAAGCCGGAGCCGACATCATCGGGTTGGGCGACGCCGTGGGCTCGCTGATCAATCCCAAAATGTATCGACGCTTCGCGTTGCCATACGAACAGCGCATTTTCGCAGCCGTCCACGAGATGGGTGCGATTGCCCGCCTGCACATTTGCGGCAAGACCAACAAGATCGTCGATGCAATGGTGGAAAGTGGCGCTGATATCATCGATCTGGACTACATGGTCGATATGGCAGACGCTGCAGCGAAATACGGCGACCGTGTCTCATTTTGTGGCAATTTCGATCCGGTGACGGTGATGTTGCAGGGCTCGCCCGAAAAAGTTTATAACGCCGCCACGCACTGCATGGAAATCGGCGGGCCGCGCGCATTCAGCGCCGGCGGCTGCGAAGTGCCGATGTGGACGCCGGACGAAAATCTGCATGCACAATCACGGGCACTGGTGGATTTTGTTAGTCGATAGCAAGATAAGCTTTGACGTACCGCGACATTCATGTCGTCGCGTCCAGTGCGACATGAATGTCGCGGTACGTTGAAGAAACCACCAGTCGAAGTTGACAGGTGATGCCGATTCTGATAAAGTGAATCTTAGTATACGTCTATAGACCTCTGTATACCTTTCATTTTGACTCCCGGCATCCCATGGTTTTCCCAGCGCAAGCATTCAGCCCCGACTTAGAACGAGAAGGCCCGACACCCATCTACCAGCAACTCAAAGAATGGATGCGAGATCAGATCGTGACGGGCGCGTGGTCTAACAATTACAAACTCCAGGCTGAGGCGGATCTGGCAGTGATTTGGGAAGTGAGCAGGGGCACGGTGCGTAAAGCCATCGCCGAATTGGCCGACGAGGGCCTGCTGCGTCGCACGCATGGCAGGGGTACATTCGTCGCCAGCGATGTCCTGGAACAAGCTCTCGCCAACCGTATGGAGACCTTTTCCGAGGATCTGATTCGCCGCGGCATTCCTTTCACCACCGTGGTGCTCGAGCAGGAGATCCGGTCGGCAGATGCAAAAACTGCCGGGTGGTTCAACACGCCGGTGGGGACACCGATTCTTTGCCTGAAACGTGTACGTCTGGTCGACGGCGAACCGATCATCCTCTTGCATAACTATGTGCTCCAGTCACATTGTCCAGGGATCGAAACGATGGATTTCCGGCAACTGCGCCTATTTGAAGTCCTGGAAGAACATTTTCATATGGAAGTGAAACGAGGACGACGCACATTCCAGGCGATCCCGGCTGATGAACATGTGGCGGCCCGACTGGACATGCCGCTTGCAGCCCCGGTGATGTACATCGAACAGCAAAGTTATCTGACCGATGGCGCACCGGTGGAAGTCTCGAACCTGTGGTTGCGGGGCGACCGCTTCAAACTCAGCGCCGAAGTGCAACGCAATCAACTGGCACCGGCCGCCATTTCCGTTTCTGTCTTGACCGATTAGGTCTTACTGACATTTCCCTTTTCGTGTCATTCCGAGGAGAGGACGAAGCAAAGCTTCGGTCGACGAGGAATCCCCAAGTTTGGTAGCAAAATCCAACGTCTTGGTGCAGATTCTTCGCTCCCTTCGGTCACTCAGAATGACATTATATGTAACGTCAACACACTCTAACCCAAACCAATCGCCTTCTTGCCCCCGCGATGAGGCTTTCCACATCACACACCGAAGGAGAAAAACATGGCAGAATCCACCATCACACCCAGGCAGCGAGTCCTCACCGCCTACAGCCACCAGCAACCCGATCGCCTGCCCGTCGATTTTCTGGCCACGCCCGAAATCTGGTCACGCCTGGTAGACCATTTCGGCATCGATTACGGTCCGCCCAGCGACGACGATTTCATTGACCCCAATTGGGAAGCGGTGCAACAAAAGTTCGAGGTGGACTGTCGCGTCATTTCCTACGACCAGTTCTGCTTCCCCCCGGATTCCGCAATCCACCCTGGCGCAAAGGTGGATTGGTGGAATGCCCTTAGTCGTTCGACGCCCAATCGTATGTGGCGGCAAGCCCTGCCCGATGGCAGCTTCCGGGATATCTGGGGGCATGTGATCGGCATTGTGGACAATCAGTCCGGGTCTTACGAGGAATTCTCCGAATGGCCCCTGAGCTGGGCGACTTCTGTCGATGATCTCAAAGATTATCCCTGGCCCGAGCCAGATTGGTGGGATTTCAGCACGCTGCCCGAGCTAATCAGGCAGTACGACGAGATGGGCGATTACCATCTCCGCTTCCGCATCGGCTCCGTCTTTGAGATCGCCTGGCAGATCCGGGGCATGGCTGAATTCCTGGTGGATCTGGCCAAAACGCCCGAAATTCCCCAATACATCATGGAGCGCTTGACCGACATCTACGTCGAAAACACGCGGCGGGTGCTGGAAATTGCCGGTGATCGCCTCGACATGGTCTATCTTTACGACGATGTCGCCACGCAGAATTCCCTGATGATCTCCAAAAAGATGTGGCAGAAGTACGTCAAACCCTGCCACGAACGCATCTTCGATGTCGCCAAATCCTTCGGCGTTCCCGTGATGTACCATTGCGATGGAGCCATCTATCCCAACCTGCCCGAACTAATCGAGATCGGTGTGGATGTGCTCAATCCCATTCAGGCTGATGCCAAAGGCATGGACCCGCAGCGGCTTAAAGATGAATTCGGTGATCGACTCAGCTTCCACGGCGGGATCGACATCATCAAGACCCTTCCGCGCGGCACCGAGCAGGATGTGCGGGAAGAAGTGGCGGAGCGCCGCCAGATTTTAGGCAAAGATGGCGGATATGTGTTGTGCAGTTCCCATCACATCCAGTCGGATACGCCCCTGGAGAATGTCTTTGCCATGTACGATATGGCCAATCGGGCCTACGTCGATTGATATAACTCACACAGCGCCTTGCCATCTTTGACTGAAAGTTGGATTGAGTCGCCAGTGCTGTTGGCGAAAGTGCCGGCGATCCGCTTCGATTTCCGCCACACTCGATGCTTCTCCAATCTGGTGATACTGTCGGTCGTGACTTGAGCATCGCCTTCAGGCGTGCGCAACCGTACAACAGCCTCACCTTCGCGTGTAAACTCTGCCAGAATCAAGGGAAGCAACACAAGCAATGCTGCAACCGCAACAGCAGCGCGTCCGATATTGAAATTGATGGGATCAGTCGCTTGCAAGCGCGCCAGCCAGGCGCTGAAGTTGGCGAGATGTTCCTGCATCCAATGAACCACATCCAATGGGGAAATTGCCAGAGCGAGCAACAGCGCCAGGAGGATGAACAGAATTATGATGGTAACTATGCGATTGAAGGCATTCATCAGGAGTCTCGCAGTTTAGGATGGTCTATGTGTGAACTGTGCGATTTGTGAAAACAGCATTAGAAGTCAGGTCGATTATACGATCTAAAGGATGGCTCTACTGAAAAAAGGTCTGAGTTCAGAAAACCGCTACCCATTTGAGGTGGTTTCAAGCACGAAAATAGCTTGAAAACGGGTACTTTCAAACAGGATATTCGCCAGAATCGAGTCAGTCTACCCTTTTTTCAGGGGAGTCAAGGATTTCTCTCCAAAGATGAAGCCGGAACTATTATTTATGTCATTTTCATAATGACGATGCCAAGCACATTGGCTGCTTGGTCCGCCTGATCCGCAGCATTGCTGATGTGCCGGTATACTTCACGGAGACGCAGCATCTCCATCACATGGTGAATATCCTCGGGCCCGCTGAAAAGGTCGGCAATCGCTTCGCGATAGATGCGCTCCACTTGATTCTCGCGGTGCTTGGTGCGTCTGGAATGATCGAGTGCGACTTTGGGATTGTCGTCGAGGCGCTCCATCGCCAGAAGCAGTTCGTCGGATGCTTCCCGCACCCGCTCCACCATACTGATCAGGTATTGATTTGGGCGAACGTCCAATTCTTTCATTTCCAAATACGTTGTATATGCGTAGTCCAGCACATCGTCCAGATACAACGAAAGTTGATAGATATCCTCACGATCGAATGGGGTGATAAAGGTGTCGTTCAATTCGTCGATCAAGACTCGGCGTAGCTCATCCCCCTCTTTTTCGCAGCGCTCCAGGGTTTCTGCGCCCTCGTCGTTATCTTCAGTAACGTAGAGCAACAACCCCGTCATCCCCTCCTGCACTTTTTCGGCTTGTTGTCTGAGCAGTTGGATGAAGATATTTTCTTTTTTGGGCTTGAGTAACGGCATGATCGGCGTCTCCGGGTGATGTCCAGACGAAAGTTACGCTATGACGTGATGAATGATTGCAGAGTCCGAACGGATCAGGGGTGGGGTTACAGATAGAATCAGGGTCCCAAGAAGATCCTGAGGATGAAATAAAAAAGGGCGGCAAGCAAGACCGTCACCGGGATCGTAACGAGCCAGGCCATGCCGATGTCAGTCAAATTGGTCCAGCGCACTTTGCTCATGCGTTCGGCGGCTCCGACACCCACAATCGAGGAGCTAACGACATGGGTCGTGCTGACAGGGCCACCCAAGAGAGATGCCCCCAGGATTACACCTGCAGAAGATGTCTGTGAAGCAAGGCTGTGAATGGGGCGAATGCGGTAGAACTTGCCCCCGAGAGTGTGGATGATACGCCATCCACCGAAGGCCGTACCCAAACCGATGGCGGTGGCGCTGGCAAATATCACCCACGTCGGCACGTGAAATGTCTCCTGAAAACCCAACGTCACCAGCCCCAGGGTGATGATGCCCATGGTTTTCTGAGCATCGTTGGTGCCATGAGATAGAGCCAGAGCAGTGGCGCTGAAGATCTGCAAGCGATTAAAAGTAATGTTGATCTTGGGTGTCGCACCTCTCACCAGGAAAAGCGTTAGCTTCAAAATAATCCAACCGAATACAAAACCCAGGATCGGGGACAGGAAAAGTGCAGCGAATACTATCAACAGACCTTCCCAGATCACCATCTCTACACCGCCAAAAGCGATAGCTCCCCCCACCAGCCCTCCCACTAAAGCATGGGAAGAACTGGAGGGAATGCCAAACCACCAGGTGATGAGGTTCCAGATCGAAGCCGAGAGCAGGGCAGCGATAACCACCGTGATCGTAATGCTTTCCGATGAAACGATGCCCTCGCCCACTGTTTCAGCGACGGCGGTGCCGAACAAGAGCGGACCGATGAGATTAGCAATCGCGGCCAGGCCCAAGGCGAAACGTGGTGAAAGCGCGCGAGGCGATCATCGTCGCCACAACATTGGCAGAGTCGTGGAAACCATTGAGAAAGTCGAAACTGAGGGCCAAAATGAAGAGAAGGCCGAATACAAGGAATTCATTCATGAATCTGATTCCTCACCAAAACTGGTGATGCTACTTTGCATCTCCCGCTGTCACGCGTAACGAACACAGCGTCGTTAAATTATCTTAACAAAAAAGCGGGGGTGACGCCAGTGCCGTCATCTCTACAACGACGACACCCTATTCTTCTATCGCCCCACCTGGTCCTTCCACCCAAAAACTGCCGTCTGGCCCCACCTCTTTCTTCCACACCGGCACGATCCGTTTGAGCCGCTCGATGGCGTAGCTACAGGCATCGAACACTCCCTGCCGGTGCGCTGCCGCCACTGCGATCATCACACTCGACTCTCCCACTTCCATCCGCCCAATGCGATGGACAATGGCGACATCGAGGATCTGCGGCCAGCGTTCCTGCACTTCGCCCCCGATCTGGGCCAGGACCCCTTCCGCCATTTCGGCGTACGCCTCATACTCGAGGTGGTCCGTCTCCAGATCACCGGTCACGCCGCGCACCGTGCCGGAGAACAGGGCGATGGCCCCATGTTCGGGAGCTGTCACCAATGCCGCCACCTCGTCCAGGGATAATTCGTTTTCCGTCACCCAGAACCGTCTGGCATCCTGCCCGCCACTGACGGGGGGAAAGACCGCCACTTCGTCGCCATCTTTGAGTTCGACATCGTCATCAACGTATTGTTTGTTGACGGCGATATGGAGCGAGCCGACGTGGAGTCTGCCCGGAGCCTGTTCATCGAGGAATGTCACAACATCCTGGGCGGAAGCGCCTTCGGGGAAATCCTGCTCCAGCCGGGATGTGCCGAAAACCTCGCGTAGCGAGGCGAACAGCCTGATCGTGATTTTCATCGGTTCTCTCCAGATGATTGCTGGCCTTCCGCTGCGAACAAGCCGCTTTTGCCACCCTCTTTGTACAGCAGGCGTACATTTTCGATGCGCATGGTCTTTTCCAGCGCCTTGGCCATGTCGTAGATAGTGAGGGCCGCAATGGACGCAGCCGTGAGCGCCTCCATCTCCACACCTGTTTGACCCTCGCAGATGACAGTGGTCAGAATGTCCACGCCCTGCTCGACGTATTCGAAGTCAACCGCCACTTTTGTGAGCAGAAGCGGATGGCAGAGGGGGATGAGTTCGTGCGTTTTTTTGGCGGCCATAATCCCGGCGATGCGCGCCGTGCCCAGGACATCCCCTTTTTTGATGTCGCCCGCACGGATGGCGGCCAGCGTTTGCGGTTGCATGACCACACTTGCGGCAGCGACAGCTTTGCGGTGTGTGATCGATTTTTCGCTGACATCGACCATGCTGGCCTGGCCTTGGCCGTCGAGATGGGTGAGCTGGGACATTGGGTGCAGTAAGGATGAGAGTAGTTTACGATCCAATCGCCTGCAGGAGCAGGGCGGTGACCCTGTCGCCGGCGGCAAGCGGTTTTTCGGAGGGTGGGAGTTCGAGCAGAGCGTTGGCATCTGCCATGGAAAGCAGGCGACCAGAACCCTGGAACCCGGTGATGCGGGCCAGGAAACGCCCCTCTTCGACATAAACCTGCGCACGCTGATACTCGGTGCGGTGTGGATCGTGTTGCACGGGATGGGCGAGCGAGACTTCCAACCGAGGCCGGCGCCAGTGGCGGTCGCCTTGCATCATGCGCAGGGCGGGACGCACAAAAAGCTCGAAAGAGACCAGGGCGGAGACCGGGAAGCCCGGCAGGGCGAAGATCGGTTTGTCCGCCACGGTGGCAAACGTGACGGGCTTGCCGGGCTTCATCACCACCCGGCCAAAATGCACCTGCCCTTGCGCCTCCAGCAGTGGTTTCAGCAAGTCGAGCTTGCCCATGCTGACGCCGCCCGATGTTACCAGCACATCGCTGGCCGCCAAAGCCTGGGCCAGGGCTTCATCGAGCGCGTCGGGGGTGTCCAGGACGATGCCCTGCAAGCGTGGCAGGCCACCCGCCTGCGCCACGGCAGCGGACAGGCTGAAGCGGTTGGAGTCATAGATCTGGCCGGGTAGCAGCGTCTGGCCGGGGTCACGCAGTTCATCGCCCGTTGAGAGGATGGTGACGCGAGGGCGACGATAAACAGCTACACTGGGCAGTCCCACAGCGGCGAGCAGACCGATTTCGGCGGGTCCAAGCACGGAGCCCTGGCGCAGTATGTTGCTGCCAGACTCGATATCTTCTCCCACCGGGCGAATGTTGTCACCGACCTTAACGCTGGTCTCGATCTCTATCCTGTCCCCGTGCGGCGTGGTGTCCTCGACCATAATGACGGCGTCTGCCCCTGGAGGGATGGCCGCACCGGTCATGATTTGCACGACAGCACCGAGCTCAACTCGCAGATCGTCAATCCGACCTGCCATCTGCTCTCCCAACAGCACCCGCATAGGACTCGTATCCGCAGCGATGACGGCGTAGCCGTCTTTGGCGGAAGCGGGGAAAGGCGGCACCGGAGCTGGTGCGTACACATCTTCGGCAAGGACCCGGTCAAGGGAGTCAGTCAACGGCACGCGCTCTACACCCAGTTCCGGACTGTGGGCCAGAATGGCGTTCAGAGCGTGTTCAATACTAACCAGTGGGTAAGGGGATGAGACAGGCATGGGATATCAATTACAGATCATTGAATTGGATGCGACTCTGCTCAAGGGTGCAGTGATCGACAGTTTCCACCATTTTGCCAAAACGTTCGATCAGTTGAAAAGCCAGCGGGGTCAGTTTGGTGCCGCCGCCGCCCTTTCCGCCGACCGTTGGCTCCACCAGAGAGACACCCAGGCGTTTTTCCATTTCGTTGATACGTTGCCAGGCCAGACGATACTGGATGTCCATCTCCTTGGCCGCCCCGCTTATGGAACCCGCTCGATCCACCGCCAGGAGAAGTTCCGCGCGCCAGCGGCTAAAAACGACTTTCCCATCCACCTCCAGCCAGACATTGGCTTTGGGCGTCCATTCAGGCAACATGGTCAACACTCCTGATCAGCGATGAGCAGTGAACTTATGATGATTAACCGCTAACTAGGCGCTGGCGGCGAGTTGTTCGTCACTCCACTGAAGCGCTTTGCCTTGAGCATTGAGCAGAAGCGGTCGGGTTCCCTGCAGGATATTTTCGGCATTGACCACGCACTTGACCACATCCTCGCGCCCTGGAATCTCGTACATCACATCGAGCAAGGTGCGTTCGACGATGGTGCGCAGGCCGCGGGCGCCGGTTTTGTGCCGCATCGCCTCTGTCGCCACAGCATTGAGCGCTTCCTCAGTGAAGACAACCTCGACATCATCAATGGCGAGCAGGCGTTGGAATTGGCGCACGATGGCGTTTTTCGGTTTGGTGAGAATCTCGATCAGCGCTTCCATATCCAGCGGTTCAACCCCAACGATCACGGGCAAACGGCCGATGAATTCCGGGATTAAGCCGAAGTGGAGCAGATCTTCGGATGTGACCTGTCCCAGCATTTCCGCTTTGCGCTTTTCCAGCGCCAGTTTGGATACGCCACTTTGCGAGAACCCGATCTTTCCTTTTGCCCCGATCCTCTTGGCGACGACATCTTCCACGCCGTCGAAGGCGCCGCCGCAGATGAAGAGCACGTTGCTGGTGTCCAGCGTTATGTATTCCTGCTCGGGATGCTTGCGCCCACCGGTCGGAGGCAGGTTGGCGGTGGTTCCCTCAATGATCTTGAGCAACGCCTGCTGCACGCCTTCGCCAGAGACATCGCGGGTGATCGACGGGTTGTCACCCGACTTGCGAGCGATTTTATCGATCTCGTCGATGTAGATGATGCCCTTTTGCGCCCGTTCCACTTCCCAATCAGCGTCCTGCAGGAGGCGCACCAGGATGTTTTCGACATCTTCACCGACGTAGCCTGCTTCGGTGACGCTGGTGGCGTCAGCAATCGTGAAGGGAACGTCCAGGATCTTGGCCAGCGTTTGCGCCAGCAAGGTCTTGCCGCAGCCGGTGGGGCCGAGAATCAAGATGTTGCTCTTCTGTAACTCGACATCATCTTCGTCGTCTAGCTCGACGCTTTCACCAGAGATGATGCGTTTGTAGTGATTGTAAACAGCCACAGCCAGGACCTTTTTCGCCCGTTCCTGACCAACCACATAATCATTCAGCCGCGTCACGATCTCCCGCGGAGCGGGAATGCTCTCGAACTGGATTAGCTGTTCGGGGTCTTGCTCGGCGAGTTCCTTGGCTTCCTCTTCTTCTAAGATCTCGATACAGAGGATAACGCATTCATCGCAGATGTTGTTGCCTTCAGGACCGGCGATCAGGCGGTGGACTTCGTCTTGCGTGCGCAGGCAGAACGCACAGGTTTGGGCAGGATGCATGGGGGTCTGGGCTGGGGGAGTTTGGATTCTTGGTTGAGGCTTTAGCTTTCGTCGCTACGTTCCATGGTTGGATCAGGTTCGCCGTAGATGTGGTCGACGAGACCGTAATCGACCGCTTCTTGAGCGTACATGTAGCGGTCCCGTTCGAAGTCCAGTTCGATTTGTTCGACGGTCTGGCCGGTATGCTGCGACAGAATGTAGAAAAGGCTGTTTTGCAGGCGTTCCAGTTCCTTGAATTGAATACGGACATCTGGAGTGTAGCCCTGAGTGCCGCCGCCGGCAGGGTGCATGTGCACGGTGGCATGAGGTAAGGCGTAGCGCTTGCCCGCCTCGCCGCCCGCCAGCAAAACAGTTGCCATGCTTGCGGTCACGCCCACCGCCCAGGTCGAAACTGGAGCCGGGATCATCTTCATGGTGTCGTAGATCGCCAGACCGGCGTAAACACTGCCGCCTGGAGAATTGATATACATCTGGATATCCCGTTCCGGATCTTCGTGATTGAGGTACAAGAGTTGGGCAACGACAAGGTTGGCGACTTGGTCGTTAATGGGAAAACCCAGGAAGATAATGCGTTCATTGAGCAACAGGTCGAAGATATCCATGTAGCGTTCGCCACGGCCTGTCTGCTGGATAGCTGTCCGAGCTTGGGGTGAAAAAGGGAGTTGGTTATTCATGGGATAGAAAAGGGGGAGGGTTATTGAGATTGGGGTGGGATACAGATCGATAGGTCGATGTTGGAGCTTCTATGCCTCCACTGTATCCTCTTCTTCGGTTATAGACTGTGATGTTTCTTCGGCTTCGGCTGATTCCGGCGTTTCTTCTGCGTCGCCGCTTTCATCAAATGTTTCCTGAACTTCCACGATTTCAACGACTTCGTCGTCTTCAGCCACAGCCGATTCTTCAACAGCTTCATCGAGTTCTTCGGCTATCGCTTCGGCTAGTTCCTCGACTGGCGCCTCCAAAACGGGGTGTTGGCCCGGTTCCGGCACTTCCTCGCCTTTGGCGCTGGCGATAAACAGTTCTTCTGCGTGTTCACGTTGAATCAGGGAGGTGATGAAGTTGCGGTAGTTTTCACTCTTCGCCAATTGCTCTAGTGTTGATTCCAGCTCCTCAGGATCGTGGCCCAGCATGTCTGCGAGGTACTGCTCCAACTCGTAGTCGCTGATCTCGAACTGTTCGCGCTCGGCGATGGCATCCAACACGAGTTTGCGCTCCAACCGGGTCTGGGCGGCTGGCCGTAATTCCTCATGGTACTCCTCGTGCGTCTTGCCCATCATGCGCAGGTAGTCTTCGGTCGATTGGATGCCGTAAGCGCGATAGTAGTTTTCACGTTCATCCATCAAGAAATGAATTTCCTGATCCAAGGTGGCCGGCGGATAGGACAGCGTCGCTTCCTCGGTCATGGCGTCCAAAGCCTTTTCCCGGTACTCGCGCTGCGTTTCGTATTCCATCTGGCGGGTTACCCGATCGAGGGTGTCCTCGTACAATTCCTCGTAGGATTCGTACTCCCGACCTCTTCGGCCAGGGCTGCATCCAGTGCGGGCAACTCCTCGCCCTTGACGCCAACGACTTCGATCTCGAACTCGCCTTGTTCACCTTCCCAGGGAGAATCACCTTGTTCCGGGAAAGTCGCCGTGAACGATTTCGATTCGCCCACAGTCATGCCGATAAAGGCTGCATCAAATTCAGGCGCCATGGTGTATTCTTCGGCATCGGGCACGATATCCCAGTCCATCATTTTCCAGCACGACTTCATCATCAACAGTGATTTTCACGCTGATGGTCACGAGATCGCCATATTCGATAGGCCGATCCACTGGCTGCCAGGTCTTGAAACGCTCTCTGATTCGGTCTATCTCCGCTTGAGCAGCTTCTGTGATTTCCTCTTCGCTGGGCTCGGTGTAGGGGACGCGCACCTCGCGGTAGTTGTTGGGATCGACTTCCGGAGGCAGGGGCACTTCGACCTGATAGGTGAGGGGATCGAATGTAACCTCTTTCAACGCCGCCTGGGCGTATGGCTCCATTTTCGCTTCTTCCATCGCTTCCACGAAGATGTCCTGACCGATTTCGTCGGCCACTTCTTCCAGGAGCGCCTCGCGCCCAAAACGGCCGACAACGATGTGATAAGGCGCTTTACCGGGACGGAAACCGGGAATCCGGTACTGTTTCGCCAGTTTCTTCGCTGTCGCTCGCATCGCTTTCTCGACGTGGTCGTCCGGGACCACAATGGTCAGAAGCATTTGGTGATCTTCGGTGTTTTGTTGCGTTATTTTTAAATCAGTCATGGGATTTCGCACTTAAAATGGTTTGAGTCTGCTCTTCTAGGTATCAAGTCGTGCAGAATGCGCTAACGGATCGTCTGCACGACAACCTTGTCATTTTAGCACAAAGTCGTTGCGAAACAGAAAACCTGTCGAGACTCCCGGTTAAATGTAGGGCGACCAGACAATAAGGATAGAGGCGACCGGCCCGTCACCCTTACGTCCGACCGAATTGGCGCTCCAATTGGGAGGCGCTCATGTGCAGGGTGGTGGGACGACCATGAGGACAGGTGCGGGGATTTTCGCAGGCTTCCAACTGGCGCAATAATGCGCGCTGCTCCGCCACGGAAAGAACCTGTCCCGTTTTTGATGGCCAGGCGCTTGCAGATGATCTTGACCAGCGCATCCTCCACCGCCTGCCCAACCAGATTGTCCCGTTCCGCGGTTTGTTCCGCCACTTCCTCCAGCATGCGTTGCGGGTCCTGCCTGCCCATGACGCTGGGGATAAGCGCGACAAAAAACTGCCGGAACCAAAGGATTCGATTTCAAAACCGCTCTGTTGTAGCGTGGCGAGGTTGTCCGCAACCAAACCGGCCAACTCGGTGCCAAGTTCGATGGTGAGGGGTTCCAGCAACTGTTGCCTGGCGATGGGATGTTCACGACTGTTGACGATCTTTTCGTACAGGATGCGCTCGTGCGCCGCATGCTGATCGATGAGATAGAGACCGGAAGGCCCCTCGGCGATCAGGTAGGCGGCGCCGATCTGCCCGACAGGGCGCAGGGGCGGCAGGGTGTCTGCCGAAGGTCGGGCATCACTTGATGGCTGAGAATTCAAGCCCAGGGGTCGGGATTGGGGCTTCGCCCCCGACCAGTTGGATCTGGTCCTCCGCCCCTTGCTGCAGGCGATACAGATCCATTGCGATTTGCCCAGGCAGGTCTTCTCTCTGGCCCGCGTGCACGAAAACCTGCCGTCTCGCAGCCCAATCGCCCCGATCCGATGCATCACGGTCAGGTTGCAGACGTGTTATCGGCGCACCTGCTCGTACAGGGTGCGATGCACCGCCCGTTGCACCGCCCGAAACACCAGCGAGGCCTCGCGAAAACGCACTTCCGCCTTGGTGGGATGCACATTGACATCCACCTGCGTGGGGTCCATGTCGATGAAAATCGCTGCCAGAGGATAACGTCCACCCGGCAACAGGGTGTGATACGCCTGGATTACAGCGAAGCTGAGGTTTCGATCCTGGATAAGCCGGTTATTGACAAACAACTCAATGTAGCTGCGGTTGGCGCGATGCAGGCTGGGCTCGCTCACAAATCCACTGACGGCGATGTCGGGCGCAACCGGATCACCCAGAGCATCGATTGCCAACATCTGTCGAACAGCTTCGGGACCATACACCTTGAGTAGCGTTTCCAGACGGTTTCCGTTTCCTGGCGTTTGGAAATTGAGCCTGCCTTCACTCAAATTGCTAAAGCGCACATGGGGATAAGCCAGGGCATAGCGGGTAATGATTTTTGAAATGCGTCCCGCCTCGGTGGCGTCGGTGCGCAGGAATTTGAGCCGCGCCGTGTGTTCCAAAACAGATGCTCGATGGTCAGGCTTGTGCCGGATGGAGCGCCCAGGGCTCTGCGCCCCACCTGCTGGCTTCCCTCCAAACGCAGTTCAACGCCCGTGGGCTCCTCCTCGGCGCGTCACCAGGGTGGTCTTGCTCACAGCAGAGATGGCGGCCAGCGCTTCACCCCGAAAACCGAGCGTGCTGATGCGTTCCAGATCATCAGCCGTCTGCAATTTCGAGGTGGCATGACGTTTGAAGACCAGGTCGACCTCAGCGGTCGGGATGCCGCAGCCGTCGTCGATCACGCGGAGGAGCCGTTTGCCCCCACCTCTGATCTCCACACGGATGTCTGTGGCCCCGGCATCAAGGCTGTTTTCGATCAATTCCTTGGCGACCGAGGATGGGCGTTCGACCACTTCTCCGGCGGCGATTTTTGTCAGCGACATCTGGGGAAAGCACATGGATAGACATGGCGATCATTATAGCAGATGAGCGCAACAGTCCCACAAGAGTATGGCAGTGCGCCGTTTCCAGAATCTTCGTACAGCATCTTTCTGGGCGATAATGAAGCGCATGGAACCCATCAAATCCGCCCCCGACATCGACCTCATCCTGTTTGATGTGGACAACACCCTGTATCCGCGTACCTGGGGCTGGCGGCGTCTGGATCGATTGACCGCATCAGAGCCTATGTCGCTCGCGAAGCTGAACCTGCCGCCGGATGAGGCGGAGATCGTGCAAAAACGCTACTGGATCGAATATGGAACGACCATCGCCGGATTAATCCACGAGCACGACGTGGATCCAGCGCCCTATCTGGCGGATGTGCATGATGTGGCGGTGCACGATCATTTACGGCCCAACCCCGCTTTAGATGCCATCCTGGCGGCGCTGCCCTATCGCAAGGCCGTCTTCACAAATGCCACCGCTACCCACGCCCGCAATGTGCTCGAAGCACTGGATATCCTGGATCATTTCGAGTTGCTGGTGGGCCTGGATGAGGTGGGCTACCTGTCCAAACCGAACCCGCTGGCCTATGAACGTTGTCTGGACTTGTTGGGACTCCCGCTGACCGCTGCATCTTTATTGAGGACAGCCCCGTCAATCTGGCCCCCGCAAAAGCCATGGGGACATGAAGACCGCCCTGGTGGGCTATGCCGGACATCCTCATGCCGATTACACCATTGACCGCGTTCGAGATATCAACCGGATTTTTGGTCAGCAATAAACCATTTCCTGGAGCCTGACAAGCAGAGCATGAGGATTCTGGTTCCTGCCTTCGACTTGCTGAACCCCTGGATGTGTGACAAAATGGTGGCTGCGTGGCCCAAACCTCGGGGGCCACGTTCCTTTTGCTCCATCGCTTGATGCGCCCAGTGGATAGCTTCCTGAACGAAATTCTATGCCCGAACGTATCTTGATAACCGGCGGCGCCGGCTTTATCGGCAGCCACCTGGCAGAGGCGCTGCTCGTGTCCGGTCACCAGGTGTCGGTGCTTGATGATCTTTCGACCGGCCGGTTTGAAAACATCGCCCATCTGGTGGAACATCCCGGCTTCTCCTACGCCATCGATAGCATCACCAACCACATGGTGCTTGACCGCTTCTCTGCCAGTGAAAGCCAGATCATCATCCATTTGCGGTGGCGGTTGGCGCTAACGATTGTTGAATATCTGGCACGCACCATCAAAAACCAGATCGATGGCAAGAATTTAGCCGTCTCTGAAGGCAGCCGATCGCTATCGCGGTCGAAAAACCCATCGCTTCAAACTTCTGAGGTTTACGGCAAGGGCATACGTGTGCCCTTCCGCGAGGATGACGATGTTACTGGCGACTGGAGGATTTTCTCCCCTGGATCGCTTTATGCGCCGGAAAGATCACCAGCGCGTGCTGGACGAGATGCGGCTGACCAACGGCCACATCTTTCCCATTCCCATCACACTGCCGGTGGAACCTGGCCCGGCGATCCGGTTGGGGCAAGAGATCGCGCTGCGCAACGCCAAGAACAACCTGCTGGCGGTGATGAGCATCGAGGAAATCTACGAATGGGATCGGGACGAGGTGGCGCAAAAGGTCTTTGGCTCGCTCGACCTGCGCCATCCGTTGGTGGCGGAGATGCACCGCTGGGGCAAGCTGAACATCTCTGGCCGCCTGCGGGTGCTGCAACTGCCGCCCCACTATGACTTTCACAAACTGCGCCTCACTCCGGCAGAGACTCGTGCCCGCCTGGAGAGCTACGGCTACCAGAACGTGGTCGCCTTCCAGACGCGCAACCCGCTCCATCGCGTGCACGAAGAGCTGACCAAGCGAGCGTCCAAGGAGGTAAACGGGGTGCTGTTGCTCCATCCGGTAGTCGGCATGACCAGGCCGGGAGACGTGGATCACTTTACCCGCGTGCGCACGTACAAGGCGCTGGCCGCCAACTATTATGACCCTGACCGCATCCTGCTCTCGCTGCTGCCGCTGGCTATGCGGCTGGCCGGGCCGCGCGAGGCCGTATGGCACACCCTGATCCGGCGCAACTATGGCGCGAATCACCTGATCGTGGGGCGTGACCACGCCGGTCCCGGCAAAGACTCGCAGGGCAACCCATTCTACGGCCCCTACGACGCCCAGGAATTGGTCACACAGTACAGCGACGAACTGGGAGTAAAGATGGTGCCGTTCCGCATGCTGGTCTACCTGCCGGAGGAGGAGCGGTACGAGGAAATCACCCAAGTCCCGGAAGGGGCAAAGACCGCGTCCATCTCTGGCACCCAGGTGCGCGAGGAGTATCTGAACAACGGTCGCAAGCTGCCCGACTGGTTCACCCGGCCGGAGGTGGCAGAGATTCTGGCCGAGACCTATCCCCCGCGTCACAAGCAGGGAGTCTGCGTCTGGTTCACCGGCCTGAGCGGATCTGGAAAATCCACCACCGCCGAGGTGCTGACCGTCCTGTTGCAAGAATATGGCCGCCAGGTGACGGTGCTGGACGGCGACGTGGTGCGCACCCATCTCTCCAAGGGGTTGGGGTTCAGCAAGGAAGATCGGGACATTAACATACACCGGATCGGCTTTGTGGCGGCCGAGATCGTGCGGCACGGCGGCACGGCGGTATGCGCGGCGGTCAGCCCTTACCGGGCGACGCGCAACGACGTGCGGAACATGGTCGGCAAGGGCCACTACGTCGAGGTGTTTGTAGATACGCCGCTGGAGGAATGTGAGAATCGAGACATCAAGGGGCTGTACGCCAAAGCGCGGCGAGGAGAGATCAAGGGGTTCACGGGCATTGACGATCCATACGAAGCGCCCCAGTACCCCGAGATCCGGCTGGACACGGTGAATTGCACCGCCGAGAAGAACGCCCACAAAATCATCCGCTTTCTGCTCGATCAGGGAATGCTGCAAGCCTGATCGAGCATCCGCACGCAAACCACCGCAATGAAATTCCTCAAAAATCTGTTTCAACCCCAATCTTCTGAAAAACCCCGACCTATCGTCGTGGTTTCCGGCCTGCCCCGCTCGGTACGTCGATGATGATGAAGATGTTGGAAGCAGGCGGCATGGAGGTGGTGAGCGACGGCCTGCGCGAGAAGCGGACACCGACAATCCCAAGGGGTACTACGAATTCGAGCGGGTGAAGCAACTGGACAAGGGCGACACCTGCCTGGGTGGCCGATGCCCAGGGCAAGGTCGTCAAGGTCATCTCGGCCTTGCTCGAACATCTGCCGTCCGACGCCACTTACCAGGTGCTATTTATGAACCGCTGGCATCCGAAGATGAACTGTGGTTCCTGACGGGGCTGAACTCTCTGATCCATTTTCCGAGCTGGTGTGATCCTGACCGCATCCGGCGCACCGCCCGCCTGGCCGCCGCAACGTCTTCGCTCCAGATCCACGGCTTACCTGGAGAATGCGCTCGCCCCCATCGTCACCAGGTGATGCTGCTGGTGATGCCGGGCGTCGATATTGCCTCCAGAACATCCGCCGCAAGATCCAGCATGGCAGACACAATCCCGGTTATCTGGTGCCGCAGCGCGAGATCACATCTTCGATAAGAGATTGTATAGGCTGGGGATGCTGGATATCGGCATTAGCTATCACGGATCGAAGCGACTGTCAAATAACCTCCGGGAAGGTGGCCGCCAAAATCCAGTTAAACAGAACGGCTTTAAGCACTTCCCGGATGTTGATAAACGGGAAATTATTTTTGGACGCTTATGAAGAACCGCAGTGACTGCCATTCAATTACGACAATACGCCATCACCATTAACCGTTGCCGCCACCACAACAGCATCCATGCGTGCGTCTGCAATTATGCCAGGCATCCACGCCGGGCTGATATCAGCACCACCCGCGCCATTGCCGCCGCTCGCCAGAGAGGTTCTCCATCAAAGCCGCAAGGAAAGATATCCACCTTGTCGCGGACAATACGTTCTGCCCGCGCCAGTTGCCGCAAGCGGCGGCGAGCGTGCCAGGGTCCGCCGAAGTCGGCGCAAATGGTGACATGGAACTCATCGGATGATCCGCCGTCTCTCTACTGCCGCCATGTCCACGGCCACGCCCCGCCAGGTCCGGGGCAATCCGGTTGCGGCGCCATGTCCCACTTCTTCGTAGTTGCTGATGTGCAGGGTTGTGCGCTGCATGGGTTTTTCGCCAGTTCCTGCATCGCTTTGACGGCTGCCAGAATGCTGGCATACAGGCTCGTCATCTAGATGGCGGGGCGACAAACCCGGACTCGCTGACCTCCACCCGAGGGTCGAAGGCGACGAAGTCGCCCACCTCAATACCGAGCGCCCTCGTTTCGTCCACCGAGCTTGTGCGTTCGTCCAGGCGCAGCTCCATTTCCTCTGCACTGCGCTGGGTTTCAGCGACAGCCTTACCATACACGTGTCCGGACGCTTTGGCCAGCAACAAACTGCCTCGCACCACCCGGCCATCGGAAGCTGAACACCCGGCAGCCTTCTCCCTCGACCGTGTTCCAGGCAAAGCCGCCGATGTTGGTGAGGATGAGTCGCCCGTTTCGCTTGATTCCCTTCACCATCGCCCCCAGGGTGTCGGCATGGGCTGTCAGTGCACGAGGGGCGCTGTCTTGCCGCCCTGCCCATTCACAAACCAATGCCCCTTTGATTGTGCGCCGGGGCTCCAGACCGAGATCGACTCATTGCCTGCTCGGTGTAAGCAATGGCGGGTTCCGCCAATCCGGTCGGGCTGGGGATGTTGAGGAGGTCGGTAAGGATTTTGAGGAGATAAACGGTATCGATTGTTGGTAAAGGCATGGGGCGTGGTCAGGGGTAAAACGCTAAAACGTGAAGCGTAAGTGCGGTTAAGGCAAGCGCAGTTTTTAACTTGTACATTTTGAGCGCAAAACAGCGCTTGCTCGAGAGGAACCGCCTCATTTTGAAAATTATTTGTTGGCGGTTTCTGATCTCGCTTCACGTTTCTCGTTTTACGAAAGTGTGTGCAAATTTAGCGTGAATTGCTGCCTAATGCTGCAAAATCTGCGACAAAAATAGCTTGGTTCGGTCTTCCTGTGGATGCTCAAAGATCTGCGTTGGTGGCCCGGACTCGACGATTTTACCTTCATCCATGAAAATCATACGGTTAGCCACAGCGCGGGCAAAGCCCATTTCATGCGTCACTGCCAGGATCGTCATCCCGCTTTTGGCAAGATCGACCATGACATCGAGCACTTCTTTGATCATCTCCGGGTCAAGCGCTGAGGTGGGTTCATCGAAAAGCATGATTTTCGGCTGCATGGCCAGGGCACGCGCGATGGCCACACGCTGCTGTTGACCACCAGAGAGTTGTCCCGGATATTTCTCCGCTTGTTCTGGAATACCCATCTGCTCCAACAAATCCCTGGCGATCTCCTCAGCCTTATTTTTCTTCCATTTTCGCACCTGGATCGGCCCCAAAGTAACATTGGACAACACCGTAAGATGCGGGAAGAGATTGAATTGCTGGAACACCATGCCCACTTCTTTGCGGATGGCAGTGATATTGCGGACATTGTTGCTGAGTTCGATGCCATCAACAATAATTGTTCCTTGCTGATGCTCTTCCAAACGGTTGATGGTGCGGATGAAGGTGGATTTACCGGAACCGGATGGTCCGAAAATCACAATCACTTCGCCCCTATTGACTTGCAGGTCGATGCCGCGCAAGGCTTCAAATTGTCCGTACCATTTATGAACATCCTGGCAGATGATAATGGGGTCGCTCATATTCGTCTCCTGGATTTGGAGTTTATCAGAGTCGTCATGTTAAGCGCAATGTAGGCCATGTATTTGGGCGCACTCACACCAGGCTGAGATTGGCGATCACGTCCAGGTTCATGGCGCTTCGTACGCCTCGCGCCCAGGTGAAATAACCCGCAGCAGCGATCATTGCAGCATTGTCGGTGCAGAGATAGAGGGGGGCACAGAAACCGGGAGGGGTGAGTTGGCCGATCATCGATTGGCGCAGCGCTGCATTGGCGGAAACGCCTCCGCACACACAGATTTCGGTAGCGTCCACATCTTGCGCAGCCTGCACGGTTTTGTCGACCAAGACATCCACAACTGCTTGCTGGAAAGAGGCGGCCAGATCGGCGACAGTCTCGCTGGGCAGATGTTCACCAGCTGTTAAACGCCGTCCTTCCGTTGGATTACCACTCTCCAGCGCTTGCACAGCTCGCAGCACCGCTGTTTTCAGTCCGCTGAAGCTGAAATCGTGCGTGCCGGGCAACCAGGCTCGGGGGAAGGAATATGCCGTGGGGTCACCAGCCTGGGCGGCTCGTTGCACCGCCGGGCCGCCAGGATAGCCCAAACCCAGCAATCGGGCTACCTTATCAAACGCTTCACCCGCAGCATCGTCGATGGTCCCGCCCAGGCGCTGATACCGACCATGATCCTCCATCACCACCAATTCGGTGTGGCCGCCGCTGACGATCAGCACCAGCAACGGAAAAATCTTGTCTGCACGATTGCCCTCGGCCTCAATCCAGTTGGAGTAGATGTGCCCCTCCAGATGATTGACGCCCACCAGAGGCAACCCCTTGCCCAGGCCATGCCTTTGGCCGCATTCATCCCCACCAGCAGTGATCCCGCCAGCCCAGGGCCTTTGGTCACGGCCACAGCCGCTAAATCCGACCAGTCTGTCTTTGCTTCCGCCAGCGCCTGCTCCACGACCGGGATGATGGCCAGCACATGCTGCCGCGACGCCATCTCCGGGAAGACGCCGCCATATTGTCGATGCAGGTCCACTTGCGAAGCAACGACATTGCTGAGCAGGTGACGGCCATCGGCCACCACAGCCGCAGCCGTTTCGTCACAAGAGGTTTCGATGCCGAGGATCAGGGTCATGAGAAATACCAAAGATTGATGATTAAAGATTAAGGACGCCCTCGCAGCACACACGCGGGTGCTCAGGGCCTTGGCACTCACTGTCTGACCACTTTGATCTTTGATCCTTAGTCATTATTCCTCAAACGGCTCCAGGAACTCAATCAACACGCCATGCGCCGATTTGGGATGCAGAAACACGCCGTGGCCTTCTGCTGCCAGGATCGGCTCCTCGTTGATCAGTTGGACGTGGCGGGCGGTCAGTTCTTCCAGCGTCAGCTGCACATCATCCACCTCCAGGCAGATGTGGTGCAGCCCTTCGCCTCGCTTCGCGAGATACTTGGCCACGCCTGAGTCTTCGGTGATGGGCTGGATCAGTTCGATCACGCTCTCGCCCGCTGGCAGAAAGGCGATTTCCACCGCCTGTTCCGGCATGATCAGGCGCTTGCTGAGGGTCAGACCGATGCGGTCCTGGTAGGTTTCAATCGCCTGGTCGAGATCGGCAACGACGATGGCAATGTGGTTGATGCGTGTGATCATGCTATGCTTGGGAATGAAATATTATGCGGATAAATCGGGGCAATCCGGGCAGATTTTTAGATAAATTCGAAATTTCGTTGGAAAATGATAGCATACTTTCAAAAAATACAACGAACAGATGTTGAACATGATCTAGTATCATGGTTGTCCGGATGTCGCGTGGGTTACAATAGGGAAGTATTGTTTTGAAGTGAATTCTTGCAGCGTGTGCTGCGTTGCTCACTTCATTATTGAATGATTCTTGGGATAACAATCACCAAAAAAGGAGCTCAGAAATCATGCGTAGGATACTTATGTCAGTCGTTGTTGGTCTTTTGATCAGCCTCATGACTACCGTGCTTGCGGCTGCGATCTGCAACCAGGACTAACTGTCACAGTCGAGGATCTTGGTACGTTTGATGCTGGGTATATTGATATCGTCGAGTACGGTTCACTCACTGTAACTGACATAAATGACTCAGGGCTAATTGTACGACAATCTCGGCTGAATTCGACGAAATCCAAATGTCACCTTATCTCAATGCAGTAGTCTATTCTGTTCCCGATTGAACACTGACGAACCTTGAACCATCTGTAGGGCCTTCTACTGCGACAGCTATCAACAATACAGGGTAGTCGTTGGGTTTGAGCGTTCCGCTCACGAATACCTACGCCCATTTCTCAATGGAAAAATGATGATGGAAGTCCTAGATCTCGGTGCATTTGGTGAATCTTCAGACCTTTGCCATATGCTATCAATGATTAAGGACAAATAGCAGGTGAGGCTTCTGTTGACCCGACACACCATGGTCGCGAAGCTTTTATTTGGCCCAGCGCAGACGGAAACATGCTTCGATTAGGAAGACTACTGAGGCATGACTGGGAGGCCAGCGCCACTGACATTAACAATCTTGGACAGGTTGTAGGTTGGAGCCGGATTAATAATGGGCCGATCCGTGGCTTTCTATGGACTGATGAAGGCGGAATGGTTGACCTTCCTTCACTGGGGGGAGGATCCAGTGGTGATGCTGCGATTAACGATGCCGGACAGGTTGCTGCGTTCGGGAGTAACAGATTCTGGCGAGCTTAAAGTATTCATGTGGACTCCTTCTGATGACAATGTTATAGAAATTCCGATTCCTGGAAGTATTTCAAGTAGATCAAAGGATATCAATGATCATGGACAGATAGTTGGAGGCTACAATACCAGTGATGGTGAAGGACATTCTTTTATATGGGATTCAACATACGGAGTCACGGATCTTCCTTGCCCAGAAGGATTGCGTTGCGACCCTGCCGCCCTCAACAACAATGGTCAGATCGTAGGTGTAGGTGCTCCGGATGGATGGTGGACCGGCAGTTGCATCGATCACATGACCGGGTACATGCTCCAAGTTGAAGAGGTGCTATGCCCATGCCATGCTATGGACTGTCACTTTTCCTCCACCAACACCAGATCAACAAATCGATGCGATTATCGCTGATGTCAATCAACTTGTCGCTGATGGAGTGATTAAGCATGGTCAAGGGAAATTCGTATCTTGCCAAACTAAATGCAGCAAAGAAACAAGTGATCAAGGAAAAACCAAAGACTGCATCGAATATCCTGAACGCCTTCATGAATAAAGTCGAAGCTGACATCAAGACCGGCAAGATACCCTCAGAAGATGGCAATCGGCTGATAGACGCTGCAAATGCTGTCATCGAACAACTAGATGACGATAGCTAGAAGAGCCCCCGCTTTCCGCACCATCATCTGCACGTTATAGATTTTAGCGAGAAATCATCAATCCGTTGAACTGGTTGATGATTTCTCGTCTATTCTGTGTTTTCATCCGGCACGATGAACAATTCCAGATTGGGATCCAGTTCATCAGAGCCCTCTTCCAGGATCTGATCAAGATCGAGCTTGACGTAGGTGCCGTTTGCTTCGACTGCGACGGTGCCATCCGCTGTCAGCAACTCACCTTCGGCCTTGAACAGGCGGCGACGTTCGTAGGTTATGCGCCCGACCACCGTCAGCATCTCGCCCAGCGGCACCGGCGCTTTGTATCGTACGGTCAGTTCGGCAGTGACGCCCCAAGTCTTGGCATCACCCCAGACGGCCCGGCCCAGAGTCTCGTCCAGCATGGCGGAAATCACGCCACCGTGCACACGGCCAGGATAACCCTGATGGTTCTCGTCGGGTAGGAACCGACCTACACAAGTGCGATCATCGATCTGGTAGAAATGCGCGTGCAGACCGGCGGCATTGTCTACACCGCACACAAAACACATGCGGGAGCTGTACTGTTTTTCGGCGGTTTCCTGGTTAACGTTGTCGTAAGGTGTCGTCATGATGAATGGTCAATGAGCATTGGTCTATGGTCGATAAGTCACTCACTCTTGGCGTTTTTTGTTTTTCGTTGACTGTTGATTGTTGATTGTTTCTCCAGCCCCAACATCATGCTGGCGACGACACCGGCGGCGGCAACCCGGCCATCGTGGATGGCTGCACGCAATTCGGCGGGGGTGAGGACAATCGGTCGGACTTCATCCAGATCGTCGGCGTTGGGTTCAGTAACCTTGATGAGCTCAGTGGCAAAAAAATAGTGCCCAAGACTCATGCCCCGGTTGCTGTCATCGTAAAACGAGCCCATTGGTTGCCATTCGCCCGCTTCGTAGCCGGTTTCTTCCAGAAGTTCCCGTTTAGCGCCCAGCAACGGGTCCTCGCCCGGTTCCAGGATGCCGGCGGGCAGTTGCCAGATCACACGACCAATGCCGTGTTTGTATTCCTCGACGGCCAGGATGCGCCCATCGGGTAAAACGGGGAAGACGGCGGCATAATCAGGCGCTTCTGCCAGCAAATAGTCATCGATCACCTGGCCATCGGGAAGGCGTACGGTCTGCTCTATCACACGCAGCCAGGGGCGTTTATCCAACAGGAGATGTTCGTTCAGGACTTGCCAGCGTTGATTTTGGGCCATCACAAAGTTGTTTCTTTCAACCGACCATCGATGTATTTGTGCAGAACGCTGGCTATCAACGTCTGATATGGCATACCTTCCATCAGTGCGCGCTTTCGTAAAGCATCCAGGTCTCGACTAGAAATGCGAATACTGATCCGCTTATCCTTTTTGAAAGTGGCTGCTGCATATTGCTTGTGTTTCTTTATTTCGGCGTTCATATCCGTAACAGGTTGCCATTCGCCTCTTTCATAAGACTCCAAGATTTCTTGTTCTTCTTTATCAAGTTTAATCATTGATTTTCTCCAACATATTTTTTTGTGGCTTTGCGACCTGGAATAATTGTCTTGAGAAAAATCTCGGTTTCTGATTCAACGAAAGGCACTAAATATGCGTAACCGTCAATCACAACAACCGACACTTTCTGGTTTGGATAGCGTGATTGGTTTAGATGACTAATGACGGCTACTTCATCGTCATTCTGCATATGAAACACAACTTCCTCAAAAGAGATATTGCGTTCCTTCTTCAATTTCTCATTCTTTTCTGGATTCCAAGTAAAGTATTTCACGACACAATAGTACCACAATGTACGCTAAATGTCATCACTAAATCATCGTCGGAGCCTGGTATTCGCCGAACACTTGCCGCAGAACGTCCGAAATCTCGCCCAGAGTAGCGTAGGCTTGCACCGCCTCTACGAACAGGGGCATAAGGGGCGCATTCGGTTCGCGGGCGGCCATTTCGATCTGGCTGAGGAGTTCGGCTACTCGCCGGTTGTCTCGTGATGCACGCAGCGCCCGCACACGCTCGACTTGCGCTTCTTGTGCTGCGGCATCGATGCGCAAAATGTCCGCCAGGGGTTGTTCTTCGACCTGGAATCGATTGACTCCCACAACGATCTCATCTCCGGCCTCGATGGCCTGTTGCGTGTGGTAGGCGGCATTCTGAATCTCCCGCTGGATGTAGCCCTCTTCCACCGCTTTCACCGCCCCGCCCATCGCCTCGATCCGATCGATGTATTCCTCCGCCCGGCGCTCGATCTCATCTGTCAGATACTCGATGTAGTAGGAACCCGCCAACGGATCCACCGTGTCGGCCACGCCCGATTCGTAAGCAAGCACTTGCTGCGTGCGCAACGCCACCTGCACCGCCTTTTCGGTGGGAAGTGACAAAGCTTCATCCATGGAGTTGGTGTGCAGGCTCTGCGTCCCGCCCAGCACGGCTGACAACGCCTGCACCGTCACCCGTGCGATATTATTTTCCACCTGTTGGGCGGTCAGGGTCGATCCGCCTGTCTGGGTGTGGAAGCGGAGGCTCCACGAGCGGGGATTTTTTGCGCCGAAGCGCTCGCGCATTATGCGCGCCCACAAGCGTCGCGCCGCCCGGAATTTGGCGATCTCTTCCAGGAAATTGTTGTGGGCATTGAAGAAAAAGGAAAGTTGCTGAGCAAAAACATCGATGTCCAGCCCCGCCTCCAGCGCCGCCCGCACATAGGCCATGCCATCGGCCAGGGTGAAGGCCACTTCCTGCACGGCAGTGCTGCCCGCTTCACGGATGTGATAGCCGCTGATGCTGATGGTGTTCCACTTGGGCACATGGACGCTGCAATAGCGAAAGAGGTCGGTGATCAAACGCATCGAGGGCTGCGGCGGGTAGATGTACGTGCCGCGGGCGATGTACTCTTTGAGGATGTCATTTTGCACTGTGCCCCGCAGTTTTTCCTGGGGCACGCCCTGCTTTTTGGCTACACCGATGACCATCGCCAGCAAAATGGAGGCCGGGGCATTGATCGTCATGGACACGGAGACCTTGTCCAGGGGAATGCCATCAAGCAGGGTTTCCATGTCGGCCAGCGAGGAAATGGAGACGCCGACCTTGCCCACCTCTCCCAATGCCATCGGATCGTCGGCATCGTAGCCGATCTGGGTGGGGAGATCGAATGCCACCGACAGCCCGGTTTGGCCTTTGTCGATCAAATATTTGTAGCGTTGGTTGCTCTCGGCGGCGGTGCCAAATCCGGCGTACTGGCGCATCGTCCAGAAGCGACCCCGATACATGGTCGGCTGCACGCCACGCGTGAAAGGATATTGGCCGGGAAAGCCCAGCTGGTCGAGATAATCACCCTGCTGGTCGGCGTCAGGCAAGTAGAGACGCTCAACAGGAATGCCGGATGAGGTCTCGAATTCGGCTTTGCGCTCCGGGAAGCGTGAGGTCACCGGATGCAACGTGGCGTCCTCCCAACGAGACAGGGCGTCGGCCAGGGGTTGTGTTGGGGGGAGAGCAAGGTGGTCGTTAGTCATAATTTTTTCTGTTGATTGTTGACTATGCTATCCGAATCAACTCCGCCCCTTGTTCCACGCTTTCTCCGGCCTCAAACATGATCTCGGCCACTGTGCCGGCTCGGACGGCGCGCAACTCATTTTCCATTTTCATAGCTTCCAGGATGATCACCGGCTGATTGGCTTCGATCTCGTCGCCTGCTTCGACAAGGATATTGACGATCAAACCGGGGATGGGCGCTTTGATAAAACGTTCGCCGGAGGGCGTGGTCAACTGGCTGCGGCCAGCGTCAAGACGCAGTGTGCGTTCATCCTTCACCTGGACATCGAAGGTGTCGCTGCCCAGCGTCACGCGATACCCGAAACGCCGTTCTTCCACTACCAGTTCGTAGGATTTATTATCCAGGAGCAACGAGTACAGACCTAGAGGGCCGACCTGCAACAAATTCGCCTGCACAGGCTCATCATCGACAACGATGGAATTTTCATCGTCGATGTCAATCACGTATTCCTGGTTATCGACTACAGCGTGGTATTTCATAGGGATCTTTTGGTCGGTCGGGCAGAGGTGGAGGAAATCTGGTTCCAGGCTGGTGCAATGATCAAAGATTAATGATTAAAGGAAGCGAATGGCATGGCAATCTTCGATACTTGATTCTTAGTCGTCAATTACAACAGCGATCTCATACCAGTAAGCAGGGCGGAGCGACGCCAGGCGCTGGGACCATCGCCAAAATCGTCTCCATGACTGATATTGATGGAGCGGAGACCACGTTCGTGGAGCAATATGCCGCCAACGATAGCTGCCAATCGTTTCTGATGGTTGATATCCTGCACAATCGGCGCTGAGTGGGTTTCCAGAAAATTGGTGTCGAATTGGCCCCATTGAAAGCGCGGGGTATCCATGAGCGCCAGGTGGAAAGGGATCGAGGTCTTGACGCCTGCAATGCGGTACTCGCTTAAGGCACGACGCATGCGCAAAATGGCTTCCGCCCGACTCTCGCCCCACACAATCAATTTGGCGATCATTGGATCATAAAAGAGTGAGACCTCAGCGCCCTCGTACATGCCCGATTCGACGCGGAGACCGGGACCCGTTGGTTCGCGCAATTGGATGATCTTGCCAGTGGAGGGCATGAAATTGTTATCAGGGTCCTCGGCGGTGATGCGGCATTCGATAGCCCAACCGCTTAGCTTTACATCTTCCTGCTTGATACGCAGACGGCGACCATCGGCAATGGCGATCATCTCCTTGACGATGTCGACGCCTGTCACCATTTCGGTTACAGGATGCTCCACCTGCAAGCGGGTGTTCATTTCCAGAAAGTAGAAATCGCCATTTTTATCGTAAAGAAATTCGACGGTTCCTGCAGAGACGTAATTGACAGCGCGCGCAGCGGCTACGGCGATAGCGCCCATCCTGGCACGCGTCTCTTCGTTCATGACCACCGAAGGCGATTCCTCCACCAACTTCTGGTGTCTGCGCTGGATGGAGCATTCACGTTCGCCGAGATGGATCACGTTGCCATGCTCATCTGCCAACACCTGGATTTCAACATGCCTTGCACCCTGGATAGCTTTTTCGAGGTAGATGCTGTCGTTGCCGAAGGCTGCCTGCGCTTCGCGCCGCGCTGCTCCCAGGGCAGAGACAAGATGTTGGGGATCTCGCACCAGGCGCATGCCCTTGCCCCCGCCCCCGGCACTGGCCTTGACCAAAACAGGGTATCCCAATTCGGCGGCGGCAGTGTGCAGGGCATCATCGCTGAGATCACGCGCTGATCCCGGTATCAGGGGCACGCCCGCTTTAGCTACCAACTCCCGGGCTGTGATCTTGTCCCCCATCGCCGCTATCGCTTCGGGAGAGGGACCGATAAAGACGATGCCAGCATCACGACAAGCGGCAGCGAAATGGGCGTTTTCCGCCAAAAAACCGTAGCCCGGATGGATGGCGTCGGCTCCGGATGCCTGTGCAACCTCAATCAGGCGATCGATGCGCAGGTAGCTCTCTCGTGCCGGCGCTGGGCCGATGCGGTACGCTTCATCGGCGTAACGCACGTGCAGGGCGGTGCGGTCGGCATCGGAATACACTGCCACCGTGCCAATGCCACGTTCCTGACAGGCTCGAATGATGCGTACAGCGATTTCACCACGGTTGGCGATGAGGATTTTTCTGAACATTGATGAGGTACGATATTGGATAATGAGATATTGGGTATTGGTTAGTCTGTATGCAATTATGCCGCATTACCCAATATCAGGAGATCATGAGGGTCAGGAAAATCTGGTCGGGGTCGAAAGAGAGAAGGGGGAGGCTTTCTTCCGATCGGATTTGGCCGAAACCAGGGCCGGGGCGCAGCACCAGACGGTCAATGGCAGTGACTGTGCCGGTTAGCGTTTGTGTGAATGGGGCTTCCTCATTGTCCTCCGAATTGACAGCCAGGCGTCCGATGCCGGTCAACCAGGCTCCGGGGTCAGGGACATTTTTGCCCAAATCGCCGCTACCTGCATCTGCTTGCAGGTCCACCACGACCAAACTAACGGGAACGCCACAATCGAGCAGAACGAAATAGTAGATATCCAGGTCTTCACGATGGACATCGACCTGCTGCACGCGCCCAGAAAATGCATATTGGTTTTGGTCCACATGCTGAAGCACAGGCGTTTGCGGTGCAGGCAAGCGCTGGTACCAACCGGTTGGCGAGTCATAATCGCAGGCGACAAGTGTATCCAAATCCAGATAGAAATGAAGGGGCGTTCCCAAAGCAATGGTGTGGGGCAGATAGCCCGAAAAATAGCGATTGGGAAGCCGAACTGTGAGATGCATGATGTTGGTTGATTAAGAGCAACTCTAATTTTGTTGTCGTCGTCCGGAACGGCGCTTTGGCTTTCGTCTCCGTTCACCCGACCGTTTGCCTGGATCCGACCTACGGTCGGGGGCCGGCGGTTGTGGCGTTTCGGGAGCATGCAGGGCGTCCTGATAAAAATCATCTAACAGCATCGCCAGCAGCGCCAGGCCATCCTCGTCTTCGCTCAAGCTGCGAACCTGCGGGATGAAGCGCTGCATGCGTTCAATCTGCAATTTGTCGCGCTCGCGCAGGCGTGCTTCCAGCAGTACAGTTGCGCGCTCAGCCACGATGTTGGCTACATCTTCATCGCTGGGCAGTTCCCGCTCCTGCAGATCGATATCGTAACGAGCACCGATGCGTCTGAGTTGGCTCGCTTCCAGCCGGTCCACCAACGAAATGGCTGTCCCGGCTGCACCCGCCCGGCCGGTGCGCCCCGCCCGATGGATGTAATCCTCGACATCTTCGGGGGGCTCGTACAAAATGGCGTGAGACAGTTCGGGGATGTCGATGCCGCGCGAGGCCACATCGGTGGCGACCAGGAAACGCAATTTTCCAGCTCGCACACGGGCCAGGACCTTCTCCCGTGCGTTCTGCGAGAGATCCGAGCTAATCTCAGCGGCATCGTAACCAAAGCGCTTGAGGACTATCGAAACATAGGTTACTTTGGCCCTGGTGTTGCAGAAAATGATGGCGGAATCCGGGTTTTCGATCTCAAGGATTCGCACCAAACTGCGGTCTTTGCCCATGCCCGGCACCGCATAGAAAACATGCTCGGTCTCAGCGACATGGACATGATCACTGCTGAGGCTGAGATGCGTCGGCTGTTGCATGAATTCATTGGCCAGACGAATCACCCGTGTGGGGAAGGTCGCCGAGAACATGCTGACATTGATGTCGTGGTTGGGCAGGTAGCTGCGCACTTCGCGCATGTCGGGGTAAAAACCCATCGATAACATGCGGTCGGCCTCGTCGAAAACCAGGATTTTGAGCTTGTTCAGGGAGAGATTGCGTTTCAGGAGGTGATCGAGGATGCGACCGGGCGTGCCCACCACCAGATGCGCTCCGGCGCGAAAGGCTTCGAGCTGGGGACCATAACTTGCGCCGCCATAAACAGCGATTGTGCGCACGCCGCTGTCGCCTGCGAGCATTTCGGCCTCTTTCGCCACTTGTCGGGCCAATTCTCTGGTGGGGACCAGAACCAATGCCTGGCAATCCTTTTGTTTGGGATTGATGCGTTCCAGCATGGGCAGAATGAAAGCGCCGGTCTTACCGCTGCCCGTACGCGACTGCACCAGCAGATCTCGCCGTTCGAGGAGGTAAGGGATGGCCTTGGCCTGCACCGGCATTAGTTCAGACCAACCGGCTCGAGCACTAGCCAGCCGCAACGTTTCGGGAAGCGCTTCAAGGGTTATTTCTGGTAATGATTGTTCTTTTTCGTCGGTTGTTTCTTGTGTGTTATTTTCAGTCATTAAGAGCCTGGTGGGATTGATGATCAAAGATCAAGGACTAAAGATTAAAGGTGATGGGTGTTACCGGTCCTTAATCTTCAATCTTTAATCTTTGGTTGATTTGTAACTACAGCGGCAAGTTCCCATGTTTTTTGTAGGGATTGGTGTCGCGTTTGTTGCGGAGCATTTCCAGAGCATTGATCAGGCGTGGGCGGGTTTCGTGCGGTTCGATGACATCATCGACATAGCCGCGGGAGGCGGCCACGTACGGGTTGGCGAATGTCTGGCGGTACTCTTCGGTCAGGCGAAGTGCGTTCTGCTTCCGGGTCTTCCGCTTCCGCCAAGCTGTTGTCGGTAGATGATGTTGACAGCGCCATCCGGGCCCATCACAGCGATCTCGGCCGAGGGCCAGGCCAACACCAGATCGCCACGGATGTGCTTGGAATTCATCACGCAGTAAGCGCCGCCATAGGCTTTGCGGGTGATGACGGTGATCTTGGGCACAGTCGCTTCGCTGTAAGCGTAAAGGAGCTTCGCTCCGTGGCGGATGATGCCGCCATGTTCCTGGGCCACGCCGGGCATGAAGCCGGGCACATCCTCGAAAGTGATCAGGGGGATGTTGAAAGCATCGCAGAAGCGAACGAAGCGGGCCGCCTTGACCGATGCATCGATATCCAGAACGCCTGCCAGGATTGCAGGTTGCTGGGCGACGATGCCGATACTGCGTCCACCCAGCCGTGCAAATCCCACCAGGATGTTTTGAGCAAAATGTTCGTGCACTTCCAGGAATCGTCCGTCGTCCATCACACGTTTGATGACCTCGCGCATGTCGTAGGGCTTGTTGGGATGGTCGGGCACAATCGAATCCAGTTCGGGGTCCTGGCGCACAGGATCGTCCGTGGTGGGCAGGTAAGGCGGGTCCTCCAGGTTGTTCTGCGGCATGTAGCTTAAAAGCTGCTGAACATAGAAGATAGCGTCTGTTTCGTTGTCGGCGGCGAAATGGGCCACACCGCTCTTGGCGGCATGGGTGTAGGCTCCGCCTAATTCCTCGAAAGTCACCTCTTCATGCGTCACTGTTTTCACTACTTCCGGCCCGGTGATGAACATGTGAGAGGTCTCTTTGACCATGACGATGAAGTCGGTGAGAGCGGGCGAATACACAGCGCCGCCAGCACAAGGCCCCATGATGATAGACAATTGGGGGACAACGCCAGATGCCAGTGTGTTGAGCAGGAAGATATCCGCATAACCGGCCAGCGAGACAACGCCTTCCTGGATACGAGCCCCGCCCGAATCGTTCAGGCCGATGACGGGTGCGCCATTGCGCATGGCCATTTCCATAACTTTGATGATCTTGCCGGCGACGGTCTCGGACAGCGAGCCGCCAAACACGGTGAAATCCTGCGAGAACACATAGACCAGTCTGCCATCCACGGTGCCGTAACCGGTGACAACGCCATCGCCCAGTGGTCGGTTTTTCTCCATACCAAAGTTGGTGCTGCGATGGGTCACAAAGGGATCGAGTTCTCGAAACGAACCTTTATCCAGCAATAGTTCCAGCCGTTCTCTGGCGGTGTATTTTCCCTTCTGATGTTGGCGGCGGATACGTGCTTCACCACCACCAAGGAGGGCTTGCTCCCGCATGTGATGGAGTAGTTTCGTGCTATCTATTTCGCTCATGGATTCTCTTGGACCGTCGGTAGGATATGGAAGATGCCATCAGATTATAACGGAAAGCTGATCTTATTCAACTTTCGACACCAGTTGCTTTTTCACGACCGGTCCGATTCCCGCCATATTTCGCAGATGCGCCCACTATTCTAACACTTTTTTGGTGACAAGGGCATTACAGTTGAACCTGCCCCAAAAGGATCAAGATGATGATCATGATCGGTTGATGGATCAGGTAGATGAGGAGAGAGTTTTGGCCCAGCAGGCGCAGGGTGCGAATGCCGAAGGCATTGCCCATGTCTGGCAGTGTGAAGCGACGCTGGCCGTGAGCGTACAGGCTATTGCCCACAAACATGCCGATGAGCGCCACACCGAACCACGGGATGAGTGGGAAGTAGTCAAAGGCCGGAAGGGAATAGGCATTCAGGCCGAGTGGCGTCAGCCAGGGATTGTAGAGTCCAAAAAACGGGATGATTTGCGCCAGCAGCAGGAGCACTATCCCCAAAATCAGATTGAGCCAACGGAAGCGCAGAAAGGGATAGGCGATGATGATCGAAACGCCGATGAGGTGCAGGATGCCGAACCGCACGTAATGGGACGGATCGACAAAGTAGGTGACGATGCTGACCACGAGACCCCATGTCAGGACAACAACGCCCCTGAGGACGTACTTACCCCAAAGAGCTGCCGTGCTTCCGCCCTTGTTCCTGGCCCGACCATAACTCAGCGTCAAAGAGACGCCGACAATGCCGATGAACAGATTTGCCGTTATCTGCTGCCAGATATGCCAGAAGCCAGTATAGACGTTGATATCGTAACCCGCCAATCCTCGCAAGTCCCACATGAAGTGATAGACCACCATCATCACGATGGCGACCCCGCGCAGCATATCCACTTCCCACAGACGCGCCGACTGCAAATGCCAGCTGGGGCGCACGCTGGCGCGCAGCGCGGAGAAATAGGAAGTGAAAATCGTCATGTTGGTGCCTTATCCCGCCTGAATCTCTATCACGATCTTCCCGAAATGCTCACCCGATTGCAAACGCTTCACGGCTTCGACGTAATCATCGAGAGGATAGATGCTGTCGATAACGGGTGTGACTTTGCCTGAAAAGATCAGGCCGAAGGCCTGGCGTGCGTCTTCCATGCTGCCCATCGTGCTGCCGATGATGCGTAGCTGGCGACCGAAAATGAGGTTGACCGGGACTTCAGCCATGTAGCCACTGGTGCCGCCCACCGTCAGCAAGCGCCCCTGCCGCCCCAGACTACGCAAGCTGCTGCCCCAGGTGGCCGCGCCCACGTTATCCACAACCACATCGACGCCAAGCCGGTTGCTCTTCTGCCACACAGCTTTGCCCCAATTTGGCTCCAGGCTGCGGTCGTGGACCCAATCTGCGCCCAGCGCAAGTGCTTTTTCGGCTTTATCTGCATCGCTGGCGATCACCCACACGGTCGCTCCCGCCAACTTGGCCAATTGAATTGAGGCGATATTGACGCCGCCGCCTGCACCAACAACCAGGACTGTTTCGCCTGGGCGTAAATTGCCGTCAACGATAAGATTGCGCCAGGCGGTGAGGAAAACGAGATTACCCGCAGCGGCCAGTTTCAGGTCAAAGCCGTCGGGGACAGGGATAAGATTTCGGGCCGGAATGGACATGTATTCGGCGTAGGCCCCGCGCACATGCTCGCCGATGATGGCGAATCGTTCGCAAAGGTGGTGATCGCCGCGGATGCAGTAGGGACACTGCCCGCAAAAAAGCGTGGGGTTGCCGGTCACGCGCTGGCCTATCTCCCAGCCGCTGACATTGCTCCCGACCGCTGCAATCTCCCCGGCAAAATCAGAGCCGGGAATGTGCGGCATATCCAGGTGCAGGCCTTTCCAGCCGTGCCGGACGAAATCATCCAGGCGGTTGAGCGCAGCATAATGGACTTTGAGCAGCACGTCGTCCGGGCCGATCACCGGCATCGGCATATCATCGACAGCCTCGTAAACATCGAGGTTAGGGCTATGTTCTCTAAAAATGACTGCACGCATTGTCGTTTATCCGCTAAGCCGTATCGAATGACACGTAAATTGTTGGTATTGGATATTGGGTATTGGTGGTGCCAGTAGCTGCCAAAAATTCGACGATTATCGAATTTCAAGCACTTATGCCGACACTTGAAATGGCGTTTCATCCACCAGTGCTCGCAAACGGGCGTACGTGTCATCCATTGATTCGGGCAACACCTTCGTGCGTCCTACCACTGGCATAAAATTGGTGTCGCCTTCCCAGCGCGGGACGACGTGGACGTGGAGATGCGGTTCCATCCCGGCGCCGGCAGCCTTGCCCAGATTGATGCCCACATTAAAGCCATGCGGATGATAGGCCATTTGCAGGATGCGGGTGCAGTACGTGGTCAGCAGCATCAATTCCTGCTGGCAGGCGACGTCGAGGTCGGTCAGCATGCTGACATGCTTGTTGGGCAACACCATGAGATGACCATTGCTGTAGGGGTAGCGATTGAGCACGACAAAGGCATGTTCGCCTCGCAACAGCAGGTAGTCTTCTGGATCGTGGCTGGGGTCTTGGTGCAGATAGTCGCAGAAAGGGCAGTCAGTTGGTTTTGGATTCACCATGTAATCCCATCGCCAGGGTGTGTAAAGTTGGTCCATTGCTCTGGTCGTGTGTTGAAAATGGTCGGTGAATGACCTGGCTCACCAACTACCCACAGCTTCGCTGGTTGCGGTTTCAGCATCGGACTCGCCAGAAAGTACCGATATCATGGCTGCACGCAAGCTTTTCGTGAGATTGACGTCCTGGAGTAAGGTTAGCGGCGTCCTGGATGCGACATCCAGTGCTTCTCCGGCAAAGAGGGTGTAGTTATCCGTTGGCCAAAGGGCGAGGACAGAGCGCCGTACTGGCAAACGATCTGACGCCTGGCTCCAGGCTCCTAACGTTTCGGGCGTCACCAGGCTCTCGATTAGCTGCGCCGCCAATTCCTGTCGTTGCGGCTCGGCGGTGACAATGCCGTAAGCCCAGCCATGCGGGATGTAGCGAGGGTTGCCATCGGCGGTGGGCACTGGGCCATATCGCAGGGTGGTGGCCTGATTCTTGTCTCGCGACCAGAGATGCGCTGTCGTGTGCGCCAATTCGGCTGTGCCCTGAAGCGCTTTTGGCCAGGTGGCGGTGGGGTCCTTGGCCTGCAAGCTGCTTTCATCCAGTAAATCGTTACTTGCGATTGCTTCGTAAAATGTCAAGGTCTCACGCAGGGCTTGCTCATTTCGATTTGGATCGCCATTTTCGCCAACTGCGCTCAAATAATGCAGGAGTTGGGCATCGGTGAGTTTGATTTCGGAACCCCCGGCGGGGAAGGCATAACTGGCTCCCGATTCCAGCACGACAGACCAGTTGAGTGGCAGATCAGAGAGGGCGGAAGGTTGGAAGGCAAGGTGCTCGAAATCAGCCGCAAAGGGCGCCGCAAGCCATGTTCCCTGATTATGCGCTACTTCCAGAGCAAATGGATAGAGGTCTGCCAGTTCATCCGCCGATAGCAGGCCATCCAGGGGCTGGAGAAATCCCCTTACTGCTGCTTTTTCAATATCGCTGAATGGCAATGCAATTAGGTCGGGCAGAACGGCGGGTGCGACGGGATAGGTCTTTTCCAGGAAATCATAGAGTCCACTGGGTCCGGTAGCGGGTTTGACGATAATTTCGACATTAACACCGTGTTCGGTGCTGAAGTCCCAGATCGTTTCCTCGATAATCTGTGTTGCTTCAGGGTTTTCTTCAAGCATCCATTCAGGCAGCCAGATGGTGAGATCCAGGGGTTTTGGGGTAACGTCTGGATCAGGGGCAGCCGTGGGGGTCGGTTCCGGCGCCAAAGGCGTCGCCTGCTCCTGTGGTGAGGTGCAGGCAGCTGCGAACAGCGACAAAAAAATTACCAGCAGCAAACGTTTCATAAGCCGATTATAGGGCATGGCTATCCCCTGAGCAATTCCCACCCGAATACTGCGAAGGATAATTTCCTTGGGCGCAAACGCTCAATCGGTGTTATAGTTCTCAGGCGTTGATTCCTAAACCAAATTGGTAACTTTCTGAAGTCATGTCGCGAATGTGAGCATCCTGAGGTTCTCTTTTCTGGGTCTGGCTTCACCCCATCGTCCGCTGCTAAGCCGAACGGATGTCGGCAGGATCAAAACGGCGGCCGTTTCAAACGTGTTGTGCAACGCGTTTACGTTTGTAGCAGCTTATGAATTCATTCATGAGTTGCAGCGTAAACCACAGAAAATCTTAGAACCAGCCCTATTTTTCGGGGATAATTCCTGATAGCGGGGGATTTCTCCTCCCTTTGGTCGTCGAAATGACGGCAACCTTAATTCTCACACCAAATGATTGATTCCGGCTTTCGATCTCCGACCCTATCTGACTTCCCCCGAAAGTAAGGGCAGAAAATGTTCTGCCCCGACCGACCTCCAACCTCCGACCTCTGGCTTCCCGACCACCACCATGTCCACACTCATTATCTCCCCCGGCCCCTTGGTGGGCCACACCGACGTCCCTGCGGACAAATCCATCACCCACCGTTCCCTGCTTTTCGGGGCCATTGCCCTGGGTGTCAGTCGCATTCGCAATTACCTGGATAGCGGCGACACTCGCGCCACGTTGGCCGCTGTGCGCACCCTTGGCATCGTTGTTGAAGAATCGCAGCCTGGGGAGTGGCTAGTCCGTGGGCGGGGATTGCAAGGCCTGCAAGAACCGGAGCAGGTGATCGATTGTGTGAACAGCGGCACCACGGCGCGCGCTTGCTGGCGGGTCTTTTGGCGGGTCAGGCGTTTCACAGCGTGTTGGTGGGCAGCGAGCAGTTGCGCAAACGCCCGATGGCGCGGGTGGTGGAGCCACTACGACAGATGGGAGCCGATATCGGCGGTCGGGATAAGGGCAGGCTGCTGCCGCTCTCGATCCGGGGACGACAGCTAGGGGGTATCGATTATGCCATGCCTGTCGCCAGTGCCCAGGTTAAATCCAGCCTGCTGTTGGCCGGTCTTTACGGCGATAGCTTGACCGTTGTGCGGGAACCGGGTCCGGCGCGCGATCACACCGAGCGCATGTTGGCCAGCATGGGGGCGCCCATCTCCCGCCGAGGCTCTGTTATCACGTCCGAATCACCCAAACAGCCCCTGCGTCCGCTCGATGTCATGATCCCGGGCGATTTCTCGTCTGCCGCATTTCTGCTGGCTGCCGGCGTTGCCGTCCCAGGCAGCGCCATTTCTATCACGAACGTCGGCGTGAACCCCACCCGGCGGGGCTTGCTCGACCTGCTGGTGGAAATGGGAGCCGACGTCAGTATGGACAATTGGACTGAGAGTGGTGGTGAACCCACTGGCGACCTGCACGCACGCCACTCTGAGCTACGCTCAGTGACCGTCGGCGGCGCAGATATTGTCACTTTGATCGATGAACTGCCGGTATTCGCCTTGATCGCCACGCAGGCGCACGGCCAAACCGTTGTCAAGGATGCAGCCGAACTGCGCGTCAAAGAGACTGATCGCATCGCCACCACCGTGTCAGAGTTGCGGAAACTGGGGGCGCAGATCGAAGAAACGCCTGACGGCTTCATCGTCGAAGGGCCGACCCGGTTGCAGGGCGCTCGCGTCGATTCTCATGGCGATCATCGCCTGGCCATGGCGCTGGCTGTTGCCGGATTGCTGGCCGAGGGCCCAACAGCCATCGAGGGCGCTGAGTGTATTCCTGATTCTTTCCCCGGCTTTGAGCGCACGCTGACGAGGCTTGGGGCGGAGATCGAATAAGCGATGTTACTTACCGGCGTGATCGGTTGGCCTGTTGGCCATTCCCGGTCGCCTGCGATGCACAATGCCGCCTTTGCCGCCGCCGGCATCGACGCTGCATATCTTCCCTTTCCCGTGCATCCCGATCATGTTGGCGAGGCGATAGCGGGTTTGCGTGCGCTCGGTTTTCGGGGGAGCAACGTGACGATTCCCCACAAGCAGGCAGTCATGCCCTACATGGACGAACTGAGCCCGGCCGCCGAGGCCATCGGCGCTGTCAACACCATCGTGGTCGGTGACGATGGTAAGCTGTTCGGAGACAACACCGATGCCCGGGGGTTTATGGCCGATCTGGCGGAACAAGGCATCGACACCGCAGCGTTGCAGCAGGGTGGAGCGTTGCTTCTGGGCGCAGGAGGCAGCGCCCGGGCTGTGACCTATGCCCTGGCCTCGTCTGGTATCCCCGTCTACATCTCCGCCCGCCGTCCTGAACAAGCCCAATCCCTCATCGACGGACTCAAGCCACATCTGGCCGACAAACTCTTTAATCATTAATCTTCAATCATTACCATCAAAAATCAATGATCAAAGATTAAGGACCAAACTAATCATCAATTGTACGCCGGTTGGCATGTGGCCGCATGTGGATGCCTCACCCTTGCCCGACGATATGTCCTTTCATCCCGACCAATTCCTTTACGATCTGATCTACAATCCACCCGAAACCAGATTGATGCGTCAGGCTCGCGCCGGTGGGGCTGGCGCTGTCAACGGATTGGGCATGCTTGTGCACCAGGGAGCGCTGGCCTGGGAACAATGGACAGGCATCTCAGCGCCATTGGATGCGATGCGCAGCGCTTTGTCGCCTGGACGAGAACCAGGATAATCGTCAGGCTAAGTCTGTCATTTCCCGCAGGTCAGCCGGATAATCGCCTTGCTGGATCAGGCTGCGAATCGCCTGTCTGACCATTGGCACGTCTCGCGATAGGTGACGCCATGCCACTTGGCGTCTGTGCGCAAGACTTTGACCGGGACACTGCTTTCAACGAGTAAATCGCCCACCACAACGGGAAGTAGATATTCCGCCTTCTCCAGGTTCGCCTCGTGCATCTGGATGAAACGAGGGAAACGGGCGTCCAATTCATCGAGGAAACTGGGCGGGAATCCCCAGAAGTTCATCGAAACAGTGCTATCCATCGGCAGTTCGATCCAGTTCTCGCCATCTTCGGTGTACATCGCCCGTTCGCCGAATTTCTGGATGCGCAAACGCTCTTCAATGCCGATCAGGTAATCATCCGCACTGAGTTCGCAGACGCCGCGAGAGACGTGGCCGTGTTCTGTCAGCGTATTCGCCAGCCGATAACCAACCATGCTGTAGGCAGAAACATCTGCGTCATTCGCCGTGCTTTGCAGATGAGCGCCCATCGTCTGGTAGGCAGCCCAGCCATAGAAGTCATCGGCGTTGATCACAGCGAATGGCGCATCGATGACAGCGCGGGCAGCATAAATGGCATGGGCGGTTCCCCAGGGTTTTTGGCGCTGAACCGGCAAAACGATGCCGGGGGGCGTGTCCGTTACTTTTTGGTGAACGTAGACTGTTTCGCATTGTTGTTCAACTACGTTGCCAATGTGCTCACGGAACGCTTGCTTCGATATCTTCACGGATGATGAAAATGACTTTGTCAAAGCCGACCGCGCAGGGCATCGTAAACCGAATAGTGGATAATGAGTTCACCATTGGGACCGACCGCTTCGAGTTGTTTCAGGCCGCCATAACGGCTGCCCATGCCGGCAGCCATTACGACGAGTGTTGGATTCTGGTTGGAATTCATGATCATTAATTGCTTTGGACAGATTGCCCACGCCGAGAAGAGCGGCGACGGCGTGCTTTTCTGGCGATGTTATTGTCGCTTGTGGTCTTGGTCGCCCCATTCTTACTCTCAGACGAGACATTCGATTTTGCCGACTGCGGCTGATTGCCATTGCGCTGGCCCGCAGAAGCAACAGGCTTACGTCGTCGTTGCTGAGTGCGAGCGGAACTGTTCTGGCCAGACGGCATCCGGTTGGGATGCGCCTGCAACGGTGCAAAACCAGCGTAGTCGAAGTCATCCATCTTCCGCCGCTCGATTTGCGTACCCAGCACCTTTTCGATGTCGCGCACCATGTCGCCATCCTCTTGCTCGGAGAGCGTAAATGCCTCGCCGGTCTGGTGAGGCGACCGGTGCGACCGATGCGGTGGGTGTAGGCATCGACCGTGTCGGGCATGTCGAAGTTGATGACGTGCGAGATCTCGGACACGTCGATGCCGCGCGCGGCGATATCGGTGGCCACCAGGATGTCGTACTTGCCATCGCGGAAGCCATCGATGGCGCTCTGCCGCCGGTTCTGGGACATGTTGCCCTGCAGCGCGGCGACGCGATAGCCGCTGCTTTCCAGAGTTGGCTGGCCAGGTTGCGGGCGCGGTGCTTGGTGCGGGTGAAAGATCAGCACCCGCCCGGTGGCCGTCTGCTCCAGCATGCCGCCAGCAGCAGGTTCTTCTTCAGGCTGTCGGTACGCGGGATAGAGGGCGTGGGAGACGGTCTCGACCGGCGCGATGACTACCGATCTGCACCGTGGCGGGTTCACGCAGGATGTCACTCGGCCAGCGCGCGGATCTCGTCCGGCATGGTGGCCGAGAAGAAGAGCGTCTGGCGCTTGGCGGGCAGGTGCCTGAGGATGCGGCGGATGTCGGGCAGAAAGCCCATGTCGCACATGCGGTCGGCCTCGTCCAGCACCAGCACCTCGACGTGCGACAGGTCGATGTCGGCCTTCGCCCAGGAGGTCGAGCAGGCGGCCGGGACAGGCCACGACGATCTCGGCGCCGCGCCGCAGGTTCTCGGATCTGCGGTCGTTTGCTCACGCCGCCGTAGATGGTGACGCTGCGCACCCTGGTCTTGGCGCCCAGCTCGACGGCCGGCCTGGTGGATCTGCTCGGCCAGCTCGCGGGTGGGGGCCACGATCAGGGCGCGGACGCGGCCCATGAGGCCCTCGGTCAGTCGCTGCAGGATGGGCAGCATGAAGGCCGCCGTCTTGCCGGTGCCGGTCTGGGCCAGGCCCAGCACGTCGCGCCCTTCGAGCACGACGGGATGGCCTGCTGCTGGATGGGCGTGGGTGTGGTGTAACCGGCGGATTTGATGCCCGCGTTGATGCGCGGATCGAGAGAGAAATTGTTGAAAATTCACAGAAGTACTCCTTGACTCCGTAGAGCCAAGTCGCACTCTTAGCCCAATCAGGGCAGCAGCAAATCGCCGCCACCAGGCCTGGCAGACCGATTGTCCGCAGGCACAAACATTAATTATAGGGGTGATGGGCGTTTATGGCAATTTCAGCGGAGACCCTCGGTCAGGTGTGATTTAGTCGTTACGGGGATGGTCGGGCAGGGTGAGGGTGAAGACGGCGCCGCCTTGGGGGTTGTTAGCCGCCTCGATACGCCCGCCCAAAAGATGAGTCAATTCGTAGGTGAGAAGGCCCAGGCCCACGCTGCCCTGTTTTTGCTGCCGGGATGAGTCGGCTCTATAGAATGGCTCAAGAGGATTGGACCAGGTCTCGGGGTCAATGCCAGGACCTGAGTCGCTGATCCGAAACACTGTGTCATCTGCTTCCTGGGTCAAATTCACCCCATCTGGCCTTGCTCGGTGTAGGCAATGGCGTTTTCCAGTAGATTGAGCAGGAATCTGGGTCAAGCTGTCTGCATCTGTGATTAGGATGGCGGTTGGGGGGGCGGACACTAGGAGTTCAACCCCTTTGCTCTGCAGAATTCGGTGCCAGAGTCTCGGCCAAACTGCGAACCAGGGGCGGAAGTGTCCGTGGGTATGAAGTCCAATATCTGCGTTCCGCTTTCGGCTCGGGCCAAGGCGAGCATCCTTCCAGTCAGGCGCTGCATGCGTCCCGCTTCGTCCTGGATAACGCAGGAGGGTTTCCTGATACGCCTCAGGGCTGCGAGGGCGGCTGAGGGCTAGCTCGGCCTGGCCCAAGATAGCAGTGATGGGTGTGCGCAATTCATGGGACGCATCGGCAGTGAATGGTGACCGAGCCAGCGTGAAAGCCCCGAAGCCAGGCGCGCCAGGGTAGCGTTAAAGGCCAAGGCTAGCGCCTGCACCTCGTCTCTGGTTGCGGGAATCGGGAGCCGTTGTTCGGGACAGGGAATCAGCGCTGATGGCAGCGGCGGCTTGGGTCATCTGTGTCAGGGGTTCGAGGGCCTTACGCGAGGCCAACAGTCCGGCCAATCCGGCGATGATTAAGGCCAGAGGGATGCCCACTAACAGACTGCGACGGATCTGATCGATGATCTCCAGGATCTCTTCAGGTTGGCCGGCTGTCTGCATATAACCAATTTTGATCTGATTACTGGTAGACTTTGATTGTCCCAACGAGGAGAAGATGGGTTGTGTGTAGACTCGCGGCGGTACCATGCCACCGTCGCTGATTGAAGGCCAATCCCCGATCTGTGGCCGACAGGGTCTTGGCGGCGACACCTCAGCTGCCATAGTCTCCCATACCGTCGAGGATGACACCGTGGCTGTCCAGCAGTCGTACAAAGCCAACGCTGCCCAGATTGTTCTCCCCCAGATCCCGATCTTCCGTCAGATGTAGTCTTACCCATCCTCCAGGACCACATCGCCCAGAGCGTGGAGGCCGGCCTGAGCCAGGTCCCGGTCCAGCTGTTCGTACAGGTGGCTCAATATCTGGTTGGAAATCACCGCCACCAGGACGATCAATGTGATCAGAAAGACCAGCAGGTTAACCAGCACGAGCCGGTTACGCAGGTAAGCATCGGTCAGTCTTCCGCTAAATATTGTATCCCACACCCCGCACTGTGCGGATCAAGAAACGCTCGTGCCCGTCATCCAGTTTACGGCGCAGATAGCCCACGTAGACATCAACAATGTTAGACTGACTGTAAAAATCGTAGCCCCGCACCTGTTCCCGAGTCTTCAGTCACTCGTGCCTGATCAGGGTGAAGCATCATGTATTCCAACAGGGCGAATTCTTTTGCGGTAAGGGTCACTGACTGGCCGCCCCGTTTCACCTGGCGGGTCAGTCGGTTCAGAGAGAGATCGTCGATCTCAAGCTCATTGGGCGTGGCCGGGCCCTGGTGGGTGCGGGTGCGAGCCCGAATTCGAGCCAGTAGCTCCCGGTAGGCAAAAGGTTTGACCAGATAGTCATCGGCGCCGCTATCAAGGCCAATAACCCGGTCGTCCACTGTGTCCAATGCAGTGAGCATAATGATGGGTGAACCTATACCCCGCTGACGCAGGATGCGAGCCACCTGGCGTCCATCGATCTTGGGCAACAATACATCCAACAGGATTAGATCGTAGGTGTAAGTTTGGGCATAGTCCAGGGCCAGCTCGCCGTCGACCGCCACGTCCACCATATAGCCTTCTTCGCTCAGCCCCTGCTGGATAAAGTCGGCCACATTCTTTTCGTCTTCAACAACAAGAATACGCATGGGATCGGTTCCGGATCAGATGATAGCAGGATGCCTCTTCATGATAGCGCCTTCTCCTGAAATCCGCTAAGCGGACATTCGGGTTAACGCCTGCGCGGAGCGGCAGGGCGAGGCTGAGGTCGAACGGGTGGCGCAACGGTGGGACGAGTCGATGGTCTGTTTTTAGCCCGGCGCGTGGCCATAACACGCAATACGGTCAACGCCACCACCGCCACTAAGCTGATTGTGTACAGCCACCACAAGACCCCCGTATCGGAGCCAGAGAAGAGGCTGTGCGCTGTCACCAAAATAAAGACACCAAAACTGCCATAGTGGAGCAGGCGGAAGTTCTTTTGGCCCAGGTGCATGCGAGCATAGAAGCTCAGACTGAGGAGCAGCATGAGATAGAAGCCCACGATGCCCAAACCCACAGGAATGGGCCGGTATGGCGAAATGAAAGGCGTCAACACTTTAGGCAAGTCGATATTGATGTAGCCGTCACCGATTAGGATGACGCCATGCAAAGCTGCCAGCCCCAGGCCAAACCAGTTCAGGTAGCTGTGCATCCCCAAGGCCAGAATAGGAGAAACTCGCTTGCGAAAGAGACCACCGCTTTGCACAAGTCCCCATAGCACGCCCAAGGTGATGAGCACGTAGGCTACCACCCCGCTGCTGCGGGAGATAAACCAATAAGCCTTGGTTCCTGTGTCAAGCAAATAGTAGCCGATGACCAGAAGGCTGGCAAAGCCCACCAGACTCAAGAGAATAATTACACCGAAACTGGCCAGGATGCCCCGCAGGCTAGGCTGGGGTTCGGAATCGGTCTGCGTAGTTTCCGGTTGATACATATGCTTGTTCCTTAAAGTTGTCACTCATTAATTGGCGGCCATCCTCTGTAACAAGGATAGCGGATACGCTGGGAAGTTGGTTGAGGTAGTCGAGACCAGCTTTCTCCCCCAGGATCAGGGCGGTTTTGGCGTGAATTTCCACATCGGGCAGGCGTTTGCCCACCACGGTGGCGCTGAGAACATCGGTAATCGCTGGCGCACCCGCTCTGGGGTCGATCAGGTGGTGGGCCGGATTGCCTTTATGTACCCAGCGGCGATAGGACCGGCTGGTTGTGGCCACGGCCTGATTCGTCAAACTAAGGACGGCGACGTCCAGTTCTTCTGCCAGAGGATCCGCTACTGTGATCAGCCAACTCCCGGTGGGTGGTTCCCCCACACAGGCGATGTCCCCACCAGCGTCTACCATGCACGGTCCCCACATACCCAGGCGATAAGCCGCCTGTTGGATGGTCCAACCTTTGGCGATTCCGCCCAGGTCCAAACCTACCCCAGTGGGCAGGGTAATCTGCCGGCGCTCGCCAAACCGAATGGCGTCAGCGGCGGAGACAGTTGGAATTGTGGGAGCGAGACCAGAATATATCGAACCCGGTTCGTTTGCGTCGGCTTGTCCGGCCAGTACCTCCACAAAGGTGCGGTCATAGCCCCAGGCGACCAGGGCGTTCAACACCGTCGGATCAAAAATCCCCTGAGTCTTCTCTCGCCAGTCCAGGGCGTTCTTTACCAGATCGAAAAGCAGTTGCGATACCTTGAAGGGTCGGCCCACGGCCCGGTTGAGATGAGAAAGTTCACTGTTTGAGCGAAACCGGCTCAGACGCGACTCGGTCTGATGGAAAAACCGTTCAGCTGTGCGCAGGGCGTTTTCAGCCAGTTGCTCGTTGTGCTGCCACAACTTCAGCTCAACCTCCGTGCCCATGGCATGGAATTGGCGAATGAATTGGCGAATGTTGGTCGACTGCTGCTTCATGATCGTCGGGTACGACCACCGCCGTTCACCAGTTGGGGTTGATATTGGGGGGACTGGCCATTTTCGATACGGGGCACATCGCTACCCATCACGTACCAGAGCGTGCCCTGGTTGTCGCGTACGACGGCCACGGGATCCCCGGCGCTGTTCTGCAACCACTGGGCCACATCCAGCTTGAAAAGCGGTGTGGGGGAAGGTGCAGGCGTATCCGTGGCCGTGGGCTGGGGAGTCGGTATGGCGGTTGCTGTGGACAAAACCAAGGCAGCCGGAAGTTGAGTCGGGGTAGCAGTGGCAGTGGCGCTGACTACGACGGTTGCGGGCAGGATGCTGGCGGTCTGTGTGATGCCCGAACTAAAAGCCACCGTCGCCGGGACAGGCAAGTCCTGTGCGGCGCTGGTCAATCCGGCTGAGGTGATCTGGGACGCCTGGGCCAGATTATTCGCTTCTACGCGGGAGAGCAGTCCCCACCCAGCCAGGGTCAAGCTGACTGCTCCGATGGTGGTCGTCATCTTCAGCGTTGAGAGTAAGGTTTTGCTATCCTGGTTACGTGTCGATGAGGTTTTACGTGGTTCGTTCATAGTATCACTTCCCCAAATTCGAACCCAGTACAGCGGTCTGAGCGGCAACAGAAACTGGAATGATCAGAGCATTAGCCTGATCACTGACCGGTTGGACGTTTAGGTTAAGGGTAGCGTAGCTAAATACGCCGACCATGGTCAGGGTGAACGCCAGCACCGCTACAGCCGCAAATCCGGCCAGAGCCAGGCGTGCTTTGAGCTTTGCAGAGGAAGCTTTCTTGGAGATATTTTTGGTGGTGTTCTTTGTCATCGTACATTTCTCACATTCAAAAGGTCGTTTTCAGACGAATAGATGTCATGTGAACAAGCATACTTGCTCTTCATGAACAGGGTTTAAGAAGAGTCTAAGAATTTTCTCACGTTTTATGATTCACATGATACAGGCCATACCTAACAATGCTCGGTAGTGAAAATGTCCGATAGTCATATCCTTTTGCATAGTGCATAATAAGCTTGGCTCTGCATCCTGGCCTGTAAGCAGACTTGGCATGACGTTACAAGAGTGAGGATATATGTCGAAAAATGATTCACCACTACACATGGAACAATTGACAATAGGACTGGCGCAAATTGCCCCTGTGTGGCTCAACAGAGACGCGACCATTGCGAAGATACTGTCATACATTGACGATGCCGCCGAGGAACACTGCCATCTGGTGGTGTTTGGAGAAGCAATCCTGCCAGGATACCCATTCTGGCTTGAATATACCGATGGCGCTCGCTTCAATTCACCGATGCAAAAGGACTTCTATGCACATTATCTGGACCAGGCTATCCATGTCGAATCGGGTCATCTGCATCCAATTTGTGAGATGGCCCGGCAAAAACGCATCGCTGTCGTTGTAGGATGCATTGAGCACGCCCAGGATCGGGGTGGACATAGTGTGTATTGTTCGCTCGTCTACATTGACCAGGGCGGGGAGATTCAGACTATCCATCGTAAACTGATGCCGACCTACGAAGAGCGTTTGGTGTGGGCTCAGGGCGATGGCAATGGCTTACGAGTCCATTCCCTTGGGGCGTTTACGGTCGGTGGGCTGAATTGCTGGGAGAACTGGATGCCCCTGGTCCGCTCTGCTCTCTATGCCCAGGGAGAGGACCTCCACATTGCAATCTGGCCCGGCTCTCTGCGCAACACGCAGGATATTACACGGTTTATCGCCAAAGAGTCACGATCCTATGTCGTATCCGTATCCGGGCTTATGCGCAAAATGGATATCCCGCAAAACATCCCCCAAGCTGCTGTAGTGATCGCCAACAGCCCGGAGATACTCGCCAATGGCGGATCATGTCTTGCGGGACCTGATGGCGAGTGGGTGCGAGCCCCTGTGATTGATAAAGAAACGTTGATCGTGGCGACCATCGATCATCTAAAGGTTCGCGAAGAACGCCAGAATTTTGATCCAGCCGGCCACTACTCCCGGCCAGATGTCACCCATCTGACAGTCCACCGACAACGGCAAGCGACATTGACCCTCTATGATGAATGACCTTGTGCGGGTTCGATTAAAATAAGCGAAAATTCTACACTATTCCGATCCGATTTCAACACACTTTGCACATGGCTGTGGCATCATTAATTCTAACTTGATTGAAATTGGCCACGCCCGCATCAAACCCAAGAAAACCATGAATATTGCAGATCACTTCAATGACTTCATTTCCTATCTGGTTGAGTATACAGCCTTTTTTCAGAATATTGCGTCATCTATTCTGGTGGTTGTGTTGCTCATCCTTGGGCGCTGGTTGCTTCTTGTTTTTCTGGAGCGGCGATCCCCTTCAACGAGTGCGCGTTACCGTTGGAGCAAATCAACCAGATATGTGGTGGTCGGACTATCCATTGTCATCATTGGCGACATCTGGATTGATAGTCTCTCCAATATAGTAACCTATTTTGGCTTGTTGTCTGCCGGTCTGGCCATCGCCCTCAGTTCTCCCATTACAAATCTTGCCGGTTGGGCCTACATCCTTGTCCGCAAGCCCTTTCAGCTGGAAGATCGGGTCCAGATAGGGAACACCAAGGGTGATGTCATTGACTTGGGGATGTTTGTCTTTACCTTGATGGAAGTGGGAAACTGGGTTGATGCAGAGCAGACTACTGGACGCCTGATTCATATCCCAAATGCCAAGGCATTTTCGGAGGATATTGCAAATTATACGCAGGCATTCAACTTCATCTGGCACGAGATTGCGGTCATACTCACTTTTGAGAGTAACTGGGAAAAGGCTAAACCAATTCTCTCAGACATCGCTGATAAATACGCCATTCATCTATCAGCTGAGGCCGAGACCCAACTGTATCAAGCTGCTGATCGCTTCATGATTATGCCCGGCACACTGACGCCAAAAGTCTTTACCAGAGTGGTTAACGATGGCGTGGAACTTACCATGCGATATCTGACAGAGGCCAGGCAGCGTCGCAGTTCTGAGGAGGACATCTGGGAGGATATCCTCCGCGCTTTTGCAGCTGAACCGGACATCGACTTTGCCTATACAACACAGCGTATCTACTTCAACCAGCAAGAAGGCAAAACTGAGCTGTGGAATGCTTCATAGGCATAAGATTCCTGTTCCTGTGCATCGCATTTAATTGTCTGTTCCAATAAATTTGGATTTATCATTCAATGTCACTATTATAAACCAATCCATTTTCAAAGTACTGGGGAAAATACATATTCATACCTTTGACGTCCAGTTAAAAACCGATCATCCAGGCAGTATGGCTCACCGAATTTTATTCCAAATCCACTCCTGAATTCTGACAAACATATTATGGAAACTGAAGCGCCACCTGCCACGTTGCAGGAACAGGTTGACGAACAGGCCGAACGCTCAAGGACCAAATTTGGCACCTTTGGGGGCGTTTTCACGCCAACGCTGCTGACGATTCTGGGCGTCATCATGTACCTGCGCGAGGGGTGGGTCGTTGGCAACGCCGGCTTGGTAGGCGCCTGGGGAATTATCATGCTCGCCATCCTCATCACTGCTTTTACAGGGTTGTCGATGTCGTCCATAACCACCAACATCCGTATTGGCGCAGGCGGGGCATTTTCCATTATCTCGCAATCACTGGGATTAGAAATCGGGGGGAGCATAGGTATACCTTTGTATCTGGCGCAGGCTCTGGCTGTTGCCATGTATATTTTTGGTTTTCGCGAAGGCTGGCAACGCATTTTCCCGGATCATCCAGCTTTGCTGATTGATTTCGCCACCTTCTTTGTTTTATTTGTCATTGCTTATCTCAGCGCCAACCTGGCCTTTCGCATTCAGTATCTGATCATGGCCATCATTGCTTTGTCACTGGTCTCGATACTGGGAACTGTGTTTACCGGTGCATTGCAATATCAGCCAACGCTGTTTGGCAGTTACCCGGGCGCTTACGAAACCGGGTTTTCAGGCACGAATTTCTGGCTTGTATTTGCCGTCTTCTTTCCGGCGGCCACTGGCATCATGGCCGGGGCGAATATGTCGGGAGAATTAAAGAACCCGCGACGAAGCATCCCGATTGGCACGTTGTCCGCCATCGCCATAAGCTCCGTGATCTATCTCGGTCTGTCAGTATGGTTGTCGATGGTGGCGACGCCAGAGGAACTGGTGACTAACTACACGATCATGATCGACAGGGCTTTGATACCGGTATTGGTGCTGGCAGGGTTACTTGGGGCCACGTTTTCATCGGGATTATCCTCACTGGTCGGAGCACCGCGTATTTTGCAGGCTCTGAGCATCCACAGAATCTTACCCGGAAGCTCCATTTTTTCACGTCTCTCCCCCAGTGGTGAGCCGCGCAATGCTTTGTTGTTGTCGAGTGGCATCATCGTGATCGCGCTTACTTGTACGTGACTTGAATACCATCGCCCCCCTTATCACCATGTTCTTCCTCATCACCTATGCCATGATCAATGTGGTGGTGTTGTTCGAACAGAGCTTGGGATTGATTAGTTTTCGGCCGCAAATGCGCATACCTCGGATAGTGCCATTGCTGGGCACTTTGGGGTGTTTCTTTGCCATGTTCATCATCAATCCTGTTTTTAGTTTGATAGCGGTCGTGCTGGTGTTGGTGTTTTACGCACTACTGCTACGCAGACAATTGCAGGCGCCCTTTGGCGATATGCGTAGTGGTCTCTTTGTTTCTATGGCGGAATGGGCGGCCAAGCGGGCCAGTGATTTACCCATCGCCCAGGAACGCGCCTGGAAGCCGAATCTCCTCGTACCTGTGACGGGCGCTCCTGAACTGCGGGGGTTGTTCCAATTCCTGGTTGACCTGACTCAGCCCAGAGGATCGATCAAACTGGTGGGGTTGACGACGGAGGCTGAACAGACCCGTCTTGCCAAACGTCTTCCCGAATTGATGCAGGATTTCCGGGATAATGGCGTCTACACCACTTTTACGCTCATCGCTGATGATGATTTTGGACACGGTCTAAGCACCAGCGTGCAAGCTCTTGGCGCCGTCTTTTTCCGACCCAACGTGCTCTTTCTCACCCTGCCGCGGGAGGAAGACCCCGAGACTGAGGCATCCTACAAACGAATTATCCTCAAAGCAAGGCAAAATCATCTTGGCGTTTTGTTGTTGGCCATGCACCCGCAGTCCCGTTTCGGACGAAGAAAAGCGATCAACGTATGGGTGCGAGATCAAAGCCCGCATTGGCAACTCAGCCTTCAGCTTGGAAATCTCGATCTGGCACTACTGGTTTCATACATGCTGCGCCGTAATTGGGAAGGGAAAATCAAGCTGATGACTGCCGTGAGCGATGCAGAACAGAAGGCCGGGGCTGAAGTTTATCTCCGCAATCTCGTGGACCTGGCGCGGCTGCAAGTGTCCCAAACGCAGGTCGAAGTGGGTGATTTCCACGACTTAATCAGTGACGCCCCTGCAGCCGACGTGCAGATCTTTGGCTTCCCCGATGATATCGACTTTGCCTTTGTGCGACGCATGGTAAACGAAACCCGCTCGTCTTGTATGTTCGTGCGCGATTCTGGCGATGAAAACGTCTTTGCCTAAGTGAGGAGGTCATATACATGGCGACTCATTCGCTTCAATCTGATGCCACGCTTGCTGAGATGGCGGTGAAAATTGCTCAAGCAGTGCCCGTGCAGTGCATCCTATGCGTGACCGAGACGGGCGATCTGGCTCGCATCGTGGAGCGATTATCTGACCAGGGGCGCATTGTCGCCGCCTCTACCAATGCCGACAGTCTTGCGGCGTTGGCAGATTCGGGGCTAGAGACGATCCATCTGCCAGTGCTCGCCGCCGATCGTTACCGGCAGATCAGGCATGTGTTGTCAGTGGCATTGCAGACGGGCAAAGTGTTGCCTGGTGATCTGATCGTTTGCGCCATGGGCGCTGCAGTTTATCCGCAAGAGGGCGCATTTCTGCTCGTAACCGAAGTCGAACCTGCGGCTGCGCGTCTCCCCCTCACCGAACTCGTGCGCCTCACCGATTCCATCCAGCCACAGGTTCTGGAAGCAGCGCTGGTCGTCGCCAGCAAGATCGGTCGGGTCGTCAGCCGCGGCGGGGCGCGTGCAGGAGCAATTTTCGTTCTGGGCGATTCGGTCAATGTCCTCAATGGTTCTCACCAGATCATTCCCAATCCCTTTCATGGTCACGACGACGACCTGAGAATGCTAACCAATCCTGATATCCACGATTCGCTGGTGGAATTGGCGAAATTGGATGGGGCATTTGTGGTGCGCGGCGATGGCTTCATCCAGTCGGCAGCGGTTTTTCTGGCTGCAAGCGAGGCAGATATCAGCATACCTGATGGGCTGGGCACGCGTCATGTCACAGCAGCATCCGTCACCGCCCGCACCACCGCCACCGCTGTTGTCGTTTCGTCCACAGATGGCAATGTGCGGGTATTTTCCGGCGGACAGCTTGTTCTTCTTTTGGATCCCGAAGTGCCTTATGGCCCGGTGGCACTCGAATAGCAGTACTTCAATCATCGCCTCAATATCGTACAGCAAGGAGCTATGTGATGACTGTCAAAACAGCTGAAAACACAGATCTTCGTCGTGAATTGGGTTTTTGGGCAGCCCTGACCATTGGGGCAGGCACCATGATCGGAGCAGGCATCTTCCTCCTGTCCGGTCTGGCGGTGTCTCTAACAGGTCCGGCGGCTATCTTCTCCTACGTTGCCGCCGGTATCATCTGTTTACTCACGGCAGCCAGCGCCGCCGAATTGGCGACAGGCATGCCCACCTCCGGTGGCGACTACTTTTTCGTCTCCCGTTCTCTGGGCCCGGCCTTCGGCGCCATCTCTGGCATTGGCATCTGGCTCAGCCTCACGTTTGCCATCGCTTTTTATCTTTTTGGCCTGGGCGAATATCTGCATGCCTTCCTGCCCATCTCGCCGTTGGTTGGCGCCATCATCGGCGGCATCGTCTTTACCACGCTGAACGTGGTCGGAGCCAAAGAGTCGGGCGGGACACAGGTCATCGTTGTTTTTACGCTTTTTGTCATCCTCATTGTTTTCATCGTTGCCGGTCTTTTCTTCATCGAGCCCGCAAATCTGAAACCCTTTTTCCCTTACGGCACCAGTCCGGTGTTCACAACGATGGCCTTGATCTTCATTTCGTTTATGGGCTTCGCCAAAATCGCCGCAGTGTCTGAGGAAATTAAAGATCCCGGGAAAAATATACCAAGAGCGCTGATCGGCTCCGTGGCACTCGTCACCGTCCTGTATGTCCTCATCGTGTTTGTGATCGCCGGGATATTCCCTCAGGACGAGCTCACCCACATCAGTTCCCCGCTGACAGTGGCGGCCGACATGATGTTTGGGCCGGTGGGAGCAGGTCTCTTGATCATTGGCGGTTTACTGGCTACGCTCTCGTCGGCCAATGCCAGCATCATGGCGGCGTCCCGCATCAACCTGGCGATGTCTCGGGACAGGATGATCCCCAACTGGTTGAGCGAAATTCACCCCAAACGCCTGACGCCGTATCGCGCCATTCTGCTCACTGGCGGCCTGGCAATGCTCTTCCTGTTCATCGATAGCCTGGAAACACTGGCGGAGATTGCCAGCGTGCTCCAGCTTTACAGCTATGCTGCGCTTAACATCGGTGTGATTGTATTGCGAGTGGCCTCACCCTCCTGGTTCAAACCCTCATTTCGGGTACCATTCACGCCTTTTTCCCAGATATTTGCTGCACTTGGCTGCGTGATGATCATTCTCTTTTCCGGTGTCGTAGCCCAGATCGTTATCGTCGTCCTTATCATCGTAAGCCTGATCTGGTATTTTATATGGGGGCGCAGTCGGGTGGACATCCAGTACGGTCTGCCCCTGGTGCGTGAACGTTGGAGCCAGTTGGGCTGGCAGTCGCTAAGAAAACCGGCCAAAGAGCCTGTTGCAGTTGCGGAGGCGGAGCCCATGCCGGTTGTGCGTCGCATCGATGTCGTCAGTCCCCGACGGGTGATGGTGGCGCTGGCCAATCCCAGCACAGAGGCGGATTTATTGCGGTTAGGCCGCTATCTGGCGACTGGGCAGGCAGAAGGAGGACAGGTTTATGGCATGCATCTGGAACTTGGTGCCAATACAAACGCCACTCTGCGTCGCTCGAGGACAGTTTGTCCATCGTCCTTCCATCGAGCGAAACATTGCACTCCTGGCTGAGCAGGCGCAGCAGATGGAAGCCAGAGAGAATGGCAGCGCTCAGCGGCCTTTGGCTGCGACCTCATTCGAGACTATCACTGACGTCACTTACGATATCTTTGGCACGCTCATCGCCGAAACACGACAGCGGCAGGGCGATCTGTTGCTGATGGGCTGGCAGGGTGGTTTCAACGTCAGTCGGATTTACAACAGCCCTGTGCAGCGCATCCTCACCAACACGCCCGCCGATGTCGCCGTCCTCAAGAACCGGGGGCTGGAGTCGATTCGATCGATCTTGATCCCCTGGGGCGGGGGGCCGCACGCCCAACTGGGACTGGAATTCGCCGTTCGCATCGGTGAGGCCACGAACGCTGACGTCAATCTATTGCGCATCACCAAACCCGGCGTAAACATCGATCAGGAGCGTGAGAATATGGCCGCTTCTGTTGAAACCATCGTTGGCGACTACGGACGCATGCATTATCTGGTGCATCAGAGCGATGACGATGTGACTGCCAGCCTGACTTCAGCTCTCGACGCGAATAATCCCGATCTGGTCATTATTGGCGCTTCGCACGAGTACCGCATTCGCAATTTCCTGTTCGGTTCCATCCCCGATGTCGTCGCTGACCACGCCCAGTGTTCGGTGCTGATGGTGCGACGACACCTGCTCATACGAGGGCGGTCATAGTTTTAGATTTTCGTAAGACGATTTCCGTCTCCCATAAGCTTCTCCCTGACCCTTTCGTGTTTGGATGACTAATACTCAGTCAAAGCTATCTTGATGAATTGCATGGACGTACGCTGAGCAAAGAAGGAGGGAAAACAGGGAATCAAGGGACATCGTGCCCTCACATTTCTGTTTTTCCTTGCTTTCCCTCCGATTTGATGAATGCTTAATCCATCAGAATACGCTTGACTGAGTACTATGTCGCACCCTGACCACACAAACAAACAACCAAGAAGTGCGAAACACCTCACTATTTGGAGCCTGATCGCTCTGCTTGGCATCATTGCCGCGTTCGTTTTTCTGGAACTCGCCGAGGATGTGTGGTTGCGGGAAGGTTTTGTTTGGGATGCGCCTCTCATGCTGGCCATTCACAGCCTGCAGACGCCCTGGTTGGATTGGATCATGAAAACCATCACGCAGGCCGGGAGTTACGGTGTCATTCTGGTGACAGTGGCGACATCGTTTTGGTTGGGACGTCGTCAGCGCTGGTCGGAACTAGTGGCGCTACTCGTCAGCGTGATTGGCGCTGCTGCACTGAACAGTTTACTCAAGCTGTTATTTGCCCGGCCCCGACCCTCAGTGTTTCTCCCGCTCACCGTGGAGAAAACTTACAGCTTTCCCAGCGGACACACGATTGCTGCCGTTGCTCTTTACGGCTTTCTGGCCATTCTTCTGTGGCAAAATGGACGTCGAGGTTGGGCATTGCTGGTGGGCATGATAGTCCCGTTAGTCGGATTGAGTCGCGTTTACCTGGGCGTGCATTATCCCAGCGATGTTTTGGGTGCAATGGCCTTGGGCATTCTGTGGTTACTGACCGTCGAGGTCGGCTTGGCATGGTATCGACACTACCATGCGGTTGAGGAATAGTCACGATGCGAATACTTGTCATTGTAGTCTTGTAAGTAAGCGTCCAAAAATAAATTCCAGATTTCATCCTCCGGGAGGTGGCCGCAAACGTCCAGTTAAGCACGTTGGTTCTGGCCACCTCCCGGAGGTTATTTCTGAACAGAAGAACATTGCACTCTGTGGAAGGACACATGATTTAAACGGTGTGTCAAAATTTGCCAATCTTCGGATAATGACTTAAGATTTTTCGGTTTGTTTGCAGAGCAATTATCCGTTTAGAATCACCACCAAGCAGGAGAAGCCCCATGTTCAAGTTATTTAATCGCAAAGAAAGGCCGCAGCCAGAAAGACTCGCTAGCTGGGGCCGCAACGACCAATGCTGGTGCGGCAGTGGCAAGAAATACAAGCAATGCCACATGACAAAGGATCATCCCCGAAAATAGCCCACCACCACGAAAGAACCGGCTGCAAGAGCGCCGGTTCTTTCGTATTTGCAGACAAACTATTTCCGGTGGTAATCTTGAGTCCGACTATCCGTTATGTCTCCAACTGAGTGCTGGACAACCCGTTTATGACCAGCTTCCCCTCTTGTAAGGACACGGCATGATGAACGACTTTCAATTCGACAACGACGAGATCATTGGCAATTGGGAATGCGATGAGTGCGGTTTCACCTACCGCAGCGCCATCGGTGAACGGCTTGCACAATGCCCGCAGTGCGGCGCGCCCGGCGAATCCTTCAGCTTCTGGTCGGATGCTGAAGAAGAGATCGTAGAAACGCCTGAAGTGTTTGAGGAAGAGGAAATCGTCGAAGCGTCTGACGAAGCAGGTGATGACTACTAAGCGGGATATTTGAGCGGTCCTCGCTGCACGCAGCCTCTATTTCAACAAAACTAAGATAAAAAAATCCCGATGCGCATGGATAACGCATCGGGATTTTTGTTCTGACACCGGAAGCACTCCGGCGTTGAAGGATTTCTAGCTGTTGGCGATGACGATCAGGACGAAGTACTCGTCGTACTGGCCGTCGGAGCCCACCACACGCAAGCGCAGGGTGTAGTCGCCGTCAGGATACATGGTGGTGTCAACCGTTGCCAGTGCACCAGCCTCTGTAACTTGTTCCTCGCCAAGAGCGATGAAGGAAGCGCTGCCTTCATCTCCGCTGATCATAATGTCCAACTGCCACTTTTCGAAGATCGGATCCATTGCGACGCCCATGACATCGACGCTGCCGCTAACGGAAGCGCCCTCTTCCGGGCTGGTGATGCCATTAACGCTTGCTGGCGCTGCGGCAACTTCTTCCATTGCAACTGTCTCATCATCCGATTGCAACTGCCTCATCATCCATTGCAGCCGCCTCATCATCCATTGCAACTGCCTCGTCGGTCTCGTCCGCTACAACCTCTTCCTCTTCTGCAACAGGAGCGGCAGCAGGCGTTTCGCCGTTAGCGATGGTGACATCGGAGTAGTATTCGTCGTACTGACCGTCGGTGCCCACCACTCGCAGACGCAAGGTGTAGTCGCCGTCAGGATACATGGTGGTGTCAACGGTTGCCAGTGTAGCTGCCTCTGCAACCTGCTCCTCGCCAAGAGCGATGAAGGAAGCGCTGCCTTCATCTCCGCTGATCATAATGTCCAACTGCCATTTCTCGAAATTCGGGTCTGTAGCGACACCCATGACATCGACGCTGCCGCTAACGGAGGCGCTAGCTTCCGGGCTGGTGATGCCATTAACGCTCGCTGGCGCTGCGGCAACTTCTTCAGTTGTAGCTGTCTCTTCAGCCGCCATGTCGGCCTCATCGGCCATATCCGCTTCCTCTTCTGCAACAGGAGCGGCAGCAGGCGTTTCGCCGTTAGCGATGGTGACATCGGTGTAGTATTCGTCGTACTGACCGTCGGTGCCCACCACTCGCAGACGCAGGGTGTAGTCGCCGTCAGCGTACATGGTGGTATCGAGCGTAACAAGCGCCCCTTCTTCTGCAACCTGTTCCTCGCCAAGGGCGATGAAGGAAGCGCTGCCTTCATCTCCACTGACCATGATGTCCAACTGCCATTTCTCGAAATTCGAGTCAGCGGCCACGCCTGTTACTTCCACGCTACCACTGATTGTAGCGCCACCTTCAGGGCTGGTGATGCCATTCTCTCCGGCTGCGCCAGTAACGACTGGTATTGCCAGCAAAAGCACCAATGCTAACAGAACGAATGCCATACGGTATGTCTTGTTTGTAGAAAACATGTAATCCTCCTAACTGTGTTTTGGGTTGAGTCTACTATTGTTGTGTACCAATCTATTATTATATATGATCGTCTGTAAACAATCAATAAAATCGTGAGCAATGTTGTATCCTTTGTGATTGAAATCCATTACGACTCAGTTTCAACCAATAGGGAGACCCGAAAGCTCCCTGTCTCATCGGCGTAGTACGACTCAACGACTATCGTGACAGACCAGCGACATCATTGCTGGCTAATAATGGGAATAACTGACGAGGGAATTGGTCAAGCTGGTCGGGTCCCAGAGAAAGAAGGGTCTGGCGCAGGGTGCGGCTGTGGTCGAGCAACCGGACCACATCCATGCCCTGGCACTGTGTTGGCAATTTCTGAAATTTACTCGTTGCCCGCAACAGCATCTTATCCGCCCCGCGGTAATTGTCCTGTTCGATGTGGTGGAGGGCGATACCCAACTGCAAAAGGCCCTGGTACAGGTCCCGGCACGGGCGTTTATCGGCAAACCATGCCTCCTCCAGCGCATCGTGGGCTTCGTAGTACCGGCCCTGATTGAAAAGCGCCACGCCCAGACGCACCAGATCGTTGGGCTCATCGGCGCAACCGGGTGTATCCACGGATGGCGTTGTGTAGCGCTCCACCAGGGTCGGCAATTCATCGACGAACCGACTTTTGGACCATACATGATCACAGCCAGCCTCGCGAGCTGCCTCGCGGGCATCAACGTCGACATGCGAGCCAAAGGCGACGATGGGAATCCCACGAGTTTGTTTGCGAACATGCTGCACAACCTGGCGCCAATTCCCCTGCCCGCCTGCGCCCAATTCCACCAGGACCAGCACCGGCGCTTCCCGCAGGCTTTCCTCTGGATCAAATGGATCGCCGGCGTTTTGCACGCGCCCACCCAGCTTCTCGATGACATCCTGGATACGGATGGCGAAAAAGAGATCTTCGGTGTGGACGAGGACAACAGGTTTGGTTTCGGACATGGTTTCCCTTTCGGGTGCGAAGCACTTCGGAAATGCTTCGCACCTCAATGACATTGATGTGTGCGACATTGTAGCACAAAACGCTGTCTGTTGTTTTTCATTGATGTAGGGCGCTACCGCTTGGGTCGCCCTACGCGGGCGGGCGCTGGGCCCGCACCCTACTTTCGCATGACTTATCGCGTTTGGTGTACACTTCAGGTCTGATGAATCGTTTTTCGTCGAGGCAGCGCTTCGCGCTGGCGCTCATGTTCCTGCTGGCCTTCGTCCTGCGGCTCTACCGTTTGGGTGCGGACAGCCTGTGGTATGACGAGACGGTAAGCGCACTGCTGGCATCCAAGCCGTTGGCGGCGATGTGGGCGCACACTGCGGGCGACATCCATCCGCCGTTGTACTACGCTCTCCTGCATTTCTGGACGCTGGCATCGGGGCAGAGTGAGTTCGCCTATGCGTTTTTCTCCGTGTGCTTCAGCATGGCGACGATCCCGTTGATTGCGTATTTGGGTTTGCGGCTTTACGGAAGTCGCACCGGCGTCCTCGCCGCATTCCTGTTCGCAGTCAGCCCATTCAGCATCTGGTATGCGCAGGAAGTGCGGATGTACACGTTGGGCGTGTTTTTGCTGCTGGCGGCGCTGCTGCTGGCGCTGGATGTGATGCAAAAGCCCGCCACGCCGTTCGCTCGCTCATCCTCTATGCCATTGTTGCGGCATTGGCTTTGTGGACGCTTTACTACAGCGCCTTCGCCCTGGTAGCCCTGAACATCTTTGTAATTCCCTGGCTGTGGATGCATTCCCGCCGCCGTCTGGCGCCCTGGCTGTTGGCCCAATTCGGTGCGATTGTGCTGTTCCTGCCCTGGCTGCCCACCGCCCTCCGCCAGGCGTTCGATCCGCCGGTGCCGCCCTGGCGGGATGCCATCCCGCTGTTCGAGTTATTGCACAAGGTCGGGCAGGAAGGCGTAACAGCCCTGACGCTGGGCCAATCAATCGATCCTGCCCGACTGGTGGCCGTTGGGACTGCTCGGCATAGCTCTGGCGGCGCTGGCGTTTTGGGCCCCCACCCGACGCTGGCGGCAAGGCGGGCGCTGGTCGGCCCCGACCTTGCTCTGGACCACATTGCTGGGACCGGTTCTCCTGATTCTGCTGGTTTCCGTGCTGTTCACGCCCCTCTACCATGTGCGCTATCTCAATCTCTACAGCGTCGCCTTCCCTGTGCTTGTCGCTGCTGGATTGTTGTACGTGGCCGGGCGTAACGATGAACACGCAAAGCACAACACACAAAACGCAACCGCCCGCTTGATCATCTCCATCCTCCTGCTGCTTATCCTGCTCGGTGGGTCCGCCATCAGCCTGCGTAATTATCATCAAAACCGTTTTGCCTACGAATCCGCTGATGATCTGCGCGGCGCTGTGCGTTTGATCTACGAGAGGATGGGACCAAAGGATGCTGTCTTGATCAATGCCGGTTATCTGTACCCGGCCTTCACCACCTACTGGCCGGACGAGATCGGCTGGTTGGGACGATTGAGCGAGTATTCGTCAGAGAGCTGGCCGGACGAAGGCCCACTGGTGGTGATGACCGGCCATGTCGATGGCGATGCCGACATCGGCTGGGGCGATCCAGACAGCGATTTTTACGCCATCAGCAGCGCTACGACTGCCGAGCGCCTGGAGCAGCTCTTTGACGAAGCCGACGCCGTTTGGGTTCTGCGAGGCTACGACACCGTCAACGACCCGACCGGGTTCATTCGCTCCTGGCTCGAAAGACATGCGGAGAACACCCTCGACCAGGTCTTTCCGGGCCAGACCTTTGTGCGGGTGCAGGCATGGCGGGCGTCCGAAAAACCACGATCGGAAATGCCTGCCACTGCTCAACCTGTGCAAACACGCTTCGGCGACGGCATCGAACTGCTGGGTTACGAGATTTCGCCTGCGCAACCTATGGCGGGAGAGCCCATCCGCCTGGCGTTGCACTGGCGGCGTGTCGGCGATATCGACAAAGCCTACAAGGTCTTCGTGCAGGTGCTGGATGAAGTGGACAAAGTGATGGCGCAGGATGATGCCGAACCGGGGCGAGGCGCATATCCGACTGACCAGTGGCTGCCTGATGAGATTGTTTCATCATCGTATGTGCTGCCCTTGCCCGGCGACATGCCGGCTGGCCGATACCGCATCATCACAGGATTCTACGACGGGGCGTCTGGCGAGCGCTTGAGAACAGAAGATGGTGGGGATTCAGTGACACTGCTGGAGTTCAGTCTGCCGTAGTAAGAAAATGGTCGGTCAGCGGTTCTGAATCTAGGCAGACCGTCATGTCGAAGCGCAGCGAGACATCTCCCGCTCGTTTCCTAAGCACACCACCGGGGAATTTCTCCGCCCGTTGGTCGCCGAAACGACGCCATCCATGTAACCCTTGGCTTGCAAGCGACATCTAATCCACACCAAGCAGAAAAATCCTACAAGCAATCTTTTACACATAGAAACATCCAAGGAGCCCAAACCATAATGGCTTTACTCAGCCCCCAAGACGCCCAGGCCGTCGCCGCACAATTTGAAGAGAATCTCCAGCGCCCCGTGAAAATGGTGGTCGCCACCAGCGAAGACAATTGCACGTATTGCACCGAAGTCGTATCGCTTTGCGAAGAATTGGCCGAACTTTCCCCGAACCTGACAGTCGAATCCTACGACATTGACACCGATTTCGCCGATCTGGCCATCTACAACCTCGACAAAACGCCAGCTATCGCCATTGTGGCTGCTGGCGGCGATGGAGTAGACATCGATTACGGCATTCACTTCTATGGCATCCCCAGCGGTTACGAATTCATGTCTCTGCTCGATGGCATCAACACCGTCGGCAGCGACCAGGCGCAACTGCAGCAGGAAACAGTCGATTACCTGAATACACTGGAAGAGGATGTCCACATCCAGGTCTTTGTCACCCCCACCTGCCCGCATTGCCCCCGCGCCGTCATCCTGGCCCACCACATGGCCTATGCCAGCCCACGCGTCACCGCCGACATGGTGGAAGCGATGGAATTCCAGGAGCTTTCCAACAAGTACGATGTTTACGGCGTGCCTCGCACCGTCATCAATGGCACTGTGCACCAGGAAGGCGCTGCCCCTGAACCAATGCTCCTGCAGAAATTGCAGCAAGCGGTCAGTGCTCAAGTTGTCGCCTGAACCCATCTCCACGATTTCCTCCTCATTTGACAATGCCCTGCCACAATTGGCGGGGCGTTGTGTTTTCTGAGACTTGCAGCGCAACCACAGTTTCGGAATAAAATTGTGATACAATAGCGTTCAACTCTGTCCGACTACACGCTCACACGCTCATCACGACTATGATTGACAATATCGAACTGGTTGTTCACATCACCCACGAGGCAGGCGTCAAAGTTGGGGGGATTGGCGCGGTACTGAACGGTCTGCTCGGCGCGCAAGCCTACAAAAACGCTGTCGAACGCACCATCATCGTGGGACCGCTCAATGTCGATAATCCCGGCGAAATGGAGCGGCTGTTCGACCCCGGTAACGATCTGCGCTTGCGTTACGCAGCGCCACTCAGCATCGACACCCTGTCGCCTGAGTTGAGCCAGCAGTTCCAGGCAATCGAACGCACGTACAACGTTCAGATCTACTACGGAAAACGCCCGTTTCGCGGCATGTTCCACGAAGTGCTGCTGATCAATGTCGCCGAAATAAATGAACCCCAACTCAACGACTTCAAATACTATCTCTGGGATAAATTTGGCCTGAATTGCGGACAATACGAGTTCGACCCCGAATTCCGCCGTTTTGTGAATCTGGCGGAGCCAGCGTATGCCGCTTTGTATCATCTCACTGCCGAGACGGGCGGACCACGCGTGCTGTTAGCCCACGAATGGATGGGCATGCCATTTGTGCTGGCGGCGCTGATGAAGGATCCCCGCGACTGGTTCACAGCGTTTTATGCGCACGAAGTCGCCACCGCCCGCCTGTTGGTGGAAGAACACCCCGGCCATGACACCCGTTTCTACAACACGATGCGCGTCGCCCAGCAAGAGCACAAGAGCATCGACGCCGTGTTTGGCGACCAATCCTACTACTACAAACACGCCCTTCTGCGATTGGCGGCCGTTTGTGATGGCGTCCTGGCCGTGGGCGATCTGGTCATGGATGAACTGCGCTTCCTGGGGGGAGATTATCGCTACAAAGAAATTGATCTGGTCTACAATGGCGTGCCCAGTTTTCCCATCACCCTGACGCAGAAGAAACACAGCAAGAGCCTGCTGCAAACCTACACCCAAAACCTGTTTGGCTTTGAACCCGATTTTGTCTTCAGCCACGTGACGCGCTTCGTCACAAGCAAAGCGATGTGGCGCGACATGCGGGTGCTTAATCATCTGGACGGCATGTTGGCGCTCGCGGGCAAACAGGCCGTGCTCTTCATCCTCTCCAGCTTCGAGCCGCCGGGCGTTCCGCGGCCCAGGTGCGATTGTGGGAACAGGAATATGGCTGGCCAGTCAACCACCGGGCGGATAACCACGACCTGCTCGGACACGAGGTCGATTTCTATTTCAATGTCCTCGAACCATTCAACCAGAGAAGTCAGGCCATCAAGGCCGTGCTGGTCAATCAATTTGGGTGGAGCCGGGATCGCTGCGGCCAGCGTATGCCCGCAGAAATGAATTTTATGGACCTGCGCAAGGGGGCGGATTTGGAGTTCGGCCAGAGCATTTACGAGCCCTTTGGCATCGCCCAGGTCGAACCTTTGAGTTTTGGCGCGTTGTGCGTCGTCTCCAATGTCTGCGGCTGTGTGGGCTTTGTCGATCGCGCCAGCGCCGATCTGCCGGAGTTCCCGAACCTGATCGTGGCCGATTACGTGACCCCGCCGCCCGATTGGACCTTCCAGAGCACTGCCGATGCCATGCGCCTGGACAAATACGGCCGGGATTTGATCGAAATCAGCAGCAGCCAGACTGTCGCCCGGACCATCGCCGCCCGCCTTGCCCCTGAACGATGAAGAATCCGAAGAACTGCTTGCGCTGGGCCAAAAGGTCGGTTCACGCATGAGCTGGGAGGTCGTGGTCAAGGATTACCTCCTGCCGGCGCTGGAAAGGGCGATGGATGTGGCCTGATGGAGCACGTTGGCATTGACCAGAAAAGATGGCGACAGGAACGAACGTCAGTCAGCGGACGGCCATCCACCCCGCGCCGTTTGGCCAAGTTGATGGTGATGCTGGCTCTGCTCGGTTCGCTCGTTGTCGTTGTCATCGCCGCGCTCGTCTACCTGGATGTCAGTTATCGCTATCGCCAACGTCTGCTCGCGCCTGAAGACATCGATCATCGCCCCGTTGCCCTGGTTTTTGGCGCAGGCGTCTATCCCAACGGCCAACTGACGCCGGTCCTGGCCGACCGTGTGCGCACCGCCGTCGAACTGTACGAACCAGGGCAAAGTGTCCAAACTGCTCATGAGCGGTGACAATCGCTTTGCCGATTACAACGAACCCGCAGCGATGGGGGAATTCGCCCGCAGCCTGGGCGTGCCCGCATCCGCTCTGGCCTACGATTACGCCGGACGGCGCACCTACGATTCCTGTTACAGGCTGAAGACTATTTTTGGCCAAAATCGGGCGGTTCTGGTCACACAGACATTCCATTTGCCCAGAGCATTGTACCTGTGCCAGCAGTTCGATGTCGATGCCGTGGGTGTGTCCGCCGACCTGCGCCCGTACCGCGGCGCGGGCTGGTTCTCGCTTCGCGAGACATTCGCCCGCATGATGGCCTGGTACGACATCCATGTACAGGAGCCTCCCGTTGTCGGGGGCGATACCATTGACATTTTTGCACCAGAATACACACCATAACCGATGAAAATCTACACAAAAACTGGCGATCTCGGCGACACCGGCCTATTTGGCGGTCGGCGAGTGCCCAAACACAATCTCCGCATCGAAGCCTACGGCACAGTGGATGAAACCAACGCCGTACTCGGTCTGGCCGTCAGCCGCTGCACAGACCCCGAACTTCTGAACACCATCCATCGCGTTCAGTCCGAATTGTTCTCGGTGGGAGCCGACCTGGCCACACCCCTGGATGTGCAGTCCTCGTACATCGTGCGCGTCAATGCAGACGACATCCAGCGCCTGGAATCCGAGATCGACGCCTGGGAAGTGATGCTGCCTGAACTCAAGAACTTCATCCTGCCCGGCGGCGTCGATGTGGCTGCAACCCTGCACGTTGCCCGCACAGTCTGCCGCCGCGCCGAACGCGCTATCACAGCTTTGGCTGAGCAGGAATCGATCAATCCCGACGCTCAACGTTACCTCAACAGGCTCAGCGATTGGCTTTTCGTGCTGGCCCGGCTGGTCAATCACCAGCAAGGCGCGACCGAAACGCCCTGGTCTGGGTAATCTGAACAATTGTCAATGATCAATGGTCAATAGCCAATGGTCAATCCTTCTTACTCCATTACTCCTTACTCCATATTTCTCATGCCCCAACCGACCCGCGACGAAGCCTGGACGCTTGTTCAGGAATGGATTCAGAATGACGGCCTGCGCAAACATGTGCTCTCGGTCGAAGCTGCGGTGCGCGCTTATGCCCGCAAGTACGGCGAAGACGAAGAACTGTGGGGCGCTGCCGCCCTGGTCCACGACCTGGATTACGAGCGTTTTCCCGACATGGACGACGAAGTCAACGGCCATCCACGCACGTCGTTAAAACTTTTCGAAGAATTGGGCTACCCTGACGAACTCACCCATGCCGTCGCTGCCCACGCCGACTTTCTGGGTGTGCCTCCCACCAGCCTGCTGGACAAGACCCTGCGCGCCTGCGACGAAATCACCGGTCTTATCATCGCCACCGCCTATGTGCGGCCCAGCAAAGACATCCGGGACGTAAACCTGCGCTCGGTCAAAAAGAAATGGAAGGACAAACGCTTCACCGCCGCCATCGACCGCCAGGAAATCATCGACAACGTGGCCGACCTGGGCGAAGACCTGGATGAGCATATCCAGTTTGTGCTGGAAGCCATGCAGGGCATTGCCCCCGAGTTGGGCCTGGACGGTCGCCTGGCGGAGTACCAGGATCCGTGACTCATTCCGGAGATCCCCCAATGTCGAAAAAACCAGTCGATTGAATACATCGCTGGGCTGGAACCGCTGGTCGGCGGAAATAATGCGTCGTAACAAACGGTCACGGCAGTTTGTGCTATGCCGCCGATCGTTTGAGCGGCGACTGCATCGTTTTCGAAAAGGGCGCAGCCGGTTTACGAGCGCAACGGCCCCTTCGATCTACGTCATGGCCGTTCAAGAAAGCTGTCAACTTTGGTTTCTGGCGCGGGGCCGACCTCAATCGAAGTCGCTGGGATGTTCAAAAGGCCATCGATGACATCAATGCGCCAGCATCACCAACTGACGCGCCCCGAAGAGATCGAAGCACTGAAGCCTACGCCGTTCCACCCAACGAGCACATGCCCCCCAATCCCAATTCATTGGCGATACAAACCAAAAACCGGTAAATCGAGTGTCATGCATCCGATTTACCGGTTTACTGATATCCTGGTCTGTCGGTTCCCAAACCTGCTATCCTAGATAATCTTCAATTCCGGGTCGGGGCGGAAGCTGAGCACGCTGACCTGGGCTGCAAGTTTTTTGGCGAGATCAACGAAACTCCGGGCGATCTCCGAATCGGGATGGCTGATCACGACGGGCACGCCCCGGTCGCCGCCCTCGCGGGCGTTTTGGTCGAGGGGCAAACGTCCCAGGAAGGGGACATTCAATTCCTGAGCTGCGCTCTCCGCCCCGCCGTAGCCGAAAATCTCGTAGCGCTGGCCGGTATCTGGAGCGATGAAGTAGGCCATGTTCTCGATCATACCGAGTACGGGCACTTGCAGTTGCCGAAAGGCGGATAAGCCGCGGCGTGCGTCTGACAGAGCCACATCCTGCGGGGTGGAGACAATGACGCCGCCGGTCAGTGGCACCGACTGGGCCAGGGACAGTTGCGCATCTCCGGTGCCGGGTGGCATATCGACGATCATGTAGTCCACTTCCTGCCAGGCCACATCGGTGAACAACTGGCGGATGGCGGAATGCAGCATGGGGCCGCGCCACATGGCGGCCTGGTCGGGCGCAAGCAGAAAACCCATCGACATCAATTGCACGCCGTAGGCGTTGGCGGGAATCAATTTGTTGTTTTGCGGCGTGGGCATTTCTACAACGCCCAGCATTTGGGGGATGTTGGGACCGTAAATGTCGGCATCCAGCACGCCGACCTGTGCGCCGGTCTGGGCAAGCGCCACAGCCAGGTTGACGGCGACGGTGCTCTTGCCCACGCCACCCTTGCCACTGGCGATAGCGATAATGTTCTTGATGGGGAGATCAAGACGGCCCGAAATGCGGTTGTCGGAGCGGACATTGGCATCGAAACGCACGTTCACGCTTTTTACGCCGGGAACCGGTGCGAGGGCAGCCCGGATATCATCCTCCATCTTGCCTTTCAGGGGGCAAGCAGGAGTGGTTAGCATCACCGTCAATCCGACATTGCCGTCGGATATCTGGAGATTGCGGATCATGTTGAGAGAAACCAGGTCGTTGTGCAGTTCCGGTTCCTGGACTGTGCTCAAGGCAGCCATAACGGCTTGTTCTGAAGGTTGATTTGACATGTTTTATCCTTTAAATATTGGGTTGTATTTCGGAATTGAGTTATCGAGAAATTTCGAGATTAGCTGCGAATCCTGATTCGTTCTTCATCTACTATCCACAAATGTTGATCGAGAGTCTCCGTCGTAAACAAGGACATCACCCGATTAACAATTGCAAGTACATGAGGTTTATCTTGTTGTTTCAGGCGGGAGGACAATCAGCCCGGAGAATTGATCAGGGGGGTAGGAGCGGATGTCGGCAAATCCAACGTCCAATGTCACGACAACTCGCTTTTCGGCTTGGCAGACTGCCGAAATATGCTGATCATCCCGGCCTTGCAGGTGTTGGTCCCAGACAGTTCACGCGTCGTGTCCCGCATGTCGCAGCGATTCCGCCACTTCAACCGGCAGGTTTTCGTCGATTTTGAATCGCATATCAAGCCCTATGCCGGCATAGCTACAATTCGTTCACGAGAAAGATCGGCGGCGTAGGCGATGGCGGCTCCCACTGACTCGGTGCTCAACGATGGATAACTATCGACAATTTCCTCCGGCGTCATGCCTGTCGCCAGGTTATCGAGAATGACCGACACCATGATGCGTGTTCCCTTGATACAGGCCTGTCCATGACAGATCATTGGGTCAGAAACTACATAGTCTTGCCAATACATTGATGAAAAGTCTCCGAGTGTGCTGGAACCATTATACCACTACGCTAGAAATCCTCAGTAACCATCCTTGCCACTTTGCGGCCAATCTCGACTGCAAAGTTTGTGCCGCGGTCCCAGGGGTAGACCTGGCTCATGCTGGCAAAGTAGAGGCCGGGCACTGGCGTACGCAGGGCGGGGATGTTTTTCGATTGGTTGATGGGTGGCACGGGCTGAGCGTATTTACTGCTGAAAAGCCAGCTTTCCTTCACCCAACTGGGGTCGAAATCGGGATTGAAGCGCGTGAATGAGGGCAGAAAGCGTTCGAGTAATTCCTCTTTGCTGAGATCAAAATACTCGTGATCAGGTTGCAGATAGTCGCCGCAGTAGATGATGTGATCCCCCCCGAAATGGTCGGAGCTGACATAGTTGGTGTGTTCGACCAGGGCCAGGAAGGGGAAACCGGCCTCTTTGGGCAGGTTGTGCCAGTAGTATTGTGTCAGTTGGCGCTTCAAAGTGATGACCATGACCACAGCGCCCATGGATTTGAGCGCGCGCAAGCTGCCGGCGTATGCATCCGGCAGGTCAGGAGCGAGACGCGCTGTGAGTGCAGGAGAACTGGTCGAGATCACAGCGTCGAAGGTCTCGGACCCGGCCTCTGTTTCGACGCTCAACCGGCCGTTTTGCGCTCCGTCCAGTTTGTTGATTCCGACCACTGTGCTGTTCAGGCGGATGTCAACGCCATTGGCGCGCAACACATCCGCCAGCTTATCCATAAACACCTGGAAGCCACCGACGAAAGTCCCCAGGCGAGTGGTGCGGGTTTTGAGCCGGGCCCAGAACCAGGCCATGTTGACCACATCCAGGTTTTCCTCACCGAACTTGCCGATCAGCATGGGCCGCCACAGCGCTTTGTAGATGTTGTCTCCCATGTATTTGCGCAGCCAGGCATCGGCGGTCACTTTTTCCAGCGGCTTCCACCACGGCGTCAATCGCAGAGTAGAGGCCCGAAAAGCCAAAGCGCATAAAATCGATGATGGAATAGTGCTTCAACGTAAACCTGGCGGCTTCGGGAATCGAATCCAGGGGCTGGAATTGACCATCGTAGTAGACCACCGTGTAAGGGCGGGGGAACAACACCTGGTCGCTCCAGCCCAACTCCTCGATAAACCCGAGCATGTGTTCATCGCTCTGGAACCAGTGATGATAGAATTTCTCCAGGGTCCAGTCCCAGTGCGGGGCCTTGAAACCGCTCGCCAGACCGCCCACCTGAGGCGCTCTTTCGAGGATGGTCACCTCGTATCCGGCCTTGTTTAGATCGTAGGCGGCGGCCAGTCCGGCTATGCCTGCGCCGATGATTGCAATTTGTTTGGTCATAAATGTTCAGGTGCGACGCACTTAAGAAAATATGATGTCTGGTTAATGATCAAGAGATAGGCCTTGAGCGCTCAAAGTGCGCCGCACCTGAGCGATCAATTCAACGACTCCAGAACGTCAAAAATCTGTTCCACATCGGGAACCTGGCTGATGTCATGCACAGTGGCATAACGCACGGCGCCCTCTTTATCGATGACGAACGAAGCGCGTTCGCAATAACCCTCGGGGCGGATTACACCGTAAGCTTCGCTTACCCTACCGCCGTCGAAGTCGCTGAGCAAGGGGAATTCGAGGCCCAACTCGGCGGCAAAGGCACTGTGCGACTGCGGGCTATCGGTGCTGATTCCCAACACCACAGTTTCTAAGCGGTCAAAGCGTTCGATTTGATCCTGAAGACCAGGAAGTTGCACCGAGCAAATCGGACTGAAATCGAAGGGATAGAAAGCAAGGAGAACGTTGGATCGCTCACGATAATCGCTGAGATGGATGCTTTCGCCCTCCAACCCGGGTAACGCGAAGTCGGGGGCTTGTTGGCCAACAACGGGAAGCGGCATAGAGCTAGACGATGATGCGATCAGGGGGTGCGCCTTTACCTGCCAGATAGTTGTTGATATCAACTTGCGCCTGTTCGTAGAGGGTGATGAGGTCTTCATCCTCACCCTTGAACTGCATCACGTTTTGACTGGCGCAGGCTTCGCAGCCGCGCATGAATTTGTAGCTGCCGCTGTAGCACTTAAGGCAATTGTCCAAACGAATGACAAGCAGAACAAAGGCCAGGCTGTCGGGATCGGTCTCATGGAGGACAGACACCCGATCCACAAGTTCGGTCCACAACGGCCCGCGAATTTCTCGAAGGGTTGAGATTAAGGGAGATGGGAATAGGATTTCGGCTTTTGGGTACATTCAATATCGAAATTGTGTTGGATCTAAATGAGCGGATGTGTAAAGGTTAACAACAGTCTTCCAGTATAGACGAAAGGACGATAAGACGAAAGGAGGGAACACTACTTTTCCATCCTTTTTTTCGTCTATCGTCCTAACTGAACAGGATTTGGAGTTATTTTTGCTGTTTTCAGCCTAAAACGTACGATTCCTCTGCGGAGAGCACGGTGCAGCCCGTACCTTTTTCCAGGATGCAGCGGTCTTTGAATGCTTGCGCATCCACTTCAATGTAGGGCCAGGTTCCGTAATGACAGGGGATGACGTTGGTCGGTTGGATCAGGTCAATGGCTTTGAGGGCGTCATCGGGTCCCATGGTGAAGTTGTCACCGATGGGCAGGATGGCGACATCGACATCGTCATCTGCAAGCCATTTCATGTCGTAGGTCAGGGCGGTGTCACCGGCGTAATAAACGGTAACGCCATTGTTCAATTTGAGCAGGAAGCCACCGGGGTTGCCGCCATAGCTGCCGTCGGGCAGGCCGGAGCCGTGGTGGGCGATGGTCATTTTACAGCGACCGAAGGGGAACTGGTTGCCGCCGCCGATGTGCAACGGGTGCACCTTTTCCACGCCCTGGGCGCCCAACCAGTCGACGATTTCGAAGTTGGCGATCACCAGTGCGCCGGTGCGTTTGGCAATGGCGACAGCATCACTGATGTGATCGCCATGCCCATGAGAAACCAGGATGAAATCCGCTTCCACATCGTCAGCGCTGATCCTGGCCTGGGGATTGCCGGTGAAGAAGGGGTCAATCAGGATTTTTATACCATCGCTGTCGATCGAGAAGGTGGAATGGCCGTGAGAAGTGATCGTAACCGGCATGGTTCTGCTCCTTGAGTCGAGTGGTGGACGTTAATCTGATTCAGCTGCTGCCGCCTTTTTCTCTGCCGCCTTCCGTTTCCGTTCAGCCAGCCGGGCCTCTTTCTCAGCTTTGGCTATTTTTTCGGCTTCCCAGGCTTTGGGATACAGCGTGGCGTAATAGGCGGTTGGGACACTGAGTTCTTCGATATCAAGCACCAGGCCGGGATAACGGTCGTAGGTGGCAAGCTCGTAGTCGTGATTCATCTTGATCGAATCGAAGGGACAGTACTCAGCGCAGAAGCCACAGCTCATGCAGATGCTGGCGTCAACAAAGAATTGAGCCGGCTGCGGGATTGGTTTCCCCTCTTTGCTCTGGTCACGGACGATCCAGATGCACTGAGGCGGACAGACTTTGGAACATATGCCACAGGCTGTGCAGCGCTGCTCACCGGTGTCCTCTTCGTAAACGAGCATGGGGATGTAGCGGAAGTTTTCGGGGATCAGCCGTTTTTCTTCGGGATATTGGATCGTGAACAAGCCGTGGGCGTCAGGCGGTTGTTGCAGTATCTTGCCCTGGGGTGTTTCCAGCGCGTTGGTGTAGCGAGACGGCGTTTTCTTGGCGTCGTCAACAAAGGTGTCCACAGTACGCTTGAGTGTGATGCCAAGGCCTCTGATTATGCCGGTTCCGAACATGCGTTGTGTTCCTGTTGGTTGTATGGAGATGGGTTTATGTGCGAGAATTAACGGTCGACTTCACCCAAAATGATGTCAATGGCGCCAAGGATGGCGATGGCATCGGCGACTTTGTAGCCAATGCTGGTTGGCGCCAGCGTATTGAGGTTGATGTAAGAAGGGGCTCTGATGTGATAACGCCAGGGATTGTCGGAGCCATCAGACACGACATAGAAACCCAGCTCGCCCTTTGGTCCTTCAACCGCACCGTAGGCTTCGCCTTTCTGGACGCGAGTCACATACGCTGGCTTGCCGTTGAGAACAGGGCCGTCGGGAAGCTGATCAAATGCTTGTTTGAGGATTTTGATCGATTGGCGGATTTCGCCCAGACGCACCAGATAACGGGCATACACATCGCAACCGTCGTTGGTGACAGTCTCAAAATCGAAGCGGTCGTAAATGCCATACGGACGATTCTTGCGAAGATCGTAATTCACGCCCGAACCCCGTAACAAGGGACCGCAAGCGCTGAGCGCAATCGCATCTTCGGCGGACATGTGACCGACGCCGATGCAGCGGGACATCAGGATTTCGTTTTCGGTCAGGTAACGGTCCATTTCGTCGGTTCGTTTGTCGAGGCGATTGAAGACGATGTCTCGTCGCACGGGCTAACCATTCGTCATCCACATCACGGGCGACACCGCCAAAGCGCATGTAGTTGCACATCATGCGGCTGCCGGATGCCGCCTCGAACAGATCCAGGATGAGCTCGCGCTCTTCGATGTTGTAAAGCGCCGGTGTGTAGAATGCGCCGAGATCGTTGAGCAAAAAGCCGATAGTCCAGAAATGGTTGGCGATGCGGGTAAATTCGGACATGATGATCCGCAAGTACTCAGCGCGCTCAGTGGGCTTGCCTTTGTCTCCCATCAGTTGCTCGACTGCCAGCACATAACCGAAATTGTTCGTCATGCTGGCCAGATAATCGAGGCGATCAGTGAAGGGGATGTTCATGATCCAACTGTTCCGCTCGCCGATCTTTTCGTGATTGCGGTGCAGGTAACCGCATTCGGGCTCCAGGCCCACAACGGTCTCGCCATCCAGGGCGACGATCATCCGAAATACGCCATGCGTGGAGGGATGCTGGGGACCCATGTTGACCACGATACGGTCGGTTTGGAGGTGGCCGGGCAGATCGCTTCCGGGCGGTTCGAAAATGGTTGGCAGGGGCGGCGGGGCGGCCACAAATCCTTCGGGATCCCAGCCATCGGGATAGCGAATATTGTCGCCCCACGGCACTTTGTCTTCCATCCATTCGTAATGACCATCGGGCCAGCGGTTCTTGAAAGGCTTCTGTTCCTCTTCGTAAAAGGCTTCCTTCCAATCCTTGCGCATGGGATAGCCGTCGAAGCCTTCCCACAGGAATATCCGGCGAAGCCGGGGGTGGCCGTTGAAGACAATCCCGTACAGGTCGTACACCTCGCGTTCCTGCAGGTCTGCACCGGGATAAACCAGCACCAGGCTGGGCAATTGCGGGTCATCTTCCGGGAGCCTGACTTTGAGCACGATGCCATCTCCGCCCTTTATCGATGTCGAAGAGGTGGTAGACGACTTCAAAGCGGTCTGCGGCTGTGCGTCCTTCAAACCCGAGATAGTCAGTCGCTGTGAGCGAGGAAAGATATTCGAACCCTTCGTTGTTGCGAAGATGCAGGGTAAAGTCGATCAGTTTGTCGCGATCGACCACAATGCCAAATTCATCAGCAGCGAGCACTGCGCCGGGTATGGCATCGGCGTAGGGTAAGGCGGCAGTTTCGGGCGCGCTATCAGCTAGTTGAGTGGCTACAGCTTGTTCGGTCATAGTTAGCTCTCCTCCACCGCAGGAACGGGCCTGGCGCGCATCGTGATCTGGCGGATTTCATCAGCCCTGTCGGGTAAGAAAATGTCTGGTCCAAGCTCTGGCACAGTAATTCCTCTGGGTGTGTCTTTACGATACCAGGGCACGGTTGTAATCGATTGTCTGCCGACTTTTTCGTGCAGTTGCATGATGCCGTACAGCAGCGCTTCCGGGATGGGCGGGCAGCCAGGCACATAAACATCGACGGGGATGTATTTATCCACCCCGGCCACGACGTTGTAGCCCTCTTTGAAAGGGCCGCCGCCGGTGGCGCAAGCGCCCATCGCCAGCACATAGCGGGGTTCAGCCATCTGGTTGTACAGCCGCACGATGGTGGGGGCCATTTTTTTGGTGACAGTGCCCGAGACCATCATCAGGTCAGCTTGCCGGGGTGAAGGGCGCATCACCTCCATGCCGAAGCGGGAGATATCATAACGGCCGGCGGCGGTGGCAATCATTTCAATTGCGCAGCAAGCCAGGCCAAAAAACATGGGCCACATACTGTTTTTCCGGCTCCAGTTGTAGACCCAATCCACCGATGTCAAAAATACATTGCGATGAAGTTCGTCTGGAACCTGATTGTCGTTTGCCATTCCCTATTTGTCCTTGGTGTCTGGTTGCATGAGGGTCATCATTGGCTGATATTTTGTCATATTGGGGCGATCCGTGCTGTGATGGCTGCTACCGTAGCAGAAACCCGGCATGATCGGACGCGCCGGATAGCGCCGACGCATGTTGGTTGATTATAGCAGCGCGCAGAGAAAGGTGTCAAGTGAAAAATGTGTTTAACAACACAATCAGCAGCCGCATGACCTGACCTGAACTTTCCCCAAAATGCGATTATTCGTTAAACTCAGGTGATTATTCAGGTTGCCGTCATTTCGACGACCAACGGGAGGAGAAATCCCCCTGTTATCAGGGATCATCCTCAAAATTGGAGGGGATGTCTCACATTCGTTCGACATGACGCACTGGAGTTGACCCAAACGGAACACGCAACACGATTTTCGCAGGACCCCCAAATCTCAGAAGAGCTATTATTTACCATGAATGCGACGAACCATCTCCAGAATCTCATCCGTCTGAACACCACCAACCCGCCCGGAAACGAAATCCTGGCCGCGAATTACCTGGCCGGGCATTTGCAAGAGGCGGGGTACAAAACCACTGTTATCGAATCTGCGCCTGGTCGGGGCAATGTGATCACACGCTACAAGGGGTCGGGCGAGAAGCGACCTCTGTTGCTGTACAATCATCTCGATGTCGTCCCCACTGAACCCGACCATTGGGATCACGATCCCTTCAGTGGTGATATCGAAGATGGTGTGATCTGGGGGCGGGGGGCGCTGGATATGAAAAACGTCGTCACCCAGCAACTCATGGTGATGCTGCGCCTGGCTGAACTGCGCCCGCAACTCTCGCGGGATGTGATCTTTGCCGGCTGCGCCGATGAAGAGGTGGATGGCAAGATGGGGTTGGATTTCCTGGTGCGAGAGCACCGGCATCTTATTGACGCCGAAATCGGCCTCAGCGAATCGGGCGCTATTGCTCAATACGTTGACAACCTCTCGCTTTATCCAATTCAGTGCGGCGAGAAGGGCAATTGCCGTTTGGTATTGCGGGCTCAGGCTGCGCCAGGTCATGGCGCTTCGCCGAATTACGACGATTACGCCATCCGCTACCTCGCCATCGCCCTTGAGCGCCTGACTTCCCGGTATTTGCCCACGCACATCACGCCGACGGTGCGCCATCTGCTCATGCAGGTGGCGCCTCTGTTGAATGTGTCTCTGGCAGCGGATGAGGAAGATGCCGTCCTGGAACAGTTCATCGAGCAGTTGCCGTTTCCCGAAATGCGTGCGAGCCTGTTGCACATGACAAGAAATTCAGTCGCCCCAACCTTGTTGCGCGCCGGAACCAAGATCAACGTCGTGCCCAGCCAGGCCGAAGCGGAACTGGATGGCCGCACACTGCCGGGCCAGACCTGCGCCGACCTCATGGCGGAAGTGCGTGCAGTCATCGGCGATGATCTGCCGGTGGAGATCATTCACGTTCCTCAGCATGATGCGGTAGCGTCTGGAAGCGCCAGCGGAGGGACCTGTTTGGGATGCCCTGGAACGCAATCTCAAGCGCCACGATCCTGACGCCGTTGTTATTCCCATGATCCTGGCCGGAGGCACCGATGCGAAGCATGTAGCCCCGCTTGGCATGCGCACCTACGGCTTCAGCCCCATGAAAATGCCCCGTGATTTTGAATGGCGTGGCCTTGTGCATGGCCATAACGAGCGCATCCCCACGACCGCCCTTGATTGGGGCATCGATGTGCTTTACGATACGGTACTGGATTTGTGCGGGTGAACGTGATCTACGTGATGCGTGGTGCGTATGCCTTTCACGCACCACGAAATACGCACCACGCATGTTTCATTTCGCTTCACTCCCCTCCCTCAATCTCCACCTCCTCACTATTCCCCACCATGCCCTACACAAACAACATCTCCGGCGATATCGCTGGCGTCGAAATTAAAGAACTGGTCACCCACACCGATCCACGGGGTTTCTTCCGTGAGGTAATCCGGGTCACCGACGATTTTTTCCCCGAGGGGTTCGCCCAGTGGAGCCATGCCCGCAATTTCCAGGGCGTGATCAAGGCCTGGCATATCCATCGCATCCAGACAGACTGGTGGTACTGCCCCATTGGCAACATCCAGGTGGCGTTGTACGACACCCGCGAGGCCAGCCCCACCTACGGCCAACTGATGGAACTCTACCTGGGTGACAATTACCCCGCCGTTGTGGTGCGAATCCCGCCCGGCGTGGCGCATGGCTACAAGGTGCTCAGCGCCGAAGCGCACATGCTCTACATCACCAGCCAGACCTACGACCCTGCCGACGAAGGCCGCATCCCCCACGACGACCCCGCCATTGGCTACGACTGGCTGGCGGGGCATGAGATTACGTGATTCCCAGCACGCTTGGCCCCTATCGCATCGAGCGAGAATTGGGGCGTGGCGGTATGGCCGTTGTTTACCTGGCCTACCACCAACGCCTTGAGCGTCACGTCGCGCTCAAGGTGCTGCACGAGCATCTGCAGCACGACTCCGATTTGGTCGAGCGTTTCCTGTTCGAGGCCAAGGCGGCCAGCCGTCTTGAGCACCCGAATATCGTCGTCGTTTACGATGCCGGGCAGGCGGATGGTCGTGACTACATCGCCATGGCGTACGTGGAGGGCGAATCGCTTGCGGATATTTTGCAGCGTGTGGAGGATCCCCTGCCTGCTGATTTCCTCGTCAGCGTGCTCGACCAGGTCTCAGATGCTCTGGACTACGCCCATCGTCGCGGCATTGTCCATCGCGATGTCAAGCCCAGCAACATTCTGGTGCGAGAGAACGGCCACGTGCTGCTCACCGATTTCGGCATTGCTCACGCCGCCAGCATGGGTTCTCTCACGAAGACCGGCTCAGTCTGGGGCACGCCGCAGTACATGTCGCCGGAACAGGCGGCCGGGCTCAAAGTGGATGGTCGCAGTGATGTCTACAGTCTCGGCATCGTCTGTTACCAGATGCTCACTGGCGAAAAGCCTTTCAAAAGCGATACAGCGCCCACCACACCTTACGCCTACCAGAATCGAGCTCTGCCTGATCCCAGAGACAAGAATCTCGCCCTGCCAACCACCGTCGCTCCGGTGCTGCGCATGGCCACGGCCACAGACCCGGCCAATCGTTTCCCCACAGCCAGCGCCTTTGCCAGCACAGTGCGATCCGCTCTGCAATCCGGCAGCCCGCCAATCCCGCCAAAACCCACCAAACGAGGGCCGGGATGTTGGTGGCTGGTGGTGATCGGCATTCTGTTGGGCCTTGCTGCGGTCTCATTTATGGCCTGGGCGATGTCGACGAATCGATTCCCGTCGTTCAGTCCATCGCCGACGCCACCGACGATAGCCGCAGTGACGCCATCGCCAACGCAGGGCGTCACCCTTCCGGGCACACCCAGCCCCACATTAACGTCAACGCCGTCACCGACCGCTTCCCCGACGCCAACCGCCACGCCTATTCCGACGGAGACAGCGACGATTGCGCCTTCGGCCACGCCAATCGACACACCGACTGCCACCATCACCTTCACCCCGACCCTCACGCCGAGTCCGACCGCCGTCCCGCAGCAGCGCATCGCTTATGTTTCCGACCGCACCGGCGTGCCCCAAATCTACATCATCAACAGCGATGGCACAGACGACACGCAATTGACTTTCGAAGGGCGCAATGATCGCCCCTTCTGGTCGGATGATGGTCAGCTGATCTTCTTTAACAGCGACAATGGCGAGGGACCAGCCCTGTGGTCGATGCAACCGGATGGCAGTGAACAGACAGAGTTGCTGTATGCGCCCGGTGCTGTTTCCTACAGCATCAGCCCCAACAGTGAACACACAGCTTTTGCAAAAATCGTCGATGGCGAATACGACATCTTCCTCGATGGAAAGCAGTGGACTTATCTGTCTGGCAATCAGGTCGATTATCAGTGGTCACCGGCCAGCAATTTCATCGTTTTGGAGAACGTCGGCAGCCCTCAGGTGATTCACATCATCGCGGTGGGCAGCCTTTCCGCCATCCCCCTGACAGAAGCAAGCTACAACAGTTGGAATCCAGTCTGGGCTCCCGATGCCATACACCTGGCTTTTGCCTCCACCCGTGACGGCAATGCCGGCATTTACACCATGTCCATCGCCGGAGGCGATCTGCTCAGGCTCACGCCGTTGGATGCGTGGAGTCAGGCGCCCAGTTGGTCGCCGGATGGCAGCGCTATCGCCCACATGGCCAGCGGGGCCGAGGCCGATTGGTCTTTGTACACCATGCAGGCGGATGGCAACGGGCGCTACCTTCTGCTTTCGTCCGTTCATCCAGATGCGGCGGCTGTGTGGTCACCCGATAGCACTAAACTCGCAGTGATTACCCAGGATGGCGATCAGGAATTGACGCGCGTCAACAGGGATGGCAGCGGTTTCATGCAACTAACGAATAACACCGCCAATGATTGGGGTCCGGTCTGGGAACCGTAGGGCGACATAACGCTTCACGTCTTCACGTTTCACGCTAACACGGTTTACGTGGCGGAACCATACGAAATCCCCAAAAACCAATGGGGATTTGCCCTCCGATCTGAATGCCGCAACATGAATTGAGATCGCAAATTTGACAACCTCAGACTGCTTGAGTATGATTCACCCTGGTTTTAGCACTCCGTACCCCTAGAGTGCTAAAACTTGGTAAGCGGTTCAGGTCAATCGTTTTTCATTGAGGAAATTCAGTAACCTTTTCACCAATAGCACCATCTAATTATTTGTTGAGCGTTAATCGCTCTGAACATCAAACCGTAAAATCTCCCCGAATCCGGGGAATCATAACATCAATCACATAGTAGAGGAAAATCAAGACATGGCGAAACAACTTATTTTTTCTGAAGATGCACGCAAAGAACTCAAGCACGGCGTAGACACCCTCGCCAACGCCGTCAAGACCACCCTGGGGCCTAAGGGCCGCAACGTTGCCCTGGACAAAAAATGGGGCGCTCCCACCATCACTCATGATGGCGTTTCCGTCGCCAAAGAAATTGAGCTGGAAAACCCGTTCCAGAACATGGGCGCTCAGCTTCTGAAGGAAGCCGCTACCAAGACCAACGACGTCGCCGGAGATGGCACCACCACCGCCACAGTACTGGCACAGGCAATCGTCAATGAAGGCCTGCGTAACGTCGCCGCTGGCGCTAACCCCATGCTGCTGAAACGTGGCATCGAGAAGGCTTCGACTGCGGTTTCTTCCGCTATTGCCGAAATGTCCACACCCATCACCACACACGAGCGCATCGCTGCCGTCGCAGCTATCTCCGCCCAGGACCAGGAAATTGGCGATTTGATCGCTGACGTGATGGATAAAGTCGGCAAAGATGGCGTCATCACCGTGGAAGAAGGTAAATCACTCGGCTTCGAGACCGAATACGTCGAGGGTATGCAGTTCGACCGTGGTTACTTGAGCCCTTACTTCATCTCCAATCCCGATCGCATGGAAGCGGAGTTGGACGCTCCCTTTATCCTGATTCACGACAAGAAAATCAGCTCCGCCCAGGATCTGGTTCCTGTGCTCGAGAAACTGGTGCAGCTTGGCAAACGTGAGATGGTCATTATTGCCGAGGATGTGGACGGCGAAGCGCTGGCCACCCTGGTACTGAACAAACTGCGCGGTGTTTTCAACGTGTTGGCCATCAAGGCCCCTGGCTTCGGCGACCGCCGCAAAGCCATGCTGCAGGATATTGCCGTCCTGACCGGTGCAACCGTCATCACCGAAGAACTGGGCCGCAAGCTGGACAGTACTACGATTGATGATCTGGGCCGCGCTGACCGCGTGATCTCCACCAAAGATGATACCACTATCGTCGGCGGCGCTGGCGAAGATGCTGCCATTCAGGGCCGCATCAAACAAATCCGCACCGAAATCGACAACAGCAGCAGTGACTATGATCGTGAGAAACTGCAAGAGCGCATGGCCAAGTTGGCCGGTGGTGTTGCCATCATCAGCGTCGGCGCAGGCACCGAGGTCGAGCTGAAAGAGAAGAAGCACCGTGTGGAAGACGCTTTGAGCGCTACCCGCGCCGCCATCGAAGAAGGCATTGTTCCTGGTGGTGGAGTTACCCTGATCGCTGCCGCTGTGTCTTTGGATGCTGTTGAAGCTGAAACCACTGGCGATATCCGCACCGGCGTCCGCATCACCCGCCGTGCCCTTGAAGAGCCCATGCGCTGGATCGTCCAGAATGCAGGCTATGATGGAGGCGTTGTCGTGGAAGAGGTTCGCCGCCGCAATGCTGGCAAGGAAATAAGCATCGGCTTCGACGTGATGAGCGAGGATTACGTAAACATGCTGGAGGTAGGCATCATCGATCCCGCCAAGGTGACCCGCAGCGCTGTTGAGAATGCTGCTTCAATCGCCGCGATGATCCTGACCACAGAAGCACTAATCACCGATATCCCCGAGAAAGCAGCCCCCATGCCCGGTGGCGATATGGGCGGTATGGGTGGCATGGGCGGAGGCATGGGCTTCTAAGTCCTGCTTGCCCCTACCATTTGTTTTTCCAAACGCCGTCGGATTCTGTTCCGGCGGCGTTTTTATTTGCGCGAAAATGGTGCGACGCACTTCGAACGACCGTAGGTCGTCAGTGCATCGCACCTGTCTACCAACCGTCGCAATCCTAATCCATCACTCGGTCATCTCTCGCCAAAGGATTCGTTAAGCTCCAGTTGTGGCAGGCTGGTTAAGAGCCAGTAGACGAACGTGAGAGACAGGGCGAAAAGCAGGGTCATGACCCAGGTGCGCCAGTACTCGACAGGATAGAGGAAGTGCGGACTGATGTCTCGCAGAAGCGAAAGAGGATTTGTGATCAGATCCCAGCTATTCCAGCGCAGGAAACGGCCCAGGTAAATGCCAAAGCCTGTCATACCGAGCACGATCAACACAAAAAATCGCCCGGACCAGGCGCCAAACCGTCTGGACACAGCCAGTTCCATCCACCGCAGGGATACAGCGCCCAACATCAACCCGCTTAGCGCCAGTGTGAACAACATCACCACATCGTACAGCACCAGGTTGCTCCCTGAATTGTGGAGATGCATGAGGTCGGTGACGAGATAGGGGGCGTTGGGTAAAAACAGGAGCCAGGAAACAGCAAACAGGAGGGCTGTTAACCGCCGGTGGGGGAAAGAACGCAAGGTCAAGTAAGCGAAAATCAGGGGCAGCCAGGCCAGAAACAGGTTCCACAGCAGGAATCCGTAGGTGATCTGGCCTGTGTAGAGAATGCGTGCAAAAAGCATCGCCACCGGCAGGGCGGAAGCAACCATCAAACGGAAAATGGGTGAGTTGATTAGTGTCGAAGTTTTCATGTTTCCTTTGTCTTTACCTGCTTGGCGTGTCACCCTGAGTGAAACGAAGGGTCTCACTTTTCAGAATGGAGGGGAGATTCTTCACTACCTTCGGTCGTGCAGAATGACCTAATCTAAAAAGTCCGCTTTCTCATCTCGACCGACTCGGTCGCACCAGCGATATGCCTGCCACCATGCCGCAGATAAATGATACAAGCGTCAATATGATGGTTGAGTCCAGATCCATGACACGCTCCTCGGAAACGTGATGCGTGGCGCGTGGTACGGCTGGCTTTGTTCCAAAACGGAACACGGAACACGCACCACGTGATCGAATGACGCCACCCTATCACACCCGACAATCTTATTCCACCGCCTGGATGCCAGATCCCGTACACTCAGGTGCTTGACGGAAAATGCACGGACATCGACAATGATGGCATCATGTCCAAGAAAACGATCCGATTACTGCTTGTGGAAGATAACCCCAAATTGCGACCTGCCCTGCGCGAGGGCCTGGAGGCGACGGGCGAAGTCAGCGTTGTCAATGACTGTGACAGTGGCGAGACCGCGCTGAGAATACAGCCTGAACGACGCGCCCGACGCCATCCTCATGGATGTGCAATTGGCAGGACGCATGAACGGCATCGAAGCGGCGGTCGCCATCCGTCGGGAGTTTCCTCGCCTGCCCATCGTCTTCTATTCCATCCAGGATGATGACGATTACTACCGTGATTTCCGCCGTTCGGGCATTCTCACCCACTTCGCTTACGTGCGGAAATCCAACTACCTGCTCCCCACCATGCTGCTTCCACTCATCCGGGATGCTGTTTCCGGCCGCAGCTTTATCGACCCTGACATCGCCGAACGCGTGCAGGAGGTGCGGCGCAAGGACGCCAACGACCCCATGGCGCTGCTCGAACCGAACGAACAATTCGTTGCAAAAATGCTGGCCCAGGGCATGACCAACGAGCAAATTGCTTCACAATTAGGCTTCCGGGACAAACGCACCATCAGCCGGGTCAATGGCCAGATCTACGCAGCCTGGGACCTGAAACAGACCGCCACCGACGAGAAAATCGCTCGCACCCGCGCCGCCATCATCGCCAGCACCGGCCAACTCATTCGCTGGGACGAAAATGGCGAGTCATTCATCCTCAATGATCGGGATGAGTGGGTTTCCTGGTCGCCATGACAACTGACTTCCTACTCAACTGGGCGCTGATCGCCATCTCGCTGTTTAACACCATCCTGCTGTTGTGGTTGGGCGTAACGGTGTGGTTGAACGCGGAGCGGCGGGGCATCGGCACGGTGGTGGCGACATTCGGGTTCCTGCTGGGCAGCATGTTCTTCATCAGCCATTCGGCGTTACTGCTCAGCGACACCTTGACCTTCACCCGCAGCAACACCCTGTGGATTGCCCTGGGGATGGCCCCAATCGTCATGCTGCCCGTCATCTGGTACATGGTTTTATTGTGGTATGCCGGTTTCTGGTCAGGTGGGGATAGCGACATCAGACGGAGACACAAAAACTGGTTGGCGCTCACCACGATCATCTTATTTGCGGGTTTGATGAGCCTGATATTGCTGGGCGTTCCTTTTGTACCATTTTTACATCCTATCGCCCCCTCCATCTGGCCGCTGCGGGAAGTGTTGAAGACGCACGTTGCCGGCATTCCCCTGATCGCCATCGCTTATCCCCTGTATGTGCTGCTGTGCGTCCTGCTCTCGCTTGATGCGTTGCGCAGACCTGCGCAATCCGCACGAATGATGGGGGATGCCGCGCGGCAGCGGGCCAGACCCTGGCTGGTTTCCGCCTCGGTGCTGCTCCTGCTGGTGGGCATCCTTGTGGCGATGGTCCTGATCTGGACGATTGCCAACACCCGTTTCGCCGGTTACTACATTTTTGATGAGCATGCCAGAGCAGTGATTGGGCGTTTCGATTTGCTGATCTCGATACTGATCGCAGCGGTTGTGCTCATGCTGGGGCAGGCCATGGCCGCCTACGAATTGTTCACCGGCAAAATCCTGCCCCGCCAGGAACTGAAGCGCCAGTGGCATCGGGCGATCTTGTTGGCCGCAGGCTATGGCGTGATCCTGGGCGGCGTACTGGCCTGGGGCTTCCAACCGGTCTATGCTGTCCTCGTCACTTTGGTGTTGATGACGCTTTTTTTCGCCCTTTCCGGTTGGCGTGTATTCACCGACTGGGATCGCAGTATGCAGCGCCTGCGTCCTTTCATTTCCAGCCAGCGCTGGTACGAAGCCCTCACTGCATCGACGGAAGGCGCTGCCGGACTGACCGATCCGCTGCAAGTGTTGTCTGATGATCTCCTCAGCACGACTGTCGCCTACCTGATTCCTGTCGGCCCCCTGGCGGCTTTCGTCTCACCCCAGAGCTACCCCGCCGGTCTTGATATCCCCGCGCTGGGGGCCTTGCTCGACCAGTCACCCGAATCACTCGGCCTGATCACGGCTATCAATGGCGACCAATACGGCAATGCAGACTGGGCCATTCCCCTGTGGAGCGAACGGGGCCTGAGCGGGATGCTCCTGCTGGGACCGAAAAAGGGCGATGGTTTTTACATGCGGGAAGAAATCGAGATCGCCCGCGCCGCCGGTGAACGGATGATCGACACCGCCGCCAGTGTCGCCCTTTCGCAGCGCTTGATGCAACTCCAACGCGAACGCATGGCCGCCAGCCAACTGCTCGACCAGCGCACCCGCCGCGTGCTGCACGACGAGGTGCTACCCCTGATCCACACCGCCATGCTATCCCTGGCGGCAGGTGAGACCACCGCCACTGCGCTCGACCGTCTTTCTGAGGCCCACCAGGAGGTCTCCACCCTGCTGCGGGAACTGCCCATGACCACCACGCCCGACGTCGCCCGTCTTGGGCCTGTTGGGTGCTCTGCGCAAAATGATCGTTACCGATTTCGCCCAAACCTTCGACTCTGTCGAATGGCATTGCGAGGATGGTGTGGAACAGGAAACCGGTCGGTTGAGCCCAATGGCGGCAGAAACGCTCTACTACGCTGCGCGTGAACTGGTGCGCAATGCCGCCAAACACGCCCGCCCCGCCGAATCTCCCACCCCGTTGCAATTAACCATTTCGACAGCGCTGGCCAACGACTACCTCGAAATTACTATCGAAGACAACGGCATTGGCCTGGACCGAAGCGACAGCGACGGACAGGGTCTGGCCCTGCACGGCGCGCTCATGGCCATCGCCGGTGGCTCGCTGGCATTGGATACGGTTCCTGGCCAGTTTACACGCGAGCGAAGTTGTTGATGCCGCTGGGAACGGAAAGATTAAGTATCAAAGATTGATGATTAACCAGCCGTCTCGAACTGCGGCCATCAGGTTGTGTTGATATTTTGGATTATGTCATTCTGAGCGACCGGAGGGAGTGAAGAATCTGCACCACTGCGTTGGATTTTGTTTCCAAACTTGGAGATTCCTCTTCGCTCCGATGCCTCCGGCATCGTCACTCATCGGAATGACACAAAAAGGTAAATGTCAACACAACCTAATCTTCAATCTTTGCTTTGTCTTCCCCCGGCTTCACCGTACTCTTCATGCTTGTGGCGAGATAGGGATAAATCAGCCAGATTATCCCAACACCGAAAATGACGCCCGTAATGGTGCGATACAGCCAGTTGCTCTGATGCAGGCCAACAAGTTGCAGGCCGCCGTCTAAACCGATCGGTATCAGGAACAGCAGGAAGAGCTTCCACGAAAGCTGGGGGAAACGGAAATTGGCCAGGGCGAAGATCAAACCCGTCAGGAACATTGCCCCGTAAATGGCGACATCGCGCTCGCAGATCGCCACTTTCCAGCCATGCTGCTCATCGCCGATGTAGCGGCGGCGCAACAGGAGATTATCGCTCAGTTCGACGCCGCTGGCTTGCAGATCGTGCTCGTCGTAAATCAAGGATTCGCCAAAGAGGAAGTACGAGCGTTCGGGGAGCTGGTGGCAGGCCGGGGTGTAGATGGTGTAAATCGCACGGGCCGGGAATGTCCATCCCACCTGCATAAACACCGGCGCCAAAAATGGCATCGCCACGTACGCCAGCAAGAGCAGGTTGATCATCCCCGCCCAGTGCCGGCTGATGTATTCGGCAAAATCCTCGATAGCTGTCGTGAAGCGCGCTAACGCAGGATGCACCTCGTACGATTGTTCCTGAGGGTTGCTTTCAGTCATGGATACGATCCCTCATCTTCATCCAACCCTCACAGGATTTTTCCCAGGAGTTCGTCCAGTGTGTCCTTATCCATAAAACCCGGCCAGGTGGCCTGGATCACGCCATCTTTGTCGATAAAAAAGGATGCGGGCAGGCTGTTGGTGCGGTAAACGGACATCACTTCGTTACGGGTATCGAGCACGACCGGGGCGGTCACGCCAAACTGCTCGACAAAATCGGCCACCTGGGCTGCGGTCTCAGCGCTGTTGACTTCGATAACGATCAACCCTTCGTCTTTGTGCGCTTCGTAAGCAGCGACCAGGTCGGGCATTTCCCGGCGGCAGGGCGGGCACCATGTCGCCCAAAAATTGATCAAAATGGGACGACCAGCAAAGTCATGCAAGGTGGCAGTCGAGCCATCATCCAGTTGCATTGCGAAATTGGGAGCCGGATGTCCGACCGTTGGTTGTGTCCCCGAATTATCGACATCTCTCGCACTGGCCAGCGGAAAGCCATCTGCGTTCAGGAGCAGTGCCACTGCATCGGCGCTGTTGGCGCCAGTTTTCTGCGCGGAACCGCTGTTTTCGCTTCGCGAAGCAATGGCAAGAGACTCTCCGCCACTTTCGGGCGAGAAGTAGACGTAAACAAAAGCGATACCTGCGAGCAGACCAAGCAAAATCGCCAGCAAGGCTATTCGCCGCTGCGTTTTTGGCCGTTTGCTATTTGTGGATGGATGCTCGCTTGAATTCGGCATGTCGTTCGGTTAGTGTGATTGGTTCAACCGGATTTCGTGTGGTTCTACGTCGTGAAACGTGAAGACGTGAAACGTGATGTCGTCTTACACGATGATTTTTCACGTTTCACGAATCACGCTGAATGAGTGTCTATCACACGAAATCTCAAAGAGCCATGAATTTTGTAACGAGGTCATGCACTGTCAAGTGCATCGCACCTATTTAGGCTGACGCTGGTTGGTCGGCATCAGCCTGGGCGGTGGCGCTTCCGATAGCAGCGCCGCTCAGATAGCCAAGATAGGCAGGCACCAGGGGCAGGACACAGGGTGAGAGGAAGGAGAGCAGCCCGGCGACAAAGGCGATAAGCAACGTTATCTGCGAGGACTCAGGCAATAGACTCTCCTCTAATTCATACGCGCCTTCAAACAGGAAGCCCATCTGAGACAACTTGGAAAGGCTGCCGGTGAACATAAGCAAGGCGATCAGGATGAGCAGAAAACCGCTGATGATGCTGATGGTGGGAAGCCATTTATAAAACCTGGGAAGATAAACGGTCAGGCGAGAGAAAAGAGCGCCGGCGATCAGGAACGGAATGCCAAGGCCCAACGAATAGACGAAGAGCAGCAACGCGCCTTGTGCGGCTGTTTGGGTTTGCGAGGCCAGAAGCAAAATGCTGGCCAGGATAGGACCGACACAGGGCGTCCATCCGGCGGCAAAAACAACGCCCACAACGCCACTGCGCAGATACGATACGCCGCCCATGCGGTTGCCCATGTCCACTCGCATCTCACGATCGAAGACATTGGTGAGGTTGCCAAAGAAAATCAGGGCGACGACCAATCCTGTTTCAAGGATGCGCAGGGCCATGTAGAAACTTTCTCCGGCAAAGAAAAAGGAGCCATATTCGCTGGTGATCCAACTCAAGGCCCCAACGATGACTGCCAACACAGCCAGGATCAGTCTGTCCCACCCGGCTCCGGCCAACACCACTAGACCCATGAGGATCGCGCCGAGGATGCGGGTGCTCTGGTTGAACAGCGAACCACCCAGCCAGTAAGTCAGACCGGCGACAACCAGTGCCAGCACGCCCCATTGCCAGTATTTGAGTTTCAGGTGCGCTACCTGCAGGGCGAACACGACCAGGAGGATCGAGCCCACCCGCACGATGAGCGGCAAGAAATCTTCGAATATTCGGTTGCCCATCAGGCCGACCGAAGCGCCGAGGAGTGTGAAAACGAGTGTGAAGCCCGCCACCAGGGCCAGGGCATGTAGGAAGGTCGTTCGAGAGCTGATACTCTGCACGGAAATCTCCAGATATTAGGGAATGATAGACGAGTTTGCAGGTGCGACGCACCTGGAACCGATAAGGCTTAGATGCGCCCGTCACCAGAAACATTACGCCAAAAGGTGCGACGCATTTGAAACAGGGCGAAACACCTGGGTTGAGACACCTGGTAACTATATTCGCACAAAGCGCGTCGCACCTGAATCGATTATTGCTGGTTCTGCTCGTTTACCATTTCTTCCAATAGCTCAAGTTGTTCCGTCACCTTCACCTGACGGCGACGCATGCTGAAAACCAAAACGAAAACGATAAGCCAGATAACGGCGTAAGCGGCTGCGAAATATGTCATGATGAAACCTTGTTTGTGTGAGAGAGTGAGAAAATACGTGCTGCGTGTTTCGTGGTGCGTGTCTAAAAACGCATTACGATGAATTTATTATTCTGCAATTTATCCTGAATGGCGGCCACGCGCTCTTCATCCCAGGCGATTATGATCCGGTTCGCCAGGAGATCAACGAAGAGGATGGTGAAGGCAAAGAGCGAGAAGAAAAAGGCCAGGGACATGCCGGGGCCGAGACCGAACTCCGCATTCGGATCGATGATGACTGGGTGGATGGTGTTCCACCAGCGAATGGACATGAAGGTGAGGGGCACGCTGAGGAAGGCGAAGATGCCATACACAGCCGCAAAGCGAGCCCGCCGCCCCGGTTCATCGATTGAGCCCCTGAGCATGAAATAAGCGATAAACAGGAGCAGGACGATGGTGTAGGTGGTCAGGCGGGGGTCCCAGGTCCACCAGGTGTTCCAGGCCGGTTTGGCCCAGATCGAACCGCTGACCATGGCAGCAATGGTGAAGGCAATGCCAATTTCAGCTGAGGAATACGCCCAGATGTCCCAACGCACCTTGTTCGAGCGCAGATAGAGGATGCTGGCGACGAAGGTGACGAAAAAGGCGACCATGCTGAGCCATGCTGCAGGCACATGGAAGTAGATGATGCGCTGGGCGGGCCGGATCTCCTCGACGACGTTGAGGGCGTCGGGGGCCTGCACCAGCGCCAGATACACCGCGACCAGCATGGCGACAGCGGCAACTGTGTTGAGAATGAGCAGAGAGCGAGATGATTTCATAAGTTCCGAAGTTGGAGAGCGTTTTTGGGTGGACGGGGAAACCGGAAAGCCAGGAAACCGGGGAGCCAGCGCCCTGGTCTACCGACCTACCAGCCTACTGGATTCCAATTTTTATTCTTCGACGACATAATCGAAGGTGAGGAAGGCGACGACCAGGAAGAGGATGTCGAAAAAGATGATGAGTTGCAGCCAGTTGGCGATGGTCAGCAAGGCTTTGACCTTCCAGCAGGCCGATGGTGGAGCGGATACCGGCGATCAGCAGGGGCAGGAGGATCGGGAACAGCAGAACCGGCAGGAGCACTTCCCTTGCCCGGGTGTTCACAGCCAGGGCGGAGAAAATCGTCCCCACAGCGGCGAAGCCAATTGTACCCAGGAGCAGGATCAGGATCAAGGGCAGGGTGATGAGTGGTACGTTAAAGAACACGACGATCAGAGGTAAGATGAAAGCCTCGACGATCAGAATGAAGATCAGGCTGGCCAACATCTTGCCAAAATAAATGGCGCTGCGATCCACCGGCGCTAACAGCAGACCAGCCAGACTGCCCTTGATCTTTCTCGCTGATAAAGGCCCGGCCCAGGCCCAAAACCCCGGCGAAGGCGATCGTCACCCACAGCACGCCGGGCACAATCATGGTCTTGTCGGGGATGCGCAATTCGAAGGCGAAGTTGAAGATCATCAGTGCCAGCACCGCGAACACCGCCATGCTGGTAAAAACGTCCTTGGTGCGGAGTTCGATGCGCAAGTCCTTCCACAGCACAGCCCAAACAACCTGGAAATAGCGTTTCATGCCGACCCCGTGCCGACGTACTCGTCGTAAAGCGGGCGCAGATCGCTGTAAGACAAGGCCGGAGATTTTCTCGTCGAACACCAGTTTTCCCTGAGAGAGGATGGTCACCCGGTCTGCCAATTCCAGCCCCCGTTCCAGGTGGTGCGTGGTCATGACAATCGTTCGTTCGCTGCCGCCGATCTCCCGCAACAAGTCGGTCATCATCTCCGCCGCTTGCGGGTCGAGACCGGTGTCAGGCTCGTCGAGCAGCAGGATGGGCGGGTTATGCAACAAAGCCCGAGCGATGGCCATACGTTGCACCATGCCTCGCGAAAAAGTGCGCACCAGATCTTTGCGGCGGTGATACAATCCCACCCGATTCAATAAATCCTCTTTGCGATCACTGTCCTTGGGCATACCATAAAGCCGGGCATAAAACTCCAGGTTTTCCTCAGCGCTGAGGTCGCCATAAAGCAGTGGGGAATGACTCACCAATCCCAGATACTGGCGTATGCCCTCGGGGTTGTCGTTCACACTCACACCGGCGATGTTCACATCACCGCTGCTGGGTTTCGACAAAGTGGCCAGGATGCGGAGCAGGGTGGTCTTTCCCGCCCCATTTGGCCCCAGCAGGATCACCGAAGAGCCGGTATCGATGTCGATATCGATGCCGCGCAGCACGCGGTGCCGACCAAAGGCCTTGCGCAGCCCTTTGATGCTGATCAAAGACTGCTGCTTCATGCCTGATTGTCCTCTCGCATCAGGGCTACAAGCTGCGCTTTCAGCAGCCTGCGTTCCGATTCGTAATCGCTAAGCGATAGTTCACCCGCTTCATAATCATCATCAAGCTCGGCGAGTTGCTGAATGAGGCTCTGGCGTTGCTGCTCGATCATCTGTGGCGATTCCTGTTCTGCGATCTGCTGGCGGCGGATACCGAAGATCGTTCCCGCGATCAGGATGATGATTCCTAACAGAGCTACCAGATAAGGGAGATAAGGTTGGCCGGAAATGCCAGGCGTCGCCTGCGAATCGATGATTTGTCGGCCGGCGGGAGCGCGTTCTTCAGGGACTTGCGGGAGGGTGTCCGCACTGATGTTACTCAACACCGCCACCGACTTTTCGCCTGCGACGACGCTGCTGCGTGCAAAGTTCCGGTAGGATCCATCCTGAGAGGGCATGGCCGCGCCTTCTTCCCAGCCGGGCGCTTCAATGTCCATGCCTACATCGGGCACCAACAGGTTCAGATGCGCAACGGGATAGGCGATGGGGTGGGACAATTCCACCTTTCCATCTTCCACGGGCAGGCTGTAGCGGATAAGTATCTGCCGCTGTCCGGGAGCCATGGGCATGGTATCGATCACGGCGTTATCTTCCACCAGGAAACGGTCGCCCAAGTCCGCTCCTTCCACGCCGACATTGATGGCGTTTTCGGGGACGGTCAGACGAAGCACTCGTCTGATGCCATCGGCGAGTGTTTCGCCATCGTACACCTGATTGCCGGTATTGGTGAGAATGTATATTTCGCCTATGTCAAGAAATTCGGTGTTGGTCATGTTGAGCACCCAGTGCGCCCGGTCAACGCTGATATCCGATACGGATCCGCCGCCATCATAGACGGGAAGCGCTATGTCCAAACTCGAAGCCTGATCTTCAAATTGCTGCATGTCACTGCCAAAAGGCAGGTCATTGTACTGGGCTTCGGTGACATACACCCAGGATGGATCGGTAGGAAGCGCCTCGAATCTGGCAATACCATCGGCATTGGTCACAGCCATCTGATTTGAAACGAAGGAATCGCCCTCGAACATGTAAAGCTGCACGGGTAAACCACCGATCAGCTCTCCTGTCGTTTCGTTCCTCACGAGGACGTCGATGACGCCTTCACCATTGACATTCGTGGCAGCCAGTCCGAAGCCCAGGCTGAAATCACGGGCGATTTCGGCGGCCAGGTTTACCTCTTCATCCGCAAGCCCTGCCACCGCCGGGTGCGGATCGTTGGTGATGGCATTGACCATGTCTGTCTGGCTAAGGTCCAGCCACTGCGAATCTCTGAGGTCCGGCACGGGCGGGGTCTGTGCGACGCCTGCGCCATCGCTGGCATGGCATTCCACACAACTTTGCTCGTAGGCGGCCGCCCCTTTGGCGAGGTCGGCATTGCCAAGATGCAGCGACCAGATATACGCTGCCGCATCCCATATCTCCTGATCGCTGAGAGACTCACCCCAGGGCGGCATCAGGTTCTCCATGCGCCCTTTCGTGATGATGTCATACAGATATTGGGGACTGCGCGTCTCCACAAAAGCAGGGTCCGTGAAATCGGCGATGGGGACAGGAACCTCTGTTGACATGGGACCATCCCCACGGCCTTCGGTTCCATGACATTGGGTGCAGTGTTCAAGGAAGATGCGTTCTCCCCGATACCCGGCTCCCACCGGTTCTTCCTGAGCGCTCACGATGGAGGTCGAACTGAACAGCCAAAACAAGGCTGCCAGCAAAGCTGCGCCTATCAACAAGCGAGAGAAATGATATGTGGCGCTTAGCGAGGAATGTCGATGCATAATGGTGGAGGATGATGAAAAGTTAGCGGTCGCCGGAATTTCGGCGACCGCATGGGATTAAATCAGATTAGGGTCTGTTGATGTTTTCGATTTTGGTAGTGTCAACAGACCTTCGCTCACAGGATTCAATAGTATCTCAATGAAACGACTGTCTTTTTAGTTGAGGGCTTCGTGTTGCGTCACTTCTGGCGACTCTTCGTAGCGCGAGGGGCATTTCAGCAGGAGGTTATCCGCCTGGAACGTGCCATCAGCCATCATTTCGCCTTCGACGATAGCTTCGGTGGCTCGACTGAAGTTACTGGGACGGCTGCCGTGGAAGCTGACAAGCACTTGTCCGCCTGTTTCGTCCGTCATGTGGAACTTGAGCATAAGCTCTGTGGGATTCCAATCTTCACTTTCCTGAATGACTTCGCCCGAAACGCGAATCTTCTGGCCCATGAGTTCTTCAGTCTGAGAGTTGAGATCGGCAACGGTCATGTAGTAAGCGCCTGTGTTGCTGATGCTTTGCACGACCAGGAAGACAACTGCTACGAGAATGATCACGCCGCCGATGATGAACTTCAGTTTTTTATTGGGGCTTTTGGCTGCAATTTCGGGTTGAATAATTACGCTTTCAGTCATGGATCCTCTGATTATGTGTGGTAAGGAATTTGGTGAGATAGGGTCAGTATAACATGTCTGGGTGCGTTGTACATGACATGGATCAGTAAATGCCTAACAAAAAACTTAAAATTAGCTTAAGGAAAGATGAATTTCAGTCCTGGTCAGCGTTTTCTTCATCCCAGCCATCCTCAAATTCCCACTCTGCATCCTCCGCTTCCAGATATCGTTCATCAATGATCTGCTGGGCGCGTTCGGCAAGGTCCGCGGTCGTGAAGACCTTGACTTCGGCCAGGGGGCCAATTTGCAGGCCGTAGACATCGCTCAGGGCAGTGCCGCCGGTATGTGCGGGTATGCCTTCGCTTTCGAGCAAAGCGCGCACGGCTTCCGCTTCCATAGCATTGGTGGCGGCATACACTTCAACGGGAATGTTTCCACTGCCGCCATGCGCCGAGCGGGGTTGGGATCCGCCTCCAAAGAGTTTGTTCAGCCATTGTGTCACAGATGTCATCATGCAGGGATTATACCACCGATCTTTCAGGATCAAGGTATGGAACTATCCAGAATGGTGAGCCGGTACGACACTGGTTGAAGCATCTTGAGCCCTTACATCCCAAAGCTGAGGCATTTGGGTTGTACAAACTATCCTTTCAGGCAAGCGCAGTTTTCAACTTGTGCATTCGAAGCGGAAAAGCTGCGCTTGCTGGCTACGCCAAGTAAGCGTCCAAGAATAAGTTCCTAAATTTCTACCTCCGGGAGGTGGCCGCAAACATCCAGTGAAGCATGTTGGTACTGACCACCTCCCGGAGGTTATTTCTGGACAGCCACTAAGGAACCGCCTCATTTTGCAGAAGCTAGTTGTTGGCGGTTCCTTAGCGCACTCCGGGAGGTGGACATGGTGCGTAGCTGTGAGCGAAAGTCAGGGCCCATCTCCCGGAACTTACCTCAATTGGGGTCGATTAGTGTACGATCATCGGCATAAAGAGTGATGGGTCGAGCACGTAAACCTCTGTTGTTGCCTGGCCGGAAGCGCCATCGTTATCGGTTGCCGACAACGTGATGATGTGCAGTCCAGTCGCCAGTTGGTCTGTGGCTATCTCAAACCCGGTTCCCAGATCGCCGTCGCGGCTGGAGTGCCAGGTCAAACCTTCTGCGGGAATCACGCCATCTTCAACGTCAGTAGCCCCACCTGTCAGGGTGACCAGATCACCAGGTCTGACGACCGTACTTCTACCAGCACCTGACAGCATGACGTCTGGTGGCGTATTTGGGGCGGACAGGGGATTGTCCGAGGTATCTTCACCGGTGTTGATGCCATCGCTGGCGATCACCTTGATGATGCCTTGGTTGCCGCCGTGCAGGTCATGCAACATGCCCTCGGTTAGTGTCAATGACATTTCCTCAGTGTCGAGTACGAGTGGCAGCCAGGATACGCCGCCATCGCCGCTGTATTGGATAATGTAACTAAGGCTGTCGCCATCTGCATCGCTCGCATCCCACTGCACTTCGGTTCCAACTGTGATATTGCCGTTGTTGGGCGATAGAACTTGGACCTGTGGTGCGTTTTCACTAACGGATCGCTCCGCGATGATCTCGTCATTGTGACGCACGCGCAGCCATTTGGTTTCTGCCGGGAAGGGCAACACCTCGACAAACCCGAACGAATCGGCGACCGGGTAGTCCGGGCTGGAGGCGTCCACATCCTCGTCATCGATCAGGGGGCGGCTGTACAACGCTGCGCCTGCGGCGTCCTCCAGTGTTAGTGTCCATGTTTCTTCCAAATCGACGGCCTCTTTGGCCACTGCTTCCAACCGCTCGCTTTCCTGCCTGATAAGATTAGCCGGGGTTTCTGTTTGACGATAGGCTGCTGCAAGTGTCGCCGTGTTTGCCACACGATCGACACTGCCATTGACCAACAGATGCTCATCTGCCGCCAGCAGCGCCGAAACTGCGGCATTGGCTGCCGGATGCGAGCCCATTGCTGCTGCAGCAAATGACCAGAGGTTACACGATACGCCGTACTCGTTCATGAGATTGCAGTATTCCCATGGCGAAATCCAGCGAGGCTCACCATAACTCATCATCGGCCAACCCAGGTTTGGCGCTGCGGCTGAGGGGTCATTATCGATGATGGCGGGGGCGGGTAATCCCCACAGACTCCAGTACACATCCAAGCCGTAATAGCCGGAGAGATTGATCGGGGCGATGCGACAATTCGGAAAGGACCAGGGATAGTTGGGGTCAACCGTACCGCCAGCGATTTCATCGGCGATGCCATCGGGCTGATTACCATTTGGACCTCCGCCATTGTCATCATCGCAGGCGATGTGCAGCAAGCCCTTATTGTGGCCCAACTCATGTGCAACAGTGTTGCCGTCGGGAATCCACCAGGGGCTGGAAGCATTTGGAGCATAGTTTGCACGGCCTACTGCCGCCCAACCTGGACTGCGCCCCAATCCTGTGCCAGTTTTATGGCTGAAAAAGGGATCGATCATGCCATAGTAGTGCAGATCATCGGCCGGATCGACGTGCCAGAAGCGGAACCAATCGATGCGCTTGAGCATGTCACCTTTGTCGTCCGGTCCCCACTTACCAAATACCGCATCGAGAGGATTGGCGGCTAACCACACATTCATGGTGCTGATGGGGTGGCGGCGTAACGCATTGAGATAGAGTTCGTTGCAATTCGGCTCGTTCTGGCAATAGTAGATATGTGAGGGCTTCTTCTTACTGCCATCTTCATGAATCTCTAAGGGCAGGATTAAAACATTGAGCGGCTCAGATTTACGGAAGATGCCTGTGCGCTGGCTCTTGTTGTCAGAATAATCGGTCTCGAGTACAGCTTTGTCGTAGTTCACATCCGCTTCGAATTCGACTGTGCCCGACCGCCAGCTTTCTGGCAAATAAAACCAGAAAGAGTCATTGAGAAGCACCCTGCTCGGATTGGTTCCCACAAACAGGGGATGGTTTTGGGCGTTGATCAAGCCCAGGTCCTGGTTAACATTGGTTCCGTTGGCGAGTTTGATGCGCCGGGCATGCAAATGTGCCCGGACATTACCGATGCCTTTGCCGGTTGTTTCCTGGACATAAACACGTACAATGGTGCGGCGATCCTGGATGAGGGGGATGCTGTTTGCCAGGTCCTGCGTTCCCTGAGAGATTTCAACACCTGTGATGGCAATGTCGTAAACGACGGGCGTGCTGGTGGGGACAACAATCACTGGCGGGGTGGGCGTATTGGTGGGAAGACCGATGGGTAAGGGCGTGGGTGTGTTGGTGGGAAAGCCAATTGGGAGAGGCGTGGGTGTGTCTGTAGGTAATCCAATTGGCAATGGTGTCGGAGTTGCTGTGGCTGATCGTGGCGTCACCGTGGCTGTGGGAGTGTCTGTAGGAGGCCGGGTGGCAGTAGGTGTTGGAGTCGGGGTATGCGTCGGCGGTGCATTCGTCGGCGTCGCTGTCGGTGTTGGACAATTGACCATGTCGCTGGTCTGGGCGCTGTCGTTGGTGGAGCCTCCGGTTGCATCCTGCAAGCTAGCCGTTGCGCGGTTGAAGATTTCCGTACCATCGATGACGTCATCGTTTACACGTGCGACAAAGCCGATGGTCACGCTCTCGCCAGGAGCCAACTGGCCCGACCATTCGATCTGATTCGATCCGGCCACAAACGTTGCCCCACCGGTTGTGCTGCCGCCGAGATAGGTTGTGTTTGACGGGAGCGGGTCGACGATACTGCCTTGCTGAGCCCGCCCTTCCGTCTCCGAGTTGGTCAGCGTCAGTTGGAAGGTGATGCTACTGCCCGGACAGAGCGGTGCGGTGTAGGAGGATGTTTTCGTGAGTTGGGCGGCGTTGGTAGCGCTAGGGCTCTCGCCCTGCGCTCTGACAATCCCGCCCAAAGCGAGGACGAGCAGGAAAACCAGGGTGAATGGGAAAAGTTGTTTGCGGGTCATAGTAACCTCCGAACGTGTGAGATGTGTGGCGTGTAGCATGATGCTAGCAGGTTATCGTCGCAAAAACGTTACAAGAACGTCGCAAGGACGGAAATTTCTGCGAAATTCAACCGAATAAACCAAATTTCATCCACTCTGCGTTCTATCATTTCCGACAATATTTCGCCGCGCATATAATGCAGACATGAGTTCATTCTCCTTGTCGCTGATGGGGACATTCGATGCACGTTGCGGAGACGCGACGAGCGTACAGTTTGCTACAGACAAAACGCGCGCCCTGATGGCCTACCTGGCGGTGGAAGCGGACCGGCTGCACAACCGCAACACCCTGGCTAACACTTTTCTGGGGAGACCGACCTGACGATATCGCCCGGCGAAACCTGCGCCAGACCCTGCACCGCCTGAACCAGGCGTTGGAAAACGCCCAACCCGACCTGAGCAACAAGATCCTTACCGTGACACGGCAATCAGTGCAAGTGAATAGCGAAGCTATTTGGGTGGATGTAGACTCTTTTTGACCGTCTGCTGGCGCAGAGCAGAACGCACAACCATCGTCATCTGCACACCTGCCATACTTGTCTCGAACGCCTGACTGAAGCTGCTGGCCTCTATCATGGTGAATTCATGGCTGGATTCAGCCTGAACGACGCGCCCGATTTTGAACAATGGCTGCTCTTTCGTCGGGAACGTTTACGTGAGCAGACGCTGGCCACACTTGATGCCCTGGCGCTGGCCTACGAATCGCGGGGAGATTATGAACGGACGCTCTCCTTTGCTCGCAGGCTGATCATGCTTGAGCCCTGGCGAGAAGAGGCTTATCGCTTGATGATGCGCGTCCCATGCCGTGCTGGGACAACGCACCGAAGCTATGGCCGTATACGAATCATGTCGTCAGGCGCTACAGGAAGAGCTGGCGATAGAGCCGGAGGAAGCGACAATCGCCCTGTACAAACAACTGCGCGACGGCGGGTCTGAAGGATGGAGGGGAGAGACTGAGTTGCGTTCGGGGGTGGGACGAGTGTCCTTATTCAATTTCCCCGATCAGACGACGCCATTCGTGGGGCGAGAACAGGAAATCGACGAAATCATTGAACGGCTGCTCGATCCAGATTGTCGACTGCTCACATTGCTGGGGCCAGGCGGCATCGGTAAAACCAGGCTTAGCATCCAGGTGGTTCGCGAGATCGCCGCCCGGCCCGGTTTCGCCCAAAAACAGTTCGCCGACGGCATCTTTTTCATCCCCCTGGCTGCAACCAGCACCTTCGATCAGGTTGTCTCCAGTCTGGGCACCAGTTTGCATCTGACATTCGAGCAACAGCACCCCGCGCGGGAACAGTTGCTCCACTACTTGTCGCGGCGACAGGTTCTATTTGTGTTAGACAACCTGGAACAACTGTTGTCGCGGGAAACGGCGCAGGCAACGGCAAACATGCTGCACGAGATCTTACTGGCGGCTCCGGGGGTAAAAGTGCTGGCGACCTCGCGTGAACCGCTTAACCTGCGTTCAGAGTGGCGCTATCCGCTTGATGGCCTGCATTTCCCAGTTCGGACTCAGTCCGCTGACAACACCCTTTCCTTCAGCGCTGTTGCTCTTTTTATACATGCAGCCCGGCACGTGCAGCCATCTTTTACCCCTACAAAAGTAGAACAGACAGCCATCATCCGTATTTGCGAACTGGTGGGTGGCATTCCCCTGGCTTTAGAGATCGCTGCATCGTGGGTGCGGTTGATGAATTGCACCGCCATCGCCACTGAAATTGAGCGCAGCCTTGACTTTTTGCAAACTCCGCTGCACGATGTGCCCGAACGCCATCGCAGCATCCGTGCCGTCTTTGCTTATTCCTGGGCTTTACTGCCCGCATCCGACCAGCGAGTGCTGGCTCAGATGTCTGTTTTCGCTGGCAGTTTCGATCTGCGGGTTGCATCTGTTGTGGCTCATGCTTCCGTACTCGAAGTCTCTTCGCTGCTCGATAAATCCCTGCTGATGCACAGTAGTGATAACCGCTACGAATTGCACGAATTGGTCAGACAATTTGCCGCCGAACAGTTGAGGGCATTGGAGCAGCATGCGGTGGGGGAGATTGGAAGCGTCCACCAGCGTCATGCCGATTATTACCTGGACCTGCTCCTGGCCGATGTTGAAACGCCGCTCACCATGTTATCCCCCGTAGCCCAGGAAGTCCTGTTGCAGGACCTGGAAAATGTGCGTCAAGCCTGGACCTTTGCTGTCGCACAACGCCAACTCGACACGATTGTTCGATCTGTGGAACGTCTCTCGCAGTTCTACTACTTCAGAGGACTTTTTCAGGAAGCGGCGGGACGGTTTGCAGCTGCTATCACCGCGTTACAAGCCACGAAACACCAAACGGATCCTACTTCCGACCATTTGGCTGCGCTCAACCTTTTATCGTTCTACGAAGGCGTGCACCTGGAGGCGACTGGCGAGAGACGCGCGGCGTTGGAGTGTTTCGAGAATGCCCGAGCGGGGTGGGAAATGCTGGACGATACCAGTCGTCTGAGCCAGACATTGGCCGAAATTGGCATCATTCATTGGCGGCTGGGCGATATCCCCCGTGCCCGCGCAGTGCTGGAACAGAGTCTAGCGATGGGAATACAGGTTGGTAATCAACGATGCGAAGCATATGCCCTGCATCATCTGGCCAATCTTTACACGAAACAGGGTGATACCGAAGCGGCATTACTACGCTTACAGAGGGCCCAACGCCTTTACCATACGCTGGGCGACCAACATGCCCAAGCCGGTGTGCTCAACGATATCGCCATGATCTACTTCTATCGCAGCGATCCTGACGAATGCCAAAGATACCTGCACCTCAGCCTTGACCTCAGCAACAGAATCGGTGATATTCCCGGCATGATCCGCGCGTATAGCAATCTCGGTTATCTGGCGCTGACTGTAAGGGATTCCGTGGAGGCGCGGCGTTTCATCAACGAAAGTATGCAACTGTCCGGGACAACAGAAACGATGGCCATGGGGTTGCATAACATCAATAACCTGGGGCACCTGGCATTGTTAGAGGGAGATATCTTGAAGGCGCGAGCGCACTATCTGCAAGCGCTGCAAACGAATGAAAGTGCCTGGGATCAAGAACAGTTGGTGATATCACTACTGGGCTTTGCCGCTGTGGCTGTCCGGCAATCTGACACAATACAGGCCGCTCGCTTGCTGGCAGTTATTTCTGCAGCTGGCTCCACCGCAATGGACGAGGGAAACAAGGTGGAGATGCGTCTGTACGCAGAAGTATTGCAGACGGTCCAATCGAGTTTGAGCGAAGCTCAGTTCGCCGTCGCCTGGTCCGAGGGGGTGGGGATGACACTGGAACAGGCAGCAAGTCTCTACGCTGCTTTCAGAATCCAGGCTGTGCACAAAACAGAGATGATGTGAAATGTGGCGTCTCGCTGATATGGGGGGAGCATTGCCCTGAACGCTGGGAATAGACATGTTCCTGAATACTAAATCCAGCCGTAAAGGGTAGTCCGGCGCTTGCGTTAGTGACAAACCCGTAACTTAGTTGCCGTTTCTCCGTCTTGATCCTTGCTGAGATGGTGTCACCAAGCCCTCGTACATCCCCCAAATTTCCATAACATCATGGCATATTCCCCCAAGGAAACCAAAAAAAGTCAGCAGCGCGGCAAGCGTTTCATCTACCTGGCAAGTGTTGCTATCCTGATTGGCGTAGGTTTCGCCATACTCCTGGCAGTGTTATTGCGCGGGACTTCTGAAACAGCTGCACCTGTATCTTTGGATACGCCAACGCCAACGTCCACCGTTGAGAGCAGGCAAGCATCACCGCAGCCTACTCGGGCCGAGAAATCGCAAGACGTCAGCTTTGCTGAAGTCGCGCTTGTGAACGAGCAAGTGGTTGATATCGAAGCAGCCCGGATTACGCTGACAGCCGATCAAGCTATGGCGCAATTGCTTGGCCAACCCTTTCCCACAGGAACCGAGCTCATGGAACGCCTCATCAATGGGGAGTTGGTGATGCAGGCAGCCAGCGATACGGATTTCACCATGCCGGACGATGATCTCTACGGCATGCTGGATGCTTTGCTAGCTGAACGAAACCTTACCCAGCGAGCCTTGAACGACGCACTCGCAGTGCAAGGAATATCCCTATCAGAATTCAAGACCTACTTTGCCAGATTAGCCTTTATCGATGCCTTTTCGCGTGCACAGGCTGCGGAGCAGGGCATTTCAGTTCCCGCTTACATCGACCAACTGCAAAACGCCGCCCGCATCAGTTACGGGCCAGCGACAGCCATACTGATTGCGGAAGCCGGAGAATCGAGAGCGATGGTCGAGAACCAGGACAGTGTTGTCGCTGACATCAGCGCCACAACGGCAGCGACGGCCACCGTTGAGCCATCGCCAACGCCGCCTGTCTCGAATTCGGAAGCGGACTCAGCACTCCCTGACGAAGGCGTATCTCCCGGTCAACTGGCGCCAGGCTTCACCCTGCCTGTTATCAATCATCCCGCCAGTGATAGCCTATCCCGACCTGATCTGCTGGGACAGCCCACTGTCCTCAGTTTCTGGACAACCTGGTGCCCCTACTGTCGCCGCCAAACGCCGGTATTGGTGGATGCCTATCAACAATACGCCGACCAGGGCATTCGCTTTGTCGGTATTGATGTCAAAGAAAACCAGGAAGTTGTCGAGACATATCTGACACAGCACGGCATTGCATATCCCATTGCCCTGGACCACGATGGCCAGGTCGCTTCATCCTATGAGGTGCGTGGTTTTCCCACTACCTATTTCCTCGACGCTGAAGGAAAAATCATCGCCCAGCAGGTCGGCGCCCTATCAGCCGAGAAGCTCGAAAATTTTATACAAAGATTGTTGACTGACTCACAAGAGAGCGGAAAATGAATCACCAAAAGCACAACGGCCCCACTCGCGCCTCCCGATTTCGCAGATTGATGCACTATCTGATTACGGTAGGCTTGTTGCTGCAAGTTTTGCCAGCACCTGTGGCCGCCGCTGAAACGATTGCGACTATCCGTAGTCTTTCCGCGCCCATTGTCAGCGAGAGTAGTGCGCCCCGCGCAGCGGAAGCCGCCGTGCATGCAACAGCGCTGGGCGATTCCGTGCTGCCAGCCTGGATGCAAACCGAGGGGTCGGGGGAGTCCGAAGCTGGGATGATGGCTAGTTGCCGAGACAGATGTGCCATTTCAGACTGAAGAGATTATCCGAGGGAAAGCCTGTCGCCACTGCGTTAGGCGCTGGTTTACTGCCGGCCTGGATGTCCTCGGACACGACATCGTCGCCCGACGCATCGTCGCCCGACGCATCGTTGGCGCCGCTGAATGCGCCGCAATGCACACCGATCAACAAGCTCAAAATGACAGTAACCTTGCCGCCCTTTATTGTCAGTATGGGCAATGCGGCGGGTGATGTCTACACCGTGACTGTGACAAATAGTGGCGTGTTGAGCACCACCGAGGTCAGCCTGCGAGTCGACCCCAGTGCCGGGTTCTTTTATGTGGGCAATTCGGCTACGGCCACCAGCAACATCAGTGGCGCCCTGTCCTTTGCCAGTGATCCTGGAACCACTGCGCCGGATGCGTCTTTCGTGTTGCCGCTGGCCGGGCCGCCACCAGCCAATGCCTTGTTGGCGGGTGAATCGATTGTCTTTACCTTCAAACTCGGCACGAATGCCAACGCCGTGTCCGGCAAATTGCTCAAGGTGGATTTGCTAAGCGGCGATCCCACAACCAAGGTCTGCAAATCTCGCTCTGAAAACGTGCAAACCGCGCGTGGCAATCTGGTGGTGGATAAGAAGCCCGTGGTGCAGGAGGCCGAATTTGGCGATGAGATCAACTGGACAGTCACGCTGCGCAATGCCGGCATAGGCAATGTCTACAATGCGTACATCACCGACACCATCGCTGCGGGCTACGCCAATGTGCAAATGGATACAGGCGCAACCCTGATCCAGGCGCCGGGCACGGTGATTCAAAATGGCGCAGTCATCCCCTTGCTGGAACGGGAAGAAACCATCAGTTATGGCGTGACGGCAACCGTGGCTTCATGTTCCAACTTGGTCAATGAGGTGGAAACAACCTGGTCTATCGGCAATGAAGATGGCACAGCCACTGCAGCCATGCCCTATTCCGCCACAGTTGATGTCGTGCCTGATCTGAACGACCCGGATGTTGTCGTTGAAATCGGATCCCTGCCCGAAATCCTTTATTGCGGCGAAATGAATGTCACCGTGCCGGTCACGGTCACCAACAATGGCGGGGCCGCCCAGCAATTGCGGTTGCTGTTTTCGGGCCAGAATGTCAGTGTTGATACAGCGGACCCTGATTGGAGTTTTGTCGGCGACACCTTCACATATTCGGGCGGCGTCATCCCTGGTGCATTGCTGTCCGGCGAGTCAGATCACTTTCGACATCGAAGTGCAGACTGATCCCGGCGATGTGTGTGCAGGGGGCACGGCGGAAGTGACGCTGGCCCCCCGTTATTGGGATGCCTGTCTGTTCCTGGAAAACACCGGCGCATCCGTCAGTGCATCAGCTACTCTGGGACCTGACGCACCAACGCTGGCCCTCAGCAAAGAGAGTTCCGTGATTGGATCGTTTGCCAACGCTGGTGACACCATCGTCTACACGGTGACGGTGGCGGGAACAAACATCACCAGCACCAGCGGCATTGTTATAACAGATGTAGTTCCGGTGTTGACCGGAATCTCGCACAGTACATCGGCTGGGGCATCGACCCAGGTGGGAAACAGCATCACCTGGACATTGCCGGCAAGCAGCAGTACGCTGAACGAGCAACTGGTCATCACCGGTACGCCTGCCTTCCAATGGTGGCGGGGTCTGTGGCGCAGGTGGGTTGATCGAAAACAGCGTGTTGGCTGAAGCGGCAGTCTGTCCGGAATGCACGCTGGCAGCGGATGCCAGCACATCGTTTTGGGTTAACGATCCCCTGGATCCGGACAACAACGATTTCTCCGCCACGAGTACGCCCATCGAATTATGTGGTGACAATACCATCCAGGCATACACGGCCACGCTTCAATGTCGGCAGTGGCATCACCTGGGATGGCTCTGTCTACACCAACTCGTTGGGATTGGGACAGCTCGCTTCGCCTTTGCTGGTGACGCCGGGCTCCGTGCAGGTGCTTATCGACGGAGTCGATCGCACGGCTCTGTTGGGCATCACAACTGGTCCGCCGTTGGTCATTGATTTTGCCGGCATGAGTGTTTTTGGAGCCTTCAGTGCGACCGCCGACATCGAGATTACCTTCGATATCGACTCCTCAACTGCAACCATTGCTGGTGATGAACCGGAGCAAGAGGTTGTGATTTTCGCTGAATTCACTATCAATGCGTCCGGCTGAGGCATGTGATGGCGGCAACACCGCATTGATCGGCACACTCGTCACGGTCACCCGTGGCGATATGAATATCAGCCTGGCCCCCGACACGCTCACGGCTTGCACCGAAAATCAGATCACTTTGACGGTGGATGGGGACACCATCGCTGATATCACGGACAATGTCGTCGTTACATTTACGGCAGATGCTTCCGATATCTTTACGCCCACGGCGGCGGTGTTTGGCGGTGCATTCACCGGACAAACGCCACATCATCAGCAAAGTGGGGAGCACGGCCGTTTTCACGTTCCCGCCCGGATTCGATCCCACCGCCCAGGGGACGATCACCCTGCCTCTGTTCCGGCCCTGCGGCGTCGACTCGCCTCTGAGCACCGATCTCAGCTATCAAGATCGTTGCGATACTGTCCGCACCGCTGCTGGTGCAGGCGCAGACACGACGCTGCTTTCGGATGTTGTCCTCAAAGTCGATCCCACCGGTTTCACGATCAACAAAGCGCAAGCGCGCTGGCGCTTCCAGGTGGGAAACAGAGGCGATGCGGATGCCAGTACGATTGTGGTCACCAACACGCAACCGTTTGGTTTCGGCTTCGCTTCACTTGCGGTGGTCGGCAATAACCCAGGAGCTCGACGGCGCTCATCCCCGGTATCACCACCGAGACGGCTGTGGTTGGCGACAACGAAATCCTGACCATCACCATACCGGCGGGGCTGCCGCCCGGTGGTCGTCTCCAGTTTGATGTCACCTCCAACATCCAGGGTTGCGACCTGCCCGACACAGCCACCATCGGCCTCACACAGATTTGTGGCGAGGTCGGCGGCATCTGTCAGGGCAGGCAGTCAGGCGAGGTCAACTTTGTGAAGGGGCCGACGTCGCTGCTGAGCGCCAATGTCCAGGACGCCAACATCCCCATGTGCGAACAAGGAACGGTCTTGCTCGCCGCCAAAAACACATCCGCTGCTGCGGATCTCAGTAATTTTGTGATCACGGAAATCATCACCGATGCAACGTTCGTGGTTGGCAGCGCCACAGCCATCGTCAAAGATGTCACCGGCGCCACGATTATCGGCGATCCGACACCAATAGCCTTTGCCCCTGCCGTTTCGACCGTTGGCGACAGCCAAGTTCTGGAATGGGCTTACGATGCATACCTCCCGGCAGTCCCCAACAACAGATATTGGACCTGCGGGAAGCCAGCGACACTATTTTTATCACCTACGATATCCAGACATCCTGCGATAGCGACGCTGCACTGATTGGCGCACAGGTAGAGGCTGAGGATGTCTGCGATGTTCAACTGGCCCAAAGCCAGGGTTCGGTCGGCTTGTTGACCGATTTGCCCGAACTGGTCATTGACAAGACCGCTCGCAATGAGTCAGAGCCCAGTGGCAACACAGCCCCGGGTTTCCCTGAACTGATCTACGCCAGTGCCGGTGATACGGTCGCCTTCGATATCGTGGTCTCAAATCAGGGCAATGCCGCTGTCACCAATCTCTTTGTCACAGATACCTTGCCCAGCAATGTCACGCCCCTGAGCGCCAATCTTGGCGGGCATGATCAGCGTCGCCCAATGTCGATTGGGGCAGCGCCGGCGGACTTGACGCTGGATGTGGGCGATTCGAAGACGTTCATCGTTACCGGTACGGTTGATGCTACGGGCTGCGCTCTGGAGAACGTCAACTCCGCAGGCGCCAATTACGGCTGCGGGACCAGCGATATCTGCCTGGGGCAGCCCGTGGTGGATAGCGCCAGCTTGCAGACCGTTCCCGATCCTCACGATCGATTCCATCAACGGTGATGTAGGCACATGTGGCGGCAATCTGACCCTTGTTTTGAACAACGCAGGTCCTCCGGCGCACGATGTGGTCTTAACCGACACACTGCCCGCTGAATACGTTTACGAATCCACCGTCTCGGCAACGACAACGCCTGCTACAACCCCCAGTGATGGTGATAACCCCGCCATTTGGACCTGGACCAGCCTGCCCACGGGTGAAACAACCCTGGTCTTCCGGGTGCGCCATGCCGACACCAGCGGCGTCTGTACGCCCCCGCCATCTCCTTTCAACAACAAAGTTGAGATCGAATACCGAGACAGTTGTACCGCATCGCCGCCCTACACCGACGACGGCGATGCCGATATCACTGTGAAAGTGCCCGACCTGCGTCATCACCAAAACCCCGGATCAGCAGGTGTCAGACGTGGGCGAGACCGTGCAATGGCAGGTACAGGTGCAGAATACCGGCAACGGCATCGCTCCCAATATCTCCGTCACCGATGTGGTGCAGAGTGGCTTCACCAATGTCACTGCCACCAACGGCACAGCCAGTCTGGGCACGACCGCCAACGTTGTCGGCAACACCATCACCTGGACGCCGCCCTTTACGCTGACGCCAGGACAGCAGTTGGTCGGCAACTGTCAACGGCTGATGTGACTGGCCAGCGGCGAGCACACCAACACGCTTGAGGCCGTCGGTCAGTGCGGCGCAGGCTGCATCTACGATTCCGGCACCGATATCAGCTATGTCACCCTGCTCGAAACCTTCGACAAAGGCCCGGAAGTGCAGACGCACACCATCGGCAGTGCGGTCGTGTTCACCTTTGCGGTCGGGCTCTCCGACACCGGCGGGAATACGATCTATGAAAATCTGATTTTGACCGATACATTGCCGGTCGGTTTGGGCTACATCTCCTCTGTGATCACCGTGACATCGGATGCCGACGGCAGCGATGTCGGGCCGAATACCTCGGTCATCAACACGCCCGACACCCTGCCATCAATCATCACCTCGCCTTCATCAAACCCCAGCGGGGAGATGGTGTGGGACTTGGGTGATTTGCCCGGCGCGGTCATCATCACCGGCGTGGTCACCGCCACTGTGCAGAACATCGCCGCCAATCAGCAGGGCGTGCGCCTGACCAACGAGTTGGACATGTCCTACACCGACGACGGCAGGGATTACACGTTCAACGATTCCGCCGATGTGGACATCCTGGAGCCAACGCTTGTGATCGAAAAATCGGTGTCGCCCGTGGAGGCGGCTGCCGGTACAACATTGTTTTACGAGATCACGCTCTATCACAGCGCATCATCAACCGTGCCAGCCTACAATGTCAATATCACCGATGTGATCCCGGCCGGATTAAATTACATCAGTGGTTCGTGGGAGCAATTTGCCGGACCACAAGCCCTATCGCCCCTGCCCGATGATTCCAATCTTCCCGAACTGATTGCCGGCTGGAGTGTGATTCCCACCACCACGGTGCAATCTGCCCCCATCCGTCTGCGCTACAACCTGGTTGTGCCGCCCGGCACCGCCCCAGGAACCCTCTTCCCGAATACGATAACCAGCACCTGGACCAGCCTGCCTGACGATCCCTTTGATGAAACACGTACTGGCAGTGGCGGCATCAACGATTACGAGACCTCCGATTCAGCGCAGGTTGCGATCAGCAGCGCCCAGATCGATAAGACCGGGCCACTGACCGTCACCGCCGGCAGTGAAATCAGCTATACGCTCACTGTATTCAATGAAGGCCCTAACACCGCTCTGAAAGCGGTCGTCACCGACACCATGCCCTTCCAGGTGGACACGACTGCGGCCACCTTTGTCGTGCCGGGAACTTCATCAGGAATCTGTTCGATTACAATTTTCCCCACCGGCGATATCGTGGTCTGTGACATCGGTGATATTCCTGCCAGCATCACTGCCGAAATGATCATCACCGGCACAGTCAAGGCGGACACCCCGGAAGCTGCCGACCTCACGAACAGCGCCGATTTCGTGCTGACAACGCCAGAGGGCAAAAAGATCACCGGAACAAAGAAAGTAGACACGGAGGTTTTGACCACTTCCGATGTGGGGGTGATCAAGACCGGGCCGAGTGACGTGACTGCGGGCGAGACCGTGAGCTACACCATTGTTCTGTCCAACACCGGCCCCAGCGTTTCCCGCGATGTCGATGTTAAAGATCTGTTGCCGCCAGGATTCACCTACGAAAGCGGCAGTTCGACCCAGGGAACATGTGTGAGCGGCATCTGCCAGCTTGGCGACGTGGGTGTAGGCGACACGATCACGATGGTCATCACCGCCACCGCCGGCAGCGACATCTCGGGCAACGTGACGAACAAGGCCGAATACTTTGGCGACACCAGCGATCCGAACCCGAACAACGACAGCGACACCGCCCAGACCACCGTCAATCCCCTCACGGCATTGATTATCGACAAGATCGATCTCACCGATCCGGTTTACGCCGGGAATACATATTTGTACGAGATCGTGATCACCAACACCGGCCCCAGCGATGCCCAAAATGTGGTCGTCACCGACACCTTGCCCGTCACAGGTCAGCTTCGAAGGCGGCCAGCCCCGAATGCACGCACGATGGTTCGGCCACCAGATGGAACCGTCACCTGTAGTCTGGGCACGCTGGCCGCGGGTGCAAGCCGGGACTACCTGATCAACGTGCGTGTGGCGTCGAACGTGGTCAGCGGCACGGTCGGGACCAATACCACAGGCGTGACCACAACCACGCCCATTGATTTACCCAACAGCAAGTTGACGGACACCGAGCTGACCACCTATCTGCAAACCATTGGCTCGCCCACCGATTTGTCCCTGACTAAATCGGCGCTTCCGGTCAGTGTTGTCGCTGGAAATGGCCGTTTCACCTACACCCTGACGGCGACGAATAATGGTCCTGCCCCGGCCACAGCCGTGCAGGTCATCGACGCCTTCCCCAGCGAATTCGACTTTATCTCCGCCACGACCAGCGATGGCTCCACCTGCAACGGTGGCGTCACCTGTGATCTGGGCGACATGGCCAACGGCGATTCGGTCGTGATTACCGTGGTGGTGGATGTTCCTTCAGATGTCGCCGCCGGAACTTACACCAATACCGCCTACATCGGCAGCGCCTCTCCCGACAGCAATCCCAACAACAACAAAGCCGAGGCCGACACCGACGTCACCACGCTGGCGAATCTCAACATCGACAAACTGGCGAAGCCAGTGCTTGCTATTCCGGGCGAGGAATTGACCTACACCATCATCGCTACCAACAACGGTCCTTCCGACGCCGAAGACGTCACGGTATCTGACGTTTTACCGGCAGAATTCACGGCAATCGTGATTTCGAGCAGTCAGGGCGGGTGCAACGCTTTGCCCTGCAACCTGGGAACGCTTTCCGCTGGTGAAAATGCCTTGATCACTATCCAGGGCATGGTGGATGCAGACGCCACCGGCCTGCAGAACACAGCCAGTGTCACCAGCATCACGCCTGGTTCCGATGACAGCGTCACCATCAACACCCCAATCATCGGCAGCGCTGATCTGGCCATCAGCAAGGTGGATGCGGTTGACCCGGTGCAGGCGGGATCGAGTTTGCTGTACACGATCACGGTGCAGAATCGAGGTCCAAGCGCCGCCAGCAACGTGGTCGTGACCGACACGCTGCCGTATGGCGTCACTTTTGATGCGGCCAACAGCAGCCCCGGCGCATCCGAACCTGTGGCGGGAAGCATCGTCTTTGTCGCCACGCAAGACCCCTTCCCCGCCGGTGCAACCGAGACCTTCACCCTCACTGTCGATGTCGCCCCTGACCTGCCGATTGCCTTCAGTCTGGTGAACCGGGCTGAGGTGGGCAGCGACACGCCGGACGGCAACCCCGACAACAACACCGCCATCGAAGACACCGAGGTGCTGGCCACCGCCAGCCTCAGCGTCAGCAAGCTCAGCGACCCTGAAACGGTGGATGCGGGCACGCAACTGACCTACACCATCGTCGTCACCAACCACGGCCCGGCCAAAGCCACCGATGTGCGGGTGCTCGACGCCCTGCCCAAAGGCACGAGCTTTGTTTCGGCCACGGCAGACAATGGCGGCGCCTGCAACTCAGGCATCCTCTGCCTGTTGGGCACGCTCGACCTCCACGAAACCGCAACGGTTGAGATCGTAGTCGATGTGGACGCCTCGCTGCGAGAGGGTGCGGTCTTCACCAACACCGCCAGCGCTTTCTCCGAACAGCTCGATCCCCACGACCCCATCCATGCCAGCGTCGCCACCACCATCACCGAGAAAGTCGATGTGTCGGTGGTCAAACAGGACTTCCCCGACCCGGCCGGCATCGGCGGCACGATCCGCTACGAACTGCTCGTCAGCAACAGCGGCCCCTCCGACGCCTTCGATGTGATCATCACTGACACGCTGGATGCAAACACAACCTTTGTGCAAGCCACCCTCGGCTACAATTGCGTCGAGAATCCAACCGGTGTGATCGAATGCTCGATTCCTGTGTTGCCTGCTGGCGAATCCCGCACCATTGCCCTGCTCGTGGATATCGCCACAGTCGGCCTTTCCGACGGCGACCTGCTCACCAACAATGTGGTCGTAACAAGTGATTCGTTCGACACCGATCCTGGCAACAACAACGACGAAAGCACCACCACGGTGCGCGCCGGCACGGACCTCAGTGTGGGCAAGGTTGCCGCCGAACAGGTGATTGCGGGCGAATACCTGACCTACACGATCAAAGTCAACAACCTCGGCCCCTCCCTGGCCGCCAACGTCGTCGTCACCGACATCCTTCCTCCGGCCCTTGTCGTCAGTACGGTGGCGTTCACACCCTCGGTCGGGACCTGCAATCTGGTCGTCAACAAGGTGGTCTGTAATCTGGGCGCGATGAGCTACCCGCCACAATCCACCGAGACCATCACCATCACTGGCCAGGTTGATCCTGCCGCTCCGCTGGGTCAGGTGCTGGTCAACACCGCCCAGGTGGACAGCGACACCTTTGATTTCCATTCCTTCAACAACGACACCCGCTTCGAGACGCTGGTGGTTGGTAGATCGGACCTGGGCATCGTCAAGAGCGGACCCGCCACCGCCACCGCCGGACTCGACACGATCACCTACTCCCTGGTCGTCACCAATGAAGGGCCTACCCAGGCCCAGAATGTCTTTGTTGAAGACCCCTTGCCCCCCGGTTTGACCCTGATCAGTGTTTCCTCGACGAAAGGCACCTGCGCTGCGGGCATCGCCTGTTCGATTGGCAGCCTCAGTCCCTTTGGCGTCTCCGGCGAGGAAGTGACGATCACCGTGGTGGCCTCGGTGGATGAAGATGTGCCCGACGGCACGCTGTTGGAAAACATCGCCACCGTGTCCGGCTCGGTTGTGGATGACAATCCCTTCAACGACCAATCGCAGGCCGACACCCTGATTTCCAGCGCCGCCACCCTGAAAATCAGCAAGATCGACCTGTTCGACCCGGTGGAGCCCGGCGGGATGATCTTCTACCGCATCGCCGTGACCAACACCGGTCCCTCGGCTGCTGCCAATGTCATCGTCTCCGACACCCTGCCGCCGGGCGTGATCTTCCAGTCCGCCAGCCTGGGCTGCACACATGATGGCAGCGCCACAGGCGGCGATGTAACCTGTTCAGCCTCCTACTCTGGCGGTCAACAATGTCCTGATCCACGAGATCACCGCCTTTGCGCCCAACGATGTGGTCAGTGGCACGGTGCTCACCAACAATGTCAGCGCCGATGCCGACAACGCCGATCCCGTCGACACCAGCGAACAAACCACCATCCAGCAGAAATTCACGCCGCCGGTCGACCTGGAAGTGAGCAAGTCGGGCGATGCCACCGCAGTGGCCGGTGGGCAAGTCACCTACACCGTGGTGATCACCAACCACGGGCCGGGCGTGGCCATCAATCCTGATTTGAAGGATGTTTTGCCGTCGGGTGCGACGATTTCGAGTCCGGCCAATGTCAGTGCCACCCAGGGCTTGTGCTTCCCTTCGACCTTTGGGGCGCTGTGCCAGTTTGGCAATCTCAGCGCCGGTGAGGTCGTCACCGTCACCCTGGTCGCCGATGTGGACCCGGCGTGGCCGATGGCGAACGCATCACCAACACCGCCACCCTCTTCAGCGGCAGCCCCGAACTGACGCCGGGCGACAACAGCGCTGAGGCCGGCACGGATATCACTACTTCTGCTGATCTGAGCATTGTCAAACAGGCGGACCGGACCTCGGCAGTGCCGGGCGAGCCGCTGAGCTACTTGCTCACCATCAGCAATGACGGCCTCTCGGACGCTCAGAACGTGGTTGTGACCGACACCCTGCCAGCGGGCTTCAACCTGGATAGCGTCAGCAGCAGCCAGGGCGGCTGCACAGGCTTCCCCTGCAATCTGGGCGTTCTGCCCGCCGGTGGCGAAGCCACCATTACCATTGCAGGTGCTGCTACAGCAGATGCCAGTGGCGCTTTGATCAATCTGGCAGGCGTCACCTCCGCTACCGATGATCCTGACCCGACCAACAACGATGCCGATGTCTGAGCACGCCAGTCATCGGCAGCGCTGACCTGGCTGTTGGATGTAAGACAGCACGCCCACAGCCATCGCCGGTGGAACAGCCGTCGTTACCTACACGGTCACCAATCTCGGCCCCTCGGATGCACTCAACACCGAAGTTACAGCCGTGTTACCGCCCGGCGCCTCGCTCGATACCGCCAATCTGCCTGCGGGCTGGACTGCGGTTGACAACAATGATGGCACCGTCACTCTCAGCACCACCAATCCCCTTGCGCCCGGCCAGACGGTCGAGCCTACCCCTGGTCGTGGACATCGATCCGGCGGTCGAGCCAGGAACGAGTCTGGAATTCTCCGGCGTCGTTACGTCCGACACGCCAGACATCGATCCCAGCAACAACGCCGACAACGCCGATACTAGCATCGTCAGTGAAGCCGACCTGGAACTGAGCAAAACCGGCGACCCGGCCACGGTGAATGCGGGCGAGCAGGTGACCTACACCATCGTCGTCACCAACAGCGGTCCGGGCATCGCCCAATCTGTCGATGTGAAAGATGCCCTGCCGCCGGGCATCAGCCTGGACAAAGCAACGGTTGTGCGCAGTAACGGCTCCGCTCCGGCGACCTGCGGCGGCGCAGTCTGCCAGGTCGGCGACATGGCCGTGGGTGAAGTGATCACCGTCACCGTCGTCGGCGATGTCGATCCCAGCGTGCCCGACGGCACGGTGCTGACCAACAGCGCCACCGTCTTCAGTGATTCGCAAGACCCCAATCCGAATGACAATACCGACACCGCCGAGACCGCTGTCAACGCCGAGGCCGACATCGATGTCACCAAGGTCGATCTGACCGATCCGGTGGCTCCCGGCGGCGGCGTGCTGTACCAAATCGTCGTCAGCAACGCCGGCCCATCGGACGCTCAAAACGTGATCGTGACCGACACCCTGGACGGCACAAGTCAGCTTCAGTGGAGCCAGCAGCGGCTGCGTGCATGATGGCTCGCCTACCAATGGCGATGTGGTTTGCACAGTCGGAACGTACTGACGGCAGGTGCTTCCAAATCGTTCCTGATCTCAGCCCAGGTAGTGGATTCGGCTCAGGATGGCGATATCCTCACCAATGCCGTTGTGGCCACGACCAGCACAACTGACCCCACCCCCGATAACTCTGATTCCGTAACGACGACGGTCGAAGGCTTCGGTAACATTGCCGACGTCGCCATCAGCAAAGACACAGCTTTGTCTGCTGTCACCGCCGGTGAACAGATTACCTACACACTCACCGTGACCAACGCCGGACCTGCGGTCGCAACCAATGTGCGGGTTTTGGAACTGATTCCGGCAGGAACCACCGCCATCAGCCTGACGCCGACCAATCCCGATGACGCCAGCGCCTATTGCTCTTTGGGCGGAGCTTGTTTCCTGGGAATGGTTTTTACAGACACCACAGCCACGATTGAAGTTGTGCTGCAAGTCAACAGTGATTTCACGGCCGCCGATCTGGTCAACTCGGCCAGCGTCAGTGCGGACCAGCAGGACCCGAAAACGGACAACAATTTCGATGACACCACCACACCGGTGGAGAGCAGCGCCGACCTGAGCATGGCCAAAAGCGATCTGGCCGACCCGGTCATCGCCGGAGAATTGCTGGCATACCAGCTTGTGGTCAGCAATGCCGGGCCGTCCGACGCCCGGAACGTGGTCGTCACCGACACACTCGATGCCAATACCAGCTTTGCTGGCGCATCTCCCGGTTGTACGCATGACGGCTCGGCCAGCGGCGGAGTTGTCACCTGCACGGTCGGGACAGTGCCGGCTGGTGGGTCCAATTCCCTCTTCATCGAAGTGCGAGTAAGCGCAGGCATCGCCTCGCCTACCACCCTGACCAACTCCGCCACCGTCAGCAGCGACACCGATGATCCAATCCCCGGCGACAACACCGATGACGAAGACACAAACGTGCAGCCGGGCGGCCTGAACCCCACCGATCTGCTGATCACAAAAAGTGATGAGCCCGATCCGGTGACAGCAGGCAAAACCTTGACCTACACGCTGATTGTCACCAACAACGGCCCCGCCATCGCCAAAAACGTGCGAGTGGTGGATGCGTTGCCGTCTGGCGTGACATTTGTCAGCGCCACGGCCAGCCAAGGCTTGTGCAGTGGCGGCATTGAGTGCGACCTGGGCGATCTGGGCATCGGTAACTCTGCAAGTATCGAGGTTGTCGTCACCGTCAACAGCGACCAGATCACCGACATCCTCAACACTGCCAGGGTCTCCGCCTCCAACCCCGACAACACGCCGGGCAACAATCAGATCACAGAACCGACCACCGTCGAAACCGAGGCCGATCTCAGCATCAGCAAGACAGCCGATCCCACCACCGCCACGCCGGGCGGCAGCCTCAGCTACGAGATTGTCGTCAGTAATGCCGGGCCATCCGATGCCCAGAATGTGATTGTGACCGACATATTGCCCACTGAACTGTCTGGCGTCAGCTTCAGCGCCAGCCAGGGTAGTTGCGCCGCAGGCATCTGCAATTTGGGTGCGATCCCCGCCGGTGGCGAAGCCACCATCAGCGTTGTCGGCCTGGTTTCGCCAAACGCCACCGACACCTTCACCAACTCGGTCGAAGTGGGCAGCAACACCGCTGACCCAGACCCGAACAACAACGAGGCCGATGTCAGCACGCCTGTCTCGGGCAGCGCCGACCTGGTCATCAGCAAGGTGGATGCCGTTGACCCGGTGCAGGCGGGTTCGAGCCTGCTCTACACCATCACCGTGCAAAACCGAGGACCTTCCGCCGCCAGCAACGTGCTCGTCACCGACACCCTGCCCTATGGCCTCACGTTTGACCCAGCCAACAGCAGCCCCGGCGCATCCGAGCCTGTGGCCGGCACCATCGTCTTTGTCCCCACCCAGAACCCCTTCCCCGCCGGTGCAACCGAGACCTTCACCCTCACCGTCGATGTCGCACCCGACCTGCCGGTTGCCTTCAGTCTGGTGAACCGGGCCGAGGTGGGCAGCGACACGCCGGACGCCAATCCCGACAACAACATCGCCATCGAGGACACCGAGGTCCTGGCCACCGCCAGTCTCAGCATCAGCAAGCTCAGCGACCCGGAAACGGTGGATGCGGGCACGCAACTGACCTACACCATCGTCGTCACCAACCACGGCCCGGCCAAAGCCACCGATGTGCGCGTGCTCGACGCCCTGCCCAAAGGCACGACCCTTGTTTCAGCCACGGCGGACAATGGCGGCGTCTGCAATTCAGGCATCCTCTGTCTGTTGGGCACGCTCGACCTGAACGAAATCGCAACGATCGAGATCGTGGTCGATGTGGATGCAGGGCTGCGTGAGGGTACGGTCTTCACCAACACCGCCAGCGCTTTCTCCGAACAGCTCAATCCCCACGACCCCATCCACGCCAGCGTCGCCACCACCATCACCGAGAAAGTCGATGTGTCGGTGGTCAAACAGGACTTCCCCGACCCGGCCGGTATCGGCAGCACAATCCGCTACGAACTGCTCGTCAGCAACAGCGGTCCCTCCGACGCCTTTGATGTGATCATCACCGATACGCTGGATGTGAACACAACCTTTGTGCAGGCCACCCTCGGCTACAATTGCGTCGAGAATCCACCCGGCGTCATCGAATGTTCGATTCCTGTGCTTCCTGCCGGCGAATCCCGTACCATTGCCCTGCTCGTGGATATCGCCACGGTCGGCCTTTCCGACGGCGACCTGCTCACCAACAACGTGGTCGTTACCAGTGATTCGTTCGACACCGATCCTGGCAACAACAACGACGAAATCACCACCACGGTGCGCGCCGGCGCCGACCTCAGTGTGGGCAAGGTTGCCGCCGAGCAGGTGATTGCGGGCGAATACCTGACCTACACGATCAAAGTCAACAACCTCGGCCCCTCCCTGGCCGCCAACGTCGTCGTCACCGACATTCTTCCTCCGGCCCTTGTCGTCAGCACGGTGGCGTTCACACCCTCGGTCGGGACCTGCAATCTGGTCGTCAACAAGGTGGTGTGTGATCTGGGCGCATTGAGCTACCCGCCGCAGAGCACCGAGACCATCACCGTCACCGGTCAGGTCAATCCCGCTGCGCCGCTGGGCCAGGTGCTGGCCAACACCGCCCAGGTGGACAGCGACACCTTCGATTTCCATTCCTTCAACAACGAGGCCCGCTTCGAAACATTGGTGGTGGGTAAATCGGACCTGGGCATCGTCAAGAGCGGCCCGGCCACTGCCACCGCCGGGCTTGACACCGTCACCTACACGCTGGTTGTGACCAATGAAGGGCCTACCCAGGCCCAGAATGTCTTTGTTGAAGACCCCTTGCCCCCCGGTTTGACCCTGATCAGTGTTTCCTCGACAAAAGGCACCTGCGCAGCAGGCATCGCCTGTTCGATTGGCAGCCTCAGTCCCTTTGCCGTCTCCGGCGAGGAAGTGACGATCACCGTGGTGGCCTCGGTGGATGAAGATGTGCCCGACGGCACACTGTTGGAAAACATCGCCACCGTGTCCGGTTCGGTTGTGGATGACAATCCCTTCAACGACCAATCGCAGGCCGACACCCTGATTTCCAGCGCCGCCAATCTGCAAATCAGCAAGATCGACCTGTTCGACCCCGTCGAGCCGGGCGGCATGATCTTCTACCGTATCGCTGTGACCAACACCGGTCCCTCCGCTGCCGCCAATGTCATCGTCTCCGACACCCTGCCTCCAGGCGTGATCTTCCAGTCCGCCAGCCTGGGCTGCACACATGACGGCAGCGCCACAGGCGGCGATGTAACCTGTTCAGCCTCTACTCTGGCTGTCAACAACGTCCTGATCCACGAGATCACCGCCTTTGCGCCCAACGATGTCGTCAGCGGCACGGTGCTCACCAACAATGTCAGCGCCGACGCCGACAACGCCGATCCCGTAAGCACCAGCGAACAAACCACCATCCAGCAGAAATTCACGCCGCCGGTCGACCTGGAAGTGAGCAAGTCGGGCGACGCCACCGCAGTGGCTGGTGGGCAAATCACCTACACCGTGGTGATCACCAACCACGGGCCGGGCGTGGCCATCGCTCCCGATCTCAAAGATGTTTTGCCGCCTGGAGCGACGATTTCGAGCCCGGCCAATGTCAGTGCCACCCAGGGCTTGTGCTTCCCTTCGACCTTTGGTGCACTCTGCCAGTTCGGCAATCTCAGCGCCGGTGAAGTCGTCACCGTCACCCTGGTCGCCGATGTCGACCCCGGCGTGGCCGATGGCGAACGCATCACCAACACCGCCACCCTCTTCAGCGGCAGCCCCGAACTGACGCCGGGCGACAACAGCGCTGAGGCCGGCACGGATATCACTACTTCTGCTGATCTGAGCATTGTCAAACAGGCGGACCGGACCTCGGCAGTGCCGGGCGAGCCCCTCAGCTACCTGCTCACAATCAGCAATGACGGCCCCTCGGACGCTCAGAACGTGGTTGTGAACGACACCCTGCCGGCTGGATTCAACGTGGAGAGTGTCAGCAGCAGCCAGGGCGGATGCACCGGCTTCCCCTGCAATCTGGGCGTTCTACCCGCCGGGGGCGAAGCCACCATCACCATCGTCGGCAGGGTGCACAGCGCCGCCACGAGCGCTCTCACCAACCGCGCAGGCGTCACAAGCGACACCGCTGACCCTGACCCGAACAACAACGATGCCGATGTCAGCACAGCGCTGAGCCCCTCCACTGACCTGGCGCTGAATGTGACCAGTACGCCCACTGCTATCGCCGGTGAAACCGCTGTTGTCACTTACACAGTCACCAATCTCGGCCCCTCGAATGCCCTCAACACCGAAGTGACAGCCGTGTTGCCGCCCGGCACGTCGCTTGATACTGCCACTCTGCCTGCGGGCTGGACGGCGGTGGACAATGGCGACGGTACAGTCACGCTTAGCACCACCAATCCCCTTGCGCCCGGCCAGACCGTCGAGCTACCCCTGGTGGTGGACATCGATCCAGCGGTCGAGCCAGGAACGAGTCTGGAATTCTCCGGCGTCGTTACGTCCGACACGCCAGACATCGACCCCAGCAACAACGCCGACAACGCTGATACGAATGTGCTGGGTAGCGCCGATCTGCGTGTGTTGAAAGCCAGCGCACCTGATCCCGTCATCGCCGGTGAGATCGTAACCTACATCATCACCGTCGAAAACCTCGGCCCTTCCACCTCGCAGGAGGTGCAGTTGGTTGACGCTTTGCCCAACCAGGTATCTTTGCTGGATGTGAGCACATCTCAGGGCATTTGCGTGGGCGTTATCTGCTTCCTGGGTGACATCGCCCGAGGCGATATCGTCACGATTACGATTCGTGCCCGGGTCAAAGCAGATGTGCCTGCCGGAACGGTGATCATCAATGGCGCAGTGAGCTCCAGCCCGACCAGTGATCCGGGTGTCTACCAGAACTACGATTTCGCCTCCAATGTTGTGGAGACGCAGGCCAGCCTCCACATCGACAAGCGAGACCTGAATGATCCGGTGGCGCCGGAAGAAATGCTGATCTACTTCATCGAAGTGACGAACGATGGGCCCGGCGACGCCGTTGATGTCGTGATCACCGACACCCTGCCCGCTCAAGTCACCTACGAAAGCAATACAGATAGCTGCGTCGAATCGCCCGCCGGTGTGCTGACCTGTGATATTGGCGTGGTGCCCGCCAACGATTCAGTGAATTTCCTTGTGACATCCCGTGTCGCTGCAGATGTGGTTACCGGCACGATCCTGACCAACCATGTCATGGTGACAAGCACAACGCCATTGACGAATTCGACGCTCAGCGATAGGGAAGAAACAACGGTGATTCAGCGCTTCGGCGCCCCTGCCGATCTCGAAATCACCAAGACGGCTGAACCCGACCCGGTGACGGCGGGCGAATGGCTGACCTACACGCTGGTTGTCACCAACAACGGTCCCGGCTCGGCTGTGGATGTGGAGGTAGTGGATGCCTTACCTGATGGACTGACGTTGCTTTCGGCCACGCCCAGTCAGGGCATGTGTGATGATGGAACCTGTCTGTTGGGCACGATGCTCTACAACGGCGCACCGAGCACGGCAACTATCGTGATAGTCACCCGTGTGGATGCCAGTGTGTCGGATGGAAGCACTTTGCTGAACACTGCTTTCGTGCAGTCTGCTCAACCCGACCCGAATCCCGGCAACAACGCCACCCAAACCCCGACTGACGTGATTGCGCAGGCTGACCTGGAGATCGAGAAATCAGCCGCAGCCACGGTCACGGCGGGAACAACGATGACCTACACCGTGGTGGTGCTAAATGATGGTCCATCCGATGCCGTGGGTGTGCTCTTTACTGACACGCTGCCCGCCGGAACCAGTTTCGTGAGCGGGGTCGGGTGCACGCCAGATGCCGGGAATACGGTCGTTTGTGCGGTTGGAGACCTGACGGCGGGAGCCAGCACTGATGTGTTGCTGGCTGTGGCAATCCCCGCCGATGCAACCGGCAGCCTCTACAATCAGGTCGTAGTCGGTAGCGACACCAGCGATCCGAACCCGGGCAACAACACCGACGACGAGACCACTCCGCTACGCCAGTCCGCTGATCTCACTATCGTCAAGAAAGCGGAGAGCACAGGCGTGATAGCTGGCGAACGCATCACCTACACGCTGGTCGTGCAAAATGACGGTCCCTCGGTGGCGGTCGCTGTTTTCGTCTCTGACACCCTCTCCGCAGATGTCAACTTCATCTCAGCCACTCCCAACCAGAACGCCGGACCCAACCCCTTGACCTGGAACCTGGGCGCTCTGGCGGTCGGCGCCAGCGAGGAGATCGAAATCGTGGTGGAAGTCGGAGAAAACGTGACGACCAGCGCCCTGATTCGCAACATGGCTGAAGTCACCTCGCCCACACCCGATCCTGACCCCGACAATAACCTCGATGAAGCGATTGTGCAGTCCTTCAGCCGCGCCGATGTGGAAGTGACCAAGTCAACCGACAGCAATGTCGCCATCATCGGAGAATCCATCGTCTTCAACATCGATGTGCACAACGCTGGGCCATCGGAGGCGCTGGACGTGGACGTGAAGGAACTGTTGCCGCCCGGCCTGAGCCTTGAGAGCCTGAGCACAAGCCAGGGCGCATGTGCCGGTCAAATCTGTCAGATTGGCAGCCTGCCGGTCAGCAACACCGTAACGATTACAGCCGAAACCACTGTGGATCAGGATGTGGCGGACGGCTCGGTGATTTGCAACGAGGCGGAAGCTTTCCACGACACGCCGGATGCCGACCCCAGCAACAATCGAGACCAGTCGTGCGTGACCGTGCGCCGACTCTCTGACCTGGGCATCACCAAGAGCGCCGAGCAGACCGTTGTCGTTGGCGATAATGTTATCTACATGCTGGTTGTCGACAATGCCGGGCCTTCGGATGCCGTCGATGTGGTGGTTCACGACTACCTGCCTGCCGGAACCACCTATGTCACAGATTCGGATTCGTGCACATTGGTGAACGCCGGCCAGTTGCGATGTCATCCGGGTGAAGTCCCTGCCGGCGGACAGATCAGCTTCAAGATTGTGGTCAATGTCGATGAGAGCGCTGGTGATGTCTTGGTCAATCAGGCCAGAGTGGTTGGCGGCGGTTTGCCCGATCCCAATCCCGGTAACAACATCGATGACGCCATTACCACCGTACTGCGACCCGCTTTGCTGGCGGAAAAGAGTTGGTCGCTGCATGTCGATGCCGACAATACCGGCACACCGACACCGGGCGACACCCTGCTGTACAAAATCATCATCCACAACAGCGGCACTGGCGCAGCCAGAGACATGATGTACAGCGATACGCCCGATCCCAAGGTGGAGTTAATCAATGGCTCGGTCAGCAGCACCAAGGGCATGGTTACAGTCGGCAACTACCCCGGCGATACTTCTATCCTGGTGGACGTGGGCGATCTGGGGGCCAACGCCAGCGCCATCATCTACTACCAGGTGGTAATTGACCCCGATCTGCCTGTTGGCTCGACCACCATCGTCAACCAGGGTCTTGCGTCTGGCTCCAACTTTGCCAATGTCGTGACCAACGACCCGAACACGACCGATCCGGACGATCCTACCGTGGTGCCAATCGTAGTGAATCCGCCCACGCCTGGTTGTGCGATAATCCGCAAAATCGATGAACAAGGCAGCGGCCTACCTGGATGGGAAATTCATGGCCAACCAGTTGGTGCACAGACGCCGCAACTTAGCTCTTTCACCGATGGCACCGGCTACACCCGTTTTGATGACCTGCAACCTGGAAAATGGAAATTCTGGGAGATAGTGCAGAATGGGTGGGAACCGGTGACTGCTGAGATGGTTGAGACGGAAGTCGCAGCCGGACCAGCTTGTGCCAATGTCATCTTCATAAATCGCCAAGTTCCCTTCTGCGTGGAAGGCCAAAAGATCGATGACGACCACGTCGGACTACCGAATTGGGAAATTCATGCCATATCTGCGGATGGATGGCCACACCTGGTCACCACGACTGATGGTAACGGATACTTCCGCTTTGACAACCTTTCAATCAAGGAGTGGCGGTTCTGGGAAATCATGCAAGGTGGCTGGCAACCGGTGACGCCAGATGAGATAACGATCGACCCCACTACGGCTATCAATCCTCCTCCTGCGGGCCAATGCTACCAGATACGTTTCAAGAACAGGCAAGTTTTGCCACCAACGGCTACGCCTGAACCAGCCCAAACGCCAACACCTACTCCGTCCGGCAATACGCCTACCCCCATACCCAACCCGATTTACCTGCCTATCATCATGAAACCGAGCGGGATGTGCGAGGTTGGTCGGTTGCAGGTCACTGTTTGGGGCACGTTCTACAGCTTCCCGCTCAAGCCGGACAACAACCTCAAGGTGATCGAACCTTTGGATTGGGCCAGCCCAACCGAGTTCAAGATCGTCCTCTACGAAGGCCCGGTCAAATGGACGCAATACAAGCCCACGTATTTCAAGCAGGAGGGCGGATATACCTTCACCTATCCCGGTGGTCGCGCCGGTGAAGACTTCCTGCTCTTTGTGGATACGGATTGCGGCGTCATAGGCATCGAAACGGCCATTGACGATCCAACACCGACGCCGGTCGCAGCGCAAAGTCCGTAACACATAGGGGTTTCATTCATTCGATCTCGTCAAAAAACCGCCAACTATCGTAAGCGAGCCAGCCCGCTCCCACGTGGACGACCTGGAAGATGCCGTAAACGAAACCTGCTCTACGTGATCTCACGCGCCTCTATTGAGTAAGAAAGGTAGCCGCACTTGATGCATTTCACCAATCTAAGAGGCTGCGCCTCAGACCGGCGAGATGTATATGAGCCAAAACTTGACTCAAATGCAACGACTTTTGTACTCCAAGCTATCTGGTGACTTTAGCACGAACAACGGCCTGCTCACGCGCAACGCCGCCGGTGATGGCATCCATGTGTGCGGGCAGGATGGCGTGCAGCATATCGCAGCCACTGGTGACGGCAAGGTTGAGTTTATCGGCTACGAAGATCACACATTGGCGCTGGTGAATTCCAGCCTGGGCTATCCCGCCTATTATCCGGTCCGACCTGTTTTGCTGCGGCAACCGCTAAAGGCCGTGCTCATGGACCTGGATGGCACCAGCGTACACAGCGAAGCTTTTTGGATCTGGATTATTCAGCGTAGCATCGCCTCTCTACTGGGGAATCCCCGTTTCGAGTTGGAAGAGGCTGATTTGCCCTTTGTAAGCGGCCACAGCGTTTCCGAGCATCTGCAGTACTGCATCCAGAAGTACTGTCCCGACCGTTCTCTGGAGACCGCGTGGACGTTCTATTTCGAACACACGCATCGCCAGATGCAGGCCATCCTCGAAGGGCATGGTCGCCGAGAGGCCTTTTTACCCGGCCCAGGGCTCAAGGAATTTTTACTTGCGCTCAAAGCCGCAGATATCAAGATTGCTCTGGTAACATCGGGTTTGTACGAAAAGGCCTATCCGGAGATTTACAGTGTGTTCCAGGCCCTCAACCTGGGCCGCCCCGAAGATTTCTACGATACCATCATTACTGCCGGTTTCCCACTGCGGCGGGGCGAAACCGGCACAATGGGCGAACTGGCCCCAAAGCCTCATCCTTGGCTCTACGCCGAAGCATTCCGGTTGGGCCTGGGCATGCCCTTTGAGGAGCGACATCAGGTTGTGGGGATTGAAGACAGCGGAGCGGGTGTGTGTTCCATACGTCTGGCCGGATTCACACCCATCGGCGTTGCTGGGGGCAACATCATCGAAAGTGGAACACAGGCGCTTTGCAGGCATTTCTGCCAGAATCTTGACGAGGTGCTATCTCTGATCGATATCGGTCGTCACCCTGAACGCTGGGGATAAACCATGACAATTCACAGGGCTATTATCTTCAGTGAAAATCATCACCAAAACTGATCTAGATCATATCCAGAACTTTGATGGGGCTGTATAATTAATGTGTGGGTTTTCCCTCGTGGGAGATGCGCATTTCATCGAGCAGTGCATCGTGGTCACAGCGCAAGCCCAGCTAAGAATCGAAAATCGATTTAATCCATCACGATTACCGGTCCAAAGCGACGCTGTAAACAACATCGAGAAGTGCGGGGAAAACCAACTGTAAGCACAAATTCATATCGTCACTGGTGTACAAAGAAGTATGGTTCTGGCGAAGGTTCGCTTTGAACCACCACAAGTGATTGTTGCTATCCAAAATGGCTGGTCCTCATCGAGCCTTCATTGCTTTGCCATGTCCAGGATAGTTCTGGCCGAGAAAAATGGTCGGGCATTCGCCAAATACCGGTTCGGAGAGATCGTCACCACGGACCCGCATGCCTACAACGCCTTCAAAAACGAATACCCGCCGCTTGGCATCGCATATCCCATCAAACATTACACCCAATATCTGGCTGAACGGCTGGATGATCTGAAACCATACCTGAAACGTGAACTCAAAGCCCGTGTGACATTCCATGATCCCTGCTATCTGGGGCGCGTCAATGGCGTGTACGATGAGCCGCGGGCGCTGCTTAAGGCGATCCCCGGCGTGCAATTGGTGGAAATGTCGCATAACCGGGCAACCAGCCTGTGTTGCGGCGGCGGTGGCGGTGGTATGTGGCTGGATGGCTTCCAGTGGGAGAAAGCGCATGTGCGCCTCACGGACTGGCGGGTGCACGAAGCCCTGGCTGTGCATGCTGATATCTTGGCAGTGGCCTGTCCCTACGAAACGCCACGCTTTGAAGATGCAGTCAAGACTGTTCCCGGCGCAGGCAAACTGGTGGTAAAAGACATCGCCGAATTGCTGGCCGAATCTATGGGTGAGGAGGTCTGAAACTATGAAAATCGTTGTGCCGGTCAATCTCGTACCCGATCTGGTCGAGGAATTGACAATCAATGAGGACGGAAACCGCCTGGACACGGCGTGGTTGAGCCTGATCCTCAACGAGTTCGATGACCACGCCATCGAACAGGCGATCTCTGCTGAAGGAAGCTGGGGGCGCGCATGTCACTGTGATCGTCCCCGATGTGAAGGAGCTGATGATGTGCTCTATGCAGCGCTGGCCAAGGGAGCTGACCAGATCATCAAGATTCAGGGTGATTTTGAAGAGGGCGTGGACAAGCACATCTTGTCTCGATCACTTGCTGGACCCGTGCATGCCCTTCAGCCCGACCTGGTGCTGACCGGCGTCCAGGCGCATGATGACCTGGATGGCTCGGTGGGACCGCTGCTGGCTGGGTTCCTGAACATGCCATACGTCGGTTACATCGCTGGCGTCGAGGTAAATGGTAGCGCTGTCGTCTTCCGCAAGGAATACCCCGGCGGGCTGATGGCCGAGATGCGAATGACACTTCCTGCCGTGCTCGGCATCCAGGCTGCAGAAGAGCCGCCGCGCTATGTGGCCTTCAGCCGGGTGCGCCAGGCCATGAAATCGGACGCCATCGAGGAATTGGAGGCCCCCGCTCTCCCCGGCAATGGCAGCGTGAACATCTTGCGCATGTACGAGCCGGAAACTGGAGAACGAGCCGAGATGATCGGGGGTGACGCGGAGAAGTGGCGGCCAAACTCATCGAAATCCTGCAAGCGCGAGGCGTGTTGTGAGAGGAGACTTACCATGAACCAGGATATTTTCGTGATAGCCGAACACCTGCAAGGACAGGTGATGGAAATAACTTACGTGATGCTGGCAGCCGCACGCTCGCTTGCCGGGGAAACCGGGGGCAATGTTGTGGCGGTGTTGTTGGGCCATAATGCGCAGGAGCTGGCGAATGATTTCGCCGCCGACCGGGTGCTCTATCTCCACCATCCGGCGTTGGCTGAATTTACATCTGACGCCTACCTTATTGCACTTTCCGACCTGATTACCAGCGAAACGCCCCGGTCTGTGCTGCTGGGACACACTTCGGTAGGTATGGATGTCGCTAGCGGACTCTCCGTGCGCCTTGATTTGCCACTGGTGAGCCAATGCCTCGCATTTGGAACAGCTAACGGTGCGCTGACCTTCACCAGCCAGATTTGCGGCGGCAAGATCATGGCCGAGGGGGATTTCCCGGATAAAACGCTGCTGTTGACCATGCTTCCGGGCGGCTACAAGTCCGAGGCGGGACGCAGCGACCAAAGGCCGGAGATTGCACCAGCTGAACCGCCGCCACTGGAAGGATTACGCGTGACCTTGGAGAGATATATCGAGCCGGAAGCAGGTGACGTGGACATTACCAAAGAGCCGATCCTGATCGCTGTCGGTCGCGGTCTTCCAGAACGCGGGTGATATGGAACTGGTCGAGGAGCTGGCGGAAGCCCTGGGTGGCGAGATCTGCGCTTCGCGCCCGATCGTCGAATCTCGGTTGGCTGCCTAGCTCGCGACGGTCGGTAAATCCGGGCGCACGGTCAAGCCCAAACTCTATCTTGCGTTAGGCATCAGCGGCGCGCCGGAACATGTCGAGGGCATGATCGGCAGCGATATGGTCATCGCCATCAACACCGATGCCACAGCGCCGATATTCGACATCGCCCAGTACGGAGCGGAAATCGATATGCTTGACCTCCTGGAGGTCTCTGACCGAACAAATCGAGGAAGCGTGAGGGGGTTAGCGTATGTCATACCCAACGATAAAATCGCTCCTGGTCCTGCTGGCCTTGCTGGTGGCTGGCGGCCTCTTTTTGAACAAACTTTACCATCTGTTGTGGATCAACCTGCGCCGTGGTCAACCAAGCCATGTCTTTAACCGCTGGGATGAACGGATCAAGGCGGTCGTCGTCTACGTGGGTGGACAGCTTCGTCTGTTCCGTTTCCTGAAGCCGGGAACAGCTCACTTCTTTATCTTCTGGGGCTTTCTGATCCTGGCTCCCACCATCGTGCAGGCGATCGTCGAAGGCCTGACAGCCTTCACCGGTTACCAGATCGTGTTGCCCTTCCTGAATTGGGGGCCGGTGGCGCTGCTGCAAGACCTGTTCGCTGTGTTTGTGATCGGCGCAGTCGCCTACGATCTATACGTCCGACAGGTGGTCAACCCCGACCGCTACAAAGGCAGCCATAAGAGCCGAGGGCGTGATTGTGCTGCTGTTCATTCTCACCATCATGCTCAGCCTGCTGGTCATCAACGGCGTACGCATCAACCTCGGTGTGGATCCGGCTGCGGCTTGGCGACCCTTCTCCACGCTGGTCGGACAGTGTTTTTGCCGGCATGCAGCGAGCGCGGGCAGATCGTCGTCGAGGAGACAGCTACTGGATCCATCTGGGTGTGGTGCTGGTTTTCCTGACCGATGCTGCCCGGCAGCAAGCACTTCCATGTCGTCACCTCCATTCCTGCCGTGTTCCTCGCCGATCTGCGAACCACGAGGACGGTTGCCAGCCAGCGCCGGAATTCACCACAGCGGACGGGCTTAGCACCACTGGCGCCAATCAGGTGGAACAGTTCACCTGGCGGCAGATGCTCGATTTTTACACCTGCACCGAATGTGGACGCTGCCAGGACTGGTGTCCATCCTACGCCAGCGGGTTATCACTGTCGCCCAAGTTGTTGATGATGAACCTGCGCGACAATCTGATGGAACGCGGCGTCGCCCTCAGCGCTGGCTCGAGCAATGGCATTCTCAAAAAAGAGTTGATCGGCGGTGTCTTCTCTGAAGAGGCGATTTGGTCTTGTGCGACCTGCTACGCCTGCGACCAGGAGTGCCCGCTGCTGATTAAGCACATACCACTTGTTGTGGACATGCGTCGCTATTTGGTGATGGAGGGGCGGGTGGACGCAGAATTGCAGGATGCCCTCGCCAACATCGGGCGATACGGTAATTCCTTTGGCAAATCGGCTCGGGCTCGGGCTCGTTGGTCTCGTGATGTGAAACCCAAGATCGCCGATGCCCGAAAGGAGCCGGTCGAGTACCTGTGGTTCGTTGGCGATTTCGCCTCCTACAACGCCGGATTGACCGACATCACGACCATGACCGCTGAGGTGTTTCAACATGCCGGGCTGGATTTCGGCATCCTCTACGATGCTGAGCAAAATGCCGGGAACGATGTACGTAGGGTGGGTGAGGAGGGATTGTTCGAGATGCTGGTGGAGAAAAACGCTGCAGCGCTGAAAAAGGCGCAGTTCAACACCATCGTCACCACCGATCCACATTCCTACAACACCCTCAAGAATGAGTACCCGTTCAGTACCTTTGCCAAGAAACGTTGGCCCGGCAGCCATCCTGTCCTCCATTACAGCGAATTACTCGATCAATTGATTAGCTCCGGCTGGTTATCCTTCTCCAAACAACTGGACTACACCGTCACCTACCATGACCCCTGCTATCTGGGCCGTTACAACGGCATTTACGATGCCCCAAGACGGGTGATCAAGGCCACAGGCTGCAAACTGGTCGAGATGCCCCGCCACGGTGACCGTGCCTTGTGTTGCGGAGCCGGCGGTGGCCGCATCTGGATGGAGGAGGGCGATGTTACAGAACGCCCCAGCGAGAGCCGTATCCGCGAAGCGGTGGCCCTCGGTGATGCCAAAATACTAGTTGTCAGTTGCCCCAAAGATGTCACCATGTTCCGGGATGCCGCCAAAACCACCGGCTCCGAAGAGAAAATCGTCGTTAAAGATTTAATCGAATTAGTCCATGAAGCAATGTAAAAACAAAACGCAACCGGAGGTTATCTATGAATGAAAGAGTTGGCGTTTACATCTGCCACTGCGGCACCAATATCGCCAAGACCGTAGATGTTAAGGAGGTTGCTCGCTGGGCCAGAGAACAGGAACATGTCGAGATCTGCTCGCGACTACCAATTCATGTGCTCCAGCCTAGGCCAGGACCTGATCGAGGAGGACATCCACAGTCTACGGCTGACGCGGGTGGTGGTCGCATCTTGCTCACCCCACATGCACGAAAAGACATTCCGTACTGCCTGCGAGCGCGGCGGCCTTGAATCCCTTCCTTTTCGAGATGGCCAATATCCGTGAGCATGATTCCTGGACCACAGATGACAAAGCCGCTGCCACCCAAAAAGCCAAGGCCCTGACCAAGGCCGCCATCGAACGTGTTGTCTACCATCAAGCCGCTGGAGCCCCTACCTGTCAGATCAGTCCGAGCACCCTGGTCGTCGGCGGCGGCATCGCCGGCATTTCGGCGGCCGCTGGAGTTAGCCGATGCCGGTCATCATGTCTACCTGGTGGAGCGAGAGCCTTCCATCGGCGGACACATGGCCCAGTTGGACAAGACCTTCCCCACCCTGGACTGCTCCGCCTGCATCCTCACCCCCAAGATGGTGGATGTCGGACAGCACCCCAACATCACCCTGCTGCCTACAGCGAGGTCGAGAAGGTCGCGGGTACATCTGGGGGATTTCACGGTGACGGTACGCAAAAAAGCGCGCTACGTCAACGAAGACGTGTGCACCGGTTGCGGCATCTGCATCGAGAAATGCCCTTTTTCGGTTATTGATGATGAGTTTGACGGCGGCATGGGTAAGCGCAAGGTCATCTACCGTCCCTTCCCACAGGCTGTGCCCAAATATCCGGTCATCGATACGGAAAACTGCGTCTACTTCCAGCGCGGCAAATGCAAAGCCTGCCAGATCTTCTGTCCCACCGAGCCCAAGTCCATCGACTTCGAGCAAAGAGATGAGCTCATCCAAATTAATGTGGGCAACATCATCCTTGCCACCGGCTACGATCTTTTCGACAGCAGGCGCATCCCGCAGTACGGTTACGGACGCCTGGCCAACGTGTTCACCAGCCTCGAATTCGAGCGCATGGTAAACGCTTCCGGCCCCACAAGTGGTCAAAGTCGTCATGCGGGACATGGAATCGCCCGCCTCAGAGCGTCGCCATCGTGCACTGCGTCGGTTCCCGCGATAAGAATTACCACGAATACTGCTCGAAAGTCTGTTGCATGTACTCGCTGAAATTCGCGCACCTGGTGCATGAACGCCTGCCCTGATGCCGATGTATACAACTTTTACATCGACATGCGTACGCCGGGTAAAGGCTACGAGGAATTCTATCACCGGTTGCTGGATGAGGGCATCCATTTCATCCGGGGCAAAGTGGCAGAAGTTACCGACGCCGCTCGCACGCCGGAAGAGCAGGGCAAGCTCACTCGTGCAGGCCTACGACACGCTTCTCGGTAGCAGCCGACGCGTGCCCGTAGACATGGTAATCCTCAGTCCGGCGATGGAATCCCGCCACGATTCCAAAGAAGTCTCGCAGATCTTCAAGATGGGCTGCGATTTCGATGGCTTCTTTGTCGAGCGCCATCCCAAGCTGGACCCGGTAGCCACCATGACCGAGGGCATCTTTATCGCCGGGGCCTGCCAGGGACCGAAAGATGTCCCCGACACCGTGGTGCAGGGCGCGGCAGCCGCCGCGCGCGTCGGCAGGGTTGATCCATCGCGGTACGGTGATGATGGAGCCGGTGCGGGCAGCATAATACGCCGGAGTTCTGCTCCGGCTGCCGCATCTGCAACACCTTGTGTCCCTACAACGCGATCGAATTCCACGCCGACTCGAAAGTGTCGGAGGTGATCACGGCGTTGTGTCAGGGGTGTGGCACCTGTGTGGCGGCCTGTCCCAGCGGCATCATTTCCGGCGCTCACTTCACCAACGACCAACTGTTCGCTCAGATCGAAGGCATCCTCTGGGATGTGCGACCAAATGGCGGCAATAGGCAACAAGTAAAACCAGAACCGGTGTTTGCGTAAGGAGAAGACAATGACTGAAGTAAATGGATATGAACCCGTCATCGTGGGTTTCCTCTGCAACTGGTGCAGCTACAGGGCCGCGGACCTGGCAGGAACCTCGCGCTGCACTATGCCCCCAACATGCGTCCCATCCGGGTGATGTGCAGTGGACGCATTGACCCGCAGTTTGTCTTAAAGCCCTGCGCGAGGGCGCGGATGGCGTCCTGATCGCCGGTTGTCATCCAGGCGAATGCCACTATGTCGAAGGCAACATCAAAGCCCTACGCCGGTTCTTATTGCTGCGACGGGTGCTGAAACAGTTTGGTGTTGAAGATGAACGCGTGCAACTGGTGTGGGCATCAGCCTCAGAAGGCCATCGATCCTCGCTGCTGCGGTGGATCGTATGACCGACCAACTTCGTAAGCTCGGGCCGCTGCGCTGGCAGGAATCCGTCATCGACGCCAAGCCACGGCGAGGCCGTGAGTGGATTGGCAGCGATTGAAGCCTCCCCCGTGTGAGGTGGGATATGCGCGACAAACCAAAATTCGCCATGTACTGGGCCTCCGTCCTGCGGCGGCTGTGAGATCTCGACTCCTGAACATCGGCGAGCACATCCTGACCGTCGATGACGTCTTTGACATCGCCTTCTTCCCCTGCATCGCCGACTTCAAAGTCGAAGATGTGAAGGCCTATCCAGACGGCTACATCGACCTCTGTCTCTTTAACGGCGCTATCCGCAACTCCGAAAACGAGGAGATGGCCCAGCTCCTGCGCAAGAAATCCAAGGTGCTGGTCGCCTTTGGTTCCTGCGCCTATGAAGGCTGTATCCCCGCCCTCTCCAACCTGACCATCGAAAGACGCCAACCTGGACGCCGTCTACCTGCATAACCCTTCCATCGACAACCCCGATGGCATCCTGCCCCAGACCAGTTTCATGGTCCCGGAAGGGGAGCTGGACCTGCCCGTCTTCTACAACACGGTCAAATCCCTGGACCAGGTGGTGGATGTGGACTACTACATCCCCGGCTGCCCGCCGGAGCCGCACCAGATCTGGGCGGTGCTGCAAGTGGTGGTCGGCGTCCTGCTGGAAGGCGCGCCCCTGCCGCCCGCCGGCCGCTATCGTCGGGGCGGGCAATGTGGCCGTGTGCGAAGAATGCCCTCTGGAAAAACACGAAAAGACCATCCCCGCTTCCACCGGCCGTACGAAATCAACCCTGATCTCGGAGTCTCTGTTTGCTTGAACAGGGCATCATCTGCATGGGGCCGGCCACCCGCAGTGGCTGCGGGGCGCTCTGCCCGCAGGTGGGCATGGGCTGCCGGGGCTGCTACGGCCCGCTGCCTGGCGTCGATGACCAGGGCGCCAAGATGCTGTCGGCTCATCGCCTCGGTGATTGCTGTCGGCGGTCCCGGCGACGGATGAACATGACCTGGACAAGATGGTGCAGGCAGTGGTGGACACCATCGCTGACCCGGCCGGCACCTTCTACCGCTTCAGTATGGCGCATTCGATACTGCGGCGCGCCAAGACCAATGGCAACGGGAAGGGCAGTGCAATGAAACGCATCACCATTGACCCCATCACCCGTCTGGAAGGGCACGGCAAGATCGAGATCTTCCTGAACGAGGAGGGTGATGTTGCGAATGCCTACTTCCAGATCCCCGAACTGCGCGGCTTCGAGCAGTTCTGCGTGGGCCGTCCGGCCGAAGAGATGCCGCGCATCACCAACCGCATCTGTGGCGTCTGCCCGGAGGCCCACCACATGGCCGCCACCAAAGCGCTGGACTGCTCTTCCATGTGCGAACCGTCCTCGGCGGTCAAGAAGCTGCGCGAATTGTTCTACATGGCCTTCTACGTCACCGACCACACCACCCATTTCTACGCCCTGGGCGGCCCCGATTTTGTGGTGGGGCCGGATGCCCCCGGCGGAGCGCAACATCCTGGGCGTGATCCACAAGGTCGGTCTGGAAATCGGCAAGCAGGTGATCGACTGCCGCCTGCGCAACCACCACGTGATCCAGATGCTCGGCGGGCGCGGCGTGCACCCGGTGGCCGGCTGCCGGGCGGCTGGAGTCGCGCGATCAGCGAGGAGAGCGGCAGGAGATCGAGGGATCGCGAAGCAAAACGTCGACTTTGCCCTGTTCTCGTCTGCAGGTCTTCGACGACATCGTCCTGGCCAATCAGGCTTACGTCGACCTGATCGTATCCGACGCCTTCAGCCACACGCACCTACTACATGGGCACGGTGGACGAGAACAACCACGTCAACTTCTACGACGGCATGATCCGCGTGGTCGATCCCAATGGCAAGGAGTTCGTCAAGTACAATTCCGCACGACTACGCCCAGCACGTGGCCGAGCGGGTGGAGCCGTGGACCTATCTCAAGTTCCCCTACCTGAAGGACGTGGGCTGGAAGGGCTTCGTGGATGGCGTGGACAGCGGCGTCTATTGCGCCACACCCCTGTCGCGGCTGAATGCCGCCGATGGCATGGCGACGCCCAAGGCGCAGGAGGCGTTCGAGCAGCTGCTTCGAGACACTGGGCAGCAGAAGAACGGTCGATACAAGCCGGTGCATTTCCGGCTGGCCACCCACTGGGCCCGCCTGGTGGAGCTGCTGTACGCCGCCGAGCGCATGCTGGAGCTGAGCCAGGACCCGGAGATCACCGATCCCAACGTGCGGCTGATGGTCACCAACACGCCGGATGAGGGCATCGGCTGCGTTGAGGCCCCGCGCGGCACGCTGACCCATCATTACAAGACCGACGAGAACGGCATCCTCACGGCGGTCAACCTGATCGTCGGCACGACCAACAACTATGCGCCGATCGCCATGTCGGTGAAAAAGGCGGCGCAGGCTTGATCCAGCAACGGAACGGTGGTCACCGACGGCCTGCTGAACCGGATCGAGATGGCCTTCCGTAACTACGACCCCTGCATGTCCTGCGCCACGCATTCGCTTCCCGGGCAGATGCCCCTGGAAGTGGTGATTCGTGATGCTGGCGGGGATGAAGTTGAACGCTTGAGTCAGTACACATAAACCGTGAAGACGTGAAACGTGAGGGCTGGCAACTTCTCTCACGTTTCACGCATCACGTTTCAATTTCTCATGAAAACCCTCGTCATTGGCCTTGGTAATCCTATCCTCACACACCCCGAAAAAGGAGTGATCACATGCTATCGCCACAAATGATCCGACGCTTCCCTTTTTTTGCAGGCATTTCGTATGACAATATTGTCGCAATCGCCAGCATCTCTGATGAAATCACGGCGGAAACCGGCGATTATTTCTTTCACGAAAACCAAACAATCGATCATATTTACCTGGTATCGGAGGGCATGGTTGGCATCGTGACCAGCGTGCCAACACCTGGCGTGCGTCATACTGTGTCCGCACAACTCATGCGCGAGTTCGAAACCGAAGATGCGCTTCTGACAACTGTCGGGCCGGGCGAGGTTTTCGGTTGGACGGGCATGGTGCCTGATTACGTCACGACGGCAGGTGCGAAAGCGCTGACGCCATGCCAGGTTGTTGCTGTTGACTGTGACAAGCTGAGAGAGTATTTCGAAACGGATTGTCGATTCGCCTTTGTCATGACACAGAAAATCGCCCAGGTCATGCGGTCAAGGTTGCGTGATTTACGCGTTGAAGCGTTGAGTATCGACAACAAAGTGCCTGCATAATGATTGGATGATCGAGACACACTATATCTCCCAACCTCACCATATGCGCAGCAGACGCTGTTTCTGCGCAGACCTCATTGCGTAAGCGCAGAACACATATTGCAGCGAAGCTGAGACTCGTGGGTTTAAGAAAGGGTTGCGAAAGAACGCATGCTCATACAGCTTGACTTACTCCTTCGTGAAAGAGTAGCCAACGCCAGGATGTGTGAGGATATAGTGGGGATTGCTTGGATCCGGCTCGATCTTGCGTCGCAGACGGCGGATGTAAGCCCACAGATATTCGGTCTCATCACCATATTCGGGTCCCCAAACAGACTGCAAGAGAAGCCGGTGGGTGGCAACCCGACCGGCATTGATAGCGAGATGCGCCAGCAATGCGTATTCGGTGGGGGTCAGACGCACAAGGTCATCGTCGAGTGTCACCTGGTTGGAGGCGAAGTCAATCATCAAATCACCCGCAACATGGGGCGGGTGGGGTGCTATCGCTTTTTTGTCTGTGCGCCTTAACACAGCTCGCACACGGGCCAACATCTCCTCGACCCCAAATGGCTTGGTCAGATAATCATCGGCTCCAAAATCCAGCGCACGCACGATGTCGTTTTCCTGTCCTCGCGGACTGAGGATAACGATCGGCACATCGGATTGTCGGCGGATAGCCTGGCAGACCTGGAAGCCATCCAGGCCGGGGAGCATGATATCCAGAATCATCAAATCCACAACGTTTTCATCAAATAGTTTCAGCGCTTCCCGGCCATCTTCAGCTGTGAGTACATCGTAGCCACGCGCCCGTAGATTGGCGCCGATGTACTTCAGTGTCTGTGGTTCGTCATCCACGACCAGGGTGCGCAGTTTTTTTGCCATGTCAAACTCCAACCGGATGTCGAACCTGCACCGGCAAGCTGAACAAGAAACTGGAGCCAACGCCCGTCACGCTTTCCACCCAGATGCGCCCGTTGTGCGTTTCAACGATTCGCTTGCAGATCGCCAAACCCAATCCTGTGCCAACGCCATCCTTTTTCTGTTCATTCACGCGGTAGAATTGATCGAAGACCGAATCCAGATGATCTGCTGCAATGCCAGGCCCTTGATCGGTCACGCAAAAGACCATCTGGCCATCAACTTGTTTTACTGCAAGCACAATTGGCGCATCCGATCCCGAGTATTTTCGGGCGTTGTCGAGCAGGTTGATCAGGACGGTTTCGATTTCACGGCCATCGACAAAAAGCGGAGGCAGGTCGGGTTCGAGATTGAGCTCTGCCTGCCGGCCGGTTGTCAGGTTTACCCGTCGGGTCAACGCCCCATCCACCAGGTCTTCAACCGAGTACCAGTCCCTATCCATTGGCAATTGTCCCGCCTCAAGCCGTGACAGGTGCAGGATCTTTTCCACCAGGTTGGCCAGACGGTCCGCTTCGTGGTTGATGCTCTCCAAAAAGTCGCGCTGGGTGTCCTCATCCCATTCCACGTCGGTCTGGAGGAGTGTAGTAGCGAAGCCTTTGATGTGGTGCAGTGGTGTGCGCAATTCATGCGAAACCATGGAGACGAACTCATCCTTCAGCCGTTCGACCTCCTTACGCTCGGTCAGATCATGCACGATGTGCACCACCTGCGCCAGATTGCCGTCTGCGTCATTGACGCGCCCATAGCCGATCTCGACCCAGGCGTTCCCGCCTCTGATCGTCGGCATGCAGCCTTCAACTGAGCCGGTTTTGTCGTTCGGATTCAAAAAGGGACAGGAGGTGTCGCAAACCGAAGCGCCATCGAATGTCTGCATCCCCATCAGATATTGACAGCCATGCCCCAGCAAGTCCTTTCGTTGTTTCCCCACCAGCCGTTCCAGAGCCGAATTGACAGTTGTGATCTGTCGATCGGCATTGCTGATCCAGATTGCATCGCTGGAGGCTTCGAGCGCGGCCATGACTTTGCTTTGCTCTTCTGCGATTCTGCCATACGATTCGTCCAGTTGTTGAGCCATCTGATTGATCTCATTGGCCAGGTCTTCCAGTTCATCGCCCGTGTGGACATCCAGGCGATATCCAAGATCTCCCTGAGCGATGGTGGCGACGCCACGCTGGATGGTCTGTAGTGGGGAGATGACCAATTGACGCACGGTGTAAATCGTGAGCAGGATCAGGATCAGCAATCCGCCGCCTACAACACGGAGCAACAAATCCCGGCGCAAACGGAGGGTGTCGCCAACGCCTTGCAGAGAGATTTCGGTGGAAATGACACCGTTGATTGCGCCGATCTGGGCCTGATGACACGCCTGACATTCTGCCTCGACCACTATCGGAGCAGCGTAGCTGACGACCGGATGGCCCTCCTCCCAGCGCACCTCCTGAGCCGTTTCACCGGCGAGCGCCCGGCGCTCCAGATCATTTAGTGGTAACGAACTGGCATCGCCGCCAAATTGCTGGAGCACTGGCGCTCCTTTGATCACCCGGAGCGAACTGAAAGCGCCCCGTTCCTGCAACCTCGTGATCACCTGTTGATTCCCTTCGCCGCCTCCTCCCATGCGCATCGACGTGTAGAGCGCCTCGAAAGCCATCTGGTTCAGAGAGTGTGCGCGTGTCAGCCCATTCTGTTCGATTCCTCTGCTTTCGGTGGCATAAACCAGAAGCAGGATAGCGATCATGGTGACGGCAAAGACGCTGCCCACAATCAGTATTATCTTAGCGTAAAGACCTCTTCTCAACATGGTGTGCATTCTCGAAAGTGTACAATCATTGGGCGATGAATGCCAACGCAATATCGGGCAAGCTGCCGGGGCGATGTTAGTTCTGCGTCTTTCACAGCATTTTTCAGGAATTATTCAGGACTGAGGCAGTTAGATTCATGCGCCATTCAGGATAGTGCAGCACAATGATATCTGATCTGACTGTATTTCGTTCAGGTTCAAGATGGACCTGCCAATTAAGTTCAAAAGGAGAAGAGTAAATGAAGCGCATTCTTTTGGTTGTAGTGCTGTTGGCTCTGTTTGTCGCCGCGCTCGGCGCTTGCGGCGGCAAGGGAGGTGCAGACGCAACGGTGACAGCCGTGGAGCAAGCGGCTCAGGAGAAAATCGATGCCGTTCAGGAAGAAGCCGATGTCAAAATCGCTGCGGCCCGCAAAGCCGCGCGAGATGCAGAAGCCGAAGCCAAAAAACTAACCGGACAAGCTACAGGCGCAGAAACCACAACCGAAGTTGAAGCCCAGGTTGAAGAGGTGGATGTGCAGGCTGCCTTTCAGAAGGCCAGTTGCGGCGCTTGCCACATTATCCCCGGTGTCGCCAATGCGGTCGGAACCATTGGCCCCGACCTGTCGGAAATAGGGAAAGAGGCCTCAGACTACATCGGCAGCACAGACTACACAGGCCAGGCTGAGACTGCTGAAGCGTTCATTCAGGAGTCCATTACGGATCCCGACGCATTTCTTTCACCCGCATGTCCTGCTGGACCCTGCCAGGCGGGTCTGATGCCGGCCACTTTGGCGGATCTGCTCAGCCCGGCTGAATTGGATGCGGTCGTGGCGTATCTGACCGGAGCGGACGGGACAACGATTGCCGAAACAGATGCAGCAACGACAGAAACGGATACGACAGTCGCTGAAGCAGCTGCGCCGGCACTGGTAGCGCCGACGCTGACGGATGAGGAATTCAGCACGGCCAAGCAGATCTTCTTTGATCGCTGCGCCGGTTGTCACGGCGTTCTGCGCATTGGCGCAACCGGCCCCGCCCTCACACCGGATCGGACACTGCCCATGGGGACGATTGCTTTGCAATCCATCATTTTCAACGGCACGCCCCGCGGCATGCCCGATTGGGGTAAACAGGGCGTCCTTTCCGCAGAGGAAGCAGAGATGATGGCCCGATACGTCCAGAATGAACCGCCTGCTCCGCCGGAAATGTCTTTTGAGCAAATGAACGACAGTTGGGAGGTGTTCATCGCACCCGAAGACCGGCCCACATCGCCGCAACACGACCGCAACTGGCAAGACTTCTTCTCTGTCACCCTGCGCGACGCTGGGCAGGTGGCAATTATCGATGGCGAAACCAAAGAGGTCGTCAACATCGTCGACACGGGCTATGCTGTGCACATTTCCCGCATGTCGGCGACGGGTCGCTATGTCTATGTTGTTGGACGCGACGGCAAGACAGTCATGATCGATTTATGGATGGAGACGCCGGACAGAGTGGCGGAAGTCAAGACCTGCTACGACGCCCGCTCTGTTGACGTGAGCAAGTATCAGGGCGAATTAGGGGATTTCCACGATAAATACGCCATTGTCGGCTGTTACTGGCCCCCCCATTTTGTCATCCTCGATGGTGACACGCTGGAACCGATCAAGGTTGTAAGCACACGCAGTTACACCTACGACACTGAAGAATATCACCCGGAACCACGCGTTGCCAGCATTGCCGCATCGCACTTCAATCCGCAATGGCTGGTCAGCATTAAGGAGACCGGACAGGTCTGGATGGTGGATTATTCTGATCCCGTTAATCCCACCATCAAGATGATCGAAGCGGAGCGATTCCTGCACGATGGCGGCTGGGATTCCACCGGACGCTACTTCCTGGTGGCGGCCAATGCCAGAGACTCGGTTGCTGTCATCGACGCTCAGGAGCAAAAATTGGTGGCTGTGGTGGAAACCGGCAAAACGCCTCATCCTGGCCGCGGCGCTAATTGGGTGGACCCCGAATTCGGTCCGGTCTGGACAACCTCACATCTGGGTGAAGGCAAATTGGCTGTGATCGGTACGGATCCGGAAAACCACCCGGAACATGCCTGGAAGGTTGTGCGAGAGATCGAACTTCTGGGCGGCGGCAGCCTCTTCTTGAAAACGCATCCCGACAGTGAATGGATCTGGGTAGACTTCACCCTGAACCCCGATGAATCACTGCAACGCACCATCTGTGTTATCCCCAAAGCCGACCCCACGGGCGAGCAGACCTGCTGGGAAGCTTCGGACTATGGTCGAGCTGTGCATTTTGAATACAATCAGGATGGAGACGAAGTCTGGGTCAGCATCTGGGGTCGCGCAGATGAACCCGGCAAGACCGGCGAGATCGTCATCTACGACGACAAGACCCTCGAAGAAAAAGCGAAAATCCCCAATCTGGTCACACCCACCGGTAAGTTCAACGTCTACAACACCGTGGAAGACATCTATTAACTGCTGTACGCTGTTTAAGCGCAGCCGGGAATCATGGGTTCTACAGTGATTCCCGGCTGATCTGACAGTCCAAACTCCTATTGCAATCCAAAAGAGGGCAGACAGGCGATGGACAACGATGAAGTTCCAAAGAAACGGAAGGTTTCTGACAACTGGATATTGCTGTTCATACTCTCGCTACTCGTCAGTGGTGTGCTCTACAATGTATGGAATCTGATTAAATCGCTTGGAGCCCCGTAACCAGTTTGAAACCCCGTCAATGCTCCGCATTCAGATGTCGGGTCGGAATCAGACCAATCTAATCCGATCCAATGCAACAGCTCGGCGAGATCCTGCCGGAGACTGTCCTGGTCATCCGCCCAGCGCCGGCGACTGCGCCCTTCACAGCGCTCACACAAGACCTCACCATATGCGCAGCAGACGCTTCGCGAGATGCATCACCCACCGCCTGTGATTCCTTACGCTCACGAGCCGCTGTGAATGCTTTGTTGATGGCGTTATTAATCGAGGCCAATGGACAACAGTCGGTACGCAACAGAGCAATCAGTTCGCCATGTTCAACAGTGACTCAGGTTTCCTAACTGCAGCGATTCAGAGCGCATTTTGTTGTCAACCTCCCTGCCGATTCTGGCAACAATCTCAGGTAATGTCTGAATATCGGGCAGAGTTGTACGAAAATTGACGATGCATGCCCGCAACAGATATTTGCCATCGATCGCAGCATTTGAAACAAACGCCTCGCCACCGCGCTGCAGACGATTGAGCAGTTCCTGGTTGAGGTCGTTTAAGTAAGTCTCAACAGCTGCATTGTCATCGGGAAGGTCGGAGGGAGCATAACGGAAAGTCGTGATACTGAGGTTGTGCGTCGCTGCCTGCAATTCCGGATGGGCGTCCACAGCGTCATACAGCGCTTCCGCAAGGGCGATGTCATCGCCGATCATCTGGATATAGCCCTCGCGCCCGACCTGGCGCAATGCAAGCCAGACTTTCAGCGCCCGAAAACCGCGCGAATTCTGCAGACTGAATTCGTAGTAATTGATCGGCGGGTCTTCCGGTGTCCCGTCGAAGTTGTAGTAAGCGGGATGGTGGCTAAAGGTTTCCACCAGATGGCGGGGGTCACGAACCAGAACACAGCCAGCCTCAAGCGGGCTGTACAGCCATTTGTGCGGATCCAAGGCAATCGAGTCGGCCTGGCGTAATCCCAATAATCGGTCTGAGGCGTTCGGGAGAACAGCGGCGGGAGCGCCATAAGCGCCATCCACATGGAACCACAAATCATATTTCCTGCATAAGGCCGCAATCTCGGGCAGCGGATCTGTAGCGCCGGTACTGACTGTGCCCGCTGCGCCGACAACGAGGAATGGCAGATAGTTGTCAGCGAGATCGGTGACGATCTGCTTTTCCAGGGCATCCAGATCCATTTCCTGATTCGTATTTGTTTCTAACCAGCGAACAGATTTTGCGCCCAAGCCGAACAGTTCAGCCGCTTTATCGATCCAGGTATGGGTTTCTTTCGAAACGTAAGCAACAAGTTGCCTGTTGCCGGCAGCCAGGCCATCTTTATGAAGGTCCCACGGCGCCTTTGCATTGCGTGCGGCCAGAAAGCAGACGAAATTCGCCATATTGCCGCCACTCACCAGGACACCGCCGCACGTTCTGGGATAGCCAATCAGGTCGGCAATCCAGCGAATCGTTTGCGCTTCGATTTCAGTTGCAATCGGCGATAATATCGCGGCGCCAACGTTTGGGTTGACTGCAGCAGCCAGCAGATCAGCCAGCGCACCGATGGGCGCAGCAGAAGAGGTGATGTAACCCCAAAATCTGGGATGGCCGTTAAACAGCGAGTGGTCAAAGAGCAGGTTTGCTGTTTGATTGAGTAAGTCATCTGCGGGCAGGCCACTCTCAGGCAGATCGTCTGAGCCCAACAGGCTGCGGATGGCCTGTGGAGACGCGTCGGTGGTCACAGGTCTTTGCGAAAGATCATCGAAAAATGCTGCGATCTGGTCGACAAGCTGGTGACCCAACTTGCGAAATTCTTCCCCCTGCATTTCCAGCGGCATTTCTCGATTATCGAGATGAGGTGATTGATTGTTTGAGTTCAATTTCATATCTCCAATAGGTGTTCAATTCGGGGCAGTTTTGCAGGACGAAGTCGCTGTCCGATTCTAGAGCTGTTTCGTGAGAAAGTAGCGTTGATGTCCAGGCGGGAAATCCTGTAGTTCGCCAAAAACCTGATAGCCATGTTGCCGATAGAAGTCTGGCGCTTGAAAACTGAATGTGTCCAGATAGACATTCTTTGCGCCATGTAGCCGCGCTTCATCTTCAGCACTCGTCAAGAGACGATGTCCATAACCCTGGCCACGCAACGCTTCCTGGACCCACAATAAATCCATATAAAACCAATCCCAATAGACTTCGCCGATCATGCCTCCTACAATTTCCCCATCAGGTGAGTACAGGGCGAAGCACAGGCGTTGGAACTTGTTGTCGCCGACTTGTTGTCTGTTGTACCGACTGATGCCTTGTCCGATGATCCCCCAGGCAGATTCTTCAGGATTCTCAACGTATACAACTTGATAGTCTTCAGCCATGTGATTTTGTGCAACTCCTTTTATGTAGTTCCCGAGCAGTTTGTCGATGCTATTATGCATGGAATTTGGGGGCATGCGCCACTTCGTTAGCAAGAAAGGCGGATGCAGTAAAAACGATCTCAATCATCAAACCGATATGCCCGCTTCACCAGGCCGTACGCTGAATCGACGGCCATTGCTGCGGCGTCTTCCATATCGATCATGCCGCGCACGACCAGCCCGGCCAGCCAGTTGCTCTCGACCCGTCGCCAGACATCGTGCCGGGCGGGAATGGAGGGGTAGGCCCGGGTGTCGTCGTTGAACCCGACCGTGTTGTAGAGTCCGGCTGTCTCATGCACCAGATCACGGTATCGGATCATGCCGTTGACGCTGTCGTAAAACCACCAGGGCGGGCCCAGGAAAACGGCAGGGTAGTGCCCGGCCAACGGGGCCAGTTCCCTGGCGTAGGCGTCCTCGTCCAGACAGAAAAGGATCAGGGTCAGGCGGGGATCATTGCCATATTTGTTGAGCAGGGGATGCAGATTGCGCGTAAATTCGGCCTGGACGGGGATATCCGCCCCCATGTCCTTGCCAAATCGCTCGAACAGGGACTGGTTGTGCGAACGGAATGAGCCGACATGGAACTGCATCACCAGGCCATCGTCGATGCTCATGCGGGCCATCTCCATCATCATGTGGCCGGTGAAGCGCCGGGCATCTTCATCCGTGGCTTCGCCACGCAGCGCCCGCTGGAAGATCGCCTCTGCCTCGGTTGGAGACAGTTCGGCGGTGTATGCAGTGGCTGCTGCATGGTCGGTTGCGGTTGCGCCCATCGCCTTGAAGAAAGTTCGGCGGTTCTCCAAAGCCTCGATGAAAGCAGAATAAGAATCGACGGTGATGCCGCTCGCCTCTGACAGTTTGTCGATTTCGCCGCGCCAGTTGGGTGTGTCGATGTTGACGACATTGTCGGGGCGGAAGGTGGGGCGAATATCACCATGCCAGCCGGAATCCTTGATCGCCTGATGGTATTCGAGCGTGTCGGCGGCCGCATCGGTGGTGGTGAGGACTTCGATGTTGAAACGGTCGAAAAGAGCGCGGGGGCGAAATTCGGGCGTCGCCAGTTTCGCTGCGATCTGGTCGTAGATGTCCTGCGCTGTGTCGCTCGTCAGTTTATCCTCGATACCGAAGACCTCGACGAATTCGGCGGCCAGCCAAACACCGGTGGGCGTGCCCCGGAACAAATAGAAATTATCGGCGAATGTCTGCCAAATCTTGCGATGATCACGCTCGACCGGGTCGCCATCCCGGCGCGGGATGCCCAGGTCTTCGAGCAGGATGCCCTGCGAGTAAAGCATGCGGAAGACATAATGATCAGGAATGATCAGCAAGTCGCCAGGGGAGCCGAAGTCATAGTTTGGATCGGCAAAGACGCGCGGATCAACATGGCCGTGCGGGCAGATCAGGGGTAAGTCTGCGACTGATTCGTAAAGCTCGCGGGCGATGCGGCGCTGTGTGGGGTTGGGGTCAAACAGGCGGTCAGGTGAGAGATTCCATTTGGTCGGAGTCATGAGGGGTTCCTTCATCAAGTTGGGCGTTGGATATTTGGCAATGGATATTGTGCGTAACGCTGTCTACGAAACAGAAAACGTCCCCTCCAGTCCGTCTGCTGCGTTGGGGCCAACCCAGATCTTGAAATCACCCGGTTCGACGGTGTATTTCAGATCGAGACCGTGGAAGCCGAGGCGCTGCACGGGAACCTCGAACCGAATGGTTTTTCGCTCGCCTGGTTCCAGTGCAAACTTCTCGAACGCCTTCAGTTCCTTGATCGGACGCGTGACGCTGCCGACGAGGTCACGCACGTACAATTGGGCTACTTCATCGCCTGTTCGTTGGCCTGTGTTGGTCACATCCACTGAGACGACCACTTTTTCTGCGATCCCGACCAGTGGCGTTTCCACGACCAGATTGCTGTACTCGAATGTGGTATAGCTCAATCCGTAGCCAAAGGGATACAGGGGTGAATTCTCTTCATCGATGTAAGTCGTGTAGTGCATGACATCAAACTGAAAAGCCCCCTCGCCACTGATCGGGCGACCACTATTCTTGTGCGAGTAGTAGATCGGGATTTGCCCCATTGTGCGGGGCCAGCTCGTCGTCAGGCGTCCGCCCGGATTCGTGACCCCGAACAGGATGTCTGCCACCGCCTGGCCGGTGCGGATGCCGCCGTGCCACGCTGCCAGAATCGCCTGCACGTTTTCCGCCATCCAGGGAATGACGAGCGGCCTTCCGCTCATGAGCACCACGATTACGGGTCGCCCGGTCGCAGTAACTGCTTCGAGCAGCGCTTGTTGGTGTCCGGGTAAATCGAGATAGGCGCGGGAATGCGCTTCGCCGCTCATGTGCTCGCCCTCGCCCAAAACCATGATGACGGCATCGGCGCTTTTCGCGGCAGCGATTGCGGCGGCGAAACCGGCGGCGAAATCGGACCTTTCCAGACCTTCCAGGTCGCAGCCGGGCACATGGATAATCTCCGTCTCAGCAGAAACGACACTTTGCAGCCCCTCCAGCACGCTCTCGGTGTCTTCATCACGCCCGATGCGGTGCCAGCAGCCGAGGATATGATGATGGTCGTCGGCCAGCGGCCCAATCAGGGCGACGCGCTTGAGGTCGGGGCGGAGTGGGAGGGTTTGGGCCTCGTTTTTGAGCAACACCATCGACTTGCGAGCCATCTCCAGCGCCGTCTGGCGATAGTCTTCACGCAAAAAAGTCTGTTCGGCCAGGGATTCCTCGGTGTATGGGTGCTCAAACAATCCCAGTTGGAATTTGAGACGCAGGATGCGGCGCACAGATTCATCGATCACCGATTCGGGCACATGCCCTTCCAACACGAGGTCAACGAGATGACGATGAAAGGCTTCGGCGACCATGTCCATGTCTGTGCCGGACAGGGCGGCCAGTCGGGCGGCTTCCTTGAGATCGGCGGCGACACCATGGGGGATCAACTCGCCAATGGCGTTCCAGTCGCTGACAACGACACCATTGAACCCCCATTCATCACGCAAAATCTCTGTTAGCAATTGATGATTTGCCGAAGCAGGCACGCCAGCGATTTCATTAAACGACGACATCACCGTTCCAGCGCCGGCATCGAACGCAGCCTTGAAGGGTGGCAGGTAGATATCACGCAGCGTGCGTTCGGAAATATCGACGGTGTTGTAGTCCTTGCCGTCGATGGTGGCCCCGTAAGCGGCGAAATGTTTGGGGCAGGCGACAATCGAGCGCCCACTTTCCAGTTCGGCGTTCTGGAAACCCCGTATGCGCGCCGCCGCCAGTTCTGCACCCAGCCAGGGGTCTTCGCCCGACCCTTCGGCAATGCGCCCCCAGCGTGCATCTCTGGCGACATCGACCATCGGTGCGAAAATCCAGTTAACGCCATCAGCGGAGGCTTGTTCTGCGGCCACCCGCGCAGTTTCCTCGACCAAAGCCGTGTCCCAACTGCATGATTCCGCCAGCGGGATCGGGAAAATCGTGCGGTAGCCATGAATGACATCGTTGCCGATCAGCAGCGGGATACCCAGCCGGGATTCCTCCACAGCGAGGCGCTGCCAATGATTGAGTGCTGCGACGCCGTAAATAGTCAGCAGCGAGCCCACCTGCCCACTGCGGATGCGTTGTTCTGTCTGCTCCCGGCCTGTCCTCGGGGGATGGATCTGGCACATCTGCCCGACTTTCTCATCCAGAGTCATGCGGGCAAGCAAAGCTTGTACTCGCTCTTCGTTGGCAGGATCGATCTGTTGAAGTTAATTGAAGTCATGGTTTATTGAGATGAGTGTATGCGTTACGCATGTGCTAATCGGTATTTCTCAACCACCTCGTACATGGCAAAGAGATTCTCGTCGGGCGTGCCGAAGTCCATGTTGATGCAGCAAATGCCGGTCTTGTCCAACGGTCCGGCGGCTTGCAGCAGCATTTCGGTATCGGCGGCGATTTCGGTAGGTGAGTTTTGCAACATGCGGATGGGACTGAGACGCAGGTTGAGGAAGGCGTCGGGCAGGGCCTCACGCACTTTCGCCACATTCGATTCCCAACCCACGCCGACCATCGCCAGCGGCAACTCGGCGTAGGCCGGAGCGATTTTGTGCAGGTTGTTGCCGCAATGGTGGATGCCGTACGGTGCGATGCGCGCGGCCATGTCTTTTTCCACCGCCAGATGCAATTCCTGGTAGCTCGTGGGCGATATCATCTGCACCGAGCAATTGGCGTGAAAGAACATGGTAGGATCGACGCGCTCGACCATGCGATTGACCGAGATCGAACAACTGCCGGTGCGCTCCCGCAGATAAAGCGCCACGTCGACAATCAGTTCGCCGATCCAATCCAGTAGTTTTTTGACGCGCTCGGGCGCTTTGTAGAAATCGACGTACAGATTCTGGCCGTAGATGTGATAGGCGGCGTTAAGTAACCCGTCCGTGTTCATGTCTCCGACCACATAGCCCCACTCTGCCTCCAGTGCGTCCATTTGGGCGATGAGTTCGTTCATGGGCCAGGTGGTGCGAAAATCGGGTTTCTCGAATGCATCCACTTGCTCCGGGGTCAACTCCAGAGGCATGGGCTGCGGGCGCGGCGTCCTTCTCGAACCAGACTTCGCAGCCAAGCAGGGCGGGGATGACGAAACCGCCGGCCACGTGCATCGAGCCGATAACAGGCCGGGGCTGCGGGTCGGGCTCGCCCAGGCCCATGTAGCCGTAGCGGTCGTACAGGACCTGGCGCATGACGACATCATTCTCAATGCGAGCCTGCGGGTCAAAATAGAATGATCTGTCAAAGTTGATACCGGCGGTTTTATGCCACCAGTGAGGGTTAAAGATGAGTTCGATGGGGATCAGTTGGGAGGAACCAGGCATAGGTGGGGGTTGGATCTCTGTGCGTGGGATGGTGGGGATAGCGGTCGCTTTCAGCTTTTGGTTAGTCGGTATTGGGTACTGTGGTCGTGGGGCGGAGTTGCGAATATCCAATATCAAATACCCAGTATCCCTTCATAATCAGCAATAATCCGGTCGGTTAGAGCGTCGAAGTGCGGATTGACAACCTGGCGGTCAGGATTAGCATTGTACCAGGCCACGATCTCTCTTGCGCCCTGACTGAAAGGGATGGTGGCAGCGAAGCTGGGGGCGATGCGTTTGATCTTGCTGTTATCGAAGATCATGCTGTGCGATTTGTCGCCGAATAGCTCCGCCCCAAGTTCGGCATCGTAGCGGGCGATCACATCTGAAGGCACGTGCACCAGCTTGGGGACGACGCCCAGCGCTTTGGCCAGCATCCCATAAATCTGATTCCAACTGAGCCATTCATCCGATGTGATGTGGAATACCTCGCCGAGTGTGTGCGCGTTGCCCAAGAGCGGCACGAAGCCTTTGGCGAAATCGATGTGGTGCGTCAGCGTCCACAAGGATGTGCCATCGCCGAACACCATCACTTTCTTACCCTGCCTCATTCGGTGCAATGCCGTGTAACCACCCAGCACGGGAATCAGGGTGCGGTCATAGGTGTGGGAGGGCCGCACAATGGTCATGGGGAATTTCTCATCCCGGTAGGCCTGCACCAAACGTTGTTCACAGGCAATTTTCGCTCGCGAATACGCCCAGAAGGGATTGTCGAGGAGGGTCGATTCGGTAATTGGCAGGCTGACTGGTGGGGTTTGGTAGGCTGAAGCCGAGCTGATGAAGATGTATTGGCCGGTTCTACCTCTAAACAAACCCATATCCGCCTCGATATGGGAAGGCTCGTAAGCGACCCAATCGACGACGGCATCGAATTCATGATCTCCCAGAGCTTGTCGGGTCGCCTCCGCATCACGGATATCCGCCGTAATGATTTTTGCTCCTGGCGGAACCGGGCGCGTCGTCTGCCCCCGATTCAGCAGATAGAGATCGATGCCCTGACGTACGGCCAGTTCGCTGCAGGCAGAACTGATAATACCGGTCCCGCCGATAAACAATACTTTCACGTTGCTACTCCTTGGAGATTACGAACAGATGGCGTGGATATCGTCGTAAAGCTGATGTTGAGCTACCGGGTCCTGCACGTAGGTGACAACCATCAGCTTGACGCCCGGTTTCCAGAGTCGCTTGACTCGATCAAGCACTTCATCCGGATCGCCGACGAGACGGGCATGCAGGATGATGCCCGTGCCGGCGAGGGCGTCACGGAAATCTTCACACTGATTGTACGCTGGATCGGTCTGAGGGCTAAATGCGCCATCGACCATTGTCAGTTGCGGATTCGCTTTCAACATGTCGATCCATTTTCCCCAATTGCCGCAGGAGTGTGTGGCCACACCACCAAAATAATCGCCGATTTCGGCATCGACGGGAAGACAGAACTTCTCATACATCTATCGGTCATTGCTTTTCTTCCACTGCTAACCGGCGTTTCGCAGTTTGCGTTGACGGACTCGTCGCGTTATGATAGCGCCTCCACGCGAGCGAATTTCCGTTTTCACACACAGAAAGGAATCCATCATGGCAAAAGTCGAAATCGATCCAGGCATCTGCGGGCTACCCTCCACGGTATGGGCGGAATTAGATCCATCCACATACCGCTGCTCAGTGCGAGTCGAGAGCGAATGTGCGTCTATCCGCAAACTTGGCGCAGAACTGGCCGAAGTGGATCCCTTTCAGGAAATTTCCTTGCGTCGCGGCGATGGCCCGCTGACGCTGCGCAAGAGTCAGGAGCTTTGCTCCCACTCGTCCTGCCCGGTCCCGGCTGGCATCATCAAAGTGATTGAAGTGGCGGCGGGTCTGGCGTTGCCAGCGGATGTCCACATGAAGATATCGAAGGAAGATTGAGGGCCTGAGAATCAACGTCATCTCTCTGTGTTGAAGGGAATTGAAATGGGATCGGGGTTGTCGAATCGATGGGAGTTGGGTCGCGCTCTGTGACGAGAAAAGCTAGGCCACTGATGTTGCGAAGATGAGAAAATTGGCAAAATCGTTTGGGAGTGAGTCGATCAGCGGGCATTGAATTGCACATCATCAACGAATGCAACCAGTTAGGCAAATAGTTCGTTGATGGGTTGCGACGCGTCACATTTTTAAGCTCAAAGTGGTTGACATGTTAAATGTGGCATGCTATACTTTGTGCAATTGCACATTGTCCGTGCAATTGCACGATTTGATCAAGTGAGTTCCGATGGACGAGAGACACCATGAGCTTCTGGCTCAGGTCGCATCGATGTACTACGAATCAGAGATGACCCAGAGCGCCATTGGAAAGGAGTTGGGACTTTCCAGGGTGAAAGTCTATCGGCTGTTAAAAGAAGCCAGGGCCGAAGGTGTTGTGGAGATAACTGTCGACTGGCCTATGTCCCGGGATGGACGACTTGAGCAGGCACTGAAGCATAGCTTCGGTCTGCAAGATGCCTTGGTGCTCAAATCTGCTCCTGAGGATGCAGGGCAGGCCTATCATCGTTTGGGGCAATTGGGTGCACGCTATCTGGAAAGGGCATTGCAAGATGGCATGACGATGACCGTCTGCCTGGGACGCTCCACCTACGAAGTGATTAACGCCATCCGGCCCGGATTTCAGGCGAAAGTGCATGTCGCCCAAGCACTGGGGAGTATGCCCTTCACCATGCAGCAACTGGACAGCCCTGCCCTTGCACGGCAGCTTGCCCAGAAACTCGGCGGTCAGGTCCTTTACCTGTCATCTCCCATGATGGCGGACAGCGCGGAAGCGGCAGTTATCCTGCGGCGGCAGAGTGGTATCGAACGTACACTGTCGGCGGCACGAGGCGCAGACGTCGCCTTGCTGGGCATCGGCAACCTCGATCCTGAAGCATCAGGTATCGTCAAAGCGGGATTCATGACAGCGGAGGATCTAACGGAATTGAGAAGTGACGGCGCCGCGGGCGATATTGCCGGGCGGGTGTTCACTGCTGATGGGAAATTGCACCCCTGCCCCTGCAACGATCGGGTGATAGGCATCACACTGGACGAGTTGCGGGGCATCCCCACGACCCTGGCCGTAGCAATGGGTGCAAAGAAAGGTGAAGCCATTTTGGGGGCGCTGCGAACCGGGGTTGTCAATGTCCTGTGCACTGATGATCAGGCTGCGAGCGCGGTACTGGCGTTGGAGGACGCTTGATATGGAAACAATGCTTGCCCCGGTTTTCAAAGGCGAAGGCCGCCTTGTCTATGAAGAGCGTCCAGTTCCGCTGCTGGAACACCCCACGGATGTGATTGTTAACATCGAAGCATGTGGAATCTGCGGAACGGATCTGAATATCCTGGCAACCCCACCTGCTCACAAAGCCACAGCCAACATCATCATCGGCCATGAAGGTGCAGGAAAGGTAGTGGAAGTCGGCCCAGGCGTAAGCGAGTTGCAGCCGGGTGATCGGGTGGTGATCGCCCCCAGGCTCACCTGCGGCCAATGTGCGTATTGCCGGGCAGGTCTGGACAACCAATGTCTCAACTACGATACCATTGGCACGTCAGTGGATGGCGCTTTTGCGCCCTATTTGCGTGCGCCGCAAAGCGCACTCTTTCGCATCAGCGATGAAGTCTCCCGCGATGACGCCACGCTGTTCGAACCTCTCTCCTGCGTCGTTGGCGCTCTTGCACGGGTTCCAATCCAGCCGGGCGACAATGTTGCCATCATTGGCAGCGGACCCATGGGCCTGCTTTTCGCCCAGACCTTGCGTGCGATGGGGGCCGGCAAGATCATCACGACGGATCTGGTTCCTTACCGACTGCAATTTGCCGAGGCGTTGGGTGTGGATGCTGCCCTCAATCCGGGAGAACAAGACGTCGCAGCCGTGGTGCGGGAGATGACCGGTTTAGGTGCTGATCTGGTGATCGATGCCGTAGGCAACCAGATCAACACGGCGATCGGTCTGGCCCGCCGTGGAGGGCACATCATTCTCTTCGGATTACGGCCCCACGATAACCAGTCCCTGAATCAATACGCCATTACTCGAAATGACCTCACGCTTCATGGCGCTTTCGTCGGTCTCAAACCTTTCACACAAACCATTAAACTACTCGAAAGCCAGCGTATGCAGCCTTCGGTATTGATCACACACCGGCTGCCTTTGTCAGAATTACAGGACGGTGTGGATTTGATGCGGTCGGGACAGGCGATGAAGGTCATCATCGAGAATTAATGGCGAAAACAGACCAAAATCACACACACATTATTTGATCAACACACACAGGAGAAGCAAGTGTCAAACAACATTGGAGAAGCCAGTCAGAAGGTCAAAATTGCAGCCGGACTATTCTGGGCTGATTATGCCGTGCTTGGCGCACAGGTGCAGGAATTGGAGACTGCCGGCGTCGATTGGTTGCATATCGAGGTGCGGGACGGCAAGTACATGGATTTCGGGATGCCCCGAGGGGGTTTCGACATCATTGAAGCAGTCAGGAAGAGCACATCGCTGCCCATCGAAGCCCAATTACAGATGGTGCGTCCCAGCTTCGACGTCTACCGCCAATTGGCTGACCTGGGCGTCGACCTGATTACGCTACCCCTTGAAACCACGGGTGAACTGGCGATGCAGGCGATAACGTTCATCAAAGACGCTCTGGGGCTGAAAGCAGGCGTCTGGGCCTGGCAAGGGCACGCCAATCAGCGCTTTCGAACAGTACATCCTGCCCATTGTCGACATCATCGAATACGAAAGTCGGGCGTTTTTCTGGGCTAAGGAAACCGGCAAAAGCCCTCACACCATGGATGCCATCATGATCGATAACATCCGCCGTCTGCACGACATGATCCGTGATGCCGGGCTGGAGGGGCAGATCGATCTGATGGAGGATGGCGGGTTGAACAGCGGCAATGTGGCCGAATTCATCGCTGCCGGTATGACTGTCGGTGAATTCTCGTCGCCCTTGCTGAAAGGTCCTGACGGGAAGTTCCAGCCGGGTACAGGCCAAATCGAGGCGGCGGTGAACAAGCTCCGGGGCGTCATGGATGAGGCCAGCGATCAATATCGTGATTCGTCAGGTTTGCTTCGCAACGATCAGGGGGCCGGCGCATGAAAAAACTGGGCGTTGCCATGATCGGATTCGGCGGCATTGGCCGGGTCCATGCCCTGGCCTACCGAGCAATTCCGTTGCATTACGGGCTTCCATCCGATGTTATCGATCTCGTTGGAGTAGCGACCTCCAATCCCGAAACTGCCCAGGCGGCAGCAGAAGCCACCGGATGTTCCGTGTGGACTGATGACTATCGGGAGTTGCTGGCGAGGGATGATGTCGATGCAGTGGATGTTTGTGTCCCCAACTTCATGCATGAGGAGATCGTGGTGGCAGCGGCGGCGGCAGGTAAGCACATCTATTGCGAAAAACCGCTGGCGATGACTGTGGCGGAAGGACAAAGGATGGTCGAGGCAGCCAGGATGGCCGGGATCATCACCCAGATGACCTTCAACTTCCGCTTTTTTCCGGCCATCACCAGGGCCAGGCAACTGGTCGAGGAAGGTTTTTTGGGCCGGGTCTTCTCTTTCCGCGGTCGTTACTATCGCTCCAGCTACATCGACTACGAGAAACCCATGTCCTGGCGGCTGCGGAAAGACATCTCGGGTGGCGGTGCATCTATTCGACCTCGGCTCCCACATCCTCGATTTGATCTATTATCTGCTCGGCGATTTCGGTTCTGTTCAAGCTACGCTTGATACCCTGATCAAAGACCGACCCGTTGCCCCGGGTGCGTCTGAAAGAGCGGCTGTGGATGTAGATGATATCGCCTTGCTGCACCTGCGCATGGCTGACAACACACTTGGTCTGGTCGAAATCTCCCGCATGGGGACGGGCACAACCAACGAACTCGTTCTGGAGATATTCGGCGATAAAGGTGCTATCCGCTTCAATGCGACCGATCCAAGCTGGTTGGAAGTGTACGATACGCGGGATCCAGGCCAGCCATTGGGCGGCATGAAAGGATTCCGCAAATTGGAGACGGTACAGCGTTTTGAGGGACAGAAGTCGCCCGACTGGTCTATGCCGCCCAGTTTTCTACGCACTCACACTGAATGCCAATATCAATTTCTCAAAGCTATCTCAGACAACACATCCGCCTCGCCAACGCTGGAAGATGGTCTGCAGGTCCAACGAGTCATGGAGGCAGCGGAACGATCTTCAGACCTGGGTCGTTGGATCCATGTAGACGAACTTCAAGCGGAATGACGTCGATGAAGACATCACAGTCCATTTGGCCTCGTGCACTGACAGGAGAAATGCCTATGACAAGAAAACGAACATAACAACGTTTGGTTGGCGCCGACGTAAATCATATTCGCAACCTTTCACGCCAAAGGGCACATTCTATCCAGTGCTCCGAGGCCCCGTAGATTTTAGGAGGAGTTTCATGAAACTGCAAATACGCTTTATCGTACTCGCACTGTTACTGGTCCTGGCACTGGTAACGCTTTCCGCCTGTGGTGGCGCAGCAACGCCTGCACCCGAGCAGGCGCCTGCCGAACCGGCAGCAGAGGAACCGGCCGCTGAGGAACCAGCTGCTGAACCTGCAGCACCCGCTGAAATCGCCGGTGATCTGGAGGTCTTCTCCTGGTGGACCTCAGGTGGTGAGGCGGCAGCTCTGGACGCGCTATTCCAGACCTACAATGCCACCAATCCTGACGTCAACATCGTCAATGCGACGGTTGCGGGCGGAGGCGGGTCTGCCGCTCGTGGCGTCCTGCAAACTCGCCTACAAGGCGGGGACCCGCCTGACACCTGGCAGGTTCACCCCGGCTTCGAACTCATAGGCCAGTATGTGGAACCTGGTTTCCTGGAGCCAATCACCGATCTCTATGAAGCAGAAGGCTGGTTTGACGTCACGCCTGACGCCTTGGTGGGGATGATGACCCAGGATGATGACATCTACCTGGTCACTGTCGGTGTACATCGCGGCAATGGCTTCTGGTACAACAAGAAGCTGCTGGAAGAAAACGGCATCGAAGTTGGCGACACCATGTCCGTCGACGAATTCTTCACGATAGCCGATCAACTTAAAGCAGCCGGTGTGGATCCGCTTTGTGTGGGCGACAACGGTATTTGGACTACAGCCCAGCTCTTTGAGAACACCTTGGTGGCCGTGCTCGGTCCTGAGAAATACAGTGGCCTCTGGAATGGAGCCACAGCCTTTGATGACCCACAAGTCAAAGAGGCCATGGAAATCTACGCTCGCATGTTGGAGTATCAGAATTCCGACCATTCGGCCTTGTCCTGGGATCAAGCCGTCAAAAAGGTCATCGAGGGGCCGTGTGCCTTCAACTCCATGGGTGACTGGGCTTATGGCGAGTTTGTAAATGCTGGTCTGGAAGACAACGTGGACTTCGGCTGGGTCAGCCATCCCGGCTCTGATGGCAGCTTCGTGATCGTGGCCGATGGTTTCGTGTTAGCCGATGGCGCACCCAATCGCGATGCAACGCGAGCCTGGTTAGCCTCTATCGGCAGCAAGGAGGCTCAGGAAGCCTTCAACCCGTTGAAAGGCTCGATCTGCGCCCGCACCGACTGCGACAGGGCAGCATTTGGTCCCTACCACAACTGGTCGATGGATTCCTTCGCCGGTGATGCGCTGGTCCCGACTGTGGTGCATGGCTCGGCCGCTCCGGCCAGCTTCCAGCAAGCGCTCAACGACGCAGTGACTGTGTTCGTTGTAGACACCAACGTCGATGCCTTTGCACAAGCTTTAGTCGATGCCGCTGCACAAGAACCTGCGATGCAGGGTGGCGAGGCCATGATACCTACTGAGGAAGCTGCACCTGTGGCAATGGAACCGGCCAGTGGTGACCTGGAAGTTTTCTCCTGGTGGACCTCAGGTGGCGAGGCTGCGGCCCTGGATGCACTGTTCCAGACCTACAATGCTTCTAACCCCGACGTCGAAATCGTCAACGCGACGGTGGCGGGCGGCGGTGGTTCCGCCGCTCGTGGCGTCCTGCAAACCCGTCTACAAGGCGGGGACCCGCCCGACACCTGGCAGGTCCATCCTGGCTTCGAGCTGATGGGCCAGTACGTCGACCCCGACTTTGTGGCGCCCATCACCGATCTTTACGAAGAGCAGGGCTGGTACGATGTCATGCCTGAGGCGCTGGTTAAGCTGATGACCAAGGATGACGATGTGTATCTGGTTACGGTAGGCGTGCATCGCGGCAATGGCTTCTGGTATAACAAGAAGCTGCTCGAGGAAAACGGTATCGAAGTTGGCGACGCCATGTCCGTTGACGAGTTCTTCACGATTGCCGATCAACTGCAAGCCGCAGGCATCGACCCGCTGTGTGTCGGTGATTCCGGCATCTGGACGACGGCCCAACTCTTTGAGAACACCCTGGTAGCGGTGCTCGGCCCGGATAAATACAACGGGCTCTGGGACGGCTCGACCTCATTCGGCGATGATCAGGTCAAAGAAGCGATGGATATCTACGGTAAGATGTTGGACTACCAGAACTCCGATCACTCGGCTCTGTCCTGGGATCAGGCTGTCAAGAAGGTCATCGAAGGCTCGTGCGCCTTCAACTCCATGGGTGACTGGGCTTATGGCGAGTTTGTAAATGCTGGTCTGGAAGACAACGTGGACTTCGGCTGGGTCAGCCATCCCGGCTCTGATGGCAGCTTCGTGATCGTGGCGGACGGCTTTATCCTGGCCAATGGCGCACCCAATGAACCGGCTACCCGCAACTGGCTGCGTTCTATCGGCAGCCAGGAAGCACAGGAAGCCTTCAACCCGCTGAAGGGCTCCATCTGCGCCCGCACCGACTGCGCCCGTGACAAGTTCGGTCCTTACCACAACTGGTCGATGGACTCTTTCGCCAACGATGCTTTGGTCCCGACCGTGGTGCATGGTTCGGCCGCTCCGGCTGATTTCCAACAGGCTCTGAACGACGCCGTAACGATTTTCGTGGTCGATAAGAACGTCGACGCCTTCTCACAAGCGCTGGTCGATGCTGCTTCAGCATCCGGCTTTGGCGGATAATCACCTTCCTGCACTCCCGGGAGCGAGTGGTCATCCGGTCACTCGCTCCCATCACACATCAAGCCATTATTTCATTGACCAACGCATCGTGTTAAGGAAGGAAAGATGACGACACAATCCCTGGCGGAAACGGAAGCTGGCCCGGCTGTGCCGACAAAAAAAAGACGATTTCATATCCCGGAACGCTTTCAGGCGATTCTAATCCTCCTGCCGTCCATGATTGCGGTGGTAATTTTCGTCTATGTCTTCATTGGTACGACGTTCTGGGTATCGATATCAAACTGGCGGACGCTCAAGATGGACCTGAGCATCCGCAGTCCAATTTATCAAACTTATTTGGACATGTTTGCCATGCCCCGGTTTCAGGCTGATCTGCGCAACACACTCGTGTTCACGTTGTTATTCATGACGCTGGCGGTGTTGGTGGGGCTGTTTCTGGCCATTCTCCTAGACCATGAGATATTCGGAAAATCGTTGTTTCGCAATGTATTCCTCTTCCCTTACGCGCTTTCGTTTGTCGTAACAGGGGTGGCATGGCGATGGATCTTCAATCCCGAGACCGGTATCAATCTCTGGTTTGATATCCTGGGCATCAATGCAGTTTTAGAACGGGCAGGAATGGAACCCCTCCACCCGGGATGGATTACAGACCCGAGCATATGGTTCAGCATCAACGAAGCGTTGACTGCCGTGTGGCCAGCTGCCGCCGGGTTGCGTGTACAACTCGGTATTCCCGCAGCTTTGGTGCCTGTGGCGCTGGCCGCCTGCTGGCAGCTTTCAGGCTTTGTTATGGCCATGTACATGGGGGGGATGGCCACGATCTCGCACGAAGTGCGGGAAGCCGCCAGAATCGACGGGGCGACCGAAATGCAGATCTACCGCCGGGTGATCATCCCCATGCTGACGCCTGTCACCATCGCCGTGATGGTGCTGCTCCTGCACACATCGCTCAAGATCTTCGATTTGGTGTTCACGATGTCTGGTGTGGGACCGGGTTTTGCCACCGACGTCCCCGCTATCTTCGTCTTCGAAATGATGTTCAAGGCCACTCGCTATAATCTGGGATCGGCGGCATCCATCATCATGCTTATCCTCGTCGCCTTCATTATCGTTCCTTATCTCTCACGTTCTCTCAATGAGCAATAATTATGTCATCTAACACACGCTCATTCTCATTGCCCCGCGACCGCCAGCGCTGGATCATCTTCGGCATCCTGGTTCTGGCCATGGTGCTCTATCTCATGCCGATTTATGTGATGGTCGGCAATGGCCTCAAGGCGTCTCAAAGCGTGAGTTTATCCACCATGTGGGATTTACCCCAGACGCTGTCCGGTGGCGGTTATGCCGAGGCCTGGGAAAAACTGCAAACCAACATGCTGAACAGTTTGCTCATGGTCATCCCAGCGACGCTGATCTCGGCGCTGATCGGTTCCATTAACGGCTACATCTTCTCCAAATGGAAGTTCCCCGGTTCCGACCTGATCATGATCCTCATGCTCTTCGGTTTCTTCATACCCTACCAGAGCATCTTGCTTCCCCTGGTGCGTTTCCTGCAGATCATCGGCGTTTATGGCACAATCCCCGGGCTGGTTTTGGTGCACGTGGTCTACGGCATCCCTATCACCACCCTGATCTTCAGGAATTACTTCGACGGCGTCCCCAATGAACTGCTGGATGCCGCTCGTGTCGATGGTGCGGGATTGATATCGATTTACACCCGAGTGATGTTGCCTCTGTCGGTTCCCGCCTTTGTCGTTGTCGGTATTTTCCAGTTCACCAATATCTGGAATGATTTCCTGTTTGGCGTGACGGTGGTGCCCAATCCGGCTGCCCAGCCGGTCACGATCGCCCTGAACAATCTCTCGGGCACTTTCTCGGTGGATTGGAACGTGGTGATGGCAGGAGCAGTGGTGGCAGCGCTCCCGACCGTCATTATCTATATTTTTCTGGGACGTTACTTTGTGCGCGGCTTGCTGGCCGGCTCGGTAAAGGGGTAGGCGCATGTCCGTACATAACCACTCTGACTACGATATTATCATCATTGGCACGGGCGTGGGCGGCGGCACGCTGGCCTACGCTCTGCGAAACAGCGGCGCCCGCATACTCCTGATCGAGCGGGGCGATTACCTGCCGCAGGAGCCGGAGAACTGGCAACCGGAAGCGGTGTTCGATCAGGCGCGCTACAAGCCGGCCGAGATGTGGTACGACGATCAGGGGCAGGCATTCAAGCCGGGCGTTCACTATTTTGTGGGTGGAAACACCAAGGTATATGGCGCCGCGTTGCCACGGTTGCGGCAGCAGGATTTTGGTGCGGTTGAGCACGAAGGCGGCACGTCTCTGGCCTGGCCCATCAGCTACGACGACCTGGAGCCCTACTACGCCCGGGCCGAAGTCATTTACCGAGTCCACGGAGATGGTACTGAAGATCCCACTGAACCACCTCGATCCGGCCCCTATCCTTTCCCTGCCGTTCCTCACGAACCCTACATCGAAGGATTGGCGGGGCAGTTGAGACAGCAAGGTTTACATCCATTTGCTTATCCCATGGGCATCGATCTGCGGGAAAATGGCGCTTGCATCCGCTGCAAGACCTGCGATGGATTCCCCTGCAAAGTGTTGGCCAAGAGCGATTCCGATGTGTGCTGCGTCCGCCCTGCGCTGGAAAGCCCGAACGTGGAATTGATGCCAAACACAATCGTCAAGCGTCTGCGCACTGACAGCACGGGCAAGCGTGTGGTGGGCATCGAAGCCGAACGGAATGGCGAAAAACTGGAATTGCGCGCCGATCGAGTGGTTGTGGCTTGCGGCGCCACCAACTCGGCTCTCCTGCTGCTTAAATCCGCCAATGAGAAACACCCCAACGGGCTGGCCAATTCATCCGACCACGTGGGTCGAAACTACATGGTGCATAACAACACCGCTCTCATGGCTGTCAAACCCTTCAAACATAACCGCACCGTTTTTCAAAAGACCATGGCGGTGAATGATTTTTATCTGCATGGCCCAGACTGGCCTTACCCCATGGGCAATATCCAGTTACTCGGCAAACTCCAGGCCGGTATGCTGACAGCGGCGAAGCCGGGCGTACCGAAATTCATCCTGCAGGCTATGGCAGATCGCAGCGTCGACTGGTGGGTGATGTCTGAAGATCTCGCTGATCCGGAGAATCGGGTGACGCTCACCTCCGACGGTAAGATCCAGGTGCGCTGGCGACCGAATAACCTGGTCGCTCACAACAAGCTTATCGAAGCCGCACGCACAATGATGAAAGAAGCAGGCTATCCCCTCGTCCTGGTCGAGCGTATGGGCATCGCCACGAATTCGCACCAGTGCGGTACGCTACGTTTTGGCGAGGACCCGGCAACCTCTGTGCTCGATCCTTACTGCCGCGCCCATGACGTCGAAAACCTTTATGTGGTAGACTCATCCTTCTTCCCTTCATCGTCCGCCATGAATCCCGCCCTGACGATTGCCGCTCAGGCCCTGCGCGTGGCCGATCATCTCATAGACTAGATTGGTTCAGTCTAAATGATCTGGACATTGTGAGGTCGTTTCTGCTTATTTGGGCCAACTTATTACCAAAGTAGAGATCTTAGACTGAACCAATCTGAACCAATCTTGCCAAACAACTTCAGAGGTAAATCTTTTATGCACCAATCCTATCACCTATCCCACAGCGATGCCCTGAAAGTCGTCTCTGTAATCCAGGCTGAACTTGAACGTGATGGCCGCGGCGCAGCCATTGCCGTGGCCGACGAACACGGTGAACTAATCGCGCTTTTGCGCACTGATGGTTGTCCCTTAGCCTCGATCAACAATGCCATCAACAAAGCCTTTACGGCAGCCCGTGAACGCAAGGAATCTCGAGACGTGGGCGATGCCTCCCGGACAGAGAACTTCCCACTGACCAATTTCGGCGACCTGCGTTATACCGGCTGGGGCGGCGGCGTGCCTATCGTCTACGAAGGCGAAGTTGTGGGCGCTGTCGGCGTCAGTGGCTTGCCCGAACAAGAGGATATGGTGCTGGCGCGCATTGGCGCAGCGCTGATCGGTTAGAGGATAGCGATAATGGCAGAGCAAAGACTGAAGTTCGGGCAGATCGGCGGTGGTCGGGATGCGTTTATCGGTAGCACGCACCGCCGGGCAGCCACCGTTCATGGACGCAGTGATCTGGTTGCGGGCGCGCTGTCAAGCACGCCGGAACGAGCGCGCCAGTCCGGCGAAGAAGTGGGTCTGCTACCGGAGCGAAATTATGGCGACTGGCAGGAGATGCTGGCGCAAGAAAGCGATCGGGATGCCGGTGAACGTCTTGATTTTGTCTCCATCGTCACGCCCAACCATGTCCATTTTGAACCCGCCCTGGCTTTTGTTGATGCCGGATTCAATGTCATCATCGACAAACCATTGGTGCACACCAGCCAGCAGGCGCAGGCCCTGATCGAAGCGGTCGAGCGCCGAGACGTGGTTTTTGGGGTCACCTACAATTACACCGGCTATCCCATGGTCAAAGAAGCGCGGCATTGGCTGAGCACCGGAAAGCTGGGTGAGATTCGCCGGGTGGTCGTTGAGTATCCGCAGGGTTGGTTGGGTACGAAATTGGAGGACGAGGGGCACAAACAGGCGCTGTGGCGTACCGATCCGCAGCTGTCGGGCATCGCCGGCGCTGTGGGCGACATCGGTTCCCATGCCGAAAACCTGGCGAGCTATGTCACCGGACTGGAGTTACAGGCGCTTTGTGCCGATGTCACCACGTTCGTGGATGGCCGCTTACTGGATGACGATGCCAGCGTTCTCCTGCGATACAAAGGTGGGGCGAAGGGGATCCTCTGGGTTACGCAGGTAGCATCAGGCGAGGAAAATAACTTGAATATCCGGGTGTTTGGCAGTGAAGGCGGCCTGTTTTGGACGCTGGACCGGCCCAATGTCCTGGTTTTCAATCCAACCAGTGGCCCCACACAAATCCTGAAGCGGGGTAACGCCTACCTCTGCGAAGCAGCAACCCGCGCCAGCCACATCGCATCGGGTTTGCATGAAGGCTATTTCGACGCTTTCGGCAATATCTACATGAATTTCACGGATACGATCCGGGCGAGGCAGGCGGGACGAACGCCCACTGCCCTCGAATCGGACTTCCCCGATGTCTATGACGGCGCCCGCGGCGTTCGTTTCATCGAGAAGGTCATCGAGAGCGACCGCAGCGACCGCAAATGGATCGCTTTTGACTGAGGATGAGATAATGAACGATTGGGTCATCGGCATTGATCTTGGCGCGACGAAAATCGAGCTGGGACTGGTTTCCCCTGACAATCGCATCGTTGCCCGGCGGCGCATCCCCACCCAGGCAGATGACGGGCCAGCGGCTGTGGTCGAGCGCATCGCCCGGCAGGTAGATGTACTGCGAGAGGAGCTACCGGCGGATAGCGGCATCGCCGCCCTGGGGATTTGCAGCCCCGGCCCTCTGGATCATGAAACCGGTGTGCTGATGGATCCACCCAATATTCCCGGCCTGCACCACGCTCCCCTGCGCCAGATGCTCTCGGAACGTTTATCCTTGCCGGTGGTCCTGGAACATGATGCCAAAGCCGCAGGGTTGGGAGAATACGCTTTTGGGGCTGGTCAGAACGCCTCCAGCATGGTCTTTATCGTTGTCGGCACCGGCGTGGGGGCAGCCGTCATTCTGCAAGGCGAGGTCATTCGTGGCGAACACAATTTCGCCGGAGAAGTCGGGCATATCACCATCGACCGCCACGGCGAGCGCTGCCACTGCGGTTCGATCGGTTGCGCCGAACTTTTCATGAGCGGGCCCTCCCTGGCCAGGCGTTACCAATTCTCTAATCCGGAAGCCGACACGATCACAGGCGAGATGGTTTCGCAACTGGCGGCAGAGGGTGATGAAAGCGCTGTGCAAGTTATGCAGGACGCGGGCGAAGCGCTGGGTGTGGTCGTGGCAACATTGGCGATGACGCTCAATATCGACCTGTACGTGATCGGCGGCAGTGTGGCGAAATCAGGTGAGTTACTGCTCGCGCCGGCAAGGCAAACCGTACCCGATTACAGCTTCGCCTCGGTTGGCGAGACCGTGCGCATTGTGGCGGCTGCGCTGGACACCGATGGTCCCATTCTCGGTTGCGCCTGGCTGGCGCGGCAGTTGCTGGCAAGCTGATGATGGATAGTTCTCAGAAATCCCTGCTCATCGCTGATCCACGCGCCCAATTGGAAGCTGTCGAAGGCATCGTCTTCGATGTACAGCGCTATTCGGTGCATGATGGCCCCGGCATCCGCACAAACGTCTTTTTGAAGGGCTGTCCTTTGCGCTGCCAGTGGTGCGCCAATCCCGAATCGCAGGATATGCAACCGGAGTATGCGCTCAGCGCCCAGAACTGCATCACCTGCGGCCAGTTTGCTGACGCGTGCCCCGACTGTTGGGGACAGAAAAATGGCCGAGGAAACCGCCAACTGATCGAGATCGATTACGGTGTGCGGGTGGATATCTGCCCGACCGGGGCGATGCACTTATTTGGCGAGCGGCGCACTGCCGGCGACGTGATGCGGGAAGTGCGCCGTGACGCACCCTTTTATGGTGAAGGGGGCGGCATGACCCTAACCGGTGGCGAAGCCACCATGCAGCCGGACATGGCTGAAGCGCTGTTGCGGCTGGCCAAGCTCGAAAGCATCCACACTGCCATCGAGACCTGTGGCCACACGCAATGGTCGGTCTTCGAACGACTCCTGCCCTATCTCGATATCGTACTGTACGATCTCAAACATGTGGATCGAACCAAACACAAAACCTTCACTGGCCTGGACAATGACTTGATCCTGGCGAATTTGCAACGTCTGGCTGAGATCGGCGCGCCCTTCATCATCCGTATCCCCTTGATCCCCGGCTTTAACGCAGACAGGGAAAGCATGGAGGCGATGGCGCAGTTCATCGGCCAACTCGGCGATGATTTAGCCATCGATCTGCTTCCCTATCACAACCTCGGCAAGTCAAAATACAAGACGCTGGGACACGATTATCCGTGGGATGAACACGAACGTCTCACCCAGCCCGAAATCGAATCACTTGCCGCCATCCTGACATCGCACAACCTGCGTGTCCGCATCGGCGGCTGAAAGCGAGAAACATCATGTCAACGAGATATCCAACTCAATTCGACCCGTCCATTGCTTTTCCTTCCGAGCAGTGGCAGACAACGAAACCATCCGCCCGTGTCGCCCGCATCAAACGCCGCCTCCTGGAAAATGAACGCGAGGTGGATGTGGAGCGCGCCCGCCTTACCACCGAAAGCTATCAGCAGACCGAGGGTGAGCCAATGCCCATCCGCCGGGCGAAAATGCTGCTGCATCTGGTGCGCAACATGAGCATTGACATCCATCCTGACGAGATCATTGTGGGCAATCGCTCGCTGTTGCCCCGCATGGGGGTCATCGCTCCCGAAGGCGCGGTGGATTGGATCGACAGGGAACTGGAAATCCTGCCGACTCGCCCCCAAGACCGCTTCAACATCACGCCAGAACAGATTCGTGAACTGCGCGAGGATATCTTTCCCTACTGGCGTGGCAAGACCTTGGAAGACACGGTCGCAGGACGCGTGCCGGAGGATGTGGCTGTGGCCGTGCGCGGGAAAGCCTTTTCCCTCAACCAGACCGACCACGCCCAGGGCCACATCCTGCCTGATGTCGAAACCTGGCTGCACCTCGGCATCGGCGGTTTAGGCGACAAAGTGCAACGGGCGCGGCAGCAAGCCGACGCCCAGAGCGACCAGCAACAGGTCTTTTTCGAGGCATCAGACATTGCCCTGCAAGCGGCATCAGAGTTTGTCAGCCGCTACGCCGATCTGGCGCTGGAATTGGCCGGAATCAGCGAAGATGCGTATCGGGTGCGGGAGCTGGAACGGATTTCGAACATCTGTCGCCACCTGGCGGAACATCCGGCGCGGGATTTCCATGAGGCGCTGCAATCCGTGTGGTTCCTTTTCGTGCTGTTGCAAATAGAATCCAACGCCAGCAGTTTTTCGCCCGGCCGTTTCGACCAGTACATGCTGCCCTATCTCGAACGTGATCTTGCATCCGGCCAGCTCAGTCTCGATCAAGCCCAGGAATCGCTCGAATACCTGTGGCTGAAGTTCAACGAGATCGTGCTGTTGCGCAGCAGCAAAAGCGCACGCTACTTTGCCGGTTTTCCCATCGGCTTCAATCTCGTGGTGGGCGGACAATTGGCCGACGGCAGTGACGCCACCACCGTGCTCAGCATGATGTGCCTGCGTGCCCAGGCCGATCTGGGACTCACCCAACCCAATCTTTCCATCCGCATCCACAAAGACAGCCCGCAGGCATTCCTGGAAGCCGCTTCCTTCGTGATCGGTCAGGGCAGCGGCATGCCTCAGGTGTTCAACGACGAAGTCATCATCCCCGGCCAGATCAATCGCGGCATCACCCACGAAGATGCCATGAATTACGCGGTGGTGGGCTGCGTGGAATTATCGACACCGGGCAAAGCGCTGGGCTGGAGCGACGCCTCCATGTTCAATCTCACGCGGGTGCTGGAACTGACACTGTTCGGGGGCAAAGACCCCCAGTCGGGCGAGCAGATTGGCCTGGAGACACCGACACTGGCTGAAATGACATCCTTCGCCGCCTTGGAAGCCGCCTACGACCAGCAATTGCAGCATTTCGTACGCTTGATGGTGAAGGGCTGCAACGTGGTAGATGGCATCCACGCCGAAATCTATCCCTCACCCTTCCTCTCGTTGGTGATCGACGATTGCATCGAAAGGGGTCTGGATGTAACCGCCGGCGGGGCGCATTACAATTTCTCCGGTGTGCAGGGCGTGCAGGTGGCCAATGTCGCTGACAGTCTGGTTGCCATCCGCCAGGCAGTGCTTCGACAAGCAGTGGTTGGCGGCGGATGACCTGCTGGAAGTGTTGCGTGGTGATTGGGCTGATCGGGAAGTATTGCGGCAGCGCCTCATCAACCGCAGTCCCAAATACGGCAACGATGACGATCAGGTCGATCAATATGCCGCCTATTGGGCAGACCGTTTCAGCGACCTTGTTGTCCAATACCCGACTATCCGTGGTGGCGTCTACCAGCCTGGTTTTTACACCGTTTCCGCCCATGTGCCGATGGGGGCGAATGTGGGCGCAACACCAGATGGCCGTTTTGCGGGCACGCCGCTTGCCGATGGCGGGTTGTCGCCTACGGCGGGGCGGGACCAGCGAGGGGCCACGGCGGTGCTCAACTCGGTCGCTAAAATGGACTTGAAACTGGCCTCCAACGGCACGCTGCTAAATATGAAGTTCCTGCCATCCTTTTTCGAAGGCGCTGAAGCGCTGAAGAAATTCGTGCTCCTGCTGCGTGGTTTCTGTGAACTGCACATCCCCCACGTGCAATTCAACGTGGTCTCTGCCGACACGCTGCGCGACGCACAGCTAAACCCCGCCGAATACCGCTCGCTGGTGGTGCGTGTGGCGGGCTACAGCGCCTATTTCACGGAGCTTGATCAGGAGTTACAAGACGAGATCATCCGCCGTACCGGTTTCTCGGATGTCTAGAAGGAGATTGCTATGCCGGAACGAGTGTTAAGACACGTGGTTCTATTTTCGTTCAAGGACACCGCCAGCCCGGACCAGGTCCATGCCATCGAGCAGGGCTTCTGCGCCTTACCCGCCAAAGTTCCCGGCATCATCGATTTCGAGTGGGGAACCAATGTGAGTCCGGAAGGCCTGGCGCAAGGATTCACGCACTGCTTTCTCGTCACCTTTCACAGTGAGGCAGACAGGGACGCGTACCTGCCCCATCCTGCCCACCAGGCTTTTGTCGAAACGCTCAAGACCTGTTCTCGATCAGGTTCTGGTGATCGATTATTGGGCAGCGACGGGCAGCTAAAGCCTCACCGGCGGCTGGATAATCTCCAGCGTGATGTCGTCGGGGTCGAGGAAATAGCAGGTGTAGCCACCTTTGTTGATGCCCGCTTCGATGGCGATGGGTGTTTCGCTGCGGAAACGCACGCCGAGCGCTTTCATGCGGGCGAATTCAGCGTGGATGTCATCGACCTGGAAGGCGAGATGGGCGGTGCCGGGATTCGGCGTGGCGGTATCGACTTTTGTGCCTTTGGGGGCCACATATTCGACCAGTTCCAGCACGTGGCCGGAACGGGGCGGCTCTTTTGCACCTAACTTAAACTGCGCCACTTTGAGATGGGCATCGGGATAGCCGACGAATTTGCGGGTGTATTCGTTGGCCTGTTCCTGCGTGTGCTGCAATTCCATGCCCAGCACATCACGGTAAAACTCGATGGATCGTTCGATGTCGGCAACGGTGAAACTGAAATGCCAGATGTCTACAAGCATTGGGTTCTCCTGATGAGAAAAGGTGACAGTCGCTTCGAACTGACCTCAGGTTGATATTTTGATCCAGTTTTTGCCTTTCGACAGCCTCAAGTGACTGTCACCTGGTCGACAAACTGCCCGCACAACCCGACATAGCGCTCAGGTTGGAGCATGTCCGAGAGGTCGGAGACGGAAAGATGGTCGGTGACACGCGCATCGGCGGAGAGCAGTTCCAGCAGCGGGCGCTCCTGCTCGAATGCCTGCATTGCCGCTTCGTGCACGACCTCGTGCGCAGTCTGGCGGCCCAGATGCCTGCCGAGTTCCAGCATCACAGCCTCCGAGAGGATGAGCCCGTGCAGGATATCGATGTTACGCCGCATCCGTTCTGGATACACGATCAAGCCCCGGATCGCCGTGAGCGTGTGCGCCACGGCGCCGCCGGTATAAATCGATGCCTCCGGGATGGCGGCCCATTCGATATGCATCGAGGTCCAGTCCCGCTCGTGCTCGGCTTCCATCGCGCCCATGACCACGGGCACCAGGCCCCGCACCATGCGAGCCTCGGCCAGGATGCCCTCGCACAGCATGGGATTGCGCTTGTGCGGCATCGTGCTGGACCCGACCTTGCCGCGCTTGTATGGCTCCTCGATTTCCGCCACTTCCGATTTCTGTAACAGGATGATCTCGTGGGCGATCTTGCCCATCGTCGAGGCGATAAGTCCCAGCACCGACACGAATTCGGCAAAGCGATCCCGGGCGGGGTGCCAGCCAATGTCCGGGACGCCCAGACCCAGGTCGGCCATGAGCAGGCGCTGGATTTCCAGTCCCTGCTCACCCACCGACGCCAGTGTACCCGCCGCACCGGCGAATTGCCCGACCATCACGCGTGGCTCGATCTCCCGCATGCGTTCGATGTGGCGGCGCACTTCCGACAGCCAGATGGCGACTTTGTAGCCAAAGGTGATCGGCAAGGCGTGTTGGCCGTGCGTGCGACCTGCCATGATCGTGTCCCGCTCTCGGCGGGCGAGCGCCGCCATTTCCTCTGCCAGCGCTTCCAAATCACGCAAAATGATGCTGTGCGCCGCCTTGATCTGCAAGACGATACCGGTGTCTGTGACATCCTGCGTGGTGGCGCCCCAATGCACGTAACGCCCGGCATCGCCTTCGCAGAGCGCATCAAGCTGCCAGATCAGAGGCACCAACTCATGTGTGGCCTGATCGATCCCGGCCTTCATGGCTACGAAATCGATGTTCTCCACCCGAGCTTTGCGCGTGATCTCAACCGCTGCCTCCTCTGGCACCAGGCCGATTTGTGCTTCGGCCCTGGCCAGCGCTGCTTCATAGTCCAACCAGCACTGTACGAGGTTTTCATCCGAAAAAATCCATCGCATCTCGGCGGTGCCGTACATATCTTTGAAAATGGCGGAATCGATGACGTGTGAAGGCATGGGGAGTGTTCAATGGTGAATTGTACATGCGAATCGTTAATGGAGTTGGCTTGAGGTTCATCGCCTCAAAAATGTCATTTCGACGACCAGCGGGAGGAGAAATCCCCTTCATGTTCCGAGTGTACATCACCGGCGGGACTGTCGTTGTGTCGGCGACCCGTCATTCGTTCGACATGACGTTGTTCATCCTCGTGCACTTACTCATCGAGCGCCTCGGCGATCAGGTCGGGAACAGCCAGCAAGCGCTCGATATCGGCCAGGGTTGGCACACGATCGGCGACGCCGATGATGGCCCGACCAGCTTCGCTGGCTTCGAGCGCTGCCTGCTTCACTACCGCTTCAAATTGCTCGACCGGGAAATCGGCCAGCAGCGCATCTTGCGGGATGCCGCCCCACAGCGTGAAGTCGGGTCCGACCAGTTCCCTGGCCTCGGCCAAGGTGGCATCGCACTGCGGCGGGCCAGACACGCCCTGCACGCCATCGACACCGCAATCGGCCAGCGGTTTCAGCAGCTTTTGGATAGGTCCGCCCGTGTCCACCAGCAGGATTTTTCCCTGTTCGTGCAGCAATTCCGCAGATTTGCGGTAACTGGCGGCCAGGTATTGCTGTAAAAAAGGGCGGGGAGATGAACTGCGCATCGAGATTGTCGGGTGACATCACGATGGGGCCCTCGACTTCGGCCAGTTCGGCCACCAGCGCCTGGATTTTGGTTTCCAGCACGCCCAGAATCTGGTCGATCAGGTCGGGCGCATCCCACAGCAGCATCAGGCCATCGCCCCAGCCCAGCCACTCCAGGAAGATCTGCGAAAAGGGGCGGCGGGGCAATTCGATACCGACCATGCCGTTGGCTCCGACCGCTGCCTGTTTCCCGACCACCCAGCTTGCGTCCAGCCGGTAGCTGCGTTCCTCGACAATTTCGAGCAGGATCGCCAAATCCGCCTGATCTTTGACTGCATATTCCGTCTGCCACCAATCGCCGTCCGGGCCCAGTTCCCAGCGGTCGACCAGCGTGCCTGATGCTGCCCGGTAGTGTGTGGCCCGCTTGCCATCTGCCTCCTCGGTCTCGATGGTCGCATTGCCCGGGTCCAAAACATAGGGCCGGGCCACATCCCAGGTCGGGACGCCCAGGTCGGTGCAGATTTGCGGCAGGGTCATCCCCGCCCAGCGCGTCGGGCATCGTCCCCTGATTTTTATGCCAGGAGTACCATAGCGTGAGGTTGGGGAGGTAGAGGGGCTTGTCGGTCGATCCAGTGAAGTGATTCAACATTATGTCACCTTGAGGTTGCTGGATAATTGATTAGCAGTTACGCAGGTGTGCAGAGAGTGTCATTCTGAGAGCCCGCAGGGCCGAAGAATCTCCTTTTTGGGAAGCGAGACCCTTTGTTGCACTCAGGGTGACACACCAAGTGCATAACTCCTATGATATTGGATATTGTCGGACAAGGTGATCAAAATACCAAATACCCAATATCGATCTTCTAACTCCCGCCGGGATATTCCTGATCCCATTTTTCGCCATAATCCGGCGCATCGGGCGGGATCGGCGTATCGGAGCGGGGATAGTGATAAGCGCGGGTGTCGGCTTCGTTTTTGTAGACGTACCACGTGCAGGAGGCATCGTGGTCGAGCACGTGGTCGAGGGGGCGCAGCAGGCGGCCGTTCTTCTGGCGCGGGCAGCCATTCCTTGGCGATGGGGCAGTGCACGCAATACCAGTGCATGCCCGCTTTTTTGAAGGACCACGGCTTTGGGTTCCGAGTTGATGCCTGTTGTCCCGACCGGATGCGGGGCCCGACCGGTTTCGGGGTCGCCGCGGCGCAGCACGCCGCCGCTGCCGCAGGGATCCATCACCATCTTGTAGCGGTCGCCCTGGTCGATCAGGATCATGTCGCCGCGGCGGGTGGGACCGCTGAAATGCCCGCCTCGCATGCCCTCGACGGTCAGCGCCAGTTTTTCCAGCGGCGTCATCTCGTGCCATTTGTCGTAGCGGTCGCCCCAGATATTTTGGTGCGTCTCCAGGATCGAGTCGAGCACGGCATCTTCGCCCCAGCGCCCGGCAATGTAAGTCAGCAGGTTCTGCACCCAGGCCACCAGAATCTCGTGCGGATTCTTGAACTCCAGCCGCATTTTTTCCAGCCAGTCGATGGCGTCAGCTTCCCGATCCTCGACAATCGCTTCCTTGCAACGCTCTCGCGGCGCTTCGCCGATGGGGAAGGTACGCCAGGTCTCGAAAAGGGTGGTCGAGAGCAGGTCAGCCTGGTCGGATTCAGCACCACGGGCAATGAGATAGCGGTTGATGTCGGTCAGCCACGTGATCATGATGTCGTGCATGATCCGCATTTCCTGATGGTAATAATCCACCAGGGCGATGGCATCCTCTGACCGGCCGTCCCGGATGGCATCCTCGGCCAGCGTTTGCGTGGCAATGCCCAGCGTGTCGATATCGTCCAGCCGCAGCATCCGGCCCAGCTTTTCGTTGAATTCGAGGCGGATCACAGGTATCGTTCCTCGTAGATCGTCAACGCCTGGTCAACGATGTCAATCATCAGCTCGATTTCCTCTTCCTTGATCGTCAACGGCGGGGCCAGGAACAGGACGTTTCCAGGATGCAGGGTCAGGGTGATCAACCCCAGTTCCCGGCAGATTGTGCGGAGATGGTAGCCCGCCTTCTTGGGGTCGGGCGGCAACTGTCTCGTGGCCTGGTCGTGCACAAATTCCAGTCCGACCAGCAGGCCCATGCCCCGCACGTCGCCGAAGCTGGGATGATGGCTGAGCCCGCGCAAGCCCTCCATCAGCATCTCGCCTTTGCGAGCGGCCTGTCCGGGCAGGTCTTCCCGCTCGATCAGGTCGATGTTGGCCAAGGCGACAGCGCAGGCGACAGGATGCCCGCCGTAGGTCTGGCCATGCGAGAGCGATGCCTTGCGGGTGGCCCATAAACACCTCGGCGATCTCCTCTTTGGCGATGGCGGCGCCGATGGGCATATAGCCACTGCTCAGACCCTTGGACATGGTCATGATGTCGGGCACGATGTCCCAGTGCTCGGAGGCGAACATCTTGCCCGTGCGTCCGAAGCCGCTGATGATCTCATCCATGATGAAGAGGATGCCATACTGGTCACACAGCGCCCGCACCTTTTGCATGTAGCCATCGGGCGGCACCGACACGGAACTGGCCGTGGCGCAGGGGTCGAAGATGATGGCAGCGACCGTCTCCGGGTCCTCCCGCAGGATCACCTGCTTCGATGTCGTCCACGCATTTGAGATTGCAGGCATCTTCATTGGAACAGTGTTGGCAGCGATAGTGGTAGGGCGGCGGCGAAGTGCGGCCAAAGGGCGGCAGCGGATCGTAGAAATGGATCTGCGTGCCGAAGTATTCGCCATCCACCGCCATCGCCCCGAAGGTGCAGCCGTGATAAGCGCCCTCGCGGGTGATGACCTTGTAGCGTTTTTTATCGCCACGCACGATCATGTGGTACTGCTTCGCCATCTTGATCGCTGTCTCGACAGCTTCGCTGCCACCCGGTGTGTAGTGCACTCTCGACAGGCTGCCGGGGGTGATCTCAGCCAGGCGGGCGGCCAGTTCGATGGCCGGGGGAGAGGCATAGCGGAACACGTCGAGGAATTCGAGCTTTTGCATCTGCGCATAAGCGACATCGGCCAGTTCGGGACGGATATGCCCGGCGATGCAGGCTTCCAGCGCCGAAACGCCATCCAGATAGCGCCGACCCTCGGTGTCGACCATCCACGTGCCTTCGGCGGCGACGATCACCCGCGGCCCGCCCTCGGACTCATACGGAACCGGTGGCTGGTAGGACATCCACAAATGGTCTCGGGCCATGCCTTTGAGTCGTTGCGTTTCTGCGTTTTCTTCGATGATCGGTGCAGTCTGTGCCGCCATGATAATTAATCTCCTGAATTGGTATAATGGTATACCAGATTATAGTCTATCTATTCTCAGACCGCAAAAGACCTGCACTATTCTTGCACTTTGCAGTGATGGTCAATTAAACCATTACAAACATCCCAGTTCGAAGCTATTTTGATGCCGAACTCAGAGATTTCAACTTTGTTTAGTTGGAAGCAATGCAGAAGTGTAAACATCGTGGACCTACTTGCTCGTACAATTCATACTGGATATAATGCGCGTATAAACATTCACAATATTGTCACACACCAGCCGACCGATGAAAGACGTCGATCTGGAAAACAATCAAGGACTCAATAACTTGGTGCTCAGCTTCAGGTGATCGGGAACCAGATCATCGAGGACTTTACCTTCACCCAGGAGCGTGAAATGTCTGATTCAATTCGATCTAACACAACCGATTCGCTGATCGAAGAAGGACATCAAACGATGCCCAAAACGGTCAGTAGAAATATGAGCCGGCGGGAATTTTTGGCTACGCTTGGCATAGTGGCTGCCGGTGGTTCGTTGGCATATGCCGGTTTAGGTGGTCTGAGCCCAGCGCCAGTGACTGCAACCGCAGCAACGCGTTACGCAAACAGCCGTCCGAACATTGTCTTCATCATCAATGATCAGGAACGTCAGGTGCAGCATTGGCCCGCCGGTTGGGCAGAGGAAAACCTACCTTCGCATCAGCGATTAGCCGCTAATGGGCTCACCTTTACACGCGCATTTTGCAGCACGGCCATGTGCTCACCCAGCCGCTCCACCCTCTTCACCGGTCTGCATCCAGCACAGCATGGGGTAATCCACACGTTGACAGAAGGTGGATCGGCCTCGCCGACCGAGCCAACACTTCCGCAGAACATACAGACAATGGGCGCGATGTTAGGTTCGGCAGGTTACGACGTCGTTCTTAAGGGCAAGTGGCACATGAGCAAGGGGGAAGATGGTGGCACAGCACCCACTTCTGACCAGGTGGCTGAATATGGCTTTAATGGGTGGGAACCAACCTCTGTGGCCAATGATACAAAGGTTGAAAATTTCGGTGGGGGCTGCGCCGATTGGGATCGCATGATAACCGATCAGGCTGTCGAATTCTTGTCGACACAGACTGTCGCTAGCAGCTCGGAGCAACCTTTCATGCTCACGGTCGGGCTGGGTAATCCCCACGACGTGCTATCCTATCCTACAACATGGGACGAGGTGGAGGATGACGGTTGCGGCAATTACACTGGCTTCGATTTCGATCAGGGCATTTCGCTGCCGACGACTGTTTTAGAGGATCTCGATAGCAAGCCGACCTGTCAGAAGCAGGCCCGGGATCTAATGAATCTCAGCCTTGGCGGGGTGATTGCACCAGAAAAGAAGCGGAACTACGTCAATTTCTATGCTGGTCTCATCAAACAGGTCGATGTACAGATCGGACGCGTGTTGGACGCTATACCAGAGGAAATTCGCGACAACACAATTGTCATTTTCGCATCGGATCATGGTGAAATGGGCATGTCCCACGGCAGTTTGCGGCAGAAAGCCTTTAACATGTATGAAGAGACCGTCAATGTGCCTTTGATTGTTCATAACCCGGTCATGTTCCCCACAGGTCAAACGACCAACGCCTATGCTGCGCTGATCGACATCATGCCCACGTTAGCGACGCTGGTGCAGGTTCCAGATCCAGAACAATGGACTTTCATGGGCACGGACCTCACGCCGCTACTAACAGATGCGACGCAACCAGTGCAGAATGAAATTCTCTTCACCTTCGACGACATATGGGCAGGCAACCCGGATGGTGCGATTGTAAATCCATGGACAGGCCAGGAAGTGCCGAATGCACCCAAGAATATTCGGGCAATTTTCACCCAGGATGATGACGGCGAATGGAAGTATGCCCGCTACTTCGACATCAAAGGTGTGGCCGAAGAGCAATATGAGATGTATCACCTGCGTGATGGTGATGGTGATCCGGTCGACCCGAATGAAGCTGATAATATCGCCAACCCGACCAGTCCCAAATATCATCTCCCAGCATATGTTGCCAAGCGAAACCAGCTGGCGGAGCGTCTTGCCATACTCGAGGAGGAACGATTGCAACCCCTCGACAGTTCAAAAGTCTATATGCCGTTTATTCAACGGTGAGTCCGGGATAGATTATCACATTCAGACACGTTTAAACATTAATCCATCTCGAACCCGCCATCCACATTCAATGTCTGGCCGGTGATGTAATCGGCATCAGAGGAGCACAGGAAGGTGACAGCTCCGGCGATGTCTTCCTCGGTGGCGGCCCGTTTCAGCGGGACCTGATTGACGAATGCCTTGACGGCCTGCCCCTCTTTTGCGCCGAACAACCTGCCCCGATCTCTGTCGATTTGCTCCCACATCGGCGTAACGACGATGCCGGGAGCAACAGCGTTGACATTGATGCGATAGGGAGCCAGGGCCAAGCGCCGTCGATTGGGTGATGCTGATCACCGCGGCCTTGGATGCGGCGTAATCGGCGGCCAAGGGGTCGACCCCGGCGGCCCGCAATCGAAGTGAAATTGACGATCTTGCCGTAGCTGCCGGCCAGCGTTGCCAGTTCCTCTTCGGTTGGACCCTGATCCCCGGCCAGTTCAGCGGCGACCACATCGGCTAAGCCCGCCCCCTGGCGTAGCACGTCCGGCGTCTGGGCGATCATCTGCTCGGCCACGGCCTGGCTCATGAAAAACATGCCTTTTTGATTGACGGCGATGGTGCGATCCCATTGCGCCTCGCTCAATTCCAGCATCGGCAGCGTGCGCAGCACGCCAGCATTGTTGATGAGGATGTCGATGTGGCCAAATGCCTGCACCACATCCCGCACCATCTGCTTCGCCGCCGCCGGGTCGGAGACATCGATGGGGTAGGGCATGGCCCGCACGCCCAGTGCTTCAATTTCGGAGGCGACAGCGCGTGCGGAATCGGCATTGTATTCGGCGATAACGACGTCAGCGCCTTCGCGGGCAAAGCGCAGAGCCAGGCCCTTGCCGATGCCCTGTCCCGCGCCGGTGATGATGGCGACTTTGTTGGAAAAACGTTTTGTCATGGGGGATACCTGTTCGTAAGTGTTTTCACGGGAGTGACGTGGTGCGTGATACGTATTCCGTTGGTTTGTCACCGAGTGACGAAACACGCACCACGCATCACGTGCTATTGTTCGCTCAGGGGAACCGCCAGAACCTCATCAAAACGGATGGAGCGGTTCTCGGCGGCGGAAAGATACGCCGCTTCGACCACGCGTAGCGTGCCAAGGTTGTCGCGGGCATTGGTCTCCGGGTCGGAATCTTCCTGGATAGCCTGCATCAGCGAGGCGGTGGGGCCGATAAAAGCGTCGGGGATCCATTTGCCTTCCAGCTTGGCCTCGAATTTCTGGTTGGGATAAAATTGCTTGCTGCTCCAGTACAGGGTGTCTTCCTGGCCGTGGGGATAATTGTACATCGCTCCCAGTGTGCCGCTGATGTGTCCTTTCGTGCCAATGAAGCGGAAGGTGGCAAAATACTCATCGGAGTGATTGAAGTGGTTATCGGCGATCAGCACTTGCAGATCATCCTCGTAATCCATGACCGTGATCGTCTTGGTCTCGCCGATGATGTCGCCCTGCAGGGGGTTGCGGGCGTGGCGGCTGGTTATCCATACCGGATCGCCGAGCACGGAACGCATGGCATCGATGTAATGAATGCTGTGGAACTGGATCTCCAGGCGGGGCGCATTGACCAGCCAGTCCCACATGTTCCAGGGCGTGTTCACGCTGACTTCGATGGAGGCGTCGACGACCTCACCAATCCAGCCTTTCTGGATGAGATTTTTGGCTGCCCGGATGCCCTGACCCCACCGCAGTTGCTGGTTCACGGCCACCTTCACGCCCCCGGCCTCGCCCAGCTTGACGATCTCAGCGGCTTCGCCCAGATCGAGCGCCAGCGGCTTCTGGCAAAGCAGGTGTTTGCCGGCATCGATGCACTTGCGAGCGACGCTCAACTGATGCTGCGGCGGAATCGAAATCTCGACGATCTCGACAGCCGGGTCATCGAGCAGTTCTTCCAATGTGTCGTAAACATTGGGGATATTGAACTCGTCTGCCACGATCTCGGCGGTGGGGCGCTGCAAATCGTACGCCGCCACCACGTTGAAGCGGGCCTTGCGGTACGATGGCAGCGCCGCATACTGCACGATGCCACCCGTACCAATCAGGCCAATGCCATAATCGGTTTTCGGCGGCAGGTAGGGCTTGTAATTCAGTTCGAGGAGGGGATCAGGCATGAGGGTGTCTCCTTGAAGTATGTTGAGTGCGGTTCAGGTTGTGTGCGATAACGGGCGGGCGTGGTTCGTGTTGCGTGGTCCGTTTTCGTCGTCAACCCAACGATACACGCACCACGTACCACGCAATCAAATCAAAATCGGATATTTCCCATACTTCCACCACGCATCACGCATGGCGAGATAATTTTCAAAAGGTACGTAATCGGGCACGGAGTTGGCGGAGCCAAGGCAGTAGCCGCCGCCCGGGGCGATATCACGCAGCCGTTCCCGCACTTCGGCCTCAACTTCTGCCGGGGTCCCCAGCGTCAGGGTGTAGCCCAGGTCGATGTTGCCCATGATGCCCATGCGCCCGGCAATGCGTTTTTTGGTCTCGACGATATTCATGGCCCCCGGATCGATGGGATGCAGGCCGTCGAAGCCCATGTCGATGATGTCTTCGAGCACGGTGTCGAGCTTGCCGTCGCTGTGATAAAGCGCCAAGACGCCCTGCTCGTGGGTGATATCCACCATGCGCTTGAACCAGGGGAAGGCATAGCGCCGCAGCATGTCGGGCGAGACCATGAGCGAGGTGTTGAAGGCGATGTCGTCGCCATGCAGTTGGGCGCCAACGGAAGGATGCTCCAGCACCCGTTCGAGGATGGCGACCTGGATGCCGCCGACTTTCTCGAACATGCGCTCGATCAGTGCGGGATTATCGTACAGCGCCATGCTGAAGGTTTCGAAGCCCATCAACCACCACACGGGATTGAACACCTTACCCATGTTGACGATCACCTTCATGTTTGGAGGCAGAAGCTGGTCGGCCTCAGCCAGAAAGTCGAGATTGAAATCCTCCGGGTCGGGCCAATCAAAAGCCTCGAAGTCAGCTTCGCTGCGAATGGCGCTGCTGCCTCCCGCTGCCCAGTTTCGCTCGACCAGTTCGTCGTTCATGCCGGCATCGGCCACAGTCTGATTGCCGTGCATCGCTGCCAGCAGTTGGGGCGAAAGATGGATGCCCGTGTTGAAGGTGACAAAATCGTAGCCCATGCGTTGGGCGAATTCGACCGCATCTGCCACCCCGACCGGTTTTCTGCCCAACAGCCGTTCTTTGTGTCCCGACCAGATCGTGACATCGAAAAAGGGCACACGATCCGATTCGCCCTCGCAAAGGATGGCGGTGCGGAATCGGTCGAAGTTGGGGGTGAAGTTCATGAGGTGGAATTAGTACGCTGTCTGGATGTAGTGTGTCATGCTGATGAGCGGAGCGAACAAGCATCTCACCCTAAGCAACCGTGTAGATTCTTCGCTCACTTTGTTCACTCAGAATGACACTGCGATGATAGTGTTTTCCTGGCAGGGATCAGGCAGTCACGCGGCGCAGGGCATCGAGGATATCATTCGTGCTTGGCAGCATCTCATCTTCCAGAACCTGGCTGTAGGGGATGGGAATGTCCATCGCCCCGACACGCTCGATCGGTGCATCCAGGTAGTCGAAAGCCAGTTCCTGCACCAGAGCGGCGATTTCTGCACCAATGCCCAATCGCCGATGCGATTCATGCGCCACCACCAGGCGGTTGGTCTTCTTCACCGACTTGATGACGGTGTCGATGTCCAGGGGCACGGTTGACCGCAGGTCAATGACCTCGACGTCGATGCCCTCTTCCGCTGCCAGTTCTGCCGCTTCCTGCGCCAGCAACATCGTGCGGGAGAGGCTGACGAGCGTGACCTGGTCGCCAGGACGGCGGATGGCCGCTTTGCCCAGCGGCACGGTGTAGTCCTCCACCGGGACAGGGCCTTTGGTGTTGTACAGCAATTTGTGCTCGATCACGACAACAGGGTTGTCATCACGCAGGGCGGACTTGAGCATGCCCTTGACATCGTAAGGCGTGCTTGGGATCGCCACCTTGACGCCGGGCATGTGGGTGAAAATGGTCTCCAGGCTCTGCGAATGTTGGGCGGCATTGCCCCGGCCCCCGCCCTGCTGCGTGCGAATGACCATCGGCACACTGGCACGACCGCCCGACATGTAATGAATCTTGGCGGCTTGATTAAAAATCTGGTCGCTGGCGACCCAGGCGAAATCCATGAACATGACTTCCGCCATCGGGCGTTTGCCCGTCATGGCCAGGCCGATGGCCGCGCCCACGAATCCGGCTTCCGAGATCGGCGTTTCGATCACGCGCTCCGGCCCGAACTGATCCAGCAATCCCGCCGTGACTTTGAAAACGCCGCCATAGACGCCGATGTCTTCGCCGAGCAGGATTACATTTGGGTCGCGCTCCATTTCTTCGATCAGCGCTTCTTTGATAGCCTGGGAGTATGTTATTTCTCGCATAAAAGAATTGTTGCTCCTGCACGTGTTGCGTATTGCGTGTTGCGTTGGCCTGGCGTCGAAAACGGAACACGCACCACGCAACACGAGATTGGAATAGAGTTGTTTATCCGGACAAACTGACCCCGTAAAACGCCTGCGCTGTGCCGTTGAGAATCCGTTCTTGCTCCGCAAGGGGACGACCAGAGAGGATTTCCTTGTACGCCGACCAGGCTTTGACATATCCGCCCGCCAGCACAGACACTGGCCAGTCACCACCACACATGCAGCGTTCGACGCCGAAGACATCAATCGTCCAGTCCACCATGTCTTTGATGAAATCCGCTGTCCAGTTCTCGAAATCGCCGGAAGCTGTGCCCAAGCCCGAAATTTTGGCATAGACATTGGGGTTCTTTGCTGCCAGCTTCATGTCCTCACCCCACTGGCCGGGTTTACCCGCCTGGTAGGGGGGCTGAGCCAGATGGTCGATGACCATGCGCAAGTCGGGCACACGTTCGCCGAGGGCATGCACGCATTCCAGATGCTCGTGTTTGACCGCCACCACGTCGAAGGTCAGTCCGGCATCGGCGATCAGTTGCAGGCTCTCGTAAATCGGGTCCTGTAGCAGCCAGTGCGGGTTCGCTTCCTCGTGGATGAGATGGCGCACGCCCTTGAAGTAGGGGTTCTGCGTGAAGCGGGCCAGCGCTTTGGCGGTTTCGGCGGGGTCGAGCAGTGGCACCCAGCCGACCACGCCGATCATCCAATCGTAGGCATCCGCCTGATCGAGCATGTAGACGGTGTCAGCGTAGCTGTTTGCCGATTGCACCATGACGGTGGCGGTGACGCCCGCTTCGGCCATTTGCGGCTCAAGTTCGGTCGCCAGATAAGTGCGATACAGGGGACCGTATTCGGGCACGAGCCAGTCGTAGGCGACCTTGCTCAGGTCCCAAAGGTGCTGGTGGGTGTCGATGATGGGGATGGGCATGATGGAGAACTCCTTTGGATGTGCGGTTCGTGGTTAACGTGTTGCGTGATGCGTGATGCGTTGCGGTGCGTAGGGTTGGCGACAAAATGGAACACGAAACACGCACCACGTGATCATGCAAAAACGTGTTCTTGTATTTCCTCAACCTTCGGCCAGGGACTTTCCAGAGCAAAGCGGGCGATTTCTTCGATTTCGGTTTTGACTTCGGCTTGAATCGCCTCGATTTCCGCTGCGGTCACGCCAAATTCCTCGACAAGGCGTTTGGGGAAGGTGTCGATGGCGTCTTTGGCTTTCCACTCGGCCACTTCTTCCTTGCTGCGATAGGGCTCGGTGTCGCCGACCATGTGGCCAAACAAACGGTAGGTGTGGGCCTCGATAAAGGTCGGACCGCCACCTGTCCGTGCTCGCTCGACCGCTTCCATTGTCTTCTCGTACACCAGGATCGGATCGTAACCATCCTCGATCACGATGGCGGGAATGCCAAAGCCTTCAGCGCGCTCGGCCAGCGAGTCTGTGCCGATCATGTCCAGAATGGGCGTCATTTCCGAGTATTGGTTGTTCTCGCAGAAGAAAATTATCGGCGCTTGCCAGGCGGCGGCCAGATTCAGCGCTTCCAGGAACGAGCCCTGGTTGGTGGCGCCATCGCCGAAAAAGGTGATCGACACCCGGTCGGAGCCATCAAGCTTGGCGGAATAAGCCGCCCCGACCGCTATCGGTGCGCCCGCCCCGACGATGCCATTCTCGCCCAGCAAACCGATGCTTGGATCGGTCCAGTGCATCGAACCGCCCTTGCCCCGGCTGCATCCGGTTGCCCGACCCAACAACTCGGCCATACCCTCTTTCGGGTCGAGACCTTTGGCGATGCAGACGCCGTGACCGCGGTAGGTGCAGGTCATGGTGTCGTCCTGACGCAGGGCGAACACAGCGCCCACGTTTGTCGCTTCCTGGCCGATGCAGGGATGCAGCGAGCCGCGCAATTCGCCTTCCATCGAGAAGCGCACCGCCCGCTCCTCGAAACGGCGGATCAGGAGCATGGTTTTGTACATGCGTAACAGGTCTTGTTTCTTCAGGGTCATGGATGTGTCTCCGTGGTGCGTGTTTCGTGGTGCGTAAAAAGTCGGATTCAGAAAAGTGGTGGGGTGAAGATCGTGAGGATTTCGAGATCAACTTCGCCCTCATTGCGCAGGCCGTGTTCCATGCCGATGGGCACAGACACGATCTGGCCTGCATGAAATGCCATTTCTTCATCCTGCAGTGTAAAGATTCCTTCACCCGAAAGCCCATAAATCGTCTCGATTTCGTTCGGATGAATGTGGATGCCGATCACGCCGCCCGGCGGAAAGCGCACGAGGCCGACGCTGACGAATTCGTTGTCAGCACCCTTGACCAGGGCTTTGAAATCGACGCTGGGATAGCGGGGATGCGGCTGCCAGGGGATGTCGTGGTGATCGATGATGGGGATTTGTACGGGTTGTGGCATGGGTGGGGTGATTTCCTTTTCGTCGGATATTGCTGAACGCTAGATTGGTTTCTATTTCGGCGTGAAACGTAAAACGTGAATAGAAACGAGTCGAATTTCACGCATCACGTTTCACGTTTTACGTTGACGTATTCTTCGCCCGCTCTGCCAAACGCTCAAGCATCTGCTCGTCGGAAAAATCCAGATGCTCGATCATCTTCTGACGGGCTTTGCCCGCATCGCCGTCGATCACGGCTTGGACGACCGCCTCGTGGGAAGCGAGCACTGGCTCGACCGGGCCCTCGTAGCTGTCCCAGTGGATGAAGAAGAAATCGCGCAATTGCTCCATCAGTGGCGTGAGCAGGACACTGAACAGATCGTTCTGCGTGGCGTGGGCCAAAGACAGATGCAGACGGAAATCGAGATCGGCAAGGGTGCGGGCGGAAGCGGCGTATTCGCGCATCTCCCGGCAGATTCTCGTCAGTTCGGCGTGTTGCTCGGCGGTGGAGCGTTCTGCGGCCAGCGCTGCGATCTCCGTTTCCAGCACGCGGCGGATTTCGGCGATCTTGGGCTCGACATTGGCGTCACTGAGCAGTTGCAGGTAGGTCTGGAAGGAGCGGGTGACGATGTCGCTGTCGGCGGCGCGCACAAACACGCCGCTGCCACTGACCGATTCCAACACCCCTCTGGCCTCCAGCACTTTCACTGCTTCCCGAACAACGGTGCGGCTCACCCCGAAACCCTGCGCCAGTTCCCGCTCGGCGGGCAATCTATCTCCGGCCTGCCAGACGTCGTCGTCGATCAGAAGCATGATCTTTTCGGCGACGCGCTCAAACAGGCGTTGCTCACGTTCGAGGGGGGTGATGTCGATGCTTGAATCCATGTGGCAATGGCTCTTGCTGATAACGTAACTTAGTATGCTGTACGATGGTATACCATATGACCGAACATGTCAAACCCAAAACCAGAAATCCAGGATGCGTTGCTGGGGGTGAAATGTCCACTCTCCGGCATTGCCGGATCGAAGCATCGTTGGTACACTAATTATCCTGCTTTTGTGTAACGTAATGATTCACTCACTCCATCACTGCCAACCTCGGACCACAATTTAATGTACTATCAACCGCACTCCTGGCAACAAAACGGCGCAAAAGATCCTTATACCCTGGGAATTGATATTGGCTCCACGACAGCCAAGATCGTGATACTGAATTCCGACGGGCAGATGGTTTTTTCCGATTATCGCCGCCATAATGCTGAAACCCTGGCCACTCTGCAAGCCATTTTGCAGGAGGCGATGCACAAGCTCGGCAATCGCACAGTCGCTTTGCTCGTAACCGGCTCCGCCGGCATGGGCATTGCCGAAAAATACGAGTTGCCCTTTATCCAGGAAGTCATCGCTTCCGCCGAAGTCGTCCACCAGCGACACCCGCAAGTGCGGACGCTGATCGACATTGGGGGCGAGGACGCCAAGATCATCTTTTTCGATGAGCAATACCGCCCGGACATCCGCATGAACGGGTCCTGTGCCGGTGGCACCGGCGCTTTCATCGATGAGATGGCAACGCTGCTGAATGTGCCGGTCTCCGAACTGGATGATCTGGCCAGACGCCACACCACCATCTACCCAATGGCGTCGCGCTGCGGCGTCTTCGCCAAAACCGACTTGCAGAATCTTCTGAGCCGACAGGTCCCCAAGGAGGATATCGCCGCCTCTGTTTTCCATGCGGTGGTGCTGCAATCGCTGGCAACCCTGGCCCGGGGCCGCGATGTGCGCCCGACCATCCTTTTCAGCGGCGGGCCGCTCACCTTTATGCCCTCCCTGAAGGATGCCTTTCTCCGTGTTATAGATGTGGATCACGATCAGGTCGTCAGCACCGACTCCCCGGAGTTGTTGCCCGCCCTCGGCGCGGCCCTGGCGAAAAGTTCCGAAAGACAAACCTGGTCGATCCAGGATTTGATCGAATGGCTGTCTGTCGAGCGCATACATGCACAAGCGCAGCAAAACCGGCAGGATGCACTTTTTGCGTCGGAGGAACAGTACCAAAGGTGGGAGGAAGATCGGAAACAGCACAAAATCGAGCGAGTTGCAATCGAGGATTGCCAGGATAGCGATTATTTCCTCGGCATTGATTCGGGATCGACGACGACCAAGGTCGTTTTGATCGATGAAACGGGTAAGGTTGTCTTTGATTATTACGCCAACAACCGGGGTAATTCGATCAAGGCAGTGCAACAGGGGCTGGGCGAACTGAGTCAGATTTTCGAGGGCGCAGCTTTGTGCCGCGCATCGCCAGAAGCGTGGTGACCGGCTACGGAGAGGATTTGATCCGGGCAGCTTACGGTATCGATGAGGGCATGGTGGAGACGCTGGCGCATTACCGCGCGGCCAGGGCTTTCGATGAGGATGTGACATTCATCCTGGACATCGGCGGGCAGGACATGAAGGCTATCTTCATCAAACAAGGGCACATCCAGAACATCGAAATTAACGAAGCGTGTTCTTCAGGCTGCGGGTCATTTATCGAATCATTTGCGCGGGGCATGGGCTACGGCGTCGCCGATTTTGCGCAACTGGCCTGCACAGCCGATGCCCCCTACAATCTCGGCACCCGTTGCACGGTGTTCATGAACTCCAGAGTCAAGCAGGCCCTGCGTGAAGGCGCTGATATCAATGACATTTCGGCGGGCCTGGCCTATTCCGTGATCAAAAACGCCCTGCACAAGGTCTTGAAGATCACGAATACCGACGCTCTGGGCGACCATATCGTGGTTCAGGGCGGCACCTTCCGCAATCCCGCCGTGCACAAGGCGCTCGAACAACTGATCGGTCGCCCGGTGGTCTGTCCTGACATGGCGGAACTGATGGGCGCCTACGGCGCGGCGCTCACCGCCCGCGATGAATACCAGAACGGCGCCAATGGGGCAACAGCCTTTCTGGGGCTCAACGAAATGGACGGGATTGGAGACTATGATCGGAAAGACATCCGCTGTCGGGGCTGCGAGAATAAGTGCGTCGTCACGAAACTGGCTTTCCCCAATGGCAACAACTTCTACTCAGGCAACCGTTGCGAAAGGATATTTGCGAACGGCGGCAAAGCAGAGCGCAAGGGCGTCAGCGTCCCGGACCTCAAATATCACATGTTGTTCGACAGGGAAAGCGCGCCGCAAACGGAACCCGTTCTGACGCTGGGCATCCCCAGGGTGCTCAACATGTTTGAGAACTACCCGTTCTGGAACAAGCTCTTTGTGGAATGCGGCATCAAAGTGCAACTGTCGGGGGCATCCAGCAACGATCTGTATCAGAGCGGGGCGATGTATGTCATGTCTGAGAACCTGTGCTTCCCCGGCAAGCTGGTGAGCGGGCACGTCATGGATTTGATCGAGACGGGCGTTGATCGCATCTTCTACCCGATGGTTTTTTACGAGAAGAACGAATTCAAAGACGCACACAACACCTTTAACTGCCCGGTTGTCTCCGGTTATCCCGATGTCATTCGCAGCGCCATGGACCCCGAAAAACGCTATGGCATACCGTTGGACATGCCACCGATCACCTTCAAAGATGAAGACCTGCTGCGCAAGGCGTGCCTCGAATACCTCACCGGCTTGGGTATTCCCGCTAAAGTTGTCAAGAAGGCTTTCAGAAAGGCGCTGGACGCGCAGGATGACTTCAAAACTGACCTTGAGGCGCTGGGAGCGCAGTTAATCGAGGATGCCAGAGAGGAAGACCGACCGCTGATCCTGTTGATGGGTCGACCCTATCACATCGATCCGATGATCAACCACCATGTCCCGGCACTGCTCACCGACTTCGGCGTTGATGTCCTGACAGAAGATTGCATCCCCATGGCCGGGCAAACGCTGGATAACCGCCATGTGATGACCCAGTGGGAGTACATCAACCGCTATTTCTATGCCGCCAAATGGGTGGGTCAGCAGGAAAACATCGAACTGGTGCAACTGAATTCCTTTGGTTGTGGCCCCGACCCCTTCATTCTGGACGAAGTCCGGGCGATCCTGGCGGAGTACGGCAAGCGACCTACGGTCATACGGATCGATGAGATCGAAAGCCCCGGCTCAACCAAGCTCAGGCTGCGGTCCATGATGGAGTCATTGCGACTGGCAGACAAAGATCTCCCGAAAGTGTACACGCCCCGAAAGTCGAACAGAATCTTTCAAGTCGAAGACCGTCACCGCCGGGTTATTGTCCCCGACTTTTCGCCCTTCTGCTCCCCGCCGGTTGTGCGTCCCTTTATCGATCTCGGCCATGAGATCGTGCAACTGCCGGAAGCAAACCACGAATCGGTGGAAGTGGGCCTCAAATACACCAACAACGAAATCTGCTACCCCGGAATCATCACCCTGGGCGACCTGGTGAAAGCGTTGCAGACGGGTGACTACGATTTAGACAACACCGCAATTGGTTTCTCGCAAACGGGCGGGCAGTGTCGGGCGACCAGCTACGTTGCGATGATCAAAAAAGCGCTCGTTGACGCTGGTTTTGAAAACGTACCGATTGTGACGCTGTCGACTAATCTCAGCACGCTGAACGAACAACCGGGATTCAAATTCAACACCCGGGACTACATCTACAAAGCGGCCATTGGCATGATGTACACGGATGCGCTGTCGGCGATGTACCATGCCACCATCATTCGGGAAAACAAAAAGGGCGAGACCCAGAAATTGGTCGACCGCTATTTGCAGGCGTTCATGGAGGGCGAGACGCCGCTCACCAAAGCGGGATTGCTGGAAACGCTGGAACGGGCAGTGAAAGATTTTAACGCCATCGAAACGACGCCGGGTAATCATCCCAAAGTGGGCATCGTGGGCGAGATTTACGTCAAATACAATGCCTTTTCCAACAACCATGTGGCGCAGTGGCTGATGGACCAGGGCTTTGAAGTCGTGATGCCCAGTTTCTTCGGATTCTTTGCCGGTGGACTGGTCGCCACACAGTACGGTGTCAAGACGAACGTCAATAAACGGAACACGCTCTGGCTGCTGACGATTTTGGGAGAGAAACTGGCGCGTTATTTCCTGAACCAGTTCGATGCCATCATGCAGGACTTCCGCTACTACCATCCGTCCCACGACATCCGGGATGTTGCCGAGAAGGCGAAGGAAATCCTCAGCCTGAACCATCAATATGGCGAAGGCTGGTTACTTGCCGGTGAAATCGCATTCTTCGCCCAGGATGGCGTGGAAAACGTCCTGTGTTTGCAGCCTTTTGGTTGCATCGCCAATCACGTCATCGCCAAAGGTGTGCAGAAGCGGCTGCAGGAAACCTATCCCCAGCTTAATCTCCTGTTCCTGGATGCAGATGCGGGCGTCAGCGAGGTGAATTTCTTCAATCGCATGCACTTCTTTGTCAACCAGGGTTATGCTGGGCAACAGGGTGTGATAGGCCACAGCAACGCGCAAGCCTCAGAACAGCCGGTATTTGCACCGGTGAGCAAGGAAGCCGAAAATATAAGGCAGCTTCCAAAAACGCATCGACAATCCATTCGACTGTACTGACAGTGCCCTTTTTGTGTCATTCCGATGAGCGAAGATGCCGAAGGCATCGGAGCGAGGAGGAATCTCCTAGATTGGAAGCAAAATCCAACGACTTGGTGCAGGTTCCTCTTCGCTCCGCTCATCGGAATGACACGACGACGAAAGTATCAACACAACCAAACCAAAATCGAGCCTGACGAGACCAAAAATCAGGCAGCAACAGCACCGAAAAAAGGAAACCAAATGAAACTTAACTCAAAAGATCTTGTCAGGAACGCCAATGAGGCGGGACTGGCAATCCCTGCTTTCAACATCCCCTACTTGCCAATGATGGAACCGGTTATCCGGGCATTGGTGGATGAGGATGCCTTTGGTCTGATCGAGACCGCCCGTCTGGAATGGTACAAATTCGAGGCCAAGGGTACGCGAGCCATCGCCGAGGAGTTCGCCAAATACCAAAACCCGGACTACGTGCGCCTGCACCTCGATCACGTCCCGGTCATCGATGAAGACAACCTGGTAGTCGACTATCTACCGATCATCGAGGAGGCGCTAGACCTCGGCTACCAATCGGTGATGCTCGATGGCTCCCGGCTTTCGCTTGAAGACAACATCGAGGCCACCAGACGGGTGGTGGAAGTCGCCCATGCGGCCGGCGTGCCGTGCGAGGCCGAACTGGGGGCAATTCTCGGACATGAGGATGGCCCGCCGCCGCCCTACGAGGAATTGTTCGCCTCCGGCCAGGGATTCACCGATGTGGGCGAAGCCCAACGTTTCGCCCAGGAAACCGGCTGCGACTGGCTTTCAGTGGCCGTCGGCAACGTCCACGGGGCCATCAGCGGCATCCTCAAAGACCAGAAAAAAGTGGAGGCGCGCCTCGATATCGAACAGATCAAGAAGATCCGCTCTGCCACGGGCATTCCCCTGGTGATGCACGGCGGTTCCGGCGTCCAGCGCCCATACCTGCTGGAGGCGATCCGCAATGGCATGACCAAGGTGAATATCGGCACCGAGATTCGGCAAGCCTACGAAGATGCCTGGCGTCAGTCACAGGACATCAGCATTGCTCAGGAGGCCTGCTACGAACGCACCTGTTGGCTTTTGCGGGATTACTTTGGCTTGAGCGGCACCCGTGCGCAGGTGTTCGGATGAGCTTAATGGGCATCGACGTCGGCACCTCCGGCGTCAAGGCCGTTGTCTTCACGGACAAGGGCGTGGAGATTGCATCGGCCTACGAGGAGTACGATTTTCGGCGTCCGGCGCCCGGTTGGGCGGAGTTGGATGCTGAGGAAGTGTGGGCGAAGGCCCGGAGCGTCATTCGGCGCTGCGCGGCTGCATCGGTCAGCGATCCCATCGAGGCCATCTCCTCTTCCTCGATGGGCGAGGCGATCGTGCCGGTCACGTCCGGGCGTCGCATCCTGGGTCCCTCCCTCAATCCCAATTTCGATCTCAGAGGCGAAGTCTATGTGCCCGATCTGGCTGCCACACTGGACAATGCCCGCATTTACGACATCAATGGCAATACTCTGGGCTACAACTACAGCCTCGTCAGCCTGAAGTGGATTAAAGAAAATCAGCCGCAAATCTACGCAGAGACGGATCATTTCCTGCTCTGGGGCAGCATGATTCCCTTCATGCTTGGGGCTGAGGCCATAATCGATTACTCACTGGCCAACCGTACCTTGCTGTTCGACCTGGAGCAAAGGGATTGGTCGGATGAACTGTTGGCCTGGGCGGGGCTGGATCGAGACAAATTGCCGGAGACAGTACCTTCAGGTCGGGAGATCGGCAGGGTGTCGGAACAAGTCGCCAGGGAAACAGGGCTCCCGGTCGGAGCGATCCTTGTATCTGGAACCCACGACCAATGCGCTGTCGCCCTGGGCTGTGGTGTGATCGAAGAAGGATTGGCCACGTTTGGCATGGGCACTTTCTTCAATATCAGCCCTGTCTTTCGATCCAGACGTGATACAGATTTGATGATGGAGCGAGGCATCAACACAGAGCATCATGCTGTGCCCGGCCTGTACATCAGCTTCCTCTACAACCTGGGCGGGGCGCTGGTCAAATGGTATCGGGATACATTCGCCGCACTCGAACACAGCCTGGCTCGAGAATCTGGCCGGGATATTTACGCCGATCTGTTTGCCGAGATGCCTTCTGACCCCAGCAGCGTGCTGGTGCTCCCCCATTTCGGCCCCACCGGCCCGCCCGATTTCATCTCCGATAGCCAGGGCGTGATGGTTGGTTTGCAACTGGACACCCGACGCGGGGATATCCTCAAAGGCATTGTGGAAGGGGTCGCTTTCTATCTGAAGGAAGTGGTGGACTCACTGCCGCCCACCGGTATCGCCATCAACGAGTATCGGGCGACAGGCGGCGGAGCCAAATCGGACACCTGGCTGCAAGTCGTGGCTGATATCATGGGACTGCCCGTGGTCCGTCCAGCTGTGACAGAAGCCGGCGCCCTGGGAGCAGCGATCCTGGCCGGAGTTGGCAGTGGCCGGTTTACGACCATCCAACAAGGCGTCGAGGCCATGGTGTCTCTGGACCAGACCTTCGAGCCTGACCCCGAACGACATCAACGCTACCAGCAACGTTACGCAAAATACAAACAACTGTGGCCAATGCTCCAGGACTATCTGCGGGATATGGCGGCGGGATAGTGTTCAGTCAAACATCTTGTGATTGAAAAGCGGTTGGCCCCCCTCCCAGCCTCCCCCCGTTTCGGCAATCGTCTCACAGGGGGAGGTGGCCACAGCAGCCACACAAATTCGCAAAGAACCGTAGAAACGACTCGATTCGAGGAGAGCAGGATGGAACAGTTTGAAGTGCACGATGCAGATATATTGGTAAACGCCCGTTCCATTTTGGATAAGGCAGGTGGACCAGCGGGAATGGCGCAGGAAGTGCTGGATGCGGTTGCTCGCAACGAAGCATGGCGCGGGCAACGCTGCATCAATTTGCTTGCACCGGAAGCGCCCACAAGCCCGACCGTGCGCAGACTCCTTGCCTCCGAAATCGGGACGCGCGCTGCCGAAGGTCATATCGGACGCGTCAATCGCTGGTTTGCCGGAACGCAGTATATCGACGAAGTCGAGTCGCTCTGTGTGGAGCTGCTAAAACAGGCGTTTCGCTGCAACTATGCCGACCATCGGCTCATGGGCAGTATGCTCGGAAACCTGACCGTTTATCACGCCCTTGTCAATCCCGGAGACCGGGTGATGACTGCATCCCAGCCATTTGGAGGGCATTCGAGCAACCGCCAGGATGGCCCAGCCGGCACCCGGGGCCTGGAGATTTATGACATACCTTATGATGCGGTCACGCTGGAAGTCGATCTCGACCGTTTTGCCGAAGAGGCGCAACGCATCCAGCCCAAATTAGTTGTCATGGGCATGTCGATGACGCTGTTTCCCTTACCTGTGCGCGAAATGTCCGAGATCATTTCGCCCTGGGGTGGAAAGTTTGTATTTGATGGCGCCCATCAGGCAGGTCTTATCGCTGGCGGGCAATTTCAGGACCCACTGCGTGAAGGAGCAGTTATCCTCACCGGCTCGGCGGGGAAAACATTCAGCGGTCCTCAGAGTGGCATGATCATGTGGAATGATCCTGAACTCACCGTTCCGATCACGGAAGCGATCTTCCCCGTCCTGGTCGCCACCCATCAAGTGAATCGTGTCGCGGCACTGGCCGTCGCTGCGGCAGAAATGCTGGAGTTTGGCAACGTCTACATGGCGCAAATCGTCAAGAATGCGAAGGCGCTCGGCAAAGCGCTGGAAGCGCGGGGCATCCCGATGCTGGCATCAGAACGGGGCTATACCGAGACCCATCAGATCATCGCCAACGTGCGAGAGTTCGGTGGCGGGCTTGATGTAGCGCATCAGTTGGCCGAGGCGAATCTGATCACCAACAAGAATCTCATTCCTGGCGACACGCCTGCCGATTGGGATCGTCCGAGCGGTTTGCGCATCGGCACGATTGAAGTGACACGTCTGGGCATGATGGAAGCGGACATGGACACAATCGCCGAGTTCTTCCAGCGTGTGCTGATCGACGGCGAAGATACAGATTCCGTGCGCAGAGATGTCGAGGCGTTCCGACTGCCCATGCAGGATTTCTACTACAACTTTGACAACGGCTGGCCCAAATAAGCTGTTAAACATATTTTGAATCGGGCAGTGCAGTGACTGCTCAAAATTAACCTCCGGGAGGTGGCTGCAAAAATCCAGTTCAGCACAATGGGTCTGGCCACCTCCCGGAGGTAGAAATCGGGGAATTATTTTGGACGTGTACTCACATCCAAATCCGCTCTAAACCGCCCCACCTGGTACTCAGTAGGTGCGCTGGAAGATCACTTCGTAGACATAATGCCCCACGGCAAAGAAAAAGCGCTTGCTAACAAGGTCGGACTGGCAACTGGCGGCATCGGGATGCGGCTTGCAAGCACAGTAACCGCCCGCATTGAGCAAATCGAACGCTGGCCAATCGGCGCTCATCTCTCTGGTGACTTCGCTGATGCGGTTTCCATTTTCGTCCACAACCTCCATCGCACCGCCTCCGCCGCGGTAGATGTCCCATTCGGCCGATCCGGAGCCTTTGCCCTGCGATCCTGTGGCGTGGATGATGCCGGTGTAAATCTCTCGCACCCGAACGCCATCCAGTCGATTGCCTGCTGGATCGACAACAGTGACGAAGATATTGTGATCTCCGCTATCGCAACGCTGTGCGTCTTCGCCGATTGCCCGCAGACGCAGGCTCTTGACCACATAATCAACGGCGGGTTTGGGTGGTGAGGTGGGCGTAGGCGGCGAAGCCGGGGTCGGCGTGGCTGGCGGCGGCGCAATGTCCGTGATAACCGAGATGGTGCTTGTATCGCCGTCCGTAGTGACGACCTCACTGGCGACCCAACCTGGCGCGTCGCCCCCCTGGTCGATCTGCCACCAGGCGCTATTTTGACTCCGACCAACGATGGGCGCGCTCGCACCTGAATTCAACGATCCGATCACCGGGTAGGCCACACCTGGGCCGCCGCGCACATTGATCGTGTTGCTGGCAATCACGACCGGCGCAGGCGTGTCGGTCGGTACTGGCGTATCGGTCGGTACTGGCGTATCGGTCGGGGTTATCTGGTATGGGCGTGGCTGTTGGTGGTTCCGGCGTCGAGGTTGGCGGTTCGGGTGTCGCAGTCGGAGGCGCAACGGTAGGCGTTGGCGGGATGCTTTGCGCTGTGGGCGTGGGCGGGACAGGCGATGGCGTTGCGGTGGGCAGGTAGGGCTGTAACTTGACATCTGTCACGCCAAGGTCCCTGGCCAACAACGCCAGTGCTCCGATCTCCTGGCTGCTGTGCCCTGCTGCAATCGCCCGCTCGGCCACGCTGGCAACGAATTGCCCATCCTGGGGTGCGTTGACCAAGCCAAGCCGAGACACTACTTTATCGAGGTCGCCTGCCTGCTCGTAAGCAAGCGCGACGAGGGCTACGTATTGGTCTTGCTCCGCAAGCGGTTTATTGCTGGCGGCATTGCCATCGCCAGGCATAGCCCAATAGCCAATCCCAAGGCCCAGCAAGAATCCGGCCAGAATGCCCAGACCTGCGAACAGCAGCGTGTTTCTGCGATTTCGCTTCATCGATGAATGATAGCGTCATCCTGCCTGCAGAGACAAGCTGTTGCAAGGGTTCTGCAGGCATCTGCCGTTGGTGAAATGTAAATCTCTTTGGGATTTCGTAAGGTTGCGGCACGTGCAGCGTGTTGGCGTGAAACGTGGATCCGTGAAACGTGATGTCGCCCTACCAGGTCATTTCTCACGTTTTACGTTTCACGGATCCAACTGAATCAGGGTCTACCACTCGAAGTCCTGTTTAGCCAATTATTTAACACGAGGTACACGGTTTGCGTCCATCAACAACTGTAAACTTATTTGTACCGTTCTACTGGTGAAACCGTCTAAGCGGGGGCGATCCCCCGCACCCCCCTTTTGGGGGCTATTACATGCCCCCAAACCCCCACGTAAGGTGTATCACTGGCAGAGTCCTTACCATATCCGTTTAGTCATCCACCTTACAGGGGGTGCAGGGGGGCGTAGCGCTCCCCTGCTGGGGGGATTTCGGGGGGTGTCCCCCCGGACCAAACAGTGTTGCGAGAGCGAAGCTCTGATCTTCGCGGGATACTGCGTAACATCAGTTATTTAACGGATTTACCCCCGAACACTTCTTCCAGCGCCTTGCGCATCACCTCAACCGGCGCTTTTACGCCTGTCCACATCTCAAAACCGATTGCGCCTTGCCCCACCAACATGCCTAACCCGTCCAGCGTTTGCGCGCCTCGCGCCTCTGCTGCGCGCAACAAGGGTGTGCGAGGCGGGTTCGGAATCACATCGCAGACCAGGAGATCGGGACGCAGGCTGTCAACTCGATTTTCGGCATCGCATCCACATCGGGGAAGAGACCGATTGATGTGGCGTTCACCAGGATGTCCGTTTCTGGAGGAATGCTGTAGTCACCCTGCCACAGCACGAATTCCGCCTGTGCCGGCGTCTTTTCGTTCAGCAATTGCACCAGAGACTCGCCCCTGGCTGTCGTACGATTGACGATGGTGATGTGCGCAGCCCCGGCCAATGCCAGTTCCACCGCCATCGCTCGCGCCGCCCCGCCTGCACCCAGAAAGACCACCCGCTTGCCGGCAGGGTCCAAACCCGCATCCTCACGGAGAGAGTACAGAAAGCCTTTGCCATCCGTGTTGTTTCCGATCAGTTTTCCGTCTCTAGCCACAACCGTGTTCACCGCGCCCATCAGTTCCGCCTCCGGCGAAAGTTCATCCAGGAACGGGATCACAGCCACCTTGTGGGGGATCGTGAGATTGATGCCGCGCATGTTAAAGGCGCGCAATCCGACAACCGCCTCGGCCAGTTGTTCCGGCCGCACTTCGATGTTGAGATAGCGCCAGTTCAGACCTTTGGCGCGAAATGCCGCCTCCTGCATAACGATTGTGGGGTTCTCGGCTACGGGATAGCCAAATACGCCGACCAGTTCAGACAGATAATTGGGTGTGGGTTGTTTCACGGTGAAGTCTCCATTAGTTTCGCAAGATTTCTCAGCAATGTTAGCGATACTGTGCCACAGAATACCTGCAAGGGACAAACCCTAGACCGCAAAAGAACCTGAGATTGACGTTAGAAAAATGTGGCTCTATACTTAAATGGACACTTGATTGCATTTCCCCCATCCAGAGTTATCTGTATCTGGGGCCAGCCTGGGACAAAGGCAATACCTATGGCCGCTCAAAATCTTGACTATAGCCAAATCCTCTCCCGGTTTTCGATTTTTTATGATTTAAGTGATGCGGTGCGGAAATCCATTACGGTTACGCCTGTTTCATATGATGAGGGCAAAATCATTTTCAGGCAAGGGGATCCGATTACGCATGTTTATCTAGTACTAAGTGGACAGGTGAGCCTAGAGCGACGAGCCAGTCTCAACAAGAATAGTTTGATACGGCAGATTGGACCATATCAAGTGTTCGGAAGGCTGGAACTCGACACGCTGGAGGGACAACTGGGGATGGCGACTGTAGTAGCACCATGCAAACTTCTGTTGATCGATAAACAGACTCTGATCGAATTGAGAGATAATCATCCTGAACTGAGCAGTCAGTTCGATCGCAGCGAGGTGATTGGCCAACTGCGGGCGATTCCATACTTAGCTCCGCTCTCTGATTTAGAAATCAAATGGATTAGTGATATCGTCACAGTTGTGCATGCAGAGGCAGGCCAAACACTTTATAAAGCAGGGCGGCGAGATGATAGATTGCTGATAATACGCCAGGGTCGAGTGCATTTAAAGACCGGGGGTAACAAAGCTGGCGAACGCTGGGTGAGTGCTGGCGCTGTGCTGGGAGATCGCTCCACTATCCGAGAACTCAGACGTTCATCCTCGGCCGTTGCTGAGTCGGAATGTCGTTACTATACCCTGCCAGGTGATGATCTAAGACTGTTGGCCAGATTATATCCAGATACCGATTGGTTGAGTGACCCCATTCGTGTAGAGGTGGAACTCCAGCATGCCCCACTGTTTCAACAACTACAACTGATGGAGATCCGCCATTTGGCTGGATACACCATGCAGTTACACTTTAAACAGCAAAATTACAATATCACTCGGCAAGGCAAAGCTGATTATTATTACTACATTCTCTCTGATGGGAGCGCCAGGATGCAGCAGGTCAGAGAGGGTGAAATTGTTCATAGCCCCGCGATCCTTTATCCGGGCAGCAGTTTCGGTGAAGCGTCCCTTTTATTGGGAGAGACCGCCACAACGAACGTGGAAACAAGAGAAAGTACGAACTGGTTGCGGATCCACCGCAAAGACTTTCGACTGTTTCTGGATGAGCACCCCGAAGCAGAGGCTCGCTTGCACATTGACAATGATCTGCGCGAACGTTTGAAAGGGCTCGATCAAAAACGTAAGTGGCAGCAAGAGGGAGAAATCATCCTCATGCAAACCCGCCGGCATTGGATTGTATTGCTACGCAATCTGGTTGGGGTCTTTGGTGCGTATTTTTTGCTGATTATCTGTAACCTGGCAGTCAGGGTCGCACTCCCTATTCCTGATGGACTGCAGTGGCTGGGACCCCTTGCCGTTATTTGTTTGCCACTGCCGATTGCTTTTTGGGTCCTTCTGGATTACCTCAACGACTGGCATATCGTAACATCCCGACGCATTGTTCATGAAGAAAAGGTCATCCTCATATCTGAACGACGCGCTTCTGCGCCACTGGATAAGATTCAGAACCTTGCATCCAAACGATCATTCCTGGCAAGACTTCTCAATTACGGTCATTTGGTCATCAACACCGCAGCGGAGGTGGGAGAGATTCTGTTTGATTTCTTGCCGAATACCACACAAGTTACGGAGCTAATCGAGAGAGAAGCTGCACGCGCCAAAGCCGGCGTTAAAGCAGAAAGCGAAGAATTGATCCGGCGACAATTGCAGGACAGACTTCATATCGGTCTAGAAGAACGCACCTCGGAACGCGCCCTGATTGAAACACCGGTGTTTGGCAAAAAGGAAGTCAAACCGAGACAATTGAAACTTCCATTTAAGAAGTTCGTATTCGGAGTACAAGAGAAACCTGGTAATCGTTTGGAATGGCGGAAACACTGGTTGGCGCTATTATTGGCTATATTCTGGCCTTTTCTCCTGACGATGTTCTGTATAATCGGTTTCTTCCTGTTAGCTACAAATCGTATCCTTCAGGATCTACCATCGCAGTTTGAGAACAGTCTTGTTTTATTATCAATTGGTGGAGTACTACTTGGTATGTTCTGGTTGTGGTGGAGTTGGACTGACTGGGATAATGATCGCTATATCCTCACTGAAAAACATATCGAACATATCGAACAAAAACCTTTGTTTTTTGACGAACAGCGTCAGATTACGACCTATGAACGCGTGCAAAACGTAGAATTCCGAAAACCTAATCCGCTTTTTGTGATACTTAATTTTGGATATGTAGATATTCAGACCGCAGCGACTGAGGGTCTGGTGACATTTAGGTACGTTCCCGAACCGGACTTTGTGCAGATGGAGATCTACCACCGCATCGAGAGATATCAGGAAATGCAGGCGGAAATGAGATTAAAGCAGCAAAAAAGCGAGATGATTGATTGGCTTGATGCTTATCATAAGCTGGTACAGCAAGACAATAACTACAACACCGGATGAGATTTTAGGCGAAAAAACAGGGGAAATGCAGGGTGGATCGTAATTCAGAGGCCGGACGTCAGAGATCGAAGGCCCGGGACAGTTCGCAATAATCCATTCCACATCCGTTGATAGAGGCCTGAATGTCGCAAGGCTGGCAGCGTGAACGAGTGAACCCAATTATACCAAGACGCTCCAACCTCGTGCTATAATCTGGCTCTTCACCTGACCGAATCACCAACCTTCCCGATATCATCCCATGACAACTCTTAGCACCGACGAAGTAAGACATGTGGCCGAATTGGCCAAATTGCAATTAACCGAAGCAGAAGTGGAACTCTTTGCCAGCCAACTTTCGGCTGTGCTGGATTATGCCGCCCATTTGCAGGAAGTGGACACCTCGCACGTGCCGCCGACCGCCACGGTGTTGCCCTTGCGCAGCGTGATGCGGGCGGACGAAGCGCGTCCCAGCCTGCCCCAGGAGCAAGCCCTGGCCAATGCGCCCGAACAACAAGATGGCTATTTCAAGGTCCACGCCGTATTGGAGGGCAGCCAATGAGTGAACTGACCGCCCTCACCCTGCATGAAACGCGCGACATCTTGCGACAGGGACAGGTTTCCTCTGTCGAAGTCACACAAGCCTATCTCGACCGCATCGAATCCCTGGATGACAGCATCAAGGCGTACCTGCACCTTGCTCCGGAATCGGCCCTTGCCCAGGCGGCAGAAGCAGATGCGCTTCGTTCAGCCGGTGAGGACACTGCCCTGCTGGGCATCCCCCTGGCGATCAAGGACATGATTACGCTGGAAGGCATGCCCGCCACCGCCGCCTCACGCATTCTCGAAGGGTTCATGCCGCCGTACGAGGCCACTGCCGTGACTCGTTTACGAGAGCGGGGCGCTGTGTTCCTGGGCAAAACCAACACCGACGAATTCGCCATGGGCTGGAGCACCGAGACCTCCGCTTACGGAACCACCAGCAATCCCTACGATCTGGAACGGGTGCCGGGCGGATCCAGCGGCGGTTCAGCAGCAGCAGTGGCGGCGGATGAAGCTGTCGCTGCCCTGGGAACCGATACCGGCGGCAGCGTGCGTCTGCCGGCCTCCTGGACCAACACCGTCGCCATGCGCCCCACCTACGGGCGCGTCCCCCGCTGGGGCGTCATCGCCTTTGCCTCCTCTTTGGATCAGATCGGCCCCATGACCAAGGACGTGCGGGACAACGCCATCCTCCTGGAGGCCATTGCCGGACACGATCTCCGGGATAGCACCACGATGCCGGAGCCAGTACCGACGTACGAGTCTGGCATCGAAGGTGGGGTGCAGGGCATGAAGTTCGGGCTCCCTCGCGAATACTTCATGGACGGCATGCATCCCGGCATCAAGCAAGCTACGCTTGAAGCTGTCGAGAAATTGATCGACCTGGGCGCTGAAGTCGAGGAGATGTCGCTGCCGCACACCAAGTACGGTGTGCCCGTCTATTATCTGGTCGCCACCGCCGAACTCAGCGCCAACCTGGCCCGTTACGATGGCGTGCGCTTTGGCCACAGCGCTGGTGCATCCAACATGTGGGACAACTACCGGCAAACTCGTGGGCAGGGCTTCGGCCCGGAGGTCAAACGCCGCATCGTTTTGGGCACATACGCACTCTCGGCGGGCTATTACGACGAGTACTACCTGAAGGCGCAGAAAGTGCGCACGCTCCTTCGCCAGGATTTCGACCAGGCCTTTGAAAAATTCGATGCCCTTGTCGCCCCGGTCGCCCCGATCCCGCCCTTCCCCATCGGCGCTGGCCCGACCGACCCCCTGGAACTCTACCTTCTGGATACGCTCACCCTGCCTACGGCCCTATCCGGCGTGCCCTGCATCTCCGTCCCAGCCGGTTTCGTGCAGGAAAACGGCAAGTCCCTGCCAACCGGCATCCAATTCATCGGCAAACCCTTCGATGAAGCCACGCTTTACCGCATTGCCTACGCCTTTGAGCAAGCGACGCAGTTTGGCAGACAGCGCCCCGGATTGGAAAGCGAATCAATCTAGAAAAGGATCAAAGATTGAGTACTAAAGATTAAAGGTAATCGTTCACCCTCTACCCCCCTCAATCCCCCCGTCAACGAGGGAAGCTGAAGCCTCCCCAGATGTCGGGGGGAGGTTGGAGGGGGTGAATGGTTACACTACCCTTGTTCCTGACCACTTAATCTTTAATCTTTGATTCTCTACTTTACCCCATAGCCCACCCAATAACTAATATCGATCATCTAACCTCAAAGCCAATGCCGAACTACGAACTCATCGTGGGCATGGAAGTCCACGCCCAATTGCTCACCCAATCCAAAATGTTCTGCGGCTGCTCCACTGACTCGTGGGACTCGCCCCCCAACAGCCACACCTGCCCCGTCTGCCTGGCCATGCCCGGCATGTTGCCCGTGATCAATCAGGAGGCCGTGGCTCAGACCATCCGGGCGGGGCTGGCCCTGAATTGCACCATCGCCGAAGATGCCGTCTTTGCCCGCAAAAACTACAATTATCCTGACCTGCCCAAGGGCTGGCAGACCAGTCAGTACGAATTGCCGCAGGCGGTAGATGGCTGGCTGGAAATCGATACTGCGGAGGGCGTCAAGCGCATCGGCATCACCCGAGCCCATCTGGAGGAGGACGCCGGCAAGTTGGTGCACGATGGCGATGTCAGTCTCGTGGACCTGAACCGGGCCGGGACGCCCTTGCTCGAAATCGTTTCTGAACCCGACCTGCGTTCGATCGACGAGGTGAACGAGTATCTCGCACGTCTGCGCCAGATCCTGATCTACATCGGGGCCAGCAGCGGCGACCTGGAAAAGGGCGCCATGCGCATGGAGGCCAATCTCTCGCTACGGCCCCAGGGCAGCAGCGAGTACGGCGTCAAGGTCGAGATCAAGAACCTGAACAGCTTCCGGGCGGTGCGCAACTCGCTGGAGTACGAGATCGAGCGTCAGAGCGCCATCCTCGATGCCGGTGGAGAGGTCGAGCAAGTGACGATGGGCTGGCTGGAGCAACGAAGGTCGGACTTACGTGCAGCGGACGAAGGAATCGGCCCACGACTACCGCTATTTCCCCGAACCGGACCTGCCGCCCCTGTTCATCGAACGGACCTGGGTCGATGAGCTTCGCTCATCATCTGCCCGAGTTGCCGTTGGCCCGACGCGCTCGCTTCCAGGCCGATTATGGGCTCAGCCAGACCGATGCCGACGTACTGGTGGCCGACAAAGCCATCGCCGATTACTACGAACAGGTCGTGATCGATGTGGATGGGGCGATGGACGCCAAAAAAGTCGCCAACTGGTTTATGGGCGACCTGTTCCGGCTGCTCAATCAGAGCGATCTGACGTTGGCGCAATCACCAATCTCACCCGACCAGTTTGCGGAGCTCCTCAAGCTGGTGGCTGGCAAGACCATCAATGCCAACACCGGCAGCAAGGTGCTCGACACGATGTTCCGCACGGGCGATGACGCCTCTGTCATCGTTGAGCGAGAGGGGCTGGCCCAGGTCAGCGACGCCGATGTGCTGGCCAAGGCCATCGACCGGGTCTTGGCCGACCATCCCGACGAAGCAGCGCGCTACCGAGAAGGCCAGACGCAGCTCATCGGCTGGTTTATCGGCCAGGTCATGCGAGAGACGCGCGGCAAAGCCAATCCCGGCATCGTGCGGCAGGTGTTGATGGAACGATTGGGGTGAGAGGAACCCTAAAGGTCATCAGATTTCCCTGAAAATCAACAAAGTCACGCCCACATCCACTTACCTAACTCCTTCATCTAACTTTCATGACCTTTAGGGTTGATGCATCATACATGGAGAGAAGCTGATGACGAGTCCACGGCCGTTAAAAATGGATTGCTTCTATCACATCTACAATCGTGGCATCAACGGGGAGACGATTTTTCGCAACAAACAGGACTATTCGTTCTTCCTGCTGCGCTACAAAAAATATATCGAGCCCATCGCCTATACGTTCGCCTTTTGTTTTTATCTGCCATCACACATTCAACACTATCAACATTGGACGGGCATTCGTCGCTTTAGTGAGGGGAATGACCTTTAGGGTTAGCCTTTCACTCTTCCCATTCCTCTATCCCCCCAGGGTCATAATCCCCCCATTTGCCGCTGAACGAGGAAGCAAAAATCGCTGCGTCGGTGCGTGCGATGGCGTTTAGCGCCTTTTGCAGCGCGGCTTCCCGCCGGGCAGCGGTGTCTTCCAGCGCTTGCGTTTGACCAGGTTGGATGCTGAGAATACGGACGCTGCGAATGTCGCCAAGGTGATAGGGGATCAGACTGCCCACAGCTTCGCCGAGGATCACATGCGCCAGGGGCGTGTTCTCACCCAGGCGACCGGCATCAAAATCAGCGGCCTGTTCAGGAACGATGTCAAAGGCCAGAGCTTCGCTCTGACCTCGATCATCGATCAACTCAACTTCGACGTGGCAACCCACCTCGACCTTGTCTACTGTTTCCATGTTCTACCAGGACGGACAGCGTGTTCTTCGATTTTTGGTCGACTTCCGACCTCCGATCTCCGACCTCTGACCTCTGATTTTATCCTACGCCGTAATCTCCTCTCCACCATCGACAAAGATGATGCTGCCGGAGATAAAACTGACGGACGGGTCCGCCAGGGCGGCGATGGTTTTGGCCACATCTTCGGGAACCGTCATGCGATTGGCGGGGTTGCGGCGGATACTGGCTTCGATAATCAGTTCATTGCCGGGAATTTGGCGCAGCGCTGGCGTATCGGTGACACCGGCCTGGATGCAGTTGACCAGGATGCCCTGCGGTCCCAGCTCCATCGCCAATTGGCGGGTATGCGATTCCAGAGAGGCCTTGGCAGCCGATACTGCGCCGTAGCCCACAATCACACGATGCGAGCCTTCTGATGTCATCGCCCAGACGCGGCTGCCACGACCCAACATGCCTTCCCGCACCAGGTCTTGCGTCCAGTACACCAGCGAATGCGCCATCACATCGAGGGTCATTTCCATCGCCTTCTGGTCCACGGCGTTGTCCGGGTCAGCGGCGATAAATGGCTTGAGATTGCCGAAAGCCAGCGAGTGCATCATCATCCAGATATGCTCCTGGCCCGATGCCGCCAACTCCTCTTGCATCTTGGCGATGGCTCGTGCACGTTTGCGTTCATTGGTGGCGCTCATGTTGAAATACACGGCCTTGCTGCCGGTGGCCTCAATGTCGGCGATAACTTCCTGCACGCGGGGCATGGTCATTTTCATATCCAGATGCACGCCGAAGATGTTCATGCCTCTGCGGGCCAGTTCGCGGGCCGTGGCCGCGCCAAATCCGCTGGAAGCGCCCAAAATCAGGGCCCACTTGCCTTGTAAGCTATTTTCACTCATAGATTCATCGATTCCTTGTGGAGTAGTAAGGATCAAAGATCAATGATTAAGGATTAAGGGTGGCATGTAAACACATCCTTAATCTTCAATCTTTAATCTTTAGTATTGACTAGTTATTCAACATCGCAGAGTTCAGACCTGACACCAAGAATCATGCCAGACCCACTATTCTACCGATATACAACCCCATCGCCAATAATCCGTTGCGGTCGATTTTGAGAACAGGCAATGCAAGTAATTCAAAACGATTCCTTGTCCACTTTTTTCTATCGTGATATGCTTCGCATGACGGACTCGATGTGATGCATCGGGCAATACCCAATATCCACTATCAAAGCCCTATCAGCAGCGATAAATCGCTTATTACAAACAATGCTCACACTTCCCACTGACCGCCCTTTCATCGTCGCCCGCCGCGGCGCGCGCGCCCACGCCCCCGAGAACACCCTGCCCGCTTTCGAATTGGCCATCGAGCAGGGCGCTGACGCCATCGAAATGGATGTGCAATTTACCAGCGATGGTGAGTTAATCACGATGCAGGGACTTGATGTGGACGAAATCAGTGACGGCACGGGCCGTATTCGCAGCTTCCAGCTTGCGGAGATCAAGGAACTTGGACGTGGGAAGCTGGTTTGATCCCGCCTTTGCAGGCACGCGAGTGCCAACGCTGAACGAAGTTTTGGATGCGCTGGCAGGTCGGGTGAAGTTGGTGCTGGAGTTGAAAACCTTCAGCCGGAAGTCAGAAGGTATGGAGGACGAGGTCTGGGAACAGGATCCAGCAGCGAGGATTGGTCGATGATGTCACTGTGACCAGTTTTAATCTGTTTCCCTTGCGACATTTGAAGAAGATTGCGCCGGACCTGCGCACTGGACTGATGCAGGGCACAGGCATCCCCCCCTGGTTTTCGGGCGGCATGGCGCGCAGTTGGTCCCGGGCAGATGATTGGCATCCCGAATTCGAGTTTGTGACCGACGCCATGGTTGCCAAGGCGCAGCAACCCCTGTGGTTGTGGCCGGTGAACACGCCTGAAGAACTGGAAAAGGCTCTGGCCTGGAATGCCGCCGCTATCATCACCGACGATCCAGCCTGGCTGCGCAATGAACTCGCTGCAAATTGATTCATGGACGATATCAGCGACATCAGGCAGTATTACGACGAAACGTATAATGATTGAGCAGCAAAGATTCGGTTCTATTGAGATTGCCCATTTTGTGTCATTCCGATGAGTGACGATGCCGAATGCATCGGAGCAGAGGAATCTCCAAGTTCGGCAACCAAATTCAGCGTCTTTATGTAGATTTTTTATTTCCTTTTGAATTAGGCAACGGCCATGTTCACCTATCCTCCCAACCGCCCGCTCATCTTCGCCCACCGTGGCGCGTCGGCCCAAGCGCCCGAAAACACCCTGCCTGCCTTCGAGTTGGCTGCCGACATGGGCGCTGACGGCATCGAATTCGATGTGCAGATCACCGCCGATGGCAAGCTCATCATCCACCACGACTTGACGCTGGGCCGGACGGAGGACGCCAGTGGCCGGTTGCGGGACTGGACATTCGAGAATCTGCGGGCGCTGGACGTGGGTTCCTGGCTCGGGCCCGACTACGTCGGACTGCAGATGCCCACGCCGGAAGAAGTGGTGGATGCGGTCGGGGATAGGCTGCTGCTCAATTTTGAAATTGTATCTGACTCGCTGCGGCTCACCGGCGCTGCGAGCCTGGTGGTCGAAATCATCCAGCGTCGAAATTTGTTCGACCGGGCCATGATCTCCTCGTTCAATCCCCTGGTTTTGCGGGCAGTGCGCAAGCAAGAGCCCCGCATCATGATCGGAGCGCTTTGGTCAGATGATCTGCCCTGGATTCTGCGTTCGGGCTGGTGGCGGCGCTTGCTCCGACCAGATGCCCTGCATCCCAGCTTTGATCTGATCTCGCCCGACATGGTGGCCCGCACCCACGCCAGAAGCCAGCGTCTGCACACCTGGACGGTGAACGAGCCGGACGATATCGCCCGCATGAAAGCGCTGGGCGTGGACATGATCATGGGGGATTGGGTGGAGCGAATGGTGGGGTGATGGAATAGATAGGTGACTGTCATAGTTCGACGACCAACGGGAGGAGAAATCCCCACCTTGACGAATACGGTAATCAGAGGAGGATGTCTCGCTGCGCTTCGACATGACAGCAACACGATTTACGGGTATGATCCAAGCAACTCAGTGATCGCCCACGCACTACGGAGCCACACCATGCGCACACCCGAAATCACATTCCAGGCCCTGCTTGCCGGTTGGGACCAGTTACCCGACCGGGTCGGCGACGACTGGTGGGGATTGCTCCCCGACATCCAGCGTTTGATCGACGCCATCGCCACCAACGAGGACGAGGAGGAGCGCGCCCTCCTCACTGACGAACTGCTCGATCTGTTCCGTCCCTACCAGCGCGCCTGGCGTAACCTCAGTTCCGGCATGCGCGCGGCGGAACAACAGCGCGCAGCAGTCTACCGTGGCTCTTTGGGAACGGACCTGACGCCAACAGGCCCTGATTTGTACACCCTGGCAACGGAACTGTTTGCACGGATGCCCTTCGAGGCCGCTTCCGTGGGTTTTGAACTGACTGGCGATGATGGAGCAGAAATCAGCGTTCCCACCGTTACCCGCTACACCGACATCTCCTGTCCCCGCCGGGTGTGGGTGCAAACGCCTCGTTTCTCCGTAATCGTGCGCCTGACTGTTGAAGTTCCCGAACTCAGCGCCGCCGTGCTGGACATGGAGCTTAGCCCGGAAGCGCCTGTGCAAGTGCAGATCAGCGCCCCCGGTTTTGAGCTCCTCAGTGCGCCCCTGCAAGCCACCCCCGTCCTGCCCGATGCCGACAGCCCGCCCCTTGTTTTTGATCTGAGACCCACCCAGACCGGCGGCTCCAGCATCAGTTTTGATTTCTTCCAGTTAGGCCAGCCCCTGGGTACGGTCAGCGTCCCCATCGAAACCACAGCTTACGAGGTGGTTGAAGGCGCAGAACCCCGTCGTAACCAGGTTTTGGAGGGACCGGGCGATGCTGCGCCCCCCGACATCGTCCTCCACATCGCCTACGAACCCAACCCGCCGGCTTTGCGCTTCACGCTGTTACGGGATGGCGGTGCATCCTGGCAGACCTTCCCGCCTAAAGCGCTCAACGGCGATCCCGCAGCCCATGCCGCCGAATTCTATCGCCGCATCACCGCCCTGGCCCGCAGCGATGACCCCACCGCCGATCTGGCCAACCGCACCTTCGGTGATGCTGAGACAGAAAGCAGAGATAGCCGTGGTATTCTGGCGACGGAGGATATCGATCGCCGCCTCAGACAGTTGGGCCAGAACCTGTGGCGGGAGCTGATCCCCAAGGACTTGCAAGACATTTACGGCCAGGATCGAGACCAGTGGCGGGACCGTACGTTGCTTGTGCTTTCCGACGAACCCCATATCCCCTGGGAGTTGCTTTGGCCCTATGGTCAGGGCTGGAGCGATGACGGCCCCTGGTGCGAGACGCTGTGCCTGACCCGCTGGTTGCGCTGTGATGACCAGGGCAATGGCAATGCCAAGCCGCCTGTGCAACTGCACCTGAGCCCGGTCGCCCTGATTGCCCCCACCGATTCCGGGCTCCCCGCCGCCCAGGCCGAGAGTGCGATGCTTACGTCGCTGTTTGGGCAACGGGGATTCGCCGATGCCAGCCCGGCCGAGCCTACCTGGTCGCAGGTGATGGACATGTTGGAGGCTGGCAACTATCAGTGGGTGCATGTCGCCGCCCACGGCAGCTTCTATCCCGAAGCGCCCGATGCTGATTCCGCCCTGTGGTTGCAAGGCCGCACTGCCCTGAATCCGGACGCCATCGTCGGCCCCGAAATCGAAACCCATCTCGCCCAACAACGCCCTGTCTTCATCTTCAATTGTTGTGAGGTGGGCCGACAGGGCTGGTCATTGACACGCATCGGCGGCTGGGCCAATCGCCTGATCGGGGCCGGAGCCGGACTCTACATCGGTCCTCACTGGATTGTCAGCGATGGCCCTGCCAAAGACTTTGCACTCAGCCTCTACGAAAATCTACTGGATGGCGATCCGGTTGGTGAGGCCGTGCGCAAAGCCCGGCTTGTCGCCCGCCAGCAAGGCGACCCCACCTGGCTGGCTTACAGCGTTTATGCTCACCCCAATGCTCGTGTTGTCGCAGGTTAGTGCATCGGGTTTAAGGAATAGGTCGGTCCTGATTGATGGAAAATATTCATGATGTCTCATTTAGGGCGAGATTGTCCGCCAAAACGCCGTAGTAGCACTGAAATCAGGACGCTAGGCCATCGATGATCATAGCAATTCGAGCAAAATGCACGAATGCATTGGAGTGGCGGTCAAGACATCTACTTCGCTGGCTTGCTCTCACTGGCAGGTGGATGGGTTGGAGTTCCGGTATAGTGTGCTATTGGGGGAAGTTCTGTTCGAGATTCTGGTACGGCTCCCGACTGTAGGGCATTGCGAGACCTAGTCTCATATATTTTCAGCCATTGGTCTGTCTCGCGAAGCGCTTTGACAGCCGCCCACAGGTATCCCCTGTGTTTTCTATCAAGCAATCCACGCGTCTTTCTCGATCTGACTAGCTTGTTGAGATTGCTTCTTGACGCATTTAGCATCTCTCTGGCTCTACGTAGATGTGCAAACACCCCAGGGTCCCCAAATCTGGCCGTTCTGTTTTTCCAGTAATACTTGAGCGTCTCAATGTTTGAGGCAGGAGTAAGCTCCTTTAGTTTTCCCAAAGCTTTCCCGGACTTACTTTCAGATGAATGACTTTGTGTCGGGATAGGTTTTCCGGCTATTGCTGCTTTTGCCGCAGCCTTGGCCGCCTTTTTTGCCGCCTTAGTCACTGCCTCCTCGGCCAAACTCAAGCCGCCTGTGACAACGGGACCAACCACTTGCCACGCCATATCAGCAATTTCCACCAGCGCAAGACCAGCCAGGGAGATTCTGGAAATCGGCGCAAGACCCTGGATAACATTGCCAGTGTCACCCTCTTTGAGTTCCCTACGTAGCGCTTTGGCCCGATAGAATGCCATTCTTGCCGTATCTTCAGCTTTTCGTCGGTTGACCATAGGAAGCAGAACTTCAGCCGCCTGTCTATCGACATCGGCCTCACTCGCCGGTGTCGCAACCTCGGATGCTGTCTCTGCTGTTCGAGACGCAGAATACCTGTCCTGCAGTTTCCTGGCGCGACTCAATAAACGGGGTGAGGTTGAGGCAAGGGTGGTCGAGGAACTGGACGTTGACGAACTGGATGATGAGCTGGATGACGAACTGGACGATGACGAACTACTGGAGCCGTAATTACTCTGCGACTCATGCCGGGACGTCAACAGCGTACGCCTGAAATCACCATCATCATCCGTGTCCGAATCGCTAAGTTCATCAATCTTCTTTGCCTTATCGTCACTAAAGGCATGCCGACCAACGGTCTTTGAACCACCAGCAATGCGTTTTCGGACCGAACCTTTGGAAGGGGGAGCAGGTTTCCATTTTTGTTTATCCTTGCCAGGAGAATACGTCATGTTCACCCTTCCTTTTGTGTCGAGACTTGCCATTGAAACGCAGCTTCGTTGATCGGCCGATCTAACTTGCGGTGTTCCATCCGTGCCGCAGCAAGTACATGCGCCATCGTCACTGGCGATGATGGCTTTTGCGCCGCCGCCAGGAAGGCAGCGTTGAGAGCGATGCTGTGGATATTGCCGCCCGTCAGGTTGAAGCGCGCCAGCCGATCGTAGTCGAGTGACTCCACTTCTGTGTCCGGAGGAAAAATACGCTCCCACATCCGCATCCGGTCGGTCTCGGAGGGTATGGGGAAATCAATCATGAAGCGCAGCCGCCGCAGAAAGGCGCTGTCCAAGGCCTCTTTGCGGTTGGTCGCCAATATCGCCAAACCCTGATAGGATTCGATCCGTTGCAGCAAGTAATTGATCTCGATGTTGGCGTAACGGTCGTGGCTGTCTTTGACCTCGCTGCGTTTTCCGAACAGGGCATCGGCCTCGTCAAAGAAAAGCAGCGCCCCGCCATCCTCGGCCGCATCAAACAGACGCCGCAGGTTTTTCTCCGTCTCGCCGATGTACTTGCTGACTACCTGAGAGAGATCGATGCGGTAGAGATTGAGCCGCAGCTCATCGGCCAGAACCTCTGCTGCCATTGTCTTGCCCGTACCGCTTGGCCCGGTAAAAAGGGCGCTGATGCCCAAACCACGGTTCATGCGCTGACGAAAACCGCCCTCGTCATACACCTGCGACCGCAGTCGTACCTGATCGACGATGGTACGTAGCAATGTGCAAGCCTCGTCCGGCAGCACAATATCCTCCCAAATTGCTTTGGCGTCCAGCCGTTGAGCCAGACTATCCAACTGCGGACGCGTCGTCGCCAGGCAGGCATCCCATAACCGATCGGCCAGGTCTTTGGCGTCAGTAACTACACCGACCTGATCGGCGACCGCATGAATGGCGGGCAGACTCAGGTTAAACTGCCCGGCCAGGCTCGCAGGTATGTCAGGGGCGTCGGCGTCGGTGTTTATGAGCGCCTGCCGTTCCGTGTTTCTTTCATCTTCAACGAGCGCCTGCCACGCCCTGTGCTGTTCGGCGGGCGTCGGTTTGCCGACAGCGAAGGATATCGAAGTTCGATCGAGGGCCGAGACACTGTCACGGCTGCCCACGAAACAGACACCCTCGATCTGACTGAAGAACCGGCGTACAGTGGCAATATCCGGCGGAGCAAGCGCCCCCACTATGTCGTCCAGTTCCACGTACAGAGCAGCTGGCAATAGTCGCAACTCTCGATTCCACAACTGCGCCAGCAGGTCGACGTCACCGGCGTGGATGATGAGTTGCTCAACTGACAGTCCATGCAGATTCAGGTTCAATTCGTCACACACATACAGAGCAACCTGCTGTTTGCTCGTCCGGTCGATACCCAACAATTGCAGCAGCGGCGGTCGCTCCTCCATCTGTTGGAGCAACGGTTTGATGACGATACCGATTTTGTCGGCAGTCTGAGCTTGGGAATCGGCCAGCGGTTCCGCCGATATGGAGTCAGTGAGGGGCGCGAGCAAGGTGGTGAGGCGAGTGTCCAGAGTGTTGATCCCCTTCAATAAGTAGACGATACGCATATCGGCCCGCAGAGGGCTAAGGATCAGCGATTGCGCCGTCGATTCCTGTACATCGACCAGTCGCCATTTCAGTAGCTTTCCCTGCGGAGACACGATGTCCCAATTCGGTTGCGCGAACAAGTCCATAGCCAGGGCAAAGGTCGGGAACCCAAGCTCAGGATTTTTCTGTTTGACGCCGCACAGACGGCCAACGTGGGTGTCAAGCTCCAATGCCGCGCACAAGAGTAGCACTTGCTGTTCGAAACGAGTCAATCCAAACTGCTTTGCCAGCAACGTCAGTGCCGGTTTTTCCGGGCCTTGCTCCAGCGCCTGCATGTATTGTTCGGCCTGTTGAACCGCTTCAGGCGTAACATCGTTTTCGTTGGCTGCCAGTTCCAGCCGCAGACGGAGCCAAGACAGCGCGCTTCCCATGTAGGCATTATTCGCCGCCCGCCATTCTGGCGTAGCCAGCGCCCCGACAATCGTAAACCCGTCGCCATCCTCGGTCAGATCTCTGATCTTCTCCCGCATACTGTCAAGATCGGTGCGCATCGTCTCTATTTTTGTATCGCGTGCTACCAGATCCTTCTCCAATTGGATGCGGGCCTCGTGCGACGCTTGTAGATCGCTGTTGGCCTGCTGCAGTTTCCGTTCGAGTTCGACAGTGTCCGCGCCGCGCAGTCTTCCGTCGAGGCCGCAGGAAGTTGGTCTCCAGCCAGCCAGTGAACAGCACGCCGATCGCAAATCCTGAAATGAACCAAAGCAAGAGATCCTGTTCCATTACGCCTTTATTTCCTGATAATGTTTCAATACCCCGTGGGCCGCTTCGTGTCGCTCATAGTCGCACCTTGTGGACGCCCTCGACGTCATAAAACACCGGCGGCGTTTGCGAGTGGTCGATCAGGTGGCTGTCAACGCCATCGACACGCAGGCGCACAAGGTAATCGCCCGGCTCGACGGCCGTTACGTCAAACGTCAGAGATGTGAGGGGATAGGACGCATCCTTTGGCGGCGCTTTTGGCAGCAGCTCGCGGTCGCCGAGCAATAGCGAAACCCGCTGCCCTTTTTCGATTGCCGGCCTGCATGTCACGGTTAGGGTTGCCTTCGTCTTTCCGACAGTGATTTTGTCAATGGTCGGCGCCAGCGCAAACGACAGGGCATTGGAGATGCGGCCGGGACCGGCTTCGTCTTCGCCCTTGACCTGTGCAGTCACGGTGTAGAATCCGGCGGGCAGCACATCCGGTATATTCACCTCCAGTGTCATGCCTGCCGGTTCTTTGACTTTGATAAGTTCGTCTTTGCCAGACAGATGGGTGTGACTGAACCGGAGCATCGTTTCACCGCCCGCCTGTGCCAGTTGCGCGCCCTCCAGTACCAGTTTTTCACCGGAAACAAGGCTGGGCTGCGGCGTGGGAAAAACTACTTTCTCGAGATGAGGATAGGGTGACATCAGGTATGGTTGCACAACGATGCCGGTTTCGATCATTCTCTTCTTCCCGTCTTGTTCAATTTCCACGACCGGCCCGCGCGTGAGCACAGGTAAGGGAGCCTTCACAGGACGTGAACTCTCGATCAACACGACCGACACTTCGTACAACGCCGATACCCGGTACGGCGTTTGAAACATCGACCACAGGCGCGAGAGTTCGTCCAGGCTCAAAGGCACAGGCGTGATGCGCAGCCGTTCGACCTGATTCTGCAGATCAGCCTCCGCTATGGCGCTTTTGTGGACTGCATCAAGGCTGCCGGTCGTGCTGGCGGCCTCGATGTCTGCCCGGCTGATGGTGCTATGGTCGTGCAGCATCTGCATGGCATGACCCAGCAGCAGATGGGCGCTGATGTCATCGTTGTCCTTGCCGTAGGCGGTGATCAGGTAGTAGAGGTTGAGCGCCAGGGGTGATGCGCCTGTCTCGCCTGGTCGTGTGTGGCCGGGCAGATCCATGTTTCGCCAGGCGGCATTGACTGCGGTCTGATACAGAAAGATATTGAGTTGACCGTCAGTGCCCTCGCGGGCCTTGTCGGGCGGTCGCGTCGTCACCTTTTCGATGGCTGTGCCCGCGTCAGTGCCCTGGCGGATCAGATAGTCAAGCATGCTGGTGACGGCTGCTATGGCGCGGGCGTTACTCATGACCGATCTTGCACCTTGTCGCGAGCCAGTACAAACGCTCCTGAACTTTTTCCTGGGATGTGTCCATCTGTGTCCTTTTTGTCATAACGTAATCGATGGTTAGACAAGATCATGCAAGTGATGGGGATGCGATGGGGATGTTATCCTGCATGCGTCTGAGCAAGGCTTCGAACTGCGAGAGTCTGGCTTCGAGTGCGGAGATCTGCTTTTCCTGGCCAGTCCAGTCTGGCTATGTAGGTCGGCGTTCTCGGCCTGTAAGGCGTTCACCTCAGCGTCCTTCTCCTTTTTGATCTGCTGAGTCGCCGAGACGTTTAGCATGGCGATGGCGTCGTAGTCGACGTTGAGGAAGTCCTTTACTTCACGGCCAAAGACGAAGACTGTATCGCCATCTGCGGCGAAGTCGGTGCGGAACCTGCCTTCCGCTGTCTCCAGCACTTCATGGATGCCTTCCGTCTTCTCGCCGATCAGGCGGACGCGCTCGCCTATCTTCAAATCCGTAGTGAGATTGATCCAGCCATCCGTCACGGTGGCCGTTTTGTAGATGTCGGGCACCACGTCAGCGGACCTGCTCACTGCCTGCGGAAATACTTTCTCCACTTGCTGGGCGATGATCTTCTTGTGCTTACCCGTTCCTTTGACCACGGTGTCGATGTAGGAAAAGTCGGTCACCTCGATGCTTTGGAGCGTGGCGAGATCACGCGCTGCATCGGAGCGGCCCTCGATGCGTTTGATACGCTCATCCGAGAATGCAAAGAACGCCAGAGCCCATATCTCGCCAGTGGCATATAAGGATGCGTCCGCTACAGTGCCAGTGTTTGTTCCTGTACCAAATCCATCGATTGTAAGATCAGCCCTCTTACCATAGGCGAAGCTGCCTGAAACGCCACTGATTTCCACTTTCGCTCTGGTTGGGTTCGACGTACCGATGCCGACTTTGCCGTCGTCGGTAATCCGCATCCTCTCGATGCGCGATGTAGTACCATTTTTAGTGGTCTCGAAACCGACATATGCACCTTGACTGCTATCATTCCAAGTTTCGGCCGCACGGATAATCATGGAACCTTTGGACCAGCCAAACTTGGTGGCTCCGTAGCCACCGCCGCCAAAAAGTGCCAGTACGTCATCAAGTTGCACAGCGGTCGGCGCGCTGGCGGTTCCTCTGCTCTTTCGACCGATAAACTTCCGGCATCCATTATATGAGGTGGATACAATCTCTGCCTCGCATTATCGGGCGCAACAACCTCCAATTGCCTTGCGGACGTTGTACCGATGCCGACGTTGCCGGTTAGCCCGATCTCAGTATGCGTCGTCGGCTCTGCCGATGCGGAAATCCCGATGCTGTGTTGCATCGCTGAATTTCCGATATAGATGTTGTCGTCGCCCTTGTAAGCTGGTACTGCCTGCGCCTTCACCAGACCAATGGTGCAGGGACCCTCGGCAGAAGCAAGTGCCTGAAACCCATGCCGTGTTGGAACTGCCGTTCAGACTGGAAAATGTATGGTACCGAAGCTGTGTTATCCGCCTTCCGTGATGATTACGCTCCAAAGCCGCAGCTCTGGTTAATCCCGATCTGGGTTTCCCGACTGGGCCGATAAGTCGTTCTCAATGCCGGAATTTGAGCATCCCCAGATGTCCGTCAACCCGACGCCTTTGAAGGCGTTGCCATATCCTCCACGGTCAGGCTTTTGACAGTCAGGTCTACTCCGCTGATCAGGGGCTGGAAGATGTGACGTTTGTCGATCGGCTCTTCGGCCCAGCCAGCGCCTTTCCAAACCACCTCCGCCAATTCTACATAGGCATGCTCAACACCGTGCGGTCGCTGATATTCATCACCTTCAGGCCACTCGAGGCTATTGTCTATGGTTCGGGCCGGAATCAGCCAGTAGTCGCCCGCCTCGTACTCTTTACCCTGTTCAAATTGAACTTGTATGCCGTTTTCCAACTGAATAAAAGCAGTCTCAAGCTCAGGTTTCAACGGCGCATAACCATCCCAACGCCGCATAACGTAACGTCGTCGGCGGGGTCTTTCCATTCTATCTCCATCATGAACAACAACGGTCACTGCGGTGTCAGACACTTTTGCTACCTGACAGAGCGTGCCCGGCTGCATTTGCGTCGCGCTGAGTCTGGTTGGTCACCTCCACCCACTGGGCCATCTGGAAGCGTGAAGCGTCCGCGGCATTTTTTAGAGTCAACGTGTTGTCCTGGCGCGTCACTGCGGCGGCAACAGAGCCGTTGTCCCGCGACCACTTGAATGTTGCCGTATCCCAACCCCCGCTCTGTGAATCTCCACCCGGTAGAGTTGGTTTTCGACGATAGAGGGTTTTGCATCGGGATCAACCCGCATCCTTCCGGTGCTGCGGACGCTGAAGAACCTCGGGCTGGCCTGCGGGAGCTGACCTGCGGGCTCGCTAAACGCTGCACCCTGCTTGAAGCTTGACCTGCCACTGGTTCCGAATGCGGGTGGCTGTATCCGGCCCGCCCAGCGCCACCTCTCGAATCGACGTCATCGTCGAGCGCCGTGATGTGCTGCTGCCACACATCCAGATAGGCGATGTAGGTTCCTTCGCCTGTCGAACCTCGGTATGTCCTTCAGTTCGAAGTTGTCTGTCATCGTTCTCGAAAAGCCTGCCGCCAACATAGTAACGACCCTTGCCAAGAACGAGATTAGCGCCCTGGCTTGTAATGCGAAAACTGGTCTGGACCATCTATCATCTTTCGGTTCGCCGGCGCGCCGCTGGCGCCGACGAAATCGCGTGATCTCGGTCTCGATGCGGTGGGCGGTGATGTCGAGCTGCTCGTTCCAGTCGGCATCGAGCTGCACCCGGCCTTGTTGCATGCGCACGCCGCTGTAGTGTTTGGTTCTGTCAAAGGTTAAACGTGAAAAATCGCCTTTCATATCTGCTCCCTTATGTTGGTCGGTTGTCCGATCTTTGGTCGTGCGCCCGGCCCTGGGTAAAGCCTGCTGCAAGGTGGCGGCAGGCGATGGGCAAAGCGTTAAGTTTCATAGTGGATTTCCACTTTCTGTCCAACCGGCACATATTCGGCAAGATGGCGGCGCAGGTTGGCAGCGTGCTGGGGTTGGTAGAGTCGCTGAAATGCGCCCATTTCGGAATGGTCTTCGGCACCGCTGCGGATCTCCTCGGCGCAGGTCTGGCTCAGTTGGGCGTAGCCCGGCTGGCCGTATTCGGTTGAAGTAAAAGCAGGCGTCAGCCGTTGGCGAATTTGCTCAGCAGTAGCGTTTTTGGTCTGTGCCGGATCGCCAAGCGCCAATTCGGGTTGGCAGCGGTAGGATGGCGGAAATTGGGAGCCAACCGGCACATAGCTGGCGCGTACGCTGCCCTTCTCCCGGTATTCTGACGGTAAGCGCATGGGTGAAGATCACGTCCGTCGCTTGTAAGCTCTTTACATGCACTTTGCCCAGAATCGTCACTCGTTCCAACACCGCAGCGGGTGCAGGAATGGCGATACTTTAATCGGAGGAAATGGCATCCAAATCGTGAGTCGTCGCATCAACAATACTGTCCAGCACAGTCAAGCCGTCCATTTTGCCTGTCAGCCACAGGGGACCAACGATACTGTTCCTGATCGATAGTCGCGCTGCGTTGTCAACTTTTTCGCTTGTGTGCCTCATTGAGATGGGAGGCATCGTCAATGACTCATTGTCAGGAGTTCGCCCGCTGAAAAGTGTGCAATGGGTCAACGTCAAGTGCAGGTTATCATCAAAACTCACATTCATCTGTTCATCGCCCACATCGAGCATCAGGCCGTTTAGGGTCATGTGGATATCCGGTCCAACGGCTGTGATGTTCGTTATGACCCCGTACACAGGGACGCATCCCTTCAGCCGCCTCAATCACCAGTTGTTGCCCACCAGCCAAGGTGATGTCGAAACCATCAAGGGGGTGAATGCAGTTATCGGCAATCTGAATGATCGCTGGCGCTGCGCTGATGGGTGTTTCTTGCCACGCTTGCAGTGCTTCTGCCAACGATTGGAACTGGAGCGAGCTGTTCTCTGAGTCAGGTCCGGCATCGGACTCGAGCCTGCTATCGACCACAGCCAGCCAACGTTTCAGGCTCCGGTGTCGTGAGCGTGTGCTGGCGGGCATAAGGACCGCCTCCTATGTCTGCGCTGAAACCGTAGGCATAGCTGGCAAATACTTTCGCTGTTCTTGCTGGTCTCAGATTCGGCCAACATCAGGCGTCCCGATTCTGGATCGACCACGGCCCGGATCGGCCTCTTACTGGCTGTCCGGCGGCGGACGCCGGACGCACTGGAAACTCGGAAGGCACGTGATCGGGCCATTCCCAATCGCTCAAATCGGCAATGGCGATCTCCTCACTGGGTACGGGCTTCGCGATCAATACCATCCAGAAAGAGCTTCAAACACCGGGTGCCGGCCGAAAAACTGTTCGGGCGGCACATCCCCTTTTCCAACGCCTCTCGGCGCTCGTTCAATTCCCGTTTAAGCTGGTTTCGCCTTAGCCTGAACGGCAGATGGATGGCCTGCGCTGCCCGGGCCGGGTCAGGCTGCGGTTGGGGATAGTTGAACAGCGGCATGTCGACGCCAGCCGGGTGCAGTGTGAAACAACGCCCGGGGGCAGCTGTGTTATCGAATGTACGCGCCTCACATCTGTCGAGCCAGTAGCTGCGCAGCCGCCAGACAAACAGGCCCACAGTCCCCAGATTATAGCGGCCACGGCCGTAAGTCATATCACGTAAATCGACCATGTGGGCGGCAGCATCAAAAGCCGTGCCGAGCTGCTCGATGTCTTGCGTTTTGCGGATATCGAAAGTGGCGCCCTTGTTCGGGCGCACATGCTGCACGTGCTGGGTGGTGGCCACATATTCAAAGAATTCGACGACCCGCGTATCCCAGCCGGTCAGGTCTTTGGCCAGGCTCTCCAAAACGCCAGCAATGCCTTTGCGGCGGCGGTAGGCGATGGCGTTGCCGACCCGAGCACGCGGGCTGTAGAGTTGTTGCGAGTTATCTGTCAGACCATCAATGCCCAACAAGTCACCGATGTAAGGGATGGCCCACTCCTCGCTGGTCTCGATAAACCAGTTTTCGTAGAGCGTACCGATATCGGTTTCGATGCGCACCAGTTCTTGCTCCATGACGGCAAGCAGGGCGCGCAATGTCTCGCCCGCGACTACGTCGCGCTGGCGGTAGAGGGCCGGCAGCAGGTTATAAAGACGCTCACTCTGTGGGCTGTTCATTTAAGTCCATTTCTCAAGGTGAATATTCTCCGGGTTGATGATCAGCAGTTGTGCTATCCAGGTTTCCCAATCAAGTGGCAGAAATGCGTGAAATACTTCTACTGTAAAGTTTTCCAGTCCGACATTTCCCGCTGTTTCTACGTCAACGTCAAGATACAATTTAACCAGGTCAACAGCCAGCACACCGGGAACAGTCTGAATGTCGGTGATCAGCTCCGTACTTGATAACTCTTGGCTAAAGTTACGTCGCTCAAAACTGTAGTTTTCCTTCAGTTTTGCACGAATGGCGTCAAGAACAACTGGACGGCGGAAGCGTGGATCCGTGAGCACCCTGGCAGTCATCCCAAATGTGAGTCCGAGGTATGGTACCAACTCGACCCGGTTGAGTGGATTCCCGTGGCTGCGCAGCGCCCCGAGTAGATTCTTGCAAAGCTCAGATTCGGCTGGTATCTGTCCACCGTTTTCGGCGGCGATGGTGATGCAAACGACGGAATTGCCGTCTCGCTGGACGAGTTTCGCCTCGGCCTTACCGATGCCGGCAAAGGTGCGGGCGAAGTGGGCATAATCAGCCAGTGAAACGAGACGACCCATCGGCAAGTTGGCCGGTGGGCCCAATGTCCTTGCCTCTTGCTCAGTGGCAGGGGCGGCGCCTCCACTGGCAGCAATGGGGTTGGAAACGCTGCGGATGCCGTGGGGTCGGGTTTGCAGTAGCGTAAGGGCGCCGACAGCAACATTGCCATCCGTGCCCAGGCCATAACGGTAGGCTGCAATGACGTTTTCAATGCCAGTAGGTAACCTTGCTCCGCTGACGCCATCACCGAAAATGACGATGGTGCGACCCCTGTTATCACGCTGCAATGTGTAGCAGCGGCGGGTGGCACCCTGGTTGAGCAGGGAAGGAACCTCGTCCCACAAGAGGCCATTGACGCGAATCGAGAGTGTACTCGCACCGCCACTGGCAGTTGCTGCAGCGACATAGGTCAGGGGTGTGTGCCTGAGGACAAAACGCTGATTGGTCTGGCTCGCATTGCCGCTGCCCAGCACCTCTCCGCTGACTGTTTCACCGTGGCTGGCATGGACTACATTGCCGTGGATGGTGATTGTGTCACGTTGATATTGATTCTGCAAGCCAGATTTCAGGCTCAGCGTAATTTGGCCGTTATTTTCCTTGATAACGCCATCAACCGCTTCGCTTATCTCTTTATCTTTTGTTGTTTGGCCGGTCACGATGAACGTGCCGCTGACCTCCTGGCCAGCGAAATCAATGTCGAGTGGGATGTCGCGATGTTCAGGGCCTAGAATCAACTCTGGCATCTCTGAAGGCATAAGGGGTGTCGTCTTACTCAGTGAAAGCTGCTCGCTCTGGAGATAGACGACAGCCGTGCGCAACTCAGCCATGCTCTGCGGAGCTACCCATTCACCGTCCAGCGTTAGTTGGGTCACCCTGGTAGTCATGCCGTAATCGGACCTGGAGACTGCATCCGTTGCTACAACCTGATGGATCTGAGGATCTGGCTTTTCTGACTGAATGATCGCAACCCAGCCACTTTTCGTCACCTGGGCGTACTCACTATCCAGACTTATCTTTGTCCCTGGCGTCTTATCCTCAGCTACCAACTCCCACTCCTGACGGCTGTGATCCGATATGACTTGGGCGTACTCGACATCCAGTGCTGATTTTTTCTGTTCCTGCAGAGCCTGTTTCTCCGGGTCTTCTGCTATCACAGCCCACTCATTGTAATGTTGCAGGAAGTCGTAGACGTTGTGAACTGGTTTTTGTGGCGCAGTGCTTCCAAATAATGCGGCTCTCCTCCTGAACACGAACAGACCAAGATTGTGGGCAGAAACAGAGTTACCGAATGCAGGCGGTTCCGCCAGATTGATGCGGGTGCAATCTGCTGCGCGATCAACCTTTTCGATTTGCACCAACTGCGGTTCATCAGGGGCATTCGGGACGAGGAGAAGGTAATCTCCCGACCTGAGGTTGTGGGCAGTCCCTGTCACCAGCAACGTCCTGACAGCACTGTTCGCAGCCCATGCCTGAGCTTCATCCATGCTCGGACGAAAGCTGTTCAGGGCTGCCCACGCTGTTAGGGTTTTGCTCGTCTCAAACGTCTGCGGCATCTGTCCCTGGGTGGGGATGCTCTGCACCTTCGTGCCTTTGGGAACGTCGGCGGACAGCGGCGAGCCGGGGGAGTCATCTACCTCAAACGCCAGCAGCACATCGGCGGCAACACCCGGCGAGAGTTCGAAGCCGACGGCACGGGTCAATTCCAGCACAGAGCGCCGTTCAGTGGCTGTGCGCAGGTAGCCTTCGTTGGCGATGCGGTCCTGGTAGAACGACAACGTGTCGGCCACGGTGGCCCAGGCGTCGAGCAGGGCGATGGTCGGGTCATCGCTCTCCCGGGTGGTCAGCACCGCCAGAGGCCGGAGCGGGGGTATTCCTGTGTCTGAAGGTACAGTCTGTGTATTTAACCGATCCAGCATACGCCGCAAAAACGTGGCGTGGGTTCCGCTGTGATACGTAATGACCGGCAATCCCGGTGGGTTGCCCAGATTGGAACTGGTCATGACACGTCCTCCACTTCCAGCACGAGGTCGCCAAGCTGGATGAGTTCCTGTGGCCCCACTTCGATGCAGCTTGCCACCGTCGCACCAGTATCGGTTGAACCTGCCCGGCTGAAATGCTTCAGTTCAACCCGTGCCACGCCCGCCACCTGAGCGGCTGCCGCAATAATCGGGCTGCTGTAGATGGGCTGGCCCAGCGTGAACCGGTTTCTGTGGAACAAACCGGGCTTTCCGTTTGTCATCATCTCTTCGCTGAATCGGTCCAGCAGTGCTGCCCTGACATCGCGGTGTAAATGGCCCGGACGGCAATAGACGCTCATGGTTATGTCTACAGGCACGAATTGGGGTGACCGGATCGCCAGGTCGACTCCCGTCTGCCGGTAATGGTCCAGAAACGCCAGTAACTCCCCGGCATAGGGATTGTCCACAGCCAAACGGTCCTCCCATTCCACGTAAATGAAGACAGTCGCCCAACTGCCGGTCCAGCGCATTTCGGAGGTCGCTCGCCGGACGGTGGGATGTTGTTCGGCCATACGCGCATAGTCGGCGGCGGTCACACAGCGCAGCTGTGACTTGAAGGCCTGGGGGGCGACCAGCCGCACGTGTTCGATTGGTTCCGGGTTGATCCCACCGGTGGCTGCCAGCGGGTTGCGTACGCGCACGATGTCCTTGTCCGTTGCAACCACATGGCTGATCGCTTCCGCGCCTACATTGCCCTGTGCGCCGTTGCCAACCTGATATTCGGCCTGAAACCGGACGCCGGACGGCGGCTGACGACCGTTACGCCCGTCTCCGAAACGAAGATGGGCGCTACGATCACCTTCCATTTCTACCACGAAGTGGCGCGACCCGGGTTTGCTGGCCAAAAGATGACGTTGGGGATACCACTTGGATCCCTCTGCATAGAGGCGGATGGCAGGCACGGCAGCACGAGGGTCCTGAACCATGGCTTGAGCCGCCGGTTGCATCACAGCATCTGGGTGGTTATAGGGTGCACCGTGGGTGAGATTGAGGTGCGGCAGCGTCGGTCTGTAGCGCCCGGTCGACGTGACAGGTGGAAGAAACACAGGTGCTTTGAGTGAACGGCCATGATCAGCCATGACAATGTTGCCACGGGCCACGCTTAGATCAGTCAATCCACCGGCGGCAACAACGAGGTCAAAGGGCAGGGCATCGGCAATCGCCCACTTGATTTCGAGAATCGATGTCGGTTCATCACCGTCGGACGAGACCAGCGAACGACAGATTCTCTAACGTTTGTCAGTCGTACAGGGTGACGATGGGCCGGATCGGCGTCTGCCGATCGGCCGCTGGCTGCGCCTTTGACTTCCTCAAATATGAGTACATCGCCTTTCTGGAGAAGACACTCCAAGTCTTCACTTTGCAATTTAGCACTCGTCGCTCCCTTGGGCAATGTGAATTGCGATTTGCCCTCGGTATAGAATCTGATTTCGTTGTGTGCCCGGTACAATTTTACCGGGTGCAACGTTTCAAAGACTTCAATTTCCCCAACCGGTGTCTGTTGATTCCGGAATTCGTCAGGCTCGATGACCGTGGGACCATCATGCCCGGTGAGCAGAGCTGTCCCCTTTGCCAGTTCGATGCCATCAGAAGCGACCTGGACCTGCACCCAGGCCCGTGCATTGCAGCCTTCGTGCATGGTGTAATCGACCAAACGGGCGTGGCGGCGGACAGAGATACGACGCCGTGCTGTGCCCAGGTAGGCTTCCGTGGCGACAGCATCCTGATAGTAACTGAGTTGGTCGGCTGAGTATGCCAATGCTTCGACAATAGCCATGCCCAAACCGGCCGGGTTCAGATCCGTATCCGGCGGCAACAACAGCGCCAGGCGATTGAGCATGAGTTGGCGGAAACTGGCATAGTCCCGGGCCAGATAGTTGATGTCGGGAGCCGGAGACGTCTCGGTGTGCGTGCTCCGGGACGGCTGCAGATCAAACTCACTTGCGCGCACGTCGCTGAATTGATCCTCAAGAGAGGTCATATGCCCACCCCACGCTCAAATTGAGCAACCTGACGCTGCTGGTTGCGAATGACGACATATTGCACGAGCACCCGGAGCGTCGCTTCTTCACTCTCGACCCGCACCATTTCAACCCGGATTACGTCACCGAGCCACTGCTGCAGAGCGCCTTGCACCAGGAATTGAGTCGCCGTCGCCATTTCATCGCTGTTGGGTGCAAAGACAAGCTGCAACAGTCCACAGCCAAAATCGGGACGATTGACCCGTTCGCCGGGCGTGGTAAAGAGCACCTGTTCGATCAACTCGTGAATATAGGTGTCTCTGTTTGCACCAGCCGTGCGCTGACGACTGTCGATTTGAAACGGAAAACTTACCGGCATGGTTCGTAACCTCTATGTTCCCTTGACCCGGACTTGCGTTACAATAACGTTCAAAGGGGTTCCGGTCGGCGTGCAGATAGCCTTGCTGTCTTGCAGCAGTACTGGCACGCCATCGGCTTTAACCCGTAGGGCGGCGCTTACCCACTGGGCGCTGACGCAAGGCGGACCGACGGGAGGCTGCTGCGTACAGCCCGCAATCGTGTACGCACTGGATTGGGTGACAATGGGTTGTCCTCCTACCAAAACGCGCGGATTCGTTACCACAGGCTGCGCCTGTCCAGCATGCATGCATTGCACCGTGGCGAGGGCATAGAGCAAATAACCGGGCACTATGTCACCTCCAGGGCGCTCTTGTTGATCGCTACCTTCGGGCCTTCTAAATCGATGGTGCCGCCTTTGCCATTGTCGATCTGGATTCCCTGGGGAGCAAGCTCGATGGCGCCGCCCTGACCATTATCGATCTGAATCCCTTGGGGACCGAGCTTAACGGTGCTCCCCTGGCTTTGTTTAATTTCGACGCCTTCCGGGGAAATCGTGATCGAGCTGCCTTGACCATTGTCGACGGAAACACCTTCCGGACCGATCTCAATTTTCATACCGGCCAGGGTTTCAACCGAGAAGCCGGCGGCTCCAGGAACATCGAGCATCTTGACGCTGACTTCTGCGGTCTTGAACAGATAAGTTTGGGGAGTGCTGGCCTCGACCGGCATTTCGCCCACGCCCCAAAAACAGCCGCTCCAGATGGGGAAGTCGGGGTTGCCACCTTCGAACTCCACCCAGACATTGGCGCTTATGGGCGGAATGGCCACGAATCCGACGCCCTTGCCGGCATACGGTGCGCAGGGCATTGCCCAACTCAAACGTCCGGCGCCGGTGACTGCGGGTACGCTGACCTGAATACGCCCCATACGTTTGGGATCGATGTTATTTTCGACTTTGCCGCGGTATTTTCCGTAAAAATTGGTCATGGTCTCACCAATGGGGTGGTCGCTCCGATGCCTTCACGGGCAAGCGTGAACTGCTGGGTATAGCTGCCACGCCGGATGTTATGGGTCACTTCCTTGACGTAGTACAAGCCGTCGTAGCTGTAGCCGACGCCGCGCAGACCGACGAGGCCTCGGGGCTGCAGCAGTCCACCGTAGCGCAGGGCATTGAGTTCGCCGTTTGCTGTGACGACATTATCTGTGGATTTGTCTGTCTCTGCCTGAGCCTGGGCCAGTGCCTGGGTCGCTGTCAATCCGTTCTGACGAAACAGCGTGCTACGCACGTTGGCGTGGTTTGTCAACATGCTGGGTTGTGCTGCCAGGGGCAGGCGACGGGACAAAAATGTCTTTATTGGCAACTGGCGATTGGTGGCTTCGTCCTGGATGTGTCCCGAGACAGTGGTTGGTTCCTGCTCATCCCGGGTGAAATGGATGCTGCTGACATTGGTCGCCGGGCCCATGTTCACCGTCAGCGCTTTTTGTGGTATGCCCAGGCGACGGGGTGGCCCCCAATAGGCTGTGTTGACACCAGGTAGCGGGCCGGGCATGACATAGAACAGATACCCATAGCGAGCGGCCAGTTCCGTGATGTAGGCCAGGTCTGATCCGATGCTGCACCGGAATTGTCTCGGTCGGCAGTGGTATATTCAGGATCGGGGGTGGGATCACTTCCGGAATCAGGCCGTACCGGGCATAGGACAGGATTAGCTTCTCGACGATGATGGCTTCGTTCTGTGCCGGGTGTTCGGCTTCTTTCTCTTCACGCCCCATCATGACGCTCACATCACGACCCATAACCGTCAGCGTCGATGCGCCTGGCTCGCTGCCGGGCTGGAGTTGGTGGTGGGTGATGATGCCATCCATTAGCAGGTGCGGTATCGCCCCCGTCGTCACCAGCAGGATGACGCGATTGAACGGGTTCAGCAGTGGGTTGCTGAGCAGGCCATAGTCGAGCAGGGATTGAGATCCACCGCGGCCAACAGCGAATGTCAGTTGGAAACCGGAACCGGTGGCATCACTATGCGTGACTTCGGCCTGTTGCAGCGCTTCAGTCAGCATAGTCGGCGCTGGCACCGGGATCGTCGCGCCAATTAGCAGGGTGAGATGGATACCTAACAGTGTCATCGTTGAACAGACTGTCCGGGGTTTAGGATGGCGAAGCCGTCCGTTTCCATTTGTGGCACCGGAATGCGCACTTTATGGCCGATTTCGCTTGTCAGTTCAGCCGGATTCATCGTGTTGTTGGCATCACAAATACGCCAGTAATGCTGCGGATCTCCGAGCGTGCGTGAGGCGATCAGATCAAGCCGATCTCCTTCGACAACCGTGATTTCTGTCAGGAGCGGCAATCTGTCGCCTTGCGGCAGAAAGCGCCGTCGTTTGTAGGCGACTTCTCTGCCATCAGCCATCTCAAATGTGGCGGTTTCACAATGATAGTAGCGGCTTGTGTGGTCAAACATAGATTCTCCTTACTAACGGCGTGTGCTACGTGCAGGCATCGCTCAGGGCAAGAGCTTGCTGATATCCCCTGTTGCGGCATTCAGACTGCCGGTGTTGGCGACAGCGGCCATAGTCTCCTTGACGATCTGATGGGACAGGAAAAGATGATAGCCGGGGTTGTTGCTGGACAGATCGGAATAGCTAAGCACCCGCAGGTCCAGTTCGACGCTGGCGCGAATCGGATTCAGGTTCGCATCGTGCGCTGCCTCGCTCACGCTGTATTTGCTCAAGCGCACCGGTACAACACGACTCGCACCCCAGATAAACAGCGTCAGTGGCGCCATGGGCGGGACAACTTCGATCGTTCCCAACCCCATCAGGGCTTGATTGGAGACGACAAGGTCTGAACGTGGATACAGCAGAAGTTCCAGCGCTGACAATTGCGGATAAATGCCCAGGCGCAGGGCGATTTCATCGCCGGTCTCAAGCTGGTCAGTTGCATCGATCTCGACAGTCAGTGAGATTGTCTCGACCGGAGCCCCGTGCAGTCGCAGGGCTTCCGAACGATCACCTCCTGCGCTTCCCATCTGCGCTTCGAGTGAACGTCGCAACGTGACCGGGTTGTACTGGAAGACGATGACATCGGCCAGTGCGCTCGAACGCCCCATCGTCACCAGTGCTCCCTTTCGCAGAATTGGCCTCAGTGGCGAAGTTGTCACAGGCTACGACATCCTCTTGGGCGGTCATTCTGGGCGTAGCCCAGGTAATCACGGCAAAGTGTGTAACGGCGTACGTTCATGGTGCTGCGACAATGCCTCCGTAAATCGCTCTCGCCACGTGTTCGCCGATGGTTTCGGCGCCCATGTCCGGCGCTAGTGCAAACGAACCGCCGTCCACGCGCGCGGTGGCTTTTGAACCCGCTATTGCCGTCACTGCACTCTCGTCAGCAAACAGGCGCGACAGTTCCTGTTGTACGGCGAAGGCAAGCTGGTCGCGGTCGATGTCAGCAAATCCATGCAGGATCATTTGGTCGATGTGCAGGTCGATAGTCATTTGGAGCGCTGTTTGAGATAGTCTTGTAACGACACGCCGGATTGTTGGGGTGCAGGCGCACGGTTTTGCACCTTCGCCATCGGCGCCACAGCGCTGACGTCGATGCGCCCGATCGATATCCTGATCACAGGGGCAGGCGGCGGTGTGGCTATGCTCTCTGCCTGTGTACTCAACACTTGACTGGCTTCAATGGGTGCGGGTCGCATCGCCGGCAGCGCAGGTTGATGGGTGGGCCTGGCATATGAGGCGTGGTCGATCTCCTGTGCAGGCTGCGAATGCTGGACGGATACCAATTGTGTAGGAACGGGCGGCGGGGAAATGTCACCTGTGGCAGGCTGCACCACCGACGATTGAGGATGCGGGATCGGCCCGGTTTTCAGTGCGGGTTGCGATTGACGATCGAACACGATTCGGGTCGGTATGGTTTGCTCGTGGCTGGCAACGATATCTGGTCGGATCGTCCGGGTCTCGGATTGTGGTATCGGGTCGTTCTCATGTGCTGGTTGCGTACGCTGTCCGGCTACTCTTTGCGGGTGGCTGCTAACTGTGATGTCTGGTCGCATCGCCGTGCTACGGCTGCCCGATTCTGACGGTATTTTTTGCAGTTCGGTCCTGGCATTGGGGTCTGACGTTTCGATACTGGGCCCGATCATCTGTCTTTCTCCACCAGAATCGGAGCGCCCGGACAAAGTGCCTATCCCGGACTTCGCCTCAGCGGCTGGTACCGATTTTCCGTAAAGGGGTGACACAGGTGGCGCTGGCGCGCCGACAACAGCCTCCAGGTCGCCTATGTTCGGTTGCATGGATAGTGCGGGCGGGTCTTGGACGAATAAGGGAGGAGCATCAACTCGGATCGCTGGATCCAGCGTCAGCACGCGGCTGACCAGGTTTGTCAGAAAATCACTCATCGGGTCACTAACTCAAGATAGGTGCGTCGCCGCGCGGGACTCAACGCCAAGATATCGGCTTCGCTCCAGTGATAGGATGTTGCCAGCAGGTGAATCTCGTGCAGCAATATTCTGGCTCGTTCCGCAAGCCTGGTCCAGAGAAATGGGACGATATCAAATGGCACATTCCATTCATGTCCACAGGAGGTGCAGGCAACATGGATCTGAACATCGGCCTGGGGGTCGGCATCTGCCATTGCGGCGACCACGGCTGCAGTGACTGCCTCCGGCAAGTCGGCAACGGATTGACACGCTTCCACGCTGTCTATCTGCAGCACGCATTGTTCCAGCAGGTGAAGCCGCGCTGCGGAAAGGTCTCCCTCGACAACCGACTGCACCAAGTTGGCAACCGCCGCCAGATGCCGGCTGCCCGGAAGTTGAAATTGAACCGAGTAGCCGTCTGTCTCCAGCTGAAAAACATGATTCGCCGCCTTTGTAGCCACCGGTAGAGAGACGTCGGCCACATCGAACGTAAATTCCAGCGTCTCTCCACATTCGGGGCATTCTGTCAACGCAGATAGGCGTGAACCGAAATTTTCCTTGTAGATCGATAGTAGATGGGCGTCGCGCTGACCAACCGTCAGTGAGACCAGCACATCAGCTGTCGAGTCCGGAAAGACCGCCGACAGGACAAGCAAGGCCCGGTCGATTGGGTGCAGATCGCCACCGAGCTCCCAGATGCGCAACAGGCTGGATGCAGACAGTTTCACGACGGGTTGCACGGGCTAGGGATTGACCGGCTCCGCGGGTTCGACGACGTCCAGATCACGTTCCCAACCCTCATTTTGCAGGACAATTGACTGGAAGGCTACGGTGTTGGCGTTGGCATCCAGTTCGGGAAGAGCCTGGTATTCGGAAACCCAGCAACGGTAGACCTTGTAGCTAATCACCAGCTGACCTGCCTCGTTGTACAGATCGATAATGATATCTTTGCGAAAGTCTTTGAGCGACATCTCTGCGCCGGGACCGCTGCCGTGGGCCCAGACTTTGTTTACCCATTTCTCGAATTCGGTGTCGTGGGTGACGCCGCGCTCCAGGGTGATCGGTTCATACTTGGTTAGACCAGGCGAGATGTGATCACTGCTGGGGTCACCGCCGCTGCGGTGGGTAATCGTTTCAGTTGTACGTTTCAGTACACTGACCTTGCTGATACCTGCCACAACCTTGCCGTCCCACCTGACACGGAATTTGAAGGTCTTGTACGGGTCATATCGTTGTGCGTTGACGCTAAATTGAGCCACTGGTTCCTCCTAGGCCTGGAGCTGGCCGGCCATTTGTTGCAGGCTGATAATAACGAATTCGGCCGGTTTAAGCGGAGCAAAGCCGACGACAATATTGACGATACCCTGATCGATGTCATTCTGAGTCGTCGTTTCTTTGTCACATTTGACGAAATAAGCTTCTCTTGGAGAGCTTCCCTGAAACGCTCCTTGTCGAAACAGATCGTGCATGAACGCGCCCAGATTGAGGCGGATCTGCGCCCATAACGGTTCGTCATTGGGTTCAAATACCACCCACTGGGTGCCGCGGTAGAGGCTCTCTTCGATATGCAGGGCCAGACGACGCACGGGGATATATTTCCATTCTGAAGCCAGGTTGTCGTTTCCTTGCAGCGTGCGTGCGCCCCAGATGACGCGCCCCCCCGTCGGGGTGCGGCGCAGGCAGTTGATGCCGAGAGGATTCAATTCCCCGATTTCAGGATCGGTCAGCGACACACTGAGTTCTGGAGTGCCGACCAAGATTGCATCGATACCGGCCGGGGCTTTCCAAACACCGCGTTGCGAGTCGGTGCGGCTGAAAATGCCGGCAACAGCGCCGCAAGGAACAAAATCCCCTTTCTGGTTATCGCGCAGCGAATCCACCTGGCGGAGGCGTGGGAAGAACAGGGCTGCGTTCTTGCTGTCGGTGCCAACGCCGGCAACGCCAGCTTTGGCTTTGTCCTTGTCATTCCAGACGCTGGGCGGATCGACAAGCAGCATTGCCCGTCGCCTTTCAGCATAGACGGCGGCAGCAGTGACAAGGTCGGAGTCGACATCATCGGTCATAAGATAGGGTGGCAGACAGAGGATGTTGAACAGATCGGCCTTTTCAAGGGCGAAGAGGCCCTGCTTGCCCCCCTCCTTGCCCGGTCCGATGAAATCATCCTTTGTCAGGCTGCTGCCGTCAGAAGTCTTTACGGCTGCCTTGGCAGCTGTTCAGCGCTGTTTCTTCAGTGGTGAGGTCACCTTGTGGCATCGCCTTCTTTTTGGCAGCTAACGCTTTTTCCGCCTTACCGACCGCATCGTTCAGGTCCAGTAAAGCGGCATCGAGCGCTGTCCGTGCGGTGTCAACAGGCTTCCTTCTTGGCCGCATCTCGGCGCGGCGGCCAATGCCTTTCTCCGCTGACCTTCAAGGTCAGCCTCGGCGGTGCGCATGGGCTGCTGCTATCTTAGGCAGGGCAGGTGCTGCGGCTGGGCAAGCGCCACGCCAAACGATGAGTTTTGACTCCGCAGTCAGCACCCTGTCGATTCGCCGCACTTTGTCCTCAACAGTGACGTTGCGAAACTGCTCAGTGCGTCCCCCTGGGCCTGTGTCGCGTACTGTCAGGTTGAAAAGGTCGGCTTTTGTCAAGCCCATGCCGACAGCAACCGACTCTGAGACATCAAGATCGATAGTTACCCGCAGATTTTCGCCCCACGAGCCGGGGTAGCGAGCTTCAAGGGTCAGGGAATCCAGGTCGATAGGGGTTCGTGTCCGAGATGCTGCAGCCGAGGTGGTGGGCGGTCCATGGTAGAGCCGCACGATGATGGCCTGAGCTCCTCCATTGAGGTAGAAGTCGCGCACGGCATAGCCCAGCCTGCTGTCGATCCACAGCCCGCCAAAAATACGTTCGAAATCGCCATAGCTGTTGATAGTAATCGGTTCGTCCGTTGGTCCGCGCAGTGCACGTCCGATGAAGGCTGTAATCGACGTAGCAACCCCGGTGATGGTGCGCACCCCACTGGGTATTTCCTGAACGTAAACGCCGGGATAGGTTGGTGTGTTAGGCATAAACTGTCTCCTGATTTCTAACTCTGGTTGCGATCCGAATATCTTCGCAAGTTGTCGATCAATTACTGCGTGTCAGGGGCATTCATAATTTACTCTACCAGCAATCAAACTAATATTTTTCAGACTGCAACCCTTGAAAATGTAATGAAGGAATCGTTTTCCTGGCATGATTACCCATTTCACAGGTAGTCGTACATCCTCATCTCTCCAGACAGTTTTCATTGTATGCATCTTGTATGTTTGCACAAACGCATCTATTGGAAGTAGTGTTACACCGCTGTACTGGCTAATTCGGTCACTCGCCAGCTGAATATTTCCTGGCATCGATTTCTCAAATTGGCCCCATCCAATTTGTGGACTTTGGCCGTAGACGTGAGGTGGGGTTGGGGTGTAGAATAAGGAGATGGCGTATAATGCGCTATTCCAACAAAAACGAACTCAGTAGCAAGAGAAACCGGCTGACCCGTGCGCAACGAAACGCTGTTTCCGGTATTCCGATTTTCTGGTTTCCAGCTTTACTGATCACGAAAACAAATCTGATTTCCCCAGGAGAGTTATCACAATGGAACGATCAATAGGAACATTTACCGTTAAATCCGGCCTGGCCGACATGCTCAAGGGCGGCGTGATCATGGATGTGACCAACGCCGAGCAGGCTCGTATCGCCGAAGATGCTGGCGCTTGCGCCGTCATGGCGCTGGAGCGCGTCCCTGCCGATATTCGCGTGCAGGGCGGCGTGGCTCGCATGAGCGATCCCGAGAAGATCATCGAGATCATGAACGCCGTCACCATTCCCGTCATGGCCAAGGCCCGCATCGGCCACTTTGTCGAGGCGCAGATCCTCGAGGCGCTCGGCGTCGACTTTGTTGACGAGAGCGAAGTGCTCACCCCCGCCGATGAAGCGCACCACATCAACAAATGGGATTTCACCGTGCCCTTTGTCTGCGGTTGCCGCAACCTGGGCGAGGCGCTGCGCCGCATTGCCGAAGGCGCTGCCATGATCCGCACAAAAGGCGAAGCCGGCACCGGCGACGTGGTCGAAGCTGTACGCCATGCCCGTTCGGTCATGGGTTCCATCCGCATGTTGCAGAATAAGTCGCCGGAAGAGCTATTCACCTACGCCAAAGAGATCGGCGCATCCTACGACCTCGTGAAGCTGACGGCGGAATTGGGTCGATTGCCCGTGGTCAATTTCGCTGCTGGTGGCGTAGCCACCCCCGCTGACGCAGCCCTGATGATGCAATTGGGCGTCGATGGCGTGTTTGTGGGCTCCGGCATCTACAAGAGCGGCAATCCCGCCCAACGCGCCCAGGCCATCGTTAAGGCGGTCACGCACTTCCGGGATCCGCTGATCCTGGCCGAAGTGAGCCGCAATCTGGGCGAAGCGATGGTAGGACGCACTGTCGAATCCATGCCCGAATCAGAACGCATCGCCGGGAGAGGATGGTAGGGGCAGTAGGGGCGACCATCGCGGTCGCCCGAATAGTCACATCCCATATTCACCATGAAAATCGGAGTCCTGGCTCTGCAAGGAGCCTTCCGCGAACACATCAAGAAATTACAACAGATCGGCGTTGATGCCGTGGAAGTGCGCATGCCCTCGGAGTTGGATGGGCTGGATGGCCTCATCATCCCTGGCGGCGAGTCCACGACTATGGGCAAACTGGCTGTAGCCTACGATCTGGTCGGGCCATTGCAAGCATTCGTGCAAGAACGACCGGTCTGGGGCACATGCGCCGGGCTCATCCTTATGGCCACGCAGGCCAACGGCCAGAAAAAAGATGGCCAACCTCTGCTCGGCGGGCTCGACATCGTTGTCGATCGCAATTATTTCGGACGGCAGGTGGATAGTTTCGAGATCGATCTGGCTGTGCCCGCCCTGGTTGACATCGCCAACCCCGGCGATCCTGAAGGCGCTTTCCACGCTGTTTTCATTCGCGCACCCGCTGTTGTCGAGATCGGTCCCGGCGTCGAGATATTGGCCACCCTGCCCACCGGTGAGATCGTGGCTGTGCGGCAGAACCAGCGTCTGGGAACCGCCTTTCATCCCGAACTGAGCGACGACTTGCGTTTCCATCGTTACTTTGCCGCCCTGATCGCCGGCGCGCTCAGTTTCTCCAATAACGGACAATACAGCGCCGTCACAGCAATGGCCTAACGCACCACTATCAAACATCATGCCAAAAGACTACGCCGCACTCCCCCGCTCTCACGTCCGACGCAGTGATCGAGCCATCGCAGATGACAACTGGATCAAAGATTTTTTGAAGCGCATGCCGGAAGGGATCATGGCCACTGCCGTTGATGGGCAGCCATTCCTCAATGCCCGCAATTTCGCTTATGACCCCGAGCGCCATGCCATCTATTTGCACGGCGCTCGCGTGGGCCGCACGCCGGCCAATGTGGCTGCCAACAAGCGCGTTTGCTTTGCCTGCTACGAGATGGGGCGCCTGCTGCCAGACGAGCGGGCCTACAACTTCAGCGTCGAACATGCGGGCGTAGTCTTGTTTGGAGAGATCGTGGTCGTTGAAGATGATGTGGAAGCCAGGCATGGGTTGCAATTGATTCTGGACAAATACTTCCCGCATCTGAAGCCTGAAGTCGATTACCATTCCGCTTCCGCCGACGAAATGAATCGCACGGCGGTCTTCCGTATCGACATCGAGGAATGGAGCGGGAAACAGAAGGTGGCCGAGCCAGATTTTCCGGGTGCGTTTAGCTATCCCGATTCTCCTTGACTGGATTCATCGGTGGTAACGGAGGGATTCTGAGGATCGGTGTCAGGAAACAGCCTGTAGTATCTGGTTGGTGATAATCTGTTAGAGTCAGTCTTCTGTTCGCGTACGCGTTTGGCACATACTGTGTATTGGGGCGCTTGTCATTTGACACCCGCCACCTGAAACTTGATACTAGGCCATGCCTTTATCAAATTTACCCTTCATTACGCCTGATTTGCCAGGGACAGGTGGCGAAATCAAGGTTGAGCCCGACCACTTCATCGTGGAAGAAATATCGCTGTACGATCCCAGCGGCGAAGGTGATCATCTTTTTGTAAGCATCACCCGCACTGGCCAGACAACGCAGCAGATGGTGCAGGCGCTCGCCTCTGCGCTTGGCGTCCGTTCCCAGGAGATCGGGTATGCGGGGCTGAAGGACAAGCACGCCCGCACTACCCAGGTTTTTTCCCTGCCCGGCGTGCAACCCGACCAGCTCGCCGTTCTCGACCAGGCAATCGATGGCGAGGTGCTTTGGGCCAAGCCCCATAACAAGAAACTCCGTCCCGGCCATCTGCTGGGCAACCGATTCACGATCACAGTCCTCAATCCCACCGCTCCTGATGCGCTTGAGCGGGCGGAGATGATCATACAGGCCCTGCACCAACGAGGTCTGGCCAACTTCTTCGGCGAACAGCGCTTTGGCGCGTACGGCGACAACGCCGAGCAGGGATTAGCGATCCTGACCGGGAAACAGGGCCGCCCCAGGGCCAAATGGCTGCACAAGCTGCTCGCCTCGGCCTACCAGTCCCAGCTTTTCAACCAATACCTGGCGCTGCGCATCGAACGAAACGCCTTTGACCGCATCCTGGCGGGCGACCTGGCCAAAAAGACAGAAACCGGCGGCATGTTCACCGTGGAAGATGTGCCGATAGACCAGGAGCGCTTCGACCAACGGGAAATCACCTTCAGCGGACCGCTGTTTGGCTACAAGATGCGCCAACCCCTGGCCGATGCCGCCGCCCTGGAAGCCGAGATACAGCAAAACAGCCCGGTCACAGATCAACAATGGCGAAGCCATCGCGTACAGGGCAACCGTCGCGCCGGTCGTCTCTTTCTCGACACCGTCGATCTGAAACCCAACCCGCAGGGCTTCACCCTCAGCTTCTTTCTGCCCAAGGGCGCTTACGCCACGATCCTGCTGCGAGAAATACTCAAATCCGACATCCAACCCACGTTCCACGACGAGTGATTCCGGCCGGTTTCTGTTCTCCGACCCCTGGTTTCTGACTTCCGACCTCTGGATATACCGTGTCCTCTGACGCCTTCTTCCCTGCCACCATCCCCATCTTCCCCCTGCCTCTGGTGCTCTTCCCGGGACAGATCAAACAACTGCGGATATTCGAGCCGCGCTATCGGGCGATGCTAAGCGACTGTCTTGAAGATGACGCCCCCTTTGGCATCGTCCTGTTTAAAACGCCCGGCGAGGACAAAGCGGAATCGCTGCCACACCGCATTGGCACTTTAGCGCACATCGCGCAGGTGGACCCCCAGCCTGACGACACCTTTCACATCCAGATCTACGGTGGTGAGCGTTTTGCCATCCAGGATTTTGTGGATGAAGCGCCCTACCTGCAGGCAAACATCGAAAGCCATCCCCTACTGCAAACCGAAGGCCGTCACACGGATGAATTGCAGCAACAGGTGCGCCTGCTGCTCAGCGAATACCTGGACGCCCTCACCAAAGCTTCCGGGATGCGCTTCAACGTCCACACTATTCCTTCCTCCCCCTTGCAACTGGCCTACCTGGCTGCCGTCGTCCTGCAAACAAACAACGACCAAAAACAAACACTGCTCGCCAGCACGCACTTGCCACAGCTTTTCTCTCAGGAAATCACCCTGCTCACGCGCGAACTGGATTTGATGGCATGGATCAACGCAACCATCGCAGACACGCAGTCCAATGGATTTGGCAGCGATAACTGGCTGAGTCTGAACTAGCGCTCAAATTCCATCTCGTGCCACTCAAAACCACTCAACGACAAGCGAACTACCGCATTCTGGCTGTCAGTGACAAGGTCGAACCACGCATTTACGGCCCAAACGTCCGTCATGTCGCCGGAGACGCCGATCTAATCTTGGGATGTGGCGATCTGCCCTATTACTACCTGGAGTACATCGTTTCCGCGCTCAACCGGCCATTGTACTACGTCCACGGCAACCACGATCACCCCGAACATCGCGCAAACAACACAGTGGTGAACGAGCCGCCAGGTGGCGAGAACCTCCACCGTCAGGTCTGCCAGGTCGATGGCTTGATCATCGCCGGGTTGGAAGGATCGCACCGTTACAACAATAACCCGCGATACCAGTACACGCAAGGCGATATGTGGAGGATAATTCTGAGCATGGCGCCCGCGCTGATGACCAACTATCTGCGCTACGGGCGCTACCTGGATATCCTGATCGCACATTCGCCCCCATTCGGCATCCACGATGGTAGTGACCGCCCGCACGTTGGCTTTCAATCCTTTCTTACCTTTTTACGTTGGTTCAAACCACGCTATTTTCTGCACGGTCATCAGCACGTTTACAAACCCAACGTAACAACTCGCACGCGTTACGACGAAACCGACATCATCAACGTCTATCCCTTCAAGGTGCTGGACCTCACCTTTGCAGCCGAAGAGTGATTCGTCGGACGGTTTTGAGTATTCGGGGTCGTAATCCAGGTGTGAAATATGGCGCTTTTTTGCACTCCACCATGACGTGCAGTCAGCGTAGGGGAAACGTAGGTCTGACGTCCAGAACAGTTGCCCACAGTCTGCTATAGTGCCTACAAGAGATGGCAATCTCTTCTTCTCCTCCTTTTTGATGAGCGCTCACGGTAGGGCAGCCGTGAGCGCTCACCGCGTCCAGGAGAAGTGTGGGAAGGTGTGCGGTCTACTTCGGATAACTGGCGAAGACTTCTTTCCCGCCTGATTTATCGAAAGCGATCACGTCATAAGGTTGAGCTGGGCCATCGGTTTCCATGCCAGGCGAGCCGGCTGGCATGCCGGCTACGGCCAGGCCGATGACATCGGGCCGTTCTGTCAGCAGTCGTTCAACTTCAGCAACTGGTACGTGTCCCTCAACAATGTAGCCATCCACGATGGCTGTGTGGCAAGACTGGAGTTCAGCAGGAACTTGATAACGGGCTTTGATATCCGTCAGGTCATCGATATCTTCTACCTTGGCGGTGTATCCGTTTTGTTCCATGTACTCAACCCAACTGCCGCAACAACCTCACGTAGGTGACCGGTAAACGACGATTTCCTGGGTTTGTTTGGCTTCAGGCGGCGGCTGGATGGTGGGAGGACCAGCACAGGCAGCCAACAAGAACAACATAAACAACCCCAGAGGCGCTAATAGTTTCATGTAACCTCCAAATGTGGGAATGGGGTCGCATTATATGTCCCAGAGGATCATGATGCAAACTCCACAGATCCGACTCGGTTTTTTCGTGATACGGTCGCCCTGCTCCCAAGCCTCATACTTCGTTGGTTTTTCACTTAAGTTCCAGGCTATGGGGGGACAATATGTTCGCGCGTCCATCGGTTGTTTTGTGTGGAGACGTGGGCTACAATTCAAATCTCAGTCCAAAACTCATAACTCTTTATCAGAGGTCGGAAAACAGTAACGCTGGTATTCGGCAGCTTCACCTGACCACCCTATCATCAACGCCGACCTCGAACAGGAAGGAATCGCCATTTGACCATGAAAATCCAACTAATCCGCAATGCCACGCTGCGCCTGACATACGCCGGACATACCTTCGGTATCGACCCCTATCTGGCCCCCAAACATTCACTGGGCTCGTACGCCGGACGGTCCCCCAACCCCCTGGTCGATCTTCCCATGCCGCCCGAACAAGCGATCGCCGGGGTAGAGATGGTCCTTGTCTCGCATCTGCACACCGACCATTTCGATCCGCTCGCTCAGCAACTGCTTCCCGACTTACGCCCATCCTCTGCCAGCCTGGCGATGCAGACCGCATCCGTGAGTATGGGATTCAGCGATGTCACGCCCGTGGCAGACGAAATCAACTGGCAAGGCATCACCATCCGGCGCACGCCGGGCCGCCACGGCAGCAGCGAGTCGGTTCTGCGTGACATGGGTAGCGTGTCCGGCTTCCTCATCCGCGCAATGGGCGAGCCCACCATCTACTGGGCGGGTGACACCGTCTGGTACGGGGACATCGCCGCAGTCCTCGCCGGGGAGCATCCCGACATCATCATCACCCACTCTGGTGGGGCCGTGTGGGGCGATAGCGAACTGATCATCATGGACGCAACGCAAACAGTGGCGGTTTGTCAGCATGCGCCGGACAGCACCGTCATCGCCACGCACCTGGAAGCGCTCGACCACTGCATGACCTCGCGTGCGGACCTGCGTGCGGTGGCGCGGGAAGCGGGCATCGCGGACGAACGCTTGCGCATCCCAGCTGATGGTGAGGTGATTTAAACCGGTTGACCCGAAACCGTGGCTCTTTGGGGTTTCATGTGGTTCAACGTCATGAAACGTGAAGACGTGAAACGTGATGTCGCCTGCTGGGTGATCTTTCACGTTTTACGTTTCACGAATCGCGCTGAATGAGTGTCTACCACACGAAATCCTAATTGGTGTTTTACTGCTTCTCGTCCGGCTTTTCTTTCACCAACACCTGCATCCAGCTCCGTTCACGGCAGGCGGGGCAGCGCAGGTAGTATTTATCCATTTTGTGCGGCGTCACCAGATCTTTCAGAGCGGATATCTCGAATTCGTGACCGCAATTGGGGCAGAGATAGGCGGTCGAGCCTGCGTGCCAGCGCACAAGGATCAACGTCCCGCCGCCAACAAAGATCACAAGCCAGATCACCATCCCCCACGTGCCGTAATTCTCGATCAGGAACCAGGCGCTGACGCTGATAACGACAACGAATATGAGCAAGTAAACGGCGGATCTCCAGAAGTCTTTTTTGATTGGTAAACGGTAGCGGGGTTCTGGCATGATTTGCTCTGGGTGATTCTATTATCTCAAGATAGATTACAGTGATTTCCTTTTTCGATGATTACAGTGATTTCATTGAAGTTGCAATCATACAGCGCAGGTGCTCGGAACAGGAAGGCAATGGCTGGGATAAAGTGTGGAGTGAGTAGTAAAATGAAGTGTTGTTGAAAAGTTGGGCAAATCGATACCATTATCTAATATATTGATATTGTATTGATAATAACTTGACAAATATAGTTTTTTAGAATAGAATAATAATTGTTTGCACTCGAAGCCACCATCATCCCTGTACCCTGCCATCATGAACACACTTATCCATCCCTGGGAAAATCGATTACTGGAAAAAGCCTCTGTGGCATTAGAGGAAAGCCTCACGCAGATACTCCATCCGCCGGTTGATGATACAAATTTACGGCAAGCGTACGCCCACTGTGAGCAGATCACGCGTGAGAACAGCCGCACCTTTTACACAGCTACGGCGATCATGCCCGGCTCAAAGCGTCGAGCGATTCGCGCACTTTACGCATTCTGTCGCACCAGCGATGATGTGGTGGATGAGGCGTCGGGTGATCGGGAAACGCAATTCGCCGCCTGGAAAGAGGCGGTTCTACACACTTCCCCAGAACCAGACCAACTGGTGTTATCCGCCTGGGCGGACACGAGGCAACACTACCAAGTGCCGGATAAATATGTCGAGCAGCTGCTGGATGGCGTCGCCCAGGATTTCACCACGCAACGCTACGAAACCTTCGGGGAACTGGCCGAATACTGTTACGGCGTCGCCTCCACCGTCGGTCTGATGTCGATGCACATCATCGGTTTTTCCGGGCCGGAGGCTATCCCTTACGCCGTCAGGCTGGGCGTGGCTCTGCAAATGACAAACATCCTGCGTGATGTCGGGGAGGACTGGCAAGTGGGCCGCCTCTACCTTCCGCAGGAAGAACTGGCGCATTTCGGCCTGAGCGAGGCCGATATCGACGCAGGAATCGTCGATGATCGCTGGCGTTCCTTTATGCGCTTCCAAATCGACCGCACGCGACGTCTTTATCAGGAGTCGATGCCAGGGATCGGCATGCTGAACACGAGTGGCAGATTCTCCGTTACCGCTGCCGCCGAATTGTACAGCGCCATCCTCGATGACATCATAGCCCACGATTACGATGTCTTTAATCGCCGGGCCCATATCACCGACGGTCGCAAAGTGGCGATGCTCCCCGGCATTGTCTGGCGGGCGGGGACCAATGGCTATGCAAAATCGACAGTGAAGCAGACTTGAATAGATATTTGGAGTTGATCAAGCGTGCCTGATTCCCAGCTCGTGTCAGATGTTTGTAGACCGGTATATCAGAAAACCGGGGAACCGGTGAGATGGCACCCTGGTCTACGGGTTTTCCGGTTTACCGGGTTTCATATCTTCAGCCAAGCATCGGTCAACATCACCCACTAACAAACCAGAAGGAATTTTGAAACCATGTCACAGGAAAAAGTGATTGTTATCGGCAGCGGATTCGGCGGCCTCAGCGCCGCCGCCCGGCTTGCAGCAAAGGGCTATCAGGTTGATGTCTTCGAGAAATTGGACAAACCGGGCGGTCGGGCTTACGCCATGCAAAAAGATGGCTACACCTTTGATAGCGGCCCCACCGTCATCACTGCACCCTTCCTCTTCGACGAAATCTTCGACCTGGCAGGCCGCAAGCGGGAGGATTACGTCGATTTCATCTCCATCGAACCTTTTTATCGCATCTTTGACCACCAGGGTCGCTATTTTGAGTACAACGCTGATGTCGATTACGTGAAGCAACAGATCGACCAGTGGAATCCGGCTGACAAGGATGGATACGTGCGCTTCCTGAACACCACGCAGGCCATCTTCCAGAAGGGCTTTGTGGAATTGGCGGATCAGCCCTTCCTGCATTTCAGCGACATGCTGCGCGTGGCCCCCGACTTGATCAAGCTCCAGTCTTATCGCTCGGTTTATGGTTACGTGTCCCAGTTCATCGAAGATGAATTCCTGCGGCGCTGTTTCACCTTCCACCCCCTGCTGATTGGCGGCAATCCCTTCGACGCCAGCTCGATCTACGCCATGATCCACTTCATCGAACGGGAGTGGGGCGTGTACTATGCCAGAGGTGGCACTGGCGCTCTGGTTGATGCGTTGGTGCGGCTCACACAAGAGCAAGGCGGTCGGTTTCACCACAATGCCGAGGTGGATGAGATACTGGTCGAGAAAAAACGAGCGACCGGCATCCGCCTCAAGGATGGCACGATTCATAAGGCCGATCACGTGATTTCCAATGCCGATGTTGCCTTCACCAACCTCAACATGATTTCAGCGGAACACCGTGGGCTGCGCAATTCTGATCTGCGCTACAAAAAGGCCACCCGTTACAGCATGTCTCTGTTTGTCATCTACTTTGGCACCAAACGGCAGTATCGAGACACCGGCCTGGCCCATCACAACATCATTCTCAGAGAGCGTTACAAAGGCCTGCTCAACGACATATTTGGGAAAAAGATCCTGGCCGACGACTTCTGTCTCTACCTCCACAATCCCACTCAGACCGACCCCAGCCTCGCTCCTCCCGGCCATGATACGTTTTACGTCCTCTCACCTGTCCCCCACCTCGGTTCCGGCACCGACTGGGCGCAGCAGGCCAAACCCTATCGTGACGCCATCATGCAATTCCTGGAGGATAACTATCTGCCCGACTTGCAGGCAAACATCGTCACCGAGCACATGGTCGATCCCCGCTTCTATCAAAATACACTCAATTCCTACATGGGTTCCGCCTTCTCAGTGCAACCGATTCTCACACAATCAGCCTGGTTCCGGCCCCACAATCGCTCCGAGGATATCGAAAACCTCTATTTCGTCGGTGCTGGCACGCACCCCGGCGCTGGGCTGCCCGGCGTCGTGTCCTCCGCCAAGATCGTCGATAACCTGATAACCCAATCATGACAAAACTAAACGAAAATACCCCCGCCCCCGATTTTACCCTCCCGGATTTGAACGGCACTCCCATCACCCTCTCTGACTACCAGGGCGAAAAGCATGTGTTCCTGATTTTCAACCGTGGTTTCATGTGACCGTATTGCCGACGGCATATGATGCAGTTGCATCAAGATAAAGCACAATTTGATGAAGCCGGAGCCGAGATTCTAATCGTCGGGCCCGAAGACCAGAAGGCATTCCAGTCTTTCTGGGAGGACAAGGGTTACACCTTTGTCGGTCTGCCAGATCCTGAACACTCTGTCGCCGATCTTTACGGCCAGCAGGTGAAATTGCTAAAATTTGGCCGTATGCCCGCACAGGTCGTGATCGACAAACAGGGTAACATCCGCTACCTGCACTACGGCAATTCCATGCAGGACATCCCCGCCAATTCGCTCATCCTCGAAATTCTGGACGAGATTGATCAGGGTGAGAGCGTCACTGCCTGAGCGGGCATCATGGAACCCAAACAGATCGTCGTCATCGGTGCAGGCATCGGTGGCCTGACCACAGCTGCAGAATTGGCTCGCGCCGGCCACGATGTCACCGTGCTGGAAGCGCACATTTATCCCGGTGGCAGCGCCGGCACGTTCTTCCACAAGGGCTATCGTTTTGATGCGGGGGCCACCCTGGCGGGCGGATTCGCGCCGGGCATGCCGTTGGACATCCTCGGGCGGCGCTACGGCATCGATTGGCAGGCGCACACTGAAGCGGCGGCGATGTTGGTCCACCTCGGTCAGGGCCCTGCCATCACCCGTTGGAATGACCCTGACTTGTGGCGTGAGGAACGCTTGCAGCAGTTCGGCCCCAAAACCGACTCTTTCTGGCGCTGGCAGGGCCGCACTGCTGACCTTCTGTGGGAAGTGGCGAATCTGCAACTGCCCTGGCCGCCGCAAACGCCCGGTGACCTTGGACGTGACGCCTTGCTCGGAAGCCAATGGCTGGTGGGGCTGGCACAACGGCGGGAACTCAAACGCATCCTGCCTCTGCTGCGGGACGCCTTCCAGACGGTGGGCCAACATCTGCCTGCTGATGCCGCACGACTTCGTCGTTTTGTCGATGGGCAGTTGCTGATCTCAGCTCAGACCACAAGCCCGCACGCCAACGCCCTGTTCGCTGCCGCCGCCCTCGATCTCTCCCGCACCGGGGTTGGTCACACACCCGGCGGCATGGGTGGCATCGCCCGCAAACTGGCTGCTGCCGTCAAGCGTCTGGGCGGCGATGTGCGCTATCGCCAGGAAGTCGTTCGGGTACAGAAACAGGCCGGTAGGCGCTGGCTGGTCGAGACCAAACGAGGGGTCGAGTTAACAGCGGATGAAGTGGTGTTCAATCTGCCGCCCACCAACATCGCCCAACTGCTCGGCGCTGATGCCCCGCCCACCTTGAAACGCTCGGCCACCATTCCCAAAGATGGCTGGGGCGCATTCATGCTCTATCTCGGCGTCGACGAAGCCATCATCCCCGAATCGCCCACACTCCATCACCAACTGGTTGCCGGCGATCCATCCATACCCGGAAGTACGCTTTTCCTCTCCTTCAGTCCCGCCTGGGACGCAGAGCGGGCACCGACCGGGCGACGGGCGCTCACCATCAGCACCCACACCCCGCTCGATGGTTGGTGGCGACTGCTCGAACGAGGATGAGAATGCCTACGAGAATCACAAGGCGGCTATGTCCGAGCAGCTTCTGTCCACCGCCGAATCGTTTTTTCCCCGGCCTGCGTGACGCCGCCGACCTGATCCTGCCCGGCACGCCTGTCACCTTCCAGCGCTTCACCCGTCGGGCAAAAGGCTGGGTGGGCGGCTATCCCCAAACCAATCTGTTCCGCACGCAAGGACCACGACTGGGTCGGGGTTTGTGGATGGTGGGCGACAGCATCTTTCCCGGCCAATCCGTTCCCGCCGTCGCCTTGGGAGGGTTGCGCGTGGCCGGACAAATTTTACGGAACGGTCAGACACAAGCGGCAACATATTCCCACCCTGCTCTGCATACAACATGACAACAGCCATCTGGTGGATCCGGCGCGACCTGCGCCTGCACGACAACCAGGCATTGCAGGCAGCCCTGGTCTCGGCCAATTCGGTCATCCCCACCTTCGTCATCGACCCGAATTTAATCCAATCTCCCAATGTTGGCCCCAAACGGCTTGACTTCCTGTGGCAGGGTTTGCGGGTACTGGACGAGGACCTGCGCAGTCGGGGCAGTCGCCTGATCCTGCGCTTCGGTGATCCCCTCACAGAATTGACCCGTCTGCGACAAGAAAGTAGCGCCAACGCCATCTTCGCTGAAGAGGATATGACGCCATACGCCCGGCGACGGGATCGGGCAGTTGCCGCAGCCCTGCCCCTGCACCTGGTCGGAACCCCCACCGTTTGCCATCCCGACCTGGTCCTCAAAGCAGATGGTTCGCCCTACACCGTTTTCACACCTTTCAAGCGGGCCTGGCTGGCCCGACCACTGCCGCAAAGCTCCGATCTTTTACCTGCTCCCAACCACATTGCTACGCCCGACCATGTCGCCAGCGAGCCCCTGCCCGGCGGTTCACAGCACCCCATCTTCCCGGCGGGCGAGGCCGAAGCCCAGCGCCGACTGGCCCGATTCAGCGACAGCCTGATCTACGCCTACGACGATGATCGCAATCGCATGGACCTGGACGGCACATCGCAGCTATCGCCGTACCTGCGCTTTGGCATGGTCTCGGCCCGACAAGCGGTGGTCGCCGCCCTCGGCGCTGCCGCAACCGCCCCGGATGCCGCCGCCCGCAAAAGCGCTGAAACCTGGCTCAGTGAATTGATCTGGCGTGAGTTTTACGCTTCGATCATTTACCACTTCCCGCACGTGCTGAAGCAAAGCTTCCGACCCGCTTACCGGCAATTACCCTGGCGGCGCTCAGTCGAAGATTTTGAGGCCTGGCAAGCCGGACTGACCGGCTATCCCGGCGTCGATGCCGCCATGCGCCAACTTAGCGCCACCGGCTGGATGCACAACCGAGCCCGTATGATCGTGGCTTCATTCCTGGTCAAAGACCTGCTCATTGACTGGCGCTGGGGCGAGCGTTGGTTCATGCAAAATCTGGTCGATGGCGATCCGGCAGCCAACAATGGCGGCTGGCAATGGACTGCTGGTGTCGGTACGGACGCTGCACCCTATTTCCGCATCTTCAACCCCACGACTCAGGCACGAAAATTCGATCCCGCCGGCGATTACATACGCCGCTGGGTTCCGGAATTGGCGCATCTGCCCACAAATGTCATCCACGCTCCCTGGGAAAAGGGCGTCGAAGTCCCCGGCTACCCCTCACCCATCATCGATCACAGTTTCGCCCGGCAACGCACGTTGGACGCTTACGCTCTGGCGAAATCGGCACGGTGAAACCGCCAATCGAAAGAGGGTGCACCATTGCCCAGAATGCTGAGTTGCGCTATCCTGCACGGATAGGAAACAATTACGACTCTTTGGGATTTCGTGTGCTTCTCGCTGAATCCGTGTTGCGTATTGCGTGTTGCGTTGAGGGATACCAAAAACGGACCACGAAACACGCAACACGACATGTCTACCGCACGGAATCCTGTTGAACCACAATGCCGAAAGTGACTGTCACCTTAACGCACACAACACCCGCAAAGGAGTGATCCATGTCTACCCCTGTCATCGAACTGGAAGCGCCACCAAGCGTTGGTCAGATGAGCGCCCGAGGGGGATTATCCGCTCTCAAAGCCATGCGCGGCGGCTTTTCCAACATCCTTCCCATTTTAGAGATGGTGCAAGGTGAGTTGGGCGATATCTTTCAAATCACACTGCCCGGTTTCAGCCCGGTATTCGTGTCCAGCCCGGAAGCGATGCGGCAATTGCTGGTCACCGAGCGCGACGCCTATCTCTGGCGACCAGGTGAAGACCCTGTATCACACCTACTGCGTCGTGGCGTGCTTGTCACCGATGGCGAGGAGCATGACAAGTTGCGCGCCATTATGGACCCCAGTTCCCATCGCAAGAATTTTGCGCCCAAATCTGATGCCATCTGGCAGGAAACCGATCGGGTGCTGGACACATGGCGCAACGGTCGCACCTACGACATGCTGGTGGAGATGCGCAAAGTCGCCCTGCTCATCTTCGAGCAAATCTACTTCAGCCACGATCTCACGCCAGAACTCGACCGCATCTGGAAGCCGATGCTGGCGGCGCTGAGCTACATCTCGCCCGGTCTCTGGATCATGCGGGGCGCATCTTCCCCGCCCAAAGAAGTCAAGGTGCTGGATGACCATCTTTATGCACTGATCGCCAAACGCCGGGCGGAGCCCGATCCGCCCAACGACCTGCTCACCGATCTCGTTCAGGCCCTCGATGACGATGGTCTCGTGCGTGACCAAATGATGACCATGCTCGTGGCTGGACATGACACCAGCACCGCCCATCTGGCCTGGACCCTGTATCTGCTGGGTGCACATCCCGAGTGGCTGGCTCGGACTCAGACCGAAGTGTGGGACGAGGTGGGATTCGATGCACCCACACCTGAAAACACCAAGGATTTGGTCGCACTGGATCAGGTGCTGAAGGAGAGCATCCGCCTCTACCCGCCCATCCACGTGGGCAACCGCTTCACTGCTCGGGATGTCGAATTGGGCGGATACAGGATACCGGAAGGAACACGGGTGATGTCCAGCATCTACCTGGTGCAGCGCCACGCCGATTACTGGGATGATCCAAACGAGTTTATGCCCGAACGCTGGCAGCTTGATTTCCGGCCCCAGCCCTTCACCTATCTGCCTTTTGGCGGCGGTCCCCGCAATTGCATCGGCGGGGCTTTCGCCCAGTTGGAAGCCCGCATCGTGCTGGCCCGAATCCTGCAACGTTTCGACCTGAAACTCAAGACCAAAAAAGTGTCTGCCAACATGGGCGCCACCCTCGAACCTCGCCCCGACGTCAAGATGGAAGTGCAGTCGGTAGAATGACCTATTTCGGTTTCCTCGCCCGTTTTCTGCTTGTCCCCATGGCGATTCTGGCCCTGCTTTTGTGGCGGGATCGGCGCAATGGCACATCCATGCCCGCCAACCTGCGCAATTTCCCGGCTTGGGCTGTTGTGCTCCTGCATGTGGTTATCGCCGTCCTCTACACCACGCCATGGGACAACTACCTGGTGGCAACGCGGGTCTGGTGGTACGACATCAACCTCGTCACCGGCATCACGCTGGGCTATGTGCCTATCGAGGAATACACCTTTTTCGTTTTACAGACTATCATGACCGGCATGTGGTTGATCTGGCTGGCCCCGCGCTTGCGACGCGCTGCATCCTGGAGCCCGTCCAACCATTTTCGCTGGCTTGCGGTGCTGGTGCTAGGCATTATCTGGTTGCCAACTATCTGGCTTTTGTGGACAGGCGTTACCCCGGCCACCTACCTTTCCCTGATTTTGGTCTGGGCGCTGCCTCCGATCATCATCCAGGTCGCTTTTGGCGCTGACATCCTCTGGCGCTACCGGGCCCTGGTCCTGACCACCATCCTGGTCCCCACCCTCTATCTCATCCTGGCAGACACCCTGGCCATCGAAGCCGGCACCTGGGTGATTAGCCCGGAGCAGACCACGGGCATCCACTTGCCCGGCGGCCTTCCCATCGAAGAAGCGATTTTCTTCCTCGTCACCAATACGCTCGTCGGCTTTGGCGTCACCTTGGCCCTGGCCGAGGAAAGCCGCTCTCGCCTGGGACGAGTCGGCATCGGCGCTGGTCGAGGTGCAAGTGACGGTACTGAACCTGTCACCCAGCACGACCCAATCACGGAGAACCCCTCTTGACCTCTGATTCCATAGCTCTTTTCGACAACCAATCCTTTCTCAACCTCGAAACCTTCCGCAAGGATGGTTCTGGCGTCAAGACGCCGCTGTGGTTCGACAATCTGGATGGCGCTCTGTACATCCGCACCGGCGCTGACTCCTGGAAAGTGAAACGCATTCGTAACCAACCCCAGGTGCGTGTCGCCCCTTCCGATTCGCGGGGCAATCCATCCGGCCCCTGGGTGGATGGCACGGCCACGATCGTCGATGACCCAGACATAGTCAAACGTGTGGCTGACGCATTCGGCAAGAAATACGGCCTGCAAAAACGCCTCTTTGAACTGATGAGCCGTTTGCGTGGCGGAGCCACGTCGGGCACCGTGCGAATTGATTTGGTGTAGAGCAGTAAACCGGGAAACCAGAAAACCCGGGAGACCGGGTAACAGTCGCCCTGGTCTACGGGTTTACCGGCCTTCCGGGTTCCCGAATTTCTATCTAATTCCGTCCAACAACTGACCCCCAATGCTCCCCTTCAATCCCTTCACAGGGCCTGAACACGAAAGTTTCTTCCTGCAAGGCGGCCAAAGCGCCGCCCTGTTGGTGCATGGCTTTCCGGGCACACCCAACGAGATGCGCCCACTGGCCGAACTGCTGCACGCAAGCGGCTGGACGGTGCAAGCGCTTTTGTTGCCCGGCTTCGGTCCCGAGTTGGAGACGCTGGCCGAGCGACGGCATGGTGAATGGCTGGATGCGATACAAAGTGCAATCGCAGTGCTGAAGAGAGCTTATGAACGGGTGGTTGTCGTTGGCTTCTCGATGGGTGGCGCCTTGGCATTGGCCAGCGCCCCGCAAGCGCGCCCCGACGCCCTCATCCTCCTGGCTCCTTTCTGGCGATTAAGCCATCCCCTTTGGAACGTGTTGCCCGTCATGGGTCGTATTTTTCCCACCATCCGACCTTTTCGTTTGTTCAAGCCCGATTTCTCGAACCCGGAAATGCGGCGGGGCATGGCAGAATTCTTGCCCGGCATCGACCTTGACGATCCCCAGGTTCAGCAGGGTATGCGTGATTTCGCTGTGCCCATCGGTATGTTCAACGAAGTGCGGAAAGCAGGTCAACTGGCGGGCAAGGCGGCCTCGCAGGTGCAAATGCCCATCCTTATCGTGCAAGGCGACAACGACCCCATCGTCAGTCCGACGCAGACGCAACAATTGCTTCGCAAGTTCACCAGTCCGGTGACGTACATGCAGCTTCCCGCCCAGCACGATTTGCCCGATGCAACGAAACCGGCCTGGCCCAGGATGACGCTCGAAATCGAGCATTTTCTGGCCGGGTTCACACAAACGGACGGAACCAGGTGAGTCCATCCTCCCTCCTCTGGCTGCTCCTGACCTTTTTCGTCGGAGCACTGCCCTTTTCCGTTTGGTTCGGCAAGTTGTTCCTGCGCCAGGATGTGCGTTCCATGGGCGACAGCAATCCTGGCGCGACCAATGCCTGGAAAATGGGCGGCTGGAAACTCGGTTTCCCCGTCCTGCTCCTGGATTTCCTCAAGGGGGCGATTCCAGTCGGCATTGCCTACCAGGTTTGGGGATGGGATGGCGCACTGCTGCTGGCAATTTCACTGGCGCCCATCCTCGGTCACGACTTCTCGCCTTTCCTGGGAGGGCGAGGGGGCAAGGGGCTGGCAACCACCTTCGGCGTCTGGACGGGTCTTACCCTGTGGGAAGGACCTGTCATCCTGGGCCTGAGCATGGCCCTGTTCCTGTGGTTGCGGGTTCGGGATGTCTGGGCGATTATGTTCAGCCTGCTGGTGCTGCTGCTCGACCTGTTGCTGCGTCCCCACCCGCCGATCTTCCTGGCAGTATGGCTGGCGACAGCGGCGCTGCTTGTTTGGGCTTATCGAAGCAAACTGCATCTTCCTCTGCGTCGAGAGAGCAGCAAACATGAATGAATTCTGGGATTTCTTCTTTTCCTGGCCCGGTCAGCAAGTGGGTGTCCTCGTTTACTTAGGCGTGATTATCACGATCACATTGTCCAACACCATTGGCATGAAACGTCTGGGGAAGTATCCCGACCCGGCGCGCTGGCCCCGAGTGGCTTTGCTGGTCCCAGCCCGTAACGAAGAACTCACCATCGCCAAATGCGTGAACTCATTGCTGCTTCAGGACTATCCCGATTTCGCCATCTGGGTGCTGGACGATAACTCCACCGACCGTACATCTGAGATTCTGGGATCTCTTGCTGCCGACAATCCCTCACTGCACATCATTCAAGGCCAACCCTTGCCTGATGGCTGGTTGGGCAAACCCTGGGCCTGCCAACAATTGTCTGACGCCGCCGAAGGCGAGTTGCTCCTTTTCGTCGACAGCGACACCTGGCATTCTCCCCGCATGGTGCGAGAGGCCGTGGCCGCGCTCGAAGCCGAGCAAGCCGACCTGCTCTCGGTCATCCCCGACGAGGTGATGTTGACATTACCAGAAAAACTGGCTGTCCCCATCATCCCCTGGAGCCTGTTCACCCACTTCCCGCTGGCATTGGCGCAGCGCTTCAACACGTCACTTTCGGCCAGCGCCATCGGCCAGATGATGCTTTTGAGGCGTTCCAGCTATGATGATATTGGCGGACATGGCGCCGTTCGCAATGAAGTGGCGGAAGATATGGCCCTGGCGCATCGGATTGCTGTTGCCGGCTATCGCTGGCGCTTGCAAAATGGCGTCGAGGCTGTGCACTGCCGCATGTACCGCTCCTGGCCGGAGGTTCTGCGGGGTTTCGGCAAGAATTTGTTTGCCGTCTTTGGACGCAATATCTGGTTCTATCTTTTTATCTGGTTGTGGCTGGGCATTGTCTTTATCGGCCCCTGGATAGTGCTCCTGCTTTCCGTTTTTACAACAACGCCTTTCTCCATTCCGTTCGCTATTGCCGCCATTTTCGGGGCGCTGGTTATTTGGGGATTGACCGTCTGGCGGTTGCACCTTCCCTTTGTACTCATTCCCCTCTATCCCCTGTCGATAGGCTTCAGTTTTTTGCTCGCCTTTCATTCTCTGGGCCAAAAACTCACGGGGCAGGCCACCTGGAAAGGCAGGCGGGTTTGACATGAACGACAACCTGAATCGTGAAATGCACCTGGATACTCCCTTTATTCGCTTACAAAACTTAAGCAAGACCTACCAGGAAGGCCAGACCACCCGGCGCGTGCTGCATGACCTTTCCCTGGACAGCGCCAAGGGTGAGTTTATTGCCATTTTGGGCACGAGCGGCAGCGGAAAAAGCACGCTGCTCAATCTCATCAGCGGCATCGACTACCCCGATAGCGGCAATATCTGGATCAATGGTTCTGATTTGACCCAACTGGATGAGAATCAGCGCACTCGTTTTCGTCGCCGACACATCGGTTTCATCTTCCAGTTTTTCAACCTGATCCCCACCCTCACCGTTCTCGAGAACATATTGCTGCCCCTGGAACTGAACCAGGTCCCGCTCGATCGGGCTCAGCAACAAAGCCGGGATCTACTCCAGGCGGTGGGGCTCGAAGACCGAGCCGGGGCCTTTCCCGACCGGCTTTCGGGCGGAGAGCAGCAGCGTGTGGCCATTGCCCGCGCTCTTGGGCACGATCCCGCCCTGGTTCTGGCGGACGAACCAACCGGTAATCTGGATGAGGCAACCGGGCGACAGATCCTCAATTTGTTGGATCGCCTCACGCGGCAGGCGGGCAAGAACCTGATCCTCGTCACTCACAACCCCGAATCCGCCGATTATGCCGACCGCACCCTACGCATGAGCGAGGGGCAGCTTGAAGCCTGATTTCTCTTTTCTGCGCAGCAGGCGAGTGCGCTCCCGCATCAGTCTTCGCTATTTACAGCAGCATCCACGTCTTAGCATTCTGATGTTGGTGGGGATCATGATGGGCGTGGCGGTCATGGTCGCCATTGATATCGCCAATGAGAGCGCCAGCCGAGCTTTTGATTTGAGCACAGAAGCGGTCGTGGGTAAAACCACGCACCAGATCAGTGCAGCCAATGGCGTGCCAGACCAACTCTACACGGAGATGCGGCAGGAGATAGCGGGGCTGCAAGCTGCGCCAGTGCTGCAACGAACGACTGTCGCCCCCGACCTGGAAGGCCGCCTGATCACGCTGCTGGGTGTTGACCCGCTGTCCGAAAGCGCCTTCCGCACCTACATCAGCAGCGACAATGAGGTTCCGCTCGACATTCTCACGCCATTCCTCACACAACCTGGCAGCGTGCTGATCAGCGAAGCATTGGCCCAGCGCTTCGGTTTGCAGGCGTGCCCACAAGACGCTGATCCCGTTCCCAACTGCCAACTCCAACTGGAAATCGAAGGACGAATTCAGGTTCTCAGCATCGTGGGCTTATTGGCTCCGGAAGATGAATTCGACCGGCGCGCCGTTTCCGACCTGGCGCTAACCGATATCGCAACAGCACAGGAACTGACGGGCGCACTGGGCCAACTCGACCGTATCGACTTGATCCTGCCCGAGGGTGCGCTGGGGGAAGAGCAGTTCGCCGACCTGCAGGCCTGGCTCCCACCTTCGGTGCAATTGCAGACCGTTGCCGCTCGTACCGGCGCTATCCAGGAAATGACCGCTGCCTTTCGGGTCAATCTCACCGCCCTTAGCCTGCTGGCTTTGTTGGTGGGTCTGTTCCTCATTTACAACACGATGACCTTCTCTGTGGTGCAGCGCCGTCCCCTATTCGGCATCCTGCGAGCGCTGGGCATGACGCAGGCGGAAGTGTTTCGTCTTGTCGTGCTGGAAGCGGCCATTTTGGGATTGATCGGATCAGCATTGGGGGTCTTGCTGGGTGTCGCCTTGGGCCAGGGCGCAGTCCAGCTGGTGACGCGCAGCATCAATGATCTCTTTTTTGTGGTGAATGTGCGAGGCTTGCAGATACCGGCTGCCAGCCTGCTCAAGGGGGGTCTGGTCGGTGTAATAGCCACGATCCTGGCCGCAGCGCCACCAGCCTGGGAAGCGGGCAGCGTCTCGCCTCGCATGGCTTTGGAACGCTCCGGATTGGAACAGAAGACCCGCCAGGCCGTACGGATGGTGGCTTTTTACGGTCTGGGGCTCCTGGCTGTGGGTGGCGTGATTTTGCTCGTCCCCACCCGCAACTTGATAGTTAGTTTCGGAGGCGCTTTTGTCGCTATCGTCGGGGCGGCGCTGCTGACGCCGGCGGCTGTCGTCGCCTTCATGCGAGGCGTTACGCCCTTGACCACACGTATCTGGGGACTGCTGGGGCGGATGGCTCCCCGCGACGTTGTGGGGGCGTTGAGCCGCACCGCAGTGGCCGTGGCGGCATTGATGATTGCCATTGCCGTCACCATTGGCGTCACGCTTATGGTCGGCAGCTTTCGCTACACCGTCGCCACCTGGCTCGATCAAGTGCTACAAGGCGACATCTACATCTCCGCCCCCGGCGGCTCCAATACCGAACCGGGCCCGCCCCTCGATGCGGCGGTCCTCGCGCGGGTACAAAATGAAGGCGGGGTTGAATCCCTGGGGTTGTTGCGCAATCTGATGGTCGAGTCCCCGCAAGGCCCGATGCGGCTGGATGCCATCGACAACTACAGCAACATGGATGTCGATCTGCTCCTCGCCGCCGATGGTTCGCCCGCTGACGTTTGGCAGGCGCTTGCGGATGGCGCTGTGCTCATCTCAGAACCCCTGTCCAACCGTCTGGGGCTGTCCAACAACGGTGGGGAACTGGTGCTCTTCACGCCACAAGGTCCAACGACTTTTCCGATCGCGGGAATCTACTACGATTACACCTCCCCGCAAGGTGCGGTGCGCATGGATCTGGCAGTGTACCGGCAACTGTGGGCCGATGACGCCATCAATGGCATGGCCCTCATGCTCGACCCCGGCGCAGATGTCGATCAGGTGACTGAAAAACTGAGATTCGACTTGCAGGATGTGCAACAATTGCTGATCCGGCCGCAGCGCGCCCTGCGCCAGCTCTCCCTTGAGATATTCGACCGCACGTTCATCATCACCCAGGCGATGCAGTTGCTGACAACTGTGGTGGCCTTTATCGGCATCCTCAGCACCCTGATGGCGTTGCAATTGGAACGCCGTCATCAATTTGGCATTCTGCGCGCCCTGGGCCTGACTGGTGGGGAGAGCTTTCGGCTGATCCTGTTGCAGAGTGGCCTCATGGGCCTTGTGGCCGGAATCCTGGCCATGCCCACCGGCCTGATGCTCGCCCTGATCCTGGTGTACATCATCAACAAACGTTCCTTTGGCTGGACCCTGCAACTGCAGATCACGCTTGCTCCTTTCCTGTGGGCAGTGACGATTGCCGTGATAGCTGCGCTGCTGGCTGGCGCTTATCCCGCCTATCAACTCCTGAGCCACAGCACGGCTCGGACTCTGCAAAAGAAATGATGCTGCGACAGGTATTCGTGTTGTAGACACTGATTCAGCGTGATTCGTGAAACGTAAAACGTGAAAAAGTGCCCTGAATTGCTACATCACGTTTCACGTCTTCACGTTTCACATGTCGGAGCCACACGTTATCCCAGAGAGCCAAAATAGTCAGATAAAACAACTATGACCCGCCTAATCCTCCTCCTCTTGCTGCTACCGCTCTTCCTGGCCTGCACGGCTGGTCCTGAGTCGACCCCAGCGCCTGCGCCCGAGCCGTTCGCTGTTCCCGCCGGGTACGCTCGCGCCACAGCCCCGATGCCTCTCCACTTCCCTGAGCGACGAAGGCCCGCATCCCGATTATCAAACAGAGTGGTGGTACTACACCGGCGTCCTGGATACAGAGGATGGTCGGACCTTCGGCTACCAGCTCACTTTTTTCCGACGGGCGCTCCTTCCACCCGACCAGCGTGCGCAACGTCCCTCCACCTGGGCTGCCGATGACATCTACCTCGCTCACTTTGCGGTCAGCGATATCGAAACCGGAACATTCCAGGCCTTTGAGCGCTACGAACGTGGGGCGCAAGGACTGGCCGGGGCTCAAATCGAACCTTTCCGGGTCTGGTTGCACGACTGGGAAGTGCTGGAAACAGGCAATGACAGCTACAGACTGAGCGCCAAAGAATCCGACATCGCATTGGAGTTGACCTTGAGCGATCAGCGAGGCATCATTTTGCAGGGAGAGGAGGGTTTCAGCCCCAAAGGTGCGGAGCCAGGAAACGCTTCTTTTTACTACAGCAAGCCTCGTTTGCAGAGCCAGGGTCTGTTACAATTAGGTGAGGAGCGCTTTCCCGTCCAGGGCTGGACATGGATGGACCACGAGTACAGCACCAGCGCCCTGAGCCCTGATCAGATCGGTTGGGACTGGTTCGGCCTGCATCTCGACGATGGCAGTGACATCATGGTTTTCCAGATCAGACGCGCCGATGGTAGCATTGATCCATTCTCCAGCGGCGCCTACATCCCACCAGCCGGTGCACCCCAACAGCTCGGTGTCGATGACTTCAGCCTGGACGTGCTGGACACCTGGCGCAGCCCGCACAGCGGCGCCCGCTATCCTTCCCGCTGGCGTTTGCGCATTCCCAGCCAGGCCCTGGATGTGGAGATTCAGTCGCTCCTGGCCGACCAGGAACTCAACCTAAGCTATGCTTACTGGGAAGGCGCTGTCAGCATCGATGGCGAAAAAGCGGGCCAGCCTTTGCAGGGCGCGGGCTATATGGAATTGACGGGCTACGCTCAGAGCATGGCCGGGCAATTTTGACCTCCTCAACGCATGGGAATATGATGTCATCGTGCACCCAATAAGGTAGGTTATCTGGACAAATGCCGATTTTCGATTACCAATTCACGGTGGATGCAAATCTAGCCGCCGTCTCCGCTTTCCACCACGACAGCAGCGCCTTTCAGCGCCTGAACCCGCCGCCAATCATCGTGCAGATGCACCGGAATGATCCGATGGGCGAAGGCTCGGTTTCCGAATTCACCCTTTGGCTGGGGCCGATCCCGATCCGCTGGCAAGCTGTGCACAGCAATGTTGGACCAAACGGCTTCACCGACACGCAAACGCAGGGTCCGCTGGCCGCATGGCGACACACCCATCGCTTTGAAGCCATCGACGAACGCACGACTCGCATCAATGAGCATATCGAATATGCCTATGCCCCCGGTTTGAAAGGACTGCTCAGCCGCCTTATGTTCAGCCCTATTCCCTTATATTTTCTTTTCACCTACCGCAAGTGGGCCACAAAGAGGGCCCTGAAAGGAGCAAAATCATGAAAGATATCGTGCGCCAAATCGTTGTTTTGATCACCGTGATCGTCACCATCGTCGTCAATATCCTGGCCAACGCTCTGCCCCTCAATGGGCTGAACACCGGCGATATTTCAGACCGTTTTCAGGTCTATTTCGTGCCTGCCGGTTACGTATTCTCCATTTGGGGTTTGATCTATGTTGGCCTCATCGCTTACGCAATCTACCAGGCGCTACCCTCCCAACGAGAGAATCCCCGCCTGCAGGCCATTGGCTGGTGGGTGGTTTTGGCGAACCTGGCCAATGCTGTCTGGATATTCCTTTGGCATTATGAGCGATTCCCGCTCAGCCTGATCGCCATGCTTGTTCTGCTGGCCTCCCTGCTTGTTGTCTACCTGCGGCTGAATGCGGGTAGCCCCACCGTCTCTCGGGCGGAAACCTGGGCCGTTTACGTGCCGTTCAGCATCTACTTGGGCTGGATCACCGTGGCCACCATCGCCAATGTCACCAGTTTGCTGGACTATCTCAACTGGAGTGGCTGGGGGCTTTCGCCGGAAGCATGGATGGTGATCATGCTGGCGGCGGTAGCGATCATCGGTGCATTGATGAATATCACCCGGCAAGACATCGCTTATGCGGCGGTGCTGCTGTGGGCGCTGGCCGGAATCGGCGTCAAATTCCCGTCATCCGGCATCGTTACAGTTGCGGTGTGGGTAACCTTCCTCGTTGTGGCAGGCACACTGGTGTGGTCGCTGCTGCGCTCCCGTTCGGCTGCAAAAGTGGTTACGGCGTGAGTTCAGTGGATATACCAAAAAATCGGCGTGGTTCAGAATCAGCGTTTCGCAGCTTTACTAATCGATGTCTGCGGAGCAACAACTAAAGATCAAAGATTAATGATTAAGGGTGATCGGCAGAAGAATCCTTAATCATTAGTCATTAATCTTTGGTTTTCTTCGCAATCGCAAACTTGGAATTGTGAAGATACAAACTCGGCAGAATGAACCATGACTAAAAAGCTTATTCAGAGCGAGGTAATTCCATGAAATTCGGCCATTTCGACGACAGCAGTTTTGAATACGTCATCACCCAACCAGACACACCCCTGCCGTGGATCAACTACCTGGGAAGCGAAGCTTACTTCGGGCTGATCTCTAACACGGCAGGCGGTTATTCCTTTTACAAGGATGCCCGCCTGCGCCGCCTGACCCGCTACCGCTACAACAATGTCCCCTACGACACCGGCGGGCGCTATCTCTACCTGCGGGACAATACCGATGGGCAATTCTGGTCGCCCACCTGGCAGCCCACCCGCAGCCCGCTCGATGGTTATGAGTGCCGGCACGGTCTGGGCTACACCACCATCGGTTCTGCTGTCGATGGCATCGAGGCCGAAATCCGGTATTTCGTGCCGCTGGGTGAGAATCTGGAAATCTGGCAGGCGACGGTGACCAACCGCCGTGAGTCGGAGGCCGACCTCTCTCTGTTCTCCAGCATCGAGTTTAATCTCTGGGATGCTCTGGACGACCAGACCAACTACCAGCGCAATTTCAACATCGGTGAGGTCGAGGTGGATGATGGCGTGATCTACCACAAAACCGAGTACCGGGAACGGCGCGACCACTTCGCTTTCTTCGCCTGCTCTGAGCCGCTGGTCGGGTTCGACACGCAGCGAGAAGCTTTTCTGGGCCAGTACCGGGGTTGGGATAACCCACAGGTGGTCGAGCGAGGCCAATCGGCCGATTCAATCGCCCACGGTTGGGCCCCGATCGGTTCGCACCACGTGTCCTTGCATCTGCAACCGGGCGAGAGCAGACAGATCGTGTTCCTGCTTGGCTACCAGGAAAATCCGAGGGACGACAAATTCGATCCGCCTGGTTCGCAAACGATCAACAAACGTAACGTCAAACCCGTCATCGACCGCTATCTCGATCCGGCCAATGTTGCAAACTGCGTTTGAGACGTTGCGACAGCACTGGCGCAGATTCCTCAACATCTACCAGGTGCAGACACCCGATGAGCACACCAACCGCATGGTCAACATCTGGAACGCCTACCAGTGCATGGTGACGTTCAACATGTCTCGCTCGGCCTCGTATTTCGAGTCTGGCGTGGGCCGGGGCATGGGTTTCCGGGATTCGAGCCAGGACCTGCTCGGATTCGTGCACATGGCCCCGGAGCGCGCCCGGGAACGCCTGCTCGATCTCGCTGCGACGCAACTCGAATCGGGTGGGGCCTACCATCAATATCAACCCCTGACCAAGCGCGGCAATGACGCTGTCGGCGGCAATTTCAACGACGACCCCTTGTGGCTGGTCCTGGCTGCTGCTGCCTATCTCAAGGAAACAGGCGATTGGTCGATCCTGGACGAGCCGGTGGTGTTCGATAACCGCTCCGGCACGGAAGCACCCTTTTACGAGCACTTGCAGCGCAGTTTGCAGTACACGCTCGACCGTTTGGGTCCGCATGGGTTGCCCTTGATCGGCCGGGCGGATTGGAACGACTGCCTGAATCTCAATTGTTTCTCCGAGGAACCGGGACAGTCTTTCCAGACAACCGAAAGTCGGGGGGAAGGCAAGGTGGCCGAATCGGTGTTCATCGCCGGGCAGTTTGTGCTGGCAGCCAAGGAACTGGCGGACATCGCCGCGCGACGGGGTCTCAGCGAGCAGGCATTGCAATATCTCGAAGCTGCCGCTGAAATGGAAGTGGCGGTGATGACCGATGGCTGGGACGGCGACTGGTTCCTGCGGGCATACGATGCCCTGGGCGACAAGGTCGGCTCGCACGAGAATGAAGAGGGCCGGATTTACATCGAGCCGCAGGGGATGTGCATCATGGCCGGGATTGGCCTGGATGACGGTCGGGCAGAACAGACGCTGGCCTCAGTGGCGGAACATCTGGCCACGGAACATGGCATCGTCGTGCTGCAACCGCCCTACAGCCGCTATTACCTCAACCTGGGCGAAATCTCGACATACCCGCCCGGCTACAAGGAAAATGGCAGCGTTTTCTGCCACACCAATCCCTGGATCATGGTTGCCGAAGCGCTGGCCGGACATGGCGACGCCGCCCACGATTATTATCTGCGTATCAACCCCTCCGCCCGTGAAGCGATAAGTGACGTGCATCGCTCCGAGCCCTATGTTTACGCCCAGACCATCGCCGGTAAATATGCCGCCACCTTTGGCGAAGCCAAAAATTCATTCCTCACCGGCACCGCCGCCTGGAATTACGTGGCCATCACCCAGTGGATTCTGGGCATCCGCCCCAGCTACGAGGGTCTGCGCATCGCACCGGTTGTGCCCAATGCTTGGCCTGGCTTCACCGCCACCCGTTTGTTCCGGGGTGTGAGCTACCTAATCGAAGTCGAACGGGTCGGGCCAGGTAATGCCGTTTCCCTGACAGTGGATGGCAGCCCGGTTGAGGGTAATGTAGTCCCGCTGCCGCTTGAAAATACGACTGAGGTCCAGGTGCACGTGCGGCTTGGAGACTGATCTCAGCCCACCGGGGCATGAACTGCCCCGGCTATGTGCGACCTGCGGTCGCTACAGTGCCCCATCAATGGGGCTTGACCGTCGCAAAATACACGATTCAGCCCGATTGATCGGGCGTTGTGCGACTGTGCAGCAGTCGCCGTAGCCCGGTGATTGATCGCCGGGTGGGTCAGCAATAGACATACCCACTGCGGTAGTGATGATAACCGCGGTCGAATTTTGGAGCATAACCATGACAGATATGCTGGTCAAACTCTACGACTTGCCGCCGTTGGAACCAGTGCTGATACGTGCGCGGCAATCGGGCGTCGAAGTGCGGCGAGCGCTGGCTGCGGAAAAGCATGTCGTCCTGGCCTGGATCGGTGAGCAGTTCTTCCCGCACTGGGTGAGTGAATGTGAGGTGGCGTTCACCCGCCAGCCCAACACCTGTTTTGTCGCCATCGAAGCAGGACAGGTTGTGGGTTTTGCCTGTCACGACGCCACCTGCAAGAATTTTTTCGGTCCCACCGGCGTCGCTGAATCCCAGCGTGGGCGGGGCGTCGGTGCGGCGCTGCTGCTGGCCTGCCTGCACGCCATGGCCGACCAGGGCTATGCCTACGGCATCATCGGTGGTGTTGGTCCGGCGGACTTTTACACCCGCATCGTCGGCGCTATCGAGATTCCCAACTCGACGCCCGGGATTTATGGGGATATGCTTTCGTAGTTCGACATTTATGTCGTTCAGGAGCGGCGACATGAATGTCGCGATACCGCCTAACCCAACACAACCATCACCCGATTCTCCTCTCCAGCATGTCCGCCGGCACGAGGTTGTCGGGTAGCAATTCACCGTTGAGGGTCAGGGATTTAACGCCGCGACAGACGGCATCGGGATTCGTGACTTCGATTCCCACCAGTTTGCCGCGGAACCGGCGCGTGGCTGTGAATCCCGGCCAGTCGTGGGGGATGCACGGGTCAATGCGCAGGCCCGCCACTTCGGGGCGCAGGCCGAGGATGTATTGCGTGGCGCTGTAATAGGCCCACGGCGCCGCCCCGGTCAGCCAGGAGATGCGGGTGTTGCCGGGGCGGGGCGAATAGATCGAATAGGTCGTCTGCCCCTGCACGTACGGCTCGCATCTGGCGGATTTCGGCGCGGTCGTTCTAGGCGGCGGGCATGGCAGCCCGATAATACTCGTAAGCACGGTCGCCATTGCCCAGCATGCACTCCGCCATGACGCCCCAGCCCTGCGTGTGGTTGAAGATGCCGGCGTTTTCCTTGATGCCGGGATTGAACACGACCGAGCGCATCACATCGACCGAGGTTTTGACGAAAGGTGGGGCCGCAAGCATCAGGCCGTAAGGTGTCGCCAGCCGTTCGTGGACCGTCTCCATGCAGCGGGCGGCCTGTTCCGGCGTGGCCGCACCGCTGATCACCGACCAGACCTGCGTGTTGAGATAGACCTGGCCTTCCTCGTAATCTTTGGTGCCGTAAACCGTGCCATCCTCGGTGATGGCCCAGATGAACCAGTCGCCATCCCAGGTGTGCTGCTGGATGTAGCTGTCCAGCTTGTCGCGATGGGCCAGCGCCCAGGCTGCTTCGTCCGCTTTGCCCAACTGTTCGGCGATCTCGGCGTACACGGTCAGGCCCAGCCGCAGTTGAAAGGCGACGAACAGGCTCTCGCCGTAATAGCCCAGGCGCAGACAGTCGTTCCAGTCGGCCGAGAGGCCGCAGGGCAGATTGTTGCGGCCCGTGCGCTCCAGGTTGAACTCCAGCGCCCGGCGCAGATGCCCGAACACGGTGTCCTCGCCCTTGTCGGCATAGGGCAGCACCTTGTTGTAGAAATCGAAGTCGCCGGTTTCGCCCACGAACGCGGGGACGGCGTTGAAGAACCAGAGACAGTCATCGGAGCGATATTCCTCGTCGGGTCGGGTTCAGGCTCGTGGCCGGGATGATGCTCAAACGGTTTGATGACCGGGATCGCCCCGCCGTTGGCCAGTTGGCCGGTCAACATCAGTTCCAGCCGGGCCTGCGCTTCTTCGGGGATGGCGGCGGCGACGCCCACGATGTCCTGCACCGAATCGCGGAAGCCCAGGCCGTCGCGCTCGCCGTTGTAGACCAGGCTGGCAGCCCGCGACCAGGCAAAGGTGATCAGGCAGTTGTACAATCCCCAGACGTTGATCGTGTGATTCAAATCCTCGTCGGGCGTTTCCACAGTCAGGCTGCCCAGTTTGGCGTGCCAGTTGGCCTTCAGCTTGTGCAATTCGGCCTCAGCCCGTTCCAGCGAGCCGTACTCGGCCACCGTGCTTGCCCCCACCGTGTGGGCGTCGCCGATCCCCAGCATGACCAGCAGTTCCTGACTTTCGCCCGGTTGCAGAGTGAGATTGGTCTGCACAACGCCGCAGGCGTTATCGCCGTAGGCATCGCTGTTGCTGCAACGGCCCTGCTCCATCGCCAGGGGCTTGTGATAGCCGCCATACGTACCGAGAAACGCCTCACGGCTGGTGTCGTACCCATCCAGCGGCGCGCCGACCAGTGCCATCCACGTCTGCATGGGCGATGTCGCCATCGTTGCCGGTGTCGCGGCTGCTGCGTCAGATTGTCGTGGATGGCGATGCGCAGCAGGCCGTCATCGGTCAGCCCGCCCTTGACGATGAACAGCGAGTATTGCAGATTCACCTGATCCTGCTCCGTGTTCCACTGGTTGGTGAATTCGCAGTACGAGAAAACAGAAATCTGGCGGGGCCGGTCGCTCTCGTTGGTCACCTTCAGCCGCCAGTACTCAAAAGTCTGACCCAGCGGCACGAAGTAGGTGCTCTCGCTGGCGATGCCATCGTAGCGCGACTCGATGACGGTGTAGGCCGTGCCGTGGCGGCAGGTCGACTGATAACGGTCGAGCGATTTGCCCACCGGTTGCCACGAACCCGACCAGTAATCGCCGCTTTCCCGGTCCCGCAGATAAAAATAGCGACCCGGCTGATCCATGGGGCACGCTGTTGAAACGCAAACGCAGGAAGCGCCCCCGCGCCGCCTGATTTGTAAAAGCCGTAGCCCCCGGCGTTGTTGGTGATGACCGCCCCGTACTCGGTCGAGCCGAGATAATTGCTCCACGATTGCGGCGTGTCGGGCCGGGTGATCACGTATTCTTTGGCGTCGTCGTCGAAATATCCGTATTGCATGAGGGCATCCTTTTGAGGTATGAGTTTGATAGGAGGTCGTGTTACGTGGTTGCGTGGTGCGTTGGATTGCAGCCAATCGAGACGGACCACGCACCACGTACCACGCAAAACGTCATTCAACGCCACTGAACCAGCGGCGACCGATAAAAATGAACGCCCAGCGCTGCCAGCCGTGGGCCATGCGCCGCCAGGCGCTGCCGGTATTCATCCCAGCTTCTGCCCGTCGCTGGCGACCAGCCGATCTCGGCGAGACCAAGTAGCCGGGGGAAGGTCATGGTGTCGATATCGGCGATGGTTTCCACGGTTTCCGTCCACAACGGCGATTCCACGCCCAGGATGTCCGCTTCCGTAACGCCGGGGATGTGCGTGGCCGGGTCCCAGTCGTAGGCTTTGTCCACTTCGATGGTTCCGGCCCAGTCCAGGCCCAGTGGCGTGGCATCATCGTACTTCATGTCGAGATAAGCGTGTGCGCCGGGCGACATGATCACCTTGACGCCCTGCTCGACAGCTTTGCGAGCCTGCTCGTCATGCCAGTGCTGGGCGACAGAACTCGGGTCGAGATCAGCCTGGGCGATTTCTTCCCACCCGATCATTTGTTTTCCATGTGCCCGAACAATCTCCTGCACCCGAGCGATAAAGGCGATGTATTCCTCTTTGTCGGTGCTGAGCGCTTCATCGCCACCGATGTGGAGGTAGGAGCCGGGCGTCAGCGCCGCCACTTCACGGATCACATCATCGACAAAACGATAGGTGATCTCTTTGTTGATACACAAGGAACTGAAACCGACCTCGATCTCTGTGTACAACGGCGGCGCTTGCTCATCGCAATTAAGCTCGGGATAAGCGGCCAGGGCGGCGTTGGTGTGGCCCGGCAGGTCGATTTCGGGCACGACCATGATGTGGCGGCTCTGTGCATAGGCGACGATCTCGGCATAGTCCGCCTGCGTGTAGAAACCCCCAGGACCGCCTCCGACCGCTGTGCTGCCCCCGACCGTCGTCAGTTTCGGCCACGAGTCGATCATCAGCCGCCAACCCTGGTCGTCGGTGAGGTGCAGGTGCAGGCGATTGAGTTTGTAGTACGCCAGCAAGTCGATCAGACGTTTGACATCCTGCACGCCAAAAAAGTGCCGGGAAACATCGAGCATCATGCCTCGCCAGCCAAAACGAGGATAATCACGAATGAAGCCGGTGTCAATCGACCAAGGCCCTGCCTGCACCGTAGATTGCTCGATCTCCGGTGGCAGCAACTGGCGGAGCGTCTGGACGCCCCGGAATAGACCGGCAGGCTGGCAGGCGCTCAGGGAGACGCCTTGTTCCGTTACCGTCAGTTCGTAGCCTTCATCGCCCAAGGCGGGATCGGCGTCGGTTGTGCTCAGGCGAATTTGTGCAACAGCGGGCACGCTTCCTGCCGGCAAGACCCTCATGCCGTACCCGGTGGCGGGATTCAACACATCCGCCAGGTATTGGCCAATGGCGTTCATCTCGGGTGTGGCTGGTTCGATGTAGATATTGCCGTCAGCGCTAAGCGTAAAAATATTGCCAGTATTCGTGATAGAAACGGGGGCGGGGATGATGGCGTTCATGGATTTGATGAATTGGTGTATCTGATTTTGTTTGGGGAGGTGGAAATTGATCGATCAGTCGAGTCAGGCGAAGCCTGGCGGCGTAATTTCAGGGGGTCTTGTTCAATGCATTTGCATCCAAACTGCGGAAAGCGCGTGCATCGACAGCAAGATGATGTCAGGACGCTGGCCCTCACTTTCATCCAAGGCTTCGGCGCAACGCAACAAAATATCCACGATCATCTCCTGATTCACAAATTCCAGGGTCTCGATCAGGATTTCAGCCAGGGTTTCAGCACCAGCCAGCCGTTCTCCTGAGGCGAAATGGCCGGCGCTTTCATCGGTAAGATTCGCCAATTTGTCTGCACCATTGCGGCGCATTGGCTTTTCCAATGCCACCATCGCCTGGGCCGCTGCTGTGTCGAAGTTATCTCTGAAAGGCTTCCAGTGTTGCAGGAAGTAGCGTTCATCTCCAATCAGGCGGGCAATCGCCAGGCCAAATTCACCTCGTTCTGTAATGTCCTCCGCCTGGCACAGCAAGGGGAACAGATCCGGCAGTGAATCGACAGCGCCCAATTTCCCCAGCGCCGATGCATACCCGACCTGCAAACGCCGGTTGGGCTCTGCGCGCAGTTTGCGGGTCAGGGCGGGAATGCTTTCCGTATCACCCAGTTGCGCCAGAGCACGGGCGCTGTTCACAGCAATGAGATCATAACGGGATGAAAGCGTCTGCCTCAGAGCAGGAATAGCGCGAGGGTCACCTATTCGCCCCAGAGCCCTGGCTGTGACCATGCCCAATTCCGGCTCCGGCCCTTCCAACACATCAATCAGTGCTGCGACCAGTTCGGGGTTGTTCGGCATTCGTCCGATGGAGTGGATGGCTTCGTAGCGGACGCTGAAGATAGGATCTTCCAACGCTTCCAGTAATTCCTTGGCGTTTAGCAGATTGCCGATGTCACCCATCTGCTCCGTTGTTTCCACCCGGGTCATCTCATCGCCAGACTGGTTGTATTGCACGAGCAGACGCATGGCCCGAACGGGATTGCCACGTAAAAACATCCCTGCAAATCGGCGAAATGTGACGGTGCTGGCATCGGTTTTTAATCTGGGAATCAGAAAAATCGTGCTGACGATGAGTACGATGCTGAGCAAAAAGAGGGGGGTGTAGGCATCGATATTCAAGAGCCCAATTTGATGAGGATCAATGCCCGCCGACACCGTTAATATGCGACCGGCAATCAGGGGTCCAAAACCAACAATCAGGCTGAAAGCGGCGTAATAGAGGGCGAGATAGGCTGTACGATTCTTAATCGGTATGGCATTAACATAAAGATACCGAATCCAGCTGATCTGCCAGGCCAGGGTGGCAATCCCCATGACAAAGGCAATCGCCATCGCCAGAGCCACGCTGGCCGGATCATGGCGTGGCAGTAACATCCACAGAATTGGCAGCAGCAGCATGAGGATAAGGCTGACTTGCATAACCGGTTTGCTGCTGTAGCGGTCGGCGGCCCATCCCCAAAAATACGATGTGATCAGTGCGCCCATGTAGGTGCCGATGCTGAGCAGCACGACAACGCCTTGCGAAAGGCCAACCTCTGTTTTCATGAACAGGGGGATAAATGAAATGACCGATTCCCCACCGATTGTGGCCAAACCAAGCACCAACAAAAAGAGCATGAATTTGCGGTTGTGCAGCGCCTCCCAAATGCCATGAAGCATGTTAACGTCTGAGGGACGACGTGCAGCCTTGTCTTCGCTGGGTGAACGGGTAAAAAACAAGACTGAAATCAAGCCGAACACACAGCCAGCGCCGATCAAATACATGAAGCGCTGCAATCCATCACCAGATTCGAGCACATTTCCGGCGACGAGGACAATGAAGAGGCTGGCAATTGTGGCCACCATGCTGTTTGTGGCGGAAAATCTGCCGCGAATGCCATCGGGGACGATCTCTTTGCGCCACGAATAGGAACTGGTCTCGCCAATCGCGCGCAGCAGGGCGAAAGCCACGATAATTCCCACCACCCACTGGAAGGCCCCCGTCTCTCCGTAACGCTGCAAGACAAGCGGCGTCAGGAGCAACATCACGATTGGAGCCATGCGAAGGAAGCGCATGACCACAAAAGTACGTTTGTAGCCAACACGGGCTGCGACTGGCGCTACCAGCGGTGCAATCACGCCGCCAAAAGGCACCAGCGCTAACATTAACCCAATCTGACTCGTGTTCAACCCCAACTCGTCCAGAAACAGCACGAAAACCGAGCCGGAGAACGTCAGCAAAACAAACATGATATTGAACGCATCGCCGCCAATCAGCCATGGCAAGCGGCGGATTTTTTCGGCATCTGTTAGAACCTGGCTCATACGTTCATCCACTTCCGAGACAATTCGGTTATCGCTAATTGAGTGCGAGCAAAAGGCGGCAACATGGTTCGGCAATGCAACAAGCCATCACAAGCGCTTGCAAGGGGGAACCATACCGACCGCCGTATGAAAGACTATACAAGTACTGCAAGTAATTGTGCAAGCTGCATCGAATCCTTAACACGAACTTAACTCAACGATAAATCCAGGTTAACCACAGACTCGCATTGTTCCTGTAGGATAAGCAGGTATCGCAACACCACCTCATCGAACAGGAGATAACATGAAAAACTTTGGACTCATCATCGCAGTAGGATTTACGGTGATGGTAGTAGCGTTGATCGCTCTGTTTAGTTTCATGCCGCAAGGTTCGGCAACCGCCACGAACGATGCGCCGCCGCAGACGATCGCCAATGATGCGGCAAACATGGAACAAACGTTGTTAGAGCGAGAGTCCACCATTCGGGCGCAGATCGCCGACCTGGACCAGTGGATCGAGGAACGCCAAACGACTTACGACAGCCAGATACAGGAACTCGCCGATCAGGCGGCGCTGGGACAGGCGCAGATCGAGCAATTGCAGCAATCTGAACTCGCTCTGTCGGCGCAGTTGCAGCAATTGCAAACAGCCCGCAGCGAACGCCAGACCATGTACCAGGCCCAATTGCAGCAGGCGAATGCCCAATACCAGGGGCAGCTTACAGAACTACAAAACCGTATTGCGGACGCCAACGCCAAGCTGGCCGAAGCCAACGCACAACTTGGACGCTAAGGAGACTATCCCATGAACCAGAGAATCGCTGTAATCACAGCCGGAGCACTGACGGCAGCTGTAATCGCATCCGTCTTTGCCTTTTCCCTTTTCGCCAACCCCGCACCCACACAGGCGAGTTCGTCACAACAACCCGGAACCTTGACCGATGTCGCCGCTGCACCAAATTCGGAAAACAGCGTAGCTGAAGACGCCCAGCAACAGCAGGCATTTCAGGCTGTCGCTGCCGAACGTGAGCTAGTTCTCAAACAGCAGGTCGCAGAACGTCAGGCGGCGCTGACCGGGCTGGACGAGACCAGGATGGTCGAGATAGAGAAATTGCAGGCGGAATTGGTTAATCTCGGTAACGAAATCCACTTCAAGTCGCTCACGGTGGAGGAACTTCAGGCCAAGGCTCAGGCCACTCAACAAGCCATCGAGCAGGACAATCTCCGATATCAGAATGAACTGAAGACGCTGCAAAGTACAGCCATCGCCACAGATACGGCGCTGCGCCAGGAACTGGATGGAACCTTGCAGCAACTACAACTGGCCTACAATGAAATCGCCGCCCGGCAGTCTGTTTCTTCCTCGCAGAATAATGCTAACAATAACGGCCATTACGAAGACCACGATGACGATGAACACGAGCATGAAGAACACGATGATGACTAGGTCAACGCTCACAAGCAGCACCGCTAATCCGCCGATGCGAATGGCGCCATCTTCCTGGCGTTGGCAACAGCACTCGTTTCGAGCCATGAACACGGACGTGCATGTCTGGCGGTATGGCCGCAGAGAGAAATCGGTTGGTGATGTGGAAATGCTGTTTGCCCGCTACGAACGCCATCTCTCCCGCTTTGACCCTGCCGCTGAACTCGCTCAACTTAATCGCAGCCCTCTTGAGCGCCAACATGTCAGCCAGATTTTGTTCGATGCCATTGCAGTTGCCCTCCAGGCGGCTCGGGCCACGGACGGCCTCTATGACCCCACCATTTTACGGGTTCTCGAACAGGCCGGATACAATCGCAGCTTTGAGCGCATCGACGATGGCATGTTCGACGATCTGCCGCCTCAGAACAGCTTGGTGCAAAACCACTATTCATTTCGCGATGTTCAGCTCGAAGCACAGATGCGAGAGATCAGGAAACCGGTCGGCCTGGGTCTGGACCTGGGCGGAATGGGCAAAGGCTGGACGGTGGACAGGGCGGCGGACAGCCTGATCGGCGATGGACCCTTTTTGATCAACGCCGGTGGCGATCTTTACGCCTATGGCGCTCCCGGATCAGCCGAAGGCTGGGAGATCGAACTCGAACACCCTCTTAATCCCCGCCGGACCATCGCCCGGGTATCCCTCCGAGACCGGGCGCTGGCAACCTCGACCATTTCCAAACGCCAGCTGGCAACGGCACGGCAAGGCGATGCATCACATCATCGATCCACGCAGCGGCGAACCCGCGCAAACCGACGTCCTGTCTGTTTCGGTGGTTGCCGCCAGAACCGTCCTGGCCGAAATCTACGCCAAGGTCGCACTCATTCTCGGCGCAGAGCAAGGCCTGGCCTATCTGCAATCCCTGCCCGATGTTGAAGGCTTGATCTACACGGCAGATGGACGGATGCTGCTCACCGACAAGTTCAATTCACTTCTAATCTAAAACTTCCCGCCTCCGTGAGGTGCAACAATGATAAAACCTGAACCCAGACGAAAACCACAGAAGATGACCAGAAGCGCCAAGACGGCAATTGCGACGCTGGCAGTACTCACATTCATTGGTGGCTGGAACTTTGTGGGTTACATCGAAGACCAGAATGCCCAGGCTGCTTCGGCTCCCCCAACCAATGCGATCATAGAGTCGCCAGCGCCAAGCGCCACACCCTGGCCTACACTTGCACCGTTGCAGGCGCTTGCGCCAATTCCGACGCTCCCGCCAGTCGATACCATCAATCTGCTCCCTGCAGTTGATAACGGAACGATGGTGGTGATAGAAACACAGGGGTTGGCGCCGATTCCAACGCTTGCGCCCCTGCCAACGCTGGAGCCCCTGCCATCAATGCCCGCATTGCCTGATCTGCCATCTCCGCCACCCCCTGCACCATCGAGCGGTGGCAAAAAATCTGGCGGATCGTAAAGAACGAACCCACTGCACGCACCATTTGGAGATATCGCATGACCACTCAAACACGTTCTTCCACACCAACAACATACATCAACGTTATCCTGGGCATGTTTGTCGGCGCACTATTCACCTTTGCCGCAATCTGGATCTGGCAGACGACAGCACTTTTTCCGGGAGCGAGCCTCTCGCTGACTGTTGGCGCTCTCCTGCCGGATTCGCTCTATAACTTCCTGGTTGCGCAAGCAGCCCGCATGGGATTGCCGCTGGTTGGAGGATACACAGGCGTATTGGTTCATGGCCCGCGCCGGTGGCATCGTCGCCTACCTGTTGTTATGGCTGGCTACGCTCTGGGGCATTGTCATGAGCAGCAAAGCCGCCAAAGGACGAATTGCGCCCCTGACTGTTTTTGGATTGCACGAAATCCTGCCCCTGTTGGCGACCCTTTTCGCTGCGTTTCACGCCGTCATACTTCTTGGAGATTCCTACATCAACTTTAATCTCATCCACATCCTCATCCCCTTCACCAGCCCTTACGAACCTGTGTGGACCGGATTGGGCACTATCGCCCTCTTGTTTTCCGCTGCGCTGGTCGTCAGTTTTTATGTGCGGAAGCGGATCGGCCAGCGAGTCTGGCGGCTGTTCCACTTCACGGCGTATCTCGCTTTTGTGTTGGCGCTGGTGCATGGCATGATGGCTGGATCAGATAGCGGATTGCTGGGGATCAAGGCGATGTACGTTTTCAGCGGAGCGACCGTGCTGTTCTTCACCTACTACCGGTTGCTGACACACCAGCCAAAGTCCGTGACCACATCCACAAGGTCGGTGAAACGCCAGACTGAGGGCGTAGGATGACTTGAGAATTTCCTGCAAATGAGTCATCATTGTCCTCATCCGACCTGAACAGCATATCCGCCCTATGTCCCTTGCCACGAAAAACACCATCCTCCTGGCCGATGACGATGAGATGATCGTCGATGCCTTACGCTTCCAACTCGAACGCGAGGGCTATAACGTGCTGACCGCTCACGACGGTGTCGAAGCGTTGCACCTTGCCCGGACGAAAGACCCGGATCTGGTGCTGCTGGATGTGCTCATGCCGAAAATGCAGGGCTGGGAAGTGTGCAAGCTAATCCGCACAGAGAGCACGGTCCCGATCCTGATGCTGACGGCGCGCGGGGCGGAAATGGATCGGGTGATGGGACTGGAGTTGGGCGCAGATGATTACATCGTCAAACCCTTCAGCTTCAGCGAATTGCTGGCGCGCATCCGGGCGAATCTGCGTCGGGTTCAATTCTCTGCTCAGGAGCCAGACAAAAGGGGGAGTGAAATCGTGGAGATCGGGCCTGTCACTATCGATCGAAAACGGCATCTGGTGGCGCGGGACGGCGAAGCCGTCAAACTTTCGCAGCGCGAGTACGATCTACTCATCGCCCTTATCGAAGCAGAGGGTGCTGTAGTGGCCCGCGGCGAATTGTTGGATAGGGTTTGGGGTGAAGAATGGATTGGTGATCCCCGCACACTGGATGTGCACATCCGTTGGTGTCGGGAGAAGCTGGAAGACAATCCCAGCAGGCCGAAACTGATCCAAACCGTGCGCGGGGTGGGATATCGCCTCGTGTCTGCTGATGAACTCAAGCCTGGAAACTAAACTGTGACATCGCCTGATAGAATCCCGCCATCTGCACTGCCGCCCGGCCGTTGGCCCTGGCAACGGAGCCTGCAAAATCGCATCATCCTGGGCTATGGCTTGATCTTACTGGCCGTGTTGCTGCTGTTGAGCGTCCTTGTCGGGCAGATCACCTACACAACACAACTCGATGCAGCCGAACATGATTTGGAACTGGCAGCCTTCCTCACAGCCAATGCGCTCGAGGACCCGCTCAGCGGTTTTAAGGATGAGTTCACCCAATACGAAAAGTGGGAGAACGAAAAGGAAAAAGAAAAAGTGTATGAAGACGATGAGAGGGATGAGGAAGACCATGGAGATGATTCTGGCAAGGTTACACCAACTACCGCTGAGGACGGCGCTCCAGGGCTCCAACAAGGCGATGACATCATTTTGCCGCGGCTGCAACAACTCGCTGTCCTGGCTGCCAGTGATACATCCGCACGTGTGACGATTCTGGATGTGCGCGGCAATGCCGTCGCCGATAGCGATTACCCGATTGTTGATATCACAAATCAGCTACAGCAGGTTGAGGTGCAAACGGCGATCACAGGCGGTGAGCAATATGAGGTTAGAGAAGAACCCCTGAGCGGGACCCGCAGGCTTTATGCGGCGGCTCCCATTCAACAGGGCAATGCATTACTTGGCATCGTGCAGATAAGCCGTCCCACCAGCGAGATCATGAAAGCGATCTGGAACGTGGAGTTCAAGCTTCTGGCGGCAGGGCTGGTCGCCCTCATCGTGTCCGTTATCCTGGGATTGTGGATCAGCCGTCGGCTGGTGCGCCCGGTCAATGAGCTTGAAGCAGCAGCCATCGCCACGGCGGGCGGAGATTTCCATTATCAGATCGAAATCACTCGCAGCGATGAACTGGGCGCACTGGCGCTGGCATTTAATCACATGGTCAATGAACTGCGGCGAATGATCGAGCAGCAGCGGGCCTTTGTCGCGGATGCCAGCCACGAATTGCGCACGCCACTCACCAATATCAAACTCCGCAGCGAGGCGCTGCTCAGTTATGGCGATGTCGAACCGGAAATGACAAGGCGTTATCTTGTTGAAATCGACAGCGAAGCGGACAGGCTGGCGCGTCTGGCCACCGATCTGCTTGATCTCTCGCGCCTGGAGCAGCCCCGCCAGCCGCTGCGACCCGAACAATCGATCGAAGTCCGGCCGATGGTGCGCTCGGTGACGGAGATGATGCAATTGCGCGCCCAGCAAAAAAACGTCCGGCTCCGCACCAACCTTTCGGATGATCTCCCACCGTTGCGTATTCATCCCGAGCACCTGGAAGCAATCCTGGTCAACCTCATCGACAACGCCATCAAATACACGCCGGCAGGCGGCGAGGTGCTGGTTGCCACCGACATGATCGGAGATGAAGTGAGACTGTCAGTGCAGGATAGCGGCCCCGGCATTCCCAATGCAGACCTGCCCCATATCTTCGATCCATTTTATCGCGTCGACAAGGCGCGCAGCCGGCGGCGGGGCGCGCAAGACGAGATAGGCAGTGGCGCTGGTCTGGGGTTGAGCATTGTCAAGACGCTGGTGGAACAGAACGAGGGCCGGATCGAGGTGGAGACGAGGGCGGAGGGGAGCAAGTTTTCGGTGTATTTCGACACAAGATAGACACTCCGTTGAAGGGATCGACTAGCGTTACCTGGCTGTGATCAGTGGCGTCGCTTATGACCTGGATCATGGCGAACGAATTTGATTGGCGCGATACTTGCTGTGTGTGAATCTACAGCGAAAGAACAATCAATATCATGATCAAGGAGTATGCGACATGGAGCTACCAGAGTACATCACGCGCGAAGAAGTGCAGCGCGTCTGCCGGGAATTGGGCATCCGGGACTGGACACAATTGACAGAAGCGCAAGTGCTTCCCGAAGAAGCCGCCAAGATCCAGGTCAGCGTTGGTGGCGAAGCCACTGAGATCACCACAGCCATGTTTCAGCGGGGATTGGAGATTGAGCTGGAGCACGGCATTGGGTTCTCGGACGCCAATGTCACCAACAATCATCCGGTGCTCACCGGAAAGATAGTCCTGGCGCATCTGAAGGAGATGCTCGATTATTATGAGCGTTTGGAAGTCGCCGAATTGGAGGGGGATATCCTCAAAGCGCTGGCGGCGAATGATGTGGTTAAAGCCAGAGACAAATACAAAAAACTGCTTGCGGCGCGGCTGGAGCTAACAGAGGCTGAGAGCAGGGTTATTTGACTTGCGTTGCCGCTTCAACAAACAAAAAGCCCCTGACACCGGAGCGTCAGGGGCTGATTTATTGGTTCTGGGGTGCAACTAGTAGGTCACGACGACGTCGCTAGCTTGCAGACCTTTGGGACCTTGTTCGATGGTTAGCTCGACTCGTTGGCCTTCTTCGAGGTTACGGAATCCGTCACCTTGAATGGCGGAGAAATGAACGAAGACATCGTCTCCGCCCTCGACAGCGATGAAGCCGTAGCCTTTGCCGCCATTAAACCATTTTACCGTACCGGTGGTGCGATTAGACATGTTGTTTTTTTGCCTCCTAATGGCAAAAGTGGAAAGTAGATGTAAGGTACTCAATTTGTCCCATCGGAGTGGTAAAAAAAAGCGGCTCGGGAAAGTTTCCATGAGCCGTCGTAATAAACTACTTCCGAACATGAACTGCTTGTATCCTACTGGTGACAAGATAACACGGACCTTTCGATCTGTCAATTTTCATTTGGCATTTGGTGCGTTTCACAATTGGGGCAGAATGCCTTTGAGTTGCAACGCCACCCGGAGCTGAAGCCTCCGGGCTACGGACGACTGTGCAGCAGTCGCACGACGCCCCGTGAACGGGGCTACACGCATGTCCAGCCGGATTGATCCGGCGCTGGGCGACCGCAGGTCGGCGACCTGCGGTCGCTAGTAGCACGGGTCATTTATGCCCGTGCGAGCCCGCAAACAAACTTTGCCCCCAAATTGAAACGCACCCTTGGCATTTGAGCTTATTTCACAATTTCGGGGAGATTCCTCGACCTCCCGGAGGAGAGATTAGGATTTTGTGATAGCGAAGGTCTTTGCTCCCTCCTCCGGGAGGTCTTCTGAAAAACCAAACCGCACCTGATACGAATCTGAATATTGGCCTAGTGCGGGCCTTGCGGTATGATAGACGTTAGCATTTTTTCACTATCACGTATCACGCCTTTACGTTTACGCCAAGAGGTCCTCCTATGCGCGTTGTAGCAATGATCTTGGCCGGTGGCGAGGGGTCCAGGCTCACGGTGCTGTCTGAGCATCGAGCCAAACCTTCTGTGCCTTTTGCCGGAAAATACAGAATTATCGACTTTCCACTCTCCAATTGCGTCAATTCCGGCATTTACGATGTGGCGATTCTGACGCAATATCGCCCGCACTCGCTTAACGAGCATATCGGCATTGGCAAACCGTGGGATCTGGATCGTGTGCGGGGTGGCGTTCAACTTCTTCAACCCTATCTGGCCAGAGGTGAGCAGGGATGGTACCAGGGCACAGCCGATGCCGTCTATCAAAATCTCGACTATTTGCACAGCCGGGACGCCGATCTGGTGGTGCTCCTCTCGGGGGATCATATCTATAAGATGAATTACCAGGATATGCTCGACTACCACGAGGAGAAAGGCGCAGATCTCACCGTGGCTGTGATGAATGTGCCTCTGGATGAAACGGATCGCTTTGGTATCATGTCCACCAACAAGAACGGGCGGATAACGGCCTTCCACGAAAAACCCAAACTGCGCGACAAAGGCACCTTGGCCAGCATGGGCATCTACATTTTCGATGTGGACATGCTCACTGAGCGCCTTGAGGCCGGACACCTGCTGCACGATGCCCTGGACTTCGGCAAACACGTCATCCCGGACATGATCGCAGAGAACAAGGTCTATGCTTACCAGTTCGATGGCTATTGGGTGGATGTGGGAACGCTCGACGCCTATCTGAACACTTCACTCGAACTGTGTGAGCCCGACAGCCCTCTCAACCTCTGGGACCCGCACTGGGTCATTCGCACACGCAGCCAGGAACGTCCCCCCGTCAAGACCAGCGTGCAGGGCCAGGTGGTGCGCTCGCTGGTCAGCAATGGCTGCACCATCCACGGGCGGGTCGAACACTCGGTGCTCTCGCCGGGCGTCTACATCTCGCCGGGCGCAGTTGTGCGAGACTCCGTGATCATGAACGATACCTGGATCGGGCCGGGCGCTGTTGTTGACAGAGCAGTGGTCGATAAACAGGTGGTGGTGGCATCTGGCGTGCAATTGGGCTTCGGCGATGACATGACGCCCAACGCCGAAATGCCCGACAGGCTGTACGATGGCATTACGGTCGTCGGCAAGGGCGCGCATCTCCCCGCCAACATCCGGGTGGGACGCAACGTCCTCGTGCAGGCTGATGTCGATGCAAAGGATGTCGAGGGTTTTGATGTCATCCCCAGCGGTTCCACCATCAGCCGGGAGGGCGTGCTGTTGCCGCCGCCCGCTGAACCGGTCCCGCCAACTGAAGAAAATCCAAGCGAGATTATCGAAATTGATGTAATTGAGGAGGAATCGGCATGAACGTTTTAGCCATGATTCTGGCAGGCGGCCCCGGCCCCAAACTCAGTGTGCTCACCGCTGGTCGTTCGGAAGCGGCCATTCCCTTTGCCGGCAAGTACCGGGCGATTGATTTCCCTTTGTCCAATTGCGTCAATTCCGATATCTACAATGTTGCCGTTCTAACGCAATACATGCCCCGCTCGCTCAACGAACATATCCGGGCGGGCAAGCCCTGGGACCTGGACAGAGCCGAGGGCGGGGTGCGGTTGTTACAGCCGTACCAGAGCAGCGCCGAAGAAACCGGCGCCTGGCAGGAAGGTTCCGCCGACGCCATCCGTTTCAATCTCGACTACATCCGTGAGAGCAATCCCGACCAGATTCTGGTGCTCTCCGGCAACCATATCTACAAGATGAACTACCGCCCCATGCTGGAGTTCCATCGCCAGCGCAAGGCCGATGTGACGGTGGCGGTGCGAGCAGTCAGCCCGCATCTGACCAACAGCTTCGGCATGGTGACCACCGACATCGATGGCCGCATCAGCCGTTTCGAGGAAAAACCACGGCGCACACGGGCGACGCTGGGCAGCATGGGCGTCTATGTCTTCAACCGCCAGGTTTTGGATGACTGGCTGATCGGTTCCGGCAAAAAGGCCCAGCACCTGGGCGGCGGCGTGATTTCCAGGCTGATCAAACGCAAGCGGGTTTTCGCCTACGAATTCGAGGGCTACTGGGCCAATGTGGGCTCCGTGCCGGCCTACTACGAAGCCAACATGGCTCTGCTGACCGACATCCCCGCCCTGGACCTGTCCGATGCCCGTTGGACGATCCACACCCGCTCGGAGCAGTACCCGCCCGTGTGGCTAGGCCCCGACGCCCAGATTCACGGCAACCTGCTCAGCGATGGCGCCCGCGTCGAAGGCAAAGTGCGGCGCTCCATGATCGGCCCCGGCGTGATTGTGGGCCCTGGCGCCGAAGTGCGGGACAGCATCATCCTCAACGACGCCAGTCATTGGCCCCGGCGTCATCGTCAACAAGGCTATCATCGACAAAAAAGTCGTGATCGGCGAGAACGCTCGCGTCGGTTACGGCGATGACAACACCGCCAACGCCAGCCTGCCCAACATCCTCAACACCGGCATTACGCTGGTGGGCAAGCGTGCGCGCGTGCCTGCGAGCCTTACGCTTGGCCGCAACGTGGTCGTGCGCCCCGACGCCCGCGAGGAGGATTACGGTGGGGATGTAGCCAGTGGTGGGAGTGTGGGGTAGGGATCGACTATCAGGTGCCTGTCACCTCGAGGTGACAGGCACCTGATAGTCGGATATCTTCTAACAAAGATAGTGGCTTGCAACGAGGGGATTTCGAATTCATGACCCATACTTAAAATCCCTGAACATCCGTAATCGGTCAACGGCGGCGAAACGGGGATGCCATGTTGACGAAATCCTGGCGTTGCGAAGCAAAACCGAGGGGCGGGGCGAGTTTGCTGGCGGCTTCGTGGGGTTGTGAAGCAGCAGGGGCGACGTTATAATCGGGTTACAGTAGCATCGGGGCGGGAATCAATACCAAATATCCAATACCCAGTATCCAAAATCCGAAAAATCACGGCGATAAATCGCCTACTACAAACACCATCCCCCACCAGCCTATGACAACCCCCACCGAAGACTTTGTCCACCTCCATGTGCATAGCGAGTACTCTCTGCTCGATGGCCTGAGCAAGATCAAGGATTTGATTGCTCGCACCAAGGAATTGGGGCAACCCGCCGTGGCGCTGACAGACCACGGCAGCATGCACGGCACGATTGATTTTTTCAATGCCGCCACCAGGGCCGGGGTCAAACCCATTATCGGCGTCGAAGCCTACATGACCATGTGGGGGCGTCCGATGTCGGGTCGGGATGCGCAACAGGATCGGGCCCGGCACCACCTGCTGTTGCTGGCCCAGAACCAGACCGGTTACGAAAACCTGCTCAAGATCGTGTCGGAGGCGGAATTGCAGGGCTACTACTATCGCCCTCGCGTCGATGCCGATCTGCTGGCAAAGTACAACGAGGGGCTGATCTGCACGAGCGGCTGCCTGGCGGCGGAAGTGCCCTACTATCTCAGCGACGAAAAAGGGGCCTCCGATCCCAAAATGGCGCTGGAACGGTTGAACTGGTATCTCGATGTCTTCGGCAGGGATCGCTTCTACATCGAGTTGCAGGAGCACAACATCCCGACGTTGCATAAAGTCAACAGAACCCTGCTGGAGTGGTCTCAGAAATACGATGTGGGGATGATTGCCACCAACGATGTGCATTACGTGCAGGCGGAGGATGCCTCTCCGCACGACATTCTCTTGTGCGTGCAAACCAGCAGCAGCTTTGAAGATGAAAACCGCATGCGCATGTCGGATGGCAGCTATTACCTGAAATCCCGGTCTGAGATGGAAGCGGCATTCCGGCCCTTTGCCGATCTCCCGGCCAGCGCTTTCACCAACACCGTCAAGATCGCCGAGATGTGCAATGTCGATCTCAGCCCGACCGGTTATCATCTCCCTGCTTTTCCGGTGCCGGACGGTTTCGATGCCGAGAGTTTCCTGCGCCATCTCGTGGAACAGGGGATGGAAAAACGCTACGGCAAGCGGGCTAACAATGAGGAAATCCAGAAACGGAAAGAGCACGAACTCAAAATCATCCACCAGATGGGTTTTGACACCTACTTTTTGATCGTGTGGGACCTGTGCGAATATGCGCGCAGTCGCAACATCTGGTGGAATGTGCGCGGGTCGGGCGCTGGTTCGCTGGTCGCTTACGTCACGGGCATCACCAACCTGGACCCGTTACCGAATAACCTGATCTTCGAACGTTTCCTGAACCCTGGCCGGGTGAGCATGCCCGACTTCGATCTGGATTACCCGGACGATCAGCGAGACCAGATGATCGAGTACACGATCCAGAAATACGGTGAGGATCAGGTGGCGCAGATCGTGGTGTTCGGGACAATGAAGGCGCGCGGCAGTGTCCGCGATGTCGCCAGAGTGAAGGACATCCCCCTGGACGAGGTGGACAAGGTCGCCAAGCTCATCCCTGGCGGACCCAAGGCGACCATCGCCAAAGGCCTTGAAGATGTAACCGAACTGCGCATGGTCTACGAAAAAAGCCGGCAAATTCAGGATTTGATCGACACAGCGCAGAAGCTGGAGGGCGTCGCCCGCCATGTCAGCATCCATCCCGCCGCTGTGATTGTGGCCGACAAGCCTTTGGTGAACTACACGCCTCTGCGCCGCTCTCCGTCCAAGGGCGTGCGCGACTACATCACGCAGTACACGTATCCCGTGTTGGAGTCGCTGGGTCTGCTCAAGTTGGATTTCCTGGGCCTTTCCACGCTGACCATCATGCGCGTGGCTGCTGGCCTCATCCAAAAACGGCACGGCGTCACCTTTAATCTCGACAACATCCCCACAGATGATCCCCGCAGTTACGAACTCCTGGCATCGGGTGAAGTGACCGGTGTGTTTCAGGTGGAATCGGAAGGGATGCGACGGATGTTGCGCAGCATGAAACCCACCCGATTCGAAAATATCGTCGCCGCCATCTCCCTGTATCGCCCTGGCCCGATGCAGTACATCCCGGACTATGTGAATCGCATGCATGGTCGCGAGTCGGTTGTGTACGCAGACGCATCGTTAGAATCAATCCTGGCTGAAACCTACGGCATCATCGTCTATCAGGAGCAGATCATCCAGATCGCTGCCGAGCTGGCGGGCTACACGCCTGGCGATGCCGATCTGATGCGCCGAGCCGTTGCCAAGAAGAAAAAGCATGAGATGGCCCTGCACGAAGTGCAGTTTGTTGAGGGTGCCGTCCAGAAGGGCATCCCACGCCAAAATGCCAAGAAAATCTATGAGGACATCGTCCTTTTCGCCAACTACGGCTTCAATAAATGTTTGCCGGGTGATGTCGAGGTGGTCGATGCCGATACCGGACGCCTGGTCAAGATCGAGGAAATCGCAACGGGCGCCGCCCAACTCCATGCTACGATCACATGCGATACAAATTCGTTGAAATTGCAGTCAGGTCGGGTCTCCAAAGTGCTGGATAACGGCGTCAAACCGGTCTATCGCCTGACGACAGCGCTGGGGCGAAGCATCGAAGCGACTGCCAATCACCCCTTCTACACTTTCGATGGTTGGCGGCATCTGGAAGACCTGGAAGCCGGGCAATTGCTCGCAGTCCCTCGTCAGATCGATGTTGAGGGTGCAAAACAGTGGCAGGACCATGAAGTCATCGCTCTGGGACATCTGTTGGCCGAGGGCAATCTGTGCCATCCGACATCGGTCTACTTCTACACGCAGGACCGAACTCAGTTGGATGATTATTGTCTGGCTGCGGAGCAGTTTGAGAATGTGCGATGTTCCGTTGCGATGCACAAAAACACCTTCTCCGTCTATGCCAAACGTGTCAACCGAACTCAAACGGCGGGTATTGTCGATTGGGCCAAAGATCTGAATATTTGGGGCAAAAAAGCAACCGAGAAAGAGATTCCGGCAGAGGTTTTTGAACTCAAGAATCGCCAAATTGCACTTTTGATCAGCCGCATGTGGGAGGGAGATGGCCATATCAACGTTCGGGGACGCAGTTTGTTCTATGCAACATCGTCGGAACGCATGGCGCGCCAGTTGCAGCATCTCCTGTTGCGTTTAGGCGTCATCAGCCGCTTGCGCACTGTTGAATTCCCCTACAAAGATGGCCGGACTGGCTACCAACTTTTTGTGACCGGCGATGATAATATCTCGACCTTTGCCAGTCAGATCGGTCTTTATTTCGTATCGGATAAAAACAGGAACGCCCTTAATGCGCTGTTGCAACGCGTCGCACCTGAACAAAGCAGCAAAGATGTTGTTCCTTTGGGCATCAAGGAGCGCGTCAGAGAAGTAAAGGAGCTTTCCGGTAGAACCTGGACAGACATCAACGCAACTACCGGAGTGGCGCAGCGAGAATTTCATCCGACCAACAACCCAACCAAATCAGGTTTCCGGCGTGCTACCATCCAACGGCTTGCCGATTTCTTCGACGATGAGGAACTGCATCGTTACGCCAATAGCGATATTTATTGGGATAAAATCGTCAGTATCGAGTACGTGGGCGAAAAACAAACCTACGATCTCGAAGTGCCAGGCACGCACAATTTCATCGCCAATGACATCCTGGTACACAACAGCCATGCGGCCGATTACGCTGTCATCACCGTGCAGACGGCGTATCTGAAGGCGTATTACCCGGTGGAATACATGGCGGCCCTGCTCACAGTGGAATTGGATAACCAGGAGAAGGTGACCAATTTCATTACCGAATGTCGCAAGATGGGCATTGCCGTGCTGCCGCCAAATGTTAACGAATCGGACATGGGATTCGCCATCCAGGAGGGTGTAACCGTAACGAAGGCCAAGAATTTTGGCCAAAATGTCTTCGATTTTTCCGTGCCGGAAGGTTCCGCCATTCGTTTTGGCTTGGGTGCAATCAAGAATGTCGGGCACGGCCCGGTGGAAGAAATCCTGCGGGCGCGGGAAGAGGGGCCATTCACATCGTTGGAAGACTTCTGCGAGCGCACGGATTTGCGCCTGGTGAACAAGCGGGTGCTGGAGAGCCTGATCAAGGTGGGCGCTTTCGACCAGTTTGAGGATCGGGAGAAAATCCTGGCTGTGTTGGATCGGATGATGAATCGCTCGAACGGGGCCTGGGAGGCCAAGGATATCGGTCAGCAAAGTCTGTTCGATTTGCTGGACATCCCCGCCCAGCAATCTACATCCGACCTGTTTTCGCCAATCCCTGTTTTCGAGCCGGTCCCGGTCAAAGAGCGCCTGAACTGGGAAAAAGAATTACTGGGCGTTTACGTATCCGAGCATCCCCTGGAGCGGGTCACAGCCAACTACCAGCATGTGATTTCGTGCCTGAGCCACGAGGTGCCGCAACGGGTCGGCAGGCGGGTGGCATTGGCAGGCATGGTGGCGGGCATGCGCGAGATCCTCACCAAGAAAGGCGACCGCATGGCATTTGTCACCCTGGAGGACCTGCAGGGCAGTTGCGATCTCACGATCTTCCCGAAGACCTTTGCCAAAATACCCGAACATCTCCTGCAAGAGGGCAGTGTGGTGTTGGTGCGCGGCAAGGTGGAAAAGCGCGATGAACGCATCAACGTACTTGTGGATGACATCACCGATAATTTCTCGTATGCGCAAGCCGAAGAAAAAGAGGAATTGCCTGATTTTGCATTCCCCCCGCCCCCGCCATCCTGGGAATACGAAGATTCCGGCAGTCCTGATTTCCTCATCGATGAGCCCGACGATGAAGAAGATGAGCCGTGGATGCCTGTGTACGATGTGCCCGAACAAGGAATGATTGGTTTCCGGGAATCCGCTGAGGCCGAAAATCAGAGGCCAGAGGTCGGAGATCGGAAGTCGGAGGTCGGAGATCGGAGGTCGGAGGTCGAAGACGAACAGCCGGAATCACATCCTGAGTCAGCCGAAATGGTGGAAGAGCCGGAAGTGAAGACTGACCCTGTCCCGCAACCGCCCCCCCGCTTGTTGCGTGTGCTCTTCCCCCTGCAGGATGACAGCAACAGGAACAATCAATTGCTGATCGAGACAGTGACGCTGCTGAGGAGCTATGCAGGCCGGGATAGTTTTTTGTTTGAAATCAGTGATGCGCGAGGTGTGGTGGAACTGGATTTCCCTAACGACACCACCCGCTACTGCGCCGAACTGGAGGCGGAGCTGGTGGCGCTGTTGGGGATCGGCTGTCTGGAGATCATGTCACGCGAAGCGTGATATTGGAATCCATGACTACAATCCAAATCAAAAAAACCGCCTGGCAATGTCCCCAGGCGGGTTTCATTTTTCTGCACTGTTGCTTCTGGCCTACAACAAACTTTCCAACGGCGTGTACTCCAAATCAAACGCCTCAGCCACGGCAGGATACACAACCTTGCCTTTGCAAGTGTTGACGCCCAGAGCCAGAGCCGGATCCTTGCGAATGGCTGCTTCCGCACCCAGGTTTGCCAACTTCACCATGTAGGGCAAGGTGGCGTTACTGAGCCCATAGGTGCTGGTGCGGGGCACAGCGCCCGGCATATTTGTGACACAGTAATGCAGCACGTCTTTAACGTAGAAAGTCGGGTTCGAGTGCGTGGTGGGGCGGGTCGTTTCAATACATCCACCTTGATCCACAGCTACATCCACCACGACGCTGCCGGGGTTCATGGTGTTAATCATTTCTCGTGTCACCAGTTTGGGCGCTTTGGCTCCCTTTACCAGCACAGCGCCGATCAGCAAATCCGCCCGTTTCACTGCTTCGGCGATAGTCAGGGGGTTGGAACTGAGGGTGGTCAGACGGCCATGCAGCACTTCTTCGAGGTAGCGGAGCCTATCCAGGTTGAGGTCGATGATCACAACATGAGCGCCCATACCCAAGGCCACCTGGGCAGCGTTTGTACCGACAACGCCACCGCCAATGATGATCACATCAGCCGAGCGCACGCCGGGAATCCCGCCCAGCAACTTGCCCCGACCGCCGTTCATGCGTTCGAGGTAGTGCGCCCCCACCTGAATCGACATGCGCCCGGCCACCTCGCTCATCGGCGTGAGCAGGGGCAAATAACCGCTGGCAAGCTCCACCGTCTCGTAAGCAATGCCGGTGACGCCGCTCTCTAACATAGCGCGTGTCAGCGTCTTTTCGGCGGCAAGATGCAGGTAGGTGAACAATACCAGGTCGGGTCTTAGAAACTGGAATTCGGTGGACTGTGGTTCTTTCACTTTTACAACAAAATCTGCGGCCCAGGCATCTGCCGCTGTGGGTACGATCTTGGCGCCCACACGTGCAAATTCATCATCGGTAAATCCACTGCCATCACCTGCATGGGTCTCAACCCAAACCTCATGGCCCATGCCAACCATCTGCATCACCCCGCCGGGTGTCATGGCAACGCGATATTCATTATCCTTTATTTCTTTTGGCACTCCGACGATCATCGTCGATCCTCCAAGTTGAGTAACTGGCGTTTAAAGTGTTTCAGTGACAGCGATGATAACAGAGCCAACTTCCTTTGTCATAGCGTGCACCATTAATTCATGCACGCCCGGCTTCAGATCATCACCAGCAACGTGAAAATTGATCTCTTTCCCCATCTCGAGGTGCAGGGGTGATTTTTCACTGACGCTGCTCGCGAGACGGGGTTTACTGGCTGTCAGTGTCACCTGATTCGCCGCGTATGGTTCATCGTCGATTTCGATGGGACCCAACGAAATAATAATTGTCGGTGCAACGGTGTTCTTGATCCTGAATTCAAATCCTCCCCTCTCAGCATTTTGCAGACTCCCGTCCACGTAGAATCGTCTGAGTAACGCTGCTGGAATAACCAATTTGTACCTCCTGATTTTGATGGCTGCTTTGCCAAATTTAGATGCTACATCATCGGAACATCTTATCTGATTTTATCATTCCTTATCGTAATCGCCAATTCGATTCGATCAGCAAAAAATGAATTCTATCGGCTGGCATGGTTTGCTGAAACGAGGCCTGTAGCAATTGACACGCCCGTAGGTGCGGATTAGAATAGAATCATGACTCTGATTGTTCGGAGTCACACGCAAACTTTTCTGACGAATACTCGCAAGGAGATAAAAAATGATAAGCCAGAAATTACAGGATGCCATCAACGAACAAATCAACGCCGAACTCTACTCGGCCTACATCTATCTTTCCATGGCCGCTTACCTCGAAGACCAGGATTTGCCTGGTTTCGCACATTGGATGCGAATGCAACATGATGAAGAGCAATTGCACGCCATGAAACTATTTGACTTCGTTCTCGACCGCGATGGTCGGGTGAAGTTGAAGGCTATCGGAGAACCGCAAACTGAGTGGGCTTCATCACTGGAAGTCTTTCAGGGTGCTCTAGCACATGAAAAAAAGGTCACGAGCCTAATCCACGCACTCTACCAACTCGCTGTCGACGAAAACGATTATCCAACACAAAGTATGCTGAAATGGTTCATCGATGAGCAGGTCGAAGAAGAGAAGAACGCCAGCGATGCTGTCGCCCAGCTCAAAATGATCGGTGATTTTGGCCCCGGTTTGCTGATGATGGACCGGGAAATGGCGGCGCGTGTGCAGGCAACTGCAGCCGAGGCGGGCGCTTAGTTCATGCTCAAAGTCCTGTTCGTCTGCCTGGGGAATATCTGCCGTTCTCCCACAGCGCAGGGCGTTTTTCAGCGCATGGTCGATGAGCAGGGTTTGACGGATCAAATCTACATCGATTCGGCGGGCACGAGCAGCTACCACGTCGGCGACGCGCCTTGCAGCCGCATGCAAAACGTCGCCCGCAGGCGGGGTATCGACCTCAGCAAACAGCGCTCACGCCAGGCGACGCCATCTGACTGCGAACATTTCGACTATCTCGTGGCGATGGACCGCGCCAATGTGCGCGACCTAGAATGGCTATGTCCGAACGGACAGCAACATAAGATCAGCCTTCTACTGGAATATGCCCCGCATCTGGGCGTCACCGACGTACCCGATCCCTACTACAGCTCAGGGGAGGCCGAACGAGCGTTTGATCTGATCGAAGATGCGGCACAAGCACTGTTGGAACACATCAAACAACAGGATTTAGGATCGTAACGTAGGGGCGACAGGCCTGTCGCCCCTACCAGACGTGGCGATGGGGGATTTGTGACAATGCACCAGCTTCCACTGCGTTTCGTTTTCCGTACCGAAATTGTGGAAGACCCGGCTTTCGTTGTGCGATTTATGCGTGACCCCAGCTTCGCTGATCGTGCGGATGAGCAAGGTGTAGCTGACAATGCCGGTGTCATCGTAGCGCTGGATGCGGGGCTGTAAAATTTCGTATTCGACCCTGCCTGCGCCGGCAAGGACTTGCCCATGCACTGCGATCTCCCGCAAGTGGAAATCCAGACCGTCGATGCGCTGGGGAGAGATGTACCACTCGTAAAATGAGACATCCTCGGCGGTCAGGGAGCGGTAGGCATCAGCGTCACCATCCCAGATGGTCTGGAGGGAGCGATGCACAAGGTCGAGTAAATCAGAATGGTCGGATTGGGAATGAGAGGTCATTGAAGACTCCTATTTGTCAAGTGTGGCGGAGATTTCTCGCTGCGCTCGAAATGACGATCATGTTTCGTGACTCTCCCAGTCTACTGTCATGCCCTGTTGATTCCCAAATCCAGGGCATTTCTGCGCGGCATGATCATTGGGAAGACATCACCGCCAAGGTCGTAGAAGGGATTGGGCGCCCCATGCTGATGATGCGATAATGGGTTTCATGCGCCAGATTATTTTCCTTTTGCTGACCCTGATCCTCATTGCCGGATGTCAGGAAATCGGCCCGTCAGCGACAATCGATCCCAACACACCTGAACCTGAAACCACCGTAACTCAGATAGCTGATGCTCCCGCGTTAACGCCAACGCAGCAAGCCGAGCCGAACACAAGTAACGATAACCGAAGACATGGTGGATGACACGCCATCACCACCGGCTACAGCGACCTCAGCGCCCGTTTCAACGCCGACCAGCATCGCTACTTCCAGCCCTCATCTTTCGCCCATCCTTCAAAATCTCTATCCCATTTACCAGGAGACCGCCCGACTCAATATGCGGGACATCAGCGGTCAATTGGCGGTCGTGCCCAGCCCGGTCTACGCCAACGGCATCTACGCCCGAGACGCTTTCTACACAAGCCTCGGCCTGGCTGACTCCGACCTGTTCGAGCAATCCTACCAGTGGTTTGAGGCCAACCAAAATCCCGACACCGGCCAAATAACCACCGCCATCGCTTTCGATCCGGCCGATCAGTCTCTGCAACCCCAGGATGACGAAAGCACACTCATCTTTTTGATCTGGTCGGGTTTGCTGCACCGGGCCGGGTACGAGACCGACCCGGAAATCATCGACCGGGCGGTGGATTTCGTTCAGAATCACGTCGGAGAGGACCGATACGTGTCGGCTCCTGGCATATTCCGCTATTGGGCCGACTGCTGGGAAGTGACCGAGCCGGAGGTCATCACCTACAACCAGGGGCTGTACGCTCTCGCCTTGCGATTCCTGGTCGAGATGGAGCACCCGGATGTGTCCGAAGAAATGGTCGAGCGAGCGACAGAGGGCTATCGAGAGCGCTACAGACCGGAGTTAAGCGTCATCACCCAGGGTCAGTCCGGCCCCGGCGCAACCATGCAGGATGGATCGGCACTGTTGCCGGAATTCCTGCACCGCCGCTTTTTCGATCAAGGCATGTTACTTGATGAGGATGTGCTGACGACTGTGGATACCCGTCTAGCCACCGCCAGCGTTTACGACCGTTCCGGTGAATTAGTGGGCATCAAAATCATCGCTGCTGGGGACGGAAGCTTCGCTTATCCCGGCTTGTTCAACTGCCCCACCATGCGCAACCCTGGCGATTATCATAACGGCGGCAACTGGCCCCTCTGGACGAATATCGAACTGGCGCTGGCCCACAGCATCAGCCCCAAAGCCGAATACCGGCAGGCGCTGGAAACGCTGGTCGAGCGAGAACTGGTGGACGAGTCACCGAAAGAATATTGGGAACTGCAGCATGGTCGGGTTGGGCAAATCAATTCTGGTCGGGATGTGCATGCCTGGAACGTCGCTCATCGTCCCGGCGCTAGAGATGGCAGGGCTGATTGAGTGAGGATGTTCCGCTCAGTTCCCCGATGGCAATAATCCCCGCTGTGCGGCCACAGCAATCGCCGCTGCACGTGAATCGACACCGAATTTGTTGTAGATGCTGGTGAGGTGCGCCTTGACCGTGCGCTCGGTGATACCCAGCCGTTTGGCGATCTCTTTGTTTCGCTCGCCAAGGGCTGCCGCCTCCAGGACCTGCTGTTCCCGATCAGTAAGGTCGATGTTGCTGCTGGATGAGGATGCAGTGGGAACACCGCCGGTGGTGTAGGCCAGGATGCGATTGACGATCTCGGGAGTGAGTAATGTTTCGCCACGCGCCGCCGCCCGAATGGTGTCGAGCAGGGTCTGACGGTCGGTATCCTTGAGCAGGTAGCCCCGAGCGCCCGCTCGCAATCCTCGCAGCATCAGTTCATCTTCATTGTAGGTGGTGAGGATGACAACCGACACCTGGGGATGTTCCTGTTGCAACCGTTCGATGGTTGTGAGCCCGTCCATGCCCGGCATCCGTAGATCCATCAACACAACATCGGGGTTCAATTCAGCGACCAGACGCAACGCCTCTGCACCATCTGCCGCTTCGCCCGCAACATCGATGCCGGACGCCGTTTCCAGAATGAGCCGCAATCCTTCCCGCACGATTTGATGGTCGTCGACGATGAGAACGGAGATTGTATCAGGCATGGTGCTTGTTCCTTTTTGATTTGGTGACAGGGTGACAAGGTGGCACGGTGATGGGGTGCAGGATTCGCCACACAACAACTAAACGCCGGTCAGTGCGCTTCAGCGTACTTTTTTTGCAGCCAGCGATTTCAATCGGTGGGTGAAAACCGAGAGTTACACGCATTTTGCCATAGTGTTCGGCGCGACACGAATTCGCATCAGTCGGCGGTGTCTCGAATCCATTTGTGACTTGCTTGTGCGTCAATTTGTGTGTTACATTGCTCCGCAACAGGCTGTAGCAATCGTGGGTGGGGGATAATCTTAGATCGTAGTCAACCAAAGCCCGCGACAACACCAAATCCGCCTCATCCCTGCAACCAAAAAACTTAAGCGATGTTCCAGGTCACAAACTTCGAGCCCTATACCGCAATCAGGCCTGATGCTGCATGACAACGGCATTATTGGCGTTTTTTGTCTTCGTTGCCGCCCTTACCCAGACCTTGTCCGGTTTTGGATTTTCGTTGATCGTCATGCCCCTGGCGGTGCATTTGTTGGGCATCCGCACTGCGGCACCACTGGCCATGAGCGCATACGCTCAACATCATCAATGTCATCCGTTACCGCCAGTCTCTGGATTTCTCGGAGATCAAACGCTTGGGATTGTTGACAGTGTTGGGGATTCCGGTGGTGTGGGCGCTGGGGAATCTGGATGAACAGCTCGTACAGACCGGTTTAGGCGTTGTATTGGTGGGATATGCACTCTTTGTTTTGATCAGCCCCACCGCCCCGCATCCCATCTCCCGTCGGTGGGCTCACCCGGCGGATTCCTTGCCGGTGCTCTGGGCGGCGCTTACAACACATCTGGCCCTCCGCTCATCCTGTACGGCTCTCTGCGCAGTGGCCCCTCCCACCGCTTTCGGCTGTACTCCAGGCTGTCTTCTACTCACCGCCAGCATCATCGTCCTCACACACGGCGTCGCCGCAATATCACGCCCTCCGTGCGCAGCCAATACTTTTTGATTGCACCCCCTGCTGGTGTTGGGGGTTATCGGCGGAGCCTTGCTCGACCATCGCATCCAACCTCAACGCCTCAGCACCCTCGTCACCATTTTGATTCTGGTGTTGGGGGTTTCGCTGATTGTCTAAGGATTAATAATCAAAGATTAAGGGTTTCTCCCTTCGGCAATCGTACCCAGAACTTGATTCTACTGGCGTGATGATAAGAAAAAGCTGCTTGATGGTGAAAAGCTGTCTCCACCACGCGACCAAGGCCTTAATCTTCAATCATTAATCTTTGCTCTCAGTTGTTCTACTGGTCCTTTATCTCCTGACGCCACTCCACCATTTTACAAATCCCCATGCGCACCATGCACCTCGACGTCACGCCGATGCGATTTGTGCTCACGAAATCGCTGGGACGTCTGACGCCATCCGCCTATTTCTGGCCGACAGCTCCGCTGCACCTGAGTGAAATGTCCGATCCGCCGCTCCCCGATGCGGCCTGGGTGCGGGTGCAAAACCGCATGTGCGGCATCCGCGGCAACGATCTCCACCAGCTCTATCTTGACGCCAGCCTGGATGTGGCTCCGACCGCCCTGCCCACCCACAACCGCATCTATCTGGGACACGAGATGGTCGGAGAAGTGACAGAGGTCGGAGGGCAGGTAAAGGGGCTGAGCGTTGGCGACCGGGTGGTGCGATGGGGTCGGGCGGATGACTGCCGGGCGCGGGGGCTCAGCGACCCCTGTCCCGCCTGCCAGCGCGGCCATCGTGTTTTATGTGAAGTTGCGTCGGAACCCAGAGAGCATGAACCGGTCGGCGGCGGTTTCGGCGACAGCTTCATCACCCCAGCCCCCACCCTCGTGCCTGTTCCCGACCAGTTGACTGACGAACAGACCATCTTCACCGAGCCCGGGGCGGTGGCCATCCACGCTGCCTATCGCCACATCCCCGAGCCGCGATAAGGTGCTGGTGCTGGGCGTCGGCACCATCGGTTTCCTGCTGATCCAGGCGCTGCGCATCCTAACCCAACTGCGAGATCACGGCCCTCAGCGCCGAGTTCAGTGGCAGGCCGAGCTAGCGAAACAACTCGGAGCAGACAACACGATTCTTGCTCAGGAAGATGGCTATGCTGCAACCGCCGAACTGACCGGCGCGCATCAGTACACGGGCCGCTCCGGCAACCGCATGTTGATGGGCGGCTTCGACGTGGTCTTCGACGTGGTCGGCATCCCAATCACGCTCAACAATGCCCTGCGCTGGACCCGGCAACGTGGCACGGTCGTTTTGGTCGGCGTCAACCTGCATCGCATGAACCTGGATGTGACGCCGGTCTGGTATCAGGAAGTCAATCTCCTTGGCGCTGTCGGGCACGATATTGTCGACTGGCATGGCGAAGCCATCTCCACCTTCGACCTGGCGCTGCGCTGGATGGCGGATGGCAAAATCCGTACAGATTCCCTTCTCACCCACCGTTTCCCGCTCGACGACTACCGGCAAGCCTTCGCCACAGCGATTGACAAACGGAATCAGCGGAGTATCAAAGTGGCATTTGAAATGCGGTAAAAAGGATCAATTATTGATGATTAATGATTGACAGTCACCATGTGGAGTGGACCTTAATCATTAATCATTAATCTATTCGATCATCATCCAACGTTACTTGCCCAAGGAGAAACACCATGAGCGCCACCGTCGCAGCACCTAAATCTACACGCAAAGAACGCATCGCCTGGTACATGTACGATTTCGGCAACTCGGCCTATGCCGCCGTGGTGCTGCTTGCCATCTACTCGGCCTACTTTCAGGGCTCGGTCGTGGGCGGCGCGGAGGGCACCAGGTTGTGGGGATATGCCGTGTTCATCGCCATGCTGATCGTGGCCGTGACAGCGCCATTCCTGGGGCCATCGCCGACTATTCGGGCGCAAAGAAGCGATTCTTGCTCTTTTTCACCGTTCAGACTGTGATCTTCACCGCCATGCTGTTTTTTGTGATGGAGGGGCGGGTGGCCTTGGGCATGATCTTCTTCATCCTGGCCGAAATCGGCTATCGTGCGGCCCAGGTCTACTACAACGGCTTCCTGCCCGAAATCGCCACACAGGATGAGATGGGCCGGGTCGCCGGCATTGGTTGGGCCATCGGCTCGGCGGGCGGGGTCGTCTGCCTGCTCATCGTCCTGGTGCTGATCCTCGCCACCGACAGCAGCAATCTCATGGTGCGAACATCCTTCATAATCACGGCGGTATTCTTTGCGCTCTCGTCAATCCCTCTGTTCCTCTGGCTGCCGGAGAAGGCGCAGCGCCGTTCGCTGCCGCCAGGCGAAAACTACTGGAGTATCGCCATCAAGCAACTCAAAGAGACCATCCGCTCCACACGTGGTTTCGGCGAATTCATCAAGTTCATGATCGCCTTCCTGATTTACAACGATGGCGTGATCATGGCCCTGGAGTTCGCCGCTATCCTCGGCGGCGTCCTGTTCGGGCTGGACCAGCAACAACTCATTGTCCTCATGATCCTCGTGCAGATCGCCAATGTGATCGGGGCTTATCTTTTTGGCGTGCTTCAGGATAAACTTGGCGGCAAGACCGCCCTCAACATCAGCCTCGTGATCATGATCCTCGATGTCATTTTCCTGTTTTTCGCGCAAAGCGTGTTCGAATACTTCATCGTCGGCTCGATTGCCGGATTCGCCATGGCGGGCATCCAGTCGGTGAGCCGCACCATGGTCGGGACTTTCAGCCCTGCCGGCAAAAGCGCCGAGTTCTACGGCTTCTTCGCCCTGACCGGACGCACATCCTCCTTCATCGGGCCGGCTGTGTTCGGCTGGCTGGCGGCGGCAGCCACGGCCTTGTACATGAACCAAGGACAGGCAACCGAACTCGCCGAACAGTCCGGACACCGCATCGCCGCCCTCTCCATCGCCGCATTTCTCATCGTCGGCCTCGTCCTGTTGCAGTTTGTGAATGAAACAAAGGCGAAGGAAGCAGCGGTGGATGCAAAAAAAAATCAATAGAGTGAAAATAAAAGAGAGAGATCCCCGTGTGAGTTTGAGGCCTAGGTTCTCATACCCCACTCTCATCTTTGTCACAAACTCTATACTCTAAACCCTAATCTTGAAGGTTACAATCTCCAAATTTGATCTCCCAAAATCAACCTCAACAAGAGAGAGTCCACCAATGACCCAAATCACCGGAGGAGAACTCCTCCTCAAATGTTTGAAAGCCGAAGGCATGAGCATGATCTTCGGCGTGCTGGACGGCAGTTTTAACACCTGGCTAGCGAAGCTAGGCGACTACGAAATGGACTACATCTGCCCGCTCCGCCCACGAGGCGGCTTCCGCTCACATGGCCGAGGCCTGGTCACGTATCCGTGGTGAAGCGGGCGTCGTCATCGGCGGCATCGGGCCGGGCGCAGCGAACATGGTATCGGGCGTGGCCGTGGCTTACGCTGAAGGCACGCCCCTCATCGCCATCACGGGCCAGCGCCGCCGCAACATCATTTATCCCGACCGGGGCGGCGCTTTCCAGGTGCTCGACCTGATGACGCTCTACCAGCCGGTCACCAAGTGGCAGGGCAGCGTGCGGGACCTGCGTCGCATGCCCGAACTCGTCCGACAGGCCTTCAGACAGGCGTCGAGCGGACGTCCAGGCCCTGTTCTATCCCGAAATCCCTGAAGATATCATCCGCAGCACCATCGATGAGGACATCGTCGAGCATCTGGTCGCCGGAACAGTATCGGATGACGAATATCGGTATTGGCGATCCAGGCAAGATAGAACAGGCAGCCGAAATGCTCGTGCAGTCTGAACGCCCCATGCTGCACGCTGGCAGCGGCGTCAGTTGGTCGGGAGCCTGGGAGGAATTCATGGCTCTGGGCGAATACCTCGGCGCTGGCTTCACCACTTCCCTCGCGGCGCGTGGCATTGTGCCCGAAGACCATCCCCGCTATTTTGCACCACTCAATCGGGAAGCCTTGGAAATGGTCCGCGCAGATGCGGATGTGAATCTGGTGGTAGGCGGACGGTTGGGCGAGTTGGATGGCTGGGGCAAAGAACCGTGTGGGGCGACGCCAGCGAGCAAAGCACAAATCCAAATCGATGTGGACCCGACCGCCATCGGCCTCAACCGCCCGGTAGATCTGGCGATCCTCGGCGATGCCAAAGCAGTGCTAAACGCCCTGCTGGATGCCGTCAAAGCCAAAACCGACGCCAGAGCGCCCCACGAAGGTTTCGAGCGCTATGCCGAACTAACGGCAGAATGGCGCACCGAGCTGGAACTGGCGATGGATTATGGTTCCGGCAAGATCAATTCGGGTCGCATGATCAATACCGTGCGCAACTTCTTCCCTCGTGACGCCATTATGGCGCAGGACGGCGGCAACACCAGCCTGTGGTGCGCCAACTACAATCCCATTTACGAGCCCCACAGCTACCTGTACACCGCCAAATTCGGACACCTGGGCACGGGCATTCCCTACGCCATCGGAGCGAAGCTCGCCAACCCGGATCGAGATGTGCTACTCTCATCACCGGCGACGGCGCGCTGGGCTTCAACATCCAGGAGATGGAAACCGCCCGGCGCCACGACATCGACATTAACGTGATCGTCGCCTGCGATCAGGGCTGGGGCATGGAGCGCTCGTCACAGATTTTGGGCCAGGTCGGCGCTTTCGTCGAGACCGAAATCTACGCCGACACCCGCTACGATAAGGTGGCCGAGGCTTTTGGCTGGCACAGCGAATACGTGACTGAAATCGACCAGTTGGTTCCCGCCCTCGAACGCTCTCGGGATTCCGGCCAGCCTTCGCTCATCCAGGTGATGGTCAACCAGACCGCCAACCTCGCCCCACCCGGCGCGGCTGGCATTTGGATCGATGGTCTACCGGGCGGAGGATTAACAACATAAGGATCAAAGAGAAGATCAAAATTGAAGATCAAAGATTAAGTTCGTGATGCAGTCCTTAATCTTTAGTCATTGATCTTTGATCCTCATTTCTTTTCAATGAGGCTTACAATGAACCAAGCAACAAACAAAGTCGCCATCATCACCGGGGCGGGGCGGAAGAATGGCATCGGGGCGGCTATCGCCATGCGTCTGGCGAAGGCGGGAATCAATGTGGTCGTAGGGGATTTGTGTGCGCCGCCACCGGCGAACATGGTCGGTCCGGGCGCAGGCCAGTGGGAGGAACTACAGGAAGTGGCCGGGATGATCGAAGCGGTCGGGGCGAAGGCGCTGCCGGTCAAGGTCGATGTCACCGACCGGGCGGCGGTGGAGGAAATGGTCAAGCAAACGCAGGACGCATTCGGCCGTTTGGACATCCTCGTGAATAATGCCGGGGTCGTGTTTGGACCTTCGCCAGTGGTGCAGATGCAGGAACAAGCCTGGCGCAAGACGCTGGAGGGTTAACGCCACGGGTGTGTTCATCTGCTGCCAGGTGGCGCTTCCCCTGCTGATGCAGACGGCAAGTCAGCACGGCAACGGACGCATCATCAACATGTCGTCACTGGCTGCTATCCGTCCTAAACCCTTCCTGTCCTCTTACGCTGCCAGCAAGGCCGCCGTTATCGCCCTCACGCAATCTCTGGCTCAGGAGGTGGCGAGCCATGGGGATCACCGTCAACGCCATCCTACCGGGCGACATCGACACGTCCTTCAAACAATGGGGATTGCAACTGGAGTCGCTGGTGCGGGGCAGACCCCTGGATGATGTCTCCAGCGATGCTGTGGCGCAAATCCCGGTGGGCCGGTTGGGCATCCCGGAAGATGTGGCGGGACTGGTCGCTTATCTCGTATCTGGCGAAGCCAGCTTTGTCACCGGTCAGGCCATCAACATGACCAGCAGACGCGAGCTTTCGGGAGCGGTGATGCCGTCATGAACAAAGAGACATGCACTTCAGCGCTCATTCCATCTGTGCTAAAATAGCAACAGCCTGCTTCCAGATAGAAGCTCCGAGGTCAATTGTCCATGGACACCATTCAAGCTATCGATTTAATCGCAGTGAATCCAGATTTACGTGACGGACGTCCCTACATTCTTGGAACGTCCGTTACGGTAAACGACGTAGTTATCGCCAAGCTCTATCATGGGTTGGATGCTGATGGCGTTGCAGACTGGTATGGGCTAACCCTGCCGCAAACTTACGCAGCGTTAGCCTACTACTATGGCCATAAAGACGAACTGGACCTCCAAATCAAGAATCAGATTCTTCATGCAGAACAGTTAAAGGAACAGCGCATCGGTGGCAAAGCTTCGCTTTTATCTGGATGAAAATGTTCCCATTGCTGTTGCAGATCAACAGCATCGCCGCGGGATCGATGCTGTAACCGCCCGAGATTTAGGCGTTCTTGGCGACTCTGACATCAATCATCTGCAACGCGCTACTGCGATGGCTTACGTGCTATGCACTCATGATGCCGATTTTGTCGAAATGGCTGCAATGGGAATAGACCATGCGGGAATCGTCTTCGGGCAGCAACACAAACACGGCATCGGACAATGGGTTCGGTTTCTGGAATTGCTCAACACCGTAGCTGATCAAGACGACATGCGGAATCGTATAGAGTACGTATAAACAACATGTCTGCACAACACGAAATCACCACACCCTCCCCGTTACTAACCACGAACGGCGACTTGCAGCAGGTAGGCTGGGCCAGACAGCCGTTGCTCGATTGTAATTTGGAAGATGCATCCTTTTACCGCATTAAATTCCTGCAACGGTTCCGCATCAAGCGCTGGGATTATTACGGCATCACCACACCCGAATACTATTTCTCCATCACGCTGGCCGATCTGGGCTATGCCGGGCAGGCGTTCGTCTACGTTGTGGATTTCGACAAGGGTACTCACCACGAGGAAACGCTCACGATTCCCCTGAGCCGGGGCGTGGAGCTGCCTCGTAACAGCACGGAGGGGGATAGTCGTTTCGACAATGGCCGGGTGCAGGTGGCCTTCGAGCACCGGCAGGAGGGTCGGCACATCGAAGTTGCCTGGCCGGACTTTGGCGGCAAAGTTCTTTCTGCGACCATCGATCTCGCTCTGCCGCCTGAGCATGAGTCGACTGTTATCATCATCCCCATCGGCGACAAACGTTTCTACTACAATCGCAAGATCAATTGCATGCCGGCTTCAGGCAGCATCCAGGTCGGGGAACAGACCATCAAGTTGGACCCAGAAAGCTGCCCGGGCAACCTCGATTGGGGGAGGGGCGTGTGGGAACGCAATTCCTTCTGGGTGTGGGCCAGCGCCTCCGGCTTTCTGGCCGATGGCCGCACCGTGGGTCTGAACATGGGTTTTGGCTTTGGCGACACCTCGGCTGCCACCGAAAACACACTGCTACTGGATGGACGTATCCACAAATTCAGGGGCATCGAGTTCGCCTACGACAACCGGGACTACAAACGGCCGTGGATGATGACCGCACCTGATGGACGCGTGCAACTACAATTCACGCCTTTTTTGGAGCGGATAGCGCAGACCAATCTCCAGGTGATTCAGTCAGAAGTGCACCAGATGTTCGGGCGTTATCAGGGCACGGTCATCGCCGACGATGGCGAAGCCATCCACATCGAGAACCTCGTCGGTTGGGCGGAAGAGCATCAGGCAAAATGGTAGAGAGGTTTGTAGTAGGCGATTCATCGCCGTTTACGACGGCGCTCAAGCGCCTACTACGAACTCGTGTTTTAGGAGAACAATTTCATGTCATCCATTCGAAAACCCGAAGCAACGCAAGCCGCAGCGCAAATCGCCACTGCCTTGTTTGCTGTGGCCTCTCTCATGCAGGTGCTCATCGCTTTAGGCGTCATTCCAATCACGATGGCGTGGGGTGGGCGGCAGTCTCAACTCACAGACAGTTTGCAGATTGCCAGCCTGGTATCTGCGTCATTGTTGCTGGTCTTCGCCTACATTATCCGCCGCCGTGCCAGCCTGGCCGGGAACCCGCCACCTTCGACGATCATCAAGGTGCTGGCATGGTTGATCACCGCCTTCATGGTGCTGAACACGCTGGGCAATCTCACTTCTCTGAGTCTGAACGAGAAACTGCTGTTTACGCCCATGACCCTGGTGCTGGCGGTGGCATGTTTTGTGGTGTCGATTTCGGAAGAGTAGTTTTCTACTGACCCTTGTTGTCAGGTGGTTCCGTAAACCCTTCCACCAGATCGAGCACCAGCTCTTGCAAATCGCCCCGGTTGGGCAGCGAGCCCATCATCCCGTACATGGCAGCCGAGCGTTCGGGCAGCGCTCCGCCGCCCCCCGCCAGCATGCCTGAAGCCCGGTCGACGATCCAGCTCAACCAGCTTTCCGGCAAGATCGCCGTGAGGATGCCGACCAGCCACATCAGCAGAGTTCGTGCCCAGCCGCCGGGGGGTCGGTTTGCGCACCTGAGCGACGCTGCTTGCCAGATCATCCAAAAACTGGTCGGCTACAGGGGCATGACCGGCATGGATCGTGAGATGCAAACTGGGCGGGAATTGCTGGCGGTCCAGATGCCAGCCCTGCACCGTCATCTCGTCGCCGACCTGGTAGATGTCCAGCGTGTCGGAGCTGAGGGCCATGACGCTCATGTCGGGGTCGCCGAGGATGTGCACGCCCTCGATGGCGGCGATGCCTTGTCGCAGCTTTGCAACGGTTTGCATGACGATGTCATCGATGCGCAGGTAGCCCTCCTCGCCCAGGTAGTTCATCACCGCCCAGGCCGAGGCGATGGCTCCGCCCGGCCTCGTGCCCGCCATGGTCGGCGAAGCGTAGATGCCGCCGGGCCAGTCGGTGTAGGCAAACATCTGGTGGCGACGCAGCGCCTTGTCCCGATACAGGATCACCGATGCGCCTTTGGCCGTGTAGCCGTATTTGTGCAGGTCGGCGGAGATGGAGGTGACGCCGGGGACGGAAAAATCAAAGGGCGGGACAGGATAGCCCAGTTTACGCACGAAAGGCAGCATGAATCCACCCACACAGGCATCGACATGGCAGAGCAAGCCGTGCTCCGCTGCCAGAGCGGCGATTTCGCTGATGGGATCGACCACGCCCTGGGGATAGCTCGGCGCTGAGCCCACCAGCATGATCGTGTTAGGGGTGATGGCAGCGCACATGGCCTCCACATCGGCCCGGAAATCCTCCCTGACTGGCGTGTGCACGATGGTGACATCGAAGTAATGGGCGGCTTTCTCGAAGGCGGGATGGCCGCTGAGGGGCAGCACGATTTCCGGGGCTGTAATGGCTGGTCGGTTGGCTCTGGCCCACTCTCTGGCCGTGAACACGGTCATGAGGATGCTCTCGGTCCCGCCGGAGGTCATGTTCCCGGCCACTTGCCCATCTCCGCCCAGCAGTTCCGCCGCCATGCCGATCACCTCGGTCTCGAAGCGGCGCAGGCTGGGGAATGCGCCCGGATTGAGGCCATTCTCCGAGAAATACATGGCGTAAGCCGCTTTCGAGACCTCCGCCACGTCTTCGCCCGCCTGAAACACCAGACTGAAGGCTTTGCCTTCCCGCCAGTCCACATCCTGGTTGCGGGCCTGCTGCATCCGGGACAGGAGAGCGTCTTTGCTTTGGCCGTGTTGGGGGAGTTGGGTGTTGGCGTTGAGCATACGTTTTCACTTGGATGGCGATGGGAATAGCCCACAACACACTGGACGTTATCGCAGGGTCAGTATAGCAAAAATGATCGAGCTATCCAATACTGTTTTCAATCAGCGATCACAGGAATAAAAACCGTCATATCGAAGCGCAGCGAGATATCCCCCACGGTAAATACACACGGTCACGCAGGGGATTTCTCCTCCTTTCAGTCGTCGAAATGACGGTCAAGCAGGCGCCTGCGCCTGCTGGGGGATGGCTCCCCCAGACCCCCTCCAGTGGTCAGTGCGCCACTGGTCAATTACTTCATCGCTGGGATCAGCGATCACGTCTTCGATCGCTACGCCGCCGAAACATGACTGCATCGTTCTCTAGCAACGCAACCAGCGCTACGACCATCTCGTCTGTGTGGCATATTTCCGGCGAATGCGTCAATCGGTGGGCCACTAAGTTTGTACCCAATTTCCTTAGCAAGCCACTCACAAAATGCAGTAGCATCATTCCAGGAAACATTGACGACGGGGTGTTCATTCTTTACCGCCGGGAATGCCATCCCAGCGAGCCGATTTATGATCTGTTGCCTTCACAAATGCCGCATACTGGGCGTTGGTCACCGGATATTTGCCGATGAGATACTCGGACAGATAGACCGTGTGCTGGGGTTGCTCCGAATCGTAGTGCATTCTTGTCTTTGGCTGGGTCGCTACCCATAAGGAATTCGCCTGCGGGCACGCGCACGAGTTCCATGTGGATGGGGGTGGTGAGGGTGAGTGTGTTGGATGGTGATGGTAAAGTAACAACCTGCGATTCTGACACTGGATTCAAAACGAGAGTTGCAGCAGCAGAAACCTGAAAGTTTTCGTCAGCCAGCAAGCGGTTCAGAGCAGTCTTGGCTGCGGCAGCCAAAACTGCATCTTCACTCTGAATCAGACGCTCCAACTCACTGACTGCGCCCTGACGCATCCACACTTGCTGACTCCGTAATGCCCGCCGTAATTCAATGCGCAAAACCAGCGTGGCATGTGGTGATTACGGCAATCATCATGCGCCCACCCCTGCCTGAACATACTTTTGCGGTGATTGCTTTGATGCCCGCTGCGCCTGATTTTCTCCAGAACAAATGTCATGCAAATCATCAGGCGTGATCTCCCCATCTTGGTCGATGTCCGCCTGGCCAGTCTCCAACCCTTGCACCAGATAGCGAGTGAACACAGACAGTCTCCGGTTCCCCTGCCAACTTGTCTCCTTCCCAGGCAAGTTCAACGGCATTGCTCGCCGTCAGAATGACCTGACCATAACCCTGAAATGCTTCACGCACACCAGCATCACGCCCTAATGATTTGTCCCCCTGCCCAAAAGCGCCACTGTAACAGCTATCGAGGATCACTACTTTGCGATGGGAGGGGCTGTTGTCGATAATCCGTCGGATATAGGCGGCCTCCAATGCTGTTGCCTCGACGATCTCGGGTCCGTATTTTTTGTGGTCAAATAGAGTTCGCCAGGATCATCTTTGATACCATGCCCTGTGTAGTAGAAAAGTAGTAAGTCATCCCGTCTCTTACTCTGGTAGAAACGGGCAATAAGCGGGCGAAGGTCCTGCCACGTCCGATTGAGAAGTAGCTCTACATCATCAAAACCGCCGATTTTCGGATTCCGCAAGACCTCTGCCAATCGTTCTGCATCACGAACAGGTGTTTTCAACCGCTTTAGTTGCGGGTCATCATATTCGCTGTTGGCGATGAGGAGGGCGATGCGGCGGGGCATGAGGTTTGGCTAGGATTTGATACCCATCAGTTTTTCGGCCAGGGCCAGCACTTCCGCTTCCGAAAGGCGTTTTTCCGGCGTGAATTCCACTTCCAACCATCCGGCGTCTTGATCTTGACCACACGCTGCTCCCCGCGCAACGACCACGCTTGCAGGAACTCCAGGATTTTGGGCAGGACCGCCGGGATGGCCACCAGAGCCAGTGCACCCAGCGTGAAAGGGTCGCCTTTCGCGCCTTGTTCTGCGGCTGCGCCTGCGGAGGAACGCTCCACCGAATCAGCGCCAAGTTCCCGCAAATCACGTTGCAAATACGTCGTGAGCGTGTCCAGACGCTCAGCGTCACTGTCTGCTTCTTCGATCAATACAACCAGATCGATTTCAGGTGCTGTCATGAGTGCGACTCCTTATTTCTGAAGAGTGGGCGATGTTCCCCAAAGTATATCCCCTTACATCATTCCTGCCAAGCTTTTCTCGGTCTGATAACCCCTTTTCGTGTCATTCCGAAAGACCAGAATGAAGACCGTCATATCGAAGCGCAGCGAGATATCCCCCACGGTAAACACACACTGGTCACGCAGGGGATTTCTCCTCCCTGCGGTCGTCGAAATGACGTGCCTGGTACATCTTTGAAACCCCAGCCAGCAGCAACAACCCCAACGTCGGCAGCCACTCGACCATCCGCACCCATTCGTATTCCCGGAAATCGAGGGGGTTGAGGTAGGTGATGTAGGAGAAAATGACAGCAGCGCTGAGATAGAGCCAGGGAGCAAGCAAAAGCCATTGCCAGGCGGGTTCGGCTTCGCCGGGGGCGAGAAAGGGCAGGAATGCCAGCAGGATCAACAGGTACCAGGGATGCAGGGTCGGGGTGAGCAGGACGTAGGCCATGAAGGGCACGGCCATCAGGCGCAGCAGGGAGCGGGCTGAGTCCGTGCGCCGAGCGGTTCGCCACGTCCAGAACAACACCGCCAGCATGATCCCGGCCATCACTGCTTTCGCCCAGCGGTCGGCGGGGACCAGACCGATGTTCCCCAAAAGCGAATCCAGCCAGTGGAACAGGCCGCTGTTGAACTGCCACTGGTCGCCGTAGATGCGCATCGCCCCGAACACGCCGATGCCATCCAGCGGGCCGGTCAACCCCCAGCCGCTGCTGAGCCCAAACGGCAGCAAAAGCCCGACCAGTGCGACGGCGTACACAAGAACGTACCGCCAGCCGGAGCGAGCAACGAAGATCGGGAGCAGTAACGCTGGCAGTGGTTTGGTCAATGTCGCCAGGGCCAGCAGGATAGGCGAAAACAGCGAGCGACGGAGTGAAAAACGTCTGTCGCCCGCATCCGATTCCTGCACAGATAGCGACAGCCACACAGCCAGCAGCGCCAACAGGATCATCCACAAATCCATGTGTGCGCCATGCGCCGCCTCCACCACGACCAACGGATTCCACAAGTAGATCAGCAGGTAGCGCGGCCGGTAGCATCGCCAGACGCAGCAGGCGTAAAATCAGCACGCCGTTGAGCAGGTCGATGACGATCATCACCAGTTGCATCGAGCTGGGTTGCAGTGGCAACGTCCGTGCCACTTTGGTGAACAAGGCCTGCGCCGCCGGCAGGTAGGGGCTTGCCATCCCGGTGTGATTGGCCAGATCACGGAGGGGAATGGCCAGGTGGTCGAGTTCGGGCGCAGCGATGGGGAAGAGATAGGGACTGACGCCCTCGTTGGCGATGTAGCCATCCCAGAGATAGCGGTAGACATCGTCGGAGAGCGTCGGGGTGGTGAAGAGGAGGAGGATGCGGAAGAGAATGGCCGGAACCCAGATCCATACCATCGAGAACCGACCAGCGCGCTGGGCCCACCACAACGCACCCAGGTAGCCGCCGAATGCCAGCAACCACCAGGCGATCGTGTTCGGCGTCTGCGCGCCCCGCAATGTCCCTGTCTGCCAATCCAAAGATAACATCCCCGCATACGCAACCAGACCGATGCCACTGACAATGAGCCAGGGCACAATCTTTTTCCAGTCGTGCTTGAAATGAGTCCGTCGATCTGAGGAAAGCATAGCTTGGAATCGTAAGGATAATGAACCTGGGAACATCTTAATGATGGAGTGGGCCGAATGCCTGCGCCCCATGTCAGAATAATCGCCTGCTTGGAGATTGTCCAACAAAATGCTATGCTGCGAACCAGGTTGGTCGATAAGGCCCTTCCAATCGCCATTGCATGCTCGATAACTGGCAAAAATTCGATTTACGCATCGCAAAGGGCGCACTCAGCCCCCAAACCCCGCACCTGAGAATAAAGGAGACGCTTCCGTGGGAAGTACACAAAGCACATCGCAAAAACTCTTCTGGATAGCCCTGTCCGCCAGCCGCAGCCTGATTGGCGTGATGTGGCTGATGTCGTTACGCTGGAAACTCCCGCCCGATTTCACTGCCCCCGGCCGGAATGCGAGGCCTGATGGACTGGCTCCAGCTTGAAGTCGCTCACCCCACCGTTGGCCTGTACGCCGACCTTGTCTCCAGCGTCGTCATCCCCAACTTCACCACCTTCGCCTGGATCGTCTTTCTCTCCGAGTTGCTGGTCGGATTGCTGCTCCTGACCGGCACATTCACCCGTGTGGGAGCGCTGATCGGCCTGCTGATGTCGCTCAACCTGGGCATCGGCCTGGCTGAAGTGCCCGGCGAATGGCCCTGGTCCTACCTGATGATGGCCATGTGGCACGGCGTATTCCTGGTCTCGCCCACGCTGAAACTGTGGGGCGTGGACCGCTGGTTGGGGGCAAAGATGCCGGTCGGAAGAGTGAGAAGCGTTTTGTTTGGATGAAGATCAAGTACTGAAGATTAAAGATTAAGAAACCCACCGACTTCATTCACACTTTCCAACAGACGCCCCTTAATCCTTAATCTTTAATCATTAACCCTCTCGTCTCAATCAACTCGCTGGAGTAATTTTCCCATGAACTCATCCTCCGAAAGCCGCTACTTGCGCACACTGATCGCTATTTTGCGCATTGTGTTGGGCGTGATCATCCTCGTGACCTGGTGGGAGAACCTGCAAAAAGGGCTCTACACCGCTCAGGGCATCACCGACCTGCTGACTCATCCCGACTGGGGTGCGTTCACCAATGGCGGCGGCGCCTTGCCCGGCTACCGGCCCATCATCGAAGCCACCGTTCTGCAGGTTCCCGGCGCATTTGGCGCCTTCCAGATGGTGGCGGAACTGCTGATCGGGCTGGGCCTGCTGTTCGGGGCGCTGACACCACTGGCCGGAGCCGGAGCCAGTTTCTTCTTCCTCAACCTGCTGCTGACCTACCTGGGCAACTCGCAGGAATGGATCTGGACCTATGTCTTGCTCTTCGCCGTGGCTGTGATTGTCACCCTCGCCCGGTCTGGACGGGAGTTGGGTATTGACAAGGTTTTGCTCCGCAAATGGGGCAAGCCGCCGTTGGGGATTTTGTGGTGATTAAAGACTGACGATTGAAGATTAAGGATCGACGACTTGAACTTTAATCTTTAATCATTAATCTTGGCCTGTCGCAACCACCTTTTTTGCTAGAAAACGCCCATCCCAATCTGAAATTTCCATGCTCCTCATCGAAATCATCTACATTCTGAGCACCGCCCTGCTGAGCCTGTACGGGCTGCATGCGCTGTTCAACACCATCGTCTATTGGCGACACCGCCCGGTGGAGCCACAACCAGCGTCACCCGGCCCGACCAGCGAAGCTGATGATGCCGATTTGCCAATTGTGACGGTGCAACTGCCGATCTACAACGAAAGGCACGTCGTCCACCGCCTGCTCGATGCTGCTGTCAAGATCGACTGGCCCCGGGATCGCCTGCAAATCCAGGTGCTGGACGACTCCACCGACGACACAATCCGCATCACGGCTGAGGCTGTGGCGCGCTGGCGCAACGCCGGGCACTGGATCGAGCATGTGCGCCGCCCGGATCGGGAGGGCTACAAGGCCGGGGCGCTGACCTACGGGTTGGGTACAGCACAGGGCGAATTCGTCGCCATTTTCGACGCCGATTTCGTCCCCTCGCCCGACTTCCTGCGCCAGACCATGTCCAGCTTCTCCGAGCCGAATGTGGGTTGTGTGCAAACACGCTGGGGCCACATCAATCCCGAATCATCCCACCTGACCAAAGCGCAGGCGTTGGGCATCGATGGGCATTTCACGGTCGAGCAGCAGGCTCGGCACAGCATCGGCGCATTCCTCAACTTCAACGGCACCGCAGGCGTGTGGCGTCAAAGCTGCATGGCCGACGCCGGTGGCTGGCAGGGCGACACCCTCACCGAAGACCTCGATCTCAGCTACCGGGCGCAGTTGCGGGATTGGCGCATCGTCTACCTGCCCCATGTCGAGGTTCCGGCTGAGTTGCCGGTGCAGATCGACGCCTTCAAACGCCAGCAATTCCGCTGGGCCAAGGGCAGCATCCAGACAGCGATGAAACTACTCGGATCACTGTGGCAGGCCCCTCAACCGTGGTGGCGCAAGACGCTGGGCACCCTCCACATCACCGGCTATCTCGCCCATCCCCTGATGCTCCTCAACTTCCTGCTCATCCTGCCGATCATCTTTTCCGACAGCCCATTTCTGCGCTTCACCGCCCTCTTCAGCCTCAGCGCTATTGGCCCGCCCTTGCTCTACTGGGTGACGATGCAGGCTCGAATTTCAGCGCCGATTTCCGTGCGGCTGATTCGCCTGGGAACGCTGATCGCAATGGGCACCGGTCTGGCCGTGAACAACAGCCGGGCGGTGTTTGAAGCGGTGACGGGAAAGCAGAGCGCCTTCAAGCGCACGCCCAAATTCGCCGTCACCGATCGTACCGACGCCTGGCAGGCGAGCAATTACGCCCTGCCCACCGACCCGACAGCCTGGATCGAACTGGTGCTGGCCGTGTATGCGGTGGCGCTGCTGATCTATGGCGTCAGCATCGGCCTGTGGTGGCTGTTACTCTGGCTGCTGATGTACGCCGCCGGATTCAGCTACATGGCCTATCTGAGCTTCGCTCAGGCGCTGCAAGTGCATGCGGCACGGAGTAAACGCCGGACCATGCAGTCGGGTGAAGCCCAAAGACCTGACAGCAAAACGGCTCCCCATGTGGTATGATATCGATGCTTTCAGCGACCAACCACGGAGGAGCCTATCATGAAACACCAGAAAAAACATCGTCAAATGGCAGGATATGGACAACAGCAAGCGGATTGCCGGTCTCCTGGCCGCCGCCATACAAACTGCTCTGCTTGTCGCAGCCCTGCGAGACATCAAAAAACGAAGCGCCGATGAATTACGTGGCAACAAATGGATGTGGGTGGCCATTTCATTCATCAACTTCATTGGCCCGATTAGCTATTTTGCGCTGGGACGCAAACCACAGGAAGAAATAATCCTGGTGGATGACGAGTAATCTGCTTTGAAAATCGTCGCCATCATTCCGGCCCTGAATGAAGCGGAGACCATTGCCGATGTTGTGCGGGAGACGCTGAGACAGCCAGTAGCTGCCGTGGTTGTTGTGGATAATGGCTCCACGGATGGGACAGCGATGCTGGCGCAGCAGGCAGGCGCCGAGGTCGTTGCTGAACCCCGCAAGGGTTATGGCTATGCCTGCGCTGCCGGCGTCGCCGCCGCCACAGATGCCGACATCCTCGTGTTCCTCGATGCTGATTTCAGTTCCCTGCCCTCTGAGATCAGCCGACTGATCGGACCCATCGAAGCGGGTCGGGCGCAGTTGGTGCTGGGGTCCCGCATGTTGGGGGAGATTGCAACGGGCGCCATGCAGCCCCACCAGCATTTTGGCAACTGGCTGACAGCGCGCCTGATGCGCCTGCTTTACGGTTTTCAGGTCACCGATCTCGGTCCATTCCGTGCTATCCGAGCCGATCTCCTGCGTTCGTTAAACATGCAGGAAATGACCTTCGGCTGGCCCACGGAAATGATGGTGAAAGCCGCCAAACAACAGGCGCAGATCATCGAGGTTCCGGTGTCGTGGCATGTACGCCGGGCGGGGCAATCCAAAGTCAGCGGAACGTTGAAAGGCTCGGTGCTGGCAGCTTATTATATTCTTGGGGTGACGTTTCGGTACGCCTTCTTGCAAGACCTGGACAAAGGATAGCGCCGTACCGCGCCGTTTACGTCGCTAAGGGCGAAGCCCTTCAACCTTGACGGCGACATGAATGTCGCGGTACGCTGCAATCTCACTTCAAAATACTCGGCAAATAGACATTCCCGGATGGTCGGTACAACATGGAAAGACCAGTTGTGGTGCCTGCGCTCATGTTGGGGATGGTATTGTACCTGGCGCTGGTGCTGGTTGTGCGCAAACCAAGGCTTGGGGATAATGGATAGGCAAGGGTCGCAGACCAATTGCCGTTTGCATCCGCTGTCGCCACTACGTCACGCGCCACTGCTTCGACGACGTTGTCCGTATCGTCAAGGAACAATTCGACAACACAGTTTGGGCAGGGGCTGCCATCGCCACTGGTTCCACTGACGGTCAGCCCATCGATTGCCGTAATCTTGGCGGGTTTGAAGTTGACGAAAGCATCCGGCAAACTGGGCCCGAGCTGGATGGCGCTCTCGGCCTGGGGGTTACCCTCGACCTGCGGCCAACTTCCATCCCGAAAGATGGTATTTCCCCGTAAGGTGTTGGCATCGTACAGCACGCCATTGAGGGAGATACCCGACATGCCGGGATTCACGATGGTGTTATTGAGCACCTGCACGTCTTGGGGGCTGCTGACCAGGTAAATACCCCTGCCGCAGACGCCGACCGGATCGCCAGCGTAATCCTCGCCGATGAAGTTGTCCTGGATCGTGTGTTCTGAACCAGAGAGGCGAATCGCATCGGGTTGGGTGGAACTCTGGAAGATCTCCTGGCGCAGACCGGCAAAGACATTGTCCGACACCGTATGCTCATCCCCTTCCATGCTGATTCCACCCCCGCCCAGCCAATCGACCTTGGTGCAGATCAGGTCGGGATCAGTTTGCTTGCCGGGCACACTGCCATCGTAAGCGGTTCCGACGAAGTTCTCGGCAAAGGTGTTGCGTTCTCCGCGCACTGCCGCGGCTACGCCGTCGAAGCCTAGAAAGACATTTTCGCGCACGGTGTTGTCCTCGACATTGGCACTGAGGGCGACGCCAGTGCTGCCACTCCCATCCTCCGGCTCATCGTCTCGCAGATAGACATCCATGCCATTATCGGTCAGGCCAAACCAATTCTCTTCGATGAGATTGTCGTTGGAATTGATGTACAGATGGGTTGTGAAATTCTGAAATGCCAACCCACGGATCACATTCCCATCGTGTGACCCAGCATTGTTTTCCCCGACGATCAAGCCCATCCTTGTTGCCGGTGTCAGGCCCGACGATTATGATTCTCGGCCCTCCGAAACGCCGACCTCCCTCCTGCGTCCAACCATCGATCGTGACCTGCCCGCCGTACAAGCGCCGGAACACCGACGGATCATTCGTCTTGAGCGGATAGAGCTTCCACACCCCCAGCGCGCTGTCATAGCCTTCCTCCGACGTTTCGGGAATGTCGAAAGCGATTAAGGCGGGACGCTGACTGGCTGAGAGCCCACGGACTTCGACAATAGCCCGCCGCAGCGTGCAGGGCGTGGCAGATGCGCATGTCTTGCTCATACTGTTGTCAGGGTCCGTGCCGCTGTTGACGGTGATGGTCGTGACCGGATCGTCCTTGACATCCTCTGGCGTGGATGTTGCCCACGCGCCGGGAGCGACGAGAACGAAGTACTAACACCAGCACGGCCACAACGGCCAGCACCATACCAAAAGGATTGCGGATACAGCCTGCTTTTCATGAGTTTGCCTCCTCACTTATGCGATTGTTGGATCAGTTACCCTCCCCAGGAACAAAATACTGCCCGAGAATTTGTCCCGGATCAGGAAAATAAATGGATGGTCGGCCTTGAAAATGGTCGGGCCCATATCAACAAGTGACATTCTGGTCATGATTACAGCGGTGGCTGCTGCCGCTTCCGTGCCCTCTTCGTTGACATCGACAAAAGCCTTGTGCAGCACTTCGCTGATGTACAGATCACGCTCGCCAGTCATCCCCGAAAAATCTGCGTCGCCAAAAGCATCGTTCATGCCCATTGCGACCAGGGTCTCGCCAAGATTGAAGCTGGAGCTTAGTTTGAACCTGGGCAGATGCACCTCCACCTCCTGCTCCCAGATGCGCTCCGTCCATGCGCTCAGATTCTCGGTTGTCAGCGCGTCCTCAAGCGCATTCAGGCCGTCGATCTCCCTTGGCAGCAACACAACCATCGAGAGATCATCGCCAACATAGGGCAACTCCAGAACTTGCAGGCCGCCTGTCCCGCCATACCGGAAGCTACGCTTCTGGGTCATCATCGACGCATCCACTGCTCGTTCCGGCGTCAGCCAGAAAGGCGTGTCCTTCGTCCTCTTTTCATCAAATTGATTGGCCCAGTTCCCTTTGAAGTAGATGGCATTGGTCAGAACCAACATCGTCAGGGAATCCAACATGCCGGGCGGGATCAGATCCTTGATCTTGCCCTGGGTTTCGTCTTCGACCCAGGTGTTGATCTGTATCCGAGCCACTTCCGGGTTCCCGTAATCCAGGGATGTGATCGAAACGCCATAAAACTGCCTGACCAGATCCAGATAGGAAGCAAGAAAATCGTAGCCGATCTGCGGCCACAGCGCATTGGCGACGCTGAGCAGCACATCGCCCTCCTCCTGCACAGCATTAAGCTTGTTCTGCAAGACTGCGAGCGTTTCGTGCAGACGCTCCTGCTCAAGCTTGAAGTGCAGCGTCTGCGCCATCTCGGTTTCGGTATTGCCGCGCGCCCCGGCATAGGTCATCGCCAGGGCGGTCGTAATGCTGTACGGAGAAAAGAACAGGTTGCCCTGGTTGTGGCGGAGCTTTTGGTACAGGTCCAGGGCGAAAGCCTGGTTGCCTCGCACTAACTCAGCGCCACCGAGAACCAGATACTCAAATGGGATTGAATCCATCACATATACCGAAATTGAAGAGATTTAGGATTATGTCATCCCTTCGACTATGACCTACGGTCATTGCTCAGGACAAGTCTGAACGACCATAGGGAGTAAAGAATCTACACCAAGGCGTCAGATTTTGCATCCGAACTTGGTGATTCCTCTTCGCTCCGCTCATCGGAATGACACAATAAGGGAATTGTCAACAGAACCTGGGTACTGCGTCCGCTGGCTGCTGATCCGAATATCAAATACCCAATATCCAATACCAACAGCCAGGACGGACCGCACTTGCTGCAATTTTACATCGGAATCAGTGCCGCCAATTTTACTTTCGACTCAGCCTTAACCTTGTCGTGGATGCTGACGCCGTGGCTGTCCATGGTGACGACCACGGGGAAATCTTCCACCCGGATCACCCACAGGGCTTCGGGCACGCCGAATTCGTCCTTTTTGTAAACAGCCACCACTTCCTGCACCGACTGGGCGATGAGGGTGGCAGCCCCGCCAATGGCGTGGAAATAGACGGCAGGTTGATCCTGGCAGGCTTGCAGCGTTTTGCCCGCCATGCCACCCTTGCCGATCACGCCTTTCAGGTTGAAGTGCTTGATCACATCGGCCTGATAGACTTCTTCACGGATGCTGGTGGTGGGTCCGGCCGCCACGAACGACCAGGAGCCATCCTCATTCTGCTTCACCACCGGGCCGCAGTGGTAGATGACGCCACCATCCAAAAGGCGCTTGAGTTCGGCGTAAAGCTCCGCTTCTTCTGGCGGCGGTTCCTGCAAAATAAAGTTTTCCTTGAAGAATTTGTGTGCGGCGTCACGCCCGGTGACGATGATGCCGTTCAGGTACACGGTGTCCCCGGCATGAAGCGCCCGGATTTCTTCATCACTGATCGGGATGGTTAGTTTAGGCATAGTTCACCTCCACGTTTTCACCATCGAGTGTTACATCCATCGATGCTCGGCGGTTGGCCCAGCACATGTAGGCCACGGAAACGAAATAGGATGCGGGCAGTCGGTGAATTGCACCCATCTTCACGCCCAGGACAGTGGTCTCGCCACCAAAGCCCATCGGGCCGATGCCCAATTGGTTGGACTCTTCGTAGATGCGGTCTTCCAATTCTGCTAATTCGGGATCAGGATTGGTGTCTTCCAATTTACGGAAGAGTTGTTTCTTGGAGTTGATGTATCCTGCGCCTCGGTCGCCGCCCACGGATACGCCCAACACGGCGGGACCGCAGCCTCGACCCTGGGCTTGGTAGACGGCATCGAGCACGACCCGGCGCACGCCTTCGAGGTCCCGTCCAGCGCCCAGTTCGTTATCGGGCAGTTTGTACTGGGTGGAGACATTTTCGCATCCGCCGCCCTTGAGGAGCAGATCGACGTGGATGTGCTCCTCATCCCACTCGTGGAAGTGCATGGTGGGGAAATCCTCGCCGGTGTTGTCGCCGCTGTTCTTGCCGGTGAGGCTGTTGACAGCGTTTGGTCGGAGATACGACCGGTCGGTGGCGACAGCGACCGCTGCCCGGATCTGGTCAGCTAATGCTCGGGTTGAGATGCCCAGTGGGTAATAGATCTCGAAGATGGGCGTACCGGTGTCCTGGCAAATGGGCGTGCTTTTCTCACGCGCCATGTCAACATTAAGCAGGATGGTGTCGAGCGCGCCCTCTGCTGCTGAACCCGGCGCTTCGTTACCCTTGGCGTCAGATAGGGCGGAGACCATGTCATTGGGAAGAATGGTGGCAGCCCGCCGCACCAACTCGACCAGGGTATCCGTAAGGTCGGGTTGTGATTGTCTTGTCATTTGTCAATATCCTCCATGGACTATTGAAGCCATTGTATGTGATTTGAATCGGGGCGTATCAGCATTGATCCCCGCTTCAGTATACCAGAAAAACGCAATGTCTACAGCTTACTTTGAAACCATGATCATCGGCAGATAAAGCTGAATCTCTTCCCCGGCCAAAAGCAGTTCAACCTCGAACAGCTTCGGCCAGTACTTGCCGGTGACAAACAGGCGATCTTTTGTGACATCGTAAGCGATGCCATTCAGCACGTTGGCAGCTTGTGCTTCGACCGGCGTCAGTAACCCGGCCAGATCGATCCACCCCACCACCCGCCCGCTGGCGGGATCGATGCGGGCGATGCGATCCGTGTACCAAACGTTGGCGAAAATCTCCCCGTTAATGTACTCCAATTCGTTCAAATTGACCACCGGACCTGCGACGGCGCTCACCACGATGCTTCTCACTTCAGCAAAGGTGTCCGGGTCCAGAAAGTGCAGGGTGGCAGTGCCGTCACTCATGATCAGATGCTCGCCATCGTGGGTCAGACCCCAGCCCTGGGTGGGATAAGAAAACTGGCCGAGTTCAGCGAAGCTGACTTTGTCGTAAATAAAGCCGGTGTTGTGCTGCCAGGTCAGTTGGATGATGCGATCTTCCCAGGTGGTGACGCCTTCGCCAAAGTAGTTTTCGCCTGCCTCGTCATTGAGCGCCCTGCGCTGCACCACTTTGCCCGATTCCAGTTCCACTTTGCGCAGGTCCGAGTTTTGGTACATGCCCGTACCTTCGTACAGGTAATCCGATTCCTCGTAAACCAGGCCCTGTGTAAAGGCGGCGGGATCGTGCGGATAGGTGTTGACCACGCGATAGCCGAAGGTGGGAACATCGGTGTTGACCAATGCGAAATCCTGGGTCACAAGGGCGTCAGCATCCAGGCTGACCCCGGTAACCACGCCGGGCAGGTAGCCCTCAGCATCGACCGAAATGTCGTACAACCCGCTTGGCAGGGTGCGGCTGAACACGCCGGTGGCAGCTGTGGAGGCATGGTAAACATGACCGGTAGTCGCCGTCATGGTGACGGTGGCGTCGGGCAGGGGGACGCCGCCCAGGACTGCGGAGACTGTACCATGCAGCAAGCTTGTATCGCCCGGGATCAAACACCCGCCCATGTGGGCAGTGGTTCCGACCGCCGCCTTGATCATGTCGACGAAATAGGCCTGATCCACGTGATCGACAAGGTCGTCGGTGGTATGGTAGTAAGGATTGAAATCGGTGGTGTCGCCATACCAGGAATCTTCGATGCCCAACATGGCGGTGTAGCCGTGGTCCCAGAACGCAGCATGGTCGCTGTAGGGGATGTTGCTGCCAAGCACCACCGGTGTGAGCCCCAAGCGGTAGGTCGAAATCACATCGGCAAAGAGATGGGCAAGATTCTCGGTTTGGGGGAGATCAGAGTGGTAGTGCGCTTCGATGATGGGCTCACTGTGGGGCGCATTCCAGCTGATCATATCCAGATTGATCACGCCCAGGATGTCTTCGTCCGCCGCCTTTGCAGCCTGCGCATACGCTGAACTTCCCAGCAAACCCTGCTCTTCTCCCGTCCACAAAGCAAAACGCAGGGTGCAATCCCAATCGTACTGGCTGAGGATGTCGGCGGCGATGAGGACGCCAACCGAACCGCTGCCGTTGTCGTCAGCGCCAGGGGCGACATCGCCACCGGGCATGTCGTCGAGGTGGGCGCTGATCATGAAGATATCGTTTGGGCGGCCCTGACCTGCTATCTCAGCGATGACGTTCTCGCTGCTGTAATCGCCTTGCGTCCATCTCTGATCGGTTACGTCAAGTCCCAGCGCCTCGAAGTGTTCGCTCACATACCGGATGGCTTGATCCAGAGACGCCGTGTTCGCCGTGTGGCGAGAGGCGATGGTTTCCATTTCCCCGCCGATGTCCACCGGCCATTCCCCGCTGAGATCGCCGAGATACTGCCGGGCGGTTTCGCCATCCACCTGCTCCATCATCGTGTGAATCAAAGGATCGTACGTGGCGCTGGCGGGGATCGACACACGGGGTTGGACAGGCTCGAATTGTTTGGGTTCCAGTGTGATCAGAGCGAGAAATGCCCCGGCTGAAGCCGCCTGTTCCGCCCGTTGCGCCGTCATCCGCACGATGCTCTGATTCCCGGCATCGAGCAGAACCTGCCCGTACTCCGACCACTGCACCGCATCCCGCCCCACCGGCTGCGACACCAGATAGTAGCCGCCTTCGGCGATAGTCTCATCCAGGATCTCGAATTGGAGGTCAGAGCGGACATAGGTCGGTGAAATGAAATAAGGCAAGCCGACGATGGCAAAATCACCTGAAGTTGTCGTTATGCGTTTATAAACCGGCCATTCTTTCTGTTCCAGTCTTAAAACCGCAGCTTCATCCGGCAATTCTACAAGCGCCAACGCTGTCTCTTTGTCTGGTGACCATGCCCCAACAGTCGCAATCCCGGCCAAAAAAACCAGGAGTAAAAGCGCGAAGAGACTGATTGTTAGGCGTCGATGCATGGGAGTTTTCCAGGCGATTTCTCGCCGGAGCTGTTCGGCCACAGTCTACCAGTTTGGCAGGGAAAATGAAAGGTGGGAACCAGTGCACCCCGATGCTACCACCCTGTTTGCAATCAGCTGGTTGTCTAGGCCAGGGCGCTTTCGTTGCCCGAATCGTGCACGAAAATGCAGGTGGAATGCGCCGCCTGGGTCTGCGCCGACATGCGCTGCACATCGATCTGGTCTTGCAGGCCGAAAATATTGAGATCCGCTTGTGGCGCCTGAGTCAAGAACTCGCGCATGGAGCCGACAGCGACAATTTCGCCGGTGCCGCGCGGCATACGCCCCAGATCGATAAGCTGACTCAGGAACTCTTCAGCCCTGGCTCGTTCGCTTTCCTCTGCTATCACCGTGATCAAGTTGATGTGGCCCTGCCAATTGCGCGCCAACTGATAGGCCAGAAGCAGGGATAGATCGAGGTTAGTCAGGCGCAGGCCGATCTCCCACAGCGGGCTTTGTTCACGAATCCAAACGTTGATCACCTGTTCGTGACCCAGCAAGGTAAGCGGATTATCCACGAAAAGGATCAGCCCGATTTCGTTTTCCGCTGCCGTGTCCGCCAGTGCCTGCAACTGCGCCTGATCTGAATCGTCATTGACCGTCAGGAACAGTGTATTGGGACGGAAAAAGGCGCTGGTCGACACCTCCATCGTCGTCTGCAGGGTGGGGAGTAGCTCCTTCGATTCGACCATCGCCACACGAGCGAAGATGCCGTCCCGGCCAAAAGTATCCTCATAGGCTTTGACGCCTTCCAACTGCTCCCGTTCATCCGAGCGATAGATGGCGACAATGTGCAGCGAGCCGTTGGGACGAGTGATAGCCGTGAGAAAACGATAGCTGCGACGTAAGGCGGAGGGCGATTCCACCGGCACGAGCAGGCTGGGCTTCCATGCCCGATCCTGGCCGGAGGGGATGGCCATCACCCGCTTGGCCGCCCATTCCGCCACTGTCACGAACATGCCGCTGCGCACATCGCTCCACGGCGCTTTGAGTTGCCGCAACTGCATCGCCTCGTACAGCAGGAAAATGGTGATGAGGGCGATGAGACTGAACAATGGTTGATCAGGAACATCGCCACCAGCGCGCCAACGAATCCCACCAGAGGCACGATGCGGGGGATGCGGAACAAGGGTCGGAAACTGGTCAGACCCAGGGATTGCTCCAACAGGACGACGCCGTTCAGCACGGCGTAGGTGATCAGGAAGAACATCGTCATCAGGGGAGCGATCTGGTTCAGACCATCGCCGCTTAACCCGAACAACAGCGTGCCAATGCCGATGCCGATGGTCAGCAGCATGGCGGCGCGCGGCTCGCCCGATTCAGTTTCCTTGGCCAGCGTGCGGGAGAAGGGCACAACATCATGTTCGGCCATGGCCTGCAACACCCGCGGCGCGCTGACCATGGAGTTCAGCGCAGCTGAAAAGGTTGCCGCCAGAATCCCCGCCTGCACCGCCCAACCCCAGGCCGCTTTGTTCACCATGATTGTAAAATTGGAAAGCAATTCCTCCGGCGTCGCCACCAGTGAAAGCCAATAGGCCAGACTCATGTAGATGACGAAGCTAAGCGCGATGGCGGCCATCGTTCCCTTGGGGATGCTGCGCCGGGGATGTTTGAGCGTACCCGACAGGCTGACACCGGCCAGGATGCCGGTTACCGCCGGGAAAAATACGGCAAAGATCGTCCAGAAGTTGCCATCGACAAAACTGCCCCAGGCTTGCGGCGTGTACACAGCGCCCGGATGCCCGAATCGGGTAGTCGCCCCCAGTAGGACGCTGAATAGTGAAAAGGTGACGACCAAGAGGATGGCGTAACGCATGCGAGAGGCAAGCCCCACGCTCACGAAAGCGATGATGGAGATAACGATGAAGGTGGCAAACAGCACCAACGTTTGAGAATGGCCGGGAAAAATGGACAGCCAGCCTTCGGAAAAAGCAAAGATGTAGAAGGCGACCGAAATAGCGAGAGCCAGATAGAGCGGCACGTTGACGCTGCCGCCCACCTCCAATCCCAGTGATTGCGAAATGATCGAGAAGGAACCGCCTGCCCCCACGCGAATATTAGTCGCCACTGTCGAAATTGAGAGTCCTGTCGCGAAAGTGATGATATTGGCAAACAGGATGATGAGAAAAGCTCCCATTAACCCAGCATTGCCCACCACCCAACCGGTGCGCAAGTACATGACTGCGCCCAGGATGGTCAATAAGGTTGGCAGGAAGACGCCTTCGAACGTGTCGAATAGTTTGACCTTAGAGGTTGTCTGCTCGGAGCGAGCAAAGCGTTGGCGCAGGGATTCTGAGATGCTTGAGATGCCTTTCATAGAATGGGGTCCTGTAAACGCGCCGATCTTGAGGCTGCGTCTGGATGTGATGCTCTGAGATTACCACCTCTAGCCAAACAGGCCAAACCTCGAACAGATGCTGAATTCGCTACATTCTATGATGTCTCTCAGTTGGCGGGCGCGCATTCGCCATTGAAAAACGCCCACTCCTCACACTCTGAGCCGTCTGGGAACATGCAGTAACCGATCTGACCCATGGCCTCGTCTCGTATCTCCAGCTTGCCGCCCTGGTCCACACAGTGCACCGATGCCGGGTTCGCCATGTCTGCTTTCGCTTCACCATCGCCGGGAGCGCATTCGCCATTGAAAAACGCCCATTCCTCACACTCTGAGCCATTCGGGAAGATGCAGTAACCGACCTGACCCATGGCCTCGTCTCGTATCTCCAGCTTGCCGCCCTGGTCCACACAGTGCACCGATGCCGGGTTCGCCATGTCTGCTTTCATTTCACCATCGCCAGGCGCACATTCGCCATTGAAAAATGCCCATTCCTCACACTCCGAGCCGTCCGGGAACATGCAGTAACCGACCTGACCCATGGCCTCGTCTCGTATCTCCAGCTTGCCGCCCTGGTCCGCACAGTGCACCGATGCCGGGTTCGCCATGTCTGCTTTCGTTTCACCATCGCCAGGCGCACATTCGCCATTGAAAAATGCCCATTCCTCACACTCCGAGCCGTCCGGGAACATGCAGTAACCGACCTGACCCATGGCCTCGTCTCGTATCTCCAGCTTGCCGCCCTGGTCCGCACAATGCACGGAGGCCGGATTGGGCATTCCAGGCTGCGCCTCAGTCATGGGAGGGGGTGGCGGGGTGCAGGCGGTGACAACCACCACCATCACAAAAATCAGTGTCACAAAAAGGATTTGCTTCATCATTTGCCGCCTCCGTAATGCGTCTTTAATGAACTGGTTGGATTTAGGTTGAAATATGTTATGCCGTCACTGCCTCCGAATGCTGATCCAGCCATGCCAGCGTATCAGCGAGGTCAACGGTGGAGGCTATCGCACGCAGGTCAGCCATGCGCTTGACATCATCAATCTCGATCGGCCTGGTCACAACCGGATCGAGGCGATGGAAACGCTCGCCGAGAAGTTGCTTGCACTGATAGTTGGCCGTATCCACGCTGCCTTCCCACATCATGTAAATCAGAGGCATCACGTACAGTCGACGCTGGAGCGGTTGCATCTGGAAGAGCCACTGCCGCCAACCCCAATTGGCGTTCTGCTGCGGGAAGTAGCGATTGTTCAGGCCAGTACCGATGGATAAGACCGCTATCTCATCGAGCACAGCGGACTTGGTGCTCAATACCTGAGCGACGGCGCACATGCTTGGGTTGTTGGCGACGATGAAACCATCCACATAACCCTGATAAGCGGGGAAAAAGATAGGAGCAGCAGCGCTGCGCAGAGCTACGTTGACGATGCGCTCGCAGCCGTCCGAGTCATCGCCGGGGAAATTGTGGAAGAACTTCGCTTTCCAACGGCGGTCGTCCTCGATCTCGGCGTTGTTGTCCAGATCAAAGGTCGGGACCAACACCTGTCGTTCGAGGTCTTGCAGTCGGTCGCCTCCGAATTTACCCACCAGCGCCGTCTTCAGATTGTCATTGCCGTACTTTGCACCACGCGTGAAACCGAGATCGAGGATGTTGTCGACCAGGGAATCCGCAAAAATGGCTTCTCCCTGCTCATCGAATAGCTCCCGCAGTTCTGTGGGGCTCAGGCCATACGCCAGCCCCAACGCCAGGATTGATCCGATGGAGGTTCCGGCAAAGAGATCGAATTGATCCAGAAACCCTGGCCGGACTTGTTCCAAGCGCTCCAGCAATGTAACGGTGAGATAGCCACGAATACCACCGCCATCGAGTGAAAGAATTTTGTAACTGTTCATTTAAGCCTCGCTATGACAAACCGTGAAAATTGGACGATTCAGCTTCGCTGGGCGTACGAAATTGCACCAGTAGTAAAATCACCAGAATGATGAAATCAGTATCCCTTATCGAGTTTTCATAAGTCCTTTCCTTGAGCCCCAGAAAATTGAAACAGGATGACACAGTGCGTCATTAGTCACATCATAGCACAGTTTATACCATCGTGACAAGGCATTTTTTTCTCAGCAAGTCATTTTTTGATTGATCTCGGCATCCAATCGATTACTGCACAAAAGATCGAATTGCTTCATAATTGTAACTTGATTGCACCCCGAAACCTGCTACACTTGAGGAGAAGGTTCCGGAAGCACAATCGGAGGTGCGTCATGCGTAAAACCGGTCGTTTACAATGGGTAATTCTGGTGTTGATTATGTTTGCCTTGCTTGTAGCTTTGGCGCCAAGGATGGCTGATTCTTTGACATCCTTGAGCACACCAACAAACCCGCATTCCACTTACCAAGTTCATCTGCCGTTGACCTGGCGTGATCACATTCCTGTACCGCTGATCGTTATCAACGAAGTTTTATACTGGCCCGAACTTGATGCTGACGCGCCCAATGACGCCGCCTGGATCGAACTCTTCAACGCTTCGAATACAACCCTGTCGTTGGCGGGTTTGCGTCTTACAAACGAAACCCAATCGCAAACTTGGATGCTGCCAGCCTGGGAGATGCCAGTCGGCTCTTATCTCGTTGTTTGTCTGAAGTCCGGCATTAACGACAGCGACTTCAGTGATAACATGGCTGTATTCTACACAGGGACAAACGCTCAACCCTTCAGCTACGAATCAGACGCCATCGCCCTTTATCGTGGCGATCCCGAACCGTACAACCTGGTTGATTATGTCGCCTGGAGCGCAACCGGCTCCTATGTGGCCGGCGTTTCACACAGCCATGCCGTGGGCGCCCGGCGGTGGCCTGATGGTATGTTCTTTAAATCGGTTGACTACGATACGCTCAACATGGTCTTTCCGCTGCGAGCTGGTGATAGCATTGGCAGGGATGCCCAGGGAAGCGACAGCAATCATCCCGCAGATTGGGCGATCTGGGGAGGCGTTGATGCGCTTGGTACGACGTTTGGAAAGCGGAATTTTCATCCCTGGCAAGAAGAGGAGCATGTAGATTCCCAGCCTGATCGGTTTTCCGCAAGCGCGTCATCTGCGAATGAATTCAGATCGATGTTGCCGCAACAGAAAAGAGAGTGGTCAGTCATGATCCTCATGGACAGCCGGGATGACGACAGCACCTATCAACGATACATGCAGAAATCCGTGAACACAATACAGGGTGTGAATAGTCAGAATGTTTGGGTTACAATGCAATTGGGCGGGTATAGATACCGGGGTGGTTCGGTACAACCTGCCGCCCTGGTCCCTGAAGGTAAACGCGATGCCGGTAATGCTGAAACGCTTAGTGACTTCATCACCTGGAGCAAGAGCCACTACCCAGCAGACAATACCATCCTGATCCTGGTCGGACACGGAAAAGGGTGGAAAGGTGTGATGACGGTGGGAACCAATCCACTCTCAATGTCCGAACTGACGGTCGGTTTAGGTGCATTGGGCGGAACCAAACTAGCTGTACTGTTCTTCCATTCATGCCTGATGGGACAACTGGAAGTGGCTCACCAGGTTGCCAGTGATGCTAACTACATGGTCGCCAGCGAAGAAGTGCTGTACGGCGTGTTTCCGTGGGAGACTTTTTTGAAGACGCTGGACAATAACTCCACACAGAGCGCCGACCAGGCGGCGAACAAGATAGCCGAGCTTTACGCTGGACAAGTCGGGAGTTACAAAGATTACACCATCGCTGCCGTCGACCTGGTCAACCTCGAAAACACGTTGCTCCCCAAGATGAATGCTCTTTCGTTGCACTTGCTTACTGCACTTACTCGGATCCAAAACCATGACGATCCCAGTGACAACATCCAAATTCTGATCAAACATCTGCCACTTGCCAGGGCCCAGGCCTTTCGCGAGTCCGATTTCAAGGATCTATCCAATCTCGCCAATCTCTTCTCCTCGGTCGAGACCATCGACATCGACACGGCCCAGGCCATTGTCAGCGCCCTAACCCAGGGTGCAGGCATCATCCGCTGGGAATCGCATGGCAGCGAGCGCAGATACGCCCATGGTCTTTCGATCTATTTCCCCAGCAATCTCCTGGAACCGGACGCCGATCACGCCCGAGCATTCGACAATCCTACTCCCAGCGACCATCTGTACAAACGAGACGCCAACATCCTTTTGCCCAAATTGCGCCAGGAAAACCATGCCATGAAGGACGATCCTGGCTTCAGGTTCCCTGCCGGCAGTAGCTGGGATGAATTTTTGCAGCGCTACTACAAGCCGGTCGCTGATGCTTGCATTCGGACCGATGGTGGGTGCGAGAAGCAAGCTTCAATTGACGTAGATGACACTGTCACGCTCAGTGCAGCGGGCTCATCGGACAGTGACGGCAAATTGAACGGCCATGAAGATGACGTGCCCTACCAGTACTATTGGGATTTCGATACAACGAAAGACAATCCAGCCGCCAAGCCGAATTACGCCGAAGGCGTACAGTTTGCAACTTGCACCGAGGATTGCGATCGTGACGATCAGGATGAAACGGATGACGACCCCGATGCAGAAGGCAAATCCGTCACCTTCAAATGCGAGGAGGAAGGTACATTCGGCATTCGCCTGATGGTCTTTGATCAGCACCACCTCCGGGCGAAACGTTACAATGAAGATCTCAGCCATAACGGCGGCAATCATTACCTCCATTTCAATGTAGATGATGACACCGTCCAGGTGGAATGCAAAGCAACTACGCCGCCGGCCACGAATACCCACACCCCAACCATCACCGCAACTATGGTGATCACCACCTCCACACCCACGCCGAGTCGCACGCCAACGCCAACCCGCACGCCGACCATCACGCCGACCCCCACCGCCACCAAAATCCCACCCAGGCTCACAGGCGTGTCCTCTTACTTCCGGAGACTGGCGACCGGCCTCTACGAAATCACAGTGCATGTCAACAGTTCGGAGTTGGACGAAGATATTTACGACATCGAGATCAAAGATCGGGAGCAAGATCCCCATTGGGGTGATTCCGAACCTCAGGGATCGCCACCAGGCTGGCATCCGGTCCCGGTTGAGGGCGGCTCAGGATGGGCGACTGACGATCAACCTCTGCGCACGTGTCAGCCGCAGAAATTCAAAGTAAAAGTGACTCCAGACAATGTCGACGATAGTCATCCGGATCTCATGCCACCGATCGGGATCACGGCGAACTCGGGCCTTTTGACAGCCAAAAACAATACGCCAACCTGGGTGTTGGCTTAACCGGACCAGGCACGGTGGTAGCGGGAGGAGGGATTGGCTATACCATTACGATCGCCAATCAGGGTCCGCATCCAGCCGAAGAAATAGTGTTGGAAGACCAATTACCGGTAGGCGTAACCCTAATGAATATCACTACAAGCCAAGGGAGTTGCACCGGCGTAACTGTCATCACTTGTGATCTGGGAGACTTGGCCAAAGATGCCACAGCTAACATCGACGTGCAGGTACAGACCGCTTCCGTCCTACCGCAGGGCTTTCTCCTCACGAACCTGGTCGCTGTCTCGTCCATTGTACCTGATCCCGACCCACCGACAACTCGCCAGCCTACCCACAACATCGAGCGTGTGGCCGACCTCCATTTCGTCAAAGCGGATACTGTTTTGAACTGGTCCCGCTAATCGGCGACCCGATCAATTACACCATCGAAACCTGCAATCTCGGTCCCAGCATCGCCGAAGACTTGATCTGGCACGATGATTTTCCAGAAGGATTGATTTTCATGGGGAGTATCGGAGCCGAATGTTTCGGCATGTTTCCCGGCCAACCCGGTCCAGGAATCCTGTCTTGCGAAGTCGAACTCCCCCTGAATCCCGGTGGATGCATGGACTTTGAGGTGCACACTTTTGTCGGCGAATTCGCACCACCCATCATTACCAACTGCGCCGAGTCTGCCAGCAGTTCCGACGATGCCTATCCCACCAACAACTGGGTTCTGCGAGCAAACCGAAATCATCGGCGGACCGCCATAAACGGGAAACTATCGGTTAGGCTGCTGGACCAAGGGCTTCCCAGCCGTCTTCTGCTCGATTGGCTTGCCGTTGTATACTGACGTCATCCGACTTCTCACTTTTTCACCGCAGCAACGACAGTGAACGCTTCCATCCCACCGCCCATCATCATCCTCGACGTTCCCGTCCATCCGGTCACCTACGAGCAATTACTCGACCTCGTGGCTGATTTCGTGGTTAGTGGCACACCCCACCAGATCTGCACAGCCAACCCCGAGTTCGTGATGACCGCTCAGCGCAATCCGCAGTTTATGGCGGTGTTGCAGTGTGCGGATTTGGTGTTGGCGGATGGAACGGGCCTGCTCTGGGCAGCCAAACGCCAGGGCAAGGCGCTTCCAGAGCGAGTCACCGGGTCGGATGGCATCTACCGGCTGGCCGAGCGAGCAGCACAGGTCGGGTGGAAGATATACCTGCTGGGCGCAGCGCCGGGCATCGCCGAACGCACGTCCGAAATCCTCCAACAGCGCTATCCCGGCTTGAATATCGCCGGTACGTTTGCCGGCTCCCCCAGCGAAGCTGACTACCCCGAAATCGCCGCTCGCATCAAAGCCGCTGACCCCGACATCCTGCTGGTGGCATACGGTGCGCCCAGGCAGGATTTATGGATCGCCGAACACATGCAGGACTTGCAGACGCCAGTCAACATCGGCATTGGCGGCGCATTTGATCATGTGGTCGGTATCCGCCGCCGCGCACCCGACTGGCTGATCCGTCTCAATCTGGAATGGCTGTGGCGGCTTATCACCCAGCCCTGGCGCTGGCGACGACAGCTCGATCTGCCGAGATTCGTGCTTTTCGTGCTTCGGAGCTAACTAAACCGTTTCGCCAGCTCCACCTCAACCTGCTCCCAAGTTCAAACCCCGCGCTGCCAACAGCACCAGCAAGTGGTAAATCAAGTCGGCTGACTCGTACAACACCCGATCATCGCCTTCCCCCTTGGCGGCGATAATGATCTCGATCGCTTCCTCGCCGATCTTCTTCAGTACTTCATTTTCACCCTTCTCAAACAGAAAAGCGGTGTAGCTGCCCTCCGGCATTTCGGCCTTGCGGGATTGGATGGTGGTGAATAGTTGATCGATGGTGGAGTCAGGCATAATGGTAGGGTCAGGTGGTGTTGGATAGTGAGATAGTGGGTACTGGTTCGACACAAAATATCCAATACCTAATACCCAATATCAGTGGGTGGAGAGTGATCGGTAGAAACAGGAAACTTCGCCCGTGTGGCAGGCCGGGCCTTGGGGATGGACAAGTACGAGGATGGCGTCACCGTCGCAATCGATGCGCAGTTCGACAACATCCTGGAAGTTGCCGCTGGTTGCGCCTTTGTGCCAGAGTTCCTGGCGGCTGCGGCTCCAGAAGTGCGCCTGGCCGGTGCTGAGCGTCAGTTCCAACGACTGTCGATTCATGTATGCCAGGGTGAGGACTTCGCCGGTGTCGGCATCCTGCACGATTACTGCCACCAGACCTCGTTCATCAAATCGCACGGCCTCGAGTCCGACCTGTTTGTGCAAGTTTTCAGACATCTTACACCGCCACCTTGTTGACATGCACGTTAACAGTGGTTATGATCCAAACAGGCTTTTGGTGCGGTTCCCAGATGCTTGGCAAAGGTTTTCTCATGACACGGAACGAAATTCTTCAGTCGTTATCTGCCTTTCAGCAGGAAAAACAGGACGAATATCAAATTCGAAAAATTGGCATATTCGGATCAGCTGCACGCGGGCAGTTGCGTGATGATAGCGACGTGGATGTTGTGGTGGAGTTGGATAATCCGGATCTGCTGATTTTGGTCGGAATTAAGCAGGATCTGGAGGAAGAATTGCAGCGGTCAGTGGACATCGTTCGTTTGCGAGATGCCATGAACGCATTTCTTAAACAACGCATTGAGCAAGAAGCAATTTATGTCTGATATTGCTCTTGTTCGTGAGATTTTGCGTCAACTGCACTGGTCTGCTCAAACAATCCTGAAGCGCTTTGAGCCAATTCGATCACCAGAAGATTTTCTTGAGTCCGATGAAGGAATGGAAAAACTGGATGCGATCTGTATGCAGTTGATCGCTATGGGTGAAAATGTAAAGAATCTGGATAAGGTAACTGATGGGGAGTTGTTACAGCGGTATCCGAACATCGAGTGGAAACGTATCATGGGTATGCGAGATATCCTGAGTCATCATTATTTCGATATTGATGCCGGGGTAGTTTTTGGCGTTTGTCAAAACCACATGAAATCGCTGGAACAAACGTTCTCGATAATGTTGGACTCTACCAAGGGGTGATTTTTAAGTCATCACGATCGGCCGGATGGGCAACTGCTGGTCGAGTAAATAGGTTTTCAGGTCGGGGACAGAAAGTTGTTTGTAGTGAAATAATGTAGCGGCCAGGGCGGCGTCAACGCCATCCACCAGGAGCGCATCACGGAAATGTTCTGGTGCACCGGCGCCACCACTGGCGATGACAGGTACGGGCACGGCATCCGCTACGGCTTGCAGCAGTTCGAGATCATAGCCATCGGCGGTGCCATCCCGGTCCATGCTGGTGAGCAAGTATCTCGCCGGAGCCACGCTCCACCGCTTCAACCGCCCAGGCAACGGCATCGATGCCGGTTGGTTTGCGCCCGCCGTGGACGTACACCTCCCAGCCGCCTTCGTCCCGACGCTTCGCGTCGATTGCGACCACCACACACTGGCTGCCGAACTGCTCAGCGCCCGCCGAGATCAGGTCGGGGTTCTGCACAGCGGCGGAGTTGATGCTGACCTTGTCGGCTCCGGCCTGGAGCATGGCCCGCATATCTTCCACTGTGCGCAGACCGCCCCCGACCGTGAAGGGGATAAACACCGAATCCGCCACCGCTCGCACCACATCCAGCATGATATTGCGACCTTCGTGCGTGGCAGTGATATCGAGGAATACCAGTTCGTCTGCGCCCTCAGCATCGTAAATCCGGGCTTGTTCGACAGGATCTCCGGCATCGCGCAGTTCCACAAAGTTTATGCCTTTGACGACTCGACCATCTTTGACATCGAGACAGGGAATGATACGTTTTGCTAACATCGCTCTAGTTTAACCTCATTGTCCACATCCAGGAAAACCAGGAAGGCATCCGGTCGTTGACCGAGCAGCTTTTCCAGCGCCAGGATGTAGCGTTGAACTTGTTGATCGTATTTCTTCCGAACGATGTGGTCCTGCAGCTCGGCGACAGACCGCAGTGAGTCGGTCTTGAAATCGTAGATCTTCCAGGGAGCGTCGGGGGCGCTGCGGGCAAGCAGATCGATGATACCTGAATCGATTTCGCCATCGCTTTCTATGCTGTAGGGAACCTCGTGATACAACTCCCCCTCGTTCAGTTCAGCAAAATGCGACGTGCGTTGGAATCGCTCCAGCAATTTTCGTGTCTCCGAAATGGCATTTTTGATTTCCTGCTCGGAAGTGAGACCGCTTTCGAGCGCAAATGGCCACAGGAATTCTGCAAAGTCAGTTTGATCTGGGAAACGCCAGCGCTGCAATGCCCGGTGGACCAGGACGCCAACGACCCAACTCGGGGGCCGAGCCCGACTCGTCCTGGATACCACCCGCCAGACTCGGGGCGGCGGATCGGCCTCTTGCTCTTCCAATTTTTCGTCGATCTCGTCTGACGTTGCGACCTTGGGCAATGGGGCAATCAGATCGAGGGCCAGAGGTCGGAGATCGGAGATCGGTAGGGGCGACTGGCAGTCGCCCAAAACTGGAGGCGCACCCCTGCGGTCGCCTATTGACGGCGCTGAAGCGCCTACTACGAACGGGTACAGCCGCAAACCGGCGCTGCCAGATTGCCAGGGCAGGGATTCGGAGATCATGGTTGCGGGTGGATCAGGATATCGCAGGTCGGAAATGCCCACGACATCGCCCAGCCATTGCAGCCAGCCGATCAGTTGCAATCGACCGGGATCGGTTTTGGCGGTGCTGATATTGCAGTATCCGCTGACCAACAACCTCTCCTGAGCGCGGGTCGCCGCAACGTACAGCAGGCGGCGGGATTCGGCTTCATCCATCGCCAGATGCCGTTGTCTGACCAGTTGATACGTCAGCGGCGAGGTTTTGTCGCCCGGATCCTGCTGCACACGTAAAAGGGGACCAAGTTCAGGGTCGAGCAACAAGGGCGGGCTGGAGGCAGGCGAACCACGCGCGGCATCTGCGATCACAACAATGGGGAATTCCAGTCCCTTGGCCTTGTGCACCGTCATCAACTGCACAGCATTGCCTGCCTCGGTCGGGGCCTCACCCTCACGGGCGGCGACGTCACGCAGGCTGCGGACATAGTCCAGGAAATCACCGATCCCCACCAAACGGCTGCGATGCGCATCCGCCAGCAATTTGTCGACATTGCGCCAGATGCGTTCGCCATCCTGGGCATGATGCAGCGCCGCCCGGTACTGTGTCATGTCCAGCAATTGCTTCAGCACAGCCGCCACCGCCGTGCGCCCCGCCTGTTGTCTCAACGCCCCCACGATCTCTCTCGCCCGAACAGCCTGTGTGCGATCCGTTGCATCCAGAGTCGCCAGGGCATCACCATTCACCAAAGCCTGCCAAAAACCAACGCCGTTCTGTGTACGTTTCATCGCTCCAGCGAAGCTGGAAAAGAGCGTTATCGCTCAAACCGAAAGCGGGCGAGCGCAACAATCCGGCCATCGCCACATCGTCGGTGGGGTCAGCGATGGCGGTCAGGGCGTTGAGCAAGTCCCGCACTTCCGGGCGGTCGTAAAATCCCCGCCCTGCGATGGTGACAAAGGGAATCCCTGCCGCTTCCAGGGCATCCTCGTACACGCCAAAAGCGGTGGACGCCCGAAACAACAGCGCCATGTCGCCCCATTTGCTGCCTTGTTGCTGCAACTCGTGCAGGCGTACTGCGCCAAACCATCCGCAGCCGCCGCCCGACCTTGTTCAGCGTTTCCCAACCCGAGATGGAATTCCAAAAAAGGCGACTCGGTGTGCGCTTCTGGCTCCTGCCGATGGGCGTGAAGCGGCGCAAATGGCGTGTGGTACGGTCGATCAGGGTCGTCTTCCTCACCCAAAATCGGAGCCAGGAGGGCGTTGAGGGTTTCCAACAAGGGCCGGTGTGCACGGTAGGTGGTGTCCAGGTCCGTCAACTGCCCGCCTGCCTGCCGGATATCATCCTGCACCTGGCGGAAAACACTCACATCCGCCCCCCGGAAGCGATAAATGCTCTGTTTGCCGTCGCCGACGATGAAAAGGCTGGATAATGGATATTGGGTATTGGATATTGATTTGGCTGCTGGTGATATCGAATACCCAATATCCAATACCTTGTTCCCTTCAAATCCCGTTATTCGATAAATGATCTCCCGCTGCCGGGCGTTGGTGTCCTGAAATTCGTCGACCAGCACGGCGCTGATGTCGTTTTGCCAGCGGTCGCAGACAGCAGGATGTTCGACCAGCAGTGTCGCCGCCTTGCTCTCCAGATCATCGAAATCCAGGGCCTGCCGGTCAGCCTTCATGCCCTCGTAGACGGCGAGCGTTTTTGCGAAGAGCCGTTGCAGACCGGGAATCAGATTGGCCGCAAGCATGTCGTATGCCCAATCGGCGGGCGGCGCGCCTGTGCCGCTGCCCAAAAGAGGCTTGAGATGCTCGTCGTAATGCTGGCGGAGAAGGCGCATCGCCTCCTTGGCAACATTTAGATCATCACCGCTCCAATTGCCCTTGGCCCCGACAGTGGTCTTGATCGATCTTCGCATTGCCGCCAGGCTGGTAATAACCTGCTCCCAATTTTGTTGCGTCCTGGCCTCCTGCACCTCGGCCCAGTCGATGAGAAGGTCTTGCCGCGCCAGTTCCAGTTTATCGGATGCGTTTCGGGCGCTCACTTCAGACAAATCCTGCAATGATTTCTGCCAGTCTGGCTCGGCCAGTTGTGCGTCAAGCCAAACAGCTACGGCATCCGACCAGTGTTGCAGGGCATCGCTGCCTACCACCTGGAACGCCGGTTGCGCATCGAGTCGTCGTTGCAGCAAGCTGGTGATCGTTTCACGCAAGCGACGTTCGTCGAGCGGGCCAAAGAGTTGCCCGCAGACCGGATCATCGATTGCCCACGCCAAAACGTCTTCAACGGCTCGGGCCTGGAGCAAGATGGCCGTGTTCTCCTCCAGCACCTCAAATATCGGGTCCACGCCCGCTTCGGCGGGATGACTGCGCAGTAAACTGGCACACAGTCCATGGATCGTGCCGATGCGGGCAGCATCCAACTCGGACGCAGCCCGATCCCACACTAATTTTTGTTCCTCAGGCAAAGCCTGCTTGCGCCACTCGCCGATTTCTTCACGGATGCGGTTTCGCATCTCGCGAGCGGCCTTCTCGGTAAAGGTGATGGCGACCAACGAGCGTGCGAGATGCCCTTGTTCAATCAACCAGAGATAGCGCCCGACCAGCGTGCGTGTCTTGCCGGAACCGCGCCCGCCGTGACAGCAATGGCGGGCGCTCCAGAAAGTGCAGCAGTCTCTTGTTGTGGACTGAGCCCGAGTTGAGAAACAAGGGTCGGAACGGGTACGGACATAATTCCTAACCCCACCCCTTCCGGACACGCCAACAAAATTCGATGGCGGCGCAACTGTTCGGGCAACCACCTGCGGGCGGCTGCGGCTGAAAATGGCCGGAACGAATGCCCTGAATATCGTTGAGGGCGTGTCGAGTGGCTGACGCTTGCGCTCCTTCAATCCCGCCAGGATAGCTGCCCAACCGTAATTGGCTGGCTTTGGCCGAACCAATATGCCAGTAAAAACCATCAGCGACATCACCCAGATTCAGTGCCTGCCCGGCAGCCAGGGCGTAAAGCGGCAGTTGGATGCGTTTACCCTCATCCAAATCCTGGGAACGGATAGCCTGCGAGCCGGATTTGTAGTCGATAATGCGCAAGCGGTCATCAGCATCCTGGTCGATGCGGTCGATAAAGCCGCGCAACCGAAAGGAGCCGGCGTCCGACTGCACATTCAGCACGGGCGCACCGTCGAGACCAAAGCCCTGCTCCAGGGCAAATGGCTCGGAAATCACCAGCTATTTGCGCCAACCCCACCAGCGTCTGCGCCAGTAGTTGTGTGATCTCCACTTGCTGGTGGTTCCACAGGGCGGTGGGACGAAAACCATACTGTTCGGGCGCAGCGGCAAAGGTGGCTTCAGATACATCCGTTAACAACGCCAGCAGTGCCGCTTCCGACCAATCGTTCTGCTCAATGGCCTGACGATAGACTTTTTCCAGGATTTCGTGGAAGATGCTGCCCCGGATGAGGACATCAAATCCCTCTTCGGGCTTCGCCCGTGGTTTCAGACCGAGGGCGCTCCCGGCGTAAAAATTGTAGGGGCAGATAGCGTAGGCTTCCAGCCTGCTGCTGCTCCAGATATGCCTGGGATGATAACGATGGCGCAAACGATCCTGCAAGGCAGTGACATCGCCCTCGTAAAGACCCGCCGCCTGTTTGGACAAGCGCGCTTGCAGCACCGCCAAACTGTGCTGCACCTGCTCCCTGCCATCCTGCCATTGGCCGAGCAAATCGTCCGGTAACTCGGAGCGATCCGCTGGCTGTCCAGCTCCCCAGGCAGTGAGCAACTCCTGGATCGATGCCACAGGCGTATCCGTGGCGGTGGTCGGGTTCACATCCAGTAGTCGCCGAATCTCCAGCCAGTAGGGTGAAGGCTCCCAGGACTGACCATCGTCGGCGAGATAGGGACGAGTGACGAGCAACTTGCTCCGAGCCCTCGTCACCGCTTCGTAAAAGATGGTAGTTTCATCGCCACGCAGCCGTGGTGGCAGATGCACGCCTCGGCGTTCCAGGGTCCGACGCTCGTCATCCCGCAACAAGGGGTCTTCCTGCTCCTGTTGCGGGAATTCGCCCTCAGAAAGGCCCAGCAGCGCCACTGCTTCGAAAGCAAGCCCGCGAGCGTTCAACACTGGAGCGACCAGAATCGCCCCGTTTTTTGCCGCAGCTAACGGATAAGTTGCCGCTTCGACAGCGCCGCGCAATTCGGACCAAAAACGCTGGTAGGACATCGGCCCACTGCTCGACCCTTGTCCAAGGCCGTGGATGACTGTCTCGGCCAGTCGCAGTCCCCGCAAAGCATCCTTGAATGTTTGCAAGGCAACCTCGTCTCGCTCGGCGGTTGGCGGGTTGTTCAAGGCTGCCTTAACCACTCGTAAATCTTTGGGCGACCGCAAGGATTCGATTCCAGTTTCGGGCGACTGCCAGTCGCCCCTACCGACCTCCGACCTCCGACCTCTGACTTCCGACCGTGGGTCGTCGCCGATGATGTCTTCTACAAAAGCGATGTAATCCGCCAGCGTAGCTGGTTCATCGGGTTGGATGCACTCAACAAAGGCTTCGAAGATAGCGGTGAGTGCTGCCGCTTCCTCGCCCAACGGCCCTTCCAACTTCGCCCGACCCTGTTCCTGCTCCCCGGCATGTTCTGGCGACACCAGTGCACGTTGCGCAAAGGCCGTACGCCATTGCTCCAAACCATCGACGATACGGGCCTCTCGCACAATCTCTGCCAATCGGGCGGCCACTTCCTCGGCGGTCGAGTAAACATCGCCGCCGGCCTGGATTTGTTGTGACCAGTCAAAATAGGGACTGCGCCATGCCTCAAGCACCTCACGTTGCGGCCAACTGAGCACGGGCAGAGAAAGCAGGTTGAGCACCGCATCAATGGCCGGGTTCGAGATCAGGTCATCATTGCTCGCCCAGCGCAGTTCCATGCCAAACTCAGCCGCAGCTTCGGCGATGAAGGGACGGTACGGGGCCAAATTTCGCGCCAGCAGCGCCACCTGGTCGGGCTTGACCTGTTCCCGGACGATCAGCCCTTTGAGCCAGCGCAAGGCAGCACGCGCTTCCTGGTTGCGGTCACGTGCTTCCAGCAAGGTGACGGCTTGCAGTCCTGCAAATTGCGATTCTGCGCGCTGCGGTGACGAAGCGACAAAAAGATTTTGTTCCAAGTACGCCAGCGTCTCTTCTCGGTGTCGTCCTTGATTTTGCAAGCGGTTCATCTGCGAGACGATGCCCAGATCGATGAGCGCTTGCTGAGCACGAGCATATCGGCGATGCGCCTCTCGTGGGTTTTCTGCGGCCTCGCGTTCCTCCCCTGTGAGTGTGATGACAGTTTCAGTCCGAGCGTTGCGCCAATTGCTCCAGCACCGCCAATTGCGTGGCATTGAATTCATCAAAGCCATCGATGACCAGCAACCGCACATGGTTAGCCAGGGATGGATCAGTTTCCAGCGCAGCGGCAGCCAACCAACCCTGCCCCTCGGCGTCGGTCCAACCACTTTCGTTGAGCCAGACCTGATATCTTTCGTAAATGGCGGCCAACTCGGTCAGGCGAGATGGCTCACCGATCAGCGCCGTACTCAAATCTTCCGGCTTGATGCAGCCCTGCTTCATTTCCACAATCAGTTCCCGCAGGCGGCGCAGGAAACCGGGTTTGTCGCGCAGGGGCGCATAATGCGCGAAGGCTCCCTCATCATGCAGCTTGTCGATCACATTGCGCAGAATGCGATACTGCACTTGATCGAACAGCACCGGGACGGGTGTCCCCTGTCTTGTCACAAGCTCAGTATAAACCCTATAAAATGTCTTTATCTCCACGCCGATGCCGCCACCGGTCACCGCCAGGCGGCGACGAAATGCTAGCGCTTGCTGTTTGTTTGGGACAATTACCCAGATCGGAGCCAAGGGAGCTGTCTTCTGCAGCGTCCGCACTCGCTCCAACACATGAGCCGTCTTCCCATATCCGGCGGGCGCTAAGAGAAGTTCCATGTTCAGGACGGCTAACCCAGTTGTGCGCCTACCAACTCCGGCCTTCCCTGCAAGAAATCCCGGATGTCCATCATCTTTTTGCCCGCCAACTGCACTTGGTCCAACGCCAGCAGCCCGGCGCCGGTGCCCACGGCGACGTCCGAACCCGAAATCACCACTGCACCGGGCTCAGCATCTCCTTCGACCACCCGTGCTATCCCGATCTTCAGGTTTTGGTCCGACCAGGTGGTGAATGCACCCGGCCAGGGATCGTAAGCCCGCACCATGCGTTCGATCTGTTCCGCTGTTTGCGTCCAGTCGATGCGGGCATGTTCTTTCTTCAGCAACCGACACATCGTCGCCCCGGCATCATCCTGCGGGCGTAGCGTCAATTCGCCTGTCAGGTAGCAAGGCAGCGTGGCGATGAGGAGATCAGCGCCTTGCTGCGCCAGTCGGTCATGGAGGCTGCCTGCTGTATCGTCTGGGTGGATGACCTCGACGGCTTGTGCCAGGATAGGGCCGGTGTCCATGCCTTCATCCATGCGCATGATGGTGCTGCCGGTGATGGCGTCACCTGCCAGAATGGCGGCATTGATGGGTGATGCACCTCGCCAGCGAGGAAGCAACGAGGCATGGACGTTGATACAACCGAAAGGTGGGCAGTTCGAGCACTTCCGGGCGCAGAATCTGGCCGTAAGCAGTCACCACGATCAACTCTGGCTCCAAGGCGGCCAGTTGTGCAAAAGATTCGGGCTCGCGCAAACGCTGGGGTTGCAGCACAGATACACCCGCCGCCAACGCCGTTTCCTTTACCGGTGAGTACTTCATTTTGCGCCCACGTCCGGCCCGCCGGTCGGGCTGGGTGACCACGCCCACCACATCGAAGGCAGGATTGTCGAGCAAAGCTCGAAGGCTGGGCACAGAAAAATCAGGCGTGCCCATAAAAACGGTTCGGGTAATGGATTTCATAACGATAGAACCAGGCGCATACCATCCTCAAGCTGTCGCATCTGCAGTGTGCTCAGTCGCCCCACATGTTCGGTGAGTAACTGCTTGTCAATAGTGATAAGTTGCGACACATTGGCCACCGAATCTTTGGGCAGACCAGTACTCCGTGTTCCCAGAAGCACGTTGCCCGGCGCGTCCGCAAGATTGAGATTGCTTGTCAGCACCACCGCAATAACAGTATTGATACGGCTGCGGTTGAAAGAATCAGCTTGCACAATGACAAGCGGTCGTCGGTATCCGGGCATCGACCCTACCGGTTCGGGGAGGGTCGCCCACCACACCTCACCTCGACGCATTACCACACATCCCCCAACAAAGAAGCGGATTGCATTTGCGCAACGACCGGGTCCAGTGAAGCGTTTTCAGTTGCGTAAACTTCATTCAGGCTTTTGGTCACACCATCATCTCTGTGTGCTTCGATGTATGATTTCAGCGCCCGAACATACAATTCACTGCGGCTGATATCGAGTCGGTGAGCCAATTGTTCGGCGGATTCAAAAATGGGATCGGGTAACGAAATTGCTGTTTTCATAATTCGCAGTATAACCGGAGTTATACCGAATGTCAATACCCCGCATTTTTGAACCAAACGCTATATTTGTTGCTGCGACGCCTGGCGTAACTGCCCGCAACCGGCATTGATCTCGATGCCTCGACGCAGACGCATGGTGGTGGTGATGTTCGCTTCCTGCAAGACTTCCTGAAATCGGAGCGCTGCCTCTTCGCTGCTGGGCTGGTAGGGCGAGCCAGCGGTGGGGTTCAGGGGAATGAGATTGACATGACAACGCAGGGTGACAAGTAGATCAGCTAATTGCCCCGCCTGCTCAAACGAATCGTTGATGCCCCGCATCAGGGCGTATTCAAAGGTGATACGGCGATTCGTGTGTTGCTGATAACGTAGACAGGCAGCCATCAGTGCTTCCAGCGGATACCGATTGTTGAGAGGAACCAGGCGATTTCGCAAGCGATTGGTGGGGGCATGTAAGGAAATCGCCAGACGTACAGGCAAATCCTCTTCTCGTAAAGCATCGATTTTGGGGATGAGGCCGACGGTGGAGACCGTGATAGAGCGAGCAGACAGGCTGAAGGTCTCAGGATCGGCGATGGCGCGCAGGGCTTGCATGAGGGCGTCGTAGTTGGCGAGGGGCTCGCCCATGCCCATCACGACGATGTTGCTCAACCGGTCCGGTCGCTCGACCCGCAGGTCGTCGTCCCCGCCGTTTGTCTCTCTCAACCAGCGCTCGAACCAGTGCACCTGGGCGATGATCTCACCTGCGGTGAGGTTGCGGGCCAGCCCGCCCTGCCCTGTGGCACAGAAGGGACAGCCCATGCCGCAGCCAACTTGCGTGGAGATGCAGACGGTGCGCCGGTAGTTGTACAGCATGAACACGGTTTCGATCGTGGCGCCATCCGCCAGACGGAACAGCGCTTTGCGCGTGAGCCGATCCCCGCTGTCTTCTTGTGTGATGAGTTCCAAGGGAATGCTGGTGGTTTCTGCCGCCAACCGGGCGCGCAAGTTTTTGGAGAGATTGGTCATCTCTGCCGGATCAGTGACCAGGTTCTTGTGCAGCCAATCGTAAACTTGATTGCCGCGGTAAGTGGGCTCACCCCATTTCTGGGCGAGGTCTTGCAGTTGTGTGCGGGTAAGATCGAGTAGTTGTATCATTGGTCGAGAACCGCCCTCAGGTCGGGTACAATCCAATCAGGTCGGGGGTCGTAGGCTTCGGCCATGGCGCGGGTGCTGCTGCCGGTAAGCACGCAAAGTGTCTTCAGGCCTGCCTGATGCCCGCCCAGGATGTCGGTGGAGAGCCGGTCGCCGACCATGACGGCGTCTTGCGGCCCAACGCCAAGACGCTCCAACGCCTGCTCGAAAATGGGCACGCTGGGCTTGCCGACGATTTCCGGTTCCAGACCGGTGGTGGTGCTAAGGACAGCAATCATGGCCCCGGCTCCGGGCAGATTCCCGCGCTCGGTGGGCAGAGAAGGATCGGCGTTGGTGGCAATCCAGGGGCAGCCAGCAGCAATTGCCAGGGCAGCTTCGGCGAAATCGGCGTAGGTGGCGTTCGGGTCCAATGCACTGACAACGAGTTCTGCATCATCAGCCCGCTTCACCAGTTCGTATCCGGCCTCGGAAAGGGCTACCTGGATGCCATATCCGCCGAGCACCAACACCCGTTTCGGTGGCGGGAATTTCTCCGACAGGTAGGCGGCGGTTGCCATTGCTGAATTGAAAATCGTGCTAACGGGGACATCAATGCCCAACTTAGCCAGGCGTTCGACAGTCTGGTCGGGTGTTTTTGTGGCGTTGTTGGTCAGAAACAGGTATTGATGGCCATTTTCCTGCAAGCTCTGGATGAACCGGACGGCTCCGGGCAAGACATCAGTGCCAACATAGATGACGCCATCCATATCGATGAGCCAGGCGGGGATAGCGTTGAAGGGAGGTTTGATGGGCATGGGGGATTGGTAATGAGAAATGGTTGGTGATGTGAGGAAAGGACGCTCCTGACGGGTATCAGATATTGGGTTGGTTAGTAGGCAATACCTAATACCCAATATCCAATACCCACTATCCTGCACCAGGAATGCGGTTGTTATTTGGTTGCTGGCTTGCGCTTCGGCATCCCCGTCATCGGCCTCAGCCAGATCGTGCTCGACATCAGAGGCTGCGGTGGCGATGGCCCAGGCGACGATGCCCCAGCTCAAGCCACTGATAGCGAGTGCGAGGGCGATGCTGAGAAAATTGGCGGGCACAGTGCCGCGCAGGATGCCGATCACGGCCAAAGCCATGCCCAATGCAGCGGCAATGATACCTACTTTGATCGGTGTGCTCAGTTTTTTCCAGTTCATAGGACAGTATCAATCAATGGGGATGCCTCGGCCTGCAGGCTGGATATCGCGCACCAAAAGCTGTAGCGTTGTGCGGCCATTCCATTCATTTTCGTCTAGTTGGGCGGCGATGTCAACGCGCATCGGCATATCCAGGGCTTTCTCTCCCAAACCGAAGGCGATGGCATCGAAAGATTGGTCCCCATCCGTCAGGCTTAGCTTGAGATGAGCGCCATCACTGCCTACCCGGCGGAAGTTGCGGACCAGCAGGTCGGAAATGCCGAGCACCGGTTGGGGATTCTCACTGCCGGTCGGTTCCAGTTCCCTGAGCTTGCCCAGGAGAGCGTAGTCCATTTCCCGTAATTCCACAACAGCGTCGATTGGTAGCTTGGGTGTCCATTCTTCCACCTGCAACTGTTTGGCGGCCAGATCATTCAGACGACGGCGGAATTGCGGCAGTAGCGTTGGTTCGATGGTAAACCCGGCAGCGGCGGCATGACCCCCGTAACGCACCAGCAGGTCAGCACACTGATCGAGCGCATGGGTGATGTGAAATTCCGGCACACTGCGCGCCGATCCACGAATATATTCCTCTCCCAACTCCGCCACCAGGACCGGACGATAGTAGTTCTCCTTCAACCGACCGGCGATCAAACCGACAATGCCAGGCGCAATGCCTTCCTTCCCGATGAAAATCACATCGTCGGCGGGATGATCACCCAGTTCGGATTCGGCCCACTTCACGGCCTCTTGCGTCAAAAGTTGTCGTTCACGATTGATCAGATTCAGTTCTTCGGCCAGAGACAGGGCGGTGGCATCATCTTCGGCCATGAGCAGATCATACGCCAGTCCGGCGCTGCGCAGGCGTCCGGCGGCATTCAGGCGAGGAGCCAACCGAAAACCGATGGCGGTAGCGTCGATTTGCCCCAGCTTGACCCCGGCCTTTTGGGCCAAGGCCCGCACACCAGGTCTGCGCCCCAAATTCAACTGCGCCAGACCTCGTTGCACAAGCACCCGATTCTCGCTGCGCAGGGGCATGAGATCCGCCACAGTGCCGATGGCGACCAGATCCAACAAGTCATCTTCCTGCAACTCGACCGCTGTGCCTGCAACCGGCGACTGGCTCTCTGCCCGCAGCAGACCTTGCGCCAGCTTGTAGGCTACGCCTACGCCGGCAAATGCGTCGAACTTGTCGGCAAAGAAATTCTTGTACGGGCAATCCGCCTGGCGGGGATTGACAACCGTCAGGGCGGGTGGGAGCGCAGGGCCAATGGAGTGGTGGTCGGTGACGATGATTTCAAGTCCGATGCGATTGCCATATCGCACTTCCTCCACCGCCCGGATGCCGCAATCAACTGTAATCACAATCTTGATGCCCTGCTCCGACAACCAGTGCAAGGCCTCGTTATTCAATCCATAGCCTTCATCGATACGATCGGGGATGTAGGGCATCACATCGGCGCCAAGCGCTTGCAAGGTCTGCACCAACAACGCCGTCGAAGTGACGCCATCGGCATCGAAATCGCCATAAACCGCAATCGGTTCGTTTTGGCGGATGGCCCAACGAATGCGACTGACCGCCTCCGAGACGCCTTTCATGCGGAAGGGATCATCAGGGCGCACTCGCTCGCCAAAAAACTCGGCCACCGCTTCCGGATCAACCAAACCCCGGCTAAACAGGATTTGAACGACGGCGGGATGCAGCCAGTCGAATCGGGCCCGGATTTCAGGGCCGGGACTGATCGGTAATAGCCATTGAGGCGATGGGATAGACAAGAAAGTACTCCAGTAGCGAGTGTGCGAACTCTCCAAGTATACGAACTCTCATTATATCGGCATGGATGGAGGTTAGTCCAAAATCCACACTTGCCGCCACGGGGGATAGTTGTTATCATGGTGAGTTGCTGCCTGTCACCTGCGAAAAGACACTCCCTGTTTGACTTGAAATCACTAATCAGGTGGTCTTGTCCAGCATCCTGAGTGATTCGAGCAGAGCGAGAATCGTATCGAAGGATGCGGGGGTAGACGTGAACCACCGCAAGACCAGCACCCTTCGATACGCCATTCACTTCATTCATGGCTACTCAGGATGCTAGGCGTGCACAGTCACGAACCGACAACTGATTCCAGAGTTTCTCCACACGATACCTATGACTGATCTACCCCTCAATTTCGATACACTCCCAGCCGTCCCCCTGGTTGACCGGGGTTACGGCTATACCGTCGGCACAGAACTATTTTTGGTGCGGCACGGCGAATCGATGACGAATACTTACGCCAATCTGGTGGCGTACGATCCCAATCTCACGGCTTTGGGCTGGGCTCAGGTGCTGCGTGCGGCGGACTGGATGGCGGAACATGCTCCGGTCGATGTTGTGGTCACATCGCCGATGCGACGGGCCAACAGTACGGCAATGGCGATTGCCCATGCTCAGGGGTTGGAGCCAATCCAACTGGCCGGGTTAGAGGAATTCAGCCACAGTTTCTGGGAAGAAGTGCCGGTGCATCACCCCACCCGACCGTGGTGGGGCCGCACAGACTGGATGCCAACCCTGGAGAATGCGCCCAGTTTCATGGCCTTCCGTGACCGGGTTCTGCAAGCGCTATCGGAGATTTTGGAGCGCTACAGCGGCCAGCGCATCTGCGTCGTCAGCCACGGCGGCACCATGAGCGTGCTCACCGCTGCGATGCTGGGCAGCATCCACTTCTCGATTTGGAACACGAATACCGGCATCAGCCAGTTCATGTGGCCCGAATGGAAGCGCTGGATGGTGCACTACCTCAATCGTACCGAACACTTGCTCGGCCTGAACCCGGAAGACTACCCCCGCGCAGCGGAAGCCAGCCAGAACGAGCAGGGATTCTGGCAACTGCCCGACCGGGTCGTCGATTCCTGGACCGAGATGCCGGCAAATCCGTCACTGGCCTTTCTCAGCAACCGCCTCAGCCGCAACGACCGCATCCTCTTTCTGCATCCCCCTGACCCCATCACGCCACTGCGGGTCTCACTGCGAGCGCGCCGCGCCGACATCCTCTGCGATGATCTGCAAGGGTTGGAGGCTGGCGAGCTGCGCCGGGCAGTGCTCAACGCCAACCACATCCGCTACCAATACCTCTTCCTGCCTCTACCCTATCCCGACCAGTTCTTCGATTTCGTGGTCGTGCCGGACAGTTGTGAACTCCCGGAGGAAACCTACCTGCGGGTCTTGAAACAGCCAGATGGCCTGATCCGCTGGAAGAAAGCGCATCCCCAACTCACTCCCTGATTCTCTTTCCCCTTTCCCATATTTCCTAGAACCTCATGGTCCACGACAAGCTTATCGTCCGCGGCGCTCGCGAACACAACTTAAAAAACATTTACGTCGAAATCCCCCGCGACAAACTGGTCGTGATCACGGGATTGTCCGGCTCTGGTAAATCTTCCCTGGCCTTCGACACCATCTACGCCGAAGGTCAGAGGCGTTATGTCGAGTCGCTTTCGGCGTACGCCCGCCAATTTTTGGGGTTGATGGAGAAACCGGACGTTGATCAGATCGAAGGACTCTCCCCGGCTATCTCCATCGATCAGAAAGGAAGCAGCCGCAACCCTCGCTCCACCGTTGGCACTGTGACCGAGGTGTATGATTATCTCCGCCTGCTCTTCGCCCGGGTGGGACAGCCTCACTGCCCCAATTGCGGCCTGCCCATCAGTCGCCAGACCACCGAACAGATCGTTGATGCTATCATCCATTATCCCGAAGATGCCCGGCTGCTCCTATTAGCTCCGCTAATTAAGGACCGAAAAGGCGAGCACAAAGCGGTGTTCGAGGACGTACAGAAGGCCGGATATGTGCGAGTGCGGGTGAACGGCGAGGTCTACGATGTCACTGAAGATATCGAACTGGATCGCTACAAAACGCACACCATCGAAGCCGTCATCGACCGTCTGGTTATCCGCCACGGCAGCGAAAACGGACGGGACAGCCTGGACCTGACTCGTCTGGCGGATTCGGTGGAAACGGCGCTCGGCCTGGGTGGCGGCGTGATGACCGTGTCGGATGTGACCGACAATGAAAATCCTCGCGACCGCCTCTTCTCGGAGCATCTTTCGTGCGCGGCGTGCGGCATCAGCCTGTCCGAAATCGAGCCCCGCACCTTCTCCTTCAACTCGCCGCACGGCGCTTGCCCCACCTGCACCGGTCTGGGCACACAGATGGAATTTGATCCCGACCTGATCGTGCCAGACCCCGATCTCAGTCTGGCGGATGGCGCTCTGCATCCCTGGTCGAAAGACACGGCCACCTACTATCAATCCCTGATCGAATCCGTTTGCCGCAATTACGGCATTCCCATCGCCGCACCCTGGAAACAATTGAGCCGCAAGCAACAGGACATCATCCTGTACGGCAGCAAACGCAGCGACACCTTCACGGTGCGCTATGTCAATCAACAGGGTCATCAGCGTTCCTACCAGACAAGTTATGAGGGCCTGGTCCCTAACCTGCAACGCCGCTACCGGGAGACAACCTCAGAGTACATTCGGGGCGAAGTCCTGGAGCGCTACATGACCAATCGCCCCTGCCCCACCTGTGGTGGCAAGCGGCTGCGCGCAGAAGCACTGGCTGTCACGGTCCTTGACAAAAACATCAACGACATCACCGGGATGTCCGTCGGCGACGCCCTGCTGTGGGTGCGCAACTTGCGCGGCAGCACTGAAGATGAACACTACAACGCTTCCCTGCCAGAGGAAGCGCCGGCATCCTCGCCTCTTTCCCAACGTGATTGGACTATCGCCCGCCAGGTTTTGAAAGAAATTCAGGCCCGTCTGCGCTTCATGTACGATGTCGGGCTCGATTATCTCACTCTGAACCGTCAGGCAGGCACCCTCAGCGGTGGCGAGGCTCAACGCATTCGCCTGGCCACGCAGATCGGTTCGCAATTGATGGGCGTGCTCTACATTTTGGACGAACCCAGCATCGGCCTGCACCAGCGTGATAATGCCCGCCTGATCCGCACGCTCAGCGATTTGCGCGACCTGGGCAACACCGTGCTGGTGGTCGAGCATGATCAGGAAACGATGGAAGCAGCAGACTGGTTGCTAGACCTGGGGCCGGGCGCAGGCGAACATGGCGGCGAAATCGTATCTCAAGGCACGCCCCAAGAGGTTGCGAATGACGAAAACAGCCTGACCGGCGCTTTCCTGTCGGGTCGGCGCCAGATCCAGATTCCCAACGAACGGCGCGCCGGCAATGGCGATTATCTGATCCTGCGCGGCGCCAGCGAGAATAACCTCAAGCATCTGGATGTACGTTTCCCTTTGGGAAAACTGATCGTCATCACTGGGGTCAGCGGTTCCGGAAAATCCACGCTGGTGATTGACACACTGTACCGTGCTGTCGCCCAGCGCATGTACCGGGCCCGTAAAAAACCGGGCCGTTACGAATCTCTCGAAGGTCTCGAATACCTGGACAAAGTTATCGATATCGATCAATCGCCTATCGGCCGTACGCCCCGCTCGAACCCCGCCACCTACACCGACCTGTTTACACCGATGCGAACCTTATTCGCCAACCTGCCCGAATCGAAAATGCGCGGGTACAAGCCGGGACGGTTTTCGTTCAATGTCAAGGGCGGGCGCTGCGAGGCCTGCCGGGGCGATGGCATCATCCGCATTGAAATGCAGTTCCTGCCCGATGTGTACGTGCCCTGCGAGGTGTGTCACGGCAAGCGCTACAACCGTGAGGCCCTGGAAATCCATTACAAGGGCAAAACCATCGCCGATGTGCTGGACATGACGGTAGAAGAGGCGCTGCATTTCTTTGAGAATATCCCCCGCATCCGCAAAAAACTCGACACGCTGAACCGGGTCGGATTAGGCTACATCAAACTGGGGCAACCCGCCACCACCCTCTCTGGCGGCGAGGCTCAGCGCGTTAAATTGTCGAAGGAACTCTCTCGCCGCGCCACCGGTCAGACGCTGTACATCCTGGACGAGCCCACAACCGGCCTGCATTTCGCCGATGTTGAGAAGTTGTTGAGCGTCATTCACGATCTGGTTGACCGCGGCAACACCATCCTGATCATCGAACACAACCTGGACGTGATCAAGGCCGCCGACTGGGTCATCGACCTGGGGCCGGAAGGCGGCGACAAGGGTGGACGTGTATTGGTCGAGGGATCCCCCGAACGTGTGGCCCAGCACCCCGACTCCTACACCGGTCAATTCCTGCGGAAAGTGCTGCCTGAAACGATTGAAGCTAAGAGTTCAAGCACTTCCAATCGGTAACGAACGTACTGTGTCCGGTTCACGCTCAAAGAGCAATACTACGCTTCCGCTTTCCAGGTATTCCTCAACAGCACCCAGATTTGCAAGCAACAGCGCCAACTGTTAGAATAGCATCGACTTTGCCTCAATTGCGGTTGAAAGAACCGGGTGATCTTTTGGATCACGGCATCGGGGCGGAATTGCTTTGGTTCAATCCATTCGCAACGGTAAGTCAACTGCGACAATAACTCGTTCAGCTTCGCTGGGATTGATTTTCTTTCGCAATCTGAGGCGGTTGCTAACCCGACTTCCAATTCATCGATGAAGACACTGACTGTCCACTAAGCCCGAAACCGTCCGCCACTTGCGGAGATAAGCGTTGTCACAAGAAACTCTCATGCGGGAATTAGCCAGATGGGAGTTCGACAGCTTCGCGACAGGCCTCAGCAGCATAGCGTAGGGCTTCACCTATGTCGGCCAGTTCCAAATCTCCGCGGAAATGCTGCCAGGATTAGTCAGCCGCGTCATGCCATCAGCTGCCATGTCAACTACTGACGGCCACTGCGTATACGCAGACTCCGGATGCAGGGACGCCTCCCATCTGGTTTGGATGAACAGTTATCCGTGTAAAATCATCACTGTCGCTCAAAGTCATCAGAAATCCGAATTACGGTAACAGTATAACATATTGCAGGATGAATTCAGATCAACTCTCCAAAATCACGATCTCATCCGGCAGATTGGGAACCAGACAGAGAAATACAAATGGTTCGTCGCCGATATTCTGGTAGTAGTGCGGCGCGCCGCCGGGGATAAAGACAACATCACCCTGCTGCACCTCGTATTCGTCATCGCCGATGCCGATACGGGCGTGACCGCCCAACACATACTGCTCGTGTTCGACCAGATTCGTGTGCAAGGGCATGCCGCCGCCTGGTTCCATCGAGAAACGGCGCATGGCGAAATTGGGACCCTCGTTGCCAGAAATCAGGACCTGCATTTGGGTTCCCGTGCCAGCCTGAACCACCTGCAAATCCACATTGTCGGTATGTTTGACACTCATGATTGCTGTCCTTGTTTTGAGAATGGTCGGAGTTTGAAACAACTGGTCGAGATTATAGCCTGTTGTCTGCCCGTTGTCGAGGCGGTTTGGGTACGGATCATTTGTCGGATGTTGCAGATTCACCAACCTGAAACGGCGGTAGATCAACCGAGTCGCCGCCGCTGAGCAATTGGGAACGCCCGCCATCGGTCCGGCTGTAGAGCCCCACCCGCCAGCGATAAGTCCCTGGCTCTAGCGTCACGAGGTAGGGCTGGATGATGACATCGCCCGGCCACCAGTCCCGACTGAGCACCGAGAAACCATCCACCTGGGCCGCCATGCTGCCGCTGTTCGCCTCCAGCACATGGTTAAACGCCGTGAAATCTCGGGTGAGCACATCCGGGTTGTGCTCACGGACCTGCCAGATCAGGGCAACCTCGACCGGCGCTGAGGCATCGGCATCGTCAGGGAAAACATAACCGAGCAGCGCCAAACCTGTATCGAACACCGGCGCGGGGTCGAGGGGGGTGAAAGACAGGTCGGATTCAGTCAATGCCGGCAGGCGGTAGAGATGGGCGGGGGGATGACCCTCCGCCAGTTGCTCTGTCCACACCTCATCGCCCAATTCGGCCAGTTTCGCCTCCGTCTCCGGCGCATCGAGCGTCCACAAATAGAGGCTGGGCTGATCGTATTTCATCAGGATGGCGGCGGGCGAAGTGGGCTCCACAAAGCGCGCCCAGGGCGGGTTTCCGATCAGCAAGGCCACGACTGCGGGCTCCCCATCCTGTCCTGGGTCCACGCCATCCACTGCAACCCGAATTTCTTCTGTGCCCAACTGCTCTGACCAGTCCCGAGCTTCGCTCAGCGCCTGTTGCCAGCGTTGCAGCGAGACGCCAAAAGCCTGTCCGCCCTTTCCCGCTTCGACAGCTTTCAAGACATCGGCATAGCTCCCCACCCACACCACGGTCAGCAGCAGGGCGGATAGACCAACGGCCAGTGAGACGACGCGCCGGTTGATCCGCCACCCCATCAGAATCTCTCCGATGCCATTAAAGCCCAAAGCAAGATACAAGGCCGGCATCGGGAGCAGCACCGTCCAATATTGCGAATACACATTGGTCGGAGCCAGCGCCAGGGCCAGGAGGGGACCTGCCGTCCAAGCCAGCAGCAAGGCGGCAGTCTGTTTCCGAGCAGGTTGGCGCAGCCAGAGGATGCTGCGGATGATGCCAAACAAAAGAACAGCCAGAATCGCAATCACCAGCCACTCATTTGCCCGCCACCAGAGCCCGGAATCGCCCGGCAAACCGACGATGCTGGATGCGCCGCTGCCGGTCAGGAATTGTTGAATCTGCAACCACCGGTCCGCAAGCGACACGCCCACGCTGCCTTCGGTTTCTGATCCCAGGTTGCTAAGCTTGTGCACGGGATTGCCATCGGCGGCATCGACCAACGCCCAAAGATAAGGCACAGCCAACAATGTCGCCACCAAAGACGCCCCACGCTGTCTGGCGACGCCACCAGCGCCGGGGCGCAATCAGCACTGCGCCCAGCCAACTGAGCACTTGCACGAGCGCCAGAACATGGCTGAGCATCTGCAAAATCGCCACAATCGGGAACCAGAATGCGGATCGGGAGCGATTGCGCACCACCACGTTCCAGGCCAGAAGCAGCAGCAGGACGCTGAAAAACACCTGAATGTGCGCCCACAATTTGCGGTCGTAGAGCACCAGCCAGGGATTGGCCGCCATGAACAGCGCCGCCATCAGCCCCACCTGCGAGCCAGCCATGCGCCTGCCCAGCAAATAGGTCAGCGCCACGGCCAGCACACCCAGCGCTGCTCCCCACCACACTGCCAGTTCCGGACGTGTCCCGGCCAGCGCCAGTGGGATCGCCTGTACATAAATGCTAAACGCCCCTCGCGGTATGCCCAGCGATGTGCCGCCGCTCAAAATCGGGAAGCTGTCACCACCGGCCAGGCGATACGCCATCCCCAAAATGTGGGCTTCATCGTATTTGAATTCGACCAATCCCAACTGCGCCCATCGTAGTGCGGCAGCCAGCCACAGCACCAGGATGACAAGCAAACGGTGGGTGAAAGAGGCTGGTGGGGTGGTCTGCTCAGCGGTCGCCATCATCGGCGATGATACTGTATCCCAGGAAAAAGACCAACTCTCTTGCCGCGCGTTTCGCCCTGAAGGCAAGTGCTGGTATAATGCGCCCTCTATCGAATTTCGCTAAACCAAATCACTTGTTGGCCCCTCGTACAAGGGTCCGCCAACGGAGAATCCATGAAGAAATACCATATCTGGACCATCGGCTGCCAGATGAATGTGGCCGATTCGACCCACGTCGGGGCGGAACTGGAAAAATTAGGCATCGAACCAACCGCATCTGTTGATGAAGCGGATGTGATTGTGCTCAACACCTGCGTCGTCAGGCAGAGCGCCGAAAACAAGGCGATGGGCAAACTTGGCTCCCTCAAACACTGGCGCGGCGAGAACGACCAGCGCACATTGGCATTGATGGGCTGCATGGTCGGCGTGAAGCCATCGCCCAAACTGCTTGAAACCTACCCCTGGGTGGATGTTTTTATGGGGCCGAGCGAAGCTCAACCCCTGGTCGAGCACCTGCAGAGCAAGCTGATCGATGAGGAATTGGCGGCGCTGGAACAACGCCAACTGGCGCAACGTTATCGCATCCAGGACGACACTTATCCCATGGCGTCGCTGAAGCATTTGGCATTGAGTGGCGAGCCGCCGGTGAGCGCTTACGTGCCCGTGGTTTATGGCTGTTCGCACGCCTGCACCTTTTGCATCATCCCCTTCCGTCGTGGCGTCGAGCGCAGCCGGCCTTTGTCGGAAATCGTGCGGGAAACTGAAGGGCTGGTCGAGCAAGGCGTCAGGGAAATCACGCTGCTCGGCCAGATCGTTGACCGCTATGGCTACGACTGGGGTGGTGAACCCAACCTGGTGGATCTGCTCCGGGCTGTGCACGACATCGACGACCTGCAACGCATCCGCTTCCTCACCAGTCACCCCAACTACATGACGGACGCCCTCCTGGATGCGGTAGCGACGCTGCCAAAAGTCATGCCCCACATCGAAGTGCCGATCCAGGCTGGCGATGATGAGGTGCTGGCGCAGATGAAGCGGGGCTACACCGCCGAGGATTACCGCCAACTGGTGCAGCGCATCCGGGCGTTCATCCCCGATGTCGCCATCCACACCGATATCATCGTCGGTTTCCCCGGAGAAAGCGACGAACAATTCCAACGCACGTATGACATACTGGAAGAGTTGCGGCTGGAAAAGACGCACCTGGCTCGCTACAGTCCCCGACCTGGCACAGTCAGCACCCGCCGCATGATGGATGACGTGCCCGATGAGGAGAAGCGCCGCCGTCATCGGTTGCTGGATGAACAGCACGAACGCATCAGCGCTGAAATCAATCACCGCTGGTTGGATCAAATTGTCCAGGTATTGGTGGAGGACAGACACAAAGACAAATGGCGGGGGCGCACACCCCAAAATCGTCTGGTATTTTTCTCAGATGATCGAGCACGCCGCGGCGAGTTGGTGGATGTTCACATCACCCGCACCGGCCCGTGGAGCATGCAGGGCATCCCCACCGACCTGCCGGCAACGATGGATGCGGCTGTTATCCCCACCTTCGACCTGATCCCCAGTTTCTGAGGTTCCCCGTCCCACAAACCGACACAGAAGTTTCAGCGTATAAGAAAAAGACCCCCGGCGTCATGCCAGGGGTCTTTGTTGTGAGCGTGAATCAGGTCGGTGTTACAGATCGCCGTTAGAGACTTTGATCGTCTGGCCGACACGGATAAGGCTGGGATTGCTGATACCGTTCAGATTGCTCAACTCTTTCACGGTGGTGCCGTAACGTTGAGCTATCTGTCCCATGAATTCGCCGCGTTGCACCACATGGATTTGTGCAGCGCCAGTTGATTCGATTGTTGCTTCAGATCGAGGAGCGTAGTCGCTACTTTCTGCTTGTGCGGAGTCAGGAGCTGGTACACGCACTACGACAGCCGGCTCATCAGCCTTGCCTCGAGATGCACTGGCAGGTTTATCCGCCTTGTCGCGTGATGCGCTGGCAGGCTTATCGACCTTGACCGGTGTGCTGGCATAAGTCGAATCATCAACCACCGGCGCCTGGCCATATCCTGTACCCCAGGTTTCAAGTGGCACATAGGGACTACCGCCGCCGCATGGCACCTGCAAGGGCTGCATGACGAAGATCAGGCTGGGGTCCTGAATGTTGTTCATCGCCACCAGGGTTTGCACCGAGGTGTGGTACATCTGGGAGATGCTCCACAACGTGTCGCCACGCATGACGATGTAGGTGCAAACATCAGCGCTGTGGTCATAATGAGGATGATGCTTGTCACCAGGAGGCATGGTCACTTCTTCGGTGATCTCAACTGTGCGGCACTTGCGGAGTTGCACATCATCGAAATCGAAGTCGACTTCTCGTTCTTCAGTCGCCCATTTCTTCAGGCCCAGGAGATAGAACCACATGACTTCATCAGGAGCCTGGAATGTCTTGCTGTAACTGGTGTAAGCGCCCGGAGATGTCCGTAAGGAGATACCAGAAACGGGAACGCCGTAAAGACTATCCAGCTCGCCGATGTCGGTGACAGTAGGTTCAATGGGATGGTCAGCCGCCGAGTGCGCCTTGTAACCCCAATACGTTTCGTAGCGATGAGATTCCTCGTCGCTGTGATCCGACGCTTCGCGTATCATCGCTTTCAGACTGAGTTGATACGTAGCGCCAGGTCTCGACAAACGCATCCTGTGTGATGCCGATCCATCGTTGCGGATCCGTAGGCAGTATGCCCTTGGAATTGATCTCGAGCAACTGGGCATGTTCGCCCTCGGCGACGACAGGAGGCCACATATCGTCGTAATAACCGTAGTTAGCTGCGCCGGTGTTGTTGTACGGCCACCAGTAGTAACCGACGCCATTGCCCTCAAATCCCTCTTCAAAATTACCATTCCAGAGTAGATTGGGGCCGTCGCAGACGAGTTCAGTGCCGACAACGACCTTAACCGGCGGTGCAGGTTTGGGCATTTCGACAGGAGGATGCTTGGCCGGCTTTGCAGGCAGAGGCATTGGCTTGGGCTTGGGAATAGCCCCTGTGAGGTTTACTTTATCGATGTTGAAATCAACCTCTCGGTTCCAATCGCCCCACTTCATTACGCCGGCGATGAAAACCGTCAACTGGTGCCCCTCGGCCTTGACCTTCAGACTGACAGGATTATAGCCGGTGGGATCAACACGATCCTGGATAGGTCCGGCATCGATTTCCTGCCAGACTGCATCCTGCCAATCTGTACTGCCGTTGTGCGTGTACCCCACCTGCATCACGTACCGCCAGGGGTCGCCGCCGGAGTCAAGGTCATTGGCCCGGATCATAGCTTCGAACGAGAGATCATAGGTCATCCCTGGCACAACATGAACCGTTTGGTAGATGCCTGCGGTCCTGTTCTGTTCGACCGTGTCCTGTTTGGAATTGATTTCGATCAGTTGGGCGTGGCTACCGCCAGCGACGACACGTTCCCAGGAATCGTCGTAGAAGCCATAACCTGCCTTTCCGCCACTTTGGAAGCAGCCCCAGTTGTTTCCAACCATGCCACAACCATTTTGAGCGCTAAAACCATGCTCAAAACCGCCATTGACCAATAAACTGCCCGTGGTCATGCTACCAGCAAGCGTCGTGATGACCGAAATAGTCAACATGACAGCCAAAGCCAGTGTTAGCGCCACAAGTACAGTTCGTCGATTGATTTTCACGACGTCCCTCCTGTTCATGAGAGCTGAGAATAATAAAAAATAAATCGATAATGCCCGCAATTTCCGTACGCGCGCTAGAAGCGGGGGGAATTCGCGTAACAGCCAAATTGTAGCAGATCGGGACGCGAATGTCAAGAAAATTCCGAAATTCATCAAAATCTATGATTCGCGTCATATTAACGCTTTCGAGCCGCGCGCTCGGGAATGCGTTATAGGTGACTTATTCTCACGCCGCCTACACTATTGTAGACGGAAAAAGGGCGATTAGGTTACGCCCAAATTCTCATTTTCCACACATTTCGAACCTTATTTGATTAGGTTCTGTTGATATTTTCCTTTTTATATCATTCCGATCAGCGGATCGAATGCTTGCCCTGAGCGACGACCGTAGGTCGTTTGCCGAAGGGAGGCATTTCCGAGTTCAGGTTCCTGCTACACGCGTACAAGTTGTTCATACACGTCGATAGTGCGCGTTGCGATGTTATCCCAATGATACCGACTTTTCACCACATTTTGCGCCAAAAGCGCGCGTTCTGATGCTTTTTGAGGATCAGCCAATACTTGTAGAATCGCTTGCGCGAGCGTATCGACACGTCCCGGTGCAACGCTCAAGCCCGTAACGCCATCCGTAACAACATCCTTGAGACCGCCGGCCGCTGCCACCACCACAGGAATGCCTTCCACCATTGCCTCAAGGGCGACTATGCCGAAAGGTTCGTAACGGCTGGGGAAAACAGCGAGATCGGCCACAGCATAGAGCTGATCCCGTTCCTCATCCGAAATGAATCCGGCTAGATTGACCTGTTCCTGCAATTGCATGTCGTCAATCTGCTGGATGAGATGATTGCGGTACGGGCCATGTCCGGCAACGACTGCACGGGCAGTGGGGTATTCTTTCCGCACCTCGGCCATCGCGCCAACCACAAGATCAGGACCCTTTTCCCAGACCAGTCGTCCCACAAAACAGATGAGCGGCCCTTCTCCCGGCTGCCAACGACGCCTCACCTCTGCCAATTCCTGCCGATTTTGGCGTGACCAGACAACGTTGTCAGACTCGACGCCATTCGGGATAACCACGATCTTGTCTCGCGGTGCGTTGAGGCTCCGTTCGATTTCGTCACGCATGAAGTCACTACAGGCGATAATCCTCTGCGCTTCCATGGCAAGGTGGTATTCCGCCAGGTGAATGCGCTCACTCAAGGAACTGGAAAGAATGCGACCTCCCATGCGACCACTCTCAGTGGCATGAAGGGTTACAACCAGGGGGATGCCGTAGCGTCTGTGTAGATCGTTTGCAGCATAGCCGACCAGCCAATCGTGAGCATGAATGACATCATAACGGATTCCTTGCTGGATGCGCTCGCTAATAAACGCATTGAGATGATCATTCATACGCCACACTTGTTGATCAAAATCGGCGCCGGGCACAGGTTTGGCGGCATCCACACGACAGACACATCCCAATTCACCCAGGTGTTCATTATGGATACCCTTCTCATCGTATCGAGGCACAACCAGATCGAGATGGACGTGATTGGCTATCCGTGGTGCAAGCGCAACGACATGCGCCCCCAACCCGCCGACACGGTGCAATTTGAATTCGCTTGAGAGCATGAGTACACGGAGTCGAGAAGTCATCGAGGGCTCGCTGAGAGAGGCGCACAGCAATCGGAGCGCTGACGCTGATAAACTTGAATCGGTGGCGTGGAAATTACTCGCAGGGCGTCTCGCAGGGCTGAACGCTCTTGATGTATTGCCAGCAATTTCAGGGCTTGATCGGTGGCGGCATAGGCCAAAGCCGCCGCAGGATCGGGAGGCGATCCTGCCAATGCCTGGAAAGATGCAGCGAAATCAGTGGGAAGATCCTCCGGCGTTGCAGATGCCCAGATCATACCATCAGCTGCCGATCCAGCCCACCCGGCGAAGGCCGGTTCAGATGCAACGATCCCGGCGGCCAGAACCATGTCAGGCATAGTCGAAATGATCTCGGCCAGGTTTTGTGGGTCTCCGACCCAAATGCTTGGCTCCACCAGCGGCAACTCACGCACAACGGGAGCATCTGACGCAATTTGGCTAAGCGCATTCTGCAGGTCGGCATCGATGCCGGCAAAAGCAGCGACCCAAGGGGTCAGACCATCAGGCAGGGGAGCAAGACTCAAGGTGGGGAGTTCAGCATCTGCCAGGGCTGGCCGGGCAGCCAAAGCGGTATGTCCCTGCGGCGGGCCCAGAACGAGCAAAATGTCAGGATCAATCGCCAACTGGGCCGGAAGCTGGGCAGCCAGATCCGGATCGCCGTTATCGTTGAGCGCTACAAGTTCCACGCGGGGCGAATTGCCCGCATCGTTCCACTGCTGCAAACGCAAACGCACGCCGTGGAGCACGCTATATCCCAGTGGCCGCGAGGGGCCTTCAAAAGGAGCGATCAAGCCGATCTTGACAACAGGCGGCGTGCTTCCGGGCGGCGTACACGCGCCCAGCATCAATGCCAGCATTCCCAGAAGCGTGAATAGCGCCGCATTCCTGATCACCGAATTCTGGAAACAGATCACTCGTTCATCCTGCCTGCGCCGGGATCATCAACGCTGCTGGTATGTCTGGACGTTGAATTGGTGCTCAGCGCCGGTTTGGGCGAAGACATGAGCGCCGCCGGAACTGGCCACAAAGTAGCAATACAAGGTTTCGGCCGGATTAATCGCCGCTTCGATCGAGGCGATGCCGGGATTGGCGATGGGGCCAGGAGGAAGGCCGGGGTAGAGATAGGTGTTGTAGGGAGAGTTGATCTCGAGGTATTCTTCGACCGTCTGGACGGTGGGCCACCAGGTCTCTTGTTCGGGGCTGTAACCCATCGCATACTGGGCGGTTGGGTCTGCACCCAGATATCCGGCCACCTCGTTGGCGCAAATCTCGCCGAGGCGATTGCGGTACGTCGAGGCAATCAAGGGGCGCTCATCGGCCAGCGCCGTCTCCCGCTCGATAATGGAAGCCAGCGTGAGGACCTGATGGAAGGTGAGTCCACCGGCGGCGATGCGGGAACGCAGGTTATCATCCACCCGAAATTCCAGTGTCTCGAACATCACTCTGAGCACATCACTGGCTCTGGCTCCCACCGGCAGGCGATAGGTGTCGGGGAAGAGATAGCCCTCAAAGGAGAGGCCGGGCGGTTTATCTGATAAAAGTGGATAATCGGGCAAGCCCAGAATGGCAGTGTCGCCGGTACGTACGGCAGCCATGAAATCTACAGCAGCGACCACGCCCTGGTCCTCGAGCAGAAGCGCTATCTCCTCCGCCCGCCGACCTTCGGGGAAACGAACCACGACATCCTGACTGAATGCTCTCTGCAAGGCGTCCGCCACTTCAGGCACAGTCATGGCGGCGGACAAGGTGAAATCACCCGCTTCCAGCTTCTGTTCCAGGCCATTTAAGCGCAGGTACAGGCGGAAAAGGGATGCATCCCGTATCAGTCCCAGATCCTGCAAGCGCTCGGAGATGCTGAACCCGGTCTCGCCCAGTTCCACGTGGAAGGGCACAGGTGAGGCATCTGCATCGACAGGCTCATCGATAGCCTGACGGTTGATGTTGAGGTAGAACTCCAGGGCTTGCGTTTCCAGGTTGTCGGGATTGAGGTTGCGCCAGGGCGCGCCGGTATTGCGCACGAGGCCGCTGTCGGCCCCTTCTGTTTCGTAGGCGCTGCTCTGCGAACGAGTCCATTGACTGGCAAGCAGAAAAACCGCAGCGACGGCGGCGACAACAGCGACAAAGAGGAAAAAACGGGGAATTGCACGGAGAAGAGACATATCGGAGGTCGGAAATCAGGGCGTCAGACGATTGCGGTCGCCCGGAAGTCTGCGTTCTTCAACCCGTTTGAACGGGTTTGTTCTGGCAGCCTGGGATTTCAATCCAAGGGCTGCTGACGCAGATGGTCGAGATAAGTTTGGAGGATGGTGGCGGCGGCGATGTCATCGTTGTGCGGGCTGTGACGCCGTTTGCCGCTTTGGCGGATGATCTGATCAGCCTCAAAGGAGCTGAGCCGTTCATCCCAGTAGGTTATGGGCAATGCGATCTGGTTCTGGAGTCTGGTGGCGTATTTGCGTACGCTTTTGGCCTGGAAGCCTTCGCTGCCGTCCATGTTGTAGGGCAGTCCGGCCAGCAGATGGTCGGCCCCAAGTTCCTCGACGATGCGACCGATGGCATCGAAATCCTCGCGCTTGCTGCGCCGGGTGAGGATACCGTGAGGTCGAGCCAGCCAGGCCTTATCGTTGCCCGTTGCCAGGCCGATGCGGCGGTCGCCGATGTCTAGAGCAAGCCATGTAGTCAAGGTAATAAAATCACTGTGTTTGCAATACACGGACGACGATGCGTGTGGGGATGTAAGGCAAACGGTTGAGCCAGTTCGGTTCGAGCGTTATTTCGGGAGGGACAGCCAACTTCAGATTGTTAATCAAGATGGACTCGGCATCTTCAAGCGGCGCACCGATGAGAAGACTCCGCACTTGTCCAGTGGTGATGGGGATAAGGGTTTCGGCGCTGGCTGTTAAGGTAAAATCAACGGACTCATTGGTGAACCGAGTAAAATTTGGTTCCCCAACCCGGATGCTTTCCTCCAACAGATAGTGATCTGTAGGGATACTCTCGCGTAGCGAGCGATCGGCGAGGGCTCCGGCAGCGGCAACATCAACGGCGAGTCCGCGGGCCAGCAATTGCAGTTGCATCCCCAACACATCGGACTGCTCTCCGGCAAAGCTGTCGTAAGTCTCAGCCAGCGTGTATGTGCTGACCGTTTCCGGTGGGATGATCTCACCCTGGTCGAGACCAGCAGCGAGTTGGGTGTAAGCCTGGCGCTGGAGCTGATCCTGGAGTTGGCCCAGCAGGCGGTCTTTATCCGACTGGACGACAACCGCCACGTTTTCGACCGTTCCCCCACCTGTCGATGACTGATTGGTCACACGCAAGGTCGCGTTGAGTGATCCTTCGATCTCGTTGATGTTGAAGGCGGGGACATTGCCTTGGCGTCCCGGTTCCACTGCTTCAATGCCAACAGCCACCTGTTGCCCGACGCCTGCCGGCGCTGTCGTGCCGCTCACTGTGCGGAAACGGATGTTATTGCCAGTACTCGTACGCACGATGGTGTTCTGGGGAATGGCTATTTCGCGGTTGGTCTGATTGATAAAGGTAACCACGCCCGTCGCTTTTCCAACCGGGGCATCATCCGCCCCTGTGGTTCCGATCGTGCCAGAACCTTCCACTCGCGCTTGTACAGAACGCGCCGGGACCAGATCGTTGAGGTAATCCGCTCCATCAATGCCAACCTGAGCGCTGATTTCGCCGGAACTGACAAACTGAGTGCGGGAGGGAATGACGGTTACGGTGGCCTGTGGCAACACCAACAAGGCCAGTCCGCCGATAAGTGCTGCCACCACGATGATCAGGAACAGATAACCAAGCCAGGTCAGCCACCAATAATCCTTGCGTTGGCGCGTGCGCCCGTCCAGGAGCGTGGCCCCGCCCACTGTGACAATCGCCGGCGCTTTCACACCCCGACCGACTTCACGCGGGGGGTTGATGACCAACGGTCGGATGAGCGACGGCGGCGGGAGCGGCGCAGGCGGTTTGGGATAGCGCCATCGTCCCTGGGCCTTATCCGCCGAGGAAAACGCAGGAATGCGGGCCTTGCGAGCAAAGTGGCGGATGTCTTTGTCTTTCGTGACCAGACCCACCTGCACTTGGGCAGCATCGGCCTGGCGGCGCAACACTTGCAGCCGCACCTCACTGGCGAGGTCGTCCGCTTCCCTGGGCAACACAAGCAACACCTGGTCGCCGGCGCCGCCCTTTTGCAGAGCATTGCTGGCCGCACCCAGAGTGGCAGGGGAATCGAGGGGAATGGTGTGAAGGGGCATGGTAGAGGCTAAGATCACAGCATAGGACGCTATGCGACCTGTATGCCCGTCCTCAAAATTTCATTAGCAAAAGGATTCGATGCATCGAAATCATCTTCACTAAATGGATGGGGTTCGATGCGAGGGTCGAATTTCCAACTCAGCCGCATCAGATGCATCTGCATGAGAAATGAATTCGTCAAACCCTTAATCGTCAGTGCTAGATCGATGTCGCTATTTTCGCTGTAAGTATCTCTGATGCTCGAGCCAAAGACCCAAGCTCTCTGTACGTCAACATCGTGATCTGCCAGGAAGGACAGGTAGTTACGCGATAGTTCTAAAACTTGTTCTTGATCCATAATCTAAAATCCTCGATCTGATCAATCCATTGTACCGTAAACTGTGGTGTACATGTACGATAGAACTCCAGCTTGTAATCATCATATCTGGCACGAATGTTAAAGGTTGTCACTGTTGCCAAGAAATCCTTCTGAGATTCATCCAAATTCAGATTTGTCTGATCAGCCAATCGCAGCAGATTGTGAACAAAAGGCGGATTCGCACCCACTGTTTGAACGTAGTATGCCTTTAGCAACTTCTCGATTACCAAGTGACCGATGAACAAGGCCCAGGTGAAATCACCTTTCTCATAAAGATGATGCATTGTTTGATAATCCCTGTCAGAACTATCCAACCAATATGAAACTAACTCAGTTCTATCCATAATTTCGAAATAGTCATGTTGGTAATGATGGTAGAATCATTCAGCGATTTTACGAAAGCTGCTTCTCAACAGCAGCCGGGGCTGCGGCAAGGGCATCATCCAGCTTCGAAGCGTCTCGGCCACCGGCCTGGGCCATGTCGGGACGACCGCCGCCGCCGCCGCCAATAATCGGCGCCAGCGCCTGCACCAGTTTCCCGGCGTGGCCGCCCTGTTTGACGACATCAGGCGTGGCTGCAGCGATGATCATCGGCTTATCGTTGATGACAGCACCCAGTACGACGATGCCGGAACCAAGTTTGTTCCGCAAATCGTCGGCCATGATGCGCATGCCATTGACATCGGCGACATCGACGCGCTCGGCCAGCAACTTCACTCCGGCCACTTCCTGTGTCCCATCGACGATGCTGGCAGCCTGGCGGGTCATCACTTGCTGCCGCAGTTTCTGCACCTCACGATTGAGTTGCTTCACCTGTTCCTTCAGGTCCAGCACTTTTTGCTCGACGCTGTCGGCAGGCGTGTTCAAAGCCTGGGCGACGCGCTCCAACATGACCATGCGTTCCTGGGCGTAGGTCTCAGCACCGAACCCGGTCAGCGCCTCGATGCGGCGCACGCCGGCAGCGGCTGAACTTTCGCTGGCGATGATGAAGGGGCCGATCTGGGACGTGTTTTCGACATGGGTGCCGCCGCAAAGTTCGTAACTCCAGAAATCCTTCTTGTCACCGCAGGTGATTGTGCGCACCACATCGCCATATTTCTCGCCGAAAAGGGCGGTTGCGCCCTCGGAAATGGCCTGTGTGTAGGGTTTGTAGGTGATATTGAGCGGGTAGCTGGCCAGAATCGCTTGATTGACGGTGTGCGTGATTTTGTCGAGCTGCTCAGGCGTGATGGCGGCATCGTGCGTGAAGTCGAAACGCAGACGGTCGGGAGCGACCAGGGAGCCCGCTTGATGCACATGGCCGCCCAGATGGGTGCGCAGGGCGTTGTGCAGCAGGTGGGTGGCGGTGTGGTTGCGCATGATGCTCCAGCGCCGCTGCTCGTCCACGGAAGCCTGGACGGCGGAGCCCACACGGGCGGGTCCAGCGACGATGGTGGAGCGATGCACCGACAGCCCGGAAACAGGGCGGCGCACATCATCCACTTGCGCCTGCCAACCCGACGCAGCCGTGATCGTGCCGGTGTCGCTGACCTGACCACCCGCCTCGACGTAGAAAGGCGTCTCGGCCAGGACGATTTCCACTTCCTCGCCCTCCGCCGCTGTTTCGACCAGTGCGCCATCTCGCAAAATGGCCAGCACTTGCGTGTCGCGGCAGAGCGGCCCATAAGGATCGTAGACAATGCCGGATTCGGGCACTGTCCCCCGCTGCTGGAGTTGAGCGAGGACATTGGCGTATTGTTCAGCGCCCAGCGCAAAAGTGGCGTCGCTGATTTTGCCCTGGCTGGCCGAGCGATGTTCCACGTCGGCCTCGAAATAGCCAGCTTCATCCACTGTGTAGCCGCGTTCCAGGCAGATGTCGCGGGTGACTTCAAAGGGCAGCCCGAGGGTCGATTTCAGATAGAAAGCTTCGCTTCCTGAGAGTTCTGTCTCGCCGGCGGCATCCAGATTGGCCAGCGCCGAGTTCAGTTCGCCCATTGCCCGGTCGAGGGTGTCGATGAACTGCTCTTCTTCCAGGCGGATGGTGCTGGCGATCAGGCTGTGGCGGTTGCGCAATTCGGGATAGACATCACCCATTTTGTCGACAACAGCCTGGGCCACATCCACCAGGAAGGGACCATCAAAACCGATCTTGCGGCCAAAACGATACGCGCGGCGGATGACCATGCGCAGGACGTAACCGGCGCCGGTGGGGCCAGGCCGCACGCCATCGGCCACCAGGAAGGCGGCAGCGCCGGCTGTGATCGGCAATGACCCGGTACCCGACCATGTTCTGTTTCCGCTCGGCATCGCTCTGTCCCAGCAGCGCCTGCACCCGATCCATAATCGGCGTGAACAGATCGGTGTCGTAATTGATCGGCTTGTTCTGCACGACGCTGACGATGCGTTCCAGGCCCATGCCGGTGTCGATACCGGGTTTGGGCAGGAGCGTGCGCACGCCATCTTCATCCTGATTGAATTCCATGAACACCAGGTTCCACACTTCCAGCCAGCGGTCGCAGCCGTTGTCGAGCAACACTGAACAGTCGGGTTCGCCACAGGTGCAGGCTTCTAGTCCCCAATCGTAGTGGATTTCGCTGGTGGGGCCGCAAGGGCCAACGTCGCCCATCGACCAGAAATTGGTGGATTCGCCCATGCGATAAACCCGCTCCGGAGCGATGTTCATATCTTCGGTCCAGTAGCCAAAGGCGTCATCGTCATCGATGAATACGGTGTAGTACAGCCGGTCGGGCGGCAATTGCACGACTTTGGTGAGGAAATCGTAGGCGAACTGGATCGCTCCCTTTTTGAAATACTCGCCAAAACTGAAATTGCCCAGCATCTCGAAAAAGGTGTGATGCCGGGGCGAAGGACCGACATTTTCCAGGTCGTTGTGTTTGCCGCTGACGCGCATGCACTTCTGCGAGGTGGCGGCGTTCTGGTAGGGCCGCGATTCGAGGCCCAGGAAGACATCTTTGAACTGCACCATGCCGGCGTTGACCAACAGCAGGGTGGCGTCGTTGTAGGGGATAAGGGAAGAACTGGCCACGCGTTGGTGGCGATGCTCTTCAAAATAGTCCAAAAAAGCTTGTCGGATTTGTTCAGAAGTGGTAGGGCGCATAAGATTTCGGATTTTGTTTGTAGTAGGCGCTTCAGCGCCATGAAAACACAACAGCAACATCTAGCAGATTGCAAAACCTAATTTTACCGTTTCCCGCAGGATTGAGCCAGAATTGTTAAAGGACTGTGGGGGAAGGGCTCGCCCCTGCACGATCTGGACCACCGTGAGCACAGGGCGACCGCAATGGTGCGCCCCTACCACCGAAAACGTGCCAAATCCCGCCAAATCTGCTAAACTCCGCCTTTGTACAGAATCCGAATGATAGAGGTTTAACATATGACTACGCAAAACAAATCCCAAAAAACTAAATACATCGTAGCCGCTGTTGTTGTGGTTGCACTGCTGGCGGTTGTTGCACTACTGGCATTGGCTGCTGGCGGCGGCGAACCAGACTCAGTTGTCGTGGTGGAATTGCCTCCGACCTGGACCCCGACACCCTACGTGGAACCCACCCCGGTGCCGGTAACGCCGACCTCTGTGCCGCCGACAGCCACGCCTATCCCGCCCCTCCCCACCGACACACCGATCCCGCCCCCGACCGTGGAGCCCACACCCGAAACGCCGCCTACAGACACACCCGCACCGATTGCCAAGCTGACTATCACGAGCGGTCAGGCGAACTTACGCAGCGGGCCCGGCACCGCTTACGACAGGGCCGGCGTCGTGCGCCAAGGCGATGAATTTGTCGTCCTCGGCAAAAACCCCGCCGGCGACTGGTGGCAGATCCAGGTCAATGGCCAACCTGGCATGGATTTATAAGACCTCGTGCAGGTGCAGAACCCGGAAGTGGTGGTCGTTGCCGAAAACATCCCGGCGCCACCTGTGCGCCCTACCCAACCACCGGCCGCACCGACCAATACACCTGCGCCCGCACCTCCTCCTGCATCTGACCCCTGTGCCAGCATCGGCGGCGACGGCTGCAAATGGCGCATCACCGGCGGCCCGGCCTTCACCGCTTACGATGGTGAACTCAAATTGACGCTCGGGTTTGTGCACAGCGGTCGGGGTAACGAAGCCCAGGGCAGCTATCGTGTTGTCCTGTCGAAAAATGGCGTCGAATTGCCCACCAAGCAATGCCCCGCCAGTGTCATCGGCAGCATGAACTCAGGCCCTCACGGCCCCTACAACCACGAATGCAAAATTAACGTCAACAGCATCCCGGATGGCAATGAGGCTGGCACGTACGTCGGTTATGTCATCGACGGCAACCACGAACGAGATAGCCAGAACTTCACGATCAACGTGCCCGAAGGTCAGGGCGAGGTCTGGATGTTGTTTGATCAGGGTTAAGTGAATATTGGATATTGGGTATTGAAATTCTGGACGCAAACAGAATTGACCCAATATCCAGTACTTATTATCAACGGAGTCGTTCCCATGACGAACAGCACAGTTCGTGGCATGTTGACGTTGTCCGAGTTACGCGACAAGGTCGGTTCTGGCGAGATTGATACGGTGATCACCGCATTCCCAGATCTATACGGTCGTCTGCTGGGTAAGCGCATTGCCGCCGACTTCTTTTTGGATAGCGTAGCCCACAGCGGCATGCACGCTTGCGACTACCTGCTGACTGTGGACATGGAAATGGAACCCGTGCCGGGTTACGCCTTTGCCAGTTGGGAAAAAGGCTACGGCGATTTTCACTGCATCCCTGACCTGGCAACACTGCGCTCGGTCACCTGGCTGGACAGGTCTGCGCTGGTGCTCTGTGATGTGCATGATGAACGCACGAACGAACCCATTGCCATTGCCCCACGCAATCTCCTCAAACGCCAAATCGAATCTGCCGCAGAAATGGGTTATTCCGTCCAGGCCAGTTCTGAGTTAGAGTACTACATTTTCGATCAGACGTACGGCGCAGCCCGCAGTCAGCATTATCAGGATTTGAAGACCTTTGGCGCTTACATCGAAGACTATCACATCCTGCAGGGTACGAGGGAGGAGGTGTTGAATGCCGCAGCGCGTCAGCATCTGGCCGGGAGTGGCATTCCGGTTGAGACCAGCAAAGGGGAGTGGGGGCCGGGTCAACACGAACTGAACATCCGGTATGCCGAAGTGTTAGATATGGCCGACCGCCATTTGCTCTACAAACAAGTCTTTAAGGAATTATCCGATCAACTGGGATTGTCCGTCACCTTTATGGCGAAATTCGATGCAGCGTTGGCTGGTTCCAGTTGCCACATGCACCTCAGCCTCTGGAATGAATCGGTCGAGCGAAATCTATTTGCCGGGAATGAAAACATCGGCCCGGTACAGGGCTCCGATCTGTTTCGCTGGTTCCTTGGCGGCTGGATTTCCCATGCCCATGAGATGATGGTGTTCTATGCGCCCACCATCAACAGCTACAAACGTTATCAGGCTGGCTCCTGGGCGCCAACCGGCTTGGCCTGGAGCTACGACAACCGCACGGCAGGCTTCCGTGTGGTCGGAAAGAACCAATCTCTACGCATCGAATCTCGCATCCCCGGCGCTGACGTGAACCCCTATCTGGGCTTCGCCGCCTCTCTGGCATCCGGTCTGGACGGCATCCGCAACCAAATCGAGCCGCCCGCCATGTTCGAAGGCGATGTGTACGCCGCTCAGGATCTGCCGCATGTCCCTCGCACTCTGCGTGATGCAATCACTACCCTTGAGTCCAGTCGATTCGCTCGTCAGGCATTTGGAGCCGACGTTGTCGAGCACTATCTGCATTTCTTCAACACCGAACAATCCGCCTACGATAATGCCGTCACCGACTGGGAACGGAAACGATATTTTGAGCAGATATAGAAAATCGATATTGGGTATTGGATATTCGGTCTTTGATGCCTGATACGACAAACGGCTAATACCCAATATCAAATATCCAGTACCAAATTTTATTACCAGGAGCCAAGCCCATGCGTCTTCAAAACAAAATCGCTTTGATCACAGGAGCCAGCAGCGGCATTGGCCGTGAAACCGCTCTGCTGTTCGCCAGCGAGGGGGCCAAGGTCATCTGTGTAGATATTGACGACGCCGGTGGGAATGAAACCGTCGCCATGGTACAGGAACAGGATGGCGAAGCCATCTACATCCATGCTGATGTGTCGCAGTCTGCCGATTGCGAGCAGATGATCGAGGCTGCTGAAGACACATTCGGCAAGCTGGATGTCCTTTTCAACAACGCCGGCATCATGCACAGCAACGACGATGATGCCGTCAGCACAGATGAAGCGATCTGGGACCTGACGATGGCGATCAATGCCAAAGGTGTTTTCCTGGGTTGCAAGTATGGCATCCCCGCCTTGCGCCGCGCTGGTGGCGGATCGATCATCAACACCGCTTCTTTTGTCGCCCTCCTTGGTGCTGCGACCCCCCAGATCGCTTATACGGCCAGCAAAGGCGCAGTGCTGGCCCTCACCCGAGAGTTGGCCGTAGTGCATGCTCGCGAAAATATCCGGGTGAATGCACTGTGCCCGGGCCCCTTGCACACCGAACTCCTCATGAAATTCCTGAACTCCGATGCTAAAAAGCAGAGACGTCTCGTGCACATCCCAATGGGCCGATTCGGGCAAGCCAAGGAAATGGCGCAAGCAGCCCTCTATCTTGCGTCCGATGAATCATCTTACGTCACGGGTTCAGAGTTCACAGTGGATGGCGGCATAACGGCAGCTTACGTAACGCCAGAATAGACGCATTGCGACAACCAAACAAGTGCATATGAAAAGCCGGTGGGAGCGATCCACACCGGCTTGTTTTTAGTTTGGGAAAATAGAAGTTGGTTTCAGTCCGCCAGAGATAAGGTGCGACCGATGAAATCATCGTCGTCTTCCATCTCATCGAACCACTGTTTCTTGCGCTTCCGACCTTTCTTTCCTTGTCCTTTCTGCGCTTTCGCCATTGCCATCTCAAAAGCCGTGAGTTCTGGAACCTCTTCCTCTTCCATTTCCTCGATTTCCAGATCCTCTTCCTCTGCTTCCACGACCACGACTTCCGGCTCTGGCTCAGGCATGACCGCTCGCATCGAAAGATCGATCTGGCCGCGGCGTCGATTTACTTTGAGGACTTCGGCTTCTATTTCCTGGCCGATTGAAACGACATCGCTGGGTTGCGTGACATAGCCATGCGCCATCTCTTTAACATGGATCATGCCATCATAGCCAACACCGATATCGGCGAATGCGCCGTATTTCTCGATGCGCGTAATCGTGCCCTTGACGACCTGTCCCGTCTTCAGATCACGCATCGTAACCGTGTCCGGCGAGATCAGCGTCAGGCTGATGCGATTGCGTTCTTTGTCCAGACTTTTGATCCAGGCTGTGACCTCATCGCCCACACTGAGGAGATCTTTTGGTTTGTTCACCCGTTTCTGGCTCAGTTCGGAAACATGAACCAGGGCGTCGGTACCCACGCCGATATCAATAAAAGCGCCGAAATCAGCCAGCCGCCTTACTCGGCCCTGCACTTCCTGCCCGACCGCCAACTTTCGGACAATGGTTTTTGGGGGAATAACTTTGATTTCTGGCTCTTGAACTCCATTTAATGCTTCAGACACAGTGAAAAGACTCCTTAGTAGCTTCTAAACGTCCAACTCTTCTCGAGGTCTTCTGGTAAAGACCAGCTTGATTTGACTGATTTTGAGAAGGTGGTATCACAAGCGACAATCTTATAACTTTCGGCCCTTACTGTCAAGCCTGCCGGTGATGTAATTTGCATAAATCAAGGCGCTGCCAAAAAGCAGTTGGCAACTTGCCAATCGACGGTCTATAATCCTCCTTAGTGAACACTATCCATGACCACAAGCGCCCAATGATGAGTATACCCTTTCCGGCAGACGATTTTTGTCCCAAAGTGCAGCACATTTATGGCCAATTTGTCCGCTTGCCCCAAGTGCGGGACCGAGCGAATGGTTAAAACGGTGGCAGATGCTGATTCCGTTGTGGAAGTCATTGCAACGCATGCATTCGTAGATGGGGTGCAGCCCGGTTTAGTGACATCTGGTGCATCGTTGTTCATATCGGCAGTGGCTCGGTCGGGTGAGCAGGGTTCTCGCTTTGGACGACTGCTTGCCATTGATCTGGCGCAGCCCGCAGAAATATGGCGAGTTGATCTACCCGCAGACCTGATAAATCCACCGCTGGTCATGGCAGAGGGATGTCTGTTTTTTGCCACCCAGACCGCCGATCCTTTGGCGCTCAATGCCAGTTTGCACGCGGTGGCCATCGAAACAGGCAAGGCGCTATGGCGATGGGAGCCGGGGATGCGGGCGCTTTCTGCTCCGGCGCTGGTGGATGGCACACTTTGGACGGTCGGAGAGGGCAACCAACTCTGGGCCGTTGACGCCAGGTCGGGGCAAGCCGAACCTTCGGTTCATTTAGAGGGGCAACGTCATATCGTCGCGCCAGCCGTGTCCGGGGCTCTTCTTATCGTTCCCAGTCGAGGACCGCTTGTACAGGCAATTGACACCACCACCCACTCGGTATTGTGGCAGTACCACCATCCCACTTCGGCCTGGGCTGGAACACCTCTCGCCTGCGACAATCAAGTCATCATCCCCTTTACGGAAGGCAGCTTGATTGCACTGGATGCAAAATCGGGTGCTGTACGCTGGTCCAAACCCTCGAGTGGGCGACATCTCCCTCCACTGGCGAGCGATGGCAATCGTCTGTTTGTAGGTGGTCACCGTGGGATGACAGCGCTGGACATACAGAATGGTGAAACGCTCTGGCAGATGGAAAGCCAGCGGCGAGTGTCTGCGCCAGCGCTGGTCTATCGGACGGTTGTCATTGTGGCCGGGCATGATCACATTGTTCGGGGTCTCGATGCTGGTACTGGGCAGGAACAATGGCGCTGGGAGGGCAAACGGGGGTTTGAGATTGCGCCTGTCATCACGCCTGCAGGTCTTGGCCTGGTTGATGTAAGCAACACGCTCACGGTTATATCCTTCCCCAACCCCACGCCCACGCTAACCGAGGCCTTCAACGAGCAGGCATGGCGCGTTGCGGCCTCGGCTATGGTGCGAGAGGGGGAGATAGCAGAGGCCGCTCTGCTGCTGGAACGACACGACGAGCCTTTTGCGGCAGGCGAGCTATGGATGAAAGCCGGTGATGTGAATCGGGCCGTTGGTCAATACGAAAAGGCGGAAACAGAAGCTGGTTGGGATCTCGCAGCCAGAGTGCACCAGCAACTGGGTAACTGGCGTGCTCACGCCGAAGCACTGCAGCACCTGGCCGAACTGGTGGATAGCGTCGACGCCTGGGAGCGCGCTCAACTGGCTTATCTGGACATCCCCATGCAGAAACAAGCCGCAGCGTGCCGGCGTGAAGTGTGTCGCATTAAACGCCATCCATTTGTGCGGATCGAGGTCAAACCAGATGCCGGTTTCGTACTGGACCGCTACAGCATGCTTACGTTGTCTATCTGCAATGAGGGCTACGGGATCGCCAGGATGCTGAGCGCCAGGGCGCATGGTCCATTTGCGGGCGCTGATATGCAGAGCCAGGTCATGGGAAATCTCGCCCCCAACCAATCGACCGCACTACAGTTGAGCCTCATGCCCACAAACGCCGGCACCGTGATCCTGGAACTGGAGATCAGCTTCCTGCTCGACACAAATGGTGATCCCTGGATGGTGAAACAGCGCTATCCCGTAGATGTGGCTGCGGTTCACGACCAGCGTCAATCCCCAACCGATCTGGCACAGCAACTCAGCGCCGGTTTTGATGTTGTTGCTCGGGATGATTTCCGGCGGTCGAGCGATGAATTGGAATCACTCTACCGACAACAGTTGAGCACACACCAGAAAAATCTGGCGCGTTGGAAACTGCGTAAGGCGGAATTCGGAATCCTTGCGCCAGTGGAGATCGATAATCTAATCGAAAGGGATGAGCAGGAAATCCGAGAGTTGGAACACAAAGTGGACAAGTTGCACGAGGGGCGGATCTAGGCGAATTTCTCCACGCTCGTTAACGCTATTAGCCAGGTGAGGTGTCCACTCAAAACCTCCTTGCCTTCTAGTTCTTTTGGTGCTAATCTTACATTGACAGATTCTTCCGGGTGCTTATTGTCAGGAGGCTATCTGTGGCCGATTTGCCACGTTTATTTGGGAAATATGAAATCAGTGGCGAAATAGCCCGCGGTGGCTTCGCCACTGTTTATCGCGCCCTCGATACAGATCTGGAACGGGATGTGGCGCTCAAAGTCCTGGCTCCACACCTCACCTGGGAAGCCAATTTCACGGCTCGCTTTCAGCAAGAAGCCAAGGTGGCCGCCCGTCTGAAACACTCCAGCATCGTCACCATCTACGAGATAGGTGAAGTGGATGGCGCTTTGTTTATCGCCATGGAACTGGCGCAGGCTGGTTCGCTGCGGGACAGGCTTGCAGCAATGGGAGAACTGGATGTGGGGGAAACCATCAAGCTGTTAGGGCCTATTGCCGCCGCTCTCGACTTTGCCCATGCCCATGGCATTATTCATCGAGATATCAAGCCGGCCAACATCCTGCTTGAATCTGACGAGTATGGTGGTGTGCGCCCCATCCTCACCGACTTTGGTCTGGTCAAGGCTCTTGCGAACAGTGCAGAACTGACCCAATCAGGCGCTATCATTGGCACTGTCGAGTATATGGCTCCGGAGCAAGCCGACACAGATTTGGCCCACGAGATCGGACCCGCCTCCGATATCTATGCGCTCGGCATTGTCGCCTACCACATGCTGACAGGACGGGTTCCCTTCAGCGATAGCAGCGCCGCACGTGTCCTGATGGCGCATCTGACCAAACAGCCTCCTCCGCCCAGCAGTATCCGCACCGACCTGCCACCAGGCGTATCTGACGCTATCCTGCGCGCCCTGGCCAAGCAACCCGCAGATCGATACCCATCCGCCTCAGCATTTGTCGATGCTTTGCGTGAAGCAGAGCAGGCCAGAAAGCGCGCTACCACTATTTCAGACCTGTACGATCAAGCCCAGATACAGGTGAATGAGCAGGCGTGGGAAGACACATTAAATACAATGTCAGCCATACGCCAACTGGATCCTGATTTTGGCGATCCTTCAGGGCTGACAACCAGAGCCGAGAAAGCGCTAAGACGGTCGGAACAAACAAAGCGGTTGCAGTCTGGATCCTTTGCCACAATCGTAGCTTTGACAAACGCCCTACATGCTTTGCCGCTCAAAAACATCGGACACTCAATTGCCGATGCGTCGATGAGATTGGCAGCGTATCCAATTCGATTGGCGCGACGAGTTCCATCCGCTGTGAACTGGAAGTCGTTGGTCGTAGTTGTCTTGCTCATCATTGTAGTCGGATCTGGATATGCAATCGTATCAAACACAGACGACATTGCTGCACTTGTGGGAATCAGGCCAGTCTTACCTACTTTATCGGGCAACACATTGTTCACATCGGATCGTAGTGGCAAACAAGAAATCCATTATCTTGACAGCAAGGGCGAGACGACACGCATGACCAACACACCAGGGAATAGCGAAAGCTGGTCACCATCTTTGGCTATGGGGGGAAGCATCTATTTCACGTCCAATCGCAGTGGGAAACGTGAGATTCACCGTCTCGATAGTCTGGGTAAGACCGTGCGCATGACCAACACGCCAGCAAACGGAGAAAGCTGGTCGCCATCCATTTCACTGGGCGGGGCTATCTACTTCACGTCGAATCGGGACGGCAAACAGGAAATCTATCGCTTAAATAGTTTAGGGGAGACTGTACGCATGACTAACACGCCGGCAAACGGAGAAAGCTGGTCGCCATCAAGCTCAGTCGATGGGGCCGTCTACTTCACATCGAATCGGGATGGCAAACGAGAGATCTATCGCCTAAACAGTTTGGGAGAGACTGTGCGCATGACAAATACACCTGGATCCAGTCACAGTTGGTCTCCATCTTCCTCTACTGATGGATCCGTCTATTTCACCTCAAATCGAGATGGAGGCTATGAAATTTACCGTCTGGGTAGTTCGGATGGAACGACTCGTATGACCCACACTGCAGATACTGTTAGCAGTTGGTCGCCAATAGCTGCTAGCGGGGCGCCATCTATTTCACTTCTAATCGAGATAGGAAACGTGAAGTCTATCGTCTCGATAACTCAGGAGAGATCGCCCGCATAACCTCGACACCGGACCAGTACGAAAGCTGGACGGCTCCTTGAGTTTGCGGGAGTGATTAGGAGACCGAAAGAATGCCATGAATGCGCAAACAAAGACCTTCGGTAAATACGAAATCCTTGGCGAATTGGGCCGTGGTGGCTTCGCCACTGTTTATCGCGCCAAAGACATAACGCTAGGCCGCGAGGTGGCGCTTAAACTCCTGGACCCCAGCCGCACCTGGGAGCCTGGCTTCGTCGAGCGTTTCTATCAGGAAGCGCGTATCGCCGCGCAACTCAAACATCCAAACATAATCACGGTCCACGAGATCGGTGAGGTGGACGGGCAGTTGTTCATCGCTATGGAGTTGGTGCGTGGTGGCTCGCTCCGAGACGGGCTGGAAGTAAGCGGAGCAATGGGGATAGAAGAGACAGTGGCATTGCTCAGACCGGTAGCCGGGGCACTGGATTTCGCACATGGAAACGGTGTTGTCCATCGCGATGTCAAACCAGCAAACATCCTCCTGGATCCAAGCCCTGACGGCGGCGTGCGCCCAGTGCTTACCGATTTTGGTCTGGTGAAAGCCCTTTCGCAAAGCACCGAATTGACACAGTCGGGAGCGATCTTGGGCACGGTTGAGTACATGGCTCCCGAACAAGCGGATAGCAATCGACGCAGTGAAATCAGCGCCGCCACAGACACCTACTCGCTTGGCGTCGTCGCCTACCACATGTTGACGGGGCAGGTTCCATTTACGGGCAGCACCATCGAAGTGCTGATGGCGCACGCTAACAAACAGCCGCCTTCCCCCCTCAAATTACGCGCTGACCTCTCGCCGGCGATCTCCGATGCCATTCTCAAGGCGCTGGCAAAGCAGCCGGAAGATCGGTTTTCGACAGCGACGGGATTCGTTCAGGCGCTGGGAAGTGGTGAGACCACCGACCAAATTGCAGAGAAACCACCTGTTTTGGCTCCACCTCCCGAGCCTGTCCCGACCGAATTTGATGATGCTGAAAATGTTCCAACTCCCACCGTCAGGGAGAAGGACCAAAAGGTCGAGCTAAAATCGAAAGGTCGTTCTCGGTGGTGGTGGCTGGTGATTCCGATCATTCTTTTCGCAGTCGTATTTGCCATCATTGTTCTCGGAACAGATACGTTTCATCCTCACATACTCGAACTTTCTTACAATCCCAAACAACCGGCGCCAGGTGATGACATAACGATACTCTGGCGCACCGAAAACGCTCAACGGATTGAAGTTTGGCCTTTAGGGCTTGACTTTGCTGCCAGTGCCGGTAAAGGGCTTATTGAAAACGGCGTATCCGAAGACACCGATTTGGCTGTGATCGCCTCAAGCTGGTTGGGAGAAGATGAATGGGCTTTGCCCATCGAGGTAGATGGGGCGATAGAAGAGATAACTGACCAACCAGTCTCCTGCATCGACGCCGGTGAACACGTCGGCGCCATCGGCCCAGATGATTGCAGTCGAACCATCGAGATGGCCACGCAGTTTATCGACGAGGGATGCAAAGACAGCGCTCTATGGGTGAACAGGGCTACTTGTTACGAGGATTTAGGACAATTTGATGCGGCCCTGGCTGATTTTGCATTCGTCATTGAATTGAACCCCAGCGAACCCTGGCACTACATTTATCGCGCTGAAGTCTACCAAAGAATGGGTGAAAATGAACTCCGGCTGGCTGATTTGAACAAGGCCGTTTCGGTGGCTCCTGGCGACCCGCAAACATACTTCCATCGGGCGGAATACTACGAGGAGCAGGGGGAATGGCAAGCAGCCATTGACGACATCAATCAGGCGCTCGAACTCGCTCCGGCCGAGCCTGACTATTATGACGGCCGGGGAGAGATCTATCGCCAGATGGGAGACATTGAGGCTGCAGCCGGTGACTTTGAGAAGTTTATGGAATTGTCAGTTGGTCTCAAAGAGCAAGAGAGCCGGCGGGAAGAGGTGGAGGCTTGGTTGGAAGGTAAGTATAAACCTAAACATACTAATGAGACCGATCCTGGCTCTTCTCAAGCAGATTCACCTCAACGCATGACTGGGGACAAGGCAATCTTTAGCCCAGATGGAACGCAAATCGTCACATCAATTGGCGAGGAATTCCACCTCTGGGATGCAAAGACCGGCAAAAAACTGAAGACGTTTAGAGGTCATCAAGATTACGTCAGCGCCGTCGATTTCAGCCCTAATGGATCTCGCATCGTATCGGCGAGTTATGATGGAACCGCTGCGCTCTGGGATGTACGCACTGGGGTGCGGCTGAGGGCGCTGGAAGGTCATTCTGATCGCTTGTATGCTATACGGTTTAGTCCGAATGGTAGCCAAATCGCCACAACCAGTGAGGATCGCAGCATCCGCATCTGGGATAGCGAAAATGGAGAAATGATCCTCAAAATCGCCAATCTTGATGATCCTCCTCTGAGCGTCGACTTCAGTCCCGATGGTAGCCAGATCCTCAGCGCAAGATGGGCAGTATTGGAAGTATGGGATTCACACACGGGCAAACTTCGAAATTCGCTAAGTGGACATGAAACCGGAATACAAGCCGCCGTTTATAGTCACTCTGGCGACCGCATGATGAGCACCGCCAAGGGCGGAACAACTCGTATATGGAATGCTCTCACCGCTTCATCCCTCCTCGAGATCACTGCGCCAGAAACAACTTGTTTAAGTAACCAATTCAGTGCAAGTGACGAACAAATTCTCTTGGTATGCCATGATGGCACAACCCGACTATGGGATATACAATCAAACAATGAACTCATGGTATTTGAAGGCGGACATACGGGTACGGTTAATACGGCCGTCTTCAGCCCTAATGATTTACGGATCCTTACCGCCGGTGAGGATTTGACCGTACGGATATGGGATGCGATGACGGGCAAAGAACTAACCGTGGCAGATTGATCTGGCAAATCAGTTGGCACTATCGGCATGACGGGTTGACGCAATTCTGTTCTATCTCAACTTTTGGCCCCTCGCCACGCCCTGCGCTATCATGGTGGGTGCGTCTTTTTACGAAATCAGGTGCTCCGCGCCTTCACACATATCACAAAAGGAACCTAAAAATGGCATTCGACAAAATCGTAGTCCCCGACGGGGAAAAAATCACCATCAGCGACGGCGTGCTCAACGTCCCCGACAATCCCATCCTCGCCTTCATCGAGGGCGATGGCACCGGCCCCGACATCTGGGCGGCTTCGGTGCGCGTGCTGGACGCGGCGGTCGAAAAAGCATACGGCGGGACCAGGAAAATCGCCTGGATGGAAGTCTACGCCGGAGAGAAAGCCGTGGCCACCTATGGCGAGGATGTGTGGCTGCCCGATGAAACCCTGGACGCCTTCCGCGAATATCTGGTCGGCATCAAAGGCCCGCTGACCACGCCGGTCGGCGGCGGCATCCGCTCGCTCAACGTCGCCCTGCGCCAAATGCTCGACCTTTATGTCTGTCTGCGCCCGGTGCATGTACTTCGAAGGCACGCCCAGCCCGGTCAAGCAGCCGGAACTGATCGACATGGTCATCTTCCGCGAGAACTCGGAAGACATTTATGCCGGAGTCGAATGGGAAGCATTCACGCCAGAAGTGCAGAAAGTCGATCGCATTTCCTGCAGGAAGAAGATGGGCGTGACCAAAATCCGCTTCCCCGAAACCTCCGGCATTGGCATCAAGCCGATCTCCAAAGAAGGCACCTACCGCCTCGTGCGCGACGCCATCCAAGTACGCCATCGACAACGACCGCAAATCGGTGACGCTGGTGCACAAAGGCAACATCATGAAGTTCACCGAGGGCGCTTTCCGCGACTGGGGCTATCAGATCGCCAAAGAAGAATTCGGCGCGGAGGAATTCGGCGGCGGGCCCTGGTGCAAACTGCCCAACGGCATCGTGATCAAGGACGTGATCGCCGACGCCTTCCTGCAGCAGATCCTCACCCGCCCTGCCGAGTACGATGTCATCGCCACCATGAACCTGAATGGCGACTACATCTCGCGACGCCCTGGCCGCGCAGGTGGGCGGTATCGGCATCGCTCCCGGCGCCAACATCAACTACGAGACCGGCGCTGCCATCTTCGAGGCCACGCACGGCACCGCACCCAAGTACGCCGGCCTGGACAAGGTCAATCCCTCCTCCGTCATCCTCTCCGGCGAGATGATGTTCCGCTACATGGGCTGGACCGAAGCCGCCGACCTCATCCTCGACTCCATGGACAAAACCATCGCCGACAAGACCGTCACCTACGATTTCGAGCGGCTGATGGATGGGGCGACCCTGCTCAAGTGCTCCGAGTTCGGCGACGCCCTGATTGCGAATATGTAGCCAACACCGACGATTTTCGTTTCCGTTCAAAACACTCCTACCGCCCCTGGTTGGGAGTGTTTTTTTGTTGAAATGATGTGATTGGACAACGATTTCGGACGTGAATCCGGCCGGTTTCCGAGAGCCCAAATCTTTGCGTCTCATTTAGTCCTAAAGTATCATGTCCCAGTCTTCACGACAGTGTGTAAAACTTCTGGTTCAACAGGATTTCGTGTGGTAGACACTCATTCGGCGTGATACGTGAAACGTAAAGCGTGAAAAACCAGCCAACAAGACGATATCACGTTTCACGTATCGGAACCACACGAAACCCTAAAGAGCCAAACTTCTTTTCAAAAGACGGATGCCGCACCGCAGCGCGCATCCCGGTAGGCCGCACTAATCTCTTCAACATCAAACAACAGGAGGCTGTCTATGCAAGGTACACAAACCATGTCCTTCGCACGCTCCACCATCGGCAGAAAAGTGATCATGGCTGTGACCGGTGTGGTGGGCATCTTCTATGTGCTGGCGCACATGTACGGCAATCTCAAAGTCTTCATCGGCAACGATTATTTTAATCATTACGCCGAAGGCCTCAGAGAGCTGGGAGCGCCCGTGCTCGGACACGAACACTTCTTGTGGGTCTTTCGACTTGTCCTTATTGTGTCGGTGATTGCACATGTATGGGCGGCCTATTCGCTAACGATGCAGGCGCGCAGGGCTCGTCCCGACGATTACGCCGTGAAGCGCACGCTCGAAGCCAACTATGCGTCTAAACTGATGCGCTGGGGCGGCGTGCTGATCTTCGTATTCCTGATCGCTGCATCTCATGCAATTGACCTTCGGCACCCGTGTTGTCAGCCCCGAATTTGCGCGTGGTGAAGTGTATGCCAATGTTGTCAGCGTCTTCTCGTTCGCTCCCAACGTCATTTTCTACATCATTGCCGTTGCTTTTCTGGGCCTGCATCTCTACCACGGTGGCTGGAGCATGATGCAAACGCTGGGTTGGCTGGCACCAAGATACGACAAGACCGTGCGCATGCTGGCAGCCGGGCTGGGTTTGGTCACCTTCATCGGCTTTTCCATCGTACCCATTGCCGTCTATTTCGGCTTCGTTCAATAGGCTCGGAGATATCATTATGAATCAAAGAACAACGCCTTTCGACATCGATCAGGTGGTCGTTGCCGACCAACCGTTGGATGGCAAAGTCCCGGATGGGCCTATCGACAGCCTGTGGACGAAGTATTGCTTCGACATGAAGCTGGTCAATCCCTCCAACCGCCGCAAATTCACGGTGATCGTGGTTGGTTCCGGCCTGGCCGGGGCATCCGCCTCATCGACTTTGGGCGAGATGGGCTACAACGTCAAATGCTTCTGCTATCAGGATAGCCCGCGCCGGGCGCACAGCGTGGCGGCGCAGGGCGGCATCAACGCCGCCAAGAATTATCGCAACGACGGCGACAGCATCTTCCGCCTCTTTTACGACACGGTGAAGGGCGGCGATTACCGTTCCCGCGAGGCCAATGTCTATCGACTGGCCGAAGTCAGCAACAACATCATCGATCAATGTGTGGCCCAAGGCGTGCCCTTTGCCCGCGAATACGGCGGTCTGCTGGACAACCGATCCTTTGGCGGGGCCCAGGTCTCGCGTACGTTTTACGCTCGGGGCCAGACAGGACAGCAACTGCTGCTGGGCGCCTATCAGGCGCTGGCCCGACAGATTCACGCCGGCACGGTCGAGATGCACAACCGCACCGAGATGCTCGATGTGGTCGTCGTCGATGGCCGGGCGCGTGGCATCGTCACCCGCGACATGGTCACCGGTGAAATCCAGACGTTGGGCGGCGGATGCGGTGGTGCTGGCCACCGGCGGCTACAGCAACGCCTTCTATCTCTCCACCAATGCCAAGGGCTGCAACGTCACGGCGGCGTGGCGAGCCTACAAACGAGGGCGCTTACTTCGCCAATCCCTGCTTCACGCAAATCCATCCCACCTGCATCCCCGCCGTCAGGCGAGCACCAGTCCAAACTGACGCTGATGAGTGAGTCGCTGCGCAACGATGGCCGCATTTGGGTGTCGAGCAAGGAAAACGACACGCGACCACCCGACCAGATTCCTGAATCCGAGCGTTATTATTATCTGGAAGAGCGTTATCCCAGCTTCGGCAATCTGGTGCCGCGCGATGTCGCATCCCGCAACGCCAAAAACGTCGTCGATGCCGGTCACGGCGTCGGTCCACGGCGCAACGGCGTCTATCTCGACTTCGAGGAAGCCATCTCCCGTCTGGGCGAGAATGTCATCCGTGAACGTTACGGCAACCTCTTCGACATGTACGAGAGCATCACCGGCGAAAATCCCTACAAAGTGCCGATGCGCATCTACCCGGCCCTGCACTACACCATGGGCGGCGTCTGGGTCGATTACAACTTGATGACCAATGTCGCCGGGCTTGTTCGTGATTGGCGAAGCCAACTTCTCGGATCATGGCGCTAACCGCCTAGGCGCCAGCGCCCTGATGCAAGGGCTGGCCGATGGCTATTTCGTCCTGTCGCACACCCTGCCCAACTACCTGGCCAGGGAAGGGAACTCAGGTGTCGATGTCAACAATCGGCGGTTTCGATGAAGCGCAGGCAGAAGTGCAGGGCAAGATTGACCGCCTTCTCTCGATCAACGGCAAACAGTCGGTTGACTACTACCATCGAGAATTGGGCAAAGTCGTGTGGGAATATTGCGGCATGGCCCGCGACGAAGCGGGGCTTAAAAAAGCGCTCGAGCTAATTCCGCAAATCCGGGCCGAGTTCTGGGAAAATGTGCGGGTCCCTGGCGACGAAAAGGATCTCAACCAAAGCCTGGAAATGGCAGGTCGTGTGGCCGATTTCATGGATATCGGCGAATTGATGGTTCTCGACGCCCTGCATCGTGCAGAATCTGCCGGAGGACATTTCCGATTGGAAAGTCAGACGGAAGAGGGCGAAGCGCTGCGCGATGACGAAAACTTCTCGTACAGCGCAGCCTGGGAATACACTGGCGATGATTCGCTGCCGGTGTTGCACAAAGAGCCCCTCGAGTTCAAATACGTGCCACTTTCACAGCGCAGCTACAAGTAAGGGAGAACGAATACGATGAAACTGACATTACGAGTTTGGCGGCAGGCAAATGCCCAAACAAAAGGTCAGTTTGGTGAACTACAAGCTGGATGACGTCAGCCCCGATTCCTCCTTCCTGGAGATGCTTGATCTGCTCAACGACCAGCTCACCCTGGCAGGTGATGAGCCAGTTGCTTTTGATCATGACTGCCGCGAGGGCATTTGTGGCATGTGCAGCCTTGTGATCGATGGCATCGCCCACGGCCCGCAGCGAGCGAACACGGTCTGCCAGTTGCACATGCGGCATTACAAGGATGGCGACACCATCGTCATCGAACCCTGGCGCGCGACGAGCCTTCCCCATCATCAAGGACCTGGTGGTGGACCGCAGCGCGTTCGATCGCATCATTCAGGCTGGTGGCTATATCTCGGTCTCAACCGCCGCCCCGCCCGATGCCAGCGCCATCCTCGTCAAGAAACCAGATGCGGATAAGGCGATGGATGCCGCTGCCTGCATTGGCTGTGGCGCCTGTGTGGCCGCCTGCCCCAACGCCTCGGCGATGTTGTTCACGGCAGCCAAGGTCTCACATCTGGGTTATCTGCCGCAGGGGCAGGTCGAACGCTACCAGCGGGTCACCAGCATGGTCGCACAGATGGATGCCGAGGATTTTGGCGGTTGCACCAATTACGGCGAATGTTCGGCCGTCTGCCCGAAAGAGATCGGCCTGGAATTCATCGCCCGCATGAACCGAGATCTCACCAAAGCGGCGGCGATGGGCATCAAGTAAGATGAGCCTTTCTTAACCTCCGGGAGGTGGTTTGCAGCTATTCGCCCATGCGAAACTTCACTGACCAGCTCCCGGAGATTTCAAAAAAGAACCGCCGCTGTCTCCCCTGCGGCGGTTTTCTTTTGCCCAAACGTAGGGGCGCACCCTTGCGGTCGGCCTTTTGGTCAGTCAGTGGGCGACCGCAAGGGTGCGCCCCTACCATTCCAAACGAAAAATCCCCTCAAAACACCAAAATCCCGGTGAGCAGAAAACTGCGCCGGGACTTTGGGAGAGAGGAGGAAAGGAGCTTTTATTAAGGAGGAACCACCGCATTCCTTCTTGGGCACTGTGCCCTGTTGATGATTCTATAGTACAACATCAATCTGAAAATAACATGAATGATGGCTTCATGTTGGGTGAAAAATCTGGAAAAAGCGTAGCTTACATTCCTAAATCAGGCAGAATTCACGGTTCAGGCAGCAGGAATGAGACGAGATCGGCGGGAATTACGCCCAGGCCGGAGTCACGCGCCGCCTGCCACAAGCGTTTGTCGAACGTTGCCATTGTCACCGTTTCATCCATTGCATCACGCCAGGCCAGCGCGCTGGATAGATGTACGGCATCGTAGCCACGCAGCCCATATTGCCACGCGAGTTCCCCGGCAAGGATGACCATTTCCTCCGTTGTTGGTATCTTGACGACATGCTGCCAGTCGAATCTGTACTCAGCCAATTTCGACATGGCAAATTCGCTGGTGAGTGTCCTCCATACGAACATATTTCGCCAGCGCCGCCTCCATTTCCGCACGACTAATCAAAGCCACGCCGACAAAAAGGGCATCGGTAATGGCTTGCTTGACATCGTCCGACCCCGCTTCATTGATGTACTGTTTTACGTGTGCGCTTGTGTCGAGATACAGCATCATCGCCGATCTTCCAACAGTAATTCAGCAGCGGTCTTATCACCCGACAAACTCAAAGTAGGAGTTCTGGGTTCCAGTTTCTCACCATCCCACTCCAAAAAGCCGGAATCTCGCAACGCCAGGAGTTTCTCCTCGATCGTTTGTTCCACCGGCACGATACGTCCTACCGGCTTGCCGTGGTCAGTGATGACAATCGTGTCGCCACGTTTCACCTGGCGTACGTACTTGCTCAGGTGTGTTTTCAGTTCTCGGATGCCTACGGTTGTGACAGTCATGGTTTCACCTCGCATATTTGTGGTCACATTTTATGGAATATGACCACATTTGTCAATGATTAGCGAGGCAATTGATTATGTCACGTAAATCGGATTGGAGAAAATCCAGCCCCTGGGCTTGAACCACCACTTTTTCCAGACTTCCACCCGGTATGCGCCTGGGGTCGACGTCACGTAGCTCAGCCGATCTCCTTGCGCCTTGGCCACCACGCCATGCCCCCGCCCGAATCAGCTTGATGTGTCCGACCGCGGGCGTTTCTATCTCGAAGGTAATCTCTTCTCCGGCCTGGATGCTATCCCCCAGCAGTGCGGTGGTGTCGCCAGTTCGGGCTCGGAAGCTAAAACCGGCGGTGGGGTGCACCATGTCGTAGCCCACCCAGGCTCGACCAGCACGCAGGGCATCGTACAGCAAGGCCCGGTCGTGCGCAAAGGTCTGGTCGAAAGGCTCAGGCGTGAGGATGTGTGTGTTCACGGCCCGAAAGGCGTACTCGTAAGGCAAGAAGCGCTTGCGCAGCGGACCAAGGTTGTAGGTCAGCGCATGGGCGTCAGAACCGCCGATGGCAGGCATGGGGCGCTCCTGCAAAAAACCGTCCCACTTTTCCAACAATTCGGGATAGGGCCCCAACGAGAAGTATTGCGGGACAAAAGCGATCATCACTGCCTTGGCGAGGCTCGTCGCTGGTGGCCGGAACTCGGACATGAAATTCCAGAGTTCGATGCCGGTAAAACCCTCGATATCCCACGCCGTCCATTCGAAACTGACCGGGACAGCAGGACTGGGATAATCGACAGGATGCGCCAGAAAGGTCATCCCGCCCCGTTCCCGTACGGCGTCGATCAACCCTTGCGGACTGGAAGCGTATGCCGACAAATCCTCGTGCACGTCCAGCGTCAGACAATGGTTGCGCTCCGGCACAAGATCCTTGTCGTGGATTTCGCTATCGAGAAGGGTCAGCACGCCGTCGCGCCAGCCTTCCTCGCTCTGGTCGACCAGGGTGTTGTGGTCGGTGATGATGATGAAATCAAGCCCGACCTTGTTTGCGGCAGCGATGAGTTCCTTCAACCTCGCCAGCGCCGTCGCTGTGGACGGTGTGCATGTGGATATTGCCACGGTAGTGCCACGTGGTTCGTGGTGCGTGGTGCGTGGTGCGTGGCGTATCTGACATTTGCTTACAATTTATCGATGGAGTCAGGGATGTTTTTGGCTTTGCCAAACTCGACGGCGCGGCGGCGTTGGCGTTTGTCCATCCAGAAATGGCGGTGGCTGGCGTCGATCTTGCGGGCGAAAACGAGGAAGCCGGTGTGAGCGACCATGCGGTCGGAAGGACGCAGACGTTCGGGCACAGGCTTCCAGGGCCGGATTAGAATCTCCTCGACACGCATTTCCACAAAATTTCCCGCATCCAGCGCCGCCACCAGATCGCTGACCTGATTGACGGTGGGCAGCAATGAGCCGAACATGCCGCTGTCGGCAAGCGCCTCTTCCGCCTGCGGGACGAATTCGGCAGCGTCACGCACATCCAGGAACACGGCATCAACCTCCCGCTCGTCGAAACCCTCAGTGATGTCCCGCTCCTTGAGATCGACATAGGGCAAGAGGCCCAGTTTTTCCAGGTTGCGTCGCCGCCATCCGTTGGTGCTCGGATCGATCTTCATAACTGTAAACCCGGCCAGATGGCATCACCGCCCGCGCAAATGCCAGCGTCAAGCCGCCGCTACCCGTGCCCGCCTCAATCAGACGCCTGCCATCCCACAGATCCAGCTCCATGACGAGCCGGGCGGCATCCTTGGGATACACGATCTGGGTTGTGCGCTTGATGTTGCGGATCAGATCAGAGGTGGTGGGGCGCAAGACCAGGTATTTCTGGCCCAAATGGGATGTGACCACCCGGCCAAAAGGCTGACCGATGATCTCGTCGTAAGGCAAAATCCCGCGGTTACTGTGCCAGGACCCGCCCTCCTGTGCAAATACAAGATAGCGCTTGCCTTCTTCATTGATCAGCAAAATCGGTTCGCCTGCCTGAACCACGGTCACGTCAACTTTCCTCCTGTAGAAATGGGTCGAGGCGCATCATAGCACGGCGGGACATGGCAGACAAAAAGGTCAGGTGCAACGCACCCTGCGTCACTTCAAATTTGACACCTTAGAACATTAGTGCTATGATCGAACAACTGTTCCAGTACAACAGATATCACGACACCACGCACAGGAGTTTCCTCCATGAGTAATAATGGAAAATCACAAGCACTCGATACGACCGTAGCCAATCTCAACAAACGCTTTGGCGATGGCGCCATCATGAAACTAGGCGAAGCGACCAGCATGAAAGTTGCCGTCATCCCCACCGGCGCACTGCCGGTCGATATCGCCCTGGGCGTGGGTGGTTTGCCCCGTGGCCGGGTGATCGAAATCTACGGACCGGAATCATCCGGCAAGACAACGTTCTGCCTGCACGTCATCGCCGAAGCGCAGAAACGAGATGGCATCTGCGCCTTTATCGATGTGGAGCACGCCCTTGACCCGGCCTACGCCGAACGCATCGGCGTGGACATCGACAATCTTTACATCTCCCAGCCGGATACCGGCGAGCAGGCGCTGGAAATCACCGAAGCCCTGGTGCGTTCCGGGGCGATGGATGTGGTCGTCATCGATTCGGTGGCGGCGCTCGTGCCCCGCGCCGAGATCGAAGGCGAAATGGGCGACAGCCACATGGGCCTGCAGGCCCGGCTGATGAGCCAGGCCCTGCGCAAACTCAGCGGCACCATCAAACAGACCAACACCATCGTCATCTTCACCAACCAGCTTCGCCAGAAGATCGGCGTCATGTTCGGCAGCCCCGAGACGACAACAGGCGGCATGGCGCTCAAATTTTACGCATCGGTGCGACTCGATATCCGCCGCATCCAGTCCCTGAAGACCGGCAACGAAACAATTGGCAACCGCACCCGCGTGACGGTGAAGAAGAACAAGGTGGCGCCACCCTTCCGCGTAGCGGAATTCGACATCATGTACAACGAGGGCATTTCCAGGACCGGCTCCATTATTGACCTGGCCACAGACATGGACATTGTCGAAAAGCGTGGCAGTTTTTACAGTTTCGATGGATCTCGACTGGCGCAGGGCCGGGAGAATGCCAAGGTGTTCCTGCAAGAGAATCCTGACATCGCCGACCGTATTGAATTCCTGGTCCGAAAAGAGGCGGGGCTCCCCACTGATGGTGTTGAACCCGCCCCCGCTGCAGCGAAAGCAGAGGCAGGCGCCGACACGCTTTTGTAGGGAGCGTTTAGTCAGGCGGTTATTTTGTCCAAGAAAACACTCACCCTCCACCCGCAGGGCAAGCAAGGCGTCAACATCGACAAAGCGAAATACGACGCCATGCGCAACGCCATCATCGAAACCCTGAATGAACAGGAAGAGATGACATTTGGCGAATTGAACGCTGCCGTCGGTGAAAACCTTGAGGGCAAGTTCGATGGCTCCATCGGCTGGTACTACACCACGGTGAAGCTCGATCTCGAAGCAAGAGGCGTTGTTGAGCGCGTACCGGGCAGCCGCCCGCAGCGTTTAAGACTGGTGGAGTAGCAAACGCATTGCGCATTTATCCGTGATGTGGCGGGCCAACACAAAACCTGCTGCATCACGGATTTCAGTTTTGGGATAAAGTGGTATAATCGTCGTCATTTGCAGGGGTATGGCCTTGCGCCTGCCCGTTCAGGGTGACCGCAAGGGTACAGCCCTACCCCGATTTGTGTTACATCACCATGATTACGTCAATCAGCAACCGCTTCACCAATATCTACCACGAGTTTCCTTCCAAATTCTGGATGGTGGTAGGCGTTTCGTTTGTCGATCGTGTTGGCGGGACGATGCTGTTCCCCTTCTTCAGCCTGTACATCACCCAAAAATTCGGTGTGGGGATGACGCAGGCGGGGATCATCCTCGGCATTTTCTCCATTTTCGGCCTGATCGGCGGCATGATTGGCGGGGCGCTCACCGACAAGTTTGGCAGGCGAAAACTGATCCTGTTCGGTCTGGTGTTCAGCGCTATCAGCACGCTGGCGCTCGGATTCGTCAACGAACTGGCTGTCCTCTACCCCCTGGCCGCCGTCATCGGTTTGCTGTCGGATATCGCAGGACCGGCGCATCAGGCGATGATCGCCGATATCCTGCCGGAAAAACAGCGCGCCGAGGGATTCGGCATCATGCGTGTGGTGGGCAACCTGTCGTGGATCATCGGGCCAACCATCGGCGGATTTGTGGCGTATCGCTCCTTTCTGGCCCTCTTTGTCACCGACGCCATCATCAGTTGTGTGGTGGCAGTGTTGTTCTACCTGCTCATCCCCGAAACGAAACCGCAAACGACAACCCAGGAATCCAGCGGAAGCATTTTCAGCACCTTTATGGGCTATTTTCAGGTATTTCGAGACCACGCCTTTGTCGCTTTTATCTTCGCCGCCATGCTCATGGGGCTCGTTTATCTGCAAATGTACAACTCGCTGTCAGTCTATTTGCGGGATAGCCACGGCATCACGCCGCAGGGCTACGGCTTTTTGCTGACAACCAGCGCCATCACCGTGATCCTTTTCCAGTTCTGGACGACTCGTCGCATCAAGAACAAACCGCCTTTCCTGATGATGGCATTGGGCACGCTGTTTTACATGGTCGGGTTCAGTATGTTTGGTATTGTCTCGGCCTACTGGTTGTTTGCCACGGCCATCGTCGTCATCACCATCGGCGAGATGATCATCATGCCCACCAGCCAGGCGCTGGCCGCAAATTTCGCACCGGAAGACATGCGTGGCCGTTACATGGCCGTATTCGGCCTGACCTGGATGATCCCGGCCACGCTCGGACCCGGCGCTGCCGGCGTGATCCTGGACAACTACAACCCAAATCTTCTGTGGTACATCGGCGGGGTTCTGTGCCTCATCTCTGCGCTCGCCTACTACGCTTTGCATCTCCGCATTGGCTCGCAAAAACGTTTTGCACCCGCCGCGCTGGAGGAGACATCTGCCGCGTAGCGGCAAAGCGTGCATCGTTGCCAGTGGACGGGGACCGAAAAATCTGATGATACGTCAGATTTTGCATAATCCACCGACATGCACTATGATTTTGTGCGGTCTAATTCTGGACCAGTAGTTTTAATCGATTTGTTTTGACTATTCCATATGGTCGCCCGTATCGAAATGATCGGGCGCTTTTGTTGCAATGGCGGGCTCTTACTTGCGAGGTGAGTCTGCTATTAAGTAGACAACTGGGGCATGACCTGAAAAGGTGATGCGAATCAAGGATTTTTCAGAACCCAACGCAAGTAGGAACAACATGACAACTGAATTCACCCAATTGAAGCTGCACCCGCAGTTGGTGCAGACTGTGTCCGATCTTGGATACGAAACCCCGACCCCGATCCAATCCGCTGTCATTCCGGCGATGCTCGCCCGTCAGGATGTGATCGGCCAGGCGCAGACCGGCACTGGCAAAACTGCCGCTTTTGCGCTGCCCATCCTGCAGAATCTCACTGAAGATTACAACTATGTGCAGGCCCTGGTGCTGGCCCCGACGCGGGAACTGGCCATGCAGGTCGCTGAAGCGATGCACCGTTACGGCAAAGCTACTGACGTGCGCGTCCTGCCGGTGTACGGTGGCACGCCCTACGGTCGACAGATCAGCCGTCTCAACCGAGGCGTCGACGTCGTTGTGGGCACACCCGGTCGCATCCTTGATCTCATCCGGAAAAATGTGCTGGACCTGAGCCAGGTTTCCACCGTCGTGCTGGACGAAGCGGACGAGATGCTGAGCATGGGCTTCATCGAGGACATCGAATCTATCCTCAACGAAACACCCTCCGAGCGCCAGACAACGCTCTTCTCGGCCACCATGCCCCCGGCTATCCGCCGCCTGGCCAACGACTACATGCACGATCCGCAGTCATTCACGGTCAGCCAAAAAGATATCACCGTGGCGGCCATTGAACAACGCTACTATCTCGTCAACGAAAAGGACAAGCTGGCGGCCCTGACCAGGCTTTTCGAAGTTGAACCGATCACCAGCGGCCTGATCTTTGCCCGCACACGGCAAGGCACCGGCGAATTGGCCAATGAACTGACCGTGCGCGGCTTCCCCGCCGAAGCGCTGCATGGCGATATGAGCCAGGATGCCCGTGAATCGGTGATGAGACGCTTCCGTGAGAGCCGCATCAAGGTGCTGGTCGCGACTGATGTCGCCGCTCGCGGGTTGGACATTGATGACATTTCGCACGTGATCAACTTCGACCTGCCGCAAGACCCGGAAATCTATGTGCATCGCATCGGACGCACGGGTCGGGCCGGGAAAACCGGTGTCGCCATGACCTTGGTGACACCCAAAGAGCAATGGCGTTTGCGCCGCATCGAGAGCTTCGTCAAACAGAGCATCGAACAGGGTAAACTGCCAACAATTGAGAATATCCTCGAACATCGGGAAGCGCAGTTGTTGGAGGAAGTGGATGTGTGGCTGCGCCGTGGCCGCGCCAAACGAGAGCGGGAAATGGTGTCTGCCCTGATGGAAAATGGTCACGACCTCATGGAAATCGCTGCCGTGGCGCTCAAGCTGGCCCGCGCTGAGGAAAAGCAGCGCCCCATCGCCCCCATGAGCGATGTGCAGGACGCACGCCGCCAGGGTTCGAGACAGGAAGGCCGGCGGGATAGCAGAAGCAATGGCCGGAATAGCTACGCTAAGAGCAACGGTCGCAATGGCTACGCCAAAAGTAGTGGCCAAAATGGAAAAAGCGAGAACTACGGACGCAATGGCAGCAAAAGCTCCCACGAGCAAGGTATGATCCGGCTTCATCTGAGCACAGGTAAAGCGGACGGCATTCGTGTCAACGATGTGGTGCGCACCATCGCCCATTACGCCGATATCCCCGGCAAATCGCTGGGCAAGATCGATATCCAGTCACGACACACCTTCGTCGATGTGCCGGAAGAGTTGGCAGGCCGAGTGCTGGCCAACAGCGGCAGCTACCGCATCGGCAAAAATGCCGTGTCAGTCGAGCGCGCCTGATCCCCTAACGAAACGAATAGTTGATAAACAGAAGCCGCATCCTTGCCGTTCGTGCAAAATGGATGCGGCTTTTCTTTTGACTTTTCTGATTATCGATTTCAATGTTTTCTATCGTCCGAATTCCTCTACCCTGAGCCGCTGATCATAGCATCGACAGGGTGCTTGTCGTATAATACACACCATCCGCAACAACATCACCGCATCGCCGCTTGGAGAAGGAACAATGACCGCCGAACCAGAAGTCACGACCGAACAGCCTGAAGCCGAAGAAAAGCTCGATTTTCGCCGCATTTTCCCGATATTTGTGATCGTCCTGGTTGACCTGCTGGGCCTGACGATCATCATCCCCCTGCTGCCCCTGTATGCGACATCGTTTGGCCTGACACCGGCCATGATCGGGCTGCTGGGCGCAGCCTATCCCCTCATGCAGTTTATCGGTGCGCCGGTGTTGGGGCGGTTGTCCGACCAGCACGGGCGTAAACCGGTGCTGGTTATCAGCCAGATCGGGACGCTGGTCGGCTTCATCATGCTGGCGTTCGCCACTTCCGGGTGGATGCTGTTCCTCTCACGGATCATCGACGGCATTTCCGGCGCCAACATCGCCACAGCGCAGGCCGCCATCTCAGACAGCACTTCCGAGAAAACACGCACGCAAGGTCTCGGTTTGATCGGCGCTGCGTTTGGCCTCGGTTTTATTATCGGGCCGGTGATTGCCTATACCTCATTGGCGCTCACCGGAAATGATTATCGAGCCCCGGCGATTGCCGCCGCCTTTTTCTCGCTGCTTTCGATCTTGCTGACCTCATTCTGGTTTAAGGAAACCTTGCCGGAGGAACAGCGAGGCAAGAGCGGTGACAAGCCAGCTTTTTCGTTCAAATCGATGTTTACGGCCATTGCCCATCCCACCGTCGGCATCCTGCTTGTGCTCATATTCGCCCAGCAAATCGCCTTCGGCGGGTTTGAACAACTACTGGCCTTGTTCACCCTGTCCAATCTGGGCTTCAATGCCTCAGGGAATGCCATTATCTTCGTTTATGTCGGGGTGATTGTGGTTGCTGTGCAGGGCTATTTCATCGGCAAATGGAGTCGGCGATTTGGCGACCGGCGGCTTGTGTATGGCGGCCTGGCCCTGTTGGCCGCGGGCTTACTCATTTTTGGTTTTACGCCCCGCCAGCCCATACCCAGTTACTCGCAAGCGGCGCTGGAACAAGAACTCAGTAGCGGTGGTCGGGTCATGCCTGGAGAAACGCCACCCACAAATGATGTGGCAATTGATTTACCGAATGACACCAACAATGGCTGGCTTGGCCTGGCCTGGGTTCTGGTGGCGATGATACCCCTGTCCATTGGCGGCGGCATCCTGCAACCCGCCATCAACAGCCTGATCACCAAGCGTGTTGATGTGCTGGACATCGGCGGGATGCTGGGCATCTCGGCAGCCTTTCTCAGTGCGGCCAACGCCCTGGCTCCGCTGATCGGCGGTGTTCTTTTCCAGACACTTGGCCCACGCTCGCCCTTTATTCTGGGCGGTATTTTGATGGCGATTCTGCTGGGCATCGCCATGAAGATGCTCACACCTGGTCGGGAAGAATCGATGGCGACGGGATTGCACGCGGGGGCGGCGGCCATTAAATTCACGCCTTTGATGCGCCCCAAACATCCCAATAAGTGCGTTCACGCGCCGGAATGCGGCCGGCGGGTTTGAAATCCTCGCCGGTAAAATAGGCCACCGGCAACAGCGCCGCCTGCGTGATGTCATCGGGGATGGACAGTATCTCTGCGACTTTTTGCTCGAACATCAGATGCAAGGTTGTCCAGGATGAACCAATCCCGCGCGCTCGCAGGGCCAGCATCAGCGACCAGGTTGCCGGCAGGATAGAACCGTAAAGCGAAGCTTGAGTGACTGTATTACCGCTGTTTTCGACCCGCCCCTCGATACATGGCAGGATAAGTGCGGGCACACGAGCCATGTTGTTCGCCAGATACATGGCCGACAAGGCCACCTTCGACGCTGACTCCACGCGCGGATCGTCCGCTTCGTAAGATTGCGGTGAAGCGGCGCGCATCCCGGCATAGATCATGAAGGCATTGCGGTAATGCTCTGCCACAGCGGCCCGCTTCTCAGGGTCGGTGACGACAAGGAAGTGGTAGCCCTGTTGGTTGGAGCCGGTAGGGGCCTGAATGGCGATTTCCAGACATTCCTGGATGATTTCCGGCTCGACCGGACGGTCTAAATCCAAACGTTTCCGCACGGATCGTGTGGATGTGAGTAAATGGTCGACGGTTGCTAAATCCATTGGGAATACCTCAGAGGTGGGATTGATGAATTGGATCGGGACAGATGATGTCAGGCGGGCATCCATTCCCCCCTCCAACCTCCCCCGAAATCAAGGGGAGGCTTTTAAACGCTGAACGAACGGCGAATGAATTCGGATAGATTGGTGGGAGATCGACCCAGCAGCCAGCTCAGCACAGTGGGATTCCCGGCCAGCCCGAAGGCGTCGTAGTAGCGAAACATGCGGCTGAGCGTATCGATCTGGTAAGGTCCAAGACCCGACTGTCTTGCCTGTTCCTGCCAGTCGGCGATGTCCACGACCTGCAAGCGGATATCCCGGCCGATTTGCCTGCCGATTTCGGTGACGACTTCCTCTTGCGAGATCGGCCAGGTCCCGCAAAGCTCGTATGTGGCGTAGCGGTGTTTGGGCTCGGTCAGGACGATGGCGGCAGCTTCACCCACGTCCGCCAGATCGACCAGACTGATCCGGGCGTCAGCGCCATAGGGCAGAACATAAACGCCATCCTGCAAAATGCGTTGCCGCTGGGCCAGGATGTTTTGCATGTAAGCGGCGGGCTGGAGGATGGTGAATGCCAGACCTGACTCGAACAAACGCTCTTCGACCCGGAGCTTGGCCCAGTGGTGGGGCATGGACTCGGCCTGGGGATGCAGCACCGAGTGGTAGACAAAGTGCTCAACTCCAGCCTGCAACGCTGCCTCGATCATCATCTCACCGATTGCGATCTCGTGCGGGTGCATGTTCGGGCAGATGTAATAAACAGCCCGAATGCCCTGCATTGCCCCGCCAAGTGTTGTTCGCTCCTGAATATCACCGATCACGATGTCGGCAACGCCCAACTCGCGCATGTGTGCCGCCTGCTCGGGCCGGCGCACCAGCGCCCGCACAGCCGCGCCGCGAGCCGCAAGCGCCCCAATGACAGCCTGGCCTGTCTTCCCGGCAGCGCCCGTGACCAGGATCGGAGAGTCGCCAGACCTTGCGGGACTGGCGACTCCGCCGGTTTGAGATTGTTTCATCAGCTAGCGATTAAGGCAAGCGCAGTATTTTACTTGTGCATTTTTAGCGGAAAAACTGCGCTTGCTTTTGGGGAACCGCCTCATTCTTGCAGAAGTTATTTGCAGGCGGTTCCTGAACCAGCGATTGCCCAGATCCTATTTGGCATCCTCGTTGGGCAGGAAGCGGGTGACTTTCGTACCGCACACCGGGCAGACGCCCTTGGCCATTCGTCGACCCTTTTCTGTGGTCTCGACGACGCCATCTTTAATCTCTCGCTTTTCGCGACACTTCACGCAGTAACCTTCGTAGTCCATTTTGATTTCTCCTTGGTTGTGGTATGGGGTAAGTGGAGTTAATACGCTTACCTGGAGGGAGTTTACGCCAGAATAGCCATATTTGCCAGAAAACGGGATCAGATTAGAAAGTAATAGAATTCCTCACATCTGTCAAACTCCGGCCAAACGGGCCTATAATCCGAGGTATTGGATCATTCCTCGCTTTGGCGTTACACTTCAGCAACCTACTTCCGAAAGCAACATTTTCTGCCTCCCTGCCAATGACCACACACACAGCCAACGCAACACACAACACGGCCCCTCCTGAGCCTGCCGAAGGGAAACACGAAGACCACATCATCACCGGCGTTTGCCCGCACGACTGCCCCGACACCTGCGCCTGGCAAGTGGCCGTGGACCCTGCCAGCGGTCGCGCCACCCGCATCTGGGGCCACCCCGACCATCCTGTCACGCAGGGGCGCCTGTGCGGCAAAGTGGACCGTTACCTCGAGCGCACGTATCATCCCCAGCGCCTGATCGAGCCCCTGAAACGGGTCGGAGCCAAGGGCGAAGGCCGGTTTGAAGTCATCAGTTGGGAACAAGCCATCGCCGAAATCACAGAACGCTTGCAGCAGACATCGTCGCCGTGCACGGTCCCGAATCTGTCCTTCCCTACTCGTATGCCGGCACGATGGGCGTGTTGCAGGGCAATGGCATGGCCTCCCGTTTCTTCAATCGCCTGGGGGCCAGCGAACTCGCCCAGACCATCTGCTCCGAGGCCGGGGTCGAAGGCTACAAGTACAGCAATGGCCGAACCACCGGCATGGACCCGCAGGATTTCGCTCGTGCCCGCCTGATCCTGTTGTGGGGGACAAACACGCTCACCAGCAACATGCACCTCTGGCCTTTTGTACAGCAAGCCCGCAAACAAGGCGCACGTGTCATTGTTATCGATCCTGCACGCACTCGCACAGCCAAAGCGGCTGATGAATGGCTGCCCATCCGTCCGGGAACCGATGGCGCTCTGGCCCTGGCGATGATGCACGTCATCGTCAACGAAGATCTATTTGACGCCGATTATGTCGAGCTGGGTACGGTCGGGTTCCCACAACTGGTCGAGCGAGTGCAACAGTTCGGACCTGCCTGGGCGGCGGAGATCACCGGCATCCCCGCCGAGCGCATTGTGCGTCTGGCCCGCGAGTACGCCACCACACAGCCCAGCGCCATCCGCCTCAACTACGGCTTGCAGCGTCATGCCGGCGGCGGCATGGCCGTGCGCAACATCGCCCTCCTCCCCGCCCTGGTGGGAGCCTGGCGGCAGCGAGGCGGCGGAGCGATGCTGTCGGCAAGTGGTGCTTTCCATTTGGATAAAAGGGTCATCGAACGTCCCGACCTGCGCCGATCCCCGACCCGCACCATCAACATGATCCGTCTGGGCGACGCCCTCAGCCTTGATGCAGAACAACTGGCCCGGGCGCATCACCACCCCCGGCCAATCGATCCAGTCCCGACCCCGGTGGAGGCCGGTCCGCCCGTCAAAGCGCTGTTCGTCTTCAATTCGAATCCCGCCGCAGTCGCCCCCGACCAGAGCGCCGTCCTTGCCGGTTTGCAGCGCGACGATCTTTTCACCGTCGTCCTGGAGCATTTCCAGACCGACACCGCCGACTACGCCGACTACCTGCTCCCCGCCACCACCCAGCTGGAGCACTGGGACATCCTCAAACCTTACGGACATCTCTACCTGTCGCTCAACCGCCCGGCGATTGCTCCTGTTGCGCAGTCACTTCCCAACAGCGAGATCTTCCGCCGCCTGGCCCAGGCGATGGGCTACACCGAGCCCTGCTTCCAGCAATCGGATGAAACGATCCTGCAAGAATTCATCGCCGCTCAAACCCATCCCAGCATGGACGGCATCACCTGGGAACGCCTGTTGGACGAAGGTTTCGTGCGTCTGAACATCCCTGACCCCTACATGCCCTTCGCCGAAGGCGAATTCCCCACCCCCAGCGGCAAATGCGAGTTCTACAGCCAGCGCATGGCGGATGATGGGTATGATCCGCTGCCAGCGTGGACACCGCCAAAAGTAATGATTGAAGATCAAAGATTAAAGATCGGACTACTCGTCGTCAAATCCCTTAAACTTTAATCATCAATCTTTGACCTGTATCTCCCCACCCGCTCACTCCTTCCTCAACTCCAGTTTCGCCAATCTCGAACGCTTTGTGCAACGGGAGAAAGAGCCTGCCGCCCTGATCCATCCCATCGATGCTGAGCCCCGCCAGATCGGTGATGGCGACACGGTCTGGCTGAGCAACGAGTTAGGTCGGGTGCAACTCACTGCACGAGTGACGGAAGGCGTCATCCCCGGCACCGTGCTGGCTCCGGGCATCTGGTGGAACAAACTCAGCGCCGATGGCCGCAATGTCAACCAACTGACAGCGCAAAGCGAAGCCGACATGGGCGCCGGGGCGGTTTTTTACGATGTGCGGGTGCAGATCGAGCGGATGGGCTAACGAATCTACTGATCATTCAACCCCTTTCCATCGAGAATCTGCGGCATGTACTTTTCAACCCTTGACGTGCGGGTTTTGGCTTGTTTGGGTGCAGAAAAATAAAGAATGTATGCTCTTTGTCGTCCTGGCGTCAATGCCTCAAACGCCGTTTTCAAAGCAGGATTTTCATCCAGCTTCTCTTGAAATTCTTCAGGAATTATGTATTCTGCAGTCTTTTTGAGTTCGACCTGCAAACCGGCTTTTTCCACTTCAACGGCTTCAAGAATGTAGGCTTTCAAGATGTGTTCCATTTCATCTATTTCGTCAGCATTGGTGAACCGAATCTGGCGTGCAGCCTGCACATTCTCCGTTTGTTGGATAAGAATACCAATGGGATCATTTATCAAGACGCCTTTCATAAACAAAAGCGCACAATACTCTTTAAATCCATGTATCAAGACTATGTTACTTTCTTGAAACGTGTAACACGGACAACCCCACTTCAATTCTTCGGTCAGCCCACAGTCAAGAACAATCATTCTCAACTTCTCATATTCTTCCTGCCACTGTGTGGCCTTACTAAAGAAAAACTCAACTTTAGGATTCATGCCATTCATTTTTGATATTCCGAAATAAAGTGAGGGGTCGCCCTGAAAAATGGTTTGGGTTCAACAGGATTTCGTGTGGTTTTACGTCGTGAAACGTGAAGACGTAAAACGTGAAGACGTGATATCGCCTTGCCGGATGATTTTTTACGTTTCACGAAACACGCTGATTGAGTGTCTACCACACAAAATCCCAAAGAGCCATGGTTTGTAGTGTAGTTCGGCGCACGATGGTGCGCGTTCTCGTCACGCAGGAACGCCCCGTCTCGTGTGACGATCCGGCCTGGGGTAGGGCCAGTGGCAAGATCAGTCCTCAGCTCACCGCTTTCTGCACAAGCGCGACGATTTTTTCCTCTTCGGCGGCGGTCAACTCCTTCAGCGCGAAGGCGGTCGGCCACATGTTGCCTTCGTCGAGATTCGCATCGTGCTGGAAGCCGAAAGTCGCATACCTCGTGTTGAACTTACTCGCAGCCTGGAAGAAGCAGATTACGGTCTTGCCGTCCCTGGCATACGCGGGCATCCCATACCAGGTTTTTGGCCAGAGGTCTGGCGCAGTGGCCGTGATGATCTCATGGAGCCGTTTCGCCATGGAGCGATCCGGTTCCGACATCTCGGCGATTGCCGCGAGCACGTCGCTTTCTCCATCCGCTTTTTTCTTGTTCGCGCGCTTCCGCCTTCATCTCTTTGGCGCGAGCCTTCATCGCGGCTTGTTCCTCGTCCGTGAATCCCTCGGACTTCTTGTTGGTCTCGGTAGCGCTCTTATCCTGGGTCATGAAAATCTCCTTTCATCTGTTTGAATTAGTGTGCCGCAAGACACCCTGGCAGGGATTGTAGCATGTATGTTCTAAGACTTCAACTGCTCCGATATCAATGGGTGTGGTTCAAATTGGGGGCAACATTTGTTTTGTGGATCCGCACGGGCATAAATGACCCGTGCTACAAGCGACCGGAGGTCGCTCAGCGCCGGATCAATCCGGCTGAAACGGCATCTAGCCCCGTTCACAGGGCACAGTTCTATAGCCCGGAGAGTTCATCTCCGGGTGGACTGACCAACGCGAAGCGTTCGATGCCACCCTGCCCCCAATTTGAAACACACCTGATATCAATTCTGGACATCAATTACCCTACTCGAATTGCTCAACAACGAGAATCTATCCTTGCTGATTCATTCTCTTGAATATCAAATCTAACTGCTCTCTTGAGGCGTGCCTGCTTTCTGTAGCCAATCCATATGAAGCTTCGAGTTGCCCATTTTCCAACTGTTTGACGATTGCCTCTGTAAATTCGTTTACCTCTACCCCAAAAGTATGCAAACCTTTGCCCCCTAAATCGGTGTTCACCGCCGGTGGAATGATCTCAAGCACTGCTATCGGCGTATCACTCAATTGCTGCCGTAACGAAAGCGTATATGAATGTAAAGCCGCTTTGGTGGCAGAATAAATCGGAGCAATCGCCAGGGGCACAAACGCAAGTCCCGACGTGACATTGATGATTGTCGATTTCTCTTGTTTTAACAGTTGCGGGATCAACAACATTGAAAGATGTATCGGCGCTTCTAAATTGATGGTTATCTCGTCGGCCAATGTTTCCCAGGGTTGCTCTTGGCTTAACTGCAATCCTCTTCGCTGGATACCCGCATTGTTAACCAGCATATTCAGCGCTGGAAATTCTTGGCTAATCCAGTTAACCATTGAAATTCTTTCAGCAGAATTCGCCACATCACAGACATAAGTTGTCAGTTGTGGATGTTTGACCTTGGCCTCTGCCAGTTTATTCTCATTTCTGCCACAAATAATAACTGTACTGTCATTTTGAACAAAATGTGAAGCTAAACTTAGGCCTATGCCAGAAGCACCGCCTGTAATTAATACCGTGTTATGACCAAAATTCATACTATCCTCCTTACCAGCCGTAGGTTGAAATGAGATGATGCCATTGAGTTTAATTGGGTCAGCCTAAATTGGTTCTGTGTTCGAATTGGACAACGTCGAGGATTTGTTTACGAGTTAAGTTTGGCCACAAGAATCTTCCAAAACAACATTACACAAGGTTAACGAATCCGCCCAACGGCTTGCTTTACTTGCTGGTGGGCAAGTGTGGACAACGTTCATTATAGCGAAAAATACTAGAGCCAAAATCAGCTCAATCTATCGGGGCGAATCCTACCAGTCAAGTGCACGCTCTGTTGGGCGGCGAAGTCGTGAGTGCTTTGTCTTTCCACATTCTATTTAATGAAACTCACCAACCTTGTCGGCTACCGGCCCGGGGTCATTTGTTCGGGTGGTTCCCCGAGAAGTGCGGCGAGATGGCCGCGCAGGTCGCGATTGCGAAACCCGTTGGGCAGCAGACAGAACATCACGAGCAGACTGAGCAACGCTTGGACGGTTGGGTCCGCGAAGCGCAAGGCGGCGGCGCGTTGACCGTTGACCTCGACGGGTCGGTTCAAGCGTTGGAAAGCATCTTCGCCGATAGAGCAATCATGGCTGAGTGATTGGACGTCCAGCAGACGTCGGTTGGCTGAAAAGCCGATCTGACGCAAGGTCAGGTAGGTTGAGCAGCCGTTTGCCGATGGCGAAGTCGCGGGTGTTGTTGATGGTGGTTTCGGTGCGTAAGGCGCGGCCTTCCTTGTGATACTGCTTGATGCGGGAGGACTTGTAGTCGATGTGCAAGGAAGGGGTGACGCCTTGGGTGATGATGCGAGTGCGAAAGCGACCCGGCGTGCGCTTGGTCACTCGCCGGTCAAAGATCAGTTGCACCTGGTCGGGACGCCCCAGGTCCAGGTTCTCACGGATGATATCTTCAAACAAGATGCGACCGCTGAGTGGTCGATCCAAGACCTGAGTCAGCGCGAACTCAGCCTGCAGAATCGAGATGTCATAACGATAGCCAGCGGCTCGGTCTTCAGGCGTGAAGGGATGCGGCAAGCGAGCCAACCACTTGCGCAACATCTCATCGATCTTGGCTGCCGAGAGTCCATCACAGATGGCCTGTAACTGCTCGGGGTCTTCACAAGTGCAGAAAGCCGTTGTCAAGCGCTTCATAGGCGATGCCACGTTGCCGTCAGTTGACGTTTGGCATATTCATGACCGTTGAGACAGAGCCTGCCGTTGTAGGGAAAGTAGGAACAGAACTTGAGGAAGAAAGGGCCGAAGTCCCGGTCAACGGCATAGATGTAGTACTGATTGACCATCGCCGTCGAACGCACAATCCAGGGATAGCTCTGTCCTGTTTCTGGGTTGCGTCGTTTCTCCGTCCGGAACACGCTGACCTTCTCTTGCGCATCACCGATGAAAAGAACGCCTTCCTCCTGGTCGAATCGGGCCAGATACTCAGCCGCAACATCGTCCTTGCGCTGACCCTTGGCAAAACGCACCAGCGGTATCTCATTCTCCTTGGCATACGCTTTGATTGACGCCACAAAGCATGCGTCATCGGCGCCATCAAAACCGATGAGGCAAAGGTCGCACCACGGTGATAGCGGAAAAACGAGGCTACGCCCCCTTCGTATTGCAGCTTTGGCACATAGAGGTTGAGGTACATCCGGTCGATGCTTTCCACTTCAAGCGTCACGTGCTCACGCAGTATTTCTGTCGCTGTTTGTGGTATACTCATAGCTGGCTCCAGTTGGGGGTGCCTTCACGGCTATCGATCGCTGAGCGATTTAATTCAGGAGCGGTTCTACCGCATCCGACTTGTTCCCACCAACTGGAGCCTACCTTTATTGAGGGATCGTCGTCAACCTACAACTCGTCGGTCTGGTTAGGTGTCTGATGAGAAAATCGTTCTGTATTTGCTTGGCCTGATCGAAAAGAGAACTTGGATGATGCAATAATCCGAAGTGACCGCCCTTCATTTCGACTATTTCCTTGGGTTGGGGTGCCACGTTCCATGCCATTCGCGAAATGTTAGAATTGGCGCCCTCCATTTCATCTTCTTCAGCAATGACCAACAGAAGCGCAGCCTGAAGATGGGGGGCACACAACACAGGATGAAGAGGTGCAGGAGTCGCTGGCGTTACAATAGTTGCCCAGTTCTCCCACTTGGTGTCATAACGTCCTCCATATTCAATAAACCATCGATATGCAGTCAGAGGAAGGAGCAAAGAAGGTAGGCTCGCTTGGTCAAATGAAACAACAGGCATTCGCGCGGTGGTTGTTTCAGGTGTTCCACTCACGTCGCCATGGAGAAGAGTTTCGCGAATGGCTGCGAATAATACGCCTTCGGGGTCGGGCGGTGGCGGTGAGTCTCCAAATGCTGGAACTTGGGCAATGATTGCTTTGACCCTTTGATCTACCGACCCAACCACGAGGACTTCGGCACCACTCATGCTATCCCCCCAAAGAGCAATTCGAGTTGCATCGATTTCCGGCAGTGTCGCTGCAAAGTCAATTGCATCGCGATAGCCACGTGCCTGAACCCATTTGTTGATCTCCTGACGAGGCTCACCGTCACTGATTCCGAAGTTGCGATGGTCATACAATAATACAACAAAACCGGCGTCGTAGAATGCTTCTGCAAAGTGGTCAGCAACCATTCCAGTTATTGTGGCCGAAAATCCATGCGCCATAATGACAATTGGCAATGGCTTGGATAAATAGTTAGCAGGGACATATAGCCTGCCCCTTAGAATTGCGCCTTCTGAAGGGAATTCAACAATACGAAACATTCTAGTGCTCCTCGTATGATATGAGTGTGGGTGGTAGCGATATGTCGTTCGATAGCGCTAAAGCTCCGCATTTGATACTGGTCCAGCCCTTCCGCTTTGCCTTCTTGGTGATAGACTTCAACGGGCCAGCGATGGCGGCGAATGCGAGTGATGCCTTTTGCCTGCCAACGGAGGCGGTTGCTGATGAAATAGGTCGGATTGTCCGTCAAGTCCGCTTGGCGATGGTTGATGACCAAGCGTTGTTTGCCATAGTCCTTGAATCCGATGTGTCTGGCAGTAGCTGTAATACTGCCTCCTTGTTCACCCTTGAACTTGATCGTAATCGGCTCGAAGACGGGGTCACCGCCTGCTTCGACTGCGCCAGATGTTCCTGCTTGAGTTGAGCAGCAAATTCGCCGACGGTTTTCTTGCCATCCTTGAGGATCAGTTCATCACCCTCTTCGAGCGTGCCCACATAGGGTACATGCAGTTCTTGATCGAGGAAACGACAGAATTCCGGCTGGGTATACCAACTGTCGAAGGTCACAGGCCACTTCTTCTCTGGATGAGCCTGTCGCCCACTGTTGCACCATGGCTTTGAGCCATGTCCAACTTGGTCTCGTATAGACGCTGGATGTCTGGATACTCTTCTCGACGCCGATTCCATACACCGATCAGATAGCTGCGCCACTTGGCGGGTGCGCTTTCTTTCAATGCTTCCTTGCTTGCCTTGATCGGCACGCCTGCATCTCGCATGCCGGCTTCCAGTCTGGCAAGATCGACCGGCTTCCACAGTTGGAACAGCACAGGATAGTCCGTCTCGTCGTCACTGTAGTGCATCGTCACCAGATTGTGCGACCACCGATAGCTCTCGGTCACATGGTCATACAGCATGGCAATCTGCTCAAAGTGGTTACCATAATGCGTGAGCAGCGTGTCATCGATGCTCAGCACACCGTTGGCTTTCATCCGCGTCCCCGGTGAACCAGCCAACATTTGCAGTCGAGATCGGTTCAGACCATCCAGAGCAGAATGGACTCCGTGTCAGCAGCGATACTGACTTGATTGAGGGCATTGATGTCCACCGACGCACCAACGTCGTACAAATGATGGATTGCCAAGGCGTGAAGCGTGAAGACGTGAAGCGGAACGCTATCTGACCTGGTTATTTTTTCGTTATATTGATTTTGAGTACCGCCCCTGCTTCACACGAATGGAAAGGTTGGCAAGGATACGTTCTAATACAACCGATTTCTCTGGCATAGAACTTTCAATAACCGCGCAGCTTTCCAATTCGTGTGCAAGCAGTTTGTTGGCTGGTTCTATGGTGGGCAAGACACCGTTGATATAAAAAATATTTACCCTCGTTCAACTCATGCCTTATACAGGTCACCAGCCAAATACTTCAAGCCTGTATCAGCAGCGACGGTGACAACGGTATGACCAGAGCCTAATTCTAAGGCGAGTTGGAGTGCTCCGACAACGTTTAGCCCGGTTGAGATCCCTGAAAATATCCCTTCTTCCCTGGTTAGTCGTTGCGCCATCTCCCGGGCTTCGGCTTCATCAATACCTCTGGCTTCATCATAGTAATCCTTGTCCAAAAGTGGAGGGACAAACCCAACCCCTATTCCCTCAATATGATGTGTACCTGCTGTTCCAGTTGAGATTACTGCCGAAGTGGCTGGTTCCAAAGCAACTATTCGCGTTTGGGTATTGGCTTCTCGCAAAGCCCGTGCAACCCCCATTAGCATACCTGCTGTACCCACTCCGCCGCAAAAAGCATCAATGGGTTTAGTGGTCACTTGTTGTAACAATTCATAACCGATCTGAGCGTAACCCTTGATTGAATCAATATTGTTAAATTGGTCTGTAAAATAGGAATTATCGGCCTGAGCAATGTGCTTAGCTCTCTCTATCATTCGTGGAATTAGGTCAGGCGTGATTTTTCCATCCTGGCTGGGGATAATTTCCAGTTCCGCACCAAAGGCACGCATTGTATCCAGCTTTTCTTTGGCATAGGCATCAGACGAAACAACCTTAAACTTATACCCTTTAACGGCGCAGACAAAAGCGAGAGATGAACCTGTACTACCACCTGTATACTCGACAACCGTCATACCTGGACGCAAATCGCCACGTATTTCAGCCTCTTCTATCATCGCCAGGGCCATACGATCTTTATACGATCCGGTTGGGTTGAAGTACTCTAATTTGATGAGCACATCGGCGCTATTTTTTGGAACAACTTTTTGCAGTTGAACAATTGGCGTGTTACCAACCGTATGTAAGGTTGAAGAACTTAATTGGCTCAATCTATCAGGCATTTCTCCTCCCTTTTTTGTAAACATTAGGTCTATTTTGGATAGTTGTCATGATTTCGATTTCAAACATTTGTCCAATAACCGTTCTCAAACCAGCTAACAACGGCAAGCGTTACCGGCGCTGGGCGTGGATTCTGTTTGGGAGCAGGAAAAACTCGAATTCCCGAGACGGCCTTCTCGACACCGCAGTCTAGTAGAATTTTCCCTACATGTCAATCACCGATTCTTCACATCTTCACAACAGTCCCATCTGCAGTCCGTTGGATCGGTAGGAGCCTCCTTTCGGTGGTAAAGCGATCTGATTGCGGTAGCCGGAAGTTCAACCCGCCAGCGACCTTCGGTCGCACAAAATCTCGCAATCTTTGGCACTGAACACCCCACCGCCCGCTTGTTCTCCCCCCGCCAATCGATTAAAATGCACCTATTAGGCAACTCCCATCATCACGCATCTCGTGTCTCACCACATCCCCATGCCTCAGCATCTCGACGAAATCGACGCCATCACCCGGCGCATTGCCGACCTCTCGGAAGAAAGCTTAATCCAGCTTTCCCAGTACATCAGCTTCCTGAAATGGCAGGAGGAGCAATGGCAGTCTCCTGATGTGTGGACAGTCGATGAGAGTGGAACCGAGGCCATTTGGGTCTCTGATCTCATCGAACACTTCTCAGAAGCGCGCCAGGCCGCCACGGGCAACCCGGCCGGCATGGAGATAAAAGTTGCCCCCGCTTCCTGCGGTGGTGTCGTGCGCAGGGCGATCTGGCAGCATCCGCCTGCCGAAGGTCTGGCGGTGCTCGAATACCAGTTGCATATCCCGATGGAGCTGGACCTGCTCAAACTCCATTTCGCCACAGGCGTGCGTGATGGCGCATTGCTCTCCAACGACAATCAGGTGGCATTCCGCATCCGGGTCAATGGCAGACCTGTCTGGAACCATCTGGTCGGTGATGTGGGCTGGAACAGCTTTTCGATCGACCTGCCCTCGCTGGCCGGACAAGAGGCGGTGATCCAGCTTATCACCGATCCCCTGGGAAATTCCCGCTGGAATTGGGCCGTTTGGGGGGAGCCCCAGGTGGTTGGTCTGGCATATCCGGAAGGTTAGGTTCGGAGATTCCTCGTCGTTTCTCTCCTCGGAATGACACGAAGAGAAAAATGTCGACAGAAGCGGACTACTGGTAGGTTATTCCATAAATGACAGGAGGACAAGGATGTCTGACTTCAGCGCTTTGCCGGGCTCGGGATTGACCTTCGGTGACGAATTCGCCTGGTTTCCCACCCAGGAGACTATCGAGAGCAGCCACCTGCATCACTTTATGCGACAGCATGAGATAGCGACTCTGGCCGAGCTTCAGGCAAGATCGGTCGGGGATATCAGATGGTACTGGGAAGCAGTGCTCGAGTATCTGGACATCCGGTTTTACGAACCCTACACAAACATCCTCGACCTATCCAGGGGCAAGGCATGGCCACGCTGGTGCGTGGGCGGCAAAATGAACATCATCCATAACTGCCTGGATAAGTGGATGGGCACATCGCAGGAGGATGCTGTAGCGCTGCGCTGGGAGGGAGAAGAGGGGGATGTGCGTGTGCTGACCTACGCCGAGCTTCATCGTGAAGTGAACCGCACGGCCAATGCATTGCACTCGCTCGGTCTGGGCAAAGGCGATGCCATCGCCCTTTACATGCCGATGACGCCCGAAATCGCCATCGCCCTGCTTGCCATCGTCAAAATCGGTGGCATTGTCCTGCCTCTCTTCTCCGGCTACGGCGTGGGAGCCGTCGCCACCCGCCTGCAGGACGCCGATGCCAAAGCCCTGTTCTGCACCGATGGCGCTTATCGCCGTGGCCGCATGGTTGACATGAAGGCAATCGTCGACGAGGCGCTTGAACAAAGCCCAACCGTGGAGCATGTTGTCGTTTTTCGTCGCACGGGCAACGATGTCGCCCTGGTGGCGGGTCGGGACCACTGGTGGAGCGAGCTAATCCCCGGACAATCTGCATCAGCGCCAACCGAGCGCACCGACGCTGAAGACATCCTCATGATCATCTACACGTCGGGGACGACAGGGCGGCCCAAAGGCACAGTGCACACCCACTGCGGCTTCCCGCTCAAAGCCGCCCACGACATCGCCATGTGCATCGATGTGCATGCGCAAGACACACTTTACTGGATGAGTGACATGGGCTGGATGATGGGGCCATACGAGGTGTTCGCCACGCTGCTCCTCGGCAGCACCATGGTCTTTTACGATGGCGCGCCCGACTTTCCCGATGTCGACGGTTGTGGAAGCTGGTCGAGGACCACGACGTCACCCATCTCGGTCTTTCCCCCACCCTGATCCGGGCGCTCATGGTTCACGGCGAAGAGCCGGTCAAACGTCACGATCTTTCCAGCCTCAAGGCCTTTGCCACCACCGGCGAACCCTGGAACCCCGACCCCTGGATGTGGCTCTTCCAGACCGTGGGCGAAGGCAAACGCCCCATCCTCAACTTTACCGGCGGCACCGAAATCGGTGGCGTCATCCTCTCCGGCAACATGCTCACGCCGGTCAAGCCCACCGCCTTCTCGGATGTCGTGCCCGGCATGGATGCCGATGTCTTCGACGACGAGGGCAGGCCGCTTCGCGGCGCAGTGGGCGAACTCATCGTCCGCCAGCCCTGGATGGGCATGACCCAGGGCTTCTGGAAAGACCCCGACCGCTACCTCGAAACCTACTGGAGTCGCTTCCCCGATGTGTGGGTGCATGGCGACGCCACCGCCATCGACGCTGACGGGCAGTGGTACATCCTCGGTCGGTCGGATGACACGATCAAAGTGGCGGGCAAACGCCTGGGTCCCGCCGAGGTGGAAAGCATTCTGGTCGGGCACGAAGCGGTGGTCGAAGCGGGGGCAATCGGCGTCCCTCACGCCATCAAGGGCGCTGTGCTGATCTGTTTTGTTGTCCTCACCACCGGTGTGCAACCGACCGCTGATCTTAAGTCCGAACTGCTGGCGCTTGTCGCCACCGAAATGGGTAAAGCGCTTAAACCGCAAGACATCATGTTCGTCCCCGACCTACCCAAAACCCGCAATGCCAAGGTCATGCGCCGTGTGTTACGCGCTGCCTATCTCGACCAGCCCGCCGGAGACCTCAGCGCCCTTGTCAATCCCGAGGTGGTCGAAGAAATACGTGAACTTGGAAGAACCACACACACTCAACCATCCTGAAAGCCCCGCCACGACAACGCCAAAATGCACCGAAAAGACCCTTATCTCAGGCGAAAATTCACGCTCTATCTCATCGCCGTCCTTGTGCTGTCCGTTTTTATTATCCTGTTTGCCAGGGAAATTGCTTTTGCCACGTACCCGCCTGACGATACCGCCTTTACCATCCAGGTAGAAAATGATGGCAATTTCCCGTACACGGTTTGGGTTATTGGAGACAGTCTGACATTCGGCATGTTTGCCTCCCATGAACCAGCCGCCTTCCGCAATCGCCTGTTCGACGCCCTGCGAGAACGCCACCCAGGTCTCATCCGCTTTACCTTTTGGGGCGCCGCCTGCACCTACGCTGAACTGGAGGAACGCTGGGATAGTTGGGAGGGAGACCCTGACCTCATTTTCATTGAGCTGGGCATCAATGATTCCCGCCGCTATTCGGACTGCCCGCAAATGCCCGTGGAAGCGTGGCAGACCAGAGTCGGAGCCATGCTCGACCGCATACAACACGACAAGCCTGACGCCAAAATCATCGTTGGCACGATCGCCTGGTGTGGCTGGAGTGAAGACTCACAACTGTTCGAAGATGCACTGATCTACAATGATTGGATCATAACCGAGGCGAACAAGAGGGACATCGCAGTGGCGGATTTGTGGGCTGCCACTGTCGGCAAACGTGATGGTCTCTCCGCCCCCGGCCAATCCAGCGTCTTCCCACCCCTGTATCACGGCGACAATTTCCACCCAAACGATCTTGGTCACCAGCGCATTGCCGACACCTTTTTCAAAGTCTACGAGAACACGCTGTTCTTGACGCATCTCCCTCAAGTAATGCACGCCAACGACCATTGATCAGCCTATTCAGTCCTAATCAGACCACCATTTCCAAACAAAACTGAGGAATCCCATGAACTTCAATCTCACGGAAGAACAACGGCTGTTGCAGGAAATGATCCGGGATTTCGTCGAAAATGAGGTAAAGCCACTCGCAGCACACACCGATGAATCGCACGAATTTCCCTGGGCGACCATCCACAAAATGGGACCGCTGGGCTTGCTTGGCCTCAATATCCCCGAAAAATGGGATGGCGCCGGAGCCGATTCCGTATCGGCGGCTATCCTCATCGAGGAGCTGGGCCGTGGCTGTGGCTCCACCGCCCTGACCGTCGCCGCCCATCTCGGTCTGGCAAGCGCCACCATCGCCAGCTTCGGCGGTGATGATCTCAAGGAGCAGTATCTCAAACCTCTGGCGCGGGGCGAAATGCTGGGGGCGCTGAGCCTAACGGAACCAGGGGCGGGCTCAGACCTCCAGGGCGGGGTGCGCACCACGGCGGTGAAGCAGGGCAAGCAGTGGGTGATCAATGGCAGCAAGATGTGGGTGACCAACGCTTCCGTGGCGAGCCTGATCGTCGTGCTGGTGCGCACAGATAAAGACGGCGGTTCTAACTCCCTCAGCCAGATACTGGTCCCCACCGACACGCCGGGCGTCACCATCGCTCCCCCGGAACGGAAGATGGGCTTACACGGCTGCAAAACCCATGCTGTGGCCTTTGAAGAAGTGCGGGTGCCGCTGCATCTATCTGGTCGGGGACGAAGGTCGGGGTCTGCACCAAACCCTGGCCGTGCTGGATGGCGGGCGCATCGGCATTGGCGCGCTCAGCGTCGGTCTGGCGCAGGCTGCTTTCGAAGAATCGATCCGGTACGCCCACGAACGCCAAACCTTCGGCGCGCCGCTTGCCCAGCACCAGGCCATCCAGTTCAAAATCGCCGACATGGCCACGCAGATTCAGGCCGCCCGGCTCATGGTCTATCAGGCTGCCTGGCTGCGAGACCAGGGGCAACCCTACACGACTGCGGCTGCGCAGGCCAAGCTCTTCGCCACCGAGATGGCGGACAGGGTCTGTTTTGAGGCAATCCAGATCCACGGGGGCTATGGTTACAGCGCCGAATTCCCGGTCGAACGCATCTACCGGGACAATCGCCTCATGCTTATCGGTGAAGGCACAAGCGAGATAAACCGCCTGGTCATTGCCAGAAATGTGCTGGGATTGTAGTATACTGGCCGGATACAAATTCATTCCCTCTGCGTTCACTTCATCCGGCCGTTTTCATGAATCCCACCATCATCACACTCGACCTCGAAGGCGTTTTCACGCCGGAAATCTGGGTCGCCGTCGCCGAAACCACCGGCCTGCCTGCTTTACGCATCACCACCCGAGACGAACCTGATTATGACAAACTGATGCGCTATCGCATCGACATCCTCGACGAACAAGGCATCACACTCAGCCAAATCCAGGATGTGATTGCCAATATGGGCGTCTTGCCCGGCGCACGTCAATTTCTGGACTGGCTTCGTGGCCGAGCGCCAGTCATCATCCTCTCCGACACCTTTTACGAATTCGCCGCTCCGCTCATGGCGCAACTGGGTCATCCCACCCTGTTTTGCAACATGCTCGAAGTGGATGAACAGGACAGGATCACCGGGTATCGCCTGCGCATTAACGACGGCAAACGACAAGCTGTGCAGGCGCTCAAAGCGCTCAACTTCCGGGTGATCGCCTCCGGCGATTCCTACAACGACATGACCATGCTGAAAGAGGCCGACCACGGCATTCTCTTCCGCCCACCCGCAAATGTCATAACTGACTTCCCTCAATTCCCGGTGACGACGGAATACGAGGACTTGAAACAGCGCATCGACGCCCTACTCTGAGAGAGGAAATCACATGCAATCGTCAGGAAGATACCGTTGGGGTGTTGTCAGCGTCTTCTTTACATTCATGCTGCTTCATCAATCTGATAAGCTGCTAATCGGCCCGCTGACAACGCCGATCATGGAGACATTCGGCATCAACGAAGCGCAGATGGGGCTGATCTTCAGCGGCGCACTGGTGGTGGGCGCAATCATGTACCCGTTGTGGGGCTATCTCTACGATCGCTATTCCCGCGTAAAATTGCTGGCCCTGGCCTCGTTTATCTGGGGTTCGACCACATGGCTGAGCGCCATCGCCCCCACCTACAGGACATTTCTGGTCACACGCGCCACCACAGGCGTCGATGACTCCAGCTATCCCGGCCTGTATAGCCTGATTTCAGACTATTTCGGACCGCAGATGCGGGGCAAAGTCTATGGCCTGCTGCAACTTACCCAGCCCCTGGGCTACATGATCGGCATGGTCGTCGCCCTGCTGTTCGGGGCGACGATGGGCTGGCGCAATATCTTTTTCATCACCGGTGCGCTGGGGATTGTTCTCGCATTCGTCATCTTCTTCTTTGTCAAGGAAAAGCCCAGAGGGCAAGCCGAGCCGGAACTGGCCGACCTGGCGGAGATCGGCATCTACAAATTCGACAAGCGCGTTGCGCTGGGCCTCTTTCGCAAGCGCAGTCTCTGGTTTCTGTTTCGCACAGGGTTTTGTGGGTGTCTTTCCCTGGCAGGTAATCACATTCTGGTTCTTCCGTTATTTAGAGACGGAACGCTACTACGATCCCGATGCCATTCTCATCACAATGGTCCCGGCGGTGCTGATGTTGGCGGCAGGCTACTTCGTCGGTGGCGCCATCGGCGATTTCGCCTTCAAACGAAGTCCCCGCGGCAGAATGCTTGTTTCGATGGTCGCTGTGTTGCTGGGTGCTGTTTTCCTGTATCTGACGATCAACGTCCCCATCGAAAACCAGGGGACATTCATGGCGCTGCTGATGATCACGGCCCTGTTCATGCCTTTCGCCTCGCCAAACGTCATCTCCACTGTTTACGATATCACCCTGCCCGAAGTGCGGAGCACCGCCCTTTCCATTCAATACTTCATCGAGAATATCGGTGCAGCCGCCGCCCCGGCCCTGGCGGGTCTCATCGCCATGCAGTCATCGTTGCAAGGCGCCATTCTCATCATCTGCATCACCGCCTGGCTATTAAGTGCGGTCTTCCTGGGCGCCACCTCCTACCTGGTGCCAAGCGACATCAAGACCTTGCACAATCAACTGAGCGAACGAGCAGAAGAAGAGCGAGCGAAACAGCACGCTCAGCCAACAGGTGCGTAAGATCGCTCTTTGGGATTTCGTGTGGATCATCGCGTGCGTGAAACGTGAAACGTGATATCGCCTTGTTGATAATTTTTCACGTTTTACGTTTCACGAATCACGCCGAATGAGTGTCGACCACATGAAATCCTGTTGAACCGCATGTGCCTTACGCTACGCCTGTCGCAAGTGTTCACCCGACCTGGCGTGTTGAATCCCTGCATCGTCAGGCTGCAATAATTCCAGGGCGTGGGGCAGAACAGGGGCGATAACGACAAACTGCTCGCGCACTGCTTTGGGACTGCCGGAGAAATTCACGATCAGCGTGCGCCCCCGAATCCCGGCGACGCCCCGAGACAGCATAGCGTGCGGGGTCACCTGCAGACCGGCGCTGCGTATCGCCTCGGCCAAACCCGGTGCGTCACGGTCGATGACTGCTCGCGTCGCTTCCGGGGTGACATCACGGGGGGCGAAGCCGGTGCCGCCGGTTGTCACTATCAAGGCGAAGCCTTGCACATCAGCCCAGGTGCGTAAACGGTCTGCGATCTTATCCCGATCATCGGAGACAAGCCCCAACACTGGTTCTGTATCCGGCCAGAGTCCCTGCACAAGCGCAACCAGCACCGGCCCGCTGCGGTCTTCCGCCTCTCCTCTGGCAGCGCTGTCGCTAACGGTTAAGACACCAATTTCGTATGGCATGCTGCGCTCTCCTGAATATCGATTCGTAAACAAGGATATTGGGTATTTGATATTGGGCGGCTTAATATCCATTATCCAATACCCAATACAAAAAAGACGCTGGGTACAGCATACCCAACGCCTTCAGGAAAAGCAACAAGCCGCCAGCAGCGAAGACAAAGGCCTTCGCCAGATCCGGCAGCTCGAGTATGAAAATGGATGGTCGGTTTAGCGCTTGGTGTACTGAGGAGCCTTGCGGGCACGCTTGAGACCGGGTTTTTTCCGCTCTTTGGCCCTGGGATCACGGGTCAGGAAACCGCCCTTCTTCAAGGTTGGACGCAGCGTCTCATCCGCTACGATCAAAGCGCGAGCGACGCCCAATCGCACGGCTCCCGCCTGGCCGGTGATGCCACCGCCATTGACCAGCACCGAGACATTAAATTGATTCTCGGTTTCGGTATGGCGCAGGGGTTCGGACAGGCTAGCCTGATCCATCAGCCTGGGGAAGTAGTCAGAAACGTCTTTGCCGTTTACCACGATTTCAGGCGTCTCGCCGGCAGGGTACAATCGGACACGGGCAGTCGCACTTTTTCGGCGGCCCACAGCTTCGTAATAGTATTGGTTCTCAGTCATAGCCTATAGTTCCAGGGGTTGTGGTTGCTGTGCAGCGTGGGGATGGTCCGGCGTGGCATAAACCTTGAGTTTTCTGTACATCTGGCGACCCAAGGGATTCTTCGGCATCATGCCCTTGACTGCAAGTTGCAGCACTCGTTCAGGATGCCTGTCCATCATGGTCCGCATCGAGGTTTCCTTGAGTCCGCCCATGTAACCACTGTGTCGATAATACATTTTCTGATCAAGGCGCTTTCCGGTCACGCGAACCTTATCGGCATTAACGATGATGACGAAATCGCCGGTATCGACGTGTGGCGTATAGATGGGTTTGTGTTTGCCGCGCAGGATTCTGGCGACCTCAGTAGCAAGACGCCCCAGAGTCTTTCCTTCGGCATCGACCACGTACCAGGTGCGCTCGACTTCTTCAGCTTTGGCGCTGTATGTTTTTCTCACTGAATCTTCTCCTTGCTCTGGGCTCTTCGCCCGATCTGCATCAGTTTACTTCTAGTTGCTTTTGCCTTTTGATGGGCAAGTTGCTGTCATTTGGATAGATAACCGCCTTCAGAGCCAGGCCCTGAGGCGGAGCAGGCGGGGCCGATAAAGACCTGTCCTGCCGTTCCAACATCGCACTTAGCTCGTCGGGATGACGATTGTTACGTCCGACATCCACAAGTGTGCCGACGATGTTACGCACCATACGGCGCAAAAAGGCATTGGCGGTGATGTCGAAATAAAGGTACGGGAATGCGCTGGTCCAGTCGGCTTGAAAAACGTGTCGGATCGTAATCTCGCCCTGTGGCGGCTGTCCGAAACTGCCGAAATCATGGCTGCCGACCAGATGAGCGGCGGCCTGATTCATCGCATCTACATCGAGATCAGGGCCGAGTTCCCAGGCGTAACGGGCTCGTAAGGGTGAATGACCGGACCAGAGCCCTACCTGATAACGATACCAACGCTTGAGAGCGCTGAAGCGGGGATGGAAATTGGGCGGAGCCACATCGATGGAATGAACAACGATGTCGGCGGGGAGCAGAGCATTGAGTGCTCGATGCAGATCCGGCAAGCTATGCTTCCAAGTTGCTCGAAAGGCGATAACCTGACCTTCGGCGTGTACGCCAGCGTCGGTGCGTCCGGATCCAATCACCCTGGTGGGTTGCTGGATCAAACGCAGAAGCACTCGCTCCACTTCTCCCTGCACCGTCCTTCCTTCCGCCTGGATCTGAAATCCCAGAAGGTCGGTTCCATCATACTCGATGGTGGCTCGATATAAGGGAGGTTCGGGAGCTGTCTCAGCCAAGATTACTCGACGAGTTCAATCAGAGCCATCGAAGCGCCGTCGCCCTTTCGTTGTCCCATCTTGAAGATGCGAGTATAGCCGCCTGGACGATCGGCGTATCGCCCCGCCAGGTCATCGTAAACAACCGAAACCATATCGGGATCGGCGAGCCGGGCTCGCAACAGACGTCGTGCATGCACCTCGCTAATGCGGCCGGTTTGACCACGCTTGGCAATGGTGATAAGACGTTCGGCGCCAGGACGAATGGCTTTTGCTTTGGCCACAGTCGTTTCTATCTGACCGTGGCGAAACAGGTCTGTTATCAAATTTTTGTAAAGGGCCTTGCGGTGGCCCGAACTGCGGCCAAGGGTCCGGCCAGATTTTTGGTGTCGCATATTAGTTCGCTCTTAGAGTCGAGAGGCGTCAATCCAGATATCGGACAATGTATCGATGTCTCCACTGACTGGTGCTAGGATAATTCGTCGGGCGTATAGTCGATGTATTTCAGATAATCGCTAGTTTCGAGTTTCTCAACCAATTCATCCAGCGATTTACGTCCGAAGTTGCGTATGGCAAGCATCTCGCTGTCGCCTTCTTCGAGTTTGAGCAAGACCTCACCCACACGGGTGATGCCGGCCCGCTTGAGACAGTTGTAAGCGCGGATGCTTAAATCCAACTCCTCAATGGGTTGCTCAGCGATTGTGGCTGGGATACTGCTCTCTTCCTGAATGAGTGGCTCGTCTTTCACAAGCTCAACGCCTGCCACCATGGAGAACAATTCCACCAATGTTCGAGATGCCTGTTGTAGCGCAGATTCGGGAGACAGCGTACTGTCGCACCAAATCTCCATAATAAGTCGATCAAAATCGGTGTGACCGCCAACTCGGGTTCGTTCGACCGTGTAATTGGCTCGACGCACGGGGCTGAAGATCGCATCAATGGGCATTTCGCCAATGGGTAGCTTAGGTCGGCCATCAGCCTCTGCAGGCAAATAACCCTTCCCCGGTGAAACGGTCAATTCCATATCAAGATCGGCTTCAGACGAATCCAACGTAAGTAGATAAAGCTCGGGATTGACAATTTCAACTTCGGGCGGCACATTAAGATCGGCGGCAGTTATTGGTCCTGGACCCTGTGCCTGCACATAAATGCGCACAGGTTCCTCGCTGAAGAGCTTCAGGCGAAGCTTTTTCAGGTTCAATATCAGTTGAGTGGTATCCTCACGGGCATGCGGGATGGAGGAAAACTCCTGATACACATCATTGATCCGCAATGAAGTGACTGCCGCACCCGGCAATGAAGAAAGCAACACACGACGCAGGGCATTACCCAGCGTGATGCCGAAACCACCCTCTAGTGGACCAATCTCAAATCGCGCGTACTGCTCTGTACTCGCCGTACATTCGATCTTGGGTAAAACAGGTTGTAAGTCCTGAGTAAACACTTGGTCCTCCGTAAGGCCTTTGCGCCTGTTGCCAAGCACAAAGGACGAGCGTTTTGGAGCCAATGTAGCGCAAGCCTTGAGACCTGCGCCTAACAATTAGCGGCTGTAGAACTCGACTATGAGCTGCTCGTTGATTGGGATATCAATGTCTTCACGTGCCGGTAAATCAGCTACCCGGCCAGACATCGCAGCAGCATCAACAGTCAACCACTTGGGCGGCGTGTACTTTCCCACATACTCAGCCACATCCTTGAAATAGGTCATACTCCGGCTTTTCTCTGAAACCTGAATTACATCACCAGGGCGTACAGAGTAGGAGACAATGTCTACTTTATGACCATTCACCAGGAAATGCCCATGTGTCACTAATTGGCGGGCCTGGGAACGCGAGGCGGCGAAACCAAGACGAAAAACGACGTTATCCAAACGGCGTTCCAGCAATTCCAGCAGGATCGAACCGGTCAGTCCTTTCACCTTCACGGCCTGACGGAAATAACTGCGGAACTGACGCTCATAAACGCCGTAAATTCGGCGCACTTTTTGTTTTTCGCGCAACTGGCGTCCGTAATCGGACACTTTGCCTCGCATACGTCGCCCACCGTGGATTCCGGGGGCTGGTTTCGTTTTTCAATTGCGCACTTTGGCGAGTGGCAACGATCTCCCTTCAGGAAGAGTTTCATTCCTTCACGGCGACAAAGCTTGCAAACAGAATCAGTATATCGAGCCATTAACTACATAATCCTCCTACGTCTCACAACGCAGGTGCTAAAGATTGAAGATGTGATAACGTGTTGGTGTAAACGTTGACTGTCCTGGAATTCTGCTTCACATGGCTACCGCCAGATGAAGAACAGATCATGGACAGACGCTCAGTTTAGTTCCTAAACGCGACGTTTCTTGGGTGGACGACAGCCGTTATGCGCCATCGGTGTCACATCTGTGATGGAGGTGACGATTAAGCCGCCGTTCATCAGTGTGCGGATGGCAGCCTCTCGGCCTGGACCAGGTCCTTTGACGAAAATATCGATCTCGCGCACGCCATAATCACTGGCTTGGCGAGCAGCATTCCGACCAGCTAGTTGGGCGGCATAGGGCGTGCTCTTGCGAGAACCCTTGAACCCGGAACTGCCAGCGCTGGACCAACAGAGGGTATTTCCTTGCCGGTCGGTAATAGTAATAATAGTGTTATTGAAGGTGGCCTGAATGTGAGCCTGACCTTGAGGGACCTTGCGGCGTTCCTTCTTTGGGCCAGTACGACGGGCTCGAGGTTGTTTTGCCATAAGTCTGATTACTCCAAGACAGTTAAGTTGTGGGAGTTTTTGAAGAGAGAAGTTCAACTTACTTGCGGGCGCGCTTTCGGCCTGCCACAGTCTTGCGAACGCCACGCCTGGTGCGAGCGTTGGTGCGCGTGCGCTGTCCGTGTGCTGGCAAGTTAACACGGTGACGTCGACCCCGATAACTGCCGATTTCACCTAGGCGCTTGATGTTCATCTGCACTTCACGACGCAAATCACCTTCGACCAGGTAATTACGGTCAATAACATCGCGTAATCGGGTGACCTCATCTGTGGTCAAATCAGTAACCCGTTTGTTTTCTATACCGGTAATAGCCAGTATCTCTTTTGCCGAGGTGCGGCCAATACCGAAAATGTAAGTTAAACTGATTTCTACGTGCTTGTCGCGAGGGATATCGACACCAGCGATACGAGCCATAATTCCTCCGTTGATTTCTTACTAGGAGAGCGTGTCACTCAAAGCGAACGATCAAGGCGCTTGCTGAAAAACGGTGACTGTGTTCGAGAGATTAGAATAAATGTTTAGCCTTGCCGTTGCTTGTGCTTGGGATTCGTACAGATTACGCGCACAACGCCACGTCGGCGAATAATCTTGCAGTTATCACACATTTTTTTTACAGAAGGTCGTACTTTCATGATCGTTCTTGCTCCTTGCGGCAAGGAATTGGTATGCCTGTTCAGTACTATAACAATTGGCGATTTTTCAATCGACGTCTATAACAAAGTGAGAACTCTGGGTTCGCCGTTCATGACGGCAATGACATGCTCGAAATGAGCGCTTAAGGTTCTGTCCTGAGTGCGAACCGTCCAGCCGTCAGTATCAGTGGCCGTCAACCAGTGGCCTGCACTCACCATCGGTTCAAGGGCTAGAGTCATTCCCCGGCGTAGCCGGAGACCAGTGCCAGGATCGCCGTAGTTTAGAACGTCCGGCAATTCATGCATTTCGCGCCCGACGCCATGACCGGTGAATTCGCGCACGACGGCGAAGTTGCGAGACTCAACGTAGTTTTGGACAGCAGATGAGATGTCGCCCAGACGATTACCTGCTCTGGCCATCTCGATCCCGGCCCATAAAGCGCCTTCGGTGGTATCGAGCAGGCTCTGGGCTGTTGGTGAAATCTCGCCTACAGGATATGTCCAACCACTGTCGCCTACCCAACCTTTGTAGGTGGCTCCAATATCGATACTGATAATGTCGCCGTTGGCCAGGAATGTGTGCGGATTGGGTATCCCGTGCACGATTTCTTCATTTATTGAGGTGCAGATTGAAGCCGGGAAACCGGAGTATCCCAAAAAGGTTGGTTTGGCGTCGTTGCTGTAGATAACATCTCTGGCGATGTCATCTAACTCCGCTGTCGAAACGCCTGGTCGGATGTAAGCACGCAAAGCCTCGTGAGTCTTTGCAACTATCCGTCCTGCCTGACGCATCAACGACAACTCGCGGGCATCACGCAAAGCAATGCCGGAGGTTCGTTTCGGTGAGACGACTGGCGAACGAACCATCATAAACCATTTTGTGAAAATTGCAAACGTTTGGCTACTAGAGAATCAACGCTGGCAACTTAGCGGATAAAGCCTTCGTAGTGGCGCATCAACAACTGCGCCTCAAGTTGCTTCATGGTATCGAGCACAACACCGACAACGATAAGCAAGCCAGCGCTGGTGATCAGGAGTTCAGAGCTGCCAAGATCCGGTTGTTGCAACATCAAGCCAACCAGCCACGGCAAAATGGCTACGAAACCGAGGAACAGTGCGCCAACCAACGTGATGCGGCTGACGACACGATTCAGATATTCCTCAGTGCGTTTTCCGGGACGGATACCGGGGATGTAACCACCCTGGCGTTGCAAGGTTTCGGGCAGGTTTTGCTGGCGGAAAATAACGTCGGTATAGAAGAAAGTGAAGGCGACAACAAGCAAGAAGTAAAGAATCCAGTAGAGAGGGCTACCGACACTGAAGTAAGTGACGACAAACGTACCGATATTGGCTATCCAACTGACACTAGACAACTGCATGTACGAAGCGATCGTGCTGGGGAAGATAAGCAAACTACCTGCGAAGATGAGCGGGATCATACCTGCGCTGTTGACACGGATCGGGACGTGACTGCTCTGACCGCCAACCATCATCAGACGGTTGCCACGCATGGTTCGCACACGCTTGCCATAGCGTACAGGAATGCGGCGCTGGCCTTCCTGCACGTAGACAATCAGCAACACTGTCGCTATCGTAAGGATCATGAAGATGATAACCAGGAAGAGGCCATTGGTGCCGGCAAGCAAACCGCCGATACGCGGGAACATGTTGCCGACGATGCCGCCGAAGATGATCAACGAGACGCCATTTCCGACACCTTGCTCTGTAATCAGATTACCTAACCACAACGCAATCATACTGCCTGCGAGCATCGAGCTGACAATGGAAACCGTCAGGAGTGGCGCCTCAGAAAAACCAAACACAGGCAATACAGTAGTGCCAAATGCGCCACTTGCCATCACAGCCGCCTGACCGTAACCCTGAAGTATTGCCAGTGGGATTGTCAGGTAAAGCTGATATTGGTTGAGTTTCTGACGACCGGCATCACCTTCCTTGGATATCTCTTGCAGCTTGGGGACGATAGGAATAAGCAACTGGAAGATAATCGAAGCGGTGATATACGGGTACACACCGGTCGACATCACGGAGAAATTCGAAAGAGCGCCACCGCTGAGCAGATCAAAGAAATTGGCCAGGTCATTTTGAAAAACACCGCCAATCGCTGCTTCGTTTACGCCAGGCACCGGCACCTGAGCCAATAGGCGATACAGGATCAGGATGCCAAGCGTAAATAACAGCTTGTTTCGAAGATCTGGTAGGCGGAACACACTACGTAAAGCAGTTAGCATGACAATGTCCTCCAGTCGCCACTCATTCGACAGACGATCTGCATCGGATTCGAGTTAGAACCCACAACCGATACGTTAACTCGGTGCGTGTGAGCGGGGGTCATGAAGATAACTTTCGGCATCAGAAATTAAAGGTCCATCACTTCAATCGTTCCGCCAGCAGCCTCGATCTTTTCGCGAGCGCTGCCCGAAAACCGTTGCGCTTTCACATGCAGCGCAACATCGATTTTACCGGAACCCAGGATGACAACAGGACCGCCATTCGGACGGATAAGACTGGCGTCAGCCAACATTGCGGGTGTGATTTCAGAACCAGCTTCGAAAATAGCAGCCAAACGAGCAACGTTTACTGGCTGATAATGAACGCGACTGCGGTTGGTGAAGCCACGCAACGTGGGCAAGCGGCGTACAAGGGGCAACTGTCCACCCTCGAAATAGGCGCCTTTGCCGCCACCCGACCGTTTGTTCTGGCCGTTCTCGCCGCGACCGGCTGTCTTGCCTTTACCGGCTGAAATACCGCGACCTACACGTTTTCGGCGCTTGGTCGCGCCCTTTGGTGAGTGCAATTCATGTAATTTCATGCAGCACGCTCCTCAACCGTCACTAAATGACGGACTTTATTGATCATGCCACGAATCACGGGCGTATCATCATGCTCGACTACTTCGCCCAAACGGTGCAAGCCCAATGCTCGGACCGAGCCACGCTGGCGTTGTTCGTAGCCAATAGCGCTTTTTGTATACGTAATAACCAGCTTTTTCTGGGAAGCTTTCTCACTCATTGACTAATTCTCCAGATGATCATGAATCCAGAACGGCTGATTTTGCGCTTCGGGCACGCCTCGACGGCGAGCAATCACATCAGGAGACTGCAATTCGCCCAGGGCCTTGTAGGTGGCCTTGACCACATTGAGGATGTTGGAACTGCCCATCGACTTGGTCAGGATGTCCTTAATGCCGGCCGCCTCGACAACAGCACGCACGCCACCGCCGGCGATGACGCCGGTGCCAGGTGAGGCAGGTCGCAGCATGACTTTTGCGGCGCTAAAGCGAGAGGTGATTTCGTGGGGAACAGTGGTGCCAACCATTGGCACTAAAATCATGGTCTTGCGCGCTTGTTCAGAACCTTTGCGGATTGCCTCGGGCACTTCGCGTGCTTTTCCGATACCGATACCTACGCGACCTTTGCCATCGCCTACGACCACAACGGCGCGGGAAAGCAAAACGGCGACCACCCTTAACTACTTTGGCGGTGCGGGCAAGGTGTACAACGCGCTCATCATATTCGTTTTGGACTTCTCGGGGACGACGTTCTTGTTTGGGTGCCATTCAATGTCTCCTGCTAGCAGTCAGTGACCGATAAGTGGGCTAGAACTTAAGCCCAGATTCTCGTGCGCCTTCCGCCAGCGCTTTTACGCGGCCATGATAGGGAAAACCGCCACGATCAAAAACAATAGTGCTGATTCCGGCATCCACTGCACGCTTGCCGACCAACTCACCAACCGCTTTGGCCTGTTCCGATTTATTCAGATCAGCCAGATTGGGGGCCAGAGCAGCATCCAGAGTGGACGCGGCAACCAGGGTGTGGCCTGCAATGTCATCAATGACCTGCGCATAGATGTGACGCAGGCTGCGATACACAGCCAGGCGGGGTCGTTCAGCCGTGCCTGATATATTTTTACGGACTCGTTCATGGCGGTGCTGACGAGCAACCGCCCGGGGGTTTGTCTTCATAGCTGTATTGTCTATTCGTTAGTGTGATGGCCTGGATGATCTAGGTGCAGCCGTTATTTCTTGGCGCTCTTTCCAGCTTTGATGCGTACATATTCGCCGCGATAGCGTACGCCTTTACCTTTATATGGTTCAGGCTTGCGTAGCGCTCTGATCTTGGCTGCGGTTTCGCCGACCTGCTCTTTATCTGAGCCACTGACGCTGAAAGAGCGGCCACCCTTATCGACTTCAAAGGTGATGCCTTCAGGCGGATCGAGCACAACCGGGTGCGAAAAGCCGAGACTTAGCTCCATGGCGTTACCCTGCATGACAGCACGGTAACCAACGCCAACCATCTCGAGTTCTTTTTTAAAACCATCGCTAACACCAGTAACCATGTTTTGGATCAACGATCGGGTCAAGCCATGAATCGCCCGGTGCTGGCGATTATCGGTGGGACGACTGACGACGATTTCACCATCCTGCATCTCAATGGTCATATCAGGCGAAAAGGAGCGCGTCATCGTACCTTTAGGTCCTTTCACTGTCACAGCGCCATTTTTGGCGATATCGACAGATACTTTACTTGGGATTATAACGGGTTTACGTCCGATACGGGACATGAGATCATTCCTCCTGCCCACGCAAGCGTGGGAATTCGGGTAACGTCGAGTGGTGATCGCTACCAGACAAAACAAACCACCTCGCCGCCTACACCAGCGCGACGGGCATCGCGCCCGGTGATCACACCCTTAGGCGTAGACATAATGGTGACACCAAGACCACTGCGAACCCAGGGGATGTCGCTGCGGGAACTGTAGATGCGGCGGCCGGGCTTGCTAACTCTTTCTAAACCGCTGATGACGGGTTTACGCTCTGCATCATATTTAAGCTGAAGAACCAGCGTCGCCTGTGGTGTGGTGGGGGTCTCATCGTATCCACGAATATAACCCTCTTCCTTCAATATTTGGGCAATGGCTACCTTTGCTTTGGAGCTAGGCATTGCAACCTGTTTGTGGTGTGCCACAAGGGCATTACGTGTGCGGGTGAGCATATCCGCAATGGGATCGGTCATCATGTGGGATAAATATCTCCTCTAACTTTACCAGCTCGATTTCACAACGCCAGGCAATTTGCCTCGCAGAGCTTCTTGGCGGAAACAAATGCGGCAAAGCTCAAATCGACGTATATAGCCGCGCGGGCGACCGCACATCTTGCAGCGATTGCGCACTCGCACTTCGTACTTACGGCGCTGTTCACGAATAATCATGCTTTTCTTAGCCATGCAATGATTCTCCTCAAGCCTTAACGCTTGAAAGGCATTCCGAGCAGCCGCAGTAATTCACGGCCTTCGTCGTCTGTATCTGCCGTTGTGACAATGGTGATACCCATGCCACGGATTTTGTCGACAGAGTCGTAATCGATTTCGGGGAACATAAGCTGCTCGCGTAAACCGAGGCTGTAGTTGCCATGTCCATCAAACGAATCCGGGGAAACGCCCTGGAAGTCGCGCTGACGGGGCATGGCGACATTGATCAATCGATCCAGGAAGGACCACATGTACTGGCCTCTTAACGTAACGCTCACGCCAATAGGGTTGCCTTCGCGCAACTTGTAGGTGGCAATGGACTTACGCGCTTTCGAATGACCGGTTTCTGGCCCGTGATGGTGATAATGTCGGTGGAAGCAGCTTCTAACGATTTTGGATTCTGCAATGCCTCGCCCAAACCGATGTTTACGGATATCTTCTCAAGACGGGGCGCTTGCATCATGTTGGTGTACTGGAAACGATCTATCAAGGCCGGGACGATCTCTTGATTATAACGTTCCTTCAATCTTGGGGTCATACTCAACTCCTGCGGCAGGTGCGTTGTGATAAAACCGAAATCATACCACCGTTTCACGCTGCCCTTAAGTGATGTTGTACTTATTTAATCGATAATTTCATCGAATTCGGAACTGTAGCGTACTTTGCCGCCATCGATATCACGCCACTGTACGCGTGTGGGGCGATTGGCTTTCGGCGCAACCAACATGACATTAGAAATGTGCAACGGGCCTTCACGTTCGATAATGCCAACCTGGGTGCGCACATTGCCTGTGCGGCGCTGGTGTTTCTTAATCAAATTCAAACCGGCAACAACAACATAGACGTTTTTTTCGAATTCGCCCTTTTTGTCTTTCTTACGAATGACAGACTGGACTTCGCCACGTTCGCCTTTGTAATTGCCGGAGATCACTTCAACAGTGTCGCCTTTTCGTATCTTTAGCTTCATCATCTACCTCTCTACAGCACCTCAGGGGCAAGGCTAACGATCTTCATAAATCGTCGGTCTCGTAGCTCTCGGGCGACCGGGCCAAAGATGCGGGTGCCCCGAGGGTTATTGTTGGCGTCCAAAATTACAGCGGCATTATCATCAAACCGAATATAGCTACCATCGTCTCGGCCAACTTCTTTCTTGGTGCGCACGATAACTGCACGTACGACCTCGCCTTTCTTAACTGTGCCACCGGGAGCTGCTTGCTTAACAGTAGCTGTAATAATATCGCCAACCGACGCATAGCGACGGGTAGAACCGCCCAGTACACGGATACAAAGTATTTCTTTGGCGCCAGTGTTATCGGCGATCTTTAAACGCGATTCTTGCTGAATCATAACGAATCTCCAAAGCTAGCGATAGGATCTAGCGGGCGCTTTCCAGGGTTTCGATAACAACCCAGCGCTTGCGTTTACTCATGGGGCGCGACTCGATAATACGTACCATATCGCCCTCGTTGCATGCATTCTCTTCATCATGAGCGTGATATTTCTTGTGGGTGCGCACAACCTTGCCATACAAAGGATGGCGAGTGGTGCGTTCCACTCTCACGACCACGGTTTTATCCATTTTATCGCTTACGACTGTGCCAGTCAGGACCTTACGTTGTTCTTGAGCCATGTTACTCTTTCTCCGCCGCCAATTGGCGCTCGCGCAGGATAGTCTTGAGCCGTGCAACATCTCGCTTCACTTTGCCAATGCGGTTTTGATCGCGTTGCTGGCCAATGGACATATTAAAACTGAGGTTCATCATCTCCTCGTAAGACTCGTCAAGTTTGCCGAGCAATTCGCCTTCTGTCAGGTCTCGTAATTCAGATGCTTTCATTAGTGGCCTTCCTCTGCTCGAATGACGAACTTCGTGCTAATGGGCAGTTTGTGAGCGGCCAACCGCATCGCTTCTCGTGCTGTTTCCGGGTCCACACCTGCCAATTCAAAGATAATGCGGCCAGGCTTGACAACAGCGACATAGTGGTCGACTGCACCCTTACCACTACCCATTCGGGTCTCAGCGGCTCGTTGGGTCACAGGCTTGTCGGGGAAGACACGGATCCACAGCTTTCCGCCACGGCGGATGTAGCGCATGATCGCTCGACGAGCAGACTCAATCTGGCGGCTGGTCATCCAACATGGTTCCTGAGCCTGCAACGCATATTCACCAAAAGCGATGGTGCTTCCTCGCCAGGCTTTGCCGCGCATGCGACCTCGATGTGTTTTTCGATACTTGACTCGTTTGGGCATTAACATAATAGCTTACCTCGTTCCTACCGGGAGATCACCTAGACGGTCAAGGGCTCGCCGGGCAAGATTTCACCTTTATAAATCCAGACCTTGACTCCGATGGCGCCGAAGGTGGTTTCAGACATGGTGTCGGCGTAATCGATATTCGCTCGCAAGGTGTGGCGAGGAATACGGCCTTCGCGAACTGAGTCCACACGAGCCATCTCTGAGCCGCCCAATCTGCCGCCAACGCGAATCATAATGCCATCGGCGCCGGCGCGCATGGTGCGCTGGACAGCTTGTCGCATAGCCCGTTTGTGAGCAACGCGACGGGAGAGTTGTTCGGCAATGCTGTCTGCAACCAACTTCGCATCAAGCTCAGGGCGTTTGATTTCTTCGACATCGACTTTGACACGTTTGTCTGTTAGATCCTGCAATGTTTTTCGCAACTCATTAACAGTGGCGCCTTTGCGTCCGATCACAATGCCTGGTTTGGCTGCGTGGATCTTGAGATGAACTCGCTTCGGAGCACGCTCGATTTCCACTTTAGAAACGCCAGCACGATCAAGTTCGGCATGAACCCTTTTTCGGATCTGTCGATCTTCTTCAAGAAACTCACTGTAATCGCTACCTTCAGCATACCAGCGAGAAATATGATCTTTGATGATTCCGAGACGGAATCCAGTGGGATGTACTTTACGACCCAATGTCAGCCTCCTTAGCGCTCTTCGAGCACGACTGTAATGTGGGAGGATCGGCGTAGAATAGGCTTCACCCGGCCACGTGCACCGGGGCGAAAACGCCTCGTAGTTGGACCCTCGTCTGCGAAAATCTCAGAAATCCACATATCTTCGGGGGCCATACTTTCGTTTTCTTCGGCATTAGCTATCGCCGACTTAATGGTCTTGCGAACCTGGTGCGCAGCACTCTGCGGCATATGCTCAAGCATGTCTACGGCATCTATTGCCGACATCCCGCGTACGGTGTCGGTTATGAGCCGCACTTTTTGAGCTGAAATCCGAACGTATTTACGTTGGGAACGAACCAGAAGGGACATGTTTCAACCTCTTCTTCGATGGTGGGTGGAATCAGCGACGAGCCTTGCTGCCGCGCTCTTTCGCTAAATGACCGCGATAGAAACGTGTGGGAGCAAATTCGCCTAGTTTGTGACCCACCATGTTTTCAGTGATGTAGATGGGAACGTGACGACGGCCGTTGTGCACCGCAAGGGTATGGCCCACCATCTGTGGAAAAATGGTGGAGGAACGCGACCAGGTGCGGAGTACGCGCTTTTCGCTTTTGCGATTCATCTCTTCGACTTTGCGAAGCAATTTACGATCTACATACGGGCCTTTCTTCAATGACCTGGACATATCATAATCTCCTAGCGACGCTTTTTGCCTCGACGGCGTACGATGTATTGGTCGGTTCGCTTGTTACGGCGAGTGCGATAGCCTAGAGCGGGTTTGCCCCAGGGGGTCTTGGGCCCAGGCATACCAATACCCGAGCGGCCTTCACCACCACCATGCGGGTGGGAAGAAGGATCCATGGCCGTGCCACGAACTTCAGGCATTCGGCCCATCCATCGCTTGCGACCAGCCTTACCGAGCGTGATGTTCTGATGATCAGTATTGCCGACCTGGCCGATGGTGGCGATGCAGTTCAGCAACACGCGCCGGGCTTCGCCGCTGGGCAAACGCAGTTGTGCGTATTTGCCCTCTTTGGCCATCAACTGTGCATAGCCGCCAGCGGAGCGCACCATCTGACCGCCACGTCCTGGTTGCAGCTCGATGTTATGAATGAGCGTACCCAGGGGGATGTTCATCAGGGGCAGGGCATTGCCTGGCCGAATTTCGGCATCGGGACCCGAACTGATCGTATCCCCAACCTGTAAACCCAGCGGGGCGATGATATAACGTTTCTCGCCATCTTCGTAGTACAAAAGAGCAATACGAGCTGAACGGTTGGGATCATACTCGATCGTTGCAACACGGGCGGGAACACCGATCTTATCACGCTTGAAATCGATGATTCGATAGCGTCGTTTATGGCCGCCACCACGATGGCGAACAGTAAGTCGGCCCTGATTGTTACGCCCTGCTGATTTTTTCAGTGGACGCAGTAATGATTTTTCGGGGGTGGAGCTGGTTATCTCCTCAAAGGTGGAGACAGTCATTCCACGATGCCCCGGGGAAGTGGGCTTGTAGACCTTAATTCCCATGGGATTACGACTCCTTAAGGACGACTCTGGACGAACAAACTGTCAAATTAGCTTTTGAAATACTGAGATAATTCAGAAAGTTTGTTAACGCCGAGTCCTTCGTAAGCATTCGTCCGAGTCAGGGACGATGTAGACGATACTTTGCTTGGTTTGCCGTCTACTGATGGTTGATTAGTTGTTCAGTCTGAAAATCACTCGGTCATTGGGTCGTTTACGTTCTGCTATCCGACCTATAGTCTCCGATTCCTGACTTTGCGTTCTAGACGCCTTCAAACAATTGGATGGAATCTCCAGGCGCCAGTGTGACAATGGCCTTCTTCCAGGGCACGACCCGAATGGAACGGGCTCGTAGGCCACGGCGACGGGTCTTGGCCTTCACAGAGACAATGTTCACACTGACCACTTCGACTTCAAATCGTTCTTCGACCGCCTGCTTAACAAGCATCTTATTCGCTCGCCGGTCAACCTGGAAGACGAACTGGTTGGCCTGATCCTGCATATCGGTCGTTTTTTCTGTGATCACTGGGCGCTTGAGCACTTCATACAGATGCATAATCTTACTCCTTAGCCGCTGCTTCCTGACCGTCACCCAAGAAGGACTCGATAACAGGCAACACATCCTGGGGAATGACAATCGTATCGTAGCCCAGCAGATCGCGGATATTCAGGTAATTGGCCCGCAGAACCCGTACATTGGGCAGATTACGAGCAGACAATTCGATATTGGGATCAGATTCGGGCAGCAGGAGCAGAGCGCTGCGATTGACGTCCAACGCTTCCAGCATCGAAGCCATGTCACGGGTGCGGGGTGCTGCCATTTGCAACTGATCCAGGACTACGATCTGATCCCCTTGCGCTTTCACGCTCAGGGCGGAGCGCAGTGCAATCCGGCGCATTTTTCGCGGCATGTTCTTGTTATAAGAACGGGGCGAAGGTCCGAACACGGTTCCGCCGCCGCGCCACTGGGGAGCGCGAATCGTGCCTTGTCGGGCTCGACCAGTGCCTTTCTGACGCCAGGGTTTGCGACCGCCACCACGCACTTCACTGCGGGTTTTGGTCTTATGCGTGCCCAAACGACGATTGGCCAGTTGTCGCACCAGCGCCTGATGCATCACAGTTACATTGATATTTGCGGCGAAGATGGCGTCGGACAGTTCCACCAAACCAACTTCATTGCCTTCCATATTTTTTAAGGATACCTGCATCGCAATTACCTTCCTCTGCTCTTGCGGGCAAGGGATCAACAGTGACCAGGCCATTCTTGGGGCCAGGTACAGCGCCTCGCACTGCCAGCAGGTTGCGTTCTGGATCGACTTTGACAACACGAAGGTTCTGGACAGTCACACGCTCATCGCCCATATGGCCAGGCATTTTCTTGCCCTTGTACACGCGACCTGGCGTCGAGCCAGCGCCTGCAGAGCCAGGCGAACGTTCACGATCAGATTGGCCATGTGTTTTGGGCTGGCGACTAAAATGATGTCGCTTGATGCCACCCTGAAAACCCTTGCCTTTGGAGGAACCGGAGATATCAACCAATTCGCCTTCATCAAAGACGTCAGCAAGAAGCTTTTGCCCCAGATTGTAGCGAGACAGTTCCTCTTCGGTTACACGGAACTCACGCAGAGTCCGCAGCGCCGGTGTATTGGCTTTCTTGATATGACCACGTTCTCCGCCTGCAAGCCTACGTTCCTTGGTTTCGTCAAAGCCAAGCTGGATTGCGGCATAGCCATCGTGTGTTGCTGTTTTTACTTGGGTAACGTAACAAGGGCCGACTTCTAATACCGTTACAGGTATCATTACCCCTTGTTCGTTAAAAATCTGGGTCATGCCCAGTTTACGTCCGATAAGACCTTTCATGACTTGTTTAAGGGCGCAGAACTGTATGCGTCGAAGACGCCCATCATTCCGCAACCCCACCTCCTTGCCAGGATGTAGGAGTTTTAAGTGGCTGGGTGGATAGTTAGAGTTTAATCTCGATATCGACGCCAGCTGGCAAGTTAAGCCGCATCAAGTTGTCGATAGTCTTGCTGCCCGAAGGCACAACATCGATTAATCGCTTGTGCGTGCGGATCTCGAATTGTTCTCGGGAATCTTTGTCGATAAAGGGTGACCGCATCACCGTAAAGCGCTCGAGTTTGGTTGGTAGAGGGACTGGTCCCACCACCTGGGCGCCTGTCCTTTCGGCGGCCTCAACGATCTCGCGCACCGAACTATCTAACACACGGTGATCATAAGCCTTTAGCTTGATGCGTATCCTCTGCTTAGCCATGCACAGACCTTCCAGAAGTGGTGAAAGAGAGTGAAGTGCGCCAAACAAAAGCGCACCTCACAGGGGTTTCATTCTACTCGATAATCTCGGTGATGACGCCAGCGCCGACGGTGCGACCGCCTTCACGTACAGCGAAACGAGAACCAGATTCCATCGCCACCGGCACAATCAGCTCCACGTCGAAAACCACACGGTCGCCAGGCATGACCATTTCCACGCCCTCAGGCATTGTCACCGATCCGGTCACATCCATCGTGCCCATGTAGAACTGCGGGCGATAGCCCTGGAAGAACGGCGTGTGTCGTCCACCCTCGTCCTTGCGCAGCACGTACACTTCGGCTATGAACTTCGTGTGCGGCGTGATTGTCCCTGGCTTCGCCAGTACCTGCCCACGCTCCACCTCTTCTCGGTCGATGCCGCGCAGCAGCACGCCTACGTTCTCGCCGGCCTCGGCGTAGTCCAGGATCTTGCGGAACATCTCCAATGAGGTCGCTACGGTCTTGCGCGTTGGGCGCAAACCCACAATCTCAACTTCCTTCATCGGCTCGATCCGACCACGGTCCACTCGACCAGTCACGACTGTGCCGCGACCTTTGATCGAAAACACGTCTTCAATCGACATCAGGAAGGGCTTGTCCACGTCTCGCTCAGGCGTGGGGATGTACTCATCCACCACTCGCATCAACTCCCAAATGCTCTCGTACTCCGGCGCATTCGGGTCCGTGCTCTCGCTCTCCAACGCTGCCAGTGCACTGCCACGCACGATCGGCGTCTCGTCGCCCGGGAAGTCATAAGAGTCCAGAAGCTCGCGCAGTTCCATCTCTACAAGCTCCAACAACTCTTCATCTTCCATCATGTCCACTTTGTTCAGGTACACGACCATCGCCGGCACTTCCACCTGCCGCGCCAGCAACACATGCTCCCGCGTCTGTGGCATCGGGCCGTCCGGCGCCGCCACCACCAGAATCGCGCCATCCATCTGCGCCGCTCCGGTGATCATGTTCTTGATGTAGTCCGCATGACCAGGACAGTCCACATGGGCGTAATGCCGATTTTCCGTCTCGTACTCCACGTGCGCAATCGCAATCGTGATGCCGCGAGCCTTCTCCTCCGGTGCATTGTCAATCTGATCAAATGCACTGAAGTCAGCGAAGCCTTTCAACGACAGCACTTTCGTGATCGCTGCCGTCAGAGTGGTCTTGCCGTGGTCAATGTGTCCGATTGTACCCACATTTACGTGGGGCTTCTTTCGCTCGAAATGTTTCTTTGCCATTGACTTGCTTCTCCTTGAAACCGAACTGGGTTATTTACCAGCTAATGTTCGAGGGATGGGAATGTTTAGTGTAAAAAATAGACGCCCAAGAAGGGCACAGAAGAGGAACCCAGAGCCATTCCGTGTTGCGGTTTAGCTCCGCGCTCCTCGGTATTTAACTACGTTCTCAGCTAGTTCAGTTGTCCGGGCTGTAACCCAGCGACGGGTGATTCGAGATGTATTACTTCGCTCGCATCACAACCTTATTATTATAGCAGAGTGAGGAGTTACTTCCAAATTTCAAAATAACTTTGATCAGGCTATGCGTTAACACCCTTTAAAAAAGCTTTTGCAATACTTTCGGGAACAGGTTCGTATCGATCGAACTGCATGGTGAACGTGCCGCGCCCCTGAGTGACAGAACGTAGTCGCGTGGCGTAGCCGAACATCTCGGCCAGGGGAGCTGAAGCACGAATGACCTGCATGCCCTTGGAATGCACTTCCATGCCTTCTATCTGCCCGCGACGGCTGCTTAGATCACCGATTATGTCGCCGAGATATTCCTCTGGCGCCACCACTTCAACCGCCATAACCGGTTCAAGCAGAATCGGCTTGGCGCGGGGAATGCCTTCCCTCACAGATAGTGAACCGGCGATGCGGAATGCCATCTCCGAAGAATCGACTTCGTGGTAGGAGCCATCGTAGAGTGTGGCCTTGATGTCCACTATGGGATAACCACCCACCGAACCACCCTCGAGGGCGTCGCGGATGCCTTCTTCGACAGGCTTGATGAACTCGCGAGGAACGACGCCACCAACAATACCGTTCTCGAAAACATAACCACTGCCAGGCTCGAGTGGCTCAAAGCGAACCCTGACATGGCCGAACTGGCCACGCCCGCCAGATTGTCGCACAAACCGACCTTCTGCATCCGATACCTGTGTGATAGTCTCACGATAGGCGACTTGCGGCTTGCCTACACTCGCACTCACCTTGAATTCTCTGATCATGCGGTCAATGAGCACTTCGATGTGAAGTTCGCCCATTCCCGAAATAAGGGTTTGACCGGTGTTTTCATCCACCCTCACCTGGAAGGTTGGATCTTCGTCGGAAAGACGACCCAGTGCATCAGCCAATTTATCCTGGTCGGCCTTGGTGCGGGGCTCGATAGCAACGCTGATGACCGGCTCGGGGAAGGTTATGGCCTCGAGCAGGATGGCTTGACCGGGATCGGTCAGCGTTTCTCCGGTAAAGGATTGCTTCAGCCCGATAATGGCAGCGATATCGCCTGCCCCAATCTCTTTGATCTCTTCCCGTTTTTCGGCGTAGATGCGCATCAGGCGGCCAATTCTCTCTTTGCGGTCTCGCGTGACATTGAGCATCGTATTTCCGCTTTTGAGAACGCCCGAGTAAACCCGAACATAAGCCAGCCGACCAACAAACGGGTCAGTAATGATCTTAAAGACCAGTGCAGTGGTGGGTTCGGTGAATTCGGCGCTGCGAGTAAGCGTCTCGCCAGTCTTCGGATCCAGTCCACTGATGGCTGGACGCTCGAGAGGCGAAGGAAGATAATCAATCACGGCATCAAGCAAGGGCTGAACGCCTTTGTTTTTCAAAGATGAGCCGCACAGCACCGGAACCAGGTCGCCCCGGATTGTTGCCTGACGCAAAGCCGCCATCAATTCCTCTTCGGCGATCACCTCGCCTTCCAGGTACTTGAGCGTGAGTTCGTCATCGGTCTCAGCAATCGCTTCAACCATCGAATCTCGAGCAGCCTTGGCCTCTTCCATCAGGTTAGCCGGGACATCGATCTCTTCGGGGCTCGCCCCTAATTCATCGGTATATATCCAGGCCCGCATGGTCACAAGGTCAACTGCCCCCTGAAAGTCGCTTTCACTGCCGATCGGCAATTGCACTGCCACGGGATGAGCGCCGAGTCGTTCGCGAATCATGCCGACGGTGTGCTCGAAATCCGCACCCACACGATCCATTTTATTCACGAAACATACGCGAGGCACACCGTAACGGTCTGCTTGCCTCCACACAGTCTCAGACTGGGGCTCGACGCCTGCCACAGCATCGAAAACGACCACGCCGCCATCCAGTACGCGCAGGCTGCGCTGCACCTCGGCCGTGAAGTCAATATGACCGGGCGTATCGATGATGTTGATCTGATACCCTTTCCATTCACAGGTGATCGCAGCTGATTGGATCGTTATCCCGCGCTCGCGCTCCTGGTCCATGAAGTCAGTCACCGTCGTTCCTTCATCGACATTCCCAATCCGATACGTGCGTCCTGAATAATACAGCACGCGTTCGGTGGTCGTTGTCTTACCGGCATCAATATGTGCAATGATGCCAGTGTTTCGGATTTTGGCGAGGTTGGTATTGACTGTCATGATAGTAGGGTGCAGGAGATCGACCGGGAAAGAGAGATGATGGTCTGATCTAGAATTTGTAGTGTGCGAATGCTCGGTTTGCTTCTGCCATCTTATGGGTCTCGTCCCGTCTACGAATTGTGGCGCCTTGGTTGGTGGAGGCATCCATCAATTCGCCTGCCAACTTGGCAGCCATCGACTTGCCGCTACGCTTGCGAGCATTAATGATCAGCCAACGCTGAGCCAATGCTTCACGGCGGTTGGGACGCACTTCGACAGGAACCTGATACGTAGCGCCGCCAACGCGTCGGGGCTTTACCTCGATCTGGGGCGTAGCGTTGGTCAGAGCCTCTTCAAAAACTTCAACCGGATTGCGCTTGGTGCGCGCTTCAATGATATCGAAGGCATCGTAGAGAACGCGTTGCGCCGTACTCTTCTTGCCATCTTTCATCAGCCGGTTGACGAACCGAGAAATGGTCATACTCTGAAACTTAGGGTCTGGAGAAACACTCCGACGAGGCGGTCGATAACGACGAGGCATGTCTTGCTCCTTACGAAAGGGAAATCGTTGCGTCACTTCTGAAACAACTCGATGAAAGTCGCTCCAAGTCCTTTGGTCCCAGACACACGGCAAGATGCGGGTCGAGAGGCACATTCGGCGACATCTGATCTGAGAAATGATGTCTTTACCCAGTGGTGCCTTTCCACCAGCATCTCGCTGCGGAAAGTAACGCTTATTGCCGGTTTTCTGTTCCGGCGTACAGTTGCTTATTGATTGAAGGGGGGCCTAACCGCGCTTGGCTCCATACTTGCTACGGCTGCGTTTGCGATTCTGCACACCCGTGGAGTCTAAAGCGCCGCGAACGATGTGATAGCGAACGCCGGGTAAATCTTTAACACGACCACCCCGAACCAGCACAACAGAGTGTTCCTGCAAACTATGGCCTTCGCCAGGGATGTATGCAGTGACTTCGATGCCGTTGGTTAGGCGAACACGAGCGATTTTACGGAGCGCTGAGTTCGGTTTCTTGGGTGTCGTTGTACGCACTTGCGTGCAGACGCCGCGACGGAAGGGATTACCCTTCTTGGTACGCTTGGTCTTGCCGGTCAGGGCATTGTAGGTGTAGCGCAAGGCAGGCGCTTTCTCTTTCTTGACCACGCCTTTTCGGCCTTTGCGGATAAGCTGGTTAATAGTGGGCAAAATCGTTCTCCTAACAAAAACGGCGGTTGCTCTACTCCGGCGCACGGTCTGAAACCGGCCAGAGAACTATCTGTAAACTTGGGACGGAATCATTTACCAGTCAGTCCTGTAGATAATGGCAGGATTTTGCAGGTTGTGAGATTCACAGTTCCGTGAAAACATGAGTAAAGCCGGGCGCAACTGGCCCGACTTGCGACTCATTACTTTAGCACAAGCGCCGAGGTGAGTCAAATTCAACAATCGAGTTTGAAACACCTGCGACGTTCATTTTCAGACCGATTCCGGTCTACAACTCGAAATTGTCCAGTGAGATGTCAACTTCGACCTCGGTCTCATCTTCGAAATCATCCAAGTTCCAGGTCGTCACCCAGGAGAGCATCTAGATCAGTCTCAGGCATTCCCATGCCAAGGGGCAGGCCCATTTCGGCGATGGCGTTGCTATCGAACGAAGCGTCCAGAACGCTATCCAGACCTTCGACTGTCTCTTTTGCTTCACGAGCGGCAATCGCTTGCACTGCCGCACGCTCGGCTGCCATCTGCATTCGCGCCCGGAAACCGGTGCCGACAGGGATGAGCTTACCGATGATGACGTTTTCCTTCAGGCCGCGCAGATCATCGGTGGCGCCACGCACTGCGGCGTCGGTCAGCACACGAGTCGTCTCCTGGAAGGAGGCCGCCGCCAGGAAGCTATCGGTGTTCAACGACGCTTTGGTGACGCCCATCAGGGTGTATTCGTAGGTCGCCGGTTTGCCACCTTCGGCAAGGATCTGCTCGTTGACGTCACGTAAATTTTGCTGATCGACCAGCTCGCCCGGCAGGAAGTCGGTGTCGCCATGTTCCAGCACAGTCACACGGCGGAGCATCTGCCGAAGGATGATCTCGATGTGTTTGTCGTGAATGCCAACACCCTGAGATCGGTACACTTTCTGAACTTCGTTCAGGAGATAGATCTGACAGGCTTCACGTCCCTGGATGCGCAGGACTTCTTTAGGATTCTTGGAACCCTCGGTGAGCTGCTGACCAGCTTTGACGTAATCGCCTTTAACGACACGGAGTCGTGCAGAAGGTGAAATGGGTTTTTCCCACTTTTCGGTCTCCTCGCGGCGCACGAAAATCACGCCATCCTCGGAGAACACCTCACCATCCATGCCTGCTACGATCTCGTTCTCTTCGGCATTTCGGGCGACAACAGTATCCGCCTGTACGCGGTCACCGTCAGTGACAATTGTCTCATAACCGGCAGGAATTTCAATCTCACGTCGATGCAGGCGGGTGTCGGTCACCGTAACCGAACGGATTTCACCCTCCCAGAAAACATCAAACACGCCATCGATTTCGCTGATGATCGCTTCACCTTTGGGGTTGCGGGCTTCAAATAGCTCCTCGACACGGGGCAAACCCTGCGTGATATCTTCACCAGCAGCGACGCCGCCGGTATGGAAGGTGCGCAACGTAAGCTGAGTGCCTGGCTCACCGATCGATTGGGCAGCGATAATGCCAACCGCTTCGCCAAGATCGACCACACCACCACGTCCCAGGTCGCGCCCGTAACATTTTTGGCAAATGCCCTGCTTGGCCTGACAGGTGAGTGGGGAACGCACGTAAATCTTATCGACGCCCGCCGACATGATCTCTTGCACGTCATCTTCACGCAACAGCGTATCCGCCGGAGCCAGCACAGCGCCTGATTGTGGATCAATGACATCCTTCAGGACAACACGCCCTAACATGCGCTCATTGAAGTGGATACCTGCTCCATCTGCATCTTCCTTCATCAGCCACACGCCGGCTGTCGCCTCGCAATCCACCTCCATGATGATCATTTCCTGCGCCACATCCACCAGACGGCGGGTCAGATAGCCGGCATCTGCTGTGCGCAAAGCTGTGTCGGCCAGACCCTTGCGAGCGCCGTGGGTGCTGAGGAAGTACTCCAGAGCGGTGAGACCTTCACGGAAGTTGGAGCGAATCGGCAAAGCGATAATGCGACCTGAGGGATCCGCCATCAGACCACGCATACCGGCAAGCTGGCGGATGGGTTGCACCCCACCCTTGGTTGCGCCCGACCGGGACATCGCCCCCAGCCCCTCACGCGGGTCAAGCAATTGCTGAACCTGAAGCGTCAGGGTGTCGGTCGCGTGCGTCCATAGCTCGACCACCTTGTTGTACTTCTCGTCTTCGGTGATCAAACCACGGCGATACTGGCGCTCGGCCTTTTCGACCTCTGCGGATGCTTGGGAGATAACGGCTTCTTTCGTTTCGGGAACCTGAATATCGCTGACAGCAATGGTGGTGCCTGAAATCGTGGCGTACTTGAAACCGACAGATTTAATGATATCGACGACATTGGCCGTCTCTTCCGGCCCAAGTCGTTTATAGCTGGCGGCTACCAGATCGTTGAGAGCGCCCTTATCCAGGACCTTGTTGATGAAGCGCAACGCGAATGGCATGTAAAAGTTAAAAATCGCGCGCCCTACCGTGGTGTCAATCACGCCGCTGGGCGTCTCTTCATCATAGAAGATGGCGAGTTCCTGGAGCGCAATCAGAATATCACGATAAGCGGCCGGGCCGATACCGGGTAAATCGATCAGTCCCTGGCGACCGCGCTGCTGCAGGATGGCGACAATGCCGCCGGCGCTTTCTACTTCAGCTTCGGCCAGAGCGATTTCCACGCGTTCTGGCAGTCCCAATGTCGTCATTGCGATCGTATTGAGCCAACTCTCGTAATAGAATTTGATCGGTGCGCGTAAGCCCACGTGTCCAAGATCATAGGCCAACATGACTTCATCGTAATCGCTAAAGACCATGCCCGCGCCACGTGCTGTATCATCTTCCACTGTCAGGTAGTAGCAGCCCAACACCATGTCTTTGGATGGTCCAACAATGGGCTCGCCAGATGCCGGCTTGAGCAGATTCTTGGTGGAAAGCATGTATTCACGCGCTTCTCTCACGGCTTCGTCAGACAAAGGCACATGCACCGCCATCTGGTCGCCATCGAAGTCGGCATTGAACGCGGCGCAGACCAGAGGATGGAGCTGGATGGCGCTGCCCTCGATGAGGATCACCTCGAATGCCTGGATACCCAGACGATGCAAGGTGGGCGCCCGGTTCAGCAACACCGGTCGGGTTTTAGTGATCTCTTCGAGTACATCCCAAACGGCCGGGTCCATGCGATCAACCAGGCGCTTGGCGCTTTTGATATTGTGGGCGAAGTTGTGCTCGACCAGTTTGCGCATCACAAAGGGCTTGAAGAGTTCCAAAGCCATTTTCTTGGGTAAACCGCATTGGTGCAGTTTCAGATCCGGGCCGACAACAATGACCGAACGCCCGGAATAGTCTACGCGCTTGCCAAGAAGATTGCGGCGGAAGCGTCCTTGTTTACCCTTGAGCAGATCGCTCAGTGATTTGAGCTTGCGCTTGCCACTACGACTGACCGCCCGTCCGCGGCGACCATTATCGATGAGGCTATCGACTGCTTCCTGCAACATGCGTTTCTCGTTGCGCACGATCACGTCAGGAGCGCCCAGCTCCAGCAAGCGGCGCAAGCGATTGTTGCGATTGATCACGCGGCGGTAGAGATCATTGAGATCACTTGTCGCGAAGCGACCGCCGTCAAGTTGCACCATGGGGCGCAGGTCTGGAGGAATCACAGGCAAAACGGTGAGAATCATCCATTCTGGCCTGTTGCCGCTCTTGCGGAAGGATTCCACGACACGGAGGCGTTTGGCGTCTTTGCGGCGGCGTTGTTTCGACCGGGTCGTACGCATGCTAATCCGCATTTCCTCGGCCATTTTATCCAAATCCAGTTTCCTGATCAATTCATAAGCTGCTTCAGCGCCCATTCCGGCCCGGAAGATGTTACCCCAACGATCTTCCAGATCGCGATGCTGGCTTTCAAGGAGCAGATCGCCTTCGCTCAGGCTCTTGAGTTCCTTGATCTGGGCATCGATCTCTTGGCGAGCGACATCTTTTTGGGCATCAATAGTGCCATAAATGCGTTGTAGCACTTCGTCCGCTTCGCGACGATGGTTGTCGCGCTTGCTCGCGGCCAGAATCCGTGCATCTTCGATGGCGATAATGCGTTCTTCATCCAGATCGCTCAGCCTGTCCTGCAACGACTGATTCAGGGTGTCCTGATGTCCGCGCTCTATGATCACGCCAACTTCGATGAGGGGTTCATCGCTCCAGGGCAGAAGCACCGCTTCGCGCAGTTTCTTTCCCAGATTCTCTTCGATAAAGGCCTGTAACTCAAGCCCCACCTTGGTCGTGACATCGGCTGTCTGGTCTTCCAGCGCCTGTTCGGCGGCTTCGATGGCAGCAGCTTCCTCGGCGTCCACAGCCTCAATGGCCATATCACGCGCCCCTTCGATGACGTGGAGTTGACCACTAGCGTCAGCCTCAATACGAGCGTAACGGGAATGCATTTCCCGGTCAAGACGCTGCAATGCGCGGCCACGCTGATCCTCATCAACTTTGGTGATCATGTACTGGGCGAAGTAAAGCACCCGCTCCAGATTCCGGGGTGAAATATCGAGCAACAGCCCCAGTCGACTGGGGACGCCCTTAACATACCAAATGTGCGTGACTGGCGTTGCCAGTTGAATGTGGGCCATGCGTTCACGGCGCACACGCGATGGCGCCACTTCGACGCCACATTTATCACAGACAATGCCCTTATGGCGGACGCGCTTGTATTTGCCGCAATAACACTCCCAGTCGCGGGTCGGACCGAAAATGCGTTCGCAGAACAGGCCATCACGTTCAGGCCTTAAAGTTCGGTAGTTGATTGTCTCTGGTTTTAGGACCTCACCATGAGACCAATCCAGGATTTTCTCTGGAGAGGCGAGGCTAATACGAATGGCATCAAAATTGTTGACTTCCAAGTTGGACCTCCAAGCGGTTCTCGCGGGGTTTCGGAGATTGAGCGTAGTCGGGGCAGGCGTTTGTGTTAGACGCCACCCTCAATCCTATTCACGACCGGCCATCGGGCCTGGCGTCGTCAGACTGAAGCCCAAATTGGGCAACTGATCGCTGGTGTCTTCCTTTGCAAACTGAATACTCTCTTCATTTTCGTTGTAGACTTCGACCGAGAGTCCAAGAGACTGTAGTTCCTTAACCAGCACCCGGAAAGATTCCGGCACGCCGGGGGGTTGAATAGGTTCACCCTTGACGATGGCTTCATAAGCCTTGACTCGGCCAGTCACATCGTCTGATTTCACAGTCAGCATTTCCTGAAGCGTGTGGGCAACGCCGTAGGCTTCCAGGGCCCACACTTCCATCTCGCCAAAGCGCTGGCCGCCAAACTGGGCCTTGCCGCCAAGCGGCTGTTGCGTCACCAGGCTGTATGGGCCGGTGGAACGGGCGTGCACCTTATCCTCGACAAGGTGGTGCAGTTTCAACATGTTGATGATGCCGACGGTGACGGGCTGCTCGTAAGATTCGCCTGATTTTCCATCGTAAAGCTTCATCTTACCGGTTGTAGGCACAGGCCAATCGACTTCCACTGACAACGCCTTTGCCGCAGCCTCCAGATCGGGACCACTCAATTCGCCGGGATCACCGCCAAATGACTTCATCCATTCACGCTTACATGCTACAGTCGCCATTTCGTTGGTTTCATCCAGGTCTGCGGCGTAACGGACATCATTTTCGTAAACCATGATCTTGTTTGCGTCGTAGCCGCGCGCTTCCAGCCAGTACTCCAGCACTTTGCGACGAGCATAAACCTGATCAAAGAACATGCGGTCGCCATCGACGTCTCTTTCTGCAAACAATTCTTCCAGATAGAGCAAACGCGCGTCGTTGTCATTCTCCAGGTCGGGGAATTCCTCTTCACCACCGTTTTCGGCAATCCAATCCCACGCCGCGGCGGTGGTCTCACTCCAGGCTTTGTCAATCAGCCAGGCTCGCGCCAGTTCAGCTTCAATATCATGTTCTGTAGCGCCATCAAAGACCGGCGTCATCACCCTGAAGCCCAGGCGGCTGGCAGCCCAACCCAGGTGTGTTTCAAGAATCTGGCCGATGTTCATGCGAGCAGGCACGCCCAGGGGATTGAGAATGATCTCGATTGGCGTGCCATCTTCGAGGAAAGGCATATCAGCTTCAGACACGATGCGTGAGACAACGCCTTTGTTTCCGTGCCGACCGGCCATCTTGTCACCGGCCGTCAGCTTCCTGCGCTGGGCCACGCCCACGCGAACCATCGCCTCGACGCCAGCGGACAAGTCGCCATGATTGTCTCGCGTGAATTCACGGATATCGACGACCTTGCCTCGTTCGCCGTGCGGCAATCGCAGAGATGAATCCTTCACCTCGCGCGCTTTCTCTCCGAAAATGGCTCGCAGCAATTTCTCTTCCGGGGTCAGTTCAGTTTCACCCTTGGGCGTGATCTTGCCAACGAGGATATCGCCCGGTTTCACTTCTGCACCGATGCGGATGATGCCGCGCTCGTCCAGATTCTTGAGCGCATCTTCGCCAACGTTGGGGATATCTCTGGTGATCTCCTCGGGACCAAGTTTGGTGTCCCGGGCTTCGACTTCATATTTCTCGATGTGGATGGAACTAAAGACATCCTCTCGCACCAAACGCTCGGAAATGAGGATGGCGTCTTCGTAGTTGCCGCCCTCCCAGGAAAGGAATGCGACCAGTACATTGCGGCCCAAAGCGAGTTCTCCGCCATCCGTCGAGCTTGAATCAGCCAACACATCGCCTTCTTCCACATACTGTCCTTTGAAAATCACAGGTCGGTGGTTGATGCAGGTGGACTGGTTGGAACGATCGTATTTGCGCAGTTCGTAGTTATGCTGATAGCCATCGTCCTCTTCAATCACGATGCCAGCGGAACTGACGCTTGTGACTCGACCTCGCTCCTTGGCCACAAGCACGTGGCCCGAATCTACTGCCGCCGGTCCTTCCATGCCAGTGCCGATGATGGGCGATTCCGGTTGGATGAGGGGCACAGCCTGACGCTGCATGTTCGAGCCCATCAAAGCGCGATTGGCGTCGTCATGCTCCAGGAAAGGAATCAGAGCCGTCGAAACGGAGACGATCTGCTGAGGAGAGACGTCCATGTAGTGCACGCGTTTGGGATCTTCCAGTTCAAATGTCTGGTGACGCCGCACAGAAACGCGACTGCGCAAGAAATGGCCATCCTCGCTCATCGGCGTTGAAGCCTGCGCAATTGCAAATTTATCTTCCTCGTCTGCAGAGAGAAAGACGATTTGATCGGTGACAAAAGGCTCGACAAAAAGTATTGGAACCGCTTCGTTCGTAGGCAGCCAAATCTCTGGCCACTGTTTCGTCGATAAAGGTTTCCGCTTCGGCCAGCGTCTCTCCGGTCTCTGTATTCAGGGCATCGGCAGTCAGGATGTGACCGATACTGCTGACGCCATCATTTTTGATCTCGTGCAGCACCCTGCGGTACGGCGTTTCGATAAACCCGTATTTGTTGACACGCGCATAAGTGGCAAGGGAGCCAATAAGGCCGATGTTAGGACCTTCAGGCGTCTCGATGGGACAAATACGGCCATAATGGGAATGATGCACATCTCGCACCTCGAACCCGGCTCGTTCACGACGTAAACCGCCCGGCCCGAGTGAAGACAACCGGCGCTTGTTGGTGAGTTCTGCCAGCGGATTTGTCTGATCCATGAACTGGCTCAACTGCGAACCGCCAAAGAACTCGCGCACAGCCGCCACAACCGGGCGAATGTTGATGAGTGACAAGGGACTGACCTGTTCGGGGTCGCGGATGCTCATGCGCTCTCGCACCACCCGCTCCATGCGCAACAGACCAACGCGCAACTGGTTCTGGATGAGTTCGCCGACCGTTTTTACGCGCCTGTTGCCCAGGTGATCGATATCGTCATCTTCTTCGACGCCATTGTTGATGCGGATAATGCGACGCACCACCTGGATGATGTCCTCATCAGTAAGCGTGCGATGGTCAAGGGGGACATCGAGTTCCAGGCGCTTATTCAATTTGTAGCGTCCAACCTGGCCCAGGTCGTAACGACGGGGATTAAACAGCAAGCCATCCAGATGGGAGCGAGCGTTCTCCAAAGTGGGCGGATCCACCGGTCGCAAGCGGCGGTAGAAATCCAGCAGCGCTTCTTCAGGTGTGCGCTTGTCTGGGTCTTCTTTTTCCAACGTGCTGGCAATGAAGGGATGATCAGGTGAATTATCATCTTCGGCAAATAGCGCCAGGATCTCTTCATCGGTGGCGTAGCCCATCGCACGCAGCAGGATCGTCACGGGGAGTTTGCGTTTGCGGTCCACCTTGACGGAGATGAGATCGCGCTTGCTGGTTTCCATCTCCAGCCACGCGCCGCGATTGGGGATCATCTTGGCGGAGCACAGCCGGCGTCCCGTCTGCCTGTCTTCTTCAGCGTTGAAGTAAACGCCGGGAGAGCGGATCAACTGGCTGACCACGACGCGTTCGGCGCCGTTGTAAATGAAGGTGCCGTTTTCGGTCATCTGAGGGAAATCCCCCATAAACACCTCTTGCTCCTGGATCTCGCCGGTTTCGCGATTCACCAACTTGACCTGGACGTACAGGGGCACAAAAAAGGTTGTATCGCGCTCGCGACACTCTTTTTCGGGATACTTGGGTTCGCCGAAGCGATAATCACCAAAATGCAATTCAAGGTTCTTGTTATAAGAGACAATCGGTGTTATTTCCTCGAGTAGCGCTCTTAAACCCTCCTCCTGAAACCAATGATAGGAGTCGAGCTGAATCTGAATTAGTTTGGGCAAAGGCATAACAGAATGAAGTCGGGCATACGACTTTCGGGTGCTGACATGACCTTGATACGGTTTAGAAGACATGTACACTCCTCACTGAACTATGGTGGGGATTCAACGATATCGGGTGGATATCGACAATTGACGTTTTTGTAAATGAATGGTATTCATTCATCTACGAACCTAAACCATCGCGTTCGCGATCCACCCCATCTTCAGACGCGCACTAAGCCCACCGGGAATTTTCGGCGGGCACAGGAATAAATCCAATCAATCACCACAAAAATGTTCGTGATCGAAGTCGCTGGTGTGTGGAACGCCCAGAGTAGGAATACGCAGAATGAGATGGGGTGTGGAATAAGAATTGTGATGGCTTAGAATGCAACTTCACAGTCTATCATGGGATTATTGGTTTGTCAAGTATATTTTTTGTGTTTTGGGGTGTTGTCTGTACCGCGACATTCGTGTCGTTTTTATGGAGCGCAGCGACATGAATGTCGCGGTACAGACGGCAATCGTCAAGCGTGTTTTACGTAGTAAGGGCCAGTACTTTCTTTGACAAGTATCCTGACCCGTGATATAAAATCAATGTAGGCAAGATCACGACTTGACTCTGAAGGAGAATAATACAACCAACATGCGCTCGCCGACTCTGGCAGGTGATCTCCACCAACTTTTCTCCTACAATGCCCCCAAATTGGGCCCATTAAGTAACCATAAGCGCTATGTCAAAATGACATGGCGCTTTTTCATTTCTCCAGTATCCATCTGACCTCTCTTTTGGGAGGTCGCCAAATTCTACAGGAGGCGTTTGTTATGGCAACAACACTCAATGGTTTCAAAGACCACGTCGCTCGCATCGATCTGAGCGCTGGCGAGGTCGCCTATGAAGGCATCAACGATGCAGATGCGCGCAAGTATCTGGGGGGGCGCGGACTTGGCGTCAAATATGTGTTCGACAACGGTCCCGATGTCGAAGCACTGTCCCCGGATAATTTACTGGCGATTATGACCGGCCCGCTCAGCGGCACCGAAGTGAAAATGAGCGGTCGGCTCTGCGCCGTCACCAAAAGCCCGTTGACTGGCACCATCACAGACAGCCACATGGGTGGATGGACCGCTGCCTACATGAAATGGGCCGGTTTTGATGCCCTGCTGATCAAAGGCAAAGCCGATAAACCCGTCTACCTGCTCTGCGAAAATGGCGAAGTCAGCATCCATGACGCCGGTGATCTTTGGGGCATGGAAACACACGATGTACACAAAACGCTGCTGGAGCGTCACCCAGGCCGTTATGTAGATGTGATGGCGGTCGGTCCTGCTGCTGAAAGTGGCGTCAACTACGCTGGTTGGATCAACAAGGATGATCGGGCTTGCGGTCGTGGCGGCACCGGCAGAGTTGGCGCCAGCAAGAACCTCAAAGCCATCGTCTTCATCGGCGATAAGGCCAATCAGCCGAAACCGAATGACCGAGACGCCTTCAAAGAGGCCGACAAGGTCGCGTTGGCGGCGATCATGGACGAAGCCAACATCACTTCCCCGCGCAAGGGCGGCCTCAGTGTTTATGGCACCAACGTGCTCATGAATATCTCGGGCAGCATCGGCGGTCTCCCCGCCTGGAACAGCCAGAAAACATCCTTCATTACAGAGGATGGCCAGGAACTATACGGCAATATCTCCGGCGAATCATTCCGCGAGGAGCTTCTGGTCGGTGATCCCACCTGTCACGCCTGTCCTGTCGCCTGCAAGATCGAGGTGGAAGTACCCGAAGGCAAGTTCAAGGTGCACATGGAAAGCGTGGAGTATGAATCGGCCTGGGCGCTAGGCTCTAACTGCGGCATCGACGACAAAGAAGCCATCGCTTTCATGATCGATCAGTGCAATCGCTATGGCATGGATCCAATTGAGATGGGCAACGTGGTCGGCATGTACATGGAAGCCAGTCAAAGGGGTTATGTCAATGGCAGCGCCTTCACGTTTGGCGATGCCGACAGCGCTGTCGCCCTGATTGATCGCATCGGCGTTGGCGCTGATGACACGGCCAAAACCCTGGGCAAGGGCACAGCCGCAGCCGCAGCAGATTTTGGACATCCCGAGATCGCCATGAGCGCGAAGGGACAGGCTATCCCCGCTTACGATCCCCGTGGCTACAAAGGCATGGGCCTCGGCTACGCCACCAGCAATCGTGGCGCTTGCCACCTGCGAGCCTACACCCCCGCCGCAGAGCTTGGCGTGATGCCATTCGGCTCACTCAAGGTGGACCCGATTGCGTGGGAAGGCAAGGGCGGTCTGGTCAAGGCTTTCCAGGACTTCCATGCCATCTCCGACAGCTTCGACATCTGCAAATTCAGCGCTTTCGCTGAGGGTGCAGACGAATACCTCAGCCAGTACAACACATTCACCGGCGCAACCCTGAGCACCGACGAGTTGTTGCAGGCAGGCGAACGTGTCTACAACCTGGAGCGCTACTACAACAACCTGAACGGCTTCGGCGAGGGCAGCGACACTCTGCCCGCCCGTTTCCTGGAGGAACCCAGCACCATGCCTGGTTCCGAAGGACAGCTCTGCGAACTTGATCTTATGCTGGAAGAATACTACGCCGCCCGTGGTTGGGAGAATGGCGTTGTACCTGAAGGCAAGCTCAAGGAGCTGGGCATCCTGTAGGACAGAGACCGGAGGTCAGAGATCAGAAGCCGGAAGTCGGAAGTCGGTCGGGTTGAGATCGAAGCCTGTTTAAGGCCAAACCGACCAGCGGCTACTAATTAATCCAACTAACCATCCACAAAGACGCTGTTTCCAATTGGAGACAGCGTCTTTTTATTGCTGTATTATTCCAATGTCCGACTTCCGATATTTTCTCGGTCTCCGCTCTCGGATCTCTGTCCTCCGTCTTCCGACCTCCCGCCTCTATCCGCCCCCGCGCATCAGCCAGATCCCTAGCGTCTGCATTAGCTCCTCCAACGTTTCCTCAGCACCATAAAGATTCAAATAGGCTACGCCTATCTGCAATGAGCCAATCTTAACCGGCTCGCCTTTTTCCAGCCACGCCTCCCATTCCGGGCCAACCACGAGGCGTTCAGGCTCTACGACTTCACCACCCAGCTTGACCAGGTATCGTTCCGCCATCCACAGCGGTGTACTGCGCAACTCAATGGGAACAGTAGGAGTTTCATCCACATAGTCGATCTGCCAGGGAATCATTAACCGCCTCCAACGGGTGGAAAAATTCGCAGGTCAGCATCATCGGGGATAATCATATCCAGGCCATCTAAATAACGGACATCGCGGCCATTGAGAAAAATGTGAATGCGCTCAGAGATCTGACCATCGGCTCCCAACAGTTCATCTCGCAACTGCGGCCAGCGCTGCACCGTCTCGCCTAGCGCCTGGTTGACTGTATCGCCGGGACCTGTTTCCAATTCCAGAATGCTGCTCCCCACAAGGGGACGGAGTGTAGCAAAAATTTTGACTTGCATTGACGCCTGCCATTGTTGGATTTTGGGTATCGTGCCAAACATTCTACTTCTGTAAGAGTTAATACCAAATTGATCCCATATCCAGCAAGGGAAGACATCCCAAAAAGCGTAAGAGGCAATACAAAGAAACAGATGTGGTATCTGCTATTTAGCGGAACTAACACTATTCACAACAACCCAACTAATCGATTTATCCTTGTTTTTTCGAGAAAAGAGCGCGAAAAACGTACATAACCGCAATTTTAGGCTTGCATTCGTATAAATTATCGTGTATACTGTGGGGACAAGTGGTAGAAAGTGGTAAATAGTGGCAAATTCCTCCATGTCATCCTCAACGACTCCTTACGTACAAAAACCAGAACGCATGTTCTTGGGTGAATATGAACGCGGACTCGATAGCAAAGGTCGAATTACCTTACCAGCTAATTTTCGAGATGCGCTAGGAGATGACGGAGCCATTATAACACGTGGTATGGACCGCTGTCTCTTTCTATTTCCCCGCGACTTCTTCGAAACCTGGCGACAGAAAATCAAGGCCCTTCCCCTGGCCGATCGTCACAGCCGTAACCTCCGCAGACACATCTTTTCCAGCGCAGCCGAAGTTGCCCCAGATGGCCAGGGGCGCATCAACCTTCCGATCTGGCTACGACAATATGCCAACCTGGATGGTACGGTTGTTGTCGCTGGCAATGATTCGTATGTCGAAATCTGGGATGCCCAGCGCTGGTCGGAAATGCGCATGGAATTCGAGGACAGTGAGGCTGATGCCGAGGCCTGGGCTCAGTTGGGCATCTAACGCTATTCAACACAAAGGCATACTTTTTGGCAGGTAAAGGAGCATTTTGTCATTCCTTCACCCATGCCGAAAGTCCCACTAACCACCGAATTCGTGACGCACATCCCCGTTCTTTACCAGGAGACCCTTGAGACGCTCAACCCTCAACCCGGCGGCAGGTATATCGACGCCACTCTCGGCGGAGGCGGCCATGCGGAAGGCATCCTGGATGCCAGTTCGCCAGATGGCCTGTTACTGGGCCTCGATGCCAGTCCCGACGCCATCCAGCGCTCACACGAGCGACTGGCCCGATTCGGAGAGCGTTTCACCTTCGTTCACAGCAATTTCCGCAATCTCGCAGAAATCGCCGCCAGATACGATTTTACGCAAGTGGATGGCATTCTGCTCGACCTCGGCGTCTCATCCTTCCAACTCGATGATGCCAGCCTGGGATTCAGCTTCCAGGACGACGGACCGCTGGACATGCGCCTGGACTTCAGCCAGGGCGAAACCGCCGCCGAAGTCATCGACAGAGTCGATGCTCAGGAACTTGCCGATATCCTGTATCGCTACGGCGAAGAGCGCCAGTCTCGCAGAATCGCAAGGGCCGTAATCGCCGCCCGGCCCATCGACACCACCTCACAGCTGGCGGAAATCATCAGCAGGGCGGTCGGCGGTCGCCGAGGCGCACGCATCCATCCGGCCACTCGCTCCTTCCAGGCCTTGCGCATCTACGTGAATGATGAATTAGGAGCCCTCGAATCCGTCCTGCCTCAGGCGCTCAACCTACTACACCCCAGCGGCGTCCTGGCCGTCATCTCATTTCATAGCCTGGAAGATCGCATTGTCAAACAATACTTCCGCCACGAAAGCCGAAATTGCATCTGTCCACCCCAGATACCGATCTGTCAGTGTGATCATTCAGCCCAGATTGTCGAAATACACCGTAAAGGAATCCAACCAACCACTGAGGAAATAGCCAATAATCCCCGCAGCCGCAGCGCCCGTCTCAGGGCGGCGCGAAAGCTCTAGGAGGAAAGAGACCATGATCCAGCGTTCATCATTGACATCCTTGTGGCCATCTCAACGGGGCATCACCAACCGCACCGCCCGCACCAAACCACAACAGGCGTTGCTGGCGATAGCGCTTGTCTGCGGCATTACCATTGTTCTCTGTCTCTACCTGCTTCAGACATCGAAGATCAATGTTAGAAACTATGCTATCATCGAATTGCAAGACCAGTTGGCCGTGATTCAGAGACAAAATACCAATGAACTGGCCACATTAGCCTACCAACAAAGCATCACACAGATGGACAAACGCGCTGAAGCCGCTGGCTTCCAGCCCATCCAGTCTGTTCTTTATCTACCCATTGAGTCAGAAAAGGGACCAACACAATTCGTCGATGAAACATTGACCTTTGCAGCATCAGGGTCTACACAAACTGTCGAAAGCGTCTCCATGCGTGAACAATGAGCGTTGATCGCGGCAACCTCTACCGCATACGTCCTACGGCTGCGGAATCCCAACTTACAAACACCCGGCAACCTTCGAGGGATGTAATAAACCTGCCTAAAAGTCGAATCTGGGTGGCCCTGGCGCTGTTGGGCATTTTGGCATTGGTTTTAAGTGCACAACTTGTGCGCTACCAGGCGTTTGGCGTTCTTCCCAAAGTGGATAGAGTCGGAAAGAGTGCAACCGTCGATCCATTCCTTGCACGTGGCACAATCACCGACATAAACGGCTCCCCTCTGGCCATCGAGTACTACACATACGATATCACCGTCGATCCATCAACAATCAAGGACCCGGACGAATTCACCAGTGACCTTGGGGATTTTTTGAATATAGACGCTGCTGAGTTGTCCCAAAAGATCAGGGAAGCCAAAGATAGTCGTTATCTCGTCCTGGTTAAAGATACAGGCCCTGCAGTCGTGGAACGTATTGAAGCCGAGAATAAACGAAGAGACGAGGAAAAGGACCCGGACAAAAGAGAGAAAGAACCAAGCTTCCCAATCGTGGTGGAAGCCAAACCCAATCGATATTATCCTGAAGGCAATCTCCTTTGTCATGTTCTGGGCTTTGTTCCCAAAAATCGCATTGGCTATTACGGCTTAGAAGGCTATTACGACGATTTTTTACGCGCGACCAGCCGCAATCCAAGACTTTTCGACGCCCCAAAACCTGCTGGAGCGGATGGCGCTGCAACTTCCGCATGGCCTGACAGCCCCTATTTACCCTCTTACGTGCAACGAGATCTCGTGCTGACCCTTGACCGCATGGTGCAGCACATGATCGAAACAAAGCTTGCGGAGGGCATTAAGGAACATGAAGCGGAAGCAGGGACCGTTATTATTTTGCAGCCGAAAACGGGCGCTGTGCTGGGCATGGCGTCGTGGCCCGATTTCAATCCGAATGACTATGGCCTGGTTTCTGACGACAGCACCTACTTGAACCCCGCCATCAGTCAGCTTTACGAACCGGGTTCCGTCTTCAAGCTGATCACCTATGCCACTGCACTTGAGCAGAAAATCATCACGCCCGAAACAGAATATCTGGATGAAGATGAGTATGTCTACTACGAGCAGACTGTCAAAAACTGGGATCAGCGTGGCCGGGGCAAAGTCACGGCCAAAGAGGCGCTGGCGCAATCCCTCAATGTGACAACCGCAAAAATCGCCGTCGATGTTGGCAGTGCAGATTTTTATAAAGCGGTGACTCGCTTTGGTTTCGGACAGCTTAGCAATGTGGAATTGGAAGGTGAAGTGGCAGGCATCGTCAAATCTCCCGGCAAAAATGATTGGTATCCGGCCGATCTGGCTACCAATTCCTTCGGTCAGGGCATCAGCGTCACACCCATACAGATGGCTAACGCAGTAGGCGCCATTGCCTCCGACGGCGTACTGCACCGGCCTCATGTTGTGCACCAGGTGATTGATGGCGACAAACTGCGCACCATCGACCCCAATCCGATGCGCCGCGCCATCTCGCCGGAAACCGCCGAGACACTCACCGAGATGATGGTCTACACGGTGAACAACACCCCAAAAGCCAAGATTTCAGGCTACGCTGTCGCCGGTAAATCCGGTACTGCCGAAATTCCCGACCCTGACGCTCCTGGCTACACCCAGGAACTCACCATCGCTACGTTCGTCGGTTTCTTCCCGGTCGATGACCCCCAATTCGTTGTTCTGGTCAGGCTTGACCGACCGAAATCCTCGCGTTGGGCTACCAATACAGCAGCTCCCGTCTTTAGATCCATCGCCAAGGAACTCATCAATCTGTACGCGATTCCACCAGATATCGTCCGCCTGGGCGTGCAGCCAACCGACGAACAACCATGACGCTCACCCTGGCAGACATCTACCTGGGATTGGGTGGAAGTCGACGCTCTCCAGATTTGAGCGCAGTCGCCATCGATGACTTCGTCATTGATTCCAGACAGACGACGCCAAACAGTTGTTTTGTCGCCTTTGCCGGTGAGCGCACCGACGGACATCTCTACATCGATGATGCAATCAAACGAGGCGCTTGCGCCATCATCGGCCAACACGTCCCCAGTGGCGTTCAAGTCCACATTGTTCACCCCACCGATGGTCTTGTCCCGCCCCGGGCCGCTGACACCCCGCTATTTTTCCTCGTCGAGAACTCGTTAGCAGCGCTCCAACAACTGGCCGCTTACTGGCGAGCCCGGCACAATCCCACCATTATCGGCATCACCGGCAGCGTCGGCAAGACTTCCTCCAAGGAATTGATTGCTGCCGTTCTGCGACAAAGATACGCAACGATCTGGAACGAAGGAAACCTTAACAACGAAATAGGCTTGCCCCTGACCTTGTTGCGCATCGAAGCGGAGCATGAGTATGCCGTTCTGGAGATGGGCTTTTATGTGGAAGGCGAAATCACACAGCTTTGTAATCTCGCTCATCCGCAGATTGGCGTCATCACCAACCTGGGGCCTGTTCATCTGGAACGCGCCGGCAGCATGGAGGCGATCTTCCGCGGCAAATCTGAACTCGTGCAAGCGCTGCCCCCCGCTGGCCATGCTGTTCTCAATTGGGACGACGAATGGGTGCGCCGCATGGCAGACCTGAGCCCCGCCCCTATTTTCCGCTACGGTCTCACACCTGAATCCGACCTGTGGGCGGACGAAATCGCCAGTGCCGGGCTTGAAGGCATCCGCTTCCGCTTCAACCACCGCACTGCCTCCGGGAAGATCGATGTGCTGCACGTGCACTTGCCCTTGCTGGGACGACACAGCGTTCACACAGCGCTCAGTGCGGCTGCGATTGGCCTTCTCAGCGGGTTGAGTTGGGAAGAAATCGTCTACGGCCTGAAAGATGTCGAGGCGCAGTTACGCATCGAAGTCACCCCTGGCATCAACGATTGCACGCTGATCGATGACACCTACAATGCCAGCCCGCCCTCCACTATCGCCGCACTCAACTTGCTGGAAGAGATGCCCGGTCGCCACATCGCCGTTCTGGGTGACATGCTGGAACTGGGCAGCTACGAACAGAGCGGACACATCATGGTCGGACGCCGCGCTGCTGATGTCGCCGACATCCTGATCGCAGTCGGACAGCGTTCCCGCTGGATTGCCGATGAAGCAATCGCCTCAGGCTTAGCTACCCAACAAGTGCACCACACAAGCACGATCCCCGAAGCCACCGATATCCTGACAGCAATCATTCAGCCCGGAGATTATGTCCTTATCAAGGGATCACGGGCTGTCGGCATGGAAACACTCGTCACCAACTTGAGCGCCTGAGATCAGACGCACCACCGCAGACCTCATGTCCTATCCCCTCACCCTGAGCGCCCTTGCATTCTTCCTGGCTGTGATCTGGGGCTCCCCCTTGATTCGTTTCCTGAAATATCAGCAAATGGGCAAACGGATCCGCATTGAAGGCCCCAGCTCCCATCAAGCCAAATCAGGAACCCCCACAATGGGAGGTATCCTCTTCATCGCTGCGGTTGTACTGATCACCGTCGGCCTGAATCTGGCCAACCTCCTCGGTTTTACGCTCATCGGCGAATCTGTATTGACACCCGTTTTGGCGATGCTTTTCTTTGGCGTCCTAGGCATGTTGGATGATGTTGCCGGCATCCGTCGCCGCCGCGGTGACGCCCAGGGCCTGTTGGCCCGCTCGAAACTACCCATCCAGATTGCATTGGCCTTAATTCTGGCGCTGATCATGTATTGGCGCTTAGACATCCATTCCATTGCGATACCCACGATACCCGAACGCATCGACATCGATGGCTGGTGGTTGCCAATCGCCGTTTTCTACATTGTCGCCAGCGCCAACGCCGTAAACATCACCGATGGTCTCGACGGACTTGGCCGGTTCCATCGCCGCTATCTGTTTCGCTGCTTTCGGATTGATTGCCTACATGCAGGGACAGGTTTGGCTGTCCGCCTTCTGTCTCACCACGGTAGGAGCCCTGTGCGCCTTCCTTTGGTTTAACGCTTATCCCGCCCAGCTTTTCATGGGCGATACCGGTTCACTCGCTCTAGGCGCAACCCTGGGCGTCGTAGCCTTGATGACAGGTCAATGGCTTTTACTGCCCATCATCGCCCTGCCCTTCGTCGCCGAAACGCTTTCCGTCATCATCCAGGTATTTTCCGCCAAGTTCAGCCGCCGTTTTCTGGGGCGAGACATCCGCCCCTTCAAAATGAGTCCACTCCATCATCATTTCGAATTGTTGGGGTGGTCCGAAACGCAAGTGACCCAGCGTTTTTTCATTCTCGGCCTGCTGGCAAGCATGTTAGGAATCGCCCTGGCGCTGCTCTAGGTGCGACGCACTTAGAACGACTTCGGAACCTGCTCCTGATTAAAATCTTGACTTATCTCTCATCCAAAGTGCGTCGCACCTGAAAGATGACCATATCCCCCATCGCCTCCCCGTTCACCGGCCAAAACATCCTCATCGTCGGGCTTGCCCGCGAAGGTTGCGTTGCCGCTCAATGGCTGGCGGAACGAGGCGCTCGGATCGTCATCAGCGATGTTCGATCCGCCGAAGCGCTGGACGAAGCCCTGGCAAGTCTGGCGTCCTTTGACATCGAGCTTCGTCTGGGGCCGCAAACGCCAGCGTTGCTCATCGGTATCGACGCCATCGTCGTCAGCCCAGGCGTGCCGCAAGACATCCCCCTGCTGGTGGCGGCCAGGCAAAACAACATCCCCATCACCAGCGAGACCCGCTTATTTGCCCAGCACTGCCCGGCCCCGTTGATCGGCATCACCGGGTCCAGCGGCAAGACCACCACCACGACCCTGACAGCCAGGATGCTTGCACAAGCAGGCTTCACAACCTGGCTCGGCGGCAACATCGGCGACCCGCTACTCAGCCGTCTCCACGACATCCATGCCGACGATAAAGTTGTCATGGAGCTTTCCAGCTTCCAACTCCTGTACTGGAGCGAGCAACCAGAAACGTTCGACAGCAACCTGCCCTGGCACGACCAGCGTGGGTTCAGCCCACAAATAGCCGCTGTGCTCAACGTAACGCCCAACCACCTCGACCGACACCCATCCATGGCACACTACACCGCCGCAAAGGCCCAAATCCTTGCCGATCAAACAGCCGATGCTATTGCGATCCTCAGTCATGATGATGCGATCACTGCGGGATGGGCGCGGCAATGGTCGGGTGCAGATACAGGCCGGGACAGGTCAAGAGGCGTTGGACTTCCCACTCAGAGGCCGGGTGCTCACCTTTGGCCTGAGCCAGCGCCCCCAAAACGACGGATGCTGGATTGAAAATGATCAGATCTGGCTCCGCTGGCAGGATCAGACCCGAGCGGTTATGCCTGTTTCGACCATCCGCTTGCGCGGCAGCCACAATCTTTCCAACGTCCTGGCCGCCTGCTGCCTGACCACAGCGGCTGGCGCACCGCCTGCAACGCTGGCCGAAAGCGTCAGCACTTTTACGGGCGTGGAACACCGCCTGGAGGAAGTTGGCCGTCGATCCGACGTCCTCTGGGTCAATGACAGTATCGCCACTTCTCCAGAACGTTCATTGGCCGCCCTGCGCAGTTTCGATGAACCCTTAATCCTGTTGGCAGGCGGGCGCGATAAACACCTCCCCTGGCAGGATTGGGCCAAAGGCGTACAGCAGCACGTGCGCCAGGTGATCACCTTCGGTGATGCCGCCACCCTGATCGAAGCAGGCGCTGACGCCAATCCCGCCCGATTGTCAACTCCAATCGATCCATCACGCCACCGATCTGGCCGATGCGGTGGCCCTCGCCAGCACCCTGGCCACGGCCGGCGATGTCGTCCTGTTATCGCCGGGCGGGACCAGCTACGACGCTTATGTCGACTTCGCCGCCCGAGGCCAGCATTTCCGAGACCTGGTTGCAGCCCTGTAGGCCGGTTACCAGTGGTCGGAGTTCAAAGACCAGTCCTTATTTCCCCCACTCGACCGATCCCGTGACAAAATCATGAATCGATCCAAAACAGCTCAACCCGAATTTGATTATGTGCTCCTGGTCCTGGTAGCCTCGCTGCTGGGATTCGGCCTGGTCATGCTTTTCAGCGCGTCTTACTCGGTTGCCTACTCCTGGAAAGATAATCCACTCTACTTTTTCACGCACCAGCTTCAGTGGACGATGCTTGGCCTGATTGCCCTTGCAGTCATGGTCAATATCAATTACCGCACCTGGCAAAGGCTGGCCATCCCCATTCTGGGCGCTATTCTGCTGATATTGACAGTCTTGTTGGTCATCGGAAAATCTCGGTTTGGCTCTGTGCGCTATTTGATAGAAGGTTCGATCCAGCCCTCAGAACTGGCCAAGCTCGCCATCATCATCTACATCGCCGCCTGGTTGACGGCGCGGGGACGAGACCTGAAGAAGGTGAGTTACGGGCTCATACCCTTTGCCGTGCTCCTGGGGCTTTTGGTTGGCCTGATCATTATTCAGCCCGATGTTTCAACCTCGATACTGATTGCCATGACGGCGCTGGCGATGTTTTTTATTGCCGGGGCCGACATTATCCAGATCGGCGCTCTGATGGCAATGGGCGGCCTGACCTTTGGCCTGATCATCAGCCAATTCCCACACACACGCGAACGGGTGCAGGTATTCGTCGATTCCCTGCTCGATCCTGTCAACAGCTCGAACTTTCATGTGCGCGGTGCGATCCAGGCGCTGGTGGAAGGCGGATTCTTTGGCAGTGGATTATCTGAAAGCGTGCACAAGCACTGGCCGGGAGGAATTCCCGCCGTGCACTCCGACAGCATTTTCGCCATCGTGGGCGAGGAATTGGGCTTAATCGGCAGCCTGACAGTGATCGCTCTGTTTTTCTTCTTCGCCATTCGCGGCGTCCGCATTGCCATGCGCGCAACTGATTCTTTCGGCACCCTGCTGGCTTTCGGCATCACCATCTGGTTGGTGCTGCAAGCCTTTATCAATATCGCTGTTATCACCGCAACATTCCCATTCACTGGCCTCCCGCTGCCCTTCTTCAGTTATGGCGGTTCGAGCACGGTGGTCAATCTGGCCGCTGTTGGCGTCTTACTCAACATTTCCCGAGACGGACAAGGAGGTATCGATCTCAATGCGTATCTTGGTTTCTGGCGGCGGAACAGGCGGACACGTCTATCCGATTCTGGCGGTCGTGTCGGCCCTGCAAAACGCCGCGGCAATGCCTTCGCCCGCACACTCCGACGAGGACGCTAACCGACCTGCTAGCGATCTCGAAATCCGCTACGCTGGCACGGCAGGTGGCCCCGAAGCGAAGCTTGCCGCCCAGGTTGGCCTTGATTTCGTCGCCATTCAGTCAGGACAGGTCCGCATCCGCAACCCGTTTAAGCTCGTACGCAACGGCGTAAAGCTGATTCATGGCGGATGGCAGGCCCGCAGCCTGATGCGCAGTTGGAAGCCAGATGCAGTCTTCGTCACCGGCGGCTATGCCTGCGCTCCTGTCGTATGGGCTGCGCACCGGCAGCACATCCCCGTGCTCATCTACCTGCCCGACCTGACGCCCGGCCTGGCCGTCCAGCGCCTGGCTCCGTACGCCGACCAGATTGCCGTCAGTTTCCCGGAAGTCTGCCAGTTTTTCCCGGACAAGGCCATTGTCACCGGTTATCCGCTGCGACCGGAGTTGCAGAAACGGTCGGACAGCAAAACCGATGCCCGGAATCAGCTCGATCTGGACCCCGACCAGCACACCGTTCTCTTCTTCGGCGGCTCACAAGGCGCACGCTCTATCAACATCGCCACCGCCGAGATCCTCCCACAGTTGCTGGAACTGGCTCAAGTCATTCACATCACCGGCACGTTTGATTGGTCAACCTCGCAGGAGCGAACGGCCAATCTGCCCCTGGAACTCAGCAAGCGCTATCACCCATTCCCCTATTTGCATGATGATAACATGGCAACCGCCCTCAATGCCTCCAACCTTGTGGTAGCCCGAGCCGGGGCATCCACCCTGGGCGAATTCCCCGCCGTGGGCCTGCCTGCCATCCTGATTCCCCTGCCGATTTCCGGCGGACACCAGCAACCCAATGCCGATTATCTGACCGAACGAGACGCAGCAATCACCATCGCCGACGCCGATATGCCGGATAAACTCTGGCCCGCTATCCAAGACCTGCTCACGCACCCCGAAAAACTGGCAGCGATGAGCCAGGCAAGCTTATCCCTGGCCCAACCTGACGCCGCTGATCGCCTCGCCAGCGCCCTCACTGCCCTGGCCTCCAAGCGCCCCAAGCACTGACATGAACGAAACCCTGTTGATCATCCTGATCTTGTTCATACTTGGCATTTTCTCCTGGTATGGGTACACGCGCATGTTCTGGGGTATGTTGGTCCAGTTCATCATGCTTGTGCTGGCGGCGCTCGTGGGCAACCCCGATTGGCTTGGCGCTGAAGTGATCAGCATCATCAATCGAAGCTGGATGCTATTCGAAATGATGCTCAACGGTGGATTTCAGCTAATCGCTGGCGGAGATTTCAACAAATTCGGCGAAATTTACGCGGTCGCCAAGGTTCAACCACCGCTGATCTCGCCTCAAAACGAAGAAATTTTTCTCTTCGTCCTGATGCTGTTGTTGATGATCAGTAGTTTTCTTTTTGCCAACAAGGTTAAGAAGAAAGGCAGCCGCCTGGCGGGCGTATTCCTTGGTCTTGTTAATGGCCTGATGGTGACCTTTTTGCTGCTTCCCGTTCTGGGTGGCGGTCAGGGCATCCTGCCAACGTATGGACCTCAAACACCAATGGAAGGTCTTTTAGGCATATTCCAAATGGCGACCAGGATTTTGTTGCTCCCGCTGGCCGTGGCTTTCGAAACCCTCGGCTCCTGGACCATTGTCATTATCATTCTTGCTATCGTTATCATCGCTGCGAGCACAGCTCGCGGAGGCAAAAAAAGCGTAGCAAAGACGAGTTCATCCGGCTCCGGGAACAGCTAACATGGGTCCACTCCAAGTCCTCTTTTTCGCTATCATCATCGTCTTCATCATGATCAGTCTGGCGCGCGGCTATCTCAAAGAGCTGGGCGTCACGACCATGATCTTCGTGGCGCTATTTATCATCACCGAATTTGGCGTCAAATACATGCCCCAGTTCCTTGAAAAAGTCTTCGACCTCTTCAACGCCACCTTAACCCCTCGCACCGAACAACACTGGGTCAGCCTCACCCTCAGTCTCTTCCTCATAACTGTCGTCTTCGCCAGTTATGCCGGGTTCAATCAATTCGCCTTCAATGGCACTCCGCAGAGAGGATTTGCGGGTTTCGTGATCGGCGTTCTGGTCGGCGGACTGAATGGCTATCTCTTTGCCGGCACCCTGTGGTGGCTACAGGATATCAACTACTACCCCGTTATCGATCTCGGCATTCTCCTTCTACCACTGACTGCTTCCGGCGAATTCATGGCTCAATACCTCCCCCCCTACCTTGTTCCCTCGATGTTCTGGGCGGTAATGGTCATGATCATGCTTATTCTGCGAGTCCGTAAATGATTGAAATCCCCCAACCCTTTGCACTGACCATGACAGCTTTCTGGAACCACCTCTTCCAACTTCCACCCAACAAACGCAGCGAACACCGTATTCATTTGGTGGGAATCGGCGGCACTGGGCTCGCGCCTATCGCCAAGGTGCTTTTGGAGCTTGGTTTCCAGGTTAGCGGCAGTGATCGCGAGCCATCAAGCCGCACCGAAACCCTCTCGAAAATGGGCGCCCGTGTTTTTATCGGCCACGATGCTGACAACCTTTACGCCAGTGACGCTTCCCCAGAGCCAGACCTGGTGCTGATCTCTTCGGCCATCCCCACGGACAACACCGAAGTTTTGGCGGCGGAAGCCAGGGGCATCCCTGTCGTCAAGCGCAGCGAACTCCTGGGACCGCTGACGGCGGGCCGCACCGTGATCGCTGTGGCAGGCACGCACGGCAAGACCACCACCACCGGCATGATCGCCCATCTGCTCACACAGGCCGGATTGGAGCCGGGCTACATCATCGGCAGCAGCGTGCCCGGTCTGGGCATGAGCACAGCAGGCAAAGGTCCCATTTTCGTCATCGAGGCGGATGAATACGACTACGCCTTCCTCGGCCTGAGCCCGAGCACCATCGTCCTGACCAGCCTGGAGTGGGACCATCCCGATTGCTTCCCCACCCAGGAGGATTATCATGTCGCCTACGGCCAGTTTCTGGATCAATTGCGTCCAGGAGGCAGCGTTATCTACTGCCGGGATGATGCGCCTCTGCCTGCCATTTTCCAGCTCCCGGAAGCATCTTCAGAATGGCAGAATTACGGCAGCCGCAATGGCGTCGCCTGGAAAGTAGGCTCCATCGAGATGAGTCCTGCTGCAACCACCTTCGTGCTGCGCACGCCAAGCGGCGAAACCTATTCCGTGCAGATAGCGATTCCCGGTCTGCACAACATCCTCAACAGCGCCGGGGCCTTGATTGCGGCGCACCAGGCAGGCGTGCCTCTGGCTGAGGCTGCGGCCTCGCTCGCCAGCTACCGGGGCGCAGAACGACGGTTCGAGATCAAGGGGGAGGCGGGAGATGTGATCGTGATCGACGATTACGCCCACCATCCCACTGAAATCCGCTCTACTCTATCCGCCGCCCGGGCTACGTATCCCGACCGGGACATCTGGGCGGTTTACCAGCCGCACACTTACAGCCGCACCCGCACTTTTCTGGGCGAATATGAAGGCGTTTTCTCGGCAGCGGATCATCTTGTCGTCACAGGAATCTATGCAGCGAGGGAGCAGGCTGACCCTAACATCAATGCCGCGCAGGTTATCGCCGCCAGTCGGCACGAGATGGCAAAGGCCATCGACCAACTACCGCAAGTTCTGGATTATCTTGCCAGCCATGTTGAACCACACAGCGTTGTGATCATCCTCAGCGCCGGCACAGCGACATGGCTTGGCCCCGAACTTCTGCAAGCTTTGGCAACTGAACCTGTTTCGTAGTGCGTGTTGCGTTTTCCGTTGAATGTTTTCTGTTGATTGTTGACCGACCTCCGACCTCAGCCTCAGGATTGAAATCCAGGGCTGCTACCAAAAACCCGTTCAAACGGGTTGCCGTATGCCTCCCTCCGACCTCCGATCTCCGACCTCTGATCTCCTGAAGGCCCTTTCGCCCTACGGGCGTTACGGTGTGGAACTTGATGCGCTGCTGGCCGCACACACCAGTTTTCGTATCGGTGGTCCCGCCGCCGCCCTGCTCACGATCAACCAACTTCCCCACCTGGAGGCAGCGCTCGACACCCTGCATCGCTTGCAGATGCCGTTTCTGCTGCTTGGTGGCGGCTCCAACGTCCTGATCAGCGATGCCGGCATCCCCAATCTGGTCATCCTCAACCAATGTCGTCAAATCCACTGGCCGGAGGACAATACCGAACCCGTCCTGGTGCATGTGGAAGCTGGAGCCTCCCTGGCAGGTCTGGCCCGAGCCGCCATCAATCGAAATCTGGCGGGACTGGCCTGGGCGGTCAGCATCCCAGGCACGGTTGGTGGAGCGGTTGTCGGCAACGCCGGCGCTCACGGTGGCTGCATCGCCGACAATTTGCAGAGCATCCGCCTCTGGGAGCATGGCCAGAGCAGCGAAATCCCGGCCTCCCAGCTCCAGTTTGAGTACCGTCGCAGCCGTCTTAAAAATCTGGTCGCACAGCCTGCACCCGGCCCGGTGGTTTTAAGCGCCACCTTCCTGCTTCAGCCCGACCCGACAGGCGCACAAACCCAGCGAGCCGAAACCTACATCGATCACCGTCGCCGCACCCAACCCGTCGACAAAAGCGCCGGTTCAATCTTTAAGAACCCACCCGGCGACTTCGCTGGCCGAATCATCGAGGCGGCGGGATTAAAAGGCGCACGCATCGGCCAGGCCAGCGTCAGCGACCAGCACGCCAATTTCATCATCAACCACGGCCAGGCCACTGCCGCCGATGTTGTGCAACTCATGGACTTGATCCGACTAGAAGTTTACGAGCAATTCGGCGTCATCCTCGAACCGGAAATCCAGTTTATCGGTGACTGGAGCGCTGGTCCGAATTTATCGGAACTACCTCAATGCTAGTGCGTGTGCGTGTTCCGTGGGTATCGAGTGACGATACGCAACACGCACCACGCAACATAAATCCACCTCATGACTCTTTAGGATTTCGTGTGGTTTACATCGTGAAACGTGAAGACGTGAAACGTGATGTCACCTCGCTGGACTATTTTTACGTTTTACGTTTCACGAATCACGCTGAATGAGTGTCTACCACATGAAATCCTGTTGAACCCACCTCATTTTTGCAAGACCAATTTTACCCCCCCTCCCATTCACCCCACCCATGTCATCAAAACTACGAGTCGGCGTCCTCTTCGGCGGGCGCTCAGGTGAACACGAAGTAAGCCTGATGAGCGTGCGCTCGGTGCTGAACGCCATCGACAAAAGCCGTTACGACATCAAATGTATCGGCATTGACCGCAGCGGGCGCTGGATCTTCGAAGGCGATCCATCTGGAACTACTCGTCTGTGGCGACAGCGCCCCGGATGATGCGCCGCTGTGGCCCAGCCCCGAACATTTCGCCGACATTGATGTGCTCCTGCCCGTGCTGCACGGCACCTACGGCGAAGATGGCACCCTGCAAGGCCTTTTGGATCTGGCAGGCATCCCGTATGTGGGTTGCGGCGTGCTGGCGTCATCGCTGGCGATGGACAAAGCTGTGTCGAGGATGCTTTTCGCTGGATATGGCCTACCGCAGACGCCCTGGGAGGTCGTGTTCCGCGAGAGGTGGGAGGACAATCCCACGGTCGAACTGGATCGTTTGGAAGGCAGCCTGACCTACCCCATGTTCACCAAACCCGCCAATCTGGGCTCCAGCGTAGGCATCAGCAAGGTGGAAAACCGCACAGAGCTTCGCTCAGGCATCGTCGATGCCGCCCGTTACGACCGCAAGATCGTGGTCGAGCAGGGTGTCGCCAACGCCCGCGAGATCGAAGTCTCGGTCCTGGGCAACGATGACCCCATCGCTTCGGTTCCAGGCGAGATCATTCCCAGCAGCGCTTTTTATGACTACGCTGCAAAATACCTCGATGGCGCCAGCCGTGAGCGTATTCCGGCCCCGATCACCCCAGAACAAAGCAATGCGATCCAGGACATGGCGGTGCGCGCATTTCGCGCCGTTGATGGCAGCGGTCTGGCCCGCGCCGACTTCCTGCTCGACGATGTCAGCGGCGAGATATTCCTCAACGAAATCAACACCATGCCCGGATTCACGAGCATCAGCATGTACCCCAAGCTGTGGGACGCCAGCGGACTTCCCTATCCACAACTCATCGATCGTCTCATCGAACTGGCCCTGGAACGCCATAGCCAACTTGCCCGTAACCAACACACTTACGATAGCAGTGCCTAATCAAAGCAATGGTTTGTAGTAACGCTTCAGCGCAATTTTGCACGGTTACGGCGATAAATCGCCTACTACAAACCATACAACTCCATGATGAACTAGCAATCCCCAATCTGGATGACGATTCCGTCATCCTGTTCCCCCAACCTGCTTTTATGACACGTTATCACCGTAGCGGCCCTGCCCGCGCAGCGCCCGAAAGACGTCCAAAACGCCCATCTTCAGGAAAACGCTTCGACCGCGCCTCGATAGCCGTTCTCAATCCTCGGCGACTGTTTACCGGGAAGAGAGCCTCAGCCACCCGGATCAAGCGCAGAAACCCCCAACCATCCCTGGTGCGGCGCATGTATGCCAGCCGCAGTTGGAATATCACCCATGCCAGCGCCTTGTTCCTGCTTGCAAGCGCACTTTTTGCAATTGCCTATGGTTTTCTAAGTATCGATTTTTGGGTATACTCTGCCAGCATCTCCAATAATCGCTTTACCAGTACAGAACAAGTATACTCTCAGGCTGGCGTAGATGGTTTCAGCGCTTTTTTCATCGACCCCAACGAGGTGTCAATCCAGCTCCAACAACTACCGCACATTCAAAATGCTCATATTCGCCTGCGCTTGCCCGCCGATGTCCACATCCAGGTGGATGAACGGGAACCGACCATTCTTTATCAGATCCAGGGTGACAGCCATTGGATCGATAACGAAGGCGTGATCATGCCGGCAGTTGAAGAACGAACCGGACTCGTGAAATTGATTGACGACGATCAGGGTGGCATGCTCGACGAGCGCCACGTCAAACCCGGCCTGCTCCAGGCCATCCAAGCACGTCACCAGCACGCTTCCCGAAGTCAAGACCTTCCGCTATCAGGAACCTTACGGACTCTTTTTCATCAGCCCTGAAGGCTGGCGGGTGCTCATTGGCTCGACAGACAACATGGACGCCAAACTAGCGACCTGGGAAGCCATACGCTCCAAAATCCTGCTCGAAAACCTTACAATCCAGGAAGTCGATGTCCGTTATGAACGACCCCACTGGCGTTGATGGTGGCCGGAGACCAGAAGCGGAGGCCGGCAGGCCACATGCATAATCGACTGCACGACCAATCAAAAATGTAATCAAGCGACAAATCATAGTGTCTGATATTCTCACCGCCATTGATGTTGGCACCACCAAAATCTGCACCTTCATCGCCGAATCAACGCCCGAAGGGCGTCTGCGGCTGCTTGGGGCCGGCTGCACGCGCAGCGAAGGCTTACGCAAAGGCGTTGTCGTCAATGTTTCCGCCGCCACGAAAGCGATCACTGAATCCATCGAACAGGCGGAACAGATGGCGGGCGTCACTGTGCATAGTGCATTTGTGGGCATTGTTGGCGGTCACATCAAATCGCAAAACGGCATTGGCACAGTCACCATCCCCCGCGGACGCAGCATTACTCGCCAGGATATCGACCGGGTGCTGGATGCAGCCCGGGCGATTCCCATCCCTCCCGACCGTGAGATTATCCACACCATCGCCCGAAACTTCACTATCGACCAGCAGGAAGGGATCAGTGAACCAATCGGGATGCACGGCTATCGACTGGACGTGAATGCACACATCATCACCGGCGCCACCACAGCGATCAACAACCTGGTAAAATGCGTGCAAAACAACGGCGTCGCCGTCGAGGAATTGGTGCTGGAACCGCTCGCCAGCGGCGAAGCCGTGCTCACGCAGGATGAACGAGACATGGGCGTCGTTGTAGCCGATGTGGGTGGCGGCACGACCGATATCGCCATCTACCTGGATGGATCGGTATGGCACACCGTTGTGCTTGAGGTCGGCGGAGATAATCTCACCCGAGATCTGGCAATGGGGCTGCGCACGCCCTTTGACACCGCCGAAAGCCTGAAACTGCGCTACGGTCATGCCCTGCCCGAATGGGTGGCCGAAGATGAAGTGATCAGCGCCAACGCGTTCGGCGACGCCCAATCTCAGGCCATTTCAAGGCGTTTCATCGCCGAGATCCTGGAAGCCCGGAGCGAAGAGGTGCTGCTGTACATCCTGCAGGAGATCCGCCGCTCTGGTTATGATGGGTTGCTGCCCGCCGGCGTCGTCCTCACGGGCGGCACAGCTCAACTCCCTGGAATCATGGATTTGGGCAGGCAACTATTCCATTCACCGGTCCGCACAGGCGCGCCGAATGGCATCGGCAACGTCAACCGCAAATGGCTGAAACCGGAGAATGCCTGCGGCTTTGGCCTGCTGTTATGGGCGCAACGCAGCGATCCTTACGAGCACACCCGTCGTCCTTCTCCACTGACATCTCGTTTTGGAGAACTCTTCAAAAATCTATTGCCACGATAAGCCTATTGTGGCTCAACAAGATATCGAGTAGTAGACCCTGAGTCAACTGGCTGCGTGAAACGTAAAACGTGAAAAATGCCCTGGTAAAGTGACATCATGTTTCACGTCTTCACGTTTCACGCTAACACACTTCACGTGTCGTAACCACACGAATTTCAAAAGAGCCATCATAATGTTCTTGCCCATAAACCGCAGTTTGGGGATTTAGACACAACACGGTATGATTACAAAGGCGTTGTGTATTCCCCTCAAGCTATGCTTGCAGACCCAGCATCATTTGTCAGGAGGATTGATTCGATGAGTAGTTCTTCCCGCCCATATATTGAAAATCTGGCCCAGATCAAAGTCATTGGCGTGGGCGGTGGCGGTGGCAATGCCGTCAATCGCATGATCGCCGAAGGCATTCAAGGCGTCGAGTTTGTCGCTGTCAACACAGACGCACAAGCTCTCATGCTTTCTGAGGCCCCATTGCGCGTTCGTATTGGCGACAAACTGACCAAGGGGTTGGGTTCAGGTGGAAATCCTGGAATTGGCGAACAGGCCGCCGAGGAATCTGCCGACGACATCAAAGAAATCCTCAAAGGCGCTGACATGATCTTTGTCACTGCCGGATTGGGCGGTGGCACGGGCACCGGCGGGGCGGCGGTCATCGCCCGCCTGGCGCGGGAGACTGGTGCACTGACGATTGGTGTGGTCACGAAACCATTCACCTTTGAGGGCTCCAAACGACGCCAACTTGCTGAAGAAGGCCACGCATCCCTTACACAACATGTTGACACGCTGATCGTTATTCCCAACGACCGCCTCCTCCAGATCGTGGATAAACGCGCCAGCGTGCAGGAAGCTTTTGCCACAGCCGATGATGTATTGCGTCAGGGCATTCAGGGCATCAGCGAACTGATTACCATTCCTGGGCTGATCAACCTTGACTTTGCTGACGTACGGACGATTATGAGCGAAGGCGGAGCGGCATTGATGGCGATTGGCAGCGGGCGGGGTGAGAACCGGGCGCAGCAAGCCGCAGAGGAAGCAATACACTCGCAACTGCTTGATATCAGCATCGATGGGGCCAGGGGAATTCTGTTCAATGTCACTGGCGGGGTGGACATGAGCCTGTTCGAGGTCAACGAAGCGGCCGAGATAATCCGACGCACTGCTCATCCGGAGGCAAATATCATCTTTGGCGCTGTCATCGATCCCAGCCTCCAGGACGAACTACGCATCACCGTTATCGCTACTGGCTTTGAATCGATGCAATTGCAACAAAAGCCAACGACATCCAGCAAAACCATCGAATTCCCGGCACGCTCGTACGACACCGAAGACCTGGATATCCCAGCCTTCCTGCGTCGCGCTCGTGGTCGCAATCAGTGATCTGTAGCTGAAAACAGAATAGATGGGTACGAGTCGGGTTTCTCGCTACCTGACTGCTCTGAGATGAAGCTGTTTGTTCGTAAGCAGCGTCCCTGGTTTTTTCATTCCAACCTTAAAACTTATTTGCGTAAGCGCCTGTATCACCAGAAAAGGGCTTGTTACCAACCAGTTTCTGTGTTATACTTGCGTTCGCTTCACTACTAGATATTGTATATTCCCCCACTCTCACCACAATATCTAGTATACAAACTAATTCGTACTGTAAACGGTTCCCCCACCGAGACCTGAAATCCGACTGCTGCCATGGCGTCTGGGTCTTGCTTACACCGTTTTGCTTGGGCGCCCAACCTACTGGGCCTATAATCTATGAAATGTACTTATTGTAACCATAAGCGTTCACGCGTCGTCGACACTCGTGAATCGGGGGATGGCATCCGCCGCCGCCGACAATGCATGAACTGCGAACAAAGATTCACCACGTACGAGCAGATCAGCACTTCTGTTCACATTGTAAAATCGGATGGACGCCGCGAGCCATTTGACCGTATCAAACTGCTTAACGGCATCCGCATTTCCTGCGCCAAACGACCTATCGCCATGACCGAACTGGAGAGCCTAGCCGACCAGATCGAGGAGTATGTTCACAGCGCAGGCAAAGCCGAGATTCCCAGCAGCGAGATCGGCAATCAGGTCTTGGATGGTCTAAAACAAATCGATCCGGTGGCTTACATCCGTTTTGCCACGGTGTACATGGAAATGCCCGATCTGGAAGCGGTGCGCCAGGAACTCGATCGATTAATGGGAAGAAATTAACAGCTGCGGTATTTCGCTGTTTCAGATGTCATGGTGGCGTCTGATAGCGATTGCTGTGTGCTGACGTGCCATGTCAGGAACGACGCCTGGCGCCAAAAGCAATTATTTTGCATTTATTCAAGGAGCCGCCAACATGAACACCCCAAGCAAGGTAACCAGCCTGCATAAAGATATCCCTGACTATGTCAGAGATAGTGACATCCTGTTATCGCCAAACAGTGCAGAGGTGCTGCGACGACGTTACCTGCGCAAAGGCCTGGACGGACTGCCGGTCGAATCCCCCGCCCAGATGTTTTATCGCGTCGCATCTCATGTTGGCAAGGCGGAGGAGGAGTTCGGCGGTGACGCCGAACTGGCGACCAAACAATTCTATGAAATGCTAACCGACATGCGCTTCTTCCCGAACTCTCCCACCTTTACCGGGGCGGGGACGCCATTAGGACAATTGGCGGCCTGTTTTGTGCTCCCGATCGAGGATGATATGGGCAAGCACCCGGATGGCATTTTCCAGACCATGCGAAACGCTGCGCTCGTCCAGCAGACCGGCGGAGGCAATGGCTTTAGTTTCAGCCGCCTGCGGCCTCGAGGCGATGCCGTGATGACCTCTGCGGGCATCGCCACCGGGCCGGTCGGATTCCTGGAGGCCTACGACAAAGCGTTCGGCGTCATCGCCCAAGGCGGGACGAGACGGGGCGCTAATATGGCGGTGCTGCGCGTGGATCACCCGGATATCGAGGAGTTCATTACCAGCAAGGCGGAAGAAGGCAAGATATCCAATTTCAATATCTCGATCGGCATCACAGATAAATTCATGCAGGCAGTCGTGGATGACGATGACTTTGACCTGATCAATCCCCGCTCCGGCATGGCGATGCGCTCGATCAAAGCCCGAGACCTCTTCGATCAGATCGCAACATACGCCCATCGCAACGGTGAGCCCGGCGTGCTCTTCCTGGATGCCGCCAATCGCACGAATCCTGTCCCTCATCTGTACGATCTTGAAGCAACCAATCCCTGCGGGGAACAATGGCTCGGCCCGTACGAAAACTGCTGTCTCGGCTCCGTCAATCTGGCCAATCACATCGATACCGAAGGAATTATCGACTGGGAGGCGCTGGAACAAACCGTCACCACAGCCACCCATTTTCTCGACAATGTTGTGGAAGCCAACGCCTACGTGCCCGCCGTGCCACAATTCCGCGACGCAGCCCACCGGGTGCGGCGCATCGGGCTGGGCATCATGGGCCTTGCAGATGTGATGTACGCCCTGGATGTACGCTACGGCACAGAGGAAGCGCAGGAACTATCGGCGCAGGTCATGGAATTCGTGCGCTATCACAGCATGAAGACCTCCATCGAATTGGCGCGTGACCGTGGCGCTTTTTCTGCGATCCGCAGCTCCATTTACGATCCGACCGATCTGAAATGGGAACCCCCGACACCCCTCCAGCCCTACCTGCGGGACTTTGGCCGCCCATCGCTGAATTGGGATGCCATCGTTGCCGGGATTATGACGCACGGCATCCGCAACGGCGCTCAGACCACCATCGCCCCCACCGGCACGATTGGCACAGTCACCGGTTGTGAAGGCTATGGCTGCGAACCGGTCTTCGCCCTGGCCTACACCCGTTATGTAAAAGAAAAGGAAGGAGACGTGCCGCTCACTTACGTTAGCCCGCTCTTTCTCAGTGCGCTCGAAGATGCAGGCATCCAGGAGGATCAACAGAATCGCATCATCGATGAAATCCTGCACTCCGGCACCTGCCAGAATATCGAAGAGCTACCGGAAGAATTGCTCCACACGTTTGTTGTCAGTCAGGATATCATGCCTGAGCAACATGTGTTGATGCAGGCGACGCTGCAACGTTTTGTGGACAACAGCATCTCGAAGACCTGCAATTTCCCCGAAAATGCCAAGGTCGAGGATGTCGAAAATACCTACATGGATGCGTGGAAACTAGGCTGCAAGGGTTTGACTGTGTATGTCACCGGCAGCCGCCAGGATGTGGTCCTCGAAACCAAAGCCACAGCCGAAGCCCGGTCGAAGCCGGCAGTATCCACTCAGGTGGCGAATGATGCAGACGCACCACCCGTGTACAGCGTCACCACCCGTAAACATCGCCCGACCCATCTTACTGGTATCACCTACCGTCGCCCCACGCCCCTGGGCACAGCCTACATCACCATCAACAGCACAGAAGATGATGAACCCTTTGAAGTGTTCCTCAATGTCGGCAAAGCTGGATCGGATGTCGCTGCGGTCTCCGAATCGCTGGGACGATTGATCAGCTACATCTTGCGCATGCCCAGCCCGCTGAGCCCCACAGACCGCCTGCAGCAAGTCACGTACCAGCTTGGCGGCATCGGCGGAGGCCGACCGCTGGGCTTCGGTCCCCGACGCGTGCGCTCTCTGCCGGATGCGATCGCCCAAATCCTGAGCGAATACCTGGAAGACGTGGAGGTGCAGGCTCTTTCCAAGCCGGCGCCCACGCCTCAGGAACAGATGGAGCTACCCCTCAGCCAGATCGGAGATCTGTGTCCCGAATGCGGACAGGCTTCGCTGATGTACATCGAGGGATGCAAGAAATGCGTCAACTGCGGTTACAGCGAATGCTAACAGGCTGAGTTCGGATTTTACATGACAAGGGCTGGAGCAACCTCTCCAGCCCTTGTTTTTAATTCTCGCGGGATGACGCCACTCCATGCTATACTTGCGCCCATGAAACGACACATCACTCCAATCCTCAGTTCTTTGTTGTTACTCATCGCCCTGGCGTTCTCCTCTTCGGCACAGGATGTCACCGATCTCCAATGGCTGGAAGTCAGACTCTGGCCGGAATACGATACTCCTGACTTACTTGTCATCCTGGTTGGAGAGCCAACGCAGCCAAATCAACCACTGCTTATCCCACTGCCGCCCGGTGCTCGCGTCCATGCTGTCGCCTCATCGTCAACAGGTGGCAGTCTGGTCGAAAACGCATGGGAGCTCATCACGACGGCGGAGGGCGTCAATCTGGTTTCGATGACGCCTGATGGTCAGCAGTTTCAGATCGAATTTTACGCGCCCATCGCTGCAGATAGCGACAAGCGCGACATCGATTACGAATTGCCTGCGGGCTACGTCACCGCAGACAATGCAACTGTCGAGATCGTGATCCCGCCTTCAGCAAGCGAAGTTGCCTTCGACCCTGAAGCGGCCCCCACAGGTGATTCGGGGTCGCAAGATCATGTGCTGTTGCGTGAAGTCGGCCCAGTATCTGCCAGCGAGAGCGTTGAGCAGCGTATCAGCTACAACAATGCGTCTGGAGAATTTACGTTTTCCGCACCGCCGGCGTCCGCTGCACCGATCACCAACAATATCCCGACAACGTCACCTGCCGCAGATACGTCATCCAACCGGGACCTCATTCTAGTGGGACTAGCCGGATTGGCAGTGATCCTTATCGCTGCTGGTGCGTTTGTTTTGTGGCGAAGCAAACGTTCGGATGCAGAAGACGTGGAAAGTCCGAGCCAGGCTCCTGTCCGGAAGAAACGAGATAAGGCGGGGCGAAAACAAAATGGGGAAACAGGTCAGGATCGCTTCTGTCGGAAATGTGGCGCTGCTTTCTCATCCAGCGACCGTTTTTGCCGGAAATGCGGAGAAAAACGTCTTTGATTTGACTGTGAACTCCGATCAACAAACATTGGTGCAACTCCCCGTACCGATAAACTCGCTTGTTTCGTCGTAACGGATAGAGTGGTTGCTTTTGGATTGACTTGATCCCGAAAACGACCCTCTTAGACGGCTCAAGCGCCCAACCCACAGCGTCATTATGACCGATCAGGCATCGCTATTGGAGCAGGCGCGCAAGCGTGATCCAGAAGCCCTGGGTCAGATTTACGATACCTACGCTGCAAAAATCTATGCCTACATTTACCGTCATGTAGGCGATCCACATCGGGCTGAAGACCTGACATCCGGCGTTTTCATCAAGATGCTGGAGGCGCTGGAACGCGATAGATTTGCACGTGATGCTTTACAATCCTGGCTATACCGCATCGCCCACAACATCATTGTCGACGACATACGTAAACGTGAACGACGTCCAACCAGCGCCCTGCACGAAGGTCTGGCACTGCCGCCAGAGACGAATCCTGATTATGTGGTGGGTCAACAAATCGAAGGCGAAGAACTCTTGCAAGCCATTGACCAACTCAACGAAGTTCAACGCAGCGTCATCATTCTGAGATTTGGCGAAGGGATGACAGCGCCCCAGGTTGCCGCCATCCTGGATAAAACGGAAGAGGCGGTGCGCGCTCTGCAGCGCCGGGGCCTCGCTAACCTGCGCCGGCACTATGCGGCAGCCACCGACGAAAACGCAGTCAGCAAATGACACCCTCGGAACACGAACGACGCCTTGACCAGGCGCTGGATGATCTTCTCGACGGAGATCCAGGCGCACTTCCCACAGACATTGATCCAGAACTGGGGGAAGCGCTGACCATTGCCCATGATGTGCGCGCTGCGCTAGTCAACACGCCGCCGCCACCGCACGGCTTGCGCCCCGGTCGTTCCGCCTTTCTTACAGCCGCAGCGGTGCAGGGGAAAAGGGGCTCACGTTTCAGCCTGCCAACTCTTATCAAAACGTTGGGCTGGGTTGCGCCAACGGCAGCCATTCTGCTGTTTGCAATCCTGCTCGCAGGTTTCTACCAAAGCAACATCCTCTCTCCCACGCCCTCATCTGGCTCTCAACCCCAGTCGCCACCCTCACAAACGATTTCGTCCACCCCGACCCTGCTCCCTTCACCCACCCTGGTTTCAAAGTCGCCCAGCGCCACCACCAAAAGTCATCCGGTTTCCACACCGTTGCTCCATTCTCCAACGATTGAGCAGGATATCCCCTCAGCCCGGACTGGCAGCGCATCCCCCACGGCATCGAACACCCCCGACACGCAACCCCCGGTAGAAACGCAGCAGCCAGAATCAATCGCGGCCACGCCAGCCGCCACCGCACCTGATCCGGCAACAAAAGAATCCACGCCAACACCAACGCTGACGCTGACAGCAACAGCAACGCCGACGGTCAAAAAATCCGAACCGGAACACACGCCGACTCCGCCGCCAACCTACACCCCAACTGCCACACAGTCAATAATCGAAACGCAAACGCCCACCGTCGCGCCAACGCGGGAGATCACGCCGCCAGCGCCGGTGACGCTGGAGCCTGAACCACTCACGGTGACGCCACTCGTGCGCCCCACCGATACGCCTGACCCCCAATCCACGCCGCCAGCGCCCTCTCCGATGCCGGTCACCCCGCAAAAACGCCACAAGTGAACCGGATTGTCACAGACTGGGTTCGTAGGTGGCGCAGAAGCGCTTTGCGCACCGGTCACGGCGATGAATCGCCTACTACAAACCATACAGCTTGTTGTGTCTGGATGAACGCTAGTGTGGCGGCAGTGCAGGCAGATAGGATAAAGGATTAACTCGCTCCCCGTTCTTGCGCACCTCGAAATGCACATGGGGTCCTGTTGACCGCCCAGTTGACCCAACAGCGCCAATAACCTGACCCCGTCTCACCCACTGGCCCACGCTCACCAGGGGGCCTTTGAGATGGCTGTACAGCGTCTGGAGCCCATTACCGTGGCTGATAATCACCGAATAGCCATAACCGGTGAACAGCCAGCCTCGTCTGACAACAGTTCCACTACCAGCAGCGTACACAGTCGCGCCGTATGCGGTGGCGATATCCACAGCAGGATGACGAGCAGAGTAGCGCTGCGTGAACCATCCCCGCAAAGGCCAGGCGAAGGTGGCCGAGGGAGAAGCAGCCGGCGGGGCGATGTTGAGATCGAGATAGCCGTCCGGGATCACAAGCTCCTGGCCGGGTTGCACCACTCCGCTGAAAACACGATTAGCGCCGTAACCTGTTATGGCCTCCGGCGTAACATTCCAGCGCCGTGCAATTGAGGTCAGGGTGTCGCCAGCCTTTACTTCGTAAACGGCGCCGAGGAAGGGGAGAATTCGCAGCTCAGTGCCGATGCTAAGCATATCCGGATTCTTCATCAGGGCGGGATTGCTGTAACGCAATGTGTCAATGTCCAGCTCAAATTCAGTCGCTATCGACCATAATGTATCCCCATCCCGCACCGTGTAGGTGATGATGTCGTTGCGCTGATCACTCAAATCAGCCCACGCCTTAATGCAGGATTCGACCTCTCCTTCGTCAGGACCTACACAAGGTCCCCCCGCCCTGGCCGATGATGAAAACGTTGCTAAAGTTAAAAAGACCAGTGAAAGGAGGCTCAAAAACTGTATTCGTCTGCTTAATCGGAAAAACATCAGCCGATCTTAACATGTTTGCTTAAGTTGGACAAAGAATAAGGGGCCGGGGGCAACACGTGTGCTATTGATCATGTAGCGGGGCGGGAATCGCCACCAGTTCCACCTGGCGGGCATCCGTGTCAAAAAGGACACAGCGCAGGTCGGAGCCATCACGCGGGACGCCGATGGAGCCCACGCCAATCAGCGTACGCGTGCCGGACGGGAAATCGACAACAGAGTCGGTAATCCGTCGCAGCTGTTTATCCTGATCGAGGCGCTGCACGGCCTGAACATGCGTGTGCCCATGAAAAGCCACCAGTCTGTCTTGCTCCACCAGCGTGCCCAGAGCCGACCAGATGGCTCTCTCGTCGTGCAGCAGGCTGGGGAAGAGTTGCATCCAGCGTGGGCTGTGCTCCGCCATGAAGCGCCGGGTGGTGGCGAGATCGGTGCATTCGGCGGGAAAGGCAGGCGTGGCATGTGTGGCAACCCAGGTCTCACCAGAAATCAGGGCGGGCCAGGCAGCAACGGCAGGTTGTCGATCCGCTGGAAACTGAGTCAATCTGCTCACTTCCCAGTTTCCAAACGTGTGTCGAACAGGCAGGCCATCCAGCAAAGGTAGTGGCTCAGCACCCAAATCACCAAGCTGAAGATAGCCATCGACCCTGCGCGCTTGCAGGTAGGTCAGGGCGTGTTCCAGGTTTCGTACATTGCTGTGTACATCAGAGAAGATAGCAAGTAGTGGCATGTCTATTGTGAAACTCAATCAATCTGGATAATCTGATGCGTAAGTTGTCTGGCAGTGTACGTCTAATGTGAACTGTTTTGCAAAGATGGTATTAATCAGGCAAAATCCGACGCTCAATATGATCGCAATCATATGCTTGGCGGTTGGATTCGGGTAAACTTAGTAGATGTCAGGCCATTTCGCACAGGCCTTGCATCGCTACTTTGTGCTATTTTTTGTGCGAGCGTTATAATGCCTACTCTAAAATACCAGCTTCACTGCCCATGCAGTGTTACTATCTCAACGATGAGGCTTTGCAATGACCAATCTAACAGGCTTGCGCTCCATTGACCGCAAGGAACGATTACGGATACCGCAAGAGCCGGTCCCCAAACAATCACCAGACGAACGCATTCACAATTTTAACGAGGTCTATAAGGGATACAACGAAGAGACTGCCATCATTGAAGCAGCGCGTTGTATTCAATGCCCGGAGCCTCAGCCTTGCGTGCTTGCTTGTCCCATCCACAATGATATCCCGCTTGCACTTTGGCACACGGCTGGCGGTGACTATATTGAAGGGTACAAATCCTACAGGCTGACCAGCACACTCTCAGAAGTATGCGGGCGCGTTTGCCCACAAGAACTGTTGTGCCAGGGTGCTTGTGTTGTGGGCGCACACGGAGAACTACCCGTCTTCATCGGTAAGGTTGAGGCCTTTTTGGCTGACTATGTCCGCCGACGGGGGGGATTGAATCTGAGACCTAAACCAGCCACTGGGCGCACAGTCGCCATTGTTGGCGCCGGCCCGGCCGGACTTCATGCCGGTGAGCTTTTGGCGCTTAAAGGCCACAGCGTCGATATCTACGATGCCTGGCCCAAGCCAGGTGGTTTGATGGTCTACGGTATTCCCGGCTTCAAACTGGAAAAAGACAAAATAGAGTCATTAATCAAACGCATTGAAAATCTGGGTGTGCGCTTCATCTGTAACACACGCGTCAACGACCCCGGCCAACCCAGCGTCGATGATTTGATCGAGGATTACGACGCCGTTTTACTCGCCATCGGCGCCGGCATTACGGCTACCCTGGGCACCGAAGGTGAGGATCTGCCCGGCGTCTGGCAATCGATACCTTTCCTCGTTGCAACCAACTTGCCGGCGTCGGATTTGCCAGAGGGAACGATCATCCCTGAAGTAAAGGGAAAGAAAGTGGTGGTTGTCGGCGGTGGCGACACCGGCAGTGACTGCGTCCGATCGGCCGTGCGCGCCGGTGCCGAAAGTGTCACCCTTAGCTATCGCCGCTCGGAAGCGGAGATGCCAGGCCGGGTGGAGGATCGTGGATTCGCACGTGAAGAGGGCGTGCACTACGAATTCCTCACGCAGCCACTGCGTTTTATCCCCGGTGAAGATGGATCCGTTGCCCAGATCGAAATCCGTAGAATGAAATTGGGCGAACCGGACGCTTCTGGACGCCGCCGCCCCGTGGACATCGAAGGCAGCGAGTTTATTATGGAAGCCGACATCATCGTGCTGTCCATCGGATTCTGGCCGGATGAAGGCTTTGCCAAGAAGGTGGACGGGATGGAAGTCAAACGCTGGGGCGAAATCAAAGTTGATCCAGATACAGCCATGACCTCACGTACGGGCTTATGGGCGGCAGGCGATGCCGTGAACGGCGCTGATCTCGTAGTTACGGCTATGGCGGGCGCGCAGCGTGCGGCTTTATCGATGGACCGCTATCTGCAAGCGCTCACCGAAGAATACGACATGCTTCAGGTGACGTCCCGGGTCATGGAGCCTTCGATAGCGTAAAGCCTTCGATACCTGCAACAATCTTCGGCCAGGTGCTTGAGCAACAATGCACCTGGCCGTTTTTTGTTTTCAGCTTCAATTTCCAAAACTGGCGATGACTTGTTACACTGGCATCACGCTAAGTGACTGTCCAGAAATAACCTCCGGGAGGTGGTCAGTACCAACATGCTTGACTGGATGTTTGCGGCCACCTCCCGGAGGTAGAAATTCAGGAACTTATTCTTGGACGCTTACCATGGAGTTGAGCAGATGTCCGAACCACCTGAAAACAACAAACAAAACAACAAAATGGGTATCGGTGTCGGCATGGGCGTTGCGCTCGGCGCGGCGCTGGGTGCGGCAATGGATAACATCGGCGTTGGCATCGCGATTGGCATTGCCCTCGGCGCAGGCATCGGCGCGGCATGGAGCACCGCAGAGAACAAGGATAAATAAACGCTATGACCCAGCACCGCTGCGAATGGGCGGGAACCGACCCGCTTTATGTTGCATACCACGATCTGGAATGGGGCGTGCCCGTACACGATGACCGCACCCTGTTCGAGTTTTTAATCCTGGAAGGGGCGCAGGCCGGCCTGAGCTGGTCGACCATCTTGAATAAACGAGAGAATTATCGCGTGGCTTTTGACGGTTTCGATCCTGCAATCGTCGCCACGTACGATGACGCCAAAGTCGCTGAATTGTTGAACAACCCTGGCATCGTGCGCAACCGCTTGAAGGTCAATGCCGCCATCAACAACGCGAAGCGTTACCTGGCGGTTCAGGATGAATTCGGTAGTTTTGACGCTTACATCTGGAGTTTCGTAGACGGTCGGGTCAAGCAGAATGCCTGGGAGAGCTTGGCGGATATCCCGGCGGAAACGCCTGAATCCCGGGCCATGAGCAAAGATCTGAAAAAACGGGGCTTCAAATTCGTGGGGCCTACCATCTGCTATGCCTTCATGCAGGCAGTAGGGATGGTCAATGATCACGTCATCGACTGTTTTCGCTACCAAGCGTTGGCGATGGTTGATACCGAACATGCTCCGCAAAATAATCACCGCAATCTCGAATGAACATCCCCATCCAAGGTCAATTCACCACCGACGATTTCAAGAAAGCCTTTGCCCTGCATCTGGCAACTCCCAGGAGATTGGCTGCCCTGATCGTCATTGTATTGATTGTACTGGTTCAGATCACCTTCATCAAGGCCGATAATTTCACCTCAGGTTTCTTGTCTTCCCTCCCCTTCTTGCTGATGGCAACGATGTTTTCTTATCCTCTGTTGCTCCCTCGCATGCAAGCTGAAAAGATGAAAGACAGCCCGCTGCTCCAGCATCCTATTACCGGTCAGGTGAGCGATAACGGAATTCACTGGATTGCCGAAGATGGCGAGATGGATTTTTCCTGGGACGTGATCACGCAGTACCGTTCTGCATCCGATATCGTGCTGTTGTACCAGGAGTCTGGGTCGTTTATCCCCTTCCCCAGGCACCTGTACACCAACGATGACGATTGGCAGGCATTCTCCCAAAGCATTCGCCAGGAGATACCCCAGAAAAAGGACCGCAGGACACAGATCTTGTTCGCCATCGTGTCCATATTCGTGATTGCCATCGCCATCATCAACATCGCCGCCCTCTTCCCCCAATAACGCTTCATGGCTAAGAAACGTGACAGCAGCACCCAAACCTCAGATTTCGGCTCAACCGGCCGGGTCAGTCACGATGCCAGCCATTTTTACGCCAGTCGCCTTTACCAGCACCAGCCGACAGCGGATCAAGACACTCCTTATGTCGAGCGTACCACTGCCGACAGATGTGTTGGACAGCATCATCCTGGGCGACAGCCGGGAAATGATACAGCTTCCCGACTCAAGCGTCCACTTGATGGTGACATCACCGCCGTACAACGCCCGCAAGACCTACGACGATGACCTCACGCTCGACGAATATCTGGATTTGCTGCGAGCCGTTTTCCGTGAAACCTACCGGGTGCTCGTTCCGGGCGGGCGCGCATGTATCAATGTCGCCAATCTGGGCCGGAAGCCCTACATCCCCCTCAGCAGCTTTGTCAATCAGATCATGCTGGAGGAAGATTTTTTGATGCGGGGTGAAATTATCTGGGACAAAGGCTCCAGCGCTGGCGCATCGACAGCGTGGGGAAGCTGGCTTTCGCCCAGCAATCCCACCATCCGTGATGTCCATGAGTACATCCTCATCTTCTCGAAAGGGCGATTTCGGCGCGAGGGTCTGGGTCGGTCTGGCACCATCGTTCGGGACGACTTCCTGGAGCTGACCAAGAGCGTTTGGCGTTTCCCCACCGATTCCGCCCGGCGCATCGGCCATCCCGCTCCCTTCCCGGTGGAGCTTCCCCGCCGTTTGATCGAATTGTACACCTACGAGGATGACGTTGTGCTCGATCCCTTCCTGGGGAGTGGCTCCACCGCCATCGCCGCTCTCTCGGCAGGACGGCATTTCGTCGGCTACGAGATTAGCCAGGATTATGTCGAGCTGGCGACGAAACGCATTGCCGAGACTGTTGCCGGGGCGAAGCCCTCAACCTCCGATTGAAATCGTAGGCTGTCAAAAAAAGTCGGCTCGAAGCCGACTCCCATGCAAACGGTCAACCATCAACCGCATTCTTCCCCACCCCATGATTTCACTCGAACAGGAAATCAAGGACTATTTCGTCCAACGCGACATCCTCTTCCACGACCATTCGTTTGATGACCGCCGCTTCCTGTGGCTGGATTTCGGATTTGGCGACCCGGAACAGAAACGCTACTTCCGTTTCGACGCCAAGGAAAAACGGCGGCGCTACAACACCAAAAACTGGCCGGATGTGGGCATCCCCGAAGAGCATCTCTTCATCATGGATGATCTGGCTGCGCGCAAGATCCTGGCGATAGCGCCCAACTCCGGCATGGTTGTCCGCGACAACGCCCGGCAGTTGTATTATCTCTTCACCGTGGTCGATCTATTTCTCATGCCCAAGGTGCGGGTAAATCGCCCCATCCACAACCAGCAAGAGGTGCTGAAGGGAAAGTGGCTGGTCGATTTGCGCAATGGCCAATGTTTCGATGCCCTGCCGCCGATTTTCGACGCCCTTGAGGACTATCTCGACCAGCGAAAAACGATCTTTGGCAAGCAATTGGCCTGTTATGGCGACTATGTGGGCGAAAACATCGGTCGGGGCGGCATCACCCGCCGGCCGGAACACTGGGTTACGGATGTGAGTGAGACCAGGTGACGATTCAGACCGAACAAATTGACGATTTGCCCCTGCTGTTTGGGTTGTTGCAGAAGATGGGACTGCAAGCGATCGTGGATGAGGTGATAGAACCCGTGCCCTGTAAAAACTTCACCCAAGTCGTGGAGCTAGCTCGGACACCGGTTGGTCACTGAATACAAGGCTCGATGTGTGGCCATAGGAGCCCATCGCAAAGTAAATTCGATCCGAGGCCCGATGACGATAGAGCGCATAAAGAAAGCACCCGGTGCACATGGGGGAAGGTCCGGGCGCGACGAACGATTCGCTGCGGTGGTTCACATGCTATACGCTTGTCCCTCTCCCTAATTCAATTCGATTGCAACGCCAGCCTAGTCGGCACTTTGTAATAATCGTTGATGATCCCGCCCAGCACCTGGCGATCTTGCCATAACCCCAGCGCGTATTCTCTTTCGCCAGTTGCACGATCAGTTCGCTCAACTCTTGACTGATCGGCGGTCTGGCGCCCGTATCAACAACTTTCTGCTTCCACTTACGACGCACCAGTTCCCGATGCCAGCCGATCACGGTCTCAGGCCGCTAGGCGGCTGGAAGATGCGTATCACGCTCCCCAGTTGACTGGTCGTTAATCGACCTCGCTTTTTCAACGCCGTCGCCAGCACAGCCAACGACCATTTCTCTTCCTTGCTCGGCCTGATCAGCTGATTGTTCTTGCGCTCCATCACATCCAATTGCTGGCGCAGGATCAGAATCTCGAGATCTTTTTCATCTGCTGATATTCGTGAGAGGCGCAGTAGCTCAAGCAGTGTCGAATACAACTGCGCAAGAATGTACCAAATCATGCCTTCATCCTCGACTATGGCTCGCTAATTGAAGGCTGGATTATAACTCGCGACAAGGCCAGTTCGGCACGTTTTCGGGCGTCAAATGCCGTCGGATGAAGTTTTTACACCCTGCCGGTGATGCGCTGCACCATCGCAGCGCTCGCTTGGCCACTTCGTTATCGATCAAGTAAAAGGTATAATTCAGCATGGTATTCTTCCACTCTCAAGGAGAAATCAATCATGGCTAGCGCTGCTGAGTCTATCTATCAACTGAAAATCACGCTCGAACAAATTAAACCGCCAATCTGGCGTCGCGTGCTGGTTCCGGCCACTGTCACGCTTGCAGATTTACATGAGGTCATACAGGCAGTCATGCCCTGGGATGATGCCCATCTCTACCTCTTCCAGCAGGGTCGCACGAGGTTTAGTGAACCAGATCCTTCCGGTTCCGATATTGGGGATGCTGACAGCAACGAAACTTTTTTATCCGAGGTCCTGTCAGCGCCCAAGCAAAAACTAACGTATTTGTACGATTTTGGGGATTCCTGGCAGCATGCCATTGAACTCGAAAAGATCCTGCCCTATGATCCGGATCAGCTCTATCCACAGTGCATCGCCGGCAAGCGGGCCTGCCCGCCGGAAGATTGCGGCGGCCCCTGGGGCTATGCCACGATGCTCGAGGCGCTGAAAGACCCCAAACATCCCGAACATGAGTTGTACGTGGATTGGATGGATGAGGATTTCGATCCCGAGGAATTCGATGTCGAAGAAGCGAATGAATTCCTGTCGATGGGTCTTTTCCTGGGTGATGACGAACCACCGATGGCGCCCATCAACCGACACCTGGTTGTCTTGTCGCCAACGCAGGCTTACTTTAAGCTGCGGAAACGTCTGCAAAAATCAAATCCGGGAGTTTTTAACAAAGAAAATATAATGCCTTTGGCATTCCTGGTTCCAATGACACCGGACGTTGACGAGCTTAAAGCAGTAGTTGAAGATCTTATGCCGATGTTCACGGCCATGCAACTGTTAACCGAGATTAGCGATCCCATGATCATTGCTGAGCTTGGCGGCGATGAAGTTGAAGATTTGTTTTCATACTCTCTGCTGCCGCTGGTGTTCGACCTGGACTGGAAATCTCCTTTGATCCACTTGTCGGCAGACTTGATAGACGAGGCATTCGAACAAGCATTTGAGGAGGATTAGCCATGCGCCGGGATGACCTGGTACAGTATCTAGATGATCTCCTTGGTATCGACCTGATTTCCGACTTCGGGCCTCAGGGCTTGCAGATCGAAGGCCGGACGGATGTAAACAAAGTGGCCGTGGGAGTTGATACAGCCCATGCCACGATTGATGGCGCTCTGGCTGCCCGTGCAGACATGCTGATCGTCCACCACGGCATCTTTTGGGGACCGCCGCAGCGTATTGCCGGAGCCTTTGGTCGCAAGGTGCGGCGTTTCCTCGAAACCGACCTCAATCTGTATGCCGCCCATCTTGCTCTGGATTTGCACCCCACCATCGGTAATAACGCCGAACTCTGTCGCTTGCTCGACCTGCAGGCGGTGGACACCTACTTCAGCTTCAAGGGCAAGGATGTGGGCATCATCGCCGAGCCAATGGTTCCTGTCAGCTTCGCTGACCTGACTGCTAAATTCACTGCGGCATTGCAGGCGCCTCTCAAAATCGATGCTTCCGGCCCAAGGCAGGTGCAGCGTCTGGCGATATGCTCAGGCGACGCTGTGCGCAGCCTGGAAGAGGCCCTGGCGCGGGGCTGCGACACCCTCGTGACCGGTGAACTCGATTACACGATGGTTCATGCACCGTCAGAATTGGGCATGAACGTCCTCTACGGCGGCCATTACGCCACGGAAACGTTGGGCGTGCAGGCCCTGGCCCGCCATCTCGAGGAACAATTCGATCTGCCCTGGGTGTTCGTGGACGTGCCGATAGCGCAATAGCAGGAAGGTGCGTCGCACTTGCGAAGTGCGTCGCACCTAAAACTGCTAGTTTTCCCCACTATTTACACACTTATCCACAGGGTTATCCACGGATTACGTGCGACGCACCTTTCAAATAATCTCCATCCCCATGAAATTCGACGCTGTTCTTGACGCCGACACGCCGCAACAGATTCACGCCATTGCCGGCGCTGCCGAGCAGATCGGTTTTGACTGCCTGTGGGTGCCCGAGACCAGGCATGACCCCTTCCTGCAACTGGCCCTGGCAGCCGACTGCACCTCGACCATCGATCTTGGCACGGCCATCGCTGTCGCCTTTGCGCGCAGCCCCATGCACATGGCCAATGTCGCCTGGGACATGGCCCGCTACAGTCAGGGACGCTTCATTCTCGGCCTGGGCACGCAGATTAAGCCGCACATCGAGCGGCGATTCGCCATGCCCTGGAGCCAGCCCGCCGCCCGCCTGCGGGAGTACATCCTCGTCCTGCGCCATATTTGGGATGTGTGGCAGAACGGCGGACGTCTCAACTTCCGCGGCGATTTTTATAAAATGACGTTGATGTCGCCCTTTTTTAATCCCGGCCCTATCGACCATCCTCATATCCCCATTTACATTGCTGGCGTCAACCGCAGGCTGTGCGAACTTGCGGGCGAATTATGCGATGGTTTCCACGTACATCCCTTCCACACACCCCAATACTTGCAGGAATGCATCCGGCCCTGGGTGGCGGAGGGCGCCGAGAAGACTGGCCGGAGCATCGACCAGGTCGAGTTCAGCACGACGGTGTTCGCAGTCGTTGGGGACACTGAAGTGGAACGGGCGAGAAGCCGCCAAGCTGTGCGGCAGCAGATCAGTTTCTATGCTTCCACGCCATCCTATCAACCGGTTCTGGCCCTGCATGGCTGGGAGGCGCTATCCGAGCCGCTGGGGAGGCTGGCAATTCGCCAGCGCTGGGATGAGATGCCCGCGTTGATTTCAGATGACATGCTCGAGACCTTCGCCGTGCAAGGGACCTGGTCCGAGATCGGACAACGCATCCGTGAACGTTATGACGGTTTATTGGATCGTGTGACCCTGTATCTGCCCTTTGTCCCAGGCGAACTCGACGAACAATGGCGCAGCGCTTTGGCTGGTTTGCGAAGCAACGCTGACCGCATGGAACGACCCTAACAGCTGGATGTTTCTGCGGGGACTTACATTTCCAATAGCAGTTCTGGCTCCATTTCATCACGTCTTATCGCCCGTTCGGCATCAAATTCGACCAGAGCATGGGGCAATATGGTGTGAGAAACAGTCCATACGACCAGGCGTACGGCAGTGCGTTCCAATCCCTGAATGTCAACATCGGTGAACACCGGGACGCAAACGATATCGATGCCATCCTCCTGGAGATAGGCTCTGGCAATGGCTGCGGCCTTCACCGCCTGATTGACAGCGCTCGCCCCAATTGCCTGCACTTCGGCATAACCGTACTCGCGAATAACGCCTGCAATAGCACCCGCCACTGCTGTGGAACGTGAACGCGTCGAAACTTTGATGACTTCCATGAGCTTGACTCCTTCCTTGCTGGTGTGTGGTGAAAGGCTGGTAGGAAGAGGAAAATGATTGCTTGTTTGCCCTTCTGCCAGTTGAAAGAGTCACGACAGCGAGTCGTTAGCGTGGTAGCCGCCTGTCGCCTGCGAATTATCGCATGTGCATCACCATTTTACACGACAACAAAATAGAGATCAATACACCCTTCAGGCTCCCCCCTTTGCTCGTGGCGTCTGCTGGCGGATGAACTGGGAGGTGGCGTCTGCGACCTGCATCCATTCCCTGTCGACGGTGATGCAATGACCAGAACCGTTGAGTGTGATCAAATCCTTTTGCTGTGAATTGATATTTTCGTAGACGAGCTGGGCGCTGCGGGGATGAATGCTTTTGTCTCCGGTGCTGTGCATGATCAGCAGCGGGCAAGTGATTTGAGGCAGAGAGGAACGCACAGCGCGCTGCAATTTCAATAATTCGTGAGCCGCCGCCACCGGATACACTGGATAGCTCCAAAGCAGATTCAGGGCATCCGGGTCCACTAGATCTGTTTCTTTTTCTTTGGGAAGGGTCGAGACCAGGTGTTTTGCAAGCGGAGTCAGATGCACTGATCGGCTGCGGGTGCGGAGGGCGGGAGAGTAAACCATTGCGCCGGCAATTTCTGCATGGCGCGCCGCCAGATAGAGCGTGAGCAATGCGCCCATGGACAAGCCGCCGACAAATACGGCCTCACTTTGATTGCGCAGGACAGCCAGCGCCTTGTCGGCATGATCTGCCCAATCCGACCATTTTTGTTGGTTCATGTCTTCGGGTGTTGTGCCATGCCCTGGCAGCAGCGGAACCGAGACAGTGTAGCCTCGTTTGTGCAGATAATCGGCCAGCAACCGCATCTCTGGCGGCGCGCCGGTGAAGCCATGAATCAGGAGGACGCTTATCGGCCCACCTTCGAGGTGGAAAGGGGCAGGGCTGAGGTTGGGGGGTTGGGTCATGGCGATGGTGGTCGGAAGGATTGGCGACCATTCGCATTTCAGATAATCAGCGCCAGGCCAATGCCGACAACCAGGATCAGCAAAAATCCGGGCAATATCGCCTTACGCAGGGCCATAGTTCCCGATACCAACACAATCCCGCCCTTGACGACCGTGTTAGACATGGCCGCCAGGACGATGGCCAGCTCCGCTGTTTCCAGTGCGACTTCGCCGTGCTTGCTGAGTTGCGCCATGGACAGTGTGATGGCATCGACGTCGACCAGGCCCGATAAGATGGCGGAAACATAGATGCCGGTATCGCCAAAATAAAGCTGGGCGGTGCGAGATACAAGCAGAACCGCAGCGTAAAGTAGCCCAAACTTGATGGCAGCCCACAATTCGAAGGGGTTAGAAACAGCGACTTCACCTGTTTCATCGAATTTTTGTTTGCGATAGAGCCAATAGCTGTACAGGAGCCCGGCAATAGCCGCCGCCGTGATCGGAATCCAGAGAATTTTGAGCAACTCCAGGTTGATGACCGCCACTTCCACCAGGACCCTCCCAAACATCACAGTCCAGGCAAAAATGATGGCGAGAGCAAATGGCTTTGCCAGGTTGATTTCTCGCTGGCTGCGTTCGGAAAAGGATAGCGTCACCGCCGTGCTGCTGACAAGCCCGCCCAGCAAACCGGTCAATCCGATGCCTTGCCTGGGGCCGACCAACTTCACCAGGATATAGCCGAGGAAGTTGATGCCCGAAATAAGCACGACCATCAACCAGATGTTGTAGGGAATCAGAACATCGAAAGGCGGCGGTCCAAGCGGTTCCCTGGGTAACAGCGGTAGGATGATGATGGTGATGACCGCGAATTTGAGGGCGGCTAAAATGTCATCCCTGGACATGCGATCGGCGAATGACTCCAGTTCGACTTTGAGCGATAACAGCACGGTCATTACCACTGCCAGAGCTGCCGCCAGCTCCAGATAGTCCCAGTAACACAGCGCCCCCAAGATGACGGTGAACAGTCCTGCGATTTCTGTTGTTAGGCCCATTTCGCCCCGCCAGGCGGAAACAAAATAGGACACGGTGATCAGTGCCCCAATAATGGCCAGCACACCCAAAAAGGCCAGCGAAGTTTCCGTAATGTCGACCAACAGCGCGCCGGTGCATCCCACCAGCGCCAAAAGGGCAAAAGTGCGGACACCGGCAAACATCTTTTCGTCATTCGGTTTGGCATATTCGCGTTCCATGCCGATCAAAATCCCGATAACGAGGGCAACGCCAAAGCGGTAAAACAGTTCAAGTGATGTCATGGTCAATCCTGAGGTGAAGAACTGTTAACAATTGTTGGTTATTTTACATGCTTGGCGAACGCCCGTCCAGAAGTCTTTAGGCAGGCCGTGAAACGTAAAACATGATGGTGCTCCGTTACGCCTCACTTTTCAATTCAACCCTGCGATGTCCCACTGATCCTAAAGCATCTCCTTAATCCGCTTCGCCACCTGCCGGGTCATGCCGGGCGTGGCGGCGATCTCGTCGATGCTGGCGTTGCGGATGGCGTCGATGCTACCGAAGTGCTTGAGCAGGGCCTGTCGTCGTTTCATGCCCACGCCGGGCATTTCCTCCAGGCGGGATTGGGTCATGGTCTTGCTGCGGAGATTGCGCTGGTAGGTGACAGCGAAGCGGTGGGCTTCATCACGGATGCGCTGGACCAGATACATCTCAGGGCTTTTGCGATCCAGACCGCACAGGGCCTTTGCGGCCGGGCAGGAACAGTAGCTCCTCCTGCTTGGCCAGGCCGACCACCGGCACCACCTCGAACAAATCGAGATCTTTGAGCACTTCCACAGCGACGTTGAGCTGACCCTTGCCGCCATCCACGATCAGAAGGTCGGGCAAGATCTTCCAGGTCGGGTCCACGCGTTTGCCCGGGCCGGATTCCGGCTCCTCGACCGCCCGGCGAAAACGCCGTCGCAGCACCTCGCGCATGCTGGCGTAATCGTCCGGCTGGCCGCTTTGCGTGACCGACCGCACCTTGAAACGGCGATAATCGCTCTTGCGAGGCGCGCCGCGCACAAACACCACCATGCTGCCCACCGTGTTCGTGCCCTGCAGCGTGGAAATATCGAAGCACTCGATACGGGCGGGGGGATTGGGCAGGTCGAGCGCAGCTTGCAAATTGGCGACGGCCTCGGTGTGGCGATGGGCGTCCGCCTCCCATTCGGCCTGCATGGCCGTCAGGGCGCTGTGTGCGTTTTCGGTGGCCATGTTCACCAGCGCCCGTTTCGAGCCGCGCTTGGGGATGCGCAAGGTCACATTTGCGCCCCGTTTGCTTCGCAACCATTGCTCGATGATGTCGTGTTCGTCCAGGTCGTTGGGCAGCAGGATTTGCGGCGGCAGATAGGCGGCTTCGGCATAGAATTGCTTGAGAAAGGAAGCCAGCAATCTCGCCATTTTCGTCCTCTTCCACCCCTTCCAGCATGAACGATTCCCGCCCGATCAGCCTGCCCCGGCGGATGAAGAACACCTGCACGCAGGCGTTGCCCTTATCCTGGGCAAAGGCGATCACATCCTCATCCTCCTGTTTGCCCGACACCACCTTCTGGCGTTCGACGATGCGCTCCGCCGCCCGGATCTGATCCCGATACATCGCCGCTCGCTCGAACTGCATGCGTTCTGCGGCCAGGATCATGCGCCCATTCAGTTCCGCCCAGCGCCTCCTCGGTCTTTCCCTCCAGAAACTCGCACAGACCATCGATGATCTCCCGGTATTCCTCCCGGTCGACAGCGCCGATGCACGGCCCGGCGCAGCGCTTGATGTGGAAGTAAAGGCAGGGCCGGGCATCCTGGCCGGTGATCTCGCGATTGCAGTCGAGATAGGGGAACACGCGCCGCAGCGCTTCCAGCGTCTGGCGCACGGCGTAGCCGCTGGTGAAGGGTCCGTAGTAGCGAGCGCCGTCGGGCAACATGCGCCGCACCACCGAGATCTTGGGGAAATCTTCCTGCCAGTGGACCTTGATGTAGGGATATTGCTTGTCATCCTTCAGGCGGACGTTGTAATGCGGCCGGTAGCGCTTGATTAGCTCGTTTTCCAGGATCAGCGCTTCCAGCTCCGTATCTGTCACCACCCATTCCAAATCGGTGATATCGGCCACCAGGCGACGGGTCTTGGCCGTGTGCTGTTTCTGATCCTGAAAATAGGACCGCACCCGCGAGCGCAGATTGACTGCCTTGCCCACGTAGATGACCTGCTGCCGGTCATTGCGCATCAGGTAACATCCAGGTGTTATCGGCAGTGTTTTTAGCTTGGCTTCGAGAGCAGGGGAGAGGTCGGGTCGAGGCATAGCAGTTGGGTCAGAAAACACGGTCAGAAATGTTGCGAGCCTAATCCTACCACAAGACCAATTTGAACACACCCAACCTTGCCGTTACAATGAGTCAGGGATTAAAGATCGGAGCCTGCGACAACTCTGGCGTCGCAACTTTGATCTTCAATCCTTGAGCCTTGAACTCATGCAGGAATCTTCAAGAGAATCACGTCTCACATATCCACCCCCTTATGCCCTGGCGTCTAATTTTTGTGCTGATACTAATGTTGGTTCTTCTGGCTGGATGCGGCGATGCTGCCGCGAAGTTTATTCAACCGACGCCAACACCCGTTCCGCCGACGGATACACCAACGCCCCGCCCACCGCCCGCCTACCCCGACCCCCGATTCTGCGCCCTCGCTACATCGTGGAATCAGGCGATTCATTTTGGGCTATCGCCGCGCGGCATGGCGTTAGCATCGATGACATAAAAGCCGCCAACCGCTGGGGATATGGCATGGTTCTGACCACGGGCATGGAATTGATCATTCCCATCGAGCCCACACCCACGATTACACCCACAGCGACGGATACGCCTGAGCCGACGCCGTTGCCGCCAGATGTGACGCCATCGCCCATTCCGCCGACAGACACCCCCACGGCGACGCCAACCCTCGATCCCCGTCTGTTCCATGAAGTTGTATCTGGCGATTCCTGGTGGCTGATCGCCGCCACGTACAGTATTGCGATTGATGAATTAATGGCGGCGAATGAGATACGCAGCAAGCGAAGCATTGCGACCAGGCCAGCAGTTGGTCGTCCCTGTCACCAAAACGCCAACACCCACACCTACTTTCCGCACGACCACGCCCACCCCCACCGCCACGCTCATTCCCACTGCCACCACCACATCGGTCCCGTTTACGCCGCCACCCATCAACCCCCCTTCAGACGAGGCCGAGTGGCCGCACTACCTGGTCGATCTGATCAACGAGCGGCGTTTTGCGCATGGCGTGCCGCCCTTGCGCTGGTCCCCAGTCTTGGCAAAAGCCGCCCAGTCCCATGCCGATGAGTGCGCCAGCCGTGACAAGTGCGGCCATATCGGTGCTGATGGCTCCGACCTGGAAGAGCGTCTGCAGCGAGTAGGCTACCAGGCAAGATATGCAGGCGAGAATTGGGTTTTTGTGCGCTTCCCAGAACAAGCTCTGATCTGGTGGTACGATGAACCGCAAGGCGATGCCCCGCAACGAAAAAATCTGCTATCATCCGAATACACCGAAATCGGCGTCGGCATGGCCCAAAATCAATGGAACATGTGGTATGTGGTCGCCGATTTTGGCAGCGCGATTGCAAACCAATGATTGATGGGTTGAAGATTAAAGATCGTAAAGTGCCACGTGGCTAACCTCCTTAATCTTTAATCGTTAATCTTTAGTCCTCTTACAACCCTTCCACACGCACTCCCCTAACCTTCAGGAGCCCCTCATGCTCATCACAAATGGACGAGTTTTAACCTTCGGAGATAATCCCCAGCTTATCGATAACGGCGCTGTGCTCATCGTCGGCGACAAGATCGAAGCGGTCGGTGACAGCGCGGACGCTGGAGGACCAGCACCCGGAGGTCGAGCGCCTGGACGCCAACGGCATGTTGGTGATGCCGGGCATGATCTGCGCGCACACTCACTTTTACGGCGCTTTCGCCCGCGGCATGTACATCCCCGGCCCACCAGCGAAAAACTTCCCCGAAATCCTCGACCGCCTGTGGTGGCCGCTCGACCGTGCGCTTGACGCCGAGGGTGTGCGTTACTCCGCCCTGGGGCCACTGATCGATGCCATCCGTTACGGCACAACCACCCTCAATGATCACCACGCCAGCAATCGCTTCATCGATGGTTCGCTGGACGTCATCGCTGAGGCGGTGGAGGAATCGGGATTGCGCGCCTGCCTCTGCTACGAAGTCACCGACCGGGACGGACCAGACGTAACCGATGCCAGCATTCGGGAAAATGTGCGTTTTATCGAAAAAGCGCGGGCTGAGCAGAACCCCCGCATCGCCGCCACGTTCGGCATGCACGCCGCCCTCACCATCAGCGACGAAACCTTCGAGCGTTGCCTGAGCGAGGCGGAGCGCATCGGCCATCAGGGCTTTCACATCCACGCCGCCGAAGGAACCGCCGACAGGGAGCATTCGCTGGCGGCATACAACATGCGCACCATCGACCGGCTGGCCGAGCGCGGCGTCCTCGGCCCCAGAACCATCGTCGGCCACGCCATCGACATCGACACCTGGGAGATGGATTTGCTGCGTGACACTGAAACCTGGATCAGCCATCAGCCCCGCTCCAACATGAACAACGCAGTCGGCGTCGTCGATGTGCCGACCCTGCTGCGCGGCGGCGTGAAACTGGTGTTGGGCAACGATGGCTTCCAAAACGACATGTTCGAGGAAATGCGGGTCGCTTATCTGTTCCACAAAGTCGTGCGCAACGACCCCCGTATTCTGCCTGCCGACCAGCTCCTTAGCTTCGCTACCGCCAACAATGCCGCCCTCGCCCAGCAGTTTTTCCCGGGGACATTGGGCCGTCTGGAAGCAGGCGCTTTCGCCGATGTCATCCTCGTGGATTATGACCCGCCCACACCACTCTCAATCGACAATTTCCCCTGGCACATCATGTTCGGCTTCGATGGCCGCAAGGTGGATACAACCATCGCCAGCGGCAAAGTGCTGATGCGAGGCGGCGAAATACTGAACCTGGATGTCGAACGCATCACCGCCCGCAGCCGAGAAGTCGCCCAAGCCACGTGGGAGCGGTTTTGGGAGTCGTAAGGAGCAAAGATTAAGGAGTGAAGCTCATGGTGAACAGCGCGACTCTTTGCGATTTCGTGTGGTTCTACATCATGAAACGTGAAGACGTGAAACGTGATGTCACCTCGCTGGACCATTTTCACGTTTTACGTTTCACGAGTCACGCTAAATGAGTGTCTACAACATGAAATCCTGTTGAACCAACAGCGTTTTCTTAATCATTGATCTTCAATCCTCATTCATCGCTTCCATTATTGCTCGCAAATACCCATCCGCCACGGCCTCAGGATGATAGCGTTGGCGGGCCTGGAGCGCGGCATTGACGCCCAGGTTCGCTGCATGATCGGGGTTGGCCAACAGTTTCTGTAATCCCTCGGCAACCATTTCCACATCTCCCGCCGGGGCGAGATAGCCATTCACACCAGGCTCGATCATATCGCTGAGTCCGCCCACCCGTGTGGCCACCACCGGCCTGCCGCACGCCATCGCTTCGGCCACAACCATCGGGGCGTGCTCCTCGTACGAGGTCAGCACCAGCGCCTGAGCGCGGCCCAATGCCTCTTTGACGCCGGACTGGGTGACCGGACCCGAAAACTGAATCGCCGAACCCAGGGGAGCTGCCTGCCGGTGCAGGAGTCTGACATAATCGTCATTTTTGGGCGGTCCCGCAATTTCCAGCGTCAGATCTGGATAGGCGGGCAGCAAGGTTTTGACAGCCTCGATCGCAATTTCGATGCCTTTGCGCGGGGTCAGGCTGCCGACCAGGAGTAGGCGGTAGGGTTCAGGCGCAGGGCCGGGCTCAAAAAACAGGGGGGCGATGGGGTTGTTGACGCGATGAAATGTGGCTGAGGTGCGGTTCCGGTAGGTTTTGACCACGTGGTCGGAGATGGCGATGAGGTGTTTTGCGCGCCGCAGGGTCTGCCGTTCGAGCTGCACCTCCCACAAGGTCGCCGCCCGCGTGGAAAAACCACGGCGAGTCCAGAACTCGTTGGCGGGAAAGCCGTGGATCGTGTGCACCGTGGGGATGCCGGTATCGAATGCGGGCAGGGCGTATTCGGGCTGGTGGGTGGAGATCGCATCAGGGGCGAGATCACGCAGCACGGGGGCAACCCGACCGCCGGTTCGCATCATGTTCGGCACGAAACGGCTTTCATCCGCTCGCAGGTTGTGCATGGTGTAGCCATCCCGTGCCACCGTACCGTCAGGGATGCCGCGCCGGTGCTGGATCAGGTGCAGGTCGATATCGTCCCGCGCGGCATAAACATCACGCAGGTTGGCGATGACGCTCTGCACGCCGCCGTGGGGCGGGCTGTCGACAGGGAAATGGCCGAGAATGGCGAGTCGGAGAGGCATGGAAAGATGGGAGTGGCAGTCTACGATTTCAATCGGAGGGTGAGCGCGCTGCCAGGATGTCTTCGTACACTGCCAGTGTTTCATCAACCACGACATCCAGCCGATAACGTTCGGCGGCGTGACAGGCGTTTTTCCCCCAGACGGCGGTTCGTTCGGGGTCATCCAGGCACATGGTCAGGGCCAGTTGCAGCAGGTGGGAATCACCGGCGACGACCAGGAGCCCTGTTTTGCCATGCTCGACCATGTCCGGGACCCCGCCGGCGCTCGTGGCGATGACCGGGCATCCTGTAGCCAACGATTCGGCGACGGCCACGGGCGCAGTCTCCTGTTTGGCGGCCAGCACGGAAACCTGCGCACGAGAAAACTCATCGAGGAGATCAGCATGAGACAGATTGCCGAGGAAGAGCACCCGGTCTTCCATCCCGGCGTCTGCGACCAACTGGCGGCACTGCGCGACGTACCTTGGCGTCGAATTCGTTTCGCCGGCAAGTCGCAACTGGGCATGCGGGTGCTTGTCCGCCACCTTGAAGAATGCCGCAATCAGCGCATCGATGCCTTTGCGCGGGATGATCCTTGCCACCGAGAGCAGGCGTCCGGCCTGAGGCTGGGCGATGACAGTGAAGCAATCGTCGTTGACCGGATTGACGATATCCCACCAGTGAATCTGCTGGTAACGAGCGAAGGCCCGTTGTACGTACGGGCTGATGGCGATGCAGTTTTTGGCTCGCCGCAGCACACGATCTTCGTAAAAAGCGTCGTATTGCCAGACCAGACGTTTCTTGAGCGTGCGAGCGCCACTGAGAACAGCTTCCTGGCGGATGATGCCATGCACGGTGATGACACTTGGCCAGTCACTGTCCAACGCTGCCGCCGCATAGTAGCCCGTGCCGTGAGCGTGGATGATGTCCGGCTGGAAGTCGTTGATGACGCCCTGGAGTGCGCGTCGCAGCCGTCGTCTCCAGCGCAGTCGGGAGCCGCGGGTGAGGGACAGCCGATAAACGGTAACCGGGCCATCCTGCTCAACGCTGGACAGGCCATCTACATGGGCGGAGGCCACAGCCACTTTTAGTCCAGGACGTTGGCTCAAACCGTGGGCCAGGGCATGGACAACTGCCATGACGCCGCCGGAGACAGGTTGTCCGGGAATGGGGTAAGGGCCAAAGAGGAGGATGCGCATAAGAAATTGGAATAGCGAGACCGGTGAATCGATTAACCAGATTGAACCGGGCGGTAAATCCCTGGTTTAATCTGGTTGTCATTGGTCTTAAATCGGTCTTATTGAATCGTAAAGATCGGTAAGCTGCTCGATTTGATGCTCGATGCTGTAGTTTGTTTCGGCGATACGTCTGCCTGCTGCACCCATTGCCTGCGCCTGATCGGGATCTGCCAGCAATTGGCGGATAGCCCGAGACAGGGCGTCGGCATCGCCGGGCGGGACCAGCAGGCCGGTTTCATTTTCGATGAGAATGTCGGGGATGGCGCCGCTGCGTGCACCGACCACCGGTAATCCTGCGGCCATGCCTTCGATGATGGTGCGTCCGAAGGGTTCAGGTTGGGTGGGGGCGAAGCAAAGAAGGTCGGAGGCCAGAAGCAAGCGCGGGAGATCGGTGCGATGTCCGGTGAGATGGATGTGGTCGGCGATGCCGAGTTGGGCGGCCAGCGCCAGCAATTCGGCATCCAGTCCTGTTTCGGCTCCATCGACGCCGCCAACGATCAGGCCGTGGGCAGCGGTGTCTTGCTGCACCACCTGCGCCATCGCCCGGATGAAGATATCCAGGCCCTTGCGGCGCATGATGCGACCGACCACGACTGCGATCCGGGCATCCGGTTTCAACCCGAACTCTTTTCGTACTGCCGACCGCTCGGCGGGCTGCTCGTACTGCGCCAGATCGACAGCGTTGGCAATGATGCGTTCCTGCCGGAAGCGAACGCCCTGCTCATGCTGGTCCTGCTGCAGCGCACGAGAAGTGAGGATGCCCGCGGCGGGCAAGCGGCTGATCAAACGATGAACGTCATCCAGCGGGTGGAAGGAGCGCACCGTTACGATGCTGGGCTTGCGTCGCCTGGTCGCTGCCAGGATGCCCGGTTCCGCCAGGGGGATGGCATCGTTCAGGTGCACGAGATCGATGTTTTGATCTTCGATCAAGTCGGCGATGAAGGCGGCGGTGATGCGGGTTCGTCGCCACAAACGCCGACCGGCTGAACCCCACCGCCACGGTTTGCCCAACCAACGGTTCTCTCTCAGCCAACCGGCGGTGCTGCTCTGGCGAAGCGTCTGCGTGGTGGCGCTGAAGCCAATCGATGCGCCCTGTCCGGCATCGTAGCTGAAGAGTGGGCAACTCAAGCGCCTGCACAGCGGGGAGCGCCGCCACGGTGGGAGACAGCAAAATGGTAGGCTGATAACGCTGGCGGGGCAGATGTTGAACAATGTGCAGCAAACTCTGAATCGATCCACCGGGCAGTGGTGCGAAAGTCAACGTAGAGGATGCGAGGGCGAGTCATGGGAAGCGTAGTGCGTGGTGCGTATCGGGCCGGGTCGGACCACGCAACACGTCAATCAGGCTTGGTCTTTGGCTGCCCCAGACTGCGTTCCAGCACTTCGAGCAGGAAAGCGAGCACGAGCGCGACCAGACAGACTGACAAGGACGCCGACAATCAGCAATTGCACTGTGCGTTTGGGTGCTTCGGCATTGGGGAGACGGGCCGGTTGCGCGACCTGCAAATACCCGATGTTTTTGCCCTGACTTAGCTTCAGCTTAGCTTCGTTGGCTTTGTCGATGAGAAAATCGTACAAGCCCTCGGCTCTGGCGACATCGCCGATTAGTTTCTCGTATTGTTCCTGCAAGCCCAGCAGATAGATTTGCTCCTGCTGGCGTTCGTTGAGAATGCGGTCGTATTCAGCCGCGGCGGCGCGATGCGCAATCGCCGCAGCGTTGTGTTCATCGGCATTGAGGCCTTGCGCTTGCGCCAGGGCAAGCAAACGCTCGATCTCGGCAAGAACTGCGGGATCTGGCTCCGGCTCTGGCGTCGCTGCCTCTGCTGGCGTGACCGCTGCTTCTGCGTCTGCCTCTGCTTCATCAGACGTGGTGGTTTCGGAGATGGCGATGCTTGCTCGCAGCGCTTCAACCTGAGCGAAATTGGCATCGGACAGTGCCTGGTATTCGCTGGCAAGGCGCTTGTTGCGTTCCGCTTCCACCAGCGTGCTATCCCGATCACTCTGCAACGATCGCCTCAGGTCTTGATAAGCGATGATTTCACGGGTGAGGTCGCTCACTTCGTTTTCGAGTTGGAATTCCTGTAGCGCTTGTTCGCTGGCAGCCAACACTTGCGATTGCTTTTCCACTTCACTATCGATAAATTCGAGCGATACTTCCGCCGATCTCGAACGGATATTTCGGTACGCCGCCACGGCATTTTCCACGTGGGTGGTTACAGCTTGTTGCGCCAGTTCAGGAGAAGGCATTTCCAGCAAAACAGTGATGAAGTCCGTCTGGTGTTCCGTATTCAGTCGTTCGATCAATTCGGTGGCGGAAAGGTTCAGGCCCAGATCGGCGATGGTTTTCCAGGCAACCGAGGGCAAGCGCACGGCATCGTAGAATTCGTCGTGCACGGCTTGCACTTGCTCACTGGTGGACATCGAGCGAATATTCGAGAACAGCGAGACTTCTTGTGGATCGATGGGCAAGACCTGGAGCCTGACGCTGGAGGTGTATTGCGGTTGCACAACCGTGGACAAGGCCAGGATGACCGCTGCCGTCACCACCGGCAACAGTATCAGCAGCCACCAGCGCCGGGCAATGATCCTGAAATAGGAAGTAAATTCTTGGTTGGGGTCAGATTGTGTCATAAGCGTTCGTTCTTTGCGTCAAGATGCGCTTCAATCGTAGCGGACAGCATTTCGACGCGTTGGTCCCAGGTGTGATTCTTCGCCTGCGACTGTTGCTCGCGTCGCCGTTCGGGAGTGTCAGATACAAGGGCCTGGCTGATAGCCTCGCAGAATGCGTCCGGATTCCACGCCAGCCAGACCGTGTCGGCGAATTCCTGTGTCGCGGGGATACCGGTCGAAACGACAGGAACGCCCGCCGCCAGATACTCGTACAACTTCAACGGGCTGATGTTGCGCGTCCATTCGTTTTGTTTGTAGGGGATAAGGCAAACGTCGAAAGCATGGATGTAGAGGGGCAGCCGGTCGACAGGTTTGCGTCCGACCAGGTGCACATTGGGCAAGGATTTCAGGGTCTGCAACAGATCTTTTTCGTTTTTGAGCGCCACCGGCCCCACGAGCACGAGTTGCCACTGGGGTTGTTTGCGGGCGATGGCGGTGAGGAGTTGCAGGTCGAGTTTCTCGTTGATAACGCCAACATAGCCGATCAGCGGGTGCGGGATTTCCAAAAGGTCGATAGGATAGGCAGTTTCCGGATCAGGGTTCGCAAAAAGCTCGTAATCGACGCCATTTTCCACCAACGTGACCGAAGGATGTAGATGTCGCTTGCTTTCGTACAGAGCAGGTGATGTGACAAATACCATGTCCGATCTGGAGATGGCGTCGGCTTCCATTTCCTTGATGGTTTCAGCGCGTATCGCTGCATCGTCGTAACCTGATGCATAAGCGGAGTATTCGTCCACAGCATGATAGATCACGAGGCTTTCGTCAAGGTGTCCGATCATCTCACCGAGGTTGTACTGGAACACCCAGAGGATGGGATTGGCCATGTCGAGTTGTTGCAGGGTTTTTCGCAGGCTGCGTTTGCGCAGGGTGAATGTGATCTCGTCCAGGGGAGAGCGACCCGATTTCGGCGCATACGTCGGCCATTGATACACCCACAGATTTTCCATGGGAGAAAAAACATTCGCACGACTGAGCGCACCAGGGCCATTTCGCCGCACATCTGGCGTGATCTGGCGCAGGTGCCGGCCCGGCTCCACGAAAAGGATGCGATTTTGGCGCGCGAGCCTCGACATGATCTGGTGGCGGTTGCGCCAGATGTCGTCCCAACGGTTGGGAGCAAAGCAGACGATGTTTTGGCCGGATAGCATGATAATGGTCGGGGCAATAGTCTTGGTGCGGCGCACTTCGCAAGTGCGTCGCACTTAAAAACGATACATGGCAGCGTGCTGAGCGCCGATGGCATCCCAATTACGGGTTTTGGCAAATGCCAGCGTAGCTGAACCCGTCCGGTCTGTATCCAATCCCCGCGCCTGGCGGAGAGCGTCAATCAGGTCGGCGTCGGTCCCGAAGAGCACGCCTCGGTCGGGTGTGACCAGTTCGGGGAAAGGGCCAATGGCGGGAGCGATGATCGGTTTGCCAAAGGAATAGTCCAGCAGGGCTGCGCCGGATGTGGTGGCGTGCAGGTAGGGCAGCACACAGACATCAGCGCTGTTGAAAAAGAGTTGCATGTCCTCGTCCGGGATGTAGTTGGGGAACAGCCTGATGTTGGTCCGGCCAGCGACCTGATCCCGGATGGTTTGTGTATATCCGGCATCGTTGGCATGACCGGCAATGATCAACATTGTACCGGAATCATCCATTTCGATGAAGGCCTGGATGAGCTTGTCGAGGCCTTTGTACGGCCGCACTTGCCCGATGAAAAGATAGACAAATGATTCCGGCGGAATGCCGAGGCGGGAGCGAGCTTCATCCCTGCTGATGCTGTCGGGATAAACGCCGATGTAATTGCCATGCGGGATGACAAAAACATTGTCGCGGCGGTTGTACATTTGGGCGACAGCCTCAGCGCTGATGTGGTCGTGCACATGAATGGTGTCAGCATGTTTAAAAAGCCATTGATTGGCCTGTTCGTTGAGATGAGGATGCAGACCCTCGTGTTGGTTTAGATTGTGGACCGTGTAGACGAGACGGGTCCGGCGTTGTTGCAGGTAGCGCAGCTTGAGAAGCAGGTTACGCAGAGAACGTTTTGCTTCACCAGCAGGAGGATGTCCATAACTGTATTGCAGTTCCACCCAGTGCAGGTGCAGGATATCGAAGCGGCGCTTGAACAACAGCTTTCGCCAGGGCAGGGTGAATGCTAACGACGTGTGGATGGCAGGATCAGCGTTTTTTACACCATCTGCCAATAATCTGACATAAGGATTCAGTCGCACGCGTGAGAGATAGGTTACTTGCATTGCAGCAGGTGGTTGAGCCTGGGACATACGTGCTATCCACCGAGGCGGGCGGCCAGAGCGCGGGTCGGGCCCATGTAATTGAGCATGCCGATAGTGATGCGCCGGAACAGGGGCTCAAAGAACCAGCTCAACAAGGAATAGATCAGGATCATAACCAGCGTGGCGACCAGAAATGGCAGTAATCGGTATGTCGAGGGCGTCACCTGCATGGCCAGGAAGGCGATGCCGACACTAACGCCTGAGATAAGGAAAATCGGGCCCAGGCGACGGATGTAAGGTCTGTAACCGCCTCCAAGCAGGCGATTGACCATCCAGGCGGCGATGATGAAATCGATGACGGCAACGACAGCGCTGAGGATGCTGACGCCAACGATGCCGCCCCACAAAATCGAGGGAATGAGCAAGACCAGCATGGTGACCAGCCGCCAGGTGGCCAGATAGGTCAACCACTGCGGTTTACCGAGAGACCGATAAATGTTGCCCATGTTGGCGGCGATGGAGCGCGCCAGACCATAGATCACCAACCATTCCATGGCAAGAATTGAGTCATCCCACTTGCCCTGGTAGTAGAAATGGACGAAATACGGGCCAAGCACAAGTGTGCCTATCGCCAAGGGGATTGATAGCAAGCCCACTGCCTGGATCGTGTCGAAAAAGACCCGCCGAATGCGTTCGTAATCATCCTGGATCTTGCTAAAGGCGGGGAACATGATGCTGTTGATTAGTCGGGTGATGTGGGTGGCCGGGACATTGCTGAGACGGTAGGCAAAAGTGTAATAGCCCAGCGCCGTCGCACCCAACATGCGGCCGACCAAAGCATCATCGATATTGGTGATGCCGAAAATCATGAAGCGGCTGCCCACGATATGGCGGCCGTATGCCATCATTCCTCGCCACACTTCCCGATCGAAGCGGAGCTTGGGCCGCCAACTGGTGAAGAACCAGACCAATACACTGTCTACGATGCCATCTGCCAGATATCCAAAGACCAGCGCCCAGACGCCAAAGCCACGTAACGCCAAAACGATAGCGATGATAGCGTTGGCAAGACCGGCGATGATTTCAGGGATGGCTTTGTTGCGGAATTGCAGGTTTTTCGCCAGGAGAGTGTATGGCGTCTGACTGATGCCATTGATGATCATGATCAGGCCAAGGACTCGCAAGACCGGTGTCAGGCCAGCGGCATCCCTGAAGAACATCTCAATGAAAGGGGCGCTGAGAAAGATAATGGCGTAGATGATAAAGCTGCTGATGATCAAACTGATAAAAGCGACATCGGCAGCTATGTTATTATCGTCGTCTTGCCAGTAGATTAAGGCGGAGGAGATGCCCATTTCTCGCAGGAAATCAAAGGCGTTGATAGCCAGCCAGGCGATGCCGACCAAACCGAAATCGGCTGGCTCCAGCACGCGCGCCAACACCAACGTGATGGCGATAAAGGAGAGTACTTTAACGACGACGGTGGAGAGTCCCACCCAAACAGCGCCACTGGCAACCTGTTTCTTGAGTGTCATAGCTTTTGCTGGAATCAACGATTAAGAACTAAAGATCAAAGATTAAGGATGACTATTCAGGCGTGATCGCCCTTTGTACGTCATGTCGAACAAATGTGAGACATCCCCTCCATTTTCGGGGATATTTCCTGATAACAGGGGGATTTCTCCTCCCTTTGGTCGTCGAAATGACAGTAGCCTGAATTGTCATGATCTTTGATTCTTAATCTTTATTCTTCACTCTTCCTCCCAATCAGGATCAAATCTCGTGCGAATAGGGTTGGCCATTGTCTTGCCAGGCGGGTGTACAAAGGGCGCACTCGTCGTCGGCGCATCCAGGCCGGGTAGAGACCCCGCACCCAGAGGGAAGCGGAGCCATCGATATGTTCGATTGCCACATCCCGTTCCTGCAGCCAGATGCGGAGTTCATTCAGGGTAAAGAAGCGCAGATGTGAGAAGTCGGTGGGAGTGGCGGGCACGTAGGGGAATCTGCCTCGCAGCAGCCACCAGCGGTGCCGCCAGTGGGCGATGTTGGGCAGGCAGAGGATGAAGGTCCCACCCGGTTTCAGCACCCGGGCCAGTTCGTCAAAAGAACGGGCGGGGTCAAAATGATGTTCGATGGCGGAGTCAGACACGACGGCGTCGAAACTGGCATCGGGGAAGGGGATATCGCCTTCGGCGATGTAAAGCTGGCTGGCGTTCAAGCCTCTGGCCTGGGCGCGAGCGCTGGCTTCGTGTGTCAGATCGGTGAGAACGACCTCTGCACCCCGCTCCTTGACCATGCGCTCGGCCATCATGCCTGGGCCTCCGTCCAGTTGAAAAACACGCCAGCCTGGTTGAACATGGACCAGCATCAGGTCCAGGCGGTCATGGTCGACGTTATCAGATTTTCCGGCCCAGTAGGCTTCGTACCAATCCACGAGATTCATGGCGTGTTCTCCACTATTTCAGCGTCAGAGGTAAGTAGAGAAGGTCGTAGCGCTGGTGTCCAAAATTGACGCCATTGACCTGCCCGCCACTGACGCTCAAAATGGCGGTGTCGGTGGGGCGGGCGGGGAAGTAGCCTAGGTGGCGCTGTCTCACGGACGATGTAGCTTCCTGCAAGTAACCCTGCGAAGTTGTACACGCCGTCAGCGCCGGTGTTCTGTTCATCGAGCAAGGTGTTGCTGCGCCAGAGCTGCACGGTGGCATCGGCCAGGGTGGGTTCGCCGGGCTGGTATTGCAGGTCGCCATTGGCATCTTCATACACAATGCCGCTCAGGTCGCCCAGGGCGGGGGTGTTGGTGGCGGTGGCTGTTGGCGTCGATGTTGCGGTCGGTGTTGGCGTGTCGGTTGGCGTCGGTGTCGAGGTCGGCGTTGGTGTGGATGTTGGTGTTGGCGTGGGCGTGGCAGGAATTGGCTCGAAGATGAGTTCCAGTTTGGGCCTCATATCCAGGTTCCAGTGTTCTGAGCTTTGCATGGTGTGTGCGCCATTGTACCCGGCGCTGGACACAACAAGGGCCACGCCATGATTGTTTTCAGGATGCTCCGTCCAATCGCGGACAGCGCTCAGGAGGTTGATTGCAGCGTAACCGGTGACGCTATCGAGGTAGAATGTGGCGATGGGTGCGCTTTCCCAATCGGCGCCGGCTGCGCCACCGGGCGCGCTCCAGGGCTGGCCGCCGCCCGCCTGATTGTAGGTGGTGGTCGCTTCATCCCAGGAGTGCAACATGCGGTGCAGGTTGACGGTCATGTCTGGGCCAGAACCATTGTCGTACAGCTTGAGCGTGGCGGCAGTGATGACGATATCGCCGGGCAGGCCCTGCAAATCGAAGCGGATGAGACCTTTGGCAACGTCGTCAGGGCGCAAAGCCAGGGTTTGTTCGCCACCATAGATCGTGTCAACGCTCCACGCATTGATCCAGGTGTCGATGGTTCCGGTGTAGCCGAGTTCGCCGTTTTTCAGGGTCCGTTGCACGGGGAGATCGCCCCGGTAGACCTCGAAGTGCGTCTGGCCGGATGGCAGGCTCAGGCTAAGCTTGCCATTTCCGGGCGCGATGCCTTCAACGATGGTATCCTGCCCGTTCGTTCGGGAAAAAACGTAGGTGACATTGGGAAGCAGATCCATGCGGTCGAGATCAAAGGCCAGATCGATCGGGCGATTGTCGTTTGTCTCACCCCAGAAACGCTCACCTGATGCATCGACATCGATATCCACTTCGGTGAAACGATTGCTGCTGTTTTTGCCGATTGTCATCCAGTAAAACGATTTGGATTCGTCGGTGCGCAGCCGTAGGCTGGTGGGACTGTCGAGACGGGTGTAGCCTTCCATAAATTGAGCCGCCCATTCGCCGCCGTACGGGGCGGGATCGTCAGGGTGATCGCCCGCATACCATTGCAGTTCGGTGTGACGCGGGTCGGCGGCGAGAATTGCGTTGTGGAAGTCCTCTGCATGGTGTGGCAGCACCACAGTGTCGGAGATGCCATGCACGACGGCGATGGGCAGGTTTTTGACATTCGACGCCATTTCCACAGGGCTGCGGCGTTTGTACTCGAAGGGGATTTCCCAGGGAGCACCGCCGGTTTCGGTGATAATTTGCGATTGGCGGTACTCGCCCTGCTCGTAATACCAGTCCGTCAGGTTGGCAATGGCCTTGTGGGTGACGGCGGCGGCGAAGACATCGGGGTATTTTTCGGCAACGACGCCCGCGGTCATGCCACCCATGCTGAACCCGCCAACATAGATGCGGTCGGGATCGATGGGATAATGCGCCATCATGTATTCGATGAATTTGATGGCGTCATGCTGCGATTTGAGCGAGGCCAGTGGTTGTCCACCCGGCCCCAGGGTGTTCTGCCCCCGCTGCTGAGGCGAGCCCACAAACCACTGCCGGTCAACGGCGGCTGTTGTGTAATCGGTAAGATAGGGGTCAATCAGCAGGCCTTTCCAACCATGAAAGAGCACCAGCAAGGGGCTGGGCTCGACCTGGCCGCGTGGATTTAACAGTAAGGCCTCCACTGCCTGGCCGTTTTCACCGGGGAATGTCGTTAATTTGAAATCGGATCCGGTCAGGTCTGTGCCGCTCACTCGCAAGGCGATATAATTCGCACCCCATAAGTCAGTTGTCCCTTCACTGGTCAGCCGCACAACGTTGTTTCCAGGATGAATAAGATCGACAGGCAGATCGTATTCCAGGATCAGGTTGGGGTCGACTGACTTGCAACTGCTATTCGAGTCTTGTGGCGGAGCGTGCCCGGTGTCAACGCCATTGACATAGATGGGATGAACGCTGCCCGATGCGCACATTGGTTGACCGCAGCAGTAAGGTCGCTTGCTCCACCGTACCCGAGTAGGGCAGGGTGAGATAGATGCTGTGGCTGACAGCGTGGGTCGGTTCACCATCAGGCGGGTCCGGGTTCAGGTAGTAGCAGTTTTGGTCGGTATTTGAAAAGAAAGTGACCAGTTCATCAGAATTCGCACTATCGGCCCAGGTGCTCGGTGACACCAGAAGCGCGGTGAGCAGCAGGAACGATCCTGTGGTGAGAATAGCGATGGTCAGCAGTCGGAAGAGGTATGGGCGTTTGGTTTTATTGGTTTCGTGGTGCATATCGGCTCACGGCGTTTAGATGGACTAGGACAGGCCATTATAACTGTGGAGCAGATATGCAGACAAAAGAGCGCAGGAGGCTTGCTCGTGTAGATGAAGGATCATTCGCCGTTGGTTCGCCAGAGGAGGGGTAGATAGGTCTTGCTGCGTTCATCATAAATGCCGAAATAGAGGTCTAGCAGAGAGCCAGGGGTGATGCCAACATAGTACTCGGTGTTCGTCGTTGGGGTTGTATCTGGCGGCAAACTCACGACAACCCGATAGCTGACAGGAGCTGGCAAGCCGTCAAAACGGGCAATGCCATCGCTGCCGCTTGTTGTCAGAGCGATTTGTTGCCCGGCGGTGTCGAAGACTGTGAACTTAATCCCGGGCAGGGGCGGTTCACCAACCTGTCGGGATCCATCTTTGTTCAGATCATTCCAAACGAAGGGGTGAATAGAGCCGTTGGGGCCGAGTGTGGGTGTAATCGTCGGCGTTGCGGTTGGTGAAGGCGTCGAGGTCGGCGTTGCGGTTGGTGGGTTGATCACACCGAAGTTGACTTCCAGTGAACCGACGCCTGGCGCCAACCAGTGGCTGGTGGGTGTAGTCGCTTGCCAACCGGCAGGAACGATGAGGACCAGGTTGTATGTTGTAGAAGCGAGTCCGACAAATTGATAACCGCCTTCGGAAATTGTTGTCGTTTCCGCCAGCACTTGCCCGCTGTCGTTCTTCAGTTGCAGTGTGGCGCCTTCGGCGCCTTCCTCGCCTGGGTCAATCTCGCCATCTTCATTGAGATCGAACCAGACGATGCCGTAAATTTGACCACCTGTCGGTGTCGAAGTGGGGGTAACTGTGGGCGTCTGCGTAGCCGTTGGAGTCGAGGTGGGTGTCGGGGTCAGCGTACTGGTGGGGGTCTGTGTGGCGGTCGGCGTTTGGGTTGGGGTGTTGGTGGCGGATCGAGTGGCGGGGAAGTTGATCTCGGTGAAATTTGCACCCGCCGAGACGACCACCCAGCGTTCGGTAAGCGTCATTGACCAGCCCTGCGGCGGCAGTGGTCGCACCCGATAGGTGGCGGAACTGACATTGGTGAATCGGTACAGACCGTTGTTATCGGTCACAACCTCTCGGATTACCGTATCGCCGGCGGAGTTGAACAACTGCACCAGCGCGCCGGGGATCGGTGGATCAAATGGATCGTGGAAGCCGTCGCCATCCACATCCTCGAATACATAGCCGGCAATGTTGCCAGTGTTGGTCGGCGTGGGGGTTTGTGTTGGTGTGGATGTGATGATCGGTGTGGAGGTCGGGGTGGCGGTGGGAGCCTGCCCGGTGCTTGTGGGTGTGGGGGTTACTTGTGGGACATCGCTCAGCCGCTGCACATCCACATGGTGCACATATTCGTTGCCATCCATAGCGCCAGAGTCACTGCGACTGTCAATGTAGAAATCTGTGCCGCTGGTCAGACGGTTGCCGAAATAACCATCCTCGATCAGGAAAGTCGCCACCTTCCAGGAATTACTGTTGGTTTTTTGGACGTAGGATGGTTTTGGATCTGTCAAAATACCTGTTGTTGGCAATCCGCCCGCTATTGCCAGGCCCGACTTGATGTCCCAGTTTTGCAGCGCATAGAGTTTTGCCGGTTTTTCACCCGTCACGGAATCGTACATCAACCGCCAGCGATCCGAACCATTGTCCAGGAAGGTGACGGTGATGCGGATGTCGTGGGCGTCACCCAGGCTGGCGGGCGCTGAAAGGTAACGGTCATCGGCATTAAAGAAAAAGCCGTAATTGCCATTAGCCTGGTTGCTGCGCCGCGCCACAAATCCCGGATCAACCTCGATCTGGATGGGATATTCTATTCCGGCGTCAATGTGATACAGGCCAGTGCTGTTCAGGGCGGCGGAGTAGGGCTGAGTGTTGTAGTGCCACGGCTTATCCAGGACATTCGAGGGTGCTGAATCCCAGCCCATGATGTGGGTCGGATTGGTGAATCTCTGGTCATCGGTGACGGGAATGGTGACGCCGCCGGGGGCTGTATGCACCTGTTCGAGATAAAATTCGTAATTGCCATTGGTTGGCCAATCATGATAGATGTCGTGGGGGATGTAGGCATATGGCAGGTAGGTCGGGTTTCGGTGTTCTCGCATTCGAGACCAGATGCTTGGCACGGGGTTGTCTCCCGACTGCAAGCCTGTCCCCATGTATTTACTTGTCCATTCAGCGATCGTGCGGGCCGCCGGTGAATCGTGTGTCTTCCAGAATGCAGAAAGCCGGATGTAATCGGCATGCACATCCAACGCCCTGGACATGGACCAATAGAATTCGTTGGGCGTGCTCATCATGAAGCCATAACTTTCAAACGACATCGGGATCTGGTCGCGGTAGAGCCGGGCCTGATCGTACATGGCCGTACACTTCTCGTTGGCGTCGGTGCTGGCGCAATTTTCGACATCGCTCATATCCGACACGATGTTGTTGATGGAAAGCCCAACCCCTTGCGATGCTGCATATTCGGCAATCGTGCGGCGGGACCGGGTGTCCTGGAAGAAGGGAGCGTTCTGGGTGACGACGTCAATGCCGGAGCCAGCCAGGGCGGTCTTGTGGTGGTCGATGGTCCTTTTGATGTAGGCATCCCATTGAGCTACGCTCAAGTGTCCACTACTTTCTAGGAAATTTTCGTCCTGTGCGGCTACGCCAGCCGTACGGTTGTCGGCGGCGGTGTTTTCACCATCCTTCCCTCCGCCGATGGCCACCCAGCCAATTTTGCTTCGCTGGGGATGGTTTTTAAGGTGACCGCCCAGCGCAGCGATAAAAATATCGTACTGCTGCTGGTAATAGCTGTTTTTATAGTCGAGGAGATACCAATCGCCGCCGAAGTTGGTGCAATCGGAATACCTTGATTCGGAGGGATGGCGTTCATCTGGATATGGCGAGGTGATGACCGTGTCATCGGCATTGCCAAGGACGCCATCCGGGCCTGCACGCACAAAGGCAGGTGTATACTCCACACCTTGCAGATTTGTACCCTGGCATTCAACGTAGCGACCGGTATAGGTCATCAGGGCGATGCCAATAGACTCGTAACCGTTGGCCAGCGCGTTATCGATATACTGATCGATCCAGGAAAAACGATAGACGCCCGGAGCCGGGTTCAGTTCCGCCCAACTCCAGAAGCGGAAGGAACCGGTGGCATGATAATCGGCGGCTGGCAAAAAACTCCAGCGTCCATTCTCGATGTAATAGCCGGTGGCTTCGCCGGGTGACGTCCGCAGCATGTCAGCAGGCTGATCAGCAGACTGGGCGACGATGGTATTGGGATTGATCGGACCCAGGGCGCTGCTTACGGCCAGAGGCGCAAACAAGCCAAGGATAATGGACAGGTAGAGAAGCGTTATCGGTATCCGTCTGGTCATTTTTGTATTCCAAGAGCAAGTACGAGGATGAAATGAGAAGGCCGCCACGGGGAGCGGCGGCACAGATTTGGCGAAAAAGGGCGGGAGTGGACTGAAGCAGTCTCCCCTGGTGAACGGCCACCGCTGTTTCAGGGCCGCTCCCGCCATTTCTATTACTCTAGCATAGCAAGATGAATTTGGGATGACAGCGGCCCATCAATTTAGTGAAAGTTTTGTAAGATGGCCCAGCCCGTGACAGAAAAATCGGGAGTTGAAATCGGCTTTCACCTGAAACTCTACTTCGCCTTGTTGTATCCGTATGATAGCTTGATCGAGTGCTTGAGGCAATGTTGCACCTTTTGGGCTATACTAGGGTTACGTGTTAAATCAAGATACGCTCTTCCGTCGCAGGCTCGCAGGTCACACATTCCGTCGATGAATTTTTTACTAATCTCCTCCATCATCTTACTACTCATTTTTTTCAACGCGTTTTATGTCGCAGCAGAATTCGCCACGGCAAGCTCTCGCCGACCTCGTTTGGCGGCTTTGGCCAACGGCGGTAATCGCCTGGCCAAGATGCTGCTACCGATTGTCGATAGCCCCACAAATCTGGATAATTACATCGCTGCCTGCCAGTTGGGTATCACAGTAACGAGTCTGGTTTTGGGCTTTTATGGTCAGGCGGCGCTGTCGGACTACATCTCCCCCCTGATTTTCTCGTTGGGCGGCGATCCCCTGGCCGCTGAATCGATATCTGTTATCGTGATTTTGCTATTGCTGACGGCGTTGCAGGTCCTTTTTGGCGAATTGATCCCCAAGAACATCGGCGTACGCTATCCGGAGCGGCTGGCGATGGCGACAATCATACCGATGCGCTGGTCCATGATCATGTTCAAGCCTCTGATCTGGGTGTTCAACGGCAGCGCCCAGGTTGCTTTGAAGCTGTTCGGGCAGGAAGCTGTCGCCGAACATGCACACGTTCATCATCCCGATGAAATCTTGTTGCTGGTTCGGGAAAGCGGGGAGGGCGGCGCGATCGATGTGGGGGAGCGGGATATGGTGGAACGGACACTCACACTGCACGAGCGCACCATGGACAGGGTGATGAAACCCCGCACTCGCATCGTTGCCGCATCGGTGGAAGAGACGCCGCAAACGTTGCTGGCGCTATTGGCGAATTCAACCTATTCTCGCCTACCGCTCTATGAAGAAACCATCGACAAAATCGTTGGCACCGTGCACTTGAGGGAGTTGCTATGTGTGGGTGCAGAACATGGGTCAAGTGATGTCCGCCCCATCATGAAAGCCCCTTTTTTTGTTACTGAAACCATGCCATTGGATGAAGTGCTAGTGAAAATGCAACAGAGCAGACGCCACATGGCTTTCGTCGTAGACGAATATGGTGGTACGGCAGGCCTTGTCACGATTGAAGATTTGCTGGAAGAGATATTTGGCGAGATTCAGGATGAATTCGATCTCGAAGATCTGTCCATCCAAAAGATTAACGACCACCGTCTGTTAGCGCGTGGCGATTTAGCGGTCGCCGATCTGAACAATTGGTTGAACTTGGGGTTGCCGGAGGATGAAGGCGTTTCACTCGCTGGACTCTTTTTCAGCCGCTTCGGAGCTATTCCGGTGAAAGGCGACAGCATCGAGATGGAGCAGTGCAGTCTGCAAGTCGAGCAAATGAAGGGCAATGAAATTCATTCGATAAGCATTGAAGCGTCCCCCATCTTCATCAACCAATGGCAGGGGCAGGAAAAATGAACGAGTTCCTCATCCCCATCCTCATCATTGTATTCTTGATTTTCGTCAATGGCGTGTTCGTCGCCGCCGAGTTTGCCATCGTTGTCGCCCCTTACAGTCGCATTGCCCGATGGGCAACGGAAGGAAAAAGCAGCGCTGCGCGGGTGTTGCCCTGGTTAAAAGATCCTGCTAAGCGCAATCGCTACATCGGTACAGCGCAGATTGGCATCACGATTGCCAGTCTTGGCCTTGGCATGTACGGCGAAAGGACTATCACACAGTGGCTCGCATATCCTCTGGAGCATTATCTCGACCTGGATGTGCACACAGCGCACACCTTCGCATTGATTGGCGGTGTTGGCATTCTCACTTACTTGCACGTGGTCTTTGGTGAGATGATCGCCAAAAGCATCGCCATCCAGTCGAGTGATACAAGTCTGCTCAGACTTTCCGGATTCATGGCTGTTACGCAAAAAATCTTTAGCCCCTTTGTCGTCTCACTTAACGCAGTGGCGGATGGCATCATCCGAGCGGTAGGTATCCCGCCTGCCGACACGCAGGACCAACTGTTCTCGGCGGAAGAATTGCAGTACATCGTCGAAGAAAGCACCTCGAAAGGTCTGCTGGATCCCATCGAACGAGTCTATGTCGAGAATATTTTTGACTTTGACGATCGTACTGCGGGTCAAGTCATGACGCCTCGTAACCACATAGTGGGCATCTCCGTGACAACCCCACTGGATGATGTGCTAAAAACTGTGTGTAAGGAACCCCATTCACGCTATCCGATATTTGAAGATGATCTGGATCATGTTGTGGGGGTCTTGCATGTTAAATCATTGGCCAGAAGATTGGTTGATGGTTCTCAACTCAGTCTGTCCGACCTGATGCGTAAACCGGTTTTCGTGCCTGAGGGAATCAAGGTTGGCGATGTGCTGCGCACCTTGCGTCAGTACCGTGTGCATCTGGCCATTGTCGTTGATGAATTCGGCGGAATTGCCGGACTGGTGACCATTGAAGACATCATTGAGGAAGTGGTGGGAGAGATTCAAGACGAATACGATACTGAGATACTGCCGATTCGTGTGATTAGTGATACGGTTATCGAGGTGCGGGGTGACTTGTTGCTTGATGAAATAAACCAGCATTACGCCTTAGACCTGCACGACGAGCAAGCGGATACGATCGGCGGTTTGATTATGGATAGTCTCGGGCGGCTACCACACGCGCAGGATGAATTGACACTGGGCGAAGTACATATCCAGGTTTTGGAGATGGACGGTTTGGCCGTTAAGAGAGTCCGGATACAGTTTCCTGGCTTGTAATCTCATCGCCACACCGCTTAAATGCTCCGCTGAAGTGTTTAATCGATCAACGAGATTTCCAGCGTCAGTGATGCAAGACGCCTTGCATCATTCCTTTCTGTAGCCAACAACCCGCGCAGGCGCTGCCTACGGCGATGGCCATTGCGGGAATGCTTTCGGTGACAACGGCGCCCGCCCCAATGATAGCGCCCTTGCCGATAGTCACGCCATCCATAACGATCACGCCCACGCCCAGCCAGGCGTCATCCTCGATGATGATATCCCCTTTGCTTGTCAGTGGCTGCTGGGAAATGGGGATGTTCGGGTCGGAAAAGCCATGCTGGTAGGGATACAGGGCGCAATTCGGGGCCAGTTGGACATTGTCGCCGATACGAATGCTGCCCAACGCCGCCGTGAGATTGCAACGAGCCTGGATGTGCGTATTCCGGCCAATGGTGATCTCACCGCCCTGGATCAATTCGAGAATGGTGTAGCGTTGAATGGAGGATTGGTCTCCAATGGAAAACTTCCCACCATCCCGATGTGCGAAAATAGTGACATCGTCGTCGATGAATGCACGTTGTCCAACCTGAAATTGAACACACTGAATGTCGGCCCAGGGCGAGACGTAGCTCCTGCCGCTCAGGCTAATCAACTTCCGCCGGGCTTTGTACGGCCCAACCATCCTACTGGCCAGTTTGAGGAATAAATTTCCCACCACTGGCAGTGTGGCAAGGGCCAAAAGCAGTTTAGTGAGGCGGATTTTCATTGTTGTACTGACGCATCACACCTGAATTGTTATTGATACTGCCCGGTGATGCGAATTTCTTTATCGGTAATCACAATCTTGTCGACATACAAGTTCAGATCGGTTTGCGCGAACAGTTCGAGATAGGGCTGGATCATATTCACCACTTGTGTGCGTATGAAACCACCCGTTTCCTCGCCACCGAGTTTGACACTCACTATCTCCGGTTTCGGTTTACCATTTACAACTGGCAGCGTAGCTGTAATCTCCAGGTTGACAGGGAAAAAGCCGAGTACGGCGCGCCCGCTAAAGACAATCTGTCCTGGTTGCAAGTCCACGCGCACATTGGAGACCGGCACGTCGCTTTGCTCCGCCAGGGCGTCCTGGGCCATCTTGTTGAGATCGGCTTCCTTGAGCACCAAGGTAACTTTGCCGGGCGTCGGCGTCGCCGCTGGCTTCACCGCTGCTTTCTTGGGTGCAGTCGTTGCCGTTGCGGCTTTTGTTGGGGTCGGCGTGGGCGTGTCAGTCGGGAGGGGTGTTGGGGTCGGTGTATAGGTGGACAACGGTGTGGCCGTCACCGTAGCTGTTGTGGTTGTCGTTGGCGTAAATGTCGATAACTCAACGTCGGCTGACGAGACATCGGTTGGCGTTGGCGTAATGATCGTGCAGGAAGAGAGTGTCAATGCCAGGGCAAGTATGGCGATCGGCAGCATCTTACCGAATCTAAGTAGTTGTTTTTGTTTGGTGTGAGTCATGGTAATGGTTAAAAGATATTGGGTATTAGGTATTGGGTATTTGCGGATTGGTATGTCACTATCCGACATCAAATATCCAGTACGCAGGTGAGAAGTCAGGACGTTATTGTGGGTCCAGCGATTTTTACCATTCGGGCCACAGGTTGAGGAAAGCCAACAACCCGAGCGCGATATTGTAAGTTGCATGAGTAATCATGGCGGACGTGGTATTGTACCTTATCCGCTGCCATCCTAAAACTAATCCGAGGACAAGAACCACAACCGTGCTCAACGTGATGCCGTAATTGCTGTGGAGCAAAGCAAAGAGGATGGCGGTGAGCAGCAGACCAAAACGGGGTTGCATTGCGCCGCGAAAGACCAGTTCTTCGCCGAGGGCGGCGGCAAGCCCCAGGGTGAGGATGCCAGGGATTGTCATCATCAGGGGCCCGACAATCTGCTCGGACACACGCTGGACATCCTCATCGAAACCAATCCCGAAACGGGCCAGCAGCCATTCCGTCAACAAAAGTGCGACGACAAAAACGCCGGCCAGGCCCACGCTGATCACGACCTGCCGCAAGGTTGGCAGGGCAAGGCCCAAACGAGACAAACTGAGCCGTCCATCCCGGCGCACCAGCCAGCCGATGCCAACAAAGGCCATGAGCGCCAAAAGCAAATCTTGCGTCCATGTCATCCCCACAACATCATTCGTTGTCATACCGGGACCAGCGGCAAGTGTATCGGCCAGAGCATCCAGCCCAATGGCCAATGTCAGCCAAAGATTGACCAGGATAAGCATCGTGTAGGACAGGGCGACGGCGTGAACCACACGTTTCGGATCGATTTTGATGAAACGAGCCAGGAAGCGGCGCACAAATGGAAGCAAAACGATCAAGCCAAGGATAGTAGGCACGACCAACGCCAGAGCAATCTGGCCAAGGCTCTCAGGAGAGATGGGCATAGGCGCTGCCGGATCGACGGTTGCGCTTCCAGACATGGAACTGAGCATCAAGCCAGCCACCGCGCTGACCACGCCAGCCAGAAGGAGCCCGCACCAAAACAGGATCAGCAACAGATAAGCCAGTAATGCGAATATCGGTTGAGGTTCATTGCGCTCTTTATCCGCCAGGTTTGCAAACCACAGCACCAGCAGGAGCGGAATAAAGGTAAGGATCAAAAAGGTGATTTCTGCCATGTGTTTTCTCGTTGTGTGTTCGACGCTGTCTTATTCTGGACGCTGCCACTCATCCCGGAGAATGCTCATGTACAGCATGTCGTGCCAGCGGCCATGCCGCCATTCCGATTCCCGGAACCGGCCTTCGTGCTTGAACCCCACCTTTTCGTAAGCCCGCACAGCCCGCTCATTCTCGGCGAACACACGCAGGAAGATGCGATGCAGATTCAGGTATTGTAACCCGTAATCAACCAGTGTTGTGAGGATGTCCTGGCCCAGTCCCTGGTTCCACAGCGATTTCTCGCCGATGAACAGCCCGACTTCGCCATTCTGATTCTTGCGGTCGAGGCTGGCATATCCGCAGCCGCCGATGTGCCGACCTTCGTACTCGACCGCAAAATTCAGACGATTGGGATCCTTGTTCTGCCCTTCCCACCAGGCTTGTTCCTGCGCCAGATTCATGGGCGTATAGAACCCAAACCACGCCAGCACATCTCGATCAGCGAACCAGAGGACGTAATTCGGTAGGTGCTCGCGTTCGATGGAGACTAATTTGACTCTCTTGCCCTGCAACATGAAAACCTCACATAATGTCTAAACCAAAAGCAGCACAAAACGAGATGAAATCATCATCGCCCTGTTCGATTACCGCTTGCAGAATCGTCAGATCCAATTTTTGGTATTCGTGCACAGCGATGTTACGGAACCCCACCATGCCACGAAGACGACCGGCAAGTCCCTTGTCGATGCGCCCAGCATGGGCCAAGAGATCAAATGCCTCAGCGCTAGATGCGGGTACTCCGAGGTGATCGCGAGCAATGATGTGCATGGCCATGTCGATGGCAGCCTGACATGCGCGCTGCAAGTTGAGAACAATCGCATCCTGGAACGTGTAGTTCACCAACCGCTCAGGATCATCTTGATACTCGGCATCCACGCGATGCAAACAACGTTCGATGATAGCCGCTTTCGCCAGCAGGATGTCATCCATAGACAGGTTCCAGAGTGTAAGCCTCGATGACAGGTCTTCTTTCCTCACTCAACTGGGCATAAAGGGAAAGCGCCATCATTTCGAAGTTATCGACGGCATCGGGATCATTGACGAATATCACCTTGCCTCTTGACACAACTTCCTTGCATAAAATGACCGATTTGTTGCAATCCAGGATGGAGATATCCACCGGACAACCCGCGATCGTCTCCAAATCGCCGCGTAACTGAAATACCTCGAATGGTGAGAAATTCGATGCGGGCTCCAGAAGAAGCGCTAAATCGAGGTCGCTGGCGGCGTGCAATAGGCCATCGATTCGCGAGCCGTACGCGTAAATCGCCTGCAACGATAGAACCTTTTGACGGATGTGCTCCACCAAGGCGTGTTGAACAGGGATCGGTATCCCGGCAATGGGCGTGGAAAGTAATGACATGGTCGGTCGAAAAATGTGGGAATTGATACCTTGTGAGTATACAGGAAGCCACCTACTTCATCAAACGCATCGATTGACTGTCTCATCCTCCAGCCGCTATACTCTAGTCCCAACCACAATCAAAATTCCACTAACGGTCAACAAAAAAATACCATGTCACACAACTATCCCCAAATTGATCCCCTGGATTGGACCACCGTGCAACCGCATGTCGATCAACTCCTGGCTGCCGAACTTTCGCCCACCGCTGTGCGCGCCTGGATACAGGATTGGAGCGATCTGTTTGCACTGCTTCACGAAGCGAAAAATCAAATCTATCGCGAAATCACGGAAAACACCGCCGATGAACAAGCTAAGGCCCGTTTCAAACATTACGTTCAGGTCATTCATCCAGAACAGGCCAAAGCGGAGCAAGCCCTGAAGGAAAAACTCTTGAGAGCGGAAGGCTACGAACCCACAACTGAAACTGCACTCATTTTCAAGCGCTTCCAGGCCGAGGCGGACCTTTTCCGCGAGGAAAATATCCCCATCCAGACCGAGTTGTCCTTATTAGGCAAGCAGTACGATGAAATCACTGGCGGGTTGAGCTTCAAATGGGAGGGCGAGAGTAAAACGATCCCGGAGGTCGAGCTACTGCTGAGTGACCGGGACAGAAGCACACGCGAGCGAGCCTGGCGACTGGCGCAGGACGCCTATCTCGCGAAGCGAGAAACCTTGAACGAGCTCTTCCTGCAGATGCTGCCTCTGCGTCGTCAGATGGCGGCAAATGCCGGATTCAGTGACTACCGCGCTTACCAATGGCAGGTCATGGCGCGCTTCGGCTATACGCCCGAAGACGCTTTCACTTTCCACGACGCCATCGAGCACGAGGTCGTCCCTCTGGCCACCGAAATCTACCAAACGGCTGCCGAACAACTGGGGCTGGACCGTTTACGCCCCTGGGAGACAGACATCTCGGGCCCATCGAGTATGACTGTCGATCCTTATGAAACGCCATTGCGTCCCTTTGAAAAAGTGGCCTACCTGGAAAACACAACAGCCCGCATTTTTGATCAGGTCGATCCTGTTCTGGGTGGCTATTTTGAAGCGATGCGCGACGACTACCTCGACCTGGCCAGCCGTCCCAATAAATCGCCCGGCGGCTACTGCGAGGGTTTTCCGGTCAGCAAACAACCCTACATCTTCATGAATGCAGTTGGCAGCGCCGACAATGTGACCACGCTCCTGCACGAAGGGGGGCATGCCTTCCATTTTGCGGAATCGGTGCGCAGCCAATCGTTAATCTGGAATTACAGTGGTCCGATGGAGTTTTGCGAAGTGGCATCGATGTCCATGGAACTACTGAGTACGCCCTACTGGCTGAAGGGAAAGGGCGGTTTTTACGACAAAACGGACTACAAACGAGCATTTACTGAGGAATTGCAGGGCAACGTGCTCTTCCTGCCCTACATGGCCATCGTTGACAGCTTCCAGCATTGGCTGTACGTGGATGCTCCTGAAGATATCAATGCCAGTGACCTGGATCGTAAATGGAGCGAATTATGGGACCGCTACATCCCCGGCATTGACTACAGCGGCCTGCAAACACAGAAAGAAACGGGCTGGCATCGCAAGCTCCATATTTTCCATGTCCCCTTCTATTACATCGAATACGGTCTGGCGCAACTGGGAGCGCTGCAAGTCTGGCGCAACGCTCTTCAAGACCAGGAAAAAGCCGTAGCCGATTATCGCCATGCCCTGTCTTTGGGCTACACCCGAACCCTGCCCGAACTCTTCGATGCCGCCGGCGCAACATTCGCCTTTGACCGCCAGACCGTGGGCGAGTTGGTGGCGTTGGTACGCGGGCAGTTGGAGGCGATCAAAGCGTAAACTCAATGAAAACCATTGGCCTGCTGGGCGGCATGAGCTGGGAATCCACCGAATTGTACTACCGCTGGATCAACGAAGGCGTAAAGGCGCGTCTGGGCGGGCTGCATTCAGCCAAAATCGCCTTGGTCAGCGTTGATTTCCAGGAAATTGAGGAGTTACAGGTGACAGGAGACTGGGATGCGGCGGGCATCGCCCTGGCGCAAGCCGCCCAACGCGTCGAAGCGGCAGGCGCTGACTTCCTGGTCATTTGCACGAACACGATGCACAAGGTCGCGCCCGCCATCGAAGCCGCCATCAACATCCCTCTCCTACACATCGCCGATGCCACTGCTGACGCCATTAAGACCGCCGGTTTTGACACCATCGGTCTGCTGGGCACTAATTTCACGATGGAACAGGATTTCTATCGAGGACGTCTTGTGGATCACCACGGTCTCTCTGTGCTGATTCCTTGCGAAACCGATCGGCAGATTGTACACCGCATCATCTACGGTGAATTGGTGCTCGGTCAGGTGAATGAGGAATCCAGAGCTGAGTACCTGCGCATCATCGACGCGCTGGCAGCCGAAGGCGCTGAAGCGATCATCCTGGGCTGCACCGAGATCACCATGCTGGTCCAGCAGGAACACACCTCCGTTCCCCTGTTCGACACCACCGCCATCCACGCTGCAGCTGCTGTCAGTTTCGCTTTAGCCTGAGCGATTTTGAACATGAAAGACCCCACCCAACGATTTTCAGACCGAGTAGAAGACTACATCCGCTACCGCCCCGATTATCCCCCGGCCATTATTGCGTTACTCGAACAGCAGTGCGGGCTCACACCAGATGCAATCGTTGCCGACATCGGGTCGGGCACAGGCAAACTGGCCGAGCTATTTTTACGCTACGGCAACCCTGTCTTTGGCGTCGAGCCCAACCAGGCCATGCGCGAGACCGCCGAATCGCTGCTGCGGCAGTATCCCCATTTCACCAGCCTCGACGGCCGCTCCGAGGCGATCCCCCTGGCCGACGCCAGCGTGGATTTCATCATCGCCGGGCAGGCCTACCACTGGTTTGATCCCGCACCCACGCGGGAAGAATTCACCCGCATTCTCAGGCCTGGCGGCTGGGTGGTGTTGGCGTGGAACGAACGCGACACGAGCGCTCCCTTCCTGGCCGACTACGAACAGATGCTGGCTTCACTCCTGCCCGATTACGCCACCGTCACCCACAAACGGCTCGACGAGGACCAGTTACAGGCGCTGCTCGGCTTAAAATCCTTTCAAAAAGTCACGTTTTCACACAAACAGACCTTTGATTTCGACGGCTTGAAGGGCCGCACGCTTTCTTCATCCTACAGCCCTCAACCCAGCCAGCCGCTTCACGATGAATTGATCACCGCCCTGGCGGAGTTATTCGAGCGCCACCAGCAGGATGGCGTCCTTGATTTCGACTACGTCACCAATGTTTATTTTGGACAATTTATGGCAACAAGTTGAAGTAGCGCCAGTGCTTTGGCTCAACAATACTAAAATCTCGGCGATCCAGAGTAAGTATTGTTTGCAAATGATAGCGTTCCGCCACAGCCATAACACTTGCGTCGACAAAATCAACGCGCGAATCAGCATAGTGTCGAAGTATCTCAGCCGTACGCGTCAAATCTGCTTCCACAAGAGAAATAACAAGAAAACGACTTGAAGACAGGCCCTCCAAAAAGGTTGCGACTGTGACGATTCCGGCTACTTTTCCCACAAGGTACGCTACTTCTGCCAGAATCGTTTGCGGCAAAAGAATTTCATCGTACTGCTGATAGACGCTGACAACAGCATCATGCCATATATCAGTTCGATTCAGGAGAGCAACAACAAATCCCGTATCTGCAATTACTCGTCCTTCCACGTCCACCCCGATTGCTCAGCAATATCCTCACGCAAAACCTGCTCTGACTGAGTAGCCAGAGATGGCCAACCAGAAAAGAGGCCAATGAGAGCATCCGATGTAACCTCTGTTTGGCGTTCTGTCTGGGTATCCAGAAAAAGTGTGACGGCCTCAGAGATGATTTCTTCTGTAGACTGACCTCGCGAATTTGCCAGTTGTGTTAGACGCTGTAGTATCGACTCGCGAGGATGCCAGATGACGTTCATGATCAATTTCTCCTTCAGTGAGCATATCATACAATTTCATGTGAAAGCATGCAAGCGTTTTGAACAGTGATATGAAACTCCTCATCAACGGCTGGTTCTGGGGCCAGACGACGACTGGCTCCGGGCAATATCTGCATGGCCTGCTGCGGCATTTGCCTGCGGCCCTGCCCGGTTGGGAGATTACGATTCTGCTGCCGCAATTGACAGACGTAGGGGCGACCCCCGCGGTCGCCCATTTGCCCCCCGCGCCGGCGGGTACGCGCATTATGCGCGCGAACCTGCCCCCGTACGCCCGCGGCCCTCAACTTTTCAAGCTGGCGTGGGAACAGCGCGTCTTTCCGGCGGCGTGCAAGCAGTTAACTGCCGATGTCGCCTTTGTGCCCTACTGGGGCTCGCCCATCCGCCCGCCCTGTCGCACCCTTGTCACCATCCACGACCTTATTCCGGTGCTGCTGGATGATTACGCCAGCAAGCCCACGGCCCGGGCCTACACCTGGCTGGTGGGACGCAGCGCCAAACAAGCGGATGCGGTGCTCACGGTCAGCCAATCGGCCAGGGACGACATCGTCCAACATTTGGGCATCCCCGCCAGCCGTGTGCATGTCACTTACGAAGGTCTGGGCGTTCCCCACGCTCCGGTGACCGATGAGGACGAACTGGCACGGGTGCGGCAACTCTACGATCTGCCCACACGCTATCTTTTCTATCTGGGCGGATTTGACCCGCGCAAGAATGTGCCATTGCTGATCCGAGCTTACGGTCGGGCGAAAACCATGCGGCCGGATATACCACCACTGCTCGTGGCCGGAAAACTACCCTCGCCCGGTGACACCTGGGCCACCGATCCCCGCCCGATCATCGCTGAACTCGGCCTGGAGGAGCACGTCCGCACGCTTGGTTTTGTACCCGACCAGGACAAACCCGCCCTCTACACGCTGGCCGAGCTTTTTCTCTTCCCTTCCCGCTACGAGGGTTTTGGCCTGCCGCCGCTGGAAGCGATGACCTGCGGAACACCCGCTCTGGTCAGCGACAGCAGCAGCCTGCCCGAGGTAGTGGGCGACACTGTGCCCCCTGCGCCCGTCGGCGATGAAAACGCATTCGCCCAGGCCATCCTTGCCACACTCGACAATCCACCAGGCCCCGACATCCTCCTGAACCAGGCAGCACGCTTTAGCTGGCAAGAAACGGCAGCCAAGACTGCTGCGTCGATACGGGATGTGCTATAATGATAAGATCGAAATCAAATATCAATGATCAAAGATTGATGATTAAAGTTGACCTTGCAGTGACGCTTACTTAATCTTTAATCTTCGATCATTGAAATTTAAGCCAAATCACACACCTTAGCCATATTTTATGCTACGAAACCTACTCAACAAAGTCGTCGGCGATCCAAACGAAAAGGAAATCGCCCGTATCCAGCCGATTGTCGACGAAATCAGCGCCCTTGAGCCGGAGATGCAACGCCTGAGTGATGAAGAACTCAGGGCGTATACCGATACTTTCCGAAATAAACTAGAGGCGGAAACCGGCCACCTGCGCCAGGAACTGGCCGCTCTGCAGGAAGAACTTTCCCAGGCCGACGATCCCAGCGATATCGACCGCCTGAAACGCAAAGTCGAGCGGATGGACCAGGACCTGCGCGAGATCGAAGAAGATGTCCTGGAGGAAATTCTACCTCAAGCCTTCGCCGTCGTGCGCGAGGCTGCGGTTCGCACTGTGGGCATGCGCCACTACGATGTGCAGATGATCGGCGGCGTGGTGCTGCATCACGGTCGCATCGCCGAGATGAAGACCGGTGAAGGCAAGACCCTGGTCGCCACCCTGCCCCTCTATCTCAACTCGCTGACCGGCACGGGGCGTGCATCTGGTCACGCCCAACGATTATCTGTCCAAATATGGCGTGCAGTGGATGGGGCCGATCTACCATTTTCTCGGGCGTCAGCGCCGCCGTCATCCAGAGCGGGGCGGGCAATCCGGACAAGGCCTCCTTCCTCTACGATCCCGATTATCCCAACGAGGATGATCGCTTCCGCAATCTGCGCCCCATCACCCGTCGCGAAGCCTATCAGGCCGATATTCTCTACGGCACCAACAACGAATTCGGCTTTGATTACCTGCGCGACAACATGGTGCAGCGACATCAGACAGGTCAGCGCAGCGCGAGTTGAACTTCGCCATCGTCGACGAGATCGACAACATCCTCATCGACGAAGCCCGCACACCGCTCATCATCTCCGGGCGCGGCCCAGGAATCCAGCGACAACTACCGCAAATTTGCGCAACTGGTGCCACGCCTGCAGGCCGAAGAGGATTACACGCGTCGATGAAAAAGATCGCATCGTCACCCTGACCGAAGACGGCCTGACCAAGATGGAACGGTGGGCGGGCATCCCCGAAGACGAGAGCCTGTACGATGCCGACTATGCCGAGATGGCCCCCTACCTGGACAATGCCCTGCGCGCCAGCGTCCTTTTCAAGCGCGACAAGGATTACATCGTCCAGAACGGCGAAGTGATCATCGTGGATGAATTCACCGGGCGCTTGATGCATGGTCGCCGTTATTCCGAAGGTCTGCACCAGGCGATCGAGGCCAAAGAAGGGGTGCAGGTGCGCCGTGAAAACCTGACGATGGCGACCATCACCTTCCAGAATTTCTTCCGCATGTATCGCAAGCTGGCGGGGATGACCGGCACCGCCGCTACCGAGAAAGAGGAGTTCTTCCGCATCTACAATCTGGATGTGGTGGCGATTCCAACCAATGTGCCCGTGGTGCGCAACGACGATCCCGACCAGGTTTACAAGTCCCAGAGCGCCAAATTCAAGGCCGCCATGGACGAGATCGAAGCGGCGTATGAACGCGGCCAGCCGGTATCTGGTCGGCACCAGCGCCATCGAAACCTCGGAATATGTGTCCACGCTGCTCAAGCGGCGCGGCATCGAGCATAACATCCTCAACGCCAAGAACCATGAACGAGAAGCCGTGATCATCGCACAGGCTGGACGGCCCGGCGCCGTCACCATTGCCACCAACATGGCCGGCCGTGGCGTCGATATCCTGCTCGGCGGCAACGCCGAAAACCTGGCCCGCGATGAACTGCGTCGCAAGGAGTATGATCTCAACGAGGTGCGAGGAGCATGACTGGTACGATGCCGTGGATATGTTGCGGCAGGGAGAAGATCCGACCGGTCGGTATTCAGAACCCTGGGCGGAGGTGCTGACGAGATAATTGGCTGCAAACGAAAAGCGGATGCAGACAGTATTCGAGCGTTGGGCGGCCTCTATGTGGTGGGCACCGAACGCCACGAAGCCCGTCGCATCGACAACCAGCTCCGTGGCCGCGCCGGCCGCCAGGGTGATCCCGGCCAATCTCGTTTCTATCTCTCGCTGGAAGATGATCTGATGCGCCGTTTTGGCGGCACCACCATTTCCGGCATTATGGAGCGTCTGGGCGTCGATGACGATATGCCCATCGAGGCCGGTGTCGTCAGCAGGGCCATCGAGCAATCGCAGACCCGTGTTGAAGGCTACAACTTCGACATGCGCAAGCACGTGCTCGAATATGACGATGTCGTCAACAAACAGCGCGAGGTCGATCTACGAACAGCGTCGCAGGATCCTGACCGAGCCGACGCTGAAGCCCAACGTCCAGCGCATGGTGCAGTGAGCACATCAATGACCTGGTGCGTTCTTATCTGCAATGGCTATCAAGAAGATTGGGATTTGGAAGCCCTGTACAGGCCATCCGCAGGATCTACCCGTGCCCGTAAATGAAGTGCCTCGTTTGTGGGAAGGCATGAGCAGAGATGAATTAGCTGACCACCTGACGGCCATCGGCCGAACAAGCGTACGTGGACAAAGAAAAGCGCCTTGGCAGCGAGAGCATGCGCCAGATCGAGCAGTTGCTCATGCTCGAAGTGCTGGACCGCCGCTGGGTGCGGCATCTCACCGACCTGGACGTGCTGCGCGAAGGCATCGGTTTGCAGGCCGTGGCCCAGCAAAATCCGCTGGTGGCCTACAAGAAAGAAGCCTTCGATATGTTCGTCGAACTGCTTGACAGCATCGAAGAGGACATTGTCACCCGCATTTATCATGTCGAGTTCGTGAGACAGCCTCGTCAACAACCGATCCAGGCCGTACACCCCAGCACCGGTGGTGGCAAACCTGCACCGCAACGAAAAGCCGGTCCGCAACTGGGACGCAACGATCTGTGCTGGTGCGGCAGCGGCAGGAAATACAAGAACTGCCACATGAAACAAGATAGCGCCGGCGGAGGCAATGGTCAGGCCGCCCGACAAAATCAGGCCGCCGCGGCTGGAGCAAGTGGCGGTCAACAAAGCAAGCAACGCAAAACCAAGAAACGTCGTCGCTAGGTTCCGTGTCATTCCAAGTTTAGACGCAGATTCTTCGCTCCTGTTGGTCGCTCAGAATGACAAAAGTTAACGATTAACGTGAACAACATCCTCAGCTGGATACGCCATCGCCAATTGCAGATGCCCACTGCCATCCTGCTTGAGAGCCATCGGCCCTTGAGTTTCATGCTGGGGCAGGTATTGCTTGCCGCGGAACCGCTGCTGCCGGGCGTTAAGACTGGCGGTTTGGGACGCGCAATGGGCGACTGGGATACAACCGATCCCGAACGCATGGATAACGTCATCGCCGAACTCGTCGCGGGAGACTCCGCAAAGGTGTCTTAATCATGTTGGAAGCCTTATCGACGACCGACATCATCAGTCTCATTATCCTGATCCTGATTGCGCTTGTCGTGCTCAGGTATTCGGCGTCGGGATCGCAGTCGTCCAGGGCAAAGGATGGTCGGCGTTCTGCCCTGGTCGGTGGGGGGCAACCAGAAGTGGAGATTTGGAATCCGTCCGGGTCGCTGACGGACACCAATGAGGCACTGCTCCTGACCGAAGATGCCGATAGCCGCTACGTTGGCCCAGACCAAGCGGCATTGGCCCTGGCGATGCTGGATGATGCGCAGTATTACGATGAAGTGACCGGACACATCCCGGCAGACCTGCCGATGTTTCTCGGTCAATCCGCACTGCCGCACCAGTTAGGCTCCAATGACCCCGCCGCTCTGGGCTCGCTCGTTTTACTGGACCCGACCGCCCGTTTCGGCGAAGAATTGTCAGATGATCCACCGCATCCTGCTTTGCCGATATTGCGGGTGCTCGCTATTGGCCTGATCGTACTCGCTCTCTTTTACCGCCTGATCTTCTTCTAACACAGCGACGCACAGCGACATAAAGCGATACTACCGTGTTCTCAGATTCCCCCTCCCTTCGAACTGTCTGGCGCATCCTGGCCGTGGTGTTAGGCTCGGTGGGCGGCGTTGTCGTCTTTTTGCAATACTTTTTGCCAGATTCGGCAACGCTGAACGGCCTGGCACAACCTTTTTTGCAGTGGGTCGTTTTACTGACAGCAGCTTCGCTGCTCCTGGCCATCGGCAATCTCCTGGCCAGACACGTGCGCCAACTACCAGGAAACTATCTCAGCGGAGTTCTGATCGCGGGCTTTGTGGTGATGTTTGTAGCCGGATTGCTGCCAACGGGTTACACGGACGGGCTGGGTCTTTGGCTGTACCAATGGCTGTTAGCGCCGGGATTGGCCGCCCTTTTCGCTTTGCTGCCCATTTTCCTGGGCTATGCTCTGATCCAGCGCTTGCGCATTCGAGATTTCGCAGCCATGCTGTTCGCAGTGACGTTGGTGTTGGTGCTGCTTGGCCAGACGCCCCTCCTGGTCGATAAACTGCCCTTCCTCGCCGCCATCCGCCACGACATCCTGATCGCTCCAGTCGCCGCCGTTTTCCGTGGCATTTTAATCGGCCTGGCTTTGGGCGTCATCCTGTCCATACTCACCCGGATTCGGTCACGATTATGAATGCCTGTCCGCAGTGCGGGAGAGAAAACGCAGCCACAGCCCAGACGTGCGAGCATTGTCACGCCCTGCTGACCACGGCCGGATCGCCCGCACCACGTCTGCTGGCTCAGATTCAGGGCCTGATCCCGGCTGAACCGATCATCAGCACGGGGCGGATGCGCGAAGATGAACCTGGAGACGACAATGCTGAAGCACCTGCTACGAGTCCTGTCGAACGTAGGGGATGAACCAGAAGCCAGAGAACCAGCACCAGCGATCGAGCCAGAAATTTCGGCGAAAACAGCCACGGAACAGATCGAACAGATCCCATCATCTGCAGAAGGACAACCGGAGCGGGGCAGGCATCCAGTTTGGATTCCCGCTTTTGAAGATGAGCCAGCGCCAGACATCGAAGTGGGAGAGCCTGTGTTGGCGGAAGAAACAATCACATCTCCCATCACATCTTTCCCGCTGGTGCTGTACAAACCCGCTCCCCTGGCGCTGCGACGTCGCCCGGAAAATGTCCGGTTGCTGGTGATGATCACCCTGGCGCTTGTCGGCGCCATTTTGATCGCATCCCTCTTCTCGCCAGACCAATCCGCTCCGGCGCCCCGCCGACCGGCAGTGGAATCCACCTTCACCTACATCGAATTGCTGCCCAACCGATCTCGCGTGCTCCTGGCCTGGGATTACGAGCCCACCACCCAGGGCGAAATGCGTTTATTGGCGCAGCCGATCATCCGGCATCTGCGATTGAAACGCGCCCGCATCGTCAACGTCAGTTTGCGTCCACTTGGCCCGGCGGTCGCCGCAGAGACCATCGCTTACGTGGATTCGCAGCTCCCTCTTGGCGCGGCTGCCGCTCAACCTCCAACTGTGGAGTTCGGCTTCATCCCCGGCGATGCCGCTGCCCTGCGAGCGATATCACAGGCCCCGACTGATACCGCCAATCTCTCTGAATTCAGCGCCCAGGCTGGCGGTCTGGATGCGAACGAAACGCTCGAAGCTTTTGACCTGATCATTGAATTCAGCGCCGAAACCGCCGCCAGTCGTGAATGGATCGAGCAGATCGCCGCGCGGCAGGACACGCCGATGATCATCGCCGCATCGGGCGCAGTGGCCCCGACATTGCGGCCATACGAGCAGACCGGCCAGATTGCCGCCCTGCTCTCCGGTTATCCCGACGCCCTGGCCTACGAACAAATATTGGGTCAGGATGACGGATCGGCCTCGGCCCAGCAAAGCGCCCAAACCTGGCTGAGCTTGCTATTCGTGGGCCTGGTCATCTTTCTCATCGTCCGTTCCGTGCGCAATCCGCAGGATTAAACGACGGGGCGACCGCAAGGGTGCGCCCCTACTGACCGCCGAACCAGAACAACTGCCAGTCGCCCCTACTGATTTCTTCCATGCCCTACCTCCTTGGTGTCCTCCTCGCAACTGTCATCACCCTGGCACTTTTTAGCCGGGTTTGGCGCGCGAACGCTGGTTATCAGGCTGCCCAGCACCTGTTACTTGGCGCGCTGGCCGGGTACGTGGCGGCGGTATTGCTGCGCAATACGCTTCTCCCTGCACTAACGGGCCAGGCGCAAAATGGCGCTTCCGGCTGGATGATGCTGCTCCTGACTCTGTTACTCATTCTGTTGCTGGGGATGCGGTTTACAAACAAATCTCAGTTACGCGCTGCCGGTTTGATTCCGTTGGCATTGATTGTGGGCGTTGGAAGCGCCCTGGCCCTGGCGGGCGCGCTGCGAGGGACGCTCACGCCGCAGATCATGGCGGCAGTCGACCTGCACTTCTTCCCTGCGATCCCCTGGCTGGACATCCTGGCGGTCATGTTCGTGACGACCATGACCATCGGCGTCATCCTGTTCTTCCAACATCGCGCCCAGCCCGCAAACGAAACAGCCCCAGTTTGGCTGACGCTGTTGATCACACTCGGTTACTGGGGCGTAATGATTGCTGCGGGCGCATTACTGGCCACAACTGCAGGCGCTCGCATCACTCTACTGATCGACCGTGTCTACTACCTGGGTGAGATCTGGGGGCGTTTACTCTCTGGCGGTTAATCTCTGGCTCCCTGCTCCGCCGTTCATTACGATTTTGCTTATGTCCAAACAGATGTCATTTATTCCACGACAAGACGAACTGATTCACCTGCTTGACCACATCGCTGCCGGTCAAAGCGTGAGTGTGGTAGGCGTCAGCAATATGGGGAAGTCCGATCTGCTGCGCGACCTCTGCCGCCCTGAGGCTCACGCGCTGCTGCGTCCTGATCTGGCGGGCCGGATGCAGCCATTTTACATCGACTGCAACCGCATGTTGGATCAGACCGAACATGCTTTTTATGAAATCGTATTGCGCGTGATCATCACCGAATTGCAGCAAAGCGACCTCGAACTAGCAGAAGAACTGCGCCTTGAATATGAAACCTTGATCAATCCGCCCAGCGATTTTCACATCCCCCTCAGCTTCAATCGCGCTCTGACCACCCTTGTCGAGAAGCATGAACCACTCACTGTCTTGGTCTTTGACGAAGTCGACACCGCCTTCAACGAACTCAATTCCAGGGTTTTCCTGAATCTGCGGGCGTTCAAAGACCGGTATGGGAACGACCTGGCCTACGTGATCGCCACCGACCGACGCCTGGCGCATATCCGCACCGGTGAAGATGTGGACGAGTTCAGGGAGCTTATCGATCTGTACGTGCATTACGTGCAACCCTTGAGCCACAAGGATGCTCGCGAGATAATCCGGGAGCGAAGCAAAGCTTTAGGGGCCATTTTTGATGAAAACGACATTGCATTTCTGTACGAACAGGCAGGCGGGCATCCCAGCCTGACCGATATCGCCGCGATCCGTCTGGCGGAAAACACCGGAAACGTGAGCCGTAGCGATAGTGAAGACTGGCTTATCCATCGGCAGGTCAAGGATGTTTTGCGCGATGATCTGAGCGTTGGCGCCGAATGCGACAAAATCTGGCGAGATCTTTCCAACGACGAACGCCAAACGCTGAAAAATCAGTTCTCGCCCGGCGCGACTCCTGACATGCAGGCCACCAGCGAATTGGTGCGAAAGGGCCTGTTGGTGGAGCAGGAGGATGATCTTCAGTGTTTCTCGGCGCTTTTTCTGGATTATGTCCGGCATCAGGGTGCGACTCGGTTGGGAACCAGAACTGGTGTACGGGTTGACGCTGAGTCGGGCGAGGTCAACGTCGATGGTCGGGCCATCGAAACGTTAACGAAGCTGGAATTTCGCCTTCTGCTCTTGCTCTATGGCCGGCTCAACAAAATCTGCGACAAATACAGCATTGTCGAATCGGTGTGGGGAGAAGACTACGTAGACGAAATCTACGACTCTTCAATCGAGAAACTGGTTAGTCGCCTGCGCAAGAAGATCGAGCCAAACCCATCTTCCCCGCGTTATCTCATCACGGTGCGGGGGCGTGGCTACAAGCTGGTCGGCTAACGGGCGAACGGGCGAACGCCTAGGGCTGACAATCTGTCCGCCTTCTGTCACCCACGGGTCAGGTTTCTTCCCACCATTTTGCTAAGCTACTATAAGCATGGTGCGTGTTCCGTGGGAACCGCAAAACGGAACATGCACCACGCAACACGTAATCACGAATCACATACATTCAAAATAGGAGCATATTCCCATGGCAAATCTTCTGGAAAAAGTAAGCGTTCTGATCTCCGCCAACCTGCACTGGATGGTCAATCAAGCTCTCGAAGCCAATAGCATGGCGGTGGTTGATGAGTACATTCGCCGCGTCGAAGATAATATCGAGGCGTTGGAAGATGCAACCGCCACGGTCGGCGGCGAAGCCAAAACCTTGCGACGCAAGCAGCGCGAGTTCGATGCCAAGGCCGAAGAACTGGACCGCAATATCGATCTGTTCCTGGCCGAAGGCAAAGACAAGCTCGCCATGGCCGCCCAGAGCCGCTACAACACCATGAAGAACCTGGCGGACACCTATCGCGAACAGGCGGATGCTCAGGAAGTTGCATACCAGGAACTGTTGGACGCCAAATTGCGCCTTGAAGCCAAGCTGACAGAAGTCAAGCAAGAGCGCATCCAACTGCGATCCATGCTGGAATTGGCCAAGAGCAAGGAAACTGCCCACGACGCCGTCCAGGCTGTTGGCGATGTCAGCACCGAAGCTGCCGGCATGGACGACATCAAGGAATCCATCCAGCGGCGCCTGGATAAAGCCAGCGCCCAGAGCGAGATCGACTCCCAGAAGCTCGACCGCCAGATGGAAGAGGTCCTGGAGACCAATGCCATCGAAACGCAATTGGCTGCCCGTCGCGCCCGCCTTGGTATGGCCGCCGGCGCAGAAGGTTAATTCTTTATGTCATTTCGACGAGTGGAGCGAGGAGAAATCCCCTACATGGTTGGTGTGTACGACATCGGGGAGATGTCTCGCTCCGCTTCGACATGACACCCTGAACGAGGTTCTCTATGAAACGTAGCCGCATCGTGTTTCTTGCTATCGTTGGCGTTGCGATTATCATCGTCGGCGTTGCGCTGGTGCTGCGCGCCACCAACCGTGAGCAACCGTTGGTGGTCGTGCCCAAAGGCCCGATCCAGGTGCGAATCCTCACGGCACTGCCTGTGGAGCCCTGGGTGCGCGCCGCCGCCGAGCAGTTCAACCAGGAAAATCACCGGCTGGAGGGTGAGAAAATCCAGGTCGAGATTGTAGCGATGGATGGGCTCACCGCCCTGGGCAAATACGACCGCAACGAGTTCGGCGCGCTGGAAGGCGAGGTGAACCTGGACAACCTCACGCCGGAGCAAAAACAAAAACTGGAACGATTTCCCACCGCCTGGATTCCTGACAGCCGCTATCTGACCGAACTGGCCAATGCCGCTTACAAAGAGCGCGTGGGCCGGGATGTCTTCCTCACCGATGGCGAATACCGCGCCAAGCCTGTCGCCCTGAGCCTGAGCAGTTGGGGCATCTACCAGAGCCGTGCGGACGTGCTCGATCAGACCTTCGGCGACGTGGGCTGGCAGACCGTCCATGATGCCGCCACCGCCAAAGGTGGCTGGCCCGAACTGGGCGGACAGGATAGCTGGGGCTTTTTCAAGCTGGTCGTGCCCGATCCCCGCAAAAACGTGGGTGGTCTCACCGCCATGATCTCCGCCGCTGGCGAATACTACGACCGGCCATCGATCTCCACCGAAGATGTCACCAATCCCGAATTTCAGGCCTGGCTCGAAGAAACATTGAGCGCCACCACCGATCTCAGTGGCGCGTCGGCTTACACCGCCGAGGATTTCGCCCTGTTCGGCTACTCGCAAGGGGACGGCGGCCTGCTGCTGGAAAGCGATCTGCTGAACAACATGCAGGGCATCCTCAACCGCTGGGGCGAGCCCCTTTCCATCCGTTATCCCAGCTACGTCACCTGGTTCGATTTCCCCCTCACCGTCTGGATTGGCCCTGAGACCAGCGCTCTTGAGAAAAACGCTGCTTTGGAATTCGAGCGCTACCTGCTTTCGCCGGACAACCAGCGCGAAGCGCTGCAATACGGTCTGCGCCCCGTCAACTCCGAGGTTTCGGTGACCGATACTGGAGGACAGCCCCTTTGTGCAATGGCAGGAACAAGGCGCAGCCGCTGTGGTGCCCCGCACCAGCGCCATGCGCTCTCCCGACCGTGATGTCTTGCAAACACTCCTGCGCTGGTTCGAGTTGAACGTCGCCAGGTAGAGGAACTATCATGAGCAATCAGCAAAATGAGACAGGGCTCACCCTGGTTCGCATCATTGCCATTGTTATTGCGGTGATGGTGGTTGGCTGTCTTGTCTGCGTGACCGGCTTATTCGCCATCGGCCTGTTTACCGGCGACGACTCGGCCACCGAATCAGAGCCGGTGCGCATCAGCGATCCGAAATCGGCTATTCTGATGCTGGCCTACTCGCCTGAGAAGACCGACCTGATCACCGACCTGGCGAAGCGGTTCAACAACACCCGCCAGCGTACACCGGACGACGAGTTGATGCAGATCAACCTCGTCGAGATGACGCCGGATTTGATGGTGGAAGCGGCGCTGGATGAATATCCCGGATTCCAGGCGCTGAGTCCCGACGCCTCTCTCTGGCTCGACCAATTGGATCTGCGCTGGGCCGACCTGCATCGGGACGAGACCGATGACATCGCTCCCCGCCGCATCGCTGACACCGTGCGTTATGCCGTCAGCCCGATTGTGATCGCCGCCTGGCCCGAAGTGGCAGAGGAACTGGGCTGGGGCGAGCGAGCAGTGGGCTGGTCGGATATTCAGCAACGGGCGGCCGGGGATAAAGATTTTCGCTGGAGTCACGCCAGCACCAGTTACGCCAGCGGTATGCTTGCCACGCTGGCCGAATTCTATGCCGGCGCAGGCAAAACCCGAGGTCTGACCGAAGAGGATGTGCTGGCGCAGAGCACGCTCGATTATGTACGGGAGATCGAAAGCACCGTCAGTTTCTACGGCGAAAATGAAACTGTGGCGATGGAGCGCATGCGCCAGGAGGGTCGAAGTTTCCTCGATGCCCTGGTCGTGCAGGAAGCGCTGGTCGTGCAGCACAACCAGAAGTCGCAAGACCCCCTAGTCGCCATGTACCCACGAGAGGGCGCACTGTGGGAGGATCATCCCCTGGCCTTGCTCGATGATCCTGCCATCACCGACAACCAGCGCCGCACCTTCCGCGCTTTTGGCGAATTTCTGCGAGCGCCCGAACAGCAGAAATCCATCCTCGACCAGGGTTTTCGCCCCGCCGATCTCGATATCCCCATCGACCGGCCGGACTCGCCCATCTCCTTGCAGAATGGCGTCGATCCCAGGGAGCCGCAAACCACGTTGCAGATGCCCGGCCCCGGCGTGATCCAGGTGGTGCAAAATGCCTGGTGGTACACCAAACGACCCTCCAACATCTTCCTTGTGGTCGACACTTCCGGCTCCATGGAAGGCGAGAAACTCGAAAACGTGCGCACGGCCCTGGGCAGCTTCATGGATCAGATCCGTGGCGCGCAAGATCGGGTGGGCATGGTGCAGTTTTCCGGGGCGGTGTACAACATCGAGCCCCTGAACGTGATGGATGAGTCACATCGCCAGGATTTGGAGCACGAGATCGAGATCATGGAGGCATATGGCGACACCGCCCTGCTCGACGCCATCTATTCCGCTTACGTCCGTTTGCAGCGAGAAGCCGACCCGGAGCGTATCAACGCCATCGTCGCTTTGACGGATGGCCGGGAAAACGCCAGCAACATCAGTGGCAATCAACTGCTGGATGTGATCCGGCAGGGTAATGCCAGCGATGCGCCCGTGATTATCTTTGCCATTGGCTATGGCGAGGACGCAGATTTCGCCACCTTGAATGCCATCGCCGAAACCAGCGGCGGTCAGGCCCGCGAGGGCAGTGTCGAGACGATTAACGAACTGTATCGTTTGCTGTCGCAGTACTTCTAATTCCGATTGTTTCGACCCTAAAGGTCACGATAGCATCATCGTCCGCACCAGAATCAACCGTCCACGAACAGTATTGATCGCTTTATTCATGCAAACGACCTTTAGGGTCACAATCCTTCCCTTATGCCCGACTCCATCCACCAAGACATCGAAAAACAAGCTCAGCGAGCGATCTGGCAGCGAGCGATCTTTCGCGTCGAGAACGCACTGCTAATCTCGGGTTCCTTGCTCCTGGCTGCGTTTTTCCCCCAGCCCTTTCCGCAGACCCTGCCCTGGTTCGATTGGTGGACATGGTTGCTGATTGGCGGCTTAGGCGTTGCTGCTGTCATCGTTAGCACCTTACGTGACCCCAAAGAGCGGGCCGAGGCTGTGGCCGAGATGTTTCGCGAGGAACATAACCCGGCGCTGATCAAAGACAAGGAACTGCGAGCCAAGTACGACCGGGCGCTGGAGTATTACGACCGCCTGGAAGAAGTCGCTGATGGCATGAAAAGTGAGCGCTTGCGGGAGCGCACCGCCGAAAGCGTGCGGCAGATGGAGGATTGGGTGTCCAATTTCTATCGGCTGGCCCTGCGCCTGCAAGCCTACCGCAGCGATGGCATCCTCAATCGTGACCGCGAGCAAGTCCCGAAACAAATCCGCAGCCTGCAAGCCAAGGCCAAGCTCGAATCGGACTCTGGTGTGAGAAATCAATTGGAAACCAATCTCGCATCCAAAGAGCGACAATGGGACAACCTGCAAGCGCTGGACAACCTGATGGAGAAAGCGAATCTGCAACTCGACCATTCCATCGCCGCCCTGGGCACGGTCTATTCGCAGCTACTGCTGATTGGCAGCAAGCGCGAGATCGATAGCGCCAGCGCCCAACGCCTGCAAGCAGATGTCACCGACGAAGTCGCCAGCCTGCAAGACCTTGTCGTCAGCATCAACGAGGTTTACGACTATCGATTTGAAGGTTATGGCTGAAAACAATCTACAGTCAACAGAAAACAGTCAACGAAAATTCTACTGTCAACATCCAATACCCAATACCCAATATCCCACGACCATGCGTAAAACGTCTCTCTTTTTCCTTATTTCCCTCCTCTCCCTTATTCCTCTCCTCTCCGCTTGCTCCTCCGGACCGAGCAAGGAAGCCACGCTGTATGTTGCTGCGCCGATGTCCGGGTTCCAGGCCAATGGCGGGCAGACGGTCGTCGGTGGGGTCAAACTCAGGGCCGAGGAAGCGAATCGGGCCGGTGGCGTGGCCGGGTACAAGATCAACGTCGTCGCCCTCGATGACGAATCTGATCCCGATGTCGCCCTGAGCATCACCGAAGAGGTGCAGGCTGCGTTGCAGCAGGGGGAAACAGTGCTCGGTTTCATCGGCCACTACAATTCGGGCGAGACGCTGGCGGCGATGGAAGTGTACGGCGACCTGCCGCTGGTGGTGATCACCTCCAACGCCTCCAATGTGGCGCTGACGCAAAAAGGCTACGACAAGTTCTTCCGCATCGTCGCCAACGACCAGGTGCAGGCCGATGCCGATGCCGCATTTCTGGTCAATGAACTGGACGCCCAGCGCGTGGCGATACTTTACAACGACACCGCCTATGGTCGGGGCTTGCACCAGGAGATGGAGCGAGCGCTGACCGCCCTGGGCGCAGAGATCGTGCTGGCGCAGGAAGTGAAAGAGGCGCAGGATCGCTATCCCAACGAGGTGGCAGCCATCCGCAACGCCCAACCCGATGTCATTTTCTATGCCGGATACGAGATCGAAGCGCCTTATCTGCGGGCAGATCTGGTGGAAGCGGGCATCGACACGCCCATGCTGGCCTCTGACGGCGCATTCCTCTCCGCCACCATCGACGAAGCTGCCGGCGCTGCCGAGGGCATGTACGTCAGCGCCTTTGGCCCCAGCCCCGCCTCTGTCGCTGACCCGACCTGGATCGAAGCCTACCAGGCCGTGGAGTACCGCAATCCCGACACCTACTCAATCAATGGCTACGCAGCAGCCGATGTTTTGCTGGCCGCCGTGGAAAAAGCCAACTCAGCAGACCCCGCCCGCATCGCATCCGCCCTGCGCGGCCTGCAACTCGACACGCTCATGGGCTCGGTCTCCTACGATGCCAAAGGCGACCGCCTGAACCCGCCCATCTTCGTCTACCAGGTGCAGGACAACGCCTTTGTGCAGGTGTGGCCGAAATAGGGGACGAAATGGTCATCGAACCCGCCAACACCAACGACGCCGCCGAAATCCTCGCCCTGCAGAAACTCGCCTACTTCGACGAAGCCGCAATCTACAATGAATTTGGCATCCCGCCCCTCACACAGACCTTTGCGGAGATTCTGACAGATTTCGACCGATGCCTGTTTCTCAAGACAGCGGTCGGGCGTCAGATCGTCGGCTCGGTACGGGCATACGCCCAGTTTGGCACCTGTTTCATCGGCAGGCTGATCGTCCATCCCGATTATCAGAATCAGGGAATCGGCACCCGCTTGATGACCGAGATCGAAAATCGATTCGGCGAAGTGGAGCGCTACGAACTCTTCACCGGTCATCTCAGCGAACGCAATCTGCATCTTTACGGTAAATTGGGGTATCGACCCTACAGGACAGAGCGGGTGACTGATGCGTTGTCGCTGATCTATCTCGAAAAGGCCATGTACTGATGACATTTCCCATTTTGTCATTCCGACAGAGCGGAGCGACGAGGAATCTCTAGGAGAAGAAGTAAAATGCAGTAAGTTGGTAGAGATTCTTCGCTCCCTTCGGTCGTTCAGACCTGTCCTGAGCCTGTCGAAGGAATGACATAATTCCAAATGTCAACATGGCCTAATCCCGCACACCGTTGATCTTTTCTGATTTGTCATTCCGAGCGACGACCGAAGGTCGTAAGCCGAGGAATCCCACTGCTCACCCAAGAGGAGATTTCTCGCTCCGCTCGAAATGACAGGCAAAGATTTTCACTCGTAAACGAAGGTGAACCATGGCCAAGCGCTATACCGAAATCAATGACAAACATCAGGGCTTTATCCAGGAACAAAAGATGTTCTTTGTCGCCACCGCCGCGCCGGAAGGGCGGATCAATCTCTCGCCCAAGGGCATGGACAGCCTGCGAGTGCTCGGACCCAACAAAGTGGTCTGGCTGAGCCTGACCGGAAGTGGCAACGAGACGGCGGCGCATCTGCAGGAAAGCGACCGCATGACGATCATGTTCTGCGCGTTCGAGGGCGATCCCCTGATCTTGAAGCTGTATGGCCATGCCAAACCAATCTACCCCGGCCAAGAGGGTTGGGACTCGACCATCGAACTGTTCCCATCCTACGTTGGCGCTCGACAGATTTTCGTATTGGATGTCGATCTGGTGCTGACCTCTTGCGGTATGGCTGTGCCTTACTACGATTATGTCGATGACCGGGACCTGCTGGTGAAATCGGCTGAGAAGAAGGGTGAAACAGGTCTGAAAGCCTATCGAGACAAGGTCAATCGAGTCAGCCTTGATGGGAAACCGATTGCTTCGCCAGAAAATGAATTAACGATCAAAGATTAAGGATTAAAGAAGCGGCTCGCGTGGCGATCTTAATCCTTGATCCTTAATCTTTGATCCTGCATATTTACCGCAGTTCTCGCCCGAATGGAATCAAGGCCAGGGGGATCAATTTCCAGTGCTGTTTGGCGAAGGGGATGCCAATAATCGTGATGAAAAGGATGGCGGCGCTGGTGAGATGGATCAGGGCGATCTCCCAACCAAACAGGATGACCCAGATGATGTTGAAGATCAGGTTCAGCCCGCTCCAGGCATCACCCGATTCGGTGACAGCCTTGCCAAAAGGTGCGAAATTGGAGATGCCCAGTTTGATGGACTGGATGCCGAAGGGGATGCCGATAATGGTGATCATCAGCAACAGACCACCGATAATGTAGCCAAGGCCAGCAAATAAGCCGCCGAAAATAAGCCAGAGAATGTTACCTAGACAGGTCATGGATGCTCCTGAGAAGAGAAAGTGTTTGTTTGATCGAATGATATCTATTTTCTGTACGTAATCCTGGCATATCGGGTCGCGCAGAGGGTGTTTTTCATGGTGTCGGCTTGACGCCGCCAGCCAAGTGATCTATAAAAAAGACATAAACAAATCAGCCTTTTCAGGTCATCAAACCTCCTGCATTCAGGTGGATGCTGATCTGATGCCAATCATTCAAGGAGTGTGTTATGTCAAACGTTGGTTGTGCTAGACCAACCGGCGCTTCCGTCAGTCAACCGGCAGTCGCGCCCTCAACCTCTTCCGACGAACCCGCAAAGGAGAAACAAAGCATGGTGTTAGCCAAAGTAGGTAAACCCGCCCCCGATTTTGTAGCGCCTGCGTATCAAAAGGGCGAATTCACATCGGTCAAACTTTCTGACTACCTTGGAAAATGGGCTCTCGTCTGTTTTTATCCAGGCGATTTCACCTACGTCTGAGCGACTGAATTGGCAGCGGTCGCTGCCCGATATGACGAGTTACAAGCTCTGGGCGTCGAGGTGGTTTCCATTAGCGTCGACAGCATTTTCACCCATAAAATGTGGGATGATCACGAACTATCAAAAATGGTGGATGGCGGCATCCCCTGGAAAATGGGGACGGATTCAGCGGGGAATGTTGGCAAAGTATACGGTGTTTACGATGAAGATGCCGGGGTTGAACTGCGCGGACGCTTCATCATCGATCCCGACGGCGTGATCCAGGCAGCCGAGATTTTGACGCCGCCCGTGGGCAGAAACCTTAACGAAACCATTCGCCAGGTGCAAGCCTTCCAGCGTGTCCGGGAAACCGGCGGCGCCGAGGCGATGCCAGCCGATTGGAGCCCTGGCAAGCCTACGCTCAAACCAGGACCTGCTCTGGTGGGCAAGGTGTGGGAAGTCTGGCAACCGGAGTAACATTTCCCAGACCAGAAAGTCGTTTCGGATTCGACTGATTTAACGTCCCCGACACTTGATGCTCAAATGCCGGGGACGTTTGTTTTTGTCCCAGGTTTTGTTGGTCGGCGAGCGATCGGGGTGGGGGTAAGATGACGGTTATTCAATTTCCGGCACGCAAGTCTATAATTGATCACATGTTGCTCATTATTGGCCTAGATGGCGCTGACTGGCGCATCCTCAATCCCTGGATCGAACAGGGTGCATTGCCGCACCTGGCAGCACTGCGCGCTCAGGGACGCTGGGGCGATCTGCGCTCGACCATCCGCCCCGAGTCCTCCACCGCCTGGACCACATTCGCCACGGGCGTCAATCCCGGTAAACATGGCATATTCGGTTTCAGCGCCCAGTGCCCGGAAACCTACGATATCCACCTGAACAACGCCAGCGCCATCCGCCACTTCAGCTTCTGGCAATACGCTGCATCGGCTGGCAAACGCATCGCCCTGCTGAACACGCCCATGACCTATCCACCGCAACCATTCAGCGATGGCGCGTTGGTGGCGGGCATGCTCACGCCAAACCTGCGCAGCGACTTCACATACCCGCCCGATCTCAAATCCCGCTTACTCGACGCTGTCCCGGCCTACACCATCAACGTCGAACAAACTGGCCTGAGCCTGCAACGATTTATCCAGGCCACGACCAAAGCGATCCGAACGCGAGGTCTCGCTGCCCGGTGGTTGCTGCAGCAGGATGATTGGGACGCCGCTGTCATCGTTTTCACCGCCACCGACCGCCTGCAACATTTCACCCTGCATCTGCTCCATCCCGACCATCCTCGCTATGACCCCAGCGAAGCTGAAGCCTTGCTTCCTGACCTCCTGGCTGCTTACCAGGCGGTCGATCAAGCGGTAGGTGATTTGGTGCAGGCGGCAGATGCAGACGCCACCGTCCTCCTGCTCAGCGATCACGGCTTCGCACCCTGCGCCCGCGCTTTCCTGCCCAATGTCTGGCTGGAGCAACAGGGCTTGCTGGTTCGCCAGCAGCAGAGCAATGCCTCGCCCGGGCTCTGGCGACGATTGCGGGCCAATCCCGCCCTGCGCCAATTCAAAAACGCTGTGCCGTTTCTGCGGGATGTACAACGACCTCCGGCGCCGGGTGGTCATCTCGCCGGTGTCGACTGGTCTCGCACGCAGGTCGTGTACAGCCCCGCCGGTGGGATTCGTTTCAACATTCGGGAGCGAGAACCCCAGGGCGTGCTCAGCGTCGCCGATGCTGAGGCGCTGAGCATCGATCTCACAACCGCTCTGCTGGATATCGTTGACCCCGTCACAGGCCAACACCCCATCCAGGCCGTATATCATCGGGATGAGCTTTATCACGGGCCCTTTGTAGATCAAGCGCCCGACCTCATCATTGAACCCCGCCGCGACGATGTCCACCCCGCCCACAACACGCTTTTCGAATATGGTTTCGGCCCCGATTTCTTGCACAGCAGTGGCGAGTTCACCGGGAACCACACGCTGGACGGGATCATCACGGCGACCGGGCCAGGCATCCCGTTCGGACCCATCGCTGACGCCCGGCTGCTGGATCTGGCTCCGACCATCCTGCATGTCCTCGACCTTCCCATCCCCAGAGACCTGGATGGCAGCGTTCTGCCGCTCTGGCGTGAGGCGCAAGATGTCAAATGGCTCGATTCAGACAAATCGCCTACATCCAGCCCCACGACTGATCAAGTCCTGAACCCAGAGGAAGCCGACGCCGTGGAACAACGCTTGCGCTCACTGGGTTATCTCTAACCTTCAACCGCCATGCCCGCCAGCTACCGTCTCCTCTTCCTCCTCTCCACCTCGCCCTTGCCCGTCGCCTCGGGTGGCCAACTGCGCATGTACCATGTGCTGCGGGAGCTTGCTCAGCGAGATCATGCCATCACCGTCTTGAGTTTCTATCAGACTGATGACCAGCGGCAAGGATTGGAAGAGTTGGCTGAAGAATTGTCCATCGATGTGCATATTGTGCCGTTTGCACGACTCTCCGATTCTCTGGATTCACCAGCCCGGATGTTCCAGCTACTGTCAGCCCAAATGCGCGGTCAACCCACTGATGTCGCCATCTGGAGCCAGAGCGCCATGTTTCAGGCAATGGATCGGGTTTTGTCCACCACGTCCATCGACCTGATCCAGGTGGAATGGCCTTACCTGGCGCCTTACGCCCTGGCCCATCCCACCATCCCGCGCATCCTTGTCACCTACGATATCTTCAGCGTCGCATTCGCCCGGCGGGCGGCGCTGGCCAGCAACCGCCTGAAGCGATTCAGATTGCTGCGCAAGGCCAAAGCCTGGGGGCGTTACGAAACTACGCTTTACAACCAATTCGCCGCTGTTGGCGCCATGTCGCCGGTCGATGCCAACATGATCCGCCGGTTCGCACCGGACGCCAATGCCGTCGTTTTGCCAAACGGCGTCGACACCCTCACCCTGACGCCTGGTGAAATCCGACCGCAGGCCCGCACCCTGCTTTTCGTCGGTTCTCCCACCCATGCCCCCAACATCGATGCCGCCTGCTGGTTGCTGACCGAGATCTGGCCCATTTTGACCCGTCGTTATCCCGATCTAAAACTAACCTTGGTCAACTTGGAGCACCCCACCGTGCGCGCCTATCTCCAACCGGGCGTTGAATTGTTGGGGCGCGTGCCCGATTTAGAGCCGATTTACCGACGAGCAGACATCGCCGTGGTGCCGTTGCGGGCAGGCTCCGGCACACGCCTGAAGATTCTGGAGGCATTCGCGTTCGGCGTACCGGTCGTGAGCACGTCCATCGGTTGGGAGGGACTGGCGGTCAAGCCAGGAAAACACCTGCTCAGCGCGGATTCAGCCCAGGATTTCGCGACGGCCATCGCACAACTCATCGACCGCCAGGACGAACGGAGACTACTTGCCGGTAATGCCCGCAGACTCGTTGTCGAACATTACGATTGGTCTCGGATCGCCGATCTGCACGAGGCCCTATATGCCAGCGTCCTGGACGAAAAGGAATCGCTTGAATGACGGAGAACTGATAGTTTGATATTGGGTATTGGATATTTTTTAGGCGGAACAAGCGTAAGAATATCCGGTTCAACAGGATTTCGTGTGATAAACACTCATTCAGCATGATTCGTGAAACGTAAAACGTGAGAAACCACTCAGCAAGGAAAAATTACGTTTCACGTCTTCACGTTTCACGCTAACACGTTTTACGTGGCGGAACTACACGATATCCCGAAGAGCCGAATATCCAATATCAAATACCCAGTACCCAATATCCTTAAACACCCCCACACCTTGATTCACGCCAGAAATCCCGCAAAGAGGTCTGCTGCTTACTTACAACCGGACCGGAGTGGGGGAAAATGGCGGGGTCATAATCCTTTCAACGGAGAACAGCCATGCCCAAACGTCTTCTTGCTGTACCGCTATTCTTGCTGCTGCTGATCCTGGCAGCGTGCGGCGGCTCAGAACCTGAACCCACCACAATCGCTCAACCCGCGCCCACCAGCACGGCCATACCAGCCAGAGAATCCTCGAACGCCGCCACGGACACGCCACCACCGCCCACCGACACGCCACCGTCTGCCACCGATACACCTGTACCAACACCGGAACCCACCGCAACCTCGGCTCAGGCAGTCTCGCCGCTCCCCACGCCCACCGAGGAGCCCGGCCCAACACCGACGCCCGAGCCGGTAGATTGGTCGAACACAGAATCAAGACCACTGGACGGCAACTACGAACGGGGCAACCCGGATGCAACCATGATCATTCTGGACTATTCCGACTTCTTGTGAGGCGCTTGCCAGGCGCACGTGTTGCGCAAAGAATCGGACTTAATCGAAGAATACGTCAAACCCGGCACGGCAAAACTCCAATTCCGCCACATCCTCGACCACGGTAATGACTCCATCCAGGCCTCTGCCGCCGCCGAATGTGCGGGGCAACAGGGCGCTTTTTGGACGATGCACAACCTGCTGTACCAAAACCAGGACACGCTGTGGGGCGCCGACCAGGCTGTGTTCAACGATCTCGCCGTGCAGCTGAATCTGGATGTAGAGAGTTTCCAGGAGTGCATGGAAAGTGGCGAGATGCAAGAGCGCGTGAAGTTAATCGACCAGCAAGCCAAAGCTGAGGGCGTGCGCGTGCGCCCCACCTTCGTCATTACCATTGACGGCGAAGAGGTGCAGCGCTTGCAGGGTTCGCCCACCCTCGAACAATGGCGACAGACCCTGGATGATCTCAGCTAGGGCAAAAACAGCGCTTTTTCAGCGAAGCTGAAGTTAGGAATCCACAGAGCATCCCGAGTACAATGAGGCTCTGTGGATTTTCTTTTGGAGAGGTTGAATTATGCTTAAGACAATCTGTGTTTTTTGCGGATCGAACCCCGGCGTAAATGGAAGCTACGTGGAGGCTGCTCGTGAACTTGGGCGTCTTTTCGCTCAAGAGAACATCGGCCTGATCTTCGGCGGCGGCATGACCGGCATGATGGGCGCGCTGGCCGATGCGGTGCTGGCAGCGGGCGGTGCAGCAACAGGCGTCATCCCTGAGTCGATGAATGTGCCCCGAGTGGTGCACGAGGGTGTCACAGAGCTTGTGGTAGTGGATACGATGCACACCCGCAAAGCCACCATGGCCCGTCTTTCCGATGCCTTCATCGCCCTGCCCGGCGGCCTGGGCACGTTTGATGAGTTGTTTGAGACCCTTACCTGGAGCCAGCTCGGTTATCAACCCAAACCAGTCGGCATCCTCAATGTCGAAGGCTACTACGATCCCCTGGTCGAACTGATCGATCATGCCGTGGTTAATGGCTTTGTGACGCCAAAACATCGCGGCATTTTTGTTGTGAACGAAAACCCAGCTGCCCTGGTTTCAGCCCTGCGCCAGTTCGAGCACCCCTCAACATCCTTGAGTGACAAACTCCCACACCCGTAAACAGTAGAATGGAACCAATCCTCTATCTCGCCGTCATCGTCGCCGGTTTTTTGGCTGGATTTATCAACACCCTGGCCGGTAGCGGCTCCGCCATCACCCTGCCCCTGCTGGTGTTTCTGGGTTTGCCCGCCACCGTCGCCAATGGCACCAATCGCATCGGCGTCCTCTTCCAGACGACGATGTCCACCACCACCTATCATCGGGCGGGCGTGATGCCCTGGCGGGATGCCAACTCCTTGCTGATTCCCACCGTCATTGGCGGGCTCGTGGGCGCTGTCATCGCCGTAGACCTGAATGAGGAACAGATGCAGTTGGCCATTGGCGCAATGCTGGTGCTCACCTTCTTTCTGATCCTGCTCAAACCAAAGCGCTGGCTCACAGGCAAACCGGAAGGAGCCAAAAAACCGGGCTGGAAAGAGTGGGTTATCTTCTTCTTCATCGGGCTTTATGGCGGTTTCATCCAGGCGGGGGTGGGCATTTTGCTGCTGGTCGGGCTGGTGCTGGGCGTAGGCTTCAACCTGATGAAAGCCAACGCCATCAAGGCCTGGCTGGTGCTGGCGCTGAACCTCTTCGCTTTTGCTGTTTTTGTCTACAATGGTCAGGTCGATTGGCTCCTGGGTTTTGTCCTGGCCATTGGCAACACCGCCGGCGGTTGGGTTGGCGCTCGTGTGGGATCGCAAGAATGGGCGCAGATCTGGGTGTATCGCCTGTTGCTGCTGATTGTCGTGGTGTCGGCTGTGCGGATGTTCTACATGAGCCTTGTGTGACGATGATTTCTGCATAAACTCATTCTGGTGCTACAATCAAATCCTACATGTTTCGGGATGGTCGTGGCTACCGGTAATGGGTATTGACAGTTGTCGACATCCACTATCAGATACCAGCGCCTCCCCCTTTCAAGGAGATCGCAATATGGAACTCGCCGGTGAATATACCTTTAACGCTCCCCGAGAGGCGGTTTGGGAAGCTATCATGGACCCGGAAGTGCTCGCCAACATCCTGCCTGGCTGTGAACGCCTGGAAAAGGTGAGCGAGACGGAATACAAAGGTGTTTTGAATGTGCGCATAGGCCCCGTGCAGGGTAAATTCGATGGCACAGTCCTGCTTTCGGATATGAACGAGCCGGAGAGTTTCCACATCGATATCGACGGTAAGGGCGCGGCTGGGTTCATCAACGGTGGCGGTGATGCTCGTCTGGATTTAATTGATGAAAGCACCGTGCTGACCTATTCGGGTGAAGCGCAGGTGGGCGGCCGCATCGCCAGCGTGGGGCAACGCCTGGTCGACACTTCGGCCAGATCCATTGTGCGCCAGGCGCTGGAAAGTCTGGATCGCAACATCCAGGCCAGGCTGCAACCCGAGCCAGAATCAGTGGTCGGGGTCGCCGCGCCAATGCTGGAGCCAGTACCAGAGATCGCTCCACCAACCCAGATGGAATTGGCGGCTGGAATCACCAAAGATCTCTATTACGAATATGTACCAGAAGAGCGGCGGTCGCTGGTTATGGGCGTGGCCGGCGCTGTTGCTGTGTTGGTTGTTTTGCTGCTCCTTGCCAAACTGCTGAGGGGCGGTAAATGTTGTAGCGAAGACTAGCGAAAAGATTGAGTGTCAGACCACTGACATCCCACCAGGAATCTGCAACTGTAGCGGTTATGGACTCCTGGTTTTTTACATCCTGGTCCTGAAAATCGAGATAGATTCACACAAAGAGGAAACTGATGAAAATTGGCTTACAGATCGTAGAGTTTGACTGGCCGGGCAGCCCTGCAAACACCGGTAAGAAACTGGCTGAGATCGCCAACACCGCCGATGCAGCCGGTTTCGACAGCATCTGGGTGATGGACCATTTCTTCCAGCTGGATGCGCTGCAGATGGGGTTGGCCCCCGAAGAGCCCATGTTCGAGGCTTACACGACGCTCGGCTACCTGGCTGCTGTGACGGAACGCGCCCAACTGGGTGCCATGGTCACAGGCGTCACTTACCGTCAGCCCGGCCATCTGGTCAAGATCGTGTCCAACCTTGATGTGCTATCGGGCGGACGGGCGATTCTGGGCATCGGCGCAGCCTGGTACGAACGCGAAGCGTTAGGCCTGGGTTTTCCCTTCCCACCGGTCAAGGAACGCTTTGAGCGCCTGGAAGAAACCCTGCAGATCGCCAAACAGATGTGGGCAGGCGACACCAGCCCGTACAACGGCAAGCATTACCAACTGGCCGAGCCCATGAACCATCCCCAACCCCTCACCAGACCCCACCCTCCGATCCTGATCGGCGGCGGTGGCGAAAAGAAAACATTGCGGCTTGTGGCTCAATACGCCAACGCCTGCAATTTATTTGCCTTCACGGGCACTGGCGAAATCGCCCACAAATTGGATGTGTTGAAGCGCCATTGTGACGACATTGGCCGCGACTACGACGAGATCGAACGCACGGTGTTGGGCATGGTTCACATCGCGCCGGGCAAGATGTCAACTTCCGCTGTCATCGGCATGTGTGAGGGGCTCGCCAATCTCGGTATCCAGCACTTCATCTTCAGCATGCCCAACGTCCACGATATTACGCCTATCGAGGTGATTGGCAACGAGGTCATCCCCGTCGTCGCCGACTTCTGATGACGCTTGGCGCTATGCTGCTTCGTCTCGGGCGATGACTTGCTCAGCTGCGCGCAGGATCGGCGCGTCCACCATTTTTCCATCGATGGTGAAGACGCCAGTGCCACTGGCCTGGTAAGACTTGTAGGCCTCAATCAGACGTTGCGCTTCTGAGACCTGTTCGGGCGTGGGAGAGAAAGCTGTTTGGATGACAGGAACCTGGTCGGGATGAACAGCGATTTTACCTCGATAACCAAGCTCCACCGCTTGTTGGCACTCGCTTCGTAAGCCATCGGCATCCTTCAAATCCACAAAGACCATGTCGATAGCTTGCAGACCGAATGCGGCGGCGGCTGTGACCACTTTGCTGCGCGCATAAAAAACCTCCCAACCCGTTTTTGTACGGACGCCACCGATGTCGCTAATCAGATCTTCAGCGCCAAACATAAGCGCATCCACTCGCTGGCTGGCTTGAGCGATCTCGCGCAGATTCATAATGCCCAGCGCCGTTTCGATAAGGGCCAGGATGCGAACACTGTTTGGCTCCAGTTCGTATCTGTTTTCCAGGGTGTCCAACGCTTTGTCGAGCCAGATGAGATGGGTCGGAATTTCAACCTTGGGCAGGATGTAGGCATCTGGTTGGCCCATAATTGTAGCCTTCAGATCCGCCTCTTCCAACCTGGACCCCACCGGGTTGATGCGCACCACCTTTTCGCTGCTCCCGAAATCCATTGTCTGCAACGCCTTCAGGGTTGTTTCCCGCGCGGCTTCTTTCTGGCTCCAGGCGACACCATCTTCCAGGTCCATGACAACACAGTCTACATCCAGTGCAGTCGCTTTACGGATTTTTCGCTCGCTATCGCCAGGCATAAAAAGAAGGGCTCGTCGGGGATGCATTGGATTCACTCCTGTGAATGCCGTTCGCGCTCACGAACGACGTTGAAACAGCACGGTGCGGGAAAACTCAATCACAACTACGTCATCCTGGTTCCGGCCAACGTGTTTCAGTTTGACAATGCCGCATTCTGGCCGGGAACGAGAAGGACGCATGTCCAGGACTTCCGTTTCCACGTACAGGGTGTCGCCGTGGAACATGGGGTGGGGATGCCGCACAGACTCGTAACCAAGATTGGCGATAATCGTGCCTTCAGTCAGATCGGGCACTGTGATGCCAACCGCCAAACCCAGCGTAAAAATACCGTTGACGATACGTTGACCGAACTGTGTTCGCGAAGCGAAATCTTCGTTGATGTGCAACGGCTGGGTGTTCATGGTCAGGGCTGAGAACAGCACATTGTCCATCTCGGTGATGGTTCGTCCGAAGCTATGTCGGATGCGTTGACCAACGACAAGATCGTCGTAGTATTTCCCAGGCATGATGATTACCGGTTTGGCGGATTGCAGTAGTCACGTTAGACTACAGGTACCAAATAATACCGACATGGTTCGAGTATTGACTGATGATCAAAGGTTAATGATAGAAGTAGCATCTCATCTAGGTGTTCAATCCTTAATCATCACTTTTAATCTTGAGCCATGCCAAATTACTCAGTTTGCTCGATGCATTCTACCACAAAATGGAGTAAAAACTACAATGACGCAGTTGACTATCGGCGACACTGCCCCGGATTTCGAAGCTGTAACAGACACAGACGATACAATCAAGTTGTCCGATTATCGCGGGAAGCGCGTTGTCCTGTACTTCTACCCCAAGGATGACACCAGCGGCTGCACCACGCAGGCCTGTGGTTTCCGCGACAACTATCCCATCATCGAAGAGGCCAACGCCGTGGTGTTAGGCGTCAGCCCCGATGGCGTGAAATCTCACCAGAAATTCAAGACCAAGTACGATCTGCCCTTCACCCTGCTGGTGGATGAAGACCACAGCATTGCCGAAGCGTATGGCGTGTGGGGCGAAAAGAAGATGTACGGACGCAGCTACATGGGCGTGATCCGCAGCCATTTCCTCATCGACGAACAAGGTCTCATCGCTGATGCCCAGTACAAGATCAGCCCGACCAACAGCGTGGACCAGGCGCTGAAATCGTTGTCCTGATTCTCCAGCACGGCACCTCCTCAATTCCTAAACAAAGTCCATCACATCGTGGTGGGCTTTTCTTTTGTTCCGAAATCGTGATAGCCCGATAGCCTCGCCTCCGATTGATTTAAAATCTGGTTGACAAAATGGCGGGTTGTGCTAAAATGGTGATAGATTCTTCAAGCAATGGGTGCTGGGCTTCACCCAGTACGGGGAGGATCCAATGGCGTTTTACCGCTGGAACCTGGGCTCCAGCGAACAAATCAAATCTCACAAAATAGCGAGCGACAACAGAGCTGGGTAGCCGATACCCTGATGTGGTCGCTCGTTTTTGTTTTCGTGCGTGAAAATAAATCCATCCACGTGAACCCCATGCAGAAAGGAGCGTCCAAAATGAAAAAAGGAAGACATTTTTTACCGTTGTTGATCGCCTTGATGTTGCTACTGATCCTGGTGCAGCCGTCCTCGGCGAATTTTGAGCCAACTTCCGACAAGCCGGTTCAGTGTGCCATGTCGACAGCATTGCAGTCGGGTGGAAGCACCTACACCGTGGCCCAGGTACAGGCCGACGTGTCTAGTAGTGTGCAGATTAGGATGGGCACAAGCATTGATGATGAGCTCATTGTCGAATCCGATCTGGCAAACCGAATTCGATGCTTGTGGAGATCTTAAACAACCACCCTTACGAGACTACCCTATTGCCGGGATTCACTCGAACACCATACAATACGACTACATGCTTGACTGCTGGTCCCTCACCTCCTCGTGCCCCACAGCTGATCCGATTGTGACGTATTCGTGGTCGATCTTGGGGACCGGTGAGAGCGGTGGCAACACGCAGACTGGTACAAACAGTTTTACTGTGACGCTACCAGGCGAGGTCGGCAAGTACACACTGCAGGTCACGCTCGAGATCGACTCTGAAGGTCATATATTCACTGAACAGCGCTCGCATACACTGTACGTGCTGTGGGGCCAGCCGATAAGAGCAGATAGCATTGGTGGTAGCAATGCGAATGCGAAAGAGCCCTACACGCTATGGCTTGACATGGCCACTGAATTCGCTGGAGGTAAAAGCACTGCAGCTAGACATCCTAGAGGCGCTCACCCTGGGTGTACACAGCAATCCTCTCGGCTGGAACTACGGTTAGTGGCCCGGCCTCATCGTCGGGGAGGCCGATGACCTGATCGAGAATCGTGCAAACAGCGGAGACTGCATTCAATGGCGCGACGTATGGCGGATCTTGGCTGCCAGTCTCGGCATCAGCACATCCACCCTATCCTACTCAACAATCCCGGACCTCTTTCCTGACCTCTATCCAGCCGGCGCTGGACGGGAACTCCTCGGCCACAGGACGCAATGCCGCAACTGGGCTGCACGACCGTTGGTCTTTTGGAAATCACGAGCTGGGCGTTTATGGCGACACCTTCTCTGACCCTACCTTTGGCCTGAGTGAGCCCCAACCGGGCTGATCGGAGAGAAACGTCTTCTGCAAGAAAGCCGCGACCGCAGTCTGTGGCGACATCTATCCGTGTGCTATAGTGAACAATGATCTAGCCCCGCCCGCCACTGAAGTGTATGTGTGGAACGTTCCGGTGACCCGCAACGGATGGTCGTCATACGCGGGTTACTCCGTCGGCGATGACGCCGATGGGGATGGCGTTCCCATTTGTGAAGACAACTGCCCCGGCATCTCCAATAACCAGGACGATGGCGATGGAGACGGCAAGGGGAATCCCTGTGACAACTGCCCCGACGACGCCAATCCAGATCAGGAAGATCAAGATCGAGATGGCATAGGCGATATATGTGACAGATGTAACGCAGACCCGGACAACGACTTGGATGGCGACGGATTATGTGCGGGCAACGACAACTGTCCCGGTGATGCCAACGCAGACCAAATTGATTCAGATGGTGATCATGTAGGCGACGCTTGCAAAAATGCCCCTGGTTTCGACGACGCCGATCAACAACCACGATGGCGTCCCCAACGATTGTGACGTCTGCGATGGTCACGACGACAATTTGGACGATGATGGCGATAGCGTCCCCAACGGATGTGATATCTGTTCTGCGGGAACGACAATTTAGACGCCGATGGCGATGGTATTCCTGACGCCTGCGATATCTGTGATGCTGGCAACGATACTGTGGATACAGATGATGACGGTGTACCTGATGACTGTGATGTCTGCGCCGGACATTGTGACAAAATGGATACCGACAACGACAACACACCTGATGGCTGCGACGATTGCCCTGACGATCCGAGTAAAACCGATCCGGCGTATGCGGCTGCAGCGTTGCCGATACGGATTCAGACGGCGACGGCATCGCCAACTGCAACGACAACTGCCCAGCAGCGTCCACAACCCCGGTCAGGAAGATGGTGACACTGATGGCATCGGCGATGCCTGTGAGCCCCTCCTCGTCAAGCAAGAGGTTCGCGATAACTCGGCCACTCTCCTCCCCACCGGCGACAAGAAGACCGATGATCGCATCGAAAAGGCCATCGAATCGATCGAAGACAGCCTGGAGGACAAATACTGGGCGGATGACAGTCACCTGGTCGAGAAAGGCAAAAAGGTCTTTGACGAGGAGAAGAAAGCTGTCAAGGAACTGATGAATGTCGACCAGCCCGATGTTTCTGGTCTCATCGATTCTCTGGTCTACGATGCCGATGAAGTGCTGGCACTCGTGGCCATCGAGGAAGCGGTAGGAGCGGCAATGGGGTGCCCCGGCAACCACAAGCCGAAAGACTGTGACAAGGCGTTAAAGGAGATCACGAAAGCGCATGAGGAGAGGACCGAAGCCCAGGAGGATCTGGACAAAGGCGATCCCGATAAGGCCATCGATCACTACAAAAAGGCCTGGGAACACGCGCAGAAGGCGTTGGACAAGCTCACTTGATGACGGATCCAACAACAAAAATATCAACACCAGGACGGGCAGGCCAAGGACCTGCCCGTCCACCCAATTGGCAAAGCCAAAGGAGCGAAACTCATGAAATGTCCAAGAATTCTATCTGCTGTCGCCATTTTATTGACCATGTTCATCATCGGCGGTGATGTCATGGCCCATAGTGTCCCTGACACCAGTGATGTGAACACGCCCCAAAGTGTAACAGCTGAGAGCATGGTCCTGTTGTCTCCCGGTATGGACAATCCCCCCGTCCACGACGTGGTGGGACAGTTCAATGACCTGGCGATCCACGGCGACGCCCTTGGTGCAAGACAAGGAGAGGCATGCGATGCCTGTGACTGCGTGCACTACCAGAGCATCCAACGAGGTCAGGATGCCAACGGGATACCCTACATGTTCATTCCACGGAGCGGCAACGATAGTGAAGCGTGCAAAACTGTAGATTGTTTGCCAGGCACAGGGTGGAACTGCGGCACATACTGTTGGCATACTCGATGCGTAGGCGATTGCTTGCCGCAAGAGGGAGACAAAAAGCCAGGGGAGCTGGTGGTCGCTCAACTGTTGAGCAGAAACTGGGAGGGCGAACGCCTCCGCTCCAATCTCCTCGCAGAATGGGATGAACAAGTTGATCCGAATATGCCGTGGTTGCCGCCGTACGGCAAGAGTTGGATGGCTTTCACCGAGCCGCCAGATGAGGACACAGTCGTTGCGAATTATCTTTTTGACGGGCATGATGGTTGGCCGAAATACATGCATCCCGGCGGCATGCAGCTAGTGGGCGATGTCTTACTTGTCGCCCTGGAGGCACATTGCGACGGTACGTTTACCGCTGAAGACCCCAGCCCTGACATAGTAGACCCGCATGGCACCGACACGAACTGTACTGATGAAGGAGAGAAGAGAGGGGCCATCGCGTTTATCGATGTCAGTTCGCCAGCTAATGCGACATTACTCCGGGTCATAGAACTCCAACCCAATGATCCAAGCAAAGGGGCGTACCTGGTGGCCGCTGCTTACATTGCCCCAGGGGAGCATCCTAATATTGGAGGTAAGTATCTGTTCGTATGGACCGACAATGACACGACCTACAACTTCGGCTGGTCTGATACGGATGATCTGCGCACAACTACAGACATATCGTTTGCCTATAGCTGGAATAAGAACTACTTGGAGGGAGACACGGGCAAGTGGCTGGACTGGCAGACTCTCAACTTTGTACGAGACGCCGCCGACGACGGTATTATGTATCTGATTGGTATGGGGAGCACCAGTAAAATGGCGAACGAAGGCTCCGACTGGGCAAGGTTATTCAAGGTTGATCTGAATGAATTAGTCCCCATTGAAAACAAGTTGATGGGCGCCATTACCTATGCGTCGGAACGGCACCTGAAACTGCAGTACAACAAGCTAAACCTGGGTGACTTTGGCGCGGCAGGCGGCGCCTATGTCAGCCCATCCGGCCAATTGATGCTGTATTCTGGGGCTTATTACAATAGTGGCCCAGGTGGCTCCCTGCGAATGGGCGAATTCCGCAGCATAAATGTTCGCCACGATGGTGAGCTACCCGATGCATGCAGCGGTTGGGTGGAACTCTACGATGATGCCAATGGTTGGACTGAGTATCAGAGCGGAGGTGATAACCGCTCCGTCATGTTCGACTATGTTGACCAGACTGAGGACGACTGGCGTGATCTGGACATGTATGACTATGAATTTGACGACAATGCCAGTTCGGTGAGATGGAATTTGCCACCGGGACAGAAGGCAAAACTGTGCAAAAAAACTCAGGAGGACGCCTGCGGCGAGTATATTGAGCTTGGTAGTTCTGCCTATGTAGTTGGTGCTACAGCATACCTCGTTGATCCAGATCCGGCAGGCGGCACAGTGCGCTCTATTTCAAACTTCGAGGATTTGCCTGACAATTGGAATGACACGATTGGCTCCGTGGAGATGTCAGCGCCTACGGGAATCGATCCTAATGCGTCTGAAGTATGCGATGGTATGGACAACAATTGCGACGGTCTCAAGGACGAGGGATTCGGCGACGACGATAATGACGGCTGGGGCGACGTTTGCGACAACTGCCCTGGCGTCGCCAACCCCGACCAGGTTGAAGGCGACGGCGACGGCGTGGGTGACGTCTGTGACAACTGTCCCTACGCCACCAACGCTGGTCAGGAGGACGCCGATGACGATGGCGTGGGTGACGTTTGCGACGCCTGTACTGACACGGACAACGATAGTTTCGGCAATCCGGGTTTCCCCGTCAACACCTGCGCCGAGGACAACTGCCCGGACACTCCCAATCCGGACCAGGCGGATCTGGACAGCGATTATGTGGGCGACGCTTGCGACGCCTGCACCGATACGGATGGTGACGGTTTCGGCAATCCAGGCTACCTTGCCAACACCTGCACCAAGACAACTGCCCGGACACTCCCAATCCGGATCAGCTAGACGCCGATGACGACGGTGTGGGCGACCTCTGTGACAACTGCCCGCGTCGGCGCCCAACCCCGGTCAGGAAGATGGTGACACTGACCGGCATCGGCGATGCCTGTGAGCCCCTCCTCGTCCGAAGCAAGAGATTCGCGATGACTCGGCCACTCTCCACCCAACCGGCGACAACAAGACCGATGATCGCATCGAAAGGCCATCGAATCGATCGATGACAGCCTGGAGAACAAACACGGGCGATGACCGTCACCTGGTCGAAGAAAGGCAAAAAGGTCTTTGACGAGGAGAAGAAAGCCGTAAGGAACTGATGAAAGTCGATCCGCTGCATCCGAATGCTCGAGGCGCATTCATTTCGCTGGTTTACGATGCCGATGAATATTGTGCTGGCGCAGGTGGCAATCAAGGATGCTGAAGATACTGCAACAGCGGCGAACTGCGGCGAAGCGAACGCAAGCAAGGAATGCGATAAGGCATTGAAGGAAATCGAGAAGCGCATGAGGAGATGGCCAAAGCCCAGGAAGATCTGGACAAAGACGATCCCGATAAGGCAATCGATCACGACAAAAAGGCCTGGGAACATGCCCAGAAGGCGTTGGACAAGCTAGACTGATTTCCTCACCATCAACCCCTCCACCTCCGCCAGCCGCGGCATCGCCTGCATGGTGCCGAAGCGGCTGGCGGCCACAGCGCCGCAGGCATTGGCGAAACGCACCGCCTGCGGCAACCCTTTTCCCTGCAAGACCGCCAGCACCAAGCCCGCCGTAAAGGCATCCCCCGCCCCGGCGCTGTCCACCACCGTGATGGCGTAGGCGGGGATGTGCTGGATTCCGCTCGCCGATTTGCCAGCAGCGCCCCGCGCTCGCCCAGTTTCAGCACCACGTTCTGCGGCCCGCGGGCAAGTAAATCTCCGTGCGGCAGCTGGCGCTCTCGTCATCCGTGATGGGATAGCCGACAATGGCTTCGGTCTCCGGTTGGTTGGGACTGAGAATGGCCGCATCATGCCAGAGCTCGGGTGAGTAGGGACGGTCGGGACCGGCATCGACAAAAATGGGGATGCCGTGGGAACGGGCGAGGTCGGCTGCCAGCAACAGGCAGCCTTCCGGCGACTCGAAATTGAAGAGCAGGCCATCGAGATGGGGTAGCAGCGGACGCAGACTGGCTTCCAGTTGCTCCGGCTGCAGGGTCTGGTTTGCGCCGGGAGCGATCATGAAGGCGGTCTGGCCGTCCGGCTCCACCAGCAGGATGCCGGAACCGGTGGGCTGGTCGGGATCAATGCTGACGCCGGAGATATCCACGCCCTCGGCCTCCAGATCAACCCTGGCCTGCGTTCCGAATCCGTCCGCCCCGGTGTTCCCGAACAGATGCACTCGCCCGCCCAGCCGCCTGAACGCCACCGCTGCATTGGCAGCCTTGCCCCCGGTCATCATCTGGATGCGGGGCACATGCATGTTTTCGCCGCTGCCGGGGATGCGCGACGTTTCCACCAGGATGTCGGTGACGATAGAGCCGATAATGGCGATGGTTGGTGGCATGGGGATTGTGGTGCGTGGTGCGTGGTGCGTGGTGCGTTGGATCAGAATCTTCCGGGAGATTGTACTCTGACGCAGGTCACAGGGCAATGATTAGCCAACGTTCGCTGATCCCGTCCCTCAGCTGCCAAATTGTATCCTGACACACTTCTCGTTACAATCATCAGCAGATGTACCGCGACGTTCATGTCGCCACACCTTGACGACATGAATGTCGTGCCACGGCGACCCGCCCCTACCATGCCAAACCACGAGGATACACAATGACGATTTCCCTGAAAAAACTCTGGCACGGAGCCCAGATAATCGGCTTTGGCCCAAGCATTCGCACTGCGGTCTATCCCCTGCGTCTCGCCTGGTATCGCGCCCGCTACGGGTTTGACGCCAGTGATAAGGCATTCACCCGTTCAATTCCCCAAGCGATTCGCCATCTGTTCATAAACAAAAACGCCCCTGACACCACCGTGAAATCCATTGGCGCTGTAACCGCCACCAAGCGCCTGCCCAACGGCATCGAACTGCAATGCACGAACGGACTTTGCACCATCGAGGCAGTCACCTCGCGCATAATGCGCGTGCGCGTCGTGCGCGAAGGCCCCATGCCCGCTCTATTTTTCCTATGCCACGATCCTCGACCCGCAAGACGTTCCCCTCGAAATCCGGGAAGAGGACAACGAAGTGGTGATTTCGACGCCGGATGTGCACTGCCACGTGCGTCGCTCGCCCTTCGGTCTGCGCATGACGGATGCTGAGGGACGTGATGTGATGGGCGGTGTCGAATCCATCGGTTGGATGCATGAGGGCGGCCGGTTGCAGCAAGCCATCCCCGCCGGGGTTCGGTACTACGGTCTGGGCGAGCGCGCGGTACGCTTCCCATCCGGCGGGCATCATTTCGAGTTAACCACTTTCGATCAGGCCAGTTATCACCCCGGCGACGATCCCCTGTACATCAACATCCCCTTTTTGGTGGGCCTGAACGCCGGTGTCGGCTTTGGCGTTCTCTTTGACAGCACCTACAACGGCGAAATCGATCTTGGCGCAGAAAAGCCGGACCAACTTTCCTACCAGATTACTGGACCCGAACTTCGTTTTGACTTCATCCTGGGCCCGACCCTGCCCGCAGTCGTCGAGCAGTACACCGCCCTGACCGGGCGCATGAATCTGCCGCCGCGCTGGACCCTGGGCTACCAGCAATCTCGCTGGAGCTACGAGACTGCGGACGCCATCCGTGACATCGCCCGTGAATTCCGCCAGCGCCAACTCCCCTGCGAGGCCATCCATTTCGACATCGATTACATGGACGGCTTCCGCTGCTTCACCTGGGACCGCACAGCCTTCCCCGACCCCCCTGGCCTGATCGCTGAACTCCACCAGCAGCATTTCAAAGCGGTGGGCATGATCGATCCCGGCATCAAGACCGACCACAACTACCCCATCTGCGCCGACGGCATCAAGCAGGATGTGTTCGTGAAATTGCCAGATGGCAGCTGCTTCCACGGCCCCGTCTGGCCCGGCGAAAGCTATTTCCCCGATTTCACCAATCCCAGGGTGCGAGACTGGTGGGGTCCAAAATACCAACCGCTCCTGGCAGATGGTTTCGACGGCTTCTGGAACGACATGAACGAACCCACCATTTTCAACGGACTGGCCTTCCCCGAAACGGTGCAATACGATCTGGAAGGCCGTGGCGGCGACCATCGTGAGGCGCAATCGGCCTATGGCTCGCAGATGGTACGGGCGACGTTTGAGGGGCTCAATCGCCTGCGCCCGAACCGGCGCAACTGGGTATTCACCCGCTCCGGTTATGCCGGCGTCCAGCGCTACGCCAGCTCGTGGACAGGCGACAACTACAGCACCTGGGAGCATCTCGCCCTGACGCCTGCCATGCTGCTCAACCTCGGTCTTTCTGGTCTGGCCTTCACGGGGCCGGATGTGGGTGGATTCTCCGCAGCGCCAACGCCCGAATTGTTCGCCCGCTGGATCAGCATGGGCGCTTTCACGCCTTTCTTCCGCACCCATTCCGCCAAACACACGCCCGACCAGGAACCGTGGTCATTCGGCCCGGAAGTCGAAACCATCGCCCGCACCTACCTGGGCTGGCGCTACCGCCTGCTCGAATACATCTACACCGCCTTCTGGCAGTGCAGCCAGCAAGGGACGCCGATCATGCGCCCCCTGCTTTTCGAAGACCCGACCAATCCCGCCTACCAGACCGTGGACGACCAGTGGTTGTTCGGCGACCATGTTCTGATCTCGCCCGTGCTCACGCCCGACACCGATGCCCGCCAAATCCACATCCCGCCAGGCCAGTGGTACGATTTCTGGACTGATGAACTCGTCACCGGCCCGACCGTGATCACTCGCTCCGCCCCGCTGGATGTCGTTCCCATCCACGTGCGGGCCGGCGCTGTGCTGCCTCTGGGGCCGCTGCGCCAATACAGCGACGAGGCAAGTGCCAAACCGCTGGAATTGCATCTCTATGCCGGAAACGGCGAATCCTGGCTGTACCAGGATGACGGCGACACGCTGGCCTATCGCACGGGCGACTATCGCCTCACCCATTTCCAACTGCATCGGGATGGCAATCGCCTGACATTGACCCGCAAGGTGGAGGGCGATTTCAAACCACAAAACGAACAAGCCGAGATCATCGTGCACAGCGCCGAGGAGATGAAACTCCACGTTGACTAAAAACATCCCCTACATCGTGCAAATCAAATTTGATCTCTACGCCAATATCTGCTACAAACTGTTTGTAGTCGAATTCACCTTTTCGTGATCAACTGTTTCCTACCATCGTTCTAGTCCGTACCAATGTCTGCATCCTGGAGATTGGGCGGAGAGGAGTAAATTCATGACTCACATTATCGTCTCACTCTGTCTCCCTGATGGTGCTTGTGTCGAAGTCTGTCCCGTGGAATGCATTGTTCCTGGCGCTTCTGAAGAATGGCCGATGTATTACATTGACCCTGACACCTGCATCGACTGTGGCGCATGCGTGCCCGAGTGCCCCGTTGACGCCATCTTCCCAGAAGAAGATGTCCCCGAAGAATATGAAGCTGACATCCAACTCAACTACGATTTCTTTGGCGATGGCCCCGGCTATTCTGCGCTGGAATAGGGCAACCAAAACACCAAAACAAGAAACTGCAATTACAGAAACAGACAGGCCCCTGCGCAATCGGGGGCCTTGTTTGTATCTAAATGTAGGGGCAGGTCTCGCACTTGCCCACTCGCACCGGGCGACCGCAAGGATTCGCCCCTACCAAAATATCTATCAGACCAGCGATCGGCGGCGTAGCCAGTTGACCAACGGCTTGGCGCGGGGGCGGTCTTTGGTCAAGGCTTCGAGGTGGGCGATGGCTTCTGTCAACGATGTTTCCGAATCGGTTAACACCTCGCCAAAAGCGACAGCGGCTTCCTTTAACGCGTAGCGTATCGGGCGGGGCAGGCCAACCAGCAAGGATGCAGCCTCAGCCGCCGAAGCGTAAAGGATGGCGTCATCGGCATGAGGTTGCTGCGGCTTTTCCATCAACGTGATCACGCGCTGCTCGGACACCCTGCTCAGGGCATTGGAAAACGCACTGACCACAGCGGGATTTTCCGTCTCCGCCGCCATCATCGAAGCCTGGCTGAAGCAGTAGTCGCCAACGAGGATCGATGCACCCAACAGAGCACGCATGCGCTCATCAATCTCCATCTTGCCGCGCGGGATGACATCGTGGACATTGACGGCAAGATGCAGCATCTCGATCGCCGCAGCCAGCGCTACACGGCTGTGTTGTTTGGAGCTGCCCAGGCGGCTGGTTCCCAACACAATGATGGCGCGTGGATAATGGCTGTGCAGGTGCTCCGCCAACAGACCATCCACAAGGGGATAGCCGCTCTGAATGCTCGACTGCAATCGCGTTCGCACTTGAGCCAGGTCATCGCCAAGAGCCCACTCCAGGTTTGATTCGACGACCGCCGTGGGGGAAACGTTTTCGAGAGATGTCTTATCGGGGATCATGTGAGCTTTGGCTCCAATAGTCACAAAGGATGACAAGGCCATCATACCACATGGTACGGGGGCGACAAAGTGCGCAGACTTCCTTTTGGATGATTGACACCCACATGGCAATGGTCTAGAATCGGCCCATGCCCGAACTCCCGGAAGTGCAGACAATTTTGGATGCGCTGTTGCCCTCGATCCTGCAAAAACGCATCGACAACGTATCCATTTTGTGGGAAGGCGTGGTCGACCGACCACCTGCCCCTGTTTTCGCCGATTGGATGCGAGGCCGACGGGTGGTGGACGCCGACCGGCGGGGAAAATACATGCTGTTCGGGCTGGACGACGAAAGGACGCTGGTCATGCATTTACGGATGACCGGCGAAATGCGGGTCACGCCTGCTTCCGAACCCTACCACAAACACGACCGCCTGGTCTTTCATCTTGAGGATGCTCAGGACTGGCGCTTCAAGGATATGCGGAAGTTCGGACGGGCGTACCTGGTGGAAGACGCGCGAGGAAGTGATCTGGAAGTTGGGGCCGGAGCCACTGGCCGGGGATTTTTCGGCGGACTATCTTTCTGACTGGCTCAACGGACGCACCGCCCCCATCAAATCATTGTTGCTCGACCAAAGGCTGGTGGCAGGGATCGGCAACATCTACGCCGATGAAGCGCTGTACCGAGCCCGCATTCATCCCTTGCGTGAGGGCGGTTCTTTACGGATGGATGAGATCAGCGCCCTGGTCGAGGCGATCAAGGATGTGATTGCACAGGCCCTGGCCGAAATGGGCACCACGCTGCGGGATTATCGCCGCCCGGATGGCTCGGTTGGGGAATTCCAGAACAGCTTGCAGGTTTTCCGCCGCACCGGAGAGCCCTGCCCTTCCTGCGGGACGCCCGTCAGTCGCATCGTCGTGGGCGGACGCAGCACCCATTTTTGTCCGAAAGAGCAACGGTAATGAACCTTCGGGAGGTGGTCGCCAACATTCCGTCAAACGGTATGATCATGACCACCTCCCGGAGGTTTCGTTTGGTCCGAATCTGCTTAGCGCTGGTTGCCGTGGCCATCGTAACTTCGGCCTGTTCGATCCCCTATCCGCCCTGTGATCTCGATGCCGTGCGCTACCCCACTGGCGCTCGCCTCCAGGGTGATTCCCTGCGGCTGGGCGTGATCAATGCCAGCCCTCTGTTTCCCTCCGATCTGCCTCGGCCCTTGCGCCAGACGCAGGCCAGCATTGCCGTCCTGGACGATGTGCGCTGGGGCCGTGTCGAGCCGGAACCGCCGCAAAATGGCATCCACACCTACCAGTGGGACGACGAGTCCGTCGCCCTGGACACGCGGGTTCATGCCTACCAGCAGGCCGGGTTTGAACTGGTGATGGTGTTGCGGGCCTGGAACACCTGGGCCCGCTCGGTGGCTCCGCAAGGTGGACTGGCTGCTGCCGGGAGCATCGACGCCGCCAAAACCGGAATACCAGGAGGATTACGCTGCCTGGATCGCCGCCGTGGTCGAGCGCTACGACGCCGACGGCATCGACGATGCGCCTAACCTGCTGGACGTCGACGGCGATGGACAACCCGATCCCGTGCGCTATTTCCAGATCGAAACCGAAGCGGTGACAGGCGTGTGGTGGCAGAGTGCTGATGCCGCCACAGCCACCGGCGATTATCTTGATCTCCTGCGCTCAGCCCAGGCCGCAGCCAAGGCCGCCAATCCCGATGCTCGTATCCTGTTGGCCGGGATTCCGGCGCTCGACCTGCTGGATGGCTATCCCACCGCCGCCGGGCTCGAAGATATCGTGCGCAACATCAATCCCGCTGTGTGCGGGGCCATCGTCGCCTACGACCAGCTCCTTGCCGCCACCGATGCCTACGACATCGCCGTGGTGCACAGCGCCGCCGACTACACTGGTCTCTTCACGCTGGCTGATTGGGTGCAGACACTGGCCGGGCGAGACGTGCCCGTCTGGGTCAATGGCGGCACATCATCCCCGGCCCTGACCGCTGATCCCACCCAACTCTCCGTCAACCCCCTGTTTCCCGTGCGGGGCGAAGGTCTCTGGTCGAGCATCCAGAACGTGTTCGATGCCCGGCACCAGCAAGTCGAGAGCTGGTATCGGGCCGAACAAGCGAAGCTTGCCTTCAAGAAATGGGTGTTCGCCGCCTGGAGTGGCTTCGATGTGCTGGTCCTCGGTCTGGAGCAGGATCGACCTCAATACGAAAACCCCAATCTCGGCCAGCGGGACCTGGCTTTTCAGGGCTTGTTGGACCCCGCCGATGGCGTCTCCACACCCGACCAGCGACCGGTAGTCCCCTCGCTGGCTCTGGCCCAGGCGCAACTGAGTGGATACAGCCGCCTGCAACGCTTGCAGGACCTCGGCGCTGGCGTGCAGGCCTTCGAATTCACGGTGGAGGGTTTACCCGTCTATGCCCTCTGGTACGATGACGGCGTCGCTCAGGGACCCAACGACCCGCCCGCGACAATTGAGATTCAGTTGCCGGTCCGTGCCCCGCAACTCACCGCCATGATCGTCCCCACCGAACGGGGGCAAACTGGCCCGACCATCGAGGTGTTAACCCCGACCGATGGCTTGCTGTCCCTGACGCTTACGGAAACCCCGATCATCCTGCGCGGGGAATGGGCGGCAACGTTCCTGCCGCAGATTGTGCAGCCCTAACAACAAGCCCCACATGTCATTCCGAGTGCAGCGAGGAATCCCAACGGTGTTACTTTGCGAACGTTGCAGGGATTCCTCCCTTCGGCAAACGACCTACGGTCGTAGCTCAGGGCAGGCATTCGCTCCGCTCATCGGAATGACAAATTAGAGGTATTTTTTCAGGACCAGGACTGAATTCATCCCCGCACGGTCATAGAACGCGCCACAAAATACAATGCCCCGAACAGGAGCACCAGCGATAGATGCACCACCAGGGCAATCGCCAGCCCTGAGGCGAATACGGCAAAACCCTGCAACACCGCCGCCGTCCACGAGTCCGGAATCGCCGGCATAACGCCCAGCACGTACAGGGGGATCAGCACCAGACCCAGGTATAGCGCCACCTGCTGCACAGGAGCCCGGTCACTGGCGCTGAGGAAAATCGAATCGCTGATGGTGAAAAGCAGATACAACGCCAGCAAGGCATCCGGTTTCTGCAGACTCGCCGCCAGCACGTTGAGCACGGCGCGCCAGCTACCCGCCGCCACCGCAATGCCCAGAGCATCGACATTGACCAGGCTGTAACTGAGCCAGACCGTCAGCAGGCTGCCCACCACCATCGGCGCCAAACCGATCAGCGCCAACTGCCAGAGGCTGCCACCCTTGATTCCCACCGAGCCCAACTGGATCGTCCCGTCCCTGGCGAACTTGGGCAGCACATCAAAACTGGCAGTGCGCACGCCCACGAGTTTTGCCATCAACCAGTGGCTGGTTTCGTGCACCAGGGTGCCGGGAAATATGAAAATGGCATAGAGAGCGATAGACAATCCCTCGTGCCGCGTGATCAGGTACACTGAGGTGACAAAATAGTGGGCGAGTCGACGACTCACCCACCAAAGTACAACCAATAGCGCCAGTGTCCAAAACAATGGCGCCCAGGGACCTAGCATGAGGCCTGTTTTCCTTAAACTTGAGCGGTTGCTTCCACCATGGCCACGAAGGAATCCGCTTTCAGGGCGGCTCCGCCGACCAGCGCGCCATCAATGTCAGGTTGCGCCATGTATCCGGCGATGTTGTCCGGCTTGGCGCTGCCGCCGTACTGGATGCGCACCGATTGCAGCATGTCGCCTCGTCGTACAGCGCTGCGACCGACGTCACGGATGCTGGTCTTGATGATGCCGTTGGCGTCCTCGGCGGTGGCGGTAAGGCCGGTGCCGATGGCCCAGATCGGTTCGTAAGCGATGACCAGACCGGCGACCTGCTCGGCGCTCAATCCTGCCAGCGCGCCTTCAATCTGGCTGCGAACGAAGCGGACGGTCTCGCCCGCCTGGTTCTGCTCCAGGCTCTCGCCCACGCAGATGATGGGGGTGATGCCGTGCGCCAGCAGCGCCTTGGCTTTCTTGTTCACCCACTCGTCCGTTTCGCCGAAGATGTTGCGGCGCTCGGAATGGCCGATGATGCAGTAGCTGACAAGGCCTGCCAGCATACCGGGAGCGATTTCGCCCGTGTAAGCGCCGCTCTCTTCAAAATAAACGTTCTGCGCGCCGACGCCAACATTGCTGCCGGCCAACGCGCCGGAAACAGCTTGCAGGTCAACAGTGGGCGGGCACACGACGGTTTCTACGTTTGACGATATCTTTAACGCCATCAGCGATACCCGCGACCAGTGTCAGGGCCTCGTCGATGGTCTTGTTCATTTTCCAATTGCCGGCAATAATGGGTTTTCTGGCATGATTTATGTATGTTTAGAGTAGGTGAGTGTTGTTCGAAGTGAGATTGAACGGGTTATTGGCGTACCGGATATTGGGATACTGAATATTGTTCGGGAGATCGACGCATCACGTATCTACGTACACTACTATGCAATATCATCTTCATCGTCTCCGTCTTCAGACGTTTCGACAATTTCGCCGCCGATAACGTGCTGATCGATTAGTTTTTTATTCGAATCAAAGGTAAGCGTGACCTCGATCTGCTGGAAACAGCGATTCTTCCCGCTGCCCATAACGACTTTGCGTGACGTGAACAGACCGGTGTCGTAATCCTGACTGAGTTCGTTCATCAGATCGACGCGTCCGGGCACAATCTCGCCGCAGCGCCGGCAGCGCACTTCAAACATGTAGCTGCGTTTGCTGAAGTCAACCCTTGGCTTGGGTGCAAAGATGTCGCTCAGTCGTTTCCGGAAACTCATTTTTCATCCAGTATTTCGATGCCGGGGAGCGGTTCGCCTTCGAGGAAGACCAGCGAAGCGCCGCCGCCGGTGGAAACATGCGTGACCTGATCGGCGAGACCGGCCTCTTTGATTGCTGCGGCTGAGTCACCGCCACCGATGATGGTGATGGCGTTTTCCAGCCCGGCCAGCGTTTCGGCAATGGCAAAGGTACCCACGGCAAAACGCGGGAACTCGATTACGCCCAGTCGGTCCGTTCCAGAGCACGGTCCTGGCGTCGAACAGCACCTGCTGGTACGCTGCAACCGTTTCAGGACCGATGTCCAGCACCATGCGGTCTGCCGGGACATCATCGACGGAAACGACAACGGCGTCGGCGTCGGGCGAAAACTCGGTGGCTGCCACGACATCGGTGGGGATGTGCAGGAGACCGCCGGATGTTTCCATCAATTCGCGGGCAGTGTCCAGAGCATCCGCCTCCACCAGTGATGTGCCCATTTCCTTGCCTTGCGCGGCCAGAAACGTGTTGGCCATGCCGCCGCCGATGAGCAGGGCGTCGACTTTGGTGAGAAGATTCTGGATTACGGCGATTTTGTCAGAGACCTTGGCTCCGCCCAGAATGGCCACAAAGGGTCGTGCAGGGTTTTCCACGGCGTTGCCCAGGAATTCGATCTCTTTCTCGACCAGCAATCCTGCCACCACCGGGCCGCCGTTGGCCCGAACAGCCTCTGGCACCGCGTACATCGAGGCATCGGCGCGATGGCAGGTGCCAAAAGCGTCATTGACGTAGGCATCACCATAAGCAGCGATCTGGTCGGCGAATTCGGGATCGCCTTCTTTTTCTTCGGGATAAAAACGCAGGTTCTCCAGCAAAACAATCTGGCCGGGATTATGCCGTTGCAGGGAATTGATCAGGATATCGACGTTGGGACCGATGACATCGGTGGCCATGCGCACCTGGTATTCGGGCAGCAGATCCTGGAGATGACGTGCGACCGGAGCCAGACTGAGGCGCGAATCAAACGCACCTTTGGGGCGGCCCAGATGCGACATCAGGACGAGGTTTGCGCCGCCGTTCGAGCAGATAGCGCAAAGTGGGCAACGCCGCCTGCACACGGATATCGTCCGTGATCTGTAAGTGTTCGTCCAGCGGCACGTTAAAATCCACCCGAACAAGCACGCGTTTGCCGGCGGGATCGAAATCTCGAATCGTTTTTTTGTTCATATGGTTTTCCCCCGAATGTGATTCAACCAAGCATAAACATATTGCGTGTTGCATGACCAAATAATCAGACCACGCAACACGCAATACATGAATTAACTACTGATTGGCGACTACAGGCCCTTGTCGTAGATGTACTTGCAGAGGTCTGCGACACGCATGGAGTAGGCCCACTCGTTGTCGTACCAGGTGACGATCTTGACCAGGTCGCCGCCGAGCACCTGCGTGGAACCGGCGTCGATGATGGAGGAGCGGGGATCGCCCTTGAAGTCCATGCTGACCAGGGGCAGGTCGGCTAACACCGAGGATGCCCTTCATGGGGCCGGCGGCAGCGGCGTCAAAAGCGGCGAGCAGTTCTTCCGTGGTGGTCGGTTTTTCCAGCATGACCACGAAGTCGACGATGGAGACGGTGGGTGTTGGCACACGCATGGCCATGCCGTCGAATTTGCCCTTGAGTTGGGGCAAAACCAGACCGACTGCCCTGGCGGCGCCGGTGCTGGTGGGAATGATGTTCAATCCGGCGGCGCGGGCGCGGCGCAGGTCTTTGTGCGCCAGATCCAGGATGACCTGGTCGTTGGTGTAAGCGTGGATGGTGGTCATCAGGCCCTTGATGATGCCCCAGTTATCATCTACGACCTTGGCGGCAGGCGCCAGGCAGTTGGTGGTGCATGAAGCATTGGAGATGATGTTGTGCTCTGCGGGGATGTAGTCACCCTCGTTGACGCCCAATACGACGGTCAGGTCGGGATCCGGCGCCGGGGCCGAGATGATGACTTTTTTGGCGCCAGCCAGCCAGATGCAGGGAAGCTTTTTCGCGTTTGCGTGAAAATGACCGGTGGACTCCAGGACAACGTCCACGCCTTCAGCGCCCCAGGGCAGGTCGGCGGGATTGCGTTCGGAGAAAACTTTGACGCGTTCGCCATCGACCATCAAGTCGTTGCCATCGACGCTGATGTCGGCGTCGTAAATACCGTAGTTTGAGTCGTACTTGAGAAGATGGGCATTGACGTCGACCGGAACGAGATCGTTGACGGCCACGACTTCAATATCACCATCGTAATTTTCCTGGATCGCCTTGAAGACCTGACGGCCGATGCGGCCAAAACCATTGATACCTACTCTTAAAGCCATTGTTATGCTCCTGTTTGTGGATTATTTTGGTTAAGATTTTGACATGATGAAGATCACCAAATGATGTACGACTTTTGGTTATTAGTCAACAACAGTCGATGCCTCATCTCTGATTTTCAAGTGAAAACAGACGCTTGTAGGATACAAAACGTCGGTCGATCTCGCAAATGGCGGGACGTCTCTGATCCTGTTGGCGCATCGCCCTCAAGTAATGGTGGGGCTTTGTCCGGTATGTTCTGTGAGAAGCTGGATGAGAACAGTCTCGATGCGTTTTGGATCATGTCGCCAGGGTCGTTCGGGATCACGCAAATCGCTTGTGATCAGGCGATAACCCTTCATTTCTTCCTTTGGAAGGAGAACCCAGTTGGAAGCGCCCCCTGGTGGTGGATTCACATCAAACACATCGTTGGCAACAACATGCTGGAATATGCCGGCCTCGGTATGCATTTCGATGGCGCGCACGTGATCGCCAACATCATAGCCGGTTGTTTCGCCAGGTTGGGTGGCGATGTTGCAAATATAGACTTTTGATGCGCGCGAGGCTCGCACCGCTTGTGCGATTTCGGGCACCAACAGGTTGGGCATGAGGCTCGTATACAGGCTGCCAGGCCCGGCGACAATCATATCCGCTGCCAGGATTGCCCGCACAGCTTCGGGATAAGCGCGTGGACTGTCGGGGTCGAGATAAACGTGATGGATAGCCCGCCCCGCGCCCAGTTCCGGGATTAACGATTCGCCACGAATGCGCACCAGACGACCGTCACCATCCTGCACATCGGCGACGAGTTGCACGAGTTCCAATGTGGAGGGAAGCACCCGACCGCGGACGGCCAGCACCCGGCTGGATTCCAATAGCCCTTGCTCGAACGAACCGGTGACCCCGGCCATCGCTGCAAGATACAGATTGCCAAAGGCATGACCCGCCAAGCCCGTACCGGCTGGAAACCTGTACTGAAAAAGCCGGGTAGTGGTGCGCTCCGCTTCTGATAGAGCGGCGATGTTGTTGCGGAAGTCACCAGGCGGCAACATGCCCATCTCTTTACGCAGCCTGCCCGAGCTGCCACCATCATCCGCTACGGTGACGATTGCGGTGATGTTGTCGGTGTAGGGCTTAAGGGCGCGCAATACTGAAGGCATGCCGGTCCCACCGCCAATGCACACGATTTTGGGGCCGCCACGACGGCGACGGTGACGGTAAAGCCGCTCCGCCATATCATCATCAGGATGAACAAACGGAGCCAGTAATGAGCGATTAAGTTCGTAGAGGCCCCAGATCGTAAAACCCAGATCCCGCAGTGGCAAAGAGCAATGCCCTTAACCAACGCGGGAAAAATTGCAGGGTGAGCCAGTAAAAATACGACGGGAAAGTTCCTGTCGCGTAAACCAATCTCAATAAATAAGCCAGGCCCAGTCCAACAAAGGTAATCCCCAGAATCAGAATGAACAACCAACGTTTGATATGCAGTCCCGGGATTAGCCAGGTTGTAAGGGAATACCGACGCAAACGGTGCATTGCCAGTCCTCAGTGCGTAAGAAACGCAATAACCGCATTATAGCGCTTCAGAGGCTACGATGCAACGCACTGATGTCATCTCCAAACAACCTTGAGCTCACTGTCGATTTAGTATTCAATTATTGTACATATTATATCACATATACCTTGACATTTTCAGGAAATCAATTATAATAAATGTTAGAAAATCTTTAATTCATGTGTATCACTCTAAAAACCCCTAAAAAACATGGACGAACTTAATAACGCCCCCCTATACAATCTGAGTGTTGTTCTCCGAGAGACAGGCCTCAAGGCAGATACGTTGCGAGCCTGGGAACGACGATTTGGCGTGCCGAATCCTGAACGCACACCTGGTGGACATCGCCAATATTCCGAGAAAGATATCGCAACGGTAAAGTGGCTGCTGGCAAGACAAGATGAAGGCATGCGGATCAGCAAGGCGGTGCAACTGCTCGAACACCTGCGGAATCAGGGGCAGCACCCCGTCTCGGACATGGCATTCCCGGCAAAGATGTCCCATGGCATGATGGATCTGGGGCAGTTCAATCAGTTAGATGAATACCGAGAAGCATGGGTGGATGCCTGTCAGGAATTCAATGAATTGAAGGCTGAGCAGGTCCTGACCCAGGCTTTTGCTCTGTACCCGGCCGAAATTACATGTATTGAGGTGCTGCAAAAAGGGCTGGCGCAAATTGGCGCCATGTGGTACGACGGGGCCAGCAGCGTTCAGCAAGAGCATTTCGCATCGGCTCTCGCTTTGCGTCGTATACACAGCCTGATTGCTGCAACCGCTCCACCCACCCGTAGCGAAGACATCATTGTGGCTTGTCCGCCCCAAGAAGATCACACCTTTGCCCCGCTATTGTTGACGCTTTTTCTACGGCGTCGCGGCTTGTCTGTTCACTATCTGGGCGCCAATGTCCCGCTACATGAACTCATCGACACCATTGTTCAGATCAAATCCAAACTTACGGTCTTCAGCGCCCAGCAATTGAGCACGGCCGCCACCTTATTTGCTGTCTCTCATACGCTCACAGAACATGGCGTTGCCGTAGCCTACGGCGGCCGCATATTCAATTTACTACCACAGATCCAATCTCGCATGCCCGGCATGTATCTCGGGTCTGGTTTTGCAGAAGCGGTGGAAACCATTGATAGACTGCTGCACCATGCTCAACCCACCCCGAGGCCACCTGCACCCTCGCCAGCATATGACAATACGCTTCGCGTCTTTGAGCAAAAACGTGCTGCAATCACTGCCGAAGTCTTTAGTAAGCTCCCGGATGGACTCATGCCGCCGTCAGTTATCCAAATCGCCTGCGAAAACCTGGCATCCAACATCGCTGCGGCCCTGACGTTAGGCGACATGTCGCTGCTGGGGGAGGAAATATCATGGGTGACTGGCATGTTGCAGAACCGAAGTCAAAACGATTCGCACCTTCCAATGTTTTTGCGTCTCTATGCCCAGGCGGCAGAAAACCACCTTGGGTCTGATGGAAAAATTATTTACGATTGGTTTGAAAAGCTGCGGGTATAGTCAATTCAAGCAGGTGCAAACCAGCCTGGTTTGTTGATTGCATCGAGGAACAAAAAAACGCTACCGGATTCTGTTCATGAACAGAATCCGGTAGCGTTTTTTGTTGCTGGCAAGCGCCAGATCTTTCTTCTGACAATTCAGTGTTAAAAGAAAGTGCAGGAACACTGTGTCTAGGCAGTGCTCCTGCACCTTTATCAGGAGGAGGCTATAACGTAAGAGGATCCTTAATCAGAATTGCCTCTAGTTATTGATGTTGATGGTGACGAAGTATTCGTCGTAGTTGCTATCGCTGCGTACGACACGAAGTCGCAGGTCATGCTCGCCATTGGGGAACATTGTAGTGTCGATAGTAGCGATTACGGTCGGTGAGGAAGATGCTTCTTCACCGACGGCGAGGAAGATGGCCTGATCTGCATTCTGGAAGGGCAGGACGTCCAATTGCCATTTCAGAAAGTCGGGATCATCGGCAACTGCTTTCACTTCGACTGCACCACTGACCGTGGCGCCGTCGGGGATGCCAACGAAACCATTGGCGGCATTGGCCTCAGCAGCGGCGGAGGTAGCGCTCGAAGCTGTTGAACCAGCTGGCGGCAGGATGACAGCGTCGATGACGTGAATGACACCGTTGGAGGTCTTGATGTCGGTGGTGACAATGTTGGCATCGTTGATCTTGACGCCATCAGCACTCACGGAGAACTTGACGGTGGAGCCTTGCAGGGTTTCGGCGGTCATGCCATCTTTGACATCGGCAGCCATGACTTCACCGGCGACGACGTGGTAGAGCAGGATATTGCTGAGCGCCTCTTTGTCTTTGAGGAGCGCTTCGACGGTGCCAGCAGGAAGGGCGGCGAAAGCGGCGTCGGTGGGAGCGAAGACGGTGAAGGGGCCATCACCCTTGAGGGCGTCAACCAGGCCTGCGGCCTGCACGGCAGCAACCAAGGTGTCAAAACTACCAGCGGCTACGGCTGTGTCGACAATGTCAGGTGAAGTGCTTGCTGTGGCTGCGGGCTGCGCACTTGTGTTGTCGATGTTGATTGTGGCGAAGTACTCGTCATAGTTGCTATCGCTGCGTACGACACGAAGTCGCAGGTCATGCTCGCCATTGGGGAACATTGTAGTGTCGATAGTAGCGATTACGGTCGGTGAGGAAGCTGCTTCTTCACCGACGGCGAGGAAGATAGCCTGGTCAGCATTTTGGAAGGGCAGGACATCTAATTGCCACTTCATGAAGTCGGGATCTTCGGCGATAGCTTTCACTTCAACTGTGCCACTGACTGTGGCGCCATCGGGGATGCCGACGAAACCGTTACCAACATTGGCGTCGGTTGTGTTGGCTGCAGGTGCGGCACTCGAAGCTGCAGTGGCGCTCGAAACTGGTGCGACGGCAGGTGTCGCAGCGGGCGGCAGGATGACGGCGTCGATGACGTGAATGACACCGTTGGAGGTCTTGATGTCGGTGGTGATGATATTGGCATCATTAATCTTGACGCCATCTTCACTGACGGAGAACTTGACGGTGGAACCTTGCAGGGTTTCGGCGGTCATGCCATCTTTGACGTCGGCAGCCATCACTTCACCGGCAACGACATGGTAGAGGAGGATGTTGCTGAGCGCTTCTTTGTCTTTGAGGAGCGCCTCGACGGTGCCGTCGGGAAGGGCGGCGAAAGCAGCATCAGTGGGAGCGAAGACAGTGAAGGGGCCGTCACCCTTGAGGGCGTCAACCAGACCTGCGGCCTGTACGGCAGCAACCAGGGTATCAAAATCGCCACTGGCGATGGCGGTATCCACAATGTCTGAATCTTGAGCGCCTGCCAGAGCAGGTACGACGAGCAGGGATGCCAGTACAAGCATCAGGACAATCAGTTTGAGGGGGTTCTGTGTGCGGAACATGAGGATAGTTCTCCTTGAAGTTGGGTGAAAATGGTTTGAAAGTGAATTAGCGGTTTTGTTGGTTCAGGGACGCTCAGTCATGGATATTCCCGAGCAATTTCAACGTGTAGAAGCAAACGATAAATCAATTGTAGATATTTAATCTATATTTATCAGTGATTGTGAATACAATTATAGAAAATATATTGATATAATGTGATTTTTGTTATTCGCTGAGATTCACATCGTCTGGGTTCAGATGAAAAATGAACCGCTCATGACGAACCGAAGCTTGCAGGTTGACAGGATCACGTCGTGTAAGTACGATTGCGGCATGAACTTACGTGTGGCAATTGAATAAGACTTGTTGTTTTGCTTCTGCCGACGGGTCATTCCGGCAGAACAAGCTTCCACCACAGGAGGTGAGCTCCGTTGCAGCCATTTGACTATGTAAAAGCAAAGACGCTTGAAGAGGCCAGTGCTCTGTTGGCCGAGCACAATGGCGATGCCCGACCTTTTGCCGGAGCCACCGACCTGCTGATCCGCATCGAACGGGGATTTATGCATCCGGCCAAGATGGTGGACCTCAAGGCGATTCCAGGTTTTCAGGATATCGGTATGCTGGAAAGTGGCTGGCTGCGCATTGGCGCGGCGGCCACCATGAACGATGTCGTTGCCCACCCTGATATTGCGACCCACTACCCCTTGCTGGCTGATGCCTGTGGGTCTGTCGCATCGTATCAATTGCGCAATCGCGCCACCATTGGCGGAAACATCTGCAACGCCTCGCCTGCTGCCGACAGTGCACCGGCCCTGATCTGTTACGGCGCAGAGGCGGTGATCTATAGTCCCAAAGGAGAGCGACGTGTCTTGGTCGATGATTTCTTCCAGGGACCGGGACGGTCTGCGCTTGGTCCCGGCGAGCTACTCGCAGCGATTGAACTTCCGCCCGCGCCAAGCGGAGCCGCCGGCAAGTTCCTGAAACTGGGCCGCACCACGGTTGGCGATATCTCGGTGATGAATGTGGCTGTGTTGGGCTGGCCTGATGCCAACACGCCTTCCGGTACGGCATGGCGCATCGTTCTGGGTTCAGTTGCGCCGACGCCGATCCGGGCGCCGCGGGCCGAGCAACTGCTAGCCGAAGACACCTCAGCGGTCGGGATTGAGAATGCAGCCCGGGCCGCAGCAGAAACCGCCCGCCCCATCGACGACATCCGCGCCAGCGCCGCCTACCGCACCGACATGGTGCGCGTTTTCACCCGTCGCGGTGTGGAGCGTGTGTTGGCGGAGTTGAAAGGCTGAAGATTAAGTATCAAAGATTAATGATTCAGTACGCCACTTAGGTGCGACGCACTTTCTCTTTCAGGGAAAGATATCAGGATTGGACGACAAGTGCGTCGCACCTTTTTTCGGAGAATTTTCATGAAACACGACATCAATCTAACCGTTAATGGTGAACCGTATAGCATCAGCGTTGAATCGCATCACACGTTGTTGACGATTCTGCGCGAGCAATTGGTGCTCACCGGCGTCAAAAACGGCTGCTCGGAGGGGGAATGCGGGGCTTGCACCGTATTGTTCGATGGCAAAGCCATCAACGCCTGCCTGGTGCTGGGTGTGGAGGCGGACGGACACGAAGTCCTCACCGTCGAGGGTCTGGCCGAAAACGAGCGTCTGGCCCCGATCCAGCAAACGATGATCGACCTGGGCGGGACGCAATGCGGCTATTGCACACCGGGCATCCTCATGGCCTCGTATGCGCTGCTCGAACGCAATCCCAATCCAACAGAACGAGAAATTCGCGAGGGATTGGTGGGGAATCTGTGCCGCTGCACGGGCTACACCCGCATTGTCGATGCCGTGCGTGAGGCGGCAAGATTGCAGTGTAACTGAGCCACCGGCCAAAACCGGCGTTTTTTTTCGATCCATTGTGTACCGGTAGCCATCGTGATATACTGAAAAATGGATTCGATAACCCCAGTAAAGAGGAATTCGATATGAGCTATAGTGTATTACTTCGGAATCAATCACCAAAAGGATACAGAGCCACCCTACTTGCCTGGCCCGGTCTTGTTGTGGAAGCGCGTACACGCGAAGATGCTTTGGAGAAAATTCGAACGGCCATCACCGAGATGTTGACAGATGGAGAAGTGGTGGAGCTAGAGGTGCCAGACATTCACCCCATCATCTCCGCACCATACAACGAAACCTTTGGCATGTTTCGTGATGATCCAACATTCTCAGATTTTCTGACAGAAGTGGAACAATACCGGATGCGTGCAGATGAAAATGGGGTAGTTGATTCCGATGTACCTTCTTGACAACGATCACGTGAGCTTATACCAGCGAGGGCATGTTGTCCTAGAACCACGGCTTGTTGATTTAGCTCCGAACCAGCTTGCGACCACCATTGTAACTTACGAAGAGCAAGTTGCGGGACGGTTGGCAGTTGTGCGTCGAGCACGCACGCAAGATAAACGGATACGGGCTTATCACTGGTTACAACATACGTTAGATTTCTATTGTCGAATGCCAGTTTTGCAGTTCAACCGAACAGCAGGTGAAACATTCCAAGATTTCCAGAAATTGGGCCTTCGAATTGGTACACAAGATTTACTCATTGCTGCTATTGCCGTTGCTAACAGCGCAACTCTTTTGACCCGTAACCGTCGCGACTTTCAACAAGTGCCTGGGTTGGCCATTGAAGACTGGACACTTTCATAAATCTCATTTACCAGAGCGACGGGTACTCTCCATTCATTTTATCCTTGATTCCTGAACCGAGGTGCAACCCGTGGGTATCAAAAATCCGACGATTGTCGGCAAATCATTTCAACGAGTCGAAAGCAAGGCCAAGGTTACCGGGTCGGCCCAGTACGTGGACGACATGCAATTTGGCCCAAATCTTCTGTTTGGCAAGCTCAAGCGCAGTCCCATCCCTCATGGCCTCATCAAATCGATCGACACGAGCAAGGCAGAAGCGTTGCCGGGCGTGCGGGTGGTGGTGACCGGCAAGGATTTTCCGGGCCTGACCGGGCTATATCTATCTGACCGGCCGACTTTTGCCGTGGACCGGGTGCGTTTTGTAGGCGAAGCGGTGGCGGGCGTGGCGGCGGAGACACGCGAACTGGCCGAGAAAGCCATCGAACTGATCGAGATAGAATACGAGGAATTGCCAGGTGTGTTTGATCCCGAATTCGGGGCATCATCCGCAGCGCCGCTGGTGCATCCCGACATGATGGATTACGAGTGCGTCCCCTTTGTCTTCCGGCAGGATGGCACGAACGTCAGCAATTGGTTCAAAGTGCGCAAGGGGGATATGGATGGCGGTTGGGAAGAGGCCGAAATCATTTACGAGCACGCCTACCGGGTCCCGCACATCCAGCATGTACCCCTGGAAACCCACGCCACCGTCGGACAGATGGATGGCAACGGCAAGATCACGCTGTGGAGCAGCAGCCAATCGCCCTTCGCCCAGCGCAACCTGATCGCCAAGAGTCTGGGCATCAGCCACAGCAAATTGCGGGTGATCACGCCCGTACGTGGGCGGCGGATTCGGCTCCAAGGCGGGCGTGAGCATGGAAGGCGCTTGTGCGATCATGGCCACCAAAGCCAAGGGGCGTCCGGTCAAGCTGGTGATGACCCGCGAGGAAGAATTTTACACAACGTTCGTGCGGCAGGGGCTGGTGGCGCACATCAAGATGGGCATGACCGCAGATGGTCGCATCACCGCCATGCAGAACACCTATTTCTGGGATGCAGGCGCTTACACCGAGTACGGCGTCAACATCACCCGAGCGGCCGGTTATAGCTCGACCGGGCCGTATTTTGTCCCCAACGTCCATGCTGATTCCTACTGTGTCTACACCAACCATCCCATCGGCGGGGCGATGCGCGGCTTCGGCATGCCCGAAATCCACTGGGCCATCGAGCAGCACATCGACCGCATGGCCACGCAACTGGAACTGGACCCGGTCGACGTACGCCTGATCGAACTGCCTCAAGGATGGGCAGGAAACGGTCACAGGCATGATTATGCACCCCACCGGCCTGAGTCAGTGCATCGCCAAGGCCGCCGAGGGGCTGGATTGGGGCAAACCGAGCAAACCATCAGCGCCCGGCAAACGCCGCGGCAAGGGCATTGCTGCCATGTGGAAAGCGCCCGCCATGCCCCCCAATCCTGGCTCTTCCTCCACCATCCGTTTCAACGAAGATGGCACCTGTCTGGTCAATGTGGGCGGCGTCGATATCGGCCAGGGATCGCTCACCGTTGCTTCGCAAATCGCCGCCGAGGGCCTGGGCATCCCCATGGAGGATGTGCGCGTCAACACGGTCGACACCGACTATTCGCCCTACGAATGGCAGACCGTGGCCAGCCGCATCACCTGGAGCATGGGCAATGCCGTCCTGCGCGCCGCCACCGACGCCAAACAGCAGATCATCGACATGGTGGCCGAGGTCTGGGATGAAAATCCTGAAGACCTGGATATCATCGACGGCCATGTCGTCAGCTACACCAGCGAGGAATCGATCCCGGTCAAGAACATCGTCGTCTACGGCATGCAGAAGTCGGATGGCACCTGGATCGGTGGTCCGGTGGTGGGCAAGGGCCGCTTCATGCCCGATTACGTGACGCCGCTGGACGCAGAAACAGGGCAGGGTCCCCGCGCGGTGGTCCATTTCACCACCGGAGCCCAGGCTGTCGAGGTGGAAGTGGATGAAGAGACGGGCGAGGTGAAAGTGCTCAAAATCGTCTCGGCCTACGACGTGGGCAAGGCTATCAACCCCGACCTGGTGCGCACCCAGATGGAGGGTGGCGCTGTGCAGGGTATGAGCACCGCCCTGCTCGAGAACCTGATCCTGGTGGAAGGACAGCCCAAGAATCCCAACTTCACCGACTATCGCATCGCCACGGCAGTGGACGCGCCGCCGGAGATGGTGAATATTATCGTCGAGGTGCCGCAGGATGATGGCCCCTTTGGCGCTCGCGGCATCGGCGAACACGCCATGGTTCCCGACAGCCCCGGCCATCGCCAATGCTGTGCGCAATGCCCTGGGTATCGAAATCGACTCGATGCCGATCACCAGCGAGAAGGTGTGGGCGGCGTTGCGGGCCAAGTAAAGGTCAAGGAGGAGATTGCTTCGGCCTGACAACCTAACAATCACACCGGTGTTTTCATCACTCGCCCGCCCGTTCCAACTGGAATGTGTGGGCGTTTTCGTATTCCCGACCCATGACCACAGCGATGTCGCCGGAATCGATGCCATACACGATTGACCATTGCGTGTTGGGCTGGCTAACGTCGGCCAGCAAGTCCATGGCATCCGGCGTGGTGAGATTCCCGCCTGTTTCGGTCATGCGTTCGCCGATGGCATCGTAGCGCCAGCAGGAGTAGCTACCGGTCTCGTCCGCCTGGGAGCGCAGAAAATTGGTGGCCTGCTGCCACTCAGTTTCGTTGGGGATGACAACCATGTCGTCCTGGTAGAATTCCACCAACGCAGAGCGTCCGCTGGCGTCGGCGATCAGGTAATGGATCGGCGGGCCGCCCTCCATGTCGATGTTGTAGTTTTCCATGATGGCAATGGCCTCATCCACAGTCGCCGCCCGGTCCAGCATCTGGCGGATGATGCCCAGCGAGCCGATGGTTTCTTTGTCGGGATCGGGAACCATGTTGCCGGGGGACACTGCCGCCATGCCCACGGTTAAGCCCATCTCGTTCATGCCGTCAAAGGGCAGGAAGGGGGCGTCGAGCAGCGCCCGACGCTCTTCCAGCGGCAGATCGGTGATCCCTAACGCCAAATCGCCCTCAAAACCCAGGTAAGCGATGTCCACCATCGAGACTGAGGCGATAGCCATCGGGCGGGTCGGTGAACAGCAAGAGGGCCGGGCTGTACTGCCAATCGAAATTGCGACCGTACAGGCCATTTTCGGCGTCGGCAAAAGTGGCGAAAAGGGCGCAGCCCCAGGCAGGCAGTTTCGCCCCAAGCGCAGCTTCATCCGCCACAGCATCCGTCGCACGCTGGTAGGGGCCGACGAAACGCATGGTATAGAGCGGGTAGTCGTCCACCTGTTCCAGACTGTTGAGCGTTTCCTGGATCGAGTCAAGATCGTTCAGACCGTGGGTGTCCGTACCGGTCGAGATTGCTCGCTGGTCGGTGTCAGCACTGGCGGCTGGCAGCCGATCAGAAAGAGCAAGAGTAACAAAGCGGCAACCGTTTGCCACAGATGTTTTAGAGATTGTGGGCATGGTGTTTTCTCCGGGTTGCATCAAATCAACCAGCGCCATCGTGGTATTAGGTGTTGGATATTGGCAGATTGCGCAATACCCAATATCCAATACCTAATACCCACTACCCCATTTTAGACGAGCGAATCATCCAGCACAACCAGCCTGGATATGACCCAAATCATGGCGAAGGTGGCGGATGAGGTATATGATTGAGCTTGGAGGTGGAACTTGATGAAACCAAAATGCTGGCGCTTCGCGCCAATCCTGGTCGGACTCTTTGCAATGGTCGGCGCCTGGCGGGTGTACGACCAGCGCACTCGCGAGCGTGTCGCTCATTTCGAAGGCATCGAAGACCCCGAAGTCGCCGCCGCCTTCGATTTCATTGCCAGTTTGCCGCAAATGCGTTTGCTGCGCTGGTACACGATCCAGCGCGCCCTGGCCCTGAAATCCAGCGGGCAGGCCGCCGACCTGGGTTGTGGGCCCGGCCATTTGGTGCTGGAAATGGCAGCGCAAGCGCCCGACCTGCACATCACCGGCGTCGATCTGTCGGATGAGGTGCTGCAAAAGGCTGAGGCCGCCGCCCAACGGTCGGGGCTCGGCGCTCAGGTCTCGTTCCGCAAGGGCGATGTGCAGACGATCCCCTTTGCCGATGATTCGCTCGACCTCGTGGTCAGCACACTCTCGCTGCACCACTGGGGCGATCCAATCGCCGTGCTCGACGAGATCGCCCGCGTTCTGCGCCCTGGCGGCGCTTTTGTGATTTTCGACCTGCGCCGCGACATGATCCCGCCCGTCTATCTGCTGCTCTGGTTTGTCACACGCTTCATCGTCCCACAGGCGTTGCGCCGCATCAGCGAACCCCTCAACAGCCGCAATGCTTCCTACACGCCGGACGAGGCCAGCGCCCTGGTCGGGATGTCTGAGCTAGGTGGGGCTCAGATAACGACCGGGCCGCTCTGGCTTGACGATTGAAGGTCGTGTCTAGTTCATCGTGCGTTCGTAGTAGGCGATTCATCGCCGTAACCTGGACGGCAAAGCGCTGAAGCGCTCACTACAAACTGAAAGCGTCAGCCCCTCACACATAGCGCTGCGATTGCGCCACCAACGCATCGAGCTTAGTCAGGGCGGCTCCGGAGTCGATGCTCTCCTGTGCTCGCAGGATGGCGCTTTCCCAATCATCTTCCTCGGTAGCCAGTCGCCGCGGCGCTGTTGAGGATGACGATGTCCCGTTTGGGCCCTCTATCCTCTCCTGCCAGGATTGCGCGCAGGGTGACGGCGTTTTCCTCGGCGGTTCCACCCAGCAGGTCGGCGATGTGAGCACGGGGGAATCCCAAGTCCAGTGGGTCTAACTCGAAGGTCGTCACTGCCCCCAACCGCAGGTGGCTGACCCGATTAACGCCGGTGGTGCTGAATTCGTCCAGGCCGTCGGCCCCGTGCACCACGTAAGCCGCCCGCGTGCCCAGTCGTCCCAGCACGTTGGCCAGGGGTTCGGTCAGGGCGGCGTCGAACACGCCGATAACCTGGTGCGTGGCGCTGGCGGGGTTGGTCAGCGGGCCGAGGATGTTGAAGATCGTGCGGACGCCAAGCTCGCGGCGGGGTCCAATGGCGTGTTTCATGGCAGGATGGTGGTGGATGGCGTAAAGGAAGCCGATCCCGACGTCATCGATGCACTCGCCCACCTGATCTGGGCGTCAGATCAAGATTGACGCCGAGGGCTTTGAGCACATCAGCGCTGCCCGATTTTGAGGTTATGGAGCGATTGCCGTGTTTGGCAACTGGGATGCCGCAGCCCGCCACCACAAAAGCGACCGTGGTGGAGATGTTGAATGTTCCGGAATGGTCGCCACCGGTGCCGCAGGTATCGACCAATTGGCCATTGCTGTGGTGGTGGACGACGATGGCATGTTCTCGCATGGCGCGGGCGCTGCCTGCAATCTCAGCGATGGACTCGCCCTTGGCTGCCAATCCCGACCAGGTAGCCGCCGATCTGGGCCTGGGTGCATTTACCGCTCATGATCGCAGTCATGACATCGTAGGCTTCGTCTTCGGTCAGGTCATTATCCTGGATGATATGGGCGATGGCGTTTTGTATGTTCATGGTTTGTAGGATTGTCATGAGAATCAAGATGTAGGATGGCGTGTCTGAGTATCATGCAGCCACTAAATGGCATGTGTTGCGTATTGCGTGGTGCGTTGGCCTGTGTACAGAATCAAACGGAACACGCAACACGTATCACGCTTTCACGTTTAGAAAATTCCCCAGAAGTTGCTTGCCACCCTCTGTCAGGATGCTTTCGGGGTGAAATTGGACGCCGTACGTGGGGTAGTGGCGATGCTTCATGGCCATGACCTCTCCTTCGGAGGTGAAGGCTGTCATCGCGAAGTCAGATGGACAGGGGTTCGTTGACGATCAGCGAGTGATAGCGCGTGGCCTGGAAGGGCGTGGGAATGCCCGTAAACAGCTCATCGCCGGTGTGGTAAACGGGACTGACTTTGCCGTGCATGAGGCGTGGCGCTCGCACGACAGCGCCGCCAAAGACATGCGCCATGCACTGGTGCCCCAGACAGACGCCCAGCATGGGTGTGGTCTCGTAAAATGCCAGGATGATGTCGTTGGACACGCCGCCGTCGGTCGGTTCGCCGGGGCCGGGCGAGATAACGATGTGGGTCGGGTTCAGTTCCTTCAGTTCCTCGACCGTGATTTCGTCATTGCGCCACACCCGCACCTCAGCGCCCAGTTCGCCCAGGTACTGCACGAGGTTGTAGGTGAAAGAGTCGTAGTTGTCGATTACTGCAATCATAAAATGCCTCTCTGGAATTGAAATAAGACACGGATATCAAAAAACACTGATTTATTGTTGGCCGACACCGAATATTTGTAAGCACTTGTGACCAAAGTTGATTACCAATCCGAACTTCGTGTTCAAGTTACGCACATAGGTTTTCATTCGCCTGAAGTCGTATTCGGCTGGTCGGTGAGGTAAAGAACAGACTAGTATCGGATGACTTTCTGCCGATTAGTATTTCTGAGGTGCTGTGATAAGCCAGGACAGTATCAAATTAGCTCATATGTGCGCTCTTCATGTCGTAGTTTAGACATTGGCTTTACCTGAATTCAACCAAAAGAATATCCGTGTTTCCTGCAATCCGTGTCTTCTATTCCAGTTGATTCAGAGTGCTGTCCTGCTTGGCCAGCTTTTTGCTGCGTTTTTCGGCGCGGCGGGAGATGCGGTTCCATACGCCGGTCAGGCCCATCGCCTTCTTCGCTTCCATCAGCGTGGCTCGCGGCTACCTCGCGGGTGCGCAACGTGCCCTGGATGATGACTTCGTCCACGTAACCGGCGTCGGCTTCGATCTCAGCCCGACGTTCACGGATGGGGTCGAGGAAGTTGTTGATGGCGATGGTCAGCTTTTCCTTCACTTCCACATCGCCAACTGTGCCCGACCGGTAACGTTCTTTCAGGTCTTCGACCTCGGCGATGTTGGGATTGAAGGCGTCGTGGTAGATGAAACACGGGATTGCCTTCCACCGTGCCGGGGATGTCGGCGCTGATGCGGTTGGGGTCGGTGTACATGCTGAAGACCTTTTTGCGCACGGTCTTGGCATCATCACTGAGCATGATGGCATTGCCCAGGCTCTTGCTCATCTTGGCCTGACCGTCTGTCCCGACCAGCGTGCCCATCTCGGGCACCAGCGCATCCGGTACGGGGAAGACTTCGCCATAGAAGTTGTTGAAGCGGCGGGCGATCTCGCGGGTGATCTCCACATGGGCGAGGTTGTCCTTGCCCACGGGAACCAGATTGGCGCGCGGGATGAGGATGTCGGCGGCCTGCAACACGGGATAGCCAAGCAAGCCGTATGGCATTTCATCCTTGCCGGCGGCGCGGGCCATGTCCTTGAGGCTGGGCAGACGCTCCAGGCGGGGCACAGTGACCAGGTTCTGGAAAATGGTGTTGAGTTCGTAAATTTCGTGCACCGCAGACTGGAGGTAAATGGTGACGAGATTGGGATCGATGCCGCAGGCCATGTAGTCGATGACCATCTGCCGGGCGTTCTCATCGATCTGCTCGATATCTGTCCCTGCAGTTCTTGGTGGTGAGCATGTGCAGATCGGCGATAATCAGAAATGTTTCGTACTCGTGCTGGAGTGCAGCACGCGCCCTGAGCGAGCCAATGTAATGGCCGAGATGAAGACGACCGGTCGGGCGATCGCCGGTGAGGATGCGTTTGCGGGGAGTCATGGTGGTGTACCTCGATTTGAATTCGTTAAAAGGAATGGGTTTTTGGTGTTATCGTGTGGTTCCAAGTCGTGAAACGTGAAGACGTGAAACGTGATGTCGTCTTGCTGGGTGGTTTTTCACGTTTTACGTTTCACGAATCACGCTGGAGGAGTGAAACATGAGGGTTTTAGGAAAATGGCACCTCTGCAGTTGGATCGAATCCTGAGGTATCGTATTCAGGGTCGAGTTCACGTAGAGATCGCCCTCGTTGTTGAGGAATCATCTTCAACAAAAGGCGGATTATCTTGGTTGCCAGTTGAATTCGATGTGTTACAACTACCTCACCTAAAATGTGACGGCTTTTGTAATACCAGTCACGACTTTCTCGTGCTGAACCCAAAGCATATTCGTAGAAACGGGCCCGGTCTTTACCTGTGCCACGGGAATAACCTTCAGCAATGTTTGCACTTGTTGATCCTAAAGCGCGATAGAGTTGATCGGCAACACTCACTGTTCGTTTATCCTGCATCAACTTTGTGACATCAAACCAGCCAATATCGGTTGCGAATAAAGCCAACCGATAGGCCTCGACTTTCCAAAGCGAATCTTGCCGAATTTCAATTGGAACAGATTCCTGCCATTCTACATAAGTCATCAATAGGCTCTCCTCACGTTTCACGTTTTACGTTTCACGAGATTCTCGTGATTAAGACCTCTGGCCTTCCGACCTCTGACATCCGATCTCCGATCTCTAGCTTTACAACAGTCCCTTCTCCGCCACCTCGACGGCGACGGCCAGGGCTCGGGCTTTGTTGTGGGTCTCGTTGAATTCGTAGGTGGGATCAGAGTCGGCGACGATGCCTGCGCCAGCCTGCACGTGGCAGACATCACCGTGCATGAGGATGGTGCGAATGGCGATGCAGGTGTCCATGGCGCCATCGTAGCCGATCCAGCCAACTGCACCGGCGTAGGGGCCGCGGCGACCGCCTTCCAATTCCTCGATGATTTCCATGGCCCGCACCTTCGGTGCGCCGCTGACGGTTCCGGCGGGGAAAGTGGCGTGCAACAAGGAAAAGGCGTCCATGTCGTCGTTCAGTTCGCCGACCACGTCGCTGACGATGTGCATCACGTGGCTGTAGCGCTCGACGGTCATCATCACCGGGACTTCGACCGTGCCGTATTTGCACACCCGGCCCAGGTCGTTGCGGCCCAAATCGACCAGCATGACGTGTTCCGCCCGCTCTTTGGGGTCAGCCAGGAGGTCTTCGGCCAGGCGAGCATCCTCTTCGGGCGTTTTGCCGCGCCAGCGGGTGCCAGCGATGGGATGCACCTGCGCCACGCCCTCTTCCAGACGCACGTGCATTTCCGGGCTGGCGCCGATCAGTCGCAACTCATTGGGCAGGTCGAGGAAAAACATGTAGGGGCTGGGATTGGTCATACGCAGAGCGCGATAGATGGCGAATGGATCGGCTTTGGTGCTGCGGGTGAGGCGCTGGCTGAGCACGACCTGGAAGATGTCACCGGCGGCGATGTATTCCTTCGCCTCTCGCACCATGTCCTCGTACTCATCCTGGCTCTTGTTCGAACTCCACTCGTTGCCATTGCTGACATCGGGCAGGGCCGGCGGGATGAGCGGTTGTGCCAGTTGCGCCACGATCTTCTCGATGCGCGCCACGGCATCAGCATAGGCGGCGGTGAAATCGAATCGTGAGCCTGCAGAAACATGATCTTTCAGACGGGCATTGGCCAGGAGGATGAGCCGGTGCTTGACGTGATCGAAAATCACCAGGTTGTCGGCGAGAAGGAAAACGGCGTCAGGTAGATCCAGATCTGCGGTGGCCGTCTCGGGCAAGCGCTCGAAGTGGCGGACGATATCGTAGCCCCAATAGCCGACAGCGCCGCCGGTGAAGGCGGGCAAATCGGGCATGGAGATGGGTTTGCGCTGGTTGAGGATGTCGGAAAGCTCGGCGAGGGGATCATCCCGCTCGAACGTTTCCAACACCGCCCCGCCTGCTCCGCCCACCGTGATCTGATTCCCGTCGCAGGGTCAGGCTCAGGGGCGGATCGACGCCGATGAAGGAATAGCGGCCCAGTTGCTCGCCCTTCTCCACCGATTCCAGCAGGAAAGAGGATTTGCCTGCTTGCCGGAGCTTGAGATAGACAGAGACGGGTGTTTCCAGATCGGCGGGAAGCACACGGTAGATGGGGATAAGATTGCCCTGGTCGGCCAGGGTGCGGACTTGGTCAAGGGATGGTTGGTACATGGGCATTCCGGGAAGTGTGGTGTTTCGTGGAGGATTGCGAAAAACGTGAGGCGTGAAACGTGACAAGGGTTGTTGTGCACATGGTTTCAAAACAAAAAAGCCCCCACGCCAATGACGACGTGAGGGACGAATGCATGGGGCTATCCGCGGTGCCACCCTCTTTAAGCTGGTCAAAGAAAAAAATAAATCCCACCGTGATGACGATGGGTTAGTCTCGACCAGTCTCACTCAACAGGTACGGTCCGTGTCGAACACTGACGATACCCTGCGCCCTGGTAACGGTGGCGTCTCCGTGATGGCCTACTGGCAGACTGCGTTTTTTCGCAGTTAGCTTTCGGCATCCAGCTCACCGGCCCATTCCCCATCTGCGCTGATAGCGGCTTTGCAGCGACCGCCGCCTCTCTGGATCTCGCTTTGACGAGTACTCTTCCGGGTCATAGCCTTGTGGCTTATTTGATTGTGAACGGGAGAATAGCACAGGGTTGGAGAAGGTGTCAAATGGGGGTTTGAGGGGGCGAACGAAGCAAAAGAATAGGGTCAAATCAACCCCAGGCAGGGTGAACTTGAGAAAAAGGGGATAAGGGGGGGAGCATAAGGCATTTCCATTCAAGCCGTGATTCTGCATGAGGAGGTGCGAAATGCAGCGGATGAAACGGATGGGTTGCCTCAAAAGTTTGTGTCTCACTGTTCGCATCGGGTGTAATTGACAGTGTAGACCAAGGGTTTTCTGCTGTATCCCACCACAGAGCGTGCTCATACGGAACACGCAACAAGAAATACATTCGAGTGGGGCCTCCCGGGCTCGAACCGGGAACCGGCGGTTTATGAGACCGCTGCTCTAACCACTTGAGCTAAGGCCCCAGGTTAATGGTCAAGAGTTAATTGCTAGTTGCCAATGGTCAATGAAAGGCTATCTGTCAGGATGCACCTCGTTGACCATCGACAATTGATCATTAAAAAGCGGGCGACGGGATTCGAACCCGTGATAACAGCTTGGAAGGCTGATGTGTTACCACTACACCACACCCGCAAAACTATAATCGGGGCGGCCGGAATTGAACCGACGACTTCTTGGACCCAAACCAAGCGCGCTACCGGACTGCGCTACGCCCCGACGGGCAAAAGACAGTATAGCGCCTTTGTTGGTCTGACGTCAAAATGGAAGAAGAGAAAAGGTGTGCGTCCTCTTTTGGAAAGAGTAATTATTCCACCCAATCCAACCCTGCCTCTTGCCAGGAAGGGAGTGGGCCATCGACTGGGAACAGACGGTTGATAGTCAGATCATCCAGCAACCATGCGTAAACAGCCCAATCCCCTTCCCGATTGGAAAGCACGGCCAAGAATCGACCATCGGGCGACCAGGCAGGCAGGCCATCTTCGCTATCTTCAATCGCGAGGAAGGTAATATCGCCTGTCTCTACGTTGGCTGCGAAAATATCCCAACTGGGGCTGCGTCCTGCCGACATGAACGCGATCAATTCGCCATCAGGCGACCAAGCCGGCATAGCATCCCCTTCATTGGCGGTGAGTTGCCGACGGTCGCCCGATTCCAGGTCAATAATCCACAAACCGCACTGATCTCCGTTGTCACCACAACTCTGGTACACAATCTGCAGGCCGTTGGGCGCCCAGGTGGGGTCTTGCCCGCGCCCTAAATCCTCAATTGCGCCCGATCCCACAGCGATCAGGTAGATGTGTGCATTGTTGTCGCTGCTGCGGCTGGTAGAGGTGTATGCGATGTGCTTGCCGTCTGGGGACCAGCGCGGGGCCTGGTCTCCGGCTTCCTTGGTCAAACGAATGGCGGGTTGGCCGGGGCTTTCGATAATAGCGATGCCGAAACTGTCGTGATGGGTGGAGCGCACTGCAATGGCGCCGTTGGGTCCAACATCGGGCTGCAATGCTTCATCTGCGATGGAAGCGCCAGGGGTGCTGCGATTGATGTCCCAAAAACGTGTGCGATGATAGGTGAGATCGTTATCGAAATAGGTGTAGGCGATCTGTCCGCTGGCCACAGTTGGGGTGGCGCCACCTGATTGAGGGGCAGGGGTTTCATCAGCGCCTGCGACGGTTGACTGCTCGTTACAGCGCAGGCGGGCGTCATCCAGTTTGGCGCGGACCTGGGGGTCGCGCTGTAATTGCAAGGCGAGTTGGTAGCGTTCAACTGCGAAACAGGGGTTGCTGCGTCTCATGCTGTCGCCATGACCTGCGTACGCGTAAAAGAGCTGCTCGGTTGTGTCGATAAAATCGGGGTTCAATGCAAAAAGCTCGGTGAAGATGTTGATGGAAGCATCCCAATCCTCCCCTGAAGCGGCCAGGCCCTCCTGGTAGAGGGAAATGGCTTGCTTGAACTTAAGCGCATTCGTGTTTTCGGGGCGCAGTTGCAGCGCGTTATCCAAAGCGATCGTGGCGTTTTCGATGTCCTTTTCGGCTTCGTAGGCCAGCGCCTGACTGTAATAGGCGTTAAACAACATTTGCCCAATCACGCCGATTTGGTAACCGGGGTCCAATTCCACCAGGGTGCGCAGTTGAACAATGGCCTCCTGCCACTGATCAGCATCCATCAGAACCTGCGCTTGAAGCAAAGCTTCATCCAGCGTAATTTGATTGATGCCGGGTGTAGGGGTTGGAGCATCGGGGGTGGGGCGTGAGTCGGGCGCTGTCTCGACTGGAGCAGGCGTGGGGGTGAGGGTTGGGGTAGGCGTGAGTCGCACATCAACGACGACAACCTGGTTGAATTTTTGCTTGGCTGCGGTCAGATCGCCGTTGAGGATGTCCTGCACGCCCTGGCGATATTGTTCGAATGCGATTTCGCCGATCACAGCCCGCCTTTCCTGTAGTCCCCGTTCAAGGCCCCACAGACCGGCTAACAACAAGACGGCCAATACGCCGATCATGGCCATGCTGCCCAGGATCAGGCTGCGGAATCGTGGTCCGCGCGGAGATCCCAGCTCGGGGAGCCTGCTGGTGTAACGCACGCGGCCCACAGCCTGTTCCCATTCAATCTCGCTGCCGCATTCGTAGCAACGATTTTGGATTGTGTTGATTTCTGCACCACACTGGCTGCAGGTGTAGTTAGACATAGATGGTTATTGTGGGAAGAGGTTATCCATCCGCCAGATACTGCCATCAGCGGCATTCAGTTGGAAGCTGATGGGCGTCTGGTCGGTGGGTAGCGCCAATTCGAAGGGGTGTGCAGGATCGATGCTGGCAACGACACGCATCATTTCGCCCTGCGCATTGCTGGCGACGAATTCTCCGGAGCGGGTGCTGGTGCTGAAAATGCGCAACCGCAGGCCGTCGTTTTGACGGGTGAGATGAACGGCTCCGTTGGCATCTGCGGCTGTTACGCCACCGATGCCGGCCACAGGATACCAGATCTCATGCCATTGCAGGGAAGCGTCTGGTTCGAAGTGAACAGCTTCCCAGAAACTGGGGGCGATGCCGCCCTGAAGTTCGACATAGCTGGAATCGTCGTCTGTGTAGTTGCCAGGCCAGATATCTCCCAGACCAAAACCTTTGAGGCCGGGAGCTTGTTGGCGAGGAAAGATGCGAACGACGCCTTCATCGACAGAGGCGTCGTAGACTGCCGCCCAATCGGCTTGGGCCTGCGGGTAGGCGAAAAAGCCCAACCAGTGGCGCCACGTGCCCAGACGGCTTACATCCCTGCCATTATACACCGGCCAGCCAAACAAGTCACCCTCGCCGGGCAGGTCATCCTCGCCAGTCGAGTGTACGCGCATTTGCGAACCGGGGAAGATGAAGCGCAGATCGGGGCTGACACGGTTGGCCGGGCCCGGTGCGAGCATGGCATTGGTCCAATAACTGGTGTTTATCGGCGTCTCACCGAGGTTGTCGAGGGTGAAGTCCAGGGAGAAGGCGGCGCTGTCCGGTTGCAAGCCCACATCGACAAAGAGGTGAAAGCGCTCCTGATTTTTGTCGAACAGGGTGACTTGCCCGGTCGGGGGGCTGGGATCGGTGATATAACCCCAAGATTCGCCCCAGGCATAACCATGCTCGGCCACGGGCAGGCCCCATTCGATGCCGCCTGCCGCCAACCAGCCATTCCCCTGTTGTGCTGGTCCCCAGGGTGAGGGCTTGATCACCGGGTTCTGGTAGAGTTCATTGCTGCCGGTGGGTTTGAAGATCATCTGGTAGAGACGGCCACCCAGGTCGGGCAACAGGGTGAGGCGCAGCCATTGGTTTTCGAGCGAGACCAGGCGATAGTTTTTGGGGCCGGGTTTGGGGTTGCTGGCATCGTAGGCGGAACGATTGAAACGTTGGTAACTCCACTGTGTTTCTTCGTCGAAATCCGGTTCGGTGAACTGCTGCCAGGGGTAGGTAGGAATCGATGTTGTCGATTCCTGGATGACCACAAAATCGCCCGGCGTGGGTGTTGGCGGCTGCGGTGGGATGTCTGTGGCGATGGGCAAGTCGAGGCCAGCGGGCAAATCGAGCAGGAAAGCCGCGATCCAGGTCTGGTCGGGGCCTTCCATATCCAGACGGATCCAATCCCCCGCCGGGTTCTGCGCCCCCACAAAGACTTCCTGCCCGTCCTTGATCTCTGCGACGACCGCATAGCCTGTGCCCGGCCCGGCGCGCAGATTTGCGGCATCAATGACCGTGGCGATGGGGGACAGAGGTTCGGTGGCGTCGTTTTCCTCCTCTTTCGGCGGGCTGACAGCATCCTCAGATGGCGGGCTTGTCGGTTCGGCGGTCGGTGGCGCAGCCGCTTCGGGCGATGGGGCTGCCGTACCGACGGTGATGCGTATAGGCGTGCTCGTCGGCTTGATGGCGGCCTCAGGCGCGCTGGTTGGCTCACTCACGGCGGTAGGGGCCGGAATGGCGTCTGGCGGAGGAGCAGGTTGTTCTGCACCGCCGCAGGCTGCCAGCAGCAGCGCCAGCATGAGCACAAGTGGGGGGAAGATGCGCTGGGGGTTCATGCCCACATTGTAGTAGAGGCGGGGCACGGGCTGCAAACAGGAAGGAGAAAAGGTAGGGTCTGACTCTTGCGGGCGGATGCGAGACTCGCCCCTACTCAGCATTCATTCGCCAGCGATGAACACCTATTTCGTCTGTGATTCAGGCCTGTGCTACCATGGCAATAACCCCACAGGAGACCCCACCATGCACATCCAACCCCTGGTCAAAACCATCCAGCAGTCCTTTTCCGGCGAGGCGGCCAAGCGCAACGTCGCCGAGATCGCCCGCCATCATCGCCTGCAGGCCAGCCCCGGCTATCGGGCGGCGGCAGAGTGGCTGGCTGAGAGCCTGCAAACGGCCGGACTGGTGACAACGATCGAGCGTTACCCGGCCAATGAAAAGACTCGTTTCTGGACATTGCAGTCCTTCCAGGAATGGGATTGCCGCGCGGCGACCCTCGATTGGCTGAGAACGGATGGCAGCGTGCGTTTGTTTGCGGGCGAGTATGTCCAGTTGCTGACGGAGGATGAGAATCTCGAGGTCTTTGTCATCGCTGGAGAGGCGAGCGATGTGGAGGAGATTGATGAGGGTGGCGCATAGTTGTGCCAGTAGGGAGAGGAGCATGTCGACATAGTCGCTTCGGGCCTTGCAGAAGGCAAGATCACAGCGGCAGATGAGTTCAGTTCGGCACGTTTTTTGGCGCCAGATTCGGTTTGGATGACGTTTTTACAGGGCGCGGGGGCTCGGGGCTTTATCAACCCAATGTTTGCCCCCCTATTTTACCAACCTCGCGATGTTCGCGCGAGTTTTCAATACAGCTCACTTGTTCTCCCTTTTTTCAGGGGAGTCATACACGTAGCTCGGGATACGCCAGGTATATGTGATTTGAAAAATGGTAATATACAAGTAATTTACAAAACTATTGCAATTACATAATAAATATGCTACAATTTATAAACAATAAATTTCTTTATCCTTAAGATCGTTCAGGGGTAAAAGATTTGATAGGTGTCTTCCAGCTACACACCGTGGTGACCACCAATACACTTGACGTCGCCAGCCAAGTTGCCCCGGTTAACCTGCGACTTGTTCGCTTGTCTATTACCGCACACTTTATGGAGGTAACTTATGCGTAGGCGCTCTTTCTTTCGGCGTATTTTCGGACTATCGATGCTTGGGAGTTTCATAGTGTTCCTGGCTTTCACAACCAGCGTGTTTTCTGACATGGCTGATCCGTCACTACTTCCTCAACAATCACCGGTTCCCACACTCCACACCATCTATCTACCAGTTTCAGGCAACGTTTTTATTGTCAGTAAACCTAATGGTGATTTGGGTGATGCTCCTGACTCGACGAATAGCTATGGTTCGTTGATGACAGCCTATCCGGCAGGTGGTCCTACCGGCGTCATTGCTAAGTATCCTTCTGTTTACAAAGCAGGGTCACCGCCGTATGGTCCGTTGCATCGCAATGCTCAGTTACGTTTTCATTTAGGTCCGACGATCAGTCGTGAACATGAAGCCGATGTTGGTTATGATCAAGATCTCTACAATAATCTTGATCCGACCCTGGATCAGCCAAACCGAGATCGAGCCGATGACGGCGTCGCCCCCAACCCGAATCTGAGCCACTGCACACAAACGACACTCACCTATGTCGTCACAGTGCCACCAGGCATGCCGGGTAGTGAGGCCTACGTCAATTTGTGGTTCGATTGGGATAGAGGTGGAAGTTGGGGTCAGCAGTTGGACTGCCCCGGAACTATTGCCAACGAATGGGCTGTGCAGAACCAGATCATTGGTTTACCTGGACCGGGGTCATACACCTTTACCACGACGACATTTTTACCCCATAACCCTGAACCTGATAAGTGTCTCTGGTGGCGGATTACCCTGGCAGAGTCTCCGGCGACGGCAGCGGATGGCAGCGGACCTGCGAGCGCGTACAAATTTGGGGAAACTGAAGACTATTACACATGTGGGGATGTGGAGCCCACAAGAACGCCGACAGCAACACCGTCGATCACGCCTCAGGCTACCGAAACCCCCACAGCCACGCCGACAAAATCCCAGGAAGATCGTCATAGCGATCTAGGGGATGCCCCAGATAGTTCCAACAACTTCGGTTTACCCATGACCGCCTATCCCCTCGGCGGTCCTCTCGGTGTGTTTGCCCGCTATCCCACGGTATTCGGCACAGGCTCACCTCCATACGGCCCCCTGCATCATAATCAGGTCTTGTACTTCTTCTTAGGTCCCGGTATAACCTTTGAAGACGAAGCCGACATCGGGCCGGATAGCGATCCCACCAACAACATCTTACCGTCGCTCGATGCCCCAGATAGAGATTTACGCGATGACAGTGTATCCGTTCTGCCACCACTTCCAGACTGCAAGGCGACGACACTTGACTACACAGTGACAGTTCCTGCTGGAGCGCCTGCTTCTCAACCCTTCGTAAATCTTTGGTTCGATTGGAACCGCAGTGGTTTTTGGGGTGAGACTTTCGACTGTGTCCTGCCCGACGGCACGAGTGTCCTGTCCCAAGAGTGGGCAGTCCAGAATCAAAGCATAGCGCTTCCCGGACCAGGCTCCTACACATTTACCACACCAGCTTTCGTGCCCTACAACAGCGCTGCCTCCGATCTCTGTTTATGGTGGCGGATCACACTATCTGATAGTCCAGCGACAGCGGCAGATGGTAGCGGACCTTCCAGTGGGTACAAGCTAGGAGAGACCGAAGATTATTACACCTGCTCTGAAGACGCGACACCAACGCCCTCACCGACGTCGACACCGACCTGGACACCGACCTACACCCCTACGTACACGCCAACGCATACGCCGACCAATACACCTACACTCAGACCACCTACAAATACACCGACCTACACACCCACTCTCCGACCACCTACACACACACCGACCTATACGCCCACTCTCCGACCACCTACACACACACCGACCTATACGCCCACTCTCCGACCACCCACACGCACACCTACTCCAACTGAGACGACCACCTACACACCGACATATACGCCAACCGAAACGTCAACTCCAACTGAGACGCCGACGCCAACCGAAACATCAACAAGTACAATTACCCCCACAGCCACAGATACGCCCTCGGTGACCCCCACATCCACGCTGACTGAAACACCAACGAGCACGCCGACCGCGACAGCCACCCCCAGGATCCCCGTGCTTACTGGCATTTCTTCGACCTTCCGCGTCGATAAAGACCCCACAGGCAACACCGTGGTAGGCATCAGAATCCATGTTCAGGACCCCACACTGGATGGGTTGATCCACGACGTTGACATCGTGTTCAACAAGCAAGATCCGCCCTGGCCCTGGGCCGAACCCCTGCAACAGCCGAATGGTTGGCAATTTGAACCGACCTCGAACGGAATACGATTCGTCACTGAGAATAATCCGTTGCGGTATTGTCAGGAACAGTGGTTTGGGTTAGTCTTACCTCCTGACTTTCCCATAGGCGACATCATCACCATCTATCTGACCGACAAGGATCACAACATCATTGGACAGATTGGAAGTCAACGTACTGGAGCTGCGATCAGTAGACCAGCGAATTTGGAGACACTTGCAGCTTTGCTGCAGGGCAATAGTATAACGACCTGCCCCCCCTCCTAGCGGCTATCCTCTACCTTTCACCCACTACCCGAGCGGCGTATATCATTTTCGAATGTATACGCCGCTCGAGGTATGTAGGTGACTCGTAATCTTTTTGTAATGTGTGCTTAAGGTAAATTTTACGTTGATGCACTATGATGGTGGATACTGGCGTAAGAATCATCAATATCGCCACAACTATTCAATCAGATAATACATTCCGATACACATGACGAGTGCTTCACGACATGAATAATATCCCTAAAATCCCATCCTCCGAGATTACACCCGAACAAATTTACAAATCCCGCCGCCGATTTATGAAAGGTGCGGCGGTGGCGGCGAGCGCGCTGGCGCTGGCGGCCTGTGGCGCACCGATGCCAACACCGCCAATGGCTGGACAATCTTCAACCGACCCGACGAAACCGGCTGCTGGCGACCAACCTGTGGCCGCGCCGTCGGCTGAGTCTAAGGTTTATGTCGACGAACTGGGAGACGAAGCAAATTCCGAGTTGGAGATCACGACCTACAACAACTTCTACGAATTCACCACCAATAAAGAAGCGGTGGCCCCGATGGCGAAGGATTACCCAACTGAGCCCTGGACCATCGAGGTGGGCGGGCTAGTCAATAATCCGGGTACCTTCGATATGGACGCAATCAACAAGTTCCAGCAGGAAGAGCGGGTCTACCGCATGCGCTGCGTCGAAGCGTGGTCGATGGTCATCCCCTGGGTCGGCTTCCCCCTGGCCGAGTTACTCAAGCAGGTGGAGCCCACCTCCGCTGCAAAATACGTGCGCTTCGAAACGGTCTACGATCCCGACCGACTGCCCGGGCAGCGCAGCGACTGGTACGAATGGCCCTACATCGAAGGCTTGCGCCTGGACGAGGCCATGAACGATCTGACCTTGCTGGCGACCGGACTCTACGGCGAACCCATGCCCATGCAGAATGGTGCGCCCCTGCGACTGGTCGTGCCCTGGAAATATGGCTTCAAGAGCATCAAATCCATCGTCAAAATCGATCTGGTCGAAGAGCAGCCCACCTCGTTGTGGATGGCGGCAGCTCCCCGCGAGTATGGCTTTTATGCCAACGTCAACCCCGATGTCAATCATCCCCGCTGGTCACAGCGCACCGAACGCCGCATCGGCGAATTGAAGCGACGCGAGACCCTGCCCTTCAACGGCTACGGCGAACAAGTGGCCTATCTGTACGACGGCATGAGTTTGCAGGCGAATTATTGAGATCGATCAACTATCAAAGATTAATGATTAAAGGACCGTGCAAGGAATCGCCTTAATCTTTAATCATTAATCTTCGATCGAACGAAGTCGAACCACGACCTCCTACCAAACAGCCACTATCGAATCCCCGTCCGCACACCATGAAACACTTCAAATTCACCAAATTCCAGCTATTCGTCCATGTCGCGGCGCTTATTCCTTTGGCGCTCCTGATTTGGGATGTCGTCCAGGGGAACCTGTCGGTCAATCCGATCCAGGAGATCACGTTGCGGACGGGAAAAACCGCCATGGTGCTGCTGGTGCTTTCCCTGGCTGCAACGCCCCTCAATACCGTGTTCGGCTTCCGACAGGCGATTAAGGTGAGACGGGCGCTGGGGCTGTACGCTTTTCTTTACGCCAGCATCCATTTCCTCATCTTCATCGGCCTCGACTATGGCTTTGATCTGCGGCTGGTGTGGCTGGAACTGGTCGAAAAACGCTATGTGTTGGTCGGGTTCGCCGCCCTGCTCATTCTCATCCCCCTCGCCATGACCTCCACCAAGGGCTGGCAGCGCCGTCTGGCCAAACGCTGGAAGCCGCTGCACAAATGGGTCTACCTGGCTGGCGTTTTAGTCATCATCCATTATGCCTGGGTGCAAAAATCCGACATCCGGCAGGCGCTGATTTGGGGAAGCATTGTGATCCTGCTGCTGGTTTTGCGTATCCCGGCAGTGCGCAAGGCGGCTGTACGTTTCAGAAAGAACCTGACAAAATCATCCTCACGCGCTCCAGTCCAGGGATAGTTTTCGGCGCGAGTTAGGTACTGTTGACATCTCCCATTTTTGTCATTCCGACAGAGCAGAGCGACGAGGAATCTCCAGGAGCATCAGTGAAATGCAGTCAGTTGGTAGAGATTCTTCTCTCACTCCGTTCGCTCAGAATGACATGATTAACAATGTCAACACGGCCTGACTCACTGAACTACCACCACTTCTAGCTCGATTTGGTCGTCCGCTTGCGGCTCGCCAGCTTCGCTGAGGACTGGTGTCAGGCGTTCGCCCGAGGCGGGATCGTACAGGCCGATGCGCAGGGGATAGGAGCCGGGAAGCAGGTCGGGGGACAGGGCGATGGTGTAGGTGTCGATAAGCGTTTCGCCCGGTTGCCAGGTAGTGGTCGGACGATCACCTTGCACAGGGAAATTGTCGCCCTGGGCGGCGGGCCTGCCATCGGGGCCGATGAGGTGGACGAAGACTTTGTAGGAGCGGTCAGTGGGATTCTGCACCTGCCAGTAAAGCGTCAGTTCCAGTTCCCCGCCCGGTGATCGCTCTCCGGCCAGATCGTAACCGATTAGTTCGGCCAGGGGCGGATCACCGAACGTGGCGTTGATCAGGGTCTCCGGTGCTATCTCGACCGGTTGGCTGGGCTCCGACCGCCCGCCGATGATCTCGACCCATCCCATCGTCGTTTCCGCACCGTCGAGCGCCAACAAAACCGGCTGGCGACCAGCGGCTTGATACGGAACCAGCAGGCTCAGTGGCCACACGCTGGCGGCCCGAATCCGGCGGCAACGTAACGGTCGTGGTGGCCAGCGGCGGTACACCCAGGCTAAGCGTGATATCGATAGCTGCTCCGAGCCTGCTCGATGAAGGCAGCAACGTGGAAGGGTTCGCCGGCGCGCAAGCGTTGCAAGGGCTGCTCCCATCCCACCAATTTCACGCTGTCCGACTGGATGGTGGATGGCGGGGAAGCGGGCTGGTAGGTCGGGTTCAACGCCAGAAGGTCGGCGGCACGCTGGTCTGTGCGGGCGAACAACAGCAGCCGTTTGTCGCCATAACGCCATTCGTGGGTATCCAGGGCCTGCTCCAGCAGCCAATTTTCGACCAGTTGATCCTTGTCTGCGCGCAGCGCATCCTCGTTCACCATCAGCCAAACAGCATCGTGACTTTCCCAGACCGGGCGCAGCAGGTGTTCGACGTTTTCGGGGGTCGCATCCCGGCCATTGGGCACGCCCGTGAATGCAGCGGGGTAGTGATAGGCGAAAACAGGCCAGGGCGCATCGGTGTGCAGCATCACAGCGTCATCAGCCTGGCGATGGGCGTTCAGGGTCAGGGCAGCGGATTTGTAGTCATCTTTAAGGAAGCGACCGGCATAGTACGAACTCAGTCCCCAGCCCTGCAACACAATCATCCCGCAGAGCAGGAGCAGGGCGACAGGACGCCGGAAGCGGGGCAGCAATCCGGCCAGGGCGAAAACCGACCAGGCGGCCAACAGGTAGTAAGTCGGGGCAAAGGGGAAGAAATAGCGGGCCTGGACGCGTGGCGAGTAGCCAAAAGCATTGGGGAAACTCGTCATCAGCCACAGCGCCAGGGGCGGGATAGCCAACATCAGCAGGAGCAGAATCACACCATCCCGCTGCGTCTGATAGCGTTTGCGCACCAACAGCACGATGGTTCCCGCCGCCACCACGAGCAGTGCTACCGTCACCGCCGGCCAATAGGTATCGATATTGAGGGAAGCGCCCACGTGCAACATCGTGGCGTAAAGCCGCAGAAACAGCGTACTGTCGAACGTATCCTGCACGGACCAACGCCACATGCGGGGCAAGGCGTACAACAGCCAGGGCAGGAACAGCGCCAGCACCGCCAGTTGCAGGCCCACCCATTGCAGAAGCAGGACGCCTCGTCTGCGCCAGGATTGCACATGTCTCAGGGTCCACAACCAGTACAGACCTTCGATGATCAGCAGGAAGGCGAGGCTGTAGAGCGTTCCCAACAGCGAAGCTGTCACCAGCACATACGTGATCGCCCAGCGCCATTGGAAGCGCTCTCGCAGACGCACCATGCCGTAGAGGCTGAGCACGGCGAAAAGGCCGGTGAGGGCGTACATCCGGATCTCTTGCGACCACCAGATGGCGTAGCGGGAGACTGTTAACAGGACCACCGCCGCTATCGCTACTTCGGGCTGTTTGGGCGCAAGCCGTCGGGCCAGGGCGTACAAGGCCGCCAGGGTGAGCACGCCAAGGATGACGGAAAGATAGCGCAGGACGAATTCGCCATCGCCTACCAGAAGCCGCCAGAAATGCAGCAACCAGTAATAAAAGGGCGGATGGACATCGTAGGCCGTGCGGTCGGCCAGGGCCAGAAAGCCCATCCTCGCTTCCCACACGCTGAAGCCCTCGTCCCACCAGACGCTGGCATCCTGCAGGCGGAAAAGCCGCAGGGCAAAGCCAAGCCACAGCAGCAGGATGAGGGTCAGGCGGTGAAGAGGAGGGCGGGAGGACACAGGATCAGATGTGAATGGATCGCAGAATGGAAGATTTCTACATCATTTTACCACTTTTTCACACCCGCCTTTATTTTTAGTCCCTGCAACCCTGCACTTCCGGAGGAGGGATCAGGATTTTGTGACAGCAGATGTGTTTGGCGGTGTGGTGAGAGGCGGTTAGAATGAAGATCAGCAAGTTGGCAAACAAACCATCAACACCATCGTACAAGCAATTTACCAACATGAACACAAAAGAATACGCAGAAGCAAGCCTGAATCAACTCTTTCTCCAAGCCGAAGCGCAATTTGGGAGTGCGGTCAAGTCGCACTGGTTTTACGATAGCGACGCCTGCCCTGGTTGCGGGGGCGTGATTGACACCATGCAGATCGAAGGTAACGAGGCGATTTCTCTCAACGGTTTCATTTACCGGGAGCGCGGCGTGTTGATCGGTTACGTGCTTTGCAGCCGCTGTGCAACAAAGATCTTTGAAGCAGCGCAACTGAACCCAGGACGCCAGACGCCGCGCCATACAACCATCGAGTCGAATTTGCGCAAGGCTTATGACAAGTACATGGGCTCGCTCGATGCTTAGCCGAATCGGAACTTTATCATCATCGATTAACTACTTCGGCCACTCCCAGAGACGGGTGTTGCTGTACACCCAGGCCAACGTATGCACAAATTGCACCGTGATGATGATCACAGCTGAGCGAAAAAGAATGCCGTTTTGGAACACGCGAGTAAGCCAGTAGGTTGCCAGCAACGTGGCGGGCCAGGCGGCGGGAGCGAAAAGATCCCAGTCTCGTTGGCCGCCGTAGTCGGGGTTCCACACCCAGGTGAGCAACACGTAAGAAAGGGCTGCCACAAGCAGAAACAGCGAAAAGCCATCTTTCGGCAAGCGCCGCCAGAAGCCCAGGACGAGCACCACAAGCAATGGCAGCGTGAAGGGCATGACCAGCAATTGTTGGTTGATGAATTCGATCACGTGACCACGGGAAAACTGGGTGTAGTATTCCCAATCGCCCGACACGGTCGTCAGTGGCACCAACCAGCTGTGATCACCCCCGCCCGGCGCTTCGTCGCCCAAAAAGGCGTTCAAGCCTCGCCCGCCGATGGTCATCAGCGTGAAGGTGGCTGCCCCGACGAGAATGGGCGGCAGCAACAGGGCGGGAAGATGAGAGAGAAAGGAACGGAGTCTGCCTCCACTATCTGCCTGTCTGCTCTTCCACCAGGCCAGCGCCCACAAACTCGGTTGCAGAATGAGGGTGGCGGGATGGAAAGCGAATGCCAGAGCCAGGACGATACTCGGAGCCCAGAGAGAGGTCTTGCCCTGCACGACTCGCCAGCCCAGCCACAGGTAGATGAGGATGAGCAGGCTGATGATGGTGTAATTCTCAGGATAACCAAAATACAACTGCATGGCCCCTAACGTCGCCAACACACCGAAGAGCGCCCAGCGTTCCGCATCGTTACGACCAAGTTCGCTGGCAAGCCGTAGGAGCACCCATACCGCCACCACGCCTGCCAGGCTGGACAGCCACCAGTAAGCGGGCATGGCATCGCTCCACGCCCACAAGCGCTCGCCAAACTGGAACAAACGAGCGTGGACAAAGATATCGAGAGGCGCTTGCCAGTTGTAGGTCAGGCGCACATCTGGGTGGGCGATGCCCTTGACCAGCAGATAGGCGTCGCCCCAGCGGGTATGCACCACCCGCCCGAGATAGAAAAGCGGTAGAGCCAGCACCGCTATCAGGACTTGCAACCAGCGTTTTGTAGGAAAGGCGGGAGCAGAGGGAAATCTGTGAGAAAAACCAGCCCACACAACAACTATCGCCGCCAGAAACGCTGACAGATAACCAATCCACACGGGCAGGTAAGTGTAGGGATACACGCCCCACAACCATTCTACGGCATCCAACCGCCCGCCTGGCCCCACCAGCTTCGCTGGATACCAGAAAAAAGCCCACTCTGATGGCAAAACGCTCACCAACAGGTGCAACGCCAACAGAACGAGGGCGTAGAGGCTGAGAACACGCAAAAAACGCAGGTCAGACGGTCGCATAGCTGCGATTGTAGAGGAGTTTGCCCTACAGTTGCAAGCTACCCCGCGGTTTGCGGAATGGCATAGCCATCATCAATTGTCGACAATTCCTCTTTTGGGATGGGCAGCGTTACAGTAAATCGCGTACCAACGCCTATCTCGCTTTCGACCGAAATCGTTCCGTGGTGCGCTTCCACCGCCTCTTTGGCCAGTGCCAGGCCCAGGCCGGTGCCGCCAATGCCGGACCTCTGCGCTGTCTCCGCGCGATAGAATTTAGTAAAGAGGTAGGGGATATCGTCACTGGGGATGCCCAATCCCTGATCAGAGATAGTGAGAACAACTGAATTCCCGTTTTGATACGCATTTACATCTATCCGTCCACCCTTGTAACCGTATTTGATGGCATTGCTGATAAGGTTTCTAATGACGCTTGTGATAAGACCTTTATTCGCCAGGATTAGCAGCGACTCATCCGGACAATCGACGTTGATCTCAATCCCTGCCTTTCTACTTTGCACATCCAGTGTCTGCAATGATTCGTCAATGACTTTGTCCAAAAACAGATACTCCATCTGTGGTTCCACCTGGCCAGATTCCAGGCGGGATAGATCGAGCAGGTCGGTAATGAACTTGTTCAAGCGATCCGTCTCATCATTGATAATGGTCAGGAATTGGTGGCGAAGATGCCTGTCATGACCTTCGTACTCATTGAGCAGGAGTTCGGTATAGCCCTTGATACTGGCAAGAGGCGTTCTCAATTCATGAGAGACGTTGGCAACGATATTCGATTTAAGGCGCTCGACTTCTTTGAGTTCGGTGATATCGGTGAAATTCAAGAGAAACCGTCATGAAATCGGCGTGACACCCAGAAGAATGTCGCTCGGACTTCCCCTGACCCTTCAGCACTGTCTCCGTGGGAGGCACGGATTCCATGGTCCTGATCGCCTTGTCGAGCGAGCTGTGTTCATTCCATAAGTTCGGTGCAAACACGTCCGTAAAGCGCCGGTTTATCAATTCCCTCGCACCATAACCGGTGATCCGTTCCGCGCCGGGGTTGACGGATGTAATGTATAAATCCTGGTCGACTACCATAATCCCGGCAAAGGCATGCTGCAAGATGATTTCCGTCCGTTCTTTCTCATCAACCGCTGTTTGATAAAGCCAGGCATTTTGCACGGCAATGGCTGTCTGATTGGCCAGGGTCATGAGTGTTAGCTGGTCGTCGGCGGTATAGGACTCCTCAGAACGTTTTGGTCCCAACATGAGGATGCCAATGAGCTCTCCACGAGCTAGAAGTGGTACAAATAGTTCAGTTTGCATTTGTACCAGATCCGCTCTTTCCTGGATCCACAACGCCTTAAACTGTGGCAGGATGTCAAGATCATTTCGGGTTAAGACATCGGATTTCCTTGATAACCATTCGACTATGGGGCTATCTTCCCGGATCGTCATTTGTGTGTTGAGATCTAGGTCTTGTTCTGCGACTAAAGAAAACTCTCTGGTTTCTGTTTCCATTAGAAAAATAGCCGCTGGTGATATATGAATTGTTTCCGCAATCTCATCCAAAATCAATCTGGTCAGCTTATCAATATCCAGGACAGAAGATACTGTACGACTGAGCCGCTGCAGCATCTGACTGCTATCGTATTTCTCGCGAAAGAACAACTTGTCCACCCACAGTTGAGTTCTGTCGCGAAGGGGTTGAAGCAGTACAGCAACGACAGCTGCCACGAGCAAGGAGACGAGCAGGATTTGGGAGCCTGTGACAAAGTGAAGGAGGTTAACCGAGAGATAAACAGTGAGCAGATATCCAACGCCGATAATGATTGTGGGAATCGAATAGGCTAAGCCCTTTCGAATGACAAGAGTGATGTCGAGAAGTTGATAGCGGAGAATAGCGTAGGCGATCAAGGACTGCATTCAGGACATTCGCTATGATATCGATAGGATAAGCTTTGAGAGTGTCGCTGAAGTTGATAGATGAACCCGCAAAAACAAGCGAAACACCGATCAAAAGATACTTGATACGGTTTTGCATGAGGGAGGATGATGTCGTCCTGTATCGTTTGGCGAGGTGGTACATCCCATACGCCATGGGGCCGTACAGGTACAGGCTCATCAGATATGTCACGGGGCCAAGTTCGGGCAACCACATGCCTGTTATGCGGAGATTGATAAACACCGTCGATCACATATGCACCCCCACTCAAAATATATACCGCTATGATAACGGCTATCGCGTAACCGAGCCAAACAGCCCAGTCATTCCCCCGGATACCCAGCAACTCACGCACAAACATAGCGTAGAAAAAACCAAAACTACTTCCCAATGCAAGTGAGACGCTATACCAAAATTGGGCTGAGTATTCTGTATTGGTCAGCACCACCATAGTCACACTGAATTGCCAGACCGTCATCGCCAGCAGAAAGAGCCAAAACGAGCGTGAAGCTTTGTCGCGCGCGTTTCCGCCCCACCAGCACTAGCAGCGCCAGATAACAAACCAGAGCAATAACGCAGATAATCTGAATGACTATCAATGAAATATCCATTCTTAGACCATCATAGATGAATTATCGCTGATATCGAAAGGCGTGGCTCCAAGGTTATGCCTTCAGGCTACAACTCACTTGGTCTTCCCTATGAAATCACAATGCGGTGTTATTATTCCAAATTGGACTAGTTGATATCGAACGATACGACTGTTTCGGAAACAACCCGTCGGTACAACGACCTACGGTCGTCAGTCTGGATGCTTTCGTCGACGAGTCTCTGCACTCAAGTCCTCCAGCGGTGCCGAATCGATTTTCATCAGGAGTTTTCAACAGCCAGTTGACTACTGATTGCTGAGAAGGCGCTGGACGATCTCATCCGAAGGTTGCATTCTGGGTGGTTTCCAATGGCCGAGATCAGCCCCCTCTGTTTGTTTCTCTTGCAGATATTGTTGAAAGGTGCCAGGCGAAAGAGGTGTCACTTTCATAGGATTGACGCCCATAATCTCTTCATAACCGGAATAATCATCGACACAGTTGGCCAATGCTGAATCCAGTGATTTACTTATTCCTTCTGTTGGCAGATTTCTCCCTTCAACATAAAGGTGAAGCATTGGATCGAGGCTCTCCTTAAACTTTTTGCACGCCACCCAATCTGAAATATCGAATTTCGGAATCACCAATTGCTCGCCATATTGATCGTTCCGAGAGCAGTACTAAAGACCCAAGATCGATAGTGTCATCTGCTCTTGACTCCACAACGATTTGAGGTAGTTGAATACCAAGCGCCTTATCTTCTAAACCGATAACATTAATTAGATCCCCAAGAATGTATCGAACAAAAGCCCCGCCGTATAAACTGGTGCCAACAATCACATACCTTCCTGAGGTCACCTTGTCAAACAATAATATCTCGGGCTTATACTGCTTATTCTCTTTCCACAACCTGTACTCCGCCTCCGGAATAAACTCCCAAAAGGCGCTGTCAGGAACCAGAGTCAAACCTTTACTTTCCGCGGACCAAGACTGAAGAGCAACAGTTCCAAATTCGGTACAAGCATAAGCTTCAGGGCATCAATATTCCACAAGACGTTTAATGCGATTCCTTATAGATTTGAACATCCATGCCTGAAACGATCATACCTTTAGGACTCCAAATGTCCTGAGGCATGAGTGGTCTTCCTTTAGTCTTGCTTCGTCATCAGAGCGCCTACTAATCGATAAAGAGTCTTTGGTCGAAGCATCTTTTTTGAGTATGGCTCCGCCACCACCGCCATCTGCAAATGCCTCACCGATTCTTACCAACACCGAAGCCAAGCCCATGAAGTAATCGATCCCGTTTCCATCGAACGGGCAAAACCCTGCTTCCATTCGCTCCTCGAACCCCATAGCCTCGGCCTCTGCGAAGTTGGCGGGACGAACTGCACTGGGAACTCTCTCCTCCGAGTGAACGGAATGCTGTACCTGATAAAAAAGGAGGTGGTGCAACAGTGTAGAGAAGAACATCGTCATCTTCCAAACGGATATCTCCTCGAATTGATGCGCTTGACAAAATGAGCGTGGCGACCATATACCTGCCAATTTGATCATAGAATAAATCCGTACAAGGAACCCACTTTCCCCCGATATCCTCCCGTCTTGCCAGATGTTCGCATCCAAATTTTGGGTTTCGCAGGCAAGGCATCCTGTCTTTTCGTCGGCAAATAGTCCAGATAGTCATCGTATGTTGTCAGGGGTGCTAATTTTCCGAAATTCCTCGACACTTGTGGGGGCTCGCCGTTAAACAGATGTTGCCCAAGCTTGCAGTGACAGCAACTGAATCTGTTCACGAAGCAATCGTCTTCTGTATCTGCATGAATTGTTCAATATCAAATCCAGGAACCCACAATATCTTTTCCAGACCTCTTCTCGTCTTCCTTCAACTCAGCATTCTATCTGTTGTTGTCATTTTGTTCCGTCACAAGAGGTGATGATGAAATGAGACCGCATTGTTGAAAGTGAGGGCCGAAGACCTTTTGCTCTGTGTCACAACCACGTTATTATGATCCAATTGCACTTATGATAAGCCCTGATGGATACCAAGGGTATTTTGCCTTGAATTGGGTGATATCAATCCCGGTAAACCCGTAATCAGTCAGGAGTGATTGCCACTCTTCTGTCGTGTAGATATTGTCAAACAGCCTCCTTTTCGGCCTCAGCTCTGGCTCCTTTCTGTGTAAGTCCATAGCGAAAAAGCAGAACCTTGAGAAAAATCTGACCAATGAAAGAACGCCAGAAGGTGGATGCCCCAACATCGGCCATGAGCAATCGTCCTCCCGGCTTCAAGACCCGTTTCATTTCGGTAAGCATGTCGGTGGCCTTCATGTGGTGCATGCCCAAGCCACAGATCACGACATCAAACAGTCCGCTAACAAATGGCAATTCCATTGCCGAGCCACACACCAGCTTGACATACGCTGATGTATTTTCATTCTCAAGGTTCGCTTTGGCCTCGACCAGCATCGCCGGTGTGATATCCAGACCGATGATCTGACCCTGGCTTCCTCCGCTCCCGGCCAACGCACTGGGGATGATCGCTTTCCCGGTGGCGACATCCAGGACCCTATCGCTATCAGAGATGTTCACTCTGGATATGAGATGACCGATAAACTCTCTGTAACCAATTCCCCAAAACTGACGCAGTTCCTTATCGACTGTTTGTTCGTAGGTTGGTGCAAGCTCAGTGAAAGCTTGGATGGTGATATCCTGTTCGGTCATAACTTTTATCGCAACAGTAGATGAAAAAACGCAGTGTTGTAGCTCAGGAACATACCAACTGGCTATCGTTCACAATCCATGCCTGTCATTTTCTTGCAAAAATGTAAGTTTTTAGAGGGTTGTTACGGAGAAAATTCAATTATTTGTTATTATAGCACAGTAATCTAACAAAGTTAATATCGAAAATGTAAGGTTTGTCAGGTTTTATTCGTAGACACGGGCATGTATTATTGCTATAATGGCACAAGTATTGATGATCGAATAAATCCCCCACAACAGGACCTTTGCAAAGGGAGCAAACCATGAAAAATCTATCACGCGTCATCCTTGTTTTTGTGTTGCTGCTGCTCGTTACGAGTATTGTCGCAGCAGGTGCACCGGAGTTGGAGTCATTTTCGACCACGGGATATACACGTCTTGATCCAATTCCGATACAGGAACCCCTACCAAGCGGCTATATCAAGTTTCATCTTTTTGCAGTGGGTGACCCAGACGATTCTACATGCCTGAGGACTTTGGCTTGCGCAGAATGCGGACTGATCTATCCTGATGAAAACTTGTGGAAGATGAGAGGCAGCTTTATCTTCGAGGAATGGGGTCTCATACTACTCAGAAGATCCTGAAGATCCCACCTGACTGCCATCATCGTGGCAGCCTAATCACGGGCTTTGAGCATTGTACATGAGCGATGAAGATGCAAGTCGCGTTTCGGTGTTGGTGGTACTTCCAGATTTGCCTCAATTCTCTTACTTATGGCTCGGTGTCAAGGGAGCTTTCAAGTTCTTGATGGAAAAGGTGCCTACAAAAGTCTAAAAGGAGAGGGAACCTATACCGGAGACGCAGATTCTACGTTGTATGTCCGTTGATGTCAGCCGATGATTTTATGCCCTGTGAGGGCGAAGACTGCCCCGACCGCTGTGCTGTCTTTGGCACCGACTACAAGATCAAGAAAGATGGGGATGAAGTTGAAGATATCAAGTTAAAGAAAGACAAGACTCGAGTGGGAGATCGAGAATGAGGGAGAAAGCCCTCTGACCGTCAGTACCATCAGCCTTGGTGGCCTGATGGTGACATCTTGGACAAAGTGAAATAGGCGGGAAAACTCTTGACGACAGGTTCTAGACTAGATGTCATTGGACCTAGATTCGAGGATACTTCCAGATTCACCAATCTGAGTGGTTGGGACGGTAAAGCAGAAAGACCTAGAACTTGAGGCCGGCAAGAAGGACAAAGTTAACCTTCGAGTTTGCAGACTAAAGATGATCAGCCAGAACCCAGTGATTACACCATCCTGGTCGAGTTTGCCGAAGGCTGTGCTGTCACCTACGTTGCATTTTAGGAACAGATGTTTCGAGGCGTAGAAACTCACCGCTTTGAGCGACAACCACATCACCCAACCATAACCCCATAAGTTAGCCCGAGTAACTACCATTTCCCAAGCCCCACGCCCTGGATCCGAGCGTGGGGCTTGTTTTTTTCGGGAAGCCCCGCTACGGCAGCGCCGAAGTTGGTGTGACATAATACCGCTGCATGATTTCACACCGTAAGGCTCCAGGCATAGCCCGCGTCTGAAATATGGTATAATTGCCTTTGGCAAGACCGACATTTACAGACAAACCTTCAAGGTTCAACAGGATTTCGTGTGGTAAACACTCATTCAGCATGATTCGTGAAACGTAAAACGTGAAAATTCACTCAGCAA
>CAVOYG010000025.1:0-262872 GCA_963700615.1 uncultured Chloroflexia bacterium | reverse complement strand
CTGAATTTACTCCTTTACCTGGTGATTAATATCAAATTTCATATTTCGGCCCAAGGCGGGGGGATAATGGAAGATAGACGAAAATGGTGATGATGTATGTACAGGACTGTATGACGTCCCTTGTGCGGTTTTGTGTGATTCAGTTGATGACAACACCACCAATAAACCATCATCGCCATTGTGTGGAACCGATGACTTTTTCCCTGACGGCAGCTTTATTTCGAAGAATGGGGTATCGATTACCCTCCCCCTAACTATTTCACCGGTATTAAATCCTTATGGCGTCTCGCTCGGAGCCAATCACGGTCTATTGAACATTTCTACAAACGATGGAGAAGCGAATCTACGGTTTGGTGGATTAACTGACCATTACTTTCGAGGATTTGCTGCCTCCCGAGCCTCTCGACCCTCTCTACACTCCTCCCTTGTCATCTGTAGGGAGTTTCACGGTCCTAGATGGCGAAGACGACTACAAAAGCCTTAAGGGAGAGGGAACCTACACAGGAGACGCAGATTTTATCTTTACCGTTGACTACGAGCCGCTCGATTTTATGCCATGTGAGGGTGAAGACTGCCCCGACCGTTGTGCTGTCTTTGGCACCGACTACAAGATCAAGAAAGATGGGGTTGAAATTGAAGATATCAAGTTAAAGAAGGACAAACTCGAATGGGAGATCGTGAATGAGGGAGAAAGCGCCCTGACTGTAAGTGCCATCAGCCTGTGGTGGTCTGCTGGTGATACATTGGACAAGGTGAAGTACGGTGGCAAAACTGTTTTCGAGGGTTTGGATAATTCAGGTAGTCAGGATACGTCCCGATTGATCTGAGTGGTTGGGACAAGCAGAAGATTTGGAGCTCAAGGCCGGTAAGAAGGCAAAGTTGACTTTCGAGTTCGAGAATAAAGATATCAGCCAGAACCAAGTGATTACACCATCCTGGTCGAGTTCGAAGGGCTGTGCTGTCACCTACGTTGCATTTTAGAAACAGATGTTTGGAGGCGTAGAAACTCACCGCTTTGAGCGACAACCACATCACCCAACCATAACCCCATAAGTTAGCCCGAGTAACTACCATTTCCCAAGCCCCACGCCCTGTATCCGGCGTGGGGCTTGTTTTTTCGGGAAGCCCCGCTACGGCAGCGCCGAAGTTGGTGTGACATAATACCGCTGCATGATTTCACACCGTAAGGCTCCAGGCATAGCCCGCGTCTGAAATATGGTATAATTGCCTTTGGCAAAACCGACATTTACAGACAAACCTTCAAGGTTCAACAGGATTTCGTGTGGTAAACACTCATTCAGCATGATTCGTGAAACGTAAAACGTGAAAATTCACTCAGCAAGGCGAAATTACGTTTCACGTCTTCACGTTTCACGATATAGAATCACACGAAATCCCAAAGAGCCACCTCCAATACCCACTACCCAACATCCATTAACCACTATCCAACATTATGGGATCCCCTTCACTCCGTAGCGGTGTCATTTACATACTGCTCTTCGTCGCCCTGGCGGCGTTTCTATTCACGTCTATTTCTCGTAACAATCAATCAACCAATGAGTTCACCGATGTCAACCTGAACCAACTCGCCGCAGCCGTCACTGGCGGTACGGTTGAATCGATCAAGGTCCAGGGTGAGGAACTCGAAATCGCCTATATCAACGACACAGTCATCGGCCAGGGACGCATCGAGGCCGGAATCGGGCTGGTGGAAACATTGAAGCGGATGGGCGTCTCACCCGACAAAATTCAGAAAATCGAAATCTCCTTTGTCCCGCCCAGCCGCTGGGCCAATTGGGGCGTCATTCTGGGCATCATCCTGCCCATGCTCCTGATTGGCGGCTTTTTCTTCTTCATCATGCGCCAGGCTCAGGGCGCGGGCAACCAGGCGTTTTCCTTTGGCAAGAGCAAGGCCAAAATGCTCACCAGCGACAAGCCGACGATCACCTTTGACGATGTGGCCGGCGCGGAAGAATCCAAAGAGGAACTGGAAGAAGTGGTCGAGTTTCTGCAAGAGCCGGAGAAATTCGCATCGCTGGGCGCACGCATCCCCAAAGGCGTGCTCATGGTCGGCCCCCCCGGCACCGGCAAGACGCTGATGGCGAAAGCGGTTGCCGGTGAAGCTGGCGTGCCCTTCTTCTCCATTTCCGGTTCCGAATTCGTGGAGATGTTCGTAGGCGTCGGCGCAAGCCGCGTGCGAGACCTTTTTACGCAGGCCAAGACGAACAGCCCTTGCATCATCTTTATCGATGAGATCGACGCTGTAGGCCGGCATCGCGGCGCGGGGATGGGCGGCAGCCACGATGAACGCGAGCAGACGCTCAATCAGATCCTGGTGGAGATGGATGGCTTCGACACCGACACCGGCGTCATCATCATCGCCGCCACCAACCGCCCTGATATTCTCGACCCGGCCCTGCTGCGACCTGGCCGCTTCGACCGCCAGGTTGTGATGGACCGTCCCGATGTGAAGGGCCGGGAAGCGATCTTTGACGTGCATGTGCGAGGCAAACCGCTGGCCCAGGATGTCGATCTACAACAGTTGGCGCGTCTCACGCCTGGATTTGTGGGCGCCGACATTGAAAATATCGTCAACGAAGGCGCCATCCTCGCCGCCCGGCGCAACAAACGCACGATCGGCATGGATGAACTACAGGAGGCCATCGAGCGAGTTCGCATGGGCCCCGAACGGCGGAGTCGGCTGATGACGCCTGAAGAGAAGGAAATTATCAGCTACCACGAAGCGGGACACGCGTTGGTGAGCTATTTCATGACCAACACCGATCCCGTGCAGAAAGTGACGATCGTGCCGCGTGGCATGGCCGGGGGTTATGTGATGCCCTTGCCCGACGAGGATGCCATCGACACCCGCAGTCGTTTCCGGGATATGCTGGCGTTCTTCCTGGGCGGACGCTCTGCCGAAGAAGTCGTGTTCGGCAAAGTCACAACCGGCGCATCCAACGATCTGGAGCAGGTCACGCGCCTGGCGCGGGCCATGGTCACAAGTCTGGGCATGAGCGAAAAGCTAGGCCCCCTGACCTTCGGTCAGCGAGATGAATTGGTCTTTCTGGGGCGTGAGATCAGCGAGCAACGCAATTACAGCGATGAAGTCGCCCATGAAATTGATATGGAAGTGCGCCGGTTGGTGCACGAGGCCCATGACCGGGCGCTGAAAGTGCTCACCGAGAACCGTGATAAGTTGGAATTTCTCGCCCGGCGCTTGCTGGAGATCGAAACCATCGATAGCGATGAATTCAGCAAGATTATGACAGGTTCCGCCCCTGACGCTCTGCCGAACGCCGGTTGACGCCCCACCTTTATCCGTCCTTCCCGACCGGGTCCACTGATTCCCACCAGTTGGCCCGGTTTTCGTATAAGATTCGCAACGTGAGCAATCGATCATGTCCAGTCTTATTGGCCGTTATTATCGCCTGATTTACAATCTGCGCAACCATGTTTGGGTGGACATCACCCTGGAGATATGGGTAATCCTGTTGCTGCTGGTGTTGGCGCTGTTGTTCTATTTCGGTGTCCTGCCCGGCGGCGCGACGCTGGCGATCCTGGCGCTGGTTCTGATCCTGGTGGAGCTGCTCAGCCAATGGTGGGCAACAAGTCGCTTTTATGTGATTTTCGAGGCTGCGGAATCAACCATCCAGGACGGGACAGCACCTGTACTTGGGCCCAGAGATAAGGTCTTGTTGCGCGCATCCGGCGTGTTTACAGTTGAAGGCAAGGAGAAGCGATTCACCGATCTACTGGCCTACTACCGCACATTCGACACACGCGAACACTCTATCATGGCCCGCCGCACGCCGAGCCGTTTCCTTGCATTGGGGCGCGAAAAGTCAGAGACATTGGGGATGTGGTATATCTTCTTCATGCCCAAAGACCTGAATGGCGTGACGCCGGGGCGTCTGTATTTTGGTGGTGCGCCCAACCCCGCTCTGCGCCTGGATTACGTGCGTTTTAACTCGAAAGGCAAAGCCAGGACCTCGGTGGCCTATCTCAGCTTTGAAACCAAACGAAGTATGGAGCAGGTGATGGCTGATCTTTTGTTGGATATGGGCAGCACTAAATAACGGGGCAAACTAGATTTCCCCAGCCAATCTCATCGCTTCAACTACGACTGAATCACCTAACCATATGCCGCTTCCGCGCAGCTTTTCAAGCAATGGAGCGACAGATGTCACCATTCCTCGTTCTTTGGCTCGCAGCAAAATACCAACCGTGCCAGTTAGTGGCAATCCCAAGCGCTTAGCGTGACGTCTGGCCAGTCGTTCATCAATGATCACCAAATCAGCGTCTACCTCCAGAGCCAGTCCAATCACCTCGGCCTCGCCACGGTCTAAGTCAACAAGGAGGTCGGCATGTCTTGGGTCTTGAAGTTGAACCACCTTTAGCCAGGTTGCTTCTTGAAATTCAGCGGAACCAATGCCCCAGACTCCGCCCGCCAGGATTTCGGCTCGCACTGCTGGTGGGGTCATGACAACACCGAAGAGCCGCTGCAATAAGTCTAATTGCCCTATCAGGGTCAGGGCAATGATTGGCGTGGCATTGACGATTACCAGTGAGGGTATTTCAGGCATTGAGAAAATCGCTTTCCAACTCACCGACATCCTGCCCCATGGGAGACAACCCAAATCGAGCAAGTTCAAACATAAATTGCACACGGCTCATACCAGCCAGCCGTGAGGCAAGACCTGTCGAAACCCTATTCATTTCGTACAGTTTGACCGCCAACAAAAGTCGGGCCTCAACCTCGAATTCGTCAGGGCTTTTTTTCATAGAAAGTAATAAATCGTCCGAATAGGGGATACTTAGTACATTTGCTTCTGCCATAGTAGTGTCTCCAGCCTACAGTATACTTTCATCAACCAGACTTGACAACACCAATTCATCCACGGGCGCGATTCAAATCCGGAACAAGGGGTGAGGAAGTATCACGGTTCAATCCTCAGAAAACTTGCGGAATAGCGCTACGAGAAAGGCGATCTGTTTGAAGTAATCGTTCAGGCGGATGTTTTCGTTGGGGGCGTGCATGTTGACGCCGGCGTAACCGACACCGACCGTAACGCCATCCATGCCCAGGCCCTGCACCAGGGGATACATCGGTCCGCTGCCGCCGTGCGAGGGGTAAATGACAGGTTCGTGGCCGTAGACCTCGGCGATGGTTTCCGCCACTCTTTGCACGATGGGCGCTTCCGGGTTGGAGCGGGCCGCCGACATGGCACTACGGGGGATGAGTTCGATGTCGGTAAAGCCGCGTCGGTCGAGATGCTTCCGCAGCAGGTCGAGCACGATGGCCGGGGTCAGATTGGGCACCAGGCGGAAGTCAAGCTTAACCGAAGCTTCGCTCGGCAACACTGTCTTCTGTCCTTCCTCGATGAAACCGGAACGCAGGCCGCAGATGGTGCAGGTGGGCGAGTAGAGGAAGCGCTTGAGCGCCTCCCGATTGTCGACATCGTTGATGAAGGCGGGAATGCCCCAGGATTCTTTGAGTGCGTCACCGTCGAAGGGGATGGAGTCGAGATAGGCTTCTTCCACTGGCGTGATGGCTCGCACGTGGTCCATGTAGCCATCGATGGTGATGGTGTCATCGGGCGCTTTGAGGGTTTCGAGGGCGTGGACAAGACGCCAGGCGGGGTTGGGAACGATAGGGCCGTAGGCGGAATGCAGGTCGGAATTAGCCCCACGCACTCGTAGTTCCACATACTGGATGCCCTTCAATCCCAGATACAGGGTGTAGCGCTCATTGGCATCGTAGGCGCCCCCCTCCCACAGGCAGCCATCAGAGCGAAGCTCTGCGGCATGAGCGGCGGCTACGGGCGCCAGGTGCGGATTGCCGATCTCCTCTTCGCCTTCGATGAAGAATTTGAGCCGCACCGGAAGGTCGCCATAGATGGCCTGATACACCTCCACGGCGTGGATGCGAGACATAAAATCGCCTTTGTCATCGGAAACGCCGCGGGCGAACAGTTTGCCAACCCGCACGGCAGGCTCGAAGGGCGGGCTGTCCCAGAGTTCCAGGGGGTCGGGGGGCTGGACATCGTAATGGCTGTACAAGAGCAGGCTCTGCTCCCCAGCGCCGATCTGGCCCCAGACCACTGGCGGTCCATCCTCAACCTCCCAAATGGTCACGTCGCAACCAGCTTGCTGCAAACGAGCATCTATCCACTGCGCCATCGCTTCCAATTCAGGCATGTGTTCGGAAATCGAGGGGATCGAGCAGGCCTCGGTCAATTCCTGAATAAAGCGGTCAGCATGGGTTTCGATATAGCTTTGCACGTCAGATGGCATCGGTAATAAGCTCCTGGTGGGAAGGAAAGCGTCGATTTCTGGTGTCCGTACCGCGACATTCATGTCGCAACACCCAGGACGACATGAATGTCGCGGTACAAGACAGAAGTGAACGTTTTACAATTGTTGTTGCAGCCATTATACTCCTCTCCATTCGGAGTGTAAAAGACAATTTGATTCAAGTGGATTTCGTGTGCCAGAAGCTGATCCAGCTTGAAACGTAAAACGTGAGAATGAACCAGCAATGCGACATCACGTTTCACGTCTTCACGTTTCACAGGGTGCAAGCACACGAAACCCCAAAGAGCCGACAATTTTTCATCTCGCACGTAGCAGGAGCCACTCATGTCCAAGATGATCGTCATCGTCAACCCTCATGCCAATCGAGGCGATAGCAAACACCAGATCGATGCCGGTCTGCAAGCTCTGGCCGCGAGCGACCTGGATTTTGAGATCCTGTTGACGGAAAGTCGAGGCCATGCGACTGAATTGGCGGAACAAGCCGCCCGTGCCGGCATTGAAACCATTGTTGCAGCGGGAGGGGATGGCACTGTACATGAATGCGCCAATGGCATTTTGCAGGCATTTGCAGGACAGGACGGGGTAGCCCCTACCACGCTGGGTGTTTTACCCATCGGCAGCGGCAATGATTTCTCTTGGGGCTTGGGTTTGAATCAGGGAATGACAAATGCCCTGGAAAGGCTACAACGGGGCGTTAGTCGCGTCATCGATGTAGGCTATGTGGAACCAGATACAGATCCCGCACGTTATTTTGTGAACATGGTGGGAGGCGGATTTGATGCTACGGTGAATATCGAAGCGCATAAGATGAAACGCGTGCGAGGATTCGCCATTTATTTGCTCGCCGTGCTCAGAACCATGGCGTTTTATTATGACACGCCCGATGTCACCATTCGTTTTGATGATCAGGAATTGAGTTTCCCGATGCTCATGGCCCTTTTCGCCAACGGCCCCCGCTTGGGTGGCGGTTTCCTGGCGGCTCCTCATGCATCTCATGCTGACGGACTCCTGGATATCTGCCTTGTACACAAAACCAGCCGCTTCGATATGCTGCGCATGATTCCCAGTTTCATGAAGGGAAAACATCTTGATCATCCCAAAGTGACGATGGCACGGGCAGCTTCAGTCTCCATCGAGAGTCAGGCGGGATTTCCCTCGGAGTCTGATGGCGAGATGGTGGGCTACAAGGTGCACAGCATGAAGATCAGCATCATCCCTCAGCGACTGCGAGTGATCACGTGATATCGCTTTCGATTTGGAACATTCTGCTCGGCGTGCTGGTCGGTTACCTGATTGGCTCCTTCCCCACGGGTGTCATCATGGGGCGGCTGCTGGGTGGACAGGACCCCCGGACGATCGGGAGCGGGCACACCGGTGGGACGAATGTGTTCCGCAATGTCAACCGCACCGCCGGCGCCATTACCGCTGTAGTGGACACCGCCAAGGGCGCTTTCGCCGTGTGGCTGATGCTGCTACTTGTTCCAGACCCCTGGATCGTGCCGTTTACAGGCACTGCAGCTGTAGCCGGGCACTGCTGGTCGGTCTTTGCTCAGTTCCGGGGCGGGATGGGCGTGGGCACGGCGTTCGGTCTGTCACTGTGGTTCTTCCCCTTGCTGATCCCCATTGTCGCCGCCATTTTCTTCGCCCTGAACTACGTCTTCAAACACCAGGCCCGGGCGATGATGCTGACCTCGGCAATGATCCCCATGATTTTGCTGGTGCTGAAGGTCGATTTACCCTATCTGATGCTGGGGTTGGGGATGTCGGTGGTATTAATCACCCGCTGGTCGAGTGATTTTTATCGGGTGTATGATTGAACGGCTTCAACCCTGTGGTAATCACAAGTTGTCAGGCGGGATGCGTTCTCTAGCGCTGAATCACGGGCAAATACACCGGCATGAAAATGCTTGTGATCGGTCCAAAACCAGCATCGGTGACCTCAACGCTTGAACCGGTTGGCAGCGTAATCGATGGTTGAGCGCCGTTTGCCAACGCCACATCGACACTGCCCGTAATTGCCTGCACAGTGGTTATTGCGGGGTCGTCGGCGAAAGAAACAGCGAAGCGGTTCTGTCCGCTGGCGATGGCATTTGCCGTGGCAATTTCCACAGTCAATGCTTCGAATTGGGGTGACACATCCACAGCGCCTTGCGTCAAAGAGAGGGCGATGGTCGAGGATACCGCTGCTGTGCCGGATGTTCTGACCGCTTCCAGAGTCGAACACAAATCGGGATGATTTGCCAGCAAGGTGGGGATGAGTTCGACCGGATTGCCGTTCTCTGCGGTCAGTAGCAGCAGTACAAGATCCTGCACACAGTCTCCGGTCAGTTCCACCTGAGCGCCACCACTCAGGTTGATTTCGTCTTGTGGGTTGAGCGGGTAATCGGTTCCCGGAATGAGCGCACTGTCGTTCAAAGTGACGCCCGTTGTAGCAGCGCGCGCCTGCACTGGGGGCTGAGACGCTGTATTTCGCAGGATGATGATCCCGTTGCCACCCGAACTGACATAGACATATTTGTTGTACACTTCAACCCCGGACGCACCAAAACCCGTGTCTTTGTACATACCCACCAGGTCGGGGTCACCGGGGTTGCCGATGTACCAGACTTGAACACCGTTGGATCCTTTGGCGATATAGAGGAATTGACTATCAATCACCATATCACGCACGTTGTCACCGGCGAGGATGAGCGTGTTGACCTCTTTCGGCTCGGAGCCGCCTTTGACATTGACGATGTGCAGCGTGTGCCCGACCGCCACGTAAGCGTGGCCGTTGCCGACAGCGACGCTACTGGCAGTCCCCTCAAATGTGACACTCCCCACCAGAGATGGGCTGGAAGGGTTGCCAATCGAGACAACGGACAGGCCTTCATCTGTAGCCAGATAGGCATAGCTATCTTGGACGACCAGGTCACGCACAACTGCGGTCTCAAGGAAACCGGCGGCGTTGTATATTTCGTCCTCTTTGGAGAACATGTCGACGATTATGAGTCCAGTCGTTGCCCCAAGATAGACATAGTCTGGACTGAATTTCTTGTCGATGCTGGTTATGCCGGTGATAGGGTAGCCCTGCACGGGTGGAGGAAAATACTTCCCAAGTGATTCGATCGACTGATTACCATCTTCGCGCACCATCACCTCCAGGTAGTCCCCACCGAGTCCAATCGGGCGATCGACCGCGGCGTAGATCAGTCCACCATCTGCTGTGATATCCCCCGGGAACCCTTGTGGCGTGTCGTGATGAGAGAGTTTTGACAGCGATCCGGGACTGTTGATCCGCAGCACCGACACGCCGCCATCCTGCCCGACAATGGCATAGGCCGGTTGAATATACATCTCGTTCCCGATATAGCCCTCTTCATACTGGCCGACGAAGATCATGTTCTGCGATTCAGCGTCTGGACCGATCGATTCACGCGCTACGACCTGCGTTGACAGCACGAGCATCGCTGCCACCAGGGTAACGAGCAGCAGCATGATTTGCTTCGGTCTTTTTTCATCAGGAATCATAACTTCCTCCGTTCACGACTGGCGTTGAGCTCTTTCACATGCACCTGTCGATACACTGCCGGTTGGTTTGTCCTTGTTAGACGGGCAGGTCATTCCACCTGTCGCAGGTTCTGGTCGAAATCGAGGAACAGCGCCCGTCCGTCGTGCTCGATGTGAAACTGCCGGGAGTCGAAATCGACCTGGGCGTAGGGATTATCCCAGCGCGGATAATCGCGTAGCGATACTTCCTCTCCAGCCACGCGCAAAGGTCCATCCCACCCAAAGGAGATGACGCCATTGCCGGGCGCTGTGAATTGTACCATCAGGCCGTCAATGTCCAAAGGAGCCTGCGAAACAGCCTCGACAAACTCGCTGAATTCACCATCGACTGCGCTCCGGCCCAACTGCGTGATCCACACATTCCGCCGCCCCAGGGCGATGACTTCCTGGTCTGCGTCCGGCCCTTGTGTCTGCCATTCGTAGGGCAGGTGCGAATACAGGCCCACATAGCCGTCTCCAACCCGGCCGAATATCCAGCCCCCGCCATCTTTCGCCGGAACCTCGACCACTTCGTCAAACGCCCATTTGGGGAAATAGGCGTGGGTGAACGCATAATGCCGGGCTTCCAGCGGCGGCGGGGCGCTGGGACGACGGTCGATATCCCAGAGCGAAATCAGGGTGTTGCGATACTGGGCGGTACGCGGCAAGCCGCCCGTTCGACATCCAATAACTGGGACGGTGCTTGTCGTCGGCGCGCAGTGAATCGGGATTGGTGGCGAAAACCACGGCATAAGGGCTCAGCGTGGCCTGCCAGATGTGTTGCTGATAGCCCTTCTCGCCCTTGCGGAAGTCCTGGGCGGAGGAGAGCATGGCGTCCGGCGTGCGGTAAGTCATCTTGTTGACTTCGCTCATCAGCACGCCGTTGGGGTCGGGGTCGAGCAGGCGGCTGGCCAGGGAGAGCGTGTTGGTGGCTTGCAGCGCTTTGGCGATGTCCTTCAGCGCCCGGAAGTCAGGATAATGCCACAGGTCCCACTCGTCCGCCGTCTGGATGGTGAGGTCGATCAGGTCGGGATGGGTGAATGCGCCCATGCCCCAGAAGCGCGGTGCGTCATTGACATCGGTCTTGTCCAGACCGTAATCCGCAGCCTGATCCAGGGGGAAGGAATGGCGCTCGAAGTTGAAATACTCGTCGGGATTGTCCAATGCCAGGGCCTGGATCACGGGCGGGACAGTGTACCTGGGGCTGGTGGCGAGCCCGATCACGCCCATGTTCCCGGCGGAATCGAAGCGCCCCTGCCCCCAGGCCAAGGCTGCAAGGGTGGTCACACTGCCGCCCGCCGCACTCTGGATCGACGACGCTGTCACCCGGCCATGCGAGGTGGCATACTGGCCGTTGAAGGAATCGACGGCGATATCGAACAGGATGAGGTCGATCAGCATGGCAGCGCGAGTGGCGATCTCCTCATCCTCGGCAAAATCGGCCAGGTTGAACAGCGCGCCCAGGTCTTCGGGATAGTAGGTCTCCGAGTCCCATTCGGCGAAACCGGTGCGGGCGCGCAGATCGATCCATTCCAGGATTTTGGTGCGGGCGTGCTCCATGCGCCATTGCCCGCTCTCGCCATTGTTGCTGAAGGTCTCATCCGGGAAAAGCTGGCCTGCCAGATATTCGTTGGCGTGGTTGAGAATCTGGTGGTTTTCCGTCCACATCTCCACATAACTGGTGTTGGGCTCATCCAGCCAATACTTGGAATTGAGCATGGCGTCGCGGATGAGGGCTTCCTGCTCCGCCGTCAGTTTGCCTGTTCCGGCGAAGAGATAGTAGAGCCGCACCAGGGCGGTCATGTAGAAATCGGAGGGGTCCGCCCGCTCATTGACGAAGTCCAGCGCCGCCTGGAAGGAGACCGGCGAGATACTTTCTGCTCCAGCCGCCAGCTTGCCGATATCCACCCATACCCCGCCCCGGTCGTCCGGCGTTTCCTGCTCCAGCAGCCAATCAAAATACAATTGCCGGCGCTCCTCAAAGGTGTCGGCCAGGGGCTCGCGATGGAATGGGGGATCGTCCGGTTGTGGCCGGGCGGGTGCAGGGATCGCCTTCTCGATCTGCGGGCCATTCCGGCTTGGTGGCGGTCATTTGATCGAACACCACCACGACGACGATGACAAGGGCGAGTATGATGAGCGGGGCGATGTATCTTTTCTTCATATGGCATTTCCGGTTACTCGTACTGGCGCATGACCCCCTGCCAATCGAGCGAAAGGTGGTGCGGAGCAAGCCGGATGTTGATGCTGTTTGCAGCGAAGTCGGCCTGAGTGTAGGGATTACGATAGCGCGGGTAATCGTGCAGTTCGATCTTCCGGCCATCCTGGCGCAGCGACTCGCTCCAACCAAATTCCAACTGGCCTTGCGATGGCGAGTGATAGGCGACCTGGACGCCGTCGAAGTTCAGCGTTGCCTTGCCGATGCGTTCGCAGAACTCAGCGAAGCTGCCATCGGTCATTTCCCGGCCCATTTCGCAGATCCAGATGTTGGACCGGCCATCAGCGATGATCTCCCGGTCCTGGTCTTCGCCCGGCCTGTCCTGCCACCGATAAGGCTGCTGTGAGCGCAACGCCAGATAGCCCTGACCTTTGCGGGCGAAAATCCAATCATCTTGCTCGATTACCTCATCGAATTTGTCCTGTGGCAACCAGGCGTGAGTGAAAAACAGGCGTGTGGGCACATACAGCGCCGGTTTTTTGTGCAAGTTGTAGATGCAGATCACGACATTGTTGACCTGGGCGGCGCGTGGCAACTGGCCGGATCCTTCCCAGTAATTGGGGGTCACGCCCTCGATTTTGGCGGGATGCGTGGTGAAACAAACCGCCTCATTTCCCAGCGTCGCCTGCCAGATGTGCTGCTGATCGCCGCCGTAACCGGCCCGATAATCCTGCGCGCAACTCAGCATGTAGTCCGGCGTGCGATATGTCTGCACGTTCACTTCCTCGCGGGTGTTGCGACACAAATCCCACTCCAGCGACCGCGCCAGAGGGCGTAACGTGCGGGTGCGGCGCAGTCCCGAAATCAGCGGGCGATACGATTTGAAGCTGGCGAAAAAGTTATTTTCCCACCAATTGAAGGCATCGAACATGCGCAGGGTCAGCGCCGCAGTGCGGGGGTGCATGTAGGCCTCCAATGTGAGCAGATGCATGCCATCCTCGAAATCCTCCACACCCAGTCCCCACCGTTCGATCTCATCCAAACGGATGCCCATTCGCTGCCGGTTTTCCATCTCAGGGCGATCCAGATCGTTGGCGATGGCGGCCAGCACTGGCGGCAGTGTGTAATTTTCACTGAGGGCGAAGGCCACAGCGCTCATATTATCGAAGGCGGAATAGACGCCCATGCCGAACAGCAATTTGGCCGTATCGGTCATGCCCTCGTTGGCAGCCCATTTCTTGGTGTTTGCGTAGGAACGGCCATGTGTGCTGCCAAACACGCCGCGATAACTGTTCAGCGCCATGTCCAACAGCAGCAAATCAACGACCATCGTCGCTTTGGCCACGATCTCTTCATCCTGGCAAAAGTCGATCAGCGAGAGCAGCGCCGATCAGATCTTCGTCGTAGTAAACATGCGAAAGCCACTCGCTGAAGCCGGTGTGGTACCGCAAGTCGAGCCAGCGCAAAATGCGGGGACGGTTGATCACCATCTTGTCGTTGCCCATCTGCCCGGCATTGGAGAAAGTCTGGTCGGGGTACAGTTGTCCCGCCAGATATGCCGCTGAGCTGTAGAGGATGTAGTGGTTCTCCGTCCATGTACACAGCGAATCAACCCCAGGCTCATCTGGCCAATACTTAAACCCCAGCACCGTCGCCCGGCCCCGCGCCAATATTCCCGCACTCAGTCCCGGCTGCCCGTCTTCAGTCTCCGAACTCCCCCCACGCCTTCCTCCGACCTCGATCTCTGATCTCCGCCTCCCGACCTCCGATCTCCGAACTGGTACAACATGCGCAAAACGCCGTGCAGGACGAAATCGGAGCAATCCTTGCGGGCGTCGATGTAGTCCAGGGCAGCGGCAATTGCGCCTTCAAAAGCTACACCCCCTGCCGCCAGCCGGGCCAGTTCATAGTAAATGGTCTTGGTGTTGTTTGGGGCGGGATTTTGCAGACAATGGTCGAGGAATGCCCGGCGGCGGGATTCAAAACTTAATCCATCCGGGACATCAACGAAGATATCGTCAACTCGCTCTGTGGGGTAGCCATCTGGCGGCGGCGCTGAGAAAGCCATCTGGTAGGTGGGGGAAGCGTGTACGGTCGTCATGTTGCTATCATGCGCGATAAAGCAGGTCGATGTAGCGCGTGAGCAGATCGCCGACCATGCCCCGGAAGGGGATCGTGGCCGCCATGCCGTAAACTGGAGCCATGCCGCCCTCCGCTTGCGGGTTCGCCTTGACCATCGCCACCGATTCGGCCAGATCGGCGAGGAAGCGCTCGGCAAGGCCGGGCTGGGTGTGCCGCAAGGTGATAGCGATGTGCACCGCCTGTGGTTTGTGCAGGCCGTTGAGGCTCCAACCACGCTGCGTCATGGCGTCGAGAATGCGGTAGATGTCGAGGTCGGCGGAGGCGAAAGCGATCACCCACAGCGGAGCACCCAACACGTGGAGTTCAGGAATCTGCTTGATGCCCTCGCGAATCGTGGCAGCCGTTTCCAGGATTCTGGCGGTGGCGTCGAGATAGCCTTGCTCGCCCGTCGCCAGCATCGCCGCCCAGCAGGTTGCGCTTAACGCACCCGGTCTGCTGCCCGCAAACGTCGGCGAGAAATAGAGCCCGCCGGGCCAGTCCGCCGCCGTGAAGTACTGGTAGCGACGCAGTTCCTCGTCACGATAGAGCACCACCGAGGAGCCCTTGGCGGCGTAGCCGTACTTGTGCGTATCCGCCGACATCGAGGTCACACCGGGCAGACGGAAGTCGAAGGGCGGGCACGGGATAGCCCAGCCGCTCGGCCCAGGGCAACACGAATCCGCCCAGACAGGCGTCGGTATGGAAGCCGATGCCCTTTTGGCGGGCCAGTTCCGACAGCTCGACAATGGGGTCGATGATGCCGTGCGGGAAGCCGGGAGCGGAGCCGACCAGGGCGATGGTGTTGCGCGTGATGGCCTTGCGCGCCGCCGTCACATCCGCCCGATAGTTTTTGTCCAATGGGATCTTTTTTAGTTGGATGTTGAAATACTGCCCGGCTTTGTCGAAGGCGACATGGGCTGTGACCGGCAACACGAGTTCGGGGTTTTTGATGCCCTTTTCCTGCCTCGCCCAGTCGCGATAGGTCTTCATCGCCAGCAGGATGCTCTCGGTCCCGCCCGACGAGACCGTTCCGCATACGCCCTCCGCTTGTCTGGCTCCGAGCATTTGCGCGGTCATCGCCACGATCTCGGCCTCGTACTTGGTGTTGCTGGGCCAGACATCGGCGTGCAGGGGGTTGCTCTGCGAATTGAGCGCATACACCTCGTTGAGGAAATCGATATGTTCAGCGCCGCCGTGATAGACAGCGCCGGAAACCAGTCCTTCCTGCCAGCGATCTTGTTCCGCCGCGCGCATCTCTTCCATCCAGCCCACGATGGCTTCCTGGTCGATGCCGGTGGCCGGCAGGCTGGTGTGGCGAGGCAGGACATTGTTGTACGGTTTGACCGCCGGTTCCAACTCATTGATGGTGTCGGCGTACGAGCCTTCCATCTGGCTGCGGACTACGGGGAGTTTGAGCACCGTTTTTTCCAGCAGGCTGCTCAACCAGGCCGGATTGTCGCGCATTAGCAAAGCTTCTACCTTATTCGATAAATTCATAGTGGCTCTCGTTTCGGGTGTTCCAGGGGTGCTACGCCCCCAGCATGATAGAAGAAACGCCCTGAGTGTCATTCCGAACGCAGTGAGGAATCTGTACCCTAACTAGCGCAAAAGCAGATTCCTCGACTCCCTATCGGTCGCTCGGAATGACAGTTGCAGGGTGGTTTTCAGGGCGGGGTGCGACGCGGGCAAGGTACGCTTGCCTGGAAGTGCATCGCACCTGGATTGTTATGCTCCAGTCTTCAGATTCAGCCGTTTGAAGATGGAGCGGTTGGCTTTGTAGATGGCGGTGAATGCAGCGAACTGCTCATCGTAAACGGCGCGGTGCGCCGGGTTGGGCATAAACGTGTGTTTGACCTTGACGATCTGGCCGATCTCGCTCACTTGCAGATGGCCGAGACCGACTGCGGCCAACAATGCTGCCCCCAGGGCATTCACTTGCCGGGGATTCTCCACCTGGTGGATGGGCCGGTCGAGGACATCGGCCATGATCTGGCACCAGATTTCTGACTGGGCCCCGCCGCCGATGATGCGGATTCCAGGCAGCGGACGCTTGATGAATTTCTCGACGTGATGCAACAACCAGCGATTGTTGAAGGCTACGCCTTCCAGGACGGCCCGCGCCATGTGCGCCCGCGTGGTGCGGAAGGATTGATTGAAAAATCCGCCGCGCACAGTAGGATCATCCACCGGTGAGCGCTCGCCGTTCAGCCACGGCAGAAAGATCAGGCCATCACTGCCGGCCGGGATGGTAGCGGCTGCCCGGTTGAACGGCTCGTAAACATCGGCTGGTCGGGACGCAGATCCCAAGGGTGTCGTCAGGATAAAACACCTCGTCGATGAGGTAGTTCACACAGGCGCCGGCCCCTTCCTGAGCATTGACAAGCAGGTAGCGATCGGGCAAGGCCGAGGGCAGGGATGCCATGTTGTGCAAAATGTCTATCTTCTTGAATGGCACATGGCAGATCAGCCAGGACCCCGTGCCGAGATAGAGATGCGCTTCATAGTCCAGCACGGCCCCTGAGCCCACAGCCGCAGAATGGACATCGGGCGTTCCCCCGACCACCACGGTGGACTCGGCCAGACCCAACTCGCGGGCGACAGAAGGAAGCAGGGGACCAAGCACATCCACAGATCGTATCAGGTTGGGCAATTTGTCGGATGTGATCCCGGCCATCCTTAGCAGACGATCATCGTATTTGACCCCCGACAGGTCGCGATTGTCCGTCAGCCAATGCAGGGTGATGGAATCGTAGGTGGCGGCAAATTCGCCTGTCAATTTCAAATTCACATAATCTTTCGGTTCCAGGAATTTGTAGGTCTGTTCATAAATGTCTGGGCGCTGATGTTGAAGATAGAGAATGTGAGCGATGGAATCCTTGCCCGATTGGGTGGGCGCACCCCCAGTCAGTCGGGCCCAGGTCAGCAGTTTATCCGGGCGGTAGCCTTCGATTTTAACAGGCCCGCCAATCATCGCCTGCACATCGGGCGCACCGCGGGCATCCATCCAGATGATGGCATTCATCAAGGGTTTGCCAGCTCGATCGACGGCGACCGTGCCCGACCATTGCGCGGTGCAACTGATTGCCACGATATCGGCCACCGCAGCCAGGTCCTGCGCCAGAATCTGATGCGTGCAATCTTTGATGGCGCGCCACCATTCGTCAGGATCCTGCTCGACGCCGCCGCCCGGTATAAAATGAGTGGTGACCTTGGCGTAGGTGTCGGCGACGATCTTCCCGCGGGTGGTGACGAGCGCCACCTTTGGCCCGGAGGTGCCCAGGTCGATGGCGAGGATGTACTTTGTCGTTCCCATCAAACCAACTCCTGGACCAGGGCGCGTGACTCGGCAGCCATTTCGCTTGTTTCGGGTTCGCCAGCGCGGCGCGCTGCAAGCAATTTGTTCAGACGGTCATGCACCTCGCCACCAAGCGGGTAGCGAGTGGCGAACAAGATGGAGAGGATCACCAGAACAATTGGCAGGACTGCAAACAACAGTCGCAACACCAGGATAAACTGCTCGGATTGTGGCTGGTCGACCAGCGTATTCACCCCATCGACCATCGTCTCGATCGGCTGCACGTAGCCCGCCCAACCGATGGTGATAGATACGGCAAAAAGCGCCACCGCCGAACTCATCTTGCGCGATAGCGAAATCAGCGCGCCATAAATGCCCTCGCGCCGCTCGCCGCTCTGCAATTCATCCACGTCCGGGATATCGGGGAAGATAGCGTAGATCATCACCACCATGCCACCGGTGCCGAGCCCGACCACCGCCGCAAACAGATAAGGCGCCAGGAACGGCGCGCCGGGAACCAGCAGAAAACTGGTCAGCATGGTGACGATCCAGACGATGCCACCGACGATGAAGCCCATGCGTTTACTGGTGCGCTTGCTGAGGAGCACGTAAAAAGGCAACGAGATCACCTGGAACACGAGCAGGGTCCCGGCCACGTAATTGGCCTCATCCCCGCGCTGCATGTGATGCTTCATGAAGAAGATGACGATGCTGCTGACGGCATCCATCGCCACGAAGGCGAAAAGATACATCAGCAAGGCGATGACGAAAGTGCGCACGCGGAAGGGAGCGAGCAATGAGTCCCGCCAATTGAATGGTTCAGGCGGTTTCTGGAATTCTTTGCGCTCCCGCACCGAGAAAACAGTGGCGATGAATGGCAGGGCGAAGAGCAAACCAAAGGCAATCCCCATGACGATATAGCCCTGGCGCACGTCGGGGAACTGCTTGATGATCTCCAGGGGAATGAGTGCTGCAAGGATGGAGGCGACGCTGGAAAAGAAAATGCGAAAGGAACTGAGCGATGTGCGTTCGTCGTAGTCCAGCGTGATCTCGGCTTGCAGGGCATTGTAATTGAGCATCACGATGCTGACGACGGTCGAAAAGAAGAGGTACGTGCAGATCACGAAAGCGAAGCGAAATATCTCCTCATCGAAACCGGCCGGGTAGAACAGCGCCACGAAGGAAAGGAAGACAAGGGGGATGCCTGCAATGAGGTAGGGACGCCGCCTGCCCAGCTTGGTGCGGGTGCGGTCGGAGAGAATGCCCTCCAGCGGATCGGTGATGGCGTCGTAGATTTTGCTGATGAGGATGACGGTTCCGGCCAACACAGGGCTGATGCGCACCACGTCGATGAGGAAAATCAGATAGTAGAAATTGACAACGACCAGTGAGCCGCCACCGTAGATGTCGCCGACGCCGTAGCCGATTTTGCGCCAGAAGCTCAGTTTTTCGTCTTTAATTTCGCGGGGTTCGAGGATGGCTTCCATGTGTTTTCCTGACTGGTGTGTTCACTTAAAGATTATAGGTACCTCTTCAGGCGTGAGCGCACTTTGTGCGTCATGTCGAACGGATGTGAGACATCGCCCCCATTTTTAGGGGATAATTCCTGATAACAGGGGGATTTCTCCTCCCTTTGGTCGTCGAAATGAAAGCAACCTGAATGGTCACCTTCAATCTTTGATCATTTCCGTATTTGAAAAGGAGGCAACCAACTCGCGCTTACCCGACTGCGCAGATGCGTAAATCGCTTCGACTGCGGCCAGCGCCGGTAAGGATTGTGCCGCGGGCGTGAGGTAGGGGAGGCCATTCGTCACCCAGGTGCGGAAGCCTTCCAGGCTGCGCTGCAAGGCGTGGATGCCCCAATGCGGCGGTCTTTCCTTTTTTATTTTCACGTCTTTGAACTTGACCTGCGGCAAAAGGGAAGATGCGTAGATCGCTGTCCCGCGTTCGCCGTAGACTTCGATGCTGGCGGTCTGCTCCGAGCTGGCAGCCAAGGTGCTGCAGATTTGGATCAACGTGCCGCCCTCGGTTTCGACGATGGCGTGCGCCACATCTTCGACCTCCACATCCTTGAACACAAATTGGCCGGTGTAGCCGACGGCGGTGGCGGGAGCGCTGTCTAATCCCCATAATACCACATCCAGAAAATGACTGGCTTGTGTGATCAACGTGCCGCCGCCGGCTGTCGCCAGTCGTGGCGTGCCAGGCCGAATGACTGAAATAATCCGCATTTCGCCGCCAGGGCACATTGATGCGGACGCTGGCGATGCGACCCAGTTGTCCTTGCTGCAAGGCCCGCGCCAGGGCATAGCAACCACTGTCGTAGCGATACTGGTAATTGACGCCGACCTTCACGTCTGCCGTTTCGGCTCGTCCCGCCGCCTGGCGTCCTTCGGACAGCGTGCGCGTCAGCGGCTTTTCGATTAGCACCGGGAGTCCCCGGTCGATAGCCTGACAGAGCATGGGATAATGCAAATGGTGGGGTACAGCCAGATAGACGGCGTCAATCGGTGCATCATCGAGCAGTTGTGCATAATCGGTGAAGACGTTTGGGATATTGTGCCGTCGGGCGAAATCGTCCGCCCGTTGCTGCGAGATATCACAGCAAGCCGCCAGGCGGATGCGGCGATTGAAGCGCGCGAACCAGGCCGTGTAACCGGCGATATCGCCACAACCAACGACAGCAAGGTCGAGCGTCTTATCCATCACGCAACCGCCGTTCTGAAACGGACCACGCACCACGGCACACAAGTCATTCGCACACCCACTTCAATCCCTGCCTGAGCAACGCCTGCACTTCCGGCTGTTGCATCGTCTGCGAGCGGTGGCCCGGACAAACATAACACACCCGGCCCCGCCCATGATTCCTCGTCCAGACCATTGGTGCACGTTCGCCCTGATGCATGGCGTAAAACTGCACGTTGATGTCGTCGGCCAATTCGTGCAGATACAGTTCATCCCTGATCGTGAAACCGGAGATACTCGAAAACACCTCATCCCGACCATCAACTGCCTCGACCGTAAAGGTTTCGACCGGGCCATGCCCGATAAACCGTCCGCCCAGGATGTCGAAATAGCGCTGTGATCCCTTGAACGACGCTGTGGCGGAGTGAATTGCCAGTACGCCGCCACCATCCTGCACAAACGCCTCGAATGCCGCCAATGCTTCCGGCGAAATGACTTTGTCGTGGAAATACAGGACCAGCGCGTCATAGCCCTGCGGTGGTTTTTCCACCAATGCCTCCATCGTAGAAACAGAGTGCAGGCAGACGCCAGGAATCTGTTCCATCAGTCGCCTGGCGTGTTGACGACCACGCCAGGGGGGATGAATCCAGCCGGAGTTGATGAACAAGACCTGTTTGTTGGAAAGCGCCGTTGGGATCATTTCAACAAACCTCTTACCACTCCCTTGCTGCCCGCACCAATGCATCCACATTCTCGACCGGCATGCCCGGTGAGATGCCGCCGCCGACAGAGAGGATCAGCCCGCCGCCGGGCGCGGCTTTGTCCAGGCAAGCGGTAGCGGCCTGCTCCATTTCCGCTGCCGTGCCGCGCACGCCGATATTCAGCGGATCGACATTGCCCATCAGCGCCACACGGTGTCCCATCAATTCTTTGACCCTGGCGATATCCGTTTTGTGCGTGAAGTTGAAGACATCGAAATTGGCGTCGGCAAGTTTGGCGTAAAGGTGTTCGCAAGGCGTGTCGTTGTGGTAGATGCGAATCAAGCCGTCGAATTCGTCGAAAATACGGCGCAGATACGGCTCGGCGAACTGCTCGTAATGCTTGAGCGACACCATGCCGACGATATCGTCCAGCAGCATGATCCCTTCCGGCTCGGTGATGACATCCAACTGGGCGTGCAGCCAACGAATGATCAGCGTCGTGACTTTGTCGAGCAGCTTCTCCACCTTGGCCGGGGCCATGACCACGCCCATCATCAGGTCGGTGATGCCCATGATCCAACCGGCAGTGACCATCGGTCCGCGCGCCGCCACCACTTTAATGCCCAGGCCTTCCGCCTTCAGCCGTGCCTCCTGGTGCTGATACATGCGCAGAATCAGGGGCATGAACCCGGCCTCTTTCACATCGGGGATGGGGGCGTCGGCCCAGTGGTCGAGGCTGGTGACCACCGGCTCGATGGAGGGCGGGCTGTCCAACCGGAAATGGACGCGAGCGCCGAAGGCGGAGGGTTCAGCGGCCATGCCATATTCCACCCAGAAATCGGGAACCCAGACAACGTCGGGGAAACGCCGCCGCAGGTCAAGCTGGATTTCCAGCCAGCGGTCGGGTAGAAGAAAATATTCGAGCGTATCGATGCCGTAGAGGCCGGGTAGCCACGGGCTATCAGCGATGAGGGCAACGGGAACCTGGTCGGGTTCACCGAGCGCGGCTGCTAGTTTGAATCGTTGCCAGGGTGTGGTCATGGATGATCTCCGTCGTTCGATAAGGAAATTGTAGGTTCAGATTTCTGATTATACCGCATTGCGTGCTGCGCGTATCGCCTTGTCACCTTGTCACCCCTTCACCTTGTCACCCAGCAACGCTCCCACCATACGCCCGCTGGTGATGGCCCAGGCGATGTGCAGGCCGTGGCCCCACAGAACCTGTCCGCCGAGTCCGTTCTGGCCCACAGCGTAGCAGGCCGGGTATCGGCGCACCGTCCGGGGTCAGCACCTCAAAGTCTTGGTTGATCGCTGCCCCACCTTCGGTGGTGGTGAAATATGCTTTCGCCGGACCCAGGAGCACCCACTTGTCCCCGGCCAAGCGGCAATTGCCCTGCCGCCTGTCTCTTCCCATTGGCCTTATCGATGGTCTCGGTCAGAGTCTTGAGCCGGGATATTCCGCTTCCTGGGCGATTTCGGACAGGCTGCCCTGCACGGCCACATCAGGGCGCAGTTTCAGGTAATCGTCGACGTAGGCGTAAGCGATTTTCGGGTGCGGTCGAGATAAATTTCGGCCACTGGCTGTAGAGGTCGATCAGGCGCTCGTCCAGCAAAATGTAAGCGATTTTGTCAGGCTGCCGGGCGATGGCGATCTCCCGCGCCGGGCTCTGGGTCTCATCGCAGAAGCGCTCGCCACGCTGGTTGACGAGGATAGCGCCATCGTCGTAAAGTGAATCTTCGGGATGCTGCCACGTCACCAGCAGCCGCTGCACCATTTTTGTCATGACGAACTGTGGCACATGCGGCACGACCCGGCCCATCAGTTTAACGAAGGGGGCGTTGACAGGCAGAAGTTGTTGAAAGGTCTTGCCGGGTGGGGCGATGAAACGCACTTCGGGACCGTAGGTGATGTTCATATTGATCAACTGTGCGCCCGCTTGCTGCGCCAGCAGATGCCCGTCACCCTTGGAATGCGGATTGATGCCCTCGATCGGTGTGAATTCCTCACCCCGGTAAGCGCCGATTAGTTCGGGCGAGTTGGTGTAATCACCGGCAGCCAATACGATGCCCTTGCGAGCGTGAAAAATTGTGCGCTGCTTGTCTATCTCGACCGCCACGCCGGTGACCCGACCATTTTCCTGCTCCAACCCGACCACTGCTGCCCCCGTGCGAATTTCGCCGCCTTGTTGCAGCAGCCGGGCCTGGAGCATGGCGATGTATGCCTTCGCCCCTGGCACGACATTGTGCATGCGCGGCACCCGATTGGGTGGTTCCGGGTTCGGGCCCAGAAAACGCAGCCCCATGCCCTCTAACCAATCGAGGGTGTCGCTGGCGTTGTCGAGAAAGAAACGGCGCAGTGCTTCGTTGTTCTGCGCTTCGTATGCGGCGGGTGGGAATTTCCCCGCGTCCTCCGCGTGTGCATCCAACGAATCTTGTACGCCGGCGGCTCTGCTGCATATTGGTGCGATTGGCCGTGAAGGAGCCCACGGCGATACCGGTGGAACCGCCCAATTCGGGCTGTTTTTCGAGCAACAAAACGCTGGCTCCGTGCTCGGAGGCACTCACCGCCGCAGCCAGACCACTGCCGCCTCCGCCTACAACGATAACGTCATACGTGTCCATCATCACACTCACAGAAAATAGAGTCATTGGATATTGGGTAATGGGATACTGGATATTGACTGAATGTACATGAATGCAGTGCTCACAATATCCACTATCAAATACCCAATACCTGGTTCTCAAACAACTTCATCATCCACGATGCACCGCAACTTTGAGCGCAGGTGTGTTCGGTTCCATGAGGAGGTCAAACGCCTGTTGCACTTCATTGAAAGCAAATTGGTGCGTGACGATATCGGCCAGCTTCACCCGCCTGTTGGCAACCAGCTCCAACGAACGCTGGAAGTCCCAGGCGTAGCCTTGCGACCCCACCAGTCCGATCTCTTTGTGCACGAAAATGTTGGCCGGGAGCAAGACCTCCGGCTGCTCGAACAGGCCGACCAGCACCGCCGTGCCGCCCTTTTTCAACGCCTGCAACGATTGCTCCAGCGTCTGGCGGATGCCTACCGCCTCAAAGCTGCGCTCCACGCCCAGGCCATCTGTCTGTTCCCGGATAAATGCCACCGGATCTGTTTGCAATGGCATTCACAACACCGGTCGCGCCCAGTTCCAGCGCCTTGGCCAGACGTTTGTTCGTTAATCCCGACCACGTAGATCGACGAGATGCCTGCCAACTGCGCCGCCTGCAAAATGTACATCGCAATCGCCCCATCGCCGAAGATGGCGGCACGGTCGCCGAGGCTGGGAGCAGCACGGCGCACGGCATGCACGCAAACCGACATCGGCTCGATCAGCGCACCTTCCAGGTAGCTGGCGTTGCCGGGCAGGCGATGCACCCAGCGCTGGTCGGCGATGAAGTAGGGCGTGAATCCACCCTGGCCGAGGCGATATTGAAAGCTGATATTGCTGCAAAGATGATAATCGCCACGGCGGCAGAAGGCGCAAGTGTCGCACACCAGCACCGGTTCCACCGCCACCCGTTCGCCCAGCCCGACCTTTGTGACCTCGTTCCCGACTTCGATGATCTCTCCGGCGATCTCGTGCCCCACCGGGATCGGCAATTCGACCGAGGGGTGTTTGCCCTTGAAGATGTGCAGATCACTGCCGCAGATCGTCGCCACTTTGACCTTGATCAAGACTTCGGTGGGGTTAAGCGGGGGCAGCGGCACATCCCGGAATTCGATCTTGCCGGGCTCAGTGACGAAGGCCATCGGTCGGGTGCGGGTCATGTTGTCTCCATTTCCACAGGATTGGTGAGCGTGCCCAGCCCCGATATCGAGATCGATACGGTGTCGCCGGGGTGGATGTAGGCACGGGGTGCGGGCTGGTCGCCGATGCCTTTGGGGCTGCCGGTGACGAGCAGATCGCCGGGGTGCAGCGTTGTCAGGCCGGAGATGTAGGCAATCAGGGTGGGGATATCGAAGATCATGTCCCGGCTGTTGCCTGCCAGCGCCAGCCGACCGTTGATGCGCAGCTCGATGTCGAGGCTGGTCGGGTCCGGCACATCGGCCAGGGGGACAAGACGAGGGCCGAGCGGGAGAAAGGTGTCGGGCAGCTTGCCGGTCTGCCACTGCGATGTGCGTCCTTCCAGATCTTCCGCACCGACATCATTGGCAATCGTCAGTCCGGCGACGTGTTCCCAGGCCTGTTCTTTGGCGATGTGCTTACCCTGCTTGCCGATCACAACCGCAATTTCGCCCTCAACGAACACTTTTTTGGCGGCGCGAGGGATTTGGATGGCATCGCCGTGACCGATAACGATACTGCTTGCTTTGAGGAACAGCACCGGGTAGGGCATGTCAGCAGGCAGCGCATCTGGGGCGGGATAGTTCATGCCCACGCAGATGATCTTGCCGGGTGCTCGAGATCAATGGATTAGATCGTTTGTCATGATGCAGTTCAAATCGGTTTGCGCGTTCTCGGCTTGAGATCAATGGATTAGATCGGTTTGTAGTCATCGCAGTTCAAATCGGTTTGCGCGCTTGCAGAAAAATTGAACTTGACTCATCTTGCACAGCTTCATCACGAATGCTGCCGCGCTAGCGCCTCGGCAACGCGGCCAATGAGGTCGTATGGCATCGGTTGATCGAGTGGGAATTTCAGATTTCCCTTGTCGTTGCGATACGGAAGCAATGCTTGCATGAGGTCGTCGTCGCCACTCACCGGCGGATAGACGCCGATATGCTTTTTGAATGCTGCAAAATAGAAAAAGATGCGCTTAAGCCTGAAAGCAGGCATCTGATAGCTGATGGTTTCCACCGCTTCCGGGACAACGACGATGCACGATTTCTCTGATCTCTTCCATGATGGGGAGCGCTTCAGGTAAAACCGTTGCGAAATAGTCATCGATAGTTGCGAATCTGGGTCGTTGGCCCATATTGTTGGATTTCCTGGTGGTTATTCTTGTAATTGCCGATTGAACACCGGTGGTCGTTTCTCCAGAAAGGCCTGTCGCCCCTCCAGGGCATCTGCACCCCGACCGGTTTGCACTCGTCCCTCCCGCTCGGCGGCCAGCCCGGCCTCGATGCCATCTCGCAGGCCCACGGTGACGCAGTGTTTGGTGACGGCGACTACCGGGGCCGAGAATCCAGCGATCTTCTCGGCATAATCGAGGACGAAATCCAGCAATTCCTCGTCGGGGATGACGTACTCGACCAGGCCGAAGTCCAGCGCTTCCGCCGCCGTGATTGTGCGCCCGGTGAGCAGCAAATCGAGCGCCCGCCCGCGGCCCACAAAACGGGGCAGTCGTTGCGTGCCGCTACCGGAAGCAAAAGCGCCGACGTTGATCTCCGGGAAACCGATCCTGGCGGATTCTGCGGCGATGCGGATATCGCAGGCCAGGGCCAGGACAGCGCCACCGCCCAACGTGAAGCCATTCAGGGCAGCGATGATCGGCAGTGGCGAGTTCTCCAGAGCGGCGTTGAGACCGGCCTCGACGTAGTCGTTTTCCAGCAACCAGCCCACTTCCAGGCTGAAATCGTTGATGTCGGAGCCGACCGAAAAGGCCCGGTCGACGCCGGTCAACACCATGCAACGGGCATCTGGGTTCTGTTCCAACTCGTGCAGGCGGTCTTGCAGCGCCCGCTTGACCGCAAAACGCAACACGCCCAGCGGCTTCGATTGAATCTGCACCAGGGCGACGCCGGGACGGGGAAAAGTGACGGCGATGGCGGCGGGGTCTTGGGGGGTGGTGGGTGGTTGATGCATCGTGTGATATCCTCTTGTCTAGCGACGATTGCTAGAGATCAGATATTGAGGTATTGAGGTGCAGCGCATGAGACTGATCAGTATCTAATATCCAATTTTAGATCTGATCCACCGTCCCGCAATCGTTTCGGTAGATTCAGCCGGGGCTTAGCCAGCAGATCGGGGGCGTAATCCATCGGGTCGGGTGAAAACAGACGGGCGTCCATGATCTTCAGGTCGGGCGCAATCAGGGGGGTGAATCCCATGTGGGCCAGCACATCTCGCTCGACGTCGATGCCGGGAGCGATCTCGATCAGCGTCAATCCCTCCGGCCTGCGTGCGAAAACCGCCCGTTCGGTCACAAACAACACGTTCTGGCCCAGTTCGGCGGCATAAGCGCCATTGTACGACACCTGCTCCAACTCGGCCACGAACTTGGGGAATCGTCCCTCCTGCCGGATCACGCGTCTGCCCATCCTCCCAGTCGATGTCCAGGCGGCCCGCCGTGAAGGTTCCGCTGAAAATCGACGGTCTTGGCATTCTGGGCGATGTTCTGGAAGCCGCCGATGCCGATGATGCGGTCACCAAAACGGCTGATGTTGACGCTGCCCTCGGCATCCACCTGGGCGAAGGAGAGGAAGGCCAAATCGAGGCCGCCGCCATCGTAGAAATCGAACTGGTAGGGCTGGTCGATGATGGCGTCGTAGTTCATGGCCGCTCCGGCATCGACACCGGATGCAGGCGCGCCGCCGATCAAGCCCTGCTCGTTGCTCAGCACGATCTGGTCGAGGAAACCCTCTTCGGCGGCAACATTGGCGATGCCGGTGGACACGCCCGCGCCGAGATTGCAGATCGCACCGGGGAACAATTCCATCGCTGCCCGCCGGGCGATGATCTTGCGCGGGTCAAAGGCCAGGGCCGGGATTTCATCCAACGGCACGCGCAATTCACCGGCAAAAGCGGGGCTGTACTTGGTGACATAACTCTGGCGCTGTTCCGGATCGACCACCACCGCATCCACCAACATGCCGGGGATTTTGACATCTTTGGGATGCAGGGTGTGGCGCTGGGCGAGGCGTTGCACCTGGACGATGACAACGCCGCCCGCCCGGCGCGTGGCTTGGGCCATCGCCAGCATCTCACCGAAAACCGCCTCCCGCTCCATGCTGATGTTGCCATCCTCATCGGCGGTGGTGCCGCGCAGAAAAGCGACATCGACGTGAATCGGTTTGTAGAACAGCCACTCCTGCCCGGCCAATTCCACCAGCTCGACCAGGTCTTCCTGGGCCGAGCGGCTCTGTTTGCCCCCGCCGTGGCGCGGGTCGACGAAGGTGTGCAGACCGACGTGCGAGATCAGTCCGGGCCGCCCGGACGGCCATCTCCCGCATCAATTGCGACAGTGAACCCTGCGGCAAGGTGTAGGCCTCGATCGCATCTTCCTGGGCCATTTTTTGGATGGCGGGGGTATTGACCAGCGCTCCGGTGATGATGCGTTTGAGCAGGCCGGGATGCGCCAGACGCCCCACGCCCTGCGTGTCCATGTCGCCAATGCCGACCGGGTGCAGCGTGGTGATGCTGCCGGGGCGAGCCGGTTGCAGGAAACGTTCTGCCACAGCAACGATCAGCGCTTCCGGCACGGCATGGCCGCCGCCCGACCCGCCGATCAGGATCGTGTCGCCGTCATGTACCAGATTTGCGGCTTGGTCAAATGAAATGACTTGCAATGAAATGACCTCTCGATGAGTTGAATAGTGATGGAAGGGGTAGTCGGCAGGGGCGAGGAATTCCACGAAACCAATTTCACCCAATCAGATATCGCATCAGCACGGAAGACGTTGCCAAAAACACAAAGTAGTGGGAATTCCTCGCCCTGGATGATGCGTGGTTACGGGCGAGCAATTTCGACGAAGTCGAATTCTATCGTCAGGTTAGTCGATGACGGCGGTTGGTTCCTTGCGGACGAGGTCACTGGAAATTCCTCGCCCCTACCCCGCCTTGATTTCCTTCAACCGAATCGCTTCCGGCATGTCCTTGTAAAAATCATCCAGCGGATAGCAGCCGGAGACCAGACCGTTGCGGGGGGCGGTGGTGCAATCGCTGAAGGTGCGGCAGATGCGCTTGCGGGCCATGCCCGGCCAGCCAACACATCGGCGGGCATTTCGGGATAGGAGAGCACCATGCGTCCCAGGCCCACGAAATCGACCATGCCGTTGCCGACGACATGCTGGGCGACATTGGGCAGCCAGTCCTGCAGGTAGGTGTAGCCGGTGCCGACCAGGGCCAGATTGGGGAATTGCGGTTTTGAGGGCGGCGACAGCGTTGATCTGCCGGGCGACGCCGATCAAGCGGGTCTTCGGGCGGCAGATAGCCGTCGGAGGGCGGGAAAGTGGCCGGGCGCATGAAGTGCGGGTTGTAGTAGGGGCTGCAACAGGAGAGATTGACCAGTTCGATGTCGAGCGATTCCAGCAGACGCAGGAATTCGGCGGTTTCGGTGTTATCGATGGCCAGGGGATCGGTCTTGTCCCCGCCGAAGCCGAAGGGATAGCGGCCATCTTCATCATCCCACCACTTGGGCACGCCTCTGCCGTCGGGGCCGGGGCGGAAGGGCGGGAAGTCGAAGGCGCTGAGGCGCACGCCGATCATGAGGTCGGGCGCTTCGCGGCGGATGCCGGCGACGATCTCGCGCACGAAACGGGTGCGATTCTCGAAGCTGCCGCCGTAGCGACCAGGCCGCTCGTAAGCGCTGAGGAATTCGTGGCCGAGATAGCCGTGGCAGTGCTTGATGTCGACGAAGTCGAAGCCGATGGAGGCTGCCTGCACCGCAGCCCGCACAAAATCGCCGATCAGGTCGTCGATCTGGTCGTCGGTCAACACCGGCAGGTCGGGGTCGACGTTGAACAGCGGGTCGAGCACGGGATGATGGTAGAGGATCATCGGCTCCAGCCGGGTCTTGACATTGGGCCGGGCGAAGCGTCCCGAGTGGGTGAGTTGCAGTCCGACCACGAGATCATCTGTCCGGCCGAAAGTCCTGCTGATGCGCGTCCACCAGCGTTTGCCGCAATTCGGCCAGACCATCCAGCGTGTCTGCGCCGATCCGCAATTGGTTGGGATTGGCGCGGCCATCGTGGCGCACGGCCACCGCCTCCCCGCCCCAGATCAGTTTGGCGCCGCTCCTGCCGAAATTCTGCCAGCGGCGATGGGTGAACTCGGTCGGCAAGCCTTCGCTCGTGCCATCCCAGCCTTCCATCGGGTGGATGGCGAAGCGATTGCCGATCACCCGGCCGGTTTTGAGCGTGTAGGGTTGGGCCATCGCGCCATCCGGGGCGGGTTCAACGACCTCGTCAAAAGGCAAAGAGATTCCCAAGGAAGCGATATGCGCCTGGAATTTCTCGGCGCTGTTGAGGCGGGCAATGCGGGGATAGTTGTCGGACATGGGATATTCCTCTGTTGAATTGTGTGGGTTCTCTCGACTGAAACGTGATGCGTGAAACGTAAAGTAATCTGTCACCTGACGTCACTCTCACGTTTCACTATTTCATCTTCAGCGGATATTGCGCTTTCAGTTCCTTGATCAACGCCACGGTATCGGCGGTCTTGTCACGGATGGCGTCGAAGTCACCGGCAGCAACCAGTTCCTTGGTGATCAGCTTGCTGCCCATGCCCACGCAGGCCACGCCCGCCGCAAACCAGGCTCGCAGGTTTTCTTCATCGGGCGAGACGCCGCCGGTGGGCATGATGCGCGTCCAGGGCATGGGGCCGGCGATCGCCTTGACGAAGGCGGGGCCGCCCACCTGAGCGCCGGGGAAGACTTTGACGATCTCGACGCCGAGTTCCTCGGCCTCGGAGATCTCGCTGGCGGTGCCGCAGCCGGGCGAGTAGGCGACCTTGCGGCGGTTGCAGAGCCGGGCGACCTCGGGGTTGAGCACCGGCCCGACCACGAAATTGGCTCCGAGCTGGATGTATAGCCCCGCCGTCGGCGCATCGATCACGGAGCCGACGCCGAGGATGGCCCGGTCGTCGTCGTAGAAACGGCGCACCAATTCGCCGAACACGAGATGCGCCTGGTCGCCGCGGTTGGTGAACTCGACGCAGCGCAGGCCGCCATCCAGGCAGGCGCGCACGATCTGCTCGGCCACATCGACATCGGGATTGTAAAACACCGGCACCATGCCGGTTTCGAACATGTTGTTGAGTACGGTTAAGCGTGAGAATTTTGCCACGAAATCTCTCCTGTTTTGTTCGAATCAATGATCAATGATCAAAGATTAGCTACGCTCTCGGCATCTTTATCTTTAATCATTGATCCTGTAATTTATCGACTCACCCGACCAGATGCATCCCCACCCATCAGCCTCTCCACCTCGGCCACAGACACGAGATTGAAGTCGCCGAAGATGGTGTGCTTGAGGGCGGAGGCGGCTACGGCGAAGTTGATCGCCTGCTGTTTGTCGTCGGGATAGGTTAGCAGCCCGTAGATCAGGCCGCCCATGAAACTGTCGCCGCCGCCGACGCGGTCGACGATGTGGGTGATGTCGTAATTGGGGCCGAAGTAGAGTTGGTCGTCGTGCCAGAGCACGGCGCTCCAACTGTTGTGGCTGGCGGAGATTGAGCCTCGCAATGTGATGGCGATGGTGTGTAAACTGGGGAAACGCTCGGCTAGCTTGGTGCAGACATATTCGTAGGCCGCCGCGTCCAACTCGCCGGAGGTTACATCGGTGGCGGGGGCATGGATGCCGAACACTTTGTCCGCGTCCTCCTCGTTGCCGATGGCGACATCGCAATATTCGACCAGTTCCTCCATCACCTCGCCCGCCTTCTTGCCCCACTTCCACAGCTTGGCCCGGTAATTCAGGTCGGTGGACACGGTGAGGCCGTGGGCTTTGGCCGCCTTCACCGCTTCCAGGCAGGTCGCAGCCGCGCCTTCCGAGATGGCGGGCGTGATGCCGGTCCAGTGGAACCAACCCGCGTCGGCGAAGATGGCCTCCCAATCGACCATGCCCGGCTGGATGGTCGGCCAGTGCGGAACCGGCCCGGTCGTAGACCACCTTGCTGCCGCGGCTGACGGCACCATGTTCCAGGAAATAGATGCCCAGGCGCTCGCCGCCCCAGAGGATGTGCTGCGTGCCCACGCCATACTGGCGCAGGAAATTGCGGCAGGCCTGGCCGAGGTCGTTGTCGGGCAGGCGGGTGACGTACTCGGCGTCGAGACCGAAATTGGCCAGCGAGACCGCCACGTTGCTCTCGCCGCCGCCGTAGATCACGTCGAAGCTATTGGCCTGCGAAAAGCGCAGGTAGTCCGGCGGCGACAGCCGCATCATGATTTCGCCGAAGGTTATGATTTTGGGCATGGGGTTCTCCAAATGAGAGAATTCTGGGTTCGTAAAACGATTTTGGATTATGCGCCGTGAAACGTAAAACGTGATGCGTGATGTCAAATCCTCAAGCTACTCACGTTTCACGTTTTCACGTTTCACAGTCTGATGCAAATGAAATCCACCATCCACATTGATCACTTCGCCCGTGGAGAAGGGCAGCAGGTCTGCGGCGATGGCGGACGACGGTTTTGCCGATGTCATCGGGCAGGCCCCAGCGGCGGATCGGGGTCAGACCTTCGTCGAGGATCAGGTGGTCGTATTTGTCCTTGACCACGGCGGTGAGGTCGGTGGCGATGATGCCGGGGCGGATTTCGTAGACGTTGATGCCGAACTCGGCCAGGCGGTCGGCCCATAGTTTGGTCATCATGCCCATGCCCGCTTTGCTCACGCAGTATTCAGCACGGGAAGTGGAACTGGTGTAGGCGCTGATCGAGCCGATGTTGACGATTTTTGGGGCGACGATCACGCCTTCTTCGATCAGGCGGATCATCTCGTCCGCTACACGTTGGGTGAGGAAGAAAGGCCCGCGCAGATTGATCGCCATGACCTCGTCGTAGCTGGCAACGCTGGTTTCGAGGATGTCGGCACGCACCCGCGGGGCGACGCCGGCATTGTTGACCAGCATGTCGATCCGCCCGAAGTGTGCCAGTGTTGCATCGACCAGCGTGTTCAGGCTGTCGAGATCGCCTATGTCGGCCTGCACGATTAGGGCGTCGCCGCCCGCTTCGATCACGTCGGCGCGGGTCGGCTTCGGCGGCGGCGCTGTTGCTGTGATAATTGATGACGATGCGCCAGCCCTGTGTCGGCCAGGGCCAGAGCGATGCCCCGGCCAATCCCGCGGCTGCTGCCGGTGACGATAGCGACTTGTTCGTTGGGGAGAATTTCATGCGGATGCGCCAGAGCAGGGTCGTTTTGTGATGTCTGTTGGTTATCTGTCAGGTTGACGACTGACACAATTCCTACGCCCCATGCTCATAATCTGTCATCCTGCTCTCCTCTCGCTCGATCAATGTCAGCGCTTTATCAACGGCTTCGACGAAGAAGTGCTCGCCCCACATCACGCTTTCGTCCACGCCCAGGTCCTTGCGCTGGTGATAGCTGCCGTGCCGAGGATGCCCTCCCAGCCGGGGGTCGAGTCAGCCAGATAGTCGGGGCCAGTGAGGGTGTCGAGGATGATGAGGGCGGCCTGGCGATAGCGGGCGGCGCGCACCGGGTCCTGCACGATCTGCGCCAGATTGAGCAGGCCGCTGGCCGTGATCGTCGCTGCCGAACTCTCGGCCTGGCTGCCTGGCTCATCCCAATCGTTGGGCGGCACGCCGGGGCCAAAGGGGGCGTCGTCGTCGAATGATGTGTTTTCGATGTAAAAATCGGCGCACATCTGCGCGGTTTGCAGATATTTGCGCTCGCCGGTCAGCGAATAGGCGGTGCCGAAGCCGTACAGCGCCCAGGCCTGTCCCCGCGCCCAGGCCGAATCGCCCCGCCAACCCTGGTGCGTGGTCTGCCGCAGGAATTCGCCCGTATCCAGATCGAACAGGCCCTCGTGGCTGGTGGAGCCGTCGCCGCGCACGATGGTGCGGCGAGTGGTCATGGCAATGGGCGTGGGCTTTGCGCAGCAGGTCGACGTCGCCCGATTGCTGGGCGGCGTAGAAAACAATGCCCACATTCATCATGATGTCGATAAAGAGCGAATCCTCGGACACGAAGGAGCGCAGGTATTGGCCCTTTTCCTTGAATCGCATTCCCATCGTCTTCCCTGCCTGGATGACGACATCGTTAAGGATAGGATCGCCACTGAGATCGTACCAGCGTTTCCAGGTCGACCAGAAAACGAAGCCCAGATCGTGGACATTGCGGTCGTATTTGCGCGGTTCGAGCAACAGCGAATAGTGCTCGGCCCGCTCTCGCCATAGCGGATCGCCGTCGCGCTGGTAGAAGAGCCACATCATGCCGCCCAGAAAGCCCTCGCACCAGTTGGTCCAGGCCTCCCCCTCGTGTTTCCACTTGCCGCCTTCGGTATATAGCGGGAAATAGTCGGGATAGCGAGTGATCAGGTTCTCGACCTGTGTCTGGGCGAAGGCAAATGCATGTTCGAGTTTGGGGCGGAGGTCGGTAAGGGAGGTTCTTGTTTCATGTTGCTCGGTTCTTAGCGGTGTGTCAGTCTGAGCGATCGAAGGTATTGAAGAATCTACACCGCTGTATTCGGATTTGCTGCAATCTCAGGATTCCATTCAAACCTTCTCGTTACGAGTGGGTTATTCAAAAATGGCGCGAATGGCGTCATCGAAATGGAAAGCCATAGCTTTGGCGGCGGCGTCTGGATCGGAGGCAGCGATCGCTTCGACGATGTGTTCGTGCGCCAGCTGCACCAGCTTTCGCTCCTCGCTGTTGATACGATAGCGCAATCCCTCGCGTATCATATCGCGCAGCGCATCGCGGATGCTATTCACCAGATAATAGAGCAAGCTGTTCTGGGTGGACTGCGCGATCAGCAGGTGGAACGGGACATCCAGATCGGCATAGGTTTCCGGCTGGTCGAGTTGGGGGCGCATGTCCTCCATCAGCGTTCTGCAACTCGGCCACTTCCTCCTCCGAGCGCCGTTCCGCGGCCAGTCTGGCGCTCTGCACCTCGATCCCATAACGCACTTCGAGGATCTCCAGCGAATCCTTCTGCTCAAAGTCACCGCCCGGCTGGAAGAACGACGTAGCATCTCGCCCATGACGGGACGGATCACGGCGCTGCGTCCGCCCGATATCTCGATCAGACCTTGGCCTTCCAGTTTTTTCAGCGCTTCCCGCACCACTTGCCGGCTGACGCCATAGTGCTTCGATCAGGGCGGCAGTCGAAGGTAATTTGTCCCCCGGCTGCAGAGCCTTCCTCATCGATATATTCCAACAAGTCGTCAGTCACTTGCTCGACCAAAGACTTGTAAACCAGTTCGGTACTCGTCATCCGGCCGTCCAGTAGTGCACGTGCTTTTTGACAATATCCGGCGTCAGAGTTATGCTATATCCTATATTATAATACAGACAGACAGGTTTGGCAAAGGTGACCCATGTCTCAGCTTGCAGTCCGAAGCAAAAAAGAAGCCGTCTATGACTGGATACTCGAGCGCATCATCAGTGGGGAATTCGCGCCCAACGAGGCTCTGGTCATCGATGAACTTGCCCGCAACATGGATGTCAGTCCCATTCCTGTGCGTGAGGCATTTCGGCAACTCGAAGCCGAGGGTTTCGTCGTCATCCGGCCTTATACCGGTGTCCTGGTCGCCGACCTGAAGCCGAGCATGATCATCGAGATCTTCGGGTTTTTGGAGACGGCTGAGATCATCAGCGGACGCATGGCCTGCGCCTCCATATGCGAGGACACGCTGTGCGATGTCGAAAAGCAGTTGAGCGAGATGGATCGCATGCTCGACGATCCGGACGGATGGTCGGAGGAAAACAAGCGCTTTCACATGATGATCTGCGAATGTTCCGGCGCTTTGCTCACCAAGGATATCCTGGCCCGCATGCTATTGCATTGGGATCGATTGCGCCGCCATTATCTCGACGACGTCTTCGGCAAACGCATCGACAAGGCGCATCCCGATCACTGGCAGATGTTTGACGCCATCCGGGAGCGGGACCCCGATCGGCTGGAGGCCATCATTCGTGAGCACAACCGTTCGGCTTTGCAGGATTACATCGACTTACCTGCAGGCAGTCTGGATACGCCATCGAACAAGGTATGCGGTAAACAGCACCGAAGCTTCGGAGTTGATCCCTGGTCATGAACGCCAAAGACCCGTTTCATGAACGCACTACACCTGCAGCCGGTCGACCGCCCGCCTGTAGCGGCGGTCGTCACAGGCATCACGGTGGAGATGATGGAAAAGGCGGGATTTACTACCCGACTGCGCATCACGACGCCGAACAACTGGCGGGACTGGCCGCATCGATCTGGGACCAGACCGGGACCGAAGCGATCAAACTGCCCTTTGGCATGACGGCGGAAGTGGAAGTGCTGGGTGTGGAGATCGACTTCGGCACGCTACGACACCCTACCCACCGATATCCATTCAATCTGGAACGATCCCGACGAATTGGTTATCCCGGACGATTTCTTCGACCGAGGGCGCGTGCCGATCGTGCTGGAGGCTATCTCCCGGCTACGAACCGCTACGACGACGAAGTCGCCGTGCTCTCCTCCATCGTCGGCCCGTTTGCTCTTTCGGCCAAGCTGTTCGGCTTCCCCAACCTGTTCCCCTGGATCATCAACGAACCGGACTATGTGCACCAGATCATGGAGACGCTTACCGATTTGGCGATTCGCTATGCCAACGCCCAGTTGGACGCCGGGGCCGATGCCATTGTCTTGGGCGAAGCCACCTGTTCGGGCGATTTGATCTCGCCCGAGACGTACCGTGACTTCGTCCTGCCCCATCACAAACGTCTGTGCGCTGGCATCGACGGTCCGACCATGTTGCATATTTGCGGCAAATCGTCCGGCCACCTGCCCTACATCGCCGAAACCGGCACGACCTGCTACACCTTTGACGAAGGCATGGATATGGCGATGGCCCGCAAGTACCTGAAGGGCAAGGTGGCGCTGGCCGGATACATTCCCACCGTCGAAGTCCTGCTCAACGGCACGCCTGAACTGGTCTATCAAGCCTCGCTTGAGTGCCTGGGCAATGGCGTCGATATCCTCGCGCCCGGCTGTTCGTTGCCGCAGCACACGACCATGGCCAACGTCGCCGCCATGCTGCAAGCAGCCGAAGATTGGGGAGCATCGCCGGAAGCTGCGCGAGAACGTTCCCGACATCATCCGCCCCTCAAGCCGCAAGAAGAACGCGTGCGGCAACGAGTGGCTCGACGGCACGCACTGTGCAGAACGGATACTGCGTCACCGAGAGCGCACGATGTTCAGTACAATAGGTATTAGATATTGGATATTCAGCACACCTTGGTCGACAAAGACACTATCCAATAACCAATATCCAATACCCGACATTTCACCAACAATCCTAACTTCCCTCCAAAGGCCCCCACGTGAGTTCGATCATCAAAGTTGAGATTGGACAATTCGATTACCCATTCGTGGGCGAGTTCAAGTTTTTTGAACCCGGCCCCGATGGACGCGTCGTCCGGCCTTCGGTCTTGATCAGGATCACGGATGAGGATGGCCTCAGCGGTTGGGGTCAGGCCGTGCCCGTGCCCAGTTGGACCTACGAAACCGTCGAAACCGTGACTTCGACCCTGACGAACTATCTGGCGCCCGTCCTTTTGGGTGCTGACCCCACCGATTTCGCCGGAATCCACGACCGCATGGATCGGGCGATCCGTCCCGGCCTGACGACCGGCCAGCCGCTGTGCAAAGCCGCCGTCGATCTGGCCTGCTTTGATCTGGCGGGCAAGCAGCAGGGCAAATCCGCCAGCGAACTGCTGGGCGATGATTCCGGCCCCTCCGAACTAACATTGAGCTGGACGATCAACGCCACTGACCTGGCCGCTGCCGAGCAGCAGCTGGAGTCGGGCGAGCGCGGGGCTACCGCAATTTCAATTTCAAGGTCGGGCTATCCGCAGACGCCAGAATACGACCTGGCGCTGGCCAGACTGATCCACGACTTCGCTCCCGACGGTTTTTGCTGGGCCGACGCCAACACCGCTTACGATGTCGACACAGCCCTGGACGTTCTGCCCGGTCTGGCCGATGTCGGCGTCGATGTGATCGAATCGCCGCTGCCGCCGATGCAGGTCAGCGGATACCAGGCGCTTCGCCGCCAGGGTGCACTGCCCATCGTCATGGATGAAGGCGTGATCTCGGCGCAGGATGCAGAAACGTTCATGTCGCTGGGCGTGATGGACGGGCTGACGCTGAAGATCGGGCGTTCGGCAGGGCTGTGGCAAACGCGACAGATTGTCGAAACTGCACGAAGACATGGTATTTTTCTGCTGGGCTCCGGCCTGTGCGACCCCGATCTGTCGCTGGCAGCCTCAGTGCACATGTTCGCCTGGGCGGGTATCGACAAACCCTGCGCCCTCAACGGCCCGCAATATCTGGCCGAATCCCTGGATGTCTCCGGCTTCGTGCCTGATTCCGACCTGATTCGGGTTCCGACCGGTCCTGGCCTGGGTCTGCAATTCGACCGGCGCGCTGAACAGGCGCTGACCGTCGTGGTGGAGCTGTCATGATCAGAGTCACCCGCAGCGCCGCCTGTCTGCTCAACATCCGCACCCGTATGCCTTTCCGCTACGGCATCGCCGAACTGACCGAAACGCCCCACCTTTTCTGCGAGATCGAACTGGAAGTGGATGGCGAGCGCAGTCGCGGCATTTCCGCCGACAGCCTCATCCCCAAGTGGTTCACCAAAGACCCGGAGCAAAGCTACGAGGACGAAATCAGCTGCCATGCTCGAGGTCATCGCCAAGGCCATGACCCATGCCGAGCAGGTTGGTGACGCTCCCGATCTGTTCACGCTGTGGCGACGCACGTACGAAGCGCAAAAAGCGTGGGCGGAGCAGACGCCGCATCCGCCGTTGTTGTGGAATTTCGGCATGAGTCTGGTGGAACGGGCGATGATCGATGCCTTCTGCCGAGTGACGAAGACACCGTTCGCCGAAGCCGTGCGCCAGAATCTGTTCGGGATAGACCTCGGTTGGATCCACGCCGAACTGGTCGGACGAACACCCGCCGATCTCTCTACCGGCGGAACCCAGCCAGCACATGTTCGTGCGCCACACCATTGGCTTATCCGACCATCTGGCTGAGTCCGACCTGCCGCAGCAGGAACGCCTGCACGATGGCCTGCCGCAAACGCTCGAAGCCAGCATCCAAGCCTACGGCTTGCGCTACTTCAAGGTCAAGGTCAATGGCGACGACGAGCGGGACCTCGCCCGCATCGCCCAGATCGCCCGATCATCTCATCAGCCGTTCCCGATTTCGCCTTCACGCTGGACGGCAACGAACAATATTACACTGTCGCCGATTTCCGTCGCTTCTGGGATAAATTGCTGGCCGAGCCTTCGCTCAGCAACTTCATGGAGCATCTGCTGTTTGTCGAACAACCCTTTTATCGGGCGATCGCCCTCAGCGATGAAACGCAAGCCCACCTGTTGGCCTGGGATGAGCGCCCGGCGATGATCATCGATGAGTCGGATACAGACTTATCCAGCATGAGGCGCGCCCTGGCCTGTGGTTATGCCGGCACGAGTCACAAAAACTGCAAGGGCATCTTCAAGGGTCTGGCCAATGCCTGTTTGCTGGCCGCACGCCGGCAAATGGACCCTGAGCATGAGTACGTCCTCAGCGGCGAAGACCTGGTCAACGTGGGGCCGGTTGCATTGATGCAGGACCTGGCCGTGACGGCGACACTGGGCTTGACCCACGTCGAGCGCAACGGACAGCATTATTTCCCCGGTCTGAGCATGTTCCCCGAACAGTGGCAGACCCAGACCTTGGCTGCTCACCCCGACCTCTATCGTCCAACCGACCAGGGCTGGCCGGCGCTTCGTATCGAACACGGTGCGATCTCGTTGCAGAGCGTGCTCGAGGCTCCTTTCGGCGTTGGCTCCGAACTCGATCTGCAACTGGCAACACCCCTTGCACAAGTGGCAGATTCCAGATGTCACCAAACTAGCCACCCTTTCCCCTTCATGTTATACATTTCTCGCTACCCATTCAACTCACTCAAACTTATTAACGGAAGGATGGACAGATGACAGACGGACGTGCTCAACTTCAACGAAGCGATCGCTGGGAAACACTTAAGTCATCAGTGTTTCCCTTGATAGGCATTTTAATTTTTCTTTTGATCTGGGAATTTCTGGTCGGCTGGTTTGATATTAAATCCTACCTTCTGCCCAAACCGAGCGAGATCATACTGACGATGATCGATAAGTACGATCTGCTTTGGAAACATAGCCTGGTCACTTTTTATGAAATGATGGCCGGATATTTCCTGGCGATTGTGGTGGCCGTGCCTCTGGCGATCTTTATGACTGCTTCGCCCACATTTGATCGGTTCATCACCCCGATCATTCTCTTTCTTCAAACGGTGCCCAAAATCGCCATCGCCCCGTTATTCCTTGTGTGGTTCGGCGTCGGCACCACGCCGAAAGTCCTGGTCGCCTTCCTGATCTGCTTCTTCCCCATCCTGATCGACACTTCGGTGGGTTTGCGCTCGGTGGCATCGGAAATGATCGATCTGGCCCGCTCGATGGGCGCCACCAGATCGCAGATCTTCACCCGATTCCGGTTGCCCACCAGCCTGCCCTATCTGTTCAGTGGGCTTGAAGGTGGCAGCAACGCTGGCCGTCGTCGGCGCCGTGGTCGGCGAATTTGTGGGAGCTGACAAGGGTCTGGGCTACCTCCTGCTGGTTACGAACTCCAACCTGCAAACCGCCCTCATGTTCGGCGTCATCGTCGCCCTCACTGCCCAGGGCTTAATTCTGTTCTACGTCATCCAAATGCTCGAAAATGTCCTGATCCCCTGGCATGTAACGGTTCGTTCCGGACAAGAGCATGGCACCATGTAGAGTGCTGCGCACGAGCATGAAGGCTCTTCTGAGAATTCCGGCTCATGCTTCGCATTTTTACAAAATCCGCTGCTGAATTGCTTTGACATCCGACGAAATTCTAGTCCAATCAGGAGGTGACGCTTCGCAACGATAGTCACATTTATTTCCTAATCACTGGCTTGTCTCACCCAACCTTTTTTCACTCTGGAGGACGAAATGAAGAAGACAACTGTATTTTTGATGTTGGCAGTGCTGATTTTGACACTGGCAGTGGCTGCCTGTGCAGCACCAGCAGCGCCACCTGCAGCCCCCGCAGCCGAAGAACCAGCAGCAGAGGCTCCCGCCGCCGAAGAACCGGCTGAAGAAGCGCTGGTTCCCCTCGATTTCCGCCTGAACTGGACCCTGTACGGCGAACACGCTCCCTTCTTCCTGGGCGTTGAGAAAGGCTTCTACGAGGAAGAAGGCCTTGATGTAACTATCCTTGAAGGCAGCGGCTCCGGCACCGTCGTCAAACTGCTGGGCAATGGCACCAACGTGATTGGTTATGCCGACTCAGCCACCATGATGCGCGGCGTCTCCGCCGGCGTTCCGGTCAAAGCTGTGGCTACCATTTTCCAATCCAGCCCCATGTCCTTCATCTACCGTGAAGATGCCGCTCGCCCCACAACCATCGAAGAGCTTCCGGGCACAAGAGTCGCTATCACCGCCGGTGATGCCTCACTGTCCATCTTTGAAGCCTGCCTGGGCGCCAATGGCCTCACTATGGATGACGTAGAAGTGATCCAGGTTTCCAACCCGCAGGCCAAAGAAGTGGCCGTGCTGGAAGGTACAGCCGATACATTCCTGGGCTACTTCGTCGATCAGCCGATGCGCATGGAGAAAGTAACCGGCGTCGATATCGGTTGGAAGCAATTGACTGAGCTGTGCGGCGTCAACACGTTGTCCAGCGCCATCATCGCCAACAACTTCTGGGCTGAGCAAAACCCCGATCTGGTCGAGAAGTTCGTACGAGCATCACAGCGCGCCTGGGCCTACACACAGGAACATCCAGAAGAAGCCGCAGAGATCTTCGCCGGCACCTCTGCCGGGGATATGGGCTTTGATGTGCCTCTCTCGTTGGCCGAAATCGAAGGCTCATTGACCCTGCTGCACACAGCGCTTTCCGAAGGCAAGCCCATTGGCTGGTCGGCGGTTGAAGACTGGGTGTCCACTCAGCAGACGCTTGAACAATATGCCAGCTTCAAGCCTGAGTCTGATATCAACGTGTTCTTCACCAACGAGTTCATCTCTGAAGCGCCTTACGAACCGCAATAACGCAATCGCATTAACAAGGGACGTCCCATTTCGGGGCGTCCCTCCCTTCCGTTCCAAAACCGACTCCCAAAAGAGACAAAGTAGCAATGGCCGAGCCTTTTATTCGCATCAAAAACGTAGAAAAGACCTATTACACCAAGGATAACGATATCCTGGCAGTGGACGATGTCAGCTTTGATATCAACGAATCGGAGTTCGTCGCCATCGTTGGGCCCAGTGGTTGTGGCAAAACCACTATCCTCAAAATGCTGGCAGGTCTGGTCCCCTACACCGCCGGCGAGATCACGATCGGCGGCAAACGGGTGGACAGGCCGCAGACCGACCTCGGCATCATCTTCCAGGATGCCGTTTTGCTTGATTGGCGTGATGTGTTGAGCAATGTCATGTTACAGATTGACATCCGTAAGCTGGATAAATCAAAATACGAACCACAAGCTAGGAAATTGCTCAGCGATGTTGGTTTGGACGGTTTCGAGGATCGGAAGCCCTATGAGTTGTCTGGCGGCATGAGGCAGCGCGTCTCAATCTGCCGGTCATTGGTGCACAATCCACCTCTGTTGCTGATGGACGAACCATTTGGGGCGTTGGATGCACTCACCCGTGAGCAGATCTCCATCGATATCCAGCATTTGTGGATGGAACAACGCAAGACAGCGCTTCTGATCACGCACAGCATCCCTGAAGCCGTGTTGCTGTCTGACCGTGTCATCGTCATGACCCCGCGCCCCGGTAAGATTGCAGAGATCATCGACATCGATCTACCCCGCCCGCGCCGACTGGATCGCCTGCCCGAAAAATTTAACGAATACGCCGGGCATATCCGTGAACTATTCCAGGCCAGCGGTGTATTGGCGTTGGATATTTAGTATGGACTGCACAGCCTTACTCTTTTATGGTTCATTCCGAGGAGATCGAGTGATTGCCACGGCATCGTGAAACGTAAAACGTGAAGCTGCAAGTCTGGAGCAAATCCAACTCTGTAGTGCGATTCTTCACGCCCATCGCGTTTCAGACCGCTAATCCAAAAACCAACATAGCCCGTCGGAAAGCGATCATCCTTATCATTTTCAAGAGTATCGAATGACCAACTATCAAATCGAACAAATGGATCAAATGTCGCCGATCACGTGCTCTTGCGGCTTCACCCGCCGGGCATTTATCGATGACTCCGACCAGACAGCCACTCTCCACCTTCTGGATGTGCAGGCCGACGCCCAGGTCCATTATCACAAAAAACTCACCGAAATCTACTTCATCCTCGAAGGCGAGGGCTTTATGGAACTGGACGGTGAACTGATTCCAGTGCAGCCCTATTCGGCCATCCTGATCAAACCGGGCTGTCGCCACCGCGCTGTTGGGAAATTGCGTGTCTCGCTCACAGCCATTCCCGCATTTGACCCGGACGACGAGTGGTTTGACTAGAGTCTGGCGACATATCCCTTTTTGTGTCATTCCGAGGAGAGGACGAAGCGAAGCTTCGGACGACGAGGAATCTCCGAGTTCGGAAGCAAAATCCAACGCGTGGTACAGATTCTTCGCTCCCTTGGTCGCCGCTCAGAATGACACCGTTCAAGATGGCAATACAGCCAAAATTGTCGTACCTCAATCTGAGGATTTGATGTCGGTAACTGACTCCAGCGAAAAGCGCTGGTGGAATGTATCGGGAGCCTGGCTGGGAATCGGAACCTCGCCAGGTTCGTTGTTGCTGGGCGCTTTGATCGCCTTCCGGCATGGCGGCTCGGTGCCGCTGTTGACCATTGTCATCAGTTTCGTGCTGATGTTTGCCATCCTCTGGTTCCAGGGGCTGCTGGGCCTGAAACCGCCGGTGGGAGAAGGCCGCAACCTCACAGAGCTGACGCCCATCTATTTTGGCCCGGCCATGCAGCGCATTATCGGCGGACTCATTGCTCTGGGCATGATCGGATGGTCGGGTTTCAATATCGCGTTGGGAGGCGCCGCGCTCGGTCGGCTTGCAGGATTTCCGCATTGGGTTGGAGCTCTGATTATCGCCGTGCCTGTGCTCATCCTCTCGCTGCGCGGCATCCGCAGTTGGAATGGTCTGGCCGCGCTGGCGACGATCTCGGTGCTGGCCCTCACAGCGTTCATCACCTCCCAATTGGCTGCGCCCGGCCTCCCCATCACCCTGGCCATTGACAGCCCGATCAACATCATCACCGATGTAGCTGTTTTGGTCGGGTACGTCAGCGTCTTCAGCGTGCGCTCGCCCGATTTCACCAATGGCCTGTCCCGCACCAAGGATTTGGTCATTTTGATCAACCTGATGTGCTTGCCCGTCCTCGGCATCATGCTGGCGGGGTCAGCGATCTATCTGGGCACGGGCGAAACCGATCTGGTCGCCCTGCTTGCTTCGCAAGGCGCACTCAGCATCGGCAATTTGCTGATCTTCCTTTCGGTTCTGGCCCCCACCTTCACGACCCTGTTTTCGGGAGCGCCCGGTCTGCGGGCTGCAATCGGACTGCCGGAGCGCACCGGCATGGTGGTTATCACCGTTATCGCCCTCATCCTCGCGCTTTTCCGCTTCGATCTCTATTTGGGGCGATGGCTGTCTGTCTTGGCTGCCATACTCCCGCCCATCGTCGTCCCCCTGGCCGTCGAATCGACCATGCGCCGCCGCGGCGCTACGCCCTGCCAGATCCCGATCTGGACATGGGCCTTTGGCTCCGTCAGCGCCATCCTGCTCACACTGATGCATCAACCCGTCGCTCCCCTTGTCGGCTTGCTCATTTCCGTCTTTGCCACAACACTGTGGGTGGTGATCTGGCGTCGGCCACAAAAAACGCTCAGTCCTGCTTGAGGGCAGAGATCAGGTGCGACGCATTTTGCATTTTGCTGGACCTGCATTGAGTCGAATCCAGGTATTTCCCACAGTTGAAGTGCGACGCACCTCTACCTTCATCTCCACATTCAAACACGAAGAGAAATCACATGATCAATGTAGCGATTATCGGCACAGGCGCCATCTCCGACATCCATATCCAGGCATTCCAGACTTTCCCCGACCGCTGCCGGGTCATGGCGCTGGTCGATCAGGACACCGAGCTGGCGCTGCAGAAAGCGGAGCGCTATGATCTGGATGTCGCCATTTTCACTTCCTGGCAGGATATGCTCGATGCCATCGAGGTCGACCTGGCTGTCATCTGCCTGCCCCCCTTCATCCATGCTGCGGCTGCCGTCGATCTTCTCGATGCCGGCGTCAACGTCCTGCTGGAAAAACCGATGGCCCCGACCCTGGCCGAATGCGATCTCATTCTGGCTGCGGCTGAACGCAGTGGCAAAATGCTGTCGGTGGTCGCCCAAAATCGCTACAAAACCCCGATGATGAAGCTGAAGAGCGTGCTCGACAGCGGACTGATCGGTCGGATTTTGCACGGACAGGTGGATTCATACTGGTGGCGGGGCGCAAGTTATTACGACCTGTGGTGGCGGGGGACCTGGGAGAAAGAAGGGGGCGGCTGCACGCTCAATCACGCCGTCCATCACATCGATCTCTTCCAGTGGATGATGGGCAAACCCGACGAAGTGCAGGCCGTGGTGGCGAACCTGAATCACGAAAACTCCGAGGTGGAGGACTTCTCGACCACGGTCGTGCGCTACGCCGATGGCCGCCTGGGGCAATTGACCGCTTCGCTGGTGCATCATGGCGAGGAGCAGCGCTTCTCGGTGCAGGGCGAACGCGCCAGCGTGGCCGCGCCGTGGAAGGTGTTTGCCTCCACGCCACGCGACAATGGCTTCCCCGACCCCAATCCGGTGCTGGCAGCCGAGATCGATGAATACTATGCCAGTTTGCCCGATGTCGAATACGACGGGCATGTCGGCCAGATCGATAACGTGCTCGGCGCGCTGGAAGGGGAACAGGAACTCCTGATCGACGGCGTGCAGGGCCGCAACACCATCGAACTTGTCACCGCCATTTATCAATCAGGCTTCAGCGGCGAGCGTGTGACCCTGCCCCTGCCCCCGGACTCGCCCTTCTACACCCAGGAAGGCGTGCTGGCGAACGCCCCCCATTTCCACGAGAAAACGCGTAGCGTTGAGGGTTTTGCAGACACGGCGATTACGCTTGGATCGGAGTATAAATAACGATCAAAGATTAAGTGATTAAAGATTAAATCATGCAATTAGAGATACTTTGAATCATTAATCATTAATCTTTAATCGTCAAATCATCAATTCTAGTCATTAAAGGTAATCCCATGCAACGAGCAGACGGCATGAACTACGCCCCCAAGGGCAAACCGAATCCAGTGGTCGGACCAGGCGAGTTTCGTTTTGCCGCCGTCGGTCTTGATCACGGCCATATTTACGGCATGTGCAACGGGCTGGTCGAGGCGGGCGCAGAACTGGCCTGGGTTTACGATCCGGACCCGGAGAAAGTGGCTGTTTTTCGGGAGATGTTCCCGCAGGCGCAGGTCGCAGAGCTCCGAAGCGCAAATCCTCGCAGATGACGGTATCCAACTGGTAGCCAGCGCCGCGGTTCCGGCGGATCGTTGCGCCATTGGCCTGCGGGCGATGGACGCCGGCAAGGATTTCTTCGCGGACAAGCCGCCGCTCACCACGCTCGAGCAATTGGCTGCGGCCCGCGCCAAAGTTGCCGAAACCGGGCGCAAATACGCTGTCTACTATTCCGAACGCCTGCATGTGGAAGCGGCTGTCTTCGCCGGCGACCTGATCGAACAGGGCGCGATTGGTCGGGTGATCCAGGTCGTCAATCTGGCTCCGCACCGGGCCAGCGTCGATTCCCGCCCGCCCTGGTTCTTTGATCCCGCCCGCTACGGCGGCATCCTCACCGACATCGGCAGCCACCAGATCGAGCAATTTCTGTATTATGCCGGGGCAAAGGACGCCCGCGTGTTGCACAGCAAAATCGCCAACTACAACCATCCCCACTATCCCGACTTTGAAGATTTCGGCGATGCCACGCTGCTGGCCGACAACGGCGCCACCATGTACTTCCGGGTCGATTGGTTCACGCCCGACGGCTATGCCCGTGTGGGGCGATGGCCGCTGTTTCATCCTGGGCACGGATGGCACCATCGAGCTGCGCAAATACATCGACATTGGCCGGGACGCCACCAGTGACCATCTCTACCTTGTCAACCACGAAGGCGAGCAGCATTTTGCCCTGGCCGGGCAGGTTGGGTTCCCATTCTTTGGGCAATTGATCCTGGATTGCCTGAACCGCACCGAGAATGCGCAATCGCAGGCCCATGCCTTCAAAGTCATCGAACTGGCCATCCAGGCGCAAGAGATGGCAGAGGTGATCGCTTAACATGAAGACATTCGATATCACACCCATTGGCTGTAGAACTCTATTTGTTGCCGGTCGAGACACGCGTGCCACTCAAATTTGGCACGGAGACGCTGACCAGCGTAACCGTGGCGCGGGTGAAAATGACGGTGCGTGATCGGGCAGGCAAAATCGCCATCGGCTGGGGCGAAACGCCGTTGAGCGTGCAGTGGGTGTGGCCCGGCAGCCTGCCTTACTCGGAACGCTACCAGGCGTTGCTCGATTTTACAATGTCGCTGGCGGAAGCCTGGGCGGAGCCACGCCAACCCGGCCATCCACTCGAAGTTGGCTACGATTTCCTGGAACATGATCTGCCCCGTCTTTTGAAGGCGTTCAACGCCGGGCGTTCCAAACAAGATCAGATGCCCTGGCTGGCGGCGCTGGTCTGCTGCTCGGCCTTCGATATCGCCCTGCACGACGCCTACGGCGTTTTGTTGGGGCAGCCCATTTATCAGACCTACAGCCGTGACTACATGAACCGGGATCTGGCGGCCTATCTGGAACCGGCCAGCGGACAGCGCTGTGGATTTCAGTGGTGCGTATCCCGACCATTTCCTGGTTTCCGACCGGCCGACTCAGCCTGCCCGCCTGGCACCTGGTCGGCGGTCTCGACCCGCTGGATGCCTCCGAACTGACCGGCAATGAACCGGACGACGGCTATCCCGTGCTGCTGGCCGATTGGATCGAGCGTGACGGCCTCACCTGCCTGAAGGTCAAATTGCGGGGCAACGACCCGGCCTGGGACTACGACCGACTGGTCGGGGTGGGCGAGATCGCCATGACGCACGGCGTGCCGTGGCTGACCGCCGACTTCAACTGCACCGTGCTCGAACCCGCCTACGTGAACGAAATCCTCGACCGGCTTGTGCTCGAACACCCGCGCATCTACGGCATGATCCTCTACGTCGAGCAGCCCTTCCCCTACGATCTGGAGAACAACCGCATCGATGTCCACAGCGTCTCGGCCCGCAAGCCGCTGTTCATGGACGAGAGCGCCCACGACTGGCGGCTGGTGCGCCTGGGCCGCAGCCTGGGCTGGACCGGCGTCGCCCTGAAGACCTGCAAGACGCAGACCGGGGCGCTGCTGAGCCTGTGCTGGGCCAAGGCGCACGGCATGACCCTGATGGTGCAGGATCTGACCAATCCCATGCTGGCGCAGATCCCGCATGTGCTGCTGGCCGCCCACGCCGGCACGATCATGGGCGTGGAGACCAACGCCATGCAGTTCTATCCCGACGCCTCGCTGGCCGAGGAAGCGGTGCATCCCGGCCTGTACCGGCGGCGCCATGGCGTGCTCGAATCTGGACAGCATCCAAGGGCCGGGATTCGGCTATCGGCTGGACGAGATCGAACGGGCGTTGCCGGAACCAGTCGTCGTTTTTGGTCAAGGCTGATGTCGGACGATCTCTCACGCCTGTGCATCCACACCATCACCACCAAACCGTGGAGCATTGAGGAAGCGGTGGAGCAATACGCTGCCGCCGGGGTGGCGGGCATCACCGTGTGGCGGCAATGGCTGGATGGTCGGGACCCGCAGGCGGTGGGAGAACGCATCCGGGCGGCGGGACTAACGGCGGTCTCGCTCTGTCGTGGTGGTTTCTTCCCGGCGGCTTCTGCATCCGCCCGTCAGGACGCTATCGACGATAACCTGCGCGCTGTCGACGAAGCGGCAGCGATTGGCGCGCCGCTGATCGTGCTGGTGTGCGGCGCTGCGCCCGATGTGCCCTTGCCGGAAGCGCGCAAGCAAATCCAGGACTGGCATCGAAGCGGTCCTGCCCTATGCCGCGGCCAACGGCGTCAAGCTAGCCATCGAACCGTTGCACCCCATGTACGCAGACAGCCGTTCCGCCATCAACACCCTGAAACAGGCCAACGACCTCTGCGCCGCCATCGCCTCGCCCTGGGTTGGCGTGGCGGTCGATGTCTACCATCTGTGGTGGGACCCCGACCTGGAGTCGGAGATCAGGCGCTGTGGTCAATCGGGCTGGCTGGACGCGTTCCACATCTGCGATTGGCTGACGCCCACCAGTCGATCTGCTCAACGACCGCGGGATCATGGGCGAGGGCTGCATCCCCATCCGCCAGATCCGGGGCTGGGTGGAAGAGGCGGGATTCGAGGGGTTCAACGAAGTTGAAATCTTTTCACACCGGCACTGGGCGCAGGACCAGCACGAATACCTAGATGACATCATCCAGGCCTATCTACAGCATTGTTGCTGAGTGCTGGGCTGGATTTTTGCACCCGGCTGGAACGACGAACTCCCCGATCTGTTTTGTTTCGAGACCAGGCGTGTCGATCAGGTGCAACGGGTGCGTCCACCACGATGTGCGTGGAGAAGGAAAATGGTTGTCTGATTTTAGATTGGGCTATTTGTGGTTGCGTTCGGCAAGCCATAGAGCCACCAGTAGGAATCTTTTGGATAGGCAGGACGCCATGCCGACGGCCACACGAATGATCCCGCCTGCCAGATGTCGCTCAACCTGACGTCCAACGCGGCAACTTCCTCCATCGCTGCGAGAAACGACTCGTCAGATGAACTCCCGAGTTTGCTTAGCAAGATGTTGAGGATGAATCGAATCTGAACATCGTTTGCGTAATACGCTTCTGTTACATCCTGACCTCGCTCGAATTCCTTGAGACGTTCGCGCCACTGACGCAGTCTCGCCTGTAGTTCTGCGCCCGCCTTCTGCCTGATCTGATAGCGATGAGACACCGATATTGCTTCAAACCTGGCCCGGATTTTCTGCAACTGGCTTTGCTGAACCGAGTCCAGCAGAAATGACAGATCTGACAGACGCTCTTCTCGCATCCAATAGCCGCCCAGTGTCAGGCGGGGATAACTGGGGTTTGGCAAGGGATAAAACAGGGTGTCGACACTGAGATAGTCAGCCATGTTTTCGATCATGGCCTCTACAATGGCAAGGTCTTTTTTCAGTTTTTGATCAGGCATGGTGGTCCTCCAGATTCAGGTATTTGCCGGTTCGGTTACGGTAAAGGTCAATGCGCCATCCTGGGCGTCCACCAATACGGCATCGCCATCGCGCACCTCGCCACGAATGATTCTCGTGGAAAGGGGATCGACGATCTGACGTTGGATCACCCGTTTGAGGGGGCGAGCGCCGTACACGGGGTCATAGCCCTCTTCGGTGAGCAGTTCCAGCGCCGCTTGCGTTAGCTCCAGGCTGATATCACGCTGGCCAAGCAGTTTCTGCACGCCTCGGAGCTGGATTAGCAAAATGTCGGCAAGATGCCCCCGATCCAGGCGATGGAAGATGACGATGTCATCGATGCGGTTGAGAAACTCCGGCGGGAAATGCGCGCGCAGCGCTGACATCACTTGCTCACGCATCCGAGTCTCATCCTGCTCTTCCATGATGTACTGGCTGCCGATATTGCTGGTCATGATGATGACGGTGTTGCGAAAATCGACCGTACGACCCTGTCCATCGGTGAGGCGACCATCGTCCAGCACTTGCAACAGGGTGTTAAACACCTCAGGATGCGCTTTTTCGACTTCGTCGAAGAGCACCACGCTGTAAGGGTGGCGGCGCACCGCTTCGGTAAGTTGGCCGCCCTCGTCATAGCCGACATAGCCGGGGGGCGCGCCCAGCAGCCGGGCCACGGTGTGCCGCTCCTGATACTCGCTCATGTCCAGGCGCACCATGCTGCTTTCGTCATCGAAAATAAATTCGGCCAGCGCCCGCGCCAGTTCGGTCTTGCCCACGCCGGTCGGGCCCAGAAAGAGGAAGGAGCCAACAGGACGTTTGGGGTCTTGCAGCCCAGAACGGCTGCGACGGACAGCCGCCGCCACAGCGCTGACCGCTTCATCCTGGCCGATCACTCGTGTGTGCAGGCGATCTTCCATCTGCATCAGCCGTTCCATCTCCCCTTCCAGCATCTTGCTGACCGGGATGCCCGTCCAGCGGCTGACGATGGCAGCGACATCTTCAGAGCCGACTTCCTCCCGTAGCATCGCCCCTTGCTCCTGCAAGCGATCCAGCTCGATCAGACTCTCTCGAAGCTGGCGCTCCAATTGGTTCAGGCGTCCGTATTTGAGTTCGGCAGCGCGCTGCAAATCGGCGGCGCGTTCAGCCTGTTCGACCTGCACCTTGACGGAATCGATTTCTGCACGGATGTCTCGCACTGCCTGGATGGCCTGCTTTTCGCTTTCCCAGCGGGTGGTCAATTGCGTGCTCTCCTCTTTCAGATCGGCCAAATCCGCTTCCAGGATGTCCAGCCTTTCCTTGCTGGCTTTGTCTTTCTCCTTTTTCAGCGCCTCCCGTTCGATCTCAAGCTGCATGATGTCCCGATCGATCTCGTCCAACGCCTGCGGCTTGCTGTCGATTTCCGTGCGGATGCGGCTGGCGGCTTCATCGATCAGATCAATGGCCTTGTCGGGCAGAAAACGGTCGGTTATGTAACGCTGGCTGAGCGTGGCGGCAGCGATGACAGCGCCATCGGTGATATGCACGCCATGATGCACTTCGTAGCGTTCCTTCAGGCCGCGCAGGATGCTGACGGTATCCTCCACCGTGGGCTCGTCCACCATCACCGGTTGGAAACGCCGCTCCAGGGCCGAATCCTTCTCGATATATTTGCGATATTCATTAAGCGTGGTAGCGCCGATGGCGTGCAATTCGCCCCGCGCCAGTGGCGGCTTGAGCATGTTACTGGCGTCCATCGAGCCTTCCGAAGCGCCCGCACCGACCAGGGTGTGCATTTCGTCGATGAAGAGGATGATCTCCCCCTCCGCGCTCAGGACCTCCTGTATCACCGCCTTGAGTCGCTCCTCGAACTCGCCGCGGTATTTCGCCCCGGCCACAAGCGAGCCCAGGTCCAAAGCCACCAGGCGTTTGTCGCGCAAGCCGATGGGCACATCGCCATTGACGATGCGCTGGGCCAGCCCTTCGACCACTGCGGTCTTGCCCACGCCTGGCTCGCCGATCAGCACCGGGTTGTTCTTGGTACGGCGGCTGAGGATCTGGATCACCCGCCGGATTTCGCCATCGCGACCGATGACCGGATCCAGCTTGCCTTTGCGCGCATCCTCGGTGAGGTCACGGCCATATTTGGCCAGGGCTTCGTACTGCGCCTCGGGATTCTGGCTGGTCACACGCTGCGAGCCCCGAATCCCGGCCAGCGCTTGCAGGACGGCGTTGTAGTCAGCGCCATGTTGGGCCAACAGATCACGGATGGGGCCGGCCTGGGGCTGGGTCATGGCCAGGAGCAGGTGTTCGGTCGAAGTGTAGTCGTCCTTCATCGCCGCCGCGATGTTCTCCGCCTCCTGCAGGATATCGCTCAACGGGCGGCTCAGCCCCACCTGGATCGCTGAACCACTCGCCTTTGACAACTGCGCCAGCGCCCGATCGATGCTCTGATTCAGCAGGTTGATGTCTGTACCGATGCGTTTGAGCACGGCGGGGACGACGCCATCAGCCTGGTTGACCAACGCAGTCAGCAAATGCACCGGTTCGATACTGGGGTTGTCGTATTCCTGCGCCAGGCTGTTGGGCGTTTTGCACCGCTTCCTGCGCTTTCTGTGTAAATTTATCGATGCGCATTGTCTTACCTCCACCCTTGTTCTGCAGCCAGACGGCGGCGCAACTCGGTCAACTCGCGTACGAGTTTTTCCTCTCGCTCGGCCAGTTCCTGCTCCAGTTTTTGCAATTGATCGCGCAGTTCCAGCACCTGTGAGCGCATATTCAGCACGACTTCAAGCGCCGGGAAATCAAGCTCCAGGTCTTCGTGCAGTCTGCGCAGCAGGGCGAGATTGCGAATGTCACGAGCGCTGTAGCATGGCGTATCATCACGAATGATGCGCACCAGCACCAGTTCCTCCGTTTCGCAACGTTCGAGAAAATCAATCGACACCTCGGCGAGCTGTGCAGCAACGACCCGCGTATACCGTGGTTCATCTAAAGGCAAATCGTTCATACAAAAAACTCCACGCTGGCGCCATTATCCACGCCCAACAGTTGATAGTAATCTTTGACATCCATGCTGGAGTTCACATCTTCGAATGTGGTACTGAGTCCGAATGGGGAAGATCAACAGAACCTAATCTGAAGCTTGTCTTTCATAGTCGTATTCTTTTGACGGAACAAATATCAGGCGAACTGTTTTGACCTGTTTGATTTCATTCTGAATCTGATCGCCTAATTCCGGAGCGTCGTCAGGCACTTGCGGTCCGGTTACAACCACCCGGGCGACACTATCCGAAACCAGGACTGAAGAAACAACGTAGTTTTCCTCAAACTGCTCCACCCATGCGTCTGCAATTTTAGTGATTTGATATTGGGCGATGCTGTCCCGCCCGACTTTGAAGGTTGTAGCCGCCAGCGGGATGCTCACTAGAATGATGCCAATGGCAATGATTGTGTAGGCTTTTCGCCTGTTCACATCTGTCATCTCTTCTGTGCCGGCTTTATGCAAACCCATAATGCCGAATACAGCGCCACCGGCCAGGAGGATGGAGAGGCAGTTGGTCAGAAAAAGGAGAAACGCACCCCAGGCATCCGCCCACTGTTGGTCACCCAAGGAAATCCCCACAACACAGAGTGGCGGCACCAGGGCAATAGCAATGGCGACGCCGGGCAGTGAGTCGGCGACATCATCCCTGCTCAAGGCGAAAGCGCCTGCCGCGCCCGCCGCCAGCGCCACGATCAGATCGGTCATACTGGGCGTCACTCGGCTGGTGATCTGAGTATTGGCTCTCGAAGTTCAGGATTTTTACCGTCAACAGACTGAAAAGCATGGACACCAAAATGACCCCGACGACGCCCGCCGCCACCAGGACAAGTGATTGCGACGCTCTTTTTCCGTTCCCCATCACCAAGGCGGCTGTTGTTGCGACAATTGGCGTCATCAACGGTGCAATGAGCATGGCGCCAATCACCGTTGCGGTGGAATCAGCAATCACAGCACCGGTGGCGATCACCGTGGAAAGAAACATGAGCACAGACGAAAGCGCACCAGGTATCGCTGTCTGCGATCGCCTTCGAAAAAGAGCTTGCTTTCAAATTCAGGGAGATCCGCCTGTGTGAATCTATTATCGTTGAGTATTGCTGACAAGCTTGTCATGAAATCGGACTCCGCGAGTCAAGGAAGGATAAGAAAAATAGATTCAGAAGGATTGCATGTGGTTAGGACTGATGCGACTAACTTTTTATATCTCCCTGGATGTCATTGAGCCAGCCTTTGCAGAGATGATAGACACTGGCCGCGCCGATGAGTTCATCTTTGGGCATGGCCAGTTCGGCGGGGTGCAGGATGAAGGGTTCGGTTTGGGTGCCGCCCAGGCCGCCGTGGAAGCCGATTAGCTCCTCGAAGGCGCAGCCTTCGTTTTTGTCCGGATCGTAGAAACTGTTGACCACGATGTCCGGGACAATTGTCGAAGCTGTCGGTGCGACGCAGATGGTCGGCAACGTTGGCGCCGAATACAGCCAGAGGGTTCTCTCCCTCAATGCGGTTATCATCCAGATAGTAGACGCCCTTTGCGCCGAACACCATCGGGCCCATCCTTCTCAGACCGCACCATGATGAAGCCGACGCCTTCATGTTCGGTCAAGCCGGGAATAACGGCTGGGAACGCATCGTCGAGTCTCTTCTCTGGTCATGCGCTGCGGCCATTTCGTGAAGGAGATAACGCCGAGATTGCCGGAGGCAACGGCGATGACATCGGGCTGTTCTTCCGGCTTCCCATCCTGTTTTTCTGCCGTCTTCTTCGCTTCCGTCCTGGCGTCGTCACCCAGAACGATATCGCCATCGACTGTTTGGCCTTTGAAGGCGCGCTTGACCACAGTCGATGCGCCGGATGGCTCATTCTGAACGGCGTCATTGATGAAGGTGTTGAGATTGGCTGCGCCTTCATCACCTGCGTATTCATGGCCGCCAACGGTTACGTCTTCGGCCATAAGCGCCTGCACGTATTCCTGCAGCGTCACTCCATAGCGTTGCTTGAAGGTGGCGCCTCCCGTCTGGCCGTGGTCGGAGAGCACCACCAGATGGTAGGGCCTCGGCGCATTTTGGGCAGCGGTCTCCAGGCGCGAGAACCAGTGATCGAGCTTGTGCAGAATGTCGAAACAGCCGGGATCGAGAATGCCGGAATGATGGGCGATCTCATCGTAAGAGACGAAGGTGGCATAAGCCGATGAACGCCCGGCATAGATATCGCCAAGCAGCGTGTACAGATTCAAGCTCGGCATGATCACCGTATTGAATGCCCGCAGCAGGGGATACGTTCCGCCGCGATGGTCTTTACCCAGGATGGGTTGCACGTTGTTATTCTTTGCCCAACGATACTGGCGTTTTTCCTGGATGACATCCCAAATCAGCAGGTACAGGGTGCGAGCGACATTGTAGGGGCTGGTGAAGAAGATGCGGTATTCAGATGTATGGAACTTGCTGCGGTCGGTGACGGTGCTGGCAGTGGCCATGACATGGTTCGCATCGCCGGAGAACATGTTGCCTCGGCTGGCCCCGTCATTACTGAGCAGCCCGTTGCCGTCGGAGCGCTCCTGTTCCAGTCACGGGCAATATCCTGGGATTGCTGGAGGCGACAACCTCTCCGCTGGCTTTATCGAACCAGCGGAAGGCGGGGATATTGCTGTTGTTCCCGTGCAGGATGCCCGCCTGGCTGGCCGAAGTCTGGGAGGAGGTATCGGGCTCCCATTGCTGGAGTACGTGGCTGCCGCTATCGATCCAGCGCTTCATGTTGGGCATGAAGCCGTTGTCCATGGCCTGTTCCAGGATCGGCCGGGCCAGGCCATCGATTTCCAGAAAGAGGACGCCCGGCACATCGGTGGGTTCAGGTTTGGCGGCGCGCCGCATTTGCCGCTGGACGACATTGCGGTTCCAGGAGTTCTCGTCGTCGATGGTCAGCAAGCTGCTGAAGATGAGGTTGATCAGCGCCAGCCCCAGCGCCAGCCAGAAGGCAGACCAGAAATTGACAACATCAAAACCGGGAACGATCTGAGCGGCCAGCCACACCAAAGCGCCATTGAGCAACAAGGAGGCCAGACCCAGCGTAAGAATAGCGAAGGGAACCAGGACATAACTGAGGATGGGCCAGAGCAGAGCGTTGAGCAGACCGATAGTTGCTGCTGCTGCGATGGCCGCTACACCGCTATCGATACTGACGCTATCCATCAGCCAGGCCATGATCAACAAAGCAATGGTCTGGATAGCCCAGATGACGAGAATGCGGATGACGGGGCGTTTCAGGAGAGGTGTTTTAGATTTATTCATGGACCTTGCCGTATGAGAGTGAGCGTTGCGTAAACAAAGTTTTTCAGGTGCGATACATTTCCATTTTCAGGAAAAAATGTTTGAAATCTACAACAAGTGCGTCGCACCTTTCACGGTAACAATATTCTACCTAACTTATCTATGAGCTGGCAGAGTGGGTTGGCGCACGTCCCATTATAGCATCTCTTTCGCTTATGTTTTATAACGCGTACGACTCCTGACCGGGCATGGGTTTCGTTTCCATTATGCACGCGTGAAGCCGCATGTCATGGAAATTATGACTTCAAATCAGGCACTCTAAACTCAAGGTCCAAAGGGGGGCCAAGCAATTCCATATCATGGGCTCGCCACAGTGCAGGATCTTGCATCGGCATGGCGTTGGTTTTTGTCACTTCGCGGAAAAAGGCCTCCATTTTGCCGGCGGGCATGAAAGTGATCAGCATTCTACCAAGGGTGTTGCCGACATACGCCCAGACATGCGGCGTCATGCGCGGAGCGAGCAAGGAATCGCCGGGTTGAAGACTGATCCTCTCATGGCCGACTTCGACAAGGAAATCGCCCTCAAGCGCGTAGAACCACTCATCCTGATCGTAATGCAAGTGTCGCGCCGGGCCGCCCTTGGCATGAAAGGTGTTTTCAAGGATAAGAAGCCCGCCACTGTCTTGGGGGATAACTTTGAAAGCAATTGTGCTGATGCCGAGCCCGCGCTGTTCTCCGAACCGATCTTGACCGGCCTTGACCAGTAGCGCAGGGGGGAAATCAGATGATACTTGCAGCGATTGGTTCATGTGCGCTCCGTTGTTGCTTAATGTGCAGTCTCTTGCGGTGGACGCGGCAGGAGGCCCAGTTGTTCTATTAGACTCAGCCGATCTGCGACGCCCCAGTGCTCGATTATTCTGTTGTCCTCAAAGCGGCAGATATCAATGACAGTAATGACAAAGGACTTGCCTGTTGCCGGACGCCCCATGAAAGGAGCTTGATGCGTGCCGCGGGCTGTGATACGCGCCCAAGTCATATCACCAGTGACGCATATTTCATCGATTGTCAGTTTCAAATCGGGGAATGGCGTGCGGAGGCTGACAATGGCCCCCTTGACTCCTTCTACATTCGGGGGTACGAAACCGGCCTGATGCTCGATGAAACCAGGCGCAAAGAATGCAGCCAGAGCAGCCAGATTACCCTTGTTGAATCCTTGTTCAATTAAACCGCGAAATACTTTCTCGTTTTCTTCGGACATGATGATTTCCCTTTCCTTGAAGGCGTGATCATCTCACGCCTCCACAAGCATGATCTGCGTTGCTTGATATGCTCCACCAATTCGTAGCTCAGTTGAAGCAACCGTGCAGTGAACCCGTCCAACGCAATTGGCGGATTCGGGCGTAAGGATGAACGGCGAAGCGTCCGCCAGATCACTTTTTGATCAGCTTTTGTCTGTGTGTGATTGACTTCGAAAGCCAATCAACTGACATCTTGTCGAATATCTGAGCAAAACGATGAGCAAGTGGGATATGTTTGTCCGTTTAAGGAATTGTACAGGATGTGGTTCGGGCGATGCAAAACGTCTAAGAGCAGATCAGAATTTCGCTCTGATGACGGGAATTACCAGCACCATCGCTGGTGGCAGATCGTACGTATCCGACCGCCCTTTGGTTTATTCGAATGCGTTTTGGTCAGTCAGTTTGTTTTATACAGGCTAGTTACGTACAATCCTGAATGCCCTTCATTAAACAACGCACCAAAATACCTGAACTCCAATCACCCTTATGCAAAAGTCCGAGATATCAACTCTCCTTCCCACTGGTTTTTCCTTTGCCGGCATTGCTTGCGGCATCAAACCCTCAGGCGATACTGATCTAGCACTGATCCTGAGCGATTTCCCTTGCAGTGCTGCCGCCGTGTTCACGCAGAACCGCTATGTCGCTGCGCCGGTGCAGTACGACCGCCAATTGCTCGAACTCAATGCCGAAGGTGTGCAAGCTGTGATCATCAACAGCGGTAATGCCAATTGCATCACCGGCAGTGTGGGTTTGGCCGCCACCCGCCGCAGCGCTGAAGCCTGCGAATCCGTGTTCGGGCTGTCACCGTGGTCAACATTTGTCATGTCCACGGGCGTGATCGGCGTTCCCCTGCCGGTGGAGCGTATCGAAGCCGCACTGCCTGAACTCTACCAATCCCTGAGTCCGACCGGTGATGGGCTGGCAGCCGCGGCCAGGGCGATTATGACCACCGACACCCGGCCCAAACTGGCGTACGCGCAGGGCGAAATCGGCGGGGTGAAAATCTCTGTGGCCGGGATAGCGAAAGGGGCGGGGATGATCCACCCCAACATGGCCACGATGCTATCCGTCATCACCACCGATGCCGCCATCTCTCCTGACGACGCTCAAATTGGCGTTAAAGCAGGTCTCGGATCATTCCTTTAATCGCATCAGCGTGGATGGGGACACCAGCACCAACGACACAGTGGTTGTGCTCGCCAATGGTCTGGCAGGCAACACCCCAATCGAAGCGGATGGGCCGGATTTCGAGACATTCTGCGATTTGCTGGCGCAGATAGCCGTTCCTCTGGCCCAGGCCATCGTGCGGGACGGCGAAGGAGCTACAAAATTTGTCACCATCCATGTATCTGGCCTGGAGAGCGATGAGGATGCGCATCGTGTGGCCAATGCCATCGCCACTTCACCACTGGTCAAGACCGCCATCTACGGCGGAGACGCCAACTGGGGGCGCATCCTGGCGGCAGCTGGATACAGTGGCGTAGCCTTTGATCCAATGGCGGCCGAGTTATCGATCACAGGAGGGGAGCAAGCTGACTCCATGCTGCCACGTTTGCATTTGATCTCAAACGGCGTGCCGCTCCCCTTCAGCGAAGCTGAATCCACCCGCCGTTTTGCTCAGCCCGAACTTCTGATTGATCTCCGCCTTGGCGCTGGTCCCGGCCAGGCCATCGTCTGGACCTGCGACCTCAGCCACGAGTATGTGTCCATTAACGGAGATTATCGAACTTAGGCGTCATCCCGCAAAAGTGGAATGAATCCCGCCTGTAGAAAATGCTTATCGTAAGAGAGCGCTTTCTCAATCCCGGTTTGTTGCATGATTAAGATTGAAGCGCAGTCTGTGTGGCTCCATTGCTTGTCAGGGCGACGGGCATACAGATGTAATGCGTCTTCAAATAGTGTGCTTGTCTGACCAACGACGTGTACAGCTTGATTTCTCCGCAAAGCATTGACGAATTCAACTGAGACGTGACGCAATTCCGGGCCACGTTTGGAAAAGTAGTTCAAGACTTCTGTGAGGACCATCTCGCTGGTGATGATGACGGTTGTCCCAAGCTGCTTTGATACAACCAGCGCTCTATCGTGGAGCTGATCGAAAGGGTGTAACAACGCAATCCAATAATCTGCGTCAGCGAAAACAGTGTTCATTCATCTTCTCGTGGCGCGCCATAAAGATAATGATCCAGATTTGCCGCCAGATCTTCCGGTACGTCCGACCAGGCTTCACTTGGCGCCAGAGAGCCGATTTCCGATAGTGTTTCCCAGATCGGTTCAGGCTCCCCCAGGAGTGTTGCAGGCTGGCTCCCGGTGATGAGGTCATACCCTATCTCAATGAGTAGAGAAAAAAGCTGATTGGTATTCGTTGGGGCAGGTTTCCCTGTTTTGGAACTCCAGCCAGCTGGGTCATCTTTGGCCGTGCGTAACAGGACTTGTAATCTGGTTTCAGTGTCGTCGCCGCAGTAAATGGTGGTGCGGAAAGCCATCGGAAATCACCTCACTTGGAAGATGTATGACATTGTAATACGTCCGAGTTTCTGCTGTCAATCCATGATCAAAGCACCATGTGCCGGCTCGAAGCGGGCGGTGAAGTGCCGTAAAACCGGCGGCTCCTCCACCATTTTCAAGCCACGGATGCGGCTCTCGCATTCCGTAGACATATTCCAACACCTCGCCCAGATAGTCCACGTGGCTCTGGGTGTACATGCGCCGGGGGAAAGCCAGGCGCACCAACTCCATGGCGGATGCTTTTTCACTGCCGTCCGGCTGTCGTCCGAACATCACCGAACCGATCTCCACCGAGCGCACGCCGCCTTCGATGTACAGCACATCAGAGAGCGCCCAGGCGGGATACTCGTTCCAGGGGATGTGGGGAAGCATGGCTTTGGCATCGATGTACAGGGCATGGCCGCCTGTTGGCTTGACAAAGGGAACGCCCACGACATCCAGCCGTTCGCCCAGGTAGGCGACTGAGCGAATGCGATAGCGCAGGTAGTCCTCGTCCAGCACTTCCTCCAGGCCCACGGCGATGGCTTCCAGATCGTAACCGGCCAGGCCGCCGTAGGTGGGGAAACCCTCGCCCAGGATCTCCATGTTGCGGCATCTTTGCGCCCAATCGTCATCATTCATTGCCAAAAAGCCGCCGATGTTGGCCAGGCCATCCTTTTTGGCGCTCATCGTGGCGCCATCCACATAACTGAACATCTCCTGGGCGATTTCAAGGGGCGTTTTGTCGGCGTAACCCTCCTCCCGGATCTTGATAAACCAGGCATTTTCGGCGAAGCGACAAGCATCGAGGAAAAAGGGCTTGCCGTGTTCGCGGCAGATTTTGCTGACCGCTCGAATATTGGCCATGCTGACCGGCTGACCGCCGCCGGAGTTGTTGGTGACGGTCAACATCACCAAAGGCACGTCTGTCGCCCTGTTCCCGCAACACCGTTTCCAGCGCCTGCAAATCCATGTTGCCCTTGAAGGGGTGGATGGTCTGTGGTTGGCGAGCTTCTGGGACGGGGATATCGAGACCGATTGCGCCTACGTACTCGATATTGGCGCGGGTGGTGTCGAAGTGGGTGTTGTTGGGCACGATATCGCCCGGTTTCAGGACAGATGCAAAGAGAATGCGTTCGGCAGCCCGACCTTGGTGGGTGGGCAGAACGTGCTTGAGGCTGGTGATCTTTTGCACGGCATCCTGGAAACGATAGAAGGATCTGGCTCCGGCATAGGATTCATCACCCATCATCATGCCCGCCCATTGCCGCGAGGACATGGCTCCGGTGCCGGAATCGGTGAGCAGATCGATCAGCACATCCCTGGCCTTGAGCAGGAAAAAGTTGTAACCGGCGTCTTGGATGGCTTCGACGCGCTGTTCTCGGGTCGTTTGGCGAATTTGCTCCACTGTTTTGATGCGGAAGGGTTCGATAATGGTCTTGAATTGCATGTTCTCGCTCCTTTGCGGGGATGATATTTTCTTGTTGTCATTCTACTTGTTCGCGCAGCGAAAGGCTAATGGATACGTATCTTCCGCCCGGGTGCGTTCACATTTGTGCCCACCTCCGGGAGGTTATTGATAGCTCTGCCCCCAAATTGAATTACGCCCCTCTGCCCGGTCGGATCGGCAAAACCATGATACAATGCCAGTTGTTCAAAGTCTTGAAACCATAACGTCAAACGTGATGCGTGAAAATTGTCCTGAAACGCGTCATTTCAATTATTCCTCACACTCATTTCCCTCCAACCCCATGACAGACAATCAGCATCTTAACCGGGTGCGCGTTGCCCTGCCTGCCGTGCACCAATACGCTTATCTCAACGCGGGCACCTGCGGACCTTTGTCTCAGCCCGCCATCGACGCTATGGCCGCCGCCGCCCACGACCAAGCCGTTCACGGTCGCATCCGCTTTGAAATCCTCATGCAGGATGAATTCCAGCGCGTGGGTGAACTCAGAGCTGCCTTCGCCCGCAGCATGGGCGTCGATGCTGACGAGATCGCCCTTTCGCGCAACACAACGGACGGGATCAATGCCGCTGTCTGGGGGCAGCCCTGGCGGTCGGGCGATGAAGTCGTTGTCACCGACCTGGAACACGAAGGCGGCGTCATGCCGGTTTATCTGGCGGTGCAGAAATTCGGTCTCAAGTTGCGGACCTTGCGCCTGTTGGATGCTGATCCCGCCGATTATGCCAACATCGTCGCCGATCAACTGACCGATGACAGTCGTCTTCTGGTGATCTCGCATGTGAGTTGGGCGAATGGCGCTTTGGTTCCGCTCAAAGAAGTGGTTGCCGCCGCCCACGCCAAGGGCTGTCGGGTCGCCGTGGATGCCGCCCAGAGCGTGGGCGCTATCCCGCTGGATTTGCACGACACTGGCGTCGATTACTACGCTGTGCCGGGGCAGAAATGGCTGTGCGGGCCAGAAGGCATCGGGGCTTTGTACGTGCGGCGAGATGAGCAAGATCGTCTCTCCCCCACCTACACTGGATTCTTCGCCCTGGCATTCGTACAGGGCTCCCACCCCTGGGATTGCTTCGGCCATTTGGAACTGGCCCCGACCGCCCAGCGCTACGAAAGCAGTTCCATCTACCTGCCCGGCATGCACGGTATGTTGGCCAGTTTGAATTGGCTGGAACAAGAAGTGGGCTGGGATTGGGCATTTGCCCGCACGACGCATCTTCAAAATTACGCTCGCCGCATTTTGGGCACTTTGCCCATGCTGGATATCTTCACACCGCAGGCAGCAGCCGGACTTCTCCACTTCAATTTGCCCGAAGGCACAGATGTGGAAAAAATGAATGACGCTCTGGTGCAACAGGGCATCCGCATCCGCACTATCCCGCACATGAACTGCCTGCGTGTCTCCACCGGATTCTGGAACACCGAAACCGAGATCGACAAGGTGGCATCAGCCTTGGAGGACATTTTGGCGTGATCGAGCGCTTTGTCAACGAAAAGTGGCGGCTCAGCTTCGCTGACTGGAGCCGTCTACGTTTTCTGGCGGTAGCAGTGGCGGCTGGACTTGGCTTGCTGGCAGGCTGGCGCTTTGGCTGGAACCTTGCCGCGCTGACGACAGCGCTTTACGCCTGGACCCTGCTCGTTTTTGCCGTTATCGACATCGAGCAGCGCCTTGTGCCCGACCGTTTGCTTTTGCCGGCCCTGCCTGTTGTGCTCGCGCTCAACCTGTTGGTGCAACAGCCCGCCATCATTTCCTCACTCTTGGGCGGCTTGGTGGGGATAGCGCTGTTCTCACTCATCCACTCTATTCGACCCGACGGCATGGGCCGGGGGGATGTCAAACTGGCCGGGCTGATCGGCCTGATGGTCGGGTTCCCCGGCGTGGTCTTCGCTTTACTGCTGGGCATGATCGCCGGTGGCGTCGCTGCGCTGATCCTCATCTATCGAGGCCAAAGCCGCGGGCAAACAATGGCCTATGCCCCATTCCTGGCCATCGGCGCTGCGATCATTTTGTTTTGGCGTTAGCACATAGTCTGCTCAGGCCGAACGAAAAAGACCACTGATCGCGGAGAAAAGAGTCTTGATAACCCAGGCGAAGGGCCACAGCAACAGATCGATGATGCGGTTGATGACGCCAAAGACCACTCGCATCGCGTAAACGATGGGATGCAAAATACGGTGAACGATGGGGAAATTGGCATACAGCAAAGCAAGAACGATCGTGCCCACCGAGATGACGAATTTTTGCCAGTGGGCGAAATGCAGAGGATAGCCCAGTATGCCCGCTACCTCTTCGATCAACAACTCGAAACTGATGTTGAGCACCAGCATGTAGGCGGTCGGAGCCAGGATCGGCTCTCGTTCGATCATGACCGTAAAGATCTGCGCCGCAAAACGCATGGTGACAATGCCCAACGCCACACCCAGCATCACAATATAGATGTGACTACTTAGCGCCACAGCCGCCACCACATTATCGATACTAAAAGCCAGGTCCACCAATTCCACCATTAGCACTGTATACCAGAAGCCTTTTCCCCCAAGTCCATCGAGTGCAGCTTCTGATTCATCCTCAACCACCTTATCTTTGGCAAACGGATTGATCCCCAGGTGAGCGATCGATATCTTGAACAGATAGGCAGCGCCCAGCACTCTAAGCCAGAGATTCTGGATCACAAATGAAGCCATCAGCAGCATCAGTGCCCGCCCAAGATAAGCACCCAGTAAGCCGACTTTGAGTGCGGCTGCACGTTGCCCCCCAAGTATCCGATCACCGTGGCCATCCATAAACTTCAGGCGTTTCGGCCAGGGGATTGGCTGATTAGCTGGCAGTTCAGACACCATCGATCCCAACACCGCCGCATTATCGATAGAAAGAATCCCTTCCAGGAAAATCAACTGTATGACGATAAAAATGGTTTCAACAACTGACACGGGCATTACCTTGGAACTCTGAAGATATCTGTGAAAGATTCGACACGCCAATATAGCATGGGGCCGGATCGTCGTCAATACTTGATCCAGCTTATTGCTTCCCTTCCCGGCTTTTGGTATCCTTCATTTCGCTTCAATGCACCAGCCACACCTTCACACAACTTGCACCCAAATTATGTCTCACCCCAGACTCTACATCCCTGGTCCAACCGAAGTCAGCGACGATGTCCTCGCAGCTCAGACCAAACCCATGATTGGGCATCGCAGCAGCGAGTTCACAGACCTTTTCTACAGTCTCACCGACCGCCTCAAGCAGATATTGCTGACCGATCAGCACGTGTACATCACCGCTTCATCCGGCTCCGGCCTGCAGGAGATGGCGGTGCGCAACGCCATCCGTCCCGGCCGCAAAGTGCTGAACATGGTGACTGGCTCTTTCGGTGACCGCTGGCAGCAAGTATCGGAAGCCAACGGCAAAGAATCGGTGCGCGTTGACTTGCCGTGGGGCCAGCCTGTGCGTCCTGAGGATGTCGATCAGTATCTGGCAATGGGCGGATACGATGCTGTCACCGTCGTGCATAACGAGACCAGCACCGCCACCATGAGCGATGTAGGCGCCATCGCCGCCCTCGTGCATGAACGCTATCCCGATGTTTTGCTGCTGGTGGACGCCGTGTCCTCGGCCAGCGGCATCCGCATCCCCTTCGACGAATGGGGCCTGGATATGCTGCTGACATCCAGCCAGAAAGCATTCGCCTTGCCGCCCGGACTGGGCTTTGCTGCCGTTTCGGAGCGCTTGTTGTCCCGCGCCGCCGATGTCCCCCACCGGGGGTGGTATTTCGACCTGCTGGTGCTGGAAAAGTACGCCAGTGGCGGTCGCACCACCCCGGCCACTCCCGCCATCAGCCTGCTCAATGCCGCCGATTTGCAGTTCGACCGCATCCTGGCCGAGGGACTGGAAGCGCGCTGGTCTCGGCACGAACAGTGCATGGAGATGACCCACGCCTGGGCGGAGGAGTACGGATTCGAGCTATTCCCCGAACCCGGCTACGAATCGCGCACGGTCACCTGCATCAGCAACAATCTTGGCATCGACGTGCCTGCCATGATCGCCCATGCCCGTAAGCATGACATGGTTATCGGCAATGGTTACGGCAAACTCAAAAATCAGGCATTCCGCATCGCTCACATGGGCGAATTGACGCCTGCCAACATGGAAGAATTATTCGAAGTCCTGGATGATTTCATGGGCTAGGTGCGGCCAACTCAAACAAATCAGGTTCAACAGAATTTCGTGTGGTAAACACTCATTTAGCATGATTCGTGAAACGTAAAACGTGAAAATTCACTCAGCAAGGCGAAATTACGTTTCACGTCTTCACGTTTCACGACATATAACCACACGAAATCCCAAACAGCTACAAATCATTCCCAAACAAACACTCACATTTGGAGCTAAAACATGTATTACGAAATTGAAGACATCATAGCACGCGAGATCCTGGACAGCCGTGGCAACCCCACCATCGAAGTCGAAGTCGTCACCGTGAATGGCGAAAGCGGGCGGGCTGCCGTGCCCAGCGGCGCCAGCACCGGCGTCCACGAAGCGGTTGAACTGCGCGATGGCGATGCCGCGCGTTATGGCGGCAAGGGCGTCCTCGAAGCTGTCGACAACGTGAACACCATCATCGCCGACGCGCTTTTTGGCGTGGATGTAACCGAGCAGGTAGCCATCGACGCCCTGCTGTTGGAACTGGATGGCACGTCCAACAAGGGCAATCTCGGCGCAAATGCCGTCCTGGGCGTCTCTTTGGCCTGTGCACACGCCGCAGCCGCAGCCGTGGGGCTGCCTCTGTACCGATATCTGGGCGGAGCTGGCGCTCGCACCCTGCCTGTGCCGATGATGAATATCCTCAACGGCGGCAAGCACGCAGTCAATTCCACCGATTTCCAGGAATTCATGGTGATGCCCGTAGGCGCGCCCAGCTTCGCTGAAGCGCTGCGTTGGGGCGCCGAAACCTACCATACCCTCAAGAAAGTGCTCAAAAAGAAAGGATACAGCACCAACGTCGGCGATGAGGGCGGATTCGCTCCCAGCCTGGGCTACAATGCCGAAGCGATTGAAGTGATTCTTGAAGCGATTGAGACCGCCGGCTACCGGCCTGGAGAGGATATCTTCATAGCCCTCGACCCTGCCTCCAGCGAAATCTACGATGCTGAGACCGGTTTGTACGACCTGGCGAAAGAAGGTCGGAAACTGAGCAGTGAAGAAATGGTCGAGTTCTACGTCGATTGGGTGAACAAGTACCCGATCATCTCTCTGGAAGATGGTCTGGCCGAAGACGACTGGGAGGGCTGGATTCAATTGCAAGCCGCCATTGGCGACAGGGTGCAGATCGTCGGCGACGATTTGCTGGTGACCAACACGAATCGCATTTCCCGCGCCATCGAAGCGGCAGCCTGTAACGCCCTGCTGTGCAAGGTCAACCAGATCGGCACCCTCACCGAATCGATTGCTGCGGTGGAGATGTCACAACGCGCAGGCTGGACCGCCGTTGTCTCTCATCGCTCCGGTGAAACCGAAGACAGCACCATCGCCGACCTGGTGGTGGGGCTCAACACCGGCCAGATCAAGACCGGCGCTCCTGCTCGCTCTGACCGTGTGGCAAAATACAACCAGTTGCTGCGCATCGAGCAAGACCTGGGCATTGCGGCCGTCTACCCTGGCATGGCCGCCTTCACCAACATCCGACGATAAATCTGGGTAACTGTCTACATCCAAGCGCCGCGGGACACCTGTCTCGCGGCGTTTTTGTATCTCAGGAACTGCCACAATCACAACTCACACCTAAACCTTGAATCTCGTTTTGTACTCCGGGCTCCATGACTTCCCCGCACTGCTGTGGTACAATCCCCCACATCTCATTACACTAGATCTCATCGATTGGAGAACATATGTCAACGCCAACCATTGTCCAGGAACTGGTCGAACGCATCACAGCCAATGTTGAAAACGTCATTCTCGGCAAACGGCAGGTCATTCAGCAAACCCTGCTCGCCTTGCTGTGCGAGGGCCATCTCCTGATCGAAGACGTGCCTGGCCTGGGCAAAACCATGCTGGCTCGATCCATCTCCCGGTCCATCGGCTGCGATTTCAGTCGCATCCAGTTTACTCCAGACATGCTGCCCAGCGATGTCACAGGGGTGTCCGTCTACAATCAGAAAACGCAGGAATTCGAGTTTCGCTCCGGGCCGATCTTTGCTCAAATCGTGCTCGCCGACGAAATCAACCGCGCCACGCCAAAGACCCAGGCCGCCCTGCTTGAGGCGATGGAAGAGAAACAGGTCACGGTCGATGGCACGACCTACCCCCTGGCTACGCCATTTCTGGTGCTCGCCACCCAAAATCCCATCGAGTACGAGGGCACTTTCCCGCTGCCGGAGGCGCAGGTGGATCGTTTTATCATGCGCACGCATCTGGGTTACCCCGACAAGGCGCAGGAAATCGCCATCCTCAATTCTCAGACCGACCATCACCCGATCAACGATATCTCTCAAGTCGTCTCCGCGGAAGAACTCACCAATGCCCAGGCGGCAGTCAAGACCGTTTACATGGATGATCAAATCAAATCCTACATTATTTCCCTGACCATCGCCACGCGCGATCATCCCGATGTCTATCTTGGCGCCAGCCCGCGTGGCTCTTTGGCGCTATTCAAGACAGCACGCGCCTCCGCCGCCGCTCAGGGTCGGGATTATGTGTTACCGGATGATGTCAAAGCGCTGGCGGGTCCCACCCTCGCCCATCGCCTCATCATCAGCCCCTCGGCCCGCATCAAAAGCGTGGACCCGGAAACCGTCGTTCAGGAGATTCTGAACACGGTGACGGTGCCGGGAACCCGCGTACAAAGCGCCTCGAAGCAATAACCCCCATTCTCAGCGAAACTTCATCGTGCGTCGCACCACCTGGATAGCCCTCCTTGTCTGGTTTGTCAGCTTAATCGCCGCCCTCAATACGGGTCGGGATCTGCTGTACAACACCTTTTACATGATCACGATCGTCCTGGTCGGATCCTGGCTGTGGGCGTGGCTCAATGTCAACTGGATCAGCCTTTCGCGCTACACGCGGGCGCGGCGCAGCCAGGTTGGCAAGTTCGCCGAAGAGCAATTCGAGGTGAGGAACCGCAGCCGTCTGCCCAAGCTGTGGCTGGAGATGCGAGACTTCTCCTCGCTGCCGGGGCACTATCCCTCGCGGGTGGTCAGTTCGCTGGGCGGGCGCAAGAAACGGTCGTGGCTTGTACGAACGCCCTGCTACCGGCGGGGAAACTATCAACTTGGCCCCCTCACGATCCGTAGCGGCGACCCATTGGGGATATTTGAATTAACACGCACCTTGCCCCAAACCACGAACATCCTGGTCTATCCCGCCACCGAAGCGGTCAATGGCTTCCAATTGCCCACGGGCAGAGTTCCTGGTGGCGAAGCCACCCGACATCGCACGCACTACCTCACGGCCAATGTCGCCACTGTGCGGGATTACGTGCCGGGCGACAGTTTTAATCGCATGCACTGGCGTTCCACAGCCCGCACCGGTCGTCTGATCGTCAAGGAATTTGAGCTGGACCCGACCAGCGACGTCTGGCTGATACTGGACCTGGACCCGACCTGGCACCACGCCCAACCGTGGCAGCCCCCGGACTACACCGACCAACCGGCAATCCTCTGGGGTCAGAGCCCGAAAGATGTGGGGCTGATTCCCGCCACCATCGAATACGCCGTGACTGCCGCTGCATCGCTCGCCCGCCGCTATTTGACCGAACGCCGAGCGGTGGGGCTGATCACCTACACCACGCATCGTGAGATCATCCAGGCGGACCGAGGCGAGCGCCAGATGCACAAAATCCTGGAAACGTTGGCAGTGCTCGAACCCAATGGCTCTCTCCCCTTCGACCGGGTGCTGGCCGCCGAAGGCAGCTACCTTGGTCGATCCAGCACGGTCATTGCTATCACACCCTCGGCAGACAGCGCCTGGGTGGCGTCGTTACGAGAACTCGGACGTCGGGGCGTGCAAAGCACCGCCATCGTCCTGGCCGCCAACACATTCGGTCCCGCGCCTCGTTACGAGCAGGCGGTAGCAGAATTGTGGGCGAGTCGTGTCCCCACCTACGTGTTACGCAATGGCGATGCCATCGGCGCAGCCCTTTCCCAATACGCCCGTCCTTAGGGCATCAGTTTACCATGACCACTGACAGCCCGGAATTCACGCCCCAGCCTCAGCTCCGTCGCCCGGAACCGCTCGCCCCCCAGTCCGATGTGCACGTTCGGCGCGCCACGCTGCATGATCTCAATGAATGCCTGACTTTGGATGCCAGTTACGACACGCAGCGTGTCTGGCAGATGAACCTGCAAGTGAAAAACAACCGCATTCAGGTCGATTTCCACCTGGTGCACCTGCCACGTGTCGTCCATATTGAGGTGGAGCCCGGGGCGGAAAACCTGCTGAGATGTTGGCAGCGGGGCGATTGTATGCTTTCAGCGCGCAGGCAAAACACGGTTGTCGGTTTTCTGCACATGATCCCGGATGCGCCAACGAAGGTGGGATTCATTCACCGGCACGTGGTTACACCCGAACACCGGGGTCAGGGCATTGGTTCTGGCCTGCTCAACCACGCCCTCAAGTGGGCGCGCGAAACGCAAATTACACAGCATCATCATCAGCCTGAACACAAAGAACAATCCCGCCAGCGATTTTTATCTGGATCGGGGATTCGTATTCAGCGGATTTAGCGAAGAGACCTATGGCGATCAACGCATTCGCCTGCAATTTGCGCGGGGTGTGCGGTAGGGCGACTTACGCCAACTGCGGCTCCTCGTCAGGCACGGTGCTCAGCGTGCGGTCGACAGCCTCGGCCACGCGCTTTACCTGCTTCATGAGTTCAGCAAAACGCTCGGGTTTGAGCGACTGCGGGCCATCGGACAAAGCTTCTATCGGGTTGGGATGCACTTCGATCATCAGGCCATCTGCGCCGGCAGCGATACCTGCTCTGGCCATCGCTTCCACGATATCCCAACGACCCGTGCCGTGGCTGGGATCGGCAATAACGGGGAGATGGCTGAGTTGCTTCAGCACCGGCACCGCATTGAGATCAAAGGTGTTACGCGTGTATTTCTCGAAGGTGCGGATGCCACGCTCGCAGAGCATGACCCGATAGTTGCCCCCGGCCAGGATGTACTCGGCTGACATCAACCATTCTTCAATGCTGCTCATCATCCCGCGTTTGAGCATCACCGGACGCTGCACTCGGCCCACAGCATGCAATAATCCGTAGTTCTGCATGTTGCGAGCGCCAATCTGCAAAATGTCGGCGTATTCCGCCACCATCGGCACCGCTTCCGGCGTCATCACTTCGGTGACAATGTACAGCCCGTACTTCTCACGAGCTTCGGCCAGAATCTCCAGACCCTTGAGCCCCATGCCCTGGAACGAATAGGGCGATGAGCGAGGCTTGAACGCTCCCCCGCGCAGGACCTGGGCTCCGGCCTCTTTGACGGCGTGCGCTGTCTCCAGCACCTGGCTGCGACTTTCCACCGAGCAGGGCCCGGCCATCACGACCAGCTCTCTGCCACCGATCTCCACGCCATTGATCTTGATGATCGTGTCTTCAGGATGAGATTCTCGGCTGGCGAGTTTGTAAGGGGCGCTGATGCTGGTGATGACCTCGACGCCTGGCATCTGCATGAACAATTTTTTATCGACGGCCCGGGTTTCCCCAACGACTGCCACCACCGTGCGCTCGACGCCGTAAATGGGATGCGGAACAGCGCCTGCTTCCTGCACCCTGGCGATCACAGCACCGATCTCGGCAGCTGTGGAATTGGCTTTCATTACGATAATCATAAGGTACTTCCTTAGCAAAATAAGGTATTGAATGCTACTGAACAAAAGATTGGTTTTTGATTTTAGGCTTGAAGTGTAAACACGTGAGCAAAATTGCGTCGAGCTTTACGCATCACATTTCACGTCATCCGTCACGTAGTACCCAATACCGGCATGGTCATTGCCTAGATTTGCAGCAGTGCAGATTGGGCGACGCCATTGACATCGGGAATCGGTGCAGCAGGATAGGAGCCCAGGAGTTTGACGAAGGTCGCACGGGCCAACAACGCCACCAACGCTTCGCGTTGTCCCGGGTCCTGCCAATGGCCCTCGAAATCAAGATAGAAGACATAATGCCAGAGCCGGCCACTGCGCGGGCGGCTCTCGATCTTGGTGAGATTAATGTCCCGCGAGGCGAATTCGTTCATGCAGGCGACCAGCGCGCCGGGGCTGTGAGAAGTGGCGAAAACCAGCGAGGTCTTGGCGTCCTCGGTGTATGGTGGATCGCCAGGACGTATAATGAAAAAGCGTGTGTAATTGAAGGCCATGTCTTCAACGCCCGATGCCAGGATATCCAGGCCATAGATTTCGGCGGCAAGACGGCTGGCGATCACGGCGACCCCTGGCTCGGATGCTTCTGCCAGGTCCTTGGCGCTGCCTGCGGTATCGTATGCGGTTTCCGCCTGCCAGCCCTGGCGGTTGAGATAGCGTTCGCACTGGGCCAGCGCCTGGGGATGAGAGCGCACCGTGGTGACATCGTCAAGAGTCATGCCCGGCGTTGCCATCAGATTGTGCCGCACACGCAGCAGGATTTCGCCCCACACCTTCAGATCGTGTTCGAGCAGAAGATCATAGGCTTTGTTGATGGAGCCCGCCCTGGAGTTTTCGACCGGAACGGCTCCGTGCGTGGCCCGACCAGCCTCGACCGCCGCAAAAATGTCTTCAAAGGCGCGGCAAGGCAGCGTTTGCACATCATTGCCAAAATATTGGTGGACCGCTTCTTCGCTGTAAGCGCCATGCTCACCCTGAAAAGCGACCATGATTTCCTTGCCCATTAAGCGCCTCCCTGATTGCGATTCCAGGCTGTCACCTGCTGTTCGATCCAGGATGCCAATTCCGCCTCATCCACCATCGGCAGAGTCAGCTTTGTCCGGCCGCAATGCCTGGGCTTCGCCAAGGTAAACGTGCTGGATCTCCTGCGGCGTCTTGGTCGGTGTTCCAGTGCACCAGGATGCGGATGCACAGCGACAGGCCTCGGGGCACGTTCATTTCGTGACCGCACAACAGCGCTGCATCGAGCCAGCCGAGTTGCCGCGCGGCCAGAGCAGGATATTCGGCGTTGAGATCGTGCGTGGTGGTGAAGATGGCGCTGGCGACATCATCTGGCTCGATGTTGTTGAGCCGGATCATCAGAGCCAGGAGACGGCGGGTTTCGCTTAAAATTTCTTCGCGCGAGTTGGCGTTCACGGTGGTGGCGCCACGTACGCCTCTGCAAACCATCACTACTTGCTCCTTGGGTGGATGTGTCATTGCCCAAACTGGGGCAGTGACTGGGGCCGAGTACCAGAGTCCAGCTTGTAACATGGGAAACGCTCCTGTGTTGCTAAGGGAAGCGTTGGAACGCCCACGCTGCTGTGTCTTCTATGCCGGATCGATATAACCGTTTCCAGGCAATAAAAAGAGCGTGGGGCGGGTCGCTCCACGCTCGGGGTTGATGTCAATGGTTGATAGTTACATCGTCCTGACCAGCCCGGGGCGGAGCGACCTTCTAAAGCTAAAGAAATAAAAATAGAAGGCAAAAGAAAACCCGCGCCAGGCAGCAACCATACGCGGGTTCATCGTCTCCACCACTGGGTGGGCCGAAGATCTACTAGGTTCGGGATGATGAGGGTGTCCGGGCATGGTTACTTTTCAATCAGATAAGGAATGGTTGCGAGCATAGCATAGTGCCGGGGGCAAGTCAAATCATTTGTTTGGGGGAGGGTAGGGGTGAACCCGTTGGTCGCACCTACATTTTATCAGGCGTTGCTGCGACTTGCCCGCCGCACTTGCCATGTTCGCGCCAGGGTCACGATCAAAGCAACGACTATCAGTAGGACGATAACATGAAACTGATCTCGCATGGCGTTGACAATATTCGCTGGCTGGGCGGAATTGATATCCACAGTTGTACCGGCATAGGCGCTCAGCCGTATGGCGAAAAAGGTGCTCAGCAGGGCAATGCCGGTGCTCTGTCCCAGCGTGCGGGACATGCTCAACATGCCAGAGGCGATTCCCAGACGCGCTCGCGGCGCCGCATTCATAATGGAGGTGTTGTTAGGCGTTTGGAAGATGCCCATGCCCATGCCGACCGGTAACAATGCCAGAACGAAATCAAGGGGCTGGCTGGTGATGTTCAATCGGGTAAGGGAGAGATAGCCGATAATCAGCAATATTAGCCCGACAATACTGACAGGACGCGTGCCAACGTGGTCGGATAGTATCCCGGATAAAGGCCCCAGGATGCCCAGCACAATGGGCACGACCGCCATCAACATCCCGACCTGCTGTTGGTCCAAGCCCATCACCAGTTCCAAATAGAAGGGCAGGATTAAAACTACGGCAGCGATAGAAACAAATGTCAGGAAACCGGTGAACAGTCCCGAACTCATGTCAGGGTTGGCTAACAGAGAAAGATCGATCATGGGGAAACGCGCATGTCGCTCCACCCACACAAAAGCCGCCAGAGAGAGCACCGCAATGCCGAACAATCCCAAAGCCTGCGGTGAACTCCAACCGTAGCGCTGGATGGAAGTCATGGATAAGGAAAGCGTCAGTAGTCCCAGCCCCACTAACAAGGCTCCGGCGAAATCGAAGCGCTGGCCCGTTTCTTTGGGCTCAAGCTTGGGCACAAAGCGCCAGATGAGAATGAGTGCGGCGACGCCAATGGGGATATTGACGAAAAAAATCCAGCGCCAATTGAGATGTTGCAGGATCACACCGCCCAGGGCCGGGCCGGCAGCAATCCCCAGGGAGATGATTCCCCCAGAAATGCCAATCGCAGTGCCTCGCTCATGGGCGGGCCAGGTTTCGGTGACAATGGCGACGCCCAGAGCCATCATCATCGCCGCCCCGATTGATTGTAAGAAGCGGAAACCGATCAGCCAGGTGACATCGGGCGACAGCCCACATAGAATTGATCCGGTCACAAAGACGACCAGACCAACTGTAAACACCCTTTTCTTGCCGACCATGTCTCCCAGTCGCCCCATGCTCAGCATCAAAACCGCCAATCCCAGCAGGTAGGCGAGCACCACCCACTGAATAGTAGCGAAATCAGTGGACAGGTCACGGGTGAGCGAGGGAAGAGCGACATTGACAATGGTGCCGTCAATGGAACTCATGAACAGCGAAACGCCAATCGCTGCGAGAATCCACCATTTATGAGGATAAGCAGTCCCGGATGGGCTTGCCTGTGGTCTGGAGTTGGTCATGCCGTAGGATACCGCGCGAAGCGCGTGGCCGCCAATTAGCGGCTTCTTTTTCTAGCCCTTGCGCGCGCAAGCAGCACACTGCGTTGCGCAGGGAACAATTTCCAGACGCTCCGGATCGATCTGCGCCCCACAGGTCTCGCAGAGGCCGTATTCCCCACAGTCTGCCCGCTCCAAAGCTTCTCGTAATGCCTCGATATTTTCCTCGATGCGCTCCCGTCGGGCCAGGGCCATCTCCCATGTAAAAACGCCTGTACTTCCGGTCCCCAATCCGAAATCAGGTCTCTCTTCTAACTGGGCAACGACCTGCGCCAGTTCCAGTTCCGCCTCTTTTAATTCTTTTTTCAGCATTCGTTTTGGTGTCGCCATGGCATGACCTCGATGGAAAAGCGCTAGCCGAATGTTAGGATTACACCCATGAATGAAACAACACGTTGCGCTGACGCCTCACAACGCGCGCCACTCTGCACTGCACTGAATCAACCTAGCACCAAATGTTCACTGAGCACGAGAGAGGATGATATAATAGCTACGTGTTGCTTAAGTATGCCACAAATTCGCTTCCCGGTCAATCAAAAAGCGCAAAAATTCGGCCTGCTTTTTATGGTGACCCACTTTCTAAACTATCAAATCCTTTACACACCAAATCAATTGGAGCTTTCTTATGCCTCGACCACTATTGATGATACCAGGACCTATCGATGTCACTGACGAAGTAATGGCAGCACTGGCAGTGCCGCCCATCAGTCATTTTGGATCCGAATTTATTGGCATTTTCAGCCAGGCGCTTAAAGACATGCGCACCGTCTTCCAGGTCGGTGACGCTTACCAGCCTTTTGTTGTTGCTGGTTCCGGCACCCTGGCGATGGACAGTGCTGCCGCCAACCTGATCGAGCCGGGCGACCGTGTGCTGGTGCTCGACACGGGCTATTTCGGTCGGCGCATGGTCGACATCTGCCAGCGCTATGGCGGTGATGTTGATGTGCTGGTTGCTGAACCCGGGGAGATCATTTCTGCCGAACAAGTCGCAGCGCAACTGCAACTGGCTGATTATGCTGTCGTCGCCGCCACCCACGTCGATACCTCAACCGGCGTTCTGATGGATGTGCAGGGCATTGCCGCTGTCGCCAAACAAGCAGGCGCTCTGACCATAGTCGATGGCGTCTGCGCCACCGCTGCCGAGGAAATGCGCCAGGAAGCGTGGGGCGTTGATTTGTATCTCACCGCCTCGCAAAAAGCGATTGGCGTACCGCCCGGACTGGCCTTGTGGGTCGTTTCGCCGGACGGCTTAGCCAAATGGCGGGATCGCAGCACAACGGTCGGCAGTTACTACAGCGATTGGGGTTTATGGTTGCCCGTTATGGAAGCGTACGAGGATCTGCGTCCATCCTATTTCGCTACACCCGCCGTCAATTTGGTGACCGCTCTTGCGACGAGCCTTCAACAGATATTGGCGGAAGGAATGGAAGACGTCTTTGCTCGTCATCGAATGATAAGTGAAGCCGTGAAGGCAGGCGTATCGGCGATGGGCATGGGACAGGTTCCGACCGGTGTCGATCATGCCGCCCACACACTAACCTGCCCCCGCTTTCCTGCCGGCGTTGATGGAAGCATGTTGGGCCACGTGCGAGAGAATGGCGCTTTCCTGGCTGGCGGTCTTCATCACACCATCAAGTCAGAATATTTCCGCATCGGACACATGGGGAAAGTCAGGTCCAATGAGATTTTGGCCACGCTGGGCGCTCTGGAAAAAGGTCTGCGCCAGTCGGGTTATGCTGTGGAGCCTGGTATCGGCTTGGCAGCCGCACAGGCTGTACTTGCCGGGAACTAGACCAGCATATTTGACGTGAACAAAGATGAGGGTGAGGCCAATATGACCTCACCCTCTCATAATTACGAACCAACCTCCCCTTCCCTCTACGTCTTGACGTCAACATGACCTCTCTCGCCAAAGGTTACGCTAACGAGTCAGTTCGCATCTTAAGGTTATCGTAAGGTAAGACGTTTGTCCATACGCAGAATTGCGTAGAACGAGGATTTTTTGTCTGTGCGTCTGGCCGAAATCAGGGATACAGTCAGTTTGAACCACACCGATTAAGGGAGGCATCATGGCAATTGACACCCCCAAAAACCTCCGTAATCTCGTCATTTACGAAGTTTACGTCCGCAATCACGGCCCGAATGGCTCCTTTGCCGACGTCCGGGCTGATTTACCCCGCCTGCGGGCGATGGGTGTGGATGTAGTCTGGTTCATGCCCATTCATCCCATCGGCAAACTGAACAACAAGGGCAGTCTGGGCTGCCCTTACTCGATTCAGGATTACCGGGAAGTGAACCCGGAATACGGCGACAAGGCTGAATTTGAACAGCTCTGCGACTCTGCGCACAGCCTGGGCATGAAGGTGATGATCGATGTTGTCTACAATCACACCTCGCATGACGCCGTCCTGTTGGGAGTGCATCCCGAATGGTATCACACCGACGACAGCGGTCAGCCTGTGACTACCGTCCCGGAGTGGAGCGATGTGATCGATCTTGTTTACGACGACAATCCAGGATTATGGGGTTACCAGATCGAAACGCTGAAGATGTGGGCGAAATTGGGCGTCGATGGTTTTCGTTGCGATGTGGCCTCGATCCTGCCTCTCGACTTTTGGGTGCGAGCCCGAGACGAGGTTGCACAAGTCAAACCCGGAGTGATTTGGCTGGCAGAATCAGTCCATGCCAGTTTTGTGATCTGGCGACGGGAGTTGGGGTTGCACGGCTTCTCAGATGGTGAAGTCCACCAGGCGTTTGATCTTTCCTACGATTATGATATCTGGGTGGCGTGGGAGAAAGCGGTTGCTGACCCGACCTTCGTACCGATTTACGTCGATATGGTGCGCCTCCAGAAAGGGATTTACCCGGAGCATGTGATCAAGATGCGTTGTGTGGAAAACCATGATCAGGTGCGTATCATGAAGTGCGCTCCGAGCCGGGCGCAGGCGCTGGCCTGGACGGCATTCGCAGCATTCAACGAAGGGCCGTTCCTGATTTACGGCGGGCAGGAATCTGAAAACACGCATACGCCCAGTTTATTTGATATCGACAAAGTCGATTGGGGAAATTACAGCCTGCAACCCTTCCTGACGACGCTGTGCACGATCAAGAAATCTCCAGAGCAAAGCGATGGCCATTTCGACATCATCACTGCAACCCCGGCCATTTCGGCCTGTTGGCAAACTGAAATGGGCGGCTTGTATGGCGTGTTCAATGTCTCAGGCTCAGATCAAGTCATGCCTACGCCCCTGCCGGATGGTGCGTACGTGGACCTCATCGCTGGGCGGGAGATCGAGGTGGTCGGGGGTGAGATGCTGATGCCGGAATCAGCCGCTATCGTGCGGTATGCAGGGGAATTGGATACGCACCAGCATGCCCAACCTTCCATCATCTTATAGGCCACAAAACAAATTCAGCTCTTTGTGACTTCGTGTGGTTCCGGTCGTGATTTGTGGCAGGGTGGCATCGAAAATTTCGTGTTGGCCAGTCCACCCGGAGATGAATTCTCCGGGCTATGGAACTGCGCCCCATGAACGGGGCTGGATGCCGTTTCAGCCAAATTGATCCGGCGCTGAGCGATCGTAGGTCGCCGACCTGCGGTCGCTTGTAGCACGGGTCATTTATGCCCGTGCGGATACACAAAACAAATGTTGCCCCCAAATTGAAACACACCCTCATTTCACAACGGTATTGACAACAACTCACAATTCTCCTATACTTAATCAAAAGTTATCACAACTATATCCAAACAATTTGTTGTAATTTCTGGTTTCCACTCAAGGTGAAACACATGGAAGCGTACAAGCGTCGTCAGAAAATCCTATCGCTCCTGAATGATCAGGGCGAAGTTGGTGTGGATGAGCTTGCGGAGCGCTTTGAGGTTTCATCCAATACCATCAGAAATGATCTCAGGGCCATGGCGGCGGAATCTCAACTCAAGCGGGTCCGGGGCGGAGCGGTTGCTCGTGCAAATTTAAGAAGTGCATCAAAAAGCAGCGATTTCACCATACGCCTGAATCAACAACAAGCTGCTAAGAATGTGATGGGGGCATGGGCGGCGCAATTTGTAAAAGATGGCGACGGCATCATTCTGGATGCAAGCAGCACTGTGTACCAGATGGCGACATTTCTAAAAGATCGTCGAAATTTGACGGTGGTGACGAATGGTCTCGAAACAGCCATGTTATTGGCTCGAAACCCCAGCAATCGTGTCATCCTGGCAGCCAACCATGTCCGACCAAATGCCGCATCGCTGGCTGGTGAACTGAATCCAAACTTAAGGCGACATATCAACGCCTCGAAATTCTTTGTGTCCTGCTCGGGTTTTACGGTTGAGCAGGGTTTGATGGAGGTTGACATTGATGAGGGGCCGCTCAAAGCGGAGATGCTGACGTTGGCGGAGCAGGTTGTTGCACTGGTTGATCACAGTAAGTTCGGGCAAAAAAACACATACCGCTTCGCGGCTCCCAACCAAATCCACCATCTCGTTACCGATGACGGCGTCTCTGACGAGGACCTTCAGCAACTCCGCACCAGCGTCAATTTTCCGGTAACAGTCGTTGGTGAAACAAGGACGACCACGTATCAACCGGGACAAGCCTTAGCGCCTGAAAAAAAATACCTGATCGGGTTTGCCAATCTGTCCGAGAGGATGATCTTCGCCAAACAGGTTCGGCGCAGCCTCGAGGCGGCGGCGGAACGTCATGGCAATATCAAGTTACTCATTCAGGATAACGCGCTTGACTACCGCAAGGCAGTCGAGAATGCTGACTGGTTCGTCACCCAAAGAGTTGACCTCATGATCGAGTACCAGCTTGATGTTCATGCCAGCAATATCATCATGGACAAGTTTAACCAGGCGGGGATTCCGGTGATTGCCATCGATATCCCCATGCCGGGCGCAAATTTTTATGGCGTCGATAATTTCCGGGCGGGACAGATGGCGGGTGAAGCGCTGGGACGCTGGATCGTTCAGCACTGGGGGGGGAAGTTGGATTATCTGTTGCGTCTCGAATTCAGCGCGGCGGGGCCAGTACCCGGAGCACGGATTTTGGGACAACAAGTCGGTTTGGAATCGACGCTCGGTTTTCTCGCTGAGGAACGTATCATCGCTATCGATACACCGGGCATCATTGATCCCACGCTCACTGCTGTCCTCAAACTCCTGCCTACCCTGCCAAAAGATGCCAAAATTGGCATCATCCCCATCAATGATGAGGCGGCGCTGGGAGCGCTGACTGCATTTGAACAGGCCGGTCGCCTGGATCAGGTCGTCGCCGTGGGACAGGGGGCTGATACGCTCGGAATCGGCGCTCTGCGACGCTCAGACTATCCGCTGATTGGCACCACCCAGTTCGGTCCTGAGAAATACGGAGAGCGGCTCATCTCTCTGGCCTTGAAAATCCTCAGAGGCGAGCCAGTGCCTCCCGCCGTTTACAACAAGCACGTCTTTATTACCAGAGACAACATCGACGAGTACTATCCTATCTAAATCACGTCCAAATTGTCTGTTTGGCACGAAAAAAATAATCTGGAGTATCAGAAAATATGACTCAATCTACACAATGGGAAGAAATAAAGGACGATCTTTATAATGGTGTCTTGGATGGGGATGAACAATTGGTGTCTGACCTCACGCAACAAGCCATTGATGTGGGGATGCCCGCAGAGGATGTGCTTTACGACGCTCTAATCCCCGCCCTGGAAGAGGTGGGATCTCTCATTCGAAGCCGGGGAATATTTCGTGCCGGAGATGCTGACAGGGGCCAAGGCCATGAAGGCAGGGCTCAATCTGTTACGCCCGATACTGGCCCAAACTGGAGCCAAGCCGATTGGCACGTATGTGCTGCTGACGGTTAAGGGCGACATCCACGACATTGGTAAAGACCTGGTGCGGGTGATGCTGGAGGGCTCGGGATTAGATGTCATCGATTTGGGCGTCAATGTCTCACCAGAAGCATTGATCGAGGCCGTGAAGGAGCACAAACCGCAAGTGGTGGGCTTCTCCGCTTTTTTGACGACAACCATGCCCATGTTCAAGACCAATATCGACGCCTTGATCGATGCCGGGTTGCGGGATCAGGTCAAGGTCATGGTGGGTGGTGCGCCCATTACCGAAGAATACGCCATCCACATTGGCGCTGATGGTTTTGCAACGGAGGCAAGCACCGCTTCCCGTATTGCTGTTGATTTCATCAAAAATCCTGACACCTCCTCCTACTTGCTCAAGTCGCCCGAGCAGACTGACGCCAAAACATACAGCCGTATCCAGGGCGCTGTCGATTTGCATAAACCGGAGCGCAATCTGGCGGCCAAGCCTGCAATGACACCCTTGGAGCGTGTCTTGGCGGTGTTGAACCATGAGGAGCCCGATCGGGTTCCCCACTTCGAGTGGGTGCACGATCAGGACTTGATCAAGACGATGACCAACGGTGGTGATTATGGTGATCTGATTGAGTTATTGGATATCGATGGCGTGATGACCAAACCGATCTATCGTCAAGAAAGCATAGGGAACGAGATGTTTGCAGATGAATGGGGCGCGGTGCGGCAGATCGGCAAAGATAATTACGCCATGCCGGTGGATGCAAAAGCGCCCGTGCAGTCGTTGCAAGACCTGGCAAACTGGCAGGCTCCTGATCCGGACCAGGAATTTCGCTACGAACAAATCAAGAAAACGGTGGAGCGATTCGGTGGTGAACGCGCCATCATCCTGCAAATGCGTGATGTGTGGTCGGGGCCGCGTGATTACATCGGCTATGCCCAACTTTTCATCAATCTCAAAGAACGCCCTGAACTGGTGGAAGGCGTCGTGATCAAGTGTGTTGATCATTATATCCGGGTGATCGAACGGTCGGCGGAAATTGGCGTTAACATCGTGTTTAGCGGTGATGATGTGGCCGACAACCGTGGACCGATGTTTAAGCCCGAATTGTGGCACGAGCTTTTCCTCCCACACTATCAACGCCTTGTCGATGCCATTCATGCCGCCGGTCTGTATCACTGGAAACACAGCGACGGCAACATGTACCCGCTTTTGGACAGCATCGTGGCGGCAGGTTCCGACGGTATCGACCCCATCGATCCTTCCGGCGGCATGGAACTGAAGGTCGTTAAGGCCAAATATGGCGATCAGGTTGCCATCAAGGGCAATGTGGATCAGACCGAGTTGTTGATGTACGGCCCGCCCGAAGCCGTGGTTGAGGAGGTGAAGCGTTGCATCCTCGATGCCGGCGCAGGTGGCGGCTATGTTTGCTCATCCAGCAACTCCATCCACTCTGGCGTCGATCCTGAACTCTACCGGGTCATGGTTGAAGCCATTCATCATTACGGGCGTTATCCGCTCGATATCGACTTGCTATCATCACCGACTTTGTAAGCATCAGTTTTGTTGCTGGCACTCCATCATCCGTAGTTTAATGGATGAGATTCCGAGTTTTTTTGGAGGCTGTCTATGAAATGAATTCACCCGACCTATTTTTTCATCCCAATCACTCGCTTCACTCTTCCAGGAGAAGAAAACGAACATGTCTAAGAAACTCAGTTTGATGATTGTGTTATTAATTGCCGTGGGTCTTTTGGCTGCTTGCGGCGGAGCCGCAACGCCCGCACCCGCCCAGGCGCCTGCACCTACCGAGGCGCCCGCCGCCGAAGAACCGGCTGCCGAAGAACCAGCCGTTGAAGAACCGGCCATGAAAGCTGCCGAAGACATCAAGATCGGCATGAGCGTGCTTAATCTGGCCAATCCGTTCTTCGTGGCCCTGGCTGCGGGAGCGCAGGCCGAAGCCGATTCTCTCGGCGTCGAACTGGTCATCAACGACCCTAAGGATGACGTCAACACGCAGGTCACGCAGCTTGAGAACTTCATTAACGCTGGCTTCGATGGCTTTGTTGTCACCGCCGTGGACCCTGCCGCCATTGCACCACTTGCCAAGGATGCCCTTGACAGAGGCATGCAAGTCGTCGCCCACACCTCCGATCTGGGCGCTGAGAACCAGACCGCCCTGGTCTGGGCTGTTGAGCACGACATGGGCGTCACTTTGGGCCGCCAGGCGGGCGAATGGGCTAAAGCCAATATCCCCGAAGGCGAAACGCTGGAACTGGCCATCCTCAACTACGACGTCCTCCCGCAGGTAATCCAGCGACGTGAGGGAATCGTCGATGGTATCGCCGAGGTATTTGGTGACAATTACGACATGGTGGGCACAGTAACTGCCGGCGATCCCATCTCTGGAGCCGAAGCTGCTGAGAACTGGTTGCAAGCTCATCCCGACCTGGACATGATCGTCGGCATCAACGACGGTGGGGCGCTCGGCGCTTACCAGGCTGTGATCGCTGCCGGCAAGGATGATCCCAAGACCTTCTTTGTTGGCGGTATTGACGCCACCGACGAGGCGCTGGCAGCCATCATGGATGGCGGTTCCTATCAGGCAACCGTCGACCAGCAACCCAGCGAAATGGGTGCGCTCACTGTCCGCACGCTGGTTAAGGCAATCCAGGGAGAAGAGGTTGATGCAGTCGCTTCCATCGTGTTAGCGCCTGTCAATGCTTCCAACGTCGACGAATTCATGGGCGATTCTGGTGAAGCCAACGACCGAAGGTGAAGCTTCGACTGAGGGCGAAGCCATGACCGGTGACACCGATACCATCAAAGCGGCTCTGGATGAGCAAGGACTGAACGATATCAAGGTCGGAATGAGTGTGCTGAATCTGGCCAACCCCTTCTTTGTCGCTCTGGCAGCAGGCGCCCAGGATGAAGCGGATGCTCTTGGGTGTCGAACTTGTCATCAATGATCCAAAAGATGACGTCAACACGCAGGTCACACAGCTTGAGAACTTCATCAATGCCGGATTCGACGGTTTTGTCGTCACGGCTGTTGATCCCGCCGCCATTGCGCCCCTGGCCAAGGATGCGCTTGACAGCGGCATGTACGTCGTTGCCCACACCTCCGATCTGGGTGAAGAGAACCAAACCGCTCTGGTCTGGGCTGTCGAACATGACATGGGCGTGACTTTGGGTCGTCAGGCAGGCGCATGGGCCAAGGCCAACATCCCCGCAGGGGAAACCCTCGAACTGGCCATCCTCAACTACGACATCATCCCGCAGGTAATTCAACGACGTGAAGGTATCGTCGACGGCATCGCCGAGGTGTTCGGAGACAACTTTGAGGTCGTCGGTACAGTAACAGCTGGCGATCCCATCAGTGGGTCTGAAGCTGCTGAGAACCTGGCTGCAAGCTTATCCGACCTGGACATGATCGTCGGCATCAACGACGGTGGTGCGCTCGGCGCTTATCAGGCTGTGATCGCTGCCGGTAAGGATGATCCCAAGACCTTCTTTGTGGGTGGCATCGACGCCACTGATGAAGCTCTGGCTGCCATCATGGATGGTGGTTCCTATCAGGCGACCGTCGACCAGCAGCCCTACGAGATGGGTGCGCTCACCGTGCGATCCCTGGTTTCGGCCATCGCCGGACTGCCCGTGGACAAGATCAGCGCCATCAAGCTGGCCCCGGTCAATGCCTCCAACGTCGAAGAGTTCATGAACTAACCACAACCCTATCGATTCAAAGCCTGCTCGACGCCGCGTACTTCACTCTGGCGCGTCGAGCAGGTCTCACCTGAGTGCTTTACTATGCCACAGATACCATCCTCGAACTCAAAGCAATTACCAAGCAATATCCCGGCACTCTGGCGGTCGATCATGTGAGCCTGTCCATCGAACAGGGCGAGGTGCATGCCATCGTCGGCGAAAATGGCGCGGGGAAATCCACCCTGATCAAGATGCTGACCGGGGCGGTCTCGCCCAGCTCAGGAGCCATCGTCTTCGACGGCCAGCACCTTTGAAAAGCTCGATCCGCAACAAGCGATAGCCCTGGGTATTGGCGTCATCTACCAGGAATTCAATCTCGTACCGGGCTTGAGCATTGCCGCCAATATCTTCCTGGGCCGCGAGACGCAGGCGTGGGGTGTTTATCAGTGACCGTGATGCCGAACAGAAGGCGCAGAAGCTGATCGATGAATGGGATGTGGGCCTGGACGCCCGCACGCTGGTCATGGACCTGAGCATCGCCGAGCAACAGATCGTCGAGATCATCAAGGCGATCTCGCAGGATGTGAAGCTGCTGATCATGGACGAGCCGACAGCCTCGCTGACGCTGGACGAGGTCAGCACGCTGTTCGAGCTTGACGCGACAACTCCAGGACAAGGGCGTCACGATCATCTACATTTCACACCGACTGGAAGAGATTTTCGAATTGTGCGAGCATGTGACGGTGTTGCGCGACGGCCATCTGGTGGTGACCCAGGCGGTGGCCGATACCACCGAACCGCAATTGATCAGCTACATGGTGGGCCGCGAATTGGGAGATTATCCCCGACCAAGGAGCCGCCCTCCGACGAGGTGCTGCTGGCGGTGCGGAATCTTTCAGACGGCCATATCTTCGAAGGCGTCTCCTTCGATCTGCACAAGGGCGAAATCCTGGGCATGTACGCGCTGATCGGCGCTGGCCGCACCGATGTGGCGCTGACGCTGTTCGGGGCCAAACGCCGACAGGCGGGCGAGGTGTGGGTACACGGCCAACCTGTCAATATCTCCAACCCGGCCAATGCCTTCGACAAGGGCCTGGGTCTTGTGCCCGAAGATCGCAAAGGCCAGGGCTTGATTCTGCTGATGCGTTCCAGCGAGAACATGACGCTGAGCACGATCCATACATTGTCGAATCAGAGTTTCATCAGTCGTAATGCCGAAGCGGATGTGGTCAGGCATTTTCAAGACAAGCTAAAAATGCAGGAGCACGTGCCGCGTGAAGAGGCCCGCAATCTCAGCGGCGGCACGCAACAAAAGGTCGTCGTCGCCAAGGTTTTGGCGGGCGACGCCGACATCATCCTCTTCGACGAGCCGACCCGCGGCATCGATGTAGGAGCCAAGCACGAAATCTACGAATTGATGGTGCAGCTTTGCAGCGAAGGGCGCGGCATTCTCATGATCTCGTCGGAGATGCCGGAATTGCTGGGCATGTCCGACCGCATTCTGGTGATGCGCGAGGGCAGATTGGTGGGCGAATTCACCCGCGCCGAAGCAACCGAAGAAAAACTCTTGACCCTGGCTGCCGGTCAGGAACCTTCCCTCGCCTGAACAGACACTTTTCTATTCTCTATCTACCGGAGAGCTTATTCATGGAAGCATCCCAATCACCGAAGAGCGCCATCTCAAAAAACGGCTCATTCAGCCGCTTGCTCTCAAATTCCGGACAGACGCTGAGCCTGGCCCTGGTGCTCATCGCACTATTTGTCTTCTTCTCGCTGACAACCGACGCCTTCATGACTCAGCCGAACCTGATCAACATCATGCGTCAAGTGTCCTTTACCGGCATTACGGCGGTGGGTGCGGCCATGGTCCTGTTGATCGGTGGCATTGATCTGTCCATCGGTTCGGTGCTGGCCTTCACCGGCGTCATCGCCGCCAAAGCGATCATCGAGGCGGGTATGCCGCCCCTGGTCGGCATTTTTGCCGGTATCAGCGCGGGCATGCTTGGTCGGTCTGCTCAATGGTCTCATCATCACGAGACTGCATATCCCCGCCCTGATCACCACCCTGGGCACGCTCACCATTGTCAGCGGCATCAGCTTTACTCTGACCAGCGGCCTGCCGGTGTTCGGTTTTCCCAAAGTGCCCTTTTTGGGATTTGAGGAAGGCGTGCAGGCAGTGGGCAAGGGCTACATCGCGGCGATCCCGGTGCCGGTCGTCCTCATGATCATCGTATTTCATCCTGGGGGGTCATTTTTCTGTATCGCACCTATTTTGGTCGCTACATCTATGCCATCGGCGGCAATGCCGAGACCTCGCGTCTGTCGGGTATCAAGGTCGAGCGCATGCAATTGCTGGTTTACATGCTGGCGGGACTGCTGACCGGTGTAGCCGGTATGATCGTGATGGGTCGGGTGAATTCAGGCCAGCCCAGCATCGGCGTCGGCTTCGAGTTGGAGGTGATCACGGCTGTCGTCTCTGGGCGGCGTGAGCATCGCGGGCGGGTCCGGCAGCCTGGTGGGGGTGATTCTGGGTGTGTTTATCATGGGCGTTCTCAGCAATGGCCTGATCATCCTCAATGTCTCGGAGTACAACCAGATGGTCGTGCGTGGTCTTGTGCTGTTGATTGCGGTTGGCATCGACCAATTGCGCATCCGGGCGCGGCGGACGTGAGTGGTAATGAGTATTCAGTAATCAGTAGTCAGTGTGATCCGTCCTGATATGTGTTTACAATTCACAGACGAAAAGGAGTCGTTACGATATGGAAATCTGGGAAAGGCAGTACGAAGTCCTGGCCGATGTGCTCAGCGAGAGAGGCGTTGACGTCGAGGCGGTGAAAGCAAGTCTTAAACGGCAGGTCATCGAACTGCCGTCGTGGGCGGTGGGCAATTCGGGCACACGTTACGGCGTCTTTCCGCGAGGATGGCGCGGCCCGCGATATCTGGGACAAGATCGAAGATTGCGCCGAAATCCAGCGCGTGGTCGGCGTTTGCCCGGTCATGGCCAGCCATGTGCTCGTGGGATGTGACCGACGATGGTCGCTACACGCCGGTGCGAGACTACGCGGCCGAACGCGGCTTGAGCATCGGCACGGTGCATCCCAACACCTTCATGGGCCAGCAATTCCGCCTGGGCAGTATTTGCAGCCCCGATGAGCAGGTGCGGCAAGTCGACCATCGATCATTTTGTCGATTGTGTGCGGATCACACGGGAGATGGGATCCAAGGTGATCGGCATGTGGCTGGCGGATGGCACCAATTATCTCGGGCCAGGATCATCTGCGCACGCCGCAAACATCGCCTGTTCGAGGGTTTCAAGGCGCTGTATGATGCGATGGATGATGACATGACATCTGGCTATCGAATACAAGTACTTCGAGCCGGGCTTCTACACGACCGACCTCATGGACTGGGGCATGTCGTATATGATGTGCAGCCGCCTGGGCGAGCGGGCCAAGGTGCTGGTCGATGTCGGACATCATCCGCCCAACGCCAACATCGAGCACATCGTCTCCATCCTGCTGGACGAGGGCAAGCTGGGCGGGTTCCATCTCAATGATCGCAAATATGGCGATGACGACCTGATGGCGGGCACCGTCAATCCACTGCAATTGTTCGCCATCTACGACCAGATCGTGGACGCTGCGCAAGACCCGGCCACTGCCGCAACTGCTGAGAGTGTCATCTACATGCTCGATCAATCGCACAATGTTGAGCCGAGCATCGAGGGCATCATTCAGTCGGTGATGAATACGCAGACAGCCTACGCCAAAGCGCTGCTGGTCGAGCGCGGAAAGCTGGCCGAAGCGCAACAGGCGGGCGATGTCATCCTCGCCAATCGCACGGTGATGGATGCCTACGAATTGGATGTGCAGCCGCTCCTGAAACAAGTGCGTGTCGAAATGGGCCGCCATCCCGATCCCATCATCGCCTATCGCGAAGGCGGCTACGCCCGGAAGATTGCCCAGAAACGTGCAGGAGCCGGCATCGGCGCGCTGGGCGGATAGATCTGATCGCAGGTCGAGGTTGAAGGTCGACTCGCCGCCCGTCACCTTGTCACCCCATTGTCACCCCATCCCACCCTGTCACCAAAGGAGTCCCCAACATGAAACGAGTCGGAATGACCTGGCGAGTGCATCCCGAACATCTGGAACCGTACACCGACATCCACCTTAATCCCTGGCCCGAACTGCTGGAGGCGATCCAGGCGGTGGGCATTCACAATTACAACATCTTCGCCCTCGGCAATCGCATGTTCGCCTACCTGGAAGTCGATGGCGATATCGACGAGGCGCTGGGCAACGCTGGGCGAGACCGATGTCTACAAACGCTGGGCGGTCGAGGTCAATCCCTGGGTGATGCCAGCAGCCGTCGAAGGTGGGGATGACCACTTATGGAGATTGATCGATCTTCTTCTGCCGTAAAGATGCGACGCAGATGTTTCGTTCTATCTGCATCCGCTGAGCCAGATGCGCTACGCAAACGCTCTCTGCCTCGTGAATTCGAAGCCATCCTGGAGACTGCGCCCGGTCGCCTATCTACCCTGGGGCGCGCTGGAATGGCACGGCTATCACATGGCGCTGGGCAATGACGGCCTCAAGGCGCATGGCTATCCTGCAAAGGGTGGCGGAGCGCACCGGCGGCGTGGTGCTGCCACCGGTCTGGTGCGGTTTCGATACCTTGAAACTGCCGGCAGCATGGCGGTTTCCCACTGACCCTGGAATTCAGGCGGGAGACCGTGATGCAGTTGCTCACCGAGTACCTTGAGCAGCTTTCCGATATCGGTTTCAAGTTGATTGTCGTCTGTCAGTGGCCATTACGGGCCGCCTCATATCGCCGCGCTGGTCGAAGCGGCCAATCTCTTCACCATCTGGCAGACGCAGTACGACACACGGGTGTGGATAATCCCCGAATATGATCTTGTCACCGACCTGGGCTACCGCGGCGATCACGCTGCCAAGTGGGAGACCGCCATCCTCATGCACCTGCACCCGGAGTTGGTGGAACTCTCCCGCCTGGACGACAGCAACGCCGGCGAATGGGGTGGCATCCTGGGAGAAGACCCGCGCCAAACTGCCACACCCGAATTGGGCGAAGCCATCGTGGCCGCCATCGTGGAGCGCCTGGCCGAAAAGGTCGAGCGATACCTGACGGTCGGGCACGAATGAACGCACGGAATACAGTAGAGTTGGAGGTATCTCATGGGTAAGTACATCGCCATCGACATCGGCGCCGCAAGCGGCAGAGTCGTCGTCGGAATCTTTGATGACGGAACAATCAAACTGGAAGAGGTGCATCGTTTTGGCAACAGCCCGGTTCAGGTTAGCGGCCATCTGCATTGGGATGTCTTGCATCTATTTGACGAAGTCAAACGGGGCCTGAGTCTGGTCGCCAGGCAATACGGGACCGACTTTATCTCGCTTGGCATTGATACGTGGGCGCTCGACTACGGTTTGCTGGATGCCGAGGGCGAACTCTTGGGCAATCCCTTCGCTTATCGTGATGTTCGTACGCAGGGGATGATGGAGCAGGTCTTCGAGCCGCGTCCCGCAACGTGAGATTTACGAGCAATCGGGCGGCATCCAGTTCCTGACTGTCAACACGCTGTACCAGTTGGCGGCGATGGCTGCTGCCGATTCCCCGCAGTTGCGCATCGCTCAGGATTTCTTGATGATCCCCGACCTTTTGCATTTCTGGCTGACGGGCGTCAAGGCTTGCGAATACACAAACGCCACTTCCACCCAGTTCTACGATTCGTTGAAAGGTGAATGGTCTGCCCCGATCCTCGATGCCCTCGGCATTCCCCGGCATATCTTCCCCGAGATTATCCATCCTGGCACAATCCTTGGCCCCCTGCTGCCCGAAATAGCGGACGAAGTCGGATTCGACTCGCTCGCCGTTGTTGCGCCCGCCACGCACGATACCGCCTCTGCTGTGGTCGCCGTGCCCGCCGAAAGCGACAATTTCGCCTGGCTAAGTTCGGGCACATGGTCACTGCTGGGCTGCGTCCACGACAAAGCCATCATCACCGAACAAGCCCTGGAATACAACATCAGCAGCTATGGCGGGGCAGGGGGCATGGTGCTGCCCTGGAAAAACATCATGGGTTTGTGGCTGGTGCAGGAATGTAAACGAATCTGGGAAAAAGAGGGCGATGAACTCTCGTTTGATGAGATCACGCAAATGGCGGCGGAAGCCCGGCCCTTTGTCGCCGTGATCGATCCCGACCATCCTTCTTTCCTCGCCCCACCTGACATGCCCGAAGCGATCCGCACGTATTGTCGCGAGACCGGCCAACACGTGCCGGAAACACGTGGCGAAATCGTGCGCACAGCTCTGGAAGGGCTGGCCTTGCGCTATCGTTGGGTGATCGAAAAGCTGGATATCCTCCTCTCCCGGCAAACGGAGACGCTGCACATCGTCGGTGGTGGATCGCAGAACCAGTTGCTGAATCAATTCGCTGCCGACGCCACCCAACTGCCTGTCACAGTCGGGCCGGTGGAAGCCACTGCCATCGGCAATATCGCAGTGCAAGCGGTGGCAAGCGGCGAACTGGCGGCGCTGGATGAGGCGCGGCAGATCACAAAGCAATCGTTTGAGATAATTTACTTCAATCCGGGAGACCATACGCATTGGGAACAAGCCTATCAGGTATTCCTTGACCTGGTCGCAGCATAGCCTTTACCATTGCCTCACTCCGCTGCCTGAGATGAAAACTACCTGAGCCAACATGCCCCGATGGGTGGTAGCTTTGTGGATGAGAAAAAAACACAGAACACAAAATCAATTCAACGAGTGCAAACTATGACAAAAAATGATATTCTCAACCAACTCGTCGCCATGTCCCGCCGTTTGGGCGACCCCGCAAATGACTACGTCATCCTCGGCGAGGGCAACACCTCAGCAAAGCTCGCCGATGGCAGTTTCTGGGTGAAGGCCAGCGGCACAGAATTGCGCACTGTTACGGAAGCTTCATTCGTGCAGGTGAGCTTTGACAAGGCGCGCACCATGCTTAATGGGCCCGATCTGAACGATGATGAAGTGCGACAGGGTCTGATCGATGCCAAAGTCGATCCATCTGCGTCCGGCCATCCTTCGGTCGAGACCGTGTTGCATGCCGCCTGCCTGGACCTTGAAGGCGTGAATTTTGTGGGACACACGCATCCGACCGCCGTCAACATGATCACGTGTTCGGTAAGCTTTGAAGAGGCGCTCGCAGGCAGGTTGTTTCCTGATGAGATCGTGGTATGTGGCCCCGCCCCGGTGCTGATCCCGTACACCGATCCCGGCCTGCCCCTGGCGCGAGAAGTGAACCGCCGCATTCACATGTACATCGATGACTTCGGCGAGTTGCCCAAAGTGCTGTACCTGCAAAATCACGGCTTGTTCGTATTGGCCGAAACAGCACAAAAAGTGGAGAATATCACGGCGATGGTGGTCAAGACGGCCCGCATTCTGATTGGAGCTTACGCCTTGGGCGGCCCGCACTTCATGACGCCCGCCAACGTCAACCGCATCCATACCCGACCTGACGAACATTACCGCCAGAAAATCATCGGTGGGTAACTCCGTTTCTTGAAGTATGCCCCCAACCCGGACGAAATGAGAATGCCACAAACAATACCGACCGACCAACTTATCTCCGACCTGAACGACTTCGACCCTGCCGTGCGCGAGACAGCGCTGAAGACGCTGCTTGTTGCTGCGCAAAATGGCGACATCATCCTGCCCGAACCCGCCGATGTGGCCAACATGCACTGCCACACCTTTTTCTCGTACAACGCTTACGGCTACTCACCTGCCGGGCTGGCCTGGCTGGGGAAGTCGGCGGGTTACAAATTGATGGGCATCGTCGATTTCGATGTCCTCGATGCGGTGGACGAATGGTTGGAAGCATGTGATCTGGTGGGATTACGCGGCAGTGCGGGCATCGAAACCCGGGCTTTCGTGCCCGAATTCGCCGATTACGAGATTAATTCACCCGGCGAACCCGGCGTGACCTACCACATGGGCATCGGCTTCACCTCCAGCGACATTCCCGACTCGGTCGCCTACATCGCCGATGACCTGCGGCAACGAGCCCGCCAGCGCAATTTGGGCATGTTGGAGCGCGTCAATGCCTATCTCAGCCCGGTCACGGTCGATTACGAGACCGATGTCCTGCCTCTGACACCGAACGGCGTCGCCACTGAACGCCACATGGTCGCAGCTTTCGTCAACGCCGCTGAACGGCAGACAGACGATCCGTCAGCGTTTTGGGCGGATAAGCTGGGCACGCCGCAAGCCACTATCGTCGAGTTGATGGGTGAGAGCGGTGATGGCGCCGGCCTGCAGAACCTGATCCGGGCAAAACTGATGAAACGTGGCGGCGTGGGCTATGTCGCTCCTGGTCCCGACACCTTCCCCACCATCGAGGCATTCCACAGCCTGATCGAAGCCTGCGGAGCGCTGCCCTGTGCGGCCTGGCTGGATGGCACCTTGCCCGGCGAACAGCGCATGGAAGAGCTGCTGACGCTGCTGATCGACAAAGGCGTCGTCGCCCTGAACATCATCCCCGACCGCAACTGGAATTTCGCCGACCCGGACGTGAAGCGCATCAAGCTGCAGAACTTGTACGATGTGGTCGAGCTGGCGCAACGCCTGGACCTGCCGCTCAACGTGGGGACGGAGATGAACAGCTTCGGCAATAAGCTGGTCGATGATTTCGATGCCCCGGAACTGGCTCCCGTGCGGCAAGCCTTTCTCGATGGCGCTTATTTCATCTACGGACACACGATGCTGCAACGGGCGCTGGGATTGGGCTATCAATCCGACTGGGCGAAATCGCATCTGCCCACCCGTGCCGAACGCAACGCTTTTTACACCCAGGCAGGAAACCTGATCCCACCCGGAAAGCCTGGATTCGACCAGCTTCTGGCCCTGCCATCTGAACTGACACCCACCGAACTACTCAACCGACTTTCATAATTGTCATCCCGAGGAGCGGCAGCGACGAAGAATCTCACCACGTTCCACCCTGAGATTCCTCGACTCCCTGACGGTCGTTTGGAATGACAAATCAACGGAGCTTTTAATGAACGATAAACTTAGCACTTTCAAAACCGCCGATACGCCTTTGCCCGAAACCCAGCAAGAATGGCATCTTTACGGACCCGGCCTCGACAACCTGGGCGAAAATGGCGGACCTCAGCCGGGTGACTGTACCCGAATACGGTCCCGACGAACTGCTGGTGCGTCACGACGCTACCGGCCTCTGCTTCTCAGACATCAAAATCATCCGCCTGGGCGAAGAGCACCCCCGCATTTACCGCAGCATGAAGGACAACCCGGTCGTGCTCGGCCACGAGATCGCCATGACGGTGGTCGGAGTCGGCGAAAACCTGCGGGATCAGTACAAGATCGGAGACAGATTCACCATTCAGGCTGACATCTTCGTCGATGGCGTAGGCTACGCCTATGGCTACGAAATTCAGGGCGGTCTCTCGCAGTACAACGTGATCGACCAGCGCATCCTCAATGGCGATGACGGCAACTATCTCATCCCCGTGCAGCCCACCACCGGTTACGCCGAGAGCGCCCTGACCGAGCCGTGGGCCTGTGTCACCGCTGCCTATCAGCTTGAATACCGCACCAGCCTGAAACCTGGGGGGACGGCCTGGATTATTGGTTCCGAATCGAATCCTGATCACAATTACACCCTCAGCGCCGGCTTCGAGGCTGCTTCTCATCCCGCCCGCCTGCTGCTGAGCGACGTCCCGGATTATCTGGCCGACGCCTTGCGGGCGAAAGCGGATGACCTGGGCGTGGAAGTGATCGAAGTTGAAGACATCAGCGCTCCGCCCGTGGAATTTGTAGACGACATCGTGCTGCTGGGCGCTACGGCGGAACTGATCGAGACCGTCAGTCCCTGGCTGGACCATTTCGGCATTGTCGCCATCCTGGCCGATGCATCCCTAGACCGGCTCGTGAACGTCGACGTCGGCCGGGTTCACTACAATCGCTGGTTGTACGTGGGCGCCAGGGGTGCAGAGATCGCCGATGCCTACAGCGACACGCCTGTGCGTTCGACGCTCAAACCGGGCGGGATATCCCTGTTTGTCGGCGGCGCAGGACCGATGGGTCGGATGCATGTGCAACGAGCGATCGAAAAAGCAAATGGTCCCAGCATCATCGTCTGCACCGATGTCAGTGATCTGCGTTTGCAGGATGTCGAAGAATCCTTTGGCGAGGATGCGCGCAACCGTGGCATCGAGTTTATCTGCCTGAACCCCATGAACCAGGACTCCTACCAGGCGGGAATGGCACGGTTCAAGGATGCCGGTTTCGACGACATCATCGTCCTGGCCCCGATCCCCCCCGTCATTGCCGATGCAGCCACCTGGTTAGCGTCAGAAGGCGTGATGAATGTGTTCGCTGGCGTAGCCAGGGGCGTCACCGCCAAGATCGATCTCAGCGACGCCTTCATGAAAGATGCTCGTATCATCGGCCACTCTGCCTCCTCCATCGACGATCTGCGGCTGATGTTGCATCAAGCCGAATCTGGCGAGCTTTCTCCGAATCGCTCGGTGGCCGCTATCGGCTCGCTCAGCGCTGCCAAAGAGGGGATGCAGGCCGTGCAGGACCAGGTCTTCCCCGGCAAAGTCGTCATTTTTCCACAAATCCAGGAATTCCCGCTCACGCCTGTGCCCGACCTGAAGGATAGTCTCCCCACCGTTTATGCCAAACTCAAGAATGGTCGGGAATGGACGAATGAGGCTGAAGCAGAGTTTCTACGATTGATGCTTGTTTAATGGCATGTTGTGTTCAAGCTGGCGTCGTTTCCACTATGTTCTTTTCAGGAATCGCTGCGATTTTTATAGCTAACCGTAACGCTTCGTTTACTGCTTCATCAGTGGGAAACGCTTTCATTACATCATCATCGAGTACGGCGATATTCTGGCCTTGACGGCGCTCAGGCGCATATCTGCCCTTGGCGACTACCGTCATTTTCGACAAATCATACTCAGCATTCAGTTCGTAATCGTCCGGATCATTCAGATTTCTCATAGAATAGTTGTTCCTTCCTGGTCGCTTTTCTAGCGCTAACTATGCGTATGAACCCACTACGATCTGTATGAGCTATCATAAGCAGTCGGGCGCTGTTTGACAGGCCAATGGTGATGTATCTCTCTTCATCGAATGAGTGTTCCTGATCGATAAAAGTGATAAACATCGGATCATCAAACACGGTTACGGCTTCCTCAAACGGAACACCGTGCTTGTTGATGTTCTTTTCAGCTTTGTCGAAATTCCACTCAAATCGTAGCTGTTGCAACAGGAATTACGTTCCTAAATAATATGTTTTCTTATCCGATCCATGTTTTTGGTCGGCATAAGCGTCTACAGTTTAAAATTGCTGATGCCGCATTCTAGCATTGGCGCCACAACTCGTCAACCATATCTCAACAAACACCAACATACTATGACTCAAACACTACCTAACAAAATCGCCCTTGTCACCGGCGGTGCGCAAGGACTTGGCGCGGCACTCTGCCAGCGTCTGGCCGAAGAAGGCTGCGATGTCGTCGTCGCCGATCTCAATCTCGAAGGCGCTGAGCAGACCGCAAATATCATCGCTGACGCTACCGGACAGCGTGTCATCGCCGTCAAAGTCGATGTCACGAACGAAGCGCAGGTGGAAGCGATGGTCAAGGCGGCAGTCGACGCCTTTGGCCGTCTGGACATCGTCGTTTCCAATGCCGGCGTCCTCATCGCTGAGGCGATCTGGGACTTCCCCGCCGACAAGTGGCAGTTCGTGATGAACGTCAATCTCTTTGGCTACATGCTCGTCGCCAAACACGCATCCAGAGTGATGCTCGAACAGGGCAGCGGCTCCATCATCCAGATCAACTCGAAATCGGGCAAAAAGGGCAGTTTCAAGAATTCCGCTTATGCCGCCACCAAGTTCGGTGGTGTTGGACTCACCCAGAGCATCGCCCTCGACCTGGCCGAGTTCGGCATTCGGGTTAACGCCATCTGCCCGGGCAACCTGCTCGATTCGCCGCTGTGGGTGGATTCGTTGTACAGCCAGTACGCCAAGAAATGGGGCATCACCGAAGAGGAAGTGCGCCAGAAATACATCAATCAAGTGCCGATGAAGCGGGGTTGCACCTATGCAGACATCGCCAATGTCCTCGTTTTCCTCGCTTCCGACCAGTCGAGCTACATGACCGGCCAGGCGATTAACGTGACCGGCGGACAAGAAATGAGATAGACGTGTTTCGTGGTGCGTGTTGCGTGATTGATTGGTCATTGGAGAGAAGCCCATCCAGAAGACAACCGACGCACCACGCAACACGAACCACGCATAAAGGAGTCCATTATGAGCACAACAACGAACTTCCTTGCCATCGATCTCGGCGCTTCCAGCGGGCGGGTGATGCTGGGCCGCTGGGATGGCGCTCGTTTCGAGTTAGAGGAGATGCATCGCTTTGAAAATGGCCCGGTGGTCGTGCGCGGGAGGCTGTTATGGGACCATCTGCGCCTTTGGGCTGAGATCAAGCAAGGCCTGACGAATTATGCCGCCCGCTATGATGAACCTGTCGCCGGGATCGGCGTTGACACCTGGGGGGTGGATTACGGCCTGCTGGACGGGAGCGGCAACCTGATCGGCAATCCGTACCATTATCGGGACTCCGGCACCGAGGGCATTTTTGAGAAAGCGTTCGAGATCGTGCCCAAGGCCGATATCTACGAGATCACAGGCCTCCAGTTTATGCTGTTCAACACACTATTCCAGTTGCTGGCCCGTCGGCTCAGTGCTGATCCGCAACTTGATCTTGCTGAAACATTGCTGTTCACGCCCGACTTGTTCCACTACTGGCTGGCTGGGTGCAAAGTGGCCACGTATGGCATCGCCTCCACCAGCCAGATGCTCGATGCTCGCGCTCGCACATGGGCGATCGATTTGCTGTCTGAGTTCGATCTGCCCATCGACATCCTCCCCGAAATGGTGCAACCGGGCACGGTTTTGGGTGCGCTGCTGCCCGATGTGGCGGCAGAGGTCGGGCTGGATGCGTCCACACCGGTTGTCGCCACCGGCGCTCACGATACCGCCAACGCCGTGGCAGCCGTGCCCGATCTGGACGCCAACAGCGTCTACATCAGCAGCGGCACCTGGAGTCTGATGGGCGTCGAAACCGCCGAACCGGTTATCACAGATCAGTCCCTGGCGCTCGAATTCACCAACGAGGGCGGCGTAGCCGGCACCATCCGTTTTCTCAAAAATGTGGCTGGATTGTGGCTGCTGCAAGAAAGTCGGAGACAGTGGATGCGCGAGGGACAAGACTATGGTTGGGCTGAGTTGATTTCGCTCGCCCAGGATGCTGATCCCCTGCGCTCGATCATCAACCCGGACGAGCCCGAATTCGCCAGCCCCGGCGACACCCCCAGCATGATCCGGGCCTACTGCCTGCGCACCGGCCAACCTGTCCCTGAGAGCGTTGGCGCTATTGTGCGCTGCATTCTCGAAAGCCTGGCCCTTAAATACCGCTGGGTGCTGGAATCATTGGAAACACTGGTCGGTCATCGTCTGGATACAATCCGTATCGTTGGCGGCGGCACGCAAAACTTGTTGCTCAATCAATTTACCGCCGATGCCTGCGAACGTATCGTCGTCACCGGCCCCATCGAGGCCACAGCTCTGGGCAATGTGATGATGCAAGCTATCGCCACAGGGCATTTGGCCGATGTGGCCGCCGGGCGCAAGGCCATCGCCGCTTCGTTCGAGCGTTCGTATTACGAGCCGCAGCCGAGTGACGCCTGGCGAGCGGCGTATGAGCGCTTAATGAGTTTTTCCCAATAGTACCGACAACACCGGCCCATCCAAACACAACACCTTGCCCTCATGCTCGCAAGAGCCGCACAGCCCGATGCCGCAACGCATGTACGCCTCCCACGAAAGCTGCGCAGGTATTTGATAGCGATGAGCGAGCGATTCCAGCGCCGTCAACATGCCGTGCGGGCCGCAGGCAACCAGACTGGCATAATGCCCGCTCGCGAGCAATGGCTCAACTTCCGTCGTCACCAGACCCTGCCGCCCTACGCTCCCATCCTCCGTCGTCACCCGTACATCCGCCCCTTCCTTGGCCAATCGTTCTGCAAAAAGTAGATCCGACCGTCCTCTGGCTCCGACTACGGCTGTGATCTCACCGCCACCGGATTTCACCCTTCGGGTGAGGAAACTGATGGGGGCAACACCGTAGCCGCCGCCAACCGCCAGCACTGGTCCCGCCAACACCTTGAAGCCGTGTCCAAAAGGACCACGCAGCCAGACACGGTCGCCTGACTCCAGCCCATGCAATAATCCCGTGAATGGCCCCACTGCCGCCACCGTAATCGTCACCGGATCGGCAGCGACCAGGCTGAAGGGTTTTTCGTCGAAACGAGGCAGCCAGGCCATCAGGAATTGGCCGGGTTCGGCGGTCCAGGTCTGATCGAAAACAAAGGTTTTAGTACGTTCATTTTCCGGGATGACTTCACGAATTCGGGTTGCACGGGGAAGTTGGGTGGATTGGGTCGGGAACATGGCAGTTGGGTTGCTCAGTGGCCGGGCGTCGGCGCTGGGGTCGGGTTTAGATCGTAGGTCGGGGGCCGGTGGGCGAGCCCCTGAACCTCGTCGAGCGCAGCGAAATCGTGGGATTCAAGCCAGACAGCCATCTCATCCCGGATCAACGTCAGCGCCTCGGGGCCACGATAGTAAACCGCCGAACCGACACCGACCAGCGTCGCTCCGGCCATCAGCATGGCAATGGCATCCTCGCCCGATGTAACACCGCCCGTGCCGATTATCGGTGTGTTGGGCACGGCCTGATGGATTTCGTACACACAACGCAAGGCAATAGGCAGGATAGCCGGGCCGGAAAGGCCGCCGCTGCGATTCTGCAACACCGGCTGGCCGCTTTCCACATCGATGACCATGCCCGGCATCGTGTTGATGGCGCAGATGGCGTCGGCTCCGGCATCCACCACGGCAGCAGCAATGCGCCCGATGTTGGGCACGTTGGGCGCTAATTTTACGATCAGGGGGATGTCGGGGACTGCCGCTTTCACCGCCGCCGTGACAGCAGCAGCGCTGGCGGCACTGGCGGCAAAGGGATCACCGAAATCGCTGTGCACGTTTGGGCAGGAGATGTTGGCTTCGAGCAGGTCGGGTTCTGCTCCGGCCAGTGTCGCCGCCACCCGGCCAAAGTTCTCGACCGAATCGGCGAAAAAGCTGGCAATGACTGCTGTGCCGGACCCCGCCAGTTGCGCCTTTGTCTCACGCAGGATTTCCACCTCATGCTCAGCGCCGGGGTTGGGCAGGCCGATGGCATTGATCAGGCCACCGCCCCAGTCGAGGCAGGTGGGATTGACATGCCCGCCGCGGGGTTCAGGCCCCACGCTCTTGGCCGTGACTGCCCCGCATCCTGCCTGGGCGGCCCGCACCAGCAAACTGCTCTTGGTTCCCCAAATGCCCGAGGCCAGCACAATGGGCGTGGGGAGGGTGAGGTTGAGGAATTGGGTGGTTAGGGGCATGATTCTTGTCTCACGGTTCGGGATCGATTCGCTTGTTTGGAACTCGGTAGACCGGAAAACCTGTAGACCGAGGCGGCAAGCACCTGGTTTTTCGGTTTTCTGGTTTTTCGGTTTCCAACATCATAGCCCGGCCAGATAGCGCTTGACACTGTCGTATTCGGAAGCGTCGATGCGCCCGGCCTCGTGAAGAATCATCGAGCAATTGGCTAAAGGTGAAAGCAGCGTGCAGGTTGACGCCTGCCGCCGCCAGATTTTCTCGTCCGCCCTGTTCACGGTCGATCAGCACCGCCGCATCGGTAATCGTCAATCCCTCAGCGCGCATGGTCTCGATGCTGGCGATCAGGCTGCCCGCCGAGGTGACGAGGTCTTCGATTACCGTCACCCGATCGGCTGTTCTGTATTCCCCTTCGATTGTTCTGCCCCGACCGTGGCTTTTCGACTCTTTGCGCGGATAAATCAGAGGTAGATTGGTTTCCAGGCTGACGGCGGTGGCGATAGGCAAGGCGGCCAAAGGCACGCCGGCAATGCGATCCGTCTCCAGACTCGCCATCAGGCCGGCATAGACCTGTGCCGCTGCGGCCAGCACTGCCGGGTCACTCACCAGCAAGCGCAGGTCGATGTACACCGGCGACTGAATGCCCGATGCCAGAGTGAATTCACCGAAGCGGATGCAGCCGAGGTCGTGTAATTTTAGTGCCAACGAGCGCAGTTGCGGCGACATCGTCGGCTGTTCCGTCGTTTGCGGCAAGCGCATCTGCTCGGACAATGCTTGGGCGGCGGCGTGGTGATCAGCGGCCAGGGAAATGCCGCGGGAAACGTTGATGAGCACGCCCCGGCCATCGGCGCGTGCCCCCTGAGCCAGCGCACTGGCGGCATCGCCACCCTGTGCGCCCACGCCGGGCGCCAGGAACCAGGCATCCGCGACTTGTGCCCGCACTTCGGCGAGTGTCTCGGGGTAGGTCGCGCCCACGACCAGACCCACGTTGCCCAAGCCCCAACTCATAGCCTGAACGGCGACTCGTTGGTACAACGGCACGCCCCACTGGCTGGCCCACTGCAATTCACCAGCAGTGGGATTCGAGGTGTGGCAGAGCACGAAGACATAACGGTCGGCGTAATTCGTAAATGGCCGGATGCTGTCACCGCCCAGATAGGGGCTGAGCGTAACGGCATCGACATCCCAGACTTCGAAGCAGGCGCGGGCGTAAGCGGCGGCAGTGCTGCCGATATCGCCGCGCTTGGCGTCGAGTAGAACGGGGATTTCGGGTGGGATTGCGGCGAGCGTGTTCGCCAGCAGATCGTAGCCATCCCGCCCCAGCGCCTCGTAAAAGGCGATGTTGGGCTTGTAGCACGCTGCCAAGTCCTGGGTTTCAGCGATGATCGCCCGGTTCCAGGCCAACAGGTCGGGATAGCGAGCGGGCAATTGGGCGGGATTTGGATCGAGGCCAACGCACAACGGCGCTCGTCCAGTATCCAGCAGGGCGTTGAGTTTGTCGAGAAAGCGATTGGACATGGTCATAAGTAGCTACTAGGCTTTGCCTAGAACCGCCGCCAGCAGGGCCATGCGGATGAACATGCCATTTTCCATCTGACGGAAGTAAGCGGCCCGCGGGTCCTGGTCGACGGCGTAGGATATCTCGCCGACGCGTGGCAGCGGGTGCATCACGACCATGTCTTCCTTGGCCAGGTCCATCAGGTCGGTATCGACGATATAGTAATTTTTCACCTCTTCATACGCCGCCAGATCGCTGAAGCGCTCTTTTTGTACGCGGGTGACATACAGCACATCCATGTCGGCGATGACTTCGTGGACATCATCGACTTCGACCGCTTTGTGCCCGCGTGCCTGCACTTCGGCCACGGTTTCGGCGGGCATGCGCAGGATGTCGGGCGAAACGAAGTAGAAGTCCACATTGTAACGGCTGAGCAGACGGGTGAGGCTGTGCACGGTCCGACCATTCTTCAAATCCCCGACCATGGCGATCTTCAACCCGTCCAGCCTGCCCAGCTCGCGCTGGATGGTGTAGAGATCGAGCAGGGCCTGGGTCGGGTGTTCGCCGATGCCGTCGCCGCCGTTGATGATGGGCTTGGAGGCGTAATCGGCGGCGATTTGGGCAGCGCCGACCTCGGGATGGCGGAGCACGATGATGTCGGCATAGCATTCGAGCGAGCGAATGGTGTCGGGCAGCGATTCGCCCTTGGATACGGAGGAGTAATGCACCTCGGTGATGGGAATGACACGCCCGCCCAGTCGCACCATCGCCGCCATGAAGGAGGAGGAAGTGCGGGTGCTGGGCTCGTAGAACAGGTTGGCCAGCACTTTGCCGCTCAGCAGATCGGCAGAGCCAAAGCGTTTGACCAGGGTGCGCATTTCATCGGCCACATCGAAAATATACCTGAGCTTTTCACGACTGAATTGGCGAACAGAGAGGATGTCCTGTCCGTAAAAACCATTGTCGACGTAATCGGCAGGCGTGGCTATTGCCATGCTGTGGGGTTTGGGTGTTCCGTTTCCAGACATTTTGCTCCTCGGTTGGTGTTTTGGTTTGAGTTGGGGTATTGCGGATTTTGTGTGGTTACTTTGGGAGGCGTCTTTCGTGTTGCGTGTTGCGTTGGGTTGGCTCCGAGAGACGGAACACGCAACACGCAACACGTTAGCGCAGCGAAGCAGGGCCAATCACTCGGCCACTGCCCGGTTGCGCCAGGATTTCGCCATGCTCGAAAACGATCTGGCCGCGCAGCACAACACGCTCCACCCGACCGGACACTGGCATCCCGGCAAAGGGACTCCATCCCGGCTTGGTGTGCCAGCCATCGGCCGGGAAGGTGTAGCGGGCATCGGTGTCGACCTCGATGAACGTGTCGGGTTGTGCGGGCAAGTCGTAAATGCGGGCGGGATTGGTGTGCATCTTGGCGATCAGGTCAGTCCAATGTCAGACGCCCTTGTTCGACCGCCAGCAGCATCAGCGGCAGGGCGGTTTCCAGGCCGGGCACGCCGGGCGGCGGGTTCTCGCTTTCTTTTTCGGCCTTGGTGTGCGGCGCGTGGTCGGTGGCGATGCAATCGACGATGTCGATGTTGTCCCACAGCGCCTGCCGGTCGGATTCAGTGGCCAGGCGGGGCCGCATATCGCCGTACGGGCCGAGACGGGCGGCATCGGCCTGAGTCAAGTACAGATGGTGGGGCGAGACTTCACAGGTGACTCGCTGCCCCCGTTCCTTGGCCCGACGGATCAACTCGATCTCGCTCTTGAGGCTGACGTGGACGACGTGCAGGTGCTGGTCGTAGAGATCGGCCAGGGCCAGGCAGGTCGCCAGCATCATGTCTTCGGCGTGGACGGCGATGGGACCGGGGCCGCGCCAGGCGGCAAAATAGGCGGCAAGCGTATCCAGCGTGTCGATGCGCAGGTTGCCGAAGGTTTCGGACACGTAAATCTTCATGCCGATGGCGTGTTTTCCGGCGGCTGCGACGATTTCCGGCGGCATGTCATTGACCGCAGACACAAAAAACCCGACATCACAAACAGTTTTAGCTGCTGCGAGTCGGGATTTGTCTTGGAGACGTTCCAGATCGGCGGTGGGGGGGCTGGTGTTGGGCATGTCCAACACGGTGGTGAACCCCCCTGCCAGGGCTGCGCATGTGCCCGAATAAAAATCCTCTTTGTGGGTGGCTCCGGGTTCGCGCAGGTGGACGTGTGGGTCGATGAGACCGGGAAGGGTGATCAGTGGCATGTTTTCTCCACAATAAACCCGCTGGATGGGCGGGAGCGCTCTCTCCGGCGGGTCTGTTTAGTTACTTTGTGCATGTTCAGATTTGAAACGGTTGGATTATACACCACTGCCTGTTTTTTGCCTACATTGCGCGAGCTAAAGAGACAATTTGTGCATCACGTCCACATCCTTATAATGTTCCCGGCCCCATAACTGATTTCGCCACTGCTTTCGATTAAATCCCCCTCTTCACAGGATATCCTTCCATGAAAATTCGTCCCACCAAAGGCCTCACGTTCGATGATGTCCTGCTCGTTCCCAAGCGCTCCCCTTTTGCCTCCCGAAAAGATGTCAACACCTCGACCCGTTTAACCAACGCCATCCAGCTTGCTATCCCGATCATCAGCGCCAACATGGACACTGTAACCGAGGCCAGGATGGCGATTGCGATGGCGCGCATTGGCGGCATTGGCATCCTGCACCGTTTTCTGACGGTCGAAGCGCAGGTGGCGCAGGTGTTGGAGGTGAAGCGCGCCGAGGGCCACGTGGTCGAGAATCCGCACATCATTGCTCCGGACGCCACCATTGGCGAAGCCAAACGCCTGATGAAGCGCCTGAATGTGGGCGGGCTGGCCGTAACAGACGAAAACAGAAGACTGGTGGGCATGATCACCAAGCGCGACGTGCTCCTGGCCAGAGACAAGCTGGCCGGGATTGGGACAGCGATGACGTCAAGAGAGGACATTATCAGCGTCAGTCCCGGCGTTTCGCTCACTGAGGCGCACGATATCCTCTATCAGCACCGTCTGGAAAAATTACCTGTGCTGGACGAGAACGATGTGCTGGTCGGGCTGATCACCGCCCGTGATGTGATCCAGCAGGAGCGGGTCTCACATGCCAGTAAGGACGGCAAGGGGCGGTTGCGCGTGGGGGCGGCCATCGGGGTCAAGCCGGAAGATCGGGAGCGGGCGGCGGCGCTGCTGGATGCGGGCGCAGATGTGCTGGTGCTGGATATCGCCCACGGCCATGCCGATCATTGCATCGACTTTGTCACCACGCTGCGGCGAGAGTTCCCCGCCGCTCAGATCATTGCCGGCAATGTGGCGACACGAGAGGGCGCTCGGGATTTGGCCGAGGCCGGGGCTGACGCCATCAAGGTGGGGATTGGACCGGGCTCGATTTGCACAACCCGCATCGTCACCGGCTTCGGCGTGCCGCAACTCACGGCCATCGCCGACAGCGTGCAAGGCATCCAGGATGCCGGTGTCGATATCCCCATCATCGCCGATGGCGGCATCCAGAAATCGGGCGATATCGTCAAGGCGCTGGCCGCAGGCGCTGACACCGTCATGATCGGCAGCCTGTTCGCCGGGTGCGAAGAAGCGCCGGGTGCGCCGGTGATCCGCGGCGGCCAGAAGGTGAAGGTTGTACGCGGCATGGCCTCGTTGGGGGCCAGCATGGGTCGCAAGGCCGCCGAAAACGGCACGGACGAAAGCGCCGAAAGCCAAGAAGAATGGGACAAGGTTGTGCCCGAAGGCGTCGAGGCGGTTGTCCCCTACCGCGGCAACGTCCACGAAGTGGTTTATCAGTTGGTGGGCGGCTTGCGGTCGGGCCTGAGCTATGGCGGGGCTTGCACCATTGCTGAATTACAACGGAAGGCCGAGTTTATCGAGATTTCACAAGCGGGCGTGCACGAAAGCAGCTCGCATGATGTGCAGAAGCTTGATAAGATGGCGAGGTGCGACGCACTTCGGAAGTGCGTCGCACCTGATAGCATTACGACGTCCCGAACGTCACACCCAATTCATTTAACCAGCGGCGGTAGGCGATTGCCGTGCGGTCGCTCTGCAGATGCAATTCCGCCTGCAAGTCCAGCGGCAGTAATTCCGGCCTTTGTGACTGCACAATCGGCCTGTCCTGACCAAAAATCTCATCCTGGTAATCGACCAGATCCTGCTCGGGGATATCCCAGCCGTAGTTTTGCGCCATCCAGATCCAGGCCGTGCTGTCGGTCGTATCGTGCGGTGTGATCATCAGCAGAATCGAGAAGCGGGGACCATCGGATTCCTTGCTCAGACTGGCGGTTAATGGTCGGTGCACGCGATAGGTGTAGACCACGGTGTCGCCCACGCCGGTGCCATACGGGTCGGGCTGGTACACGCGCACGCCCTCGGCGATCACACCCTCCTGGTTGATCCGGGCCTCGTAATCTTCGATCTCAGGATGCCCCTGATCACCGAGGATGCCTTCGTGCACAAAGGGGAAGTGGGCGATGTCGAGGAAGTTCTCGATGATCCTGGGTCCACCGGCCTCGACTTTGTAGGGGCCGGTGGGGATTTTGCGGAATTCGGCGTCGTCCCATTCCGGGAAGGGCGGGATGTCGTTGGCTGGTTCGCCCAGACACACCCAGATCAGTCCGTATTTTTCCCTGGCCTGATACCGCTTTCACCTTGGCTTTGGTCGGCGGCGTGCGGTCGGGATGGGCGGGGATTTTGACGCAGCGCCCCTCCTGGTTATAACTCCAGCCATGATAGGGACATTTCAGCAGTTCATCTTCAACTTTTCCGAGCGACAGGCGGGTGCCCCGGTGGATGCAGAGGTCCTGCCAGGCAAAGGCTTCGCCTTTGGCGCGCCAGAGCACGATATCTTCATCGAGGAGTTTTGCCGCAAGGAGTTCGCCCTCCGGCACATCCTCAGAACGGGCGACGACATGCCAGTCGTTGATCAAAACATCATCCTGAATCATAACGGTCTCCATATCGTAAGTGTGACCTCCGGGAGGTGGCTGCGAGGACTGATGCTGAAAGAAGGTCACTTCACGAACGATTGTCTTCGGAAATGACACAATACTAGCGCCACCTCCCGCAGGTCGTTCGTGTTACGTCAATGCGTGTCTTCGGAATAGGGGCGGCCCAGTGCGGCGGGCGCATCGCCCCGACCTCGCCGGTAGATCAGGGCCAGCAGGGTCAGCACGTAGGGCAACATCAGCAGGAATTCGTAGGGGATTGTTGCTGCCCCCCGTTCCACCTGGCTGAGCACCTGGATGCGGTATTGCAGGGCATCGGCCAGGCCAAACAGCAGCGCGCCGACCAGGGCCAGGCCAGGCCGCCAGCGGGCAAAGATGACCAATGCCACCGCAATCCAGCCCCGACCGCCGGTGATGCCCTCCCGGAATAATTGCAACTGCACCACGGTCAGCACCGCACCGCCCAGACCGGCCAAACCGGTTCCGAGCAAGGTGGCGGCATAGCGTGTCGGCGTCACACCAACGCCAGAGGTGTCGGCGGCGGCCGGATTTTCACCCACTGCCCGGATTTTAAGACCCCAGGTCGTCCGAAACAGCAAGAACCAGGTCACAACCACCAGAATCAACGTCAGATAAACCGTGGGGTCGTATTGGAAGAACAGCTCGCCAATGACAGGGATATCGCTCAGCACGGGGATGTGTACGGGTTCCAGGCCAGAGACTCGCGCCGTCAATGAACTGAATTGCTGGCGGTAGATGTAATTGGCCATGCCGTGTCCGAAGACGACCAGCGTCACCCCGGCGATCACCTGATCGACTTCCAGCGAGATGCTCAGCCAGGCCATAATCAGGCCCATCGCCATGCCGGCGAGGACGCCAGCAGCCAATCCTATCCATACTGCTGTCGAACTTGAAGCACCTGCTAATGGCCCGGATTCGAGATAGTAAGTCACCATGAAGCCACTGACCGCCCCCATCACCATCACGCCTTCCAGTCCAAGATTGAGGACGCCGCTGCGTTCGGTGATGATCTCGCCCAGCGTCGCCAGCAACACCGGCACGGCCAAACGCACGCCCGCCGTGACCAGAGCGACAAGGAAACTCCACTGCAAAATCATGTCCCAGTTCATGATTTCCTCCTCTTTCGCACCAGGCCATCGACCGCCAACACCGACAGGACGATGATCGCCTGGATGGCATCCGCCAGCGCGTCGGGCAAGCCGGAGACCACGTGCATCGACTCAGCCCCGATAATCAGCGCAGCAAAGAGAAAGGACGCCACCAGCACGCCGATGGGATTCATGCGCCCCAGCAGCGCCACCAGGATGCCCGTAAAACCATAATCTCCGGAAATTTCACCCTTCAATCGTGTGTGAAGGGTGCTGACTTCGATGATGCCGGCCAGGCCAATCAGCGCGCCGCTGAACGCCATCACAAAGAGGATGGAGCGATTGACGCTGTACCCGGCATAGCGGGCGACACTGGCCCGCGAGCCCACCGCCCGCAATCGAAAACCCAGTGGCGTGTGCCACAACAGTGCATAGACAAGAGGAACCAGCAACAAAACCAGCAAAACGCCCATGTGGATGCGTGTGCCAAAAAAGGTTGGCATGCGCGCCGCTTTCACAAATTGGGCGCTTTCGGGCAGATAGCCGTTGGGGTCTTGCAGCGGCCCCCTGGCCATGTACAGCACAAAAAAGATGGCGATGTAGTTGAGCATCAAGGTGGAGATAATGATGTTCACATTCCACTTGATCTTCATGTACCCTGCGACCAGCGCCCAGATCATGCCGCCCAGCGCCGCCGCCATTAACATCATTAACAGCAAAAGTGGTCGGGGCAAAGCGGGAAAGAGGAGTGCAATGACGCTGCCAAACAGAGCGCCCATGAAAAACTGTCCCTCGCCGCCGATATTCCACACCCTGGCCCGGAAAGCGACCGTCAAGCCCAACCCGACCATGAGCAATGGCATGGTCTTGAGGATGGTTTCGGTGATCTGGCGTTGGCCGCCAAATGCGCCCCGCCACATCGAGCCATACACTTCCAGCACATTGGCCCCGGCCAGCAGAGATTAACACCCCGCCAATGGCTAAACCGATCAGCGCCCCGACCACGGGCGGGGTGATCGACACAGCCAGGGATTTAAGCCGAGATTGGGTCTGAGGCAGATCGGTGGGGACAGTCATGCAACCACCTCAACCCGACCGGCTTTTTTGGTCCCGGCCATCAACAAACCAAGCTCATTGACATTGGCGTCCTTTGCGTCGATCACGGCGACGATCTCGCCCTCGTACATGACGGCAATGCGGTCGCTGAGCGTCAGGATTTCTTCCAATTCGGTCGAGATCAGCAGGATCGCCACACCGGCATCTCGCTGGGCGATCAATTGCGTGTGCACATATTCGATGGCGCTGACATCGAGACCACGGGTCGGCTGTGCGGCCAACAGCACGCGGGGGTCACGATCGATTTCCCGAGCCAGGATCATCTTTTGGGCATTGCCACCCGAGAGCGAACCGGCGGCGGTGTCGACTGTCGCCCCCCGCACATTGTAGGCCAGGAGCAGTTCCTGCGCCTTGCTGCGGATCACATCCCACACCAAAAAGCCACGACGGGTGAAGGGTGCGTCGCCAATGCGTTGCAAAAACATATTTTCGGCAACGGAAAAATCGGGCAGAAGCCCCATGCGGTAGCGGTCAGAGGGGATGTGGGCTAACCCCACTTTTCCCACCTCTCGTGATGAACCCTTGGTGGTGTCCTGGCCGCAAATCTCGACGCTGCCCGGAAGTCGACCGGCCGTAAACCAGCGATAACTTCTTCCAGTTCGCTTTGTCCGTTTCCGGCTACGCCGGCAATGCCCAGAATCTCGCCCGACCGCACTTCCAGATTGACGCCGCGCAGGGCCGGTAAGTCACGGTTGCTGTCAGCCCAGAGATCGGTGACGCGCAGCAGCGGCTCTGCCGGATGGGCGGCGGTTTTGGTGACCCGCAGCAGCACATCTCGCCCGACCATCATGCGAGCGAGATCATTTTTGTCTACGTCCACCGGTCTTACTGTGTCGACGACTTCGCCATCGCGCAACACGGTGATGCGGTCACTGGCGTTCAGCACCTCGTCCAGTTTGTGCGAGATGAAGACGATCGACTTCCCTTCGGCTGCCAGTCGCCGCAGAATCTCCAGGAGTTCATCCACCTCCTGCGGGGTCAGCACTGCGGTCGGTTCATCCAGAATCAGGATTTCGGCGCCTCGGTAGAGTGCTTTCAATATCTCGACCCGCTGTTGTTCCCCCACCGACAGTTTCCACACTTCCATCGTCGGATCGATTGCCAGTCCGTACTGTTTGGAGAGCGCTTCCAGACGGCCGATTGACCGTCCTGGAATTCTCCATCAGGGGTTCGCGAGGCGATTTCTGCCCGAGCACGATGTTGTCGGCCACACTGATGGTCTGCACCAGCATGAAGTGTTGGTGCACCATGCCCAGACCATTGGCGATGGCATCCCGGGCTGGAGTGGAACGAAACGGATTGACCTTTGAGGAATATCTCGCCTTCGTCAGCCGCATAAAGGCCGTACAGGATATTCATCAAGGTGGTCTTTCCGGCCCCATTCTCGCCCAGCAGGGCATGGATTTCCCCAGGCAGCACGTCAAAGTCCACCCTGGCGTTGGCGACAACACCGGGGAAGCGTTTGACAATACCCCGCATCTGAACGATGGGATCGGTGGTGATTTTCGCTGGAGCGTCGGTCACTTGTAGCGCATCCAAAAAAGGTGGTGGTTCACAGGTAGTCAAGAACCACCACCTTGGTCGTTATTTCGGAATCGTCAGTCAGTCTTCAAAACATTCCCTGATATGTCATTCCGAGCGAATGTGAGGAATCTGCTCGTAACTTGAACCGAGAGATTCCTCGGCTCCCTATCGGTCGCTCGGAATGACACTTTGGAATACTTATTCAGGGACGAATTCCACTTCCAGCTTACCGTCGGCGATATCCTTCATCGCCTGTTCCATCGCGGTGATGGCTTCGGGCGGGATGGAATCTTTGAGCCCTTCGTTCAATTCGACCAGCATAGCGCCATCGGCGATCCCGAAGCGATAATACGGGTTGTCGAACGTTCCATCATGCGTTTCCTGCAACATCTGGGCAAACATCGGCTTCAGGTTCCACATCAGGTTCGCTAAACACGACATCAGGGCCATTTTCGGTCATGTCACCCACGTAGCCGACGACATAGCCACCCGCATCCTTGGCTGCTTCAATAGCGCCCAGGGCAGGGCCTTCGCCGCACTCGATCCAGAAATCGACACCGGCATCGGCCTGCGCCAGAGCGGCTTCCTTGGCCTTGGCCACATCCACCCAGTCGCCCACAGCGGTCTGGATGAGGGTGGCATCGGGGTTGACGGTTTTTGCGCCGGCCAGCAGCGCTTCACCCATCGCATGGCAGACGGGGATATCGAAACCGTACAACGCGCCCAGCACGCCAGATTCGCTCATGTGTCCGGCCAACACGCCAATGGGATAAGCGGCTTCGTAGAAGGGCTGGTCGTAGTCGGCGACGTTCTTTGCCGTGCGACCGATGCCACCGGCCCAGGCGTAATTCGTGTCAGGAGATTCCTCGCCCACTTCGAAGGTCGGATCCTGGTAACTGAAGGAATGAGCGACGATCATCTCAAAGCCTTCGTCCGTATATTCTCGCAAAACCCGGCCCACATCGGCGTCGGCCACATTTTCAGAATAGGCGATCTTGACGCCATCTTTTTCCAGCTCATGGACAGCGTTGTAACCGGCTTCGTTCCAGGAATTATCATCCCAGGGTCCGGTCAGGATAACGGCGATGCTGCCAGCGTCCATCTCTTCGGCGGGCGCTGCTTCCTCCGCCGGTGCGGCAGGTGCGGGTGTTGCTGCTGTACAGGCTCCCACCAAAACAATGGCAGTCAAACAAGTACCAGCAAGACGATTAAGGGACTCTTCTTCATTTCTCTGCTCCTTGCAGTGAAGTCGTGCCTGGTTTGGGCGTCTGCACAGCCATGTGTGAAGCTGTTGAACCACCGTACTGTGCAGACGCTTAAAACGTTGAGCACTAAATTGGGTTATCCGACAAGCTGCTTACACAATTCTACAGCACCAGCGGCATCTGGGGAATAACTGACACCCATTGCATCGGCCCAGTCAGCCGTGACACGAACCACCGCCGACCATCAAACTGTAGGTGTCGAGTAAATCGAGTTCTCGGAACAGGTTGATCGTGCTTTGGGCGGCGGGACGGGTGGTGGTCATCAGCGAGGACAAACCGACCACATCGGCGTTGCGTTCTTTCGCTGCATCCACAAAGGCGCTGGGCGATACGTTGCGCCCCAGGTCGACGACCTCGAAACCGTGCGCCCGCAGCATGGTGGAGACGATATTTTTGCCGATGTCGTGGACATCACCTTCGACCGTGCCGAGGACGACCACGCCCAACTTCTGGCTGGACTGTCCCGAGGCAGCGATTGCTGCTTCCAGGTGCTTGCCTGGCCACTTCGGCAGCTTCGCCTGACATCATCAGTTCGGGCAGGAAGCAATCGCCGGTCTGGAAGGACTGTACCGACATCGGTGAGCGCCGGGATCATGATGTCGCTGATGATTTCCAGGGGATCGACTCCGGCTGCGAGCGCTGCCTGCGTCAACTCATCGGCTTCGTCGGCATCGCCTTCGGCGAAAGCCTCGTACAACGGACCTGCAATTGATTCTGGGATACTCATGAAATTCACTCTCCTTACGATGAAACTGGCCGGGGGGCGTTTTGGAAATTCAGGCCGAGATTGCTGAGATCTTCTTTGGCAGTGTAGTACATGTCCAACCATTCCGCTTTGGGCTGAACCGTCTCCACATCGTAGTTTTCGGGGAAGGGTTTGCCGCGGTTGGGATTGTCCAGTGTTTCCATGTAACCTTTCATGATCTCGGGGATCAATTCGGATGCCTGCTCGCGGGTGAATCCGAGCGATGCTCGCGAAACCTCGGCGATGAAGCGGGCTTCCAGTCCGGTGGTGACATCCATCTTGAAACCACCGGTGCAGCCTGCGCCCTGCATGTTGAAGCCGGAGACGGTACCAACGATGGCGCCAGCAGCGCATTCGTAGAACAGTTCCTTGGCGCCGGCGCCCGAGACCGTGTAAATGTCGTTGAGCAGGATCATGGGTGTGTTACGCGACAAGGCCTGGCCCACCATCGCCTGCGTCCAGATGCCCTGCGGATCGGTGTTGTTCACCCAATTGAGGTGCGTCAGCGAGAACATGTGGTAATCGGCATCGTAGAGCACCACGCCCAGGATGTGATCGGCCACCGAGACCACGGCTGTACCCTCGGCCCGACCACCGAGTCCGCCCAGCAGCGGTGTCATCAGATCAACTGTGATGCCGCCGATGTTGTAGAGATGGGCCACGCGGGACAACTGGTCGTAGTCTGTCTTCAATTCGACCATCTGCGAGACGAGGATACCGTCGGAGGGACGTAAACCGGCTGCCGGGTCGCAGGCCGCCATCTTGCCGGAGCAGGTGAGAGGCACAGCCACGTCGTTGATGTGCATGCCCGGTCGCCCGGCCATTCGTACTGCTTCCCGAGCGACACTGGCATCCCGTCGGGCGCCCAAAATCTCGAGCGGCGTTCCGGGGATGATGTTTTCGCCGAGATAGCTGGAGACAGACCCGGCCCCCAGACAATCGACCAATGATTCCTGAGCGCAGGAGAGCAGGATCAGGGGATGGTATTTTTCTGAGGCGGGCGTGCCCGTTGGGCCCGAATGCATGGTCGCCCGGGTCGGGTCTTCCACGCCTCGGTGGCGCATAACCACAGCGTCCTTGCCAGTGCCCAATGTCACAGAGGAACGCGCCTGCGAGATCAGATCGACAACCTCATCTCGCGAGAACAGAATCTGACGTTCTGTGGACTGGCAATAGACGCCAAATTCCACAAACAGTTGCAGACCCGCTTCATAGACTCGATCGGCCATGTCGTCGTCCGCAGGAACCAGCGTGTTGGCGTCGTATTTGATGCCATATTCCTTGACCAGTTTGCGGATGCGCTTGATCAGCGCCAGCTCGAAGTCCTTTTCCTTGATGTAGGGCCCGCTCTGGGCCCGCTTCATGATTTCAACCAACCAGTTACTTTGCATAGTTTTCTCCTTGTGATTTTACGGAGTAAGCGGTTTGAATGAGGGAGGCATGGTTCGTGTTGCGTGAATCTAACGGAACACGAACCACGCAATACGTTATCAACGAACAGCTAATCCCATTTGCTGCATTTCCAGTTTGACTTCCTCGTACATGCCCTGCCACTCCGGCAATGGTTTCAGGGTGACAGGGTTGTAAACCTCGGGGAAGGGCTTGCCGATGGGACGTTGCTTGAGTTCGGGGAGGTAGAGCGCAACCAGCTGGCGCACAAGGCGCATCAGCCTCTTTGCGGGAGATGCCGGCGGCGGCGTGGGCGACTTCGGCGGTCCAGCGCGCTTCGAGCCCGGAAACATGGGCGGGATGAATACCAGCGGCCGAGCGAGGTCCGATCAGGCCGCAACTGCCGGAGGCAGCCGCCGTGATCGCCATCGCCGCTGCTTCGTACAAAAGCGTCTTGGTGCCAGGCCCACCCACGGGCGTGATCACCAGGTCGGTGAGCAGGCGGCTGTTCCGTGCCAAGCGCCTGATGGCCGAGGCTGATGGCCTGGATGATTTCCGGCGTGGTGTCGTTGTCGAAGAAAGGATGGGCGGGTGACACCGAATGGGTGTTGGTCATGTAAACCATCTGCAAGAGGATGCTGCCGCCGACAATGGCGATGGCCATCCCCTCTTTCCCGCCCACGGAACCGCCGTAGATCGTGTTGTAGAAGGCGTGGATGATGCTGCCGGTGCGCACCAGATGGGCCAGTTTGGTGAGTGACGCCATAATCGGTCTTGAATTCGGAGATCATGGCGATGTGATGCCAGTCGTTGGGGCTGAAACCGCCATACGATGTGGCCGAAAGCTCCGAAAGCTCTGAGACGGCGTTTTCGACGCAGCCCAAGGCCAGGCCGGGACGACCGGCGCGCTGGCAGGCGGCCTTGGTCAATTCGACTTCATGCCATCCGCCCAGCACTTCCCACGGCGACCGGCTGCGGATGTCCCGACCATACACTTTTTCCAGCGTGCAGTTGATCATGGCATCGACCAGCGGCTCCTGAGCATAGGATTGGTGCACCGGCAGATAGAGTTCCTCGGGGATGGGCGTGCCGACCCCGCCGCCCTTGATGGTGACGTGGGTGGTGTCTTCGATGGTGCGTTTGCGCTCTGTGTGGCGGTCGCCACCTTCGCCGATGGTCACTTCGGTGGGCGCAACCGCCAGCGCCGCCTCGATCTCCTGCCTGCTGAACTTCATCTGTCGGGAAGTGCTGATGCAGTAAACGCCCAACCGTTCCGCCAGCGCCAGGCCGGCCTCAAACACCCGGTCGGCCAGGGCATCATCTTCGGGGATGAGCGTATCGCCCAAAACGCCCAGATTGATGTCGAACTCGACCAGGAGGCGATTGACCTCATCGGGAACCATGAACATGTCCCATTGCGATTCTTCCACAATGGGGCCGTTTTCCATCTTGTCTAAAATATCGAGCAAACGTGTGGTATTTCTCATGCTTAACCTTCCTCTCCGGCTGATGAGCAGATTGCGGCAAACAGTCACTGCTTCGACGGCATCCTCGCCGAATCCGTTCAACCCTACTGATTCCGCCCAGTCTTTGGTGACGGCAGCGCCACCTGCCACGACCTGAAACCGATCAGCAAGCCCGAAGGCTTCCAGCATGTCAACCAGATCTCGAATGTAGGGCATCGACGTGGTGAGCAGAGAGGACATGGCGATGATGTCGGCATTTTTCTGCTTGGCCGTATCGATAAAGGTCTTTGGCGCGACATTGGTACCCAGATCGGTGACCTCAAAGCCGTTCACTTGCAGCATGAGCGCCACCATGTTTTTGCCGATATCGTGGATGTCGCCCTGGCAGGTGCCGATCACAACGCGACCGGTGATGCTGCTTTGCCCGCCTGCGGCCATAATCGCCGGTTCCAGCACATCTTTTTGCATGGCTTCAACAACCATGCCCGCCCGCATCAACTCAGGTAAAAAGATTTCCAACTGCGCAAACTGATCACCGATCTCATCGAGCACCGGCTCGACCACGCCCTGGAAAAAAATCAGTGGGGTGATGCCGGCGTCCAGCGCCGTTTGCGCCAGTTCCACGCCTTTCACCTTGTCTCCGGCGGTGATGGCGCTTCGCAACGCCTCCTGCATTTCCTGCATTTCAATTTCTGATGGATCCATTTAGAACCTCACTTGGTTTGAATAGACTTTGTTGACACTTCAAATTGCTGTCATTCTGAACGACCAAAGGGAGTGAGAATCCCCCCGATATCAGGGATGCATCCTTGGAGATGTCGTCGCATCCGATGCCGACATGACGCATCAGTCACTCTGTCGGAATGACTACAACATAACGACAAAAAATGGCCGTTTCTCAGGGAAAGGCCAGGGCAGCCATAAACAGGTCTTGAAATTCATCTTCCAGCGGTTGGTCTACATGCTCGACCCAACGGGCGACATGCGGCGGCCTCGGTGCGCATCGCCTTGTTGAGCAGGGCAATGCGAGCGCCGTCACCGGCAGCGTTGCCCGCCGAGCTGACCTTATCCAACGGGCAATCGGGGATCATGCCCAGGGCGATGGCATAGTAGGGATCGATGACATTGCCGAATGCGCCTGCCAGCACGATGCGATCCACTTTGTCGATGCCCAATTCCTGCATCAACAACTGCGCGCCGACAAGCAGCGCCGCCTTGGCAAGCTGGATATTGCGTACATCCCGCTGCGAGACGACGATTGGCGTCCCGCCAGCGGTCTGATCGCCTTCGGCGATGATAAAGGCGTTGATGTCGTCGAGTTTTGTCAAGCGAGGCGATTCCAGTTTGCGGTTAAACCGGCCACTCTGCTGCAAAATGCCTGCCTTGTACATCTCGACCACCGCTTCGAGAATGCCGGAACCGCAGATGCCGCGGGCCTGGATGGCCGCATCGGGCAGTTCGTCGCTCCAGCGCTCCTCGCCGATCACCTTGAATCGTATCGCCTGCGTTTGTGGATCGATGCGAATGCGCTCGATTGCGCCGGGCGCTGCCCTCATGCCGTGCGTCACCTGGGCCCCTTCCAGCGCCGGGCCGGTGGGGCTGGATGTGCACAGCAGCCTTTCGTGATTGCCGAGCAGCAATTCCCCGTTCGTGCCCACATCGATGATGAGCATGTTTTCATCTTGTTTATGCGGTTGCTCGGAGAGGATCACCCCGACATTGTCAGCGCCGACAAAACCGGCTTCGAGTGGCAGGATGTGCAGGCGAGCGCCAGGGTGGAATTTCAGGCCGATGTCGGCAGCTCGCAAGTCAACGGCGTCCTCGACCACGGGGATGAACGGGGCCATGCCCAGAGGTCGGGGGTTGAGATTCAGGACGAGATGGTGCATGACGCTGTTTCCGACCAGCGTCATGTCCACGATGTCTCCTGCTGTCAACCCGACCTGCTCGGCGGCTTGTTGCGCCAGATCATTCAAAGCCCGGATAATCGCCCGGTGCAGGCGCGCCAGGCCGCTGGATTCCTCCACGGCGTAGGAGATGCGCGACATGATGTCATCGCCGTACGTCACCTGCGGATTCATCGCCGTGGCAGTTGCCAGCAGGTCGCCGGTGCGCAGATCGCACAAATAGGCTGCCAACGTGGTCGAACCGACATCGACAGCCAGGCCGACAGGTTGTTCGTGGTAGCCGGACTGAACCCGAGTAACCAGTTGATCATCCCACACGGTCAACGTGACAGCGCCATCGGCACTGCGCAAGGTCTGGGACAGTTCACGCAGGGCGGGGTAATCGAATTCGACATTGTCCAATCCGAATCGTTCCTGCAATTCATTCAGCACCCGTTGCCGATCCGCAACATCACCAGCCTTGGGCGGCTCCAGTTCGATGTAGTACAGACGAATGATCGGGTCTACGTCAATTGCTCGCCCCGATGCCGCTTTGAGCACGACCTGTTTCTGAGCCCGACTTTGTTCCGGCACCGTCACCAGCACATCGCCCATGACCTTTGCCGTGCAAGAGAATCGGTAGCCAGGCGGCATCTCCCCGCGTTGCAAAAATGCCCGTTCCCGTTCACTGATCGGCGTTAAGTGCGAGGCCGACGATTGGATATCATGTTTGGCAAAATGCCCTTCCTCGACCTGCACCATGCATTTGTTGCAGGTTTCGTGCCCCCCGCAGATCGCCTCGATCCCCACACCCAACTGCCGGGCGGATTCCAACAGCGTCGTCCCTTCAACCACCAGGCCACTGCGTCCTGATGGTTGGAGAACGACTTTGTGTTTGGGTTCCAACACAGGCTGTTCGGCGTCCACAACATCTCCAGTTTCGACTAACGAGCGAATGAAGATCGGATGATATTTATCTTGTTGAAACGACTAAACTTGACTTTTACTCAAAAAATGAATATTGTTCAATCGGAGTTGAGTATATTGGTTTTGACGATGACTGTCAAAGCAGACAGCATGTTTAGAAACGGACTACAAAGACCATGAACGCTACGCTTTCACGACGTCAAAGACAATGGGCAGAACGCGAAAGTCTGATTCTGGAAACGGCGCGACGTTTTATCCACGACCAGGGCTTTATCAGCTTGACCATGTCGAAACTGGCGAATGCTGTGGAGTATTCGGTTGGGACCCTGTACAGACACTTTGAAACGAAAGAAGATCTGTTGGTGGCGCTGGCCGTGCAATCTATCGAAAAGCGGGCGTGGCTGTTCGATCAAGTGAAGCAACTCGATCTTAAATCACGTGATCGGATATACGGCATCCTGGTTGTGCGTTTGCTGCTGGCGGAGTCTGCACCAGAGACATTTGATATCGAACGTCTGGCCTCATCGCCCTCCATCTGGAAGCGCGCCAATGCAGATCGCTATCGATTGATGGTGGAGATGGAGCACAATTGCAGTGATGCTGTAGCTGAAATCATCGCAGATGCGGTGACTGCGGGAGATTTGGATGCAGACCGAACGATACCGGGAGACATTATCTTCGGCCTTTGGTCCATCTCTCTCGGTTTTCACCGCTTGGTGCAGTCATTTGATGACATCCAGCAGGTGGGACTGGTCGATGCCGAAGCTGCCGTCAAGGTGAATTACTGCATGCTGCTGGATGGCTATGGTTGGCAGCCGCTCGCGGGCTGGGATGCCGATGAGGTCGAAGCGGCGATCAGACAGAGTCTGCGTTAGTCGCCGCAGAAATTATGCGCGGTGAGTTTGTCAGTGTGGTTACGGACATTAGCTATTCGCTTTCAGTCGATTCGCAGTTGCTCGCCAGTTGATGGTTTCATATTCAGCGTTGATCTCTTCGGCTACGGCGGTGGCCACTTCTTCCGGCGTGCCCTCTCGCTCTTGAGCGGCGTTCCATTTGAAACCGCCCATGTAGGCATCGGTAGCGGTGACCTTGGCCGCCATTGCGGCTTTGTCCACCGATTGCATAAAACGATCGGGCAGGGGTTTGCTGGAGCGCTCACGGCCTTCCTTTGCGCGCACTTGGGTAGGGATATCGTACCAGTAGAGGATTTGATAGGTGGTCATGTTCAGTTGTCGGTAGATGGGGAAAATGAAGAGCGCATGGTTGGTGAAATGCCAAATATGGTTCGCTGGCAGTTTCGGGGTGAGAGTTGCCGATCCTGTGATATGAGCGGCCTGACGATGCAGATCTCGCTACGCGAGTTATTCCGCTCTGCTCTCGTTACGGCGACGTCTACGAGGGTCTCGGCAACATCAGCCATCACGGTTGCTTCGCCCAGTTCCTCAGCGCCTTCAGCGATCTCAGCTACACCTTCCGCCACCAGCTCCTTGGTTGCATCGCGCAACTCACTCGCTACCGCTACTTCTACCAGCCCTTCAGCAGCCAGTTCCGCGCCAGCCTCTGCCAGTTCCTCGCTGCGAATGGCCATACCTTCGGCGACGATCAGACGGGTCAGGCCTTCAGCCATCTCATTGACGCCCAAGTCAGCCACTTCTGCGCCTGTTTCGCCAATGGCAGCAGCCAGTGCCCGTGTGGCGCCAAAGCGAAACATGGTGTCTACAGCCAGGTTCTGTAGTTCATCGCTTTTGTCTTCGAGAAAAACCGCCAACACCGGCATCTGCAGGATGTTCACTACATCGCCCACCGTCCGTAATTGACCGGCGATCGAGGCCAGTTCCATGCCAAGTTCGAGATCTTCTTCGCTCAGAGAGCCGACCAAGGCGCTCTGCACAGCGATATCATCCGAGGCGGATAACAGTTCTGCGCCTTCCGCCAGGTCTGAAAAGCCGCCTTTGGCGATCGCATCGCTTAACACAGCGGCGCGTTCGGCCACTACCATGGCGTCAACGCCACGAGTGATGTCGCTGGCGCCTGCGGCCAGGGCTGCGCGACTTAGGTCGGCTACATCAGCTGCCGCTTCCAGTGTCTCCATGCCCTCTGCGACATCCAGTAAGCCAGCCTCGCCTGTGATTTCACTGTCGATCTCAACCGCATCAGCGGCATCTAAAAGTTCATTTGTAGTTAGTTCAGTCATGATTGTTGCTCCTGTTGTGTATGTTGGATAAGTATCGTGACAATTATACCTTATGAAGTCGCACATTGGGTATACTTACGCTAGAATGGCTTCCGATGCATAAGAACATCAGCCGAACCGGCGTACGTGTGAATTGCATTTGCTGAGGAGAAGTAACCATCAACAAGCGGAAACAATTTATCGACTTCCAACCTTACTGCATCGCCTGCGCCCAAGGCGACAATAACTCGACCATCGTCCTTTCTCCCCGGCTGTTCGCGCTGCCCCAACCTGCGTTCATGTTGGCGAAGGGCTATTGATGGACGCCAACGTCCTTCCACCTATTCTGTTGGCCCTGGCCGTACTGGTGATCGCTTTTTTCTATGCCAGCATCGGTTTTGGTGGCGCCAGCGGCTACCTTGCGGCCATGAGTCTATTTGCCATCCCCACGATGGTGATGTCGAGCACCGCCCTGACACTGAATGTTCTGGTGTCGGCACTCTCGTTTACAGCCTTCTATCGCTCCGGACATCTGAACTGGCGATTGCTCTGGCCTTTCCTGATCACGTCGATCCCGGCTGCCTTTCTCGGTGGTTACCTGAAGGTCGATACGCAGGTCTATCTGATCCTGCTCAATTTAGCGCTGACTTACGTGGCCGTGAGGTTGTTGCTGTTTGAGTTCTTCTCACGAAAGCGCGAGACGGTGCGCAACGAGTTTCCTCTGTCGGCTGGCATTAGTAGCGGGGTTGGGGATTGGACTGCTGTCCGGGATCATCGGCTTGGGCGGGGGCATTTTCCTGGCCCCGCTGATCGTGCTCACCGGCTGGGGCAGTCCCAAGCAGGCGGCAGCAGTGGCGGCGGCATTCATCTTCCTCAATTCCATCAGCGGCATCATGGGGCGCATTGTCGCTGACCAATATGTGATCGGATGGCTGGGGCTGGCGCTGCTGCCGATGGGCCTTGTGGGCGGTTGGGCCGGAGGCCAGTTTGGAGCCAAGAAGCTGTCCGGGTCAGGTGTGCGACGAATTTTGGGAACGATCCTGTTGCTGGCAGTTGCCAAATTCTGGCTGAGCCTATAGCATCCTCTCCGTAGTCTGCAAATACCTTCACGCAGGGCTCAGGAACACCGGCCAGCCAATGGATACTGGCTGCAAAGGCTTCTGAACGTATGGTTGCCGAAGCATACTCAGATTTTCGACAGTCTTTACAATTTTGCCTTGTAACTGTCCAGTATTTGTGTTACATTGGTCCAACCAGATGCTTGCAAGCGTCTGCAATTTCAACTATTTACTCGGAGGTAACACACGAGATGGATTTTAACGAACAGAACAAGGCTGTCATTCAAGAATTTCGAGCAAACGGCGGTCAAGTCGGCGGTTACTTTGCTAATATGCCCCTGCTCCTTTTGCATACAACCGGCGCCAAGAGCGGGCAACCCCGCATTAATCCAGTAGCATGTCTGAAAGATGGCGATCGATATGCGGTCATTGCTTCCAAAGGGGGAGCGCCAAGTAATCCCGACTGGTATTACAACCTTATCGCCAATCCCGAAGTCAGCGTGGAAGTCGGCACCGAACAGTTTGACGCCATTGCTACTGTTGCTCCTGAACCTGAGCGCACAGAGCTGTATGCCAAAATGGTTGCAATAGCCCCCGGTTTTGCCGAGTATGAGGCAAATACAACGCGCGTCATCCCCGTTGTTATCCTGACGCCCGTGTCATAAATGCTGGTTGGGCTTCGCCCAAGATGACGTTCAACAGCACGTAAGCATGATCTACATTCGCTCACCGAAATTTGGTGGGCGATTTTTTCGTCTCACACCGACGTAAGGGAGACATCTGAAACGCAAGGCGCTGGAACAGCCACCAGCCGACGGATGCTGGCTGCAAAGACTTCAGGACGTGCGGTGGTGTAAAAACGATGGTCGGGTGAGACGGCTGCTATAGCCAATAAATTGCGGGCTTCCAACACCCGCTGCACCTGTTTCGCCACCGCCGGGGCCGGATCCACGAGCACGACGCCATCGCCTACAACGTGCCGGATGGCGGGAGCCAGGAAGGGGTAATGCGTACAACCCAGCACGAGATGATCGATGCGCTGGGCCACCAAAGGATCCAGCAGATCATGAAGCCGGGCGGTGACAGTGGGTCCGTCCACTTGCCCGGCTTCTACCAGTTCGACCAGACCCGGGCAGATCTGGGTGTGCACTTCCACGCCACCGGCAAACCGCTCGACCAGGATGCTGAAACGCTCCGCCTGCAGGGTGCCGGGCGTGGCCATAACGCCCACTTTGCCGGTGATCGTGCGCTCGCTGGCCGGTTTAACGGCGGGCTCCATGCCCACAATCGGGAGATCAGACCAACGCTGGCGCAGGCTGCTGAGCGCCGCCGCCGAAGCTGTGTTGCAGGCGATCACCACCAGTTTGACGCCCTGGCCCACCAACCAGGCTACTGCTCTATGGGTAAGCGCCTCGATTTCCTCGCGGGAGCGAGAGCCATAAGGCACACTGGCTTGATCTGCCAGATAGATAGTGCGTTCGCCGGGAAGCAAATCGACAAGCTCTCGCCAGACAGACAAGCCGCCAACGCCAGAATCGAAAACGCCGATAGGCCGTTCTTGCACGGAAAAAAGTCTGTCAGTTGTGGAACTCAATGCCGCGGCCATTTCCCTGCATGGCAATTGCAGATTGTGCGCTGGATGCACGTACGAACACCTGAAATAATCCCAACTGCTTGGCGTCGGCAACCAATTCTTCGGGATGCCACTGCACGCCAAAAGCGAAAGGATGACGCTCTAACTCCACCGCCTCAATCACCCCGTCCGCTGTCTCACCCACCACCTTCAATCCCCGTCCCAGGCGGTCGATGGCCTGATGATGCAGGGAGTTCACTTCCACCTGCGTTTTGACGACCTGAGCCAGGAGGCTGGAAGGAGCTAACGTTACTTCTTGAGACAGTAAATCGCGGGGAAACTGGGTGCTGTCCCGGTAATCGTGCCGTTCTGAACCTGGCAGCATCGTCTGCACATCCTGATACATGGTGCCGCCCAGGGCCACGCTGAGGACCTGGTGACCGCGGCAGACGCCGAAGATGGGCTTGCCCTCGTCCACCGCCCAGCGCGCAAAAAGGATATCCACCCGATCCCGTTCAGCATCGATCTGCCCCAGCAGCGCATGAGGCGACTGGCCATAGTTTCTGGGATCAATATCTTCTCCACCTGCCAGAAAGACGCCATCCAGCCGCTCGAACAGCGCCCGGTAGGTGTCGTCGTCCATCTCCAGCGGAATGGCGAACGTGGCGGCGCCTGCCAGGTGCAGGGCGCGCAAATAAGTACGCCTCATGCCGTAAATGGGCGCACCAAATTCGTTGCTGGTTCGCATCAGAGGAACCCCGATCGCGGGGCGTTGGCCGTTGAGTGAAGACATAATGGTGAAATGAAAAAATAGGGGCGCACCCTTACGGTCGCCCTGGATGGAAACAGTGATTATACTTGCGCATCCCTTGACACAGCAAAGCGTCCAAGACAGATGCGGCGTCCTGAGTGCATTGACCCGTCTGGTGCAACGGCGTATACTGACAGCCATATTTCTGACGGAACGATTACGCATCCTCGCACCCCAACAAATGTCCCACCGACTTCTTGACCGCAACGGCCTGATCGCCCTCCTCCTGCTCCTGCTCGCCGCCACCTGTTTGTATGTGGTGACCCTGGACAACGGGCTTTCTACAGGCGATTTAGTTGGCGGCGATCTGATCACGCATCAGTACGCACAGGTCCAGGCCCGGCCCTCCAACGCGCCCGGCTATCCCCTTTACACCATGGGCGGATGGCTGTGGTTCCACGGTCTGCGCTTGCTGGCCCCCAACGCCAATCCTATCCCCATCCTCTCCAGCTACTCGACCATCTGGGCGCTGGCCTCGCTGGCGTTATTCTTCCTGCTCCTGTACAAACTCACCGAGAAGAATGTCGTTATCAGCTTCGGGTTGTCCGTTTTTTACGCTATCACCTATTTTTTCTGGTTCTACAGCGTCACCACCGAGCAATACACCTCGGCTGTCCTGCTCACCCTGGCCATGCTCGCCCTGGCGCTGGCCTGGGATCAGAACCCCCTTGACCGCTATCTTTACGGCATCGCCCTCCTCTTTGGCGTCAGTCTGGCGCACATGGTCACCATCCTGTTCGTCGCGCCGGGCATTCTGCTCTTCATCCTCACCAAACAGCCGAAGTTAATCACTCGCTACAAACTGATTGCAGGCTCCCTGGTTATCGGTCTCACCCCCTTGCTGAGTTACGCCTATATCTACCTGCGCGGCGCTCAGCACCCCGAATGGCGCGGCCAGGGCGATTGGCCCAGCGCCTGGTCCTGGTTCCTGGCATTCGTATCCACCCAGCAAGGGCGTGATGAACTCACCTGGGCGCTTGGCTCCTTCACCGCTGAATTCCCTCGCTTAATCTGGGAAGAAGTATCGATTGTCCTGTTGCTCGTCGGCATTGCCGGATGGTTTTTGAAGGGTCGGCGCTACGCCCTGCTGTTCGGGATCACCGCCATCATCTATTTTGTTTTCAGCTACATCGACCGCTTTGGCAACTGGTACCAGGTCATCATGCCGATGTATCCCCTGGTGCTGCTGGGCGCAGGCATCAGTCTGGCCCGATTGTGGCGCGCCTATCCCGCCCGACTGTGGCGCGTCGCTCTGACTGGTTTGCTGCTGGCGCTCATCATCCTCAAATTCGCCGACGCCTACCCTCGCGCCAATCAGCGCAACCGGGCTGATGACACCGGCCTGGAGCCGGGACAGGTGATCCTGGCGGGGAATCCACCGGCCAATGCCGCCATCATTTCCAGCGTGGAAGAAAAACTGGCGTTGGATTATCTCACCGGAATCTGGGGTCAGCGCCCCGATGTGCGTGCTATCACGACCAGACAGGCTGATTCCGCCCTGGCTGCCGGTTCCCCACTGCTTGTGACGACAAGCGCCGCCACCTATGCTGCAGAAGAAATCGGCACATCCTTGCGATATTCCAGTTGGAGCCCGGACCTTTTGCTGGCCAAGACGGATAGGCTACCGCAGTCATTGCCGGCAGGACTGGCGGAGACAGACCAAACGCTCGGAGACCAGCTTGATCTGGTGGGATGGCTGCTGGCTCCGGCAAGGGATGAGGCTGTCTGGCAGGCATGGGTGGCGCTACGCGCCAACGCCAGCCCCAGCGCTGATTGGGCGCTGAGCGTGCGCCTGCTCCAGGATGGCGCAGAAATTGCGCAGCAGGATCATGTGGCGCCCGCCGCCGGTAACACGCCCACCTCATCACTGAATCCCAGCGAGATCGTGCTCGACGCCTTTCGTTTTGAACCCCCGCCCGGCTCTCAACCAGATGGCGTTCGTCTGATCCTCTACCGGCAGTTGGTCGATGGCGCGTTCGAGAATCTCGCGGTAATTGATTTAGACTGACGCGATAAAGTCCGTACCTTGCTTCCGGCAGATCCAAAATACGCAACAGTTCTTTGTCTCCGTCTATGTCGGATGATGGCTGCCTGCGTTCCTTCAAATCACCGTCATCGGATTGGAAGCTATTCCAGCAACTATGGTAGCATTGTTTCAAGATTCGCACCTATCCCCAAACTCATTTCACCTTTCCACAACCCATTATGAAACCTAAAATCTACGTCACCCGCCACCTGCCCGAAAAAGCCCTGAATGCACTTCTCGAAGCCTGCGATGTCGAAATCTGGGACGAAGAATTCCCGCCACCTTACGAAACCATCGTCGAAAAGATCGCAGACAAGCAGGGCCTGATGTGCCTGCTTACCGACCGCATCGATGCCGAACTGATGGATGCTGCTCCCGACCTGAAGGTGATCAGCCAGATCGCCGTCGGCTTTGACAACATCGATGTTGCAGCGGCCACCGAGCGCGGCATACCGGTTGGCAACACCCCCGGCGTGCTCACCGACGCCACCGCCGACTTCGCCTGGACGCTGTTGATGGCGGCGGCGAGACGCGTGGGCGAGGGTATCGAATACGTGAAAGCGGGCAAGTGGAACACCTGGGGCCTGACGCTGTTCCTGGGGGCCGATGTGTACGGCGCCACCCTGGGCGTGATCGGCATGGGCCGCATCGGCCAGGCCATTGCCAAAGCGGGCACAGGGCTTCGGCATGAAAATCCTGTACTACGATGCTTTCCGCCAGCCCGAGGCCGAGGCGTTGTACGGTGTGGAGTTCCGGGAAATGGATGATCTGCTGCAGGAATCCGATTTCGTCACCCTGCACGTCAATCTCACCGATGAGACCCGTGGCATGATCAACGCCCGCACATTGGGCTTGATGAAACCGACCGCTATCCTGATCAACACCGCCCGTGGTCCCATCGTCGATCCCGACGATCTTTACGATGCGCTCGTGAATGGCGAGATCGCCTACGCCGCCCTGGATGTGACGGATCCCGAACCGATAGCGGTCGATCGACAAGTTGCTGACCCTGTCCAATTGCATCATCGTGCCCCACATCGCCAGCGCCACCCTCACCACCCGCACCGAAATGGCGATGATCGCCGTGCGCAACCTGCTGGCCGGTCTCAATGACGAGCCCTTGCCCTGCCAGGCGAACCCAATTTAGAAGTTTCAGTTGGTATTGCTGCGCCTCCACTTTTGAAGAGCCGTTGTGAGGTTGGTGTCAGAGCGGTTCTACTTTTTTTATCGACGGATTTCGGAGTGCCTGGGAGAAGCCAATTTTTGCGTTTGCAGCTTGACCGGGTTCTGGCCGTAGTCACATAGTAAGGCTTGGTCAACTGCAATATTTTCGGTGTCCCTCCCAATTGCGGTTAGGATTCGGCATAGAAGGCGCGCACTGATGGCAGCAGGCACAAAATCGCAATCACAAGGCCAAGCACAAAGTAAATGGGCTGCAAGACCGAGTCGTAGCCGATGATTGCCACTTGGATAATGATCCAGATCATGAGGACAATGCCCTGCAGCAAAGCTGCCGCCCACGACCAGTGTCGTCCTGTCCATCCGATCAGTGGCCGTGTCCACGACCATTGTGGGCGCTTCCACAGGCAGAAGGCGATGAGCAGGGACCAAAGCCCCAGCACGAGGAACAGAAAGAGGCCTGGAATCAGATAATCAGGGAAGGGGCCACCCTGCAAGGCATCAGCCGACATACCCAATCCGGCCCCGCTGGGATCGAGTAGGAGACTGATTCCGGCCGGAGCAGCGCTGATGCCCAGGAAAACGACGAGGATGATCAGGATGACGGACGCAAACGGGCGTTTCTGTTTTGATGTTGTCACGATCGGCATCCCCTTTTCCCGCCTCTGCATTTACACATCAGGAGCATTGCCAGCAAGACAGTTGTTGACACAGGCCACACCCAGGCCAGATCGCCGGGGCCGCCGGGGCCGGTGCGCGCCTCGGTGGGGCGGATACGGATCAACCTGTAGTCGGCGGAAATTTCGGCCAGTTCTTCATCGCTGGCGGTCGTGGGATTGAAGCCCGCAAAAAGTGGCGCCGCAAAACCACTGGCGATGAGCACCTCACGCATGAGGTCAGTGCGACGGGGATCGTCCTGCGGGACTTCCTCGGCGACGCCGGCCCACCAACTATCCTTCAACCACATTTCGACGCCAGGATCAGCCATGATGTTGCGGTACCAGTCCGCCCTGTAACCATAAGCAGCAGTACAGTAGATCTCGTCATCGACGATGGCGTAATTGACCGGCGTGCGGCGTTGCAGACCGCTCTTGCGCCCAGTATGCACCAACACCATAATCTGGCTGGTCTCGGGCTGGTTGCCATATTTACCCAACCCCAGCCGAAACACCAACAACATAAAGCGATTGAAGTATTTGAACATCTGGCGCAGGGTTTCGTCTGATTGGGATATCGTGTTGTTCGACATTTTGCTCCTCCTAATACTTGTTCGGAATGCGAGACAGGGTTCATGTCAATCAGGCGGATTCCGCGAAAGAAACCTGGGAATCTGCCAGGGGTTTCGCATCAAATGCCCGGCGATGGGCGGTGGTCCGACCGTTGATTTCTGAGCCCGCATTTCTTTCGGTGATTCCGGCCACCGGAATGGCAGGTTTAACACGCTGCCGGGGATATCCATCACCTCGATGGCGTGAAGCGTGGCGCGTAGCACCGCCATCTGCCCGGACACATCGCCCGGTTGTCCGAGACTGCGGCCCAAAGGGTATTCGATGCCGACAACACGTGGGGCACTGACGGACGCCGTAAAATCCGGAATGGGCGAAAGCGTGACAGTCGTAAAGCCCGCCGCCTCGATTTCTCGCTGAACCAGTCCCACGGACCAGCAGCAGATCGGTCAGGCGGGGACCAGGACAACAATATCGGCGAGATCCTCCTGCAAATCCCGGATGATGGCAGGGGTCGTTTCCTGCAGGAGTACTGTGGGATCGACAATGTAGCCCATGAATGAGTAATGCCTCGGCGCAGCGCTGCCGATTTCGCCGAGTTGTGCGAGTTCATTCAAGCGCTGGACGGGGAACAGGCAATTCAGGTCTTGCTGGGCGTGAACGGGATCGATGTGCAGGTGATACAGGTTCACGTCCTCCTCGGTCACAGTTTTGGGCAAAATGCGGTAACTCGGATCGCCCCACCACGGATTTCGCCGCTCTCCTTCCTGGTCAAAAGGCGTGTCGTCCTTGAGCGCCACCGCCGCTGAACTGATCAGTGCGACCCTGGACTCCGCCAGAGCTTGGGCGAGCGGAGTCCACGGGATCTCCCGCGGCTCTTCCATCTTGATCCAACTCTTAACCAGCCGCTTGGTGATGCCGCTGATGTATCGATATGAATCTACACGATTATCCATCCTGTTTCTCCGGAACGAATGCAAACGCTGTCCACAGGATAGTTTACAGCATTCCATCCAACTTGTGTATGACTTTCATCATATCGGGTGCGTTTCACAATGCCGGTGAGAATTGCGTGACCTCCGGGAGGTGGGGTTGGAAACTCCGTAAAGAGCAGGCTGTCGGCCCCACCTCCCGGAGGTCTTCCGAAATTATGAACCACATCCCCGCCCACAAAAATCCTTGACGACTTGACACGCGTATGCTAAAATACTTGTTATCGATAACGGGAACGATAACATCCGTGCTCCTGTGACGATGTTCTTTCGATCAATCCTCTGACGTCAGACGGTGCCGTTTGGCGCAATACCAAGGTGACGAAAGCCTTCCATGTCAGTTGCAAGCAACAAGCGCGTTACAATCAAACAGGTGGCCAGCGAAGCTGGGGTTTCAACTCAAACCGTGTCTCGGGTCGTCAATGAGCGACCTGATGTGGCGCCAGCGACTCGCCAGCGCGTGCTCGAGGTCATCGAACGTCTAGGCTATCAGCCCAACTTCATCGCTCGCAGCTTGATTCAACGCCGCAGCTTTACCCTGGGCGTGGTGACAGCGGGACTGAATTATGTGGGGCCGTCCCGCACGCTAAACGGCATCACTTCCAAATCGGAAGTCCTGGGCTACACGCTTGTCCTCAAAGAACTGCGCGAGTTCAGCGGCTATGATGTCAACCGCATCATCGATGATCTGCTGGCCCGGCAGGTGGATGGCATCATCTGGGCGGTGACGGAAATGGGCGATAACCGTGAGGGCTTTGCGGAACGCTTGCCCACGCTGTCGGTGCCGGTCGTATTCCTGACGATGCGAGACCGACCAGGATGGAACATTGTCACGGTCGACAACCGGTTGGGAGGGCGCTTGGCAACCCAACATCTGCTGGACCTCGGGCATACCGTGATTGGGCACATCTCTGGGCCAATTGACTGGTGGGAAGCGCGTCGCCGCAAGCAGGGCTGGCGACTTACGCTTGAGGACGCGGGATTGATCGATGGCGATGAACTATGTGAAGAGGGCAACTGGTCATCTGAGAGCGGCAGGCAGGCCATAGCCAAATTATTGAGCAGACGACCCGATATCAGCGCCGTGTTTGTCGGTAACGACCAGATGGCACTCGGCGTCTTGCTCTATGCCCACGAAAACGGTTTGCGCGTGCCCGAAGATCTGTCAATCGTGGGCTTTGACGGCATTTTCGAGTCCGAGTATTTTTGGCCTCCCCTCACAACAGTCGCACAGGATCAACACGAGCTTGGCTGCGCAGCCGTGGGAGAATTGGTCAGACGAATTGAAGCCCGCAATACAGAAAGCCCTATCGAAGAACCCAAAACCATCCATCTGCAACCTATGTTGATCGAGAGGGCCAGTTCCGCCAAACGCCTCCCGAACGACTATAATTATCGAAAATGATCGCAGGTATCCAATCAAATCAGGAGAAAATCATGTCACACGCAACAAAACAAATCACACTTGGCGTCATCATTGGCACCCGTGGCTTCTTCCCCACACATCTCTGCGAAGACGGCCGGGCAACAATCCTCAAGGTTTTGGATGAGGCGGGCGTCAAAGCCATCCTCCTTTCGCCCGAAGATTCACCGTACGGCAGCATCGAAAGCATCGACGAAGCCAGGATGTGCGCTGATCTCTTCCGGGCGCATCGCGACGAAATCGACGGCGTGCTGGTTACACTGCCCAACTTCGGCGATGAACGCGCCATCGCCAACGCACTGCGCTGGTCCGAACTGGACGTCCCGGTTCTGATCCACGCCTTCCCCGACGAAGTCGACAAAATGGGTCTGGCCAATCGCCGCGACTCCTTCTGCGGTAAGATGTCGGCCTGCAACAACCTCATGCAGTATGGCATCAAGTATTCGATCACCAGCCTGCACACCGTTGATCCTGAGAGCGACAGCTTCCGCGCTGACCTGGATAAATTCGTCAAGGTCTGCCGCGTGGTCGGTGGATTGAAGCATGCCCGCTTCGGGCAACTGGGCGCTCGTCCGCCGGCCTTCAACACCGTGCGCTACAGCGAAAGGCTGCTGGAACGGGCAGGCATCTCCGTCGAAACCCTCGATCTGTCCGACGCCTATGGCCGCATCGAGCAACTTGGCGATGATGAAGAAAAGGTGCAGGCCAAGCTGGCCGACATCAAAGCCTACATTAACACAACCGATGTCCCCGCTGCATCGCTGATGAAGATGGCGAAATTTGGCGTGGTCATGCAGGAGTGGATGGATGACAACAAACTCGTGGCCAGCGCCATCCAGTGCTGGACCTCGATGGAGGAGTATTTCGGCATCGTGCCCTGCACGGTCATGAGCATGATGAGCAACGAGCTGATGTCCTCCGCCTGCGAAACCGACATCGTCGGCACGGTGGCCATGTACGCCATGGCCCTGGCATCAGGCAGACCCAGCGCCATCGTCGACTGGAACAACAACTATGGCGAGGACCCGAACAAGGCGGTCATCTTCCACTGCTCGAACCTGCCCAAGGGCGTCTTCATGGAGGAATCGCTGATCCCCACCGATATCCCGGTCATGGTCTTCCAGGACATCATCGCCGGCACCGTGGGCCAGGATAACGCATATGGCGCTGTTGTCGGTCGTGTCAAGGCCGAGCCCTTCACCTACTGTCGTGTTTCCACCGATGATTACAACGGCAAGATCATCACCTACATCGGCCAGGGCGACCTCACCAACGATCCCCTTAACACCTTCGGTGGTCGCGGCGTGGTCGAAGTGCCCGACATGCAGGGCTTGCTGGCCTACATCTGCAAAAACGGCTTCGAGCATCACGTCTCCATCAACCTCTCCCAAATCGCTGACGTTCTCGAAGAAGCGTTCACGAACTATCTGGGTTGGGAAACCTACTGGCACGCCAAGGGCAAGTAACCATGAGCGAATACGAACGCAAAGCAGCAAGCATGCGCAATTTCATGGCTGAGCAAGGGGTTGACGCCCTGCTGCTCAAAGGTGTGGCCAACTTCGCCTGGGCGACATGCGGCGCGGCATCTTATGTCAACACCGCCACCAGCACAGGCGAAGCCTGGTTGCTGATCACAGCGGACGCCAAACAGCTTTTCGCCAACAACATCGAGGCTGCCCGGCTGGAAGGCGAGGAAGGGCTGGTGGATCAGGGCTGGGCGTTTGTCGTCAATCCCTGGTATGAAGGCACGGATGCGCTGGCAGAAGCTACAGCCGGCATGAAGATCGGGGCGGACGTGCCCTACCCCGGCGCTGTCGATATCTCCGGCGCCCTGGCCGAATACCGCACACACCTCTCTCCCGAAGAACAGGAGCGTTTCCGCCTGTTGAGCCAACGCTGCGGCGAGGCGATGAACGACGCCATCCGCGCGGTCAAGCCCGGCATGACGGAATACGAGATTGCGGCATTGCTCGGATACGAAACCCAACGGCGGGGCGCACAACCAATCGTCAACCTCATCGCTGTGGACGAAAACATTTACAGCTACCGGCATCCCCTGCCCACCGCCAAGGTGATGGAGCGTTACGCCATGCTGGTGCTGTGCGGTCGCTGGAAGGGCTTGGTGTCCTCAGTCACACGCCTCGTTCACTTTGGCAAGCTGCCCGATGAACTGCGGCAAAAGGCGAATGCTGTGGCCGAAATTGACGCCACCTTTATCGCTGCCACCCGACCGGGCGCGTCGCTCGGCCAGATCTTCGCCAGCGCTCAGGCAGCCTACGCCGCCACCGGTTATCGCCGACGAGTGGACGCTGCATCATCAGGGCGGTCCCGCCAGCTTCGAGCCGCGCGATTACGTGGCCACGCCCGGCGCTCCCCAGATCGTCGCCGCAGGCCAGGTCTATGCCTGGAATCCCTCGATCACGGGCACCAAATCCGAAGACACGATCCTGGTCGGAGAAACCGGCAACGAGGTCTTGACCACGATCGCAGGTTGGCCCACGATTGCAGTCGAGATCGATGGGCAGGTGATCGAGCGGCCCGATATTCTGGAAATTGTCTAAGTGAAACGTGAAGCGTGATGCGTGATGTCGGTCCATGAGGACTGAACACGAAATCACGGTTCACGTTTCACGCATCACGTCTACTCCAACGCTCCCAACAAATAAACCATCATGACAAATGCAAAATACGCAATCGGCGTCGATTTCGGCACCGAGTCGGGCCGGGCGGTGATCGTGGATGTGGCCGATGGCCGGGAATTGGCCACTGCCGTCCATCCTTATGGCAACGGCGTCATCGACGAAACCTTGCCAGACTCCGGTATTGTGCTGGAACCCGATTGGGCGCTGCAAGACCCCGCCGACTACATCGAAGTCTTCAAAAACACGATCCCGGCGGTGCTGGCCAAAAGCGGCGTCGATCCGGAGGATGTGATTGGCATCGGCATCGATTTCACCGCCTGCACCATGCTGCCGACCCTGGCCGATGGCACGCCCCTCTGTTTCCTGCCCGAATGGCGGGATCAACCCGCACGCCTGGGTGAAGCTGTGGAAGCATCACGCCGCCCAGCCCGAGGCCAACAAGCTCAACGCCATCGCTTACGAACAGGGCTACGACGATTTGATGGACCGCTACGGCGGCAAGATCAGCTCGGAATGGTTCTTCCCCAAGGCCTGGCAGATCCTGGACGAAGCGCCCGATGTCTACGCCGCCGCCGACCGCCTGATCGAAGCAGCGGACTGGGTGGTGTGGCAACTGACCGGCGTCGAAACCCGCAATTCCTGCACCGCCGGCTACAAGGCGATGTGGTCGAAGGAGGATGGCTTCCCGCCCAACGCCTTTTTCGCCGCCCTCGACCCCGGCCTGGAAAACATCGTGGACGAGAAAATGTCCCGCGACATCGCTGCCCTGGGCGCGAAAGCTGGTGGGCTGACAGAACAAGCCGCCGAGTGGACAGGCCTGAAGGTCGGGACAGCCGTTGCCGTCGCCAATGTCGATGCGCATGTCGCTGTGCCCGCCGCCACCGTCACCGAGCCGGGCCGCATGGTCATCATCATGGGCACGTCGAACTGCCACATGTTGCTGGGCGAGGATGAAACCACCGTGCCCGGCATGTGCGGCGTTGTCGGCGACGGCATCATCGCCGGTCTGCCCGGATTTGAGGCAGGGCAATCCTGCGTGGGCGACCACTTCGCCTGGTTTGTCGACAACTGCGTGCCTGCCGCCTACGAACAGGAAGCTGAAGACAACGGCATCGGCATCCATGATCTGCTCGAAGCGAGGGCCGCCGAACTCAAGCCCGGCGAGAGTGGATTGTTGGCGCTGGACTGGTGGAACGGCAATCGCAGCGTGTTGGTGGATGTTGATCTCACCGGCATGTTGCTGGGGGCCACCCTCGCCACCAAGCCGGAAGAAATCTACCGGGCGCTGATCGAGGCCACCGCTTACGGAACCCGCATGATCGTCGACACCTTCAAAGCCAACGGCGTGCCCGTGAACGAGATCGTCGCCACCGGCGGCCTGCCCAACCGCAACAAGCATGCTCATGCAGATCTATGCCGACGTGACCGGCGTGCCCCTTTATGTGGCTGAGGCGACCCAGATCGGTGGATTGGGTTCGGCCATGCACGGCGCAGTGGCAGCGGGCGCTGAGGCTGGCGGTTACGATTCCATCGCCGAGGCCAGCAAGAACATGGCCCGCTTGCGCAGTGATTCATACGAGCCCATCCCGGAAAACATGGCGGTCTACGATCAACTTTACGCCGAATACGCCATCCTGCACGACTACTTTGGCCGCGGCGGCAACGATGTGATGAAACGCCTAAAAACGCTCAAGGCCGAAGTCCGAGCTGAATAAGAAAGCGACCCAGTTCGTAGTAGGCGTTTCAACGCCGTTAGGTTTACGGTGATAAATCGCCTACTACGAGCCGAACAGGAAACCAACATTTATGTATCTTGAAGAACTACGAGAAGAACTCTGGCGGCTGCATCTGGAGTTACCGAAAAACAACCTGGTGACGTGGACGGCGGGCAACATCAGCGCCCGCGATCCCGAAACCGGTTTTGTCGTGATCAAACCCTCCGGCGTGAAGTACGAGGACCTGCGCCCCGAGCACATGGTAATCACCGACCTGGAAGGCGATGTCATCGAGGGCGACCTGAAACCCTCGTCCGACACGGCCAGCCATCTCTACATTTACCGCCATCGGCCCGATGTGAACGGCGTGGTGCACACGCACTCCCGCTACGCCACCGCCTTCGCCGCCAACAACATGGAGATTCCCTGCTATCTCACGGCGCAGGGCGATGAATTTGGCGGCCCGATCCCCTGCGGCGGATTCGCCCTGATCGGCGGGGAGGAAATCGGCCAGGTGGTGATCGAATCAATTGGTTCATCACCGGCGGTGTTGCTCAAAAATCATGGCGTGTTTACCGTCGGTAAAAATGCCGAATCCGCCCTGAAAGCCGCCGTTATGGTCGAAGATGTGGCCGCAACTGCCTGGTTGGCCCTGCAAATCGGCCAGCCGGATGTGATCCCCCAGCATCTCGTTGACAAACTCCACTATCGCTACACCAACATCTATGGCCAGTAAATTGCAGGAGTCCTTCGGCGTGCTCTGGGACATGGATGGCGTGCTGGTCGACACCGGCGATCTGCATTACGCCGCCTGGATCGAAGTGCTGGCCGACTACGACATTGATTTTCCCCGCGAGCAGTTCGATGCCAGCTTCGGCATGAACAACATGGCCCTTCTCACAATGCTGCTGGGCCGCAAGCCGGAGCCAGAACTGTACGCTACGATCAATGAACGCAAAGAATTGCGCCTGCGTGAATTATCGGACGGTCGGATTCAGCCGATGCCCGGCGTGGTCAACTGGTTGGAGCGAAACCAGAAAGCCGGTTATCGCCAGGCTATCGCTTCTTCCGCCCCGCTCGCCAACATCGATGCGATGGTGGATGCGATGGGCATTCGGACTTATTTCGATGCCCTTGTTTCCGGTATCGACATGCCGGGCAAACCTGAACCCGACGTGTTTTTGACTGCCGCCGCCCAGATCGCTGTTCATCCCGACCCATTGTGTCGTGGTCGAAGATGCCATCCCCGGTGTGGAGGGTGCAAAACGAGCCGGAATGAAGTGCATTGCCGTCACCACCACGAATCCCGCCGAAGCCCTGACCAATGCCGACATCGTCGTCGATAGCCTGACAGAGCTGCCTGACGACATTTTCGAGCAGTTGCTGCAAGCCTGAATACCGAGTCCCGAATTTAGATTTGCGTGCCGTGCATCGTGTATGCTAAACTCATTGTTAACGATAACGGGAACGATAACATCTCCGATTTTCCAGCATCTCTTCTGAAGAGGACTCCAACCGTATGAAACATCGTGAACGCGTCGAAATGGCGCTGAATCGTGAACGACCTGACCGTTGCCCCATGCAGATCAGCTTCACGCCTGAATTTGCGGCACGACTGCGCGCCGATATGGAAATCCAGGGCAAGCGCGTGCACAATCCCCACGGCGGCGGCAATACCTACGAACTGGAACGGGCGCTGGGCGAGGATATGCTGCTGACCTCGGTGGGCTGGGCGAATTCCTACTACATGGACACAAAGCCCTACGTCGATGAATGGGACATCGCACTGGAATCTACAACCCTACGAGACAGTCTTTGGCGAAGGCTACTACACCGAGATCAGCCAGCATCCACTGGCCGACGATGATGCCATCAGCAGCTATCAACCGCCCGATCCCAATCGCCCCGAATTATATCTTGACTCCGAGCGCATGGTGCGGGAATTCGGCGATGAATACTGGATCGTCGGCGTGACGGTGACGACCATTTTCGAGACAGCCTGGGCGCTGCGGGGCCTGGAACAGATGATGCTGGACATGATCCTGGATCCCGACCTTGCCAACCACCTGCTCGATATCCCCTACCACTATCATCTCACCGCCGCCAAAAAGCTGGCGAGCTTGGGTGTGGACATGATCTGGACGGGCGACGATGTCGGCTCGCAGAACCAGATGTTGATCTCGCCCGACATGTGGCGGACGTTCCTCAAACCCCGCATGGCCAATTTTATCTCCGAACTGAAGGCAATTAATCCGGCCGTCAAGGTCGCTTACCACTCCGACGGCGACGTCGAACCCATCATCCCCGAACTGATCGAGATCGGCATCGACGTGCTCAACCCCATCCAACCGGCCAGCATGGATCCGGCCGAGATCAAGCGAAAGTACGGCGACAAGCTCTGCTTCTGGGGCACGGTCGACGAGCAGCACACCCTGCCATTTGGTTCGCCCGCCGATGTCGAAGCGGAAGTGCGGGAACGGCTGCACACGGTGGGCCAAGACGGTGGCCTGATCCTGGCGCCGACGCATCATGTGCAACTGGATACGCCCCTGGAAAACTTCTGGGCGATGGTCAACACGATCCTGCATACGCCATACTCTACCCGAACTGATCATGCCAAGACAAGCCTGGTGGGACATGGAACTTGAAAGCATGCCGGATTTCGACATGGCGATGCAACGCATCTACGCCTGGTTCGAGGGCGAAATCCTGGACAGACCGCCGGTGCGATTCGTGGCGCACAACGCCTTTCTGGAATTGGCGCAGGGCGACATGGCGGAAATGTCGCCAGCAGAGCGCCAGGCGCGCTGGTTTGATGTCGAATATCAGGTCGATCTTGTTCGAGAAGTCCATTTCAGGCAAGACTTTCAATGCCGAAACCTTCCCGATTTTCTGGCCAAATCTGGGACCGGAACTGTACGCTGGATTCTTTGGCGCCAAGCTGGAATTCGGCGAAGTGACATCCTGGTCGGTTCCACTGATCGAGCGCTGGGATCAACCCAACCAGCCCAGGCTGGATATGGGCAATGCGTACTTCAAAAAGATCGACGAATTGACGGCCCATGCGTTGGAACGCTGTGAGGGCAAGTATCTGGTGGGGTACACCGACCTGCATCCGGGACTGGACTGTGTGGCCGCCTGGCGGGATCCGCAGCAACTATGCTTCGACATGATCGACAGCCCGGAAGAGGTCAAACGCCTGGCCGAGTTGTCCATCGACGACTTTGAGCCGGTCTACGATCATTTCGATGACATTCTCAAAGCAGCAGGCCAGCTTTCGATCAGCTGGATGGGCATTCCCATCTTTGGCCGGATGCACATCCCCAGTTGCGATTTCTCCACCATGATCTCGCAGGATTTCTTTATCGAATTTGGCCTGCCGCTCCTGCAGCGTGAAGTGCGAGACGATGACGCACAATGTCTTCCATGTGGATGGCAAAGGCGTCGCCCGTCATCTTGACGCCATCCTTAGCGTGCCAGAAGTTCATGCGATACAATGGGTGCAGGGAGTCGGCGATGATCGACCCATCATGCAGTGGGTTCCCCTCATCAAAGAAATCCAGGCACGCAGACCGGTCATCGTTGACCTGAACAAGAATGAATTGGACGATTTCATGGACGTGATGGAGCCAAAAAACATTTTTCTCTGGATCGCAACCGAAAAAGAGGAACAAGAGCACGCGCTTCTGAAGCGGATCAGTCAATGGACGTGATGCGTGAAGTCGTACAAACTGTGATGTGCGATCATCTCTTACTCACGTTTCACGATTTACGTTTCACGACCAGCGTCAATATACCAGCCTGTCCCTCCCAAACTACCAATCCCAGATCAATCAAACCTGCAAATCCTGAATCCCAACCGCCGGAGGTGAATATCGACATCACCCAAATACCGCCCCCAAATACCTTTTTTCAAACCTTAACTCACTTGTCGAAGGAGACAAAACCATGAAGAAGAGTAATCTGTTTGTCATTGCGGCTATCCTGGTGGTAGCCCTCGCCCTGGCCGGATGTGGCGCAGCCGCTCCAGCCCCCGCACCGGAAGCGCCCGCCGCCACCGAAGCGCCTGCTGCTGAAGCGCCTGCGGTCGAAGAAGCCGCCACCGAAGCACCGGTCGCCGAAGAAGTCGCAACTGAAGCGCCCGCTGTCGAAGAAGTCGCAACCGAAGCGCCGGTCGAAGAGTCCGGTCCCGCCCCCGCCGCCGAAGGCGGTTGGTGCTCCAACACCAACATCGTGTTCTTCCCCGGTGGTTCACCTGGTGGCCCATTCGCCACTGTCGTCTATAACGGCGCAGTTGCTGCCGCCGCCGATCTCGGCGCCAACGTAGAATACGTCTGGTCTGACTGGAATCCCGAAAAAATGGTCACCCAGTTCGTCGAAGCTGCCGCCACCAAGCCTGATGGCATCGCCATCATGGGGCATCCTGGCGACGATGCTTTCGGTCCGGTCGTTGATGACGCCCGCGCACAGGGCATCATCGTCACCAGCATGAACACCACCCTGCCCACCATCGAAGCCAAGTACAGCTCCACCGGCTTCGGCTATGTCGGCGCTGAACTGTACTCCGCCGGCTATGCGCTCGGCGCTGAATCCGTGCAACGCTTCGGCTTGCAAGCCGGCGACAAAGCCATGGTCTGGGGCCTGCTGGCCCAGGCAGGACGTGGCGAACGCACCAAGGGCGTCATCGATGCCCTGGAAGAGGCCGGACTCGTCGTTGACTATCTGGAGATCTCTGACGCCGTCAATGCTGAAGCTGCCGCCGGCACGTCTGTATTCGTGGGCTATGTCTCGGCCAATCCTGATGTCAAACTGGTTGTCACCGACCATGGCGCTCTCACTGCCACCCTCGAAACCTACCTGAGCACCGCTGGCCTCGGCCCCGATGACATTTACGCCGCCGGTTTCGACCTGTCGGAGGCTACCGTTGAGGCAATCCGTGGTGGATGGACCGACCTGGTGATTGACCAACAGCAGTGGCTGCAAGGCTACCTGCCGATCCTCCAGATCTGCCTGACCGACAACTTCGCCTTCACCGGCCTGCATGTCGATACCGGCGCCGGCTTCGCCCATGCCGAGAACATCGACCTGCTGGTCGACCTGGTTGGGAAACAAATCCGCTAATTCCTTGCTACGCTTCCACCTGCCGTCATGCACTTTACTCTCATCGTAGTCGGCAAGGGAGCGTAATGAGAGGGTCAGGCGCACTATTTGGCGATTTAGAGCATCAACGTTTTCATCGCTGCCCGTTTTCGGGAATACGTCGCCCCCAGCGCCTGACCCCCTCACTCTTTTTAAGCTTTCCTTGTTTGTAGTAGGCTCAGCGCCGTTAGCGGTCAATTACGGCGCTGAAGCGCCTACTACAAACCTCTTCGGGAGTGGTACAACTTATGGAAAATGGCTATCGAATGGAATTGCGAGACGTCTCCAAATCTTTCGGAGAAGTCAAATCATTGCGCAATGTCGACTTCAAGTTAGGGCAGAATGAGGTAGTCGGTTTGCTCGGCGACAATGGGGCCGGGAAATCTACGATGATCAAGATCATGACCGGCTATCACCAACCTACAACCGGTGCGGTGTATTTCAATGGCGAGAAGGTCGATCACCTGACCGTGCCCAAAGCGCGGGATCTTGGCGTCGAAACCGTGTACCAGGAGCGGGCGCTGGCCGAACTACAAACCCTGTGGCGCAACATCTTTCTGGGCCGGGAAATCAAGAACAAAGCCGGTCTTCTGGATGTCAAGAAAATGAGGCAGGAAACCAACCGATTGATGACGGAATCGATGGGCTTCACCTCCTCGGCTGTGTCACCAGACTCGCTTATCACCCGTTTTTCAGGTGGTGAGAAGCAGGGCGTGGCCATTGTGCGGGCGCTTTATTTCGACGCTGACATCATCATTCTGGATGAACCGACGATGGGTTTGTCTTTGAAAGAGACAGCAAAGCTGTTGGACTTTGTGCGCAAAATCAAGGATGCAGGCAAGTCAGCGGTTTTTATCGATCACAACATTTTCCATGTTTATTCCGTGGCTGACCGGGTTGTTGTCCTCGACCGTGGCATGGTGGCAGGAGAGTTCAACACCGCTGACATTACCCTCGACGAACTGATTGAGAAGATGTATCGTGTCGCCGAAACGGGTAGTTTTGACTAGGTTAAGTAAAGGCGGGAATGTCTCTTAATAACATGAGAAGGCTTCAGCCCTTACTTAAAAGGAGTTCGGAGCGAAATGATCCATTGATTTCGTTAAAATTCTTTCCGAACTCCACTTAACCGCCCACTCAGCTCCCAGCCAAAGGATAGCCACACCATGAGCACCAATAATAGTTCAGCGCAACAAGCGCCAACGCAATATAAACCGAAGTTTAATATGAGGAATTTTGCTCGCAAAAATTCCACCCAGATCGGCATTATCGCCGTCTTTATCGCTGTTTGGGTGTTCTTTATCCTTGCCGCGCCAAATACCTTTTTATCCAGACAGATTTACCTTGCATTTATGTCGACGGTCCCCTTCTTTGGCATTGTCGCCCTGCCCCTGACAATGGCGATCATCGCCGGAGAGATGGACCTCTCATTCCCCTCGATCATGGCCGTCGGCATGGTGGCGTTTATCTTCACTTTTAATGCCACTGGCAGTGTTTTTCTGGGGTTGATCGCCGCCCTGGTGATGGGCGTGTTTGCGGGAGCGCTCAATGGCGCTATCGTTGTCGCCATCGGCATACCTTCGTTGGTGGCCACCATCGGTACGCAGTTTTTCTGGCGAGGTGCAGTGCTGGTTCTGCTCGGCGGCAAGGGGTCATCCCTGGTCGAGGCCAGAGGCACGTTGCCCTACCAACTGCTGGTTGGCAAGACCTTCGATTTTATTCCTAACCAGTTTTTCTGGATGCTCATCGTCGCCATTGCCTGCTGGATCATCCTCAACCGCACGCGATTGGGTGCTCACATTTATCTCATTGGTGACAATGAAGATAGTGCACGCTTGATGGGCGTCAACGTCAGGTACACACGCATGATGGTTTTCATCATGGTGGGCCTGGCATCTGCCTTTGCAGGTGTTTTGGCCAGCATGCACGTCTCCTTCTTCTGGCCATCGTTGGGTGAAGGTTATCTGCTGCAAACCCTGGCCTCGGTCTTCCTGGGCGGCACATCGGTCTTCGGTGGCGTTGGCACCATCCTCGGCACCTTCCTTGGCAGTTATATCATTGGCGCCATCGAGGCAGGTATCGTCGCCATTGGCCTCACCGGTTTCTGGACCGAATTGATCTACGGTTTGATTATCATTCTCTCGGTCAGCATGCATGCCATTTTGCTACGACGGTCGAAATAAGGCTTTCGGTTGTTCGCGAAGCGAACTGAGACCAATCACGCATACAAAAGGCCAGCGACGTCTCCATCGCTGGCCTCACTATGGAAGACAGTAAAGTATTACAGGTGAGCGAATGAATCAAACAGAGCGCAAAACGCTGATGACGGATGCGTTTATCGAGTACTTTGGCGAACCGCCCACACTGTGGACGCAAGCACCCGGTCGGGTTGACCTCATGGGCAGTCACACCGACTACAACATGGGTTATGTGATGACCATGACCGTCGATCGCAACACCTGGATTGCGGCGCGTCCTCGTAACCGACCGTATGGTCCGTATCCGCTCGTTGAATGTGGCGGGTGAAAGCGCATTCAGTCTGGATGATGTGACACGCGACGAGCAGGTCCCCTGGAGCAACTATGTGCGCGGGGTCGCCCTGATGTTGCAGCGAGCGGGACATCGTTTGCAGGGTTTCGACGGGCTGGTGCACAGCGACGTCCCATTCGGCAGCGGACTCAGTTCATCGGCGGCGCTGGAGATGGCGACCGCCGTCCTCTTCCAGCAGATCAGCGATTTTGAACTCGATCCTGTGGAGATGGCCCTGATCGGGCAGAAAGCCGAGAATGAATTCGTCGGCGTCAGCACAGGCATCCTCGATCAATACAGTTCGGCGATGGGCAAACAAGGCTGTGCGCTCCTGCTCGATTGCCGCCATCTCACCAGCGAGAACGCCCGTATTCATCCCGACCTGCGTGTCGTCATTTGCGATACGCGCGCTGAGCGCAGTCTTGTCGGTTCCGAATATGACGACCGACGTCGGGAATGCGAGGAGGGAGTACGCATCCTGCAACAGCACGACCCATCGATTCAAGCGCTGCGCGATGTGAACCCGACCCAATTCGCTGCTCTGGCTGCTTATCTGCCCCGCATTGTTGCCAATCGCTGCCGTTTCGTTGTGGAAGAAAACCAGCGCGTGCTCGACCTTGCCCCCGCCCTCACCACCGGCGATCACGATGTGCTGGCGGAACTCTTCACTGAGTCCTACATCGGCGCCCGTGATTTGTACGAGATCGGCGCTCCCTCGATGGAAGCGATGATCGAAGCGATGCGTTCCGGCCCAGGCGTGGTGGCGGCCCGACAAACGGGTGCTGGCTTTGGCGGCTGCATGGTAGCGCTTGTGCAAAACGGCTTCGTTAGCGAATTCTCCGCATCCGTCGCTGGCGATTATCAGGCAGCAACCGGGATCCAGCCACAAATATTCGAGATTGCCGCTTCGCCCGGAGCCGGGCTGTTGGTTCTCTGAGCTGCTAAGAAACAATTTCCCGCAATGTCATTCTGACGACCTGAGGGAGGAAGAATCTCCCTGTTATCAGGAATCACTCCGAAAAATGGGGGGATGTCTCACATTCGTTCGGCATGACTCAAAGAGGGACACCACCTGCGTCGTTACGAATGATTCTGCATCACGGGGAACAATTTCAGCGAAGCTGATCACGGGCTGTTGCTGCCGCTTTGCGGGGTGCGTTTCAAATGTGTGAGAAGATTGCGTGACCTCCGGGAGGTGGGGTCGGTAACTCCGTAAAGAGAAGGTAGCCATCCCCACCTCCCGGAGGTCTTCCGAAAATCTGAAACGCAGCCTTGCCGCGCAGTCTTGACGAATACTAAAATTAAACTTAATATTCTTGGCATGTTTGCCGCAAGAGGATTTTATTTGGCCCTGCGCACCATCACAAGCGGATGCTTCGCCTCCACAGGACACTCTCGAAAGTGATCTCAGGCCGATATGCTACAGAAAATCAGTGATTACTCTGCATTGAAGGTGTTGGGAGATCCCAGAAGATTGATCATCCTGCAATTGTTGATGGAAAAACCCGCCACCCTTTCTCATCTGGGTGCAGCTCTGGAGATGACGCCTGCCCGGGTTCGGCATCATCTGGTGCAGTTGGAGGAGGCGGGCTATGTCGAAATGGTGGATACCCGTCCGGTGCGTGGTTTCACTGAAAAATACTATCGGGCCACCGCTCAGGCTTACTGGATCAATCTGACCCTGATGCCCAAAGCCTCCCCGCGGGAAACAGTTGTGGCGTTTGGCAGCCATGATCCGGCCCTTGAAATGCTGGTCGGTTGGCTGAAATCGAATCCATCCACGCCAGATATGGCGGCATATTCGGTAGGCAGCATGGATGGATTGATCGCGCTGCGCCAGGGCTTGTGCCAGCTTAGCGGCTGCCATCTTTATGACCCGGTTGGGGGTGAGTACAACACCTCGTATGTGCGCCATCTGTTTCCCGGCCAGCCGATGCACGTGGTTACATTAGCCCACCGGGAACAGGGCCTGCTGATCGCTCCCGGAAACCCCCGCCATATTCGCGGACTGGATGATCTGGAATGCGCGGATATCCGGTTCATCAATCGCAAACAGGGGTCGGGTACGCGCCAGTGGCTGGATCAACAGGTGCATGCGCTGGGCTTGGATGCCACGCAAATCCAGGGGTACGACAGGGAGGTCAGCACCCACTCGCAGGTTGCCGAGGCGGTGCTGCGGGGTGAAGCGGATGTCGGACTGGGCGTTTTTGCGGCGGCGCGTCAGTCCAAGCTCGAATTTATCCCCTTGTTTGAAGAGCGTTTTGATCTGGTGATCCCGGATATCCATTACCGGAGCAATTTGCTGCGCCCCGCCCTTGACTACCTGCAAACCGCCCAATTCCGTACAACAGTACACGGGTTGGGAGGCTACGATCCGCAAGAGACCGGGAGAGAAACACACCTGCCATAAAAAAACAAATCGGTTCAATAGGAATTTGCGTGGCAGACACTCATTCAGCGTGATTCGTGAAACGTGAAAAATCGTCCATCAGGGCGACAGTACGTTTTCAGACATCAAGGCTGAGAACCACTCAAATTCCCGACGAGCCAAACCAAACATTCAAGGAGAATGAAATGAGAAACAAACTGGCAATCCCCTTCATCTTACTTTTCATTGCTGCATTATTCCTGACGGGTTGCGTCCCGCCCGAACAGGCCGCACCCGCCGATAGTGGTGAAGTCGCTCTGAAAATCACGGGCAGTGTCGCAGGGGAAATGGCTGCTGAAGCGCCTGAGCAACCAAATTTAATCTTGGCGACCACAACTTCCACGCAAGATTCCGGACTGCTCGATGTACTTGTCCCGATATTTGAAGGACAAACCGGTTATGTGGTTAAACCGGTGGCGGTAGGCACTGGCGCGGCTTTGAAGATGGCCGAAGAAGGCAATGCAGATGTGCTTCTGGTGCACGCGCCTTCCTCCGAGAAAGCCCTGATGGATGCGGGTTGGGGCAAGGATCGCATGTTGATTATGCACAACGATTTTGTGATCGTGGGCCCGGCGGATGATCCCGCAGGCATTCAAGGCACTGCTACTGCGGTGGAAGCCTTCCAGAAGATTGCGGATGCCGGCGCAGATTTCATCACACGTGGCGATGATTCAGGCACCAACAAGATGGAGATCAGCCTGTGGGGCAAAACCGAAGCCGATCCCACCGGGCAGGCCTGGTATATCGATTCTGGACAGGGCATGGGCGCGACGCTGACGATTGCCTCCGAAAAGCAGGCCTACACGCTCACGGATCGAGCCACTTACCTGGCGAACAAAGAGAACCTTGATCTGGAGATTCTGGTCGAGGGCGATGCCGCGCTGCTCAATGTCTACCACGTCATCACAGTGAACCCGGAGAAATGGCCCAAGAGCAATTATGATGGCGCAATTGCCTTTGCCAAGTTTATGACCACGCCGGAAACGCAGGCCGTGATTGGTGAATTTGGTGTCGATAAATTCGGCCAACCGCTCTTCTTCCCCGATGCCGACAAAACCGACGCAGACCTCGGATTAGATTAAAGGGGTTATGATTTGCGGGGTGTCTTCGCCCAGACCCCCACAAAGCCTTTCATCATGTTTTTCGACGGCGAAGTCCTCCAAATAACGATCCTGTCGCTGCAGATTTCGGCGCTGGCAACCGGTTTTAGCCTGATTATCGGCTTGCCGTTTGGCACCCTGCTGGCCTTGGGGAAATTCCCGACACGCTCGTTTCTGTTGAGTATGGTCAACACCGGCATGGGTCTGCCGCCTGTTGTGGTTGGTCTTTTTGTGGCGATGATGCTCTGGCGCTCTGGCCCGCTCGGCGATTTGCACCTGATCTACACGCCGCTAGCGATCGTCATCGCCCAGGTCATCATTTCGTTCCCGGTGGTGACCGGATTGACGGCTGCCGCGCTGCAAGCACTTGACCCGCGCCTGCGCCTGCAACTCTATGGCCTTGGCGCTTCGCGCCTGCAAATGATCTGGATGCTGTGGCGGGAAGCGCGCTTGCCGCTGTTGGCTGCCCTAATGGCCGGTTTTGGATCCGTGATCTCAGAAGTTGGTGCATCGATGATGGTAGGCGGCAATATCCGTAACCAGACACGCGTGCTGACCACCGCCATCGTGCTAGAAACCGGCAAAGGCCATTTCGATATCGCCATTGCGCTAAGCATTCTGTTGCTAACGATCACGTTTCTGGTCAATTACGCTCTGACCTCGATCCAGCAGCGAGGGGCGCGCCGATGAAGACGCTCGTGGATGTGCGGGATCTTCTGGTGCTGCGTGGTGACATCCCTGCTCTGCAGCTCGATTCCCTGCAGATCCGGGAGGGCGAAGTATTGGCAATTGTTGGTCCCAATGGCGCCGGGAAGAGCACGCTTCTGCTGACCCTGGCGCGCCTGCTCAAACCGGAAAAAGGCGAAATCCTCTTTGATGGTCAGCAGGTTCAGAACGAATCCGATACAGTGTACCGCCGTCGCATTGCGCTGGTGATGCAGGATCCACTCCTGTTTGATACTTCCGTGTTCGACAATGTAGCCGCCGGCTTGCGCTTCCGGCGCGTTGCAAAAGCCGAAATTCAGCGGCGGGTGCCACTTTGGTTGGAGCGGCTAGGCGTAGCCCATCTTTCCGAACGGCGCGCCGGGCAGTTATCCGGCGGTGAAGCGCAACGTGTCAGTCTGGCGCGTGCGCTGGTCCTGGAGCCGCAACTGCTGCTGCTGGATGAGCCTTTTTCGGCGCTTGATCCGCCCACGCGCAGCCGTTTGTTGGTTGATCTGAGCGCCTTGCTGCATGATACCGCCACATCAACTATTTTCGTGACGCATGATCTGGACGAAGCTGCGAGACTGGCTGGACGCATGGCAGTCATTTTGGGCAATCGCTTGCGCCAGTCAGGAATCCCTGAAGATGTATTCGCTGCTCCGGTGGATGAAGAAGTGGCGCAGTTTTTGAATCATCGCTCACTCGTCAGTCAACGTTCATAACCATTCAGGTTGTGATGTGGCGCTCTCACTGGCGATCCGATCGAAGAGAAATTACTCGCCCTGCATGCAAAAACCGCATTGGCTGCTGACCAATGCGGTTTTGTCTTGCGGTAAACGCCTGCTCAGTTTAGTTGCGGTTGCGTCCTTGTCCGTTGCCGGCCCACAGGGGGCGTCCGTCGATCTCGCGAATCTGCACGAATTGGCCGCTGTCGTCATTTGCCAGTTCTCCGACTTTGAACTCGCCCTCTTCATCGAAACCGTTCAGTGTGACCACGTCGCCCAGCGCTGCGGCGAAGCCAGCTTCCTGGGCATAGCTCCAGGGTCGGCCCTCCACGAGGACGGTCGCGCCAGAAGCTGTTTCGACAGTCATGGTGTCGGCGGCCAGGCTGACAACTTTGCCCTGCACGCTCTGCCATTCCATTTCGGTGTGTTCAGCTTCGGGGATGCCAGCGGCGGCTTGCTCGGTCTGGCGATTTCGGCCCTGACCTGCCATTGCCCTGGCCCTGCGACGATTCACCTGTCGATTCTGGTTCTGGCGACCATAGCCCTGGCCCGACGGTTCGGCTTCGCCGAAAGCTTCTTGATCTTGCTCGGCCTGGCGGTTTTGGCCCCGGCCATTGCCCTGGCCCTGACCCGTTACCGTTGTCGCATTCTGGTTCTGGCGACCGTAGCCCTGCTCGGTGACAGCATGGTCGGCTTCGCTACCAACACTTTCGGCCTGGCCACGGCCCCAACCCTGGCCGCCTGCGACCTCGACGCCCTGCTCGTGGTTGGTTGTGAGGGATGCAGTTTCATTTCTGGTCTCGGTGTCGTTCGTTTTCGCTAATGTGCGGTTGACAGCGCCGTAAGTCAGTACGCCGACAATGGCGATCAGTGCAATGATCCAAATGGCTTTTTTTAACATGATGGGAACTCCTTGATTTTGTGGATTCTGGGGGATGGGGATTTGAGGTGCGACGCACTTTGGAAGTGCGTCGCACCTGCTTAATCACTAATCTTCAATCTTTAGCGATATCATTCAATTGCCAACGCCGGGCACACGTGTCGTCTGCCGTCGGGGAATGGCGGCAATGCTGCCGAACATCTTGCCGGTCACTTTCGTCACCCAGCGCCAGTGGATCAGCAAGTGCAGGAAAGCGGCGGCGACCATCACCACTGCCGACCAGGTGTGGATCAAGTCCCAGGTGGTGCGAGTGAACAGGAAGCCGGGGTCCCAGGCGGGGTTGCGACCGTTCTGGTAGCCGCCGGCCGGTGCGAACATGAGGTAGATGCCGGTAATGGCGGTGAGGAAGAAGCCCAGGGCGATGGCGACATCCACCCAGAGGTTGATTTTGCCGCCTCTGGATAGCCGGGCGCCCTGGCCCCGCGCCTGGTTGACGAGCTTGCGACCCATCATGCCCAGCCACTGGCGGTGAATCCAGAGATGGAACGCCACCGCCATGATCATGAGCACGCCGCCCCACATGTGCAGCAGGTCCCAGTTCTCGCGAGAAAACAGGATCGTAACGCCGTACATGGGGTTGCGCCCGCCCTGATAGCCGCCGGTTGGCAGGAACAGGAAGTAAGCGCCCGAGATCACTGAAACAAGGGCGAAGAGAAAAACGGTGGCATCGAGCCACCAGTTGGCTTTGGTTGCGTTAGAAAGCGAGGATGTTGTTTTGGCTGTGGTCATTGACGTGGCTCCGATGAGAATTGAATCGTACGACCCCATTTTGCAGTAGGAATGTGGAGAACTGGTGGAGAGAATATGAAATTCGGGTTCAGGTTGATGCGGATTGATGCGTGAAGCGTGAAGCGTGAAGACGTGAAACGTGAAATCTAGCATAGAAATCACGTTTCACGTCTTCACGTTTCAGATTTCCCAACGCACCCTGCGCCACCTATCCCCAACCACATCCAATCTTGCCAAACTTTAAAAATGAATGTAAGATTAATTCAAGTTGATATTTCAAGGGTTTTACACATTCCCCCTTAAACCTGATCCAGATCATATCAACGTAGCCTTAATTTTGCTATACTAATGCACTACCTAAATGAGGGAGTAGATGAATCTGTGCAGGGTGATGTAATTAGTGCATTAGATGCAACAGATTTCATTTTTCTCCCGCTATTCAAACCACCGTATTACCAAAAGACAAGGAGGTCATTTGTATGAAACGAAGATATTTGCTTATTGGCATAGCCTTCCTGCTCATAGCGGCAGTGCTTTTCGTGCGGATTGGCGATATCCAGGCAACGCAGGCGGCTGCTCCGGCGCCTATTTGTCTGGAAGCTCTGCAGGAGCCGACGATCACCGATATGTTCCTGCCCTACCAGCTTTCTCCGTGTGAAGGTTCACGTGTCGAATCGCCATTCTATGATGAGTGGCTGTATTCACCGCACAACGACAGCACGGCAGAAGCCTTCCGCCATTGGGATGAAGATGGCGAAATTCAGGAATCCTGCGCCAAATGCCACAGCACGCCTGGTTATCTGGACTTCCTGGGCGCAGATGGCTCTGAAGAAGGCGTCGTCAATCAGCCTGCGGAACTAGGCACCACTGTCGAATGTGTGGCCTGCCACAATGACGTCACCCTGCATAAGACCAGTGTGGAATTCCCCTCCGGCGTTACCATCGAAGACCTGGGCGACGAATCCCGTTGTATGGAATGCCACCAGGGCCGTGAATCCGGTCCTGATGTGGACGAAAGATCGAAAATGCAGGTATGACGGATGATGTTGACACCGTCAGCAGCGCCCTGGGCTTCCTCAACATCCACTACTTCGCCGCTGCCGCCACGCAATATGGCGCCTTGGTGATGGGTGGCTACCAATACGACGGCATGTCCTACGACATCGATTTCCGCCATGTCGAAGAATATGACCAGTGCTACGAATGCCATGACATGCACACGCTCGAATTGAAGTTGGACGAATGTGCGTATTGCCATGTGGGCGTCACCAACACCGAAGACCTCAAGGACATCCGCATGGACGGCTCCCTGGCCGACTATGATGGCGATGGCGACATGGACGAAGGCGTCTACTACGAGATCGATGGCCTGAAAGCGATGTTATACGATGCCATCCAGCAATACGGCGAACAAGTCAGTGGCACGCCTATTGTCTACAATCCCGATGCCTATCCCTACTGGTTCGATGATCAAGGTGGACGATTCTCTCCTGGACTGCTCGTCTGCTCAAAGCCGCTTACAACTATCAGGTTGCAGGAAAGATCCCGGTGAACATGCTCACAACGGCAAGTACATTATCCAGTTGCTGCATGACTCGATCAATGACCTGAATCGAAGTCATCACCCCGGGTGTTGACATGTCCATGGCCCATCGCATCGATCCCGGCCACTTCGCCGGTTCGCAAGAAGCCTGGCGACACTGGGATGAGGATGACTACGAAGTCTCCGGTAGCTGCAGCAAGTGCCACAGCGCCGAGGGTATCCCCTTCCTGCACAAAGAAGGCGTCAGTGTCACTCAGGAAGCCGCTAACGGCATGATGTGCACCACCTGTCACGATGTATCAGCGGGCTTCCCGGCACGTTACGCGTTTGATAGCGCAACCTTCCCCAATGGCGCTGAGATTAGCTACGGTGACGGCGTTGACAGCAACCTCTGCATCCAATGCCATCAGGGTCGCTCTTACGGCGGTGCCGTTGATGATGCCACCGAAGGCATAGGCGATGATGAGCTTGGTGGCAGATTTCTTAACATCCATTACTTCGCTGCCGGCGCAACCCTGTTTGGCAACGAGACCAATGGCATCTACGAGTATGAGGGCAAGACCTACGTAGGCCAGAATATGCATGCCTTCGGCAGTGGCAACAAGAACCTCTGCACGGACTGCCATGCTACGCATGAACTCGAAGTCAAGTACGACACCTGCGGTTGCCACGGTGGAATTACAGGCCCGGATGATCTTCAAGACATTCGCTGGGCGACCACGCCGGACTACAACGGCAACGGTAACACCACCGAGGGCGTCTACTACGAGATCATGGGTCTGGCAGACGATGTGTATGCAGGCATGCAGGCTTATGCGACTGCACATCCCGACACGGATGACATCGTCTACGATTCGCACAGCTATCCCTACTGGTTCAACGGTGAAGGCGCTCGCTACAGCACCTGGACGCCACGTCTGGCTCGAGCTGCTTACAACTACCAGTACGCCCAGAAGGATCCCGGTGGCTTTGCCCACAACAACAAGTATGTCGGTCAGGCGCTATACGACAACCTGGCAGACCTGGAAGCCTCTGAATACGCTGATGGTCTGACCACTGGCAAGATTCGCCCCGAATAACCACTTCCAGAATTCGCTAACCAAACTCTCACGAGCCAGGCGCCTCACCAGCGCCTGGCTTTTTGTTTATGCGGAGAAACCCATTCCGCATAATTTGTCATTTTGACGACCGCCGGGAGGAGACATCTCCCCGCCGATGTGGTGACAACAGGGGATGTCTCGCTGCGCTTCGACACGCAATGACTGGTTTTCTACCCGTCGGTGCAGCAGGCGATTCCACGATTCTCTCGACAGAAGAAATAATGCAATAAAAATGAATAGAAAATGAAATTCCTCTACAATTCCGGACTTTTGTAAATACCCGATTAACTGATCTAGATCATATCAACAACACATTAAACTTGGTATACTAATGCACTACCTAAATGAGGGAGTAGATGAGGCTGTGCAGGGTGATGTAATTAGTGCATTAGATGCAACAGATTTCATTTTTCTCCCGCCACTCAAACCACCGTATTACCAAAAGACGAGGAGGTCATTTGTATGAAACGAAGATATTTGCTTATTGGCATAGCCTTCCTGCTCATAGCAGCAGTGCTTTTCGTGCGGATTGGCGATATCCAGGCAACGCAGGCAGCTGCGCCAGCGCCCATCTGTCTGGAAGCTCTGCAAGAGCCGACGATCACCGACATGTTCCTGCCATACCAACTTTCACCCTGTCAAGGCTCGCAGGCTGAATCACCATTCTATGAAGACTGGCTCTATTCACCGCACAACGACAGTACTGCGAGGCTTTTCGCCTTGGGACTTACCCTAGTGTCCTTCGCACCAGTTGCAACAAGTGTCATACCACGGACGGTATCCGGGACTACCTTGGGGCAGATGGCACGCCGCCGAACACAGGTAATGTGACTGATAATGCGGTCGAGGAAAGCCAGACCCTGCAATGTGTAGGCTGCCACAACGATGTCACTTTGACGAAGACCACCGTCCAATTCCCCTCTGGCGCCATTCTTGAGGACTCGGCGCAGAGGCCATGTGTATGGAATGCCATCAGGGTCGCGAGTCTGGTATCAGCGTCAATGAACGTATCGCTGATGCCGCGCTGCCAGATGACGATACACCCGGCGAAGCCCTTAGCTTCCCCAACATCCACTACTTCGCCGCCGCCGCTACGCGGTTCGGTGCGGAAGTCAATGGCGGGTATGAGTATGATGGCGAGGACTACGATGGAAAATTCCTGCACGTAGAAGACTACGATGAGTGCACCGAATGCCATAACATGCACACCCTCGAACTGAAAGTCGACGAGTGCGCTGCCTGTCATACGGAAGACGCAGTTGAAGACTACCGCATGCCCGGCTCGATGGTCGACTATGATGGCGACGGCGATATCACCGAGGGCATTTACCATGAGATCGAAGCCCTGTCCGGCATGCTCTATGTTGCCATTCAGGACTATGCTGCCGAGTACAGCGTACCCATCATGTATGACGAGACCAGCCATCCCTACTGGTTCTATGTTGTCGATGGGGCTAAAGGCGACGCCTATGATGCCTTCACCAACCGCCTGCTCAAGGCTTGCTACAACTACCAGGTGGCTCATAAGGATCCCGGCCAGTTCACACACAACGCCAAGTACATCATTCAGTTGCTACATGACTCCATCGCCGACCTGAATACCAAGATCGCCGCCCCGGTGGATCTGTCGATGGCTGTCCGCAACGACGTGAAGCACTTCGATGGTACAGAAGGTGGCCACAATAGCGCAAACTGCAATCGCTGTCACAACCCCGCCGGTCTTCCTCTTATTGTCGAGAATCCGACCACGGTCGTTATGGCTGATGGCAACACGACACATCTAGGCATCGAAATGCCAGCATCCGCAAATTCCCTGGAATGCAGCACCTGCCACGAGCAAGTAATGGGGCCTGACTGGACCCTTCACAGCCTGGAAGCAGTGCAGTTCCCCGGCGGCCCCGTGAGTTCGTATGGCGCTGGCGACGAGGCCAGCAACCTGTGTCTCGCCTGCCACCAGGGACGCGAGTCGGGCTCAGCCGTGAAGTTCATCATTGGCGATGCAGCTGATGATGATCAGCTTCCTGGCGCACCGGCTGGTGGCGTTCGAGTTCACTACTTTGTGGCCGGCGCAACCTTGTTCGGCACGGAAGCCCAGGGCATGTACGAATACGAGGGCAAGACCTACCGAGGCGCTCTCACCCACTTGCCGACGTTCAATTCGTGCGCCGAATGCCACGACAACCATGAGTTGGGCGTCAAGGTCGACAGTTGCGCCATGTGCCATGGTGCAACGCCGCCCGAGGACATCAACTTCAGCAACACCGATTGGGATCGAAATGGTACTGTTCAGGGTGTCAAGCACGAGATTGATGGACTGGCCGGGTTGCTGTACGCAGACCTCCAGGCGTATGCAGCGAACACAGTCGGCACGTGCATCGGCATCTCCGGCAGTCGCTTCAACATCGACACGAATTGCAACGGTGTGATCGATCCGGATGAGACCGCTTCCTCCAATCGGTACAATGTGTGGACGCCGAAGCTGTTGCGGGCTGCGTACAACTACGCCTACATCGCATACGGAAGCAATGATCCCGGCGCTTACGCTCACAATCCCAAGTACGTGATCCAGGTCCTTTATGATGGTATGGAGAACATGGGCCACGACATGACTGGCTTCACCCGACCATAGGTAGGGCTTTCCAACCAGTTCTTCACTCTTAGCCAACACCTACAAGCCAGGCGCCTCACCAGCGCCTGGCTTTTTGTTTATGCGGAGAAACCCATTCCGCATAATTTGTCATTTCGACGACCGCAGGGAGGAGAAATCTCCTCGTATGTGCAACTGACGATAACTTGGTAATGTCTCGCTCACGTGAAACGTGAAGACGTGATGTCACCCTTGCTGCACGAATTTCACGTTTTACGTTTCACGAATCACGCTGAATTCATGTCTATCATATGAAATCCTGCTGTTTCCTTTTTTCTGACAGCACCCCCCATAACTGACATAGATCATAGCGGAAATTTCATAAGCCCTTTATAATACGTTCACGTGGTTCTCATTACAGTGCAATGAGAGCATGGTGATATATTTGATGCGAAATCATTCCCGAATCTACCTCCTTATTGTAATTTGCCTGGTAATTGGCGCAAGTCTGTTGCTTGGTAGTTGCTGGCGTTCATCGCCGCCACCGCCCAGCCCCACCCCCACGCCCACTCCCTTCATCGTCCCCACCCCGCCGTTGGACGCTGCCGAGGCAGGGCTAGGCCCGGCCCCTGTAGACAGCCTCAACTTCGTGCACCAGCCTTTTGGCGATGGCGCTTGCGGGGCGTGTCATGATCTGGATAATCCGGATCCAACACAACTGTGGGGAACTGTCGAGCAGGTCTGCCGGGACTGCCACTGGCAGGATGTGTCTGATCCTGATGCACCGGTGGCGCATCCGCATGCACCCTTTGAAAACGGGCAGTGCACGGATTGCCATACGCCACACGCCGGAGCCTACCCCAAGATGCTGGTGGCCTCCATCTCTGAGACATGCGATTCCTGCCATACCGATCATGGCGGCACGGTGATGCAGACGCATCCTTCCATCGCCCAGCAAGAGTGCAATCTCTGCCACATCTCTCATGGTTCTGAAAATCCCGCCATTTTGCGAGATACCCAACCAAAACTTTGCGGCTCCTGCCACGAAGAGAAACTGGACCCGACCATCTCCTCTGCGGCCCACGCCCGCGATGAGAACATGGAATGCAGCCTCTGCCACGATCCCCACGAGCCGGGCGCTCCCGAAACCATTGTCATCCAGGCCGAGACTTGCGCCCAGTGTCACACCGAGCTGGTTGACCCCGAAAGCATGGCTCATCCCCACCAGCCTTATGCGGATGAGCGTTGCAGCGAATGCCACATTTCCTTCCATACAGCGCCCGATTACCCACTGCTGTCCGAAACGCAGTCCGAATCCTGCAACAGTTGTCACGAGGATCACGGTCAGACTATCGAACAGCCTCATCCCAGTATCGCTGCGGGCGAGTGTTTGCTCTGCCACGACGGGCACGGCAGCGACCAGCCCATGCACCTGGTCCAGGCCGAGGGCGATCTCTGCGCAACCTGCCACGCAGATCAATTTGATACAGCGTTGATCTACCCGGAACATGCCCCCGACAAACTGCCGGCATGCAGCACCTGCCATTCGCCGCACGAACCGACAGTTGCTGGTCCGGCTATTGCTGAGGTCTGCGTTGAATGCCATGAAGACATCGATCTTCAGGCCAAGAGTGTGCATGAGCCCGTCGCCAATGGTAACTGCGTTGAGTGCCACAGCGCATTCCACAGCAAAGAGGTGACGAAAATCGCCGCTGACGGCGCATTCGACTGCACCAGTTGCCATGAGCAGATCATGCAATCAGGTCGCCATCCTGCTACAAATGAAGAATGCTCGGCCTGCCATGCCCCGCACAGCAGTGATTATTCCTACCTGCTTACTCGCTCCCCCTCAGCCTTGTGTGGCGAATGCCATAGCGGTCATGCGGTTACATTCGGCAACACCCGCCATGCCAAAGTGCTTGCCAGCCAATGCACAGCCTGCCACCAGTCTCAGGGTGGGGAACATGGCGCTTTGCTATCCAGCAATATCAACACCACCTGCAACACCTGCCATGCCGGTTTGCCTCACGGCTTCCATCCCGTAAGCGGCGGCGGGCTCTCCTGTATCAGTTGTCATGCGCCTCACGGCAGTCGCAACCCCGCCGACCTCCGCAAGACCGGCGATGCCCTCTGTCTCACTTGCCACACCTTCCCGACGGCTCAATAAGTACTGAAGATCAAAGCTTAATGATTAAGTAAACCCCTCATATCGTGACCATTCAGGTTACTGTCATTTCGACGACCAAAGGAAGGAGAAATCCCCCTGTTACCAGGAATTATCCCCGAAAATGGAGGGGATGTCTCACATTCGTTCGACATGACGCAAAAAGTGACTATACCTGAATAGTTACCTTTAATCATTAATTTTTGATATTTGATGCAGTTTCATTTTTGCCCAAGTAATATACAAATACTATGAAACGCCTCGCCATTGTCCTGTTTATCAGCACCCTTTTTGTTGTCCTGCTCGCCTCGAGCGGTAACGAGCAGTGGCGCGCGGGCGCGCTGGAAGGGGCCAACGCCAGTCCCCACGGAAATTACAGCACTTCCACCGATCGATGCACGGTCTGTCACCAGCCCCATGGTCAGGTTGTCAACCCAGAGGCTGCTTGTTGGCAGTGTCATCCCGGCCAGAAAACGCATTTGACCCAGGCCTGCACCTCTTGCCACGAGCCGCATGCCGTCACAGACAACGCCGCCCTGGTGCAGGAAACGATTTACCAGAGACCGGTTGATTTCAATGGTCACAACTACGAGGTCGAGCCAACCGGCGTCTGTTACACCTGCCACACCACCACGCGCTTCCATGGCAGTAACGCGACCAATAGCCATTACGAGAATCAGGACTGCACCAAGTGCCATCCCCATGGTGCAGGCTTCAATTTCAGCCCGATAAGTTGCAACGTCTGCCACGGCACACCGCCTAGTGGTGGCGCTCATGACCGGCATGATGATAGAGATATCAACGCCCAATGCACCGATTGCCACCAACCGGTCAACTTCTATAACTCGCGTGGCCACGCCAACGGGCGCACGACCTACGCCGATTTCAAGAGTTTTAACGACACTGCCGTCTGTAACGATTGTCACGGCAACGCATCGGGCATCGCCGAAGCTAAAGCGACCTGGAGACAGGGCGGGCCGATCACCGACTGCACGGGTTGTCACAACACGGCCGATCCAGGCGTTCTGCGCGGCAAAACAGCCCCGGCTGTCGATAAATACTGGGCAAGCAATGGCCACGGCGCCGGCACGGGTCTGGACTGCCAGGGTTGCCATAATCCCGATGCTCCGCATTTTGAATCCTCCTACAACCCTCGCCTCTGGGCTGAAAAGAACACCCTCTGCGCCAGTTGCCATGCCGATCCCAACAAGGCTGGCACCGATGTGAGCGCTCATGGCAACCAGGGTTACGGCGCATCCACGCAGCCATCTTTTGTCGAGCAATGCAACACATGTCACGATCCGCACGGCAGCAGCAATCTGCACATGGTGCAACCTGTGATTAAGGGCAAGGGCGTCACATTCACTGCTCGTACTGGCGACAACAGTTTCGACGAACCCGACCGCAACAACGACGATGACCTCTGTGCCACCTGCCACGCCAACACCAGCCATAATCGCAACCCCAGCAACTGGCCCGATGTTACGCATTTCGAGGGCGGCGACTGCACGCTCTGCCACAAACACGAAAGCGATGGCGATCCCAGGACCGCTGATGCCTTCATCCCGCAGGGCTCCTGCACCACCTGCCATAGCGATCAGACCGACAATGGCGATGGCGTGCCTCCAGGCGGTCGTCCACCCGTAACTGGCGATTTCGAGAAGAACACGCACCATATCAAGGGCACGGTAACTGACGACAAGTGCATTGTCTGCCACGACCAGAGCACGCACGGCGATGGCTACATCGACCTGCGCCTGCCTGATGGCGGCACAAGCTTGCGCTTCATCCACGCCAATGAGGCCGATCTCACGCCCTTCTGCCAGGATTGTCACGACGATGACGGTAGCCAGCAGGCATTCATTCCCGGTGGCAACAGCCGGGACCCCTTCCTCGAAGGCTCGAATTTACCGGCGATGGATCAAACCACCACCCACAGCAATCAAGCCTACCACGACGCCATTGAAGGCCCCTTCCGCACCACCTGCAACCAGTGCCACGCCGGACACGGCAGTGATAATCTCTCGATCATCCAGCCTGTCGTCAATGGCTTCGCCATTACCTTCCTTTCCCGCACGGGCAAGGATAGTTTCGATGACCCGAACAAAGACGATCAGTACGATCTCTGCGCCACCTGCCACGTTGGTCGCACAACACTTCATCCCGGCGGCGACCATCGCCCGGCTGGAGACCTGGACCTGCGCGGGACCGACTGCACCACCTGCCACCTCCATGATGCCGACAACCTCATCAGCACAGAAGACGCCTTTATGCCGTCGTGTAGCGCCTGTCATGGTTCGCCCCCACCGCCGGCCGGCTACCCCTCCTATGGTCTGGACGAAAATCTGACGCCGCACCAGAAACACGCCGGTTCGGATGCGGGCGAGTATGGTCTTGAGTGCAGCACCTGCCACGACCGCCTGAATCCCAGCTATACCGGCCATGTCACCGAGCCGCTCAGCTTCCAGGATGTCTTCTTCAATGGCCTGAATCCCAACGGCAGCTACAACCGCAGCAACCGCACTTGCGCCACTCTGGGTTGCCACAGCAACGGCAGCCCCAGCACCGGCCAGGTCGAGTTCAAGACCCCGGTCTGGGATGAAAACAGCCGGTTGAGTGCGCTGGCTGTCATGGGGATCAGTTCAATCTGAACACGGGCAGTCACGCCCGCCATCTCACGCCTCTGCTGCGTGATCGGGGCGCTGACGCCATTGGCTGCTACGAATGCCACGCTGACACCGCCCAGAACAATAACAACGACGGCATCGCCAATCTCGACAAGCACGTCGACTTCCAGAAACAAGTGCGGATGGATCTCACCGACCTCTGGGGCGTTCCCGGTCAGGGTTCGTTCAACAGCGGCGATCTGACCTGCGCCAATAGCCTCTGCCATTCGAACGGAGCCGCCAGTCGTGAGACGCCCGGCCAGCCAGTTTTTGTTACGCCCAAGTGGGGCAACAGCGCCAGTGGCGTCTGCAGCACCTGCCATGCTGTTTCGCCAGACCAACTCACAACCGGCTCCCACGCCCGCCACTTCGATTCCTCCAACCAGGGTCCCGGCATCAGCAACTGTGAGACCTGCCATAGTTCGTACGCCTCTGATAATCATGTCAATGGTAAGGTGGAGTTCGCCGACGGGCAGACGCTGTCACAGACAAACACCTGCGACACCTGCCACAGTCCCGGCGGAGCCGTCAATGGCGTGGCCGAAGCCCGACAGAAATGGTCTTCCAGCAATCCTGTCAGTTGCGAAGGCTGCCACGACAGCCAACCCAGCAGCGTCAAAGGCGTGGCAGCGCCCGATATCGCCGGAAATGGCAACTATGGATTTGGCGTAACCGGTCATGGGCGACAGGGTATCGGCCTGCAATGCTCGGTATGTCATCAGAAGGCAGGGGACAGCGTCCACTTCGATGGCGTTGCCGACAGTTATCAAGCCGATGCGAATAACTTCCAGCAGACCAGATGGCTGACATTTGGTGGTTTGAATATCCCGATCACGGCCAATGAAAACTATCAGACCGGCAATTACAGCCAGTGTCTCGCATGCCATAGCGAGTCCAACCTGGTGGGTCTGGCTCCGGGCTACAGCAACACCCTGTTCACGCACAGCAATCCGCCACCATCTGGTTATCCCCTCACCGTGAACCAGGTGGCCACCCGGTTCCGCAACGAACGGTCGGAAGGTTTTAACTTTGGCAACGTACCCGCCAACGTTCACTGGGACCATCTGGATATGAATCAGGTGAACTGGGACAGTGATGGCAACGGCAGCAAAGACTCCAAGCCCGCCTGCGCCACCTGCCATGATCCGCACGGCGTAAAATCTACCGCAAACGGTGTAGCCTATCCCGCCATGACCTACGCCGATATGGGAATCATCCACAACCAGGATGGCATTGGCTCCTTTGGCGAAGTCACAAACACCGCTTACAACCTGCGTTGCAATACTTGTCATCCCTCTGCTGGCATCAAGTACTATCGAAACGAATAAACTGAAGATCGGTTGGCCAACCCCACCATTTGGTTTTCTACCCGACCACTATCTTCCACTTCCAAACCATGCTCTCTCGCCCCACATCTGGCATCACCGCCATCCTCATCGCCCTGACGATAACGCTTACAGCAGCGTTCAGCGTCCAGGCTGCACCCTCAGAGCAGAATGGCGATCCCAATGCCACCTGCCTTGCTTGCCACACCATCCCCGACAGATCGGTTGAACTACCCAGCGGTGAGCTGATGTCGGTCTATGTCGATAGATTTGATTATCACGACTCGGTTCATGGTGAACAAGATTTGCCCTGCACCGCCTGCCACACCGAAATCAGTGGTTATCCGCACGATCCCATAACCGCAACCGATTATCGAGACTACCAGCTTCAACGGTACGAGACCTGCAAGAACTGTCATGCCGAGCAATACGAAGCCACCCAGGACTCGACCCATGCCAAAATTCTACAAGAGGGAAACCGTGACGCTGCTATCTGTACGGACTGCCACGGCGCTCACGATATTGCTGCTACAGGCGATTCACGACAGGAAACTTCTGTTACTTGCAGCAAGTGCCACTCTGCAATTTACGAGCAGTACAAGGCGAGTGTGCATGGCGCAGCGTTGGTAGGTGAAGATAATCCTGATGTACCTGATTGCGCGGACTGTCATGGCGTGCATTCTTTTGATGATCCCAGGACAGCCCAGTTCCGCATCGATTCTCCTGAACTATGCGGCGGTTGTCATCGCGATGAACAGATGATGGGTAAGTACGGTATCTCGACCGATGTTTTCAATACGTATGTATCTGATTTTCATGGTACGACCGTCACGCTGTTTGAGAAACAGTCGCCTGATCAAGCCACGAACAAAGCCGTTTGTTTCGATTGCCATGGCATTCACAACATCAAGGCGGTCAATGATCCTGAAGCTATGGTAGTTAAGGAAAACTTGCTTGTCACTTGCCAGCGCTGTCATCCTGATGCCGATACCAATTTCCCAACCTCCTGGACCAGCCACTTCATTCCCGACCCGAAACATAACCCATTGGTTTATTACATCAACATCTTTTATCTCCTTGTCATTCCCGGCACCATTGGCTTTATGATTGTGTATGTCTTACTTGATGCGATGAATCGTTTTGGTTTCCGTCCCCATCGCCGTCCCCGTCGCCGTGGTAAAAAATGGGGGGATGAAGCATGAGCCAGGATATCCCACTGCGGGAAAGAAAATACAAGCGATTTACCAAATCAGATCGCATTGAGCACATGCTGCTTCTGGTTTCGTTCACGATTCTGGTGATAACCGGCATTCCTCAGAAGTACGCACCTGCGCCCTGGGCAGAAACGATGATCCAGTTGATGGGCGGTATTGAAATTGTGCGAATCATCCATCGCATCTCAGCCGTTGTCCTCATCATCGAGAGCGTCTATCATCTGTTTACGATTAGTTACAAGATGTTTGTGCGCCACACCAGGCTGACCATGCTGCCTGGCTTGAGCGACGTCAAGAATTTCATCCAGGCGATAAAATTCAATGTCGGGCTGTCAAAAGAGCATCCTCAGTACGGGCGCTACAACTTCGAGGAAAAACTCGAGTATTGGGCAGTGGTTTGGGGTACAGGGGTTATGGTCCTCACCGGATTCATGCTCTGGAATCCAATCGTGACAACCAAGTTTCTTCCAGGTAGTTCGATTCCGGCTGCAAAAGCTGCGCATGGCGGTGAAGCTTTGCTGGCGATGCTGGCGATTATCGTCTGGCATTTGTATGGCGTTCATATCAGGACATTCAATCGCAGCATGTTCACCGGATCGCTGACGCATGAACAGATGCTCCACGAACACCCGGAAGAATTGGCGCGTATCGAAGAAGGACGGATGCCGCCCGACCCATCGCCGGAGGCGATTAAGCGCCGCCAACGGTGGTTTTTCCCCATCGCAACAGTCATCGGCATAGTTCTGGCGGTTGTTCTCTATATTTTTGTAACCTACGAAGAAACGGCCATCGCCACTGTGCCCCCCGTGTCTCAGGGCGTGGAAGCGTTTGTGCGCGCTACCCCGACACCCGCGCCAGAAGTTGATCCTGAGATATTTTGGATTGAATATGGTAAAAACGCAGGCGCCGTTACGCATGCAGTTGGTGAAGGACGAGATAATTGCCTGTTGTGTCATGCGACCGGGGCGATCTACCCCTACTCGGTCTTCCACACACAGCGGACGCTGAGCAATCAGACTTGTTTCATTTGTCATTATTTGCCCGAAGACGCTGCCCCACTTCCCACTGTTTCACTGCCCCAAACCCCCAGTTTCGCAAACAACGTTCTGCCGCTTCTGCAGGCGAACTGCGTCGAGTGTCATGGCCCGGACAATGCTTTGAATTTGAGCAGTTATGAGAGTCTCATGCTAGGCAACGAAGGTCAACCGGTCGTTAAACCTGGTGCATCCGACAGCAGTCGTATCTGTTTGGTGCAGATGTTGCCGTCTTCCGCACACCCCACGCATCTTGATCCCGAGGGGCTAAATCTGTTATGCTCCTGGATTCAGGCTGGCGCTCCTGATAATTAGGTTGACTGGCGTTCCTGGCGTCAGAGTAGCCCAACCTGAGACTACGATTTCCTCCAAACCGGCTCTTTATAGACATTGTCTGCAAGGAACGGTCAGTTCGATAAATTTTCTGCTGTGAGTTCAAAATTATGATACGACAAGCACTAAGCTGGATTCGCCAGCATTGGAAGCTAACACTTGGGATGCTAGTTGCCCTCATGTTCGTTGGCGCGGTAGTTTTCACCGCAGGCGTGACTGTCTGGGAATACACTAATAGCACCGCTTTCTGCGGCACCACGTGCCACACCATGCCGCCGGAGTATGTCGCTTACCAGCGCTCACCCCATGCGAGGGTGTCATGCGTCGACTGCCATCTCGGCCAGGATTCAGTGCTGCAAGCGATCCCGCGCAAAGCAATGGAAATCAGGCATGTGTACTTCGCCCTCACGCAGGACTACGAGATCCCAATCTATGTCAAGAACATGCGTCCTGCCGCGTGACACCTGCGAGAAATGTCATAATCCCGACAAGTTTTCCAATGATACTGTCAAGCAGTTGCGACATTACGTGAATGATGAAAACAACACCGAGAACCGCACCATCCTCACCTTAAAAACCGGAGGCGGGTCGCAGCGCGAGGGTTTGGGCAAAGGCATCCACTGGCATATCGAGAACGAAGTCTGGTTTTATTCGGACGATAAACTGAAACAAGCTATTCCCTATGTCAAGCAGATCGATAACGATGGCGCTGTCACCGAGTTTTACGATCTCGAGTCTGACATTACGCCAGAATTTATCGAGCAGAACCAGGACAATTTGTATCGCATGGATTGCATCGACTGCCACAACCGCATCTCGCATCTCTTTGAACAACCGGATCGTATGGTTGATGATGCAGTTGCCAAGGGTGTAATTGATGCCGATATCCCCTTCATCCGTGCCTGGGCAGCGAGTTTCCTCAAGGATGAATACGATAGCCATGAAGCAGCAATGGCCAAAGCTGATGGTCTGGAAGAGTGGTATCAAAGGAATTACCCGGAATACTACGCCGAGAATCAGGCATTGATTCGCCAGTCGATAGAGGCGATGAAAGAAATGTACACCAATTCGACCTTCCCTGAGATGGAAGTCGGTTGGATCACGCATCCCAACAATCTGGGTCATTCCGAGTCCCCCGGCTGCTTCCGCTGCCACGACGGAAAACATGTCAGTCCGGCGGGGGAAACAATCCGTCTCGAATGTAATATTTGCCATACCATCCCGCGTATATCCGGCCCAGGCTTGCCAAGCCCGACCATCTCTCTGGAATCTACTAATGAGCCGGAATCGCATAAAGATAGCAACTGGTTGGCGCGACACCGCCAGGAGTATGACGAGACCTGCGCGGGCTGTCACAGCACCTTCAATCGTGGCGGCGCCGACAACAGCTCATTCTGTGCGAACAGCGCTTGCCATGGTGTGGAATGGAAATGGGCAGGCTTGGATGCTCCCGGTTTGCACGAATATCTCCCCCCTCCAACGGATGATACAGCGCCCTCTTCGCCTGATGGTGGGGATTCAGGAACCAGTTTTGTTCCCCACATCCCTCATCCCCTCACCGAAGAACGGATCGGGCAATGCCTGACCTGCCATGGCCCTAATGGTTTGAAGCCTTTCACACCCTTCCACATTGAAGAGAACTTCCCTCTGGAGGCCTGCACCGAGTGCCATCAACTAGCGCCAACCCTGCTCCAGAACGAAATATCCCTAGCGCCGGACAATTAGGCTTTAGTCAACTGCTTACTTAGATCGATTCCTGACCGGGCGTGATTCAACGCCCGGTCTTTCTATATTCTTCAGAGTAGGTGCAGGTTTTGGTTCACCTAAAAATAAATGATTTTAGAATTAGTTTAGCCGAAAAATGAGGTCAGGGGGTGAAAACCGGTGTATTCCTGTATTGGCTATCAGGAAAATAAAATTGTGGGAAAAAACAGGGGTCCATCAGCGGGAGCACGTCGTCAAGAGTGTTCAAACGCTTGTGATTTACCGATCTATGGAATTTGACATCCGTTTCTGTTCTCCGGTATTATTAAGGTATACCTTATAAATCATGCAACATAATTATGGTATTCCATAACATGAACGAATCGATGACTGAATCCACAGAGATGTATTTGCTCCGAATCGCATTGCTTTCGGAGGATGGTGAACCTGTGCCAATCTCCCAGCTTGCCGAGGAGCTGGACATCTCGCCCGTTTCCACTAATCAGATGTGTCGGAAACTGGAAGAAAAAGATTTAGTTGAGTATCAGCCCTACAAAGGCGTCACTCTGACGCTGCAAGGCGAGGTCATCGCCCTGCGGGTGCTGCGTAAACGCCGTTTGTGGGAGGTGTTCATGGTGGATAAATTGGGCGCCGATCCCGACAAGGCCGAAGAGGTCGCCTGTCGCTTTGAGCATGTCACACCTGACGCTCTGGGCGAAAAACTGGCTGAATTCCTCGGCAATCCCACCTTTAGCCCCCAACGGCAGCCTATCCCCCCCCGCCTTGGCAATTCCCGCCAACTGGCGATGCGTCCGCTCAGCACGCTGGCGGCGGGCAAAAATGGCGTAGTGGCCAATATCGTTGCCGATGAAACCCTGCGTGAATTCCTCCGTTCTCAGGATGTGACGCCGGGCGCTACGGTCAAAGTAATGGCCATCGCCAGAAATGGCTCAATTCTGATCGAAGCCAATGGCTCCCATATTTCACTTTCACCAGAAATTGCAGCGTCTATTGACATTACCGAAGTGAAGGATGTTCCACCTATCATCAACACAACCACTGACGAGCTTCACTGAGGCCAACTATGTTTGAAAACTGGCACAAACCGGAACCTACTGCACCAACTGACGAGATCACCTTGAATGGCGTGCGTCCGCTAAGTACAGCCCCGCAAAGACAGCCGCTGACCGTTGTCAAAGTCGCTGCCGGGAAACGGGCAACGCATCGTCTGACGGAGATGGGTTTGACGCCCGGTGTCGAGGTCAAGATCGTACAGGACAATGGTGGGCCGATTTTGCTTGCAGTTCGTGGTTCTCGTTTAGCGATTGGGCGCTGCCTGGCGCATAAGGTGTTGGTGAGTTTTAACTGAGATGGATGGGAAGGCTACTTATACGATCGCACTGGCCGGTAACCCCAATACCGGAAAGAGCACTGTTTTTAATGCGCTGACCGGGTCGGACCAGCACGTGGGGAATTGGCCAGGAAAGACGGTCGAGAAAAAAGAAGGATGGTGGAGCTACAATGGTTCGGAGTACCGAATTGTTGATCTGCCTGGCGCTTACAGCCTATCCTCTTTTACAATGGAAGAGATCATCACCCGCGACTTTATCCTCGAGGATCGCCCTGACATCGTTGTCGTCGTGGTCGATGCCGCCAATCTGGAGCGGAATCTGTATCTGCTGGTGCAGGTGTTGGAGACAGGAGCGGATGTCATACTTGCCCTCAACATGAGTGATGTTGCCGCTTCGCGCGGGATCGACATTGATGTGACGCATCTTTCGCAGGCGCTGGGCGTGCCTGTAACGTCAACCGTGGCGCGTAAAGGGCAGGGGTTGGAAGAACTGAAGCAAATCATTGCCGAGAGCCTCTCGCAAAATGGTCAGGGTCTCCGTTTATGACATCGAACACCGCTGCGTTCAATCAGCCTGGTTTTGTCATAGATTATGGCCAGGATGTGGAAGATGCGATCAATCGTTTGCAGGAGCGCATCGAAGCAGAGCCGAAGTTGGCCCAGCGCTATCCCGCACGTTGGCTGGCGATAGAATTGTTGGAACAGGATACCGTTGTTTCGGCCAAGGTTGCGGGCATCACCGGCGGCGCTGAAGTCCTGGCGCTTGCCAAAACCCTTGCGGCAGATTTACGAAGTAAATATGGCGAAGATGTCGATACGATTGTCGCCGATCGGCGTTACGGCTGGATCAATACCGTTGTGCGTGAGTCCGTCCGCCAGGGTGGCGCCGATGAGCCCACGGCGTCAGACAAGATCGACCAGGTCGTAACGAACAGGTGGCTGGGTATTCCTATCTTCCTGTTGTTGATGTGGGCGGTTTTCAAGCTCACCACCGATGTCTCTGCACCCTATCTTGATTGGATAGGAGCCGTGATTAGCGGTCCTATTTCCAACTGGGCGCTGGGATTGCTGGCTCTGGTCGGATTGGAAAGCAGCTGGGTGGCCAGCCTGGTGGTGGAAGGTGTGCTGGCCGGGGTCGGTGGCGTGCTGGTCTTTGTGCCGGTGCTAATGTCGCTCTTTTTCGCACTGGCGCTCCTCGAAGATTCCGGCTACATGGCGCGGGCGGCCTATGTCATGGACCGTTTGATGCGCCTGGTGGGATTACATGGCAAGGCTTTCGTACCCCTGGTGGTTGGTTTCGGCTGCAATGTCCCCGCCATTTACGCCACCCGCACGCTGGATAATCGCCGTGATCGCATCCTGACTGGATTGCTTGCGCCTTTTATGAGTTGTGGTGCGCGTCTGCCTGTCTACGTGCTCTTTGCTGCTGTGTTCTTTCCCAGATACAGCAGCCTTGCAGTCTTCTCAATGTACTTACTCGGCATCCTCGTCGCCCTGATCATTGGCCTTCTATTGAAAAACTCGCTCTTCAAAACCGAGGATGAGACAGGGATGTTGATGGAACTCCCGCCCTATCGTTTGCCCACGGTGCGTAATATCTGGCGCAGCATGTGGCAACGCACCAAGGATTTCCTGCATGGGGCCACGACCATCATCCTGCTCACCAGCATCGTTGTTTGGGCCTTGATGGCAGTTCCGGTGGGCGGTGGTGGCTCTTTCGCAGAGACCGATGTTGAAGACAGCCTGTTTGCTACGGTGTCAAACGTCGCTGCTCCCCTTTTCGAGCCTCTTGGGTTCGGTTCCTGGGAGGCGACCAGCTCGCTTATCACCGGTTTCGTCGCCAAAGAGGTCGTGGTCAGCACCCTGGCCCAGGTCTACAACACCGAAGAGCCGGAAGCATCGGGGGAATCGACTACGTTTATCGAAGACGCTGTTTGGATCGTCACCAGCTTCGTGGCTGCCACCATCGACACCATCAAATCCATCCCCCTCATTTTAGGCATCGATCTCTTCGGTGACGATGTTGAAGAGACGCCTACCGACCTCATGACCGCCATCCGCAGCAGTTTCGCGGTCAGCAGCGGCGGGCATGGCGCTTTGGCCGGGCTCTCCTTCATGGTGTTTGTGTTGCTCTACACCCCGTGCATGGTCGTTGTTGCGGCCCAGCGCCAAGAATTCGGCGCTAAATGGATGTGGACCAGCGTGATCGGGCAATTCGTCCTCGCCTGGTTAGCAGCCTTGGTCGTGTTCCAGGGTGGGGTGTTGGTGTTTGGATAGCGGAAAACGTGCCTGGCACTTCCGCTACTTGAACAGCTACATTCTGCTCGATTTTCCAAACTCATCGAAATAAGTGCCAGGCACTTTGCAGGAAATCATGCTCAAACAAGTCCTTCACGAAATCGAAACAGCAAACGGACCCGTTCATCTCGGTGAACTCAGCCGGAAACTGGGCGTAGAACGCAGCGCCCTGAACGGCATGATCCAGTTCTGGGTGCAGAAAGGCCGCCTGGTGGACGATGCCCCCGCCGGACATGATGACTCGAAAATGTGTGGCGGAAGCTGCCAAGGATCATGTTCGGGCGCTGATTCATGCTCTTTCGTGATGGAAATGCCTCAAACTTATTCAATTCGAGTACAGGAGTAACTTTTCCATGTTCGCATCTTTCTTACTGTCATTACGTGAAGGCCTGGAGGCCGCCCTGCTCATCGGCATCCTGCTCGGCGCGCTCTACAAAATGGGTCGCCCCGATTTGAAACTGCCGGTTTGGATCGGCGTCATCAGCGCACTTTTGGTGAGCCTCGGTGCTGGGATCATGCTTTATCAGCTTGGCGCTTTGTTCGAAGGGGATGCCGAAAAGATCTTCGAAGGCGTCACCATGCTTTCCGCCGCCGCTGTGCTCACGTGGATGATCTTCTGGATGAACAAGCAGGCGAAAAATATCAAGGGCGACATTGAATCCGATGTCAGTCAGGCGGTGCAGAAAGGCGCATTCGCTCCTTTGTTTCTGGTTGCGTTCCTGGTCATCATCCGGGAGGGCGTCGAACTAGCGCTCTTTCTCACGGCAGCAGCCTATTCCTCTACCGAAAATCAGGTGCTCATCGGTGCAGTTGTCGGTTTGGGTGTGTCTGTGATGCTTGGCTGGATGTTGTACTCCGCTACCAGTCGTCTGAATCTACGTCGCTTCTTCCAGGTAACGGGTATTCTACTCCTGCTGTTCGCCGCAGGTCTGGTGGCGCACGGCATCCATGAATTCAATGAAGTGGGCTGGATTCCAGCCGTGATCGACCCGTTGTGGAATATGAATCACATCCTGGATGAGAATTCGACGGTGGGTGAAATGCTGAAGGCGTTGTTCGGTTACAATGGTAATCCCTCATTAACCGAAACTGCAGCCTACTGGATGTACATCATCATCGTCTTCCTTGTTCTGCAGTGGACGACACAACTCATTTCCTTGCCGGCTCGGACAGGCTCAACAATGCGGACCAAAGCACAGTGATTTGAGATATATCAATTCGTGCAATACTTATTTATCTTTGCACAAGAATTGGACATCCTTTTGGGGCGGTGCTATAATTGCACTGTCCTTACGACAAATTGATTGGCGGCATGATGCCAGTCAGGCCTTTTAGTTAAGGTGTTTTTCCTGCTCAACTAGTAGAAGTGGTGTTGTTCATGGCTGAACAGAATCGAGAATCCACCCCCCAACAACAAGAGAAAGAACTAAGAGCCGAAGCGAAAGAGCACGCGGCCAGTCGCCTTAAAAAAGAAATGGCGACCCATGCCAAGGATGTGACACCATCAAGTGGTGCCGCCTTGCGTTTTCAAAAGCAAAAAGATGAAATGAGGGTTTTGCAGCCCATGGAAGAACGGGAGAAGATGTTGGCGAAACGAGCGATGACGGTTTCGCCGCGTAGCAGCATCCTCAAAATGATTGCAAAATTAAGGATTTGGGCGCCAGGTAATCGCTAATCTGTGGGGTTGTATGCTATGCTTGACAGGTTGAATCTGTCGAGTCTATACACGCGCAGCAGAAAAAAAGCCGCATCCCCACATCCCTACCATGAAAAACCATTTCGAAATTGGCCTTTACACCTTTGCAGAGCTAACGCCTGATCCTCACACTGGTCACCGCATCAGTCCGGCTCAGCGGCTTGAGTACTTCCTGGAGAGGGTCGAGCTAGCCGACCAGGTCGGCCTCGATGTCATCGGTCTGGGCGAACACCACCGGCCGGACTTCGTTTCCTCAGCGCCGGAAGTGATCCTGGCTGCCGCTGCAGCGCGCACCAAGTCGATTCGTCTCAGCACCGCCGTGACCGTGCTCAGTTCCGATGACCCCGTTCGGGTCTTTCAGCGCTTTGCCACGTTGGACTTGATCTCCAACGGTCGGGCTGAGATCATGGCGGGACGGGGATCCTTTATCGAATCCTATGCCCTGTTTGGCTACGATCTGAACGATTACGACGATCTTTTCTCCGAGAAGCTGGACCTGCTGCTTAAACTTCGCGCTTCCGAGCGCGTGACCTGGTCGGGCCGACACCGGCCGCCACTCGAAAACCAGGGCGTTTATCCCCGGCCTGTCCAGGAAGAATTGCCCATCTGGATCGCCGTTGGCGGCACGCCACAATCCGTGGTACGTGCTGGTACGCTGGGACTACCTCTGGCGCTGGCCATAATCGGCGGTATGCCAGAACGTTTCAAACCACTGGCCGATCTGTATTGGCGGGCTGTTGACAAGGCCGGACACGATGCATCGAAACTAGCTGTGAGCATTAACTCGCATGGCTTCATCGCTGATGACCGGCAGCAGGCGCAGGATGCCGTTTATCCCTCTTTTAAGCAGGCCATGGATACGATCGGTCGCGAGCGCGGCTGGCCACCGATGACGAGGGAGCAGTACGATGCATCCAACACGCTGCGCGGCGCTAATTTTATCGGGGACCCCGATGATGTGATCGAAAAGATCCTCTTCCAACATGAGATCTTCAATCACCAGCGCTTCCTGCTTATGCTCGGCGTCGGCACCATGCCCCACGACCAGGTAATGCACGCCATCGAACTGTTCGGCACAAAAGTCGCTCCCGTGGTCCGCAGCGAGATTGCGCGGCGGAATGACTGAAATTTGATATGTGATTGGGCCGTGTTGACATTTCGGATTATGTCATTCCTTCGGCAGGCTCAGGACAGGGCTGAGCGACCGAAGGGAGTGAAGAATCTGCGCCAAGGAGTTAGATTTCGCAACCGAACTTGGAGATTCCTCTTCGCTCCAATGCCTCGGCATCGTCACTCATCGGAATGACACAAAGAGGGAATGTCAACAGAATCCAGCAAAATCACCTAATGCTGAGAATAATTGCACTAGGACGCTGATTTCTGCTTTCGATAACTGAAAATCCAAACAGCAGCCACGATCACCAGCGTCAGCAGGGCGATGGCGAGGCCGAGCATGTAGGTTGTTGATCGGAAGCGGAGCTGCACCTGATGGGAACCAGCGGGTAGCTGTACTGCCTGCCAGGTTCCGTCCGCGCGCAACACCTGTTCCCAGGCTCCGCCATCGATGCTGGCTTGACCAGCCGGGATACCATATCTGGCTGATGAACAGCGTTCCTGGCTCGGCCGATTCGGTGCTGACGACCGCATCGTTTGCGTCCCAGCTTGCTTCGGTCACCCGACCACCTGCGTAATCCTGGGGCTGTCCCCCTTCGATGACGACCTCAGCCAAAGGCTGAAAGTCGGGTTGGCGGATGGCGTTCTGGGCGGCAGCCTGGTCGGGAACAGGAATCGCTCGGCCCAGCAACATCGCCCGGGGTTGGAAACGGCGGTTGGCATAAACATTCAGGTCGGGATCGCCCTCGAACGCCAGTTCCCAGGCATCCCATTCCAAGGCAATGTCCTTGCGTCCCAGCAGGTACTTGACGTTGAACAAGGCATACAAATCGGAACTGCGATCCCCGGCGGCGCGCCTGAAGTCGAGATAGTAGGCCAGAGTGAGGGGATTGTCCACGCCCAGCGTGTCTTCCAATCCCTGCAACAAAGCCGTGTCAGGCTGCCACAGATCATCGATCCCGGTGCTGGTGTCGATGCGATTTGTCTCAGGATCAGAGCGCAGGAAGTCGATGATGGCCTGCCGATGGAAATTGGCCGTGGGATCGGTGTCGGAAAGGTCCTGGTAAGCGCCCAACGAGGCCACGTCGATGAACAGCAGGGCAATCGCCAGGACGACCAGCACGCCGGCGCTCACCCACTCCCGCCGCCGGGCGTAAAGCAATGTCATGCTGACCGCCAGCAGGAGGATGAAACTGACAACGGCGATGGTGGTGATGCTGGAGCGCAGGAAGAGTCCCTGATCGCCCATCTGCGTGAGCAGCAGAATGGCGTACATCACCGGGACGCCGACAGCGATGGCAACGAGCAACACTGCCTTCAGGAAACGCCAGACGCTGTCAAATGCGGCGCGTCCGGCCTCTGTCCAGGGTTCGGTCAGGGCCTGCAAGCCGCGGGCAGCCAGGATCGCCACCGCCAGATCGAATAGGAAGATGAAACGGGCGGGTGCACGCAGTTGTTCGAGCCCGGGCAGCAGCCAGGTGAACCAGCCGTGGACGATGCTGTAGATGCCCAGGCTGAAGGCCAGGGACAGAGCGGCCAATCCCACCATCAGCCAGGTGAGCTTGTCCCGTTTCATGAAGACACCCAGCAGTGCCAGAAGCAGGGTGATCACGCCGATGTAGCCAACTTCGACGCGCGGCCACAGCCCCCAATGGAAGGCGGGACCTCGTCCGAAGAAACCCGGGACCAACATACCGATGAGCTGCGCAGGAGAGAGGGAAAATCCCACAGACTCGACGTAATTCCAGTCAGCACGGTCGGTCAGAGCGGACATTTGCAAACCAGGCAGGAGCATCGGGGCGATCAAGCCAAGGGTGATGGCCGTGGGAACCAGCAAGGCGGTCGCCAATCGTCGCCAGTGGATGCCTTGATCCCGCGTGAGGAACGACCACAAAATCACCCACATGCCGATCACCATCAGCCCGTACAGCGTCATCTGTATGTGCCCGACCAGCGAGCCGATGCCGAGCGCCAGTCCTGCTCCGAGCGCCCAGCGTATCCCGCCCCCCAGCAACGTGCGATGCACGCCCAGCAGCGCCAGCGGCAACCAACTGATCACGGCAATCAGGTTGAGGTTGCCGAAATGGATGATGTAGACATCGCTGAACATGAAGGCGACAGCGGCAAAAATGGCCGGGCCACGATGCAGGCCCAGGCCCCGCACCAGCGCATACGTCGTAACGCCCGCCCACCAGATGTGCAGCATGGACAGCAGCTCCATGTCGCGGTAGACGAGGGTCGGGCCCAGCAGAAAACGCAGGAGATGGGGCGGGTACAAAATCCCCGACTGCACTTCAGCCGTGAAGGGCACACCGCTGTAAATGTGCGGGTTCCACAGCGGCCAGACGCCCGCCTTGAGGCTGCTCTGGATGAAGCTGTAAGTGGGGTACAGGAAACTGCCCAGGTCCCCACCATCGGCGGGCATGTAGTTCTGGCCGCTCACCACACGCCAGAAGAACCCGGCGGTCAGCAGCGCCAGCAAGCCGGGAACCAGGGCGTCAAGCAGCCATGCACGCCGTCGCCAGTAGATCAAGGCGAGGGCGATGAGATAGAGCAAAATGAGCGCAATCAGCATGGCAATTATGATAGCGCAGATAGACCGGGAATGGAATTCAGCGCAACAGCGCCTCGTCCCCGGTTTGGTTCATTCGCTGGCCTGTAACTTCGCAGATTCTTGCATGAAGGCCTCTACGTTCGCCATGGGAATGTCAACCATCATGCGGTGGGATGGGGCGATCAGGAGCCCTGTACCATCCGGCGCCAGGTCTCGCGCACAATCCCGAACAGCAACTCTGACTTCGTCAGGTGTGCCGAAAGGCATGACCGACTGCGTGGAGACGCCGCCGTAGTAGGCCAGGTTGTTGCCGAAGGTTTCACGCAGCCATTTGTGATCTGTGACTTCGGGTTGCACGGGATTGAAGACGGTAAGCCCCACTTCCACCAGATCAGGCATAATCTTGGCGATGTCCCCGTCTGAGTGCATCATCACCGGCAGGCCTGCTTGTCGGAATGGAGCGAACATGCGAGCCAGTCGAGGTTTGATCAATTGACGCCACGAGCGGGGCGAGAAGAGCATGTTCTGTTGAGCGCCATAATCATCGCCGAAATAGCTGCCATCCACGCCCAGATCGATAAACCGCTGGATGAGCACCAACTGGATTTCGACGATGCGCTCCAGGAGGTCTTCAACAAACTGCTTGTCTTTGATCATGTCCGTGTTCAGCGCTTCGAAACCACGCAGCGACCAGGCCCGCTCGTAGAGACAGAAACCGAAGTTGGGGGTGATGAAATGCTGGTCGTTGTCAGCTGCCATGATACGGGCGGCGTCGTCGAGTAATCCAGGCGCATGGGGATCGGGCCACTCGAAGCTGTCCAGGTCTTTTGTGTTGGCAAAAGGTGCATCGGCTGGCCAATAGCCTTCGATCACCGTATCCCAGCCAACGCCCCACCAATCGTATTTCGCCAGACCATCGTCGCTGAAATAGGGCTTGTGGCTGAGATCGACCCGAATCATGTGGTTGTCAAGCAGCACCGGCAATTCGGCGGCGGACACATCGAAATGATTGCAGAGAATCTCGCGCATCTCATCGGTGTAATTGATTTGTGTGGGGATGCGGTCGACCGGCTCGTGGTTAAGCGCCCGGCGCATGCGTTCTTTGTGTGTAAGGGTCATAATAGTGGTTTTGTGTGTTGTAGCGTCAGCGCGTTGATGGCTGACCGGTGGATTGTCGAATAACCAGACTTGTGACAACTTGTTTACGGTATATGCCTTGCGAATACTCGTTTTCGTCTGCAAGTAAATCGAACAGCATTTTCATGGCAAGAGTACCAATCTCGTAACGGGGCAGAGCGATGGTGGTCAGCGGCGGCTCCATATCCGCCACCAACCAGATGTCGTCCAATCCCACCACTGATAAATTCTCCGGCACGCGCAGACCGCTGGTGCGAGCGGCTCGCACAATGCCCACAGCCATGAGGTCATTTGCCGCGACTACGGCGGTCGGTTGGTCGGGCAGCGTCATCAGGTGTTGAAATGCTTCTCGCCCACCCTCGATACGCAAATTACTCTCGATTACATGCACATGGCTCGCTGGGATGTTAAACACTTCGGTCGCTTTCTGGAATGCGTCGTGTCGTAATCGCGACGTATGTAGGTTGAGCGGGCCGCATACATGAGCCAGTCGCCGGTGTCCCAACCCAACCAGATGCTCAACCGCCGCCATAATGCCTGTTTCAAAATCAACCTCAATGACGCCGAGCGCTCCCCCCATCTCATCGTTAATTTCCCAGTCCAGGATCACCGCCGGAATGTTATGGTTTTTCAACTCCAGCACCCAGTTATCTGACATCGTGCTTGACATGATCAGCACGCCATCAACCTGTTTGTCGATCAGCGAGCGGATTTGGGTCATACCCCGGTTCATGTCGTAGCTGGTGTTGCAGAGAAATAAGTTGTAGTCGTTCTCAAGCGCCACATCTTCGGCGCCGCGAATCACTTCCGGATAAAAGGGATTGCCGACATCGGAGACCAGGATGCCAGCAGTATAAAGTTCGTTTGGATGTGAGACTGCGGGCGACACTGCTGGGACGATAATCGAGCTGTTCGATTGCTGCCAGAACCCGATCCCGCGTGGCAGGCCGCATGTATTCGGCATTACCGCTCATTACCCTGCTAACGGTTGCTTTTGATACGCCTGCGGATTTCGCTACATCGACAATGGTTGGTCTGGACATTTGATTATCGCTACAATGGGAAACCGGTTTCGGAAACCGGTTACAGAATATCATTAAGGAATCAATCTGTCAAGCCTTTTTTCGTCTATTCGAGCAGTAAATCGATGTGAATACTCACGTTGCCGTCGTTTCGACGACCGCCGGGAGGAGAAATCCCCTTGTCATGAGGGATCGTCCTCGAAAATGGAGGGAATGTCTCATGTTCGTTCGACATGACGGACGGTGTGAAAGTGATCAGAGCCTGCTTCACTTTTCGCCTTTCCGGTCGGCACGTGTAAAATCAGGGCCGAGGTAAAAGACTCCCAAGTCTAAAGAGCTTGGGCTTGTACCGGTCTATGCCGGATGCTCGCCAGCCCGCGAGCAAGTATATTCAAAGCTGCGTTATGGTCTCGATCAATCTTCAACCCGCAATACGGACAATCATGGACGCGAACACTCAAATCTTTTTTGACAATTTCACCACACCCGCTGCACAGCTGCGTCGTGTTTTTTGGATCAACGAGTACGACACCACGACCGGCCCACGCTGCCTTGTACGCGGTGAATTGCACGAATTGATTCCAAGCTACGTCCGCAATGCCACGGTTAATGACTTTCTTGCCATCAGATTGCATGTCCTGAATGTTCAACTTTTCAAAAACAATGAGCCCATACTGATTGACGAGTTTTCTACTTTCTTGATGAGCAAAATCTGTTCTTCGGTTTCGTTGTCGCTTGTAAGCGTGTTGCAAAGAGCGAACCGCTTTTCGCCGTTCGACACTACCCTTCGGCAGTCCCTCTTTCTTGCGCTGGAGGCGTGCAATATCCTTCTCATCACGCTTCGCCAGGCGCTGGCGTTTAATCACTTCACCATTACGCAATACCGCAAACTTCGTCAGGCCAAGATCGACGCCGACCGCTTCGACGGGCGCTGCCGGCAGGACGGAAAAGTCCGGCTCGCATTCGCAAGAGAAGATGTTATGTACCAGTTCCCAACAGAATCACGTCGAACCGTCACCGTCTTGAGTTTGCCGACGACATCACGGTGCATCTTGACTTTGACATCTCCGATCTTAGAAAGACGAATACGTCCGTTGTCGAGAATCTTGACACCTGTCGCGTAGGCTTGCGGGAACGTGAAGCTGTTGTACCGATCACGACCCTTGAATCGTGGATACCCAGGCGTCTCACCCAGCTTGACGCGACGAAAAAACGCCTTGAAAGCCAAGATCGACACGCATGGCGGCATCTTGCAAGGACTGCGAATGTGCCTGATTCAGAAATTCATGTTCAGCCTTCCAGACTGGAAGGAGCCGCTTGGCCTCGTAATAGCTGACAGACTCACCCCTCTCCTGCCATGCCTCTTTTCGCACTTCGAGCGTTTTGTTATGCACCCATCGGCAAGCGTCCAGAGCGCCATTCATTTTTGTGCGCTGGCTCTTGGACGGGTACAGGCGAAACTTGTACGAAATAGAAAGCCTAAGATATGAAACGACTATCGATTCGGTTTGACTTGATCGCACTGATTTTAGCAGTGGCCTGGCTGCTGGCCATTTTGCTTGTGCCGCCGGAGCAGGTGCTGGGAACGCTGCTGCGCTGGGTGTTCGCCCATGCCAGCCTGACCCAGGTCTCGCTCCTGCTATTTCTCGTTGCAGCGATACTGGCCGGCATTTACCTGATGGGGCGGAAGCAGATGTACGGTTGGATGCAAGTCACTGGCTGGGTGGCATTGATATTGTGGGTGCTCGGGTTTCTGCTTTCCACAGTTCCTGCCAAGCTAAGCTGGGGTGTGTGGATTGATTTCAATGAGCCCCGCACGCAGATGACATTGCAGGTTCTGGCGATTGGCATAATTTTTCTGCTTCTCACACGCTGGGTGGACAATCCCCGCTTCACCGCCATCGCCCAGTTGGTCCTTTCCGGATTGGCGATATTCCTTAATCGCAACGCTGGCGTCATCCGCCATCCCCTCAATCCTATCGGTACATCGGGGACTGACAACATCCCCATGCTCTACAGCCTGATTTTCTTGCTGGCGCTGGGCTGGAGCGCTGCGCTGATCGTCTATTGGGTGCAACGGAAAGATTACGCCCCGATGCTGAAATACACGGATTGAAAAAACACTGAAAAACAAAAAGAAATCCATGTTTCCTTCTATCTGTGTCTTCCCCTTCTGTACAACCGTCTGAACTCGTAAACAAGAGAGAAAACGTCAATGAAAATCGTCAATGTCCCCGAAATGGTCGCTATGGAAAAGGCTACAGATGCCGGCGGATTCACCTACGATCAGATGATGGCCGAAGCCGGAAGAGCGCTGGCCGAGACCATTGCCGAACACGCTCCCATTTCTGATCGGATATTGTTTTTGATTGGACCTGGCAACAATGGCGGCGATGGCCTCGTCGCCTGCGCGCGCCTGCAACAAGCTGGCCATCATATCATACCCTACATTTGGAAGCGCCAATTGGACGCCGACCCCCTGGCCGAGGCAGTCAGCGATATTGTTTGGGCGGAAGATGATCCGGATCACCTGCTTTTGCAGAGCTGGGTGCCACAGTCGTCGGTGATTGTCGATGCCTTGCTGGGGACTGGGAACGTCCGCGCCATCGACGGCACCCTGGCAACCTTGCTGGAGACAGTGCGTACTGCGCTCAACCGGCATGGCTTCCACCCAACCTGCCCGGATTGATCCCACCCAGCCTGTCGCTTGTCGCTCGCCCTTGGTGATTGCCTGCGACTGCCCCAGTGGACTGCACTGCGACACCGGCGAGATTGACCCTCTGGCTCTTCCTGCGGATGTGACGGTGACATTCGCCCTACCCAAGCGGGGACACTTCCTGCAACCGGGCGCGGCAGCGTGTGGTCGCCTCATCATCGCCGATATCAACATCGACCGTAATTTAGCCCCCGCCGATGCGCCCGACGTCCTCACGCCGTCCGACATCACCGCCATGCTCCCGAAACGGCCAATCAGCGCCCACAAAGGCACCTTCGGCAAAGCGCTGATCGTGGCAGGCAGCGCCAATTACCCAGGGGCAGCGGCCATTGCCTGCACAGCTGCTTATCGCACGGGTGTAGGATTGGCGCATCTGGCGGCTCCCGCACCTGTGTGTCAGGTCGTTGCCAGCCAGATTCCTGAGCCCGTCCACACCATGCTTCCCTCCGATATGGGAGCCTTGACCCAGGCTGCTGTCTCTGTGCTTGCACCGTTGCTTCCCGACCATCAGGCTCTGCTGGTTGGCCCTGGCTTGGGGACGGATGAAAAGACCGTCGAATTTGTGGAAACGCTGCTGGTCGGACGCACTCAGGTCCAACATCCCATCGGTTTTCTTTCACAGCGGGCGGTAGAGCCAGAACGAAGGCCGGAACTGCCGCCCCTCATCGTAGATGCCGACGGCCTGAATGCGCTCGCCCAGTTGGATGGCGGCCCGGCCGCTCTGCCAGCCAACAGCATCCTCACACCCCATCCCGGCGAAATGGCGCGCCTCACAGGCCTCTCAACCAGTGAAATCAACGCGAAGCGTTGGCAGGTCGCCGGGCGCTTTGCTGCGGAATGGAAGCAAGTCGTCGTGCTCAAGGGCGCCTACACCGTTATCGCCCATCCCACGGGCGCGCTTGCCATCAGCCCCTTTGCGGATGCTGCTCTGGCCACAGCAGGCTCCGGGGATGCGCTGGCGGGCGCTATTGTCGCCTTGTTGGCGCAGGGCCTTTCCACGTGGGATGCGGCCCGCGCCGGCGTGTACCTGCATGGTCTGGCCGGCCGCCTCGCCGCCGAGAAACATGGTCCTGCGCTTCTAGCCTCTGACATCGCCCATGAGCTATCACATGCACTGGCCATGTTGAACTGATGTTTTTGACTTTAGGGCGTGGTTCAACATCAGCGTTTCGCAGCTTTACTAATCGATGTCTGCGGAGTAACGATTAAAGTTCAAAGATTAATGATTAAGGGTGATCGGCAAAAGAATCCTTAATCTTTAGTCCTTACTCGACTTTGGCATCTTAAAAACTGAATAGGCAAACAGACATTTCACAGGATTTTATGGCCTCTGTGGCTGACTTTGGACAATACGCGACCAACCTCACCCCTATTTTCCAGGTGAGGGGAGCACCGCCTCTGGTCAGCCGGAGTGCTTAGGCTCTACAAATGGCACGAATCAACGGCGCCATCAACGAGTCCAGGGTTTGGCCTTGAGCCAGACCCGCACTAATGAACAGACCTAAGGACCACAAGCAATGTGCCTGAGAGGTTCGACGCCAGGCCGCTGGGTTGCCTTCAAGTTCTACCTTAAGTTGACGTTGAAGCTCTGTTTGAAGGCCAGGATCGTGTTGGGCGGTGCGCAGTATGCTATAGACTACGGCAACCAGAGCAATATGTCGTTCGATTGCGCTGAAGTTCCGCAGTTGATACTGATCCAGCCCTTCAGCCTTGCCTTCTTGATGATAGACTTCAACGGGCCAGCGATGACGGCGAATGCGAGTGATGCCTCTTGCCTGCCAGCGTAGGCGGTTGCTGATGAGAATGATCGGATTGTCGCTCAAGTCAGCTTGGCGATGGTTGATGACCAAGCGTTTTTTGCTATAGGAATGAATACGATGGGTCCTGCAGTAGCTGTAGTACTGCTCTTGTTCTCCCTTGTAGGTGATCGTCAACGGCTGGAAAACGGCGTCACCACCTTGTTTGACCGCTTGCAGATGTTCTTGTTTGAGTCGAGCCGCAAATTCACCCAGTGTGATCTGCCCATCCTTGAGGTTGATCTTATCCTGCTCCGTGAGTGTGCCCACATAGGGTAAATGCAGAGTCTGGTCGATGAAACGGCAGAACTCTGGCTGCGTATACCAACTGTCGAAGGTCACCGGCCATTTCATCTCTGGATGGGTTGTCGCCCACTGCTGCAACATCCTTTGAGCCATATCCAGCTTGCTCTCATAGAGATGCTGAATCTGTGGGTAGCTTGCCCGGCGTCGTTTCCACACCCCCACCAGATAGCTTCGCCATTTGTCAGGGTTGCTTTCCTGCAACGATTCCTTACTCTTGTTGATCGGCACCCCTGCCGCTCGCATGCCTTGTTCCAGCTTGACCACATCCACTGGCTTCCACAGTTCGAACAGCAGCGGATAATCGGTCTGATCATCGCTGTAGTGCATCGTCACCAGATTGTGCGCCCAGACGTAGGACTCAGTCACATGATCATACAGCTTGTTTGGTTTTCTTAGCAATCGCAAACCTGGATTTGTAAAGACGCAAACTCGGCAGAATGAACCATGCCGACTATTGACAACCCAGACAGGCTGTTCTGAATGCCGGGGGCATGGGCGCTGTAATACTATTTCGCGGGAACGGTAGCACAAGAGACACACAATATGATCTAGGTCATAGCCATTTTGTGTAGTTCTTGTTATCATATTCACAGGGACGGACTGGCTGTCCTGCGAATGACCCATGGTGATTCGTGACGCTCATTTCTGAAAATTCTATACGCTCACTTGCCCTATTCAACGTAGATTAGGGGCAGTACAAAGGAGGTTTTCTATGACGCCTGAGACCATCCTGGAGGCATTTCAGGAACTGGAATTCACCAGTAACATGGACCCAACTCAACTCGAACAACTGTCCGCGCTGGCGTTCGAAGTGAGTTTTGCCGAGGGACAATGGATATTTCGGGAAACCGATGTCGGCGAGCTTGTCTATCTAATCAAGGAAGGAAAGGTCGCGCTCTCCATCAGCGTACCAGGTCAGGGACGTAAAAGCATTCTTACGTTAGGGCCAGGACAAATTTTGGGCTGGTCGTCGCTTTTCCCTTCCGGACGGAAAACGGCCAACGCTCGCACAGTGACGCCTACCCGAGCCTACGCCTTCAACGCCTCGCAGTTGCGTGAAGCGATGGATGCGGACCACGATCTTGGTTGTGCGCTGCTTTGGGAGATTGCAAATGTGATTGCCGGGAGACTCAAAGCGACTCGCTTGCAATTACTGGACATCTTTGCGCCCAGCGAGATGAGTTAACAAAAGGACCATGATTAAAGACCAAGGATTAAGGATTAATGGATAGTGACAGCGCCCACTTTATCTTTAATCATCAATCTTCGATCATAAGTATGGAGGCACTATGCGCCAGACCTAACACCAGATATCGGTGCTTTTGTGAGCATCGATAAAAGCAATTTACAGCGTATATTCGACGCGTTGAAAAAGGAAGGATACACGCTGGCGGGGCCAACGTTGGGCGAAGGGGCAATTATCTACGATGAAATCGAAAGCGTAGAGGATCTGCCAATTGGTTGGACAGATCGACAGGAACCCGGAAATTACAAACTCCAACGTCGAAGCGACAACGCCTATTTCGGCTATGTGGTTGGTCCCCAGTCCTGGAAAAAATTCCTCTTCCCGCCAAAAGCCACGTTGATGACTGTGCATCGTCGAAATGGCACATTCTCGATGGAAAGACAAAGTCGAGGATGCGCCTCGCTATGCTCTCATTGGCGTGCGGGGCTGCGAACTGCAAGCGATCCATATTCAGGATCACGTTTTCCTGGATGGGCCCTACGTCGACGGGCACTACAAGGCGCGTCGGCAGCAAACCTTTGTACTGGCGGTCAACTGCACCGAACCGGGCGGCACTTGTTTCTGCAAGTCGATGGGCACTGGCCCCAAGGTCGGCCCTGGCTTCGATCTGGCTCTGACTGAACTGGACGACATCTTTATCGTTGAAGTTGGTTCAGAAATGGGGCGCATGGTGATGCGCTCCGTGCCATGGCGACCAACCGGTGCTTTCGAGTTGCAGGCGATGCGGTCGGCAATGGCCATGGCCGAAAAGCACATGGGTCGGACGCTGGACACATCCGATCTACCGAATCTGCTGTACCAAAATCTTGACCATCCTTACTGGGCCAAAGTGGGGGAGCGCTGCCTTTCCTGCACGAACTGCACCATGGTCTGCCCCACCTGCTTCTGCAGCGATATCCTCGAAGTAAGCGACCTGAGTGGCACAACAACCGAGCGGGTGCGGATCTGGGATTCCTGTTTCTCGATGAATTACTCCTACGTCCACGGTGGCAACATCCGCCCCCGCACAAGTTCTCGCTACCGCCAGTGGCTGACCCACAAGTTCGCTTCCTGGATCGACCAGTTCGGTAAGAGCGGCTGTACAGGCTGCGGGCGTTGCATCACCTGGTGCCCGGTTGGCATCGACGTCACCGAAGTGATTGCAGCGATTCGGGAGGAGGTGTGACATGCTGAATACTATCAATGGACCTATGAACCCACTGTTCAACGCCCCACCGATGTATGCTCATCCCGCCCGTATCATTGCGGCTAAGGATGAGGCTTACGCCATCGCCACCTACGACATCGTTTTTGAGGATGACGCATTGCAGGAGCATTATACTTTCCAGGCCGGGCAGTTCAACATGATCTACTTGCCCAACATCGGCGAAGTGCCCATTTCTCTCAGCTCCGATCCCGCTCTGAGCGGTGTCATGGGGCACACCATTCGCTACGCGGGCAATGTCACGCGGGCTATCAGCCGTTTGAGCACCGGCGATATCGTGGGTGTACGGGGACCGTATGGCACGGCCTGGCCACTCAGTCGCTCCCGTGGTAACGATGTTTGTATCGTCACTGGCGGCATTGGTTTGGCGCCCCTGCGTCCGGTCATCTACCACATCATCAACAACCGCAGCGACTATGGACGCGTGCATCTCCTTTACGGCGCTCGCACCCCCATCGACATGCTCTACACCGACCAGTTCGAGAATTGGGAAGCCAACGGCATCGAAATCCATCAAACCGTCGATCGGGCTGACGATAGCTGGAAGGGACACGTGGGCGTTGTGCCGATGATGTTTTATCACCTGCGCCTGAATCCTAAAAAGACGACAGTACTCACCTGCGGCCCCGAGATCATGATCCATTTTGTGATCTACGAGGCCATGGCCCGGCGCATCCCCAAAGAGCAGATTTACGTTTCGATGGAACGGAACATGAAATGTGGCATCGGCCTGTGTGGCCATTGCCAATGCGGGCCCACGTTTGTCTGCAAAGAGGGCCCTGTTTTCGCTTATGCCGCTATTGAGCCATTCTTCGGTGTGGAGGATTTCTAATGCCAAAGAACATCAAACCCAAAGAACCAGCCAAGCCCAAGTTGGCTGTCTTCAAATTCGCCTCGTGCGATGGCTGCCAGCTTTCACTGCTGGATGCCGAAGATGCGCTGTTGGCTGTTGCCGGTGCTGTCGAGATCGCCTACTTTGTCGAAGCAAGAGACCGGCGTCTGCCCGGCCCCTACGACGTGACCCTGGTCGAAGGTTCCATTTCGACCGCAACGCAAATTGACGAGATCAAGGAGATCCGTCGTCAATCGAACTTTCCTGATCGCCATCGGCGCCTGCGCCACAGCGGGCGGCATCCAATCGCTGCGCAACTGGCGAGATGTGGACGATTACATCAACATCGTTTACGCCAACCCCTCTTTCATCGATACCCTGGCTACTTCGACGCCTATCAGTGATCACGTCAAGGTGGATTTCGAGCTAAGGGGCTGCCCTATCAACAAATACCAGTTGCTGGAAGTGGTGACCGCCCTGCTTGTGGGCCGACAGCCACGAGTGCCCACGTACAGCGTGTGCATGGAGTGCAAACGTCGGGGCACGACCTGCGTGATGGTGGCGCAGGACATCCCCTGTTTGGGACCAGTCACGCAGGCCGGATGCGATGCCATCTGTCCGGCCTACAACCGGGGGTGTTTCGGCTGTTTCGGCCCGATGGAAGCGCCCAACACCGACGCTTTGGGCCAACAATTGCAGGCGAATGGCGCATCGCCAGCCGAAATCATGCGCCTGTATCGCAATTTCAGCGGCTATGCGGATGCCTTCCGCCTGGCCAGCGACGTATACGAGGAGATGGCCTTATGACAACGCATCTAAACATCAAGGTTCCCTACATGGCCCGGGTCGAGGGCGAAGGTGCGCTGGACATCGTCGTTGAGGATGGCGAGATCAAACACCTGGAGTTGAACATCTTCGAGCCTCCTCGTTTCTTTGAGGCCTTCCTGCAGGGGCGATCCTACATGGAAGCGCCGGACCTCACTGCCCGCATCTGCGGCATCTGTCCTGTGGCTTATCAGATGAGTTCCAGTCATGCGATGGAGAAGATCCTCGGCATCCAGATTTCGCCGGAAATCCGCACCTTGCGGCGCTTGCTCTACTGCGCCGAATGGATTGAGAGCCATGCTCTGCATATTTTCCTGCTGCATGCCCCCGATTTCCTCGGCTACGAAAGCGCTATTTCGATGGCGGCCAATCCCGATCTGCTGCCTGCTGTCGAGATGGGCTTGCGCATGAAGAAGCATGGCAATGAGCTGCTGGCCGTCATCGGCGGGCGGGAAATCCATCCTCTGTCTCCGACCGTTGGCGGTTTCTACCGGGCGCCAACGAAAAAAGAGCTTCTGGCGCTGAAGGAAGACTTCGAGTGGGGCTTGCAGGCCTCGATCGACACGGTAGCCTGGACCGCCACGCTCGATTTCCCCGATTTCGCGCCGGACTACGAATTCGTCTCGTTACGGCATCCCGACGAATATCCGATGAACGAGGGCAATGTGGTCAGTTCCAAGGGCCTGGACATCCCCATGGAGGCGTTCGAGGAGTTCTTCATCAACGACCATGTGGCGCATTCCAATGCTGTGCACGTCCATCGCGAGCATGGCGGCGCTTACAACACCGGCCCGCAAGCCCGTGTGAATCTCAATCTGGATAAGCTGTCACCGCTGGCGAAAAAGGCGCTGGACGACACCGGCATCCCCTTCCCCGAACAACAACCCGTTTGTCAGCATCGTGGCGCGGGCGGTGGAGTTGGTGCACGCCTACGAGGAAGCGTTGGAGATCATCGACAGTTACGTGAGGCCGCAGCCGAGCCGCATCATCGCCAAGCCCAAGGCGGGCTGGGGATGTCACATCACCGAAGCGCCGCGCGGCATCCTTTACCATCGCTACACACTGGACGATGCCGGACTGATCCAGAGCGCCCGCATCGATGCGCCCACCGCCCAGAATCTGAAGCGCATGGAAGAGGATCTGTGGGCCTTTGTGCCCCAGGTGCTGGAGATGTCGCATGACGAGGCGACACTGCGCTGCGAGCAACTGGTGCGGAACTATGACCCGTGCATCAGTTGTGCGACGCATTTTCTGAAGTTGAATATCGAAAGGAAGTAAAGTCTAAATCGGTAGGCCGTGTTGCGTGTATCCGTTTGGTTGATGCCAGACGCCACGCAACACGTCAGGTCGCTGCCACGCATCTTAACATGACCACCCTCATCCTCGGTATCGGTAATGAATGGGCTTCGGACGATGGCGTGGGGCCGGAGGTGGTGCGGCGTTTGCAGGGCCGGTGGCAGAAGCAGAGTCGGGAACCAGACCAAGCGGTCGAGTTCAGCATCCTTGCTCAGCCCGACCTTTCGTTGCTGGACCGAATTGTTGGCTACGCCAACCTGATCGTCGTGGATGCGGTCGTAAGTGGTTCGCCGCCCGGCACCATCCACCACGAGAAATGGGAACCGGGCGTGTTGGAAGCACGCGGGTGCAGCGGGCCTCATCGCACGGTTTCGGCGTGCGCGAGCTGCTGGAAATGGCGGTAGTGATGGGCAAACTGCCGGGGAACGTCGAATTGTGGGGGATTGAGATCGTTCTGACCGAGCCGGGGCAGGGATTGTCGGCGGAGGTGGCAGGGGGCGGTGGATGGGGTGGTGGAGCGATTGATGGAAAATCTGAAACCGTTGGGGATTCCTGTCATTCCTCAATCCAAAGACTGATCTCAGCCAAAAAATCTGCGAAGGACATCACCCTGGCAATGGCTCATGGCGTTCAGGATCACCAAATGGATGCTGGTGCCAGTCACCACCTGTATTGTCTGCTCCATAAACACGTCGCCCCTGTTTGATCCAGGCATAAGCAGTCGAGCCGGTCTGTTCGTTATAAAAAGCATCCACGAATCCACCCACAGTCAACTCTACACGAAGATTGATTGCCGTGGCTGTGAGACGGCGGACGAGCGGAATATCGCAGATTGGGGATGACATTGTTGCCTCGACCACCAAATCCATAAATTCCGTCAGTGTCATAGCAAATCGTCTAGCATTTCCTTAAGCCGCGCTTCATCGGTTATTGCTGCTTCCCACTCCCAATAATCCCGTTCCACCTCGTATGAGTACTTTTCAGGGATTTGTCTTCGTTCCAAGCCTGTCTGAAGGTTGAAAAATCCATGCCATAGCGCTGTTCAAAGACAGCCGCCTGTTCCCGACTCTCCTTCCGTTTAAGACGCAACAGGTCTTTGATGGCCAGTGGCAGGGCAACTTCCAACCGATTTTCCTGAGTCAAATCGGTCAATACCCTGAATAGTGGTTTAGAAATAACAGTTTCTAGCATGGTGATCACCTTTGGATCATAGTATGCGGAAATTATAACCTACGCCAACATTTCGGGCAACGGCCCCCACAATCGCCCTGAGTTTTTCCAAGAGAGTGAGATCGCTACCTTGTCTTGTTCAGAAGGAAACTCTGGCGCTAACCATCTCAAGCCTCATTCCGGCAGCGCCATCACCCAGATATTTCGATCAGCATCCTCAACAAAGGTGACATAACGTCCATCGGGTGAAATCCGCCAGTCGCCGTTGGCGATCTTGAATGGCGTCAGGGCGGGATCCGTGAGGGGACGGGCCATGTCGCTGGACGGGGTTCAGCTCCCAAAACTCGTGATACACGGCATCAGGATCGAATGGCACGATGACGAGTCGATCATTTTCCATCGTGCACTGCTCCTGGCAGCCACGCCATTGATACGCCCCAAATAGTTCAGGGTCGATTCGGCGGCGTTCGCTGCCATCAGTGCGCAGGAGCCAGAGCCCATTCTCGGCAGTGTCGGTGGAAAAGGTGCTGTAGTACACCAGCCACTCTCCGCTGGGAGAGATCGTGGCGCTGCGCAAACGGTCGGCGCGAGCCAATTCGGTGGTGGAATCATCACTCAGGTCGAGCCTGTACAGAATCTGCTCTTGTTTTTGCAGGCTCTCGCGCCCACTGACCAGGAGCGCATCATCAGTCACCCAGCCGCTCAGGCCGCCGCGTGGCAACTTTACCACCTGTCGCGCATCGGAGCCATCCAGATTCGCCACCCAGATCGTTGAGACGTCGTTGCTCGACCGCACGTTTTCATCGCTGGCCGACCAGGCGATGCGGGTTTGATCCGGCGAGATCACAACTCGCTCGCCGGCGGCGGGAACAGTCCAGCGCTCGCCCGTGCTCAGACGTTCGATTACCGTGTTGTTTGCCGTTGTCTCGACCAGGAACTCCGAACCCGCCAGGCTTTCCTCCAAACGCTCGCTGACAAGGGTTGGTTCAGACAAGGGCGCATCGATGTTCACACCCCAGATGCCGACCGGTTTCTGCGGACCGGGCTTATCGATGAAGCGAACCTGTGTCGAGTCGAGCGACCAGAAGGGTTGCGTGCAGCACCCTCCGCTGGTGAGTCGGACAGCCTCGGGGATGGGCGTCGGCGTTGCTGTCGGCGTCGGCGATGCTGTTGGCGTTGCTGTCGGGCTGGCAGTCGCAGTTGGCGTCGGTGGTGGCGTCGCTGTACTGGTCGGTACGACTGTGGGTGTCGATGTGGAGGGCTTGGGCTGCGATCTCCACCGTGGGTTTTGTGGTGGAAACGACATCGGGTTGAGGATTGTCGGTTCCCTGGCAGGCAGCCATCAACAAAAGCAGCATCGCCAGTGCCGCCACCCGAATCACACTATCTCGATGAGTTATTTTGCGCATCCTGCTACCTTTGCCTCGGCCAGGGCCTGGCGAAATCGTTGATAATGCGCCCGCCCGACACAGCAGGCGGCTGGTCATCGAGTTGCTGCCATTTGCGTGGTTCGTCGAGGTCACGCTCGAATCCGGGACTGAAAGAGCCAATCAGGGCGAGATTGTTCCAGTCGGCGTCGATCAAAGGGATGGGATTGTACTTCCAGGAACGTCCCGGATAATCTCGGATTTCGAGATGCAAATGAGGGCGGCCATAGCAGGTCTCAGCCGGATCACCACTGAGGGCGACAACCTGTCCCGCCTGCACTTCCTGCCCCGGTTGCAGGTTCGGTTTTTCCAAAAGATGGCCATAGAGGGTGGAATAGCCAAGTTGGGGATGGTCGATGATGAGGTTGTGCGGCAGCGAGCCGTAAGCGGTTGCATCCACCAGACCAACCACGCCATCGGCGGTGGCGATAAGCTCCGTTCCGCAGGGCGCTGAAAGGTCAATGCCGAAGTGAATGCCCTGGCTGAAGCGATAGGTGGTGTTGCGGTTGAAATATGCGCCGATGGTGTTGCCGTAGGTCTGGCCCAGCAGCCAGGTGTCGGGCCCGGATGGTTCTCTGAACGGCAGGATGAAGGGTCTTTCGGGTGTTTGCGCTTGCAGCGTGCCGATCGCTGGTTCGTCTGCAAAAGAAGTCTGAGACGCGTGGACGTGAACAAGGTCAGCGCCGCCAGCACGGCGAGCAACGTCAGAAGTTGTGGAAGAATTCGTTGGTAAATGGATTTTGCCATGTGTATTTGGTGCGTAAGTGTCAGGCTTCGACTGAAAGTCGCGATAATCTACCACTTTATTGCCATCATGGCTGTGAGCGAAACCCCTATTTGCAGAAGGCAGTGATAGGCAAACTGCCGGGCAGCGTCAGACTGTCGGAGATTAGGGATGGACTGTTACGATGATCTCTTCCAGAATCGGGACCACCCTACCGGCTTTTCGGTCATGTCCGACAGCGCCTGGGCCACCTCCGCCATCACACTCGTCCAATCCTTGGGCTGTGGTTGGCGGACTGGGTGGATGGTTAGCGAAAAACAGTTGGGACATCGCGTAGGGCTTCATCCGGCACTACGTAAGAGGTGTTGAAGGTATCGCCGTCGGCGCGTACCAGGATGACTTTACCCGCCTTGGTAGGTGCTCACGACCAGGGAAATGCCGAAATGGTCGAGGATGGCGGGCAGGTTGGACGTGTAGACGGAACCGAGGGGTCAGGAGTAGACATTGAATGGTTGGGGAGTGCGGATTTAGGAATGTGCGTTGCGGTTGGCGATCTGCCACTTGCAGTCTGAAGAAAAGTATAATTGTGAATGGTCGGGGCGGGAAGTTGCGAGAAACGACATGCCGGCGAAACTGATCCCGAGATCGTAATCAACAAAAACACCCGCATCGGATCGACTGACACGGGCGTTTGCTTTGAGAAATTGTCCGGCTCAGGTGGTGGCTGCCGGCGCTGTCACTCCACCGGGCAACTCTCCCCAAAGTGCAGGGCCACCTCGAAGATGTCGACGATGTCGATAACGCCATCGGCGGGGATGGGAGCGATGTCGTAGATGGCGATCGTAGGGGGCGCTGCTGAAGATCGAGTTGTCCTGGATGATGAGCACGTCGTCAAGGTCGACGATGTTGTCGTCGTTGAAGTCGTAGGGCAGGGTGCAGGCAGGCGGGTCGTTGGGGTCATTGGGGTCGGTGCCGTTGGCCACTTCCTCGCCATCGGGGATGCCGTCGCCGTCGCTGTCGGGTTCAGGGGGTCGGTGGGCGCCCAGGGCGCAACGCCAGCCACTTCCTCGCCGTCGGAGATGCCGTCGTCGTCGCTGTCGGGATTGAAGGGATCAGTGCCCAGGTCCCGTTCCTCGCCATTGCTGAGGCCGTCGCCATCGCTGTCGAAGGGCTGGACGGAGATCAGCAGACTGTCGCAGCCCGTGTCCAGTTCGTCGGAGACGCAGACCTCGACGGTGTAATCGCCGGCGAACAGGTAGGTGTGGCTGCCCGTGGCGGTGCCGCTGCCGTCGGTTTCATCCACTACCGCAGCTACCGGTCCCTCACCCCAGTCGATGGTGGCAGTGTGGCTGTCGAGGATGCCGGGGTCGCTGAAGGTGGCGCTGACAGTCACATTTTCGTCCTCGTTCACCGTCTGGTCGGGTCCGGCATCCACCGTGGGGGCGACGTTGTTGACGGTGACTTCGAGCGTGTCGCAACCACCAGCCACTTCCGTGCCGGGGTCGTTGAGGCACACGGTCACGGTGTAGCTGTCGTCATCGAGGTAAATATGGCTGCCCGCCACCGTGCCGGTTCCGTCCGTTTCGGTGACAACACCAGCGTCGGTGTCGCCATCGCCCCAGTCGATGCTGGCGGTGTGGGCGTCGCTGCTGTCCGGGTCGCTGAAGGTGGCCGCAACCGCCACTTCATCCCCTTCGTTTGCAGTCTGATCCTCACCTGCATCCACCTCGATGCCATCTTCGGTGGGCAGGACGTGGATGGTGACGGTGGCGATGTTGGAGAGGTCTGTGCCATCATCGGCCTGGTAGCTGAAGCTGTCGGTGCCGTTGAAGTCGGGGTCCGGCTCGTAGACAAAGCTGCCATCCGCTTGCAGGGGCGTGGTCAGGGTGCCGTGGCTGGGACCGGACACCAGTTGCGCTGTCAGGGCATCATCGCCGGGATCGGTGTCATTGTCCAGCACGCCCGGCGGGTCCACGACCAGGGTTGTGTCCTCATCGGTGGTGTAGGTGTCGTCGTTGGCGGTGGGGGGCAGATTGTCGACGGTCACGGTCAGGCTGTCGCAGCCGGTGTCCAGTTCATCGGAGACGCAGACCTCGACGGTGTAAATGCCAGCCACAGCGTAGCTGTGCGAGCCGGTGACCGTGCCGGGGCTGCTGGGTTCAGTCGAAGTCGGCGGGGTCGGTGATGGTGCCGTCGCCCCAGTCGATGGTGGCGGTGTGCGTGTCCTGCACGCCGGGGTCGGTGAAGGTGGCGTCGACCATGACGGTGTCGGCCTGGTTCACCGTCTGGTCGGGTCCGGCATCCACGGTCGGAGCGACGTTGGAGATGACGACCACCCGGGCGTAGCGCAGCCAGCCGCCATCCTTGTCCCGGATGCGGCCGTAGATGGTGTGGTTGCCCTCATCCACGGCGGTGCAGGCGTAGGTGTTGCTCGGGGACCAGTCTGAGTAGCCGTCGCCGCAGTCGAAGGAATAGGTGAAACCAGCGGCGGTGTCAACGGGTGAGGGGTCGGAGGGATTGACGAGGGAGAGGTCGTAGCTGTCGCCCTCATTCACGGTGACATCGGCCAGGAAGGTGGCGGAGGGGGCGACGTTGAAGATGGTGATCGCCCGGGTGTAGGTGCTGGTTGCATCCTGCTGGTCCTTGATCTGGCCCCGGGTGGTGCGCACTGCGTTGTCGGAGGTGGGACAGGTCGGTACGGTGTGGTCGTACCCGACCAGTCGTTGTAGCCCGCCGCCGTCACCGCAGTCGAAGCGGTATTCGAAGCCGGCTGTCACATCGGCAGAGAAGTCAACCGGGTCCTTGAGGCGCAGGGTGTAGGAGCTGCCCTCGTTGACGCTGCCCGGGACCACGTAGGTGGCTTTTGGCGGCAGGTTGGTGAAAGTAGCCGTGCAAGTCTTGTCTGCATCCATCGTCACCTGACCGTCGTCGCAGTCGGCGTCTCCGCTCCAGCCACCGAAGTCTGTGTTAGTATCGGGGACCGAGTTGAGGCTGACAACTGTGTCCTGATCGTAGTCTTTGGTGCAGTCATTGCCGCAATTGATGCCGGCCGGGGTGCTGCTGACCGAGCCCTCACCAGTTCCGGTCTTGAGCACTGTCAGAGTCACCAGCGTCGTGGCCGAAACCTCGGGCGAGCTGTCGATGCTGGTGAGGTCATTCTGTTGGTCGTCATGTCTGGGCGTGAAGGTGCGGACCACGCAGTGGTAGGTTGTGCCGTAGTCGAGTCCGCCCAGCGTGCATTTCGGTGGCGAATTTGTCGGTTGTTTGACTGAAGGAAGTGTAAGGGCCACCGGGAGTGGTGCTGCACATGGCCTCATAATATCCGCCGTCTCCGGTATACTGGATCGCGTCCCAGGTGAGTTTGATCTGGGAAGGGGATAGCGTCTGCATCTGCACCACGGTAGGGGGCACGGTCTGGGAGAGTGCCCAATTGGGGTATCCGGCCTGCACACAGGGATCATCTGCGCCAGTGAACTTATTGTAGCTCAAGGACCTAAACATATGCATTACACACGCTGGCCGGGATGCTGCCGCTCAGTTGGTTGCTGTACAGGGAGAGTGCTTGCAGGCTGGTGAGGGCGGAGAGGTCGGGAATGCTGCCGCTCAGTTGGTTGTCGGACAGGTAGAGATGTCTGCAGGCTGGTGAGGGCGGAGAGGTCGGGGATGCTGCCGCTCAGTTGGTTGTTGTACAGGATGAGAGTATTGCAGGCTGGTGAGGGCGGAGAGGTCGGGGATGCTGCCGCTCAGTTGGTTGTTGGACAGGTCGAGAGTATTCGCAGGCTGGTGAGGGCGGAGAGGTCGGGGATGCTGCCGCTCAGTTGGTTGTTGGACAGGTAGAGATATTGCAGGCTGGTGAGGGCGGAGAGGTCGGGGATGCTGCCGCTCAGTTGGTTGTTGGTCAGGTTGAGATATTGCAGGCTGGTGAGGGCGGAGAGGTCGGGGATGCTGCCGCTCAGTTGGTTGTCGTACAGCTAGAGATATTGCAGGCTGGTGAGGGCGGAGAGGTCGGGAATGCTGCCGCTCAACCCCTGAGAACTTCGGTTCAAAGAAGTGACTTGCCCAGCGGTGCAGTTTACGCCTGTCCAACTACAGGGACTTGTCGTCACGGTCCAGTTGTTGGCGGGGCTGTCAGTCCAGTTGGGGCCATCGGTGCTGTTGTACAGGGCCACCAATGCTTCGCATTCGGCCTGAGGGATTTCGATCTGGTTGGCCGGGGAACAGTCGAAGACGGTGGCTGCTGCCAGCGCCGCCGGCAAAGATTCGGGAACGGGCAATCGTTGTGGGCGCTGGGCCTGAGCTACTTGCCCGCCGAGCAAGAGCAAGGCGAGAACCAGGATGATTGGTAATTTTAGGTGTGTGGATAGGGTCTTCAAGGGTAAGGTTCCTCAGGAACGACTAAAACAGATATACGACTTGTTCAAAAGATCGGGTTCAGAGACCCGTCGGGTTCTCACTGATCTATGTCGAAGTAACAGCAGGTACGCACGCTGCGATCGCGCGCTCAGCCACTGTGACTCCTGAGATCGTCGTCCTGACCGCCGCCGGTATAATCTGCATTCATGCCGTCGTCACCACCAGAATAACACAAGTATATCACAATAAAAATACAAAACATAATCAACCCTGAAGGACCATCGAAAAATGGATGATCGCTAACAAAAGGCAGGACTGTTTCTGCGCAAATACGACAACAAGTCTTCTCTCCGCACTGCGCTTGTCAAGATGTGGTGTTTCGGGCAGAGACAAAATCAAAGGGCCAGACGGATGCCTGGCCCTTGCTGAGATGGTGGGAGATGAAATTGCTGTGTTGGTGCGGCGCAGGCTAGCTGGTTTGCCTGGTCTACTGCACTTTTCTGGTTCCGACCTCAGGATTCCTACTCCACCGGGCAACTCTCCCCGAAGTGCAGGGCCACCTCGAAGATGTCGACGATGTCGGTAACGCCATCGGCGGGGATGGGGGCGATGTCGTAGAAATAGCGTTATCAGGAAGGACATATCTCGCCAAAGTGAATGGCTACCTCGAAGACATCGGCGATATCGATTACACCATCCGACACAAGATCGTATTTGGCATCATAAGGGACACCGGAGAAAATCGAATTAAATAGCACCGCATTGATATCGTCGAGATCAATAAAGCCATCGTCATTCAAGTCGTAGGCTTTGCAATCCGGCGTTGACACGGGTGTGGCGGTCGGTGTTGCAGTGGCTGTGGCGATTGGCGTTGCGGTCGGTGTGGAAGTCGGCGTCGCTGTTGCAGTGCTGGTCGGCGTGGCAGTAGGTATGTCAGTAGCGGTGGGGGTTGGCGTTGCTGTGACTGGGTTGGAGGGAATCGCACATATCTCCAGGCTCCAACTGTTTAAGCTGCCGCCATCTTGATTAAAATTGTCGTTAACGGTAAGTGTCCACGTGCCGTTGCTGCTCTGCCCATCGAAAGCAGAAAGTGGGTTGTTAGGCTGGTAGGTGCCGCCGCCAATCGGTGGACAGGGCCAGGCGCCAGGCGTGGCTTCATCATCCAGGTTCAGATTGAAGTTCTCATACTGGTTGTCATCATTGCAGGTCTGGTCCATAATCGGAACTTCGGTGGTTGCGGGACTGGTCAATTTGAAGTCAAGATCACTGAACCACGTGTGCGTACCATTCAGATTCAGGACATTGATATCCGTGATGGTGCCAGCCGTGGGCACGTTTAGCGTTGAAGTAATGGTAGATGTGTCTGTATCAGAAATCGCTTTTGGCACATCCGTGCTGGCATAGGTCGTACAGGTCGGCCCACCGCCAGGTTGTATGGAGAAGTTGACGTTGGAAATATCAAAGAAGATGTTATTGGCACAGGCAACTTTGACACGGGCCGTCGCCGACGTATTATTGGGCACAGTCACAGACTCAGAGCCGTCGTTCGCTACTCCTGCGGCCAAGTTGGTAGGATAGGTCATCCCACCATCGGTGGAGAGTGAAATATCGACTGTCGTGCAGCTGACCGGGGGCAGGTTGGTGCTGGCGACATTCCAGGTGACATTCTGATTTGTGCCAACGTCCCAGGTAACGGCCGTATTCGGTGCTGTCACCAAAAATGGACCGGCCGTACTTGTCACATTAATCGCAATTTGATCGTGATCGACACCACCACCAAGGGCCTGATTGTCGCGTGCTGTCAAGCGAAAGGTGAGACCGCGGGTATAGGTGGGTAGTATTTCACCCATGGTTTGCGTATTATTTACAATGTCACTGATTCGGGGGAAAGTACGTGAAGGTGATGTTGTGGCCGGGAATGAACGGAAAATCGGGGCGTTTCCAGTAGGCGTATTGGGATGGCCAAAAGGACCGAGGTCAAACTGTTCCCAATTGTACGTCAATGCATGTCCGTTGGGGTCTGTGGCGGAACCGGTTAGCGTAAAGGGGGTGTTGATGGGAATTGTCTTGCCATTTATCCCCGTGGCGTTGGCGTTGACTACTGGTGGGTTGTTGCCTGTATCCGTGACAACCGCACAGGAACTTCCGCCACCGGCTGTTGTATGCGCCACAATTTGGTCAAAGCTTATCGTATGGAAGTAATCATTGCTGTTGGCCTGGATGTTTTGCGGATCACAAATGCCGGCATAGGCCTGAATCGTGGTGCCACTGCCCGGCTCGTAGGCTGTGGTTGCACTGCCATTGCCGCTACAAGAACCGGTCGTAGCATTAAAGGTGTGTTCGCCGGAAAATTGGTGGCCCAATTCGTGGGCTACATAATCAACATCAAAGGGATCGCCGACAGGACTGCTTGAGCCAGTTACTCCCTGAGCCTTTTGAGCATTGTCACAGATGACGCCCAGACCGGCCACTCCTCCACTGTCGGTGGCGACGACATGCCCCACATCATAGTTAGCGCTGCCAATGACGGCATCGATATTTGTTTGATTTTCAGCAAGCATCGCATCACTGTCGCCATTTGTGTAGGGATCTGTGGCGGCGTTTGTATAAACAATCAAGTTGTTGTTGGCCACGAGCATCAAGCGTACAGAAACTTCAACTTCGTAAATGGCAGTGACTCGGTTAATGGTCGTTGTAATCGCAGCCAGGCCTGCGGCAACTGTACCGCCGTGAAAGGCAGTGTATTCCCCGGTGGCGGAAACGGCCAGGCGATAGGTACGCAACTGGTTGCCGGATGCATTCACTGCTCCGGCGGCGATCAGATCGGCCGTTTCCTGTGCTCGCAGTCCACCGGGATCGATAGGTGGTAGAAGATTAGCGATCTTATCGGATGAGAAGTCGCTTTTATTGTAGCTGATGTAGCGCTCGGTATTGCCGCGTGCGTAAGGGTCGACGTAGATTGTGCCCCCAGCAGAGAGGATCATGGCATGGAAGCCAGCAGGCGTCCAGTCGAAACGGACGCTGGCTGTGGGATCGTCGAGCCCTTGTCCGGCATAGGTTTTGATTTCGGGGAACTTAGCCGCCAACTCCGGGGCCATGATCGGTGACTCGACGATTTGGAAATGACCGTAACCACCATCTGGCAGGGGTAAGCTCAGAATGACCTTAGTGCTGCGACCTGCCGCGTATCTTCCATTGGCGCTTGCACCAGCAGCGCTTGTAACTCGTCGACATCGAGACCTAGAACACGATAGCTATCGGGAACAATGAGTCGCTCCCCCTGGGCATGCATATTGGCTTTCTCTATATCATACCAAATCCCATCCGTTGATTGATTCGCCCGATGGAGTTCACCCTGCCCGGCGACTGTGTCTAGAAACAGTATTGATGACAATAAAATGGCAAATAGTATGACAATTGTGAAGTGGTGATAGTGTTTTTTTAAAGGTGTCATGACATAAGTTCCTTATTGGGGTGGTGGTTGTGTATTCGAGGATGCAGGTGAGGCGAGAAGAGTCCAAGTACGCTCAAGGCAGTAGATCGACCGATAAATGTAAGTATGAATTCATTCCACGCCCCTCTGTCCTGATCAGATCAGCAGGCGAAGCCCGGTGCAATCACCGAATTATCCACAGTTCAGCAAATGAGACAATTACCTCTGCGAAGGTAGGTGAAATTCTTCTCACAACACACCATGCCTTCCCTGGCTCCTCGATATGATCAAGCCAATGCCCATGCAGCCATCTCATCTGTTGTCAGGCTTCGCCTGAAAGTCCCGATAATCTGTCACTTTTTTGCCGAAATGGCTGTGAGCGAAGCCCCCTATTTGTGGGTGGATATGGTGCAAAGACGACTGGAGTATGTAAGGGCCAGTTGAATATGATCCGTCTTGGTGGACAGGGAGACTATCCAGCACCTTCAGCACGGCGACCCCGATATCGCTCAAGTGCTTCTCACCTTCCGTCACCTCGCCGAGCACACAGGCCCGGTCTTTGACCAGGATCGTGACAAAGTATGCGCCTGCCCGACTGTAATCGTAGTCCTGTAAGCGGATGGAGCGACTGTGGTGGCGTTCAGGGTCGAAGGGCATAAAAAAAGCGCCCCCGGCAGGACTCGAACCTGCGACGCAAGGTTTAGGAAACCTACGCTCTGGCCACTGAGCTACGAGGGCGTAAAAAACAATCAACGGTCAACAGAAAACAGTCAACATCCAAAACCCATTATCTGTTGCCTGAAACTCGCCTAGTTTAGCATGGGGAAAGGATTCAGGCAACGCCGGATGCGTTTCAGTTATTCGAGGAACTCCAAAAAAATCAGGCAATCTTCCCTGAAGTTGTGAAGCGCACCCTGCCTGCCATTTTGCGGTCAGATGTGCTATCATCTCACCTTATGAGCGAAGATAATGTCATCCAGGGATTTGGCGAACGCCTGGCGCTTGCCAACCAGGTGCGGGCTTTGGGCGATGCGCCCACCGCCTTCGAATTAGAAAGGCGCGCCCGCGAACTGGCCAAGCAAGGCGACAAGGTGCTCAACGCCTACATCCGCCAGCTTGATACGCACGACGCCCAGTTGCGCGGCGGTCTGGGCCTGACAGCGCAACACATGGACCCGATGCTCATCATCCCCGCCCTGCGGCGGGTTGTGGCCGATGCCCGGCGCACTGATGACGCCCGGCTCACCGCCGCCATGATCCTGCAACGCTACCTTGATGTCGAGTTGGACCCGGCCCTGACGCAGATGTTGCCCGATTCCAGCGATGTCGCCCGCCAGAGCGCCCTGGAAGCCCTGTCCCTGGCCGAAAACGAGCCGATGGTCATGGTCGAGTACACCGATCAGCTCCTGGATGAATCCGATGAAGTGATCGGGACGGTGATCGATGTGCTTATGGATATGGATGACCCCAGAACGGCGAGCCTGCTCATGGTCATCGCCAGCTACGCTGGATCGGCAGTGGTCGCCCATATGTTGCCCACCCTCGGTGCGATTCGCCATCCTCACGCACTCAACGCCCTGGTGACTCTCAGCCATCTGGTGGAGCCAGCACTGCGGCCCTCGGTCGAGCGTCAGGTGCGCAAGCTGCAATTTGCAGGCGTTCGCGCCGAAACGACAACCTCGCTGCGAACGCTGTGGTCTCCGGTCAACGCTCAGGGCCAGAGCCTGTTGCAGGTGATCCGCTATCACCCTCAAAGCGCGAGCGCCGATTTCCTGGCGCTGGTGCTGCACGACGATCTTGGCGTCATCCATGTCGAAGCCCGCATGCAGATGGACCCCGCCGACCTCCCGCAACCCGCGCCAAAGGGCCATGTCCACGGCGTGCACACGGCAGGCAGCCACTTCGTGCTGCGCATGTTGGAAATCGATCCCGAACTAGGTCGGGATTTGGTCGATACTGCCGTCGAACGCTTGCGAATGCAGGACATCCCCTGGCCTGGGGAACTGGTGGTGTTTGGCCATTGGCTCTGGGGTGATAAAATCAGCCAGCGCACACCCCCCGGTTGGCCTTCACTCCCGCCTCCGGCTTCATCCGCCCCTGATTCTGATTTCCAGGAACTGTTGAAGCACCGAGCTTTCGCATCGTGGGCCTGGGATGTGCCCGATCTGCAACGCTTGCTGCAAAGCGCAGATGTGACCTCCGCCCTCGAACAGGGCAGTTACGCGCATCAGGCCATCAGCCGGCATTTGGTTAGCCGCGAGGCGGACTTCCTCGCCCGACGCCTGGAGCAACAAGCCTTGTGGCTCACCCTGGCTGCTGACACCGAGACCGCCGCACTCGTTTTGTCGGCCAGGGAAGCTGTGCTCGATGCTCAGGCCGACCATCCTTTCATTCAAGCCCTGGCCTGGCGCAGCCTGCTCACTGCTGTCGCCGACCAGGCTACACAACGAACTCTGCGCCTGCTTCCGTAGACGTAATTGAAATTGCCCAAGAAAAATATCCCGATTTCAACCTCCGGGAGGTGGTCAGAACCGTTCTGTTTATCTCACCTTTTGCGACCACCTCCCGGAGGTTAATCTGGGATAATCACCTAACCCTCCTCTCCAACCACCTCTTCACCTTATGACTTCACATCTTTACCCAATCATTATCGCCGGCGGCGTTGGTAGCCGGCTCTGGCCACGCAGCCGCAAAAGTACGCCCAAACAATTCCTCGATCTCGACGGCAACGGCCGCAGCATGTTGCAAGACGCCTACGACCGCATGGTCCCTCTTGTCCCGGCGGACCAAATCTACGTTATCACTAATGCTGAGTACATCGACACCGCCCAAGCGCAATTGCCCGAACTGCCACCCGAAAACATCGTGGGCGAGCCCGCTGCTCGGGGTTCCGCCGCCGCCATCGGTCTGGCCGCCATCCACCTGCAACGACGAGACCCCGACGCTATCATGGCTGTCCTCACCGCCGACCATCTTATTCGCAAGCCACAAGCGCTGCGGCAGGTATTGGCCGGCGCTGCGGAATTGGCCCAAAAGGGTGGGTTGATCACCCTGGGCATCGAGCCAGGATATCCCGAGACCGGTTATGGCTATGTCGAAATGGGTCCGTTGGTCGGTACGTACAACAATCGCATCGCTTTCAAGGTAAGGCGTTTCTGCGAAAAACCGGATCAAGCCACCGCTGAGACTTTTATCAAGGCTGGCAACTACGCCTGGAACAGTGGCATGTTCATCTGGCGGGTCGATACCATTCTGAGCCGAATTCCAGCGCCAGATGCCCGACCTGTTTGCTGCGCTGGAGCAACTCGCTCCCGCCCTTGGCTCCCCGGATGAAAGCGAAGCTTTCGAAAAGCACTGGATGCCCCTGGAAGGCAATGTCACTATCGACTACGGCGTAATGGAAGGGGCTGATTCGGTGGCCGTGTTCCCCGTGGACCTGGGCTGGGATGACATTGGCTCCTGGGCCGCTCTGCTGGATGTTTTGCCCAAAGACGACGAGGGCAATGTCGCTCAGGCCCGCCATTTACATCTGGATAGCAGCAATGTCCTGGTCTACAGCAACGACCGTCTGATCGCCACCATTGGCTTGAAGGACATGATCGTGGTTGATACGAACGATGCCGTCCTGGTCATGCCAGCCAATCGAGCGCAGGATGTGAAGACGTTAATCGACACGCTGCGCGCTGAAGGGTTGGAACACTACCTGGACTAAGTGGAGCAGGATATGAACAATCGAGATCGTCGACTTCCCTGGCTCATTTTCATCGTTATACTTCTGGCAATGTTTTGCTGCATCGCCGTTCTGTCCGCCGCATACCTGATGCCGAAAATAGCGGGCGGTGTTGGTCGCGCTCAATCCTGGGGTGACGAAGCTAGCGCCCCTGTAGCCTTACCGCACATCGAGCCGATCATTCTACCGACCATTGCACCGCTTCCCACCCCGCTTCCTGTTTCGCCCGACGGTGATGTCGAAACGCAGATCTATGCCAATGTCTACGAACGCGTGAATCCCAGTGTTGTGGCTGTGATGACGCTGGATGAAGAGGCGTTGGCAGATTCGCCGCATACCGACATCAGCCCCTACTTCTTCCACACTGGAGAAGGCTCCGGCTTTGTCATGGACGAACAGGGACACATTGTCACCAATCGCCATGTCATTTTGGGGACCAACAGCGTGGTCGTGCAGTTTTCCGATGGCATCCTCGCGCCTGCCGAGGTCCTGGGCGCAGATCGGGACACCGACCTGGCCGTGCTCAAGGTAAACCCAGAGGGATTAGACCTGCACCCAGTAGAGTTCGGGGATATCGACGAGCTGCGAGTGGGCGAACGCGTGATCGTCATCGGCAATCCCTTTGGCAACAGCAACACCATGACCACGGGGATTGTCTCGGCGCTGGGCCGGCATATCGATCTGTTCGACACCCAATTCCAATTGCCGGAAGTGATCCAGACCGATGCCGCCATCAACCCAGGAAACAGTGGCGGCCCCATGCTCAACGCCCGTGGCGAAGTGATTGGCGTGGCCTTCATGCTGCAATCTGAAACGCGCACCAATTCCGGCATCGGTTTCGGCATCCCTGTCTATTTTGCCGAGCGCGTGTCCAGGGCTATTATCGAACAAGGACGTTATCGCCATCCCTACCTGGGCATTCGCGGCAACGGCCTTTCGCCTTTCGTCGCCAGAGAATTGGGATTGCCGGTCAGTAGTGGCATCCTGGTTTCCGAGGTAATTTCAGACACACCGGCGGCAAAAGCAGGGTTGAAAGGGGGCGATGAGAGCCGCACCGTCGAGGGCATGCCCTTTATCTTGGGAGGCGATATCATCGTCGGCATCGGCGGACGCCCCGTCAAGGTTTTCGACGATCTCCTCAGTTATCTGGGGCGCTACACCGAACCGGGAGATACCATCACTCTGACTGTCGTACGCGATGGCAAACAACTTGAAATCACCCTTACCCTCGAACCCCGACCTGATTGAACGCTTTTGAAAATTACAAAACATGTCATGTCGAAGCGAAGCGAGACATCTCCCTGAAAATGTAAACGTCAGCTATCGGGGAGATGTCTCCTCCCGATGGTCGTCGACATGACGTGTTTTTTGCTCAATACACAAAATCGGCCAGATTGTAGGGCACTCGCTTGGGCCCGACCGGCGGCGGTGGCAATGTCAGTTGCGCCCGAATCGCCTGCTCCTGCGCTTGCATCAGCTCCAGCGATGGAGCTTCGATGTCTTCCGCTGCGGCCAATGCGTCGTAGGGAGCATCAGGGTCGGGGCGGAACGGGCTGAAATAGATGATATCCGCACTGTCGAGCGGCATGGCATTGAGGATCGTGGCAGTGTCTGTGCAATGGACATCATGATAGCGCTCCCCCCGATCCCGGTCAGCACGATCACGCCGATTTGCAGCCCTGCCGCTTTCATACGTTGCACTGCATCCAGCATGGCGGCAGCGGAGCTGGGTTTGCGCAGCCAGGCCAATAACGCCTCGTTTCCGCTCTCCAGCCCGATGTACACCCGCCGCAATCCCCGCATGCGTAGCGCCTGGAAGTCATCCACGCTTTTGCGGTCGGCGGACAGGCCATCCACAAAGGCGTAGATGCCGGTGACGCCTTCAGGATGTGCTCGCAACCAGGCGCTGCGTCTGTTGGCAGGGGTCTGTTCGGGCATGATCGCAAACGACATGGGCTATCTCGTCAAACAGGGGCAGAAGCCGGTCTTGGGGAACGACGAGCGCATTGGCATCAGCCAGAAACAGGCTGCGGCGCATGAGGATGCCCGGCCCCATGAAATCCCGGATTTGCTCGATGTGCTGCGCGAATTCATGGGGCGTTTTGATGTGGAAGCGCCGGTCCCGGTAAAGCGCGCAAAAGGTGCAGGTGTTGAATGAACAGCCTTCGGTGGCTTGCAGCACCAGGGCCTGGTACTGGTCGGGGGGCAGGATCGAGATCGGTTTGTAGATTTGATGGAATCGAGAGATGTCCGTGGCGTAGTCGAAATAGCGGGCATGGCATAGTGCGACTGCCATCGGCACAGGGGGCTGCGCCTCGGCGATCATCGTCTACATCTGCTCTGAATTCGACCAGCACCTGATCGATCTCTTCCTGATCGAGCCAGACCCGCTGTCGTGTCCCGCCTTCATCCCGCCAGCGCGCCAGGACCCGACCATCGAGCCCACGCCGCAAGTTGCGCCCCTGGCGATAGACGCCAATCAAGCGTCCGCTGAGGTCGAGCGTGTAGACCAGGTCGAGTCCAAAACCAATCGTCAGGGCGATATCGCTCAGACGCAGGTGGGCGGTGCGGCCATCGGGGAGAGGGAAATCATGTTGCATGGGGTTCCAGGTAATCGGATATTAGATAGTGGGTATTCGTACATCAGCAGAATTCAGGAAACACCCAATATCCAGTACCCAATATCAAGATAGTTCGCGTTCGGCATCTGCACTATGTTCTTCCTGCGCACCATTGCTACGCAACGCCTGCCAGCGTTCATTTATGGTTTCCAGGGCGTTCATCACCATGCCGTTGACCGTGTCCGGTGGATAGATGCCATCGTCGTTGGGCAGCCCGGCAGGCAGGCTGGACAACAAAGTCACGGCTTCATCCACCGTCTCCACTGGGTAAAGATGGAAATCCCCTTCTTTTACAGCATCCACCACATCCTGGCGTAACACCAGATGCTGGACATTGGCAGCAGGTAAAATGACGCCTTGCTCGCCAGTCAGGTCGCCCAACAGACGGCATGTGTCGAAAAAGCCTTCCACCTTTTCATTGATGCCGCCAATGGTCTGGACATCGCCATGTTGGTTGACAGAGCCGGTGATGGCGAGGTCCTGGCGCAGGGGGATAGTGGCCAGCGACGAGATCAGCGCACACAATTCCGCCAGCGAGGCGCTGTCTCCTTCAACACCGGCGTAGGATTGCTCGAAGACCAGCGTCGCCCGTAGGCTCAGTGGTTTCTCCTGAGCATAGCGTCCTCCCAGAAAAGCGGTCAGGATCATCACGCCTTTCGAATGGATCGGTCCGCCCAGCTTAACTTCCCGTTCAATGTCGATGACGCCACCGCGTCCCATGTAAGTGCGGGCGGTGATGCGAGTCGGCTTGCCAAATGCAGCGTTGGTCATGGGAAATACAGACAACCCGTTTATTTGCCCGACCCGGGTTCCTGTCACGGATACCAGGATTTCACCCCGCTTAATTGCCTCGCCCAGCCGCTGTTCGTAGCGATTGCTGCGGTTGATCTTCTCATCGATAGCGTGTTGGACATCTTCCGCCGTCACCAACTGGCGTTCAGCCTTGCCCGCCCAGAAATCAGCTTCGATGATGAGATCGGCGATATCGCGGAAGCGAGTGGAGAGATGCTGTTGGTCGGAGACCAAACGGGAGCTGTGATCGATGATGCGGGCCACACCCGACGGCGAATAATGCCGTAAGTTCTCTCGGCGGCAAAGCGTGGCGATAAACTGAGCGCATTCCTCGATGCTTTCGGCACTGCGAGGCATGCGATCATCGAAATCGGCCTGCACTTTGAACAGTTCGTTGAAATCTTCATCATTGGTTTGCAGCATGTAGTACAGCCACGATGGTCCTGTGAGCACGACTTTGAGGTCCAGAGGGATCGGTTCCGGTTCCAACACGGCGGTGGAGATCAGTCCCAACGATTGGGCGTATTCCTCCACCCGGATCTCGCCATCCTTTAACGCCCGTTTCAGAGCATCGTAGGCCTGCGGCCGTTGCAGCAACGCCAGAGCATCGATCACTAAATAGCCTCCATTGGCCTGGTGCAGCGCCCCTGGTCGGATCATGGTGAAGTCGGTGATTAGCGCGCCCATGACCGCCTGATGTTCAATGCGACCCACCAAATTGGCGAAATTGGGATTACTGGCCACGATGACTGGCGCGCCTTTTGCGTCTCCGTTATCGACAAAGAGATTGATGCTGTAGCGCCTGAGCAAACTCTGGCTGCTGGCCATCTGCATCGTCGTGGCCATGCATCCTCGCCGCCATCATGATGTTTGAAAGCTGCGGCATTGGACACCAGATCGTCCATCATGGCATCGAGGTGTTCCTGCATTTCAGGCAGATCCTGGTACTTCGCTTTGAGTTCGTTGATGGGGTGCTCAATGGTGAAGCGAGCCACCCGTTCATCCAGCACCGCCATTTGCGTTCTTGTTGCTCGCTCCGCCTCGCGCATGCCTGTCATCGTTTTGTCGACATCCACCTGAAGTTTCTCGCGCAATTGCCGCACTTTTTCTCTCTGTTCATCAGTCAACTGTTCAAACTGTTCCTCGGTAATTGGTTTTCCTCCCACCATCGGTACCAGCACAAACCCGCCCGGCAACCGAATCAACGAGAAACTGTAGTTCTCCACCGCTTTTGTGAGCTGTTCAAACATCGTCTCCTGTGTTTCTTTGAATTCGGCGATAATCTTGTCCCGTTCTTTGATGTAGTCTTCATGTTCAAACGCAGCCGGGATAGTGCGCTGTAATTCTTTGAGGATTCCCTGTAGATCATCTCGCAGCGAGCGTCCAAGGCCGCTGGGGAGGGACACCATGTTGGGTTTGCCTGGTTCGTGGAAATTGTACAAGTAGATCCAATCATTGGCTGGTGCAGCTGAAGCGGCGTCGTGTTCCAGAAATTGGCGTACAGCGGTCGCTTTGCCTGCTCCGGCAGGACCCAATACAAACATGTTGTAGCCAACGCCTCTCACGCCCATGCCAAAATCGCGCGCGCGCTGCCCGATCCTGGCCAATAATGCCGGGGAGATCGGGAAGGTCGGCTGTGGAGGAAAAGGTGAATTGAGCTGGATCACAGTAGGGGCGGAGTTGCTCGAAATTCAGGGTTTTTGGAGTATTCATGCTGCTGCCTCGTTTAGGGGTCTGATTGGCTATAGCATAGCAGATTTTTTCATATTCCAGATATGTTGCCCGTCATCCCTGCTCGCTGGATAAAAAAGACCCCCCAGGATGAAACCCAGGGGGTCGTGTTATGTTGGTTGGACGTTAAGTGTTAGACTTGCTCGTTCTGACGGCGGCGGCGTCGCGCCCACCCTGCCAGACCGACAAGACCTGTGCCGACCAGAACGATGGTACCGGGCTCTGGGATCTCATTCGGTGGAGGACAGTTGTCCACCAGCACCTGCACGATGTTCGATTCCCGTGGCAGGCCTTCGTTAAAGCGGACGACGGCGCTGTTGTTAAAGGTGAAAGGCGTCATTTCACAAATTTCGTCATCATCCTTTACGCGGGCCTTGATGGTGATGGTGGCCGATGCGCCTGGGCCAAGTTCGCCGAGCGCCACAGTTACCGTGTGAGTCGTAGCATCGTAACTAGCCGTTCCCTGGCTTGTCGTGACACGCACATTTTCCAGGTAGTAGCTCAGTTCATCTGTCACCACCACATCGGATGCAGCAGCATTGCCGTCGTTGGTGACACTGAGGGTGTATTCAATCTCCTCATTACCTATGACAACACTCTTGTCGACGGCTTTGTAGATGACGGGGTTGACCAGCGAACTGAGCAGCAACTCATGCTCGGCTGTGGCAGGATCGGCATTGCTGGCGCTCAGTGTGGCTGTATTCAACACAGTCAGTTCAGACCAGACACGGTAGGGGATCACACCGGCGCTGTTCAGCAAGGTGTCTGAGATGGTGCGGTTGACCTTGACATCGAAGCTGACGCATTGTTCCGCTGCGGCAGCTAATGTGCCCAGGTTCCAGGTCAGGGTGCGAGCGCCATCATTGTACACACCACCGTTCGTGGCGGTGCCGGCAACGTAATCCACACTGACAGGCAATGTGTCGACCAGCATGGTGTTCAGGGCATCTGCGCCACCGATATTCTGGTAGCAGAGTTCGTAGGTGTAGACTTGGTGCAGAACGACCGGGCCGGGCGTGCTGGCTGTCTTGTTCAATTGCAGGATCGGTCGGCCAATGACAGAGGTCGTGCTGCTGTCTTCGTCGGTGGGGCCTTCCTTGCCGGTGATGACAGCGGTATTTTCAATCATGTAACCGGTGGCCAGGTTCAGATCCGCTCGCACAACCATTGTCACTGAACCGCTTGCGGGCGGTAGTAGCGTGCCCAGATTCCAGGTCACGACGCCGCCACTCTCGATGCCGCCACCGCTGGCGCTGACGAATGTCGTGCCGGCGGGAACAGCGTCCTCGATCATAACTTCGGTAGCCGGAGCGTTGCCTGCCACCGAGTAATCCAAGGTGAAGGTCAACAACTCACCGGCAATGACTGGATCAGGATCGTCGGTCTTGGTGATGTGCAGGGTGTAGGAACTGCGCACGGTGGTGTCTTCGATGTCACTGACCGTGAGGCCAGAGCTATCGCTGATGACGATGTGGTTGCGCAGGACGGTCTTGTTGACCAGAGGGCTGTCCACCCGCACTGTAACGGTGACGGTGCCATTGGCTCCGGGGTTCAGCGTGCCCAGGTTCCAGGTCACGACGCCGCCACTTTCTGTGCCCCCGCCAGTGGCGGAAACGAAGGAGGTGTGCGCCGGAATGGTATCTTTCAGAACGACGTCAGGGGCAGGCTCTCGGCCGGAAACCGAGTAGGTGATCGAGTAAGTCACCAGTTCGCCAGCATCCACCGGGTCGGGACTGTCGCCCTTGATCAGGCTGAGGATGTGGCCATCGGCGAAGCCGAAGTCGGCGTAAAGCACATCATTACCGCCGGAAATCACAACCTTGTAGGGGCTGGGCTGGCCGTTGTTGTTGGTATCGGGAGCGCCGTAGGTCTGGACGTAGTCGCTGAGGAGACCGTTGGCATCACTGACAACGACGCAGTAGGTTCCATCGTTGAGGCCGGTGAACAGGTAAGCGCCGCTGCCATTGGTGATGGCCGAAGCGACGTACTGTTCGTCACCGGTGCCGCAGGTGTTGTCAGCGCCCGCCAGGAATAGATCGATGGTGACGTTGGCGATGCCTTGCTCGCCCTGACCAGGCTCGAACACGCCGTTGCGGTTGGCGTCGAAGAAGACAAGGTCGCCGATGCTGCCCAGCTGGGCGTCGGTGGCGTAACCGAAGTCGGCTTCATCGTAGACATCGCCGGCATTGACCACAATCGGTCCGTGCGGATTGACTCCGCCGGTGAGGGTCCAGGAGGAGCCAGCCGGCAGGGTGGTTTCATCGACCATGACGCACCAGGAACCAGGCGTCACAGCAAACTGGTAGAAACCGGCAGCATTGGTGGTCGTCGTGGCGGACAACACGTCATCGGCGTTGCCGCAGACGCCATCAGCGCCAGGCTCGTAGAGTTTGACGGTCACGCCGCCGATGCCTACTTCGCCGGGGTCCTGAACGCCATTGCTGTTGCCATCGTTCCAGACTTTATCGCCGATAAGGGCCATATCGTCGGGCACGTAGCCGAAGTCGGCATCGCGGTAATCCTCGCCCTCGTCGATGGTGACGGGGCCGTAAGGATTGGTGAACGTAGCGCCGAGATCGAGGCCGTCGGGAATGGCGGTCTCATCGACAATAACGCAGTAGTCTCCTGGTTGCACTGAGAAGAGATACTGGCCGTTGCCATTGGTGATGGTGGTCTTGAGAACAGCGTCTGAAGCGCTACATACGCCGTCAGCGCCGGGGTCAAGCAATTTTACTGTCACGCCGGCAATGCCGGGTTCGCCGGGGTCTCGCACGCCATTGTTGTTGAGGTCAATGAAGACATCATCGCCAATGGAGCCAGGTTCGGCTGTGGGCCGTACGGGCGTGGAGACGGAGTCGGTGGCGGGTGGCGTGCCGGGGTCTGAGTCACTGAGAATGGCAGTGTTGTCGATGTCGATGCCATTGGGCAGCGATTCGTTCACACGAACCACCAGGGTGACGGTGCCGCTTTCGGGCGTTTCAATGTCGCCAATCTCCCAGGTGATGTTGGGCGGATTGAAAACGCCGCCATCGCTGGCGCTGACAAATTGTGTGCCAAAGGGCAGGGTGTCTTTAAGCATCACATCAGGGGCGGGCTCGTTGCCTTCAACTGCCCAGGCCAGCGTGTAGGTGATCAAACCGCCCTTTTCGGCCTACATCCGGCACGGCGGTCTTGGTGAGGCTAAGGGTGTGGTCCGAGATTACGGTCGAGGTCGCTGTGTCTTCGGCGGGTGGGATGCTGATGGCAGAGCCTTCGTCCGAAAGAACGACCGTGTTCGAGAATTGCAGGCCGTTGACAAGTGGTGTATCCACCAAAACGATCATGGTGACAAGGCCGCTTTCGCCTGGAGCCTGATCACCCAGATCCCAAGTTACGACCCCACCCGCTTCGGTTCCGCCATCGCTGGCGCTGACAAAGACCGTGTGCTCAGGCACTTCGTCTGTCAGAGTCAGGTCTTGGGCGGGAGCGCTACCTGCTACACTCCAGTTGATGGTGTAGGTGAGTTGGTCGCCTGCCGGGACGGGTTCGGGTGCTGCGGCTTTGGTCACAGCCAGTACGGGCATCGCCGTCACTTTGGTGAGATCGGTGTCGTCGTTGTTGCTGGGATCATCGCCCGGCGTGGTGGTGCTGATGCTGACACTGTTCAACAGATCATAGGTACCCGCAGCCGGGAAGAGATCGTCGATTTTGACAGTGAGAGTGACGGAGTCACTTGCACCAGCGGGCAGTGTGCCCAGATTCCAGGTCACAACCCCGCCAGCTTCGGTTCCCCCATCGCTGGCGCTGACAAAGGTGACGTAATCGGGCAGCGTATCCTTGATCACGACGTTTTCACCTTCGCCGTCGCCCTGGTTGGCGAAACTGATGGTGTAGGTGAGGTTGGCACCCGGATCGGCTGTGGCGACGCCATCGGTCTTGGACACTGTCAGGTCGGGCGAGGGGATATCGATAATGAAGGGTGAGCCAGCGCCGACCCAGACAAAGGACTCGCCACCACGGAAGGGTGGATCAGCTTCAATGTCCGCGGGTGGTGTTTCCGATTCGAGTTGATAGGCCACGTGCGTTGCGCCTGCGGGCACGGTGATCTTGAGCATGGCGCTGCCATAATCACCGCCATTTTCGCTGTAGCCGCCTGCAAGTGCAGTAGCCGGCGCCCGGAAGTCAGGCGTACAGGGTGGGATTGGGTTCCAAATGTCGTCGGCAAGCACAGCGCCGCCATTAACCCCGATGCTCTCGGGCCATGTTTGCTGGAACAGGTTGCTGGGCGGCAAGCCGGTTCCTTGCTCATACCAGAAGCGCACACCACGGCAGAGACCGTTATCGCGTTGCGTGTGATCGATTCCGGCAATGGAGGTGTAGAGATGACCGCTGCGGTCACCATTCGCCGGTTCAATTAGATGAGAAATGACGTCCGTGCCAACCTCGTCACCAGTCTCCCACCAGGCGAAGTCGATACTCTCGTAAATGTAGAGGGCATTGGCTCGCGTACAGGGTGAGGTGTCGTAAACCACGACCAGACTGGCCCCATTGCGGCGCGTGCCCCGACCCTCTGGTGTTGAAGAGAACAGCGGCCCCCAATTTGTGAGGGAGAGTGTGTTAGCGCCCTGATTTACCATCTGGTAGCCATTCGGGCCTACATTGGCAAAATAACTGTACCACGCAGGCGCTTCGCCCCGCTGTGGCAGCATGTCTTTGGCGGCGCCTGTGACGTCGGAGCCATTGACCTTGATCTTCGACACATTGGGATCGGTCACCACGCCCTTGTTTTCATCGGCAGTGCCGGTCCAGATAAGCCATGCGTCCAGAACAGGGCCAGGAGCGTTGAGATTGATTGTGCCTGCACCATCTGGGATCATGCCAATGCTGCCAACGGTCACATCAACACAACCTTCAAGTGGACCATAGCCAGGGAGATAAACATGAGGTGCGCCTTCTGCTTGTGTAGCGGGAGCCACAGATGGTCCCGTCGCCAACACAATAATCAACAGGATGCCCAGTATAGGTAGAACACGCCAATACCAGGATGTCTTACGGAATGAATCACGCATAATTTCCTCCTGCGAGCGAATACTTGTTTTGCTTCCCTTAAACACCCTAATTTGTTACGAAAGGGAACTGTTTGATTGTGAATGCGGTGAGTAAATTAATGAGAATTACCTTAGAACACGTGGTAACCCAGTGTAAAGTAAGGAGAGTGTAAGCATTATATGAGTCAGACGGGAAAATGTCAAAAATATTTCTTAATCTACGATTCATTTACCGAGATGGCTGGCCCAGCTAATTCGATTTTTCGTCGGCAACACCCAGGTCAAAGCGCTTCTTCGGGCAAGGTGTCCCAGGTGGTCAGTAACCATGCCGTGACAGGCGTCAGAAGTCGTCTGTTTTTGTGGTCCTGCAAGATCAGGATCAGCCCTTCGTCCTGATCGACAGCGATTTCTTTGATCAGCGCCCCATGTTCGGCTAGACGCCCCAGCATCCGACCGATAGTGTCGAATCCCACCATTGCATCACTGGTCTCGTCCTTGAGCACCGCCGCCCCATAAACCTCCAACAACTGGCGGTCTTCCAGATAAAGTTCGAAATCCACGTAGATGCGGTTTTCATCCGTTACGGGATCATCGAGGCTATCATCGACCAGGGAACTGTCCCACACAACCAATGAGGCGATGGCTAGTCCCTCAAGTTCGCTCAATTCCTCCCAAAGTTCATCGGTCAGTTTGAAATGAGTCTGTGGCTCGTCTTTCGACATGATGGCGCGTTGGTGATATTGAACGGTGATGAAAACGACAAGACCGATGCAGCATAGCACGGCACAGGATTGTCGTCAATTGCGATTTTGCCAGACGACTCTGGCTTCTGCACTGATCTCGAGCAATGACTGTAACCCCGCCTCATCGCGGATCTCCAGCAGCTCGCGCAACCCCGCCAGCCGCAGCTGATAATCGTCGATGGCGGACAGCACTGCCGCGCGATTGGTCAGCAATATGTCAAGCATGACTTTGACTTCGGAGGCGGCGACGCGGCTGGTGTCACGGAAACCGCTGGCTGCCACATCCCACACCTGGGCGTCTTGTTCGCCCACCCCCGCCACGTGCGCCACCAGCGTGCTGGACACAACATATGGCAGATGGCTGATTGCAGCGACCAGGCGGTCGTGGCGGTGGGGTTCTAGCAGCAATGGTCGAGCCCCGATATAAAGCACGAGTTCATACATGAGCTGCAAAGAGGCATTTGATGTACGCGACATTGGGCAGATCACATAGGTGCAACCTTGATACAGCCCCGCCTCAGCGGCGGCCAATCCCGCCTGTTCCTTGCCGCACATGGGATGCCCGCCAATCACCTGGATGTGTGCTGAGGTGGCCTGCAAGGCGTGGCAAATTTCGACCTTGGTGCTGCCCATGTCGGTTAGCAACGCCCCTGGTTTTAACAAAGGGTCGAATTCAGCGATCTGGCGGAGAAGCACGCGCGCTGGCGTAGCCAGAATCACCAGATCGGCATCGGGCAGGGCCATTTCCGGGTCTGTCGTGGCCTGATCCACGCAACCACTGGCCAGCGCTTCCCCCACCGATTCCGGACGACGGACGAGTCCCGTAACCTGGCGGCAGTGTCCCCGCAGATCATAACCCAACGACGCGCCCATCAGCCCAAGGCCGACAATGACGACATGGGCATCACGCAGAGCCATAGCCTCCTCCCGATTTCGGGGGGCTTGAGGGGGGTGGTCGTTCACATCGGGCGCCCGAAAAAGGCTGCGAGCCCCTTGAGTTCGATCATCAGTTCCGCAAAACGTCCAGTTTTCAACGACTGAGCGCCATCGGACCAGGCCACGGCGGGGTCGGGATGCACTTCGATGATCAAACCATCTGCGCCGGCGGCCAGACTGGCTTTGGCGACAGGCCCCACCAGGTCCCATTTCCCGGTGCCGTGGCTGGGGTCTGCGATGACGGGCAGGTGGCTGAGTTGTTTGAGGGCGGGGAGGGCGTTGATGTCGAAGGTGTTGCGCGTGAAGCGTTCGTAAGTGCGGATGCCGCGCTCGCAAAGCATGACATCGTAATTGCCGTTGGCGAGGATGTATTCCGCCGACATCAGCAGTTCCTGCAATGTGGCGCTGAGCCCGCGCTTGAGCAAGACAGGCTTGTTGGCCTTGCCCACGGCTTGCAGGAGCCGGTAATTCTGCATATTTCGTGCGCCGATCTGGAGGATGTCGGCGTATTCGCAGACCATCGGCACTTCATCCGGGGCCATCACCTCGGTGATATTGGGCAGGCCGGTTTCGGCAGTGGCCTCGGCCAATAACTTCAATCCTTCCTCCCCCAAACCCTGGAAGGCATAGGGCGAGGAACGGGGCTTGAAAGCGCCGCCACGCAGGATGTGAGCGCCTGCTTCTTTGACGGCATAGGCTGTCTCCAGGATCTGCTCACGGGACTCGACCGAGCAAGGCCCGGCCATGACCACGGTATTTGTCCCGCCGATCTTGACGCCTCTGACATCGATGACGGTGGGAGAAGGCTTGAACTCGCGGCTGGCCAGTTTGAAGGGCTGGGTGATGCGCACGGTGCGTTCAACGCCGGACAGCACCTCGAAACCGGTTCGGTCGATGCGTTGGGTATCGCCAACAACACCGATGATGGTCTGCGTCTCGCCCTGGGAGAGATGTTCTTGCAGGCCCAGGTTGTGGATGCGGTCGATAACTTGTTTGGTGTCCGCTTTGGTGGCGGACAGTTTCATAATGATGATCATAATGTCAGACGCTTGGGAACGCCGGGGGTCAGCGAAAAACGGTAGGATTTGATGCAAAAAGGTGGGAACAGAATGAACCCGAGCAGAGATTATAGCATAGGAACATTGTGGGGATGATAATCGAGTCTCGTCAGATCGTCAGACCAATTCAATCCCCCAACCAGGTCATCAACCCCGCCACGTTTCCGAACACGAGCAACGCAAATAGCGCCATGCCCGCCAGATAAATGATGATGTCCCGGCGCTGAAAGGGCTGCGTCAGCTTCGCTGCTTTTGCGAAAATCACCATTACCAACGCTGTGGGAACGGTCGCCAGCACCCACAGCAACAGGAAGATTGTCGGCACATAGAGCAGGCTGATTGCGCCGGCATCTTTGGGATCTGGCTGGCCATAAGTCGGTAGATGCCCGACCTGCAACGAAACTCCGACCACGAATAAGCCAAAGAGCGCCAACCACAACCAGGGCGAATACACAATGACCTTGGTCAAAACACGCAAAAAGGACTTGTCGGTGGAAACACTCATGTTACGCCTTACCTCACGATCTCGGTGCCGCTGCCGGGTGTGTTTTGCAAAATTGCCCTGAGATTGCCCGGTTCCATCATCGAGAAAAGATGCACTTCCATGCCATTCCCAAGCATCTCCCTGGCCTGAGCGATGCTTTCCAGTTTTCCGGCCATGGCCCCGCTGGCATCGGCTCTTTGGTTGGCGTCAAGCGACACCGAATCGAGAGCGCTGAGGCTGAGCCGGGAGATGGGTCGGGCAGTGGCGTGCTGTTTGGGGTCACGGTCGAAAACGCCGCACACATCGGTGGCAAATAGCAGGCGGGAAGCAGTAAAATGGTCGGCCAGATGCAAATTGATCTGATCCCCACCGCAAACGCTGAATCCGACCTCGTCATCAACATTGTAGCAGATTATGTCGTTTCCGAGTACGTGGGGTAACTATAGCGCGGACGGTCGACCCTGATTTTCCGTCTCCTTGTCGGGCGAAAGTGATGTCAAGTATACTGGCAATTCCTATCCAACAAAGTGCTACGGTTTTTGGCTGATTTCTTACGAGGAGGTTTGCGAGATGAACAAGCTGATGTATGTAATCGCGATGATGGTGTGCCTCCTGGCCTTTGCAGGATTGACGAGTCAGGCGGAAGTGCAAAATAACGAAGCGGACGCTTCGCGTTGGATCTGTTGGGGGCCGGGTGCGCCCGATCCCTGCCGCAATCGCTTGAATGACGTGGCGATCACGCCTGGCTCCGGCGGCGACGATGTGTGGGCGGTCGGCGATGCCGGCACGATCCTGCACTGGGACGGCCAGGCCTGGACGAAAATCCCCAGCAACACGGGCGCACATCTTTTTGGCGTCGCCATGGTCTCAGCCACGCAAGGCTGGGCGGTGGGCAGCGATGGCGTCATCGTCGAATGGAATGGCAGCGCCTGGACCGCTCTACCGCCCAAAAGCGAAGACTGGTACCGGGCGATTGATCTCGTTCCCGGCGCTGTACCTGCCGAAGCCTGGGCTCCCGGCGACAGGGCGGGCGTCGGCTCGTTTCTGTATTACGATGGCGTGAAATGGGATTTGAAGTACGACGATTACTTCCCCATCTTCGGTGGAACCATTTACGATCTGTCCATGCTTGGGCGCCGACAGCGGTTGGGCGGTGGGCAGCAGATACGGTGGGGCGGGTTACGAAGGACAGTTGAGGCAGTGGGATGGGGAGCGCTGGCAAGATCGGGGTGGGGTGGATGATGAATTGTTCGGCGTGGACATGATTCGGAACGAGCGACGGTTGGGCGGTAGGTGAGGAGGGCGCATCTATCACTGGGATGGCGCTTCCTGGACGGCCGCAGATACGTCTTTCGTGGAAAACCTGTGGGGGATCGATATGCTTTCGGGCAATGATGGCTGGGCCGTGGGCGACAACGGGACGCTGGTGCGTTGGAATGGCAGTGAATGGACAGATCACAGCAGTCCTTACATGCGGTTTGGTTTGCGCAGCGTGGTGCTCGCCTCAACTGTTGATGGTTGGGCGGTTGGTGAAGGTGGCGTTATCCTGCGTTGGGATGGCGCATCCTGGCAGACAGTGGTTGCACCCACGAATCCGTTGCTGGAATCGGTGGCGCTGTCGCCTGGAGGGGGCGGCAATGAGGGCTGGGCGGTTGGCACAGGTCAGGATCTGTTGCACTGGGATGGTACGTACTGGACGCCTGTGCAGGGACCGGTCAGCGGATATTACGCCGTTGCCATGGCAAACAAGGACGATGGTTGGGCCGCAGGCTGGGGCGGTCGATTCGCGCGTTGGGATGGCAACGCCTGGACGGCGGCCCCGCGTGTGCAATCGGCCAAGGACATGGTGATGTTATCGAGCACCGAGGGTTGGGCAGTAGGTTGGGGCAGAATCCAGCGCTGGGATGGCGCAACCTGGTCGGAAGTGACATCGCCCACGACGAAAACGCTGTACGGCATGGATGCTCGTACCGCCAGCGACATCTGGGCGGTCGGTGATGGCGGAGCCATCATCCACTACGATGGCGAGGATTGGCAGCTAGTGGACTCGCCGGTGACGGACTGGTTGATTGATGTGAGCATGTCGCGGGCTGATCTGGGCTACATCGTTGGAAATTACGGCACGATCCTGCGCTGGGATGGCGCGACCTGGACGAAATTGGAGCGGACGCCAGGCTCTGCCCTGCGGGGTGTGGCGGTGCTGGATGATGGGACCGGTTGGGCGGTGGGCGATGAAGGCCAACTCTGGCAACTCAGCGGCGGCGAATGGCTGCCGGTTGCCAGCCCCACCCGCAACGATCTCTACGACATTGTTCTGCTCCCGACCGACGATGGCTGGGCCGTTGGCGATAACGGCGTGATCCTGCGCTGGACGGATAAAACCCCGCCACCGCCTCCGACTGTCACGCCTGTGCTCTCGCCCACTCCAACATCCACTCCAACGCCGACCACCGAACCGCAGATGCTGTTGTATTTGCCGATGGTGATGAGGTAACAAGATGTCACCCTACAAGCCAGATCAGCATCACCGTCGCTCCACCCGCCTGAGAGGTTATGATTACGCACAGGTTGGGATGTATTTCGTCACCATCGTTACCCAAAATCGGGCATGTTTGTTTGGTCATGTTGAAGATAACATCATGCAATTGAATGATGCAGGGCGGATAGCCGAATCATGTTGGTTGGCGATTCCCGAACATTTCCCCCACGTTATGTTGGATGCGTACATCATCATGCCCAATCATGTGCATGGGATTGTTGTGATTATGGAATATGTCGGGGCGTCGGTAGGGGCGCATGTAGGGGCGAAAAATTTTTCGCCCCTACAACATTCATCGTCCATACCCCAATCCCCATCCAAAACCGTCGGTTCCATCGTCCGTGGCTTCAAACAATCGGCGTCACCAAATGGCTTCAGGCAAATACGGATGTTCACCGTTTGGGAGGTGAAGCCGCCCGAAGAATTACTACGACCACATCTATTCGGGATGAATCATCCCTGAACCGCATCCGCAAGTATATCGCTGACAACCCGGCTAACTGGGCCTCCGCACCCGTGGGAAATCACCATCACCTCCATTACTCCGTAACCTATGCAAGCGGGATTGCCGCTGACCTCGCACATCCACTTCCGTCAAACACTGGTCGGGTTTTGACAACCATGGTGGGATTGGGGTGACAGTTCGTAACATGACTATGCCTCCTGCAGGTTCAACAACTACTTGTATACAGTCTTACAGTCATTGGACATAATGATATCATTTCGCTCCTGCAGACGCATACACAAATTTCTAATCAGCCTGCGATGTCGCGCTGGTGATACGGAACCGATTGCACCTAAAATGGTTCGTCGCGGCAGAACACCCAGAAATCCCAAACGGACGAGTGAAGTTTCCACAAGACCACTCTGTTCAAAATCATCATCCTCGGAATAGATGATTTCATCGAATTCTAGCGTTTTGTGTCGCAATTGCGTACTAATCCCGCAGACAAGACAATCGTCAAATGGAGGCAACAGGCCCAATACCAGAGCTGGACGCATTTTTGCAATACCGTCCACCTGAGGAAGTTCGGCGAGAACGACGTCACCCGGTTTCATAATCAGGGTTGGCCTCGCGAATCATCTCAAACACATATTCAGGCTCTGCATCACCATAGGCGCGTGCCAGCCCTACCTGTGCCAATTGAGACCAAAACATCTGATCATCCTGCTCTGTATTCTGAGGCAATGCCGTGATGATCAACCGTGTGCCGGGTTCCAACCGATAGGGCTCGTCAATCTGGATGCGTTCGCCATCAAAATGGCCTCGCAATGTGATCGTGTGTATCATAGACTTACTCCAACGGAGATTATACTCATCTGAATTATACGATGATCACGCACCCTTGGCAATGAACCTTTTCGGACCATCGACATAACTTGTGACTCCAGATCATCTCACCCTAAATTGATCTCATGCGCCTCACCGCCGACCTCCACATCCATTCGCATTATTCCCGCGCCACCAGCAAGAACCTGAATTTCCCCAATTTGGCGAAATGGGCGCAGTTGAAGGGCGTCAACATCGTCGGCACCGGCGACATCTCGCATCCCGGCTGGCTGGCGGAGATGCATGAGAATCTGGAGCCGGCAGAACCGGGCTTGTTCAGATTGAAGGCCGGGATTGCACAAACGGTCGAAGCCGAACTCCCGGCAAGTTGCCGGAAGCCGGTGCGTTTCTTGCTGGCGGGCGAGATCAGCAGCATCTACAAAAAGGGCGACAAGACCCGCAAGGTGCACAACGTCATCTTCGCTCCCTCGCTGGAGGCTGTGGCGAAAATCCAGGTCGAGTTAGAGAAGATCGGCAATATCCGCTCTGACGGCCGTCCCATCCTTGGGCCTGCCTTCCCGCGACTTGCTGGAAATTATCCTGGATGTGGACGAACGCTGTCATCTCATCCCCGCCCACATCTGGACACCCTGGTTCTCGATGCTGGGCTCAAAATCGGGCTACGATTCGGTGGAAGAGTGCTTTGAGGACCTGACCCCGCACATCTTCGCGTTGGAGACCGGTCTTAGCTCTGATCCGCCCATGAACTGGCGCGTCTCCAACCTGGATCGCTACACCCTGGTATCCAGTTCCGACGCCCATTCGCCGCCCAAATTGGCGCGCGAAGCTACGCTTTTCGATATCGAGCCCTCCTACGATGCCCTGTTCGCTGCGCTGAAGTCGGGCGATCCCACCCGCTGCCTGGGTACGCTTGAATTCTTCCCCGAAGAAGGCAAATACCACCACGACGGCCACCGCAAGTGCAACATCAACTGGAAGCCAGCGGTGACGCTGGAACACGGCGGCATTTGCAGCGTCTGCGGCAAGCCGGTAACGGTCGGAGTCGGGCATCGTGTGGAAGTGCTGGCGGACCGGGCGGAAGGCTATCGCAAACCCAACGCTCATCCCTTCTACAGCCTCATCCCCCTGCCTGAGATTATCTCCGAGTTGGTGGGTGTGGGTCCGAACAGCAAGCGCGTGCAGCAGGAATACCAGCGTTTACTGGCCGAGTTGGGGCCGGAATTAGCCATCTTGCTTGACTTGCCGACCGATGAAATCGCCAAGGTCGGTGGGGAGAAGTTGGCGTCCGGCATCGGGCGGATGCGGCGGGGCGACGTGAATGCTATCGCCGGTTACGATGGCGAATACGGCATCATCAAGCTCTTTGATGGGGATGAAGAGGATGCTGCCCCGCAGATGAGTCTTTTTGAGGAGGATGCAGCGGAACCGAAATCGGACGCAGTGGTCGAGCCACCTCCATCTTATGTCGTCACTGCCATCGCCGAAGAGCAATATCCAATACCCAATATCCAATACCCAGCACCCGACGACGGCGATAAAGCGCCCGTTTCGGGACGGCCTACTACAAACCTGCTTACTTCACTAAACGCCGATCAACGCACTGCCGCTACCTGCACCGACCGTCCGCTCATCATCGTGGCCGGACCGGGCACGGGCAAAACCCGCACGCTGACCACGCGCATCGCCTATCTCATCCAGGAAAATGGATGTCGCGCCCGAATCCGATTCTCGCCATCACATTCACCAACAAAGCAGCGGGCGAGATGGCGGAGCGGTTGCAGAACATGGTCGGAACCGAGACAGCCGGTCGGATCACAATCAAGACCTTTCACGCCTTCGGAACCCTGCTGCTGCGGCAATACGCCGACCGTTTGGGCCTGGACCCCAACTTCGTCATCCTCTCCGACGATGACCGCCGGGCGCTGGCCCAGTCCATCTTCCCCGATCTCAGCCAGAAGGAACTCAACCAGACCCTCGGCCATCTCTCATCGGCCAAGAACCAGCTGTTGACCCCCAATACGACCTCCGCTCGCAACCCCTTCCCGTTGTCACTGAAGTCGCACTTACCCACCTCTATCCAGCTCTACCAAACCGCCCTCGCCGCCGCCCACGCCCTCGACTTCGACGACCTCATCGCCCTGCCCGTCCAGCTTCTGGAGAACCATCCCGAAGTCCTGGCGCAAGTGCAGGCGCGCTATCGCTGGATATCGGTCGACGAGTACCAGGACATCAACCTGGCCCAATACCGCTTGTTGCGATCTGCTCACTGCCGCCGAAGCGAACCTCTGCGTCATCGGCGATCCGGATCAGGCGATTTACGGCTTCCGCGGGGCCGATTACCGCTACTTCCTGCAATTCGATCAGGATTATCCCGACGCCCTGCGTTTGCAGCTCGGCCAGAACTATCGCTCCACCCAGATGATCCTGGACGCCGCCACGCAGGTCATCGCCCATAATCCCGAGCGGGAGTCCGCCGAGATCTTTTCCGATTTCGTCGAGCAGGTGAAGCTGGATGTACATCTCGCGGCGACGGACAAAGCCGAGGCGGAGTACGTGGTGCATCAGATCGAGCAGATGGTGGGCGGCACCAGCTATTTTTCGCTTGGATTCAGGCCGGGTGGATGACGATACGCAGCCGGTGGAGCATTCTTTTGGCGATTTCGCCGTGCTTTACCGGCTCAATGCCCTGTCCCGACCGTTGGTTGAGGCCTTCGAGCGGTCGGGCATCCCCTACCAGACGGTGGGACAAACGCCCTTTTTCGCCGAGAAAGATGTGCGGGAGGCGCTGGCGCATCTGTGGCAGATTTACAACCCGAATTCGCAATTAACCAGTAGGGCGAGGGTCGACAGCGCCCTTCGACAAGCTCAGGGCGGGCTCTTGCGGTCGCCCGATGAGGTGGGGAAGCAACGCGTGGCCGAATTGGCAGAGGAGGCCGGACGGCGAGCCGGGTTGTCGGATGAGAAAACGCAGAAACTGGCGCTACGCGCCACGCCCTTCGGCACCGACCTGGCTGCTTTCCTGGAAATGACCGTCCTCGGCAGCGAGACCGATTTCTATGATCCCCGCGCCGACCGGGTGACGCTGATGACCCTGCACGCGGCCAAGGGCCTGGAATTTCCGGTTGTGTTCATGGTCGGCTGCGAGGAGGGGCTGCTGCCTTATGTTCCGCCGGGCGACCGCGAGGGTGCGCCCCTACGTCCGGTCGACGTGGAGGAGGAGCGGCGCTTGTTTTACGTCGGTATGACCAGAGCGCAGCAAAAGCTCGTCCTCAGCCATGCCCGCAGCCGCTTTCTTTTCGGCCAGCGGGCGCAAAACCAGGCATCGCGCTATCTCGAAGATATCGAGCAAGCTCTGGTCGAGTTGAAACAGATGGCGGGAAGCAAGAAAAAACGCAAGGAACCAGAGGCGGAGCAGTTGAGTCTGTTTTGACGCAACCCGAATATACCCATGACCGAAATCATCCTCATCAACGTCACAGGGCCCGACCAAAAGGGTCTCGTCGCCCGTGTTACAAGCGTATTGGCCGAACATGGCGTCAATGTCCTCGACATCGGACAGGCGGTTATCCACGATTACATCTCACTCGGTGTCCTCATCGAAATCCCATCGGACCTGCAATCTTCATCCGTGCTCAAGGAATTGTTGTTCGCCGCCCACGAATTGGGCGTGGACGTGCAATTCCGCCCCACCAGTCTGGAACGTTATGAACGCTGGGTGGCGGATCAAGGCCAGGAGCGCCGTATCATCACCATGCTGGGGCGGCGGCTTTCAGCGCAGCAGATTGCACAAGTGGCGGGGGTGGCTGCCGAAAACAACCTGAACATCGACGTGATCACGCGTCTTTCGGGCCGGATTTCCTTGCTGGATTCCGCAACCCACCCTAATGCCTGCGTCCAACTCTCTGTATCGGGCAACCTTTCGGATGCTGCCGAATATGCTATGCGCAGCCGGTTGCTGGGTATATCCGAGACAACCGGCATCGACATCTCGTTCCACACAGATGATATCTACCGTCGCAACCGCCGCCTGGTTTGCTTCGACATGGATTCGACGCTGATTCAGGCTGAGGTCATCGACGAACTGGCGCGAGTACATGGCGTCGGCGAGGAAGTGGCAGCCATAACCGAAGCGGCGATGCGCGGAGAACTTGATTATCGGGCGAGTTTAGAAACGAGGGTGGGACTGTTGCAGGGCATGGAAGTGGCAAAACTTGCCGAGATCGCCGAGAATCTGCCGCTGACCGAGGGTGCAGAGCATCTAATCGCCACGCTCAAGCAGTTGGGCTACAAAACCGCCATCCTGTCGGGTGGATTCGAGTACTTTGGCAGGGGCTTGCAGCAGCGCCTGGGCATTGACTACGTTTTCGCCAACCGCCTGGAAATCAAGGATGGTCGGGTGACGGGCAAGTTGCTGGGTGAGATCGTGGACGGGCAGCGGAAGGCGGCATTGCTGAAAGAGATTGCCGCGGTTGAAGGATTGCAGTTGGAACAGACCATCGCTGTGGGTGATGGAGCCAATGATCTGCCTATGCTCAGCATCGCCGGATTGGGCATCGCCTTCCACGCCAAGCCGGTTGTGCGGCAGCAGGCGGGACAGACGATATCCAATGTGGGACTGGACGGGCTGCTGTATCTGATTGGCATCCGGGACCGAGAGGCTGTGATATGATATGCATTGTGCGAAATCGGTATTATTCAAAACCGACCATTTGTGCTATTATTTCTCTTGATTTTTGACTCACGGTTTCTTTCAGAGCAGCAGACTTGATGACCACGCTTCAACACACCCCTCCTCGCCGCAGCGCTAAACCTCAAAAGGCAAAACCCTTTTTGAAATGGGCGGGGGGCAAAACGCAATTGCTGTCTCAATTTGAAGCGCTCTATCCTCCGGAGTTGAAGCAAGGTCAGACTAAAAACTATGTCGAACCCTTTATCGGCGGCGGGGCTGTATTTTTCGATGTGGTGCGTAAATATCCCATTCAATCAGCGCATCTTCATGATGTAAACGAGGATTTAATCCTTGTCTATCTGGTCGTCCAGCAGCATGTTGCGCCCTTGATTGAAGCGCTGGCGGAACTCTCCGGTCAATACAAAAAGGAAGATCAAACCGGCCGAGAAGCCTTCTACTACCGTACGAGAGAAGCGCTTAATGCACAGAGGCAACAAGTGGACTTGGGACGCTTCACGATTGACTGGATTACACGGGCGGCGATGCTGCTATTCCTGAACCGCACCTGCTACAACGGCCTGTTCCGCCTCAACAGCAAAGGCGAGTTTAACGTTCCCACCGGCAGCTATCGAAATCCCAGAATTTGTGATGAACAAAACCTGCAAAATGCCTCAAGAGCGCTGCAAATTGCCACCATCCATCTGAGTGATTTTGAACACTGCGCCGACGTGGTGGATGAGAACACATTCGTTTATTTCGATCCGCCCTACCGGCCCATCAGCAAAACTGCCAGCTTTACGTCGTATTCGATGTACGGTTTTGGCGATGAAGAACAAGTGCGTCTTGCCCGCTTCTTTGCCGAATTAGATCGGAAATATGGCGCCAGATTGATGCTGAGCAATTCGGATCCGACCAACGAAGATCCTGAAGAGTTGTTTTTTGATGATCTATACAAGGAATTCAATATACACAGGATCTCGGCGCACCGCATGATCAACTCCAATGGCGCTAAACGCGGCAGGATCCGTGAACTGCTCATTACCAATTACGAAACCTCAGGATGAATCAGCATAGCTTCGCTATCTCGCCATGAAACAACTCGCAATTGTCGCAATCGCACTCCTGCTTCTGGCAGGCTGTGCTGCCGGGCCGCCGCCAACGCCGACCCACACCCCGATCCCACCTTCGCCGACGCCAATCCCGGCCACTGTCACGCCCGAACCGGCTCTGATTCCCACCGCCGTGCCGGAACCGACCGATACGCCAGTTCCGCCCGACCCGACCGCTATCCCCGCGCTCACAAAAGACCTGGCCTACACCATTTCCCTGGCTCCGGCTGTGCTGGAACAGAAGCTGGATGTTTACACCCCGGGTCGGGAACAGAACGATGCCTGGCCGGTAGTCGTTGTCGCGCACGGCTTCATGCAGAAAAAGCGGGATTTCAGAATGCTCAGCGAGGAGATCGCCGAACAAGGCGCAGTTGTGTTCACCATCGACTGGCCTACCTACACTGGCAGTTCCACCGTGCGCGAGAATGGCAAACAGGTCCGGGAGATGGCGGAGACACTGGCCTGCGCCGTGCGCTATGCTGATGCTCATGCCGCCGAATATGGTGGCGACCCCGACCGCATCATCTTTGTCGGATTCTCGATGGGCGCGGGCATGGGCGGGCTGATCTCACTGGCCGGGGAGACGACAGAGGCCGAGTGGGCGACACTGGCCGAACAGACCGGCGAGCCCGCCGATCAGATCGATTGCGTCGCACCTGAAGGTTCAGCCGTGGTGGACGCCTTTGTCGGCATCGCCGGACCCTACGACATGTTTGGCGCGCTCCAGGGACGAAAACCCAGACTTGTGGCGCATTGTCGATCCCACCGAGCAACTACAGGAAAACCCCGACCTGTTGGTGCGGCTCCTGCATGGCAATATCGACGCCAGAGTGCCGGTGGAAGTCTCGGAGGCATTCAGCGAAGCGCTGCTCGCCGCGGGTTATGACGCCACCTTCACCCTGTTCGAAGATGGTCACAAAGTCCCGCATGAATTAACGCTGGAAACGATTGCCGAGTTGGCGGAGAAGCTGAAGATTGATGATCAATGATAAAGAGGTGTCACAGGCGGCAATCCTTCGTCATCGATCTTTAATCATCAATCCTTGATCGACCAACTGCACCGCAACCTCCCACAGATCACTCGCCCGACCCCTTTCTTCTGCTTCCGCCCGTTGCCTCTCGCTTAATGCCATCGCCGTGGCGGCAACTATGGGTGTGATGATTTCCGAGAACCAGTGTGCATTGGCCGTGTAAGGGTGTTCCAGAAGCAAGGCGTGCAATTCCACAGCCTGTTCCGCTTCGCCATCATCGGCCAGCAGCAGCGTTAGACCAGCGAGGGATGTGAGGAGCGCCAGATAGCGCCGGGAGTTCAGCGCTCGGTTGAGTTCGGCCAATAGATGCCGCCGGGCTTCCTCCTGCCGTTTTACAGCCCTCGCCGCAAATCCCAGCCAAGCCTGGCAACTTTGATCATCTCTCACCACATTTGGCACAAGTTGCCTGGTAACCCCTTCCTGCAGACGCTCGTAAGCTCGAGTGATATCTCCCTCCAACAAATCGATGCTGCCCAGCAGGACCAATGCCATACCGATTATGAATTCCGCTTCGCTGGATCGAGCCAGAGCAAGCGCTTCCTCACCCGCTTTCCTGCCTTTTTCGTATTCGCCGATGTCTCGAAGCATAGCGCCTCGGTATACATCACCTAAGGCAACCAACTCCTGCCCACAACGAACGCGTCGCAAACTTTGGCATTCATCGATCAGGGAAATAGCTTGCCCAAAACGCCCGGATTCATGATAAACCAGAGAAAGACGAAACAAGCCTTCGTCAAAAGTGACTTGATCGCTTGAATACGCAACGGATAGACACTGCTCGAATAGGCGTTCCGCTTCGTCAAAGCGCTGTTGCCGATAAACCACAGAACCTAATGCCACTAAAGCATCGCAGTGACCAAGTTGGTTGCCTCCGCCTTCGTGCAACCGGACTCCCCGACGGATCAGCGTTTCGGCTTCCTCGAAGCGGTACAGGGTGCGGCAAGCCCTGCCTAATCCCACAAGCGCATAACCCATACCGATTTTATCGTCGATCTGTTTGCTCAGCACATAGCTATGATTGAAATGTTGTTTGGCATCGGCAGGGTTGGTGCGAAAATCGTTGTAACCAAGTTCCCTTGCAATGTGGGCTTGAAGTGCACGAGTATCGCGCTGCGCCAATGTTGGAGAGCTGATCAGGTTCAAAGCTGCCTCAGCCAGACGTTCACTTTCTTTCGGATCTTCCGTCCAGGCGTGAAAGACGCAACGCCAGGTTAGAATTTGAGCCAGAGCATGCAGGCCGGATTCATCCTCCACGCCAGCAAGTTTCTGGGCCAATTGTGCAAACATGGGATCGCCGACAAGAAAACGGTCTTGCCATTGGTAATAGCGACCGAGAGCATTGATGGCCCCGTCCAGTTGGGCGAACAGCCCCTGGCCTGCCGCCCAGAAGCAGGCCGAACGCATGTTTTCAAGTTCTACAGCGATAGTATTCAAGCTAACCTGTTGCTTGTGTCTCTGTAGACCTTGATCAAGTTCTGCCAGCCATTGACAGTAGTACAGGCTGTGTTGCGTACGGACATCGTTCTTGTGCGCCCCATCTTCCTCCAGTTTTTCGGCGGCATATTGATGCAGCAATGCATGCATTCGATAGCGCCCCTCTGTTTCTCGCTGCAACCACCCCTTCCCGACCAGTCCCAGCAACGTCCGGGGCGAAATCACAGCGATAGTGCGGGCGGCGTTGCTGGTGAAGCCGCCGCGGAAAACGGACAATCTGCGCATGCCATCCCGCTCAGCTTCGCTGAGTAATTGCCAGGATGCATCCAAAACGACCGGCAGGCTACGCTGGCGGGTGGGCACATTGGCGGCGTCTGATGCCAAAAAATCCAGGCCGCAGTGGATTTCATCCAGGATTTCCGCTGGCTCCAAAACGGCTGTCCAGGCGGCAGCCAGTTCTATGGCTAGGGGCATGCCGTCCACCAGGCGGCAGATGGCGACGACGGGCGAGAGATTGGTCGAGTTCAGAACAAAGGTGGGATCAGCACGCCGGGCGGCTTCAGAAAACAGCTTCACGCTGTCAGATTCGGTGATTTCCGTTTCCCCTTCGGTGATTGCCTCGGGTAAATCGAGGCCTAGCAACGGGTAAACCTGTTCACCATGGATGTTCAAGCGCACACGCGAGGTCACAAGCATCGAGACGCCAGGCGCAGCCGCCAGCAGGTCGGTCAGGGAGCCCAGAGTTGCCTCATTGATCAGATGCTCGAAGTTATCCAGCACCAGCAACACACGTTTCTGCCGCAGAAACTTGCCCAATTGTCGCTCGGGCGTGCTGTCAACCTGATAAGAACGAAAGCCCATTGAATCTGCCACTGCAGACACCACAGAAGTTGTGTCCCTCAGGTGGGCCAGAAGTGACAGGAAAATGCCATCCGCGAAAGGCATTTGTGGGTCTTGCACCAGTAGCGAGGCCGCTTCCAGCGCCAGCCGAGTCTTACCCATGCCGCCGGGGCCGGTGATGGTCAGCAAACGGCAGCCAGGATCGAGCAACAGATGACGTAGCTCAGCCAACTCTGCCTGTCTGCCCACAAAAGACGTCAGGTGAGCGGGCAGGTTGTGAGATGGGGGTTCGATATCCAGCTCAGATTCGGCTAAAAGGCCCAACTGGCTTGCACGCTCGACCGCTTCCCGCCTGATTCGCCACTGCCAGCTTGCCGTAGATCTGGCGAGCGTACCATTTGACTGTGTTCAGGCTGAGGAACAGGGCGTCGGCAATTTCCTGATTGGTGCGCTGCTCGGCAAACAGCGCCAGGATATCCAGCTCACGCTCATTCAGCGGCTCGATTAATACGAAATCGATATGGAAATCAGCAAATTCGGCCATTTTTCTCTCGTGACCATTATAACAGATCCAATCCCTGCCTGCATTCAAGTCACCGGGCTGCATTTCCATCCTTTTACCATCCTTTGGGGGTGGTGATGCGGCGACGGGGATATTGTATTCTAGGGTAAAGCGGTTCACGTTATTTGTCGTGTCGCATCTAATCAAGACCAACCAGCATCAACGCCCAGAGCAATGACAGAAAAGGTGAACATGCACCATCCAACTCACTCACTTTGGGAGGTTTATGATGAAAATACGGCTTGTTGTATTCACTTTACTCTTTGTGATCGCTCTCTCCTTGATTCTTCCAGGGATCTACGGAACAGCGTTCACTGCACAGGCTGCCAGATCGTGTTTCCCGCCGCCTAAGGGCCTGACCAACTGGTGGCCCGGAGATGGCAACACGGATGACATCATCGGCGCGCAAAATGCAGTACTCGTCAACGATGCAGAATTTGGGACAGGCATCGTCGATCAGGCATTCAGTCTTGATGGAGACAGAGAGACTTTGTCGAAGTCCCGCATGATGCCGCGCTCAACCTGGGCACTGGCGACTTCACAATCGACCTCTGGGTCTACTTCAACAATATAGAAGGGGAGCAAGTTCTGATTGAGAAGTGGGTTCAGGGCGATACAGTTACATCGATAGGTTGGACACTGACCAAGCTCGGTGGATAATATCCTCAGGCTGGCTTTGTCTGCTGCTGGCGAGGAAGAGATTCGATGTCGATTCGGACGTGCTGTCAATCCCCATTAAGACGTGGACCCATTTCGCGGCAACGCGCAAGGGCACAGCAATCACCCTCTATATGAATGGAGTGCCAGTTGCGACCGGCACAGCTCCGCCAAATCTGGATTCGAACTCTTCGCTCAAATTCGGCCACCGCGGGCTGCCAGACAACCGAGAGTTTTTCCTCAATGGGCGAATTGACGAGGTGCAGCTATTCGTCGGCCGGGCGCTCCCTCGCGGGTTGATCCGGGCGATCTTCAAAGCTGGAAGTGCCGGTCAGTGCAAAATTTAGACTCCTAAAATAGAGACATAACTATTGAACTGACCATTACCTTCTTGCAACGTAACTGCTCAGGTATATCAAGTTCAGCATCCTGAGTAGGTTGAAGCGGAGCGGAAACCGTATCGAAGGGTGCGGGTTAGTGACGATCCGCTGCATGACCCGCACCCTTCGATATGGCCTTCACTTCATTCAGGCCTACTCAGGATGCTACCTCTGAGCAGTTACCTTGCAACAATAGCTCGCCGCGACTAAATGAGTGCTCACAAAGCAGATGATCAACACGCCATCTTGAGCGGATCGTAATGGCGATCCAACATCAACACAAAACATGCGCTGAACTAACACAAAAGGAGCTAGGCAGATGTGTAACCTCAATCGATCTTTCACAGCCGTTGTCATCTTGCTGGTGGCGCTGGTCTTGGGCGCGTGCCAGCCCCCACCCGTGACACTTGCGCCAGCACAGGCCCCACCCGAGGAGGAACCAGCCATGGCAACACTACAAGCACAGGCAGACCAAGCAGCCGCGAACAAGGAAGTCTTACAGAAGTTTCTCATGTTGTTCGGAACAGGGGCTTGGGATGAGTTCGATCAAGTCATTGCAACCGATTGCGTTCTCCACTATCCGGGTGGTGTAGATGTTGTCGGTCTGGACGCAATGGTGGCAGGCTGGCAGGATTTCTTTCCCAAGCTCAAAGACCTGAAATTCACCTCTCAGGGTGAGGTCAGTGAAGGGGACCTTCTTACAGAGTTCCTCACCTTCGAGGCAACGTATGAGGGCGAATATATGGGCAAGGAGATCACAGGTGTACCCATAAAGTACAACCAGGTCGAAATGCAACGCATCTCGGACGGCAAGATCGTCGAGTGGTGGGTTGAGAACGACCGGCTCTGGATGGCGCAACAGCTTGGCATGGAGCTGACCTGGTAAGGCCAAAGTAGAAGCTAACCTGTTTGACTTCCTGAGGCAGCAGTTTGATAATGAAGCACAGGCCAATGGAGGCCAAGGCCGCGCCCAGAACGACATGAATGTCGCGGTACAATTCGCCGCCGAGCGTACTTCGGGCTGGCGTCCGATCATTGATTCGGGATTCATTTTCTGGGAATGGCTCAACCAGTCCGTTTGACGGAGGGGAACAATGAAAAGTGTTGCATCAGTATTCCTTATTGTGACCATACTTGCCCTTACGCTGGCAACACCGCTGGCATCAACCTTGGCGCAGCTTCCACCAGCGCCACTCGGGCAGATCAGTGTTGTCACCAGCGCCGCCGACAGCGGCCCCGGCAGCCTGCGCCAGGCCTTGTTTGACGCGCAAGATGGCGAAGCCATCATCTTCGACCCGACCGTTTTCCCGCCCGCGGCCCCTGTCACTATCTCGATCACCAGCCCCCTACCGCACATCTATACCAACAACCTGCTGCTGGATGCCAGCAACGCCGGCGTGATCCTGGATGGCAGTCAACTATCCGGAGGCTGGGAGGCTGGCCTGCAAATCGTGTCCTCTCGGGGAAACACAATCCGGGGTTTGCAGATTTCCAACTTCTCCGGTCCGGGGATCGCCATCAGCGGCGAAGCCAGACACAATGTGGTTGGAGGCGATCGCAGTATCGGAACGGGCCCTTTTGGCCAGGGCAACCAGTTGAGTCACAACGATATGGGTATCTCCCTATCAACGAAGGGGACTTCTCTCAATACCATTACGGGTAACTTGATCGGTACGAATGTTGCGGGCGCAAGCGGTCTGGATAATCGGACTGGCATTTGGATTAACGAAGGCACGCACGGCAACACCATCGGACCAGACAACGTCATCGCCCACAATGGCGAAAGCGGCATCGTTGTGGCAGGGCTGGGTTCACTGCACAACACCATCACCCAAAACAGCATCCACGACAATAGCGGAAGGGGCATCGCTCTGTGGGATGGCGGCAATGACCAACTGCCCGTCCCCCTGATTTTTGATTTTGATCTGTCAACAGGCATCATCACAGGCGCTACCTGTTCACACTGTATGGTCGAGATCTTTTCCGACAGCGGTGCTGAAGGGGCTGTCTATGAGGGCCGGACAACTGCCGATGACGAAGGTGTCTTTACCTTCGATAAGGGTGTTGCTTTTAGCGGGCCTTACCTGACAGCCACGGCCACCGATATGGACGGCAATACCAGCGAATTCTCGTTGCCGACATCGGGATCAGCCCGATCTCTGGTTCTGCAAGAGGGAAACTCCCTTCCAGATTTCCCCTGTTGGCCAGATGCCATCGAACCAGCTTGTGGCCAATACCAGGTTACCGGGGACAGGTGTGTATAGCTCTAACATATGGACGATATCCCCCATTTGGACGACCTCCTTCACGAATTCACGGTTTGGTGTGAAATGGTCAGGCTGCCTTTCAACGAAGTGGAAGAACTGGCCATCGATCGACTGGAGCAGCCAGAGTTTAGATATTACCGCTGAACACGACCGATCTTGTCGACTCGCCTCGCCTGAGAATGGCATCACTGTCACCTACCTCCTCCACTTCTGGGACAAAGCCAATCATCCCCAGGGCTGGCCGACGATCCCCCCGCGTTTCACCACCGAAGAGGAAATCCAGCGTTTCCTGGAATACGTGCGCTTCATTGTGGGACACTTCAAAGATCGTGTGCACTATTTCGAAGCTGTGGAATGAACCGGATAACTGGTACCAGTGCTATCCAGTACATCAAACCTGGCCAGCGACTATGTCAACCTTGGTAAAGCACGTTTCCATAGTCATCCAGGAGAATACCCCGAAGCGAAAATCGTTGGCTCGGGAGTATCATCTTCCACGCCCTGGGCAATACTACCTGAGCACCTTGATTCAATCCGACGTCATGCCCCTGGTCGATGTGGTTCCTGGCATCGTTCTTTTTCATCGGGCCAATACAACGAGATTAATGGGCATATTACTACGACTATCCGACAATGCTGCAAGAGATCAAGCAGACCGCCATTGCTCATGGATTTGACGGAGAATTTGGGGGACCGAATTAGCCTGGTGTTCGATTATTTCCCGACTTGTGGACCCGCGCTGCCCAACTTTAGGAATTGTAAAACAGCAAAATAGCGGCCAAGTACCATACGCGAGGATTGCGTATACATCTCGGCGAAGATGTCATGGTCCATCTTGGTGGCTGTAAAGCACCTCGCGCCCGGGAAACTACCACGTGGTGAGCAATCTGGCACGGTCTTTGGCGGGGCCAGAGGCAGAGGTTCTCGCCGTCGAAATACAAACACCCTCCAAAGATGTCGTCAGCTATACGTTCGCTCTACCCAATGGTGACCACTTACTCGCTTTGTGGACAGACGGGGAGGCTGTCGATAATGATCTCGGCACCACCCACCTTAATCCTGCCTGGCTTCTCGGCTCGAGAAAGTGATGGGCATCGACGTTCTGTATAGGCTTTGAGCAGCCACTGCTAACCAGTGAAGAAGACGGCAACTTGGTGATCCGTGACCTGTTGGTTAAGGACTACGCCATCATCCTGCGACTAGTCTCCAAAAAGGATGTTTTCCTGCCCGTCGTGTTCACAGGACAATCTCATTAGGTCCTGGCGCCACACAAATCATCTTTGCGGTGACTGACTGGATGCCTGTTGGTGTAAAGATCGCCTTGTTAGCAGTCACCAGGCGACAGCAGAAACTTCAAACAAAATGGTCCATCATCCCGGCAAAGGATAATGGACCATTTTGTTCAATGTGGGTAGAGGGGCAAACAGGTATTTGCACCTTTGCGATAAGATTTAGCGATTGAGAACTGCTCGTATGTTGCTCAAATGATGGAAACTGTGGCGCAGGGCATGGTCTTCAATAAAGAATTGGGTGGTCAGCGGCGCATTGGCGTTGAGAGAGACCGGCGCTGCTCTATCCAGTTCTTCATCGGTCATTTCCCGTACGCTGTCAGCCGCCACCTTGCTGTTCCGTCGCAACAGTTCGAGCGTTTCCTGTTTGCCCACTGTGGCATGTTTTTTGGCATGCTGAGCGTTCGCCTGATCAATAGCATCCCAACTGGCTTCAACGATGGCACTGCCCGATGCCAGTATCCTGGCCAGACTAATCTCAATGGGATATGCGCTGGCAACGTGATGCACCACAACGCCAACCGTGTGTTGGTCATTTGGAATCAAAGTCTGCCATTCAGCATCCGAAAGGCCCTCGGCGAAGGCCGCCAGAGCCTCTGCTCCTTGTTCAATACGTTCTGCGAGTGCTTCTGCTCGTTTACTCAAAATATTCTCCTTTATGTCTGTTACTGCGAGAGACAAGTACGACTCAGTATAGTCCGGCTCGCGCCGCCCCACTATTCATTCGTCAATGTTTGACAGAATCACTGTATCACGGAGCTATTTATCCCGCAACACGTTGTGCGAACACCAATCGAGGGATACCGTTTTTCAGGCCTGTGAAACGTGTGCGATTTTGTCATGCCATTAATGCAAGCCCTTTCTCTCCACCAGTATTTACTTGAACAAGGCGAACAATATAGCCGCCACCACGGCAAAAGCTGACACGCCTGCCACGGTACCGGTCAGAACCATGGAGGCTTGCGGCGGCGTCAGATTAATCTGCGGAAAATCACCAATCCGCCGGTAAGCCAGCAGCATCGTCAGCAAGAGAATGATCCCTGCAATCAAATTCAACAACCAGAACTTGCCCTGGAAAAACGCTCCCGCGAAAAGAACAGGTTCGTCTGCGTAAGCGAAGATCATCACCAGCAGGAACAGCGATGCCAATGAAAATGCTATCCCCATACCTTTGACAGATGGGAAATTGATAACGATCTCGTCGATCAGGAGGGTAAAATCGAGCAGGATGATGGGAAACAGCACCAGCGCGAGGATTAGCGGGATGTGAGCGTACCACGAGGGTGGCGGGGCTGTCGGGAATGCAATCTGATAGACATAAACTGTCAGGGCCAACGCTATCACAAACAACACATTCCACACAAGGACGATGGCTGGCGTCATGCGGCTGAGTATTTCCTGCCGCATCAACACGATCCATGTCCACACTGTCAGCATAGCCATCATCACTGTCAGGATGATGCCAGAATCAAGCGCCGACAAGTTGCCGAGCACCTGTGGTGATGCGAAGACGAAGGAAATCAGTAGTATCACAGCCATCAAGCCGATGCCAAGACCAACAAGTTTGAGCCTGCGTTTGTTGACAGAGGGCATAAAGAGCGGTTCAGGCACATCGGGTTTGTATTCTTCGACCATTGACAGGTAGACCGAGGCTGCCCCCGCCAGAATGGCCAGCACCCACCCGATCAACTGCCACCAACCTACGGTTGAGATGTCCCGCCCGGAGCCGAGTGTACGGAACAGCAGTGTCACTGCGAGACCCAGAATAAGCCCAACACCCATTGCGGCGACAGCTTCCCTATCCTGTTTGCGGCCCAGGTCCCAAAGGAGCAGGGGGAGCAACAGTACGAAACAGCCAACGCCAATGGCAGACACAATCATGCTGCCAGTTGGATCCAGCAGGACTTCTATCACTCGTGACATCAAAACCAGTTTAGCCAGGATAAATGCCAGTATGGGCGGGGGATCAACGCGCAGGAAAATCAGCACCACCGGTGAAAACAACAGCAGGACAAGGATGAGTTCGAAGGGGAAGCCCGTCCCCTGCGTGCCGAACACGTAAACCCCTTCGACGAAATCGGTGAGCAGTTGGAAGAAAAATAGAAAAAGAACGCCAAAAAAGGCGGTCAATGGCAAATTTGTACTGCTCCATGATGACGTTGACATTTTCAAGACCTTATTGGTTTTTCCCACCGGCGATCACAAAATCCAACCACAGTTGCCAATTGGGGACGCTCTCTTCCTCGGATACCTCTGTCGCTACGACATTGATTTGTTGGGCAAGATCAGGTGAATCGTTTTTCATGATCAGGGGGGCCACCGCTTGTTCGCCGGGAAGGCCCATATTGCGCAGTCCTCTGGCATAGGGCTCCACCACTTCCGGACTATCCACATTGTTGATCATTTGCTGGACAGTCACCCCAAAGGCCTCGGCGGTCACAACTTCTTGCTGCAGACGCTCCTGATTTGCCCGGACTTTCTTGTCCATGATGATGCGTCCGCTATAACTGACGATAAAAACCAGGCAGGCGATAATGCTGATTGCGGCGACAATCTGGCCGACGGTAAAGAGCTGTTTTTGGGGGAGAGGTTGGTAGCTCATAACCGGAACTCAAAGGTGTGTTGGGAGGCGTCCTCACTCAAAAGGAACACTGTAAATCAAAAACCCGCCATTAGTTTGGCGGGATTTGTGAGGGAGGTGCCGATGGAGGGACTTGAACCCCCACGAGCCTATGCCCACTGCGTCCTGAACGCAGCGCGTCTGCCAATTCCGCCACATCGGCTTATCATTTATCTGACGTCGCGTCTTTCACACGATGACATTCACATTTTACACTACCTTTCGAGATTGTCAAACTCCAAAGTACGTCGTTCTGTTTGCGTAACCTTGCGGGTTAAGGTGTACCAATCTGCAAAAGTGCGGAAGCGGTCTGACGGTACATTCAAACGTCCCACTTCCATGTCATTCACAGCCGTAGAAGCGGCGTAGGTGTAAAGCGGATAATAGAGCATGATCGCTGGTACTTCCTCGGCAAAAATCCGCTGAAATTCGTAATAATATTGGCGTCTCTGTTCGAGATCGGCTGTGATGCGGGCCTGTTCCATCACGATATCGGCATCACGACTGTTCCATCCCCCGTAGTTTTGGCCTTCGGGACTGATCTGGCTGGAACGCCACAAGGGGTAGGGATCAGGATCGCCGATGAGTTCCCAATTGACGATGGCGGCGCTGAAGTTGCGCGGCACCATAAAATCGCTGACAAGGCCGGTGAAAGAGACCGGTTCGGATACCGCTCGCACGCCGATGCGAGCCCAGTCCGTGGCGATGGCCTGATTGACGAGCAGGGAGTGGGGGGCAGTCATCGCTCAGGAGGATGATTTCCAGTTGTTCGCCATCTTTTTCGCGAATGCCATCTTCATTGTCGTCGCGCCATCCCGCCTCTTCTAACAACGACCGGGCCCTCTCGGGATCGTAGTTGTAGGTGGGGATATCGGGATTGTACGCCCAGGAGCTCGGCAGGATGGGGCTGTTGGCCAACATGCCCACGCCTGGGATGTCGTCCCGCAACAGACGTTCGCGGTCGATGCCGTAAGCCAATGCCTGCCGCACCAACGGTTCGGCCAGGAACGGCGCGTTGGGCGAATCCAGATTGAAGAGAACAAGGGTGTAGCCAGGCATGGGGGAGGTGAATAACTGAAGATCGTGTATCGATTCAGCCTGACTCAAATACTCGGGCAGCACGCGGCTGACGCCGTGCACTTCGCCTGCTCCCGCCGCGGTCAGGATGCTGGGATAGTCGGGGAAAAAGCGAAATTCGAGTGCGTCGAGATACGGCGGAGTATCAAACTGCCGGATGACCGGCTCCAGTCGCACATGCTGGCTGTCGATCTCGGTCACCCGGAAAGGGCCGCTGCCAATGGGTTGCGTGTTCAGTTGAGCCTGCGCCAGTTCTCTTGGCCGGTAGCGTTCCCAATAGTGCTTGGGGAGGACACCGAACCAGCGGACCGTTGTGTAATCGAGAAATGGCGCATAAGGTTCGGATAGCTGGAAGACGATGGTGCGATCATCGATGGGTGTGGCGATGACCGAGCGCCAGAGGACGGCCAGATCAGGCAGGACTTGCAGGTCAGGGTCCTGCATCAGATCGACGGTGAATTTCACATCATCAGTTGTCACGCGCAGGCCATCGTGCCAGCGGGCGTCAGGGCGCAAGGTAAAGGTAAATACATCGCCGGCAGGGTTGGCCTCCCAACTTTCGGCCAGATCCGATTGCAGATTGCCGCTTTCGTCGAAGTTCAGTAACCCCTCGAAAACCAGCGCGCATAAATCCCGGTCCACCTCATTGTATTGGCAGAGGACCGGGTTGATGTATTGGGGATTGCCAGCAACCCCTTCCACAAAGACGCCCCCGCGGGCGGGGACGTGCTGAGACGTATAGGTGTAGGTTGCGTAGCTAAGCAGAGCGATGATCAGAAGAATGCCAAGAATGGCAATGATCGCCTGCCAGCGTACGTGACGGCTCAAGATCTACACCGTTGAGTGATGGTGGAATTGTTGCTTCAAACGACAGCGGCTGCTATAAGCGAAATAACAAAGAAGAGGGCAGTGACAGCAATGGTTGCCTGATACAATGTTTTTTCGAGGCCGCGTTTTGTGCGATAGACAGTGGTGTCAGAGCCAAACATGCCCCCGGCGCCGGTGTTCTGGGTCTGCATGACGACCAGGACGGTAACAACGATGCCGAGGATGATCTGGGAAATCAGGATTACTGCGGTTAAAGTGCTCAAAGTTCTAGTTTCCTCCAAAATGGGTCGGCCTGTGATTATAGCACCGCTGTTTTCGGAAAAACAAATCGGATGATCGCTGCGGGTATGCGTCAAGCGTGTGTACAAATACTTTTTGGGATTTCGTGTGGGTTCCGACACGTAAACGTGCTTGCGTGAAACGTGATGGCGTCCTGCGTGTCTCAACTTGGTGGGAGGATTGCGTGACCTCCGGGAGGTGGGGTTGGAAACTCCGTAAAGAGAAGGCTGTGGTCCCCACCTCCCGGAGGTCTTCCGAAAATCTGAACCGCACCCTGACGTCCTGCGCAGATAGACGCTGTCTGAAGGCGGTGGTATAATTCCAATTCGCCTGACGTCTTTGCACGCGCCTGATTCATTTTTAATTTGCCCATGAACAACCTCCAAACCATCGTTGATCGCATTCTCAACGACTTCGAAGCCAAAAACACAGCCCGTGATGCAGCGCTCAAACGTTCGCGGGAGTTGATCCGCTACTGCTCGCTCAGCATTCGCGCCAGCCATCGCCATGATTTTGATGAAGCCGCACAACTCCTGGCCGAGGCCAGCGCCCGAGCCCTGGAAATGACATCCGACCTCGAACCGTATCCCGACCTGCTCCATGCCGGTTACACCAGGGATGCGCTCAAGGAAGTGGCCGAGGCGCACATTGTCTACGCGTTGGTGCATCACGACTCTCTGCCCGAACCCGAAGAACTGGGTATTCCTTACGATGCCTATCTGGGCGGATTGGCCGAAGCGGTGGGCGAAATGCGGCGGTTCATCCTGGACCTTGTGCGCCAGGATTTGCTGGATGAAGCCGAAGCGCTGTTCGTGTACATGGATGAAGTCTACAGCGTCCTGGTGACCATCGACTTCCCCGATGCCATCACCGGCGGTTTACGTCGCCAGACCGACATGGTGCGTGGCGTCACCGAACGTACGCGCGGCGATCTGACCGTGGCCGTGCGACAGCGAAACCTGGAACGGGCGCTGCGCGAGTTTGAAATCGACGTGCTCCGAGATGTCAGCGTGACAGCAGATCGCCTATGACCCCCTCCTCCCGGCAATCCTCCCCCAAAGTCATTCGCGCCAGCGAAATTGGCCGCTGGGTCTACTGCGAGCGGGCGTGGTGGATGGCTGAGCAAGGCTACGAGAACCGCAATCGCGCTGCCCTGCAATATGGGCTTGACGCTCACGAGCAACATGCACAACAGGTGGCCGGAGCGCATCGCACCAGGACTTACGCCTTGGTTTTCATGGCGCTTGGCGTTTTGCTCCTGCTCGCTGCATTTCTGTTTGCATCCCCCTTCTCCTGATGAATCCTGATTCCCTCCTGCGCTCCGTTTTTGCTACGCAAAAGTCGTATTGGCTGGTGGCGCTCGTTATCATTCTGGCGATGGTGGCATGGACCTCCACTTTGGTGCTCGGCTCCAGCGGCGAGGACGTCGCGTTCGGCACAGCCACACCAACCAAAACGCCTGGCGCTTATGCGCTGGACGTCGACAGCGTCGATTTCCCGCTCACCAGTGCAGGTTTACTGCCCACAAGCACTCCCGCACCCATCGCCACTACTCAAGTGAACGAGGAGCCTCCCCAGGCAACCGCTGCGCCGCAACCGGTGATTTACGAAAACACGCCCGAACCGTGGCTGGTCGAGATAGTGAGAACGCGCGGGCTCAATCCTGATGGCCGGTACGTCGTGATCGATCAGACCTTGCAGAAAATGCATGTGGTCAACGACGGAATCCTTGAACGTGTCCTGGATGTCACCACCGGCGATCCTGAGCAAGGCTGGGACACCCCGGCCTGGTTTGGCGTTATCGGCGATTATTGGGGCACATTCGAAGGGCTTGGCGGCGTGTTGGCCGACGAAGGCTGGTGGCTGTTTGAACGTGGCGGCAATTTCCTCATCCACAGTCTGCCCTACACTTTTGACACATCCGGCCAGAAACAATACAAGGGCTGGCGTGATCTGGGCGCTGCACCCGCCTCGCATGGCTGTATCCGACTTTCCCCGGAGGATGCCCTGTGGTTTAGCAGTTGGAAACCGGCAGGCGCACCGATCATCATCCTGCCCTACCCCGATACGCCAGACCGGGGAGCCTGACAGCGATGTCCGAATTGTTCGTGCTGCTTGCGCTTGTTTTGCTCGCCTTGGGCGTCTGGTTTTACCTGCAAGCGGGGCGGCAGCGGCAGGCGACGGGATTGCCGACAGGCGAAGTCATCTATGTGGATACAGGTGACTGGCGGCGCAACGATCGACCCCTCTTCTCTGCTGAATACCAATTGACCGGCAAGCCCGATTATCTGGTGAAGGATGGCAGGGAGACTATTCCCATCGAAATCAAATCCACCTACCTGCAGGGCGACGACCCCTACGATTCGCACAAGCTGCAACTGGCGGCCTACTGTCTGCTGATAGAAGATACAACCGGCAAACGCCCATCGTACGGCATCCTCAAATACGCCAACGCCACCTTGCGGCTGCCCTACACAAAAGCCTTGCGCAAAGAACTCCTGTACACGCTCGACCAGATCCACGATGCCCGAGACGCCCGCAACATCTCGCGCAGCCACGATGATCCTGGCCGCTGCCGCAATTGCGGATACGTGCAGGATTGCGGCAACGAGGCGCTTGCCTGATTAAATGTTGGGGCGGACCCTTGCGGTCGCCCCCTTCACGGGCGAGGGCGAGCCTCGCCCCTACCGTGACCGACCTCCGACTTCGACTTCTGACTTCCGACCTCCGATCCCGACCTCCGATCCCTGACAATTATGCGCTTTCAAACCCTCAAAGGCTTCAACGACATCCTCCCCGACGATTTCCGCTACTGGCGGCATGTGCTGGGCAGCGCCACCGAACTGGCCGACCGCTTCGGCTACGTGCAGATCGATCCGCCCATCCTCGAAGAGACGCGGCTCTTTCTGCGCGGCTTGCAGGAAGGCTCCGCCGTCGTTCTGGACAAGGAACTCTACAGCTTCGACGACCACGATGGCACGAACATCAGCCTGCGCCCCGAATTCACGGCGGGCGTCATGCGGCTTACGTCGAACATGGCATGCACACCTGGCCCAAGCCGGTCAAGCTGTTCGCCATCGGCCCGCTCTTCCGCCACGAGAAACCGCAGGCCGGGCGCTTTCGCCAGCACGTGCAATTCAATGTCGAGTTTCTGGGCGAGGAAGATCCCGCCGCCGATCTGGAGATCATGCAGTTGGCCTACAGCCTCTACGCCGAACTCGGTTTTCAGGACCTGACCTTCCAGCTCAATTCCATCGGCTGCCCCGTCTGCCGCCCGCCTATATCCAGAAACTGGTCGATTACTTCGACGGCGCATCGCGATCAATTGCCCGCCATCGACCAGCGTCGCCTCGAAGTCAATCCGCTCACGGGTGCTCGACACCAAAGAGGAAGCCACGCTGGCGCTGCTGGATGATGCCCCACGAGCATCGATCATCTCTGCCCCGACTGCGCCGACCATTTTGCAGACCCTCGTCGGCTATCTGGATGCACTCAACCTGCCCTATGTCATCAACTCCCGCCTGGTGCGCGGCTTCGATTATTACGTGCGCACCGTGTTCGAGGTCTGGGGCGAGGAACTGGGCGCGCAGAACGCCCTGTGCGGCGGCGGCCGCTACGATGGTCTGGTCGAGTCGGTGGGCGGGCCCAGCACCCCCGGCGTGGGCGTGGGCATCGGCATCGAACGCATTGTCATGAGCCTGCGCGCCCAGGAGCATCGAACCGCCCGCCGCTCGAAAGCCCGCAAGTGATGGTGCTCCATCGCGGCGCTGCCGCCAAAACCGCCGCCGTGCAGCTTGTCAGCCAGCTGCGACAGGCGCGCATTCCCGCCTTGCTGGCCTTTGGCTCCCGCAGCCTCAAATCGCAATTCAAAAGCGCCAACCGCGCCGAAGTGCGCTACGCCGTCATCCTCGGCGATGATGAACTGGCACAAGGCGTCGCTACCCTGCGCGACATGGAAAGTGGCGAACAAACCGAAGTCGGCGCTGGCCGAGGTTGTCGAGCACTGGGTGGCTGCCCGTCTGATCTCGCGACCTCTGAACTTCGCCATCTGGGACGACCGCAAGCCGGTCCCGCCCTCCCCGAGGTTCCCTCCCATGCGCCTGCAAGACTACCCCCGTCCCCCTGACGACAACGGCATCGGCATGCACTGGAGTGCTGGCAATCCTGCTGCGGTTGGCGCTGCCAATTTACTGCGCAGACGCTGGCTCCCTGAGTTGCAGCGCATGGGCGTCAAATGGGTCAAGTTCCTGCATGACGGCGGCCTGGAATTCGCCGAGATGTTGTTGGAGGCGGGCATCATGCCGGTGGTGCGCCTGTATCGCAAAGACCCCAATTCGACGGATATCGACAAAGCGTACGCTCACAAAGCAGGAATTGAGGTATCTGGATGAATATCTGGCGTCAGGCGTGCGCTATTTCGAATTCAACAACGAGCCGGAACTGCACGAACGAATGGCAGGGCGGGCATGTCCCGCCGATGCCATCGATTATGTCGCCACGCGCTGCCATCCGCGATATGGAAACCATTCTCGAATACGGCGGTTATCCGGCGTGCCTGCCACGGCCATTGGCACGCAATGGGATTTCATCGGCAAGATCATCGAGCATGGCGGCCGTGATCTCTTCGACGGGCCGGTGTGGATGGCGATTCACAACTACGACATCAACCATCCCCTCGATTATCCCTACGATGCCGTCAACCAGAAGGGTGAAGCGATTGCGGAAGAGGAGTACAAACGGTTGGGCACTGCCGCCTGGGCGGGTGGCACTGGGGACTATCGTTCGCTGAGTTCGTAAATCAACAAGATCGGATGGGGCAAATACCGGAGCCACCATCCACGACGATCCCTCCAGTTTTCGCGCTTATGAGCGTTTTGCCGATCTATGCCAGCAGCATCTGGGGCGCTACCTGCCCATTCTCAGCACCGAGAGCGGTCCCATCGTCGGCGAAGGTGATGATCCTCGCTATCCTTCCACAATTCCTGAAATCCATGCCCAAAAGGTGGTGGAGCAGGCGAAAGTTATGATGGGTGTGAGCGAACACTATCCCGCCGCCCCGCCCTATTATTTCTGCACCGCCTTCTGGATGATCGCCAATATCCAGTTGCGGGGCCTGGGCTGGGAACGCCACGCCTGGTTCTCCGAACGCTGGCCGGGTGGCAAGCTGCCGGCGGTGGATGCACTGGCGGCCTTGCCCAAAGTGGCCCGTCCCGTGCCGAAAGTCAAGGGCGAAAAGGGCGGCAGACCCAAAAGTCGCACCGGGCGCAGCGTCATCCACGGCATCATGTACGATTATCCCAACACCCGCGTGTTCCTGCGCTCCTTTTTTGTCTCTTTGCAGACAACCACGGACGCCGAAGGCGTGTACTCCTTCGAAAAGCTCCCCGCAGACACGTACCGGCTTTCCGTCCCCGGAACCGACGAAGTCCGGCTCGGCCTGAAGGTGGATGGTAGAAAGAAGTTGCAGGTGGATATCGGCGAACCCGAACCGGAGCCACAGCCTTTGCAGACGCGCGTTGAAGAGTACGAGGATTGGCTGGTGGAGGTCTCGGATGCTGGGGAGTCCCCCGGTTTTGGCATCATCCGTGTCGATGTAGATGGCATGCCCGGACTGGATGTGCAGATTTCAACGGAAGACTGGGAGGGCTATTCCCGCCGTACGGGAAGCAAACCTGAATTTGGCCCAAACGTGATGGAGTTTTCACCGCTCGGGAATGGACTCTACATCATCCAGCCAGAGGGCTTTCCCTTCACCATTGAGGTGCAACTGAATGCTGAGCGCATCGCCTGGGTGAAATATCAATCTACTCGAAAGGATGAACCGGAACCCAACATCCTGCCACCTGCTACGGATTGGACGTACGCGGTGGAGGATGGCGGCTCTGCGCCTGGTTTCGGCATTGTCCGGGTCAGCGTGGAGGGTGAAGCGGGCCTGCCTGTCCGCATTTGGTCACAGAATTGGCCCGGCATGGTCCGAAAGAGCGGCGACAAACAGGAATATGGCGAATTTGCCTGCGAATTTGCCCCGCTTGGCATCGGAACCTATTTCATCGAGCCCGCCGGGTTGGATATCCGGGCTGAGGTCGTCGTTGATGGCTCCAGCATCCTCTGGGTGAAATTCGAAAAGGGCGTTCAGGCGGAGATCGCTGCCGCGAGCGCCCCGGTTGCAGAAACAAAGGTGGAGCACTGCCTGCTGGTGGGAGCAATGCCCTGGGAGCGACAAGATTACCTGCTCCTGTTGCGCTACGTGGCCCAATTCCGACCCGCCATTGCCGTATCGCTCAGCGAAGCGCTTGCGGCTAGGCGCGTCACCATCCTCGGCAGCGAACTCACCGTCAGCGCTGAAGATGAAGCGAAGCTTGTTGCTGCCGGTATCGCCGTGGAGCGCATCCGGCCCGGCGAGATTTCTGCGAAGTTGCGGCAACTCATTACTGATGATTAAGGATTAAAGATTCATTCGGCTTGACTGTACAGGTCCAGCATCCTGAGTAGGTTCGACCGAAGCGAGAACCGTATCGAAGGGTGCGGGTTGAACAAGTATCTAACTCATGACCCGCACCCTTCGATACGCCTTTCATTTCATTCAAGGCTACTCAGGATGCTGAATTTGAATACCGGAAACGATGAAAACACACATTACAAGCCAAAGCCTTAATCTTTAATCATCGATCTTCAATCCTCCGACATTGTTGTCTACCCGTCCAAGTCCTGCCCTGCCACTACCATGAAAATCGGCATCCTGCATCACCCACAAGTGCCAGACTCCTACGAATTGGCCCAGGAAATCGAAGCCTGGTTGCAGACTCAGGGCGTGGAGGTGTGGGAGAGTTCGAGTTGGGAGGCGAAACGCCTTGGCGACCGCCTCGACGGGCTCGATCTACTGATCACGCTGGGTGGAGATGGCAGCATGTTGCGCGCCGGCCGGCTGGCTTCCCACTTCGATTTCCCCATTCTGGGCATCAACATGGGCCGGCTGGGCTTTCTGGCCGAAATTTACCCGGACGAATGGCGCACCCACATGCCCCGCGTCATCAGCGGCGACTACCGCGTCGAACGCAGACAAATGCTGCAAGCCGAGGTCTGGCGCGATGGCGAACTGATCGAGCAGGACCTGGAAGCCTTGAACGAAGTCGTCGTCGCCAGAGGCGGCCTCACGCGTGTGGTCCGCATCACCACCGAAATCAACGATAGTTATCTCACAACGTATGTGGCGGACGGCGTCATCGTCAGCACACCGACCGGGTCCACCGCCTATGCCCTGGCAGTTGGCGGCCCCATTCTTCCCCCTGAGTTACGCAACATCCTGCTCCTGCCTATCGCCCCGCATCTCAGCCTCGCCCGCTCCATCGTGTTGGACAAGGGCGCTGTCGTCACCCTGATCGTCCACACCGACCACAACGCAATTCTCACTGTGGATGGACAATTCCTGATTGATCTGAAAGATGGTGATAGAGTGATGGTCGCTTCTGGCCGAAATGTGGCAAGTTTTGTTAGACTGCAACCCCGCAGCTACTTCTACCGCACCCTGATGGACCGGCTGAAGTGGACGGTGTAGAAACAATTAACAATTAATGATTAAAGATCAATGATTAAGGAACGTGGTGTGAGAAGCCTTTAATCTTCAATCTTTAATCATTGCCTTCCTCAACGACTGCTTAGACATACCAAACTCTCAGATGAGATATTAATGGACGATCTAACCGCTGCCAACCTCAGTAAACAAGCACGTTCCGCTGCAATGGCGGGAGACAAAGATAAAGCTGTCGACTTACTACGACAAGCCCTGAAAATTCAGCCCGATGACATCGGAAGCCTGAAAACCCTGGCAGCCTTATCCGACAATGACGATGAAAAACGCCGTTCGCTTGAGCATATCATCGCCCTGGATCCTTTTGATGATGAGGCCAAGGCGGCATTGGCGAGTTTGGATGGCGTAGATCTGCATGACGCACAACCCGCCGATGAGGTGCTCCATTGCGCCAATCACCCCAACCGTGAAACGATGCTGCGCTGCAACAAATGCAACAAGCCCATCTGCATGGAATGCGCGGTGCAGACGCCTGTCGGCTATCGTTGTTCGCAATGCGTGCGCCAGCAGCAGGATAAATTCTACACAGCTTCGCTGTCAGATAAGAGCAAGGGCTACATCGCCGCGGGCGTGAGTGGTGTTCTGCTGGGCATTGGCGCCATTATCATGGGCATGCTTCTGGGCGGCTTTTTCGGCATCATCCTGGCGATATTCGTAGGTCCGGCTATTGGCGGCGGGCTGGGAGAGTTCATCTGGCGGGCGGCAGGCCGCAAGCGCTCCCGTAATTTCAACGTATACACAACGGCCATCGCCGCTGTTATCGCCGCGCTGATGGTGCTTGCCATCTTGCAGTTGAACCTCACCGGCTTCATCGTCGTTGGCCTGGCTGCCAGCGCCATGTACGCTCGCTTGCGCCTCGCCTCCTAGATCGTTTTTTATGCTTACCGAACTGCGTGTCCGCAATTTCGCCATCATCGACGATCTCCAGGTGCAATTTCACAGCGGATTCAATGTCCTCACCGGTGAAACGGGCGCAGGCAAGTCTATCATCATTGACGCCATCGAATTGCTGATGGGCGCCAAGACCGACCAGGAAATGGTGCGCGCCGGTGAGCAGATCGCCAGTATCGAGGGCATGTTCGAGTTGAATGGCCGGGTGGGCGATGAGGTCCGGGACGAGCTGGAAGCGCTGGGCCTGGAACATGAAGATGATCTGCTGATCCTGGCCAGAGATGTGCGGCGAGGTGGGCGCAGTGTCGCACGCATCAATGGCCGGGCCGTGGCGCAATCCGTGCTCGCCGACATCGGCGGGCTGTTGGTGGATATCCACGGGCAGGGCCAGCATTTGTCGCTGCTGAAGGTGCGCGAACATGTCAATCTGCTGGACCGGTACGCTGGGCTGGAGGCGCAGCGCGCCGCCCTGGCGGATGAGGTTGCCGCGCTGCAACAAGTGCGGCGAGAACTTGATGTGCTGCGCCGTGACGCCCGCGAGATCGCACGCCGTTTGGATCTTCTAGCCTACCAGGTGGAGGAGATCGATGCCGCCGCCCTGGAGCCCGAACAAGACGCCAGTCTGGAAAATGAACGAAAACGGCTGACAAATACCGAAGCGCTGGCCGGCCAATCTGCCGCCATTTACGGCATTTTGGCGGAAGGTGGCGACGAGATTGTCCCCGTTTTGGATCAATTGGGCGAGGCAGTCGCGCGGCTACAGAAATTGGCGGCAGTGGATGCTGACCTGGAGGGCATCCTGGCCCAGGCGCAGGATGTGTTTGAACGCGTGAATGATCTGGCGCGGGATGTCGAAGATTACAACGCCGGCATTTCCTACGATCCGGAACGACTGGTCGAAGTGGAAGACCGGCTTGATCTGATCTTCCAACTCAAACGCAAGTATGGCGACACCATCGCCGAGATCCTGGCCTTTGGCGAACGAGCACGCGCCGAGCTTGAGATCCTTTCCCAAAGTGAGACGCGCACCACCGAGCTGGAAGAGGATGAGGAACGGCTGTTACGCACCATCGGCAGTGAAGGCGAGCGTTTATCCGCCGCCCGCCGCGCGGCTGGCGAGGTGCTGGCCAGGGCAATCGAAGAGGAACTGGTGGATTTGCGGATGGCGGGAACGAAATTTGCGGTCGAGATAGAACACCGATCGGACCCCAACGGATGTTATGTCGCCGACCAGCGTCTGGCTTTCGACGCCACCGGTATTGACGTCGTCCAGTTTCTGGTCACGGCCAACCCCGGCGAACCCCTGCGTCCCTTGGTGAAAGTGGCCAGTGGCGGCGAAACCGCCCGCTTGATGCTCGCCCTCAAAAATGTGTTGTCCCGCGCCGATTCCACGCCCACACTGATCTTCGACGAGATCGATCAGGGTATTGGCGGTCGCGTTGGCGCCATTGTGGGCCGAAAACTGGACACCCTGGCCGCATCCCATCAGGTTTTATGCGTCACACACCTGCCGCAGATCGCCGCGTATGGAGATTATCATCTGGCTGTGAGCAAAGGCCTCGAGGGAGAACGCACGATCACACGGCTCCAGACCCTGGATGGCGAAGCGCGGGTGCAGGAATTGGCGGCGATGCTGGGCGCTGACAGCGAAGCTGGTCGCCAATCTGCCAGGGAGTTGCTGGCCGACGCTTCTGCGCTATCCCTCAGTTCGTGAACTGCGCTTAAACATTTGCCGATGTAAACCCGCTTTCAATCACTGCGTCCTTTTTCGCCCTGGGTGCAGCCGATGCTATAATGATCGACATTCGTCAGTCGTCCGTATCTCAACGAGGCAATCATGGAACAAGAATTATCATGGGCAACACTCTGGGTTGATAGCATTGATCGTTTAGGTTGGACAGAACGCATCAAGCAGGTTTTTGATCTGCCCGGCGTTTCGGAACTTGAGTCAGAGAAAAGTGGCGAGGTGCGTATTGGCTACGATCCCGACCAGATCACTATATTTCAGCTCAGCGCCCACCTCCGGGCGTCGGGGTTGTAGATAACTAACCAGAATCAAGTGCCAAAGATTAATGATTAACGGCTGCCGAGTTAGGCGCTCTTTAATCTTTGATCTTCAGTCTTTGATAATTGCGACACCGCCTTTTGCCCAGGCGGTGTTTTTTTATGAAACCCACACCGAGTGCGTTCCGTATAAGGCAATAGAACCGTTTGATACCAAAACTAAGGAGATGAAAAATGTCTGGAAAACGACTTTACCGTTCCCGTGATGATCGCATGATCGCCGGCGTCTGTGGCGGCCTTGGCGAATACTTTAGCATCGATCCCACCATCGTGCGCCTTATCCTGTTGTTTCTGATGCTTTGGGGTGGTGGCGGCATCCTCGTCTACATCCTGGCCTGGATCGTGATCCCCGAGCAGCCGGTTAGCGCCAAAGCGCCTGCGCCGGAAGCAAACAAGCAGGTTGAAGAGAAACCTGAGCCTCAAGAACCTGCTGACAAAGTTGTGGTTACGCCCGCAGTTGAAGCTTCTGCTCAAGCGGTGGAAACGCCTGCACCCGAATCCGAATAGTCACCTATCTCGCTTTGCGAAAAAGCCGCTCGAAGGTCCGGGCGGCTTTTTCGATCAAGTGACTGTCACCTTGTGCTTCTTACCCGACGTTTCCGCCAAACATGCAGAATCAAACGACAGTGCGGTAAAATGGTGAGCCCGAAGTTCGAACCGCACGAATTCCTGCTTACGGCGCTGAAACGCCTACTGCGAACACATTCCATGCCTACCCACCACCAGACCGTCATCGTCATTGATTTTGGCTCGCAAACCGCCCAGCTTATTGCCCGGCGGGTGCGCGACCTGGGCGTTTACAGCGAACTCGTGCATTGGGATGCGTCTGACGAGCAGTTCATCCACGCCGATGCTTTTATCCTCTCCGGCGGCCCGGCCAGCATCTACGAGCCGGATGCCCCGCGTCTGCCCGCCAGCGTGCTGGAAAGCGGCAGGCCCGTGCTGGGCATCTGTTACGGCATGCAGGCGTTGGCCCAGGCCCTTGGCGGTCATGTCGCTCCGGCCACCGCCCGCGAGTTCGGCCACACCGAGGTGCACATCTCCGTCGATTCACCGCTGCTGGCCGGTCTGCCCGAAACGCTGCCTGTGTGGATGAGCCACAGCGACCATGTGGACCAACCGCCGCCCGGCTGGGCGCCGCTGGGCAGTTCTCGCAACGACAGCATGGCGATGATGGGTGATGTGACAAACCACCGCTACGCGGTGCAGTTCCATCCCGAAGTGCAGCACACCCAGCAGGGCATGGACGTACTGCGCAATTTCCTGTTCGATGTCGCCGGGCTCAGCGCCGCTTGGACGCCCAGCAACTTCATCGAGGAAACGGTGGCCGAGATACGCGAACAGGTGGGAGAGCAACGCGTCCTGTGCGGGCTCAGCGGCGGGGTCGATTCCTCCGTTGTCGCCGCGCTCGTGCATCGCGCTATCGGCGATCAACTCACCTGCGTGTTCGTCGACCACGGCCTGCTGCGCCTGGGCGAGGCGGATGATGTGATCGACACCTTCCAGCGCGCCCACGGCATGCATCTGATCAGCGTCAATCGCCACCGAGCAATTTCTGTCTGATTTGGAAGGCGTGACCGACCCGGAAGCAAAGCGCAAGGCTATCGGCCACCGTTTTGTACGCGTCTTCGAGGAGGCGGCGGCGCGCCTGATCGCAGAAGTCCCCGGACAGCCTTATCGCTATCTCGCCCAGGGCACGTTGTACCCGGACGTGATCGAAAGCGCGGCCAGTGGTCGCGAACGCTCGGCCCGCACCATCAAGACTCACCACAATGTCGGCGGCCTGCCCGAAGACATCGAGTTCGAGTTGCTGGAACCGCTGCGCTATCTGTTTAAGGATGAAGTGCGGCGGGTGGGATTGGCGTTGGGCCTGCCCGAACGGGTGGTCTGGCGACATCCCTTCCCTGGACCCGGCCTCGCCATCCGCATCCTGGGCGATGTGACCTGGGAGCGGCTGGAGACTTTGCGTCAGGCTGACGCCATCGTCATCCAGGAACTTGAGTCCGCCGGCCTGTACCGGGCCACATCGCAAGCCTTCGCCGTGCTGCTGCCCGTGCGCAGCGTCGGCGTGATGGGCGATTATCGCACCTATGCCAACGTCGTAGCTGTGCGCGTCGTCACTACCGATGATTTTATGACCGCCGATTGGGCCAAGCTCCCCGATGATGTCCTGGGGCGCATGGCCAACCGCATTGTCAACGAAGTGGACGATGTCAATCGCGTGGTTTACGATATCACCTCAAAACCTCCCGCCACCATCGAGTGGGAGTGATGTTCGATATGAAGTATTTCCGTTTGCTCGTCGTCCTGGCTATCGCCGCCGCAATCGTGTTCATCGGTCCGCAACTGAAGGACTACGCCGAGACGCGCGATGCCATTCCGGCGGGCGTCACTCTGAGCGGCGTCAACATCGGCGGGGCCACAGCAGAAGAGGCCGCCGCAAACCTGCGCAGCGTGTTTGAAAGCCCCATCCTCGTTCTGCATGGCGACAACCGCCTGGTGCTGCGCCCCGCACAGATCGGGTTCAAAGTGGATGCAGAAACGATGGTCGAGCAGGCGCAGGAATTCGGCGGGGGCGTGTATGCTGTCCGGGATTTCCTGCTCTATCTTTTCCAGCAGCCCCCGCTGGGCGGCGATGTGCCCCTGATCTACGATTATGATCGGGACAAACTTGCGACATGGTTGCAGGCCCAGGCGCAAGAATACGACAACGATCCGACGCCCGGTTACGCCAAGCTCGACACCCTCACGTTTGTACCCGGCCAGCCCGGTCGTTATGCCGACCTCAACGAAAGCGCCATCAACATCGTCAAGGCGTTTCAGAGCAGCAATGATCGTTCGGCCAGGCTGCTTCTGCGAGAACAGCCCGACCTGCCTCCTGATTTCGATTCTCTGGAAACCGCCCTGCGCCAGCGTCTGGATAAATTCCCCGGCATCTACAGCGTCTATTTCCAGCATTTGCCCACCGGCGAAGTCATCGACATTGACGCTGACACCGCTTTTGCAGGCATGAGCACCGTCAAGTTGCCCATCCTGGTCAAACTCTATCACGATTTCGAAGCCCCGCTGGATGACAACATCAGCCGCTGGATCAGTGATACGGTCAAATCTGAGACCGCCAGCAACGCCGCGGCCAATGCCCTGATGTACCACATCGGCGGGGGCGACACATTGGCCGGGGCCAGAGCCGTGACGGAATTCTCGCACGAACTGGGCCTGGACGACACCTTCATCGCCGTTCCCTACGACAGCGATCTGAAACCGCCCTTTGTGCGCACCCCGGCCAACACCAATCCCGAATACAACACCTTCCCCGATCCCGCCATGCAGACCACACCCAAAGACATCGGCGAGATCATGGCCGAGGTTGGCCAATGTGCGGAAGGCCGCGGCAACCTGCTGGCCGCCTATCCCGATACGATCACACAGAAAGAATGTGCGGAATTAGTGGGCTGGATGGAGCAAAATCCCATGGGCTATCTGATCAAGTACGGCGTGCCCGACGACGCCCGCATAGCCCATAAACATGGTTACGGCACCGACACCCAAGGCGATGTCGCCCTCATCTACGGGCCCGAGGGACCATACGCCCTTGCGATCTTCGTTTATCAGCAAGGCTGGGTCGTATGGGATTACAGCAATCCCCTGATGAATGACATCAGCCGTCTTAATCTGGAATTTCTTCCTTGTCCGCCAGGGTGAAGAACAGTTGCCGCCCTTCGATCCGGAAGAGCAGATCGGGGCGGGAGTCAACTGAAATGGCCTTTGGTTTGACCTTCCTAACTCATCTGTGTAAAATGTGGTCACTTAAGAGACTACTTTCGGGAGGAAATTATGCCAGAAGTCGGTATCAAAGAACTCAAGACGCATACGTCGGAGATTGTGAGAGAAGTACGGGAGCAGCGTGTGAGTTATGTCATAACGCATCGTGGAAAACCGGCAGGGCTGCTCATTCCATTCGAGCAAAGCCCGGAGGCGTCTTTACCCAAGCGCTCTGATGATGCTATCTGGGAAGAACTGTGGCGAATAGGAGAGGAGATAAGCCGAGGTTGGGAGCCCGAATTGACCTCCGAGCAGATACTGGATGAAATGCGCAGGTGACAGATGGCTGAAGTGTACACAATCGACGCGAGTGTTTTTCTGAATGCTCTCAATCAGCACGAACAGGGACAGCCGGATAGTTTCCGCTTTCTATCCCGTGTTCGTAAGCTCGCTATCCCAATCATCGTTCCCACTCTGTTATTTCCAGAACTGGCGGCTGGGATTGCCCGCGCAATGAATGATTTTACATTGGCGAACGCTTTCGTTGCAGATCTTCGCAACCTATCTCATCTTGTAACCATAGATCTTGATATGCGCTTGGCAATGCAAGCCGCAGAAATCGCCGCAACACAACGCATTAAAGGCAGCGATTCTGTCTACGTGGCAGTTGCCCAACGATTTGGCGCCACACTCGTCACACGAGACCGACAACAGCTCGAACACGCTGCCTCCATTGTTCTTACCAGCCATCCCCGTACCATCTCGGAGTGACCCCCATGTCCAGACGTTCCCCAAAACTCACTTTCGGTGTCATCGCCATCCTTTTGGGGATTGGCGGATTTGTAGCACTGCTCATATTCGGGAGCTTTCTTCCACCCTACATCGCCTGGGTGCTGGTCTGGTCGGTGATAACTTTTGGCTTATTCGGTTACGACAAAATGCAAGCGAAGCTTGGTGGTGGCCGGGTGCCCGAAATCGTGTTACTCGGCTCAATACTGGTGGGCGGTTATATTGGTGGATGGTTGGGGATGTTCGTCTTTAATCACAAGCACCGCAAGCCGGTCTTCTGGGGCGTACTGATTGTCGCCACTATCCTGAGTGGCATCATTTTCTATTGGCTATTCGTGGCGTCGTAATCGATCGGCCTGCTTGAACCAACCGACGCAGGACCACCAGTGCCCGGTTTCCCCTCTTTGGTGTTGAAATAAACACGCTGGGTAGGATACGCAAAATCGATATCAGGTGATTGGGCGAAACCGTCGAGGATTTTCTTCCAAAGTGCTTCCTCAACCTCCCTTCGGGTTCTGGCACCGGTTATGAGGCGTATGGTGAGTTCAACCCCGATGTCAATCACCCGTAAATAGACATAAGGCTTAATTCGATTGGGTGAAATGAGAAGTTGTTTTGCTGCATTTCTCAAAGCTGCCTCGGCATCGGGCGTTCGGGATCCGGCCTGTTCTTCTGCAATCTTGAGAAGCATTCCTTCCGCTTTCTGCCAGTTGCTCTCAAACGTGATCACAACTGGGACCTCATGCCATACAAACTGAAATTCCTGGGTTTCGTTGGCAGTGAATTTTGTAAATACCCAGCTGTTGGGCATATGTACGACGCGTCCCGTAGCTTGTCTGCCCATTTCCAAATTGCCGACCTCAAGCATGGAAAATGTAAACAAATTGATATCTGCAACATCACCTTTCACGCCGGCCATCTCTATACGATCCCCCAATTTAAAAGGATGCCGCCACATGATAAATCCCCAACCGGCCAGATTGTTGATTGGTTCGCGCAACGCGATCGCTAAACCGGCGAGGATCACTGCCAGAAGAGTGGCCAGATTCCCTATGAAACTCCACCACACTGCCCCCACCGCAAAGAAGCCGATAATGGAGATTGTGTAACTGGTGATTTTGGTCCAACGATAGCGTGCTTCTACATCCAGGTTTTGTTTATCAATGAACTTTACGATAAATCTACGCGTCAGCCCCAGCAAGATTATCACTACAGCAGAGAAAATCAACTTGCGCGTGAGTATGAGACTGCCGAGCTCGCCCGATATTGAATTGGCTAATTCGTTGACAACTGTAGTTGGGTCCATGTCGATGGTCTTGGTTATTTGATCGTCACTTGAACGGAAATATAATCCCCACCGGGCAGCGCTGGCCCGATGGGGAGTTCTGAATCCTAGCTTTCGTTATCTTTCCCGCGCAGACACATGATCAAAAGGAGCAGGATCGGTAGTGCCAGCAGGAATAGCGCCAGCGCTATACCCTTGGATCGCCCCTGCCCGTGTTGCTGCATGTAGTACTGGTCTTCTCGCCGCCGTTGATGCGCTGTGATTTCCGGCGCTTCTACAATCGCCATCCACAAAATGCGGAACGATTCTTTGAAGACATCGAAACCCGCTTTCTGCAACACAGCATCTTCATCGCCAACGTCCGGGAAACCCTGCTCATCCGGGGTCACTGTTTCCCAGTTGCGGAACAAGCGTCCCCAATCGCTGTTCAGACGCAGTCCTGCATTTTCTTGTGCCGATAAATCGGATACCAGAAGCTGTCGTGGTAAAGGCCACGCTGAGCCAGATAAGACCAGGGCGCCAGCACCGTTTTGAGAGACCATTCGATGGGTCTCTTGAGCGGTCCCCAGTAGATCTGGTGCTGCATGCGAGAGGCAAAGGTCATTTTCTTGAACGCGCCCGACGAAATTCCAGTTCTGTTGCGCCGCCTCCTCATCCCCGACGATCTCGATCTCGCGGGGGTTGCCGGTGCCCAGGCCCATCTCGTGGGCCAGCCGGATGAATTTGATAGACATCGGGTCGATGCCCATCAGCTTGGCCGCCATGGCATCGATGGCCACCTGGTCGGCGCTGGCCAGGATGACATTTTTGACGTAGCGGAATCATACAGCGGGGCCCCGGGCCGTCACCGGCAAAGGTGCCGTCCATCACCGCGAAAACGCCGCGGTGGATCTTCTTCTGGATCATCAACAGATCGACCAGCGTTTCATGAATGACCGGGTGGGTCCAGTGACGCCGCTCGTTGAGCAGGCCGCCAAAGGCGTTCTTCATGGCCCCGGTGGTGGTGGTGAAAATATGGGTCTTGACGGTGGGCAGGTGGATGATATTTTCGCCAATAAAGCGTTTGGGGATGTAGAAACCGTCTGTGTACACGTCGTTCAGGCACGAGAACTCATCGGCCAGGTCGCCCACCGCATCGCGGATGTGAATCCACTCCTCGCCATCTCGTACAGGTGGACATTGCGCAGACCGTGCGCTTCAATCACGTTGACCTGCTTATTCTCCGGCTTCACCCAGGTGGGCGTCGATGACCACCGTCCGGTTGTGGCAGCCGTGAATCAGATTGGGATCGTAGCCATCCTGCTTCATGGCCCGAATCACGCCCTCCAGTTGCCAGGGAGTGGTCGAACTGCCGGGATAGAAGAAATGCCAGGAGATATTGATCTTCAAGGCGGTGTCGGCGTCCTTGGCCACGACGTCCTGATAACCGGCCAGATTCATCAGGCGATGGTAATCGGCCAAAACCGTACGCGGGGATGTCTGTAACACTGCTACTTTGCTCATAGAGGTTTGTCCTTGTGGATATTGCTGCGCCTTATTGATGAGGTGTGCAAGTATGTCCTTTCGGGTGACACCGATATGGTTTGTATTTGCGCTACAGACTACTGAGCGCTCTTGCGAAAGGCGGGGATTTTTGTGACTATACAGGTCTAGCATCCTGAGTGGTTGTAGCGAAGCGGAAACCGTATCGAAGGGTGCGGGTCACGATTGGATCCCCGATCAACCCGCACCCTTCGATACGACCTTCACTTCATTCAGGTCTACTCAGGATGCTGAACTTGGACAACTGTGTGGTTACGATTTCTTATTAGTTTGTCAGGATAATCCATTATACATGATACATGGGCGCGGCTTGCAATGCGATTTCCGCCCTCGCTTGCGGCGTGCTCAGGTCATGGATTCACGCCCGGATCGTGTTATAATCGGGCCAGAACTTATTACAGAGTCAACTACCACCGGCTGAGCCGGTGGCTTGTACCTAGCACGGCAGAGCCGTGGCCGATACGTTTGGCTGGTTGACGATGATGCCGCTCCCACCCGCAATATTGCAGGCAGCGTTGTAGTCCGCATTCGAGACGTGGCCGCAAGACTGACATTCAAACCGCTCCTGTGACTGCCGATTCCCCTTCTCGCAATGCCTGCACTCGTGACATGTGCGCGATGTATTGCGGGGATTCACGGCTATCACCGGTATACCCAAAAGACGTGCCTTGTATGCGATCTTCTTCCGCAAATCGTCAAACGCCCAAGCGCTATGTTGCCGTCTCTGTGCCTTCCTAACCCTGACCCGCTCACGGATGCCTCTCAAATCCTCGATGGCGATCCCTTGACCGGTGCGTTCGGCAAGCGAATTCCATTCGCCCTCGACAAGCTTCTTGGCGATGCAATGATTCACGTCCGCTGCAAAGCACTGTTCTCTTCGGCTTCGTTTTCTCAATAAGCGACGAGCTGACTTCGTCCCCCTCGACTGAAGCCTGCCACGCAATTTCGCATGCCTCCTCCTCAATCCATTCACCTGACCCCCTGCATAGACATGCCCTGCGCTATCCGTCGCCAGGTTGACGATGCCCAGATCAACCCCCAGATAGCCCGCTACCTCTTTCACCTCAGGCTCCTCCACCTCACACGTTGCCAACAAGTAGAACTCACCACCTATATACGCCAAATCCGTCTCCCCTCGCTGACTTTCTAACAATTCAAGTTGCCGTTCACCACCTTGGTAGCGCATCCGTTGCCGTCCCCCCATCATCCATATCGATATCCGCTGTTCCTCCATTTGCCACGACAAAATGCGGCTGTCATAGGCAATTGCACCTAGCTTCTTGAATCTGCGCTCCCTCTGTTTCCCTGCCTTGTAGGCGTCCGCCACCTTGCCGATCACCCGTACCGTCATCTGCGCTGACAGGCCATACCGCTGCCGTACCTCTTTATACACCAGCTTGTGGATGGCGAATGGACGAAAACACTTTGCTTCCCACGCCACACCGCTGACCTCGTTCGCAGCCTGGTTCGCTCGGTACAGTGTGTCTTTGAGCAACTGGCGCTGTTCCGCTGTAGGCACGACTTTGACTTTTGCAACTAGTTTCACACCATCAATATAGCACATATGTTCTTATCTAGCAAATCCAAAACCCCTTTTCAAAAACATGGAGGAGGCGTTCCTCCACTGCCATAGGCAGTGGTTTCCACGCCTGATTTTAATGAACGGAGGCAATGATTCAATGGCAGTTTTGGATATCGTCACTTTGGGCGATCCCCGATTACGTAGAAGAAGTAAACCGATCCGAAAATTCAATCAGACTCTGCGGCAATTGGCAGACGATATGGTTGAGACGATGCGATCTGCGCATGGCGTGGGTCTGGCCGCGCCGCAGATCGGCATCAACGAGCGCTTGATCGTCGTCGAAATGCCCACGGAAGGCTTTGAAGATGACCCGCAGGCTGGCAAGCTGTTTGCAGTTGTCAACCCGGAGATCGTGCGCGCTCGTGGCGAAAAGGTGCTGGGAGATGAAGGCTGTCTTTCGATTCCAGGATACATCGGCGAAGTGGAGCGTCCTTCAATAGCCACGATCAAAGGTTTTGATGTCAACGGCAAACCTGTTCGCGTCAAAACATTCGATTACCTGGCCCGTATTTTCCTGCATGAGATTGACCATCTGGACGGCGTGCTTTTCATCGACTATATCGACGATCCGGAAAAACTACGACGCATCGTGCACGATCCGGAAACAGATGAGTACTACGAAGAGCCAGTCGCTGTCCTCCCCACCGATTAGACCACTTCGTTGACCTGCTCGTTCCCGGCTGCTTTTTCCACCACTGCTTCCGGTTCTTCTTCCCGTACAAGCAAGAAACCTAACTCGACCTGTCCAATGACGATGCGGTCGCCATTATGCACCACCTGGCGCTGCACCGTTTCGCCATTGACGTTGACGCCATTGGCGCTTGCCAGGTCATAGATCACGAATTCTCCATCTTCCTGTCGAATACGGGCATGCTGGCGTGAAATGGTTCGATCATCAAGGCTGATATCGTTGTGCTTGCTGTCCCGCCCAATGTCAGCCAGGTCTTTCAAGCGATATGTTTTCCCGCTATCAGGACCATTAAGCGCCACCACCCAGGCCAATGGCCGGCGCTGTTGTTGAGGCCGCGCGAAAACCTGCGTTAGGTCATCATTCAGCGGCATCACGACTTCTGTGTAGTTGTTGGTGACGGGGGTCTGCGGTTCCGTGTTTGTTTTTCCTGAGTTTTGGGGAGCCGTGTCGTCATTTACGTCTCGGCTTGTCACCGGCACGGGATCATAATCCAAAGATTCGGGTTCAGTTGGATAGGCGTGAACACCGAGTCCTACCGTGTAGAGTAACAGAGAGATCAGGGATACGAGTGTGGCGACTAGGCCGAGAAGGGCGAAAAGGGTGAGGAGGTTGCTAAGGCCGAGCGCCAGTTCGGGGAAGAGACTGAGGATGACGCTGGGAATGACAACAATGGCGGCCAACAGCGAGAGCACGCGCCACAGGGTTGCGCTTTTGCTGTTGCTTTGGCTATCAAAGAATATCCACAATGTGGTGATAAAGGTGATGGCAAAGGCGATGGAGACGCCCCAACGGTACCATTCGATGATAAATGAAGCAGGATCGGTTAAGATGGGATTGAGCATAGGGAGAGGTGGGTAATCGTTGGCCAGTTTCTCGACTGACGATTGGCGAAGATGAGATCAGAATTGCTTGAATGCGAACAAAGTCCCGCCAAAAGTAACGCGATCTTCATCAACAAGCGCTGTCCGGGCGATGCGTTCCTCATTGACAAACGTGCCGTTAGCGCTTGCCAGGTCTTGCACGAAGAATTGTGGACGAACCGGCCCATCATCAGCAAACAGGCGGGCATGATGCCGCGACGTCCCTTCATCATCGATGACGATGTCATTTTCTGATGAGCGACCAACGGTAATCCCGCTGGTTTTTAGCTGGAACAGCCGACCGCGCCGGGGACCACGTAACACAACAAGCCAGGCAAAGCAGGGGCTTTCCTGGGGAAGTTGCAGGGTTTGATCTGTATCGATAATTGGCAAATCGTCCGTTCCGCTAATTTGTGACATCATCATGCGTTAAGGTTGGGAGGTTGTAAACAGCAGGACGGTGGAGCCCAGACGGACTTCGTCGCCATCCAGCAAAGGGAATCGCTGCACCGCTGAATCGCCGATAAAGGTGCCATTGGTGCTGTCCAAATCATAAATGACGCAGCGGCCCTGTTCGTAACGGACTTCTGCGTGGCTGCCGCTCACTGTGGGGTCAGTCAGCGGGGGGTAGGTGTGCGCCGGGTTACGGCCAAGCGTTAAATGTTTATCTGCGAACAATTGAAAAACCTGTCCCTGTTCCGGTCCCTGGCGAACGACCAACCAGGCGACCGGCTCGCGCCTGGTTCCGGTCTTTCTCGTTGAATCCTGAATTACCTGGGTGTTGTCGACGGAAACAGCGGCAACAGTTGTCGCTGCAAGTGCCGCCTGGCTGGCAGACCTTTGGCGGGGCGGCGGCGGGATCAGGGAGGGCGTCGCCGAATAGGAATCCGGGTGGGGTGGCGTCAGCGGCGGGGTTGTTGGCGCCTGGTTGGCTTCTGGGGGTTTGCCAGATGCGGATGATGGTTGTTGCTTTTTAACAACTGCGCTTGGGGGTTTGTCGAAGCGGACAGTGAGCAGGTACAAAAAAGCAACGATGGAGGCTATCAGGGCGATAATGGCCGTGATATGCGCGGATGTGAAGCGTGAATCAAATGCAAACAAGAATGCGATGACAATCACCGCGCTGGCCGAAAGCAGGAATGTCAGGATGATGGCTGCTATCCTCGCCCATTCTCGCTGCTCCCAGAGCCCGCGAAAGGTCAGTCCGGCAACGGTTGCGGTGAGAAGCGGCGGGATGGCCAACAGGCTGCTCATGGCAACCGGAAGATTCGTGCGTTGAAGCAGGGCAAAAAACCACGCACCGCCATTTGGATTGAGCAGCACCAAGGCTGCTATGCCAACAGCGATGATCGCTTCGACAAGTAACAGTGATGCGATAAGGGAAATCCCAAAGGGGCGAGATTGCGACATTGTTTTTGTGGTGAGAAATAGCTTCCCTGCCGCCGGTGGCCGCAAGTCGTCCCGATTATCGCACTGAGACCGGTCGCTGTCAATTAGATTCTGATTAGCTGACAAAGCAACGCGATGGTAGACTCTCAAACTTGACCCTTGACCTTTGATAGTAGATATTGGATATTGGGTATGCATGAATTTATCGAAGCGCAGGAAATACCTAATGCCCACTATCCAATAGCCTGGTTTTTCATAAAAATGCCATACATATTTCTCGGTCTCTCACTAGGTTTAAGCGCTGGGCTGGCCCCTGGCCCCCTGTTAGCATTGGTCATTCAACGCAGTATGCAGGGCGGCCTTGCCAGCGGGTTGCGTATTGCTGTTGCGCCACTCCTGACGGATATCCCGATTGTCGTCTTGTCCTTCCTGCTGGTGGGGCGGCTGCCGGAGGCAGGCTTGGACATCATGTTAGGGATCGGTGGCCTATTCGTACTTTGGTTGGGTATCGATGCTCTGCGTCACGCCGGTGATGGCGTCGACACCACGGCAAACACATCGGCAAAACAGGACTTTACGCATGGCGCTTTGATTAATTTCCTGAACCCGCATCCCTACTTATTCTGGATTGCCATTGGCGCACCAACAGTGGTTCGGGCCTGGCGTTCAGACCCCTGGCTGGCTGTCGCTTTTATCGTATCATTTTATGTTGTGCTGATTGGCAGCAAAGTCATGCTGGCTTTTCTCTTTAGCCGCGCTCAGGCCCTCCCTGAGCGGTATTACACCTGGATGATTCGTATTTCCTCTCTGCTTTTGCTTGTCGCCGGTGTATTTATGCTTTACAGCGCCGGGCGCAATCTCAGTTCAATCCTATGATCAAAGTCACATCTTTACACACAAAAGATCTCGCAGCAGTCGCCTCTCTATTTGCAGAAGCGACTGCAACCTATCCCTACCGCTGGTCGTTGCCTCCACAGACGTTTCGCGATCAAGTATTGTTTGATGGCGGCGATCCCTACGCTGAACTGGCCATTGATCCCGAAGGCTGGCTGGTCGCCACCCAGGGCGATTACACGCTGGGTTTTGCGCATTGCACTGTGGGACGATTCGCTGAGGATGACAGGGATGTGCTCAGAGGCTTTCTGCGCCTGTTCATCATTCGGCCTGACGCGCCGCCGGAATCGGCAACGGCATTGCTGACGGCGGTGGATAGCTATTTCCGCGGGCACAAAGTCGAACAAATCGACGCCTTTCACATGCGCACCGGCTATCCCTGCTGCCTGGCCGGGCGCGGCGCTCTGGCGAGCGATCGCATCGATTTAATGGCCGCCTTGGGCCGTGCCGGTTACCGCATGACGGACCGCTGGCTGTTGTACGAGAGACGGACTTACACGCGGGTTATCGAAAACCAACCGGCGTTGCCGGAACTGCGCTTGCAGATCGATGACGGTGATGATGGCGGGTTCAGCCTGTTTGTCTCACAACGCATCAATCCGGTCGGCAGTATGATCATCCGGCCGTTGCCTGCTGTCACCGAGGGCACTGGTACGCCAACAGCTTCCGTTTCAGAAATTATGGTCGCTGAGTCTTTCCGGCGTCAGGGCATTGCCCGCTGGTTGGGGCAGCGTGCCAGCAATGAACTATTTATCAAAGGCGTTCATCGCCTGGTGGCAGATGTCAACCATGTCAATGAGGCCGGGCAGAGTCTCCTTCTGGCGCTTGGTTTCGAAGAATTATCGATACGCGGCTACAGCTATGCCAGGTCGCTGAACAAATAAGGCGGAGGCGGGTGACATGAACGAAAAAGACGATCAGCAAGACGACGATACGATTGACACTCCTGAAGCGACACCAGACCAGCCGATTGATTTCCCGGTGCGCTACACAGCAACCCCGATGTTCCAGTTCGCCGCGTTTCTGCTGGCTGCCGCAAGCATCTGGTTAGCCTACAACGTGTGGAAAAACCCCAACGTGATCAGCATCATCGTATTTGTGGGCATTGTTGTGATCGCGGTGGGCATGGTGTTCAACGCTTTCGCACGGGCAACCTACGACGGCGAAACCCTGGTCTATCACGTGCCTTTGCGCCCCAAGCTCACCATCCATCGTAATCAAATCATCGAAGTGACTTTGGAAGGCAGGCGCACGCGGGCCCTGGTGGTTGGCTTCCACCCGCGCGCTGAGGATGGCCGCATCGAAGTGGAACGCGGTCAGTACGTTAACCTGGTTCCCTTGCAGGACCAGTGGGAGCTTCAGGAATATCTGGACGGGACACACGCTTGAGGTCGGGTTGAAACGATGACGGTTGAGATACCAAGTGCATTGTTGTGGGGTCTGCGGCGTTACCTGGCTGCACCCAATGCCACGGTAAGGGCTTTACATCGCCAGCCTTTTCAGGGTGGATTGTCGGGCAGCACGCTGGAGTACTGGCGGCTGCGGCTGCACCGGGCGGGGGTGCAATCGACACTGACGGTGGTTTACAAACATGGCGCCGTCGCCACCGGCGCATTTCTGCGGGGCGCGCCACAGCGCGAAGCGCTGGCATTCGTCAATTTGCCGGAGAAGTTGTCAGTTCTCATGCCCACGGTCGTCGCTGTCGACATCCCCGCCGGCGATCTGTGGATGCTGCCCTTCCCACCGGCCAAGCACACCTCCCACTGGATGGCGGATTGGAGCGAGCGCGATATCGAGCAAGTGATCGATGATCTGGCCCGCCTGCACAGCGCCTACTGGGACAAGCTGGACACGCTGCGAGAATGGAGTTGGCTGGCCCGACCGACCACAAGCGACGCATCAGGGCTGGCTACCGAGGGCTTGGCCGGTCTCGATACCATTGTCGAAGCCGGAGCCTACGACCAATCCCTGACCCCGGACCGTGTGGCTGCCCTCCGGGTGCTTGCTCAGGACCCCGCCAACTTGCTGTCCGCCCTCAACGACGGCCCCTTCACGCTCCTGCACGGCGATGCCGGCTTCCAGAACATCGCCCTGACCACGGATGGCCGCCAGCGCATCTGGTACGATTGGCAACTGGTGGCAGCGGGCCCGCCTGCACTCGATCTCGTCACATTCCTGCATCCCTGGGCCTATCCCGAAGCCCACCCCGCGTTAACGCTTGCGGACATGGTTGATCGCTATCTGGCAGCACTGCAAAGGCGCGGCCACAGCCTGTCATCGGCGCAATTCAACCGTCAGCTCGACGCCGCCTTGCTCTGGCGCTGGATTATCCAATGGGCTCCGCTGCTGGGCCTGTACAGCGATCGTTTGCAGCCGGAAGTGCGGGAGCGCCTGTACGCGACCTTCGCGCAACTGCACTGGCCGGCGTTGGCGCGCTGGTCGGGTGGGGTGGCGGGA
>CAVOYG010000024.1:0-309025 GCA_963700615.1 uncultured Chloroflexia bacterium | reverse complement strand
GCTGCTCTGATCACCGAGATAGAGCGCCCGACTTAGTTCGATCATGATCCAGGGTTGGGCTTTGTTGCTGTGCGCCCATAGTTGCCATCCGCCCCAAAAAGGCTGATTGATGCCGGCAGTTCCATCTGTTGGGCCTAAAGTGGGAACATCTTGCAGGAGGTCTCCCCAATTGACAGCGAAACTGCGAGTCAATGAAGGATCGATGGAAACTCGCGCCCGTGTCGCTTCGATCTCACCTTGATTGTCCCCCATGTTGCAGACGCAGCAGCGTGGTCTGGCCTGCATGATCTGGTCACTGTAGGTGCTGGGGCGTTGCGCTGCCATGCTGTGCGGGTAAACGACAAGTTTGATGCTGGGGTCTGCGGCAATTTCCGCCATTTTCTGGTCCCAAGGCCGCCAATAACGATCAATGAGTTGTCGTTTTAGCTTGTGATCAGGTTCGTGTCCTTTTTCGAAGAGATGCACACCGTAACTGGTCTGGGTTTTGATGATGCCATCACCCGGTCGGGGAGTAAATCAGCCTGGTCAGGGCGATTGACATCGATCAGCACACGGGCGTAGGGGAAGCGCAACCAATGGCTGACACGATCTCGGTAATCAAAAATGAAGTCCGTGTAGATATCTGCTTCGTTAAAGATGTCGACTTCGCTCAGGGCAAGGCGGTCTGCCATCTCTGGTGGGATGTCGAGACCGGCGTGTGGGACAATGACGGCGATGGGTAAGGTGGGCATGAGAGAAACGGAATCCTGTTGAACCCTAAATCATTTCGACTGCCATAGCCACAGCTTCGCCCCCGCCGAGACAGAGAGCTGCAACGCCTCGTTTCAGTTCACGCTGGCGCAGGGCGTACAACAGAGTGGTCAGCACCCGGGATCCACTGGAACCGATAGCATGACCAAGGGCGATGGCGCCGCCATTGACATTGACCTTGGCGGGGTCTACACCCAGCGCCCGGATGTTGTGGATGGCTTGAGCGGCAAAGGCTTCGTTTAGTTCGAGTAAGTCCACATCTTCAATGCGCCATCCCACTTTGCCAAGCACCTTGCGCACGGCATAAGGGGGCGCCGTGAACAACTTGAGAGGTTCCAGGGCATGATAGGCGTAGCCTAAAATACGAGCCATGGGCAAGATTCCAAGCTCATCGGCCAGATCGGGATGGGCCACTACAACTGCCGATGCGCCATCGCTGAGGGGAGGTGCATTGCCTGGTGTGATGGATCCTCCAGGTTTGAAGGCCGGAGAAAGTGTTGCAAGCGTTTCGAGCGTGGAGTCGCGACGCACTGTTTCGTCGGTACTGAATTCGATAGTCTCGTTCTTGTAGCGCACCAAAACGGGAACGATTTCGTCCACAAAGTATCCGGCGTCAATGGCTGCCGCCGCCTTCTGGTGGCTGCTGTGGGCGAATGCGTCCATTTCCACTCGAGTGATGGCGTAGTTTTCGGCGATCCACTCGGCTGAGATGCCCATGTGGTGTTGGTGGAATGGGTCTGTTAAGCCATCGTGGACGGTGGCGTCCTGCAGTTCGCCGCTGCCCAGGCGATAGCCATAGCGGGCTTTGGCGAGCATGTACGGCGCCATGTCCATGTTTTCCATCCCTCCGGCTACAAACAGGCGTCCCTCATTTGCCCTGATGCAGGTGGCTGCCATCATCACGGTGCGCAAGCCCGACCCGCAGATTTTGTTGAGGGTGATTGCGCCAACGCTGTCGGGGAGTCCAGCGTAAATCGCAGCCTGACGTGCAGGAGCCTGCCCACTCCCGGCTTGCACCACCTGACCCATGAAGACTTCATCGATCATGGTTGGGTCGACGCCTGCTCGTTCAACTGCCGCCTTGATCGCATATGCACCGAGGTGAGGCGCAGAGATATTGCTGAGGCTACCGCCAAAACGACCTGTCGGCGTGCGTGCGGCTGAAAGGATTACGGGCGTGACTTGTGAAACCATCTATCGTTGCTCCAGCATAAGGTAGCGGTATCTATGCAATGGTTGGTTCAACAGGATTTCAAGTGGTAGACAATCATTCAGCGTGATTCGTGAAACGTAAAACGTGAAAATAGTCCAGCGAGGTGACATCACGTTTCACGTCTTCACGTTTCACGATGTAGAACCACACGAAATCCTAAAGAGCCCAATGGTTTTACTGCGGGTTGATACTCTTCTTCACCAGGGTCGGGGGTTGGACGGGTATTTCCGACCAGGCATAGGCTCCCAGTAGGCTTTGTGCTGCTTCCTGCGCTTGATCTTCCGTGCGGGCATGGATTTCACACAGGGGTTGTCCTAGCTCGACATAATCCCCGACCTTGGCGAAGAGAACAAGGCCGACGCTGTGGTCGATTGCATCTTCTTTCTGCATACGGCCACCACCCAGGGCCACGCTGGTCATGCCGAATGTGCGGGCATTGACGCTGCTGAGGTAGCCGCTTTGGGGTGAGGGAAGCGTGTAGAGTACAGGCGCTTGCGGCAAGATCTGGTTTGGCCGGTCAACGACGGCGGGATCGCCGCCCTGGGCAGCCACGAAGTGTCGGAATTTCTCCAAGGCGTAGCCTTTCACCAGATTTCGCTGGGCGATCTGCAGCGCTTGATCGAAATCGTTGGTTTTACCGCATAGCATCAAAAGATGAGCCGTTTCATCCAGAATGAGTTGGGTGAAATCAGGAGGCCCCTCGTTCCGTAACGTTGCCAACGCTTCCTTCACTTCCAGGGCATTACCGACAGTAAATCCCAACGGCTGGTTCATGTCTGTCACCCGGGCCATGACTTTGCGCCCTGCCAATTTACCGATGGCGACCATGATCTCGGCCAGTTCGGTGGCCTCGTCCAGTGTTTCCATAAAAGCTCCGACACCCACTTTCACATCAAGCAGGATGACATTGGCTCCCGCAGCGATCTTCTTGGACATGATAGATGACGCGATGAGGGGAAGGCTGGGTACAGTGGCGGTGACATCACGCAGGGCATATAGTTTCTTGTCAGCCGGGGCCAGATCGTCGGTCTGTCCAGCCACCACAAGGCCCACTTCCTGCACTTGTCGTTTAAATCGCTCGATTGAAAGATCGGGGGACCATCCGGGGATGGATTCCAGTTTATCCAGTGTCCCACCTGAGAAACCCAAGCCCCGACCGGACATCTTGCCCACTGGTTGCCCGGCGGCAGCCACCAGAGGACCCAGGACGAGGGTCACTTTATCGCCAACGCCACCGGTGGAGTGTTTATCGGCTACAAGAGGCGCTACATCACTGAGATCGATTTGGCGACCCGTGCGCACCATGCTCAAGGTCAGGGCGGTTGTCTCTTCGTGCGTCATGCCTTTCAGCAGTACAGCCATATTCCAGGCTGCAGCCTGGTAGTCGGGGATACTGCCTTTGGCATATCCTTGTATGAAGAAGTCAATTTCTTCAGGGGTTAGTTCGTCGCCATCACGTTTCTTGGCGATAATATCCACAGCTTGCATCGTCATTGTTGCACTCTCGCTTGAGAAAATGTAATTTTCCTAAGTATAAGACAAATGGTGCGTGGATTGGAAGTTTCCACGGTTGTTCGATTGTCATCAAAACAAGTACAATGTGTTCTTCACGAATTGCACGATACCCAGTTTGCCCTTAAAGAGGCCAATAATGTCCCAGTCTAATCACACTCCAACACCTACCCCCGAACACTCGCAACCGGATCACGCCCAAGTTGACGCTGATGGTCGGGTTGCAGTGTCACTCTCGGGTTTTAGCAGCAAGCCGATCGTCACCTACACGCTCTTGGGGATTACCGTTGCGGTTTTCATCCTGCAGATGGTGACTGAACAGTTGTATGGTGTTGATATCCCTGCTTATTTCGGCATAAAGGCAAATCAGTTAATCATTGCCGGTCAATGGTGGCGCTTGCTGACGCCGATGTTCCTGCATGGTTCGATTCATGCACCTTGGTTTCAATATGTATGCTCTATTCCTGCTAGGGCCGGGGTTGGAACGATTTTATGGGCATGGCAGATTTCTGTTGTTGTATATCCTCGCTGGTTTCGCTGGCAACGTTTTGTCGTTCGTGATGACACCGAACCCTTCCCTCGGCTCTTCCACTGCTATTTTTGGCTTACTGGCAGCACAAGCTGTCTTCCTTCTGCAAAATCGACGCTATTTTGACCAACAGCGCACCAACCTGGCCTTGCGCAATATCATTATCGTAGCGGTGATCAACTTTGTGATAGGTATGTCACCAGGCATCGACAACTGGGGTCATTTAGGCGGATTCTTGGGGGGAGCGCTGTTTGCCTGGTTGGCGGGACCCCGCATGAGCGTTGTCGGACAGGGCCTAAGCTGGCGTATGGAGGATACTCGCAGTCCCTCCAGTGTATTTTTGGGGGCGGCGGCGGTGCTCTTTTTGTTTGGGAGCGTTGCATTCGCAGCGATATCGCTTAGTTAGGCTTGTCGCCATTTTGCTTTTGTGATTGTGAGTTTCCCGCTGCAAATGGTAGCGCCAGTTTGGAGCGTCGCCGTTCAAGTTCTCTCAACTGCATTTCGGCACTGCGACCACCATCGGGCAGGGACTCGCGCAAGTTGATCGCCTGGCGAAGCCAGGACTCGGCATCGCCAAATTTGCCCTGCTGGATCAAGAGGCCGCCAAGGTTGGCTGCCGCAAGAGCATGATTCGGATTGCGTTCCAGTTGCCTGCGCAGGCGCATTTCCCTTGCTGTCGTCCTGTCTCCCCACTGAATGAGGATACCGAGATCGAAGATGATGTCAGGGACGAAGGTGGTTGTGAACTCGCCAGCCCGATGGCGCACCACGGCGCGGGTGCGAGGCACAATCATATCCAGTTCCCGCACGATTTTCACCTGTAAATTGGCGCTCTTGAATTGCAGGGCAGGAAATAGTTTTACTTCTTCGCCTGAATCGACAACAACATTCAGGGCTTCTTCTTCGCCATTGTCCATTTGCAGAGACTGCAGGAGGATGGGATAGTCGCAGTAATTGTGCACCCGCAGGGAACTGCCCGATGCCACTGCGGTGATGCGATTGGCGCTAATCTCTCCCTCAGGGTGCAATGTCAATGAGTGTTTGAAGGGGTAGTGCACGTCCAGGAATTCCAGAAAATCGGCGGAATAATTCATGAAGATGCCCACGTGTTCGTGCACTTCATCCTCTTCGACAAGTTCAAAAACAACTCGGTGGCCAATCAGGCACTCCAACAACGGGTCTTGAGAACTACCCACATGTCCAATGACCTGGCTGCCGAACTGTTTCAAGTAAGTCTCGCTGGTTTCGGTGATAAAACTTCCGCCAGCAGGTTTGCGGAGTCGCCCCACCAGGATACCGATGACCTCGTTGAGCGATTCTGATGCGGTCGTGAGGAAGTTTCGGAGTTTTCGCACAAGGAAGCGCAACGGTCCGGGGTGAAACCATTTCTTCAAGTCTTGTTCCCTGCGTTTTTTGTTATCTGCTGTGAGATCATCGGCGTAACGGTAGACGGCTTGGATCTGGTCGAATTCCGCACCATACAGCACGTAGCTGGATTCGACATGCCTATCATCCTGAATGGCATCTCGGTACAGTAACTCCAGGCCAGTCGTTCTCACCTGCAGATTGCCCCAGATTACATTGTTATCAGCGCGTTCAAGTGTGACGTGATAGCCATCGAAGGATTTGAGGCATTCATCCTTGCGCCTTGTGCGCAGCCACGCCCCAACCAGCGTGATGAGAAAAATGACGGCAAGTGTGATAATCAGAGACCAATCGATAAGCATAAGGCACTCCTTTTCGTTTCCTGTTATGTGTGTGCGTGCTAGAAGCATAGCAGAGTAGCCAGATGTTGAAAAGCAAGCATCTGCGGCATTGACAGGAAGTCGTGTTCAGATGAAAATGATGCGCCGGAGGCACATCATTCCAATGACAAACAACCCATTCACTTCACCTGTAACTATCGTCGGCGCGGGATTGGCTGGTTCGGAAGCTGCCTGGCAGCTCGCCCAGCGTGGTTTTCGCGTCGATCTGTTCGAGATGCGGCCCCAGCAATCCACAGAAGCTCACAGTACTGGTGATTTTGCCGAATTGGTGTGTTCAAACTCTTTTGGCGCTCTGTCTGTTGATCGGGCTCAAGGGTTGCTCAAGGAAGAGTTGCGCCGATTGGATTCGCTGATCATCAGCTGTGCTGAACGAAATGCGTTGCCCGCGGGCGGGGCGTTGGCAGTGGGGCGAGAGTCTTTCAGCGCTGATGTGACCGCCGCCATTCATTCCCATCCGAATATCCATGTCCATCGTAAGGAGATATCCGACCTGCCCGGTGGCCCGACCATTATCGCTACCGGTCCGCTCACTTCCTCGTCTCTGGCGCAACGGTTGGGTGAACAAGCAGGCCAAAACCACCTCTATTTCTATGACGCTCTTTCCCCCATTGTCGCGCTTGAGTCCGTACACATGCCCCCTGCCTGGCGTCAGTCACGATACGACCGGGATAGCGGAGAGAGCGCTGGTGACTACATCAATTGCCCCTTGAACGAAGCGGAGTATCTGGCGTTTGTAGAGGCTGTGAACACCGCTGAGCGCATCGAAATGCGTCAGTTCGAGAAAGAAGACGAGCGTTTTTTTGAAGGCTGTTTGCCGATTGAAGTCATCGCCGGGCGTGGGGAGCGCTCATTGGCGTTTGGACCAATGCGACCGGTGGGTTTGCGAGACCCCCGCACCGGCAGGCGACCCCATGCAGTTGTACAATTGCGGCAGGATAATCTGGCAGGAACGCTGTACAATCTGGTCGGGTTCCAGACCAATATCAAGTGGCCTGAGCAGCGTCGTATTTTACGCATGATCCCGGGTTTGGAGGAGGCTGAATTCGTTCGCCTGGGGCAGATGCATCGCAACACCTTCCTCAATTCACCAACGTTGCTGCGTCCCACCTTGCAGTGGCATGACCGGGACGATCTCTTTTTCGCCGGACAGATCATTGGTTCCGAGGGTTATGTGGGCTCCACGGCTGGCGGTTTATTGGCAGGCATCAACATGGCTCGCTTGCTTTCCGGCCAGGACACGGTTGCTGCGCCAACGGACACCATGCTTGGGGCCATTATCCACTATGTCACGCATGCCGATCCTGAAGAGTTCCAGCCAATGAAAGGGAATTTCGGTTTGCTCCCGCCTTTGCAGCCTGCGGTGCGCAACAAACGCGCTCGCTATCAAGCTTATGCGGATCGGGCTTTGGCGGCGTTAGATGGATGGTGCGAGGAATACGATATTGTCTGAAAAGAGCCGGGTTTGGCATCAATCTACCATTAAAACCGGGTTGGTAAGTTTGCTTCGGTGGCAGCTAAGTGTTACCATAATTTAGTTAAGATTATTCAAGGAGACGACTATTTTGACTGAATTTTACTATGGAGGCCAGGCTGTCATTGAAGGCGTGATGATGCGAGGCCAAAAGCGTGTGGCTGTGGCTGTGCGTAATCCTGAAGGTGAGATCGTAATCCATGAAGAGCCATTACCACCCAAGATCTATCAGGGTCGGATGGCGCGCACGCCTTTTATTCGAGGCCTGGTGCTACTCTGGGATGCTTTGGTACTGGGCACACGCGCCCTTATGTGGTCGGCTGATGTCGCCCTGGAAGATGAAGAGCAACATGATCAAGCAGGTAACAAGGAAGAGAGTGTTGGATTCAGCGGCCCGGTGGCATGGGCCACGATTGCCATTTCTCTGGCATTTGGCGTTGGTCTTTTCATTCTTCTCCCAACCGCCGTAAGCTATCTGCTTGAAAACTGGCTCAATTTGCCCAAGACGACCAGCAGTCTTTTAGAGGGGGTCTTTCGTATATCTTTGTTCGTGGGCTACATCGCCCTTATCGGCATGATGCCGGATGTGAAGCGGGTGTTTGCTTACCACGGCGCTGAGCATAAAACCATCAATGCGTATGAGGCTGGCGTGCCCCTGACTCCGACCAATGTCGCTCGTTACACAACCCTGCATACACGCTGTGGCACCAGTTTCCTGTTATTTGTGCTTGTGATCAGCATTATCCTCTTCATACCCTTACAGTTCGACACATGGTGGCTGCGGCTGCTTTCCAGGCTTTTACTTATCCCGGTCATTGCTGGCATCTCGTACGAGGTTCTACGTTTCAGCACCAAGTATCAGCACTACACGCTCATGAAAGTGCTGATTGCGCCCGGTCTAGCCATGCAGAAGTTGACCACGAGAGAACCGGACCTGGAGATGCTGCAAGTGAGCATTGCCGCTCTGCTGCCGGTGTTGGCTGCGGATGGCCTTAATGTGTCGGCTCCGGTTTCTGATCTACAGCCCAGCACTGCCACGGCTGCAAACTAAACTGGATTTCTTGCGACGCCTGGTCCCGGTTTTCATAGCCTACGGCTATCACCTGTACTGATCGGATTTGGCTGAGCACTTGCGTGAGAGTCGTTTCAATTTCCAAACTATATTTCGCAATGGAGCGTTCAACATGACAAACCCACTCAGAGTCACCGTGACTGGTGCTGCCGGACAAATAGCATACAGTCTGCTTTTTAGAATCGCTGCGGGAGAGGTCTTTGGGCCGAAACAGCCCGTAATCCTGCAGATGCTGGAGATTCCACCTGCCATGGCAGCTTTAGAGGGAACGGCAATGGAATTACAGGACTGCGCATTCCCGCTTTTACACGACATGGTATTGACGGATGATCCCCTGACCGGATTCGATGCCGCAAACTGGGCATTCCTGGTTGGCGCCTTTCCACGTAAGGCAGGAATGGATCGCAGCGATTTAATCGGACGCAATGGCCCCATTTTCGTAGCACAGGGAAAAGCGATCAATGCTAGCGCCGCAGATGACTTCCGTTGTCTTGTGGTGGGAAATCCCGCCAACACCAACGCCCTCATCGCCATGAGCAATGCCCCTGACGTGCCCAAGGAACGCTTCAATGCCATGACCCGGCTCGACCATAACCGTTCACTCATCCAACTGGCTGTCAAGACAGGGGCTAATGTTGGCGATGTAAAACAAATGATCGTTTGGGGAAATCATTCCAACACAATGGTCCCCGATATCTACCATGCCAAGATCGGCCGCAAAAAAGCGATCAATGCCGTAGGTAAACGCTGGTATAAAAATTACTTTATGCCCACTGTCGCCGGTCGAGGTGGAGCTATCATCAAAGCGAGGGGCGCATCTTCCGCTGCATCCGCCGCCAACGCTGCCATTGACCACGTGCGTGATTGGTATGCTGGAACGCCCAAGGGCGACTGGGTATCCATGTCCGTGCCCAGCACTGGCGTGTACGGCGAGCCTGAAGGCGTTATCTTCTCTGTACCTTGTGTATGTCCCGGCGACGGCACCTATCAGATCGTGCAGGGCCTGGACGTAAACGAAGAGATCGGGACGGCATTCGTAAAACGGGCGAGGAATTGCTCAGCGAAAAGGCAGTCGTCGCCGATTTGTTGTAACCGATAAATTCAAACTGACTGGTCGGTGTGTCGATATTGGATAGCCGCACCAACTCACGTTCCCAGCACAGTGATGCGTTGAGTCAAGCGTGCTGGGAACGTGGTGGAAATATTTGTGCTCCCCCTTGGTCTTTACATGACACTATCTGACGGTGATCCAATCGATTTTTGGGATGAAGTCCCACCTGGTTACAGATCGGGCTACGTCGCCGTGGTCGGTCGTCCCAATGTAGGGAAGTCGACCCTGATGAATGCTCTCTTGGGGCAGAAGCTGGCCATTGTCTCGGCACGCCCACAGACCACTCGCAACCGCATTACGGGCATTTTAACAACCGACGAGATGCAAGTTGTATTCGTCGACACACCCGGCATCCACCAACCTCAGCACAAGTTGGGTGAATTTATGGTGGTTGAGGCTCTATCCTCTTTACCTGACGCCGATTTGATTCTGTGGGTCACAGATGTTAGTAAGTCGCCCCGCCCCGATGATGAGCGCGTTGCCAACACGCTGAGAGCGCAGGCGCTGCCGGTGGTGCTCGTGATGAACAAGATCGATATCACAAAACCCGAGCACCTGCTGGTTAATAGTGAAGCGTACCGTGCGCTTATTCCTGATGCCGTGGCGGATATCGCCATTAGCGCCCTTAACGAGCGAGGAGTGGCGGCTATCCAGACGTTGCTTCTCCAGCATCTCCCACCCGGCCCTCGGTACTTCCCACCCGACCAGGTCACCGATATCCAGGAGCGGTTTCTTGTGGCCGAATTGGTGCGTGAGCAGACGCTCTCACATTTGCGGGAAGAGGTCCCACACGCGCTGGCTGTCGAGGTGGAGTCCTTCCAGCGGCGTGAAAACGGCATGCTCTACATCTCCGCCCGGCTTTACGTTGAACGGGATACGCAGAAAGCCATTTTGCTCGGCAAGGGCGGCTCCATGCTTAAACGTATCGGCAGTGATGCTCGAAGAGAAATCGAATCTGTATTTGAAGAAAAGGTCTATCTCGAATTGTGGATCAAGGTTAAGCCCAAGTGGCGGCGGGATCCGTCGGAATTGCGGCGGTTGGGCTATGCCTGATGGTCGGCCACTTGCCCTGATTCACGAATTCCATTGCTGGCACGCTGAGATCACGGTCGCTGGATTGGATGAAGCTGGGCGGGGGGCATGGGCGGGGCCAGTTGTGGCTGCCGCCGTGATGTTGCCACCTGATCCCGACCGTCTGGCTGAATGCCTGGCCGAAGTCGATGACTCCAAACGCCTGACTCCCTCGACTCGAGAGCGCCTGTACGACCGAATTGTCGAGGTTGCCGATGTAGGCGTGGGCGTGATTTCGGCCATAGAAATCGACCGTATTGGCATTCTTCCAGCTACGCTGGCGGCAATGGAGGATGCTCTGTCAGCATTGCCGACACAACCCGTCCATCTCCTGATCGATTATATTCCCCGACCCTTGGGCAGTTGGCCCCAGCAGCGCATCAAACGAGGCGAAAGCGAGTCGATGTCCATCGCTGCTGCTTCCATCATTGCTAAAGTGCATCGGGACCGATTGATGGTCGAGATGGAAGAAAAGTGGCCGGGCTACGGTTTTGCTCGACATAAAGGTTACGGTACAGCCCAACATCGTGCTGCCCTCGACTGTCTTGGTCCCACAGCGATTCACCGGCGCACGTGGGCTCCGCTCCTGCAACTGCGGTTACCTCTTGACAGCCTGGCAGCAAATGACGGACGCGCGTAAAGGACTGGGCGCAATGGGCGAGCGCCTCGCTGCAGAAAGTCTGGAGCAGCATGGTTTGACGATCCTTGCTCGCAACTGGCGTTGTGCGGTAGGGGAGATCGATATTGTCGCAAAGGAAGGTGATGTGGTGGCGGTGGTGGAGGTGAAAACCCGGCGGGGTCGAGGAGCAGGCACCCCTGAGCAAGGGATCACCGAGAGCAAGCGTCTCAAACTCTGTGAATTGGCGCAAGCCTATATCGATGCCACTGGCTGGCTGGGAAATGTCCGCATCGATGTGGTCGGGGTGGAGTTAGACCGGGCGGGGCGACTGCTGCGAGTGAGCTACTGGCGGGAGGCGGTGGATTGTTGGTGAAACCCCTGATTGTCATTGTTGGACCCACAGCGGTCGGGAAAACTTCTATTTCGTTGGAGTTGGCCCGACAGTTAGCTGGCGAGGTCGTGTCCGCTGATTCCCGGCAAGTGTACCGGGGCATGGATATCGGCACAGCCAAGGCCACACCGGTCGAGCTAGCCCTGGTCCCACACCATTTGCTCGACATAAAGGAGGTGAATGAACTAATTTCGCTGGGTGAGTTCCAGCGTTCTGCCTACGCAGCCATCGATGCTGTTCACGAAAGGGATCGCCTGCCGCTACTGGTGGGCGGGACGGGGCAGTATGTGCGGGCAGTGGTGGAAGGTTGGCAGGTTCCAGAAGTGGCGCCGCAGGTTGAGCTACGTTCAGCGCTGGAGAAACAGGCCGAGCGAGAGGGGAAAGAGGCTGTATTTGCACGATTGCTGGAAATGGACCCACTCAGCGCTGAGCGCATCGACTGGCGCAATCTGCGACGGGTGATCCGTGCCATCGAGGTGACGACGGTGCTGGGGCGCCCGTTCTCAGACCTACAGACGAAATCGCCACCTCCGTACTCAATCGTGCAGATTGGCCTCACACGGCCACGGGAATTGCTCTACCAGCGCGCTGACGCTCGCATCGAGCAGATGTTTGAAGAGGGTTTCGTTCAGGAAGTGGAAGGGCTGGTGGCGGCGGGATACGCCCCTGACCTGCCCAGCTTTTCCAGCCTGGGCTACCGGGAGGTGGCCGGATATTTAGCTGACGAGCACGACCTGGAACAAGCCAAGATGCTGCTGCGTCGCCACACTCGTCAGTTTATTCGCCGCCAGTACAATTGGTTTAGTCTGACCGACCCCAACATCGCCTGGTTTGATTTGGAGGAAAAGGAGGCCGGGGATGTGCTGGCGTTTGTGGAACAGGCTATCGGCGCTGATTCGTAGGTCAACCGGCTATTTCGCAAACACGCCGTAACACGCCCTCCAGAACATCCACACTCGCTTCCCACTCGGCGATATCGACGTGCTCAGTTGGCGTGTGATCCAGGTTGCTGTCTCCTGCGCCATAAGCCACGATTGGGCATTGCCACACCGGCCCCACCACGTTCATGTCGGAGGTGCCAGTCTTGAGCACGAATCCGGGGCGCTCACCCTTAGAACGGATGCTGGCGAGGAAGGCCCGCACCAGCGCATTGTTTTTGTCCGACTGGTAAGCTTGCTCCCCGCCCCTGAAGCGCAACTCGACCCCATCAGCCAACGCTGTGAGGATGCGCTCCATCTGGTCGGGGTTCACAGTGGGCGGTAGGCGAAATCCAAGCGTCATCTGCGCCCAGTCCGTCATGCCGTCGCTGCCCGAAGCGAAGCTTTGCAGCGCCGACAACACCTGATCCCACGCCTTTTCCTTGCCTTCGTTCAGCGTCTCGACCTGTTCAGCCACTCGGTTCCAGAAAGCCACCGCCAATTCAGGAGCGGTGGGCTCCGGCCCGGCTGAATGGCTCATCGCCTGTCGCACCGTCGCCTCGGCCAGCAATCTGCCTTTGTAGCCAAGCGTCACCCGCCGCCAACTGCTCGGTTCGCCGATGATGGCCAAGTCGGGCGCATACTGTGTAGCGGCATAATGCGCGCCTTTGGAAGATGATGCTTCCTCCTCCACTGCGCCAATCACGACAATGCGCCATCCTGGTTGACGCCCAATACGGGCCGCCGCTGCTGCAAAAGCGGCCAGCGGGCCCTTGGCATCGACTGTTCCCCTCCCGTGCAGCTTGCCATCCTCGAACCGCACCGGGATGTCGCCCGGCACGGTGTCGATGTGGCCCAGCAGAACGATTTCCTTGACGGATTCGCCATCCGCTAAGGGGCCTCCATCGAGGATGCCCAATGGCATTGCCAGCTTCGTCGGTAAACGCATCGAGGCCATGCGCCTGCATCCAGTTAACGAGGAAGGTGACAGCACGCTGTTCATTGCAGGATTCAGAAGGGATAGAAACCAGGTCGTGGAGCAAGGAGATGGTAGGCGTATTTATCATGGATGTGGAATCCTATCTGCAAATGCTACCCAATTGCGTGGCCGTTTGCCTTAATCTTTAGTTCTTGATCATCAGTCGCTCCATTGGCCCAACGGTGCAACAGATCATCGACATCGTCAAGTCCGAGGGTTTTGTCGTCGGCCAGGCTTTTGATGTGCAAAGTGAGTGCTTTGATTTGGTCGGTGTCCATTTCCAGTCCCAGTTGCTCAGCTCGGGCTTTGACGGCGTTCCAACCGGTCAGGCGGTGGGCGATAGAGATGTAGCGGGTCAGACCAAAGTCGGTGGGGTTCAGCGCTTCGTAGGTTTGCGGGGCATTGAGAATCGCTTTGGCGTGGATGCCTGCCTTGTGGGTAAAGGCGCTGTAGCCCGTGATGCAGTTATTGAAGGGAATATCCACGCCAACCATGTCCGCCACCAGCAGTTCCACATCCCGCAATCGCTCCACGTGGTACTTTGCCAGCACCGTGTCTCGATCATACGTGGTCATGCGGGCGATCAGTCCGCCCAGCGAGGTGATGCCATTGCGCTCGCCAATGCCGAGGACGGTGGTGTCGATATGAGTAGCGCCAGCTTCCAGAGCGGCGAAGGCGTTGGCGATGGCAGAGCCGGAGTCATTATGCCCGTGAAACTCGATATCGGCAGTGGTCAGGCGGCGCAACGTACCCACCAGTCTCGCCACCTGCGAGGCCGAGGCAATTCCCACCGTGTCGGCGGTTCCCAGGCGATTAACGACATCCAGTTTGTCTACCGCCAGATAGACGCGCAACAGATCTTTCTCTTCGCTGCGGAAGGAGTCCTCGGTGCTGAACCGCAGTTCGATATCAGGCGCTTGCTGGCGGATCCAGGTGAGCACCTCGGCGGCCAGGTCGATGATCTCGTCAATGCTTTTGCCGTGGCTGAATTCACGCAGTTGCGATGATGTGCCGATCACAACATCCAAGCCATCGACGCCGGTATCCAGAGCGATCTTAGCGTCGTCCATATGGCAGCGAATGTGAGTGAGGATGCGTGCATTCAGGCCCAGTCCGACAATGCGCCTGACATCTTGTTCAGAACCAGGAGATGCCAGGGGTGAAGTCAGTTCCAGATACTCAACGCCGAATTCGTCCAGGGCATGGGCGATTCGGACTTTGTCCTCGCTGGAGAATTGAGCGCCGATAAATTGCTCGCCTTCCCGGAGGGTGGATTCAATGATTGCGTAATTTTGTAGTGACATGGGATAGTTTGAGTTATCAGTCTGAGAGTTGGTTTGCGATGGTGGAGATGACCCGCTCCAGGTCGGACTCAGAAATAACAAGCGGGGGAAGCAAGCGCAGGACGGTAGCGCCGGCGGGTAGGGCCACAATGCCCTCGTCTTGTAATGCTTGCAGGACTGGCGTGACCCTGTCTTTTAGTTCAATTCCCACCATCAGGCCCAGTCCCCGCACTTCTCGGATCTGGGGTGATGACAGCGAGCGCAACTCGGCCAGCAAGGCGGAGCCCAGTCGTTCTGCCCGCTCAGCAAGATGCTCATTTTCCATGACTTGTAGCGTAGCTAAAGCGGCAGCGGCAGCCAAGGGATTGCCTCCAAAGGTGCTGCCATGCGACATTTTCGGCAAATCGCCCACTCGGTCGCCAATCAGACAAGCGCCCATCGGAAATCCACCTGCCATCGATTTTGCGATAGGCATGAGGTCTGGCTGCACACCGAAGTGTTCATAAGCGAAAAAGCGTCCTGTGCGCCCGTAACCCGTTTGGATTTCGTCGAGGATGAGCAGCGCCCCCCGTTCCCGACAGAGCGTCTGTGCCGCTTGCAGGAATTCGGCGAGTGGCGGGACGCACGCCGCCCTCGCCCTGCACCGGCTCCAGGAGCACGGCGGCGGTGTCATCGCCGATGGCTTCATCCAGTGCTTCCAGATTATTGTAGGGGATATGGCGGAAGCCGGGCACAAGGGGCTCGACGCCCTGCCGATATTTCTTCTCCCAGGTGGCCGAGAGTGCGCCGTATGTCCTGCCGTGAAAGGCCCGCATCGTCGCGACGATCTCGGTGCGCCCGCTGCTGAGACGAGCGAACTTGATCGCCGCCTCCACTGCCTCTGTCCCGAGTTGCAGAGAAAGGCTCGATCCATGGCCGGTGTTTTGGCAGTCAGCGCTGCCAGGAGTTCCGCCCGGCGGTCGTTGTAGAAGATTTCCGGGCAGGAGATCAGCGTCGCCGCCTGTTTGCTGATCGCTGCCACCACAGCAGGGTGGGCATGGCCGACATTGGCCGTTCCCTGTCCGCCTACGCAATCGATGTATTCCCGGCCATCTTCATCCCACAACCGGGCTCCCTCGCCCCGAACAATTGCAAGAGGCCGTTTCGGATAAACGCCGGATGTGTGTCGGGCTTCGGTATCAATCAGAATTGACATAAAATTCATCTCCAATCCAGGTTCCTGCGCCGTTCAGTGCGGCCTGGATAGGCTGAGGCTGGCGGGAATCGGCGAGAATGATGCGGGATACGCCGTCAGTCAATGCTTCTTGCGCAGCCAGCACTTTCTTTTTCATGCGGCCCTGAGCCATGTTCATCGCCCGTTCGATCTGGGCAGGAGGCACATGCCGCACCAGGCTGTCTTCGTCGGGGAAGTCGGATAGCAGTCCCGGCACATTGCTGAGGATGATCAGCGCTGAAGCGTCCAGGGTAGATGCTACCAATGCCGCCGCTCGGTCCCCATCCACATTCAGGGGTTCAGATTCTTCACTGAGGGCGATGGGGGCGATCACAGGGGTGTAGCCTGCATCCAACAACAGCCGCAAAAGATCGCCGTTGGCCGTCTGCAATTTGCCGGTGTAATCATCCCGCACCACACGCTGCCGACCATTTTCGATAGCCCGCACAGCTTTCTTGCGCTCGGCCAGGAGCAACCGACCATCCACGCCAGACAGGCCAACGGCATTGCAGCCCAGCCCCTGCAATTGCGACACCAGGCGTTTGTTCACCTGTCCTGCCGCCGCCGCCACGTAAATGTCCAGCATTTCCGGATTGGTGTAGCGGCTGACATGGCCTGATGGCGACTGCAACTGTCGCACGGGCACACCTGCCTGCTCGGCCAGGGCGTTTGCCGCTGCGGACGTGCCATGCACCAAGACGATTTGCCGGCCTTGCGAGACCAGATGAGCGATGTCGGCAGTCACGGCATCGAGATCGACGCCAGCGCCGCCACCGACTTTAATTACGAGTGGGTTCATGATAAGTGTTTTAGATATTTTGATTTGGAATTGATCATGTGGAAGCGTGCGTGTTGCGTGTTGCGTTTCGCTTTGAGAATGTCCAAACGGACCACGAACCACGCAACACGGCCTAGATTGGATGCAATCCCGGAAAGCTAAGCCCTGCCATCTCATCCCATCCCATCATTAGATTCAGGGATTGGACAGCGGAGCCGGCAGCGCCCTTGCCAAGATTGTCGATAGCTGCCAGCGCTACAAGCCGGCCTGTGGATGAATCCAGATCCCAGCCCACATCAGCCAGATTGGTTCCCGCCAGTAGTTTTGGCTCCGGGTGACGGTGAATGCCCCGACGCTCGTGCACGATGCGCACGAAGGGCTCGTGGCTGTAGGCAGAGCGGTATGCTCGCCACATGTCTTTGTCGCTGAGGCCCGGTTCTACCCAAACTTGTGCCGTTGCCAGTACGCCCCGCACCATTTCGATGCCAGTCACCGAGAGATAAATGTCATCCCGCCCCAATGCCTGCACGACCTCCGCTTCGTGGCGATGGCCTGTCGGTGCGAAGGAGCGTACTGCGCCGCTGCGTTCCGGGTGATGCGAAGCATTGTTAGCGGTTGCGCCACCCTCCGATGATCCGACTTTGAGATCGACAACGATAGGCCGATCCTGGCGGACAAGTCCTGCTCGCACCACCGGAAGCAATGCCAGGATTGAGGCAGTGGCATTGCAGCCAACGCCACTTACGCATTGGCTGGCTGCAATCGCCTCCCGGTTGATTTCCGGTAAGCCGTAAGCGAACCGCTCTATCCAGTCGGGTGCTTGGTGGGGGCTGCCGTAACGGTCGAGATAGACCTGCGGGTCGGAAAGACGAAAGTCGGCTGACAGATCGACGATGGTCGGGGCGAGTTCAGCGAAACGTGCGATTTGTTGCTGAATATGTCCGTGTGGCAGCGCCAGGAACAGGGCATCGGTCGGCGTCAGCTCGCTCATGCTGGTGAAGCGCAAGGGCTCGGCGTTACCGAATGGCCGTAAGTTGGGGTGTACGCTGTGCACGAAATTCCCCGTCTGCGATTCCGACGTAACGTGGACGATTTCGACCTGGGGATGCTGTAGAAGCAAGCGCAGCAGTTCGCCGCCGACATAGCCGGAGCCGCCGACAATTGAAACACGAGTGCGATTCAGACATGGTTTACCTCTCTTGTTTCTCGCCCGACCACGCCTGCCTGAGCCTGACTGATGACGTACTCAGCCACCCGTTGGGGAATGTCCACGCCTGTTGGTTCGATGCTGTTACGAAATTCCATGGTGTGATTCACCTCATTGACCAGTAACCCCCGTTCCGGGTCTTCCAACAGGTCCACGGCTAAAACGCCGCCGCCCACAGCCGCTGCCGCCTGGCGTGAGATCGCATCAATCTCTGGCGTGACGGGACAATTACTCGCCGTTCCACCTCTAGCCGTATTCGTGATCCAGTGCTCTGATTGCCGATAAATGGCGGCAACGGTTTCATCTCCGACCACAAAAACACGGATGTCCCGGCCTGGTTTGTTGATAAATTCTTGCAGATAAAAAATGCCATGTTGATAAGAGCCCAGGACTTGTTTATGCTCGAACACCGTTTCTGCGGCCTGCCGGTCGTTCAATCGCCCCACCAGCCGTCCCCAAGACCCCACCACTGGTTTGATCACCACCGGATACCCCAATTCCTCGGCAGCGTCCAGGGCGGTTTCTGGCGTGAAGGCCAGACGATACTGAGGTTGCGGGACGTTGGCCTCGCTCAGGGCGGCGCTGGTCAGCAACTTATCGGCGCAGACAGTGGCTGTTGCATAGCTATTCACGGTGGGGATGCCGTGCAACTCCAACATGCGCAGGGCGTACAATCCCCGAGCTGTGCTGATCGAACGTTCCAGCACGACATCGGCGTGCAGTGGCGGCACAACGGCGCCCGAGAAAATCAGATCGCCGTCATTGATGACAAGCACCTGCGCTCCGGCAGCTTCCACGGCCGTCAGCAACAGCTTTTCTTCTGCCCGGATGCGAGAGAGCAGTATGGCCACAGTTGTGCGGCTCATTCTCCCCAATCCTCTTCGACCTCAGGGGCGAGATCCAGCGATAAAGGGGAAAGGGCAATCACTTCAAGTTCGACGCCGCAATCGGCGCAGGGAACGATTTCGCCTTCAAGTGGATCGACAATGGCGAGAAGACCTTCACATTCGGGGCAATGCGTTTGATGTGTCATGATGAAATCTCCTGTACTTGCTTGGTTTGGGGCGATTGAAGTATCGCCGGTTGAATGATGGAAATGACAATAAAAAACCCTCCGGCCAGTTTGGCGGGAGGGGTAGAGCTGCAATTGGGTGTGCAAGAGCAGCCTAGCCGGTCTGCCAAACCGGGAGGATAGAGATCTGCTTCTTGCTGTGCTTGCTGGGGTGGGGGAGATTGGAGCTTAACATAATGGATTGATTGAGAATTAAGGATTCAAGAGTAAGAATTGAATTGCTTCCGACTGGTTTCGTTGTTTCTTCGTTGGTGTCCGGTGCGTTTTCTTTGGTCTTCAATCCATAAATCCTTGATCTCCAGACAAAAGAAAACCCCACCGGTATGCTGACACCTGGTGGGGCAAATTGCGCTTGAGGGTTCGTTGTCGGAACTACCGCATGCACAAATGGCCTTCCCAGGTGCGGGAGGGCTTGTTGCGCTTGGCGGACTTAACGACGGTCAAAAGAACGAACATGATGTTGGGGATTTTAACCACTTTTCCTGATTTGTCAAATCCAAAATCAAAGATGATAGCGATGCACAGACTCAGATGTTGAAACGAATGTGGACGATATCGCCATCTTGTACATCGTAGTCTTTGCCTTCAAGTCGTAGGGTGGCCCGTTTGCGCGCCTCGGCCATTGAGCCTGCCGCAATCAAATCATCGTAGGCAATCACTTCCGCCCTGATGAATCCCCGTGCCAGGTCGCTGTGAATCGTGCCGGCGCAATCCAGGGCTGTGGCGTCGACCGGAACCGTCCAGGCACGCACCTCATCTTCGCCAACCGTGAAGAAGGACTGCACCTTGAGGAGATCGAACGACCAACGGATAATGCGACTCAGGCCCGGTTCATCGATGCCGAAGTCGGCGAGGAACTCCTCTGCTTCTTCTGGTTCCATCTGTGCCAGTTCCATCTCCAGCTCACCACGCAATGCAGCAACGCTGATGTTTGCGCCCTCCTGCTTGTACTGGTCTGCGATGTTTTCGTCAGTGTCATCGCCGATATTCAGCAGGACAAGCATTGGTTTCTGGCTGAGGAAAGTGTAGCCTCGGATGCTCTTCTCTTCTTCTGGTGAGAACGCCATTTCCCGCAGGGGTTGCTCTAGCTCTAGCGTAGCTAGAATCCGTTCAAGCAGGATCTGTTCTTGCTTCAACGCCTGCAATTCCTTGGGATTTCCGCCTTTGCCAATCCGTTCGGCGACACGCTCCAACCGACTTGTGACAAGCAAAAGATCGTTGAGGATTAGCTCTGTCTCGATTAATTCGATATCCCGACCTGGATCGATCTCTCCTTCCGGGTGCAGTACATTATCGTTCTCAAATGCTCGCACCACGTGCATCAGGGCGTCGTTGAGGCCGATTTCGTTCAACAGCGGTCCTGCCAGACCGCCCGATTCGCCCAGTCCTTTCGCCAGACCGGCGATATCGGTGTACTGCACCTGGGCATAGGTCACTTTTTTGGGATGATACATCTCGGTCAGGATGTCGACGCGCTGGTCGGGCACATGCACAATGGCGGCGTTTACCTCCATCCGTCCGGCCGAGTAGGCTGCTGTCTCCACCTGTCCCCTGGTGAGGGCGTTAAAGATCGTCGTTTTACCGCTATTGGGAAGTCCGATGATTCCGATTTTCATATACGAGAGTTATTTGTCCGGTGGGTAATTCTTTTGGTTGTTTATCAAACTCGTGACGCATCACGGAACACGTAATACGTCATCTGCATCACGTTATCATGCATCACGACCGGCGTCAATCTTTCACACTTCACACGCACCTGATGTACAATTCCTGTGTCAGCGCTTACATTCAAAGGAACGGAAAGATGCAGCTTAATCGTTACGCCAAATTTGCCTGGTTTGTGCTTGCTTACAATGTGCTTGTGGTGCTTTGGGGGGCATTTGTGCGGGCGACTGGCTCTGGCGCTGGTTGCGGCGCACATTGGCCTGTCTGCAATGGTGTGGTGATTCCACGCGACCCGGCCCTGGAAACGATGATCGAGTTTTCGCACAGGCTAAGCAGTGGGCTGGCGCTTATCCTGGTCGTCGCACTCCTTGTTTGGGCGTTTCGCGCCTACGGAAAAGGGGATAAAATCCGCAGAGCGGCGATGTGGGCCATGTTTTTCATGATTACCGAATCGTTGGTGGGAGCCAGTCTGGTGCTGTTCCGTTGGGTGGCTGACGATGATTCAGTGCCCAGGGTGTTTATGATGGGCGTGCATCTGGCCAACACCTTCTTACTGCTCGCCTTCATTGCTCTGACGGGATACTATGCTTCTGGTGGGACCAAAGTGAGATTTCGGGGGCAGGGATTGGTGGGGACGTTGTCGATCCTGGCGCTTCTCGCCATGCTGCTCATGAGCGTCAGTGGCGGGATGATCGCTCTAGGCGATACCCTGGTGCTCTCAGAAGGCATTTCACCCGAGGATTCGCCGGTAGTCGCTTTCCTCGTCTCCATCCGGCTCATGCATCCTGCCATTGCAATTCTGGTGAGTGTCTTTCTTGTGATTGTCTCCCGCTATCTTGCCGCAGCCCGACCTTCTAAATACACGAGCAGAGCAGCGCAAATGATCCTGATCCTCGCCCTGGTGGAATTAGGGGTGGGACTTGTCAACGTCATGTTGCAAGCGCCAGTGTGGATACAGATCGTACACCTGTTTATGGCCGTGTCACTGTGGCTGGCAACTGTCCTGCTCGTTTATTTCGCCCTGGATGAGGGTAGTGAAGGAGTCGATACGGTGAAATGGTCGCAGGTATTGAGTATCAGCTAACGTATTGCATGTTGCGTGGTCCGTTCAGTCTCGAAACGCACCACGCAACACGTATCAGTGCCCATAAGCCCGCCGAACTTCCTCGGCGATAATCTCAATACCTTTTTCGACAACGGCTGCATCCTGCGCATAACTCATGCGGATGCACTCGGTTTTGTGCTGCCAGGGTTCGTCCAGTCCGGGGAAGAAGTAATGGCCGGGTACAACGATTACGCCCCGGGCTTTGAGTCGTTGGTAGAGTTCAGCACTGGTGATCGGGATATCTTTGAACCAGAGCCAGAGGAAGAAAGCACCCTCCGGTTTGTGGATGTAGCATGTTGTGTCGCCCATGTAATGGCGTAGCATCTCGACGGCCTGAGCAGATTTCTGTTTGTAAAATGGCTGGATGAGGTTCTGGCTGAGATCGAGGATTTCACCGCTTTGCACCATATCCAGCGCCAGCGCCGCTCCTAGATTGCCGGGTGCGAGGCTCATGACCGCATTCATGGAAGCCAGTGCGGTTATAATCTCCGGTTGAGCGACAACGATGCCGGTGCGTGCGCCTGGCAATCCCAGCTTGGAGAGGCTCATGCTGAGAATGATATGGTCATCCCAGAACAACTCGGCATCGTTGAAGAGGATGTTGGGGAAAGGCGCGCCGTAGGCATTGTCCACAATGAAGGGAATGTCGAGATCACGGGCGATCTGGATGAGGTATGTCATTTCATCATCCGTCAGGACGTTGCCGGTGGGATTGGTGGGGCGAGAGACGCAGATTGCACCGAGGTCATCGCCAATCGGCAGATGCTCGAAATCAACATGATATTTGAATATGCGGTCGTCGATATACTCGATTTCTGGTTTACTCGCCACGAAAAAGTCGGAAGTAACGCCTACATCGGCGTAGCCGATATATTCCGGAGCGAGCGGCAACAACACCTTTTTTGTGGATCCGTCCGGGTAAGACCCGCCGAACATATTGAAAAGATAGAAGAAGGCGGTTTGGCTGCCATTGGTGAGGGCAATGTTTTCCGGACCAATGTCCCAGCCGTAGGTGCGCTGAAAAAGCTCGGCAAGGGCCCGGATGAACGCTGGGTTACCCTGCGGCGCGCTGTAATCTCCGACCACATGCTCAAACCGACCCTCGTCCAGTAGCAAATCGTACATGTACTGGCGAATGCGTGTTTGCATTTCGGGAATGTAGGCGGGGTTGCCGCCACCGAGCAAAATCATCTCCCCATCCCCAGTGAGTGCCTTACCCAGGTCATCCATGAGAAGGGTAACGCCCAGCGTGCCTGAAAATTTACGACCAAATCGGGATAATTGCATTTTTCTGTTCCTGTTGAAATTGGCCGCTATGAACCACAGAATGGTGATAGGAAGTGCATTCTGATGATAGCTAAACGGAGCTCGAATTCTGGTTTCTGGGCCATGCCATTGTATAGATTCATCTGAATCAAGTATAGTGAGAGAGTGGGGTCTTGACAATATTTGGCGAGCAGCACGGGCGTGGCGGCCATCTCTTTTTTGTGATACAGTGTTGACCTTTCCGTTTTGTGTCATTCCGATGAGTGACGAGGACGAAGGCATCGGAGCGAAGAGGAATCTCCTAGAACGGAAGTAAAATATAGATTCTTTGCTTCCTCTGGTCGCCTGGAATGACATAATCCAAAAAGCCAACACTGTTCAGTACAATCCCCGGGGGCAGATATGAAAAAAGTGCTTGTCATTCACTTGAACGATTTTGAGTACGATGAAGATGTAACCTTCCTGGGACAGGATTTACAACTCCTGCACCGTGGCAGTGGCGGCGATCCAGATCGGATTCGGGCGCTGCTGACTGAATTCGATGGCACCGTTGACGCCATCGGTTTGGATGGAATGCCTTCAGAACTGCGATTGGGTGGCACGAAACGTCCCCACGAATTGACCGCAACATTGCACGCTGCTGCATTGAGCACACCGCTCGTGGATGGCGGAGGTGTTCGACCTGGGTTGGAAAGGTGGGGCGTCATCCTTGCTGATCGGGCGCAACCCGGCATTTTTGCACAAAAGCGGGTGCTGATGACGCCAGGACTCAATCACAGCGGTCTGGCGCAGGCTTTGGAGCGACGTGGCTCAGCCATTCACTATGCTGATCCGGTTATCTACTTTGGCCTGCCGGCTGTGCCCGGCGTGGGCGGAAAGACGACCCTGGCACAAACCGCAGCCCGTACGCTCGACCAACTGCATGATGCCCCATTTCGCCGCATCCATCCGCAGGTGGGCGAGCCTGGCCAGCCTCGTTCGCCGCAACCCTTTGCCTGGGCAGATGTCATTGCCGGCGAAATAGGGGCAATTCGCCGTTATGCCCCAACTGAACTGAAGGGAAAAACCGTGGTGGTCGAGCGAGCCAATGATGAGGATTTGGCCGATTTGCAGGGGCGTGGTGTGGCCATCGCAGTCACCATCATGCCCTCGTTGAACGCTGACGATGATTTGGGGCGCTGGTCTGCAGCAGCTGTCGAGGCAGTGCTGGTGGCCCTGCGCCCTGATTCCGCCGCCTCTCTCAGCGAGGACACCTACCTGGATTTGATGGCGGACATCCACTGGAGCCCGGCCATCCGTTATCTACAGCCAGATCAGGCGGGGATCAATCGCTTTGCTTTCGTCATCCATCCCCTGGAGATGAAGTTCATCCACAACCACAAACTATTCCACTGGACCCGATACCTGCCCGATAAATTGGTGGAAGTGGTCGCCGCCTACATGCCACCCATGTACATTTCCAAGATCACCGGCGGACAATCGCCAACTACCGGCCAGCGCATCGAGGGCTATTTGTACGCACTGGGCGCAACACCCCGCCAGATGCTCAAACATGACGAGCGCTTCACCTACGTGCGCCTGAACCAGGCCGCGCGCATGGCCGAGCGCGCAGGCGCGCGCATCATGGGCCTGGGCGCGTTCACGAGCGTGATCGGGGACGCCGGCATTACCGTCGCGCACGAGTCGGATATCGCCATCACCAGCGGTAACAGCCTGACGGTGGCAGCGACGCTGGAGTCAGCCAAGGAAGCGGTTAAACTCATGGGCGCCACTGATCTCACCAAGGGCAGGGTGATGATTATCGGCGCCACCGGCTCTATCGGCTCGGTGTGCGCCCGCTTGCTGGCGCAGGCCATCCACGATGTGGTGCTGGTCTCCATCGAGCCGGAGAAGCTGATCGAACTCAAGCGCACGATCCAGGAAGAGACGCCAGGCGCTGCGAGTCACCATTGCCACCAGGGCGGCTGATCTCGTGGCAGACTGCGACCTGATCGTTACTGCCACCTCCGCTTTTGGGCAGCGGATTGTCGATATCACGCAATGCAAGCCTGGCGCTGTGATCTGCGACGTGGCTCGACCGTTGGATATCAACCCGGCCGAGGCGGCGCTGCGCCCGGACGTGCTCGTGATCGAGAGCGGCGAAGTGTTGATCCCAGGCGATATTGATTTTGGTTACGACATTGGTCTACCCGCGGGAACAGCCTACGCCTGCCTGGCCGAGACCGCCCTGCTTGCGATGGAAGGGCGTTTCGAGGATTACACCCTGGGCCGCAACCTCAGCCTGGAGCGAGTGAAGGAGATCTACCGGTTGTTCAACAAGCACCAGTTCAAATTGGCTGGCTTGCGTTCCTTCGGTAAGTATATCACCGATGAGGATGTGTTACAGAAGCGGGCGCTGGCCGAGCGACTGCGCAACGATCAAGACCTGCTGGCTCGCACTAAACTGGAAACAGGCAAGCAGTTGGAGACGATCCCCGTGATGGCCAAGGGCGTGCAAGCGAGTAAGGGTGGGGGGCAAACCTGGTGGTTGGGGGCAGCAGCGTTGGTGGGGGCGTTGGCGGTGTTGGTGGGGGTGAGAAGAAGCAAAAATTAACAGAAAGGGCAGTCAGAGGCGGACTTAAAACATTACTTCGCATAGTCAATACACTATACAATCTAACGTTTCATCTATTCTCACAAGTCCATCATTGACCAATTCCACACCCTCGCTTAAAATTCGCATCAGGTTGAAGGTGGGCAAACATCATCTTCAATCCCTGATCATCATACCCAAGATTCAAATACCCAGCCATTCCCCGCCAACGTGCCTTCCCCACTTCTACACCAACCAAACATCCTCCTCCTCGTCCTCGACTGCGTGCGCGCCGATGGTCTGGGCGTTTATGGCAATCCCCGCCAGGTGACGCCCCGTCTGGATGAATTGGCGAGCCGCAGCAGGTGTTACACCCAGGCCCGCTCGGCGGCTGTGTGGACGTTGCCCAGCCATGCCAGCATGTTTACCGGCCTGCATCCCCGCCAGCATGGCGTCAATGTCGACAATCGTTTCCTGGATGCTGCCATACCGACCCTGGCCGAGACATTGCAGCAGGTGGGGTATCAGACGGCTGCCTTTTCCACCAACGCCTGGGTGGGGCCACATTTCGGGTTGGATCGGGGATTCGAGCATTTTTCGGCGCTGTGGCGCATCTTCCCCAGCATGGGCAAGGCATCATTCCCCTGGTGGGAGAAGGCATTGCGCAAACGGGTGTTGGAGCGACACGACAAAGGGGCGCGCAAGCTCAACAACTACGTCGAACGCTGGTGGCGGGAAGCGCGTGATCCCGACCGGCCATTCTTTCTCTTCGGCCTCTATCTCGATGCCCACCTGCCGTACGAGCCGCCTCCGGGCTACGCCGAACGCCTGCTCCTGGGCAAAGCCCTGCGCAATGCTCGTAATGCCAATCAGGACGCCTGGGCCTACATGGCTGGGGAACAAAACATGACCCATCAGGATTTCGAGGGGCTGCGGGCGTTGTACGACGCCGAAATCGCCTATGTGGATTCGCAACTCGGCGCTTTGCTGGATTTCCTGGATTCGGTTGGCGGTCTGGACAACACCGTTATCATCGTCACCTCCGATCACGGCGAAAACATCGGCGATCACGGATTGATGGATCACCAATATTGCGTCTATGATAGTTTGGCCCACGTGCCCCTGCTCATCCATCATCTCGATTACTTCCCACCTGAGGAGGAGGATACGCTCGTCCAGCACACCGACCTCTTTCCCACCATCCTCGATCTCTCCGGTTCCCCCGACCTTTTGGATTTACCCGGACACTCCTTACTTGATACGCAAAACGCAACACGCAACACGCAACACGCTATCACCCAATACACCGCCCCTCATCATCACCGCTTCGCTCGCCGTCACCCCGATTTTGATCCCGCCAGCCGTGGCTATGACCGCACACTGGATGGCATCGTACAGAACGATTTCAAACTCATTCGCAGTAACAAGGGTGAAATCCAACTCTTCAACCTGTTGGACGATCCTGGCGAACTGACCAACGTTGCTGCGTCCCACCCCGAACTGGTATCCGATCTGGCCGATTCCCTCGACCAATGGTTGAGTAAGCATCCGCCTGGTGGCGCTGCGCCTCCTTCCTCTGACCTCGACGACGGCCTCGTCGAACATCTGCGAGGACTCGGCTACCTCTGATCTCTGACTCCCTTTCATGCCATCCAGTCCTGCCACAATCCCCCCCCTCCAATCCGACGAAAAAATCCGGGTCGCCCACGTTATCACCCGCTTTCATGGCGCAGGTGGCGCTAAAAATACGCTTTTCACCTGTCAGGGATTGGTCCAGGAGGGTTATGATGTAGACTTGGTGGTAGGGGACAGCGCCGATCGGTGGCGTGCGGAGGGGATTGGCGTTCAATGGACACAGGTTCCCAGTATGCGCCGGGATGTTCACCCATTGTGGGACACACGGGCGGCGTTGGATCTGCTCAAACTGTTTCGGCAGCGACGCTACCAAATCGTACATACGCATCTAGCCAAGGCCGGCATTATCGGACGCTGGGCAGCGCAGCGGGCTGGCGTTCCGATAATCATACACGGCCTTCATGGGGCTACGTTTAACCCCACACAGGGACGATTAACCAATGCCGCTTACCGTGTGCTGGAGCGCAAGGCGGCTGGCTGGTCTGATCGCATTGTTAGCGTTGGCGAAGACCTCAGGCAGCGCTACCTCGATGCGGGCATCGGCGAAGCCGATCAATACGAAATCATTAACAGCGGCATGGATTTGGACGCTTTTATCGCAGCCCGAGAGAATAAGACTGTCCGGCGCCAGACCATTCGGGCGGAGTTCGGACTGGACGAAGGCGATTTTGTGGCAGGTTATGTTGCTGCGTTGGAATGGCGAAAAGGGCATCGCTACATCATCGATATGGCCAGCAAGCTTTCGCCAGACTATTCCTGTTTGAAATTTCTGTTTGTCGGCGAGGGTTTTGACAAGGAGCGCTTGCAAGGGATGGTGACGGCAGCGGGATTGGATGATGTCATTCTCTTCACCGGCTACCGCACCGATGTGGCGGATGTGATGACCGCAATGGACGTGCATCTCTTTGCCAGCGAGCGGGAAGGACTGCCCCAGGTGTTGGTTCAATCTGCTGCGGTCGGTTTGCCTGTCTTAGCCTTCGAGGCGGAGGGCGTGCGAGAAATGGTATTATGATGGCCTCAATGGCTATGTGTTCCCGCACGGCGATGTGGATGCGATGGCAGCAGCGTTGGAGTTCTTCATCCATCAGACCGAGCTTGCACAATCGATGGGAGCAAACGCCCCTGCACTGGTCAACGATCGCTGGCAGATCGAATCGATGCAGCAGAAGACACAAGCGCTGTATGAGTTGCTGTTAAAGGAGAAAGGGATTCGATGAGTTTACATCGTGCAAGTTTGTGGACTGGTTCCATGCGTCGGCGGCAGTTGGCATTGCTTTTCGGCGACGTGGTGCTGTTATTTCTTATGGCCAGTGTAGCGGTCGCACTCAAGCGTGTTTTAGTCGATGGCGTTGCCTGGTCTGATGTGTTCGTCGAAGCGCTACCCGGCGGCGTTTGGGCTCTCATCGGTGGTTACGTATTCTCGCTCTATATCTTTGATCAATACAATCTGCGGCGTGAGATCCGAGGACGGGGGGCTGCAGCCGTCCTGGCATTATCAACCTTGATTGGTGTCGCTCTTGCGACCACGATTACCTTTTTCTTCCGATCCCTGGACCTGGGCCGGTATGTCGTGTTCTTCTTCGTCCCGCTTGCGTTCATTGCACTCTACGTGTGGAGGCGTCTCTTCTATGCGCGCCTCCTGCAATTCGAGAGGCCGCACCGGGTGCTGCTAGTGGCGACAAATCCGGTGGAACGGGGTATTGAAGCAGAACTGCGAGGCAGGCCACTGGGTGATTATACTGTGGTGGGGGAATTCTACGTGACGGGCACCGCCAGCGACGATGGTAGGCAGATCGTTGATGCACAGAACCGCACGCTGGATCAAGCCGTGCGGGAGGAAGATGCTGACACTCTGGTCTTCTCTGCCAGGGGAGGATTCCCACCTGAATACCTGGAGCAGGCCATTGATTGGAAATTCGACGGTGTGGGGGTGTATGATTCGGCCAATTTCTACGGGGCGATGACCGGCCGGGTGCCGATCGAGACTATCGATGGCCGCTGGATCCTGGATCATCTCAGCCAGCCTTACGGTTCCCCTGTGGTATGGCGCCTGAAACGGGTGTCGGATGTACTGATTGCAGGTCTCGGTTTGTTGCTGACACTCCCCTTCTGGCCCTTTTTGATGCTGGCGATTGTACTTGATTCTCCCGGACGTCCGATTTTCCGGCAGGAGCGCCTGGGGCTACGCCAGAAACCGATCATTATTGCCAAGTTTCGCACGATGTACGAACTGGGAGAGCCGGAAGGGGAAGCCGCCTATGCGCAGAAGGTCGATCCCAGGGTCACCCGAGTCGGCAAGTGGCTTCGCAAAACCCGTCTGGATGAACTGCCCCAACTCTGGAATGTGCTGACAGGTGAACTGAGCATGGTGGGGCTACGCCCCATCCGCAAGATTAATGCAGACCGCCTGGCCTCCTTCATTCCGTTTTATCATCTTCGCTTTTCGATGAAACCGGGGCTCACCGGTTGGCCGCAAATTCGTTATCGTTACGCTGATGACGACGAGTCGCATTTACACAAATTTGAGTATGAACTCTACCACATCCAAAACGCCAGCCTGGCTTTTGACCTCTATCTTATGGTGAAGACTTTCCAGATGATTGTTTTCGGGCGGGGGCAGTAGCTGGCGTTCATCATCCTCCACCAGAATCATTATCCCACGAGAACTGGCGCACGAATGGCTCCTGCATCTCAAATGCCTCGATGGTGAGCGTACGATTACCAGCATCACTGTCGAACCAGGCGGCGTCATCCACCGGGTCGGAGATGAGCCAGGGGCAGTAAGCGAAAAGGTAGTCGGGCGTGGCTTCACCGTCCGAGAGTTGACCGCTGCGGAACCAACCGAGTATGGCTAAATGGTTAGTCTCGATGCATAACTTCGTTCACAGGGGGATAACGGTCATCTTGGGCTGAACCGATTTTCCAGCCTCCCTCACCTGCGATCATGGGGGGGATGTAGCCAGTCGTCTCTTCAAATACGTCGGCAAAGGCCCGAAAACCGAGGGCAGCGCTGCGATCTTCGCTGTAGTCGGGAGGATGGTTGAGGCCATAGGGGTGGGGGATGAAGAACAGCCGGTCGAATGTATGCTCTTGTCCTGACACCTGCATTGTCTCAATTGTTTGGCGCAGCCAATCGGGGTCAATGAATTGCAGCCCAACGTAACCACCAGCATTGTAAACACGATCGATGGCAGGAACAAGGTGATTGATAAACAAATCGAAGTCGATCGGTTGCCCGGACCATTCTTGATCGAGACTGGGTTCGTTGTATAGCTGAACGTAAGGTGGAATGTCCACAGAACGCAGATAAGCGACGTCTCGTTCCCAGTCGTCATAAGATTCCCACGGGCGGACGAAGGGCCTCCAGATGACCTGGATACCGGCCTTTTGGAACAGCGGCGCCACCAGCTGCAATTGTGCGTGGTTGACATAAAGAACAGTAGTCCAACGAGCGCCTAAGCGCTTGAGACGGTTGATCTGCTGCTGGGCTTCGATAGTGTCAAAGCGGTGCGTCTGCAAGAAGTGCATGCACCAACCGTTGTCGGAAGGGGGGTCGTGGCCAAGTCTGCAGCCAGGCCTCGTAGTCGGTGGGGGAGGGGAATGTGTCGGGGAGAGGTTGTTGGTTGGGCGTCTGCACTAGCGTGAAGTTGGCGGTGCGGCGTACGTCGATATCAATGGCGGTCCAGACATTGCCATCAAAGCGAAGCTTTCCACCTCGGCCCACAAATATGGGAAAGCCGCGCTCACTGATTGTAACTGCCTGGTGCCGATCTCGGATGATAGGGTAGTCTTCGTCGTTGAAAACCTGCCAGGGTTCATCGGGATACCGCAAGGCCAGATATTTGTCCCCTACGACCCAAATGGTTCCGTTTTCGGCGATTGCAAGGGACTGGACCCCGGAGTTTTCTCCATCGCTCAGGCGAGTATTCATCCAGGCCCGGATTGGGGTGCTTTCGGGTAGGAAGGGTTTTGCAAGTCGCCAATCACCATCTCCCCAGGGCGTCAGTCTCCCAGATTCATTGGCTGTCCATAGCTGTCCATGCGCCCAAGCGATTGCAGTGGTGCGAGGATGCGAGATTTGATCGGGCGTGCGGGTGGCAGGGGGTAACGGTTTGTCAAAATGGGGCAGGTCGTTGACCGGGACGGTATCGTTCTGCATGGTGTCAACAAGGTCTGCATCCATCGCCAGTGCTGTCTCAAGATCAACGACGTTCCGTCGTTTGCCTTGGTCAAAGTAATACAGGGCCGGGTACCCATTCGCACTGTCGAGCCAGCGGGTGAGGTCAGGGGCCAAAGGGTAGGGGGCCAGTAACTCATCGGGATAGAGGAGAAACTGTTCAGGCTCGAAACCCAGCGCCAGCATCGTCTCAGTATCGGGAATGCGCCGCAGCAGACCTTCGCTTGTGATTACGTACATTGCCCCGGTTCTGGTTTGGACAGGCGTATTCGCTGTCTGTACGCCCAGGATCAGTTCTGTTGGTGTTGGGTCAGTGGTAGTTATAGATGTTGGCGAAGCTATTGGGGAAGGCGATATTGGCTGCTGTGAGGGTGCGTTTTGGACAAACCAAAACACCGCTACAAGCAGCATAGTCAGGAGGGCGAGAAAATAGAGTCGACTTTTTGTATTCATGATGAACATTCTGCCGCTGGAGTTTCAACCTCTTGTCTTCTAAAACCCCTTTGCACCATTTTGTGTCCATATTTCCGCTCAATTCATCCAAGGTCTCCTGCAGACGTTGATCATTGTCTTGATCAGCGTCTTCCCAAAGATTCATCTGTCTGTATCCCTCACTCAGCCCACTGACTCCTACTCCCACCACGTACTGCTCTGCCCGCCCGCCACTCACGGTGAAACAATTCCTTTGCCGATGCAAAAATCTCATCGTCCTGATCGGTTGGTCTGGGTAAGGTTATTGGCCGGGAAATCGTTGTGAAATCAGGCCAACGTAGTTTGATCTTGACTGTACTGCCATGCAATTCTTTACGCCGCAAATTGCGTCCCACTCCCTCAGATAACCGCCATAGCGTGCGCTCAAGTTCCCGTCTGTCCGCCACATCTTGCGAAAACGTCACCTCCTTGCTCACCGACTTAACATCATGTTCCGTGACAACCGGTCTATCGTCAATACCTTTTGCACGCCTGGATAAATCTCGCCCCCATTGACCAAAGTGTTGAACGAGACATCTCCTCCGGTCGTTCGGCAATTTCTCCAATCGTCAGGATCCCAATCGATGCCAGCCGTTCCTCCATCTTGGGTCCAACCCCCCACAAAGCCCGCGTGGGCAAAGGCGCTAAAAAAGCCGCTTCTTGTCCGGGATCGACAATGGTTATTGCATTCGGATAGTCACCAGTCTGCACTTTTCCCTTGCCAACATCATTGGCAATTTTCGCTACCAATTTATTGCTTGCAACCCCGAGGGAACAAGGCAATTTTAACTGATGATTGATCACAGCTTGCAGACCATTGGCGATCTCAGCTGCTTGATCTGGCAGATCACTGACATCAAGGAAGGCTTCGTCAATCGAGATCGGCTCCACCAATGGCGTGATCTTGCGCAATTGATCCATCACCTGGCGGGAATATTCGCTGTAAACTCGATGACCGTGCTGCACAACCAATAGGTCGGGGCAACGCCGAATGGCCTGGGCCATAGGCATGGCGGAACGCACACCATGCAAACGTGCGGGATATGAGCAGGAGGCAACTACCCCCCGACCTTCAGGGCTGCCACCGACCGCAAACGGTTTCCCCTTCAGATTCGGATCCCGTAACTCCTCAACAGCGCAGAAAAAGGCATCGAGATCGAGATGGAGGATTTTGCGACACCTGTCAGATGATTCCGTCCTCATTCCTATCCATTCAGCCCACCAGCGACCCAGGTGCCGACCATTTCTTTCTCTCGGTCATCCAGCTTTAGCTCCACATCTTCACACCGGGCCAGTACACTCTCGCGATAAACGTTGGCCAGAGATTTCGCCGAATCACGTTTGTTAAACCGATGTCCTTTGTAGATGATGCCCTTTAGCACGTAGGAGACACTTGAACGGGATATGGATTCGCCTTCCTCAATGCAACGATCCCGCACCGTTTTCGATGTCTTTGTGAGATTGTATGGATTTTCTTTGAGATCAGCAGCGACAGCGCGGAATAGCACCGCATATTGCTTGGGCGTGAGATTGGGGGTGCCAGTCGCCTGGTATACCAAACCAATCAATGCATTCAACTCAGGCGTAACATCGACATCCGTTTCGGCTTCGTCAGTGGGCAGATCGTGCCTCTTTGGGTCATACAAATAGCCGGGCGAGGGTGATGTAGCAATCTCAAATTCCAGGTTATCAGCGCTTTGGAGCAGATTTTTGAAAGTTCCAGCACCCGCCCAACGTGAGTCGATCACCTGTGGGCCGATTGCGTTGGTCACATCATGAGCTGCCTTCGCCATGAGAATCGGTTCATCAGATTTGGCGACCATTCGTCTCACCAGGCGGATGATGCGTTTGCGCAGTTGATCTTCGGCCTCGCTGGTCTCGTCCTGTTCGACGCTCTCAGCGTCTTGTTCCGCTGGCTGCTCCGAGCGCTTCCTGCGCGTCGGCACACGCACGGTCACCCGCCAGGGATCACCTTCGGTGATGTGTAGTTCTGGATTGCGTTTTGTCAGTTCCGAGGTCATTGCGCGCAACGAGTAGAAGCCAAGCCAATGGCTGTCACGCCGGAATTCCGGATATGTGAGATAGAGCTTAGGCAGATCTGTCGCCAGGATTTCGCCATTGGCGCTGGCTTCCGTGTACAGATTCGAGGCCATCGCATCCATCAATTCCTGCACGGCAGGCGACAGGGGAGCGTGGACGCGCCTTGATGTATCTGATTTTCCCTCATCGGACAACATCCCCAAAGCGTACTCGATAAAGACATCTTCAGGGATCACTTGATCGCAAGCGGCTTTATAGGCTTCGGAGGCGGGACCAGCGGCAAGGATCACGCTGCGGCGGTCGTGGGCCCGTAAACGCAGTAAAACAGGCGTGAAATCAGCATCGCCAGAGAGAATGATGAATTCATCGAAATGGGTTGAATGCTCCATCGTATCGATGATATCCATCACCATGTAAATATCCGCACTGTTCTTACCGGCGGCAGTCAGTGAAGGACAATCGATAACACTAAAAGCAGCGCGTGTGTAACTTGGGCGATACTTATAGAAATCCCTGGGATTGAGATAGCAGCGCCGCACGAGGATATCACGCAGTCGCCCTGATTCACCATTGGATTCAGCGTTATCAGCACGCGGCATACCCTGTTCCATCCACCCCAGCCACTGAGTTGGGTTCATGGCAAACTGTTCGGCTGCAGCTTCATCAAGCTTTTTTAGTCCAATGTAGATGTTGTCGAAATCAACGAAAAGGGCGGATTTGATGTGCTTCCCTGCATGATTGTCTGTCATAATTTTACTCTGCTTAACCGATGATTTCGGCGCTTCACTCTCTACTGTGTCTAATTTGCCTTCAGAACTTGATTACCCACTATCATACTCGATCTGATCGATCTAGAACAAGGATGCATCAATGCGTGAACGGATGGCTGTCACCCCTATAAATAAACGGGTACCAACATTCATCCGCTCACTGAGAACGGTAAGTCTACTCGAAGCGTTTGACACCGACCGTAAGATCAGCGCCGTCGATCTTGTGCACTTCAACGTACACCTCAACGGGCGGGGTTTCATCCACAAGGTTATCTGTCAGCGTCTCCATCTGGATGTACGCACCCCAGTCATCGATCACCTGGGACAGTTCCGTATCCGCTGTCGCGTACCAGGTGGTGATATGGTCTTCGATATTGAATTCTGCATTCTTGCGCATTGTCTGGATGCGACGAACGACCTCACGCGCCGTCCCCTCGGCACGAAGTTGGGGCGTAAGTTCTGTATCGATTGCGACAGTCAGCACCTTGTCGGCGGCCACCGCCAAACCTGCGGCTGGTTGCGTCTGCACAACGATCTCTTCAGGCAGCAGCACCACAATCTCACCGTCAATGTCCAATTCGACTGGTTTGTCCATATTGATCTGAGCAACCACTGCTTCGGCGGACATCGCAGATAGCGCTGCCCGCGCCTTTGGGAAATCACGGCCCAGTTTCGGGCCTAGAAGACGGTTATTGGGCAACACCTGATAGGACACCATTGCACCTGGATCAGCGACAAATTCGATAGCCTGCACGTTCAACTCGTCGGCGATGATCTCAATCGTATCAGCAGTTAGTTCTCGCCGACCTGTTTGTACATGAACCAGCGCTTTGGCCAGGGGTTGGCGTACGCGCAGGTTGGCGCTGCTGCGCGCGCTCAAACCCAGACTGGTAATGCGTCGAGCCAAAGCCATTTGCTCTAGTAAGACTTCATCGATGACATCCTGGTCAGTGAGCGGCCAATCGGTGTGGTGCACGCTTTCACGGGCTTCGGGCTGGACCCCACGCACCAGGTTTTGGTACATGACCTCTGTCACAAAGGGGAGGATGGGCGCCAATAGCCTGGATAGTTTGACCAGAACATGGTAGAGGGTGGCGTAGGCATCTTGTTTGTCAGAATCCAGTTCACCTTTCCAGAAACGACGGCGGCTACGCCGCACGTACCAATTGGTCAAGTCTTCTAGAAGGGATTCAAGGGCTAAGGTCGAAGCGAAGGCATCGGAGTTTTGCAATGCCTCGGTCGTTTTGGCGGTGACATCGTTCAGTCGGGCCAATATCCACTGGTCGAGTGGGCTGGAGACGGTCGGTGTTGCACCTTCAGGGTAGGCGGGATCAAATCCGGCGCTATCGGGTTCCCAGTTGTCCAGATTTGCATAGGTCATGAAGAAATTATAGACGTTCCACATGGGGATGAGCACTTGCCGGCGTGCTTCATCAGCCCGATCAAATCCGAACAGTAAGTTGTTCTCTGGTTTGTGTGCCGAGTACAGCCAGCGCATCACATCAACGCCCATCTTATCGGCCGCTTCGTTGAATTCGATGGAATTACCCCAGCTTTTGTGCATTTCCCGACCATCTTCAGCCAACAACGAGGCATAGCCAAAGTTCTCCAGGAAGGAGGGGCTGGAATCCAGCACCGTCCCCATTGTGAGCATACTGTAGAACCAGTTGCGGAATTGGCCGGGGAAGGACTCGGAAATCCAGTCAGCCGGATACCACTTGCGCCAGTAGTCCTGATTCGTGCGGTATTGCAGAGTGCTAAAGGACACGACCCCGGCGTCAAGCCAGGGATTGCCCACGTCATGAATGCGGTTCATCTTGCCACCGCACGCATCACATTGCAGCTTCACCGCATCAACATAGGGTCGGTGTGGGGTATGGCCAGCAAACTCATCCCAACCTTCGATGGCTCGTTCCTGTAACTCGTGCTCATCTCCGACCACAGTATGATGACCGCAGTCCTCACAAACCCAGAAAGGTAGAGCAAGTCCCCAATAGCGCTTTTTAGAGATCATCCAATCGTGCATGTTGCGCAGCCAATCCAATTCTCGCTTGTATCCGAATTCGGGAATCCAGCGTATCTGGTCAACTACATCCATGATCTGGTAGCGCAAACTGGCCTCTTTCTCCTCGGCGGTCACTTCAGAACGTGGCTTGTCATAAAGTTCGCCCATGCTGATAAACCACTCATCGACCAGGCGAAAAACAAGCTCGGTGCCGCACCGCCAGCAAGTGGGGTAGCGATGGCTGTACTGCTCGACTTGATAGAGAATGCCTTTTTGATCCAAATTTTCAAAAATGCTATTGGCTACGCCTGAAACATGGTGTCCGGTAAGCCATCCAAATCCCTCGACAAAATTGCTCTCGTCATCGAGCGGGGCGACTACGGGGAAGCCATACTGTTTGCCCAGATCAAAGTCCTCTGCGCCACAGCCAGGCGCGATGTGCACGATACCAGTGCCCTCGCTTTCACCCACGCCATCCCAGTGGATGATCTGATGCGCTTGTACGGCGCTGAGATCAGCACCTTGCTTGAGGTGTGCAAGCTGATGGTGACCGCCTGGTGTCCGTGCTGCTACAAAATCATCGAAGGGCCCATCATACGTCCATCCGATCATATCACGGCCTTTGAGTTCACCCAGTACCTCATAACCGCCTTTCAGCATATGCAGCGTGCCCTTAGACAGGTAGAGTAGGTGATCACCGCTGCGAACTTTGACGTAGTCGAGATCTTTGCCCACAGCCGCTGCCACGTTGCTGGTGAGTGTCCAGGGCGTGGTAGTCCAAACCAAAAGCGATTCGCCCGGCCTATCGTGCAGCGGGAAACGGAGCGTAACGCTGCGATGCGTAATCTCGCGATAGCCGTCCGTGACAATCTCATGCTGGCTGATGGCAGTGGCGCAACGGGGACACCAGGGCATGACATCAGCACCCTGGAACAGCCACCCTTTCTCCCAGCATTTTTTGAGGAACGTCCAGATCATGTAATTGTTCTCGGTGGCAAAGGTATAGTAGCTGCCACCCAACTCTGGCATGCCCAGGCGTCCTACAATCATTTCCACGCTATCAGTAACCGGTCCCTCCGGTCCTTCGACGGTGATGACATGGTCAGGATTCTCTAGCAACATTTCCGCCAGCCAGCGCAGCTGATCAGTATCGTTCCAGTCCATCCAATACCCTAAACGAATTGATTGTTCAGTCTGCACTGCCGAATACTTGAGCACGCGCGCTTTGCAGCGGCGTACAAATGCTTCGAGACCGTATTCCTCAATATCTGTCTTGGATTTGAAGCCAAATTCTTTCTCCACCTCGACCTCAACCCACAGACCCTGGCAGTCGAATCCGTTTTGGTAGCGGAGTTCCCGGCCACGCATTGACCAGTAGCGATTGTAAATGTCCTTGTATGTGCGCCCCCAACCGTGGTGTACGCCCATCGGGTTATTGGCGGTGATAGGACCGTCGATAAAGGACCAGGTGGGCGATCCTTTTCGTAATTGACGGAGTTTATTGAAGGCGTTCGTTTCTTTCCAGAAGGCGAGCACTTCGTGTTCTTGCTGGATGAAATCAACGTCAGAAGGTACGTCGTTAAATGGCATAATGGTTCTTCTCCTGTCACACTATCTCAATGTAAATGCGCTTATTGATTGCGCCTTTAGACTTGTAATCGACGACTTTGATGCGCCCGACCTCCGAGGTGTTGCGAACGTGGGTTCCGCCGTCCGCCTGGAGGTCTAGCCCAACCAACTCAACCGTGCGTACCTCCGGGATGCCAGGGGGCAGGAGATTGATCTTGGTGCGGATCAGGTCGGGGATTTGAAAAGCCTCCTCACGAGGGAGAATCGCCACGGTGATGTCTCGTGAGGCAGCAACTTCAGCATTGCAACTCATCTCAATCTCACTGACCAGATCTTTATGGAGGTTAGCGAACTCGAAATCCATACGACCCTTGCCTGGTTCCATGTTGCCTCCGGTCACCTGGGCGCCATAATCCCGCCACACCACGCCACAGAGGATGTGCAGAGCCGTATGGGTACGCATGAGGGCATAACGCCGCTCCCAATCGATCACACCTGGTAGGCTATTGCCAATTTCGGGCAATCCTTCACCTGCCAGCCAGTGCCACACGGTAGCGCCTTCTTTCTTCACTTTAGCGACTTTCCAGGGACCGAGATGGCCGATATCGTTAGGCTGACCGCCACCGCCGGGGTAAAAAGCAGAACGGTCGAGACCAACACGACTTTGATCAGCATCCACATCGGTCACCGTTGCTGTGAACGCTCGCAGGTAGGAATCAGTTTGATAAAGTAAATCAGTCATAGGTCTTTGCCAATTTGTGGATCAATACAAAAAACGCCTCCGTCCACGCAGGGACGAAAGCGCTGGCTTCCGTGGTACCACCCTGATTCGGCGTTCAAACAAGACGCCGCACTTTCTCAGAGACTATCATCTCTTCGTGATCGCTAACGGGTCACGAACCCGGCAGAGCTTACTAATCCAGGAGTCTTGCACTTCAATTTCCCTGATTTTCAGTCGGCGGCTCCGGAGGGATTTTCGACGGGTTCCTGGCATCCGGCTTGCACTATTTCCGGACTCGCTGAACCTGGTGGGTCCCGGCTACTCGTCTCCATCAATGCCTTTGTGGTGGATTATGAGGTTAATGCTACGGGGTGCAGTCTAGCACCGGTGCTGTATGCTGTCAAATATGTATCCGAGCCCACCTCATTTTGGCGGCAGTGTCAGGGTAAAATCCACCGACTGCTGCACCCAGTATGAGCGTTCTGTTTCCTTCTCCAGATCGGCGGCATCAATGACCGCCCAGCCCTTCATCGGTCGACCGGTGGTGTCGAAAGGCCTCATGCGGGGATCCTGCAACGCTTCAGCGCCTTTGTCGGGTCCAAGACGTAGAATTAGTTCTGATTTCTGTATACCGCAGCACATGTTGCCGTACAGCATGAAGCCAAGCCCGCCAAACATCTTCCTCTCGCTCAGCCCTTCCTGTTCACCCAGTACCGCACGAACTTGGGCAGCCAGCGTATCGTCATAAGCCACTATCTCACCCCTCCTTCCAGAAAGCCTGCTAGCCGCCTCAGGTAATCAGTTTGTCCGGCGTGGTAGGTTTCGTGCCAGGCCAGGCCCAGCAGCCGCTGCCCAACTGTCCCATCTTCTCCGCAAGGGCGTGCGAGGCGCTCCGCCACGTTCTCGTCGGCCAAAGCTGCCGCCAGTTGCTCTTGCGAACGATCGAGCATCACTAACAAGTGGGAGAAAGGAAGGGCAGTCTCTGGCGTGATCGTGTCTGATCCAGAGGCATAAAGTGCCTGCTGTTCCAAGCCCCACAGTGGAGCGATTTGTAGATGGTCAAGGGCCTCAGCACGCCCAACCAGGATATGGCCCAATACCCAATTGAGGTTATTGCCCTCGGGCAGGGGGTTCAATAAACTGTCCTCATGGCTTAAATCCCTTGCATTCAGATCGATAACAAACTTGTTGCTTGCATACAACTGCATGATTATTTGAGCCAGCATATTGATAGTCCTCATCACGTACTTGGTTTGATTGAGTTATTGGCGTGCGAGCGGTAAGGACAATAGCCCGCTTGTGTTGATGTTTGCGGACTTCGTGATATTTACGTTGGTAGTAGACCTTGTACTCAGGGGCGTGCAATCGCACCAACTGAGCCGCTTCGCAGAGGTAGTAGCGGAGGAAGCGATTCCCATTGCGAGCTAAAGGAGTATCCTGAGCTTCAAAATCGCCGGACTGAGAACGAGACCACTTGAGGCCGGCATAGCTGGCGACTTGGGCTTCGTTGTAATCGAAACGGGCAAGGTCGCCGATCTCAGCGATGATGCCAGCAGCGAAGACCGGACCAATGCCAGGGATGGTTTCCAGGGTTTGCGGAATATCCTCCATCTGAGCGGTGATAGCAGCATCGGTGCGGCGGATGAGATCCTCGAGGAGGGCGATGTGACGGAGATTGAGGGCGATGATGTCATTGATCACAGTCGCCCACTCTTCGGGCAGACGATAAGCATCTTCGGCCACCTGCTGCAGTTTGCGAGCATTTGCTTCAGGATCGGGAAAACGACGTTTCCCCTTGACATCGAGCCATTCCACCAAGTCCTCAAAAGGCATGGCTGCGATTTCGTCCAGAGTGGCGAATTCCAGGAGCACCGCCTGGCTGGTAGCGCCAAAGAGCTTACTGAAAGGCTGTTTGTGCGGCTGGGTATAGTCGGTGGCCTTGAGATAGACCTGGGAAACCGTGTAACTCTTGACCCGCACCAACTCCCGCACCAGATGGTAGCGATAGCGAGTGAGGGAACGCAGAGGCAGATAGAACTCATCCATGTCAAAGGCTCTGGGCAAGTCCTTGCCGAAGCGGAGACGCTCGGCGATGACGGTCGCATCTTTACGGTCGGTCTTCTCTTCATCGCCGAGGGCCTTTTTGAAGTGACGAATGACCCTGGGATTGAAGGCGTGGAGATGAAGCGGCCAGTTTTCCAGTTCGGCAGAACCGCTCAATTGATTGAACAAAGGCAACCAGTAGGTGTTGGTGGCCTCGGCTGCCAAACGGATGGAACTGAAACTCCAACAGGAACGAACATGTGTTCCAGTATAGCGTGATCTTCCTTTTATGACCGTAGGTCATCTCACGATTTCCACTTGAAAATGACCTTCATTTGCAGTGAATTGCCTTGGAGTTTATACTGCAAGCGATTATGTATTATTTTCACTTTCGACCTGCTGCTTTATTTTGGCAGTCATGCGCACTGTTTTTGATGGTTCTCGCACTTTCTGCTTGCCAAATGCCAGTAGGAAAGCCCGAAGCTGATATAACGCCGTCGACCATTAGCCTTCCCGGCATTGTCGCCTACGTCGATGCTTCACCTGTTACTGCAGCGCAGTGGGGGCAGGCCCGGGCCTATGCCGAAGCTACGCTGCGCCTGTTGGGTGAACCGGGCGCCCAGTTGGATGAGGCAACCGTGCTGGAAAGTTTCGTCGAGGATATGCTGATTGTGCGGGAAGCAGACACAGCGGGTTTCCAAATAACCAATGAAATCATTGATAGCGAAGAAACCCATCTATTGAGGATTGCTGGCGAGTCACGCGAAACACTGGACGATGTATTGCAAGAGGTCGGACTAACGAAAGCAGGCTGGCGAACCGAATTGCATCGAGCGGTTCTGGCGGCCACGTACATCGAGGAGGTTGTCCTGGCAGACACAGCTCCTGGCCAGCGACCGCAACAACGTTCACAATGGCTGACAGACCTCAAAAAGGCGCACGCTGTACAATTGATGCCTGATTTCGAACCCGTCGAGGGACTCGGCATCGGCGATTTGGCGCCTGATTTTGAATTGCAGACGCTTGACGGCAGCACGCTAAAGCTGAGCGACTTGCGAGGAGAGATCGTTATCCTTAATTTTTGGGCCACCTGGTGTCATCCCTGTCAAAAGGAAATGCCTCTTTTCGTCGAAACCTATGCCCAGCACGGCGATGAGGGGATCACTGTCTATGCTGTCAATGTCGGCGAACAGGCGGATGTAGTACGCGACTTCGCAGAGGACTTTGGCATGGAATTCCCCATCGGGCTCGATACAGGTGAAACTGTAATGCAAGGTTATCGACTTTTTGGCCTGCCGACCACGTTCTTTATAAACCGTGAAGGTGTGATAAACTACGTGGTTGCTGGTGCGCTCCGAGAAGCCGATTACAAACGATTGGTAAACACGCTACTCCAGGAAAGTCCCAGTCCATCCTGATATACAACATTGTTAATCCACATAACCGAGGCAATACATGAAGAGATTACCCATTTTAGGCATTGCAGTGCTGCTCCTGGCCCTTGTCGTGGTCGGGTGCAACAATATCCCGGCGCCACCTTCTGTACCATCAGATGATCAGGCAGCGGTTGATGTGGCAGTCGAAGCCACATTGACAGCAATCGCTGGTTCTGAGAATAGTGACAAGACGCCTGCACCGCAAGCAGAAGCGACAGCGGCGCCAGTCGATTCAGACCAGGCGGATACGTCGACGCCAGAAGCCGCAGAAAATATCAGCGCCACGGGACTTGTTCTGCCCCCGTCCATTACTGATTTCGATCCAGCCGCAAGACCTGCCGCCACCAAAGGTGAGCCTGATGCGCCGGTGGTGATATACGAATGGTCGGACTACACGTGACCATACTGTGGGCGCTTCTATAGCGAAGTGCTCCCGCTTCTGGATGAAGCGTATATCGGTACAGGTAAAGTTCAGATCGTTTACAAGGAATATCCTGTTGTCGGCGGAGACGTAGCTTATCTGGCCAGCCTCGCCGGTCAATGTGCAGGCGAGCAAGAGCAGTTCTGGCCCATGCACGACTGGCTTTTCAGTAATATCAGCACCTGGCGGGCGAATGACGCTCCAGATCAGATGAAAACTGCTGCTGCCGAACTAGGTTTGGACACTGAAGCGTTCGCTGACTGCCTGGATAACCAGACTCAGCGTGAACTGATTGTCGAAGACTACCGCGAGGGCCAGGTCTATGGCATCCGGGGCACACCCAACTTCGTGATCAATGGCCATCTCGTGCAGGGTCTGCTGCCCTTTGAGGGCATGGCGGTCATCATCGATGCCTTGCTCGAAGAGGCGGAAACAGGTTCCTTGCCCCAGGGCGTGCAGACAGCGACGCCATCGCCGACCCCGCCACCCACGCCTACGCCTGACACCGATTTCGACGAGGAGCCAGTGGCGACCAGGGGAGCAGAAGATGCACCAATAACCATTGTCGAGTTTTCCGATTATCAATGCCCCTTCTGTCAGCGTCATTTCGAACAAACCATGCCGCTACTGGTGGAGAATTATATCGATACCGGAAAAGTCCGTTACGTCTTTAAGGATTTCCCGCTCTCCAGCATTCATCCTCAGGCCGTTGAAGCTTCGCTTGCCGCCGAATGTGCTGGCGAGCAGGACGCTTATTGGGAAATGCACGACAAGTTGTTCAGCGAGCAGGGACGCTGGAGCGGTCAGGCCAACGCCGCAGAAAGTTATTCCACCTTCGCTGATGAAATCGGCATTGATACCGCAGCCTTTGACCAGTGCATGGAAGAGGAGCGGTATGTGGAGAACATCTCAAATAACTTCCAGGAAGGCGTCGATGCCGGGGTTACCGGCACACCTGCCTTTTTCATCAACGGTCAGTTCATAAGCGGCGCCCAGCCCTACGAAGTCTTTCAGCAAATCCTGGATAGCTTATTGGCTGAGTAAAATCAACCTCACTGTTTGAAAAAACCTCAATAGCGCCCACTTCAGTCTCTGACAGCGCAGGGGCTGAAGTGGGCAACACCGCCATCGCTGATACCATCTTAGGCGAGGACAGCCACATGAACCAGGTTCAGGATTTTGTTCATCAAGTTGTCGAAAACGTAGAGCGGGTCATCATTGGAAAGCATGGCGTCATCGAGATGGTGATGGTGGCGTTGCTTTGTGAGGGACACGTCCTGTTGGAGGATGTCCCGGGTTCGGGGAAAACCATGCTGGCTCGCGCTGTCGCCATCAGCCTGGGAAGCAGCTTCAAACGCTTGCAGTGCACCCCCGATCTGTTGCCCAATGATGTCACGGGCGTATCTATCTTCAATCAAAAAAGCGGGAGCTTTGAGTTCCGACCGGGTCCGGTTTTTGTCAACATCCTGTTGGCGGATGAAATCAACAGGGCGACGCCTCGCACCCAATCGGCCCTACTGGAGGCCATGCAGGAACAACAGGTGACCGTTGACGGGGAGACCAGGGCCTTGCCCCGGCCATTTCTGGTGCTGGCCACCCAGAATCCCATCGAATACGAAGGGACCTTTCCGTTGCCCGAAGCACAACTTGACCGTTTTCTCATGCGGCTCGCACTGGGCTATCCAGATCAGTCGGATGAGAAACAGATGCTGATCAATTTAAGACGTGAGCACCCCATCACGCAACTCACCCAGGTCGTAAACGGAGAGGCTCTGCTAAATTTACGAAAGGTGGTGTGGGAGATTCACGTCGATGACACGCTCCAGGATTATATTGTGGCTTTGAGCGCCGCCACGCGTTCGCATCCCGACCTGGCTCTCGGCGTTAGTCCCCGCGGTAGTCTGGCGCTGTTCAAAGCCGCCCAAGCGTATGCTTCGATTCAGGGAAGAGAGTATGTGCTTCCTGATGACATTAAGGTGCTGGCGCCGATCACGCTGGCGCATCGCCTGATCGTAAGACCAGAGGCCGAACTCCGAGGTTACACTGCGGCTACTATTCTGTCTGAAGTGATAGAGTCTACACCTTTGGACCTAGGCCAGATACCTGGACCCTAGTTCGCTCCCGAAAGAACCATGCTGGCGAAAACGCTACCCCTGTTGCTTCTGCTGGTAGCTCTTGCGGTGTTAATGCGTGATGATTTCGCCCTGACGCTGTTGTACTTGCTCGTGGGAGCAACTATCCTGGGCAATGAGTGGGGGAAAAGAGCCATAGCGGGCGTGCAGATCAACCGTAGCCTGCCCAAACGGGCTTTTCTGGGAGAATCAGTCACGGTAAAGATCCAACTAAAAAACAGCCGCAGGCTGCCGGTTCCCTGGCTTCGCATTCACGACAACCTGCCGATCGACCTGAGCTTGCATGGGGCATTTCAGCAAGTGATAACGATTGGCTCACATGCGACCGTTGAGATGAGCTATGAAATGCTTGCACGCAAACGGGGTTACTATGCGATTGGACCTTTGTCTCTCTCTTCTGGAGATATTCTCGGCCTGGGGCGGCAGGAATATAAGCGCGCTGGACCAACCGACAATTTGATAGTTTATCCCAAAATCGTGCCCCTTAAACAGATCAACCTGCTTGCCAGCGCACCGCTGGGCGCATTGCGTCACCCCGAACCCCTCTTCGAAGATCCGACCCGAGTCGGGGGAAACGTAATTATGTTGCCGGCGATTCTCTGCGTCGCGTGGACTGGAAATCCACGGCCATCACCGGTCGGATGCAAACCAAGCTATACGAGCCCTCCATCGCTCTGGAGACAGTCATCTTCCTTGATCTCAACACTGCGGCATATCCACAGCGGGCCGCTATCGATGCCACTGAGCTGGCCATCGTCATCGCAGCCTCTATTTCCAGATGGATTATCGACCGCAAGCAGGCGGCGGGGTTGTGCGTTAATGGTTCAGACTCAAGAAATCCACAGGGAACAGCACCATATTTACCTCCCGGCAAGGGCAAGACATGTCTCATTCGCATGCTCGAACTGCTGGCCTGTGTACAGAGAGCGCCACAGCCACCTTTGACCGAGGCCATCCGTCAAAGACGCTTACACCTTTCCTGGGGAACTACAATTCTGGTCATCACAGGGCAAGCCGACGAAGCGTTGTTGGCGCAACTGTATCAAGCCCGCCGTTCAGGTTTGAACGTCGTGCTCATACTGGCAGGCCAAGCGCCCCATACTGACAAGATAGTGCATCACGCTGGCTTTTTCGGAATTCTGGTTATTCCCATTGTCAGAGAGAGCGACATGGATATTTGGAGAAGCTGAATCTGGATCGATCTGCGTGATTCGCATGGTCACTTGTTACTTCTCATGACACTCAATGACGCACCACCCTCAACTCGTGCAAACGAGCGCTTTTACCGGGCAGCGAGCGCTCTGCTTGTTAGCCTGATGATGATGTGCGCCGTTTTGACGTTCATGCAATTCATCAGACAGGCCTTCGGCCCTTGGAATCCCCGGTTTTTGCCTGTCGTCGTATTTTTACTTTCACTCGAGCGCTTCTATCTGCACCCGACTTACAAGCAGGCGTCGCGCCGCCAGCGGTCGCGGTCACTGTCATTGCTTATCTACTGGATTGCGCTTTTGCTTCTCCTCAAGTTGGTGACGACGCTATCGCATGGCTGGCGCGCCCTTGTCACCGAAATTCCTGCCTGGCAGGAAGACTTCCTAACCAATTTTTTTACTCTCGAATACCTGGCTGTGCTGGTTGTTTGCTTTTTTGCATGGCTCATCAGCGGCATCTACGCTGAACTGTTTGATGAGATGGGATTGGATCAGGCTCTTCTGGAAAGGGAATATGGCGTAACCAGATCGGAACACGAGCAACCGCCACGCGAGCGCTTGCAGGGCCTGTTTTTCACAATCGGCGCTTTCCTCGTTGTGCTTACAGCACTCTCCCGTATTGATATCCGAGCGATTCTTGCACTTCAGCCCGGCGATCATATCTTTGCTCTGCCCTGGCTTGCCGGCGGCGGTTTTAGCACACTTCTTTACTTCATGTTTGGCTTTGCCCTGCTCAGTCTAACCAAATTCATCAATCTGTATATTCGCTGGCGACTGGAGGGCGTTCCAGTGAGCCATAAAATTGCAGGACGCTGGGCGTGGTACAGCCTTATCTTACTCGCAATCCTGGCACTGATGGTGAGCCTGCTGCCAACGCACTACTCCCTGGGTTTTATCTCGATCCTGCATCAGCTTCTGTCTCTGCTTGTCGCCTTTATTGTCTTTATAACCGGCGTGCTTTGGACTTTGCTGATGTTACCGTTCATGGCGTTGTTGTCGCTGTTTGGAAGCGCCCCATCCGACAACCTGCCAACACCTGCACCAGATCCTGTCACCCCATCGCTGCCTCAGCCTGCCGCAATGACCTCGCTGCCCGGCTGGGAACTCATAAAGCCCTATCTCTTCTGGATCCTTTTTCTGATCGTGGCGGTTTACGCAATCAGATACTATCTACTGCAGCATGAAGCACTGCTTCACACCATGCAAAACGCGCCGCTGGCGCGCTGGCTGCGACAATTGCGGCAGTGGCTGGCCACGCTCTTCCGTACTATCAATTACCAGATTATTTTCCTGGTCGGTGAGGGCGTAGAGCGATTTCGGGCTGCTGGCCTAAAACCTCAGTTCAAAAGCAAGGGCCGTTTCATATCCCTGAACAAGCTGAATCCACGCCAACAAATCCACTTTTATTACCATGCCCTGCTTCGACGCAGCAGTGAAAGCAAGCTTCCCCGTGCGGAATCTCAGACACCAGCTGAATATGCCGTTGTGCTAAAACAGAACCTGCCTGACAGTGCACATGAAATTGACATAATGACAAGAGAATTTATCAGGGCAAGGTATACCCAGCAGGAGATCAGTAAAGGGGATGTCGGGCTCGTCAGACAGCAGTGGCAGCGGATTCGTAAGGAACTCCGACTGAGAAGTGATCGTAAACAGTAGAAGGGGGGGCGAGCTGAGGAGTGACCATTCAACGCTGTCCGCACAAACCAAACTGCCCGCTCGCCAATATTTGGCGAACGGGCAGTCTGGTTTTGCATGATTCTTCGGGCCTAAAACATGGTTTGCATCCAGGTACTGGCCTACAGAGCGCTAGATGAAAACGATCTGGGCGCCTTCAGTCATATCCATGAAATCACCGGCAGTGACAACTGCCTCCACGCCGTCGATGAAATCATCTTCGTCCAGTTCCATCATGTCCACCGACATCTTGCAGGCGTACAGATTGGCTCCGGCGTCAACCAGCATCTCCAGGTACTCACTGACGGGCGGCACTTCCAGCTTCTCCATCTTGTTTTTCATCAGTTTGGTGGCAAACCAGGTCATGCCGGGAATGATGCCGAGGATGTTGGGGATGCCAAGATTGTCATTGCCTTTGAATCCCATCATCGACATCTTCATGGCAGTGTTGGCCACAGGGGCGATTTGCAGATGGTCAACCCGACTCTTGCGGATCATGTCCATGCCCCAGAATGTGAAAAAGAGTGTGACGTCGATACCGTTACCCAGCGCAGCCCAGCCCATAACCAGGGCGGGATAGGCCATATCCAGGTCGCCTTTCGAGCAGATAAACGCTATATGTCGCGTGTCTTCGTCCATAGAATTTGTCTCCTAGTTTGGGTTTTTGTTTATCAGAGATTGGAGGTAGCTTGTTTGAAAAGTAGTGCGTGTTGCGTATCCGGGATAGTACACAGACCACGCTGCGCGTTACACACAACCTACCGGCTTGCCGAGGCCCGATATCTTGGCCACCTTTTTGGCGGGGCCTTTCGGGAACAGCTTAAAAACTTCCTTGGTGGAAACGTCTGCTCCCTTGCTGATGTTACGCAGCGTTGGCGACTTGCCATCTTCGGCATTTGCTCGGCAATAATTGATGACGTTCCAGTGTGCCTCGGTCAGTTCGGCGATGCCTTCATCTTGTGCGATAGCGACGGCAATTTCGGGCGTCCACTGGTCGGGATTGGTCATGAAGCCTTCGTCATTGACATCAACGGTGGCGCCTGCGATTTCGACTGTTGACATGGTTTAGATGTTCTCCTATGGATTGAATATGGGTTGGATTGTTTATATCGTGTGATCGAGAGCTCGGCAAGCGCAGTTTTACGCCAGGAAAACGACGCTGCTTGTGGCGGATCGCTTCATGTTTGCCAGCTACTGTTGGCGGTTCCTGCTTAGTTCTGCTCGCCGACAGATTTCAGCATTTGCAGCGTCAGGGCGAGACCTCGCCTCACTTCCGGATCCCGTATCTGTCGCACCAAGCCAAACATAGAGGTGTCGACCTGCTCCGGGTGTGCTTCCACTTGGCGCATGGTCTGGGTCAGATTCTGCACGGTTTCCATGACCTCTGGTTGGGTCATCTCCTTCACGGTGGTGAGGATGGTGACGACGTTATCGCCGAGTTGATGCACATCATCTGGACCAAACGATTCGACGATATTGTCGACAACATAAAGGCCTTCACGCATTACGTCGAAGTAGCCCTTACGTTCCATCTGGTCGAGTTGAGTGACGGCGGCGATGAAGGCGTCATTGAAGATCGGCGTAACATCCTGAAAGAGATCACTGAGGCTCTCCAACTGGTCGAGCATGTTCTCGATGTTGCGGGTGTTGCGAGCCAGGCGTTTCAGCAGATGCAACATGTCTTCCAGGCGCACATGCGGCTCGATTTCGGCCAGCTCTTCCACAGCGGCCATGTACGCCTCTGTGGCAATAGGCGTGAGGTCAGCCTTAAGTTCATCCCATTCCCGCTGGCGACGCTGCTGGTCGCCTGCGTGTTCTGCCAGGAAGGCAACCTGTACAGTCAGCGCATCGATTTTCTGATTAAGCTCGGCAATGGTTTGGGGTTGTTCCAAAGCCAGTTTGGCTGCTTCAAATACTTCTGATGTTTCCATAATCTCCTCCTAATTCCATTTTCCGGCCATCTGCATTTGGGCGGCGATGGGCATGGGCTTGCCCTTGAGGAGGATATTCCAGTACATCCAGCGGAAAATCATCTTGCCCCAGTGATTCATACGGGATTCCTGCAGGAGCGAGAAGGGGCCGACGCCGGGCAACGGGAACTTGCCGGGCAGCGGTTCCACGTCGTAATTGAAATCAATGAGAAAGCCTTTGCCGAAACCAGATTCGATGTAGCAGTTGGCGTGGCCGTCAAAGGTTTCGCGCAATTCCAGGCCATCAATGTAGCGCAGGAAATTTTCGGCAAAGACATCGCCCTGGAAATGAGCGACCGACCCGGCCTTGGAACTGGGCAGGTTCGTGGCATCGCCGAGCACGAACACGTTATCGTAGTTCTTGGCTTTCAGTGTGTGTTTTTCAGTGGGAACGAAGTTCAGGTCATCCCCCATGCCCGAGCGTTCGATGACCGGATCCCCCATGTTGACGGGGATGCTAACCAGCAGGTCGTATTCGATTTCGGTCTCATCGTAACTGATGATCTTTCTTGGCATCACCGTCCACTTCACCGATGTAAAAATCGGGGATGACATTGATGTTTTTTTCCTCAAGGATATCACCCAGGCGTTCAGACGCAATCGGTTTTGTGAATGCGCCAGGCAACGGCGTGGCCAGCGTCAGTTCCACCTTATCGCGGATACCCTGTTCGTGGAAATACCAGTCGGCCAGGAACATGAACTCCAGGGGGGCGACCGGACACTTGATTGGCATCTCGGCGATGTTCAGCACCAGCCGTCCGCCTTCCCAGGTGCGCAGGTGCTTTGCCAGCGCCACAGCCCCGTCGGGGGTATAGAAATCGTAGATGGTCTTGTGCCATTCATCTTCCTTTAGTCCTGGCGTCTCGTCTGGCACAATGCGGGTGCCGGTGGTGACGACGAGGAAGTCGTAGCTGAGGGTGCGGTTGTCCTTCTTGATGCGTACTCGATTCTGTTCCGGCTCGATCAGCTCGATTTCGGAGATGATGGTTTCAACGCCACGAGGGAGATAATCCCGCCGAGGGCGCTGCACATCATTTTTGCTGTAAATGCCAAAGGGGATGAACAGAAATCCGGGTTGATAGTAGTGAATTTCAGATTGATCGACGATAGTGATTTTCCATTCATCTCGATCTAGCTCGTGGTACAATTTATTGGCGACGATGGTGCCGGCAGTGCCGGCTCCGAGAATGAGAATTCGTTTCATGGATTGACTCTTTTAGGAAAGGATTTTGGAGAGTGGGGTTGATGTTTTTCATGCACATAAGTGCAGGGAGCTTACATTTTTGTGATTTCAGCGATGCGGTTGAGTCGTTGGAACAACTCGTTGCGCTCATTGGCGATGTGCGCCAGGATGTCTGCGACACGTTGGACAAAGGGTAAGACCCTGGCTTGCTGCTGGCTGCTGAGAACATGCACTTCATCTATGTGCTTTTCCAGTTCACGGACGTCCAAGCTCAGGTCTTCGGCTATTCCAAGCAGTTCTTGTGCGGTCGGTGGCCATTGTTTTGGGGCGATGCCTCCCAGAACCAGCATCGCTTTGATTTCACCATCCACAGGAATCAGGCCGCGGGCACAGAGTAGCCCGAGGTGGCTCTTGACAAAACGTGGTGTCAACGCTGGCTCATGTGCCATTCGCACCCAGTTTTCGAGGCAACGTTTTCGCGCTTCTGGCGATTCTTCTGCCGCCAGAAAAAAGCCACAAGCGTTACTGGGTTCAGTGATGAGATTGCCATCCATATCTGTAACCAAAATCATGACATTCAGGATGTCGGCAAAACTGTCCTGGATAAGCTGGATACAGTCAACAGGAAACAATTGGCGTATCTCGACGGCGCTTGGCTCTAACCCGCCGCTGCTCGCTGCCGAATTGACAGGTGCTAAGGTTGAACTCTGCCTCTGCAACCATGTCTCTATTTGTTGACTGGGAAAGCGCCACTGGTTCCCAACCTTGATGGCTGGAATCCGGCCACTATCCGCCATACGATAGATGGTGGTTCGATCCACTTGCAGAATATCTTGAAGTTGTTTGGTGGTGAGTAGATCTGCCATAGTCACTTTAATGAGTGTGTGCATTTATGTGCAAGTACTCGTCATGATAGCAGGCTTTCACGCCATTGACTATGATCTATATCATACTGAGTGATATTTGATGCACGAGATGCAGCAGATGCTCGAAATGCATCCGCAAGGATGTCCCTAACAGGCTCCACAACACCACCTTCTCGATTTCCGTCAATCCCTCTGACAATCCGTCAGTCACGACAGCATTCCACGAGCAGCTCGTGGAATGCTGTCGTTTTCAGTAACACCTCACCAGATCTGAATTACATTTCCGATATTGCCCGCACTATGGCCCCATGCGGGCATTCATCCAAACAAGTCCAGCACTGCATGCACAAAGAGACGTCCACATACGGCGCTTCTTCCCGACCGAAACGTCGTATAGCCATGCCCTTACACGTTTTCATAGCTACACATCGTTGACAAAGCACACAAAGCTCGTCAACGATAATTGGATAGCCTGCTTCAGGATTACGGGTCACGAGCAAAAAAAGAAAGGGTTGGTGAACAACGATTAAGGTCGTAGACAAGTATCCTTAATCGCTACCATTTGTCAATCTTTACACCTTAGCCGCAACCGCCGCCGCCGGTCGGCGCCTTCTGTTCGATCTTAACTTTGGGCGTGTATTCAATCTCTATACCATGTTCTCTCAGGGTGGATGTGGGATGTTTCCCCCCAGTGCGGCAGTGATGTCGTATCTGAGCATTTCGTCGCCGCCGGGAATCGGATCAAATGGAACCTCGCAGCATGCACCGATGAAGTTGTTCAGACCGCCTTCAAGGATGTAAGCGTTGAGAACGCCCTTTGCCACAAGGGTCTTCCATGCTTCGGTCGCCTGCGTTTCGTCGTTGCTCATCAAGACAACGACAGTACCGGCGGGAGCTGCCTTCAAATCAGTCGCCATGACCTTCGATCTGGTCAAGTGGCACAAGTTCGGCGTCTTTGATGTGGAATAAGTTGTAATCCGCCTCATCTCGTACATCCAGCATGACCAGGTTGACGAGCTTGTTGTAGTAGACATCTCGCAACTCGGCAGGAAGGATCTGTACTTCTCGGTTATCCAACTGAACCTGTTTTTCGGGTGCGACACGTTCCCAAAGTTGGGCGGAGGTCGGCTGGCCAATAAGCATGACGGCGAACCCGGCCACCAGCAACGCCCCCGCGCCGATGGAAACCCGACGGTCGATCTTCTTCACCTCCATGCCATCTTTTCTGCGCATGGAGCGTTCGATCAACTCGGCTCCATACAGGGCTAGAACACCGAGGATGGCGACGATGAAAACGGTGACGCCAATGGGGAGACCGAGCAGGTCAGGCAGGGTATAGCGTCCCATGTAGGTGGATTCGAGGAATTGATCAAAATTCGAGGGATGTCTCGCCGAACAGGACGATCCCGCCCGTGATGCCGATGATGAAAAACAGGGCATCGGCCTTGAGCGTGGCCAGGGAGGCCATGGAAGTGCCGGGACAAAATCCGCCGATGATGAAACCGATGCCGACAAACAGGCCGCCCAAAGCGCCGGGGGCCAGGTAAGTGGGCGGGATCCAAATACGGTCGTAGTCGAGCAGCCCCAGGCCAATCGCTCCGTAGATCAAAACCATCGCTACCAGCACGGCCGTGAACATGACCTTGAACACGGTCATGTCGCGCAGATAGAACTGCGCCGTGAGTTTGGTGGATCGGCCGAATCCCACCATTTCGAGGGAAGCGCCGAATCCCATACCGATCAACAAATAGATGACGTATGTGCCGTACTTACCGACCATCGCGTCTAGTGGAAAAGGCCCCATAATTATCTCCGTGTTTTCTGGTTATGAATATGTATGTAAAATGTCTAGAACTCGTCTGAAACCGGCGTCCAGAGCTTGCGCAAGAAATAGGCCAGAGCATAGCCGCCCAGGAAAAAGGCCATCAAAAACGCCCAGCTTCCGATCGAGAGGGTGGCGCCGCCCGACAGACCCTGGCCCGACGTGCAGCCTCGCGCCATACGTGCGCCGAATCCGGCAATCACGCCGCCGATGACGGCGAATACCCAGCGTTGGTGCGGTGTGATGCGCGGCCCGTGCACTGTCTCAAATTTGATGCGGCGTCCAATCAAGCCTGAAACGAGCCCGCCCAGAAAAATGCCGACCGTGAGCAGCACGATCCAGTTGTCGAGGGCGTTTTTGTCTCCGCCGGCGTATTGAATCAGATAGGAAACTCGATCAGCATACTGCGGTGCGGCCAGGTCGATGCCCCAAACGGCGATGCGATTGAGGCCACCAGAAGCGCCCAGGCCATTGCCGGTGATGAAAAAGGCAAGGAACAGCACGACGCCCAAGAAAACGCCGCCCAGGTAGGGATTGACAAAGGGCCTGGGGCCTGCTTTGGTTTTGGTTTCTGATTCTGAAATGGTTTTAGTGGATGTTACTGCTGTCATAAGGCTGAGCCTCCTCTGTGCTCAAGCTAGGTAAACGGTAATTAGGTATTGGATGTTGTTCGCTCTGTGCAACGACTTCAATATCCAATACCCAATATCATCTCTTTCATGCCGCCGGTTGCTCGTGCACTTCGACCTTGTCCCAGCCCGTGATCATACCTTCGAGATCAGCAGTGACCGTGGGACCGGTGGTGGTGAGATAGACGTGCAGGATCACGAAGGCTACAAAGAACCAGGCGACCAGCGTGTGCAGGGGAGCCATAAAAGGTAGATATGTCGCCAGGTGTGGCCACCAGCGCGTGCCAAACATGAACAGCCCCGTGATGATCTGCAACGGCAGGAGGATGTTGAGAATGGCGAAGTACGTAACCTGCTGCAGGGGGTTGAGTTTCTGCTCCGGCGTCTTTTCAAAGGGGTGGGTGTCTCCTTTGAAGATACCTCTCAAGTAGAAGTCCACCTGCATGATGCCTCGGCGGAAGAAGCCGTGCGGTTCGGGAAGGTATTGCTTAATCTCCCCGCTGGCAAAGTGGTAGAAAAGCGAGAACACGGCGTTTAGCACTAGTAAAATCGCCAAAACATTGTGAACTGGCACCGTGAGCCCAAAATCCGCCCAGCCGAACGCGTCTGGCCGATGGATGACGATGCCGGTGGCAACCAGCAACAAAATGACGATGGCCTGGGTCCAGTGCCAGAGCCGTTCGTAGAACGTGTACATGTACACTTCTTTCAATTCTGGCTCTTCGTAAGGATGTCTGGCTGCCTGGTACAACCGGTAGCCGCCGTGAACGATGATCCCCAACAAGACGCCCAGCACCGCCAGCCAGCCAATGATGTCCACCAGTGCGATGCTGTTGTGCCCTGGCAGATAGAGATTTTCTTGCAATACATCAGGTTCATAGTACAGAGCGCCGCTAGCATCGGTGTTTATCTGGCCGGAGAATGATACGCCGGTGTTGCCAGCGAAACTGGGCGTGCCGCCGCCCGGGGCATAGGGACCCAAGGGCATGGGTTGAGAGACGCGGGAGTCTTCGCTATGGCAGGCATTGCAATCCTTGGTAGCCCAACCGTCTGCCACAATGTTGTGGCTGATGTTGTAGGGCTGCACCTTACCTTGAATGCGAGGATTCTGTATGCCTAGCGCTTCCAGGCGTTCTTTTATCAGGTTCCCTTTGAATTCGCTGTCGATTCGCAATTCCATTTCGTCCAACTGACCATCGCCATTGGCATCAAAGGCGGCCAGTACATCGATCTGGTAATTGTCACCATCCAGATAGACTGCTTTCAAGTCCTCGATGCGCACGGGTCGTTCCGGATCGCTATGCACCCAGTACCATGACGTGATTAAATTGAATGGCGTCAGGCGGGTTGTACCATCGGCGCGTTCTTGCGGCAGCAGGATAGGATTGTAGCCAGTCATCAAATCACGAGGGTTGCCGCACTCTCCCTCCACACCTCGATGCGTCGTAGCCGCCTCGCCATCCAACGTGAGTACGGTCCAATCGTTCTGTTCCAGGGCGGCCGTATACATTTTGGGGATATGACAAGACTCACAACTGACTGCGTTCATGTGCGTATCTTTGTAAGGCAGCCAGGCATGTGTGTTTTCGGTGCTATGACAATCTACACATTGGCGCATCGACCCGTCGAGTTCGGGCGCCAATGTGTGCTGCGCTGTTTTTCCTTTGGCAAACTCATGGCTGGGACGATAGAGGTAGTCGCCAATGTCCTGCCGCCGGGGATCATAGGTGAGGTAGTTTGGGCGGGTAAGGTCTGATTCCTGCTGGTAGTCGGGATTGTTCTGCGAGAAGTGGCAATCAGTGCATCTCAGATTACGCTCGGCATGGATATCCCAGGGCATGGTCAACTCTTCTTTACCTGCCATATTCAGACCCGAATCCGACAGGCGCTGGCCGGAGTATATCTGGCCGGTGCGCATTGAGGTCCAATCGTTGGCTTTGATGTCGGCACAAACGAGGGGGTCTGAGCTTTCGTGCACAGCGCCATGACATTGACCACAATTTTCGGAGGATGCGCCCTGTATAGTGACATTTTCGGGAAGCAATTCACCATCGCCTTTGAATGCGCTTACATTCCACTTCCATTCGTCGCCTTCTTTCTTGACGATATCTGTACCAAGCAAGGTAGCTGTATTCGCCCAGGCGAAATTGCCTGCCACTAATTCCGTGGTGCGAGCTTCATTATTGGGATCAGGCAGATGGCAGAGAAAACAGTTCATCTCCACTGTGCCTGACTCGGCCCAATCCCAGGCGGTCGTCTCACCTGTCTCAGAATCATGGCTGGTGGTTTGGGGATCGCCTGGCTTGGCTGTCAACAGCCTCAGTGGATCGCCATCCAAACTAATTTCTGCTGGGCCTCCGCCAACATGTTGGGGACCGTAAGTCTTGATCCAGTCTGGGACGCCTAAATCGAAATCCTCGTCTCCGTCGGGTGTAAGATATCGATAAATGATAGGATCCCATTTGCCGAAGAGTCCCCGGCTCATATCCCATTCATTTCCCCCCGCCACTTGACCGGGGCTGACGAAATGGTCCTGCCCCACCGAGACGTGGTAACTATGCTCCTCGATATATTTGGTGTCATGGCAGCCGCCACAAGTCAGCTTGGTAGATACCGGTTTCCCTGAAACCAGCACATTCACGCCCTGGCTGTCGAGCAGGGGAAAGGTAGGATGTAGCGGAGACGGATCGGCGAACACCGTTCCGGCAACGCCCACAATCAGTAGGAAAGCGACGACCGCCAAGGTGACGATGCGCCAGCGGTTGAAGATGCGTCGAAGGTGAGATCATTGGACGTCTCCTCCACCACTTACTGCGGTCTGTGTGGCTTGCAGGTGTTTGGCGCGACCACCGTAGAACATGGGATCGCCCTCATAGCCAAGCGCTCGCCAGTCGAGGATTCCTTCGCCGCCTTCGACATGGCAGCCGTCACATTGCAGCGTTTGCTCTTTTGGCGCCACCATATGCGTAATGGGCCAATACATTTCGGTAGGTGCAAAATCGTAAGAACCGCTGTAGGGAATGTTATTGGCTTCGGAACCCAATCGTGCAGCCTCATCCCAATCGAAGTCGGTCCAATAGCCACCCTCGCCATACGTTTTGGGAATCAAAAGATAATTGTACACCGAGTCGTATATCTGTGTGGCGTGATGGATCTTAAAAGGCCAGATCTTGGCTGTAGGATCATCGATATTTCCAGCCGGATGGTTGATGTTGGTCACTTGGGTCGGATCGATGATATCGCCCAGGATGTAGCGTTCGTCGAGGCCTCCGTTGTACCATGCATAATCGGGCACGACATTGTCTTCGTACACAAACTCGCCTTTGATCTTCAGGTATTCATGCGGGTCTTGCGGGATATCCTGTCCGGCTTTGGACCAGTCCCACTCCACCTTGGTGGCTTTTTTACGGGCGAATTCAGGGATATGGCAGGTCTGGCAGGCCACGTTTGCGGTGTGTGCATTAATCCGTTCATCCGCATGGGGCGCCTCTAAGTGGCAGTCGGTACAGGCGATTTGGTTTTCATCGTCGAGGCTCACCGAAATGGAGCGCCCGCCGATCTGATGATCTTCTGTACGATGACAATCGGTGCAGACAAAATCATGTCTGCCCATGTGGACATCCAAATCATCCTTGGGATGGGTCAGCGATGTGTCCAGATCGCCGTGTTTGACTGCATCCCCGCCACCACCGTTGAAGTGGCAACTACCGCAATTGTCACGCGAGGGATTGCCAACATGTTGGGCTACCGCCGCCAGATCGACGCCTTCGGCGGGATAGCCAGAGTTCTGCTTGATGTAAGCCCCGGTGGTGTCGTGGCATACCAGGCAATCAATCTTGGTCTGATCCGTGAAGTCAAAGGTCTCATCTTCCCAGCCATAACCAGCGTGGCAGGCGGTGCAGGGCGGCTGATTTGGATTTATACCGATGCAAAAGTTGTTGATGACATTCTTTTTGCCACCATAGACCGGCTCATCTCGACCTTCCACCTCGTATGGTCCATGCTCCCATGTGAAATGCGACGAGCGTAGCATTTGCTCGCCTGCCTCAGGATGGCATTCCAGACAGGCTTGCGTCACTTCCTCTCCGCTTTCAAAAGGCCCCTGCAGCGGCGTGACGGTGTGGTCGGTATGGGTGGGATGTTCCGGCACGTATTCCCAGGGGTCATCGGCCTGGGCGGTGCCTTTGGGGACGAACACGATCACCACCGCTACGATCACGATAAGCGTGATGGCAGCGCCGATGACCCAGGATTTTTTGGATCTGAGCATGAGTCTCCCTCTGTTTGCGATTTTGATTTGTTTGAATGTATGGTTTGACAGTCGACGGTATTTGACCGTCTTCGCTTTACTTTTTTAGAGGGCGCTCATCTCGGAGATGCTGCGCAGGCGGCCCATCAACTCGGCCCGTTCCTGACCGATATCCTCAAAGGTGCCGGCGACTTGTTCCAGCCAGCCGCTGATCTGCGTGTGGCGCTCTGGTGGCAGGACTTTCATTGTTTGGACCGCCTCCAGGAGAGCGTCTGCTTCCAGGTCGTACTGACCAGCCAGTCTTGAAATCCGTTCTGTTTCTTCTATTTTGTCAGGTGCATTCAAATAGAATTGACCGGCAAAAAGCATGGCGGTAAATTCACCATGTATTTCGATACGCGCACGCGCATAATGCAGGCCTGCGTGACAAGTGTAGAATTCAGGTTGAATCGAAGGTTGTTGTGCCAGACGCTGCCAGGAAGCGATGCAACCGGCCCGGCCCTTTTCCGATGTCAGGATGAGATCGCAAAAACGGCAGGAATTGCTGACATCAGACAGGGGCTGTCCGTCGACATCAGTCGTAACTGCGCCGACCTCCGCCACCTCGGCGAATACCTTTTGGATGGGGGCCACGCAATGGAGAGGCAGAACTTCGACGGAGTTGATGCCATCGGACTGTGACGCTAACTGCTGGCCAGTGAGAAGGTTCTCGACCTCGCTCATCGGGAAGCGCCACTGGTGACCAATTTTGACGCCCTCAAGTCTGCCATCCTTCAACATTCGATAGACGGTCGTCCGGTCAACTTTTAGTAGATCTTGTACTTCTCGAGCGGTCAGTAGGTCATTCATATCAGGGAAGGTAACGCATGGGTAAATATGATTGCACCGTGCTATATCATGCAATAGTATGCCATAACTTGCAATACTACATGAATGATCAGCAGTGCGCTATGATCTATATCATATTCGCCCATTATCTCCCCAATTCCTCTCTAAATTAACTGCTTGCATCTCCCCACGGTAGCGAGCAATCGCCTATTTCATTGCATGTATCTGACTGCGAATATCCCGTAATGCCACCGCTATCTCATCCAGTTGTCGCTGCACACTCTGCAATTTATCGCGCTCAAGGCGAATGAACCGTGTGTACGGCTCAATGGCTTCCCGAATCTCCTGTGTTGAGTTCATCAGTTCCCGTTCGAATTGGCTTGTAATCGACTCATGCAGGCTGATACGCAATTCCTCGATCTTGGCATCCAGATCGTTTTTGGCCGAGCGCCGTCTGGCGGGCAGGATGAAAAGCCCAGCAATCGCCACACCACCAGCAGCAATAATCCCTAATGGATCCAGGGCACGGGTGAATACATGCAATAGAATCGCCCCCAATCCCAACGCCCCGACTTCAACAGCTCCCATGGCAGCCAGCGACGTCTTTACAGACTCGCTCAGGTTCTTGGCCGCATTTTCCATGTCGTAACTGGCCACAACCTCTCTCGCCGCTTTCCCGACGGATTGCAATAATTCCTGCCGATTGATTTCAAACCGACCTCCAATCTCGCCCACAATGCGGTCACTGTATTGCGCCGCTCGCCGGTTCAGGTAGTCGGTCACGTCCTGCCACTGCCTGTAATTTCGCTCCACCATCCAATCAATAATCTCGCTCACTTCACCTTCGATGTGCTGAGGCGTGTCCGCTACCACCTGCTGCTCGAATTCCCTCTGCAGCTTGGAGGCATTGATCAGGTCGAAAAAGCGGCTGATGCGGATGGTTTGCTCAAAGAAATCATCTCCACGGGCTCGCAAATCAAACAGGATATTGTCGATCCGGCTCAGCCGATAACCGAAGTCGTGGCGCATGTCCGCCTCATAACCCACGATCTGTTCTTCGATCGTTTCCAACGCCCCAATATCCTCCTGTAGAAGCCTCAATTGTTCCTGCACTCGATCTTTGTATGTGCTGTGGAACCGTTCAGCGACCCCCAGGGGGCTGGCCAACTTCAAACGCAAACGTTCCTGTTGGTCCAAACGATCCAGAATGTACGCCTCCAAAGCTGGAAATCTGGACTCCTTCAGCAGATTGCCTGCTTCCTCTGTGCCGGGGTTTGCCTTGGCTTGCTGCGCTAATTTCACCGAAATCGGAAAGACATCGGGCACAGTGTCCAACACGGTCACGCTTTGATTACGCACAAAATCCACGACCTGATTCAGCGCAGCCTCATTTTCGAGGATATCAATTTTGTTGATCACAACCACCACTTTTTTGCCCCAATCTCGCACCAGTTCCAAAAAAGTGCGCTCACTCTCGCTGAAGGGTCGATCTGCGGAGGTGACAAAGATCACTAGATCGGATCTGGGGACAAAGGCCTCTGTGATCTCCTGATGGCGCAGAATGATCGCATTCGTGCCAGGCGTATCGACAATGTTGATCTCCTGGAGCCATTCAATCGGATAACTGAGACGAAGAAGAAAAGGTTCGACCTGTTCGGTAGCGAGTTGGGAGCCATAAGTGAGGATATGCACCTGACTCGTTGTCGGGGTGACGCCTTCATCTAAAAACCGTTGACCCAATAAGGCATTGATAAAAGCCGATTTTCCACTATTGAATTCACCTACAACCACCAGTAGAAAGAACTCGTCGAGTTGTTGACGAGCGCTTGCAAGCGTTTGTATTTCTGTTGCTGGAGCGTCCAGGCGCACAGCGATATTCTCGAGCGCCGTAAATTGCAAGCGCTCACGATGCAATATCTCCTGTTGTTGGCGGGTGAGTACGCGATGCATTGATGTCGGCTAGGAACCAGACGTTGGGTCGGACACTTCTGAAGGATCGTTGTGGGCGGATGATAACGATCTCGCACTCTCTTGCGGCTCAGGCGAGTCAGAATCGCCGTTGGGAGAAGCAGCCTCACCGGAGGGAGCATCCAGCAGATACGTGAAAAGCTCCGATCCCCAGCGACCGAGATAGCGCATCATCTCTTGCAGGTCGTCTGGCGTGAGGAGTGGTTTTGGCGGGGCGCCTGGATTTGCCTGCACCCATGACTTCAGGTCGGGGAGATAATCAAAGAGGGCGCTGGGGTCTTGTGGGTAACGCTTGGGGGAAGCGCCAATCCAGGTTACTGGCCCCGATCTGGAAGCTATTTCCTGCCAGGCTTCTGATCCAGGCATGTCGGGAGTTACGGTAAATCCTGGTACCAGCGCCAGAAGGATTGGGATATTATCAGGCAGTACTGACACCATGCGCGCCAGATACTCCAGGCTGTCATCACAATTAAAGGGCAACCAAAGAGGCAAAAGATCGGAGCGCAACGCCGCCGTAGGATTGAGAAGGCTGAAGCATTCGATAAGAACGCCTTTTGGGGTGCGTCCATTCTTTCGCGCTTCCCAAAGATAGGCTGTGTAAGCCAAAGCGCTGAAGTCTTCAGGATGAGCGCCGTTAATGGCATAGAAGTGGTAGTTTTCGTTTTCGCAAAAACGATGTGTGGCTTCACGAAATGCTTGAGGGACACCCCATTCAGATTCCGGCTGAGAAATCAAAGCATAATCATCTTGAAGCGTCCAACCGCCGCGATGACTGCTTTTCTGTTTTTCCAGCCATGCGTCAATATCAGAATTACCCCGCAGATAATCTTTATCAGTGTATCCACCCAATCCACCCACCTGGAAGAAATGGCGTTCACCAAGTTGGTACTGCTTCCACGAATACCGTGAATCTACAAATAGCACCACGCCGTCGGGCGCCAAATGAGATTGGATGAAGTCTCGATAAGCTTGGGGAATGTCCAGCAACTTCAACCTTATGTGATTGTTGTGTTCGACAAGGAAACGATCGTGCAGCGGATCGTAGTGGTTGACTGCCAAAAGGTCGGGATCCAATTCAACGATCGGTTCCAGCAATGCGCTGCCTTGTTTTGCATAGGTCTCGATATCGTCCGGATCACTGTGGTCAGAAAAGCTCAAAAGAAAGTGTGAGGGCAAAAAGGGAATCTGTAAGAGTGCAGCCAAATAGGCCGCACCGCCATTCGGCGCGCCGATGAGTATTGCCGGATAGCCAACACCATCTTCAACCCTGTCGTAGACCCCCACGGCTTGCTTGGCCAGACCTTCGCTGGTCACATGACTTGCCAAAGTTGGATCAAGCCCGATATCACGCACCGCATAGGACACCAGCCTGTTCACAATTGCATCTGGCAGGTGCGTTGCGAAACGCGGCAAAGCGCGCTTGGGCAGATGTTACGCGCTGGTTAGGTCGCCAGGCATCGGCTAACGACGCCGCAACAGCCTGGAGAACAGCAGCGGAACTTGATTCTGGAGCTTCGCGTATACGTGGATAAGACATGGCGCTTGTCGGAGGTGGTGAGAAACAATGGTTATGAGAATATGCGTTTGTGTACCAAGCCCAGGATCTTAATCGTGCGAGGGCCGAACACCCTTGCTGTCGAATCACCGCAATCGAGCCAAAATATGTAAAAAAGATTGCCCGACACGATCATGTGCATGACAGCATGCTGTGCCTGCAACATTATAGCATTATACGAAAAAAGCGGAAAAAGATAACCGAGGCATCCTGGAAAGGCAGTTTTCGTAAAGATGGTCGAGGTGTTTCTCCCTTTCACAGCATTGAGAAAGGGTGCGGTGCTAGAGCAAGAACTGCCAGTGGGCATCAATCACCATTGCCACAAATAGCAAGGCAAGATGCAACAGCGAGTATTTGTAGAGGCTCAGCGCCGCAGCCCTTGTTCCTTCATTTTTCACCCGATAAGCGTCAAGCATAAACTTGATGCCGAGCAATAGAGCAGCGCCAAAGTAAATCCACCCCATTAACTGTAGCGGAAATAGTAACAATGTACTGGCGAAGAATATCCAGGAATAGATAATGATTTGACGTCGTGTTTCTTCGGGGCCGACTACCACAGGCAACATGGGAACATCCACCCGAGCATAATCTCGTTCCACCACAAGCGTGAGCGCCCAGGTATGCGGCGGCGTCCACAGGAACACGATGGTGAACAATGCCCACGCTGTTGGCTCCAATCCGCCTGTTACAGCAGCCCAACCCACCAATGTCGGTATCGCTCCCGCCACACCGCCTATTGTGATATTGTGATGGGTTCTTCGCTTAAGCCATAAGGTGTAAATGACGATATAGTACAGTGCGCCAATCAAGGACAGTACAGCAGCCAGGAGATTGACTTGCGTAGCAAAGACTACGAATGCAAGAATCGTCAGCAGGACGCCGAAGAGCACCGCCGACCGTGGCGTGACCCATCCCAGGGGAACAGGACGCCGATTTGTGCGATACATCCTGGCGTCGATATCCCGATCAAAATAATGGTTTAAGGCATTGGCCCCACCAGCCGATAACGTGCCGCCAATAATGGTCCAGAACAACAACGATAGATTGGGAATCCCTCCAGCAGCCACCATCATCGCCCCGACCGTCGTGATCAACAACAATGATATGATCTTAGGCTTCATCAAAGCCATGTACAGAGAAAACACGCCAGGCTTTGTGAGTTTTTCCGTGTTTGGTGTGCGTGGCGCAGGTTGGGCGGAAGCGCCTGTAGGATTAGGTTTTGTCGCCTGACTGGCTGTAGACATAATATTGCATGATTGCGTAGAAGAAATGATTTGAATGGATGCCATTGTAGGCGAGTCTTCACACTCCTGTCAAAGATGACGCCAAATCGGGGTCGGCGTACTTGCTCTTCAATCGATCGGACGCTAAAATCTGACAGGATTTCCCATTTTGCCAAGACACATGTTCACTTTGGAGGTTGTGCATGAAGGCCACACTACTGGCTTATACTCAGCTTGATCAAATACTTCCCCCGGATAGCCTGTTACGCCATGGGGCAGGTACGCTTCAGGAAAACGTGATGGAATTTGCGGGGAGGGTATGCTATCGTTCGGACGCCAAAATGGGTCATAGTTCCGATTTTATCGCTCTGCGAGTGCGAGAAGGCCATGAAGACATCGTGGAACATGTTCGCTTTGTTTTCCGGGTGGAAGAACAGCCTCTGGACCCGACCCTTATGCTGCTGGCCAACCAGCCGACGGTCGAATACACCGACCTGGGCGAAGACAGTTGGATTTTCAGCATGAACGCCCGAAACATCCGTGATTTTTGGGTGCGCTCCCAATCACAACTGAGTGAATTGTTTGTGCGTTTGGCCAATCCCATCGCACCCTCCGTATACGGCGATCTGCCACTCATAGCGGAAGAAGAGGGGAGGAACTGATATGTACCAGGTTACATTGCTCGGCTATATCCCCGTTGATGGTATACCAGAACCAGAAAAACATTGTTCCGCCACATTTCTTATCGAAGGTATATCACGCACTTGCAGCCATCAGATCGTGCGCCATCGTCTCGCCTCGTTTAGTCAGGAATCGCAGCGATATGTTAGTTTGGAGAAAGGTGGCTGGCAGGCCGTTATTCCCCCTGTCGTGTCCGCCAATGAGCAGGCGGATGCCGTGTTGAACACAGCCTGGGAAGACCTCCAAGACGCCTACGGTCAATTACGTGCGTTACGAATTCGCAAGGAAGATGCCCGCTTCCTGCTGCCTAATGCCGCCGAAACTCGTCTCGTGATGAGCATGCACTACCTGGCGCTCCGCCATTTCTTCTGGCTGCGATTAGATAAGGCGGCGCAATGGGAGGTGCAGGAAGTTGCCCGAGAGATGCTGCGCCTTATCTATCCCCTCGCTCCCGACGTCTTTCAAGATATCTGGGATGTGTATATGTGATCCACTCAAGTGTCAAACAGGATTGTCGCGCGCCATTCTGGAATGGTGGCAGTTGGCTCCTGCACAGCGAGACCATGATAAGTGACCGCTTTAATATGCGCCAGGCCACTACGTCCCTTACGGCCAACCGCTAATGCCCGGATGCTGGTTTCACTAATCGTTTCGACAAAGAATACCTGGAACATCACGCCTTGCGTTTCCGATTCAAGTAGCAGTTCATTTAACCAACGCACCAGCAAGTCCTCTCGATCCAGGGCAGCTATCTCAAAAAACTGCTGCACTGCAGGGCCATCGATCTCGACTGCGCCTTGTAATGAGAACATGGCTGCCGCGGCATTGATATAGAGTTCCTTCTGGGTTTCACCACGCACTTCGATTACCCAATCAGCGGTATGCGCCTTTTCCTCGAAACGTGGTTCCTGTGGCGCTTGTGGATCGGCGCCTAATAGCAATGCTGCCCTGTCTCGATCTCGGCTGATTTGCGCTTTGAGGGCTTGTAGACCGGAAAACCTAATTTCGTCGCGCAGACGGTAGACGAATGCAAGTTCAACGGAGCGACCGTAGAGGTCTCCGTCGAAATCAATGACATGCGCCTCGACCGTCCGATGGGAGCCGTTTACTGTCGGGCGCACGCCGATATTGCACACCGACATATAGCGTTGGCCTTCTAGGGTCGCCCAGGTGGCGTACACGCCATTTGCGGGAACGACCCGCTCTTGCGACAGAGAGAGATTGGCTGTGGGGAAGCCAATTGTACGTCCTCGCTGCACACCATGCATAACCACGCCCGACATCGTATAGTAACGCCCCAGCCAGGCGCTGGCCCATTCGACATTCCCGATTTCCACCAAACGGCGGATTCGGCTCGAACGTATGATCTGACCCTCCCACACGTATTCATCCACCACATCGATCTCAATACCGAGCGTCTTCCCAAAGTGACGCAGGAAAGGAATATCCCCCTTGCGGTCTCTGCCAAGGGCAAAATCCGGGCCAACCCACAATTTGGTCACACCCAAATGTCCGTGTAACAAACGCAGGAACTCATCTGCCTCGGTTTGCGCTGTTGCCTGTGTAAACGGATGTACGACAGTGAAATCAAGCCCAGCCTGCCCGTACAGCGCCAATCGCTCTGTAAGCGATGTTAGAGAAGTGATCTGCAAGCCAGGGCGCAGCACCGTGCGTGGATGTGGGTGGAAAGTGAGTAAACCGGTAGCGGCGCCTTCGGCGCGCGCCTCAGCTTGCATGCGCTCGATTAGCGCCTGGTGGCCCCGATGAAAGCCATCAAAATTCCCTATTGTTAAATGGGTGGGGCCATCCAACATGGCCCTGGTGATAGAATCAAATACCTGCATGTGCTTCAGTCCAGGTTCCGTGGACCTGAGAGGGTGTCGGGAGCCAGAGCAGCAGGGTCCGCAAATACCTTGTACGGCGACACGAGCGAACGATCAGCATTTACACGGCCAATGCCGATGATTTGTTCGTCTGGCCCAAGTACTCGAAACTCAGATGCATCTGCTGCGGCATTGGCTGGGATTGACTGTCCCACCGCAAAAAGATAAGCCTGCTCTGCGGGCAGCGCCAGCGGGGGGAGCATGGAGAGGGCCGCCCGTAGACCGTGCAAGTAATTTGACCAAGCGTCTTCCGCTGTCAATAACTCATCCAGTGGCACAGCGTCTTCCACCCGCCAAGAGCCAGAAGCAATTCTGCGCAGAGTACGCACATGCCCGCCACAGCCAAGCGCCATCCCCAAGTCGTGGGCAATCGAGCGCACGTATGTGCCGGGCGTACAACTAATCTGAACCGTCAGGTCTGGCGTCTGCCACGACTCAATGTTGATATCATAGATAGTTACGGAGCGAGCTTTGCGTTCGACCTGGATGCCAGCTCGTGCCAATTTGTGGAGCGCCTGACCCTGATGTTTGATCGCCGAGTACATAGGTGGCGTCTGCTGGATGTCGCCCCGAAACGCATCCAGTGCTTGTTCCAACTCCGCCAGACTGAGCGCAGGCACGGGGGCGGTTGTTAGCACCTGGCCCTCAGCATCGTAAGTATCGGTATTTTCACCAAAACGGAAAGTGCTGCGATAGATTTTGCGCCCCCGTTGCAAGTAATCGGTAACGCGCGTAGCGTGGCCAATGCAGACTAACAGGACGCCTGTGGCCAGCGGATCCAGGGTTCCCGCATGCCCAACGCGACGTATCCCCGTCAGCTTACGCACTTTGGCCACAACGTCGTGAGACGTGCATCCCTGAGGTTTGTCGATGTTAAACACGCCTACGGGAGATTGTTTCATCCTGCTTTTATGCGGCTTCCAGTAAATCGAACACCAACTGTCGCACATCCGTCAGGGTGCCTTCGACTGTACAACCGGCAGCTAGGGGATGCCCGCCCCCGCCCAAAGTAAACGCCACTGAAGCCACGTCGTTGCCGGGGCGTGCGCGAAAACTGCATTCGATCTTCTCGCCGGGCAGCTCAGTGAAAACCACGGCAACTTGGGCGTCGTGGGCGCCAAGGATGAAAGAGACCAAGCCATCGGCGCGCGTAATGGAGTCGAGATTGACTCTCATGGCTAAGGTATTGTTTGCACTGATGATCGAGCCATTCAGTTGCACTGTGTCTAATAACTGGCCCCATAACTTGATCAGTTGATAAGATCGGCTATTGAGTGTTTTCTCGGTAATCTCGTTGAGCGAAGCGCCCGCAGCCATTAAGATGGATGCGATATTCATCGCTCGTGCAGTTGTATTATTTGTGCGGAAACCGCGAGTATCGGTGACCATGCCTGTCAAAATGCAGGTCGCCAAATCACTATCCAGGGAGACGCCCACAGCTTGCACCAGATAGTAGATAATCTCGGCAGCGGCGCAAGCCTCTGGCTCCACCCAGTTGATCGTCCCGAATCTAAGATTGGTGATGTGATGATCGATGACGATCAGTGGTAAATCGGAATATCGGCTGGGATCGTAGATGTCTCCCATTCGACTTGGATCACTGCTGTCGAGCGATATGACAGCATCGATATCGCCATCATCCACATCCTGATAAACAAGTTGTTGGTTGGGGAGGAAGCGAAAAGTGGTGGGAATCCGATCCTGGCAGGCCATAATGGGCTCTTTTCCCATTTTATGCAATAGCAAACCCGTCGCCAGTAAACTGCCGATTGCATCGCCATCAGGGGCAATGTGCGCGATCAACAGAGGCCTTCTGACAAGATGAAGGATTTCGAGTAATTCGGCCGGCGGTGAAAGCGATGCGTATTTTTCGGTCACAAGGCGTTGTCATCTGGGGGGAGTTCGGCAGGGATGGGCAATGAATCGAGGATTTCATCTATTCTGTTCGTTTGTTCGATACTCTCACCAATCTTGAAATACAATTCCGGCGCATGTCGGAGTTGTATTCTGGATGCGATTTCGCTGCGCAGGTGACCACTTGCTTTTTCCAAAGCTTGCTGAATCTCTTTCGCGCTTTGCTCCTCGTCCAAAGGCGTAATATATACACGAGCGGTCTGCAAATCACGAGCGACATCGACACGGCTAACCATAATGTCGTGTAGTCGTGGATCGTCGAGTTCAAAGACGATAATGCTGCTCAATTCTCGCCATAAGAGTTCATCAAGGCGTTCTTTACGATAAGTACGAGTCATTTTTCGTGTGGACGGTTATCGGATTCTCACTTGCTCGTAAACTTCGATGGTGTCACCCTCGTTCGGATCGGTGAACCCGTCAATGCCGATGCCGCACTCGTAGCCCATCCGCACTTCGGTGACATCCTCATGAAAACGTTTCAAGCTTGTGATGCGACCTGAGGCGTGTTCGGCGGTGTGGCGGAATACCTTGGCAGGGGCGTCCCGCCGGATGGTTCCATCCAAAACCAAGCATCCGAGGATTCTACCCCGACCTTTGATCTTGAAGATGGCGCGCACCTCGGCTTTGCCGATCAAACGATTTTCGTAGATCGGTTTGAGCATACCTTTCATCGCTTTGGAAACGTCATCAACCAATTGGTAGATGACTTCGTAGAGTTCAATCTTGATCCCATGCCGGTCTGCCTGTTTCTGGGCAACGGGATCAACACGAGTGCTAAAACCGAGGATGAGGGCCCGACTTGCAGCAGCCAGCATCACATCGGATTCGGTGATATTCCCAACATCTTGATGAAGTATCCGGATTTTGACTTCGTCGGAGCCCAAATCTTCAAGTGAATTAACAATGGGTTCCAGCGAGCCTTGTACATCGGCCTTGATAATCAAATTCAACTCTTTGACATCGCCAGATTGGATCTGGGAATAAAGATCGTCCAGGGAAAGTGATCGGGCCGGTTGCTCCTTGGCTACGCGCGCCTTCTGTTCCCGCTCGTAGGCGATTTGGCGCGCCAACCGATCGTTATCAACCACCTGGAAGATATCGCCAGCATCAGGTATGCCTTGCAAACCGGTCACCAGGACAGGCATAGCGGGCTTAGCTTCTTTCACCTGGTTTCCCTGGTCATCGAATTCTGCACGCACTCGACCCCACACCTGTCCGATCACCAATGAATCGCCAGCATGAAGTGTCCCTTTCTGAACGAGGACAGTAGCAACGTTTCCAAGATGGCGATCCTGATTGGCTTCAATCACGGTGCCAATCGCTTCGCCTTCGGGATTTGCCTTGAGGTCCATGACATCGGCGACCAGCAGGACGTTGTCGAGGAGTTCGTTGATGTTCAACCGATTTTTGGCTGAGATAGGAACGACGACAGTGTCGCCCCCCCAATCTTCAGGCTGCAAACCCAGGTCCGACAGTTGTTGCTTGACCCGATCCGGGTTAGCATTATCCTTATCTATCTTGTTGAGCGCAACCACAATCGGGACACGTGCTGCCCGGGCATGCGCAATGGCTTCGCGTGTCTGAGGCATGATGCCATCGTCGGCAGCGATGACCATAATGGCGATGTCCGTGGCCTGAGCGCCACGTGCGCGCATGGCAGTGAAAGCGGCATGGCCGGGCGTATCCAGGAACGTAATCTTGCGATCACCCACATTCACTTGATACGCAGCGATGTGTTGTGTAATGCCTCCGGACTCACCTGCCACGACATCGGTGTCGCGTATGGCGTCCAGCAAAGTGGTCTTTCCGTGGTCCACATGCCCAAGCACCGTCACCACTGGTGGTCGAGTGACCAGTTTGCTAGGGTCATCCTCCAATGCGATCAATCGTTCACGTAATGTTTTTGGCCCTTCGGCGCCAGGCTCGACTTCTGCTTCGGCAATCGTCTCCTGCGCAACCTCAATGCCCAGTTCCTCGCCAATAATCGAAGCAGTATCAAAATCAACGAGTTCGTTGATCGTCGCCATGGTGCCGTAAGTCATCAAGGTCTTAATAATCTCGATGGACGTGGTGCCCATGACATCAGCAAGATCACGCACAGATATGATTTCAGGAATTTCGACTTTCGATGGTTTTCCGGGAGAGACAGGAGCGCTGCGCTTAGGTTCAGAAGTTGCAGAACTTGCAGAACTTGCAGAAGTTGCAGCACTTGAAGTCGATTTAGAGCTTGATTGCGATTGTCGCTGCGGTCGTCGAGATCTGCCACCAGAACGAGTGCGCCGGGTGCGCGCTAGCAAACCTGTCTGTCTGCTAACTGGATCTTGTCTTGTTTGTGTGGTTTCTGATTTATCGCTGTATCGTTTCATCATAAAAAAATCCTCCCTGACCGAGATGTGTGACTTCGAGCTAAGGTGGAGAGGCGTCGAAGAATAGAAAATGACGTTTGGATCGACCACCAGGACGGGGAGGAGGGTGCAGCATGGTGCGAGCAAAGCACGGGAGATGCTCAGTCCATGACCCTGACTCCAATTTCTTGGGATTCGATTTGTTGATTCAAGTTGAAACCGGTTGCCTTCATGATAGCGGCCATGTTAATGCGGTCTTCATTTCAGGTTTCCGAGTCGTTACTAGATCTTGTGGGATCAGCCGCAGTGTAACCAGCTGCTTCAGAGCGCAGTAGCATTTGCTCTTCGTTGTTGAGTTTCGTTTTGAGGGCTCGGTCCAGGGCTCTGCCTTTAATAGCATTTTCCCAGCAACGAGGATCTTGGCACAGATACGCCCCTCTGCCAGACGCTTTGCCCGAAGGATCGTAATGCACGCCATCCGTCGACCGCACGATTCGATTCATCTCTCTCTTACCGAGCGTGCGCCTACAGATAATGCAAGTGCGTTGCGGGACGTGCTTCCGCCGTTCTTTACGAACCACGAGGATAGTCTCCGCCTAGAAATCATCGAAATCGGTGAAGTCATCGATATCTATCTGTCGTCCACCGCCACGATCTCGTTTGCGTTTTTTGACCGCTACAACCTTGCCTTGAGTTTCGTCAAATATGAGTTGGCGATCCTTTCGCCGTTTTTTCTTGCGCGTGGCTGCGGAGTCGTCTTCGTCATCTGTTGCTTCTCGATCTTCACTAAAAAGACGGACATATGCGTCCTCATCGATAGCGAAGTCGCTGGAAGCCGAGGACATGGCTTCTGTGAGTTTAGCGGCAAGGTCTAAAGCATCCTCATTATCCTTGGCATCAGCCTCCGCTAACGCTGCTTCAACTTGAAGTTCACCTTCGGCAGGCTCAATCTTCACTGAATCCAGATCAAGCGTTTGCGACTCTTTCTCTAGGTCAAGCCCAGCTAAAGCATCCTCAAAGTCGGGCATGTCGATATCATCTAAATCATCAAAGTCGGTGATAGACTCCAGCAGATCCTCTTCCATGGATGTTTCAAGCTCAGCTTCGTCCTCACTCAGAATTCGTTTGGCAGCTTCAAGCAAATCATCTGTGCGGGCGCGTTCTTTGCGCTCCATGCGCAGGCGCTCTCTCTCGAGTTCATCCAAGCCTTCTGCTGTAGCTTCGCTCTCGCTCTTGATGTCGATTCGCCAACCTGTCAGTTTGGCGACCAAACGAGCATTTTGTCCTTCTTTGCCGATAGCCAACGAAAGTTGATTGTCGGGCACCACCACCATGGCGGTGCGGTCGAGTTCGGGCAATAACAGCACATCACTAACACGAGCAGGACTCAAGGCATTGGCGACAAAGCGCTCGCCATCAGGATTCCATTCGATGACATCGATCTTTTCGCCGCTGAGTTCGTTGACAATGTTTTGGATGCGCACACCGCGCATGCCCACACAAGAACCCACTGGGTCGACGCCAGCCTGAGTAGCCACTACGGCGATCTTGGAGCGAGAGCCAGCCTCTCTGGCAATAGCTTTGATCTCGACTGCTCCTTGCTTGATCTCAGGCACTTCTTTTTCCAATAAACGGCGAAGCATGTTGCGATGGCTTCGACTTAAATGTATAACGGGTCCTCGTGTGCCTTTTGAAACCTCGTGAATGTAGGCCAGAATGCTCGAATTGGGGCGATAACGCTCGCTGGGAATCTGGTCTGAACGATGCATTACACCCTCAGCCCGTCCACCATCAAGGGAAACGATGAGATTACCGCTGCCATAATCGATGCTACGCACCACGCCCTGCAGGAGTTCGCCCTCGCGCTCAGAGTATTCCTCATAGATCGAATCCCGCTCAGCTTCGCGGATGCGTTGAAGGATTACCTGTTTTGCCGTCTGCGCGGCGATGCGTCCGAAGTCGTCCGGCGTTTTTTCCAGCAATATCTCCGAGCCGGCGGTAGCCTTGGTTGGATCGTATTCTGCCGCTTGAATGGGGCTGAGTTCGGTTTTGGGATCAATGATCTCGTCGGCGGGAACCACCGCAAAACGCGCGTAAATACGCATATCGCCAGTTTCGGGGTCTAACTCGGCTTCAACATTGCCGGTGCTTCCGAAATTGCGTTTATAGGCGCTTACCAAAGCCTGTTCTACTGCCTCAATTACGACTTGCGGTTTCAGATTCCGCTCGGCGCATATTTGGTTGATTGCCATTAATAACTGCTTATTCATGACTGATTTTCTATCACCATTCTACTGTCTTGGAATATCGATTTGGGCTTAAGGCCGAAAAATAGTGGGCAAAGAAAAAAGTGGGGGCCGCCCACTTTCGCTCGTCAACTAACTCTTACCTTGAAGTAACTTTCATTATACGACCACTTGATCAAAAGGTCAAGTAGTTGATCAAGTATTTTTTTGCTCCCTAATTTCAACCTCGTCACGCAAGACAATTTACTGGTACTCCTTCAAGGTGCGGCGCAGGTCACGCTCTGAATCCCGCTGGGCGATAGCCTCACGTTTATCATACAGACGCTTGCCTCGAACCAGCGCCAACTCGACCTTGGCCTTATTTCGTCGCAGATACATACGAATGGGCACAATCGTCCATCCACGCTCATTCACTTTGCTGACTAATCGCTCAATTTCTCGTCGGTGTAACAGCAATTTCCGTTCACGTCTGGGCTCATGATTATCGCGATGCCCATGATCGTAAGGGGCGATATGCACGCTGATCATCCAAACCTCCCCATCTCGTAATGTGGCATAGCCGTCACGTAGGCTAACTTTGCCTTCTCGCACCGATTTGATTTCGGTGCCTGTGAGGACAATGCCAGCCTCGACAGTTTCGACAATAAAGTAGTCGTGGAAAGCTTTACGGTTGGTAGCGACAATTTTGACGCCATCTGGAGAGGGAAGATTGCTCATGTCACTATTGTAACTGATTCAGGGCTTGTTGCAAGACAGGGTCATCGCCTTCAGCATCATCGGGAACAATGATGGTCGGGGTCAGGCCCTGCCCGTCAATGATTTGGCCATTGGGCGTAAACCAACGAGCAAAGGTGACATGCAATGCGCTTTCATCCGAAAGGCGATGGATACGTTGAACGGAGCCCTTGCCATAGGTTGTGTATCCGACCAGGGTTGCTCGCCCCCGGTCCTGCAGGGCGCCCGCCACGATCTCGGAAGCGCTGGCAGTTCCTCCATCGACCAAGATGACCAAGGGCGGGGAAATTGCAGCGCCTCCGGATGAGGCCGTATACGTTTCTTCAGTGCCATCAGAACGGCGTTCGATCAGCACAGGGCCCCCATCCAGGAAAACATCGCTGACATCGACGGCTGCTTCCAGCAGGCCGCCGGGATTGCCTCGTAGATCAAGGATAAGCTTATCGGCAGCGTCAATCGTTTTTAAGTCCTCTACAGCCTGTTCCAGTTCTTTGACAGTCAACCCACTGAAGCGCTCGATACGGATGTAACCTCCACCGGGAACCTCCTCGATTTGTCTCCATTCGACACTGGGTAGTTCAATCTGCTTGCGAGCAATCTCAAAATCCAGTGTATCAGCGCCTCGAAGCACTTTCAGCCGCACGATGGAATCGACTGGTCCCCGTACGCGGTCGGTTGCATCATCTAAATCAACAGGCACGGGCAGCGTGTAATCATCCACTGCCAGAAGGATATCTCCTCTCGCAACGCCTGCCAAAGCGGCGGGGCGATCAATCATAGGATCGAGGTGAATACGACCATCGTCACCCAATTCAAGATAAGCGCCAATGCCCCCAAAATGCCCCTGGAGCTTCTCCTGCTCCCGTACAGCTGGCTCCGGTTCAACAAAATAGGTGTACGGATCGCCGAGCGTTTCAACACTGCCCCGTATAGCCCCATACGTGCGGATGGTGCTGTCAGGAAGCTCATCAATGAAGTCGGTTTCGATGATTTTCCATGCCTCTCGATAAAGGGGTTGTTCCTCTTCAGCGAGTGGGGTGGGGGAGAGTGCGACGGCGCCGAACTGAAGATAGGCAAACATTGATACAGTACCCAAAATGAATACGAGCAATGCGCATAGGCCGCCGACAATAAAATAGCCCCAGAGTTTGGGGGTGGGGGAGTGATTCATGGTAGTTTACATAACATCCTTGATGAATATTGCTGCGAAAGTGTAGCACAGGATAGTGAGGGAGCGAAAGGGCAACTGGACTTCTTATGTGTCAAGGCACTCAAAGCTTATAACAAGATATCAGATGAATGGACTACGCAGGACAGGGCGGCGTGTCTGATTAGGCACCACTGGGGAGGGGGAGAGGGGTAAACATTATGTAACCTAGCAGGAAGCACAGTTCAATATTCAGTACGCACCAGGGTTCACACACAGTCAAAGCAGGAATTCGATTTCGCATCACGTGACAATTCACCCGTACAATCTTTCGCAGCACCTGACGAGAGTGTCGCCCCCCTCTCCATTGCTCAAAAGGGAGATTATGTCGAGTAGTTGGTGTTTATATGACATAACATCACTAGTGTATAGTAAATTAGTGTCTATAAATTGACATAATCTTTGTGTTTCCCACACTTTCCCACATTATCCCACACGCTGACTTCAAGTTTGTCCAGATCAATTCAAGTAGTTTGCGGTTGCAAATTGCGGCTAGACCTGCCACATCCGGGGGTGATTCAGTAGGTCATTAACGTGACACACCTACCCTCTCGCGCGGATCACCCCTCTCCTGCTCCATTATTGTTATGTTAAACTGAACAACTGGCCACACATTCTGCGTTTTCCCCAGTTGCAATCTAACTCAGACGATTTCTGCACCTGGCATAGCCAGAACCGGATCAATAATCCGAATAGCCAGACACTGAAATCGTCCAGAGGTGATAGAGAATGAGTCAATGCGTGTTATGTTAAGTCATCAAATGTGGCTACGTAGACGAATGGCTGGAATTGTCCAAGAAGCGAATGAGGCAAGCGCCCGCTGAGCAGAGTTCCATCTGACAGGTGTTGCTGGCGCATAACAACACCTGTTCGGTGAAATAAATCGACAAGTTCTCCCTGCGAATAGGGAATCAGCACCTCGATGGGACTCATTAAATCAACCAAGGTCTCTTCGATGCGTTCATATAAAAGATCCAGTCCATTGCCAGTCAGGGCCGAGATAGCAACACCATCGGGGTAGCTATTCCAGAGGGCTGGGGGCAACGATGCATTTGGTAGCAAATCACATTTATTCAATGCCACGAGCACAGGTATTTGGTCTGCGCCCAATTCGATCAGGACCTCCCTTACGGTCTCGGCCTGTTCAAGGACATTGCCATGCGAAGCATCAACCACGTGTACGATTAAATCCGCCTCAAGGATTTCCTCAAGGGTGGCACGGAATGCTGCGATCAACTCTGTAGGGAGTTTCTGGATGAACCCGACTGTATCGGTCATCAGAGCCCCTCTTCCTGAAGGTAGGGTCAGGCGACGGGTCGTGGGGTCAAGGGTGGCGAATAGCTGATCGGCGGCCAACACATCCGATGCGCTCAGCGCATTAAGTAAGGTGGATTTGCCGGCGTTTGTGTAGCCCACAAGCGCTACCAATGGCAAATGGGAGCGGCGGCGGCTGGATCGATGCTGTTCCCGATGGGTGCGCACATGCTCCAACTCCCGCTTGAGAAAAGCAATTTTACGCCCAATTTCCCGCCGATCAATTTCTAACTGTGTCTCTCCCGGCCCTCTCACCCCCACCCCACCACTAACTCCGCCTGCTCGACCGCCTGCTTGCCGCGCAAGATGCGTCCACGCACGTGTGAGGCGGGGCAATCGATACTCATATTGAGCCAGCTCCACCTGCAATGCACCTTCTCGAGTATGCGCATGCTGTGCAAAAATGTCCAGAATCAGCGCTGTTCGATCCAAGACTTTAACATTTGGATCATCAATGGCCTTCTCGTTCTCTCTTTGCTGTCGAGGGCTAAGTTCATCGTCAAAAATCACGACTTGGATATCCTCATCCCGGACTAACTGCACCATTTCCGTCAACTTCCCACTACCGATGTATGTGGCTGGATTCGGATGTTCGACCATTTGAGTCATTTCGTCAACTACAACCACGCCTGCTGTTTCAGCTAAACGAGCCAATTCAGCCAGTGAATCTTCCAGGCTGAAGCGAGCCTGTTGCCCCTTTAGTTGAGCGCCAACGAGCAGTCCGCGCTCTACAATGGGCTGGATAGTAATTAGTGCTGAATCCTCTTTAGTCCGATTTGTCATGGGCTCTCAAGTCGTGTGTGTTGTGGTTCATGTGGTTCGGTTCCAAGGGTCTCAGGGTTCCGTGACCTGATCTTGTTCCTGCAACTGTGGCAATAACACCTGCAACTTACCCTCCTCCAGATAGACCTCAAGCAGCCTCCCAACCCGCTCTAAACTGTCGGCGCTGAGTTTTTCGCATGTATCTGAAGTCGTATGCCAGTACGGATAGTCAAAGTCGATGATATCAACTGCGGGGACACCTTTGGCGATGAATGCCAAGTGGTCATCAATGATAGCTGTTCCCGGTTCAGCAACGAATACATCACCATAACCGAGTTCATCTGCCAGGCCCCATATCTGCTCCCGCAGCAAGGGGTCGGAATTTGTTTCGTAGGGGAATCGTTGATCGGCATCCCCGACCATGTCAACCAGAATCATTGCTGCCGGCAACGCCTGTAGATTCTCGGCAAGGTGCGTTGACCCCACTGCCCAATCCCAGCCTTCGATGCGCCCATTGTCTTCGGCATCGAAAAACGTGAGCCACACTTCGTTGGTTAGATCCCCGGTATTCAAGACCCGAGCCAGTTCTAGGAGCACTGCCACACCTGAAGCGCCATCATTGCCACCCAAAACAGGCACATTACGCAGATTTGGGTCTGGATCCTTGTCGGCGATAAGGCGGGTGTCGTAATGCGCGCCAAGCATGATCGGCGGCCCTTCTCCAGCCCTGGCGATAATATTGCGCGCAGTCACGCCATTCCAGACGAACTCATCGGTCTCTACCTGCCATCCCGCTTCCTGTAGTTGTGCGATGATCCAGTCACCCGTGTCCCATCCGGTCGCTGAGCCTGATGGTCGTGGACCAAAATCGCATTGAGTCTCGGCTAACGCTAAAGCGCTGTTTCCATCGAAAATCAACTTCGGTTCAGGTGTGGGAGCAGGTTCCGGCAACGCCCCATAACCGAGCCAGCCGAGATACGCCAATGCCACCACGAGGATCAGCAAGACGCCAGCCTGCACGAAGTTGATGGAGTTTCGCTTCATGCTCGATCTCCATCAGGTTTTTTACCCCGTAATTGCAGACGGATGGGAGTGCCTTCAAACGCATAACGTTCACGAATGCGATTCTCCAGGAAACGCAGATATGAAAAATGAACCGCTTCGGTATCGTTTACAAAAAACACGAAGGTTGGCGGGTCCGCCTCAGCTTGGGTGGCATAGTAAAAGCGTGCCAGTTTACCCTTAAAAGTCTTGGTCGGATGGGCGGCGATAGCATCCTGCAGCAAGCGATTGAGATCGCCGGTGGGAATGCGCATATGGCGTTCGTCTCGCACCCTGAGTGCTGTGGGTAAAACCTGATTGACACGCTGGCGAGTTAGTGCCGACAAATAGAGCACCGGCACATAATCCAGGAATTTCATTTCCTGGCGCAATTCGCGACTGTACGCCGCCATCGTATGCGTATCCTTTACAATGGCGTCCCACTTATTGACAACAATAACCAAACTGCGGTTCTGCTCGAGGATGTAGCCCCCGATGTGGGCATCCTGAGCAGTCACGCCTTCGGTTGCATCCAGCACAAGCAAAGCGACTTCGGCCCGCCCGACGGCGCGCAGAGCGCGCATGACACTGTATTTCTCGATGCCGCGTTCAATACGGCCTTTTCGACGGATGCCAGCGGTATCCACCAGGATAACGGGTTCTCCGTCCCAGGATAGCTGGATGTCAATAGCATCACGGGTGGTGCCGGATATGTCACTGACAATTGCCCGTTCCTGTCCGAGCAAAGCATTGAGCAGCGACGACTTTCCAACATTTGGGCGCCCAACGATAGCGACTCGTAAGTTGGTTTCTGGATATGGTTCTGGATCAAATTCAGGCAATTGCTCGATAATGGCATCCAGCAAATCCCCAGTGCCGGTGCCGTGGTAGGCGGAAATCGGAAAGGGGTCTCCCAAGCCCAAGGAATAGAATTCAACAGCATTTAGGCGGCGTTGTTCGTTATCAGCTTTGTTAGCAGCAATGATAATCGGCTTTTTCGCTCCCCGCAGTAAATTCGCCACCTCCTCATCTGCTGACGACAAGCCCTCGCTGGCATCAGCCAACAACACCACGACATCCGCTTCTTCGATAGCAAGCTCCGCTTGTTCTCGAATTTCCAGGATGAATCCAGTGGAGGCGGTGGCAAGAGGATCGGCCAATGGTTGACGTTTACCATCGCGCTTGTCGAGCGCCTCGATACCGCCTGTGTCAACCAACAAGAATGGTACGCCGTTCCATTCTGCATCGGCGTAGATGCGATCACGGGTAGTGCCTGGCAAATCCTCGACAATTGCTTGTCGACGGCCAACAATACGATTAAATAAGGTGGACTTACCGACATTAGGCCGGCCCACCAGCGCTACAATGGGTTTTTGCTGTAAGGTAGTCATAGGATAAACTTAAAGATCCAGGATCACGGGGTGGGCGAAGGGGCCGGAGTTTGCGTCGGCTTAACGGTGATAATTACTTGTACAGCTTCAGGCAATACAGACTGCACGCTCACATCTTCGGGGGTTACCAGAATCGGAGAAATGGTATAAATGCCAGCTTCTAGGTTGGCCAAACCCAGAACAGCTCGGACATTTTCATTGGCGCGCAGCGTGTTCAGGCGAGGTTGCGGTCCCACCAAAAGTACGTCAATGCTGCTGGGCGAAATGGATTCAACCTGCAAATTGGGGCCTAATCCCTGCACTACGGGTCGTAGAGTCATGGTAAGGCTACCAGGAATAGGTTCGATTTCGATAGTGACAGTAACGGCTTGAGCAGCGACAACGGAAATGGTTTCAGGGATAATGAGCGGTGCACGTTCTTGAATGGTTTCTGTGGCATCCGTGATATTGATCGGAGTGGTCTCGACAAAGCCAGGCATTTGCGCCAACGTGTCTGGGTCACCAAACAGAGTGACGGTGGTAGGATCAACTGTGATGCCCGTTTGTGTGTAATTGGCTGCAGGTTGTCCGATAATGATCGGGCGTACGGATTTCTCAGCAAAACCCTGTTGTTGTTCAATGGGCACTACCACGGATACAGTGCGGGGTTCTACATTTAACCCAGTAACGATAGCGCCGCTACTATCCCGGAGCGTCACAAGCTGAGCAACGTTGACTTCCCTGTTCGCATCTTGCAGGCGAACAGTCACTTCCGCTTGTTGCACAGACTCAACCTGTGATTGGGGACCGCTTACCAATACCACGGTTGGCGTCAACTCTGGTTCGCCGGCGGCGTACCCAAAAGGCGGACTATCAAGGATGTTCGCGATGACCGGCACTTCCTTCGTCACAACGCTTTCCAGTTTGACGAACACAGCCTCGGGTTCCTTATTCAGGATATCAACGCTTGAGTCCTTACGATCAACCTGCACCACGACCTCTTGGCGACCGGGCTGTGCGTCGCTCAGATCGATAGAAGCATCCAGATCACGAACAGAGAGCGTTTCGATTACGCTCCGTGGTGCGCGTACGTGTACATCTATCGAGGAAATCTCATTGGCGCCATTGTTTGCGAATACTAAATTCTCGGGCAAATTATTCACTTGAACAGGTACACCGGTCAAAGTGATTGTCTGAACCGGGTTTTCCTGCTGAACCGAGACAACCCAAACAACTACAGCGAGAACGAATGCCAGAAGCAGAGTCCCCAAACGGTCAAGCCTCTTGCGAGAAGCATTTTTAGAGTTCATTCGCCTCTTCAGCCTCCCCCTCTGGTCCTTGAATATCGAGAAATTGACCGCGTGACTCGTAAAAACTCTCAAGCACGCGCCTTAAGCGCCGTTCATCTAAGCGTCGGGCCAGGCGACCATTGCGCGCCGCCGAAATGATCCCTGTCTCCTCACTGACAACCAGTGCCAGGGCATCGGTATCTTCGGTAATGCCAATGGCGGCGCGATGGCGAGTGCCGAGACTCGTGTCGGTAAGAGATCGCTGCGTCAATGGAAGAACACAGGAGGCAGCCACAATGCGATCATCGTTGATGAGGACAGCGCCATCGTGTAGCGGTGTGCCAGGATGAAAGATGGTCAACAATAGTTCGGTGTCGACAAGGGAATCAATACGCACGCCCGTCTCGATGATCTCGCGCATGCCCGTCTGATCTTCCAGAACGATAATGGCGCCCGTACGAAGCTGGGATAGCCGGTTGCAGGTGCTGATAAGATCACTGATGAGCTTTGAGGTTACTGTTGTATCCCGCGAGCGGGAGAAAAGCCGGCCTGTGCGGCCAAGCCGTTCGAGCGCACGTCGGAGTTCGGGTTGGAAGATGACTGGTAAGGCAATCAGAATGGCGACGCCACCGCTGCGAATCAACCAGGTAAAGGCGGTAAGTCCCGAAAAATTTGCAGCAAGTGCACCAAACAAGATAATGACGAGCACGCCACGCAACAATTGCACACCCTGAGTGCCAGCAAAAAGACGAAGAATGCCATAGAAAATCAACGTCACCAATGCGATATCGATGACGCTAGTCAGATTAAACTGGCTGAGAATGGCGGTGAGTTCGTCCACGTGAGATCAGAGTTTGTGAGTCAAGAGTTAGGGTGTGCTGCGTGTGTCCACGTACATACATCCAACGGAACATACATTGGAAATCTTTTGGCGCGTGTCATTGAATGCCTGGTGACAAGCATTCTCTAATTGTAATTCAAATTGGCCAAGGATTCTAGATAGCCGATCACGATTGGATCATCAGCGCGCCCAGGTGAACGAAATTGCCCGGTCTTTGTGCTACTCACCCACTCATAATCCATCAGGAAGGGTCGTACGCTGATGTGTCGTTGCCCTAACTCCCGCAGGAGGCGAAAGACTGTAGCGTGCGTCCAGGTATGGCCGGGCATGAGACGAGCGATTGGACCAATACGGTTGGTAGTGACCAGTAATCCGCCTGGGCGCAGAACCCGCACCAATTCTGACAACACAGCCTCAGGCACAGGCATGAACTCCAATGCCTCGAAACAGGTTACGACATCAAAAGTGGCGTCCTCGAATGGCAAGTGTTGCGCACCATGCAGGATGTAGTGCAGTCGGGGACCATCGCCAAGATGGCTGGCTGCTTGCATCAGCATCTTCCTGGATGCGTCGAGCAGCACCCACCGTGCGTCTGGCACAAGATCGGCTGCGCGCACTGCTCTGCACAAGCGCCCAGTCCCAGCAGCCACATCGAGGATCAAGGGTGGATTTCGTTTTGCTTCAACCTCGCGTGCAAAGGGATTGGCCAGGTATGTAATCTCCTCTACCTCGTCCCATTGTTTGATACGGTCGTAGCGGTTGGCGTAGATGTCGTACAGCCACACAACGACACGGTCACCCAAATAAACGCCTTCGGTGAGGAAAAATAGCCAATAAATCGCCAAACCAAGCAGGATAACGCCGATGGCGAGCAGGAAGAAAATAATAGGGACAGAAAACAACGGTCGTTAATTCAGCAGTCTGTGCAGGAACGAGCCAGTACGGCAGCTCCGAGCACAACGGAATCATCGCCTAGAGCAGCAGGCACGATCTGCACTTGGCGAGCATCCTGCTTAAGGAAGAAGTTGGCGTATGCCACCTCTTGTATCGGCTCCAAAAATGATTGACCCAAGCTCTCAACAAGGCCACCTCCCATGACAATAGCCTCCGGGTCCAGAAGATTGACCACTGAGGCGATCAGTAATCCCAGAACTTCCTGCGCATCTGCAATAGCCTGTAGTGCAGTTGGATCGCCCACTGCCAAAGCCTTGCGGATGACGCCGCTGGTTATGCGGTTGTTGCCCCGTTGCTTAAGAATGTCGTCTATTAAGGGTGCTTCGCCACTCTCCACGGCTTTCGTTAGGCGTCGAGTAATCGCTCCTCTGCTGGCGAAAGCTTCAACATCGGCGCTTTTTCCTCGGCATGTCATGTACATATGGCCAATCTCTCCAGCCCCCCAACGAAAGCCATGTCTTAATTTGCCATCCAAGATGATGCCTCCACCGATACCAGTGCCTACGAAAATGCCGATCACATCAGCGATGCCCTTTGCTGCTCCGTGCGTGGCCTCCCCGAGCGTTCCTAAAGTTACATCATTATCAACGACCACGGGCAGTCCCAGAATTTGGGACAGCTCCGGGCCAAGATCGTAGGCTTGATTCCACCCTGGAATGTTGACTGCACCAAACACTCGACCCTTATTTATGTCAACTGGTCCTGGGGCGCTGGCTCCCACCGCCCTCACGTCTCGCTTTGAAATCCCCGCCTCCTTAAGCGCAGCGCGTACTGTGGTAGCCATGCGTTCCGCCACCAAACCCGGCGTGGGGTTTTGCGTCTTCTGTGGGACAGTTTCACGCTTACTGCGCGCCAGAATCTGTCCGTTAGCATCCACGACAGCAGCGAGTATTTTTGTTCCGCCTAAATCAATGCCGACGACATATTTCTTTTTCTTTTTCATTTTCCGTGAAATATCCTCATTCTTAGTGAAGCACGATCACATCTTTGCCAGCCAGTTTTTCCCTGACGGCGTCAATGATATGTTCTAGATGATGGGAGTTGGTGACAAAATCGAGAGAACTTGCTTGAATCGTAAGCACTGGACTGAGAGCAAAAGAGTCAATCCATTCATCATACAGACGATTGAGTCGCTGTAAATAGGCGGGGTCGATCCCCTGCTCATAGTCCCGGCCTCGCAAGCGTATGCGACGCAGTAGGGTTTCGACATCAGCCTGGAGATAAATCACAAGGTCTGGCGGAGGAACCAGATCGCACATGATTTGGTAAAGTTCACGATAGCTCCGGTAATCCCGCTCCTCCATCGAACCCTGCTCGTAAAGATTGCGTGCGAAGATCTCGGCGTCTTCATACACGCTGCGATCCTGGATTACCGAGTTCGGGTGTTTGAGGAGTTCGTGGTGGTGGCGTAAACGTCGGGAGAGAAAGAACACCTGCGAATGGAAAGACCACTGCCGCATGTCCTGGTAGAAGTCAGCCAGATACGGATTGTCGTCAACCGCCTCAAAGAACGGTTCCCAGCCCAGTTGTTCCGCCATAAGGCTGGTCAACGTGGATTTTCCCACACCAACATTCCCAGCGACGGCAATAAACCTTTTGCTCATTCGTCCGTTTCCTGGGGCGCTTCCCAGCTTCGACGCCAGTTTCGCCCCATTTTGTCGACATAGGCCGCCTCAAGATCGATGCCGGCATAGTTGGCGATCTTGAGGAGATAGGCCAGTACGTCTGCCATTTCTTCGGCAATGAGTGAACGCCGCCCGGCTAGAGCATTTTCCAGCGCCTGTTGTTGATTGCCAGTGCGCCCTCGCCACTTTTCTGCGTCTCGCCACGTTAATTTCAGTTCTCGGCTAACTTCCCCCACTTCCTCAGTCAACCCGGCCAGATTGAGGGCCAGATCGGTGTCAAAGCCTTTTTCACGGTCCAACGCCCGATGAAAACGTTGAAAGTCACCAAGTCGGCGCCGACCGCCCTGCAAGATGCGCATGCCGCTGGGCGGGGCGCTGTCATCCAGGTTAGGAAGCGCCTGTTGCACGGGACCATGTTCCAGAGCGGTTCGCACCAAACCGATGACGTGCTCTCGATCCTGGCTGGAACGCACAAAATCGATGTCGTTTGTATCGATGGTTAGCACGGGCGCTTGCTGATAAGCGGAGAAAAAATCATCGTAAGCGATCCCCAGAGCATCAATGTACCCACGATCCATATTGCGCTCATATGCTCGATCCCGCAAGGTGATGCGCTGCATCAGGACATCCGTGTCGGCCCGCAGAAAAACCACAAGGTCGGGCACAGGCAATTGCTCTCCGAGGATCGCCTGCACCCGATCATACATGGCAAGCTCATCGTTCGCGAGGTTCAGGTGGGCGAACAGCTTATCCTTATCGAAGATGTAATCGGAAACCAACATGCTTTGTGCGAGCGTATGCGGTATAACCCGATGCTGCTGGTGATAGCGGCTGATCAGAAAAAAGATCTGGGTCTGAAAAGCGAAGCGATCTCGATCGGCATAGAAATCGCTCAAGAACGGATTTTCCTCGAACACTTCGAGGAGGAGTTCAGCGGAAAGAGCGTCAGCCAACATGCGAGCCAACGTGGTTTTTCCGACACCGATAACGCCTTCAACAGCAATGTATTCGTGATACCCCATGGGTTGAATTGTAAGAATTGGAGAGTGCAGATGCGGCGGGTTGAAAATCGTTCGCAGCTTACCGCGCACGGCTGGAAAAGTCAATTGATCGCATACTCGTGCAGTTGGACGCTGATTTCGCAGATTCTCCCCGTTTTCTGAAACCCAAATGACCTTGGACACGTAGCACATGATAGAATACTTACAAATGCCAACACCCGCTCTTGTCGTTTCTCCGTGTGCTTGAAAAAAGCCGCCAGAGGATCCACACGTGACCGCCGCCACTACCGGACCGGATGATGAACGCATTTGGATTGAGCAAGCCACTCAAGGTAACCATGAAGCCTTTGCCCATATCGTCCAAGCGTATCAGAAACCCGTCTACAATCTCTGTTATCGTATGTTAGGCAACCAGGTAGAAGCTGAAGATGCCGCTCAGGAAACATTCCTGCGTGCATACAACAATCTTCATCGCTACGACCCTGATCGCCGCTTCCTCAATTGGATACTGTCCATCGCCTCAAACTACTCAATCGATCGTTTGCGACGACGGCGGAACATCCATGTATCCCTGGAAGATGCACCATACACAGAACAATTGCAGTCCAAAACCGAAACACCACACCAACGGGCGGAGCGTAGCGAAGATGCTGAAGCCATCCAACACTGGATCAATCAACTTAGTCCCAACTACCGCACGCCACTTGTACTACTCTATTGGTACGGTTATTCGTACGAAGAAATCGCTGAGACGCTCACACTGACGGTTCCGGCTGTCAAATCCCGACTGCACCGAGCCCGCAAGCAAGTAGCAGAACTGATGCTCGCCGAACAAGCCACCCGCCCTCCTACCCCATCCCAGTCGCCTGTAGCATCGGGCAACTAACACGACGAGGCCGTCCTCATGCACGACACCATGCACGATTGCGACGTTCTGTTAGGCCAACTCTCCTTGTGCCTTGACGATCTGCTGCCAGCGGAGGACTGCGCTAAGGTTCATGCCGAACTGGCGCAGTGCCCTACCTGCCAGGCTTTCTACAGGGCCATGATTAAGGTCGACCAGACTTTGCGCGTCGCTCCCATGAAAGCTCTTCAACAAGATATGTCACCCGCAGATATTGGCAGCTGATCGTACAAAGAGAAAAACACCAAAAACGCGCGCTGGGTTTCACGCTGATTTTGAGTGGCGTTATGTCAACAGTACCCACACTTATCGTCTTGCTGGGGCTAGTTATTGGTCTATGGACTTCCACCAATCCTGGCATCCTGCAGAGCGGCGTCGATATCGCCATCAGCACAGCGAATATGATTGAAGCATTCTTCCTAGCGTTGGGAGCCGTGCAAAATGTGTTTGCGCCCTGGTTCCTCCCCACCCTGGCAGCGCTGGCAAGCACATTCATCCTATCCCTAACTGTTATTTGGGCCCGGCGAGTCACACTCCTTCCAAGCCCGTTGAAAGCATAAAATTACTTTGGAGGCAAGAAGATTATGAAAACTGTAATTAGCAAAGCCCTGGCTGCTCATCTTACTCATCTTGATGCTAGTTGTGCCGGTGACAGTGGCCTATGCCGATGGCCCAGCTCCAGGTGACCAGTTTGTCTTTGGCAGCAGTTATACACTCCGCAGTGGCGAAACACTCTCAGGTGATCTCGTTGTCTTTGGCGGCAACGCCAGAGTCGAAAACAACAGCGCCATTAGCGGGGATGTCGCTGTGTTTGGCGGAAACGCCTACATTGATGGTTTCGTCAAGGGCGATGTTGCGGTGATGGGTGGTTCCCTGAATCTCGGCGAAAACGCCATAGTGAATGGCGATGTCGTAAGCCTGGGCGGTACCAGTTACCCGTCAACAGGGCGCGGTCATTGAGGGTGATGTTGATACGGGTCCCGGTCAAGACTGGCAACCTGATATCTTTGAGCGTGAGAAAATCACCGTACACACCCCCTCAAAGAGGTGGATTCGGGGGCTGGATACTGGGTTACTTCCTGGGCGGGCTCTCGGCGGTGGCGATTGCCGCTCTATTAGCCGCCTTAGGCGTTCTCCTGATTGTCCTTGTTCCTGGCCCCACTGGACGGGTTCTGGACACCGTGGAAGCCAACACCGGCGTGTCCTTTGGTTTCGGCTTCCTTTTGGCGGTGTTGAGCGTCCCTGCCATGATCCTTCTGGCAATCACCATCTGCCTCAGTCCCCTGGCTGCGGTTTTGGGATTGGTATTGACCATTGCTCTCCTCTACGGCTGGCTTGTGGTGGGTTGGTATGTTGGTAAACGAGTGCTGCGACTCCTTAAGGCCAAGCAGAGCACGTCGATCCTGGAAATGGTGGTTGGCGTGGCGGCTCTAACCCTGCTTTGGCGTATCCCGGCCATTGTCCCCTGCGTTGGCTGGCTGTTCTCACTGCTGGTCCTGATTATCGGCGGTAGCATTGGCTTGGGCGCAGTTGCGCTGACCCGCTTCGGCACACGGTCCTACAATGGTCGCTCCGCATCTGTCACCGGCTATGACGCCATTGAAGCCGAATCCACCGCCTCTCAGACAAATACCGATGTTCAAACATCTGACGATTTCTAGTTTTTCCTTACGCCATCTGCCTGCGGTTTGCATGCCGCAGGCAGATTTGCTAGAATAGTCTGTACCCCCGTGGGGATGAACGGTTTCGACGGGGCAGGTCCCGTTTGCGGACTGCAAGCCGAGGCGCCTGACCTCGTAAAAACGGGCAACACATTAACTGCCAAAAACACTGGCAAGGCTTTCAACTTCGGTTACGCCAACAGCAACGCCATGGCGATTGCTGCTTAAGGCTCAGACCCTAAGTTAAGGCCCTGGCCGTAGACATACGGTCACGACCCCAGGAGCGGGTCCTGGCAGCGCTCCTGGTCAGTCGTCATAGACTGCAAGGTGCGACCCGAAAGACGCCGATAATTCGGGTCAAAGACTAATCGACTAGCTTGCGACTGTGATGGGGTCCCTACCATCCGGCAAGCGAAACCTAACTGTAGAGACTAAGCTTGTAGACGTTCGTAGGCGGCTGTTTCGGACCGGGGTTCGATTCCCCGCATCTCCACCTTACGCCGACCATCTTCATTTGAAGAAATGGTCGGCGTTTTTTTTACAAGAGTGCTCTCAGAAGTACCGCATCCTTTTCGACATGACTTGTGTCATTGAACTATAATCTTTCTCAGCGACTGAAAAATCATTCCCAAAGCAAAGGAGCATCACACAGATGGATCTACAATTGCAGAGGACGCGTGGCCGTCGTTGCAGCAGCAAGCAGCGGTCTTGGCAAAGCTACAGCACTCGAACTGGCCAAAGAAGGAGCGCAAGTCGCCATTTGCAGTCGCAGTGAAGAACGCATCAATCAGGCTGCACAGGACATTGAGGAGAGCACTGGCAGGGCGGTATTGCCCATCGTCGCCGATGTAAGCACCAAAGATGGTTGTGACTACCTCATTGCGGAGACGGTGCGTCGCTTCGACCGCCTGGATATCCTTGTCACCAATGCCGGAGGTCCTCCTGCCGGACCAGCTGAGTCAATCACCGACGACCAGTGGCGGGCCTCAATCGACCTGAACCTGCTCTCGACTATCCGCATGGTGTACGCCGCACTACCCCACCTGCGTCAATCCGACCAGGGACGAGTGATTGCCAGTCACCTCGATTTCGGCCAAACAGCCACTGGACAACCTAATTCTGTCAAATGCTACCCGTGCAGGGGTCCTCGGTTTTCTAAAGTCGATGGCCAATGAGCTTGGAAGCACTGGCATCACCTTCAATGCCGATTCTTCCAGGTTGGACGCGCACGGCACGAGTTTCTGACTTACTTAGCAGTCTGTCACAGACTCGTCAGGTGCCAGTCGACGAAGTGGAAGCCAGCATCACATCGGCCATTCCTGCCAGGCACATGGGGACTGTTGAAGAATTTGCAGCTACTGTCGCCTTTCTGGCTTCGGGACGTTCCAGTTACATCAACGGAGTGGCGCTTCAGGTTGATGGTGGACAAGTGAAGAGTTTGTTTTAGTTAGGTAGATGAGGATAAACATATAGGTATTGACTATGCGAATACAAAAATCTGTAATTGATTTGTTTGAAATCCTCCGACACGTCGAAGGTCTTGTGCTGGAAGCCGGTGACATCGTACGCCAGTACCACGACCTACCAGACAACATTGAATACAAAGGACTAGATGATCCCGTAACTGCTGCGGATAAAGCGGTCAACAAGTTTCTCGTGGACGCCCTGTCAGACGCCTATCCCGACTATGGCATCCTGGCGGAAGAGTCCAAAGACGACCTTAGCCGATTGCAACGTAGTCGTATCTGGTGTATTGATCCTCTGGATGGAACCAAGGAATTCATTGCACGCAACGGTGAATTCAGCATCATGGTGGGGCTAGCCGTTGATGGAGTTGCCACGCTTGGCGTCGTGTACCAACCTATCCTTAATTTCATGTATAGCGGAATTCGGGACCAAGGAGCCTGGCTCACCACGCATGAAAAACGGATTCCACTCACCGTCAGTGGAATAGCGAACCCCGCCAACATGCGTCTGGTGGTAAGCCGCTCGCATCGGAACCCCATCACTGACAACATCAAAATGTCGCTCGGCCTCGACATAGAGCGCATTTCAGGATCCGTTGGCCTGAAATGCGGACTCATCGCTCGTTCTGAAGCCGACCTTTACCTCCATCCCGCCCCAGGTCACAAGGAATGGGATCTCTGCGCCCCAGAAGCGATTTTGGTCGGTGCAGGCGGGCAAATGACAGATTGCTGGGGACGGGAACTCCGCTACAATAAATTGGATGTATACAACCATGGTGGCCTCGTCGCCTCAAATGGCCTTGCCCACAAACGCATCATCACGCTGATGACCCCTACTCTTGCTCAGGCCGGGATTGATCCCAGCACGGGCTGGTAATTGATATCCAGCTAGTACATGACGGCGGATGTAAAGCAACTGTTTCCAGCATCCCCTCGTCAGGCTCAGGCTCAGGACATGGCTTGAGTAGACCGTATCGAGAAGAATAAACTCCTTTGTATCTATGTAGACACGAATTCATAGTCTTTGCCTATGCGAAAACAAGTTCCTCCACCTTCCTTTCTTATCATCTTCCCAACGGATATTTGCAGGAGTTCTCATTATGTCTCACCAGATTCGAGTTGGCGTTATTGGCGGCAGCGGCGTTTACGACTTACCAGGTCTGACCGATATCGAAGAAATCAATATTGACACACCCTACGGTCCCCCCAGCGACAATTACATCATCGGAAACATCAAAGGACAGCGTGTCGCGTTCCTGGCGCGGCACCGCCGTGGGCATACAATCAATCCCACAGCACTCAATTATCGCGCTAACATCTGGGGCTTCAAGCAATTAGGCGTGGAATACCTTATCTCGATGAATGCTTGTGGCTCTCTCCAGGAAGAGATTGAGCCTGGGCACATCGTGATACCTGACCAGCTTTACGACCGCACCCGTCTCCGCCCGCTTACTTTCTTTGATGTTCCCGGCCTCGTCGTCCACCCATCCGTAGCCGAGCCATTTTGCTCATTCCTCTCCAGCGTTCTTTACGAATCGGTCGTGGCGACTGGTAAAACCGTGCACAAAGGCGGCGACTTCGTCATCATTGAAGGCCCTCGCTTCAGCACGAAAGCAGAGAGCCGCATCTTCCGTAAACACGGTTTCTCGATCATCGGCATGACAGCGATTCCCGAAGCTTTTCTCGCTCGTGAAGCGCAAATGTCCTACGCCATCATCGCCCACGTCACCGACTACGACGTCTGGCGTGAGGAGGAAACTCCAGTCACTGTAGACATGGTGATCAAAACCCTGTTAGCAAACGCTGCGGCGGCGCAGCAAGCTACGCTTAATGCTATTACTTTACTGAATGATGCGCCTCCTTCACCATTCGCCAATGCATTAGAGGATGCCATCATCACTAACCGGGCTTTGATTCCGGAGGCGCTCAAAAATAAATATGCTCTGTTGTTGGGTGACTATTTCGCCTAGGCCAATGCAGCTTCCTCTTCCGGAACCAGCACCTCTTCCAACGGCGCGCTATAACCACACGCATCATCAGCGCACTTAGCGGTTTTATTTGCCTTGGTGAGCACGCTCTTCTGGCATTGGGGGCAGATCACAGGCAGGGGTTCGTTCCAGGTGACGAAATCGCACTCAGGCCAGTTCTCACAACCGTAGAACTTTCGCCCTTTACGACTGCTTTTTTGGATGATGCGCCCTCCGTCTTTGGGACAAGCGACACCGGTATCGATGACGATCTGTCGGGTATACTTACATTCAGGGTAATTCGAACAACCGATGAAACGACCATACCGTCCTTCCCTGATCAGCAGGTCATTCTCGCACTCTGGACAAGCCTCACCCAGCTTTTCGGGTTCAATTTGGCTTCGCTTCATCGTAGCGCCAGCAGCCTCGACAGATTGTTCGAAGGGGATATAAAACTCGCGCAAAATCTGCACCCAGTCTGCATCACCATTCGCAATACGATCCAGTTCTTCCTCCATGCTGGCAGTAAAGTCAACATCGATGTATTTGTCAAAATGTTCAATCAGGATGTCGTTGACGGTAAACCCTAAGGTTGTGGGATGCAAGCGCTTGGCCTTGCGTTCCACGTAGCCCCGATCCTGGATTGTGCTGAGTGTGCTGGCATAGGTGGAAGGTCGTCCAATGCCATACTGCTCCAACGCCTTCACCAACGTCGCTTCAGAATAGCGTGGGGGCGGCTGCGTGAAATGCTGATCCGGGCTTAGTTTCAATAGATCAAGCATTTCGGGAACAGTTAGGGGTGGAATCTGGATATCAAGATCATCCTCGTTGGTGTCGTCTTCCGATTTTGTCTCGTGGTAAACCTTCAAATAGCCAGGAAATTGGATTGACGAGCCGGTTGCGCGGAAAAGATATGGCTTGGGACCTGTTTCTGGTCCGGCTAGCACCTCAACCTGAAGCGTATCGTAAATCGCAGCAGCCATCTGGCTGGCGACAAATCTCTGCCATATAAGACGATACATGCGGTATTGATCATCACTAAGGTAGGATCGAACACTTGAGGGTGTTCGCAAGACAGAAGTGGGGCGAATAGCCTCATGCGCTTCCTGTGCTGAACGGACTTTGGTGCGATAAACAGGAGCCTTGGCAGGCAGGTAGTTCTCACCATATTTCTCAGTGATAAAAGAACGGGCCTGCGCCTGGGCTTCTTTTGACACGTTTGTACTATCGGTACGCATGTAAGTGATAAGACCAACTGCGCCCTGATCTCCGAGCTTAATGCCTTCGTACAAGCCCTGGGCGGTTCGCATTGTGCGCCGGGCATTAAAATTCAGGCGGCGAGAGGCTTCCTGTTGGAGTGTGCTTGTCGTAAAGGGTGCAGAAGGCTTCATTTTGCGCTGCCCTTTCTGCACCTTGCTTACCTGCCACCAGGCCCGCTCCAGGTCACGCACCAATGTCTGCGCTTCCTCGCCCGTAGCAATCTTAAAGTCTTTGCCGCGAATACGATGCAGTTTGGCATCAAAGCTGCGCTTCTCAATCTCCTGTTTAGCCAACTTTGCCGCGATGGACCAGTACTCCTCCGGGATAAATGCCTCAATCTCTCGCTCCCGTTCGACGATCAATCTCACGGCAACTGATTGCACCCGGCCAGCCGATAGACCCCGACGCACGTTGCGCCAGAGGAGCGGACTAATTTTGTAGCCGACCAAGCGATCCAGAACCCGGCGTGTTTGTTGTGCATCGACCAATTCCATATTTATCTGACGGGCGTGAGTAAAAGCCTCAGCAACTGCGCTCTCGGTGATTTCATGAAACACTACACGGTGCGTGCGCTGCGGGTCCAGTCCGGTGGCCTGCTGGACGTGCCAGGCAATTGCTTCACCTTCTCGATCCGGATCAGTGGCCAGGTACACCTCTTCGGCACGTTGCGTAGCCTGCGTAAGCTCCTTCACGAGTTTCTTTTTATCTCGGGGAACCATGTAGATAGGTTCGAAGTCGTGTTCCACATCAACTGAAAGCTTGGACTTGTACAGATCTCGAATATGTCCGACCGAAGCTTTCACCGTATAGCCCCGTCCCATAAAACGACCGACGGTGCGCGCCTTGGCGGGTGATTCAACGATAACCAATTTGCCTTTGCGAGGTCCTGTGTAGGGCGCATTCTTGGCTGATTTCCGGCTCTTGCTTTTCTTTGCGGTTTTTTTCTTCGGTTTAGGTGCAGGTTTCTCCATTCCTTCGTGTGCCGGCGTAGTTCCCATACGGAACATGTTGGTTCCGCAAACCGAGCATTTCCCCCGCGTCCCTGCCCTGCCAGAATCCGTAAACACTGCAATAGGATCAAGCATTTCTCGTTTCTCTTTACACTTTACGCAATAGGTTTCCATATTTATTCCTGAATAATGTATTATGTCAATCAATGTGATAGATCGGCCCTGACTCGCGAGCGACGACGTACTGCATGCCGCCCACTTGTCTCACCATGCCCTTGAGTTCCATCAGCGCCAATGTGCTGCTGACATCATTTACAGCCATTTCTGCCTCACGGCGGATCTCATCGATGTGGCGAGGTTCAGCCGAGAGCATGTCGAGTATTCGAGCCTCGACCGGATCAGCAGGCAGCGCTTGTCGGGCGTCAAGTTGCTGTGCCACCTGCGTCAGATTCAACGACTCCAGAACGTCATCGACGCTGAGAGCTGGCGTGGCGCCTTCTTTGAGCAGACGATTTGGACCCTCACTGGAGGGAGAAAGAATGCTGCCTGGAACGGCAAACACCTCGCGCCCTTGCTCAAGCGCGATTTTAGCTGTAATGACAGCGCCTGAACTCCAGCGACCCTCTACAACGATAATACCATGACTGAGCCCGCTGATGATTCGATTCCGTGCGGGAAAATTTCGTGCCTCAGGTCGCACACCCAGGGCATATTCACTGAGAACAGCGCCATGAGCGGCTATCCGTTTGGCCAGGTTGCGATGCTCAGCAGGATAGACGGTATCCAGACCGTTACCCATCACCGCCAGTGTGCGACCGCCACTCTGGAGGGCTGCGTCGTGTGCAACAGCGTCGATGCCACGCGCCAGGCCGCTCACAATGGTAACGCCAGCCTGCGCCAAAGCACTGCCTAGCCTGAGTGCAACTTCGCGGCCATAGACTGTTGCGCGCCTTGTGCCGACAATGGCCACAGCCCACTCATCTTCGACCAACAGATCCCCCCGCACAAATAACACGGGCGGCGGGGCGTCGATCTGTCTGAGATTGGCCGGGTAATCATCATCTTCCCAGGTGAGGACGGTAATGCCTGCGTCTTGCACACGCTGCAACTCTGCTGCAAGATCCAGTTCCGCCCGAATCTTGAGTAGATTTGTCAAGGAACGTCGATCGAGCCCGGCATCGATCAATTCAGCGGCTGGCGCATTCCAAGCGGATTGGATATCGCCGAAGACATCGAGCAAAGCGCGCAGCCGTTTGGCGCCGATACCGGGCACTTTATTGAAGCCAAGCCAATAACGTAACATCAAATGGAGTCGTTGTCGAGAGTAGGGAGATCGGATGCAAAGAACCGCCCGCCGAAAAACGTGGCGGGCGTGACATCGCTGCCAGCATAGCGGGGTCGAGCCAGTTTGTCAAGAAGCATTTTCAAGCATTTTCCAGGTGTAACATTCTGTGCGAAAACAATCTGCAGGTGTTCATTGGGTCATCAAGGCGAAAGGGCGGTAGAATAACGACACGATTTAACGATCATTTCTGCACCTGTTTACACCATGTCGACCACTCGCACCCAAAAGATTACCTACGTCGTTTTGCTAGTCATCCTTGTTGTTGCCGCTGCCCTGCGCTTTTACGCATTAGATGGGCAGAGCTACTGGGCGGATGAAGGCAATTCGGTCGTGCTTGCCGCCAAAGGGGTGGATGAAATCATAAGGTCTGCTGCCGCAGACATCCATCCACCTGCATACTACTTACTTCTGAACGGATGGGGAAAAGCCTTTGGCTTGGATGCAATTGGCGCTCGCAGCCTCTCAGCACTGATCGGTGTGTTGGTGGTGTGGGTTATCTACTTACTGGGTAGTCGGCTTAGAAATCCCCTTGCTGGATTGATTGCCTCCACTCTCGCTGCTGTCAATCCATTCCTCATTTACTACAGCCAGGAAGCGAGGATGTACGAGCTACTGGCATTGTGTGCAGTCATTACAGCCTATGCTTTGCTAATCTGGCTAACAAGTCCCTCGCGCCGCATGTTTGGCGCCATTCTGTATTTCATTTTTGCTACGCTGGGCCTTTACACCCACTACGCCTTCCCCATCCACCTGATCGCTCTGAACATCGTGTTTTTTATCTGGGTGTGGCGCAATCGATCTGAATTCGGTAGACAGGTTATCTTCACCCGCCATTCACCAGTATTGCACTGGCTGATCCTCCAACTGGCGGTCATCCTCCTTTATCTACCCTGGCTGCCGACGGCTTTCCGGCAATTGACCACATGGCCTGCGCCACAGAACATCCTGTCACCGGTTCAGGCGCTAACAAACACGCTCGAACTCTTCATTTGCGGCCCGACCCTGTGTTTAGAGACCAGCACATTTCTTACCGTCGCTTTGATTAGTGTGGGGCTTGTAATCCTTGCTGTCCTGCCGAAATGGGCGAAAGATGATTCATGGCCGGGGGCGATTCTACCACTGATCTGGCTTTTGGCGCCGTTGGTGGCGATGTTCCTCTTTGGCATCTTCTCGCCAGTGTTCTTCAAATTCCTGATTATCGTTGTCCCTGCTTACCTGTTGCTGCTTGCGATCGGCGTCCAACGGATCGCATCGCTGGTACAGGGCAGAATCGAATTACGCTTCACATTCCTCCCCTGCTTGCTCCCGGCGATGTTCACTTTATTGTTGGCCCTACCTTCACTCCAGTCACTCGACCGATACTATCACGACCCTGCCGTTGCACGTGACGATTATCGAAGTATTGCATATTATGTCAATTCAGTGGCTGACAATAATGACGCAGTCATTCTAAATGCGCCAGGGCAGATCGATGTCTTCAGCCAATACGACTACGGTGAAGCAGTTGTTTATCCCATACCCAGCACGCGGCCAATCAACGAACAGGCTGCTATCGCTGAATTGGATCATATTCTCTACACTCACAACAACATTTACGTCATCTATTGGGCTACAGAGCAATCAGACCCACAAAATATAATTGAGTCATATCTGGCCGGGCATGCCTTCAAAGCCTGGGATAGCTGGATCGGCAATCTTCGGTTCGTTGCGTACAGCGCCGCACCACCCCCAGATTCCACCCAACTGGTTTGGCCTGTCCAATTTGGAGAAACGATCAGCCTTGATGCGATAGGCTTTGATCCAGCTCCCCTGCAACCAGGCGACATCGCTCGTGTGCTTCTGCGATGGATCACCGAAACCCCTGTTGAAGACGCTTACAAAATCACCCTGCAACTGCTGGATGCCGCCAATCAAGTCGTAGCCCAAGTGGATAGCGAACCAGTCGGAGGCCAACGCCCCACCAACACCTGGCAACCCTTTGAATCTATAGATGACCCTTATGGCCTGCCTATCCTTTTGGGTACGCCACCGGGCGGTTACTCTCTTATCCTGGCCGTGTACGATCCTACCAGCGGCGCTCGTCTGCCTGTAACCACCAACGAAGGCATCAGCGATCATCTACCCCTGGGCGCCATCACCATTGAAACGCCGTCGAAACCGCCACCAACAGCCGTTCTTCCCATCCCCTACCCTGACGATACGATCATCGCTGACTTCAGCTTCCTGGGACATGCTCGCTACAAACAGGGTTTCAATCATGCACCCGACACCCCACTGCTCCCCGGCGATCCACTGCATCTCACCACGTTCTGGCGCGCAAATGTAACGCCTGATGGAGACTATCAATTCGACCTCCTGCTTGATGGCGCACCCATCGGTCGTTTTCCACTGGCAGGGCCAGGCTACCCCACCAGCAAGTGGGAGCCAGGATACCCGTGGCGGGGTGAACACACCTCAGTTTTTCCACCCGATCTGGCAACCAATGGAAAGCACATTCTGACAATTCAATTAGTCGGACCGAACGGCGAAGCCGTCGGTGAGCCGATAACCCTGCAACCTTCATTCATTTACTGATAGATCAAATCGCTAAACTTACTCACACACCATGCACCCATTGCCATGATAATCCACCATTTAATCGTTGGCGCGCTCCAGGTCAACTGCTTCCTCCTCATTGACGAAACCACTCAAGAGGCAATCCTTATCGATCCGGGTGACAATGCGTCCGTCATTCAGGAGACAATCGACGATGCTGGCGCTTTGGTTTCTCGCATCACCAACACCCACGCACATTTTGACCACATCCTGGCCGTACCCGAAATCCAGGAAGCGACCGGAGCCACATTCCACCTCCACCTAGCTGATCAACCGATATTGGACGCTAGTCCGGAAGTAGTCCGGCGCTGGTTGGGAATGCAGTGGGGTCCGCCTCCAAAAGTTGACGCATACCTGAATCCTGATGATGACCTAAAGCTGGAAGAGACTGAATTCGAGATACGCCATGTCCCCGGCCATTCACCTGGCTCCGTCATTTTCATCGACCATAAAGGCCGCAGGGCTTGGGTGGGCGATACTGTTTTCGCCGGTGGCATTGGACGCACCGACTTCCCCGGATGCAGCTTTCCCGACCTGATCGAAGCGATTCACACGCAAATCCTCACGCTGCCCGATGACTTCACGCTTTACCCTGGGCACGGACCGTTTACAACCGTTGGCCGAGAACGACTGACGAATCCTTACTTGACGCAAGACGTTCGCACGAATGCCCATCGCTATTAAGGCGCAGACGCCACACGGGGATGCCCATACGCTGGTCCTGCCCGTTGCGATTTACAATGGAATCATCATCCACGCTCGTGAGGGTAAGCCCGAGGAAATCTGTGGGCTGATTCGAGGACATAATAACAAGGCGACAGAAATGGTGCGAGCCAAAAACATCGCCCAAAACCCCGTCCTGGACTATGAAGTGGCGCCAGAGGCACTGCTTAACGTCTTTGACTGGGAACAAGCAGGTGACGAACTTATCGCCATCTACCACAGCCATCCGACCTCGCCGGCCTACCCCTCCGCCACCGATGCCCATAAAGCCTACTATCCCGACACTGTATTTCTCATCTGTTCGCTGCTGGCTGAAACAGAACCGCAACTTCGTGGTTTCTTTCTACGGGAAATGCCTGGCGAGATTGACCTGAAAACTGTGCAGAAAGAAATTGCTTTCGAGCAAGTGCGTCCGGGACGATGGGCAACCTATGTTCCTCACGATCAGCCCGTCCCGGTCAGCCTGGCCCATCTCGACCGACAAGGAGAACAGGCGCTTTATGTTGTGTTTCAGCAAAAGCAGTCAAGTCATGTTGCTGTGCGGGTCGTTGCAGTCCAGAATGTTGACGTACTGATCGAGTAAGATTTTCTGTGATCCTGGCATCATATTTTCGAGATAGTATTCACGCTTTCTTGACAGAACACGCAAGCATGTCTAGACTACAATCAATATGAACGACTACGCCTCCTTAGCATTCTGTTTCACCTGCTCCTGTATGGAGCGGGCGTAACTGGCTTTCGTTAGCCGCTTGCTCCCGCAACCCCAAACCTTGCGGTGAGTCGCGTAGATAGCACAACTCCAAGAATACAATGCCGTGGTAGGCGCTTTGACAAGCGAAGCTTGCTACGAATTCTTAACCCTGACTCACCCTGCTGCGGTGAGTTTTTCTTTTTTCAAACATTCGTTCAAGTGCACCATGCACCTTAAGGAGTGATTCATGTCCACCTCCACACACACACTTTCTCCCCAGTCGCTGCTCTGGCAGGTACCCAGACGTCCGCCGATCCTCCAACAGATCGGCAATACGCCCCTGCTCAGACTGGAGCGTATGACGGCGAACCTGAATCCAGGTGTGGAAATTTACGCCAAAGCTGAGTGGTTTAATCCGGGTGGTTCAGTGAAGGATCGCCCCGCCTTGCGCATCATCGAGCAAGCCGAATTACGTGGAGAACTGACACCAGAGAAGATCATCATTGACGCCACCAGCGGTAACACTGGCATTGGATATGCATTAGTGGGCGCAGCCAAAGGCTATCAGGTTGCACTTGTCATGCCCGAAAACGTCACAGAGGAACGTAAGCAGATGGCGAGGGCATATGGAGCGGAACTCATTTTCAGCGATCCACTCGAAGCTGCTGATGGCGCTATCCGACTTGTGCGAAAGATGGTGGCTGCTGACCCAGCCCGCTACTACTATCCAAACCAGTACGACAACGACGACAACTGGAAATCCCATTATTACGGCACTGCTAATGAGATCTGGCGTCAGACAGAAGGTCGAATCACGCATTTTGTGTCTGCCATTGGCACCAGTGGCACTTTCATGGGCAATGGCCGACGTTTTAAGGAACTCAAACCCAACATCAAAATTATCACGGTTGAACCCGCTGATGAAAAGCAAGTTATCGAAGGCATAAAACATATGCCAACAGCCATCGTCCCTCAAATTTACGATCCGACACTGAAGGAGGGCGAGGTATTGGTGAAGGCGGAACAGGCCTGGGGTATGGCGCGTTGCCTTGTACGACGTGAAGGACTATTCGTAGGATTCTCTGCTGGGGCCGCCGTCCATGCCGCCTTGGAAGTCGCCGAATCCCTTGAACGTGGCGTAGTCGTCACCGTTCTGCCCGATGGCGGGGCTAAATACGTTAGCCGCGGTCTATTTGATCTTTAGAACGGCCTTCGCAAACGTTGATCAATCCAATTTGTAACCACGCAGCCGCAGCGAATTACTCACCACAAACACGCTGCTCAGTGCCATAGCCCCGGCAGCAATCATTGGGTTAAGAAAACCCAGGGCCGCCAACGGAATACCGATGACGTTGTAGAAAAACGCCCAGAACAGATTCTGGCGAATCGTTCGCATCGTGCCGTGGCTGAGCTTAAACGCCTTGGACACGCCTCGTAGATCGCCGCTCATCAGCGTGATGTCAGCCGTCTCCATCGCCACATCGGCGCCAGTTCCCATGGCGATACTCACATCTGCCTGGGCCAGAGCGGGCGCGTCGTTGATGCCATCCCCGACCATAGCAACAACCTTGCCCTCGTTCTGCAATTCGACGATCTTGGCGGCCTTGTCTTGGGGCAACACTTCGGCCAATACATGATCCACATTCGCTTGGCGCCCAATTGACTGAGCTGTGCGTTGGTTGTCGCCGGTCATCATCACCACATCAAGGTTTTTCGCATGCATTTGTTTCACAGCATCTGCTGAGGAATCCTTGATGGTGTCAGAGACAGCAAGTATTCCGGCAGGAGCATCATCAATTCGCACAAGCATAGCGGTTTTTCCCTCTTGCTCCAGGCGGGTGCGTGTCTCTTCCAAGCTGGAGATTTGAGTCAAGCGTGTGCTCCCCACCGTTATCTGTTGGCTCCCGACCATCGCTCTGACACCAGCCCCCGTGATCGCCTCAAACGATTGAGGATGCACTGGCATAAGGCCCTGCGCTCGGGCGGCAATGACAATGGCCTCACCGAGAGGATGCTCGGAGCCACGCTCGGCGCTGGCTGCCAAATAGAGCAACTGCTGGCTCGGTGAATGCCCATTGTCGGAAACAGGCGTCCAGTTCGGAGCCACGACCACATCCGTCAGCACTGGCTTTCCTTCTGTGATTGTGCCTGTTTTATCCAGCACGACAGTGTCGACCGCTTCCGCCCTTTCCAGCGCCTCGCTGTTCTTGAAGAGTATGCCGTATTGCGCACCCCTGCCTGTGCCGACCATGATGGCTGTTGGCGTAGCCAAACCAAGCGCGCAGGGACAGGCGATAACCAACACCGCCACGGCATTAATCAAAGCGACTGTAAAGCCAGCGTCAGCGAGGAAATACCAGCCAACAAAGGTCAACAGGGCAATGGCGATGACCACAGGCACAAAAATCGCAGACACCCGATCCGCCAATTGCTGGATTGGCGCTTTGGAACCCTGCGCCTCTTCGACCAGGCGGATGATCTGGGCCAGAGCCGTCTCCTTGCCCACGCGAGTCGCCTGCACGCGCAGCAGGCCCTGTTTATTGATAGTGGCTCCGATAACCTGGTCGCCAGGCTGTTTATCGACAGGAATCGGTTCCCCTGTGAGCATGGACTCATCCACGGCACTTTGGCCGGATAGAACAACGCCGTCCACAGGCAGTCGATCTCCTGGTCGCACGATCACGACCTCACCCACCCGCACTTGCGAAATGGGGATATCCATCTCAACGCCATCTCGCTCGATCCGCGCCGTCTTGGGGCGCAATCCCATCAGTGTTTTGATCGCCGCTGACGTTGCACCCTTTGCCGTGTGCCTCCAGGAATTTACCCACTCGAATCAGCGTAATGATCATGGCCGATGTCTCAAAATAGACATGGCTCCCAACAGGTGCGCCGAACAAATCTCCGAGAATGACCGCAACGCTATAGAAGTAAGCAGCTGACGATCCCAGGGCAATCAGCACATCCATGTTGGCAGCGCCGTTTTTCAAAGCCTTGTAGCCATTCACGTAATAATCTTTGCCAACATAGAATTGCACAGGCGTCGCCAGCGCCCACATCAGCCAGTTGACCCAAGGTGCATGTGACCATGCCCCAAGCAGGCCTAAATCACGGCCCATCGACAAGAGAAAGAGCGGGATCGTGAAAACCAGTCCGGTGATCAGTAAATGTCGCTGGCGTTGGATTTCACCTTGACGAGCCTGCGTCTCTGCGTCTTCCATCTCCTCCTCATCCCCAGACGTCTCGATCACCTCGTAACCAAGATCGAAGACCAAATCCTTCATGGCGCGTACATCTGTCATGGCTGGATTATAGATAACGGTGGCTCTATCCGTCGCCAGATTGACATTGGCTTCATTAACGCCGGGCATACGCTTGAGATTCCGTTCGATCGTGGCCGAGCAGTTGGCGCATGTCATGCCCTGGATCGGCAATTCAGCGCGCGCTGTCGCCACGCCATAACCCAGATCACCGATCAGGTCGTTGATCGCCTGAGGTTGTACGAGCTTGGGATCATATATGACTGTTGCCCGTTCAGTTGCCAAATTAACAGAGACGTCGCTAACGCCAGGCATGCGTTTGACATTACGTTCAATAGCCATTGAGCAATTTGCACACGTCATTCCTGTAATTGGCAGTACGAGATGCTGATCAGACATGGGGGATAGTCTCAAAGAGAGGTCAATTGTTAGTTGAAAGGGTTTCGTTTGGAAAGGACGGTTAGTTAGTTGGAGCGTAGCCCGCTTCTGCTAACACAGATCTGGCGTCATCCAAAGATGGATCATCACTGTATTCGACCAATACAGTCTTGGCATCGACATTGCCGTCAATATAATCGACACCATCTACAAAACCGAGTTCACGCTTGACAGACATGACGCAGTGATCACAAGAAATCGAGGGGATAATGAGTGTTTTTTTCATGGTAATTGTTTTCCGTTGAGTGAGTGATTATTTGGATGATATGTTGAATTAACGATTGAGCTTGGCCGAGGCGTCAAAGACCTGGATGATTTCACCGATAACCCGCTCGCGTTCCTTTTCGTCATCGCTGCGGATAGCGGTGGTCACACACGTTTCCAGATGGTTGGACAATATCATCACATTGACACGATCGAGCGCCTTTTGCACGGCTTTGATCTGCTTCATGATATCTACGCAATACTCATCCTCGGCAACCATGCGCTCAATACCTCGTGCATGGCCTTGGATACTGCGTAAACGATTGATGACATCATTCTTAACTTCGACCTGCATTCATTCCTCCTGAGTCCTGTTAACCCCACCCCTAGGGGGGAGGGGTAGGTATATTTACATTATATTCAGTTCACCATCCCCGTCAAGTCTGACCACTTACATTTGTCATCAGGTGGACTGATTAGTGCAATAGTCAACATCTCTGCAAAGCAATATCCCGGCTGGTATCGCAGCCGGGATATTATTTTTCTATACAGATTTTTAACAACAAGCACTCCGCCCACCTAGCGTTCGACGTCGTATCCGGCGTCGTCCCAGGCGTTCATGCCACCCAACATGTTATGGACATTGTCAAAACCCTGTTGCTGCAAAAATTCCGTAGCCTGGTTGCTGCGATTGCCAGATCGACAAACGAATACAACTTGTTTATCGGTAGGGATCTCGTCCAAACGGTTGGGAATGGTTCCCAACGGAATCAAGGTGATACCGGGAATATGGCCTTCATCATATTCGTATTGTTCCCGCACATCGATCAGCACCACATCCGGATTCTCGCGAAGCGAGTTTACGTCGCTGGCGTTCAAATCAACTGCGAGTGAAGTCAGATCGGTATCAGAGGGCTGCGGTGGTGGTGAATCAGCAGGTGCGCTTCCACAGGCAGCCACAATGAGGATAAACAGGCTCACAAACAAAATAGTAAACAGACGATGATTCATTAGATTTCAACCTCAAAGATATATCAAATGGATAGGAGTGTTCGGCTTGCGCAAATCAGGAACGTTTCTTTTTGCTCTTTGCTTTGACCGGCTCTGGTTTTGAACGAAAGACGTGATTGTAGATCAAGCCAGTGGCGCCGATTGCGATCGAGACCAGGGAAAAGATCGATGCTGTTGGCAGAGTGCCCCAGGTCCAGGCGTCAGGTCGAAAGAATAATTCGATCCAAAATCGGCCAACAGGATACCAGATCAGGTAGAAAAACAGAAGATCACCTGTAATCAGCCACTTTCCCAATTTTCTAGTGGCTACCAGCACCATGATCAACCCGACAAGACTCCAGAGGGATTCATAAAAAAAGGTCGGATGAAAACGGGTGGCCGGTCCCAGAACATTACAATTTAAATCTGCATACTGTGCGCGAAAGGCGCAGGGAATATCAATACCCCACGGCAAATTGGTGGGTGGTCCAAAAAGCTCCTTGTTGATGTAATTGCCCCAACGACCAACCGTCTGACCCATCATCAGGGCAGGGATTGCGATGTCAAGCCAAGTTAGAAAATTCAGTTTGGCAAAGTAGGTGTATACGAAAATACCAATGACACCACCGATAATCCCGCCATAAATGCCGAGCCCCCTAAATCCGCCTTCACCTGTTGAAAAACCTTTCCAGAAGGCGATAGCGTCCATTGGATTTTCGCGATAATAGTCCCAACCAATGCCGACTGCCGGCTGCGAAAAAACGTGGTAAAGCCTGGCGCCAATGATGCCAAAGAGCAGCACGACGATGAGCATATTCCAAACATGGTCAGGATCATATCCTCGACGTTTGGCTTCCAGCGCCGACAACCAGGTACCAAGCACAGCGCCTCCAACAATAAGGATGCCGTACCAGTAAACTGTGATCGGGCCGATTTGAAATGCAACTGGATCCATTGAAAACTCCGGAGTTGAATGCGCTAAGTGTTAGAAAGCAAGGCTAACGTAGACACGGGACAAAAGCAAGTTTCAAACACTCGTATCTGAGATGTTCAGATCAGAAATCAATGTGCCGCGCACGCCCTGGACACGATCAAAAAAGGCGTACTTGTCCGAATCGACATGATCATGGGCGCTAAACAACACATATCCGGTTACGAGCAGATAAGCGCTGGCGATTGTCAGCGGTCCCCACGGCAGCGCCGTCATTGGCGGCAACAGCCGGGCGATTGCTAATCCTTTGATGATTAGGTCTGCGATCTTCACCCGGCCACGGTAGCTGCCCTGCAATGCGCCAATTTCTAGCGCTGTTGATTTAAGGGCCTCATCGCTGCCCTCAAAGGATTGCACCCAGCTCTTGCCCTCTTTGTAGATGGCATCTGTGTTCAAAAATTTATCAACTGTGCGACTGAGCACTATATCTTGTTGCATATCCTGGACGAAGCCCAACACCGCCATTTTAACTCGCTGCACACCTTCAGGACCCAGCAACATGCCAATTTTCTCCACAGCAACCAAGACATAGTCAAGCGCTGTCTTCATGAGACCGGTGGCGATCTTTGCGAAATGTTTCGAGCTTATTTCACCAACGAATTCGGCAGCCTCCCTCAGTACGGCAAAGTCCAGGGCCACCATACTGCCCATCGCATCCTTGCTGGCCTCGATGGTCTCGTAGCGGATAAAACGCAGGCACTCATAGGTCGCAGCCAGCAATTCCTGTGATGCTCCTACTCGATAGCTAATCAGTCGTTCAGGGGCCAACAACTTCTCCGGCTCTGTAATCGCTCGCATCATTAGTGCTTCCCGTCCAATCAGTGATGCACTGCGATGAATAACAAAATCTGTACTAGTTTCACTGAACGCGCTCTGTGCTAACCGTTCTGCAATAGCCAGATCAGCCGCTGCCGATCCCAATAGTTGCACCTCAACCACACTCTGTTGATATGTCGAATCAGCGCTTTGCCACTCCACGGCAAAAACCTGCGCCACCTCCTGACTTTGCAGCAGTAAGGACTGTGCCAATTCAAGTTGCCCCTCTTCAAGCGGAGCCGCAGGTGGGATATCAGAACGACCACGGAACCCTGAAGGTGGTGGGGTTAACAGGCTATCTAGAGCCGATGCATAATCTAGGAGGATGGGATTTGTCGTCATTGCACTGTAGTTCCTTCGATTGGAGGGCTTTCGGAGTTCGCATCATCTCCTTCCAAACCCAATGCTATCAAATAGCCCCTGGCTCTTTCGGTAAGAGTATAGCGATTCACCAGCGTCCAGAATCTCGGCCCATGATTGGCTTCTAGCAGATGCGCCAATTCATGCACGATCACATAGTCCTGCACCCACTGCGGCAATGCCCCTACCCGATGCGAAATGCGTATCGTGCCCTGAGAGGGCGTGCATGAGCCATAACGTTTGTTTTGATTAGACACCCAACGGATGCTCCGCCAGCGCAACTTACCTCCGAAATACTCCCGATTGATTGCCTTTGCACGCTGCGCAAGGCCATCATCGGACAAAACCTCTCGCTCTTGTCGCTTCTCAATCCGGCCTTTCAGGTTGGCGATGGCCTTCTGCAGTTCGGCCTCAGACATGCCGGCTGGCGCACGTACGACCATCTTTCCAGCTTCCATGTGGGCGCTTACGGTCTTCTTGCGACGCGGGCTGCGAATAATCTCAATTTGCATGGCAGCCATTATAAATCCATCGGTCTCGCAGCCGCAATTGATCGAGGACGGAGTGTGTGCTACGATTCAAGCTACGATACGCTCAATCCGCATCCTCGACTCCCAATATAGTAACCCCATGCCCTTCAACCCCATTGCCCACTACTACGACCAAGATGACGGTCGCATCGAAGAAGATATTCCCACCATCCTGGGCTTCGCCCAGAAAACCGGTGGCCCGGTACTGGACCTGGGCGCTGGCACCGGGCGGTTGACCATACCCCTTGCCGAGGCGGGCTACCTGGTGACAGGCATCGATAGTGCAGCGGAGATGCTTGCCATCGCTCGACAAAAGGTGGAGAGAGCAGGACTGGCCGGGCGAGTCAGCCTGATCGAGATTGATTTCACCCAGGTCGAGCTGGACAACAAATTTGGACTGGCCTACTGCGGTTTCAACGGTTTTCTGCATTTGCTCGATACAGAAGACCAGGTGATAGCCCTGCAAGCCTGGCGACGGCATCTGCGTCCCGATGGCCTTCTGGTTATCGACATTCACAATCCTCAACTTGAGCAACTGGCCTCAGCCGATGGCACGCTTAGCCTTGCCGACCAATGGACTGCCCCGAACAGCGGCCATGTCATCCATAAATTCATCGCCACCGAAGTCGATTTGCCCGACCAACTCTACATCATCCATCGATTTTACGATGAGACTGACATTAACGGTATCGTACGGCGCACGGCCATCACCTGGCAGACCCGCATCCTGTTCCAACGAGAGATGGCGTTGCTGCTGCAATATACCGGCTATCAAAGCATACGCTTCTATGGAGACCATGACCTGACCCCATGGGAGCCTGACAGTCCCAGGATCATCGCTGTCGCACATCCGTAGACGGCATCACCTCCGAACACCAAAACCGAATGCACTGGCAGACATACCGGAACATTATCCGCCATGTCACCGTCTTAAACTCGAACACTTTGATTCTCACCACCCTTGATCCTCACAACAGGAGGTCACAATGAAAAATCCTATCATTCGCTACGGCCTGGCCCTGAGTCTGGCCATCCTTGCAGGGGCAGCAATGCTACTGCTCACCAATGCCCCTCACCGGGCGGCAGCCCAACCTGACGGAATCGATGTCACCGTCTACAACAGCAACATTGCCCTGGTCAAAGAATCCCGCCAGTTCAACCTTGAAACAGGCATTAACAGTGTAGATGTGACCGATGTACCTTCGGCCATCATCCCGGAAACCGTCTACTTCCGCTCACTGACTGACCCAGACGCAGTCGTACTTGAACAAAACTACGAGTACGACATCGTCGGAAGTCAGAAATTATTGGAGAAATACATCGATCTGCCTATCGAAATCGTGACACAAGATGGCACAACCTACAGTGGCACGCTGCTCAGTGGCGCCAACGATGTGATTCTGCAAGACGAAGATGGCGGCGTGCAGATCATCAAATTCGATCAGATTCGCCAGTACAGCTTCCCCGCCCTTCCTGACGGCTTAATCACCAAACCGACGCTCATGTGGTTGGTGGACGCTAGCCAAGATGGCAAGCACAATACCGAAATAGCCTATCTCACCAATGGCTTGAACTGGCAAGCGGACTACGTGTTGGTATTAGCTGAAGATAGCGCAAGCATCGACCTGAACGGCTGGATCACCCTGGACAATCACAGCGGAGCCACCTACGAAGACGCACGCCTGAAACTGGTTGCCGGAGACATCAACCGAGTGCCCCTCGGCAAAGGCGGCGGTTACGACATGGTCATGGAAGAAGCTGTCATGTCCAGAGCACCAGCGCCCCAGGTGGAACAACGTGATTTCTTCGAGTATCATTTGTATGAGGTCGCTCGTCCCGTCACCATCAAAGACAATCAGACAAAGCAAGTGGAATTTGTGACGGTTTCTGATGCACCCGCTGAAAAAGTCTTTGTGTACAACGGCTCCTTGCCCTACTATGACTACGGTCCCATTTTTGATCAAGCGTACGGTAACACGGGAAACACAAAGGTAAACGTGCAACTCTCCTTCAACACAGGCGAGGAAGGCGTCAATGCCCAGCTTCCGAGGGGTACAGTGCGCATGTACCAAAATGATGTGGATGGCTCACCTCTGCTCATTGGGGAAGACTTCATCGACCACACGCCCAAGGGCGAAGATGTGACCCTGAATATCGGTGAAGCGTTCGACCTTGTCGGTGAACGAACACAAACCGACTTCAAGCGCATCAGCGAGACAGTGGTGGAGGAATCCTACGAAATCGAGGTACGGAATCAAAAAGAAGATGAGGCCGTTGATATCCGGATTGTTGAACACCTGTCACGAGGAACCAACTGGGAAATAGTTGATGCCTCGAATGAAGATTTTGAAAAAATCGACAGCAGCACTATCCAGTGGACTCTCCCCGTACCGGCCAAAGGAAAAGCAGTAGTCACTTACACAGTGCGCTATAGCTTCTAGTACAAGACCTTGCCATGCCGGTCCCCCTTGTCTTGTTATGGTTCAGATGAACCTCACACGGTTCACAGGGATACAGGCTAATTTGTAAAATGAGAACGTGAAACTTGGCCCGGTAAAACGATGTCAAGTTTCACGTTCTTGCACTTATCGATGCGTGAGCGCATGGATCAATGAGAGGGGGGTTCTTGCGGGGTGCTGCTGCAAAGAGGGATAATGAGTCGTTGTCTTCTGGCAACTTTCTGTCACGACCCTGGTCGGATGAAAGAGGAGCGATGCCATGCCTAAACCGGCTATATCCCAACCCAACTTGATTGCTGCTCCAGTTCTCGAAACTCGAAAACTACGCCGAGAAGTAAATGGTTCCGTGCTGGTTGATGGAATAACTACAACCGTTTGCAGAGGGGAGGTAGTCGCTATTGTTGGTCCCAGCGGAGCTGGAAAATCTTCGCTGTTACGACTGCTCAATCGATTGGATGAACCCAGCAGCGGTGAAATTTTTGTGGACGGACAGGATTACCGCCTGATCCCGCCGCAGGAATTGCGCCGCAAGGTTGGAATGCTCATGCAATTGCCCTATCTGTTTCCCGGTTCGGTCAGCGACAACATCCGGTTTGGTCCCCAACAGCAAGGGAAAGACCTGCTGCCGAACGAAATAGAAGAATTGCTGTACCGGGTGGGGTTATCAAACTTCGGGGAGCGGGATTCAGGACAGCTTTCGGGCGGGGAAGCGCAACGAGTAGCCCTTGCTCGCACATTGGCCAACGACCCTGAAGTCTTGCTGCTTGATGAACCAACATCAGCTTTGGATGACATCAGCAAAGCGGGGGTGGAGACGCTGTTGGTGGACATCATGCACGAAAGAAGCCTCACCTGCCTGTGGGTAACCCACGATCTGGATCAGGCAAAACGTATGAGTACTCGCACCATGCTCATGGAAAAGGGCAGGATTATCCAAAACAACCCAACAGAGGAGATGACCTCATGCTTAGTCAGTTCTTTCATGACCCCTTGAGCCTGGGGGTGGCGCAAGCAGTCGTCGTCACTGTGATGGCACTGGTGGTCATATTCATCGCCCGACTCGCCAAAATCCACCTCGAACGAGAGACTATCGTTGCCCTGGCACGGGCTTTTGTGCAGATTTTAGCGGTGGGTACGGTGCTCCTTCTTGTTTTCGAGGGACCTGTGCTCGTCGGCTTCCTCGTGCTGGCAGTGATGCTATTTTTGGCTGCTCAGATCGCCTCACGTAGAGCCCAGGGCATGCCCGAAGCCTTCCGGGTCTCGCTACTTGGCATTTCTCTCGGTGCTGGTCCGGTCATTTTTCTGATGACCTGGATGGGCGTAATTGACACCAAACTCACAGTGTTGATTCCTGTGGGTAGCATGATCATCGCCAACAGCATGACCACGACTTCTCTGGCGCTTGATCGCTTCCGGGGGGAAATCAGTTCTCATATCGGACACATCGATGCAGCACTGGCCCTTGGCGCAGACCCAAAAACTGCCGTGATTCCCTACACCAGGGCGGCGGTGCGCGCAAGCCTCATCCCTCGCATCGATTCGTTAAGTTCTCTGGGGATTGTCTGGATTCCGGGCGTGATGACCGGCATGTTACTTGCGGGCAGCCAACCTATCGACGCAGCGCTCTATCAGTACGTGGTCATGGCGATGATATTCACAGTGTCGGGTCTCACGTCATTGATCAGCGTCACGTTGATGAGTGCACGCGTCTTTTCACCGGCGGAACAGCTTCTGCTGCGGAGCAGCGGCAAGAAGTGATCAGTCGCCACTTCCATTCAAAAGTGCATACTCCAGGCCGTCGGCCAAAGCATACCAGCTTGCTTCGATAATGTTGGCGCTCGCCCCAACGGTCGCCCAGGTGCGCTGCCCATCACTAAAACTAATCAGGACCCGAGTCGTGGCGGCGGTTGCCCTGTGCGTATCCAGGATACGGACCTTGTAGTCAGACAGATGGACACCTTCCAAACCGGGGTAGAAGCGATCCAATGCTTTGCGTAGAGCCAGGTTCAGGGCGTTCACCGGCCCATTGCCTTCGGCGACCTCATGAAAGATCTCATTGCAGATCTGCACTTTGACTGTTGCCTCAGAGAACAGACCTCGCCCCTGCCGAAAATCTACATTGGTCGTAAAATCGATCATCTCGAAGGGCGGTTGATAGTCGGCTTGGGTGCGACGCAGAAGCAATTCGACTGAGGCGTCTGCCGCTTCAAAAGCATAGCCTTGATGCTCCATCTCTTTGATCTGCCCCAACACCTCGCGCTCTTGCTCAAGCGTGATCCCATCAAGACCAAATTGCGCTCGTTTGACTGCGATATTGTCTTTGCCGGACAGGTCCGAAACCACGACTCGCAATTTGTTGCCCACGAGTTCCGGGTCAATGTGTTGGTAGCTATCAACATTCTTGACCACAGCATTCACGTGAACGCCGCCTTTATGTGCAAACGCACTTGTGCCTACGTATGCAGCATGGTCATTGGGGGCAAGATTTGCCAATTCACTCACGTAATTTGCCAGAGAAGTTAATTTCCGAAGCTGCTCCGGTGTCACAGCTTCAATGCCCATTTTGAGGTTCAGATTAGCGATAATGCTCAGTAGATTGCTATTGCCACAGCGCTCACCAAAACCATTGATAGTGCCTTGAACATGGACAGCGCCTGAACGGACGCCAGTCAGAGCATTGGCAACACCGACATCACTATCATTGTGTGTGTGAATGCCCAACGGCGTCTTAATCCCGGCCGCTTCCAATTCATCCATAATCTGTTCAACTTCCCAGGGCATGGTCCCGCCATTGGTGTCACACAAAACCAGGCACTCCGCTCCTGCATCCTCTGCCGCCCGCAATGTACGGATGGCATAATCAGGGTCCGCACGATAGCCGTCGAAGAAATGCTCGGCGTCGTAGATAACTTCTTTTCCCGCCGCCTTCAGATACGCCACTGTGTCGTAAATCATGGCCACATTTTCATCCAGCGTCGTGCGCAGGACATCGTACACATGCAATGTCCAGGTCTTGCCGAAAATGGTAACCACATCGGTGCCGGTTTCCAGAAGCATTTGCACTTGCAGGTCCTGGTCGACCGGTGTATCAGCCTTGCGAGTTGAACCGAATGCAGCGACTTTGGCGTGTTTCAGATTGAGATCTGTCCGAGCCTTCTCGAAGAACTCCATGTCCTTGGGATTCGAACCAGGCCAGCCGCCTTCAATATAGTGAATGCCTAGTTCATCCAGCTTACGAGCAATGCGCAGCTTGTCTCCTGATGAAAAATTAACGCCTTCGCCTTGGGTGCCATCTCGGAGGGTAGTGTCGTAAAGTTGTATAGTCATGGGTGCACTCTTCTTATTCAGGGTTGTTGACTCTGTGGATTCTGCAGGTAATTTCGAGATAGAAATAGCTGGCTGGCGTTCGATCGGAAACGATTTGACAAAAGATGCAGTGGGACATTATGTAGCCAGATATTCCCTTACAACAGCCCCCATCGCCTCTGTGCCAACCACTTCGATGGTCTGGTTGGGGGCGGCGATACTGGCGAGATCAGGCGTGCGATAGCCTGCCTCCAGGGCTCGTTCGACTGCTGTTTCGATAGCGAGAGCGGCATCTTCCTGGCCCAGTGAGTGGCGAAGCAGCATCGCAGCAGAAAGTATTGTGGCCAGAGGATTGGCGATGCTTTTTCCAGCGATGTCGGGCGCAGAACCGTGGATGGGTTCAAACAAACCAATTGTTCCGTCACCGAGGCTGGCAGAAGGCAACATGCCCATGGAACCGGCCAGCATTGCCGCTTCGTCTGTCAGGATGTCACCAAATAGGTTGCCGCTGACAATGACATCGAAGTCGGCGGGGCGTCGGATCAGGTGCATCGCCATCGCATCGATGTACTGATGCTCAAATTCGACATCCGGGAACTCCGCAGCCATCACCTCAGATGCGGCATTTCGCCACAATCGGGATGATGCCAGGACATTGGCTTTATCGGAAGAAGTTAACTTGTTTCGGCGCTGGCGGGCGGCACGGGCGGCGAGGCGCACAACACGTTCCACTTCGGGGCGGGTGTAAAACATGGTGTCGTAGGCTTCCTCATTTCCCTCTTCCCGCTTTCCAAAATAGATCCCGCCGGTCAGTTCTCTCACGACCAGTAGGTCTACACCCTCCAAAACTTCCGGTTTGAGACTGGAAGCGTCGATCAATTGCGGAAAAAGTTTAACTGGTCGGAGATTGGCATAGAGGCCAAGCGCTTTGCGCAGAGCGAGTAAGCCATCTTCCGGGCGCACTTTGGCGTTTGGATTGCTCCATTTGGGACCACCCACAGCGCCCAGTAAAATGGCGTCAGCATTCTCGCAGGCGGCCAGGGTTTCCGCTGGCAAGGGCTGCCCTGTAGCATCAATTGCGCATCCGCCAAGCAGTTGCACGTCAAACCTGAAATTGAGTCCAAACGATGGTCCCAGTGCTTCCAGGACCAGTTGCGTTTCGCGCGTCACCTCGGGGCCAATGCCATCGCCGGGAAGTAGTACGATGTTGTAAGTAGTCATGAGCACCTAAACCATTCCTCAAAGTTTAGTTCATTGGAGTTGCTCCAAACCGTTGTCAGTGAGCGCCAGATCAGACAAGACTGGCTTCGTAGACGGAAATAGCATCCTCTTGCGCTAACAGATAACCGAGATCATCCAAACCTTCGAGGAGACATTGCTTGCGGTAGGGGTCGATTTCAAATTCGGCTTGCTGGCCATCAGGAAGGATGACAACCTGAGCGGGCAGATCGATCAGAATGCGTGTATCCGGAGCCTCCTCAACCAAATCCAGCAACATGTTTACGGTGCTCTCTGGCAGCGGGACGGGAAGTAAGCCATTTTTAAGGGCATTGTTGTAGAAAATATCAGCGAAACCTGGGGTTATGACTGCCTGAAAACCATATTCTGTGAGCGCCCAGACTGCGTGTTCCCGACTGGAGCCGCTGCCAAAATTGCGTCCGGCGATAAGCACTCGAGCGCCTCGATACTGCGGTTGATTCAGGACAAAGTCCGGATTTGGCCCGCCACTGGAATCATAGCGCCAGGCAGCAAATAAGCCTTCGCCCATGCCAGCCTTGGTCACAGCGGTGAGGTAGCGGGCGGGAATAATCTGATCAGTGTCAACGTTTTCCGCTCGCAGGGGTAATGCGGTGGTGTTCAAAATAGTGAATGGGTTCATAATCAGATCATCTCCCGTACATCGACGACTCGTCCGTTAATGGCTGCCGCAGCCGCCATGATGGGGCTCATGAGCAACGTGCGGGAACCAGGTCCCTGCCGCCCCTGGAAATTACGATTGCTGGTGCTGGCGACGTACTTTCCCGCTCCAGCCTTGTCATCGTTCATTGCCAGACACATGCTGCATCCGGCATTGCGCCACTGAAAGCCTGCTTCGCTGAAAATGCGGTCAAGCCCTTCAGCCTCGGCCTGCGCCTTGACGGCCTTTGAGCCAGGCACAACCAGCGCTTGCACATCACCAGACACTTGCTTGCCACGCACGATCTCCGCCGCCTGGCGCAAATCTTCGATGCGTCCGTTTGTGCATGACCCGATGAAGACAATATCAATGGGCTGACCTGCCATTGGCTGGCCTGCTTGCAAACCCATATAATCGAGTGCGTCCAGCAAACTGCGGCGGTCGGAAGGGTCATCAAGTTGGTCGGGCGTAGGAATCGAACCCGTTACTGGCACGCCCTGGCCGGGATTGGTGCCATAGGTGATCATGGGCGCCAGTTCGTCAGCATTTAGCGTCATCTCCTTTTCAAACGACGCTCCGGCATCGCTGGGTAACGATTGCCAATAGGCGACAGCCTCATCCCAGGCTTCGCCTGCCGGTGCGAAAGGACGTCCCTTAATCCACGCAAGCGTTTTCTCATCCGGTGCGATCATGCCAGCGCGCGCGCCGCCTTCGATGCTCATGTTACAAATGGTCATGCGTCCGGCCATGTCCATGTTGCGGATTGCGTTGCCTCGATATTCGAAGACATGCCCCCGTCCCCCACCGACACCGTTACGGGCGATGATGGCGAGGATGATATCCTTGGCAGTGATGCCCACGCCAAGCTCACCTTCGATATTGATAGCAAATGTCTTGGGTTTCTGTTGGAGCAGACACTGGGTCGCCAGGACATGACCCACCTCGCTGGTGCCGATGCCAAATGCCAATGCGCCAAAAGCGCCGTGTGTGCTGGTATGGCTGTCACCGCAGACAATCGTCATGCCGGGCTGAGTCACGCCCATCTCTGGTCCCACCACGTGCACGATTCCCTGCACATCACCTTCGATATCCCAAAGTGTAACGCCGAATTCCTCGCAGTTCCGGCGCAAAGTCTGCACCTGGTTAGCGGCGTCACTGGGCCACAGTTGCAGCGGCTCGAAGCCGCCGTCAACCGACCTCGTGGGGATGGCATGATCCATCGTGGCAAAGGTTTTGTCCGGTCGGCGCACGCTGAGGCCTCGCTCTCGCAGCATGTTGAAAGCTTGCGGAGAGGTGACTTCGTGAACCAGGTGAGCGTCGATGTAGAGTACGGCTGGAGCGCCAGAGTCTTGCTTAACGATGTGGGCGTCCCAGACTTTTTCAAAAAGAGTTCGGGGAGAAGCTATATTTGGTTGAGTCATGGAGGTATCGTTTTATCTGAAATGATTAGAATCGAAGTAAAGATCAAAGGGACTATTCAAGTTACTGTCATTTCAACGACCAAAGGGAGGAGAAATCCACCTGTTATCGAGAATTGCCCCCTAAAAACGTAGGGGATGTCGGTAGTCTCTGATCTTTAATCATTGGTCATCTTTACCGTTGCGCTTTCCTCATCCTCGTATGCGATGAGTTTGTTCAGTGACTGCATGTAGGCTTTGGCGGATGCAACAACGATGTCCGGATCAGCGCCACGTCCGGAGAAAAGACGGCGGCGGGGGCGTCCCTGAGCAGTGTGTTTGTATCCTCTGCTTTCTGGCACTTCAATGCGGATTGTGACATCACCAGTGGCATCAATGCCTTCAGTGACGGCTTGCACCAGAAATTCGGTTAAGACATTTGGCACCTGCACAATCCGATTGATGCCCTGATAGACGGAGTCGACCGGTCCCGTTCCAAAACCGGCATCGGTCACGACTTCGCCTGTTTCCGTGTTGCGCAGGGTGACAACTGCTGTAGGGATGACATTGCTGCCACATTGCACCTGCACATCGATCAATTCCCAGGTTTCGTGGGGCTGGAAGACCTCATCACCGACCAGAGCTTCGAGATCGGCATCGCTGATGGTTTTCTTTTTATCAGCCACTTCCTTGAAGCGGCGGAAGGCCTTGTTGAGTTCCTCATCATCCAGGTGATAGCCCATATCCTCCAACCGCACCCGAAAAGCATGGCGACCAGAATGCTTGCCCAACACCAGCTTACTATGGCTCAGACCGATGGTGTCGGCATCCATAATCTCGTAGGTGCGCTTGTTTTTCAGCATGCCATCCTGATGAATGCCCGCCTCATGGGCGAAAGCGTTAGCCCCCACGATGGCCTTGTTTGGCTGGATGACCATACCAGTGTATCTGCTTACCATGTCGGAAGAACGATGAATTTCGGTGGTGACGATATTCGTATCCAACTCGTAAATCTGTTGGCGTACATGCAAAGCCATCGCCACCTCTTCCAGGCTCGTGTTTCCCGCACGCTCGCCAATGCCGTTAAGTGTCACCTCGACCTGACGCGCACCGTTTTGAATGCCTGCCATCGTATTGGCAGTGGCCAGCCCCAAATCGTTGTGACAATGCACCGAAATGATGATATCTTTCGCGCCGGGCGTGTTCTCCCGAATGTCGTAGATGAGCCGACCAAACTCTTCTGGCGTGGTGTAGCCCACTGTATCGGGAATGTTGAGCGTGGTTGCGCCAGCTTCGATTGCGGCCTCTAGCACCTGGAACAAGAACCGTGGTTGACTGCGTCCTGCATCCTCAGGGCTGAATTCCACATCAGCGCAAAACGACCTGGCGTATGTGACCATTTCGCGCGTCCGCTCCACCACTTCCTCCGGAGACATGCGCAGTTTGTGCTCCATATGCACCGGAGAGGTGGCCAGGAATGTATGGATGCGGGGATGTTTGGCGTATTGAACCGCCTCCCAGGCTGCATCGATATCTGATTCGTTTGCCCGGGCGAGCCCGCAGACTACCGGTGGCTCCACGAGATCACCAAGCTTACCGACCCGCATCTCCCGCCCCACCGTCTTGGCGATTTTCCGAACTGCATCCAGATCACCCGGCGAGGCTGCAGGGAACCCGGCTTCGATGATATCCACACCTAAGCGGGCAAGCTGACGGGCGATGTCGAGCTTTTCCTGGGTGTTAAGGGTTGCACCCGGTGACTGCTCGCCATCGCGCAGGGTGGTATCGAAAAACAGGACTTTATCGGGGCCAAAAACTGGGGGTTCGGACATGGTATCTCCTTGATTCTTTCAAAGCGTGCCAGACAGTGCTCAGCTATCGCCAACTCGATGTGCTGAACACTGTCTGCATTCAGCTGACTACTACACTTCGACGGCGTTTAACCAGGGCATCATCCCGCGCAGTTCCTTGCCGACCTGCTCGATTTGATGATCCCGCTCTGCGAGGCGTCGGGCGTTGAAATTGGGCCGACCATTGGCGTTCTCTTCAATCCATTCTTCAGCATAAGCGCCGGACTGAATGTCAGCCAGAACTTCCTGCATCGCCTCTCGTGATTGCTCGTTGATGATGCGCTTTCCAGCATGATAATCGCCATGTTCGGCGGTATCACTGACGCTGTAGCGCATGTAGGCCAGGCCACCTCGATAAAACAGATCGACGATCAGCTTCATCTCGTGCATGCACTCGAAGTACGCCACCTCGGGCTGGTAGCCGGCCTCGACCAGCGTCTCGAACCCTGCCTTGATTAGTTCGCTCACACCACCACACAAAACCGACTGCTCACCAAAGAGATCAGTTTCGGTTTCTTCTCCGAAAGTTGTCACCAGCGCTCCCGCTCGGGTGCCACCGATGCCTTTGGCATAGGAAAGCACATCGTCCCAGGCGTTGCCGCTGGCATCCTGGTAAACTGCCACCAGCACAGGCGTGCCGACACCTTCGACAAAGAGCTCCCGCACACGGTGGCCAGGCGCTTTCGGCGCGACCATGCTGACATCCACGAAATCGGGGGGCGCAATTTGGCCATAACGGATGTTGAATCCGTGACCAAACATGAGAGTGTCACCGGCTTGCAAATTGGGCCTGATCGCCTCTTCGTAGACTTCGGCTTGTTTCGTGTCGGGTATGAGCACCATGATCACATTGGCCTCGGCGCAGGCTTGGGCGACAGGAACCACGCGCAGACCAGCGGATTCAGCCACCTGCCAGGAATCAGAACCTTCGTAGAGGCCCACACACACGTCCACGCCACTATCCTGCAAGCTAAGGGCATGAGCATGGCCCTGGCTGCCGTAGCCGAGTACGGCCACCTTGCGATTTTTCATGCGATTGAGATCAGCGTCATTGTCATAGTAGATGGTTGCCATGAGTTGAAATTTCCTTGTTAAGAGTTTTTATCGGTAGATTGAGAGAATTATTTGATTGCCTGATATTGGAGGCTTTTTGGGATAATGATCAATATCCATTTCCCAATATCGTTCTTGTTACAAAGCCGCCTTCCGTGAGCGTTTGCCATTGCCGGTACGTCCTACCTGACCACGAGTCATGGCTACGGCGCCTGTTCGCACCATTTCCAACACGGGGAAGTTGGACAGGAGCTCGATCAGGCTCTCCACCCGGTCCTCAGCGCCGACAGCCTGAACAACAACGGAGTCCATGCTCATATCTACGATGTTAGCACGATAGATATCTGCGATCTGCATGATCTCGGTTCGAGTCTGTGCGTCCACTTTAATACGAATTAGCGCCATCTCCCGCTTGATGGCGGGCTTGTGGGTGATGTCCTCCACCTTCGTGACATTGACCAACTTATAAAGCTGTTTAACAGCCTGCTCGACCATACGGTCATCGCCATTGACCACAAAGGTGAGCCGACTAATACCGGGCGTTTCACTGTGTCCTACAGTCAGGCTTTCGATATTGAAATTCCGGCGTCGAAACATACCCACTACTCGATTGAGCACGCCGGGCTTGTCTTCGAGCCAGGCTACCAGAGTATGTTTACGAAATTGCATTTCCTGTTGCGTTGAAGAATACATGATTAACTTCCTTTATCAGATGCCATACACGATGTTGAACGATGAATCATCGATGAATGATTCGATTCATTTCATAGAAACGGGCTGAAGGGATGCTCTGCGCATCCGACGCCGACTACCAGGCTGGCGTAACGCCGCTTGGACCCTGGACAACTTTCGGACGACGCATGAGATCGCCAACATGTGCGCCTGGAGCTACCATGGGATAAACATTGACTTCTTCCTTGACCTGAAAATCGATGAGGAAGGGACCATCGTGCGCCATCGCTTCAGCAAAGGCATCAGCGACTTCCTCTTTTTTGGTCACTCTGCGTGCGGCAATGCCATACGCCTCTGCCAGTTTCACAAAATCAGGTCCCAGAATAGGCGTGCCCATGTAGCGTTTCCCGTAGAAAAACTCCTGCCACTGGCGCACCATCCCCAAAAAGCCATTGTTGATGATTGCGATCTTGACCGGCAATTTCTCCTGATTGAGTACTGCCAACTCCTGCAATGTCATCTGAAATCCGCCATCGCCTACAACCGCCCAGATTGGTGTTTCTGGCGTTGCCATTTGAGCGCCGATAGCAGCAGGAAGGGCATAGCCCATTGTTCCCAGGCCACCGGATGATAGCAATTGACGAGGGCGCTCATGTACAAAATACTGAGCCTCCCACATTTGATGCTGTCCGACATCACTGACAATGGCCGCTTTGCCGCCAGTTGCATGCCATAACTCACGCATCACATAGGGCGGGATCAATTCATCCACTTCGGCGTGCAGGATATCCCGTTCCTGGCCTTCAGCACGCCAGTTGTCGATCTGTTCAAGCCAACTATTATGTCGAGTTTCTTGTACTTCCGCAACCAATTCCCGCAGACTTTCCTTGGCATTGCCGATCACTGCGACATCAGGGATCACATTTTTGCCTACTTCAGCGGGATCCATCTCCAGGTGGATGACCTTGGCTTTGGGTGCAAATTCTTCCAGCTTGCCTGTCACCCGATCATCGAAACGCATTCCCACGCCAATCAGCACATCGCATTCCTGGATAGCTTGATTAGCGTGCCCCTCTCCATGCATTCCACACATGCCCAAGGACAAAGGATGTAACTCCGAAATGTCGCCCAAACCTAATAGCGTCATGGTAATTGGAATTTCCGCCTTCTCGGCAAGCTGAAGCAGTTCCGCTGAGGCGGCACCCATCTGTACGCCATGTCCGGCGAGGATCAAGGGCTTTTCGGCGGCGTTGATCAATTCTGCAGCACGCTGGATGTCTTCACTGACGATGCCGTACCAGGGGTTGTAACCGGGCAATGACACATCATCGGGATAGACAAATTCAATACTGTCGTTCTGCACATCTTTGCAGATATCGACCAAAACCGGACCGGGGCGCCCTTCACGAGCAATGTAAAAAGCCTCTTTCAATACTTGCGCCAATTCATTGATGTCAGTAACCAGGAAGTTATGCTTGGTCACCGGCTGTGTGACGCCGGTCACGTCGGTTTCCTGGAAGGCATCGTTGCCCAGCAAACTGGTGGGGACCTGCCCCGTGATGGCGACCAGAGGAATAGAATCCATCATGGCAGTTGCAAGACCCGTCACCAGGTTTGTTGCCGCAGGTCCCGATGTCGCCATGCAGACGCCTACATCACCGGATATGCGGGCATAACCATCGGCCATATGGGCGCCACCCTGCTCATGCCGCACCAGCACATGATGGATCTGCGGATACTGAGAAAGAGCGTCGTAAATCGGCAGATTAGCGCCCCCAGGCATGCCAAAAACGACTGTGACGCCCTCCAAGATCAATGATTCCCAAACAATCTGGGCTCCTGTAAGTTTCATGAATCTGGGCTCCTGTAATGTAAGTGTACGAATTGAGAGAGAAAATGACGGTTGAGTGGTTGAGAGTGGTTGACGACTACTAACAAAAAACCCAACACACGTAACTGAAAAGACGTGGTTGGGCGGCATTGCCCGATATGCTGTTACAAATAAAAACCCCTTCGGCTGGAAGGGGCGTGATGCTTAGGTGCTAGGTGCGTGATAGGGTCTAACGATTCCTCACCTGCCTTCCAACCGGTAGTGGCTCCTGGCCAATAATAAGGACCAGAAGCTCAATAACGATGACAAAGAGGAAGAAAGAAAGGGTTGGAGAGATCATCAAACGATGGGATTGTGTGTTGGCTGACGTTAGATTGCGAGTATAGTCGAGGATGAAGTGATTGTCAAATCAAGTATCGAAGACGGGTGCGTCGATTTTCGGCGTTACAGCTGTTGTACAGTTATCTGCACGACTTGCAGAATAAAGGCTTACGAGGCCCTCAGAGCACAGCAAGTCATCCAATCCATCTACCAAAACATCTACCTGCTCGACCACCCCTTTGCCCGGCCTCGCCGCCGCTTTGAGCAACATCAACACCTCTATCTCCATGCCATCTGGCTGTTTCTCACACTGATCCCGTGCAATCGTCAATAGACGCTTCTCCCCAGGATGAGGTAAGCGATTGACGGCAAACAGGATATCGAAATAGCTGGCCAGAAGCGCCGCCACCCGATGATTGAGACTGACGTAATCATCCCGCCCCGCTGCTCGTTCGATCTGGTAACGATAAGAGGACAGATTCTCCCGCAAAATGGGGTGATTTTTTGAAACAATCGCTCGCCGCAACGGTTCGGGATAGGGTTGATCGGCCCAGCGCTGAAGGTCGGAGAACCAACCACTACGGTCGAACAGGATGTGGGAGGTCAACGCATTATGCCAGAAACAGGTTGTGTAACCAACCCAGGCTTCATGTCGTCGCAATGTGCGATCGAGCTGATCTTCGATCCAGGCTGGCACGCGGTACATGAGATCGACATGAATACCGGTCTCTGTATCAACCCACTCATCCCCAGGCTCCCAAAACCGGTTATCCAACTCCAGTACAGTGGCATCGCCCACGATGAGTGAGCGCACGTCAAGTGGAATCTCATCGTCCTGGTATACGTAAAGGTCGATATCCGATCCTGATTGAGCCCAACCGGTGGTCATCGAACCGGCCAGGGTCACAGCCACGACCTGCGGTAACTCCGAAAAGTGGTCTGCGATACGTTGGGCGAGGGGCAAGGCGTTTGGATTTTTCATATCGGCGGCCAGGGATGATTGCGTCGTTGCGGATCGGGAGTGGGAAAGTGGCCGTCGGAGAGCAAAGCCTCAAGTCGGTCGTATAAGGCGACTACCTCATCTGCGTTCAACAACGCTCCAAACTTGGCAGACAGATTTTGTCCAGGCTGCAAGCGTTCGAGCACCTGTTTGAGAGCGTCATTTTCCTCGTCGGATATCCTTTCGCCAGCGAATTCCCAGATCACTGTACGCAGTTTGGGCAACGCATGAAAACAGATGCCGTGATCGATCGACCAGACATGGTTCTCGTCATCCAAGAGGCAATGGCCAGCTTTGCGGTCGGCATTGTTGGCAACGACATCGAACAGAGCAATGCGGCGGTACATTTCGGCATGACGAGGATAGACGTTGAAATAATGCAATTCGGGGTCGCTGTCGATAAACAACTGCACGGATCCGGGACCATAAGGGCCATCTCGCAACGTTGTAGGCGGAACCAGTCCCCATCCTAAAGATTCAGAAAGCAAATAGGCGGCCACTTCGCGGCGATAAAGTGTGCCCATTGGGAAATCAAACAACGGACGTTCGCCACGTTGAGGCTTGTAGATGCTAAACGCCTCCTGCTCGCCGAGCCTGACAGTCACCAGGAAGGCGTAATTGGAACTCCACGGAATGACCCCATGTTCCTCTATCTCCCCTTCGCTAAGCAAGATCAGGGATTCATCAGTGGTCATTTGCAACGTCATTGCACATAATTTTTGCCATGACCATTTGTCTTGGCGCACCAATGCCCCTCGGGGTCCATTGGTTCACCGCACATAGGACACTCCGGTCTGCCAGCCGCCACTACATCCAGCACATGCATTGCAAAAGCCTCGGCAAATTCACGTCCGATTGTGAATCGCCCCATCTCGGCATCTTCGGGTTCATCGGTCAACTCTTGCACAATGATAACGACTCGATCGATATCACCATCGTAACCTACTCCGATCTGGGCAATACGCCAGGCTGGAATAACCGGTTCCACCAGGCCAAACGCGCCCCATTTGGCAGCACCAGCAGCTTTTCCTTCGTCATCGCTATCGATTTGATCCAGCATGGACAAAAGCCCTTCGCCCAAAGCCGCCATCTGCTCCTTCTCGCACGCCATCGAAACAAATTCAATCCCTTTACCTGCCTGCAGAAAGAAAGTGCGTTGACCTGGTTTGCCTATTGTACCAACAGTGAGATGATCGGCAGGGTCGAAGTCGTAATGAAAATAAGTCATTTGTTTAGTCGGCGGCGTGTGAAGGATCTTCGGCGGCGTGTTCGGTTTTTTTGGTCGAAGGCGGAGGCAGTGCCCCTGTGTCGTTTACGCGCAACACCCTCGGACCAGTGTCGCTGAAATGAACAATGCTGAGTGAACAAGGGGCAATCACCACGCGCTGGAAGAGATCGAATGGAGCGCCTGTGTAGTGGGAAATCGCAGCTTTGATGAGGTCGGCATGTGAACAAACCAGCACTATCTGGTCTGGGTGCGCCGAAGCGATTGTTTGCAGCGTCCCGATCATACGATTTTGCATGCCCAACATCGACTCGCCACCCGGAAAACGAGCTAAACCAGGCGAAGCCTGAATCACTCGCCACAGGTCTTGTTTGACGAGATCTTCGATTTTCTGTCCCTGCCATTCTCCATAATCGGTCTCGATCAATCCAGCATCGGTTGCGACCTGCTTTTTGTGCGGTGCAGCCAGTATCGCCGCTGTTTCAGCGCAGCGTTCCAAGGGCGAACTGTAAATGGCAGCGATGGGCCACTGCGCCAACAAGCCAGACATGCGCCGTGATTGAGCGCGCCCGGTGTCGTTGAGGTGAACGCCGGGAGTGCGTCCGGCCAATTTGTTGGATTTGACCCAATCGTTTTCGCCGTGTCGGACGAGGAGGATGGTGGAAGGCATAAGATCAGAAGTCGGAGGTCAAAGGTCAGAGGTCGGCTACCCGTTTGAACGGGTTTCTGGTAGCAGCTCGGGATTTCAATCCTGGGGCTGAGGTCAGAGGTTGGCAGGGACGAGACAGTCTTGTGAGACTCCCTCGTCCCGGTGCAAAGCAGCGTACGTATGACGGCAGCTTGTAGTGAGCGCTTCAGCGCTTTTTAGCACTGGTCACGGCGATGAATCGCCTACTACAAACCGCACACTTGACTAAGTACTAGCGGTTTGCCATCAGTCGTTCGATGCGCTCCACGGCCCGTTCCAACTCGGACATGGCAGTGGCGATGGAGAAACGAACGTGTCCTTCTCCTGCTTGCCCAAAGGCGATGCCAGGCGTCCCAGCGATCTCAGCCTCTTCCAGAAGGATATCAGCAATCTTCATGGAATCATCGCTGAGGCCGGGGAAACGAACGAAGAGATAGAAAGCGCCCTGTGGGGAATCGCACTCGACGCCTGGGATAGCGTTGAGCGCTGGAACCATGAAATCTCGCCGGGCTTTGTAGGACTGATTCATTTCTTCCACTGCGTCTTGCGAGCCGTTCAGGGCTGCAGCGCCCGCAACCATTGTGAAAGAAGCGGCGGAAGTGACAGACTGGCTCTGAAGTTTGGCCGCCAATCCAATCACTTTCGCGGGTCCAGCCGCCCAACCCAATCGCCAGCCGGTCATCGCATAAGCCTTGGAATGGCCATTGACGGTGATGGTGCGTTCAGCCATACCCGGCAGCGAAGCAAGATTGATGTGTTCGCCCTCAAAGATGAGTTTTTCGTACATCTCATCTGAAATGACGTACAGGTCGTGTTCGATTGCCATCTGTCGAATCACCTCGGCTTCTTCCGGTGTGATGACACGGCCAGTGGGGTTGTTGGGCGAATTGACCAGGATAGCTTTTGTTTTGGGCGTGATGTAAGCCGCTAATTGCTCAGACGTAATGCGGAAGCCGTCAGAAGCAGGCAGTGGAACCGTGACAGGCGTTGCGCCAACGAGTTGGGCAATCGGCACATATGAAACCCAGTAAGGCTCCAAAATGATGATCTCGTCTCCAGGATTGGCGAGCGCCGCCATCACCGCATAAATCAGGAATTTGCCGCCGGCACTAGCCAAAACCTGTGTGGCTGGGTCGATTTCAAGTCCGTATTCACGCGCCAGTTTATCTGCGACGGCCTTGCGGATTGGTAAGGTCCCCCGTGAAGGTGGATAGTGGGTGTCGCCTGCCTGCAGCGCTTCTATTGCCGCAGCCGTGATGTGTGCAGGGGTGTCAAAATCAGGATCACCGCCTGCCAGGGCGATGACATCACGACCAGCGGCCTTTAGTGCTTTCGCTTTGTCGCTGACGGCAAGCGTTGCAGAAGGCGGTATGCTACTAAGCAATGTTGATAGTGGTTTCATGATAGGTGCATTTGTTTGGTGAGAATTTGGATGGTTGTTTGCGGTGATAAAAATCGAATTCACGCTATTGTAATCGGAAATGGTGCGGTTGGGAAAGGTTGACTTTGACGTCGCACAGTGCCGATGGTATTCTGAGACGCCAAACTCTGTTGAATGCGATGCGCCATTCCGGCGAACTTATTCAGAGGATATATACAGATTATTGTGACTGGAAAACTGAGACTGGTCGTACTCCTCGCAGTGCTAATCCTGACCGTAGCCACTTCCGCCGCACATTTCACTCCGCCGGTGGTTGCTGGCCCAAATCCTATACCCGATTCCGATCTCCACATCTTCACGCCATTCATCCAAAACCAGCACACACCGCAGTATCCCCTGGAATGGGATGACCGACTCGATGAGCGCGGCGCAACCTTTGTGCCCGCCCAGGTTTCACCAGGCCAGGGTTATTGGCGACTGACGAAAGCGGCCTGGTTCGATGAAGAGGAGTCGCAAGGCAGACACCATATCCTCATCGATATCCAGGATATTTCAGGGAGACGCCAACCCGGAACCCAAATACTTATCCGCTGGGAGGACGATTCCAACACCATATTTTCCGAAGCAAAACCGGGTGAACCCTACGCCGCTAACTTCCCAATGTTCGCAATTGCTCCGGCATATGGGGCATTCCCAAACAACGGCGCTCCTGCAGATCGAGTTGATGGCATGGGGTTAGGCGACCTGCAACATCCCTACTGGTCCATCCATACCAGCTACGGCCTCACCTGGCGCTGGACAATTGCCCCCTGAAACAGTTTCTCAAGAGGACGACCTGATGACTGCAACGACAAATATGCGTATTTTGGCCATCGTTTCTGGCGACTACGGTTTCCGGCACGTGGAAAACATCCGCACAAATGGTCCTTCCACCTGGATTATCGAAACCTGGCAAGCGCCTGCTGCGTTCCCTCTTGTCATTGATTATCCTGAGGACTATCTACCCGATTCACTGCCTCCGTCCAACCTGCTGCTCTCGGTCGCCGAACACAAGGGCGTAGCTGAACTTCTGCCCGATATCGCGCAGATGACCGGAGCCAAATCGGTTATCGCCGGCGTGGACAACGAGGCCTGGCTGCCACGAGGCCTGGCGCGCCAACTGCGAGGCTGGATGGAGGATATTGGCGTCGTTTGCGTCACGCCCAAACCCCTGTGCTCGCTAGGTCAGAATCACTACATGCTCACCCGCCGCAAACGAATCATCTATGACGATCCCCACATCTCAGAATTTGCCAGCTATTTTGGCCATCCAGATCTGCATCTCCGCATCGATCCCGACACCCGTACGGTGAGTGAGGTTGTGGTCTTGCGCGACGCCGTGTGCGGCTGCGCCCGCTACGCAGCCGAGAAACTGGTCGGCGTGTCTGTTGACGATGCTGAGGAGCAAGCCGGACTCATGCACCATCACTATCCCTGCCTGGCAAGCATGGGCATCGACAGTGACTTTAACGACACGTTATTGCACGTGTCCGGCAACATCCTCAAAGAAAATGTTGCGCCCCAGCTCAAACCCTACCTGAAGGTGCGCTACTTCACACCGGGGAACAGGAGTGACTGAAACAGCGGGTCAGAGCCAGGGCGACAATGGATTACAGGTCGTATAATTCCCCAAACTTCGTTTGCAGATAAGCGACCAGGGGTTTGTGACTCAGGGGTTTCCCAGTGACGTGCTGAACCAAATCAGGAGCGCGATATCGCATCCCCTGGCTGTAAATATTGGTGCGCGACCAATCGAACAACGGCCTGAACTCGCCTCGAGCTATCTGTTCATCCAAATCTGACATTTCTGCCCGTGCTTGCGCAAATAGTTGAGCGCCGTAGAGGTTTCCCAATGCATAGGTCGAGAAATAGCCAAATCCACCAAAAGCCCAGTGGATGTCCTGCAAACAGCCCTGGCTGTCGTCTGGAACCGAAATGCCAATATACTCTTCGAACAGATCATTCCATGCGCCCGGTATATCATCCACCAACAAATCACCCGAGATAATCGCCTGCTCGATCTCAAACCTCAACATGATGTGAAGATTGTAAGTCACTTCGTCCGCTTCCACCCGGATGAAGGAAGGTTTGACCTCGTTGACAGCGAAGTAAAAGTCCTCCATGTTCACATCGCTGAGTACAGCCGGGAACATCTGTTGCGTGCGCGGGAAGTAGTATTGCCAAAACGCCCGGCTTCTACCCACAAAGTTTTCCCAGGTGCGAGACTGCGATTCATGGATTCCCAACGACACCGAGTCTCCTCTTGGGGTTCCAAACGCTGCTTCCGGTAAATTCTGCTCGTACAAGGCGTGACCAGTCTCGTGCAATGTCCCAAAGAAAGATTCGTTGAAAAACCTGGTGTTATAGCGGGTGGTGATACGTTGATCACCAGGGCCAAAGTTGGTACTGAAGGGATGCGTGCTGATGTCCAAACGACTTGCGGCGTAATCCAGACCAACAGCCGCTGAAGCCGCTTCACCCAGAATGCGCTGGCGGTCAGCGGGGTACTCTCGGTGCAAGATCTTGACATTGGGGCGTTTGGAGGATTCGGAAATCGCCTTAATCAGGGGAACCAGTTCATCTCGCAGGGCGGAGAAGATGCGCTGAACATTCGCTGTCTTTTCACCCGGCTCGTACGCATCGAGAAGGGCATCGTAAGGCGTTTCCTCGTAGCCGACATAATCTGCCTGCCGGCGCACCAACTGGATGATTTTAGCCAAATGAGGAGCAAACAGACCGAACTCGGCCTTCTGTCTGGCTTCCGCCCAGTGACTCTGGGCAATAACGGTGGTGCGGGTGAGTTCCTCCACCAGCTCAGTCGGCACTTTGGTCTGACGGTCATACTGATGCCGCCATTCTCGCAGATTTACCGCTGCGTCGCTCAGGGGATCAGCGCCGAAATCCCCCGACTCGGCGGTGGAGAGGAGTTCTCCCACCCTTGGATCAGTGAACTTACGATGGGTGGTTCCGGAAATGTAGGCGCTCTGTTCCGCTCGCCAGGGCGCACCTTTTGGCGGCATATTCACTTCCTGATCCCAACCTAACACGGCATTGATGCTACTTAATACCGCCAGTTCTCGCGAGATTCTCAGCAGTTCATTGTAAGCTTCATGTGGTGTTGTCATGTTTTGCTTTCCCTTATGATACAGTTTGATAACGACATTATGTAGATCATTGCAAGTTTGAAATGACGAGTCAAGGTGCCAGACATGCTTTTTCGGGCCGAATCGTCAGATGGCCACAAACTCGTTGAGCAACGGCTCATTGTAGACCAAGTCGACGTTCGGGTAAAAAAAACACCCCCGAGCAAAGCCCGAGGGTGGGGTTAAGCGAAAAGTGTAATTGTTAACCACCCAGATATGCTTCCTTCACTTGGGGATTAGCAGCCAGTTCCTTGGCGTCACCGGAGAGTGTAATCATGCCGGTTTCCAGCACATAACCACGATTAGCCACTTCCAGAGCCAGCAATGCGTTCTGTTCGACCAGGAGGATGGTCATACCCTGCTGGTTGAGTTCTCGGATAGTGTCAAAGATCAGGTCTACCAACACGGGGGCCAGACCCATCGAGGGTTCATCCATCAACAAAATACGTGGTCTCGCCATGAGCGCCCGCCCGGTGGCCAGCATCTGCTGCTCACCACCACTCAGCGTGCCTCCGACCTGTTTCTGTCGCTCTTCCAGTCGAGGAAACAACTTGAACACCCGCTCCAGGTCCTCTTTGATGCCTTGTGTATCGTTGCGCAGGAAAGCGCCCATTTCCAGGTTCTCCCGGACGGTAAGACGGGTGAATATCCGTCGCCCCTCCGGCACCTGTATGACGCCTTTGCTCACAACATCGTGCGCTCGATAGGCAACTAAATCCTCACCATCGAGGATGACATGCCCTTGTCGAGGATCGATAATGCCGCTGATGGTCTTGAGCGTTGTAGACTTGCCAGCGCCATTTGCACCGATCAGCGTTACAATTTCGCCCTCGTTGACTGTGAGTGAAACACCCTTTAGCGCGTGGATATTGCCGTAATAACTGTGTACATTTTCTAGTTCAAGCAATGCCATTCTTATTCTCCCTACGCTGGAGTAACGTCCGCAACTGCAACTGCCTCGTGCTGGGTGGCGGCTCCACGACCTAAATAAGCCTCGATGACTTTCGGGTTATTGCGTATTTCAACGGGTGTGCCTTCAGCGATCTTCTTACCGTAATCCAAAACGGTGATGATCTCCGATATCTGCATGACCACACGCATGTCGTGTTCGATGAGCAAGATGGTGATTCCCAAATCATCACGCAGTTTTTGGATAAAATGCGTCATGCCCTCCGTTTCGCTGGGATTCATACCGGCAGTGGGCTCGTCCAGAAGCAAGAGCTTGGGTTCACTCGCCAAGGCTCGGGCGATCTCCAACCGTCGTTGGCCGCCATACGGTAGATTCTTCGCCAATTCGTCCGAAGCGCCTTTCAAACCGACGAAATCCAACAAACCAAGCGCCATCTTCTCCGCTTCATCTTCCTCTTTCCGGGTGCCAGGCGTGCTGAACACGGCGCCCAACCAACCGGCGTGCATACGCGGATGGTGACCGATCAGTACATTTTCAAGGGCGGTCAAACTCTGGAAAAGACGGATGTTTTGATACGTGCGGGAGATGCCGCGCTGGGCAATATGATCGGGCCGCAACCCCACCAGTGACTCGCCGTCTAAAAGAACGTCACCTTCGGTGACTTTATAAAATCCGGTAATGCAGTTAAAGAAGGTGGTCTTGCCGGCGCCATTCGGACCAATGACAGCATAAATCGACTTTTCAGGCACCGAAATGCTCAGGCCGCCGACCGCCGTTAGACCACCAAACTGTTTTGTTACGTTAATTGCTTCCAACATAGTAGCCATGATGATCTCCTCCTAGATTTCGGCGACCGCTGGAGCCATTAGCTCGACATCGGGATCAAAATCGGAATCGTCATGTCCATGTAGCTCGGCTTTGTGACTTTCTTCGGGTAAAAAGCCTTCAGGTCTCAGCAACATCATAACCACCAAGAGCGCGCCATACATGAGCATGCGATAGTCGGCGAATTCGCGCAGCAGTTCGGGCAAGCCCACCAACATGAATGCACCCACAAAAACACCGGGGATGCTGCCGATGCCACCAACAATAATAAGCGATAATACGTTGATGGACACGATCAAGTTGAAGCTTTGCGGGAAGATTGAGCCCAGCTTCGTGGCGAAGATGGCGCCAGATAGTCCGGCGAAAGCAGCGCCAGTGGCGAAAGCCAAAAGCTTGGTGTTTACCAGGTTGATACCCATCGCCTGGGCTACATCCTCATCTTCACGCATCGCTTTCCAGGCCCGTCCGACACGCGCGTCACGCAATCTCAACGCAACAAAGGCGACGACCCCAATGCCGATGGCGATCAGATAGAAGATACGCTCAGGACTGTCGAAGTAGAAATTGCCAATCTCCGGTTTTGGAATCTGCAAAATACCCTGAGCACCACCGATGTACGGCTTCAGCCAGTTGGAAACAGCGAGAACACGAATAATTTCGCCGAAACCCAGAGTGACGATAGCCAGATAGTCGCCACGCATCTTGAGCACCGGGATACCCAGCATCACGCCTGCAAGCATCGCTATGAGAATGGCGAATGGAAGCGCCAGCCACCACGACCACATAACGGTCGCCAAATCACCTGTGGTCGTAAGCACACCCACAACATAGGCGCCGATAGCATAGAAAGCGACATAGCCTAAGTCGAGCAAGCCTGCGTAACCGACCACAATGTTTAGCCCCAGGCCCATGATCACGTAAAGTCCTACCGTATTTAGGATCTCACTGGGATAGGAGCCAAGGAATTGGGGAAGAAGTAGAAGGGCGATAGCGCCAAACACCAGAGAACCAATCTGAACGTATCGTTGCTGATCCCGCGTTCTCGTTTTCTTGACAGCCGTCTTCTTGGGACGACTTGCAGCGTAGGAGCGCCAGAGACTGAAGGCTGCACCAAGCAGGAATGTAACAATCGCTCCCGCCCACGAGAGGCCTTTTTGTTCATACAGGAAATCGTCGATAGGCGTGTACCATTCCCGATCACCGAAAGTAATCTTTAGCAACTCTTGCAGGATCCCCATGAGGATAACGGTGCCAGCCCCAACCAAAACAGCATTTCGGAACGATTTGGGCAACAAATTAACAACCGCACCGAAGATGCCCAAGAGGAGGCTGCCAATGACAAGCACCGCAGTAGCCGTCGCCAACGAATCCTGACCGAAGCTCAGGATTTCCCATAGTTCCGGCGAAGCGTTGACAAACATCGCTCGCAGATTGACTGCGTTTCCGAGTAGTGGCAACCCTGCGAGGACAGCTCCGGTCACAAGGCCGGCCAATGCGCCGAATAACACACCGTGAATACGACGCTTCTCGCCTGTCTGCATTGCGCTATAATAGCCAACGATGAAAGGTGGGAGAAATAGCAATAATTGGCCTAGTGTCAAAGTCTCACTGATGATATAGCGTCCGTCAAATGCTTGCACCATACCAACCAGGCATACGAAGAGCTCCAATACGCCACCAATAAGACCTAACTTCAAGGCGTCTTGCCAGATGAATTTCTTATCTTGGGTCATGTTCATATCTCCTTTAAGCCTTCTTCTCTGCCAAATTCTCGCCCATAATGCCAGAGGGACGGAAGATGAGTACAAGAACCAACATAAGGAAGGCAATTGCATCCTTAAGTTGATAAGGCGCCGGAATGCCGAGACCGTCCAATACGAGACTGGGACCGAGCGACTCTACAACGCCCAGGAACAAACCACCCAACATTGCACCCGGCAGGTTGCCGATACCCCCCAGCACGGCTGCTGTAAAGGCCTTGATCCCGGGGATGAACCCCATAAAGGCGTTAACCTGTTTGAATATCATGGCGTACATGATACCAGCGGCAGCAGCCGATGCGCCTCCCAAGGCGAAAGTATTGACAATCACCCGATCGACATTGATGCCCATCAAGGCGGCAGCCTCTTTATCTTCTGCCACAGCACGCATCGCTCGCCCGGCCTTAGTCCGTTGCACGTATAGCCGCAACCCCAACATCAGTATAATCGCTGCAACAATAACCACAGCCTGGGTCTTTAGTATTTGGATGCCAAGGATTGTCCAGGAGCCTTTAAGCGCATCGATGTCCGGATAGGTTTTGATGCCAGAACCGTATAGACCCCGAAACGTATACTGCAAGAAAAAGGAAGCGCCAATCGCCGTAATTAAGGGAACAAGGCGAGGCGCTCCGCGCAAAGGTCGATATGCCACCCTTTCCAGAACCACAGCGATCGTGGTCGAAACAACCATAGCCAAAGCCAGCACGAGCAGAATCGAAATGATCGGATGCGCATTCCAAAAACCAATGCCATCAAGGTAAATCGCCAGAAAATAAGCTGTAAAAGTCCCGCTCATGAATACTTCACCGTGGGCAAAGTTAATCATGAATAAGATCCCATAAACGAGTGTGTAACCTAAAGCAATAAGCGAATAAATACTTCCCTGCGCCAGCCCAAAGATAATGAAATCCACCCACACCTCTGCACTGTACTTTCCTGAAGACAAGGTCTGATAGGAGCCATAAATGACCAGGGCAGCCAAAACAATGCCAATAAAATACATGACCAGGTCGGTCGTATCATATTTCTTAAAGAATTTCCGCAGCATTTGCAGCATCTCCATGAAATGGGAACAGGATGAGCCGAACCAGTTGACTCGGCTCATCCCATAGTGCGGAGTCTCAAGACAGAGGCGCCAGCCTCAATTTCGATCGATTAACGCCTCTGTCTTGCCGTGGTTAATCTTACTGATCAGAAACAGGCACGTACTCGCCGTCTTGAATCCGATTGATCACGATCTGCGGGTCGGCGCAGTCACCATACTCGTTGCAGGTGATGTTGCCAGTGATGCCTTCTTGACCAGCAGTGGCGAACAATGCATCGCGCAGCGCCTGACGACCAATGTACAGGTTGCCATCAGCGTCCATCACTGCAACTTTTTCGACAGCGTTAAAGATCATATTAGCGCCATCATAAGCGTGGGCATGGAAAGCGCTCAACGGATCAATGCCGTACTTGGCCATATGCGCTTCCGTGAAGTTTTGTCCCAGTTCGCTTGTGTATGAAAGATTCGGACCAGAAATGTACATGCCCTCAGAAGCATCGCCAGCTGCTGCGATGAAGTCAGGCGAGATCATGCCATCTGAACCAGCCAAATCCGTCTCTTCCAACCCGGACACTTCCTTCGCCTGGCTGGTGATGAAACCGCCCTCGGCGATGAAGATCGGGTAGTACAGGAAGTCAGGCTTGTACACTGCAATGCTGGTCAACACAGGACGCATGTCCGTGTCGCCGGCGTTCACTGCTTCCTGTGCCACGATTTCGCCACCTAACTCGGTGAACACATCAGCGAACACTTGCTGCAACTGCTCGGCATAGGCACTGCCATCGTGAATGGTGGCAGCTGTGCGGGCGCCCAATACATTGTACGCATACTCGGCTACTGCTTTACCCTGGACCTTGTCATTGTGCGCTGTGCGCAAATAACCAGCCTGATGGGTCTCAGGAGCCGTCAGCGATGGCGCTGTGTTCGAGGGTGAAATCAACACCATGCCAGCATCACTCAGAATCGCTGAGGCAGGCTCGCCACCACTGGAGCAGTTGGTGCCAATCACTCCGATCAGGGTCGGGTCCGACGCCAGTTTTGTCGCTGCCGCCTGCCCGCCTTCGGCGCTACACAGTGCATCCTCACCAATCAACTCGATGGAATGGCCCAGAACTTCGCCCTTATCATCGATGGCGATTTCGATGCCATTTCGGGAGTCGATGCCCAATGTCTCGTTGGGCCCACTGATGACCAACGCATAACCAATGCGGATGGGGTCGCCAGGGCCAATCTTGATGACGCCAAGGGCATCTTCAGGTGGTCCGTCAACCATTGCTGGTCCTGCATCTTCTTCCATCATGGCTTCGCCAGAGACAGGTACGTACTCGCCGCCCTGGATCTGATTGATCACGATCTGCGGGTCGGCGCAGTCACCATACTCGTCACAGGTGATGTTGCCAGTGATGCCTACTTGACCAGCAGTGGCGAACAATGCATCGCGCAACGCCTGACGACCAATAAGGAGTGAACCATCGTCGCCTTTCTGGGCGACTTTTTCGACAGCGTTAAAGATCATATTAGCGCCATCATAAGCGTGGGCATGGAAAGCGCTCAACGGATCAATGCCGTACTTGGCCATATGCGCTTCCGTGAAGTTTTGTCCCAGTTCGCTTGTGTATGAAAGATTCGGACCAGAAATGTACATGCCCTCAGATGCATCGCCAGCTGCTGCGATGAAGTCAGGCGAGATCATGCCATCTGAACCAGCCAAATCCGTCTCTTCCAACCCGGACACTTCCTTCGCCTGGCTGGTGATGAAACCGCCCTCGGCGATGAAGATCGGGTAGTACAGGAAGTCAGGCTTGTACACTGCAATGCTGGTCAACACAGGACGCATGTCCGTGTCGCCGGCGTTCACTGCTTCCTGTGCCACGATTTCGCCACCTAACTCGGTGAACACATCAGCGAACACTTGCTGCAACTGCTCGGCATAGGCACTGCCATCGTGAATGGTGGCAGCTGTGCGGGCGCCCAATACATTGTACGCATACTCGGCTACTGCTTTACCCTGGACCTTGTCATTGTGCGCTGTGCGCAAATAACCAGCCTGATGGGTCTCAGGAGCCGTCAGCGATGGCGCTGTGTTCGAGGGTGAAATCAACACCATGCCAGCATCACTCAGAATCGCTGAGGCAGGCTCGCCACCACTGGAGCAGTTGGTGCCAATCACTCCGATCAGGGTCGGGTCCGACGCCAGTTTTGTCGCTGCCGCCTGCCCGCCTTCGGCGCTACACAGTGCATCCTCACCAATCAACTCGATGGAATGGCCCAGAACTTCGCCCTTATCATCGATGGCGATTTCGATGCCATTTCGGGAGTCGATGCCCAATGTCTCGTTGGGCCCACTGATGACCAACGCATAACCAATGCGGATGGGGTCGCCAGCAGCCACGTTGATGCAGCCGAGAGGGTCGTTGCAGGCCATGTCTGCAGGTTCCTCTGGAGCTGGCGCTTCAGTCGCTGCTGGAGCTGGCGCTTCAGTTGCTGCGGGCGCAGCCGGGGCCTGTGTTGGCTCAGGTTCTGCGCCGCCGCCGCAGGCTGCCAGCGTCAAAGCTAGTACAATCATTACTGCGAGGGTAATCCACTTGATGTGTTTCATAGCTCTTCTTCTCCTTGAGTGCTATGTGGGTGAAAGATGATACTGAACTCGAATATAGGTTTTCTGCAAACAGCACACTTCTGCTTCCCTGGACACCAACCCTCACCACGCTGTGAAAACAGACGTCAGGGTGGACAGAAGTATAATGGGTTACACCTATTTGTCAAAAAAAGAATGGTGGATGAGTGATGCCGTGCAGACAATACACCCGTTGCCCTTGATATTACGTTTTTCACTCCCTGCACACCAGGTGCACTGATTTCCACAGGCCTATATCCTTAAACCCCAGACGGCGATAAATAGCGCCAGCGCCTGGATTATCATAATACAGCACCGGACGGATACCATCTGCGATGAGGGAGTGACAAAGTCCAACCATCGCTGTACTTGCATAGCCGTTCCCACGATGCGCTGGCGGCGTATAAACGCCACCGATCATGGCCAGCGCCCTGGTTTCGGCATTGGTTAACACCGAACAGACGATCTGGTTCTCGATCTCAACGACGAACACCCGGCCATCCTGCAAAGGCCGCTCGACCCCACGTGGCGAACGTGTCATGTGGCCAGCATTTGCGTAAAAATTGCAAAGTGCATCGTAATCGCTCATGCTTGCACGCCGGACGGGCCACGGTTTACAGGTTGGATTAAAATCCTGCCGGTCGAGTTCGCACAGATATTCGGTGCTCGCCTGCTGCGCATGATACCGGCGCAGAAAGGGGACAAAACTTTCGACATATCTCGTATTGTCCTGAAGTCGCCCCGCTCCTGCCGGGTGTTCGTCGACAATCTGGCCCAGGCCCTCGTAATCACAGCCCTGCCCGTCAGCGATATTCCAGCCATCCATGTAGCGCATGAGGATGCCGTTAATCTCTCCCTGATCATCAAAACTCCCCCAAAACTGGCAAATGTCGGACTCAACGCCCAAAGTTTCGAGATTGCCCAGGAAATAAAGGTTCAGAGCGGGGTACTGAGCGCAGAAATTGTAGATATTGCTATAGTCGTTAGTAGTAAGGTTTCGAATCATTGTGTTCACCTACAAATATCCACTGCCCGTGCCGCTAACGCTCTCGCCCGCTCTGGCGCTTCGCCCACGTAATCGGAAGCATCGAGCAGGCTTCGGATGTGGTCTGGTTCAAACAACCGGGTAAACTCTGGTTCAGAAGTCAGGAGATCAACCAAGGGATTTGCTTCGCCACGCTGTACGGCAGCCCAGGCGGTCAGGCTGTGTTCACGGATCACCTCGTGCAAATGCTGGCGGTCGCCACCGGCTTTTACTGCCTCCATCAACAGGCGCTCCGAGGCGGCGAAAACGCCGTAGGCTTGCAGGTTGCGGGCAATCGCTCCGGGCCAGATATTCAGGTCGGACACGATGCGGATGGTCGAGATCAGTAGTTCATCGGTGGCCAGGAAGGCATCGGGGATGATGCTGCGACGGTTGGCGGAGTCATCCAGTGTGCGCTCCAGCAGGCTGTGGGCGGCATTGTGCCAGGCAACATTGGGCAAAGTGGCGATGAAGCGGGCGATGCTGTCGATTTTTTCGGCGGTGATGGGGTTGCGTTTGAAAGGCATGGCCGAAGAACCCACCTGATCCTTGCCGAAAGGTTCGGAAAGTTCGCCGAAAGGTGGAGATTGGAGGATGCGCAGATCGAAAGCAAACCGATAGAGGGTCTGAGCGAGTCCGGCCAATGCGTTGAGTAAAAGCCAATCCTGTTTGCGTGGATAGGTCTGGGTGGTGACAGGAAATGCCTCGAGATCGAGTTGGGCGAGCACTCGACGTTCCAATTCTCCAGCTGTCATAGCCGACCCGGATGCAGTTTCTCCGACCAGTTGTTGATACGAAGCCATCGTGCCCACTGCGCCTTTGAGTCCCTTCCCTCTCAAATTCGTTCGCACCCTGCTTAACTCTTCCCAGTCCATCATCAAATCTTGCAGCGTCTGTGCAAAGCGATAGCCAAGCGTGGTTGGCTCCGCCGGTTGGATGTGTGTGTAGCCCATCACGGGCGTGTCGGCATAGCGTTCCACCAAATCTGCAAAAATCCCGATAAGCGCCCGCAGCCTGGCAAGCACCAGATCCAGCGCTTCGCGCTGACGCAAGATATCGGCATTGTCGATAACATCCATGCTGGTAGCCCCCAGATGGATCACGCCACCACCGATTTCGCACTGCTCGGCAAAAGTCTTGATCTCGGCCATAACATCATGCCGGACGGCCTGTTCGATTTCCAGCGCCCGGTCGATATCGATCTGAGCGGCATGGGCTTCGATGTCGGCCAACTGCTCTGCAGAAACCAGGCCGACAGAGTGCTGCGCCCGCGCCAGGGCGACCCAAACACGCCGCCACAGTTCTCGTCTGTGAATTTCGGAAAACACCTGGCGCATGTCATCGCTCGCATAGCGCCAGGTGAAGGGGGACTGGTAGATGGTGTGGTCGGTCATACGGCAAACATCTGCGCTCGTTCCGGGCCGACAGAGACGTAATCGACTTTGACACCAGCTAATTCGCTCAAACGATGGATGTAGGCCCGGGCCTGTTTAGGCAGATCGTTCCACGCCCGGCAGTCGGCGGTGGAAGTCAGCCAACCGTCCCATGATTCGTACACAGGCGTGACATCGTACAGAGCCGGCGTGTCGGGCATGGAATCGCTGATAATCTCGCCACTGGGCAGGCGATAACCGGTGCAGATCTGAATTGTCTCGAAATGATCCAATACATCCAGCTTGGTGATGGCGAGGCCGGTCATGCCGTTGAGCCAAGCCGCATAGCTGATAGCGACGCCATCAAACCAGCCACATCGCCGTGGACGCCCGGTGGTGGCCCCGTATTCTTGACCGATATCTCGCAGTTTCTCACCATCTGCATCAAAGAGTTCGACGGGGAAGGGACCATCACCCACGGCGGTGCTGTATGCTTTGACAACACCGACCACTTGATCCAGGGTGCGGGCGGGGAGACCGGCGCCGCTCAAAGCAAAACTCGCAGTGGGATTGCTGCTGGTCACGTACGGATAAATGCCCCAATCGAGATCACGCATCACGCCCAATTGTCCCTCCAGGAGGACGGCGGCATCAATTTCCAGCGCCCGACGCAGCATGGGCACAGTATCTACAATACGGCCACCAAGCTGCTCCCGGTACGCCATGAGCACGTCAAACATTTCCCTGGCATCCACCACTTCTCCGTCAAGGATTTCTATTTTACGGTTGACGCTGCGCAGTGCGTTCTCGAGCCGGGATTCGAGCCATTCCGGACGCAGCAAATCCCCCATCCTCAGGCCAGATCGGGCGGATTTATCGGCATAGGCCGGGCCAATGCCCCGCTTGGTGGTGCCGATGGTGTCTTTACCCCGTGCTTTTTCCTCCAGTTCATCCAGTTGTGGGTGGTAGGGCATCACCAATTGCGTGCGGGTGCTGATCCACAGATTATCGAGATTCACACCGACTGATAGCAGCGAGTTCATCTCGTCCAATAAAGACTGGGGATTGACAACGCAACCCGTGCCGATGATGTTCTGGGTAGTGGGATTAAAGATACCACTTGGGATCAGATGCAAAGCATGTTTGCCATACTCGTTGATCACGGTGTGCCCGGCGTTGTCGCCACCCTGAAATCGGATGACAACATCGGCTTGCTGGGCCAGGTAATCGATGATCCGGCCCTTCCCTTCATCGCCCCATTGGGCGCCTACGATTGCGGTTACGGTCATGGTTGGTAAGTCCTGTTATTGAAAAACACGCTTTGAAGGCAGACAATCGTTCATCGCCTGCCAGGCTATCTCGACATCTACAGCTTGAGTCCGCCAATTGCTGAAAGCTGCACGCACGGCAGGGATGCCTTGAAACCGGGTGGGGGTCAAGAAAACCCGACCATCGTTTTCAAGCCTACCGAGGTACTGCTCAATTCTATCCTGCGACGCATCGCCTTGCAACGTAAGGCAAACGACGTTCATACGGACTGGCGCAAGCAATCGGAATGTCGGCGCAGATTCGATTTTCTCTCCCAGGCTCCGCGCAGATGCGCAGTTCCGTTCCACGATCTCCCGGTATCCTTGTCGTCCGTATGCCATCAGCGTGAACCACGCAGGCAATGCCCGCAACCGTCGTGAGTTCTCCGGAGTAAGGTGGACGAAATCAGGCGGATCGCCCAAAGCCCCCAAATAGGCGGCGCTGTTTTGAAAAACGGCTAACTGCAAATCACGATGTTTTGTGAAGATCATGGCGGCGTCGTACGGCACATTCAGCCATTTGTGCGCGTCGATGGTGATGCTATCAGCCCGATCAATGCCATGCAGGAGATGACTGAACCGTGGTGAGCAAGCGGCAAACCCCCCGAAAGCAGCGTCCACATGCAGCCAGAAGGGATAGCTGGTTTTCAATTGCGCTATTGCGTCGATGTCATCAAAATCGACTGTGTTCACAGTGCCCGCATTGGCTACCACCACACAGGGTTCGCCTTCCAACTCAGTAAGCGCTTGCTCCAAAGCAGCGATATCAATGGCTTCCCGATGGTCAGGCAGTGTCGCCAGCCGCTGAACATTCTTCCGCCCAATGCCCAACATCGCCAACGATTTGAATATGCTGCTATGGGCCTCTGCGGTAAGTATGGAGAAACGTGGGACCTCAAATAGGCCGTCTTCGGCGATGCTAAATCCATGTTGGCGCGCCACCCATTCCCTGCCTATAGCCAGACCTGCGAAATTTGCCATCGTCGCTCCGCTCACAAAAACGCCGTGGAATGCATCGGGTAAGCCAAATAGCGCTCGCAAAAAGTGTAGCGTCTCAAATTCGATGGAAGCGGCGTGTGAATGATCGACACTGGTGGCGTTCAAGTCGTAGGTGCTGGCTTAACCAATCACCGATAACGGCTGCTGGCGTTGTCCCACCTGTCACGAGGCCCCAGAAGCGTGGGCCATTGCTGGCCGGCATTTGATCGCCGTATCGTTCCGAAAAAAGTGCAAGCGTTTGCTCCGCCCCCAAACCATGTGCTGGCAGGGACAAGAACGCTTTTGGGGTGCGGCCGGTGGCCGGAGGACGTAAATCGATGGAATAAAGATATTCCTCAGCAGTTTCAACAGTTTTTTGCAGCAGCTTTGGGAAATATGTGTTGTCGTGTTCCAACTGTGTCATCGAATTCGCCTTGGTCCGCACAAGATCAACAATCTGGGGTAATCGTTCACCCTCTACCCCCCTCAATCCCCCCGTCAACGGAGGGAAGCTGAAAGCCTCCCCCAGATGTCGGGGGGAGGTTGGAGGGGGTGAATGGTTACAATCTGGACTAATGTCTCGCCTGATAGTTTGGCGTTTCTAACGGGTAACGGGAGATCGAAAAAAGAATTGAGGCGTCAGTCGCAAATACCAAGTGGCCGATAGATTGTAGCAAAGCGCCAGAGTATGAACCAATCTGCGCTCACCGTGAACCAGTCAATTTGACACACGCCTCATGATCCAGGACACTCTCCTTTGTGCAACCAGAATAGAAGTAAGCAGCATGAAGTATGCAGTGCCACGTACACCTTGCCACCTCGTCACCTTGCCACCCCATTATCTCACTGCCATGCCTACCCTGAACCCAACCGACTTCTTTGACCTCACCGACTATCCTCACGCCGCCCTTTTCTCTGATCTCGATTATGTTTGGCAAGCTGTTGATCGCATTGCGCCCTACCTTGCCAACGCCATCGGCGGGAAAGGACAAAGTGTCGAGGGAGAAATAATGGGCGGGGCTTATCTGGGCGAGGGAGACATCGTGATCGGACCCGGCACAGTGGTGGAGCCAGGGGCTTACATTGTCGGCCCTACTCTCATTGGCGCTGGATGCAAAATCGCTCAAGGCGCATATATTCGAGGTAATGCCATCATCGGCGATGGCAGCGTTGTCGGACACGCCACGGAAGTAAAGAACAGCATTTTTTTGCCGGGCGCTCATGCTCCGCATTTCAATTATGTGGGGGATAGCATCCTGGGCCGGGGCGTCAATCTTGGGGCTGGCACGAAACTGTCCAATCTCACCGTGGTCAGCGTCAAGGATGCCGCAACGGGTAAACGTCCCACCATCCACCTCACCATTGATGGCAAAAAATACGACACCGGTCTGGCCAAACTTGGCGCAATTCTTGGCGATGGTGTGCAAACTGGCTGCAACAGCGTCCTGAACCCGGGTGTCCTCATTGGTCCCCACACTTTGGTCTATCCCAATCTTTCTCTTCCCAAAGGTTACTACTCTGGAGACGCCATCATCAAGCTGCGGCAGACGATTGAAACGGTAGAAAGGAAGTAGCGTGACGCCTCCCCCCATCACTCTTCGCCAGATCACTGCTGTTACACTGCCTACATTGCAGCAATTGTACGAAGCCAGCAGCGACTACTTCTTGCGGCATTCAGGGGCTATTGCCCGTCCTGAACAGGCCGCAATCAATTACAAAAATGTACTGACAAGTGGGGACAGGATTCTGTTGGGCATCTGGTGGGAGCGGGACAATCTAGTCGGGTGTTTCGACCTCCGTTTTGGTCATCCTTCGCCCGATGTCGTGTGGTTCGGCGCTCTCATTCTGAGTGATCATCTTCCTGGCGAGCGCACTGAGCTTGAGTCGTGGTCTGTTCGAATTTTGGAAGAATGGCTCCGTCTCGGTACAGATATCGATGAGATTCGTCTGGCGCTGTTGATTAGCGATCATCATCAAGTGTGGTTTTGGACGCAAATGGGCTATACGCCTACCCACCAGAGCTATCGCCATGAAATCGATGGCAAACGACAGCGCTTTGTGGTTTACAGCAAACAGATACCACGCACACAAACTTGAGGATTATGCCCCGTACCTTCGTATGGCTTGCACCGTTTTTGACCGCACTGCTGTTCATCAGCAACATTGTGGCGGCGCCGCACGATGCCTTCGATAATGATAATTCTTTGCAAACAAAACCTCAGCTATCCGAGACGCAAGCATTCCTCCCTCTACAAGCTCGATCCGGACACATCGGCAGCCCCAACAGCATCCACATCATTGCCCTGGTTCCTGATGGACTGGCCAGCAATGATGCAGATGAAGCGTTTTCGCTGCAAAATACCGGGCAGAACATGGTATTTCTGGGCAATTGGCAAATAAGCGATGGCGAAGGCCTTAGCACGTTACCGGACCTGGCGATCGCACCTGGGCAGCGTATCTGGTGCGCCAAGGAGGCTGTTGCCTTCACCGGACAGTGGGGATTTGCACCAGATTGCGAATATGGAGGGGACAGTGATCCGACCGTGCCCGACGCCAGTGGTAGCGTGCCAAGGCTCGCAAACACGGGCGATGAGCTACAACTTCTAAGCCCAGGCGGAAAAGTGGAAGACGCCATTGTCTATGCCGAAGGTGATGACTCAGTTTTGGGATGGGCAGGCCCTCCGGTCAATTATTACCAACGCAACTCCCGTTTTGCACGTGCAGGGCAGGTTTTTTACCGGCTATTCGATCCTGTCACACAACTCCCATGGGTTGATACAGATACCGCAACAGATTGGGCTCAAGGCAATCCCGACCCTGCGCAGGCCAGACGCGCTGCCTATCCTGGCTGGGATTTGTTTGAACTCTCATCTCATGTCGAAATAACCTGGGAGACTCCGCCTGCAGCGAAGCTGTTGGTAGCCCCTGACAACACCTACCTTGCCATTCGAGACCTCTTTGCGAGTGCACAACACAGTATCTTCATCGAAAGCTACGAATTGACGCATCCCGGCCTTGTCGCCACATTGGTCGAGCGCGCCCAGGCTGGTGTGGAGGTGCGATTGCTGCTGGAAGGCGGACCCACAGGCGGGCTCAGCGATGACACCCGTTGGGCGGCCCAGCAGATCGCAGAGGCAGGCGGCTCTGTGCACTTCATGGTCAATGATGTGGATGATGCCCACGATCGCTACCCGTACCAGCACGCCAAATTCGCCATCCTCGATGACACGAGGCTGCTTGTGAGCACCGAAAACTTCAAGACGGGGAGCATGCCCTCCGATGCTGTCGATGGCGACACCCTGGGACGTCGAGGTTATGCCCTGATTCTATCTGACCCCCATCTGGCTGAGTGGGTTCGGAACATCTTCGCTCTGGACAACGATCTCAATCATCCAGATATTTTCCCATGGCAGGCCGACCACGAACGCTACGGTACCCCACCACCTGGCTATGTCCCGCCCACTTTCGTGGATGAGAGCGGCTACATCGTCCGGTATCCCCGGCCAGAATTAGTTAACGATGCGACCAAAGCCGAACTTTTCACCTCTCCTGAAACCAGCCTCAGCCCCGGCCCTCTGTTAGACCTCATCACTCAAGCCGGTCCAGGAGACGTTATCCTGACCCAACAGCTTTATGAACACCCTTTCTGGGGCGCTACTGATAGCAATCCTGCTGCCGATCCCAATCCCCGCCTGGAAGCGTTAGTCGCTGCCGCCCGCCGTGGCGCCACGGTTCGTATCCTGCTCGACGACTACTTCGATAGTGCAGGCGATGCTCGCAGTAACACCAAAACGAGAGATTATGTCAATGGTCTGGCGCAGTCAGAGGGATTGGATATCATGGTAAAGTTGGGCAATCCCGCCGGTGCAGGTCTGCACGCCAAACTTCATTTGCTGGCGATTGGTTCTCAGCGCTGGACGGCGCTCGGCTCCATCAATGGCGGAGAGGTCAGCAACAAACTCAATCGGGAATTGGGCATCACCCTGGAATCCAAAATGGCATATGATTATCTCTCGGATGTGTTCTGGAATGACTGGGACACATCATACGGGGGCATTCACTTGCAGGGTGAGGAAATACAGGGTAGCATAGCGGTCGATGATCAACCGTGAACAACAAAACCATTTCAGCTATTGGGATCTAGACATGGCTTGGTTGGTATTTTTCGATTCACACCATCTGAGAGAGTTACGCACTGCTCATTTTCTAAGTCAGTCGTCGTAGTGAACTTAAGTCCGGAGTTGAATATATTACATCCTGAGTGATGATAGAGGTCGTTTCCACGAAAGAGAAACTATCATCAACTGAACTCTGAATTCACCTTAGTATCGATCAATCGTTGGTTGCGATGCCCGCTTGTCCAAACGTGCTTCTCTCTTAATGTGGAGGATTTTTCATGAAGCGAATGATTTTGATAACATTGCTTGGTATCTTCATGCTCATGTTTGTAGCCTGTGCAAATCAAGAAGCGCCTGATTCGCAGTCGCAACGAGCTGAGAAGGTCATAGTTCTTGGTGCAGCTGTTAGTGACTCCGGTAAATATGCCCATGAGGGCAAACACACACGTCAAGGTTACATACTCTGGCAAGAATGGGTCAATAATGAGTACGGTGGTATCAAGGTGGGCGACGACACCTATCAGGTTGAACTTATCATGTATGATGATGAAGGCGACCCTGATACAACCGCCAAGTTGATCGAAAAACTCATCACTGAAGATGAAGTCGACTTCCTGTTGGGACCCTATAGCTCGGGCCTTACCAAGAGCGCTAGCGCCATCGCTGAAAAATACGATAAGATCATGATTGAGGGCAATGGCGCTTCTGAAGATTTATTCGAGCGGGGATTCAAGAACCTGTTTGGCGTACTGACACCAGCCGGCAATTACACCCAATCGGCCTTGAAGGCGGTGGCTGAGAAAGGCGCCAAATCCGTAGTGATCGCTTACGAGGACACATCTTTCCCGACAAGCGTTGGCAAAGGCGCCGAACATTGGGCAAACGAGTATGGCCTTGAAATCCTGGGCAAGGAAACCTATCCCTTAGATGTCGCCGATGTCAGTGCGATCATGACCAAGTTCAAAGATGCGAATCCAGATGTCTTTGTCGGTGGCGGACACTTCAATGATGCATTGCTGTTTGTGAGGGCTGCAAAAGAACTGAATTTCAATCCCAAGGCGATGATTATCACTGTCGGTCCCAGCAATCCCGAGTTCGCTGAGGAAGTCGGGCCAGATGCCAACTACATCATTGGGCCTACGCAGTGGGAAGCGACAATGAATTATGAAGATGAGTACTTCGGCACTGCTGAAGATTATTACATGCGTTACGTTGAGAGATGGGAGGAATTACCCTCTTATCAGTCGGCAGAGTCAACGGCAACCGCACTGGCCCTGCAGCTTGCCATCGAAGCGGCAGGCAGCCTCGACACTGCCTCCGTTCGTGATGCCTTAAATGCGCTTGACGTTATCACTTTCTACGGTCCTATTCAATTTGACGAGACCGGTAAAAACGCAGGTAAGCCAATGGGCAGCATCCAAATTCAGGATGGCAAGACCTGGGTCATCGCCCCTGATGATGCAGCCATAGCTGATTTGATCTACCCCATGCCACCCTGGTCCGAGCGCTAACACCTTACCTCATCCATAAAAAGGTGACTGCCACCAAAACAGCGTGCAGTCACCTTGTATTCGATAAGGCCAACCACACATGGATCAAATCCTTCAGGCACTGGTAAGCGGTATTCTGCTGGGTGGTTTCTACGCGGTAATGGTATTAGGCTTCTCAGTCATCTGGGGTGTGATGGGTGTGATCAATTTAGCCCATGGTGAATTCGTTATGGTTGGCGCTTACTTTGCCTGGACACTAAATCGGTTTTTTGGTGTTGACCCTTTCATATCGTTGATTGTCGTCATGCCAACGATGTTTCTGGTCGGTTATGCCTTACAAAAAGTCCTTATCAATCGGGTCGTAGAACGCCCACATCTTACCTCCTTGCTGGTTACATTTGGACTTTCCATCGCCATTGCCAACCTTTTCAAACTCATCTACTCGGCTGATCCTCGCACAGTATCCGTAGCCTATAACGGCTCCTTTGAAGTCCTGGGAATCACATTCCCTATCGTAAGAACCATTATCTTTTTTGTGTCGCTGATCATCATGTTTGCCTTGCATCTGTTTCTGCAAAACACACGCCTGGGTAAATCGATCCGGGCTGCAGCACAGAACAAGGAAGCAGCGCGGATTGTCGGCATTGAAGTTAACCAGGTTTACGCTATCGTTTTCGGCATCGGCATTGCTCTCACAGCAGCAGCCGGCGTCATGGCCAGCATGGCTGTGCCTATATACCCTTTCATGGGTCCTGTGTTTACTCTCAAAGCCTTCACAATCACAGCGTTGGGGGGATTGGGTAGGATCCCAGGAGCACTGATTGGAGGCGTTTTGCTGGGTATCGTCGAAACAATGGTGGCAACTTTCGTGCCCGGTTTTGGGACCAACCTGGGCATTGCCACCAGTTTTATACTGCTCGTGGTCCTCCTTATTGTCCGTCCGCAAGGACTCTTGCAGGGTTTGAGATCGATGGAAACGCAAACATGAGTTTCTATCAGCGCTTCCGTATTATCTTTGGATCTCGAGGTGGGATATTAATCTGGCTGATCTTGCTGATCGTTCTTGGTCTATATCCGGTCTTGTTCGAACCTACCGGAGTCAGATTACTGATCCTGACCCAGATTTTCATGTTTGTTACCCTGGCGTCTGATTGGAACCTCATTGGCGGCATGACCGGTTATGTCGACTTTGGCCACGCTGTCTTCTTTGGCATTGGCGCATTTACGATGGGCATATTAGTGACACAGGTTCAAAATTACATCGTCTTTGCCCCTGGATTGAGCTTTTGGCAGGCAATACCTCTGGCAGGTCTTGCAGCAACACTATTTGCACTGTTGATTGGTTTACCAACCCTCAGATTGAAAGGACCCTATTTTTCCATCGCCATGCTTGCCACACTGGTTGCCACGCGAGAAATCATTCGCATTCTCAAGCCGTTTACGGGAGGAGGATCCGGGCTTGATCTGCCACCAGTTCTGAATCGCACCCGAGACTTCTATTTCATGTTGGTATGGATGGGCATTGTCGTAAGCTTTATTTGGTGGGTGCGCCGCAGCGAGTTTGGACAGAGTCTGATCGCCATTCGGGAAGATGAAACCGGTGCAGAGATGCGGGGCATCAACACGACCAAGCACAAAATCATCACATTCATGCTCGCCGCTTTCTCAACAGGCATCGTGGGCGGTTTCTGGGCTTTTCAAAATACGTATATCGATCCAGACATCGTTTTTGTCGAACAACGAACCGTAGATATGATCATGGCAACCATCCTCGGCGGTGCGGGCACTGTATGGGGCCCTCCATTGGGCGCTGTCATACTTTATGTCATGCAAGACGTAGTCTGGGCCAGCTTGCCGCAAGCACACTTATTGGTTGAAGGTATCCTGCTCATCATTCTCGTGTTGTTTGTTCCAGAGGGCATCTTGGGCACGCTAGGCGATCCTTCAAGTACATCTCTGGGACGGTTATGGGGCCGATACGTCAAACGTAATTCTTCCAGTGAAGTTCAAGACAGTGAGGAGCCAGCATGAGTACGCCGAGCGCCCACACACCGCAACAGCCACTGCTGGCAGGACGGAATGTCACGAAATATTTTGGCGGTCTTGCTGCCGTTCACCGTGTTGATCTCGCCATCTATCCCGGCGAGATTGTTGGTCTGGTTGGACCGAACGGCAGCGGGAAAACCACTTTATTCAACTGCCTCAGCCGAATTATTCCTATCGATAGTGGTGAAGTCTTCTTCAAGGGCACAAACATCACCAATGCCAAACCGTATCAGGTGGCGCATATGGGCCTCGCTCGCACGTTCCAGATGATACGAGTATATCGCAAGATGACGGTTCTGGAGAACATGCTGGTCAGTCGTCAGTGGCGCGAGGAAGGCTTTTTGAAGATGCTGCGTCCAAGCCATCCCGACACCGAAATACGAGCCCACGAATTACTTGATTTCCTTTTGCTGCAACATCTCGCCTACGAACCAGCAGGGCATTTGTCTGGTGGACAACGTCGTTTATTGGAGATTGGTATGGCCCTCATGCCTGACCCCGACCTGATCTTGCTTGACGAGGCCACATCAGGCGTGAACCCAACCCTCATCGAAACGATCAAAGATCGGATTCGCACTCTCAATCAAGAATATAGTAAGACATTCTTGCTTATTGAACACAATATCGACTTCATTTCCGACCTATGTCGCCGAGTGTACGTGCTCAACTACGGCGAAAAGCTCGCAGAGGGTACACCAGACGAGATAAAACGCAACCAAGCCGTGATCGAAGCATATTTCGGCGCTGAATGACAACCAACATGACAGCAAAACCTCCCAGCAGCGGCACAGCTTTACTTGCAGTCAAGGATGTGTACGCTGGCTATCTCGATTTTGACATTCTTAAGGGTGTGAGCCTGCACGTCAATCCCGGCGAAATCGTATGTGTCATCGGGCCCAATGGCGCCGGGAAATCCACGGTGTTCAAGGCGATCTACGGGTTACTGGGTATTCGGCAGGGGCATGTCTTCTTCGATGGGCAAGAAATAACAAATTGGCGACCACAGAAAGTATTGCAGGCAGGAATCTCCATCGTCCCGCAACTGCGCAGCGTGTTTTCGCAGATGACCGTACAGGAAAACCTGGAAATGGGTCTGTACCTGGAAAATGATAGGCAACGCATAAAAGAACGCATTGATTATGTGCTTGACCTGTTCCCACATCTGGCCGAGCGCAAGGGCCAGTCGGCGGGCGCCATGTCGGGTGGGGAACAGAGGATGTTGGAGATTGGTCGGGCGTTGCTGCTGGAACCCAAATTAGTAATGATGGATGAGCCCAGCGCTGGTTTAGCCCCTTTGATCACCAGAGCCATTTTCGAGAATATCCAGCGGCTAAACGACGAAATCGGACTGACTGTGCTGATGATCGAGCAAAACGCCCGCCAGGGTCTGCAATACAGTGATCGTGGCTATGTACTGGAGCTGGGCGTTAACACGTACGAGGGTGATGCGCAGACGCTGGTGAGCGATCCTGATGTGAGACGGGCATTTCTGGGCGGATGATAGCGAACTGAGCGATCAAACCCGCCGTCGTGGTATGCCCACCAGTCCGTTCCATCCATTCCGGTACCCGACGGGCAGGTGTGTGGAGCTTGCAACACCCCGATTATGGGGATTAGAATAACCGCAATGATATTTACAACTCAGCCATCACTCCTGGAGTCATCCATGTCAGATAACCAGATTCTCTACCTTTCCCGCGCCGACGTTGAAGCAGTGGATGTCGATATGCCAACTATCATCAGCCTGCTTGAGACAGCGTTCGAGGAAAAAGGCCTGGGGCGGGTGGAAATGCCGCCCAAACCGGGTATCCATACCCAGCCCGACGCCTTCATCCATGCCATGCCTGCCTACATCGCTGGCCTGCACTCAGCTGGAATCAAGTGGGTGGGCGGTTATCCAGAGAATGCCAAACTCGGTCTGCCCTACATCTCTGGCTTATTGATCCTGAACGATGTTGAAACAGGGTTGCCTTATGCTGTCATGGACTGCACCTGGATTACAGGAAAACGCACCGGCGCCGCCACCGCTCTCGCAGCCAAATACCTGGCGCGCCCAGACAGCGAGACAGCCGGTATCCTTGCTTGCGGTGTGCAAGGTCGCACTAATCTCGAAGCCCTGGCTGCCCTATTTCCCATCAAACGAGTCTACGTCTACGACACTATGCCCGGTGTGCAAGAGAAATACATCCAGGAGATGAGCGAACAATTCGATTTTGAGTTTGTAGGCGTGAGTGAACCCAAAGACGCTGTTGTCAAAAGTGATCTGGTGGTATCTTCAGGACCAATCCTCCATCACCCCACGCCCACCATCGATGCAGATTGGCTACAACCAGGAGCCTTCGGCTCAGCAGTGGATTTTGATTCGTACTGGAAGCCAGCCGCACTGGCGCAGATGGACAAGATCAGCACCGATGATCACGCCCAGTTCCTCTACTACCGCTCGGTTGGTTATTTCCAACAAACGCCAGACCCCTATGCGGACCTGGGAGAGATCGTTGTGGGACAAAAACCAGGGCGGGAACGTGCTGAAGAACGTATCCTGGCCATGAACCTGGGTCTCGCCATCGACGACATGGCTGTGGCGCCAGAAATATTCAAGCGCGCTCGCGAGCGTGGCATTGGCGTGTGGTTGCCGCTATGAATCGCATACAATCATGGGGGTAGCGCCAGAAAAAAAGCGCTAGGCGTTTTCCCGCGCCACGTCCTCGCTATCTGAAACGATACGGGCGTGGACATGACAGAAGGCGGAGCCTGCCACGGCTGTGTTCTTACACTGAGTGCCGGCATGTGTGTTAGCTTTGCAACGCCCTCTTTCCGCCGCATCCATCATCGGCACGCTACCTTTATAAGTCTGTTCCTCGATCTGTTGCACCATTGCTTTCATTTCCTCAAAATCTGCATGGAAATAGGCAACGATAGTTTCCGGATCCGGCACAAGCCCTTCATCAGTGATGACGCCAACGAGGACTTCGCCGGCATAACTGAGAATGCTGATGCCAAGCCCCATCCGTCCCGATTGTGGCACCCAGAACATGAGCTTGTCTATCCCCCTGCCGGCAAAGTAAAGCTTGTTTGGCGGACCAGGGACATTGGTTAAAACCAGCGAGGTCTTTGCAGCATAGAACTCGACACCAAGCTTTTCAATCTCAGCGGGCGCCAATCCCATTGCCTTCAAAACAACGTAGGTAACGATGGGTTCGGTTGAATCCTTTAATTCGTCCATGCGAGACCGAACGACCAGGAAGCGTTCCAATGGATCTTCAATTCCGACTGGTAGCGCCATCAGAACCAGAGCGAAACTGTTACCCAGATCCTTCAAAGCATCCTCAGGCGAGCGCAGGTTGACTGGCACCATCGCTCGAACATCAAGTCCATCTGGCGAATCGCCGCGTTCGATCATGTAACGACGCAGCGCTCCACTCACAGTAGCCATAAGCGTATCGTTGATTGTACCCCCCATTGCCGTGCCAACCATCTTGACCTCGTCCAACGGTATTGGCTCAGACCAGGCAGCAACTTTCGTGACCCCCAAAGAGCCTTTGAATACGGACTTGGGGTCAGATGGCAAAATCGTCAGTCGCCCCAGTCGAGCAGAGAAATTCGCTGAGAACCCGACAGCATCCTTGGTCTTGCCAATCGTTGCGATGGGGTGCATGAACATATCTATACCACTGCTGGCAACTGTGCCCACCGCCTTGCGGGATGTCTTTATGGCGCTGAACGCTGGATGGAAAAAAGAACCAATGCCCCGCCGCCGACGGCGCCTTTCGATTGTTGGCTCAGGCCAGGGTGCGTCCGCATCTTCATCGCACATCGAAAGTAATACCTGCATCAGGGCAATGCCATCGGCGATGCTGTGATGTAACCGACAAAACAAGAGGTCTCCACCAGTATATCCCTCGATAACATGGAATTGCCACAAAGGCTTGCTGAAGTCGAGGGGCGTGGATGCCAGATCACTTATCATTGCGTACAGAGTTGCGTCATCACCAGGCGCAGGTAAGGCGATGCGATGCAAATGGGCATCAATGTCGAAATGAGGATCAGTTTCCCAATACGGTTGTTGCAATGGCAAACGAGATTCGACCACCTTCTGTGTGAAGCGATCAAAACGATCCAACAAACGATGCTGGAGTGTTATCCTGATGCGTTCGAAATCAAGCGGACCATCGAATTGGTAGAAGCCAGTGATCATCATCAGATTCGTGGGCTCTTCCATATGCAGCCATGCGGCATCGATTTTGGAAAGTTTCTGACGGGACATTTTTACCTCTGAATTAGAATTGAACTACACGACACTTTGATCAGCTTTTCGGCCAGTTTAGCATAACTCCCCCGGCTTGACCACAGCCACCTCTACAACGGAGCTGTTGTCCTCACTTTCACACCGTGCTAGAATACTGCTGTATCCTGTATCTGCCAGTTGACGAACACGCCGAGTATTTCTTCGCTATTTGCTATCACGAATCTTTATGTCAAACATAAATCCTTGGACCCTTTTCATTCTCGGCATCCTTGTGGGGTGGTTACTCAGTTGGCTACTTGAGCTTTGGCATTTCCGCAGAAAACGCCTGAGTTGTCAGCGCGAAGTGAATCGGCTTGAAGGTCAGTTACGCGCTCGTAATGCTGAATTAGGTGCAGCCAGTTCTCAAATTAGTGCATTGCGCGGAGAAATAGGCATGCGCGCTACAGAAATTGATGCGCTCCTCTATCAAATGGCGAAACAAGAACAGCAAGAAAGCGCTGAACCTGCGACAAACAAAGCGATGCCGGTTCTGGAAGCCTTTGATGAGAGCGTTGCGATTATTGAAGAACAGGATGATACACCAGTCGATTCGGATGATTATCTAGAAACAACTGACAAGCCGCTGCAAGATCAAAATCCATTGGATGCCGTTGAACTTAACGCCAAGCAGTGGACGATTTTACGGGCCGCCGGCATTGAGACGGAAGAGGATTTGGCGTCAATCAGCCCGGATGACCTGGAACAACTATTTCAAGCGCCAGAATGGCAGCACGCCGAAGACGAGCCACCTGAGCTCAACATCCAAACAGACGAAAATGCGCAAATAGTTGCCTCCGACGATATGACGTTGATCAATGGTATCGGCCCCAAGCACGCTGCTACGCTGGAACAGCACGGCATCACCACATTCGCCCAGTTGAGCGCCACCGATCCAGAGACTCTGTCCGCTTTGTTTGAAACGTCAGTTGGGCGTCCGCCTGACTTCAAGTCATGGATCGATCAAGCCCAAATGTATCAGGTTGAGAACTAATCCATGACTTACGATCAGGCCCCCTACTGGTTGTGGCCACTCGACCGCTGGAAATTACTGGTGACGATAGTGCTTGCCCTATTGCTTCTGCTTGTTTCAGCAATTAAACAACCACTATCCGAAGCCAGCACTGCTCCAATTCTACAGAGCCCCGTTCCAAATCAAAACTTCACCGACGGTGACCTGATTGTGATTGCGGGCGTCGCCGACGCTGAGCAAATGGTGCATATCTTACTCTGTCCTGTTGACGCGACTGATTTACCCAATTGCACTGACGAATCAGTCTATCCCTTGGCCGAAACCACCACCGACAGTGCAGGAAGTTGGCAGGTCACGGCCCCGCCATTGGCGCCAGGAAAACACGCTGTCGTGGCTGCCACAATACCCGATGATTCGGGCCAAACGGTGACATCTTCTGTGGTTGTCTTTCAAATCGGAGTCGCCCCCCCTGTCGTCGCTTCCCCTTCCTTCGATTCGCCCGACCGAGAAACTCTGTTAACCCAGCCCATTGAACTTACAGGACAGGCCGGCGCAGGGAACGCTGTGTTCCTGTTCGCAGATAGCACATTTTTGGGACGCACCTATGCCGATGCCAAGGGTTTATGGCGGTTCGAGACGCCACAATTAGGGGTTGGAACCCATTTCCTCATAGCAAAGGTGCTTGCCCCAAACGGTGATGTGCTTGGCGTGTCAGAACCACTGGTTGTCCTTGTTGTGCCTGAATCCTAAACCCCATCGGACTTGGATTGGACATTGCAAATAAAAGCCCCGGCGTTGCCGAGGCTAATTAGAGAAAGTTTTTGTCAGACACTAAGGTGTTGGCGTTGGCTGACGAGCCACCGGAGTGCTTGTAGGGGCTGGTGGGACAGGCGTACTTGTGGGTGGTGGAGGTACTGGGGTACTGGTTGGAGCGGGTGGCGCAGGCGTGTTGGTTGCGGGAGCCGGGACTGGTGTACTGGTCGGCGCAGGTGGTGCCGGTGTGTTTGTCGGTGGCGCCGGCGTGTTTGTTGGTGGGGGATCCGTTGGCTGAGGGATGGCAGTATCCGCCGCTGACGGCGTAGCCGTGGCTGCCGGTATCGGCGATGAAGTCGGCGTGGCGACCGGGGCTGAAGTTTCAGCAGGCGTTGGCGTTGGAATTGCCGTTTCGGATGGTGTGACTGTCTCACGTGGAGTTGGCGTGTCGACCGCAGGCGTTTCTGTGGGTGACGATGGGGTTGTAGCTGGCGTGGCAGTTGCTATCGCAGTCTCAACAGGTGTAAACGTGATCTCAGGCGTTGCGGTCAGAGTGCCCACAGGCGCTTCCCCAGTCGGCGTAATCTCCCCACCAAGAGACGGGGTGGGTGAGGGGGTAGTGACAACAACACGTGTGGGCCTCGGTTTTTGTGTCGGTCTAGGTTTGACAGGCACCTGAACAGCAGGCTTCTGAGTCGGTTTCTTTGTCGGCAAGGGTGCGGGCGTGTCAGTAGGCTGAGACATTAAATTCGAACCCGGAGCCGAAGTGGGCGGGAGGGGCGTGTAAGCAATTGCAGGTAACTTCGAGACGGGCGCGCTTATGACACTATGAAGAATGACGCCATCAGCAGAGACTATGCCAACCACGCTTACACTTGAGCCAACTCCGAGGTTTTCAAGTAAATTATCGCCATCATCTACAAGGACTGGATAATCTCCGATAAGCCAGTAGTCACCTTCGCGACCTTTGATAACTCCTGTAAAGGTCACTTGCGCTGTCCCGCCCTGCTTAATAATCTCTCCAACTTCTCGCAGACGTTCCTGGTTCTGTTCCTCGATAAGAGCACCCTTCCGCTCCCAATTTGGAGTCAAAATTATAATCACGTCCTCCACCACAAGTTTCACAGGATAGAGGACATCGCCAGGCATGGCATTGGCGGAAAATACAACACTCATATATACGGAAACAAAAAGAACCAATAGGATTGCGATGCTTGCTGTCGCCCACACTGGTACTGCTGGCGCACGGAAGATATCCAAAAAGCCTTGCCAGGGGCCGGGGGCGGTTTGAGTTGCTGGCTGGGCAACAGGCCTCGGGATTGGCGCAGGAAGCGGCGACTCGGCAGTCGCTGTAGCAGTTGACATTGAAGCCAAAACACGTAGCCTTGGCGCGAGACAGGGCCACCTCAGCATTGACAACCGGTGTTGATCGATAACGCAATCGATCAGCCAAGTCAACTAAGGTGGTCATCTCTTCGGCTTCTTTTGCAGTCCGCGTTGATGAATCTAGATTCGGCGCCTCCAAATCCGGATCATCCAACAGATGCTGGAAAAGATCATAAAAATACTGGTCTTGGACTGTCATAGCGTGTAACTACTCATGATCCGTCTTAAACTCGCGACACCACGGTACTGAAGCGCTTTGATCGCACCATCAGTCTTGTCCAGGATGTCAGCAACTTCTGCAATGCTGTAACCTTCTAAAAACCTCAGTGTAACAACTTGAGCCTGTTCTTCTGTTAATTGATTGATAGCGCGCAAAAGCACATCGCTATCCAAACGTGAAGCAGCGACCCTGTACGGATCATTGTCCTTGGTAGTGAGATTCGGGGAATCGTCTATTGCTATGTATTTTACCTGACCCCGCCTACGATATAAATCGACAACAAGGTTATGGGCAATTCGGTACAACCACCCCGAAAAAGATGTGCGCCATCCTTTGCCACTCCGCAGCGCCTCAATCATCCGCAGGAATACTTGCCCAGTGAGGTCCTCAGCTGTTACCGGATCACTCGTCCTCCGATAAATATAGCTATAGATCCGAGACGCGTAAACATCATAAAGGGAAGCTACGGCATCAGGATCGCCGAGAGATGCACGAGCAATTAACTTCGCCTCGTCGGGGGTCGAACACGAAAGGATGGACTGCTGAACCACGATGGGGGGAACGGGGTAAGCGGGGAGGGACGTTACAGTCCGGTGAGGGAAAAGGGTGAATTGTGCAAGAATGGCCAAATTGCCATTAATTCCTGCTGATTACATTGTAGAGCAAAACACAAAAAAGGGGAAATTGCAAGTTTGGCACTGACTAAAAGGTGCTGTCAGTCGTTATGAACCTCTGCTTGAGCTTGTTTCCACACAACGTAAATGCGCTGTATAGTGGTAAAACCAGCCAATAAAGTAATAAGTGCAACACCGATAATCGGCCTACTCAGTAGCAAAGACGCAACCATAATGATAAATCGTTCGACACGAGAGCCAAAACCCAGCTTCGCTTCATAGCCAAGACTTTCGGCTCTTGCTCGCGTGTAGCTGACCATAAAGCTCGCCACGAGGGCGGTGAATGCCAAAAGGACGCCCAGCATGTCACCCTGCAAAGCAGCCCATACGCCGATCGCGCCCGTTACAGTTGATTCTCCCAGTCGATCAAGCGTACTATCCAGGAAACCGCCAAAATTACTGCGTACACCCATCTGTCGTGCTAATGTGCCGTCAATAGCATCCAGCCCTGCACCAACAAAATAAAGCACGCCTGCCCAAAACAACTGGTCGATAATGATCAAATAGGCTACGACCACACTAAGAGCTAAAGCCAAAACGGTGATGGCGTTTGGCGTAATGTGCAGTTTTCGAAAAATAGATGCAACAAATTCAAAAATGGGTTTAAGCACCCGTCTGCCCCATTCGGTAAGCATAGTGTTATAATCCTTATAGAGAACTTAGTGCTACAAAGGTCATAAATGCCAGGGGCGTCCATTGTTATCTGTAACAATGGCAGAGACGCTGACAAATGAAAGCAACTTAGTGTACAATAGCGGTAAGTTGCATGTCAAAGCGCATCCACCATTGTCATCTGCGGCAATGATGCAATTCTCAGCCTATTTTGTATGAAGTTTACAGAACCACTATTTCGCCGTTCATCCCCGGACCCTGCACAATTCCAATTGGCCTTAGAGCTTCTAAGTACAGCCAAAAGGGTAGTAGCCCTGACTGGCGCTGGCAGTTCGACGCCCTCCGGCATACCCGATTTTCGCTCGGATGGTTCAGGCCTTTGGAGTCAAGTGGATCCTTTTGTCGTGGCCTCCGTGTGGGGCTTTCGAGAGAATCCGAACCGATTCTATGAATGGATGCAGCCACTCGCTCACGATATCCTTTCCGCACAACCCAACCAGTCGCATCATGCCCTGGCAAGGATGGAGCGATGCGGTAAAATCCGCCTGATCATTACACAGAACATCGACGCCCTACACCAAAAAGCAGGTTCGCAACGAGTTGTTGAGCTTCATGGCCATCTGCGAACAGTTGTCTGCCTTACCTGTTCATTCCATGATGACGCCAGCCCTTATCTCAACACCTATATCCATGATGGAACGCCGCCAATTTGTCCGCAGTGTGGGGATATCCTCAAACCAGATATCGTGCTATTTGGAGAACCACTACCTGAAGACGCCATTGTACTGGCACAAGAAGAGGCTCTCCATTGCGATCTGATGTTAGTGGCAGGCTCCTCATTGGAGGTCATGCCCGCAGCAGATCTTCCTGCGCTGGCTGTCCGTAGTGGCGCCCATTTGATTCTGATAAACCTGGGAATAACACCATACGACCATCTCGCCGATGTCATCGTACGTGGTGATGTGGCAGAGATATTGCCACAGTTGGCCGATGCATTGGGGAATTGTTAGGCTTAGAAAAAACAGCGCCCCGCGAAACGGAGCGCTGCTTAATTGTTGGTTCAACAAGGTCGCCTGTATCTTAACGCGCCATAATCACGGGTAACCAGACCCCGCCATCACTGATCAGTATCCGAGCATCAACGCCCTGGAACCGATTGGTCGTATCTGGCCCGCCATCGACCAGGATCGTAACATGGTTATCGCCTACTGGCGCCATTGCCATATTAAGTGTAATCTGGATGAAGCCGGGGGTGGGGCCATTGTTCGGGGTCAGGATAACCCACGGGACGTAATTCACAACACTTTCCACTCCCTCGCTATCCGTAAAGACATAGCCATCATCCACCTGCGCCACAGTCAACTTGCCCTCCTCGAAGGACTGCACAACACCCCACCAATCACCAGAGGGCACAGCATAGGCATACCAGTGGATAGCACCCTGCCCCGGCTCTGACTGGTTGATGTCAATGCGGGCTTTCGGTGTTTTCTGGCCTACTGCCGCCTGCATAATCAATGAAGCGGGGGTTACTTCCATGCCAGTAGGACGGATGATCACAGTCACAGGGACATTTGCAGGACTGCCATCAATATTGCCGGCATCGACCTGGATATTGCCGTGATACTCGCCGGAACTCAAACTACGAACATCAAGCGTAATGGTGGCAGTATCATTTGTCCATCCACCGTACTTGTTGGTCTTTATCCAATCGCCACCATCATCGGTTGTGATATTGATGGAGTAGTTTTGCGTGCCGCCATCACCGAAGTTACTGATCGACAGTTCAACCGGGTTTGGTAATGCACCGCCGAAATTCATATCAACACTGATACTCGTAGGCGCAACTGCCAGAGCGGGGCCGGTTGCTTCGATTATCAGTCGCACCTGGATGATTTGTGGGCTGTCCTCAACCTCTGGATCCAGTGCTGTCACGGTGATTGTGCCGTCATAAACGCCAGCCGACAACCCTGCACTATTGATTGAAACAGTATGAGACAGTGTCGTTTCACCATCAAAGGGTGCAACACTCAACCAGGCACCACTGATCTGTTGGGTTACGTGATAGGCGATGCTGCCGCCCCCCCCAGCATTATAAACCATGAATGTCTGGGCTGGCGGACTACCTTCCCCACGCGTCATCTCAAATTGCATCGAGGACTTGTCGACAGCTAGTTTGGCCGGTCCGGTGACAACGCCCCCGCCATCGAAGTTGCCAAGCCTGATGACGATAGGTGAACTAAATGCGGCAGGCTTATCACCACTATGATTGAGGTCCGTCGCTGGTTCCGTATAAATGCGATAGCTGCCAGGTTGGCCTATCACGACTTCGGCTTTTTCATCTCCATCAACATCACCTGCCTGTACCTGCTGCAGGTTACGGCCGAGTTTGAGGCCAGGACTTGTCCATTCTGCTCGCATGCTGTCGGTGCCCCAATTCCGTCCAATCATCGAGGTTCCCGCCGCATCGACAGGATCACGGACCAGGAAAATCTCATCATCACCACTATTATTTACATCACCTGAGGCAATCGCATCCCAATACGGATAATAGATGAACGTCCCATCAGGTGCGTCTGAAACATTATTGGCATGGTACTGGAAGACCAGAAGTGATGGCAGCACACCTTTTACGCCTGAACGGGTGAGGATAATTTCCTCGATATCTCCGTTATTCAAGTGCGTATTGCCAATAACCATATCAATCCAACTGTAACTGTAGAGTTGCTGGAAAAGCACAGGCCAAGTGCCATCAGGAGCCTGTTTCATGATCAGTAGACGACGATCTCGTTTTGACTCGGGACCATTACGGATCATGATCACCTCATCACCCTCGAGCCCATCCACTTCACCGCCTCGAATCCGCAACCAATCGGTGCCGTAGCAATTATCCAGGACCATTGTCCAGTTAACGCCAGCATCATCACCATCGAAGATCTGTACGCTATACTCACACTCTGCACGCGAATCTGAGCGCTGCACCAGGATTTCATCGCGACCACCATCGCCAGGAATGAAATCGCCGGCAGTCACCCAGTTGTAGTTGAAGCCACTGCTGATTGTACGGGAGAATTGAGGCTTTACGGTGCCAGGAGGCGTATAAGGCGTAAGCAGCTCGACTTTGTTGCCGCCAATAGCGATGATCTCGTCAACACCATCAGCATTGGCATCCATAGCAGCCATGTCGGTCCAGCCCAGCGTGGGCGAAGTCCAGGTGAAAGGATCGGTGCCTGCAGCCGTGTATGGATCGTCGATCTTGATGTAGCGGTTACTATCGATGTAAGCAATCTCGTCGTCAGGGATAACCTCTTGCGCAGTCGAAACTGATGATGTATCCATGCCGAGCATCGCGAACATGCCGGCCAGTACGAGAATTAACAAGGTGAATAGAATTGGATTACGTGGACGCATGTGTTTTTGCACTCCTCAAAAGTAAATGGGTTTGCAGCACCTGAGTGGTGTGAGCAACTCAGAATTATAGCATGGCTGCGGATTTGCGAGAAGATGAGATCAGGACAGCCTATGGCAGATCTCTTTCATTGGTATATGACGCTGGTTAATGGTGAAGCAGGACTTTTAGCACGTTTGATTCGTCAGCGTATTCAAATGCCTGCAAAGCCTGCGTTAGAGGATATGTGCCAGAAATCAGGGGGGTCGGATCAAGTCGACCGGAGGAAAGTGCAGCGAGGGCCGTCGGAAAGGAACCGCAACGTGACCCGATTACCCGCAACTCGTTCACCACGATACGACTGAGATCAAGGGTTGCCGGATGCGCTGTGGTGGTCTTTAGAATCAATGTTCCCCGAGGCCGTAAGCAATCCAAGATGGCTGAAAGCGCCACAGTACGGCCGGTGGCGTCTACAGCCACGTCAAACTGAGTGCCAGCGGGGACAATGTGTGTCGTACGGATACCCAACCTGTTAGCAACCTCCAACTTGGCCGGATGATGTCCTACCAACAGGGGGTCATAGCCTTCGGCTATAAATGCCGCCGCAATGAGCTGCCCTAAGCGACCATCGCCGAAAATGATAATGCGCTCGCCTGCATCTGCAGGTAGGTCGCGCAGAGCAGCATAAGCGGCAGCCACAGGCTCAGCGAATACCGCAGTGTCATCTGACATTTCTTCCGGGATGGGATGCAGGAGTGAAACAGGGCTGATCATGTATTCGGCGAATGCACCATCCCAATCGAGGATGCCCAGCACACGACGGTTCTGACAGTGTGTGACAAGCCCTCGACAGCATTGAACGCATTGCCCGCATGTCGTGTTGATCTCACCCACGACACGTTGCCCCACCCATTGTTCCTGGCCGGGCGCTTGAACTACCTCGGCCACATATTCGTGCCCGAGCACACCGCTGTACCCGCCCTTGTAGCCTTGCATCAGGGCCAGGTCGGTGCCGCAAATGCCCGCCAAACGGACTCGCAACAGTGCCTCATCTGAACCAGGCACAGGGGTCGGATAATCAGAACAAAGGTCGAGCTGACCATTTTTAAGAACAAGAGCTAACATTGTGAAGTTCTGGCAAAACTCGGCTTGAATGAAAAACCGGGCGCAATGGCCCGGTTCGTTCGCAAATTTCGATACTTAGGCTATGCAGTCGCCACTTTGCTCCGCTTCTTCTCGGAACGGTTGAGCCAGGGGAGTTCGTGGTTGGCCCAAGACACCAGCAGAGGCGTTGCAATGAAGATGGACGAGTAAGTTCCGCTGAGCATGCCTACCAGCAACGTAGCGATAAAATGTTGGATGGTAACGCCACCAAACAGGAGCAAAGCGATCATGACAAACATGGCATTGATCTGTGTGGCGATAGAGCGCTGCATGGTCTCCAGCAACGAACGATTGGCAATGACCTCAAATGTTTCACCACGGCGACGCTTGCTGTTTTCACGGATGCGGTCGAAGACAACAATCGTATCCTGCACCGAGAAACCAATGACGGTGAGCAAGGCGGTCAGAAACAGGGCGTCCATCTCCCAGCCAGCGATGATGCCCATAATGGAAAAGAATCCGAGGGTGATGAGGACATCGTGGAGCATGGCAACAACAGCTGCGGCGCCAAATCGGAAGGGGTTCGGAACCTGACGGAACGCCCAGGTAATGAAGCCGAGAATGACCAGCGTGGCAAGGATTGTGGCGATAAAGGCTGTGCGTGTCACTTCCTGACTGATGATCGGCCCGACCGCACGGAACTGCAGATCCTCTAGCGGGCCAAACTGTGCGATCAGGGCTGCTTCGATAGTCTGTTTTTGCTCGGGCGATATCTCGGAACTACGTACGTTGAAGGTACGATCATCCCCGATCGTGCTGACTGAAGTGTCAGAAACACCATTCTCATCAAAGACCGCAACAATGTCGCCCGGTTGAACAGGTTGCTCGTAACGCATTTCCCATAACGTGCCGCCGACGAAATCGATGGATAGATGGAATGGCGCGCCGATGGTGAAAATGGAATAGATCATTGCAATCAGCCCGGGCAATATAATCAGGGCTGAAAACCGATAGTACCAACGGCGATAAGAAATGATTTTATACATAGGGTGATTTAGTACGTGTGAATATGCCAGCGTAAAGACTGAGTAAAATCCAGATTACACGTGAAACAGGAACGGATGTTTGCTGAGTCGATCGCCAAAGAAACGCACCATAAAACGCATCAGGGTGCGTGTGATTACAACAGCGGTGAACATAGAGATAAGCACGCCAATGATCAGAGTGATAGCAAAACCCTGGACAATAGAAGCCCCAAAATTCGAGCCGAAGTACCACAGAATCAACGCAATAAGGAGTGCCGAGATGTTGGAATCGAGAATCGAGGTCCAGGCTCTAGAAAAGCCGGCCTCCACCGCGCTATTCAAGGAGCGCCCTGCCCGTAATTCCTCTCGCATGCGTTCAAAAATGAGGATGTTGGCATCGACCGCCATGCCTGTTGTCAGTAAGAAACCAGCGATACCGGGCAAAGTGAGCGTGACAGGCAAAACTTTGTAGACAGCAAGGTTCAACAAAACAAATGCCGCCAGTGCCAGATCCGCCAAAAATCCAGGAAGCCTGTAATACAACAGCATGAACAGAAATACCACCAAGACCCCGATAATTCCGGCAAGGATACTCGAATCGACCGAGTCATGTCCCAGACTAGGGCCTACTGTACGAACATCAACAGCTTTCAGGGGCACGGGAAGAGCGCCATACTGCATTTGTACCGCCAGATTTTGCGCCTCAACCAATGTGAATTCACCCTCGATGATGCCGCTATCAGAAATGACAGCATTGATGACCGGGGCTGAAAGCACGGTTTGATCCAGGACAATCGCCAGGCGATCTCCAATATGATTACGGGTGTACTCTTCAAATATAGCTGCACCTTCGGGTTTGAATTGGAAGGTGATTATAGGGCGATTGGTTTGCTGGTCCAAGGTGACGTTGGCTGATTGGAGCATATCACCAGTCATTACAGTCTCGTACACCGCCTCACCTTCTACCGCATTACCAGGATCCAGTGACGTTGCGATCACAGATCCAGATCCCAGTTCGAAGGGTGCATTTGTGAAATCCACAAATTCCAGTTGTCCGGTGCCGCGCAGAGTTTCGATTGCAGCATCAGCATCTTCGATGCCTGGCAGAGCCACAATGATACGATCCCCACTGCTTTGGATCAATGGTTCTGAGACACCCAGGCCGTTGACGCGACGCTCGATGATGACTTTTGCAGTTTCGATATCTTCGGTGGTGGCTTCCCGGCCTGCGGGTAAATCAGATTGAAGCTGCACCTGAGTGCCGCCTTGCAGGTCGAGGCCCAACCTGAGGATAAGCGCCCGACCCAAACTATCCTGAATGATCTCGCCAGCGTCATCCTTTCGTAGTTGGTGAGAGGCAAGAACCCGTTTCACCCAGTCGGGATGGGCGGTAGGTATGGCGATATAGCCAACGATTGCAATGAGTATGATTATGGCGATGAGCGTTACGGTGTTGCGCGTCTGCATAGAGATTCCTTGATGTATCAGACATGAAATAGCGGCCTGCGGCCGCCTGTTACCGAGTGTAGAACCTGGTGATTATAGGAGCGTTTGGAAATGTGTGTCAAATCGGAGAGTGCCTCGAACAACAACTGACACTGGCGCGCCACTTGCCTGGGGTCGATTACAAGCCCAATGCACGCAAACAATGTTGCACTTGCTCTAACACTTCCTCAGGGGTGAGGTCATCGGTGAGCACGTAGCAATCAGCATGGGCTAGAGCATGGCTCAATCGCTGTCGCTCCCTGTCCAGGTAGACATCGTGCAGATCCAGGTGGGGGTAGCGCTGGCGAGCCGTTTCTCCGCTGGCATCAAGATAGACCAGCGCATCGGCGGGATTGCGTCGTCGCCAGAGGTCGGGCACCCCTGAATGTTCTTGCGAGACCTGATGGGCATGATACCCCAACATCTGTAACCGCCGGGCCAACTCGCTTTTACCACTACCACACACACCAACGATTTTGATATGAGTCATCTGCTGAATATCCTCGTTGAGTCACCCCTCTCGACGCACAGACCAATAGTTCAAAGTCAGAAGATCCAGAACGCCAAGAGGCAACAATCGTTCCCAGAATGGTATTTGATGCTGCAGTTCCGTCAAATAAAGCTCATTGCGCCTGGAGCGAAATAGCCACCCGAATGCAAGTAGAGCGATAAAAGTCACAGGTATCCAGGGCCAGTGTAAAAACTGGAATTTGACCACATAATAATCTAGCGGTAATGCCCACCAGACAGCAAACCACATCCAGTGTTCCTTCACCACGTATCCGACCAAACGTGTGCGAAATCCAAAAAGCAATGGCATCGAAGCGATGTAGAACCAGGCAACCAAGTAGCCCGCCAGAGTAACAAACGGAGATATCTGAACTACAGACTGAAGCAATAGTAGTCGAACGACATAGGCAATCAATACAAAAAAAACGCCGGCGACAATGGCAGCTGCTCGCATCCGATGCGAGAATTGCCGCACGGATAACTGTAAACGATAGTTCTCTTGCCCAGATTGGTTGCTCACACGGACCCGCCGATTGCCGGACGAATTCATGATCAACTCCAGGTGGTGTAAATCCTTGGCGGAATAGGAATATTGATACGCATCCGCCGCACATCATCGACAACAAGTCCACTGACTCGAATAGCCACCACTGTCAGGTCATCGCTGGGACGCCCCTGCTCCAGACGAAGCGCCTGGGCGAGGATTTCATCGGCATAAGCCCTGGCGTTCAGGGTAGTTGGAAAACTCTCAACCGCTTGAAGCAAGTCAAAGCGCTCGCCTCGTCGTTCTCCTGCCGACCACACGCCATCACTGAAGCCGATGGCGATGAGACCGGGGCGCAATGGAGCCTCTTCGATTTGAGGTCTGGTCCTGGCATAAATGCCGACAGCCTGAGCAGGTGTGTCAATGACTTGCCATTGCCCTCCCTGATGCAACAGTACCGGCGCACGGCTATTGCGAGAGATGACAAGACTTCCCGTCTCCAAATCGGTGGAAAGTATAATGAGTTCGGCGCTGACTTTGCCGCGTCTGTGGGTGCGCAGGTAGTCGTGGGCGGCACGAGCGGCAGCCCCATCTCGAACCCCCTCTGCAAGCAGAGAAATAGCCTTGCGCGCAACAAGATTGCTTATCACTTTTGCTGATTTGCCGCTTCGCTGCCCATCAACCAGAACCACAGAAACCCCGCCATGAGGACGCTCGATGACTTCAACGGTGTCCCCCGACTCGCCGACAGCGTATTTTTCGATTTTGGCGACTGCTATTTGAACATCCATGTCAAGCCTGGACTGTAATGCTCACAGTGATGAGAAAGTCATAATCTTTTACAGAACGCCCGCGTAGCTGGACCGAGCCTGATGCACCTGCCGGAGTATTAACTGGAATAGAAAAACGCACTTTTGCTTCCACGACACCACCACGCCCGACGGTCGGGGTGGTTACACTCGAACCGCAATCGCCACCCACGCAGATATCCACCTGCCAGCCATCGGGGACCTGAACATTATTCAGGCTTAACGACAGAGCATCGGGATCTCGTCCTTCATTTGTGAATATAATGCTCACATCAGGACCAGAGCCAGTATAGCTTTGGGGAGAAGCACTCCACTTGACGAAGAAAGGCGTTGCTGTCGTTGTAGGTGTGGGGCTAGCAGTGGCTGTTGGCGTTGGCGTTGTTGTGTGGGTTGCCGTCAATGTGGGCGTTACAGTAGGCGTGCGGGTCGGCCAGGGCGTAAATGTGACCGTTGGTGTCGGTGTGACGGTGGGTGTTCCAGGGTTCACCGTAATGGTCAAAGTTTTGGTCGTCGTCACATTGCGCTGATCGATGACTTTAAGCGTATAGACCGTCGTGGTCAAGGGGCATTCTTCACTGTTCCCTGTTCCGTTAACGCCTTTCCCTTCAAAATACACTTCTTTAGCGTTGGTCACTTGCCAGGAAATGAGTGTACATTGACCTTCCAGGATAACTGTTTTACTGGCGGTAAATGCGATAGATACAGGCCCGGCAGTGGGCGTGCGCACTGGCGTCGGGGCAATCGTACTGGTCGGACCTGGCGTCTGGGTGGGAACAGGCCGACGGGTAGGAGTAGCCACCGGGCTTGTGACCGTTACAGGCGGGGGCGTGAATGTAGGATCGAGAGACGGCGTGCTGGTTGGCCCAAACTCTGGTATCAGTGTGCTGGTCGCTGTGATTGGCACCGTCACAGGTGTGATAGTTGGCGATTCTGTAGGCGGTAGAATCAGTGTGGGGCTGGCAGTGGCTTCGGGTGCAATTGGGACGACGACAACCACTGGCGGTGTGGGTGTGCCTGGCAACGTACTAACAAGCGCGCGCAAACTGAAATAACCGGCGAAGGAGCCCACACAAAGTAAGATACCCACAAGCATACCGCCCAAGATGATCGCCATCGACCAATCTTTACCGGACGATGGTTGCTGTACGGGTGGCGCCGCAGCGACATAGGTCATCATAGGCGTCGGCGCTGCTGTCATCTGCACAGACGAAGATGGAGGCGGAATCGGGACTGCTGCCATCTCAATGGTGGGATCACCTTGAGGAGGACCATGCACAGCCATATAACGCGGGCAACTCGCATACTGACCACCCAGACAGAATACCGATTGCTCTGAAAGCGGTATCGATTCACGCGCGATGGTCGAATAGCAGCGATTCTCGAAGCTGGGGTAGTTGAGATGCGCCTCAGGATCTTCGAGTAGACCCAAATAGGGGCAAACTGGTGCAGTCATAGCATCGATTATAGGTCACTTTCTGAGCGATAACAAACATGTCAACACGATTTGGATTAAACGCCGATGAAAAGTTGTGCATTCAAGCACTTTGAATGGACTGGCAGCACACTGAAATGCCCACAAAATTCACCCAACCAAACCCCTTAATATCCGCTATATGTAGATGCGAGGTAGGCGAGGAAGCAGCGCTGTCGTTACTTCATAGTTGATGGTTTCCGCCCAGGCCGCAATATCTTCTGCGGTAATTTGCTCCATCCCCTGGTTGCCAAGAAGCACAACCTCATCACCTTCCTGTACATCGTTGATTGCCGTGACATCAGCAACAATATTATCCATACACACCCTGCCCACGATGGGCGCTTTCCGACCACGGATTAGAACGGCTCCACGGTTCGAGATCAAGCGATGGTAGCCATCACCATAGCCAACGGGCACGAGGGCGACCGTCGTGGGCTTCGCTGCGATGTACGTTCTGCCATAGCTGATGCTGGACCCGGCTGGTAAGGTGCGCACCCGACCGACATGGCTGATCAACGACAGAGCCGGGCGCAACGGGATGCCTGGTATCCACCTCGTCAGATGGGCGCAACCCATAGAGGAGGATGCCCGGACGTACAGCATCTAAACGCATTTCCGGAAGGTCAAACAAGACGCCACTATTGGCGATGTAACGTAGAGGGATGCGACACCCGGCATCTTCAACCATTTGCACCACATTCATGAACGTCGAAAACTGCTCTTGAGCATAGCTCTTGTCCCGTGTATCAGCCGTTGCAAAATGTGACCACAATCCTTCTAGCTCCAAGCCAGGAAGCACGCTGATCTCCATCACGAAAGGCATTACTTCGTCAGGCAGCAAGCCAAAACGCCCCATGCCAGTATCCACTTTCACATGCACCAGGATAGTGCGTTGAAAACGTCCGTGCAGTTTCCGACAGGATTCGAGCAGTCTCCAACGAGTTGACCGTTGGCGTTAAGTCATTTGCTACGATAGCTTCGGCTTCAAAAGGCAGAAAATAGCCCATAATCAGAATTGGTGCAGTGATTCCCGCCTGCCTCAGTTGAACCCCTTCGGCAATACGCGCTACAGCCAGCCGGGAAGCCCCGTTCTGCAATGCCACCTGAGCCACCTCCACCGCACCATGACCATAAGCATTCGCCTTGACAACGGCCATCAATTCCACATTAGGCCCTAGATGCTGCTTGAGCGCGCCAACATTATGCGCGATAGCACCCAAATCAACCCGGACATATGATAATGGCGCTTGCGAAATTTCTGATGTGCTTGAAGTGCTCAATCGTTTGATCCTATTATTTGTGGTTCTTTGGGAAATCATACAGCTTGCGAAGATAGCACAGGTTCCAGAACCGATACAACTACGGTAGCCACTCCTGCACCCACTCCACCGCCTGCTCCCGACTGTTGACTTCACCAACAGCCTGCGCTTCGCGCAGCGATTCCAGCGTTTCACCCAGACGTGGACCTGGCTTCAAATCAAACATCGAGATCAGATCATTGCCGTTTAGCAGGGGCTTTGGAAGCAGGCTCTTGCTCGCCATCCATCGTGAGCATAGGCTCCAACATCGCCGCAACAAATTTCAGATGCCGCCGAAAATCACTCAACTCGATTGTGGGGCCGTAAGTGGCCAGATGATCTGCGATATGTAACAGAATCACGCCAGGGGCGGCATCGCCAAGATCACGGTAAAAGCGGTAGAGGCTACGACGGCTCGGCATACGCTCGCCCTGGCTTAAGGCGATAGGGCGCATGTGGCCCTTGCATACCTGGCGGACAAAATGGATCTCGCTGCTCGCGCAGTGATAGCGCTCCTGCCAACTGCTGGCAAGCTCAGCGCTGATCGCTTCGTGCCCCAAGAAGCGAATCCGGCCATGTTCGTCCTCTGAGCGCGTTGATGCTTTGCCCCAGTCGTGGGCCACTGCAGCAAAACGCAACCAGAGCCAACGAGGGCGGTCGGGAATAAGCAATTGGTTGAGATACTCTTGCACAAGACTCCGAAAAGGCGCCAATTCCAGTAAAATAGCGGATTCCAGGTCCACCGTTGGCGCTGATCCCAGTCGACAGAGTTCATCAATGCGGGCCATCCACCGTAGTGTGACCAGTGAATGGCGATACGTATTGTAGCTGTGGGGCGGCGACTGTTCAAGCCGTCGTAAATCAGCCAGTTCGGGAAAATAGCGCTCTTCCAGATGCCACGCATGCAGCAAGTTCAGCGCTTTCTCTGGCTCTGGTAATGCCATTATCTTGAGCAATTCATCACGCTGCCGCTCAGGGCTGGTTAAATCGAGCCCAGGCATTGCAGAAGCAACCAACTCCGGAAGGGTGGCGTCCGCTTGCAGATCAAACTTGCAGATGAAGCGCACAGCACGCAGAATCCGCACCGGATCCTTCATCAGGCTGTCTGGAGTGCAGGTGCGCAGGATTCCTGTTTCGATATCAATCATGCCATGCAACGGGTCATAGACACGTCCATCAACACCCAAACCGATGGCGTTGAGTGTGAAATCCCGCGCCAGCAGGTCTTCATCCAGGCTATCGCCCTGCAAAGCTGCCACATCGATTACAAGTCGCTCGCCCGTTGAGGTCTGCCAAACAACCCGCCCGATACCGCGTCGCTCGTCCAGGGGGTAGAAAGCCGCCCCCAGGGCGTCACCCAACCGGCGTGCGCACGACAAGGCGTCACCAGGCAGCACATAATCAAGATCGTGAATGCCCCGATCCAGCAACAGATCACGTACAGCACCGCCAACCAGAACCGCCTCTGGTGCGATCTGTAAAAACGTTTTATGTGCGCGATAAGCGTTGGCCTGCTGGTGCAGTTTGGTGATAAGCATGGCGATGATCAATGATCAATTGTCAACAAGCGGAGCTATGAAGAGAATTGTGGCGGGACGTTGCTCACGGGATGTGCGCGCTCGCGCCCGAGCAGCCTCAGCGGTAAGTGCAACCGCCACTACACGTCCTTCCACAAGGGCGATATAGCTTCCTGCGTATAAGGATAAGTCCAAGTCGAGATAATGAGGCTGGTGGGATGCAACGGACATTTGGTGGGCCTAGTGGTGGATGGTAGCTTGGTGACACGCACACATATCGCACTTCGCAGCGTGTGGCGCCATCATTGTACCAAAAAAACGCTCCCTGACAGCTATGTGTCAGAGAGCGAAACATGCAATGATCGTAAAAGCTGAGTTACAGGCGGCGCGCCACCAGTTCGGCAATTTCGCCTGGATGGCTTGCGACAGGCACGCCCGCTGCTTCCAGCGCCTCGATCTTGCTGGCAGCAGTACCTTTGCCTCCGCTGATTATGGCGCCGGCATGGCCCATGCGCTTTCCGGCAGGCGCAGTCTGCCCGGCAATGAAGCCCGTGACCGGAGTCTTCATATGCTTGCTGATGAATTCCGCTGCAACCTCTTCATCTGAACCGCCGATTTCGCCAATCATGACGACATGGCGGGTTTCGGGATCAGCTTCGAACAGGCGCAGCACATCGATAAACTTGGTGCCGATGATCGGATCTCCGCCGATGCCTACGACGGTGCTCTGGCCGATATCCAGTTCAGATAGGGCGGCAACAGCTTCGTAGGTCAATGTGCCGGAACGGGATACGACGCCTACAGGACCTGGCTGATGGATGTATCCGGGCATGATGCCCACCTTGGCCTGACCGGGGCTTATCACGCCCGGACAGTTGGGGCCGATCAAGCGGGTGGGCGTAGTGTCGATATAGGCCCGCACAGCGATCATATCAACCACAGGGATGCCTTCGGTAATGCACACCACCAGGTCAATGCCTGCTTCTGTCGCTTCCAAAACGGCATCAGCCGCGAAACGAGCGGGAACATAGATGATCGTGGCATTCGCTTTGGTTGCAGCTTTCGCTTCGGCTACACTGTTGAAGATAGGGACGCCCAGCACTTCCAGACCGCCTTTGCCGGGCGTGACGCCTGCGACAATGTTGGTTCCGTACTCAATCATCTGTTTAGCGTGAAACTGTCCCTCGCGACCGGTGAGGCCCTGCACAATGAGACGGGTGTCATGATTAACCAGAATGCTCATGTTTCAGTTCCTCCTATGTGAATTCGCCACGAGAGGCAGCGACGATTTTCTGGGCGGCTTCAGCGAGGGTGGATGCTGTAGCCATATTGGCTTCGGCAAGGATGGCCTGTCCTTCTCTGGCGTTGGTGCCAGCCAGACGCACAACCATCGGCGCATCGGTTTTGACTTCGTCAAGCGCCTGCAAAATGCCACGCGCCACTTCGTCACCACGGGTTATGCCGCCAAAGATGTTAAACAGTACCGCCTTGACATTGGGATCGCTGAGAATGATTCGCAGGGCCGCAGCCACTTTGTCCGCCTTGGCGCCACCTCCGATATCAAGGAAATTGGCGGGCTCGGCGCCATAATGCTTGACAATGTCCATCGTGGCCATTGCCAGACCGGCGCCATTGACCATACAACCGATCTCGCCATCCAGTTTCACGTAACTGAGGCCATTGATGCGGGCTTCGGTCTCGGCAGGCGCTTCTTCATCAGCATCACGCATTTCGACTAAATCGGAATGGCGGAAAAGACCGTTGTCATCCAGGACCATCTTGCCATCGACAGCAAGCAGGCTGCCATCGCCTGTCACCACCAGCGGGTTTATCTCCGCCAGTTCTGCGTCCGAAGCAATGAATGCCTGGTAGAGGCCATAAGCGATCTTAGTAAAACTGCGGAACTGTTCCTGGGGAATGCCGATCTGCGAGGCGATTTGGATGGCCTGGTAGGACTTGAGCCCCAAAAAGGGATCTATCGTAACAGTTTTGATAGCGTCTGGATTTTCTTCGGCCACCAGTTCGATCTCCACCCCACCTTCACTCGATGCCATCATCACGATCCGTCTTCGCACCCGGTCGATGATCATACCCAAATAAATCTCTTTCTGGATATCTGCGGCAGCATCAACCAGCACCCGTTTGACCTTGTACCCTTTGATATTCATACCCAGGATTCGGTCGGCTGCGGCTTCGGCTTCATCCGGCGTCTGCGCCAGTTTGATGCCGCCAGCCTTGCCACGACCGCCCACCAGCACCTGAGACTTTACGACTACAGGTCCGCCCAGACGCTGTGCAATTTCGCGAGCCTGGGCTGCTGATGTAGCAACTTCGCCCTTGGGGATGGGTACCCCGTACTGGGCGAAAATGCGTTTCGCTTGAAACTCATGTAACTTCAACCGATTCCTCCTTACGAGAATTTTGGTCTAAGTTGTAGGGAAATGTCAACAGAAATCAGGGCAATGTCATCGCCCAAATCTGGTTAACTACCCTTATTTGAAATGCTTGAAAACCTTGGAGAAAACGTATAGCACCAGGAACATGGGGATGATTGCCCCAAAGAACATAATCATGTTCCCGGTCTGCAACAACACCACGCCAGCAAGGACAAAGGTTGCGACAACATACAGATAGACGCCCCAGCGCTTCCAGTACCACATGGCCACCGCAGCGATAATCGAGGCCAAAGAAGCAACGCCAAACAAGGACAGGGTCAGCGTTGTGTCTTCAGCGCCAGGCATAGAGCGAGCCGTCAGCCAAAAGATAATGCCGTGGATTGCGACGTAGATTAAGGCGATTATTTGGAGTGTGGTTCGTTTTGGCGGGCCTTGCTTTTGTTTTTTCGAGGACTTGCTCATAATGTCTCCTTCCTACTCAAAGAGTGACTGATTGATGTCAGTGTGATAGTGTGATCTTGAAAATACGTGCGATGGTGAATGTTCTATTGCTGTTTAAAATTACCGCAATTCGCTTTGCGAAATCACAGTGGAATTCTGGGTGTTATTCTAGCAGATGGCACGACCAATCACCCAAATATCCATTTAGAAAAAGTGGCTTATCAGCGAGTCAGTCGAAAACAGTTACTTGGTCGCTGGCCCCCAATCCGTCCAGCGCTGCCAACCCGCCTGCTCGGCATCCACTGCATCACAGAACCAGGTTTCCGCTTCTCGAATCAGGTAGAGATCATCTCCTGGCAACATGTACATGCGTATACCATCAATTTGACTGGTGAAACCCTTGATCGCACATCCCGAAAGTGGCTCTCTACATCCCTCCAGACAGGGGCGAGGTGTGGCTGTGGGCGTAGGGGTAGGGGTCGGGGTCGGCAGAATCCGCCCGGAAACAGTCACATAGTCCGAAATCAACAGTTCATCGCCAATGACGATAGCATCGGCGTTGTCAAGTTCGTTCACCTCCGCCAGCAGTTCAATATCGATGTTGTATTGTCGTGCGATGCTCCACAGCGTATCGCCGCTGCGCACTGTGTAGCGGGTGAAAATGGGTGTCAGGGTGGCTGTAGGCGTCTTTGTTGGCGGCGGTAGTGTTGGCGTAATCAGTTCTTGTGGCGGAGCGCAGGCGCTCAAGACTGCAAAAATGAAGATGATGGTTGAAAAAACGACTGGCCTGTTCATTTCAGTAATGCTTGGGAACAAGATAACGTCCGTCCACCCAACCAACGATACCCCGTGGCTCCACGACGACCTCATACCACATCGCTCGATTTTCTTTCAGCGGCCCCTGGTGCAGCACAATCGTGTCGCGTGGACGCACCACGCCAATCACTGCGGCCTTAGCGTTGGGCTTTGAACGTACATACAAACCGGTGAGGTCCGGGATAAGGCGGGCGCTGCCGCCAATTAGCAGACCATCTGGATCACTGCCTTCAGTCACGGCCAGATCTGCTGGGCGCAGGAACAAACCATTGACCCAGCCCAACACCCCTTGTTCAAGATTCCTCACTTCGAACCAGGGCTTGTTCTTAACCATTTGAGGTCCTTTGCGAACCACCAGAATTTCGCCCGGACTTGCTGTACCCATCGCCCCGCCATTTGCTCCCGGTTCAGCGTACAGCTTGATTATGCCGGCTGATTTCAGGACAACCACTTCGTCGCCAAATGCATAAATGGCGCCTTCCATCTCTTCCAGCGCCACGTCCACTACATCTTCAGTCGGCGCCACTTCGGGAAGTTTGATCAGTTGTTTGGGCTCAGGATACAGGGGTCTCGATGCGACTTTTCTACTTACTGCCTCCGCATCACACTCTGCTAACGTCGTCAACTTCAGATTATGGTTTGCCGCCCAATTCTGAGCGGAAGAACGGTCTGACGGGTTACTGGGCAATGACACAAATGCGGCCTGGCGTTGTACAGATGCCGGTGCATCACTCTCCAAAATAGGGAGACAGTAACCCCGCAGCACTCCGCCACTATCTTCCTCCTGCGCCGCTTGGTTGAACTCGCTGTCGAGGTCTTTATCCACCAGCACTTCCGCATACGTGTTGGGGCAGTTGCGATTAAACTGGCCGGACCGAACATCACAGGTCGGGGTTGTGTAGACGCCATCGGGCGCTTCAAAACCCAGTGGTAAAACTTGATCTTCATATCCCAGGCTGTCGTAAAGTTCAGGGTCTGCCCATATGGTTTCCATGATATCGTGCCAAATGGGAGCTGCCGTGGAAGAGCCCAACGCATCCCGCATGCGTGTTCCATCACTATTCCCCACCCAGACGCCGACCGTCAGATAGGATGTAAATCCGACTGTCAGGTTGTCTCGCCACCCATCTGTTGTCCCGGTCTTAGCCGCCGCTGGTTGACTGGTGTTTAATGCGGAGTTGCGTCCAAAAACCATCTGGCGGCTTCGAGAATCGCTGAGCACGTCGGCAATTTGATACGCCGCACCTGGTGAAACCGCCTGCCGTGGCTGCAACTGTTCCGATGCTTGATAGAGGACGCGCCCAGCTCCGTCCGTGATCGTTGATATTCCATGTCCCGGTTGAAAAACGCCGTCATTGGAGAATGCGGCAAATGCGTTGGTGAGTTCAAGTAAAGTCACTTCGTAACCGCCAACGGCTAAAGACAAACCATATTCCTCCAGAGGTTGGTTCCACGACCGAATGCCCAACGCTTCGGCAGTCTTCAACGTTTCATCCACCCCCACTTCATGGAGCAATTTGATTGCCGGCACATTGAGGGAATTAACCAAAGCATCCCGTAAGCGCACTGCGCCATAGCTCCGCCCGGTGATATTGTGCGGCACATAGAATCCGCCATGACCATCGTAATACCGAACAGGTGTGTCCCAAATCACAGTGGCGGGGCTCATGCCATGATCGAAAGCGGTGACATAGACAACCGGTTTGATTGACGAGCCCGGTTGTCGGAGTTGCACCGCCATATTCACCTGCCCGGAAATAGCCTCATCGTAATAATCTACACTCCCCACCATCGCCAGTATTTCCCCGGTCTCAGGGTGAATGATCACAACTGATGCGTTGCTGGCGTTGTATTTTGACCCGACAGCATCGATCTGTGCGCGGGCAATCTCTTCCGCCAGTTTCTGATATCTTAAATCGATGGTTGTGTGCACCTGCAAACCACGGCGCATCCCCTCCGTACCGTAACGTTCCAGTAATTGCTCCTTCACAAAATCAACAAAATGAGGCGCTTGCGCCTCCGGATACTCAGGTGACACCAGACGAATGGGCTCTGCGATGGCCTCGGCCTTTTCCGCAGCATTGATGAAGCCAGTGCGTTCCATCAGATCGAGGACGACGAGCTGACGTCTCCTGGCGGCATCTGGATTGACGAACGGATCATAATAAATGGGAGACTGCGGGATCCCGGCAAGAAATGCAGCTTCTGCCAGGCTCAATTCAGAAAGCTCTTTGTTTAAGTAGGTGTCGGCAGCAGCCACGATGCCGTACGAGCGATGACCATAGAAGATGCTGTTCAGATACATCTCCAGGATTTCATCCTTACTAAAATTATCTTCAACCTGTAATGCAAATATCGCTTCTCGGTATTTACGCCCCAAACTCAGATCATAGCGATCTTGCTCCTCCATCAGCAGCGAGCGCACCAACTGCTGAGTGATCGTGCTTGCCCCCGAAACGATCTCATCCGCCTGCCAGTTCTGCCAGGCGGCACGTGCAACAGCGCTCCAATCCACGCCTGTGTGCAGATAGAAATTCTTATCCTCTGTAGCGATTGTGGCCTGAATCAAAACATCGGGAACGCGCTCCAAAGTGATAACATCCCTGCGCCCTCTGTCCGACAGTTCATAGAGTACGTTGCCGTGCCGATCATAGATCCGTGTGGACTGAAAAAGCGGCATTCCAGTGACCTGTCCCAGCCGATCAATTGCCTGGGCAGTCTGCACATCAACAACGGGATCGATTTCAGAATCGAAGATCGGGGCAGCGCGTACACCTTGGGGTGCGAACAAGACAAGACACATTAAAGCCAAAAACAATGAGTGATACCATGTTTTTCCGGGTTTCAATGCTGAAAACGTAAAATGATTAGTCATTGGACATAAACCATGAAAACTCGCTATTGATGAAAAAGACCAATGCCAACAACGATTGTTTTCATTCTACCACAAATAACGTTCTTGTCTAAACACTAGCTGACAGTATTGTCCAAATGTCATTGCACACGTAAATCAGTCGAATACAGTCAATAAACACGATAAAATGCATAAACAATTGACAAGAACGCTTGGGGTGGGATGCAAAGGGTCGGGTGTCCGTTTTTGACTTGCCATGAATGGGCAAGCTACAATCTGCCAGCTACACGCAACCACCAAATGCGTGGGAGGTCTGATTGAACAACGTCGCTAACAAACAACAACGCACTCGCATTCTCATTCTTCTCTTCGCTGGCGTGCTCATGGGCGCGCTGGACATCGCTATCGTAGCGCCGGCATTGCCAGCCATCCAAAGCGATTTTGGCGTTGATGAACGAGCGCTTACGTATGTATTCACCACCTATGTTCTGTTTAACCTTGTGGGCACACCGCTTATGGCCAAGCTGGCCGACGGCTGGGGACGCAGAACGATCTACATTTTAGCTGTGGCGCTATTTGGTTTGGGGTCACTGGTTGTGGCTTTGTCACCGAGCTTTGGGGTCTTGCTTCTGGGTCGGGCCATCCAAGGGTTCGGGTCCAGCGGCATTTTCCCGGTGGCGGCGGCTGTCATTGGTGACACCTTCCCTCCTGATAAGCGAGGCAGAGCCCTGGGACTCATTGGCGCTGTTTTCGGCATCGCCTTCCTGATCGGGCCACTGATCGGCGGCGTTATTCTGAAGTTCCTCGACTGGCATTGGCTGTTCATCATTAACATCCCCATTGCCCTTGTCCTAATCTTGTGGAGTACACGTTTGCTTCCCAACGTTCGTCCGGGGACCCGTAAACGCTTTGATGTGCTTGGGCTGGTAGTGATCAGTCTGTGTCTGGCTTCTCTCACCTTTGGAATCACCCAGTTAGATTTCGAGCATATTGCGCCAGGCGCTGTTCTTGAAAGTGTATCGTCCCCACTGGTTTGGCCTTTCATAATCCTTGCGGTTGTGCTGATTCCGGTCTTTTGGTTTATCGAGACCAACGCCGAGGATCCCATTGTGCGCGTGTCGCTTTTTCGTTCGCGGCAAGTGCGGATTGCCAGCAGTCTGGCAGTGGGGGCGGGTCTTGGCGAAGCCACACTTGTATTTGTGCCCGCTCTGCTCATCCTGACTTTCGGCGTCAGCACTTCGGCGGCGAGTTTTATGCTTTTACCGGCAGTACTGGCCATGATGGTCGGGCTCTCCGACAGCAGGAATTGCGCTCGACCGCAAAGGCTCTCGAGTTGTCGTATTTTTTGGCGCCATCCTGTTGGGAATTGGGATGCTCGCAATTGGTCTGCTCGACATCACCCTTGTCACGTTCTATCTGGCAGCGCTCCTGGTTGGTCTTGGACTCAGCGCCCTGTTGGGAGCGCCGCTGCGCTACATTATGTTAAATGAAGCCTCCTACGAAGATCGGACGGCATCCCAGGCTATTATCCGTATCTTCACGGCCACGGGCCAACTTATCGGCGGGGCGATGGTGGGAGCAGTCGCCGCCTCGATGGGCGGAGGAAGCAAGGGCTTTCAGACCGCTTACCTGGTTGTGGGAGGCATTACCATCGTATTGGGTTTGCTGGCGACCCGCTTGAAAAGCCAAAACGAAGAAATCCAGACCGCAAGGCAACACGCAGTTATCGAATCCACCCAAACAATCTGACACCATTATCAAGCGAGGTTGATCCCAAATGCATGACTTTCTACTCTTTCTCCACAATCTAATGCGCTGGCTTGTTCTGATAGGCGGCATCGCCAGTGTATTCATCGGCATACGTGGCTGGTTAGGAGCCAGGGAGTGGTCACCGACTGCCAACAAATCAGGCCTGGTCTACACCACATCCCTGGACATCCAGCTTCTGTTGGGATTCCTCCTGTATGTCATTAGTCCGATCACCGCTGGCAATTTCTCCAACATCGGGGAGGCGATGGGCAATTCAACCATCCGATTCTTCCTAGTGGAACACCTTGCGCTCATGGTCTTGGCAGTTGTCATCGCCCATATCGGACGATCACGAAGTCGTAAAGCAGAAGCGCCAGTGTCGAAGTACAAGAACGCAGCCATCTTCTTTGGCATCTCCCTACTGCTGGTCTCTGTTGGCCGTTCCCTGGCCATTCTTCTCGTACGGACGTCCGCTGCTGCCCTTCTAACGTTACAATCAAACAGGATGATTACCACCAGTGCACGGCGGACATCTCTTTATGCCCAAACCGCAAGATTCACCTCAACAAGACCCCGAACCTGAATTTTCGCTGCTGCGATCCTTCAAACTCGGCAGCTTCCATATCGGCTCCTCTCTCACCGACCTACTGACATCGGCTGTATGGAATCGCATCCTGATCGTCGACTTGGGCGTCGCCGCCTGGCCAGTGGCCTTGCTCACTGCGCTGCGCTATTTGATGTCGCCACTCACCTTGTGGATTGGCCATCTTTCCGACACACATCCAATTGCAGGCAGCCGCCGCATCGCCTATGTGTGGCTGGGCCGCCTGCTGATGCTGGCTTCGCTGCCCTTATTGCCACTGTCGATGGCAGCCATCGGCTTTGACACCAGATCACAAACGGGATGGTCAATTGCTGTATTTTCATTTTTGCTTTACGGCATCGGCACTCTGATATCCGGCGCGCCCTACCTGGCGCTGGTGCACGACAGCGCACCGTACCAGCGTCGAGGCCAGGTTATGGCGATCGTTCAGACCTTCCTGGTTGCCAGCTTTGCCTTTGGCGGTTATCTCTATGGCAAGATATTGCCGACCTGGAATTATCAACGCTTCTGGTTCCTGGTCGTCTTTGCCATGGTCGGCGCTGCATTCTTCTGGTTCTTTCTCTGTTTTGGGAGAAGAGCGCCGGCTGCCTCGCACAAATTCAGATCATCCCGCCCCCTCTTTCCGCGAGACCTTTTCCAATATTCTCCAGGACAAGCGGCTTGTCCGCTACGGTGTCTTCCTGGGCGCTTCAGCTTTTTTCGCCTTTATGCAAGATTCCATGCTGGAGCCCTTTGGCGGGGATGTCTTCCGCATGGATGTGGGAGCAAACCACACGCTTCAATGCCTACTGGGGGTCCGGCGTCCTCCTCTCGATGATTGCTACAGCCTATTTAACGCGCCACTGGCGACCTGACCAACAGGTGGGTACAACAGCATGGGGTTTGGCGCTCCTGGCGACTCCGCTAGCCCTGCTCGGTTTGGCTTCGGCAATGGAATTAGAATCCGTCCTGAAACCGATCTTGGTTGCGTTTGGCATCGGTTTCGGTATCTTCACAGTTGGCGGCGTGGCGTTGTTGATGGCCATGAACCGTGAGGACCAGGCGGCGAGCTATCTGGCGTTGTGGTCGATGATTCAGTTGGTCACGCGAGGTGCAGGTATATTCATGGGAGGCGTTATCCGAGATATCGGCCTGCACTTCACCCAGAGTTTTAGCCTTGCATACGCCATCCTGTTTGTCGGCGAAGCCGTGGGACTCTTTTTTTGTATCTATCTTTTGCTGAGAGTGGATGTAAAGGGGTTTGCCAGGCAGCGTCTGATGCCAACATCTGCATCAGACCAAGCGCCTGTACAGAAATAGAATCGGTTCATAGGGATTTCGTGCGGTAGACACTCATTCAGCGCGATTCGGGCAACGTGAAGAATCACGCTGCAAGGCGACATTACGTTTCACGCCTTCACGTATCACGACGTAGAGCCGCACTAGGCCCCAGAATGCCACCTAATTCTTGAACAATCACGAAGTTGAATCATCATCTCCACCGCAATCGATCTTCACATCTTTTGCGCCCTCGACAGTGGAATCCGTCAACAAACGGCTGCCGGCGCCGACAAGCAATTTCTCTATAGCTTCTGCCTTATCGTCACGTGTGAACACTACCAAAGCAGAACAGCCGGACTTCAGCACTGAGCCTATTTGCTCCAGCTCGAAATCGGGAATGCCTGTATCTGTGGTGGCTGCCGCAACGCCACCAATCCAGGCGCCTGTTGCGCCCCCGACCACCACTCCTGCCGGTCCCGCCAGAATGCCAATGGCGGCGCCAATAGCCCCACCGATGGCAGCAGCCCGACCGAAGCCCATCTGGCCCAGATCCTTGATGTGCAGCTTGCCATCCTCAGACCTGCGCACTATTGCCACGTCTTCGAAGGCGACTTCCTTTGCTTCATGCGCAGCTTTAAGTGTGGCAAGCGCCTGGTTGGTTGTATCTTCTTGTGAAAATGCTGCAACGATAAGTTTCCAATTTGTATCAGTCATCATTTATCCTTTGTGAATGGGGTTTCGTCATTATACGTGTTGATTGGAACAGAATCAATCTGTGAGTCACAGACGTGCGTCAATCGGTGGCTACTTCTGGTTAAGAATCGCCTGCAGGCCAGGACGATTCGGTTTTGAAGAAACCTTTCAACCAACGCATGGGCGATCTTTCTTTTGGGTCATTCTTCGACAAAGACCAGTACTATCGATCAATGACGAGCGTTACCGGACCATCATTAACCAGCGCAACCTGCATATGGGCTTGAAAAACGCCGGTCGCCACTGAGACGCCTTCAGATCGCAGCCTATCAACGAAATACGAGATGAGAGGCTCCGCCTGTTCGGGCGGTGCTGCGTTCGTAAAAGATGGGCGGCGACCTTTGCGGGCATCAGCATAGAGCGTAAACTGTGATACGACCAGAACTTCCCCATTGACATCGGATAGTGAACGATTGGTAAGGCCTTGCTCATCCTCAAAAAGCCGCAATCCGGCCACCTTGCGTGCGAGCCACTCAGCCTGCTGACTCCCATCATCATGCGTTACCCCGACCAACACGACGTAGCCTGGTCCAATTTCGCCTACGATTTGGCGTTGTACAGTTACTGAAGCTTCGCTTACGCGCTGAATCACGACTCGCATGACGATCAAACCTCGGTGAGAATTATGGAAATTACTGACCATAACTATAATGCCGGGACGTATCTCGCTCCAAACCACACAACCTTTCGTAAGACAGGCGTAGGCAAACCGCTATTCAGACGTCAAGCAACCTCATCGAGAGCGCTATACATTTGAAGCATTCATGCGAGTTCTGGGTTTTAGCCAACGCACCTATTTGCAAAATAGCCTGCTCTCGTTACAATAGCATTACTTTCAACGACGTTTCCCCCATCCGTTCACTTTGCTCGGACATTCTCTTACACCGAAGCGTCACATTGTATTCGCGCACCCGAAGCAGTTTCCTCCGAATCCCAGGTCTGCAAAATCCTTACAGAGGCTGGATATGACACGCGATGACGCACGACTAATACGCCTGCTTGAAGGCGAACGAACAAAACTCCTGGCCGATTTAGCCTATTTCGACCAAGTTGAATACACCGACATAGGGTCGAGCAACCACCTGGCTGATGATGCCACAGCCGCCTACGATCAGGCCAGTGACTTGGCCCTGTATCGCCAGGCCAAGCACCGTCTCAACCGCATCGACCGTGCGTTGGAAAAATTTAACGATGGCTGTTATGGCTACTGCGAAGGCTGCGGTGATGCAATTGATTTCGCCCGACTGAAGGCATTACCCGATGCACGCTTCTGTTTAAATTGTCAGCAGAAACGCGAGATCGGAGGTGGCCCCGTCCCCGGCCCCAGAGCACTTGAGCAGGGAGAATTTAACGGCCACGGTTCCAAGGAAGGCCTTGCTTGACTGTCCGTGCCCGTTCGATCCTGACTGTGCTCTCGGTGGGAGCCCTGGTATTGCTCCTGGACCGTTATAGCAAGACATGGGTGCTGGAAAATCTGGAGCTTTACGAAAGTTGGTCACCCATTCCGGCCCTGGCTCCATTCTTCACTTTTTTTCATGCAACCAATACCGGTATGTCATTTGGAATGTTCCGTGGCGGTGGGGAGATACTCAAAATCGTGGCTGCGGTTGCCGTTGTGGCTATTCTCATCTATAGCATCCGCAAGGGGAACAGCTCGTGGATCGTTAACATTAGTCTCGGTATGATGCTCGGAGGCGCAGCCGGCAATCTCTATGACCGCCTGGTTTACGGTCACGTTATCGATTTCCTGGACTTTCGCGTACCTGGCGTTTTCCATTTCGCCACTTTCAATGTTGCTGACAGCGCTCTGGTTGTTGGCACCATAATCCTGGCCACCTACATGCTTTTTGAGGATCGCAAACAAACTGCCGAAAATCAATCTCGCACCGATCAGGCCTGATCCTGACCCAGGCATGACATTTCTCTACGCCGAGGCTCGGATGCCCGGCGTTTTGTGTTTTCCTCCCATTTAGCCTAATGCCGATCGAACTTCAGATGAGCCAGGCAGGCGAACGCCTGGACCGCCACCTTTCCACACATCTCCCAGAGCGCTCCCGCGCAGAAATCCAACGCTGGATACGCGATGGAAATGTGCTGGTGAACCAGCTTCCGGCGAAACCATCACAACGCCTCAGCGTGGGCGATTGCATTCTAATCGTTACGCCTACGCCAAAGCCCAGCATACTTACACCTGAGGCGCTGCCCCTAGACATCCTTTACGAAGATGACGACCTGATTGCCGTAGACAAACCTGCGGGGCTGGTGGTCCATCCGGCGCCGGGCCACGAAAGTGGCACATTGGTCAATGCCATACTGTATCATTGCCCCGATCTGGAGGGTGTGGGAGGCGTAAAGCGACCGGGCATCGTCCATCGACTGGATAAAGACACATCTGGCATTATCCTGGTCGCCAAAAATGACCATGCGCATCGCTACCTGCAAACACAATTCAAAGAACGCACTATCGCAAAAACCTATTTGGCGCTATTGATCGGACAATTGGAGCCTCGCAAAGGAAGGATTGATGCTCCGATTGGTCGTCATCCACGCCATCGCAAACGCATGGCTGTTGTTCCAGCCACACGAGGAAGGAACGCTATCACCGAATTCGAGGTGGAGGCCTATTACGGAACCACCAGCCTTGTTTCGGTCCATCCACTCACAGGCCGCACGCACCAAATCCGGGTTCACTTCGCCTCAATCGGCCATCCGCTGGTCGGCGATGTGATTTACGGTCCCAAACGGGATACATACAGACTTGGCCGCCAGTTCCTGCACGCTCACGGGCTGCGGTTCAACCGTCCCTCAGATGATACCAAACTCAACCTCGTCAGCCCCCTCCCGCCTGACCTGCAATTGCTACTCGACCGACTTTCGATTTAGTAAGCGTCCAAAAATTATTTCCTGATTTCAACCTCCGGGAGATGGTCAGAACCATTATGTTTATCTAGATTTTGGCGGCCACCTCCCAGAGGTTAATTCTAGACAATCACGTTGGACAAGAAATCCCTGCTATTGCTCACGCCTGGGCACTGCATGGCAGGTGCGGCAGCGCGCCTCATAGGCTTCACTGGCGCCAATCAATACAATCGGATCATCGTAATAGGCAGGTCGACCATCAATGAGCCTCTGGGTTCGGCTGGCCTCGGCGCCACACTGCATGCAAATAGCATGTAATTTTCGTACGCTTTCTGCCTGGGACATGATGATTGGCATAGGGCCAAAGGGCTCGCCCCGGAAATCAGTGTCCAACCCAGCCACAATAACCCGCAAACCCCTGCCAGCAAGTTGATTGCATGCTTCAATCACACCCACGTCAAAGAACTGCACTTCATCGATAGCGACAACAGTTGTTTCTGGCTCGACCCTCGCCAGCAACGACTCTGAACCATCCACCACAATGCCTTCCCACCGCAAACCGTTGTGCGATGCTACCGTCGTGAGGCCGTAACGATTATCAATGGCTGGTTTGAACAGTTGCACCTGCTGCCGGGCGATAACTGCCCTTCGCAACCTGCGAATAAGTTCTTCTGTCTTTCCGCTAAACATCGACCCACAGACCACTTCCACCCAGCCGCTACTGGGACGTAGATGACGATCGGGCATGATTTCCTCCATCTTTGGGTTGGACACAATAAAAGGCAGGAGCCTGGACCGGCTCCTGCCTTTATGATTATCTGGTTAGCACGTTAGCTCTTAGCGACTTTTTCGCCTCGAGCGCGGGCCTTGCGGGCCGCTTCCTCTTCAGCCTGACGCACTTCACTCTCAGCGCGAACTTTCGCCCGGATATCATCCTTGACGCGCAGACGCTTCATGAAGCGATCCACCTGACCGGCCGTATCGACGATACGCTGCTCGCCGGTGAAGAAAGGATGGCAAGCCGAACACACATCGGTGTGGATCTCCGGCTTGGTCGAGCCAGTCGTCCAGGTATTGCCACAGGAACAAACGATTGTTGCCTCTGGATAGTAAGTGGGATGAATCCCTGCTCTCATGTTAGTAACCTCTTTTTACAGTGGGGCTGATATTACAGCACCCTAATCTTTAATCATTAACTATTGATTATTGGTTGTTAAACAACCCGTTCAGGGTAGACGCTGACGCGTTTCTTGTCTCGTGTCACGAATTCGAACTTAACGAAGCCATTGATCGTGGCAAATAGGGTATGGTCTCGTCCCAGACCGACATTCTCACCCGGATTGATTCTGGTGCCACGCTGACGGATGATAATAGTGCCGGAAGTCACTGATTCGCCATCGTAGCGTTTCACGCCGAGGCGCTTTGATTGACTATCACGGCCGTTCCTACTGGAACCGCCACCTTTTTTGTGAGCCATAATAAGTTCTCCTTACTCTCTGTATGTGCGTCTTAAGCGGTGATGCTGTCAACTCGAAGACGGGTATAATGCTGGCGATGACCGGTCTTTTTTTTGTAGGTGCTGCGACCGCTGTACTTAAAAATGATGACTTTCGGACCCTTGGAGCGACCTAAAACGGTTGCTGTCACAGCGGCGCCTTCCACAGTTGGCTGTCCGACCTGAACGTTTTCGCCGTTACCCACCAGCAAGACATCATCAAAAGTGATTTTTTCGCCTTCGGATAATTTTAGTAATTCGACATCGAAGGCTTCGCCTTCTTCCACGCGGTATTGTTTACCGCCAGATGTAATAACTGCGTACATGGCATATTCCTTTCTGTACGGCGCTCGCAAGTGCAAGACTTAGGGAGCCGTAACAGTTGAGGGGATGGATGGTAGTTGGAGTGCGCTCAAGATAATACGCACAAAAACGTGGGCCTGCAAGCCCACGACCTCTGAGTATAGTCGGAATGGGCTATCGTTGTCAAAAATGGGATTGCGTTTGGTGCGAATATCATGTCACTTCAATCACTGGCTCATCAAAAACGAGCGATAAGCGTTTGATTGTGATTTGCTGATCTCCGATGTTGAGCGCATCCAGCACCTCTGCAGGCGCGGGCGTTGCCCTGTTCTGTGGCGCTCAGCTTCATTTTCAAAACAATTTCTTCATTCTGGTTCTCTACAATGAGCGTTTCGATCAAAGGTCTCAGATCATATGTCCTGTCTTGCTTTTTGTGATGGGGCCTGATGATTTCTGGCTCAGCCAACAGGTTTTGCACCCGACCTGCCAACTCATCGAAACTCAGATCTGCACCAAAACGCACTTCGTAAATTGCGTAACTGAGGCTGCCCTGCATCGCCGGTGATTTTAGCGGGACTTCGATGATTTCGTGCAGGACGAAACCTGGTGGAAGGGTGCTGCACAAACGGTCGAGCCAAAGCGGCGGGTCGATGCGAGCCAACAGCCACAAATCGACCAATTCATTCTCACCGGCAATGCCAACGGGCAGGGCCGAAGCGAATTGAAGGCGGGCTTGCGGATTAAAGCCATGCGAATAGGCGATGGGTAAATCCACGCGTCGGAACGCCCGTTCCCAAAAACGAGCGACATCTAAATGTCCGATGAAGCGAGCATCGTCTTTCTTACTGTAGCGCAACCGCAGCCGCTGGACTGGGGGTGTATCTGGGTTTGCTGCCTTGCCGCTCATCAATTGAATTCCTCGAATCGCTGCTGGCGCTGGGGGACGCGCTGTGCAAACTCTCCCACCAAATCCGGACTCATCTCATCGTTGAAGTAAAGGGGAACAGGGACGCGAGAGACAGGTTGGCGCTCGGCGTCACGACCAAAGGCCGGACATCCCCAATTGCCATCGCCACCGAGAATCTGTTGCGCTTCCCGACGCTCTCCCTTGAACTGGGTGATGATGCCGCAAGAGTAGCAATGTTCCCGGCAATCATCGATCACGGCGCCCTGCTGGCTGTGCCGGTATTCATCGACCATGTACTGTTTGTCAACGCCAACGCTGAGATGATCCCAGGGCAGGACTTCATCCGTAGATCGTTCACGGCGAGCATACCAATCCATATCCAACCCGGACTCAGCAAACGCCTGCTGCCAGGCTTGCCAGTTGAATTGATCGCCCCAGGCATCGAACTGCGCGCCCAGCTGCCATGCACGCTCGATCACTACTGCCAGCTTGCGGTCGCCCCTGCTCAAAAACGCTTCCATCAGCGATTCACGGGGATCATTGGTGGATAGTTGCAAGCCATCTGCACGCAAACGCTGTCGCAAATGTTTCTGCTGTGCCCGAATGGTGGCTTCATCTTCCATCGGAATCCACTGGAAAGGCGTCTGTGCTTTGGGAACCAGAGTGGAAACGCCCACACGCACCTTGGCTTTGCGCCCGATGTACTGCCGCCCGACATGCAGCACCTCGTGCGCCAATTTGGCGATTGCCTCCACATCGTCCATCGTCTGTGTAGGATGGCCGACCATGAAATACATCTTGATGGTGGTCCAGCCCCGGCTGTACACTTCATGCGCTGTTTGCAGCATCATGTCTGTGCTGATTGGCTTGTTGATGACATCTCTCAGGCGATCACTGGCTGCCTCAGGCGCAAAAGTAAAGCCTGACCGGCGTCGCCCCTTGCTGAGCTTGTCCATGAGGTCGACGCTGAAGGATTCGATGCGCAACGATGGCAGGCCAATCGACAGTTTTTTGTCGGCGTAACGTTCGGCCACTTGCCCTACCAATTCATCGATGTAGGAATAGTCTGAAGAGCTGAGCGACAGGAAGGAGATTTCTTCAAAGCCGGTGGATGCGATGATCTTGTCCACCGCCATCAACACTTCCTCGACCGGTCGTTCTCTGACCGGCCTGAAGATCATGCCCGCCTGACAGAAGCGACAGCCTCTCGTGCAGCCGCGCTGGATTTCGATTGCGGCCCGGTTGTGCACGATGTCGATGTAGGGGACGATGAAATCGGTCACGGGCGGCGGCATCACGCTGACAATGCGTTTCGAAACCATGCTCGGAGCCACATCGCTGAATTCGGGCTTTGGCGTTGTCCCCACCAGCGTGCCGTCGGCATGATAGCTGGATTCATAGAAACTGGGGACATAAACGCCGTCAATGCGGGCAAGTCTGCGTAGCAGTTCAACCCGACTGCCAGGCCGACCTTCATCCCGCCACTGGGTGTGGCAATCAACGATCTCGTGGATCGCCTCTTCACCTTCGCCCAAAAACATGGCATCGATAAAGGGCCACATCGGTTCGGGATTGATGATGGCAGAACCACCTGCAAGCACCAGCGGGTGATGATCTGCCCGATCAACCGAGTGCAGGGGAATGCCAGCCAGATCGAGCAGAGTAAGCACGTTGGTGTAGAGTTGCTCGTAGGGCAGGGTGATGCCGAGGATGTCGAAATCGATAACAGGGTGACGGGTTTCCAGTCCGAACAACGGGATTCCCTCCCGCCGCATCGCCTGTTCCATGTCCACCCAGGGCAAATAAACCCGTTCAGCAACGATATCCTGGCGCTGGTTGAGCGTGTCGTAAAGTAGCGCCAGGCCAAGATTGCTCATGCCCAATTCGTACGTATCGGGAAAAGCCAGGGCAACCCGGCTGCGGGTATCACCCCAATCTTTGATAATGCTATTCCATTCGCCGCCGGTGTAACGGGCAGGCTGGCGGACGTTGAGCAGCACGCGCTCAAGCGCCTCGGTGATCTGTACCGGGGTCCAGGTCATTCATTCACCTCGTGGTCTCATCTACCGGCGACGTCGTGGGTGTTTCGTCGTCCGGGCAGGATTGGAACCTGCTGGGATGTTTGCTGTTTGGAAAGGGCATTCTACCAGAGATGTCGGCGAATCTGAAATCGAGCAAACACGGCAGACCAGAAGCCGGGGTCAACATTGCACATTTGCTTCCATTCCCGATACAATCCAGGCATTATGACGACACCACAATCCGACACCTTGAACAACCTGCCCGACGCCGCCGTGCGCGCCCAACTCCTGTTTTTGTTGAACGGCGGCGGTGCTCACATGAGTTTGGAACAAGCGCTTGCAAACTTTCCCGGCCAGCACTTTAACACCCGACCGCCCAACGTTCCCTACAGCTTCTGGCATCTTCTCGAACACATCCGCATTGCCCAGTGGGACATCCTCGATTTCATCCGCAATGCCAGCTACAAAAACCTCGCCTGGCCGGATGACTACTGGCCCAACCCCGATACCAGAGCCGACGAGGCGCAATGGGAAGCGACTGCCTCTGCCATACGCTCCGATCTTGCCGAACTACTGGCGCTAATCGAAGACCCCGCCACTGATCTGTACACCGACCTCCCGCATGCCGAGGGCTTCAACATTCTGCGAGAAGCTTTGCTTGTTGCAGACCACAATGCTTACCACATCGGCGAATTCGCCATCCTGCGACAAGTGGTCGGCGCCTGGACAGAGACTTGATATGACCGATACTTCGAAGACCCCCACCGCAGGCGCCAACCAAATCAAACGAAGCCAAACAAACGGCTACTTTCTCGCCTTTATCGGTATTGGCCTGATTGCAGGAGCTCTAGGCCCCACCCTTCCTGGTCTGGCCGAAAACACCGCCTCTCGTCTCAACCAGATCAGCATTCTGTTCACGGCCCAGGCGCTGGGCTGGATGATCGGCTCTTATTTGGGTGGCCGTCTGTATGACCGGGCCCCGGCGCATCCCCTGATTGGCAGCATGTTCCTGGTTGCCGCCGTCATGCTTGCACTCACGCCTGTTATGTCGAGTCTCGCTATCCTTGCAGCAGCGATGCTGATCATTGGCATCGGAGGCGGGACCATAGACGTAGGTGGGAACACGCTACTCATCTGGGTTCACCGCAACAAAGTGGGCTCACGCATGAATGCCTTGCACTTCTTTTTCGGTGTGGGCACTTTGATCACGCCGATCATTGTTGTGCAGTCGATCAATGTCAGCGGTAACATCACCTGGGCATACTGGTTGATAGCGCTGTTGATGATTCCCCCTGGCATCTACATGCTGCGTACACCGAGCCCCGCCAATCCCTTCACCTCATCAGAGTCGAAAACAGCGAATACACGCTGGCTGCTTGTCATCCTCATCACCCTGATGTTCTTCCTCTTTGTCGGCGCAGAACTGGCCTTCGGGGGATGGATCTATACCTATTCCTTGACAATTGGTCAGATAACGGCGATCACAGCGGGCTACATTAATTCTCTGTTCTGGGGGGCGCTCACTCTGGGACGTTTGCTCAGCATCCCCTTACCAGACCGTGTGCGGGCTCGCACTATCCTATCTGTAGACATTATCGGACTGGTTATTTCCCTGCTGCTGCTCCTGTTTGCATCTCACGTTCCTGGCGTCATCTGGATCGCCACTGCCGGAATGGGCTTGTTCATGGCCACCATCTTCCCCACCCTGATGATTCTTGCGGAACATCACCTTGATGTCACCGGGCGCATCGCCAGCTTCTTCCTGGTTGGCGCTAGTCTCGGCGGCATGCTCATTCCCTGGCTAATCGGCCAGTTCTTTGAAACCACTGGGCCGCAAGCGACAGTGTTCTGGATACTGGGCGCGATACTCGCCGCATCTCTCGCATTTGGCGCTTTCCTGTGGGCGATACGACCCAATTCAAGTGTCGGACAATCCTCCTGACTCAAAGAACGCATTTTTTATTTGTAGAGTTTTTGCGGAAACCACCCTGTAAAGGAAACTGACATGCTTTGGCGATACAAGCCCACCCTCGATGCCCTTAACCAGTTGAGCCTGAACACCGCAGTCGCTCATCTCGGTATCGAATTCACGGAAGTCGGTGAAGATTACATGGTGGCGACCATGCCGGTGGATGAACGCACCCGGCAACCAATGGGACTGCTGCACGGCGGGGCATCCGTGCTCCTGGCCGAAACATTGGGGAGCACAGCCTCGACACTTTGCATTGATTTTCCTCGCCAGCAGGCCGTAGGCCTGGATATCAACGCCAATCACCTTCGTGCAGTCAGGTCGGGGCTCGTCATGGGGGTCGTTAGAGCGATCAAGGTGGGACGCAGGAACCATGTCTGGGAAATTCGCATCACGGATGAGCAGGAACGATTGATCTGTATATCACGGTTGACGATGGCGGTGCTTGTGCAAGATTGACGATATTGGTGGATATCAGGTATTGGGTATTCGCAGATTTCGATAGCGTGCTATAATACCTGATATCCAGTACCAAAAAACTACATCGTGTTCTATAGCCCCGCATTCATACCTACCCAAAACTCATGAACCAAAGCAAATGGCCCTTGTGGCAAGTGATCATCCTGGCGATTGCAGGCGTCATTGCAATTGCATTTGTGGCTAACAGCTTCATCCAGGCTCGATCTGGCCAACTGGAACCGACCGTCGTTCCTTCTCCGACCGAGCCTTGGCCGACGCCATTGCCCACGAGTACGCCCACCTCGACGCCAACTCCGACCAACACGCCAGGTCCCACTGCCACGCCAACCGCTACATCCACACCGACTCCTACAGCAACTCCGACGCCTCGCATCACGCTCAGCGAAGTAAAGTCGCTGGGCCGACTCGAGACAGTCGGCTATGTGATGCAGGTGGTTGTCGATGAAGAGAAAGAAGCTGACAGCCTCTGGACTCGAATATTCGGCAACGACAAGATCCTGTTGATCGCCACCGGTGAAGTAATCGCCGGTTTTGATCTCAGCGAGATTTCAAGCGAAGATGTCCTGGTGCAAGGCAATTCAGTGACGCTTGCACTGCCACCGGCGGAAATCTTCTTCAGTCGCCTGGACAATGAAAAAACGATGGTCTATGAGCGGGACACCGGTTTCCTGGTGAAGGCGGACCAATACCTGGAGAGCACCGCCAGGTTGCTGGCTGAACGCCGCGTGCTTGACTGGTCGGAAGAACATGGCATCCTGGAAAAGGCCGAAGAGAATGGCATCATCTACTTTGAAAGACTATTGGGCTCACTAGGCTTTACCGATATCGACATCCGAGTCAAAGAAGCACTCACAACTGATAATTCCTCATGAACGAACAAGAGACCAATGTGGTAGACCAGGACTCAACCATAGCCAGTGCGGACCCGGCTCCCATTCAACCACCTCCACCACCAGCTCCCTCCCCCGAGGTTGCCTCCACCAGTGGCGGCGGCTGTGGCAGATACTTCGCCTTCGGCGCCGGTCTGGCGTTGATCCTCGTCCTTGGGTTGCTGGCAAGCCAAATTCTCCCTGGATTGTTGATCCCCTCGCCGCCCCCTTCTCCCACGCCAACACCGAGGCCGCCTGTCGTCACCATACTAAGTTTGCGGCCGCTGGCGGAACTGGCCACCGTCGAATACCCCGTGGTGGTGGACATCCCCAGCGAGCACATCCCCGACGATATCCGCAAGCATGTTGGCGTGCGAGAGAAAATGCTTATGCTCGTTTACGGTGAAGTCAAAGCGGGTTTCGATCTGAGCAAACTCACCGACGAGGACATCTGGATCGATGGCACACGCGTGCAGCTCTATCTTCCCGAGCCGGAAATCCTCTCGACAAGCATCGATTTCGAGCAAACCCGAATCGTCGATTACGAAAGATCGATCTTCCTCAGTAATAATCCCGATCTACAGGCGGAAACACTGGAAAAGGGCATACAGGCAATCGAGCAAGCTGTCCTGGAGTCCGGCATCCTGGAGACGGCAACCCTTTTCGGACAAATGTATTTTGAGAACCACTTGCGGTCGCTCGGATTCACAGAGGTTAAGGTTTTAACGAAAGGCGAGATGATCATCGATGATTCTGAAGATTCCGCCAACTAACCTTTTACATCTCGCCCACCATGCAACTTTCGCCCGACCATCCTTCGTACCGCCGCCCAGCATCATCGCCCGATGAATGGACGCCTGTACTGGTCGCCGTCGTCAACAACGAATCGGACCTGGCGCGAGCGCGCGAGAAAAAATGGTATCGAATTCCCGTCAAGCGCGCACCCCGGCAGATTGCCGCAGAATATCTGGCGCTGTACCAAACCGGGAAATTCGGTGCAAGCGGCAAACGCATCAACTACTTTGCTCCGATCCTCCGCTACCATGTCGTCACCCGCGCTGAGCTTCTTCCAGATCAACCTGATCATCCTCGCGCCTCAGAGCAGTACTTCAGACTGGAGCTGGGCGACCTGCAAGCGCTTGAAAAACCGATCCCCAATCAGTGGCAACCCCGCATCACCTTTCTGTACACGACCCTCGAACGCCTATTTCAGGCGAACGATGTCGCAGATCTCTGGCTGCGCGACGCCGCCCGCCAAAAGCTCTACACGGCCATCCACGAGCGTGGTCTGTCGGTCGAATGTTGGTATCCTGTCGATATGGGTGATCGCCCCGAAGCCGATCTCGCCCTGTTTGGACCGCATGGACGCATTGGCGTTTACATCGACGAACCCACTTGGGACGACCTCGATGAGCCCCTGCCCGATTACGTCACCCAAACGTCCGCCGATGTCGTCCACCTGAATGCGCTGGATTTGCTCCGCAATCCCGACGCGGCCCTCGAAACGCTGCTTCCCTGAAGGACAACACTTCACTTATTGCAAATGTGCGCCGCCATCCAGGCGTAAAATCTCACCCGTCACAAAGTCGTTGCGAAGCAAATAAAGCATTGCATCGGCAATCACCGTTGTGCCGCCCGGCCTTTGCAGGGGCAACGTTGCGGCCAGGGCATCCAGGTAACTTTGATCTTTGTCAGGAGGGGGTAGCATTGCGCCAAGGGCAATGGCATTGACACGGATTTGCGGCGCCAAGGAGATGGCCGCCGTGCGGGTAAAGGCATCGAGAGCGCCTTTTGCCACCGAATAGCTGAATCGATCCGGGTAGGGACGCTCCGTGCGCCAGTCAGTGATGTTGATTACAGCGCCATCGAGATCATCGGGGAGAGCACGCACGAAAGCCTGGGTCAGGAATATCGGCGTTCGCAGATTGACTCGAAACGTTGTACTCCATTGTTCGAGCGTCAGATCTAGTAGCGTGTCGGCAGGGAAGACAGCAGCGCTGTTGATCAGTATCTGGGCCGGGCTCAGACCCACTGACTCGGTCTCGACCAGCGTTGATAACCCGACCGGCGCAAATAAATCGACCTGCCTAAGCATAACCTTGACGCCCAACGCTTCCACATCCTGGGCCGTCTGCTCGGCGGCGTCTCGTGAATGCCCGTAATGCAAGATGATGTTGCATCCAGCGCCCGCCAGCGCCAATGTCAGAGCACGACCAATGCGCTTAGCTCCGCCCGTGATTACAGCAGTCCTACCCTGCAAATCCATTCTATACTCCCATCCTACGCCGATGGCACTGCGACTTCTGGTTCAATTCCGATGATCTGCTTCAACGCCTCATATTCCTCGACGCATTCGGGACAGATGCGCAGATGTTGCGTCAAGGTCGGCATAAGAGCCTTGACATTCTCGCCGGATTGTTCCAACTCAACATAGTAATCCAGGAGCTCGTTGACCTCCATGCAGGTCAACTCGCGCTCTTTGGTGAGCGCTAACATGTTCAACAATTTTTGAATTAACGACATTTCGGTGGTGGACACGGGAGATTCGTTGCCTTTCCTCGTACTCAGGAGCGCATGGTTTGGGCTTTTCTTACTTGCTTAAACACAGTGCACCGCATCAATGGAAAACATCAGGAGAATACAGAGAGAGCGTTCTCTGGGCTGAGTCCTCGCTCGATGAGACGCGCCTTCAAGCGTTTGCGGGCGTCGTGGATGAGTTTGTAGAGGGCGTTGGGATTTGTATCCATCTGTTCGGCCAGAAGCGCCGCTGGCACACCATGCACCAATCGGGCGTACAGCGCCTGCCGCTGCCGATCGCTGAGTTCGTTCTGCATCACGTCCATCACTGTCATCATGATATCGTTCTGCAGGGCCTCCTGCTCTGGCGTAACCTGATCACTGTTCAGGAACTCCGGCTCAAAGCTGCCATCGGCGGTCAACTCATCCAGAGAAACATCTCGCCAGCGTGCGCGCCGAAGCTCGCCCAACGCCTGATGCACGGCGATTTTGGCGGCCCAGGTTGTGAATTTACTTCGCCCCTGAAACTGATCTGATTTTCTGAGGATGATCAGCACGCTTTCCTGTGCGAAATCCGCCGCCATCTGCTCGATCTCGTCCTCATTCAAACGACGGAGATCGCTACGATCCCGCAAATAGAAAAACAATCGACGCTCCAACCAGGACAAAAGGTCCAGGATGGCGGCGTCACGTCGAGCGCCCCCGGCTTGTAAATCTGCCAGCCATTGGTCGTTACTGCGTTCAGTGGTCATTGCATGTTCTCATCTGTGGCGGGCATTGTACCACAGACGCAGGGGTGAGGACAGAGATGTAGGTCAGAGGTCAGTGACAAGTTTATACCGCTTACTGCTCTACTCCATACTGCTTACTACTACCGGTCGTTCTGTGGGAAGACTACGTCTTCTCGCCCGGCCAGCATTGCTTCGATCCGACCGATGACAATGTCGAGATGGCGAGGTTTGTGCACAAAGTCGAGGTCTTGAGAACGAATGGTCAGCACGGGGCAAAGGTCGAAGGTTTGCATCCAATCATCGTAATACGATTCCAGCAATTCCAAATAATCGGCTGTGATCCCGCTTTCGATGGCGCGACCACGGCTTTCGATCCGCTCCAGCAGGACACGAACCGGCGCATTTAGGTAAATCAGCAAATCCGGCCGGGGCAGACTGGCGACAACGAGTTCGTAGAGACGACGGTAGGACAGGTAATCCCGCTCGTTGAGATTACCCATCTGGTGCAGGCTGCGGGCGAAAATGTAGGCATCCTCGTAAATGCTGCGGTCGGCGATGGCTGATTGCGGACTGTTGGCCAATGCCAGGTGTTGTTGGGCACGATGGCCGAGAAAGAAAACCTGAAGGTGGAAGGACCACTGCCGCATATCGGCGTAAAAATCGGGGAGATAGGGATTGTCCGCCACAGATTCAAAGCTCGTTTCCCACCCGAGACGAGCGCCAATGCGTTCGGTGAGTGATGTTTTTCCGGTCCCGATGTTACCGGCAATGAGCACGAGACGTTTTGTCATGCTTTCAGTGCCCTCTCAGGTTGGTCGGGTTAACACGCACGGCCACCGCATAGGCTTCACTGAACTGAGCAGCCGTCATGCCGATGCGCTCGAAGCCCGCACTGTACTTTTCGACATAGCCAGGAACCGATTCCGTCGGCAGATCCGCTTCATCAATGGCCGCCACGCCGTTGAAAACGATAATGTCGCCGCCCGCGCCATCGCCATCGAGATTCAGAGCGACATTCGGATTATGTAAAATGTGTCGCAGCTTGGCGGTGTTTGGACGGCTGTAGATCAGAAACGACTCGCCATCCCACAGAAACCAAACCGGCCTGGGTTGGGGCTGTCCGCTGCTGTCAACAGTTGTCAGCCAGATAATGCGTTCTTGCTGCAAACGACGGGCAACTCGCTGCCCGAATTCAGTCGATGTATCAATCATTGAAATTCTCCTCGAAAAATGCATGAGTTACGTCATATCGACGACCAGCGGAGGAGATATCCCCTGCAGGATCGGCTCAGACGATCACTCAGGGGATGTCTCGCTTCGTTGCGACATGACTTCATTCACTACTTCACGGTAACTTTTTCATACACCGGATAGGAATTCCCATCCAGGTCCTGGACGATAAAGCCGATGATGTACTGGCCGGGAGCGGCATCCAATTCGGCCCACTCCAGCACCTGATCGCCGAAGGCGACTGTTCCTCCTTCCTGCGTGGCAATACCGCTGACCTGGCCGTTGCCATCCATGTCCATCCATTGTTCCAGCACAGTGAATTTATCGCCTGGCTCCGGCACAATTTCGCTCGGCGCACCCGAAGCGCCATCCTCCTGGAAACTGAAGACCTGTTGGTACTCGCCATCACTGAAATACATACGGGCGTTGCGAGTTTCGCCGTCCGTGAAGGTGTAGATGCCATCAACGGTGTAGATTGCGTTCTCGTAGTCTGCTCCATACGTATTGGGATTAAAGAGTGCCAACTCAGCGCCCTGACCATCATCGATGCCGAACATCAGCGGCTCCCATGCAAATTCCAATGTGAATTCGCCTTCGCCCCAATCGGGATAGAAGACGCCATCAACCTCACGAACCTCGGCGCTCTCGAGGTAATCCATGTCTGCCACGAAAATCGATTTGGAGGTCTCATCCAGATAACCTGTGAAGAAAAGGATGTATCCGAGATTCTCACCAGCGATGTCGGCGCTGACCGTAATCGAATCGCCTCGCGCTACCGTGGAACTTGACAGGCTGATTGGCCCCACTGAGATAGCGCCAGCGCCCGGCGCCGTCACCGGTTTGCCGGTTTCAGGCACGCTGATAGCGCCGGTAGCAGGATCAAACTGACGACCTGTGTAGTGATAAGTGAGATAATCATCCCATAGCGAATTGGCTGCAAATCGATTGGCGACGGTGGTGTAGGATTGTGGTCCCGCAGCCGGATGTCCGTACAGTTTCGAGTTGGGGAAGTAGACGGACATACCTGTTGAACCAGGCTTTTTGTTTCCATGCCGCTCAGCGATCATGCTGTCGTCCAAGGCGGCGATTAGTTGATCAGCGGCCTGGGTGACGGCGCTACTGCGCGTTTCTCGCTTCAGCAATTGGGCGAAATTGCCCAGATCGATGTAGGAAGGTGGCGAACCCCGACCGAATACGCTGGTGAACGATTGGGCATAGTTCCGAGCCTGGGCAACAGCACGCTGGTCGCTTTCCTGCAACACGGCGGCCAGATTGTTCAGACTGGCCATTACCTGCGGCATCGCCTCCAAATTCACTGCCGATAACGTCGTAGAGTCAGCCATTTGCTGCGCGACTTGCGCCGCCGAGGGCAGTCCGAATCCTGTTCCCCTGGAGCCTCGCAGCAAGTCGGCACGCGCCTGTTCGTCGACGATGCGCTGGTCATCCTGGATATAGCTTTGCACGATGACACGACTCAAATCAGCGCCAGACATGCCGGGGTTCCTGACCAAGGCGTCCAGGAAGCCGGTGTACGCCCAACCCAGGGCGGGTTCAGTCTCCTGTGAGGCGACAGCGTACCGTGCATGGGGAGCAAGCGCCTCGAAAACCTCGACATGGCCCATCAAACAGGCGTCAAGGCCGATGATCTCGAATTTATCCAGACCGGTTCGATCCCGAATCTCGCCCAAAGCTTGATCCATTTCCATCAGGAATAATTGATCGCCATTCTGGGCCAGAGCGATATTATCGTCGCCCCGACCGCCTGGATCGGGATCCGACCAGCCGCCTGGCCAGCCCATGCCGTGGTCCGAGAGGATGAGCACGTGTTTATCAGCCGGGAACGTGTCGACAGCCCAGGTGACGAAGTCAACCAGGGAATCGCCGTCAGCCATGTTCACTTCGCCCAAATCAGCGATCTCCTGCGAGGAAACACGATTCAGATCGGGATCGTAGGTCACGTAAAAACGTTTGGTGGAATCCCAATCGCCATCACCCTGGTAGCCACGACGGTAACGATCGACCTGTGAAACGATATGCACATTGTCGGTGGAACCGATGCGCTCCGCTTCGTTCAAGTCCAGATAAATATCCTTCTCGAGAACCTTGTCGTCGGCGTCCTGGTAGAGCATGACGAGCCAGGTGTCGCCCTCGCCAGCAGTCGCAGCCGGCGGGGTGAAAGGCTTGGGTGTTGCCGTTGCAGGTGGTCGGGTGGGCTCAACCTGGGCGGACTGAGTAGATTGCACAGGTTGTTGGAAACCCACATCCGCAGACTCTTGTGATCCCCCTCCTCGCAGCATGTAGAGTCCGCAGCACAGCACCACCACAACAACGACCGCAAGCAGGATCACAATCATCATCGGGCTCATCTTGCCACGGGGTCCTGATGGTCGTGGTCTTGGAGATGGCCGAGGGCTGCTGCTTGCCGGTGGTCGAGGCGGCGGGGCTGAGGGTGGCGGCGCTGAAGACGATTGATCTTCTCGTTTTGGCGCTTCCGCCTGTTGGCGTCCACCGGCGGCGGGCTCGGTTCGTCGCCTTCGCCTCGCCGTCACTGTGCGTTTGTCATCGGATGATTTGCTATCTTGATCGGACATGGGAACTCCTCCTGTTCAAAACAAAACGGCTCATTTGGATTTTCGTGAGATTTGGATTACGTGGCGCCCTTCGACAAGCTCAGGAAGGGCCGTGATGCATGTTGCGTTCCGTTGTTGACTGTAGAACGCAACACGCAACACAGAACCATCGAAAACTTAAGTGAAATGATCTTGAGCCAATAAAGTGCCGTTGCCTGCCGGGTCAGTTGACTCCTGCTGTCAACATCTGCAACGCCTCGCGCAAAGCCTGATCCGCTTCCTCTTCACTCAGACCGGTTTCGGCAGCGACCTGATGGACAGTGCCCTGTTCCTGCATTTCTTCTTCAACCAAACCGGGCAGATCCATTTCATCCAGATCAATCTGTCCACTGCGACCGCCCTGCTGACCAGCGCCTTTCGTCAAAGCGCCCATCAGTAAGGGGAGAGCCGCCGCGACCAAAGTAGACGCCACCGAAGGTGAAAGCCCCAATTTGTCGGCCAGCATGTTGGCGACCATATCTACCATGGGGTTGCCGCTCTGCGAAGCGCCGCCGCCTCCGAGCATTCCGCCTAACAGGCCGCTCATCCCACCAGCTTGCGAACCTCCCGAGCCGCCAAGAAGGCCGCCCAGTAATCCGCCCATGTCGGGGCTGCCGCCGCTGTCGCCAGACGCACCTCCGAGCATACCGCCCAGGAGGCCGCCGAAATCAGGGGCATCGCCACCTGTTTGCGGTGCAGCCGCCCATCATCCCGCCAAGCAGGTCGTTGAGTGCATCCCGGTCACCTCCCGATGACTGGCTCCCTCTTCCCTCTTGGGGATCATCTTGATCCTTTGAAGCCTGGCCACCCGTGAGTGTGTTAAACAGATCATCCATGTTGTATACGCCTCCTTTAGCGATTGTAGTTGTGAAATCTGTCACTTGTTTTACCACGCCAGCACTGCTCCTTGCGAACCGCTGGTGACCATGGTAGCGTACTTGCTGAGATAGCGGGGTAGATTCTCACGCACGATGGGCTGCCAGTTAGCCCTGCGCCGGGCCATTTCGTCCTCATCCACATGCAGTTCCAGATTCCGGTTCGTGATGTCCACCGAAATCATGTCACCGGGTTCGATCAAAGCGATGGGGCCGCCGCTGGCCGCCTCTGGGCTGACGTGCCCCACGCAAGCGCCACGGGTGCCACCGCTGAACCGACCATCGGTGATGAGGGCGACGCTGTTGCCGAGTCCCTGCCCCATAATCAAACTGGTGGGCGAGAGCATCTCCTGCATGCCTGGGCCGCCCTTCGGTCCTTCATAACGAATGACAACCACATCGCCCGCCTGCACTTCCCCGGCCAGGATGCCAACCATCGCTTCGTCCTGGCTCTCGTAGATACGGGCAGGACCGGTATGCGACATCATTTCCGGTTTGACGCCAGCTGACTTGACGACAGCGCCATCAGGCGCCAAATTGCCGAAAAGAATGGCCAGGCCACCTTGTTCGCTGTAGGCATTGTCCAGGGTGCGGATGCAGTCGGCATCCTGCGTAGCGCACCCGGCGATGTTCTCGCCCAAGGTCTGGCCGGTGACAGTGATCTGGTCGAGATTGAGCGCCCCCGGCTTGTGGCTTAGCTCGTACAGGATGGCGCTGATCCCGCCCGCTTTGTGTACATCCTCGACATGGTAGTCACTGGACGGAGACACCTTGCAGATGTTGGGCGTGCGGCGACTGATCTCATCGATGCGGGACAGCGGATAATCGATGCCGGCTTCCTGAGCGATGGCCAGGGTGTGGAGCACCGTGTTGGTGCTGCCGCCCATCGCCACATCCAGGGTCAGGGCATTGTCCAGGCTTTCGGGCGTAACGATGTCCAGAGGACAAATGTCATTTTCCAGCAAATACATGATTTGGCGAGCCGCTCTGCGAGCCAGCGCTTCGCGCTCGGGGCTCAGGGCCATCGCTGTGCCATTGGTTGGCAGGGCGATCCCCAGGGCCTCGCACAGGCAGTTCATGCTGTTGGCCGTGAACATGCCGGAGCAGGAGCCGCATGTCGGGCAAGCCACTTGTTCGATCTCCAACAGTCTGGCCTCGTCCATCGTGCCCGGCGGAGACCGCCCCCACCGCCTCGAAAACCGAGATCAGGTCCACAGTCTGGCCGTCTTCCAGTTGGCCGGCATACATCGGACCGCCGGAAATGAAGATAGTGGGGATGTTGCAGCGCATGGCGGCCATGAGCATGCCCGGCACGATCTTGTCACAGTTGGGGATGCAGACCAGGGCGTCAAATTGGTGCGCCTGCACCACTGTCTCGACGCTGTCGGCGATGATCTCACGGCTGGGCAGGCTGTATTTCATGCCAAAGTGCCCCATGGCGATGCCATCGTCCACACCGATCGTGTTGAAGATGAAGGGAACGCCGCCCGCCTCGCGCACGGCCTGTTTGACGATTTCCCCGAATTTATCCAGATGCACATGGCCGGGAATGATGTCGATGTAGCTGTTGGCGATAGCAATGAAGGGCTTGGCAAAGTCCTCTTCTTTGACGCCGGTGGCGCGCAGCAGACTGCGATGAGGCGCTCGTTCGATGCCTTTTTTGATGATATCGGAACGGAGGGGACGAGAAGGGGTGGATGATGACATGATGACCTCAGTGGATGAAAATTGGATATTGGATATTGGGTGGCTATTCAAGTTGCTGTCAGTCGACGACCAACGGGAGGAGAAATCCCCTCGTGATCAGGGATCATCCTCGAAAATGAAGGGGATGTCTCACATTCGTTCGACATGACGTACAAAATGGGACATCGCCTGAATGATTACGATTTTGGCGAGAATGATACTACGAGAAGGAGTATAACAAAAGTGGGATCTCCATTTCTTCGGGCGAAAGACCGCCGTGATGACCGTAGAACTTCTGCTCGAAACGGCCTTGTTCGTACCACCAAACCGTTTGGCACTTGCGTGGAAGGATGACAAGATTGCCGACGTGGGAATAGAAGGCGGGCGAGAGCGGCTCGGGGCCAAACAAACCCTCATCGATCAGTTCGTCGGTGGTGAAGACATCGGCTTTGTCCTGCACGGCTTCAGTCACCAAAGCCTTGGCTTGTTCTAGCATGGGCTCCTTCACGTACAAGAACAAATCTCGGGCAGAACCGCCGGGCGTCAGTACCTCACCCTGTTGGTTTTCTTTGAGCAGCTTGCGAATTTGCGGGAATTGCGACGTCAGATTGAGGTAGAGGGTTGTTTGCGGATCGACCTCCATCTGGCCGTGGTCGGCGGTAATGATAAACAGGGTGTTTTGGAAATTATCGACTGCTTTTGGCCAGAATATCCGATCCATTGTCGTAAACATCGCATCAATCTGCGCTTCAACCTGCGGTGAACCTGGCCCGTAGCGATGCAGCGTCGCGTCCAGCGAATCGATGTAAAGGAAAAACGCTGACGACGCTGGCGTTTTTTCCATCTGCAGGATGACATTGACCAGTGCCTCGGCCAGTGTTTTGTAACCCGACCCTTTTGCGCCTCTCGTCATCATCGTAGAGTACGTCGATTGCACATAAGCGCCATCCTGAAATATCCAGGGCGATACACCCTGCGCCTGCAGAGCCTCAAAAAAGGTGTTGTTGGGCAGAATCATGCTTGGGTCATCGACCAAAGCGCGCAGCAGTTCAGGTCGCTCCTCACCCGAAAGTGAATAGAGAAGGGGGACAATCATCTTGTCCAGTTTGGGCTCGTAGTACTGCCATTCATAAACGCCATGTTGGCCGGCGACCTGGTTGGTGAACAATGTCGTGACATGCGCCGCTGTTGTGGATGGAAACTGCGATGTCAGTTTGGCGACCTTCCCATCTGCAATAAAGCGCTGGAGGAAGGGATATCGATCTCGATACTGCTCGAAGAAACGCCAGCCGAAGGCGTCAATTAGAAAAAAGACGACTTTGTCGTATTTGTGTTGGGGTTCAGGCAGGAGGGTAGGCGTCAGCGCTGAGGTCGTATCGCCTAGCAATGCGTCCCAGATCAAGCCGGGAATCTGCGAAAAACAATTGGAATCGTATTGAGGTTTGACAGTATTTGGTGGTAACACAATGATATTTTGCTCCTTGAGTGATTACATCGACAGAGCCGGCACAACAATGCAGACACGTGCGCCGCCGTCGCCGCCGCTTTCTATCCAGCAACGGCCGCCGACGCGCCAGACGGCGTTGGCAACCAGAGATAAGCCGATACCCATCCCTGCCATTGTTCCGGCTCCGACCCGATCTATCTGATATAGTGGCTGCCAGACTCGCTCCCAGAATTCGGGAGAAATGCCAGAGCCATCATCCTCGACCTCGATACGGATAGAATCCGATCCTTCATCCTGTAGCGTGATAGTGACTTGCGGTGCGCCTAAGGGATGAAATTTGATGGCATTGTCCACAAGCAATTCCAGAATGCGTTCCGCCACAGCAGGTCGAAAAGGCGGGATACGCGTGAGTTGATCGAGTGTAGCGATACTGGTCTTGCCGCAAGCCCATTTGGTGCAGCACAGACACTACGGTTGCATCCAGATTCTCCAAAGTAAGAGCGCCTGTCTCATCAGTCACGCTCCCCTTAAACGCCTCCACCAATTGCAGGAGTTGTGCGGTCTCGGTTTCCAAACTCGATACACTTTCGAATGCGGTACCCAGGAGCGATTGCAATATCGTATCATCCCCTGTTCGCAGCGCCATCATCTCCAGTGCAGCAGACAGCGAGGCCAGGGGAGAGTTCAGTTTGTGGGAGAGGAAGGCCAATACAGTCACAACCTGGTGCATGCGCGCCTGCAACGCCGTAACATCCTGGAGATGAACCATCCATGTTCCCAACCTGCCATCGGTTGCAGGCAGCGCTTTGAGGGTCAACTCCAACCACTGCGACATGGCATACACTGTTTCTGGCCGCACCAAAGTCAATATAACATCTTGTTCCGCTTTCACCAGTTCAGCCCAGGTGATCTCCGGCTGTAGGATAAACTTTTCTCCGATTCGCTCCAGCAAGAATCGACCTGCGCTTTCCCCGGCGCCCAACCATGCCCGTGCGACTGGGTTTTCCCCCACAATCCTGCCATCCTCATCCAGCCAGACGAAACCATCACTGCTCTGGTTAACGGCCCATTCGAAGCGAGCCCGCTCCTGAAGTTGGCGACGGGTGCGTCCAAGCTTCACGGTTGTCTGAACCCGCGCCCGCAGCTCGGCCCAGTCGACCGGTTTGGAGATAAAATCATCCGCCCCTGCCTCAAGACCCTCTATCTTGGATTTCCTGTCATCCAGTGCCGTGACAAGAATAACTGGAATATCCCGCCAACGCGTATCAGCACGGATATGTCGGCACACGTCAAAGCCGCTCATTCCGGGCATCATCACATCCAACAAAATGACATCAGGGTGAAGACCAGCCAACATGGCCAGCGCATCCTGCCCGCTTGCAGCAAAATGTAATTCATACCCAAGAGGCAACAAGAACCCTTCCAGCGTGATACGCCCGATTTCCTGATCATCCACAATCAGCACCGAAGCTAACAGGATCTCCCCGCTATCAGTCTCCTTGCGCACATCCATCAACTAGCACCCACCTGATCGCCAAGCGTAGAATTCTCATATCCTGACTCGTGCCAATTGAGGTTTTTGCGCCATCTGGGAATAATCACCTGAAACCGGCTACCCTGATCGATTTTGCTCTTCACAGCTACGCTGCCGCCATGTAATTCGACAAGGCGTTTCACCAATGCCAATCCTAATCCGGCGCCATTGTAGCGGCGGTCGTAATCATCATCAACCTGGACAAATGGTTGGAAAACATCCTGCAGACGATCAGAACGGATGCCGATGCCTGAATCCCATACCACAAACGCAACTTCTGTTGCATCACCCATCACCGAAACGCCCAGACGGCCGCCTTCCGGCGTAAATTTGCAGGCGTTATCCAGGAGATTGACCAAAATCTGACGGAGTCGTTGCGCATCTCCAACAACAGAACCAACATCTTCCGGCACATCAGTTTCAAAATGCAGATGTTTGGCCTCAATCAATGGCTGAACCATATGCATTGCCGCACGAGACAATTCATTAACATCGACAGTGGTCAGATGCAGCTCCAGCTGATGGGTTTCAACCCGGGCCAGGCTAAGCAAATCATTCACCAAATGCAATAGATGAGCCCCACTTTCTAATACATTTTGCAATCGAGCCTGCTGTTGCGAGTTGACATCGCCATAGACACCTTGTTGGAGCGCCTGCGTGATCCCCAAAATGCCATTGAGTGGCGTTCTTAGTTCATGACTCATGTTGGCCAAAAACCGCATTCGAGCCTGATTCGCTGCGGTCAGCTCCCGATTGGTGGCCTCAAGCTCTCTTTGACGCTGTTCCAATTGTACATTGAGCCGATCGATGCGCTCAGCTTCGGTGCGAATCACCCGACTTGCTTGCTCTAGATCCGTCGTGCGCCTTTGCACAGTATCCTCGAGTGTTTCACGAAAACGCACTCTGGTTAGAGCTACGCCAGCTACTTCCGCCAATGCCGTGAGGATATTGACTTCGTCAACATTGAAGCCGCCACGCTTCTCACGACCTATTTGCAGGACTCCAATTGTCTGCTTCTCGAAGCGTAGAGGTAGAGATATGCCACTGCGGATGTTCCGGAGGACGCCCGATTCGCCTTCACGCATGACTGCCTGCGAATCTTGCCAGAGATCCACCGTATTGATAACCTCACCCAGTTCTGCAACTTTGCCGACTATACCTTCGCCCAGTTTGTATCGAAGCCCGATCAAGTCCGGTTCATCGGGACACCACTGTCGATACACCAAGTCGCCAGTGGCGGACTCCACCAAAGCTAGCGCTCCTTTGTTGGCGTCCACAAGATAGATGATTTGCGTTACAAGAACAGGAAGCATCTCTTCAATCGTGTTCGCACTTCTCAAAGCTCTGGAAAGGTCTGAAACTGATTCAAGAACACTGTTGCGCTCAGCGTCACCATACGCTTGGCTAATGCCCACCATTAATTGCCGCCAGCGCTGCGCGTCCGGCGGCGTATCGGCATCAAGGTCGAGTTGGCGGAGTTGCTGCTCCAACAGGGGATGCACATCCATATGATTGCGAGATAAAGGGAGGCTGGTGAGATTTGAACAGTGCAGCAATTTCCCTCTGCACCCGATTATACAACAAGCTCGTCATGTCAGCAGGATTCGTTATCGGGAAGGATGCGCGTAACGTGACAAGAGCCCAACACGGTTTCATCGCGACCGTTGGTTCTTTTCGGTGTTATGAAGTAAGGTAGGTCGTGTTCGGAAAATCCACATCAATGGACGTAGAATCATGTTCTATTTCCGCGCAACGTTAATAATCATATGGTTCATTATAGTGCTCGTCGCCACAGCCATCAGACTTGTAATCCGACCCTGGGATCCTGATACCGACCGCATTTTCTTGCGATGGCTGCGTGCCGGCGCCAGAATCATCGTCCCCCTTCAGATTCAGGTCGAGGGCAGTGAATACCTGGAAATGCATCGCCCGTGCGTTTTGGCCGCAAATCATCAGCACATACTCGATGCGATAGTTCTATCTGAAGTGTTCACACCCAACACAATTGTCACCGGAAAGATTGAACTAAAGAAGGCGCCCCTGTTTGGCTGGGTATTTGATCGAGCCGCCAACGTGTGGCTCGACCGCAGCAACCGCCAGGCAGCCGTCGACAATCTGCAGGAAGCCGGAAAACGTATGCAAAATGATAAGCTGAATCTTTGGATTTTCCCGGAAGGTCACCTGAACGGCGCTGAAAAAGGTCTGCAACCCTTCAAGAAAGGGGCATTTCACATCGGCATTCAACTTGGCGTCCCCATCGTCCCGATTGTTTTCAGCCCCTCCTATTTTCTTAATCTCGAACGTCGACGCTTGCGTCCCAGGAAAGATCTGGGTCCGGGTGCTGGAACCTATTCCCACCAAAGGCCTCAGCGCAAACGATGTTGAATCCTTGCTCGAACAAACGTATCATCAAATGGCCCAAGCCTACTCCGACCTGGAAACACTGGCTCTCCCACAACTAACTGATGAAAAAGACAACGCTCCAGCCCTGGCTCCAACGCAATACCCGCACAGTTTTCAAAAATGAGTGGCTACACATCGACATAGATGAAGTGAAGTTGCCCAATGGTCGCACTTCAGACTACACACTCATCCGCAATAACCGTCATGGGGCTGCGATATTGGCATTCAACGATCAGGGACAGGTGCTGATGGAAAAAGAATTCCGGTACCCGGTTGGCCAGGTCATTTGGCAACTGCCCGGGGGACTTCTCGATCCGGGCGAGGAGCCGCTGGCAGCGGCGCAACGAGAGTTGGTCGAAGAAACAGGTCATATCGCTGAAAGCTGGCGGTTGTTAGGCGAAGTATGGGACAATCCCGCTTTCGAGGATATGCTCATCCATGTTTTTGTAGCAGAACATGCGAAACCCAACGGCAGCACGAGCCTGGATGATCACGAATGGGTGGAATGCGAGTGGGTGGAGATGGACTGGCTGAAGGAGCGAGTACGGTCAGGTGAGATCAAAGAGCGAGTGGTGTTGTCGGCGCTGGGTTTTTTGTGGGCAGGAGCGTGATGCAACTCCTTACCAAAACCCGTTTTGCGAATACGAATCCCCCAACCTGCTCATTGAGATCAATAAATACTCGCCAAAGTAGCAGAAAACGTAACTTTTCCGCTCCATTTGCGTCATAATCTTTAGCCACGACAGAGAGCGCCGGGGATTGTCCAGTATTCCCCCAATGCTGACATAGCAAAAGCACAGCGCTTAAAAGGCTTTCGGGAGGCCTGAATGCGTCATTTTTTCACTAAATCAATCATTGTCCTAGTAGTCGTTATCTTCGTCTTGTCGATTGGTCTCCCTGCGGCGGCGCAATCTGGTTGGGGGCCTGCCCATCCCCAAGGTCAGGTGACCTATGTGACCCATGTAGTTAAACCCGGAGAACGGCTTGCCAGCATTGCCCGGCAATATTGCACAACCTGGGAAGAAATATATCACCTAAATCAACAAATCATTGGACCCGATCCAGACAATATCTATCCTGGAATGTGGCTCACTGTGCCCAATCGTTGCGTAACTGCCGTTCATCCTCCGATTGTTCATCCCCCCAGCTGGGGAGGCTCTTGCTATGGCGTGTATGATCGGGGTTGGATGCCACATGCACAGGGTCAGATCTTTGGGAATTGGTACTATGTTGTTCAAGGCGACACATGGTTTTCCATTGGGAAACGTTTCGGGCTACCTTACCAACACCTGCAACGCGTCAATGGCACATACAGGCTGCTCGCCGGTGCAACCATTGTCATCCCATGCTTAAACGCTCCGCCACCTCCTCCTCCACAACCCTGGCCCACGTTCACGCCTGTTCCTCCTGTTGTCAATCCAACAGTGACGCCCACACCAACAACATCCCCTGTTACCGCACCCTATATCTATATTATCAGCCCACTCGCCAATGCTGTACTCCCGACAACATTCGAGGTCAAAGGAGCGGCTTGGAATCTAGTTGGTTACGACGTGCTTGTCAAAGCGGTCGATCAACAAGGCAATGTGTTGTCCCAGCAGACTGTCTCCCTGCAACAAGTCGATAGTGTCCAGGGCAGCACCAGCGGACAGGTTTGTATCCAGGTGCAAGGCCAAAACCAGGGCTGTGTTGTCTGGAATAGCCAACTCTCTGCATCTGTGCAAAACCCCAATCAAGCTGTTGGATACTGGTCGGCGCAATTGACGGTGAATGTCGCTCCAGGCACCCCCGGACGCATCGAAGTGACAGCGCCAGGCACGAATGCTCAAGCTGTCCTCAACCCTGTTTTCTTCGGACAGAGCGGCAGTAGTGGCGTCGACTACCCGCCAGGGCAATGTCAGATCACGGTGGCGGCTGGCGCTCCCGCCTACGATCAGCCTAATGGCATGGTGGTGGGCCAGTTTGTGACGGCAGGGACCTTGCAAGCTCAGCGGCGGGAACTGGTGAACGGCACGGATTGGTACAGAGTCCAGGTGCCGGTTAATTCCCAGCCCCGTGATCTGTGGGTGTCGTCTGTCAATCTAACTGCAATTGGTAGTGGCTGCTATTAGCGCACAGGCTCCCTCGCTTTCCACCATGTGGATGCAGCACAGGTCAGATCGTGTGCGTTCATGGTGGGAGCAAGTTCAAGCATTGGGCTTCGCCCAAATCGAACTGAGCCACATTGTCACGCCCGACATGCTGGTAGGTTTGCTTCCTGGTGAAGCGCCTGTCTCCAGCGTGCATTTTCCCGCGCCCACTGTGGCGCATCCTGACGACCAGCACCCCGCAGACGTATTGATTAGCAGCCCGGATCAGGCTTTGCGTGGTTGGGCGGTGGAGCAATGCAGGCGGAGTATCGATCTGGCGGTCGAGCTGGGTGGGAAGGCCGTGTGCATCCACGCAGGTCGAGTTGAGGTTCCAGCGCATTTGGAGTGGCTGCTCTATCAGCGTTATTATGGCGGGTACCAGGGCGCGCCAATCTACCAGCAAGCCCTGGATGACCTCTTGGCCGCCAGAGCAGCCAATGCCGAACCTTACTTGAGCGCAATCCGCCGTTCCCTGAATGAGCTGGCGCCGTATGCGCAGGCAGCGGGTGTACGCCTGGGCGTCGAAACCCGTCTGCACATCTACGAAATCCCCAGCCTGGCGGAAGCGCAGATCATTCTGGCCGAACATGATCCCGCCATTTTGGGACACTGGCACGATGTCGGACACGTACAGGTGCAGGCAAATCTGGGGGTCGCTTCCCAGGCAGCCTGGTTGGAAGCCTGTGGCCCACGCACAGTGGCAACGCACCTGCACGACACCCGTGGCCTGCGGGATCATCTTATCCCCGGCCACGGCGACATTGACTTCAATCTGGTGGCTGCCCATATCCCTGATGACGCTCTGCGAGTTTTTGAATTAGATTGGTATTTCTCGCCTGACGAGATCCGTGCAGGCGTCGACCATGTTGCTCAGCACGGCCTCTGCACTCCACTGCACTGACCTCGCACCTCTTACCTTCAACTATGTCCCGCATTATCATCGTCGGTGGCGGAATCATCGGCGTCGCCAGCGCCTACTTCCTTGGCCGCTGTGGCCATGAAGTCGTCCTCCTGGAACAGGCGAAAACGTTGGGCGAATTGACAACAGCCGCCTCGATGCAAGCGGTGCGCGCCCAATTCTCAGATCCGGTCAACATCGCTTTCATGCAACAAAGCCTCGGATTCTACGAACAGTTCGAGGAGCAACTGGATTTACCGGGCCACGACATTGGTTTTCATCAGCAGGGCTACCTGTTCGTCACCAGCGAGGAGGAGGCCGTTACGATACTGGAACAGCGGGTGGCGCTACAACATCAGAACGGACTGACGGATGTGGAGTTCCTGGCCGGAAAAGGCTTACATGATCGATTTCCATATCTGGCAGAGGAAGCATTGGCAGGCACCTATCGGGCTCGAGATGGCTGGTTGTCAGCTCATGAAGCGTTGCTGGGTTTCCGACAGGCTGCTCGCCGATATGATGTGACCCTGCACTTGCGCACGGCAGTCGAAAAAGTATTGCGGCAGGGAGACACGATCATCGGGGTCGCCACGAACGAAGGGAACCTTTACGCCGATCTCATCGTCCTGGCTGCAGGGCCATTCACCGCTGAATTAGCAGCGACAGCAGGCGTCATCTTGTCGCTTGATCCCGTGCGACGACATCGCCTGGTCATTGGAGAACACACTCTTATCCCAGACTGGGCTCCAATGACCATCGACCACGACACCGGCGCACATTGGCGCCCAGAAGGCCCGGGGGCAGCCCTGGCCTGGGCGGAGCCAGAACAACCCAGCCCGCCCAGCCTGCATGTCAGTCCTGACCCCGACTTTCCCTTCCGTGTCCTGGAAGGCGTGTATCGTCTCAGCCCATTCTGGTTGGATGTGGCCGAATCACTGCCCCGCAGTCAAGTTTTTCTCGATGCAGGCCAATACACCGTCAGTCCTGACCACAACCCGCTCATCGGCCCTGCGCCGGAAGTCGAGAATCTGTGGATCAGCAGCGGCTACAGCGGCCACGGGGTCATGGCTACACCCGCCGCCGCTCAACTTCTGGCAGACCTGATTTCTGAAACACGTCCACTCTCGACCAATCCTTTTGCTCTCGACCGCCCTTCACTCGCCAGCGGTGGTAGCGAGAGGATGGTCATCTAACAAAACCATGTCATCTCGTCCCCCCCGCTCCGAATCCAACTCCTTGCTCATCGGCGTCAGCGCCGGTGCTGTTCTATTTGCACTGACTCTTTGCACGGTGGCTATGTTCTTTCTGCCCGCTTTCAGCTCGCAGTGGGCGAACGCTACACAATCTGGACCATCCTGGACCCCGCCTCCGCCTACAATCATGCCATCACTCCTCATCACGCCCCTACCCGCTACTACACGGGCTCCAACACCAGCAACCAGCACGCCAACCATTAGCCCGACCACACCATCAACTATGCCCAGTTTCAAAACGGGCGATGTGGTCACAAATGTGAATAGCGGCCCGGTCAATATGCGCCGCACGCCTGGTTATCTGGGAAAGCCCAATAGCGACCGCATCGAACTCGTGCCTGGCGGCGAACAGTTGCGGGTAATCGGCGGTCCCCAGGCAATTGATAATCTGGTCTGGTGGCAAGTGCAATGGGGGGACAAGACTGGCTGGATGGCCGAGAGTACTGCCAGCGGCGTTCTGATCCTCAGATTGGCCCCGTAAACGATGGGCTCAAATGCCCTCGAGGGAACGGGATAGCTGCGCTACTTGCCTGCGCAATCGGTTCACATCGGCTACTTGATCCGGATATGATTTTGCGTCCGAACGCGCAGCTTGTTGCTTGCTGAACGCTAATTCGGTGGCGGCATGATGAAAAGCGGCTCGTTTGGCAGCCTGCGCCGGTTTCACGCCTCTGAGTATGGCAGACCATTTGCCAAAACGCTGTGGGTGCTCCAAAACAAGCTCGTACTGATCTTCGGTGAGGACATCAGGAATTTCGTCAGCCAGGTAGGTACTCAGCCAAGCCTGTTCCTGGCGTTGCGCCAGCACGACAATCACAGCCAGCAAGAGTATGCCTCCCCAACTCAACAGCAGGCTGAGGAGTAACAGAGCGGGATACTCAGGTGCAAGGGTGGTGGAGAGATTGTGGAGCATGTGTATGAAAATGGCCAGAGCGAAACCGGCCAGCGCCGTCACCGTTCGGCGCATCCTGGTTGGCTGCCAGACCGCATAACCCAGTCCAGCACCGATGATGGCGGTGTAAAAGGCGTGATTGAGTCCAAACACCAATGAACGCAACAGCGTCAGATCAAACAGGGTCCCCCATCCATCCAACGCTGCATTAACGAGATACAGAAAATTCTCCGTCATGCCAAACCCTATGCCGATAAGAGCGCCATACACGATCCCATCAAGCACACCATTAAATTCCGACCGAAAGAAGTAGAAAAAAACAAATAGTGCAAGGCCTTTGATCGATTCTTCCACCAGTGGTGAAACCAGCACCACCTGGCGCAGGTTTTCTACCATCCCCTGCATGCCCAGGTTTGCCGGCCCCTGCAGAGCCAATTCGGCTACCAACGAGAGGAAAACCGCAGGCACTGCCCCCCACACAAAAGCCGTAAACAACAACCATCCCGGCTCGTGCTCATACCGGTCGCACCACCAGATCAAATAGACGTAGATGATGGTGGGAGCAGCAACCAGAATCAGGGCGACGAGAAGTGGCGCAAGCACAGTCGCTACCCTCCCCCTCCCAGCAAACGTTTGTGCAGTTTCGCATACGTCGAGTACAGGCGAACGATCTGGCTGCTGCGATCTCCTTCGATGACGCTGTGCGCGAGACTATCCCGGAAAGAATCGGCATCATGGAAAGGGGGCATGAGCATAGTCGCCGCACCGATCTCGCCTGCCGTGTGGGCGTCGCTGCCAGCCGTCATCAATTTTCCGTACTCCTGGGCGATTTGGCGGGCATGGTCGTTATCAGACGCCCTCATGCAGCGGGCGTTGAGCACCTCGATTGCGTCCACCTGCTCGATGATGCGAAGCGTAGCTTCGAGGCCCAGGGCGGAACCGCCACGCAGCGAATCCAAAGGGTGAGGAATGGCAATGACAGCGTCCTGATCTTTGAGACGGGCGATTGTCTCCTCCAGCGACAGGCCTTTGGGGATTGCCTCCTTGACAAACCAACCGATGATATCGCCCTCGGCCGATTTTACCTCCTCCCCGACAATCACCAGTTCCGGGGCGAGACGCTGCACCGCCAGGGCGCCAGCGATGTTGTTGTGCTCGGTGATGGCAATACGGTCGATGCCCAGCTCCCGGCAAGCGGCAACGATAGCTTCGGGCTGTGTAAGCGAATCAGGTGAGTGGCGCGTATGGCTATGGAGTTCGACGCGCCAGGTGGGATTGTCAGTCATACCAGTCGAGGCCACGCTGTGAGGTGGGAAAAACAGAACCCGCCCATAAGAGTTGCGGCGGGTTCCATACTTGTAACGGGATGCATCGGCGACCAATCTTGCCAGATGATGAGAAGTCTTAGTCCGTCAATGATCTCAGGCGATCTGCGGCAGACCTGCCAGCGCATTTTCGATCTCTTCGATTGGCAATTCGTAATCGACCAGATTTCCAGCGAAATAAGCGTCGTAGGCGGCCATATCGAAGTGACCATGACCACTGAAGTTGAATACAATCACTTTCTCCTCACCAGTCTCTTTGCATTTCAGGGCTTCGTCGATGGCAGTGCGTATTGCGTGGGAGGTTTCAGGAGCGGGGATGATGCCCTCGGTGCGGGCAAAGATCATCGCTGCTTCGAAGGCGGGGTTTTGGGCCACAGCAACGGCCTCGATCACGCCCAGATCATACAGGTGACAGACGATGGGAGCCATGCCATGATAGCGCAAACCGCCGGCATGGATCGGGGCTGGAATGAAGGAGTGGCCTAGCGTGTACATCTTCATTAAGGGCGTCATCATGCTAGTATCGCCAAAGTCATACACATATTTGCCCTTGGTCAGGCTGGGTGAGGCGGTGGGTTCAACAGCGATATAGCGCGTCTCCCGGCCGTTCACCAGGGTATCTTTGACGAATGGCAGCACAAAACCAGCGAAGTTAGAACCGCCGCCCACACAGCCGATCATGATATCTGGGTACTCACCCGCCATCTCCATCTGGTTGAGCGCTTCTTCCCCGATCACTGTCTGATGCAACATGACATGGTTGAGCACGGACCCCAGTGAATACTTCTTGGTTCCGCCACTCGTTGCCGCCACCTCGACTGCTTCGGAGATAGCCATGCCCAGAGAACCGGGCGAATCCGGATCCAATGCCAAGGCTGCTCGTCCCGCATTGGTCGTATCTGAAGGGCTGGGCGTCACAGAAGCGCCAAAAGCCTGCATCAAACTGCGACGGTAAGGCTTCTGGTAGTATGATACTTTCACCATGTAGACTTCCAGGTCCAGATCGAACAAACTGGTAGCCATGGAAAGGGCGCTCCCCCACTGTCCAGCTCCGGTTTCGGTCGTCAGGGCTTTAACACCTGCCACTTTGTTATAATAGGCCTGGGCAACAGCAGTGTTAGGCTTATGCGACCCTGCTGGTGAGACGCTTTCGTTTTTGTAATAAATGTGTGCAGGCGTCTCAAGAAAACGTTCCAGATTTACGGCTCGAATCAAGGGCGTAGGGCGCCACAAGCGATAGGCATCCCGCACTGGTTCGGGGATATCGATATAACGATCCTGGCTCACCTCTTGCATGATCAATTCCATTGGGAACAGAGGCGCCAGATCATCTGGTCCAATCGGTTGCAGCGTCCCTGGGTGGATCACAGGTGGCAATGGCTCCGGAAGATCTGCCTGGACATTGTACCAGACTCGGGGAATATCGCTCTCGGGAAGGATGTACTTGTGCTGGGTCATGTTTTTCTCCTGAATAGGTGATTTGAAGGGATAATTCCTGCGCAGCCATACTGAGGATTTTGCAACACAGGTTTATCATATTGATCTCATGACGTCAACACTACCGGATGGGGTGATTGTATCGTGCGCACCACTGCTCAAAATGCTCCGTCATTTTCAAGACAATTGGAATTGCCGCTATACAGGATGGGGAGTTTTCATATCTTGCCTTACTTGCCCTATACTTGCAGTTATTATGACCCGAACCCTGCTCCATCATGCCACTATTGTCACCTTAGACGCTGAAGACCGTATCCTGTACGATGCTGAGCTTGCCGTTGAAGATGGCGTCATCGTCAGCGTAGGCAGCGCCCCGCCTCAATTCGCACCTGACGAACGCATCGACCTGAATGGACGCGTGGTCATGCCGGGATTGTACAATGCCCATACCCACGCTGCCATGACTTTCGCCCGGGGCTACGCCGAAGATCTGCCGCTGGATCGCTGGTTCAATGAAGGCATCTGGCGATTGGAATCGGCTCTAACGCCCGACATGGTCTACTGGGGAACCATGCTTGCCATCGTAGAGATGATCCGAGGCGGTATTATCGGCTTCGCCGATCATTATTTTCACATGGAACGAGTGGCCGCAGCGGTCGAGCAGACAGGTGTCCGAGCTAATCTGGCCTGGGCGGTGTTTGGACAGGAAGAGGAGGAAGTGGGCACTACCATCCCGGAAACCGTAGAATTTGTGCAGCATTATGATGGCGCTGCTAACAACCGCATCCGGACGATGTTTGGACCCCACTCACCCTACATGTGCCCGGACGCTTTCCTGGCCCGCACGGCTGCTGTCGCTGTGCGAGAGGGAATTGGCATCCACACACATGCTTCTGAAACCGCAGCACAGGTGCTCCAGTCTCAGACAAATTACGACATGAGCCCCATCGAATTTCTGGCGAATCGGGGGCTGTTTGAAACGCATACCATCGTTGCGCACGCCATCCATGTCAACGACGTCGATATCAACATCCTGGCCGCCAAAGATGTAAACGTGGTGCAGTGTCCGAGCACCCATCTCAAATATGCCATGGGCGTCACGCCTGTTCCGGCTTTATTTGAACATGGCGTCAATGTCGCTCTCGGGACGGATGGCGCTGGCAGCAGCACAGTGTTGAATCTATGGCGAGAAATGCGCCTCGCTGTACTGACACAGCGTCAGGCTCTGGCAGACGCAACACTCATGGGTGGCAGTCAGCCCCTGCACATGGCTTGCGGCAATGGCGCCAGAGCGCTTGGTTTTGATGCGGCCGGCAGGTTATCCCCAGGTTGCGCTGCGGATATCATTGTCATCAATACGCAAGCGAGTCACTTCCAACCAATACACAACGTAAGCGCTGCTCTCGTGTGGTGCACCGAACCGGCTGATGTGCAGGACGTGATGGTCGCTGGACGCTGGCTGATGCGAGACCGCAAACTGTTGACAATCGATGAGGAAGCGGTATTGGCCGGATTCAATACAGCCCTGGCCGATATGATGAACACTTCTCTGAAACAGTTTCGGGAATACCGGGTCTGATCCCCAACTCCTTCTTGCGACCCGACCTTCTTTGACACACCGCGCCCAATAGTCTAAAATGCCATAGTTTGCCGCCAGTTTCTGTTGCAAGATGCCAGACCGGCGGTCTTTTTTGAGTAAACTTCCAACCGGATTCGACACATGCCGGTTGAAACCATAATACATGTAATCATCTATTTTGGAGGCCGGATGAAGGTTTACACCAACGACAAAATTAGAAACATCGCCCTGCTTGGTCATGGCGGTTCAGGGAAAACGATGCTGGCAGAAGCCATGATCCATGCCACTGGCGCAACCAACCGCCTTGGGCGCGTGGAAGATGGCACAACCGTAGCGGATTGGGACGAGGAAGAAATAAGCCGCACGCAATCAATCAATTCCAGCCTGGTGCCATGCGAATGGAAAGGGAATAAGATCAATGTATTGGATACGCCGGGCTATCCCGACTTCGTCGGCGAGATTATAAGCTCCCTGCGTGTTGTCGAAGCGGCTGTTGTCGTTGTCGATGCCGTATCCGGCGTCGAAGTCGGCACAGAACTCGCCTGGCAATACCTCGAACAGAGCAAAGGGCCTCGATTTGTCTTCATCAATAAGATGGATCGTGACAACGCCAGCTTTGAACGGGCCTTGAATTCAATCAATGAAGCATTCGAGGGTAATTTCCTTCCCTTCCTCCTCCCTATTGGCAGTGAGGCGAATTTCCAGGGTGTGGTTTCGGTTATGCACCAGGAGGCCTATCTGGGCACTGAGGCAAAACGAGCTGGCGTCCCCGATGACATGGCAGGCGCTCTCGAAGAAGCGAACCTGGCGTTGGTGGAAGCTGCTGCCGAAAGTGATGACGACCTGTTGATGAAATACCTCGACGGGGAGACATTGTCAGCCTCAGAAATTGCCAGCGGCTTGACGACCGCTATCCGCCAGGGTGATGTTGTTCCTGTGTTCTGCGGTTCCGCCACGCACGAAATTGGTATCCGCACCATGATGAATATGGTGATCGAACTGGTTCCCTCACCCGCAGATGCTGGCCCTTATGCCGCAATCATCGATGGTGAAGAAAGCACAATTGCTGGTGCCGCCGACGGTCCCGTTGCGGCACTCGTTTTTAAGACTATTGCAGATCCCTTTGTGGGACGTATCAGCATGTTCCGTGTCTTCTCCGGCACCGTTCAGTCCGACGCGCGACTGTACAATATCAACAAACAGAGCGACGAGCGCATGGGCGGCACATTTACCATGACTGGCAAGGAACACGATTCTGTGGCCGCCATCGTCGCCGGAGATATCGCTGCCGCCGCCAAACTGAACGTCACAATCACTGGCGACACCCTGGTCGAAAAGGGAACGAATATCGTACTTCCCCCACCACAGTTCCCGAATCCTCTGTATGCAGTGGCAGTCAGCCCTGCCACCCAGGCCGACAGCGCCAAGATCGGTGGGGCGCTTAACCGCCTGGCGGAGGAAGATCCGACACTCATGTGGTACAACGAGCCAAGCATCCGCCAAATGATCTTCACAGGAATGGGCGATGTGCATATGACGATTGCCGTTAATCGCATGCAGAGTAAATTCGGCGTCCATGTCAACACCAGCGTGCCGAAAGTGCCCTACCGCGAAACCGTGGCACGCACAGCGTCAGCCTCCCACCGCCATAAAAAGCAAACCGGTGGCGCTGGCCAGTTTGGCGAAGTGCATTTGCGGGTGGAACCAGGAGAAGAGGGTACCGGACTAACTTACACCTGGGAAGTCTTCGGCGGCGCCGTCTCGCAATCATACCGCCCTTCCATCGAAAAAGGCGTTCGCCAGGTCATGAACGAGGGTGTGCTGGCTGGATATCCTGTTGTGGATGTCAAAGTAGCTGTGTACGATGGCAAGGAACATCCGGTGGACTCAAAGGACATCGCCTTTCAGATCGCAGGTAGGGAAGCCTTCAAAAAAGCGTTTGTCGATGCTGGTCCTGTGTTCCTCGAACCGATTTACAAAGTGGAAGTGACGGTGCCTGAGAACTACATGGGTGACGTCCTTGGCGATCTCAATACACGCCGGGCAAGGGTGCAGGGCATGGATACGGTTCGTGGCAAAAGTATCGTCATCGCCGAAGTGCCTTACGCCGAACTGCTGCGCTACGCCAACGATCTGCGCTCAATGACGCAGGGCCGTGGTCTATACGCCATCGAATTCTTGCGCTACGAAATCGTACCCCAACACCTGGCTCAGGGCATTGTTGAAGCCGCCCAGCGCGAGAAAGAAGAGTAGACGAATCTGATCCATATTGCTATTGCGTGAGGTTATGCAGCGACATCGCATATCTCACGCAATAGCTGTTGAGTTGGCAGTTCCCAGCAAGTTCTCAGATTCCGACTTTCCTTGACAACCCCTAAGCCTGCAACGTACAATAGAACTATATGCAGGGCGACGTGGCCAAGTGGTTAAGGCAGGGGTCTGCAAAACCCCCATCGTGGGTTCAAATCCCGCCGTCGCCTCACTCGAGCACCAGTCTTATTTGGCTGGTGTTCTGTTTTTTCTGGAGAAATTTCGACGCTCGTTCTATAATGTCCCAATACACAAAAATCCGTTCTGTATCTGAAAATCATACAAACAAGACCGATGCACTCGATATTTCGACAAAAGCATAGCTTTCCTGCATACCATACCATCAAAAACCGCCCAATTGAATCATTATGAGCCGACAATCAAACAAACAGCCCCCCCAATCACCCGACGACGCAAATCAATTGGAGAAGCAGGCTCCCGGTCAGAGCAATGCGCTTGACGAGCCATCGAACGAATTTCCCGACGAGATGCCCCTGCTACCGCTGCGCGGCGTCGTCCTGTATCCTATGATGTACCTCCCCATCACGGTGGGGCAGCCCCGTTCCCTGCGCCTGATCGAAGAGTTGATATCGCGCGAACAACGATACTTTGCTTTGGCTGCCAGTCGTGAACCGGAAGCAGAGGAGCCGGACCCCGAACAGATATTCCCTATTGGCACCGTTGCGCATATCCACCGGCTGGTGCGCGCCCCCGATGGCACCGTACGTCTTATCATCCATGGTTCCAGCCGCATACGCATCGATGAATTCCTCTCTAAAGACCCGTATTTGCGCGTCAAAGTCAGCCCGCACCCCGACAGAGATGCAGACAGTGTCACGGAACAAGCGCTTTCCTCTGCCGCCCAGGACCTGTTTGCCCAATTAGCCTCCCTATCGCCGCAGATTCCCGACGAGATGGAATCGGCTGTGCGCAATGTCAAAAACAGCCGGCAACTGGTCTATCTCATCGCCTCCAGCGTCGGCCTCAAACTCGAAGACGCCCAGAAAATTCTTGAAACTGATCCGCTGGAAGAAAAACTAAAGCAACTCAACGCCATGCTAAAGGCGATGATCGAGATGCGGGAGGTTGCTCAAAAAATCCAGAGTGAAGCGCAGGGCGAGATGGAAAAAGCTCAGCGAGATTTCTATCTGCGCAAACAGATGGAGGCTATCCAGAAAGAATTAGGGGAGGACAATGCCCAGGCAGCCGAGATCAACGAACTGGAAGAGCGAATCACCACAGCGGGCATGACCGAAGAGGCGGAGAAAGAGGCGCGCCGGGAACTGGACCGCATGAGACGCATGCCTATCCAGGCCGCCGAATACTCCGTAATTAAGACCTATCTTGATTGGATGACCAGCCTCCCCTGGCAGCAGCACACGGATGACAATCTAGACATCGAGCACGCCAGACAAGTTTTGGACGAGGACCATTTCGGACTCGACGACATCAAAGACCGGATACTCGAATTCCTGGCTGTACGAAAATTGCGCGAGGAACGAAAAGACGAGCGTGCACAAGACGATACGCCACGAGATATGATTCGCAAGGAAAGGGAAGGAGTCATCCTCTGTTTTGTGGGCCCCCCTGGTGTGGGAAAGACAAGCCTGGGCCTGAGTATCGCCCGGGCTATGGACCGCCAATTCGTACGCCTGGCTTTGGGTGGCATCCGTGATGAAGCTGAAATCCGGGGTTTCAGGCGCACTTACATCGGCTCCATGCCCGGACGGATCATTCAATCGCTGCGGCGCATCGAATCCCGAAATCCCGTCTTTATGCTGGATGAAGTGGATAAGTTGGGGCGAGATTTTAGAGGCGACCCCGCCAGCGCCCTGCTTGAGGTGTTGGACCCCGAACAAAACAGCGAGTTTCGCGACCATTACCTGGATGTGCCATTTGATCTCTCGCAGGTTTTCTTCATCACCACCGCCAACTGGTTGGACCCTATCCCCGGCCCACTGCGGGATCGGATGGAGATCATCCAACTTTCCAGTTACACCGCCGACGAAAAAGTAAAGATCGCCCAGGGCTACCTGATTCCCCGCCAGATCCGGGAAAACAGCCTTCACAGGGACGAAATCAGCTTTGATGATGAATCGGTTTTCGAGATCATCCACAATTACACACGAGAAGCAGGCGTCCGCACACTCGAACGGCGCATTGGCGCAATCTGCAGGAAGGTTGCCACTCGCGTTGCGGCCGGTAACACGGATGCCGTGGCAATCATTGCTGGAAATGTTTCCGAATGGCTGGGCAAACCCAAATTTGTTGATGAAATGCACGAATGGGTCGAAATCACCTGGCGTTGCCACTGGCCTGGCCTGGACGCCAGTCGGCGGGCAGGTGCTGTACATCGAAGCCACCGCCATGCCGGGAAAGGGCAGGCTCACCCTAACCGGCCAACTCGGCGACGTGATGAAGGAATCAGCCACGGCTGCCCTGAGCTACGTACGCAGCGCCGCCAGAAATTACGGCATCGAAGGCGATTGGTTTCAGGAGCACGACCTGCATATCCATGTGCCTGCCGGGGCCCAACCAAAAGATGGTCCCTCGGCCGGCATCGCTATCTCCACCGCCCTCATCTCCGCCGCAACCGGAAGATGCGTGCGAGAAGGTCTCGCCATGACGGGCGAGATCACGCTCAGAGGTCGGGTAACGCGCATCGGCGGGGTGAGAGAAAAGGTCCTGGCCGCACACCGTCACGGCATCACCACCGTTATCTTACCTGAAAGCAATGAGGCCGATCTGGAAGATGTCCCCGAAATCGTTCAGGACGAATTGACATTCCACTTTGTTCGCACCGTGGAGGATGTCTGGAAACTGGCGCTGTGTGACAAAGTCACTTCATCCCCAGCGCCGGATCAGGAAAACGTCGATATTGAGCACACAGCTCAGACCTAGCCGTGGTTCGATAAATACAACACACCCGCTGCGAATAGTCCCCAGAGAATCGCAGTAATGAACAACGGCTTATCCTTGAACAACAACTCATCAGGTGAACCACCCTTTTTGCGCACCTGAATGAGATAAAGATACCGTAGCAGAAAGTAGACAACAAACGGAACCGTCAACATCATCAAGTGGTTGTCCGGCAGATTCTCTGCTGAAAATGTGTAGGTTGAGTACGACACGATGGTCGCTGCCGTAACAATGCCGATCAACTGATCCAGAAAAGGTAGCGTGTAATCGTCGAGAATGGCGCGATGATTGCCCGCTTCCCCTTCCAGCGCCATCAATTCCGCCCGACGCTTTCCGAAAGCGATAAGCAGGGCGATCATCGTGATGCACACGTACAACCAGGGCGAAAACCTTTCGACGCCCACAACAACAGCGCCAGCCGCCACACGTAAGACAAATCCCGCCGCCACGGTCATGGCATCGATGATGACGACATTCTTCAAATAGAAAGAGTAGCCGACGTTCAAGATAAAGTAGCCCAGCAATATCATGCCCAATCGCCAGTCCATGCCGAAAGCCAGGGGGAGCGATATGCCCAGCAGTATCAGCATCGCCGCCACTGCCACCCACGGCTTGAGCACACCCGCTGCCAAGGGCCGATTGCGCTTGGTGGGGTGAGCCCGGTCTTTCTCAATATCGACCAAATCGTTTAGCAGATAGACAGCACTCGATACCAGACAGAACAACGTAAATGCAACCACCGTACGCAATAACAGGTCTGGCTGCATAAACTTTCCGTCAAAGACCAGGGCAGCGAAGACGACGACATTTTTCACCCACTGGCGTGGCCGCATGGCCTTTAGCAACGCCCTCAACGTCGGCAGGACGCCACCAGACCCGGAGCCAGTATAATCTTGATTGGTGCGATTGTGTGGACTGGTTGACATGACCGCCCATCTTAGCCCGACCGGGTCTCGGGGTCAAGTTCATTGCCTCGCTACACCAATCATTTCATCCAGAAAGGTATCGGAACATCTCGCAACATGGTCAAAATCCGCCTTGATCAACTCCTGGTCCAACTAGAATACTGTGAAAGCCGAGAACAGGCGCGCCGCCTGATCATGAGCGGAACAGTGCTGGTCGGCGGAGAACCAGCCACCAAGCCGGGGCACAAATATTCCGAAGATGTCGTGGTTCTGGTGAAGGAAAAGCTTCGCTTTGTGAGTCGTGGCGGCTACAAGCTGGAGGCAGCCCTCGACCATTTCAACATCGATCCGACTGGCTGGATTTGCGCCGACCTGGGGGCGTCAACGGGTGGATTCACCGATCTGCTTCTGCAACGTGGAGCGGCTAAAGTTTATGCCGTCGATGTTGGGTACGGGCAGTTGCATTGGAAGTTACGACAAGACCAGCGTGTGGTAGTCATGGAACGCACCAATGCCCGCTATCTGCAACAACTTCCCGAGCCGGTGCAGTTGGTGACGATAGACGCCTCTTTCATTTCACTGCGTCTGCTACTTGGTCCCGCCCGGCAATTGCTGACGCCCATCGGCCAGATTGTTGCCCTGCTCAAACCTCAATTCGAGGCGGGAAGAGAGCAGGTTGGCAAGGGTGGCGTGGTGCGAGATAGCGATGTGCAACGCCAGGTTCTCGACGAGATCGTCACCTGGAGCGAGGTTCATGGCTTGTCGCCACAAGGTCTTGTTCCTTCGCCCATTTTGGGCCCAAAAGGAAACCAGGAATATCTTCTGTGGTTGAGACCTGACTGTTTGCCTGTTCCCGCAACAGAACTAATCCAAAACGCACTGGACGCCGCTCACCCCAGATAACAAAAAGGGGCATGCTTTAGCACACCCCCAATTAGTACTTTCTTACATCCGGCGAGTCGATTACTCCACCGGGCGGATGCCATAATGGGCCTGGCGTCCACCAATGACTCGCAGAATTGTTTTAGCGTCCCGCCAGGGTAAACGTTCGTTCAACTCGGCAGGGCTCAAGGCTTTGTTGTCATTTAGCAGGAAAACTCGGAACACAGCCGCTGCCAGGGGTAATGTCGGATTGATGTAGTTGGGATCCTTTGCACATTGTGTGCGCAAACACATCATCAGAGCATCGGTTCTGGTGACTGCAGCGGTGTTGGGATCGACCCAATCCACCTCACCTACGTCAAAGGGTGAGGGAAAACGGAGTCTACATTCCTCGCACAACTGATCGTGGAGGTAAAGCCGATAATTCTGTTCGCTCGTGGTCCACCAATCCCAGTCGATATGAAATTGAGTGCTGACTGTGGGTCGCTTCCAAACCATAATCTTGAATCGTCCTCTATTGAATCAAACAGAAAAAGCTATAAACTCCAAAAACCACTGCCGGTGTCTGTCGCGCCAGTTATTCTTGGGAGTGCGGCAAATATCGGGCCGGGGGGCAGTCTTCGAACAACATTGACTGCGCTATAAAGGGTCTTGATATGCGCTGTGCCTTGCGGGCTCAATTTGGTGAGTTCCGGCATGATTTGCTTCACCAACTCTTCGACTGAGACGCCTCGTAAATCGATATAGTCGACAAGCTCAGCGATTTCGTCAGGATTTGCAACAAATAGTGCCAGATTATCATCATACTCACAGGCTATCTGCTTGCGCTCCATCTGGAAAACCAGGCGATCATCTTCCACCCTGGCTGTACGCACCCATTCCCGCTTCATCCGCTGAGGTTTGAAGTCGACCATGATCTCCTGGGCATTGTTTGTGCGTTGCAGGGTGACGGAAGTCCCAACCGACAGTTTGTGTTCCTGATACCATTTATCGAGTCCCGCCATATATCTCCCTTCATGCATAATCCAGGCAGGAAATCGTTGTCCCCAGCGGCCATCTATCAGGGTGACAGCTGTGCAAACGCCGTCGCCATCCGGGAAGAGAGAGCGTGCAGCGGAAGTCAGTGGCAAAACGCCGGATGCAACATGGGGGTAAACAGGGTGAACAACGACAGATGGCACTTGAGAAGGAGCGACATCAGACATCCCGCTCTCACTCCATTCATCGCCGATTTCCCATTCCGTTTGCAGCAGTTCTACATTCAGGTCAGACCGGTCGTAGCTAACTGGTTCATACCTTAAACCCAGTGGAACCTCCAAAGCGACTGCCGGAACCATCGTGCGCAAAGTCCATGCTGATTCACCGACTGAGCCAACCTGAACGAAACGGTTATCGTTGTGCATGGCTGTTTCAAGCGAGAACATCCGCACCGCTTCCGACATGGTGGGATCAATCTCAACCATATCCAACAATTCGGATGTAGGCGTAGCCTCACCCTTTATCTCGATAGCAGCTTCGGCGATGTTTAAGTGGCCAATATTCACCGGAGCCATTTGATCAGTTGTCAACCACTTTTTACCGGCGTTGATGAAGTAATCCGGATTCTCCTGCAAATGCTCCTTTAGTCTATCTGTTAGCGCATCCCCCACTTCATCACTAATCTCTTGGGCAGACAATAGCGGATCATCACTAAAGATGACCTCATCGTTTTCCCGATTGAGAACATGCATGGTCTTGAGACGGGCTGCAAACAGGTGCATTCGGCCATTATCTTCAAACCGAACCGTTAATACATCGAACTCCCCATGTTCAGGATTCTCGCCGGGGCGCACATCAGTCACCTCACCAAATCGGTACTCGAAAACAGGAAAAACAATTGCATCACCAAGCCCGTATTCTTTCTGGGGATCATAAATTTGGCCACGAGACAACTCGTTACGAATCCGGCTTTCTTCCGTCTGACACCGACGGTCGATGATTGCCACTGCCAGAGCCTCAAGAGACATTGGATCAGCAGCGCTGCCCAGGATGTCATACAGAAACTCGTGATCAGCCTCATCGACTTCGTAGTGATCTCGCCAATAGAGCAAGTTTTGTGTTCTGCGCTGAATCACGCCGTCGTCCTCCAAAAAGTGTTACAGATAAATCGGCTCCACTGCTCGAACCAACATCAAATTAAGACAAGAAACTGATCGCCTGCTAGTGACGACCCGATCTGTTATTATAGCCGACTTTCCTATATCTAACCAAAACACCTACATCGCTACAAGGCAAAGGCTCCAACTTCCTAAATCGAAAAGCTAGCCGCCTTCTGGAGTAGGCGTGGTATAGTCTTTGGCCCAAGCGGGGACCGGCGGACACCCCTCGGGGCGCTCAACCTGTTCTTGAATCGGCGCTGCTACAAAAATGTTCTGCATCGCCTCAAACAGTTTATCTCCATCAGAGACTAAATAATAAGCGCCGCTGGGATGATCCAGCTTGACGGTCTCTTCTTGACCCAGCACTTTTGACCGAACATTGTTCATATCGAGCTGCAAGCCAAATGTCGCGTATCGAGCGAGGTCAATGACATTGATATCGGTCTGGAAATTACGTCCCAAAATCTCGATGAAGTGCGGAATCTGCGGGATCAGGTTCAGGTTAAGGGCACGATCTCGCAACGCCAAAATAACGACTTGTTGGCGGCGACGTCGATCCCAATCACCTGTGACGTATCGGTAAGTAGCGTACTTGAGCGCATCCTCGCCATTAAAATGGTGTATGCCGGCAGGTACATGCAAGACATAGTAACCCTCTTGCCCAGGTGGTTTGGGGGAAAGTTCCCATAAATCACAATCGGCAGTGACATCAACACCACCTACAGCATCTACCAATTCGACAAACCCAGAACGATGCAGACGCACGGTTTTGTCAATCCGGATGCCGAAGTTCTGCTGGAAAACATCTTTGAGCAGTCCAAATCCGCCATCAGGATAGTCGATGATGCGTTCACCCCTGAAATCAACTTCGTTGATCCGGCGTTGTTCATCCCAGGGGTACTGGATCAACAGATCCCTTGGAAAAGAGAGCAGCCCCACCCGTTGGTTTTCCCAATCGATGGCCGCCAACATGACGGTATCCGTCCGCCACGAGTGATCTCCCTCTCGCCGGTCCGTGCCCAGCAACAAGACGTTCTCGGTATTCTGCAAAGCTGAAATTGGCGGTGCAGGTGTGGGATAACATTCTGCGTCTGGAGGACAGGGTGTTGCCGTGGGAACAGGGGTGTTCGATTCTGTCGATTCAGTTGTAGCCGTGGGTGGAATGGGAGTTGCTGTCTCAGTAGGCGTCGGTGTAATCGTGCTCGTTGGCGTCGGCGTATGATACTTGACCAATGTCGCCTCAGCGTCAGGGTCATCAATGATTGGTTCGACTGTAGCTGTGGAAGTATTGGTCGACGTGGCTGATGGAGCGTTTGTAGGCGTGTTTGTGGGTTCGGGAGTATTCGTAGATTCGGAAGCGCCTTCTCCGCTCGCCGACACTTCATCAGGTAATTTATCGATTGCACCTACAACCAGAACGCTTGTCGCTTCTGGCATTGGGGTTTCTTCTGGTGACTGGAGGGAGCAGCCAGCAAGCAAGAATACAACGGTGAGAATGAGAATATAGCGATGAAAACTTGTCGTGGTTGCATTCATGGATGCCGCTACTCCAAATCTGGGCAGCTTTGGGGCTTGTTAGGATTTTTGAGAATGCTTGGTTCATCAAATAGATGTTGTATGCGATCGTTGATCATTTCCATGCGGGGGAGCAATACCGCAGCGCCCGATGGCGTAACCCAGCTCTTCGTTTCCTTGAAGCCGATGGTAAATCCGTGGGCGTCTTCCGACTCGATTTGGATTCCCAGACGTCCCAGCGCCAGGACATCAGTGAGTCCTAAGTCTGTTTCAATGCTCGAACGCATGGCATCGTAGAGCGCTGGAAGGCGGGGGATGACATTCACTTCCCGGGCTCGATTGCGCAGAGCGATCAACACACGTTGTTGGCGGCGATTTCGATCAACATCGCTGGTGGATTTTCGTTCCCGGACATAGCGCAGGGCGAAAAATCCGTCCATATGGTACGTACCCGGCTGCAACGTCTTGTAGACGAGACGGCTGCTTCCAGGTTCGGTGGGAAAACTACCCTTGATGGGGCAATCAACCACGACATCAATCCCGCCCAGAGCGTCAACCGCATCCTTAAAGCTTTCAAAGTTAATCTTGATGTATTGGTCGATGCGAATGCCAAAATTGGACTCGATGGTGTCAGACAGCAGCCCGATGCCGCCGCCGTCGGGATACTTGTTGAGCTCACCCCAGAAAGTAGCGGTGTTGATACGATTTTCGCCGACGGTGGGAATCTGCACCCACAGATCACGGGGAAATGAGATAAGGCCAACCTCGCGATTGGCAAAATCCACCGCCGCCACCATGATTACATCAGAACGCCATGGTCTATCTGTCGTTCGTTCATCTGAACCGACAATCAGGACGTTGAGCGTGTGATTCAGTCCCAATGGCCTTGATACGACCTCAGCCGCTTCCACCACCGCTGCTGGCTCCGACCCAGTCGGCGCTTCCGCAGATTCAAGGGGGGGTGTATCTGTTGGAGCAACAGCAGGTAAGGGTGTTGGCGCTGGCGTTGGCGTATCAGGAACGACAGGCGTAGATGTTGGTGTTGGCGTCGGAGTTGGGATGACCGGCGTCGCCGGGACCTTAATCCGTATCGGTGTACGCACCGGATTCGGCGCCTCAGCAGCAACGCTATCTATTTGATCTGACGAAGCCAGGGCCACTACAGGGGGCGTGACGCCAGGGATGTTAACGGGCGCTGTTGCAGGCGTTACACTGACTTCGGGGAGGAAAAGGATGCTACCTGCGTCGCTACTGCACGCTGTCACGACAACGAGCAGGGGGATAAGTAGCAAGGCTTTGAGCAATAAGCGCATAGTTCACCTTCACAGGGGGATAAAGAGAAGAATGAAAGAATGAATGAAAAGACAATTCATATCCTATTTTAAGCCCTAACACGCCAAACTGACCAATTTAGATTTGCCTATGCGCAAAATGCATCAGGTTTCGAGAAAATAATCAATTAGGAGAGATGGCGCGGGAAGACTGCAAATAATCGAGAATCGCGGGCGTAATTCCTGTAAGATCTCGGATGTCGGAAAAATGATGGGCGCCCGGACCTTTGACGATAAGCGGAACAGCGTTGTAGGTGTGTCCCCTGGTCGACGTATCTTCCAGGTTGCCATGATCCGACGTGATAAGCAGGGTTGCTTGTTCGGGTAAGTTGCTGAGCAGACCGATAAGCATATCATCGATTCGGTGCAGGGCCTCAGCGGGCGTCCAATCGAGGCGACGATGCCCGGTTAGGTCTGGCAGGAAATTTTCATACAGCACAAAGTCATGATCTGTGGTGAGGGCAGCCAATCGTCGCCCTGCCTCGCTTGCCTCGACGTAGGGCAATTCAGGGGCATGGCTGGCTCGGGCGATCTCGTGGGTGATATCCCAGTACACAGCTTCGCCACGGTTCAAATCGTCGAAATCTCTGAATCGCAGCCCTGCGGCCATGGTCGTCCAGGTCGTAGCCGAGTGGCGATTACGCCGCTGATAGATTGAATCCCAGTATTTGGGGCTGTAGGCATTGGCAAACGTGACTTTGAAACCGGATTCCTGCGCCCGTTTGAGTACACTATGCTGTGCAATAGCGTCACGCAACACTTGGGTGGGAAAAGCGCTGATGTGCATGCCCTCGAGTTGCGGCGCATTAACACCTGTGAACAAAGCGGTCTGTCCTGTTGCGCTTTGGGGGAGGCCGCTGATGCCCAGGCCGGCATCGATGGCGCGCACCTGATGCTCAGGGAGATCGACTTCCACGCCTTTTAGCATTCGTCCCCCCACCAGTTGTTGGAACCCAGGCAGATCGGTCGTGCTAAACGGGTTGGTCGGTTCATCCGGCCCCAGGCCGATGCCGTCGAGGAAAACAAAAATCAGCATAGTGACGGATCAAAAATCGGAATCATTGAGACGGCGGCGCAGGAAATCCAGGCTGTTGACTGTCAGCCACCTGCCGGAGAATTCATCCGCTCCGCCTACAGAGAAATACTTGGCGAAGGTCTGTTCCGGCGTTGCCAAAGCGACCCAGGTCCAGCCTCGATTCACTGACCAGAAACCTTGATCCGGATCACTGGAGCCCACGACAGCCAGAACGTAATCGGCCCCAGACTGGGCTTTGAGCAATTCCGCCGTCAACCGTGCTCCACCTTCATCGAGTGTGATCTCCGTTTCAGCGTCAAGAAGCAGCGCTAACTCTGATAAATCACCTGCCGATAGCGAAGCTATCAAGATATCATCCTGCTCGGAATCAGAAAAACCAGCGGCGATACGCCCGTTAGTGTTGGTTTCCGCCAGGGCAAGCGTCGCCCGGCGTTGCCGCAAGCTCCCTGCGACGACGCTAGCCAAGGTGTCGTCGTCCACACCGTAGATCCATTCGCCCAACCGTTTCCGCACCTCTGCCTCCAAATCATCGATCACAGTTTGAGCTTCCGCCAGGGTCGCAGCTCGTGCTGCCAGGCGGATGTCTGCCCGACCGAGGTGGGCGGCAAGACCAATGGTCGGATTCCCGGCCAGCATCAAATCGCCAATAAGCTCGTCAATAGCGCTTTCGCCGATGCCGGCCGTGTGCAGGATACGTGCGGAAATAACCATGTGGTCGCTGCCCATGTGCTCTTGGATATAGGGCAGCACCCAATCGGCCATCATGCGTTTCATCTCACGCGGCACCCCAGGCATGCAGATAATGGCTCCATCCGCTGTTTCGACGAGGAAACCAGGGGCGGTGCCAATTGGGTTTGGAATGATCTCAGCGCCGTCGGGCACAAACGTCTGGCGTAAATTATTGTCGGAAAGCGTCCTGCCCCAGCTTGCGAATGTCGCTTGCAGCCGTTCCACGATCTCGGGCCGTTGCTCCAGGACTTTTCCGGTGGCGTCAGCAACAGCTTCCCGGGTGATATCATCGACAGTAGGTCCCAAACCACCAGTTACGATGATCAAGTCCGATCTCCGGAGTCCGTGGCGGAGTACTTCTGCCATACGTTCACGATTATCGCCCACAGTGGTTTTGTAGTACAGATTCACGCCAACCTCTCGCAATTGTCGTGCGATGAACGTGGCGTTGGTATCGACGATTTCGCCTAAGAGTAGCTCAGTGCCGGTGGTAATGATCTCTGCTTTCATGCGCTAGTATTTTTGTGGTAGGTGTCAATTGTGTTTTGGTAGATGTCGAGAAGGCGACTTGTCATGGCGGGAACACCGTATGATTCAGCATGTTTTCGGGCAGTGCGCCCCATGTTTTGGGCAAACGCCGGGTCTCGAACCAACGAGAGGATAGCGGCTGCGAAATCGGCTTCATCAACTGGCGTAAATAGAGCGTCGATTCCCGGTCGTACGAAATCATGCAGGGCGGGAGAATCGACAATCACCTGAGGTAAACTGGCCGCCATCGCCTCAAGTAAAACCAATCCTTGAGTTTCGGTCATCGATGTGAAAACAAACATATCCGCTTTGGACATTTCGATAGCAACTTGTTCATAGGGGACGACGCCAACAAATTCTACACGGTTGGCCACCTGCAATTCCTCAGCGTACGCTTGTAGTTTCTTCAATTCCGCTCCGTCTCCAACGATACGGAGGTGAAGTCTGGCATCTTGCTTGGTCGCACGGGTAAAGGCTCGCAGCAGAAAATCAAGGTTTTTCTCTTTGCCGACGCGTCCGACATAGATAAGTTGGATGCGTTCAGGGTCAGAGAATGGGGGGGTTTCTCTTGGTGGGAACTGGCATAGGTCAACTGGAGTGGGCAGGATTTCTACCGGCCGGTCAATTTCGTAGCTCGGTAAAAGATCCAGGATATGCGCCGATGGAGCGATGATGCAATCGACGCCCTCCACGTAATCTCGCACACGTCGACGCACAAGTGGTTTGAGAAAACTGGCGTCCAGCCCGACATAGTGGGTGTATTCGTGATAGAGGGTGTGGAAGGTGAAGATCAGCGGGATTTTTTCGCTGCGACTGACGATTAAGGCTTCGCTGCCCACGACAAAAGGATGATGCGCATGTAAAATATCGAGCTTAAAGCGTGGAATCATCCATGTGATCTGGGGCGCGACGACCACTGGAAAAGTCCAATCCAGGGCTGTGGGGATTGGGATCGAGGGATAGCGGAAGATAAACGGCTCCGCATCCTCGTATTCTTTTGTATCAGATGTAAAAAGGGCGACGAAATGTCCGGCATCGGATAAACCCTGTCGATAGAGATCGATAGAACGCACAACCCCACTGATAATAGGCTTGTACGAATTACTGAACATACCGATGCGCATGATATCTCGTGTTTCCAGTCTATTAGCCGGGCTTTAAAATGAAATCCTAACCACCGACACGGGCTTGAGTCAAAACATTGCGAAAATGCCGGATTAGTTGCTCTCGCCGAACATCATCCATATCGGCTGATTGCAATTGGGTGATATTCGCTTCCAGATAACCGAAGAAATCTTGATCCAGCAACGCCTTATTCTCCTTTAGGATGGCGCGGGTCTCATCTGGATAGTCAGCTTCGGCGAGCTTCATCAGAAGCAACAACTGTGGCGGCATCGATTCCTGCAGGCGGGCGATAATCGCATCCTGAAGCTGTCGCAGACGGTTGGCGGCAGCAATTGCCCCCTGTTTCTCAGCCTGCGCTATGTTGGCTGAAAGCAGTGACAGCACAAGTTGATCGATGTAGGGCAACATTTCATCAATGGCCGCATCCATATCTTCAGCGCTCAACAATTCCTGGATAACGGCGCTGGCGGCTTCCAACTGTTCCTCTTCTGATTCCCGCACCTGCTCGAGAATGTCCAACATCCGCTGACGTTTCTCTTCCAGTTGCTCGCGCTCCTCTCCCGAACTCGCTTCGATGCGATCGGTCAGTGCCTGGAAAAACTCGTAATCGAGAGCAGGATTCGCCACAAAGGTAATGGCCTCGACTTCGTCGAGATCGCCTTCGAGTACCGCCTGCATGATCGTGTCCCGGGTGGGATGTTCGCCGAGCTTCTGCACTGCTTGTCGCTGCTTTAAAATGCGTTGCCCGACTACCGTGAGGGGTAACAGCTTCTCTCGCAGACGAACAAATTGCTCGACTTGCGCTGAGTGGCCCGTAGATTCGGCCGACTGGATGTAGTTGCTTAACATCATAAAGAACTCTTGATCCAGAAAAGCCTTGTTCTCGGCAACAGCCATATTGAAGGCCATGCTGTCATCCTGCATACGCGCCAATTCTTCCACTAGCTGCGCCTTCCGCTTGCTGGCCTCGATCATTTCCGTCGTTATGCCGTCGAGTCCAAGTATCTTTTCGCCAAGGCTTTCCATCGATAAGAATTGTTGCGGAGACAACATATAACCTCGGCGCTGTTCGGCAGGCAAAGCGTCTATCAAAGCTTTTGACAGATCTCCGATTGCCCTTTGACGTTGCATCTCAGTCATATTGAGTTGGGTAGGCATAAAAACGGCCAGGAATTCATGCTCCGGGTCGTGGTACAGCAAGGGTGTGGCCAGGTAGTTGATATTGCGGCAGTTGGGGCATTGGCTTGCGTTCAACTGTCCTGCCAACAAATGCTGCTTCAGTTCAGGCGTGGCCCCAACATCGACGATGCTGAATACAGGTGCTCTGTAGCTAAAACCGCATTGGGGACAATTGAGGGTGATATCGGCTGGTCGGAACATGATAGGTATTAGGTATTGGGGAGTGAGGTAGTGGTGGGTTTATTGCTGAAAAAGTACTGAAGACTTAGGGATCAAAGATTAAGGGTTGAAGTGAATCGGCATTTTCTTCAACCATTTGTGACTGTTCAGGTTAACGTCATTTCGACGACCAAAGGGAGGAGAAATCCCCCTGCTATCGAGAATTATCCCTGTTATGGCACCAATAGTGAGGGCAGATCATTGACGTTGGGGATAACCGCATCCGCTCCCAGATCAAGCCAGAAGTCGGTTTCGGAGGCGGGGGCAATCTGCACGGCAAACGCTTTGGCTGTTTGTTGGGATGCAGGAAGTTGGCGATAGTTTAACGCCGTGCGCATATCATCGATGGAATCGCCGACCATGATTGCTCGCCTGGCGTTCAGGGCAAGGGCGGCGCGCTCGAAAAGTTGGGGATCAGGTTTATGCCCGTCCTCGTCGGTGAAAATGGCTTCAGGATTGAGCAGACCGTCGAAATCCAGAGCCGTCAGGGGCGTGCGCATCTCATTGCGGTTGCGCCCTGTGATGATCCCGACTGACTGCACACCCGCCTGCCGGAGTCGAGCCATGAGGTCGGGAGCGGCGAATGGACGTTCCGCCTCGGCGAACCCGGGCCGGAAATCCAGCACAGGCGGACGGTCATAAACTTCGGGATAGCGGTCAGCGCCCCAGTAGTAAGCGTCGAAAATCTGTTGCAAGGTGCGGAAGTCTGGCGCATCAGGACCAGCGTAACGTCGGGCCCAGACTATGCCCTCGCCTGCGCTCTCTGCCGCCAGGTCGGACCAGGTGACAGTTTGGGGAATTTGTCCCGCTGCTCGGGCTTGGGCGAGCACGATCAGAGTCCAGGTGGTGTCCCAATCGCTGTTAAAACCACCGGCTAGTTTGAAGGCCATCACATCATCATAAGTTAAGCCGGTAGCTGGCAAGCCCATTTCCTGACAAAGACGTTCAGTGACAAAAATGCTGCAACGATTGTACGCAGCCTGGGCATCCCACAGCACGCCATCCACATCGAAAATCACAGTGTCGATACCGTTCATGCCGATTCCTCGAAATATCGTTTGTAGGACTGCGCTCGCTCCTGGTATTTGATTGCGCCCTCAGCGCCCGCTGTACGCCCGACCTCATCCAGCGCTCGGACCACTTTTGCCGGAACGCCAACTGCCAGTCTGCCGGGAGGAATGGAAGCGCCCTCCATGACGACAGCACCAGCACCAATGATGGAGCCAGCACCAACGTGTGCGCCGCTGAGCACCGTTGCGTTAATGCCGATCAGCGCGCCATCTCCGACTGTGCAGCCATGCACCACCGCCCCGTGCCCAATCGTGACGTTTGCGCCAACAATGCACGGCGAACCTGCGTCGGTGTGCAGCACGGCGTTATCCTGCACGTTACTGCCTTCGCCGACCTCGATGCGGTCAGTATCGCCACGCAAGACAGCGCCAAACCAAATACTAACATTGGCAGCAAGAGTCACATCGCCAATGACGGTAGCAGAGGGAGCAATAAAGACGGAAGGGTGGATGAGGTGGGGTTGATGGCCAACGGCAGACATGAAAAACTCGGATGGAGGATTGCGAACTGGGTGAATCTTGCGGCGCGACCATACAGTTTAGCACGGATTGCTGATCAGCCCTAAACCAACCTCAGTGATTTTTTCCCAGTGCCTGCGCTAAGCCCGCCTGCCGGTCTTGTTGCCACTGGCGCAATGCTTTTTCGTTGGAACGAAATGCAATGTTCGGGGGCAAAGCATCAGGTGCGAAAAACTCCGCCCGGTCGGCATCATCACCCGCAACCAATTCCCCTCCCGTCATCCGGGCATAAAAGAAAACAAAGGTCCAGCTTGTCCATTGATCTGTTGGGCGTCCGCCCCCGGCGCTGGTTAGAAAACCGGTAATCTCGATCTCCGCTCCCGTCTCCTCCCGCACTTCCCGGCGTGCCGCCCGCTCAGCCGATTCTCCCCATTCCATGAATCCGGCCGGCAGATTCCACCAGCCCGTATTCGGCTCCTCCGCCCGTCTGGCCAGCAAGAGCCAGCCACGCTCATCGATCACTGCCGCCCCGGCAACCGGCAGCGGATTATTCCAGTAAATGTAACCGCACGATGGACAAACTCGGCGAGGCAGATCGTTCAGCTGCTGCGTTTCGAGAAGCACTGCGCAGCGGGGGCAGTACATTATGCGATCAATCAAGCCAACATCTCCCTGAGCTCTTGCTCGGACAAAATGTCAACGCCCAGCTTTTGGGCTTTGCCCAACTTCGAGCCTGCACGCTCACCCGCCAGCAGGAAATCGGTCTTGCCCGAAACGGAACCGGTCACTTTCCCGCCATGCTCTTTAATCACCTCGGCAGCTTGTTCCCGACTCCAATTCGGCAGTGTGCCGGTGATGACAAAGGTCTTGCCATCCAGGAGCTTGTTTTCATCCTGCCGCTCTTCAGGCAACGCCATCTGCAAACCTGCCGCCTGCAAGCGTTCGACCGTACATTGATTGCTCGCTTGAGCGAACCAGGTCGTTACCGATTCGGCGATGCGCGGGCCGATACCCTCGATCGTCGCCAGGGATTCTTCACTGGCCTGGGCAAGAGCGCTGATCGAACGAAAACGTTCCAGGAGGAGTTCTGCGACGGTTCCGCCCACAAATTGGATACCTAACGCCGTCAGCACACGGGTGGTGGGCTGCTGCTTCGAGGCTTGTAATGATTGCAGCAAGTTTTCGACTTTCTTTTCGCCAAAGCCTTCCATCTCCAACAAGGTCTGTGCGTGCATTGGCAGATCGTAGATGTCAGCTATCTCTTTGATCAAGCCTTCCTGCACAAACAACTCGGCTTGCTTGGCCCCAAAACCCTCGACGTCCATGGCCGATCGAGACACGAAAAACTCCACTCGCCGCACCAATTGCGCCGGACAAGAAACGTTTTCGCAGCGATAAGCCACTTCGCCGGGATAGCGAATGACAGGACCGCCGCAGACCGGACACGTTTCCGGCATCTGCCAGACCTGCTCCCGCCCTGTCCTCAGCTCGACCACCGGGCGTAGCACTTGCGGAATCACTTCCCCCGCCCGCTTGATCACAACCGAATCACCCACACGGATATCCCGTTCGGTCACGTAATCTGCGTTGTGCAGTGTGGCCGAACTGACGGTGACGCCACCGACATGGACGGGCTCAAGCACAGCGCGCGGGGTCAGCACGCCGGTCCGGCCCACCTCAACTGTTATGTCGAGTAACCTGGTAATCGCTTCGGCACTCGGATATTTGTATGCCACCGCCCATCGAGGATCCTTTCCAGCGAAGCCTAAACGCTCCTGCAGGGCGAAATCGTTCACCTTGATCACCAGGCCATCCGCCTCGTAAGGCAAATCATCCTTGCGCCCTTCCCACGTGCACACAATAGTCAACTAATTCTTCAAAATCATCAAACAATCGGCTTTGCCGATGCTCGACTGGAAATCCCAACGCTGTTAGATATTCCAGCGCCTCCCACTGCGTATCCAATGTTGGCCCACCTTCGACAACGACAATCTGATAGGCCCACAGATTCAGCGGACGGCTGGCCGTCACCGCCGGATCGAGGTTACGCAATGCACCCGCTGCCGTATTGCGAGGATTGACATAGCGCTTGCCCTCTGCCTGTTGCTCCGCCTGAAAACGGGCGAAATCCTGCTTGCTCATGTACGCCTCGCCTCGCACAACCAAACGCAACGGGGGCTCTGGCCCATCGATCTGAACGGGGATGCGCAGCGGTAAACCATAGATCGTGCGCAGATTGGCCGTGATATCCTCGCCGACGTAACCGTCACCACGCGTCGCTCCCAGTGTAAAAAGTCCGTTTTCGTAGTGCAGCACCACTGTCAAGCCATCGATCTTAGGCTCGACCACGTACGCCAACGCCACATCATCCGGCAAAAGCCGCAACATCCGCTCCCGCCAGGTGTACAAGTCGTCAGGGCTGGTGGCATTGCCCAAGGAAAGCATCGGCGTTGGATGCTCTACCTTGACAAAACCGTCGAGTGGCGGCCCGCCAGTGCGCTGGGTGGGCGAGTCCGGCGTGACCAACTCCGGATTCTGTTCTTCCAGCCGTTGCAGGTCTCTGAACAGCAGATCGTAGCCTTTGTCGCTTATTTCAGGATCTGCGAGAACGTAATAGCGATAGGCGTGGTAAAGCACGAGCTGTCGAAGCTGCGCAGCCCGTGCACGTATTGTTTCATCCATGAGCGTATTTGTCAGCTATCCACCGGTAAGCACCAGGAAATCCTCGACAGCCCAGCCAACTGTGCCGTCCTCAGCTTCCAGACGCCACCATGTGAAGTCATCAGCATCTTCAGGACCGCCAACCACCCGGAGAATGTCACCATCCTTGAGAACGGTGACCCGGATGTATTTCGTTCCTGGCCCCGTGCGGAAGCTCATTCCGTCCTCGCCAGTGCCGGTCACCTCGACGAGCGCGCCGACATGGATGGTAGCTGGAGTTGGTGTGGGCGGCACTGGCGTCGATGTAGGTGGTACAGGTGTTGAGGCCAATTCTGCGCCAGGTGTCGTGCCTGCTTGTCCTGACACCGCAATTGTTGGTTTCGGCGTTGGCGTGGCCGTATCCGAACTGCCTGCGCCAATAACGCCACAAGCGCGCAGTACCAGTAACAAAATGATAATAATTGCGACTACTGCCAGGATTAGCACCAGCCGATTCCCTGTGAAAAGCGGCCCTCCGCCACCATCATCGTAATACAGATCATCGTCGTCTGTGAGAAATGCATCGGAGGGCTCGTAGTAGTCATCCTCGAAACTCTCAACTGCCTCTTCATCATCAAAGGATGAGTCGGTGTCATACCAGTCAGGAGATTCTTCGGATGGGGGGTCAAACCGTGAATTATCTGCGGCCATGAGGCTCACTCCTGTATACGGAATGAAAACGGTATAATTGATCGATCCAGTAATCAATTATACCATTCTATCATAAATACTGCTATAATCCCTTTGAGCTACCTGTTATATGTAGCAGTTGCGTGAAACGGACATAGACAGGTGGAGGAGGAGAACGGCTTAACATGCTTTATCACGTATTTGCAGCGGTTTATGGATTCATTCGTCGTTGCCCATTCATTTGACAATGGAGTCATCAATAAGATGTTATTCGAGTTACCAATTCATTCTTTTCTGGACATGTTGGCTAGTTCGGAACCTGCGCCAGGCGGCGGGGCGACGGCAGCACTCAATGGAGCCCAGGGAGCAGCATTGGTGAGCATGGTGTGCAATTTAACCATCGGGCGGCAGAACTATGCCGAGGTCGAAGCCGAAATGCTGACCATACGCAATTCCTCCGAACAGTTGCGCGCCCAATTGACCGACTTAATCCATCAGGACAGCACTGCTTTTGATGGCGTCATGGCGGCGTATCGCATGCCCAAAGCCACTCCCGAAGAGAAAATCGCTCGCTCGGCTGCAATCCAGGATGGCCTGAAACAAGCCACCTACACGCCACTGCGAACCCTGGAAACCTGTGTGGCGGTACTGAAACTTACGCCTGCCGTCATTGCCAAAGGCAATATCAACGCTGCAAGCGATGCCGGAGCGGGCATGTTAACAGCCTATGCCGGTATGATGACCGCTGCCCTCAACGTACGCATCAATCTCAACGCTATTAAGGATGATGCGTTTGTGGCTGAATCCGAAAGCCTGATGAATGAACTACTGGCTCAGGGGGATGCAACGCGCCAGGAAGCGTGGGCACTCGCCTCGGAACGACTGGGGATGTAACGGATATTCTGGATTCCGGATTGTTTGCTGCCAACTCAATCCGAAAACCGCAATTTACGATGCCCATGCTCCGTCGCCATCTGGCCATCATCGGCCTTTTTCTGTCCCTTACGCTGGTTCTCACCTGGCCCCTGCCATTGCACCTGGGTGATGCGATCCCTGGTGATTCCTTTGATGGGTGGCAGAACTACTGGAACTTGTGGTGGGTGAAAACCGCTGTGTTAGAACAGCACACCCATCCCTATTTCACCGACGCCCTCTACCATCCGACCGGCGTTTCCCTCTGGTTTCAGACCATCAATATCTTTAACGGTCTGACCAGTCTGCCAGTGCAGGTGTCGGGCAACCTGTTCTGGGCCTACAACGCCGTCGTGTTATTCAGCTTCACGATGGCCGGGTATGGGGCGACTTTGCTGGCAGCGCTGAGCCTGCGTCGGGCAGGCGCTAGGCCGGGTCGAGCACTATGGTCGGGAGCGATCCTGGCGGGCGTGATCTATTCCTTTGCGCCATTTCATTTCGCCCACTTGCTGGGGCACATGCAGGTCTTCAGTCTAGAGTTCATCCCCTTTTATGTGCTTTACCTTCTGCTCGCCGTTGCGCCGGGCAATGCCACAATCTCCTGGCGAAAAAGCATCATGGCCGGCATATTCCTGATCCTGGCGGCGCTATGTGACTGGTACTTTGGCCTGTACCTGGGCCTGTTCACGATTTTGTACGTGCTCTGGCTCTTGCTGCGCAGACAATTCCGATGGTCCCATCTCGCTTCACTGGCAGTTATCGGCGGATTGACCATTATCGTCACTGGTCCGTTGTTGGCCCCGATGATCAGCGAAAGCATTCAGCACGACTTCATGAAGCCGCCACCCGGCCAGATCATCGAACTCAGCGCCGATGTGCTCAGCTTCCTGATTCCCTCCATGCAACACCCACTCTGGGGCGACCTGGCAGCTTCGCTGCGAGCGAACCTGTCCGCCAGTCCATCCGAAAACACGCTGTATTTGGGATTGTTACCCCTGCTGCTGGCGCTGTATGCACTTTTCAAGCGTCAGTTGCGGCTGGGATTCTGGGCGGTCGCCGCCCTGGTCTTCGCCGTCTTTGCTCTAGGCCCGATCCTCCACTTAGGCGGTCAGAATACTGGCATCACAATGCCTTACGCCCTGCTTCTGCGCCTTCCCTTTATCGAGATAGCGCGCACTGTGGCCCGTTACGACTTATTGGTAATGCTCGCCGTAGGTGTTCTTGCAGGCGGCGGTCTGTATTTGCTGCTGTCGAAAAGATATCGATGGTGGCTTGTGGTCGCTGTTTTCGCAATTGTCCTGTTCGAGTTTCTCCCTGTGCCTTATCCCATCAGCCTGCCTGACACGCCCGATTGGTATGAGACCCTGGCTGACGAACCGGGCTCCGGGGCTGTGCTCAACCTGCCGATGAACTGGGACCGCCCAGGTTACTTGCTCTACCAGACGGTGCACGCCAAACCACTCACCGCCGGTTACATCAGCCGCAACGACCCACGCACCCTACCACCCCGCATCCCCATCATCTCCGACTTCCGCCACCTGGGTCCAGACATCAACGCCGTCCCTGCTGCCAGCTACGCCCCGACCCTATTCGATTTCATGGATATCGACTGGGTGGTCGTGGACCGCTACAAGATGCCCGGTGGCGCAACCAGGGAGCACACAGACGCCCTCGTTCAGGATATCTTCGGAGAACAAACACCGATCTATGAAGATGAGCGCCTGACCGTGTACGAGACACTGGCCGCCGGACGTAAGCCTGCCCTTTATCGAGATCGGCTACGATTGGGGACCGCTGCAATCCGGCCCACAACGCCAAATTCTCGGTTCAGCCACCATCATAATCCACAGCCCAGATACAGCGCAGCATCATTTGATCATCACGCCAGCCGAAGGCAATTCTGATCCATTCTGGCTGGAAGATGAACAGGGTCGGGAGATAGCCAGAAGCGGTGGAGAAATGCTCTCCGCCTCGCTCGAGCTTTCTCCTGGCCCCAACCAGTTTACGATTCATTCCGAACAACCGTATCTCGTAATTCAAAAACTGGTATTGGATATTGGGTATTAGCCAGTGGAAATCGCACAACTAATACCCATTACCCAATATCCAATACCCAATATCCAAAGGAGCTAAATCATGACCAAAACCCAAAACTACATCTCCCGAGACACCATAAATATCTCCCCCTCTTACACCCGCAGCTATCCCTTTGTGATGGCCAAAGGCCGTGGCTCTGAAGTCTGGGATGTCGATGACAAACGATATATCGATTTCACCACCGGCATTGCTGTCACGAATACCGGACACAGCCACCCTGCCGTTGTCCAGGCCATAAAAGATCAGGCTGATCAATTCCTGCACATGTCGGGAACCGATTTCTATTACCCCAGCCAAATCGACCTAGCCGAACGCTTAAACAAAATCGCTCCCATTTCTGGTCCAACCAAGGTGTTTTTCGGCAACTCAGGCGCCGAAGCGGTGGAAGCCGCCATGAAATTAGCCCGCTGGTACACCCGTCGTCCACGATATCTGGCGTTTTATAGCGCCTTTCATGGACGGACGTACGGCGCACTGTCCCTTACTGCTTCTAAATCCATCCAACGGCAGGGTTTTGCCCCCTTGTTGCCGATGGTTTCTCATGCCCACTATCCGAACGCTTACCGCAATCGCTGGCCCGGCCAGGACCCAGGCCAGGCAGCACTTGACTACATCGAAAATCACCTCTTCAAAACCACCGTGCCAGCCGATGAAGTGGCTGCCATCATCGTCGAGCCGATCCAGGGTGAGGGCGGCTACATCGTTCCACCCGACAACTTCCTGCCCGGCTTGCGCCAACTCTGCGACAAGCATGGCATCCTGCTGGTCTTCGACGAGGTGCAAACCGGCATGGGGCGCACAGGCAAGCTGTTCGCCGCCGAGCATTTCGGCGTTGAACCTGACATCATTTGTCTGGCAAAAGGTATCGCCAGCGGCATGCCATTAGGTGCGATCATCGCCCGAGACGAAATCATGTCCTGGCCGCCAGGTGCGCACGCCAGCACCTTCGGTGGCAACCCCCTTTCCTGCGCTGCCGCCCTGGCCACTCTGGACTTGCTGGAAAGCGGTCTTGTGGAGATGTCCGCCGAGAGTGGTGCATATCTCAAAGCCCGTTTGCGAGAAATGGCCGACCAGTACCCTCAGATCGGCGATGTTCGGGGCAAAGGCTTGATGGTCGGGGCTGAACTCGTCAAAGATCGGGTTAGCAAAGAACCGGACCCTGTTTTACGCAACCTGATCGTGGAAGTGTGTTACGAGCATGGTTTGCTGATGCTGGGCTGTGGCGCCAACTCGCTGCGTTTCATCCCTGCGCTGAACATCCCACGAGAATTGCTGGACGAGGGACTCGATCTCTTCGAGCGATCCCTGGCTGAAGCACTGGAAAGGATCGAATTATAACGCGCTATGCTGCTTGCCGTTCCCGCATCCTGAGTTTTCTTGCCCGACCGTACAGGAAATACAAATTGGCCCTATGAAGTTGCTGAACCAGACCGTTTAAGGCGATACGAGACATGCCGCAGTCTTCGAGGTCAAGTGCATTGAGTTCTTCCTTGCCCCCACCAGCCGCTAAAACTTCCTCGGCATAGGTCTGAATCCGATCTAGATAGGCGATCTGGTTCGCCATCACGCTCCTGACTTCACCGCGCAACAAGACTTCGCCATGTCCCTGCACCACATCCTCCACCGGCGATAATTCTGCCACAGCACGCAGAGAACGGCGCAAATCATCGATATCCCCGTTCACAAAATACGGGACGGGCATGACAGTGTCGCTTGCGAAAAGGACTTTCTCCTCTTTGAAGTACACATTGATCAAATCGGGTGAATGCCCGGGCGAATGACGCATGACAAGCGTAAAGCCACCGATACGAATACAAGACTCCCTTTCAGTCAACAAAGTCGGCAGCCTGAGACTCACCTGCGCTAAAGACGTGTTGCGCTGACGGGCCTCAATCAAGGCAGGGCGTGTTTGCTTGATTAGTAATTCTCTGGAGAGCAAATGCCCCACGATTTCAGCCTTAGAGAACAGATAAGCGCCGTAGACATGGTCAGCATGAGAATGCGTAAGAATAACATAGCGCACTTCTGACCGCAGGCGATCTCGCACAAAATCAACGATTGCCTGTGTCTCTTGAGGGAATGGCAGGGTGTCGATGAGCACACAACCCTCATCTGTCGTAATGAGACCTGCATTCACCTGAGCATACAAGCCACTCCGAAAAACATATGCATGTTCTGAGACTCGTTCGCGCAATACCATAGACTGGATACTCCAAAAACATCACTCTTGATGTTAGCATAAAAGATTCAGCGCCCTGACGCAGCGCTGCTAAAACATGAGGATAGCACAGGAATGCATCCAAATCAAGGCTTATTGTCCAATTTACACCCAACCTATTCCCTATTTGCGCGCGTAGTCCCCCTCCATACCGTGTGCCTGGGTTGCTTTGAACCTGCATTTGCAGGTGGGAGCCTTGACCTGGATCCCGCCTTGCCAATCGAGGGCTATCGCGATCACCAGAATATGACCCGGCTCCCCTAGGTCTAGTGTTGGCTCAAAACGTCTCAGAGGCATCACGTGTATAAAAGGGAGCTACATGAATAGGATAGCACAAAGCACTGGCACTGACAAATGACCCTGCATGTGGGAAGTGTTGAACCAACAGGAGATCCTCCGCAAACTGACGGCCTCAGGGCAGCGAACTTCAGTGGTCATACACCATCAACTCCCAGCAAGCGCCACCCAGCATTGCACATCTATTGTAACGTATTCTACAATGAAAATTGCATCGTGCGCCCGCCTATGATATAGTCGGGCTGCATTTCCTTACTCCCTTTCAAAACAGCCAAGACGCAGTATTCAAGGAGGAATAAGTGTCAGCACAAATCATTGATGGCAAACTGATTGCCAACACAATACAAAATGAAATCGCAGAAGAAGTGGCCCAAATGCAGGAAGCGTTTGGTGAAGCCCCAGGTCTTGCCACCGTTCTCGTTGGCTCGCGGCCGGATTCTCAGACGTATGTGCGGATGAAGAAAAAGGCTTGCGCTGAAGTTGGCATCGACTCTTTTAGCAACGAGTTGCCAGAAGATATCAGCCAGGAAGAGCTGATCGCCGTTGTACAGCAACTTAATGCCAATCCTGAAGTTGATGGGATCCTGGTGCAGCTTCCTTTACCAGACCACATCGATGAAGAAGCTGTGCTTTCTCAAATCGATCTTGCCAAGGACGTGGATGGTTTCCATCCCCTCAATATTGGTCGCCTGTCGATGAAATTCCGTGATCCGCTCTTCGTACCCTGCACCCCAAGAGGTTGCATTGAGTTGCTCGATCGCATGGGTATTCCCATCGAGGGCAAACGAGCCGTTGTGCTTGGGCGCAGCAACATCGTCGGGTTGCCGGTGGCCATGCTGTTGCTCCATCGCAACGCCACTTTGACGATCTGCCACTCACGCACCAAAGACCTGCCGGGCGTTGTGCGCGAGGCGGATATCCTCATCGCCGCAGTTGGCCGCGCCGAAATGGTGAAGGGTGACTGGCTCAAACCCGGCGTAGCCATTATCGACGTTGGCATTAACGCCGTCGACGACCCAACCCGCAAGCGAGGCTATCGCTTGGTCGGTGATGTGGATTATGAACAAGCCCTGGAAGTCGCAGGAGCCGTCACGCCTGTTCCCGGCGGCGTTGGCCCCATGACAATTGCAATGCTGCTGCGCAACACCACGGACAGCAAGAAGCGAAGCTTGGGCATGGCCTGAGGGCCGAAATCAACACTGTAAATTAAAAGAGGGAGACGATGCGCGTATCGTCTCCCTCTTTGTTTTCAGGTTGGCGGTTGACGGTCAGGTGGGACTATTTTTCAAGCACCCGTATACTCAAATCAGCAAGCTGGGCATTGGACACAGGACTGGGGCTGTTTAACATCAAATCCATGGCGGAAGCGGTCTTGGGGAAAGCGATTACCTCACGAATGCTGGTCTCGTCGGCTAAAATGGCGACGATGCGATCCATGCCAAGGGCGATGCCGCCATGAGGTGGCGCACCGTACTGGAAGGCTTCGAGCAAGTGACCAAATTGCGCCTTTGCCTCTTCTTCCGAAATGCCCAGGGCGGAGAACATCATTTGCTGTTGAACCTGATCATGTATCCGGATGCTGCCACCGCCGATCTCCATGCCATTGCACACCAAATCGTAGGCTTTGGCTAACACAGAGGCAGGGTCTGTCTCCAATTTAGGCCAATCGGCGTCCAAAGCGCTGGTAAAGGGATGGTGCATGGCATGCCAGCGATCTTCATCCTCATTCCATTCCAGCAGGGGGAAATTGACCACCCAGGCGCAGGCAAGGACATCCGGGTCAGCAAGGCCAAGGCGCGAGCCCAGAAGCACACGCAGGTTCCCCAGCGCTTCTGCAACTACATCCTGTGCGTCGGCAACAATGAGGATAAGGTCATCCGGTTGGGCCTGGCAACGAGTGCGGATGCCATCGAGTTCATTTGGAGTCAGGAATTTAGCAATGGATGAACGGATGTCATCTTCTTCTACCTTCATCCAGACAAGGCCTTTGGCCCCTCTGCTTTTGGCGATTTCGGTGAGTTCATCGATCTCTCTGCGTGAATAGCTGGCTACGCCAGGCGCACACAACGCCTTAACCTGTCCGCCGCTGGCAACAGTGTCAGAAAACACACTGAATGCACTGTCAGCCACGAGGTCAGACAGATCGATCAACTCCATGCCAAATCGAAGATCAGGTTTATCGCTGCCGTATCGAGCCATAGCTTCAGCATAGGTCAACACAGGGAAGGGTTTCTCCTGAATACGTTTGTCGCTCACTGATGCGTAGAGGCCGAGCATCATGCCTTCGATAATTTCCAATATGTCCCAACTCTCAACAAAGGACATCTCCAGGTCAAGTTGAGTGAATTCGAGCTGGCGGTCAGCACGCAAGTCTTCATCGCGAAAACAACGGGCGATCTGGTAATATTTCTCAAAGCCAGCCACCATGAGCAACTGCTTCATTTGCTGAGGTGATTGGGGCAGAGCGTAAAACGTACCAGGGTGCAATCGGCTGGGAACAATAAAATCACGGGCTCCCTCAGGCGTGCTCTTGAGCAATATCGGGGTTTCGATATCGATAAACCCTAGCTGATCCAGATAATTACGGATAAAGGTGATTACCCGATGCCGCAAGACGATATTGTCCTGCATGCGCTGGCGGCGTAAATCCAGATAGCGGTATCGCAAGCGAAGGTTGTCGCCAATCTCGGTCGTTTCGTTGATGGCGAAAGGCGTAGTTTCCGCTCGGTTGAGGATGACAATCTCGTTGGCGTCGATTTCAATTTCGCCGGTGGCCAAGTTCTGATTCACAAGTTCTTCAGGCCGGGTAGCCACCGTACCCTGCACTTGCACAACATACTCGCTGCGCACTTGCGTGGCTGCTTGATGTGCTTCCGCTGAAACATCAGCGTTGAACACGACCTGCACCAATCCTGATCGATCACGCATATCGAAGAAGATCAGACCGCCGTGATCTCGGCGACGGTGCACCCATCCGGCTAACGTAACGACTTGACCTGTATTTAGTTTGCGGAGCTCACCGCAGTTGGCTGTTTTGAGCATCGGATTTTGCCTCCAGATTTAGTGCAATCCTCATTGCGCTCGGGGGATGTCAATTTTATTTTTGAAGAGGTCTCAAAAAAGACCGGCTCATCTGTGGAATACGTGCAATGCCAGTCGAACCGACAGGCGAAACTGCACATCATCGACACATGAGCCAAAGACCGCGCTGGTGCGGTGATAGTCTTTGATTATAAACTTCGGATGTTACTCAATGCAAACGGTGGACACTTGCACTGGGAAGCGTGTATAATATTTTGCGGTCTGCACAATAAAATTCATCCAAATCACGTCATATCACCATTCGGGTCGTTTCAGGCTCCGTCGTATGGTGCACAATCGCTGCACTTCCCCCCGTACAAAGAACTGATTATGCCTCTACCTTTACGAGATTCTGAATATCTTTACGGCATCCACGATCCCGGTGGCGAACATATCATGTTGGAGAAGGGGATTCCTGGATGGGTGCTTGTCACTGAAGCTGTAGGTTCCGATCCGGAAAACCACAAAACAAAGGATTATCGCTACCTTTCTGACAATGGCCTGGGTGTCATGGTCCGACTCAATGCCGGTTATGGCGGTGCCGGCACGATTCCCTTTGAAATAGAGTATGACGGTTTCGCTAAACGCTGTGCTAATTTTGTGGGAGGATCACAGGGAGCCCACATCTGGATAGTGGGCAACGAGATGAATCACCCCATCGAATGGCCCGGCGCCGATTGGGATTGGAATCTTAACTCGCCTCGGCCCCTTAGCGCTGACACGGTTGGAGAGGAGATCACACCTAATCGCTACGCCCAATGCTATCAAAAGGTGCGCGATGCCATACATGCCCTGCCCGGACATGAACATGACCAGGTGCTGGTCGGTGCTGTCGCTCCGTGGAATGCCATCACTCGATACTCGGGTAATCGTTATGGCGATTGGATCAAATACTTCCAGGATGTCCTCAACCGCATCGGGGCGGACAAGTGTGATGGCATCACCTTGCACACCTATACGCATGGCCCGGAACCAGACAAAATCGATTCCGGAGAAAAGATGTCTCCGCCCTATCAAAACAGACACTACAACTTCAGAACTTATCAGGATTTCATGTTCGCCATTCCCAAGGCGATGCGGCATTTGCCCGTTTACATCACTGAGACAGATCAGGATGTTCCCTGGCGAAATGAAGACACTGGTTGGGTGCAACGGGCGTATGGTGAAATCGATTACTGGAACAAAAATCATGACCAGCAAATACGAGCGCTGATACTCTATCGGTGGTCACAACTCGATCGATGGAGCATTGATGGCAAGCAAGGCGTAATCGAGGATTTCCGAAAAGCGATGGACTTCGGCTACAAACCACGAGAAATCATCATACCTGAACATGACCCGGATGCAGAACGCAAACCTTACCGAGCTGCTCTCAGCCTGGCTGTACCGATTAAGTCCGGTGTTGCCGGCAGCGATGTCGAAGTCGATTTAACTGTCAAAAATACAGGAACAGATACCTGGTTCAAAGAAGGCGAAAATGCCGTTCGAGTGGGCTATCACTGGTTTGACAACGCAACAGCACAAAGTCCATGCCGAGGACCATCGCACGCAACTGCCGGAGGACATAGGACCCGACCAGGAGGTGACGTTCTCGATCAAAGTCGGTATGCCCTACCTGAGTGGCGATTACAGGTTGGCCATCGATATGGTGCATGAAGGCATCACCTGGTTTGCCTGGCGTGGCAATGAGCCGCTGGACATGAAAGTCATCGTCCTTTCTTCAGATAAAGCCGATGAACATCACTTCCCGGAGACAGGAAAAACCGTCAAGGGAGCATTTTTGGACATGCTGCTGACGCTCGGATTGGATGCAACAGGCTATCCCACCAGCGACGAGGCCATCGAAGATGACATCCCTGTACAGCATTTCCAATGGCTAACCCTGGAGGAGTACGAACCTGGACAAGTCAGGGAGCGCTCAACATCGGAATTTGTCTACGCTCAGGATGGTGTGGCAACCGGGCCAGCCATCTCGGAACAAGATACGGGATTGCCTGCCCCCGCCATCACACTGATCGCCCAGCGCTTGCCTCGCCACGAATCTGGAATGTATGTGAGATCGGCGGAGGACATCCAGCATATCGTGCTCAGCCACACCGGTGTGCGGCCAGGCGTTGCAGTGGATCGTCTGGCGCAGGCGCATCTGCGTAGTTGGCCCGGAATCGCCTGCCACTACCTGGTCGAAGCGGATGGCGCCATTTACCAGACCTGCGCCATCACCGAAGTCGTCGACACCCAGCGCCAATGGATTCATCACGGGGTCATCGTTTACGTAGCCGGCAACTTCAACGATGCCGTGCCAGCCGAATCGCAAATGCAGGCGCTTGCGGAGCTTATCGCCTGGCTGCTGGATGCCCATAGCCTGGAAATCGAATCTGTCCTGGGCGCCAGCGAGTTAATCCACACACAGTCACCCGGCAAACAGTGGTTATCTGGACGGCGTTGGAAAACTGCACTGCTGGAACGCGTGCAAGCGTTGCTGGATGATTATCCGATGCGCAACAGTGGAGGGGGCGATAGTGAAGGACGAGAACCAGAAAAAACGGTCGAAACAGCACCGATGATTGGTCTGGCCTCAGACGCATCTGTGCGCGAGATGCAATCTCAGCGCTCGACGGGACGCAAGCCATCTCAACCACTGGCCATATCCAAACCAGATATCGTCAACTTAGTCAGTGAACTGCCCAAACACCCCATAAATCGCTACGAATCCCGGACGCTGGAGCAGATAACACATATCGCCGTCCACCACAGCGCCACACCGGCAAACGTCACACCCCAGCGCATCGCCCACTATCATGTCTCCAGCGAAACGCATCAGTGGCCGGGCATGGGCTACCATTTTTATGTAGACTCAGATGGAATTGTCAACCAAACGCAGGCATTGGAGCTTATCTCAAATCATGTATTTGGGCATAACGACTACACGGTAGGCGTCTGCCTGGCGGGAGATTTCGATGCCGTGGTTCCCACGCCGTTGCAACTGGCGGCCACCGGCCGATTGCTTGCCTGGCTGATGCAGGAACAGGACATCCCGTTGCAAAACATCTGGGGACACCAGGATTTCCCTGAGACCAGCACGTCCTGTCCTGGCAAACAGTGGGCGTCTGAGGGATGCTGGAAAGATCTACTGCTCCAACAGATCCGCATTGTTCAGGGCGGTGAGCCTGAATTACAAGACAAAGTCTTGGATCACTATCTTCTCCTGCCGCAAAGCGCCGGCTCCTGGAACCAGGACAATCTGGAACAAGCCACTGGCAACTATATTGCCCGCTTCCGTCCCACATTTGGCTATTCACTGACAATTGCAATGATGGCTCGCCGGGTTACTCTCGTCGCCAGTTCGTCGGAAATGGGTCTCGAAGAAGAAAAGAAACTGCGCAAAGCCGGGTGCCAGGTTGAACGCATCGCTGGTCAAGATGTCGAACAAACCAAACAAATCCTCGACCGTCTAGCCGAATCCGGCCAGCGTTACCTGGAGCCATAACAATTGAGTTCGTAGTAGGCGATTCATCGCCGTTTGTGACGGCGCTCAAGCGCCTACTACGAACCCTGACTTCCTCCACCATGCCCGATCCATTTAAGATTCGCTATACCGACAATTACGTCGTCCAACTCGAGATATTCCAGGGACCAATGGACTTACTTCTTCATCTCATCGAGAAGGAAGAGCTGCCCATCACCTCTGTAAGCCTGGCCAGAGTTACAGAGCAGTATCTGGAATATCTCAATCAACTTGAAGAAATGCAACCGGATGGCATCGCTGAATTTCTGGTGATGGCGGCGCGCCTGCTGTACATCAAATCTGTGGCCTTGTTGCCGCAAGTCGAGTTGGAAGAGGAAGAAGAGGAAGAAGACCCCGGCGAGGCCCTGGCCCGACAATTACGGGAATACAAACGATTTAAGGAGAAGGCTGGTTTCCTCAAAGAATTAGAGGAGAGCGGCCAGCGATCTTATGTACGCACAGCGCCGCCGCCCAAGCTGGCAACCCGCCTCGACCCTGAGGGACTCGATGCAGCTGTGCTATTGGCGGCAGTTTATGAGGTTCTGATGGATCTGGAAGCGGCACCGCCGCCCATCCATAGCATCGAACCGCTTGAGATTACGGTCGAGGAACGAGTTGAGAATCTGTGGGAACGACTGCGAACCGGAGAGGTGGTCCATTTTCGGCACTATCTAAAAAATGCCCGTTCCCGCATGGAAATCGTCGTCAGTTTCATGGCGGTTTTGGAAATGATCAAGCAGGGAATGGCAACTGTGCAGCAGTCCGAGTTATTTGGCGATATCGTGATCCGAGGGGCGACCCGACGCCCAGTCGTCTAAAGAACACCTGTCCCCATCGGCTGGTGCCGAACCAGAACGCCAGTAGCGCGCCAACCGTATCTACGCTCACATCAACCCACCAGCCATTTCGGCCTGGCACAAAATTCTGGTGAAATTCATCAGAGATAGCGTAAAGCACCGTTATCACCATCGCCAGCCAGGGACGACCTGTCCCCAGCCACCACAGCGTCCACAAAATGGCATAGGCCAGTGCATGCGCCCCTTTTTTTGTTAGCAGGTCCAGGAAGTTGTCATCGAATTTGGGTAACTGGGGTTGGCTGGAGAACCAGAAAATAATCAGCATCCAGGCAACGGCGGCCAGAAGCCAACGAGTGCGGTGCGGCATTACAGGTTGCAGATTATGTGATTATTGGCGGAGATGGTCATCATGGTATTGCACAATCATACCAATAGTGCCGGAGATCGCCCAAAGGTGATGAAGCAAAATCTGTGGTATTACGCCCGCCCCAACAACGTCTTGTAATAGATCTGCACCGAGAAAGGCTGGCCGGAGAGCAAGATCTGAGCCCGGAACATGCGAGCAGTCAGCCGCAAGATGGAAATTATCGAAATCACCAGCAGTAGCGAAGCTAACACCGGTTGCCAGAACGGAACATCAGTCACCACCAGGCGGGCAATCATGGCAATGGGCGATGTCAGCGGGAACAAACTCAGGAACACGGAAACCATGCTGTTTGGCGCATCAAAAATGAGGATCATGAACATGTAGCTGAGGATCATCGGGGCCATGACCAGGAAATTGGCGCTGCGTGTCTCCTTGACATCAGTTGCAAGCGCGCCAACCGCAGCCAATTGGATGCCGTAAATGCCGTAGCCGAGCAGAAAGAACACAAAGGACCAGACGACCAGGCTGATGGGGATGGTGAAGCCCGCCGGGATGGCCAAGGCCTGTCCGCCGAAACTGGCAACAAACCACATAATGCCTATCCACACAGCCGCTTCGAGCAGACCGAGAATGCCAAGCGCCATGATCTTGCCAGTGAGCAACTGTTTTGGCGAAATCGAGGACATCAGCACTTCCATGACCCGATTCTTCTTCTCATCGGTGAGGGAAGTGACCAGGATGCCAGCCGGGATTAAAATGACCATGTAGAGGATCAAAACCATCAGTGTGGGGAACATTTCGCTGAACCAGGACTCTTGGTCGGATTCAGATTGCGGCGGGGCCAGCGAGATCGCCTCCACGTCCAACGGCTGCCAGATGCTTGATGCCAGTTGCGTGTCGCTGCCCAATAAATTGTACATCAACAGCCATTCCAGCCTGCGGATGTCGACATCATTTTCAAGGGGATTGTAGTCCTCCGTGATGTAGGTGACATCGCCCGATTGCAGATAATCGGCGGGGATGAGGAAATAACCGGAGATAGCACCCGCAGCCAGGGCGCTCTCTGCCGACATTTCATCGGCGAAAGGTTGAAGCGTATCAGAGGAATTATCTTCAGGCAGCGTCGATATCAGGCCACTTTCATCGACAAATCCGGTTGCGCCCGACCATTCTTCTGATATCTCGACCAAGCTGGCTACCGAGGAAGGATCGATGGGTGCAGTGTCCCGATTCACGTACATCATCACACCGGCAATGACGCCCAGAAGGATGGGAATGATAAACGCAAAGAACAAAAATGTCTTCCTGCGTAAGGTGGCGCTGATTTCGGCTCGCATGACCAATAATGTCTTTTTCATGATGACCTCACTTGCCTGCACCGGCGCTGAATAATTCTGACATGCGCAATCGCTGGCCGTAACGCAACATACTCAGCCGGAATGCCTTGCCCGCCAGCCAGATCAGGACGATGGCGCTAATCGTGGCAACAGCCGCCGATGCCAGGTATTGCCATGCCGGAATCTGCATGAAACCGCTACGCACAGCCATCGTCGGCACACTGGTCAGAGGGAACAGGCTAAATGCCAGGGCCAGAGGGCCGTTGGGGCTCTGGGCGATGAAAAAGAAGAGATAAAGCGGCAGGAACAGAACCATAAACATCATCGGCCCCACCTGCTGCGCTTCCTGGCTATCGACCAGTGTGGAACCCAGCAATGTCATGAAAGCGGCAAAGGTGATCAAAGAGGGAATCATGACCATGCTCAACAGTCCTATATTCCACCAATTGATGTCAATTGACTGGAACCAGGCGATGTCGAGCAAATTGGCGCTGATCCAAATTGCGGTTACCAGCACCGCACTCCAGAACACAAATAGCAAAGCAGCCATCGCAGCGACGCCTAAAACCTTGCCTGCCAGCATTTGCTCGGTGGATGTGGACGTGACCACAACTTCCATCGTGCGGTTCTCCTTTTCCTCGGCCAAGGCGACCATGAACGACGATGAAATAGTCAGCACCAAAAAGGCGAAGAGCACGGCCCCGGCAATTGGCGCGATGCTGCCCGCATCGGGTGCGCCAGATGGAAATGTCTTGCCCAGGCTTCTCGCCCGCACGGTCAGATCGGGGTGACTCATCAAACGCTCGATCACCTCCGGTGATTGTCCCGAAAGCAAGTTAAGGCGCACCGCATCGGTGAAAGTGCGTGAGGCCGAACCACTCGGCGGGTCCACAAAGACCAGGTCCGCCCGCCTGCTTGTGCGGTAATCGGCAGGCAGCACATAGTAGGCGTCGATCTGCTGCGCATCCAGAGCCATGCGCGCTTCATCCGCTGAATCAAAGGACACAAACTGTAACTCGTCGCCCTCTGAAATTGGAGGCTGCGTCGCCAAAACGCCAGACTGATCCACGTAGCCTAGTGTTGTGCTATCACGTTCGAGCCGGATGCCGAGAAAGGCCATCCCAATGCTAAAGCCAATAAACAGGGGGAGGCTCAGTAGAGCAATCAGAAAGCCCCGGCTCACGACCTCTTTTTTGAATTGTCTTTCGGCAATCAACCAGACCTTGCTCATGTGCGCCTCCCGCTAGCGTTTGCCGACGGCTTGAATGAATATCTCGTCCAGCGTGGGCATGGCAATTTCGAATTGCTCAACATTGGCATGGTTGGACATCAGTTGTTGGAGCACATCCTGGGGACTGGTGTTCGATTCCAGGGTCAATTGCAAAGCGCCATTGTGCTGCGAGACGTTTGCCACACCATTTACCGTGGGCATGACGCCGTCGATGCGCACGAGGACAGCATGACCCGAATACTGTCGCCGAATCTGAGCAACCGGACCGTAGAGCACGTTCTCGCCTTTGTCGATGAGGACGATACGGTCGCAGAGTTCCTCGACCTGGTGCATCATGTGGGTGGACATGATGATAGTCGTGCCTTTGCTTCGCAATTCTTCCATAAGATCCTTGGCCAATTGCGTATTGACAGGATCGAGACCACTGAATGGCTCATCGACAATCAACAATTCGGGTTGATGCAAGACGGTGTTGATAATCTGAGCCTTCTGTTGCATGCCTCGGCTCAGTTCTTTGACCTTTTTGTTCTTATGTTGCGCCAAATCGAAGCGATCCAGGTAGAGGCCAAGACGCTGGCGGGTTTCAGCTTTGCTCATCCCTTTTAGCCCGCCCAAATACATCAGGCACGATTCCAGCGTCATCTCCTGATAGAGACCACGCTCTTCAGGCATGTAGCCAATCCGATCCTTTTTGGCCTCGGTCATGGGTCCGCCCAGGATGATTACGCTCCCAGCATCTGGCTTGAAAATATCCAGCATCATGCGAATTGTAGTTGTCTTGCCGGCGCCGTTGGGGCCGAGCAGGCCAAATATTTCACCCTGTCCCACTGTAAAGTTAACATCAACAACAGCTTTTGTCGCGCCAAAAGCCTTGGCGACATGATCTATAACGACAGTTTGCATCGCATCTCCTCCAGAAATGACTACCAGACTTGCCCGCGCTCGATCTTGGGATGTGCCCTCAGGAACGAAACAAAAGTCACGATTCCTACACCCAGGATGGCTACGCCTAAAAGCGCAACTGCTATCGGAAATTCAAGGCCCAGCATCGCACCGATCCCGATAATGACCAATGCCAGTACGGCGTAGCCGTAAAACCGGGGAGCCTTGATGACGGCCCCGATGAAAGCTAAAGCGATGCCACCGAACACGCCCGCCAGCATTGAGAAATTCTCGCTGAGCCACAGACGCCAACTCGCAGGAATGGTATCGGAAGCCAGCAGCAAAAACGCCGCCAGCCCCATCATCAACCCCACCAGTGCCAGGATAAACAGGCGAACCTTGGCGTTGTTGGCCCCTTGCATTCTTGCCTGCTCAAGTTCCACATCCGTGAGACGTGATGATAGCAGAGATTGTTTAGCGGCAAGCCATGTTGGTAAAAACACAGCGACAATCACGCCACTCATCCACCCCAGGTCGGCCAATATCAACACACCAAAACTGAGGATAATCAGCCCGGTGTAAATATCCACCAACCCATCGCCAGAGTAGTAAAAAGCTGTTCTCTTATGATCACGCCGTTCAGTTGTCGAAGGTGTCATTTCCCCCTCCGGTCAGGGTAATAAACTTGATGTCACAGATATACGAATCGATACGCCCACAGCAGCACCGTCAGGGTTACAAAACCGAGCAGCGGCATGAGCGCCCACAAACGAAGTTTGCCTCCTGCACTATCTCTTTTGCCTCGACTGATCCTGCTCAGGGCCAGAGCTGTGGCTCCTCCGGCCATCAGACCCAGAACGACTCCGAAAATGGGATTGTCGACGAGGTTGCCAAAGGCTACGCCAGTTAGCGCGCCGAGCAAAATAGAGACGATGGGTTTCGCTGTGAATTTGGGCTGAAGTTCCCATTGCTGGACTTCTTCGTGCATGTGATCTGACTCCACTTATGTAAAATAAATGCATTCGTCTTTACGTTGCGCAGTCAGTCTACTATTGACATTTTCGCGCCACAATCATCGCAATGCTTGACGAAATGCTGGTAAGAAGCTGACTTTTCGATGCGTCGCGTGTCGGAAATGGATCTCATCCCTCAACCAAGTCCTCAGGCTTCCTTCGCCAGAGGCATGGCAGTGGGAACACTATCATTCCACAACTCATAAAGCACCTTGAGCACGTAACCAGGAGAAGCCGTCTTGCTGATGAATGCATCCACGCCAGCTTCGACAGCGTCTTTTTCTATCTCAGGATTGCTACTCAGGGCGATAACTTTCGCCTGTGGGCAATGAACCCGCAGCGCCAACATGGTCAGGTTGGGACCAAAACCAGGCAGTTCCCAATCCAAAAGGATTAGATCAGGTTTGATGGCTTTGGACAGTGCCAGGAGTTCATTGGCATCTATCGCCTCGCCAATAACGCGAAACCCTCGGCGGCGTTCCAAAAGAACACGGAGTGCAAATCGTACTTTTGCTGCGTCATCGGCGAGAAGGATTTGCATGGCGTTGATCACTCAAAAATGTGTGGAGGCGTATTCCTCCTGTCATCACTGTACAAGAAAAATCCCCCGGTCACATCGGGTGACTGGGGGATTCCGCAGTAGGCCAGTTGGCCAATAGATTGGCGTATCGCCTGTACAGGATTAAACCAGATTCTCGCGTATCGCCAAAGCAATCGCCTCCGCCCGATTGGACGTTTCGAGTTTAGAAAGGATGTTGCTTACATGCGCTTTGGCAGTCGAACGGCTTACCATGAGTTGCTTCGCAATATCGGGGTTGCTCAAACCCTGCACCAGGAGCGCCAGGACCTGCACTTCTCGCGGGGTGAGCTTGTAGTTTATGTGCGATTCGGGCTCGGGCAGCCGCACCAGTGCGCGCACCGCCTCAGGCGCGAGCGTCGATTGCCCGCTGTGAGCCGCCCTGATGGCGGAAGCCAACTCCTCGACAGTTACGTTTTTTAACAGATAGCTGATAGCCCCGGCCCGAAGTGCATCCCGCACCAGATCCTTCTCTTCAAAACTGGTGAGAGCGACGATCTGGATGTGCGGCCAGCGTTCCCGGATGGACCGTGTCGCCTCAGCGCCCGTCAACCTGGGCATGACTAAATCCATGAGAATGACATCAGGTTGAACGTTTTCACACACCATCAGCGCTTCGAGCCCGTCTCGGGCTTCACCAACCAACTGCAAATCCGGCTTGACCCGAAGGAAGGTCGCCAGACCCCGTCGCACCATATCGTGGTCATCGACAATCATGACTCGAATCGTATTGTTGTCTTCCATCCGTCTCTATCCTTGCCAGATTACGGCGATCCGTGTCCCCTGCCCTGGCTGGCTGTCGATGGACAAGCTGGCGCCAATGGCATGAGATCGTTCTTGAATAATGTTTAAACCTAATCGATCGTAGGGCACTTCATCAGGATTGAATCCCCTACCATCATCTTGGATGACGAGTTCCAGTCGCGTCTGCTCTCCACCATTCATCCTGTCCAGCGCTCTGCAGCGTAGCTGCACGGTCGCCTGATTGGCCTGTGCATGTTTGACCACATTGTTGAGTGCCTCTTGGGCAATACGGTAGAAAGTCACATGAACATCATCAGGCAATTGACATGGCTCATCCGCCTGGACAACAACTTCCAGACCTGAACGCCCGGCAACTGCTTCCGCCAATTGCTTCAGGAGGTCACCCAGGTCCGCCTCGATAAGCACACCGGGACGCAATTCTAGTAAGAGCGTGCGCATTTCCGCCAACGCCCCACGATTCAACTGTCGCAACTCCTGCAGTAAGTGTCGTCCTTCATCTTGATCACCCTCCCACATTTCGGGCAGGACTTCGGCCAGCAGGCTGGCAGAGAACAAGGTCTGGGTAACGGCGTCATGCAGGTCCCTGGCCAGACGACTCCGCTCCTCGACAACTGCCAATTCCTGCGATTGTTCATGCACTTGCGCATTTTCGATGGCCAACGCTGCACGCTGCGCCAACGCTGTAAAGAGTCGTTGTTCGTCAGCGCCGAATGCATGGGGTTTGGTGTAATTGACGTTGAAAATGCCAAACACCTCGTCTTTCACTTTGATAGGGATGTGCATGAAGGAGCGAACACCTTCGGCCACTGCAGCCTCTATTGCTTCAGAACGCTCCTTCTGTGGGAGATAGTCCGCCGCCCCATCCTCTACAACAGCAGGATTGCCAGTCGCCAAAACCTCGCCGATGATGCCTTCACCGGGTTTGAATCGGACCAGATCTATCGCATCGGGACTGAAACCCCTGCTGATAAGCATGATCAGATGCTCATGGTTACCATCCCACACAAACACCGAGGATTTATCCGCATGTAGATCATCCACAGCGATATCGACCAATGCCTGTAATACATCATCGGCCTGCAGATGACGATACAACTCCTCATCTGCTCGATACAGAGCTTCTATCTCCTGGCGGCGCTGGTCGATTTCATGCGTTCGTTCCACCACCTGTGTCTCTAACTCCCGGCTGCGCGCTTCAACGCCTTTCACCCGCTGCCTGTATCCGATGACAGTAAACAAAACCAATGCAGATACAACTACGACCCGAAACCAGTTTGTTTGCCAGAATGGCGGTTCGACCACAACCGTTATCGAAGCCCCTTTTTCGCTCCACAGACCATTGTTATTTGAGCCCTTAAGCAGGAGGGTGTAGGTTCCCCCGGGCAGATTCGTGTACCGTCCAAAGCGCCTGGCGCCGATATAGTTCCAGTCATCATCAAAGCCATCAAGCATATAGGCGTACTGGTTGCGTTCCGATTGACTGTAATTGAGCCCTGCAAACTCGAATTCAAAGTAATTGGCCGGCCATTGCAGAGATATTTCCTGTACATTTTCAAGCGCCGACGCTACATCCACCTCTCGATCTCCCTGTGTGAGGGCTGTCAGTACAATGGGTGGAACATGCGGATTATCTTTGACTTCGCCGGGAAGGAACGCATTAAAACCATTGACGCCACCAAAAAACATCTGACCTGTCCGACTGTTGGTAGCGGCATTCAGGGTAAATTCATAGCCTTGCAAGCCATCGCTCACATCAAAATTCCAAAAGCGCTCGCTGGCTGGATCGAATTTGGAAATCCCACCTTCGGTGCTGATCCACAGCAGCCCATTACTATCCTCCAGAATGGCCATTACTGAATCATCCGCCAAACCGTCCGCTTCGGTGAAATGCCGAAAAGTAGCGGTCACATCGTCATACCGATTCAGACCACCGCCATTCGTGCCGATCCACAATATACCCCTTCGGTCCTGATGAATCGTCGTCACGGTCTGATGACTTAGGCTGTCGGGATTCTCTGGATCATGTTCGAATCGGGCAAACTCGCCAGTTCGCCGATCGAATCGATTGAGACCGCCTGCCATCGTCCCAATCCATAAATCGCCATTCCTGTCCTGATAGATCGTCAATACGAAATTATCACTCAGGCTTGACTCATCTGTGGGATCGTGCTGGTATGATGTCGTCCGTTCAACCACCGGATCAAATCGATCCATTCCTCTGCCGTTGGTGCCGATCCAGAAAACGCCTTCGTCATCGACAAAGACAAAAAAAGCATAGTCGCTACTCAAACTATCCGCATTTCCAGGTTCATGACGGTAATTGCCGAAGTGTTCGCTCTCGGGATCGAAACGATTCAGCCCCCCTCCCCAGGTCATCACCCACAAAACACCCTCGTTGTCTGAAACGATGTCACTAATGTAATTACTGCTAAGACTCAAAGGATCGTCGGCAGCATTTTGGAAGTGCCTCCATTCATCGGCAGCACGATCAAAACGATTGAGGCCGCCTCCATCTGTACCAATCCACAATATCCCATCCCTGTCTTCGTGCAATGCCAGCACCCGATTATGACTCAGGCTGTTGAAGTCACCCGGATCGTTCTGGAAATGGACGAACTTCTCTACCGAACGATCCAGCTTATCCACCCCTCCGTCCCAGGCGCCGATCCAGAAGACACCTGTACTATCTTCGTAGATGGTTCCAACATAGTTGCTGCTCAGGCTATGCGAAATATTGGGATCACTGCGATGCGCGACAAGTTGTTCGGAAGCAGGATCAAACTGGTATAGGCCCCCGCCGTCAGAGCCAACCCACAGCACGCCTCGTTCATCAAAATATAATGCACGGACATCGTTGTAAGCATAACCAGCCACGTCGCTCGGTTCCAACAGAAACTGAGTGAACCGCCTCGTGCCGGGATCAAAGCGATAGAAACCGCCGCCGCCGGTTCCAACCCACAATGCACCCTCTTTGTCCTCGACGACCGTTTGCACGATATTTTGAAGCGAGGTTCGTTGCTGGGGTTTTGGCCAGAAACGCCTGAATCGTTCCGAATCCTCCTCCCAACTGAGCAAACCCCTACCAGTGCCCAGCCATATCACCCCCGAACTGTCTTCATATATCGCGTAAACAGGGCTGACTTCCTGCCCGTACCGGCCTTCGTCAGCCGCACGATAGTGTGTAAACCGTTTGGTGTCCCTGTTAAACTTCGCCAGTCCTGCACCCGTGCCGACCCACAAATCGCCAGAACTTCCCTCCAGAATAGACCAAACCTGATCCGCTTCCTCACCAAGCCCATATGGATCTTCAGGACCGTGGAGATAGGTGATAAATTGCCCGGAATCTCGATCATAGGCGCTCAGTCCGCCGCCATTTGTTCCTACCCACAAGGTCTCCTGGCTGTCCTCGAAAATCGTCAAAACATGGTCGTGTCCGAGGCTGGTCTCATCTTCGGGATCGTGGTGAAATACTTTTATGTCATATCCATCGTAGCGATTCAAACCCTCGTCAGTGCCAAACCACATGAATCCCGTGCTATCTTGCAGTATGGCGGTCACCGAGTTATGTGACAATCCTTGTTCAACCGAAATGTGCTCGAACTTCAATTCCTTGTCCAACAAGGTGTGCATCGCGCCCAGATCCGGCGCTTTCCCCCTCACCACTGGAACTCGCTGAAGGTGTCGGCGTTATCGCAAGTTGATTGTAACCGTCATCAGCAGCGAGCAAGTGCAGCGCTGGGAAAAGCGTGACAAAAATACATAGGCTCGCCAAAATTAAGACCAACCTTTTGCCATGAAAAACATGTTGGGTTAATTGCGATTTCCGTTTCAGAACTGCGGTATTTCTATCTCCCTTCATAATGCGCTATTGTAGCACAATCTACATAAGCGCAAAACCGCATCGCTGAATCGCACCTATTTTGAATCATCAGATTTGTCTAGCGAATGGGTTGTGGTACGATTAGTCAAAGTACACCCGATTTTGAGGGAACTGTTTTTCATCAACATACGTCCTATTGGGTATGCTGCTATTCCAAAAGCTATTGCATTGCATGTTATCACCTGTCAACACTACATTTCACCATTCTGTTCAAGGAGATTCATTTCAATCATGAGAACTATCAGAAAATCCAACTTGTTGGTTCTTCTGAGCGTATTGCTACTAACCAGTTTACTGGTCGCTTGCGGCTCAACCAGTGAGGCGAAGCCTCAACCCGAGGCTAAAGCAAGTGAGACCAACACCAGTGAAGTGCAACCGGCAAAAACGCAACAGGAGTCTCAACCCGAACTAAAAACCCTTTTCATCGGCCCTGAGTTGGTCGATTGTGAGGGTGCAGGTCCCCAAAAGTGTATGCTAGTCAAGGAAAGCCCCGCCGCTGACTATAGTCTATTTTATAGCCAGATAGAGGGATTTGACTATGAACAAGGCTACGAGTACGAACTCGTGGTCGAAGTGACAAAGGTGGAAAACCCACCTGCCGACGCCTCGTCACTCAAGTATTCGTTGGTCGAAGTTGTGAGTAAAACGCCGGTCAGCACCGAGGAAACCGCTGCTGAATCCGGTCTTGAAGGCGTACTTTGGGTGCTCCAGACCTATGTTGATGCCAGTGGCGATACCGTCGAAGTCCTGCCTGACACGCATAGCACAGCTGAGTTCCAGGAGGGAAAACTGGCTGGTACCGCTGGATGCAACCAATACTTTGGCGCTTACCAGCAGGATGGAAATGCACTGACTGTGGCTGTTGGCGGCACAACCATGATGGCCTGCCCAGATCCGGTTATGGCTCAAGAACAGGCTTATCTTTCTGCGCTGGGCAGTTCCGCTACGTTTGAGATCAGCGAGGATCAATTGACAATCGCCAATGCTAAAGGCGCTGTCGTTCTGACCTATGCGGTCGACCAACCGCCAGCATTGACCGGAACAGATTGGCAATTGCTTAGCTACAACAACGGCAAAGGCGGTCTGGTATCCAGCCTGGCAACGGAATTAATTACGGCAGTATTCGGTGACGATGACATTGTCACGGGCTTTGCAGGTTGTAACAACTACCAGGCAACCTACGAGGTCGATGGCGACAGCATCGCTATTGGCCCCGCCGCTGCCACCCGCAAAATGTGCGCCGAGCCGCAGAACGTGATGGAAGACGAGGCCGGGTATTTGCAAGCATTGGAGCGAGCAGCAACGTTCGAGATCAAAGATGGGCAACTGACGATGTACGATGAAGACGGCACACGCCAACTCGTCTATAAGAGTTGCGACAGATATGTCCGCTACTGCGCCGACCAAACAACCGGTTGATGCTGTTGCCACTGACGAAAATGATGTAGCGACCACGTACCGCACTCTGCTCCCCTCAGACATCGGCGATGCTTTGCTTGTGACCCTCACGCTTGAACCTGATGGCGCTGTAACGTTAATCACAGACCACCTCAATGATGAAGCCGGTGAAGCGCCTATCGAACGAGCAGGGACCTGGGAGACATCCGATGCAGGCAATGTGATTGTTACTGTAGTGGACGAGAACGGTGAAGATTCGGTCTACGAATTCGAAAACCAAGATGGTCATCTCTATGGCCTGGAATACGACGTGACGCTGTTCGGAGATAAGGGATTGCCCTTACACAAACGTATTCTTTCAGCGGCATCGACTGCAAAACGAGCATTACTCACACTCGATCTTGAGGCCGGTTTTGCTCTGGATCCCTTCTTCGTTAGTGTAAATGGCGGTGGTGATCTGGATGCCAGCATGTTGGCTGAAGGTTGCTCCGGGTTCATCCATGAGAAACCAGTCGTGAGTTTAAATTGGGAGGGTGAGTCCGAATTCGCTGAAATCTTCTTCTACAGTGACCACGATCCCACCCTGGTTGTCCAAACCCCAGATGGTGACTATCTGTGCAGCGACGATACCAATCCACAACTCCTGGATCCGACCATCAAGATCCAAAACCCGGCAAAAGGTGAGTACTCTATCTGGGTTGGCAGCTTCCATCCCAACCAATTACTCCCCGGCGTGCTGGTTCTGACCACCCGACCTGAAATCAACGCTGGTTCATTCTCCCTCGACAATTTAATCACTCGACCTGAAGCGCCTGATGTTCTGAGCACGGCGGAAGGCCGAAAAGCGGCAGGACAACTGCTGGAGACAATCAAGGAACGACAAGGAGACATCGAGAAGCTAGCGGCAGGTGGTAAACCCGTCACCGTCGAGGTCACAAGCGAAGGTGATATCCCCGCCTTTGAATATGATATCGAAGGCCAACAGTGCAATGGTTTCATCAGTGCGATCCCGGACTACGTCTTTAGCTGGTCTGGTTCCGCCGATGAACTTGCCATCTTCTTTGAGGGGGATGCTGACAGTACGCTCGTAGTTGCCAAGCCAGACGGTAGCATCTTCTGCAATGACGATGCTGTCGCCAGCGAGAACATCAATCCCCTCCTGTTAATTGCCAACCCCACCGAAGGTCTGTACGCTGTATTTGTCGGTCGCCTGACTCCCGATGCACCGCTCAGTGGCAACCTCACGATTACCGATGTCGCCAGCGTTGAACCGGCGCTACTCTTACCCACCGCCAATCAGTAACCGCCAGTCACCTGAAAGACAAGGAGAACTCAGATGAAACGTCTTCTACTTATAGCAACCGTCGTCATTGTCTGTCTTTTGATGGTGGTTGGAACCACATCCCTGTTCGCCCAAAGCGGAAACCAGTGGCGAATGGACTTCTACCCCAATCTGGATTGGGCAGGAGCGCCGGTCTACACACAATACAGTTCGAATCTCAGCTACAACTGGGGGACAAACTCACCCGGCCCCAATGTACCCAATACAAATTGGTCGTTGCGCGCGACATCTAACGTCTACTTCTACTCGGGCGTGTACCGCTTTAATATCCTCGCCGACGACGAAGTCGTACTCGCTATCGATAACGTTGTCTACCTGGATACACGAGGCCAAGGCCAAACCGGTAAAACCCAGATTCTGGACATCCCTTTGAGCCAGGGCAATCACAACTTGCAGGTCGATTTCCGCCAATACACCGGTCCCGCCTATCTGTACGTGACCTGGGGAATCTCTAAACCTGGTACGGGCACGCCTGCCCCAACACCGAGTCAACCCCTTCCGGCGCCTTTACCACCGGCGTCAGCCACCAGTGTGCAAACCGTGTTTGGTGATTACACGCCCTGCATTCAACAAAACGTGCACCAGTCTAACTGCTTCCAGACTGATGGCGCCTGGAATTCGCCCAATGTTGGTTCGATCCAAATGGAGCCCATGATCAAGGTCTGGGGAAATTGCGAACCAGCGGATTCGAACGTTACGTGGACGACCGACCCCAACAGCGATCCGATCAAGACCGGCCAATTCCGATGCTCCAAGACCCTGGCAGGCTGGTTCCCGGAATAAGCTACCACAAATCGTTTAGAGGTTTCTTCCTTTGCCAGTAGAAAGTGAATCCGTTACCATGTGTGACGGATTCACTTTATCTGGAGCGTTTTTTAGCGTTGATGACCCTATGAATATTCACGGAAAGATAGCACTTGTCACTGGCGCCACGGGCTTCATTGGCGGCCAATTGGCAAAACGATTACAGACAGAACGAGGATGTGCAGGTGCGCGCCCTGGCGCGCAACCCGGCCAAAGGCCGCTGGCTGAGTGATCTCGGGGTCGAACTGCTCCAAGGTGATATCACCGATGCGGCGTCGGTGCGGCAGGCCATGCAAGGATGCGATCTCGTTTATCATGCTGCCGCCTATGTGGGCGAAACTGGGAATGAGCACGCTGTTTGGGATGTGAATGTGGTCGGAACACAGAATGTCGTGGACGCAGCGGTGGAGGCAAACGTACAACGATTTGTGCATCTCAGTTCGTGCGCAGTGTACGGTTCACTGCAACAAATGAATATCGATGAAAATACGCCGGTCCGCAAAACGGGCAGGGTTTACCACGATTCCAAGGTCGAAGCAGAAGAAATTGTATTTGCTGCGTTCCGGCATCATGCTCTTCCCGCCGTGTCCGCCCGTATCTCCCAGGTCTATGGTCCCGGTTCACCGCAATTCACTTTACGCGTACTTGAAGCCGTGCGGTCTGGAAAAGTAATCCTCATCGATGGTGGTCGCCACCATTTCAAGCCAATTTACATCGATAATCTGATCGATGCCCTGGTGTTGTGCGCACAAGTGGACGCTGCTGTTGGCGAAGCGATCAACATGAGCGACGGCGCACCTGTGCTTTGGCGAGATTTCTTTGACGCCTATGGCCACATGACCGGTGTTGATTCCTTCCCCTCAGCGCCTTATCCGGTCGCCTACATTTACGCAACGTTCAACGAGTCCAAAGCCAGGCTGCAAGGCCGCACAACAAGCATGAACCGAGAGGTAGTGAAGACATTCCACAGCCACAACAGCTTCAGCAACGCCAAGGCGTGCAAGCTATTGGGCTGGGAGCCAAAAGTGGGATTCCAACAAGGGATGCTGGAGACAGAAAAATGGTTGAAAGATGAGGGACTGTTGGACTGAAGACCGAATTGGACAAGGAACCGCCAACAAATAACTTCTGCAGAATTGAGGCGGTTCCCCACAAGCAAGCGCAGTTTTTCCGCTAAAAATGCACAAGTTAAAAACTGCGTTTGCCTAAGTTGGTCAGAAACCTTCCTGCTTCAATCTATGATGCTTCTAACTCGATCCCATCATCACCACCGCCTGCCAATCCTTTTACAATCACCAAAGCGACAATTGCCAGCACAAAAACCAGGCCGATGATCAGTCCCTGAGTTTGGGTGGGAAGTTTGAGGAACGGGTTGTTTTCTGTTTCGGGAATAAGATCTGTTTGGCTCATAACGACCTCCGGTCGGATGTTTATTCGTATTTACGGTGTTAGGCCCATTACAGCATTTTTCTGATGGTTGTGCAAATTGCAACGGATTGGCGTTTACGTCTTCCCGATCTATTCCGCCAAGTTTTCCTTTCTGTAGCGCACTCGGCTAAAATAAGCACATGCTGTCACAAACAATCCTAACCCATTTTCACCGCTTCCTGTGCCACTACCATGTCTGAATCAGCCAGACCCATTTACGTCATCGGTCACACAAACCCGGATACCGATAGCATTGCCTCAGCTATGGGCTATGCCTGGCTCCTGCAAGACACCTTGGATCAACCCGTACGGGCAGCGCGCGCAGGACAACTCAACCCACAGACAATCTGGGTGTTGCAACGTCTGGAGCTGGAACCCCCGCAGTTGCTGCCAGATGCTTCTCCTCGCTTCGCGAGCATCACCCACCGCTTGAACACCACAACTCCGGAACGTCCGTTGCGCGAAGCCTGGGCTATTGCTAATCGCACCGGAGGCATTGCACCGGTGCTTAACGCCGACGGAACACCTTACGGGCTTGTGACCGTGATGAGCCTGTTCGAATTCTTCAGCAAGGAGGTGGGGTCTCACCCCCGTCGCCAGGAAATGCCCATCGGCGAAATCTTCGACCGCCCTTGCCGCGAGGCGTGTGACACTAAGGTCCCCCGTTTTCAGATCAGCACTCGCATCCAGGATAGTCTACCCCGTATCTTGAGGGAAGAACGCAGCGAATTCTGGGGAGTCGATGAACACGGCGCTTACGCCGGTATCTGCCGCCAGCGAGATGCTCTCAATCCGCCACGCCTGCAACTGGTGTTGGTGGACCACAACGAGGCGGGACAGGCGCTTGGTGCGCTAGGTGAAGCTGATATCCTGGAAATATTGGACCATCACCGTCTGGGTAATCCCCCCACACGCTCGCCCATTCGATTCACGGTGGATGTGGTTGGCAGCACCAGCACACTCGTATCAGAACGCATTGACGAGGAGGGCCTCAGCGCTCCTCCGGCCATTGCAGGTTTACTCCTGGCAGGACTCTTGTCCGACACCCTAACTCTGACTTCCCCGACAACAACGCAACGTGATCATCTGGCTGCCGACCGTTTGAGTCGCTGGGCGTTCATCGGTGGATCCCCTTTGGCAGGAGAGACCCTGGAGACCTTTGGCGCAGCGCTGCTGCAGGCGGGGGCCGGCATCAGCACCCGTAAGCCAGATGAAATCGTCAGCGCCGATTTGAAGCATTATGAAGCAGGTGGGCTACGTTTTGGGGTTGCCCAGGTCGAAGTGACCAGTTTCACTCAATTAGCCGAATATCAACAACAATTGCAACAAGCACTAACCGAGTTGCAGGATAGCAAAGGTCTGGATTTCGCCATGCTCATGATCACCAATGTGGTCAATGGCTCCAGCAAGTTGCTCCTTTCTAAAGATATCCCGGCACTCGAGGTGCTCCCGTATTCTCATCTTCCCAGTGGCATTCTCGATGCACCGGGTGTAGTATCACGCAAAAAACAACTATTACCAGCCATCTTAGGCGCATTAGAGGGATAAACCCTTTGTTAAGGGAATCATATCAAAGAAATCATGCAATACAATTCAATCTATCTAACAACTACCGAACCCCATTGCGGCAAATCATTGGTCTCGTTGGGCATTGTGGAAATGCTCCTGCGGCGCACCCAGCGTGTGGGGGTCTTCCGCCCCGTGATCAGTGACGATTCAGCGCAAACACAAGACAAAAATATCGAACTTTTGCTGAAGCACTTTAAGCTCGATATTAACTACGAGGACACCTATGCCTGGACGGCGCATGAGGTCAACGATTTGCTGGCGCAGCGCAAGGTCGACGAAGTACTGACGCGCATCATCGAGAAATACATGGCTTTGGAGCGCCAATCTGATTTTGTCCTGTGTATCGGGTCTGATCTCACCAGCGAAAGCTCAACTTTTGAATTTGATATCAACGTCGCCGTCGCGAACAGCCTGGGGAGCCCGGTGCTTTTGGTGGCCAGTGGTGCAAAAGAGGATATCGACGACATCGTTAGCCCCATCCTTTTGGCGGTGGACGCATTTCAGACCAAAGGCAGCCACATTCTGGGCGTTGTCGTAAATCGAGCCAATCCTGTGCAGATTTATCCGATCACGGCGGCGCTCCGGCAGAAGCTGCCCGATGATGCACAGTTGGTTTCGATTATTCCGGCCAGCTCCACGCTTGCCAGCCCCACCGTGAAAGAGGTCGTCGCTCACTTTGATGCCAATGTGATGTATGGCGCAGGGATGCTGGATAATCAGGCTCACAGTTATATGGTCATCGCCATGCAGATGGAGCATTACCTGGATCGACTACGACCCAACGCTCTGCTGATTACGCCAGGTGACAGAGGTGAGGTGATTCTTAGCGCATTTCTGGCGCACCAATCTCATATGTACCCACCTATCGCAGGTCTGCTCCTGACAACCGGTCACAAACTGGCGCCAACCGTGCGCCGGATTCTCGATGGTTTGCCGGGGATTTTGCCCATCATCAGCGTCGATGCTGAGACATTCGAGACTGCTGCCGCTATTGGTTCGGTACGCTCCTACATTACAGCGGACAACCAGGCGAAGATTGCCGCCAGTCTCAGATTATTCGCCACGCATGTGGATACCAGCGCCTATGAGGAACGATTGATCCACATTGAGCCACGCGGCATCCCTCCACAGATGTTCCTTTACAATTTGATCCAGCAGGCAAAGGCTGACAGACAACACATAGTCTTACCAGAAGGAGCTGATCCTCGAATTTTGAAGGCGACGGCCTATTTGGTTGAACACGACGTGGTGCAGATTACCCTAATCGGTCAGGAACAGCATATCCGCAGGGTGTTGAACCGTGAGAACGTGCAATTGGATCTGAATAAGTTCACGATAATGGAGCCGAAAGATTCTCCACGGTTCGAGGAGTATGTGGAGACGCTTTACGAATTGCGAAAACACCGAGGCGTGACCAAAGAACAAGCCGCCGACCTGATGCACGACCCCTCCTACTTTGGCACCATGATGGTTTACAAAGGAGATGCTGATGGCATGGTCTCGGGCGCCGCTCACACAACCGCCCACACCATTCGCCCCGCTTTCGAGTTCATCAAGACCAGGCCAAATATTTCGGTGGTGTCGTCCGTGTTCTTCATGTGCCTCGAGGACCGGGTATTGGTCTATGGCGATTGCGCCGTGGTTCCAAAACCAACTGCAGAAGAGTTGGCGGAAATCGCTATCGCCTCCGCCGACACGGCTCAGGTCTTCGGCATTGAACCAAGAGTGGCCATGCTCTCGTACTCGTCCGGTAAGTCAGGCGCAGGTGAAGAGGTTGAACGGGTGCGAACCGCCACCAAACTGGCTAAGAAACGCCGCCCCAAACTGCCGATAGAGGGGCCAATCCAGTACGATGCAGCAGTCGATGAAGCGGTTGGTCTCAGCAAAATACCCGGTTCCAAAGTCGCCGGTCGAGCCACCGTGCTGATCTTCCCCGACCTGAATACCGGCAATAACACTTACAAAGCGGTGCAAAGAGAGACCGGGGCCATCGCCGTGGGTCCGGTGCTGCAGGGGCTGAACAAGCCGGTGAACGACCTAAGTCGTGGCTGCACGGTGGATGATATCATCAACACCGTGGCCATTACGGCCATCCAGGCGCAGCAGGTGGAGAAACAACAAGGGACAAAAAAGAAGTAAGCTAATACTGCAAGTTATCGATAACATTGCACGTGAATAACTCGTACTTTGAACTGCATGTTACGTTGTTGGCTGCCAGTCGAGCGAAACACGCAACACACTGATAGTTGACCATCTCATTTATCAAGACATCAAACTCACAAATTAGCATCATGAAAATTCTCGTTATCAATTCCGGTAGTTCATCTATCAAATATCAACTCTTTGACATCGATCAGAAGTCGGTCATGACAGCAGGCATTGTCGAACGCATCGGGCTGGCGGATAGCCTGATCACGCACACGGTTTTCCAGAACGGAGAGCCTCAGCAGATCGTGCAGGAACTGACGGTGCAGAACCACGAGCAGGGCTTGGAACTAGTCGCCAGGCTCATCTCCGACCCGGAAATAGGCGTCATTTCCGATCCTGCTGAGATTACGGCGGTTGGACATCGTGTCGTACACGGCGGCGAACGTTTTAGTGACACCACTATCATCGATCAGGAAGTCATCGATGTGGTACGAGAGTTGATTCCGCTGGCCCCGTTGCATAATCCAGCCAATCTGGAAGGTATCGAAGTGGCCATGCGCATTTTCCCAGAGGCGACCCAGGTGGCGGTCTTCGACACAGCCTTTCACCAAACGATGCCCGCCCGAGCCTATCGCTACGCGATACCTAATCAGTTATACAGCGATGAAGGGATCCGCTCCTATGGCTTCCACGGCACATCCCACCTGTATGTTACGAAAGAGGCGGCGAAGCATCTGGGACAGGCTCGAAATGAGACAAATCTAATCACGGCGCATCTTGGAAACGGCGCCAGCATCACAGCCGTCGAAAATGGAATATCGATAGATTCCAGCATGGGATTCAGTCCTTTGCCCGGCCTGATGATGGGAACCCGCAGTGGCGATCTGGACCCCGCCGTCGTTTTCTACATGGGCGGCAAACTGGGGATGAGTCTGGAAGAAATTGACCGCATCCTCAATAAACAGAGTGGTTTGCTGGGCATCGCCGGCAGCAGCGATGTCCGAGATGTTGAGGCTCGCATGATGGCCGGTGACGCCAATGCGCAACTGGCGCTGGACATGTACGTGTACCGCATCAAAAAATACATCGGCGCTTATGCAGCAGCCCTGGGCCGGGTGGATGCGCTTGTTTTCACTGCCGGCGTGGGTGAAAATAGCGCCTATGTGCGCTGGCGGGCTTGCGAAGGTTTGGACAACCTGGGTATTGTGCTCGATGCAGATAAAAATGCTGGTCCAATCGATGGGATTACCGAGATCCAGGATCAGCGGAGCGCCATCAAAGTGCTGGTCATCCCCACCAACGAAGAATTGGAAATCGCAATCCAGACCAGGGACATCCTAAACTGAGTTTTTGACATCAACTCGTTTCAACAGGATTTCGTGTGGTAGACACTGATTCAATTTGATTCGTGAAACGTAAAACGTGAAAAATCACTCTGCACGAAAACATCACATTTCACGTCTTCACGTTTCACGACAAAGAACCATACAAAATCTCGAAGAACCAACGTCTTAAGTGGGATTTCGGCAAGAATATCGACATGGACATTCACAAATTCCCGTGTTATCATTGCTGGGCAACGAATGTTAGCGCTAACAACACATTTTTCGATGATTTTATGGCTTGAACACAGGGTTGTTCAGGCTTAATTTCAGGATTAGGAGTCATTCATGAATTCAGATTATGTAGAGCAATTGTTTGATGTCCGGGGTAAAGTGATCGCTGCCACGGGCGGCGGCGGTGTCCTGGTCGGGGCGATGGCCCGGGGTCTGGCTCAGGCCGGAGCCAGGATCGCTGTGTTAGATATCTTTGAACAAGCCGCTCAGCGCGTGGCCGATGACATCGTCCAGGCCGGCGGCGAGGCGGTCGGGATCAAGATGGATGTCCTTGACAAATCCAGTGTGCAGGCGGGTCTGGCGGCGACACTGGAGCGCTTTGGTCAGGTGGACATCCTCATCAACGGCGCTGGCGGCAACAAAAAGCAGGCCACGACTTCGCCCGACCTCTCCTTCTTCGACCTGCCGGAGGACGCCTTCCAGTGGGTGTTCAATCTCAACTTCATCGGTACGTTGCTCCCCAGCCAGATCTTTGCCAGTCACATGGCAGACCAGGGGCACGGCATCATCCTCAACGTCTCGTCGATGAGCGCCTTCAGCCCGCTCACTCGTGTACCTGCTTACTCCGCTGCCAAGGCCGCCATCAGCAATTTCACGCAATGGCTGGCCGTGCACATGGCCCAGGAGTATTCCCCCGATATCCGAGTCAATGCTATCGCCCCTGGCTTCTTCCTCACCGAACAAAATCGTTTCCTCCTCACCGACGAAACGAGTGGCGATTTGACTGCCCGAGGCCAAACCATCATTGACCATACGCCAATGGCCCGCTTCGGAAGCCCGGACGATTTGCTTGGTTCCGTGCTGTGGTTGCTTTCCCCCGCCTCTGCTTTCGTCACCGGCGTGGTTGTGCCCATCGATGGTGGCTTCTCGGCATTCAGCGGCGTCTAGGAGATCAGGCCAGTGGTTATCGGACAGGGTTACACAGATCGCTTCCTTACCGAAGCTGAAGCAAAAAACTTGATGATCAAGGGCTTGGAACAGATTGATCTCAACGGCAAACGTGTGCTGATCATCATCCCCGATGCCACGCGCAGCGGCCCGGTGGATATGTTCTTCCGCCTGTTTCACGAATTGCTCGGCGAGCAAGTGGCAGTACTCGACTTCCTCATCGCTCTGGGCACCCACCAGCCCATGTCGGATGCAGACATCCACAGGCATCTGGGCGTGACCGCCGAGGAAATGGCCGGGAAATACAAAGACGTGCGGGTTTTCAACCACAACTGGCAAGATCCGGACACCTTCACCACGCTCGGCATCATCCCCGCCAGCGAGATCGAAGAAATCAGTAATGGCCTGTTTTCGCAGGATGTGCCGGTGCAGGTCAACAAACTCGTCCTCGACTACGACCAACTTATCATCAGCGGCCCGGTGTTTCCGCACGAGGTAGCCGGCTTTTCCGGCGGCAACAAATACTTCTTCCCCGGCATATCCGGATCCGAGGTCATCGACTTTACGCACTGGCTGGGTGCGATCATCACCAGTTACGAGATTATCGGCGCCAAAAACACGCCGGTGCGGGCTGTCATAAACCGGGCGGCATCCTTCATCGACCTGCCGAAGCTTTGCTTCTGTTCGGTGGTGTTGGGCGATAAACTGGCCGGACTTTTCATCGGCCAGCCGGAGCTAGCCTGGTCGGAAGCAGCTGATCTGTCGGCTCAGGTTCACATCAAGTGGGTGGATCAACGCTACTCGCAGGTGCTATCGGTCATGCCTGAAATGTACGACGATATCTGGACGGCGGCGAAGGGCATGTACAAAATGGAACCGGTGATCGAAGATGGCGGCGAGGTTATCATTTATGCGCCGCACATCACCGAGATTTCCTACACGCACGGCCAGGTTCTGGACGATGTCGGTTATCATGTCCGGGATTATTTTGTGAAGCAGTGGCCGCAGTTCAAGGACAAGCCCTGGGGCGTGCTGGCCCATTCCACGCATCTTCGGGGCATCGGAACCTACGAAAACGGCGTCGAAGCGCCCCGCATTCAGGTGACGCTGGCCACCCAGATCCCGCCCGAACGCTGTGCTCAATTGGGTTTGGGCTATCAAGACCCCGCCGGTATTGACCCAACCGATTGGGCAGGACGAGAGGAAGAGGGTGTCCTGCTTGTGCCTCATGCCGGTGAGATGTTGTATCGACTGAAGTAGAGGACTGAGGTCGGAGGTCGAAGGTCACTATCAAGTCGTGAAACGTGAAGACGTGAAACGTGATTGGCTCAGGAATGCCTCACGATTCCCGTTTTACGTTGCACGACAACCTTGCAATCGGCCTCTATCACAATCCAATTGCAACCAACTGGAAACACCATGAATATCAAACAACTTCTATCGACTAACGAACTGCTCCCACCTTTTGATTACGCCGAAGCACAGGTTTGGGCTCGGCAACTCGGCCAATGGTCGGGGCTGGAGATCTATCCCCGATCCCTGACCATCAACCACGGAGCCCTGTTCTGCCTGGGCCGTGATGGGGTGGACAAGCAATTGCTGATTCTCTGCGACGAAGCAACGATTGCCGACGAATTCGAAGGTGAAGAGCGACCAATTGTCGATGACCTCACACTGAAACTTTGCCCGACCAGTGCTGCCAATGTCCAGGCGCTGCACCGGGCCCTGCCATTCACCACTCCCCGCCTGCTGGGCTTAGCGACTTCGGCGGGGTGTGGAGACAGATTGGGTTTGGCGACGCCGGGACACATCCAGGCTATTCGAGAGACCGGCATCGCCCCTATCCTTGCCCAACAATCAATGCGTGAAAATGCCCGCACCCTCCGTACGCCGCAAGAAGTGATCGACGACGCCACCTGGGGCGTTTTCCAGGAAGGCTGGCGAGGGGGTTACGGTGCCGATGCCGATCATCTCAAAACGCCTGCCGATATCGATATTTGTGTGGCGGCTGGCTACACCTTTTTCACCATCGACCCCGGCGATCACGTCAACAACGAGGCGCATACGACTTCGCTCGATCGTTTGCACGAAATCGTAGCAGCTTTGCCCTGGGAAGCACTGGAAATCACACCCGATGAACTCCACCAGCGCTATCTTGACCAGGCCTTTCTCATCGACGATGACTTCGTCATTGCCTTCAACCAGGAGTCGCTGGCACGGGCTGCGGGCAAGTATGGTCAGGCAATCGCCCACACCGCCATGATGTACCGCCATCTGGCCGGGCTCACCGACAACTTCGAGCTGGAAATGTCGGTGGACGAGACAGAGACAGTGACATCAACCGAAGAACATTTCTTTGTGGTCAACGAACTGAAGCGCCTAGGCGTACAGTGGGTGAGCCTGGCTCCTCGCTATGTCGGTCGCTTCGAGAAAGGCGTGGATTACATCGGCGATTTGGATGAATTCGAGGACAGTTTCGCCCGCCACGCCGCCATTGCCCGCCAGGTTGGCCCCTACAAACTCAGCCTGCATTCCGGTTCCGACAAATTCAGCATCTATCCCATCGCCGCCCGCCAGACCGATGGCCTGGTGCACTTGAAAACGGCCGGAACCAGCTATCTGGAAGCGCTGCGGGCGATCGCAGACGTGAATCCGACACTGTTCCGGAACATTTTGGCGCTCTCCATCAAGCGTTATCCCAGCGAGCGGGCCACTTACCACGTTTCGGCTGAACTCGACCAAGTGCCTGATCCGACCGACGTTGCTGATGCCGACCTCGCCGCGTATCTCGACCAGTTCGACGCCCGGCAAGTGCTGCACGTATGCTACGGCTCGGCTTTGGACATCTACGGAGCCGAACTAATCGAAACGTTACGAGAGAACGAACAAGCATACGACGCCGTCATCAAAGCGCATTTCGACCGGCATCTTCAGCCCTTCATCCGTTGATTTTTTAGTGGTGCGTATTGCGCGATTTGCTGAGGAAAATGGACTCTGGCCAAACGGACCACGAAACACGCACCACTTCCTATTCCATCCGTGTTTCTCTCAATCCGTGTCTTTCTGATTTTGTCCCCGCAGATAAAGCAACACAGCAACATCGATACAGTCATCGTTTCGCAGCCGTTCTTCCAGGTTTTCCACACCCGCCCAGTCATCCAGGGCTTTCTGGGTGCGGATACCAAACAGGCCGTCGATTGAGCCTGCATAATAACCTCGTGCGCTGAGGCGTTCCTGTATTTCTGTAACCAATTCGGGCGTCAGCGGCAGAAGGTCCGACTCCTGTGGCACGCCGAAATAAAGTTGGTGGAGTTCATACAGCCGCTCGAGTTCGGCAATGGGGGTCGGATGATCATCCACACGCAAATCAAGCCAGCGGTCATTCCATCCCCCGTAACCGCCCTGCGGTTTGACCACCAACAGACTGGCGGATTGCCGTCCTCTCCGGTCGCCACCGGCATTTTGGCCTGCGGCCAGCGCCAGCAATAGGCGTGCAGCCAACGTGTCGGTTGAGGTGGAGAAAGTCTCGGCCATCGCAGCAACCGTCGCTTCGCTGACCAGGATGTTGCCCTGTGCGGCGAAATTCGGACCAACCACATGTCCCGCCCAATCGTGACATCCAGACCCGGTAAAGCTGGCGCTGCGGCCCAGCACATCGACAATGCCCACTTGCCGTGACTCAGCTTCAGCGTCTGCGGCTGTGAGTCGCTCGATCACCGCTTGCGGGTGCATCCCTGTGGCAAGCAATTCCAAACCACGTGGGCCATAACTTGTGTTGGCGTATGACTGCGTGGCGACTGCGCCAACACCAGCCAGTGCAAAAGGCACAACAGCGCCAACGGCCAGGAATTTCGATTGCACTGCGATGCCCAATTCTTGCGCTTCGGGATCGGCAGCGACGATGGAGAAAGTGGAGACAATGTTGGATGGGTTCATGATTTCTCTGTTGGGAGAGGGCTGGTGAATGGCAGCTAAACCGCACGCCAAGCATAAATCAGGCGAATCGCCAAGGCAAGAGAGCGGTTGCGGTTGGCGACGAGATGGTGATAATGATGGACTAACTCCAATCACGTGAGGTGATACATGCTCAGGAGAACCACACTCCTATTCGTTAGCTTCCTGCTCTTGTTCGGCCTATTGGTCGGACTGACACAAGAGATCGGATCAAACGCCCAAGGCGGAACCAGTCCCAACACCCAATCAGCAGGCGATGATGGTCTGCCTCCATCTGACATCGAGCGCGCCGCCAGCAAAATGGATGAAGCGCTGCTGTCTCAACTACGCAAAACGCCGACCGAGCCGGTGACGGCAATTGTGCGTATGGGCGGTCAGGTCGATTTTACTCCGGCACTCAGTATCCAGAGCCGTGAAGCCCGTTCCGTCATGGTTTACAAGGCACTCCAGGTTAAAGCAGAACGTAGCCAGCAAGATATCCGCACCTTCCTCGATGACCGAATCAGCCGCTGGCAGCGTCTCCGACTACCGACCTTATTTCATCTTCAACGGCCTCGCTGTCACCGCCCAGCCGCAAACGCTCTACCAGATCGCCCTGCGCGACGACGTCGAATCTGTCTCGGCCAATCACGTCTACCATTTGGACGACAGCGCACCGGCCTCAACTGGCAGTGTCATTCTTCAATCCTTGATCTTCGATCAACTTGTTACCCAATCCCCCGAATGGAATATCACCAAAATCGGTGCTGATCGGGTCTGGAACGAATACGGTGTCACCGGTGAAGGCGTCCTGGTGGCCAATCTCGATTCTGGCGCGCAATTCGATCACCCTTCCCTGGTGCAGCAATACGCCGGCAACCAGGGCGACGGTAGCTTTGACCACGACTACCATTGGTTCGATGCCACTCTGGAAGCAAAACCCACACCCTACGATGACAACGGTCACGGCACACACACGATGGGCAGCATTCTTGGCGGCGATGGTCCCGGCCCTCTGACCGACGATATTGGCGTCGCACCCGGCTGCATCGTGGATCGCCGTCAAAGCATTCAGCGCTACCGGCACGGCTACTTCCGAGGCCATCCACGCTGCATTCGAATGGTTGATTGCGCCTTGCCCTGTTGGCTTTCCCACCGGCAGTCCCGGTTGCGACCCGACCAGAGCACCCGCCATCGTCAACAATTCGTGGGGGAGCAACGATGGCGGCCGGATAGAATTCCTGTCCGATGTGCAAGCGTTGCGAGCGGCCGGCATTGTACCGGTTTTCAGCGCCGGGAACAATGGCCCTGGCGATGGAACGATGGGCGCACCGGGCAGTTTTTCCGAAGCATTCGCCGTAGGCGCAACCGACAGCGCTGATGCGCTCGCCTCATTCTCCAGCCGGGGTCCGTCACTTCTTACCGACGAGGTCAAACCGGATGTCTCAGCGCCGGGCGTGGCGATACGTTCCAGCATTCCCGGCGACAAATATGCCAGCTACCAGGGCACGAGCATGGCCGCCCCTCACGTGGCTGGCCTTGCAGCCCTCATGCTGAGCGGCGATCGCTCACTCGACGTTGACACGCTGGAAGAGCTTATCCGCCTGACTGCCGTGGATCTGGGGCCAACCGGGCCGGACTCCGGTTTCGGTTATGGCCGCATCGATGCATTTCGGGCTGTGGGCGCTGTGGTGGATTCGGGCGAATTGGACGGTCGGGTGCAGGATGCGGAGTCAGGACGCATCACTGGCTGGGGCCAGCATCCAGATCGAGGGACAAGGCATTTTTATCTCCACCAGAACTGATGCAACCGGCCAATTTGTATGTCTCCAACCTGCCTGCCGGCGACTACGAGGTGCTCGCCCAGATCTACGGCTACGAAACAATCGCTCCCATTCCGGTCACCATCATCACCGATGAAACGACCAGCGTCGAAATCGACATGACGCAGTTACCCCATTTCACCCTCACCGGTCAGGTTTATGGCGACGGTGATGTGTTTGAGCCAGTCGCAAATGCCACCATCACCGCCCTGGACACACCACTGCAACCTGTGCAGAGCGATGCCAGCGGCCGTTACACCCTCACCGTTGCTACTGGACCACTTACCATCGAATCAGCTGCATTCGGATTCGCCACTCAATTCAAATCCGCCACGATTAGCGCTGACACCACACTTGATTTTTATCTGAGCCCACTTCCGCCCGTTCTGTTGGTGGACGACGACCAGGGATATCGCTCCTACTCACCCGATGTCGAGGAATATTACTTCGCTGCCCTGGATGCCAACGGTTACAGCTACGATCACTGGGATCTGGGACAACGTCCAGCGCCCGATTACGACACGATCCGCCAATACGCTGCCGTGATCTGGTTCGGCGGCGAATTCGGACGGATCAGGGACATCAGCGAAGCTGCGCAGGCCCAGGCATTGATGGATTATCTCGATATCGGCGGACGCTTGCTTTACGTTTCGCAGTCACACACCTGGTACTACGGCGACGATAAAGACTGCGATTCTCCAACATATGGCGGAACCGGCCCCTGCCCTTTCACACAGGCCTATCTCGGCGCCGCCGATTGGACGGAAGACCAGCAGGCGCAGGTCAATTTCGGCGTGGATGGCAACCCGGTTGGGGATGGCCTCAGCCACCTGCCGATGACCTATCCACCTTTCTTCTTCGATTTCAGTGATGATATCACCGGCACCGTGCAGGCTGGATTAGCCTTCACTGCCACCAACGAACCCGACCAGGTCAATCGCACCGGCCATACGCTGGAAAATCCGTCGAGCGGTTTCAAGACCGTGTTCATGGCAACGCCAATCGAAGCGATGTCGGCCAGCGATGCCGCCAATGTGGTGCAAGCGGCGATGGATTGGTTCGGCGTACAGGGTCTAACAGAGGGCTTGACGCTTGCCCCCTCGACACAGAGCAGTATGGCCCCGCCCGGTGACGACATCATCTTCAACCTGCGTGTGAAAAACCTGAACGATTTCCCCGACCGATATGCACTGGAACTCCTCGCTGCGCCGTGGCCATCAGAAATACGGGATGAAACAGGAGCAACCATCATCGACCAGCTCGGTCCAATCGCCCCCAATGACTCGGCCAATTTTCAGGTGGCTGTGCATGTCCCACATGGGATCAAACCCGGATCACAAGAGATCGTGCTCGTGCAAGCCACCTCCTTGAGTGGCACATCGTTCCGGGCCGAAGCGCAACTGCACGCACAGGCCGAGATGGTGTATTACGCTCTGGATTCGGATCAGTGCAGTGGCGGGGTGCAATACGACTGGGTGGATGCAACATCTGGCGCGCAATGGATATTGGATGACAGTGGCGGTACGCCTGCTCCCGAGTTCATCTCCATCACCTTACCCGCGCCGTTCACCTTCTACAACCGGATTTACAATCACCTCTGGATTAATGACCACGGCACGATCCTGTTTGGCGATGACAACCTGTACGACGATGACACACCCAACGGCGACCCACCTATCCCCAATCCCACCATCCTCGACCCGAACAATGCCATCTACATGGGCTGGGGCAATTTCTTCTGGCACCCCTCCAGCCAACCAGCCGATGCCGGGGTCTACACCCTGCATGACACGGAGGGCGGTCGTAATCGATTTGTAGTGGAGTATCACGAATACCCTAATTTGTTGGGAAGCGGCAGAGATACCTTTCAAGCGATTCTCAATCTGGATAGCAACGAAGTCATTATTCAATACAAAACGATCACGCACCACAAATACACGGTGGTGGGCATCGAAAATGAGACCGGAACAGAAGGCGTCTTGTACGTAGACGATCAGAAACCCGCCGAAAACATGCTGCATAATGAACTGGCAGTGCATTTCGGTCTGGGAGAACCACCCCGCAATCTGCAATTCGGTCTACTCCCCGCCACAGATACAAAAATTGTCGCTCCCGGAGAGGTCATCAGCTACACACTCACCCTCAGCAACACCAGCACGATATCAGAAACGTTTGATCTGGAAACGACCGCCGCTCTGTGGCCAACCAACATCATCGATTTGGACGGAAAACCACTTGACTCCATCGGCCCACTGGCCCCGTGCACAGCGCAAGATTTCACTGTGTTGGTGCAGGCTCCCCAGCGTTTTGTCGGCTCTGATGCAGTTACGGTGCGCGCCCGTTCCCGCTCTGATCCCCTTCTCACCGGCAGCAGCCTGCTCACGACCACGCTACACTATAAAGGTGATATTCATGCAATATACCTTCCCTCCATGTGGCAAATGCACTGACAACTGCCTCCAAAGTTGATCGTTGGCTGTTAACTGTTGACTGTTGATTGTTTTATCACCCGTTCCACCAGATTCACGCCCAACTCGTAAGCCAGATGGCGGTAGTCTGGCGCATTGACAATGAGGATATCCGCCTGCTTACCCACCTCGATGGAGCCCACCCGATGCCCCAGACCGATGGCATGGGCGGCGTTAATAGTGCTGGCATTGAGCGCCTCGGAAGGCAGCAAGCGCTGATAGCGTGTTGCAATGGCCATCACCAAGGGCATCGATGCGCAGGGCGCAGAGCCAGGATTGATGTCAGTGGCCAGTGCCAGGGCGACGCCGGCATCGATCAGCTCGCGTGCGGGCGCATAATGCGCGCTACCCAGGTGGAAGTTTACCGCCGGGAGCACCACGCCGATGGTGTCGGAGGCAGCCAGTTGGGCTATCTCGATGGACGGGGTCACATCCAGATGGTCGGCGGAAGTCGCCCCCAAATCAACCGCCAGTGACACGCCGCCGATGTTCTCAAACTCGTCAGCATGGATTTTTGTGGACCATTCCCAGCGTCTTGCCTGCTGCCAACACCCTCCTCGACTGCTCCCGATCAAATACGCCCGCTTCGCAGAAGACATCGCAGAAAAATCGATCGTTCGTAGTTGGCGCTTCAGCGCCGCTTCCCTACGCCACTTAGCGACAGCAGGCAACATCTCTTCAATCACCAGATCGATGTAATCGTCTGTGCGGCCTTTGTACTCTGGCGGGATGGCATGGGCGCCGAGGAAGGTGGGAATCAAATCAAGGGGATGGGTGGCATGCAGTTGAGCGATGGCGTCCAGCATCTTGATCTCGGCCTCGGTGCTGAGCCCGTAACCGGTCTTGATCTCGACCGTGGTCGTCCCCAGCGCCATCATGGCGTCCAGGCGTCGTCGTGATTCCGCCACAAGCTGCTCGACCGGCGCTTGTCGCACCGCCCGCATGGTGCTGACAATACCGCCACCCGCCTGCATGATCTCCATGTAACTGGCGCCCTGGATGCGCATCTCGAACTCATGCACCCGGTCGCCTGCGTACACGACATGCGTGTGCGGGTCCACGAAACCGGGACACACCACCTTGCCGCTTGCGTCGATCATCTCCCTAGCCGTGTAGTCGGCCAGCAGGTCGGCGCTAGACCCCACCGCCACAATTTCACCCCCGGCCACCGCCACAGCCCCACCCTCGATCAATCCCACATCACGCATCGCCTCACCCCGTTTCGCTCCATCGGGGCTGGCGCAGGTGACGAGTTGTGCAGCGTTGTGGATTAGAAGATCGACTTTCATTTATCCCCCAGCATCGGCATGTTGATGCCCGCTTGCTTCGCAAAATTGATGGCGATATCGTAACCTGCGTCGGCATGGCGTACGACGCCCATGCCGGGATCGGTGGTGAGCACTCGCTGTAAGCGCCGGGCAGCGGCTTCCGTGCCATCGGCGACGATGACCATGCCGGCGTGCTGGCTGTAGCCCATGCCCACGCCGCCGCCGTGATGGAAGCTCACCCAGGTAGCGCCGCCCAGCGGTATTGATCAGGGCATTGAGGATGGGCCAATCACTGACGGCGTCAGAGCCATCGAGCATGCCCTCGGTTTCTCGGTTGGGACTGGCCACAGACCCGGCATCGAGGTGGTCCCGACCGATGGCGATGGGCGCGCTGACCTCGCCGCTGGCGACCAGGTCGTTGAACAACAAGCCCAGCTCTCGCCCGCTCGCCGTAGCCGAGCCAGCAGATGCGGGAGGGCAGGCCCTGGAACTTGACCTGCTGCTGCGCCATCCTGATCCAGCGCACCAGACGCCTCGTTTTCGGGAAAGAGGTCGATGATCGCCTGATCGGTGCGATAGATGTCGTCGGGATCGCCGGAGAGCGCCACCCAGCGGAATGGGCCCTTGCCTTCGCAGAAGAGGGGGCGAATGTAGGCAGGCACGAAACCGGGATAATCGAAAGCATCTTTCACGCCGTAATCGTAGGCCATCTGCCGCAGGTTGTTGCCGTAATCGAAGACAATCGCGCCCTGGCGCTGGAACGCCAGCATCGCCTCCACATGCCGGGCCATCGACGCCATCGCCTGCTCCTTGAATGCTTCGGGATTACGCTCTCGTAAGACCACAGCATCCTCGAACGTCATGCCAGCGGGGAGATAGTACAACGGGTCGTGGGCGGAAGTCTGGTCGGTGACGACATCCGGGCGGACGCCACGAGCGACCAGTTCGGGCAGCACCTCAGCGGCGTTGCCGATCAATCCCACCGAAAGCGGACGTCCTTCCGTCAAGGCTGCCTCCACTCGTGTCATGGCGTCTTCCAGGTCGTCGGTCACTTCGTCGATATAGGCGGTCTCCAGGCGACGCTGCGCCCGATGCGGATCGATCTCGACCACCAGCGCCACACCTTCGTTCATGGTCACGGCCAATGGTTGGGCCCCGCCCATCTCGCCCAATCCCGCCGTAAGCACGAACTTGCCCTTGAGCGAGGGCCAGCCGTGCTGGGTCGCCAGCGAGGCCAGCGTCTCGTAAGTGCCTTGCAAAATACCCTGCGTGCCGATGTAGATCCACGAGCCCGCTGTCATCTGCCCGTACATCATCAGACCCTTGGCGTCCAGCTCGTCGAAATGCTCCCAGGTCGCCCACTTGGGCACCAGGTTGGAGTTAGCGATGAGCACACGTGGGGCATCCTCGTGGCTCTTGAACACCGCCACCGGCTTGCCCGACTGCACCAACAGCGTCTCGTCCGGCTCCAGATTGCGCAGCGATTCCAGGATGGCATCGAAGGCCATCCAATTGCGGGCCGCCTTGCCCCGCCCACCGTAAACGATCAGATTGTCCGGATCACCGGCCACATCGGGATCCAGGTTGTGCTGGATCATGCGGTAAGCAGCTTCGATCAGCCAGTTCTTGCAGGTGAGTTCGAGTCCCCGAGGGGGATGGATAACACGGGCCATGGTGGCCTCCATACCTGGTTGGTGTCATTTCGAAGACCGGAGAGAAGAGAAATCTCCCACATGATAGGAGTGTACGCCATCAGGGGGATGTCTTGTTCCGCTCGACATGACATGGCGGATGATAAAAATGACAGCAATCTCCACTCATTTTATAATTGGAACAGGCGAAGGTCAACAACCAAGGGTTTCACAATCCATCTTCCGTGTTTCGTCGTAAAGAGCGTCCCATGTCCTGGATTCAGAAAGAAATCCGTTTGTCCCCAAAAAATCGGGGATTTCACCTGATTACGAGAGAAATCACCCGCCAGATTCCTGAGCTGAGTGCATTTTCAATTGGATTGGCGCATATTTTCATACAGCATACTTCAGCTTCGCTGACGCTGAACGAGAATGCCGATCCCACTGTTCGTGTCGATATGGAATCACACTTCAACGAGATGGTCCCCGAGAACGCTCCTGTACTTCCTGCACACCTACGAAGGGCCGGATGATATGCCCGCTCACATCAAAGCGTCGCTGTTGGGCTCTTCACTCTCGGTTCCCATCAGCAATGGTCGCTTAAATTTGGGCATATGGCAGGGCATTTATCTGTGCGAGCATCGAAACCACGCCCAGGGGAGGCGGCTGGTGATCACGCTGCACGGAGAGTGAGACAAAGGTCGGGAGGCCAGAATGGTTGGCAGAGCGACATCGTCTCTCCTGAAGTGTTCCGCACCAACAAACCAACTCGCCTATGCTATAATGACGCCACCGCTCCTGTGGCCATACTCCCCTTCTAATTTCCCCACCGCATTCTGAAATGACAAATTTTTTGATAACGGGCGGCGCTGGCTTTATCGGCCATCACCTCGCCAACCGTCTAATTTCCCTTGGGCACCACGTTCGGGTGATAGATGATCTCAGCGCAGGCGACCCATCACTTCTTGATCAAAGGGTTCTTTTCACGCGGGGTGATGTTCGAGATCAGCCCAAACTCTGGATGCTGTTACACGACATCGATTGTGTATTCCACTTAGCGGCAAGGGTCTCACTGCCGCAGTCTATATTGTATCCGAGGGACTACAACGACATCAACGTTGGTGGAACAGTCACATTGATGGAAGCGATGAAGGCTGTTGGCGTCAGGCGAATTGTCATGGCATCATCCGCCACCATCTATGGGGATCAAAAACGCCAACCGGTGGATGAATCTGTGGTGCCAGAATTGCTGACGCCCTATGCTGTAAGCAAATTCGCCGCGGAATACTACGTGTCTACTCTGGGCATTCACTACGGTATCGAAACAGTGGCATTGCGCATCTTCAATGCTTACGGACCCGGACAAGCCCTCCCGCCAGCCTATCCGCCAGTTGTACCACACTTCATTAATCAAATTCTCGCACACGGCACAGTGGTTATCTACGGCAATGGACAGCAAACAAGAGATTATGTCTACATTGATGATGTTGTTGATGCACTCATCGTTGCCGGAGAACAAGATGCTATTGACCGGCAGGTCATCAATGTTGGATCTGGGATCGAAACCAGCGTAATGGGACTGATTGGTGCTATCGAACAGGTAAGCGATCGCACCGCCCATGTACTTCGTGATGAAGAACAGAGTGGTGGCGTACAGCGTCTTGTCGCTGATTTAGAGAAAGCGAATAAACTCCTAGACTATCAGCCCAAGATCACTCTGATGGAAGGATTGAGTTGCACGGTCAAAGAAGATCGACGCTTTCAGCGTTGGTTATCTAAGACCAGTGTGACGACGTGATCCTTGCTAACAACTCAACGATGGACAACCACGGGTGTGCCGTTGCTTGCCCAATTGTAGAGGAACTGGGCTTGCGAATTGCGTACATTCACGCAACCATGACTCATCGGTCGGCCAAAACGATTGTGCCAATAGGTGCCATGAATGGCGTAGTCCCGGTAGAAATACATGACCCACTGCACATTGGGTAAACTGTAGCCAGGCCCCGTCATTGTCTGACGCCTCACCTTAACCCGCACAGCATAAGTGCCCACCGGCGTTGGCGTGTTGCGTAAACCAGTGCTCACCTTCGTCTGCAACACGACTGAATCTCCCTGATGGGCGACCAGACTCTGACTTGATAGATCGACTTCGATCCATTTCTTACCAGAAGCGTACTGCGGGGCGACAGTTTTTTGGGCCGGCGCAGAGGTCGCTGATTTGGCTCGTCCAGGGATTTGTAGACGTTGCCCAACATAGATGCGATTAATGTTGCGTATGTTGTTGGTATTACGCAAAGCAGCTATCGTAACCCCATAACGCTGAGCTATCTTGGCCAGCGTGTCACCACGTCTCACCACATGCACCGAACTGGATGAGTTAGTCGCTGCAGGCTTGGTGTTTGCTGTTGAGGCTGCTGCGCTGTTACTGGTTGGGATCCACAAACGTTGTCCAACATAGATCAGATTTGGATTGCGCAGATTGTTTGCCCGGGATAAAGCTGCGACGGACACGCCGTATCGAACAGCAACCTTGGCAAGCGTATCCCCTCGTCGCACAACATGCACCTTGCCACCCTGTTCCGATGATTCTGCAAAGGCGCTGGCAGGCATCAAGAATGTGGCAAACACCGCAAAAACCAACACCAAAATGAGTACGCGTCGAAGCTTCATTGTCATAACTCCAGTGTCATAATAACCGTGGGGGAATTGATTCATCTCGGGTGGAGGAATAACCGAACTACTCCAGGATGGGCAGTAGACGAGATGCAAGAACGGGATAAAACATGATTATAACGTTGTCGACGTGCTTTAACAAACACGGCTGTTAGTACATCATTGACTTTATGTGCTTTAGTCTAATGATTGTACTAACCCTGGCAGTAATTTTACCAACATTTCTCCATTTTGCAAATCCACCCTTTGCACTACTTCTGCAATTGCTGGTAACAACACCTCCCCAAAAGGACCGTGAACGACATATACTTCATTCGCTGAAGTCCACCATACATCTGTCAATTTACCCAGATCCACACCATTCGTGGTGATTACCTGCAATCCAACCAATTCATCGGTGTAATACTCGTCTTCAGGCAATACTTCTGCACTGTCTCTTGGCACCAGCAAATGTAATCCCTGAAACTTCTCAGCTTCGCTGCGGTCATCAAGTCCAACAAACTGCACCAACAGGTAACCCTTGTGGGGTCGCGCCGATGAAACCTCTCGATCTGTAACTTCCCCTTCCACCAGCAAATTGGAGCCAGGTGAAAACCGTTGGACGAAATCAGTCAGGACTTCGACTTTTAATTCGCCACGAATGCCATGAACACCTCGTATGCGACCCACTGCCAGGTGCGTTGCAAGTTTCGAGCGTTGCTGTTCATCCAAATTGATATCTTCAGACACTGCTGTTCCCCTGTGAAAGCAAGTGGCCCAACGCCGTGATGTTGGGCCACTTTTCTAATCTAAATGATGATCAATCAATATCGATCGTGATTCGCAAGCCCTGGCGAGCCGCTGCCACCTTGGCGACAGAACGGATGGCCTGCGCTGTTCTTCCCCGTCGTCCAATTAGCCGGCCAAGATCGCCTGGCGCTGCTGTAACATCGACATAGTAGCTGGAGCCAGAACGATGGCTGGACACCTGAACCTTGTCGGGGTTTTCGACCAATGATCGTGCGATGTATTCAATAAGCTCTTGCATAAACTGCAATTCCTTTATCGGTAATTCGGTAAGTAGCAGGGACCAAGTAGACAAGGAAACAACTTGGGCGCAACGCTGCTTGCATTGGCTCCCTTGTCAACTTGCCCACTTATCTACCTGCCTACTCCAACACTACTTCCTCTCCGCCGCTCAGATCGACGTTTCGCAGCATCTGGGCTACAGATTCGCTCGGTTGAGCGCCTTTTTCCAGCCAGTAGGATGTGCGCTCTTTGTCGATCTCGAATGTTGGCGGATTGGTGCGGGGGTTGTAGTACCCCAGATTTTCAATGAAACGACCATCACGCGGGGAGCGTTGATCAGCAACAACAACTCGATAAGATGCCTGCTTCTTTGCGCCTGTTCGACGCAGTCGAATACGTACCATGGTAATGTGTTTTCTCCTAAAACTGTGTCAGGTTATGTACCTGAGGGAATGATAACTTGAGTGGGCGCTAAAACCCAAGAAGTCCGCCAAGGCCGCTTTGGCGACCCGATTTCAATTGTTTCATCAATTTTTGCATTTGGCGGAACTGCGATAACAGCTCGTTCACTTGTTGCACCGATGTGCCCGAGCCCGATGCAACACGACGTTTACGGCTGCCATTGAGAACTTTGGGATTGTGCCGTTCTTCCATCGTCATGGAACTGATGATGGCTTCGATCTGACGCATTTGTTTGTCTGTGGCTTCTGAATCGATCTCTTTTGAGAGTCGGCCCATGCCGGGAACCATGCCAAGCAGGTCGGAAATCGGTCCCATCTTCTTGATCTGTCCCATCTGCTTGAGGAAATCGTCCAGATCGAAGCTGGCCGTGCGCAGCTTTTTCTCCATGCGCACAGCTTCATCCTGGTCCATGACCGACTCTGCTTTCTCGATCATGGTGAGCATATCGCCCATGCCAAGAATGCGAGAAGCCATGCGGTCGGGATGGAACACCTCGATGCCGTCGATTTTCTCACTGGTGCCCAGGAACTTGATGGGGACGCCAGTGACAGCGCGCATTGAGATAGCGGCGCCGCCTCGAGCATCACCATCGATCTTGGTCAGAACCAGGCCGGTGACCCCGATTTGCTCATGGAAGTCAGATGCCACTCGTACGGCTTCCTGACCGGTCATGGCGTCTGCAACCAACAGGATCTCGTCTGGCTTGGCAAGCGCCTTGATCTGCACCAACTCTTCCATCATCTGATCGTCGATGGTCAGCCGACCGGCGGTGTCGATGATGACAACGGTCCTTGCTTCCTCTCGCGCCCGGCGCATGCCTCGGTTGACGATATCCGGTGGCGGCGGCTTAATGCCCTCGCTGTGGACCGGGATGTCGATCTGACGTCCCAAAACCTCCAACTGGGTCACAGCAGCAGGTCGGTAGGTGTCGGCTGCGATGAGCAACGGTCGCTGGCCCGATGAGCGGAGCCGGGTGGCAAGCTTGGCGGCCATCGTGGTCTTACCTGAACCCTGTAGACCGACAAGCATGATCACGTGAGGCGGTTGGCCGGACAGGTCAAGCCGTTCAGACTGACCAAGCGTGGCAATCAATTCCTCGTTGACGATCTTGATCACCTGCTGCGCAGGGGACAGGCTGCGCATAACATCGCTGCCCACGGCACGCTCGCGTACGCGAGCCACAAAGTCCTTTACGACCTTGTAGTTCACGTCTGCTTCGAGCAACGCCAGACGCACCTGGCGCAAAGCCTTATCGACATCGGCCTCAGTTAAGCGACCATGTCGACCTAGACCATCAAAGACTTCTTGCAGTTTGTCAGAAAGATTATCAAACACGGGAATAGATGTAGTGAATCTGTGAACGGGTGATGGATATGCCAACCAGTAATTTTAGCGCCTGGAGTGTAGTTGGTCAAATCAAGCGCTAAACTCGTACAGACCGGCGATTCTGCATCTCTTTTGACGCGCTCGATCTGCAAATCGAATCCCTGGACATCCTTGTCTATGACGCAAAGCGCAATTGCATTACGCACTGCGTCATAAAGATTTGCAGTTCATTCTGGATTATGGTATCAATACGCTACAACGCTCTTGACTCGCTGAGTTGACTCTTGCTTGCACAGCCGAGCGTAAACCATCCCGCCCCGAAAAAAGAGGCATAATTGACTTCTTCACACGCGCCAGTCAAAGGAGACAACCGCATGCATCGAACAATACGACGCGCCGCCGTCATCGGCGCAGGCACGATGGGCGCAGGCATTGCTGCACATCTCGCCAATGCAGGCATCCCCACCTACCTCCTCGATATCGTTCCGTGGGAGTTGACGCCTGGCGAACAAGCCAAGGGGCTGACCCTGGAAAGCCCACAGGTGCGAAACCGCATCGTCGATGAGGGCTTCACACGGATGACGAAAGCGAAACCGGCAGCGCTCTTCAACAAAGATGCCGGCAATTTTATTACGTTGGGAAATCTGGAAGACAACTTCGATTGGCTGGGTGAAGCAGATTGGGTGATTGAGGTGGTCGTCGAAAGACTGGATATCAAGCAGGCGCTGATGGAGCGCATTGACGCTGTGCGCAAAGTCAGACAGCATCATCAGCACCAACACATCCGGTCTGCCGATCCATGCCATTGCCGAGGGCAGAAGTGAGGGATTTCAAAGCGCATTTCCTGGGCACACACTTCTTCAACCCGCCCCGCTACATGAAGTTGCTGGAGCTGATCCCCACCCCCGACACGGACCCGACCGTCGTTGCGGACATCACGCAGTTTGCCGAGGATGTCCTGGGCAAGGGTGTGGTGATGGCCAATGACACCCCCAATTTTATTGGTAACCGCCTCGCTTTCATCCCCATGGCCAAAACCTTCGAGTACGCCATCGCTGAAGGGTACACGATTCCCGAGGTGGACTTGCTGACCGGACCGCTGGTGGGGCGTCCCAAAACCGGTACGTTCCGTTTGGCGGACCTGGTTGGCATAGACATCATGGCGCATATCGCCAACAATCTTTACGACCTGCTGCCGCATGATGCTGAGCGACAAGCTCTCAAGACGCCAGAATTCAGCCGCATTCTCGGAGGCATGGTTGAGCGCAACTGGTTGGGGAACAAGACTCAGGTCGGGTTCTCGCAAACAGTGCGGGGCGAGGGTGGCAAAAAGGACTTCTGGCCGCTGAATTTCGAAACTTTGAGCATGAAGCGATGGACAAACCCCGCTTTGACAGCGTGGGCGCGTTCCGACAACAGCCACTGGCCGAACGATTGCGTGGCATGGCTTCCGCCGACGACCGGGCAGGCGAGTTCGTCTGGTTTGTCGCTATCCCGCACACTGGCTTATGCCGCCGCCATCATGCCTGAAGTCTCGGACGATGTCATGGCGGTGGATAATGCCATGAAATGGGGCTTTATCGTGGGAGGTCGGGCCGTTCGAGACCTGGGATATGCTGGGCGTAGCCGAGACTGCCGCACGCATGGAAGCGGACGGGCTCGAAATCGTCCGCGCTGGGTGAAGGAGATGTTGGAAAGCGGTGCTGAGAGCTTCTATCGCAGCGTACGATGGGCGTCAAACAGCGCTGGGTGATCGGCAAGGTTATGTCGACATCATCCCGGACCCCAAAATCATCATCCTTGAAGGATTGGAAGCAGGACGCAAGCCGGGTGATTGCCAGCAATGCCAGCGCTTCGTTGCTGGACATCGGCGATGGCGTGGCCTTGCTCGAATTTCATGCGGCGACGCCGGGCGGCAAGGTGATGAACATGCTCGATCTGGATATTTTCAGCATCGTGAATGAGGCCATCGACCGCAGTGGAACGGGAGTTCGCGGGTCTGGTGATCGGCAATCAGGGCGAACATTTTTCGGCTGGAGCCAATATCTTCCTTATCGCCGTCAATGCCCAGCAAGGCAATTGGGATACGTTGGATGAAGCTGAGTATTTTAGCTGCAGGGATATGCGCAAGATGTTCACCGGTTGCAGCAAGCCGGTGGTGGCGGCGCCCTTCAGCGTGACGCTGGGCGGCGGCACCGAAGTGGCCATGGCCGCCGACCGCATCGTCGCTGCCGCTGAGACCTACATGGGCCTGCCCGAAGTGGGTGTGGGCATCCTGCCCGGCGGGTGGCGGCACCAAAGAACTGGTGCGCAGCGTGATTTCTCCCGCGGCCAAACTCGAACACTCGGCATCGACAAATACGTCCAGGATGTGTCGCTGACCATTGCGATGGCCAAGATCGGCACGAGCGCTGCCGAAGCCAGAGATCTGGGCTTCCTGACACAGCTGCGACCGTATCGTCATGAACAAGGATCATCTTATCGCCGAGGCCAAGGCCGAAGTGCTGGCGATGGCCGCCACCGGGCTACCGGCCCACCTTCACCGGCCAAAAACTGTTACGCCGCCGGGCGGGATGCCCTGGCAACGCCTGAAGGTTTTCATCGAAATGCAACAAGCAGGCCGGGTACATCTCCGACCATGATGCCAAGGTCGCCAACAAAATCGCTTATGTCGTCTGTGGCGGCGAACTGACGCCAGCCGCAGTGGGTGGATGAGCAGTACTTCCTCGATCTGGAACGAGAAGCCTTCCTTTCGCTGGCTGGCGAACCGCTAACCCAGGCCCGCCTCTGGCACATGCTGCAAACAGGTAAGCCGCTGAGAAATTAGTGTCGAATGTGCGACGCACCTTCAATCAGGGTGTCTCAGCATACAAACGATGATTTTATGACATTTCATACACTCGAAACATCTGTCTCAGGTGCGTTGCACTTAACAAGGAGACTCTTATGCCCCATGAAGCCGTAATCGTATCCGCCGTTCGCACGCCGTTGGCAAAGCCCCACGTGGCGCGCTGCGCAATCACCGCCCCGAACATTTGGGCGCTCTTGTCATCCGAGCAGCGCTCGACCGTACGCCTGGTCTGGAAGCCGCAGAAATCGAAGATGTCATCCTCGGATGCGCCTTCCCCGAAGGCAAACAAGGGATGCAGATCGGACGCATCGCCGCACAGGCAGCCGGTCTGCCTGATTCCGTGCCCGGGGATGACGGTCAACCGTTTCTGCTCCTCCGGCCTGCAAACCATCTCCCTGGCCGCTGAACGCATCATGGCCGGATTTCGGTCATGTCATCATGGCGGGCGGCGATCGAGAGCATGAGTTCCGTGCCGATGGGTGGCCTTGTTTTTGCTGCCGATCCCACGCTGGCTGTAGAGCACCCGGACGTCTACATCGGCATGGGTCTGACAGCCGAAAATGTGGCGGAGCAATACAATGTCAGCCGGGAAGATCAAGACGCTTTTGCCGTGCAATCTCACCAGCGCGCGGCCGCAGCCATTCATGGCAGGAAAATTTGCGGACGAGACCGTGCCGGTGCCGGTGAAAGAGAACCTGGTGGGGAAAACGGGAAGTGACCCGAACAAAGGAATACCTCTTCGAAGTGGATGAAGGCGTGCGCTACGACACCAACCTCGCTGCACTGGCCAGGCTCCGACCTGTATTCAAGGTCAGGGGCACAGTCACAGCCGGCAATAGCAGCCAGACCAGTGATGGTGCTGCCGCTCTGATGGTCATGTCTCGCAAACGAGCCGATGAAATGGGCTTGAAGCCCCTGGCCCGCTTCGTTTCTTTTGCCGTGGGCGGCGTCCCGCCTGAAGTGATGGGCATCGGTCCCATCGTTGCAGTGCCCAAAGCCCTGAAACTGGCCGGTCTGGAAACTGAAGGACATCGACCTGATCGAACTCAATGAAGCATTCGCCGCTCAGGGCCTGGCCGTGATGCGCACCCTGGGCATGGATCCGGAAATCACCAATGTCAATGGTGGCGCTATCGCCCTGGGACATCCCCTTGGCGCTACCGGAGCGAAGCTCACCGTGCAACTGCTCAACGAAATGAAGCGCCGCAACAGCCGCTACGGCCTTGTCACCATGTGCATCGGTGGCGGCATGGGCGCTGCGGGCATTTTCGAGAATCTATCAATGATAGCTTTTCAGCATTGATGTGGTATAGCAGACGTGTTGCGTAATACGTGTTCCGTTCAGGCTGAATCTTACCAACGAAACACGCAATACGCAACAGATTGACCATATCAAGATCACGATTAGTCTCAGTGATTTGGAGGTAAGCCAATTATGTATTCCTACGACATGACCGACGAACAGCGCATGCTGACCGACACTGTGAACCGCTTTGCCATACGATCGATGCGCAAAGTGTATCGAGAAGCAGAGGAAGAGGGATCGATCCCCGCCGAGATCATGGAGTCCGGCTGGGAACTGGGGTTGCTGCCAGCCTCTCTTCCTGAAGATTACGGTGGTTTTGGCGAATACTCAGTGCTCAATGGCGCACTTTATGCCGAAGAGCTGGGCTACGGCGACCTGGCTATCACCCTCGAATTGCTTCATCCCAACCAGGTCGCAATCCCCATCCTCTTATGCGGCACAGAAGCGCAGAAGGAAAAATACCTGCCCCTTTTCTGCGATATGGATATCCCCAAAGCCACAGCAGCTTTCTTGGAGCCGACCATCCTCTTCGACCCCGAAGACCTCAACACCGCCGCCCAACTGGATGGCGAACAGTACATCATTTCCGGCAAGAAGACGATGGTGATCGACGCCGATGACGCCGAGTTATTGCTGGTTTATGCCAAAGATGCGGCGGATGGCCAGACCCAGGCGTTCCTGGTTCCGACCGACACGCCCGGCATCACCGTTGGCGACCGAGATAAGTGGATGGGATTCCACGCCCTGAAGACGTATACGGTCGAGTTCGACAAGGTGGCCGTGCCCAAAGAAAACCGCTTGGGCGGAGACCAGGGCATCGACCTGCAAAAGATCCTGAACAGCAGTCGCATCGGACAGGCGGCAGTGGGTGTTGGACTAGCGCGGGCAGCATACGAATATGCCCTCGATTATGCCAAAGATCGACTAGCGTTTGGCGAACCGATTGCCCATCGCCAATCCATCGCCTTTATGCTCGCCGACATGGCCACCGAGGTGGACGCAGCCCGGATGCTCTTGTGGGAGGCCGCCTGGAAACTCGACAACAACGAATCAGCCACCCACGATTCATACCTGGCCGCCCAGTACGCCGCCGATATGGCCCTGACCGTGACCGATAGCGCCGTGCAGGTGCTGGGAGGTCATGGCTACATCCGTGAACATCCTGTCGAACTATGGCTCCGCAATGGTCGGGGCGTCGCCACCCTGCTAGGGTCCGTGATGGTTTAAGGAGCGTATAACATGCCTATTGAATTCAAATTACCCGAACACATTGCCAATCAGACTGGGTTGTCCAAAATGCTGGCGGAGCAAGTCATGCGTAGCATCTCCCGCCATTATGATGAGCACGAACATGAGCGCCCTTGGGAATATATCAACGTGATCTGGCCCTTCATACAACAAATCGAAGCTGCCGATCTCAAACGCTCGACCAGTCAAAACGGTGGAAATGGCTCCAAGGCCGGCGAAGAAAAGAAACGGCCTTCGACTGCCAATCTGCGGCTCTTGCACATGATCGAGGCGCTATCCTGGGGGGACGCAGGCATCTACCTGGACACGCCGTCCAGCGCCCTGGCTGGAGCAGCGATCAATGCGGTGGGCACAGCCGAGCAGAAAGAGCGCTTTCTTAAACGTTTCACCGAAGGTGATCCCAAGTGGGGCGCTATGGCCATGACCGAGCCTCAGGCTGGCTCTGACACCAGTAATATTCAGACCACCGCTGAATTTGACCCGGAAACCAACGAATGGATCCTGAACGGCGAGAAGATCTTCGTCACCAGCGGAAGTCTGGCCGGAAAAGAAAGTCATGGCATCATCGTCGTGTGGGCAACACTGGATCGCACTCTTGGACGCAAAGGTATGCGCCCCTTTGTAGTCGAATCCGGCACGCCTGGTATGTCGATCACTAAACTAGAGGACAAACTGGGTATCCGAGCCAGCGACACCGCTTCTGTTTTCTTCCAGGACTGCCGTATCCCATATGATAATATCCTGGGCAGCGCTGAACTGGTCAAACCGGATGAGAAAGGGGGCAAAGGCTTCAAGGGCGCCATGAAGACCTTTGATGCCAGCCGCCCTATGGTGGCGGCAAGCGCCGTTGGCATTGCTCGCGCAGCATTCGAATTCACCCGCGATAAACTGGCGGAACAAGGCATTACCATACCGGAGTGCGCGCCGTACCATAAACTTTCGGCCATTCAGCGCGACCTCCTGCAGATGGAGATGGACTTGAAAGCTGCCTGGTTGCTCACGCTGCGTTCCGCCGCACTAATCGATGCTAAACAATCAAACAGTGTTGAGGCATCGATGGGCAAAGTGAAAGCAGGCAAATCCGTGACTGCCATCACCCAAAAATGCGTGGAACTACTGGGGCCCCAAGGCTACAGCCGTGAGTTCCTGGTCGAAAAGTGGATGCGAGACGCCAAGATTAACGATATCTTCGAAGGCACAGGCCAGATCAACACCCTCATCATTGCCCGACGTATTTTGGGCTACAGTCGCAGAGAGTTAAAGTAAATGTACGTGTTTCGTGCTGCGTGTTCCGTTTGGGTTTGAACAATCAGACGGAACACGCAATACGCAACACGCCTATTTCCGGATTAGCAACAATCCAATAACCCACAACCTACAGGAGTTACTTCAACAATGTCCGACACCGATACCAAAATCCGCACGATGATGGAAAATATGCCCAACAGCTTCAAACCAGAAAAAGCTGTCGGCGTCAATGCAACCATCCAATACAACCTCACTGGCGATGGTGGCAGCACCTGGGCCTCAAAGATCGGCGATGGTGTGTGCACCATTGAAGAAGGCGAAGCCGAAAGTCCCACCATGACCATCACCATGGACGCCAATGATTACGTGGAGATGATGTCTGGCCGTCTGGATGGCATGCAAGCGTTCATGATGGGTAAAATCAAAGTCACAGGCGATATTATGCTGGCCAGCAGATTGCTGACGTTCTTTACCTAGACTGACACCAGCACAACAACGCCTCTAAAACGCCGGTTGGGATAATCCCCGCCGGTGTTTTTTTCAGATTAGATTATGAATGCGTATGCAGTTCACTTTGCTCGCGAGATTTTTCTATCCTGAGGATATCCGTATAATGACAAAATAGTTTGATCTGCCACCTAAGTTGACAATTCGGAAAATGTCATTCCGGACGACCGAAGAAAGTGAAGAATCTACCTCGAGTAGTTAAATTTTCCAACCAAATTCGGAGATTCCTCCCTTCGGCAAACGACCCACGGTCGCCGCTCAGGGCAGGCATTCGCTTTGCTCATCGGAATTACATCCAATGGGAAATGTCAACAGAAGTTTAGTTATTTTACTGGATGAATAGAGGCCAATCGCCAACCATCCGACTAAATCAGAACCATGTCTAACACCATTTCGCTCATCACCGGTAGCACACAGGGCATCGGTAAAGCTACTGCCCTGGCTTTGGCCGCCACAGGCAGCGATATCATCCTCAACAGTCGCCACACCGACAAGCGCGCCGCTGTTGTATCCGCTGCGGTCGAAGCGCTAGGCGTACGCGCTATCCACCTGCGCGCCGACATCTCAGATCCGGATGCACTCTCCGCACTCGTGCAGCATGCATGGGATTGGCAAGGCCATGTGGATTTGTGGGTAAACAACGCCGGAGTGGATGTCCTTAGCGGACCCAAATGGCGGCAGCGGTGGGAAGAGCGCCTGGATCAACTCATCAAAACCGATTTGTGGGGCGTTGTGCGAGCCAGTCAGTGGGCAGGAGAAAAGATGAAGGAACAGGGCTTCGGGCAAATCATCAACATCGGCTGGGACCAGGCGGAAACAGGTGGCGTGAACACGGAGTCCGGTCTGCTATTTAGCTTGGTCAAAGGAGGAATCATGGCGTATACTCGTAACCTGGCGCTGGCGTTAGCTCCTGGTGTGCGAGTCAATTGTGTTGCACCTGGCTGGATAGAAACCGATTGGGGCGAGCGCATTAGCCCTAGACTATACGAATCCATCCAAAATCAAATACCAATGGGCCGCTGGGGTACGCCAGAAGACATTGCGAATGCGATTGTCTGGCTTGCCGCACCGACCACCAGCTTTGTCACCGGCCAAACAATTTATGTCAACGGCGGATCGACCACTCAAACATCAAAGTAACGTATCATGACAATCGAAACTGTTATCACATCACCAGCAAAAACTGTTATCATTGGCACAAACCATCCTTTCGTGATTATTGGAGAACGCATCAATCCCACCGGTCGCAAAATGCTTGCCGCAGAAATGCAAGCCGGTGACTTCAGCCGGGTCAGGGCCGATGCCATCGCCCAGGTGGCAGCGGGCGCTCAGATACTGGATGTCAATGCTGGTCTAGGCGTCGCCAACCCGCACGAAGTCGAACCGATGGTCATGACTGAAGCCATCCGCACCGTACAGGATGTGGTGGATGTTCCCATTTGCATCGATTCTTCGGTGATCCCAGCTCTGGAAGCGGGCTTGAAAGCAGCCTGGGGAAAACCCATTGTCAATTCTGTCACTGGCGAACAGCACAGCATGGAGACCGTGTTGCCGTTGGTGGCCGAACGTGGTGCAGCTGTCATCGCTGTAACATCTGACGAGAGCGGCATCTCCTATGATCCGATGGTGCGCTTTGAAGTCGCACGTAAGATCGTCGAACGTGCCAAATCGTATGGCATCCCCGCAGAAGATGTGCTTGTAGACCCGCTAGCCATGCCAGCTGGTGCAATTCCTGGCTCTGGCGCGCATATCCTAGGTCTGGTGCGAATGATCCGGGATGAATTGGGCTGTAACACCACGTGCGGAGCTTCAAACATCTCTTTCGGCCTGCCCAATCGAAAAACGCTCAATGCCCATTTCATCAGTATGCTGATTGCAGGCGGAATGCCTTGCGCAATTACCAACCCGCTGGAAGCCGAGATCATCATGGCGGTGCGTGCTGCGAATGCATTAATGGGCAATGACGAGAACTGCACGGCATGGATCTCGTTGCAGCGGCAACAAGCTGACGCAGCAGAGGGACAACCCGCAGGCAGCGCCAAAGTGGAACGCCGCCCCCGCGGCCGGCGGCACACAAATTAGGCACATCCTGCAAGCTTAGATTTGAGGTGCAACAGAGCGACCAAGTAGGGTTTAACAACCCTGGTCGCTCTGTTTTGACAATAGTCGGAACAAAGAGTACGATGGGCTGAGATTAATCCGCTATACGAAAGTGAGGGACACATGTCAAAAAATGATCTATTTAGCCAGGCGGATGAACTGGTGGAACCAGGCAAGGTTACGCCACCCGTCGCTGATGTGCCGAATCAACTTAACCCGGAAAGTAAACTATCAGCCGCGATGGGTCCCTATCTGGCATATATGCGCAGTCAAGGACTCTCAGAAAATACCATCAAGGCATTTCTAGGGGACATACGGCTATTAGATCGCTATTTCAAACAGCTGAGTGAAAATCCCGGCCTAAAGGATATAGGCACTGACAGTCTTAATCAATTCCTGCACTGGCTGCGCTATGAGCGCTCTAACAAGGCTGGGGAACTTGTTCCCTGCAGCCCGAAATCTTATGCCAGACGCGTGACAACACTGAAATCTTTTTTCGGTTGGCTTTACGCTACCGAAGTTCTCGCACGAGACCCAGCCGCACCGGTGATTCAGGAGAGCGTTAGGGCGCCCCTCCCCCGCATCCTGTATGATGCCGAGGTCGAACGTCTTTCTCGCACTGCCCGAGATCTGCTGTGGTCCCCCACCAAACCTGATGCCCGTCCCTACCTGTTGGTGCTCATGCTGCTGCAAACAGGCCTGAAGAAAGGCGAAGTTGTCAATCTAACGTTGGATGACATCGATGTCTCTAACCCACGAGAACCAGTACTTTATGTTCGGTACGCTAACCCACGGTACGCGCATAAGGAACGTAAACTTTTCCTGGGACCCGCTTTCACGCCGGTTTACAAACAGTACCTGCGTATTTATAAACCCACAGAGAATGTTTTTGAATGCACGGCGCGCAATCTCGAGTACGTCATGAACGACACAGCAGAACTGGCAAACATCGACGGCGGTGTATCTTTCGAAACGATGCGCTGGACCTCGGCTGTGCGATCCTACCGTTTCGGAACGCCGCCCGAAGCGCTTCGTAATAAGCTTGGACTTAGCCCGATCACCTGGCGTGAAACCCTGGAAAAAATCAAAAAACTCGCCAGCCCTGGCTTATAGGATTTGCTGGCTTATTGCAGACCCTGCACACCCAAAGGCAGGAATAACAGGTGGGAGGCCTGATAGGCTTCCGTATTGGACAGATACTCGCCGCCCCAACCGCCTACAACATAGAGATTGGGACCGATAACAACAGCAACTGCGTGATGCCAGGGACCTTGGTAGGGAGAATCGATTGTTGACCAGGTCTGTGTGAGGGTGTCGAAGCGTTCGTGGATCGGTGATTGGTTCCCTTCTCCCCCACCGATGGCATAAATGGAGACGCCTTCAGCAGCAGTGGCCAATCCAGAGCGGGGTTCGGGTAGCGGGGGAGAGTCAGCCCAGGCATCATCGGAGGGATTATACTGCCACATCTCGGATCGCTGCTTCATGCCATCATGCCCACCTAACGCATATATCTTGCCTTGAAGGGAAACCAGTCCCAGGAAAGCGCGAGGCGCAGGCAATCTCCTGCCTTCCTCCCAATTATCCTCTTCCGGGTCATAGATGAACAAGGTGTCGGTCACATTGGCGCCGTCCCATCCTCCCACGGCGTACAAACGTTCATTCAGAACCACCAGCGCTAGACCACACCTCTCCTCTGGCAACGAAGCGACAGATTCCCACGTCTGAGACCGGGGATCGTAGACATCGACATTGGTAAGGGCGTTCCCGCTGTTGCAACCGCCAACAACGTACAACTTGCCATCCAGAGTGGCGGCGGCGGCGCTTCGCGCCAGCACTGGTCGCGCCGGTAGACTCTGCCAAATATCCAAATCTGGATTATAAACCTCCACGACATCGGTTTCTCCGTCTGGCGTCTCCCCACCCACAACGTAAAGCCGACCATCGATCTGGCTAGCGGCCGCCCGGCTGCGCGCAGTAGGCATGCCGGCGCGTTGCGACCACCGAGCCACATCCTGCCTGGGCAATGCCGATCCGCTTACCGCGCTTGAGTCTGTGGTGAAATCCGGCGCTCCGATGACAGCTGTGGCGGGAACCCGCTGGGGCCAAAATACCAACATAGCCGCAACTACTAACGCGGCAAGCGCAACAACTACTTGCCAATACCGCCAACTCGATTCAAGAGGCAGCCAGCTCTGTGTTTCTGGAGATTCTTCCGGTAGCGTGTCAACACCTGGAACCTGAATCCAGCCTCGTCGCACTGCTTCCATCGTGGCCTCGGTGCGAGATTGCACACCCATCTTCTCAAAGATATTGCGCACATGCACTTTGACGGTATTAGGACTGATACCTAACTGGAAAGCAATTTCATCGTTACTTAACCCTTCAGCGAGCAGATTGAGGGTCTCGGTTTCACGACGAGTAAGGGGGCTAGCATCGGACATAACCTGGATTATACACGGGAGCGGGCGGAGGGGCGAGTGTGAGAGAGGGCGAGAAGGTAAGATCGGATGGGGAGTCGGCTTCGAGCCGGCTTCTGGTAGCAGCCAGCGATTTCAATCGGAGGTTACAAGGTGTTTGCGTATTTCCTTGTCAGGCGCGTACAATCAAGTTGGCGCTAACATTGCCCAGCGACTGAACATGATCACCTACTTTACACCCAAACGCATTTTAGCCATCAAGTTGGCCGATCTGGGTGATGTACTGAACATCACGCCGGCATTGCGCGCCCTGAGAGAGACCTATCCCGCAGCGCAACTCGATGTTTTAGTCAATCCCCATACAGCGGCTCTGTTGGAAGATTCGCCCTTTGTGGATGAAGTGATTCGATTTCCAAAAACAGACTTCGAAGGCATTGCTGCAATACGTCCTGCAGCGTGGTTGCCTTTGGGACGCTACATGCGCCAGTTGCGGAGTCGTGATTATGACACCGTGGTGAATTTTCATCACCTGACGACAGCCATGGGACGAACCAAACAACGGGCTTTGATCACCGCTACGGGCGCACGAACAACGGTGGGATTAGACAATGGGTATGGTGGCTGGTTGACGCATCCGGTCAAAGATCATGGATTTGGCGCTGAACCAGAGGTTGCGTACTGGCTGGCGCTGGCAGACGCACTGGGTGCGCATTCCGATGACACCAATTTGCAGCTTGACGTGAGCGATCGAAGATCATACTGGAGCGACAAAGCTCCTGGAGGAAGTCGGCCTGCTGCAACATCCTTTTGTGGTGTTGCATCCGGGCTCGGGCGGATTCTCTCTTGCCCGCCGCTGGGATCCGCCCAAATTCGCTGCGCTTGCAGCTGACTTGCTCGACCAGTTTGCTCTGCCCGCCCTACTTGTGGGAACACCCAGCGACGGCGCGCCCGAAGTCCTCAACAACGCCACCGTTCCCATCGCCGACCTGAGCGGTCGTACTTCCATCAAGCAGTTAGCGTCCATCCTTGGCCGTGCTGCATTATTTGTTGGTGCGGACAGTGGTGTGATGCACCTGGCGGCAGCGATGAAAACGCCGATCGTGGCCATTTTCGGCCCCACCAACCACAAGGCCTGGGCTCCATGGACCCCAAACAGCCCCAGCCAAGTCGTGCGTTTAGGCATCCCTTGTTCGCCATGCGCTTATGTTGGGCATAGTCTGGGACAACGCCACGGCTGTGCAGAACGCACTTGTCTGGCTGACCTTGATGTTCCGCTGGTTCTGTCCGCAGCGCAATCCGTATTGGCGCAAGCTCAGGCGAGCGCTCAGGACAACGTGGTCGGCTGATAACACCGACCGGGGCGGGGAATCAGGCGGGGTACATGCTGCTGGTAATCTTCATACGCTGTACCAAACTCAGTCACCAATCTTGATTCCTCATGAATGGAGCCAATGTAGAGATACAGGGTGGTGAAAAAGAATATAACCAACCCATTAACAGTCATCGTTGGCGTCATCCAAATGAACAGGATTCCAAACGTATAAAGCGGATGTCGCATCCGACAATACATTCCTGTGATGCGCAGGCTATCCGGATCCGATTTTTGGCCCGGACGTAGTTGCTCCAACCCCAAAAAATCCAACGGTTTTGTCTCCCAGAAAGCGATCAGAAATCCAATCATGGCAAGTAATTGCACCCCTCGCATTACCCATTTCCACGGCTCCTGGACTGAATACACGACCTGATCGGGCAGAACAGCAAGGAGTACAAAGGAGTGGCGCCAGTGTGACAATCGCCAGGATATTGTAGATTAGTCGATACCAACGATCAGCATTATCCCCTAATCAATTGACCTGCACCAATCGCTTGCAATACGCACTGGCCAGAAAACTGTGCAGCGCTCCCCACAACAGCATAAAGACGATCAAGATGAAAATACTTTCGATCATGGCGTCCGTCCAAGATTATTGAGTTGGAAATACTGCAAGGATGAACAGGCAAGCTTCATCCTAAATGATCTTGGCCATCATCTCGGCTACAGCTCTGTAGACCGCCGAATCACCATCCATTTCCACAATGGGCTTACCACTGAATTCGTATTCAGTCACAAGATCATCCTGAGGAATCACACCCAACAGCGGGAAGTCGATTTCCTGATCGATAAACGCTTGCAAGGGTTCCGGCATGATGCCACCGGGCAAACGATTGACGATCAAATGCGTGTTCTCGATGTTGATATTCATCTCATCAGTAAAGCCGCCGATGCGCTTGGCCGCTACCAGACCTCGCTGAGAAGGATCGGTCACCACAAGCAGATGCTGCACGTCCCTGGTTGTGCGGCGGCTCAAATGCTCCAGCCCCGCCTCATTATCGATGACCACAAAGCTATAGTTCTGGCTGATGGCATCGACCACGTCGCGCAGGTTGTGGTTGACAGCGCAGTAGCAGCCCGGCCCCTCGGAACGGCCCATAGCGATAAGATCGAAACGATCGCCTTCAGACAGCGCCGAGCGGATCTCGTAATCGAGGTACTCGTATTTGGTCACAGCGCCGGGCATGGTTCCCATCGCTGCGCCGGATGCTGTCAGCGACTTCTGCACCTCTGCCAGGATGTTCTCCCGAATGTCGCCAACCGTCCAGTCCAAATCCAGTCCTAGCACCATGTTCAGGTTGCTGCTGGGATCAGCGTCGATGGCCAGAATAGCGCCAGGTTGAGTTTCCATGAGGTAGCGGACTACCATGGCGGAGACAGTTGTCTTGCCTACGCCGCCTTTTCCTGCGAGTGCGATAGTTGTGGTCATGTGATAAGGAGTAGGAAGTAGAGGTGAAAGGGGTGATTGAGATGTCGAACGAAAGATATTCGGGTTCAAGCACGGATGGCTTCATCCAGAATCTGCGCCATTGCTTGCGCTGATTCACGTAATGCCGGCACATGATCGTAAACTGGAATGCCTAATCGATCCGCTTCTTGCACACCGAGATCGGCAGTCAACATGCCTAAGATGGGAATGCCTGGGGTTTCGGCGCGCAGGAATGCTGCTTCGTCTTCGTTGCGCACTTTGTTCCCAACCAGCCATAAACGCGTCAAACCGATGTCGTTGGCCAGTTTTTTGATCTGGCGGGCCGTGCCCAGGCTTCGCCTGGTGGGTTCCACGACGATGATCATGGCATCCACAAAATCAACTGTAGCCCGACCAAGGTGCTCGACCCCAGCGTACATATCCAGGATCAACACCTCATCATCTCTGAAGAGCAGGTGCATGAACAATGTCTTGAGCATGGCGCTCTCGGGACAAATGCAGCCGGAGCCGCCCAGATCGACTGAGCCCATCTCTAGCAAGCGCACGCCTCGATACTCGACACTGAAACGCTCGGGGATATCGTCCACCCTGGGATTTATCGTGAAGAAACCACCTGTCATGCCTGGCTTGGCGCCTGTTCGCTCTTCGATCAGAGCATCCATCTCCGAGACTGGCGCCAATTTCTCTTGAAGCTCAGCGGGGAAGCCGAGCGCGCCCGCCAAACAGGGAGATGGGTCGGCATCAGCAGCCAGCACATCGCGACCGGCGTCGGCATAAACCTGGGCTAATAGTGCGGTAAGCGTGGTTTTACCCACACCGCCTTTTCCACTGATTGCTAGTTTCATGGGTTAATAAATTGGTGGATTTGGGAATTGATGGTGGCTGATTATCAGTGAGAAACGCAATACGATTTCGCTCCGCTTAGACGCTTCGTATCACTTTCCGAGTGAGCATACTTCCAAGAATGGCGCAGCCATCGGTGGAGAGATGATGACTGGCGGAGGCATCGAAAAGAATGCGGTAGGATGATGGAAAATCCTCATCACCCTGCCAACATACTGCCATCAAGGCTAATTTGGGAAATACTTGAAAAGAATAGGAGACATCAGCAAAAGACAGACGTTGTCCTCCTGCATTCTGCAATGCTGCTTCGAAAGCAGAGATATCGTCGCCAAACGTCTTCAGTAGTTCTTGTCCAGTATACCCCTGGAAGGCCTGAGCGTAGAAATATCCGTCAGGCAGTTCCGAAAACGCAATCCAACGAAATGCCTGTGGCGCCCCATCCGAATCATTAAGATGGTAGACCAGCATCGCTTGAGACATCACATCTAAGGGATCACCTGTCTCGACATCAGTGGCGATGAAGTTTGGAAATCCGATGACGACAGGTCTACTCCAGAGCCTAAGCTTTAACTCGCCTTGATTTTCACCAACGGGCTGGTATCGAGCCCCTGTCCGCTCAGCCAGGATAATTGGGTTAGCGCTTTGCAGATTGGCGCGCAACTCCACTACCCGGTCGGCAAGGGGAATGGTTTTCGGACTCATATCATGACACCAGGTGCGACGCACTTTTCAATGTTGAAGCGTCGATGTGCGTCGCACCTGTGTTTGCTATTGCTGCAAATATCCGTCAGCGTAAATGACCTTGTTGAGCAGGATCTGCACAGTTTTCCAAATATACACTTGCTCGGGATCGCTCATATCTACATCTTCGGCCTGAGGCTCTTCCATGGAAGCAACACGGTCGGCGATCTTCAGATACAACCGTCCCACCGCTGTGCTTTCGTCGCGCTCTTCGATGATGCGGACAGTCTCCATCAACTTCTCATCGAAGGGATCGGCGATCATCATCTGCAAACCAGCGCCCATGAGCATGGCGCAGTAAGTGCGATTGATGAGCGGTCGGTTCTCGTGCGGCACAGCGTTGGAGACATTGGACAATCCCACCGAAACAGCGGGCGCCGGATCCCAGGCATAGGGGATCGTCTGCACAGCGCCAATCAACTCGGGGCAGAATTCCTGGCAACCTGAAACCGTCAGCACCAACGGATCGATGATAAGGTCGGAAACGGGGATGTCAAGCTCCAGGCAGCGGGGAATCAGCGATTCCAGGGCGATGCCCACACGCTCGTCAGCGCTGACAGGAATGCCTGATTTGGCCATCGTCAAGCCGATCAGACGGGCATTGTACTTCTTCGCCAACAACGGCACCTTTTCCAGGCGTTCGGGCTCTGCCGAAGTAGAGTTGAGGATCGGCTGCGCTTTCGTCACCGTCTTCAGGCCAGCTTCCATACCGAAGATGTTGGTGGTATCAAAGACCAGGGGCACATCGACCACAGCCTCAACGGTCTTCACCATCCAGGGGAATACTTCATCCCAGTCTTTTTTGCGTGGGCCCATATTCAAGTCAACCGCACTGGCGCCAGCTTCAACCTGCTTAACCGCTGATTCCTGGAAGTATTTCGCGTCCCGGTCTCGCAACGCTTCCTTGACCGATTGAGAAATAATATGGATATTTTCACCGATGATGTACATGTTTGAAGCTCCTTTAGGTTGAATTGCCAGAATTTTCAAGAAATCCGGCTATTTTTTTCGTATTTCATGTTGCGTGTTGCGTGCTGCGTATTTCACTGACGGTGACGATCCGCACAGTCTAAGGAATTACGCAATACGCACTACACAACGCCATACATCTGATCGGGTTGGAGAATTTGGGGATGCTCTGAACGCAATTGGGTGCGTGCGGTGTAACAGAGATGGCAGGCATCCACATAACGTGAGGCGGGATCGAAATTGTGCCTGCGTACAAGTTCGGCGGGACCACCAGTCAGCAGGTCAGATACAATAGGGTGTTGCTCAGGCTGGTATCCTGTGATGATGTCCTTGAGGGGTCGTTCAAACAGATTCCCCACGACGAGGCCCTGACAAAGGTGGAGATAGCCAAACGGGTCGAGATGCAAGCGAGATGGGCTTGCCAGATTCTCGTAGGGGCAGGTGTCGAACATCTGCCACGGCTGACCGGGTAAGCCCTCGACCAATTCCACTGCCGCCCGGCCTCGAAACATGATCCCGCCCCCCGTTACGGGCTCGCCCTGGTTGCGAGGATCGGTGCTGCGTGTCTCATAAGGGGGATCCAGCGTGAAAACAGCGGTGTTGGTGATACCCAACTCGGTCGCAGCCTGCATGGCGTTCTCAGCATATCGTTCCTGCTCTTCATCACCATGATAGACATCACTGGACACATCGAGTTCATCCAAACCTACCCCCGCCAATGGTTCCAACCATATTCGAGCGTCTTCCAGGCTGGTAGCCCAATAGCCATTGCTGACGATACCCGTTTTCCAACGCTGGTCATGAGCAAATTTGACAGCGTGAACCAGGAGGGGATGATAGAGAAAGGCTTCGCCTCCCTCGAAATAAATCTCGGAAATCGTCCCCAGATCCCGTGTCTGCTGAAACACTTCTTCCAACTGCGGCCAAGTGAAAACACCTGTCTGCCGAGGGCTGCTCCAAACGAAGCAATGGTCGCACTCGTAGTTGCAGGTGTAGGTAAGAAGGATGTGGAGGCCGGTTAGGTTCACTGGGTAATGGATCCTCCTAACGCTTCAGCGACGGAAGGAAACTTGCTCATATCCGTGTGCGGTAAAAACAGCGCAGAGGTAAAGGACTCGTAAAAGCGGTTGTCGGCTGACAATTCGATGTAGGTCATCTTGGAGGCGATTTCCTGGATGCGGGCTCGTGACTCCCGGCTCAGCAGGGCAAGATAAGCGCCCTGCACAGAGGTGTTCCCCAAAAATTGGAAACGATCCCAGGGCATGTCGGGCAGCAGACCCAGGTGCACGGCTTTTTCCACATTGATGTACTTGCCAAAAGAGCCGCCCACCAGCACACGTTCCGCCATCTCCAACGGCACGCCAACGCTTTCGGCCAGGATGGTGAATCCGGCATAGATCGCTGCTTTGGCGCGCAGCAGATTGTCCACATCGACATGGGAAATCACGATATCACGGCCATGCTCTGTCTCTGAGTCCCAGGCAATCACGTACTCCCCACCGTGGGGCCCTCTCCGCACTCTGGGCGTGTCAAGGGTCGTGTTGAAGTGACCGCCCTTATCGACAACGCCCGTCAAAAACAACTCAGCTAACAGCGAAATCAGTCCACTGCCGCAGATGCCGGTAGGCTTCACATCGCCGATCACGCGCCAGCTGGGCTCGTAGGTTGCGCTGTTCACCCAGACTTCTTCGATTGCGCCTTTTGTGGCGCGCATGCCATCGACGACGCCTGCGCCCTCAAAAGCTGGCCCGGCGGAACAGGCGCACGTAACCAGGAATTCGCTCGAGCCCAAGACCATCTCGCCATTGGTGCCCACGTCCAGAAACAGCGTGATGTCTTCGCTATCATCCATGCCCGAGGCCAACACGCCTGCGGTGATGTCCGCTCCGACATAACTGGCTACGCCAGGCAAGCAATCTACATTTGCTTCCGGATTGATTGCGATCCCCACCTCTGCGGCCCGCAACATCGGTATTTCGCTGACGCCAGGCACAAAGGGCGCGAGGCGAATGCTGGCGGCAGGCACGCCCAGTAACAGGTGCATCATGGTCGTGTTGCCGGAGATGGTGGCTTTCAGGATAGCGGTCTGGTCCACCTTAGCCCGCTTACTGGCTCGTTCCACCAGTTGATTGATTGTTCCCACCACCAGATCCCGCAACTCCTCATCGCCCTGCTTCTTCCCGGCATACATGATGCGGGAAATCACGTCCTCACCTCTGGTGATCTGCTGGTTATACTCAGCGACCTGGGCTTTGACCTCGCCGCTCAGCAAATCCACCAGCCACAGGGAAACAGTCGTCGTGCCGATATCGATAGCGACTCCCCAAAGCGAAGCGTCGTCAGGGAGCGGGTCGGGCTGTAGATCGATCAGTTGCGTGGGACAATCGGGGCAGCACTCCCAGCGGGTTTGATCAAGTACAGCCGTCACTCGCCAATCGTTTTCTCGCAAGGTCTCGCCAATCGTGCGCAACATCGCCAGTGAGATAAAGACATTTCCTCGCCCCGTCGCCTGCTCGATGCCCCACCGCAGCCGACTCCAGTCGTCGGTCTGGTCATCCATGGTGGGCGGATTCAGCTTCAGCGGTATGCGGCTGAGCGTTTGATGCTTGTGCGGATCATAGCCGAACGGCACTCGCACTTCCACAGCTGTGCGGTCGGTGGTCAGTCGCCGCTCGATCTTCTCTTGCGGCGGCACATGCACCGCCACGTTACCCTCCACCACCGCCTGGCAGCCCAGCACGTAGCCCTTGGCGATATCTTCTGGCGAAAGACGCAACGTGCTGCGCGCCCGGACAGTACCGGTCTTCACCTGCACGGCGCAGCGACCGCACCGGCCCTGCCCGCCACAAGGCTGGTTCAGCTCAACCCCAGCCAGCTGCGCGGCTTCAGAGAGCAGTGTGCCAGTGGGCACTTTGACTACTTGATCGGTTATGTCGAATAGTACGTTGTGTTCGGTCATGATGACCTTATCGCCAGATAATTTGTGAGG
>CAVOYG010000023.1:0-66215 GCA_963700615.1 uncultured Chloroflexia bacterium | reverse complement strand
GCCAGAATGATCTGGGGCGTTGGGATGCCCACGATGGCGTTATCCACGCCATCGCCATCAGCCCGGATGGAGCAGCAGCAGCCATCGCCGCAGACGATGGCACAGTCGCCTTGCTCGATTTGAACAGTCGTCAGATTGTGCAACGGCTGCAAGGTCATAGCGATGCGGTGCTCGATGTCGCCTTCAGCCCCGACGGCGAACAGGTTGTTTCCGGCTCGGCGGACGCCACGATGATTTTGTGGGATGCGGCGAGCGGAGAGCGACTGCAAACATTCACAGGTCACGGTTCAGAAGTCAATGGCGTGGCCTTCTCGCCCGATGGCAGCACCATTCTCTCCAGCGGCGATTTATCGTTGCGCTTGTGGGACGCTACGACCGGCAACGAATTGCAGAAACGGGAATCGGGTGACACTCCCGACGGCATGGTCCTCAGCCCCGATGGGCGCACTGTGCTCCACAATGTGTCATATCTCATCTACACCTGGGATTTGAGCCAATGGAATGCGCCCCATCGCAAGCTTTTCGGCCATGTGGGTGACATCCGGGATATGGAGATAAGCGCCGATGGCAGATTGGCCCTTTCGACCAGCGACGACGGCAGCGTGCGCATCTGGAATATGCGCGGGGCGGATGACCTCCAGCAGGTTCCTATCGGTTTTCCGGCCACCGGGTTGGCAGTCGATCCCAATGGTCAACAAGTGGCTATGGGGGGATGGGGAGCTTGCGGCATGCTCTGGTACCTGGCATCGACAAAACCGGCAATCGAATTCGAAGGTTGTAAGGGCATTGTCGCGCCAGGCGGTATGACCTTCAGTCCAGATGGCCGCTGGGTAGCCGCCAGCAGCGGGGATTATGACGAAGACACCGAGGAAGCCAACTTATTGGTGTGGGATGCTGCCACCGGCGACATTCACTGCGACTTGCAGGGGCATGCAAGACGAGCACGCACCATCTCATTTAGTCCGGATAGCCACACCGCCCTCTCCGGTAGCCAGGGGGTGGACGACACCGGAGATCTCATTCTGTGGAATATTGATGATTGCAGCTTGATTCGGCGTTTCGACACCGAGCAGGACACCACAGGCATCGATTTCAGCGACGATGGCCGCTATGCGTTTACTTCATCTGCCTTTGCCGGAAATGCAACATTGTGGGACGTGGAAACCGGCCAGCCCGTGCGCGTCTTCCCCATGCCAGGTGAAGTGTTCCTGGACGCCGCCTTTGGCCCAGGCGACGAAACCGTGCTTGCCGCGACAATCAGTGGCATGATCGTTGAGTGGGATCGAGAGACGGGCGCGGAAATCAGGCGCTTGACCGGACACGATGGCGGGGTGTGGAGCATCGCTCTCAGCCCGGATGAAAGCCGCCTGGTGTCCAGCGATGACACCGGCACGATCATCCTCTGGGATGCGGCGACCGGCAAGGAATTGCGCCGCCACAATGCCCACAACGCCCTATCCTTCCAGGCGGCATTCAGCCCCGACAACGAGACAGTCTACTCAGTTTCAGCCGATGGCACGTTGGTCGCCTGGCAAATTGGCGAAACTTCCCTCGAGGCGTTGTTGTCCTGGATCGAAGAGAATCGCTACGTGCGTGACCTGACCTGCGAAGAACGCACCACTTACCGGGTCGAACCTTTGTGTGACAGCCCGTAGGTTGGTTCGTATTTCAGCCCATTCATCTCCATGCCAGCCTATCCACTCTACCCCCGCATCCATATCCTGCCGGACGCCCTTGCCCGCTCGCCTGGGCATGTTTCCGAGCATTTTACTGACTCCGCCAGCGCCCTGTCCGGCGTCCTCGACCAACTCCGGGACTTGCCCGAACCGTTGGTGAGCCGTTGGCTCGCTGCGTCCAGCGGACACATCATCCTCAACAACCAGCAACATGGTTTTATCCCCGGCGAAAACACGTTCCGGCAGCGGACGTTGGAAGATGTCGCCTGGCTCAAGCTTGCATTGATCGCTGAGCCCGTGCGTTTTCTGACGCCGGTCGGGCGTCTTATCGCCTGCATCGCCGGTTGGGGTCAGGAAACGAAGTCCGAGACCGCACCAAAAGGTTGGGAGCAGTTCGAAAGCGGGGTGCAGAGTTGCTTCCGCGCCGGTTACGGCATCAGTGCCGAGGCGCAGCAAGATATTGACGCTTACCTGGCGGAAGGAATCGCCCATTATCTTAGCGACAGGCGAAGCCTGAATCAGCAGGATCCCCGCCTGGAGAAGTTACTTGCAAGCACTGTTTTTGATCCGACAACTTCAACGCCCTGGCTAACCAGGAAGAGGGTGGCGACTGCCAAAACGAAACAGAGGCGTTCCAGCGCTTCAGCCGAACGAATTTGGGATGATTCCAATTGAAACCCGCCTGATTTATCGTCCAGAAACCCTTGTTCAATATCAAATCGGAGGCCGTATTCGTCAAATGTGGTAACATCGGTGGGTTCATCACCGACAATCAGCCACGCTTCCTTGACGCCACGGGGTTTGGCTAGCGCCAGGTGAACGGGACCAAACTGGTTGGCGGTGATGTAAACATTATGCCAAAAGCGAGCCTGAATAAAGCTTGTTCAATCATGGGGCCGTAAAGCTCGTGCACCCGAGTGTCTTCCTTTGTATCCTCCTTTATCGTTATTGTGCAGTCTAGCGCAGGTAGTGCTGCACAAATACATCCAACTCTTCCGGGCCTTTTTCGGGCAGTGGCACCAGCACAACCGTATCAGCGCCTGCTTCGACAAGGCGCTCAATCGCTAGTCGCCAGTCTTCAGGCGTGCCCACGACGGCCAGTTCGTCAATCCATTGATCGGGCATGGCGGCTGCAAATTGCTCAGGCCCCACGCTGTCGAGCAGTTCGTGGACCTGCGGCAGGATTCCCAGCGGAGCCAGTTGCATGTCGATATCGCCGGAGGCGATACCTGCGGCGATGAGGGGCCGGATTTCTTTCCTGGCTGCGGCTGTCGTGGCGCCAGCGCAGGCCCAGACGAAAACGGTCAACCGGTGCTTACGTTCAACACCAGCTTCCTGGCGCCCACCTTCGATCTGTTCACGGGCCCACGTCACATAGGCCGGAGCGGCATATTCTGCCAGGATCGTGCCATCGGCAACACGCCCGGAGAGAGTCAGCGATTTCGGTCCCCGCACCCCCAGCGAGACAGGTGGAATCTGGGTGGGAGGATGCACGAGTTCGACATCGTCAAGGTGAACCTGCGTTCCATCGTAGGAGAAGCGTTCCCCGGCAAGCAGTTTACGGACGGTGACCGTTGTTTCCTCCAGCGCTCGCAGTTGCGATTTGGGATAAGCGCCGATCTGGTGCATCCAACCGGCCATGCCGTGCCCGATCCCAGGTAAAAAGCGCCGAGGGTAGAGTCCAGCCAGGGTGGCGATTTCCATCGCCGTAAAGACGGGATTACGCGCCACGGCCGGCATAATGCCCACGCCCACAGAAATCCGCTCAGTACAGGCCAGAGCGACGGATGCCAAAGCGATGCCACTGGTGTAAAAACAGTCTTCAACCACCCAGAGTTCGTCAAAACCGGCTTCTTCTGCGCGCCGAGCGAAACCAGGTAGATCTTCGGAGGCATGTTCCCGCCTGAACATGGTAGCGAGACTGTAGTTTTTTGTGTTTGTCATTGCTTTATTCCTTGTCTCATTGGTCTGCTTCCAGTGTCAGTACGAATTCTTCGATCTTCTCGCCATCCTTGCCCGAAGGTATCACGTCCTCGCCTGCAATCGTGAATCCGCACTTCTGCAGGACCCGCAGCGAAGCGATGTTGTGTTTGGCAACATGGGCAAAGAGCGGGCGAACCTTCACAATGAGCAAAAACGCTGACAGAGCCTGGCTGGCAATGCCCTTGCCCCAGTATTCCTTTCCGAGCCAGTAGCCGATTTCGCGTTCACTGGATTGTTCCCAGCTAACGATGTTGCCCGCGACCTGTCCATCGTAGAGGATGGTCTTCGCAACAACTGTCTCATCGCCCAGAACCTTGTCGGTCCAGTGCGATATGAAGGCTTCCCGTTCTCTGGGCGGGAAAGCGGCCATCTGGTTGGCGTCCGGGTCAAGTTGGTGTTCGAAGAGAATGGGGAGGTCCTGCTTGGTCACATCTCGCAGGAAAACGTTGGTTTTCAAAGCGGTTCCGTTACATACTTTGCCTTGGGGCAATGGTGATTTTTGACTGATTTCAAGATTGGGAACCCAGGATACCGGTAAACAGGGGAAATTGCTTCCTGGCCTACTGGTTTTCCGGTTTAGCGGTTACTTTTCGTATGATTCGTTATGCCTCCTCGAATTCATAGGTGGAATTGACAAAACCATTGGCGAATGATTCCGTTGCAATGTGTTTGAGTTTGATGTCTTGCGGTGTGGGGCCAAAAAGTGGCAGGCCTTCACCCAGCAGGATGGGAATGGTTGTAATCGTCATGTCCGTAATCAGGGACTCTCGGATAAACGATTGAATCGTTTTTCCACCATCGACGTAAAGCCTTTGACAGCCCTCGCGTTCCAGTTTTGAGACCAATTTCTTAAGGAGCCAGCATAGAGTTCGATTTTACCTGAAAGCTTGTCAGGTGCTTCTGTAAGGGTGTTGCTTAAAACGACCACCCGTTTCTCCGCATAAGGCCATTCGTTGAAACTCAAAACCATTTCCATGCTGTTTCGCCCCATGACCATGCAATCCACACTGTCAAAAAACGCCTTGAAGCCATAGTCCTCTGTATCGTCGGGCGTGCTCGCTGCCATCAACCAGTCAACACTGCCATCTTTTCTGGCGATGAATCCGTCAAGGCTTATTGCGATAAATACGGATGCTCTCATTTGTTCATTCCCTTAGAATTTGTCATTATGGACGGTCACGCCAAGAGGCGCACTTCGGCAAGGTTGTCAGCAGATGCTTAGTCTTCTTTTGTGTACTCCATGAAATCTTGTAGATCAGGATCACTGTAGTATTGCCATAAAACCAGGTCTTCACCCTGCTTGTCGAAATACAAGTATCGAATCTGTGTTCCACGCCAGTGATCTAGTTCCATCCTGATGGCATTTTTCACCTCACCGCTGGAATTGCCAGTATTGTCATGTTGCAGTATCCATTCTCCCCTTTACTTCATCGTAGGTTCGTAACCCATTAACTACCGACTGAAAATCAACTTCGCCATTGGAAAGGAATTCGATTTGGTACTGATGTGTTTTATCGGTCCGGAACCCGTCTTCGAACCAACACGTCGAGGGATGCGGGACTAAGCCTCCAGACCCCGACTACATCTGCTTCCGACACATACTCGTCTAGGTCTCGGTCGGGTATTGGTAACAGCCAGAAACAACCAAGATTTGTCAGCAGGATAAGAAATGGGATAAGTAGTCTTATTTTCTTCATAGTCTGATCACAGTAGGCCTATCACCTGCCGATAGGTGCCGAGTTGTTCGTTGAGCTGCTGCTTGTCGATCTCGCCACAGGCATAGGCGGCACGAGCGGCATTGACCTTTGATTTCATGCCGCGGGCGATAAGGCGATGGGCGACGTTGCGTTTCCAGGCCGGATAATAGTGATCGTAGTAGCGCAGGCGGGAACGCCACAGGGCGACGTTCATGCTGCTGCGGAACTGGCGTGCGCTCTGGCCTTCGTGGTGGGTGATGCGGGCGGTGGGCACGCAGTACATGGGCCAGCCGGCGTCCTGGATGCGATGCTGCCAGTCCATCTCCTCGGCGTACATGAAATAGTCTTCGTCCAGCAAGCCCAGCAGCGTCGATGGCCTCAGCCCGCACCATCAGGGCCGCGCCCAGGGCGAAATCGATGGCGAAGGGCTGTGTCGCCATCGTAGAGGCGGCGGGGATAACGGCCATTCAGGCGGGAGTCGAGCAGGCGGTGGTGGAGTGGGATAGAGGTCGAGGATAGAGTTGGGAAAGGCCGGGGAAGTGAAAGGCGCCATGCTGGAAGCTGCCATCGCCGTAGTTCAGGCGAGCGCCGCAGCCGCCCGCCTGTCGGGTGCTCGGCGAGGAATTCGGTCATGGCGGCCAATGCGCCCGGCTGGACTTCGGTGTCGGGGTTGAGCAGCAGCACCGCATCGGGCTGAGTGAGCCGAAGGCTCGGGTTACGCCAAAGCCAAGGCTGCGCAGGCCCTGGTTGTTGCCCCCGGCAAAGCCCAGATTCTCCTCGCTGGCGATGAGCTCGACCTGCGGAAATGCTTCGGCCACCATGTCGGCGCTGCCATCCGCTGAGGCGTTGTCCACCACGAGCACTTGCGCGTCAAGGTCAGGCGTGCGGGCGATGTCTGCGAACAGCGAGGTCAGGCAGGCGTGCAGCAGTTCGCGCACGTTGTAGCTGACGATGATGACGCCTAGGTTCATGATCAGGTTCGTAGTAGCCGCTTTAGCGGCGTGAGCACGGCGCTGAAGCGCCTCACAAACTATTGCTCCGGATCGGCGATCTCCACTTCCTGCACGTCGGCAAAGTTGTTGAACACGGCCACATCTTCGTGCAGCAGGCCGCCCCAGATGCGGAAGGGATTGCGGGCGGGCACATCTGTCCAGATGATGGTGCCGTAGATCAGCCCGCGCTCGCCAGGGTCGAGGAAACACTGTTCCCGGCCATCGATCACTTCACAGCGCAGGTCTTCGCGCCGACCCACCGCGTAGCGGAAGGGGAAATCCTGCCCGAAATTGGACTGGAAATTGAGGGCAAAGCGCCACGTACCCGATTGCTCGAACCAGCTATCATCTTCCTCGTCGTAGGCCAGGGTGTTGAAATTCTGGTCGGATTCGATAGACCGTGCCCGGCCAGGGGCCGGCGGTGCGGATGGGCACATTGCCGTAGTTTTCGACCGTGGCCGTGAAGATCAGCGACCCGCCGATGGGGATGTTGAGGTCGCCATCGGTCGGGGTCGAGCATGGTGATTTCGCCCTGCACGATGTCGGCGCGGGGCTTGCCGCCATTGTCGATGGTCAGCGTGCCGGTGACGACGGTGTGGTTGCCCACGAAATCCCAGGCTTCGGCCACCACGATGTAATCGCCATCGGGCGGCGGGTCGGCGCCCAGATCGATGCCGCCATCGTAATCGTAGAAGTGATAGCCCGGCTCGGTGGGCTTGACCTCGCGTTCATCTTCGGCCAGACGGGTACTTGCGGTTGGGATTTTCAGGGTCGTCATTGTCGGGATCGTTGGGATCAAACAGATAGACCTGGATTTCGTCCACTTCTTTGGTCAGCCAGTAGGTGATGGATGCGCGGTCGTCGATACCATCCTGGTTGGGGGTAATCACGGCGGGGTTGACAGAGAAATTCTCGAATTCGGGCGCTTCGGTGTCGGCATCGACGATGATCAATTGTCCCTCGGACTGTGTCGGTGTTCCCGCCATCATCTGTGGCCTCGATCACCCAGGTGTATTCACCATCGGGCAGCACCCGACCATCGATCACGCCGCCCCAGAACACGTTGTAGTCCCGGTCGCCGCGATGGCGATCCTTGCGGAAATAATGCTGTCTGGCCGTTTTCATCCACAAAGTAGATGGAAACAGAACTGGGACGGCGAATGGTGTAGGCGATGCGGGTGACATCGGTGTCGCCATCGGCATTGGGGCTGATGGTGGCGGGTTCGATGCTGGCGTCGGTGACGAGCGGGCCGGTGTTGCAGGCGGACAGGAGCAGCGGCAGCAGGACGATGAGCGCGAGCAGGAGCGCGAAACGTAAAACGTGATGCGTGATGCGTGATGCGTGTCGCGCTGGTGAAGAAATGCAGTGGGATGGGATGTGCATATTGATGTGGTGGGAAGTTTTGGTTGAGTGGCGTTTTGCGTCCTTGGTCTACCAATCGTCACCAAAATCTGCTGGAGGTCTGATAGGCGCAATGAAGTCAAAGCCATCTGGTCCAACTGCCCAAGTTAGTTTTTTGATGATAAGTTCGATATTGTCGTAAGGACCAGCGACAAAAAACGGCTTTCCATTTTCTCCACCCAGGCGAACAGGTGTAGTACATGCGCTGGGATCAACATCGCCCAAGATTGTCAGCCCATCACGATAGTCGGGATCGGGTTTAAGGCCTAAACTTTTTGCGTATTCAACGCCTTCCCGCACGATTTTGGCGACAAGATTGGCCTCGGCAGGAATCAGTTCCTGGTTCTTGGCCATTTCATCCCTGATTCGCACATAGGTTTGTCGATCTGAGATATTTCCATAACCGGTTTTCACACCTAGGCAATCCAAATCCACTAGAAACCCGCCGACAGCATATTGTCCAATGTCGTTTCGGCGTGCAAAGATAATCTGCACCAACGTACCATGTATTTGCCAATCCTTGGTGATCAGGATTTCGTAAAACGGCCAGTTTCGCGTTTGAGCCAAAGTGGATGTGTTACCCAATGCATGTCGCTTAGAAATCTCGCGTCGCTTTTGTTTGCGTTTGGCTGCTCTCTTCTGGAGTTTTTGCAGACGTTTCTTTGTGTCACGAGCCATAATGCATCATTCTATCAAACGACAGTACTAGAGAACCAATCCGTACCGCGACATTCATGTCGTAGCGGATTCGGGCGACATGAATGTCGCGGTACAAGCCGTCATTGATCCGACCTCAACCGTCTGCTCTGCGATTATCTCGCCGGTGTCGGCGTTGTAGGCGATCAGCCGGATGCTGGATGCCCGTCCGGCTGTATTGGTCGAAATCCACGCGGGATAGGTTTCGCCGACCTGCCAACGCGTGGTGGGGAAATTATAACCGGCAGGGCGGCCATCCTGCTCGTGCAAGACCTGCCCCGCTTCGTCCGTAATCGTCATCGCTACCTGGATGTCAGGTAAGTCCGCTTGCAGGGCCTGCCAGTACAACCACAGACCACGTTCGCCTGCTTCGATACCGACCAGACGCAGTTTTCCACCGAAATCGGCTTGCGGGCCGGTGGTTGGAGGCTGCTCGGGGAAGAGTTCGCCAGGTCGCAAACGATAATGCTGCAAGCCGAGGTAGGCGTAGTCGGGGACCGGCTGCGGGTCGGCATAACGATCGAGCAGGGTGACAGTCACGTTGGTGGGGTCCACAACTTCATCCTGCCACAGGAAAAGCCAGACGCCGCCCTTTCCCGCTAAATAGTCATTCAGCGCGTCAGCGGTTTCTTCCCATCCCAGCACCTGATTGACATCCAGGATATCCATTTCCGGGAGTAGATGCCGTTCGACGCCGAACCTGGGCGGGATGTACGTATCGAATACGGGATAAGCATGTCCCGACACCAGCAGGACGGTCTCATCTTCCTGACGATTGCCGTACATCTTCATGATCGCCTCGCGCCAGGCGGATTTGGCGAAATTGTCATTGGTGTACCAGTTGATCAGGCCCTGTGTGTGGGCAAGGAGCAGGAATGCGATACTGAGGATAGCGAGTGTGCGTGAAACGTAAAACGTGAGGCGTGAGGCGTTTGGCAACCGTTCTGACCAGGACCAGAGTTTGCTGACGCCTCCGCCAGCGAGCAAAGCCCAGACCGGCCAGCTGATCATCAGGTAGCGGGCATTGAACTTGGGCGTGCGATAAGCCAGGGCCAGGATCAGGATGATGGGAACCAGTAACCACAGCAGGAGCAGCATCAAGGGTCGTTGCTCACGCTTGTGGCCGCCGAATGCGATTGCGATAAGCCAGAGCAGGGCAGCCGCTCCCAACACGATAAGCCAGATCAGCGCGTCTCCTTCCAGCATGACCTCGGTGGCCCCGACCGTGAAGTTCATCCCCACATCCAGCAGCGCCTCGCCCAGCTTGAGTGAACCCGACCAATAACTGCTGTCCACCGCGAAGCGGTTAAGCATGGCGGGCAGCCAGGGCAGATAACCCAGGAGAATGATGCCGTTGACAGTCGCAAATTCGCCCAATCGTCGAGCATCGTGGCCTGTCCGCCACCACACATGGCCCCAGTAGAATGCCAGGGCCAGCAGGGCGAATCCGGCGAAATAATGCGTGTACATCGCCGCCAGACCCGCCAGGGCATACGCCACAAGCAAGCCCCACTCGTTTTCCTGTTCCCCGATCCAGCAGTCTGACCACCACCAGCGCCGCCAGTGTGATCAGCATAACCAGCAGGGCGTACATGCGCGCTTCCTGGCTGTAATACACCATCAGCGGCGACGTCGCCCCGACCAGCGCCGCCAGCAGCCCCGCCTTGTCGCTCCACAGCCGCCGTCCCAGCGCCCACAACAGCGGGATCAGCAACGTCCCGAACAAAGCAGAAGGCCAGCGCAGGATGCCTTCGCCAAAGGGGTTGATCCGCAGCCACCCATCCACCAGCAAGTAGTACAGCGGCGGCTGGATGTCGTCAGCCGTCCAGCTTGCCAGCTCCCGCACACCCAACTGCGCCACCTGTGCGGTCACGCCCTCATCGTACCAGAAACTCTGGGCGTCGATCTCGTACAGCCGCAGGGCAAATGCCAGGAGGATGAGAACCAGTAGAAGCAGGTCGGGAGAAGCGGGTCATCATGGAGCGAGGTGACAGTCACTTGGTATGTTCGATATTTGTCATTCTGACGACCAAAGGGAGGAAGAATCTCGTTTCCGGTTGCAACGGGTTTCCAGGTCGCTTCGCTCTGTCGGATGACAGATCAGCGTTGTTACGCCAATCATTCCTCTACACGATTCCGGGAGCGATCCTGCGAAAAACCCTCGGGATAGCGCTGGGCCAGCTTGTCGATGTTGTGCTGAGCGACATCATCCAGGGGCATGTCCAGCGCGTCGGCCATCACAGCCGCGTACCAGAGCACATCACCCAGTTCCTTCTTCAGTTTGTCGCGATCCAGGGCATGTCCGTGGAAAAAAGCCTTTTTGATCATCTCGGCTGTTTCACCCGCTTCGCCGTTCAGGCCCAGTGCCGTGTACATCAGCGTGCGGTCGAAATCGCCGTGGTTGCCTGCCGTGCGCAGGGCAAGTTGTTGGTAATCGTTCATTGAAAGGGTCATGATGGTAGCATAGGTCGGGAGCGTGATACAGGCAAGTAGGGGCGGGTCTCGCACCCGCCTGCTGCGGGCAACTTATCGGTTAGTCTGGTCTGGGCGATGACCTGGCCCAGTGGAGCCATTTGGAATTGATAACAGTCATCCTGGATTTGGTTCGATGCAAATACTTGATACGGATTATTTTACACCAATTGTACAGGACTCGCCCGATCCTTTGTCCAGATACGCACCCCCAACCCGCAACTTCTTTTTACTTTTGTACGTCCTTGGGCTAGAATGACTTGATTAGCCTCCAGGCAAAGCGCCGTCGAGTTATGCCAAACTATGTCTAATTACCAGGAAGTTCTCTCCGATATCTTCTCACACGTTGATTACAGTCGCACGCGCCAGATTCCTTACAACGCCAGCACTTACAATCTGGAGCGGATGCACGAACTATGTACGCGCCTCGGCAACCCTCAGAATCAGTATCCTTCGGTGCATATCGCAGGTAGCAAGGGCAAGGGATCTACAGCCGCGATGACCGCTTCTATTCTTCAGACGGCCGGTTATCGGACAGGACTGTACACATCGCCGCATTTGCACACATTTCGCGAGCGCATACGCATCGACGGTCAATTGATCTCACAGGAACGCCTGATATCGCTGTGGGAGCAACTGCGGCCCCATGCCAAAGCGCTTGAAGAGACTACTACGTTCGAGATCATCACGGCGCTTGCGTTTATGGACTTCGCCGCCGCCGACGTTGATTGGGCGGTGCTCGAGGTGGGCCTGGGCGGCCGTTTAGACGCCACCAATGTGGTGCAATCTCAGGCCTGCGCCATCACATCGTTGAGTCATGAACACACCGATTTGTTAGGCCACACCCTCAGTCTCATCGCCTTTGAGAAGGCAGGCATCATCAAATCCGGCGTTCCCGTTGTTGTCGGGCCGCAGGCGCCAGAGGCAATGGCTGTGATCGAAGATGTCGCGAATCAGGCCGGAGCGAAGCTCTGGTGCGTGGATGAAGATTGGCGGTATGATATTCTGCAAAGCACAGATCATGGGCTGATCCTCGACATCACCGGCCCGGACGTGCATTACGGCAACCTCCATGTGCCCCTGATTGGCGATCATCAAGCGGCGAACGCCACGGTGGCCGTGGCCCTCATGCATGCACTTCGCAACAACGACGTGTTCATTTCTGAGGAAACGATCCGTGAGGGACTCGCTAAAGCCTATTGGCCGGGTCGCCTCGAGCGTTTGAGCCGGGACCCCCTTGTTGTCGTCGACAGCGCTCACAATCACCAGAGCGCCGAACGGCTGCAAAAAGCGCTGGATTTGTTCCCGCATCGTCGTCTCATTCTGCTGTTTGGCGCGTCAGCGGATAAAGACATCGAAGGCATGCTCGATGTTCTTGCCAAAGATGCTGACGCCATCATCGTCACGCGTAGTTTCCACCCGCGCGCAGCAGATGCTGACAGGCTGGCCGAATTGGCCACAACAATCGCCCCCAATTCACCTGTGTACATCACCGACGATGCCCTGCCCGCCCTGCAGTTGGCGGAATCTCTGGCTCAGCCCGACGACCTGGTATTGATTACCGGTTCCATTTTCGTCGTGGCGGCAGCCCGCGAGGGTTGGAAGACCTTGCACCCCGAAACCTTTTCAGCGGACGACTGGGTTTATCGTTCTGAGCCCATTGACGGTGAATTCACCCCCATGTTAAAAGACCCGGAACAGAAGGCTCGTCCGAGACGAACCTCTTAATGATTTTATGAATCGAAACGACTTTGACCGCTTCGCCTGGTATTTAAGCGACGAATATTCTTTTCTGAATGCAACTTTGCCGGACACCGCTGGCTATCGTGAGGCCACCCTGGAATTGAACCCAGAGGACCTGATCCAGGAGTACCCGGTATTGCCGGCGATTGACACCGTCGTCTTTCCGCATTTGGCTGCCCCTTTGTTCATCGGTCGAGAAACCTCGCGCCGGGCTCTGGAAGCCGCCCAGGACAGCGATTCACCCCTGCTGGTCGTGGCGCAACGAGACCCCAGCATTGAGACGCCCACCGTGGAAGATCTCTACACCATCGGTTCTGAGGTCAATGTTGGCCGGGTGTTGCGGATGCCGGATGGCACGCAAAGCCTGTTCTGCCACGGCGAATATCGGGTTGAAATCATCGAGATCATTCACGAACGCCCCTATTTGCGCGTTGTCGGGCGTCGTTTGCCAGAACCCGCCGCCAGCGAAGAAGAGATCGAAGCCCTGACGCGGGCGGTGCTGATTCTTTACGAAAAAGTCGTGCTGCTGAGCCAGATCATCCCGGAAGAAGCGCTGGTGGCGGCCATGAACCTGGACGACCCCGGCTGGCTATCTGATCTAATCACATCCACGCTCAACATCACATTAGCCAAGCGCCAGCAGGTCCTCGAAACTCTCGATCCTATTCAGCGGCTGCATCAGGTTAGCATGTTGCTGGCCGAAGAACTTGATGTCCTGGAACTGGAAAATCAAATCCACGAACAGGTGCAGCGCCAGATGGATGGCTCGCAACGGGAATACTTTTTGCGAGAACAGATACGAGCCATCCAGGACGAACTGGGTGAGGGCGATGAATTCACCCGCGACCTGGGCGAACTGCATGTCCGCATCGAAGAATCAGGGCTGCCGGACGAGGTGCGCGCCAAGGCCGAAAAGGAATTGGCGCGATTAGGGGCGATGCCTCCCATGTCGCCCGAAACCGGCGTCGTACGAACCTACCTGGAGTGGTTACTCGACCTGCCCTGGGGAGAACCAGAAGATGACAACATAGATGTCGCGCATGCTGAACGCGTGCTCGATGAATATCACTACGGCCTGGAAAAAGCCAAAGAACGGGTGATCGAGCATATCGCTGTGCGGAAACTGGCTGCCAACAACATGCGCACACCGATCCTCTGCTTTGTCGGTCCGCCAGGTACCGGAAAGACTTCGATGGGCAAATCGATTGCTGAAGCCCTGGGACGCAAATTTGTGCGCATTTCCCTGGGCGGCATCCGCGATGAGGCGGAAATCAGGGGACATCGTCGCACCTACATCGGTTCGATGCCCGGCCGTGTGGTGCAAACCATGCGCAATGTGGGTGTTGGCAATCCCGTGTTTATGCTCGACGAAGTCGATAAGATGGGTTACGATTTTCGAGGTGATCCTGCTTCAGCTTTGCTGGAAGTGCTCGATCCCGAACAAAATTACGCGTTTAGCGATCACTATCTCGAGGTCCCTTACGATCTCAGCAATGTGTTTTTCGTCGCCACCGCCAACAACCCCTACAGCATTCCTGATGCACTGCTCGACCGCATGGAAGTGATCGAATTTCCAGGCTATGCTGGCTTCGAAAAAAATCTCATCGCACGCCGGTTCGTCATCCCTCGTCTGCTGAAAGAGCACGGGCTTGAAGACGTTGGTCTGCACTTCAGCGAGGATGCAATCAACGAGATCATCCAGAACTACACCTACGAAGCAGGCGTCCGCAACCTTGAGCGGGAATTGGCATCTATCTGCCGTAAGGTGGCGCGACGCGTGGCCGAAGGCAAAAAAGCGCGGCGACGCATCAATCCCAGCAACGTACAAGAATATTTGGGACCGCAGAAATTTCTGCAGAATAAAATCGAGGCCGAAGATCAGATTGGCGTCGCCACCAGTCTTGCCTGGACAGAAGCGGGCGGCGATCTCATGCAGATTGAGGTAATCATTATGCCCGGCAAGGGTAGCCTCATGCTGACCGGCCAACTCGGTGAAGTCATGCAGGAATCCGCTCAGGCTGCTGTTTCCTACGCCCGCGCCCATGCCGAAGATTATGGTTTTGAGGATTTCGATTTCGATAAGGTGGACATTCATATCCACGTGCCCGAAGGCGCTATCCCCAAAGATGGCCCTTCGGCGGGCATCACCCTGGCGACAGCCCTGGTATCGGCTCTGACGGAGCAACCGGTACGCCGGGAAGTCGGCATGACAGGCGAGATCACACTGCGAGGTCGGGTGTTGCCGATTGGCGGGCTCAAAGAGAAGCTCCTCACCGCGCATCGCGGCGGTTTACAGACTGTTATTATCCCTCAACAAAATGAGAAAGACCTGGTGGATGTGCCTCGTCACATCCGAAAGGCGCTTGATATTAAATTGGTCTCTCACTTCGATCAGGTCCTGGCGCTTTCCTTGATCGAGAACCCCGACGCACCACCATCTGCAGACGCATCCACTGCATGAAATCATGGGCCGGATAATCGCCATCATCCTAGGCGTTCTCTTCATTGTCTTTATCGTCTACTTTGGCATGAGTTTGCGCCAGGGGAAGGGACCAGTTTTCCCTGGTCAGAGCAGCGGTCTCAATATCGATTTGCAAGAGATTATGCCAGATGAGTGGTTGCCCTACACCAATGATCAAATTAAAGGGCTTGTTCGGGTCAACATTGATGCGAGATGGGAAAACGACGCATTGGTGGATGCCGAAGATGAGTGGCTACTCTTCTATCTCTACGATTTAAGCGCAGATCAGGGCACAAGCCAGCTTGGGGGTGTGATCTACGACGCTCAGAACCGTCCGCGTGGCAATGACAGCATCGCCATTCCCGATCAATCCTCAGCTTATCTCGTCCCCTATCGCTTGTTACCCGATTATCACCTTCCCAAAACCGGTGGTTATCTTGGAGATGATTCTTTAGATTTCGAGCAGATCGCCGTTGAAATCACGGGTTCCACAGAAAGCGGAAGTTTGACCGACCGACTGCTGGTGCGCGGCTATTATCGGCAAAAGATCAACCGCTATTCGATGTTCTGGTGGATCGATGAAGAGAATGGCTATGGCTCCGCTTACGCCTCGACACCTGGCTGGTTCAGCCTTAACCGCCTGAATCCTTCAGACTGGGCGGCCTGGGATGCAGGAGCCTATATCCAAACGCTTTGGTCGTGGCAACCGATGAACGACCGCTCCAATTTATGCCACCGAGAGTATTGGCAACTCAGCACCGACGAGTATCCTGAATTCGTTGCACAATCCGTTACTGACCCCACGTATGCAAAATATGGCGGCGAAGTGACATTTTGCAACGGCCAGCAACCCCAGGAACCAGCTTTTCCCGAAGCGCAGGTGCTGGCATATCTGGAAGATTGGAACCCAGATCGAATCGACCCGGTGACCAGCACCGAGATTCCGAATTACAGTGATGTCAAGGTTTTTAAGGTCGAAGGCCCAAAAGAGCTAAACGAAGGCGCGCCGCCCGAAGTCAAGGTCAATGTGGATTTCAACTCCAATGAGGGCTGGCGAAACACCGTCTGGACCGTTCGCATGATTCCCCCCGCAACCATCAAGGATGCCGTCAAGTGGCGCATCGTCGCCGTCGAAGACCGCTGACCGAAGCTCAATAAGCAAATTCCCATTCCCGAACCCGTAATACCATGTCCCCCATCGCCATTACCGCCCCCACCACCGAGGATGTACGCGCCGCTCTGGAATCAGGGCAAGGTGAGCGCGTTGCAATACTGAGCGCCCGAACCAGTCCCCGCAAAGTTGCCGAGACCCTGGTCGCCATGGCCAATGCTTCTGGCGGGCTTGTCATTATCGACGCCCAGGTTAGTGGTCGGGCTACCGGCTTGACGGATCCCGAAAGCACCCAGGAATTGGTTTCCAACGCCGCCATGATGCCTGACCCGCCCCTGGTTCTGCACCACCCGGAACTCGTGGTGGTGGATGGCGCAACCCTTTGCGCCGTGCAAGTGCCTTCAGGTCTCCGCCATGTTTATAGCCTGAAAGGACAATATCTGATCCGGTCCGGACGCCAAAATCGGCCTTTGTTGCCCAACGAATTAAGGCGCTTATTGCTGAATCGCAACGAGGTGGGCTTTGAATCGCAGGTGTTGGAAAAAGCCGACCCCGATGATCTGGATGCCGAACGCACCGAAGCGTTCGGTCAAGTGCTTAACAGCCTAAACGATGTCCCTGATCTGCTGCTCAACCAGGGTTGTCTGGCTGAAACTTCCGCCGGCCTTAAACCCACAATCGCCGGCATGCTCCTGTTTGGCATCGAGCCTCAACGCTGGGTGCGCTCGGCGGAGATAACCTGTGTGCGCTATGCTGGCAAAACCATGAGCGATGATTTCGTGCGGGAAGATGTCAAGGGCGTTTTATCAGATCAAATCCGGCGCGCAGAGGCGTTTGTTTCCGGCAACATGCGGCAGGGTATGCGCATCCGCGGTCTGGCCAGGGAAGACACGCCCGAATATCCGATCTCGGTCGTGCGCGAGGCCATTGTCAATGCGGTCGCCCATCGCGATTACAGCATCCGCGGCGACAATATTCGCGTGTTGATGTTCAACGACCGCCTGGAAGTGTACTCGCCTGGCCGCTTGCCAGGCCATGTCACTGTGGACAATCTGATCGAGGAGCGCTACAGTCGTAACGAAGCAATCGTCCAGGTGCTATCCGAGGCGGGGTTCATCGAACGCCTGGGCTACGGCATCGACCGCATCATCGCCGTCTGCGAAAACGAAGAGCTGCCCCGCCCCAAATTCGAGGAAACGGCGGCGGGTTCAAAGTCACCATTTTCGGGCATGGTCCCAACCTTGTCGGGGCCGCCCCACCTTCTGGTTTATTCTCCCACCTGCAGCTCAATCCCCGGCAGGAGAAAGCACTGGCCTTCATCCAGGAAAACCGTCGCATCACCAATGGAGATTACCAGCAACTCTGTGAAGACGCGAGTTCCGAGACGCTCCGCCGTGATTTCGCCGACCTTGTAGATCGAGGCATCCTCCTCAAGATCGGTGAAAAACGAGCAACCTATTACGTGCTCAAATAACCTTACCCATGAACCTGCAAGACACCATCAACCAGGATTTGATCGCCGCCATGAAAAGCGGTGATGAAGTGAAGAAATTGACACTGCGCAGCGTCAAAACCGCCATCACCCGCGCCGAGAAAGAGGAGGACGGTCAACCCCTGAATGATGACGAAGTCATCGTTATCATCCGCCAGCAAGCCAAACAGCGCCAGGATAGCATCGATGCTTATCAACAAGGAGGTCGCCTGGACCTCGTCGCTGCAGAGCAAGCCGAACTGGCGGTTCTGGAAAGCTATCTCCCAGCCTTGATGTCGGAGGAGCAAATCCGTATACAGACCCAGGCCGTAATCACTGAAGTGGGTGCGACCAATATGCGCGACATGGGCAAAGTGATGGGCAAGCTCATGCCCAAACTCCAGGGCAAGGCGGATGGCCGTCTTGTAAACCAGGTCGTACGCGAACTGCTCTCCACTCCAGCTTCATAGCGAGAATCTCGTGACAGAAGACCACCAATCCATCCTCACCTCCACGCCCACAACGCCTGAAGGGGACACCGGATTCCTTAGTCAATGGAGTCGGGATCCCAGCCGTTGGCGCGCGCGCTTCAACCTGGCGTCTTTTTGTGTGTTTGTCGCGTTGGCGATCATGACAGCTCTTCTGATGGATTGGCCGATTAGTTCCAATGTGCAGGTCAAGGAAGGCATTATCAGCTTGGTGAATGTGCCAGCGCCACGGCCCATGACCTTTCTTAGCGAAGTGTTGACAGAACAGGCCCGCAACCGAGCCGCAGATAGCATTACGCCCATCTACGATCCGCCACAAACCCGAGTGGCACGGCAACAAGCAGCGCGGGCCGAAGAGATTCTCACCTTTATCGAGGTTGTGCGGAACGATCCCAATGCAACCGACGAGCAGAAGGTGGAGTGGCTCGCGCGCATAGCCGATGTGCCGCTTAGCTCAGAGGTTGCCGGCCAGGCTTTGCTGCTGGATGAGGAAAGCTGGCAAGCTGTCAAAGCCGAAATCGTACGCGTATTGGATCGGGCAATGCAGCAGGAGATCCGGGAAAACACCCTGGCAGCGGCCAAACGCGCAGTTCCGGGGCTCATTTCCTTCAGGCTGGATGATGGAGAAGCAAACGTGGTTATGGCCCTGGTGCAGAGTTTACTCCAACCCAATGCTTTCCTCAACAGTGAACGCACAGAGGAAGCCAAGGCGGAAGCCGGGTCAAAAGTGGCTCCGGTCGAGCGCTCAATCGCCCAATCCGAGATCATCCTGCGTTCTGGAGATCGCGTTGATGCCTTGGATATCGAAGCGCTTGACGCCCTGGGTTTATTGCAAACCGAGCGCACCTGGCAAGATTTTGCCTCGGCCTTTTTGATGGCGGTCCTGCTCACCGGCGTCCTGGTGGCTTTTGTCCTGCAACGCCAGCGGCATTTTTGGTCGAACAATCTGCAGGCGTTTCTGCTGGGCAGCATTTTCATTGTTTTTGTATTTTTGGCCAGAACGATGGCGACAGATCAACCGTGGCTGCCCTATCTTTTCCCTTTGGCTGCAATGACCATGTTGCTGGGAGCTTTAATTGATCTGCCCATTGCGATAGTCGCCACTTTGCTCATTGGCATACTGGTTGGCGTATTCACCAATGGCAAGATCGAGATAATGACGTACACAATGCTCGGAGCCCTCGCTGGCGGTCTGGCTTTGGGTCAAGCCGAGCGCCTGAACAGCTTTGTACGTGCGGGTATCTGGGTCATCATCATCAACCTGATCGTTGTGGCCGCCTTCCGTATCCCCATGTTGACCGCACAAATCAGCAGCAATTTATTGGCTATCTCTGCCGCCGCTCTCGTTAACGGCATTTTCGCCAGCAGCTTCACGCTGGTCGTTTTCTACCTCCTGGGCCAGATATTTGGCTTGACGACCAACCTGCAATTACTGGAACTCTCCCGACCAACACATCCCCTGTTGCGCCAATTATTGCTCAAATCGCCCGGCACGTACCACCACAGCCTGATCGTCAGCAACATGGCAGAGGAAGCAGCCAGCGCCATTGGCGCGAACGTGCTGCTGGCTCGCGTTGGGGCTTATTACCACGATATCGGCAAAACGGTGCGCCCCTACTTCTTCATCGAAAACAACACCGATGGCGTCAACCCCCACGACCGCCTGGACCCGTACACCAGCGCCCGCATCATTATCAGCCACGTCCCGGATGGTGTTGAGTTGGCCCATAAATTCCGGCTGCCAAACACCATCGTCGACTTTATTCGCGAGCATCATGGCACGACACGCGTCGAGTATTTTTATTACCAGGCCTGCCAGGAACACGATAGCCCAGATGCTGTAGATGAGAGCGAATTCTGTTATGATGGCCCTCGTCCGCGCAGTCGCGAAACAGCCATCCTGATGCTGGCTGATGGTTGCGAGGCCACCATTCGGGCCATGAACCCCGGCAGCAGAACAGAGATGTTGGAGTTAATCCGCAGCGTCATCAACCGGCGATTGATGTCGGGTCAACTGGATGACAGTCAACTGACGCTGCGCGACCTCAGCATGATCACCGAGGCCTTCGCACGGGTGCTGCAGGGGATCCATCACCCCAGAGTGAAGTACCCCAGCGACTCCGATAAGGCTACCCCGGCGACTGCAGGTGCTCCGGTGGCGCAACCAGTCGCAGCTGGTTAACAAAACAGACAACCAAAAATGACAATCGAGATTCAAATAGATGACCCCTTTCAATCGCTGGTGTCATCCGAGCAACTCACAACCGCCATCGCAGCAACGCTCGCCTATGAGGCAGCGCAAGGCGATGTGACGCTGATCGTCAGCGACAATGATGCCATTGCCGATCTAAATCTGCGCTTTCTCGGCACTCCAGGGCCAACCGATGTGCTCAGCTTTCCGGCGTCTAACGGATGACGACGCCTTTGTGCAGGCGCCCGATTCCGAACCCTATCTCGGCGATATCGTTATTGCCTACCCCTATGCCGCCGCTCAGGCCGCACAGCACGGTCGCGTTATCGCAGATGAGTTGAACTTGCTGGCTGTGCATGGAACATTGCATCTCCTGGGTTATGATCATGCTGAAGCAGAGGAAAAAGACATCATGTGGGCCAGGCAAGACGCCATACTTTCGGGGATGCAGGCAGAATGAAATCAGAAGTGCGGGGCCTGATTGCATCGTTTAGCTACGCCGGCGCGGGAATCGCGTATCTGCTTCGCAGCCAGCGTAACGCCCGCATCCATCTTGCCCTCACCATTGTGGCCATTGCGCTGGCGCTCTGGCTCAAGATTTCCACGGTGGAGTGGGCAGTGCTGAGCCTGACCATTTGCCTGGTTTTCCTGGCCGAGGCTTTCAACACCGCTGTCGAAGCGACTATTGATCTCGTGAGCCCTGATAGCCATCCACTGGCGAAGATCGCAAAAGATACAGCAGCGGGGGGCGTTTTGCTGGCCGCTGTAACTGCATTGGCTGTCGCGGCGTTCTTGTTCCTGCCTCCACTCCTGACGCTTGATTTCCTCTAAACGCGACGCCCGCCAATGACATCGCACACTGACGCTATCGGCTATGAAACCTTGCGGCGGATGGCGACGGTGGAACGCTACAACGATTGGATCTACGAGGAATTGGCCGGGTCAGTGGGGCAGCGTGTCCTGGAGGTGGGCTGCGGCATCGGCAATATGACCGAATACTTCGTTGATCGAGAGCTGTTGGTCGGTGTAGACTTGCTCCCAGCCAGCGTGGAGTTGACGCGCCAGCGGCACACCGCACGAAATAACGTGCTCGCGCATCTCGGCGATATTACGGACCCCGACCTGGTTTCTGCACTCAGACACTATCATTTCGACACCGTTTTGTGCCTGAACGTGTTGGAACACATCGAAGATGACCTGCTGGCGCTACAGCAGATGCACAAGGTCTTAACACCACACGGCAAGTTGCTGCTGTTTGTGCCGGCCGGAGCCTACATGTACGGGACATTGGACAGGGCGTTAGGTCACTACCGGCGCTATGATCGCACACTGCTGGCCGAGCGAGTCACCGCGGCCGGATTCAGCATCCAGCGCTTGAGCTATCTCAACCTGGCCGGCATACCCGGCTGGTGGCTGAACAGCCGCGTACTCAGACGCGAGATTCTGCCGACAGGTCAACTCAAGTGGTTCAACCGCCTGGCGCCACTATTTATTCGTGGTGAACGTTTGTTGCGCAGCGTATGGGATGCACCTTTCGGCCAGTCGTTGCTGTGCGTCGCTCAGCGCCAAACCGACTCCTGACGCCAGAAACGGAATCACCGCCACATTCGTTACACAAATCCTGCGGTCTCTGCTACAATCCAGGTGAGTATCCAGCACTTTGACCATCGGCTGGATCGATATCAACAATGACTTCTGTTCGATTCACCCTGGCGCGAAATCTGGCAAAATAACCAACATGGCTTCAGTTGCAACCAAGCCGTTTCTGACCTCGTTGGGGTCGTCGGCCTCCTATTTCACTCGCCCCGTTCGGATTCTGCGCGGGTACAAGACTCAAAACCTGCGACCAGACCTTATCTCAGGCTTGACCCTGAGCGTCCTTGTATTGCCACAGGGCATCGCTTTTGCCTTTATTGCAGGATTGCCGCCGCAAATGGGGTTGTATGCTGGAATCATTGGGGCGATTGTGGGAGGGTTATGGGGATCCTCTAATCAACTGCACACTGGCGCCACCAACACGGCCTCATTGCTTGTTGCATCAGTGCTCATTCCTATTGCGGTCCTGGGATCACCGGAGTACATTGCAGCGGCAGGCATGTTGGCCGTCATGGTGGGGATTTTTCGGGTGCTGGTTGGTGTTGCCAAGCTAGGGGTTCTCGCCAACTTCGTATCGGACTCGGTTATCGTGGGTTTTACCGCCGGAGCTGGCATTCTGATCGCGGTCGGGCAGATGCGAAATCTCCTGAGGGTGAGCGATGGCGGCTCCACAAATATGCTCGTCAAGCTGCAAACCTTGATTCTCGGTGTCCCGGAAACCCATGTCATAACACTTGCACTGGGCGCTGGATCGATTCTGCTGTTGTTGATCCTTCGCAAATTCTTCCCCAAGCTCCCCGGGCCTCTAATCGTCATGGTGCTGGGCGCACTTCTGGTTGCTATCTTTGGCCTTGATCAGATGGGGGTGCGGATCACAGGAGATCTGCCTCGTGGTTTGCCGCCTCTGGCTTCTCTCCCATTCCTCAGTTTCAATTTGATGTCCGAACTCGCGACGGGGGCGCTCGCTCTGGGGGCGATTGGTCTGGTGGAAGCGACATCCATTTCCCGCTCGATCTCCGCCCGAACAGGACAGCGACTGGACAGCAACCAGGAATTCGTTGGTCAAGGCCTGGCATCTCTCGCCAGCGGCTTATTTTCAGGCTATGCCACCTCGGCCTCGTTCAATCGTTCGGCAGCCAACTACGAAGCAGGCGCTCAAACCGGTGTGGCAGCCGCATTATCAGGTGTCTTCGTCCTTGTTGCTATGTTGGCGCTTGCACCGGCAGCGGCTTATATCCCGCTTGCCGTGTTGGCTGGGGTCCTGATCGTTATCGGATTGGGCATGATCGATGTGCCGGAAATGGCCCGCATCTTGCGCTCCACCCGGGGTGATGCATCCATCATGGTCGTCACCTTATTCGCAACGATATTCCTTCCTTTACAGTTTGCCGTACTCGCCGGCATCCTCATGTCTTTGGCCTATTATTTACTGAAAACCAGTACACCGGTTGTGCTCCCTGTCTTTCCTGATGATGCATACAAACACCTTGAACCTCGCTCAGACAGACGCCAGTGCCCGCAGTTGGCGGTAATGGAAGTGCGCGGCGACCTTTACTTTGGCGCCGTGGGCCATGTCGAAGATGTGATTCTCGATAACATGCATAGTCACCCGCATCAGCAATACCTGGCCTTGCGGATGCAAAATGTGCAGCACATCGACATCAGTGGCATCCATGTACTGGAATCCATCGTGCGCACTTATCGCGAAAAGGGGGGGGATGTTTATATCAGCAAGGTGCGGCCAGCCGTGCAGGAGCGCATGATAGCCACCGGTTTCGAGGAGCTTTTGGGTGAAGACCATTTCTTGGAAGTGGACGAAGCCATCCCCTATCTTTTCTATCGAGTGCTGGACCCTGCTATCTGCATTTACGAATGTGAGATTCGCGCTTTTCGCGAATGCCTGAACTTGCCCCGCCCAAGCTATCACCTCGACCTCCCCAGCAGCGCCGAAATTGACGAAAGCAAACTTGCGTTTATCCAGCCAGAGGCTTTGCATCAATGGCTTGCACAATCTGACCCGCCCATGGTTATCGATGTGCGTGAGCCGCGTGAATTCAAGCGAGGACACATCCCCCAGGCTGTGAATATCCCCCTGCCCGAACTGATCGCCCGCGCCCCGGACATGAAAGCCGACGCATCAGTCGTACTGGTCTGTCGCACGGGACGACGCAGCCGTCGGGTTGCCCAGGCGCTCTGCGAGCGAGACTGCCAGGGCATCCACATCCTCGATGGCGGTATGATTAGCTGGGAAGCGGCGAATCTGCTCGAGGCCGTAGAGATTTTCTCCTGATGAAATGCACACTCTGATGAACCAATAACGGAAGGAATTGTCATGACAAACACCCGACAACGCAATCTTGGTCTTGATCTCGCAAGAATGACCGAGGCGGCTGCCATAGCGGCAGGACGCTGGATGGGACTGGGCAATCGGCTTAAAGCGGATGCCGCAGCGACCCAAGCCGTGTTGGAAGGGCTCAGCGACCTGGATGTAGATGGCTACGTCGTTGTGGGTGAAGAGGGCAGACACGACCTGGGATCCCCTTTCCAAATCGGCAGCCGTGTGGGAACAGGCAATGGCCCCGAAATGGACGTGGTGCTCGACCCCATCGATGGCACCCGTCTGGTGCTCGAAGGAAGGCCGGGCGCAATCTCGGTCTTGGGCATGGCCCCCCGCGGGTCGCTGTGGTCACCGGCGGCGGGCGTTTACATGGAAAAAATCGTCGTGAACCGTGATGTCGGCAGCGCTCTCGTTCCTGAATGCCTGGACGCTCCCGCTGCCTGGACGCTGGCGCTGATTGCTCGCATCAAGAACAAAGAATTGCGAGACCTGGTAGTATTTGTACTCGATCGCCCGCGTCATGCCGCCCTGATCGAAGAAATACGCATGGCGGGAGCCCGCGTCACCCTACACAACGAAGGCGATATCGGTGGCGCTATCCTTGCCGCCACGCCTGGCAGCAATGTCGATGTACTCATGGGCATTGGCGGTGCTGCCGAAGGCGTCACCGCCGCCTGTGCTGTGAAGGCTCTGGGCGGGGCCATGCTGGGTCGTCTCTCTCCCCAGACGGACGAAGAGCGGGCTCAGGTAGCTCGTGCCGAGCTTGACCTGAGCCAAATCATGACCTGCGATGATTTTGTGCAGAGTGATGAGATCTATTTTGCCGCGACCGGCGTGACGGATGGCCCCTTGTTGGATGGCGTGCACTATCAGCGCGGTCGGGCCAGGACACACACCCTGGTCATCCGTGCAGAAACCGGCATCCGCCGCGAGATTCGTGCGGAACGCATGGTGAAGAATTAATGGTGCTAAAAAGCAACAGGCCCCGCCAAATATGACGGGGCCGTGCTAAGGAGGAGGAGAAACCATGCTGTCGCGTATTGAAACGCTTCACCATTTTGGATGCGCCGACGGTGCGACATCTTACTGGTTTGAAGTCGAAAGCACGCAATTTCAGGAAATTTCGGGACGACTACCGATTTACATGTGTGTGCTTTGAGTCAGAAGCATATTGCTTTCGTTTCATTGCTGACAACGTGATATTTTCTGCGAAGTTGACTTGCTGGTTGACTTTCAATCTCTGAACCCAGTATACTGAAAAAAACAACCCGATTCAATGGTGTTTTCCTTATGAAAACCTTAAGCGCGTCTTAAATTCGGGGCGGGAATATCAAAGGTTTAGTACTACAACGAGACTTTGAAAAAGCGGGTTTGCTCTGCTAAACCTTTGTGAGGATGTGAAGCAGAATGATACAAGGTTTCTTGCGGAAATATCGTCCGAAGTCGAGTCACCATAAATGAGAGCTCACTGTCCTGCATCTAAAAGACCGGACGCTGTCACAAGCGTCCGGTCTTTGACAATCAAAAGATAGGTTTGTTGATGTTACTCAATCAGAATCTGACCCACCCGCTTGAGATGGCGCAGATGGGCGGTCGCCTGACCGGCGGGGGCCACGTCCGCGGCGGCGATAGATATTGAGACGCACGCGCGAGCGTTGCAACGCCGCGGACATGGTCATGCTGCGATCGGCGTCGCGATCTCGCTCAGGGCTGGACAAGTATGCCTCGGCTTCGCGCATGGCCCTCTCGGCGCGCACAGCATCGATTTCACGCAGCAGATTCGCCAGAACGAGCCACCAACACGACTTTGTCGGGCCGGACTTCTACAAAACCGCCGCCTACAGCGAAGTATTCATCCTCTTGACCATCAACCCGCACCAGCACTTCGCCCGGTGAAACAACGGCCATCAACGGCGCGTGCTTGGGCATGATGCCGAGGACGCCATCCGTGCCGGGGATGATAACCATGTTGACATCGCCTTCGTAGAGGATATGATCCTGGGAGACAAATTCAAAGCGTAAGGTGGACATGGATTAAGAGGCTGGGAGCAAAGAGAAGGGTGGAGGAAAAAGGCCGGAAGGATATCCCTGACTTTCTTACTCAGAACGCATACGTTCGGCTTTTTCGACGGCTTCTTCGATGGATCCGACCATGTAGAAAGCAGATTCTGGCAGATCGTCGTGCTTGCCGTCCAGGATTTCCTTGAAGCCGCGCACAGTATCTTCGATCTTGACGTAGCGACCTGGTGAGCCGGTGAAGACCTCTGCCACAAAGAAGGGCTGGGTGAGGAAACGCTGCATCTTACGGGCTCGCGCTACGGTCAGTTTGTCGTCCTCACTCAATTCATCGACACCGAGAATGGCGATGATGTCCTGCAGGTCTTTGTAGCGCTGCAGCGACTGCTGCACGCCACGAGCCACTTCGTAGTGATCTTCGCCGATGATTAGGGGATCCAAAATACGGCTGGTCGAGGCCAGAGGGTCGACGGCGGGGAACAGAGCCTGCTCGGCCAATGCACGTTCCAGCGAGATGCTGGCGTCGAGATGGGCGAAGGTGGTGGCAGGAGCGGGATCGGTGTAGTCATCTGCAGGGACATAAATGGCCTGCATCGAGGTGATGGAGCCGGTCTTCGTGGAGGCAATGCGCTCCTGCAGACTCGCCCATGTCGGTGCCGAGGTTGGGCTGATAACCCACCGCGCTCGGTAAGCGTCCCAAAAGCGCCGACACCTCAGAACCCGCCTGCACAAAGCGGAAAATATTATCGATAAAGAGCAAAACGTCTCGGCCTTCATCCCGGAAGTATTCGGCCATCGTTACAGCAGTCAAACCTACGCGCAAACGAGCGCCGGGCGGCTCATTCATCTGACCAAAGACCATCACCGTCTGCGGCAACACGCCAGAGTCTTTCATTTCGTGCCAGAGATCGTTGCCTTCACGGCTGCGCTCACCCACACCGGCAAATACAGAGAAACCACTGTGCTCTTCAGCCACGTTACGGATGAGTTCCTGGATGACAACGGTCTTGCCGACGCCGGCACCGCCGAAGATACCCGTCTTACCGCCCCTGGTGAAGGGTGCGATCAGGTCGATGACCTTGATGCCGGTCTCGAACATCTCCGCTTTCGTGGATTGTTCATCGAACGGAGGGGCTGGGCGATGGATCGGATAGTAGACATCGGTCTCCACAGCACCCATGTTGTCGATAACCTTTCCAGTCACATCAAAAATGCGGCCCAGGTTATTGGGACCAACAGGGACCGTGATCGGTGCACCGGTCGTGATAGCTTCCATACCACGGCTCAGGCCATCGGTGGAGGACATGGCGATCATGCGAACACGATCATTGCCCAGGAGTTGCTGCACCTCGCACACCAGTACGCCGCCATCCCGCAAGGGAATATCAACCGCATCGTAAATGTTGGGTAATTGGCCGTCGGGGAACTCGCAGTCCACAACCGGGCCAACAACACGAGTAATGCGGCCCACAACGCGTGCTTTATTGCCGTTTGTGCTCATCCAGTGAAACCTCCAGAATATTCATTCATTTTCATCATTTTACTTCCAACGCGCTGACAGCGCCTGCGATGTCAAGCAACGACATGGTAATCGACTGTTGGCGCGCCTTGTTGTACGTCAGTGTCAGACTGCCAATCAGATCATCGGCGGCATCGGTGGCATTACGCATGGCAACCATACGCGCCGAGTGTTCGCTGGCGATGGCCTCGTACAACGACTGTAAAATCTGCACCTCGGTAAAACTGTAAAGCACCTGGTCCAGGACAGTAGACGCATCAGGCTCAAAAATATAATCGGGCGCCATCGACGATGGTATATCTTTGTCAGGGACGATGGGCAGTAATTGGCTTACGGTTGGCCGCTGGTCGATTGTGCTGTAGAAGCTCGTGAAACCGATAAATACAGCATCATAGCGGTTGTCTACGAAGTCATCGATCACAAGATGAGCGATGGGGCCCACAGAGGTGGATTGACTGGCCGAACTCAATTCACCGTCACCAAGATAATCACTGACTGGCTGATCGCCGATATTGATGAATTCGGCTCTCATCGGCGGGCCATACCTTCGCATCCAGTCTCGCCCTTTGCGACCAACCGAGATAAACTCGACCGTTTTGCCTGCATCCTGCCATTGGTGGATGGAGTTCGCCGCAGCGCGAATCATATTCGTATTCAGGCCGCCAGCCAGACCTCGATCAGCGGTAATCAGAATAAAACCAACTTTGTTGATATCGCGCTGTTGCAACAAAGGTTGGTCGGTGGCCTGAGTGCCGGCAATATTCGCCAGAAAAGAAAGCACTTCACGCGCTTTCTCGGCGTAAGGCCGCGTCGCTACCACCTGCGCCTGTGCTCTGCGCATCTTCGATGCAGACACAGCCTCCATCGCTCTCGTGACTTGCGAGATGTTTTTGACGCTGCGAATTCGGCGTTTAATATCTCGTTCAGTAGCCATAGTTCAGTAATCAGTCAGTATAATTCGGTCAGACGGTCAGTACGCGTCTGCCGCAAATCAAGACCGCAGTAATCCGTACATGTTACTTAGTCTTATACAAATTGCTTGTTGAACTCGTTGATGGCCAACTTCAAACCATCTTCAGTCTGTATCGGACAACACCTTTTCACGATTGATGGCGTTGCCGATTTCGGGATAATTTGTGGCCATGAACTGGTAGAAGGTCCGTTCCCATTCCGGGATGCGTTCAGCCGAGATTTTATCCAGATAGCCATTGGTGCCCGCGTAGATCACCATGACCTCGTCGCCAAGCGCTAACGGCTGATACTGCGGCTGCTTGAGCAACTGGGTCAGCCGTTGGAAACGATCAAGTTGCCGCTGGGTGGACTTATCCAGATCCGAACCAAACTGAGCGAAGGCCGCCAACTCACGTCCCTGCGCCAATTCCCCCTTCATGCGTCCGGCCACTTTCTTCATGGCCTTGGTCTGGGCGGATGATCCAACGCGTGACACCGACAGACCGACGTTCAGAGCCGGGCGAATACCGGCGTAGAACAGGTCAGCTTCCAGATAAATCTGGCCGTCGGTGATGGAAATGACGTTGGTGGGGATATAGGCGGAGACATCGCCAGCCTGGGTCTCGATCACCGGCAGAGCAGTCAGTGAACCGCCGCCATACTCATCAGCCATCTTAGCGGCCCGTTCCAACAGACGGCTGTGCAGATAGAACACATCGCCAGGATAAGCCTCGCGGCCAGGCGGGCGGCGCAGCAATAGCGAAACCTGGCGATAGGCCCAGGCATGCTTGCTCAGATCGTCATAGACGATCAGGGCGTCTTTGCCCTGCTCCATGAATTCCTCGCCAATGGCGCAACCGGCGTAAGGCGCCAGATACTGCAAGAGCGGCAGGTTCAGAAGCGGTGGCAGCGACAACAATCGTATGCTCCATCGCGCCATGCTCTTCCAGAGTCGCGACCACCTGAGCAACGCTCGCCCGTTTCTGACCAATGGCGACGTAAATGCAGATGAGGTCTTTGCCCTTCTGGTTGATGATGGTGTCAATGGCCACGGCGGTCTTGCCGGTCTGGCGGTCACCGATGATCAACTCACGCTGTCCGCGACCAATCGGGATCATGGCGTCGATGGCCTTGATTCCAGTCTGCACCGGCGTATCCACGCTCTTGCGCACTCACCACATTAGGGGCGATGCGCTCAACAGGGCGGAACTTGTCGGTTTCGATGGGGCCTTTACCGTCGATGGGCTGGCCGACAGCGTTAATCACGCGCCCAATCATGGCATCGCCAACAGGAACCGAAGAAATGCGTCCGGTGCTGCGCACAAGATCGCCTTCCTGGATGCCGCTATATTCGCCCATGATGATAGCGCCAACCGTGTCTTCATCAAGATTCAAGGCGATGCCAAGCGTGCCATCGGGAAACTCGACCAACTCCTGGCCATGGCATTCTGCAGGCCGCAATACGAGCGATACCATCGCCAACTTCAACGACTGCGCCAACGTCCACCATTTGTGTGGGCGCTTCAAAGTGCTGAATTTGTTCTTTTAGTTGCCGGGTGAATTCGTCAAGGCCGACTGCCATAGGTTACTCCTCAAGGTGCATGGAGATTGTAACAAAATGTATGCTTGTGATCTGACCACACAATCACGTACGAAAGTGTGGCAAATCCAGAGGTGGAGGGCTACTCCTTAGCTGACACGCACACCAAGCGACTTGCTCAATGCGCCCAGGCGACAGCGTACGCTGTCGTCGATCAACTTGTCGCCAACCTGTACGACCAAGCCACCCAGAATTTCGGGGTCGACCTGGAAGATAAATTGAAGGTTGGAGCCAAATCGTTGAATCAATCGCGTGCGGAGTCGCTCTTGCTCGTCGTCGCTCAGAGGAATGGCGCTGGTGATGAGCGCTCGTTGCGGGCCACCGGCTTCTTCTCTGATGACGGTCGACAATGATGCCAGAATCTCATCCAGATAGCCGAGATCGTTATTGGCCAATAGCACATTGATGAAATTGCCAATGGCAGAAGCAGGGCCCTCAGGAAGCAGACCGGCCAGCAACACAGCTTTGGCCGCAGGTTCCAGTCTGGGATCTTCCACCTGATTTCTTAGCTTGGCATCCGTTTGCAGGGCGGCATTGACTTGCTCCAGGCCATCAATCCAGGGCTCAAGAGTAGCGGCCAAAATGCCACGGGTGTACGCTTCGGGCGTCCTTTCCATATCAGTTCAGACTCGTTTCGGATAGGAAGTCTTCGATCAGTTGATGTTGCAGAGATTGGTCCATGCCCCGGCGAACAACGCGCTCGGTGGCGAGCATGGTCAGTTCGGCGATCTGCTTTTTGGCATCGGCCAGGATGCGTTGCTTCTCGGCTTCAGCTTCCTGCATTGCCTTGACCTTAATCTCTTCAGCTTCTTTTTGGGCGCTGGCCAGGATCTCGGTTTTGACTTTTTCGGCCTGGGTAGAGGCTTCAGCGATACGTTTCTGCGCCTCTGAACGCTCTGATTCAAGCTGGCTCATCAACTGAGAACGCTCGTCTTCGGCTTCCTGGCGCGCGATTTCAGCCGCCGACAAGCCATCGGCAATCGTTTGCTTGCGCTCATCGAGCATCTTCAGGACAGGCGGAAAGACAAACCTGCTGAGCAGAAAATAGAGTATTGCAAAATTAACGATCTGCGAAAGCAGAAATGGTCCATTGATGCCTAAGGCATCCATACTGCACCTCCTTCAGTTGCAAATACGAGGGAAAACATCCGGTCGCTATGCTTAGGCCAGGCCGGGGGCACCCACGAACAGCAAAAGGAGCGCGACAACGAGAGCGTAAATGGCAATGGACTCGGCAAACACAATGCCCAGGATCATATTCGTGCGAATTTCACCTGCGAATTCGGGGTTGCGGCCCATGGCCTGCAATGCGCCCATAACCAACAAGCCGATACCAATGCCAGGGCCAATTGCGCCCAAGCCAATCGCAAGAGCAGGAGCTAGGATCTCAATCATGATGAATCATTTCCTCCATTAAAGAATACTGTAGGGATCAGAGAAAAGGGTGGATGTTAGTTGATCTGTATCGTGGAAAACGAGGTATGAAGATACCTAGTGATGTTCGTCGTCTTCCGAGCCTGAATAATCATGGGTAGCCTGCTCGAAATAGATGAAGGTCAGAATGGCGAACACAAACGCCTGCATAAAGCCTACGAAAAGTTCGAATCCCATGAACGGCAGTGGAAGCAAAAAGGCCAGCAAAAAGGCCATAACAAAAAGCAAAACCTGTCCGGCAAAGATATTGCCAAAGAGTCGGAAAGCCAGACTGACGATTTTGGCGAATTCAGCAAACAATTCAAGTACGCCGACAATAATATCAATGGGCTTGCTACCCGTGATATCCGGCATCGCGAAACGCCTCGTATACTTAAGGCCAAAACGTCTGAAGCCAATAATATGGCTCAAGACGACCACAAGCAGGGCCAAACCAATTGTCAGGTTCAGGTCTGTGGCAGCAGCGCGCAGGAATGGGACAAGAACATAACCCTTCGGATTCTCAGGATGGTATTCATGACCCGTTTCTTCGGCATGATGGGCTTCTTCTGTGATTTGCGCTTGTTCCGCCTTGCTTAAATTAACCTGCTCATCAACAAGTGTGGGTATGCCTAAAATCGGAGTTTCTGAAGTTTCGTAACCAGATGTCACGCCCATCTTGGCGTAAGCCACTTCCACTGGCTCCATCACGCCAATGCTGTCAAAACCTGGCGCCAATTCCCACCAGTTGGCGAAGAGAAGGAAGAGTAGCAGCGTCAGGAACATAGGTAACCAGGCCCGGGCCTTGGCCTTGCCCCCGATATCGGTCAACATCCCATCGAAAATCTCCACCACCCACTCCATCATATTCTGAAGGAAACCTTCCGGCACATCTTTCATCTTGCGAACAGCAAAGAAACTGATCAACAATACCGTAATGTCCGCCAAAATCGTGGCGATAAACGTGTTGGTAATGGGGAAGCCAAATACAGACAAACCTGGAATATGCTCGGCAGGCAGCGAAATCGTGGGCATCGGCACTTTAATAAACACCGCAGCAACGATGATTAGCACCAAAGCGCCAATAATGTATATCAGATTTTTGCCTTGGAAGAGTTTACGCACTATAAGCTCTCCTTGTTATCTTCTTCATCTACGATGGGTGACAAAATTAACAGCCGTTTTGTGATGGTTCGAAGGACGATGATGAGGGCCAGTAACATCCCCAGGATCATACCGAATAGCAAGCCGAGGGGATTAAGACCTGTGAACTTGTCAAACAGGATGCCAAGAACTAAAGGCAGGAACAACGCCAGTGCAACCCAGCCAGCAAGTTGAAGCGCCAGCCGCATCCAGGATGGATGCCTTATGTTATGACGATGTCGTTGCATGGTTACTCCCATTTCCTGAGACTTAGCAGTGTCTTATAGTCAGGACGATGAGGGAGATTTTCTGACGGTTCAGATAACCGCAGGGGGAGTATAAACGAAGCGTTCCAAATCGTGCAAAATAGAACGGCTGTTATTGACGAGCAGTTTCGGCGGAAAATCCTGGGTATTACAGGCCCACTCTACCCGTCAGGCATCGAATTCGGATAGGAATTCGTCGTCAAGATACTCGTCGCGATGATAATGCCAGGGCTTATCCGGTAGATCATACTCTCCCACGGGTTGATTCGCAGCCACATCAAGTGCAGTCAGAATGCGTTCGAAATCATGAACGGGATCAGCTTCTAACAGCATCGAAAGCACCCGATCCTCCTGCAAAATGAAGGATATGTGTGTTCGGAAGTTGTGCCCATCGACACGCTTGATGGGAATTCCCACCGTTTGGCAGAATTCACCGTCGGCATCGCTGAGGCTGTGGATGTCCGCCTGGACCATCTCCATCCAGCTCGACAGTCGTGGGAGACCCAAACCACTGATAATGTAAAGTGAGACATCACGTTCCTGGAGCATTGCCAGGCGGCGTGTGAGATCAACCCCGCGGGGAGGCAGCGGAAAGGGATTGACTGCACCGGGGTTGTAGACGCAAATGCCGAGTGCGCCTTCTTCCACCAGATCGATCGGCGCCAGCTTTGGGCCGGCCAAACTGGGCAGGCGCAATCGTGGCATGAAAGACCCGACCACCAAATTGATTCCGGGAATGCGTGGGGGAAAGATGTTATTCATATCAGCGTCCTGTCCAGTTGGGTTTACGTTTTTCTGCAAAGGCTGCCATGCCTTCTGTTTGGTCATCTGAGGCGAAGAGCATCTGGAACAGAAGACGTTCGTACGCCAGACCATCCTGCAAACTCAATTCAAATGCCTTGTTTACTGCCGCCTTGCCCAAACGTGCGGCCAGAGGCGCCTGAGCAGCCACTTTGGCCGCCAATTTCAGGGCTTGTTCCAGGAAGCTTTCCACTGACGCGACCTGATTAACAAGACCGTAGGCTTTGGCTTCCTCAGCGCTGAGGAGTCGCCCCGCCAGCACCATTTCCATGGCGACAGCTTTACCCACGGCATGGGTAAGCCGTTGCGTGCCCCCAAAACCGGGGATGACGCCCAGATTTATCTCCGGTTGGCCAAATTTGGCAGACTCACTGGCGACGATCATATCGCAGCTCATGGCCAGCTCACAGCCGCCGCCCAGACAATAACCGCTCACAGCGGCGATGACAGGCGTTTTGATGTGATGGATTGTCTCCCATCTGGCGATGATATCTTCCGTCAGCATATCGACAACAGTGGCGTTGGCCATCGCCTTGATGTCGGCGCCGGCGGCAAAAGCTTTTTCGTTGCCTGTAATCACGATGCAGCCAATATCGGCATTTTCGTCGAAGGCAACCAGCGCCTGTCCCAGTTCCTCCATCAAGTCAGGGCTAAGGGCGTTCAGCGCCTCGGGGCGATTCAGGCGGATCAGGCCGACACGGGTGTCGGTGATTTCGGTTAGGATGAATTCCATAATTGGATATTGGGTATTAGGTGTTGAGATGAGGTGAAAGGGATGATCTGACTATCCCATCGCCACGGGAGGACATGATAGCATGAACAAGATGTCTCAGAAAAGCTGCTCCAATGTTTTCATCGGCAAAACCACTGTCTGCGCCCCGAGAGATCGAAAACCCATACGGCTTATTCAATAGCTCAACCACAACAGCCATCGAACTGAATTGCTGAGCTGTAAGGGCAGGCATTTCTGCTACTTTGTATCAAAAAAGCATCTGGCCAAAAAATCTCCGGCGGACTTCTGATGATCAATCGTTTAGCGACGTCGTCCCGACATTCAGGCGTTTCACGCCGGGCAAGCGATCAAAATGCTTGTCGAAGGAAAAAATACCCTTGACGCCGCTCTTGGTCATGTGCACACTGACCAACGCGTCTGCAAAATCAACATTTTTGTCGGCAAAAAGGGTCAAAGCCTCGAGAACACCGGTTTTATCCGCCATTTCAATCCCGTCATGGATGAGTAACGCTTGTAAAACCTGGCTTATCTTACGTTTCTCTATTTCGTAAAAGGAATCCAGCACCCACACTACCTCGGCAACGATAATTTCATCCACCGCCAAAGCCATCTCCCCTCCCTCTACTGCTTCAAAAAGCGTTCTTGCTTGCTCTGCCATTTCGGTCGGTTCACCAGTGATGAAACGCAGAATCACATTGGCGTCCACGAACGCTCGCATTATTCTTCCCCTTCGGTAAGGCGCTGTCCCAATTCCCGACGAATTTCCTCACGGATCGCTTGATGCCCAGGATAAGGGCGGTCTACAGGTAATGCGCCAAACAACTCTGACAATGGTCGCGACCGAATCGGGATCATGACGATGTGATCTTCCTGGACGGTCACTAACAGGCGATCTTTGGTCTGCAGATCCAGTGCTTTGCGCACATCCTTAGGGATCGTCACCTGACTTTTCGAAGTAATGGTGGCAAATACATTCATATTCTTTCTTCCTGGTAAAACAGAGATGAAACTGATTTCCCCTTACATTCTACCTTTTCCTCCCCTTTTGTCAAAAAACTCCGCCTTACAAAAAAATACGCACCAACAAGGAAATATCACGCCATGTTTTTGCCGCCATCTACATGCCAGGCAACGCCGGTGACGTAACTGGCGGCGTCTGAAGCCAGCCACAGGCACAAGGCCGCCACTTCCTCGCTCTCGCCAAGACGAGCCATTGGGATTTCGGTGCGCCAGCGAGCCATCTGCGCCTCGTTTTCGCGTAGATGTTCGGTCATGGGCGTGACGATGATGCCGGGACAGACAGCATTGACGCGAATGCCAAAGGGTGCAAATTCCCGTGCCGCCTCTTTGGTGAATCCCACCAGGCCAGCTTTGCTGGCGGCATAGGCAGCGCGCAGATACAAGGGTTGGGATTTACCGGCGATGGAGGCGATGTTGAGAATGGAGCCACCGCCCTGATCACGCATCCGCCGGGCAGCGCGCTGCGTGCATAAAAACGGTCCGGTCAGATTGACATCCAGAGTGCGTTGCCAGTCGTCGAGGGGATGATCAAAAAGTGAATGGACGGGTTCGATGCCGGCGTTGTTGACCAGCACATCAATCTGGCCCCAGCGTTCGTCAATAGCTCCGAATATTTTCCTGACGCCGTCCGGGTCCGCAACATCGGCTGAAACAGCGAAAACATCGGGGGACACTTCCATCAGGTCGGCGGCAGCACGCAGGGCGCTGTCAGCATCGATATCGTTGACGCAAACCCGCGCACCTGCTTCCGCAAAGGCGCGGGCTATGGCAAAACCGATACCTCGCCCTGCGCCGGTGACGCAGACCACTTTGTCGCTAAAATCATAGCTTGGAGTCATCTTCGGATGTTTGCGCATCAGCAATTCGAGTACGGGAACCAATGACCTGGATCATACTCTCGCAACCAGCGGAAGGCGCTCTGAGCCAACAGTGCGGACCCCACTACCAATGCCCCTTCGTCAATCTGAAAATCGGGCGTGTGCAGCTTGTGTTTGGCTGGCCAGGCGGGGTTGTGCGTGCCAATCCGCACGAAAGTGCCACGCGTCTTGCAGCTATACCAGGAGAAATCCTCTCCCCCAGTCGTCTTGGCTGCTTCACCGACCTTGTCAGGCCCCAGAAGCTGCCCGCCCACCCGGGAGACGAAACCGGTCAACAGACCATCGTTGATCACGGGTGGATTTCCGCGGAAATAGCGATAGCGGTAATCCCCACCCATTTGCCGGGCGATAGCTGCTACATCTTCAAGCCCTTGTTGCAATTGATCACGAATGTCAGGATCAAAGGTGCGAACGGTCCCTTCCAGAAACACCCGGTCGCAGATGATGTTTTCCCGTACACCGCCCGAAATCGTGCCAAATGTCACCACACCCTCGTTGATGGCAGGGATGCGCCGGGAAACCAGGGTCTGGGCCGCTGTAATCACCTGCGCCGCCAGCACAATGGCATCAATCCCCAAGTAAGCATAAGCGCCATGCGCCGCCTGCCCCAGGATTTCCATCTCAAAACGATCAGCTGCCGCCATCATGGGGCCTGGCCGCAAGCCAATGGTTCCGACATCCAGAGTCGGGTCGACATGCACGCCAATGATGGCATCGATGTCGTCGGCGACACCCTCTTCCACCATGAGTTTGGCTCCGCTGTAGCCATCGTCACCAATACGCTCTTCCGAAGGCTGGAAGATCAACTTGACCCGCCCCTGAAGCTCCGCTTCGTGACGTTTCAGGATTTCGGCGGCGCCCAACAGCATCGTGGTGTGGGCATCGTGTCCGCAAGCGTGCATGATGCCGGGCCGCTGCGAGGAAAAGGGAAGGCCGGTCGTCTCCTCGATCGGCAATGCATCCATGTCCGCTCGCAGGGCGATGGTGGGGCCATCGCCGTTGCCAATCCAGCCAATCACCCCGGTGCGTGCGACCTCGGTTTCGTAGGGAATCCCCATTTCGTGGAGCCTGTGTGCAACCAGGGCAGCGGTGCGCTGTTCCTCGAAGGAGAGTTCTGGCCACTGGTGCAATGTGCGCCGGGTTTCGATGAGTTTGGGAGCGATGGCTTGGGCTTCAGAGAGCATGGTGGGAGGAGGCTGGTATTTGGTAGAGGATATTGGGTAGTGGAGATCAATGATCAAAGATTAAGGGATTGAAGATTAAAGAGTTCCGTCGAGCCGACCACACCTTTAATCTTTAGTCCTTAATCCTCAGTCTTCTGCACAAACAGTGCCATATAGTCGCTTAGATCGTCGATTTGTTCAAAATTCCAGGTTGCTTCGATGGCCCGATCCATTTGTTCAGGCGTGAGGACGCCCGTGGCGTTGGCGCGGAACTTGGCGACCAGCTCCGCATCGGTCAATGGGTTTTCGGGCGAACCTTTAGCATAATCCACCTGAGCCGTGTATTTCTCGCCAGTCGTCGTGGTGATGCTGACACGGGCTCGTTTGACGCCAGGGAAGAGGGCGTCGATTTCCGAGTCGGCAATGACGTTGATCTTGCCGAGCAGGTCCCAGATCACCGGATCCACCAATTTTTCATCGGAGAAGGAGCTGGGCAGCACGTTGCCATCGGCGAGGGCGGCGGCGATGACGTAAGGCAGGCTATGGTCGGCGGTCTCGCGGGTCTTGGGCTTGTATTTGCTGGGGTCCGAGAGGATGTCAGCGCCGCGCACGGTGGTTTCGACCAGCACTGCGGCGATCTGCTCGGGTGACAGATTCTGTTCTTGCCGAATCTGCAGGGCGGCGGAAATCGGCTGGTGGGTCAGAGCTTCGGTGGGGAATGCCTTGTAGCCGCAACGCGTAATCAGGAATTTCTCACCCAGGCCATCCAGCAATAATTCAGGATGCCATTCAACGTTGTTCAACACCTCGAACAGCCCTTCTTTCCCCTCCAGCACCTCAACCGGCCCGCTGTATCCTTCCCGGGCCATCATCGAGGCAATGACGCCCGCCTGGCTCGCCAGGGGATCCGCCGTATTCTTCATGTTGGTCAGATGTCCGGCTACGACGCCGCCAAGCGTGAAGTGGCTGCTGCCACTGATGCCGACCGCTGCCACCAGTTGGTCGATAGCAAGATCGTACATGCGTCCTGCCACCAGCGGGCTCACAAACTGCGTTAGCGTGGCATGATGCCAGCCCACTTCCCGCACACCTGGCTCGGCGGCATGACACCAGCGCAACTCCAATTCATAGGCGATGAGGATGGCAATCAGCGCTTCTGCACCACTTTTGCCATTCGCTTCGGCGGCCGCCAGGGCTAGCACCGATGATATCAGAAGGATGGCTGGGGTCCTGCTCCCAGTAAATATCGTTGTAATCGAGGGCCCGCGTGAGCAGGCAATTCATCAGGGCGGCATTGGAGGCGTTGGTCTTGTCGCCGGTGCCGATGATCGTTGCTTCGGGCACGCCACCCAGCTTTTCAGTGAAACGATACATCATCTCCATGTCTTCGTTGTGCACGGCGGCGAGGGCGCAGCCCATGCTATCGAGCAGGAAACGCTTGGCCTCGTATATCGCTTCGGCGGGGATGTCGTCGTATTTTAGATTGGCTGCAAATTCAGCCATTTGTCTACTGATGGACATGGTGGGGACACCTTTAGTTGTTGGGAAATAGAACGAAATGTAACGTGGTTCGCAATTTGATATTGGGTATTGGGTATTAGGTATTGGTTATTGAGCTATGAGCTGATTGAAAAAATACCCAATAACAAATACCTAATACCACGATTCACACAGCCTGTTCCGCCAACTTCTGTCGTGTAAACGCCACCAATCCCCCCGCATCGATAATCGCCATCACATCGGTGGGAAAAGGTGGGAACTGAAAGATGCCGGCGGCGCAGCGGATTTCGCCCGCATCCATGTCGATCTCAACGATCTCACCATTTTCGATGGCGTCAACCGCTGCGACATGGGTGATGGCGGGCAGGGCGTTGTTGATGCAATTGCGGCCAAAAATACGGGCAAAAGACTTTGCGATAATCGCCCCAACGTGTGATTCGGTGAGGCATATGACCGCCTGCTCGCGCGAGCTGCCATTACCCCAGTTCTTGCCCGCCACGATGATGTCGTTGGGCTGCACGTTGGCGGCGAAGTCGGGGTCCAAGTCTTCAAGAGCGTATTGCGCCATTTCGGCGGGGTCACTGACGGTGTAGGTGTATTTGCCGGGGAAGATGACGTCGGTGTTCACGTCGTCGCCATATTTCCATACACGGCCTTTGATAGTTTTCATAGTATTGGTCTCCTGGCTGTGAGTTCGCCAGATTAGCTTGGTTCTGAGAAAATGGATGCCGTGAAACGTAATGCGTGAAACGTGAGAACTGACGATCACACAGCGCGCTTTTCACGCTTCACGTTTTACGTTTCACTTTGCCTGTTCAAACAATATCTTTTGGATGAATGATTTCCCCCGCAACAGCCGCGGCAGCCACGACTTCGGGGCTGGCCAGGTAGATTTCCGCTTCGCGGGTGCCCATGCGGCCCTGGAAATTACGACTGGCGCTGCTGATGGTGACTTCGCCGATGGCGGGGATGCCCATGTGGTTGCCAAGACAAGGACCGCAGCCAGGGCTTTCGACAACAGCGCCCGCTTCCGCAAAGGTCTGGATGTATCCCGCTTTCAGAGCTTCCAGGTAGATTTGCGATGAAGCGGGGATTATGATCATGCGTGTGCCTGGCGCGACCTTGCGGCCTTGCAGCACGGCAGCAGCGGCGGCCAGATCCTCTAGCTTGCCATTGGCGCACGTGCCCAAAAAAGCCTGATCGACGTGGATTCCGGCAAAGGCAGACACCGGCCGGACATTATCCACCGTGTGGGGGGCGGCAACCATCGGTTCGAGATCAGCGGCATTGTATTCGATCACGCTGGCGTAAACAGCATCCTGATCGGGATAGATTGGCTCGAACGCTCTCCTCGCCCGACCTTCGAGATAATCGAACACCTTTTGGTCCGGCGGGATGTAGCTGTTCTTTGCGCCCATTTCCGCCATCATGTTAGGCAGCACCGAGCGGGATTCCAGGCTCATGGCCTCGATCGCTTCGCCGTGCCACTCCACCGACATGTACAGGCCACCATCACTACCCAGATCACCGATCACGTACAACGTCAGGTCCTTTGCAGTCACGCCGGGAGCGAACTGGCCGTTGACGATGATCTTCAGGCTTTCGGGCACGCGCAGCCAGAGCTTGCCCAGCGCCCAGATGCTGGCCATCTCGCTGCGGCCAATGCCCGCGCCAAAAGCGCCCATCACCCCGGCGTGCGGCGTGTGCGAGTCGGAACCCAGCACGATCTCGCCAGGTAGAGCCAGCCCCTCTTCCACCAAAACCTGGTGGCAAATGCCCCGTCCAACATCGAAGAAATAGGGAATATCCTGATCCTTGACGAATTCCCGCATGATACGGTGGTTCTCGGCGTGCTTGGTGCTGGGCGCCGGCGCGGCATGATCGATAAAGATGGCGTGCATGCCGGGATCGTAAACCTTGACGCCGCCCATCCTCTGGAAAATGCCGTAGATGGGGGCGGTGTTATCGTGGGAAAGGGCCACATCGGGCGTAACTTCAACGATCTGGCCTGGTTGCACGGACGCAAGTCCGGCCTTTTTGGCCAGTATTTTCTCTGCAAAAGTTTGGGGCATTGGAGTCTCCTGGGGTTATTTCTTAAATCCATCGAATGAATTCGAGGTTCAGGGCCATTGGCCGCTTGTCCCCCTGCGGGGACAGCTTGTAAGACGTAAGGTCGGCGAAGGCCGACCAGCGGCCTGCAACCCCGACTTCAGTTGGTTCTAAACAACCAACCTCTCTTTGAACGGCAGGAAGGTCATAAAATCGGCGTGGTGGACGATGTAGGCCTCGGTCGTGCGCTTGATGAGATTGCCTTCGGCGGCGTGGGCGGCGATGATATGCAGCACCGGCGCGGGAACGCCGCATTCTTCGGCCAGCGAAACGCCGGAAAAGGGATGGCGCACGTATTTGCCGTACACGCCCTGGATGGAATTGCCGTTTTCGTCAAGCTCATACTCCAGCAATTTGCCCACGTCGGCCAAAATAGCGCCGGAAATGACTACATCCATGTCGATGGGCAGGTCGTCGCCGAAGAATTCGATCATTTTCAGGGCGCTTTCCCTGGCGACATGCACCACGGCGCGCTTGTGTGCCATGAAACTGACCGCCAGATCGGGGCCAGCCAGAAGTGTAAAAGGAATGCGCTGGAGGTCTTCGCCGGTGAGCACGCTGCGCTCCAGGGCCAATTCCCAGGTTTTGGTGGTTTTCGCTCGAAGCTCATCGTCTTCGATCCAGGCCAGTTCGGGCCAGAGTTCGTAGATGTTCATTGGATATTCTCCAAGTGAAAGTCACCTGCGAGGTGACTTTCACTTCAGTTTGGCGATGATCGCATCGGTCATTTCGGTGGTTGAGGCCGCGCCCTGCGCCAGGGCTTGCTGCGAACCGCGCAGTTTCATCATGTCGTACGTGCGCACTTTGCCTTCGGCAACAACCTCAGCGATGGCCTGACGGATGCGGTTGGATTTCTCGGTCTCGCCGATGTGGTCCAGCATCATGCAGGCGGAGAGGATCATGGCGATGGGGTTGACGATGGAGGTCTCGAAATCGGCATATTTGGGTGCAGAACCGTGGGTGGGCTCAAAGACAGCCACTTCTGCGCCGACATTGGCACTGCACGCGAAACCCAATCCCCCGACCAGCCCGGCGAACCCGTCCGAAATGATGTCTCCGAACATATTGCCGGCGACAACGACGCCGTAATCCTCGGGATTCTTGGTCAGCCACATCATCTGAGCGTCGATATTCGTATCCCACAAAGCGATGCCAGGATACTCTTTGGCGATTTCCCTGCCAACGGCGAGCATCATGCCGGAGGTTTCGCGGATGACGTTGGGCTTTTCGCACACAGTCACCGACTTGTATCCGAACTTATCAGCGTGCTCAAAGGCTGCGCGAATGATGCGTTCGCAAGCTGCCCGGGAGAAGATGCGGGTGGAGACAGCCAACTCAGGTCGGGGCACAGACGCAAAGTTCTGCTCGAACTTGGGATGCGTCATCAGGGCGTCGTAAACCTGGTCGGGCGGATTGGTCCACTCGACGCCGCCGTACAGGCCCTCAGTGTTCTGCCGGTAAATGATCACATCCACCACCGGCTCTTCAACCCCACCATCGGCCCCGCGACGGATGAAATTGAGGGGATTGCCCGGAAAACTCTGACAGGGACGGGCGCAGATATCCAGGTTGAAAAGCTGGCGCATGGCGACGATGGGACTGAAATAGACATAGCCCCGGTCGCGCAAGGCCGGATTCAGTTCAGCAGCGGCGTCCGATTTGGGCTTCGAGGTAATCGCCCCAAACAGGCCAAGTTTGTGTTCCGCCAGCAAGTCGATGGTGCGCTGCGGCAAGGGATTGCCCTCCGAGCACCAGAATTCCCAGCCGATATCGGCATGGACGTAATCCGCCTCGAAACCGACTGCATCGAGTACGCGGATCGCTTCCGGTAAAACTGTGGCTCCAATGCCATCACCAGGCATGGAGACGATGGTACGGGCGATAGATCGCTTAGACATTTTATTCTCCAATTCGAAAGTTAAGTGAGATTTTAGAGTATTGACAAGACTATGTCTGAAATGTATAATTCAACTATACACAAACGAGGTATTCGTTATGAAAGCTAGTATTGTTGAACTACGCTACAACATGAAAGATGTGCTCAAAGCCCTGAACCGCAATGAATCGGTACAGGTCATGTATCGCGGCGCTCTGAAGGGAACCATTGAGCCGATCATGAATGAAACGGTGATCAATGTCGAAGATCATCCTTTTTTTGGCATGTCTTCTGAAAGTGATTCTGTCGATACGGTAATGGATAGACTTAGAGGAGACCGATATCGTGATATTTGATACCGACGTCCTCATCTGGATTCAGCGAGGAAATCAAAAAGCGGCCAAACTAGTCAATGACGAACCTAAACGATTTATATCGGTGCTGACTTATATGGAATTGTTGCAGGGGGTAGAAAATAAACAGCAACAACGATACTCAATTGATTTCCTGAAACAACTGAATTTCCTGACGCTACCATTAACCGAAAATATCGGTCATCGAGCGGCAATTTACATCGAACAATATGCTCTTTCCCATGGTCTGCGCGTTGGGGACGCAATCATTGCCGCTACTTCTGCAGAAAATGGATTAGAACTGTGTTCGAGTAATGAGAAACATTTTGGACCGATTGCGGGATTGAGATTAAGCATTTTCAAACCATAAAAGATATCAGGAAACGTCGAGGAAAGATCGCAACTTCACTGCGATCTCGTTCATCCACTCCTCGCTGACATAATCTTGTTCGGGGACGCCCAGATAGCCAAATATCTTCGGGCCTTGGTATTCTGGAGGCTGGTCGGCCATGCGGGGGATGATGTGGAAATGCACATGCGGGTGGTCTGGATGTTCAGCGAATTGCACAGCATAAGTTTTGTGGCAAGAGACCGCCAATTTCAAACCTTGCGAAACACGGCGAATCAAACCACCCAATTCCAATGCCTCATCTTCGGTCAACTCATCCAGCGCCTCGATGTGCCGCCGGGAAACCAGCACCAACCAGCCGGGCAGCGAGGTGTTGTACGCGTGCACCACATCCCAGTGCTCCGTGCGGAAGATGCTGTCCCAAAAGGGCGCTTCTCCAGCATCCCGGCGAGCGACGAGTTCACAGGTGAAGCATCGAGTCATTGTAACCATCCTGTTCGCAGTTCGCGCTACTCAGACCTGCCTGACCACATCGATCACGGTGCCATCCACCCATTTGATGGCGGCGACAACTTTATCGCCGAACTCGACCGCCTGTGGCTTGCCACAGATGCGCTCCGCTTCATCTTTGAGTTCATGGATGGTCTTGATGGGCAAGCCAGAACCTCGGACTGCCTCCAGCAGGTCGGTGCGCAGAGGGTTGATGGCGATACCCCGCTCGGTGACGATCACGTCGATCAGTTCTCCGGGGCCGACGATGGTGGTGACTTCGTCGCGGATAACGGGGATGCGATCCCGGAAGAGGGGGATGGGCAGGATGACGGTTTTGCCGAAGAGGGCATTTTGCCAGCCGCCGATGCCGTGCAGCAAGTAGCCGTCTGAGTGAGTGACCACATTGGCGTTGAAATCCACATCCACTTCGGTAGCGCCAAGGATGGCGATATCCAGGATCGAGGCGAAATTGCCCTTGCTGTGATAATTGTAGCTGGTGAAGGGGCTGGTGTCGGTGTGATGGGCATTTTCCCGCATGGAGCGCACGCCTTCCAGATCGAAAGTCTGCCCGTCCAGGATGTACTCGACCAGGCCCTCTTCCAATAACCCGACCAGGTACTGGTTGCTGCCGCCCCGCGCGAAGCGCGCCTTGACGCCTTTTTGACGCATGATCTCGCCAAAATAGTTACCGATGGCCAGGGCGGTGCCACCAGCGCCTGCCTGGAAGGAAAAGCCTTCCCGAATCAGGCCGGCGGCATCGCAAAACTGAGCCGTGAGGTCGGCGATGTACAAACGGTCGGGGCTTTTGGTCACGAGGGTGGTGCCAGAGACGATCTTTTCGGGGATGCCGATCACATCCATCTCCACCACATAATCGACGAAATTGCCCTGAATTTGCCAGGGAAGACAGGGGAAGGGCACGAGATTATCGGTGACAACGATGACTTTGTGCGCGTATTGCGAATCGGCCAGGGCGAAACCGAGCAGGCCGCAAGCGGAGGGGCCAGTAAGGCCATTGGCGTTGCCAAAGGGATCGGCGGTGGGCGCAGCGATGATGGCGATATCGATCTGCACCTCGCCATCCTGCACGGCCTGGTAGCGCCCGCCATGCGAGCGCAGCACGCCAACGCCGCGCATGCCACCCTCTGACGTAAATCGCCCCAAAGGGCCATTCATGCTGCCTTCGATGTGATGCACTGTGCCATTTTTCAGGTGCTGGATAATGGGCTCGTGGCAGGGGAAGGATGCAGATGGGAACCAGACCAGGTCCTTGACCCCCAGCTCCGCCGCTATCTCGAACACCTGGTTGGCCACCAGATCGCCATTGCGGAAATGGTGGTGGCTGGAGATGGTCATGCCATCGCGCAGACCGGCGGCGATCAGCGCCGCTTTCAGGTCGGGCAGGCGTTTATCGCCATCGGCAGGATAATCCGCGCAGGTGGCGATGGGCGGGCCATATTTGCGACCCTCTGGCCGGTACTGGCCCACGCCCTGGTACGGGACGACGGGTTTGCCATTGATTTCGGTCGGGATCATGCGCCCGACGGCGTTTTTGATGGTGTTTTGTGTCATGGTTTTATACAGCCCACTGATTGATGATTAAAGATTGAAGATTAAGGGCGTACACAGCATGACGCCTTAATCTTTGATCCTTAATCTATTAGTCTTCGCTCCTCCAGCCCTCATCCAACTTCCCCGCCTGCACCGCCAGATCGATGGTGTGCTGAGCGCGTTTGACGACGGGCGGATCGATCATCTTGGAACCAAGAGAGACGACGCCCAGACCTTTGGCCGTGGCCTCGTCGAAGGCCAGAACGATGCGTTTGGCTTTGTCGATCTCCTGGTCGGAGGGCGCAAAAGCGTCGTGGATAACGGCGATCTGGCGGGGATGGATGCAGCCCATGCCGTCGAAGCCCAGTGCTTTTGATTCGAGCACCACATAGCGCAACGCTTCCATATCCGAAACATCGGAGAAGACGGAGTCGATGGGCTGGATGCCTGCGGCGCGGGCGGCATTGACAAGCTGGCTACGCGCAAAGAAGGATTCTCGACCCTCAGGCGTGCGCGGCGCGCCGATGTCGGCGGTGTAGTCTTCCAGGCCGATGGCCAAAGCCACCACGTTGGGCGAAGCCGAGGCGATGGCGTAAGCGTTCACAACGCCGAGAGCACTTTCGATGATCGGCATCAGCCAAATCGGATAGTCAACACCCTGCTCCCCGGCAATTTCCTGGATCCGGGCATCCACTTGCTGCACCTGTTCTGCTGTCTCGACCTTGGGGATGAGCACCAGATTGACATTGTGCGGCACGATGTAGGCCAGGTCGTCGAGGCCGCGAGGGAGTTGATTGATGCGCACCATGCGTTCTGCGCCGTAAAAATCCACCTGACGCAGAGCGTTGCGCACCAGCAGCCGCGCCTCATCTTTCTTGACCGGAGCCACCGAGTCCTCTAAGATCGAGGATGATGCCATCCGGTTTGTGGATGCCGGCGTTGAGCATGAGTTTGGGCGTGTTGCCGGGCAAGATACAGCCGGGAACGACGGTAACGGTCGGCTTTTGTGTGATACTGATTTTCAGGAATGAGCTCGGGCCAGTATTCCTGGTCGGTCTCGATCACCTGCTTGAGCGCCGCCTCGATGCGGGCCGCCAGCACAAAAGGTAATGCGCCGCTATCTTCAATCGTGAGTTTTATATTGACCAAGCCGAAGCTGGCTAACATCTCTTCAGCCAGAGCCATGATAGAATCGCCAAATAGCACCCCGACCTTGCTACTCAACTGGATGTTGTACCCGCCTGCCTCTGTCAATTCAGCGGAAACCAAACAGTCTGAACGTACGTCCGTGCCCTTGTTGCCAGCTATGCCAATGTGATTCACAATAGATTCATGAACCATGAGTAAACTGCTCCTTTGCAGGTTGCAAGAATAATGACCTGGATCATACACTAAAGAGCATTCCTGACTAAAATAGATTCAACAGATTTAGTGTTTTAGACGCTGATTCAGCTTAATCTGTGAAACGTAAAACGTGAAGAACCCCGCGATATCACGTTTCACACGCATGACCACAACATCCGAAAGAACCCAAAATACACTCAGTAACCGTCCAAGAATAACTTCCCGATTTCATCGGAGGTGGCCGCAACGTTCAGCTAAGCACTTTGGTCGTCCCTCCCGGAGGTATTTCTGACAATCACTAACACCCACGAGGTGAACGATGAACGAATATGCTCCCAACACTTTTGCCCTTTCTGATGAAGAGCAGGAAATGGTGGATCTCCTGAAAGATGAAATGGACTTGTCGAGCCGTGAGGAGGTTATGCACCTGCTCGTGAGGCAAGCGATCCAACGCGTGGCCATTACCTGCCCCAACTGCGGCCACTATGCTGCCAAGACAGAGGAAAGCAAGGCCGAATGCCATTCTTGCATGTCGGTTATCACACTCAGCGAAGATATTTGGGATGCCAATTTGCCCACTTCTTGAGTGATTGGTGCGCGCAAAGACGCGCACCAATCCTGGAAACGAACAGCTTGCTGATTCCGAACGCTTAGTTCAAGCCCTCAGATCAACGCGTCTTCTCCGATTTCCACTACTTCAACGGTTCGCACGCGGGTGATGGAACGAGCGATGGTTATGACGCTCATGGCGACCCAAAAAATCGACCAGATGCCAGTGAAAATGCCTGCCAAGGCGATCAAGGTGTCATTGTCAATCGATTCATAATCAACACCATCCGCTGTGACTTGCACGTAACCACGCGGCACGGCTTTCCCGCCGCCACCGCCACCGCCACCTTCGTTATCCCCACCGTCACTGCCAAAGCCATAGCCAAAACCGTACATGACACTGGCGACGGGGATAATGGTGGCCGCTTCATCAACAGTTGGCTCACCAAAAACACTTTTAACATTCATGCTATCAAGCATCTGCTCGATAGGTTCGTTTAACTTGTCTGCTACGGAATCCATGGGTTAATACTCCTTGGGGTTGGTCAGCGACGCGACAGAAGTTGCGCCACCAACATAATGAGAATGCTCATACCGGCAATGACAACAGCGCCTACTGCCATGCCACGCAATGCCGCTTTCTCGGACGAAGGGGGAATAGGTAAAAGGCTTTCAGAGCCATTCTGGTCGGTAATACGCACAGCGGTCGGGTTCAGTTGCACGAAAGCGCCCTGACCTGCGCCATTCGGGAGCGCTCCACAGCCTGCCGCGGGCACGCGCCACTGGCTGGAGAGTATACGCTCCCACCTGGATTGGCTCCCCCACCAATTCCTGATCGATCTGGGTGGTAGGCTGATTGGGTAATGAATTCATATTATCTCCTGGTGTAGATCACAACGTGAGTTCGGCCATCACGCGCACGGCGTTGATGTCGAAAGTGGAAACGCAAAGTGTTGTGACCGGGCTTTCTCGCCAGAGCGACAGGCGTTCGGCAATGCGTTCCCTGGGCCCGCACAGGGCGATTTCATCGACCAGGCCATCGGGCACAGAAGCCATCGCTGCGCCTCTGTCGCCGGCCAGGAAGTAATCCTGAATCTGGTTGGCGGCCTCCTCGTAGCCAAAGCGGCAGGCGAGATTGTAGTAGAAATTCTTCTCGCGAGCGCCCATACCGCCGACGTAGAGGGCGACGAAGGGCTTGATCTGGTTGCGGCAGGCTTCGACGCTGTCGCCCAGGACCACCGGAACCGTGGCGGCGATGTCGAATTGTTCGTAGCCCTTGCCTGCGCCAGCTTTGGCAAAGCCAGCTTCGACCTGTTCCTTGAAAATCGCATCGTAGTGTTGCGGGGCGAAGAAGATGGGCAGCCAGCCATCGGCGATTTCGGCGGTGAGTTCCACGTTTTTGGGGCCGATGGCAGCCAGATAGATCGGCAAATCGCTCCGGCCATGCAGGATGCTCTTGATCGACTTGCCCAGGCCGGTGGCATCTGCACCCTGGTAGGGGATTTGATAATGCCGCCCGTCGTGCTCCAGCCTTTGTTCCCGCTCGAAGATCTGGCGGACGATGCTGACATATTCGCGGGTTTTGCCCAGGGGCTTGCCGTAGGGCTGTCCATGCCAGCCTTCCACCACCTGCGGGCCAGATAGCCCCAACCCCAGCAGCATCCGCCCGCCCGACATCTGATCGAGCGTCATGGCGGTCATGGCGGTCATGGCCGGGGTGCGGGCGGGCATCTGCATGATGGCCGTACCCAGATGGATGGTCGAGGTCAGCGCCCCCAGCCAGGCCAGTGGCGTCACGGCATCCGAGCCGTAGGATTCCGCCGACCAGACGGCGTGATAGCCCAGCCGTTCCGCTTCCAACACCATTTCCACCGGCAAATCCATGTTCCGGCCTGAGTAACCGATATTGAGGGCAAGTCGTAGATCTCGTTCAGCCATTAACAACACACTCCATCAAAACACAGAATCACTGGGTTGGTTCCAGGATCTGGTGCGGATGATTTCGATGATCTGGTTGTCATAGTCATCCATATCCACTTCAATGGCTTCAAGCGCCGCATCCAGGATGTCATCATCATAAGGCCGCAATCCCATCTTAATCATCTTCTTTTTGACCTGCTCCAGCGTGATGCGGAGCCGCCTTGTTGAGGGAGGCTTGGATTCCAGTATCGTCACAATCACATCGGCCAGACGGATAGCCAGCTCCTGTGTTTGCATGTCGTTCATGTGCGCGACATGCTCATCATCCATCGCCAGTTCGCTGTAGATGTCGTTGGCAAACAGATACAGAAACCAATGTCGCCAGGTGCGAACTTCGTCATCCGCAACGAAGCGAGAGGGAGGGATGACTTTGATGGGAAAACTCATCACGGATCAAAGTCTGATCCGTCAGTCCAAAAATCATCCTCCGGATCGTAATCGGACAAGCCCGGAGGGCCTCTAAAAAGGCGAAGGGCAATCACGCCGGTGATGGCAAGGGCGATCAAGCCCAAGACAGAGCCTTCGAAGAGTGTAAATGGCAGAAAAAGAGTAAGCAGCCAGCCGATGCCGATGCCCAGTCCCAGAATAGCCGCTATCAGGAGCGCGAAACCGGCAAGCACCACCAATACAAACAGAATAAAGGAAAGCATTTGATTACTTGCACCTGTTCAACTTGGGGTGCAACGCCCTTGAAGCAGCGTTGCACCTGAATTTTTTCTGGTTTATCTCACAAACCGCACGACAAGCGTGTCAGACATCGTGCCCTGTTCGTGGTTATTGGTGCGGCTGCGCCACCGCAACCACCTCAGGCAGGTTGATGCCCAAGTCTTCGAGTTTGGCGATGGTGGGAACACCATTCGGATTCCAGCCGCGGCGGGCATAGACAGCATCCATCAGGGTGTTGTAGCGATCCTCGCGATATTTTCGCATGTGCGCCATCTTCTCTTGCGTGGTCAGACCCGTCGGATCGATACCGGCCTCATCGCGTAATTGCGTGTCGTAACGCTCGGCGCGTGATTCGTACTCTTCGGCGGTGACGGGGCCGACAGCGCGGTAGGGGAGATAATCGAACTCACGCGTGCCGTAACCCATGCGCAAAATGAACACGCGCTGGAAATTGTACACCCGTTCGGACTGGGCGATAAGGTCATCGCCGGTGACTTTCTCGCCGGTCAAACCTTCGACCAGCCAGGTGTAGTTCTCGACATGCTCGGGGACCTTGTGGGGTTCGTCTGTTTCCGCGTTATCGGCCGGCTGGATATCGTTCCAGGGCAGTTTGCATAGCCCGTGCAGGCTGAACCAGGTGCGCCACATGGGGAAATAGTGCAGGGCTTCGGCCTTGTCCTCGAAAGTGGGCAGTTGCTTGTTCACCTGATCCATAAAAATCAACCAGGCTTCGTCATGCTGGCCGCCTTTGAGGGCCATGCCGTAACCACCCTGCTGAGCGATGGATTCCTTGGTGATGTACTCGGAGATCTCCATGCCCTTGACTTCCATGCCGATGTCATTGACAAAATCCGGGTCTGCACCGAATTCCTCGATGAATATCCGCTTCATGTCGCGCACGCCCAGCCCCACAACCATGCCAAACCCTTCGCCACGGGCCATCTGGTGGAGCAATTCCAGACCGGATTCGGCATTGCCCCAACTCAGGTCCAAACCGCCTGTGCGCTCTGCATTCAAGATGCCCGCTTCCCAGCATTCCATCACGAAAGCGACGGAATTCGCATAGGAGATGGTGTCGACGCCGTACGTGTCGCAGTAAAAATTCATTTCGATAATGGGCAACGGGTCAAAAATGCCCATGTTGGAGCCCAAACCGGACACACTCTCGTATTCCGGGCCATCCACCAGCACCTGTTGGCCACGGTAGGGCCCAGTTTGCAGGGGGAAATTATCGACACCGTGGGAACAAGACATGGTGCAGCCCGCCCAACACGAATCATTGATGCCCTGGGTGAAGAACTGATTTTTCCATACTTCCGAATCGATTTTGTAGGTCTCAGGATGGGCGCCAAATTTGAAGTTGTTCACCGGCAGCAGATCGAAGTGATCCATGATCTCGACCAGGTGCGCTGTCCCCACCTTTCGCATCTCATTCTGCTTGTCGTCCAGATCGGTGATCTCGCGGTTGATGCGCCCGCCCGCCTTGCGGATGATGGCTAAATCGACCGGATTGTTGACCTTGCCGCTCAGGCCGTTGAATTTGACGACGATGCCTTTGAGCCCTTTGTCGCGGAACACCCGCCCGGTGCCGCCCCGGCCAGCCTGCTTAATCCGCATTTCCTTGCGGCGCACATCGTACCAACTGAAATTAAGAATCGCATAGTTGATGTGCTCAGCCGCCTGCCCAGCTGTCACGGTGGAAATGCCGTACTTGCCGCGCTTGCCATCGCTGTACATCTCCGCCAGCGAATTCGCCATCAGATGCGAATCGATGTTCTCCATTGGCGCGGTCTCGATGGAGATATGACCGGTGTCGCCGTCGATGACGATAATCACATCGCCAAAGACATCGGCGGGCGCTTTGCCCTGGATTTCGAGGGCGTCAAAGCCGGAGAATTTGAGATAGGGGGCGAAGTAGCCGCCGGCGTTGCTGTCCACCACATTTTTGGTCAGCGGCGAAAGTGTGACCACGGTCGATTTGCCCAAACCGGGGTAGGAGGTGAGTCCGCCGATGGGGCCATTGGCAATGACCAACGCATTCTCAGGATCATTCCACTTGGTCGAATCCTGAATGGCCTCCCACAGAAGCCAGAGCCCGAAACCTCGCCCGCCCGTGAAGATGTCCTTCATCTGCTGGGTGACAGGTTTTTCCCGGATGGAAAAATCATCCAGGTTGATGTACAACGTGCGATTGGCATAACCCTTTTCGACTGGCTTTAGTTCGTAATCGCATTCGGCCAACACGCGGTGGGCCTGTTTCATTTGTTCTAAAGTTGCAACTGCCATCGTTATCTCCTATTGTTCGCGGCGTCCTCACGCCAGATTATCTTTAAAGTTTTGAAGCGAAGCTTCAACGCCCTATTGTCAACCAGATTCAGTTTAGTGGCAATGTTGGCTTCGCAGGAACAAGGTCAACGAGTTTCCCGTCACTTCCTGCCTAGAGCCTGCCTTGAGCGGCGAGCGGGGTCGTTGGCCGAAGGGATGATGTACGCTATACTGAGGACTGCCAGCAGTTCTTCATGCAAGGATGACTATCCTTCCTTCCCCGTGCAGACGCAGTATCGCCCGAGTGCCGCAGTTCACTCGGCCACCAGCCAGAGGAATGACCCGAATCGGCGAATTACTCAATGGTACGAGGTAGAAACGAGGTAGAAGTCAACATACCACCGGCTGGAAGCCGGTGGCTTGAGGTGACGACTGAAAGTCGTCTGAAGATCGCACCGTGACACTCATAGTGACCCGATGCTGAATGCATCACCGATTTCGTCTTCCAACTCTTGCGACTCGATATACTGCTTGATGATCTCATCTGTCACGTTTCCTGTACTCGCTGCAAAGTACCCTCGGGCCCAGAGATGGCGCCCCCAGAATTGGCGACGTAACTCGTTGAATTCATCCATCAGCCGACGACTACTTCGTCCTTTCATTCGCTTGACCAATTCACTTACCGATACCTTTGGCGGCACTGATACCAGCATGTGCACATGGTCTTGCGATACATGCCCACTCACAATGTATACATCCACTGTCGCACACGTCTGGCGCACTAGCTCTCGTAATCGTATCGCCACTTCACCACGTAATACCGGCTTCCGATACTTTGTGATCCAGACGATATGGCACTTCAAATCGTATACTGAATGCGATGTCTTTCGATAGCTCATTCCAACAGTCTAATTGACTCTGCCAACTGCCACTCAAGACGCTTCGTTGCGCCGTTCTGTCTCTAGAAATGTGGATTGCGCTTTCAGCCCCCTTACCCTCTGTCAATTGCAGATTCAGGGAGCTTCGTTGCGCCGATTCTGTCTCCTCTGCCGCCAACCCTTCCCGCAGGCGAGTGAGGAGTTCGGACAGGACGCGCTTTTCGGCCGGGTCCAGGCAGGACCAGGGGAGGAAGAAATAACGGTCGGTGTCATCCTCGACCTGCTGTCGGAAAGCCCGACCCGTTTCTGTCACCACCAGCGCCTCATCCGGTCCATCAATGAATCCCCGACCTCTCAGTTCAACCAGAACATCGGGGTACACCTGCGGTGGGTGGCCACGGCGCATCAACCGATCCTGCAGCGTTTCCAGGGAGTCCGCTTGCCCGCGCCACAGCAGGGTCAGCGATTCGACGGCGGGGCCCGACAAAGCGGTAGGCCGCCAGGCAGCGACATGGGCGTCATCGCGGTAAGCCGCCAGACAGGAAATCGCCTGCTCGCTGAACGGCAAGGGTGGGATACGATCCGGCATCAGGTTGTAGCTCAGTTCAATCGATTTCAGGCTGGCGGGTGGCGGCATATCCCGGCTCGCCTGCACCAACCGGCCCAGCAGTTCCGCCAGTTGCTCCCCATCGTCTGCGCTCAGCGGATCATAAGCAACCATCACCGCCCGCAGATCGGCCATGAACTGCGCTATGGCAGCCTCACCGATTTCTGTCAGGCGGAAACTGCCTTGTTGTTCCTGCAGGTAGCCTTGCTCCACACCTTCCTCAAAATGCGGGCGGAAACGTTCATCGCCGCTGTAGGTGCCATACTGTCGAAAATCCTCAACAGAGATGGCTTGAGGCGCGAAAGAATACACCCTGAGCAGCATAAACCAGGTCCATCCTGACAAACCGGTTTCGTTTTCGTAATGACGGAGGGTCGGGGACAGACAGGCGCTCAGGGCGGCTCCGGCTACTGTCGCCTGCCGCCACAGCGTTCGATCATCCAATTGATCAGACATAACAGGCCTCCGCAAGCAGCATGATGGGTCTAACGTGTTCAGTTTTGGTCACAAGCCACTTCGGTGTGCAGCTTGCCTGTTTCTACCACTTTTCGTAGCGAACCAGATCGGACAAGGGCTTGCGCTCTTTGGGCTCAGGCTCGTCGGCAGGGTAGCCCAGAGGTGTAAATGCCACCGGTTCGATGCCTGGGGGGATGCCCAGCACATCGTGCGCTGCCTTCACGTCGAAGGAAGCCACCCAACAGGTGCCCAGACCAAGTTCCGCTGCGGCCAGGGTGAGGTGGTCCATGGCGATGGCTACATCTACATCTGTGTAGCGTTTGCCATCAACACGACGCCAGCCTGTGGCCGGGATGGCGCAGGCACAGATGACGATGGGAGCCTCAACAAACCACGGTTGGTAATAAACGCGACTAAGTTCAGATTCGCGCCCGGCGGTTTTGGCGATAATGAAGCGGTAGGGTTGCAGATTGGTGGCGGAAGGAGCCATGCGCACGGCTTCCAATATCTGCTGCAATTTCTCATCTTCCACCGGTGTGGAATGGTATGCACGGCAGCTATAACGTTTTTGAGCAAGTTCGAGGAAGTTCATTTTTGTTTTGGAGGTGTGAAAGGAAGTGTTAAAGTTGGACAATAGTGCCATTATGACAGGATTTCGCGCCTTTGTCTATGCGCTATGTCATAAAAACATGTAATCCTGAGCAGGTGCGACGCACTTTCGGAAGTGCATCGCACCTGACACCATGCACATCAGCACGCATTACCGAGTTCTGTTATCCGACCAATTGTTGTTTGCCCACCCACCAGAATACGCCCACAGCAGCCAGGGAAGCGACGGCGGCCAGCAGGTACAGACCTCCCAAAGCCCCGGCGCTGGCTACCGTCAGGCCCAGGATCGGACCAACAGCCAGACCGGCGTCGTATGCGGTGGCGTATGCGCCCAGGAACAATTGCGGCCGCGTGGTGGCGGCAGCGATCGATGTTGCGGCAGCGCCCAATGACACCGTAATGCCGGAACCAGCCAGAAATACAATCGCCAAAAAGAAAAACGACAGCAGACCGTCCGCGGAGACAGCAGCCACCAGCGCCACCAGTGACAGGACCGACAGGCTAAGCGCCAGCCTTCCCTGCCCTACACGGTCAGACATCTCGCCCAACAGCGGCCCCATGAACAGGTCCGAAAGCCAACGCACGGCGAGCAGCATCCCTGTGATCGTGCCGAAACCAATGCCCCACGCCGCCACCTGACCGGAGTCAAGCCGAGATTGGAGAAACAGAGCAGCGGTCGAGACCAGGATAGCGATCGATGCCACGTTCAAAAAGGTCGCCATCAGCACCGATGCCCGGCGCGGCGTGCGTAGCGTGCGCAGCCAGACATCCAGCGCCTGGTGCTCCCGGCGTTCCGGCGTCCGCAGATGCTGAGGCCAGGGGATGTAGAGCGCCAGCGGGATGGCCAACGCCACTATCGCTGCCAGCGCGTACACAGAGGATTGAAACCCATACGAATCCCGCAGATAACCGCCTAGCAGAACTGCACTGGCAGCGCCGATGCTGATCACCGCCCCTAACAAGCCCATCAATCTACCCCGTGTCGCCTCTGGTCCCGCCCACACTGCCTGATACCCACCCTGGCGCAGGCCCGACCAGGCCACACCCCAGCCGATCCTGGCTATCAGAAAGACGAAAAATCCCCACCCGGTCCCATACAACAGGGTGACGATCAGGCCCAGGATGGCTGCACCGACAAAGGGCCAACGCACGCCCCAGCGCTCAAAAAGCGCGCCAATGGGCGTATTGACAAACAGGCGCACAATGCGATTGGCGCTGAGCAGAATCCCAACCAGAGGCAGGGCGATGCCCAAATTCTCGGCCTCCAGTGGCAGCACGGCATACAGCAGCGAATCGCCCATGATGCACAGGCCTACGACAGCGCCTGCCATCAGCACCAGCGATTCAGGCCGGGGAGAAGACTTCGCCTCAGTATCAGTCATATTTCATCAGCGAGGTGTGTTGAGATTTTGAGCAGCCGAAGAAATGTACGGCGACATTCATGTCGTTCAGGGCGTAGCGACATGATGAACGTTTATAAATTGAGCAGGTAATACGGCTTGTGTATTTTGCAGGCATCACGAGGCGATAAATCGCCCCGCTACGTAACGGCGCCCGATGAATCGGGCTATTTTAGATCTCGTCAAGCCAGTTAAGTCCCAATCATGGGACGCCGTTATGTAGCCCGGAGGCTTCAGCTCCGGGCGTTGGCAGGAAAATGCATAATTTGGCTATTACCGGTTTATTTTCTTAACGTTCATACTGTCGCGGCACATTCAGCCACTTTCAAAAAAACTGACGCACACCCTCATCAGCGTAGCATCAGCGGCAACCAAGAATTGACAATCTCAGGTAAGCACTCCGGTGCAGGACCAAAAAATGGCGTGTACTTCACGGCCAGACCGGGCGTCAAGCGAGGAACATTGGCATAGGAATAGGAAACGCCACGAGAACCATCGCTGTTTTCGAGGCCGACATTGGCGAATTCGGGCCAGCTCACTTGTTGGTATTGCATGAGGATGGTGCTGTCCCTGGCATCGAGGATAATCTCGAAGGTCTCCGGGTTGCCCGACGACCAGTGCTCGACCTGGTGGTACTCGATGACGAAACGCTCGTCAGCCAACGTTTTTGTGTAGATCATGCCCTGAGCGCCATTGTCCGGGTTCAAATCCTCACCCAGGCCGTAAATGGCGTTGTTGGGCGGGCCGACGAAGGGGATCACGCCAGACCATTTCGTATAACCCTGACCGAACGAGACAAAGCCGTTGGAACCGATGTAGAGCCTGTCGTAACTGTTTCCATAATAAAGGAAGGGGAAAGGCAACTCAACCCCCGTCCAATCATCATCATCGAGTTCGTGAGGTGTGCCGTCAGTGGCGTCGATCCATTCAAAAGGCGCGGAGCAGGTGTCATCACCATCGCCCACGATGTAATCGATGACCGGATTCGCAATGAAATCGAGCTTGGTGGTGTCGGTCACGACGGTGGTTTGGGCCAAGTCCTCAAAGCCGGGAGCCGTCATCTGCACGGCGTAGGCTCCCTGCGGAACCTGTTCGATCACGTAATCGCCATTGCCGTCGGTCGTGGCCTGAAAATCCAACGGAGCATCCTGAAGCGCTACAGTTGCGCCTGCGACGGGGGCGTAGGAATCAGGGGCCGGGGCGGGCAACAGAACCTGTCCATACAACTGACCCGTTGGTAGTAACGACAGCTTGCACACTCGAATCGGTGATTTCATCCTGATTGATGGTGACAGAGGCCTTTGGCGGGGATTCATAAGCAAAGGCGTTGATTGTCACGTCGTATTCGACCCGCCCCAAGCAATATCTCGAAGTCACCATTGACGTCCGTTTGCGTCGTCAGCGTATAGCCATCACGCGCAGCAGCAAGGGTTGCGCCTGCAATCGGTGCACCTGTTTCAGCATCGGTGATGCGACCGCTGAGCGTGCCAGCCTGCCAAATCATGCTTGCCGCCGCTTCCACATCGATGCGCCCCCAGCCGTACGTGTTGTTGGGGATCTCGTTGCCTGCGATCACCAGCACACGCCTGCGTCTGTAGTCAGAGGAACCGCAGTGCGGCGCAGCAACTCCTCGATTTGATCGACCCTGCCCACCAGATCGGGCTCGACCGATAGCAACAGGGCCACCGCTCCTGTCACATGCGGGGCTGCCATCGATGTACCTGAACTCCGACCATAGGTCGAGGTCTGGAACGGAAGAGCGGATTTGATACCCTGGCGCTGTGACCTCGGGGCCGGGAGCGCCGGAGAAGGGGTTGGGGCCACGGCTGCTGAAGAAATTGCACATTGTCGCCGAGTCGGTGGCGCCAACATTAAACGATGCCGGGTTATCGCCGGGCGAGCCCAACGTGCCACAAGCGTTGCCGTTGTTGCCTGCCGAGAACACGACCACGATGCCTGCCGCGTTGAGGGAGGACATGACTTCCTGAAAAATAAGGCTGCCGCCGGGACCGCCCCAGGAATTATTGACGACATTGGGTCGCAAATCGGGATCAGGATTGAGTCCCTGCAAATCGGTCGGAGCCAGCATCCATTGCATGGACCTGAGCCCGGCCTCGTTATTGGGACAACACCCCAGCGCGTGAATCCACTTTGCGCCTGGAGCAACACCGATCTGATTGACCTCGCCATCATCGCCTGAAGTCGTGCCCGTGGTATGCGTGCCGTGGCTGTGCCAATCGCAGGTTCCATCAATGCTGTCATCACAGGTGTTCTCCGGATCGGGATTGAACCAGTTGTAGTTGTGGTCCACCTGCCCGGTGCTGGCATCCCATCCGCGATATTGCTCTATCAGCGCGGGATGGTCCCACTGCACGCCGGTGTCGATCACGCCAATAACAGCGCCCTCGCCATTGCTGTTGTAGGGCGCAGCCCACACATCATCGGCATTGATTTTAGCGACGCCCCACTCCACGACTGCGACTTCACTGGGAGCGGAAGATTGTTTGAATGCAACCGGCAGTTCGGGGGGATCATATTTCATTTCCGGCAAGACCTGGGCCACATGCGGCTGTCTCGCCAGATAATCCAGGGCTTCCCGGTCTCCGTGCACAACGACGACATTGGCGATCCAGAAGGACTGGAAGCTTGTCACCTGGCCGGGAATCATGTCCAGACTGTGTTTTGCCCGCACTGCCACCTGAGAACGAAGGGCGGTATCCCGCAAACGTTCGTAGACAAAGCGCCCGCGCTCAATCCAATCGCGGATATCCTCAGCTTCGCTGAGATCCGCCTGCTCGCTAAAATAGAGGATGTACGTCGCCTGACCGTCAGGCGAAGCATCGAGAGCGGCGTAAACCGCAGGATCAATGGTTGCCGCCTTTGTCGTGAGCAGTTCTCCGCGCAAAAAGAATACGCCGACGAGGATGAACAGCATCCCCCCCAGCAAGATCGATTTGGATCAGCCTTTTGTTTTGTGACATGGAACTTGAATTCTCCAGTGAACCATGAATCTTCTCACGATATGCTATCATACAACCTGAATCATGGACGAACACACCCTTACCATCAACGATCAATTGCAAATTCACACCAGCGAACTCACTTACCGCTTCAGTCGCAGCGGCGGGCCAGGCGGGCAACACGTCAACCGCAGCGAGACGCGTGTCGAGCTTGTTTGGGATGTGCGGCAATCTCCCAGCCTGGATGAAACCCAGCGCCAACTGCTGCTGGAGGCGCTGTACAAACGCATCGATAGCGAGGGCGTCTTGCATCTGGTTTCAGGTGAGACCCGCAGCCAGGATCGGAACCGCAAGGCCGTGACCGACCGTTTTGTGGCGCTCCTGCACCACGCCCTCCGCCCGCGCCGCACACGCAAGAAGACAAGGATGTCGCGGTCTCAGAAAGAGAAAAGGCGGGAACAGAAAAACCGGCAGAGCGAGAAAAAGCGTCTGCGGAAGCCAGTGAAGGCTTTGGACTAATTCGAGCGCCTACTTTTCTGAGTCTTCACCGACAGGCGTTGCCATCCGTCGCGCCATCCAGGCCCCCAGAAGCGCCCCAAACAGATCGCGCACAGCGATCCAAACGCGAAAACCGATGGCGGAGGCTGTCGCTAAGCCAAAGGGGAACTGCGGTCCCAGCAAAAGCACCAGAGCGCCTTCCCGCACGCCAATGCCGGTGGGCACAAAGATCGCCAGATAACCGATCAGCCAGGCCCCCACAAAGGCTGAGATCATCAAAGGCGCTTGCGACCAAGGAAGCGGAGAGAGCCCCCTGGCAAAGAGGAAGAAAGCCAATCCCTCGAGTGCGTGGGTGATCACCCGCAGTAGGAAGAGCAGGAGCAGGTTGGTGTAAGTGATATTCAGGATCAGCGGCGGACGACGCAACAGCTTCAACCCCCAATTAACCAAAGCTGAAAAGATCGGCGGCGTCAGCATGACAAGGGAAATAGCGATGAAAATCAGGACAAAGGGCCAATAAGCGCGTACGCTGGCATCCGCACCGATAATCAACGCCAACAGCAAGAAAAGGGAAGCGCTGAGCACCTGAAGACCCATCTCCATCCCCACACTGGCGGACATCCGGCGTTTGTCCACACCAACCTCCTGCCCCAACACCAGTCGGCCGGCAACATCCCAGACGCCGCCCGGTATGTAGCGAGCGATCTGCGCTTGCAACCAAATCGCCGCGCCCTGCCGCCAGGGGATCGGTTTTCCGACCAGTGTCAATGCCCGCCACCAGATCGTGCTCACCAAGAACATTTGCACCGTCAGGACAATGAGTGATTGCAGCAGCGATGTCCAGGAGAGCCGCCAGGGATAATTGACGATTTCATCCCAATTATCGACCAGCACCTTTCCCCAAAACACGAAAATGACGGCAAGAATGATGAGTTGTACGAGACTGCGCCAGCCCTTTTTGCGAGGACGCGTGCCAACAACCACTTGATCAACGATTATTCTTTCGTTGGCCAGAGGATCGTCATGGGGATTGTTTTTGCTGGCTGATTCACTCATTCAGCAGATTGTGTACGAACTCCGCTGCAAATGGCAAAGTAGACCCCTCACAGTGCACCCAACCAACATTCGAACAACATTTAAGACTTGACAGGCGCTCCGATTTTCAATATTATTTGTCATACAACCATACAATATGACAAATAAATAATCGAACCCAATGTTTAAACGAAGTCCGTCATTAACTGAACAGATTAAACTCCATATCAAACAACAGATTGTTGAGGGCGAATTTGAAGGGGAGCGCATTCCTTCGGAGCCAGAATTGGCCAATGTCCTTGGCGTCAGCCGCACAACCGTGCGCGACGCGCTGAGTCGACTGGAAAGCGAGGGGGCGGTCGTCCGCAAACAAGGGATGGGGACCTTCATCAACAGGCCGGGGCTACAGATTAAATCCCGTCTGGAAGAGATTTGGTCCTACGAAAGTGTTTTGGAAGCGCACGGATACACACCAACAATCCGCATCTTGGGGCTTACGGAACAACAAGCAGACCAACAAATCGCTGAAGAACTGGCCATCGCTGAAGGCGACCCAACCGTGGTGATCGAGAAATTATTCAAAGAAAACAGCAGCCCGGTGATCCTGACCAACAACACGCTTCCCGCCAATAGCATCATCAACCCCTTCGATGAACAAGCGTGCAGGCTGCCCATTTATGAACTGTTGGAAACATATTGCCAACAACAATTGAGCTATTACCTCTCAGATATCGTACCTGTTTCAGCCACTGATGAGATCGCAGAAAAGCTTGAAATCCCTGAAACCACAGCGATCCTGGCGCTTAAGGAAATCGGCTACGACATCAACAACCAACCGCTCCTAAAAGCGGTGTCCTATTTCAGAGATGATCTGATTCGTTTTCGCCTTATCCGACGCAGAGCGTAATCATGTCAAACTACATAAACTCCCAAATTTCAAATCTCACATTTCAACTCACCACCTAAACGGAGAAAAAAATGAGAAGTTTTGCCGGACGCGACATCCTGTCGCTCAAAGATTTTGAACGCACCGATTTCTTCCGCCTGTTCGAGGTTGCCGAGGAGCTGGAACCCATCGCTCGCAATCGCCGCAACGTTGACCTGCTGAAAGAAAAAACACTGGTGACCGCTTTCTACCAGCCCTCCACCCGCACCCGCCTGGCCCACGAGTCTGCGATGCTGCGCCTGGGTGGCGCTGTGACCGGTTTCTCCGACGCAAAAATGACCCGCGCCGGCGATTTCTACCAGGAATCGATCAAAGATACCGTCAAGATGCTGGAATTCTATGGCGATGTCATTGTCATGCGCCATTTCCAGAAGGGCGCGCCTGATGAGGCCGCTGCAGGGCGACCGATTCCCATCATCAATGGTGGCGACGGTTGGGGCGCACCCCACCCAGATCCTTACCGACCTCTACACCGTGATGCGCGAAAGGGCCCAATCACGGTTTGAATTGGGTGGCTATTGGCGACATGCGCATGCGCACCATGCACTCGCTGGGCCACGCCATGACCCAGTTCGATTGCCCGATCACCTTTATTGCCCGACCCGGCATGGACCTGACCGATGAATTCAAGAGATGACTACAGCGCGAATGGCTCGATTACGCTTTCGCCGACCATGTCGATGATGTCATCGGTGACGCTGACGTGATTCTGGTCGAGCCGATCGTGCAGCCCGATTACACCAAATCCCGCGATGAGCGTACTGGCGATGAAGGCATGACGCCTGAAAACTACAAAATCACGCGTGACCTGCTCATCAACAAAGCCAAATCAGACGCCATCCTGCTGCACTCGCTGCCGCGCATGGACGAAATCCCCGCCGATGTGGACAGCACCCGCTGGTCACGTTACTGGGAAGAGGCCTTCAACGGCGTTGTGATGCGCATGGCCCTGCTCGCATCCGTCCTTGGCGTGATGGAATAAGGGTTGGGACGAGGCTTGCCCTCGCCCACCACCCTTTCTCCCCAGGGCGACCGCAAGGGCCGCCTCTACCGCAATGACTGCATCCGACCGCTCCCTCCTCGCCTCCTGGCTTCGGGCTATCCCGCAATCGGCATGAGCCCCGCCCGTTGTATGAACTCCCGGCAAGGGCGAATTCGGGCGGGGTTGCCGACCTGCTGGAGGTGTGGGGAGCGGTCGAGCTATCAGACCCCGGCATTCGGGCTGTTTCCCAACCTGCCCACTATTTCCTTCACAGTCTTGCCGCATGGGCCGAAACGCCGGGCGAGATCATTACCGACTGGTCGAAGGACTCCGGCGCCGACGGGAACGAGGCCTGCGACATGGCATCAGTCTGGTCCACCTGCTGGAACAGGAACGCCTGCCGCGACCCCGACGCTGACCCTATCCGTATCACGACTGTCGCCCAGGCGCTCATCATTAAGTCTGGTGACCCGCCCCGTTTCCTCACTCAGTGGGATCAACAGGCGGGCAATTATCAGCTCATCGGTGGGAGACAGAAGAACGACGGTTGGGAAGAGCCGATCCAGGACACCGCTGCGCGCGAACTTGAGGAAGAGCAACTTGCGGGATCAGCTACGCTGCCGATGATTTCCAGATCGAACAACTCGCCCAAATTCGAGGGAAAACCACGGGTATCCCCCACCTTTGGCGCTTCTGACGACCTACCACTTCACCTTTTTCCGACTAACGGGACTGACATCCCTCCGACTTCCTTCATCCGACCGCTGCTCACCCGCCACGACTCTCCGGTCACGCCACCGACGGCAAACGCGTGCGAGGAGATCATATCCTTCTACTGGAACGAACGCTCGGGCAGCGTATTGACGCGTTTGCCACCCTCTTTTGTAAATCTCAAAGATTAAAGATCAAAGATTAAACCGTCGCAAGTGGCCTTTTATCTTTTATCCTTAACTCTTCAACCTCCACAGGAGAACTAAAAATGCAAACCTCTTTCGCGGTCGCGACATGATCACCACCCAAGATTTCACACGTGACGAACTCGACACCATCATGGACGTGGCTATGGACCTGAAACGCCAACGCGCGTTGGGCGTGCCCCATGCTTACCTGCGCGACAAAGTCCTGGCCATGCTGTTTTTCTTCAGTTCCACCCGTACCCGCGGCTCCTTCGAAGCGGGCATGGCCCAACTGGGCGGACATGCGGCCTTCATCGAAAGCCGCACCACCCAGATCAAGCACGGCGACACCACCACCGAGATGGGCGAGATTTTCGGCCGCTATTTCGACGGCATCGCCATCCGCCACGTGGATTGGGGCTCGGCAACGATTACATGCGCGGCGTGGCCGCCTCCAGCCGCTCGCCGGTGCTGAACATGCAGTGCGAGTATTATCATCCGCATCAGGCCTGGCCGACCTGCAGACCATCATCGAGAAAAAAGGCGATCCCCGCGGCAAGACCATCACCGTCAGTTGGGCCTACGCGTCCAGCTATTCGAAACCGCAAAGCGTGCCCAACAGCCTCATCCTGCTGATGAATCGCTACGGCATGAATGTGCGCTTGGTGCATCCGCCCGAATTCAAGCTGCCGGACTTCATCATCGATCAGGCCAAAGAGAACGCCAGGAAACATCACAGCAATTTCGAGGTCATGGATGACTTCAACGCCGGCATCACCGATAGCGACATCGTTTACGCCAAGAGTTGGGGCCCGCTCCTGACCACGCTCGATCCTGAAGAGGACAAGCGCATCACCAATCAGTATTCCGACTGGATCGTCGATGAACGCCGCATGGCCATGGCCAAGGACGACGCCATCTACATGCATCCCCTGCCCGCCGACCGCAACATCGAAGTCACTGACGCCGTGATCGACGGCCCGCAATTCGGTCGTTTTCGATCAGGCCGAGAATCGCCTGCACGCGCAGAAGGCAGTGATGGCTAATTATTAATGATTAAAGATTAAAGACTCTAAAAATAGACACCTAAAATTTAATCATTAATCTTTGGTATTTGATAAATTACTGCATGAAATTTAGATTTATCACCACGAGAGGCAGTCAATGACAGAAACAACAAAAACCGCCGTTGTCGCTATCGGCGGCAATTCACTAATCCCCGATAAAGAACATCAATCGGTTGAGTATCAGTGGGATGCTGTGCGCGAGACTTGCACACACATCGCCGACATGATCGAACAGGGCTGGAACACCATCGTCACGCACGGTAACGGCCCGCAGGTCGGGTTTATCTTGCGCCGAGCCGAACTGGCCATGCCCGAAGTCCATCCCGTACCTCTTGACATGATCGGGGCGGACACACAGGGCTCCATCGGTTACATGATCCAGCAGGCTTTGGACAACGAATTCCAACGTCGCGGCCTTTACCGCCGCGCCACAACCATGGTCACGCAAGTGCTGGTTGATCAGAATGACCCCGGTTTCCAGAATCCAACCAAAGGCATAGGTGGATTCCTGACCGAACAAGATGCGCAGATCTTTGTGGACATGGGTTGGCAGGTGGTTGAAGACGCCGGTCGCGGGTATCGCCGCGTTATCGCCAGTCCTCAGCCATTGGAAATCGTTGAAGTCAACGCTATCCGCACCATGGTGAAAAAGAGCTGATGGCATCGCCGTAGGTGGCGGCGGCATTCCGGTTGTGCGCAATGACGCCGCAGATTAGCACCCGCCATATCTGATGGACAGGGCCGGGCCAGTGCCCTGCTTGCCAACAACATCGATGCTGACATGCTGATTATTTCCACCGCCGTCGAAAAGGTCGCCATCAATTTCAACAAGCCCGATGAGCAGTGGCTCAGCCACATGACCGTAGCCGAAGCCAAGCAGTACGTCGCAAAAGCCATTTTGGCCGCTCCGGCAGCATGAAGCCCAAGATCCCAGACATTGCGTGGTTTCCTCGAAAATGGCGGTCAGCGCCCTCATCACCGATCCACCCAACATCGCACGCGCCCTGGCAGGTGAGACGGGCACGTA
>CAVOYG010000022.1:0-36538 GCA_963700615.1 uncultured Chloroflexia bacterium | reverse complement strand
TTTAGGTCAAAATTTTCACTCATGCCTTATACCTCAATGGGTGATGCGGGGGTCAACGACGCTGTAGATGACATCAGTGATGAGATTAATGCCCACAACGATGAGTGCGTAAACGACCATTACGGACTGTAACGCTGTGTAATCACGTTGCATGATAGAGCCCACCAACATCTTGCCCAAACCAGGGCGGGCGAAAACTGTTTCAGTTAAAACGGAATCTGCGACAAGACTGGCAGCCCAGATGCCGATAATGGAAACAATTGGCACCAATGCCGCGCGTAGCGTGTGGCGGAGTGTAACCATACGTTCGTCGAGGCCCTTTGAGCGAGCTGTCCGGATGTAGTCATCCGCGAGGACATTCAGCATGGCTGAGCGGGTGAGGCGAGTGACGGATGCTGTCATGATCAGTCCCAGAGTCAAGGCTGGTAGAAATAAATGACTGAGGTTGCTTCTCCAATCGCCCAGATCACCCCCGCCAACCGCCGGGAATATGGGGATCTTGACGGCAAAGAGCAGCATGATCAAGATGCCTAAATAAAACGCCGGTACGGAAAGACCTGCCAATGAGACGACGCGTCCAATATAGTCGATCGAAGTATTAGCATGACGCGCCGAATAGATGCCGATCGGTACACCAAACAGGGTGCCGATGAAAATCGCCGTAAACGTCAACTCAAGTGTATAAGGCAGCACTTGTCTGATGAGTTCGCTGATATCTTTACCTGTGATCATCGATTTGCCCAGATCGCCACGTAACAAATCCCCCAGAAAATTAAAATATTGCACAATCAAGGGCTCATTCAAGCCCATTCTCTCGCGGAGTGCATCAACTGATGCCTCAGAAGCATAGTCACCCAGAGCAGCTTGCGCCGGATCTCCAGGTATCACCCGCACCACGAAAAACACCAGAGTCAATACAGCCAACACCGTCGGTATTGCCAACAGTAATCTTGAAGCCAGATATCTTGCCATAAGGGCGTCACTCCCGTTTGAATGTGACGTTCTTGTCTGGAAAAAAGCAGTGAACAGTGCTAACTGCTCAGAGGTAGCATCCTGAGTGGGTTGAAGCGGAGCGGAAACCGCATCGAAGGGTACGGTTCATGCAGCCGATCATCACTAACCCGCTTTCTAACCACAAAAAGTGGTCGGGGACCCGCGATGCAAGTCCCCGACCGGATTGAGCGATGGTTATTTGGTCATGCGCGTGTTCTCGTCGATCTGAGGATAGAGTGAGAACACCGACTTGAGTTCGTGTCCAAAGTCCACGTAGTCGTGTCGGGCGGTGACCTGAGCCTGATATTGAAGTGGCAGAGAGATCATCTCTTCCAGCAATTTAACCTGAGCGTCCTTCCACATCTGCACCTGCGTATCAGCATCCTGCTCGACGCGTGCGGCCTCGATCATATCGTCGATTCCTGCGTAATGCGAGAAGTTGGTGTCTGGCTTGGCGCCGGTGACAACGATCGAATCAGAATGATAGAAGCGGGTGAGATAGACATCGGCGTTGGGTCGCCAGGCAACGTAGACGATGATGGGATTCACATCTTCGCGAATCAGGGTGTGCATGCTGGCGTGATCAACCGTGTTGACTGTGAGATCGACGCCGATTTCAGCCAACTGGGCCTGCATGCTCTGGTAATTCTTCAGGTAGGATTCTCGTTCAGAGGAAACGACTTCCAGTGCAAAACCATCAGCGAAACCGGCTTCCGCCAGCAGTGCTTTGGCTTTGTCCAAGTCCTTGCCGTAGTCGAGACCAAGATCCGTCACTTCTTTTTCGGTCAAACCGCCGGCGAGGAAATCAGATGGCACCGCCGAGTAGACATTGGCTGCAACGGGCTCACCGAAAAGGGCAAGGAACTCATCCCGATCCAGGGCATAGGCAAGGGCCTGGCGAACACGTACATCATCGAGCGGTGGCACGGAGGTGTTGAAATGGATAGTGGCGACTTCACCGACACCATAGACATCCACGCTGATGCCATCTTCGGCATCGATGCGTTTGACCCATCCACCCTCTGTGACGCCATTGATCGCATCCAGTTCACCGGAAAGCAGACCTAGCTCACGGCTGTTTGCCTCTGACATGAAGCGATATTCCACTTTATCCAGCAGGGGACGGCCACGGAAGTAAGCGTCGTTGGCTGCCAGGGTGACATTATCTTGCGGGGTGTAGCTTTCATACATGAAGGGTCCGGTGCCGGAGGGATTGGTCTTGTATCCTTCAGCGCCGACAGCTTCGTATTGCTTCTGGCACATGATGAAACCACCGGCATAGTCAGCCACCTTGGGCAAGAACAGAACTGGCGATAGCGGTTGATCCAGCGTGATCTGCACGGTGTAGTCATCGAGCGCTTCGAAAGTCATACCGCTGTATTCACCGGCATAAGCGGAGGTGTCAGCATTGGCGGACTTGTTCAGCGACCAGACCACATCGGCTGATGTCAATTCGTAAGATTCAGTTTCTGCGGTGGGGTGGCACATCACGCCGCGGCGGAGTTCAAAGGTCCATACCTGCTTGTCATCCACAAGTTCCGGCTTGGGCAGCTTCATGGCAAGGTCGGGCTCAAATACAGAGCCATCGCCAGGTTTGTAGCGCACAAGGGCGTTAAACATCATATCCGCCAGATTACGGTCATTGGTAGCAGCGGCAAAATGCGGGTCCATCGAGCCCAGGTCGGCAGCAGAGTCAGCCCACTTGAAAACGACAGGGTCCTTCATCTCGGGCACGGCGGTCACCTCAACTGTGACCTCTTTTTCAACTTCAACAACCTGTGGGGTTCCCTCGACCATCACCGTCTCTACGACCGTGACAACCTCAGTTACAACAACTTCCTTCACGACCTCGACCACTTCTGGGGTTGGTTGTGCACAAGCTCCCAGAGCAACCAATACAACGAGAATACTTACCAGAAAAACAAGGCGTTTCATGGATCTCCTCCTGTGGAGAATTGAGAAATGGGTTTAGGTGGCAAACGATAGTTTCGGAAACCGGGCGGTTTCGTATAACTCGATGTGGAGGCCATGCAAGGACATGGCGAATGGTGCGACCGGCACGAACACATGAACTAAGCTGCTTTGCGCATTAACAGGCATGACTTACGCACCTGTCTCATTGCGGACAGAAAGGGCTTATCATCTATGCTATTCGTCAAGTGCCAGATGTGGCGGCGAGTATAGATATCGTATAAGTTGAGCTACGCTCAACATTAGGTTGCGAGATGAACCGACACGTGATCACAAGCCGATCAGAATAACCCTGACGTCGGTCGTCAATACCAGGAACTTGCGAGCGCTTTTTAGAACCTACCCACGCGCCGTCGCATACGAATTATAACCGCATTAGTCCTGATAAATATGTAATTAAAGTAGTCTAATGCTAAATATTTGTCAAATCTGTGCTTAACCAGAGGGTTCGTTTCAAAACTCCCGTGATATCGAACGACTTGCCGAAGGAAGGATTAGGGATTTGCCGTGACAAGGGCTTATACGCCTTCCCAAGAATGTTTCCCTAAAAACTGAAGTGCATCCCACAAGGTGTATTCTTTGATAACTGGCGTCACCTGTTATAAACTACGAATCACCTCGCCTCTCAGTTTCAATTCCTTCAAAGCTAAAATGAATTTGCCGCGCAACGAGCGATTTGTCTCGCCGTTTTTGCCGATCTATGCTGCCTTGGGTCTGGCTATTGGCATCCTGGCGGGAGAAAAATTAGTCGCAAGTGGGATTTTTGTCTGTTCTGGCGAGCAATTACAACCAAACACGCTGTGGCTACTCCTGCCTCTGCCTTTTTTGCTGACTCCCGGCCTGGTGGGGGAGGAAACGCCGACGGGTGCTGATCCCGGCTCTGATCTTGATCCTGGTTCTGGTGGGAGCATGGCGCTACACGACCCAGCCCTTCGAGCCTTGTTTCGGCCCCAACGATCTCGCCACTTACAACAGTGATACGCCCTACGGTCGCCCATCCGTGCTCGAGGGCGTCATCGTTGGTTGGCCGGAACAACGCGATGCCTACAACCAGTATCGCGTGCAGGTGGACACACGCTGGGATGGGGAGCGCAAGCAGTCGGTTGAGGGCATCGCCCTGGTGCGCGGTGATAACGATACGCTGTATGCGTACGGCGACCGCATCCGCATTCGGGGCGTGGCCGCGACGCCACCCACCTTCCCCGATTTCGATTATCGTCGCTTCCTGGCTCGTAAGGACATCCACACCCTGATTAAGCGCGCCGAAATCACGCATTTGGCCAGTGACCAGGGTCAAGCGTTCTGGGCGGCGCTGTACAGCGTGCGCGCTCGCGCCAGCGACATCCTCAATCAGATTCTGCCTGAGCCATACTCCGCCCTGGCCAACGGCATGATCCTGGGCATCGAAAGCGGCATCCCCCGCGAACTCTACGATGACTTCAATCTCACGGGGACCAGCCATGTCATCGTCATCAGTGGATCGAACATCGCCATCGTCTCAGGCATTCTGCTGGGACTATTCACGCGTCTTTTCGGACGGCGCAAACGGGTGGCTGTCGTCAGTCACCATCGGCGGCATCATTTTGTACACCCTGCTGGTCGGCGCTGATGCCGCCGTCACCCGCGCCGCGCTCATGGGCATCCTCTTCGTGATCGCCATCGGTCTGGGACGGCAGAGCACCGCCATCATCTCGTTGTTTGTGGCAGCCATCATCATGTTGTTGCTCAATCCGCTCACGCTGTGGGATGTGGGTTTTCAACTCAGCGTCATGGCCACGCTGGGCCTGATCCTGTTCAGCCAGCCGCTGCAACGCGCCTGGGATGCCCGCATCGGCAAGCGCATCCCCAAGGTCGCTAACAACTCTGCTGGCCGAGGCATTGCTGGTCACGCTGGCCGCCCAAATCACGACCATGCCCCTGGTGGTCTACTATTTCGGGCGACTGTCGATCATCTCCTTCCTGGCGAATTTGCTGATCATCCCCGTGCAGCCGCCGATCATGATCGCAGGTGGCCTGGCGACTTTGGCGGGATTCGTCTTCCTGCCGCTGGCCAAGCTGATTGCCCTGATCCCGTATGCCAGTCTGTGGTGGACGGTGTTCGTGGTGGAGAAGACTGGCGGCCGTGCCCTGGGGTTCGATGGAAGTCAGCGCTTTTGGGCGGATGCTGGCCGCGCTGTACTATCTGGTCTTCGGCTCTGGGATTTCTGTGGTGGCTGTTGCGGCAGGAGCAAGGCGAGACCGGCTTTGTGCCCGAAACGTGGCGTCCGCAACTCACCGGCAGCGCCATGCTGGCCGGGCTGCTGATCCTGCCGTTGTGGACGGGCGCAACCTGGTGGGAGAGCCAGCCCGATGGTCGGCTGCACATCCATCTGTTGGGGCGAGAACAGGGGGTGGTTTTTCTGATCACGACGCCCGGCGGCAACCGCATCCTGCTCGATCCGGGTCGCGAAGCGACCATGTATCCACTGGAGGTGATTCTCGATAGCCTTCCTGGGGGGAACCAGCCTTTTGATTTGGTGATTCCGACGCGCCCGACGTCGGAGCAACCGCAAGAGGGGCGGCACGCTCGGGCCCGCCCCTACCGATCTCCAATCTGGTGCTGTCCTCTCCCTCGATACCGACGTCACGTTAACCCTCCTCCATACCCCCACCGATCCCGCCGATTCCCAGCTCTTCCTCTTGCGCTACGGTGATTTCACCACGCTGCTGCCCTTCGAGAACACGCAGGAATCGCAGCTTGCTGTGCTCGACCAGTTGCCTGAAACCCTGACATCTGTTGCCTGCACCCTACCCCGGCACCGGTGCCTGGCCGCATCCCGACCTGCTCGCCCGCCTGCAACCGCAGATCATCCTGCAACCGGAAGGGACGACCTATCCGCCGGCAGTTCAAGCGATCCTGGCAGAGTCAGCGAATGTCTCACACATCCCCAACGACGCTGTTGTTGAGATCATCAGCGATGGCCAAGCCTTCAATCTACTCACCAGGCCTTATTCGGCAGATGTGATGGGGCGGTAGGCGTTTAAGGCATCAAGACATATCTGGCACAAAGACGGGTTATCGTTTCTGTGCCAGATATGCGTGTTTATCCTATTCGAGGAGGTAAAAGCGCATCTCCAAATTCGATAAAGTTGCGTGTTGGGAACAATCTCATCCTTGCTGAGTCATGAGCAGAAAACAACTCGGCTGGTCCTGGTTTAGGGAAACACAAACAGCGTGGCGAAGAGGTCGCGAGCGGGAAGGCCGGTGATGACTGCACGCTGCCCGATATCCACCTTCTTGCCGTACAGCGCTCCGGTCAGCGTGGCTTCGTCTTCTATTTTGACTTCAGCGTCAGGCGCCAGGAATGTGCCGAAGTAGATGCCATTCTTCTTCAACGCCACCTTGTGTCCCGCTACGCGGAAGAGAACATCGCTGGCATTACCACCGTCGATACTGGATGATCTGCACGTTTTCCTTGAACTCAAGGTTTTCCGCCACGTCAATCACGATAGGACCCGGCTGACAAGTCGAGTTGGAGTACGGCATCCTTCTCCATCTCGAATTTCTTGAAGACGTACTGGCGTAAGGGGTCTGGACCGGAATGAGAACCAGCGTTGCCCCTTCTTCGACTTTCACATCCTTGTACGCGCCGGAGGCCAGAGTCAAGGCTGTCGCCCTTCTTGACGGTTATCTTTCGGTGCCGGGTTCGAACGAGAACTGCACGAAGGTGATAGCGGGGATAGGGGGCACGCTGGCGAAGTCGGTCCTTGTGCCTGTGACTTCAGCCCTGGAATCCACTTTCACCTCGTCGGCGGCGGTGATGTCGCCACTCACCGAAACCTCGCGCTTCAACTCGACCTTGTGACCTGAGACGATATTTCCGTCGATGTGCGACCGTTGGTCGACCTTGACATCATGGCCAGCGGTCAGCGTGCCGGCAACGCTGACATCCTTGCCCACGTCGATTTTGTCATTCAGGCTGAGCAAAACGCCTGTGATGTCCGCCCGGTCTTTGATGTCCACCTCGCCCCGGCTGCCGATGCCGCTGGGTCGTGTATCGCCGGGGATGCCGGAGGGAACCAGGGCGCAGGTTGCCACCGCATCCTGGTGCACGGTGATGCCGGTTTTTTCGTCATCGCCGTAGGCGCAGAAGCGCAGGAAGCCGTGGACGATGGTTACGTTCAGACTGGCGCAGCTCTCAGCGCCATCGTCATCCGTCACGCAGGCAGTAACCGCATAGACGCCCGGTGGCAGTTCGTGCCAGCTGGAGGTTACGGTGCCGTCGAGACCCTCCTTCGAGCCCGGCGGCCCGAAGGGGATTTCGGAGGCCACAGCCGTAACCGGCGGCGACCCGTCACCCCAGTCCACCGAGGCGATGTGGTGCGTATCCAGCGTGCCCAGGTCGTTGAAGGCGACCGTGAGGTCGTCACCCTCGTAGATCACTTGGTCGATGTTTGACACCGTGGGAGCCACGTTGTCGACGGTTATCTCTCGGCTATCACAGGTGGTGTCTTCACCGTCGTTAGCACAGATCTGAACCGTGTAGGTCCCGTTGTCGGCATAGACATGGGTGAAATCGAACGAAGCGTGGTAGGGATCCGTGTCCGGAGGTATGTATTCGCTTAATATCTCCTCGCTGGTGCCGTCACCCCATTCAATCGTCAAGGTCACATCCCATGCACCCGGGTCGCTCCACTCGCCGCCGGCCGAATCACGTGTCCCTCAGCGAAAACCGGCGGCACTGACTGCGAAAGCCCCATATGGTTGGTGGCACATTCTCGACAGTGATCTGCGCAGTGTGTGTCTGTCCAAGCACCTCCAATGTCACCGTATTCGTTGAACTGCCTCTTCCCGGGGTGTATACTTGCAGATAGGGCGGGTCAGGATCCTCAAGCAATCCACCAGCGCCCGTCAGGGTCCATCCGTAATTAAGAGAGGGCGGCGTCCAATCGATTTTCGCTGAACCGATCTTGTCATTGAACCATTTCCATTCTTCATCGTAGTCAGGATTTGCTGTATCTCCATCAGAGAACAAAACCCTGCCCTCCACTCTCCCGGTTCCCGCTATTGAGATAGAACGGTCCATATATTCGTGGGTCTCAAAGAAAGTCAAGGTAGAACCCTCCGGACCACACCAGAAGAACGACGACATACAATTGTTGAAGCCGTTATAGGCTTGATAGCCATCGGCCTCGATAAACGACTTATGGCGGCATTCGCCATACTCTCCGTCAAGATCACTGAACATATCGTAGTCTTCTTCGTTCTGATTGCGCCAATCCATCATGACGCTTATGCCGGAGTATTCTGCCCTTTCAAACATCCTCGCCCACGGTTCGATGAATAGCACTTCACCATTGAGCGTCAGACCATCGGATCCCTCGAGAACTTTGTAGGGGCCGCCAAGTTGGTCTTCCCTGAATTTCGGCCCGCAATATCCCGGCTTGTCCTCGCCATCTGCCAGCGCAGTCCAGTCGGTAGCGACGTATTTGTTACCAAACTCCGCCATCTTAACAAAATCATTACCCCGATAATCATCGGCACGGTCATGCTGGTAATAATTGGCATCACGTCCGACTTCGCCATCGGCGAAATGGGAAGCGGCGTAGAAGAGAAGTTCTCCCGACGGGCTGACGTAGGCGCCCGCCCCGGCGTTAAAGTTGGCCTGCCAGCGTTTGCTGAAAACGTGGTAGCTGTCGCCATAAATGCCAGATTCTGTCATATAACGATTCCGTGCTTCGTACTTATAGGAGGGTTTCTCCCCCCCTCCATCTTTGGCACCAGGGCTGCGCGTCATTTTCACGGCTTTGGCTACGCCCCTAAGGTGCAGCCAAGGCGGCATCAGGGTTACAAGGTCCTTCTTCACCAGCCGGCTCGACTCATGGTCGTACTCAGCGCTGAACAGTTCCAACAGGTACAACTCATCATCCCCAAAACAGCAGAGCCGAGGCGTCTCTTCATGAGAATTAGCTGAGCCGATAAGGAACAGACTATGGACACCATCCCTGTCGGTCTGGTTCACGAAATTCATACCCTGGAACAGGCGGCTATTGGCCGGGCCATCGCCCTTGAAGGGCCAGGCTGTCTCACTGTCTTCGGTACGCAGGGCCTGCAAGTAGTCTTTGTCCAGGAATGCATATTGTACGCCCGAGACCCGATGCCGAAGGCACTGGTCGGGACCGGGCTCGGCCTCCCCATTACACTTCTCGGTCCAATAGCCGTCAATCCATTCATCAGGGAGTTCCACGTCAGTGCGGATCGACTCATGGAAAATATGATCAACCTCCGTGATGCCGTCCGCTTTGAAGAAGCTCGTCCTGTCAGACCCGGAGAAATAAAAATGGGCCCCCTTATCCGTATCCGTCACCAACAAGAAGCGGCCGTCCGGTTCCGGTAGCTTGGTGATGGCTACGGCATTTGCCCCGGTTGATTCCGCATGGTCATCAATGAGCGGCAATGCATACTTCAACCGTTTGGGGTTGAGGGGATCCCTGCAATCATAAAATTGGATAAACCCGCCGATGGGAACTGCAAGGATATCACCGACCATCGACAGGCCCGATGGGTGGGTATCGTTTGTCTCAATGATCTTGACCACCTTGTCCAGTTTGACACCATCAGGCTGCGGTGGCCAGGCGAACATGGTATCTCGCTTCCAGATCGATTGGATCCCAGGCGCTCGCCATTGGTCGGCACCGATCCCATCTCCACGACCATGATGCCGGCATATCCATCCATATTAAACCCACCTTCGCCAACGGCCACATAGAATACCGGTGGCCCGTCGGTACGCGGGGATCGCGCCAGTCCCTGGCTGTGAGCCTTGAGAGAACCAGGAAACAACTCAAAGGTCTCATCGGTTGAGGAGTGCTGGTGGTGGTCCAGGTAGAAGCCAAGCCACTCACCTTGATAGGTGAGATTGTCAAAAGCAGCCTTGACATCCTGGACGGATCGGTTTTCCTCGACAACATCGCCGCCATCGGCAGACAAAGCCAATGGCGTGAGCATGCCAACCAGAAATAGAATCCCAACAAAGGTAATCTTCAAACGTGATGCATTCATCATCATCCTCCTAACAGGATTGGAGCGATAGCGGCTGCGAAATGGGCCGCCATTGGCAGAAGGTAGTTTTTGCGAGCAGACAGGCCTTAATCCACAGGGTTTCCGGCATCTGCTCCTGCCGAAAGGCCTCGATCCAGGCAACCTAATTCGGACTCTAAAAAGGCGACGAGCGCCTGCAGGTCATCAAATCCACGCTTGTGTGCGCACTCGGGATCTTCCAGGCTAAACCGCCAGGATGTTGGAATAGTCGTTTTCTGACTGCTCACCTGCCAACAGCGCAGCCAAAATGATCTGTAATTGGGGATTGGACCAACATTCTCGGTCACTTATTCGCCTCCGCAGATTCGTCGTTGACGCCTAGTCTTAGCTTAGGAGGCAAACGTACAAAAATCGTATAAAGCTGTGTATAATAATGCGAAAAACTGCGTGCAATTCAACATACGGTTCCAGGTAGTGGAATGTGATGAATGTACAATTACAATTAAATCTGCTGGGAACGCCGGAGATCAAGCGCGATGGAATGCCTGTCACAGGTTTTGTTCACCGTAAATCCGTGGCGCTGTTGTGCTATCTTGCTGTTACCGGCCAACCGCATTCCCGCGCGCTGTTGGCTGGTCTGTTCTGGGGAGATGCCACGGAAGCCAACGCCCGCGCTGGCCTGCGCAAGACCCTGGCCGAGTTACGCAGACTGGTCGGTCCACACCTGTTGATTACGCGCCATGAAGTCGCGTTCAACCGGGATGCCAACTATTTCCTGGATGTTGAGCCTTTCACCCAGGCAGTTTTTGCGTTCAAACAGGACCAGACCCCGAGCCTGTCCCCCGCCAGGGTAGTTGAGCTAACTGAGAGTGTAGCGCTGTATCGAGGTGAATTTCTGGCGGGATTCCACATCCATCGAGCCCCCGTTTTCGAGGAATGGGTTCTGCTTGAACGCGAGCGGCTGCGCCTGGGTGCGTTGCGGATGTTATACGCACTGGCAATACATTACCTCACGCAGGCGGCCTACCCTCAAGCCACCACCTACACCGAACGAGTATTGTCGCTCGAACCATGCCACGAAGAGGCGCATCGTCTGCTGATGTCGCTTCTCGCCCTCAGCGGCCAACCAACAGCCGCCTTGCGCCAATATCAGATTTATTGCCAGACTCTGGCCGAAGACCTGGGTCTGGAGCCGAATGAAGAGACAACTGCCTTGTATGAACGCATTCGGGACGCTCAATCCTCAGAGGCAAGCGACACTGCGGTTCACCCGCAACTGGCACACCCATCAATGCCCTTAATTGGGCGCCGTAGAGAATTGGATGACATCTTGACCAGGGTGCGCGATCCTCGATGTCGCTTACTTACGTTGTTGGGTCCGGGCGGCAGCGGCAAGACCCATCTCGCAAAAGCGATCGCCGCCGCGGTTCTGGCTCAGGCCGAGAGCAATGGCGACCAGCCAGATAAGGTTTTCCTGATTTCATTGGGATCATTGCCATCCATAGAATCCCTCACAGCGACTCTGGCGCACGGTGTTGGCTTCTACTTTTCTCAGGAGAGTCATCCTCGCCAACAGGTGCTCTCCTTTCTTCGTCGCCAACACGCGTTGCTCATTCTGGATGGCTGCGAAGGCTTGCTTGATAAATACGATCCGGACCAGGGAGGCTTAATTGATCTCGTCAACGATATCCTCGATTTCACGCCCAGGATTACAATTCTGGCCACCTCCCGCACCAGACTGAATCTTCCGTGCGAATCTCTTTACCCGCTCACGGGCATGACCTATCCGGAAAGCATGCCTGATGACCCCGAAGATCTCCGTGCCTACGACGCCGTCCAGCTTTTTTTGTGGCGGATGCAAAGCATTCGACCCGAATTGGAACCAAGCGCAAAAGATATCATCGCCATCGCCAAGTTGTGCCACCTGGCAGCAGGTTTGCCGCTTGGGATATTACTCATCGCAAACTGGGTGCGATTACTGACCCCGGAAGCGATCGCAGCCCAGATCATTGATGGACCTGAGCGTCGCAATCAGGTGTCTAATCACATGGCTCCTTTGAACGCAGGCGTCTTCAGCAGCATTCCAGCGCTCCAGCACGAACCGCTGCGTAGCCTCACACCCGTCTTCGACCATTCCTGGAACCTGCTGTCTGCCGATGAGCAACATACATTGGCGACGCTAACTGTCTTCCAAGGCGGGTTCACCTATCAAGCCGCGCATGACATCAGTGGCATTTCCATACGGAGCCTTACAGCATTGCTCGATCAATCGGTTCTCAATCGTTTAGCCTGTCTCTTACCGGCCGCGCTTCGAAATTCATGATCTCTTCCGTGAATATGTCGAAGCGAAATCGACCATGACTTCTGTGCTCGGCAAAGCGCACGAGCGGCATAGCATCTATTATATGACGCAATTGAGCGAATGGGCTGAGTCCCTTCAGGGCGCTGGCGAACATAAGACACTGGAAAGAATCGATAGCGAGATCGCCAACTGCCGCGCCGCCTGGGACTGGGCGGTCTGTGAGGGCAGAAGCGAATTACTCGATCAGGGCATGGATGGACTGTGTCGCTTCTACCAGCGGCGGCATCGTCTTTCCGAAGGCGAATCTGCCTGTCAGGCGGCTGTCGAGGCGCTTTCCACTGCTCTGCGACCCGACCAGCGTGTTTTAGGTAAAGCACTCGCCTGGCAAAGCTTATTTACACAGCAAGCAGGAGCGAGCGCTGGAGTTATTGAAAGACAGTCTTGAATTTCTGGATGAATTGGCTGCCGTCGGTGAAGATGTGCGGGCTGAGAGAGCATTGGCGCTTTTATGGAAGGGCTGCCGCTTGCAGTATACCGATCACGTGCTTAGCAAAAGCATTTTGAGGAAAGCCTGATGCTGTTCAGGCACATGGGGAACGATTGGCATGCGGCCTATGTATTGGGACGCTTGCACATCCAGAGTTGGAATTCAGGAGCCTATGAGGAAGGCAGACAAATTGCTGGAGAGTGTCTGGCCCTGTACCGCAAGATTGGTTATCTGGGTGGCTATGCGGGCGTTCTCGGCGACAGAGGTATCGGTGAGTTGCAAGCGGGATTGCTTGACGAAGGCATGCAATCAATCCAGGAAAGTATCGATATTTTCAAGAAACTCGGCGATCAAGCCGGCATCGTCAAAGGCCTCTACTTCCGAAGTATGGCTCTGAGTTTTGCTGGGCAATGGCAGGAGGCGGACACTCAGTTACAATCATGTGTGTCAATAGGTGTGGATAATTGCCCTTTTAGCGAATCAATACTGATCAACCTAGCTATCGTGAAAACCCATCTTGGCCAGTATGCTCAAACCCAAGAGTATGCCCAGATTGGCCTTGAGGTAGCCACAGAAATTAAGAATCAGATGTGTATCGGACGAGCGTTGACGGCGTTGGCCCTTGCGGCGCTGGCCCAAGGCGAGTTAGATGAGGCTGAAAAGCTAGGGCAACAAGCTGTCGCAGTTTACAGAAGCTTCGGCCAGAAAACCGAATTGGGTATGGCCCTCGCCGCCCAAGGCATTACCGTGTGTCAGAACGGCGATCCGATAAGTGCGCAGGCGCTTCTCCATGAAGCCCTGAGTCTGGCTGTGACCCATCAGGATCAGATGTCACTTTTATACATACTCGCCGGGGTTGCGATTCTGCAGTCGCATGTGGGCCGTACAGCGCAAGCTATCGAGACCTACACACTGATCACGCGCTTCCCTCTCGTGGCGGATTCGCTTTGGTTTCGAGATGTCATTAAGGCACGTATTGACTCCGCTGCCGCATTCTTGCCCCCCGACGTTGTCGCTGCCGCAGAAAATCGGGGTCGGACCCAAAACATGGAAGCGGCCATAGCAACACTATTAACCAATACCAGCTTCTAATCCCCATTTTCAGGTGAGAGAAAAAGCGCTGTATGGTCCGGTAGCTCCCTCCTTTTTCGGTTCAGCGAGAAATGCCTAACATCGTCACTCGACCTGTCATCGTCAGTAAGGCCGGGATGATGCGAAGCAATTGACGGTATGTCGTACCTGGCAAACATTGCTCTAAACATTGAATCAGTGTGATAATTTCGATCATGAGCGGTGCGAATTGGTGTTGGGGAAATGCCCGGAAAGCGTTTTCCCTATCCTATTCGCCCGCTCTATTCAACGCCAATTTTGGCGAAGGTATTGATATGAGAAAAGGTATTCAGAAAATAATCCTAGTTCAGATCCTGATGATGCTATTAGTAAGCTGCGATAGTTTGGGAGCAGACAATGGCTTTGACGAAGGTCATGAATGGATCATGCCGCGACCAGCGGCAGAGATCCATATAAGGATATTCAATATAGAAAATGAACCTGTCACAAATGCGAAAGTATGGGTATATTTAGAAGATGAAAGAACCGAAATACCTGAAGGATTTATCGATTATGATGGAGAAACAGGATGGGAAAGTGACGGTTCAGGAGAAGTAATTCTGCAATATTTGGGTGAAGAAGGTGGTGCCTATGAAGTACCAATGAACTCCGAAGGCCCCCCTCAGATGAAAGCAGATATTGAAGCGCAAGGATACTTAAGTCGGGTTATTAATTTAGACGAACTACTATTTCTTACGAAATATCGGATAGGGAAAACAGAACTGGAATATGAGGGCGAGAAGATTGAATTGGTTGTGATAGAACACGAAGTTATCTTGGAAGAGAAGTGAAAAGATTACGAACAACAAAAGAAATCTGGCCCGAAAAAAAAGAAAATGCGGCCTAACCTAGCGTGAAGGCGACCCGCCAATGGCGGGGTGGTACGCGGCGCGAATTTTGCAGTCTTTGGCTATTATCAAAAGATCAGGGTTAACAAAAATTGGCGTGCACCTTACGCTACTCGTTGAACTGCAATCTGTTCATGGTGATCGTCCAACCGCCGATTATGATCGCCGGCGGATTGGCGATTTTCGCTGGATTCATCTTCCCGCCCCTGGCCGAGCTCGTCGCCCTGATCCCGTACACCAGTTTGTGGTGGACGGTGTTCGTGGTGGAGAAGATGGCGGCTGTGCCCTGGGACTCAGTAGAGATCAGTGCTTTCGGGCGGTTGTTAGCGGGATTGTTCTATCCCGTCTCCGGGCTGGGATTTATGTGGTGGCTGGTGCGGCAGGAGCAGGGGAAACTGACTTTGTTCCCGCGGGTTGGCGACCGCAACTGACCGGGAGCGCCGTGCTGGCGGGGTTGCTGATCTTGCCGTTATGGACGGGCGTCACTTGGTGGGAGAGCTAACCGGATGGTCGGTTGCACATCCAACTGTTGGGGCGAGAACAGGGGATGGTCTTTTCGATCACCACGCCCGGCGGGAATCGGATCCTGCTCGATCCCGGTCGCGAAGCGACCGACTACCCGCTGGACGCCATTCTCGATAGCCTTCCTGGCGGGAATCGGCCACTCGATCTCGTGATTCCCACGCGTCCGACATCGGGGCGACCGCAAGGGAATGGGCGACCGCAAGGGTCCGCCCCTACTGACCCCCGACCTCTGATCTCCGACCTCCTTCCTGGCTCGACCATTGCTCTCGATGCTGACCTGACGCTGACGCTCCTAAACGTGCCCACCGACCCACCCGACTCCCTGCTCTTCCTGCTGCGTTACGGCGATTTCACCACCCTGCTGCCCTTCGAGAACACACAGGAGTCGCAACGTGCTGTGCTCGACCACTTGCCTGACACCCTGACTTTATAGCCTGTACCCTACCCTGGCTCCGGTTCCTGACCGCATCCCAACCTGCTGGCACGCGTGTATCCTCAGATCATCCTCCAGCTAGAGGGGACGACCTATCCGCCCGCCGTGCAGGGCATCCTGGATGCCTCCTCGAATGTTTCACACATCCCCAACGACGCCATTGTCGAGATAATCATTGACAGCCAGACTTTCAACCTGCTCGTCCGACTCTATTCACAGGATGTTTTGCAGTGGTAGGGGTGCTCAGGCTTAGGCGCCGATTTGGGTATCAGCATTTTAGCCGCTTTCGGTATCGACGGATGCACTTGCTTGATTCATAAACAACAAGTAGACTAAATTCCGACTTTGCAGCGCTTGGTTTGTGATTAATTAATATGTCCGTAAGATACAGGCAACGAATTCTTCAGAATATACGTGTAAACTGTGCACATTCTGACAACCAAACATCACAGGGGGACAGTCCATGATTCAGCTTTTTGATTCATCCAGCTCGCGTGCAGACACGTTACTGTACAAAATATGCATTTTCATTGCCCGCCTGGGGTTGGCCTATCTCTTTTTCACCCAGTTATTTTGGAAATTACCCCCAGAGTTTGGCTGTACGAATGATTTTGCCTTTCCTCAGCCCGCAGCCGAGAACCACTGGACCGGCAACGGCAGCGGCGGACTCTGCTACTGGATGGGGATCGAATCGATTTACGCGCCGGAGTATCGTCAGGTGCTTGTCTCCGACATGCGTCCTGCCGGTTTACCCAAGATTGGCCTGAATATCGCACCCTTGGCCAAGGCCAATGCCTTGCTCCTTGACAATATCCTCATCCCAAACATCAGCTTCTTCGGCTGGGTGATCTGGCTGGCCGAATTCTGGATATTCCTGTCGATGCTGTTGGGTCTCTTTTCACGGTTAGGTGCGCTGGTGTCGATCGGGGTCGTCGGGCAACTGTGGGTGTCGCTGGCCAACATACCGCGCCCGTACGAGTGGGAGTGGGCCTATGGTGCGATCTTACTACTTTCGATTGCGCTGCTCGGGGCGGCGGCGGGCCGGTTTGTGGGTGTAGACGGCTGGCTACGTCCACGAATCGCCAAGCCAGCCGAAGAGGGTCGTCTCTGGGCCAGGGTTGCCCTGTTATTGAGCTGAACAGTTGTAAGCTCAAGGCTAAGCAAAGCACATGAATCCCTGGTCGAATCCAGATGCGTTATCACCCCAAGACGCTGCCGATCTGGCTACATTTATCGATGTGCGCGGCCGCACTACTGATCAGACGCAGGCGCACACATCGCTCATCGATACACTTGATCCCCAGTCTGGCGAGCGGATGATCGATGTCGGCTGCGGCACCGGCGTACTGGCCCGGCGGCTGGTGCAACGCGTGCAACCAGGGGGAACCGTGTTAGGGGTAGACATCAGCTACGCCATGCTCAATTTTGCGCAGCGTCAAACGCTTCCTGCCGGACTGCGCTATCGGCAGGCTAGCGCCTACTCGCTGCCCTGCTCTGATAGCAGCTTTGACGGCGCCGTTGCCGCCCGCCTGTTAATGCATGTGGACAATCCGCAGACCGTGCTACAAGAGGTTGGACGTGTGCTGCGCCCTGGCGGCCGTCTGGCGCTACTAGAGGCAGACCGGGGTACATTGGCGCTCGACCATAGCGACCGCAGCCTGACCCGGCGGATCATCGACTGGCGTAGTGACAACATCGACGGCGACAATTGGATGGGCCGCCAACTCGTCCGCCGCTGCTTGGAAATTGGCTGGACTGTCCGCTCTGTTGTCGTGCTGGTCATCGTTGGACGTGACGAGAATCACACACTGGTGAGCAGTCTACGTCGTTGTGCTGACCTCGCGGTGCAGCACGACGTCATATCACCTGACGAACGTCTCCGTTGGGTAGGAGAGATCGACGCTCGCTTGGCCAGCGGACAATTCTTTGCCACAATGAATGACTACATCGTCGTAGCGAGCAAACCCTGAAACATATGAAGAGAGAAATATGGCATACTCTGTAGGGATCGGCCTGACAAACGATTGTAACCTGGAATGCGCCCATTGCTATCGCCCCACCGAGCGCATTGACTATGTGTCGTTGGAGCAGATTGGCATTATCTGTGAGACACTCCCCGTTTCTAACATGGGCATGGGCACCGGCGAGAATCTGCTTCACCCTCAGTTCGGCGACATCGTGCGCTACCTGCACGGACGTGGGGTGAAGCTGAGCATTGCCTCCAATGGACACAGCCTGACAAACATGGGAGACGAGTTGCTGGAGATGTTTCACGATGTAGAGTTGTCGATTGACTATCCGAGTAAACAGCAACAAGATGGTCTGCGCGGCCCTGGCAACTGGGATTTAGTACACCAGGCCATCTGCCACTGTCAGGATCGCGGTAAGGCCGTCTCGATCCTCTGTACGCTTATGTGCACCAACTGGCACCAGATGGACGAAATGGCGCGAATGGCGCAAGACCTGGGAGTGCTGCTACGTGTCAACGCCTATCAGGCTGTGCGCAGCGACAGCTTTCGCCTCAGCTATGAACAGTTTTGGGATGCCTACCAGCTGCTATTCAGCGTGGGTAAGGTGGTGAGTTGCAGCGAGCCTATTGTACGCGCTGCAATGGGTTTGCCTGATGTGCAGTCGCCATGCGGACGCAACAGTATACGTTTCGACATGCGGGGTCGCATCATTCCCTGCGTGTACTGGCCTGTGACGGGTGTCGAGCCTTTCACTGTCTCCGATTTGCTTGAACTGGGTGAGGGAGTGTTTGATCACGAATATTTCCAGATGGCGCGCAGTTTACCAGAGCATGCTGCGGAGTGTCCATGTCAGGGCGGTTGTGCAAGCCGACGGGTGTTGGATGGCAATTATGGTGGTCACGATGAGTATTGCCCCTGGACGCGCGGTGACACGATCCATCTGGAAGTGGGAGCCAGCACAACAGATAGACCTGGTGCGTAGCCGCAATGTCTGCACCACTATCGTCGTGTAAAGCAAATGCTCGAGACTCCGCTTCACGCTCGATCGACCTTGGTAACGAATTGCCCGCTTTGTAGCCTACTGAAGGAGCGTGGCCCCAAAGCTTTTCAATAGCAATGGCGTCCTGCTCGACCTGAAGCGAATGCACTGGTACCATGGGGCCGGTCGAAGGGTTGAAATGGAGTTTGTGACGGGCAGTGAGGTGTGGGTATGAGCATGTTCACCTCTGTCCTAAACAGGATAGGTCGCCTGCCAAGTCATTTCCCTTCCTATAGGCTGTTTTGGTTCCTTCCCATCGCCATTGGATCCATCATCTTCTACGCGCTTCTGGCCTTTCGCTACCCGTTAATGGCCAGTTTGGCCGATCCCCGCGCCACCTGGGCGCTGATGGTAGATCCCACCAGCATCAATCTCAGTTCTCATCTCGCCATCTATCTGTGTCTCACCGTGTTGTATATGCTGGCGTTGCGACTTCTCAACTCTTACCGCCCTGACTCCAGACGACTTTCGCTGCTGATTGTTGGGGTCTGGCTGGTATGCAGTGCTGTACTGCTAACCGTGGCTCCCGGCGGTGAATCTCATGACATCTTCGATTATATTTTCCGCGGACGTATGATAGTTGAATATGGAGCCAATCCGCTTGCCGGAGCACCCGAGGCGTTGAGCAAGGCTCCATTCTATCGTTATGCAGCGTGGATCAGGCACGTTGACACCTATGGCCCGCTGTGGGAAATGACCAGTGCCGGTCTCGCAGTGGTTGCGCGCTTCGTGCTCAAGGCATCTGATCTGTGGACGACAACGCAGATATCCTGTCCGAAATCGCCCGCATCATGCAAGATGCTCATTGGGTATCTCATGAGCTATCGCCTGTTAGCGATCGCCCTCACGGGTGTTTCCGCTTGGTTGATCAGGAGCATGGTGCGGCGGAATCGTCCAAATCTGGCGACAGCGGCATTGGCAGTCTGGCTATGGAGCCCGATCCTGCTGATTACCACTGCAATCGGCGCTCACAACGATGCCGTCATGATCGTCTTGTTTCTAGCTTCGTTGTGGCTCTTGCAACGGCAACGCTGGATGCTTTCCTTGTTGGTGTTGGTATTGGCATTGCATGTAAAGATCACAGTGCTGATCTTCTTACCCGCCATTGGCCTGTGGATCGTTCGGCGCCGCGGATGGCTGCGTGCTATTGTTGTCAGCACAGCAGCAGTGGCGATCGGAGTGTTGCTGTCATGGTTGCTGTACGCGCCATTCGACGGGTGGAGCACGCTGCCACGTATGTTGCATGAGCGATCCATCTTCCTGGCCAATTCGCCATGGCATGTAATCTATTACGTATTGTATATTCAGCGCCATTGGCCGAAAGAATTGGTGCTAGGACTAACAGTGCAACTACCCACCTTGTTGTTTGTCGTTAGCGCCGTTCTCGTTGCCTTGTGGATGCTGGACTTTCGCCCATACCGTTGGAAGCGCTCACCGACGCCTGATTGGGGTGACGAGCGCATGTTGTGGCGCACAATCGTGGTATTGAGTCTGCTCTATCTATTGGTTGGCAGCTTCTGGTTTCAGCATTGGTATGTCCTGTTGGTTTTGGCGCCTGCTGCGCTGCTACCGGATAGCAGGTTCACCAGGGTGGTGTTGCCCTGTTTGAGCTTTGGTGCTCTGTCTGCCAATGTGGTTGCGGATTTTGTCCGTACGCCGATGCCAAAGACCATGCCGCGAACGCGTCTCTACACTCTGGTCGTCCTGCTGATCTGGATGCCAGCAATAATAGCTGGTGGGTTAGCGGAAAGCGTTCGGTTTCATCGCCATAAACAGAAGCGCCGGCAGGCTTCTCTCCAACGACCATCAGATTGAGTGGATTATCCCAGGTTCACCGTATTTATTCGGACATTCTGCGATCATGCTGGCCGTCATGCCCGTCCTCACGACGCCTTGCAACCGATGGGAAGAAACCAGCAGCGTCGAGATCATCACTAATGGCCAGACGTTTAATCTGCTCGCCCGCCCCTATTCGCAGGATGTGATCCAGCGCTAGCCGCTCGCGGGAGTGAAGAATGCGGCGTAGAGGCTGGACGCTGTCCCACATTCTTGCCTATGCATCTGGTGCTGTCAGGGGAATCAGCAATGTGAAAGGTATGGCACCATGTTTATAACGTGATGAGTGGATCGAATATAGCGATAGTCTCAGGCATTTTGCTGGGACTGTTCACGCGTTTGTTTCGGACGGCGCAAACGCGTGGCTGTGTCAGTCACCATCGGCGGCATCATCTTGTACACACTGCTGGTCGGCGCTGATGCCGCGGTTCCACGCGCCGCGCTCATGGGCATCCTTTTCGTGATTGCCATTGGTCTGGGACGGCAGAGCACCGCCATCATCTCCCTGTTCGTGGCGGCCATGATCATGTTGCTGCTCAACCCGCTTACGCTGTGGGATGTGGGTTTTCAGCTCAGCGCCATGGCCACGCTGGGCCTGATCCTCTTCAGCCAGCCGCTGCAACGCGCCTGGGATGCCCGCATCGGCAAGCGCATCCCCAAGGTCGCCAACAACTTACTGGCCGAGGCATTGCTGGTCACGCTGGCAGCCCAAATCACGACCATGCCCCTGGTGGTTTACTATTTCGGGCGATTGTCAATCATCTCTTTCCTGGCAAATTTCCTCATCATTCCCGTGCAGCCGCCAATCATGATCGCCGGTGGCCTGGCGATTTTTGCGGGATTCGTCTTCCTGCCTTTGGCCAAGTTGATCGCCCTGATCCCGTATGCCAGTTTGTGGTGGACGGTGTTCGTGGTGGAAAAGATGGCGGCTGTGCCCTGGGGTTCAGTGGAGGTCAGCACTTTTGGACGGATGCTGGCCGGGTTGCTGATCCTGCCGTTGTGGACGGGTGCAACCTGGTGGGAAAGCCAGCCCGATGGTCGGTTGCACATCCAGCTGTTGGGGAGAGAACAGGGGGTGACCTTTTTGATCATCACGCCAGGTGGGAATTGCATCCTGCTTGATCTGGGTAGCGAAGCGACCGATTGTCCTCTTGACACCATTCTTGATAGCCTTCCTGGTGGGAGTCCACCTTTGGATCTCGTGATTCCCACACGTCTGGCCTCCGGGCAACCGCAAGAGCCTGTCCTGAGCGTGTCGAAGGAGTCCGTCGGCGGTGCAAGCAATCTTGGCCGAGTCAGCGAACGTCTCTCGCATCCCCAACGACGTTATCGTGGAGATCGTCAGCGATGGACAGACTTTCAATCTGCACTCCCGACCTTATTCGCAGGATATGATGCAGCGATAACAGCGGTGGAGACTATGTGGTTATTGGATTTTAAGATTGGTTCAATCTGCGAGATTGAACCAATCTAAGCTGGCGCAACCAACCCATGCAGCAAGATATCAACGATGTGCCTGGCTGCATCTTCGCTGGAACCGACGTATAAACGGGGTTTTAAGAATGGTTCAATCTGCGAGATTGAACCAATCTAAGCTGGCGCAACCAACCCGTTCAGCAAGATGTCAACGATGTCGTTGGTAGTATCCTCGCTGGAACCAACGTATAAACGGGCTTGCTGTGTGTGTCCCAGCCCCGCCAGGATCGACACAAACGCACTCGCCAGCAGGATCGGGTCCACTGACTTGATCTCGCCCCGAATCAGGGCGTTGCGGAACACAACTGCCAACGGCGTGTACAAACTCTCGTAAGCCAGAGAGAGCAGGCGCTCCCCATTTTCGGGTGAGAGAAAGTGCACATCGGTCTCGAACAGACGGAAGATGGGTGGGGGAGATTGGCCCATGAACCATTGCGCCGCCGCCAGCAATTGCTGTCGCAATTCAGGTTGCGCTGCCCCGACCGCCTGTGCCAACCCCGCCCGATACTGCTCCAATTCCCGCTCCATCACATCCACGTAAATCTGCTCTTTGCCGCCCGGTGCATAGTAGTAAAGCGAAGCTTCGCGCAGATTCACCGCTTGCGCGAGTTCACGGATGCTAACGCCCTGATAACCTTTTTGTTTGAACAATTTTTGAGCGGTGTTGAGCACTCGCTCGCGGGTGTCGCGTCCCTTTTGCGTCGACATGACTTCAAATGCCTTCCAGACGCCAGCCATCCTCTTGCACGATCTGTTCAACTACCTGCATCTGTGAATTCTCCCAGTCGTTGGCGTTCCAGATTTCCAGGTAGTCATCATTTCCGACAACAACAGCCGCATCAGCCAGGTTGGCGTACCGGCGGAGTCCATCTGGCAGGAAGATGCGGTGTTGTTGATCGGGTGTTGCGGTCATAGCGCTGGCAAAGAGGTGTCTCCGAAAGGAACGACTGAGCTTGTCTGTGAGGGGGAGCGCCCGTACTTTTTCGCGCAGGGAGGAGAAGTAGCCCTGCGGTGCAAGCATCAAACAGCCGTCCAGTCCTTTGGTGAGGATGAACGGCGTCGCTTCAGTGAACATTTCGGGAAGCAGGAGATGTCCATCGGCGTCGAGTGAACACCGATATTCGCCCCAGAATGAATGGGGAATAAATTGATTGGGGGGGATCGCCTGAGACATGCCGGTTTGGGGGAAGGTGGGGGAATACCAGCACCATGAGTGGCGCAATCAGCTATGCGATTGTAGACAGTCCTTATGTGTTATCAATGAAACTATCTAACGTTTGTTAGTTTATCATATTTTATAGATTCCGTCAACCCATTTTTTTCCTTTGGCGAGACAATCAAAAAAGAAAATACTCCTGTTTTAGACAAAATCCAAGAGTATAATTCTGCAACTACTGAGGTTGTCCACGTTTCCCGTCAAAAGGGGTGTCGTTTGGTGAGAAATTTATTTATCTAACGATTGTTTGAAAAATGATAAAAAATACACTTCATTCATTCTCTGTTGTCTGGAGTGCGACAATGGATAGAGCAAACAATCCGAAGGATAACAGAGTTACCTGTGTCCCTGTGTCAGCTAAGCCTAAAATGCCAAGTACGATACTGGCGACAGACATTCCGACGGCTACGGCTTTGAGGATTGTTCCGATAAGCTTCTGATTCGTTTTCATGATAAGAACTCCTTGTTGAGTGATTTTGAATAGCTTCAGCTTACGATTTTTCTTCCCTCAAAACATCGTACAGAAGGACACAAAGTTCTGGTCGTTCGTACAGTGTCCATTCGGACAATGGCTGCCAGACCTATCGCGCTTCATTTGCGATTGTGTGATCACATATGTACACTGCGCAAACACAAACACGTTTCAGATAGTCCAATTCTAGTGGGTGCACAATTTCACTCTATCCTTGAAGGAGAAAAACTGTGGAAAGCTTAATCGGCCTGTTGGATGACTTGTTGCGGCAACACCGCCCTGCCTACTATCAGAGACTCCTGCCAGCTGCGACAGCCGGTGATATTCTGGCGCTAGAGTCCTGCCTGGGCGTGGCACTGCCTCCTGCCTTCAAATCTTTGTATTTGTGGAGAAACGGCCAGCCTTCCAACTTATACGAATCCTGGCAAAACAATCAGACATTGATGAGTCTTGCTGCCATTCGTGAAGCCCATGATGTGCTCACCGGTTTGCTCCGTGAAGGCGAATTCGAACGGGCGCGCTGGTGGCATCCACAGTGGATACCCTTTTTGGACAATGGTGGCGGGGACCATTTCTGCGTCGATCTGGCCGGAGTTTTTACAGGAGATCGGGGACAGATTATTGAATTTCGACACGACAACCCTATCCGAGAAATCGTTGCTCCCAACTTCAAGGCGTGGCTTGCTGGCTATGTCGATCTGATCCAGAATGAGGATTGGGAATATTATGAAGAAACAGGCGACGAACTGTATCTGGACTGGGATTCCGACATTGAGGGCTATCCCATTCGGGCGGAAGCCACCTCCGTCATCCCTGATGTAAACGCATTGGAGTATGCCCGCTGGCAACTGAACGACATCCACCGCAGTAGTGGCTCTGCCGCCGATTATCTCGACCGGGGCCGGCCTGATCCCGACCAGCGTGCTGAAGCCAAAGCCGCCATCAAACGCCTGGAATCCGAAGCAGTTCAACTGGAAAACACATTCGATCAAACCCTGACAGACCTGCGGATACAAAATCCTGCTGTCGTCTTCGTTTGGGTTGCCACCCATGTCGAGGTGTTGAACGACATCATCGGCGAGGCCCGATCAGTTGAATCTCTCGCCGTCTGGGACAAAACTCGCATCCATGTGGCCGAGAAGACCCTGGCTGAGTGGCAGGAAGTGAAGGAAGGCAAACGCAACTACGTCAGCATCAACTGGTATTTTCTGAAAGACTACGAAGAACGACTCACGGCAAAACTTCCCGGCCTCAAACTGAGGGAACCTGCATGAACATCAGTACATTTTTAACAGAGCAACTGAACCTGACCGTGCCGGAACAGACGCGCAACGCTCTTGACCGTCTGGCCGGGCGGAAAGTGCGGTTCACCAGGTTTTACGTCGACTTGGAGGAGGCAACCAAATGGACGATGCCGTGGATGCCGCTCTACTTCCTCCCCATCGCCAAACAAGACATGTACTGGTACGGCTTCCATCTCACACCGGAAAACCGGGCCGTCGGGCGCCTGCCCATAATCAAGGCGGCTCGCAATCCCATCAGCGAGCGGGTGGAAGCGACCGAAATTGCGCCGACGCTCGAACGCTATCTCCAACGCATCATGCTGGAATGGGAGGCGGAGTTCGAGGAAGATTTCAAGGTGTTGCCCGAAGATCGACCGCTGGAAGAGGAGATGGCGGAATCATTGCCCCTATTGCGCGAGCTGTTCGGTCCCGATTTCTACACGTCCGGCCGGCGCGAGTTTTATATCCATGATGAGAAATGGGATGAGTACTATTTCGGAAGTCCTGGGGAGATCACCATCCAGCACCTGGACGGCTCGCCGTACGACTACGCCGAGAAGCTCTGGCCCCTGAGCGATGACAGATTGGTCGAGCTGAAAGCGGTGGCCGAGGAGGGTTGCCGCAGATTCCCCAACTGCTTCGCTCTGCATCTCGCACTCGCCAAAATCTACCGGAAATTGGATAATTCACTGGCGGCGGCGCAGTCTATCAACAACGCCATCGGTTGTTATCATCACACTGCGCACGACGATGACCCGCAACAAGCGTACGAATTGGGGCGTGAGTTGCTGAACAAGCACCCGGATGCCTTCGCTCCATTCATGCTGGATGCGCTCGACGAGCGCAGCGATGTGGATCGGGTCAAGTGGATCGTTTCTTTTGTGGCGCAGAACCAGACCGACCGCACGGTGAAACTGCTTGACGATCTCTGCTTCGACTGGCAGCAATACGAGACGCCCTACGTACTCGATTTCTTCAAGCATCTCTTTGGGCTTCTGGGCTGGCAGTGGGCCATCCCTCTGTGCGATCTGCGCTATCCCTCTGAGAAGCTGACCCAGCGTTCATACTCCAGCGCGCAGGCCGATGTCTGGAATCGTCTGGTCAAACAATACACTGGCCTTGAGTGAGCGATTGATGATCGACCTGCTGCAATATCCACTTCAGAACGCTTTATGAAAACAATGCAGACCAAGGAAATCCTATTCTCTTTACTCATGGCAGGCGGGTGGGCGGCGATGCTATGTTCCATCGTGTTCTATGCGCTTTTCTGGCGCGTGGATAACGAACCCGGCGCGAAAGATGTGCCTGCCCTGCTGTGGGCGGGAGTCTCTCTATGCTCACTCGGCGGACTGGCGTTTCTCGGCAGTCAGATCTATCTGCTTGTGAACAGGGCATGGCTCATGCTGGGCATTGGCTGGGCGCTGTGCATTGCCTTGTCGGTGGGCGCAATCTCGCTCGTGCCGATTTTGTTACTGTTTATGGTGTGAAATGGCAATCGATACGTCCGACCCTCAGAAAATGGACAGGAAACGCCTACTGCTTGGGCGAGCGTTATCCCTCTTGGCAATACTCCTGAGCGTCGCATCCATGCTGTGGCAGGCCTGGCTTCTGCCCATTATCTCCTCGCTGGAGGAACAAGGACGGTACCACGAAGGCGATTCGGATGGCTGCTTTTACGGCATGTTGATGGTGCCAACCTACTTCATCGTCCCCCTGGTCGCCATTGTCGCAATCATCCTGGGCGTGATAGGCTTTCGGCTCAGGGCGCGCACGCTGGCTATCATCGCCTGGATAGCAGCAATTCTGACATTGATCCCGATGTGGTCAGCCTGGTCGAGCTTCTTTGGGGGATAGGTGATTGCGGAGTCCCGCTCGGTTTTCCATTTTTTAGTTGTTGGCAACTTTTACCGGTCGCTTCATAAAGAGTGTGAAGAAACCTAACGTCAGTGGCAGAAGGGCGAGTATGGTCAACGCCAAATTGTAGCTGCCGAGTATGTCCCTGGCGAAGCCCAGCGGCATGGGGCCGAGGGCTGAACCGGCAACGACGAAGGTCGCGACCAGCCCGGTGATGCTACCCAGATAGCGTCGTCCGTAATAGGTCGGCCAGACGACGCTGGAAACGGTGTTCAGCAATCCAAAGAGAAAGCCCATCGCCACGCCATAGCCAAAAGCGACAGTGGCACTGGATAACGATTGGGCCAGCAGCAGTAAACCAGCCTGAATGAAGAGCGCCGCACCAAGGAGGAAACGGATGGGGATGCGGTCAACCAGGATGCCGCTGCCCAGCGTCACAGCGGCGGAGACCAGGGCGATGGGCACAAAGACCGCGGCAGCAGCCGCTGAGGAGAGCTGGTTGTCATCAAAGATGCTGACCATGTGAAAGATCAGGCCGGTGGCCAGCATGGAGATGGTCGCCAGACCCGCTAATACGATCCAAAAGGCGGGTGTACGGATCGCTTCGGCCAGCGTCCAATCCTGTTCCTCTGTTTGTTGAGGCTGCATGACGCCGGGTTGAGGCGCCAGGGTGACAGCGCCATCGGGCAGCAGACCGTAATTTTCGGGCCGGCTGCGATAGAACAGATAGCCGACCGGGACCATGATGAAGATCAGCGCCAGTCCCAAAAGCATGTAGGTTGCACGCCAGCCCAATTGCGGGATCATCCAGTTCAGCAGATTGGGGAAAGTCCCCACGCCCAACAACGACACCAGCACGCCGGAAATGCCCATGATCATGCCGCGCCGCCGCATCCACCATTGGTTGATCGTGTAGGTGCTGACCAGTCCCAGGCTGCCCTGGCCCAACATGCGAATCGCCACAAAGCCGAGCAGCAGCATAAACGTATTGCTAACCCAGCCCATGTAAATACAGGCCAGGCCAAAGAGGATAGCGACGATAACGACGACCACGCGCGGCCCCAGCGCATCGATGCGCCGCCCGACAAAGGGCAGGGCGGCGGCTCCGGTCAGGGTGCCGATGGCGTAATAGGTGCTCACCATCGAGCGGCTGACACCCAGATCGGCGATGAAGTGTTCGATGAAGATGGAGACGCCGTAGGTTTGCCCCGGGCTGGTCATGATTAAGCCGAAGCTGGCGGCCAGCATCACAATCCAACCGAAGAAAACAGGTGATTTTGTCACCATGCGGCTGCTGCGGGATGGGTGTTCGATCTGCGTTGGCGTGTTTAGCAAGGTTGTCTCTCGTATGATGGTTTCGTACTCTGGGGGAGGCGGCTGGTATACTGTAACCTGTCAGTGAATCTCCGGGCAAACTTCGACAAGGAACATAGGCTATGCCAGAACAACTGCTCCTGACAGCCAAAGCACACGACAACCATTATCTCTTCTCCGATTACTATCTCGACAATCGGGTGGGCGAGCGACCGGAATGGCGGGATGCCGACGTGCGGTCGGACTACGAAGCGCTGGTCGAGTTATGGCAACAGCGGAAATCCGCCCTGCTCCACGCCAACGAATCGCAGACCGAAGCGGATTGGATCCGGCCGATTTTGCGGATGCTGGGGCATCATTTTGCGGTGCAGGTCAGCATCCAGGCGCAGGGCGGCAGCAAGACGCCCGACTACGTCTTCTGCCCGGACGAGGTCACGCGCGTGCGCGTGCAGGCGCATGATGCGCCCGCGGGCGAGGCCGATCTGGCCGGAGCGCTGGCCGTGGGCGACGCCAAAGCCTGGGACAGACCGCTGGATCGGACCCTGAAACAAGGTGGGGTGAAAACCCTGCACGAGCATCCCGGCTTGCAGATCGATTTCTACATCCGCCACTCCGGGCTGACCTGGGGCATCCTCACCAATGGGCGGCTGTGGCGGCTCTACCACAAAGATTCGTCGAAACGGCTGGATGTGTTCTACGAGATCGATTTACCGGCGCTGCTGGATGCGGACGCTGGCGATCCCGACCGTTTGGAGGATTTCAAGTACTTCTGGCTGTTCTTCCGGCGACAGGCCTTTGTCCCCGGCAGCCATGCACCCGGCCATCCTGCCTGGCTCGACCTGGTGCTGACCGAAAGCCAGGTCTACGAGCAGGGTGTGAGCGAAGGACTCAAGGGGCAGGTGTACGATGCCCTGCAAGCGCTGGCCCAGGGCTTCGTTGACTATGCGCCAAACGGCCTCAGCATCGATGCCGAGACCATCGCCGCCATCCACGACAATGGCCTGATCCTGCTCTACCGCCTGCTTTTCATCCTCTACGCCGAGGATCGGGACCTGCTGCCCATCGCCAGCAACGAGGCCTACCGCGAGAGCTACAGCCTGCACGCGCTCAAACAGCGCATCGCCCGCGACATCGACAACGGGCAACCGGCCATGCCGGGCATGTCGAATCTGTGGCAGCGCCTGCTGGAGTTGTGGCGCGTCATCGATACGGGCTATGACGCGCTGGGCGTGCCCGCCTACAACGGCGGCCTGTTCAAGGCGGGAAACTATCCTTTCCTGGAGCACTATCGGGTGGGAGATTCGCACCTGCGCATAGCAATCGACCTTTTAACCCGCATTCGGGACCCAAAAACAGGCAAAACGGAGTTCATCGACTACCGTGATCTGGAGATCCGGCACCTGGGCAGCGTGTACGAGGGCTTGCTCGAATACAACCTGCGCGTGGCCGACGAGCCGCTGGTGGCGGAGCGCGTCAAAGGCGGCGAGGTGTTCCGCCCGGCGGATGGCAAAAAGCCCGACGTGCGCACGGGCGAGGTTTATCTGGTGACGGACAAGGGGGAGCGCAAGGCCACGGGCAGCTACTACACGCCCGACTACATCGTGCAGTACATCGTCGAGCACACGGTGGGGCCGGTGCTGGCGGAAGCCGCCGCGCCCTATCTCGACGACGAGGGCGGGGTCAGCGATGCGGCCGGGCTGGAAAAAGCAATCCTCGCCATCAACGTCCTCGACCCCGCCATGGGATCGGGACATTTCCTGGTCGCGGCCACGGATTTCATCGCCCGGTTTATGGTGGAACGTGGGCTTGTAGTAGCCGCTTCAGCGGCGTCTGGCGACACGAACGGCGCTGAAGCGCCTACTACGAACGAAACGGACGAAGGCGAATTGGCCTATTGGCGGCGGCGCGTGGCGCAGGCCTGCATTTACGGCGTCGACCTGGGGCCGCTGGCGGTGGAGCTGGCCAAGCTGAGCCTGTGGCTGGCCACGGTCAGCAAGGACAAGCCCCTGAGCTTTCTCGACCACCACCTGCGCTGCGGCAATTCCCTGATCGGGGCGCGGGTGGCCGACCTGCCCTTGCAGGGGTCGCCGCCCAAAAAGCAGACGCCGCACCAGAAGCGCAAACAGCAGGCCGCCGCCGAAGCGGGGCAGCTTTCGATGCTGGAGGACAGCGCCTTTGCCGGGTCGATGCGCACCGCCACCGGCATGATGGACCTGATCGAAGCGCTGGGCAGCGAGACCCTGGCCGACGTGCACGAGGCCGAGACGATCTACCGGGACTCGGTGCGCAAGGTGACGGAGAAAGCGCGGCTCGTGGCCGACCTGTGGACCGCCCGCCATTTCGGCCTGGAAATCCCCGACGACCAGTGGCAGGCGCTCGTCAAATACCTCCTGCACGGCGGTTTTGCCATGCCTGGCTGGGATGATTTAATTGACCTGGGTCAAAAGAGTGCTAAAAACACGCCATTTCTTCCACTGGGAGCTGGAATTCCCCGAGGTTTTCTTCGATGAGCATGGCCGCTTGCAGGGCGAGACGCGGGGTTTGATGCGGTGGTGGGGAATCCGCCGTATGTGCGACAGGAGCAAATGGCGGAGAACAAGTCTTATCTGGCCGAAGCGCATCGAGAAGTTTACAGCGGCACCGCCGATTTGTATGTGTACTTCTACCGGCAAGGTGGAACTCCTCAAAGTCGGTGCTCCCATGTCCTACATTGTAACCAACAAGTGGCTGCGAGCGGGTTATGGCAAGCAATACGCGGTTATTTCGCGGCCAAAGCTGATATCGTGTCGATTCTCGATTTCGGCCATGCACCGATATTCCCAGATGCTGACACATTCCCCTGCATCGTCGTTGTGCGTCGTAAATTCGCAGATGACGAGCGAGTCGCCGACCATCAAACGCAAATAAGCCTTTTCCATGAGAACAGCTTGGAAAGATCGAGCTTGACCGTTTCGTGCAAACCTTTGGTTATGCGGTCTCGACGAATCGGTTTGGTTCGGATCAATGGAGCCTGGAACGACAGGAAGTTGATGATCTGATGGCGAAGATCAAGCAAGATGGGATACCGCTTCTCGATGTGATAGGGAATCCACCACAATACGGAATAAAAACTGGCTTCAATCAAGCATTCTTGATCGATAATGAAACCAAAAATCATCTCGTCGCCGCCGATCCAAAATGTGCGGACATCATCAAACCCTATTTACGTGGACAGGACATCAAACGCCGGACGCCAGCATGGGCTAATTTGTGGATGATCGTGTTGAAATCAAGCGAAAACCACGAATGGTCCTGGAGCAATGCTGATGACGAAGCAGAACAGATTTTCGCAAACACTTACCCGGCCATTTACGATCACTTCCGACCATTTCAGGATCGCTTGCGTAAACGGCAAGATCAAGGTCGATTCTGGTGGGAGTTGCGGTCGTGCACCTATTACGAGGCGTTTGAAAATCCCAAATTCACTTATCAAGAAATTCAATTCCATCCTCGCTACTCGTTCGATACAAATGGTCTGTTTTTCAACAACAAAGTCTTCTTGCTCCCATCAGAGGAAAAGTACTTGTTGGGCATTCTGAATTCTCCACTTATGTGGTGGCACAATTGGCGTTACTTGCCACACATGAAGGATGAAGCGCTCAGTCCAAAAGGCGATTTGATGGTTTCGTTGCCCATCGCCCCACCAACCAACGAATCACGTTCAGCAATCGAGCCGCGCGTCGAGCGAAACATCGAACTGACTACGCACCAGCGAGAAAACGTCAGTACTTTGCTCGACTGGTTGGGTTTCGAGTTCGGAATCACTAACCCCGGTCAGCGTTTGGCAAACCCGACCAGTCTCAGCAGCGATCAATTTGTGGCCGAAGTGAAGAAACGGCAACCACGTTCAGCGGGAAAACTTACGCCAGCGGCACTCAAAGCGCTGCGTTCGGGCTATGACGAACAGATTCCACAACTTCGCACGCTTGAAGCTGAAGCGCTGACGCTGGAACGAGAATTATCAGACCTCGTGAATCAGGCGTATGGTCTGACGCCGGAAGAAGTGGTGCTCATGTGGGAGACTGCGCCGCCGCGGATGCCGATAAAATCATCATGACCCAGGCCAAAGACTGACAGAAGAATCTTGGAAATGTGGAAAGTGACGCTTGAAGTGCGTCGCACCCGCGAGGTGCGACGCACTTGACTACACCCACGCCCTGCCGGTGCTCGACCAGTTTACCGCCTACAAGAAATTCCCCGGCGGCAAGACCAAAACCGCGCTGCAAAAGCTGCACGCGGGCCGGCTGCCGATCATCGGAAGTGCGTCGCACCTGCGAGGTGCGACGCACTTGGGTGGGGCCCTCGACTTGACCCCGCTAGAGGAACTCACCGCGGAACTGGCCCTCGCGTGGGCGCGCATTATGCGCACGGACGCCCTCATCGACCAGATCGTCTACAAGCTCTACGGCCTGACGGAAGAGGAAATTGCGATTGTGGAGGGTGGTGGGTAAAAAGTGCGTCGCACCTCGCAGGTGCGACGCACTTGACTGGACAACACGCCGCTTGGCGGATATCATCCAGTCAACTTTTTCGCACCCCATGTGCGACTCACTTCCGAGCAAGGAAGAGCGTGCCTGAGTCGCACATCCTATCATCACACCCAATGCCATGAGACGAACACTCGAATTTGCTTCCGGCGGTTACTATCACATCTACAATCGTGGCGCCAACCGCGCCAGCATATTTCGAGACGAAGACAATTATTTTACGTGCTCCGAAAAATGAAGGAGTACAGCCTCAAATACGCCATCTCGATCCTGGCGTACTGTCTTCTGCCCAATCATTATCATTTTCTCGTCCGCCAGGATGGTGAACACTCCGCCCGAATGCTGCCCCAATATACCTTCAACGCCTATACCAAAGCCTTCAACAAACGCTACAAGCGCAGCGGCACACTATTTGAAGGGCCATTCCAGGCGCTCCAGGTTCACACCGAACCCTACCTCCTCAATATCTGCCGGTACATCCATGCCAACCCCGTTCTGCACGGCGTTACCGATGACCCGGCGATGTGGCAGTTCTCCAATTACCTCGAATGGGTGGACCAGCGACCGGGCGAGCTTGTCGACCGGGCATTTATCAGCAACTACTTCGATTCGCCAGAGACCTACGAGCGCTTCGTGCTCGACTATTTGCGAGAGCGGGAACTCCCGCAGCCCCTGGCCGAGTACCTGCAAGAACTGGATGATTGACTCATAAGTGCGACGCACCTGCGAGGTGCGTCGCACTTGTCAAGGACCAACCTCATGTCATCAACCCTACGAACCAGCGCCAAACGAGTCCAGGATTGCCTGACTGACCGCGGATTCGCCTCCGAGGTGAAGGAACTACCCAGTTCCACGCGCACAGCGCAGGAAGCCGCCGACAGCATCGGCTGTACCGTCTCGCAGATCGCCAAATCCCTGGTGTTCCGCGAAAAAATAACAGATCAGGCGATTTTGGTGATCGCTTCCGGCTCCAACCGTGTCGATGTGCGCAAGATCGAGACGGCCACCGGCCTGAAGCTGGGCAAGGCCGATGGCGCTTTCGTGCGCGAAAAAACCGGCTTCGCCATCGGCGGCGTGCCCCCGGTGGGACACAGCGAGCCATTGCAGACGATATTGGACCCGGACCTGAAGCGCTATGACGTGATCTGGGCGGCGGCTGGCACGCCCTTTGCCGTGTTTCAACTGAAACCGGATGATCTCGAACCGTTAACCGGTGGGGCCTGGGTGGAACTGGCGGAATAGTCCATCATGGCAGATAAATATGATCTGCGTCATAGCCTGTTTTTAATCGATCTGTCATGATGGTGGGTGATGATGCGGTCGAATGCAACTATTGAACCATAGCGTGGGCAAGACCGTATTCATCATCCCCAATTCTGTTGGGGCCAACAGCGTGTCGTAACAAAAATTGTGGATGGCAATCATCATCTTGTGTTCAAGATATGCTGTCAGATTGCCCGTCCCCGCTGGGAAAAATGGAGCTTTGCGCTATGAAAACCTCCTCTATCACCGATAAAGCACGACAGTCTCGCAGGTGGCGACTTGTTTTCATCATGTGCGTCGAAGTTGCGATCTTCTTCATGCTTGTCGTTGCTCTCACCGCTTCTGATACGATTGAAGAGCCGCTGCAAAGCGATACGTCACCAGACTCGGAAGATGTATGGATCCTCGATAGAGTATGGATCGATGGTGAAGAACAAGAAGTGCCTGTGGTTATCACGTCAATTAGCGCCGGGGGAACATTCAAATCAGATTGGGATGGAACAACGGAATCAAAAAAGGTGTTGAGCGGTGTCATGAACTTCAGCTACCCTGAACGACTGAGTTCTGCGGAGGAAGCCGTCTTTATGATTGATGGCGCTAACGCCACTTACAGTTGGGATCTTGGCCCAAATTACAGAACCGGCACCGCCAAGATCGAAGCCGAGTTCTACGACTTCTACCGCCCCTTTGGTAAAAACTATTGCGAGAAGGAAGAAAAGGATTCGATCGCGGGGGGAAATCAGGGCTCAGCCACTCTGCAACTGGGATCATTTGGTTGCACCTATGATCCGGCCGACCGCTACTTTGATGACTGGGATACTTTGAAGTTCGTCTTCAGGTTTATTTTAACAATAAGATATTGCGATGCATGGAATTGTTACGATGCATTTGACATTGTCCCCGTACAACTCAACTATGAACTGCAAACCGAACCCACAACCACAATAATGGGAAAAGTCTCCGTGCCCGATTACGATTATCCTTTGATCGGTGTCCCTGTGGCGGTTGTGCGAGATGGCAAAGTGCTGCGAAAGGCAGTCACCCAACCGCCTGACGGACGTTACACAATGCACGGCGTTCCCATCACCGACAGCCTGACGATGAGCGTCACTCTGGAACACGCCGCAAATCATCCCTCCACGTTCCGTATCGATTACGGCTTTGTATTCTTTGATGGTTCGCTCCATGCTTATGCGACTCATGGGCCCTTTGTGACAACATCAGCCGAAAACCCGATGCTGCGGGATTTCGAATTCTCTGGACGTCCCAACGTCAACACTGATCTACGAATCAGAATCAGTGATCTCGACGATCTAGGGGCAATCTACTATCATACGCATCAGGCCTGGCAACTCACAGATCAACTGAAACAACCACTGGATTTCGATTTACCGTTGGATATCATCGCATTTTCTTCGCGATCGGGGTTATTTTGGGAGGGTCCGTCTACCAACGGCTTTAGTCAAGGAACAGATCCGTTCATCAATATCGAAACAGCCTCAAGCCCTTATACAAATGGCAATCGTCCTGACAACCGTGAGTGGCACGAATTCGGACATCATGTCCTGGCGGATACCTTCGGGGATCTGCAACCCAAATATTATGTCGCTGGTCCTCCTGCGCAAGTAGATGTCAATCACGCTGGCTACAACAATCCCTCAACGACAGATTCCTGGGTCGAGGGATTCGCCGAGTTTTATTCCATGATGGTATCGCGGGATATCGCCAAGGATCCCCGACCTGAACTCTATGTGACCGTCAATCTTGAAAGTCAAACCAACGAAGAAGTGAATTATCTGGCCTGGACCGACGAAGAATTTGCTGTGGCCGGCCTGTTGTTGGATTTGGTGGATCCGGTTGATGAGGGAGATATCTCGCCTTCATTAAGCGCTGAAGGTTTTGCTGACTGCGTGGCAATAGACTTCCAAAGTGAGCTATGGCCGATCATCGCCAAAAGCTGGAATGGGGTCGTCGCCACTGCACCTGCGGCTAAAGATTTCGGGTATCTATTCGATGTGAAACACCTCTATGATGTTTTGAAACATGAAGGCGTAGGTGAGGAACACAGTCGGGGTCGGCCCTTCATCGATGATTTGGATGAGCTATTTATCGCTCACGGTTTCTTTGCCGACATGGGTAACTTGGATAAGTTCGATGACGGGGAAGAAGTAGGGCGAGCGGCCTATCCCGCTGATCCTAATCGCCGTGCACATCCGCCTGAAAAAGGCTCGTACATCGCTTATCAGGCCGTTGACAAGGAAACGGGGCAACCAATCGCTATTCGAGACTTCCTTGTCGATATCCGTTTTGATCCGCCCTTCGAATTGTACGACTACCAATATCAAGCCATTCCCACCAACCCTGGCCAATTGTATTACTTCGGCCCAGATCCTCAATACGCTGTGACCACGATCTTCACAGCCAATGCTGTTGGATATGCATCAACGGAACCGCTGCAGATCGACAATGCCGATTACTGGCAGCGCATGAGCGAAAAACCCGAGGATCATTTCATCGAGACCACCTTCCAGATGAATAAGATTCCATCCTTGTACCTGCCACTTATCGTCGATGATGATAATGCCACATTCGCTTCCCT
>CAVOYG010000021.1:0-31297 GCA_963700615.1 uncultured Chloroflexia bacterium | reverse complement strand
AGCTGACCCTCCAACTGCGTGACATTACGACCATCGGGTTGCCGCTGCTCGGTGACCTCAAGACCTGCAACGATTCGAGCCAAATGGGGTCTATCGTCTCTTCCACGAGGATGCGATAAGTGTCCGCCTGTGCTATATGGATCATGTTACTTCTGAAAAAGTAAACAACATGCGTTCTGTAAATTCAAGGTTAAACTGACGTCACTTTGAGAACGACTTTAATCTCACAGTTGATGGTAGAGCATTGACGATGACAAAATACAGCCGCCTGTCGTCCATCGTCGAGAATAAACGACCGGTTTCATTACGCCTCAAGTCTGGCCATACAGCCATGCTCACATTCTATGCCGATCACATACCCCTGTACAGAACCCAAAAAGGAGTAATTTGGGAGTAATATTGTGAGGTAAGCACAGCATGCTCACCTCGTGCACCTGTTCATTTCTATCCTGTGCTCCAATACATTATGTATGGCGTTGATGGTGCCAGACCGTTGAAGAATGGAGCAACCTATCCTTACAGCGCGTTGGGCGCTTGGAGGAAATGTCAAATGGGAATGGACTTTGCGATCAGATCAGACCAAGCCTGCGAGCCTGCACTACAGCCGAGCCGCGACGGTTATGCACACCCAGCTTGCGGTATATGCGCTGAGTGTGCTTCTTGACAGTGAGCAGCGAGAGCACGAGCCGCTCGGCGATTTCTTTGTCGGTGAGCCGTTCGGCCAACAGCAGAAGGACGTCGATCTCGCGGTTGGTCAGCATGTCTGCAGGCGCTTCTTCTTGGTCGCCGCTGCCGCCACGCCTGGCCCGATGGCGGGAACAGCCAGCCCGGAAACCGGCGGAACAAGTACCGTCAAGACTTTCTCGATATATCGCGGCGCTACTCCCTCGGTCTGCAGCTTCTGCAACAGGCCGATCAACCCTGGTCCGAAGTCTGCCAACAGCCTAAGTGCGCCGCCTGGCTCCGCGCGTTCGACAGCTTCTTGCAGAGCATTGAGCGCCGGCGGTCTCATCCCCCTTGGCGGCGAGTGCCAGCGCCTGCAAAGCGCCAATCTCAATGAGCCTGCGATTGGCGTTTCGGGCCAGCGCCTTGGCCCGGCAGTCCTCCAGCAGCGCAGCCCCTTGTTCCAGTTCATCGCATCCTCCGGCGGCTAACAAGGTGACAACCTGAGTCAGCGCAGGCATTTCCCAGAGGATGTCACTTAACGGTACAAGCTTCTCGTTCAGTTGCCATCCCAGCGCCGATTCCGATCCACGGGCCAGCGCTACACGCTGTTCAAGCGACTGGGCAACGCCGCTAAATGGCAACATACCTCGTTCCAGCAGGAGTTCGTTCAATTCAACAATAACATGCGATGCTTCGTCTGGGCGATCTTGCGCCAACCAGGTGAGGACAAGTCCCGTGTAGCTGTCGAAAACGGAACGACCGTGCGCCATCCAGTCGATATCAGTGACGCGACGGAAGGAAACCGCCGCCGCCGCCAATTCGTTTCTCTGATAAGCTAGCCACCCTTGCCCAAACAGTGACCATCCTATGCTGAGGCCAAGTCCGCTTTGAGTGGAAAGTTTCAACCAGATCGCCATGATATCTTGCAGGGCTGCCACGTTTGCCATTTCAAAGTGGATGGTTGCCAGGGCGAGGATCAGTCGCAGACTCAATCCATCCGCCTGCCAGCCCAGAGCGTCGAGTTGGCGATGGGCATAATCGATTGCTTTCTCATACTCTCCGTTCACCTGCAACGCCCAGATGTAATAGAACTGTGCAAGGCCCATCAGATAGTGCATGTCGGGGCGCAGCGCAGTCAGAGCAGCTTTGCTATATTGCAAGCAGAGTTTGGTGTCACCGCCATTCTGAGCCATGGCGGCTCGCAGCAGGGCAATTTCGCCACGGAGCGAGATTGCCGTTTCATTCAAGGCTGGCCGTCCGGCATCCAGGGCGGCTTCGGTAGACTCGAGATGCGCTTTGACGCCACTCAGTTGCCAGCGGATAAAGTGCAGCCATGCCTGGGCCAGCAGGAGCCTGGGCCGCCCTTTGACATCGGCAGGCAGCATCTCGAGCCAGTGTTCGATCTGCTGCCAGTCTTCGCGATCCGCCAGCACCCCACTGCCGCCTTTACGCCTGCGCGATAACGTAGCGGGCTTTCAGGGCATCAGTAATGGCTTCGCCCACAAACCTGCGAGAGAACCAGATACTGGCGCGTGCGTGTATGGCTTTGATTTGCGCAGCTGCATATCGTTGTCCGAGCCGAGCGCGAACAAAGACTGGAAGAAATGGTGGTAACGTAACCATGTTCCCTGATCGTCGAGGGATACGACAAAGAGGTTGGCGCGTTGGATGTCGCGTACAAAATCGTCGCCAGCCAGATTCAGGCCGTCATCAGCTTGCACCCAATCGATCAACGGTGCGCAGAACCGGTTAAACAGGGAGGTCTGAAGCAGACAATCGCGCTGTGTTTCGGGCAAACCCGCCAGGACCTCGGACGGCAGATATTCAGCGATGGCCTGGTGACCATGCTGGGCGATTTTGAGAGCGAAGTCCACAGGGTCGCTACGATTGCGCATGGAGAGTGCTGCCAGGTGGAGACCTACCACCCAGCCCTCCGTCTGTTCTCCAGCAAGGCAGCTGTATCTTCGCTGACTCTCGACCCCAGCATCTGTTGTAATAACAGCCTCGTCTCCGCGGAACTGAAACGCCGAAGTCTGCAGCGCGGATTTCATAAAGCTGTTGGCGCCCGCGCAGCCGTTCCAGAGGTAGCGGCGGATCGGCTCGTGTGATCAGAACCAGGCGCACATGTTGCGGCAGGTGTGCCACAAGTCGCGCTATGAGTGCATGTATCTCCAACTTCTCGATGACATGATAATCATCCAACACCAGGTTAAAGGGATCCGAAACGGCGATCATGTCTTGTAACAATACATCGGCCAACTGGTTAGGTGTGGGGAATGTTTGCGCCCTCAGCAACTGATCAAGGGCGCCCATCGCTTCTGGATCAACGGTACGAATCGCGGCCACAATGTAGAGCAAGAAGGTTGACAGATCGTTATCCTGCTCATCAAGAGAAACCCAGGCGTATGCTCCTTCGGCTGATTCCAGCCACTGGCTTACGATGGTTGTTTTGCCGTATCCAGCAGGTGCTGAAATGAGGATGAATCGGCGATCAAGATAGGAGGTCAACTGATCCAGCAGGCGTGAACGTGTTATGAGAGGCAAGGATGCAGTTGGCCGGCGTAACTTGGTTTCCAGTATAAGCACGAATGGCTGCACGTCGGTCTGTTCAGTCATTGTTGATCCTACTAAGAGAGCGTTTGAAAAGTCGCAGAAGGGGTAGAAATGTCTGAAAATTGGGTGTATGATTACCCATGAACACAGACAGAGCTATCCAAGCGACTTAAAGGACAAAGAATGGGAGGTGCTTGAACCGCATCTTCCACCGCCAAGTAACCGAGGTCGGCCCTTAGAGTATTCATTGCGTGAGATTCTCAATGCGATCTTTTACATTCTTCGAACCGGATGTGCTTGGCGGATGATGCCACATGATCTACCTCCCTGGGAGACCGTCTACTACCATTTCAACAAATGGAGAAAAGATCGGACCTGGGAGCAAATCAACAAAACGCTACGAGAGGAATTGCGTCAAGCAGAAGGGCGAGAAGCAACACCCAGCGCAGGCATGATTGACAGTCAATCAGCGAAAACGACTCGCACCAAAGGCGAAAGAGGCTATGATGCTGGCAAAAAGGTCAAAGGACGCAAACGGCATCTGTTAGTTGATACCATCGGGCTCATTCTACTGGTCGTTGTGACACCAGCCGATGTTCAAGACCGAGATGGCGCCAAGCTTGTTTTTCAGGAGATTCGCAATCGTTTCCCTCGTCTGAAGTTGATTTGGGCCGATGGCGGTTACCGAGGCAAGTTGATCGTATGGACCAAAGTTGTTCTGAACTGTATCCTTGAAATTGTCAAACGAAACGATGATGTCAAAGGTTTTCAAGTCTTACCAAGGCGATGGGTGGTCGAACGCACTTTTGGTTGGCTTGGCAACTATCGCCGCCTCAGCAAGGACTATGAAATCTTACCCGAAACAAGCGAAGCGATGATTTATGCCGCTATGATTCACATCATGACTCGACGGCTTGCAAGCTCAACGGTAATTCGGGCTCCGTAAAACCATTTTTCAAACACTTTCTAAGAAACAGTGGATTTTTTGGCTGTTTCTTACCGTATGAAGTGGCCGTCAGGACACTGGCGCTGCTCTTAGTCAATGAAGAATGTGGGACCTAATTTGTGACCCAACACTATGGTTGGTCACTTTATTGAACCCTCGGTGTTTAGCCAAATGGATGATTACTACTACGAGCATGTACGACAATTAGCCGATTCCGAGTTTAAGAATCGGTGTATTATATCATAATGAGTAGCGACACCGGAACAAGATTTCGCACCAGCCGCGCCCTGTAAAAACGTCATCCAAACCGATCTTGTGCCTGAAAACGTGTCGAACTGACCCGTACCCTGTAAAAACCCCATGTGATGCCATTTGGCGCCCGAAAACGTGCCGAACTGGCCTTGTCGCGAGTATAATCCAGCCTTCAATTAGCGAGCCATGGTCGGTCGTTCTCCTGAACGCTGGGGATAATTCGTGATGGTTCACATTGGGCGATTTTCCTCGCCAAAATCATCCTATTCGCTTCTGAAACCGGGTGGGGGTGGCCGTTTTTCGGGTAGAATTACCCCATTTTCTTCATTTTTTGTGCGCTGAGCGCACTACACCATTGCAGGCGTCAATGGATACAGGATCAACTCAGCCACGCTCCAATAATGACGCGTCCATCCCGCCGCCATTGCTGGCGTTCGTTTTCGATAGCGCTTAACCATTTCTCCTGCTTGGTCGGTGATCGTGTACTCCGTGCGCAGCGACTGATGCCCTCGGCAGAAATGGTAATAGGCTTGATACCAGGATAGATGGATTTCCAGCTCCGACGCCATCACATTCTGAGACCACGTTCGTCTCGCCAGACCCGCCACACTCTGACGTAACGTCAGAATTCAGGCTAAACGCTCTGCGTTTAACGAATGAAGTCTGCACTGTCGCCCTCAAGCCCATCGACACCGATCGATCGTTGATCGCATCCCGCTCTCCGCACAGCACCCGGACCTCGATCCGCTTCAACTTCCGCCACACTCGGTGCTTCTTCATCTGCGCATACTGCAACAACTCCGACACCACCCAGTGCGGCTTGCGCTTTCCTTCCACCTCCTCATAACTGCCGTCATGGGCGTTTGTAACTGTCATTGACAGGCATTCACTATTCTGACGAAGCGGGCTTCATGATTTCGCAGATTTATCTTCGCGGGATCTGGCCGGTGTCTTTGCAGACTTGGGTGACGTGGATCGAGCACAGGCATTGATTCAGGAAGCCACGGCCTTAGCCGAAGATGGCAACACCCATCTGATGCCCTACGTTCAAGCACGCAGCGCATTGATGGCCATCGCCCAAGGTGAATTGACCACCGCCGGGGAAATTCTCGCCGCCATGTGGGCCAAAGACGCGCCGATCAACATAGTTCAACCCCGGGTACTGACCCTGGCCGACTGTCTCCTGCCCCTGGCCCAGGGCGAACACGAAAAAGCCGTCCAGCGCTGCCAGGAACGACTAGCGGATCTGCGCAAATATGGGCTGCGTGGCTACGTGTCGGAGACCTTGCTGGTGCGAGGAAAAGCGCTGACGGTCCTGTCCAGGACCGGCGAGGCCGAGGATGCCCTGCGAGAGGCCCTCGAATGCGCCCGAGAAATGGGGGCACGCTGGGTCGAGTGGCAGATCCTGGTGGCCTGGTCCATCTTGCACCCGAAAGGAGAGCGTGGCGATGTCAAACGTGCCCAGGCCCAAACTTTGATCGAGGAAATTGCCAATAATCTCGATGATCCGCAGTTGAGGAACAGCTTCATGGCTCGTGAAGATGCCCAGCAGATGCTGGTTGATTCGCCCTCCCAATTTATCCAGACGATAAGTGAGCCATCATGAACTGTACAGTCTGTCGACAGGAAAACCCCGTACCGTGTAACGTCGCATGCAGGAATTCTGCACAGTGAAGGATGAAAATAGTCGTCAGAGCTATATTCATATCAAATTCCTCAGCCGAACCAATCAATCCCACTTTGAAGGCTTCTGGAGCTGTATTCTAAGGCAAGTTGGCGTCCTGTGAGATGAGCAAAATAGTTCTGCTCGAGGCAGACATACTTAACCTGGCACACTTTCTGCGGTAATATCCTACAAAAGTGTGTCCAAATAGGCGTATTTTCAAGCCCCGTTGGTCACCAACCCTACACCTATTTAGACACAGTACCAGCCGTGCAGGGACATCTACCTCATCCGCGGGGATATCAGACCGTGAAGTCCTCATGGAGTAGGATCCAAACAAGGCTATGTTTTGACAACTTATTTCCCCTCTTGTACACTCATTTCCAACAAAAGCACTTCGGTCTTTGGACAAATTGAGGACATATTGCCCCGTTTCAGTTTGTTTTTCATCGTGAAACCCTCTATTGTTCTCAATTGAACGAATCTTGCCAAATTACTTGGAGATTGTTCCACCCCCGTCGCTCCCGCCAAGTTATGTCAACTCGATCGACACCCTTCGGTCGAGTTTTCTTTTGGGGTTTATCTGCCACTTGTGGCTGAAACTATACGGTTGTCGATAGTCAACAATCTTGGGATTGCTGCTGCCATGTGATGATTTAAGATGGGCTCTAGATGCAGGGGGCACGACAGGTATTCATCAAATAGATCTCCGTGAAGTGTTTTGGAATTCTGTAAAGAGCAGAATCCCAAAGCCCTGTCATGACACAAAAGGTACTATCTTCCATAGTCACTTTTGCCTATCTGTTGTTCCTAATCACTCTGAAAACCGATGGATCTTTACGGAACCAATCGCTCCCGCTTCGAGGCGGCTTGAGGCTATATGCCAAAACCCTTTGGCTGATCGGTGGTCTGCCGCCGCCATCGACAGGTTTCTGCTTCCATAGTTCGATCAATCTCGAATACAACTGCTCCAAGATGTACCAGTACATGCCTTCATCCTAGAATATAGTTCGCGAAATGAGGGCTGGATTATACTCGCTAAACGGCCGGTCCAGCACGTTTTCGGGCACAAAATGGCGTCAGATGATGTTTTTACACAAAACGGGGCTGGATTATACTCGCTAAACGGCAGGTTCGGTACGTTTTCGGGAACAAAATGGCGTCAGATGATGTTTTTACACAGTACGGGCATACATGATAAGCCCGTCAAGGCTATCCTCGTGGTTTTTGGCGTATTCAGCCGCCATCGCACCACCGAGTGAGTGTCCACCGATGACCCATGACTCAATTTCCGGAAAATCTGCTCGGATTCGATCTGCACGATTGATACCCGTGAACGCAAGATTGAGAGGCATTTTGGGAATCACAACCAGATATCCTGCATCAGCGATGCCCTGTGCAGTAACTGCATATGCTTCTGGATCAACCAATCCGCCCGGATAGTAAATTAGGCCTTTATCTGTGGGGGAGCGCGGTCGGAATACAAGCCGCCCATCTTCCCGCTGAACACCATTATCCTGCAACACCGCAACTGCACGCTCTGTCGCTTCCTGCACACTAATGGTTGCCCAACCAACAAGCCCCACTGTTCCAATCAGAAGGATTGCGAGAACACTAATCAACAGCCACCGAAAGATCTTCATTATATGTACACCTCTAGTCCACTGTCCACAAGTTGAAGGCTTTTGGTTAGATGTCGAGAGGTTTTTCAGCTGGTTTTCCAGCTCAAACCAGGGATCTGACTCAAAAATACGTCCTGAAGACTACACATTGCCGAAGATACCACTCTGTTGAGGGCAAGACAAGCTTTCAGCATGTGTCTTTGGCAGTTTGTCGAAAACACCGCTGGTCTGCCAAAGCAATAAGCCTTCGTGCCGTTACCTTCCATGACCACTCTGTTCCGCCGCTGGCGTGCTTCAGGCAGGATCCAAAGAACGATTGCCGCCATCTTTGACAAACCGGAACCATCCCAGAATAGCGGCAACGACGACGATGACGATACCCGCGTAGGCAGCGAAGGTGATGGGGGTGTCGTTGGCATATCGCACCGTGATGGCGAAAACAGCCCACACATAAACTGCCGCGTACGCCGCATTGGCTCGCTTCCACAGGACTGCCGCACCGATAAGAGCAGCGATTAGGATCATGATCGCTGACCACAGCGAACCGTTGACGCCAAACGCAGACCAGCCATAATAAACTAACAGACTCGCCGCATTCGCAATCGTCGCCACTGCAATCCACGCCAGGTAAAGGCTAAACGGGATGTGAACCCACAGGCGCTCTCCCCAACTGGTTGCAGGTTTGCCAATACCTGCCCTCATATAGATCCCGATCATCGTCAGCAAGATGCCAACCATGAAGATCAGAGACAGAAAATAGAACGCATAATGCCACGCAAACGTCCATAAAATGTTGAGGACACAGCTTACGATGAATAGTTCACGCACGCCGGTCAATTTCGGATTGTCACGTTGGGCTGGTAACGCTTGATAGATGGCGAATCCGATCACGAACGTGTAAATGATGCTCCAAATCGCAAATGCGTAATTGGCAGGCGTGAATTTGGTCAATAGTGCATCTGAGATCTCGGGTGGCGTTACGCCGTTCAACAGACCCGCTGTCGCTAAGTAGTTGACCAACAAGGTCAAGACGACACCAATGATCACCAGTCCTTGCAGCACATAGATTTTCTTCATAGTTTCCTCGCTGCGGTCGTTGAATGGCCGACCGCTATCAACAAAGTATCATCCATAATTCAGCCCCAGGCAAGCCCGCATGGTGCAGTTATTTCGTCAAGTCCTGGACCCGGCCGATCCGACTCAAACCACAATGCCGACACTCATAACTCAGACTAACTATCGACGGGGAATTAACACCGGCGTTCGTTCTTTGTAGGCTTCGTAATCTTCCTGTCCACCCCATTTTTCATCCGCCCTTTTCTCAAGCATGGGCACGCCGCTGATACGCGTGAGCAGCACTGCGACAAAAATGGGGGAAATCAAGGCAATCCACTGCCACCCTTGCAGGACAGGCAGGGCGATAACGGCTACGCCGATCCAGAGCAAGATCTCACCAAGGTAGTTGGGATGGCGGGAGCGAGCCCAAAGGCCAGTTTGGATGAATTTACCCTTGTTTTCCGGGTCTGCCCTGAAGCGGCTTTTCTGCTGATCAGCCACGACCTCAATGGTGAATCCGATTGCCCAGATTAAGAGCCCGAACAGGGCAAACATATCTAACTCCTTTCGGGTGGTCGTGGTTATTGCGACCAAAGCGGCAGCCAGTGTAATCGTCACCCATAAACCTTGCAGTGTCCAAACATTGAGAAAACGGATAAAAGAGGGCTTGATGTCATCGAATCGACCGTCCTTTCCAGCTTTATGGATACGACGAAACAGGAAGGCGCCTAGACGGGCTGCCCAGATCACTACCAGGGCCAAGAGCAGGAGCGATCTTCCATCGACAATCGGGCTGAGTAGCACAGCCATGAGGGTGATGGAGATATACGTGAAGCTGCCTGTCAAGTCAAAGTACTTTTCGGTCTGGAAAAGATAGGCCGGAATAAAAACCAACCACTGGATTAGAAAAATCAACGCAACTGCCAAAGCGAATAGCGGTATCCCGGATATAGTAGCTCCCCCCTGGCTGCCTGCAAGAGCAATCCCAAAACCGAGCAGTATCAATATGGGGAAAGAAATCAGTGCGATGCGATCTGCCTTTTTCATAAGCTACTTTCCTTGTCTTGAGTTTCGACGAATCGCTGGCCCAGCCAGAAGCGTTGCCAGTTACCCCCGCTGCGCACGAGAGCAAGCAGAGCGTAGAGGCTGCCAGCCCAGAACCCAAGCACCATCATCAGAATGACCCAGGGGAGTGAGCGAAACAGTGAACGTTCTCGATAAATGATCCAGCCTGAAAAGAGTACGAAGCCGGTATACAGATCGACGAGCGATACGATGCCCCAGGGCATGGACAGCAATTGTGCGCCCTCGCTGGCGAAATCGCCAACAGTGAAACCGTAGATCAGGACGGCAGTCATGGCCACCAGGCCAAGTAGAGCGATAAGTTTGGCGATTTTCATAGCATCATTTGAGGATTTCGAGAACGAGAATGGCAGTGTAGCCGAGGATATAGATAGAAGTAAGACCGTAAAGCATCAAGCTTGAATAGTGCCTTACTGTGAAGCCATCATGGTGGATAAATACGATCTTGACAAGATCTCCCAGAAGCATCAGCCCCGCGAACAGGACAAGGGGTGCGTCTATGGAGGTTGTCAGCGCCGCCACCATCCCCCAGTGGCCAAGATTATTGAGGACGACAAAAATCATGGAAATAATCTCACGATCAGCAAAACGATCGAAGATGGCGGCAAGTAAGCCAAGTGAAAGCAGAACGAGAATAGCGAGCTGGATGAGTTCCAGCCCAGAGGGCAGATCAATATTGCTAGCGCCGAATGCCCGAAACAGCGCACTGATACCCAGCCCAATTGCAATCAGTTTGATGAGGGTTTCGAGCCAGGCCAGCGGTGGCCAATGGGCGATATGCCAGGGTTTTTGAGATGTCATTTTTCTGAGAGCCAGTGAATGTAGTTCTACATTTTACGAGTTTTGGACGCAGACGAAACCGGCAGCACCAGGTCCAATATGCGCACCTATGACGGGTGTAATATTGACGAAGAGGGTTATGTCATCCGCCAGTATGTTGGCTGTCATGACCTGTAGGTTTCTTGCCTTGTCAATGGCATTGGTGTGCACAATCGCCATTTGGTCCAATGGACCCAACGATTCGACCAATTTGATAATGCGTTTGTCTGCACCTTTAGTCGTACGCACTCGCTCTGAGGTGGCAAAGCCATTGTGCATTTTGAGTATGGGCTTGATTTTGAGCAGGCTGCCCAGTCCTGCTATCACGCCATTCATGCGGCCACTCCTTTTTAGAAATTCTAGGGTGTCCAAGGCGGCGAATACGTGTGTGCGCTTGCCCAGATCGTGAAGCATTTCAAGGATTTCTGTCATATTGTGTCCCGCCGCTGCGGCTTTAGCTCCGGCCAGCGCCTGGTACCCAACCCCCAGACTCAACTGCCCAGAATCGAGTACAGTGACGGGAACAGCGGAAAATTCACTGGCGGCCGTGCGGGCTACATTCACTGTGGCACTGAGAGATTCACTGATGTGGATGGACAAAATCTCGCTGGCTCCTGCGTCCGCGAGACGTTGATATGTCTCAGTGAACAGCCCCACACCGGGTGTCGCCGTGGTCGGGTGTGGGGTAAAATCGGGGAGTTGCTCATAAAATGCTTGACGGCTCATGTCGATTCCATCACGATAGTCCTGTTCGCCGATGTGAATGTACAGTGGTAGTACGGTAATGTTGTGTTGTGCTGCCAGCTCCTCAGGTAGATCACAGGTGCTGTCAGTGACAATCGCAATAGTCATAGGATTTATTCCTTGCTCAGGTTAATTACATCATAAATGAATACATGAATAATGTCAAGTAAATATTTGCAAAATATAGAAAATAACTTATAATAAGCATAAATTACTGCACCAGAGTCTAATTATGCCTGCAAAACTTTCCGAAATTATTGAAGAATTCCGTGCCATCGTGTTGGGGCGCAGCAATCTGTTCGATACGATTGCGCCACCCGTCGTCTTTGTTATTGCTAACATGGTGGCAGGCTTCGACGCAGCTATGGTTGTGGCGCTGGCGCTGGCTCTTGTCATTGCCTTTTTGCGCTGGAGACGGCATGAATCCTTGATCTATGCTTTGGGAGGGATAGCTGGTGTTGTGATGGCATTCGTTCTTTCACGTCTACTCAATCGCGCTGAGGGATTTTTCTTGCCGGGCATTGTCATTGGCGCCATCACGACCATTGTGGCAGTGATTAGCAACTTGGTTGGGCGCCCCATGGTAGCCTGGACCAGCTACATTGCCCATCGTTGGCCCTGGGAATGGTATTTACACCCACGCGTGCGGCCTGTTTACAGTGAAGTCACCTGGCTCTGGGCGCTATTCTTTGGTTCCCGGCTACTGCTACAAACATCCCTCTTCCAAAATGCCGAGGTTAACCTTCTGGCCTGGGTGAACCTGGCGTTAGGCTGGCCCGCCACCGTTGTGTTGCTTGTAGTAACCTATTTGTTCGGCAGTTGGCGTTTACAGAAACTGGGCGGTCCCAGTGTCGAGGAGTTCAAACAGAACGCGCCACCGCCCTGGCAGGGTCAACAAAGGGGCTTCTGAGCCAAACACCTTGTAACTACATGGCAAAAATCGAGGAATGCTTTACCAAATTCATTAACATTGAGATGATACACTCACCCGTAAGTCAACATGATCCTCAATATCAACAACCAGAACTACGAAATATCCGACGAGAATAAGCAACTACTCCTGTGGGTGTTGCGGGACGAGCTGGGATTTACCGGTGTCAAGTTTGGTTGCGGCGCAGGCATTTGCGGTTCCTGCACCGTGCACATCGATGGCGTGGCCACACGAACCTGCATCATCACACCGGCAGCTGCCGAGGGCAAAGCGATTCGCACAATCGAGGGGCTTTCCAGCAATGGAGCGCTTCATCCGGTGCAGCAGGCTTTCCTCGATGTGCAGACGCCGCAATGCGGCTGGTGCATGCCTGGCCAGATGATGACCGCCGCCGCCCTGCTCGCTGAGAATCCCAACCCCAGCGAAGCTGAAATCGATGAAGCGATGAACAAGAACTACTGCCGGTGTGGTACGTATGTCCGTATTCGTGAAGCTGTGCAGGTTGCAGCCAAGATGGGACAGGAGGGCTAGGCAATGACACAATCCACCGAAGATCACGGCACTCAAGTTGAAGAAAAAACAGAACGCACATTGAGCTGGCGGGTCAGTCGCCGGGGCTTTCTCATTGGCCTGGGATTGGTCGGAGCTGGCGTAGCGCTGGGCGTTACAGCAGGATGGCCAGAAGTCCAGCACCAGATCGCCAAGCAATTTGAAGGCGCCAGCGCGCCCGGCGGCTTAACCGACGATCCATTGCTCTGGTTTGAGGTGCTGCCCGATAACCGCATCCGCCTGTACCTGACCAAGGTGGAGATGGGGCAAGGCGTACACACTTCACTTTCTCAGATTGCAATCGAGGAATTGGAGATTCCCTGGGATCAGTTGGAAATCGTGCAAGCCCCCACCGGTGTTGGCCCTATCGATACAATGGGTACTGCGGGCAGCAGTTCGGTCACATCGTATTGGGATCCCCTGCGCCGGGCGGCTGCCACATTGCGCGAAATGCTGCGTGCAGAAGCCGCCCTGCAGCTCGGTGTGACTGCCGCCCTACTGACCGCCCGAGATGGTGGTTTTGAAAGCGGCGCAAATCGCATCACCTATGGCGAACTGGCGCAAACAAAGACTGATTGGCAGGTGCCGGAAAACGAAGTGCCGTTAAAGCCTGCGGATCAATACCAAACCATCGGCCAACCGATTCCCCGTGTTGACCTGCCCAACAAAATCACCGGACAGGCCGTTTACGGTTTCGATGCCCGACTTGACGGCATGCTGTACGGGGCTGTGGCGAAACCGCCGCTCATTGGCGCTAAACTCAAATCCGCCAAACCCGGCGAGGCGGCATCCAGGCCAGGTGTGGTGCAAGTCGTTATCGAGGATGATTTTGCGGGCGTGGTCGCCGAAACGCGCCAGGCTGCATGGTCGGCTGTTCTCATTTCTGGATTTGGAATGGGAACAAGATCATGTTTGGGAACAGGCAGAACTGGAATCGATTGTTGTTGTGGGGGGGCCAGGAGCGGTAACCTTGCAACGTGAGGGCGATGAATCATCCATTGAGCCAGAGGATGCCAGCTTCATTGCCGAGTACCGCACACCATTCGCCTCCCACGCCCCGCTGGAACCACAAGCGGCACTGGCTGATGTCACCGCTGACAAAGTGCGTGTATGGATTTCCACGCAGACGCAGTATTCGAGCCGTAGCCAAATCGCCGAAGCGCTGGATCGGGATGAGGAAAGTGTTGAAATTATTCCCACCTATCTTGGTGGTGGTTTCGGTCGCAAAGCGGGCAACGAGGTGGGCGTGGAGGCGGCCCGGCTTTCGGCGGCGGTGGGCGCGCCGGTGCATGTGGGCTGGAACCGCGCCGATGAAATGCAGCACAGTTATCTGCGTCCGCTCACCCAGCATCGACTCAGCGCCCGCCTGCAAGGGGATCGCCTCGATGCCATGCAACACGAACAGGCGAGCGGTGACGTTTTCTTCTATTTCCTACCTGAGATCGCCGCCCGGGTTTTGGGTGCTGATTTCGGCGCTTTTCGCGGGGCCAGCATATTTTACGATATCCGCAATCGCCGCACCGAGCTTTGGCGGCGCAAACTGCCCGTGCCGACCGGCTGGTGGCGAGGTCTGGGTCTGCTCGCCAACACCTTTGCGGTGGAAAGTTTTATGGATGAACTGGCGCATGTAACTGGGCAGGATCCGCTGGCATTCCGGCTGGCCCACATGCCCGACAGCGAAGCTGGTCGCCGCATGCGCGCCGTGCTGGAGGCGGCCGCCGAGCGCGCCGGTTGGGGTGAAGCGCTGCCGCCAGGACATGGCCGGGGTGTCGCTTGCAGCATCGATGTGGACACCGTCGTCGCCGAAGTGGCCGAGGTCTCGGTCAACGAGCAAACGGGCGAGGTTCAGGTGCTGCGCGTGACTGCCGCCATGGACCCTGGTCGGGTCATCAATCCGGACGGGGCGCGTGCCCAGGTGGAGGGAGCGATCATGATGGGCATCAGTTCGACGTTGATCGAGGAGATCACCGTGCGGGATGGTCAGATCGAGCAGGCCAATTTCAATACGTACCCGCTATTGAGCATCGCTGCAGCGCCGCAGGTGGAAACCATCCTGCTGGAAGCGCCTGACGGGCAACCTCGTGGCGTGGGCGAACCGCCAATTGGCCCAATCGCCGCAGCTGTCGCCAACGCAGTGTTTGCAGCCAACGGAGCACGAGTGCGGCAGTTGCCAATCACGCCAGAGCGAGTGCTGGCTGCGCTGGCTCTCCTAGATCACAAGTGGTTTGTAGTAGACGATTTATCGCCGTGCAGGGAATTTCCAGGACAGCTGCATCCTGCACACATTAAAATATCTAAAATATATTAATTTACTATTGACAATAAGTAGATAGTGTGATATAGTTGAAATCAATGAGAAGTGACATGCGACTTCTTCTTCTCTCCTCCTCCTTTCGCAAGACCCGTCATTGGAAAATCGGCACCAGAATGACGGGTCTTGTTATGTCCATGAACAACGCACCCCAAGTGAATCATGCAAAACAAGCGCCTTTTCACCATTTTCCTCATCGTTTTTATCGATCTCCTCGGTTTCGGTCTGATCCTACCGCTGATTCCATTTTACGCTGCTGATTACGGCGCCAATGCCACGGTCGCTGGGTTGCTGGTGGCGAGTTATGCGGCCGCCCAGTTGGTTGGCGCTCCGATCCTTGGGCGTTTATCCGACCGTTATGGCCGCAGACCGGTGCTCCTCATCAGTATTTTCGGGACGTTTGTGAGCCTGATATTTCTTGGGTTCGCCAATTCCCTGTTCATGCTCTTCCTCAGCCGCATCATCGATGGCCTCACTGGAGGCAATATCTCTGTAGCGCAAGCGTACATTTCCGATGTCACAGAGGAAAGGGACCGTGCGAAAGCTTATGGTCTGATTGGTGCAGCATTCGGGCTTGGCTTCATCATTGGCCCGGCGATGGGCGGTCTACTCAGCCAGGTCGGGCAAAACATCGAAGGTGGGGGGTTAGTCAACTGGCAGTACGCTCTACCTGCTTTTGCGGCTGCGGGCCTGACCCTTGTGAATCTGATCGCCGTCTACCTGTGGCTCCCCGAATCCTTAACCATGGAAGCAAGAGCGCTGTTGGCCAATCGACCTCGACCGGAGTTCAGCCTTGGCGCGTTGCGGAGGGCCTTCCAGCGGCCACGCGTTGGACCTTTGTTGCACATCCGTTTCTTCTTTTCACTGGCATTTGCTACTTTCCAGACCGTGTTCCCACTTTACGCGCTCTATCGCTTCAACCTTGATCAAGTGCAGACAGCCTACATCCTCACCTATGTAGGCGTTCTGGTTGTATTGGTGCAGGGCGTTGGCATTCGCTGGCTGGCTGAGCGCTTTAGCGATAACCGGCTTTTGTTTGCCGCCACCCTACTGATGTCTCCCTCCCTGCTGCTTTGGGCGTTGGCGCCGAGCGTGGCTGTTGTTCTGATTTCTCTCATTCCCATCGCCATAGCCGGTGGCACCTTCAACACAATCATTAACAGCGCCCTATCTAAATCAGTCTACCCGGAAGAAGTTGGCGGCACGCTCGGGTTCAGTGCAGCATTGGAAAGCTCTACCAGAGTAATCGGCCCCAGCGCCGGTGGAGCGCTCCTGCAAACACTGGGCACGTGGGCGCCCGGCGTCTTCGGAGCCTTGATCACAGCCTGGTTGGCCAGTTTTGTCTACCGCCGCCTGATCACAGACCCCGACCCGCCATTGCCATCCCGCCCGCTCAAGTCCGCCCCGTCCAATCCATGATGAAATGCTGGAAAATTCCGAAAATTGGCAAATAGCTTTCTTTCTCAACCAAAATGTGGTAGAACACAGAGAGAACTATCCAACTTCACTCTGATGCTCAGCTTGATCCCACACACCGAACTGAGTTTAGAGTTCTCACACTTACATTTGAGGTGACACATGAGTAATTACGTACATCCCGAAGTGCTGGTTAGCACACAATGGGTGGCTGATCATAGCGATGATCCTGGTGTAAAGATAGTCGAATCCAATGAAGACATCCTGCTTTACGACACCGGCCATATCCCAGGCGCTATCAAAATCGATTGGGAGAAAGACCTCCAGGATGCGTTGATTCGCGACTATATCAACAAGGAACGCTTCGAGCAACTTCTGTTGGAAAAGGGCATCACCAATGACGACTGGGTGGTGTTTTACGGCGATAAAAGCAACTGGTGGGCGTGCTACGCTTTCTGGACTTTCAAACTCTTCGGCCATGAGCGCTGTCAGATTATGGACGGCGGTCGCCAGAAGTGGATTGAAGAGAATCGCCCACTCACACGCGAAAAGCCAGATATCCGCCCCAGCCGGTACGTAGTCAGCCAGATCAACGAAAAGGCCATTCGAGCCTTTCGAGACGATGTGTTCGCCCACATGCTGGCGGGCAAGCCCATGATCGACGTGCGTTCGCCGCAGGAATATACCGGTGAACTGCTGCACATGGACAATTATCCGCAGGAAGGAGCGCTACGTGGGGGCCACATTCCCGGGGCAAAAAATGTACCCTGGGCCAGCGCCGCCAACATCGACGGCACTTTCAAGTCCGCCGACGAACTGAAGGCGATTTACGAGCAGGAAATGGGACTCGCGCCTGGCGATGATGTAGTCGCTTACTGCCGCATCGGCGAACGCTCCTCGCACACATGGTTCGTGCTCACCTATCTGCTCGGCTACGAAAACGTGCGCAATTATGATGGCTCCTGGACGGAGTGGGGCAATCTCGTGCGTGCGCCCATCGAGAAACCTTAGCCTCACACCTGATCTCACAAAAACAAATGAGTGACCTATGACACGAATTGAAGAAATCGTCGAAGAATTTCAGGACATGGAGCCGGAGTTCCGCCTGGAATTGTTATTGGACTACGCCGAAGCCTTCCCGCCGTTGCCGGAGATTTATCACAACGAGGAAGAAAAGAAATCGCACATGGTGCACGAATGCCAGACGCCGGTGTCGCTGTGGGTTGAGGTGCGGGACGACAAGGTGACGATCTACGCCGATGTCCCGCCACAATCACCTACGGTGCGGGGTTTTCTGGCGATGCTGATCAAAGCCTTCAACGGTGCTTCTCCGCAAGAAGTACTCGAAGCGCCTGAAGACGTGCTCAAACGCACTGGTCTCGCTCAGGCGATTGGCATGCGCCGCCTTTTTGGCCTGAGCGTCATTTACCGTCGCATCAAGGAAGAAGTGGCGAGAAATATGGCTGACCTGTCCACATAAACCATGAATGACGGAAAATGGCCGGGTGGGGATAACTCACCCGGCCATTTTTGCGCTTAATCAACCTTTCCTTGTGACCCCAACCTGATGTAAATTATCCAGACCGTGATGTGCAGCCATATTTTTCGGCTCTTCTGACATTTTCTTGATCGAAACACCACATGAAAGCACACGGTACGACCACAAAACTCGGAAAAATCATCTTGCTTGGTTCGGGCGAAACCCAGCCCGCCATGCGCAAGGTCTACGATTGGGTTTTTGAGCACCTGGAGGAGAGACCGTACGTTTCTATCCTGGAAACGCCCGCTGGATTCGAACCAAACTCCGCTGATGTCGCCGGGGCGATTGGGGACTATCTCCGGAAGCGGCTGCAAAACTACCGACCTGACATCACTGTTATTCCGGCCCGGCATCGTTCAACTCCACATAGCCCCGACGACCCCACCCTGGCCGAGCGCCTGTTTGACGCCAATGTCATCTTCATGGGGCCGGGCAGTCCCACCTATGCCGTGCGCCAGCTTTGCGACAGCGTGGTCTGGGACACGATCCGGGCGATGCACCGGCTAGGCGCCAATCTCATCTTCTCCAGTGCCATGACCATCGCCGCCAGCCGCATGGCATTACCGGTTTATGAAATCTACAAGGTCGGGGAAGATTTACACTGGAAGTCTGGTCTCAACCTGTTTGCAGATTACGGCCTTTCGCTTGTTTTCATCCCGCACTGGAACAACAACGATGGCGGAGGGTTGCTCGACACCAGCCGATGTTATATGGGCCAAGAACGATTCGGGCAATTGTGCAGCCTGCTGCCCGCAGCCGAAATCGACGCCATCGTCGGCATTGACGAGAACACCGCTCTAATCCTGGACCCGACCACCGGAGAATTTCAGACCCATGGTCGGGGACAGGCGGTGCTTCTGCGAGATGAAGCAAAGCACGTGTTTCCGGCAGGCGAGCGCTTTCTGGCGACGTTGCTGGGGGCGTTCCAACTTCCACAAGATGGTGCGGGCATTCCCGCTGCGATCTGGGAAGACGCCAAAGCCGGTGTGGAGGCGGCCCGGGTTCGCCGCACAGCCCCGCCAAAACCGCCGGACGCCGTTTGGGCGCTGGTCGAATTGCGCGAAAAAGACCGGAGCGACAAAAACTGGTCGACATCCGATGATTTACGGGATCAGATAGCCGGACTGGGCTGGCAAGTGCAAGACTCACCAGCCGGGCCGCAGCTCAGCCATCAGACCGCAAAGTAGCTTCAATGCTTCAACAGACACCCGCTAGGAAAGATACCAATAAAGCGGACAACAGAATCTGTGTTTTCCTTCCTTCAATGTCTAAGGATTACACTACCTAATCCATTCACCCCTTCATCTCAACAGGAGCAACATCATGTCTAAACGCTCGTATCTTTTACCCATCGTTATCCTCATCCTGTCTGGCGACTGTGCTCAGCGCTTGCCAGGTGGAGGTGGCTCCAGCCGCCGTCCCCGCTGCTGGCGGCGAAGAACAGGCAGCCGAGGGAGATGGCCCGATCATCCTACGCGCTGGCACCGGCGATAGCGGCGAGGGTCTCAACCCCCACCAGAGCATCATCGCCGACTACGAGTCCCAGAATCCCGACACCCTGATCCAGCTTGAGGCCATTGCCGGGCGAGATTACTACACCCGCATCCTCACCCAGATCGCCGCTGACAGGGCTCCAGACGTCATGAACATCGGCGATGACGCTGTACCTTCCTTCGTGGAGAAGGGCGCATTTATGCCACTGGATGAATGTCTTGCCGCCCTCGATTTCGACCCCGACGTCTATCTGCCAGGATTGCTGGAACCGGGCATGGTGGATGGCCAACTCTACTTCCTGCCCAAAGACTACTCGACGATGGCTGTCTACTACAACAAGACCATCTTTGACGCCGCCGGTGTGCCGTATCCCGAGGCTGGCTGGACCTGGGATGACCTGCTAGCCACTGCTCAGGCCCTCACGCAGGACACCGATGGCGATGGTCAGACTGATATCTACGGCATCCAACTGCCCGCCAACTGGACAACCGGTTTCGAGTATTGGGTGGCCGCAGCCGGCGGCAGCCTGATCAGCGAGGATGGCAGCACGTATGTCGGCTTCATGGACTCACCAGAAACGATCCGAGCAGCTGAATTCTACGGCAATCTCTACAACGAGTACGGTGTGGCTCCGCCACCTGCCGACCTCAGCGCCTTTGGCGGCGGCAACAGTGAATTTGACAGCGGTCAGGCTGCCATGCGGCTGTTTGGGCGTTGGCCCCAGGCCGGGATGCTCAACAATCCCAATATCGATCTCGGTGTCGTGGGTACGCCTTCCGATGCCGTCGAAGCCAATATCCTCTTCTGGGGCGGCTTCGGCGTCTCCTCCACCACAGACAATCTCGATGAAGCCTGCAAGTTCCTGAGCTACTATGCCGGACCTGAAGCGGCCGAGACCTGGAAGGATTGGGCCCTGCCCGCAGCTGTTGCGGTCGCCGAATCGCCTGAGGTAGCAGACGATCCCTTCAATGCCGTGTGGATTGATGAACTGGGCAAAGTCAAGCCCCGCGCCTACACATTTACGCCATACTGGAACGAGACTGCGGATCCGGCGCTGCGCAAAGCGCTGGAGACCATCCTGCTCGATCCCGAAGCAGATGTGGCTGCCGTGATGCAGCAGGCCGCGCAAGAAGCGCAAACTGCACTCGACGAATTGCTGGCCGAACAAGGCTAACGTCTACCGATCCCAGCCACGGATTGCACGAACCTGACCAATCTATTCTGGTCCAGCGATTTGTGCAATTCGTGGCTGTTTTTCTGAATCATGGCCCGCATGACACGCGCCCGCCGCCGCGAGGCGCTGGCATTTTATCTCACGATTTCGCCCTGGCTCATCGGCTTCCTGTTCCTCACCGTTGGGCCCATGATCTATTCCCTGTACATCAGTTTCACACGTTGGGATTTGCTGACTGAGCCGGTGTGGGTGGGTCTACGCAACTATGCGGTGAAAATGCCTGCGGATGATCGCTTCTGGCAGGCGCTGAAAGTTACAGTCCTCTACACCATCGCTTATGTGCCGCTGGAACTGGTCGGCGGGCTGGCGCTGGCCATCCTGGTGCACAATCAGATTCGGGGCGTGCGCCTCTTCCGCACCCTATTTTATCTGCCCACAGTGCTGGCCGGCGTGGCCTTCGTGGTGGTGTGGTTGTGGATGCTCAATCCCCGTGGCGGGCTCGTGAATCTGGCCTTGGCGCAAGTGGGGATTGTAGGTCCGCGCTGGCTGCTCGACCCCGACTGGGCGCTTTCCGCCCTGGTGATGATGAGTTTCTGGGGCTGGGGACGGGCCATGGTGATCTACCTGGCGGGACTGCAAGCCATTCCCGGCGAACTCTACGAGGCAGCAGCCATCGATGGGGCCAGCCACTGGACCCGATTCTGGCGCATCACCCTGCCATTGCTCACCCCCACCATTTTCTTCAACCTCATCCTCAGCATCATTGGCACCTTTCAGACATTCACCAACGCCTTTGTCGCCACCAATGGCGGTCCGCTGGATTCCACACTCTTCTTTGTGCTCTACCTTTACAAGCGCGCCTTCGAATTCCTGGACATGGGTTATGCCTCGGCGCTGGCCTGGGTGCTTTTCATCATCATCCTGGCGCTGACGCTTCTGGTCTTCCGCTCGCAGCGTTTCTGGGTTTTCTACGCAGGAGAGCGCAGCGATGCGTGATGATAGCCGGCAGGAACTCCACATCGTGCAATTGCGTGGCGCGCGCCTGGCTTTGCGCTACCTGATCCTGGTATTTGTCGCTCTTTTGTTCGTCGCCCCGTTGTACTGGATGATCGCTTCCTCGCTCAAGCCGGAGTACGAGGTCTTTGCTCGACCGCCCGTGTGGTGGCCCACCCCGCCGCGATGGCAGAACTACGTCGAAGCGTTGACTGTTCTTCCCTTTGACCGCTACGCCATCAACACACTGATCATCGCCATCTGGTCGGTGGTGGGGTACACACTTTCCTGTACCCTGGTAGCCTACGGATTTGCCCGTCTACGCGCGCCAGGTAAGAGCGCTTTGTTCGTCCTGTTGCTGGCCACCATGATGCTGCCCTACCCGGTGGTGATGATCCCGCAGTACATCATCTTCTCCGAGCTGGATCTGGTCAACACCTTCTGGCCGCTGATCCTGCCGAGCTTTTTGGGCAGCGCCTTTTACATCTTCCTATTGCGCCAATTCTTCCTGCAAATCCCGCCCGACCTGGAAGACGCCGCCCGCATCGATGGCGCCAACATCCTGCAGATCATCTGGTTCGTGATTCTGCCTCTGGCTCGCCCGGCGATGGCTGTGGTCGCCATTTTCACCTTCCAGTTTGCCTGGAACGATTTTCTCGCCCCTTTGATATATCTCCAGGATCAGTCAAAGTACACATTGATGCTGGGTCTGAGCTTTTTCCGCAGTTCATTTCAGGTCAATTGGGCCTACCTGATGGCGGCGTCACTGGTGATTGCGCTGCCGGTCATCCTGCTTTTCTTCGTCGCTCAGCGTGAGTTCATTGAGGGTATCGCCGTAGGCGGGGTAAAGCAATAAGGTGTGTAGCTCTATTCTCAGTTGATATAGCTTATTTCTGAATGTGGGGTTGGTGGCGCTTCCTGGTGTGGTCAGGTCCAGGCAGATTTGGTCGGGTTGTAGTCAGACAGGTATTTGACAGTAAAACGGGTCTAAACCTGTTGGCCGAATTTGTTCTTCAATATATTTTCTAATTTATCGTATTCTAATTTAAAATACCTTTATTATATATTGACAAAATGTGAATTGTGAGATATACTTTGATCATCCAATAAACCAGGAGCATATTTGTCCATGAAAAACCTGAAACTCATCGCAAAGTATTCGATCCTCCTTGCCACTGCGCTATCCTTCCTGCTCTCGGTATCGCTGTGGTTCATGGGTGCTCGTGAGGAAGGCATCTTCGTTGGCGTCTGGGTTCCGTCAATACTTGCATTTGGCGCATTCGTGTTTAGCGCATGGGAGATCGAAAATGAGTGATTCTCTCCTCTTCGTTTTCGGCTTGATTGCCACCTTGCTTGCTATTGGCCCCCTGGCCCTGGCTGCATTGCTCGATTTGCGGTCCAGATCGTCAAATATCGATTAGTTCTTTGTTCTTACGCGATGGAGCAGTAACCATGCGAAATGTTTTTTTCATACTATTGCTGGGTCTGTTACTCGGCGGATGCACATCGGTGGCACCAATTGCCACAGGAGTCGTAACGGAAATGACAGAATCAGAAACCGCATCACCTTTAGTCAGAATGACACCCAAACCGCCACAGGAATCGCCGGAATCCACTACATCCTATCCAGTAGAATCAGATGAGTCGATTTTGCTGACTCCAACACCTGAACCAACTGTTTCGCCACTTCCGGGGACCTTAATTTTCACCTTCACAGGTGATGAGCCGGGTTGGTACACAGTTGATGATGATGTGATGGGCGGTGTCTCCAGCAGCACCGTGGAATTCGTTGATCCGAGCCTGCTCTCCTTCACAGGGGATATGTCACTTGAAAACAACGGCGGATTCGCTTCCGTGCGCTCTGATTGGACACCTATGAATCTCAGTGATGCAGACGGTGTCCTGTTAAGGGTGCTTGGTGATGGTAATCTGTACCGCCTGCGCATTCGTACGAAAACGACAGGCAGTGACATCTCTTACAATGCTCTTTTCCAGACGACTCCCGAAACTTGGAGCATTGTATACATCCCATTTACCGATATGCTGCCAACCTACCGTGGATTTCTGATGGATGTAGGCGAGCTTGACAGGGCCAACATCGGTTCCTTCGGTTTCATGCTTAGTGATAAACAACCTGGCAAGTTTCGCTTATTGGTCGACTGGATCCGTGCAGTCTCCGAGAAAGAAATACAGGCGCCACCCAGTCTGGATAGTGTTGCACTGAATCGCTAACAGTACATCATCATTGTGTTCTCCCATTACGCTTCTTCCCAACCAATCTCCCTTATGAAAAATAAACGAATCCTCATCTCAGGCGCAACTGCGGGAATCGGCAAGGCCACAGCGCTGGCAGCTGCCAGACAAGGATCACAAGTGGTCATCATCGGTCGCAACGAAGCGAAAAGCCAGGAAGCTGTGATGGATATCCGTCGCCAAACAGGCAATGAGAAGGTCGGCTATCTGGTGGCTGATCTTTCCTCCATCTCTGATACCCTTGCTGTTGCTGCAGGCATACAGGCGACAATACGACCGTCTCGACGTTTTAGTCAATAACGTCGGCGCCATATTCTTCTCGCGAGGCGATAGTTTGGATGGTCTTGAAAATACTTTTGCCCTCAATCACCTCTGCGGATACTTCCTGCTCACGCAACAATTACTCGATATGATTAAAGCCAGTGCGCCTGCACGCATTATCAATGTCTCTTCCAACGCCCATTTTGCTGGCTCCATGTATTGGAATGACATCGAATTGCACAACGAATACTCCGGCATGAAAGCCTATGCCCAATCGAAACTGGCTAACGTTCTGTTCACTTACGAATTGGCTCGGCGTTTGGAAGGAGAAAACGTTACAGTCAATGCCTTGCACCCTGGCGTGATCGCCTCAAATTTCGGTGCTACCAACAACCGGCGTTTGATTCAGTTTGGCCAGAAATTATTCAAGGTATTCTTGCCCGGTGTTGATAAAGGAGCAGAAACCAGCGTGCATCTTGCTACATCCCCCGAAGTCGAGGGAGTTACAGGTTGCTATTTCGAAAAAAAGAAACCAAAAACATCGTCCGAGGCGAGCTATTCTGAGTTCGACCAAAATCGTTTGTGGGAAGTGAGCGAGGGAATGCTTGCCGAATTTTCAGCTTATGCCAAAACTACCGCGAGGGGTTTGCCTGACATTGGCTTGCCCTTGACAGATTCCCATGAGACATAAGCGCATCCTCCCAAACCATTCTTCTGAGGTCTAAACACCACTTGCACGTATCGGGGGCATCACCATGCTCTGGTGCGTGGCATGGACCAGGGTGAGGCCATGACCGACCATCGCATCCTCGATGGCGCTACTGCAGACGTCGTCTGCCCAGCCATCAAGAAGACTTTAGAAAACTGGCAACAACCTGAATTAGGCTATCACTCTCATACCAACACGAGGTCTCAAGACCATGTTCAAACTATTCTGGCAGCACCTACAAACCCTCCTGTCCATGCTCAATCTGCGATCACGCCCGCAGCCTGCTCCGGTGCGGGTGCGCAGCACTGAACCACTACAACAACAACGCAGGAGAGACGTATGGTGACATCACACGTAACCCCCAGTCAAAATACAGCCTTTCAGATCGACGAGGACATCAAACAGCGTTATGCCGGTGCCAAACTGGCGCCGCATAACTTGCGAACTGTGGCCGAAGCGTCATCTTCCGGTGACCACCATGTTGTCATTATCGGCGGAGGCTTTGGCGGCTTGCAGGCTGCACGTACCCTGAGCAATGTCGAGGGTGTGCGTGTCACCCTGGTCGACAAGCGCAACTTCCATCTCTTCCAGCCGCTGCTGTATCAGGTGGCGACCGGCGGTCTCTCTCCCGGCGATATCGCTTCACCCTTGCGAGCCGTGCTCAGCCGAGCCAAAAACGTGACAGTGCTGGCGGCGGAAGTCACCGACATCGACCCGCAGAACCAAATCATCACGTTTCAGGATGGTGAAACGCGCTTCGACAGCTTGATCATCGCCACCGGCGTCAGCCATGATTATTTCGGCAACGACGCCTGGGCCAAACAAGCGCCCGGACTTAAGAGCGTCGAGGATGCGCTCGACATCCGGCGGCGCATCCTGCTGGCCTTTGAAGCGGCGGAGCGAGAGGAAGACGCGTTGCGACGCAAAGCGCTTCTAACCTTTGTGGTAGTCGGCGCCGGCCCCACCGGTGTGGAACTGGCTGGCGCTTTGGCGGAACTGGCGCACAGCACCATGAAGGATGATTTCCGCAACATCGATCCCGGCCAGACCCAGGTAATCTTGCTTGAAGGAGCTGACCGGGTGTTACCCGTTTATCCGCCGGAACTCTCAGCCAAGGCGGAGCGTTCGCTGCGCGAACTGGGCGTCGATGCGCGCACCAACACCCTGGTGACCAATCTGGATGGAGATGAGGTAACGATAAGACATGGCGACCATGACGAAGTCTTGCCTGCGCACACCGTCCTCTGGGCAGCAGGCATGAAGGCATCGGGCCTGGGCCGGGTGCTGGCAGACAGGACGGGCGTAGCATTGGATCGGGCCGGACGCGTGATGGTGGAGCCAGATCTGAGCGTGACCGGTTATCCGAATATCTTCGTCATCGGCGACCTGGCGCACTTCGCCCATCAGGATGGCAAGCCCTTGCCGGGCCTGGCCCCGGTTGCCAAGGCGCAAGGCGATTATGCCGCACGCCGCATCCTCAGCCAAGGGGATGACAAGGATCTGCTGCCTTTCCACTACAAAGACAAAGGCAGCATGGCGGTCATCGGCAGGAATTCGGCGGTCGTCAATGCCGGGCGCATCCGCTTTGGCGGCTTTTTCGCCTGGCTTGCCTGGGTCTTCATCCACATCGGCTACCTGATTGAGTTCGACAGCAAAGTGCTCGTGATGATACAGTGGGCCTGGAACTATTTTACCCGTAGGCGTGGCGCGAGGTTGATCACCGGCGACGATCCTTATCCGCTCTTTCCCGGGCATAACCGTTAATGATGGAAATGAGGTGCGACGCACTTCTATTTTTCAGGATAAGAGAAAAATTGCCACCAAAGTGTTTCGCACAAAAAAAGATGACCCATACAAATGTGAGGTGGTTATGACAAATCTATCGACAAAATTCAACCAAATCGACATCAAAATCACGGACTGGATGGCCCGTTATGGCATTGTGTTTTTGCGCATCAGCCTGGGTCTGGTCTTTTTCTGGTTCGGCTTTCTCAAATTCTTCCCCGGCCTGAGCCCCGCCGAGGGTCTTGCCACCAACACCATCGAGGTAATGACCTTTGGCCTGATCCCACCCGAAATCTCCATCTACCTGCTGGCCACCTGGGAAACGCTGATCGGCCTGGGCCTGATCTTTGGCGTGTGGATGCGGGTGACGCTGCTGTTGCTTTTTGTGCAAATGCTGGGGACCATGACGCCCATTTTCTTCTTCCCGGACGAAGTCTTTACTCGCATTCCCTACGCCCCCACCCTCGAAGGCCAATACATCATAAAGAACCTAGTGCTGATTAGCGCCGGCATCGTTATTGGCGCCACCGTACGGGGTGGTGGCATTGTTACACAACGTACGAAACCCTGAATCAACTGGAGTTGGAATGAAAACAGCAATGATATGGGGCGCTGATGGAGGAATCGGCAGCGCCATCCTCACGAATCTGGCGGAGGCAGGATGGACAACTGTCGCCGTTTGCCGCCACCCAGATACACAAATTACAGCCGATTACATTTTCGAGGCCGATGTCAGTCAGCCATTCTTTGTGCAACAGGCTGTTCATGAAGCGGCAATGGAAATTGATGAAATCGATTTATGGGTTTACTGCGTGGGTGATATCACATCTTCTCGTGTGAAAGAAACGAACGCCCCAACCTGGCAGAGAATTCTGGATGCCAATCTCACCGGGGCATACCAAAGTCTGTACAACAGTCTGCCCTTTCTCGCTGAAAATGCCCACATCATGTTTATTGGTGCTGTCAGCGAGCGATTGCGCCTGCCCGGTTTGAGCGCCTACGCCGCAGCCAAAGCGGGCCTGGAGGCCTTTGTCGAAGTACTGGCCAAGGAAGAACGCAAACGCAAGGTGACGATTGTGCGGCCGAGTGCGGTGAAAACCGATTTTTGGGGCAAAGTGCCATTCCGTATGCCAGGCAATGCGATGCCCGCAGAAGCTGTTGCGACCGCAGTGCTAAACGCCTATGATGAAGGCCATACTGGCAAACTCGATATTTGAATCAGGAGAAGTCACCGATGCTCACAGCCGAAATCGAAGCCTATCTTTCATCCGTTAAGATTCCTATTCGTCTGGCGTGCATCGATAAGGATTGCCGTCCAGTGGTCCTGTCGCTCTGGTACTTATACGAGAGTGGAAAGTTGTATTGCGCAACGCAGGCTTCGGCACAGGTTGCTCGATATCTGAAGGAAAACCCCGAATGTGCTTTTGAGGTTGCAGCTGATAACCCGCCATACTGCGGCGTCAGAGGACAAGGGCTGGCGGTAATCGATTCAACACGTGGCATCGATATCCTGACGAAATTGCTCGAACGTTACATTGGTGATGCTGAAAACGCTTTTGCCAGGTCATTACTTGCGCGTAAAACACAAGAGGTGGCCATTATCATTGAGCCAACACGACTGTCAACCTGGAATTTTCAGAAACGCATGGCAAACACCATCTCGGATAAACCCTCAAGAATCTGTCCCTAAATGACACGGATAATATCTCACCCTATCTGATGAAACTCAAACGCACCAAACCTCGTCCAGGCCAGGAATCGGTATGGGATTATCCCCGCCCGCCCAGATTGGAAGCTGTGAAAAAGCGCATTTCGGTTGTTTTTCATGGCGTGACGATTGCGGACACGACCGCAGCCAAACGTGTGCTGGAAACCAGTCACCCGCCGGTGTACTACATCCCGCCGCAGGATATCGACATGCGCTATTTGCACCTTGCACCTGGCAGCTCTTTGTGTGAGTGGAAAGGTCAGGCCCAATACTTCAATGTTGGGCTCAGTGAGGAGGTCGCAGAAAAGGCGGCCTGGGCTTATCCCAATCCGACCCCGGCGTTTTCATCCATCCAAAGCCATATTGCTTTTTACCCCGCCCTAATGGATGCCTGTTATGTGGATGGAGAGCTTGTACAACCCCAGCCAGGCGGCTTTTACGGCGGCTGGATCACCAGTGATATCGTGGGGCCATTCAAGGGTGAGCCGGGAACGATGTACTGGTAGTGATGCGACTAACGTTCCAATTGCTCCGCCGCCTCGGCCAGATTGTGAATCATCCCGGAAAAGATAAGGGCGTGTACAGGGTACAGAACATACCAATAGAGAAGGCCAGAAAGCCCTTTGGGCGCAAAGAAGGCGGTTTGCCGGAGGAATGATTTATCGGCGCCCTGCGGCTCCACGTCGAATTGTAACCAAGCCCGACCAGGCACTTTCATCTCCGCCCGTAGTCGCAATAACCGGCCTGGCTCGACCGCCTCGACGCGCCAGAAATCGATGGCATCACCGACACGTACTTCGATGGCGTGGCGGCGCCCCCGCCGAAAACCGACGCCGCCCACAAGCCGGTCGGCAATGCCCCGAAGTCGCCAGCTCCAATTCCAGTAAAGCCAACCCCGTGCGCCGCCCAGCCGTGCAAAGGCGAAAAAGACATCCTGGGCAGGGGCATCAACCTCTTGCTGCCGCAGCTCGGTGATCATCCCGTGCTGGGATTTCAGCATCACAGAGGGGCGATCCCCTTGGCTGCTGGCCAGCGAATCGCTCCAGGCGGTTTCGACCTGGTCTGCATCCAGACTGCCCAACGCACGCGCCACAGCCTCACGGTAATTCAGGGGCTGAATTTCGGGGAACAATACTTTAGCCGCATCGTCTCGCACAATCACCTCGTTGCGCAGCCCTTCGATGAGGGGACGAGCGATGCTGGCCGGCACGGGCGTCACCCAGTGCACCCAGTAAGAAGAAAGGCGGGGGGTCAGTACTGGCACAGGGATGAGCCAACGTTTTAGCCCGCGCACCTCGGCATATTGGTGCATCATCTCGCCGTAGGTCAGCACATTCTCGCCACCGATTTCGATGATCTGATTGCCGACCAGCTTGCCTGTTTCGCCAGCGTCAATTGCTACGACCAGATAATCGAGCACATTGCGAATGGCGATGGGCTGCATGCGGGTGTAGACCCAGCGTGGGCATATCATCACCGGCAGGCGTTCGGTCAGGTCCCGGATCATCTCGAAGGAGACGCTGCCGGAGCCAACGATAACCGCCGCTCGGAATTCAGTGACCGGCACGCCACAGGCCCGCAAGGCATCGCCGGTTTGCTGACGGGAGCGCAAATGTGGCGAAAGATCGGCATCGGGATCGCCAAGTCCGCCCAGGTAGATGATGCGCCTGACACCTGCCTTGTTGGCGGCATTCCCGAAGTTTTTTGCTGCCGTCATATCCCGTTCATCAAAATCGGAATGCCCGCTCATGCTGTGGATGAGGTAATAGGCTGCGGTTACGCCCTGTACTGCCGGTGTCAATGTTTCCGGCTTGAAGACATCGCCTTCGGCGATTTCGATCTGTTCCAGCCAGGGACGACCTTGTAAGCGGCGAGCATCACGAACAAGGAGTCGAACACGATAGCCCGCTTCGAGAAGTCGAGGGATCAACCGTCCGCCGACATAACCGGTTGCTCCGGTGACAAGTATAAGCTTCGGTTGGTTCATTCTTTCCTCCGAGATAGTTATGGCGGGCGACAGTCAAAATAAAGACAATCTATACGCGGGCAGCGGGCCAAATCTGGGAGATGATTGACCCGCTGGTATGTTAAGCTGTTCTGGCGATTCATGCCAGTATCAGCGCTAAAGAGGGAGATCAGTTGTTTGGGGGCAGGATGACGGCATCGACAACGTGGATGACACCATTGCTGGCTTCGATGTCGGTGACGATGACCTGAGCGTTACCCACCATGACTTTGTCGCCATCAACGGAGATGGGCAGGGGCAACCCGGCAGCGGTGTCGGCGGAATCGAGACCGACAACATCAGCAGCCATCACTTTGCCGGGGACGACATGGTAGAGCAGGATGTTGGTGAGTGTGGGGATGTCAGCGAGGAGGGCTTCGACAGTGCCTTTGGGCAGGGCGGCGAAAGCGTCATCGGTGGGAGCGAACACTGTGAAGGGACCATCACCCTGGAGGGTATCAACCAGATCGGCGGCCTGGACAGCAGCGACAAGGGTGGTGAAATCACCAGCGGCGACAGCAGTTTCAACAATATCCTTGGCCGTCTGTGCTTTCATTGTTGCATCTGACTGAGGAACCCATAGCACATCACCAGCACTGATGTCGTAATTGGGCAAGCAATTGGCATCCTTAATCTCACGGGGAGACACACCAGAATGTGTAGCAAAATCTTTCACTTTCTGACCTTCCTCGACCGTCACCTGGATCCAACCTTCGGGTGCTGGACAACTACTGCTTTCACCTTCAATGGGAGGCAGTATGACG
>CAVOYG010000020.1:0-12403 GCA_963700615.1 uncultured Chloroflexia bacterium | reverse complement strand
TGGCAATGCCCCCAGCTGATGGCGCAGCTGACTGGCCGTCAACCAATCCACCACCTGCGCCATTGGCACCATTCCCTGTAGCGCCAACTTTGCCAGACAGGCTACCCGTTGCGCCTGATGATAGCGCTGCCGCCAGGCTTGATAGTGCCGCCACGCCCATTTCTTCCAGCGAGTGCGGCTCCGCCAGGGAAACAGCATCTCTGCTTCCTCTTCCTGCAGAACCACGCCTACCCCTGCTGCCGGCGTGATATCCAGATTGAATGAAGTTGGTGTGGTCAGACAGGCAATTAAGACGATGAACCAAACAAGCCAGACCCAAATTCGTGTGCGAGTCGATTTCGTGGCAAAATACATGGGAAGATGCTCCGGGAAAGTTGGTTGTGAATACCCATACTTTGCCACAAAGGGGCATCTTCGTCATCTCTGTCTCTTTATGCGGTTTTCAAGGTGCGAAATATAGGCTTACTTAACAACCCCATTCCAACTCTCATCACTTCCCTTAGGAGACTAAACTATGAGCGACGAACAAACACAAGCTGTACCCGCCGTTGGCTTTCTCGTCATGGCGTTCACGGACGAACATGCTGCCGATGACGCCTTAAAGGCGATGAAGGATGCTAAAAAGCACAAACAAACGTACTTTGAAGATGCTGCGGTTATCCGGCAGGATGCTTCTGGAAAGGTGCATTATAAAGAAACCGGTGACATGAGCACCGGTAGAGGAGCTGGTGCAGGCGCCCTTATTGGCGGCATCCTGGGCATTCTGGGCGGACCAGCTGGCGTGGCGCTCGGTGCTGGCGCTGGCGCAGCCATTGGCGCTGCCGCCGCACACGGCGACGCCGGGTTCAGGGATGAGAATCTGGAGACGATTGGCGTTGCCCTGAAGCCAGGCACCTCGGCGCTGGCGACCATCACCAGTGATTCTTTCCTTAAAGCACTGCAAGAGCAGGTTAGTCAAGAGGAGATGCAACAAGCTGTTGACAACCTGGCGGCTGAAATCTCCCGGCTTCTCGATGAGGGCAAGAGCATGGCCTTTGGTCTGATTCTGTCCGAAGATGGCCTGGCCGTAAAAGAAGTGGCCGTCGATGAACAATCCGCCGAGATCGTGGGGGCAGTTATCACCAGTGATGCGATCGTAGCCGGAGCGGCAGTGATCACAGACGAAGGCGTTGCCTACGAAGTCGGTGTGGCCACAGACGAAGGCGTTGCGATGGAAGCAGGCGTGATTACTGAGGATGGTTCTTTCATAGTCGATGACGTGATCACCGCGGAAGGCGAATTAATCGCAGTTACGGAAACTGTGCCCGTGACAGTTACGACAGCGGCGGTTGTGAGCGCAGAACAAGATACCGAAGCCCCGGCAGAAACAGACGAGGATGAAGATTCATCAGCAGAAGTCGTAGCATAGGACCTGAGGCTCCCTTCCTGGCCGTTCCGACGGCTGGGGAGGGAGCCTGTCATCTCTTCATTTTGCTTATGGTCCTAACAAAACCCTTCCCCTGACCTGTTGCACCAAGATGATCATGTTTATCGGGCAGTGTTCTTGATTACGTTCGGGAAGTACAAACGCAGCGATGGTGCGCGAATGGCGAAAAATCCGGGCTCGTTGGCGCTTGCCGTGATCTCTCCGGTGGTGGGATTATATTGGCTATCAAGCGGCTCCCACTGGCCATTGCGCCATTGTGCCAGCTGTGGATTAGCAGCGCCGGATGATGCTGCCAGTGGAGCGGTTTGGTATTGGGTAGTGAGTTCCAGGGGATGCTGAAGCTGGGTCTGTGGTGACAATGTCAGTTCATAGACATGCGCGGCCACAAAGGCGGCGTCGGCTGCTGGTTCGTAGACTGTGAGCATCGCTTCCGCCGCTGTTGACAGGCTGCCGGCGGGAAAGCGCACTGCCAAGCGGCCACCATCAGCCGAGGTGACTTCTCCGCCGGAGGCGCCGATTGATTGACGACTTTGCCAGGGCCCGTGGTAGAGAATGACGCCGGTATACGAGATTGCCCAACCCTGGCCCGATGATCCCACTTCCAGAAATGTGAACCTACCGTAGCCGGGGGCGCTGAAGCCGTCAGGGACAGCGTACCAGGTTTTCCCGCCACCCTCTGTCTTCAAAAGGCGATTCGTTCTGGGCTGGTAGTTATCATAGTTATGTACATAGCCCACCAGGGTATCTTGGAAATTGAGATTGGAATAGAAAGTGCCGGCCTGACCCCGTAGTTCCGTTATCGTTTGCCAGGTGTTTCCCCCATCTTGCGTTTGCTTGACGTCGAAGACACTCTGCTCATTGATGGTATCCCAATACTCATCGCATAGTACCCAGCCATTGTTGCCGTCAATCCAGTCTATGTGGTGAGTCCCGCAAACATGCGTTCCTTGGAAGGTAGCGCCGCCATCGGTCGTGCGCAAGAGGCTGTTGTTGTTAACCACCCACCCATGTATCCCGTCGTTGGTGTATAAATTACTTGGTCTGTACACGTCCGCCCCTGCGTACCAATTTCCACCACTATTCGGGCTTGTAACCAATGTCGCCCACTGATCCCATGGCTTCTTGTAAAACATTGCCCAGATATGCTGGGAATCGGGGGCGTAGATCGGTCCTCCTCCGCCAAACTGACTGTTTGTGGGTTGTGTCCAGCTCTCACCTCCATTCGTGGTATGCAGCAACATACTATCGCCATCACGCGACGAAGTTGCCCAGGCGTTTAAGCCGTCAATCATGGCTACGCCGCCCCACAGGTCCAATGGTACATAATCCGGGTCGCTGACAATCGTGGGCGCATACCAGGACCCTGCCTCTAGTTTAAGAGTGGCTTTACTTCTCCCTAACCACCCCACCAGCATCCCCGGAGAGTACAGTCCTCCTTGAGTGGCCAGTGAAAATTGTTCTGGTTGAACGCTACAAAGGCTTTCGACGCGATTCCAGGAATTTCCTCCATCATCACTCGTCAAAGTGACGCCAGTCGATGCAGTGTAGAAAGCGCCTGTATCAATTTTTGATACGCCATTGACATACAATGATCCGTCGCCAGAGCCGGTGATGATGTTAGGGGTAAGACGGGTGGTTGGGGTGTCGAAGGATTGTCGTGACCATGTTGTCCCCCCATTCGTTCGTATGAAGGACTTCCAAAAAGCCCTGGAAGTTTGAGCCAACTAACCACCCAGTTGAGAGAGAATTGAAGTAGAAGTCGCTGGCGCTGAAATCTGATGGGAGCGTTATTTCGGTTTCCCACTGATCACGATTGAAGTGGATCATGTAGTTGCCGTTTAGTGCGTAGAAATCCTCTGAGGTCGGCACAGTTGCTTTCCAAAGCGGTTGCGACACTTGTTGGGTGCGGACCGTTTGCCAACCATCTTCCGTCCACCAATATATTCCTGTGTCCGGTCCCCAACCATGATTATAGCCTACTGCAACGCCGATTTGGGATGAATACATCTCGATGTCCGTAAGAATGGTGACAAAATTGCCGCCGTGCCGCACAACCTGCCACGATGCGCCACAATCATCACTAAAGAGTACAGCGGCTTCTCGATCGAGCGGGTGGTCGTTGCTCCGAGCAACTGCGTAACCACGCCCTGGCCCCGTCATGTCCAGGCGATAAATTTCCATGCCGGCCATCGGCTTTGAAAACAGCTGCCACGATACGCCGCCATTGGCAGTACAAATGATTGCCCCATCACCCGCCCCATCACGCGCCAGCGCCCAACCGTAATTCTCATCGAAGAAATCCAGATCAACAATCGTGCGCTGATCTGTGAAATCATATGCCTGCTGATACCATCCCCAACGACCATCCCAATATCGGACAGCTTTGATCAACACATCGCCGCCAAACCATCCCGTGTCAGATGTGGGGAATTCTGCATCAGAAAAGTTACCACCCCGTTGCCAGTGCCAACCACTTATCGGCTGCGGCAACCAAACCTGTGACTGCAAAGAATCATCTGGCCCTTGCATCAAGTTGGAGGATGCCGCCCAAGCCTGCCCCTTGAACTCCAAGAGATTTGTACGTGAACCGATCCAGGGAATTAGGATTGTTATCATCACCAAGCACAACCCAGCAACGACAGAAAGTCTGGTGATCGCCTTGGTAATGTGCCGAATCATAACGAACTCTCCTTTTGGCTTTGTGCCAATCGAGTGGTCAGGAAACGAAGATATTTGGTTGTGGGGGACATCCTGGCAGGTCGCTAACAATAGCTGATTAGCGACCTGCCAGAATTCGAGTGCTGCTGTTACACCTTCTCCACCTTCACCGCGCAGACCTTGAATTCAGGGATCTTGGCCTGGGGATCGAGGACCGGATTGGTGAGGAAATTGGCGGCGGATTCAGCAAAATGGAAGGTGGTAAAGATCAGGCCGGGTTCCACACGGTCGGTGATCTGGGCTTTGGCCAGAATCTCACCGCGTCGCGAAGCGACTTTCATCACTTCGCCATCGCCAATGCTGGCTCTGGCGGCGTCTCTGGGATTGATTTCCACCAGCGCTTCGGGGTACATCGCCTCCAGGCCTCTGGCTCGATGCGTCATCTCGCCACCATGCCAGTGGTAGATCACCCGACCGGTGGTGAGCATAAGCGGGTAATCCTCATCGGGCAGCTCGGCGGGGGCACATGATCCACGGCTGCAAACTGGCCCCGGCCCCGGCTGAATTTGCCCACATGCAGGACGGGCGTGCCGGGATGGTCGGGACCAGGCACAGGCCATTGCAGCACATCACCCCTTTCCAGTCGTTTCCAGGTGATGCCGGCATAAATGGGCGTGAGGGCGTTGATCTCTTCATCGATGTCGCTGATGGAGTGGTACTCCCAATCGCCAAAGGGCGCATCGGGATCAGGTGTGGTCGCGCCGAGGGCTATCATGCGTTTGGCCAGTTGGACGATGATCCAGTGGTCGAGCATGGCTTCACCGGGCGAATCCACCGCTTTGCGCACGCGCTGGGCGCGGCGCTCAGTGTTGGTGAAGGTCCCCTCTTTTTCGGCAAAGGATGCTGCGGGGAAGATGACATCGGCGTACTGGGCGGTTTCGCTGAAGAAAAGCTCCTGCAGGACGATGAATTCCGTCTTTTGCAGCGAGAAGCGCACATGGTTGAGATCAGGATCGCTGGTCATCGGATTTTCGCCGATGACGTATAGGCAGCGCACATCGCCTGCTTCGGCGGCCTTAAGCATCTCGGTGACGGTCAACCCCATGTAATTGGGCAGATCCACGCCCCAGGCTTTCTCGAATTTTTCCTGAACAGCTGCATCGGTCACGCGCTGGTAGCCAGGGTAGACGTTTGGCAGACAGCCCATGTCGCAGGCGCCCTGGACATTGTTCTGTCCGCGCAGGGGGTTGACGCCGCCGCCGGCAACGCCCATGTTGCCCAGTAGCATCTGCATGTTGGCGCAACTCATCACGTTGGGCACGCCGGTGGTGTGCTGGGTGATGCCCATGGCATAGAGCAGGGTGCCAGGGCGATTTTCCGCCATCATGCGGGCGGCCAGTTCGATATCAGCCGCAGGCACGCTGGTGATGTCGCTGGTCACTTCGGGCGTGTATTTTTCCAGCACCGCCTTCAATTCCTCGAAACCTTCGGTGCGATCCCGAATGAAGTCGTCGTCCTGCCAGTTTTCTCGCAGGATCACATGCATGAGGCCGTTAAGCAGGGCGATGTCGGTGCCAGGTTGGTGGCGAAGATGCAGATCGGCGTAGCTGGATATATCGATGCGCCGAGGGTCGGCCACGATCAGTTTGACCCCGCGCTGGCGTTTGGCCCGTCGAATCTTCGTGCCGATGACGGGATGGTTTTCAGTCGTATTCGAGCCAATGATGAAGATGCACTGGCTATCGTCGGCGATGTCCCGGATGGAGTTGGTCATCGCACCGCTGCCGAAGGAAGTCACCAGACCGGTGACGGTAGCGGAGTGTCACAACCGGGCGCAGTGGTCGATACTATGCGTCGCCAGCATCTGCCTTGTGAATTTGCTGAAGATGAAATTTTCTTCGTTGGAGCATTTGGCCGAGGCCAGCAAGGCGAAGGCGTCGCCGCCGTGATCTTTCTTGACCTGCGTGAATTTTCCAGCTACGACATCGAGGGCGGTGTCCCAGTCGGTTTGGATAAAGGTATCGGGGGAGATTGGGGATTCTGCATTGGTGGCGGCAGACTGGCCGTTGCCGGACATGCGTTGATAGCTGAGACTGGCGAGGCGTTCCTGCGCTTCGCTGAAGATTGCCCATTCGCCGCTGTTGACTCGCTCCTCCACCATTTCTGTACCTAGCCATTTGGCTCGCACCATCGGGCGGGTGAGGCGGTCAGGGTGATGAACATAATCGAAGCCATAACGACCTTTGACACAAAGGCCCATGCCATTGACTGGCGCTTTCTCGGTGCTGGTGACCCGCACGATCTTGCCATTGCGTACGTTCAGCTCGAAATTGCAACCGACGCCACAGTAGGAACAGGTGGTCATCACTTTCTTTACCTGATTGGCTCGTCCCAAGCCCAGACTCATCTTATCTTGCAGAGCGCCGACCGGGCAATAGGCCACACAAGCGCCGCAACTCTCGCAACCGGCGTCCAGCAGCAATTGGTCAGCTCCGGCTACCAGTTTGGTCTCGAACCCGCGGTAGGCGAAACTCCAGATGTCCCGGTTCTGGATATCGTTGCAAGCGCGGATGCAGCGTCCGCAAACGATGCACTTGTTGCGGTCGATGAAGATGAAGGGATTCGGATCGGGGTCGATCTCGTATTCGTGCCGCCGACCGCCATTTGGTTCCGGCCATTTGACGCCATAATCGTAGACAAGGTCCTGTAACTCGCAGTCGCCGGCCACTTCGCAGGTCATGCATTCGTTGGGATGGTCGGTTAGGAGCATGTTCAGGACGAATCTGCGGGTCTCGACCGCCGCCTCGCTCATGGTGTTGACGATCATACCCTCCATGGCGGGCGTGGTGCAGGCAGCCTGCAGCCCCCGTGCTCTTTCTACCGAGACGACGCACATGCGGCAAGCGCCGACGTCCTTCAGGTCGGGATGTTCACAAAGGGTGGGGATTTCGATCCCGGCTGAGCGAGCGGCTTGCAGAATCGTGCTGCCGTCGGGGGCGGTGATGGATTTGTTGTTGATGGTGAGGTTGATGGACATGGGACTTATCCTTTCAGGTATTGGGATATTGGATATTGGGTATTGGCTATTCAATATTGGTGAGGAGTGGGGAAATAGCCGATACTCAATTTCTGATATTACTTGAGGTTTTCGCAGCCTGGTGATTTCGGCCAGTGGTCGCTGATGGCGGCTTCGGTGTCTTTGGGTTGGCAGGCGGGCCAAGGTATGTTGGCAAAGGTTCTGGCCCGTCGATTGACTTGGCAATCATCTTCAATGATATCGAGCGTCAGGGCATTGTCGTGCATTTGCCAGGTGTAATGGCCGGTGGTGTGAGGACAGGTCGGATCGTTGAAGAGAGTGAGGTGGTCACCGTCGAGTGCGAAGGAGCCGAGACTGCGCCAGCCAGTGTATTCGTGGAAGACGCGGTAAGCGCCTTGATCGAGATGAAGTTTCCAGACGCCACCTTCAGGCAAATAGTCGGGGCAGCGCTTGCAGGGAACGGGCGTGCCTTCCTTGGATTCAACCTTGGCGTAAAAACCGTCGATTGGCGTGTTATTTTGCAGCGGTAGCGGTGTTGAGAACGGATAGGGTTCTTTTTGCAGTAATTGTGACCACAGGAGAGGTGCTTTTTGTTCGTACACAATCGCCGGAGTCGCAACACCGGTTGGGGCGACAGCGACAGGTGGAGTCGGAACGCAAGTCGCCAGAATCATAAGGATGGCAACAGCGACAAATTGTTTCACTTCTCGACAATGGGGATGTAGACGTACATGGTCAACAAGCCCATGGCAGGATTGAATTCCTCATTGTACAATTCGAATTCGGGTCCATCCGCACGGTTGTACTTGGATTTAGGCAGCCATTCCTGAGAGATAGCGTCTATGGTCTTGTGTATTTCGGGCAAGGTGGTTGCGAACACGGCGTAAGTCTGCTCGGGGATGTGTTTCATGACCATGTCCGGCGGCACGGGGGCATCTGCCTCGACCTCGTATCCGGCCACGTAATCCCACACGCCCGCCTCGTGGTCGAAATTATCTTCGACACCGTAGGCAATGAATGGGTTGATCCTGTTCATGATCTCGAGAACACGGTCGGGGAAAAGCGCATCCCACAATTGCGGTATCTCGTTGTTTTTGTTGTCGCCCCGGTAAAGCAAGCCGACGACGGTGAAGGCGGGGAGGGTGAGGATTTGGGTGGGGTTCACGATTTAACTCTGTGGGTTAGGGGCATATTGTTTGGCGGGGATCGCACGGGCATGAATGGCCCGTGCTATAGCGACCTGCGGCCGCACTGCGCCCGATGAATCGGGCTAGCCGGGTTTACCCGGCGCTGTTTCGTAGCCGGGGGAATCATCCCCCGGTGTATTCCGGAAAGCAAATGCCTCAGCTAGAGCATCCAGCTCTGCCCGCCATCTTCCGTCATCCAGGACATAAAATGGATCTGGTTCACGCAACAGCCGTCCAACCTCACCGCTGTGGCGTTCCAATACAGCAATCGTTGAACCGGCGGCATGATGCTCTTTCTGTCGTTGAACATAATCAATGTAGTTTGGCAAGCGTTTGCCGTCAAAAGAGAAGGCTCCATATTCGTCCTGCCAATACAAAACGTGTGACAGGTTCATCTTGTTGAATTTTGTTGAAGTCACACCCTTTATTTGACCAACAAATCGAGCTACAGCGATTTTAGGCGGGATGGCGGCGACAACGTGCATATGGTCAGACATACCATTGATCGCAAAAACTGTCGCACCTAAACCGATGGCTTTTGTGCGCAGAAGTTCGTAGATGATAGATTCAACACCAGGTGCAATCAATGGTTCCCGATGTTTGGTCGACCAGACAAGGTGGTAGAAGAGTTGCCAGTAGGGCATGAATGTAAAGCAGTTTGTTGGTGATAATGGAGATTGTTGATTTATGGGATCACACAGCGATAAATCGGGCTAGCCGGGTTGCCCCGGTGCTGTTTCGTAGCCAAGGGAGACGACTACAAGCAGTCGTACATCCCCCAGTGGTGCAGTGAAGGCGGGACGGGTGAGGATTTGGGTGTGCTTCATTCCACCCTCACCACCACACGCGGCGAGGTGATCTCAATTGCATTGAAGTTGCAGACCTCGTAACAGAGGCCGCAGCGTTCGCAGAGGGATGGGTCAAGTTCGTGCACTTGCAGCTTCTCGCCGGTGATTGCGCCCGCCGCGCAGTTGCGGGCGCAGACCATACAACCAGTGCAGAGATCAGCGATGATGTCGTAGGTGATCAGGGCCTTGCATTTACCGGCGGGGCAGCACTGGTCCTCGATGTGCGCCCGGTACTCTTCTTCAAAATGGCGGATGGTGGAAACGACCGGGGCCGGGGCCAGTTGTCCCAGCGCGCAGAGCGATCCACTTTCCATGCCGCCAGCCAGATATTTGATTTCTTCCAGGTCCTCAAGCGTGCCGTTACCTTCGGTAATGCGCTCCAGGATCTCCAGCATGCGGGTGGAGCCAATACGGCAGGGCGGGCACTTGCCACAACTCTCCAAACAGGTGAATTGGATGAAGAACTTGGCGAATTCCACCATGCAGGTGGTCTCATCGGCGATGACCATGCCGCCTGAACCCATCACCGAACCGGCAGCCTGCAGCGAATCGAAGTCGACCGGCACATCCAGATATTGCTCCGGCAGACAGCCACCAAGCGGGCCGCCTGTCTGCACTGCCTTGAATTCTTTGCCGTGGGGGATGCCGCCGCCGATGTCGTAGATAATCTCGCGCATGGTAATGCCCATCGGCACTTCGATCAGGCCGGTGCGATTGACCATGCCGGTCAGGGCGAAAACCGCCGTGCCGGGACTCTTTTCTGTGCCCAGACTCTTGAACCAGTCTGCGCCGTGGCGAATGATTTTGGGCGTGTAAGCGTAAGTCTTAACGTTGTTGATGTTGCTGGGTTGTTCCCACAGGCCGGAGACAGCCGGATAGGGCGGGCGAGGCCAGGGCTGTCCTCTCTCCCCTTGAATCGACGCCATCAATGCTGTTTCCTCTCCGCAGACAAATGCTCCGGCTCCTTCCTTAACCCGAATATCGAAATCGAAACCGAACCCCATGATATCTTTACCTAACAAATTGGCATCACGCGCCTGTGCCAATGCCACTTCAAGCCGTTTAATCGCCAAGGGATATTCGGCGCGGCAGTAGATGAATCCCTGCTCAGCGCCGATGGCATAACCAGCAATGACCATGCCCTCGATCACGGCGTGCGGATCACCTTCCAGCACCGAACGGTCCATGAACGCGCCGGGATCGCCTTCATCGGCATTGCAGATCACGTATTTGGGCCAGCGCTGGGTGTTGCGGGCAAAACGCCACTTCATCCCGGCCGGGAATCCTGCACCCCCGCGTCCGTGCAACCCCGAACTGAGCATTTCCTCAATCACCTGTTGTGGTGACATTTCGGACAGGGTTTTGCGCTGGGCCAGATAGCCATCTCTGGCAATGTAGTGGCCGATATTTTCAGGGTCAACCACGCCGCAATTCTCCAGCAGAATGCGCTGTTGCTTGCCGTAGAAACCGACATCGTGCCACTTCTCCACGCGCTCTTCGCTGGTCGGGTCTTTGTAAAGCAGGCGTTCGACCGGTTTGCCACCGATTACGTGCTCTTCGACGATCTGCTTGGCATTGCGCGGCTTCACCTGCGTGTAAAAAGTCTCATCGGGGTAGACAACCAGGATCGGGCCCTGCTCGCAGAAGCCGAAACAGCCAGTGCGTCGCACCTCGACCTCGTCCTCCATCTTGTGTTTCGCCAATTCTTCGCGCAGTGTCTCCCGTACCAGGGCGCTCTCCGATGAGGAGCAGCCTGTGCCCATGCACACGGCGATCCAACGATGATTGGGATCAGTAACATAGGTCGGGACTTCTGTTTCTGGCATAAGGGTGATAGGTGTGCTCATAAATCGTTCCTCTTGTTCAGATTGTCTTTGCAGCGTTTGTGCGTTTTTTGATCGTGTTCAGCAACATGTTCTGTCGCAGCCGTCCCATGACATCGCCATCCAGCACTGCAACAGGCGCAAGCGCACAGGAACCAAGGCAGTAGACGAGTTCCACCGTCAACTCGCCATCTGCGGTGGTTTCGCCGGGGTCAATGCCGTAGTGTTCTTCGATGGCAGTCGCCAACATGGGAGTGCCGCGCACATGGCAGGCAGTCCCATCACACAACCGCAAAATGTGACGTCCCCGTTTTTCCAGATAGAACTGCGCATAAAATGTGGCTACGCCATAAACTTTGCTCACCGAAATGCCCTGCTTTTTGGCAATCAGTTGGAGCACTTCTGGCGGTAAATATCCGTATTTGTCTTGCGATTTCTGCAAGATTGGGATCAGTGCTCCCTTTTGCCCTTGATATTGCTCGAAAATCTCATCCAAGAGACTGAGATCAACAGCGCCGTTGTCATCTGCCATATATAAACTCCTGTTCGGGATATAAGAAAATTCAAAAACACGAATTAGCGTCAGCCTATTTTAGCCTTCCTGCTTCCGTTTGTATATGACATATATCATCTCAACATGGTAACTATTGATGCGTAACCGTACTTTGTCCGTCATGTCGAACGAATGTGAGACATCCCCTCCATTTTTGGGGATGATCCCTGATAGCAGGGGGATTTCTCCTCCCGTCGGTCGTCGAAATGACGGTAACCTGAACCGTCACTCAATATGGTTGATTTCGGGTACACCGAGGTATGGATTGGTGGCTCACCGTTTGTCTTGTACAATACATCCCATCATCCTGCTGTTCTCCACCCTCGACTTTGTCGAGACCTTAGTCTTTGATTCCGGACATTTTCATCCATGCGCAACTTACTTTTCACAATCAGCACCTGGCAAAATGAAGATAAGGCGATTGCCCTGGCGACGGTCGTCAGAGCGTACGGCTCGTCCCCGCGCCCGCTGGGATCGAAAATGGTGGTGTCGTCCGCCGGCGAAATGGCGGGATCCGTCAGCGGAGGCTGTGTGGAAGGCGCTGTCTTGCAGGAAGCACTAGCAGTGATCGAAAGCGGGGAGCCAAAATTGCTGGCTTACGGGATATCCGATGAATGGGCGCAGGATGTGGGTTTGGCCTGCGGGGGGAGTATTGAGGTGTTCGTGGAACGTATGAATGACTCGCCGCCATCAGATACAGTGATATACAAGCCTCCTTCAACCTCTGATGTTAATCCATTGCTCGGACTCGCAGGCATAGGAGAAAGTGATGAACCAACGGACATAGCCAGTACAGGAAAGCTGGAGATGCTCCACGGTTGGGGAGCAAAGATTCTTCGAGAGGACGATGTCTTTGGTGAGCTTATCTTTG
>CAVOYG010000019.1:0-28288 GCA_963700615.1 uncultured Chloroflexia bacterium | reverse complement strand
ATTTCATTGACCCCAATTGGGAAGCGGTGCACAAAAGTTCGAAGGTGGAATTCTGTCGGGTCATTTGATGACGATCAGTGCTGCTTCGCACCCTCCGCAATCCACCCGCGAAAGGTGGATCTGGTGGACGCCCTCAGTCGTTCGATGCCTGAATGCAACCGGCGGCGAGCCTCTGCCCGATGGGAGCCTCCGGGAGTATCTGGTGGGATGTGCATTGGCATGGTGGAGAATCAGTTGGGGAATTACGAGGAATTTTCCGAACGGCCGGAGCTGGGCGACTTTGTCGATGATCTCAAAGATGATCCTGGCCGAGCAAATCGGTGGGACTCCAGCACGCCGCCGAAGGGAATCAGGGAGTACGAGAAGATGGTCGATTACCATCTCCGCTTCTGCATCGGCTCCGTTCTTCAGACCGCCTGGCAGATCCGGCACGGCTGAATTCCTGGTGGGATTCGGCGAAAACGCCCGAACTTCTCGAAAACATCATGGAGCGCTTCGTGATCCACATCGACGTCGAAAACACGCAGCGGGCGCCGGAAAATCGCTGTGATCCGCCTGACACGGTCGATCTTTACGACGATGTCGCCACCAGAATCACCCGACGATCGGAAAAAACACGTGGCAGAAGACGTCAAGACCTGGCCACGAACGCACCTCCCATGCTCGCCGGAATCCTTCGGCGTTCCCGCGACGTACGATCGCGATGGAGCCATGCCATCCGAACCGTCCGAACGGTAAACCAGATCGGCGTGCACGTGCTCGAACTCGATGTCCAGGCTGATGCCAAAGGCATGGGCCCGCAGGCGGTAAAGATCAAAACGGCGATCGCCTCAGCTTCCACGGCGGGATCGACATCATCAAGACCTTCCGCGCGGGACTGAGCAGGATGTGCGGGAAGAAGCGGCGGAGCGCCGCCAGATTTCAGGCAAGATGGCGGATATGCGTCGTGGCAGTTCCCATCACATCCAGTCGTAGACGCCCTGGAGACTGTCTTCGCCATGTACGACACGGCGAATCGGGCCTACGTCTGATCGAGTATAACTCACACAGCGCTCTGCCACCTTCTGACTGAAAATAGGATCGAGTTGCTCAGTGCTGTTGGCGAAAGTGCTGGTGATCTGCTTCGATTCCGCCACACCGACGTCTTCTCCACATCTGGCGATACTGTCGGTCGTGACTGAAATCGCCTTCAGGGTAGCGAACTCGCAGCCCGACCTTCGTGGGTGGTCCCTCGCCAGAATCAAGGGGACAACACAAGCAACTGCTGCAACCTGCAACAGCAGCGTGGTCCCCTATTGAAATTGATGGGATCAGTCGCTTGCAAGCGTGCGAGCCAGGCGCTGAAGTTGGCGATGCTTGGATCCAACGGACGCATCGACGGGGAAACTGCCAGAGCGAGCAACAGCGCCAGCAGGATTAACAGAATGATGATGGTAACGATGCGATTGAAGGCATTCATCAGGAAGTTGTGCAGTTAGGATGGTCGATGTGTGAACTGTGCGATTTGTGAAAACAGCATCAACAAAGTCAGGTCGATCATACGATTGAAGGATGGCTCACGAAAAGGTTGTTCAAAATGTGACCCGATTTGAGTGGTTTGAGCACGAGAGCTCAAAACGGTACTTTTAACAGGATATTCGCCAGAACGAACCAGCTACCTCAGAAAGTTGATACTTCTCCCAAGATGAGCTGGACCATTATTATGCCATCTTCATGATCACGATGCAAGCACATCGGCTGCCTGGTTTGCCTGATCCGTAGTATCGCTGATGTGCCGGTACACTTCACGGAGACGTAGCATCTCCATAACATGGTGAATATCCTCGGGCCCGCTGAAGAGGTCGGCGATCGCTTCGCGATAAATGCGCTCGACCTGATTCTCGCGGTGTTTGGTGCGTCTGGAATGATCAAGTGCGACTTTGGGATTGTCGTCCAGACGTTCCATGGCCAGAAGCAGTTCGTCGGAGGCTTCCTGACTCGCTCCACCATACTGATCAGATATTGATTGGGCTAACATCCAATTCCTTCATCTCCAGACGTCGTGTATGCGTAGTCCAGCACATCGTCCAGATACAACGAAAGTTGGTAGATGTCCTCACGGTCGAATGGCGTGATAAAGGTGTCGTTCAATTCGTCGATCAAGATCCGGCGCAGTTCATCCCCCTCTTTTCGCAGCGCTCCAGGGTTTCCGCGCCCTCGTCGCTATTTTCGGTTACGAAGAGCAACAACCCGGTCATCCCCTCCTGCACTTTTTCGGCTTGTTGTCTTAGCAATTGGATGAAGATGTTTTCTTTTTTGCGCTTGAGTAATGGCATGATTGGTGTCTCCGGAGATATCCAGACGAAGTGACGCTATGCCTGATGAATGATTGCGAGACCGAACGGATCAGGGGTGGGGATACAGATGGAATCAGGGTCCCAGGAATATCCTGAGGATGAAGTAAAAGAGGCGGCGAGACGACCGTCACCGGGATCGTAACAAGCCAGGCCATGCCGATGTCGGTCAAATTGGTCCAGCGCACTTTGCTCATGCGTTCGGCAGCGCCGACACCGACGATCGAAGAGCTGACGACATGGGTCGTGCTGACAGGACCGCCCAGGAGCGATGCGCCCAGGATCACGCCGCAGAAGATGCCTGTGACGTGAGGCTGTGAATGGGGCGAATGCGGTAGAACTTGCCGCCCAGCGTGTGGATGATCCGCCATCCGCCGAAGGCTGTACCGAGACCGATGGCGGTGGCGCTGGCAAATATCACCCACATCGGCACATGAAATGTCTCTTGAAACCCCAATGTAACCAGGCCCAGGGTGATGATGCCCATGGTCTTCTGGGCATCGTTGGTGCCATGAGACAGAGCCAAAGCTGTGGCGGTGAAGATCTGCAAACGATTAAAGGTGATGTTGATCTTGGGTGTTGCACCTCGCACCAGGAAAGCGTCAACCGCAAAATAATCCAACCGAATACAAATCCCAAGACCGGAGACAGAAAAAGTGCTGCGAATACTATCAGCAACCCTTCCCAAATCACCATCTCACCGCCAAAAGCGATAGCGCCCCCACTAACCCTCCCACCAAAGCATGGGAGGAACTGGAAGGAATGCCAAACCACCAGGTGATGAGATTCCAGATCGAGGCTGAGAGCAGGGCGGCCATACCACCGTAATCGTGATGCTCTCCGATGCAACGATGCCCTCGCCCACGGTCCTGGCGACAGCGGTACCGAACAACAGCGGTCCAATGATTGGCGATCGCGGCCAGGCCCAAGGCGAAACGTGGCGAAAGTGTCGCGAGGCGATCATCGTCGCCACGACATTGGCAGAGTCGTGAAAACCATTCAGAAAGTCGAAAGTAAGGGCCAAAAAGAAGAGAAGGCAATAGAATGAATTCATTCATGAATGATTCACCAAACTGGTGATGCTACCTTGCATTCCGCCGTATGTGTGAACGAACACAGCGTAGTTAAATATCTGCACAAAAACGCGAAAGGACGCCAGAACCGTCATCTCAACCGATCGAGACACTACCCCTATCTGCCCCCCTGGTCTTTCCACCCAAAAACTGCCGTCTGGCCCCACCTCTTTCTTCCAGATCGGCGCGATCTGTTTCAGCCGCTCGATGGCGTAGCTACAGGCATCGAACACGCCCTGGCGGTGCGCGGCTGCCACGGCGATCATCACACTCGACTCTCCCACTTCCAGCCGCCCAATGCGATGGACGATGGCGACATCGAGTACCTGCGGCCACTTTTCCTGCACTTCACCCCCGATCTGGGCCAGGACTTCCTCGGCCATCTCCGCGTACGCCTCATATTCGAGATGGTCGGTCTCCAGCTCGCCGGTCACGCCGCGCACCGTGCCAGAAAACAGGGCGATGGCCCCGTGCTCAGGCGCAGTCACCAACTCCGCCACCGCATCCAGCGAGAGTCGTTCCTCGGTGATCCAGAACCGTCTGCGTTCTGCCCGCCACTGACGGGCGGGAGACCGCCACTTCGTCGCCATCGTCGAGGTCACATCGGCAGCAACGTATGTTGGTGACGGCCACATGGAGAGGCTGAAGTGGAGTCTGCTCGGCCCGCAACGCGGAGCACCCATCGGGCCGAGTGCCGTCGGGGAGGTCTTGCTCCAGCACCGTCGTACCAAAGCGCTCGCGAGCGAGGCGAAGAGCCTAATCGTGATTTTCATGGTCCTCTCCCTCGTGCGGGCTTCGATGCAAAATGCCGCTCTTGCCGCCTTCCTTCAACAACAACCGTACGTTTTCGATGCGCATGGTCTTTTCCAGCGCTTTGGCCATGTCGTAGATGGTGAGGGCCGCCACCGAAGCAGCCGTAAGCGCTTCCATCTCCACCCCCGTCTGGCCCTGGCAGCTTACGGTTGCTCGAATTTCGATGCCTGCTCGACATAAGCGAACTCGACCGCGATTTTGGTGAGCAACAGGGGATGGCAAAGGGGGATGAGTTCGTGCGTTTTCTTGGCGGCCATGATGCCGGCCACGCGGGCCGTGCCCAGGACATCCCCTTTCTTCACGTCGCCGGCGCGGATCGCGGCCAGCGTTTCCGGCTGCATGACCACGCGCGCGGCGGCGACGGCGGTGCGGTGGTTCGGCCTTTTCGCTGACATCGACCATGCTGGCCTGGCCGTGGTCGTCGAGGTGGGTGAGCGGGCATTGGGTGGAGAAAGTGAGAGTAGTTTGATGATTGAATCGCCTGCAGGAGCAGGGGCGGGTGACCTGTCGGCGGCGGCAAGCGGTTCTTCGGAGGGTGGGAGTTCGAGCAGAGCGTCTGCAGACTGCCATGGAAAACAGGCGACGACAACCTGGAACCCGGTGATGCGGGCCAGGAAACGCCCCTCCCAGATAAACCTGGCGCACGCTGACGGTGTGGTGTGGATCGTGTCGCACGGGACGGCGAGCGAGACTTCGAACCGGGGCGGCGCCAGCGGCGGTTGCTCCTGCATCATGCGCAGGGCGGGACGCACAAAAAAGCCGAAGAGACCAAGGGCGGAGACCGGGAAGCCGGCAGGGCGAAGATCGATTTGTCGGCCACGGTGGCAAACGTGATGGGCTTGCCGGGCTTCATCACTACCTGGCTGAAATGTACTTTCCTTGGTGCTTTCAGCAACGGTTTCAGCAGGTCGAAGCTCGCCCATGCCGACGCTCCACGTCACCAGCACATCGCTGGCCGCGAAAGCCTGGGCCAGGGCTTCATCCAGCGTGCTGGGGGTGTCCAGGACGGATGCGCTGGAAACGTGGGCAGCGACCTGCCTGCGCCACGGCAGCGGACAGGCTGAAGCGGTCGGAGTCATAGATCTGGCCTGGTAGCAGGCGGCTCGGCCGGTCGCACGCAGTTCATCGCCGTTGAGAGGATGGTGGCGCGAGGCGATGATAAACAGCTACACTGGGCAGTCCGACAGCGGCGAGCAGATCTATTCCGGCCGGTCCAATACGGAGCCCTGGCGCAGAATGTCGCTGCGCGAGACGATATCTTCTCCCATCGGGGCGAATGTCGTCATCTATCTTTAACGCTGGTCGGATCTCGATCCTGTCCCTGTGCGGCGTGGTGTCCTCGACCATAATGATGGTGTGTCTGCCCTGGGAGGGATTGGCTGACTGGTCATGATTCGGACCACAGTACCGAGCCAACGAGATCGTCGATCTGATCTGCCGATCTGCTCTCCGAACAGCACCTGCATAGGACTGTATCCGCAGCGATGACGGCGTAGCCGTCTTCGGCGGAAGCGGGGGAACGTGAGCACCGGGAGCTGCGGACACATCTTCGGCAAGGACCTGGTCAAAGAAGGTGAGTCAAATGACCGGCTGGTCGGCACCCAGCTCCGGAGTGTGGGCCAGAATGCGTTCAGAACGTGTTCAAGACTAACGAGTGGTAAGGGGATGAGAAGGGACTGGGATGTCAGATGGACACATCATCGAATTGGATGCGACTCGTCAAGGTGCAGTGATCGACAGCTTCACCATTCTGCCAAAATGTTCTGATCAAAGGAATGAAGCCAGCGGGCTCAGTTTGGTGCCGCCGCCGCCTTCTTGTTGACTGTTTGGCTCACCCGAGAGACACCGAGGCGTGCTTCGATTCCGTCACAACGTCGCCAGGCGAGACGATACTGCATGTTGACTCCCTCCGGCTGCTGGCTGATGGAACTGGGCCGATCCACCGCCAGGAGAAGTTCGCTGTGCGAGTGCAAGAACGGCTTCCCATCCACCTCCAGCCAGCATTGGCTTCGGTGCCTCCATTCAGGCACAATGGTCAAGTACTCCTGATCAGTGATGAGCAGTGAACCGACGATGATCAACCGCTAACTAGGTGCTGCGGTGAGTTCGTTCGTCACTCCACCGAAGCGCTTTGCTCGAGCATTGAGCAGCAGGGGGCGGGTGCCGTGGAGGATGTTGTTCGGCGTTGACGACGCACTTGACGATGTCGTCCCGGCCGGGAATTTCGTACATCACATCCAGTAGGGTGCGTTCGACGATGGTGCGCAGGCCGCGGGCGCGGTTTTTTCCTTCATCGCTGCTTTAGCGACAGCGGCCAGCGCCTCTTGCGTAAAGTGAACTTCGACGCCATCGAGCGCCAGCAACCGCTGGAATTGTCGCACGATAGCGTTTTTGGGCTGAGTGAGTATCTCGATCAGCGCATCCTCGTCCAGCGGATCGACGCTCACGAGCACAGGCAAACGACCGATGAATTCGGGGATCAAGCCAAAATGCAGCAAATCTTCCGATGTCACCTGGGCCAGCATCTCCGACTTGCGCTTTTCCAGAACCAGTGGGGCCACACTGCTTTCGTTGAAACCGAACCGCCCCTTCGCCCCCACCCGGGGCGACGACATCCTCGACGCCATCAAAGGCGCCGCCGCAGATGAAGAGGATATTGCTCGTATCGAGGGGAACAGTCTTTTTCTGGATGTTTGCGTCCGCCGGTGGGGGGCACATCGCACCGTGCCTTCGATGATTTTGAGCAGGGCCTGCTGAACGCCTTCGCCCGAAACATCGCGGGTAATCGAGGGATTGTCTCCCGTCTTGCGAGCGATTTTGTCGATCTCGTCGATGTAGATGATGCCCATCTCGGCCTGTTCCACCTCCCAGTCGGCAGCTTGCAATAGCCGTACCAGAATACTCTCGACATCTTCGCCCACATATCCCGCCTCGGTGACGCTGGTGGCATCGGCGATGGTGAAGGGCACGTCAAGGATGCGGGCGAGGGTCTGGGCGAGCAGGGTTTTGCCGCAACCAGTGGGGCCTAGCAAGAGGATGTTGCTCTTCTGGAGTTCGACATCATCCGTTTCGGTCTCAGATGCAATGCGTTTATAGTGATTGTAAACCGCCACCGACAGCACTTTTTTGGCGCGATTCTGGTCGACAACGTAGTCGTCCAGGCGTCTGACGATCTCACGCGGAGGGGAATGCGCTCAAATTGGATCAATGGCGCTGGCTCTTCGTTGTTCGCCGCTTCTTTTTCCGCTTCTTCTTCCAGGATTTCGAGACAAAGGACAACGCATTCGTCACAGATATGGACGTTGTCCGGGCCAGCGATCAGGCGGTGGATTTCATCCTCTGTGCGCAAGCAGAAGGAACAGAAGTGTGAGGTGTTCATGGGGGCTTTTTACTTGTTTTCTTGCTTACTTGTCTACGCTTTGCCCTTCATCCTCAGCCCGCTCCAGGGTCGGGTCTGGCTCACCGTAGATGTGATCGACCAAACCGTACTCGACAGCTTCTTGCGCGTGCATATAACGGTCGCGGTCGAAATCGAGTTCGATCTGTTCGACCGTTTGCCCTGTGTGTTTGGAGAGAATGTAGAAGTTGGATTCTTGTAAGCGTTCCAATTCCTTAAACTGGATGCGGACATCGGGGGTATAGCCCTGGGCCCGCCGCCGGCAGGGTGCATGTGGATCGTGCTGTGGGGCAGGGCATAGCGTTTGCCTTTCGCCGCCCGCCAGCAGGATCGTCGCCATGCTGGCCGTGACGCCCACCGCCCAGGTCGATACCGGCGCCGGGATCATCTGCATGGTGTCGTAAATTGCCAGGCCAGCGTACACCATGCCGCCAGGTGAATTGATGTACATCTGGATGTCGCGCTCCGGGTCTTCGTGGTTGAGGAAGAGTAACTGGGCGACGACGGTGTTGGCGACCTGGTCGTTGATGGGCGTGCCCAGGAAGATGATGCGTTCTTTAAGCAACATCGAGTAGATGTCCATGGCGCGTTCGCCGCGTCCTGTCTGCTCGATGACCATGGGAATAAGAGAGTTAGGTTGTTCTATGTTCATGGTGTTTATCCTGAATTTGAGTTGTGAAATGGATGGCGGGGTATTTCGTGTTGCGTGTTCCGTTTATCTACTTGCGAGCGTTTCGTCAAAAGACGTGCGCAACACGAGACACGCTGATACCGATCGCTACCGCCCTACTCCTCAAGTGTAGCGTCAGTTTCGGTTTCCAACTGTGATGCGGCTTCGGATTCAGCTTCCGCCTCGTCCGTGTCTACAGTATTGTCATCGTCTTCAAGTTCTGCTGAATTCTCCACAACCTCTTCTTCCGCAGTTTCTTCCTCCTGCGGAGGTTCCTCTTCCACAGGATGCTCGCCAGGCGCGGGCACGTCTTCGCCTTTGGCAATAGCGATGATCAAGCCATTCGCCTTGCTGCGTTTGACAAACCCTTCCAGGAATTCCCGGTATCTTTCGTTCGTTTCCGCCGTCGAGAAAAGCTCAGAAGTTCCTCGACCCTTTCTTCGCTTTCATTTGCATGGTGCCAGGAATTGCCTCAACTCATACTCACTCACCTGAAACTGTTCCCGCTCGGCAATGGCATCCAGAACCAACCGGCGTTCCAGCCGTTTCGCCGCTTCTGGGCGCAATTCCTCGCGATATTCATCTTCTGACTTCTCCTGAATCCGCAAGAATTCTTCGGTCGATTCGATGCCATACGCCTTGAGGTAGTCCTCTTGTTCCGAAACAAAGGTGTCGGTTTCCTGTTCGAGGGCGGCCGGAGGATAACTGATTGTCGCCAGTTCGAGCAGGGCGTCAAAGGTCTTGATGCGATGCTCCTGCTCGGCCTCATTTGTGAAGAACCTTTGGACGTTTTCACGGAGAACGCTCATCAGTCCCTCGGCGGTTTTATAGCTGCCGTCACCTACTCCCTGCGCCATTTCATCATTTAGTTCCGGAGTTACTTCACCCTGAACACCCCTTACCTTTACCTCGAACTGAATTTGCTCACCTGGCCAGGGGCCTTCGCTGTCTTCCGGGAAATCAACGATAAATGTTTTTTCATCGCCATCGACCATGCCGATAAAAGCCGCGTCGAACTCAGGCGCCAGCGTGGGGTCTTCGTTATCAGGCATGATGTCCCAATCTTCATTGTCCATCACGACCTCGCCATCCACGGTCGAGGCAGCCTTGAGATCGATGGTAATGAGATCGCCATAGTCGACCGGACGATCCACCTTTTCCCAGGTTTTGTGTTTTTCACGAATCGCGTCGATCTCTTTCTGGACGGATTCATCGATTGTTTGTGCGTCCGGCGCATTAAAAGGAACGCGCAGACTGCGATAGTCGCCTGGGTCAGCCTCTGGCGGCAGGGGCACGACCATGTGGCAGATCAGAGGATCGAATGTGATCTCGGTTATTTCTGCCGGCGCTGAAGGGGCGATTTCAAGCGCTTCAAGCGCTTCCTTGTAGATTTCATCGGCTATGTCCTCGACCACCTCGTTCAACATGGTCTCGCGGCCAATACGGTTGACAACAACATGATAGGGCGCTTTGCCGGGGCGGAAGCCAGGGATGCGGAGTTGCTTGGCCAATTTTTTCGCCTTGGCGCGCATCGCTTTTTCCACCCGCCCGTCGGGCACTTCGATGGTCAGCAATAATTCTCGGTTTTCTCGTAATTGTTGGGTGATGTTCAGGTCTGTCATGAAAGGTCACACGTAGGGATATGTCTTGTGGATAGGGGAAACGTGTTGCGTGTTTCGTATTGCGTCCATCTTTCGGCGTGCATCTCGCTAGCAGACTCACGTTTTACTCATTACGTCTTACGATCACACCGCAACCTTACAATCTTAGCATAGGCGTAGCCAAAGAGGGAAAAGCATCAAACACGCCCGAACTGGTATTCAAGTTGGGCGGCGGTGAAATGCAGTGTGGTGGGACGGCCATGCGGACACGTGCGCGGGTTCTCGCAGGCTTCGAGCTGGCGCAAAAGCTCGCGCTGTTCCGCCACCGAAAGCACCTGGCCTGCTTTGATCGCCAGCCGCTTGCAGATCGTTTTCACCAGCTCATCCTCCCGCGCCTGACCCACCAGATCGCTGCGCTCGGCCAGATTCTCGGCCACTTCCTCCAGCAGGCGTTGCGGGTCCTGGCGGCCCATGAACGCAGGCACTGCCCGCAACAGGTAGCTGCCCGCGCCAAAGAATTCGATATCGAAACCACTCTGCTGCAACGTCGCCAACTGCTCCTCGACCAGCCCGGCCAGATGGGAGCCTATTTCGATGGTAATGGGTTGGAGGAGTTGCTGGCGAGCGACAGGTTCCGCGTCGGCGTCAACGATTTGTTCGTAGAGAATACGTTCGTGCGCGGCGTGTTGATCGACGAGATACAGCCCGCCCGGCCCTTCTGCCACGAGATAGGCGGCGGCGATTTGTCCCACCGGGCGCAGCGGTGGCAGGGTGCGCCGGCTCTGGTTGAGAAACAGAGGCATCGGGCGGGGGGATGGCGTCTGTTCCGGCCAGCAATATCTGTTCCTCAGGCGACAAGCTATGACGATAAAGGTCCATCGCCATTTGTCCCTGCCCGATTTCCGGCTGTCCCGCCTGGATCAGCGCCTGCCGCCGGGCCGCCCACGCATCTCGCCCCTCTCCACTGCCCGCCGCCCGCAGACTGGCCACCGGCGCCTGGGCGGTCAACGTCTGGTGCACCGCCCGCTGCACGGCCCGAAACACCGTCGATGCTTCGCGAAAACGCACCTCCGCCTTGGTGGGATGGACATTCACATCCACCAGGGCCGGGTCCATCTCCACGAAAATCGCCGCCAGGGGAAAGCGTCCCCCCGGCAACAGGGTGTGATACGCTTGGATGACGGCAAAAGTCAGGTTTCTGTCTTGAACAGAACGATTGTTGACAAATAACTCGACATAACTTCGATTGGCGCGATGCAGGCTGGGTTCGCTGATAAAACCGCTGACGCGAATCCCTTGAGATACTGGGTCTTCCTCTCCGTGCACTTCCGCGCATCTGCCGGGCGATTTCGGAGCCGTAGACTTTGAGCAGGGTTTGCAGGCGGTCGCCGTTGCCAGGTGATTGGAAGGATAAACGTCCCTCGCTCGTGTAGCTGAAGCGGACATCGGCGTAGGCGAGAGCGTAGCGGGTGACGATTTTGGAGATGTGTCCCGCTTCAGTGGCGTCCGAGCGCAGAAATTTGAGCCGGGCCGGGACGTTCCAAAAAAGATGCTCGATTGTGAGGCTGACGCCGGGCGGCGCGCCAATCGCCCGCTGGCTGATGATCTCACTTCCTTCCAGGCGGAGTTCGCTGCCAGCAGCTTCATCGGCGGTGCGGGTGATGAGCGTCGTCTTACTTACCGCGGAGATGGCGGCCAGCGCTTCGCCGCGAAAACCGAGGGTAGCGATGTGTTCCAGGTCTGCGGCGGAGCGAAGCTTGGAGGTGGCATGGCGCTGGAAAGCCAGAGCGGCTTCGGCGGCGGGGATGCCGCGACCATCGTCAATGACCCGCAGCAGGCGTTTGCCCCCGCCCTTTATCTCCACTCGAATATTGGCCCCGGCATCGATGCTGTTCTCGATCAACTCCTTGGCCGCCGAGGCCGGGCGCTCGACGACTTCACCGGCTGCAATTTTGTCGGCCACATCGGCAGGAAGAACATGAATGGTCATGGCGGCATTATAACAGATACCAAGATTGGCTCAATCTTGAGATTGAACCAATGAACGCCGCACGAAACGCGACACGGCACAAAAAGATTTGTATCCCACCCCAGTCACTGGCATAATCAATGCATGATAGCAACCAACGGCAAAAGCCCGGATGTCGATCTGATCTTGTTTGATCTCGACAACACCTTGTATCGGCAAGATGCAGGCTTGTGGGAACTGATCGACGAGCGGATCTGGCGCTATGTCAGCCAGCTATTGGGCGTGCCGGCAGAAGAGGCAAAGGCTATCCAGAAGCGCTACTGGCACGAGTACGGCACGACCATTGCCGGATTGATCGCTGAACACGATGTGGAGCCAGTACCTTATCTGGCGTATGTCCATGATCTGGATGTGGAGCGATATCTGCGACCCAATCCCGTGCTGGCCGCGCATCTCGCGGCCCTGCCCCAACGCAAGGCCATCTTCACCAACGCTACTGCAGCGCACGCCCGCAATGTGCTTTCTGCTCTGGATGTGTTGAAGCACTTCGATGTCTTGGTGGGCATGGAGGAAGTGGGGTATGTTTCCAAGCCAAATCCGCTGGCCTACGAGCGCTGTCTGACCTTGCTGGGACTCCCCGCTGACCGCTGCATCTTTATTGAGGACAGCCCCGTCAATCTGGCCCCCGCAAAAGCGATGGGCATGAAGACCGCCCTGGTGGGCTATGCCGGACATCCTCATGCCGATTACACCATTGACCGCGTCGAAGATATCAACCGGATTTTTGGTCAGCAATAAACCATTTCCTGGAGCCTGACAAGCAGAGCATGAGGATTCTGGTTCCTGCCTTCGACTTGCTGAACCCCTGGATGTGACAAAATGGTGGCTGCGTGGCCCAAACCTCGGGGGCCACGTTCCTTTTGCTCCATCGTGCTGATGCGCCCAGTGGATAGCTTCCTGAACGAAATTCTATGCCCGAAATGATCTTGATAACCGGGCGCGCCGCTTTATCGGCAGCCACCTGGCAGAGGCGCTGCTCGTGTCCGGTCACCAGGTGTCGGTGCTTGATGATCTTTCGACCGGCCGGTTTGAAAACATCGCCCATCTGGTGGAACATCCCGGCTTCTCCTGACGCCATCGATAGCATCACCAACCACATGTGCTTGACCGTCTCGCCAGTGAAAGCCAGATCATCATCCATTTGGCGGCGGCGGTTGGCGTGCAACTGATCGTTGAACATCCTGTGCGCACCATCGAAACCAATATCATGGGCACCGAGGCCGTCTTGAAGGCAGCCGATCGCGACGGCGCGAAAAGCCCATTGCTTCAATCCTCCGAGGTTTACGGCAAGGGCATACGCGTGCCCTTCCGGCGCAAGGATGACGATGTCGTGCTCGGCCCCACAAACAAAAGCCGTTGGTCCTACGCAGCATCAAAAATGGTGGATGGTTTCTGGCGCTGGCCTATCACAGCTCTCGTAATCTGCCGGTTGTGATTGCCCGCCTCTTCAACACGGTCGGACCCAGACAAACCGGTCGGTATGGCATGGTCATTCCCCGTTTCGTCAGTCAAGCCCTGGCAGGGGAGCCGATTACTGTTTTCGGTGATGGCCAGCAGAGCCGCTGTTTTTGTGATGTCTCGGACAGCGTGCGGGCGCTGGTCGCATTGGCCGGCCACGAAGCCGCCGTCGGCAAGGTCTTCAATGTCGGTTCCAGCGAAGAAGTGAGTATTCTGCAACTGGCCGAACGTGTGAAAACCACCACTGGCAGCGATTCAAACATCCAGCTCATCCCCTACGACCAGGCTTATGCTCCTGGGTTCGAGGACATGCGGCGACGTGTGCCCGATACCACTCGTATCCACAGTCTTTGCGGCTGGCAGCCCCACCTGTCGCTGGACGAAACTCTGGCGCGGATGACCGCTTACACGCGCACTCAGAACCTGCCTTCGCACCAGCCCTAAACGCATCGCCGATCCCGGCTTTCGATGAGGATTTGCAACATGCGTTCAAGTCAGTACAATGCCGGTTATACAAACGCCCTGATCGGCATCTAATTCTATATCCGGAAATCCTACGACAATGCTCTGGGTACGTTGGTGATGCCAAGCCGCTACAAGAGTGGTTGGCTGTGGCAATGCTGGAAGAGCGCTTGAAACTCAACACCTACCTCCCGGAAGTGAAACAAAAATTTCGGGGTCAGGTGCGCTTCCGCCCCTTTTTCCCCAGCTATCTGTTTCTTGTGCAAGCAGACCTGGATGAAGTGGAATACAACAGCCATCAACTCGACTCCAGGCGTGCTTCGGATTGTGGCCTTCGACAATCGCCCTTTGCCTCTGGATACAGGGGTGATCGAGGCAATTCGCAGCGGCGTTGACCGACTGAACGAAGGGGGCGGCCTGCCCTCGACCAGCTATCAGCCCGGCGAGAGTGTTCGCCTCACGGAAGGCCCATTCAAAGGATTGCACGCCGTGTTCGTCGAGCATTTGCGGCCAAGCGAGCGGGTGGTGGTGTTGCTGAACTTCCTGGGCCAGGAAAACGAGGTGAAACTCGACCTGAACGAGATCGAACGAGCCAGCACCTTGCGCCGAAGGCGCAGAACCAGAGGTCGGGGCAGAAAAATCCACTATCCGGATGATACAGCGGCAGTAAAACGAGATAATAAGCAGAACTAAACCATCGAACAAAACGACATCAACCCCCAAACCATTCTCCACCGAAAAACATGACACTTACCCATACCACACCCCAAATTACTGAACTCATCTCGCCATATGGCGGATCACTGGTCGATCTTATGGTTCCGGCTGCGGAAGCGCCTCGCCTCAAAACCTATGCGGGCAAACTGCCCTCGATCCAGATCTCCGAACGAACCGCCTGTGACCTGGAACTATTGGCGACCGGCGGTTTCTCACCGCTGGATCGCTTCATGGGCAGAAAGGATTACCAGCGGGTACTGGATGACATGCGGCTGGAAAGCGGACAAGTCTTCCCGATCCCCATCACCCTATCCGTGGATCCGGGCGATGCTATTCGCCTGGGCCAGGAGATCGCCTTACGCGACAGCAAGAACAATCTACTGGCGCTGATGACCATTGAGGAGATCTATGAGTGGGATCTGAATGAGACGGCGGAGAAGGTCTTTGGCACGACCGATTTGCGACATCCCCTGGTAGCGGAGATGCATCGATGGGGCCCGCTGAATATCAGCGGCCGTCTGCGAGTGCTACAGCTACCCCTGCGCTATGATTTCAGGGAGCTACGACTCACTCCAGCCCAGACCAGGGCCAGCGCTCGAGGCTACCGGCCATGAAAACGTGGTCGCTTTTCAGACACGCAATCCCTTGCACAGGGTACACGAAGAACTGACCAAACGCGCCGTGCAGGATGTCGACGGCACCCTGCTGCTTCATCCGGTCGTCGGCATGACCCAGCCCGGCGATGTCGATCACTACACCCGCGTGCGCACTTACAAAGCCCTGGCCCAGCAACTATTACGACCCCGACCGCATCGTGCTCTCGCTGTTGCCGCTGGCCATGCGCATGGGTGGTCCCCGCGAGGCGGTCTGGCACATGATCATCCGCCGCAATCACGGCGCCAATCACTTGATCGTCGGCCGGGATCACGCCGGGCCGGGCAGTGACTCCAACGGCAATCCCTTCTACGGGCCCTACGATGCCCAGGAACTGGCCGAATCCTTCAGCGAGGAATTGGGCGTTAAGGTAGTGCCCTTCAAGATGCTGGTGTATCTGCCGGAAGAGGATCGCTACGAAGAAGTCGATAAAGATCGACGCCGAAGACCAAAACCGCCTCCATCTCGGGCACGGAAGTGCGAGAAGAGTACCTCAATAACGGCCGCTCACTGCCGGAGTGGTTCACCCGACCGGAAGTGGCCGATATCCTGGCGGACAGCTATCCGCCCACGCCACAAACAGGGTGTCTGCGTCTGGTTCACCGGACTGAGCGGCGCCGGCAAATCGACAACAGCCGAGATCCTGACCACACTGCTGCTGGAACACGGCCGCCAGGTGACGCAGCTGGATGGCGATGTGGTGCGAACGCATCTTTCCAAAGGCCTGGGCTTCAGCAAGGAAGACCGTGATATCAACATCCGGCGCATCGGATTTGTGGCCGCGGAACTGGTGCGGCATGGCGGCGTGGCGATCTGCGCCGCCGTCAGCCCCTACCGGGCCACCCGCAACGACGTGCGCAACATGGTGGGAAACGATAACTACATCGAGGTGTTCGTGGACACGCCCCTGGAGGTGTGCGAGGAACGCGATGTCAAGGGCCTGTATGCCAAGGCCCGGCGCGGTGAGATCAAGGGCTTCACCGGCATCGACGATCCCTACGAGCCACCGCTCCATGCCGAGATCGTGCTGGATACGGTGAATCAACACGCCGGAGGAGAACGCCCACAAGATCATAGAACACCTGCGCGAACAAGGATTCTTGCACGAACTGAGAACCTGGACAACACACAGTTCATGATGGATGGCAGGGGAGTGCGCACACTTCCCTGCCTGGATAATGCTATGAAACGATTCGTTCAAAAGCCTGTTTCAAAACCAATCTCCACCTGCTGAGAAACCACCGGCCGTGGTGATTGTCTCCGGCCTGCCCCGATCCGGCACCTCGATGATGATGAAGATGCTGGAAGCGGGCGGCCTGGAGGTCGTCAGCCGACGGCATCCGCGAGGCGGACACCGACAATCCCAAGGGTTATTACGAGTTCGAGCGGGTCAAACAGCTCGACAAGGGCGATAGCGCCTGGGTGCCCGAGGCCCAGGGCAAGGTCGTGAAGGTGATCTCAGCGCTGTTGGAGCATCTGCCGCCTGAGTACCAGTACCGGGTCGTTGTTCATGAACCGCCAGATGGATGAGATCCTGGCCTCGCAGCGCAAGATGCTGGAACACCGGGGAGAGAACTCCTCGGTGGGTGACGAAAAGCTGGCCGAGTTATTGGCCAAGCACGTACGTAAGACCAAATCCTGGCTGGCGGCGCAACCCAATTTCTCTGGTGCTGGACGTGGATTACAATGCCATGCTCGCCGATCCCAGCCCATTTGTTCCTGAGATCAATCGCTTCCTGGGCGGAATCCTCGATGAAACAGCAATGATCGCCGTTGTCGATCCCAAATTGTATCGCAACCGCGGGACAGTTTGACAAGGTGACAATGTGGCACGGTGATGTCACCCTGTCACCCATGACCCTATCACTAATGAAAGAACAACTGCTAACTCGCATCCAAACACACGACGCCACCATCGCCATCATCGGTCTGGGTTACGTGGGCTTGCCCCTGGCCGTGGCCTTTGCCGAAAACGGCTTCAAAGTCATTGGCATCGATGTCGATAACCGCAAGGTAGATGCTGTCAATCAAGGTGAATCCTACGTTCAGGACATCCTCTCGACGCGCCTCGCGCCACTGGTCACCCAGTCGCCCAGTCACCTTGTAACCTTGTCACTGGGCCACATAACAGCTACTACCGATTATGCAACCCTGGCCGACTGCGATGTCGCCATTATCTGTGTACCCACGCCGCTGAATAAATCCCGTGATCCGGATATCCGCTTTCTCATCTCTGCCGGCGAGTCCATCGCAGCCAACATGCATCCCGGTATGCTGGTCGTCCTGGAATCGACCACATATCCTGGCACCACCGAGGAACTGCTCCTCCCGATGCTGGCGAGCGCTCCTGCGTTCGACGGGGGCGGTGAGGTGGGGCGGGATTTCTTCCTGGCTTTCTCACCCGAACGCATCGATCCAGGTCGCGCTGACTGGACCGTAGAGAATACGCCCAAGGTGGTGGGTGGGATCACGAGCAACTGCATTGAGGTTGCGACGACCCTGTATCAGCAGGCCATCGATCCTGTCGTGCCGGTGTCTTCTACTGCCGCTGCCGAGATGACCAAGCTGCTGGAAAACACCTTCCGGGCGGTGAACATCGCCCTGGTCAACGAAGTGATGGTGATGTGCGACAAACTGGGCATCGATGCCTGGGAAGTGATCGAAGCAGCAGCCACCAAACCCTATGGCTTCATGAAATTCACCCCTGGCCCTGGCGTGGGCGGGCATTGCATCCCCCTTGATCCCCACTATCTTTCCTGGAAGCTCAAAACGCTGAACTACAATGCTCGGTTCATCCAACTGGCGGGCGAGATCAATACCGAGATGCCCTACTACTGGGTGGATAAGGTGCAGGATGCCTTGAACGACCAGGGAAAGCCCCTGAAAGGCAGCATAATTTTGATTTTAGGCGTAGCCTACAAGAAAGATATCGACGATGTGCGCGAGTCTCCGGCGCTGGATATCATCGAGTTGCTCAGCCAGAAGGGTGCGGATGTGCGCTATCATGATCCGTATGTGCCGCAATTTTCGTACAACGATCACTCTTTTGACTCCGAGCCGGATCTGGCTGCGTCCCTCGCTGCTGCCGATTGCGTTGTCGTGGTCACCGACCACAGTGACTACGACTGGGTCCAAGTGAAGGGACTGGCGAAATCTGTGGTAGACACCAGGCATGTGGTGGGGTAGAATAGTGGCATTGCTACTGTATCTTTCACACGACAATCCGAGAACAATAACCTGGCGCAATCACCTGATATCGAACAACTATCCCATGTATTCAGCAAATACCCTGATATTCAGGCTGTCTATCTGTTTGGTTCCGCGGCAAGTGGCAGGACATACAACGAGAGCGATGTAGATCTGGCGATCGTTCTTCGACCGGATGCTGAGCAATTAGACAGGCTGAGCATCTTGGCCGATCTAACTCACTTCGGCTTGCGAGATATCGATCTGGTCATTCTCGATACCGATGATATCGTCCTGAAACACGAGTCTGTGCGACAGAACCACGTGCTTTATCAAGCTGAAGACTTTGACTGTAGTGCGTACTCTTCAAAGGTGACACGCCAGTATCTGGATTTTTTACCCTACCTGAAAGTGCAACGTAACGCTTACAAGGCGAGGATTCTACATGGTCAGACGTTTTGAGTCATTGCGCCAAGTCTTTGTGCAGTTTCTCTAGTGATCGAATGATAAAGAACGACGATTCATCTCTCAAAAACAATACGCCATGAGCCAATCTCAAACCATCCACGAATTAGCTACACAGGCTCGCACTGTACAGGCTAAACTGACAGAACTCTGGGCTGATGAAGGCGTCGATCAACTTTCTATCTTCCTCGATCCTGAGATTATCGTCGTCCTGGAAGAAATCAAGTCGATCAGCATGGATTTTATCGACCAGGTTGCTTGTCTGACCGGCGAAGAATAACGCTCAAGCATCACACTCTGAGGCCCACATGTTTGCCGATGAAGCCAAGATTTACGTAAAGGGAGGCGATGGCGGTAATGGCATCGTGGCGTTTCGGCGCGAGAAATTCGTGCCGCGCGGGGGCCCCAATGGTGGTAATGGCGGCAAGGGTGGTGATGTCTACTTGGTGGCCAGCGCTGGTCACAATACGCTCTATCATTTCACGGGCAAAGTGCATTTTAAGGCGGAGCGCGGCGCACATGGCGGTGGATCCAACAAGCAAGGCGCTCAGGGCAAGGATTACGAGGTGCCAGTAGCGCCCGGCACTTTGGCTTTCGATGCCGACAACGGCGAGTATCTGGGCGAGTTGCTTGAGGTGGGTGACCGTTTGCTGGTGGCGCCAGGCGGGCGTGGCGGGCGTGGCAATGCTGTCTTTCGTTCTTCGACGCATCAAGCGCCACGTCTGGCCGAGAACGGAGAGCCGGGCATAGAACGTTGGATGAGGTTAGAACTGAAGCTGATCGCTGATATTGGCCTCCTTGGCATTCCCAATGCCGGAAAGAGCACTTTTCTCTCTGTGGTCACCCGCGCCAAACCCAAAATCGCCGATTACCCCTTCACCACGCTTACACCCAGCCTCGGCGTGGCGCTGGTGGATGATCAAGATATCGTCCTGGCCGACATCCCTGGCTTGATCGAAGGGGCGCATCAGGGCGTTGGCTTGGGACTGACTTTTTTGCGCCATGTCGAACGCACCCGTTTGCTGATTCACATCCTTAACGGTCTCAGCCCCGATCCGGTAGGCGACTATCTGGCTATCAACCAGGAACTGGCATTGTTCAAACCCCAACTGGTGGATAAACCTCAAATCGTCGCCTTCAATAAAATGGATCTGCCTGATGTGCAGGAGCGATGGCCAGAAACCGAGAAAGCGCTTGCAGACATCGGTGTACAAGCAATTGCCATCAGTGCTGTCACCGGCGAAAACGTGCAGACCTTGCTCAGGCGTGCGGCTTCTCTCCTCTCAACCTTACCTCCACCGGCTCGCGAGGAACGACCAGTTGTTTTGGCTCCCGTCGATGAAGACCTTTTCACCATCGAACAAAAACCCGAGGGCTGGATCGTGCGGGGTAAACGCATCGAGCGCGCCGCCGCCATGACCAATTGGGACTATTACGAGGCCTCCTTCCGTTTCCAGCGCATTTTAGAGGCTATGGGCATTACCAAGGCGCTGGAAGATGCCGGCGTTGACGAAGGCGATACGGTGTTCATTGGCGATGTCATTGAACTCGACTGGAGCTACGAAAACTTCCCCGACTAGGTTTTCCCCTTACTCCATACTCCTTACTTCTGTTTACCATGCTTCGCATCGGCATCCTCGGCGGCACTTTTGATCCCGTACACATGGGCCATCTTGTTTTGGCTGAAACTGCACGCGATACCCTTCGCCTCGACCAGGTGTATTTCGTTCCAGCAGCCGATCCACCACACAAACAGGGCCAGGTCATCGCCAGAAAAGCAGACCGCCTGGCGATGCTGGAATTGGCTGTAGCCAGCAATCCCGCCTTCGCCATTTCCCTGATCGATCTGGAACGTCCCGGTCCTCATTACACCGCCGACATGGTCGAACTCGTACGAAAACGTCTGGCATCCGAAGATGAACTGTGGTTCCTGATGGGGCTGGACTCTCTGATCGATTTTCCGAACTGGCGTGATCCTGACCGCATCCGGCGCACCGCCCGCCTGGCCGCCGCAACTCGCCCTCGCTACGAGATCGACTGGCGACCCCTGGAAGTTGCGCTCCCCGGCATTATGCACGAGGTGACGCTCCTGCCCATGCCAGGCGTCAGCATCGCCTCACAGAACATCCGCCGCAAGATCCAGCATGGCAGCAGCATCCGTTATCTGGTGCCTGAGGCAGTGCGAGATTACATCTTCGATAAGAGATTGTATAGGCTGGGGATGCCGGACATCGGGAATTAGCTATCACGGATCTAAGTGACTGTCCAGAAATAACCTCCGGGAGGTGGCCGCCAAAATCCAGTTAAGCACAATGGTTCTGGCCACCTCCCGGAGGTTGAAATCGGGAAATTATTTTTGGACGCTTACTAAGCACCGGTAGCCACCGCCATTCAATTACGCAGATACGCCATCACCAACTGCGTCGTCGCCACCAGAGCCTCTATGTGTGTGCGTTCGTAATTATGCGAGGCATCCACGCCTGGGCCGATGAGCGCCACCTGCACATCGCCGCCCGCTCGCCAGAAAGCTTCTCCATCAGAGCCGTAATAGGGATAGATATCCACCTTGTTGGGGATATTGTCTGCCTGTGCCAGTTGCCGCAAGCGGCTGGTGAGCGTGTGGTGATAGGGTCCGCCTGAGTCCTTGGCGCAAATGGTGACATGGAACTCATCGGATGATTGTCCGTCCCCTACTGCCGCCATGTCCACGGCCACTAGCTCTGCCAGGTCCGGGGGGAATCCGGTTGCGGCGCCATGTCCCACTTCTTCGTAGTTGCTGATGTGCAGGGTTGTGCGCTGCATGGGTTTTTCGCCAGTCTCCTGCATCGCTTTGACGGCTGCCAGGATGCTGGCAATACAGGCTTTGTCATCTAGATGGCGGGAGCGAATAAACCCGGACTCGCTGACCTCCACCCGAGGGTCGAAGGCGACGAAGTCGCCCACCTCAATACCGAGCGCCCTCGTTTCGTCCACCGAGCTTGTGCGTTCGTCCAGGCGCAGCTCCATTTCCTCTGCACTGCGCTGGGTTTCAGCGACAGCCTTACCATACACGTGTCCGGACGCTTTGGCCAGCAACAAACTGCCTCGCACCACCCGGCCATCGGCAGTGAACACCCGGCAGCCTTCTCCCTCGACCGTGTTCCAGGCAAAGCCGCCGATGTTGGTGAGGATGAGTCGCCCGTTTCGCTTGATCTCCTTCACCATCGCCCCCAGGGTGTCGGCATGGGCTGTCAGTGCACGAGGGGCGCTGTCTTGCCGCCCTGCCCATTCACAAACCAATGCCCCTTTGATTGTGCGCCGGGGCTCCAGACCGAGATCGATCATTGCCTGCTCGGTGTAAGCAATGGCGGGTTCCGCCAATCCGGTCGGGCTGGGGATGTTGAGGAGGTCGGTAAGGATTTTGAGGAGATAAGCGGTATCGATTGTTGGTAAAGGCATGGGGTGTGGTCAAGGGTAAAACGCTAAAACGTGAAGCGTAAGTGCGGTTAAGGCAAGCGCAGTTTTTAACTTGTACATTTTGAGCGCAAAAACAGCGCTTGCTCGAGAGGAACCGCCTCATTTTGCAAAAATTATTTGTTGGCGGTTTCTGATCTCGCTTCACGTTTCTCGTTTTACGAAAGTGTGTGCAAATTTAGCGTGAATTGCTGCCTAATGCTGCAAAATCTGCGACAAAAATAGCTTGGTTCGGTCTTCCTGTGGATGCTCAAAGATCTGCGTTGGTGGCCCGGACTCGACGATTTTACCTTCATCCATGAAAATCATACGGTTAGCCACAGCGCGGGCAAAGCCCATTTCATGCGTCACTGCCAGGATCGTCATCCCGCTTTTGGCAAGATCGACCATGACATCGAGCACTTCTTTGATCATCTCCGGGTCAAGCGCTGAGGTGGGTTCATCGAAAAGCATGATTTTCGGCTGCATGGCCAGGGCACGCGCTATGGCCACACGCTGCTGTTGACCACCAGAGAGTTGTCCCGGATATTTCTCCGCTTGTTCTGGAATACCCATCTGCTCCAACAAATCCCTGGCGATCTCCTCAGCCTTATTTTTCTTCCATTTTCGCACCTGGATCGGCCCCAAAGTAACATTGGACAACACCGTAAGATGCGGGAAGAGATTGAATTGCTGGAACACCATGCCCACTTCTTTGCGGATGGCAGTGATATTGCGGACATTGTTGCTGAGTTCGATGCCATCAACAATAATTGTTCCTTGCTGATGCTCTTCCAAACGGTTGATGGTGCGGATGAAGGTGGATTTACCGGAACCGGATGGTCCGAAAATCACAATCACTTCGCCCCTATTGACTTGCAGGTCGATGCCGCGCAAGGCTTCAAATTGTCCGTACCATTTATGAACATCCTGGCAGATGATAATGGGGTCGCTCATATTCGTCTCCTGGGTTTGGAGTTTATCAGAGTCGTCATGTTAAGCGCAATGTAGGCCATGTATTTGGGCGCACTCACACCAGGCTGAGATTGGCGATCACGTCCAGGTTCATGGCGCTTCGTACGCCTCGCGCCCAGGTGAAATAACCCGCAGCAGCGATCATTGCAGCATTGTCGGTGCAGAGATAGAGGGGGGGCACAGAAACCGGGATGGGTGAGTTGGCCATCATGGATTGGCGCAGCGCTGCATTAGCGGAAACGCCTCCGCACACACAGATTTCGGTAGCGTCCACATCTTGCGCAGCCTGCACGGTTTTGTCCACCAACACATCCACAACTGCTTGCTGGAAAGAGGCCGCCAGATCGGCGACAGTCTCGCGGGGCAGATGTTCACCAGCTGTTAAACGCCGTCCTTCCGTTGGATTACCACTCTCCAGCGCTTGCACCGCTCGCAGCACCGCTGTTTTCAGTCCGCTGAAGCTGAAGTCGTGCGTGCCGGGCAACCAGGATCGGGGGAAGGAATATGCCGTGGGATCACCAGCCTGGGCGGCTCGTTGCACCGCCGGGCCGCCAGGATAGCCCAAACCCAGCAATCGGGCTACCTTATCGAACGCTTCACCCGCAGCATCGTCGATGGTCCCACCCAGGCGCTGATACCGACCATGAGCCTCCATCACCACCAATTCGGTATGGCCCCCGCTGACGATCAGCACCAGCAATGGATAAACCTTGTCTGCACGATTGCCCTCGGCCTCGATCCAGTTGGAGTAGATGTGCCCCTCCAGATGATTGACGCCCACCAGAGGCAACCCCTTGGCCCAGGCCATGCCTTTGGCAGCATTCATCCCCACCAGCAGTGATCCCGCCAGCCCAGGGCCTTTGGTCACGGCCACAGCCGCTAAATCCGACCAGTCTGTCTTTGCTTCCGCCAGCGCCTGCTCCACTACGGGGATGATGGCCAGCACATGCTGCCGCGACGCCATCTCGGGGAAGACGCCGCCATATTGTCGATGCAGGTCCACTTGCGAAGCAACGACATTGCTGAGCAGGTGACGGCCATCGGCCACCACAGCGGCAGCCGTTTCGTCACAGGAGGTTTCGATGCCAAGGATTAGGGTCATGAGAAATACCAAAGATTGATGATTAAAGATTAAGGACGCCCTCACAGCACACACGCGGGTGCTCAGCGCCTTGGTACTCACTGTCTGACCACTTTAATCTTTGATCCTTAATCATCATTCTTCAAACGGCTCCAGGAACTCAATCAACACGCCATGCGCCGATTTGGGATGCAGGAACACGCCGTGGCCTTCTGCCGCCAGGATTGGCTCCTCGTTGATCAGTTGGACGTGGCGGGCGGTCAGTTCTTCCATCGTTAGTTGCACATCATCCACCTCCAGGCAGATGTGGTGCAGCCCTTCGCCTCGCTTCGCGAGATACTTGGCCACGCCTGAGTCTTCGGTGATGGGCTGGATCAATTCGATCACACTCTCGCCCGCTGGCAGAAAGGCGATTTCCACCGCCTGCTCCGGCATGACAAGGCGCTTGCTGAGGGTGAGGCCAATGCGATCCTGGTAGGTTTCAATCGCCTGGTCGAGATCGGCAACGACGATGGCAATGTGGTTGATGCGTGTGATCATTGGATTTCATCAGGCACAATGAACAATTCCAGATTGGGATTCGGTTCATCAGAGCCCTCGTCCAAAATCTGGTCGAGATCGAGCTTGACGTAGGTTCCATTTGCCTCGACTGCGACAGTTCCATCCGCTGTTAGCAGTTCACCTTCTGCCTTGAATAAGCGACGACGTTCGTAGGTTATGCGCCCGACCACCGTCAGCATCTCGCCCAGCGGCACCGGCGCTTTGTATCGTACGGTCAGTTCGGCAGTGACGCCCCAAGTTTTGGCATCACCCCAGACGGCCCGGCCCAGAGTCTCGTCCAGCATGGCGGAAATCACGCCACCGTGCACACGGCCAGGATAACCCTGATGGTTCTCGTCGGGTAGGAACCGACCTACACAAGTGCGATCATCGATCTGGTAGAAATGCGCGTGCAGACCGGCGGCATTGTCTACACCGCACACAAAACACATGCGGGAGCTGTACTGTTTTTCGGCGGTTTCCTGGTTAACGTTGTCGTAAGGTGTCGTCATGATGAATGGTCAATGAGCATTGGTCTATGGTCGATAAGTCACTCACTCTTGGCGTTTTTTGTTTTTCGTTGACTGTTGATTGTTGATTGTTTCTCCAGCCCCAACATCATGCTGGCGACAACACCGGCGGCGGCAACCCGGCCATCGTGGATGGCTGCACGCAATTCGGCGGGGGTGAGGACAATCGGTCGGACTTCATCCAGATCGTCGGCGTTGGGTTCAGTAACCTTGATGAGCTCAGTGGCAAAAAAATAGTGCCCAAGACTCATGCCCCGGTTGCTGTCATCGTAAAACGAGCCCATTGGTTGCCATTCGCCCGCTTCGTAGCCGGTTTCTTCCAGAAGTTCCCGTTTAGCGCCCAGCAACGGGTCCTCGCCCGGTTCCAGGATGCCGGCGGGCAGTTGCCAGATCACACGACCAATGCCGTGTTTGTATTCCTCGACGGCCAGGATGCGCCCATCGGGTAAAACGGGGAAGACGGCGGCATAATCAGGCGCTTCTGCCAGCAAATAGTCATCGATCACCTGGCCATCGGGAAGGCGTACGGTCTGCTCTATCACACGCAGCCAGGGGCGTTTATCCAACAGGAGATGTTCGTTCAGGACTTGCCAGCGTTGATTTTGGGCCATCACAAAGTTGTTTCTTTCAACCGACCATCGATGTATTTGTGCAGAACGCTGGCTATCAACGTCTGATATGGCATACCTTCCATCAGTGCGCGCTTTCGTAAAGCATCCAGGTCTCGACTAGAAATGCGAATACTGATCCGCTTGTCCTTTTTGAAAGTGGCTGCTGCATATTGCTTGTGTTTCTTTATTTCGGCGTTCATATCCGCAACAGGTTGCCATTCGCCTCTTTCATAAGACTCCAAGATTTCTTGTTCTTCTTTATCAAGTTTAATCATTGATTTTCTCCAACATATTTTTTTGTGGCTTTGCGACTTGGAATAATTGTCTTGAGAAAAATCTCGGTTTCTGATTCAACGAAAGGCACTAAATATGCGTAACCGTCAATCACAACAACCGACACTTTCTGGTTTGGATAGCGTGATTGGTTTGGATGACTAATGACGGCTACTTCATCGTCATTCTGCATATGAAACACAACTTCCTCAAAAGAGATATTGCGTTCCTTCTTCAATTTCTCATTCTTTTCTGGATTCCAAGTAAAGTATTTCACGACACAATAGTACCACAATGTACGCTAAATGTCATCACTAAATCATCGTCGGAGCCCGGTATTCGCCGAACACTTGCCGCAGAACGTCCGAAATCTCGCCCAGAGTAGCGTAGGCTTGCACCGCCTCGACGAACAGGGGCATAAGCGGCGCATTCGGTTCGCGGGCGGTCATTTCGATCTGGCTGAGGAGTTCGGCTACTCGCCGGTTGTCTCGTGATGCACGCAGCGCCCGCACACGCTCGATTTGCGCTTCTTGTGCTGCGGCATCCATGCGCAAAATGTCCGCCAGCGGTTGTTCTTCGACCTGGAATCGATTGACGCCCACGACGATCTCATCTCCGGCCTCGATCGCCTGCTGCGTCCGATAGGCGGCATTCTGAATTTCCCGCTGGATGTAGCCTTCTTCCACCGCTTTCACCGCCCCGCCCATCGCCTCGATCCGATCGATGTACGCCTCCGCCCGCTGCTCGATCTCGTCGGTGAGATACTCGATGAAGTAGGAACCGGCCAACGGATCGACGGTGTCGGCCACGCCCGATTCGTAGGCGAGGATTTGCTGCGTGCGCAACGCGACCTGCACCGCCTGTTCGGTGGGCAGCGACAGCGCTTCGTCCATCGAATTGGTGTGCAGGCTCTGCGTGCCGCCCAGCACCGCTGCCAGCGCCTGCACCGTCACGCGCACGATATTGTTCTCCGGCTGCTGGGCGGTCAGGGTCGAGCCGCCGGTCTGGGTGTGGAAGCGCAGGCTCCACGAGCGCGGGTCTTTGGCGCCGAAGCGCTCGCGCATGATCCGCGCCCACAAGCGCCGCGCCGCCCGGAATTTGGCGATTTCTTCCAGGAAATTGTTGTGGGCGTTGAAGAAGAAGGAAAGCTGCCGGGCGAAATCATCGATGTCCAGCCCGGCATCCAGCGCCGCCCGCACATAGGCCATGCCATCGGCCAGCGTGAAAGCCACCTCCTGCACGGCCGTGCTGCCCGCCTCGCGGATGTGATAGCCGCTGATGCTGATCGTGTTCCACTTGGGCACGTGCTCGCCGCAATAGCGGAAGAGGTCGGTGATCAGGCGCATGGAGGGCTGCGGCGGGAAGATGTAGGTGCCGCGGGCGATGTATTCTTTGAGGATGTCGTTCTGCACCGTGCCGCGCAGTTGCGCCTGGTCGACGCCCTGCTTTGGCGGCCACACCGATCACCATCGCCAGCAGGATGGCCGCCGGGCGCGTTGATCGTCATCGAGATTGAGACCTTGTCCAGGGGGATGCCGTCGAGCAGGGTTTCCATGTCGGCCAGCGAGGAAATGGCCACGCCCACCTTGCCCACTTCGCCCAGCGCCAGGGGATGGTCGGCGTCGTAGCCGATTTGCGTGGGCAGATCGAAGGCGACGGACAGACCGGTCTGGCCCTGGTCGATCAGGTATTTGTAGCGCTCGTTGCTCTCGGCGGCGGTGCCGAATCCGGCATACTGGCGCATCGTCCAGAAGCGCCCGCGATACATGGTGGGCTGGACGCCACGCGTGAAAGGGATATTCGCCGGGGAATCCCAACGATTGGTCGAGATAATCACCATCCTGGTCGGGTCAGGCACAGTAGAGCGCTCAACGGGAGATGCCGGAACTGGTCTCGAATTGGGCTTTGCGTTCGGGGAATCGGGAAAGCGTCGGGTTGAGGGTGGTTTCTTCCCAACGAGAAAGGGCGTCGGCGAGGGGTTGTGTTGG
>CAVOYG010000018.1:0-26863 GCA_963700615.1 uncultured Chloroflexia bacterium | reverse complement strand
CGTTACACATTATGTCATCCCTTCGGCTATGACCTACGGTCATTGCTCAGGACAGGTCTGAGTGACCAGAGGGAGCGAAGAATCTACGCCAATATGTCAGATTTCTCTACCCAACCTGGAGATTCCTCGTCGTCCGAAGCTTCGCTTCGTCCTCTCCTCGGAATGACACTAAAAGGGAAATGTTAACAGAACCTAACCCAAACCAATCGCCTTGCCCCGCCGACGAGGCTTTCCACATCACACACCGAAGGAGAAAAACATGGCAGAATCCACCATCACACCCAGGCAGCGAGTGCTCACCGCCTACAACCACCAACAACCCGATCGCCTGCCCGTCGATTTTCTGGCCACACCCGAAATCTGGTCACGCCTGGTAGACCATTTCGGCATCGATTACGGTCCGCCCAGCGACGACGATTTCATTGACCCCAATTGGGAAGCGGTGCAACAAAAGTTCGAGGTGGACTGTCGCGTCATTTCCTACGACCAGTTCTGCTTCCCCCCGGATTCCGCAATCCACCCTGGCGCAAAGGTGGATTGGTGGAATGCCCTTAGTCGTTCGACGCCCAATCGTATGTGGCGGCAAGCCCTGCCCGATGGCAGCTTCCGGGATATCTGGGGGCATGTGATCGGCATTGTGGACAATCAGTCCGGGTCTTACGAGGAATTCTCCGAGTGGCCCCTGAGCTGGGCGACTTCTGTCGATGATCTCAAAGATTATCCCTGGCCCGAGCCAGACTGGTGGGATTTCAGCACGCTGCCTGAGCTAATCAGGCAGTACGACGAGATGGGCGATTACCATCTCCGCTTCCGCATCGGCTCCGTCTTTGAGATCGCCTGGCAGATCCGGGGCATGGCTGAATTCCTGGTGGATCTGGCCAAAACGCCCGAAATTCCCCAATACATCATGGAGCGCTTGACCGACATCTACGTCGAACACGCGGCGGGTGCTGGAAATTGCCGGTGATCGCCTCGACATGGTCTATCTTTACGACGATGTCGCCACGCAGAATTCCCTGATGATCTCCAAAAAGATGTGGCAGAAGTACGTCAAACCCTGCCACGAACGCATCTTCGATGTTGCCAAATCCTTCGGCGTTCCCGTGATGTACCATTGCGATGGAGCCATCTATCCCAACCTGCCCGAACTAATCGAGATCGGTGTGGATGTGCTCAATCCCATTCAGGCTGATGCCAAAGGCATGGACCCGCAGCGGCTTAAAGATGAATTCGGCGATCGCCTCAGCTTCCACGGCGGGATCGACATCATCAAAACCCTTCCCGCGGCACCGAGCAGGATGTGCGGGTGGAAGTGGCGGAGCGCCGCCAGATTTTAGGCAAAGATGGCGGATATGTGTTGTGCAGTTCCCATCACATCCAGTCGGATACGCCTCTGGAGAATGTCTTTGCCATGTACGACATGGCCAATCGGGACTACATCGATTGATATAACTCACACAGCGCCTTGCCATCTTTGACTGAAAGTTGGATTGAGTCGCCAGTGCTGTTGGCGAAAGTGTCGGCGATCCGCTTCCATTTCCGCCACACTCGATGCTTCTCCAATCTGGTGACGCCCCTCTGTGCTGCCTTGCATCGCCTGCAGCCACACGCGACCAACACACAGCGTCGCTAAATTATCTTAACAAAAAAGCCAACGCCGACGCCAACCCCCTCGCTCTGACGACGCCACAGCACTAGTCAGGTGCTGAACCGCCTGGTCCTTCCACCCAAAAACTGCCATCGGGCCCCACCTCTTTCTTCCACACCGGCACGATCCGTTTGAGTCGCTCGATGGCATAGCTACAGGCATCGAACACGCCCTGCCGGTGCGCTGCCGCCACTGCGATCATCACACTCGATTCTCCCACTTCCATCCGCCCAATGCGATGGACAATGGCGACATCGAGGATCTGCGGCCAGCGTTCCTGCACTTCGCCCCCGATCTGGGCCAGGACCCCTTCCGCCATTTCGGCGTACGCCTCATACTCGAGGTGGTCCGTCTCCAGATCACCGGTCACGCCGCGCACCGTGCCGGAGAACAGGGCGATGGCCCCATGTTCGGGAGCTGTCACCAATGCCGCCACCTCGTCCAGGGATAATTCGTTTTCCGTCACCCAGAACCGTCTGGCATCCTGCCCGCCACTGACGGGGGGAAAGACCGCCACTTCGTCCCCATCTTTGAGTTCGACATCGTCATCAACGTATTGTTTGTTGACGGCGATATGGAGCGAGCCGACGTGGAGTCTGCCCGGAGCCTGTTCATCGAGGAATGTCACCACATCCTGGGCGGAAGCGCCTTCGGGGAAATCCTGCTCCAGCCGGGATGTGCCGAAAACCTCGCGTAGCGAGGCGAATAGCCTGATCGTGATCTTCATCGGTTCTCTCCAGATGATTGCTGGCCTTCCGCTGCGAACAAGCCGCTTTTGCCACCCTCTTTGTACAACAGGCGTACATTTTCGATGCGCATGGTCTTTTCCAGTGCCTTGGCCATGTCGTAGATAGTGAGGGCCGCAATGGACGCAGCCGTGAGCGCCTCCATCTCCACACCTGTTTGACCCTCGCAGATGACGGTGGTCAAAATGTCCACACCCTGCTCGACGTATTCGAAGTCAACCGCCACTTTGGTGAGCAGAAGCGGATGGCAGAGGGGGATGAGTTCGTGCGTTTTTTTGGCGGCCATGATCCCGGCAATGCGCGCCGTGCCCAGGACATCCCCTTTTTTGATGTCGCCCGCACGGATGGCGGCCAGCGTTTGCGGTTGCATGACCACACTTGCGGCAGCGACAGCTTTGCGGTGTGTGATCGCCTTTTCGCTGACATCGACCATGCTGGCCTGGCCTTGGCCGTCGAGATGGGTGAGCTGGGACATTGGATGCAGTGGGGATGAGAGTACGTTTACGATCCAATCGCCTGCAGGAGCAGGGCGGTGACCCTGTTGCCGGCGGCAAGCGGTTTTTCGGAGGGAGGGAGTTCGAGCAAAGCGTTGGCATCTGCCATGGAAAGCAGGCGACCAGAACCCTGGAACCCGGTGATGCGGGCCAGGAAACGCCCCTCTTCGACATAAACCTGCGCACGCTGGTACTCGGTGCGGTGTGGATCGTGTTGCACGGGATGGGCGAGCGATACTTCCAGCCGAGGCCTGCGCCAGTGCTGGTCGCCTTGCATCATGCGCAGGGCGGGACGCACAAAAAGCTCGAAAGAGACCAGGGCGGAGACCGGGAAGCCGGGCAGGGCGAAGATTGGTTTATCCGCCACGGTGGCAAACGTGACGGGCTTGCCGGGCTTCATCACCACCCGGCCAAAATGCACCTGCCCTTGCGCCTCCAGCAGCGGTTTCAGCAAATCGAGCTTGCCCATGCTGACGCCGCCCGATGTTACCAGCACATCGCTGGCCGCCAGAGCCTGGGCCAGGGCTTCATCCAGCGCGTCGGGGGTGTCCAGGACGATGCCCTGCAAGCGTGGCAGGCCGCCCGCCTGCGCCACGGCAGCGGACAGGCTAAAGCGGTTGGAGTCATAGATCTGGCCGGGTTGCAGCGTCTGGCCGGGTTCACGCAGTTCATCGCCCGTTGAGAGGATGGTGACGCGAGGGCGACGATAAACAGCTACACTGGGCAGTCCCACAGCGGCCAGCAGACCGATTTCGGCGGGTCCAAGCACGGAGCCCTGGCGCAGTATGTTGCTGCCAGACTCGATATCTTCTCCCACCGGGCGAATGTTGTCACCCACCTCGACGCTGGTCTCGATCTCGATCCTGTCCCCGTGCGGCGTGGTGTCCTCGACCATGATGACGGCGTCCGCCCCTGGAGGGATGGCCGCACCGGTCATGATTTGTACGACAGCGCCGGGCTCGACACGCAGATCGTCAATCCGACCTGCCATCTGCTCCCCCAACAGCACCCGCATGGGGCTGGTGTCCGCAGCGATGACGGCGTAGCCGTCTTTGGCGGAAGCGGGGAAAGGCGGCACCGGAGCTGGTGCGTACACATCCTCGGCCAGGACCCGGTCCAGGGAATCAGTCAACGGCACGCGCTCAACGCCCAGTTCCAGACTGTGGGCCAGAATGGCGTTCAGAGCATGTTCAATGCTAACCAGTGGGTAAGGGGATGAGACAGGCATGGGATGTCAATTACAGATCATTGAATTGGATGCGACTCTGCTCAAGGGTGCAGTGATCGACAGTTTCCACCATTTTGCCAAAACGTTCGATCAGTTGAAAAGCCAGCGGGGTCAGTTTGGTGCCGCCGCCGCCCTTTCCACCGACCGTTGGCTCCACCAGAGAGACACCCAGGCGTTTTTCCATTTCGTTGATACGTTGCCAGGCCAGACGATACTGGATGTCCATCTCCTTGGCCGCCCCGCTTATGGAACCCGCTCGATCCACCGCCAGGAGAAGTTCCGCGCGCCAGCGGCTAAAAACGACTTTCCCATCCACCTCCAGCCAGACATTGGCTTTGGGCGTCCATTCAGGCAACATGGTCAACACTCCTGATCAGCGATGAGCAGTGAACTTATGATGATTAACCGCTAACTAGGCGCTGGCGGCGAGTTGTTCGTCACTCCACTGAAGCGCTTTGCCTTGAGCATTGAGCAGAAGCGGTCGGGTTCCCTGCAGGATATTTTCGGCATTGACCACGCACTTGACCACATCCTCGCGCCCTGGAATCTCGTACATCACATCGAGCAAGGTGCGTTCGACGATGGTGCGCAGGCCGCGGGCGCCGGTTTTGTGCCGCATCGCCTCTGTCGCCACAGCATTGAGCGCTTCCTCAGTGAAGACAACCTCGACATCATCAATGGCGAGCAGGCGTTGGAATTGGCGCACGATGGCGTTTTTCGGTTTGGTGAGAATCTCGATCAGCGCTTCCATATCCAGCGGTTCAACCCCAACGATCACGGGCAAACGGCCAATGAATTCCGGGATTAAGCCGAAGTGGAGCAGATCTTCGGATGTGACCTGTCCCAGCATTTCCGCTTTGCGTTTTTCCAGCGCCAGTTTGGTTACGCCACTTTGCGAGAACCCGATCTTTCCTTTTGCCCCGATCCTCTTGGCGACGACATCTTCCACGCCGTCGAAGGCGCCGCCGCAGATGAAGAGCACGTTGCTGGTGTCCAGCGTGATGTATTCCTGCTCGGGATGCTTACGCCCACCGGTCGGAGGCAGGTTGGCGGTGGTTCCCTCAATGATCTTGAGCAACGCCTGCTGCACGCCTTCGCCAGAGACATCGCGGGTGATCGACGGGTTGTCACCCGACTTGCGAGCGATTTTATCGATCTCGTCGATGTAGATGATGCCCTTTTGCGCCCGTTCCACTTCCCAATCAGCGTCCTGCAGGAGGCGCACCAGGATGTTTTCGACATCTTCACCGACGTAGCCTGCTTCGGTGACGCTGGTGGCGTCAGCAATCGTGAAGGGAACGTCCAGGATCTTGGCCAGCGTTTGCGCCAGCAAGGTCTTACCGCAGCCGGTGGGGCCGAGAATCAAGATGTTGCTCTTCTGTAACTCGACATCATCTTCGTCGTCTAGCTCGACGCTTTCACCAGAGATGATGCGTTTGTAGTGATTGTAAACAGCCACAGCCAGGACCTTTTTCGCCCGTTCCTGACCAACCACATAATCATTCAGCCGCGTCACGATCTCCCGCGGAGCGGGAATGCTCTCGAACTGGATTAGCTGTTCGGGGTCTTGCTCGGCGAGTTCCTTGGCTTCCTCTTCTTCTAAGATCTCGATACAGAGGATAACGCATTCATCGCAGATGTTGTTGCCTTCAGGACCGGCGATCAGGCGGTGGACTTCGTCTTGCGTGCGCAGGCAGAACGCACAGGTTTGGGCAGGATGCATGGGGGTCTGGGCTGGGGGAGTTTGGATTCTTGGTTCAGGCTTTAGCTTTCGTCGCTGCGTTCCATGGTTGGATCAGGTTCGCCGTAGATGTGGTCGACAAGACCGTAATTGACCGCTTCTTGTGCGTACATGTAGCGGTCCCGTTCGAAATCCAGTTCGATTTGTTCGACGGTCTGGCCGGTATGCTGCGAAAGAATGTAGAAAAGGCTGTTTTGCAGGCGTTCCAGTTCCTTGAATTGAATACGGACATCTGGGGTGTAGCCCTGAGTGCCGCCGCCGGCAGGGTGCATATGCACGGTGGCATGAGGTAAGGCGTATCGCTTGCCCGCCTCGCCGCCCGCCAGCAAAACAGTTGCCATGCTTGCGGTCACGCCCACCGCCCAGGTCGAAACTGGAGCCGGGATCATCTTCATGGTGTCGTAGATCGCCAGACCGGCGTAAACACTGCCGCCTGGAGAATTGATATACATCTGGATGTCCCGCTCCGGATCTTCGTGATTGAGGTACAAGAGTTGGGCAACGACAAGGTTGGCGACTTGGTCGTTAATGGGAAAACCCAGGAAGATAATGCGTTCATTGAGCAACAGGTCGAAGATATCCATGTAGCGTTCGCCACGGCCTGTCTGCTGGATAGCTGTCCGAGCTTGGGGTGAAAAAGGGAGTTGGTTATTCATGGGATAGAAAAGGGGGGGTGTTGAATTGGGTTGGACTGGTTCTGGCTTTTTCTATGGCACCGCTCTCAACCGCCGATTGAAATCGTCGGCTGCCAAGCAAAACCGGCTGAAGCAGGTTCAAAACGACGCTTGCACAACGTGTTTCAACACGTTTTTTTGTAGCAGCTTATGAATTCATTCATGAGTTGCAGCGCAAACCACAGAAAATCTTAGAATCTGGGGTTGGATACAGATCGATAGGTCGATGTTGGAGCTTCTATGCCTCCAGTGTATCCTCTCCTTCGGTTATAGACTGTGATGTTTGTTCGGCTTCGGCTGATTCCGGCGTTTCTTCTGCGTCGCCGCTTTCATCAGATGTTTCCTGCACTTCCACGATTTCAACGACTTCGTCGTCTTCAGCCACAGCTAATTCTTCAACTGCTTCATCGAGCGCTTCGGCTGGCGCTTCACTATCGCTTCGGCTGGCGCTTCGGCTGGCGCTTCGGCTATCACTTCGACTAGCTCCTCTGCTGGCGCATCCAAAACGGGGTGTTGGCCCGGTTCCGGCACTTCCTCGCCTTTGGCGCTGGCGATAAACAGTTCTTCTGCGTGTTCACGTTGAATCAGGGAGGTGATGAAATTGCGGTAGTTTTCACTCTTCGCCAATTGCTCTAGTGTTGACTCGAGCTCTTCAGGATCGTGGCCCAGCATGTCTGCGAGGTACTGCTCCAACTCGTAGTCGCTGATCTCGAACTGTTCGCGCTCGGCGATGGCATCCAACACGAGTTTGCGCTCCAACCGGGTCTGGGCGGCTGGCCGTAATTCCTCATGGTACTCCTCGTGCGTCTTGCCCATCATGCGCAGGTAGTCTTCAGTCGATTGGATGCCGTAAGCGCGATAGTAGTTTTCACGTTCATCCATCAAGAAATGAATTTCCTGATCCAAGGTGGCGGGCGGATAGGACAGCGTCGCCTCCTCGGTCATGGCGTCCAAAGCCTTTTCCCGGTACTCGCGCTGCGTTTCGTATTCCATCTGGCGGGTTACCCGATCGAGGGTGTCCTCGTACAATTCCTCGTAGGATTCGTATTCTCCAACCTCTTCGGCCAGGGCTGCATCCAGTGCGGGCAACTCCTCGCCCTTGACGCCAACGACTTCGATCTCGAACTCGCCTTGTTCACCTTCCCAGGGAGAATCACCTTGTTCCGGGAAAGTCGCCGTGAACGATTTCGATTCGCCCACAGTCATGCCGATAAAGGCTGCATCAAATTCAGGCGCCATGGTGTATTCTTCGGCATCGGGCACGATATCCCAGTCATCATTTTCCAGCACGACTTCATCATCAACAGTGATTTTCACGCTGATGGTCACGAGATCGCCATATTCGATAGGCCGATCCACTGGCTGCCAGGTTTTGAAGCGCTCTCTGATTCGGTCTATCTCCGCTTGAGCAGCTTCTGTGATTTCCTCTTCGCTGGGCTCGGTGTAGGGGACGCGCACCTCGCGGTAGTTGTTGGGATCGACTTCCGGAGGCAGGGGCACTTCGACCTGATAGGTGAGGGGATCGAATGTAACCTCTTTCAACGCCGCCTGGGCGTATGGCTCCATTTTCGCTTCTTCCATCGCTTCCACGAAGATGTCCTGACCGATTTCGTCGGCCACTTCTTCCAGGAGCGCCTCGCGCCCAAAACGGCCGACAACGATGTGATAAGGCGCTTTACCGGGACGGAAACCGGGAATCCGGTACTGTTTCGCCAGTTTCTTCGCTGTCGCTCGCATCGCTTTCTCGACGCGCTCGTCCGGGACCACAATGGTCAGAAGCATTTGGTGATCTTCGGTGTTTTGTTGCGTTATTTTTAAATCAGTCATGGGATTTCGCACTTAAAATGGTTTGAGTCTGCTCTTTAGGTATCAAGTCGTGCAGAATGCGCTAACGGATCGTCTGCACGACAACCTTGTCATTTTAGCACAAAGTCGTTGCGAAACAGAAAACCTGTCGAGACTCCCGGTTAAATGTAGGGCGACCAGACAATAAGGGTAGAGGCGACCGGCCCGTCACCCTTACGTCCGACCGAATTGGCGCTCCAATTGGGAGGCGCTCATGTGCAGGGTGGTGGGACGACCATGAGGACAGGTGCGGGGATTTTCGCAGGCTTCCAACTGGCGCAATAATGCGCGCTGCTCCGCCACGGAAAGAACCTGTCCCGCTTTGATGGCCAGGCGCTTGCAGATGATCTTGACCAGCGCATCCTCCACCGCCTGCCCGACCAGATCGTCCCGTTCCGCGAGTTGTTCCGCCACTTCCTCCAGCATGCGTTGCGGGTCCTGCCTGCCCATGACGCTGGGGACAGCGCGCGCAGCAAAAAACTGCCGGAACCAAAGGATTCGATTTCAAAACCGCTCTGTTGTAGCGTGGCGAGGTTGTCCGCTACCAAACCGGCCAACTCGGTGCCAAGTTCGATGGTGAGGGGTTCCAGCAACTGTTGCTTGGCGATGGGATGTTCACGACTGTTGACGATCTTTTCGTACAGGATGCGCTCGTGCGCCGCATGCTGATCGATGAGATAGAGACCGGAAGGCCCCTCGGCGATCAGGTAGGCGGCGCCGATCTGCCCGACAGGGCGCAGGGGCGGCAGGGTGTCTGCCGAAGGTCGGGCATCACTTGATGGCTGAGAACCAAGCCCAGGGGTCGGGATTGGGGCTTCGCCCCCGACCAGTTGGATCTGGTCCTCCGCCCCTTGCTGCAGGCGATACAGATCCATTGCGATTTGCCCAGGCAGGTCTTCTCTCTGGCCTGCCTGCACCAAAACCTGCCGTCTCGCAGCCCAATCGCCCCGATCCGATGCATCACGGTCAGGTTGCAGACGTGTTATCGGCGCTTGCTCGTACAGGGTGCGATGCACCGCCCGTTGCACCGCCCGAAACACCAGCGAGGCCTCGCGAAAGCGCACTTCCGCCTTGGTGGGATGCACATTGACATCCACCTGCGTGGGGTCCATGTCGATGAAAATCGCTGCCAGAGGATAACGTCCACCCGGCAACAGGGTGTGATACGCCTGGATTACAGCGAAGCTGAGGTTTCGATCCTGGATAAGCCGGTTATTGACGAACAACTCGATGTAGCTGCGATTGGCGCGATGCAGGCTGGGCTCGCTCACAAATCCACTGACGGCGATGTCCGGCGTGACCGGATCACCCAGTGCATCGATTGCCAACATCTGTCGAGCAGCTTCGGGACCATACACCTTGAGTAGCGTTTCCAGACGGTTTCCGTTTCCTGGCGTTTGGAAATTGAGCCTGCCTTCACTCAAATTGCTAAAGCGCACATGGGGATAAGCCAGGGCATAGCGGGTAATGATTTTTGAAATGCGTCCCGCCTCGGTGGCGTCGGTGCGCAGGAATTTGAGCCGCGCGGGTGTGTTCCAAAACAGATGCTCGATGGTCAGGCTTGTGCCGGATGGAGCGCCCAGGGCTCTGCGCCCCACCTGCTGGCTTCCCTCCAAACGCAGTTCAACGCCCGTGGGCTCCTCCTCGGCGCGCGTCACCAGGGTGGTCTTGCTCACAGCAGAGATGGCGGCCAGCGCTTCACCCCGAAAACCGAGCGTGCTGATGCGCTCCAGATCATCAGCCGTCTGCAATTTCGAGGTGGCGTGACGTTTGAAGACCAGGTCGACCTCAGCGGTCGGGATGCCGCAGCCGTCGTCGATCACGCGCAGGAGCCGTTTGCCCCCACCTCTGATCTCCACACGGATGTCTGTGGCCCCGGCATCAAGGCTGTTTTCGATCAATTCCTTGGCGACCGAGGATGGGCGTTCGACCACTTCTCCGGCGGCGATTTTGTCAGCGACATCTGGGGAAAGCACATGGATAGACATGGCGATCATTATAGCAGATGAGCGCAACAGTCCCACAAGAGATGGCAGTGCGCCGTTTCCAGAATCTTGACACACATTTTTCCTGGGCGATAATGAAGCGCATGGAACCCATCAAATCCGCCCCCGACATCGACCTCATCCTGTTTGATGTGGACAACACCCTGTATCCGCGCGACCTGGGCCTGTGGCGTCTGATCGACGACCGCATCAGAGCCTATGTCGCTCGCGAGCTGAACCTGCCGCCGGATGAGGCGGAGATCGTGCAAAAACGCTACTGGATCGAATATGGAACGACCATCGCCGGATTAATCCACGAGCACGACGTGGATCCAGCGCCCTATCTGGCGGATGTGCATGATGTGGCGGTGCACGATCATTTACGGCCCAACCCCGCTTTAGATGCCATCCTGGCGGCGCTGCCCTATCGCAAGGCCGTCTTCACAAATGCCACCGCTACCCACGCCCGCAATGTGCTCGAAGCACTGGATATCCTGGATCATTTCGAGTTGCTGGTGGGCCTGGATGAGGTGGGCTACCTGTCCAAACCGAACCCGCTGGCCTATGAACGTTGTCTGGACTTGTTGGGACTCCCCGCTGACCGCTGCATCTTTATTGAGGACAGCCCCGTCAATCTGGCCCCCGCAAAAGCGATGGGCATGAAGACCGCCCTGGTGGGCTATGCCGGACATCCTCATGCCGATTACACCATTGACCGCGTTGAAGATATCAACCGGATTTTTGGTCAGCAATAAACCATTTCCTGGAGCCTGACAAGCAGAGCATGAGGATTCTGGTTCCTGCCTTCGACTTGCTGAACCCCTGGATGTGTGACAAAATGGTGGCTGCGTGGCCCAAACCTCGGGGGCCACGTTCCTTTTGCTCCATCGCGCTGATGCGCCCAGTGGATAGCTTCCTGAACGAAATTCTATGCCCGAACGTATCTTGATAACCGGCGGCGCCGGCTTTATCGGCAGCCACCTGGCAGAGGCGCTGCTCGCGTCCGGTCACCAGGTGTCGGTGCTTGATGATCTTTCGACCGGCCGGTTTGAAAACATCGCCCATCTGGTGGAACATCCCGGCTTCTCCTACGCCATCGATAGCATCACCAACCACATGGTGCTTGACCGTCTCGCCAGTGAAAGCCAGATCATCATCCATTTGGCGGCGGCGGTTGGCGTGCAACTGATCGTTGAACATCCTGTACGCACCATCGAAACCAATATCATGGGCACCGAGGCCGTCTTGAAGGCAGCCGATCGCTATCGCGCTAAAGTCCTCATTGCTTCAACTTCTGAGGTTTACGGCAAGGGCATACGCGTGCCCTTCCGCGAGGATGACGATGTCGTGCTCGGCCCCACAAACAAAAGCCGTTGGTCCTACGCAGCATCAAAAATGGTGGATGAGTTTTTGGCGCTGGCCTATCACAGCTCTCGTAACCTGCCGGTTGTGATTGCCCGCCTCTTCAACACGGTCGGACCCAGACAAACCGGTCGGTATGGCATGGTCATTCCCCGTTTCGTCAGTCAAGCCCTGGCAGGGGAGCCGATTACTGTTTTCGGTGATGGCCAGCAGAGCCGCTGTTTTTGTGATGTCTCGGACAGCGTGCGAGCGCTGGTCGCATTGGCCGGCCACGAAGCCGCCGTCGGCAAGGTCTTCAATGTCGGTTCCAGCGAAGAAGTGAGTATTCTGCAACTGGCCGAACGTGTGAAAACCACCACTGGCAGCGATTCAAACATCCAGCTCATCCCCTACGACCAGGCTTATGCTCCTGGGTTCGAGGACATGCGGCGACGCGTGCCCGATACCACTCGTATCCACAGTCTTTGCGGCTGGCAGCCCCACCTGTCGCTGGACGAAACTCTGGCGCGCATGACCGCTTACACGCGCACTCAGAACCTGCCTTCGCACCAGCCCTAAACGCATCGCCGATCCCGGCTTTCGATGAGGATTGGCAACATGCGTTCAAGTCAGTACAATGCCGGTTATACAAACGCCCTGATCGGCATCTAATTCTATGTCCGGAAATCCTACGACAATGCTCTGGTATGTTGTGCACGCCAAGCCACTACAAGAGTGGTTGGCTGTGGCAATGCTGGAAGAGCGCTTGAAACTCAACACCTACCTCCCGGAAGTGAAACAAAAATTTCGGGGTCAGGTGCGCTTCCGCCCCTTCTTCCCCGAGCTATCTGTTTGTGCAAGCAGACCTGGATGAAGTGGAATACACAGCGATCAACTCGACTCCAGGCGTGCTTCGGATTGTGGCCTTCGACAATCGCCCTTTGCCTCTGGATACAGGGGTGATCGAGGCAATTCGCAGCGGCGTTGACCGACTGAACGAAGGGGGCGGCCTGCCCTCGACCAGCTATCAGCCCGGCGAGAGTGTTCGCCTCACGGAAGGCCCATTCAAAGGATTGCACGCCGTGTTCGTCGAGCATTTGCGGCCAAGCGAGCGGGTGGTGGTGTTGCTGAACTTCCTGGGCCAGGAAAACGAGGTAAAACTCGATCTGAACGAGATCGAACGAGCCAGCACCTTGCGCCGAAGGCGCAGAACCAGAGGTCGGGGCAGAAAAATCCACTATCCGGATGATACAGCGGCAGTAAAACGAGATAATAAGCAGAACTAAACCATCGAACAAAACGACATCAACCACCAAACCATTCTCCACCGAAAAACATGACACTTACCCATACCACACCCCAAATTACTGAACTCATCTCGCCATATGGCGGATCACTGGTCGATCTTATGGTTCCGGCTGCGGAAGCGCCTCGCCTCAAAACCTATGCGGGCAAGCTCCCCTCCATCCAGATTTCAGAGCGCGTCGCTTGCGACCTGGAACTACTGGCGACTGGAGGATTTTCGCCTCTGGATCGTTTCATGGGCCGCAAGGATTTCCAGAACGTGCTCGATAACATGCGCCTGGCCAACGGTGCAGTCTTCCCGATTCCGATCACCCTGCCTGTGGAACCAGGTCCCGAAATCCGTCTTGGTCAGGAGATCGTCCTGCGCGACAGCAAGAACAACATCCTGGCTGTCATGAGCATCGAAGATATCTACGAATGGGACCTGAACGAAACCGCCGAAAAGGTCTACGGCTCCACCGATCTCCGGCATCCCCTGGTGACCGAAATGCATCGCTGGGGTCCGCTGAATATCTCCGGGCGTCTGCGAGTGCTGCAATTGCCCCTGCACTACGATTTCAAGGAGTTGCGCCTCACACCAGCGCAAACCCGCGAGCGCCTGCAAGCAACCGGACACAAAAATGTGGTCGCTTTCCAAACCCGTAACCCCTTGCATCGCGTCCATGAAGAACTGACCAAGCGCGCCGTAGACTCCATAGATGGCACCCTGTTACTGCACCCGGTGGTTGGTCTGACCCGACCGGGCGATGTAGATCATTACATCCGGGTTCGCACCTACAAAGCGCTGGCCGGGCAATATTATGATCCCGACCGCATCGTGCTCTCTCTACTGCCCATGGCGATGCGCATGGGAGGCCCGCGTGAAGCAGTGTGGCACATGCTCATTCGCCGCAACTACGGCGCTAATCACTTGATTGTGGGCCGGGATCACGCAGGACCCGGAAATGATTCCAAAGGCGAACCCTTCTACGGACCGTACGACGCCCAGGAACTGGCCGAATCCTTCAGCGAGGAGCTCGGCGTCAAGGTTGTGCCATTCAAGATGCTGGTCTACTTGCCCGACGAAGATCGTTACGAGGAAGTGGACAAGATCGATGCCAACACCAAAACTGCCGCCATCTCCGGCACAGAAGTGCGGGAACAATACCTCAGTAATGGACGCCTCCTGCCAGAATGGTTCACCCGGCCGGAAGTGGCTGCGATCCTGGCGGATAGCTATCCTCCTCGCCACAAGCAGGGTGTCTGTCTCTGGTTTACCGGCTTGAGCGGCTCAGGCAAGTCGACAACTGCCGACATCCTCACGCCTCTGCTCATGGAATACGGGCGCAATGTCACGCAGTTGGATGGCGACGTGGTGCGCACGCATCTTTCCAGGGGTTTGGGCTTCAGCAAAGAAGACCGTGATACCAACATTCGCCGCATCGGCTTTGTGGCGGCGGAATTGGTGCGCTATGGCGGTGTGGCTATTTGCGCCGCCATCAGCCCATATCGCGCCACCCGCAACGACGTGCGCAACATGGTGAGAGAAGGCAACTACGTCGAAGTGTTCGTGGATACGCCTCTGGAAGTGTGTGAAGAACGCGACACCAAGGGCCTGTACGCCAAAGCCCGCCGCGGTGAGATTAAGGGTTTCACCGGCATCGATGATCCTTACGAGCCGCCCTTGCACGCCGAGATAGTGCTTGATACCGTCAATCAAACGCCGGAAGAAAACGCCCACAAAATCATCCGCTTTCTGATCGATCAGGGAATGCTACAAGCCTGATCGAACATCCGCACGCAAACCACCGCAATGAAATTCCTCAAAAATCTGTTTCAACCCCAATCTTCTGAAAAACCCCGACCTATCGTTGTCGTTTCCGGCCTGCCCCGTTCCGGAACCTCGATGATGATGAAGATGCTGGAAGCTGGCGGTCTGGAGGCCGTCAGCGATGGCGTCCGCGAAGCGGACTCCGACAATCCCAAGGGTTATTACGAGTTCGAGCGGGTGAAACAAATGGACAAAGGTGATACCGAATGGGTGGAACAAGCGCAAGGCCAGGTCGTCAAAGTGATCTCGGCCTTGCTGGAGCACCTCCCACCCGGATACACTTACCAGGTGTTGTTCATGAATCGCCAGATGGATGAAGTGTTGGCCTCGCAGCGCAAGATGTTGGAGCGCCGGGGTGAGGAATCTCAGATCAGTGATGAAAAGCTTGCTGAGTTGTTGGCCAAGCATGTGCATAAGACCAAAGCCTGGTTGGCAGCGCAGCCCAATTTCTCTGTTTTGGATGTGGATTACAATGCCATGCTCGCCGATCCCAGCCCATTTGTTCCTGAGATCAATCGCTTCCTGGGCGGAATCCTCGATGAAACAGCAATGATCGCCGTTGTCGATCCCAAATTGTATCGCAACCGCGGGACAGTTTGACAAGGTGACAATGTGGCACGGTGATGTCACCCTGTCACCCATGACCCTATCACTAATGAAAGAACAACTGCTAACTCGCATCCAAACACACGACGCCACCATCGCCATCATCGGTCTGGGTTACGTGGGCCTGCCCCTGGCCGTGGCCTTTGCCGAAAACGGCTTCAAAGTCATTGGCATCGATGTCGATAACCGCAAGGTAGATGCTGTCAATCAAGGTGAATCCTACGTTCAGGACATCCTATCGACGCGCCTCGCGCCACTGGTCACCCAGTCGCCCAGTCACCTTGTCACCTTGTCACTGGGCCACATAACAGCCACTACCGATTATGCAACCCTGGCCAACTGCGATGTCGCTATTGTCTGTGTACCCACGCCGCTGAATAAATCCCGTGATCCGGATATCCGCTTTCTCATCTCTGCCGGCGAGTCCATCGCAGCCAACATGCATGCCGGTATGCTGGTCGTCCTGGAATCGACCACATATCCTGGCACCACCGAGGAACTTCTCCTCCCGATGCTGGCGAGCGCTCCTGCGTTCGATGGGGGCGGTGAGGTGGGGCGGGATTTCTTCCTGGCTTTCTCACCTGAACGCATCGACCCAGGTCGCGCTGACTGGACCGTAGAGAATACGCCCAAAGTGGTCGGTGGGATCACGAGCAACTGCGTGGAAGTCGCGACGACCCTGTATCAGCAGGCCATCGATCCTGTCGTACCGGTGTCTTCTACTGCGGCTGCCGAGATGACCAAGCTGCTGGAGAACACCTTCCGGGCGGTAAATATCGCCCTGGTGAACGAAGTGATGGTGATGTGCGACAAACTGGGCATCGACGCCTGGGAAGTGATCGAAGCAGCAGCCACCAAACCCTATGGCTTCATGAAATTCACCCCTGGCCCTGGCGTGGGCGGGCATTGCATCCCCCTTGATCCCCACTATCTTTCCTGGAAGCTCAAAACGCTGAACTACAATGCTCGGTTCATCCAACTGGCGGGCGAGATCAATACCGAGATGCCCTACTACTGGGTGGATAAGGTGCAGGATGCCTTGAACGACCAGGGAAAGCCCCTGAAAGGCAGCATAATTTTGATTTTAGGCGTAGCCTACAAGAAAGATATCGACGATGTGCGCGAGTCTCCGGCGCTGGATATCATCGAGTTGCTCAGCCAGAAGGGTGCAGATGTGCGCTATCATGATCCGTATGTGCCGCAATTTTCGTACAACGACCACTCTTTTGACTCCGAGCCGGATCTGGCTGCGTCCCTCGCTGCTGCCGATTGCGTTGTCGTGGTCACCGACCACAGTGACTACGACTGGGTCCAAGTGAAGGGACTGGCGAAATCTGTGGTAGACACCAGGCATGTGGTGGGGTAGAATAGTGGCATGGCTACTGCACCTTTCACACGACACATCCGAGAACAATAACCTGGCGCAATCACCTGATTTCGAACGACTATCCCATGTATTCAGCAAATACCCTGATATTCAGGCTGTCTATCTGTTTGGTTCCGCGGCAAGTGGCAGGACATACAACGAGAGCGATGTAGATCTGGCGATCGTTCTTCGACCGGATGCTGAGCAATTAGACAGGCTGAGCATCTTGGCCGATCTAACTCACTTCGGCTTGCGAGATATCGATCTGGTCATTCTCGATACCGATGATATCGTCCTGAAACACGAGTCTGTGCGACAGAACCACGTGCTTTATCAAGCTGAAGACTTTGACTGTAGTGCGTACTCTTCAAAGGTGACGCGCCAGTATTTGGATTTTTTACCCTACCTGAAAGTGCAACGTAACGCTTACAAGGCAAGGATTCTACATGGTTAGACGTTTTGAGTCATTGCGCCAAGTCTTTGTGCAGTTTCTCTAGTGATCGAATGATAAAGAACGACGATTCATCTCTCAAAAACAATACGCCATGAGCCAACCTCAAACCATCCACGAATTAGCTGCACAGGCTCGCACTGTACAGGCTAAACTGACAGAACTCTGGGCTGATGAAGGCGTCGATCAACTTTCTATCTTCCTCGATCCTGAGATCATCGTCGTCCTGGAAGAAATCAAGTCGATCAGCATGGATTTTATCGACCAGGTTGCTTGTCTGACCGGCGAAGAATAACGCTCAAGCATCACACTCTGAGGCCCACATGTTTGCCGATGAAGCCAAGATCTACGTAAAGGCAGGCGATGGCGGCAATGGCATCGTCGCCTTTCGCCGCGAGAAATTCGTGCCGCGCGGGGGCCCCAATGGCGGTAATGGCGGCAAGGGTGGCGATGTCTATCTGGTGGCCAGCGCTGGTCACAACACGCTCTTTCATTTCACGGGCAAAGTGCATTTCAAGGCGGAGCGCGGCGCACATGGCGGCGGATCCAACAAGCAAGGCGCTCAGGGCAAGGATTACGAGGTGCCAGTAGCGCCCGGCACTTTGGCTTTCGACGCCGACACCGGCGAGTATCTGGGCGAGTTGCTTGAGGTGGGTGACCGTTTGCTGGTGGCGCCAGGCGGGCGTGGCGGGCGCGGCAATGCTGTCTTTCGTTCTTCGACGCATCAAACGCCACGTCTGGCCGAGAACGGAGAGCCGGGCAAAGAACGCTGGATGAGGCTAGAACTGAAGCTGATCGCTGACATTGGCATCATCGGCATTCCCAATGCCGGAAAGAGCACTTTTCTCTCCGTGGTCACCCGCGCCAAACCCAAAATCGCCGACTATCCCTTCACCACGCTTACGCCCAACCTCGGCGTGGCGCTGGTGGATGATCAAGATATCGTCCTGGCCGACATCCCTGGCTTGATCGAAGGGGCGCATCAGGGCGTTGGCTTGGGACTGACCTTTTTGCGCCATGTCGAACGCACCCGTCTGCTGATTCACATCCTTAACGGTCTCAGCCCCGATCCGGTAGGCGACTATCAGGCCATCAACCAGGAACTGGCATTGTTCAAACCCCAACTGGTCGATAAACCTCAAATCGTCGCCTTCAATAAAATGGATCTGCCTGATGTGCAGGAGCGATGGCCAGAAACCGAGAAAGCGCTTGCAGACATCGGTGTAGAAGCAATTGCCATCAGTGCTGTCACCGGCGAAAACGTGCAGACCTTGCTCAGGCGTGCGGCTTCTCTCCTCTCAACCTTACCTCCACCGGCTCGCGAGGAACGACCAGTCGTTTTGGCTCCCGTCGATGAAGACCTTTTCACCATCGAACAAAAACCCGAGGGCTGGATCGTGCGCGGTAAACGCATCGAGCGCGCCGCCGCCATGACCAATTGGGACTATTACGAGGCCTCCTTCCGTTTCCAGCGCATTCTAGAGGCGATGGGCATTACCAGGGCGCTGGAAGATGCCGGCGTTGACGAAGGCGACACGGTGTTCATCGGCGATGTCATTGAACTCGACTGGAGCTACGAATACTTCCCCGACTAGGTTTTCCCCTTACTCCATACTCCTTACTTCTGTTTACCATGCTTCGCATCGGCATCCTCGGCGGCACTTTTGACCCCGTACACATGGGCCATCTTGTTCTGGCTGAAACGGCACGCGACACCCTGCGCCTCGACCAGGTGTATTTCGTTCCGGCAGCCGATCCACCGCACAAACAGGGTCAGGTCATCGCCAGAAAAGCAGACCGCCTGGCGATGCTGGAATTGGCTGTAGCCAGCAATCCCGCCTTCGCGATTTCCCTGATCGATCTGGAGCGACCCGGCCCGCATTACACCGCCGACATGGTCGAACTCGTACGAAAACGTCTGGCATCCGAAGATGAACTGTGGTTCCTGATGGGGCTGGATTCGCTGATCGATTTTCCGAACTGGCGTGATCCCGACCGCATTCGGCGCACCGCCCGCCTGGCCGCCGCCACCCGCCCTCGCTACGAGATCGACTGGCGGCCCCTGGAAGACGCGCTCCCCGGCATCATGCACGAGGTGACGCTCCTGCCCATGCCAGGCGTCAGCATCGCCTCGCAAAACATGCGCCGCAAGATCCAGCACGGCAGCAGCATCCGTTATCTGGTGCCCGAAGCAGTGCGAGAGTACATCTTCGACAAGAGATTGTATAGGCTGGGGATGCCGGACATCGGGAATTAGCTATCACGGATCTAAGTGACTGTCCAGAAATAACCTCCGGGAGGTGGCCGCCAAAATCCAGTTAAGCACAATGGTTCTGGCCACCTCCCGGAGGTTGAAATCGGGAAATTATTTTTGGACGCTTACTAAGCACCGGTAGCCACCGCCATTCAATTACGCAGATACGCCATCACCAACTGCGTCGTCGCCACCAGAGCATCCATGTGCGTGCGTTCGTAATTATGCGAGGCATCCACGCCTGGGCCGATGAGCGCCACCTGCACATCGCCGCCCGCTCGCCAGAAAGCTTCGCCATCAGAGCCGTAATAGGGATAGATATCGACCTTGTTGGGGATATTGTCTGCCTGTGCCAGTTGCCGCAAGCGGCTGGTGAGCGTGTGGTGATAGGGTCCGCCTGAGTCCTTGGCGCAGATGGTGACATGGAACTCATCCGATGTCTGGCCGTCCCCTACCGCCGCCATGTCCACGGCCACTAGCTCTGCCAGATCCGGGGGGAATCCGGTTGCGGCGCCATGCCCCACTTCTTCGTAGTTGCTGATGTGCAGGGTCGTGCGCTGCGTGGGTTTTTCGCCAGTCTCCTGCATCGCTTTGACGGCTGCCAGCATGCTGGCAATGCAGGCTTTGTCATCCAGATGGCGGGAGCGAATAAACCCGGACTCGCTGACCTCCACCCGAGGGTCGAAGGCGACGAAATCGCCCACCTCAATACCCAGCGCCCTCGTTTCGTCCGCCGAGCTTGTGCGTTCGTCCAGACGCACCTCCATTTCCTCGGCACTGCGCTGGGTTTCAGCGACAGCTTTGCCATACACGTGTCCGGACGCTTTGGCCAGCAACAGACTGCCTCGCACCACCCGGCCATCGGCGTGAACACCCGGCAGCCTTCTCCCTCGACCGTGTTCCAGGCAAAGCCGCCGATGTTGGTGAGTATGAGTCGGCCATTGCGCTTGATCTCCTTCACCATCGCGCCCAGGGTGTCGGCGTGGGCGGTCAGTGCACGAGGGGCGCTGTCTGCCTGCCCTGCCCATTCACAAACCACTGCCCCTTTGATGGTGCGTCGGGGTTCCAGGCCGAGATCGATCATTGCCTGCTCGACATAAGCAATGGCGGGTTCCGCCAATCCGGTCGGGCTGGGGATGTTGAGGAGGTCGGTGAGGATGGTGAGGAGATAAGCGGTGTCGATTGTTGGTAAAGGCATGGGAAATGGTCAAGAGTGAAACGCTAAAACGTGAAGCGTAAGTGCGGTGCAAATCTCGTCTTCACGTTTCACGTTTTACGAAAGTGTGCGAAGCTTGGCGGGAATTACTGCCTAATGCTGCAAAATCTGCGACAAAAACAGCTTGGTGCGGTCTTCCTGTGGATGCTCGAAGATCTGCGTTGGTGGGCCGGTCTCGACGATTTTGCCTTCATCCATGAAAATCATGCGGTTAGCCACGGCGCGGGCAAAGCCCATTTCGTGCGTCACCGCCAGGATCGTCATGCCGCTCTTGGCAAGATCGACCATGACATCGAGCACTTCCTTGATCATCTCCGGGTCAAGCGCTGAGGTGGGTTCATCGAAAAGCATGATTTTCGGCTGCATGGCCAGGGCACGCGCGATGGCCACACGCTGCTGTTGACCACCAGAGAGTTGTCCCGGATATTTCTCCGCCTGCTCGGGAATGCCCATCTGCTCGAGCAATTCCCTGGCGATCTCCTCGGCCTTATTTTTCTTCCACTTTCGCACCTGGATCGGCCCGAGGGTAACATTGTGCAGCACCGTCAGATGCGGGAAGAGATTGAATTGCTGGAACACCATGCCCACTTCTTTGCGGATGGCAGCGATATTGCGGACATTGTGGCTCAGTTCGATGCCATCGACGATGATCGTGCCTTGCTGGTGCTCTTCCAGACGGTTGATGGTGCGGATGAAGGTGGATTTACCGGAACCGGATGGTCCGAAAATGACGATCACTTCGCCCCTATTGACTTCCAGGTCGATGCCGCGCAGGGCGTGAAATTGTCCGTACCATTTATGAACATCCTGGCAGATGATGATGGGGTCGCTCATATTCGTCTCCTGGGTTAGGAGTTTATCAGAATCGTCATGTTAAGTGCAATGTAGGCCATGTATTTGGGCGCACTCACACCAGACTGAGATTGGCGATCACGTCCAGGTTCATGGCGCTTCGTTCGCCTCGCGCCCATGTGAAATAACCTGCAGCAGCGATCATTGCAGCATTGTCGGTGCAGAGATAGAGGGGGGGTACAGAAACCGGGATGGGTGACTTGACAATCATGGATTGGCGCAGCGCTGCATTGGCGGAAACGCCTCCACACACGCAGATTTCGGTGGCGCCTACATCTTGGGCAGCCTGCAAGGTTTTGTCCACCAGTACATCCACGACAGCTTGCTGGAAAGAGGCTGCCAGATCGGCGACAGTCTCGCGGGGCAGATGTTCACCAGCTGTTAAACGCCGTCCTTCCGTTGGATGACCACTCTCCAGCGCTTGCACTGCCCGCAGCACCGCTGTTTTCAGTCCGCTGAAGCTGAAGTCTTGCGTGCCGGGCAGCCAGGCTCTGGGGAAGGGATATGCCGTGGGATCACCAGCCTGGGCGGCTCGTTGCACCGCCGGGCCGCCAGGATAGCCCAAACCCAGCAATCGGGCTACCTTATCGAACGCTTCACCCGCAGCATCGTCGATGGTCCCACCCAGGCGCTGATACCGACCATGATCCTCCATCACCACCAATTCGGTATGGCCCCCGCTGACGATCAGCACCAGCAAAGGAAAAACCTTGTCTGCACGATTGCCCTCGGCCTCGATCCAGTTGGAGTAGATGTGCCCCTCCAGATGATTGACGCCCACCAGAGCCAACCCCTTGGCCCAGGCCATGCCTTTGGCGGCATTCATCCCCACCAGCAGTGATCCCGCCAGCCCAGGGCCTTTGGTCACGGCCACAGCCGCTAAATCCGACCAGTCTGTCTTTGCTTCCGCCAGCGCCTGCTCCACGACGGGGATGATGGCCAGCACATGCTGCCGCGACGCCATCTCGGGGAAGACGCCGCCATATTGTCGATGCAGGTCCACTTGCGAAGCAACGACATTGCTGAGCAGGTTCCAGCCATCGGCCACCACAGCCGCAGCCGTTTCGTCACAGGAGGTTTCGATGCCAAGGATTAGGGTCATATCCTGAAAGAGGAGAATGCGGGGGAATTCAGATATTGGGTATTGGATATTGGGATATTGGGTGCTGAGGTATTAGTTTTGAGCCGATCACTGGCCGTGCAGCATCAAATACCCAATACCAAATATCCAATATCAGCCTTCTTTTTCAAACGGCTCCAGGAACTCAATCAACACGCCATGCGCCGATTTGGGATGCAGGAACACGCCGTGGCCTTCTGCTGCCAGGATCGGCTCCTCGTTGATCAGTTGGACGTGGCGGGCGGTCAGTTCTTCCATCGTTAGTTGCACATCATCCACCTCCAGGCAGATGTGGTGCAGCCCTTCGCCTCGCTTCGCGAGATACTTGGCCACGCCTGAGTCTTCGGTGATGGGCTGGATCAATTCGATCACACTCTCGCCCGCTGGCAGAAAGGCGATTTCCACCGCCTGCTCCGGCATGACAAGGCGCTTGCTGAGGGTGAGGCCGATGCGGTTCTGGTAGGTTTCAATCGCCTGGTCGAGATCGGCAACGACGATGGCAATGTGGTTGATGCGTGTGATCATTGGCTCTCACTCCCCGGCTTCAGCCAGTACTCGTTCAACAAGCGTTTGGCTAACGCGAAATCCAGCGGCCTGCAATGCGTCAATTTCCGGTTGCACTGCGTCCAACAAGTGGTGGCGTTTCGCTGCTAACAACAATCCAAGCGTGCCAATTGGTTGTAGCCCCGCCTGGCGCGCAAAACGACGCGCATCCAAGTCATCAAGCACAACATCTGTGGTATCCAACTCGAGCGCAAGTGCAATAACTTCCGCTTCGCCACTATCTAAGGATTGGGCAATCAGGTCAACTTGACGACTTTGCCGACAAGCACGTTCGGTTATCCACCTGCCAAGTATACTTTCGACAGCTTGAGTTGCCTGATCTGGCACGGCACGCAACTCAAAAAGCACCGCTGGTGGTACATAAATCTCATCTGTACCAAGTTGTAGAAGTTCTAAACGGCGCAGTTTTGCTAAAAAGATAAGCGGCGCCGTATTGACGACACGTATCCTGCCACTCATTTCGCCAGTCGCTTTGCTGCCGTCAATTCATATTCGACCTCTTCAGCCTGTAAGTTGATAGCAGAAACGCCATAGCGATCGAGGATGTGGAGAAAAGCAACACGGGGCATCTCCGCCAAATCAGCTGCTTTACCTGATGTCAATTTTCCCATTTCAAAGAGTTTGATGGCAAGCAGCAACTGCGCCTCATGCGCAAAATCATCATCAGACATCTTGAGGAGTTGTGGGATGCCTTCCGGCACTGTGAGTGTCATCTGTATCGCCATTTGTGACTCCTTGGGGGCAATTCACCTAATTATACATCATCAGGCACAATGAACAATTCCAGATTGGGATTCGGTTCATCAGAGCCCTCGTCCAAAATCTGGTCGAGATCGAGCTTGACGTAGGTTCCATTTGCCTCGACTGCGACAGTTCCATCCGCTGTTAGCAGTTCACCTTCTGCCTTGAATAAGCGCCGACGTTCGTAGGTGATGCGCCCGACGATGGTCAGCATCTCGCCCAGCGGCACCGGCGCTTTGTAACGGATCGTCAATTCGGCGGTGACGCCCCAGGTGCTTGGCGTCGGCCCCACACGGCCCGGCCCAGCGTCTCATCCATCATCGCCGCCACCACCCCGCCATGCACCCGGCCAGGATAACCCTGGTGGTGCAGGCCGGGCAGGAAGCGGCCCACACAGGTGACCGTCGTCCACCTGATAGAAATGCGCGTGCAGCCCGGCAGGATTCTCCACCCCGCACACAAAACACATGCGCGAGTTGTATTGCTTCTCGGCAGTGGTTTGGTTGATGTGGGAGTAGTTGTTGGTCATTGGGTATTGGATATTAATGATTGATGATTGATGATTAATCATTGACAATTAATAATTAATAATTAATAATTAACAATTGACAATTGACAATTAATCGGTCATTTGCAGGGCGTCGAGGCCGAGAAACATGGCGGCGGCGGCGCTTGATTCGCCCACGCGGCCATCGCGCAGGGCCTGGCGCAACTCGGCCGCGGTCAGCAGCAGCGGCCGCACCGCCGCCAGATCGCCCGCCCGCGGGGCCGCCACCTGGCGCAGCCCGGTGGCCAGGAAATAGTGCCCCTGACTCATGCCGCGGTTGCCGTCATTATGAAACGCGCCCAGAAAACGCCATGCCGCCGCCGCGTAGCCCGTCTCCTCCAGCAATTCCCGCTGCGCTGCGAGCAGCGGCGGCTCGTCTGGCTCCAGATAGCCGGCGGGCAGCTTCAGCGTCGTGCGGCCCAGGCCATGCCGATACTCCTCCACCGCCACGATCAGCCCATCCTCGCGCACGCCAAAGATGGCGACGTAGGCCGGGGCCTCGATGAGCAGATAGCCATCGATCACCCGGCCATCTGCAAGCTGCACGCGCTGTTCGATCACCCGCAGCCAGGGCGGGCGATGGAGCAATTCGCGCTCGCCGAGCACCTGCCAGCGTTCATCATCCATGCGGTTCACACCAGCACCGGGGCCTGATATTCGCCGAACACCCGCCGCAGCGCCCCGCAGATCTCGCCCAACGTGGCATAGGCCTGCACCGCCTCCACAAACAGGGGCATGAGCGGGGCTTCCGCGTCGCGGGCTGCGTCTTCGATCTGGCCGAGCAGAGCGGCCACGCGGGCGGCGTCGCGGCGCTCCCGCACTGCCCGCACGTTGGCGATCTGCGCCGCCTGCACCGCCTCGTCGATACGCAAGATGTCGGGCGCGTGCGCCTCCTCCACCTGGAAGCGATTCACGCCCACCACGACCTCTTCCCCCCGCTCGATCGCTTGCTGTGTGTGATAGGCCGCGTTCTGGATCTCGCGCTGGATGAACCCCTCCTCCACCGCGTGCACGGCCCCGCCCATGGCCTCGATGCCGGGCGATATACGCCTCTGCCCCCGCCTCGATGGCGTCGGTCAGATACTCGATGGCGTACGAACCGCCCAGTGGATCGATCGTATCGGCCACCCCCGACTCGTAGGCCAGCACTTGCTGTGTGCGCAGCGCGATCTGCACCGCCTTTTCGGTGGGCAGCGAGAGGGCCTCATCCATCGAATTGGTGTGCAGGCTTTGGGCGCCGCCCAGCACCGCGGCCAGGGCCTGCACCGTCACCCGCACGATGTTGTTCTCCACCTGCTGCGCGGTGAGGGTGGAGCCGCCGGTTTGGGTGTGGAAGCGCAGACTCCAGGAGCGCGGGTCTTGGGCCCCGAACTGCGCGCGCGCATGATCCGCGCCCACAGCCGCCGCGCCGCCCGGAATTTGGCGATCTCTTCCAGAAAATGGTTGTGGGCGTTGAAGAAAAAGGAAAGTTGGCCGGCGAAGGCATCGATATCCAGCCCCGCGGCCAGCGCCGCCCGCACATAGGCCATGCCATTCGCCAGGGTGAAAGCCACCTCCTGCACGGCGGTGCTGCCTGCCTCGCGGATGTGATAGCCGCTGATCGAGATCGTGTTCCATTTGGGCAGGTGCTGGCCGCAATAGCGGAACAGGTCGGTGATCAGGCGCATGGACTGCTGCGGCGGGAAGATATAGGTGCCGCGGGCGATGTATTCCTTGAGGATATCGTTCTGCACCGTGCCGCGCAGCGCCGCCGCGGGCACGCCCTGCTGCCTGGCCACGCCGATCACCATGGCCAGCAGGATGGCAGCCGGCGCGTTGATCGTCATCGACACCGACACCTTGTCCAGGGGGATGCCGGCCAGCAAGTCCTCCATATCGGCCAGCGAGGAGATGGCCACGCCCACTTTGCCCACCTCGCCAAAGGCCAGGGGGTCGTCGGCGTCGTAGCCGATTTGGGTGGGCAGGTCAAAGGCGACGGAAAGCCCGGTCTGGCCCTGGGCGATCAGGAATTTGTAGCGGGCGTTGCTCTCGGCGGCGCTGCCAAAGCCGGCATATTGGCGCATGGTCCACAATCGTCCCCGGTACATCGTCGGCTGCACCCCGCGGGTGAAAGGATAATCGCCGGGGAAGCCGAGCCGCGCCAGATAATCCCCCGCCGGTCGGCGTCGGGCAAGCAGACGTTGCAACGGGATGCCGGAGGAGGTCTCGAAGCGGGGCTTGCGTTCGGGCGAACGGGAAGGGCCCGGCTGCAAGGTGGTCTCTTCCCAGCGGGCCAGGGCGTCGGCAAGTGGTTGTGTTGGGGGGAGAGCAAGGTGGTCGTTAGTCATAA
>CAVOYG010000017.1:0-209113 GCA_963700615.1 uncultured Chloroflexia bacterium | reverse complement strand
GCCAACACAGTGGTTGGGTGTGATCATCGTGGTCGGAAGTGTGACAGCCTATCTGTGGCTACAACGAAATGGCGGCAAGCCAGCGCCCAAGTCCACCTGAGTGATCCCGGATTATGGCTGCGCCCGAAGTTCAGCGTTCGTCCCCACCTTCTATCTGGCCCTACGTTTGGTTGGGCGTGCTGGCGCATCTCCTGATCGGCGCTTATCCCGTTTTCGGCAAACGGGCTATCGCCGAAGTCCCTAAATTCTCCCTGGTCCTGCTGGCTTCACTGGCTATCATGGGCGCGGGTTTCGCTGTGATGCGCTGGCGGGAGGGCATGACCTGGCGGAAGGCCTGGCATGTGCTGCGCCATGAACGCATTTTGTGGTGGTTCGCCCTGATTATCGCCGTGCGTTCGGTGACCAATATCCTCTCCATCTCGCTGACGAAGGCGGTTTGGGTGCAGTTGATCGGCATCCTGGCGCCATTTCCGGTGGCATTGCTGGGTGTCTGGTTTTTTGGGCAAGCGACGCCCCGCTACACGTATCGGGCGCTCATGCTCTGCACCATTGGTGCTGTGCTGATCTTGGTGGAGGATTGGGGTCACATCGGCGCAGACCTGACCCAAAACGACGTCCTGGGTTTGACCCTGGCGCTGATTTCGATGCTCGCATTCGCTTTGTACTACCAGCTCATCCGCAAAAGCCACGTGCGTGATGTCACCAGCGGCCTGATCCTGTTCCAGCAGGGTCTGGCGATGGCCACGTCATTCGCCATCCTCACCGTCGTCACCGGCGAGGACTGGAGCGCCTGGACGTCAGTCTCGACCGGCGGCATGATGGCGGCCCTCACCGTCATTTTCGTGACGATGGTCGGCGGCAATTTAGCGCAGATCATCGCCGTTGGCAGCGTGACACCCGCCCTGATCACCAGTTTCATGGCGCTGCGCCTCGTCTCGGCGATGGTGCTGGGCTGGCTGATCCTGGGCGAGATGCTGGTGTCGCCAACACAATGGCTGGGCGCAGCCCTGGTGGTGGGAACCGTGACCGTCTATCTGTGGTTGCAGTGGAAACGGCATTGACCGGCACCTCCGATCTGCGACGTGCACCACCGGGAGGTCCCACCCCCTGACCAGTCCCATGATACAATTTGATTCTGCCCGAATGTCATTTCGATGACCAACGGGAGGAGAAATCCCCCTACCTGGCAAACACCTGGCCCATGGAGGAGATGTCTCACGTTCGTTCGACATGACGTTCCCTAACTCAACTCAGGATACACGACCATGCCCCATGACCATTTCGTAACCACAACCCGCGGCATTGACCGCAACTCCCCCGCCATGCACCTGTTCGAGAAAGCCAAACGCTCTGGGGTCTGGAATCCGAGCGAGCTTGATTTCAGCCAGGATCGGCGGGACTGGCTGGCGCTGAACGACCTGGAACGGGACGTGCTCTTGCGGCTCACCTCACTGTTCCAGGCCGGAGAGGAAGCGGTGACGGTCGATTTGATGCCCCTGATCCGGGTGATCGGCCAGGAAGGACGCCTGGAGGAGGAACTCTATCTGACTTCCTTTTTGTGGGAGGAAGCCAAACACACCGATTTCTTCTACCGTTTCCTCGACGAAGTGGCGCAGGCAGCGCCATCCGAACTGAGCCGCTATCACGGCCCGAATTATCGCAGCATCGTCTACGAAGCGCTGCCCCAGGCGCTCAACCGGCTCGATAACGATGCTTCGCATCGGGCGCAGGCTGTCGCTTCGGTCACCTACAACATGATCGTGGAAGGCGTGTTGGCCGAAACCGGCTATCACGCCTATTTCACCGCCCTCGACCGCAGAGGAATTCTGCCCGGCCAGCGCCAGGGGATCAGCCTGCTCAAGCTGGATGAGTCCAGGCACATCGCCTACGGCATTTTCCTGCTATCCCGCCTGCTGGCTGAGGACCCCGACCTGTGGGATGTGATCAACGACACGATGAACGATCTCCTGATCCCCACCCTGGGCATCATCACCGAGGTGTTCGACGCCTACGATGTCATGCCCTTCGATCTGGAAGAGGACATGTTCATCGATTTCGCCACCAGCCAGTTCGACAAGCGTTATGGCCGTCTCGAAAAGGCCCGGGACGCCTCTCTGGATGAAGTTTACCGTGTTTCCCAGGCATTCATCGCCGAGGATGACGCTTGACATTCGCGGTACGCTTTTCATTTTTCGGTCATCGCCCAAAGCCACTCAACCGATATCCTTGCGATACATCGTAAAGCTTTTGGCCAGCCTGAACCCGACGCGCTCGTAAAGCCGCCGGGCGGTGGGGTTGTTGATGTTGACGGTGAGCACGCCGTAGCGGAAGCCGGCAGCAGCAAAACGGTTCAGCGCTTCGGAAAGCACTGCCGCGCCCACGCCTTGTTCTCGCCAGGCAGGCCGTACCCCAAACTGGCCGACATGCGCTTGATCGACTTCGTAGACAAGGCCCACCGAAAAAGCCACCGGCTCATTGCCATCCCGCACCATGAATGTGAGGTCGGGGCGGAATTCGGGGTCATCGGGATTGGCCCAGTACTGCGTCCAGGCTGATTCGCTGAGCAGGTCGTCGGTGCGGGTGCCGTAAGCGCCCCGGTAAATGGTGTAGAATTCGGGCGCGTTTTCGGGCGACCACAACTCGACCGACAGGCCGGTCGGCAAGGGCAGGTCGGGACGAGGCTTCTGCAGATCGACACGCATCTCTTCTTCGACATAGTGGAACTCAAAGCCGTGCTGCTCGAACAGGGCAACGGCGTCATTCGCCCGGTCCCAGAACATGATGCGCAGGATGCCGGGGAGGCCGCTTTCCTTCGCCAGGAGATGCGCCCTGGCTTGTCCTTCCATCCATGCCAGCAGCGCCGAACCGATGCCCTGGCCCCGGTAATCGGGGTGGACCCGGCCATCCAGGAATGCCCGCTCGACACCCGCGCCCGGCGAATCCTCGACGATAGCGACTGCGGCGAATTCGTAACCGGCATTGATGGCGGCAACGGCGACGATTGCATTTTCCAGCGTTTCCGCCCAGTCAGCTTCGCTGGTGAGGTTGGTTGCGCCATCCAAACGAGCGCAATCCCGCTCAAAACAGTTGAGTGCCGCGAAATCAGTCGGGAACAGAGGCTGCCAGGAATGATTGGGGATGGTGGGGAGGGAATTGCAGGTCATTGATTAAACGAGAGATTTGAGGCGTTCTGTGAGCGCTCGATAAAGTGTATCATAGAAATGCCGAATGCTTGGACTCCGAGCATGATCAAGCGCAGCAGACATGAGGATCGGCATGGCGACTACAGACGAAAACCGCACTCGCTTTTATACTTGGCAACTCATCAATGTGTCAGACAATGAAGATACTATGATATTGCAAAATAAAAACAATAACCAGTCGGGCGGCAATTGGTTCGAACCAACTGTCTGAGTTCTCGGAACAAAGATATTCCACATTGATTCACAGGAGGTACACACATGGAGCAACCAACAAATATGAACAGCATCCTGTCACCCGAATTTCTCTTGGCATTGAAGCGTTCGATTCAGGGCGAACTCTTCACCCCAGAGGATGATGGTTACGAAAAAGCGTGACCTACTCTCCCCGCTAAAGCGAGGGAGCTTCTGAGACAACGCATGCCGCAACCGACTACGTTAACGTCTCAACGCTCGATCCGAGCGCATTGAGATGCACCAATCAGACGACCCAACTACTTTTACGCAACGCAGGATTTGGCGTTGCAACCAGCAAGTAATTCTACTGTCAAAGTGCTAGCGGGATGAGGCTATTATCCTTCTTTCCCTGACAGAATTATACTACGAATTGGGCTGTATGCACAGCCCACTCCCATTCCCCTCCCCATTCAAAATGGGGAGTCCCCTGAGAGATTTATGATGGGGACGTAACCAATTCGGGTGTAGTCACTTTTGCGTCATGTCGAACGAATGTGAGACATCCTCCCCGTTTCCAGGAGATAATTCTTGATACCAAGGGGATTTCTCCTCCCTTTGGTCTTCGAAATGACAGTAACCTGAAGAGTCACATGGGAACAACGGTATTTAATCGAGCAATCATCCACCCAGGGTCATCGGCAGAAATAACCGGCTGCTGGGAACGACGTAATCGATGACCAGTTGCGGGCGCATCTGCGGAGAAGGATTCTGGAGGCTGTCGAAACGCTTTGCGGTCATGCCAACAGCTTCGTTCCCTACTAGAATCCAGCCGTTGTTCTCGTCGGGATGACTGAGCCAGTGCTGAACATCACTGGCCAAGGCCTCAGCATCCCAAACATAGTCACCCACACCCCCGACCATTGTGCTGTCACTCAGAGCGGCGACGAAATGCCCACCGGGTTGGCCGCCGCTGTCGGACCAAAACTGGTCACAACATAAGGTGTGTAGCCAAGTCGCATCACCTGTTTCGGCCTGTGCTCCTCCTCCTTCCTGCCCAGATGCATCAGATGCGCCTTCCCCCCAATCAGCCAACAACGATGGACCGCAACCGGTTCCTGCCCGGCTCTTGACTTTGACATGTGCAATTTCAGTTCCGCCCGAGTGATGATAGCGTTGCTCGGAATTGAATCCGGAAGATCAAATGCGATGACACCGCGACGGATTTCCTGGTCGGCCGCTTTTCCGGCAAAGAAATAGGATCCCATGCCATTGCTTAATGACCCTGAATCATGTTCGAACAGGGTGTTATCTTTGCTGGCGGGAATCGTAACGGTCCCTGAATCATGTTCAGATGCGCTAACGGTAGCGAATGCTAGAATCAGCACGGCAAAAAGCGCAATTGTCACAAAAATTATCCTCTTCATGGTCTAACTCCTGAAAGTCGCTTCAGTCTGCGAGTGATTTTGAGAAGATGCAGTGCAGGCATCACCTGTCATTATCACACTGATACGGCATGTGCGCCAGTGCTACTTTTGCGTCATTTTCCCGTCGGGGCGCTTCCGCCCGGTTGGCCTCAAGCCCATCAGCCGTCCTCTGAGATGAACCAGCGTTTTGATATCTCGTCGTAGGTGCCGTTTGCCTTCAGGAGGAGTAGCGCCCGATTGATCTGCTCCTCGTAAGGACTACCAGGTGGGTAGGCGATCCCATAATCTTCCCGTTGAAATGGTGAACCAACAACCACAAGTCGACCATCGTCGCCTGTAGCCGCATAATATTGTAAAACCGGCGAATCGTAGACGATGGCATCGGCACTCCCGTTCTTCAATTGCTGGTAGGCGTCATCAATCGTTTCGACAGCCTGGAAAGGTATACCTTCTGAACGTAGATAGTCCGCCGAGGTGGTTCCTTCCAGAGTGATAACTTGCTTGCCCTTCAAATCATCGGGACCGTTGACGACAGCATTGAATTCAGCCACTGTCAGTTCTGCGGCGACATAAGCGGTGAAGCCACCGATAAGGAAAATACCGGCAAACATCCAAAAAATGCCTATTAAACGACCGGGGACACCTTTGATAGTCCTATCGCCATAACCAACTGTCGTTACGGTTACGGCAGCCCACCACATCCCCTCCCACACGCCTTTCACGTAACCCATGGGGAAATGAGTATTGTCTTTTCGTTCGAAAAACCATACAAGGTGACCAATTGCGATTAAGATCAATGCCAGGAATGCAATGGCCAGAAGAACTTTGCCGGTGAGAAAACTATTGAAGAACCAGCCCAGCAGAGACGGTCTTTGACTGATCGTCATAATCTGCAGGCCGGATCGAAAATAAGGATAGGAGAAATCGAAACGCTCCTCACGTTCAGGGGTCAGGCTGATAGCAGCGAGTGCAAGGTCAGCTTCACCATCTGCAAGCGCACCCAGTTGGTCGCTGACGGTTTCAACTTCAACAAACTCAAAGGGCAAGTCAGTGATCAGGGCGACTTCCTTCCAAAGATCGATGCTGAACCCGGTCAATCGATCCTGCTCTTTGATCACAAATGGCGGAATTTCCTTTGTCACCACCCGAAGGGTGGGTTCCTCCTGCAGGTCGGGTGCAGAGGCATGGCTGTAACCGGACCAAATAAATCCACCAGCGATCAAAACCAGGAAAAGGGTTAACAAAATGAGGATCGATTTGCTTCTGGGCATAGTTTCACTCTTGGGCAGGGGTTGATCCGGAACAACAAACAGCGATGGCATACGTATTGCCATCGCTGTGGATTTCAGTCAAATTCAGCTCGGGTTCAGTTCAGATTGGCTTCGATCACCTGTTGGAAAGTCTCGATAGGAACAGCGCCGCTGATGAGCAAGGTAGGCGTACCGGGTACCACATCTTGCACTGAAATTATGCGTCCACTTGAGGACCTTCGAAATCTACAGGGAGTCGGACTTCGAAACAAGTCTCTCCCGGCTTTGAGTTAACCGCAATCTTTCCCTTATGCTTGTCTACGATGATTTGATGACTGATGTTAAGGCCAAGGCCGGTGCCTGAGCCAGGTGATTTCGTGGTGAAGAATGGATCGAATATGGTAGGCAGGACCGACTCCGGGATGCCCGGTCCGTTGTCCTTGATCTCGACCACTATCCAATTACCAGACTGACTCGTTCTAATGACAATCTCGCCCTGTCCTCCTAATGCATCGATGGCATTGTCGATGATGTTGGTCCATACCTGGTTCAATTCACTACCGAATGCCTGGATGAGGGGTAGATCCTCCGCATATTGACGCTGCACAGAAATGCCTTCGCTTAGTTTGCTGCGCAACATCACAAGTGTGTTCTCCAAACCCTGGCTAACGTCCACTGCTTGCACCGGCGCCTGATCCATGAAGGTGTACATCTTCAGTGCGCCCACCAGTTCGGCGATGCGAGATGCGCCCTGCCCCACTTCCTCCAGCAAGCTGTAAACACTGTACATGGCACACAGCCAGGAAATGACAACCGGTAATCTGGACTCGTCAAACCCTTCACCCAAACGGACTAGTGCATTGACATCATATCCCAAACTTACCAGGGTTGGAGCTAATTCCCAGGTATTTTCAAGTCCACGCTCTTCCAGCCAGGATTCCAGAGCGTACTCCAGATCGTTTCTGGCCAGGCCGCTTAGATCATGATACTGCTGGGAACGTTCCAGTACCAATTGTTTCAATTCCAGCAAACGCCCGTGCTCAAGGGCTGAAAGCTCCGCTTGATCAAGGTTTTGAGTAGCCATCTGTAGTTGTTCTACAGCCAGCCGTAATTGATCCGCACCGCGGTTGACCGCAGCCGCTGGATTGTTGAGTTCGTGAGCCATACCAGCGCTGAGTCTGCCCAAAGTCGCCAGCTTCTCGTTCTGCCGCAAGGTGATCTCTTGTTGTAAGTACGACCGCTCGAGATCACGTAATTTTTTCCTCTGCAGACTGGTTTGCAGGCGCGCCCTTAATACCGTGGGATTGAATGGTTTTGGGAGATAGTCGACCGCCCCCATCTCAATACATCGAACGATGCTGTCGATATCGTCGACGGCGGAGATTACGATAACGGGAATATCACGCAATTTGCCATCGCAAGATATCCGTTCCAGGACTTGATATCCGTCCATTTCTGGCATGATGATATCGAGCAGCACCACATCGAATGACTCTTCTTGCATTAAAGACAGGGCCTCCATTCCGTCACCGGCCACGGAAACAGAGTGCCCCTGTTGTTCCAGAATACGGGACAGCTTCATACGGTTCATGGGATAGTCGTCGACGACCAGCACTCGTCCTACCTCACCTATCGTCTCTCTTGTTTCAGTTTCCATGGTCATCGTTCCTCGGCTCAAACTCGTGTACAATCGCTTCCTGACGCACATCCTGCAGCGCCGATCTTACTCGCGGGTACATCGTTTCAATTTGCAGTAACAGATCCTCAGCACCATCCAGTTCGTCGTTTCTGCCCATCGCCTCCAACTCGCCACAGGCCTGCGAAAGGATCAGAGCACCGACATCAGCGCTACCTGACTTGAGCGTGTGTGCGGCCATACGCACGTCGGTCGCATCACCATTATCCAGGCTTTTCCGCAGATCCGCCATCAAAGTCGCGCTGGTTGTCAGGTAGCTGTCCAACAATTGAGCAAAGAAGTCGAAATCCTCTCCAGTGATCTCGAACAGGTCTGCCAGGGTGTCAGCGTCCAGAACTGCCTGCCCGGCGTCCGATTCTGGCTCGGGTTTTGCCGCCAATGCCTCATTTGAGGTGACTCTGACTGCCTGTGGTGGTTCTTCATGTTTTTGGTACGGAGTATGCTGGTCATCAAATGAGATCGGAACCTGGTTTAGTGCGTCAACCAGCGCATCCACACGGATTGGCTTGCTCACATAGTCGTTCATACCTGCTGCGATACACATCTCCCGATCTCCCTGCATAGCGTTGGCCGTCATAGCCACAATGTGAACTGGGGACTGTGTGGTTTCCGCCTCCTGCACCCTGATCCGCCTTGTCGCTTCCAAACCATCCATTTCCGGCATCTGTACATCCATGAGCACTACATCATAGTGCCGCCGTTCCAGGGCTGCCAGCACTTCCAGCCCATCTGTAGCTACATCAGCCTTGTAGCCCAGCCGTTCAAGCATACGCAGGACAAGCATCTGATTGGTGGGATTATCCTCGGCTATGAGGATATGCATGGGCCGTTGTTGGGCAAGTTTCGCGTCAAGTTTCGCGGAGGCACTGGCACCACCGGGCACCACGTGGACGGGTTGCTCAGAAAAAATATTGGTCAGAACATTGAACAATTGTGACGGTTTAATCGGTTTCATTACTGATGTCGCCAGGCCCAATCGCTCCATATCGGCCTTTTCCACGGGATCTCCCATCGAAGTCAAGATGGCCAGGGGCAGCGCCTTTGCATCTCGTGTGCGGCGAATCGCTTCAGCCAGCATTAAGCCATCCATGTCCGGCATCTGCATATCCAAAACAGCCACATCAAACGGATCTCCCTGCTCCACCCAACTCAATGCTTCAGTCGGATCACCCGTGCTGTGCGGACGCATCTGCCAAGATTCTGTTTGCAGAGTGAGTATGCGGCGATTGGTGGCATTGTCATCCACAATCAACACACGTTTGTTAGTCAAATCCGGTTGGGCATCCGCAAAAAGCGCACGTTCAGGCAAGGTAGCCGCTTCGGCTTGGATCGTAAAGTGAAAAGTTGTTCCCTGTCCAGGTATGCCGGTGCTTTCGACCCACATTGTGCCCCCCATCAACTCACTTAATCGCTTGCTGATGGCCAACCCCAAACCTGTGCCACCATAACGCCGCGTTGTCGAAGCATCAACCTGGCTGAACGAGCGAAAGAGGCGATCCATCCGATCTTTGGGAATACCAATACCAGTATCCCGCACCATGAAGTGAAGTTCATACTTGTTTGATGGGGTCCTCTCGCCCGCTACCAAGTTATGGTTGTCAGCGTCGTTTAGTTTATGACCGTGTACCGACAAGACCACTTCTCCTTTCTCCGTGAACTTTACGGCATTATTCAACAGGTTCAGCATGATCTGGCCCAGGCGTGTGGGATCACCGTAAATGGCCTCTGGCGTTGGTTTCTCAATGAAATAGGCCAAATCCAGTCCTTTTTCAGCAGACTTCATCGCCAGCAAATCAAGTGCCCCCTCAACGCATTCTCTCAGAGCGAACGGGTGATCTTCCAACTCCAGTTTTCCGGCTTCAATCTTGGAAAAGTCAAGGATGTCATTGATGATCGTTAATAAGGCTTCGCCGCTGCTGCGGATGACTTCCGAAAACTCCTGCTGTTCGGGTGTTTGTTCCGTTTCCAGGAGCAATGCGGTCATCCCAATAATACCGTTCAGGGGCGTGCGGATTTCATGGCTCATGTTGGCCAAAAATGTACTTTTGGCTTGATTTGCCGCATCCGCAGCTCTCTGTGCCTGCTCGGAAATCTTTCTTTCCCGGCGCAACAGTCCCATGGCCTCTGTTTTTTGATGCACGAAGGTGGCCAGCAACACAAAGGCCACTGCGGAGACCACTCCGATGTTGACCACAAACATGGCAATCACGGCCTCAGGGGCAAGGTTGCTGGCGGGACTGAGATATGGCTGCACCAGACCGCACACCAGCAAGAGCAGCAAGTAGCCAATAAACCAGCGAGCCGCCCGCTGCGGCTTCAACACCAACAACGCGCCCAGGGGCGTTACGAGAGCCCACAGAATTACAGCGCTACCGGTGATGAATCCGCCCAACGAAAGCATAAGCGCAAACGGCACGAGCAGCAGCAACAATAGCTGATTAAAGCGCATTATCTTATAACGCCGCACGATGAAGCGGAAGGTGATGGCGTTTGCTGCTGTGAAGAGGGAATAGAGCCAGGGACTGATCACGGCGGCAGGGGGGCCATTGAGAAACAGATACATACTGCCCCACAAGATCCCTGCCACGCCGGTCATGAGGGCAATGCCCGCCATGATTCTCTTCTGCAAGCGCTGGTCGTCGTCATCACCCGGATCATCGACTATCTGAATGAAACGCGCCCTCGATTTAGTCCAAAGATAGTCAGTCGTTTTTGTCATTTTAGCCTACTTCAAAGTCGAATACAGTCTAATAGCAGCTAATCATATAATCTCAACCATCTGATCCAGGCTAGAAATATCGTCACTGGATAAATTTGCCTGCTAACATCTTGTAGAAGTCGTCCATGATCGCTGAATGGTATCTTGGTTTGTGTGGGGTGGATGAAGCACCTAGACTGACTTCAGATATTGATGCACCATGCTGACGGCGATGGCTCCCTCTCCGACAGCTGAGGCGACGCGGCGCACAGCACCATGTCGGATGTCTCCGGCAGCGAAGATACCTGGCACGCTGGTTTCGAGTATGTATGGATCACGCTTTAGCCTCCACTTCTTGGGGCGTTTACCATCCTCCATCAAATCTTGGCCTGTGAGCACAAATCCGGCTGAGTTGCGTTCCACCAAATCGGCGACAAAGCCGGAGTGAGGCACTGCACCGATGAACAGGAAGAGCGCAGCCGCAGGAACCCTCTCGCTTCGCTTATCCGATGAATGCTGAATGGTGAGTTCCTCCAAACGATCGGTGCCATGCGCCTCAACAACATGAGCTCCGGTAATCACTTCGATATTGGGCGTGGTGTCGATCTGGTCGATCAGGTACTGAGACATACTGGCCGCAAGTCCATCGCCGCGCACCAGCATGGTGACTTTACTGGCATAACGAGAAAAAAACATAGCTCCCTGCCCCGCCGAGTTGGCTCCGCCAACAACGAATACTTCCCGACTACGGAAGTTGGCGGCTTCGGTTAATGCCGCGCCATAGTATATCCCCGCGCCCGTTAGCCTCTCGACGCCTGGTGCATTAAGTTTTCTGACTGTCACCCCAGTCGCAATGATCAAAGCCTTGCATCCTAATTGAGTGCTGTCTCCAAGGGTCACATAGCACATCGGACCATCAATTCGAACCTGTTTCACCTCGCGTGGCGTCAAAATTTCTGCGCCAAGCCGATTTGCTTGCGCCGTGGCGCGCTCGGCCAGGTCTGCACCACTTAGCCCCTTGGGAAAACCAAGGTAATTTTCGATTCGAGAACTGGTGCCTGCTTGACCGCCGGTGGCATGTTGATCGATCATCAGCGTGCGTAGTCCCTCGGAAGCACCGTAAACGGCGGCGCCAAGACCTGCCGGACCAGCCCCTACGATGATTAAATCATAAAAGGGCATGGCGGCCTGGGTGTGTAGCCCCAGTTTCTCTGCTATCTCCAGGTTTTCGGGCGCGATCAACGTGCTTCCATCCGGGAAAAATACAACCGGGAGTTGATGCGTATCATCACCAAGCGCCTCCACCAGGGCAAGAGCAGCAGCGTCTACCTCAATATCCTGCCACAGGTAAGGAATACGATTGCGCGCAAGAAAATCCTTGACATCGTGGCTCTTAGTCGACCAGAGGGTGCCTGCCACACGGATACCATCATATTCAGGCGGAGCGGTCTGCCACCAATCGCTTAGCAGATCATCCAGGGTCGGGTACAGCTTCTGTTCGGGTGGATCCCATGGTTTCATCAGATAAAAGTCCAACCCGATGTTGTTAATGCTGTCGATGGCCGCCTGGGTATCCGCATAGGCGGTCAACAAGACCTTACGTGCGTCTGGATATATGAGACCTGCCTCGGCCAGAAACTCCGTCCCCGACATATTAGGCATACGTTGATCGGCCAAAAAAAGAGCCACCGAATCATTCCTTTGTTTGAGCGCATGGGTGACATCCAGGGCTTGTTGTCCCGATCCAACCTTAATGATTCGGTATTCGCCGTGAAAATGTCGTCGTAAGTCGCGCTCGATAGCGTTGAGGACGGACGTCTCATCATCGATCGTCATGATAATCGGTTTTTTCATTGTTTCATTAACTCTTGATAAGGGTAGTCAGTTCGCACAGGCTGTGGCCATTGTGAAAATGAAGGAGTGTAGTTAAACGTTTCGTTGACCTGCAATCGCTTCAAACTATGGAATTTCCTCTCACAACATCCCCACGTTTCAAGCAACATTAATGTCTTTGGGTGGAAAATTCGTGTAATCAGTACAGTGTATCAACGAAACTTGCAGGCCAAAAAAGTGTGGGACCAAATCACATGCAAAATCTGCTATAGGATTAGCGTGGCATTGTACAGCACTTGTTGGCATGACACAACTCTGGTTTTTGGCCTCCGTCTAATTTCAAAATCAAGAATTGGCCTGCCTGGGAAGAAATTCAAATAACCGATCATCTGCGAATTCCCCACTGTCCCACCATAACCTGTCAGGCTACTACCCGGCGCCAAAAACGCTCCAATGAAAGTTTTGAATCACACAGAACAGCGATGGCACTACGATGCCATCGCTTTGGATTTCAGTCAAATTCAGCTCGGGTTCAGTTCAGATTGGCTTCGATCACCTGTTGGAAAGTCTCGAAGGGAACAGCGCCGCTGATGAATTCGCCGTTGATGAAGAAGGCAGGCGTACCGGTCGCGCCGGCGGCGGCTCCACCCTCCAGGTCCTCTCCGTTTTCGAGTATAACCTTTTCAGTGGCCATGCAGCCGCGAACGCTTGGGTGTCGTCCCGGAGAATGACCGCGGGGTTTGGGCTGTTGGGCCGGTGTCCCTAACTCCTGAATAATCCTGGCGAAGTCACGCTGCACCAGGGTTGGGGAGTTGAGGCGCAGCTTCATGACTGACAGATTTGCATTCCCAAGGTCGGGGCAAAGCATCGGCCACATGACGAGCCATCTACAATTGAGCTTAGGCGATGTGAGCCAGTTGTCACCAGTGTCAACAGACCGAAAGACCCCTTTCTAATCCTATGTTTTTTGGACATTATCACGCGATACTAGCACCGGCGGCAGATAAATCGTGAAGTCAGTCTCCGGTTGAATCAGGACGCTGTGAATGGACGACAAATCACCATCCTCCACCAGCCCAAGTCTTTGCAGCAATGGCCAACTTGCCGTGATGGCGCGCCCCTCCGTCATCTGCAACCTGTCGTGCCAGATCGAGTAACTGCCCAACGTCCCATCCCGGCGATAGTAGTAACCACGGAAAGGATGTGTCAACAACACCAGTCCTGATTCGAGATCCGGAAAACCAGCCAGTTCCAGCGGTGGCAGACCCGAATCCTCGAGTTCCAGCTCTGCTGGCGCCCAAGCGCTGCTGGTGCTCATCTGGTAGGTTGTGTAGCGGCCTCTGTTCACTATCGTATTCGGTATCGAAGCGGATGTGGGCGTTGTGCCAGGGCAGTCGCCAGACGAAACGGGGGATGTTGACGGTGGCGGATGCTAACGACGTGCCGAAGAACCAGGCAACATGTTCTCCCGACTCCGAATCTGTGACATAAGCCCGGTAATTCGTCTGTCCGAATGCCCATGTTGGCCACGGACAGCGCACAAAGCGAAAGTCCCGGTCGACAAAAGGCACCACCGAAATCAAGGCTTTTTGAGAGCCATCAGGGGACGGAATACAATCCAGCTCGAAGCGTTCATGCACGTGGGGGCGCAGCGCCTCCGGCTCGACCATGTAGGTGATGATCGCGAAATGCGCAAGCGTCGTTTCCACATCGAGTCCCGATGGCGGCTTCCTGATCAGCATTTCAGGATTATACCGAAGTGGATTCATTCCCAATCTCATCTAGTCCGACCCGGTGACTGATTTCGATCCTTGTTCTATCCCCACCAATCGTTTCGGGTTCACCGGAAAGGCCAAGCGAGCATACGGATCACAATTCCGCCCAAAAAATTGTTAAGGCGAACGATCGGAATGCCTTCGTATGATTCAAGCGCCAACAAGTGCCTATCATGGGTTACGACAAGGCTCGCTTCGGCTTCAATGGCACATAAGAGGAAGATATCGTCATCGGGGTCGTCAACAACAATAGGTGGCCCACTGCGTGTGACATTAAAAACGGAGGAGATGCTGAGAGCATAGGTTGCCAACTGCGCTGGCGTCTCCTGCAATACAGACAATCGATGCTGCAATTTCTCATATGCCAAAACCTCCTCAAGCTCAAGCAACATCGGATAAGCCATGCAAAGTTCAATATCATCATCTTCGGCTAAACTGAGCAGCCGCCATGCATCACCACGCCATAACAGGCCAGACACCCAGATATTGGTATCGATAACGATGCGCACAATTTACTCCACGGCGTTCTCGGCTCGTTGCTTGCGCACTTCGTGTACGATGTCGTCTATCTCATCAAGTGACAGGGGATCGCCTGCAGGAGCATCCGCCACAACCTTCAGCGGTGAGGGGGATAGGCGTTTGAGGTGCAGCATGTCTTTATCTGCCCAAATGATGAATTGATCGGATGGATTGAATTCGCGCTGCAATTTCGGCCGGTAGTTGTAGGGTTTTATCTTGTGAGAGTGTTGCTATTTCAGCCATAGTCATCAAAACCTCCAACCCCACTTTAACACTTTTTTCACCGCAGTCAAATTGACCCTGCAACCCTGCAACCCAGCCAATACCCACTATCTAATACCCAATACCCAATACCTGTTCCCCACCACCTACCTCAATCTCTCCTCCCCTACGGCAACCTCCCCTCCGCCAGCATCATCGCGCCCAGGGCCACGGCGCGGCCGGTCATGCTCAGGCGGTAGGGCTCGATCTCGTCGGCGAGTTCATCCGGGTAGTTGTCCTCGCTGGCCCCTTTCCAGATCAGCAGCAACGACGGGATGCCCGCCTCCCGGAAGGGGCGCTGGTCGCTGACGCCCTCGGGGCTCTCCAGCGACAGGCGGCTTTCCACCAGCTCGGACGCTCGTTCCATGGCGAAACGAAGCGTAGCTTCGGTGCGGCGATCGCCCTGCGCTTCCAGGTAGAAACCATCGCCGCCGGCAACGCTGTCCATTTGCAGCATCGCCACGGTGTCGTCGAGGGGGATGGCGGGGTTGTCGACATAGAATTGGGAGCCGATTTCGCCTGCTTCCTGTGCGCCCCAGGCGGCGAAGAGAATACTGCGGGCGGGGCGATAGCCGGTTTCCTGCCACAGCCGGGCGATTTCCAGCAGCACAGCCACGCCGGAAGCGTCGTCGTTGGCCCCGGAATAGCGCAGGCCGTCCGGGTCATCGCCCACATGGTCATACATGCGCGCCGAGGATGATGACTTCGTCGCTGAGGTCGGGGTCAGAACCGGGGAGGAGTCCCAGCACATTGGCCGAGTCCACAGCCACCGGCGGGGTCAGGGGCACATCCATGCGGATGCGGACACCGAGCGGCAGGGCCGGGGGCGAGCCGTAAATCTCGCCCAGTCGGTAATCGCTGGCCTCGACCAGTTTTTCCAGTCCGTCCGTTGTCAATTCCAGCACCGGGATCGATAGCGTGTCCGTCGCGGTCACCGGCAGGGGATCCTTGCCCAGCAGCGCTCTGCCGCCGCGTTCGCCCAACAGTAACAACCCGCCGGCGCCATGCGCAATCGCCTCTTGCATTTCTTCGGCTACCGGCTTTTCGAAGTGCTTGAGCACGATCTTGCCATCCACCTGCATGTCGCCGTAGTCATCCCGCACCCACACAATCTCGTTTTCGGCGGTCCCGCCCGCCATCACGCTGCGATTGGCGGTCACGAAATCCTCGCGATAGGTCAGCGATTGTCTTTCGGGCTCGACGATATCGAGCGTGGGCAGCGCCGAAAGCACCGTGTACGAGATGGGGAAGCGTTGCAGGTAGCCGCCATTGTCGCCCATCGGAACCAGGTCGAGTTCGGCAAACTGATCGGCGATGCGCTGCCTGACCAAGCCTGCGCCTGCTGACCCTGCCTGCCGTCCGCCGAATTCTGGTTGGGTCAATGCATTGATGTGGGCCAGCGCTGCATCCCGATCGAAGCTGCTGACGAGTTCTGGCCAGGTGTCGTCGGCGTAGCCCTGAGACAGCGCTTGATGCCAGGCAGTTTCCAGACCGGCGAGATCGGCGTCGGAGCTTTGGGCGATGGCGTCGGGGAGGGAGCGGATGCCCTGCCAGCCAGCCGTTTCGACCAGGAAACGGGCCATTTCCCGCGCCTGGGCGATGGCGGCCCCGGCTTCCTTTTCGTCCAGGGTGTGCAGGGCAGGTATCTCGGACAGGGACCCCGTGCGGTTTCGGGAGATGTTGTTCTCCAGGATCGTTAGCTGCACGCCGAGTTCCTGCCGGCCCTCATCGCCCAGCAGCGTGGCGGTTTCGTAGGCGGCCAGACCCTCGATCAGCCAATGCGGGCAGGCGGCATCGCCCGGGTTCTGGCAATCGATCGCATCCCAGAGCATGTGCCGGGCCACGGCGTGGATCAGCGCTTCCCGGCCACTGCCGATGTCATCGCCTGCCGGAGCGACCCAATGCACCGATGACCCCGGCGCGCTCCAGGCGGTCATCCATTTCGGCAAAGCGATAGCCGACCAGGCGCGCAAGTCGCTTTCGCTGTCATGCAGACGGATGGAGAGCGGCTGGTCGCCCATCGGGGAACAGACCCAGGTCGGAGTCAAGGGCAGTGAGTACATTTTTGACCTCGGTCATAACTTGTTCGGCCATTGCTTGTCGACCGGGCGGGTAGTAGACGACGACCGAGATTTCCTGGTCGCCGACCCGATCGCTGGCAAGTGCATCCTGATCGGGACCAGCCCAGCGGTACCCATCGGAATCAGGCGAGAGGAGGGTGATGAAGGTGGCGCTGGAGGTGCTGGCGTCGTTGCCGGGCCGGTAGCTGGATTTGATCTCGGCCAGGAGATCGCCATTCTCAAGATAGGCCAGAGGTCTGCCTTCGAGGATGTAATTGGCCACGCCCTGCGTCTGGATTTGCCGCCACCAGGCCTGTTCGTCGGCTAGGATGGCGGGATCGCTGTCGTCAAGCGCTTGCAGGAATGCCGCTTCGTCGCCTGTGGTCACGGCGTTCTGACGCGCCAGCAACAGGGCGTCGAGATCGGCAGTGGTCTGGCGGATGCGAGCGCGCCAGTCGGCCAGCCAGGCATCCTCGAAGGCGCTGGCATCCAGGCCGAGCGTGTCGTTCAGGGCGTTGTCCAGCGATTGCCCCCGCCCCAGTTGCTGCACGATCTGACCGATGCCCTCCCAGCCGACCTGGCGCTGCAAATATTCGACCCTGGCCCAGTCCGCCGCTTGTTGCGCGGGCAGGACATCGCTTTGCAGGGTGGTGGCGAGGATCGGCACGTACTCCGCCTGCCTCTGCGGATCGGATTCTGTGTCCATGAGGGCCGGTAAAGCGCGCCACAGCCAGGGCGCATCGGCTTCCGCCATGCCCGCATTGGCCAGCACAAGTTGTGTGGCGGCTTCGGCGAAGGTCTGGGTCTGGGTGATGGTGGGGGACGCCACCAGTTTGATGGTTTCGGGACCGACCCAGGATGTGGTTCCTGCCGAGGTTGGGGCTGTGTCGGCTTGCAGCGACTTGCGATCGGGATAGAAGAGGAGATTGGCTTTTGCATCTGTCGGCAGGCCCAGCAAACTGGCGGCGGTTTCGTAGCGGGACTTCAGTGCTTGCACCACACTTTCGGCGTCGACCCCTTTGCCCGGGGCATGGGCGATGGTGATGGTCCCACCTTCGATCTGGTTCTCGACCAGGGCCGGGCCATCCCAGCGCCAGCCACCGGCGTCGCTCCCCAAGCGAGCGAAACGTCGCAAGCGCGCATCCTGAGAAATCGAGAGTTTTTTGCGAGTGAGGTCATCTTGCAGATAGGTGATCTCGGTGCTGACCGTGGTCGTGGCGACATCGCCAGCCATGATCAACTCTCCTGGCGACATCGCCACTTCGACGAGGTTCAGGGTGGAAAGGTCATCGAACCAATGACGCTGGCCGGGTTGCGTGCGGTCGGTCGCCATTTGCAGGAAGGCTGCTTCATCTCCGGCCAGCAGAGCGTCGGCGCGGGCTTGCAGCGCCTCCTCGATGGCAGGTTCGCCTTCGGCGAAAGCCAGGGCGGTCATACCGGCGATGCGCCCGGCGGCGAGCAGTTTGTCCGGCTCGATCACAGTCGGGCGTGTCGGCGGGGCGGTGGTAGGTGGGGACGGCTGCGGCGTCATCGCCGAACCAGATCATCAATGAGGCAGGGAACGCCAGCCACACGGAAAGGCACGTGGTCGCTGCCGCCGTCGTTTGAACAGCTCAGTCTGCGACGTCCAATCTGCGGCCACGGCGATGATCTGATCCGCCACCGGCCCGGGGCCATCGACGAACAGGGTGTCATCGCCGGCGCCGACCATGTCCAGTTGCAGCATGGCGACGGCGTCTTCGTGCGGGTAGATGGGGTTGTAAGCGTAGTGGACCGAGCCCAGCAAGCCCTGCTCCTCGGCATCCCAGGCCGCAAACAACACCGTGCGGCGGGGAACGTAGCCCTCCTCCTGCCAGATCCGGGCTATCTCCAGCATCGTGGCGATGCCCGAGGCGTTGTCGTTGGCCCCGACCCAGGCCGTGCCGTCGGGGTCCTGGCCCATGTGGTCGTAATGCCCGCCCAGGATGACGATTTCACCGGCGTGGGCAGGGTCCCGGCCCGGCAGCACGCCCAGCACATTGCGCCCAATCGCATTCCTCGTCGACGGAGATGGGGATGGCGATGCTGGCGGAGGTGGCCAGGGGGAGCGATTCATAGTGGATGCTGAGATCGTCGAGGGATAATCCGCTGCCAGCCAGCAGGCCCTCGGCCACGGTCGGGGCGATGCGCAGGGCGGGGATGGTCAGGGGCAGCCAGGCCTCGCGGTAAGGCCCGATGCGATCCATCGGCCTTTCCTCCGGGTCGGTCAGCAGCAGAAGTCCCGCCGCCCCGTGTTCGACCGCCTGTCTGCCTTGCTCCTCCTCCGAGCCGCGGCGACAGAAAACGATCTTGTCCACGGCATCCACGCCGTCAAAGTCATCGTGCGAGCAATCCTGCACCCACACGACCTCGCCATTGGCCTCGCCGCCGCCGGTGAAGTGGCGGACGACCGGCGCGAAATCGCTGCGAAATTCGTAATCGTTCAAATCGCCGGTGGGAGATGTCACCGACAGGGCGGGGTCAGCGCTGAGCGTGCTGCGCACCAGCGGGAAGGATTGGAAGTAACCGCCATCCTCCCCTGCCGGGCGCAGGCCCAGCGCGGCGAAACGGTCGGCGAGGTAATCTCCGGCGGCCCAACCTTCCGGCGATCCTGCCTGCCGACCCAGGTAGGGCGGCCCGGCCAGCGTCTCGATTTCGGCGAAGGCCATTTCCTCGTCAAAGGCCAGCGCCAGGTTCCAGAGATCGCCTTCGGCTGCGGCTTGGCCGGGGTTGCGCACGACCGCCTCGACCACGGGCGTCAGGATTGGCGTCGGCGTGGGGCGCGGGGTGGGGACGATCTGCGGGGTGGGGGTGGGTTGCGGCTGCACCAATTCCGCCACATCGGGCAGGGGCGTTTCCGACAAGCGGGCATAAGCGAAAATCAATCCACCCGCCCACAGCAAAAGGATCAGCCAGGTGGGGACGGCGTGGGCCAGTCGCCGCAATGTGGACGAAACGGAGCGCTGGGGTTCAGCAGCCGGGGCGGGGTCAGTGGCGGGGCGCAGACCGCGGTAGGTCAGCGTGCGCCAGAACCACTCCATCGGCCCGAAATCGTAATGATCCAGCCACCAGGCGCTGAATTTGATCTGCCCAAAAAAGATGAGGATGGTGAATGCCAGCCCGAACGCCGGCCCGAATTCCCGGTAGAAGCCCAATCCGTAGCCGTAGAAAAAGAGCGTGGCGACAAGCGATTGCAGCAGATAGTTGGTGAGGGCCATGCGTCCGACCGGCGCCAGAGGCGCGAGGCGTTCGTGCCAGCGTTTGTTCTGCACCAGCAGCACGATGGCGGAGACGTAGAAGACGCACATCGAGAACCCGCCCAGCGTGCGGATGCTGCGGCGCATAAAACGCACCCACTCGTCGGGCACGCTTCCCGGTTGGGCGGCGGTGTAAACCCAGGCGAAGTTAAACAGGAGTCCCAGCGCCAGCGCCACCCACACCAGCTTGCGGAATTTGGGCAGGTAATCCGGCAGATTCTGGAAGACGCCCTTGCGGCTGACCAGGAAGCCGAGGATGAACACGGACAGGATGTAAGGGGCCCAATACAACATCCCCATGTAACCGATCTTGTTGTCGTTCCAGCGGCGCACCACGGCATCGGCGTACGAGCCGAATTTGTAGACCTGCGCCGGGTCGCCGCCGTGCGTGAACCCCGAACTGCGGATCGGCTCGACCAGGCCGTCGTACGCTGCGCGTATCGCTGTGGCGGGGCCGGGCGTGTAGATGAAAATGGCGAAGGCGAATGCAATCAGGCCGATGATGGCCAGCGTGCGGTCGGAGCGGTTGCGCAGCAGGAAGAGAATGAATCCGACCAGCGCGTAGGTGACGAGGATATCACCGCTCCAGATCAAGATGGCGTGGGTGAGGCCGATCAGCAGGAGGATGGCCAGCCGACGCAGATAGATGGGGGCGAAGGCCGCGCCGCGCGCTTGCGCTCGTTGTAATTGCAGGGCCAACCCCCAGCCAAACAGGAAGGAGAACAGCGTGTAGAATTTCGCCTCGGCCAGGAATTGCACCAACAGAACCGCAATCTTGTCGGCGCTCGAATCCCAGGCGTGGATGCCCTGTCCCCACACTTCGCTTGTGTTGCTGAAGCTGAACATGTTGACCAGCAAGATGCCGAAAATAGCGAAGCCGCGCAGAATGTCGATGACCTCGATGCGGTCGCGTTCCTGGACGGGGGAGAGGCGGGGGGTGGACATGATGAGCTGGTTCGTGTTGACGTGTTCCGTTTGGCGTTTGGCGATGCACCGCGCGCCACCAACACGCAACACGTAACTCCCATCTTAACCCGTTCGGTTTTTCCTCACAAGTCGTTTCCTTGATGCTGATCCGCGTATCCCTGTGACACCCGTCACTTTCTCCATGTTCTGTCGTCTTCATTAGAAAGCGCGCCTCGCCAGGGCAATTAACGCGCAAAAACCTTCCCTTTTTCGACAAAATCCATTAAGCCGTTGTCAGTCAAACAGAACTACCACAGGAGGTTCACCGTGCGAAAAACACTCTTCACGACCATTTTCATCCTACTGCTCCTGGCTATGGCTTCGCAGGGGGTCTTTGCAGAAAGCGCCTCGCCGTGGGCGCAGCCGGCAAACCCGGAGAAACTCGGTGCGGCATCCAATCCTGAAATGATGCACAGTCCCGGCCATGTGCTGGTTCGCTACCGCGCCGAAGCCGTAAAAAACCAGCGTGTGCATGCCAAAGCAGAGCTTATCTTCGGATACTGGTATCGGGCGCCCGTCCTTTCCGGCGAAACAGCCGTGCAAGCCATGAACCGGTGGACGGCCAACCCGAATGTTGATCTGGTTGAGCTGGATTACATCAACAGCCTGACCCCGGAACCACGCGTCGAGAGCGTCGAGGCTATCCGGGCTGCCGCCACCAACCTGACTCCGAACGATGTCTATTACCCCGACCAGTGGAACTTTCCGCCCATCCAGGCTCCTGCCGCCTGGGACATGACCAGCGGAGCTGGCGTCACCGTCGCTGTTGTCGATTCGGGCATCAGCAAAGGTGGCGAGGACCTCGACTGCCGCACCTTTGTGCACGACTACAATGCCCTTACCAACACCAGCGGGCCGGGAGTAGCCGAGGATGACGATGGACACGGCACCCATGTTGCGGGCACAATCGCCCAATGCACCAACAACGCCCTCGGCGTGGCCGGGCTGGCTTTTAACGCCAACCTCATGCCCGTCAAGGTCCTGGACGCAACCGGCTCCGGGCCTTGGTCAGATATTGCGGAAGGCATCGACTGGGCTGCAACTCATGGAGCGGATGTCATCAACCTGTCACTTGGCATGGACTGCGGAACCGACACCTGGCCAGATTGTTCGGTCAGCATCGTCAACGACGCCATCGCTGCCGCTGCCTCCGTTGATGCCGTTATTGTGGCTGCATCGGGCAACAGTGACGAGGCCGTTGTTGGCTTCCCCGCCAATCACCCTGACGTGATCGGCGTGGGAGCCGTGGATGCCAATCTGGATGTAACTGACTATTCGAATTATGGCGACGCCATCAGTCTGAGCGCGCCGGGCGGCGATGTATATGCCGATGAGGATAATGATGGCTGGCCCGATGGGGTTTTGCAGGAAACGTTTGTCGAGGGCTCACCGGGTGTTCCAATTTGGAATTACTGGTATTTTGAAGGCACATCGATGGCAGCGCCGCATGTTTCGGGCGCGGCAGCGATGCTCCGAGCGCTGTATCCCGCCGCCAGTCGTCAGACTATTCAAACCGCCCTCGAACAGACGGCTTTGGACAGGGGAGCAGTCGGTTTTGATCCGTTGTACGGGCATGGCGTGGTGCAAATCTACGATGCCCTGCGCTTCCTGGCTCCCCAATCCTGCACGGAAGAAGTAGCGAATACCAGTTTTGAAACTGTGCCGAATCCCGCTACCGATTGGACTTTGGGAACCCAGGCTGCGCGCTCTGACAGCTTGCCGCACAGCGGTGCATGGTCCATCAAATTAGGGCGGGTGGCTCCCACATCCAGCACCACAGGCCTGTCGCCACTGGGTGAACGCTCCCGCATGCACCAGACCATCACGCTGCCCAACACCGACAGCATCACCCTCAGCTTCTGGTATTGGCCCGGCAGCGAAGAAACAGGCAATGGCGACTGGCAGCAAGTGCGCCTGGTGGATACCACCGCCGGCAACGAAGTGACATTGATGCGCGTGCTGGAAGATGATCGGATTTGGAAGAATGCTGTTTTCGATCTCACCGGTCGGGCGGGGCACACTGTGCAACTCTATTTCGAGGTGTACAACAACTACACCAATCCTAATGGCCGCACCTGGATGTATGTGGATGATGTCAGTGTTCAGGCATGCAACGCCGAATTGGCGCCCTGTTATCCACTTACGCTGAGTCACACCGGCCAGGGAGCCGATCCGGTGGCTGTTCCCGCGCAATCGCAAAGTTGTCCGGCAGGGGAATACCTGGCAGGTGAACTGATTACCCTCACTGCCGCTCCCGCTGCTGACTGGCATGTGGCAAGCTGGACGGGCACAGAAAACAACGTCAGCACGGCCCTGACCAACACCGTCGACATGCCCGCCGCCGCTCATGCCGGCCAGCGTCACTCTACGAACAGGACTGTCCACGCCCTGACGCTGACGCACACCGGCAAGGTGCTGACCCGACCGCCAGCCCCGCAAATCGCAAAGTTGTCCGACAGGGGAATACCTGGCAGGTGAACTGATCACCCTCACTGCCGCTCCCGCTGCTGACTGGCATGTGGCAAGCTGGACGGGCACGGAAAACAACGTCAGCACGGCCCTGACCAACACCGTCGATATGCCTGCCGCCGCGCATGCGGCCAGCGTCACGTACGAACAGGACTGTCACGCCCTGACGCTGACGCACAGCGGCAATGGCGCTGACCCGACCGCCAGCCCCGCGCAATCGCAAAGTTGCCCGGCAGGGGAATACCTGGCAGGTGAACTGATCACCCTCACTGCCGCTCCTGCTGCTGATTGGCATGTGGCAAGCTGGGTCGGGACGAACAACGACGCCAGCACATCTGAAACCAATTCGCTCACCATGCCCGCAATTGCGGCCACAGTCACTGTCAACTACGACCAAGACTGCCACCTTCTCACGCTCTCCCACACCGGTCGAGGCAATAATCCCACGGCCAACCCACCTCAATCCCGTGGATGCGAGGTCGGGACATACCATGCCGGTGAAACAATTACCCTCACAGCCAGTCCAGCCGTAGGCTGGCATGTCAAAAGCTGGGCGGGAACAGGGGATGATGCAAGCACGGGTTTAACAAACACTGTCACCATGCCTGCAGCGGCGCATACAGCCAGTGTCAATTACGAGCCCGACTGCCATGCCCTCACCCTCACCCATACTGGTCGAGGAGCCGATCCGGTGGCGACGCCGCCGCAATCAAGGGGTTGTGCGCTTGGAGAATTTGTCGCTGGTGCAACAATCACCCTCACTGCCGCTCCCGCTGCTGACTGGCATGTAGCAAGCTGGACGGGCACAACCAACGATGCCAGCACAGCTGAAACCAACACCGTCACCATGCCTGATGCAACGTATGCTGCCAGCGTCACCTACGCGCAGGACTGCCATGCACTCACGTTGGAGCATACCGGCAATGGCGCTGATCCAGTCGCTGCGCCGTCAGCATCGCAAAGTTGTGCAGCGGGCGAATATCTCGCCGGTGAACTGATCACCCTCACCGCCGACCCTGACGATGACTGGCATGTGGCAAGTTGGGTCGGGACGAACAACGACGCTAGCACGGCTGAAACCAATACCGTCACCATGCCTGCCGCAGCCTATACCGCCAGTGTCATCTACGAACAGGATTGTCATGCTTTGAATCTAGCCTACACAGGCATGGGCGCTCGACCATCGGCGACGCCTTTCTTATCACCAGGTTGTTCCAAAGGACAATACCTTGCAGGTTCACCCATTCAACTAACCGCCGATCCTGCCCCATCCTGGCACGTGGCGGGCTGGACCGGCACGGCTAACGACGCCAGCACCAGCACAAACAACTCGCTCATCATGCCTGCCTCAGATCACACAGTTAGCGTTATCTACGAGCAGGACTGCTATGCCTTGAATCTAGCCTACACAGGCATGGGCGCTCGTCCATCCGCGACTCCCTTTTTATCACCAGGTTGTTCCATAGGACAATACCGTGCAGGTACACCCATCCAACTCACCGCCGCCCCGGCTCCATCCTGGCACGTGGCAGGTTGGACCGGCACGAATGACGACGCCAGCACCAGCGCCACTATCTCGCTCACTATGCCCGCAGCAGACCACACGGCAACAGTGCACTACGAACAAACCATCGTACGCATCACAGGTGGAAACGTCGATTTCGGCAACAGCATCATGGCGCCGGTCGATATGGAAAATGTCCTGCCGCCGGGGGTCGGTGCTGTCACCTTTGAAGTGCGTTATGACCCCGCCATCGTCACACCCTCGGCCTGTGTCGCTGATCCCAACAACTCGTTTGACCTCGCCCAGTGCAACATGACCTACGACAATGATGGCATCAATCCTGACAGCGTCCGGGTGACGCTGGTGAGCACAGGCGGCGTGGCCGGGACAGAACGACTGGCCGAGATCACATTCGACGCCATCGGCGCGCCTGGCAGCATCTCACCGCTCGATGTCGTCGTAACCACCTTCTCCGATCCGGGAGGCGCTCCCGTCACTGTCACCGGCATCGATGACGCCATTACCATCGGTCAGATCACCACCGATTCCGGGGATGTCAACTGCGATGGCAATGTGAACGTAACCGATGCCATGTTCATCCTTCAATACGACTTAGGCATGATTACGGCCAGCGAGCAGTGCCCGCCACCGCCAGGCACATTGTACGTGGATAACTGCGATGTCAGCGGCAATAACGTGTGCGACGCGGTTGATGCCCTCTTCATCCTGCAATGCGACTTGAACATGCCCAACCCCTTCTGTCCCATCGCGGCAGCGGCGCAAGCGCTGGAACCTGCCTGGTCGCCACAGCAAAACGCACTGCTCGGCGTGGATGTGCATGTACTCTTCCCGGATGGACAGGTCACCATCCCTGTCCATGCCGAAATCCTCAGTAGCAACCTGGGCGCTGCCACAGTGGAACTGCGATTTGATCCGCAGGTGCTCCAGCCCATTGCCTGTGTGGCCGATCCTGCGCATGGCTTCGATCTGGCGTTGTGCAACAAAGATTTCGACAACGACGGCATCGGAACCGACGCCATACGCCTGAATGCACTTTCATCCACCGGACTCACTGGCGGGGCGCTGCTGGCCGAAATCACGTTCCAGGCCATCAGCCCCGATGGAAGCGCCTCCATTCTGGAACTGATCGCCGACACCTTTGCAAACACCGGCGGCAACCCGCTCGATCTCTCCATCTATGATGGCAAAGCCTTCGTTTACTCGCAAAGACTTTATTTGCCTGCTCAGCGATGAAAAAACTTGCTTGACGCGGGAGCCTGATCATCGTGAACGGATGATTGCTCCATAACGCCACAACCAACAGCCCCGGATTGATCTTCGGATTACTCCGGGGCCTTTTTGTTTTTTCTCCGAATTCAGATTGCTGAAAGTGAAAGAACTGTCATCAAGATTAGCCGCTCACTTCATCTTGTTTTCACGCTGGCAGGCTATACTGGATTTGATTGAAACGTCTCTGGAAGCCGTTTCCACCTGCATTTTCCCAAGTTCAACGAATTCAGATCCCTTGTTTTGCACGTTATGCGACTATTCCTTATCACGCTTACCCTCGTCTTTCTGTCTACCCTTGCTCTGTTTCCCCGCGTCAGCGCGTCTCCCCACCTCAATCAAGGCGACGATGCGTCTGCTGAAGATGGAGCGAACCCGGATGACTTCGGAGACTGGAGCCGACAGGCCAGCCACACCAGCGCTGATCTGAAGACCATCCAATTCCTTGATGAGCAGGTTGGTTTTGCTGCCGGCTCTGATGGGACGTTTTTGTTCACCCCGGTGGGCGGCGCTGATTGGGCGAAATTGCCGACCGGCACAGTCTACGACATCAACGCTCTGCATTTCTTCGATGCGAGCAACGGCTGGATAGCCGGTGACAACGGCCTGCTCTGGTCTACAAACAATGGTGGGGTCACGTGGCAACACCATGCGATCTTGATCCCCGCCAATCTGCATGCTCTGGCCTTTGTCTCTCCCGACCAGGGCTGGGTCGCGGGAGAGGATGGCGCTCTCTACCATTTCGACGGCAACGAGTGGAGTCAACAATCCATGCCAGGGTCTCCCAGCATTTACGCCCTCTCCTTCATCGACGAGCAGCGAGGCTGGGCTGCCGGTGAGAATGGCGTCATCCTGCGCACCGAAAACGGTGGCAAGAACTGGGCAACCCAGACCCTCGGCGTAGCCGAAAACCTGTTTGCCCTGGACTTTATCGATGGCCAACGGGGTTGGGCAGCCGGTTCCGATGGCACTTTGCTCCGCACCGAAAACGGTGGCGCGCTGTGGTCGCTGAAACCACTGACTTCGTCCCAGACTATGTTCGGCCTTGCTTTTCTGGATCGGCAAAATGGTTGGACGGTCGGGGCGCAAGGGAACGGTCTGATCACAGAAGATGGTGGGGCAAACTGGCAGATGGATGGCCCAGAAACGGGCTTTGCTCTCCACGCCATCAGTTTTCCCACCGCAAATGCGGCGTGGGTTGCAGGACAGGCCGGAACCATCTACCAGTGGCAGAACCCCAATGCAATCCCAACTTCGACCCCGACGTCCACGCCCAGCCCTACAAGCACAGCAACTCCCACCACCACACCCACGTCTACCATCACGTCCACCCCCACCCTTACGCCCACGCCTACCGATACACCGACTCCCACCGCCACGCCGACAGCCACACCAAATACAGCGGATATCGAGGTCGTCGTTTTCTATGATCACAATGCAGATGGCATTTGGGATGAAGATGACGTACCCGTGAGTGAGATTGAAATCACGCTGCGAGATAGCCAGGGACTGCTGCGAGGTCAATCTGTCACCGATAGCGATGGCATAGTCTTATTCACCGATTTGCTGCCAGAGACGTTTACGGTTTTGGCTGATATCCCACGCATGTACCGCACGACGACCAGCTATCCCGACATCGTTCAACTCTCGGCCAACACCGTCGTGCGGTCAAAACTCGGTTTCACATCCGTGCAGCCGCCCCATTATCTACCATTCATCTTAAAGCCCTGACCCATTGGGCAAAGTGCGAAGCGCAATACAAGAGCGACATGCTTTGGTTCAGGTGAGATCCCAGCTCCAAAGCCGCTCTCAAAGTGCATCGCATCAGCACATAATCCTCCTGATAAACCAGTTAATTCTATGATCACCACCAGCAGTTCCACCTTCTCATCCGAATACAATCCCCCTGCGATGCCGAAATCCCTTGCTAGCAGTATGGCGCGATGGTATAATGCTCCCGCCGAGAACAGATCACATCCCACAGAATCGGCACAAGGGCAAATGCGCATTCTCGTTGTCGATGACGATCCACCCAGTGTTAAAATGACCGCCTTTCTGCTGAGAGAGGAAGGTTATGAGGTGCTTGCCGCCAGTAATGGACGCGACGCCCTGCTACTCATGGAGCGAGAAAAGCCCGATCTGGTTTTGCTCGACGTGATGATGCCCGGTTTGGATGGGTTTGAGACATTGCGCGAAATCCGCACTCGCTATGCCATTCCTGTGATATTTCTCTCGGCCAAGGGTGCAACCGCCGACCGTGTTGCGGGTTTGGAGCAAGGGGCTGACGACTATCTGGCAAAACCATTTGAACCCTCTGAGCTATTGGCGCGGGTCAAGGCTGTGCTGCGCCGCACCGAAGCCTATGCCCTGGGCGATCCATCTGATCGCATCGAAGCTGCGGGCATTCGCCTGGACCCACTGACCAATCGCGCCGATTTACCCAGTGGCCGCAATGTCGAACTCACGCCCATCGAATGCAGGCTCCTCCACTGTGTTATGCGCAACGCCGGTCGTGTTCTCACCCACGATCAACTACTCAACAGCGTGTGGGGCGCAAATTATGGCGGCTATCCCAACCAGATCGCCGTCTATGTGCGCCGTTTGCGCACCAAGATCGAGGAAGACCCCGATAATCCCCAGCATCTGGTGACAGTGCGCGGGGTCGGGTATCGATTCGAAACCTTGTAACTTGGTGCGCTTCTGCACGCCATTTTTACATAATGCGTTTGCACGACACAGGGGGGCTTGAGCGATTGGCCGGTTTGGCGATTCGTCCAGGCGCCCCCTTTCTGCTGTTTGACTGATCCGATTGGAAAGTTATGTTCGGATCAGCATCTCCCTTCACTTCTGCCCACCATGAAAATGATCCGCACCTTCCGCTTGTTTGCCATTGGATTGGTGACAGCCGCCGCGCTTGTCGCCAGTTTACCCCTTCTTATTTTTGCCGTTACGCCCAACGCTGCCACCGTGTGGACTGATTTCAAACCTGGCGGCAGCACCTGGGTCACGGAGTTACCCGCAATTAGTTCGGTGACTGCAACCGATGCAGACGGCCTGACAGATGACGCTGCCTATCAATTTTCACCAGACGGCGGGCAGACATGGTCCGGCTGGCAGACGACAAATCTGCAAATTACCGGCGATATCACCACGACGCGCCGCATCACCGTCACGGGGCTCACTCTGGGAGAAGGACGGAACTTCGTTCAATATCGAATTACCGATACGCTGGGAACGGTTGCGACAGGCCCGGCGAATATCGTCAACGTCGACACGACAGCGCCCGGATCACCCGTCGAGCCGGCGCCGCAACCTGCTGGTTGGTCCAATGTCGACGATTTTGGAGCGACGTGGAAGAATCCATCTGATGTCAACGGTATTGGCGGCATCTGGACAAAATTGGACGCCGCGCCCGTAGCGCCAGACGATGGCGATTTCAAGGCTGGGGTCAACTTAACATCTGTTACTGGTATTTCGGTTGGCGCTAACGGCGAGCATACCTTGTGGTTGTGGTTGGCCGATGGCGTTGGCAATGCCGATCACAGCTCCGCTGTGCCGGTCACGTTGCAATACGATACGCAACGTCCCGGTCCACTCACCGATCTCGCCGTTTCACCTGCAGAATGGACGAATATCAACAGCTTCGACCTCAGTTGGATCGCTCCCGACGATGACAGTGGCATTGCGGGCGCTCGCCACCAGTTGAACGCCCCCCCGGCAGCACCCGACGATGGCGATTTCTGGCCCGATGCCGTAAATGGCTTCGATGACTACGCCGTGCCCGGCGATGCAGATGGGGAACATCAACTATGGGTGTGGCCGGTCGATGGGGCAGGGAACAGCGCCGATGCCGGTGATGCGAGCCCCGTCACGCTGTTTTTGGATACGACAGCGCCAGCGCCGCCACAAGGACTTACGATCACACCCGCCGGTTGGCAGATCGCAGCAACCGTTGCGTACACTATTGCGTGGGACAATCCCGATGATCTGAGCGGGATTGTGGGCGCGTGCTACAAGCTGGGTGTCACAGCGCCGGTTGATGACAATGATGGCGTATGCCTGGCTGATGAGGATATCACCCGGATCGAAAACGTGACGCCGCCCGCGCCGGGCAGCTACAACATCTATGTGTGGTTGACAGATGGCGCTGGGAACATCGACAGAGACAGTCGGCAACAAGCCATCAATGCCGTGCAATGGGATCCGGACGCCCCCGATATTTTCGTCGATCCCATCGGGGCGCCCGGCCTGAACGATTGGTACGTGGGTCCCATTGATGTCACCATCATCGCCAGTGATCAGGGCTCTGGATTGGCGGCTGTCGAATACAAATTGGATGATGCCCCCTGGGGCGAAGGCCGACAATTGCGGATCGAAACGGAAGGTATGCACACACTGACAGCCCGGGCGACCGACAAAGCCGGGAATCAGACCGAAACAGAACCCGCACAACTCGATCTCGATTCGGTGGCGCCAGAAACAGCACTCCTCATCGATTATGAACCGGTATTTGAGAATTGGTATGATGTGGCCGTCACCGTTGTTTTTTCCTCAACAGATGTCACTTCCGGGCCGGATTATGTGGAATGGCAATTAGATGGCGCTCCGCCTGAACAGTCTGATAGTGTGGTCATTTCCACAGATGGCGAGCACGCGTTGCAGTATGCCGCTACGGATGTGGCCGGCAATGAGGAGGCGATCAACACTGCTGAGATCAAAGTCGATCGTTCACCTCCGGTGACTTCGTATGTTATTTTGCCGCATGACGCCACCAATGGCTGGTACACGAAAACCGTCACGGTTACGCTGGTGCCACTTGACGACGGCATTGGCGTCGCCGAGACCTTTTATCGCATCGACGGCGGTGAATGGCAGACCGGCGACGAATTCACACTTACGGAAAGCGGTGAATACACGGTTGAATTTTACTCGACCGATTTATTGGGACATGCAGAGACGCCATACGCGATTCCGGGCGGCGTACGTATCGACACCATCGCCCCCTGGGCCCCAACGCCGGTCAACGTCTCGCCCAGAGGTTGGCACAATGTCAATGCCTTCGACCTGGTGCTGGCTGTCCCGCCAGATTTGAGCGGCATTGCCGGCGCTTACTACAAGGTAGGCGAGCCGCCCGCCCATGCCACCGATGGCGTGTGGCGACCTGGAAGCGGCAACATCCTGCACGATGTTATGGCTCCGGATGAAGGCAGGTTTACGGCTTATGTGTGGTTGCAGGATGTAGCAGGGAATGTCGACCACACGCACGTCGGCATCTGGGATGAGGAACTCTCGCTAAACTACGACGCCACACCACCTTCAACCGTAGCCAATCTGGATGGGATCGCCGGAGACAACGGATGGTTCCGCTCGCCGGTCACTGTTACGCTGGTCGCGACCGACACTTTGTCCGGCGTTGAAAGCACCAGCGTCAGCATCGATGGCGCACCGCCGGTCAACAACACCGAATTCACGATTTCTACAGCGGATAAACACACGATTCGATACCAGAGTGCAGATGCGGCAGGCAATGTAGAACCCTGGCAGTTGGATACGGTTCGTATTGATCCCGTCCCTCCCGGAAGCCCACTTACCCTTGAAGCTGGCCCAGAGGATTGGACTTCTGTCAACAGCTTCTCGCTGGTCTGGACCAATCCGCCTGACACCTCCGGGATTGCCGCCGGTTTCTACAAGCTCGGATCCCCGCCAATCAATGAGACGGACGGCGTACAGGTTTCGCCGGTCGGCGCGGCAACGGGCATCACCGTGCCGGTTGAAGGCGCCTGGGATGTCTACTTCTGGTTGATGGATCGAGCCGGAAATAGCAATATCGACAGCAAAGTCTTCCTGCCTGGCGCTTTTCGTTTCGATGAAACGTCACCCGTAACGACGGCAACTGTTGAAGGTGGTGTGATGGGTGAGAATGGATGGTATACATCCGCTGTCACCATTTCACTCGACGCTGTCGATAGTGCTTCAGGCGTCGATCACCTACGTTACCGGCTTGAATGGTGACGAATGGCAGGAAGTGGAATCCAGCGCGGCGATAGCGCTTTCTGTCTCCGGCCAGTATGATCTCGAATATCAGGCCTTCGATATTGCTGGCAATGCCGAGTCCCTGAATAAGCAATCGTACAAGATCGATGTGGCTGCTCCTTATTCTCATTTTGATCCTGTCGACCGCTACCACCGGCAAACTTCCTTTGTCTTGTCATGGGAAGGCCTGGATGAAGTATCTGGCAGCGGGTTGGATGGATTTGATTTGCAGGTGAAGGATGGTCGTAATAAACCCTGGGAGGTCTGGATAAACAATACCCCTGACACCAGTGGACGTTATTTCGGTAATTTCGGGCATCGTTACTTCTTCCGAATGCGGTCACGCGATGTCGCCGGGAATATCTCGCAGTGGGTTGAAGTGCCCTGGGGCGTTTACATTGATCCTTTGTTGAATGGCGGTTTCGCCGGTGGCAGCTTTGTGGGCTGGCAACGGAGCGGAGCACTTTCGCAGACAGTGATCACAGGTCCTGGACCTGAAGGCGAAGCCTTCCTGGCTCAACTTGGCTCGCCCAATTATGGCCCTAATGTCCCTGGCGTCGATATCCCGGACAACAGTCCTGGGACCGTCCCTGTCGGCGCGGGCGTCATCAGCCAGCAGGGTGTGCTCGTGCCCGGACTTGACGTGCTCGATACGCCAACCATCACGATCTGGTACCGCATCCACACGTACGATGTCCAATTTAGCTCCAACCGTCAGGAGTGGTTTGATACATTCGATGTTGTGCTTACCGGCCCGACTGGTGAACAACTGGCTTTACGAGATGGCCTGCCGGAAGACCAGTGGGTGAGAGGTGAATTGGTTGATCTTGGTTGGAAATATGCATCTATCCAACTTCCCCGCTCGTGGGCTGGCTCGCCCATGGCGATCAGCATCCAAAGCTGGAATCGTGTCGATGGACGCTACAACACCTGGACCGAAGTGACGGACGTGCGCTTGTGGGAACCTTATCGAACCTATATCCCCCAGGTGCTTGGTTCCGGCCAGGTTGCAGCATCCGAGCAGGTGGCTGAACCCAAACAGGATGTGCACGAGTCCGCAGACAGCTTGCGTTAGCCTCCCGGCGCGGCTACACTTCTCTACGCATGACCTCCTCCCAGTCCATCCTCAATTCCAAAACGGCATCTACGTTGAACCCGGACGGAAACGAACAAGCAGATCACCTCTATGCTGAGGGAATGGCCTATTATCAGCGACGTCAGTGGCGGCAAGCGCTGGCGGCTTTTTCGCGTCTGCAGGAAGTTCAGCCCCAACGTCAGGGGATTGGGGCGCTGATTGATGAGATAAACTGGTTTATTCAGCTTGAGGAAATGGCGCCGGGACAGCAGCAGCAAGAACCAGAAGGTCGGATAAGCTCCAAGCGATTGCGCTGGCTTCCCTGGCTGTTGAGTCTTTTGATTTTGGTCATTGCCACTGCTATTGTCTTATTCGTAGCCGGTGATCGACTCTTCAATCTCCCTGGTCGGGGTCCCGATCCTGGTCTGGTCGAACTGTATAACGAGGGGCAATCGCAACTCGCAATTGGCAATTACGATGGCGCAGTGAACGCTTTTGAACGCATCCTCGTTATCGATCCCGACGATATCGGCGCACGGGCTGGCTTGACACAGGCCAAACTCTTGCGGGATATGGCCAAGGAGTACACCGCCGCTCAGGATGCGATTGTCGCCGAGGACTGGGGCGCTGCCAAAAAGCACTTGGATGCTATCATCAGTGTTTATCCGACCTATGAAGATGTCAATGAACTGCTGGATTTCGTTGTCCATCAACAGGGACTGTCGGATCTCTACACCGCGGCCAGTGATGCCTACAATGCCAGCGATTGGGGCGAGACTATCCGGCTTTTTGGGGAGATTCGGGAACGGGATGAAACATATCGCACCGAAACAATCCAGGAATTCCTTTTTGTCAGTTATCTGGAAGAGGGCGAACGGTTGATCGAGGAGCAAAGTGACGACCTCGACGCAGTTCGACAGGCCCTGAGCTTTTTCAACGCGGCGCTTACCATCCATCCTGACAATCAACGAGCGAGCGGAAATCGGCAATTGGCTGCTCTTTACGAGTCCGGCGTGCTCGCTTCGGAGCGGACGGACTGGAATGCAGCAATTGAGAAGCTGGAGATAATCTACGAGACGCAACCGACTTATGGCGGCGGTTTAGCAGCGTGTTTGCTCTACGAAGCATACGTCGCCCGCGCCGTTGCAGAAAGCGAGCAGGGGAACTATCACGCGGCTCTGGATTATGCCCAGTTGGCGCTGGCGCTGGAATTGCCTCCTCGTTGCGATGATAAAGAGGCGGCCCAGAACATCGAACAGGCTATTTTGCTGGCTTTGGCTACGCCAACACCAACCAGTACAGCGACAGCCACACACACGCCCACGCCTCTGCCCACCGCCACGCCGACACTGACGCCGCGACCGACCAACACCCCCACCATCACGCCCATTCCACCGACGCCAACCCATACGTTTACACCGGCGCCTCCCACCGATACCCCGCGCCCCACCAACACCCCGCGCCCCACAAAACCGCCGCCACCGACCAACACTCCCACACCAGATCGCTGATCATGTTCGCTGATGAGATCTCTCAGGCATCCGGCGTCTCAACGGATCGGCGTTGGCTGTTGTGGTTGGGCGGCGTCCTGCTCTTCTTCCTGCCGTTGGCCTTGTGGCCTTTAGCGCAGGGTGAACAAGCGCACACCTGGCAACCAACAGGTGCGGATGTCGGCGCATTGCATGGCGCTATATTTGCCAGCGATCAGGGGCTCACGACGATCTATCGCTGGTCGTCCTCTTCGCTATTGCGCAGCGTGGATGAGGGACGCACCTGGACGACAATCGGATCTGGGCTTCCCGCCAACTCGGTCGGAGGGATCACCTTGCACACGTTGGAAACAGGTGGTGCGCGCACGGTCTATGCTCTGGCCGGTGAAGAGGCGCGTCGAGGACTCTATCGCTCGACCGACAGCGGCGCAACATTTGAGCTTCTATACCGTCCCCAGGATTTCAGCCCCTCGCTGCTGGCCGCTCATGCCTATCCTGAGGGAGACTGGTTGATCATGGCCGATGATGATCATCTGTCGTGGAGCAAGGATGGCGGGGTCACTTGGCAAAACCGGCAAATGGCCGAAAGTGTGACAGCGGTGTACGTTGAAAATGGATTTTGGGCTGGAGGAGCCGGGTGGTTGGATGTCATGCAGGAGGATAACTGGAAGACTTACTCTTTGCCTGAAGATGTTAACCCTCGCCGTTTGATCAGCCCGGTTCGTAAACCCGATCAGCTCTACATCCTGCACGATCAAGGCTTGTTACGAGGTGCGTCAGGCGGCGAGGACTGGCAGCCTGTCCTCCTGCCGGACTCGCAGAGAATAACCGGTCTGGCTATCGATCCGCTGGTCTGGCAAACGCTCCTGGCGGGTGACAGCACCGGTGGCATCTGGCGCAGTGACGACTGGGGCCTGACCTGGGTGCGTCTGCCAAGTCCCACCAAGGGCATGGTTAACTTCCTGTTCTTGCCGCCGGAAAATCGCAGCAGGCTTTTTGTCCTATCAGGATTCGATTTGTGGTGGATTTTTCAGTCTCCTACCGAACCAACCCCAACTCTGACCCCGACGCCAAGCCCCACCTCGACTGCTTCGCCGACACCAACCCCAACATCTTCGCCGACACCAACCGCCACTGTCACGCCGACAGCGACATTCACACCGACCACCACGCCAACGTCAACCGTCACGCCGACACCCACCATAACACCCAAACCCACCAACGTAGCGACATCACCGCCTATCCCCAAACCTTCTCCTACGCCAACCGCCACCCAGTCGTTGCCTGACGCGACGCCGACCTCATCGCTCCCCACCGCCACCTCGCAACCAAAACCGACTGACACGCCGGTTACGGAACCTTCACCGACTTCCGAACCCACTTCAGCGCCCGACCCTACCTCTACACCCGATAGATAGTTTTATCTCGATCCTATTCGGTTCATGTCACCTTCTCTGCGCACCTCCTTTTCCGGGCCCTGGCCGCCCCTGCTAATCGCTAACAAAATTGTCTTGTTGTTAGCGGCTTTTTCCGCGCTGTGGTTGACGCGAACCACCATCCTGGCGGAGCCAGTCATAGTCGTGGCAGGCTATCTGGCGATAACGGCGATCTGCCTGTTCTTGCTTTATCGTTTGCCTCACCATGCAACCGCTCTGCTCATTTTTGGCTATGCGGTGGATTTGTGTTTTGCGCTCTATTTGTTGACAGTGAGCGGCGGTTTGGTCTCTCCGCTCTGGCCCCTGCTCATTCTGGAAGTCCTGCTTCCCGCCTTTTACTTGCCGTGGTCACTGCTCATCTGGTTTGGCGCATTTGCCATCGGTCCTTTGTATGTTTTGGCGCTCTGGCTTCACCTGGATAGCCTCGCCTTTTTGACCGATCCGCTGTTTCTCGTACGCTATGTCGTTTTGTTTCTGGGCGCTTTGGTTGCAGCGCTGGCAGCGCAGACCCTTCAACAAACGCGCTTGCGTCAACAGGAACTACAGAACACCCTGGCTACGCGCGAGATTGATCTCGAAGAACAAACCAAACGGTTACAGCGCACAGCCGGCGATTTGGGAGATCGGGTGTTGCAACTACGCTCCCTGCAAGAGGTCGCCAGAGCATTGGCAGCGACTTTGGATCTCTCCTCGACCATGCAAATGCTCGTGCAGCGCATGGCTACACTGACCGATGCGCAGTATGCCGCCATTGCTCTGCTGGACCATACCGGCTTCGAGCTACGCGGCATTGCGGACACGAACACCGCCGATGACGCTGTCCCGAGTTCCGATTTTGCCGTCGCTTTGGATGTGCATGATATTGATATCCTGTCAAAGGGTAACCTAGTCTCAAGTGACGAGATCGATGGTCTGGGTTTTGCGAAATTACGGGCATCTTCGGGTCTGAACGCCTTTCTGTGTCTGCCTTTGGTGATGCGCGGCGAACCAATCGGCGCTCTCTACCTTGCCGACGTCCAGCCCGATTTCGGTGCGGAACGTCAGCGCCAACTGCTGGATTCCTTCTCCTATTTCGCCGCCGCCTCAATCGAAAATGCGCAGCTCTACCAGGCCGTGGCCGACAAAAGCCGCGAACTGGAGACCATCCTTGCCGGCATCGGTGACGGCGTACTCGTTGTCGATGCGGACCTGCGGCTGGTATTGATGAACCCTGTCGCTGAACATATCTTTGCTTTGCCAGCTTCCCCGTCGGTCGGAGTCCCCATTCAAGATATCCTGGAGCGTGATGACTTTATGGATTTGCTGGAAGAAACGCGCGCGGCGTCCGGTGAAGCGATCATGCACGAAATTGATCTACCGTTGAATAACAAAGAACGCACCTATCAAGCCTTAGCGACACCGCTTACCGTTGGCTCTCATTTGCAGGGCATCGCCACCGTCCTGCGCGATGTCACCAGCCAGAAAGAATTGGAAAGGATGAAATCCAACTTCCTCTCCGTCGTTTCTCACGAACTAAAAACGCCGCTGCACTCCATCAAGGGCTTTGTCGACATCATCCTGATGAACAAAACCGGCCCGGTCACGGACATCCAGCGCGATTTCCTGGAGACGGTCAAACAGCAGACAGATCACCTGCAACGCATGATCGACGATCTGCTGGAGTTCTCGCGTTTGGAATCTGGTCAGGTGACCTTACGGCTGCAACCGGTTGATATTCCGGTCGTGGCCGAAGCCGTTGTCGATAAATTGACGCCTCTTGCAGATACCTCAAACGTGACGCTGATCAATCAAGTTCCGGAGGAACTCCCCACCATCTCCGCCGATCCCTGGCGGCTTGAGCAGGTCGTGACGAACCTGGTGGACAACGCCATTAAATTCACGCCAGCGCAAGGCAATGTCATTATCAGCGCCATCGATCGGGGAGACTACCTGGAGGTCGGCGTCCAGGATTCGGGCATTGGCATTGCCCCGGATCAAGTCGATCGCATTTTTGATCGTTTTTATCAGGTCGATGGCGGCGCTAACCGTCTTTACAAAGGCGCTGGCCTGGGTCTAACCATCTGCCGCCACATCGTCGAGCATCACGGCGGGCGAATTTGGGCTGAGAGCGAGTTTGATGCCGGGGCAACGTTCCGCTTCACCGTTCCCAAACATTTGCAGTCTGCAGACATCGGTTCTCTGGATTTCACAACCCTGCCTCAGGAAAAACAGGATGTTTCCATCAACTCCTGACATCGTCCATCATGCCATCCACACTTGTTATCATTCCCGCTCATAACGAAGCCGACAACCTGCCGCTCGTGCTTCCGCTCGTTCGCGAGGTTGTCCCTGACGCCGATATTCTGGTCGTGGACGATTACTCCACCGACGCCACAAGTGAAATCGCCGCTCAGCTCGGGGCCATCGTCGTGCGTCTTCCGAATAATCTCGGGTATGGCGGAGCGGTGCAAACAGGATTTCGCTTATGGAGCGCGCTGTGGCTACGACTACGGCGTCACGATGGATGCAGATGGACAGCACGATCCCAAAAACGTGCCGGATCTCCTGGCGTACGTCCAGTCAGATGCGTGCGATCTGGTTGTGGGTTCACGTTTTACCGGCGAGATGACCTACCATGCCTCCTGGGTGCGGCGGTCGGGCATGCGCCTTTTCGCCGGGATCGCCAGCTATCTCACCAAACGACAGGTGACAGATGCCACATCCGGCTTCCAGGCCATGACGGGCGAAGTGATGCGGTTTCTGGCGGTGGAAGATTATCCCAGCGATTATCCCGATGCCGACACACTGATCATGCTCCATTACGCCGGTTTTCGGGTGGCTGAAATCCCGGTGACCATGCACGAGCGCATTTCGGGCGTATCGATGCATGGCAGCATTCTCAAAAACCTGTACTACATTCCGAAGATGCTTTTGTCGATGGCCATCGTGTACTTCCGACAACGCACTTTTGTTGGTTCCCACCGCAAAACGTCAGTCGCCAATTCGTCATGAACGCCGCGCTGTCTATCGATCTTGAGTCTTACTGGCATGCCGAGTTATTGCGGAAACGGGTGGATCGCCAGACTGCCGACGACCGCGTGCTTCCCGCCACCCTGCCGTTGCTCGACCTGCTGGCTGAGCGAGGCGTTCGGGCCACATTTTTCGTCGTTGGTGAAGTTATCGAGGCGCATCCGGTCCTGGTGCAGCGCATTGTCGAGGATGGACACGAGATCGGATGCCATACTTTCACGCATCGTCCTCTGTGGGAATTGACAGCTACAGAGTTTGACGAAGAGTTGTCTCGCTTCGCCCAGGTGGTGGAGCAACACCTTCCGGGCGTGAAACCGCGCGGCTTCCGGGCCCCCACCTTCAGTTTATCTCCAGACACAGCCTGGGCATTGGGCGTGCTGGCGCGGCGCGGATACACTTATGATTCCAGCGTCTTCCCCATGCGCACTCCGCTGTACGGCGTGGCGGATGCTCCCCCTGCTCCCTATCGCCCTGCCCCCAATCTGGTCGATTCCGATCCCGCTGCGCCCATCGTGGAGTGGCCGATGACCGCCTGGCGCATGGGACCCTTGACGATACCCGTGTGCGGCGGATTTTATCTGCGTGTCTTACCCATGCCGCTTATCGTGCACGGCCTGCGCCAGGCTCAGAAACAAGGTCCTGTCGTTATCTACCTCCATCCCTGGGAACTGGACCCGGACACGCCTCGTGCGTCCCTATCCCGCCGGGATTATTTCATCACTTACCACAACACCGGTGCGTCCATGCGCCGCCGCCTGGAAACCTTGCTGGACAACTTTGATTTCGCTCCGATGCAGGTTGTGTTGGATGAATGGCATCTGCAACAGGGTGCGCCGCCCGTTATCTGAACAACACCGACTTTCCACAGCCCACCGACGCTCAGCATACGGATTTCATCATGTACATTCTGATTGTGAACGAAGTTCCTTTGGGTAGAGCACTGGCAGCCGAACTGGTGAAAAATGGCCACGAGGTCGCCTATCTCGACGACAACGAAGAATATTGCACTATGGTGGCGACGGAGTTAGGTTGCCTGACAATCTTTGGGGAAACCACCAGCATACGGGTGTTGCAAGAGGCGGGCATCGAACGCGCTGATGTCTTGCTCACAATGCTCGAAAAAGACATCAAAAATATCATCGTAGGTTTGTTTGGACGGCAGTTCTTTGTGCCCCGCATTTATGCAAGGTTAAACCAGGAACATTATCGTTCCGCCTACGAACTGGCGGGGATTGAGAGCGTCTTCAGTGGTTTCCATTTTATGCTGAACAACTTGCTGACTGCTGTCGAAGATCCCACCGTGCGCCATGTCATGACGCTAGGCGAAGGAGGCATCGAAATTGCCGGCATCGATGTCCAGCAGGGGTCTCCGTTCATTGGCAAACTGACAAGCGCGCTGTGGTTGGACAAACGTTATCCCCAGGGAGCACTTGTTTTGGGCGTTCTCAATAAAGAAACACAGGTGTTTTATCCTACACGAGAACAACAGCCACTGAGTGAAAACGATGAGTTGTTTGTCGCCGCCACGCATGACGAGATTCGTAAGTTAGTGCACTTGCTCAATAGTCGCTCCAGACGCCAGCGAAAATGATGACCCGTCGAGAGCCATTATGGCGACGACGCCTGTCATTGGTGTTGGCTTATCAGGCGCCGGTTTTTACAGCTGTGGGTCTGGCGATGCTGATTCCACTGCTATTGGCCATGTGGGACAACAAGGGCTTTCCCACATGGCGGGAATTGCAGGGTTTTCTGGTTCCGGCATTGATTGCGTTGTTGTTGGGCCAGGGGTTACGCTTTAGACGGCCAGCCTTAGCCTCGCTACAACAAAGCGAAGCTTTGCTCGTGACTACTGCGGTTTGGATCACCACCGGAATCCTGGGGGCAATCCCGTTTATCCTTGTGCTCCATACCCCGCCGGTCGATGCCCTGCTGGAAAGTGTCAGCGGTTTCACCACGGCGGGAACCACAATGTTGACGGGACTGGATTCGCTACCAAGAAGCATTTTGCTCTGGCGCGCTATCACACAGTGGCTAGGGGGACTGGGGATTCTTTTGATTATACTGCTTGTCGGACAGTCTCAAGGCAGCAAGGCGCTTTCATTGCTCAACGCCGAGGGCGTGAAAGTGAACTCCGGGCGACTGTCGTTGAACTTCCGCCATGCCGCCAGTCGTTTCACGATGATCTATATCGTCCTCACCCTCAGCCAGATCGTGCTGACGATGGTTCTTGGCATGTCGCTGTTCGATGCAGTTTCTCAGGCGATGACGACTGTCTCGACCGGCGGCTTTTCTCCGCACGATGAGAGCATCGCCTTCTATCGCAACCACCCGCAGCAATACCCCTATTTCATGGTGATCGAATTGGTGATCATACTGTTTATGCTGGCGGGTGGGGTCAACTTTTACATCCTTCATCGTCTCAGTCGTCGTCAGATTTCAGCGTTGTGGGATGGTTTGGAAATGCGCTTACTGTGGCTCGTGGTGGGCGGCTCAACCTTGATCGTAGCAGTTATCACCTGGTTGGCGTTCAAAGGAAGCGCCGGTGACTGGTTGCTGAAATCATTATTTGAGGTGGCATCTCTTGTGTCCACCACCGGATACGAGACGATGGCCACTGGCGCGTTTCCACGTGTGGCGAAAGAACTCTTTCTGCTGTTGATGATCGTAGGCGGCTGTGCGGGCTCCACTGCTGGTGGGATAAAACTGATCCGGGTCGGACTACTGGGTAAATTCCTGACCCGTGACATTCGCAAACTCCGCTTACCGCCGCACGCGGTGCAAGTGCCTACAATCGATGGACGGGCCGTTACCGATGACGCTTTTCGGCAAGCGACGTTTGTGTTGCTGCTCTGGCTGGCTTACATTGCCGCCGGGGGACTGGTGGTGAGCTTGCAAGCGCCGACTCTCTCCATTTCTGATGCGTATTCCACGGTTTTTACCTCGATTGGCGTATTTGGCCCCAGTTTTGTGCCCGTGCAGACCGTGATCGCTTTGCCCGACATGTCGAAGATTATCTTCATCGTGGGGATGTTGGCCGGACGCCTTGAGATTTTGCCCCTGCTGGTGTTTTTCAACCCTGCCGCCTGGCGTCGCTAGAATCGCAGATCGGGCAAGACGATTGCCTACTTTTGGATGGGGTAGACCATAGCGTTCGGGGAGAAAAAGACATTCAGTTGATCTGACAGCAGAGTGCTCTACCGCGCCTTGCGGTATTGCATTTTGAACCAACGCGCCCGGTCAGCAGCAGTATTTGCGAAAAAATGCTTGACATTCCTCAAACACCCTGCTAAAATAGTTTTAGAACAAATGTTCCCATTCTGTAATTATTTTGACTGAACTTCACTCATGACCTATCGACGCCGCCGGTTAGACAGACAAGCCAATGCCATAGAGTCGATCCTTGCATCTCACAAGATCCAGGGACGAGTTTGGGGTGGTACAGTCACGCCTCGATTCATTCGCTATGATCTTACGGCCGCTCTGGGCACGCGCATTCAGAAAATACTCTCGCTGCGGGATGAGATTGCTTTTTCACTTGGCGTGTCCGATATCCGTATCTACCGGCAAGGCGGCGTCATTCGCGTCGAAGTGCCAAGCCAGCAGAACCAGGTGGTGCGCTTCTCCGAGCTCGCAGACAAGCTGCCAACACTCCCTGAACTTACCGCAATCCTCGGTGTCGACCATGAAGGCGCACCCCTGCTCCTGCGTTTGCCCAGCCCCGAAGTTGCTCACGTCCTTGTCGCCGGCACGACCGGTTCAGGAAAAACTGTGCTGCTCCGCAGCATCATGCTCAGCTTGATCAAGAATAATGCACAACGTGCAATGCAATTGGCTCTTATCGATCCAAAAGGTAGAGGATTCGCCGATCTGGGAAAGGCTCCGCATCTCCTGCGTCCCATCATTACCGATGGAAAGGTGGCTATTGGGCTGCTTTGGGAGCTGGTGCGAGAGATGGAGCGAAGAGATCGCGAGCAACGCAATAGACCTGCGATCATTATCGGCATCGATGAATTAGCTGATCTGCGGATGGCCCACGGCAAGGAGGTCGAAGAGACTCTGACCAGACTGACGCAGCGAGGGCGTGAAGCGGGCATTCATGTCATTGTGGCGACGCAACGACCAGCAGCGACAGTCGTCGGCAGTCTTGTCAAAGCGAATCTGCCTGTGCGGTTGGTTGGTGCAGTCGGCTCGCCCGAAGATGCTAAAGTCGCTACGGGTATTGCCCGCAGTGGCGCTGAACGCCTCAAAGGCCGTGGCGACTTTCTGCTCGTATCCCGTGGTGAGACGATTCGTTTCCAGGCTGCCTATGTCGACCGTGCGGAGACTACAAGTTTGCTAGCTGGAATGGTTCATGTAAATGCCGTTCGATCTTCAGGCAGTTCCCGAAATGGTCACTCTGAGCGAGCTTATCGATGATTTCAATGAGACGAAAACACTATCGAGGAGATTTCATATGAAAACGATTATCACGATTCTGGCAGCACTGGCTGTTATGACGCTTGTTGGGGTCATCGCCTACCGCCTCAGCTCTGATGCTCTGGCCATCATCATCGGCGTGATTTTGGGCCTCGCCGCTCTGATCCCTACGTTTGTCATGATCGGTATCCTGTTGCGACGGAATCAGAACGACGAGACTCCTCAACCGAGCTATCAGCCACAGCCACCCGTGATTGTTGTCAGTGGAGGATATACGCCTCCATTTGCTCAGCAGCAACAGGCGGCCCTGCCCAATCCTGCGCAGGCGCTGATTCCCCCGCCCCCAGCCCAGCCACAACGGAAATTTCGGATGATGGGCTACGAATCAACAGAGGCGGTCGATCTGAATGAACATGAGTGGGTTTCTTATTGATACGGAGAACTATGATGCCAACCAAGATTACAGAGCCTGTTTTCGTCCGCCTGGACGCCGCCAACGTTCCGGTTAGTTTCCGGTGGCGCGGTCTTGTTTTTCATATTGATGTCATTGACCGGGTCTGGCGGCAGTCCCGAGATCGGCGGCGGGATCAACGCATTTATCGCGTTCGATCGGATCGGCGTTCTTTTGTGCTTCATCACGACCGCCGTCTTGATCGCTGGACTGTCGTGAAGTCACCCTGGCAAGTTCGGTTTGGTTTTACGCTTTCGGGATTTGCGGCGCGTATGGCTAGCTGAGGCGAAAACGAGGTGGATGCGGTGCGTGCAGGTGCAGGGAAATATGGTACAATAGACTACACGTGAGATATTTTTTCTCACCTGTGTCTTATTCTCTGGCAGTTCTGATACTGCCGCCACCATCCATTTCGTTTCCAATGGGAATCCTTGATTACGGCCCGATAGCCTCGACTCGGCGGAACCATGCCATTGAGCATGCAACAATTCACATTCTCAGTCGTATGCGTCCGCAAACCAACATGGCCGGGCGTTCTAACAGCCGGGGGTTCGTGATCTACGGGGACCTTTCCTCGGACGCGATACGCGACGCCGTCCTGGAAGCGATTCAGCGCATGCGTTCAGGTGAAAGGCAACTCGCCATTCACCCGAATTGTGGCACCAATCTGGTCACCACAGCGGTGCTTGCGGCTGGCGCGACCCTGTTGGCCAGCGCCGGGCCTCGACGTCATGTTGTTGACCGCATTCCCGCCGGATTGTTCGGGGCATTGATTGGCGTGTTTGCCGCTCAGTTTGTGGGGAATAATCTGCAGGAGAAGGTTACGACATGCGCTGATTTAGGCCCGGTGCAGATCCTCGACATCCAGAGACGCGAGATTGGCCAGCGCGTCCTGCATTGGGTGCGGCTGCAACACGATCCTCGCGTGATTTCGACATGATCTTCCTGTTTCATGGTGACGAAGAGTTCGGCAAAGCGGAGCGCATCAACACGCTCAAGTCTGACTTGGGTGATCTGGTTGACATCAACACCACCGAATTGGATGGTCGCAGCGTCACGCGCAACGAATTGCAGCATCATTGCGATGTCCCCCCTTTTCTCGGTGATTTTCGGCTGGTCATTGTCGCCAATCTGCTGTCGCAACTGGCCGGGACCAAAACAAAGGGCGGGAAGGCAACGGACTCGTCGGGTGATTTCACGACCTGGCTGGTAGACTATCTGCCCACCGTGCCCGAAACGACCCAACTGGTGTTTTCTGAGGACAAGAAACTGCCTAAAAGCAATCCTGTGTTCAAAACAGTATTAAAACTTGGCAGCGAAGGTGAGATTGCGGATTTTTCCACCCCGTCCCTGCGCGGAAATGAGTTGGAGCGCTGGGTGGACAAACATGCCAAACGGTTTGGCGTCACGCTTGCACGTGGCGTAGCCACGGATCTCGCCAGTTTCATCGGGCCTAATCTGCGATTGCTTGACAGTGAGATGGAGAAATTGGCGGTTTATGCGGGGGATCGTCAAGTGACGCGGGAGGATGTACGACTCCTGGTCCCTTACGCTCAGGATGCCAATATCTTCGATATGGTGGATGCACTGGGACACCGCCGCACCGCGCAGGCTTTTGCCTTGCTCGCTCAACTGCGCAACGAAGGCGCTCATCCGCTCTATCTCCTGACGATGATCGTGCGGCAATACCGGATTTTGGTTCAGGTCAAGGCGTTGATGGAGGAGGGGCTGGATCGGGATAACATCGCACGGAAGATCAAACTGCATACTTACCCGACCCAAAAGGCGATGGCGCAGGCCCGGCAGTATTCCTCGAAGCAGCTTGGAAGCATCTATGATCGTCTCTTGGATACGGATGTCGCCATCAAAACCGGTCAGATGGAAGCCAATCTGGCGCTCGATATGCTCGTCGTTGAACTCGCCCGCGCCTGACAGTCGTGGATCCACGCTTTTCGTTTGTTGATCTGCCATCTTTCCATATCCAGACGCCTGGAGCGCGCATTCATGCCCGCTCGCTGGGCGATGGACCGCCTGTTGTCTTGTTGCATGGCTTGAGTTCCAGCGGCGCTGACTGGTTCCCAATTACGCCTGGGCTGGCCCCCCAGTATCGTCTGCTGTTGCTTGATATGCGGGGACATGGGCAAAGCAGTCTGGCCGTAAAAGGTGATTATGCCATTGCGCGCATGGCTGCCGATGTCGCTGTTGTCCTGGACTTTTTCGGCATCGAGCAGGCGCATGTGCTGGGTTTGTCGCTGGGTGGATGCGTCGCTCTGCAATTCGCTGTCGATAACCCTGACCGGGTGGGGCGACTGGTGTTGGTCAATACCTTTGCAAAATTACGAGGCTCAGGCGCAAGCAGTCTGCGCAGTCGCTTGACTCGTGTGTACGCTGCGCTGCGCGACATGGATCGGCTCGCACACTATGTTGGAACCAGCCTGTTCGATGATCCCGAGTATCAACGCATCACCTACCAGCGCATGAGGCGCAATGATTTGGGTGCGATCCGGCGCACGATGCTCGCCATTATTCGCTTCAATCTGCTCGGACAGCTACAGCACATCAAATCGCCGACGCTGGTGCTGGCCGGGGATCGGGATAAAACCGTGCCACGAAGATGCGCCTATGAAATGACGGCCCGCATACCCAGCGCCCAATTTCGTCTGATCGCTGATGCCGGACATGCCCTGCCCTATGATCAGCCCGAAGCGTTCCTTGCTTCCACCCTTGAATTCCTCTCGCGACCATGAAAGACCTGCGCATCGGCGCTATCGAAACCATCGATGGGTTTCGGCAATGTCTGGCGATTCAACAACAGACCTGGCGCTTTACCGATCTCGACATCGTTCCTCTGCACGTGCTGGTCACGGCGGCCCACACGGGCGGGCTCGTGCTGGGCGCCTGGGTCCAAGACCAGTTGGTCGGATTTGTACTGGGTTTTGCGGGCCGAGACAGCGGCGGGATGCCTTATCATCACAGCCACATGGCTGCCGTTTTGCCTGCCTACCGCAGCCTGGGGATCGGCTACGCCCTCAAACAGGAACAGGCTCGCCAGATTGCGCGGCAGGGCATCGACCTCATCGTCTGGACTTTCGATCCCCTGGAAACGCGCAACGCACACTTTAACTTCAATCGCCTCGGCGCTGTCGCCCGCACTTATCTCGTCAACCATTACGGCATCCTGGAAGATGGTCTCAACAAGGGTCTGGAGACCGATCGTTTTGCAGTCGAGCAGTGGTTGACCAGCGCCCGGGTGCAAACCTGTTTGCGCAACCAACGTCAAGAATCTGATCCGCTACATCCCGAAGCCAACACTTATCCTGCGAACTGGCAGCGAGGATGGCCCCGACCCCCGGCGATATCCCCGAAATCACGCTGCCCGAGACCATGATCGAGGTTCCCGCCGACTTTCAGAAAATTAAGCAGATCGATATGGCATTGGCGCACGCGTGGCGACAGTATTTTCGGCATGTCTGCCAGAACGCATTTGCCGAGGGTTTCGCCGCAGTCTCATTATTGAATCATCCTGATCCGCCCGGAAGTGTTTCACCCCGCCGCACCTTTTATCTCTTCCGTCCATTGTCGCCCGGCCCTGTGTCCTGATTTTTCGCAACAAAAAAACCGCCTGATAAATCAAGCGGCTTGGGCAAATCGAAATAAGTCTTACGGGTCAGTCTTTACTTTTTTCTGAGCTTTTCTGCGTACTTGTCTCAGGGGTCTTACTTTCAGCTTTTGTGGGTTCAGACTTTTGATTGCTCTCTGAGTCCGACGATTCCCGCTTGCTGCTGGTTGTGCTGGTGCTGGATTTACCGCGTGAATCAGTCACATAAAAGCCCTTGCCTTTGAATACGATCGCGGGAGGGGAGAAGACCTTGTGCACTTTACCGGTGCCATTGCACGTTGGGCAGGGAGGAACGCCTTCGTCCGTAAAGGAACGACGGACTTCAAATTCGTCGTGGCAGGTGTCACAAATATATTCGTAAATCGGCATTTGTACTGCAAACTCCTACTGACTTATTGTAGCAGACAGCCACATATCATAGATGATCCTGGTGAATCGGTCAAAAGTCAGGGATAACCGTAATGGATTGTAAACGCGCCTATCCTGTCAGGCCGCTACTACTGAAGTTTAACCGATGAGTATATGCGTTGCACAAGACTTTCGTTAGCGTTTTGTTAGATCGTTAAAACCGCTTCGATCCGTGCCAGCGCCCAATCGATATCGTCCTGGGTGATGATGAGGGGCGGAGCAAAACGAATGATCGTGCCGTGCGTGTCTTTGGCCAGGATGCCCTGGTCGCGCAAGGCTCTGACAAATCGACGCGCATGGCCGGCTTCCGGTGTGAATTCCATGCCGACCATCAGGCCCTTGCCGCGCACCTCTTTCACGTACGGACTGCGAATCTCGGTCAGACCTTGCTGGAAATAAGCGCCCATGTGCGCTGCGTTTTCGATCAGCTTTTCATCTTGCAGGACCTGGAGCGCTGTCCGGGCCACTGCCGCGCCCAGGGGATTGCCGCCAAAGGTCGAGCCGTGATCGCCTGGGCGGAAGACGCCAAGCACTTCGGAATCAGAAAGAACGGCGGAAACAGGATAGAAGCCGCCAGACAGCGCCTTGCCCAATATGACGACATCTGGCTTCACATTTTCGTGGTCACACGCGAAGCGTGCTCCGGTGCGTCCCAGTCCGGTTTGGATCTCATCGGCCATGAGAAGGACATTGCTTTCCTTGCAGATCGCCGCAGCCTCCGTCAGAAAGCCATTTGGCGGGATAACGACACCGTTTTCCCCTTGAATCGGCTCAAACAGAAAACCGACTGTGTTCGGTGTGATCGCCCTCGCCAGGGCATCGGCATCGCCAAAGGGAATGGTGACAAAGCCGGGGGTGAGAGGACCAAAGCCCTCTTTGTACTGGCGCTCGGTGGAGAAACTGATGATGGTTGTGGTGCGTCCGTGGAAGTTGCCCTCGCAAACAATGATTTCGGCCTGGTCTGCGGGCACGCCCTTGATCGTGTAGCCCCACTTTCGGGCCGCTTTGATAGCGGCTTCGACGGCTTCGGCCCCAGTGTTCATGGGCAATATTTTCTCATAGCCGCTATATTCACAGACCTCTTGATAAAGCGCCCCCAGTTGATCGTTGTAAAATGCGCGGGAAGTCAGGGTCAACCGTTGCGCTTGTTGCATCATGGCGTCAAGAATGCGGGGATGGCAGTGTCCCTGATTCACAGCCGAATAGGCGCTGAGGCAGTCAAGATATTTCCGTCCCTCAACATCATAGACCCAGACGCCATCGCCTTGTGTTATGACGACGTCGAGGGGATGATAATTATGAGCGCCATAGCGATCTTCGAGTTCGATCAGGCGCTCGGTTTCAGTCACTAATGAAACTGTGTTCAACATGTCCATCGGCTGTTTCACTCCTTCGTGAAGACAAGATTTGCGCAAACGAAGACATCCGTCGGTTTTGACGGACAGAAACGACTTGCACAGCGATCATTCCACCATGAGGCGTGCGCCTTGTCAAGTCAGATGAAGCTGTTGCAGCGATTGAAACTGATGTAGATTGGCTTTGACAAAGCTCACAGCGTACCGTATCATCTCCTAGCTCGAAAAGCCTTCGGCACACATGGAATGCCGGGCTGTTATTATTCTCACACGAGCTTTTTTGTTATTTCACTCATCCACCTATTTTCGGGAGATCACCTTGCTCCGCTCACTATGGACTGAATGGTTAAGATTAGCACGCCATATCGGTAGTTTCAATGCCAGGGCGTTGATCACACTGGTCTATTTTACGCTGCTCGCACCTTTTGGGCTGATCTATCACTTTTTTGCGGATGTTTTGCAGATGAAACATTCCCCGGAAGGAAGTAGCTGGCATGAACGCGAGATATCTGATACGGATATGAAGAAAGCTACCCGACAAGGCTAATATGTATACACTTGGCGTATCTTGTTTTTACCACGATTCTGCGGCTGCGCTGCTCCGGGATGGCGAACTCGTCGCTGCTTCCGATGAAGAGCGCTTCAGCCGCATCAAACACGATTCCGGTTTCCCGCATCGAGCGATCGAGTTCTGCCTGCGCGCGGCCGGCATCGAGGCGGGCGATCTCGATTACGTCGTTTTCTACGAGAAGCCTCTGCTCAAATTCGACCGCATCCTCCGCAGCAATCTGGCGACCTTCCCCAGATCCTGGTTGGTCTTCCGCGAGGGCTTGATCACCTGGATGAATGAAAAACTGTGGATCAAGTCGCTGCTGCAGGAGCAACTGCCTGCTGTTGCCGCCGACCATTTTCTCTTTGTCGAACATCATCTGTCTCACGCCGCCAGCGCCTTTTTCGCTTCCCCTTACGAGGATGCGGCGATCATCACCATCGATGGCGTGGGCGAGTGGACGACGACGACGGTCGGGAAAGGAACCGCAGACTGGACAGGTCAGGGACAGAATCGCATCGATTTGACGCAGGAACTGCGGTTTCCTCACTCGCTCGGGCTCCTCTATTCGGCGTTCACGGCGTATCTGGGCTTTCGCGTCAACAATGGCGAATACAAAGTCATGGGCATGACGCCCTATGGCGAGCCGCGCTTCATCGATAAGGTGGAAAAAGTGGTGCGCGTGCAAAATGATGGCTCGTTCTGGTTGGATATGGATTATTTCGATTTCCAGCAATCGGCCACCCGCACTTTTAGCGACAAATTTATCGATCTTTTTGGCCCGCCCAGAGTGCCTGAATCCGAGTTTTATACGTACACCACCAACCCGCAGCGCGACCACCCCGGTTGGGATGATGCAAAAGCCACCACGAACCAGCATTACGCCGACATCGCCGCCAGTATCCAGCGCGTAACCGAGGAAACCATTCTCAAACTCGTCAACCACGCCCATGAGACGACAGGAAGCAAGAATCTGTGCATGGCGGGCGGCGTTGCCCTGAATTCGGTCGCCAATGGCCGCATCCAACGCGAGGGTCCGTTCGAGAATATCTTTATCCAGCCTGCGGCTGGCGACAGCGGCGGCGCTTTGGGCGCAGCGCTTTACGCCTACCATGTGCTGATGAATAAGCCCCGCAGTTTCGTCATGGAACACGCCTACTGGGGCGAGTCGTTCAGTCACGAGCAGATCGAGACCTTTCTGAAGCGTGAAGGCATCCCCTACGAGCAGGTTGAGGACGAAGATCGGCTGGCGGAGCAGGTGGTGGACACCCTGCTGTCCGGTGAAGTCGCCAGTATCTACCAGGGCAAATGCGAATGGGGTCCCACGAGCGTTGGGCAACCGCTCCATCCTGGCCGACCCCCGTCGCGCCGAGATGAAGGAGATCGTCAACACCAAGATCAAATTCCGCGAGCCCTTCCGTCCCTTCGCCCCCGTGGTGTTGGAGGAAAACGCCAGCGATTATTTCGATATTGACCAGCCCGAAAAGCAGTACATGCCGCGCTACATGCTGATGGTGGCGCCCGTCCACGAGGACAAGTGGGACGTGATCCCGGCCACCACGCATATCGGCGGCAGCGGCCGGTTACAAACCATCCGCCGGGAATGGAATCCCCGCTATCACGGCATTGTCGAACGTTTTGGTCAGGCCACAGGCGTACCGGTCGTGTTGAACACCAGCTTCAACCTCAGGGGAGAGCCGATTGTCAATTCTCCCGAGAATGCCTTCAACACCTTCAGCAATAGTGGTATCGACCTGCTCATCCTTGAAAATTACCTGGTCCGAAAGCAAAAGTACATCGTGTACTCGGACACTCTCAAATCAATCACCCGGAGCACTCTTCATGCGTATCATACGTCGCCTGGGCACCATAGGCGAATTCTTTTCCTTTCTATGGGAACAGAAATTGTATTGGATGATCCCGATGGTGGTCATTCTCGTAGCTGTGATCGTCATCAGCCTGTTAGGACAAACCACGGCTGTCGGACCCTTTATCTACACATTGTTCTAGAAGCCGAAGTATGGAGTACGGAGTAGGAGTATGCGGCGAATGACCCATTTTTCCTACTCCTTACTCCCTACTCCTTTTTTTGACAGCGCCTGATTGTCACCTCGCACAACCATGCGTTATACTTAGCCCGTTATTATGTAATTAACTCTTGACAGGAAGTCGTATGGCATCAGATGGCCGCAACAAGGCCCTCGAATCAACACTCGTATCCCTGAATAAACGCTTCGGCGATGGCTCCATCATGAAACTTGGTGAAGCAACAGCCCTGAAGGTGGATGTTATCCCTTCCGGTTCGCTTGCTCTGGACATGGCGTTGGGTGTTGGAGGTTTACCTCGCGGTCGCGTTATCGAGATATACGGCCCTGAATCCTCGGGAAAAACAACCCTTTGTTTACACAGTATCACCGAAGCGCAACGTCTCGGTGGTATCTGCGCTTTTATTGATGTTGAACATGCCCTCGATCCCGCCTATGCCGAACGAATCGGCGTGGACATTGACAATCTTTACATCTCACAACCTGATACCGGTGAACAAGCGCTGGAAATTGCAGAGGCGCTGGTGCGGTCGGGCGCAATAGATGTTGTGGTAATCGATTCGGTTGCAGCGCTTGTGCCACGAGCTGAGATCGAAGGAGAAATGGGCGATAGTCACATGGGACTGCAAGCCAGGCTGATGAGTCAGGCTCTGCGCAAGCTTAGCGGCGCTATCAAGCAGACCAACACCGTGATGATTTTTACCAACCAGTTGCGCCAAAAGATTGGCGTGATGTGGGGGAATCCTGAAACGACCACAGGAGGCATGGCTCTAAAGTTCTATGCCTCAGTTCGTCTGGATGTCCGTCGCATCCAATCCCTGAAAGTGGGTAGCGAAACCATCGGTAACCGTACGCGGGTATCGGTCAAAAAGAACAAGGTTGCTCCACCTTTCCGCACAGCTGAATTCGACATCATGTATAACGAGGGTATCTCCCGCACCGGCGAGGTGTTGGATTTGGGCGTTGAATACGACGCGATTGAAAAACGAGGGTCTTTCTATTCCTACGAGGAAACGCGTCTGGGCCAGGGGCGAGAAAATGTCAAGAGTTTTCTGGCGGAGAATCCTGAACTTCTCGACGCCATCGAGAATCAGGTTCGCGCCATGGCCGGACTCCCACAAAGGGGCGTCGGGCTTAACACTGGGTAATCTTTGCCAGACCTGGCGTCATCCAGGTGGCTTACTGGCCTGATACACTCAGATCGTCATTTTCCACGCGGATGAGTTTCCGCGGGAATGCCCTCCTTCCAATTGAATCAAGTCGTCTATCGGAGTACTTAGTTGGCTGGCGCTATCACCAGGCTTGTTTACCAAAAGCGAAACGCACAGCGTGTGAATGTCTATCTGGATGACGTTTATGCTTTCGCCCTGCCTGATACAGAGGCCGCCCAACTCAAAGTCGGACAGCATCTGTCGGATGCCGAGATAGCAGACCTGCAGCAAGTGAATGCCGAAGCCAAGGCCTTTGATCGAGCCCTGCGGTTCTTAGGCAGCCGCCCACGTTCGAGTCACGAAGTCGAAGCCCGTCTTGAAGAGGCAGGCTATGAGGATGAGACACGCGCAAAGGTCTTGGAACGGCTGCAACGGTTGAGCTACATCGATGACCGGGCTTTTGCCGCCTGGTGGGTCGATAATCGTTCCCGATTCAACCCGCGCAGCAGTCGAGCACTCCAGCAGGAATTACGCCAAAAGGGCATTGCCAATCCTCTGATCGAACATGCTCTGGCCAGTGTTGATGACGATGAACTGGCGCTGGCGGCAGGCCGTAACCGGGCTGATCGTTGGCGACATCTGCCACGCGAAGCGTACGACAAAAAAATGCTGGGATTTCTCCAGCGCCGCGGCTTCAACTATTACTCTGCTCGTAATGCAACAAATGAACTCTGGAAGACCAGCAGTACCGAAGAATAATCCAAGTCCGTTCAATGGGACTCGCAATACGACGCAACACGCAACACGCAACACGTGACTTTATCTTAATTCTCAATCATTATTTCCGATCATCTTACCCTTTTAAGGATAATCTCAATGAATCCCATGATAATCACCCTGTTCGTTGCCCTGGTCATAGGCGTAATTGGCCTACTGGCCGGTCTGGGCCTGGGCTACATGCTCAAGCAACGATCAGATGAGGAAAAGCTAGAAACGGCCCAGAAACAGGCCGATGCGATTAAGGCTGCTGCCGAGGATAAAGCGCAGAAAATCGTGCAGGAATCCAAGGAAGAAGCCGCTGCCACTCGCATTGAGGCCGATGCTGAAGCGAATCGCCGCCGACGTGAGCTAAGCCGCCTGGAGGAACGGGCGCAAGATCGCCTCGACCAGATCGAAAAACGTTCGGAAAATCTGGAGCAGAAAGAACGACTACTGAGTCAACGACAAAGCCAGCTCGACAAACGTTTTAATCAACTGGAGTCGGCGGAACAGGAGCATGAGGCGACGCTGCAACGCATCGCCAGCATGACCCAGGAAGAAGCGCGAGCCGAGTTGCTGGCGCGCGTGGAAGTCACGGCCCGTTCTGACATGGCGCGGGTCATCCGCCAGGTTGAGGCGGAAATCGCAGAAACGGCCGATCGCCGCGCCCGCGAGGTGGTAACGCTGGCCATGGAACGTCTCGCCTCTGATATCGTCGCCGAAAGCACCATCACATCCGTGCCGCTGCCAGCCGACGACATGAAAGGTCGCATCATCGGACGCCAGGGCCGCAACATCCGTGCAATCGAAGCTGTGACCGGGGTGGACCTGGTGGTGGATGATACGCCGGAAGCGATCATCATCTCCAGCCACGACCCCGTGCGCCGCGAGGTGGCCCGGATAGCCTTGACCAAGCTCGTGCGCGATGGGCGCATCCACCCCACCAGGATCGAGAAAGAGGTCGAGAAGGCACAGGAAGAGGTGGACCGTGTTATTCGAGAGGCTGGTGATGAAGCTGCGTATCAGACCGGATTCCAGGGTTTGCATCCCGAAGTTCTGAAATTGATTGGCCGCCTGAAGTTTCGCACCAGCTACGGCCAGAACCAGTATTACCATTCCATTGAGACCAGCCATCTGGCAGGTCTGTTGGCCGCGGAACTGCACGGCGATGTGCGCGCAGCCAAGATGGGCGGCCTGTTGCACGACCTGGGCAAAGCCGTCAGCCACGAAGTTGAGGGTCCCCACGCCATCGTCGGAGCCGATATCGCCAAGCGTTACGGCGTGCCCGACAAAGTCGTGAACATCATCGCCTCGCACCACCACGAGGTGGAGCCCCAATCCCTGGAGGCGATTATCGTCGCTTCCGCCGATGCCATTTCGGGGGCCCGCCCTGGCGCTCGCCGGGAATCGCTGGAAAACTACATCAAACGACTTACCGCCCTGGAAGACATCGCTACGAGTTTCTCTGGCGTGCAACAGGCGTTTGCGATTCAGGCTGGTCGTGAAGTCCGCATTATCGTCAGGCCTGAAGCCGTGGATGACATGACCGCCATCGAGCTTTCAAGAAATATCGCCAAGAAGGTCGAGGACAACCTGCAATATCCGGGTCAGATCAAGATCACGGTCATCCGCGAGACGCGAGCGGTTGAGTTTGCGAAGTAACGGAAAGAGCAAAGATTAAGGATTAAAGATTGAAGAAGCTGGTCACAGTTTAATCTTTAATCCTTAATTCTGTGTTCATTCCACCCACAGGGGTACAATCTTAAACTGATCGACATCGACCAGTCCTTGGTCGGTGAGCTTGAGGCTGGGGATCACTTCCAGCGCCAGGAAACTCATCGCCATGAAGGGATCGTGCAGGGTTGAACCCAGGTTTTGGGCCGCGGTGATTACGGCATCCACCTGATCCCGCACGATCTCGACCGGTTCAGTGCTCATCAGACCGGCCAGCGGCAGGGGCGTTTCGGCCAGGATTTCTTCGCCCTCGGCCACTACCAGGCCCCCGCCCAATCGCGCCACCCGTCTCGCCGCGGCCAGCATGGATACATCGTCAACGCCAATGACCACGATGTTGTGGTGATCGTGGGCCACCGAGGAAGCGAGCGCTCCGCGCTTGATGCCGATCCCCTGCACAAAGCCCTTGCCCACCTGGCCTGAATACATGTGACGCTCGATTACAATCATTTTGAGGATGTCCCGCTCCGGGTCTGTGACCGCCAGGCCATCGACAGAGGGGATTTCGGCGACCAGTGACTTCGTCACCAACTGGTCGGGAATCGCGCCAATCACGCGGGCTTGCCTGCCCTCGGCGGGGATGGTGATATCCACACGATCCCAGGCCACGGACATGGTGTGGCGCAGCGCCCGGTCGGGCAATTCCTGGCGGGGAATCAGCATCCTGCCATCCTCAGCCACCAGTTGTCCACCCCGAAACACCAGGCGAGGACGAGGCGCTTGCAGATCATCGAATACGATCAGGTCGGCGCGGCGTCCGGCGGCGATGGCGCCGCGGTCGTGCAAACGGAAGTAATTGGCGGGATTCCAGGTGGCCATGCGGATCGCCATGATCGGGTCGATGCCCTCGGCGATGGCTGTGCGCACCATGTAATCGATGTGCCCTTCGTCCAGCAGGTCGGCGGGCTGGCGGTCGTCGGTGCAGAAGCAGATGCGATGATGGTTGGCTTCGGTGACAAGGGGGAGCAGGGTCTTGAGATTGCGGGCGTTTGTGGCCTCGCGGATGAAGATCGTCATGCCCATGCGCAGTTTCTCCCGCGCTTCCTCGACGGTGGTGCATTCGTGGTCCGAGACGATGCCGGAGGCGATGTACGCTTGCAGATTTTTGTCGGTAAGTCCGGGGCAATGCCCGTCGATAACGGCATCGCTGAAGATGCGGAGTTTGTCCAGCACTTCTTCATCGCCGGAAACGACGCCGGGGAAGTTCATGACCTCGGCCAGGCCCAGCACCCAGGGGTCGTTTTGCAGCGACACCAGATCGTACCAGTGCAACACAGCGCCGTTCGTCTCCATCGTGGTGGCGGGCACGCAAGAGGAGGCCATTACGTACATGCTCAAGGGGCCGTGCTTGGCGCTTTCAAACATGAAGCGGATGCCATCGAGTCCCAGGACATTGGCGATCTCGTGGGGGTCGGTGACAACAGCGGTCGTGCCAAGCGGGACCACGGCGCGCACGTATTCGGAAGGCGGGACCATCGAGCTTTCGATATGCACATGGGCGTCGATGAATCCCGGCGCGAGATATGAGCCATCCAGGTCGATTGTCTCCTTTGCCTCGTAATCGCCCAAACCCACGATGCGGGAATGCACGACAGCGACATTGGTGTGCATAATCTCACCGCTGAAGACGTTGACGACATTGGCGTTTTTTAGCAACAGTTCGGCGGGCAGGTCACCGCGCGAGTATCGAATGAGGGTTCCGAGTTCCATGAGATGCTCCTTGTAAAGATTAAGGATCGAAGTACTAATGATTAAAGCATGTGGTGCATGTCGGAATACTTAATCTTCAATCTTTAATCATCGATAGATAAAGCCTCCTGCACCGCCGCCCTCACTTTGCCACTGGCAACCAGCTCTGCAGCATTGGCCATGTGTGGTGCGAGTTCTACATCTTCGGGCAGGAAGGGGATGTGTTTGCGGATAAGTTCGTAGGCAGCGGATGTGCCCTGGCCCAGGCGCGCCTGGTCGCCCAGCGTGCGGCGGCGGAAGTCGATGGCCTGGGCCGCCGCCATCAGTTCGATGCCCAGAATCTGCTCGAGATTGCGCAGGACGCGACGGGCCTGGCGACCAGAGATCGGGCCATTGGACACGTGGTCTTCGACATTGGCCGAGGTGGGGATACTGTCAGCGCTGGCGGGGAAGCAGAGGGCCTTGTTTTCGGAAGCGAGGGCGGCGGCGGTGTATTGCGTGAGCATGAAGCCGGAGTTCAGGCCGCCATACTCAGTCAGGAATGGGGGCAGCAGATGGTTGTTGGTGGCGGCATCGATCAAACGACTCAGGCGTCGTTCTGACATATTGCCGATTTCGGTCATCGCCAATCCGAGATGGTCAAAGGCGATAGCCAGCGGTTCGCCGTGGAAATTGCCGCCGCTGATCGCAATCGGCGAGCCATCCTCTTCGAAGAAAATCAGCGGGTTGTCTGTGACGCTGTTTAGTTCGATAGCGACGACCCAATTCGTGTAAGCGATGGCGTCGGCGCTGGCCCCGTGCACCTGGGGGATACAGCGGAGGGAATAAGCATCCTGGGGGTCTTTCCTCAGGTCTGTGCGGACGTAATCCGAGCCTTCGAGCAAAACCCGCAGATGGTTGGCGGTCTCAATCTGGCGGGGATGGGGACGCACGGCTTGGATGCGCGGGGAATAAGCGGATGTGGTGCCATTCAGGGCTTCCAGCGAGAGCGCACCGGCAACATTGGCGACGTAGGCGCAGTTCTCCGCTTCTTCGACGGCCAGACAGCCGAGCGCAGCCATGAAAGCGGTGCCATTGGTCAGGGCCAGTCCTTCCTTGGCGGCCAGGGCCACCGGCTGCAAGCCTACCTCGGCCAGTGCTCTGTCTCCGGGCAGCAGTTTTCCTCCCACCTCCGCCCGCCCTTCGCCGATGAGCACCAGGGACATGTGCGCCAAAGGCGCAAGATCGCCGCTTGCGCCCAACGAGCCCTGTCTGGGAACCACCGGATGCACGCCCCGTTCGATCATGTTCAGCAACAGGGTCAGGGTCGGCAGGCGGATGCCGGAATGGCCGGAGGCCAGCGCATTGGCGCGTATCAGCATCATCGCCCGCACGATGTTGGTGTCTAACGGATAGCCGACGCCGGTGGCATGTGAACGCACGATGTTGAGCTGCAACTGGCGAAGTTGGTCGTAGGGGATGATCTTGTCTTTGAAAGCGCCAAAACCGGTAGTGATGCCATAAACGACCTGATTTTCCCGGACGATCTGCTCAACGGCCTGGCTGGCGCGTTCGACCGCAGCAATGGCGCTTGGCAGAAGCGGGAGCGACATACTTCCCGGCGCAGCCCTTGCAACTGTGATTACGTCCTGGATTTTTAGGTTATGGCCATCGATAACGATGGTAGGGCCATCAGCATTGACGGTGTGCATTGATTTGGTCACTCAGGTGGCGGAGATATGAAGTTTGGCACGATTCCACAAACGACCACTTTGCCAAGCTCCGCCTGAAATCGATTATAGACCGCAGTTGATTCCGGCGCAAACCTTTCCGTACAGGCCTCCGGGAGGTGGCATATGTGAGTCTATCTTCGAGCGAAAAACCCGTGTCCACCTCCCGGAGGCCGCAGCAATCCTCCCTTAACTGGTAAGCGCTACAGATTTTTGTTACACATTCTCGGTTTTTGACCAAAACGTCGCCAGACGATTGGCCCGATAATCCAAGTCCGAGTATGATGAGGCGTCTATTCCAAAACCGAACGTAACGCAATCTCATTTCAGTGCATCCAAATGACAGGACTTCAAATCGACCTTGACATCTACCCAGATGAAGCCGCTCTTGTGCAGGCTTTGCAGAACGGCGAACCCGATGCCTGCGCCTGCATGGTAAAGCAATCTGCCCCGCGCGTCTATGCTGTCGCCATGCGCATGATGGGCGACCCGGATGAAGCGGAAGAAGTCTTGCAGGAGACTTTCATCAGCGCCTGCAAAAACATCCAGCGTTTTGAGGGCAGGAGTGCGTTGAACACATGGCTTCATCGCATCGCCACCAATGCCGCCCTTATGCGTTTGCGGAAGCGCAAGAACACAGAAGTCTCGCTTGACAACCCGATTGAAGGTCTGGATGGAAACGACATCCCCCGCCAGATCGAAGATTGGGACTACTACCCAGCCGACCTGGCCCTGAACAGCGAGACCCGTGATGTCCTGGAACAGGCCATCGCCACCCTCCCCGACACACTCCGTTCCGTCTTCGTTCTTCGAGAAATCGAAGGCTACAGCACCGCCGAGGTTGCCGAGATGCTGGACATCAGCGTTTCAGCCGCCAAGGTGCGACTTCACCGAGCGCGACTCCGCCTAAGGGAGTTGCTGACTCCCTACTTTACCGAACCGACCGTTACAGGTGAAATGCCGTGAGCGCCAACCCGATGCACAGTCACGAACACGATTGCCGTCAAGTCCTTTCAGAATTGAATGATTACGTAGATGGTGAGTTGTCCCCTGAACTCTGCGTGGCGCTGGAATCGCATCTGGAACAATGCGAGAACTGCCAGATCGTGCTGGACACCCTGCACAAGACGGTCTACCTCGTGCAGCATATCGACGATGAACCACAGAAACTGCCTGGTGATGTGGAATATCGGTTATTTGCCTCGCTCAATTTGGAGTCTTTTTTGCCGGCACGAGCGGGGGATGAGGAAAGGCAGAATAAGGACGCCATTTCAGACTGATGCGTGAAACGTAAAACGTGAAAAGCCTTCTGAAAAAGATCACATCACGTTTCACGTCTTCACGTTTTACGTTCTGCCCTACTCCCCCATAAATTGCAGGACAACACGCCGCTGGCGTGAACGGTTGTCGAAATCGATGTAGAGGATCTGTTGCCAGGTGCCGAGAGTGAGGCGTTTGTCGACAAAGGGGACAGTGAGGCTGGGACCAATCAGGGCGGCGCGCAGGTGACTGTGCCCATTGCCATCGCGCCAGCGTAAATTGTGTTGATAATCCTGCCTGAATTGGGGCGCCACCTGCTCGAAGAAGCGCTCCAGATCAGCCAGCGCGCCCGATTCGTATTCGATGGTGGTGATGCCGCTGGTGGCGCTGGGCGAGAACAGGGTGACGATACCTGAGCGAAGCTCAGTATCTGCCAGAGCCTGCTGCACCTGATCGGTGAGATCGATTAAATCGCAGTTGCCCTGAGTATGGAAGTCGAGTTGGCGGGTGGTGATGGTCATGGGATTGATTCCTGGAGTCGAGGGTCGGGATTGAATATCTCGTTGTGATGTTGAACGGCTTGACGAAGTCAATCTGCATTATCCCAAATAGTTCATCAAGCAGGGAAATACACGGCAACCGGAGAGGGAACAACAGAAGATGACGTGCTGAGCGCCACCTCGGCGGAGACAGGTCTCAATCCCGACCTGGATGTTCTGGACCCGGCCATCGGTGAGTTCACCTGGCACTTGATCTTGCCCCCTCAATTGACGACCCCAGCGCGGTGGGTTATCCTAGCGACAGATGAGATCGTCATCTCACAGTTATGCAAATGCAGCGGATTCTGAGTCCGAATCATCAAGGTGAGGCATCTGGTATGACAGCAGGCACGACCGGGAAATTAAATGACAAGCTGGTTGCTGGGATACTGGCGCTGTTGACGTTGACGATGCTTTTGGTCAGCGCTCCGGACATCGGGCTGACATGGGATGAACCGGCCTACATCGCAGCATCGGAATCCTATGTTGCATGGATGGGCGAACTGGTATCCGATCCGGGATACGCCCTCAGTCGTGACGGTATCGATCAGTACTGGACGGTCAATCACGAGCATCCCCCACTCGATAAGGTTTGGTCAGGCCTCGTGTGGAGCGCCGCACGTTTGGCGTTTGACGACCTGACTGCGCACCGATTGGGCAATATGTTGCTGGTGGCAGCCCTGGTGGCGATGCTCTACCTGACGGTGGCGGAAACGTATGGGCGCATGGCGGGATTGCTGTCATTCGGCGCGTTACTAACACTGCCACGATTCTTTTTTCACGCCCATCTCGCCGCCCTCGATGTGCCGGCAGCGGTATCTTTCTTCGCTGTGATCTATGTTTTCTGGAAAACGAAAGATCGTCCCGGCTGGCGGGCTACGGTTTTGCTGGGAGTGGTCTGGGGTTTGGCACTGGCGACGAAAGTCAACGCTGCTTTCGTGTTGCCGGTGCTTCTGTTGTGGATGTTCATATTCCAGCGCGACAAGAGTCTGCTTGTGCGCCTGGTGCTGGCAGGTATCATCGCCTTCTTTGTTTTCGTATTAACGTGGCCCTGGCTCTACCCGTCTCCTGTCGGTCGCCTGATCGAGTACGTGCTCTTTATCACCGTCGATCACTGGAAGATCGGACAATATTACCTGCACGCATTCCACATGCCGCCGCCCTGGCATTTTCCTTTTGTGATCACGATCGCTGTCATCCCCTTGACGTTATTACTTGCGTTAGGAGTCGGCGTGGCGCGCACGGTGATCGAGAAAAAGCATCAAGCTTTGGGGACGTTGTTCTTGCTCTGCACGCTGGTTCCCATGCTGGCGCTTTCCATCGGGCAGAGCATGGTCTACGACAATGACCGCTTGTTCATGCCCGCCTTTGTTTACATCGCTGCACTGGCCGGTATCGGCGTGGATTGGGTTCTGGGCGGCATCCTGACCCGGCTGAAAAACAGCGGACGTGACTCGAAACTTCTATCGTGGGGCGTTGTGGCGATCGTCGTTGTGCTGGTTTACGGTCCCCACCTGTTTCTGGCGGCGCCCCTTTATCCGCACTGGCTCTCCTACTACTCGGAAACGGTTGGCGGTTTGCCGGGTGCCACACGTCTGGGTCTGGAATCAACCTATTGGACTGAAACCTATAACGAAGTGTTGGATTATCTCAACACCAACGCCGAGGCAGGAGACAGCGTGTGGATTGATCCGTGGAGCCACGACGTGATGGTTTACTATCAACTACATGACCAACTGCGCGATGACATACGGATATCGAGTCCGCAGCCGGTCGACAGTATTCTTGATGCGAGCATATCCCTGCGCCCGACATCATACAAACAGGCCGATTTTGTTGTTTTGCAGCACCGCCAGACTTCCTACGCTGAGGGTGGGCAGGCCTATCCCATCCTGTCGTGGCTCGACGGCCGCGAGCCGGATTTCCGCTTTGAACATCAAGGCATCCCCTTAATTGATGTGTACCAGCAATAGATGAGCTATTCGGACGATCCCCAATCACACAAAGACTCAAGATAGCTCGCTGAACCATCGCGCAGCCAGCCATCCAATTGCGCCACTTCTTTTAATTGCTGGCCGCGCATGCGGGGGACAACCACATAACGGCAATCCAGTTCGGGCAGCGCCGTCATGTCGCCCCACAGTTTTTCGAACTGCGTCACCGGGAAGATGTCTTCCTGGCCCTGCCCCCAGCGTTTCTTCACATCCTTCAGGGTGATGTAGGTGGGCATGCGGGCAGCCATATCGCGCACGGCCTGGGCGACTTTGGCGTCATCGACGAGGTCAGCGCGTGTCAGGCCGAACAGCGTCAACACTTGGTCGATATCCAGCCACATCGTTGCCGAGTTGTAGTAGGAGAGTTTGAATTCGATCTCCTCCGCGGCAGGGCCAGCCCTTCGATCAGGCGCAATTGACCATTGATGCGCGCCAGCCCGCCGCCCCGATCCTCCAGACGACGCGTGATCACCTCCACCGTCATGCCTGCGCCCTGGTCGATGTGGTAGCCGAGAATGGCGGGATCGACATCCGCACCCAGCGTGTCGATGTTGTGCAGCATCAGATAACGCAGTTGCGGTCGCTGTGCCAGCAGGTCCCGCAGCACGCCATTGCGCAACAGATTCGGAATCTCGTACCAGTGCCCCACGGGATGCAGGCACTGCATGGGCAGATTGTCGATGTAATCACTGCCCTCGCCCATCTGTCCCGCCCAGTTGATCAGCGCGGCGTGCAGGCTTTCCCGCACTTTTTGCGCCTGCTCGTCCAGCAATTGCTGCGGCATCTCTTCCCAGGCGAAACGCAGATCACGCGCCATCGGGATCATGCGCAGACCGATCACGCGGCCCGGCGAGAGGATCAGCGGTCCGTCATAGCCGAAATTGCCTTCTCGCCCAAGATAGGCGGCGATGGGGTCATGGGTCAGATAGCTGGTGGTGATGATGTGCGGGAGGGGTGTTCCAGCCTGTTGCGCTCGATGGCGGCTCTTGGCCAGATGAACCTCGATGAAATTGCGGTGTTTGCCGCCCAGTTTGGCAAAGGGATTCAGGGCCTTGACGACACCGGCCCCTTTCGTCCAGCGGCTGCCCGCCCCGCCTGCCAGCGAGACCACGGCCACTGTCCCCTCCGCCAGCGCCTCCATGCCCAGGTCATGCCATTGATTCGCCTGCCCGGCGGTGGCGTCAAATACATCGTCCGGGCCGACATCCTCGATCTGGCTGCTGACCGGCAAACGGTTTTGGGCGAGTCCCACCCGCCCGCTGAGCAAATCGGCGCGAATCTGTTCGTGCTGCACGCGGTCGAAACCGTAGCGGTCCAGCAAAGCCGACAGGTCTTGCCCATCCGCCTGCTCGCTGTCACTTTTGGGGAGCAGATGGTCGAACAGGGTGTAGACCATGCCGCTCAACTCCGGCTGGGTGCGTGATGCCTGCCCGAAACGCTCCAATTCGGCGCGGCGGAAGTTGGTGAGTTGCCGGGTGTCTTTGCGCAGCAAAGCTGGCAGGGTCAACGCGTAATAGCCGGGCGACATCAGGGCGTCCTCGCCAGCAATCAGGTCGGCGTAAGAGCCATGCTCGTTGATGGCGAAGTCGTAGACGACGGGTTCCATGCCAAAGGGCACAGCCGATTCCAGATCACGCTTGACCGAACGCATGATCTCCTGCATCCGTTCCTGGGCTTCCTGCTTTGCGGGCCGGGTCAAAGATAAAGCCCATGCCCCCGCCCGACATGCCGCCCAGCATCCAGAATCCCCAGAAATCGTCGCCAAAGGCCTCGCGAGCCCGCTGTTTGAGCAGGTCGGTGTAGAGATTGCCCGCCCAGGGGATGATCGTCTCGATCGGTCCGGCGAAGTTGTGATCGGTGGCCCGACCAATGGCCTGGATGTCGCCCTGTTTCAGCAGCCCCACCACCTCGTTGAGAATACCCATCGCCTCCTGTCGCGCCGCCCATTCCGCTTCCGAGCGCAGGAGATATTTTTCAGTGACCATTTCCAGGATCGGGCCGACATCTTGCGCCAGGCCGCCGTGCACCAGCACCAGGCTATCCTGCAAGCGCTGGCGCGTGGCCGCAGACACATCCTCCAGCGAAAAGATGTGGTGGCTGGGCAGTAATCGCCCCCGACTGATGTCGTATTCCGGATCATTCGGCCCCGCCAGTTCACCCTGGATTAGCTTCATGCCCGGCCAGACGCCACCGGAATCCTGCCAGCCGCCGCCGGACCCGCCCAGCCACTCGCCAAGGATGGCGCGGGCGGCCACCAGGCGTTTGTCCTCCTCGCTCAGTTCGCCCACAAGCGAATCGGTCTGTCCGGTGGCGCGCATGCAAACGCTGATCAGACAAGCCAGCAAGGTAGTCGAAACTGCCAGGCGGGAGCCTTTGGGGATGCCGCGCACGTGGCTGACAACCTCGATCCCGCGGCCTGGCCCGACCAATTGCGCCAACACATCAGCCAAAGGCTGACCAGCGCCCTCCATGCCGGGCGGCACGATGCCGGCGGCGATGATAGCGGCCTTGAGCAGTCCCAGATAATCCCTGGCAAAATCGAAAACTTCCGGCAGGGAGGTGATCACGGCTGTTGTTTCCAGATCGACGCTGGTCAGGCGCAGCACCGGTTCATCGATGATGCGAAAATAGGCTGCGACCGGCGGCCTCGGCTGCTGGTATTCCCCAGCCTGCCGCACGCTCAGATCGATGGAGGTGTTGATCACCCGCGCGCCTTCGGGGAAATCCATGCCCAGGAAGAAGATGTCGCTCCAGCCGCTGTGCGTGAGGTCCATGCGCACCGGCGTGGTTTCTTTGAGGATGGGGAACAGACCCTGGCGGGGTTCACGCAATTCCGGTCGGACCCTCAGGGGATGGTCGGCGGCATGGCCGGTGCGGAACATCCACTGATTGCCGCGCACCGAGCGCACACTCAATCGCACCTGATCGGCCAGCGTCTGAAAACCGAGGCTGTGATAGGCAGAGGCCAGGGCGCTGGAGATGCTGTCATTCGCCCCGTGCGTGAACTGCGATGCCAGGAAGACATCGATTGCTTCCTCAAAACGGCGGTTCAGCAGGTGGATGTAGCCGGGGAAGGGGATGGGGCCGCTCTGTTTGACGCCCTGTTTGTTCGGCAGATGAAAACGGTGGATGGCGTAAAGGAAGAAGAGGGCGCGCACACGTTCGTAGAGATTGCCGCTGTCACGCCGGAAGGCATCGAGGGCGCTGCATTCGGCCAGCAACGTCTCCAACGATGCGTCGCGGGCAAAAGCATCCAGCGAACGATTGCGGATGTCCGGCTCAGCGGCGGTGATGATGCGGATGAGTTCGCTCATAGCCCGACCCCTATTCTGCCTTCTCGCCCATTTCGCGTATCGCCAGCAACTCCAGCAAGCGCGTCAGCACAAGATCACGGTCCTGACCGCTGAGCGCAAGCGCCAGTTGTGCGGTCATCAGGCCATATTTGACGCCAATATCGTAGCGCAGATCATTCATTTGCAGCGCCAGATATTGCTCGCGCCGCGCCAGCGCCTGCAAAGCGTCGGCGAGGGTGATGGATACAGTCGGCGGTGAAGTGTCGAGTTGCACTTCGAGTAGTTCAAATATTGTTGGCGTCAGCACGTGCATGCCGAAAATGCCAAGATAGCGCCCCGCCCGCAGGCCGGGCACAGTCAGATGCTGCTCCGCTTTGGTGGGCGTCGGTTTTTCCAGCACCGTTTCCACCCGGAACAAATCGGAGCGCTCGCGCAGGCGTTGGCCGCCGATGTAGCCGTACAAGGGCAAGAGGCTCTCGTGGACGGCGTTGACTGCCGTGACGGCACATGCTTCAGCCTGCGCCACTCGCACCAATTTCTGGGCGCAGCCCAGATCGCTGCGACTGACGTACAGATGGTCTCCGACGAGATGCAGAAACGCCTCGCCCGCCACAAACTCCCGGGAAAGATAGACCGCGTGCCCATGACCCCGCTGCTCTTCTTGATGGACAAAGTGCAAACGCCCGGCATAACGTCCCGCCTCTTCGGCATAGGGATATTCGTCGCCAGGCCGCACCACCAGACAAATCTCCTCGATACCGGCGCGCAGCACCTCCTCGATGAGGATGCTCAGCACCGACTTCGCCTCACCGTCGCTGTCGATCAGGGTTTGGAGGGGGAGGGTGCGTTGTCCGCTGCCTGCGGCAGTGATGACGGCTTTGTTGATGATCATAGATGCCCTCGCAATCATAGCATCCAGGGATGCCAATCCAGGTTGATGAAGATGGATGCAGTTTACCCTTGGCACTTGCATAAACCAAAATCACAGCAAAAGGTGACAGTCACTTTATATCAACTACGCCCGCCCTTCCCGTTGAGCTCGAAACGATTGGTGGGGATGGAATCGGGGTCGAAATGTATAGCATTGCCCGAGCTACCTGACACCAGATGGGAGTAGGTCTCGTGATGCTTTGCGTGGCCCAACCGCATCCAGTACAATGTTTTCGACTTTTACACTCGGAGCGGCAACTCCTCCAGATTCTCGTGTGCATCCCACGCCCTGTGGGCAGGAAGCAACCCCGCCTTTGGATGCCATATTCTGATAGAGCCAAATTAAACGGTATAGAAGAACTGATCATATGGTGTTCGATTTGGAGGAGATAAAAATGAAACTCGTCGTGTTAGGATCGAATGGATATCGCCCCAACGATTTGGGACATACCGCCTGTTACGCCATCCCCGAGTTAGGCGTCCTCCTGGATGCCGGCACCGGATTGTATCGAATTGTGGATTACCTTCAGACTGACGAGCTCGATATCTATCTGACTCATGAACACCCCGACCATACGTGGGGATTGGCCTATCTGGAGTCTGTTTTCTGGAGAAAAAGGGTGCGGGAGGCTATGGCCCGCGGCTCCAAGGAGCGTGTTCTACCGGCGAGATTCGATTCTCCTGCAGACTCCCCGCGCAGAGTTCGAGTTCACCTTGCCCCGGAACACATGGAGGGTGTTCAGCATCTGCTCTGGAAATTCGCTGAACAGCAGATGATAGAATACGTGCCGATGACGGCGGACGAGGAGCTCTCGCATGGCGTCAGACTCACTTCTTTCCCCGTCGAACACCGGAAGGATCAGCTATGCCTGGGCTTTCGTCTCGATCACCCTGGAGGCTCGTTGGCCTACGTCACAGATACCTATGGCGAACCGGGCGTAAGCTATATGGAGAACATTCGAGGGGTTGACGTACTGCTTCATGACTGCTCTGCGTCGGACGATGACCCGGATTTCGCCCGGCAGATGGGTCACAGCGTTATCACTCCCGTCGCTCAACTGGCTGCTGAAGCCCAGGTTGGCCGTCTCGTATTGATTCACCTGGGTTCTTTTCGCCCGGAACACGGTGAGCCGGAAATCGAACGCGCCCTCCCCATTTTCCCTCGAACCGAGGTTGCGTTCGATAGGATGGAGATCGAGTTCTAAGCCGTCCAATCCCATGCGCACCAGCCTCGGCTACGACGGGAGTAAACCAGCACGCTTTTCCGCTACAACACTCTGGTCTGATGGGTGCTATTTGGCCGCGACGGCTGGGGCAACGCCCGCATTCTGGATACGCCCACCCACCAGGTTCATCGTTTTGGTCGCTTATGTAAAAGGAGTCCCAATGAGCAATACAATGCCCCAACAAAGCTTTTATCAAGAGCTTTTTGATATTCTGGAAGAGACTTTCGAGACCCATCATGGTGTCTACCTTGACAAAGGCACGTCGTTGTTTGCGACGCTGGATCAGATTAGCGCGACCGAAGCATCGATCCCAATTGGAAATAGATGCGCCACGATCGCCGCGCAGGTTGAACATGTGATCTATTACCTGGAGATTCTGGGGCGGCATATTGCAGGGGAGGAAGTGGGCGAAGTAGACTGGGGAGAAATCTGGAGTCGAGTCGGTGCGGTGACGCCTGCAGAATGGGATCGGCTAAGGGGTAGACTGAAAGAGGCCTATGCCAGACTCACCGCGAGGCTGCGGGGCATTGAGGATTGGGAGCAGAACGATGCCGTAGGTGGGTCAATCGCTGTCGTGGTCCACACTGCCTATCATCTGGGAGAAATCCGTCAGGCGTTATGCACGGTCAGCCAGTTCCGATAATGAGGATTCGAGAGATTAAATCATCAGGTTTGCCTGAGCTTGACACCGAAGAAACACCCACAAACTCCTATGAACACACTATCCATCCAACTGCTTTTTGATTACGACGACTGGGCAAACAATCGCATTCTGGACACCGCCGCATCCCTGACCGATGAAGAATATGCGGCGGCGACATTCGCAAATGGCGCCAGCCTGCATAACACCCTGGCGCACATCCACGAAGCGCAGCAGGTGTGGCGGTTGCGCTGCCAGCATGGCATTTCGCCCTCTGTGCTCGTCGCCGGAGAGAACATCTCATCGCTGGCGGCGTTGCGCGAAATCTGGAAAAGCGAACGCGCTGCCATGCGCTGGTACCTCGCTTCGCTCAGCGACGCTGACCTGGCAGGCACCATCACATACACCAATACCAAAGGTCAGTCCTTCGAAAACACGCTTTGGCAAATCTTGGCGCATGTCATCAACCACGGCACCCAGCACCGCAGCGAGGCGGCCATGCTCCTGACTGATCTGGGCTATTCCCCTCGCGACCTGGACCTGATTCTGTTTCTGCGCTTAGAGCAACATAACTGAACAGGTCTGCCCTGAAAAAATCGCTTCGACAACCAAGGGGAGGAGAAATCTCCCTCATGTCGTCGAGAACGAGCCAAGACAGGAGGCCAAAGTGTAGATGGTGATTGGGGATTAGCCTGCCTGCCCAGGAGATGACGCATTGTCGTTCCGACGACCAGAGGGAATAGGAATCTGCGGCTCGCACCAGAAAGACTCCTATTCCCTCCGATGCTCCGCATCGTCCACGTCTCGGCATGACCTATTGCCAGGTATCGTGAACACTTGAATTTAGCCAGTGGGGATTGATCCAGGATCTGGCGCTTGACCTGGTCCCGGCTTGGGTTTAGGGAGCCTGACCTGGACCCGGCGGGGGAGCCCCTCCACCTTTCCCAGGGCATCTGGAAATCGCGGCGACGCAGCTCGTCCAGCACAACATAATGGCTGTCGAATATCTCATCCTGCTTGACGCTGAAGTATCGAAATCCCTGGAAACTTGCTGACGGCTTTTCTGTGCCGACGATGCGCTGTCTGTTATCCAGTGGTCCCAACGCAGCGGTCTCCACGATCAGTGGTCGATGCGTCGCCCACCAGCCCGATTTGAACGTCTTTCTGTCCAAAACCTTGTCCAGTGAGTTGGCTTTGGGTGGCACATCCAGTTGGTTAAAAACGAGGGGCGGGTTAAACCGATTGTCTGTTACCTGAGTTGTCTGCCCATTTAGCGGGGCGTTATCTCTTACTCGGATATGGACCTTGTCCTCAAATCCTTCCTTTTTTGAAGGATAATAGGTGCTTGGATTCCCAAGGTAGAAGTCAGTAGAGTAAAAAAGCCCCGGACCGCTCCCTTGCGGCTTGAGTCGGTATTCTACCCGATCGTGATTGTGTCCACACAGAACCAGGTCCACCGGCCTGGAGACATTCACCCCTGCGCAGGCTTGCAGGAAAGCATTTATTTCGCCCTTGGCAATGCCATCATCCAACAGGTTATCAACCGTGCCGGTTTTGAAATGTGGCGTGCCATTCCGGGGCCAGTCGCTGGATGCGCCTGAGGCTCCATGCCGCGAGAGGAAGGCATCAACCTCATCTCTGTCAATGGTAGGATGTTCGGTTTCACGGAAATAGTGGGCAAGTTCTGAACCTTCAATGTTGAGCGGCGGTGCATGCATACCAACGATGACCAGTCCTGATTGACCTGCTTCGGACAAAGACGTTTTTACTTTATCGATGTCCTTCGAATTGAAGCCCACCAGGTTTGGACCACCATCCTGCGCCCGTTTCTCGTTTTCAGAAAAAGTGCCCATTAATTTCTTTATGATCAGAGAAATATCCAGCCCCACTCCGGCGCTGCCTGGAATACCGAGATCAAATCGAGTGTCAAGCATGACGATGCGATGAGGTCCCAAGTCAAGGACATAGGCAGATTCAGCATTGATGCGCTTTTTGTAATACCGATAAAGGTCCTGCTGATCGTTGTTGTCAACCTTTACCATTTCCAAACCATCTTCCGTGGAGACAGTTGGATGCCCGCCTTGCAGCGCTTTCGCTTCCTCTTTTGTCAGGTTGAACGGAGAATAATTCTCCAATTCACGGTTTGGGCCTGGAACATCAAGATCAAACAGTAATTTGTACGGATGGATGCGATAATCATGATTGCCAAAGACCGTAAAGATGGGAACCTGCAATTCTTCGCTCACGACCCCGCTGGCCGCATGCGCCTGGCCTCGAATAAGTTGCTCGAAGAAAGCGTAGTTGCCGCCCTGATGGTTCTTCGCTTCTCCTGGATCAAAACCATAATCCACCAGGTCACCAGTGGCCAAAATAACGTCGAGCAAGCCCAGATCGTGGAGATGGTTGGCATAGCGGATGAAATCCCGGAAATTGTCATTGAAATTGTTGAACTGCTCCGCAGCTTCCCTGAGTTCAGGCTTCTGGGCAGCCAACCTGGCTAGTTTGATGTGAAATATCTCGATGCGCTTGGCAACGTGAATATCCGTGACATGAATGAAGCCAAATTTCTCCCACTCCCGGGCCATGTAGAAAGCATGAGGAGCCATGATGCGGGTTTCGTTATCGGGCATTCGCAACGCCAGATCGTAGAAGCGTGCGATCCTGTGGCCGGATCGGGCCATCCGTCAGCAGCTTCAGAGTTAATCTGACATTCGCCGAAGTGGGTGTTTCCTCAATATTAGTCTCCTGTGATTCCAAGGCGATTCTATCTCGGAAATTCTTGTTCTTGTGTACACGTTGGACCAGCAGACGTTCTCGCCAGATATCATCAAAGAGAGTGGGTTGCCTTTGCATGATCGTGTCTTTGAGAGACTTATCCAGTCCGCCCCACCTTGCGGTAAGGAAGTTGCGCACCTCGCCACCCGAAAGTGTGACCAGGTCCGGTTTTCCAAGCAGCGGTGGGTGAACAGTGCCCGTGATCATCTTCCCATCTGTTGCCGGCCCCTTCCACAGGCACCCCCGTTCAAAATAGACGGCTGTGCCCCCTGCAACGGATATCGGCTCGGTGAGTGGATAAGCCAATCCTCCGATTTCCGACCCTTGTTCTTTCCATTCCCGGTAGAAGTCACCGTGGATTGTGGAACCGCCCTTCATGCCACTGACAAAGAAAATGTCGCCGAACTCGAAACGGCTTACAGGGAAGGAACCATCAAGAGTGCGGCCTTCATCACTAATGGGATACCCAAAATGTCGCCTGCCGGTAACAGGATTCGTTCCTGGCCCACCCTCAGCCAGATATCTTTGCAGTATGCCGCCATGCACTTCGTGAGCACCTGTGTTCGGATGCCAATAGATCCTGCCTTTCTCGTAGACCTGCACCCGTCCGCCAGAGTCTGCGCTTTGCTCAGCCCCAACTTTCGCACCTAAATCCTGATTTCCTTTCTTCAACTGGATAAATTTACGTTGAATTTCGCTGGTCGAACTCACAAGTTATACTCCGTTCTGAGATGGTTTTGCTCCAATGGCGAGCAAGGTGGTTGTAGCGCAATTGAGAGGGCTCCTCAAAGGCATCGATTCTTAAGTCGAGAAATCGGCTACCAAGCATAATCGAATGGTCTGGCAGCCACCTTGGCGCCAGTATCCTGCTTCTGAGTTTGTAGCCAGTAACGCAGGAGTCTAACACACACACCAAAAACAGTCAATAACGCATCAAACAGGGTTCAATATTAGTACAAAACACATCTTATCGAACCCCACCCAGGACATTTGTGTTGGTTTCGATCGCTGTGCTACCCCGGATGATCGTTATGGCCCCATCGGCACATCCGGGCGCGCAAAATCGGCCAGGGGCGAAGGTGATGGTCGAGAATGAGCCTGGCGGGGGACAGAAGTGCAGGTGGGGATGTTAGCCGTGTAGTTGCACCACCTCCCATCTCAGGGGCGGTGCGATCTCCCAGACGATTCGACTACGAGAACGTTCGATGCAAGCTGTTCCGACAGCCGCTGCTCAAGGCCATCTTCTTCCGACCGCAGCCGCCGCAGTTCAGATGGCTTGCATCCTTTCGGCAGCTTGCCGAGATGGCACACGGGTTCACCTGGGCTGATAGAAGGCAGACTGATCATACCGATTACCACCCCATTAAATGGCGCCAGCAGCGTGCCTCGTTCCCGGCCCAGCAGTGTCGTGTTGGTCGCCAGAGGCTGACCTTTCTCAACGATGTCGCCCGGTTTGATGTGGAATCGCATAAAGCCGCCCAGTTCGGCCCGGATCCATTTCGTTTTCTCGATGATGATTTGATAAGCAGGACTTTCCGCGGGGCTGTCGAGCATGTCGAGACTGCGCAACACATTTTTAACGCCACGCGTCGCCGATTTGACGATGCCCGGTTCCACTTTCCACACTTCGCCGCCTTCCATGATGATCGTCGGGCAGCCCGCCTTGCACGCTTCTGGTCGGAATGCACCCTTGGGGCCGGTTGAGTCGATAATGATATCCGCACCGAATGATTCGGCCAGCTTGCGAACTTCCGGGTTGGTCAAATCACCGCGGACGTTGGGATAGTTTGTGCGGCGGATAGCGGCGGTGTGCAGGTCAATGCCATAATCACAGCGCGAGACAATCTCATCAAAGATAATGCGGGCCATGCGACTGGCGAGGCTTCCTGTCGCCGAACCCGGAAAGGAGCGGTTCAGATCACGACGGTCGGGCAAATAGCGGGAGTGCCGGTCGAACGCCAGCAGATTCAGCACGGGCACAAGGACGACGGACCCCCGCAGCAATTGGAAATCCGGGTCCTTGATCAACTGCCGTATAGCTCCGGTGCCGTTGATCTCATCGCCGTGCAATGCCGCAGTAACAAATACAACCGGGCCATCTTCCTTTGCACGACGGATCTGAATCGGAATCCGCACCGTCATGCTGCTGTAGCTCTCGCTCACGTTCAGCCTTACGTTACGTGACTCGCCGACAGGAATCTCTTCTCCGAACCACTCGTCAATAGGTTTTCGTTCACGTTGTGTAGTCATTTCTGTGCCGTAAGAATAATGGTCTAGCAACCTTCGATACACGACCTCCGGTCGTCACTCAGGATGCTGATCTAGGGTATCTGCAAGTCATGCGCCGACTTTGGACAGCATCGTCCTGGCTGTTCAATTGGCTTCACGATGGACTTCATCCGCTACCGGCAAATCAGGCAATCTCCTCACCTTCGGGCGGCGACTACGGCGCACCTTCACCGGAATCAGATCGCGCATCGATTCCAGTTTACCGAAGCAGAGCAGTCTGTCACCGGCCTCGAGTTTTCGATAGGAGCGAGGGTTGGGGATGACAATCGTGCCTCGATACAGCGTGAGCACATTGATATCCTTCTCGCGCAATTGAGATTCGCTGATCGTTTTACCAATGTAGTCCGATCCTGCGGGGATATGAATCTCAGTGACGCCATAGCCACGGCTCACGGTCAGCCGCTGGCGCAGGTCGATATCGGTGAAATCGACTTGGGCGGCGATGTAGTCCATGATCACTCCGCCAACGTCCAGTTGCGTACTTCTTTCGATACCTTCCAGGCCGGGCGATGAATTCACTTCCATGATCTGCGGCCCGTCCTTGCCTTCGAGCATATCAACACCGGCAACGCGCAGCCCCAATATCTGTGCAGCCCGCACCGCCGTTTCCCGATACAACTCATCGAGCTTCACGGGCTCGGCTTGTCCCCCGCGGTGGACGTTGCTGCGGAATTCCTGCCCCTGGGCAACGCGACGCATGGACGCGACAACCTGGTCGCCAACAACAAACGCGCGGATGTCCCGCCCCTTGCTCTCGGCCACAAACTTCTGGATTAAGACGTTTTGCTTCTGGCTTTGCAATAGCTCAACAATGGCCTCGGCGGACTTAACGGATTCGGCCAGCAGGACGCCGATGCCCTGGGTACCCTCGATGCAGCTTGATGATGACCGGCGCGCCGCCAACTCTTTCGATGGCCGGGAGCACATCCCTTTTGTCGCGCACAAAGGTCGTTTTGGGGATTCCGATGTGGTGGCGACTGAGGATTTGCAAGCTGCGCAGCTTGTCGCGCGAGTTCGAGATACCGGCGGACGAATTCGCGCAGAAAACATCCATCTGCTCAAACTGCCGCACCACTGCATTACCGTAATGGGTGATCGAAGCGCCGATCCTGGGCAGCACAGCATCGTAGTGCGAGAGGCGTATTTGGCGATAAAAAAGATCCGGCTCGCCCTCTTCAAGGTCAATAGCGAATTTGAGCGTGTTCAGAACCTTAACTTCGTGTCCACGCTGTTCGGCGGCTTCGCGCAGCGGCGCGTGCTGTAGCAATTCGGGCTACATGAGAGAATCGCAAGTTTCATATCAACTCCTTCTGTCAGTTATCGATTCGCTGCAAAGCAGCGGCATCTACTGATTTTGGTTTTTTCTTCCGTTTTGGCCTTCCACCGTAATACGACTTCCCCGCATCAACAAGAAATCGTCCCCGGAATGCCTCGCGGCCAAGCAACATGCGAAAACCCATCTCATCACGACTCGCCAGGGTAACTTCGATAGGCCAGGTGATGCCGAGCAACGCAACCTGGGTGATGATCACCGGGCGCAGCGCTGCTTTTCCGCTCGAACTGCGAACGGAACGGTATTCGAGCACCATCGCCTCCGCTTCCACGGTGCGAATGTCTTTCCGTTGCACCGGATGAATCTGGAATCGCACCCAGGCCACGCCATCTCGCTCGAATTCCTGCAAGTCAAAAGCGTGCAGCGACGACGACCGAGCGCCCGTATCGACTTTGACTTTGATCGACTTGATGCCGAAGTCCGGGAGCGCGACCCATTCCCGCCAGCCGATGACGGGCAAGTCTGGCTTTTCATGCTTTACCCTATTCATATTGGTTTACTCCAACGGATCTGTCACATCAAGAAACTGAAATTCCTCAAAGTCCCTTTTGTTCACCGTGTAAAAACCCGATACTCCATGATCCTTCAAAGTCGCAGCCAAAGCCACGTCGAAAACCTTCTTTCGAGTCGTTACTGACTTCAACAGGTCTAACAACGTGTTTAGTTGTGTCGGTTGTGGATACAAAACTGTGACCCCAGTATCCAAATAGTCTTGGACCAGCTGTGTTGCATCAGCAAGTGGAAGCGGTGATTCCAGTCTGTGCCAAGTAATCACATTGAGAAACTCCATGAGAACCTGAGCGGGAATGCAGACAAGTAAGTGACCATCATCATCACGTTCATTCATAATACCTTCAACGAACGCTTTGGCTTGGACATGGTACGGTGACGTCGCATTGTGAGCATAGACCAGAAGGTTTGTGTCAAGGGCGTGCATGATCAAAACACTCTATCCGCATACAAATCGTCCCGATCTATCTCAATATCTGTTCCAAGATCGAATGTGCGAATACGAAAAGGCTTTCGCACCGCCTGTGCAGTTTCGCTGTTGGCAATTTCATCTTTGAGGGATTGAAGCAATAGCTCTATCACCTGAATACGATCTGCCAATGGAGCATATTGAAGTTGTTGAACAGCTTCTTGAACACTCATGCTCACATCTCCTTAACACATTTTATGCTTTCTGTTGATATATCGACTCCATTATAACAGAATCGCCAAGCATTGACACTCAGTTGCTAGTCGAATAACAATACTATCACTGTTTTTAACGCAACACATAGCAAATCCTGGTCCCAACCTGTTGCTTGATATCCCAGACAAAGGCGTTGGTCTCGACCCCGGTGCCGTACCAGCCAATCGCTACGGTCTCACCGGCATGGCCAAGCGAGCGGAACTGGTCCCCGACTAATAATAGTCTTCAATTCCATACCCAAACTGTTTGTCTTGTGCAGTCTTTTTCAGAAAATTGGCGAGTCGTTTCTCGAACTCTCCCGGTCGATTACGGGCATTATCGATGAAAGCAAGGCGGATGCGCTGATACGGACCTGAATAGCGCTGAAAGTTCGCCCATGCTTCCGGATTTGCGCGAAGTTCTGCAAGTACATCCTCGGGTGGATGAAATGGGATTGTCAAAGCTTCCTGTACCGAGGGCAGCACATCTGGCATAATTTTCTGCTGGTCAAGCATCCGCTTCAGCCGTTCCAGATTCGTCTGTGAATAAGCGCTGACCGTTCTGCGAGGCGTGAACCGCTGGGCCAGGCGATCGTCGTCTACTCTCTTACGGATACTGTCGATCCAACCAAAACAAAGCGCTTGTTCCACTGCTTGGTTGTAGGGAATACTAGGCTTTCCAGTATGTTTTTTGTAGGTAATCAACCAGATTTCTGTGGCGGTTTGATAGTTTTTGAGGAGCCATTGTCGCCAGGCATGGCGGTCGGTGACATACAAAGTGGTGGTGATTTCCATACTCCACTTAGCCCCACTTTTTTCGAAATCGAGCGCCGGCATCCTGCATGATAGCTTTACCATGTCCGAAACAAGCGATCTGGAAGTCCTGTTGCGCCAGCTGTCTGAGGCTGCTTCTTCCTTGTTCAAGGTTTTCGTATCCCAGCGACCAACCGAAACGCACCATGTTGCTGCAGGCATCGGCTGCAAAGAGCACGCCACCCTGTTGCGGCCACAGGAATGCGAGTTGCCCGGCGCAGTGACCGGGGATGTGGATCGCTTTCAGGCCACCGGCAAGGGGCAACACATCCCCGTCTTCGACAAAATGGTCAATTGGGGCTCCTTCAGTCTTGCCCTCTTCAATCGATCCCATCAACATCTTGAACAGGAGGCCGTTAATCAAACCCGGCCCTGGCTTCATGGGGCGAATCCCAGTCCCAGTCGTTGCAATTGGGGCGTCAAGGGGATGGATGTAGATTTCCGCACCCGTGGCCTGCTTCAAAGCCGCAAAACTGCCGATATGATCGGGGTGAGCGTGGGTCAGCAGGATGTGGCGAATATCGCTGTCTTGCTTGCCCAATTGACGGACCGCCTGGAGTATCTTGTCCGCACTGCCGGAAACGCCTGTGTCAATAAGCACACAGCCATCCGGCGAGTCAATGAGAAAGGTATTGACGATGCTGATGGGGATAGCGTACAGGCCGTCGACAATTGGTTTTGCCAGCATAGAATTCTCCTGAGGTCGAAAAGGTTTGTTTGTGAACTGGCCGGGGCGGATTTAATAGTCGAAGACGAATCAGGGCGGAGGACAGAAGTGCGGATTGAAGTTTGGGGAAGCTGCACACTGGCTAATGGCTGCTTCCTACGTTCAAAGATGAAACCCAGCCGCCACCTGAAACGCTTCTTCTGGCGTTCCCCAAAAATCACCGTTAGGGAATACGGATAATTCGTATTTTTCACTCGCATAGCTATAGAACGCCAACCCCCATTTGTCAGGATCACCATAGTATCGCAGGCGGAAGAGGTGGAATGGTGTATTGCGGAGACGCGTAAGGTATTCTTCACGGCTTTCCGGCCAATCTGTCGGTGGCCAGTCAGATGTTAGTTGGGCAGGCTCCACGTAGGCATCCACATAACAGAATTTGCTGCGAAAGCGGATATCAAGTTTGGTGTAACGGCCTGCAAAATTAGCCTCAGCATACTGACGGATGCGAAGCTCGATTCCGGGCTTGATGGCACTTTTTATGGTTACGCCGCCGCTGCCGGGATCATAAACCCATTGTTTAGGAGACATGTGCTTTTACCTCAATTACGGATGAGCGTTCTTCAGTTCGACAAGATCCCAGAGGTTGCCGTACAGGTCTTTGAAGACTGCGACTGTGCCGTAGGGTTCCTCTTTGGGTGGTCTCACAAATTCAATCTCCTGGGCGACCATGTCGTTATAGTCTCGCCAAAAGTTGTCTGTGCCGAGAAAGAGAAAGACCCTGCCCCCGGCTTGATTACCAATGAACGGTTCCTGTTCCGGTTTTGAAGCCTGTGCCAGGAGCAAATTCGTGCCGGTTGATCCGGGCGGTGCGACCACGACCCAGCGTTTATCTTGTTCAGGCTGGTAGTTGTCCTCAACCAGCGTGAAGCGAAGCTTGTTGGTATAAAACTCGATAGCTTCATCATAGTCTCTGACGACTATCGCGACGTGGAGGAGTGCTTGTTTCATTGTTCAACCTTGCAGATGGCTTTACCGAAATGCTCGGGCGAGTAGAATTGGTCGAAGCTCAATCAGTGGTCGAGAATGAGGCGAGTGGCGGTGTCGAAGGTTAAGATTGTGTAATCCAGTCCGCCAGATGCACTTTTACACACTGAAGCCTGGCCGAATCGATTTCTCCTATTGACCCAAGCAATACACTCCCATCAACGACTGCAAGGCGTCCAACACGAATGACGCTTGGCTCCTTCAACCCGGACATCGAAAAATCAGAATCGTCTGTTTGTAGGATTTCATCGAATTCTTGAATGTGATGCCGCAATTGTGTTGAAATCATACAGATCAGCCAATCATCATATTGGCCTGGTAATTTCCCAATCAACAAGGCGGGACGCAGTTTTCCCTGTGACAGATCTGTTTGTGGGAAATTGAATAGAACTATTTGACCGGATGATTTCACGAGAACACAACTTTCAAATCACGTATGGTGTACATTGGCACATCTTCATCTTCCATATCACGCATCGCGGAAGCAAGAGATAAGTTTGACCAGACGAGTTCATCTTGGCGCGCCATTTCACGCTCCGATTTTGCTAGCAAATATTCAACGAAATCTAGTACTTCCGCCTGAAATATCTCCGGTAATTTTTGAACATCCCGATTGATTTTTTCCGCAACCTGCATGTGTCGATCTCCAGATGAGTAAACAGCGGTGGAACGATGTTTGGTTGGCTTGTCCCTGACAATGCATGCATTATAATAGATTGCAGTTCGCACACACAAAGCATCCTTTGGATGTAACGTATCTCAAACCCACCACCATGATCAAAGTACTCATCACCGACGACCAGGATATTGTCCGCCAGGGACTTAGTGTCATCCTCAAGCACCAGCCGGGCATGGAGGTGGTGGGGACAGCTGCCAATGGTCGGGAAGCAGTGCGGTTGGTCGGGGCAATCCAGCCCGATGTGGTGCTGATGGACCTGAAAATGCCGGAGATGAATGGCGTGCTGGCAACGCGCGAGATCGTCAGCAATCATCCCAAGGTCAAGGTCGTGGTGCTGACCACTTACGACGCCGACGACTGGGTGTTCGACGCCATCCGGGCGGGGGCCAGCGGCTATTTGCTTAAGGACAGCGACAGCGATCAGATCGTGGCGGCAATTCAGGGGGCCAATGCCGGGGAAGTGCGCATCGATCCCGCCGTGGCGGGCAAGGTGCTGGCCGAATTCAACCGTCTGGCCGTATCCCGACCGGCGATGACACAACCCCGCCCGCTTTCTGACCCGGACGACAGCATGATCATCGAGGAACTGACGGAACGCGAGCTGGCGGTCCTGCAAGAGATGGCGCAGGGCAAAACCAACAAGGAGATCGCCGAAACGCTCTTCCTGGCCGAGGGCACAGTCAAAAATTACGTGAGCACGATCATCAGCAAGCTCCAGGCCAACGACCGCACCCAGGCGGCGATTATTGCGCTAAAGAGAGGACTGGCGACGCTGGAGTAGACGATTCAGTAAACCGGGAGACAAGAAAACCGAAAAACCAGGGGATTAGCGCCCTGGTGACCAGGTTTACCGGGTTTCCGGGTTCCAAATCTCAAGCCAAACATCGGTTGAAATAGCCACTACCCAATTCTGTAGATCCCCCCATTCATGACGCTTCAAGATTTCTTCAACGGCGCTTCGGCGCTTCGTCTGGGGTTGTGGCTGGGCAAACATGTGCCGCCCGGCATGGGCTACACGCTGGCCGATGCCCTGACCTGGGGTGTGTCCAAACAGCGCAACTCCGCCCTCAATGTGGCGCTTCGCGCCAACATGCGGTTGGCTTTGGGCCCTGACGCCAGCGAACAACAGGTCGAGCAGGCCGCGCTGGGTGTGTTCCGCAACGCCGGTCGGGCCTACTACGATCTTTATCACGCGCTGGGTGTCGGCAAGGAAGCAGTGCTGTCCTCGGTGACATTCACGCCTCGCACCGAAAGCTATCTGGAAGAGTACAAGCGGGCGGGCGGCGGGAATGTGGTGGTCAGCGCCCATGTCAGCAATTTCGATCTGGCTGGGCTGGCTTTTGCCACACGCGGCATCCCCATCCAGGCATTGACCTGGCCCACCCCCACCAGTGGCTACGATGTCCAGAACGAAATGCGCCAATCCTGGGGCATCGACATCACACCTGTGAGTGTGTCAGCGTTGCGCCAGGCGCTGAACCGACTCCGTGCTGGCGGCCTCGTGATCACCGGCATCGACCGCCCGCACCCGACCGGCTCCGGTGATCCGCTCATCTTGTTTGGTCAGACCGTTTATCTTCCCACCGGCCATGTGCGTTTAGCGTTGCAGGCTGATGTTCCCATCGCCGTAGCAACCGTACACAACGATCCGCAACGTCCGCACGCTTATATGGTCGATGTTGAGCCGCCGCTGACGCTTGAAAAGAAAGACACCCGCGCTGAAACGATCCAGCACAACGCCCAGCGCGTGCTTTCCCTCGTCGAAGCCATTATCCGCGCCAATCCTGAACAGTGGTTGATGTTTTATCCAATGCGACGGAGCCAAGCGCCAGCCAAAACCACTCCAAGGAACAATCATGAGTGATCTCAAGCCACACACCAGAGTCAACGACATCCTGCTCGGCCCTATCGAACGCCCGGCCCTGCAATGGTTTGCCGCGCATATGCCACCCTGGGTCATGCCAGACACCTTGACCGGCATCGGCGTCTTTGGCGCTTTCCTGGTACTGTTCGGATTCTGGCTGAGCAACACGAATGCTGCTTTCCTGTGGTTGGCGATTCTGGGCCTGTTCATCAACTGGTTCGGCGACAGCCTGGATGGCACGCTGGCCCGTTTCCGGCATATCGAACGGCCCAAATATGGCTTTTTCGTCGATCACACCGTTGACGCCTTCAATACGGTCATCATTATCTTTGGGTTAGCGATATCGCTTGTGATCAGTTTCGAGGCCGGGATGCTCGCGCTGATCGGCTATCTGCTGATGTCGATCCTGGTGTATGTGCAGACTTATGTCGAAGGCACATTCAAAATCTCGTATGGCAAGTTTGGCCCCACCGAGATGCGGGCGCTGCTGGTTCTGATTAGCCTGTACGTCATCTTGTTTGGCGTGCCGATGCTGAGCCTGTCGTTTGCGACGGTCAATGTTCTGGATATTGTGGCGGGATTCGTTGGGGTGGCGTTGATCATCATCTACATTGTTTCCGTCATTCAGGGCGCGCGCGGGCTGGTGGATGCAGATCGGTAAGAATAGATGCGTTTTTCGCGTCCAAATTGCATCCAACTATCGAGGTATGCCATGAATCGACCCTTGTTCGCACTTCTCGGCGCGCTGGTTGTCCTGTCTGTAGCCCTGGTTGCCTGCTCGCCGCCCAACCAGGAACAGATACAACCTGACGCTGCGTCCACAATTCCTTCCCCGACCGCTGTGTCCGACCCCATCATCACGCCCGAATCCTCACCTTCGCCCGACCCTCTGCCCGATTACGAAATTATCACCCTGTTGCCCCGCGATGGCATTCCCGCTATCTTCGATCCGGAATTCCTGACTGCGGAAGAGGCCAGCGACGAGTACAGCGACAATGAACTGGTGCTTGGCGTTGAGATCGACGGTGACGCCCGCGCCTATTCGATTCCCTATCTCAGCAGTCGTGAGATCGTCAATGACACGGTAGGTGGGCGGCACATTGCCGCCACCTGGTGACCGCTCTGCTTCACCGGCATCGTGTATGCCCGAGATGTGGACACCTATCCCGAACCCCTAACCTTTGGCGTTAGCGGCAAACTTGATCATGAACGTGCTGGTCATGTACGACCGCCAGACCGAATCCTACTGGAGCCAGATCCTGGGTCAGGCTGTGGAAGGAGAATTGGCAGGAACGGAATTGACGCCGATTGCCTCGTTACAAACTACGTGGAAGCAATGGCGAGCGTTGTATCCTGAAACGCTGGCGCTGCGCAAGGGCTACTCCAGCGCCAACGATCCCTACGACAGCTATTACGACAGCGGCCAGGCAGGCGTGATCGGTGAAACCTTCGAGGATGACCGTCTGGACACGAAAACCATGGGCATTGGATTTGTGATCAACGACCAACCCGCCTACTTCCCGATTAGCGCCTTCCGCGAGGAAAAGATAGCGAATGCTCAAGTGGCAGGCGTGCCTGTGCTGGTCGCCTATCGCACCGAAGCCGTCGCTGGCTTGGCCTTCAACCGCACCGTCGATGACCAGACCCTGACTTTTTCCGTGGAAGAACTGGCAGAAGGCGACGAAACGCTCCCCAACCTTGTGGATGCCGAGACCGGCAGTCGCTGGAGCCTCTTCAACGGCGTTGCCATTGATGGCCCGCTGGCCGGTAAAACACTTGAGCGCATCCCCTCAACCACTTCTTTCTGGTTCGGTTGGAAGGATTTCCATCCCGACACGTATGTTTATGGTGCTGAATCCACCAATTGAAGCAATTATCGAGAGATTTGATCGAGAAAGTCAACGAACCTTTCGATATCTTCTCGAAAGATTGCATAACAATCCGGCAACGCTTCTGTCAGATCGACTAACCGGGTCGGGCGCAGGTTAAAGGTGTAGACATTTCTGACAACATGACAAAAACCTCGGTACTCATCAAGACACTGCCGTCCTGCCGGTGAAATGACTGGAGATCGAGTTTCATTGATAGCTGCAGACATCTGCAGAAGCAATTCGTGATGCCAGTTCGGACCAGACGGAGTGCCCTCACCCATTTCAATAGCGATATCTTCAAATATCCGCTCAACGCCCGAATAGTATCCGTGTAGATTCAACGCAACACCATCAAGATAGCCATCATCATCTGTTCGCATGTACTTGTCGAGCAACAGTTGCGTTCGAGCTATGACACCTTCGAGATCAGTCAGCATTAAGCGGATACGTCCTGCAAGTGCAGCATAGGGGCTCATAATGACAATCCTTCTTGTCTGATGCTATCCGACAAAGCTGGGGATACGAACTCGCCCATAACTAGGTTCACTTCAATTTTCGGGCTGAAGTCCAGGAGTCGGGAAACGATTCGATAGTATTGTTTCTCGTCTATACCCCAGGCGGCGAGATCAATATCGGATCGCATGTGGAAACCAGCCCCACGAGACAAAGAGCCGTACAGGATAATTTTATTCGCACCATACTCATCACTGAGAACCTGAGCTGCCTGTCGAGCAATAATCCATGCCTGTTCCCGGCGAAGTTCAACAGCCTGTGTGCGTTCAAGCTGCTTGCGTTGCGCTGTGGCCTTGTATATTGCCAATTGTGCAGGGGCAATATCACCAATTACTGACATCTGTTGAAACTCCAAGGAAACAATCCATAAAAAACCACCATAAGCTTACGTGATGCAAGCATAGCCCCATTCCCCTGGATCGTCAAGTCCTTTTTTTGGATTTGCAGTCGGTTCTGCCTCACCCCACCAGCAGCTTAATCCCCACCGGACAGTGGTCACTCCCCATCACTTCTGGCTGGATGAAGGCGCTGTTGATGCGCGGCATCACCTCTTGGGCGGCGTAAAAGTAATCGATGCGCCAGCCCACGTTCCGTTCCCGAGCGCGGGTCGGCACCGACCACCAGGTGTATTGCTCGGCCAGGTCGGGCTGAAAATGCCGGAATGTATCGACATAACCGGCATCGACGACCTGGTCGAGCCAGGCACGCTCTTCGGGTAGAAAACCGGTGGTCTTTTGATTGGTCTTGGGGTGGGTGAGATCGATTTCCTGGTGCGCCGTGTTCACATCGCCGCAGAAAATGATTTGCTTGCCCTCGCCGCGCAAGCGCTCCACCATCGCCAGGAAAGCCTCGTAAAACGCCATTTTGAAGGGCACGCGCTTGTGATCCCGGCTGCCGTTGGGGAAATAGCAGTTGACAAGCGTGAAATCAGGATAGTGAGCGACGATGGTGCGCCCTTCCTGATCGAATTCGGGCACGCCGAGCCCAAAGGTCACATCGAGCGGCTCCTCCCGCGTTAACAAACCGGTGCCGCTGTATCCTTTTTTGCGGATCGAGTGATTCCAGAAACTGTGGTAGTCCAGAGGTTGACGCAGATCCCAGGGTAACTGCTCCGCCTCGGCCTTCGTTTCCTGCAAACCGATGATGTCAGGCTTCGCCTGATCCAGCCATTCCAGAAAACCCTTGCGGTAAGCAGCCCGAATGCCATTGATATTCCAGGAAAGCAGCGTCAACTCACGCGTCATCTTTCAACCTTGCGACCAGCGCGACGACTACCATTCGGCGATGGCGCCGATACCATCCAGATGTGCGGTATCATTCAGGAACGCCAGGCGCGGCGCGGGATCGAAAACCAACTTGGTCAGCCCGCAATTGGCCATCTGGTACTGGGGCCAACTCGAACCATTCCGCTCGATGAGCATCGCTAACGCTGTAGCAATGGCCCCACCGTGGCTGACGACAACGACAGTCTCGCCAGGATGACGGGCTGCTATCGACTGGAAAGCGTTGACCAGACGCATGGCGAACTCCACAGCGGACTCCCCACCAGGGGGTCGGAAGTTAGGGTCAACGGCCATCTGCTCCCAAAGTCGTTTTTCAAAGCGCAATGCTTCGTAGGTCAGGCCTTCCCAATCGCCGAGATTGAACTCGGCCAATGCAGGCTCCAATTCTAAAGGCGGATTCTCAATTGCCTGAGCGATGGTCTGGGCCGTTTGAGTCGCACGCCCCAGGGGGCTGCTGTACATGGCAGTGACACTCAAGGTCGTCTCCGGCCAGCCGTGCGGCGATAGCCTGGGCCTGGATCTGACCCCGTTCATTTAACGCGCTATTTGTAGCGCCCTGCCAGGTGCCGGATGCATTAGCAGCGGTTTCCCCATGCCGGACTAGCAACAAGGTTGTATTTTGATGATTATTTTCTGACATAATTATCCATTATGGGTCGATTTTGGAGCCAAGGCAAATCATAGATGTGACCTAAATCATAGCGGGACGGGCTGTATCAGCGTACAATGAGTGGTTAGATGAATCCGCATCCTGTTGATGAACTGAAAAATCAGGAGATGTTCAATGTTACGTTTTCTACGCAATCCATGGTTACTTTTGATCCCGCTGCTGGTCTTGCTTCCCAGTTCTTTGCATGCACAAGACCAGGTCGTCGTTCGAGCTGTTCTGTTCTACTCTCCCACCTGCCCGCACTGCCATGAAGTGATTCAAAACGGGCTGCCGCCAATCGTCGAGAAATACGGCGATCAGCTTCAGATCGTGCTGATCAACACGCAAACAGAGGGCGGGAGCGCTTTATTCGCATCGGCAGCCGACTGGGGCGGCATCCCCCCCGACCAACGCGGGGTTCCCCTGATGGTGGTGGGGGATGAGCTACTGGGCGGCAGTATCGAAATCCCGGCGCGGTTGCCGGGCATCGTCGATGCGGGCTTGAGCGCTGGCGGCATCGACTGGCCCGTCTTCCCTGGAATGGCAGAAGTCGTTACGGAATTGGCAGCGCGAGAAAGCGAGACGCCCGCCGAAGAACCGACCACCGGCCCAGCCGATGAACCGACTGTCGGAACCTGCTGAGGAACCAACGCAAGTGGCGACAGAAGAAACGGTCGCACAGCCGACAGAAGAAACATCGGAACAACCTGCCGCCGCTCCGGCAACAGAGACGCCAACGCCCGCCATCGAGGATGACGCCTTCGCCCTGGTCGGCGAAACGGAGCCGCTCACGGTGCAAGACATGAGCATGACCGAGCGGTTCATGGTCGATCCCGCCGGCAGCGCCATCGCTGTCGTCGTCCTGGGCCTTTTGATCGTCAGTGTTTTCGCTGTCGGTATTGGGTGGCTGCGGAATGGCTTGCCGACAAGTGAAGCATCCGGGTGGCAGACCTGGATTATCCCCGTGCTGGCCGTGGCGGGACTCGCTGTTGCGGCCTATCTGGCATTCGTGGAAACGACCGCCAGCGAAGCTGTATGCGGCCCCGTGGGCGATTGCAACGCCGTTCAGCAAAGCCCGTATGCCCGACTTTTCGGCATCCTGCCCATCGGCGTGCTGGGTGTGATTGGCTATGTGATGATACTGGCTCTGTGGCTCTGGCAGCGCTATGGTCCCGCCCAGTCGACGGCCAAGACCGCCTGGATGCTCCCCGCCATTGCCCTGCTCGGCGCGCTTTTCAGCATCTACCTCACATTCCTGGAGCCCTTTGTTATCGCCGCCGTGTGCATGTGGTGCATCACCTCGGCGGTGATCATGCTGCTTCTGTTGTGGTCAACCTTTTTGTGGCGTTTGCCGGGACGAACTGAGTAGACAGCAAGAAACGTCGCAAAGTCATTCGTTTCGGAGACGTGATGCCTGAAACTCGCACACCTTGCGCTCACGTTTCAGGTCTTCACGTTTCACGTTGGCTGTCTGTAGTGTATAATGCTAGTCTTGTGCCGCTTAACCAATCTCAATGAATGTAGGTTTTTTTATGGACACCACCCAACTTGCCCAGATGGTCACCTGGCTCGACGAACAGCATCGCCGAGACCGCACTGAAATCACTCGCCTGCAACAACGCCTCGAAGCGCAAACCAACGAGACGCAGGAACAAGCGCGCCGCATCCAGGAATTGGAAGCGCGTTTAACCAGCACCCAAACCCAACTCGGACGCTTCGATCAGGTTGATCAATCGCTGCAAAACCTGAAAAACGAACTCTCCATCATGGTGAAGGCCCAGGCCGACGAGACAAGCAGGGTGCAACGGGAACTTGAACGTGCGCGTATGACCGATCGAGAGAGTTTCTCCCGCGGTATTACCGAAGTGCGCAAGGAACTCCCGCGCTTCCGCGTCATCGAAGATGATTTGGCAGTCCGCAAAGCCGAAGACCAACGCCTGAGTGAAACGCTGATCAATTTGCGCCAGGAAGTATCTGACATGAGCAAAGAGATCGAAGATCGCACACGTGGGGTGCCTTACCTCATGGAACAGCGCGATCACAACAATAAGCGCATTGCCCAAATTCAACAGGAAAACGTAGAACTTTTCAAGCGTGTCGAAACGGCGGGCAGCAAACTACAGTTACTCGAACAGAAGCAGCAGAAGGCGGAAACTCAGATCTCGGTCTTGCCTGCAATCGTTGATGACATGAAGCGAGGCCAGGAACAATTTGTCGAGTCGCTCAAACTGGCGGATGCAGATCGGCAGCGGCAAATGCGGGATTGGCATAGCACTTTTGACGAAAATCAGAAAACCATCGAGGAGCATAGCAATCGGTTGAAGGTGTTTGCGGGTGTTTACGAAGAAATGAAACGCTCCATCGCCAGCAACGAAAAATTTCAGGTGCGCCTCCAGCAGGATCAAAACCAGGTGTCGGAGCTACAACGACTGGCCGAAGAACGCCAGAAGAAAGAGATGGAGAACTATTTGGCAGACAACGAAAAGCGTTGGAAGAAGCAAATCCTGGAATGGCAATTCCGCTGGGACCAGCAGGACAAACTCAACATACGGGTGAATGAGAAGTTCCCGCAAATGACCGACCAACTGAACCATCATGATGCACTTTTGCAGTTCCTCTGGCGGCTGACTGAATCGCAGAGCAGCAGCCAACTGGCAGCCGCACAAACCTGGTTGAGCGAGGTTCAGAAACTCTCCAACCAACGCGAGGAAATCCTCAAGAAGTATGAAGAGAAGACGTTTCAAGGCCAATAGTCTCCTTAGCGCATGAAGGTTATCGCCACCGCCGGTCATGTCGATCACGGCAAATCCGCTCTGGTCCTTGCGCTTACGGGGATGGACCCGGATCGTCTGAAAGAAGAAAAATCGCGGGGCATGACCATTGATCTGGGGTTCGCCTGGATGGAATTGCCATCTGGCGAACCTGTGGGCATCGTTGATGTTCCCGGACACATCGATTTCATCAAAAACATGTTAGCAGGCGTGGGCGGCGTTGATGCCGCCCTCTTTGTTGTCGCCGCAGATGAAGGCGTCATGCCCCAAACATTGGAACATCTGGCGATCCTCGATTTACTGGATGCCAAAAGGGGCGTGGTGGCGCTCACAAAAATCGACCTGGTGGATGAGCCGGACTGGCTGGATCTGGTCGAAGAGGAAGTGCGGGAAACACTGGCGGGCACAGCCCTGGCCGGATCCCCCATCCTCCCCGTTTCGGCCATGACCGGCCAGGGGATTGCCAGAATTAGTGGCGACACTGGCCGACACGTTGGCTGCTGCGCCTCCGCGGCTGGACAGCGGTCGTCCTCGTCTGCCCATCGACCGGGTGTTCACCATCGCCGGATTTGGCACGGTCGTCACCGGCACCCTGCTCGACGGCAGTCTGCGGGTCGGCGACGATGTGGTGATAGAACCAGGCGCGCTGCAAGGCCGTATCCGCGGTTTACAAGCGCATAAAGCCAAGATAGACGTTGCCGAGCCGGGCTCACGCGTGGCCGTCAATCTCGGTGGCCTGCACCCCGACCAGATCGAACGAGGCCAAACGCTGACCTATGCCGGTGTCCTGCGCGGCTCAAAACGCGTGGATGTGCGGCTGCGCTCTCTGCCAGACACTGACACCCTTCTGCGTCATAACATGGAGATCACTTTCCACAGTGGCGCTGCCGAAACCTACGGCCGCTTGCGCTTGCTGGAGGGTGATGAACTGCTACCCGGAGAGATCAGCTGGGCCCAGATCGAACTGAGAGAGCCAGTTGCCGTTACCCGTGGCGACCGCTACATCATTCGCCGTCCCTCGCCCAGCGTCACCCTGGGCGGTGGCGTCATCGTTGATCCCGTTCCTCGCCGCCGGCACAGGCGTCGCCGCCCCGAGCTGTTTAGGCGCTTTGAAGTGCTCTTGCAGGGCGCACCCACCGACATCCTGGAAGCGACTATCGCCAGACAGGGACCGATGAGCGCCACACAAGCGCTTTCCGCCACGGATCTTCCCGCGGAGCAGGCGCAAGATGCACTCGAGTCGCTGCTGAAGCAAGGACGAGTCCAACCGCTCGATGAGAATCAACCGGCCGGACCATTGATCACACCCGCGGCCTGGACTGTGCTGCGAGCGCGTCTGCAAGACCAACTCACCGCCTACCATCGCGCCAATCCCCTGCGCCAGGGCATGCCCCGCGAAGAGATGAAGAGCCGTCTGCAACCGCGCAGCGGTTGGCCCACCCGTTTGTTCAATGTTATCCTCTCCCGCGCCGTTGCCGACGGCGTGGTCAGCGAAAAGGGCTCGCTCCTGGCGTCACCTGATTTCGAGCTTCGGTTTTCGCCCGCCCAGCAGCGGTCTGTCGACCAATTGCTGGCTCAGTTCGATGCGAACCCCTATGCGCCGCCCACGGTCAAGCAAAGCCTGGAGACGGTGGACGAAGACATCCTCAACGCCCTGATTGAGCAAGATACATTGGTGCGAGTTGCGCCTGATGTCCTGTTCAAACGGACGGCGTACGAGCAAATGGTCGGGATGATCCGCCAGCAGTTACAGACGCACGGGCAGATCACGGTGGCCGAATGCCGGGATATGTTCGGGGCCAGCCGCAAATACATGCTTGGCCTGCTCGAATACCTGGACCAGCAACGCATCACCAGGCGGGATGGCGATGTGCGGGTGTTGCGCTGAAAGAGGCGAGGGGCTTGCTACACAAAAAGGCTTAAGTTTTTCAATAGTTATTGTCCGGCATCCTGAGTAGACGATCATGTTGGCGGACCAACACCACGGAGGCATGTCCTGAGCCTGCCGAAGGGATGAAAAACGTCACGAGTGTCATTCCGAACGAATGTGAGGAATCTGTCCCCTGTTGTCACAAAAGTAGATTCCTCGGCTCCCTGTCGGTCGCTCGGAATGACAGTTGCAGGTGTTTTTCAGGGCAGCAGGCGTATCGAAAGATGCTGGAAACAGTTGCTTACCCTATTGATCCCCGCCCTCTTTTTGATCCAAAAGCTCCTGTAAAAGTCGCTTAATCTCAGTTACATCTGCCTGGATGTCTTCGATTTCTGCTCCCTGGTCCGCACTTTCGGGCTGGACGAACATGTTGGCCAGAAAACCGGCCAGTGTGGTGAACAGAACCACCCCTGCCAGGATCAGCAGAGAAGCCATGAGCCGGCCCATCTCGGTAACCGGATACTTGTCCCCATAGCCAACTGTTGAGACAGTGACCAGCCCCCACCAGAGCGCATCGCCTGGTGTCTCAATATTCGACGTTGGCGCCGTTTCGATCTGCAAAATGAGAAGACTGCTCAGGATCAAGAGAAAGATTGCGGCGATAAAAGCGCCTACAAGCGCACTTTCCGCCCGTCTTCTCCGCCACCAGGTGAGAAGCAGCCTGCGGGGTCGAACATGGCGATAGCTGTGGATGATGCGTATGGCCCGCGCTATACGGAAGAATCGCATGAAGCGGGTCCAGGGGATGCCGGGGATGCCAGGGATGCTGGAAAGAAGATCGACCCATCCCCAATGCTTCATGTATACCCATTTTTGCGGCGCCCTAACGAATTGCACCACAAACCCGACGAAGAATACCGCACAAATAACCGTGTCGATCGACCAAAGCACGATTTGCGTACTGGGACTGAGCGGTAACAGCATGGCGATTAATGCTGCGAAAATAACATAGATGCTGATGAGCAGCATCAAGACATCCCACGGCGATCTCTGGTTATCAGTATCAGTATCGGTGGGAAGCGTATTCATGGTTGGGCTGGAAGTTTCAGTTGTCATTCTATGCCGGGGTTGAAGTTTTTTGGTCCGCTGACGATGCTCCTGCATCCTGTTTGGAATCCCCTTCATGCTTCGTCACTGCGGCGTCGCCACCAGCATTCGCGTTTGTATCCGCTTCCGATGCTGTCTCGTTCGGTTTGTCCGTGCCGTAAATGCTCTTGCCACTCAGCTCTTCCGAATAATGGTCAATGCGTTCTTGGCCACTGAACAACTTTTTGGTCATGCGCTGGATGAGGGTTTCGTTTTGTCTTGCTTTCCAGGTGTAGACCACGCAAGTGCCTGCCAATTTGTCATCCCAACCCTGTCGCTTGTTGTCGACAAGGATCAACAAAAAACCGGCTCCCAACGCTACAAAGGACATCATATAGCCGATATAGCGGCGAAAACTTGTGCGAAAAGACATGGGCTTGCCATCCATCCGCACGACGCGGACGCCGACAGCCACTTTGCCCGGTGTCGCCCCTGCTAACGTCCAGAAAATCATCATGTAGAGTGGCCCGAAAACCAGGGAATAGGTCAACAGACTCAAGGTGACAAACCAACAGACATAGTCTTGCCAACCACCTGTCATATTACATTGAGTAATGTTAATCCCTAAGATTCCCATCAAGTAACTGACCAGCCAGGCAGTGAAAGCCAAAACCCCACCGATGATCCCGCGGTCGATCAACCATGCCGTGAGGCGGGTGACAAAGCCGGCATAGTGTCCTTGCAGCGTTTGCTCAGTCATTGTCTTCTCCCTGCATCAATTGCTTTCTTTTCTCCTCCACTGATTTAAAAGTCGCTTGCTTTTGCACAGTGGGCGGAGGTGCAGGTAAATCCTGGCGAGGGGGGCGGCGCAATAGTGCACGCACAAACATTTCAGCAACCGAGTCAGCGGTAACGGTGCGTTGGCGCACCTCGTTCGCGATCTCGGTGGTCATGCCCATGGTCTGCCCGGCGATCAGGGCCTGAACATCATCGGGGTTGTCGTCACGCAGGTATTTGATATAATTGTCCCCAACTTTCTGGACCAAAGGATCCAATTCCTTGGGTTCGCTGTCGAGATAAGCAAGATATTCCCCTGCCTGGACACGGACCAGATTCTGAATAGCTTCGTTGTTGGCAAAGACAGCGACAATGTCGTCAATCAGTTGGGGAGTGAGGTCTTGCGCCATGTCTCGGCCTACAACCTCCTCAGCCCGACCGACCTCCACCCAGCGGTCAACCGATGTCTTGAGCCGATCCTGCATTTTCTGGCCTCGCCTGCGCACCGGTCCGAATAATCTGCTTCGCACCACCGGGCCAAATACCCTGTCCCCTGTCTGCACTGCCGATTCTGCCATCTGCGCAGTCCGAATTAGGCCACGGGCCGCCGTTTCCGGCGCTTCGAAGACAAGGCCGACCAAGGCGTAACGTAATTGATCAGTGGCTGTTTCATCTTCTGCCGAGGGTGTTTGCGCATCGTCCTGAGAACGTTGCCCTTCCCAGGTCCGCACCCGGTGTAATAATTCATCCCCACCAATGATCGCAGCCCCCACCAGCAAGCGCGCCAACGACTGGTACGTCTCCATGCCCGGCACAGCTTCCTGCGTGGGCTCCACCAGTTTGTATTCGGCATCCAGCGTATCGCCGGTTTCACTACTATTCTTTTGATCAGTAGATGGCATCAGGTACTCCAAAAGTCCTATCCGGGATGAGCGCAACTACGATGGCCGTTCTCCGGTGATAATATCGATACTGCGTGGGACGGAAGCACCCTCTTGTTCGGTGATGCCTTCGTGACGGAAGCGGTAGTCGTGTTTGCGAATAAACTCATCCGCCAGGGCGATCTGTTCTTGCCAGATCGGTTCGTGTAAGCGAATCAACGCAGTAAAGGTTTCTTTGTCTGTACAGCCCGACAAGGCTAGCTGGATGTGGTTCAGACAAAGGCCGCCCGCCTGTGCCAGGGGTTGATCCAGGTCGTTCACCAAAAATCTTATCAGATCTTCTATCGCTCTGCCTTCGGCAGCCTCGGCTTGTTCGCAAGCGGGGCAGGGCGCTTTCTCCAGTGTTCGGCTTTCGTTACGTTTGGAAAAAAAAGAGCGTCTCGAAGGAGCGGGGGTCTGCTGTACCAACCTGAGCGACACTTTGAGCATATGCTGCTCGATAATGCTTGCGCCCACGCGCTTGCCTGGAAAAGTCAGCAATTCGCGGCTGTGATAATAGCAGAATCCCAGCGAGCTTTCCAATTGTTTGCGGATGCCGGGATCGTTAACGCTTTCGAACAGCAATATATCCAGATATTTGCGCCCCGCCGCCTGACCAATGTGACATATGGGGCAGCCAGGCTCCTGCAACGTGTCCTTTAGCTGTTTGTAGATGGCGTGCTTCTCGGACATAGGGCTGCTGGGGCGGTGGTAATGGATAGGGTGGTTGCGAATCGCAAACGCCATACCATTTTAGAGCCCTTTCAAAAGCAGCACAACTTACAGGGTGCCGCTGTGTCTAGAATCGCATTCCTTTGGTGTCGATCCTTCCATCTTGAACGTTTTGCGTTTATCATGCCTGCTTATATCTTCTGATCATGAACAATCCTTCCCTTGTCCGCTACGCTTGGCTTTCGGTCGGCGCTGCCTTAGCCACCATCGTCCTTAAATTCACTGCCTTCCTCATCACAGGCTCTGTTGGTCTGCTCTCAGATGCGCTGGAAGGGATCGTCAATTTGGTGGCGGCGTTCGTGGCATTGATAACGCTCAAAGTCGTCGAACAGCCCCCGGACCAAACGCACGAATACGGGCACGACAAAGCAGGGTATTTCTCAGCCGGCATCGAGGGCACGTTAATCGTTGTTGCCGCTGTCACCATTCTGTTAACCAGCGCCAACCGCTTGCTTCATCCCCAAGCCATCGAACAGGGCGGCATCGGCCTCATTATTGCCGGAGCGGCGGCCGTGATCAATCTGCTTGTGGGTCAGATCCTGATTCGCACCGGTAAAGAACACCGCTCTATCACCCTGGAGGCGGACGGACACCATCTCATGTCTGATGTTTGGTCCTCGGTGGGCGTGATTGTGGGGGTGGGGCTGGCGATCATCTCCGGTATCGACTGGATTGACCCGGTCGTCGCCATCCTGGTGGGGATCAAGATCGGCTGGGAGGGAATCAAAATTCTCAGACGGTCGCTGGCCGGCCTGATGGATACGGCGATGTCAGTTGATGAACGACAAGTTCTGGAAAACATCCTGGATCGCTACCAGGAGCAAGAGGGCATCGAATGGCACGGATTGCGCACGCGGCAATCCGGAGCGCGCAGCTTTGTCGATGTTCATGTACTCACGCCCCCGGAATGGACTGTGCAGCAAGCGCACGATCTGATCGAATTGCTGGAACGCGACATCGCCGAGCAAATGCCGGGCGCCTTGACGAGCACACATATCGAGCCGCAGGGCGATTCGGCTGCATTGCTGGATGAATCGTGGGAGTTTTGGAGCTGAACCAGCCTTCAAGGTGAAGCGGAAGTGTTTGACTCAGGGGTTTCCGTTTCCTCAGGTTCAGGCGTTTCAGTCTCCTCCCGTTCGGGCGTTTCCGTTTCTTCGGGTTGTTCGGTTGGTTCAAGCGTCCGCGTGTTCTCCGCCGTTTCGGTGACTCCGGGCGTTGGTGTGCCCCCAACTGTTGGTGGGGGACCAACCGTTTGGGTAGGGGTCCGAGCAGGGGGCGGGACGGGCGTGCTGGTCGGGGCAGGAGGCGACGTAGGTTGGGTGTCAGGTGTTGGGGTGGCCGCGGGCGGAGCCGTTACCGTAGCGGTGGCTTCGGACGTGGCGGTGTTGGTGGATGCTACAGTCGCTGAGGGCGTGACTGTTGGGATTGGCGTGGCCGTAGCAGTCGCAGCCGGGCTGGACGTGGGTATTGCTGTCGCCGAGACGGGGACGTCAGGAATCTCCACACGGGGCGTTGCAGGTGTAGCACTGACCAACACCGTGGGTGAGGGTGCAGGCGTTGGTGTGGGACTGGGATCAGCCAGGCCGGCAAAACGCGTGATCTCATCCAGAACTGTCTGGGCTGACGAGCGTAACTGTGGAGGCAACAGAGGAATCAGAACCCGCAAGCGGCTGGCATGGTCTGCGGCGACCTCCTGTAATCGTTCCGTATCTGCGCCCGGTGTGCTCCAGGCTAACGCCCATGCCTGACCAATGCTTTCGATTGCGCTGTCCGCGATGGGGCGTTGTTGCAGCGCCAGCATTTCAAGTTCGGACAGGCGATGTTCCGCCAGCTCGGCGTAAAACACGCTTCGCGTGGCAGGGTCCTGAACGCCAAGCAGGCGCAGCGCTTCGACCCCGCGTTTGAGCGGATAATGCGGCTGGCCCGGAAGGGCGCTCCCGGACAACAAGATGAGGACAACCATGACAGCGACAGCCGCCAGCGGGACCAACCGCAGCGCCTGCCTGGACCCCAGTCCCAACCGTGCCAACAAACCTGGCCGTTGTTGCCGCGCCTGCACAGCCGCCATCATCCGGCCCCGCGCCATGCGCTGAGACGGCGTCGGGACCGGAGCAGAAAGCAGCATCAAGGCTGGCGCGAGTAAATCACTCAGCTCGGGATCAAGGTCTGCGGCGGGGTTGCCTGCCAACAAGCCATCGATAGCGGCATCGAGCCGGTTCTCAAGGGAGGCCATGGTAATTGAGCGCCTCCAATTCGCGACGAAGAGCGGTAAGTGCACGGTGTTGTAACGCCTTCACAGCGCCGGTCGTCTTACCCATCTGCCGCCCAATTTCAGGTGAAGTCATGCGAGCAACAAAACGGAGAAGGATGACTTCGCGCTGGTCAAGTGTGAGCTGGGACAATGCTTTCACCAACAGTCGGTTCGACTCGGAGTGCAGAGCCTGGTGAGCGGGATCCGGCCCATCACCAATCCAGGCTTCGTTAAGTTCCAGCGGGGCGGGGGGTTGTCTCTTCTGGCGGCGATGGACATCATGAGCAAGGTTCGTTGCGATGCGATTGAGCCACGCGCCCAGGTCGGTCCCACGATAATGGTAGCGACCGATGTTCGTGACAGCGCGTTCGAAGACCTGAGCGACCAGCTCTTCGGCCAGATCGGGATCACCCACCCGGTAATAGAGGTATCCAAACAGACGGCGGTAGTAGCGGTCATAGATCATCTGCCAGGCTTGTTCATCAAAACGTTGGGCGCGTTCGACCAGGGCGAGTTCATCGCCTTCTCCTTGTCGGACAAGGGCGTCGTCAAGCGCGCCAACGATAGTGAAGATCAGCAAAATGGTGAATAAGAAAGAGCCGAGTACCTGCGAACTGGCAAGATAACTGATTTTGTCTATTGGTGCAATCCGCCGACCTATGTGATTGCACCAATAGACAGTGGTTGAATCGAGCCAATCGACTTTTGCAATGCGGTATACTCGATCAAGTCGTTTTCGATGGCTATCTCTTGTCTAGCTGTTGAACAACAACATTGGCAGATAGAGCCTTTGCTGCTCCGGTGTTGTCGTAGGCGTTGACGTCGGCGTGGAGGTTGGTGATGTTGTCGTGGGTGTGGATGTAGCGAAGGTTGTTGAGGTTGGTGTTGTTGTGGGTGTGGATGTGGGAAGTATTGCAGTCGCCGTAGGTGTGTTGGTTGGCAATGCCGTGGGGGTGGATGTAGGTGGAATTGCAGTTGCCGTAGGTGTGTTGGTTGGCGATGCCGTGGGGGTTGATGTGGGAGGTATTGCAGTCGCGGTGGATGTTGATGTTGGAGGAATTGTAGTTGCCGTGGATGTAGCGGTTGGTTGCTGCACAGGATGGCTGTTGGCATCGCCAGGGAATGTGAGCGCCACGATCTCCTGCAGATTTGTGTAGCCATCACCATCAGAATCCATTGATTCTATCGCCGAATAAGTTATGGTTATTCGAGCGATAATCATTGCCATACGAATTGCGGCTGGGTATATTCGTGTGACAGACAATGCAGTCATCCAACTGAGTTCCCGTTGTCGCCGGGTAGGTATTGCGGAAGCTGGTCATAAAACTACTTTTGGCATGAACCTCAGCAACGTCGTGATTTAGCCAAATGGTCGCGGTGATTGTTAGCATCACCACAGCAGTGGCGATAAAAAGCCAGCGTCTCTTGGACCAGTGTAGATGTGTCGAAGTTGGTTTGAACATAGCAATGTTCCTCTCGATAGCGTTAGCGAATGAACTTTGAGCCTTGACCTAGCCAGGCAACAGTCATCAACGCACAATGTCGAAAATGGATACGGGGTTTCAGAGTGTCGGCTGGTGCAAGCTTTCGTTTTCTGCACCACTTTCACATCGATATCGGAGAAAACCAACTCAGCGCGGTTATGGGCAACTGGCGCCAAACTCTAGCCCTACGGCGAAGACATCGGCGATATCAACGATGCCATCAGGTACGAGATCGTAGCGGGCGTCATACGGGGCGCCGTTGAAAATGGAGTTGAACAAGACGGCGTTCACATCGTCGAGATCGATGAAGCCATCACCTGTCAGATCGTAATCATCACAGGCTGGCTCGACGCTTGGGGTCGGCGTGGCTGTCGATGTCGGAGTAGCGGTTGGAGTCGAAGTGGGAGTCGCCGTTGGCGTGGCGGGGTGCGGGTTATCCATGCCGTGTGGTCCGGGACCATCGGGGATGTCGTTGCCGTGGCAGACCTGCAGTCGGTGAGCGTACCGGCCCAACCCTGGAGACGGATCACCTGTAAGTTGTCGCGTGGCTCGGTGCTGGGCAGAATGGCGTGGGTGCTGCCGTGGCAGGATTCGCAGTAGAGCCCGCCGTGTCCGATGGACTGGCGGAAGAGTTTGCCGGGGTTCTCGCTGTAATTCGGCCCATGGCAATCGCCACACTGCGGGAGATCCACCCAGGGCTCGCGCCCTTCGCTGGCGACATCGCTTAAGCTGCCGTGGCACGATTCACAGGTCATGCCCGCCGCGGCCATCGTCCCGCGCAGACAGGCCGTCTCCGGCCCGGGATGGCATTGGTAGCAGGTCGGTGCAGGTCCATCATCCTGCGGAAGCAGATCGGAGGACGAAGCGGCAAGCAACGGATTGCGATCACCCCCGCTACCTTCGTCAGCATGTTTGCCGTGGATAGCATGTGACAGGCTTGGCAGATTAGGGTTGCCTGCCATGCCCAGGGCGTTCGAGGCGTGGCAATTGGCGCAGAGCACCGGTCGTTGCCCCATCAGATTGGTGTCTTCTTCCTCATCGTGCAGGGTCAGGATGTTGGTTTCGACGTTGCCGGTGGCGATATGTTCCTGCTGGCCATCGCTATGACAGTCGTCGCAATGCATTTCGGTGGAGACCGGCGCCACAAAGGTCGTGGATGCCAACACCTCCCCCGTCGTGGCATCTTTCGCCACCAGGTCTGCCAACTGATAGGGTTGGGCGACGTGCGGCTGCCCATCTTCGTACGGGGTCAGGGGCACACCCTCGACAATGAAATGATCGCCATCGGCTCGCATGGTTCCGGTTAAGCCCGCACCGGTGAGCCCGATGTTTGGCGGCAGATTCACGCCGAAAATTTGGTTGGCATAGTCCCAGAAGTTGATTTTGTCAGCACTGGTGGTGTTGTTCTGGAAACTGTACTCGATCACGATGTTTTCGGTGACGATTTCCGGTTCTGATCCCGACCGAATAAGTTGCGCCCACAGGTTGTTGTATGGCGGCAGGATAGCGACATTCTCGAAGCTTTCGTTCATGCAGTGCATGCCCAGGTCATTCCAGCCGATCAGCTGGTATTCACCTTCGGTGACAGTCGGCGTTGGTGTTGGTGTTGCTGTCGGCGTTGGTGACGTAGCTGTCGGCGTCGAGCTTGGCGGTATCGTAGGCGTCGATGTGGGCGGTATCGTAGGCGTCGATGTCGGCGGCGGCGTAGGCGTCGATGTCGGTGGTAGTGGCGTAGCCGTCGGTGTCGAGCCAGGTGGTGTCGTGGGTGTGGCTGTGGGCGGCGTCGTGGGTGTCGCTGTGGGCGGTGTCGTGGGTGTAGCTGTCGGTGGTGTCGTGGGTGTAGCAGTCGGTGGTGTCGTGGGTGTTGCATGTGGGCGGTGTCGTGGGTGTAGCAGTCGGTGGTGTCGTGGGTGTAGCAGTCGGTTGTTGCACAGGATGACTACCGGCATCGCCCGGGAATGTAATCGCCTGTATTTCCTGTATGTTTGTGTAGCCATCGCCATCAGAATCCAATAATTCAATCGCCGTGAGGTTATGACCATGCGATCGATAATCAGCGCCATATGAATTGAGGCTGGGAATGCTCGTGTGGCAGACAGAACAGTTATCCAATTGGGTCCCCGAAATCGCAGGATAGGTGTTGCGGAAACTGGTCATGTAATTGCTTTTGGCCTGAACCTCAGCATCTTGATTCAGCCACACTGTCGCAATGAGTATTAGCATTACGACTGTAGTGATGACGAATATCCAGTGGCGTGTTGATCGATGTAAATTTGATAAATTTAGTCTGAACATAGTGGTGCTCCTCTCGAAAGCGACTGTCAATGATTGGCATCGGTGGATGAAATTTGAATCGTGACATGGTCAGGCAATAGTCATCAACGCACACTATCGGAAATGGATACGGGCGTTTCGGAATGTTCGCGAGATTCATGTCGTTTGAGGCTTGGTGACAGGACGGGCTTATACAAATAAGCTCGGTACTACAAACGCTATGCATTTTCCCACCATTCTGCCCGGCTCTTTTCTTTTCTTTAACACCTGGCATACAATACATTATTATCTTGCTGAACAAGGAGAAACCGTCTTATGGCTCGCACTATCTATCAAATACTCGAATCTGACCGTTACGTCATCGGCGATGGCGCAATGGGAACCATGTTGCAGGATGCCGGGCTCACCACCGGGGGCGCGCCCGAACTGTGGAACGTGGAGCAGCCCGAAATCATCAAAGGCATCTACCAGGCTTACGTGGACGCCGGCTCCCAGATGTTCGAGACCAACACCTTTGGCGGTACGCATTTCCGCCTGAAATTACATAACCTACAGGATCGGGTGGCCGAACTCAACCGGGCGGGGGCTGCCCTGGGCCGGAAGTGGCGACCTGAGAAGCGGGTCGTCGGGGACGACATCCTGGTGGCCGGGTCCATCGGTCCCACCGGCGAATTGTTCGAGCCCATGGGCGCACTCACTTACGAAGGCGCTGTTGAAGCCTTTGCCGAACAGGCTACCGCCCTGGCCGATGGCGGCGTGGATCTTTTTGTGATCGAGACCATGAGCGACCTCGACGAAGTCAAAGCCGCAGTCGAAGGCTGTCAGCGTGTGAGCGATCTGCCCATCGCTGCCACCATGACCTTCGACACCAACTATCACACCATGATGGGCGTCAGCCCCGAGAGGGCCATGCGCACCTTGGCGGACATGGGCGTGCAGATTATCGGCGCCAATTGCGGCAACGGTCCCGACGAGATCCGCCGCGTGGTGGCCGAGATGGTCTCGGTCCGCCCGGCAGGCGTTTATCTCATGGCCCAGAGCAATGCCGGACTGCCCAAATACGTGGACGGCGAGATCGTTTACGACGGCACGCCCGCAGTCATGGCCGACTACGCTCTCGACATGGCTGCGATGGGCGTTGATATCATTGGCGGATGCTGCGGCAGCACCCCGGCGCACATCAAAGCGATGAAAACGGCTTTAGAAACTCAGCCGATCCCTGAATACAATCCCGTTTCTGAGACCCCACCTGTCGCGGAAGCCCAACCTGCCCGCCGCAGCCGCCGCACCCGTCAGCGCGGGTAGGCTGCATCCGGCGTGGGGGCAACAGGCCCGTCGCCCCTACATTGGAAACATCACATAGGGCGACGCTCGCTGGTCGCCCCTGCAAACCGAACAAAAAAAGACCCCTGAGCTTCGAGCCCCAGGGGTCTTTTTACGTCAGATAGTAAGGGCGACGGGGTCGTCGCACCTGGTTACTTGACTTCGACTACTGCGCCTTCGGCTTCCAGCTTGGCCTTGGCATCCTCAGCGGCTTCTTTGCTGACGCCATGCAGAATTGTGGAGGGGGTGTCCTCGACGACTTCCTTGGCTTCCTTCAAGCCAAGGTCGGTGAGGCCGCGAACGGCCTTGATGACCTGAATCTTCTTGGCGCCATGATCGGTGAGCACGACATCGAATTCGGTCTGCTCCTCAACTTCTTCTTCGGCGGCGGCAGCCATGCCGGGCATCATGCCGGCCATAGCAACGGGAGCTGCTGCAGAGACGCCCCAGCGCTCCTCCAGCAAGCTTTTCAGTTCAGCGGCTTCCAGCAGTGTCAGTGCACTGAGTTCTTCGTAAAGTTTTTCGAGATCTGCCATGATTTATGGGGCTCCTTGGTAATTATCTTGGGAAATGAGTGTTGTTGTAAATGGGTGGGTATTGATTCGTGAAATACGCTTGCAGAGATCAGGCTGCTTCGGCCTGTTCCCCTTCGCTTTCTTTGTCGATGCGCGCCTGCAACAGATTCATCAGGTCGCGATGCGGTGCGGATACCAGGCTGACCAGTGCGGTCATAGGTCCTGCGATAGCGCCGACCAGCATGGCCAACTGCACATCGCGCGATGGCAGATCCGCCAGAGAAGCGGCGCCTTTGGCATCCAGAATGGAATCGCCGAGGATGCCGCCAAGCACTTCGAAGGTGACGGTGGGGTCTTTGGCGAATTCTTTGGTGAGATCCTTTAGCACCTGTGCGCCGGCTGCGAGGTCATCACCCAAAAATGTGAAGCCTACAGGGCCGATCATGGCATCTTCCGGCACAGGTTTATCGGATTGTGTAAGCGCCAATGACATCAACGTTTTCTTGGCGATGACGAAACTGGCTTCCTTGGCTCGTAATTCGTTGCGCAACCGTTCCATCTGCGAGACGGTCAAGCCACTGTATTGAGCCACTACCATTGCTTGGCTGTTTCCAATTTTCTCTTTATAAGACTGGAGTTGTTCAGCCTTCCTTTCTCTTGAGACTGGCAATTGAAATCACCTCCTTTTGCCGTTTTGCTAAACTGGATTATTTCGATCTCAGCGTGCAAAGGGTTCTGGAAAAGAAAAAACCTTCACATCAGCCGATGCGAAGGTTTAATTATCTCGGACAAACAACAACATGTGTTGCTTGCGTTAGCGATAGATTCCACCTTGCCTCGGCAGGAAATTGAGCCCATCGGCTGTACACCGGATTGGACGCCTGCTGTCTTCGACGCTGGGATATGCAATTTTGTAAGATCAGGCGCTACAAGTACGCACCTGGAGGGGAGAAGATCGACGATTGGAGTTAAAAGATGGCGCCTAGAGTATCTTGCGGGTTGCCGAAAGCGCATTCACATCGACCTTGACTGCGGGGCCCATTGTGGTGGTGATAAAGGCCCGGCGGATGTAAGCGCCCTTGCTCGAAGCGGGCTTGTTACGGATGACCGAATCGATAACAGCAGCAAGGTTTTCCATGAGGGCATCAGCCTCAAAGCTACGCTTGCCAAAGGTGAGGTGGATGTTGGCTGTCTTGTCGACACGGTATTCCACACGGCCCATCCGCGCTTCTTCGATAACCCGGACGATCTCGTGGGGCTGGACGATGGTTCCGGCTTTGGGGCTGGGCATCATGCCGCGAGGCCCAAGTACACGGCCCAGACGTCCGACTTTGCCCATGGCCTGGGGAATGGCGATAACCATGTCGAAATCGAGCCAGCCGCCCTGGACCTTCTGCACCAAATCGTCCATGCCGACATAATCAGCGCCTGCCTGTTCTGCACTGATGGCGGCTTCACCATCGGCGAAAACAAGGATGCGGACCTCTTTGCCGGTGCCGCGGGGCATCACCACCACGCCACGCACCATTTGATCAGCATGGCGGGGATCGACGCCCATGCGCATGTGAAGCTCAAAGGTTTCATCAAATTTGGCTGTTTGGTTATTTTTAAGTAGTTCGATCGCTTCTGCAGGATCGTACAGCTTATCGTCATCAATCTGTGCTGCGACGACGTTGTAATTCTTGCCGTGCTTGGCCATTTTTCAATACTCCTGTGGTCATAGCGGGCCGCAAAGCCCTGCCACTGTGTTGAGGTGTTGGTTTGGTTTTTCGATCTGGATGAGGAGGCTTTAGCCCTCTACAACAGTCAAGCCCATGCTGCGGGCGCTGCCTTCGATCTGGAGCATAGCCCCTTCGATGTCGACTGCATTCAGGTCTTTCATCTTCAGTTCAGCGATCTCGCGTACTTGTGAGCGTTTGACTTTACCCACCGGTTCCAAGGGATTGCCTGAGCCTTTGGGGACGCCCGCAGCCTTTTTCAGGAGGTCTGAGGCGGGAGGCGTTTTGGTGTTGAAGCTGAAAGAACTGTCTGTGAAGATCGTGATCTCGGCCGGGATGATATTACCCGCCTGGGTGGCGGTGCGTGCATTGTATTCCTTGCAGAAACCGACGATATTGATACCATGCTGACCAAGGGCGGGGCCAACAGGAGGGGCCGGGGTCGCCTTGCCAGCGGGTAGTTGTAGGGTAACGATTGCCTTGACTTTCTTTGCCATGGTTGCTCCGATTGCGTTTTTTTATTTATTCAGATGGCCGCTTAGGCCTTTTGCAGTTGCAGGAAATCAACTTCGACCGGGGTTTCCCGACCGAAGATGGAAATCAGGACGCGGGCTTTACCCCGATACAGATCGATGTCGTCGACGATGCCATGGAAATCAGCAAAAGCGCCTTCAATCACACGTACGCGCTCACCGACTTTGAAATCGACCTTGATGCTGGGCTCTTTCGCTTCGATGCGGCTCATAATCCGATCAACTTCATCGGCGCTAAGAGGCGTAGGGCGGTTGCCGATGCCGACAAAGCCAGTCACGCCTGGCGTGTTTCTGCACAGCATACCAGCTTTCGTCATCCAGGATCATTTGTACCAAGATGTAGCCAGGAAATACGCGCCGTTCAACAACTCGCCGTTCGCCATCCTTCAGTTCGATCTGCTCCTCGGTTGGAACGATCACCTGGAAAATCTTGTTGGCGATCCGCATCGATTCGATACGATGCTCCAGGTTTTTCTTGACCTTGGTCTCCATGCCGGAGTAGGAGTGCACAACATACCAACCACTGCCATCATCCACAGGTGTGGCGTCGGCAAGCGCTTCGTCGTCATCCAGGGGCGCTTCTGATTCTTCTGGCGATATTTGGTTTTCGTCTTCCGTGTAATCGTCTCTTAAATCAGTCACAGATGAGTCCTGAGAGAGCTGAGATGCGTTTGAAAACTACGTTTGTTGATCAGGAAAGGATCAAGCCAACCAACCAGGAACCGAATGCGTCAGCAGCGCCGAGGATAAAGGCCATCACGACAGTAACCGCGAGGACAATGCCGCTAAGCCGCAACCATTCTTGCCGCGTGGGCCAGGTGACTTTGGCGATTTCGGCACGGGTTTCGCGCAGGTAGCGCACGAGGGGGTTCACAGATGATTTGGCAGGAGACTCGGACTTATTTTTGGTCATTTGTCAGATGCTCTGGTCGAGAGTTATCACCTACTGGACTTTGCAATGGGTTATTAGGCCGGCAAGCAATAGGTCATAACGGATTAAGACACCGCCATAACAATGTGACAGTTTCCAGTTTTCTGTAACCAGTTGCCAGTTCATCCAGCGAAGGCGAGATGGACTGATAACCGTTTACAGATTCCTGATACCTGGTACAAAGGGGGCGGTGTCTTGCAAGGGGAGACAGGCGAGGCAGGAATTGAACCCGCAACCTGCGGTTTTGGAGACCGCCGCTCTGCCAATTGAGCTACTCGCCTACGACAGAATAGGTCAGAATTCTGACTCTTAAGGATACCTTATTTGGTCTCGCGATGCAAGCGATGCACACGGCAACGCGGGCAGTATTTGTTCAGTTCTAAACGGCCGGTGTTGTTGCGCCGGTTCTTACTGGAGTGATAGTTGCGCTCCTGACACTCTGTACAAGCCAGTGTGATGAGCACGCGATTACCTTTTTTAGCCACGGTTTATCAATTCTCCTGATTTGGAGGGAAAGCAGGGAGCAGACCTGAACGTCTGCTCCCCTGAAGTTATCTAATCTGTGTCGTGAACGTATTTGCGGACTCGTTACTCGATAATCTCGGTGATGACGCCAGCGCCGACGGTGCGACCGCCTTCACGTACAGCGAAACGAGAACCAGACTTCCATCGCCACCGGCACGATCAGCTCCACGTCGAAAACCACGCGGTCGCCAGGCATGACCATTTCCACGCCCTCAGGCATTGTCACCGATCCGGTCACATCCATCGTGCCCATGTAGAACTGCGGGCGATAGCCCTGGAAGAACGGCGTGTGTCGTCCACCCTCGTCCTTGCGCAGCACGTACACTTCGGCCTATGAACTTCGTGTGCGGCGTGATCGTCCCTGGCTTCGCCAGCACCTGCCCACGCTCCACCTCTTCTCGGTCGATGCCGCGCAGCAGCACGCCTACGTTCTCGCCAGCCTCGGCGTAGTCCAGGATCTTGCGGAACATCTCCAATGAGGTCGCCACGGTCTTGCGCGTTGGGCTCAAACCCACGATCTCAACTTCCTTCATCGGCTCGATCCGACCACGGTCCACTCGACCAGTCACGACCGTGCCGCGACCTTTGATCGAAAACACGTCTTCAATCGACATCAGGAAGGGCTTGTCCACGTCTCGCTCAGGCGTGGGGATGTACTCATCCACCACTCGCATCAACTCCCAAATGCTCTCGTACTCCGGCGCATTCGGGTCCGTGCTCTCGCTCTCCAACGCAGCCAGTGCACTGCCACGCACGATCGGCGTCTCGTCACCCGGGAAGTCATAGCGTCCAGAAGCTCGCGCAGTTCCATCTCCACAAGCTCCAACAACTCTTCATCTTCCATCATGTCCACTTTGTTCAGGTACACGACCATCGCCGGCACTTCCACCTGCCGCGCCAGCAACACATGCTCCCGCGTCTGTGGCATCGGGCCGTCCGGCGCCGCCACCACCAGAATCGCGCCATCCATCTGCGCCGCTCCGGTGATCATGTTCTTGATGTAGTCCGCATGACCAGGACAGTCCACATGGGCGTAATGCCGATTTTCCGTCTCGTACTCCACGTGCGCAATCGCAATCGTGATGCCGCGAGCCTTCTCCTCCGGTGCATTGTCAATCTGATCAAATGCACTGAAGTCAGCGAAGCCTTTCAACGACAGCACTTTCGTGATCGCCGCCGTCAGAGTGGTCTTGCCGTGGTCAATGTGTCCGATTGTACCCACATTTACGTGGGGCTTCTTTCGCTCGAAATGTTTCTTTGCCATGAGATCAAGTGCCTCCTGGTTGTGCGTTTTTGCCGATGGTCAAACTGTTATTGGGTGATTGCATTTTTTGGCCGCCTCACAAAGGAGACGGCCAGGGGAATTCGTGTTCGGTTGATTAGGAGCCCACAATCGGATTTGAACCGATGACCTCATTCTTACCAAGAATGTGCTCTACCGACTGAGCTATGTGGGCGTAAAAGAGCGCCAAGAAAGACGCTCTCGAATGGGCCGGGCAGGACTCGAACCTGCGAAGGCTACCGCCAGCGGGTTTACAGCCCGCCCCCTTTGCCGCTCGGGACACCGACCCACGTTAAGGGTTATTGGATTGTAGCAGAGTGGTTGCCAGCAAGCAACATTTTGATCTCTGTTTGAAGCAGGGCATTTGTACAAAAAATTCGTGCAAAAAAGCATGGAGCCGACGAAGGGACTCGAACCCATAACCTGCGGTTTACAAAACCGCTGCTCTGCCAATTGAGCTACGTCGGCAAACAAATTGAATGAGCATACGTGCCAACCAAAAATTATAGCTGTTGGCGGTAAGGAAGTCAAATTTAGGTTGCTTCGCGCGATATTTTATCGCCAACCAGATATTTCGGCCTTAGCTTTGTCGTTGTCGGGCTACATCAAACAACATGATGGAACCCGCAACGGCGGCGTTAAGAGAATTAATGCGCCCCACCATCGGCAGTTCCACCAACCAGTCGCAGGTTTCGCCCACCAGCCTGCCAAGTCCGTAACCTTCGGAGCCGACCACAACACCCAGGGGCCCGCGCAAGTCTACCGCTCCCAGAGGTTGCGCATCGGGATGCGCCTCCAGTCCGGCGATCCATAATCCTGCCGCTTTCAGGGTCTTGATCGTCGCCACCAGATTGGTTTCCTGGCACACCAATAAATGCTCCACCGCTCCCGCAGAGGCGTTGACCACTGCCGGGGTGACATGAGCCGAACGATGGCGGGGCAAAATGACGCCATGCACGCCACATGCTTCCGCCGTGCGCAACAGCGTGCCCAGGTTCTGGGGGTCCTGAACCTGGTCGAGTAACAGCAACAACGGGTCTTGGTCACGCGTCTGGGCCAGAACCAGGGTCTCGTCCAGAGCGACGAAGGGGTACGGACTGGTTCTCAGGGCTACGCCCTGGTGATTGGCCCCACCCAGCCATTCGTCCAAAAGCTGCCGTTCCACGATCTCCACCGGAATGTCTGTTTTCCGGGCGGTTTCTTCTATCTCGACCAGCAATGTTGATGATTTCATGCCTGCAACGAGATAAAGCGTATGGAAACGTCGCCTTGCTGCGCGCAAGGACTCGCGCACCCCTTGCCTGCCATAGAGCAAATCCGAATCACTCCTCTGCTGGCCGGATTGTCTTTTTCCCCTGCTTGATCGTTTTGCCATGGCTCATGTGTTGCGTGGTTCGTGTTCCGTGACGTTCATCAAACGCAACCCGCAACACGTCTCATTTCTCCCAGTGCCAGGTTGTGCCCTCGCGGGTGTCTTCCAGGACCACACCCTGTTCTGCCAGACGATCCCGGATTGTATCCGCCAGCGCCCATTGCTTGAGATTGCGCATCTCAGTGCGCACTTCGAGCAGCAGGTCGATAAAGGGTGCGGCGTCGGAAGCGACCGTAACGCTTTCTTCCAGACGCAAACCCAACACGCCGGCCAATGTCTGCAAGGTCGCCTGTGCTTGTGCAAAGGGCGCGCCGCCAATGCCGGCATCGCGGGCGCTGTTGATGGCTTTGACCAGGTCGTAGAGATGGCCCAGCGCGCCGGCCGAGTTGAAATCATCATCCATTGCCTGTTCAAAGCGTTCCTGCGCCAGATTCCGGGCTTCCAGCAAACTGTCGGCGGCAGGGCCTTCGGTGATCTCGCCGCTGGCGGAGCGCAAGGCGCTGTGCACACGAACAAGGCCCCGTTCGGCTTGCGCCACCACTTCGTCGTCGTAGGCCAGGGGTTTGCGATAGTGCGACCCCAGAATCAGCAAGCGGAAAGTGTCGGCGTCGTGCCCGGCCAGAAATTGGTTGATGGTGACCATGTTGCCCAGCGACTTGGACATCTTCTCGGCCCGTAATTCCAACATGCCATTGTGCAGCCAGTAATTGGCCATGGGCGCGGCATTGCAGCTCTCGCTCTGGGCGATTTCGTTTTCATGGTGTGGGAAGATGAGATCGTTGCCGCCGCCGTGTATGTCGATGGTCTCGCCCAGGTAGCGTCGGGCCATAGCCGAACATTCGATATGCCAGCCGGGACGCCCCATGCCCCATGGGCTGCTCCAGGCGGGTTCATCCGATTCTTTTTGCCCTTTCCACAGGGCGAAATCGACAGAATCGTCTTTCAGGTCGTCGCCGAAGCGTTCCCGGTCACTGCTCATAGCCTGGTCGAGCTTGCGACGGCTGAGCTTGCCGTAATCGTCATCAACCCGCACCCGGAAATAGACATCTCGCTCTGATTCGTAGGCGTAACCTTTCTCGATCAGAGTCTCAATCATATCGACGATCTCATCGATGGTGCTGGAGACGCGCGGGAGTACGGACGGCGGCAGGATGTTCAAATCAGCCATGTGCTCTTGATACTGTTCGATGTAGTGCTCGGCCAGATCCATGGCGTCCTGTCCGATTTGACGCGAGCGATTGATGATCTTGTCATCCACGTCGGTGAAATTCATGACATGGCGCACTTCGTAACCCTTGTATTCCAGATAGCGCCGGATCATATCGAATACGACCGAGGACATGCCATGCCCGATGTGGGCGTCGTCGTAAACGGTGGGGCCGCAGACGTACATGCGCACCACGTTCGGCTCGATGGTTTCAAAGGATTCTTTCTGCCGCGTCAAAGTGTTGTAGACACGTAAAGTCATGAACTATGGCCTCTTCTTCAGATTAAAAGCGCGGAGGTCGCTTGGTTATTTGGAATTCGGGACAGCGAAGATCATGCGACCCGCACTGGTTTGCAAGACTTTTGTGACGGTGAGGTTGATGTCACGCCCGATGTATTGTCGGCCACCCTCAATCACCACCATCGTGCCGTCATCGAGATAACCGACGCCCTGATCCAGTTCCTTGCCCTCCTGGATTACAGGTAGACGCATCTGCTCGCCAGGCAAATAGATCGCTTTCATGGCATTGGCGAGTTCGTTGAGATTGAGTACGTTGATACCCTGGATGGCCGCCACGCGATTAAGGTTGTAATCATTGGTCATAACGCCCCAATGGTGTTCCAGCGCCAGGACTACGAGCTTCTCATCGACTTCACGAACCTGAGTCGGATCGAGATCGATGACTTCCAATTTGGGCTTATCGATTGTTTGCAACTCATCGAGGACTTCCATGCCGCGGCGTCCTCGCGCCCGTCTCAATGCATCTGGTGAATCGGCGATGTATTGCAGTTCGTTCAGTACAAAACGAGTCACCAGAAGCGGCCCTGCGACAAAGCCTGTTTTGGCCACGTCTGCAATCCGACCATCGATGATGACGCTGGTGTCGAGAAGCACGGGGCGGGGGCCGTTGACGACCGGCGTTTCCACCATCTCAATTTCCAAATCTTTACCCGGACGACGAACTCGTCCGAACAGACGCACGAGATCGTCACCACGTAACACAGCGATCATCGCACCGAGATAGGCGAAAACAATGCTCGCCGCAAAAGGCAGGATCTGGCCAAATGGGTCTGGGAGTTGCGACAAAGGTATGGAAAGCAGAGCCGCCACTGCCAAACCTAACGCCAAACCAACAGCGCCAGCCACTACATCCTCGATGGGGATGCTGCGAACGCTGCGCACTGCCCAGGTTGCAGGACGAGTTGTAAGCCACGGCGCGACAAACCATCCTATTACCGCCCCCAGCAACGTGAGTGGTATGACATACCTCAGTGCTGGTAGATCAGTAAAAGGATTCTGGGTTTGGGTGATAATGACGCCAACTTGCCAACCGATGATTGCAAAAAAGATGAGTCCAATAAATCGAAAAATGCGATCGAGGTTCACAAGCGATAAACCTCCTCGAGTGAAAGTATTCAGTTGTAAGACTTACCAGCTTGCCTCCAGGCCAGGAAGCCAATAACAAATGAAATGGATAAAATGGATGTATGAAAAAAGAAGGATAAATAGAATATGTACATCTTAGCACATGAACAGCGCTCTGACAATGCCTTTTATGGTGATCTTTTTTATTTTCACCTGATTTTCATCCCTGCAGCGGCGATTATTGCGATCTATCTCACCGATCACAGCAATAAGCGAAGCAATCATCCATTTTCGTCCACAAATTGTCACGTTCGAATTTCGTTAGTTCATTGCTGATGCATAGCTCCTAAGTACTCTGGCGTTCTTGATTCCAAGAACACTAATACAACGGCCAGATAAAGGGGATGGCTATCGTCGAAACGATCCAGAGCAGCAGGTTCAGCGGTGCACCGACGCGGGTGAAGTCAAAGAATCGATAATTGCCTGCCCCATAAATCATGGTGTTGGTCTGGTAGCCGATGGGCGTCATAAAGCTGGCCGAGGCAGCAAATGTGACTGCCATCAGCAATGGCATGGGGTTTCCACCAATTGCACCAGCTGTTGTAATGGCCAGAGGCGCTAGAACCACGGCTGTAGCCTGGTTGGACATCGTCTCTGTGAGTAACATGGCCATCAGGTAGAACGTGCCGACCAACAGCCACGGAGATCCCTGCCCCACCATATCGATGACGACCTGTGAGCCCCATTCGGCAAGCCCGGAATTCTCCATGGCCGCTTCCAGAGACAAGATGCTGCCCAACATGACCAGCACCCGTTTGTCCAGAGCGGCATACGCTTCATCCAGATCAAGGACCTTTGTTAAAACCATCGAAAACGCCCCAATGAGCGCGGCAGCCATGACCGGTAGCAGACCGAACATCGTCACGACCACAACACCCAACATGATCAGAACCGCCAACGGCGCATTCCGTTTCTCCTTGGGCATCGGTACATCGCTGATCAAGATGAAATCCGGGTTCAGCTGCATCTCGCGCAACGCTTTTTTGCGACCCAGAACCAGGAGCACATCACCAGTCATCATCGTCTGTTCGCCAAGTTTACTGTACATCGGTTGTCCATGACGTTGGATGCCTATCGTGATCGCTCCCATAGCGTTGGCGAAACCCTACTTCCTTCAGTGAATAACCGATTAATGGCGACCCGGGAGCGACGACAGCTTCTGCCATACCGACATCATTGGCGCTGCCGAGTAAGTCTTCTCCGTGTTTACGGGCGGGTAAGAGCTCCAGTCCCTCCGATTCACGGATCGTCAGGAGTTCATCCAATGAGGCTCGCACCAGGATGACATCATCAGGTCGGATGTGGCGGGTGGCGCCTGGCAACTGGATGGTTCTGCCATCTCTGAGAATGTCCAGGATGGTAATGTCGAATCGTGCGCCTAAATCCAACTCCGAGAGCTGTTTGCCTATCAGGTTTGAATTGGGCAATATGACGACTTCGCTTAAATACTCGCGTATACCGAACCTGTCCAACAGATCATCTTCGAGAAACCTTTGCGGAAGCAGTCTGCGTCCCAGCGTCATCATATAGACAACACCTACTACAAGGACAATGATGCCGAGAGGGGCAAATTCGAACATGCCGAAGGCAGGCAGCCCGGACTGAATGGCGATGCCATTGACCAACAGGTTGGTGGAGGTGCCAATCAGCGTCATTGTGCCGCCTAGCATTGCGCCAAAAGAAAGCGGCATAAGGATGCGAGAAGGTGCTATACCGGCATCTTTAGCGACCATGATTGCCATGGGAATAAAGACCGCTACGACAGCCGTATTGAGCATGAAGGCGCTGAGTACAGCTGCGGTGACCATAAACACCAGCATCGCCTGGATTTCTCTCGTACCCACATAGTTTTTAACTAAATCGCCCAACGAGTTCAAAGCGCCCGCACGTTGCAGTCCCGCACTCAGAATGAACATGGCGGCAATGGTCACCGTCGCCGAGTTCACAAAACCGGCAACGCCTTCCTGCGGCGTCACGATGCCCAGCACGATCAGCGTGATCATGATGCCGAGCGCGATAAAATCTACGCGGAAACGCTCGGTTGCGAATAGTATGACCGACACAACCAGTATGATCAGAACGATGAGACCTTCGATTGTCATAAGCGGTCTATGTCACACAACATTCATGCACGGGCAAAAAATGCAACAGGTCACCTGCCGTCGCTCATCAGGTACAATCCAGGTGCTGTGTTCACGCTGGACGACTACCTCCCCACCATCAGCCAATACCTGCGCAAATCCAATGAACAGAATGGTCAGTGCGATCAAGGTGATGAGCATTGGTGCATTCTCCTGATGTTCGTTGCAACGCGAGTCGAACTCATCGGTGAGCCAAACTGATAATCATTGTAATAGAAATGATGATAGAAAGCTATTTTCAATCCTGCGGTCTGAACGATTCCGACAAATAAAAAAGCGCTTGCAGCAACATGCCAAGCGCTTGATTGTTATCAGTCCCACCAAGGGAAGCTGACTGTTTAGTCATATTGCCGTAAAACCGCCACCACCTTGCCGTAAACTTTTACTTGATCCGGTTTGAGCCAGAAGGACTTATAGGCGGGATCCGGGTTGGCCGGGCGCAGTTCGACCTGATTCTTGTGCAAATAAAACCGTTTTAGCGTGGCCCCAGACTGCTCAGACGAATCCAGGATCTCGGCAACGGCCATTTCCCCAGTCTCCACGCGGGGCTGGCTTCGTATGATGATGGTATCCCCATCGGCGACCAGGGCATCGATCATGGAATGCCCCTCAACCTTGAGGGCAAAAGTCTCACCGCTCGGAAGAAAGCCAACAGGGACATCCACGTTCTCCATGATGGACGATGGATCCTCTGGCATGGGAAGCGGATCGCCGGCAGCGATGTAGCCATAGAGCGGCACCTCGCGCGTTTTCTGCCCGCCATCATAGCCTACCAGACGCAATCCCCGCGAAACTTCGCGGTTACGCGCGATATGTCCCATGCTTTCAAGGCGCTCCAGGTTGTAGTTGACCACCGATGTCGAGGAGATGCCTGCCGCTGCACCGATTTCCCGAATGGTAGGCGGGTAGTCATATTCATCGAGATATTCGCGGATAAACTCCAATATTCGTTCCTGCCGTGGTCTTAGTTTTTTTGTGGCCATTGTGATGATCCTTGGTGGGGATAATGTAAATCGAAAAAATGTTCTGATTTACCTCCAGTATAAGCGAACAAATGTTCGTTGTCAAGTGTTTTTCCCAAATTTCCCAAAAAAAAGTCATGCATATGTCAAATGCATTTGGGATTTTGACCTCGCCTCGACATCCCATTACTATATTCACCAGGATTATTCTATGCTCACCATCCACAAGGCCGATCATAACGGCAGGGTTCTGACCACCTATTCCGCTTGGCTGTTAGATGACAGGGATGAAATCATCGTGCTTGCGCGCTGGCAGCGCCCCCCTGTGCAGTTACCGTATGTCACCTTCAACGAGGGTGATTTTTTGGTCGAGACTTTTTATCGAACGCGCTATTACAATATCTTTGCGCTCTACGATGGTGGTGATGCGCCTGGCATGGCAGACCTTGCGTTGGTCGTGGAACAAATCAAACTCACGATGCGACAGAATACAACCAGTGCGCCTGCGTCCAGCCACTTATTTTCAAGCCCGCCATACACATGTCCGCTCAAGGGTTTTTATGTCAATTTCACCTGGCCTGCTGATTACGATGCCCAGACCCATATTTTGATCTGGCGGGATCTCGCCCTGGATCTTTGGGTTCCGGCAAAAGGACAGCCACTGCTTGTTGATTCGGATGAATACGAAACGTTAGCGCTGGCACAACATCAACCTGAACTGGATCAAGCAGTTCAGATCGCACTCACTCAACTTTGGGGACACGCTGTCAATCACACTGGGCCCTTCACCATCACTTCCACAGCCCACAGATAGGATTGTGTAAATACTTTTCAATGTCCCGAAAATCTTCATCATCCAACCCGTTATTTATCGTCCTGTTGCTAGGCCTGGCGCTGATGCTGGTGACATTGGGCGGCTTTCTGCTTGCATACTCGCGCATTGCCGCCACCCTGCCCGAACCAAATGAACTCCGGGACCGCGCCAACACCTTCAAGACCACGACCATCTACGACCGTGAGGGCAATCTCCTCTACGAGATTTTCCCCAATGATACCGGGCGGCGCACGGTTGTGCCCTTGGCCAGCATCAGCCACCACCTCATCAACGCATCTCTCGCTGTCGAAGACCCCAATTTCTATCATCATCCTGGCGTCGATCCTGTTGGCGTGCTTCGAGCCGTGTACTACGCCTTGCAGCAGGACGAACGTCTTCCCGGCGGCAGCGGCATCCCGCAGCAATTGGTGAAACTGACCTTTTTGAGCGCAGATAAGACACTTTCGCGCAAGCTCAAAGAAGCTGTGCTGGCTATCGAAGTCAGCCGGCGCTACGGAAAAGATGAGATCCTCGAAATTTACCTGAATCATATTACCTACGGTAATCTTGCCTTTGGCGCTGAGGCTGCGGCTCAGACTTACTTTGAAAAATCGGCGAGCCATCTCTCTCTGGCAGAGGCCTCATTGATAGCGGGCCTCTCGCAGGCGCCAGGGCTTTACAATCCCTATCAGAATTGGGAGCGTGCGCGGGATCGGCAGGCTGATGTGCTTCGTTTGATGGTGGAGCACGGCTTCATCACGCCGAACGAGGCGACAGACGCCTGGCTCGAATGGGAAGACCTGACTTCGGATGATATTTTGGCTGCTTCAGGCGCTGGTTTTCCTCACCCCCACTTCGTTTCAATGGTTCGCCAACAACTCGAACAGACGTATGGAGCCGATGTCATTTCCAGAGGCGGTTTCAGGGTCACGACGACGCTTGACCCACGTTTGCAGCAACTCGCCGAGCGTTCTGTGCAGGATGGCATGGACGCGTTAGACCTGGCCAACGCCAATGCGGGTAACGCCGCCCTCGTCGCTATCGATCCGGAAACGGGCGATATCCTGGCGTTGGTCGGGTCGCCCAGATTTCAACAATACAGAGATCGATGGTCAGGTGAACATGGCCCTGGCGCCGCGGCAGACAGGCAGCGTCATCAAGCCCCTGACCTATCTCGCCACCTTCGAAATGAACGAAGATTACTGGACACCGGCCACAGTGGTCGTAGACGAGAAGGTCGAGTTCCCGGATGGGCCGGGACGCCCTCCCTACATCCCCAAGAACTATGACGGCAAATTTCACGGGCCGGTCAGCGCACGTTCAGCCCTGGCCAATAGTTATAACATCCCGGCGGTTAAGGCGCTCCAACACGCTGGCGTCCCGGCGCTGCTGAGGGTGGCTGCTCGCCTGGGAATCACAAGCCTGACGCGTCCGGATTATGGCTTATCACTCACCCTGGGCGGTGGCGAGGTGAGTCTTTTGGAGATGACCGGCGCTTTTGCAGTTCTTGCCAACGAGGGAGTGCGCATCGAACCCCATGCCATCTTAACCGTAGAGACTGAGGGCGGGGATTTGCTTGAAGATAACCGGGATCGCTCCGGGCCACTGGTGATGTCACCGGCCCATGCCTTTCTCCTGACCTCTATCCTCAGCGACAAGGGTGCGCGTCGCCCGGCCTACGGCTCAACTTCTCGCACATTGGAGTTGCCCGACCGCCCTGTGGCCGCCAAGACCGGCACAACCGACGACTGGCGCGATGGCTGGACGATCGGGTACACGCCACAATTGGTGACAGGAGTGTGGGTGGGGAACACAGACAATCGGGAAATGAATAAACTCAGTGGCGTGCGCAGCGCCGGCCCCATCTGGCAGCAATTCATGCAGGCAGCACACGATAATTTGCCCGTGCAATCTTTTTCCCGCCCGTCTGGCGTGGTGGAGCGGGAAGTTTGTAACGATACCAGCTTCCTGGCGCATCCGGAATGCGAGCAGCGGCGTTCTGAATTCTTCAAGGCGGATCAGCTTCCGCCTGAACCCACGCCAACCCCAGCTCCTTTGAATTGATTTGGAGCAAACAAAAAGGCGAGTTCGATGAATCACTCGCCTTAGAAAGTCAATCTGGATTGCCGGATCTATCGCAGGAAACCAAAGGGATTGCGCTGAATATTGTTTTGGCGAATCTCAAAGTGCAGATGAGGGCCAGTGCTGTTCCCGGTGCTGCCGACTGTAGCGATGCGCTGTCCCTGCCCAACAGATTCACCTTGACGGACAAAAATGCGGTTTAGGTGAGCATAGTAGGTAATGTAGCCGTTGCCGTGGTTGATAATCACCAAATTGCCATAACCGGTTCCATCCCATCCGGCATAGATAATGTAGCCTGAATCTGAAGCCACTACCGGGTTGCCCGTCCAACTGCCGATATCAATGGCGCGATGGCTGTTCCAGTACTGTTGGGTGATCTGCCCGCTGCTGGGCCAGGCGAATACACCTGTGCCTTTGCTGGCTCCCTTGGGTATGGGGCCGTTGAACGTGCTTACAGTTCGCACAATCGGGGGTTTCTCGCCGCCAGGAACGATCAGGAAAGACCCGGTTTCCAACATTTGGTCGGCGCTTTCCATCTGATTCAATTCGAAAGCAGCGATTTCAGCAGGGTTCGCTTTGTATTTCTTAGCGATTTTTTCAAGGGTGTCGCCAGCCTTCACCTCATGATAGACACCGTTGATGGGCAAAATGGTTAGCTCATCATTCACCCTGAGCATATCGGGGTTGAGTTCCAGAGCATGATTGGCCCACATAATCGTCTCTGGCATGATCCCGAAGTCTTCTGCAATACCAAAAACAGTGTCCCCAGGCTGCACCCTGTAGGTCAAGACATCCAATCGGGGGCGTTCCGGGATGACCGTAAATGGAACCGCCGAACGAGTCAGCGGACCGCCAGCCTGGAAACTCGAACCGCCACGTGCCACCACCAGTTGTTTTAATGTCACAGGCGTCGGACTCGCCTCTGGCGCGGGAAGCACGGGGCGCTCCGTGATCTCCCAGCGCGGCAACTCAATTTGAGTAAATACCAATAGCCCAACAGCAACCAGCAACAAGGCTGCATGTGAGGCTAAGCGAATCGGCGTAAATTTGTCGGGGCCTTGTCCAACCAAATTGCGGCGGAAATTCAACCACAACCGGCGACCAGGTCCCCAATTGTCGTCTGCTACTGCGTCGTCATCTGAGATGGACGCATCAGCGTGGACTTGTTCAGGGGAGGTTTTTGACATACTCGTAGGAGTTTGCCGCCATCTGTTGAGCAGTTAATACACGAGCGATGGTAACAGTTCGGTGTCCTTAATCAACAAAAGGGTTTATTATGGTGGCAGAGAAAGATTATAGCATGCCTAAAGAATGCACTCCAAATAGAGGGGCGTCTCGGTGCGGGGACAGGCGAAATGTTTGAAATCAACGCAGTTGGGCATCTTTTTTGTCCTGAAACCACAGTTTTTGCGATAAATTAGCTTTCTCGGTTCAGCGTTGCCAGAAATTCCTTGTTGTTGCGCGTGCGACGGAGTCGGTCGCGAATGGCGAGCAGCGGCTCTGCGCTTGGCTGCTTGGTGCGAATCGCATCGACCATGCGCCGCATCGTCCAGACTTGTTGCAACGTCTCCTTATCGAGCAGGAGTTCTTCGCGCCGGGTGCCACTCAGTTCGACATTTATTGCCGGATAAATGCGTCGTTCGGCCAGGCCACGGTCCAGATGCAGTTCCATGTTTCCCGTGCCCTTGAATTCCTCGTAGATCACATCATCCATGCGGCTGCCTGTGTCGACAAGACACGTGGCGATGATGGTAAGGCTTCCGCTGTTTTCGAGGTTCCGGGCGGCGCCAAAGAAACGTTTGGAAGGATACAAGGCGGCCGGGTCAAGTCCACCGCTGAGCGTACGACCACTAGGCGGCATGAGCATATTGTACGCCCGCGCCAGCCGGGTGATGGAATCCAGAAGAATGACCACGTCGCGGCCCATTTCCACCAGCCTTGTCGCGCGATTAAGCGCCAATTCAGCCACACGTACATGCTGATTGACCGGATCATCAAAGGTGGAACTGAGCACTTCCGCTTTGACCGAGCGCGCCATATCCGTGACTTCTTCCGGGCGCTCGCCGATCAACACGACCATCAGATGCAAGTCGTGATAGTTGTCGGCGATGCCATTGGCTATCTGTTTAAGGATCGTCGTTTTGCCGGCCTTGGGCGGGCTGACAATAAGTCCTCGTTGGCCCCGACCGATGGGGCAAAGCAGATCGATCAGCCGTGGCGCGAGGATATGCGGCTTTGTCTCCAAAACAAGATGCTGGTCGGGGAAGATCGGCGTGAGCTTTTCGAATCTGGCCCGCTTGGCCGTGACATCGGGGTTCTCACCATTGACCGTTTCGACCTTGAGCAAGCTATGGTATTTTTCACCCGACTTGGGTTTCCTCACCCGCCCGACGACGAGGTCTCCGGAACGCAGCCCGAGACGCTTGATCTGTGACTGTGAAACGTAGATGACATCGGCCCCTGAAGCTAATCCATTGCTGCGCAGGAAGCCCTTGCCATCTTTATCGATGTCGAGATAGCCAACACCGGTAATCTTTCCATTAGTGCGGGCTTGATTGTCCTCGATGAGGAAAATAAGCTCATCTTTTTTGAGGCGGCTATAACCGCTAATCCCTTCTTGGCGCGCTAAAGCACGCAGATCTACCAGGCTTTTGGACGCGAGGTTTTGGCTTATGACCATAATGGCACGGCGAGAGTAACGAGAGCGACTTTAATCGTCAGGCAGAAGAATCTGGCGAGATACCTGTGACGAATAGACGCAAATATGGAGGGAGGTTAGATTGTATAGGCGATGGAGGCGAGTATCGCGGAAGGTGTTCCAACCACTAGTTTCGCAGTATAACACGCTCTTTTGGTTGCGTCAATACATTTTTTGTAGCTAAAGACTTTTGCGCAACCACGCTACCGGGCGCTTTGAGAATCATCAACCGGCATCAGTTGTCGCCATTCTGCGATGAGCGCCTGGCTTGTGGCAAGCGTTTGCTGTACTGGCCCGCTAATCGAATCCCCGACGCCGAAATCGACGCCGGGGATGGTGATCATCCAGCAGGGTGGGGTTTTGCCGTAGAGTTCGGCAGCGTAGACCAGCAGCAGTTCGGGGCTGAAGGTGATGCCCGATGGCTGGGTTCACATCCACTGCTCGGGAAAGCGGTCGGATGGTCGGGGTCAGAGGTTCCCCTTCCTCGGCTGCGCAGGCATCCACAAACACCACCGCCGAGACGTCCGCTTCGGCCATATCGGCTGCCAATTCAGGCGTGAGTTGATGGGTCTCGATGCTGCGCACCGATACATTTTGGCTACGCCAGATCTGTTCGATGCGTTCAGCCAACGCCAGACCAGCGCCGTCGTCACCACGCATAGGATTGCCATAGGCGATGAGAAGAACAGTCATGGGTGGGGATGCTGGTCTGGGCGTAGTGAGGGAGTTCTAATCCCGCACAGCCTCGTCCACCAGCTGCCATCTGGTCCGACCAATTGCACCCGCATGGGCATCTGGCCGTAGGCGTGGGTCGAGCAACTCAGGCAGGGGTCGTAGCAACGGATGCCATGCTCGATGCGGTTGAGGATGCCTTCGCTAAGCTTGCCGCCATTGACGTAACTTTCGGCAATCTGCCTGACTGTGCGGTTCATGGCCAGATTGTTCTGGCCGGTGGCGATGATGAGATTCACATCTTGCAGAATGCCGTGTTCGTCGACATGATACTCGTGGAAAAGCGTGCCGCGAGGCGCTTCGCTGACGCCAACGCCGACCAACTGGTTGACATTGGCCTGGCTGCGAACGTGATTGCCGGTGATCCCGGGGTCATCGACCGTCTCTTCGATCTTCTCCAGGCTGAAGAGGATTTCGATCAGACGGGCGTAGTGGTAATGGAAGCTGCTGAGCACCGGCGTCCGCCATCATTCAGGCGGCGGAACTGGCGCAATTCCCGGTCGGCGCGTGGTGTTCCCGCGAAATCGCAGATGTTCAGGCGAGCCAGCGGCCCCACGCGATACATGCCGGCGTCCCGTTCGTAGCCGGCGGAGCGATAATAGGGGAATTTGAGGTAACTCCACGGCTCCACCGCCTCGCTCGATGATGGAGCGATAGCGGTCGGGCGTGACCTGATCGAGGATGCGGCCGTCGCTGTCCATCACGCGCAGTTCGCCGTCGTAGTGCTCCAGTCCGCCATCTGGCGTGACAAGCCCCATGAACAGGCTGGGGAATTCGCCGTAGGTCTTGATTTCCTGCTCGAAATTTTCGAAGGTGTCCTTGAGCAGATTGAGCGCCAGTTCGACAATGTCGAAGGCTTCAGGCAGGCCACGCTTGATGATGGCTCGGTTTTCTTCGCTCAGGGTTCGCGCACGCCGCCGGGGATGCTCCAGGCCGGATGTACGCTGCGGCCGCCCAACAGGCGGATGATGTTCTGGCCATATTGGCGCAGACGGATGCCATTGCGGGCGATGTCCGGGTATTTCTCGATCAGGCCCATGATGTTGCGCTTGGGCAGGGTCGCTTTCCATGCCCAGCAGCAGGTCGGGCGCGCTGAGATGGAAGAAGCTGAGTGCATGGCTTTGCACGAGCTGCCCCCAGTTCATCATGCGGCGCAATTGCTCGGCCCGGGCCGGGATTCGTCACGCCCAGGATGGCGTCGCCGGTTTTGGCCGAAGCCAGCAGGTGGCTTACCGGGCAGATGCCGCAAATGCGGGCTGTGATGCCTGGCATTTCCCAGAAGCTGCGACCAACACAGAATTTCTCGAAACCACGGAATTCGGTGACATGGAAGCGGGCGTCTTCGACTTTGTTGGCGTCGTCGAGATGAATGGTGATTTTGGCGTGTCCCTCGATGCGAGTGACTGGATCTATCGTAACTGTTCGTGACATGATTTGTTCTCCGTGTTGCGCATTTCGCGTTGCGTGATAGGTTGTCCGGGGACCGAAATCATGATCAGAATGATGTCGAAACGGAACACGCAGCACGCAATACGTATCTTATCCAAATGTCCTCATCTCCGGCTCCAGCACCACCGGCGCGCCGCTGAGCAGGGCGCTGACTGCGGCCCAGATGCGGTCGGGTTCAGGCGGACAGCCGGGGATAAAGGCATCGACCGTGATGACCTGGTGCAGCGGCAGCACTTTGGCAGGAGTACGGGCATGATTTGGTCGGCCTCGCCACCTTTCGGGGCTTCGCCGGGGCCTTCCTGGTAGACTTTGGTCAGCAGGTCGTCTACCTTCAGGCGGTTGCGCAGGCTGGTGACATTGCCGGTGACTGCGCAATCGCCAAAACTGACGACGATCTTGCTGCGTTCCCGGATTTGCTGCGCCAGTTCCACGTTGTCGATATTGGCGACAGCGCCTTCCACCAGCGTCACATCCACGTTTTCCGGGAATTCCTTGACATCGGCGATGGGGCTATACACGAGATCGGCGACTTCGGCCAGGTCGATGAGTTTTTCATCCAAATCCAGAAAGCTCATGTGGCAGCCGGAGCAGCCGCCGAGCCAGGCCGTTGCGAGTCGGATTTTTCCGTTGGTTGTTAGTCATAATGATTTGTCTCTCGTTGATCAAAGATTGAGTAATTCGGTATCGATAGACCTGTAGACCAGGAAACCTTCGATCAGGGCGATTCAATTTTCTCGGTCTACCGATTTACCGACTCTGATCATCATTCTATCTCACCCACACTTTCTTCTCTCGACCATCGAGAATCCAGCGCAGGAAATCGGGTTGTTTGACCATCTCGGCGGTGGTGGAGCCTTTGGCCGATCAGCGCCCCGGTCGGGCAGACCTGCACGCACTTTCCGCAGCTTGTACAGCTGTTGCTTGAGCCCCAGGGCTGGTTCAGATCGGCGATGATGCGGCTGTCGATGCCACGGCCCATCACATCCCAGGTATGAGCGCCCTCGACCTCGTCGCAGACCCGCACGCAGCGGGTGCAGAGAATGCAACGGTTGTGGTCCAGTCACATAACGCTCGTGGCTGGCATCGATGGGCAGGTCCTGGCTGAGATAATCGTAGCGGACATGATCCATGCCATGTTCGGCGGCCAGCCATTGCAGTTCGCAGTTGCCGCTGGCCACGCAGAATGCGCAGACATGGTTGCCTTCGGCGAAAATCAATTCCAGCAACATGCGGCGATACTTCATCAGACGTTCGCTGTGCGTCTGCACTTCCATCCCTTCCTGCACGGTCGAGACGCAGGCGGGCAGCAACCTGCCGCTGCCGACAACCTCGACCATGCACAGGCGGCAACCGCCTCGCTCACTCAGGCCTTCGATATGGCAGAGTGTAGGGATTTCGATGCCTCGTTCCTTGATCACGTCCAGCAGCGTTTGTTCCTGAGCGGGCGCTGACCATTTCATCGTTGATCGTTAAAGTTACAACTGACATTACATCACCTCCGCCTCTGCGCCGCTTGGGCTGCACTGCGATTTCTGGCGCAGCATCTCGACATAATCGTGGTCAATCGGTTGTTCGGTCATCTTGCAGACACCCGCCGAACAGTGCCGATCCTTGATGTGCGCTTCGTATTCATCACGGAAATAACGCAGGGTGCTGAGCACCGGATTCGGTGCTGACATGCCCAGGCCGCACAGGCTGGTTTCCTGCAAGAGCGAACAAAGTTCCTCCAGCTTGTCCAGGTCAGACATGGTGCCGCTGCCTTTGGTGATGCGGTCAAGGATGCGATACATCTGCACCGTTCCCACCCGACAGGGCACACACTTGCCGCAGCTTTCGTCCATGCAGAATTCCATGAAGAACTTGGCCACGTCCACCATGCAACTTTGGTCGTCCATGACGATAAGGCCACCCGATCCCATAATGGAGCCGAGCGCTTTCAGGCTTTCGTAGTCGACGGGCGTGTCGAGGTGTTCGGTGGGGATGCAACCGCCGCTGGGGCCGCCCGTCTGCGCTGCTTTGAATGTGCCGCCATCGGGGATGCCGCCACCGATATCGAATACGATCTCGCGCAGTGTGGTGCCCATTGGCACTTCAATCAGACCGGTGTTTTCCACCTTTCCGGCCAGAGCGAAGATTTTTGTACCCTGGCTTTTTTCTGTGCCCATGCTGGCGTACCACTCCGGCGCCATTTTGGATCACCGACACGACATTGCCGAATGTTTCGACATTGTTCAGCAGGGTGGGATGAGCCCCACAGGCCGCTTTGGGCGGGATAGGGAGGACGAGGCACGGGCTGGCCTCTGCGGCCCATGATCGAGGCCATCAGCGCCGTCTCTTCGCCACAGACAAAGGCGCCCGGCACCGATGCGCACATCGATGCGGAAATTGAAACCGCTGTCCAGAATGCGACTGCCCAGCAAGCCGCGGCGCTCCGCTGCCCGGATCGCTTTTTCCAGACGTTTGGCGGCGATTGGGATACTCGCCACGCACGTAGATGTATCCCTGCTCCGCACCAACTGCATAGCCGGCGATGGCCATGCCTTCAAGCACTCGATGCGGGTCAGATTCCATGAGTGTGCGGTCCATGTAAGCGCCCGGGTCACCTTCATCGCCATTGGCGACCACGTATTTACGGTCACCAGGCGCTTTGCGCACGAGATTCCATTTGATCCCGGTCGGATAGCCTGCGCCCCCGCGCCCGCGCAGCCCGCTCCGTCGCATGGTTTCGCAGACTTCTTCGGGTGTCAGCTCCCGCAGAGCATGCGCCAGCGCCGCATAACCGCCCTGCGCCACGTAGGGCTTCGAGGCGTTCCGGGTCAATCAGGCCGCTGTTGGCCAGCACCACTTTTTTCTGTTTCGTGAAGAAGGGCAGGTCGCTGGGCATGACGTTCGCCTCCACCGGCTTCACCTCTTCACAGCATGTTTTTCCACGATTTGCTCCGCCATTTCCGGCGTCACATTTTCATAGACGACATCCTCGTCGCCCTGGGATTTGCACCGTGACCACCGGGCCCCGACTACAAGGCCCCATGCAACCGGTGCCTGATAACGCCAATTCGGCGGACAAGTTCTTGTTCTTTGATTAAGGTGATTTAATTTGTCTTGCACGGCGGACCCGCCTGAAGACAGGCAGGGCGTGCTGGCGCAGCAGAGGATTCGACATCGAAACTGCTCCTGCTTGGCCTGCTCTTTTTCCGCCATTGCTGCCAAATCTCGTCTGTTCATGCTCTCGCCTCCTTGGTGGCGACCGTTTCCTCGATGACCACTGCGTCATCCACCAGCGGTGCACCTGCAGGCAGTCTGCCATTGCCGCCGACGATGGCCTTGATTTTCTCCAGGGTCGATTCCGGCGTTTCTCGGCCCAGCACCTCGCCATCGACCACGAGGACGGGGGCGAGACCGCAACTACCCAGGCAGCGAGCGGCGCTCAGGCTGAATTTGCCGTCTTCGGTGGTCTGCCCGGTCTCGATACCGTACTCGGCCTGGAGCACCGTCGACGATTTCGGCGGCGCGCTTGACATAGCAGGCAGTGCCCATGCAGACGATGCAGTTGTGGTCTCCCTGCGGTTTGAGGGAGAAGAAAGTGATAGAACGTGGCGACGCCGAAGACCCAGCTCAATGGCAGTTTTAACTGGCGCGCAACATAGACCAGGAGGTCTTCTTCGAGGAAACCGAAAGACTCCTGAGCTGTGTGCAGCACTTCAATGAGCGCGTCCTGTTGGTACTGATAACGTTTCAATGCCCGGTCAACCAAGTTGAACCGGGCATCGCCGCTGGGGTGGCCGTCGTTGGGCCGCCTTCGTTCTGGTTGCAGTTGTTAGCCATATTGCTCTCCAGTGAACGAAATGAGTATTGACTTTTTGGATTGTACGTTTGGGGTGCTATTTGGGCTTGAGGACCAGGAAATCAGCGAATTTATCAGCCAACAATAAACCCTGATCGATCTACCAGTTTCCTAGCTGCCGATTGCCGGATTGCATTACAAATTGAGTTTGTACGCAGTTGATGGCAACCTTCACAATTATAGTGGCTGATATATCTTTGTATATGATTTAGATCATGTTCGCGGGATTATTCTCGAAATTGATGCTGCCATTTGCCGTGGCAAAGTGGCGAAAGTTTACGAATGTTTGGCCAGAGAAGTGATGTTCGGTTCGGAAACGTGAAACGTGAGGCGTGATACCTCCCGCAAGAAAATTCGCTCACGTTTTTACGTTTCACGTCTGATATCAACGACTATCCCAACATCCGAATCCCCGCGCGCAGAACGTGTCCAATCAAACCAGCGGTTTTGTTGCGACCAGGTGTACGATCCTTGAACCCCACGCGATAACCTGGTTGCGCAACTGGCCGCGATACAAGGACTCAACCTGTGCCAGTTCCTCGCCCGTGATGTGATCTCCCACCCGCTGGCTGTAACTCGGCCTGCCGCTTTGCCGCGTCGTGAACCAACGATCCAGCATGGACTCTGTGACACGCACCTCTGTGGTTTCTGTTTCCACCTGTGCCACAACCTCCAGGCCGGCGGCGGAAAACGCACGTTCCAGATCCGGGGCATCCCAATTGATCATGGGATCCGAAGGATCTTGATAGATAGCCTCTTCGGCGGCGATCAGGCGGTCCGCTGAGGGCGGAGCCAAGCGGTCGGGCGTCAATCAGGCGGTAGAGACGTTGCGTATGGCGGGGGAGGGTTTCGGCCAGGACAAGGCGCGCACCGGGTCTGAGCAACTGCGCCAGAAGTTGGCCGATCCTGTCCTTGTCGGGCAAGTGCGTGAGGGCGTTACGTCCAACGATGGCGTCGAATGAGACGCCGGGCGCTTCTGCTGCAAGCAGTGTATCCGCCTGGTCGGGTTCTCCCACGAGGATAATGGGGCGGCGCAACTCGGTGAGATTGGCGGCCATCTGGCGCAACGCTTCTGCATCCTGTGCATTGCGGGCCAGCGCGTAAACGGTCCCCTCCGAGGCGTACGTCGCAATGCTTCCCAGGTCAGCAGCCCGCTGGCGGCGTGGAGATCGAGCACGAGGTGGTGCCGCTGCAGTTTGGCGTCAGCGATTATCCTGTCCCGGTGGTTCCCCAACCGATCTCCGGCATTGGAGATAGTGCGCTGGAGCCAGCGGTCGCTCTGGCTGTCGACACTGGAACCGGTAAAGGTGAGCATTTCCAATGTTGGCTGCGTAAATCCCCTCCACCATCGCTGCCAACTGCGCTTCACGCCGACGCGCAACTTGCTCGGCGATGCCGGCCTCGTAACCCTGATCGGATGGATTGTAAAAAGTTTTGCCCTGAAGGATGTCGGGCAGGTATTGCTGGGCAACCCAATGATCCCGGAAAGCGTGGGGATAGAGATAACCCTCGCCGTGCCCGAAGCCTTCCTTGTCGCGATTGCCATCCCGTAAATGGGTGGGCACATCGCCTTCCGGCTCTTCCTCAACCGTTCGCAGGGCATCGAAAAAGGCGAGACTCGAGTTGGATTTCGGGGCTGTGGCCAGGTAGAGGCAGGCTTGGGCGAGATGAAATCGTCCTTCGGGCAGGCCCACACGGTCGAAAGCCTGGGCGCAACTGCTGACGACGCCAATGGCGTTCGGATCGGCCAATCCTACATCCTCACCGGCGAAGATGAGCATACGGCGAAAGATGAAGCGGGGGTCTTCGCCGGCATAGATCATTTTTGCCAGCCAGTAGAGCGCTGCGTCCGGGTCTGAGCCTCGCAGCGACTTGATGAAGGCGCTGATCGTGTCGAAATGGGCATCGCCCTCTTTGTCGTAGAGCACAGCGCGGCGCTGGATGCTTTCTTCCGCCACCGTCAAATCCACCGCGATCACGCCGTTATCATCTGGCAGCGTGGTTTCGACGGCCAATTCCAGGGCATTGAGCACAGCGCGGGCATCGCCATTGGCGACATTGACGAGATGCTCGAGCGCATCCTCGTCAATCGTCACGTTGAGATGGCCGTAACCCCGCTCCCGGTCTGCCAGGGCCATGCGCGCGATCTGGCGCAGGGCTTCGTCGTCGAGAGAAGTGAGCTGGAAGATGCGGGAACGGGAGACCAGGGCTTTGTTGACTTCAAAATAGGGGTTTTCGGTCGTGGCGCCGACGAGGATGACAACGCCATTTTCGACGTGAGGCAACAGCGCATCTTGCTGCGCTTTATTGAAGCGGTGGACTTCGTCCACAAAGAGGATGGTCTTCTGCCCGTACATCCCGCGCCGCTCTTGCGCTATGTCTATGGCCGCCCGGATGTCTTTCACCCCGCCCAGGACGGCGTTAATGGCGATAAAATGAGCCTGTGTCGTGTTGGCGATGATGCGGGCAAGCGTGGTTTTTCCGGTACCGGGCGGGCCATAGAAAATGATCGAAGAAAGCTGGTCGGCCTGGATAGCGCGCCGCAGTAACCGACCGGGACCAACGATAGAATCCTGGCCCACAAATTCGTCCAGCGTGCGCGGGCGCATGCGGGCGGCCAGCGGCTGCTCTTTTTCCAGCAATTCCTGACGGCGGATATCGAACAAATCGGACATAGCGGTGTAAACCGGGGAAGTGGACTGTCAGGTTAGTTGCGTCGCACCTGATTCTACCATATTCTTCGCACCACATCCTTGACAGCGGGTCTATTTGGTTGTAAAGTATCTTTAGGGTCACCTAAATCAAGCTGTCGCACAACAGCAACCACAAAATTAGCCCTCCCATGCAAACTCAAGCTGTCGAAGATTATCTCAAGACCATTTACGAAATCCAGCGCCAGCAGGGCAAGGTGGCGACGACTGTCTTGGCTGAACGCATGGGCGTAGCGCCTGCTTCAGTCACCGGCATGATCAAGAAACTGGCGGAGATGCATCTCGTGTCGTACGAACGCTACCAGGGGGTCACGCTGACGGAGACGGGTGAGAAAATCGCTTTGGAAGTGATCCGCCACCATCGTCTGGTGGAATTGTACCTGGCAGAGGCGCTGGGTGTGCCCTGGGACCAGGTTCACGACGAGGCGGAAAAATGGGAGCATGTTTTATCCGAGGATCTGGAAGACAGGATGGATGAAGCGCTTGGTCATCCCACCATTGATCCACATGGCGCGCCTATCCCCACTCGCGAGGGTCATGTGGCCGCAGTAGCCAACCTGCGATTGACCGATCTTCGACCTGGCCAGACAGCCGTCATCGCTGAAGTCAGCGACCACAACTCGGATATGTTGCGGCAATTGGGAGATCGAGGACTCTATCCGGCGACAGCGTTCCTGGTGTTGGACAGCACCGAAGCGGGGATGACACTGCGCAGGAATGGTGAAGAGCACCTGGTGGAGTTGGAAACTGCGACTCACGTCTTTGTACGGGATGTCCAGGACTGATTCTTAACCCGCTGGATATCAACATCTACAAAAAAGACCCCTGAGGTTATTGCAAAGCCCAGGGGTCTCGTTTTGGTAAAACTGTGCAGTTGCTTTAGGCAATGTCGATGGATTCGTCCAGGAAAACATCCTGGATGGCGTTCAGCAGTTCCACGCCTTCGGCCATTGGTTTCTGGAAGGCTTTGCGACCGGAAATCAGGCCCATGCCGCCAGCGCGTTTGTTGATGACAGCGGTGCGAACAGCCTGGCCGAGATCGTTGGCGCCGGAACCGCCGCCGGAGTTAATCAGGCCGATGCGGCCCATGTAGCAGTTCGCCACCTGCCATCGGGTCAGATCGATGGGGTTGGCGGTGGTGAGCTCATCGTAGACCAGGGGATGAGTTTTACCGAAACCGATGGCATTGAATCCGCCATTATTCTCAGCCTGTTTCTGCTTGATGATGTCCGCTTCGATGGTGACGCCAATGTGGTTGGCCTGGCCGGTGAGGTCAGCGGAGACATGGTAATCGACGCCATCTTTCTTGAAGGCCGAATTGCGCAGATAAGCCCACAGCACGGTGACCATGCCCAGTTCATGGGCGTAAGCGAATGCCTCGCTGATCTCCATGATCTGGCGTCGGGAGTCTTCGGAGCCGAAGTAGATGGTGGCTCCCACTGCGACCGCACCGAGATCAAAAGCCTGTTGCACGCTGGCAAACAGGGTTTGGTCAAACATGGCGGGGTAGGTCAGCAACTCGTTGTGGTTGAGCTTGACCAGAAAGGGGATGCGGTGGGCGTATTTACGGGAAACAGAGCCAAGGACGCCGAGCGTGGAAGCCACGGCGTTACAGCCACCTTCCATCGCCAATTCCACGATACCGGCGGGATCGAAATACAGGGGGTTGGGAGCAAAGGAAGCGGCTGCTGTGTGTTCGAGACCCTGGTCAACGGGCAGGATCGAGACATACCCTGTGCCACCCAGCCTGCCGGTGTTGAAAATCGTCTGCAGGTTGCGCATCACGACCGGCGAACGGTCGGTCTGGGAAAAGACCCGATCGATGTAGTCGGGGCCGGGAAGATACACAGATTCTTTGGGAACACCCACGCAAGTATGCGTCAGAAGGCTCTCAGCTTCATTACCGAGAAGTTCAACGATGGATTGAGACATTATTTTAATTCTCCTAAGTGATTTGTTTGATGATTTAGCTTAAACCTTTGGAATTTTATCACCGCCTGGGATTATTGACAATGATTTTTGTCATAGGAGACGTGCGTTGCTTTTTTGGGGCGTCCAACCGTAAAGCGGCATTCATGTCGCCAGTCCAAAACGACATGAATGTCGCAATACATCGCTACTCGATCTCGACAATCGTCAGTCCGCCAATGCCCTGATCGACCTTCATATCGGCGCGGTGCGTGGCATTCTCGTAGTTGGGGGAGATGTATGCGTTACCAGTCTGGATGAAGTCCCCCTGCACCTGCCGCGTGCCCAGCCCAGAATTGAAACGGATGCTGACAGCCATATCTTTGGGGATGCGAATGGTGTTGTCTCCGACGCCGCCATCAATAAAAACTGTCAATTGCCCCTGATTCGGCAGGGTGATATCCGAGCTTCCGACGCCACCATCGATCTTGAGGCGCGTGATATTCGCCCCTCGCAGATCAAGCGCCTTGCTCCCAAGACCGCCATCAACCCGCAATGATGTGGGCAATGTGGGATTCAGGCTGACCTGGCACCCTCTGCTGCCGGTCCAGGCCCCTGTAAAGGGATAATACCAGTGCGCAGTGCGCTTGATCTTGACGAAAGCGTCGGTGCCATTCATGCGTAAGCTATGCTTCAGGTGCTCACCCTGTCCCACGGTGGCTTCTGCGGCGGTCAGTTTGTCGTCGCCAGCTTCGCTGTCTACGACCAACTTCCCCAACCCGCCATCGATTCTAATCTCGACCGATGTGGCGTTTTCGCGCACCAGGTCGATTTGTTCAACACGGGAGGAAGCAAGCCCAATTCGCGGCAACAGCAGGATGTCCATCCCAAGAGCAATGAGCAGGGTCGGCCACAGCTTGGCGAACACCTCCCACATATTCCAATCGACCAGCTCGTAATTGCTGAGCAGAAAAGCCACAGAGAAGACGATGAGGGTCAGGGGGAGGAAGATACTGCCGCCGCTGAGGAGCATGCTCAGCGCCAGGGCGATGATCAGCAGTGGCCAGAATCCGATGACGAGGCTCAATAAATCGACGGATATGATATCCAACTGATTGAGTAGAAGGATCACGCCGATGGCAATAAGAATGACCGGGCCGATCACTGCGGCAATTCGTTCACGTGCGGACATGCGCTTTCTCCTTTGCGCCAATGTAAATCCGGCTTACTTGTTTCGTAGTATCCGGTAGAGGATGAATAGTCCGGCTCCTACCATCGCCAATGGGCCGAGGATGGTGAGAATCGTAAAGGGCGTGGTTCCCAGAGATGGCAACAGGAAGAAGGCGCCGAGGAGGAACAGAACCACAGCCGGGATAAAGGCCCAGTACATTTTTTCCTGCTGCACAGGCAGGATGGCGAGCAGGGCAAATGTGAGCGCCATGCCCCAGAACATCACGCCAACCCATTCCGGACCCGGAAAGGCTGCCTCCAGGAAAATCATGGCGGCGATGCTCATTAGCACGCCACCGGGAATGATCGCCCACCAATTTTCCCGTTTAGCCGCATAAACAGCGAGAAATCCGAGACTAAGCGTTCCCATAAAGATGGGCGCGCCCAGAGTGTCTGCATAGGCCGGTGCAATCAGATCGAGTCCGATCATGATGGCCAGACCCAACAGGGCGAAGCCCGGTATCAGCGCCCACCAGTTGTTCTGATCTCTGATGAACACATAGATAAAAATAGCCCCGCCAACCGCAAAAGCAGATGCCCAGAACAGGGTCAGAATCCCCCCCAGTTCAACGAAGCCAAAATTCTGCAAGAGCAGCACCAGGCCGATGATGATCAGAAATCCACCAACGATAAGGGAAATGTCTTTACTTTTCATAAGCATAACTCCTCAGAGGGTCTGAACATGAAACAATGCAAAATAGTATACGATTTCCAAGTCAGTCTGTCATATTCACAATAGCAGGTCCATGGTCATCGCGGCCAGTCCCAAAGGTCATGATTCGGTCACATGACTCATTTTCAATTGTTTGGATAAATCAGGCCCGCATTACATCCCAACCGTTCGGTTTACAACGGAAACAGCAGTGGCACGACAATCAGTGTGGCTACCAGAATCAGGATTTGCAGTGGGACGCCCAACTTAAAGAAATCGCTGAAGCGGTAGTTGCCCGGAGTCAGCACCAGGGTGTTGACCGGTGAAGCGATGGGTGTGGCGAAAGCGGTCGAGGCAGCGATGGCCACCGTCATCATAAACGTGTAAGGAGACACGCCCATCGACACAGCCGATTGGAAAGCGATTGGCGCGATCAGCACCGTGGTGGCTGTGTTGGAGATCACCTGGCTGAGCAACGATGTGAGGATGAATAGCCCCGCCATCAGAGCGATAGGCCCACTGTCACCCAGATAGTCGATCAGGGCGGTGGAGATGGCATCGACGCCACCTGTTTTGTCCAGAGCGGTCGCCATGGGGATCATAGCGGCAATGAGGACAATGCTTTCCCAGTTCATGGAGCTGTAAGCGTCTTCCATCGTCAGACAGCCGGTCAGCACCATGGCCACCGCGGCCAGCAAGAACGGCAGTAACCGCAGGAATGACCTGAAACGTCATCAGCAACATCATGCCCACCATGATGGCGATAGCGTAGGGCGCTTTGCTTGTGGCTTGTCTGGCTTCAATCATCTCGCGGGGCTGCCCGACCACCAGGAAGTTCCTGCGTTCGTTTGTGAGCAGGCTGATGTTATCCCATGTCCCTTGCACGAGCATGGTATCGCCAAAGCGTAGCTTTGTCGTGCCCAAGCCATTCTGGATCGGTTCGCCGCGCCGCATGATGGCAAGGACTGTGACGTGGTACTTGTCGCGGAAGCGTGCATCCGCCAATGTCTGGCCGATCAGACGTGACTTGGGCGACACAATCACCTCAACCAACCCCAGTTCCTTCGAGACAAACCGTCCGCCCAACTCTTCTTTTGGTCGGATGCCCAATGACTGTTCCCGCGTCAGACGGGATATATCCTCGATGTTTCCTTCCACGCGCAGAATGTCGTGCTCTTCGACGTAGGTGTTCGGTTCCACCGGTCTGGGGTCGGTCGGGAGGTTGCGGTCAGGCGGCCAGTGCTGTATCTCGAGCACTTGCACATCGTATCGGCCGGGCAGATCGATCTCGGCCAACATTTTGCCATCCAGGGGCGAACCACGACGCACGCGCAAGCGGTAGATGTTATCGGCCAGGCCATAAGATGCCGCCATATCAGTTAAGGTTGGGGCATCTGCATCCTGCGCCGTGGGTGAATTGCTGGGAGCGCGTGCTGGGAGCAGCCGTCGTCCAAAAAATACCATGAAGACGGTAGCGATCACCAATATCACCAGGCCCACCGGGGTGAACGAGAAGAAACCGAATGGCTCCAGTCCCTGCTCGGCCAGGTAATTGCTGACAACGATGTTGGGCGGCGTGCCGATCAGGGTCAGCATCCCGCCGATGAGCGAGCCAAAGGCCATGGGCATGAGCAGCCGGGAGGGGCTGATCTTGGCGCTCCAGGCCAGGCTGACAGCCACCGGCAGGAAGATCGCTGTTGTGCCGGTGGAACTCATGAAAGCGGAAAGAACGGCGACGGCAAGGATGAGTGATACCATGAGCCGGGTTTCATTGGTTCCCGCCACCTGGGACAATCTCGTACGGATCGCATCAGCCACCCCGGTTCGCAACAGCCCGCCGCCAACCACAAACAATCCGGCAATGATAAGCACTGTATCGTTAGAAAAGCCCGCCAACGCTTCCTGGGTGGTGAGTATGCCGGTCAGCATCAGACCCAATAACGCCAACAAGGCGATCAGGTCCAAACGCAAACGGTCGCTGAGAAAAAGAGTGATGGTGACAGCCAGGATGGCTAAGACGATGAGCAGGTCAGTATTCATGGTTAATGACAAAACAAGCTGCTAGGATGCCGTTCGTAGGCAGAAGAACCCCTCGTTCGGCTTTGGTGCGTATTTGCGCAAGTTCCAGTTATAGCGATCGTGGTAGAGATAGTCAACTTTGGGCGGGCGTTTGAACAGGCCGGGGAATACCACGTTTCAGGAGCAACAAGTAGATGCCAGTCGACACCAAACCAACCAGCATTGAGGCATACCAGACCCAGCGCGGGTCCGCGTAATCCATAATCAGCCCGGCCAGGAGCGGCCCAATGGCCATGGGGATAACCCAACTGAAGCCATACACCGCCATGTAACGGCCCCGCATCGCCTCCGGCGACATGCTCGCTACCAGCGCCTGCGAAACTGGGAGCACAACCATTTCGCCCACTGTGATAATAATCATGGCGATGACGAACATGACGTTGCTGCTTGCCAGGCCGTAAAGTCCAAAACCGATGCTGTACAGCAATGTACCCAGGGCCATCATCAACATGGGAGAGAAACGCTTGATGCGCCGGGTGACGGGGAACTGGAGCACGACAACCATGAGCGCGTTCATGCTCAGCAGCATGGCATAGCCTTGCGGGGGTATGCCATGCGAATCGCGCAGATAGACGGCCAGCGTGGTGTTCATCTGCATGTAGACGATAGTCGCCAGGGCCGAGGCCAGGAGAAACGCCTGAAAAGATGGGTCTTTCAAGGGCACAGCGTACCCGCGGAACGTCTGAGCCAGGGATTCACGATTCTGGTCTTCTTCTTCGGTGGTCTCTGGTTTGGTTTCCGGTAATTTCACCGCCACAATCACGGCGGTGATGGTGCTGCCGATGGCATCGGCAATGAAAAGGAGCAGATACGAGATGGCCGCCATGAAGCCGCCGATGATAGGGCCAATGACAACTGCGAGGTTGTTCACCACACGCTGGATGCCATAACCCTCTGCACGTTGTCGTTCGGGCAGGAGATCTGCAACCATTGCTTGCTGGGCGGGACCGCCCGTGTCGGCAAACAAGCCGCTAAGCACCGCACCCAAGGTGAACATAGCAAGCGTATCGGCAAAACCCATTACCAGGACGGTGATAGCGCTGGTCAGCAACCCAAAGATCACCATCTTCTTGCGCCCCAACCGGTCTGCCAGGGCCCCGCCGATGGTGCTGCCGACCACGCTGGTCAGCGAAAACACCGCAAAAAGCAGGCCCACCGTCGTCATGCCTACCTCGAATTTGGCGGTGACATACAGTGTGAAGAAGGGGAACAGCAGCGCCCCGCCCACGCGGTCGATGAAGGATGCGCCAATCAACGTCCAGAAGGGGCGAGGATATTCAGCGAGGATGGCGCGAAACTGTGTTGTGTATCGGGTGATGAACGACATTTGACGCTAGCCAGGAGCGACCGCAGGCCGATCGAATGTCCCGAACTGCTGCTCGTACTCGTTCCGGAATTGGCGAGTGTACAGATTGTAGTAATGCCCGCGCTGGCGGATCAATTCGGCGTGGGAGCCCTGTTCGGCGATCCTGCCATTTTCGATTACGACAATGCGGTCCGCCCGCTTGATCGTGGATAAGCGGTGAGCGATGACAAAACTGGTTCTGCCTTCCAGCATCAATTCCATGCCCTGCTGGATCAGGGATTCGGTCAACGTGTCCACCGAGCTGGTGGCTTCGTCCATGATAAAGATGTCGGGGTCGGCCAGAACAGCCCGGGCCAGGCTCACGAGTTGCTTTTGTCCCACCGAAAGCAAAACGCCGCCCTCGCCGACTTCTTCATCGTAGCCTTTGTCGAGCGCCTTGATGAATTCATCGGCCCCGGCCAGCTTCGCTGCCTCTTCAACAGCGTCGTCGCTGGCGTCGAGCTTGCCGTAGCGGATGTTGTCCCGGATGTTGCCGGAGAACAGGTGCGGGGTTTGCAGGACAATGCCCAACCTGGATTGGATGGCATGTTGGCTGTATTCGGTGTAGTTTCGCCCGCTGATGCGGACCTCGCCCCGTTTGGGTTCATAAAAACGGCAGAGCAGATTGACAATGGTCGATTTCCCACCACCGGTCGGGCCCACCAGGGCGATGGTCTGACCCTGCTTGACCTTCAGGCTGAAGTCCTGGAGCACTGGCGCGTCCTCTTCGTAATAGAAAGACACATCGTCAAATTCAATGTCTCCGCGCATCGACTCAGCTTGGATGGCATTTGGCATATCCTGGATATCGGGCACAGCGTCCATCAACGAGAACACACGCTCCGCCGAAGCGACGGCGTGCTGGGTTTCGGCGTAGACCCGCGCCAGATCCTGGATGGGCCACATCATAAAGGTGATGTAAGAGACGAATGCCTGGATCCCGCCGACGGTCATCAATCCGTACTCTACCTGTAACCCGCCCACAACCACGACCGTGCCCACAGCCATCGCCGCGATGATCTGCACCGCCGGTAGAAACAGGGCGGAAAGCCACGCCGCCCGGTATCCGGAGCCATAGCGTTCGAAGGACAATTCTTCAAATTCGTTCAGGTTTTCCGGCTCGCGTCCCAGCGCTTTCACCACCCGGACGCCGGTGATATTCTCGTTGAACGCGCCGGTGATCTTCGAGTTGATCTTGCGCACCACACGGAACTGCACGAGGATACGCTTCTTGAACTGGATCGCCACGATCAACAACAAGGGGAGGATGGCCATCACCACCAACGCCAGTCGCCAGTTGATGATCGCCATAAAGTAGAGTGCGGTGAGGATATTCGCCACCCCCCACACCACGTCCAGCAATCCCCAGCTTACAAACCAGCCGATGCGTTCAGTGTCAGAGGTCAGCCGGGACATGACCCAACCGACGGGCGTGCTATCGTAGTAGGAGAACGACAGGCTCTGCAGATGTTCGAATTGCTTTTTGCGCATGTCGTACTGCACGCGTTCACCCAAAACGCCGGCCAGGTAGATGAAACCGAACACAGCCAGGGCCTGGACGACGATCAGCGCGCCGTATTGCGTCGCGATTTGCAGCAGCGCCTCGCGGTCGCCTGCGACGATGCCTTCGTCGATGATGCGGCTGCTGAGGTAGGTGAAGTAAGAATCCAGCGCCGACACCAGGGCAATCGTAACCAGGAATCCCAGCACCATCGGCCAATGCGGCTTGGCCTGCGCCAGGATTCGCAGGAGGATGCTCCCGTTAAACTGGGTTGTAAATTCCTCTTCTTCGAATTCGTAGTTGTCGGTCATGCGGTTTCTAATTCGTGCTGCAATTCATCTTCGACCCGCGCTTGCAGTTCGTAGATGCTGCGGTAGTTGCCGGGCAGTGCTAAAAGTTCATCATGTGTGCCGCTCTGGATGATTTTGCCATGATCCAGCACCAGGATGTGATCGGCATGCATCACGGTCTGGATGCGATGGGCGATGATAAAGGTGCTGCGGCCTTCCATCAGGTGATTCAGCGCCTGACGGATTTCGCTTTCGGTTTCGGTGTCGACCGATGAGGTGGCGTCGTCGAGGATAAGGATGCGCGGGTCACGCAACAAAGCCCGGGCGATTGCCACCCGCTGTTTCTGCCCGCCAGACAGGGTCACGCCTTTTTCTCCCACCATCGTGTCGTAGCCTTCCGGGAAACTGAGGATGACATCGTGGACGGCAGCAGCGCGGGCGGCAGCGTAAACATCCTCATCACTCACCTCTCGGGTGACGCCGTAGGTGATGTTCTCGCGCAGGGTGCGGGAGAAGAGGAAGGGTTCCTGCTCGACAATGCCGATCTGGCTGCGCAAATAGCGGCGTTGATAATCATGCAACTCTTTGCCATCCAGCGTGATGCTTCCGCCGGTGTATTCGTAAAAACGAGGGAGGAGGTTGACCAACGAGGTTTTGCCGGAACCGGTGGAGCCCAGCAACGCTACCCTTTGGCCGGGTTCGCAGCGGAAACTGATGTCGTTCAGCACCTCTTCGCCGTTATCGTAAGCGAAGCTTACATCGTCGAAGATGATCTCGCCGTTGACATTGCCAGCAGCCTGGATTGAGCCCTCAAGGAGCGGCTCCTGCTCCTCCCGGATGATCTCGCACACCCGATCATAGGAAACCAGCCCTGTGGACATTTGCACGATAATGCGGCCCAGATTGCGCATCGGCCAGATGATCCAGATCACCATGCCGGCGTAGGCCATGTACGTGCCAACCGTAATCGTTCCGTTAATGGCCATGATCGCGCCGACCACAAATCCGATCAACATCTGGAATCCGGCCAGGATGTCTGAACTCGGCCAGTAGAGCGAATGCATCAGCATCAGGCGACGACCGCGCTGGTATTTCTCCCAATTTTCGCGCTCGAATCTGTCGATCTCGTAATCCTGGCGGGCGAATGCCTTGACGACGCGCACGCCAGAGAGATTTTCTTGCAGCGTCGTCTGAAGTTTTCCATCCTGGTCCTGATAGGCTTCGTAGCGTTTGGAAACCCGCCCGAAAAAGAAGACGGAGACCACAATAAGCACGGGCACGACCGCCACAGAAATCAACGCCAGTTGCCGGATTCAACATCCAGATCGCCAGGAAATTGATGACGAACAGCATGACGATGCGGCCCAGGGCGATAGCCTGTTCGGAGTAGAAACGCCGCACGGCTTCCACATCCGATGTCGAACGCTGAATCAGCTCGCCGGTTTTTGTACGGTCGTGGTAGGTGAAAGTCAGGCGCTGGATGTGGTCGTAGATGTAGTTGCGCAGACGCAGCGCCACACCCTCTGCCGTTTCCGCCGCCCAGCGTCCGCTAAGGAACGTGAATGCGCCTTCAAACAGGGCCAGCCCCACAAATCCCAGGCCAACGAGCAGCAAGGTCTGCCAACTGGCATCCTTTCCGAGAACATCATCGACAAAGTAGCGCAGCAGCAGGTACGTAAGCGTTTTTGAGAGCGCGGCGATGCCCAGGCCAATGGTGGCGGCCAGGTAGATCACACGGTAACCGGTCATCATGCGCCACAGCCCGAGCAGGCGATTGTCCGAAACAGCGTTTCTTAAGTTGTAATCGGGCTTTTTAATAGCTGGGGTCACGATGAAGTAAAGCGCTGAGAAGCGTGTGAAAATGCAACTGGGTGGAAATGAACAAAGCAATGGCGCTGCACAAGCTGAATTAGAATTATTGGCACTGCACCACTATCCGACCTGTGTCGGACGCGCAAAGATCGATTATACCATCACCCAACGCGCGCATCCTAAACTGTTGCCGAGGGAGGGCATTTCAAATTTGGGGCAGAATGCCTTTGAGTTGCAACGCCACCCGGAGCTGAAGCCTCCGGGCTACGGACGACTGTGCAGCAGTCGCACGACGCCCCGTGAACGGGGCTACACGCGTGTCCAGCCGGATTGATCCGGCGCTGGGCGACCGCAGGTCGCTAGTAGCACGGGTCATTTATGCCCGTGTGAGCCCGCAAACAAACTTTGCCCCCAAATTGAAACGCACCCGCCAAGGGAGGGCATTTCCAAATTTCTGCCTACTGGTAGGGCTCAGATCTCGGTTGGTCGACGCGCTTGCATAAGACTTGAACAGACAGTTGAACACATTGCGTGGGCCAACCAGCATCCTGTACAATGCCTTCGTCATGATAAAAGTACCCAGAAGATAACGATTGGAATGCAAATAAATGCCCAAATCCTCTGTAGATACCAATCCGAGACAGCCTGAATTGAATCATCGTGACCATCCACTATGGAATTACAAGTCTATTTTGCATTCGTTGTTGCCACCTTTATCCTGATTTGGTTACCTGGACCGAGCGTGCTCTTGACAGTGGCCCATAGCATTTCTTTCGGTTGGCATCGCGCTCTGATCACCGTTGCTGGAGCGACGTTGGGGGTGGGCCTTCAACTGCTTATCATCACGATCGGCCTGGCCTCGATACTGAATACCGTTGCGGGGGCGTTTGACTGGCTCCGTTGGGCTGGCGCAGCCTATCTTGTTTATCTCGGGATCAAACAATGGCGAAGTGCAGGTACTACCGTCGAAATTGACACCCCACCGGCGTCAAAAGCGAATATGTTCGTTCAGGGGACGGTCGTCACGATCTTTAATCCCAAGAGCTTGATCTTCATTGCCGCGTTTCTGCCACAGTTCATTGACGCAACGCGCCCCATTGGACCTCAGTTTGTCTTTATCGTCCCCACATTCCTGTTCATCGGTTTTACGGTAACGGCTGCCTGGGCAATCGTCGCCGGAAAAGCAAGCGGACTTCTACGAGGCCATCGAGCATTCACTTCAGTCTTGCGTGGCTCAGGGGGATTGATGATCATTGCCGGTCTGGGTCTGGCGCTGGCTCGTCGCAGCAGTTAAGGCGAAGGAGATTCTGTGAGTTGATCAATGAAATTGAAGCAATCCTCTGGCTGGGCGGGCCGATAAGCCCTGATAGTCTGAAGCAATGCATGAAGAACCAAAGACATGGGACACGAAACATTCAGTTATCAAATACACAAGAACGGCGTCGTTCGCATATTCTGGGAAGGACGTTGTGTGATGACACTTGGCGGCAAACGCGGGCAAAAACTTGCCACAGACCTCGAGGACGCAGAAGCAGAAGATGTGCAATATCTACTTCGAGCGCGTTACCGGCAATTTCAAACGGGGCAATGAACGCTAAACACGAACACCTTACCCGTTCTGCCCCACTCTCTCGGCCATCTCAGCGAAGCTGAGGCCGGACAAACGGTGGGAGGAGTTCAGATGGTGGTGTCGGTGTGGTTTCGAGGAAAAATCACACGGAAAAAAGACGACTTGCACGATGCAACCGGCATCCTGTACAATCCCTATGCTTGTTCGTTCATTCGGACGGATTCGCTGCCAGACTGTCGGGCAGAATCAGGAGGGGGCGGAGCAAGACAACAGTGACAGAACGAGAAAAATCAATCCAACTTGGAGTAAAAGAATGACATCAGAAAACGTGAAGGGCCAAGGTACAAAAGATGATCCCTGGATATTGAAAACACCGCCAGGAACATCCGAATATAAGATGTATCGTGATGAAACGGCTGATCCGCCTGCCTTGGTTTGTGTGGTCGGGAAAACAACGCTTGGCTACCAACTGCGTTGCCTGGATGACCTGCACGCAATGCTCAAAGAGTATGGCGACTGGATGCCGCTGGGCAGCACGGATGAGCAGAAACCGCCGAAAGAGGGGACCGTTGAAGCGTGGGGACGCTCGCCGGAAAATCCTGTTGGTGGCTGGTACGGACTGAAAAAGGGACTGCGTGGCCGATTTGCCAACTACGTGCCACCGCTCATGGAGCATCTGGGTCTCGCAGAACTGGAGCACAATGCGAGAAACAACCGCATGAAGTACCGCTAAATCCGGAACCCACTAAACCGGAAAACCAGTAAACCTTGGTGACTCGTCGACCAGGTTTACTGGTTTTCCAGACTGCTTGTATACCCAAATTGGGATAGCAACACGCGGAACCAACACGAATGTCTGGGATCATCACAAAAGGAGAACACAATGGAACTCGGCGCATTTTCAATCAGCTTAGCCGTCAAAGATATCGAAACTTCAAGGGCTTTTTATGAAAAATTTGGCTTCAGTATCGTCGGTGGAGATGCCGCGCAGAACTGGCTGATCCTGCGAAACGGCGATCACACGATCGGCCTCTTCCAGGGCATGTTCGAAAAGAATAGCCTGACGTTCAATCCGGGATGGGACAAGAATGCCACCCAACTCGACACTTTCACGGACATCCGTGATCTACAACGCCAATTAAAGGCGCAGGATGTGGAACTGCTGGTCGAGGCGGATGAGACCACGACTGGGCCGGCAAGTTTTATCGTCATTGACCCTGACGGCAATCCAATTCTTGTCGATCAGCATGTGTAGCTGGGACAAAGAGCTTGTTAGCAAGTGAGGAGAATCAGATGACTGACCAGGATTCATGGCACAGTCGAGATGCGTTTTGGGAGCTATTTGAACCGATGTTGTTCAATCAGCAACGCCTGGCGCTCGCCGCAGAACAAATTGAGAAGATCGTTAGGCTATTGCCAATTGAGGAAGGCTCCCAGATTCTGGATCTCCCTTGTGGAAATGGCCGCCACAGTCTTGAATTGTCGGCGCGAGGCTTCGATGTGACCGGCGTTGACCGCACAGAAAAATACATCGCGGCAGCCAGGTCGAAAGCCGAAGAACGCAACGTCGATGCGACGTTTCTGGTGGGCGATATGCGAGACTACTGTTCACCAGACAGCTTTGATGTGATCCTGAATTTATTCGGCTCATTTGGCTACTTTGAAGACCCCGCTGACGATCGGAAAGTGGTCGAGAATATGGTTGCCTCCCTGCGCCCCGGCGGACAGTTCCTGATCGAAACAATGGGCAAAGAGATTCTGGCCCGAAATTTCCAGGAAAGGGATTGGAGTGAACAAGGCGACCTGCTAATCCTGTCGGAAAAGAAAATCAGCGAGAACTGGGGGCGCATCGAACAGCGCTGGATCGCGATACGAGGCACGGAGCGTATCGAACACCGAACAGCAATCCGTTCTTATTCTGCTGTGGAACTGTCTTCGCTGCTGGGCGACTGTGGCTTTACGGATGTCCGGGTCTACGGCAGCCTGGATGGGATTGAATACGATCAATCGGCGCAAAGGCTGGTCGTGGTGGGGCGCAAGTAAACTGACCCGACCAGTTCTGCTCGCCCGGCCATCCCAGCGAAGCTGAGGTTGAGGTAGCACCGGGGGTCGACCCCAATACCACTGCTGGGATTTCCAGCAATTGGTGGGGTTCAATTCGACAGGCGTATTGGCTGACCCAACTGGTATCCTGTACAATGATTTTGTTTTGTAGTGGTTGGCGCTTCTGTCGATGATCTGAAGAGTGGTCGATTATTTCATGCACCGTCCTTTGCCGATACGTCATTGGAATCAGAAAAGCTGAAACGAGCGAGACCTATGAGTAGTCCTTACACGGCCTGGGCATGGCCCTGGTGGTCGGCAATTGTGCTGATTAACATCGTAAACCTGGGTGTTTGCGCGCTGGTTTACAGACGATCTCTGATTCCAAGGGATGGCAGTGATTCGGCGTATCGGAAACGGATAACGGTTAATCGTCGCTCCCGAACGGGACCATGACAGACATCGGGATGCTTTGTGTAACCCAGTTGCATTCTGTACAATGCCTTCGCAGAACAGTTCCTGAACCGGGACTACTGACAGACATCGCGATGCTTTGTGTGACCCAATTACATTCTGTACAATGCCTTCGCAGAACAAGCAGAGTACATCAGGAGTAAAAATGAACCACGAAACAAACAATGAACAGACACCAGGTCATCGCACCCTTCGAGTCGCGGCGGTGCAGATGGAAAGCATAGCGGGCGACAAGACAGCCAACTTTGCCACGATGGAATTGTTCGTGGAGCAGGCGGCGCAACAGGATGTGAAGCTGATTGTGTTCCCGGAGTGCTGCATCACGGGCTATTGGTTCATTCGCAATCTCACGCCGGAGGCTTTGGAGCAGCTTGCCGAACCGATCTTTGGCGGCGAGAGTTCACAACGACTGATCGGCCTTGCACAGGCAATACGGGATGAGCATCGGCGCGGGATTGATCGAGGCCGGGGAGCAAGGTGATTTTTACAACAGTTACATCGTGGCGATGCCGGATGGCGAGATGCGTTGCCACCGCAAGATTCAGGCGTTCGTGCATCCGCTGATCAAGTGCGGCTCGGAATACACCGTCTTCGACCTGCCGGATGGGTTCCGTGCCGGCGTATTGACCTGCTACGACAACAACGTCAACGAGAACGGACGAATGGCCGCTTTGCTGGGGGCGGAGATCATGATTGCGCCGCACCAGACGGGAGGATGCCGCACGAAAAACCCGCACCTGATGGGGATTATCGACCGTGATCTCTGGGACAACCGGCACGAGTGCCCCGAAGCTATCGAGCGGGAGTTCGCCGGTGACAAGGGGCGCGGCTGGCTGATGCGCTGGCTGCCGAGCCGGGCGCATGACAACGGCGTATTTCTCATCTTTGCCAACGGTGTCGGGGTGGATGACGATGAGATCCGTACTGGCAACGCCATGATTCTGGACCCGTACGGTCGCATACTTGTCGAGACCGGGATAGCCGACGACAGCATGGTTGTCGCAGACCTCGATGGGACATTGCTGGAAAACGCCACCGGCCGCGAGTGGATTGCAGCCCGCCGCCCTGAAATGTATGGCCTACTGACCACGCGCACCGGCCTTGAGCGCGATACGCATGAATTGAAATTTGAAGAATGAAATTGTGCAGCCGCAGCGAAGCTGAGGTCGGGATGGCAACGGGGCGGACGCAATATCAAGGCTGTGCCTCGTTTCAAGTATCAAACACCGCCCTACAAAGCGTGCACTTGACGCTGGGCATTCCGCGGCAATCTCAAGCAGTTTTCTACGCCTTAGCATTTTTCCAGTTGGATGGCTTCGCCGTCCCCGCCCCAGCGCAGTTAACGCAAACCGTTAGGATTCACGATGATGGCATAGAAAATTTCTTCAAGGGTCATTCAAAAAGGATACAAAAACATTGAATAGCGAAATCTTGAATACAGATTACTACATCGAGCATGGTGAAATATTACTGCGAAGCTATGAAAATCTAATCGGTTATCCGCTAATTGGTGCGAAAAGCGAAAATACTGCTGGGATAATGAGAATATGGAATGCTCCATTTGCAGTTGTATCGCATGGCAAGGAGAAGGACCCAATATTCAACTTCGGCAATAAAATTGCGCTTGAACTATTTGAACTTGGTTTTGATGAATTTACAAAAATGCTCTCACGAAAGTCCGCCAAAAAGATTGAACAGAGAGAGCGAGACCGTCTTTTGGCTGAAGTTGTAAAGAACGGATATATCAAAAACTATTCTGGTGTACGAATATCGGCTACGGGGAAAAGATTCGTGATCGAAAATGCAGTGATTTGGAACCTCATGGATGGGAAAGGTGAATATTGCGGTCAAGCAGCGATGTTCAAAAACTGGAAATACGATAGCGTGTAGAACATCGATTTGGTTATAGCCGCACTTGGTGTGATGCCAATCAGGAGATGAAACGGCAGGAAAAACCGCAGGGGTTTAGGATTCGAGCAGGGGTTGTTTCTTGAGCATCACACACACCAAGTGCACAAAACCTACGTTTGATACTGCCAGATAAACCCCCTCACGACACAAAATACCGCGACCCCACCCCATCTTCTTTCACCACCTGGATGCGTACGGGGAACTGCTCTTTCAATTCGTCGATGTGGGTGATGACCAGCACCAGGGCGAATTCATCTTTGATCATGTGAATGGCCTCGACCAGGTTCTCGCGGCCATGGGCATCCTGCGTGCCGAAGCCCTCGTCGATGAACAGGGTCTGCAGGGCGGCGCCGGCGCGTCGGGCCAACAAACGGGACAGGGCTATGCGCAGCGCCAGGTCGGCGCGGAAGGCCTCGCCGCCCGAGTACAATTCATACGGTCGGGACCCGAGTTCATCGGAAATGATGATGTCCAGGGTTTCGCGCGTGCCGCCGGTCTTCAGTTCTCGCTGCGTCTCCAGTCGCACGCTCATGCGCCCATCCGACAGGCGGGATAACAAACGATTGGCCTCGGTCTCCAACTCGGGCAGCGCCGCCTCGATGATCATCGCCTGGATGCCCTTGGGGCCGAACGCTTCCTGCAAGTGCCGGTAACGGGCCGCCTGGTCCTTGATCTCGGTCAGTTTTTGCGAACGCTCCTGGCGGGTCGTCTCCAGCGCGTCCAGGGCGTTGAGGCGTTGTTCGGTCCCCACCTTTTGGGCATGGGCGCGCTCCCAATCCGTTCGCACCTGTTTGGCAGATTGGTCCAACGAGCGCAATTGTTGCTGCGCCTGCGGCAAGCCCGCCGCTTCCGCCTTCAGCACCTGCAATTGACTTTGGTCATTCGCCGCCGCCTCTTCTTCTCGCTGCCAGCGGGCCTGCAATTGCTCGACCTGGGTGCGTAACCCCGACTCTTGTTGCAGCGCCCCCTCCAGCGCCGCCATCTGTCGCTCCACCCCGGACAGTGCCTGCAGGGCTGCCCGCGCCTGCTGGTGGGCGGCGGCATCATAGGCCAGTGCAGCAATCTGCTGCGGCGACAGCCACCAATTCACTGCTGAATTCCGGTGCGAAATCGCCTGCCAGGCGCTTTTCCAGGGCCAGCACGCTCTCGCTCAATTGCGGGAAGACCGCTTCCGCCTCCTGCGCCTGCTTGAGCGCCGCCTCGATCTCGGCCAACTGCTTTTGCAAGGGCGTCAGGCGCTTGAGATCATGCTCATCGCCGCGCAGGCTGGTCGCCAGGGTCGCTTCCTCGCCCGCCACTGTTTTCTCCTTTTCCTGCAATGCCCGGAACTGTTCGCGCATGGTTTCAAGCTGCTGCGCGTATTCATCCTCCAGATGCTGACGTCCATCCTCGCCCAACGGCTTTTTGCAGACAGGACAATCGGTGGTCTCGCCCGCCACCAGCACTTCCTGGCGCTCCTTGATCTTCTCACCCTCCTGCCCCAATCGATCCCGCTCCTGTTCCAGATTTTGCCGTTCTGCGCGTAGCGCAGCCAGCCGATCCCGCCGGGTCTGACTTTCGGCTCGCAGCGCTTCCAACTCGGCGATGGCCGCGGTCACATCCGTCGCTTTGGATGCCAATCCCGCCGCCGATTCCGCGCGTTTCTGGGCATCGGTCAGGGCGCGCCGGGCCAGCGCCAATTCGCGTTCCAGTTCGGCGCGCGCCTGCAACAATTGCCGCTCCAGGCGCTGCTTCTCCTGCTCCAGCGGCTGCAAAGCCTGAGCGCGCTCATTCCAGCGCTGTTCCTCATCCCGCGCGGCCAGCAACGCCTTATGTTTTTCTTCGATGGATGGCCGGTCGGCCAGCAGCGCCTCGACTTGCTGCAATTGCGCCTGCACCCCTTGCAACTGCTGTCCCGTCTCCTGATGATCCCGCTGCGAGCGTTGCAGGCGTTTATCAAGGTCTTGATACGCATCCTGCTTGCCGGTCAGCGCCTGCACTTCCAGCCGCGCTTCCGATAGCAATCGTTCCGCTTCGCTCATTGCCAATCGAGCCTTGCTCTCCGCCAGTGTGGCCGAGCGCAACGATTCTTCGTATTCCGACCGCCGTGCCAGCTCCGCCTCGATGTCCTGTAACCCGGCCTCCAGCACCGCCGCCTCGCCTTCCGCCTGCTTGGCCTGCGTCTTGGCCCGCTCGGCATAGGCATCGTAGCGGGAGAGATTGAGGATAGTCGCCAGGATGTCTTTCCGTTGTCCCGGCGACTTGCTGGTGAAGGCATCGGCCTCGCCCTGTTTGAGGAAAGCGGAATTGACGAAGGTGTCGTAATCCATACACAGGATGTCATTGATCCTGGCCTGGGTCACGCGGATGCTCGGTTCCGTCAGCGGCTGCCAGCCGTCGGCTCCATCATCCCAAACAGCGATCTCCAACTCCGATTTCCTGACGCTTCCCTTTTGGTAACGCTTGCGGATCACGTTGTAGCGCTGTCCCGCCAGCCCGAACTCATACTCGACCTGCATCTCCGTGCTGCCTGCGTGCATCATGTCATCATCGGATGCCGCCCGCCCCTTGCCCCACAGCGCCCAGGTGATGCCATCCAGCAGCGCCGATTTGCCGTGCCCGTTCTGTCCGATCAGGCAAACCAGGTGCATGCCGCCGAATTCCAACGGCTCTAAACCATCACGGTAACTGAGGAAGTTTTCTAGTCGTAGTTTGTAGGGTATCATGAGTTGTCAATTATCAATGATCAAAGATTAAGTCCTTGGATTCTGTTCCAAGTCTACCACAAATTCGCCAACACATTCAATATTAAATAGTGCTTGGATAGTGTCACACGTCTGCAAGTCTTACCAATACCCACTATCTAATACCCAAGACCCACCATCCGGGGTCCACCATGAAACGAGCCGTCAGCATCAGCCTGGGCAGCAGCACCAGGGACAAAAAAGTTGTTATTCACTTCAACGGCGAACCGGTCAGCGTCGAGCGCATTGGCACCGACGGAGATGAAGTCAAAGCCCGAAATCTGTTTGCCGAAATGGATGGCACGGTCGAGGCCTTTGGCGTGGGCGGTGTCGAACTGGACATCCGTCTGGGTGATCGAGTGTACCTCCTGCGTTCGGGTCAAAACCTGGTGCAGGATGTCAAAAAGACGCCCGCTGTCTGTGGCGCTGGTCTCAAGAACACGCTCGAAGGTCGCGTCTTCGAGCTGGCCGCCGAGGACCTGGGCGGCATGCCCCACTATGGCAATGCCTTCATGACCCTGGGCGTCGACCGTTACGGCATGGCCCGGGCGCTGGCGGATGTATCCGACAAGGTCGTTTTCGGCGATCTCATGTTCGGTTTGGGTATCCCCATCCCCATTACCGGCCTGAAATGGCTGAACCGAGTGGGACAGGGTACTGCTTCCCATCGTCCGTTTTATGCCCATCTCCATGCTTTATCCCACTGGCGACAAACAGGAAACGAACGAACCCAAACACGAGAAGTATTTCAATCAGGCCGATGTCATCGGCGGCGATTTTCTCTACATCCGCAAGCACATGCCCGAAGACCTCAGCGGCAAGACCGTGGTCACCAACACCACCACCGAACAGGATGTCGAACTACTCAAAGAACGGGGCGTGAAATGGTTGATCACCACCACCCCGCGCTACGAAGGCCGCACCTTCGGCACCAACATGCTCGAAGCCGCGCTCACCGCCTACGCCGGCAAGGGCCGCGCCCTGATCCGATGCAGAACTCACCGCCCTGGCCGACGAACTGAATCTGCGGCCCAGCGTGCAGCGGTTGAATGAGTAGGGGCGACGCATTCCTTGGCGATACCTGGCCAGCAAAGCGTTAACATACGATGAACCACCTCACTCACGATGTCATCGGGCGAGGAATGCGTCGCCCTTACCTATCTTCCCTGCGCTCTCGACGCCCCAACACACATAACAGCCCATACAAACTTTCAACTTCCATTTTGTTGGTCCCCCAAAGCTTTTTGGCTTCAGACGTATGAAAAGCCTTATAATCATTCGAGAGCACAATGTTGGGTCGAGCGATAAGGGCCGAAGCAAAAATGGGGGCGTCAGATACGTCTGAACAGAAAGGAAGTACATCGACGATCTCTTGCGGCGTAGGCCAACGAGTGAAATGACTGGCAAAGGGTCTCAAAAGCGTAATCGCTGGTGAACGAAATGCCGCAAAACGTGATTCCAACACGTCGTCCAACTCATCAACAACCGCTTGCCCTAAAACCAATTCAAACCGCCCTTCTCCATACAAGGCTAGCACTTCGCCAGCCAAAGTTAACTGCCCCTGTTTATCGCGTGGAAACACGATCATAGCCAGCAAAACACCCGTATCAGGGAAAATTCGCAGGTTCATTTTGCCAAGAAGTCATTAACGGCTTCCACATTCCTGGCGTATCGCTCCTGCCAGATTCGCTGACGCACATCACGTGCATATTCAAGCAACTCTCCCTCCTCGATGCCATCAGATAGAGCAGCCGGAGCCAGAAAAACACTGAGTTCATCTAATGGCAATCGGTCTTCCGCTGCTGCTTGTTTCTCAGCATATGCTTCCAAGGCTTCGATTGCAATCGTGTTCAATGACTTTGCCTCATGGTTGGCCACATAAACAAGACGACTATGTAATTTTGGTGATAATCGGATCGTCATACGTTTATCTAACATTATAAACCTCCAGAACCTGATAGCAGCACTATAGCAGCACTCACACACCCTGTCAACTGTCATTCATGAAACATTTCTTATTTCTAATCTCCGTCTACCTCCTCCTGCTCACTGCTTGCGCGCCACCAGCCAATCCACCAGTGCAAGCGCCAACTCAAATCCCCGCACAGGTTCAGACAGACCCGACCATAGCGCCGGAACCGACCACTGTTCTGGAACCGACCGAAGATTCTCCCACCGTCGAGCCTGCACCCGAAACCAGTCTGCCCACCGGCAACCTGCCGGCCTCGACCCTGTTCGACTTCGGTTGGGATGACCGTTCGCCCTTTGCTGGCGGGCTGATTTCCGATGAGCAAGCTACGCTTGAACAGCGTCCCGACGCCAGCATCTACCACATCGATCTCGCCATCTCCGACGACCTCACCCGCCTCGATGGTCGGGAAGAAGTGCGTTACACCAACACCGAAGATGTCCCCCTGGACGAAATCCATTTCCGCCTCTTCCCCAACATCCAGGATGGCAGCGTTGTCATCAGCAATCTCACGGTGGACGGCGAACAATGTGGCGGCAGGTTATGCGGTGGAGAACAGCGATCTAATTGTGCCTCTGGCGCAACCACTGCAACCCGGCGAACAGATCGTGATCGGCATGGACTTCCGGGTGGATGTGCCCACCGAGTCGGGCGGCAATTACGGCATTTTTGCCAGGGTGGATGACATCCTTACGCCAGCGCATTTCTACCCCATGATTGCCGTTTACGACGACGAAGGCTGGAACGTGGAACTGACGCCGCCGGCTGGTGACCCGACCTACGCTGACACCAGCTACTTCCTGGTGCGCATCGACGCCGCCGGCCGGGCAAAGCATCGTGGCCTCGGGCAGCGAAATCGGCCGGGTAGAACAGGATGGACGGCAGCAGATCACCATCGCTGCGGGTCCGGTGCGCGATTTCTACTTCGCCGCCAGCGACCGCTACGAAATGGTCAGCGATACCGTGGGCGAAACAACCGTCAATGCCTACGCCACCTCCGATCTGACTGACGAGAATGACCTGGCGTTGCGCTACGCCACCGACGCCCTCAAAATCTTCAACGAACGTTACGGCACGTACCCCTACACCGAACTGGATGTGGTGGGAACGCCCACCCTGGCTGGTGGGGTTGAATATCCCGGCCTGGTGGTGGTGGCCCTGTCCATCTACAACCCCGAACTCCAGTTCTTCGAGTCCGCCACCGCCCACGAAGTCGGGCACCAATGGTTCTACAACATGGTGGGCAACGATCAGCTCGACGAACCCTGGCTGGATGAAGCGCTGACGCAATGGGCGACGATGATGTACTACAACGATGTCTATGGACAAGCTGGCTATGACGGCTCCCGCCAGGGCATGGACAGCCGCTGGGCACGCGTCGATTACGAGGACATCCCCATCGGCATGCCGGTCGCTGCCTACGAGGACAACGAATACGGCGCAATTGTTTATGGCCGTGGGCCGCTCTTTTTCGAAGCGTTACGAGACAAGATGGGCGCAGAAACGTTCGATGCGTTCCTGCGTGATTATGCGCAGACTTTCAAGTGGGAAATCGCAACGCCGGAAGGTTTGAAGGCGCTGGCAGAACAACATTGCGGATGTGATTTAACGCCGCTTTTTGAAGAATGGGTGTATTAAAAACAAGTGCCCGTCACTTGCGAAGTGCGTCGCACTTTAACGCCGCCTGCTGATTCCTGAGCACATCTTCGGACCGTAAATTGGGCCCCATGAGCAAAACAAAAATCACCTTTGCGTTTCAACGAGTACGCGCCAGCGCCTCACCACGGGACTTCTTGCTGCTGACGCTTGCTGCAGTGTTGCAGGCGATCAATTTTAATTTATTCCTGGCGCCTGCAGATATTGCACCCGGCGGCGTGTCTGGCTTGGCGCTGATCATCAATAACTTTTTCGGCACTCCCCTGGGCCTGACGCAGTTCTTTCTGAGCATCCCACTCATCATCCTGGGATTCTCTCAGCTGGGCCGCGCCAACTTCCTGATTCGCACGCTGTGGGTTTCGCTTATCTACGCATTCGGCGTCGATTTTCTGGCCCGGTGGATGCCAGCCCAGGGCATCACCCCCGATCTGCTCCTGAACGCATTGTTTGGCGGCGTCATCGGTGGCATCGCTTCCGGTCTGGCTTTTCGGGGGCGGGGCACCTTTGCGGGAACGGGAATTATCAGCCGCATCGTCCAGTTGCGAACCGGCCTGCCCATCACCCAACTCTACATGATCATCGACGGCGGCATCATCGTGCTGATTGGCGCTGTGTTCGGTTGGGAAAATGCCCTGTATGCTTTGGTGATGCTGTTTGTGTGGGGTTTAGCGACGGATTATACACTGGAAGGTCCCAGTGTGATTCGCACAGTACACATCATCACAGATAGCCCCGACGCTGTTTCGGACACTCTTATCACGCGTATGGGGATCGGCGTGACAAGCTGGTCAGGGCAGGGGATGTACACCAAAGAACAACACAGCATCCTCTATTGCACCATCAGTCGGGCCGACGTGGAGACGATCAAAAGTCTGGTGGCAGAGGTGGATGATAACGCTTTCGTGGTTATCGGACAGGGGCACAGCGCCAGTGGCGGGGTGTGGCGAGCGTGTAAGCAAAACAAAAATAAGGCAATGCAGCCAGACAACGAAATATAGAAACAATAAAGTGAGACGCACTTGCGAGCAAGCGGAGCTTGCCTGCGTCGCACTTTTTCGTCAGAACCCCTTCAACAACGCCAGATCGGCGATCCCATCCGGCAGGGCGGCGATGCGCTGCACGAGGGCCAGACGGGCGGCGCGCAGGTCGGGGTCATCGGCCATGACGAGCACAGTCATCGAAAAAGGCGTTGATGGCGGGCTGCAAGGCGCTGAGGGCCTGCGACCAGGCTGGGGACATCGACCACGGTCGTCGCGCGACGGATTCGTAGGTGGCGTGCAGCTGGCGGGTGGCGTCTTCGACGTAGGCGTCAGGGTTCAGGGCGTAGCTTTCGTCCAGGCTGCGGACGATGCGCTTGCAGCGGGCGTAGGCCGTGAACACGTCCATCCAGTCGGGTTGCGCCACGGCGGTCGAGAGATCGGCAACGGCCTGGCGGGCGAGCGCCGGATTCATCGCCCTGCTCGGCCAGCACCGCCTCGACCACATCATGCTCAAAGCCTTCGTCGCGCAAGACGCCGTACAAGCGCCGGCGTGACGAACGCGGCAGTCTCGGCGATCACCTCATCGCTCACGGGCACGGGCTGCAATGCGGCGGCGGCGCGCAGGCCCGCGATCACATCGAAGGATTGCTCGGCGGCGATCAGATTCTGCACGATGCCCAGGGCGTCACGGCGCAGGCCAAAGGGATCGGCGGTGCTCTTGGGCGCGAGGCCGACGGCGAACAGCCCGGCCAGGCTGTCCAGACGGTCGGCCAGATTCAGGGCCAGGCCGGGCGGGCTCAGGGCGGCTTCGGGCCTGCACGATGTAGTGCTTCGCGGATGGCGGTGGCCGACTCCGGGCGCTTCGCCGCTGGCCAGCGCGTAAATCTCGCCCATAATGCCCTGCAGCGAGGTCATTTCCACGACCATGCTGGTGGCGAGATCGGCCTTGCTGAGCAGGGCGGCGCGGGTGGCGAATGCCGTGTCTTCCGCGGACAGACCCAGCTGCCCGGCCACGACCGGCGTCAGTTTCTCCAGGCGGTAGACCTTGTCCAGCATCGAGCCGAGTTGTTCCTGGAAGGTGAGTGTGGCCAGGTGCTGCGTTGAAGTCTTCCAGCGGGCGTTTGCGGTCGTCCCGCACGAAGTAGGCGGCGTCGGCATAGCGGGCGCGGATAACGGCTTCGTTGCCGCGCGTGACCAGTGCGGGATCACGGTCAGCGCCGTTGGCGACGGTGATGAAGTAGGGCAGCATGTCGCCGCTTTCGTCGACAACCGGGAAATAGCGCTGGTGTTTTTTCATGACGGTGATCAGCACCGGCGCGGGGAGTTCGAGGAAGGCGGGATCGAAGCGCCCGAGCAGGGGCAGTGGTTGCTCGACCAGATCGGTGACCTCGTCCAGCAGTGCTTCATCGACCGGCACGCTGTCCCCCGACCGTCGCCGCCAGCTCTGTCGCAGGCCTTCGCTCGATCTGGCGCTGGCGTTCATCCCGATCCACCACGATGCCCGCTGCGGCGATGGCTGGCGAAATAGGCTCGGCGGAGGGGATGGGCAGTGCGGGCGAGCCGTGCGGGCGCAGGCCACGGCTGACCTTCGAGCTGGCGACGTTGGCGTATTCAAAGGGCACGACCTGCTCGCCGTAGAGCGGCCACCAGCCAGCGCAAAGGGCGGCTGAAGCTGACGTTGCTGTCGTTCCAGCGCATCGATTTGCCAAAACGCAATGCCCGCCACGAGATTTGCAACAGGTCGGGCAGCAGGGGGTAGGTCGGCTTGCCGACAACGTGCTCGACGGCATAGACGTAGCTTTTGCCGCCCTCCTCGCGCACTTCCAGATCAGCGACGCGCCAGGCCCTTGCCGCGGGCGAATCCCTCGGCGGCTTTGGTGGGCTCGCCGGCGGCATCGAAGGCACGCTCGGCGGGCGGGCCCCGGAATTCCTGCGTTTCGGCGGCTTGCTGCGGCGGCCAGTCTGCGCGACATGCACGGCGATACGCCGGGGCGTTCCACTGACGGTCACATCCTCGAAGGCCAGGCGTGCATCCCGCAGAGCCTGCGGAACCGCTGCCTGCAACTGGCGATGGCGCTGCGCAATTCGTGCGGCGGCAATTCCTCGACGCCGATTTCCAGCACCAGATCGGCGGCGATCCGTGCCGATGGGAAGGGCAGCGGGCGCTGGGACCGCTTCGACCGCCAGACGCCATCCCTGGCCCAGCGTCATCGGGCATCATGGGATATTCCAGGCGCTGGCGCTGTTCGACGTAGGCCTCGGCCACCTGGCGGGTCATGTTGCGCATGCGCCGGAAGAAGGCGGCGCGCTCGGTCACGCCGACAGCGCCCGCGTGTGTCCAGCAAGTTGAAGGTATGCGAGCACTTGAGCACGTAATCGTAGGCGGGAATGACCAGCCCGCGGGCGATGGCGGCTTCGAATTCGGCCTCGTACAACTCGTACAGGCGTTGCAGGCGCTCGACATCGGCCGTGTTGAAGGCGTATTCGCAGTGCTCGATTTCGGGCAGTTTGTAGACATCGCCGTAGGTGTGGCTGTCATCCCACTGCAAATCCCACACTTCCTTGCACATCCTGCAGGAACATGGCGATGCGTTCCAGGCCGTAGGTCAGTCTCGACCGAAACCGGATTCAGATCGAGCCCGCCCGCCTGCTGGAAATAGGTGAATTGGGTGATCTCCAGACCATCCAGCCACACTTCCCAGCCCAGCCCCCACGCGCCCAGGGCCGGGACTCTCCCAGTTGTCCTCGACAAAGCGCACGTCGTGGGCATCCAGGTCGATGCCGATGGCGCGCAGGCTGTCCAGATAAAGTTCCTGGGGATTGCCGGGATCGGGCTTGAGGATGACCTGGTACTGGGTGTGCATCTGCATGCGGTTGGGGTTCTCGGCGAAGCGGCCATCGTCGGGCCGGTACGATGGCTCGACATAGCCGACGTTCCACGGTTCGGGGCCGAGCACGCGCAGCGTGGTGCCGGGATTGGCCGTGCCCGCGCCCACCTTTTCGCTGTACGGTTGCCAGATCAGGCAGCCCTGGTCGGCCCAGTAGCGCTCCAGGCGCATGATCATGTCTTGGAAATTGAGTGCTTTTGTGTTTTCGGTCATGGTGATTGCCTCTCTCTAGCAAAGACCTGCCAGGTTTGTAACTTCCGGTTGCCCGATGCCTGGCAGGTCTGATTTTCGCAAGCCTTTATTCTAAACGATATGGCGTGATTTCCACACATTTTCTTTTTTGTCATTCCGACAGAGTGACGATGCTATCGGCATCGGAGCGACTGCCTGCCCTGAGCGACGACCGTAGGTCATTTGCCGAAGGGAGGAATCTCCAACTATGGATGCCAATTCCGGTTGGTTGGCACAGATTCTTCACGAAGCGACCGAAGGTCGCCGTTCAGAATGACATAATCTGAAATGTGCGCACAGCCTGGTTGCTCAGTCCCGCATTCGTTCTGCGTTCCGCCGTTGTCGCTCCAAATACCGTCCTGCTAACTCCCGACCCTTCTCTACTGGATAACGCTCGCTCACCTTGAGCTGGTTGGCCACGAGCGCTGCTTCCATATCGATGTCGAATTGATACGCCAGCTTGAAGATAAAAGTCATGGCGTCAGCGAGTTCGCCGGCCAACATCTCGCGGCGCTTGTCCAGATCATCGGGCTCCCGATAGCCTTCAAGATACAGCACCTCACGGGCGATTTCGCCCATCTCCTCCATCGCATGCACCAGAGTCTGGCTGGGTTGCACACGGTCGAAACCACGATCGTGGTCGGATTGGTAGAGCCATTGTTGGTAGTCGGAAATCTTCATAAAGTCACAGCCCTTCTCGATCTAAATGCAGCAACAGCGTATCCAACGATGGCGCCGATGCCAAATCCGGACAGAAACGCCATAACAGCCAGTTGAACAAGTATGAACAAATCGGCCGGTATGATTATGTCCTCGACAAAGTTGAGAGCAAATAACAGGATACCAATCATAGCGACGCCACCGACCAACGCACCCAGTCTCAACATCCAATTAGCTTTATCCTTCATATTTTTCCTGTTCATGAAAACCAACGCAAGAATGAATGTCACCATGCCTTGCAGGCTGGCATATCCACCACAGCAACAAAAAAGTGAAATTGGAAATCCGGATTCTGACATAATTTAATCAAGCGAACAGTCTGGAATATCAGGGTACAGCCTCAAGGATATCAGCGAGAAATTCACCCAAATCCCAGGTTTCGTCGTCGCGGCTAACGCCAAGCCGCACGATCACCATGTCTCGCGAGGGGATAACGGTGACGGATTGGCCGTCGTGGCCAGAAGCGCGGTAGATGTCGGCTGGCAGATCCGGCCATTCCTTGGTCTCGGGTTGACCAGGTTCACCGGCGTTCAGCCACCAGTGTGCGCCGTATTCGCCAAAGGAAAGGGGCGTGGGTGTGGTGCTGTAGTCCACCCAGCCTTCGGGCAGAATGCGCTCGCCATCCCACATGCCATCCTGCAGGAAAAGCAGGCCAAAGCGCGCCCAGTCACGGCCAGTGGCGTACATGTAGGACGAGCCAACAAAGGTGTCCGATGCGTCCGGTTCCATGACAGCACTGGCCATGCCGATGCGGTCGAACAGGACCCGGCGCGGGAACATGAGGTAATCCTGGTCCGACCCGCCGACTGTGTCCCGCACGATGCGCGAAACGATGTTGGCGGTGCCGCTGGAGTAGTTCCAGGCGCCATCCGGTTCCGCTTCGAGCGGGGCGGCGGCGGCGTAGGCGCCCATATCGTCGGTGTTGTACAACATCTGGGTGACGCCGGTGGTCAGATCAGCGTAATCTTCGGAAAATTCAAGGCCGCTGCTCATGCGCAGGAGCTGATCGAGTGTGATGGCATGGCGGGGAGTCGGCGGGATCGCTCCATTCGGCGACGGGCGCAATTTCATCGAGCGACAGTTTCCCTTGCTTCACCAGAATGCCAACCAGGGCATTGGTGACGCTTTTGGTCATCGACCAGCCCAGCATCGGTGTGTCTTTGGAAAAGCCATCGGCATAACGCTCGGCGATAATCTGACCATCCTTGACAATGACCACCGCGCGGGTGCGCCGAGGTTTGGTCGGGTCCGGTTCGGAAAACCAGTCGTCCAGAACGACGCTCAGGCGTTCGCTGTCAACGCCAACCGGCAGGTTATCCAGCGAAACGGCCTCGCCAGCAGGCCAGGGGATAGTGGGATCAAGCGCGCTTGGTTCGATCAGATCGGCGATCTGCGTCTGAGCGCCCGCACCGCCTCCCCCGGCCAGCAGGGTGCAACCCAACCCCTCGCGGTAGACCGCACGTTGGCCTGCCAGCCCGACCACCGTAACCGAAACGAAACGTTGTTCCTCGTCGACCTTTGTTCGCAGCAGAGGCACCAGGGGATTCGACGGCAACTCGGCAGTGATGGTGTCCACATCCTGCCCCGTCAGAAAATGATTGGAGCAAATAGCCTTGGCGGTGTATCCGGTGGCAACGTGCAACGTCGGCAACATTTGTTGATAGCCAATCACCAATCCGACAACCAACACTAAGACGATCAGCAAGACAATCCATTTGATCCAGCGTTTCATCTTCGTTTCCTCCTCAGGGAAGCTGTATTGCGGCATTGATGCCGCCAACACCACTAGGTTTTGTTGACAATTTTAATGACGTTCAATTTCGCTTCCAAACTCGGAGATTCCTCTTCGCTTCGCTCATCGGAATGACAAAAAAGGGAATTATGAACAAGGCTTAATCGACATGAATGTCATGTTACGTTTTTGCTCGCAATGAATCGATAAATTGCGGCGTTTTGAGCTTGCGCTCCAGCACATAGCGGATGTGCCCGGCCAGCACCTTCTCCATCTGGCGGATGCGGGCAGGCGACAACTGCAACTGGGCAATGGCATTGTAGGGCTGCGATTGCAGGTAACGCAAAACTTTGAGTGTGCCAACAGCAATCGGCTCAGCCCCGCGCACGCCTTCGCCGTGTTTGGGGCACAGCACCCCTCCCCCTTCAAGACTGAAATAATTCGTCACCGGTTGGATCTCGTCACCACAATCGATACAGCGAAAAAGTTGGGGTTGAAAACCAACCAGCCGGAGCAAGCGCAGCTCGAACCAACGGGCCAGGATCGCCGGGTTTGGGCTCGTTTCCAACCATTCCAGCGAGTGCAGCAACAAATCAAACAAGTCGGGATGGCTATCCTGTTCCTGGGTGAAGACATCGACCAGCTCCGCAAAATAGTAGGCATGAGCGGCCTTATCCAAATCCTCGCGCAAAATCCGAAAGCTTGTTACTGTCTCCGCCTGGGTGATGATGTCCCAGGTTTTGCCCTTCGCCAGCATCAAGGCCGTGTGTGTGAAGGGCTCAAGATGTCCGGCTTTGCGGCTGGCGGCTTTGCGCACGCCACGCGCCATAAAGGTGCGCTTGCCCATGCCGGGCGTAAACACAGTGATCACACGATCCGCTTCGCCCTGCTCGCGACGTTTGAGAATGATAGCCCGCGTGCGATAAACCCGTTCCCGCGCCATATCTCACGCAGAACCAGTGCTATACCCCAGGTCTTCAGGCCCGAACGAATCGGGCAGGAGTTCCGCAACCGAAGTTTGCCGCACTGCACCCGCCGCATCGGTGATCAAGACCGTCATATTTGGAGCAAACTCACGCATCACCTGCCGGCAAACGCCGCAAGGACTGCCGCCATTTTCCGTGGCGACGGCGATGGCCTGAAAGCTGCGGTGTCCTTCGGACACAGCCTTGAAGATGGCGACCCGTTCGGCGCAACATGTGGCCGGATAGACTGCATTCTCGATATTACAACCTGTGAAGATCTCGCCATCTTCAGTGAGGAGCGCGGCTCCCACCGGATAGTGGGAATAAGGAGCATAGGCCTGATCCCGAACGGCCTGGGCCAGCTCCACCAGTTTCTGTGTATCCGAAGATTGCATGGTCAATTCACTTGCTCCACCGATTGATCGTCGGCTTCTGCGGATGTTGATTTCAGTATTGCCACCTGCACCTGTTCGATGCGATTGTCGGTCACTTCCAGGACTTCCAGGCGCACATCGTCCAAATCAACCGCATCACCGACATCGGGCACCCGTTGCAGTTGAGAGTAGATCACACCGGCGAGCGTGTAACTCTCTTCTTCATCAGGCAAATGGATACCCAGTTCGCGATTCAGATCGTCGATATCGATACGACCGTTGGCGATGTAGACACCCTCGCCAATTTGTTCGAGCATCGGCGTTTCGGAGTCGTATTCATCCTGGATCTCGCCAACAATCTCCTCCAGGAGATCTTCGATGGTGACAACACCGGCCGTGCCCCCATATTCATCCACTACGATTGCGAGATGCGTCTTTTTATGCTGGAGGTCTTCCAACAGGTCATCCACCATGGCCGATTCAGGCACAAAATATGGTTTACGCATCACCTCCTGGATAGAAACATCGTTATTGCCATCACGAAAAGCGGTGAGCAGATCCTTGGCATACAGAACGCCCACAACTTTATCAATCGTGTCGTTGTAAATGGGGATACGCGAGTGTCCGGCTTCGACAATGGTGTTCAACGCATCCTGCAGGGTTGCCTCCTGTGGCAGCGCGACAACATCCACCCTCGGCGCCATCACCTCTTCGACGTTGGTCTCGCTAAAACGGAAGATGCTGTCGATCATCTGGCGCTCCTCCGCCTCGATGAAGCGTTCATCCTCGCCCAGGTTCAGGAGCAAACGCAGGCCATCTTCTGTCATGAAAACATTGCGCGTATCACCTTCCTCCTGTCCGCCCAGGCGTTGAACAAGTCGCACCAAAATCCAGGTAATGGGAGAAACCAGAAAAATGGCCCACTGCACGGGTCGCACCAGGCGCATTGCCACAGTGGTGGAATGTTGAATTGCCAGGACCCTTCCTATAATCTGCAGCAAAAGAAGTGCAAAAAATAACACGATGAAAGTCTGAACAAGGAAATTACCATCCCAATATGTCATCACGATCCAGACAGTCGAAGCGACAGCACCGGAAAAAGCCAGTGTTTTGAGCACCAGGATTCCACCGAAAAACCGCTCCGTATTCTGCAAAAGCGTCTCGACCAGTTTCGCTGAAGATATCCCCTCTTCGCCCAACTCTCGCATATGAACCCGGCTGATCGTTGCCATCGACACCTCGGCCAAAATAACAAGTAGAAGAAGGAGCAGCGACAGTATCAACACTCCCAACCCCACAACCAAACCTAAAGGAACATCCATTTGAGTCTTTACAATTCCTCCAATTAACAAGTGAACATGAATTTCTACGGTACGGAATTACTTTATGTCGGGTCAACTATAGCACTATCCGCCGCCAATACAAAAAAGTCCTCTGTAAGCTTACACCTATCCCAACAAAAAAAACGCCACAACAGCCAGCGGATCTACCTCTGGCGCAAAATGACGTTTTCGGAGCAAATAGAAAAAGCTTCTTTGGCGATGACCTACTCTTGCAGGGGGCTACCCCCCAACTACCATCGGCGCTGAAGAGCTTAACTGCCGGGTTCGGAATGGGACCGGGTGTATCCTCTTCGCTAGAATCACCAAAGAAGCTTTATTCACAATATTTGTTAATGAGGGTGCGCTATTGGCACCCTAAAAACTGGATAGGATAGATATTTCAATCAACGTTTCTCGAATAGGTTAAGCCCTCGTGCATTAGTACGGCTTCGCTGAACACATTGCTGTGCTTACACGTGCCGCCTATCAAGCCGGTGGTCTTCCGGCGCACTTACCCAGTTTACCTGGTGGGGAATCTAATCTTGAGGCAGGCTTCCCACTTAGATGCTTTCAGCGGTTATCCTTGCCCGACTTAGCTACCCAGCTATGCTCCTGGCGGAACAACTGGCACACCAGAGGTCAGTCCACCCCGGTCCTCTCGTACTAGGGGCAGATCCTCTCAAATTCCCTACGCCCACAGAGGATAGAGACCGACCTGTCTCACGACGGTCTGAACCCAGCTCGCGTACCGCTTTAATGGGCGAACAGCCCAACCCTTGGGACCTGCTTCAGCCCCAGGATGCGACGAGCCGACATCGAGGTGCCGAGCCTTGTCGTCGATGTGGACTCTTGGGCAAGACTAGCCTGTTATCCCCGGGGTAGCTTTTATCCGTTAAGCCACGGCCCTTCCACTCGGAGCCGTAGGATCACTAAGACCGACTTTCGTCTCTGCTCGACTTGTAGGTCTCGCAGTCAAGCACCCTTTTGCCTTTACACTCTTCGGCTGGTTTCCATTCAGCCTGAGGGTACCTTTGTGCGCCTCCGTTACCTTTTAGGAGGCGACCGCCCCAGTCAAACTGCCCACCAGGCACTGTTCCCACGCCGGATTACGGACGCAGGTTAGGGCCAAGACTTAACCAGGCTGGTATTCCACCGGCGACTCCACCGAACCTAGCGGTCCAGCTTCAAAGTCTCCCAGCTATCCTCTACAAACTAAGCCCTAACGCAATGCCAAGCTACAGTAAAGCTCCACGGGGTCTTTTTGTCCTTCTGCGGGTAACGCGCATCTTTACACGTACTTCAATTTCACCGGGTCCCTCGTTGAGACAGTGCTCCGCTCGTTACGCCATTCGTGCGGGTCGGAACTTACCCGACAAGGAATTTCGCTACCTTAGGACCGTTATAGTTACGGCCGCCGTTCACCGGGGCTTCGGTTCAAAGCTTTGGTCCGAAGACCTAACCTCTCCCCTTAACCTTCCGGCACTGGGCAGGCGTCAGCCCCTATACTTCACCTTACGGTTTAGCAGAGACCTGTGTTTTTGATAAACAGTCGACAGAGCCATTTCACTGCGGCCGCTTCGGGCTCGAACAAGCATGTCGTCTCACCCTAATGTGGCGATCCTTCTCCCGAAGTTACGGATCTATTTTGCCTAGTTCCTTAACGAGGGTTCTCCCGATCCCCTTGGTATTTTCTACCTGTCTACCAGTGTCGGTTTGCGGTACGGTCACGTGAATCTCACTAGGGGCTTTTCTTGGCAGCATGGGATCATCCACTTGTGGCGCTAGGCGCACCGCCATCACTCCTCAGCTCAGCTGGTCTTTTAACCCCAGCCTCAACGCCTAAAAGCTTGGCACCTGAATCCAATAACAGGCTGGACTACCCTTCTGCGTCCCCCCATCGCTCAAACAATTCGACGTGGTTCCGGAATATTAACCGGATATCCATCGGCTACGCCCTTCGGCCTCGCCTTAGGACCGACTAACCCGACGCGGATTAACCTTCCGTCGGAAACCTTAGACATACGGGGAACACGTTTCTCACGTATTTTACGCTACTCATGCCAGCATTCTCACTTCTGTTCGCTCCAGCCGTCCTCACGGTCGACCTTCTCTGCAGAACAGAACGCTCCCCTACTGCTCCCGACAATTTAGTGCAGTCGTGCGTCAGACGATAATCGCCAAACAACATTAAGTATCACCGAAGTGACACCGGCAGTTGAAAGACTTTCTCATCATCAACACAACTACTTATCGGAAACCCACAGCTTCGGTGATAAGCTTGAGCCCCGTTACATTTTCGGCGCAGGATCACTAGACCAGTGAGCTATTACGCACTCTTTAAAGGATGGCTGCTTCTAAGCCAACCTCCTGGCTGTCTCAGTAACTCCACATCCTTTCCCACTTAGCTTATACTTGGGGACCTTAGCTGGTGATCTGGGCTGTTTCCCTCTCGACGACGAAACTCATCTCCCGCCGTCCGACTCCCAAGCTCTGGAGTATCGGCATTCGGAGTTTGGTTGGGTTTGGTAAGCTATAAGCCCCCTAGCCCATCCAGTGCTCTACCTCCGATACTAAACGCTTGAGGCTAGCCCTAAAGCTATTTCGGGGAGAACCAGCTATTTCCGAGTTCGTTTGGCATTTCACCTCTATCCACAGCTCATCCCCCAATTTTGCAACATTGGTGGGTTCGGGCCTCCACGAGACATTACTCTCGCTTCACCCTGGCCATGGATAGCTCACCCGGTTTCGGGTCTACTCCCAGCGACTGACGACCGAAGGTCGTATGCGCCCTATTAAGACTCGCTTTCGCTACGGCTCCGCCTGTTACTGGCTTAACCTTGCCACTGAGAAGTAACTCGCTGGCTCATTCTCCAAAAGGCACGCCGTCACACATTGCCCCTAAGGCGCCATAGTGCTTCGACTGTTTGTAGGCTTACGGTTTCAGGTTCTATTTCACTCCCCGCACTGGGGTGCTTTTCACCTTTCCCTCACGGTACTGGTTCACTATCGGTCGTCAAATGTATTTAGCCTTGGGAAGTGGGCTTCCCAGATTCCCACAGGATTAGCGTGCCCCGTGGTACTCAGGAACATCAGCAAGAGTCTGGTCTGATTTCGTTTACGGGGGTGTCACCCTCTATGCCTGGCCTTTCCAGTACCATTCAACTATCAGCCAGATTTGTAACTCTTTGAGATCTTCGCAGCAATCTCCACTGATGTCCTACAACCCCTACACAGCAACGCCTACGAGCTATCACGCTGCACAGGTTTAGGCTTTTCCCTTTTCGCTCGCCACTACTCAGGGAATAATTTCTTTTCCTCGAGGTACTTAGATGTTTCAGTTCCCTCGGTTCCCTCCGTCCCGCCTATGTGTTCAGTGGGCGGTACCTGGGCATTCCCCCAGGTGGGTTTCCCCATTCGGACATCCCCGGATCGACGCCTGTCGCGGCTTCCCGAGGCTTATCGCAGCTGACCACGTCCTTCTTCGGCATTTGACGCCAAGGCATCCACCGTAAGCCCTTAGTAGCTTAACCTACACAAGAAACGATGATTGAAGTTATTATATATCCTATCCAGTTTTTAAGGTGCCAATTCGAGGGCCTAAGCCCTCGAGGCGTTATTACACCTCTTTCTGTCACCGAAGCTGATTTGGTCGGAAACAGAGAGGGATAGCAACACGAATGCCGATTCAGAGACAAAAACAGCCCGGCAGTACGCCGGGCCAAAATACCCAGATAACTACCGTATAAACTATTTAACTAGAGGCTGTGTACTGATACCATAAAGAAGGGTCTCTGTGTTGCAATTGTTATGACGATTTATTAAATCAGCGCAAAGGAGTGTAACAATAAGGCCTGCACTTGTCAACATCGAGGTGGGCCTGACTGGACTCGAACCAGTGACCCCTGCGTTATCAGCACAGTGCTCTAACCAGCTGAGCTACAGGCCCGAAACGGACAAGCTCTTTAACAACTAAAGAGTGATAGGAAAGTAGAGAACTAGTCAGGGACGCCACTGGCGATGTAACATCATCTGTGACGTCGACCTGGGAGTGGCCATCCGCCATACTTATTCAGAGCAGGCAGGAGGCAGTGCTCCCTAAAAAGGAGGTGATCCAGCCGCAGCTTCCGCTACAGCTACCTTGTTACGACTTCGTCCCAGTTACCAGTCCCACCCTAGGCAGCCGCTTCCTTACGGTTAGCAAGCCGACTTTAGGTGTTACCAGCTCCCATGACGTGACGGGCGGTGTGTACAAGGCCCGGGAACGTATTCACCGCACTATGCTGACGCGCGGTTACTAGCAACTCCGACTTCATGCAGGCGAGTTGCAGCCTGCAATCCGAACTGAGACCGGCTTTGATGGGATTAGCTCCGCCTCGCGACTTGGCAACCCATTGTACCGGCCATTGTAGCGTGTGTGTAGCCCTGGACATAAAGGCCATGCTGACTTGACGTCATCCCCGCCTTCCTCCGGCGTTAAACCGGCAGTCTCGCTAGACACATGTAACTAGCAACAAGGGTTGCGCTCGTTGCGGGACTTAACCCAACATCTCACGACACGAGCTGACGACAGCCATGCAGCACCTGTGTACGCTCCCGAGGGTCGGTCACCTTTCGGATTCCTACTACGTACATGTCAAGCCCAGGTAAGGTTCTTCGCGTTGCATCGAATTAAACCACACGCTCCGCTGCTTGTGCGGGCCCCCGTCAATTCCTTTGAGTTTTAGCCTTGCGGCCGTAGTCCCCAGGCGGTGAACTTAACGCGTTAGCTACGGCACTAGTGGGGTCGATACCACTAACACCTAGTTCACATCGTTTACAGCGTGGACTACCAGGGTATCTAATCCTGTTCGCTCCCCACGCTTTCGCGCCTCAGCGTCAGGTGTAGGCCAGAAAGCCGCCTTCGCCACTGGAGTTCCTCCCGATATCTACGCATTCCACCACTACACCGGGAATTCCGCTTTCCTCTCCCAACCTCAAGCTCCGCAGTATCCAACGGCCTCTCCCAGTTAAGCCGGGAGCTTTCACGTCGGACTTACGAAGCCGCCTGCGCGCGCTTTACGCCCAGTAATTCCGGATAACGTTCGCCTCCTACGTTTTACCGCGGCTGCTGGCACGTAGTTAGCCGAGACTTATTCCTGTGGTACCGTCCTTTCTCTTCCCACAGAAAAGGGGTTTACGACCCGAAGGCCTTCATCCCCCACGCGGCGTTGCTGCATCAGGCTTGCGCCCATTGTGCAATATTCCTCACTGCTGCCTCCCGTAGGAGTCTGGACCGTGTCTCAGTTCCAGTGTGGGGGGTCACGCTCTCACGCCCCCTATCGATCATCGCCTTGGTGAGCCATTACCTCACCAACTAACTAATCGACCGCAGGCCCCTCCCGAAGCGCCGGAGCTTTACTTAACCAAACGAATGATTAAGCACATGCGGTATTAGCCACCGTTTCCAGTGGTTGTCCCCCGCTTCGGGGCAGGTCACCAACGTGTTACTCACCCGTGCGCCACTAGCCCGCCGGTTTCCGAAGAATCCGACTGCTCGTTCGACTTGCATGTGTTAGGCACGCCGCCAACGTTCATCCTGAGCCAGGATCAAACTCTCCGAAAAAATTGTTTGACATTGACTTTTGACCTGTTTAACAGGTCGTTGATCTGCTATGCAGATCTGGAGCCCTGACTGTTATCCGATACTTTCCTATCACTCTTTAGTTGTTAAAGTGCTTGCTGATAGTCGCTGAAATGATTCATCGATGCTCAGGCTGACGAAGCATCAGCCGTTTAGGCAACAAAAACGCCGACACACTAACATGCCGACGGATTAACATCGATGATAGGTGTTGCGAGATGTTAGCACTTGCTTACTAGGCTATGCCTCCTTGTTAAGGTCGCTCGTAGCGAATCCTTAATGCCTGACTAATCTAGTCTACCACCGGCAGACTTCATTGTCAAGTCCTGTTTCTTACATTTTATAAGCTTTTTCAGGAGCTGTGCTGCCGTTGCAGAATATTCGTAATTCTGCTGGGCAACAGAGAGAACTATAGCACATCTAAAGGCGGTGTCAATACCCTTTGTTGATTTATTCTCTTAAAAGAAATGATCACATGTCGATTCAGACGATCTCGGCGCCCTTCCAGCGCCCGGCTGAGGGTGACTTCATCGGCGTATTCCAGGTCGCCGCCAACGGGCAGACCGCGGGCCAGACGGGTGACACGCACGCCGCTCGGGCGCAGCAACCGAGCCAGATACATGGCCGTGGCCTCGCCCTCCATATTGGGATTGGTGGCGACAAGCACTTCGGTGAATCGGCTCTTTTTGCTGGCGGGCCAGCAGGGAATCGATGCGCAAATCTTCAGGGCCAATGCCTTCGACCGGGTTGATCACGCCATGCAGGACATGGTATACAGCCCCGAAAGACGCCTGTGCGTTCGATCGCAACCACATCCAACGGCTCTTCGACCACGCAGAGGATGTGGGCGTCGCGTCCGGGTCGGTGCAGAGGGAACAGGGATCGGTTTGAGATAAATTCTGGCAACGGCTGCAATAAACAATGTTGCTCTTGCAGTTCGCCGATGGCGGCGGCCAATTCCTGCACCTGGTCAGCCTGAGGCCGCGCAGCAGATAGAAGGCCAGACGCGAGGCGCTCTTGGGACCAATGCCCGGCAGACGAACCAGGGCATCGATCAGGCGCTGAATAGGTTCGGCGACGACGTGCATGAAGTCAGATTAGGGGTGGCGGTAACGCTAGAGCAAACCCGGAGGCAGATCCAGGCCGGCAGTGAGGCCGCCCATGCGTTCGCTGGCCAGGTTGCGCGATTGTTCCAACGCTTCGTTCACAGCGGCGAGCACCAAATCCTGCAACATCTCCACATCGTCAGGGTCTACGACATCCGGATCGATGGTGATGGACAGGATTTCCTGGTGTCCGTTGACGACAACAGTGACAACGCCTCCGCCAACGCTGACTTCGACGGTCTCTTCGGCCAGTGCTTCCTGGGTGGCGGCCATTTGCTCTTGCATCTGTTGGAGCTGCGCCATCATGTTGCCGCCGCCCATGCCACCGCCACCGCTGCTGCGAGTGCCAGGCGAGCTATAGCCGCGCGGCGCTTTCCTTTTCTTTGCCATAATTACTTGCTTCCTGGTTTGTTGTTGGTTGTTTCTGGTGGTTTTCCGTTTTCAGGTGGTGTTATTTTGGAAATACGAGCGCCCAGTTCGTCGATGGCCTTGCGCACTGTTGGATCAGACTCAATGGGTGGAGACGCTGTTTCGATCCTGAGGAATCGTTGGTTTCACATCAGGTTCAAGCGCATCTGCATCGCCCACCAACTGTACCGCCAATGGCCTGCCCATCACAGCAGACACGACTTCGATCACCAGGTCGATAGAGCCTTGCACCTGCTCCCGGTGGAAGTCATGGCGAAAACTGATTACGAATGTATCGCCTTCGATGCCCAACGGTTTGCCTCCGCGCAGCATCGCCTGCGTCTTGGGGCTGTGTTTGCGCATTTCGCTGATAATCCGATTCCATTGCGATTCGAGATCAGAATCAATGGACGGCGGGGTCGTAGGCGGCGCAGTTGGATTCCGTTTTTGGCTGTGCGGGCCGGGGAGTGGATCGCTCCTGGGATACTGGTTTCGCTTCAGTAGGAGTCGGTCCGGTCAACTCCCCCAGGCCAATGATGTCGAGCAGGGCCAATTCGACAGGCAGATAGCCGGCAAAAGGCGTTTTCAGCGCCATACCCGCCTCGTTCAGGACGCGTATCGCATGCAGAATCTGAGGCGCATTGAATTGACGCGCCTGCGCCTGCGGCTGATTCCATCAGACTGTCGGGAAGATCGACCAGACCGGGATCTTTGGCTACATTCAACAACAAAAGCGTGCGCAAGTGGTCGATCATCTGGTTGACGAGCTGACTGAGTTCCACCCCTTGCCCAATCAAATGATGAAGTTGCCCCAGCACTTTGGATGGGTCCTGAGTGGCGAGTGCTTCCGTTAAGTCGCTGACGGCGACGCCGGAAACCATGCCCAGGACGTCGCGCACCAGTTCGGCATCGACATTTTCATGTCCGTACGCGGTGATCTGGTCCAGCAGACTGACGGCGTCCCGCATAGAGCCGGTGGCGCTGCGGGCGATAATCCCCAACGCCTCAGGCGTGATACTGACGCCCTCGCGTTCTGCTATCTCGGCCAGATGCCCGGCGATGTCGCGCGTGCTGATGCGGTGAAAGTCAAAGCGCTGGCAGCGGGAGAGAACAGTGGCCGGGATTTTATGCGGTTCGGTCGTGGCCAGGATGAAGATGACATGTGCTGGCGGCTCCTCCAATGTCTTCAACAGGGCATTGAAAGCCGAGGTGGAGAGCATGTGCACTTCGTCGATCACATACACCTTGAATGTCGCATCAGAAGGTGAAAAGGCCACCCGCTCCCGCAATTCGCGCACGTCATCCACACTTGTGTTGGAAGCGGCATCGATCTCGATCAGGTCCAACAAGCTGCCATTGTTGATGGCCTGGCAGATCGGGCAGGTATTATCCGGTCTGGCGTCGACATCTTCCGCCTGGCAGTTGACGGCTTTGGTCAAGATGCGGGCGGTGCTGGTTTTGCCTGTGCCGCGTGGCCCCGTAAACAGGTAGGCATGGCGCGATCCGTCCCTGTCGCAGGGCATTGCGCAAGGTGTCGGCGACATGATTCTGGCCAACGACATCTTCGAAGGTTTGGGGGCGATAGCGGCGGTAGAGTGCTTGGGTCATAATAATCGACAATTCCAAGCTGATAGTATCACCTGGCTGGGGACGCGTCAAGGTAAATGTTCTGGTTGCGTTGGCTTGCAGCCCGGATAGGAATCGTTGTGGAAAAAGTACGGCAAAAACAGGTCAACAGAACATGGCGACCGGCTATTTGCCCGTGAGAGCAATGCTCCCTTCCTTGAATCGAAAGTCACACATCTGGCAGCCTTCAGTCAGCGTTCCCTGCCGTATCAAACTCAAGCCGTCTCGCTCACATTTGGGGAAATCCAGCAAACAGCAATACGGCAGAAACTCCACTGCCCCCTGCGCCCGGTAGAATTTATCGCTGGCGCATTCCAGGAATAGGTCATAATTCCTGTTTCAGTCACTGCTCTGGACGAACAATTTCAGCGCCAGCTCCCGGATCAATTCCCGTTCGGCCAGCTTAGCCAACCAATCCTCCGGGATCGCACCGACGCCATAAAAAGCCCCGGCGATCTGCCCGCAAACGGCGGCTGTCGTGTCGGCGTCATCGCCCAGGTTGGCCGCCAGCAGGATGGCATCACGATAGTTGTCCGTCTGCCAGAAACACCAAAGTGCCGCCTCCAGGCTTTGCACAACGTAGCCCGACCCTTTGATCTCGTCCCGCCCTTTTTCTTTGTAACCGCCCTCAGCGATAGCCCGAATAGCGGGACTCAATTCAATGGTCGGAGAGAGATGCAAATGGCTATCAAACAGGATTTCGGTCTTGGCTGCCCCTCGCAGCGCCAACGCCAGCATCACGCCGAACAAGCGGCTGGCATCGACCGCTTCACTGGCTCCGTGCGTGGTGCGAGAACTTTTCGCAGAATAATCGGCCACCTGCTGCAAATCATCTGCGTAAAACATCGGAACAGGCGCCAGACGCATGATCGAGCCATTGCCCGCAGAGTAAGGATCCGTTGACCCGCTGAATGGTTCGCCGCTCAGTTCGTAGCTGTGCAGGGCGCTTGCGACGGTGTTGCCAATATCAAAACAGGAACCTGTGCTGCTCATGTAACCCTGCCGCCACCAACGCACGTAACGCCGCATTTGATCGTCCGGGTCAAAACCATTGCAATCGATCAGGCTCTGCGCCAGGCACAGTGCCATTGAAGTGTCGTCGGTCCACTGGCCTGCTTCCAGACCAAAAGGCCCGCCCCCGACCATGTCCGTCAGTGGTTGAAAACGCCCTCTTGGTTTGAACTCGACCGTGGTCCCCACCGCATCGCCACAAGCCAGACCCAACAGACAGCCGAGATAGCGATCTTTAGCAACAGCATTCATTGATTTGCACGCTCCATGTTTGCAACGATGTCAAGGGCTTGCTCCACATCCAGAACAGCGATACTGCCGCCGGTGCCAATCAGGATACGATTGTCTTCAAGCGGTAGTACTGAAGCATCCCCTGCGATGGAACTGCGCGTGCCGCCCCTGAAAAGATGGACCAGTTCATCACCATCTGCCTGAACGGCATAGATGTCGATCTCGCTCGACGAGGTCGTATCGTTTAACAACGCCAGATAAATGGCTCCGTCCAGTGAAAACAGCCGGGGCTGCCCGAATCCGGCATTCGCATACGAACGTTGCCATTGCACGTTACCCTCACGATCCAGTGCGATCAAACGCCTGTCACGCAAGCCGGGATGCGCCACCAGGAGGCCACCATCGGGCAGAGTGACCATATCGCCCAATTCGGGATACGCCCTCAGCAATGGATACAGGAGTTCGGCTTCATGTGTCTCAGGATCGAGGCGGTAGATGCCATCGACAGCGTAGACAAAAAGTGTGTCTCCAGAACGAAGCAGCCGGCCACCAACCTGCGCATCCCAGGGGGTGGACCCCGATTCATCGATCGTCCAGACATCAGCATCCTGACCGCCGTTTGTGATGAACAAGCGCCCATCTTCAATCAGCCAATTATCATCGGTAAAAGTCGAGTCGGATAACGATGCCGGGTAGCGCTCCTCCCACAGCACCTCGCCTTCGGCGGATATGCCAAACATCTTGATAATCTTCGATAATTTCCTGCCCTCGTCCGTCTCCTTGTAACCCCATTGCCACGCAGAGGCCACCAAACCACTGTTCGGAAGCGGCATCAAAGCGGGGGCGCCGCTCATATCGAGTTCGATCACCCATTTTTGCGAGGACGCATTCTCGTTGGATGGCGTTGGTAACTGCATTGCCTCAATCCGGCCATTCTGGTCGGCGACATAAACCGTGCTCTGATCCGCATCGACCACGGCGTCGCCAATCGGTTCGGAACTTTTCAGTCGCCACAGCAAGCGGCCATCCTGCACATCGATGCCGATCACGTCTTGACCCTGAATCGCCAGAGCCGTCTGGGCATCCAGTATATCCAAAACGCTGACGTAATCGGCGAAGAAGGGTCTCGACCATTGCACACCGGGTGAGGAAGCGATGCGGTTGTTCCAGATGAAGCGGGAGGGTGGCTTCCAACCGGCCTGAACAGGATCGATCGACCAGTATCCTGGCCCCGGCGTCGTCGGCATGTGCGAGCGGATTTCGAAATGGAGATGCGGCGGCGTGCGCGGCTTGCCAATCTGCCCGACCTGGCTGCCGCGCTTAACGCAATCACCCGGGTTCAGAACCACGCTCGGCGGATCGAGATGGCCGTAGAAAGACAAAACCGTATCGCCGTCGGCAAACATATGCCGGACAATGACAACACCTTTATCCGCATTCCAGCCGGTAGGCTCGGCATAGGTCACCTGACCATGCCCGATGGCATAGACCGGTTCGCCAAAATTGGAACGATTATTCAACCCCCAATCTTCGCCTGCATGGAGCTTGTTGTAACGATGCGCCCGAAAACTTTGATCCCCGCCACGGGCATTTTCGCCATCTGGAGGATTGAGCGGGAAATCGAGCAGGTCGACCACCCCACAGGGCGCACCGTTTTGCGGCGACGGCGTGCTCAAAACGCTCTCCCGCGGATCGCCGCTGACGATTATGGGCACGGCAGTGGCAGTGGAGGTCGGCGTGGGCGTCGGGGTGGATGTAAACGTCGCCGATGGCGTAACCGTGTGCGTCTGTGTGGCGGTCGGCGATGGCGTGGGGGTATGCGTTGGTGCGCTGGTTGTAGCGGTTGCCCTGGCAACGATCACCTTGTCTTCATCGGGTTCAGCACGCGAACAGGCGCTCAGCAGCACCGAACAGAGTGACGACGATCAGGTGGAAACCGTATTTTCTGACTGACCACACGACTATCTTCATGGATCAGATGTATCCACTTCGATCTTGTAGCATTCCGGCCTGCGGTCGGACAGGACGGGCATTCGGGACCGAACCTCGTCGGCCAGGGCCAGATCGATGGTGGCGGTGAGCAAAGCTTCGCTTTCTCCCGCTTCGACTACCACTTCTCCGCAAGGATCGATGATGGCTGAATGCCCGCAAAAAGTGTTGTTGCGATCACTGCCGACCCGATTGACGGCAACGAAGAAACACTGATTTTCGATAGCCCGTGCCCGCATCAGGGTGCGCCAGTGCGCCAGGCGGGGATGCGGCCATTCGCTGGGAAGCAGGACCAAGGTCGCTCCAGCCAGGGCGTAAGCGCGGAAGAGTTCGGGAAAGCGCAAGTCGTAACAGATCGCCATCCCCGTCCTGCCCCAGGGCATCTCAAAAAGCCCCGGCGTTTTGCCTGCTTCCAGCCAGCGGTCTTCTTCCATCGGGCCAAAGCGGTGGATTTTGCAATAAGGCCCTACTATCTGACCCTCCGGCCCGAACAGTGGTGCGGCGTTAAAAACGCCCGATTCACCGCGCAACAGCAAAGACCCAGTGATCCAGATGTTATGTTCACGTGCCCAGGTCGAGAGAAGTTGGCTGGTGGGACCATCAGGCAGAGATTCGGCCAGATCAGATGCCCGCGACAAATCGTAGCCCGTAGTCCACAACTCGGGGAAAACGATCAGATCGGAGCCGCGCCGAGCCGCCTCTTGCACCAAGGCCTGCCCCTGCGTCAGATTGGCGTCAACATCCCCCAGCCGGATATCAATCTGAGCCAGAGAAATGGTAATTTCCCGGTTCACGCGCTACTCGGCAGCATCCTGGCTCGCCTTCAGCAATGCGTCCAGCGCAGCTTCGGGATCGTTGGGATCAAACGTGCTTAATTCAGCGGGAAGCAGATCGGCGTCGGCGGTGGAGACTGGCTCAGCAACGGGCTGAGGAGCAGGCGCAGGAGCGGGCAGGGGTGGTGGGGTATACGGCTCTGTGGTCCCCGCCGGATGGTCCGGACGCACGATGCGGGCGGGCTCAGCGCCCTGACCGGTCCCCAACTCTTTTTCATCCATGACCTCAACCGGCATGAGCGGCGTCGCTTTTGGTAGTTTCTCCGCTGCGGCGCGCCCTGTGAACAGCCGGGCCAGGACCAAAAATCCCAGGACAATCAACACTGCCGGCCAGACCTGCACGATCAGGTTGCTTTCGCCAAAACTCGAAGCCATCAAAAAGGCGGCGAAGATCGCCAGTGCGCCGGCCATGATCAAGGCCCAGGCGAATTTGCGACGATCACCCGCAAACAAGTAAAGCAACAAAAAGCTGATCGCAAAACCGCCGAAGAGCGCTGCGCCCAGCAATGCTTCTGACAGATCGCTTGTAACCGGCTGCATCAACTGGATCACGAGCAACCCGGCCACGCCAATCGTGACGATCGTGCCAGCTTGCAGCAGCGCCCACCAGCGTTCCTGGCGATTGCTGAGGAACAGGATCAGAAAACCCGCGGCGATCCCGGCCAGGAACAGTGCGCCCAGCCAGACTGGCGCAACTGCCTCCATCGTGCTGAGATAAACGACGCTGCCCAGCGCCAGGAAACTGGTGCCGGGGATCGCGTACAGCCAGCGCTCCTGCTGGAATACGACGATGACGAGGAAGCCGACCCCGGCCAAAGCGAGAAGTCCGGCGACAACATAGGTCGTCACAAGCTTGTAGTCATCGAGCACGCCGAAATTGTAAAGCAGACCGATAACGCCAATTGCCAGGAGCAAGACGCCCCAAAATAATGTGTTCAGAGATTTTTGGTTCATAAGTTCGTTGTTTTGTTGGTTTGCTGAATGGTGGGAGTCAAAATCGAAAGGCTGGGGTTAGGTTTTGTTGACATTTCGCTATACGTGTCATTCCGATGAGCGAAGCGAAGAGGAATCTCCAAGTTTGGATGCAAAATCCAATCCGTGGTGTAGATTCTTCGCTCGTACCGACCTTCCTGGTCGCACGTTCAGAATGACACAATCCGAAATGTCAATCTGACCTAGGAGGATGCTGCCTGGCCAGTAGCGGCTACAGGTTCATGCAAGCGCAACATCGCCACAATGGCCAAAACGAAAAAGACGGCGCTGAATAACCAGATCATGGTGTGGTTTGTGAAATCGATCAGGCCGCCTGCAAGGATGGGGCCGGTGATAGCCGCCGCTGAGGAGGCAAAGTAGTACAGGCCGGTATACGCGCCGATGCGTTCTTCACCACCGACATCGTAGACAATGGGCAGGGAATTGATGTTGACCAGCGCCCAGAAAGCACCCATCACGGCGAGCACGACGAGCAGGACCATCGGATCTCGCACGGTGAAACCGGCGATCAGACCGACCAGCATGCCCACCAATCCCACCAGGATCGTTCGTTTCCGGCCAAAGCGCGTGGCGATGTAGCCACTGGGGATGGCGAAAAGGATGAGCGCCGCCGCGAAGGCTGTCAACATCATCGTCGCATTGCCGACGCCGACTCCAAGCACGTTGACGGCATACAGCGTAAAAAAGGCCTCCATCGCATTCCAGGCCACAAACCAGAAGAAGATCGCCGCCAGGATCATGACGCCGCTGCGATCCTCCTGCCGCCACACTTCCCGGAAATTCTCGATGACGCCGCCACTTTCCGGCGCCGGCTCCTCCTCCTGTTCAACGTGCCGAGGCTCTTTCACGAAGATCAGGACGACGACAACCGCCGCAAGCATCACCGCCGCACCGACGATGAAGGGCAGTGGCACACCGACATTGTACAGCGCGCCACCGGCAAACAGAGCGACCGCAGCCCCCAGCCCGCCCATGAGGTTGATCACGCCATTGGCTTTGCTACGCTGTTCGGAAGGAAAGAGATCGCCGAGATATGCGACAGTAGGCGAGCGAAACAGGGCCATGCCCAGGTTTGTCCCCAGAATCGCCAGAGCAATCAGGATGAAGTTCTCGCGCACAAATGGCACCGTAATGAAAAACACGGCTGCCAGGGGCGCGCCAACCATCAGCCAGGGTTTGCGCCGACCAAAGCGCGTCCAGGTGCGATCACTCTTCTCTCCCACCCACGGCTGCAGGAACATGTTGATGATGTTATCCCAGGTCAGGATAAAGCCGATCACTGCCGCCGCCAGACCCAAATCTTGCAGCATCGGTGGGATCAAACTATTGAAAATGGGCCAGATAATGGAGATGCCAAAGAAACCAAAACCGACGGTGAATGTGTAGCGCCAGTTCATACCCTTCTCCTGAGCGAAAGGACAAAATATGGTGGGTGCATCATACCAGCAAAACGAATTAGGAGCGAATAGAAGCGGGCTGCTTGTCATTTCGACAAGCGAAGCGAGGAGAAATCTCCATGATGTCGGCAACTGCTAACTTGAAGGAGATTTCTCCTTTCACTCGAAATGACATACCCGGTGTTTTCCTGCGGATGAAGGGATCAAAAATGCTGTACTTGATGCTATAATCAACCCATGCAACCTGTGCCTCCGCTCGGCTCCGGCAGCGCGCCGGGCAAGATCATCCTCTTTGGCGAACATGCCGTGGTCTACGGACGCGCCGCCATCGCCGCGCCGATTCCGCAACTCCAGGCCCGCGCCGAAATCTACCCCGCCGACCGCTGTCTGATCGAGGCCATCGATCTGGATCAGACCATTGACCTGGGTCAAGCGCCCGCAGATGACCCCTTCGCCCTGATCGTGCGCCTGGTTTGCGCCGAACTGGACCAACCACTGCCGCTCCTGGCGCATCGTCGTCCGCTCCGAAATCCCCATTGCTTCGGGGCTGGGCAGCGGAGCCGCCATTGCTGCGGCCATCGCCCGCGCCCTGCTCGATGCCTTTGACGCCGAACTCCCCCTCGACCGGCTCAATGCCCTGGTGTACGAGGTGGAGAAATTGCACCACGGCACACCCAGCGGCATTGACAACACCGTGGTGGTCTATGGCCAGCCGGTGTGGTTCGTGCGGGGGCAGCCACCCGAACCTTTCGCCGTAGGCGAAGTTCTGCATCTGCTCATCGCCGACACCGGCATCGCCAGCCCCACCAAAGTGACCGTAGGCGATGTGCGCCAGGGCTGGCTACACGATACTGACCGCTACGAAACGCTGTTCGACCGCATCCATGAGATTGCCACGCTGGCTCGCAATGCAATCGAACAAAGTGATGTGGCAACGCTGGGGCGTCTGATGAATGAAAACCAGATGCTTCTGGCCGAACTGGGCGTGTCCTCGACCGAACTGGAGCGGCTGTGTTCCGCTGCGAAACAAGCGGGCGCGCTGGGAGCCAAACTCAGCGGCGGTGGCCGGGGCGGGAACATGATCGCCCTGGTCGAGCCAGAACGAAAATCGGAAGCAAAACAAGCGTTGGCACAGGCCGGAGCGAGAAGCGTGATGGAAATGACTCTGGTCGGACATTGATTATTGGTAATCGATCAGAATTGACTGATGATTTGAATATTTGTAACCCGGTAAACCCGAAAACCGGAAAGCCAGGGAGTTGTCGGCCCGGTGTACGAATTTACCGGGTTACCGGTCTCCACGATACCAAGATTTCGTCAGTCAAAACTCACCACTACCTGATTATTTCCCCGAAACCGGATCGGATATACTGACAGATGCCCATTCCAGGTGCGACGCACTTGCGAAGTGCGTCGCACCTAAAACAGACACCATGAACCTCCACGAATTCATCACCGCAGCCGCCGAGAAGGGCTGGCTCAAAACCATCGAAAAACCGGTCAGCACCGAACTGGAACTGGCCGCCGTCGCCTACGCCCTGGATGGCTCCCCGGTCCTGTTCAAAGACGTCCAGATGCCAGAGGTCGGAGGTCAGAGGTCGGAGGTCAGAAAACCCTCCCCTGCGATCAGCGGGGGAGGAGGACGACCACAGGTCGGGGGGAGGGGGTCTGCTTTTCCGGTCCTCACCGGCCTTGCCTCCGACCGCCGTTACTTCGCCCTGGCTTTGGGGTGTGAACCCGACCAGATCCTCTTTCGCCTGGCCGATGCCTTCCAGCATCCTGAACCAGCCCCCATCCTCGAAGCCGGCAGTGATCCTGCCCCTTGTCAGGAGGTAGTGGAACAGCCGGGCGATCTGACCACAATCCCCTTTTTGAAGCACTGGGAAACGGATGGCGGTCCGTACGCCACCGCTGCCATCGCCATCATCCATGACCCCGACACAGGGCTAAACGTCTCGTACCACCGTTTGCTGCGCCTGGACGAACACCGCCTTGCCGCCCGCCTGGTGGAGCGCCGGGGCACGTACAACGCCTGGCAGCAAGAGCCCGGACGGCCTGCCTGTCTCCATCTGCATCGGCCTGCCCCTGCACGTGCTGCTGGCTGCCAGCATGTCACCGCAGCCGGGCGTCAGCGAGCTGGACATCGCCCAGGCTCTGGCGCCCACGCCGCTGGTCCGCTGCCTCACCAACGACCTGGTCGTCCCCGCTGAGGCGGAATTCGTGCTGGAAGGCCGGATCACACAGCAACTGGTCGCAGAAGGCCCCTTTGTCGACCTGACCGAAACCAGCGACATCGTGCGGCAGCAGCCGGTGATCGAAATCGATTGCATCACGCATCGCCGCAACGCCATCTACCACGCCCTGCTGCCGGGCCAGTTGGAGCACAAGTTGCTGATGGGCATGCCCAAAGAGCCCAGCATTTACGCCGCCGTCAACGAAGTTGTCACCTGCCTGAACGTCAACATCACGCCGGGCGGCGCTTCCTGGCTCCACGCCGTGGTGCAGATCGACAAGCACCATCCCGATGACGGCGAAAAGGCGATTCAGGCCGCCTTCAAGGGGCATCCCTCCCTCAAGCATGTCGTCGTGGTGGACAAGGACATCGATCTCTTTGACCCCGCCGACGTGGAATGGGCCATCGCCACCCGCTTGCAGGCCGGTCGGGACGCCACCATGTTCCGGGACCAGCCCTCCAGCTCGCTCGACCCCTCCGCCCTCCACACCCCCGGCCAGAAATCCCGCACCGACAAAATGGGCCTGGACGCCACCATCCCCTGGGACACACCCACCGGCCCCACTTACCCGGAGCATTTCGAGCGGGTGCCGTTTCCGCATGTGGATGTTGGTGAGTATCTGAACGAGTAAATATCTTTCACCGACTTCGTTGGAACCTCAAAACCTGTTGATAGGACGGATCCTATCCCACTAAAGCGGACATGAGACAGAGAGAATGATGACATTCGGGCCACTCACGAGCGGAAGAAAACGCCATATGAACTGGGTCATCAGATTGATGTATCTATGCAACATACTGACATTGTGGCAGTGATAGCGCCTATGCTTATTTCGTGCTTGGATTCGGACTTTTACTTGTAGGCTCAACTGGGCACATACTTGCGAGTACGATTGTTGTCTACGGTTTAGTGGCTGTTCCGTTTCTTGCAGCTCCAGTCCTCGTGGTTCTGGGAATCACTTTATCCATAGGTACATATTTTATTGGTAGGAAGCAGGGCTTGAGCAATTAGGTGACGCACGCAAAGATATTCCTTTGCATCCGGTTTGTCTGGCATCACTTAGCTCGCATGATTTTCTATGGGCGATCGAGTGCGGGTGGAATTGTATACTGACTAATGATCGAGCAGAAAAATAAAGATCTATTTGACAGATTGGCGCTGAAAGCAGAAATGATCGAAGAGGAGTTTGGCGAGCCGTTTGAATGGCAAAGACTTGATGAGAAAAGAGCCTCGCGTATCGCCATATATCGCCCTGGTTCCATCGGAGGCAATGAGGAAGCGCTCAAAGAGATTCGGGCCTGGACAATAGACCATCTGTTGAAACTAAAGAAAGTATTCCCTGCTCATTTGAAAGAATTATGGTAAAGGAACGCTCTATGCCTTCAATAGATGGTTGGCCTTGTATGGTTACCATTTTGTTACGCGGGGTTCTGCTTTGCAGAAAATGATAGATAATCCGGGTTTAATTGGAAACATTTATGCATAACATCAATTGAACTCATTGCATCAAATTCCAATTTATGGTAAATTATTGCAATGAAATTCTCTGAACTCATTTCTCTGGTCGGTGACGAACCTGTTTTTGAAACGGGGCTGCTGCTGGCTGGAGAGTGTGAATCCTGCCCAGGTGCGGAAACAACTTTCGCTTTGGGTGCAGGCGGGTCGTCTCGTACAACTTCGTCGGGGCCTGTACGTCCTGGCTCCACCTTATCGAAAAATCGAGCCGCATCCCTTCCTCATTGCCAACCGGCTCAGGTTGGGAACTTATGTCAGTTTACAGTCGGCGTTGGCATATCACAATCTCATCCCCGAAGCCGTGCCTGTCGTCACCAGTGTCGGCAATGTGCGCCCGGCCTTTGTGGAAACGCCATTCGGGACATTTTCATTTCGTCACATCAAAACAGACCTGTTGTGGGGCTATGATGATCTATCGGTGACACGATCACAACGGGCATTCATCGCCACGCCCGAAAAGGCGTTACTCGATCTTGTTTATCTCCAACCGGGTGCAGACATGGAGTCGTACCTTCTCGGATTGCGCCTGCAACATTTGGAAGAACTCGAGCTGCCTCGCCTGCAACGGTTCGCGCAGCGCAGCAACAGCCCAAAACTGGTCCGGGCGGCAGGTGTTTTGAGCGAAATGGTGCATCAAGAGCAGTTAGCCTACATCGAGTTATGAAAACACAGCTACATTCTCTTGTTTCAGCGGCGGCATCAGCCAATGCGGGTATAAATCTCGCACGAGAATATTTGCAGGCGCGCATTCTTGCTTCACTGCAACGCTCAGGGGCGATGATCCCCCTAGCGTTTCATGGCGGCACAGCCTTACGGTTCCTGTTCGATCTTCCCAGATATTCCGAAGACCTGGACTTTGCGTTGGAACGATCCACCGATCTTTATGATTTCCGCCGGTTTCTCAGGACGATCCGCTCTGACCTGGAGCGAGAAGGCTATCAAATTGACCTCAAAGTCAACGATGCCAGAACGGTACACAACGCCTTTGTGCGTTTCCCCGGCTTGCCGTTTGAACTCGACCTTTCGCCTCACTCGAATCAGACCCTGTCCGTGAAGATCGAGGTGGACACCAATCCTCCTGCCGGAGCAGGACTGGCAACAACAATTGTCCGGCGTCAGGTCACGCTGAACCTGCAACATCACGACAAAACTTCGCTTCTGGCCGGGAAACTCCATGCTGTTTTGGCCCGACCCTACACCAAAGGGCGGGATTTGTATGATCTTTTTTGGTATTTGAGCGATCCCACCTGGCCCGAACCCAATCTCGTGCTCCTGCAAAACGCCCTGCGCCAAACGGATTGGCAGGCGGAGTATCCGACAACAACGACATGGCGCTCCCTCGTAGTAGATCGCCTGCAATCTATCGACTGGTCGCAGGCGGTGGCCGATGTACAACCGTTCCTTGAACCACACGAGTATGTCGATTTGCTGACCCAGGAGAATCTACTCAGCCTTCTAACCCAAAAATAACCCCCGAATTGCTGGGGGCATTAACCGACCAGCATAATTAGCTCAAACGCCAGTTTACTTCCCAGCCTCTGCGCTGGACCCGACATCTTACCCCGAAATTCCTGGGTGATTCCAGAATGGAGATTTGAAATGCAATCAGACAGTTCACCCCCGACACATCCGCTTGAAATCTATTTTCGGCATAACCTGTGGTCGAATCTGTTGCTGTTTGAGGCCTGTTCGGGACTTGATGAGGGGACATTAGCGTATTCAGCCGAGGGAACATTCGGTTCGATCAGGTCGACGCTGGGCCACATCGTTTCTGCTGAAGAACGCTATATCTTCCACATCACCGGCGGAAAACTGTTCGTTGACACTGTGCGCCCAACACCCGCCACCGCAGTAGCGGAGCTACTGGTCCGGGTCGCAGCGAGCGGCGAAATACTGTTGCATCTTGCCACATCACTCGATGGCAGCACCCGCGTGCCTGTCGGTTCGGGCGATGACCTCGACCTGATTCCGATTGAAGTGCTGTTGCTGCAGGCGATCCATCATGGTCACGAACACCGCACCCAGATCGAATCAATGCTCGGGCAGCTCGGCATTGACCCGCCAGGCCTGAGCGGCTGGCGCTATTTCGATGAACAAATCAAGGGATAATCGAACAGATTCTATTGAACTGATCGGACCCATATACAATGAACGCTCATAAACTCTTCGATAAGCCCGTTTCGGCAAAACCTGCCCATAACAACGCATCCTATGATGAAGTGGACGCCTACGTCGAGCAGCAAATGCGTCGACTGAGCATACCTGGCGTATCTCTGGCGATCGTTGAAGGTGACCAGATCGTGCATCAGCGCGGCTTTGGTTACGCCGGTCCAGATGGTGAAGCGCCTTCCCCTCAAACGCCTTTCCTGATAGGCTCACTTACGAAATCGTTCACCGCACTGGCCGTGATGCAATTGGTTGAAGCAGGGAAAATCGTGTTGGATGCGCCCATCCAGCGCTACCTGCCCTGGTTCCGGGTAGCGGACCCGCACGCCTCCGCCCAGATAACGGTGCGTCACCTGCTGAACCAGACCAGCGGCCTGTCTACGTCCTCCGGGTGGATTCCCCTGTCCGATTTCGACACCAGCCCGGATGCCGCCGAACGTCAGGCCCGCGCCTTATCAACGCTCGAACTCACGCACCCGGTCGGCTCTGGATTCGCATACAGCAACTCGAATTACAACCTGCTTGGGCTGATCATCGAGGCCGCCAGTGGTGAAATGTACGCGGACTACATCCAGAACAACATCTTCATCCCGCTGGACATGCGCCACAGCTACACCTCACAGGCAGATGCCAAAAAGAACGGCCTTGCGGTGGGACATCAATACTGGTTCTGGCTCCCAATCGCAGCGCCCGATCTTCCGATCCCACAGGGTTCACTGCCGTCAGGACAACTTATTTCCAGTTCTGAAGATATGGCCCATTACATGATCGCACTGCTGAACGGGGGGCGTTACGGGGATGCGCATATCCTTTCGGACGCCAGTTTGGCCGAGCTGCACCGCGGGGTGGCTGAGGACATTGAAATGGGCATCTCGATGGGGAAGTACGGAATGGGATGGTACATCAGTGAAATCGGCCAGAGGGAGATCATCTGGCATACCGGTATGGTCCCAGACTTTTCCTCGTATTTGGCGCTCATCCCGGAGCAGAAGAAAGGCGTGGTCATGCTCATCAACGCCGACCATTTTTTGATGAACCCCGCCCTGGCCGAGGTTGGGAGGGGTGTGGCTTCATTACTCGCTGGCGATCAGCCCGCCCCGCTCCGGTTTGGATTCATCCCCTGGGCAATGCGCAGCCTGCTGCTCATCCCGTTCCTCCAAATCATCGGCGTCGCCGTCACACTGCGATTGGTACGCCGCTGGCGTCAGGATCCAATGAGCCGCCCGAATGGCAGGCGCAAGTGGGAGCTGCATGTCCTGATCCCGTTGCTCCCTAATCTGTTGGTGGCCCTCACCCTGATCCCTCTGCTGGGCGCAATGCGCGGCTTCTGGAAACTCTTCATGCCCGACTTCACATGGATCGCAATGATCAGTGGCGGCTTCGCCGCGCTGTGGGCCTTCCTGCGCACCGAATTGGTCATCAGAACCCTCCGCAAGCCTCCGTCGTCAAAATTCCCCACTTAAAATGACCACCGAATTCCGCCTTTTTATCTCAGTTAACCTCACGCCCGAGCTGCTGGCGACGTTAACCGACCTGCAGGATCAACTCAAACGCCAGTTTGCTTCCCAACCCCTGCGCTGGGCCCGACCAGAGGGCATCCATCTCACCCTGAAATTTCTGGGCGACACCGAAACCGGTCGGATAGAAGAGATTGTGCAGATGCTGACACAAGCGGTCGGGCCACACCGTCCGTTCGAGTTAAGCATCGGTAGCCTGGGGTGTTTCCCCAACCAGAGTCAAGCCCCGTGTCCTGTGGGTTGGCGTTCAAGACCCCGACGAGCGCTTGCGTCGCCTCGCCGCCGCGTGGACGATGCCATGGCCGAACTTGGGCTGGAAACGGGAAAACCGTCCGTACACGGGCCACCTCACCCTGGCTCGGGTGAAGAAATATGCCAACAACCAGGACAAGCAGGCCCTGAGCGAATTATTATCTTCGACTCAGGTGGCGGACAGCCTTGGCGTGTCTACCCGTGCAGACCATCCATCTCATGCGCAGCCAATTGCAGCCGGACGGCGCAGTCTACACGTCCTTAATCACTGTTCCCCTGAATTCACCGAACTGATTTACAACGCCATAAATTCATCAACCGTCAGCCCCGCCTGTTGGATCATCTTGCGTAAAGTGCCCATCGGAATATCCCCAGGATGATTCGGCACGACGACACGACGACATGTTTGTGGATGATACCAGATTTCGTGACTTCCCTTCGCCTGCCGATCGAATTCAAATCCCGCCTTTCTCAGCTTACCAATGACATCCCTTGCTCGCAATGCCGGTAGTTTCGGGCTCATGCGATTACTGGCACGGCGATTTGCATATTTAGAAATGATTGATCGCTTGCCATTGATCGGGTAATCGCATCAGGCAGCACATCGCCATGTTCCAGATAAGATTCGATTAATTTCCGCGCGACATCTTGAGCGATTTCCAAGGTCTCGGCAATCGTACGACCTTGAGCAAGCAAGTCATCCCAATCCGGGCTGGTGGCCAAGTATCCACCCTCATCTAAAGATTCGACGGTTAGTTTAACGACAGCTTCATTCATTGATTTATCTCCAAGACAGATTTCACTGTTCACATTGTACGACTATCACAGACTTCAAGCAAACGTTGTGGGAACGAGTAGCCATCGATGAACCACCAACAAAACCGGGTTTTAGTTTCAGTGATCGGCGGAGCGACGTGCTCCGATGAGGAAGCTGCCCTAGCGGAAACAGTGGGACGCCTGCTGGCCGAGCAGGGTGTCGGAGTGGTGTGCGGTGGCAGAGGCGGGGTGATGGCTGCCGTATGTCGCGGGACGATGCTGGCCGGTGGCACAACTATCGGGTTGCTACCCGGCGACACGGCGGAAGATGCCAACGAGTGGGTGCAGATCGCTATCCCCACCGGCCTGGGCGAGGCCCGAAACGCCATCGTCGCCCGCGCCGGGGTCGGGGTGATCGCCATCGGCGGGGAATACGGCACGCTATCCGAGCTGGCCCTGGCGCTCAAGTGGAGCAAGCCGGTAGCCGGACTGGGCACATGGCCCATCGACGGCGTCTATGCCGCGTCAAGCCCGGAAGACGCTGTGCGATATGTGCTGGGTAAAGGGTCAGGCTCTGACGACACGGATTGAAGAAAACGCTGATAAAACCAAAAATTATCCGTGTTTTTCTGAATCAGTGTCTCTGTTCTCTTCAACAGGGGTCTTATCCACCGAATCGGGTTCGGAAGTTTCACCAGCGGCTTCATCCCTCTCAATCGTTTCATCCACCATTTTTTCTCCCCTGCTCCGCCATGCGCGACCAATCAGCGCCAAGGGCACGGCAACGATGGTGGTTGCCAGAAAGGCCAGCAGGAAAATGGTCGCTGCTCCCACTGCTTGCGCCTGCAATTGGCCAGGCATATCGCTGAACATGCCAACTGCCAGGATTCCCCACAGCGCCGGGATGCCAAACGTCGCCAAAATGCCGCCGGGGTCCTGAAAATGCTTGAGGCGGCTCACGAGATGCGTGACCAGCACCATCAGCAACCCTGCCACAGCGCCGATGATTAACGCTTCCGATGGCGTCGCAATCGCCAGGGAAGCGAGGCTGGCGACCCAACCCGCGGCTACGCCGCGAGCGCCTTGCACGGGATCGGGATGACGAGTGACCAGCCAGGTGTAGATCAGGGGAGCGAGTCCGCCAGCCGCAGCCGCCAGAAGTGCATGCACGATCAAGGTGACAGCACTCGTTTGTGTCCAATCGGTCAGGGGCCAGGCCAATAGCCAACCGGTCGAGCCCACAACCAGAAGACCGGCTCCCAGCGCGGCCAGCAGAGGTAGCAACGCCGATGGTGATTCGTCCAGGCTCTCGGATTCCTTCTGCCGCGGTCGAAATGCCAGTAGTACGGCCAGGGCCACGCTGCCGCCCAACAAAAACAGCGAACTCATGCCAAAATCGATGTAGCCTGCGCCCGCCCCGATGTTGATATCCAGTTGAGATAGCCAGCCCCCGCCCTGGATCCAGTTCCCGACCAGTGGATACCCCACCGCCGCGGTCAGGAGCCCGAAAAATGCCACGACGACAGCAGGTGCACGGCCACGTAAGGCTGCCATCACCAGCAACGACGCTGTAGTCACCGCCGGCAAAGCGCTGAGGAACAGCAGATAGACCACCGGCGTCTGCACGCCAGCCAGACCGAATCCGGCCAGACCGGCCATGCCCCAGGTGTCTCCCCAGCCCTCGTTCAGTGCCGACCACTCCCACACCAGCGCTTCCAACTCCGGGTGCTCATAAACGAGGCCGATGCCGCCATAGTGCAGACCAAACCCGACCACAGCGTAAGCGATGACCGCCAGACCGAAGGCCGCCAGCGGAGCCAGCGCCATCTGCCGGGCTTCACCTGATCGCAGGCCACCGGCGACGACCAGCGCCATCGCGCAGGGGATCAGGAATGCCAGGGCATTGGCAAGCAGCATCCACATCGGAATCAGTTCGGTTTCAGTCATGATAGTGGTCGCATGTGATGGGAGTCGCTGGTTAAATGTGTCGAATGATCGTACGATGGGATAAATATAGACGATTAAAGATTAAGGATTGAGGGCTGAAGACACCCTAATGAAAGGTGGCCCTTAATCATTAATCTTCAATCCTTGATTCTCTCATTGCGTCAGTTCAAGCTCAGTATCCGGAAAACTGAACCCAGCGATCATACCAAATGGCCGAATCACAAGCAAAAGCCCCTGCACTTCTCATTGACGCCATGCTGGGCGACCTCAGCCGACGCCTGCGCTGGCTGGGTTACGATGCCGAATATCGCAACGATTTACCAGATGAGGAGATGATGCGCATCGCCAGGGAGGAGAATCGTCTGCTGGTGACACGAGACCGGGCGTTGGCAGGACGGCGAGGCGTGCAGGCGCTGTATGTTGCCGCCACCGACCTGGATGCGCAAATCCAGACCGTGGTCGCTGCCCTCGGCCCGGCGCGTGGTCCCGCCCGCTGCACTGTCTGCAATGGTGAATTAGAACCGCTGTCGCCCGAACAGGCTGCGCCGCTGGTCCCGCCTTACGTTGCCCGCACCCAAACCGATTTCACCCGCTGCACCCGCTGTCGGCGCGTTTACTGGCCAGGGACACACTGGCAGGGATTACAGGCGTGGGGGGATTGGACTGACGAACTTGAATAACTAACCTCAAAAAGCGTCATGTCGAAGCGAAGCGAGACATCTCCTGATGTTGTTCACGCTTTCCGGGGAGATTTCTCCTCCTTTCAGTCGTCGAAATGACGCTATTTTCCGCTCTCCGGTTCATCGATATCCAGAAACACACCCTCATCTACCTCCACCCACTCAATCTGATCGCGATAACGCTCGAACAGGGGGCGGCCACCTGTGTCGCCGGTGATTGACATCAGTTCGGGGAAGCACTGGCGGTCGAAAATGACCGGGTTGCCGCGCCGGTCCCCATGCCGGGGGGCGACGATGGGGGCAAGAGTGCGTCGGTGGGTGTCGACAAGCTGCTGGAGCAGGTCCGCGGGCAGGTTGGGTTGATCACCCAGGATGAACATCACTGCCTGCGTGCCGGTGGTGCAGGCTCGTAGTCCCATTTTCATGCTCGCGCTCTGGCCCTGTTCCCAATCCATATTGTTGATGATTGTCACCGGCCAGCCGTAAAACAATGGGGCGATTTCCTCGAAATACGCGCCCAGCACGACGATCACCTGTTGCACCGGCGCGGCCAGCACCTGCATGACCACATGCTGCAGAAGTGCCTGTCCCTGCCACTCGTGCAACTGCTTGGGCGAGCCGAAGCGCGAGGACCCACCCGCGGCCAGCACCACTGCGGTCATTTGCCCGTAGCTTGCCAACACCGGAGGTTCGTGAGCAAGCTGCGCCAGATGGACGGAAGAGAAAACAGGTTGGGCGGCAAGACGGGCAGCGACATGTTGGATATTGGATATTGGGTATTGAGTATTGGTGTCCGCAGGTAGAAGATTGTCTGAATATTCAGTATCCATTACCCAATATCCATCTACCCCATTCAACAGAAGATGCCGTTCCGCCCCAGGCGGCGCACCACGCGCTGGGCCATCAGGATGGAGGGCTAACCGGGCTAAAACACCGGGCGTGATCGTGTCGCCGGGGTTCAGACCGGTCAATTCAGCGAAAATCTCCGGGCGATGGACGGATTCAGCATCAAGCGGTTGGTTCAACGCCCACAGGCCGAGAACCGTGACCAGATGGGTCGTGTCGGGCGGGATCACTGGTTCGTGATCGGCTGGCGCTTTCAAAGGTCGCTGATTGGCGCCGTCGCCCTCCACCAGGATCACGTCGGCGTGCTGTCGAAAAGCAGCGATTTCCTCTGGCGGGAATCCCAGCGCCTTGCCGCGATAAACATCCATCTCGCGCACCACCAGCAGGAACTTGCTCTCGGTCAGCGCCGATGTCGATGTGCTCCGGGTCGGATGACACTAAATAGGCGGGGAACAGATCAAGCTGGTCGAGACCGAGCCGGGTGGTGGTGGTCGCAATCACGCGCAGGCCCTGCGCTGCCAATTCCAGTCCCAACCGCAGCATGGCTGTGGTCTTGCCGCCAGCGCCGGTGAAGGTGACGACACTGCCTTTGTGCACGCGTAAAGCCGTGGTTAGTTTCATTCTTTCTCGATTGATTCGTCAAAGCACACGAATTCCACCACATTGCCATCGGGATCGTTGATGTAGAGCGAGCGCCACTGCACCCAGGCATGGTCCGACACTCGCACATCCTGGTCTAACCCTTCCAGTCGTTGTCTCTCCGACTCGTAATCGGCCAGATCGATGGTGAAAGCGAGATGGTGTAAGGTCGTGTGGCGGACATCGACCTGCTGCCCACTGTGGCCTGCCGGCATTGCTTTCCCGATCCATGGCGAACAACGCCAGAACCTGCGTGTGCCCGCCGTAACCTTCAGCGATCTTGAAGAAAGCGATGTCTTCCCAGCTTGCGCCATCACCTCCAGGCCCACCACATCGCGGTAGAACTCGAACATAGCATCGACGTTTTCGGTGCGCAGGGCGATCTCGCCCAACGCCTTTACTTTTGGGGAATCTTTCATGCCAGATGACCCCCAGGGTTCGTCAGCGCCTGTTCCCACATCTCCAGGAACTGCTTCGACTGCTCGGAATGGTGCAGATAAGCGAATCGGGCCACCTGTCGCCCAACCTCCCGCAACCGCTCTGCCATTTTTTCGTCGTTCAAATGGCCATCGTCGTCGAAATAATCCCACGCCTGCGGGATCGAAGCCTGTTCCGGGATCACCCAGGCGTGAATCCAGCGCGCCACCCGGCGCAGATCGTTCAACGCATTTACCGCGCCCAGCGAACCGCCCGACACACCGACCAGACCCACGATCTTGCCGCCGAACTGGTCGAAACCCATCAAATCCAGGGCATTTTTGAGCACGCCGCTGAAGCTACCGTGGTATTCGGGTGAACCCAGAATGATGCCGTGAGCTTCGCTCACATCCCGACGCAGACGCAGCAGGTCGGGCGCTCGCTCGCCTTCCTTGCGGCTGCCGTCGCAGAAGACGAGATCGTAATCCCGCAGATCGATCAAGCGCGCCTCCGCGCCGAGTTCACGCGCTCCTTCCAGAGCGATCTCGACGGCCATACGCGTGTAGCTCGTATCCCGCAAACTGCCTGCAATACCGACAATCAACAGGGGTTCATCTTTTTTGATATCTTGACTCATAATTGGTTCTCCTCAGCGATTCATCCATTGTAACACTGCCGTCAACACCGCCCCGCCAATGGCCAACGACTTATCGCTGATGGTGTAAATGTAGGTGGAATCGTCGCGCGGATCCACATCGCCGATTTTCATGCCGGTGTGGACGGTAACGCCAGGATGAATCAAACCCCGCACTGCGCCCGTGATCGGGGCGACGACCGTTGTGCTGGTTCCGTCGGCATCAATGCGCCCGACCTGTTGCCCTTGCTCGACGTGGTCGCCAAAATCGACGGTCGGATGAAAAATACCCGTGGACGGGGCACGGAGGATACGCTCCTCCCTGAAACCGAGGGTAGCTGCCGGGGATGCCCGTATTGGCCTCGGTGGCGCTATCCCACAGCACGCGTCCCAGCCGATGCCCGCGATTGGTTTCGATGGCGACATGACAGTTGAGTCCGCCCGTAAAGCCAGGTCCCAGGCCAATCACCAACTCTGCCTGATCTTTGCTGGCGGCATTGATCCCGTTTGAGGATGCGGGCATCAACCAAAATGGTGGGGCGCAGGATGTCGATGACCTCGTCGCTGGGGTCCACCAGCACTGGCAATTGGCCCGTCAACGCCATCTCTCTGGCCCGATCAATTTCCAGCACCCGCACAGCCGTCACACCCTCGACCGTGTGCTTGCCGGCGAAAACAGCCTGCGAGAATGCCACCGACCGACGCACGGTCGTGGGCGCGGCGATCTCAGTAGCGATAACCGGAAATCCAGCCAGATGTAGACGATAAATGACGCCGGTGGCAAGATCACCAGCGCCGCGAATGAGGATTAGGGTATCAGGAAAGAGCATTGAATCTTCGTTTTGTCATTCCGAGTGACCGGAGGGAATCGAGGAATCTGTTTGTCTCATGAACGGCGACATTCCTCACGTTCGTTCGGAATGACACCATTTGGCTCTACATTCAAACGGGGAATGTCTTGCCCCTCCCGGCTTATCAGATCAACCCCATCGCCACCGTTCGGGCGTGAGAGGCAGGTCGTGGAACCAGACGCCGGTGGCGGCGTGTACGGCGGCGGCGATGGCGGGAGCGGTGGGGATGAAGGGCATCTCGGCCATGCCGCGAGCGCCCAGTGGCCCTTGCGGATCGGGATATTCCAGAACGATCGGGCAGCATCTCCACCGGCACATCGAGCACGGTGGGGATGAGATAGGTGCTTAGCTGGTCGGTGAGCACCCGGCCATTCGCCTGCTTGAAATCTTCCTGGATGGTCCAGCCCACGCTCTGGGCCACAGCGCCTTCGATCTGGCCCTCCACCTGCTGCGGATTGATGGCCTTGCCCACATCGTTGGCCGACCACAAGCGCAGCACGGTGATGTGCCCCGTGTCCAGATCGACTTCCACCTCCGCGGCCTGGGCGCAGTAGCCGTAGGTGATGTTGGGGTCCGCCGCGCCGGTTTCGGGGGCATAAGCCAGTGGTGGGGCGAGGCGTGATAGCGATAGGTGGCGACGCAGGGCCTGTCTTCCTCATCCTGCCACATCTGTTTGGCTTTCTGCGCCGCACCCTGGATGGCATTGCCCGCCATAAAGGTCATGCGGCTGGCGCTGACACTGCCGCTGTTGTCGGTCTCGCCGGTGTCGCTGGCGATCAGCTCGACCTGCTCCAGCGGTAAGTCCAGACTGGTGGCTGCGATCTGACGGAACGCCGTATGCGCGCCCTGTCCCACTTCGGCCCCGGCATGGCGCAACACCGCCCGCTCGATCTCGCCCCGCCGTGCAGTTCGATGGTGGCGTAACATTCTTCGGGAACGCCGAGGCTGAAGCCGACGTTTTTGAAGGAGGCGGCAATGCCGATGCCCCTTGCTTTGCGACCGGGCGAGGCGTCGAGAGAACGCACGCGATGGGTCGGGGGTAAATCAGATGGTTGGTCGCCAGACTCCGGTCGGGTCCAGCCCGATCCGGTCTGTTGCCAGCCGGCAGCAAGCGCAGCTTGCTCCAGCACCCTATCCACGGTCACGCCTGCGGGCATCTCGCTGCCGGTGGCGATGATGGAGCCATCGTGCAGCACATTGCGCATCCGCACTTCCACCGGGTCCATGTCCAGCGCTTCGGCCAGACGATTCATCTGCATTTCGGCGATCCAGTGGCCCTGCGGCCCGCCGAATCCCCGGAAAGCGCCGCCGGCGATGTTGTTGGTGTAGACGGTGCGGGCATCAACCCAAACGTTGGGGATGTCGTAAGGGCCGACGCAGGCCAGGGTGAGATTGCCCAACACCTTTGGTCGAGGTGTAGGCGTAGGCCCCGGCGTCGGTGCTGACATCGATCTGCGATGGCGACAACCCGGCCATCTTTTGTCGCCCCCCATTTGGCGCGGGCGACGCTGGCGTGGCGTTTGTGATGACCGACGAATCGATTCGCCGCGCGTCCACTGCGTTTTCACCGGACGTCCCAGCTTCCAGGCGGCCAGAGCCAGCACGATCTGCACGCTCATGTCCTCGCGTCCGCCAAACGCGCCGCCGATGCCGGGATAGCGGATCACGACCTGTTCGATCGGGCAGGCCCAGCGAGTGGGCCACCTGCTCCCGATCCTCGTGCATCCACTGCCCGCCGACAATCACTTCGATCTTGCCATCGGGGCGGACAAAGGCGACGCCCGCCTCCGGTTGCAGGTAGGCGTGCTCCTGGGGATGCGTGCTGTACTCGTCTTCGATGATGACATCGGCCTGCGCAAAGGCATCATCCACATCACCGTAACGGATTTTGTAAGCGTGCAAGACATTGGAATCGCCCTTTTCGGGATGCACGATGGGCGCGTCCGGGGCCATCGCCTCTGCCACGCTGTACACGCCGGGCAGGTCCTCGTATTCGATGTCGATCAATTTGAGCGCGGCTTCGGCCTGATCTTCGGTTTCGGCCATCACCAGCGCCACCTGATCCAGCAGACAGCGCACGACGCCGCCCACGCGTCCCACCAACACTTCCTGGTCGGGCATGATCAGGCCGTACTCGTTCACAGGCACGTCATCGGCCCCGAACACGGCGACCACGCCGGGCGCGGCCAGTGCCCGCGCTGTATCATATTTCGTGATGCGGGCATGGGGTCGATCCGGCCAGAGGATTTTCATGTGCAACTGGTCGGGCATATTGAAATCGCCGGGATAAGGCATCTCGCCGGTGACTTTGGATCGGGCATCGAAGCGGGGGATAGAGGAACCGACTGCTCTCATGGTGGTAATGGGTATTGAGATATTGGTGATTTGGTAGATTGGGAATTGGTAGACCGGTAAGCCTGTTGACCAGGGCGCAACCATCCTGGTTTTCGGTTTTCGGTCTACTGGTTTACCGGGAAGTATTTCATCACATAACGCTCTTCACGTTCTTCGATGACTTCAAAGCCAAGTCGCTTCGTACAGGCGAAAGGCGCTTTCGTTGGCTTTGAGGACGTGGAGGATGACAGGTAGAGAGCGTTGGTGGGCATCAGAAAGGATGTCAAGAATGATGGCTGAGCCTAATCCACGGTTTTGATAGTCGGGATGGATTTCGATCAGGTTGACGATGACTTCGTCCTGGTTCTCGGCCAGCCTCAACGTCCCGACATCCTGATCCTCGACAACGACCACCTGGGTTTCAGCGGGATTCCAGCGCTCACGGAACAATACCTGCTGGGCGCTGTCCTCCCATCCCCAGGTCGCATCCACGGAAGGTTTGATGGTGGCGGCATGGAGATCGAAAAGGAAGTCGTAGTCGGCGTCGGTGGCCGGGCGGAGGGTGTAGGGGCGACGCATTCCTGACACAGAACTGCTCCGGCGTGGGTCGTTCCTAAGATGTGACATCATCCATTGGCTGAGATGGTCGTTGGGTATGCGTCGCCCTTACTTGGCCCAGCATCCACAATCGCATCCAGCACTTTGGCGTAGCCGGTGCAGCGGCAGAGATTGCCGGCAATGGCCTCGGCAGCTTCGCTGCGGGTGGGATTTGCGCGTTCTCGCAGGAGGTTGGCGGCGGACATAACCAGGCCGGGCGTGCAATAGCCGCATTGCACAGCGCCATCGTGGATGAATGTCTCCTGAACCGCGTGCAATTGCTCTTTCTCGGCCAGACCTTCGATAGTGACAACTTCAGCGCCGTGCGCGCCGGCAGCAGGCACGAGACAACTCATCACGGCGATGCCATCGAGCCAGACGGTGCAAGCGCCGCATTCGCCCTCGCCACAGCCTTCCTTGACGCCGGTGAGATGTCCTCGCTCGCGCAATGCATCCAGCAAGGTGAGATTGGCGGCATCGAGCAAGGTGGTCATCTCGCCGTTGAGAGACATCGAGATGTTGGCATTGGCGGGGAAATCGGTGGAAACGGGATAACTGGCGAAATGGCCGTCGCTATCCCCCCAGAGCATGATTGGATCGTCCACCCAACCAGCGCGTTCGGTCCCGGCCGCCAGTTGCTGCAATGACCGTCGGGTGATGACCCCGGCCAGGTGGCGGCGGTAGGCGGCGGATGCCCGCACATCATCGATCGGGCTTATCGCCTCCTGGATCAATTCGACGGCCAGGTCGATCTGGTCGGGCGACAAGGTTTTGCCCACGAGTACAGCTTCAGCGGACGGAGGCCCGCACAATGGTCGGGGCCACCGAGCCAAAAGCAATGAGGGCATCGCTCACGACCTCACCGTCGAAATCCAGATACACGGCGATGTTGATCAGGCTGATGGCCTGGGCGCGGCGCAATCCCGCCTTGATGAAGGTGGAGCGGGCGCTGTCTGGCGGCACAGGAAAGCTGATGTCGACGATGATCTCATCCGCTTGCAGCGCCGTCTTGCGCACGCCGAAAAAGAATTCGGGGAACGAGAGCGTGCGGCGACCACGCACCGAGGCAAGAGTGAGGCTGGCGTCCAGCACCCACAGGGCGGGAATGGTGTCATTGGCGGGCGAGGCGGTTGCCAGATTCCCGGCGATGGTGCCGCGGTTGCGAATCTGCGGCGCGCCCACTTCCCAACTGGCGCGCAACAACGGCCAGGCATGTTGCACGATCAGGGGATTGGCGACCGCCTGGTTGTGCGTCACCATCGGCCCGATGTGGATCCGGCCATCACTTTGCGTGATCTGATCCAGGTCTGGCAGGCGCGAGAGGTCAATCAGCGCGGGGGTAGATGTGAGTCCGTGCTCGATCTCGACCAGAATATCGGTGCCGCCGGCCACAAGGCGAGCGCCGCCGTTGGCGCTACGCTCGGCAAGAACTATAAGCGCTTCGTCAAGGGTGGAAGGAATGATGTAATGGGAACAAAGCATATCGATTTATGTGTTGTGTAGTGTGAATTGGAGGAACAGCTATCAAAAACCGTAAAAACTGTCGTCGAGATTCATTTCCCGATCTTTGAAATCAAGTATGCGTGCGGCCTCTTCCAGGCTTTCCGCGTCCCCATCTTTAACCATAGAATCAAGCACCTTCCATTCATCCTCGCTGAGCTTTCCGGTCTTGAGTCGGGCTTCCCAGGTTCGGGGTTCCTCATGGATTAAAGTTGACATGGCTTCACCTCACGAGATTATGAAATCCAGGCGGCAATGCACCGGGTTATGCAATTGTAGCCTACACAATGGCAAGATGCAATCCCCCGGCAAATCGCGAAGCGTTCCAAACCTGGGGGGACATCTATACGTTAGAGACCAGATATCCTGGCCCGAGAATGAAGTTGGGCTCGTGCTAAACGACGCCTGCAAAAATATAAGCCCGCTGATCACCTTGTAATCAACGGGCTGCAAAGAGGTGGGCGGTACAAGACTTGAACTTGTGACCTCCACGATGTCAACGTGGCGCTCTAGCCAACTGAGCTAACCGCCCAACTGATTCGGGATTATACCTAAACTGGACGCAAGGCGCAAACTGCGGGCAACGTCCAGACGTTTCTCCACTGCGCGCACAAACGTTCTAATCATGTCTTCTGTCGGTTACTAAAAATCACATGATCTGTGGTAAAATAGTGAACAGCATGCAACACACAGTTGAGTCCGTTAGTAAACCAATTGGCGTCATCGAGTCCATCCAGGGTGGCTTCAATCTCGTCAATCGACGCCCCTGGTTATTACTCCTCCCAGTGATCGTTGATCTCGTATTGTGGCGTGGCCCCAAACTCTCGTTGGCGTCACTGGTTCAGCGCGTCCAGGAGCTGGTCTTCAACCAACCCGATCTCCCCGTCGAGTACGCTGAAAGCACTAAACTCGCCAGCGAGACCCTACACAGTATTGGCGAAACCTTCAATCTGCTCAGCCTCCTCAGTGGCGCAGTCATTGGCTTCCCTTCGTATCTTTCCCGCCTAGACGCAGCTCGGAGCAGCCTCAGCAAGTGATTCTTCCGTCATACAGCTATCATCCGTATCGACTGTAATCCTGTATGCGGTAGCCCTGATTCTGGCCGGACTTCTGATTGGCAGCCTGTGGTTGGCGCTTATCGTCCACTACCAGGAGGATAAACTCGACACCTGGAAAAAGGTGTTAGGTCGAGCGGGTTGGATATGGCTCAACGCCAGCCTGTTCCTGGCCGCAATACTCATCACCACCATCGCTGTGAGCATATTCCTTGGCATTGTTGCCACTATGTTGGCTCTGATTGCCGGTCCGGGCGGACTGGCGCTGGTATCCATTTTAGTGATATTCGCCTACATTGCCATCGTTCCACTCGTCATCGGCCTGAGTTTAACGATCAGCGCCGTTGCAATGGACGGCATTAATGTCGCGCGTGCAGCCTGGCGCAGCATGAATGTGGTCGGTCGGAATCTATCAGGCACGTTGGGTTTATTGCTCATCGGGCTTGTGTTAACCGAAGGTTTTGCCCGAATCTGGCTGCTCATCAGCAGCAGCAATTGGGGCGTCCCCATCGCCATCCTGGGCACGGCCTACATCGGCGTTGCCCTGACTTCCGCCACCCTGCTGTTCTATCGTGGTCGATATCAACACTGGCAACAGATCCGCTCAGCCCTGGCCCAGACACGACGCATTGGTCAGGATGATAATCAATCACCATAGGCCATGCCAGCTTAAAGTTACTGTCATTTCGATGACCAAAGGGAGGAGAAATCCCCCTGCTATCAAGAATTGCCCCCTAAAAACGGTGGGGATGTCTCACATTCGTTCGACATGACGCATAAGTGCCTACACCAGAATAATTACTTTCATTCATCATTTTGATATAGAGGATACACGTGGCAAAGAATTCTACAAACAGTTCCCCCGAATACACCGCCGACCAAATCCAGGTGCTCGAAGGCCTGGAAGCCGTGCGGCGCAGACCCGGCATGTACATCGGCGGCACCGATCAGGCGGCCTTGCACCACATGGTTTACGAAGTGGTGGACAATGCTGTCGACGAAGCTATGGCCGGACGTTGTGAACACATCGAGGTCGTCCTTCACAGAGACAAAAGCGTTTCCGTCATCGACGATGGCGCTGGCATCCCCGTGGGGATACAGAAACAGACCGGACTACCGGCGCTGACCGTTGTAATGACCAAACTCCATGCCGGTGGTAAATTCGGCGGCGGCGGCTACAAAGTGTCTGGCGGTCTGCACGGCGTTGGTGTGAGTGCCGTCAACGCCCTCAGCGAATGGTTCGAATCCACTGTGAAGCGTGACGGAGCGATTTTCCGACAACGCTTCGAGATCGGCGTTCCCGTAACCGATGTCGAGACTGTGGGGAAAATAGATAAAGACGATGTCACTGGCACGATTCAGCGTTTCCGTTATGACGAATCGATTTTTGATGATGAGGCGGAGTATCGTTACGAAACACTGGTGCAACGCTTCCGTGAAATGGCATTCCTCAACCGGGGTCTTAAAATCCGACTGATTGATGAACGCCCGGTCGAACCCAAGGAGATAAGTTTTTACTTTGAAGGCGGCGTTGGTTCTTTCGTTCGCTATCTCACCAAAAATCGCACAACAATCCATGAACCGGTGCATGTCGAGCGCACTTACGACGCCAACATGGTCGAAGCCGCTATTCAATACACCGACGGTTTCAGCGAATCCGTCTATTCATTCGCCAACACCATCAATACACCGGATGGCGGCACCCACCTCACAGGTCTGCGAAGCGCAGTCACGCGTTGCATCAACGATTACGCCCGCAAACAAAATATCCTCAAAGACAAAGAGACCAACTTCAGCGGTGATGATACGCGGGAAGGGTTAACAGCCATCGTCAGCGTCAAACTGGTGGACCCTCAGTTCGAGAGCCAGACCAAGGTCAAGCTGCTCAATAACGAAGTCCGCAATCAAGTCGAATCAGCCATCGCCGACGCCTTCAGTGAATGGATGGAAGGCAATCCGCGCGACGCTAAGAAGATCATCGACAAATGCATGACCAGCGCCCGGGCTCGTGCTGCTGCTCGCAAAGCCCGCGATCTTGTCATCCGCAAGAGCGCGCTCGAAAGCATGACGCTGCCCGGAAAGCTCGCCGATTGTTCGGAACGAGACCCGGCCAAATCGGAATTGTACATCGTCGAGGGCGATTCGGCTGGAGGTTCAGCCAAACAGGGTCGTGACCGGCGCTTCCAGGCCATCTTGCCCCTGCGCGGTAAAATTCTCAATGTCGAAAAATCCCGTTTGGATAAAGCGCTGGGCAATCGAGAGATCCAGGCGCTTATCACCGCCCTGGGCACAGGCATCGGCGATCAGTTTAATCTGGACAACCTGCGTTATCACCGCGTGTTGATTATGACCGATGCCGATGTGGATGGCAGCCATATTCGCACACTCCTGCTCACACTCTTCTTCCGCTACATGGAGCCCTTGATCGCCGAAGGCCACCTGTACATCGCACAACCCCCTCTTTACCTCATCAGTTCAGGCAAAGAGAAACATTACGTTTACAATGAAGCGGAAAAGAATCGCGTTGCATCCCGTTTTGATGGCAAAAAGACCCATATCCAGCGATACAAAGGTCTAGGTGAGATGAACCCTGAGCAACTCTGGGAAACAACCATGAACCCAGAGAAACGTACGGTGCTTCAGGTTTCCATCAAAGACCCCGCCGCCACAGACCGCACGTTTGACATGCTCATGGGCGACGAAGTAGCCCCACGCAGACGCTTTATCACCACCCATGCCAGTGAAGTGCGTAACCTGGATGTGTAGATTCTTCGTGGTGCGTGTTCCGTATATACGACGAAAGCCGGTGGAGTCCCTGCCGGCTTTCTTATTCCTAAAAAATGACTGGATCCCGACCCTATTTCGGGCTCATGGGCATGATGACGTGGGTGTATTGTTCTTCGCCCACGCCAATTGGCCGGAATACGCCTGGTCGCGTGGGTGAAATCACCTCAAATGCAACCTGGGGCGTATCGATGACAGAAAGCACATCGATCATGAACTTGGCGTTGAAGGCCGCTTGTTGAGGCTCTCCCTCCACCAAAGTCTCTATCTCCGCCTCGTTATCGCCCATCTCGGCGCTGGTTGCCGTGAGCAAAACCCGGCCGGGCTCGCCGGGCGTCATGTCCAGACGGACGATATTGGCTGAATCGCGGGCAAAGAGGAAGACAACCTTCATCGCCTTGAGGAATTCAGCGGTATCCACGACCATGCGGGTGTTGTAAGAAGAGGGGATGATTTTATTGTAATCGGGGAAATTCGCCTCTATCAATTGGCTGACCAGGTCCACACCGGGCAAATGGAACATGACCTGATTGCGCGCTTCGGTCACTGTCACATCCACGCCATCATCTTCACCCAGATCGACAGCGCCGATGATGCGTGAGAGTTCGGTCAGGGCGCGGGAGGGAATGATGATGCCCACCGATAAGGGGGTTGGCTCCTCCAGGATTGCGGTTCGCACTGCCAGACGGAAGCCATCGGTCGCAACCATGGTCATTTTGTCGCCATCGAAACGGGTGTAGACACCAGTGAGGGTGGGTCGACTTTCATCGCTGGCGGCGGCAAAGGCCACCTGCTCGATCATGGTCTTCAGCTTCGCTGGGGGCAACTCGATGTTGGGGAGCCCGGTTTCACGACGGTGGGTGGGGATAATGGGAAACTCGGAAGCGTCAATGCCCTTGATGTTGGCTTCGTAACGGGTGCAGTGGAGGTGCAACGTCTGCGTCCGCACCTGAAGTTCCATATCGATGCGGTCTTTCGGCAACGAGTTGATAAAATCGCTGAGCAGCCGCGCAGGCACCGTGGTTTGACCTTCTTCTTCGATCATGGCTCCAACCCAACAGTTGATTCCGATCTCCATGTTCATGGCAGACAACTTCAGTTGCGAGTTGTCTGTCTCCAGGAGGATGTTACTAAGCACTGGCAGTGTGCTCCGTGTGGCTACCGCTCGCCCCACGATGGAAAGGCCTTTGGCCATATTTTCTTGTAAGACAGATACACGCACGTCTGTACCTCCACATGCAGCAGGAAAAAAACTTATGGTCGGGAATCCAAGGCGATTATTATGTAGCGTAGTATACCAGAGGCTTGAGTATTCGAGAAAATACGTTGATTCAACTTGATTTCATGTGTTAGGTTCTGTTGAAATTTCCCATTATTTGACATTCCGCTGAGTGAAGCGAATGCCTGCCCTGAGCGACGACCGAAGATCGTTTGCCGAAGGGAGGAATCTCCAAGTACGAAAGTGAAATTGAGCGCCTCGGTGTAGATTCTTCGCTTCCCTCGGTCGCTCAGAATGACATACACATTACACGCTAAAAGCATTCAATCCCATTTCGCACCGATACGATCTCAGCCATGATGGCCAGAGCGATCTCTTCAGGGCGGCGTCCGCCCAGGTTCAGGCCGATGGGGTTGTGGATACGGGTCAACTGCTCATCAACAATGCCCATCTCGCGTAGCTTTTCCGCTCGTCCCGCCATCGTTTTGCGCGACCCCAGCGCCCCGATGTAACGCGCTTTGCTCTCCAGCGCCACCTTGAGCGCGGGTACGTCCAGTTTGTCGTCATGGCTGAGGACGGCGATGTAGCAGCCCTCGTCCAACGCCAGTTCGGCCAGGGCATCGTCGGGCCATTGCAGGATGAGATGGTCGGCGTGGGCGAAGCGTTCGGGGGTAGCAAAGGCGCTGCGGGCGTCGATGACGGTGGTGTGGAAGCCTAACTCGGTGGCGAAGCGCACCAGGGGAATGGCGATGTGCACAGCGCCAACCACGATGAGCCGTGGCGGTGGCGGCAAGACCTCAATGAAGATGTCAGTGACTTCTCCCTCGATCTCGAATGTGCGCCGCTCGGTTTTCTGGTCGGAAAGAAGCCCAAGGGCCGAGTTCAGCACCGACCGGTTGAGTTCGTCCCCGCCCAGGTCGCCCTGCACCCGACCATCCGGCCAGATAAGCAGTTTCGCGCCTGTGTTCCCACCAGCGACAACCGTCGCCAGCGCCACCAACTGATTGGATTCAGGGCAAAGATAGCTCACCGAAAACATCGTCCTCTTGAAGAATCTTTGCTCCCCAACCGCGGAGCATCTCCAGCTTTCCTGTACTGGCTATGTCCGTTGGTTCATCACTTTCTCCTATGCCTGCGAGTCCGAGCAATGGGTTAACATCAGAGCTTGAAGGAGGCTTGTATATCACTGTATCTGATGGCGGCAAGTCATTCAACGTTCCACGAACACCTCAATACTCCCCCCGCAGGCCAAACCCACATCCTGCGCCCACTCATCGGATATCCCGTAAGCCAGCAATTTTGGCTCCCCGCTTTCGATCACAGCTAGTGCTTCCTGCAAGACAGCGCCTTCCACACAGCCTCCGCTGACGGATCCCGCCATTTCGCCGGCGGACGACACCACCATTTTCGATCCCAGCGGGCGCGGGGATGAGCCGTAAGCTCTGACGACCGTCGCCAGGGCAATCGCCTTATCTTCATTTTGCCAGGTGCTGATCGTGGAAAGTAAGTTGCGCATGGATGAAAATGTCCGGAATCAAAGACTAAGGTCTCGACAAAGTCGAGGGTGGAGAACAGCAGGATGATGGGATGTATTGTACAAGACAAACGGCGAGCCACCAATCCAGACCCGGTGTACCCGAAATCAACCATATTGAGTGACGGTTCAGGTTACCGTCATTTCGACGACCGACGGGAGGAGAAATCCCCCTGCTATCAGGGATCATCCCCAAAAATGGAGGGGATGTCTCACATTCGTTCGACATGACGGACAAAGTACGGTTACGCATCAATAGTTACCATGTTGAGATGATATATGTCATATACAAACGGAAGCAGGAAGGCTAAAATAGGCTGACGCTAATTCGTGTTTTTGAATTTTCTTATATCCCGAACAGGAGTTTATATATGGCAGATGACAACGGCGCTGTTGATCTCAGTCTCTTGGATGAGATTTTCGAGCAATATCAAGGGCAAAAGGGAGCACTGATCCCAATCTTGCAGAAATCGCAAGACAAATACGGATATTTACCGCCAGAAGTGCTCCAACTGATTGCCAAAAAGCAGGGCATTTCGGTGAGCAAAGTTTATGGCGTAGCCACATTTTATGCGCAGTTCTATCTGGAAAAACGGGGACGTCACATTTTGCGGTTGTGTGATGGGACTGCCTGCCATGTGCGCGGCACTCCCATGTTGGCGACTGCCATCGAAGAACACTACGGCATTGACCCCGGCGAAACCACCGCAGATGGCGAGTTGACGGTGGAACTCGTCTACTGCCTTGGTTCCTGTGCGCTTGCGCCTGTTGCAGTGCTGGATGGTGATGTCATGGGACGGCTGCGACAGAACATGTTGCTGAACACGATCAAAAAACGCACGAACGCTGCGAAGACAATCTGAACAAGAGGAACGATTTATGAGCACACCTATCACCCTTATGCCAGAAACAGAAGTCCCGACCTATGTTACTGATCCCAATCATCGTTGGATCGCCGTGTGCATGGGCACAGGCTGCTCCTCATCGGAGAGCGCCCTGGTACGGGAGACACTGCGCGAAGAATTGGCGAAACACGAGATGGAGGACGAGGTCGAGGTGCGACGCACTGGCTGTTTCGGCTTCTGCGAGCAGGGCCCGATCCTGGTTGTCTACCCCGATGAGACTTTTTACACGCAGGTGAAGCCGCGCAATGCCAAGCAGATCGTCGAAGAGCACGTAATCGGTGGCAAACCGGTCGAACGCCTGCTTTACAAAGACCCGACCAGCGAAGAGCGCGTGGAGAAGTGGCACGATGTCGGTTTCTACGGCAAGCAACAGCGCATTTTGCTGGAGAATTGCGGCGTGGTTGACCCTGAAAATATCGGCCACTACATTGCCAGAGATGGCTATCTGGCCCAGCGCAAAACCCTGTCCGAAATGTCACCGCAACAGGTGATTGAGGAAATGCTCAGTTCGGGGTTGCGCGGACGCGGGGGAGCAGGATTCCCGGCCGGGATGAAGTGGCGCTTTGCCCGAAACACCCAGCGCTGGCCCAAATACGTAATCTGCAATGCCGATGAAGGCGATCCCGGCGCGTTCATGGACCGTTCGGTGCTGGAAGGTGATCCGCACGCCGTGATCGAGGGCATGGTCATTGCTGGTTATGCCATCGGCGCTGAGCAGGGATTCATCTACTGCCGCGCCGAATATCCCTTGGCGATTAAACGGCTTGAAGTGGCATTGGCACAGGCGCGTGATGCCAATTTGTTAGGTAAAGATATCATGGGGTTCGGTTTCGATTTCGATATTCGGGTTAAGGAAGGAGCCGGAGCATTTGTCTGCGGAGAGGAAACAGCATTGATGGCGTCGATTCAAGGGGAGAGAGGACAGCCCTGGCCTCGCCCGCCCTATCCGGCTGTCTCCGGCCTGTGGGAACAACCCAGCAACATCAACAACGTTAAGACTTACGCTTACACGCCCAAAATCATTCGCCACGGCGCAGACTGGTTCAAGAGTCTGGGCACAGAAAAGAGTCCCGGCACGGCGGTTTTCGCCCTGACCGGCATGGTCAATCGCACCGGCCTGATCGAAGTGCCGATGGGCATCACCATGCGCGAGATTATCTACGACATCGGCGGCGGCATCCCCCACGGCAAAGAATTCAAAGCCGTGCAGACAGGCGGCCCGCTCGGCGGCTGTCTGCCGGAGCAATATCTGGATGTGCCAGTCGACTTCGACTCGTTGCAGGCTGCCGGTTCGGTGATGGGTTCAGGCGGCATGGTCATCGCCGATGAGACCACCTGCATGGTGGAATTCGCCAAGTTCTTCATCCAATTCACCTGTTTGGAGAGTTGTGGCAAGTGCCCGCCCTGCCGTATTGGCTCCACCCGCATGCTGGAGATCCTGGAGCGCATTACCGAAGGTAACGGCACGCTTGAGGACCTGGAAGAAATCAAATATCTGGCTGGCGGCATGGAAAGTGGATCGCTCTGCGCGCTGGGACAACTGGCCCCGGCCCCGGTCGTTTCCACCATCCGCCATTTTGAAGAAGAGTACCGGGCGCACATCGAGGACCAGTGCTGCCCCGCCGGTAAATGCAAGGCCCTGATCACCTACGACATCATCGCTGATCTCTGCACGGGTTGTATGGTCTGCGCCCGCAACTGTGCGGCGGGCGCCATCACCGGCGAAAAGCTGCAAGTGCACGAACTTGACCCATCTCTCTGTGAACGCTGCGGCCTTTGTTACGAGGTCTGCAACTTTAATGCAATTGAGATCACCTCGCCGCGTGTGGTGGTGACGGTGGAATGAACGCCACTCAAATCACCGCCCGCCCCGCCTTTACCACTGGGGGATGTACGACTGCTTGTAGTCGTCTCCCTCGGCTACGAAACAGCGCCGGGTAAACCCGGCTAGCCCGATTTATCGCCGTGTGATCCCATAAATCAACAATCTCCATTATCACCAACAAACAGCTTTACATTCATGCCCTACTGGCAACTCTTCTACCACCTTGTCTGGTCGACCAAACATCGGGAACCATTGATTGCACCTGCTGTTGAATCTATCATCTACGAACTTCTGCGCACAAAAGCCATCGGTTTAGGTGCGACAGTTTTTGCGATCAATGGTATGTCTGACCATCTGCACGTTGTCGCCGCCATCCCGCCTAAAATCGCTGTAGCTCGATTTGTTGGTCAAATGAAGGGTGTGACTTCAACAAAATTCAACAAGATGAACCTGTCACACGTTTTGTATTGGCAGGACGAATACGGAGCCTTCTCTTTTGACGGCAAACGCTTGCCAAACTACATTGATTATGTTCAACGACAGAAAGAGCATCATGCCGCCGGTTCAACGATTGCTGTATTGGAACGCCACAGCGGTGAGGTTGGACGGCTGTTGCGTGAACCAGATCCATTTTATGTCCTGGATGACGGAAGATGGCGGGCAGAGCTGGATGCTCTAGCTGAGGCATTTGCTTTCCGGAATACACCGGGGGATGATTCCCCCGGCTACGAAACAGCGCCGGGTAAACCCGGCTAGCCCGATTCATCGGGCGCAGTGCGGCCGCAGGTCGCTGTAGCACGGGCCATTCATGCCCGTGCGATCCCCGCCAAACAATATGCCCCTAACCCACAGAGTTAAATCGTGAACCCCACCCAAATCCTCACCCTCCCCGCCTTCACCGTCGTCGGCTTGCTTTACCGGGGCGACAACAAAAACAACGAGATACCGCAATTGTGGGATGCGCTTTTCCCCGACCGTGCTCTCGAGATCATGAACAGGATCAACCCATTCATTGCCTACGGCGTCGAAGATAATTTCGACCACGAGGCGGGCGTGTGGGATTACGTGGCCGGATACGAGGTCGAGGCGGATGCCCCCGTGCCGCCGGACATGGTCATGAAACACATCCCCGAGCAGACTTACGCCGTGTTCGCAACCACCTTGCCCGAAATACACAAGACCATAGACGCTATCTCTCAGGAATGGCTGCCTAAATCCAAGTACAACCGTGCGGATGGACCCGAATTCGAATTGTACAATGAGGAATTCAATCCTGCCATGGGCTTGTTGACCATGTACGTCTACATCCCCATTGTCGAGAAGTGAAACAATTTGTCGCTGTTGCCATCCTTATGATTCTGGCGACTTGCGTTCCGACTCCACCTGTCGCTGTCGCCCCAACCGGTGTTGCGACTCCGGCGATTGTGTACGAACAAAAAGCACCTCTCCTGTGGTCACAATTACTGCAAAAAGAACCCTATCCGTTCTCAACACCACTACCGCTGCAAAATAACACGCCAATCGACGGTTTTTACGCCAAGGTTGAATCCAAGGAAGGCACGCCCGTTCCCTGCAAGCGCTGCCCCGACTATTTGCCTGAAGGCGGCGTCTGGAAACTTCATCTCGATCAAGGCGCTTACCGCGTCTTCCACGAATACACTGGCTGGCGCAGTCTCGGCTCCTTCGCACTCGACGGTGACCACCTCACTCTCTTCAACGATCCGACCTGTCCTCACACCACCGGCCATTACACCTGGCAAATGCACGACAATGCCCTGACGCTCGATATCATCGAAGATGATTGCCAGGTCAATCGTCGGGCCAGGACCTTTGCCAACATGCCCTGGCCCGCCTGCCAACCCAAAGACACCGAAGCCGCCATCAGCGACCACTGGCCGAAATCACCAGGCTGCGAAAACCTCAAGTAATATCAGAAATTGAGTATCGGCTATTTCCCCACTCCTCACCAATATTGAATAGCCAATACCCAATATCCAATATCCCAATACCTGAAAGGATAAGTCCCATGTCCATCAACCTCACCATCAACAACAAATCCATCACCGCCCCCGACGGCAGCACGATTCTGCAAGCCGCTCGCTCAGCCGGGATCGAAATCCCCACCCTTTGTGAACATCCCGACCTGAAGGACGTCGGCGCTTGCCGCATGTGCGTCGTCTCGGTAGAAAGAGCGTGGGGGGTTGCAGACTGCCTGCACCACGCCCGCTATGGAGGGCATGGTCGTCGATACCATGAGCGAGGCGGCGGTCGAGACCCGCAGATTCGTCCTGAACATGCTCCTAACCGACCATCCCAACGAATGCATGACCTGCGAAGTGGCCGGCGACTGCGAGTTACAGGACCTGGTCTACGATTATGGCGTCAAGTGGCCGGAGCCAAATGGCGGTCGGCGACACGAATACGAGATCGACCCCGATCCGAATCCCTTCATCTTCATCGACCGCAACAAGTGCATCGTTTGCGGACGCTGCATCCGCGCTTGCAACGATATCCAGAACCGGGACATCTGGAGTTTCGCCTACCGCGGGTTCGAGACCAAACTGGTAGCCGGAGCTGACCAGTTGCTGTTGGACGCCGGTTGTGAGAGTTGCGGCGCTTGTGTGGCTTATTGCCCGGTCGGCGCTCTGCAAGACAAGATGAGTCTGGGCCTGGGACGAGCCAATCAGGTAAAGAAGGTGATGACCACCTGTTCCTACTGCGGCGTCGGCTGCAACTTCGAGCTGAATGTGCGCAACGGTAAGATCGTGCGGGTCGACCAGCACCGAGAAAGCGCCGGTCAACGGCATGGGCCTTTGCGTCAAAGGTCGTTATGGCTTCGATTATGTTCATCACCCCGACCGCCTCACCCGCCCGATGGTGCGAGCCAAATGGCTAGGTACAGAAATGGTGGAGGAGCGAGTCAACAGCGGCGAATGGGCAATCTTCAGCGAAGCGCAGGAACGCCTCGCCAGTCTTAGCCACCAGCGTGCTTCCGGAAACGGCACGCAACACGCAACACGCAACACGGATTCAACGATCTCCCCCGATACCTTTATCCAAACCGACTGGGACACCGCCCTCGATGTCGTAGCTGGAAAATTCACGCAGGTCAAGAAAGATCACGGCGGCGACGCCTTCGCCTTGCTGGCCTCGGCCAAATGCTCCAACGAAGAAAATTTCATCTTCAGCAAATTCACAAGGCAGATGCTGGCGACGCATAGTATCGACCACTGCGCCCGGTTGTGACACTCCGCTACCGTCACCGGTCTGGTGACTTCCTTCGGCAGCGGTGCGATGACCAACTCCATCCGGGACATCGCCGACGACAGCCAGTGCATCTTCATCATTGGCTCCAATACGACTGAAAACCATCCCGTCATCGGCACCAAGATTCGACGGGCCAAACGCCAGCGCGGGGTCAAACTGATTGTGGCCGACCCCCGGCGCATCGATATATCCAGCTACGCCGATCTGCATCTTCGCCACCAACCTGGCACCGACATTGCCCTGCTCAACGGCCTCATGCATGTGATCCTGCGCGAAAACTGGCAGGACGACGACTTCATTCGGGATCGCACCGAAGGCTTCGAGGAATTGAAGGCGGTGCTGGAAAAATACACGCCCGAAGTGACCAGCGACATCACCGGCGTGCCTGCGGCTGATATCGAACTGGCCGCCCGCATGATGGCGGAAAATCGCCCCGGCACCCTGCTCTATGCCATGGGCATCACCCAGCACACCACCGGCGTGCCCAACGTGATGAGTTGCGCCAACATGCAGATGCTGCTGGGCAACATGGGCGTTGCCGGCGGCGGCGTCAACCCCCTGCGCGGCCAGAACAACGTCCAGGGCGCATGCGACATGGGCTGTCTGCCAAACGTCTATCCTGGCTACCAGCGCGTGACCGATGCCGCTGTTCAGGAAAAATTCGAGAAAGCCTGGGGCGTGGATCTGCCCAATTACATGGGGTTGACCGTCACCGAGATGCTTAAGGCCGCCGAAGCAGGCGATGTGCGCTGCCTATACGTCATCGGCGAAAACCCGATGACCAGCGATCCTGATCTCAACCATGTCCGCTTCTCGCTGCAAAAGACCGAATTCATCGTCCTGCAGGAGCTTTTCTTCAGCGAAACAGCCCAGTACGCCGATGTCATCTTCCCTGCCGCATCCTTTGCCGAAAAAGAGGGGACCTTCACCAACACTGAGCGCCGCGCCCAGCGCGCGCAAAGCGGTGGATTCGCCCGGTGAAGCCATGCTCGACCACTGGATCATCGTCCAACTGGCCAAACGCATGATAGACCTCGGCGCGACCACACCTGATCCCGATGCGCCCTTTGGCGATTGGGAGTACCACTCCATCAGCGACATCGATGAAGAGATCAACGCCCTCACGCCCATTTATGCCGGCATCACCTGGAAACGACTGGAAAGGGGTGATGTGCTGCAATGGCCTGTGCCTGGTCCCGACCATCCCGGCACGCCCGTCCTGCATGTCGGCAAATTCAGCCGAGGCCGGGGCCAGTTTGCAGCCGTGGATCATGTGCCCCCCGCCGAGCTGCCCGATGAGGATTACCCGCTCATGCTCACCACCGGTCGGGTGATCTACCACTGGCATGGTGGCGAGATGACCCATCGAGCCAGAGGCCTGGAAGCAATGTACCCCGAAGCGCTGGTGGAAATCAATCCCAGAGACGCCGCCAGAGCCAGCATAGGCGATGGCGAAGTGATGA
>CAVOYG010000016.1:0-663519 GCA_963700615.1 uncultured Chloroflexia bacterium | reverse complement strand
TGTGATCCAGGCTGCCCAGGTGCAAGGCGATCTCAGCGCTGCTGTTTGCATCGAGGAGGATGCCATGCTGGCTCGCAGGATCAGCCAGCCATGCCCGCACTACTTCGGTCACATCCAGCGAAAAATAGCTACCCGATGACAGCCAATCGCTCGCAGTGGCGACACCGGCTCGATCTTCCGGCCCGCTGGCCCCAGGCCCCGACCAGGGCTCTCCACTGGCTGCTTTCGTCCAGTTGGCGACGCTTGCATCCCAGTCTCGTCGTAAGGGATAGCCACGGACGGCGACATTTGGGGGAATCGTTTCATCCAGGACGCGCAAGCGAAGCTGGGCATTTTGCACCTGGGCATCCGGCGGCAAAGCGCTGAGATCGAAATTCAGGAGCGTGTGGGCCAGATCTGGTTGCCGTAACAGAAGTACCGTGTCGGTGCTGAAGTTCATGCCAGGGAACCATTCGTAGATGTAGGTGTCAGTCCCGGCAGTGAGCACGCGCCAGTTGGCCGGCGTCGGTGTGGCGGTCGGCGTGGCGGTTGGGGTGTGGGTGGGAGTTGGCGTGGCGGTCGACGTTGGGGTGCGGGTGGATGGGGGTGTGGACGTTGCACTGGCTGTAGCAGTGGGCGACAGTGTCGGTGTCGGCTCATTGGGCGCAACAAGGATCAGATCGCCAAAGTCGATTGCATCGCTGTACGTCGAGTCGCTTGCCCAAAGTAGGATGTTGTCACGATCGCCGCCTGCATCATCATCGTTCAGCCCGAAATCAATGCCGAGGACAGCGCCCGCAGTGAGGGCGATACCGCCAAGCTGACTCGCAGGCACTGCGATTTCGACCTGATAGCCATCACCGCTGATCTGACTGGCCCAGCGTACGGCCGGGTCCACGCCGAAAGTGCGATCGGTCGCTGCGCCATCAAAACGAATGGTGTATTGGTGATCGCCGCCGCTTGGGCTGGCAGGGAGCTGGTCATGCTCTGCATCCATGCCGATCTCAACAGAGTCGTCGCGCCAGAGGTCAGGGCAGGCTGTCGGCGTGCAGGGAATCGTCGCGCACATCAAAAGCAAAGTAAATGGTCGAGTTGTCCCAGCGCACACGCACCAGCATGGCGCTGTCGTTCGGACCGGAGATCGAAGCGAGGTTGCTCACCCGATTGGCTGTGTTGACATCGAGCATCATGCCAGTCTCCGTCCATTCACCCAGATTGCCATCGATGCTTGCCTGCCCGAATTGCGCTTCGATTTGACGACCGTCTGCCGGTGTAGCCGCGATGGTGGGCGTAGGCGTCGCTGTCGGTGGCACATGGTAGACGACGCTGATCAGCGGACGCTCGTCTGTTTGGATGCCTTCGCGTGAATTGAAGCTGTAGTGAACGTGTCCTGTGGAGCGTCCGCTCAGGATCAGGCCGTAGTTGCTGGTCGGGTCCTGCACCCAGGTCTGGACAGCGCCGGTGACATCCCAATCCACTGGCCCACTGACAGGCAATTCAGCTATGCTCAACCCGATTGGGTGGCGGTCACTGTCGCCGTAGGCCCCGGCGATTTCCCAGGGCGCGCCCGTGGCGGCCTGATTCTGCGTGGTTTCGCGTTCATCCCAGGGTCGGCGCAGCAGAAATGTCTTGGCTGTCATGAGGTTTTCGTTGCTGCGGCTGCTCACCCACACGCGAAGCGTGGCGCTATCAATAATGGCGCTCGGGGGCAAAACAGAAACATCGAAAACCAGGAGTGGTTGCATGATGTCGTTGTTCCGCACCAGCATAAACACATCGTCACCATTGGCGGTGTCCGGCGACCAGGCGTCGATGTAAGTGTCGGCAATGACATCGAGAACTGCTGTCTGGGTCTCCCCCGGCGTTGTGGTGATCTGCGGCGTGGGCGTGGGCGTCTGAGTCGGCGTTGTGGTTGCGGTCGGGGTGAAGCGGGTCGTCGGGGTAGGCGACGGCGTTCTTGTTGGACTGGGAATCGGCGTTGCTGTTGCCGTAGGGGTCGTTGCCCCACTGCCCGGTCGATAGGTGAGGATCAGGCGTGGATGCAGAGCGATATCGTAGTGTTCGCGGCTGGCGATGTTGTATTGCACGTAACCATTGCTTTCGCCGTGCAGGAGCAGGCCATGATTGGCAACGCCCTGTTCGATCCAGGTCTTCGCCAATGCGGTGATATCGATGGTTGCCGGCCCGGAAGCTGCCAACAAAACTTCTCCGAATGTCTTCTCCGCCCGATCCGCAGGAATGGCGGCAGCGCCGCCCTGGGTCCAGGCATCGGATTCTGTGGCCATGAGCCAGGTGAGTCCGTTTTCGCTCCAGGTGCGATTCACTCGCTGTACATCAACGTGAATCGTGTTTTGATTCGAGCGGGAGACAACTTCAAATGCCAATTGCGCTTCCAGCACCTGTGACCCTGCCGGGATATCGCCCAGCGGGAAGTGGATAAAGGCTTCGGACACATTGGCTGAACGCACAGCCAGGTTCGCCTCGCCGTAATTGCTGTTGGGATTCCATTGGCTGAAGTGTGCGTCAGCATCTGGTTTAAGTTCCACTGTGACCGGGGTGGGTGTTGCGGTCGGCGTGGGTGTGGGTCCGGCAATCAGTTTGAGTCGCAGCAGGGGTCGTTGTTCGACCGGCGCGCCTTCGCCACTGCTGATTTTTGCTTCCACGCGCCCGGCGGATTGTCCCGCCAGCAGGAAGCCGTTGTTGTTGGCCGGATCTTCGAGCCAGGCGCGGGCCAGGGCAGTGATGTCGAACGAAGACCATTCCCCAACCGTTGCCAGGGCCGAAGCGAGATATTCTGCGCCATGGTCGTCAGGGACACCCAGCGCGCCCGGCAGAGACCAGGGCGCGCCCTGCCCGGCCAGATACCAATTGGTCTCGACATCGACAAAAGGCCGGTTGAGTTCGTAGATTTCGAGATTGCATGTAGTTGTCGTTGGTTTTGCTGGTGACAAACACATCCAACTGGGCCTGGTCGATGGCGTAACCTGCGGGGATGCGGCCTTGCAGATCAAAGCGCCCCAGGATGTTTTTGACATCTTCGGAGCGGACCTGGAGAAGGGAATCACCGCCGTAATTCGTGTCGGGCTCCCATGCACTGATGTATGCATCTGCAAAGCCGTCGTAACCATCACGGCCATTTTGAAGGACGAGGGCCGAGCCATCGGGCGTGGGGGTGTTGGTCGGCGATGGCGTAATGGTCGGCGTCGAGCTGGGGGTCGGCGTGATGGTGGCGGTAGGTGAGGGACCGGCTGTTGGCGTGGCGGTGGGGGTCACATCAGGCGAACCATCTTCCAGGACAACATCACCAAAGTATTCGGCCCCGGCCACGGTGCTGCGACCCAACAACACGAGGTAGCTATCCCGGTTGCCGGCGTCGTCGTCGTCGTTCAGCCCCAAATTGAAGCCGATGCGCGCACCGGCCCTGAGATCGATGTTTCCCAGATACCATTTGGGCACGGCCATCTCCACATCGTAACCGCCAGGATATTCGCTTACCGCCACCATCGGCGCGGTTGAGGGCATCGCCCGGTCGGTGACAGCGCCGTCGCGACGCACCGTGAACTGGTGATCCCCCTTTGTGTCGCTGTAGCTGTCGCCATCGTTTTCGCCATCGAGGCCGAATTCGACGCTGTCGTCGAGCCAGAGTTCGCCGCCGCTGTCGGCGAAAGCCTGGTCATCACGCACCCGTGCGGCGAAATAGAGGTTATCGGCATCCCAGCGCACCCAGACATCGCCGTGCAGATCATCCCCGTCCGGCAGGGTGCCGCTGCTGTAGTTGGCATTGGCGGCATCCAGTTGCAAAGGATAATTGAGCAACCAGTCATCGAGCTTGCCATCGATGGTGGGGCTGCCGCGAAAGGCGCTGAGTACAGGCGGCTCCGGCAGAGGAGTAGGCGTGGCGGTTGGGTTCGGGCTGGGAACCGGCGTCGGGGAGGGATAGGATTTGTTCAGGTATTCCAACACAAGTTCCGGGCGGAGATTGACATCAGGATGGTCAGCAGAAGCCATTTCGTAGTGGACACTGGCTGTGCCGTAGCCATCGAGGACGATGCCGCGATTGCTGGCGGGGTCGCGCAACCAGCGTTGAGCCAAATCCGTCACATCCAGTTCGATCCACATGCTCGTACCCTGCAGAAAACTGAAGTCGCTGTACATGGCGGCGCGGTCGTCAGGTCCGATACCCGGTTCTTTCCAGGTGACGCCGGAACGCGCCCGCTGGTAGGTGGCGGCGTTAGCATCCCAGGATGTCTTCATATCAAAACTGCGGATGTAAATGCGTGCGTCGTTGCTGCGATCATCGACATACAGGCGTACAGTGGCGCGATCCAAAGACGCGCCGGCAGGCAGACTGACGCCATCAAAACGCAGTAGAGCGCTCTGCATGTTTTCCACGCGCACCAGTAGCAACGAACTTGAACCGTAATTCTTGTCGGCGTTCCCACTCGCTGATGTAGGTGTCGGCCACTGCCCGTGTAACCGGCCTGCCCCTGCCGATACGTTTTTTCCAATCGATAGTCGCCAGGTTCGGGCGTCCATGTCGGTGTTGGGGTGCGTGTTGACGTGGGCGTGGGGGTCGGATTTGGTGTTGGGGCCAGGTCCAGGCGCTCCACTTGCAGCAGGTGGATGGTTTCGTCGCCATCACCGCGGTCATACAGGCTGACATCTGAGCCGATATGATTCCCACCTCCGGGCTGGCGGTTACCGAAGCGGGCGTCATTGAGTTCCCAACTCTTGTTCAACCAGCGCTTCGTATTGGTTTTGCGCACCACGCCAGCAAGTTTTTTGGGATTATCCCAGGCATCGTAGGTGACATCGAATTGATCGTTGCCTGAATCGAAATAGGTGACATTGAGCCGCACGCGTTCATGCGTGTCGTGCAAATAGCCATCCTCGATGTCAAAATACATGTAGGGGTTGCCGCTGGCGCTGTCTGTGCGGCGGGTGTAGCGTCCTTCAGGATAACTGGACACATTCCACAAGGGAACTGTCTTCCCGCCTGGGACGTCATCATTCTGCACCAGAAAGAACTCGTAATTGCCGAATTGCGGATACCAATCGTATTCGGTTTCGCGCAAAGCCACCCATGCCGACGGGCTGTTTTCGATGGTCTTGCCCAGGTGCTGCTGAGCGAAGCTCAGGATCGGGTGTCTTTCCGTTTGGATGATCAGGTCGCGCGCCAGGACGAAATAGTCTGCATGTTTGTCCAGGCCATTGTACACGCCCCAGGTGGTGTTAGTGAGTCCGGTCATGTACAGGGCTTCGTACGATTCCCAGCCGATGGCGACATCCTGCCACCATTTGTACATCGGATCGTACTGTCCCGAACCGAAGAGGGAATAGCCGGGCGTGTTGATGTTGACGGCGTCAGCATCGGGGCGAAGGCCGTTGTGTTTAAGACCGATCCCCTGAGAGGCGGCGTAATCGGTCAGCAGGCGGCGTTCGGTAGTGCTTTCAAAGAACGGTGCGTATTGCAGGATCAGCGGTGTGGTAGGGAAAGCGCGCTTGTGATCGTCGATGATGCGTTTGACAGTCTGCACCCAGAGTTCGCTGGTCAGCCCCGCTGCTTTCAAACAGTCGCGATGGAGCGTGTCCGAAGGCTTGGTTTCGCCGAAGATGCCGACGCCGATCTCAACAAAGGCGATTCGAGGGTCATCCTCGTAACGTTTCCCCGCCTCGCCAACAAAGCGGGCCCACTCGTCGAGATAGGATTCGCTCCAGTATTTAGGCATAGCCCAGGCATCCTCACAGACCACTTGCATGTCGGGCTTCTGATCGACCAGATAGTCGGGCATGGCATCGCCACCACAACACTGGGCGTTATACGAGGCAAAACCGACAGCTGTGGCTTTGTTGCTCGCGCTTTCTTTTTCCAACCAGCTGTCTACTACCTGCCAATCGTATTGACCCGGCCCTTTGTCCACCTGCTGCCACTCGAATGTGGCATGGCCCCCCGTAATTGGATTGCTGATTGGGTCGATGTTTCGCCAGTCCTGGAAAACGTAAATGCCAGGACGGTCGATAGCCGGGGCTGCGTCAGGCGCACCGGGCGCTGCCACAATTGGGGAAGCCAACACCTGGCTATTGCGTGTCGCCAGAGCAACAAACACCACCAGCAGCATCACAAAAAGGATGCCGAGGGCGGTGCGAGGATGGGTTTTTATCGAGCTGAGTTTATGGTTTCGCATCAGACTTCTCTCTTGCACGATCAGACAAGGCCGGGTGCGGCGTCAGATCGGCGCTATGCAAGAGGCGTGAGACCAGAACAAAGTTAAAACAACTTGCCATTCAGCATTGACAGGAAATCGAGTCAATATCCGGATGGCGTTTCGGTCCTGATCCTTAGGGGAGAGAGCAGTCTAACACGGGTGAATGAGGCCGTGTTAACACCGGGTGGCCTGTTGTACAGCAATTCCGTGTACTCGACACGGAGACTTGTGGGGAACAAGTATAGCAGGAATCCAGCCAAAAATACCAGCGCTGTTGCGTATATGCTATCTCAGCAAGAGCGGCAACCAGAGCTTGGGGTCAGGTTGGTGTGCGAAGTCAATCTGGTGCGCGTGGTTGGCCATCACAGAGAAAGCCAGTTGACCGATTGGATAGGCTTCACTCCATCCGTCCGGCTGTTCTTCGGTCAGCAGATAGTTTCCTGGGGTCAGGTTATCGAACCGGAAAAAACCTGTGGCATCTGTCCGCTGCACGGCTTCGTTTTCGTTGCCCAGTTCCTGAACGGTCAGCCTGACATCGGCGATACCAGGTTCATCACCACGGCTGCCGTCACTATCTTCGTCATGGAACACCCAGCCTTCGATGATGCCAGTCGAGGGTGTGGAGGTGGCTGTCGGCGTTAGCGTGGGCGTCGGGGTGGGGGTCGGAGTCAGCGTCGGGGTGGGCGTCAGCGTCGGGGTGGGCGTCAGCGTGGGAGAGGGTGTAGCGGTCAGCGTCACGGTTGGCGTGGCGGTGGGCGGAATGCTATCCCCAGGGTAATAGAATAGCTCCAAAGCGGGGCGATATTTCAGCTCGTTATATTCGCTGGAAGCGATTTCATAGCCCACTGGACTGCTGAAGGTGCGCAGCAATACGCCATTGTTGGTGGCAGGGGATTCGATCCAGCGTTGCACCAGTGGCGTGATGTATGAGCCCGACCAGGTCAGGCCAACCGGGCCGGTGACGACGGTTGTGTCGTATGGAAGTTCAGGATGGTCGTCGGGACCATCAGCGCCGGGTACATCCCAGCGGAGGCCGGGGCGAGCCAGATACCAGGTCGCATCCTGCTCGGTCCAGTCTTTGTACAGATCATGCACATTGACATAGGTGCGCGCCTCGTTGCTCTGCCAGATTGCCCGGTAAATGAGTTTTGCCTGCACGATGTGCGTGTCGGCGGGCAGATGTCGGAGATCGAATTTGATCAGGGCGTTGCAGGTGTCAGATTCGCCGTTGGCGCGCAGCCCCAGGAAGTCGTCAGCACCATGAGGCGTCTGTCCGTCATCGGGGTTGTTGTCCCGGTTGCACCATTGGCCGATCCAGGTGTCTTCCGTGCCATTGTAGCCATCGACGCCGTTTCGCAGGAGCAAATAGGCGGGTGAAGGCGTCGGGGTGGGATCATCTGGCGACGGGGTGGGGCTGGGTGTGAGGGTGGGGACAGGAGGCGGGGTCGGGGTTGGGGCGATGTTGTGATTGAAGACACGGAAACGATGGAAGTAGGTGTCGTTATCATTGCTGCGCACGTAGAAATCGGAGCCGGGGTGTTCACCGCCGCCAGGAAGACGGTTGCCGAAGTAGGCGTCGCTCAGATCAAAGGTCTGGGTCAGCCACTGCCCGCTGTTCTGCTTCTGGACAGTCCCTGCCAGTGTGTCGGCATTGTCCTGGGCATCGTAGTACAACGACCAGGAACCTGTTCCCCGATCGAGGTAGATGATCTCGACCGTGAGCGGCGAACCGGCATCGGCATACAACCAGGCATCATCCACATCGAAATAAAGGCTGGGATTGCCGCCCGCCAGATTGGTGCGGCGAGTGTAACGCCCCTCCATTGCTTCCGTCACTTCCCACTCCGGCACACTGCGACCGCCCGCTACGGCATCGTTTTGGTAGAGCCAGAGCCCGTAATTGCCTTCGGGCGGGTACCAGTCTGGGTCGTTATATTCAGGGGGTAGCGTCTCGTGCTCTCGCATCGCCACCCATACCGAGTCAGTTTCCGCCACCTCGGCCCCGAGATAATGGTTGCCAAATTCGAGATAGGGCGCTCGATCAGGATCCGTCACCATGCCTCTGGAAAAGACAAAATAGTCGGCGTGGGCATTGAGGCCTGCATACACGCACCACATCGTAATGTCGGCGCTCATCGCACCGGTTTTGTAATCGACGCATCGTTGCGTGTCGTAGCTTTCCCAGGCCATGGGCACATCCTGCCACCAGGTGAAAAAGGGGTCCCATTGACCGGCTTTGTAGTAGGATTTTTCAGGATTATCGACGATGGCGCCGTTTGCATCGGGCGTCAGGCCATTGTGCTTGAGTCCGATTCCCAGGCTGGCAGCGTAGTCAGTCAGATATTTTCGCTGGCGGATAGATTGGGATTCGGGATGATAGACGGGCGCAAATTGGTAGAGAATCGTGGTCTCCTGGAAGGCCTCTGCGTAAAAATCCATCACATCTGTGGAATACTCGATCCAGACCTCTTCCGTCAGGCCAGCATTAAGCAAACAGGGCCAATCACTCGAATCAGAGGGTTTGGCTTCGCCAAAAATCCCGGTCGCCAGCTCGATCCAGGCTATGCGGGGATCATTGTCGTAGCGCGCGGCAAAGGTCTGGATAAATTCGCGATATTCGGCCATCAACAGGGGATTCTCGTAGCGAGGGATCGGCCACTGCAAGGCGTCACAGCGCACCACGGTCTCTTCATGCTCCCACACCAGCCAGCGGGGGATGCGCGTGCCTCCGCAGCAACGACCATCGTAGAGTGAAAATCCCACCCCCGTCGGCTTCCCCAAATTTGCTTGCTGCTCCAACCACTGATCTACGTAAGTCCAGTCGAAAACATCATCCTCGACCTCGATATCATCCCAACTGAAAGGGAAATGGCCGCCCGTGAGTTGCGGGAAATCGGCCGGGTCGATGTTGTATTTGTCGTAAAAAATGTACGTGCCCGGATAAGGACCTTTGGCGTTGCCTGTTGTCCCGCCGTCCTGAGCGACCGTTAGCTCGGACGACTCCATCGGCGTTCGGGCATCCGATCTGGTGGGGGTCTGAATCAAGACGAAGAGCAGGGGTACGGAAAGGATGAAGGCGATAAGCATGAGTCGCCTTATCGAAGATGTTAGCATAGATTGATTCTCGAAGTTGGATTTACAAGTGATTGCTGCTGGAGCGCTTGCGGGCAGAGTGTACTTGGATTTGCTCTGCTCCGTCAAAAGGGGCAAACATTCAAATGGCGCATTGTTTAGGACGCCGATTCGTTCCTAAACCGTATCTGCGACTGTTTCTGACATGTGCCCAACGTCAGTGTATAGTCGTTGTTGCGTCAGATTCGGGTCTGGAAAAAGGGCGATTTTCTGTTAGAATGAGACTATAAAATTCTTTACACCAAGTATTATTCACTGCATTTGTGTAACTGCTTAGGCATACCAAGCTCAGCATCCTGAGTGATTCGAGCGGAGCGAGAATCGTATCGAAGGGTGCTACACCTGAGCAGCTACGCATTTATTAGATCGTCTTTGGAGGTGTTCATGATGGATTTTGAAATAATCAGATGGGCCTGGCTTATAATCGCCATGCTCTTTTTCCTCGCTGAGGTCTTCACAGCGGGTTTCGTGCTGGCGGCGTTTGGTGTTGGCGCATTAGCGGCATTCGCAGCCGCCCTGCTTGGCCTTGATCTACAATGGCAGTTACTTGTTTTTGTTGTTGTTTCAGCCATCAGCGTTGTCTTGTCCCGCCGTTTCGCAGACCGTGTGACCGGCAAACAGCCCGAGGGCGTGGGAGCCGACCGCATGGTTGGCAAGTACGGCGTGGTCCTGACCTCCATCGAGCCAAGGGTCGCCAAAGGTCTGGTACGCGTGGAACGCGAGGAATGGCGCGCTGATTCCGTCGATGGCCAGGTGATTCCAGCCGACACCGTCGTCCAGGTGGTTAAACTCGAAGGCACTCGCTTAATGGTGCGTCCCGAACCCGACCACGAAGTCTAAGTGTTTTGCGGTTTGTTCTTTATTCATCTGGTATGCCGCAAAACCTCGGTAAATGCCTCAGTATTTCACACTCCGTAATTCAGAATTCTCTCCGGCATTTACTTAATCCCGATATTCTTTTCACACCCAAGGAGGTGTATTGTGGGAACCGTTATTGTTTTGTTGTCTGTTGCGTTGTTTGTTCTGATCATCGCCGCTGCCAGTATCAAAATTGTCTCTCCGTACGAAAAGGGCGTCGTCGAACGCTTGGGACGCTATGTCCGCACCGCTGACCCCGGCCTGACGATCATCGTCCCGTTCCTCGACAAACTGCGGAAGGTGGATATGCGCGAACAGGTTGTGGATGTCCCGCCGCAGGAGGTGATCACCAAAGACAATGTGGTCGTCACCGTTGACGCCATTGTTTTCTACGAGGCCACTGATCCGGTCAAGCTCGTTTACAACATCGCCGACTTCTTCGTCGCCGCCACCAAACTGGCCCAGACCAACCTGCGTAATGTCGTCGGCGAGATGGAACTGGATGACGCCCTGACATCACGCGAAGTGATCAACACCAAGTTGCGCGAGGTGCTGGATGACGCCACCGACAAATGGGGCGTGCGCGTTGTCAGAGTCGAGTTGCAACGCATTGACCCGCCCGTCGACGTAACCCAGGCCATGCACCGCCAGATGAAGGCCGAGCGCGAAAAGCGCGCCAACATCCTGGATGCCGAGGGCTTCCGCCAGGCCAAGATCCTGGAAGCGGAAGGCAAGCGCCAGTCCAGAATCCTGGAAGCCGAAGGTGAAGCATCAGCGATTCAGGCGGTGGCTGACGCCCAGCGCTACAAGTTGCAGATCGAAGCGCAAGGCCAGGCCGACGCTATCACCTCGGTCTATGGCGCAATCAAAACCGCTGAACCCGATGACAAGCTCATCGCCATCCAATACCTGGAGTCGTTGAAAGCCATTGCCGATGGCCAGGCGTCGAAGATCTACCTGCCTCTGGAAGCGACCGGCGTGCTCGGCGCTTTGGGCGGTATCGGTGACATCTTCAAGGACATGAATAGCGGGCCGACAGTCATGCCCGAAACCGAATAGCCTATTTAAGCACACCCAACAAGGAGCGCCAGCGATGAACTGGCGCTCCTTTGCTAATAACTCGGATCCCGGCTCAGGGTAATCAGCGTCAAGTTCAAAACCTCGCCGGCGGAGCCGAGTTTTTCCTGTTCGATACGGTCGATGGTGTCCAGATCGATGCTGGTGGCCGAGTTGGGGCGGCTGACGAGGATGCCGATAGGTGAATCGGCGACCGGTTTTTGGTAAGGATGATACGTGATGTCGTCGAATTCGACGCTGAGTCCGACCTGGTTGGCGCTCTCGACCAGCAGTTCTGCCAGCCGACCGTTTTCCTGGCTGACAAGCAAAGCTTGTTCTCCCGCCCCCAGATTGGCCAACTGCACATACGCCACGGGCTGAGAATACGCCAAATTGGCGGAAGGATTATCGTAAAAGGCTTCAGCGCCGCTGTAATCGAGGTTGGCTCCAGCCCACACCGCGAATAACATGGTGCGGCGGGGCGTGAACTCACGTTCGTTCCACAGGCGCAGGATTTCCAGCAGCACCGCCGTGCCAGAGGCGTTGTCGTTGGCGCCCTGGAAGACGGTTCCATCCGGGTCCTGGCCCAAACCATCGAAGTGAGCCATCACCCCCACCAGCTCCTGGTCCAGAGCGATGTCCTTGCCCGCCAGACGGCCCATGACGTTGCGCAATTCCACATCCTGCGGCTCCGACAGCGCCAGCGACATGGCCGCCTGGACATCGAGATCTTGCACGCGCCAGGAATGGTCGGGATCAAGCCTGGGGTCGGCTGCCGCGCGCAGGTCGGACAGAGTCAAGCCGTTCGCTTCCAGCAGCGCTTCGGCAACGCTTGGCGGGATGCGGTAAATGGGCAGGGTGGGTTTGCGCAGGTAATCCTGCTCGGGGGAGGCAAGCTGGATCTGAGACTGAATCGACGCTGGGGCGTCATCGACAATCCACAGCACGCCTTCAGCGCCGCGGATCAGCGCTTCGGTGGCGAAATCGGGCGGAGCATGTTCGGCAAAGGCCAGGACGATACGATCCCGCAAATCCAGACCCTGATAATCCTCCCACTGCCATTGCTGTTTCCCGGGCTGGAAACTGACAAAGACCAGTGGCGCTTGCGTTTCGCCACTGCCGCCATGACCATCGATCACAAATCCGAAGTCGAAACGGTGCCGGAAAACTTGCAGAGGTTGTCCTGTTGCATCAAGGAGCGTTAATGTTGGCTGGCTGAGGGGCTGCACCAGACGGGTTTCAACCGTGTGGAAGTAGGTTCCGGCACGCCCGGCGGGGGACAAGCCGTACGCTTCAAAACGCTCGGCGATGTAATTGGCGGCGGCTTCACTGCCCGGCTGGCCGTTGCCTCGTCCCTGCATGGCTGCCAGCGCCTGCACGTGCTGATAAGCCCGTTCGCTATCAAAATCCTGGGCCAGTTTGGCGTACGAGGGCGCAGGACCAACGTTGTTAATGATGTACACCGTGGCAAGTGTGAGGACGGCAATGGCCGCCAGCATCCGTTTGCTGAGCAGGAGACCGGTATTGATCTCCACCTGTTCGCTCAGCCGCCGCAATCCTTCGCCCAGCATGTTGAACCCGACCACTGCCACGAAAAACGCAGCAGCAGGATAGAGGATCATCCACGGTTTGGCGCGGGCGAAGGTGCGGGAATCGGCCATCATCGCCCCCCATTCGGGGATGTCGGGGATGGTGACGAGTTGGTCGGCGGCGTTGCTGGATGTGATACCGCCGCCGATGAAGACCTGCACGAATCCCAACTCACCGAACAGCATCAGCACAGCGCCCATCTCCAGCAGGGTGATGACAACCAGTTGCGGCAGGACATTGGGCAGGATATGTCGGATGGCGATGGCGCTGCCCCGCAGGCCGCTGGCATGAGCGCCTTCGATAAAAGGCCGTTGCTTGAGCACCATAAACTCGGTGCGCACATACTGAGCGATCTCAGCCCAGCCGACGACGGACAGGGCGATGATAAACACTGGCAGTCCACGCCGGATATCCAGGGCGTAGACGATGATCATGGCGGCAATCAGGGCGGGCAGCGCTGTGACCAGCCCGATCAAGCCCATCACAAAGCGATCCGACATGCCCCCTTCATTCCAGCCGGCGATGATGCCCATTCCCAGGCCCAGCAACATGCGCGCCATGGTGATGAAAGCGCAAGCGATGAGTGTGTTGCGCGTGCCGTACATCAGGAGGCTGAGGATATCCCGCCCCCATTTATCTGTGCCCAGCGGGAACTCCTCTGATGGCGGGAATGGCGGAGCGATGATGTTGCCCTCGGCATCGTGGGTGATGGTGCGGGTGCCGGAGAGATAAGGGTTCTCCGGAGCGAAGATCGGCCCGAAAAGCACCAGCAGGAACAGGCCAAGCACGATGATGCCACCGATCCACAGCGGCGCGTTGTAAAGGATCGCGCGGTTGCGCGCGCGCCTGCGCGGGGCTTCGCCCGGAAGCAACTCCGGCGGCGGCTCCTCGCTAGGTGCGCGGCCATTCATCCACGAGAGGTCGCTGTTCGGGTTCAGGATGCGGTGGACGGCGGAACGGAGGGTGGGCATGGGGGGGATGATTAAGGATTAAAGATTAAGGGAACATCTCACTTTCTGGTATTGGATATTGGGTATTTGGTATTCGCATGTCGGCGGAGAGTGAAAAATATCCACTATCCAATACCAAATATCCGTCAGTCCAACGATTGCAGACGGGGGTCAATAAACCGGTAGGCGATGTCCAGCGCCAGATTGACCAGCAGCAGGGTGAGGCCGATGGCCAGTGCCAACACCACGACCACCTGCGTCTGCCCCAACTGGATGGCTTCAATCAGCCGGACGCCCATGCCCGGCCAGCCGAAGAAATACTCGACAATGGGCAGGCTGCCCAGCGAAAAACGAATCGAGACACCAAGAGCTGTCAAAAATGGTACGGAAATGTTGCGCCAGGCATGGGAGTTAACAACCTGGCGACGGTTGAGGCCCTTGGCGTAGGCTGTGCGGATGTAGTCTTCCGAAAGGACATACTCAAGCTGCTGGTAGACGGTGCGGGTAAGGTAGGCAATGGGGCGGGCAGCCAGCACCAGGACAGGCAAAATCATGTGCTTATCCCATCCGAAACCGCCCACCTCGGCCAGTCGCAGCCCGAACACCTGTTGAATGCGAATGACCTGAATCTGCAGGAACAGCGCGGCGAAAAAGGAGGGCGTGGAAATCCCGATAATCGTCAAGGTGAGAAGAACGACCACCCAGGGTGATCGTTTTGCCAGCGCTGCGATGGTTCCCAGTGCCAACCCCACCACCAGCGACAACGCCATCGCTCCCGCCAGCAAGCCCATGCTCTTGAAATAAGAATCAGCCAGGATCTCCCCGACTTGAATCCGGCCCCGCCGGGATTCGATCGAACCCAAATCGCCTTCGATGGCGTCCCCGAAAAAGGCTTTAGTCTGCTCCCAGGCAATGCGCCCGTTCGCCGCCAGAACATTTTCGCGCTGAACGCGCTCGGAACTGTTCATCATCTGCATGCCCAGATGAACAAAGAAGATGATGGCAAAGGCGACAATAGCGATCTGCAGCAGCCTTTGCCCGGTGAAACGAATAAGCATGATTTAACTCAGGGCAAAGGCCATGCGCTTTCGCCAGCGCCCACTGCGGCGTTCCAACAACCAGACTTGTCCCACGCTGGCTTGGAGTGGCAGACTTTCAACGGCCTGGGCATCGAAAGCGCGTTCGATTTCGCTTAATGACGCTTGATCATCAGCATACGCCACGGATAGATGAGGCGTGATATCGGGGTATTGCCCTTCGTAAGGTGGAAAGTCAGGAAAGGCCTTGACCACTGATTCTGTCAGGCTGACAAAAGGGAGGGCGGGTTCAGGCGCCAGATAAAGGACATTGGGAAAGCAACGGATGTCAGTGAAGACATAATCGAAACGAGGGTGGGATGCAAAAAGATGTCGCAATTGCGCCACAACAGCCTCGTCCAGGGCATCTGGGGGCATGAAGGGAAACAGAATGGTGATATGGGCGGGGATGGCCTCCGCGGCGGAATCATGCTTGCTACGAAATGGTTGCAGCAATGATTCAGCTTCCGGCGCCAACACGACGAGCGCCGTCATGTCTGGTTTGGCCGGGATTATCTCTGGCGGGGTTGCAGGATTTTCAGACATTGACGATTATCTCATTTGCTTCGATTCACCTGAATTCTATCCTCGTGTGAAGCGGCATCAGTTAGACGACAGTTTGTAGTAAGCGCTTCAGCGCTCTTTCGTACTGGTCACGGCGATAAATCGCCTACTACAAACCATGTAGAACCTTGCGCCACGATGGACTAGACATCCTCTTCATCCGAGTATTCAGCTTCAAGCAGAGCTTGCGCCGCTTCTGCATCCTCCGCATTCACGTAAAGACGAACGCCCTGACCGATCTGCAAAGAGGGAATCATCCCACCAGCATCGTCCATCATTATCATCGATTCAATTCCAGCCTCAGTCAGTTTTCCCCGTACGATTGCCGCTTCGGCTGCGCTGGTGAAACACCGCGATGTTAACCATTTTTTCTGACATCTGAATCATCTCCATGTTGAGTAAATTGATATTGCCTGATTTGTGAGCCTACAAAATCATGTTGAACTATTCAGGTATAGTCACTTTTTGGGTCATGTCGAACGAATGTGAGACATCCTCCCATTTTTCGGGGATAATTCCTGGTAACAGGGGGATTTCTCCTCCCTTTGATCGTCGAAATGACAGTAACCTGAATGGTCACATCACGTCTCTAATTCTACACCCAAACCATCCGCGAGGCGATTGACATAGGCGTAATAGCCTGTGACCTGGTTGATGTCGAGGATCGCCGCATCGGAAAAATCCTGCTCTCGCAACATGATGACATCATCCTCGACCATGTTCCAGGGTTCCATCGTCAGTTTGACGGCATAATCCAACATTGCCCGGTCGCTGTCTGAAATCTGCGCCTGGCGATAATCCTGGATCAATTGCTGCACCAGAGCCTCGTCGTCGGTCAGCTTGCGGAGGCCCGCTCCGTGGTGGGTTATTCAGTAGTGGCAGCGGTTGGCGCTGGATACGACGACAGCGATCATCTCACGCTGCACTCGCGTCAGGTCCGAATGCCCCCGCATCAGCCATTTGTACAGCTCGAAATGCGCCCACAGCGAGCGTGGATTGAGGCTGTGGATCTTCAGGATGTTGTCCACGCCGCCCCACGGCTCGATGAGTTTATCGTACATCTCCTTGAGCTTGCCTGTCGCTTCGTGTTCTTGGATGATGTGTATCCAGGCCATAAGTTACTCCGATGTGTGATGCGTCTATTGTACATCATGTTGGCCGTTCATTCACTTTGCTCCTATAATCAACGTGGTGCGTGTTCCGTATTGCGTCAGCCAGTAAACAAAACACGAAACACGCACTACGCCATCCCATGCCTGATCCCGATCTCATCCTCGTCACCAAACTCGCCGAAGCCTACAACAGGTTGGGCGAAGAATACGGCTTGTCCGCCTGGGAATCACACGGCGATCCCACCGGCCAACTGGTGGCGACCATCCTCAGTCAGAACACCAGCGACGTGAACACAGCCCGCTCCTTCCGGGCGCTGGTCGATGCCTACCCCGACTGGCAAGCGCTGGTGGATGCTCCTGAACCGGAAGTGATCGAGGTCATCCGTTCCGGCGGGCTGGCAAATCAGAAAGCGCCTCGCATCCAAAACGCTTTGCGCCACATCCACGACGAGCGCGGCGACTTTGATCTGTACTGGCTGGCGGATTTGCCCGTGAGCGAAGCTCGGGCCTGGCTGACACACATGCCCGGCGTCGGCAACAAAACCGCCTCCATCGTCCTCCTGTTCGCCCTCGGTCGCCCCGCCTTTCCCGTCGATACCCACGTTGGTCGTGTGTCCCGCCGTTTGGGCCTGGCCCCACCCAAGGCCAGCGCCGATAAAGTCATGGCCATTATCGAGGAGATCGCTCCCGGCGACTGGTTCTATCCTTTGCACATGAACTTCATCCGCCACGGTCGCGCCATCTGTAAAGCCCGCAATCCCCGCTGCCAGGAATGCGTCTTGCGTGACATCTGCGATTGGTATCGAGACAGCAGAGACCAACGAATGACTCAGATACCCAATACCCAGTCAATCCAATAATCCCAATTGCAATCCCATCGCAATTCGAATGGGGCTCCCGCACCTACATCATGGGCATCCTCAACGTCACACCTGACAGCTTCTCTGGCGATGGCCTGTTGAGCGAAGCTCAAGTGATGGATATGGCCTTGCAGCAAGCCCGACGAATGCTGGAGGAAGGAGCCGACATTCTCGACCTGGGCGGAGAAAGCACCCGGCCTGGTTCCGAACCTGTGCCCGTCGAGGAGGAACTGAGACGTGTGATGCCGATCCTGCGCGAACTGCGCCAACTGACCGACGCAGTCATTTCCATCGATACCAGCAAGGCCGCCGTTGCCGCAGCCGCGCTGAAGGCGGGCGCAGACATGGTCAACGATGTCTGGGGATTGCGCCTGGACCCCGACATGGCTAACGTGGTGGCGGATGCGGATGTTCATGTCGTGTTGATGCACAATCGTTCCACGCCCAAGGCCGCCAGCATCGACCCGGCGCTGGGCGGGCGCTATATTGGCGTGGAGTATGATGACCTGATCGAAGATGTGAAGCGGGAACTAGGCATTTGCCTGGGCATTGCGCAGCGCGCCGGCATTCCCGACAAGCGCATTATTCTGGACCCAGGCATCGGTTTTGGCAAGACCGTGTCGCAGAACCTGGAATTGCTGAACCGGTTGGATGAAATCAAGGCGCTGGGCTACCCGCTACTGCTCGGAACCAGCCGCAAATCCTTTATCGGCTACACCCTCGATCTACCCTTCGACCAGCGCGCCGAGGGCACTGCCGCCACTACCGCCATCGGCATCGCCCACGGAGCCGACATCGTCCGCGTCCACGATGTCCTCATCAATGCCCGTGTCGCCCGCATGACCGATGCGATTGTGCGATAAACTGGTGTCTGAAAAAATGCCGAAAATTCGGCTGCCAGAGTTGACTTATTTGATTCTTCAACCTGTCGTTTATAATCAGACAAACATGATTATCTCAGTATGAATAGGAGTTAGTGAGGATGCCCCAAACAGCATTGAAGTATAATGCGGAAGTTGAGGAGGATGGAAGGGTAGAATTAATTGTCCCTCTTTCACCAGGAACACGCATTACAGTTTTTGTCGTTGAAGAAATGGAGGATGTCAGTTACGATCTGACTGAGGCTTCTCAAAGCAGTTTGGCCTTCTGGGATAATCCTTGGGACAATGAGGATTGGAATAATGATAAAGCAGGGTGATGTTGTCCTCGTTCCTATCCCTTTTACAGATTTATCTTCCCCAAAACGACGACCAGTCATCGTCATTTCCAATGATGTCTACAATCGCGTGGGTGAAGATATCGTTGTCGTTGCATTGACATCAAATCCAACAATAACCGATTTCAGCTTTTCTATATCTCCTGGTGATCTGGTGAAGGGGACGCTAAAACGGCCAAGCAGAGTCCGGGTTGATAAAATATATACACTCTCGAAAACAATCGTTGTCAGTACTTTCGGTAGTGTCTCGCCAACTGTCTTAACGCAGATTCAAAGTGTTTTGACGGATCTTACTTCGATCAAAGGGTAATCGTGTCGCACATTGGGTCCAAAGTGGTCAAACGACAGTTGTTGACGCTGATAGTTGTTCTGATGGCATTTTTAGTCAGCGCGTGCGCCGAACCTGTGCCTCAGGAGCCAGCCCAAGTTGCTGTTGTCACCCTCGCTGCGACGCCGACCAGCACGCCAACACGCCCACCGACCAACACGCCCACCTCTGTCCCCACTTTCGCGCCTTCGGCTACGCCGGTTCCTCCTACCCCGACCGCCACCCCGACCCCGGCCCCAACACCTGGCCCCACTCCCGATGGTGTCGTTCGCACTGTGCGAGTGCCTATTTTGATGTACCACTACATCTCCGAGCCGCCTGCGGACGCCCACCCCTACCGCACAGGCAACTCCCTGGCCCCGGAGACTTTTGCCGCCCATCTTGATTATTTGCAGGATGAAGGCTACACAACCATCTACCTTAAAGATATAATCTCTCACCTGGTCACCGGTAGTCCGAAATTGCCCGAAAAACCCATCGTCCTTACCTTTGATGATGGCTACGAGGACAATTACCTCAACGCCCTGCCCGCCCTGACTGAACGCGACATGACCGGCACGTTTTTTATCATCACCGACTTCGCCGACCAGGCTGAGACGGACGAGATCTACAGCAATTACGCTAACTGGGACCAGCTCAAGGAGATGGCCGATGCCGGGATGGAGATCGGTTCTCACAGCCGCAATCATCCCAATCTGGCGGGACAGGACCTGGATTACCTGGTCTGGCAGGCGTTGGGCAGCCAGGAAGCAATTGAAGCGAACATCGGCGAGCACCCGCACATTCTCTCATACCCGGCCGGTTCCTACGATCAGCTCGTCATCGACGTATTTCGCTCAGCCCATTTCTGGGGCGCTGTCACCACTCAGCAAGGCGTAATGCAGTCCAGTGAGGGCGACGATCCCTTTGAATTGAAGCGTGTGCGTATCAGCAACACCACCGGCGTGCCGCAATTGGAGGCGCTGCTGAATTACGATTGGCCGGAATAGAGGCGATACGTGACCCTAAGGGTTCCTGACAACTACATCCAACCAAGAGGGGCAATCCAGCGTTCAAGTTACTTTAAGGCAGGTGCGTGCTACTAAGAACCCTTAGGGTCGGGTTCCGCATGCTGCCAGGCGTCACACCAGAGCTCGGAGGGAGCAGGGCGGTCGTGATAAGGTGAGTTCGGGATTGCGGCAGAAGGTGTGCATGCGGCTCACCTGGCCATCACCGCTGCTGCGGAAGGAATCGGAAAAGCGACAGGTGTGGCAGTTTTGGCCTTGCAGATGCAGCCAGAATCGCCGCAGTCTATTCATCTTCGATGACGTGCAGCTTGACCAGGTCTGTAATGCCGGGTTCGCTGCCAGCCGTACCCCCGGTGATGACGACAAGGTCCCCGCGTCGGACCAGTTGATGCTCAAGGGCATTGTTTACGGCATCGACCATGATCTCGTCGGTGGTCTCTTCTCTGGGAGAAAGTAGCGGCAAGACGCCCCAAAGCAGATTGATCTGACGGCGAACCATCGGGTTTGGCGTCACGGCGATGATGGGCAGCCGCGGGCGGTATCGGGAAATCTGGCGGGCGGTGTAACCGGAGACGGTGGGGGTAATGATGGCGGCGGCGTTCAAGCGAATGGCCAGGGCAGCAGCGGCCTGCGAGAGCGCCTGGGCCGGATCGGTGTATGTGGCGGGCGTCTGTTGCTGTCTGAGTTCCTGGGGAAGGATTTGCTCGGCCCGCCGCACGATGCGATCCATTGTCCTGACAGTAGCGATGGGATATTTGCCAACAGCAGTTTCGCCGGAGAGCATCACCGCATCCGTGCCATCCAGGACGGCGTTAGCCACATCAGATGCTTCGGCACGGGTCGGGCGGGGGTTGCGGATCATCGAATCGAGCATCTGAGTCGCCGTAATCACCGGTTTCCCGGCATCGTTGCACTGTTTGATGATGCGTTTTTGGATGAGCGGCACATCCTCGGTTGCCATCTCGATGCCCAAATCGCCGCGGGCGACCATCACGCCATCGACCACGTCCAAAATCGCATCGAAATGCGCCACAGCCTCCGGTTTTTCGATTTTGGCGATGATTTGTGGTTTGTGCGCAGATGGATCTTGCTGCCGGATCATTTCCCGGAGTTCCAGGACTTCGTCCTGCGTGCGTACAAACGACAGCGCAATCCAGTCAACTTCCTGCTCGACGGCAAAGCGCAGGTCTTGCCGATCCTTGTCGGTGATGGCGGGAATACGTGTATCGGCCTTGGGCAGATTGACGCCCTTGTGCGAGAACAGAACGCCGCCCGTGATCACCTCTGCCACGATGGTGGCTGCTCCCGTTTCCTTCACTTCGAGTTCAAGGAGGCCGTCATCCAACAACATGCGGTCGCCTGCACTGACCACCTGGGGCAGATCGGGATAAAGGCAGGGAATGGAGTCTGGTGTATCAGGATCGGTGCTGAGCAGCACTCGCTCTCCCGATTGTAGACAGCACACCATCTTCTGGCAGCATTCCCACCCTCAGTTTTGGACCCTGCAGATCGCCCAAAATGGCGACAGGATGATCCCGTTCAGCCGCCAGAGTCCGGATATTGCCGATGGTTTCGGCGTGGGTCTGGTAGTCGCCGTGCGAGAAATTGATGCGGGCGACATCCATCCCCGCGTCGAGAAGTTGAGCCAACATCTCTGGCGAACTGGTGGCGGGACCGATGGTGCAGACGATTTTTGTTTGTCTCATGGTGATGGTATTTTGAAGTTGAGCGGCTCTTTCGCTTGCAACGGCGTGTTCCGTGTTGCGTGTTCCGTGGAAAAGTATGCACCAACCCAAACGGAACACGCAATACGCAACATATTAAGCCGTTGTTCACTTTTTGCGACAGAATCCTGTCCGGTTTCAGGTCCATCTTTGGGCAGGCCGATGACGACATCGTCTCCGCCCGCGAGTCGCGCAACGGCGAGCCGGGCGCTTTTGAGAGCTTGGCTGATCGGTTTGTCGCTGTACACACTGGCGAAGGTGGAAACAGCCGCTTTTTCGTCAAGGTCCAGGTGAAATTGCTCTCTCAGTTCTTCACGGTGGTGGCAGATCCAGAGGAAAAGGTCGGCCACCGTGCGGTTTGGAAAATCTTTCATAACACCGCTGTGGCGGATTTCATCGACAAGTGGCAGATAAACGTACTCGTACCAACTGCGCACAGCCTCTTCGTACGAAGTCTTTCGCCCCAGATACTCGCCCAGATACCAGCGATGCACTTCGATCTGTTCACGCAATTGGCGATACCGACCTGGTTCGGTCAGGCGTATGTCGCTGTCTGGGTAATATTCAGCGATATGTGTCTTTTCCAGGAAGAGTCGATGTCCCGCTTCGATGAGCCATTCGTCGAGCGCGTCGGCTGAGTCGGCTTCCACCGGGAAGGGGACATTGACCGATTGCACATGGGCTTCGATGCTTTTGTCGCCATTGGCCAGCGCCACGGAGATGCGATGGTTGCCATCTCGCACGAAGTACACATCTCCAACCTGGTACAGATCAATCGGGGGGAGACCCGCCATGCTGTCTCGCACAGCTGATACCCGGCGCCAGCGGTCCTCCAGGGCTTCATTTCTGGGAAGAAAAGCGCGGGTGAAATCCTGATAACGGCCAACACTACCGACGATCTTATCCAGAGGAATGTCTTGCGTTTGCGGCAAAGCAACGCCCTCGCGGGCTTGTAAAATAGTGCGGACTTCTTCGTAGCTGAACAGATCAGCATTCTTTCCGGTGATGCGATCGATCCAATCCTGGCGTATCGCCTGGACATGTGCATGTTGAAAACGTTCGGCAGCTTGCGCGAACGATATTTGTTGTAAAGCGTCTTTAGACATAATAAGCTCCCGATTGTAGAAGAGAAAAGTCTACAACCAGACCGGCATTGTACTCCGATCAGCGGAAACTGCGGTAAGGCTGCACCCAAATTGGATGAGTTCATTCCACCTGCACAACTGCGCCAGCGCGTCGAGGGTCGCCAGCGCCCTGAAAGAAGCCGTCGTCGTTTTTTCCGACAGCGTGCGCACCGCCAAAGAACATGTGGCGGTCGGGCCACTGGATCAGATCGTATCCCCACCGACGTAGCCAGTCCACAGTCGTGGGATTGGCCCCGGCCTCGACCTGTAGCTCGCCGTGCTCAAAGTGAATGCGTGGTGACTCCACGGCCTCGCGCAGGTCCAGATTGAAGTCGGTGAAGTTGAGGATCACCTGGAGGATGGCGGTGCGAATGCGGTTGGCGCCGCCAGAACCTACCGCCAGTACAGGATCACCATCGTGCAGGACGACAGTGGGCGCCATCATGGAGCCGATACGCTTGCCGGCTTCGCCCAGGTGGAAGCCATCGGGATGCAGATCGGCTTCGCCGAGGATGTTGTTGAGGATGAGTCCCGTGCCGTTCAACACATAGCCCGGGGTTTCCCCCGCTGTTGTCGTCAGCGAGACAAGGTTGCCGTTGTCGTCGAGCACGCTGAGGTGGGTGGTGTTCTGATGTTCGAAGTTGATCGGCGGGTCGGGGGGATAGGGTCGGGCGGGTCGGGACAGGCGGCTGGTCAGATCGAAGCTGTGTTGCCGAATATGATCGGGCGCAAGGAAGATAGAGGCATCGCCACTGCTTTCAAACGAGGGCCGGGCGAGGTTGGTCTGGCGCATCACCTCGGTCAGGAGGCCCAGATGTTCGGCGCTGCCAAATGGCAACTCTTTCAGGTTGTAGGCTTCGAGCAGGGCCAGGGAGAAAGCAATGAGGGCCCCGCCGCGGGATGGAGGGGGGTTGGTGAAGAGACAGAGGTCACGGTAGGGCATCCGCAACGCTTCGCGTATGATCACTTTGTAGAAAGCGAGATCCTCTGCCGTGAGCATACCGCCGTACTTGCGCTGGTCGGCCAGGATGACCTCAGCGATGTCGCCACGGTAGAAGAGATCGGGACCGTCCTTTGCCAGCGCCTCCAGTGTGTTGGCAAGGTCTGGATTACGATAACAAAAATTCGGGGCCAGGAATTGGCCGGGCGCACCGAACAACTCGGCCAGATCAGGCTCGTTGCTGAAGATGGGATGCAGCAGATAGCCAACGTAGCTGCCAAAGTCACCGATGGGCACGCCGTTGCGGGCGAGTGCGATAGCGGGCTCCAGCACCACGGACAGCGGCAAGCGCCCTTTTTCTTCCTGGAGTTTGCACAGCCCGGCGATGATGCCCGGCACGGCCACGCTGCCCCGTCCGATGTGAAAGAGCTGGCTGGTGGGGCCGTAGTCGATGGAGATGGGAAAGAAGTCCAGATGCTCGGCAGGCGCGCCGTTCAGTCCCGGGAAATTGCAGAAGAAATCGTAAAGCCAGGCCTTGCTGTCGCGACGGCGGTAGACCATGGCAAAACCGCCACCGCCGGGTGCAACCAGGGTCGGTTCGGTCATGAAACTGGCGAAGGCGGCGGCTACAGCGGCGTCAACAGCGTTACCGCCCTCGCGCAGCAGTTGAGCCCCTGCTTCGGCGGTGGCCGGATGTCCGGCTGCAATGATTCCTGCGGTCATAAGATTTAGCTATCTGGCTGCTGTGAATATGAAAAGCTCGCGTCTAGGCTTGTTGCGTACTCTGCTGGTACTCGTTCCAAAGACGCTGGAAACTTGCGTGGGGGTCCTTGCGGTATTCGCTGGGATCAGATTCCAGCCGGGGGAAGGTTCGGGCGGTTGCCGGTATTTGCAGGGCTGACGCCAGCTTCTTTTCGCTGCCGTCCGGGCGCAGGATGCCGGTGTGACGCCGCCAGTTCGGATGATCGTAAGGCGGCTGCGTCCAATGGCTCTCAGGGATATCGGCCCAGCGCCACAACCACAGTTCGGGGCAATCCCGATCCTGGGCGATAGCGATAACTTCGGCCAGATGTTCGGCCGCTTCCTCTTCATTGGCGTAATAAACGCCGTCCTGCGATGAGGAGGGATCGCCCGGGGGCATGGTCGGCAGGCCGGCCAGATGCAAACTGATCGGTTGATCTGCCAGGGTCGAGACCAGATCAAGGGCAAAGGCGATCCAGCGTGCATTCAGGGGCAAACGTCGGCGGTCGCTGGCGAAGGTGGCGATGCTCAGGCTGGGCTGGCCGCCCGCCTTGATGATGTCGCCGGGCCAGATAGCGGTCGGCGTTTCCAGAGCGTCCAGGGCGAGGAGATAGGTGGAGGGAAGCCCTGGGGCGGCGGTGTCCAGCATCTCGGTCGTGCTGCCGACCCAGTCGACCACAGCTGCGCTGGGCGCGGCCGCTGACAGCCTGCCAAAACCGGGCATGGGCTCCCAACCCGTCAGGGCCGGGTGTTGGCCATAAAACCCCGCCAGTTCCTGGATCAGCAGCGCACGGGCATCCAGCATCTGCTTATCGTCGAACGGATGGCGGATACGACCCCAGCGCACCCATTGGTTGTTGACAATGAGCGGCCAGTGCGGCGGCAAAGGAGCTGGTTTGACGCCCCAATCCGGCCACCACAGTGCGCCGTCCCACATGCCCGTCCACAACCCCGCCGTGACCTGCAAGCCATTGTCTTCAGCGATCTGCAAGAAAGTGGCCGAAGCGATCAAGGCTGCGCGGGTTGATGCTATCGAGGGTGGGTTGAAAATCAGACCAGAAAAGGGGGATGCGCACCGCCTGGAAACCGAGCGCGGCGATGTGCGTTAAATCATCCTGGATTTCAGCAGCGTCAAAGTCTCGCCAGATGGCGGGGCCGGTGCGGGTGGGAAGGTAGCCGAGGCCTAAAAGCATGGGAAGGATGGGTCAGGAGAGTGCCTGGGAAGTTCGCAGTAGGCGCCTGAGCGCCGTCACAAACGGCGATGAATCACCTACTGCAAACAGATTTAAAGTGATTGTGCCCCAAGATGGGATTGGAATCAAGGAACGAATCGCAGCAGGTGTTCGTTCCATCCTGCCACCACCCTTGGCTCTGGACCTCCGGCATCGAGCTGAAGCCCGAACACATTGCAGAACGAGCGCAACAGACGCATCTCCTCCTGGACATTGAAGTCGTCGAGCGCACCGTATTTTACATCAACCGCCAGGTCCTCCAGGGCGCTGAGTGCTTTGGGGGTGTCGAGGTCATCATCCAGTGCAGCATAGAATCGACTTACCGATCTGGCGAAGGATTCCTGCATTTCCTTGGTTGGCGGAGACTGGCCGTTTGGTAGCGACACAATTTCCTGCAAATATGTCGCCAATGTTTGCGCTCGTTGCAGTCGCCTTTCGTCATAGCTCCACGGCGTACGGTACTGGTTGCGGGCCAGGTAGAGTCGAATGGCATCGGACGAGTAAGTCTCCAGCAGATCCCGCACCATGATCAGATTTCCCAGGGATTTGCTCATCTTTTCGCCCTGATAACTGACCATTGCCGTGTGCATCCAGGTGCGTACAAAGAGCTTGCCCGTTACCGGCTCAACCTGAGCGATGCCGCATTCGTGATGCGGGAATGCCAGATCAGCGCCGCCGCCATGCACGTCGATGGTTTCGCCCAGCAATTGGGTGATCATGGTCGAACATTCGATGTGCCAGCCCGGTCGACCCGGCCCCCAGGGGCTTTCCCAGGCAGGTTCGCCCGGCTTTTGCGCTTGCCACAGCACGAAATCCAGCGGGTCTCGTTTGTGGGGATCATCCGGGAAGTTGCCGCGTTCATTGGCGATGGGCAGCATGTCCTGGCGCGGGATGTGGCTGAGCTTGCCGAATTCCGGCCAGTCCTCGACATGGAAATAGACGTTTCCCCCATCTTCGTAGGCTACCCCGGCCTCCAGAAGTCGTTCGACCGCGGCGACAATCTCCGAAATGGTGTCGGTGGCCCGGGGGAAATAGTCGGGTGGTCGCAGATTCAGAGTGCGCAGGTCTTCGATGAAATGGACCGTCCAGCGATCTCCCAACGCCTTCCAGTCGTCACCCAACTCACCTGCCTTGCGCAGGATGTCGTCGTCGATGTCGGTGACGTTCTGCGCGTAGCGCACGGTCCGCCCCTGATGCTCCAAGTAACGGATCAGGACATCGTACGTGGTGTAGGTGAAGGCATGTCCCAGATGCGTGGTGTCGTAAGGCGTGATGCCGCACACATAAATCGTGACTTCCGACTGATGCGCGGGGAAGGTTTCGGTGGTTTGAGTAAGGGCGTTGTAGAGGCGCATGGTGATGGGGAGTGAAAGGATTAAAGATTAATTGACTGAAGATTAAGGGCAGTTGCTCGTGGTTGGGGATCAAGAAGTAACATTAGGTCGTGTTGAATTTCCGATTGTGTCATCCCTTCGGCTATGACCTGCGGTCATTGCTCAGGACAGGTCTGAGTGACCAAAGGGAGCGAAGAATCTACACCAAAATATTGGATTGTGCTACCGAACTCGGAGATTCCTCGTCGTTTCTCTCCTCGGAATGACACGCACAGGGAAATGTCAACAGAATCTAATCTTCAATCTTTGATTTTGAGATGAAATTGAATCGCGCCAGTTATTTTACTGCTGGACACAAAAAAGCCCTAACCTTGCGGCCAGGGCTTTATCAACAAAAGTATTGTGCTCAGTTCAGGCGGCTTTCTTTTCGACTTCTTGCCCAGCGTCCTTTCCGGCCACCTTCTTGTCCAGTGCATTGACTTTGCGGGAAAGGCTGCTGATCTTGCGGCTTAGCGAATCGATGTCGTTTTTGCTGGGGATGTTCATGGTGTTGAGCACGACTTCGATGCGCTCATCCAGAATGCTTTCGACCTTGTCCTGGCCTTTGCCGACATCTTTGCGCCCGCGTTCAATCAGTTCGCCGACTTTGTCAAAGCTTTCTTTCTCGGCGACCTCGCCCTTCTCGACCAGGAACTCGATGGCGGATTCAAGTTCTTCCTTGCCGAGCATCAGCGCGCCAATGCCTGCCTGCAAAAGGGTGTGGGCGGCCTTGAGGACCGGGTTATCAGTGCTGATTTCGATTTTATCGGTGACTTTTTTTGTCTGGTCAGTGACCATTCCGGTTGCTTTTTTTGTTTGGTCGGTGACCTTTGTTGTTGCTTTTTTGGCGGTGTCAATCATGTTCTATATCTCCTGAAGCGGTGGGTTTGTTTGTGATTTAGTTATGACGCAATGCGTTATTAATTGCATTATGACGCATTGCGTTAGAAATGTCAAGCCCCTTGTGTGAGAGTTTTATTAGAGTTGCGGCTCGTGTTGCGTGGTGCGTGGTCCGTCTGATTGCTCTAAACCAAACGGAACACGCAATACGAACCACGCACCCGGTTTCCCCCTCACACCATCAGCGCCAAAAAACGCTCCACCTCGTAGATTGCGGACTGGGCCACCGGCGAAACGCGGGGCAAAATGATATCGAATGCGTGCTCGGTGTGCGGATATTCGATGAGGATCGATGTGGCGCCCGCTTTAACAAGGTCCTGATGCATTTGCTTTACGCTCCCCTCGAGTTGGAAGATGTCATCTGAATCCTGGAGGAGCAACGTGGGCGGGCAGTCGGGCCCAACATAGGTGGTGGGCGACAGCAACCGGTAGGTATCCGGACATTCGGCAGGGGTTCCCCCCATGATGTGGACGAGGAATTCCACAAAGTGGCCTTCGTCATCGCGTGGCGCTATACCAATAATCTGAAATCCGAGGACGTTTCCTCGGTCCAGAAAGGAAATTGGGCCTTGCCCTGCAAGATCGCCGTAGGTCTCGCGCGTGATCTCATAAAGCCGCCGCAGATCGGTGGGCGGGTACAAGGCCACCACGCCATGCACCGCTGTGTCTTCATCCCGACCTTCCGGTTGAAGCTCGGACAGATTGGGCGTATATGCGGCCAGCAGCGCCAGATGCCCGCCAGCCGAACCACCAATCAGCACGATCCGATCAGGATTGACGCCGTAATGGCCGGAATACTGCTTCATCCACAGGATCGCGCGCTTGACGTCGCGCACCATCACATCCAGCGGCGTGGTTGGCGTGATCGTGTACTCGATATCCATGATCACGTGGCCCTGGCTGGCGAGGCGTTTGAAGAATGGCCGGGTTCCTTGGTCTTTTTTGCCCAGACGCCAGGCCCCGCCGTGGACGTAAATCACGGCCAGGCCGCTGCGATGCACCCCTGGCCTCGGCTGCCAGATGTCGGCGACCAGGGATTCACCGGTTTCGGGATTCTTTCCATAAACGATGTTGGGCTGCCAGGCGTAATCGTCCGGGACAGGCATCAGCGGCGTCCAGCGCCGGGGCAATATCAGGGGCTTGATGTTGGCAGGAATGCGATAGGGCCAATCGGGGCCAAAAGCGCCGGCAAAGGCGTTATGCTCGGTGGTGACCGATCGGCCGTATCGCCCTGCGAACAGCGCGCCGATGATGCCTGCCGCAACCAACTTGCCGTCCCGCAACAACAGGCCTCGCACTGCCGCCAGGATGCTCAGGACGGCGAGCAGTGGAGACAAAGCATCGGCGACCAGCTTGAATGGCCACAACAGGAATGCAGCCAGGCGATACTTCGGCTTCAAAAAAGGCAGGGCGCTGTTCAGGGCGGTGAGATAAGTGAGGATGGAGAGCAATGTGTTCATAGTCGTTTCATTTCTGAAGATGCCAGTATGCCGGGAGCGTCTGAAGACGGTCATCTTCGACAGGGCCTCCCACGGTGAAGTGATACAGGGATTGATAGCGTCTATCCTCAAGACCGAGGACCTGGTGTACGGCGTCGTCGAAGAAACAGCCGATGCCACAGCCGCGCAGGCCCGCTGCTTCCGCTTCCAGATACAAAACCTGGCCGATAGCGCCCGTTTCCCAGAACAGGCGTTTGTAGAACCAAGCGCCGGATGTCTGCAACGATGGCTCGAAATCCGCAAGCATGGCCACAGCGAAAGCGCCGTCGGAGGCGATGTCCTGATTGCAGGAAAGGGCTCTGGCGACAGCGCGCACATCCTGGCTGGCAAGGAGCCAGAGCGGCAGGTCATCGGGGCAACCGGGTGGTTTCTGCCAGAGAAAATCGTCTTGCAGGGCTGATCGGAGCGACGCAAGCTGTTCGGGATCCCGCACCAGCAGGTAGAGCCCGGCTGGCAGGTCGTCCACCCGATGCACAAACAGGGCGAGGTGGATCGCAGGTCGCCAGGGTAGCGCGGCAAGGGGCGGATTCGATCCGGGCAGCGTACGATACATCATCCGATAAAACGCATTGCGACTGAGGCCCGTGCGGCCATCCATGCTCATGGCGCTGCGACGCTGGCGGATGATCTGGCGGGCCGGGGACGAATGGGCTGAGCTCAGGCGCTCGGTTTGGGGATGAGTCGGGCTTCCGGTAGAAATCGGGCGCAGGGAGCGTGACCTGCGTGGTCACTTCTGAAACTTCATCGATGATTGGCCAGGGGAAATGATCTTCGCTGAGTTGGTTGGGCTGGCCCTGAAGGTCGAGTGCAGGCAGAACCGGCAGGGTGAAATGATGTTGGAGATCAGGCGACATTGTCGGGTCTGGAGGATACAGCGCCAGCAGGCAATCGGGGTGCTCAGCTTCGCTGCCGCGCTGCTGGTCAATGCCCAGAAGCTGGCCCAACCAGTGGTCTGTCACCCCAGGCATCATGCGTGTTTCCCACCCCAGCGCCGCCGCGGCGAAGGCAATGGCGGCAATGGCATGGCCCACATCATGCTGGCAGTAGCGAAAAGCCCGCTCGCCATATTTCCACGCTTCCCGCCAGTAGATCGAAGAGAGGCCCACGAGGATGGCGTTTTCCGGCAACCCGGCGCTGACAGCGTCCCACAATGCGCCTGGCAAGACTGCGCGCTGCTCCAGGCCGTGGAGAAATGGCTGGTAATGGAAAAGACCGGGGTGCGCGGACAGTTCGGGAATCGGTCCGGCGAGGAGATAGCCCTCGGTGGGGTGCAGGTTGCCGCTTGAGGGATTGCAGCGCAGTGACCAGCGGTTGCCGCCGAACGCTTTCCACGCCGAAAGGGCCAGGCTATCGTAGAAAAGCTGGGAGATGCTCGCCCGCGTCAGTGGTTGTGCAGGGATGGAGCCCACAGCGAAAAGCGCATCATAGCTGTGCCCCGCCACCGTCTCGAACTCGTCCAGGCCGATAAGTTCCGCCCCCGCGTAACGCCGGAAGGGATCTGGCTGCGTATCCCAATCCAGATAGCCTAACGAGCGTGCAAACCTGCCGGGCTGGTGCTTTGTCCGTTCGTGATACGCCAAAACAGTCTCCAGCATGGCGTTGTCCATGTCACCGATTATATCCAATTTCTACTGCGGTGCACAAAGGGCTCAACAGGATTTCATGGGATAGACACTCATTCAGCGTGATTCGTAAAACGTGAAACGTGAAAAACTACCCAGAAACAAGATATTACGTTTCACGTCTTCACGTTTCACGTGTCGTAGCCACATGAAATCCCAATGAGCCAAGAAGTTGTCCAGGTGCGTCTGCACCTTTTTGAGGGGCGTCCAATTAGACGGTGCAAATTGCCTGTGCGCTGTTTGACTTGTAGAATGACATTTTGCGTTTATATCCCTACGCATCACCCATCACGAAATCATTCAAGGTGACAAAATGACTCGCATCGATCCCAACTACGGCATCAGCACCATCGTCAACCACTTCGCCGAAGGCGAAAATGCCCATAATGCCCATATCACGCCCATTTATCAGACTTCGACCTTTGGTTTTCCCGACGTAGAATCGGGTGGCCGCATCTTCATCGGGGAAGAGCCGGGCTACACGTATACCCGAGGGGGGAATCCTAACAGCAAGCAACTGGCTCAGAAATACGCCTATCTCGAAGGCCTGGACCTCATTCGCCAGCGCCCCGACACCCCGCCCGATGAGATCGTGGCCGGAGAGGTGACGGCATCGGGCATGGCCGCCATCACATCGGCGGTGCTGGCCCGCGTACGGGCCGGCCAGACGGTTGTCGCGCAACGGCATCTTTATGGCAATGCCTACCGTTTCTTCAACGAACTGGCACCACGCTTTGGCATCCAGGTCGCCTGGGTCGATGATCTGTCGGCAGAGGGCTGGGAAGCGGTGTTTGCAGCCAACCCCGACGCCGTGCTGGCCTATGCCGAGACGCCCGCCAACCCCACGCTGGTTATTGTCGATCTGAGCGTGGTGGTTGAAATCGCTCATGCTTACGGTGCCTGGGCGATGGTCGATAACACCTTTGCCACACCCTACCATCAGCGCCCGCTCAGCCTGGGCTGCGATGTGGTGGTGCACTCGACAACCAAGTACCTGACCGGACACGGCGTGGTGGTCGGTGGCGTCATTATCAGCCCGCATCTCGATTTTATGCGGACGAAGCAGGATGGCGTCGGCAGGATGACCTATCTGCTGGGTCCGGCGGTCAGTCCTTTTGATGCCTGGCTGGCCAACATCGGCCTCAAAACTTTCGAGGTGCGCATGCAGCGCCACGCCGAAAATGGCCTGGCCGTCGCCCGCTGGCTGGAAGGAAACCCGAAGGTCGGGCGAGTTGATTATCCGGGCCTGGAAAACCACCTGGGCCATGAGATCGCCGTTAAACAGATGCGCAATGGTTTCGGCGGCATGGTTTCCTTTGAACTGAAAGGCGGTTATGATGCCGGCGTCACCGTGATGAACAACGTGCAACTGGCATCGCTGGCTGTCAGTCTGGGCATTGTCGATTCCCTGATCCAGCATCCGGCCAGCATGACCCACCGTGGCGTCCCCCGCGAGGAATGCCTGAAAGTGGGCGTCACCGAGGGTCTGATCCGTTTTTCGGTCGGGATCGAGAACATCGACGACATGATCGGCGACCTCGATCAGGCCATCGCAAAAGCGTAATCGTTTCCCTCCGCGTATTTTCACCGGGTTTGTAAACCTGTAAACCATAAAACCGGAGAACCTGGTCTTCCTCCCGATCTAATGGTGACCTGGTCTCCCGGGTTCCCATCCAATTCACTTCCTATCTTGACTCTGATTTATGCCCACCGATCCCATCGTTGTCCTTAGTTTTGGTCGCTCAGGCTCCACCTGGGTCTCCGACATCATCTCCAAATCTCTCGGCGGTCTGCTCCTGTTCGAGCCGTTGCACCCGGAAGCATGTTCCTTTGCCGAGGAGATTTGCTACAGCGACGCGGCAACGCCTGCCCAAAGCGCTCAACTCGATTTATTTTTGAGCGACATCCTCGACAAGCAAGATCACAACCGCTGGCTGCTGCGAAACCACCTGTTTAGCCCCTTGGAGGATGTGAGCCCGGCGTTCGTGGAATCGGTGTGGAATGAATGTCGCGTCCTTGGCTTCAAGGATATCCGGGCGACATTTCTGATCGAATGGCTTCTGGAACATCTTCACGCCCGCATCGTCTATCTTGTCCGCCATCCTTATGCGGTCATCGCTTCGCTGCATCGCCGTACGAATTTCTGGAACGAATTCGGATTTGAGCAACATTGGCGATTTTTCCAGGAGCGTGTCCTGCTCAATCCCCGAAACCAGGCGCTGTTGCTACCTTACGCCTCCATTATTGACAGCGCCCAAACGCAGACGGCGAGAGAAGCCGTGATGTGGGCAGCTTCACACAAGATCGCCAGCGCAATTTTACAGCGACATGGCCTGCCTACTTTCTATTACGAAGACTTCTATCGCAATGCGTTCTCGACCACCCGCGCCATGCTCAATTATCTGGGGCATGAGGCCGATCTGCACCCCGCCCACATCTTTGTGCCCTCAATGACCACCATCCGCACGGTGCACGGCCTCACTTCCTCCGAATCGGACTATTCCTCTGCCGGGATGGCCATCTTCTGGCAGGATATCCTTGACCCGGACGAACTCGATAAGATCGGAGCTATTGTAAGAGCCTTCGATATCAGCGACTATGCGGATGATCTCTGAAACGAACAGCAAACTCAACCCTGCAATCGAAACTGTCTTGACCGAGCCACTTGGTGCAACTCTGACTCACCGGACCGATCATCTCGCCTAACGGTTAGCGTTACCTGCGCGGGGGCGGGCGTGGACTCGCTTCGGGAGCAGGATTCTGTCGAGGCGTAGAAAATACTCAAAACCGCGCAGAATACCCCGCGTCAGTTGCACGCTTTGTTAGCCCGTTTTGAATTGAAATGCCGTTATTTGTTCTCCCAAATTGCTTCCTTGATGGCTCCGACTAATACCAATGGATTCGGCCAATCTTCGCAATATTGGTAACGATAAGCAAGGCGAATTATCCCTGTTTTATCCACTACGAATTCTCCAGGTAATTGCCAAGGGCTGTCCACAGTCGCACGGTCGGTACCATGTCGGGATTTCTGTAACTTTTCTCCAGCATCAAGGTCGCATTGCAAGAATTCATCGGGGGCATCGAAAACGATTTGGGATGGTTTGCCTTCAAGCAAGTCATAGGCTTGATACACTTTGTAGGTTGGATCGCATATCATTGGGCAAGGTAGGCTATGTTTTTGCATATATTCGGCCGTACGTTCAGGTTCACCTTGTCCAATAACAACCACATTTGCGCCTAGATTAAGGTAGTCGGAGTATTCGTTTTGAAGGCGTTTGGCGCGGTCAATTCCGCAACTACATCCATAATGTCTCCAGAAAAGAAGTAGCGCAGGTTGATCTTTCCAATAATCGCGCAAATGCACGGAGGCTCCCGTTGAATCCTGTAATTCGAAATCAGGGGCGATATCGCCAACTTGCAAAGGGACTTTGTTCCAGCGCAAACGGGAAGGTCCACTTTTCCAAAGGTCAAGCCATTCCTGTTCAGCAGACTTGATTTGTGAATCTAAATTTTCTGACATGATCTTCTCCATACTAATAAGATTTGATTAAAGTTTACCTGATTTATGCAAGGAACGGGCTAACGGTTTGTGTTACTTGCAGGTGGGCGGGCGTAGATACAACTTTGAGAGCCGGATTCTGATCGGGCGTAGAAAATGCCGCAGAATCCCCAGCGTCCAGAGCACGCTTTGTTGAGCAGTACCAAACTTGGTAGACTCTACTCAACTTCGACGATCATATACACTGAAGCAGCAAAACCCATAGGCAAACTGGCTACGCCGACTGCTGTACGCGTATGTTTGCCCGCTTCTCCAAAGACCTCAACCACGAAATCTGATGCCCCGTTCATGGCTTTGGCTTGTTCCTCGCAATCTGAGGTGCTATTCACCATGCCATGTACAGCAATAACCTGTTTGATGTGATTCAATGATCCAGACACACTTTTAATTGCAGCCAAACAGTTTATTGTGCAGGCTTTCGTTGCTGCACGAGCTTCATCAAGACTTAGGTTATCCCCTAATTTACCTTTATATTCATGTCCATTCATTACAGAAACCTGACCAGCAGTGAATATTAAATTCCCCACACGTTTGGCTGGAATGTAGTTTGCGATAGGTGCGGGAAGACTCGGAAGAATTATTTCAAGTTCTATTAAACGTTCTTCGAACTGGTTCATAGTTTCCTTTTCTGCAATAGTATTTGAAGTTTTACTTCACCTGTTGTAACTGAATAAGGAAAGGCAACATTGTTTTGCAAGGAACTGCCCAACGGGTTGCGTGAGCCGCCTGCGTTTTGGCTCCGAATGCTGCTCAACCAGAGCCAAAGATTGCATTTAGCGCGCCATCCTCTGCTGTATCTGGGCAAATATTAGAGTCGCCCTCTTAACGTGGTATTCTCCGATTCAAACTCAACGATTTTGTACATGATTCTCTCCATCTAAACTTATGGCCCGTCCAACCGTTAGTGCCTGCCGCAAGTTTTCGTCCAAGGCTAGATAGGCTTTATCTGGTTCTGCTCCTAATGCATCTAAGGTTTTGGAGAAAAAGCAGCGTGCCGCTGCCGTTGTGGTGATGTCGAATATCTCAGTATCGGTAAAACCGTGCTGGCGCAGTGTGTCGATATGGGCTTGGGTAACGGCCGTTGCATCCTGCACGATCTGTTCTGCAAAAGCCATCATAGCCACTTCAGCGGGGGTCAAATCGGCCAACTGATAATCTTGGGCGATGCGTGTCAACTCTTCAGTGGAGCAGAATTTTTTGAGCATAACAACCCCATGTGCCAGCATACAGTATGTGCCATGTAGGGCACGCGCTGCCGCCAAGGTAACCAGTTCATAACGACGGGCGTCCATATCTCGGCTAAGGGTTCCCAAAAATTGACCCCACGCTTCCATAACATGTGGGCGAAGACTGAAAACCTGAACATAATTAGGCAGGTAGCCGAATTCGTCACGATTTTCCTTATACATCTTTTTGACACCGGTTGTCGCTTGATCTTCTGGAATTGTACGGATAAATGGCCATTTTTTCTCTCCTCGATTAGGATCGATAGGCAAAGCTGGTGGCAAACCCACAACGGCCGTTTACTTCCCATCTTCAGGTTCTCATCTTCTACCTGAAAATGATCGGCGATGATTTCTTGACCGGGTTTGTCGTGGCCTGGAATACCGCAAGATACCGGCTGATCAGTTAACTTCGCTTGGGCTGTGGCGGCCGAAATAAAGCCTTTCACTGCCATCCGTTCTTGATTGGGACTGTGTTGCAGATCAATTTTCGCGGCGCGCACGGCATAAACTTCGCCGATGGCGGCCGCAAAGTTCTTCAGTGTGCCGCCACCAGCACGCCCTAGAAAAATGTCGGCCAAAGCTTGGCGCTGCTGTGCATCCCCTTTTTCGTCTACATAGATGATAACACGCCAGGGAGAACGTGGTTCGTCATCGTTGTACGAGCCAGCTAATACAGCAGAGAGACCGGAAAGGTCAACATTGTCGGCCTGCCCCTTGGTGATGTGCCACGATAAGGCAAAATCGCAAAATCCGTAGGTGGATCGCCCGCCCCTATTCCCGCCATGCCGCCGACAGGGGCAGACGGCTTCGCAATTACAAACTTCATAATAGCTGCCGGAAACTTCCCAAAAATTATAGTTTGACATACCAGACTCTCCTTTAGATGAGCGCATTTGTAATCATCCAGATGCCCCAGCCGATCATTAGTGCGCCAATGCCCCAGCTTACTTTGTGACCACCTGGCAGCAGCTTTTCTGCTAAGACATAAACCGCGATGACAGCAATCCAAACCAGGTTCATGACCCCAGCTACAAAGAGCAAAGCCATAATCAGCCAACAGCAACCTACACAGAAGGCGCCGTGACGCACGCCCATAACCAAAGCCCCCAGTTTGCCTTCGCGCCATTCGGTCATGAAATAGCCCAGGGGTGTGCGACAGTGAGACAGGCAGGCATATTTGAGCGGCGTAAATTGGAAAACGCCAGCCGCAATGAGGATGATGCCGCCCAAAACAGGGCTGGTTGTTTCCATCATAGGGGAAAGCAGGGTAGCTGCACGAAGCCCGCCTTGGGCGAAGGTAGCCACCGCGCTAAACGCTGTCCAGACCAGAAGATAGCCCAGAAAGAAAACGGCCGTTCCCGGAACCGGCTGTAATTGATCCTGACGGTGACGGTTGAATCTTGGTGTAGGTGAGAACCATCGGGGCGGCTGACGGGGTCATCATGGCAAACATCATCACTGACCACATGATGAACATCAGAACATAATCAACTGTGCCCCAGGGCTGGATGGCAGGCATTGCCATCTCCTTTCCCATTTCCATACTGACTGCACCCATATCCACCATAGGGGTCATATTCCAGGCCAAATAGCCCAAATATACCCAAGATAGGAGGACGATTAATCCAAGGCCAACTAACACAACAGATCGGTCGCGCCGCAGAACAGTTTCTGTGAAGGTTGCTGATGACATGGTGTTACTCGCTCTGGTAAGTGAACGGTGAGTAAAATCCGTTCTTGCCTGAAAATTCCCAGTCAAGACCGTGATCCTGGTAGGTAACATTCTTGGATTTGCTGACGACAGCCTTATATCCTGGCGCAATGCACAGCGGATGATTTTCAACCGTAATATCTGCGCCGCCTTGGCCTGCAAATGCTTCGATTTCTGCTTCAGCCACACCGTCAATCTTCAGGCTGCGCCGTTTCCCTTCAGCCTGATAGGTCATGGCAGGCTGCTAACGCCTAACACCTCGCCGACGTGTGAGACCAATCGGCCGGGATGCCCGCCGGCCTGCCCCGTGAAGATTTGCATCAGGGCATTTTTCTGGCTTTCAGATGCGCTGTCGTCAAAGTAAACAGCCGCTCGCCACGGCACCGCCGCCATGTTGCCCGGACTGTGAACGGCCAGCGCGACATTCAGATCATCAAGACGAACGTCGTCAAAGTTACCCTTATCAATATGCCAGGCCACCAGAAGCCGTACAATCATCTTCCGTCGGGTCGCTTAGAAAGACACACGGGCAAGCTGCATCACAGTTACAGGCTTCAAAGTACGTTCCATTTAATTTCCATGCTTGAGTCATTCTATTTCTCCGTATTATTTTGAAGTCGATAGCGGCTCCCAGGTTGGATTGGCCAGTACAAAATGTTGTTTGTATAGGAGTATTCTACATGGGGCAGAGGATTTAATCATCTGCCGAAGGTTTGTTTGCAGGTTTGATTTAGAGTAAGGGGGGTCAAACTTTGGTTGGGTTTGACGAGAGGATAGATACTTTTTAACCGTTGTTGATGAGGTTCAGTTGGCGGGCACGGGCCACTGCCATTACTCGGTTGCGAACGCTCAGCTTGCCATAAATCTGACTGGTATAATATTTTACGGTGCCGATTGCCAAAACTAGCTCATCAGCAATTTCTTGATTCGTCAGCCCTTCACAAAGAAGTTTTAGTACATCTAATTCGCGGGCGGTTAACGGCTCAACCAGATCCTGGGCAAGTTCAGTTGGTATAGGCGTTGCTGGTTCTTGTGATGCCCTTGTTGGGGCAAGTGAGAGTTGATAGAGCAAATCAGCCGTAATTAGATTTAAATCGCTTGCTTCACCTTTTGCGGTGGCCGCGGCAAACAGGTCGGGTGAAACCATTTTTTGATAATCATTTGTCAGAAGTGTTATGGCTTTGATTTGCGTTTCGTGGTCAGTGGTCGGGTGGTGAGCAGTGAAGGCAAGGATGGTCAATGGCTGTTCCCGCTGCTCCATCTTCCACAACAATTCAGCAATATCTACCAACAATCCGAATAACACAGGCCGATAATCAATCTCCACAGCAAGCTGCAATGCTTGTTGGAAATAGTCTTGGGTAAGTGGATAATCACCCTGTTCACAAAAGACCACGCCTAATCCCCAGTTAGCTGCTGCTTCCCCCCCTTTGTCATTAATATCCTGAAAAATTGCCCGGCTGCGACGAAATTGCGCTTCTGCCTCTGGATAAGATCGCTCTTTGATGGCCAGGTTCCCCAGATTGATAAGGGCAAGCGCCATACCTTCCGGATCAGCAAAATCGTGTCGAATCTCGTAGCTGGATTCGAAATGGGTTTTGCCCATTCTATTGTCACCCAACGCAACCGCAATTTGGCCCATATTATTCAAAATATAGGCCCTAAACCAACGGTCACCAGTTATTAACGATTGGGCGTATGCTTGCTGGGCGAACTTTTGGGCCGTTTCATATTTTCCTAAGCCAAGCTGCGCCTCGGACAGCAGGTGATAAGAAAACTGACGGTTGATGGGATGTTGTTGCTCTTCGGCAACCTGGCGAACCAGTTCGGCATATTGAGCGGCCATTGCATAATCGCCTCTGGTCAATGCGACAAAACTGACCGGAGCGTTCGGGTCTGTCAGATAGCCGGGCAGTGGAGGGATGTTCAGGCGGCGATAGATGGCCTGACTCTGCGCCATACACGCTTCTGTGCCTTCCTGGTGACCAAAGCGCAGGTGGTACCAGGCCTGGTACATCAGAGTGCCGAGTAAGGCAAGATCTGTGGCATCACTTTCGGGCTGTGTGTGTAAAACTTCAGTTGCCTGAGAAAATAGCGTCATGCCTTCCAGGTAACCGCCCTGAAACTGATAATAAAGCCCTAGGGATTCACTCCCTTTTTTCAAAGCATCGGCGTCACCCTGAGCCACAGCCCACAACCAGGCAACCCGAATATTGTCTAATTCTGCTCTGATTTCAAGCAACGCTTTCCGCTGTCGACCACCACAAATATCGCCACTACGCTGGTGGATGAACTGGATGTAGAAGTTGGCGTGATCTGTTTGCGTTTGTTGCACGTCCTCCGCGCTTTTTTCGAGCTGTTCAGCGGCATATTGGCGCAGGAGTTCATGGATTTGGTAACGGCCATTGCCATCCAAACGCAATAAAGATTTATCAACCAAAGTAGACAATATTGGCAAGGACGCGCCTGTTACCTCGACAACCGCATCGCGTTGAAACCCGCCTCTGAAAACAGATAGTCGCTTAAAAATATCTTGTTCTCTTTCGTTCAACCGCTGCCACGTCTGGTCAAAGACTGTTTGTATGCTGTGATGACGCTCCAACACATTCCGGTGCCGCGTCGTCAGGAATTCCAGGCCACCTTGAATCTCATCCGCAATTTCCTGGCAATTCAAAGTCTTGCGCCACGCTGCCGCCAGTTCTAAAGCCAATGGCATACCCTCCACCAATTGGCAAATTTGAATAACAGCTTCAATTTCCTTATCCGGCGTAAAATCAGCGTAAACCCGTTGTGCTCGTTCATTGAATAATTGCACAGCATCGTCGTCTTGATCAGCAAAACCATTGTCTAAATCGATAGGGTAGGTCAACCCAGAGACCCGATACAGCCACTCTTCTTGGAGATTTAATGCTTCTCGTGAAGTTATCAGATATTTGACGTGTGGCGTGTATGATAACAAGATCGCCAATTGGTCGGCTGCGTCCAAAAGGTGCTCAAAGTTATCCATAACAACGAGCGCTTCTTTATCACTCAAATAATGGCCGAGTTGCACAAGAGGCGGCTCTTGACCCGTGAGGGAAACACCTAGAGCAGCGGCAATTGCGGTCACAAAAAACTCAACCGAGCGCAATGGCTGCAAATATACAACAATAGAGCCACGAACAAAGTCTTTGCTTAATAGGGTCTCTAACTGCAAAGCCAATCGTGTTTTACCAATTCCGCCAGGACCAACCAGGGTCAGTAAACGACATTCCGGTTGTGCTAAAAGTTGTCGGAGATCGTTAAATTCTTTTTCCCTGCCAATGAAGGAATTGTGGGCCAGCGTTTGATGCAAACCAGTACTTGGTGATGCGCTTGAGTTGTTCATTTCTGACAATAACTCCTCTGACAAGTTTGGGCCTTATGCGCCGCCTAACATCCTTATTATAATCTTTCATAAGTTTGAAAAAAATAATAGCCAAAGCATAGCTAATCACCCCCAAATCACAAAACTATACCCCGCCCACATCTTTGTGCCCTCGATGACCACCATCCGCACGGTGCACGGCCTCACTTCCTCCGAATCGGACTATTCCTCTGCCGGGATGGCCATCTTCTGGCAGGATATCCTTGACCCGGACGAACTCGATAAGATGGAGCTATTGTAAGCGCCTTCGATATCAGCGACTATGCGGATGATCTCTGAAACGAACAGCAAACTCAACCCTGCAATAGAAACTGCCTTGACCGAGCCACCTGGTGTAACTCTGACTTACAGGACCGGGCATCTAGCCTAACGGTTTGCGTTACTTGCCGGTGGGCGGGCGATTGACAGAACTTCGAGAGCAAGGATTCTGTTCGGGTATAGATGCAGGCTGGAAATGCCGCAGAATCCCGCCGGTCAGTGCACGCGTTGTTAGGGCAGTGAATCAACTCCGAGAGTCAATGCCTACTCATTCAGTGGAATATTCACTCCGAAGCAATCCGTACATTGCACTGATCCGTGATACTTTCGTCATTTTCGTAAAGATGTACTCTCGGTGGATAGAATCCTTCACATGTGATATCCGGTACAATTAATCTGCCAACATTGCAATAAGCACCGGATTAGCGAAAGTAGATTATCTTCTATGGTTGAAGACGTTCTACTGCGACTGGACAGATCCAATCTGCTCAAAACCGAAGCGAGATCACTCTTCGTAGCGGATTCACTTCACCTATTCCTTGCCCGAGTAATGAGGTTCAAGAAGCCACGTCGGTAACCAAGTATAGCCCGATCCGCCATGAATACTCTCAACTTTGGTGAAATCCAATCATACCGATGATCACTGTCAACTTCCTAGTGAGTGTAATACCTCAAATGATACACCACCACGTTCTCTTCATACTCAGCATAGCTGTCAGGTATCCTGATCTACCGCCATGCCATAACAGTTTCAGCTATGACTCACGAATAGCTTGTTTCGACTGGTCATTGTATCAAAACATATTGAACTATCGGGTCACTGGAGATAACAATAACATCCCGTCTGCCATCCGACAATTTGGGCGTGCCTTCAAAAACTTGTAGCCTCCGCGGTCCTGAGATGCACTGGAAATTCGCAGACTCAACCTGTATCATTCATTGAAAACCATTAAAGAATGTATCTCCATTATGACTGACTACTGCCGCCTAACTTTGAATTGGGCCGCCGCCCGGCGGGGTTTTTCCGGGGTTTTGCTAGTTCGCGCCACCTGCAGGCGGCATAAAACTTCAAAATCGGGGTCAGTGGTCGCCGGTTGGCAGCATAACATCCAAATATCTGGCATTATACCGCCGCCAGGCGGTATAATGCACATGTGTTGTAATGCTTGCCACATTCTATGACTCCATCATTTAATTGTCAATTGACCATGAATCAGCAACCCCCAAAACTCCTGGAACAGGTTAGCAACGTCCTGCGCCGCCAACATTACGCCCGCCGCACCGAAAAAACTTACCTCCACTGGATCAAGCGCTACATTTATTGCAATAGGAAGGGTGGCCCCCTGGACTCGTAACCTCCGTTCTCAGCCCCCGGCTCTCCTCTGATCTCATGCCAAAAATCACCTTCATCGGCGCAGGTAGCGTTATCTTCGCCAAAAACCTGCTGGTTGACATCCTCAGCTTCGCTGAGTTGGGCGATTCGACCATCACTTTGCACGATATCGATCCCGACCGGCTGCACACCATCGAAATCGTCGCCCGCAAAATCGCTCGGGCGTTGGGCGTGAACCCGACCATCGAAGCGACAACCGACCGCCGCGCCGCCCTCGACGGCGCTGATTACGCCATCAACATGATCCAGGTCGGCGGTTACGAGCCCGCCACGGTCACCGATTTCGAGATCCCCAAACGCTACGGTCTGCGCCAGACCATCGCCGACACGCTGGGCATTGGCGGCATCATGCGCGGGCTGCGCACCATCCCCGTGCTGCTGGACATGGCCCGCGACATGGAGGAACTCTGCCCCGACGTCCTGCACCTCAACTACGTCAATCCCATGGCGATGAACTGTTGGGCGCTGAACCGGGCGAGTGCAATCCAGACGGTGGGGCTGTGCCACAGCGTGCAGGGCACAGCAGAACATCTGGCCACCGACATCGGCGTGCCGATTGAGGAGATCAATTATCTCTGCGCGGGCATCAATCACATGGCGTTTTACCTGCGTTTCGAGCGCGATGGCGAAGACCTCTATCCCCGCATCCGGGAAGTGATGCAGGCGCGGAGCGTACGGCACTCGTTTCCGGGGCTTGGCCGACCATGTCCGTTACGACATCCTGCGCCGCACCGGCTACTTTGTCACCGAATCCAGCGAGCATTTCAGCGAGTACGTGCCCTGGTTCATCAAGCGCGACCGCCCCGACCTGATCGAACGATACGAAATCCCGCTCGACGAGTACATCCTGCGCTGCCAGTTGCAGAACGCCTACTGGCAGTACCAGAAGGAATCGTTTGAGCAAGAGGATGGGGATATCCCGGTCGAGCGCAGCCACGAATACGGCTCCCTGATCATCCACAGTTGTGAAACCGGCCAGCCACGCGTGATCTACGGCAACGTCGCCAACGACGGCCTGATCGACAATCTGCCGCAAGGCTGTTGCGTGGAAGTGCCGATCCTGGTGGATAAGAATGGTCTGCAACCGACCAAAATCGGGGCACTGCCGCCGCAGCTCGCCGCCCTGATGCGCACCAACATCGGCGTGCAGGAACTGACGGTGGAAGCAGCGCTCACCGGCAAGCGTGAGCACATCTACCACGCCGCCATGCTCGACCCGCACACCGCCGCCGAACTGGACCTTGACCAGATCTGGAACCTCGTGGATGATCTGATCGAGGCGCATGGAGATTGGTTGCCGGACTATCAGTAGGTTGGGGATGACTATACAGGTCCAGCATCCTGAGTGGTTGAAGCGAATTGGTTATCTGGCGCAATCAGCAGTTCCAAATATGAAATTATCGCTGCAAACGGGCGAGCAATTTCGGCAAGCTTGGTCACATCACCACGGCGCATCGTTGAAGTGACACGTCCGCATGAGGTGCATCTGAGTGGAAATTACTCGCCCCTACCCAAAAATCGGCATCAACACATGTAGGGGAGAGTAATTCCGCACACACAAATTGGCCATGTCGACTGTTTCATCGCAGGATATCGCACCGCAAGAGACCAATGTTCAGGGAATTGCTCGCCCTGCCTACGACAAACCATTGCTCTGTAGCCATATTTGGAACTGCTACTGGCGCAACAGGAACGTTTGCTCTGAATACGACGTCGTGGTATGATAAATCATCATACTGCCTCGTGGAGGGTTTATGAGTACCGCCAAAATCGCATTTACAATTGATAAAGAAATCCTGCGTCGGCTGGACAACTTGGTTGCCGAGCAGGTCTTCCCAAGTCGTAGCCGGGCCATCCAGGACGCTGTCAGCGAAAAATTAGCACGCATGGAACAAAGCCGCCTGGCGCGTGAATGCGCCAAGCTTGATCCAGCCTTTGAAATGGCGCTGGCCGATGAAGGGCTGGCAGGAGACGCAGCAGAATGGCCCGAATACTGAGGGGCGATGTTGTCTGGGCGCAACTGGACCCAACCATCGGAAATGAGCAACGCGGCCATCGCCCGGTTGTCATCCTCAGCCACGATGTCTTCAATGAGCGTTCCGGCACTGTCATTGCCCTTGCAATCACCAGCCAGCCTCAGCGCGCTGGATTCCCACTAACGCAAGAGCTTCAGAGCGTGGAACTTCCGAAAAGCTCTTGGGTGAAAATAAGCCAGATTCGCACGCTGTCCGTCAAGAGATTGGGCGACAGAATCGGGCGGGTATCAGCAGAGGAACTGGATCAACTGATCGAAGGACTAAACGAAATCATCGCTTGATGAAAGGAGCAAAAATGAGCGAGCCAACAGCACTCAATGGCAAAGTAATCGTGGTGACGGGCGGGACGCAGGGCGTTGGCGAGGGCATCGCCACCCTGGTCGCAGAACGCGGGGCGGCGGGAATCGTGATCTGTGGTCGCGGAGCCGAAAACGGCGAGCGCGTTGCCGCCAAATTGCAGGAAATCGGCAGCGAGGCCCTGTTTGTGCAGGCGGATCTGGCGGACGTAGCCCAATCCCGCGCGGTGATCGCCGCTGCAGTCGAGCGTTTTGGCCGGATTGATGGACTGGTCAATGCCGCAGCGACATCCGCCCGCGGCACGATCGAGGGCACGTCACAAGCGTTGTTCGACTTCATGTTCGACGTCAATGTGCGAGCGCCCTTCTTCATGATCCAGGAAGCGGTCAAGGTGATGCAGGCGACGGGAAGTGGCGGCAGCATCATCAACATTTCCAGCATCTCCTCTCGCGGCGGTCAGCCATCCCTTGCCGCCTACAGCGCCTCGAAGGGCGCGCTCAACACGTTGACGAAAAATGTGGCGCATTCGCAACGCAGCCACCGCATCCGGGTCAATGCCATCATCCTGGGTTGGACGGTGACGCCGAACGAACACAAAATCCAACTGGCTGCCGGCCAACCTGAAAACTGGGTTGAAGCCGCTGACGCCACTGCCAATTTCGGGCGGATTCTGCGCCCCCGCGACGTGGCAGGCATCTGCTGTTATCTGCTGAGCGACGAATCGGAAATGATGACCGGCTCAATCATCGATTTTGACCAGAATGTGGATGGGACGTTTGATTGATGCCCGCAACTGAAATGCTCCGGCTCAAGTGGATTTCGTGCGGCAGATCGCTCATTCGATTGGAAACGTGAAACGTAAAACGTGAGTTTGGTTCTTCAAGACGTCTTCACGATTTCACGACGAGAAGTCTGAAGTCCAATAAACCAACACTCTGACAAGTGAGAGAGTAAACAATGACAAAAATCGGCATTATGATCGAAGGACAGGAAGACCTGAACTGGGAACGGTGGTTCCGGCTGGGGGAAGCGGTCGAGGCGCTGGGTTTTGAATCGCTGTTTCGTTCGGACCACCTGGTGGCGTTGCAGGGGCACACGACTCGGGACACGCTGGCGCTGTGGCCTTCGCTGACGGCGTTGGCGCTGCGCACAAGCCGCATCCGCTTCGGGCCGATGGTCTCCCCGATGACCTTCCGGCACCCGGCCATTGTCGCTAAATCCGCCGCGGCGGTGAGCCTGCTGGCGGAGGGACGCCTGGACCTGGGTCTGGGCGCGGGCTGGAATGACTTCGAGCACCAGATGTACGGGCTGGAGTATCCCCGCTACGGTATCCGCCTGCAGATGCTGGATGAAGGCGCTACCGTGATCAAGGCGCTGTGGTCGGGTGAAGCAACCAGCTTCGCTGGTAAGCACTACCGCTTGGATGAGGCTGTGTCCTATCCCCTGCCCTCTGATCCGCCCCCGCCGATCATCATGGGCGGCAAAGGCGAGAAGACGCTGCAAATCGTGGCGAAACATGCGGACGAGTGGAATTTCACGTATGAAAGCCCCGCCAATTTCCTGGCGAAGTCCCGGCAACTGGATGCCGCCTGCGAGGCCATCGGTCGTGACCCGGCCAGCTTGCGCCGTTCGGTCATGATCCCCTGCGCCATCGGGCGGGACGAGCAGGCCGTGCAGGAGCGCATTGCCGCGCACTGCCGCTTGTTCAACCAACTGCCTGACACCTACGCCGACTGGCGCGCTGCCGGCTTTATCGGCGGCACGCCCGACCAGGTCATCGAGCAAATTCAGGCATTTGCCGATGCCGGCGCTTCCCGCATGTTGCTCCAGCACAACGATCTGGACGACATCGGATTCGCTGGAATTACTGGCTAGCGACGTGTTACCGCACGTTTAGCAAAAATCAGGTGCACAGGCACTTCGCAAGTGCCTCGCACCTATGAATTCAATCAGCCTTGCATCCACACCCAGATAACGTACACGGCATAGGTTCCAACGAGTATCCAGCCTTCCCAACGGGATAGTTTGCGGTTGGTGGTGAGAAAAACGAATAGCAGGACAACCGTGCCCAGCAACACCAGGCCGGAGGTCCACAACCCTTCGGTGCCGATGCTGATGGTATCGCCCAAAAACACCAGCGCCAGCAGCCAGGGCAGTCCCAGGCCCACCAGGATGTCGAAAATATTGGATCCGACTGCGTTGGCGACCGCCATCTCTCCACGCCCCTGCCGCGCAACAACGAGGGAGGCAAATGCATCCGGCACGGAGGTTCCTGCTGCCAGAATCGTCAATGCGACAATGACGGGGGAAATGTTGATAGCCTCGGCAAAATTCACGGCATTTTCAACAAGAAAGTAACTCAGCACTGAGATCAGCGCTATCGAAACGAAAAACGCACGCACATAATTGCGCTTGGCATTCCCCATGGCGAAACCAATGACGCGACTGATGGCATCTGTAATGCGGTAGTAAATGCCGGTGCGGGTGTGCTCATCCGCCAGTTCCTTTTCAACGAAATCGACCACATCCTCCTCTTCGCCGGGGACAAAGCTTTCCCACCGGAAAAGGATAAAGAGGTAGACGACATACGTTGCCAGATAAAGTATGGTTTCCGGGATTGTCACTGTGCCATCGGAAATCGTTACTAACAGCAACGCCACGGCGATGACGTACATGACGATATCGCGTACAATCACGCGCCACGAGACGTTGGCTGGTCGGGCAATGGCTGAAATGCCGGTAATAATCAGGATGTTGAAGACAGCAGACCCGACGATGGTGGCGATACCCATATCGCTGTGCGCCCCACCGGCGGTGAAGAGCGCCAACAGAGCGATGGCGAGTTCAGGGGCGGATGAGCCCATCGCCATGAGCGAAGCTCCGGCTACGTTGTGCGGCAATTTCAGCCGAATCGCAATCTGATCCAGGCTGACGATGAAAAACTCATCGGTGATGATGGACAACAAATAAACCGAAAAGGCGATAACGGAAAGGCTGACGATGATGGTAATCAATAGGTCTCCCGGCAGAATGAAGGCGTGATGTGGCGGTACCCTATTGTCTCAAAAGTGCTGTGATAGACCAAATTGGAGCAGGCTAGGACACGCCTACCTCTCGATGCCCCATCCTTTCTTAATCCGAAATTGTCAACCTACTCCACCAGGGAACGTAGGGAGTAACCAATACCAGGTTCGGTGATGATAAAGCGGGGGTCACGGGGATTCGGTTCGACTTTGTGGCGCAAACGACTAATTAAGCCTCTCACCAAGTCCCGGTCGCCAGAGGCATATCCCCACACCTTGTCGACAATTGTGTCCGTTGGCAACACTTGATCGCGGTTGATCATCAGTGTATAGAGCAAACGAAATTCCAGATGGGTAAGCCGCCGTTCTGGTTGACCCTCCACCCTGACGATGCGGGATGCAGGATCGAGCTTTAATCCCGGCATACTTAATGAAGGTAGGCTTCCCAGAGGCGTGGAGCCTGCACGTCGTGTGAATGCCTGAATCTGGGCGATAAGTAGGTGAGCGCTGTACGGTCGCTTGACAACAATATCAGCCCCTGCCCCCAAGAGTTTGATGTGTTCTTGTTCCGTCAATCTGCCAACCAAAGCAATCAGGGGCGCCAAAGTGACGCGCCTGATAAGTCCAACTTGCTCAACCCGAAAGTGAGGAGCCGATACCACTAGAATGTCGGCACTCCGTTCTTCCCAGGACAGCAAAACCGAATCAATGTCACGCCCGGTGGTCACAGCCATGCCCGCTCTCTTTAACACCAACGATAAAATCGCCAGATCATCGTCATCGTCTTGCACAATCAGAATCGCGTACATAATGCACTTTTATCGGTGACGTTTTCAATATCATGCATCAATATCGGAAAGTATGGCGATATTCATGCATAGTCTCATTTATTATACGCAAAACATCCGTTTTCACCAAGTTTGCAACTCCTTTTATACAGCTTTTCCACCTTATTTGCATCAAGACTTGCTAGTATACAAGCGAAGTCTTACTTCAAGTAAACCCCATCTTTACCTCTTGAGGAGAATTTTTAGGATGACCGTCAGCATTAAGCCAACTCTCATTCAAGGTGAATGGGAGTGTAGCGACTGTGGTTTTTATGTCCGCGGCACTTCAAAGAAAGCCCCGCACCGTTGTCCCGAGTGTGGCGCACCGTCCGACACTTTTGATTTCTGGCCAGATGAAGAAGATGATGACTGGGATGATGAAGATGATTTGGATGACTATGATTATGACGATGACGATGACGATTAATTAAAATAACTGATTATTAACTATACCCTACCAGGAAGCTGGTTGAAAACAGCTACGGTACGGTATCAGTAACAAGATGCGTCATTCCGAAAGGAGAAGACGCATCTTTTTTTGCCAATCGTCAGTTGCAGGACCACAGATTTACATCAGGCGGCAAGCACTTGCGCCAATGACTCCATGCGGAGGTCGCGCAACCGCCCGCGAATGACCTGTGCGGTCTTCTGCATCATGATCATACCAAACTCACAATCTGATTTGAAGGCTTCCGTGAGTACGGTGCAATCAAATGCAACTACCCGACACGGAGTAAGCGCTTTGGCGCCAGCCATCGTTTCATGGGGAGCTACCAGGCCAGACCAACCGAAGATTTCGCCTGGTCCAACCGCACTGAGCACTGCATCTTCTGTTTTGAACTCATTCGTGAGTTGGTTTGCAACAGAGTGCGTAACGTTTTTTGCAGGCAATTCCATGACGATGCCTACAATTCCTTCCACCACGAGGTACATTTCGTGGAGTTGGTCGCCTTCGCGGAAGAATTGGTGTTCCTTGCCAGCGGTCAACTCTTCAGCGGCGTTGGCGAGTGTGACGATATTTTCGTGAGTCAATCCGGCGAAAACAGGGTAGCGTCGAAGCAATTCAGGTGAAATCATAATCAGCCTCCTTTGAATGCGCGCTGCGGACTCCACATCGTCTAAAGATGAGATTGGAGTCACGCAACAAGGTCAGGTTTTTTCTTGAGATGCGCCAGAGATTCTGACTTATGACATCTGTCTTAGCTCTTCTAAAACAGCTGCCGTAACTTGGGGAATCGCCCGCTCGACCGCCGGTGTGGGGGTGTCGCTGAAGTCGATGATATTCTCGACCGAGACGGCGTAAATGCTGATATCATCGGGCAGTGGCAGGCCCATGCGCCGTCCGGAATTCAAGGCCGTGACGAGGCTGGCGTCGTGGGCGGAAGCAGAATGCTGGGTCGGGCTAATTGCCTCCAGGTCGGACAGAGCCAGATAGTGGACTGTGCCAGGTGGGGCGTCGATGGTGGTCAGCGCGTCGATGATGATGACCCGATCATAGCCTATCATCATTTCCATCAGCCGTAAACCACCTACGCTTGCTTCGGTGACATCGATGGATGAATGATAGTCTATTTTCGCGCCGCCATTTGACGCGCCATTCATCTCCAGCGCTTTTTCGACGGCATAAGCCACCTTCACGCCGACACCGTCATCCGTGAGGATAGGATTGCCAAGGCCAATGACGAGGGTTTTCATAAGAAATTGAAACGTGATGCGTGAAACGTGAGAGAAGTTGCCAGCCCTCACGTTTCACGTCTTCACGTTTTACGTATACTGACTCAAGTTCTCGATGATCTCGCCATCACTGCCACGAATCGTCACCTCCAGCGGCATCTGCCCCGGAAGCGAATGCGTGGCGCAGGACATGCAGGGGTCGTAGTTGCGGAAGGCCATCTCGATGCGGTTCAACAGGCCGTCGGTGACGATGGTTCCGTTGCTGATCAACGCCTGCGCCGCCTTCTTCACGGACATGGCGATCGGCGCATAGTTGTTGGTCGTGCCCACGATCAGGTTGACAGCCGTGAGGATGCCATTCTCGTCGGTCTTGTAGTGATGGGTCAGCGTGCCGCGCGGGGCCTCAACCGAGCCGATGCCCTCATCCGGCGTGTTGTTGACCACCACCCGCATGTTGGGGTCGGTGATCTCCGGGTCCTGGCTCAACTCCAGCATACGCTCGGCGGCGTAGAGCAGCTCCACCAGCCGGGCCCAGTGCGTGGCCAATCGGAAATGCACCGGCTTGTATCGACCATTCTTCGTGCTGCCCAATGTCTCGAAGTAGCGCTCGAAAGCCTCCTGCGCTTTCGGCGTGGCCATGCCATCGGCGGCGTTCAGCCGGGAAAGGGGCGTGGCGCAATACACGCCACTGTCCACGCCATCCTCAAAGCCCTTCCAGCCCACGCCCTTGAGATAGGGGAACTTGAGATAGGTCCACGGCTCCACCCGCTCGGCGATGTGCTGGGCGTAGTCGGCGGAATCGTACTTGACGAACTCCTTGCCGTTGGGGTCCACCACCCGGATCTTGCCGTCGTAGAAGTTGACGAAGTTGTTCTCGTCGACCGTGCCCATGTAGTAGGTGCTGTGGCTGAAGGCGTCGGATACGACCAGGTCCACGTAGTCCTGATTGGCCAGGACGATGTCGTCGAAGACCTGCAACGAGAACAGGGCGAAGTCGATGTTTTGCTTCGCAATCCCCTCGATCTCCTGCCGTTCCTCCTCGCTGATCGAGCGGCTCCAGCCGCCCGGCATGCCCGCCACCGGGTGCACGCCGCGCCCGCCCAGCATCTTGATCACGTGGTGGTTGCGCATGCGGCAGTCGATCACCTGCCTGCCGATGTCGAGGCCGACCTTGTGGATCACGCCCAGGATGTTGCGCTCCGCCTTGGGGGCGTCGGGCCCGACCACGAAGTCTGGCCCGCCCAGGGCGTAGAAGTGCGTGGTGTGGTCGGTGACGTAGAAGGCCATGTAGAACATCTCGCGCAGTTTCTTCACCGCCGAGGAGGGTTCCACGTGGTAGAGCATGTCCAGCGCTTTGGTGGCGGCCATGTGATGCGCTTCCGGGCAGACGCCGCAGATGCGGTTGGTGATGCGGGGCATCTCCTCGGCGGGCCGGTCCACGCAGAACTGCTCGAATCCGCGCAGTTCGGGGATCTGGAAGTAGGCGTTGGCGACATCGCCATCATCGTTCAGGAAGATCTCGATCTTGCCGTGTCCTTCCAGGCGGGTGATGGGGTCAATGGTGATGCGTTTCATTGCACTGCCTCCTTGCCATTGGTCTTGGTGCGCCGCAGTATCGAATGCGCCATGCTGAAGCGGTAGAAGGTGCCGGCGGGGTCGGCGATGGTGTCCACCGCTGCCTGCACCATCTTGTCCAGGGCATGTTCATCATCGCCGGGACCGCCCACAGCCATCACCGAGGCCAGCGCCGTCAGCATCTTGGCGCCCTGGTCTTCGACGCCCGGCATGGGACCGTAACAACCCCGGCAGCCCATGCCCACCTGCGGGCACAGCGCCCCGCAGCCACTGCGGGTGGCGGGACCCATGCAGATGATGCCCTGTTCCAATAAACAGAGATTGAGATCAGGGTTGATTTCGTAGGGCCGGTAGAAGCGGGTGATGGTCTTTTCGTGTTTTTCCATATGGCATTCTTCGCACACGGCCACATTGCCCGCCCCGACGATACTGCCGGCGGGCGGCAGGGGCGCGCCTTCCAGCAGGCCGCCGACCACCACTTGCAGCACCGCCCAGATCTGGTGCGGTTCCGGCGGGCAGCCGGGGATGTAGTAGTCCACATCCACCACCTGGTCCAGGGATTTGACCGTATTGTAGAAGAAGGGCAGGTCCAGCTCCCCTTCCGGGACCATGAAGCTGGTCTGGGGCAGGATGCCGTCGGGGTTGTCGATGGAGGGGTTGTGCAGGTAGACGGCGTCCAGTGTCGCCGTTTTCGAGGTGAAATTGGAGAGGGCGGGGATGCAGCCTTCATAGGCGCAGGAGCCGAAGGCGACCAGCACCTTGCTCTTTTTGCGCAGCAGTTTGGCCATCTCCTCGTTTTCGGAGTTGCGGATAGCGCCGTTGAAGAGGCAGAGGTCGATGTAGCCATCCTCATAGCCCTTCACATCCTCGACTTTGAAGTCGGCGATGCAGGGGAAGAAGGCGAGGTCGAAAATCTCATCGACGGTGAGGATGTGCTCCCCGATGTTCAGGGTCGATATCTCGCAGCCCCCGCAAGCGGAGGCCCAGTACATCGCCAGTTTTGGTTTGTCGCTCATATCGCCACCTCCAACATGGGTTCTGCAACTTCGTCGGGGATGTATCCCACTTCAAGCGGGACTTGTGACCAGTTCAATGGTCCCAGCGCTCGCACTTGCTCGACCAATTTGCTGACCTCGTCCGCGAAGCGGACCCCTTCCGCCGCGCTGGCCCAGACCAATTTCACTCGCTCCGGCTCAATGCCGAATTGTTTGAGCATCTGTTTGGTCAGCGCCACCCGGCGCAGCGCCTTGTAATTTTGTTCCAGGTAATGACACTCACCCGGATGGCAACCGGTAATCATCACGCCATCTGCGCCGCCGGCGAAGGCCTTCAGCACAAAGGTCGGGTCCATTCGTCCTGAGCACATCAACCGCATGAGTCGCACATTGGGTGCGTATTTCACGCGAGACATGCCTGCCAGATCAGCGGCCCGATAGCTGCACCAGTTGCAAGTAAATCCTATGATCAGTGGCTCAAAGCCATTTTTCTCACTCATGGTTATCTCCTATCAGGCGGGGACCGGCTCTGGGGCGAGGAATGGTATCGTTTTGCCCGAAAGGTCGAGCATCAACAGGCCATTGAGCTGCGCCAGAACCTGGGCATTGCTAAACTGGGTGCCGGTGATAGCGCCTGCCGGGCAGGCCGCCACGCAGGTGCCGCAACCCTGGCACAACGCCGGATTGATCTCCGTCACCTTGTTCACTGTGTCAAACGAGATGGCGTTGAACGGACACATGGTGTTGCAGATGCGACAGCCTGAGCACAGCTCGGCGATGACACTGGCTCGGATCGGCTCCAGCGGCAATTCCTTTTGCTGGATGCGGCCTAACACGCGTGCGGCAGCGGCTGCGCCCTGGGCCACACTGGCCGGGATGTCTTTCGGTCCCTGGCAAACGCCAGCGATGAAGATGCCCTCGGTCATGGTAGCCACCGGGTCCAGCTTGGGATGCTTCTCGGTGAACCAGCCGTTCATGCTGCAGGAAATGCCGAACTTGTGCCCGACCTCTTTTGCATCCGAGCGTGGTTCCAGTCCTGCCGATAGGATGACCATGTCCACCGGGATGCGGCGCTGCTTGCCGATGAAGGTATCCTCAGCCTGCACGATGATCTTGCCCTCTTCACCTGGCCCGCGGGCTGCGTCGGTGACCTCGGCCACCCGACCTCTGATAAAGTGCACGCCCTCGCTCAACACTTTTTGGTAAAATTCTTCGTAATCCTTGAAGGCTGTGCGCATGTCGATGTAGAAATTATACACCTCAGCGCCCGAACGTTCTTTGACCAGATGGGCGAATTTCAGGCTCTGCATGCAGCAGATATTCGAGCAGTAGGTGTTGTAGTTCTTGTCGCGGCTGCCCACGCAGTGGATGATGGCCACCGATTCGGGGACGGATACGCCATCGCGCAAGACAACATCGCCGTTTGTCGGCCCTGCGGCATTGCACATGCGCTCGAATTCCATGCTGGTGAAAACATTGGCCAATCGTCCGTAACCGTATTGCGGAATGCGTTTGCTATCGAACAGATCGTAGCCGGTGGCCAGGATGATGTTGCCCACATCGACCTGAATGATCTCATCCTTTTGCTCGAAATCGATGGAATTGGGCTGGGTTGGGCAGAAAATCTGGCAGGCTTTGCACTTCCCGCGCTCGAAGTAGATGCAGTTGTCGACATCGATGGCCGGGTATTTGGGCACAGCCTGCGGGAAATCTCTGTCGATGGCTTTGCGCCAGCCCAGACCGGCCTCGAACACGTTGTCCACGATCTTCTTGGGGCATTTTTCGATGCAGATGCCACAGCCCGTGCATACATCTTCGTTGACGTAGCGGGCTTTCTTGCGGATTGTCACCGTGAAGTTGCCGACGTAGCCGTCGACCTGTTCCACTTCACTGTAGGCAAGCAGGGTGATGTTGGGATGCGTGCCGGCGGAGACCATTTTGGGCGTGAGGATGCAGGCGGAGCAGTCCAGGGTGGGGAAAGTCTTATCGAACTGGGCCATGTGCCCGCCGATGGAAGACTCCCGCTCCACCAGATAGACCGGGAACCCGCTATCTGCAATCTCTAACGCAGCCTGGATGCCGGCGATGCCACCGCCCACCACCAATGTTGCGGGATGGATGGGGACTGTCAGCGGTTCCAGGGGTTCGTGCAGCGCCACCCGTTCGACGCCACCCGTCACCAACGCTTTTGATTTATTGGTTGCGATTTGTTTATCGGTATGCACCCACGCGACCTGCTCTCGCAGTGACACCATTTCACAAAGGAATGGGTTGAGGCCGGCTCGTGAGCAGGCGGTGCGGAATGTGGCTTCGTGCAGATGAGGTGAACATGCGCCCACAACCACGCGAGTCAATCCCTGTTCCTTGATGTCGGACTGGATTAACTCCTGACCGAGACTTGAGCACATGAATTGGTAGTCGCGGGAAACGACCACGCCTTCATCTGCCAGTTCGTCACCGGCCCAGCGGGACACTTCCTCGACATCGACTGTACCGGCGATGTTCGAGCCGCAATGACAGATGTAAACGCCAATTCTCTCTTTTTTATCGTTCATGGCTTACATCTCCTCTCCCAGGCCGGGCATGGGCAGCGCTTCTTTGCCGCGTTTTTCCTTCTTCGGTTTGGGTGGTGGCTCCACGCCGATCTTTTCAAGCGCCGGATTGGCGCTCACGAATTCTTTTCCGAATCCGAGGTCCACTGGGGCCATCCCCATCGCCAAACCCATCAGCTGGGTGAAGTATAGGATGGGAATCTGGTAATTCGTGCCGAAATGTTTGTTCACGGCATCCTGATAGCCATCCAGGTTGAGTTGGCACATCGGGCAGAGCGTGACGATCATATCGGCTTTGTAATCAGCTGCGTTTTTCAACAGGCGATGGATGAGGTCCAACGCCACAGGCTCGCTGATCTGGGTCATATGCCCGCCACAGCAATGCGCCTTCACCGGATAATCCACCACGGTCGCGCCCAAACTCCGCATCAGATCATCAAGACTGGTGGGGTATTCTGGGTCATCGTAAGCGCCATCGAAGGCCGGGCGCACGATCAAGCAGCCGTAATAGGGAGCAATGCGCAGGTTGTACAGCGGCTTTGTCACCTTTTCGGCGACGGCTTCATAGCCCACATCGTTGACGAAAATATCCAGCAAATGCCGGACTTTGACGGAACCTGGATCGTAGGTGAGGCCACCTGCGGCCAGGGCCTTGTTGGTTTTTTCCGCCAAAGGCGGATCATTCGTTAGATACTTGTCTGCCTTGCTGAGATTGAGGAAGCAAGCGCTGCACGGGGCAATGAGCTGGTTGGGGCCAGATGCGCCGTTTCCGTTCAGTTTTTGTTGCTGGGCCAGCGCCAGGTTGCGAGTGATCAGCGCATAAGCAGGGATGAGGTCGATGGCGATATATTCTGTGGCGCCGCAGCAATTCCAATCCTCGACTTCTACGAATTCGACGTCGAGTTCTTTCGCGACAGCCATCGCAGATTGGTTATAGGCGCTGGCGTTGCGTTCGAGCGAACAGCCGGGATAATATCCGTATTTCATGACCCGCCTCCTGTGGAGCGACCGCCTCCATTGTGGCGACCGCCTCCATTCTTTGCCCCATCATCGCCCAGCGCTTTGGCTTCGGCCAGGATCGTTTTGAGTTGGTCGATGCCTTTGATCTTGTGGGGTGTCAAATCCATGCGCCCTCTTCGTAACATCCCCAGTCCAAATCCCGCCATTTTTACTGCGCCAATCGGGTGATGTCTGAGATGGTAGCGCGTTGCTAATCCGAGTTCAAAACTCCGGCCATACTGCTCGACAAAGTCGATGAAGGTCTCGGAGAAATCCGGAGCGTCGGCGGCGCTGGATTCCTGGTACATACCCTCTTTGATGGCCATCCGTTTGAGCGTGTACATGAGGTCCGTGATGTGGACCTCCTGCGGACAGCGCACCATGCAAAAATAACAAGAGACGCAGTACCAGGGTGAGTTGCTGCGAAGCACTTCATCCTTCATTCCGGCTTCGATCATAGCGAATAGCTGGCGAGGTGTGTGTTCCATGTCGGGTCCAGAAGGACAGGACCCTCCGCAGGTGCCGCATTGAACACACATTTCAAGGTGAGAATCGCCTCCCGGAGTTGCGGCAATGACTTCATCGATGAATGAAGTTGGTGGTGAAGCCCGGGATGCACTACTTTGTGCTGGCATATCAAATCTCCTTTTGCTGAGAGAAAACCCAATACGAACAGACTGATCTTACCTCTCATCAAGGCCTTTGTATATGATTTAGATCAGTTTTGGTGATTGATTTCACTGGATTGTTTAACTGTTGTTCGTGATTGCGCAAAATGCATTGTCTCCACAAGTTCTCCACTTTTTGCTGTTAAGCTGAGTGCAGGATTGATTATGACCGTGCTATAATCGCGTACCCCCACTTTTGATTTTTGCAGAGTTATGCCTCAACGCATCCTGGTTGTAGACGACGACAGACAAATAGTGCGGTTGGTGCGCGCCTATCTGGAACAGGCGGGCTATGATGTTGTGGTGGCTTACGATGGCGATGCCGCCCTGCACGCCATCCGCAGCGATAAGCCGGATCTCGTTGTCCTGGACCTGATGCTGCCCGGACGCGATGGTTGGGAGATCACGCGCATCGTGCGGAGTGATCAACAACTGGCCGGGATACCGATCATCATGCTCACCGCCCGCGTCGAAGACACCGACAAGATTGTGGGACTGGAGTTGGGCGCCGATGATTATGTGTCCAAACCCTTCAATCCCCGCGAAGTGGTGGCGCGTGTGCGCTCCGTTCTGCGCCGCACTTCCGGAGAGGTGAGCCCTCCCCGCATATTGCGTCTCGATGGCATGGAAATGGATGTAGACCAGCACACTGTCCGGGCGCACGGACAACCTCTGGAACTGACCCCTACCGAATTTGCTTTACTCCAATTGCTTCTGGAAAATCCCAACCGGGCCTTCACCCGCGTCGAACTGATCGAGAAGGGCTTAGGCTATGCCTACGAAGGCATGGAACGTACGATTGACAGCCACATCAAGAACCTGCGCAAAAAACTGGGCGTGGAGCCGGATCGACCTGGCTACATTGAAACCGTTTACGGTGTGGGCTACCGCCTGTTGGGTGAAGTATGAACAAGTTATGGGTGCGGCTCAGCCTGGCCTTTGCCGTGGTGCTCCTGATCGGTCTGGTCATCGCCGCTTTACTGGCCAATCGCCAGGTCAATGCTGGGTTCAGGCAGTACGTCGCCCGTAGCCAGATGGACGGAGCCCTGTGGGATGACATTGCTTCGTACTATGCCTTGCAAGGAGACTGGCAAGGTGTTGAACAAATTTTTGCTACGCTGGACAATCCAGGCCGAGGGCAACGAAGGGGCGCTCCCAGGCACATTCTTGCTGACTCTCAGGGCCAAATTGTCTACGATGAGACCGGCGAGCGGGTTGGCGACCGCTTGAGTCCGGCTGAACAGCCAGGGGGCGCTGCCCATTCAAGTAGACGGGCAGACAGTAGGCTACTTCCTCTTCATATCACCTGGTCAGGAAAATCTTGCCGCGGCGGAACAGGCCTTTTTAGCGCAAGTGAACCGCGCCTTGCTCCAGGCGGGCGTCATCGCCGGTGTTTTGGGCATCGTTTTGGGCTTGCTATTCGCCCGCAGCATCGCCGCCCCTCTCAGTCAATTGGCGACAGCTGCACATCGCTTTGCACTTGGCGATTTGGATGAACGGGTTCCCGTGCATGGCACAGAGGAAATGGCCGAGGCCGCTCAGGCATTTAACGACATGGCTGCCAGCCTGAAAGAGGCGGAAATCCTGCGCCGAAATCTGGTGGCGGATATCGCCCACGAACTGCGCACACCCCTCACCGTTATCCAAGGCAACCTTCAGGCTATCCTGGATGATGTTTATCCGTTGGAGAAGCGTGAGATCGCCACCGTTTTCGATGAAACGCTCGTCCTCGGTCGCCTGGTCAGCGACTTGCGCGACCTCTCGCAGGCAGAAGCGGGACAGTTGCATCTGAGTGTACAGCCAATCGAGGTACAGTCAGTGCTGGACAGCGTGCGTAACGCCTTTGCTGACCTTGCTCGCCAGCAAGGCGTTCATCTCAATGGGACCGACGCGTACGGAATCCCGCCAGTGATGGCTGATCCCGACCGGCTGCGTCAGATCCTGAACAACTTGGTGAGCAATGCCTTGCGACATACGCCAGAAGATGGCACAGTAGCAATTATGGCAGAGGCGCAAGCAAGCGGTCAGATTCGCTTCTCTGTGACGGACACCGGCCCAGGCATCCCCAGTGAAGATTTGGCTCAAGTATTCGGTCGTTTCTGGCGGGCGGAACGCTCTCGCTCACGCGAGCATGGCGGCTCCGGTTTGGGACTGGCAATCGCCCGGCAGTTGGTGGAGGCGCAGGGCGGCGAGATCGGGGTGGAAAGCGAGGTCGGTCGCGGCAGCGTGTTTTGGTTCACGCTGCCGGTTGGACGGTGAACGTTGTCATGTCGAAACGAAGCGAGACATCTCCTTGATGCTGTAGATTCTCGTTGGCATGAATGGAGATTTCTCCTTCCGATGGTCGTCGAAATGACATCGCGTTGTTACATAATCCCCGCTTCGAGCAGAATGTCGTGGATCTCAGTGAAGCGCTGGGCCTCTTCCTCGGTGATGTAGCCGTCGCGCACGGCCTGTCCGGTCATGGCGCGTTGCATGGATTGCTTGCCGGGCGTGGGCATTTCGTCCATGCTGCTTTCGCCGGTGCGGTAATGTTCATCCAGCACCGCATGAACGGCCAGGAACAGATCGGCGTCTTCCTCGGTGATCAGACCCATTTCGATGCCTTTAGCCAAAATCCCGGCATGGTGCTCCGCTTCGTTCATGCCGCCCATGCCCTGACCGCGGCCTTGCTGGCCCTGCCCGCCTCCAGGTCCACGGCCCAAGCCGCCATCTGCACCCATGCTGCGCACGTAATTGATCACATCCCAGCGACCTTGTTCATCAAGGGTTTCACCCCAGGCGGGCATCGCTGTCTCAAAGGGGATGCCACCTTCGGTGATGCGCCAAAACAGATAGCTGTCAGTCATCATCTGGCTGGTGTGGGCGATGGGGGACGCTGGTGGGTCCAGCGCCTGTCCGGCGGGGCCTTCACCCATACCGGTGTCGCCATGACAGGTGGCGCAGAGCGTCTGGTATTGCGCTTCGCCTCGGGCCAGGGAATCTGCATCGATCGCCACCGGATTGGTGAGTCCGGCGTAGTCTGCGGGAATCTGGGCGTGGTGGAAGCGCATCATGTTGCCGCCCATGCCGCGGCCCATTGGCATCGTCTCTGATGTGTCAGCGACATCAGCAGCAGGTTCTGGAGTGGATTTTGTGGTCGATTCTGTATCTGCAACTGTGTCCAGCGACTGCGTGGCCGTGCCACTGAGATCAGGGGGCGCACAGGCAGCCAGGGCCAGAAGGAGAAGCAGGGAGAAAACAAGTAGAAGCCGGGAATATTTTCGCATTGTATACCTCATGATCGGGTAAGTGTTGTGTGGTGGAGCATTCTAACACATCTGGTTAGAAGTGCCGGTACGCTGAGTGAAACAAAAAGAGCCGCCGAAAGGTCATTTACCTCCGGCGACTCCTTGTCTGTACTCTAATTTTTGGCTTAGCCCCAGCGGCCTCCGCCATTACCTCGACCTCCGACTTGTCCACCTCGTCCACGGCCTCCACCCTGGCTTCCGCTCATTATCTCATCGAAACGGTCTTGCTCCAGGTATTGCGGTTCATAATCCTCACCTGTTTGACGTTCGTAGGTCGAAACGTAGGCTCGCAGGTGGTTTTCCGATCCTTGAAGCAGTCTTTCATAAACCTGGATGATGTCGGCCCTGTTAGTTCCTTCGATGCGTATCTACCAGATCGAGGATGTCGATTTCCTCGATGGCGCCACCAATGAGCAGGGCGTCAGCCAGTGATTGACTGCCTGTTTCCACCAATTCGTCGTACAGCGTTTGCAGGTCGGAATTTGTGAACTCACCGATGTTATTGCCAATGGTCGGGTCGTCAACATCATAAGCCGTGAGAAGATTGCGAATGGCATCCATATGGGTTTGCTCAGATCTCGCAATGTTCTGGAAAATGCGGAAGTCCCATGCCTCGTCCATCGCCAGGTAAACATCGCGAGCCAGTTTCTCTTCTTCGACCATGAACTGGAGGCCTTCGGCCTCTTCGGTGTTCAGGCTATTGACGGTTGTGCTGCTGACAGCGGGTAGATACACGCTTGTATTATTGGGACCTGTATATGTGTTTGCTTCAGCGGCAACAGGTGCGCCGAAGGTGGCTGCAGTCAGGGCTAATAGCCCGACAAATGTGCTTAAAGCGATGGTTCGTATGTTTTTCATTGTAGTTGTCTCCTTGGAGTTTGTGGTCGGTAAATTTCTCGCTGACGACCTTAGAATAGCAGGTGAATGTGGAGATTGTATGGAGTATTTGTGTGCCAAAAAATAAGGCCGAGAGCGATTGCCCTTGGCCTTACTTTGCACGCAGCGATTCTTTGGATTTATACCGGTCGCGTGATCAGCCCGGCATCTTGTTCCCCGACCTGGTCATGGCGCTCGCTAAATCAACTCAATCAACATCTTCTAACTGGGCATCAAGATGACGCTTGACTAAATAAAGGGCAACAATGACCAAGAGGATGGCAATAACGGCAATCACCATAGCCTGACGCCGGAAAATACTTTCGGAAATGGCATCCTCAGCACCCTGTTTCGCCGCTTCTGACAATTCCACTGATTTACCTGTCATTTCATCAATGGTTTCCATATCCAGCGTATGTTGAACTGCACGGGCGGTAACGAGGCTGGTGTTTGCCTCCAGCAACTGGCTTTCCTGGGAGGTGACCAGCATTCCCAGCTTGCGAGCGGATTCGATTGATTCTTCGGCCTCCCGGTAATGCCCGGAAGCTGTCGTGATATCGTCATAGAGCGACTGTGCAACTCCAGCGGGTTCACTATCGGCAGGATGGCAGGAGCCGCAATGATGTGTTTCATCCGTCAAGAACAGGCTTTCGTCCGGTACGCTGACATCATGTCGACTATGACACGTGATGCATTTGGGACCACCGACGGCGTCGGCGTGAGGACTTTCCAGATAATGATCCTCTGTCGCACTGTGACAACTGCCACAGACATTGGCGATCTCATCAACGCCGGGTGGGGCTGCACCATGTGTGCCATGACATGTTGCACAGTTTGGCGCCCGAAAGTCCTGATTGTCGAGCAAAGCATGACCATGCACACTTTCGCGATACAACTCGTATTGATCTGTGGGAATGCCGTAGGCAGCCATCACCTCCGGATCTGAATGACAGCCAGCACAAAGCGCAGGCACATTGGCCGGGTATGTCGTTGATGCCGGGTCGTTTGCCTTCAGCGTCAGATGTTCACCGTGACAATCAAAACAGGTTGTGACATTGGTGTCACCTCGGGCCAGGCGGATGCCATGTACACTTTCCTGGTATTTGGCATACTGATCGGTCGGCAGATCGTACTGGCGCATAAGGGTGACATCTGCATGGCAGCTTGCACAGAGCGCGGGGATATCCATTTTGGCCGGCACGCCAATATAACCGGCTTCTGGCGACATGGCTCCATCGATGGTTTCGGCTGAGGGATCACCACCATGGCAATCTGCGCAAATGACATCATGCTCGGCGTGGATGCTGCGCTGCCAGTGATCGGTGATCTCGGCGTTATTGCCTTCCAGGGTGGCATGACATTCGACGCAGGTATCCACGCCCTCTGGTCGGGGATAGGCGATCGGCGTAGGAACTGGCTCAATTGGGACATCTGGAGACGTGCTTGTTTCTTGTAGGCTGGGTTGATGGCAAGCCTGGCAGACATCACTTGGCCGTCCCACATGGTCATCGGGAATTTGTGTAGCGCCTCCGACGCCGGTCTCGTGGCAAGCAAGGCAGTTTTCACGTCCGATGAGGGTGTGGGGGATCTGGGTTGGTCCACCGAGTTGAATGCTAACCTCGCCGGATGCACTATGGCAGTCGGTGCAGGACTCAAATCCTTCCAAAGCGTGCGGAATAGGATTGGCGCCAGCACCAGATGACCCTGGCTCTGACACCGCCTGTGGGTTATCGCTCGGTAGATGACAATCCTGACAGATTACATTTGTTCGTCCTTCATGATCTGCGGGGATTTGGGGCGCTTGAGCCAGGCCGGTTTCATGGCACAGAAGACAGGCGCGGTAATTCTTTACAGGGTGCGGGATCAACGGGGGAGTGCCCTGTGCCACTGCAGAAAAAGGCAACAGAAGCATGCTGCAAACAAGGAATAAAAGAAATCCTATACGTTGGGGAGATAAGTGATCCATCATGCAGTCCTCAGGAGTGAGGGGGCGTTTTAGCTCAACCAACCCCAAATCGTAAAGGCGACTATGCCGATAATGCAGATGATGCCTACAGTGATGGCAATGGGGCGTTTCAAGGGGGCGATGTTTGGATTCCGATCAAGAAATGGTAGAAGCAATAGCAACGTGCCTCCGATAATCGGCAACATGACGCCGACAAGGCGGGGGACGACCTTTAGTCCTTGGTAGAGAAACAGAAAATACCATTCAGGTTTAGCATGTTCGGGAGTGCGTAAGGGATCCGCTGGCTCTTCGAGTCCACTGGGGAAAACGGAGGCCAAGATAATGAGAATCGCCAGCATAACGTACCAGGCGATAACCTCGTCCAATACATAATTGGGGAAGAACGGCAGTTGAAAAGTCCCGGATCTACCTGCTTCCCCGTCATCCATTTCATCTTTACGTGCGATGAGTTTACGAGTCGGGTCAGCAATGCCCTGCTGATGAACCATCGTGATATGCAGGATAAGAACCATGACCAACGACACTGGCAGAACCATGACATGCAAGCCAAAAAAGCGGCTCAATGTCCTGGCTGTGACATCCGTGCCGCTGCGAATGAAAGTCAGCAACTGTTCCCCGATAAAGGGAATAGCACCAGCGATCTCACTGCCGACAATTGTGGCCCAATATGCTCGTTGATCCCAGGGGAGCAGGTAGCCTGTGAAGCCGAAGAAAAGTGTTATGCCGAGGAGGGCTATACCAACAACCCAGGTTAGTTCTCGTGGGCGTTTGTAGGCGCCTTGAAAAAATACCCGGAGTAAGTGCAGAATGCAGAACAACACCATGAGGCTGGCGCTCCAGGCATGGATGCTGCGAATAAGCCACCCAAATCGCACCTGATTCATGATGAAGAGGATGCTGTCGTATGCTGCTTCAGGTGTCGGCTGATAATATAAAACGAGTAAGATACCCGTGATCACCTGTACCATGAAGAAAAAGAGCGTGATACCGCCCAGGTAATAGGTTTTAACTGAACGCGGGATCTCAACATGAAGTAAGGCTTGCATGAGGGTGGACAATTTATAGCGATCATCCAGCCAGTCCCAAGCGCGATCAGTTAGCGGGCGTCTTGCTTCCATGGTCAGTCCTCTTGGCTATAGGTTTGGTGAGAGAGCCTGGTGTTCAGGCTTAGCTTGCATCTACGTAAACAACACCGTCTTCCACCACAACGGGTAGCTCCGGAAGGGGTGTAGGAGGCGGACCTGAGATCACTGCCCCGTTGATGGCATTGAATCTGCCATCATGACAGGGGCAAAGAATGAATTGACGGCGTTCATCCCATTCGTTGATACAACCGAGATGCGTGCAAATTGCGGAGAATGCCTTTATGCCACCTTGGGGTGTGTTGACAATAATGACAGGTTTATCATTTACAGGCACCACCATTCCCTGGCCTGTTGGGATGTCAATCTCCGCGCCAACCGCGACGCGTCCGCTAGCCTGAGCAGATGATTTTTCTGGAGGCCAAAGATAGCCCAAAATAGGCGTCAGCACACCTCCCGCCGTAGCCAACACCGAAAATCCCAATAGCGCACCCAAGAATCGGCGGCGTTCGGTGTTCTGCTCTGTTTGACTTCCATCTCGATTCGGATCGTTCGCTTTTGCCATAAAAACAACTCCTCAGCAATGGACCACACCTAAACGTTTAGTACTCCGTAAAAATTTGGCTTGTAAAAGGTGCGACTCACTTGTTATCAATTACCAACGCTCTTTACCTGAAGGAGAAAGTGCGACAGCACCCGACAAACTTTGTTTACGCTGTACTTAGGTCAAACAGCTTTGATACCTAAAATGGAGTATAGCAGTTTTTTTCCGATCAATATATGATCCATATCATATTTGGAGCATCATCTTCAAGTAGATCAGAAATACTGCATCATATCCTACACATCCACTGAGTCGATCGATGTTACCGTGTGATGGGTAACTGTGGATGAGGTATGAACATACCTGGTTATTTGAGCACTGCGGGCACTACACCATTTGCCAACCATCAGCTAAGATTATCAGGATCAAAAAACCGCACTGACTGTCTGCCAATGCGGTTTAGATGTAAAATGAAGATGAACGCTAAAGAAAGCAGGAAACGCTGCTAACCCCCGTTTTTGTCGCCACCACCGGGAGGCTCTGGGGGCTGAGCGCCTCCGCCCGGCTGCTCCCCACCGCTGCCAGGTGTTACGGCAGGTTGAGAGTCGCCCCCCTGCCCGCCATTGCCAGGTGTTGTGGTCGCACCGTGGACAGCGGTGGGACGGTTCTCAGGCGTGTGTGTGGGGTTGGTTGCTGGCGTTTCCTGCGCCTGAGTGGTCGGCATGCGTTTCGGGGCGTTGGAGCCCTGGTTTGGTGTCGAAGATTGGTGGGGTGTCTGCTGTGGCTCAACAGTCGCTTTGGGGGTGTGAGGTGTGTTCTGAGGCGTATGGATGGCTTTGGGGGTATCCTGGTGACCATGACCAGGAGATATGTCCTCAGTGGTATCGCCTGTTGCGGTCACAGTTGGTGTGTGTGCGGGAGCCTTGGTGGAGGGAACAGGCGTAGCCTGATGTTGTGGCGTCTCCCGGTATCCGCCCGGTGTTGGATTATCGCGACCTGTACCGCCTTGCTGGTCTGTGCCAGACGGCGTTTGCCGCATTCGGTCGGGGTCAGGCGTTCTGGGTGGTTGCCGCTGAGGCTCCGGGGTCAGGACTGGCCCAAAGCGATGCATCAATTGTTCCGTTGCACGATGTTGTTCTTGCAACAGCGCCTGTTGGTCGAAAGGGGCGGATTGCTCCAATTCCTGTAATGTCCGCAGTTGCTCCCGGAGGCGTTTCTGAACCCGATCCTGATCCTGCAGACCGGCCATTTCTGTCCGTTCCGACCAGTTTTCCAACGTCCGCCGATAACGCGCTGATGGTTTCTGGCAACGCCTCGTTGCGATTCTCTTTTTGTAGCATGCGCGCTTCCTGTAATCGCCGCTCTGCCAGAGTCAGATTGACATCAGGCGCATTTGCGGCCAATCGCAGCCAGACATCTTCGGAAACCAGCTTGAGCGGGTAAAGGGAATCGCCGTGGATCGTTGCCTGGGCTGCGTAAGTGGTGGTCGTCAGGAGCAGCAGGACGAGCACCAGGACCAGCGCTGTTCCCGCCCACGCTGGTTTAGCGAAGGGATTTACGGCGCCCACCCAGAGGTTACGCCACCATGCCGTCAACCGTTCCCAGTACGAAGCGTTTGCCTCCTGCGGGGCGTTGCTGATCTGCTCCAGCAGGCGGGCGCGGGCGCTCTGGCGGAAAGCGGATGGCGTAGCCATTGCACGCATCGCCTGCAACTGCCCGGCGGCCAGCAGCATCGGCTCCAATTCCTGGCGTTGGTCGGGATTGCGTTCAAAGATCGCATCCAGGCTTTCGCCGTTGTGGAGCGCTTGCCAGCAGGTGTCAAATAAAGATTGCTCGGTCATGTCGAATAATCGGGAGAAGGGGATAGGCACTGCGCCTGTAATTTCTGCGCCAGTTTTTTTAGGGCTCGATGCTGCAACACCCGGCACGCCCCCTCACTTTTGCCCAGGATGCCAGCGATGTCCTGAAATGGCATGTTTTCGGTGAAGCGCAGGGTGAGCAACGTTTGTTCGTCGTCACTCATCGTGGCCAGGGCCTGGCGCAGATCTATCGATCTCTTCAAAAGTGATGGTGGTGCGCAAGGGATCTGGCTGGGGGCTGGCGATTTGTTGGCCTGCTTCGGTCATGGCGTCAAGAGAGGTGTTCTGCTGCGCTTTGCGCCGGTGTTCATCCACCGTGCGGTTGTGCGCAATGCGGTAGAGCCAGTGCAGGATGGGGCGTTCGGGCCGGAATTGGCCGAGATTCTGCCAGGCCCGCAGGAAAACATCTTCTGTGATGTCCTCAGCCTGTTCCTGGGTGGGCACGCGCAGCAGCACATAACGATAGATGGCATCCACATGTCTATCGTAAAGCTGGGCGAATGCATCTGTTTCTCCGCCCTGAGCGCGTGCTACGAGTGCTTGGTCGTCTTCCATGGAGGTTGATCAACGTTGTTCGGTTACTTTCTAAACGCATGACCTGTCAAAATGTTACATCTATCGGCGCAGCCTGACCAGAATGCAGCTGTTACAAAACCCTTTAATTCTGTTACCAGCGGTTGGAGTCCATCCATGAAACGCGAAAAGACAGCTGGCTCCAGCTGTCTTTGCAAAAAATCGATACAATTAGCGGAAGTCGTATGGTCTAAGGCTGAAACGGTGGCGGGTCTTGTACTTGTACTTGGTTGACTGATCCCTGACCATACTCGCCTCGGGCCTGATCGCCGCCGGCAAAAGCAGGTGATGCCACGGCTACCAAAAATGCTACGACAAGAATGAGACTCAAAATTCTGTTCTTCATCTGTGTGTCTCCTTGCTGTTCAGGGTGACTGTTTGATGAAATCAGTGTAGCAGACTGTTAATTTTTGTCACTATTTGTATCGGTTAGCGAAACGATCACTTAGGGCCGCCGGGACCGTACGAGCCATCACCACCGGGACCATAGGGTCCGTCACCGCTGCCATCGCATTCGCCATCGCCATTGCCATCACACGCACAATCGCCGTGACCGCCGCCATTGCCTGCCCCATCCTGGCCGTGGCTAACGACAGCGATGGTTTCTTCGCCGGTCAAGACGGTCTTATCTTGATTATTGAGTGTGACCGTAAGTGTGAATGTGGCTTCACCTTCGGTAACCAGGTCTTTGACTATTTCGAGATCGCATTTGACAACCAGGTTGCCCAAATCGTCCGCAAACGTGCTGCAGTCGATGGTCTGCATCGCCCACGTGCAAATTCACTACATCGACGGTACTGTAGGCTACATCGGTGTGGATTGAGAAGGAGCCGCCATTGGAAGCGAGATTGAGCGTGTGTGGTGAAACCTGGATTTCGATAGTGTCGTCTACAACTGCAGCAAAGGCCGCCGTGCTTAGGGCCAGGGCCAGGATGTGACGAGTAATAGAACTCGTGCATAGAACGTAATGCGTTTCATTGTGATATCCTCCGAAGTGGATGGGGTCGTCAGACGACCAGGTGGGGTGGAAAACATGCGGTTGGGCGTTATTGGGAAGCAATCTGTATGTTCCCTCACTTGAATAACGCACGAGAGGAAGATTCGTTACAGCCTCAAGCAGCTCCCCCAATCTCCATCCTTACTTTTGTCCCCCGCTCTGATTCGCTCTCGACCGTCAACTGCGCCCCGACCAATTCTGCTCGCTCGGCCATGCCGGTGAGGCCGTAACGATCGTCTGGGATAGCACCAGGGTCGAAACCAACACCATTGTCCTGGATTTCAAAACGAAGGGCGGGTTCGGCCTTCAATCGCACACAGACCTCCGTTGCGGCGGCATGTTGCACAACATTGGTCAGCGCCGCTTCCGCCACGCGATAGATCGCCTGCTCAGTCAACGGATCCAGAGCGGGGACATCATCGATCTTGCAGTCAAACTCAAGACCTGAGCGCTCTGCGCTCTTGCGGCAAAGCTGGCGCAGCGCTTCCGACAGCCCCAAGTCTTCCAGGGGAGACGCGCGCAGCGCTTCAATCGCGCGGCGTGATTCCTTGATGCCGCTACGCACGGTAGCCTGCGTCTCCTTGAGTTGCGCTTCTGCCGCTTCGGGGTCATGTTGCATCAGCGTGGCCAACGCCTGCAATTGCACGCTGACGCCTGTCAGAGAATGAGCCAGGGTGTCGTGCAGCTCGCGGGCCAGACGATTACGCTCCCGGCTCTCGGCAAGCTGCTCGATGGTGGCCGCGCGTTGCGCCAGCCGCCGGTTGGCCGCCAGCAAGTGATCGCTGTTCGGCTTGCAATGACGATGCCAGGCGCATCACCACCCACCCCAACAGCGTGATGGTGCCCACGCGTGCCAGGCTTACCATCCAGTAGCGCATCGCTTCGTAAAAATCGTGTCCGCTGGCGAATAGGCCAAGGACTGCGGTGCTAGCGACCAAGACTGCAACAGACCAGAGCCAGCCCTTACGTCCATATTGCCATGCCGCCAAAAAGACCGGAGCGGCCAGCCAGATCGATTCAATACCGATGCTCGTAAAGGGATCCGGGCCGGACACACTGGTGAATCGGGGTGTGAAAGCCAGGACGAATAACAGATTCAAGACCTGAGGCGCCAGTAAAAGCCACCCCAGTGCGATGGGCAAAAAGGCTGAACCCAGACGCTGACGAACGGCAGGCAAGAGCACGAATATCAGCAACGAGACAGACTCGATCAGGAACAGGGCCACCATCCAGTAAGCGGCGACCGGTGGTTGCGGTCCGGTTCTGTTGCCAAAACTGAGAGCCAACGCCAGGGCAATGGCGCCCAGCAAGGGCAATGCAAAACGCAGAGCGACCAATGTCTGCAAGACAGGCAACAAGCCGGGAGCGAGCTTGTCTTTTTGTTGGGAGGTGGTGGAGTGTAGAATTTGTTCGCTCATCCTGTTAATCAACCGATGATATGATGCGCTGGACGTCAAGGAATCGTCTTTTTCGAGAATTCATCTACACTATAATCCAAATTCACCGGCGGGCATAGTGCCTGCGGTCATATTCAGATGTGACCCCGGCCACTGCCAATACAAGAGAATCGCCTATGACGTGGTTGAATCAACTGAAATAGGATGAATTCAGACCGAATAAAGCGTTATTTGGCGCAACGCACGGAAAAGTTGAGCAGGAATTAGGACAGAGTCTGCGAAATCTGGTGAGATAGTAAAATGTTCCAGCCCCCACAGATGCTTGCGGACAGCAAAGAGCGCATCGCTGAAAGTCGCTTCCTTTTTATCATACCAACTGGAGCGCTGAATCGGTAAGTTTCGAGGATGCAGTTTGATGGCGATGAGGACGACTAAGCTGAAGAGACCGAGCAAACAAGGAGAAGTGCGTTCAATCGCTTTGTCAGACCATTGTCTTTGTGTTTCGAAGCCCAGGTGCATCCGCACTTCTTCAAAAGTCACTTCAATATTCCAACGAAGAACGAAGCACCGGACAATATCTTTGGCGGCATTGTCTTGGTTGGAGCTGAACAAAGCCATGGATTCGAATTTGTCGTCATCAGGACAGCGCACCAACACCCAGCGAATTGGTACAGGAGCCAATCCCGTACGATGCCAAAGCGATGTGCCGGTTGCGATTTCAAGGGTGCGTTTTTCACCCCCATACCAGTCGAACTCCATCGAGACCCACTTGGTCTCCGGATCTTCCAGACGTTTGTCGAGTTTGAGTTGACGTTCCCCTTTTTTCGGTTTCACGCCTCGTTTGCCCTCTGCTTGCTCTCCAGGCGAGTCAAACAGTCTGGCATCAAAACGCAAGCGAGAGACCAGTGTCACTCGGATACGCTTGCGCTGACAGTGCTGAATCAGGGCCACAACAGCAAATGCACCGTCTCCGGCCACGATCATATCCCGATCTGGATACCATCGACGTACTTGGCTGATCAATTGTCCTGCACGAGCAACGCTGGTGCGGTGGCGTTTGCCCAGCTTGGCGCTCGTCTTGGGTGATAGCAGCGCTACGGTCAAGAAGGGCAATGCCCAGTGACGCTTACCCCATGGCACAGGTATCACAATGGCCATATTGAGCCAACGACGCTTGATGTGTAGACTACTTTCTTCTTCGTGAAACGCAAAAATAGTCCAGCGAGATGACATCACGTTTCACGTCTTCACGTTTCACGATGTAGAACCACACGAAATCCTAAAGAGTCGTAGTGATTTTGATCCGATGAACGACATGCCGACACGGTTCGGTTGTGCTAAAATCCAGCCATGAAGACCAGATTTGATATCTCACCACAAACAGCGCGTCTGCTTGTTTGGGGGTTTGTGGTAGCCTACATCCTTCTGTTCAGTTGGTTGTCCGTCACGCGGCACTATACTTTTCACACGGATGCGTATGATGTAGGCAATGTCAATCAGGCATTGTGGAACACGGTGCACGGAAGGCCGCTCTATTTCACCAATTGGCGTGGCGTCGAACTTACGTTGGCCACTGATAGTCGGCTCGCGATGCATGTGGAGCCCGTTTACTTTTTGATCGCACCTGTTTATTGGCTGTGGCAACGCCCTGAGACCTTTTTGGTATTGCAGACAGTGATTTTGGCATTGGGCGCTTGGCCGGTTTACTGGCTGGCGCGCGATGCCTTGAAAAGCCGGTTGGCCGGTGTCATTTTTGCCCTGGTCTACTTGCTGTTCCCGGGTCTGCAAGCAGCCAATTTGTGGGAATTCCATGCCGTAGCGCTGGCTGCACCGTTACTGCTCTTCACATTTTATTTTGGCTATACCGGCCGGTGGTGGCTGATGTGGCTATTTGCCATTCTGGCTATGGGCACAAAGGAAGAGATACCACTCACAGTTATGCTGATGGGCCTCTACTTTGCAGCCACGGGCATTTGGAGGCTTAAGTCCGAGGATAAGACCAGCGGAACAGCATTTTCATGGCGACTGGCGTTTCAACAACGTCAGGTAATTCATGGGTTATCCCTGGCAGCGGTAGCTGCTGTCTGGTTCATCGCAGCAGTTTTTGTGATCATTCCCCATTACGAGGGTAATGCATCCCCATATCTCAGCTATTACACAGACCTCATCGGTAATGCCTCCAATTTAACAGAAGCCCCGCCAGTCAGCCCTGCGGATGCTGCAAAGACATTCTTTTCTGGCCGAAACGCCAAATATCTTGTTGACCTGTACACGCCCGTCGCCTTTCTCTCGCTGTTGAATCCACTGACAGCAGCGTTTTCTTTGCCCGACATGGCTATCAATTTACTGAGCGATCATGAACCCATGCACTTCGTGCAAAAATATCACTACACAGCGCCTATGATTCCGGGCATCATCATTTCGGCGATCTTAGGCATGGCATGGCTCTCACGTGTATTTTTCATCGGCATTTCGCATCAATCGCCGGTTTTGGGTGATGCTTTTGACGCTGGTGGTTCTGGCTTTCAGTCTGACCTACCATTTTTATCATGGTTACACGCCGCTGGCGCGTGCGTACGAGGGATACGTCCTGACAGAGCACGATCGAACAGGTGAGACGATTGCCCAACGGATTCCCCCTGACGCCTCTGTTTCCGCCCAACGATACCTGAACCCACATGTTAGTGGTCGCCAGACCCTCTATCGATTCCCGTACATTGGCGATGCCGAGTACGTCTTCCTTGATATTGCAACCCTGGCAAATGAAGGTAATCATTATGCAATTGTGTCTGAACTATTATCTGGAGATGAATTTGGGCTGGTGCAGGCTGAAGATGGCTACCTGCTGTTTCAACGTGGCGTCGATGATAGCGTAGAACTTGATGATGCCTTCTATGATTTCGCCCGCATTCAACTGAACGACACCACTCAACAGCCTCAGTATCCGGTGGACATCGTTTTTGGCGACGCCTTACAGCTTGTGGGTTTCGATGTTTATGCCGGGCGACATACGGAGATGCCCCAAACGCCCCTTCGATTCACTCTTTATTGGCGAGCGCTAAAACCGATTTCCCAGGATTACCAATTCGGTCTGTATTTACTGGATGCGCAGAGACAATTGATCGGTGGACCGGATTTTGAAAAAGAACCGGGGATAATACCCACCTGGTTCCCCACATCCCGCTGGAAAGTCGGTGAGACGATCAAGATGGAAATTGAGAATATGCCCTGGTGGACTGCTCAATTCGATGAATACAGTGTCTCTCTTGGCGTGTTGGAGGGTGATGATCCCTGGAATACAGCGACTCGTCTTGAACCGCTGGCGCATGGCAAGTCGCTCCGCACGCCCCTTGCTGATGACGGCGCATTAATCAGACTAATGAAGTTCGAGACCGATATCGGCGGTATGCCTGAAGGTATTGAATCATGGTGGGGTTCAGAACTGCCGTCGGGCACAACACAGCAGTCGGAATCATGGGCAAATGGTATCCAACTACTTGGTTACAGCCTACCCGATTCCGCCATTCGTGCCGGTGACAGCCTGGAAGTGACCTTGTACTGGCAAACGCTCGAACCTGTCAGCGCTGATTACAAAGTGTTTGCACAAATGATCGGCGCAGATGGTCGGTTGTATGCCCAGCATGATGCGCAGCCACACGTCGGTGGTTTCCCGACATCACAATGGCGTATCGATAAAGTGGTGCCTGACAAACATTTTCTGCAAGTCAGTGAGGATGTTCCACCGGGTGACTACGTCCTCTACATTGGATTTTACGATCCCGCTAGCGGCGAGCGTCTGTTACTTGAAGATGGACGCGATTTTACAACACTTGATGCTTCAATTTCTGTAAAGTAGCGGTCATCTTCTGTTCCCTGTATACTGCGATCTTTCAATCAATCTGAACCCATTCATTGTTGAGGAACCACCAACTATGTCCAGCGATATCCTGATCGGAGTAATACCACTGATATCGGCCATCATCACATTCGTCTTCGCAGCCATATTACTCAATCGGTGGCGACACGGCAGGCGCTTGTACACATTGTTCTGGGGAATTGGTATGACCTTCTACGCCATTGGCGGGGCGATGGAAGCTTATTACGGCTTTTTTGGCTGGAATCCGCTGGTCTTCCGCTTATGGTATCTGTTTGGAGCCATCCTGGTGGCCGCCTGGCTCGGTCAGGGAACTGTTTTTCTGCTGGCGCGCCGCAAAGTCGCCTGGACGTTATTTTACATTTTGGCAGCGGCATCTCTTTATGCGGTCTACAAGGTGTTCACAGCGGAACTGGATCCCAGCCTGATGATCGAGGGTGAATTGAGCGGACATGCCATTGTCAGCCCCGGCGTGCGCATTCTCACACCTTTCTTCAACATTTACGGCGTTGTCACCCTGGTTGGCGGGGCGCTTTACTCGGCCTGGTTGTTCTGGCGCAAGCGGGTGCTGCTAAACCGCACCATTGGCAATATCCTGATCGCCGTTGGGGCGCTGGCTCCGGCCTTTGGTGGCGCATTCCAACGCTTTGGAGTTCCTTACACGCTCTATTTCGGTGAGTTGATCGGCGCAATCCTGATGTTCATTGGCTTCATGTATGCCATTCGCCCTGTGCCGAAACGCAAAACTGAAGCGTCACCGCAAAGCGTATCCGCCTGAGCAGCATCAGCGCCAGTTGGCCACATGCTCGGCATTGAAATCATAGCGGAATCCGATGTCGCCCAGCGAGTCTGGAGCCAGCAGGTGTTTGTTGGCGCCATCACGGTCCATCACCCATAGTTGCCAGTCGCCATTGCGGTCGCTGAGGTACAGGATCTGCTCACCATTGGCGGACCAGGTCGGGGCAACGCTATGGACGCCGTCGTAGTTCTTGTCCAACCGAACCAGGCCGGTACCATCCCGGTTGATGCGCACCACTTCCCAGTGGTCATGAAATTCCATCATGGCGATGATGGTTTGGCCGTCGGGTGACCAGCCGGGATTTCGAATGGCGTTCGAGCTTTCGAAAATCTGGTGGGGGCTGCCATCCGGGTCGGTGACGTAAATGCCGTCCTCTGCCGCGTACAGGATGCCGTAATCGCTCCAGTCCGGGTTCCAACTGTGTGTGTTGTCGGCAATACCTGCCAGGTTTTCACCTGTGACATCGACGACCTGCAAGCGCCAGAAATCAGTGCCGGGGATGGTGAATTCGCCGAAACGGGGATGCGTGATGGTCTTGCTTTCGCGCCCGCCATCCTGCACATTGTAAGTGATGCGGGTTCCGTCCGGGCTCCAGGTGGGGTTCTTGACGAAATTGTCACCGACCAGCCAGCGCTCGTTCGTGCCGTCGACATTGGCGACGAACAGGCCACGGGGTTCATCCCAGCGGGCGTAGGCGATCTGCGTGCTATCAGGTGAGAGGGCCGGGTCCAGACCGCCGGTCGTGATCAATTGCAGATTGCTGCCATCGGCGTTCATGCTGTAAATGCTGCCGCCGCTGCTGGTTTGGAACACGACAACGCCCTGTTCAGACGGGGATAGGGCAGCGGTCTTAACCTGAGCGGATACGGGTATGATCCTGGCGACCGGCTCCGCGACGACTTCTGCTTCAGACGTCGGATCGTCTGCGGTCTCCGTAGTCGTGGTGGCGTCTGCTTTCTGGGCTGCAACAGGCAGCGCATCAAAGGTGATGGCGAATTGCGGCAGCCAGGCGTGGCGCGAAGCGCCATCGTGGTAGATGATCTCGTACCAGTCATCCAGCGCGCGGGTGACGATGACCAATGCGCCGGCATCCTGTTCACCAACGACTTCGGCATCTGCTTCCGGGCTGCTGTAAACCGGACTTTCGCTCAAAATGCGCCCGCTGCGCATGACATCTTCGGCATCATCCCAGGTCTGGGTGATCGCTGTCACGGTGTTCGTGGAAATTGGCTGCGGAGCGGGAGAATCGATCTGGTCGGAACCCGCTGGTTGTGTGGCGGCCTCGGTCACAGTTGGCGCCGGCGCTGTCTTTTGCTGGCTGACGACTACAGTCTGAGCGCTGGTTGCGGTTTCAGGTTGTGCGTTGCCATTTTCCAGCTTAGCGCCGCCACAGGCGACGACCAGGAGCATGGTTGCCAGTAAGCTTATGAGGAGGAGTGATTTTCTATTCATGGATGGCTCTCTTTTCGATCTTTTTGCAGTGCAATAGCTTGTTATTATCGATTCCTTCTGCGGAATGGTTCAGGAATCAGGCTGTTCGGAATTTTGTGTGGTTCCGACATATGAAACGTATTAGCGTGAAACGTGAAGACGTGAAACGTAATTTTGCCTTGCTGAGTGATTTTTCACGTTTTACGTTTCACGAATCATGCTGAATGAGTGTTGATCACACGAAATCCTTGTTGAACTAGGAATCATAGAGATTATACTTCTACTTTAGCCGGAGAGAGCCGTTTCTGGTAGTGCCTGGCGTCATATCGGGCCATGACTTGGGGCATAAAATGTGATGTTCTAATTGAACCTCCGGGAGGTGGGCGCGAAATTCCCTCCGGAAGATAAGCTGTGCACCCACCTCCCGGAGGTCTGGTGTGAAACTAAATCGATGCAAACCCTACTCGTACCGCAGCGCCTCGGCGGGGTAGATGCGAGAGGCCTGGTAAGCCGGAACAAAGGTCGTGATCAGAGAAAATCCATACGCTGCCACCACGATCAGACCGATTTGCAGCCAGGGGATCGAGAAACCCTCTGGTGGGGCAAGGACGCCCAGGAACACCTGGACGATGTCACCGCCGAGGACCACACCGCCGATTACGCCGATGAGGATGCCCGAGAGGGCGATGAAGCTGGATTCCAGCAGAAAGGCCAGGGCGACCATGTTGGATTGGTATCCGATCGCCCGTAACATCCCCACCTGTTGTCGTCGCTCGACCACGCTGCGGGTGCTGATCACGCCCAGCGCGGCGATGCCGACCACCAATCCCAGCGCCAGGAAACCCTGGAACAGACGCAGGATACCGCGCATCAGTGACTGAGTGGCAGCATTGCTCTCCGCCAGGATCGAGGTGTTCAGGGCATTGCCCAGAAAAGCGCTTTCCAGGTTGGTCGCAACCTGTCGCACATCAGCGCCCTCGCTGACCTTGATGTAGTAGGTGTCAGGAGAGACAGCCTCACCGGACAATACATCCAGCATGGCGATATTGCCCTGCACCCAACTGTCAACCAGCATGTCTTCCACATCGAATACGGCCAGGACTTGCACCGTTTGTTCGGAGCCATCAGCACTGCTGGGACTTAGATCCAGATAGATTTCGGGTAGCACTGCATCTTCGGGGGACACGCCATCCAGCCGCAACGGACGTTGGTATCGATCTCCACCATGCGGACCGCCCCGGCTTTCGACAAAGCTGCTGCCCGGCAGCAAATCGGCGGTGATCACTGCCACGTCGTCGCGTTCACGCAGGGCCTGCCACACCTCGGCATCGGAGTCATAGCCCGCTGCTCTGGCGCTGAAGGTGTAGAACTGTTCGGCTTGATCGATGTAGCCCGGATCGACGCCAGCCAGCGTGATGAACTGCCAACTGTTGGGCGACGTGCCCGCCTGCCTCGCCTCGCCGAAAGAGCTGGATACGCCGGCAACAGCAGCGATATCCTCACTCGGGAAATCAGGGTGTTCAGCGATGGCGGTGTTCAGGTCTTCCAGCGGATCGAAAAAGCTCAGCAGCGAGAAGGAGGTGCTGATATCGAAGCCGGCAGTGCTGCCGTCATCGGGTTCGACCAACGTTTGCGTGGCATCGATCACCACCGACATGATGGTGACGGTGCTGATGATCATCGCGAACAAAAGCATGGTGACGCCGGTGCGGAAGCGGGTGCTGAGCGGGTAGGCGATGGCGGTTTTCAGCACCGGCGCCAGAGCCTTCGTGCCACCGAACAGACGGCTGGTGATCCAGGCCAGGATATCGGCATTGAAAATCACCACCAGAATCGCACCCAGGATGACGAGCGGACCGGTGAGGATGAAGGAAAGCAGGGCCAGGCTGGGGTCTTGATCAAAAAGACTGTCGGAGATACCGAACCAGGTCGGCCACGGCGCTCCCCAGATCACGATCAGGGCCACGCCCAGGAAAGTGTAGATCAGCCGCTGCACCTGCTCCTTGCGCAGCGAGCTGAACGTCAGAAGCTGACCGGCGAAAAAAGTCAGTCCGGCAGCAATCAGGGTGACGGCGATGCGGATCGTGTCGCGCTCGAAGCTCTCACCGTTCAGGAGCAGCAGGATGCCGACCAGCAACAGCACTGGCCCCACCAGCAGGCGTAAAACCCGCACGATGGTTGATTGCCGACCGTTGACGGCGTTTTCGGGCAGATCCCGGATGGCAGCAACGATGTTCATGCGGCTGACCCGCCACGAGGCCACGGCGACCACGAAAAAGGTGAGGAGCACGCCAGCAGAGTAGGCGATCACGACAGAGGTCGGGGCTACATCGAAATAGAAACTGAAGATGCTGCTTTGCTCGCCCAACTGGTCCAAAACGGAAGTAAAGAGGCTGCCGATAAAGCCGATCATCAGGTAGGAGACGCCCAGCCCCAGCACGATGCCCAGGGCGGCGGCCAACACATCGTAGACCAGCCCTTCGGCGATAAACATCTGCACGACATTGCGCCGCTGCACGCCAATCGCCCTGGAAATGCCGATTTCGCTGCGGCGTTCGGCAGCCAGCATCACGAAAATGAGGAAGATCAGCAGCATGGCGGCGATGATGGAGAAAGCGCCAAACAGAGTGAAAACCGACGAGAACACCGTACGCCCGACATTGGCGGCAGCGACGATCGTGGTCTTGCTGAGGGGTTCGATCAGATCGAACTCGTTCAACTGTCGCAGCGCCCGATCCAGTTCCCCGGCATCCTGCTCTGCCAGCGGCAAGTCATTCAGCCAGGTGCGCACGTCGCTATCGGCCAACAATGACAACCAGGCATCACCATCGGGAGCGCCATCCAGCGAAGCTGGAATTGATTCAATGCGCTGCACGAGATCATTGATGCCGAATGTCTGTTGGACGAAATCGCCGATGAAACCGGGCGGACCATGCTCGAAGGGCGCTAGCGAATTCCTCAGCAGCCATCAGGGCCTCCCGATCCAGCACCGACCGCACCTGGGGGCGCCGCAAAATGGCCGTCACTTCAGCCACGACCTGCGGGTCCATTGCCAGCACCTTCAGCACCTCGCTGACAGCTTCGGTGTGCTCCAGGCCGGTCATGTTATCGCCCAGGTTGGAGACGAGGATGTTGTTGACCTTGCCATCCATGAACAGCAATTGCTGCGCCTCGGTCAGCGGCATCATCACCACCGGGAAGAGCGCTCCCACCGGGCCAGCTTCTGCGACGATGGCCTTGACGCGAAAACGGACGGGCAATGGCCCGATGTAGACTTCCAGCACATCGCCGGTCGTGGCCTGCAATTGTTCCGCCCCCAGACGGTTCAGGTAGATGTCGCCCTGGCGCAACTGCAGCCCGACCTGGGCCAGCGCCGCGTCGATGTCAACGCCCAAGGTGTTGAGGTTGAACGTCTCCAACAAGCCCGCGGTGTTGAGACCGGGGATATTCAGATCGATGGTGGTGTCGGTGATGCCCAATTCCTCAAGACGTTCGGCATCGAGCCCCAATGCTTCCAGGCTCAGGACTTCGATCCCGGCATCCTCCAGCGGGGTTGTGTCGATTCCCAGCGATTGCAATGTCTTCAGATCGACTGCAATTTCCGCCAGATCAAAACCCTCGCCTCCGGCTACGGTTGTCAGAGCAGCGCCACCGGCGGTGATGGCAACAACGGCATCTGTGACACTAAATCCTTGTATCCCGACCTCTGTGGCGGCGTTTTCCACCACGTTCAGGAGATTGGACACCTGACCGAAGAGGGCGCTGATGCCCGGCTCCAGGTCGGCCATCGCCACAGTATTCCCTGCGATGTCGCTTAATCCGAAAGACTCGACATAGCTGTCATCCACCGCAAAAATAAAGCCCAGGGGCTCGCCCTGCCCGCTGTTGACATCACGCAAGATGGTGGGGAACAGGATGGAACCGGCAACTGCGTCGATCAGAGGTTCATCAGCGGCTTCCGCCTGCAATTGCTGGTAACGGGTCTCGCTGATCCCGAACAGCCCTCCTTCCAGGACGGTCAGCACGCTGGTGAGACCACCCTCCAGCAGATTGTTCAGACTCTCTTCCGCCTCGGTGGCGGGGTCTGCGATTGTCGCCTCGCCATCCCCCAAACCCGCCAACAGCGACAGGACGGGGGGCGCCAGGATCTCGTCAACTGCGCCGTAGGCGTCGACCGCATTGCGCTGCATCGAATAATTGAGGGTGTCGCCCAGGCTGAGGGCACTGATAAAGATCACGGTGCTGAGCATCAGGCCAATGACGATCAGCAAGGACTGGGCGGGGCGGCGCGGGATATTGCGAAAGCCCAGTTTGAAGAGGATGGGGTGGCGAATCGCCAGCCACAGCATCCACAAGAGCAGCAGGCCAACGCCCGCCGCCAACACGACTGCCAAGATTTCGACAAAGGTCATGCGCTTCCGACCCCTGTGGCATATCGGTTTGGAGTCACGATTCTGTCCATCTCGCATCCGCACGATGCGGTCGCAGAGTTCGCCGATCTCGCGGTTGTGGGTGACGATGACGACTGTCTGTTCATATTGGGCATTGAGGCTGCGCAGCAGTTCCAGGACATCGTCCGCCGCTTCACTGTCGAGATTGCCGGTGGGTTCGTCGGCCCAGACGATGGCCGGGGAATTGATCAGCGCCCGGGCGATTGTCACCCGCTGGCGTTGCCCGGCAGAGAGTTGGGCGGGCCGGTGATGGGCTCGATCGGACAATCGCACCTGCGCCAGCGCCGCCAATGCCCGTTGACGAGCGATTTTCGGTTTGACGCCGCCGACCAGGAGCGGCAGTTCCACGTTTTCGACGGCGGAGATCACGGGCAACAAGTTGAATGTCTGGAAAACGAAGCCCATGCGCTCGGCCCGGTAACTGGTGCTCGCCCGGTCGCCCATTTCCTGCAAATCGACGCCCTCGATCAGCACTTCGCCGGAATCGAATTCATCCAGGCCGGAAAGACAATTGAGCATGGTCGTCTTGCCGCAGCCCGATGGCCCCATGATGGCGACCATTTCTCCCTTCTCCACGGCAAGGTCGATGCCGCGCAGGGCGTGCACTTCGACATTGCCGGTGCGGAAGGATTTGTGGACTTTGTTGGCGATGATGATTGGTTGGTTCATGTTGATTTGTTCTCTATCGTGGATTTGTTGATGGTGACGTCGTGTCTTGCAGATTTTGCAGGATGTCGGTCAACATGCTGATTTGGTCCTGCTGCAATGTCACCAATGATGCCCAGTCCTGTTCGCGCAGATGATCGAGTTTCTCGTGCAAACTCATGATCTCGAGTTCGGCCTTCAAATTGACTTCATAGTCATGCTCAGCATCCAGCCGGTCTTTAGTTGACCGTCGATTCTGCGACATCATGATAATGGGGGCCTGAATAGCAGCAATCATCGAGAGGAAAAGGTTGAGTAGGATGTAGGGAAAAGGATCAAAGGCTGCCCCATTCTTTGCAAGAATAAGCGAGTTGAGCATCACCCACGTCACCAGGACAACAGCGAAAATCGTCACAAAAGTCCAGGAACCGCCAAAGGATGCAACCCGATCGGCCAGTCTCTGGCCCAGTGTGAGGGAGTTGTCGAATTCTGCATTCGTATCCCGGCTGACATGCCGGCGCTGATGAAGGAGTTCCACCAAGTGCTTTTCCCTGGAAGATAGCCCTTCAATTCCGAAATGATTGTGACGTGGAGGCGCTGGAGATTCGAATGTTTCCATGGTATTCACCTGAAAGTAATTAGGGCATTATGCGCACAATGCTTTTGATTGAAATGTCGTGTAGGCCAAATGCAGTCAAGCCATGCTTCAGGTATTATATCGTATTGTCCATGGGTATGCTGTTATGTCGATAACCGGTCAACCAAACGAGTTCGGACAAGGCGACCAACTGATTTCTAAAAAACAGCAATCGTGTCCGGGTGTCTTTCCACGCTAAAAGCCACCGGTGGCAAGCCGGTGGCCTGGTAGCAGAAGCGGATGTGTAATTACTCGTAACGTAACGCCTCGATGGGTCTCAAGCTGGCAGCACGCCAGGCGGGGTAAAGGCCGAAGATAAGACCGACGGCGGCGGCGAATCCAGTCGCCAGCAGCACCGTCAGGGGATCGATGACCAGTTCGAGGTTCAGGAGATTTGAAGCGCCAAAGGCCATTAGCAGGCCGAAGACAATGCCCAGGAAACCGCCCAACAGGCTGACCGAGATGGATTCGAGCAGGAACTGCGCCAGGATGTCTCGTTTGAGAGCGCCGATAGCCTTGCGGATGCCGATCTCGCGGGTGCGTTCGGTGACGCTGACCAGCATGATGTTCATGATGCCGATGCCGCCGACCAGCAGGGAGATGGCGGCGATTGCGCCCAGAAAAGCGGTGAGCGTGCCGGTGATGGTGTTGACGGTGTCCAGCAATTCGGTCTGGCTGAAGGTGCTGAAATCATCGTCATCGCCGGAGGCGATAGTGTGCTCCGACTCGCAATGTTTCGGTGATCTGGTCCACGGCTGCTTCGGCCTGGGTTTCGTCTACGGCCTGGGCAGTAATGCTGCTGACAGCAGGCTGGCCGGAACGGGTGCGGTCGCTGTAGAGACGGCTCTGGGCGGTCGTGATCGGGATGTAGACATTTTCATCAGGATTACCGATCAGACTGCCGCTCTGACTTTCCAGCACGCCGACCACCTCGTACTCAACGCCGTTGATCTTGACCTGTTTCCCGACCGGATACGTATCGCCGAACAGTTCGATGACGGCATCGACGCCGAGCACTGCCACGCGGGCCTTGTTGTCCACGTCATTTTGCACAATGGTGTCGCCGGCCTGAAAATCATCCAGGTTGTTGACCTTGAAGAAGTTGGCAGTAACGCCACTGACGGTGGTAGCGAACGCCGTCCCGTCGTACACGACTTCCTGGTTGCCTTGCACGGTTGCGGCCACAGCAGAGACTGCGGGCGCATTCTCCTCGATGGCTTCGACATCGGACAGGCTGAGCGGGGGATAACCGCCGCTGTTTTCCATGTCGGGCGAGATGGTAATCAAATTCGTACCGATGGAGTTAATCTGACCGGTGACGGAGGCGGTGACGCCATTGCCGATGGCCATCAGGGCGATGACGGCGGCGACGCCGATGATGACGCCCAGCATGGTCAAGATAGAGCGCATCTTGTTGGCGGTGATGCTATCGAGGGCTGTCAGGAAACTTTCTGTCAAATTCATGCTGCGAGGACCTCACTGGGGTAGAGGATCGGGGTAGGAGCGATGATGGGGATGGCGCCATTTGACTTGCCGGTGGACTGAACCTTGTGTTCGTCCGTTGCGATCAGGCCATCTCGAATCCAGATTGTACGCTTCGCCTCCTGTGCGACTTCCGGTTCATGCGTGACCATGACGATGGTGATGCCCTGTTCGTTCAGGCGCTGAAAGATTTCCATCACTTCGATGCCGGTCTGGGTGTCCAGAGCGCCGGTGGGCTCGTCGGCGAGGATGATGTTGGGGTTCGGTGCCAGCGCTCGGGCGATGGCTACACGTTGTTGCTGACCGCCGGATAGTTCATCCGGGCGGTGGTCGATGCGGTCACCCAATCCTACGGATTGCAGCGCTGCTTCGGCCTTTGCGTAACGCTCTTTTTTGCTGTAACCACCATACATCAGGGGTAGGGCCACCTGCTTGAGCGCCGAGGTGCGGGGAAGCAGGTTGAATTGCTGAAAAACAAAGCCGATGCGCTGGTTGCGAACCCGGGCCTGCTGGTCGTCGGTCATGTGGCTGACATCGATGCCATCGAGGGTGTAGGTGCCGCTCGTGGGAAGGTCCAGTGCGCCGATGATGTTCATCAAGGTGCTCTTGCCGGAGCCTGAAGGTCCCATGATGGCGACGTATTCGCCTGCGTCAATGGTGACATCAACGCCGCGCAGGGCGTGTACGGTCTGCGTGCCCATCTGATAAGATTTGGTGATGTTGGTGAGTTCGATCATGGTTGATTGTCGTGGATGATGTGCGTTGGCAGGATCGACAGAGCGTGAAACGGACGGGGTACGTGATTGTCGTGTTGCGATGTTCCAGTCTCAAACGCTATCACGCATTACGTTCCTACCTTCCGAAGGGGCCGCCGTCGTTGCCGCCCTCAGGTCGAGGGGGCATGAAACCGCTTGCTGCTTCCTCGACACCTGCTGTGATGGTGATAGTGGAGAGGCGATCGCCTTCCTGGAGGCCACTGGTGATCTCGGTGAAATCGCCATCCTTGAGACCGACGGTCACTTCGACCTGTTCTGTGCTGACACTGCCATCGGCGTTCGTTCCAACCCGGTTGACGTAGTACCGGCCGGCTTCCCGGTCGGCGGTGACAGCCTCGTTGGGGACCAGAAGGACGCCATTCTTGGCGGAAGTGATCAGATCGGCGTTGGCGGTCATGCCGACCCGGATGGGCAGGTCGGTGTCGTCCAGGCTCAGGCGCACTTCGTAGGCGACGATGGCGCTGTTTCCGGCCAGGGCTTTGGGGGCGATGGCGACGATCTCGCCGGAGATTTCCTCATCCGGCCATGTTTCCAGGGTGATAACTGCGGGTTGTCCGATTGCCAGTTCGCCGATATCGACTTCATCGACACTAAGGACGACTTCGAGGCTGTTGGTGTCTACCAGATCGACTGCCAGACCGTTGGCGCGTTCGCCTTCGGCGACATGCACAGCGGTGACGACGCCATCGAAGGGAGCCAACAGGGAGGCCTTGGCCAGGTTTTCGGCGGCATCCTGCAAGGTGATGCGGGCCTGCTCGACCTGCGCCTGGGCGATAGCGACCTTCTCGGTGCTGGCGCCGTCCATCAGGCTGCCAAGTGACGCTTCAGCCTGGGCAAGTTGGCTCTCAGCGGATGCGATTTCGGCGGCGCTGGGGCTGTCCAGCAATTTCTGCAATGAGGCTTCGGCCTGAGCGATGCTTGACTGGGATTGTTTGATCTGGTCGTTACTGGCGGACTTGACGGCGTTGTTGTAATTGGCCAGAGCGACTTCATAATTGTTTGTAGCCTGTTCAAGTTCCAGTGACTGGGGCAGCCGACCGATGTCGGAGCGCCAGGAAACTTCGTCGTAATTGGCTTGCGCCTGAGCCATCGACGCTTCGGCGTTGCGCAGGTTTGCTTCAACCTGAGCGATGTCATCAGTGTCGGGGCCGGAAAGAAGTTCGGCGTAAGCGGCCTTGGCGGATGTCAGGCTGGCTCGGGCGGCGGCGATGTCGTAGGGATCAGCGCCATCCATCACGTTTTCCAGATTGGCCTGCGCGCTGGCGACCGCAGCCTGCGCCGAAGCGATATCCTCAGAGGAGGCGCCATCCAGCAATTCAGTCAGATTCGCTTCCTGGATGATCAGGTTCTGCTCGGCGTTGGCGACTGCCCGTTGCAGGGCGGCGGTGTCTAACTGCACCAGGACATCGCCTTCGTTTACGCTGCTGCCTTCCCGCACATAAACTTCATCGACCGTGCCGGAGACATCCAGGCTAAGCTGGGCTTCCCGCTGCGCTTCAACAGTGCCGCTGGCGGTTGCCGAGGAGGACAAATCACCGGTGAAGACGGTTATGATATTATCGGAGGCTGAGGCTGCGACTTCATTCTGCTGTAATCGGCCATTTACGAGTCCATAACCTGCGAAGACCATGGCGACCGCAGCAACACCTGCGAGTAACCAGAGCCATTTTTTTCGTGATTTCGTATTGTTTTCATTTGTCATTTTGAATATCTCCTTTCCAATACCGGAAAAATTGTTACGATTGATGTCTACACTTTAGCCCTTCCCCCTCTTTCCCGGTAGTGCCTGGCGTCATCACCGCCCATGACTGCGGTCATATCCGCAGTAGTACATCAATATCCCTTGCCAGTGCGCCACTGGTTCGTTTTATCCGCGCACAGACGCACACATTCACCACCCATCCCCATTTTGGTGGATGTTCCATCAGGTGAACCGAATTGTTTTGTGGAGATACGCTCAGGGAAATCGACGCGTCTAGCCGGGCATCACCATCGGTCCCAGCGGTCGGCCACCCAAGAGGTGCAGATGCAGGTGGGGAACCATGAGATTGGCGTCGGGGCCGTAATTGAACATCAGGCGGTAGCCGCTGCCATCAATGCCTTCCATCTGCGCCACCTGGTTGGCGGTCTGGAACATCTCCGAGAGGATGTCGCCATCGAAAGCGCTCCAGTCCCGGATGTGCTCGATATGGCGGTTGGGCACGATGAGAATGTGCGTCGGCGCAGCAGGATTGATGTCTCGGAACGCGGTGGTGTTGGTCCCGTTGTAAACGATTTCGGATGGGATATCGCCGTTGACGATTTTACAAAAGATGCAGTCAGTCATGATGATTTTTAGTTGGTGGGGTAGGGGCGAATGGCATTCGCCCAAATGGTGGAATGATCGGTTTGTACGACAGGGGCGACAGGCCTGTCGCCCCTACGGTAATTGCCCAACCAATCGGTCGGGAGGATTTCCAGCGGTGGTGATCAAGGCGGTCGGCAGGATGTGGTTTTCGAGGTCGGTGTCCGGTGACGTTGTGAGTTCCACACGCAGGTAGTTGTCGGTGTAGCCCGACCAGTGCCGTGGCCCGTCCTCTTGTGCTTCGCCCACCGGTTGCGGATAACCGGCCCCTTCCCACAACACCGGGCGGGTGTCGCCGACAAAGCGGTCCAGGTGTTTGGCCTTGTTGCGGGCGGCGATTTCGTGCATCTGTTGGCTGCGGACGCGCTTGATGCTGCCGTTGACATCGCCATTCATGCGGGCGGCGATCGTGCCCTGTCGTTGTGAATAGCTGAAAATGTGCATATGAGCGAAGCTCATTTCCTGCACAAAATCGACTGTGTCCGCCCATTCGGCTTCGGTTTCGCCGGGGAAACCCACCATCAGGTCGGTGGTGAGAGAGAGGTCGGGGATGGCAGCGCGGGCGGACCGAATCAAGTCGGCGTACTCGGCAGTCGTGTAACGGCGAGCCATGCGGCGCAGCACGCTATCGCTGCCACTTTGCAAGGGCAGATGCAGATGCGGCATCAGGCGGGGATTGTCCCACAGCGCGAACAGGCTCGGGTGCAAGTCCCACGGTTCCAGCGAGGATAGACGCAAACGGGGGATGTCGGTGTTGCGCAAAACGGTCTCGACCAGCGCAAACAGGTCGGTGTCCAGATCGCTGCCGTAGCCACCGAGATGCACACCGGTAAGCACTGCTTCCTGATAACCGCTTGCGTGCAGCATGTTGATTTCCTCAACCACCTCGCTGAGGCTCCGGCTTCTTTCCTCGCCCCTGGCGATGGTGACGATGCAGAATGTGCAGCGGTTGCGGCAACCATCCTGCACCTTGATGAAGGCGCGAGTGCGGGCATCCCGGTAGATGTGGGCGCTGTCGGGTTCAGTCGCCAGGTCGGGCATGGCGAACAGGTCGAGTTCGCCGCCAATCAGTTCAGGCAGCCGATCTTTATCCACATTACCGATCACCAGATCCACACCTGTCAGCGCCGCCACTCGTTCCGGCTCCAGTTCGGCATAACAGCCGGTCACGACCAGTTTGGCGGAGGGATTCTGACGGTGCAGGCGATTGACGAACTGGCGGGATTTGCGAGCGGCCTCGGTGGTGACCGCACAGGAATTGAGCACCACGACCTGTGCCTGCTGCGGCGTTTGCACAACGTCGTGCCCGGCGGCTTGAATCTGCCGGGCCCAGCTTGCGATCTCAGCCTCGTTCAAGCGGCAGCCCAGCGTGGTGAGGAAAACGTTCATGGCGCAAGTCTACCACAAGCGCTGGCAACCGAGAAGAGAATCTGGCTGAACCCGACCGACTTTGCTCAGCGACCAATCGTGGGTATACTCAGTTGGTATTGGATAGATGGGTAGTAGATATTGGTATGCCCAACGCTTTGTGCGAGAAATATTCAATACCCAGTACCCAATACCGGTTTTTTCGCCTGAATGTTTCTGAACCCGTACCCAAATCCCCTTTGCGATGCCCTACCTCCATGATGTTCCTCTCGACAAAGCCATCGCCGCCTGGCACGCAGCATTGGACAGTGTTGGCGCGCTGCGCAAGTTACCCGCCGAATCTGTCTTTGTGGGCGATGCCAATGGCCGTGTGACCGCCGCCCCGGTTTGGGCGCGCATTTCCGTGCCGCATTATCATTCCTCGGCGATGGACGGATACGCTGTGCGTGCCGCCGAAACCGCTGGCGCCACCCTCACCCGCCCGCTGCGTCTGAAAATCGGCGAGCAGGCGGTGTATGTGGATACAGGCGATCCCATTCCTGCCGGTTATGACGCCGTCATTCCGGTGGAGCAGGCGCAAAAGATCGGGGCTGATGAAGCGGCTGAGATAGAGATCCTGGCCTCGGTCCCGCCTTGGGAAGATGTCCGCACCATGGGCGAGGACATCGTCGCCACTGAGCTGGTCGTGCCCGCCAACCACCGCCTGCGACCGCAGGATTTGGGGGCGATCACCGGCAGTGGGCACGCCAACGTGCGGGTCTACCGCCAGCCGCGCATCGCTATCCTGCCCACCGGCACCGAACTTGTCACTCCCGGCAGCGACCTGAAACCGGGCGACATCATCGAATTCAACTCTATCGTCCTCGGTTCGATGGCCGAAGAATGGGGCGCGTCTGTGAACCGGCTGCCCATGATCGCCGACGATTACGACAGCATCAAGGCTGCTGTGGCCGCCGCCCTCGCAGATCACGACATGGTGGTAGTCAATGCCGGGTCATCCGCCGGCAGCGAGGATTACACAGCGAGCATTTTCGACGACCTCGGCGAAGTGATCGTCCACGGCATCGCCATTCGTCCCGGCCATCCTGTGGTGTTGGGCCATGCCCGCGGCAAACCCCTGGTCGGCATTCCCGGTTTCCCTGTCAGCGCCATGATTACATTTGAATTGATGGTGAAGCCGCTGCTGCAACACTGGGAAGGACAGACCATCGCCCCCAGGCTCACCATCGATGCCAACATCACCCGCAAGGTGCTTTCGCCGACGGGCCAGGATGAATTCGTACGTGTGACCGTGGGTCGGGTTGGCGAGCGCGTGGTGGCGACGCCTCTGCCGCGCGGGGCCGGTGTGATCATGTCGATGGTCCGGGCCGACGGCCTGGTGCACATCCCCCGCTTCTCAGAGGGGCTGAATGCCGGAGATTCTGTTCCGGTCGAACTGCTGCGCCCGCCCAGTGTCATCGACCACACCATCGTACACCTGGGCAGTCACGACCTGACGCTGGATTTGCTGGCCGACCAACTGCGCCGCAAGCGGCCCGACCGTTCGCTAAGCTCCGGCAATGTCGGTTCGCTGAGCGGTTTGCTCGCCCTGCGGCGGGGCGAAGCCCATCTGGCCGGGTCTCACCTGCTGGACGAGGACACTGGCGAGTACAATCTCAGCTACATCAAACGTTATCTGCCGGACACACCGGTGGTTGTGCTGGGTTTTGTGGGCCGCACTCAGGGCCTGATCCTGCCTCGCGGCAATCCCAAACAGATCACTGAACTCGCCCATCTCACTCGCCCCGACGTGGTTTACATCAATCGCCAGCGAGGAGCAGGCACGCGCGTGCTGCTGGACTACAAGCTCGCCCAGATGGGCATTGATCCCGAGAATATCCGAGGTTACGACCGGGCCGAGTTCACGCATTTGTCCGTGGCGGCTGCCGTGCAGAGCGGCTCCGCCGACTGCGGTCTGGGCATCCTCGCTGCCGCCCGGGCATTGAACATGGATTTCATTCCCCTGTTTGAGGAACAATATCAACTCATCATTCCTACAACCTACTACGAAAGCGATCTACTGGCTCCTTTGCTCGACATTATCCGTGGCGAGCATTTCCAGAGCGCAGTGGCCGCACTCGGTGGCTATGATGTGGCGCAAATGGGAGAGCTCCTGCATGAATTAGGTTGAAGGAATCCACCTTTATGATGGAGCTTTACCGATTCCCTCCTTCCGTCCTCTAAATTTCGACCTCCGATCTCTGACCTTTGACTTCCGATCATGACCTACACCTTCACCAAATGGACCTGGGGCGACAACGTGCGCGAAGATGAATTGCGCGCCCAACTACGAGCGGAGGGTTTGTCGCCCTACGCCTGGCGCAATGGTCCCAATTTCCAGTACAGCGCCCACACACATTCCTACACCAAAATCCTCTACGTCGTCAGTGGTTCCATCACGTTTCACCTTTCTGAAACAGAGGATGTGTTCATGGAAGCGGGTGATCGCCTGGAACTGCCCGCACGCACCTTGCACGCCGCCACCGTTGGGTCCGAAGGCGTCATATGCCTGGAATCGGCCAAACGGGATTGATTGGATTCCCATCATTTTCAGAACAACGCCCTGCAATGATACAATCATCTTTTGCAGTGTATACACCTGCTGCAAGCGCGCGGCCAGTCTCGATTTGGTTAAGATTGCGTTTGCAACGGGAGTGGTCACCCGACTTGAAAAAATCTCATCAAAAAGGATGCATAACTTGAAACACCGACACTTTTTCGTTCCTACATTACTTCTACTTGTCGCCCTTTTACTGATTGCCTGTGGCGCCCCTGCTGCGCCACCTGAGGCTGCAACCGATCAGGCTGCCGCTACCGAGGGCGGAGTTTCGGACTCTGGCGGAGCGGATGCAACGCCGGTAGTCGACGAGAATATCGATCTGCCGGAGATGTCCTGGTCTGAAGCACCGGCCATGACCATTGATCCCGCCAATACCTACATCGCCACCTTCAAGACCGACAAGGGCGACATCGTGGTGGAACTCTTCGCTGACAAAGCCCCCGCCACTGTCAACAATCTGGTTTTCCTGGCAAACGAAGGCTTCTACGATAACACCACCTTCCACCGCGTGCTGGAAGGCTTCATGGCCCAGGGTGGCGATCCCACCGGCACAGGCAGTGGCGGTCCCGGCTACGAATTCGAGGATGAAATCGACCCTGCTCTGTCCTTCGATCAGGCTGGCTTGTTGGCAATGGCCAATTCCGGGCCTGGCACCAATGGCAGCCAGTTCTTCTTCACCTTTGAACCGACCCCCTGGCTTGATGGCAATCATACCATTTTCGGAGAAGTGATCGAAGGCCAGGAAGTGCTGGATCAGCTCACTCGCCGCGACCCCGATCAGAATCCCGATTTTCCCGGCGATACCCTGTTGACGGTCGAAATCAGCGAAGCTGGTGAATCGCAACTTCCCACTCCCATGCCATCCCCGACGCCTTTTGCGCCCGACCCCACGGCCAATGACCACTTTATGGCCGCTATGGCGCCTGAGGAGCGTGTGGATTATTGGAACACTGCCCCCGAATACGCCCTGGAGGCAGGAGAGATCTACGTCGCCACCTTCAAGACCGAGGTGGGTGATGTGGTCGTTGAACTTCTCACCGAATCCGCTCCCGAAAACGTCAACAATTTCGTTGCTCTGGCGAATGCTGGCTACTATGATGGGACGCATTTCTACGAGGTGATTGAAAGTATCGTTGCGGTCAGCGGAGATCCATTGGAAGACGGTTCCGGCACTCCCGGATATTTCGTCGACGATGAATTGGCCGCCAATGCGTTTGACTCCGCTGGTTGGTTGGGCAGCGCCCAACTTGGTCCTGACAGCAACACCGGCCAGTTCTTCTTCACCCTGGCCGACACATCCTGGTTGACAGAGCGCTTCACGCCGCTGGGCCGGGTGATTGACGGCATGAATGTTCTGGACAAGATCGAACTGCGGGACCCCGCACAAGAGCCGGAATCACCGGGTACGCTGTTGCAGCGAATCGATATCAGCACTGCGACATCCTCCCGCCTGCCCGATCCGACACCCACGCCGGAGCCGCTAAGCCCCACCACGCCACCTGAAGGCGAACGGCCAGTCAGTAAGGTTGACCCGCCCGCTCGCGATGGCTACTACAACACGGCGCCGCAACTGGAGATCGACACCAACAAGGACTATGTCGCAATCCTCCGCACCGATGCCGGTGACGTCACCATCGATCTTTTTGAAGATCAGACGCCGAACACGGTCAACAGCTTTGTCCTGTTGGCGCTCAATGGATTTTACGATGACACCACATTCCATCGGGTTATTGAGGGCTTCATGGCGCAAGCAGGCGATCCTGCCGGCACCGGCGCTGGCGGCCCAGGCTACAAGTTCGATGATGAATTCGTCCCCGAACTGCGCCATGATCGGGCCGGCATCGTTAGCATGGCCAATGCTGGCCCTGGCACCAACGGCAGCCAATTCTTCATCACCTTCGACGCCACCGACTGGCTCGATGACGCCCACACCGTCTTCGGCGAAGTGATCGAAGGCATGGATGTGGTCGAAGGCATCCCCGTGCGCGACCCTTCCACAGCCACTGAACCCGGCCTGAAGATCATCCGTATCGATATCGAAGAAAAATAACCGTAGGGGCGACTGCCAGTCGCCCCTACCAACATATCCCATCCATCCGCCAGGGTGACCCGCCGGTCACCCCCTACCCCGACACTTTCGGGCGACTGGCCAGTCGCCCCTACCCTAACCCAATAAAAATCTTATGGCTCGTTATACATCAGCACCTTCCTTACAGATTGACCTCAGCAAGAACTACACCGCAACCATCAAAACCAACAAGGGCGACATGGTCCTGGCTCTGACAGCAGACAAAACGCCCGTTACAGTCAATAATTTCGTCTTTCTGGCCCGCGATGGCTACTACGACGGCGTCAAGTTTCACCGTGTCATCCCTGACTTCATGGTTCAAGGCGGCGATCCCACCGGCACAGGCCGGGGCGGTCCCGGTTATCAGTTCGGAGACGAATTCGATGCCAGCCTCAAACATGATGGACCTGGCGTTTTGAGCATGGCCAATGCCGGTCCCGGCACCAACGGCAGTCAATTTTTCATCACCCACGTGGCCACGCCCTGGTTGGATGGCAAACATAGCGTCTTTGGACGTTTGATCGAGGGAGAAGATGTCCTTTTCGCCATCCGACAAGGCGACATCATCGACACCATCGTCATTGACGAAAACTGAGAACGAAGTAACAATTGATCATACGCTGCAACGACGCCAACTCATCATCCGGGCTGGCGTCATTGCGGCTGTTATCACTTTTTCAGTTCTTATTCTCCTCAATGCCGATAAGCTGCGACAGCTAGGCAACTACGGTTATATTGGCGTTTTCATCCTGAGTTTTCTGACCAATGCCACGATAGTCGTACCCGTTCCCAGTTGGATTATCCCTATCGTCGCGGGCACATCGCTCAATCCTTTAATTGTAGGCTTGGTCGTTGGCACAGGGGAATCTTTAGGCGAGCTTACCGCATTCGCTGCCGGGGCCAGTGGTCGGATCATCGTCGAGGATCGGGAGCGCTACCAGTGGTTGAGTGCGCTTGCCAACCGCTACGGGCTCTGGATGTTTGTCGTACTGGGTTTCATCCCCAACCCGTTTTTCGATCTTGCTGGCATCATGGCAGGGGCGTTGAAGATACCGGTTATAAAATTTCTGGTCGCCACATGGTTCGGCAAAACTGCTCGCGCCATACTGTTGGCCTATGGCGGCTATCGCATTTTTGGGGAATTGTTAGGGTTGTAGGCGTTCGTCGAATGTGATTAAATTTAGAGGCATATTTTCAGCTTAACCTCTCATTCACCCATGCCCTACCTCTCTGTACAAAGCCAGCGTATCCACTACAGCGAACATCGCGCCGACAGCACAATCCGGGAGTATTCCCCTGGTGTCTGGTGCATGGCGCTGGCGGCATGCTCTATCACTGGCCGCCCAAATTGCGTCGTCTCGCCCAACACGATGTCTTCGCCATCGACCTGCCCGGACATGGACGTTCGCAAGGCCCAGGGCGAGAATTCATGGCCGATTATGCCGACTTTTTGTCCGATTGGGCCGATGCGCTACAATTGCCGCCATTTGTGCTGGCGGGTCACTCCATGGGCGGCGGGATTGCCCTGACATTTGCGTTGCAGTATCCTCAGCGACTTCGTGGGTTGGGGCTGGTGGCAACCGGGGCCCGACTGCGTGTCCAGCCCGACATCCTGGAGACGATTCGCGCGGACAAACAAGGTGTTGGGCAGTTGCTGGTGGAATCTGTGCATAGTCCGCGCGTCACCCCAACACAGCGTCAGCAGTATTTGCAGCACTTTTTATCTGTAGACACGGACGTGCTGGTCGGCGACTGGCTGGCCTGTGATCGTTTCGATGTGATGCAGCGGCTGCCGGAGATTCACCTGCCTGCCCTGGTTATCGCCGGTAGCCAAGATCAGATGACGCCGGTCAAATATGCCGCTTTCATGGCTGCGGCGTTGCCAGACGCCGATCTCACGATCATCGACGGTGCGGGGCACATGATCATGCTCGAGCAGCCGGAAATGGTTACGAGTGCAGTGGCCGGATTTTTGGAGCGATTGAAGCGGGAGGGATGAAAGAAAATGGTTGGGGCCAATAATAACAGCCTTGTTATCTTATTGTAAGGGTATCGCAAGTATTTTTGCTTGAGACTGTTGGGACGTTGCTCTAAAATATAACTACATTGAATATATCAATTGTCAATGATTTGCAGGATGTCAAAATGCCGCAGGTACACAGTGAACTCCAACAACCGGTGGCCGCCCAAATCGAAAAGTAGAGGAATGATGTCAACAAACAATAGTCAGTATCTCGGAAAGAACACAGTCAGTGATGACGAAATGCGCAACAAGTTGATGCAATTGAATTGGCTGCAACATCGCCGGTTTGCTCAGGAGATTTCCGATTTAAGACTTACCGTCCCTCAGTTTTTCACGTTAAGCACCCTTGTGGGCCTTGGCGGAACAGCCACGATGGGTGATCTGGCCAGGGCTACCTATCAGGTCTCTGCCACCATGACCGGTATCGTCGACCGTCTTGTGCGCGATGGCATGGTAGCCAGAGAACGCGACACAACAGACCGGCGTTCCGTTGTCGTTGTGATCACGCCGACCGGCCAGGAATTGGTGGATCAAGCCTGGGACCGGGCGTTAGGGCCCCTAGACACGATCCTGCAGAAGATGAGCTATCAGGAAAAAGCATCTTCTTATCGCTTTGTCGATAATCTGGTCACCACACTCGAAGGCTAGTAGAGATCCGGGTGTAAGAATTACGTCAGGTTCTCCCTTCCTTATGCAGCTCTGTGTCATTTTTGGCATGGAGCTGCACTTTTTTATGCGCCTTGTTCCAGATAACGCTGGAGCAAAATCTTGGCCCGACGAGCGGCTCTGCCGCGATGGCTAAGGTCATTCTTCTCAACAGGATCAAGCTCGGCATAAGTGCGTTGGTATTTGGGCACATAGAAGACGGGATCATAACCAAAGCCCCCCTGTCCTTGCGGCGTAAAGGTTATCACCCCACTGCTGGCTCCACTGCTGGTCCAGGAGCGGCCGTCTGGCGTAGCCAGAGCCACCACACAACGGAAAACTGCCGTCCGTTGTTCGTAGGCCACGCCTTCCATGCGTTGCAGCAATATCTGGGTGCGTTCCGCATCGGTTGCATTGGGACCAGCGTGGCGGGCAGAAGCCACGCCGGGCCAGCCGTCCAGCGCATCCACTTCCAGGCCACTGTCATCGGCCCAGGTGAGAAGGCCGCTGGCGCGGGCATACGCCGTCGCCTTGAGGACAGCATTCTCCTCGAACGTTGCGCCCGTTTCCTCGACTTCCAGTGAAATCCCCTCGGCATCCAGCCAGGTGATCTCCACCGGCAGGTCAGCCAGAATATCTTGATATTCGTTTACTTTGCCTGGATTTCGGGTGGCTACCAGTAGTTTGGTTGTCATAATCAATGCAATTGTTGAAAGTGATTCAGGTCGTTATTTTTTCGGTGGGGGCGGATGTGGTTGGCGGGGGAGGCGTCTGTTCGGGTTGAACGTTTCGCAGCCAGAAAAGACTGGCGATAAAGCCGATAAACATGATGACAGCGCCGCTCAAATACGGGTAATTGTAGTTCACATCGAGCAAAGCGCCCGCCCACAGCGGACCGGCAATGCGGCCAAGGCTCATGAACGAGTTGTTTAAGCCCATCGCCACACCCTGTCCGGTGGTCGTTTTCAGCGAGATCAGAGATGCGACAGCCGGGCGCAGGAGCGCGTTGAAAATAACGAACAGGCTGGCGGCAAGGGCGACGCCAATAAGCGTTTTGGGCACCAGCATCAGGCCGAATCCGACAGCGCTGCCCAAAAACGCAACTTTGATGACGTTTGCTTCTCCCCACCGCTTTGTCAAGGGCCCGGTCAGTACAAGCTGCACAAAGGCCGACGTTATGCCGATGGCCATGAGCAAAAGTCCTACTTCCCTGGCCCCGTAACCGTAGCGTTCCAGCGCGAACAGGCCGAAGACGCCTTCAAAGCTCGTCAGGCCGAAACTCAGCAGAAAAGCCAGAATGAGCAGCGTCCCGATGGGGCTGTAAATCGCACGCCAGATTTGTCTGAGCTGCTCCGCAAATGATTGTCGTTTCCGCTCCTTGGTGCGCGCATCGGGGGGCAGCGATTCCGGCAGGATGACGAAGATCAGCGCCAGAGCGACAAACGACAGCGCCGCCGCCAGGAAGAAGGGAGCCGAGAGGGAGTTTTCTCCCAGAATGCCGCCCAGGGCGGGGCCGATCACCATGCCAATGCCCATCGCAGCGCCCAAAACGCCCATTCCTCCACCACGATTCTCTTTCGATGTGCTGTCGCCTATGTAGGCCATAGCAGTCGGGATCGTCGCCGAAGAGAGGATGCCGCCCAGTATGCGCGCCGCAAAAAGCATCCACAATTGGGATGAAAGTCCGAGAAGGATGAGGGAAATGGCGTTTCCGAACACGCCGAGCAGCATCACTGGCTTCCGACCGTATCGATCTGACACCTGACCCCAGATCGGAGCGAAAATAAACTGCATGGCTGCAAAGGATGCCATCAGCGCCCCCAGCTCGACCCCGCCGGCGCCAAAGGCCTCGATGTAAAAGGGCATGATGGGGATGATGATGCCAAAACCCAACATGACGACAATGAGGCTGAAGAACAGGATTGTGATGTTGCGGCGGTCTGCCGCCATGAACTTGGACATTATGATTGCTGTAGCTCTTTGGTTAAATACGGTGGCGCTTTGGGATATCGTGTGGTGCAGAGTCGTGAACGTGAGGCGTGAAGCGTGAAGCGTGATATCGTCTTACTGGGTAGTTTTTCACGTTTTACGTTTCACGCTGAGTGAGTGTACATCACACGATATCCTGTTGAATCAATAAGGTGTGTGCTCGTAAGTCTCCAATCATACTTCACGAAAAGGGACGTGTAGAAATGTCGGTAGCCAGTTAATTCGCCCTGCCAGAATTGGCCTCTGGCTGGCAACGGCATATAATCCGATGTGCAGCGCCAACCACTACTATTCCTCAATCGAGCATACCATGTCTCGCAATGCCCACACCCTACGCATATTTAGTGGCTCAGCCAATCCCGAACTGGGGGAAGAGATCGCCTCTTGCCTGCGAAGACCGCTTGGTCGCACGACCACGCGTCAATTACCCGACTCCGAAATTCATGTGACCATCGATGAACTGGTTCGAGATGATGATGTTTATATCATCCAGCCTTGCCCCGAGCCGGTGAATGACAATCTCATGGAGTTGCTGCTGTACATTGATGCTTTTCGGCGTGCGTCGGCCCATGCCATCAACGTGGTCATTCCGTATTTCCCGTATGCCCGGCAGGAACGTATGTCGCGCGGTCGGGAGGCCATCAGCGCCCGGGTTGTAGCGACGATGCTGGAGACAATGGGCGCCACCCGTGTGATCTATGTGGACATCCACGCCGAGGCAACGCAGGGCTTCTTCACCATCCCCGTCGATCCTTTGTCGGCGATGATGGTTTTTGCCGACTATGTCAGGAATGCCTCCTTTGTCGATCCGGTGGTGGTGGCCCCGGATGTCGGGCGGGGTAAGCTGGCCGGTCGTTTCGCCCGCTTACTCGATCTGGACCTGGTGCTCATGCACAAACGCCGCACCAGCTTCACGAACGTGGAAACCACCGCCATTGTTGGTGACATCGAGGGTAAAACCCCGATCATTTTCGATGATATCATCGCTGGCGGCAGTGTGCTGACGCAGGTTCAGGCGCTGGTGGATGCCGGAGCACGGCCCGAAGTCTGCATGGCGATTACCCATCCGGTCTTGCTGGACTCCGCCCTCGAACGCCTGGACCTGCCCTATATCAACAAACTGCTGGTGACCAACACGATCGCCATTCCCGCTGAAAAAAGCCATCCCAAACTTGAAGTGCTGTCCATAGCGTCTACGCTTGCTGAGGCCATCTCACGCATTCACGGCGGCGAATCTATGGGGCCGCTGCTCGATCATTTGGGCTGAGGAGATAACTATGCTACGACGTGAACGCCGTCCTGAACCCGACCGTATTGAATTGACCATTGGCCCGAATGTGACCCTGACCGGCGATATCCGCTGCGACGGCTCCGTGCGCATTGATGGCGTGATGGAAGGGGGCAGTATCGAAACCCTGGGCAACATCATCATCGGCCAGGATGCACGCGTGGTGGCCGATATCCAGGCCCATACCGTGTCCGTGGCCGGAGCCTACAAGGGCGAACTCAACGCCCAGCGCGTGGAATTGCTGGATGGCGGGCGCATGTGGGGAACCATCCGTGTCGAATCCTTCTTGCTGGATGACGGCGGCTTTATGCGCGGAGAGTTAGTGATGGTGACAGATGACGAACCGGAAGAGCCGGAAGCGGCCGATTATGTGGCGCCAACGCCAGCGGCTGAAGATGCGATTGTGGAACCCACACCCGACGTTGAAACGCCGGGCTGACAAGCAAAACCGGTTCAAACGGGTTGGCGATCATCCAGCCGTTTGTCGTACAGTGCGCTTTAGCGTACTTTTTGTCGCAGCCACCGATTTCAACCGGTGGTTGCAGTTGTCTAACCGATCAACGCCACTTCCAGGGCCTGCGTCAGGGAACGCACCGGGATCAATTCCAATCCCTCAGGTGGATCATCGCCGCCCGCCCGCCGGGCGCTGCTGGGCACCACCGCCCGTTTGAATCCCAATTTCTGAGCTTCGCTCAGCCTGCGCATCAACTGGCTGACCGAGCGTAATTCACCGCTTAAGCCCACTTCGCCGATCAGGACGAGATCGGCGGCCACCGGCTTGGTGCGCACGCTGGAGGTGATCGCGGCGGCAATGGCCAGGTCGCTGGCCGGTTCTGATACCTTCATCCCGCCGATGACGTTGACAAACACATCCTGATCCGACAAACGCAGCCCCGCTCGCTTGGACAGCACCGCGGTGATCAGCAACAGACGGTTGAAGTCGATGCCGTTTGCCGTGCGTCGGGGCTGGGCGAACGATGTGGTGGAGGCCAGGGCCTGCACTTCCACCAGCAAGGGGCGGGTTCCCTCCATCGGCACGGCGATGGCGCTGCCGGAAGCATTGGGCAGGCGTTCTGCCAGGAATGCCTCAGAAGGATTGGTCACCTCCACCATGCCCTGGGCGCTCATCTCGAAAACACCCACTTCGTTGGTGGAGCCAAAGCGGTTTTTCACCGAGCGCAGCAGGCGATAGCTGTGGAAGCGATCCCCTTCCAGATAGAGCACCGTATCCACCATGTGCTCCAGCACCCGAGGTCCGGCGATGGACCCTTCCTTGGTTACGTGTCCGACCAGGAACAGGGGGATGTTCTGAGATTTGGCCAAACGCAACAGCAGCGAAGTGCATTCCCGTACCTGGGTGACGCTGCCGGCGCTGCTATCCTTGCTTTCCAGGTACACGGCCTGGATGGAATCGACAATGATCAAGCCCGGCTTCAGCGATTCGATCTGGGTGACGACATTGTTGAGGTTGACATCGGCCAGGAGGTAGAGGTTGGGCGCGACGACGCCGAGGCGATCCGCCCTGCGTTTGATCTGATGCGCCGACTCCTCGCCGCTGACGTACAGGACTTTGACGCCGCTGTCCGCCACCGCCGCCGCCATCTGGATCAGCAGCGTGCTCTTGCCGATGCCCGGATCGCCGCTGATGAGAACGCCACTGCCGGGCACAATGCCGCCGCCCAGCACCCGCGCCAGTTCGCCAATCGCGAGCACTATGCGGGCGCTGTCGTCGATGGGGACATCGGGCAGCGCCACCGGTTGGGCGATGCTGCCCGGCGGGAACACCGAGCGGGTCGAGTCGCGTTCGTTTCGTTCTTTGAACTCAACCAGGGTGTTCCATTCATCGCAGCGGGGACAGCGTCCAGCCCATTTGGCCTGGCTATGCCCGCATTCTTTGCAGACGTAATTGGTTCGGGTTTTGGCGGCCATGTTAGCAAGCTCTGGCGTTGTGTTTATGGGGATTGAAGAGTCAAGGATCAAAGATTAAGACGGCGTTACTTTCGGACTTTTATGAGCGCTTCGTTGTTTTTTTGGTACTGGGCGTGAAACGTAAAACGTGAAACATGAGCAAAATTGGGGAGAATTTTACGCATCACGTTTCACGTTTCTATGCTGATGTTCTCTTCTCTGGTGAGATCAGAGATGGTTGACTGTCTATCTGCTCATCCCAAGATTGCTTCCAACGTCGGCTCGTCGATTTCCAGCTCGTTTCGACCGACAACTTCGAACGAGAGGAATTTCTCTCCCTCGTCGTGGCGCGCCTGGATGACATCGCCTGAGTTAAATTTTTCCGCCAGAAGACCTTCGCTGAGCGGATCGTCTACATGTTCCTGGATCGAACGACGTAATGGCCGAGCCCCGAATTTGGGATCGTAGCCCACCTCGGCCAGAAATTCCTTGGCGGAAGACGTGACTTCGAGCGTGATTTCATGTTCGGACAGTTGCAGATGCACCCGCTTGAGCTCCAAATCGACGATACTTTTGATCGATTCGAGGTCAAGGGAATGGAAGACCATGATGCCATCCAGTCGGTTGATGAACTCCGGGCGGAATGTGCGCTGCATAGCATCCATCACCCGCTTCTTCATGTCCTCGTAGTCCCCTTCCTTGCGTTTCTTCTCGTCGTCCGTTGCCGTAAAGCCGAGCGAGCCGCCATGACGGATGAGCGAAGCTCCAACGTTGGATGTCATAACGATGATGCTGTGACGGAAATCTACTTTGCGGCCTGATGCATCCGTCAACTGGCCATCTTCCATGATCTGCAGGAGGATGTTGAATGCTTCGGGATGGGCTTTTTCGATTTCGTCGAGGAGGATAACGCAGTAGGGGCGACGACGGACGGCCTCAGTCAGTTGGCCGCCTTCATCGTAGCCAATGTATCCGGGAGGGGCGCCAACCAGGCGGCTGACGTTGTGGCGCTCCATGAATTCGGACATGTCGATCTTGATGAGCGCATCTTGTGAGCCGAAGAGGAATTCTGCCAGATTCTGGGCAAGGTAGGTTTTGCCGACGCCGGTGGGACCCAGGAAGATGAATGCGCCGATTGGTCGCTTGGGATCCTTGAGCCCGGCCCGGGAGCGACGCACAGCTTTGGCGATGGCTTTCACGGGCTCATGTTGGTCGATCACGCGTGCTTGCAGGTAATCTTCCATGTGTAAAAGACGCTGGCTCTCTTCGCCGGCAATGCGCACGACTGGGATACCGGTCCACATGGCCACCACTTCGGCGATATCTTCAGGGTTGACGATGGGGCGCTCAGCGGTCTCCCAACTGGCGCGCATCTTGTCGAGCTGGTTTTGCAGTTCGACTTCCTGGTAACGCAGATCAATGGCGAAATCATAGCGTTGTTGCGCCAGCGCTTCTTCTTTTTCCTGCTGAAGCGCTTTTAGATCCTTAAAAGTAGCGCGCAGGTTGGCGGCAAGGGGCGTCTTGTACATGCGGACACGGCTTGCAGCCTCATCGATCAGATCGATGGCCTTGTCCGGCATAAAGCGGTCGGGCACATAACGAGCGGCCAGACGGGCAGCAGCCTCCAGGGCCTCATCGCCGATGCTGAGCCGGTGATGCTCCTCGTACTTGTATCGGATGCCCCGTAATATCTCGATGGTTTCTTCGATGTCTGGTTCTTCCACGAATACCGGTTGGAAACGTCGTTCCAGCGCAGCGTCACTTTCGATGTACTTGCGATACTCGTCCAGCGTGGTGGCGCCGATCACCTGGATCTCGCCCCGGCTGAGGGCGGGCTTGAGGATGTTTGCTGCATCGACGCTGCTGCCGGCAGCTCCGGCTCCGACCAGCATGTGGACCTCATCGATAAAGAGAATCGCTTCGGCGTTGGTGATTTCGTCGATTATTTTCTTCAGTCGTTCTTCAAATTGGCCTCGATACATCGTCCCGGCCACCAACGAGCCCACATCCAGCATGAGCAGGCGCTTGTGCAGCAGGGGTTCGGGCACATCGCCAACGACGATGCGTTGGGCCAACCCTTCGACGATGGCGGTCTTGCCGACGCCTGGTTCGCCGATCAGGGCGGGATTGTTTTTGGTGCGGCGCGACATGATCTGGATCACACGTTCGATCTCGCTTTCACGTCCGACTACCGGGTCGAGCGCGCCATCAGCCGCCCGGGCAGTCAGATCCATGCCGAGCTGGTCCATCAAGGGGGTGTCACTTTCGGTCTTGCCGCCGCTGGGGCTGCTGCCGACAGGCGCTGTTTGCGCTTGCAGGATAGAGCGGGCCGTCTGGGTGCGCACACGGTCCAGGCTGACGCCCAATCCTCGCAGCACATTGACGGCGATGCCTTCGCCCTCGCGCACCAGGCCAAGCAGGAGATGCTCGGTGCCGATGTAGTGGTGTCCCATCAGGCGCGCTTCATCCACGGCGAGTTCGATGACTCGTTTGGTGCGTGGGGCCAGGGTGGGCTTTCCAAATGGCGGGCGTTCACCTCGTCCCACCGTTCGTTCTACGGCCCGGACGACCTGACTTGGCTCGACCCCCAGTTCGATCAGAACTTTTGAGGCTACGCCATTTTCTTCTTTCATGAGACCGAGCAGGAGGTGCTCGGTGCCGATGTAGTTGTGATTAAGGCGTTGAGCTTCTTCCTGCGCCAACTGTAAAGCCCTGCGCGCCTTTTTAGTGAATCGGTCAAATTTATCTGGCATCGTAATGTTCCTCTTTGCCTATCCGATAAGGTTATCGTATTAAGTGAAATTGTTTTTTTGCGGGGGTGTCGAAGGGCTGATCTGCTTTGGTCGGTATCAGACGGCCAGGTCAGGCGAGCACTTCAACAGTTGACATTATACCAGAGACCGGCAAATGACCTGTAACGCTTCCTCCGGTCGCTGAAATTCGATAGAAGCAATAGCTCCATTTTGGGATTGCTTGGGTGATTTGTCAATACTGCTGTGCACTGCTGTGCGTTTCAAATTTGGTGCAGACCTCCGGGAGGTGAGGTTCGAACCTGCGTGAAGTGAAGACCATCGTCCTCACCTCCCGGAGGTCACGTTATCCACCCGAAATTTATGAAACACGACCGTGCAGTGCTGGTGCTGGTCTGGGCGGCAATGCTACGCATTGACTGTTGGGGACAACGGTTTAGTTGGCTTAGGGCGTTAGATACAAAAAAAGGCCGATCCCAGTTGATGGAATCGGCCCTTGATTAAGTTATCAGGTGAAGCGTGGATAGTTAGGCGTCTAACTAAATTTCAGATTCGACCTCAGCAATCGCCTCTTCAGCATCTTCTATGATTGCTCCGATCTCAGCAGCGGCTTCTTCCAGGATCTCCACTTCGACTTCGGCAGCAGCCTCTTCGATGAGTTCGGCTTCAACTTCGACCTCGACAATCGCTTCTTCTGCATCTTCTATGATCGCTTCGATTTCAGCATCGGCTTGTTCGAGGATTTCCACTTCAACTTCGGCAGCAGCCTCTTCAATGAGTTCGACTTCAACTTCGACCTCTGCAATCTCTTCTTCTGCATGTTCTATGATTGCATCGATTTCCGCAGAAGCTTGTTCCAGGATTTCCGCTTCGACTTCGGCAGCAGTTTGTTCGATGAGTTCGACTTCAGCTTCAGTCTCAGCAACGGTCGCTTCCATAAGAGCTGCTTCCGCCTCAACTTCAGCAATCGCTTCTTCCGCTTCTTCCACGACCGCTTCAATTTCCGCAGCAGCTTCTTCCACGATCTCAGCCTCAACGACGGCGGCGACTTCTTCTACAAATTCCACCTCAGCTTCGATTTCAGCGATTTCCTCTTCCGCTTCTTCCACGACTGCTTCGATTTCGGCAACGGCTTCTACTACGATTTCAGCTTCAACGACGGCGGCAACTTCTTCTACAAGTTCCACCTCAGCTTCGATTTCAGCAATTTCCTCTTCTGCTTCTTCCACGACCACTTCGATCTCAGCAGCAGCTTCCTCGACAATGGCGGCTTCGGCCTCTGCTTCCGCTTCGGCGGCAGCTTCCTCGGCTACAGCCAGGGCTGAGGCCATCGAAGTTTCTTCCTCTTCCATGTCATCACTGTCGGCGGCAGCCCAATCGATGACCGCATATTCTTCCTCGGCAACTCGTTTGAGGCTGAGGCCCATGCGGCGCTTGTCAGGATCGATTTTGATGATGCGCAGCGTGAGGACCTGGTGTTCTTTAACGACTTCTTTGGGATGAGCAATACGCTGGTCCGAAAGTTCGCTGATATGCACCAAACCTTCGATTGTGCCGTCGACACGGGCGAAGGCGCCAAAGCTGGTCAGGCGGGTGATCTCACCCTCCACCAGTTGGCCAATGGCATATTCTTCGTGGACAACCGTCCAAGGTTCTGGTAGCAGTTGGCGCAGGCTCAGGCCAATACGGCGTCGTTCCCGATCAACGCTGATAATCTTGACATCGACTTCATCACCAACACTGACAACTTCGTTGGGATTCTGAACCCGACCCCAGGAAAGCTCGGAGAGATGAATCAAACCGTCAGCGCCGCCAAGATCGACAAAGGCGCCAAAGGGTGCGAGGCTGCTGACAACGCCCTTGCGCACCGCGCCAATTTTCAAGTCATTCAGCAGCGCTTCTTTCTGTTTGCGTCGCCAATCGCGCATGGCTTGTCGTTCGGACAAGATCAGGCGGTTGCGGCTGCGATCGAGTTCGATGACCTTCAGATGTAGTTTGTTGCCGACGAGGTCTGCAAAACGGTCATCTGAATCCTGACGTTTGCGTCCCTCATCGCTGACGAGCTGCGACGCCGGCACAAAGCCGCGAGCTTTACCGATGTAAACGATGATGCCGCCCTTGTTATAGCCACTAACCTCGCCTTCGAAGACTTCGCCCTTTTCCATCACTTCAGCGGCGTGTTGCCAATCGTATTCGGCAAGCGCGCGTGAAAGCGAGAGAACGGCATGTCCGTCTCTGCTAACCGGTCTGACGACCTGAATGAAGATGGAATCCCCTACTTTCAGGTTGTCGCGAATCTCATCATCGACTCGATCCAAGTCTCGGGAGGGGATGACTCCCTCCGATTTGGAGCCGATATCGACCAGGACCTCGTTTTCGCTAATGCTAACGATAACGCCCTCGATGGTCTCGCCAACCTCCAGTTCCTTAAAACTGTAGGTGTCCTGGCTGAGTAAAAGTTCCATCGGGTGTACAGCCACTTCTTCTTCAGGTTCTTCAGCGGCTGCTGTCACTTCAAGCTCTTCAGTTGTTTCTGTTTCTGCTGTGGTGAGTGGTGTTTCGTCGGTAATAATTGGTGGTAGTTGCGCCTCCTGAGTTGGCGTTTCAGGAAGTTGTTCAAGAGTGTTCATGTATGAGACCTTCTCCTCCATAAATTTGACGCTTTAGTATACCGAACACACCCCGAAATGGCAAAATGAAGATTAAAGTCACATGAGCGCTGCTATTGCCTCGATTTCCACCAGCGCTCCAAGGGGCAGTGCGGCGACCGCAACGGTGGAGCGAGCAGGGGGTTCGGCGGCAAAAGCGTCGGCATAAATGGCGTTGACCGCGCCGAAATCCGCCATATCGGTGAGGAATATTGTTGTTTTGACGATATGGGCGATATCCGTGCCCGCTGCTCGGAGCACCGCTTCCAAGTTGGCAAGCACCTGGCGCGTTTGCGCTTCCAGTCCTTCGCTCATTTTGCCAGATACCGGATCCAGGCCAATTTGACCTGCTGTAAAGACCATCGTATCTGTTTTAATGGCCTGTGAGTAAGGCCCAACAGCTGCTGGCGCATTATCAGTGTGGACGACTTCTCGGTTCATGGGATTCTCCTGATTGGTTGGGATGGTGAATTTGCTGGATTGATCAAAGTGACAGCCACTTGGTTTGTGTCGTAGTGGCTTTTATGCGGGGGAAAAGTGACTGTCACCCTTCTTGCTGAAATACAAATATTCGTAGGGTCGGCCGATTTCATCGCAGAAGGCCTGGCGGTCGGTCGGCGTAGCCGAAACGAAGCGTTCGGCGATGTCAGCTGAGCCTGGCGCAAACTCAGCGTGCGCTTCCAAGAGGTCACGGATCTGAATCGCATAGCCGGGAACATCGGTGGCGATACGTAACAGGCCGTTTGGGCGCAAAAGGATGGCCAGGACATCGACAAAAGGCGGGACAAAGACGCGGCGTACCTGGTGTTTGGGCTTCCACCAGGGATCCGGGAAGAGAATGTGGAAGACATCGACACTGGCAGGGTTCAATAACCTGGGCAGGGTATACCGGGCATCGTCATCTGACACCCAGAGGTTTTCCAGTCCCCGCCGTTGGGCACGACCGGCGATGCGGCGAATAAGTTTGGTTTTCACCTCAAAGGCGAGAAAATGCATGTCTGGATGTTGGGCCGCCCAATCAAGGATGAACTCGCCCCGACCACTGCCGATTTCGATCTCCAGCGGCGCTTCCACCAGAAATCGATGCAGGCGCTCAAGTTTTTCCGTTCTCGATCCAAATAAACGGAAGGCATTGGGCAGCGTGTCGGGCTTCTCACTGGCGCTGGCCGGTCTGCGGCTGGGGTCTCCGCCGATCAACCCTTTTCCTTCATCGTAACGTACCAGAGCCCTTTGCAGGCGGATTTCGTCTGTCTCGAATGTGTCGCGGCCAACGCGGTAGGGAGGTTTCGGTTCTGTCATGATAAAAGGGTGCAATTTTGGCAGGAAGGACAAGATCACTTGCACATTGTAGCACGAATGAACATCGGTGAGTAAAGCCAACCAAACACACTTGATTTCTTTGGTCTGTGAACGGAATCTGTGTTACACTTGGTTTCAGTTGCTCAAGCATTGGCCCGTCACGAATACAATCCCATTTGGTGCGTTTTCGGCGACATGATTTTTGTGTGAAAAACTTCCCACGACTTCAAAGGCTATGCTATAATCCCGTTATCTGCCAACTTTGGATTGATCCTCACATCATTTCCCAGACCATATTTGTTTATGCAGGTTGGCTGAGTGAATTGTCGTGTTGTTCGTCTTGAAGGCTACGTTGGCGTCAAGGCTTTTTATGATGCCTTGATGCTTATGTGGATTTTTCGGAGAGACAGCGAATAACGCTTGAGCGAGAAATCCTTTAACAGCGATTCTGACAACATCGATTGTTGCAGAAAGTGACTATTTCAGGATCGCCTTCATGTATTTTTCAAAGGAGAAAACGCATGCTCGACCAATATGGCCTCATTGGAGCTTTGGCCATTGTCGCTTTCCTCTTTCCTTTTATGGGTGTAGGAATTGCATGGCTGCTTCGCCCCAAACGCCCCGATCCCATCAAAAATTCAACTTACGAATGCGGTATTGAAACGATCGGCGATGCCTGGGTGCAATTTCGGGCGCAATATTATCTATTTGCCCTGATTTTTGTTATCTTTGATATCGAAGTTATTTTCCTCTTTCCCTTTGCCGTCGCATTAGAACAGGTTGGACTTTTCGCAGTCTTCGAAGCGATTTTATTCGTTTTGATTCTGGCGGTCGGGCTTATCTACGCCTGGAAGAAAGAGGCGCTGGAGTGGCAGTAGCTAATCCAGCGAGTTCTGATTGCGTCCTTGACTAATCGAGTCTGAATTCGACTCTCTGTTAATTTTTATTGTTGAACTTACTACGCTTTCTCACCGTGGAGCGCGTTTATGGACTTATCGCAGTTTGATTTGAGGGTGGCCGGCGAGGCTTTCCATAACTTCCTCGTGAATATCGGTTTAACCGCGGGGCAGGCATCTGCCGTGGATTGGGTTGTTGGCGCTGTGATCTTGTTGGCTTTTGCTTTGGTGGCCGTGATCTTTCTGATTTGGCTGGAGCGCAAGATCGCTGGCCGGGTTCAGGACCGATTGGGACCAAACCGGCTCGGCCCGTATGGCCTGTTCCAGACTTTTGCCGATGCCGCCAAATTGTTCACCAAAGAGGATATCACCCCGACCGACGCCGATCGTATCACTTATAACCTGGCTCCGGCCCTGGCTGTGTTCCCGGTTATCATGGGCTTTGCGGTTATCCCCTTTGCAGACAAAGTTGTTGGCGCTGACATCAACGTCGGTGTGATTTACATCATGGCATTTGCCGCCATTGGCTCGATGGCCTTATTGATGGCGGGCTGGTCTTCCAACAACAAATATGCGCTGTTGGGCGGTTTCCGGGTGGTGGCCCAGCTTCTGAGTTATGAGATTCCCCTTGTATTCGCCATGCTGTTGCCGGTGATGATGGCAGGCACGATGCGGATGAATGGTCTGGTCGAGGGGCAGGGATCGTTCTTTGGGCTGGGATGGTATGTCTGGTTCATGCCAGCCGCCTTCATCGTTTTCCTGTTGGCCGCTCTGGCCGAGGGAGAACGGGCGCCTTTCGACCTCTTGGAGGCGGAGTCGGAGATCGTGGCGGGGTACAACACAGAATATTCGGGATTAAAGTTCGCCTGGTTTTACCTGGCCTTCTTCATGAATAGCTGGGTGCTGGCAATGATTGGGACAACCGTCTTCCTGGGCGGCTGGCAAGGGCCATTTGTCGAGCAGATACCCGCTCTGGGCGTTGTTTACTTCATGACCAAGACCTTGATCCTGTATCTGATTTTCGCCTGGATTCGGGCCACCTTCCCACGCCTGCGCATCGACCAGATGATGGGGTTCTGCTGGAAGTTTATGGTTCCCATGGTGCTGGTTCTGTTTATGTTCACCGTCATTATCATCAAGCTGGGTTTACCAGAACCGCTACTGTGGTTGTCGCTTTTTGTGACGAACATTGTTGTTCTGCTCGTTGCCGTCTGGCTGCTGGGAAGGAGTCTGAAAAAGTCCAGTTATGCTCCCAAACGGCTCTACACACCCGAAATCCCCCGCCTGTAAGGACGTTATCATATGGCCCTACAAGTAATCTTTGCTATTGTCGCCCTTGCCACTCTGGGCTCAGCCCTCGGGACCGTGCTTGCCCGGAACCTGTTTCATGCGGCGCTCTTCCTGGTTGGCACGTTTGCAGGCGTAGCTGTGTTCTACGTGCTGCTACAGGCCGAATTCCTGGCCGTGTCTCAGGTGGTCGTTTACATCGGCGCCATCGCTACGCTCATCGTCTTTGCCATCATGCTCACGCGAAGCGTGATGGGGAAGGAAGCTGGCTCGCTGAATCGCTATGCCTGGGTCGTCGCTATCGCCTCCGCTTTAATTGTCGCCGCCCTGGTCTGGCTATTCACTATCGTCAAGTTTGATGTGAGCCCCCAGCAGGTTCCTGACGATGCCATCGCCCAGATCGGCGAGGGTTTTGTCTCGACCTACGTCATCCCCTTCGAAGTCGCCTCGATCATGCTTTTGGTGGCCTTGATTGGAGCCATCATGCTGGCGCGAGAGCGGCATCAGTAGTTCATTGTTAAAAATCAAAGATTAAAGATTAAGGGGACGTCTTACCCAGCAACTTTTTAATCTTTAATCATTAATCTTTGGTCATTATACAGGAGGAAGCTCAGTGGTCGTACCTCTAACCTGGTATTTATTTTTAGCCGCAGCCCTTTTTGGCATTGGATTTTTCGGTGTGCTGGCGCGGCGCAATGCAGTTGCTGTACTCATGGGCGTCGAGCTTATGCTCAATGCCGTCAACATCAATATCCTGGCGTTCTGGCGCTATGTGCGCCCGGATGATCCCACCGGCCAGATATTCTCGATTTTTGTCCTCACGGTGGCGGCAGCTGAGGCCGCTGTTGGTCTGGCGTTGATTATTTCCATCTACCGCACGCGCCGCACGGTCAATGTCGATGAGATTGATCTGTTGAAGCATTAGGTCGTTATCCTAAGTCACTCACCTGCCGACCCACCGTCAAGCACATCGTTCGAGGTCGTTTATGTCGGAATTTTTCTTTAATCTTGCGTGGTTGATACCACTCCCCACCTTAATAGCCTTCTTCGTCATCATCCTGTTCACCAACAAGAGGAAGCGATTAAGCTCCAACATCGCTATGGTCGGCGTTTTCACCGCCTGGTTGATGTCGTGGATCGTTGCTTTTGTGGGCTTTTTTGGCTCAGAAGTTGTCCTGCACCCCTTCGATATCAGCGTTCCCTGGATTCCCACAGGCACGACGATGATATCGATGGGCGTGATGGTGGATGGCGTAACGGCGTTGATGCTGTTTATGGTGGGCATTATGCTCAGCATGATCTTCCTGTACAGCACCGGTTACATGTCGTTCCCCGGTTTTATGGATGACATTTTGAAGCGGGGTGACCTCCCCGAGGATGAGCAGAAGCGGGTGGAGAAAGCGAAAAAGGAGGGGCTAGATCCCAGGTACAGCCGCTTCTTCGCCTACATTTCCTTGTTTGCGACCGGCATGTTGGGCTTGGTTGTGGCCGACAATTTGCTCATGCTCTTCATTTTCTGGGAGATCATGGGCCTGTGCTCCTACTTGCTCATTGGATTCTGGTACAACAAGAAATATCCGAATCCCAAGCAGATTACGCCGCCTCAGGCCGGGCTCAAAGCCTTCCTCACCACCCGTGTTGGCGATGTACTGCTGATGGCGGGCATGATCTTCCTGTTCATCCTTACCGGTGATCTCAATTTCCAGGCCATTTTCAATCCCGAGACCCTGCACCATGTCGCCGAAGCGACCGTTACCTTACCGATTGTCGGTTCGGTTTCATGGGCGGTCGTGATAGCCATCCTCATCTTCTGGGGCGCTATCGGTAAATCGGCCCAGTTCCCACTGCACGTCTGGCTCCCGGACGCCATGGAAGGCCCCACCCCTGTCTCCGCTCTCATCCATGCCGCCACCATGGTCTCGGCTGGCGTTTATCTGATTGTCCGCATGTGGCCGGTTTTTGCCATCACAGATCATGGGCATAATCCCGCTGTCACATTCGTCGCCATAATCGGCACATTCACCGCCATTTTCGCCGCCACGATTGCGGTTGCGCAAAACGACATCAAAAAGGTGCTGGCTTATTCGACCATTTCGCAGTTGGGCTTTATGTTCGCTGCGTTGGGGATTGGGGCCTGGGTGGCGGCGATTTTCCACCTGATCATGCACGCCTTTTTCAAGGGCCTGCTCTTCATGGGTTCCGGTTCCGTTATCCACGGCGTCGAACACGGCCATCATCATGCCCACGAACACGGTGATCACGAAAGCCACGGCGATGAACATTTCGATCCGCAAGACATGATGAACATGGGCGGCCTGCTCAAGCGCATGCCCCGCACCGGCTGGACCTTCATCATCGGCGCGGCTGCGCTCTCCGGCTTCCCACTGATCACGGCCGGGTTCTGGTCCAAGGACGAGATTCTGGCCGATGCCTGGTACACCAACAACCAGGTCGTGTTCTGGACCTTGGCGATAGCCGCACTCCTGACAGCTTTCTACACCTTCCGGGCGGTATTCCTCACCTTTTTTGGCAAGCCCCGCACCGAAGCCGCCGCCGAGGCCACCGAAAACGTCAACAGCATGACCTTGCCCCTGGTGATCGTGGCATTTTTTGCCATTGTACTGGGCTGGATCGGCATTCCCGATTCGTGGACAGCGTTCGGGCCAGCCGCTTCCAATCCCCTCGGTGGCTACCTGGGCGAAATGGCGGAAACCTACGGCTTGCATTACGAACACCTTCCACTTATTCCAGTGGCTGTTTCAGTCTCCGTCATCGTGTCACTGGGTGGCATCTTTATCGCCTGGCTGGTCTATGGCCGCAAACCTCTGCAGGCGGGCCAGCCGGATCCGCTGGTGCGCTGGCTGGGGCCGGTTTACACGCTGCTCAAAAACAAATATTACTTCGATGAACTCTACCACCTGATTGCTGTCCGACCTACGATGTGGTTCTCCAGAGCAGACTACTGGTTCGACCGCAATATCATCGACCGGATCGTGAATATCGTCGGGCGTTTTGGCCGCTGGGTGGCGGACTTCACCCGCAAAGCCATCGATGAATGGTTGATCGATGGTGCTGTCAACGGCACTGGTCTGGTTGCAAACGCCACAGGTTCGGTGTTGCGCCTCTTCCAGACCGGGCAGGTGCAGCAATATCTCCTGGTCATGCTCCTGACCGTTTTGATTCTGGTCGGAATGGCCGAAATTCTTTTCTAGAATATGGATCAGCGCAGTTCATTCTGCGTTGATCAGCCGACTTAAGTTCAAAGATTAAGGATTAAAGAAGCGTCTTGTATAGCGATCTTCATAACCAATCTTTAATCATCAATCATTGACATAAAATCGCTCTCATCTCCGTACTTAACTCCGAGGAGGAGATATAAATGGAACTATTTCGCAGTTCAGTGTTGACGTTGATCGCATTCCTTCCTTTGATTGGCGCTATCATTGTCACACTGATGCCAAAAGACAAAACAGACGGCATGAAACGCTTTTCGGTTTGGTGGAGTCTCATCCCCTTGCTGTTGGCAACCATCCTGGCTGTGGATTATTACGTTAATTACATCGCAGTCGGTGGCAGCGATATGGCCTATGAAGTCCAGTTGAACTGGATCCCATCATTGGACGTCTCCTACCATGTCGGCGTGGATGGCTTGAGCGTGCCTTTGATTTTCCTCACCGCCCTGTTGACCACACTCGGCCTTTATTATTCCTCCCGAGTGATCAAAACTCGTGTGAAGGAATTCTTCGCCCTGTTCCTGTTCCTTTCCACAGGCATGTTTGGCGTGTTCATCTCCCTGGACCTGGTGCTCTTCTACGTCTTCTGGGAGATCGGTCTGGTGCCGATGTATTTCCTGATCGGCATCTGGGGACAACCCAAGGATCGCCCGCAATACTCGGCGATGAAGTTCTTCCTCTACACGCTGGCCGGTTCGGTGTTCATGCTGCTGGCCATCATCGGCGTCTATCTGAGCACCGGCACCTTCGACATCATCGAGGCCGCAACGAAAGGCGTGTGGGCCAATGCACCTCTGGCAGCGACGCTCTCGTTCTGGGCGTTTTTCGTGGCTTTCGCCATCAAAGTGCCGGCGTTCCCCTTCCACACCTGGTTGCCCGATGCGCACACCGCCGCTCCCACGGCCGGGTCAGTCATCCTGGCCGGCGTGTTGCTGAAATTGGGTGCCTACGGCTTCCTGCGCATCCTCCTGCCGCTGTTCCCGGACACCTTCGCAACCTACGGTTGGATCGTCGCCCTGATCGGTGTGATTGGTATCGTGTACGGCGCGTTTGTGTCACTCGCTCAAACGGACTTGAAGCGGCTCATCGCCTACTCCTCGGTGAGCCATATGGGCTACGTGATGCTGGGCATTGGTGCGGCAGCCTGGGCGCTCAATGGCGATCCTCGCTGAAAACGGCTTGTTTAACACCGCAGCGATGGCGCTCAATGGCGCAGCCTTACAGATGTTCTTCCACGGTATCATCACCGGAGCCTTGTTCTTCCTGGTCGGCGTGATCTACGAACGAGCGCATACCAGGGATCTGAACAAATTCGGCGGACTCAGCGCCGTTGTGCCCGTCTTTTACGCCACCTTCATGTTCGCTGGGTTCGCGTCTCTGGGCCTGCCCGGTCTGGCCGGGTTCTGGGCTGAGTTCTTCGTTTTCCGAGGCGCTTTCGGCATCGTCCCCGTGTTGGCCCTGATCGGTGTGATCGGCATCGTCATCACTGCCGCCTACATCCTTTACCGCATCATCCAGAGTATTTTCCTGGGACAATACGATCCAAAGAAATGGGATCACTGGACAACGATCACCGGAGAACCTGCAGATGGACCGACCGACATGGCTCGATTCGAGAAAATAACCCTCTGGCCACTTGTCGCCCTCATGATCCTGTTCGGCATCTTCCCCTCACTGGTGCTGGTCTACTTCAACTTCTTCTCCGTCAACATCCTCTCCGCTCTCTTCTAAAGCCCATCAGGAGGGATGATTTTGAACCCTATTGAAACTGTTAAATTACTTTCGCCAGAACTGATACTTTTAATAACCGGATTTGCGGTGATTATCGCCGATCTGGTGCGTCGCCGGGACGATGATGGCCGCACTGCTGCTATCGTCGCTTTGGTGGGACTGGTATTGGCGTTTGTGGCTGTTGCTGCATTGACCTGTGTCCGGGGCCAGCGAGGTCGTTGCCTTTACGATGGCAGTGGATCCTTATGCCCTTTTCTTCAAAGCTTCCGCCATCATCGCCATCGCTCTGGTGATTATCGCCTCGATTCAGTTTATGAAGGGCCGCAGTCGCTACCTGGGTGAGTTTTACGCCCTGCTGGTCTTCGCAGCTCTGGCTATCTCCGTCGCCGTCAGCGCCACCAACCTGATTCTGGTTTACATCGGCATCGAGTTCCTTTCGATCACGTCTTACATCCTGGCGGGATTTTTGCGGGACAACAAACGCTCGGAAGAAGCCGCCATCAAGTATTTCCTGTATGGCGCATCGGCTGGTGCAGTGATGTTGTACGGCATGTCCCTGTTGTATGGCGCCACCGGCAGTACGGATCTGGTCGCCATTGGGCAGGTCTTCACCGCCACGGGCACGGATCTGCTGCTCGGCGTTGTGGCGATTGTGTTGCTGCTGGCGGGATTCGGCTTCAAATCCAGTCTGGTTCCCTTCCACCAGTGGGCTCCCGACACCTATGATGGCGCTCCCACCCCGGTTACGGCATTCCTCTCGACCGCTTCCAAAGCGGCGGGTTTTGCCATCGCTGGTCGGGTGTTCCTCACTGCTCTCCCCGATTTCATCGACAGTTGGACTGCCATTCTCGCTGCTGTGGCGATGCTGACCATGACCATCGGCAACCTCACAGCGCTCAAGCAGACCAGCGTCAAGCGGATGCTGGCGTATTCCTCTATCGCCCAGGCCGGTTATATCCTCCTTGGTTTGGTTGCCGTCAATCCTAACGATACATTTAGCGGGCTCAACGGCCTGATGATCTACATTTTCGCCTACCTGTTCACCAACATCGGCGCTTTCCTGGTGGTGATGGTTCTGGAACGGCAGAATGAGATTTACGACATCGAGGAATATTCCGGGCTGTTTCAGCGGTCTCCGGGTCTGGCGCTGTTAATGACGCTCTTTATGCTCTCGCTGGCCGGGATCCCACCAACGGCGGGATTTATGGGCAAATTCTTCGTTTTCGCCGCCGTCGTTGAACAGCAACTCCTGGTTTTGGCCGCCGTCGCCGCAGTCAACGTTGTCATTGGCGCAGCCTACTACCTGAATGTGGTGCGCTACATGGCCTTCCGCCCCAGCGAGGACGATACGCCCATCACCCTGAGCGGAGGCATGAAAACGGCCTTGATCATCACCGCCGTGATGGTACTCGTCGTCGGCATCGCCGCCCAGCCCTTCATCACCTGGGCGACCGAATCAGCCGCCTCCGTGATTGCTGGCGTTTTTTAAACAGTCCCCATCTTCTTTCTGATAAACGAGCCCGCATCCATTACCGGTGCGGGCTTTGTGTTGTCGTTGGTTTGCGTCGGCGCTGCAACTCATGAATGAATTCATAAGCTGCTAAATCAAAACGTGTTCAAACACGTTGCACGGCGTGACATTTGGCTGGAATTTGTGAAATACACACGAAGCAACTAAAATATACACATTCAACCCCGATCTGGAGACAACTCATGGATGTGCGTACCAATATCGTGCTGGATCAAGACCTGGTCGAGCAAGCTAAATCCATAACCGGCATCAAAACCACACGTGCAGTGGTGCATGAGGCCCTGCAAACGTTGGTGCAGCGGCGTGAGCAGGCTGCGGTGCGGCAGTTGCGCGGCCAGCTTCGCTGGGAAGGCGATCTGGAAGCATCCCGGATGAGCCGTTTTGGTGACGAGGAACTCGCAGGCGATGATTCTCGTTGATTCGACAGTGTGGATCGACTACTTCAATGGTCGGATTACACCCGAAACCGATTATCTGCACCATATTCTGGGCGATGGTGAGATTGTAGTGGGCGACATCATCATGGGAGAAGTGTTGCAAGGGTTTCGCAGTGATCAGGACTTTGAGACAGCGTACCGGGCGTTCGCCAAATTCCGTCAGGTCAATATCGTGGATATGGAGGTGGCTGTGCAAAGTGCGCGCAACTATCGGTTCCTGCGCAAACGAGGCGTCACCGTTCGCAAGACCATCGACTGCTTCATCGCCACCTGCGTCATTCTCCATGATTTGCAATTGCTTCATTGCGACAGGGATTTTGATCCGTTTGAGCAATACATCGGATTGCAGGTGATTCATCCATAAAGACTGAAGGTGATCAGTGATTGCAGGCAAGCCATTTGCAGTGCTATGATCGACGCACCACGCACCACGCACCACGCACCACGACCCATGTCCCTAACCCTTGGCCAATTGGCGGCAGTCCTCGACCTGCCCTGCACCCAACCAGATATCGCTGATCACGCCATCACCTGTGATTCCCGCCAGGTGCAGCCGGGCGCGCTTTTTGTCGCCTATCCCGGCGTCAGCGTCGATGGCCATCGCTACATCGCGCAGGCGGTAGCTGCCGGGGCCAGCGCCGTGGTCGGGGAACAGGACCTGCGGTTGGACGTGCCCTACCTGCGGGTTGAAGATGGACGGCGGGCGTTGGGGCGTCTGGCCGCAGCCTGGGAAGGATTCCCCAGCCGGCGCATGGGCGTCATCGGCGTCACCGGCACCGATGGCAAAACCACTACCAGCAACATCCTGCACAGCATCCTCACCGCCGCCGGGCAGAACGCCGGTCTCGTCACCACGGTCAGCGCCCAGATCGGCGATCTGGCCCTGGACACCGGTCTGCACACCACCACCCCTGACGCCCCCGACCTGCAACGCTATCTCCGCCAGATGGCCGATGCCGGCAGCAAATGGGTGGTCCTGGAAACGACCTCGCACGGCCTCAGCCAGTGGCGGGTGGCCGGAACCGATTACGACATCGCCGTCTTCACCAACGTCACCCACGAACATCTCGACGAGCATGGCGACTACGCCGGTTATCTGGCCGCAAAAGGCCGCCTGCTGCAACTCTTGAGCGAAGCTCAACCCAAGCCCGGCGTGCCCCGCTGCGCTATCCTCAACGCCGATGACAGGTCCTATCCCGTGCTGAGCCAATACGCCGTGCCCCGTTCGCTGAGCTACGGCATCGACCAGGGCGACGTGCGGGCGACGGACATCGTGCATGAACCGGACGGCCTGCGTTTCACCGCCCGCTGGGATCAGCACCGACAGGTCGAGATCAGAACACCACTGGTCGGGCGTTTCAACATCTACAACAGCCTGGCCGCAATTACCGTCGCATTTCTGCTTGAAATCAGTGATGAAGCAATTCAGCAGGGCATGGCCACAGTTCCGGGCGTTCCCGGTCGGATGGAGCGCATCGAGCGGGGGCAGCCGTTTATGGCCATTGTCGATTTCGCCCACACGCCTTTTGCCCTGGAAGCAGCGCTGCAAACCGTTCGGGGTCTGACCGCCGGCAGGGTGATCGCTGTGTTCGGTTCCGCCGGTCTGCGAGATGTGGAGAAACGCCGCATGATGGGCGAGATCGCCGGTCGTCTGGCCGATCTAGCCATTGTCACCGCCGAGGATCCCCGCACCGAGGACTTGGCAAGCATTTTGGATACGAGTGCGGATGCTTGCGAGGCCGTGGGCGGAACAGTTCTGATTGAACCCGACCGTTATCGCGCCATGCAACTGGCTCTGCGCCAAGCCCAACCGGAAGATGTCGTCATCATCTGCGGCAAGGGGCACGAGCAATCGATGTGTTTTGGCGATGTCGAATACCCCTGGGATGACCGCATCGCCCTGCGCCATGCCTTGGATGTCTATCTCGGCCAGGCTGCTGACCCCCCGCCGATGGTGTTGCCCACTTATGATACTGGGTATTAGGTATTGGATATTTGCAGTTCGACGATTTGCCGAGCATAGCCCATTACCCACTATCCAATATCGAATATTACTTTCCGCTACTTCCCCTTTTTGCTTTCTTTCTTGCCCTTGCCGCTCTTTTTTGTGCTGCTTTGTTTTGTCCGGGCCATACTATAACTTGTGCGGTGCGCTGAAGCTGTGGATGAACTGCTGCGCTGTGCCGTTAGCGGTTTCTGCGTTTGCGCCTTCTTTCCTCCGCTGTTCCAGCGGCTTCGCTGCTGCAAAAACGCCTCAAGCAGTGCAAACAATATCAGCGTCACCAGCACCAGGATCCAGTCCAGCAGACCGACAAAATGAAAAACCAGGAGAATGGCAACGAATAATCCCGCCCACACCCCCTGTCGCACCGCAGTTTTGACGGTGGGCTCCTGGGAGGTCGAGTTTATGCGCTGGTGGATGCGACCCCAAAATGGCATGGTGCTGGCGCTGATCGCAACGACCAGCAAGAGCAGCGCCCCTCCCAGTTGAGGAATTGCGTCTGGTTTTGTGTAGATCAGGATCGCCGCCAGCGCGCCCCAACATAGAAGTCCCAGGGCCAGACTGGAGATATAAGCAATGCGGGTGGACATGATGGCAATAGAAGATAATGAGTGAAACGCATCGTTCCAATGATTTAGATTACTATATCACAGCATAAAATAATCAGCAAACGATAAAAAGAGCACTTTAGAGTTATTTCGGTGACCGGGGGACTGTTTGCTAAAAAGCATTTTTGGGTGGATATGGTCAATAATTTGGTAAGAGTACAGCGAAGCTTCGCTTCAAACTGCCAGGCAACAGGATGTGGACGATCACGGAAAACACGGACAAATTCAAAATCTTGTGGCTCTTTGGAATTTCGTGTGGTTCCGATACTGTGAACGTCCGTGATGTCAGCGTCCAGAAGACGCTGATCAACCTCCGGAGGTGGCCGCAAAAATCCAGTAAAACGCAGCGGTTCTGGCCATTTCTCGGAGCAGTGTTCCAATATGGCCGCGCAGCAATGGTATCACGCCGAATGAGTGTCTGCCACACTGAAATCCTATTGAACCAATCTCTGTCGATGAAACAGTCGACCTGATCAATTTGTCAGCGTCCAGAACTACTTCCCATTTTGATGTCAATCTTCGGGAGGGGCGAGTAATTTCTACTCAGATACACCTCATGCGGACGCGGCACATCAGCGATGCGCTGTGATGATGTGGCCAAGCTGCCGAAATTGCTCGCCTTTTTGCAGTGATATTTTCATATTTGGTACTGCTGCTCTCGGAGGTTAATGCTGGACAGTCGCTTCGGTGTGTTCAGGTTCTGTGGCGAAAGCCAAGTGCGTCGTAACTCGCGAGGAATACTTACGTGCTGCGCCCTTTGTTTGTATAATGGGCGCATGTTACCGACCGGACACATTGAATGGACATGGGCTGGCTTGAATGTCATCCAGCGCACTACCGGGCATTTTGTCGATGCCGATTATCGCCTGGTGGCCCTGGCCACGGTTCTTCCCGACCTGATTGACAAGCCCCTCGCCTGGTTTGTGTTCCCTGACGCCAACGCAGCCCTGTTTTTTGGACACACGCTGTTGCTCAATGCTTTGCTGTGGCTCTTTGCCTGGGCGACCGGCAACCTGAGATCCTGGTTAGTCTATCTCCTGGCCTTCTCCAGCCATTTGCTCGCCGACAGGATGTGGGGCTTCACCCAGACCCTGCTCTGGCCACTGCGCGGGTGGGGCTGGCACCAATGGCGACATGTATCCTCACCGCAAGAGATGCTCAACGCTTATCTGGAGATCATCGTGCAGGAGCCGATTCTGCTGGTGCTGGAAGCGCTGGGGCTATTGCTCCTGACCTGGTTCGTCGTCGACCGTAAACTCATGTACCCCCACCGTTTGGTCGAATTCCTGCGCACTGGCCGTCCCCCGGCCGATCCTGTCACCGCCGAGGTCGAATCATGAGGGTGATTGCCGGCTCCGCAAAAGGGCGGAGACTGGAATCTGTGCCCGGTGACGGCACTCGCCCGATCACCGACCGGGCCAAGGAAGCGCTATTTAGCATCCTGGGTAACAGCATCGTTGACGCCCGGATGCTGGACCTATTTGGCGGCACCGGTGCTGTCGGCATCGAAGCTCTGAGCCGCGGAGCGGCTGAGGTTACATTTGTCGAACGTTCGGGTGTGGCCCTCAAGGTGATTGGCCGCAATCTGCAGAGCACACAACTGGCCGATTATGCGCATGTCGTGCGTGCTGATGCGTTCAAGGTCCTGCAACGGTCCGATATGGCCGCTTTTGACCTGATCTACGTGGCCCCGCCCCAGTACGAAGGATTATGGCTCAAAGCGCTGCGAATGATCGATGAGCGTCCTGAGCTTGTGGCTGCCACAGGCGAAGTGATCGTACAGATCCATCCCAAAGAATATGAAGAACCGGCGCTAACACACCTGGAGTTGGTGGATACGCGCCGGTATGGCAGTGTGCGGCTGGATTTTTATCAGCAAGTTGAGGAAGCGTAGACTCGCTCTTAACTCAATACTGGTCGGCGAAATTGACTTCGCTGGCGTCGTTTATCAAGGCAGGCACGGTGACCAGATTCGATGAGGTGGAAACCACATCTTCCGGGTCCTTTTCTTCGATAATGTAAACGCCGGGTTCGATATTGGCGAAAATATAGCGCCCGGCGGCATCGGTTACAGTTGAAACCAGGACATTGCCACGGGCGTCGCGCAAAACAATGGTCACAGCCGGGATGGGCCCTTCATCTTCCTGTGGTTGCCCGTCGCCGTTGAGGTCATCCCACACCAGGCCGAAAATGTGGCTTTTCCCTGAGGCAAGGTCGGGTAAAGGAACCATGGGGGGGAACATGGCCAAAATAGGATTGTTCGCGATGGCTGGCGCAGTGCGATCATCTGTTTCTGCTGTGTCGGCATCAGCACCATTGCTGACCAGGGGGAGAGAAACCGTGGGCGTGATGGGCTCGGCGGAGGTTATAGTTTCGGTGGTGGTGATGGTTATCGAAACGGTGACAGGCTCCGTGCTGGAGATTGGTTCGTTTGTCGATATGCCGGGTGCAGGTGAAGCTGTACTTGGTTTTGCCAGGGATTCGGCCAGCACCCGCAAGCCTTCCGTGAACGTGTCGAAGCGTTCTGCCGCTTGATTAACGCCATCCAACTGCTGGTTGATGTCGGCGATATCCGCTTCGTTCTTGTCGGTGCGCACAGACAGTTTCGCCACTTCCTGGTTCAGGACAATAACCTCTTCGCGCACGGTCGTGATCCTGATATCCATCGTCTGCGTCTGGCGATTCAGTTCCACCACTTGCTCGCCAAGCGCCTGAACATCCCCATCTATGGTTTGCACTTGCCCGTCCAAATCCTGAACCTGACTGTCGAGCGCCTGCACCTGTGCATCCACAGCATCGAGCTGTCCACTGGTGTCGGATAGACCCTGGTCGAGTGCATTCAGAGAATTTTCGTGGGCGTTCACCTGTCCGGTCAGGCTGGTAAGCTGATCAGACAGCGATTCCTGATAGCTTTTCAATGCCACAACGGCGTCATGACTTCTCATGTCGAGCGTGCCATTCAGGAGCAGCAGCACGCCAAGCACCAGCGCTCCACCCAACAAGGCGCTGATCAGAACCAAAAGGATATCGTGAAGACATCCCATCAGGCAGGGCTCGCGTTTGGAGGTTTCGGCAGGGGTGGCGGATTGGGCGGCGTCTGTATCTACTGCTGCCGGGGATGTGGCAGACGTTTTGGTGGTCTGACTTGCGTCCATAGCTTGTTGCTCGCTTACTTGCGTTGCGGCCACCGCCACCGGCATCACACCGGATGATGTGGATTCCTGTTCGGGGGAAGGAAAGACTATGCTGTGCGCGCCGATCTGGACGAGTTCTTCGTCGTCAGCGCCTTGTTTCTTGTTGTCCGATTCTGGGGGAAGGGATTCGGCCATTTTTGTTTCGCCTCCAACGGAGTCTAGGCGTTCAATTCTTCTGATTCGATAGGTTCATCTTGTTCCTGGCCCTGGCTCACAAACACCAGCATCATCAGGGTGATGAGGATAAAGGCGATGAGCGCCAGAAAGGGGATGGTGACAATGCCGAACCAGTTGATCCAGGTGGCAGTACAGGGTACGCCGCTTGTGCAGGCGGTGCTGTTGCTGAAAAGATCGGTCTTTTGGTGAAGATAGTGGTAGGAAGATACCAGAATACCTAAACTGGAAAAGGGCAGGACGTAATAAGCGATGCCCTGGTCTCGGCGGATAATGCCGATCAACAGGATGATGGACAGGGGATACATCAAAATCCGCTGATACCAACACAAGGTGCAGGGGATGAAATGGCGTATCTCGCTGAAATAGAGGCTACCCAGCGTAGCTGTCCAGGCAACAATGAGGGCAATATAGAGACTTGTACGACGGGCGTCTAGCTTCATAGAACTCCACTATTTTGATGCAGATGCGACTGGTTGGGGACATTATAGCATCGAATGGTGGTTTTGATAATTGCGTGTTGAGGATGGAGATTTGGGAACGCTACAAGTGCGGCGCACCTGGTTGATGAATATTTACCCAGCCTAATTTCTACGTGATACAATGTTTGTGATATGGACAACGATTCTTCGCTGGCGAAACTGACAGAAATGCAGATGGAAATTCGGCGCTGCCACCAGTGCCTGGATGCCGGTTACGCCATTCAGGGGCCGCCTATTTACTCCGGTGATGGTCGGGCGAGGCTGATGTTGATCGGTCAGGCGCCGGGCGTAGTGGAAGTGAATGAAACGCATTTGCCGTTCAGTGGTTCGGCGGGGGCGAGGTTGTTCCGCTGGTTGGCCGAAGCCGGTTGGCCGGAAGCAGAATTCAGACAGAGATTTTACATAACATCAATCACCAAATGTTTTCCGGGACCCAATAAATCCGGGCGTGGAGACCGAGCGCCCTCGCGTGCCGAACAGCAACTGTGCGGCGAATGGCTGGACGCAGAAATCACTCTAGTTGATCCGGAAGTGCTGGTCCCGGTGGGCAAGATGGCAATTGATCGCTTTTTTGGTCGGGGGCGGAAGCTGGTCGACCTCATCGGCAATCGGTTCCAACTTGATGGCCGCATTGTCATCCCGCTGCCTCACCCCTCTGGCGCTTCGGCCTGGATTCAGAAGCCCGACCACCAGGAACTCATCCAGCAGGCTCTCGCGCAATTATCTCAAGTAAGGCAAGAACTGAATCTCTGATGATTCAAGGAGTGGACATGATTCCGAAACTCGCTTTTGGCCGCACTGGTCATCTCAGCACCCGCACCTTGTTCGGCGCTGCCGCCCTGGGCAAGGTCACACAAGAGGACGCCGACCGCACGCTCGATGTGCTTCTGGAATATGGCGTCAATCACATCGACACGGCAGCCAGCTACGGCCACGCGGAGGAACGCATCGGCCCGTGGATGGGTCGCTATCGAGAACAGTTTTTCCTGGCGACAAAAGTAGAAGCACGCACCTACCAGGCGGCGTGGGAGTCGATTCGCCGGTCGTTGCAGCGTTTGCGAGTGGAGCAGGTGGATCTGCTGCAACTGCACAGTCTGGGCGATCCGGAAGAATGGGCTGTGGTCATGGGCCCGGGTGGCGCGCTACAGGCCGTGCTGGAAGCGCAGCAACAGGGCGTCACGCGCTTCATCGGCATTACCGGGCATGGCGTGCAGATCGCTGCCCTTCACCTGAAGGCATTGGAGCAGGTTGATTTCGACTCGGTGCTACTACCCTACAATTACCCGATGATGCAGAATCCGCAGTACGCTGCCGACTTCGAGACACTGCTTCAGGTTTGCGAGCAACGTCAGGTGGCTGTGCAGGCGATCAAGAGCCTGGCGCGGCGGCTCTGGGGTGATATTCCCCAAACGCGAGCAACCTGGTATCAGCCCCTGGAAGATCAGGCCGACATCGACACTGCCGTGCATTGGGTGCTGAGCCGCCCCAATTTGTTCCTGAACACGGTCGGCGATATCGACGTATTGCCGAAAGTGCTGGAAGCTGCATCCAAATACACGGATCAGCACCCCGGCGACGCCGACATGCAAGCGATGCTTGACGCTCGCCAGATGTCGCCGATGTTTGTTTGAAAGGCAACTAAAGATCAAAGATTGATGACTGGTTCGTGTCATTCCGATGAGTGACGATGCCGAAGGCGTCAGAGCGAAGAGGAATCTCAACGCTGCGGACGTGAGATTTCTCACTACGTTCGAAATGACAGAAATGTTCCTTACCGGTCTACTAATCGTAAAACTCAATTCCCAAACACTTCAAAGAGGAAAACACCATGAACTATCGAACTTTTGGTCGTACCGGCTGGCAGGTGTCAGAAATCGGATTCGGGGCTTGGGCCCTTGGTGCGGATTGGGGCTATGTGGACGAGGAGATCGCCATGGCCACATTGCACCGAGCCCTCGACCTGGGCGTTAATTTCTTCGACACAGCGGATGTGTACGGCGATGGCCTTAGTGAACGTCGCATCGCCCGGTTACGGCGAGAGCGGTCGGATCCATTTTATGTGGTGACCAAGGCCGGACGTCGTCTTAATCCCCATGTGCCCGATGGCTACAACGCCGAAAACTTAGCCGCCTTTGTCGACCGCAGCCTGATCAATCTTGAGACCGACAGCCTTGATCTCGTGCAACTGCACTGCCCTCCCACCGATGTCTACTACCGCCCGGAAGTCTTCCAGACGCTTGACGACATGGTGCAGGCGGGGAAGATCAAGCATTACGGCGTCAGTGTCGAAAAGGTCGAGGAAGCGTTGAAGGCTATCGAATATCCGGGCGTCGAGAGCGTGCAGATCATCTTCAACATGTTCCGTCTGCGTCCCACCGAGCTTTTCTTCCGCGAGGCCATACGCCGCAATGTCGCCATTTTGGCCCGCGTGCCCCTGGCATCCGGCATGCTCACCGGCAAGATGACTCGTTCGACCACCTTTACGGACGACGATCATCGAACCTACAACCGCTACGGCCAGGCCTTTGATGTCGGCGAAACTTTCTCCGGCGTGGACTACGAGACCGGGCTGGATGCGGTGGAAGAGCTTCGCTCTTTGACGCCGGAAGGCGCTACGATGGCGCAACTGGCCCTGCGCTGGATTCTGATGTTCGATGCAGTCAGCACTGTCATCCCTGGCGCCAAGAGCCTCCAGCAGATTGAGGACAATGCCGCCGCCTCCGATTTGCCGCCCCTGACAGCCGAGCAGATGGCGGAAGTGGAAGATGTGTACGATCGTTACATCCGTGAACAAGTGCATCATCGTTGGTAAAAAATCAAGATGACGGGCAATCGCCGATTGCCCGTCATCTTGGAGGAAAACTATGAATATCACCATTGAACAAGCCAATATCGCACCTTTCCACGCAGACCTTATCATTGTCAACCTGTTTGAAGGCGTCAAACATCCGGGCGGAGCCACGGGCGCAGTGGATCATGCCCTGAGTGGGCGGATTTCCCATGTCATTTCCCTTGGCGATTGCAGCGGAAAACTGGGCGAAACCACCCTGCTGTACACCACAGACGAACTTCCTGCGCCGCGGGTGCTTGTCGTCGGGCTGGGCGACCGAGATCATTTTGATTTGCAAGCCGTGCGCACTGCATCCGCCAAAGCGATTGCCGCCGCCAATAAGCTCGGTGCAAAAACGGTGGCGACCATCGTGCACGGCGCCGGCATTGGCGGTCTTGATCCGCAGGCTGCCGCCCAGGCCGTGGTGGAAGCAAGCATGTTGGAGCTGTACACCATGCCCCGTCGCAGCAGCCAGGGCGGGAACAGTGCGAAGATCGAGTCCCTGATCGTGGTGGAGTACAGTTCGACCCAGCTACCTGCCATCGAGCGAGGTGCAGAAATCGGACGCATTATTGCCGAGAGCGTGATCCTCGCCCGGGATCTGGAGGCGCATCCGGCCAATGTCGCCACCCCGACCATGGTTGCTGAGACCGCCCGGCAAATGGCCGCCGAGGTGGGTCTTGACTGCACTGTGCTGGAGTGGGAAGATATGGAAGCGCTGGGCATGGGCATCCTCCTGGCGGTTGCCAAGGGCAGCGACGAGCCGCCCAAATTCGTGATCCTGGAGCACAATAAAGCGCATGCAGCGGAGCTGGACACCGTCGTGCTGGTGGGCAAGGGCGTCACCTTTGACACCGGCGGCTACACACTGAAGATCGCCCGACCTTCGCTGATGTGGAAGATGAAGGACGACATGACTGGCGCTGCCGATGTGATTGCCGCCTTGCGGGCTGCGGCCTTGCTGGATTTGCCCCTGCATGTGGTGGGTTTAGCGCCACTGACCGAGAATGCTATCAATGGGCGGGCGCAGAAGCCGGGCGACATTTTCACAGGCATGACGGGCAAGACCATGGAAGTCATCTCCACCGACGCCGAAGGCCGGATGATCCTGGCTGATGCTTTGGCTTATGCCGGTCGTTACGCAGATGCAAAAGCGGTGGTGGACCTGGCCACACTGACCGGGTTGATCAGCTATGCGTTGGGGCCGCAGGCGGCTGGTCTGTTTACCGAATCGGCGGGATTGCAGGATCGATTGCTGGCAGCAGCCGATGCCACGCATGAGCGCCTCTGGCCCATGCCCATGTACGAGGAATATGCCGAAGACATTCGCAGCGATTTTGCCGATGTGAAGAATAGCACGGCTCCAAATGCCTATGCAGGTGTCAGCACCAGCGCCAAATTCCTGCAACATTTTACCGAGGATTACCCGTGGGCTCATCTTGACATCGCTGGCATGGCCTGGAATGCCAAAGCCCGGCCCATGTATCCCGCCGGAGCCACAGCATTTGGCGTGCGCCTGCTGGTGCAATTCTTGCGAGATTGGTGAGGTGGAAGATATTGGGTATTCGATAGTGCGGCATGATTCCTTTCGACGGTCGTAATCAACAATACCCAATATCCAATACCCAATGCCTGCTAACCCTGAACACTGATTCAACAGAATTTCATGTGGTAGACACTCATTCAGCGTGATGCGTGAAACGTAAAACGTGAAGAACCACTCAGTAAGGCGACATCACGTTTCACGTCTTACGTTTCACGACGTAGAACCACATTATATCCCAAACAAGCCCATTTTCCATGTCCGACCTGCTTACCGATTATCCCGTCATCTACGAAACCGATGTCGTCTGGGGCGAAATGGATGCCTTCCAGCATGTCAACAATGTCGCTTACTTCCGCTATTTCGAGAGCGCCCGCATCCATTATTTCGAGCGCACCGAGTTGATGGAGGTGATGCAGTCCACCGGCATTGGCCCTATTGTCCATACCCAGAGTTGTCGCTACCGCTTCCCGCTGACTTATCCTGATCGAATCCGGGTTGGGGTGCGGATACCGGGCCTGGGCGAAGATCGTTTCACGATGCAATACCAGTTGGTCAGCACCAGGCAACAAGTGGTTGCTGCCAGAGGCGAGGTGTTGGTCGTGGTGTTCGACTACCGCCGCAATCAGAAAACGCCCATCCCCGCCGTGATTCGGGATGCCATTGTCCGCATCGAGGGGTGGGACCCAGAGAATATTCCAACATTCGAGTGACAGTCACTCAACATTCGCCGGCGCGATTCATTTGAGAATAGGCCGAGCGGGCCAAAAGGGCATGAAGGCCATAGTCGAAGGGATGACTTAATCTGAAATGTCAACGCAGCATCAGTCCCATATCATTCATTTTCGCTGATCTGATGCGCCAGGATGATGGCTTCGGCCACATCGCGCATCGGTTTACGGTAATTCATCGATAGTTTCTGGATGCGCTTGAAGGCTTCTGCTTCGGTCATGTTACGCTCATCCATCAGCAAGCCCTTGGCCCGGTCCACCATCTTGCGGGTTTCCAACGCGTTCTTGAGATCAGATGCTTCCTGCCTGACTTCCACGAATTCTTCAAAACGCGCCAAAGCGGTCTCGATAGCCGGGGGAAGATCGGCTTCGGTGAAGGGTTTTACCAGATAACCCACCACGCCCGCCTGGCGCGCTCGCTCCACCAGGTCGCGCTGGCTATAGGCGCTGAGCAACAACACCGGTGCAATGCCTTCCTCGGTCAGGATCTTGGCGGCATCGATGCCGTCGAAATCGTCATCCTCGAAGCGAATGTCCATGATGACCAAATCGGGCTCCAGCCTGCGGGCTAATTCGATCGCAGTGCGCCCTTCGCCGGTTTCCCCAACAACCAGGTAATCGCGACCGGTCAACATCTCGCGCAGGTCGCGGCGGATTAGAGATTCGTCGTCACAGATGATGATTCTTCTTCTTTCAGAAGATGAGGTGCTATTCATGGAGATACGCCTCCGGTGGACGTTATCGGAAAGGTCACCACAGCGCGGGCGCCTTTATCAGTATGCGGAATGAGTTCAAAAATGCCTTTCAGATCATCCTGCACCAACGTACGAATGATGTCAAGCCCAAGACTGGTATTGGAATCCAGTGAAAAATCTTGCGGTAGGCCCTGGCCATTGTCTTCGATACGTAATTCGATGTAATCGATATGATCGTGCAAATGAATCGATACAAGGCCTTCAGTGTCATTCGAGAAACCATGTTCGACGGCATTGAGCAATAATTCATTCACGATCAGGGCGCATGCCGTCGCTTTACTCGTGGGCAGTACCACGTCATCAGCTTCAGAGATGCGTAGTTTGATGTTGGACGAGGATTCCACGATGCTCGCTTGCACCTGGCCGACAATCTGCTGCAAAACCTCTCTGAGATTGATGGTCTGGTCTTCGCCTTCAGAGAGCGAATCGTGGATGACCGCCATGCTGAGAATACGACTGACAGCCTCGTTCAACAGCAGTCTGGCTTCGTCGGTTTGAGCGCGGCGCGCTTGCATGCGCATGATCGAAACCAACAACTGAAGATTATTCTTCACTCGATGATGCACTTCTTTGATCATGATCGATTTAATCTTCAGTTCCTGCGCTTTTTGTCGCGTTTCGGTGATATCTTTGACGAGAAGCAATGCGCCATAGCGCTCGACAGTGCGCTGGCGTGAAGACAATTGTTGCCAAAAGCCCAGATCAGGGGGACCCAACAGTGGGATTGCGCTAAGAAGCAAGATCCGATCTCGCACCGTGTCCTCCCCGAACTCGCAACGTTTTTCAGTCCAGGCTTGCTGCACGTATTTGAGGTCGCCAGAGGCCACTTCATTCAGGCTGCGCCCGCGCAGATCATCAAGATAGCCGAGGCGGCGATAGACGTTGTTCGCCTGACCACTGAGATAGCGGTACCGGGCCATGTGGTCAACGAAAATGATACCGTCTTGTTCGCGGAAGGCGGGCAAAACTTCGACGCCCATCACTTCGCCAGCCGCCGCCATCTGGCAGAAACGAGCGAGCGAGCGCTGAAAAGATCGGTCTCGGCGGCGATGTCTTTCCCTTTCCAGGGCATTTGTGAAGACCGCCATTGAGCCAAGCGGGCGTCCATCCTTGCCGAGTACTGGCCACACTTCCTGCCCCACCTCCGGGCGTTCCTCGAAAACTTCAGGCACGATTCGCTTTTTGCGTTGGCCACGCGTGATTGCCTGCCACAACCAACGCCGCTCCGAACTGGGATAACAATCGCCACACGGGCTTTGCGCATACAGTGAGGACATGGAGTGTGGTTGGGCATGAGCCGCAACACACAGCCTGGCTTTGCCAGGAATGAGTAGGAAGGCATCCGACCGTGTGATGTCTGCTGTCAGAGGCAGGGCAGCATGCACTCGCTTGAGCAACTCCTGGTCATCGACGGTCTGCGATGCCAGATAGGACTCAAACAAGTCTTCAGCAGTATGGAATCGTTTGGAACTCACTGTCGATCTTCGTCGATCTTCAGAAACTCGGATGAGAAAATTGATAAAAAACGGGGGCCGATGGGTGATTTTCCATCAGCCCCCATGGTCGGGGCGGGGCGATTCGAACGCCCGACCTCTTGAACCCCATTCAAGCGCGCTACCGAGCTGCGCTACGCCCCGACGGCGACAGTTAAGCATCTGGACAAGCCAGATAAGGGTTGAACTCAACTGCATGGGCAAGTATACCTGTATCTTCACCTCGTTGCAAGTTTTCTTCGCAAATGCAAGCGTTCTCCAAGATACGCGCCCGCAAGCTTTCCAAATCTCAATAAAACACCGGCCCGATACGGAATGATCGGGCCGGTGTTTGGATTCTAGTGTCAGTGTTGGTCCAGAAATCTGATTTACAAGATCACGAGGACTACAGTTTCGCCCAGAAATCCTTGATTTTTCCGGTGATTTTGTCCACGCTGTCACCGAGTTGCACCATTGAGTAGGTGGAACCGACATAATCCCAGTTCACAACATCCCACCAGGCAGAGATGTAATCGGGGCGGCGGTTCTGGTAGTTCAGGTAGTAGGCGTGTTCCCACACATCAAGGCCGAGCAAGGGAATGCCGCCAGACATGACTGGATTGTCCTGGTTTGGGGTGCTGGAGACAACCAGTTTGCCGTCACTGTCAACACTTAGCCAGGCCCAGCCACTGCCAAAACGAGTGGCGGCAGCTTTGCTGAATTGAGCTTTGAACTCATCAAATGAGCCGAAATCGGCATCGATAGCTTTGGCGAGCGAACCAGAGGGAGCGCCGCCGCCTTTAGGGCTCATCGCTTGCCAGAACATCGAGTGGTTGAAGTGTCCGCCGCCATTGTTGCGCACGGCGGTGCGGATGGCCTCGGGCACTGAATCCAGACCGGTCAGCAGATCCACGAGGGAGAGTTTCTGCAGGTCATCATAGCCTTCGAGGGCGGCATTGAGGTTGTTGACGTAACCGGCATGGTGCTTATCGTGGTGGATGCCCATGGTGCGCGTGTCGATGGTTGGTTCCAGGGCGCTCTTGTCGTAGGGAAGATCAGGTAGTTTGAAAGTCACTTTCGTGTGTCTCCTATGTGATGTGAGTGAATGTTCACGGTTGTTTTGGTTGTATCTATATTTTAGTACGTCTGCGGGAATGGGGCAACTCTCAGCCCGGCAATCCCGAAAAACAGGTCTTTTTCCTTGGCTGCATAGCATCGAACTTGACTAAACCAACCTTTTCAGCCACCATCCGTTTGCTGGCGTGGTTCAGAATCAGTGCTTCGCATCTTTACTAGTTGATGTCTGCGGAGCAACGATTAAAGATCAAAGATTAATGATTAAGGGTAATCGGCAGAAGAATCCTTAATCTTTAGTCATTAATCTTTTGTTTTCTTCGCAATCGCAAACTTGGATTTGTAAAGATGCAATGTCGGCAGAATGAACCGTGCCAGTTTACTCACTCACCTTAAGGACAAACTAATGACTACTACCAACCAATTACACGTTGTGTTTGGCGCCAGCGGCGGCGCCGGTAAAGCTATCGTTCGTGAACTTGTCGCCCAGGGCCTGCCGGTGCGGGCTGTCAATCGCTCAGGCGCTGCCGATGTCCCTGAAGGCGTGGTGTGCGTAGCCGCAGATGCCACAGATTTGGCCAGCATGAAGGCCGCCTGTCAGGGAGCTTCCGTTATCTACCATGCTGTCAATGTCCCCTACCCCCAGTGGCAGGAAGTGCTGCCCCCGGCCATGGACAACTTCATTGCGACCGCCGAGGCCGAAAACGCCCGGCTGGTTTACGTTGACAATCTGTACATGTACGGCAAGGTCGATGGGCCCATGCGCGAAAGCACGCCGGTGAATCCTTGCAGCCGCAAAGGTCAACTTCGCGCCGACCTGGCAGCGACATTGCTGGGGGCGCACGACAAAGGTCGGGTGCAGGCAGTCATCGCTCGGGGTTCCGATTTCTACGGGCCGGGCGTACTCAACGCCGGTCTGGGTGAGATGGTTTTGGCCCCAGCCCTGGTCGGTAAAACCGCCAATGCCGTCGGCGACCTGGATATGCCCCACACCTACACCTACATCGACGATTTCGCCAGGGCCGTGGTCACTCTGGCCACGCGGGATGAAGCGTTGGGCAAGGTGTGGCACACGCCCAATGCCGAGGCGTTGAGCACCCGCCAGATGTTGGAAATGATCTACAACGAGGCTGGTCAAAGCCCCAACTACCGTTCTGCGCCCGGCATCCTGCTTACGGCTATGGGTTTGTTCAATCCCATGATTCGTGAACTGAAAGAGATGGTCTATCAATTCGAAATGCCCTTTGTTGTGGATAATAGCGAATATGACCGTGTGTTTGGCGATGTGATGCCAACGCCGCAGCATGAGGCAGTGAAGCAGACGGTGGCGTGGTACAAGGGCGTTGCCTCGTAGGAGAATGCGTAGGGGCGTCGGGCGTGAAACGTAAAACGTGATGCGTGAAAATGGTGGTCGTGACGCATCACGTCTCCAAGCACGTGACCCATACGTGACTAATGGCACTACGTAACATGACCTAATGCCCGGTATCCTTTGAACATTGACTTATCCAATCACGTTCATTGTTCGGAGTAACCCATGAAATTCCATAACGATAAACTGAGATTCTTGTGGCTGGCGCTCTATGCCGGTTTGGCATTCTTGACCATCGGGCGCTGGCAAATACCCCCGGCAGCCTGGCTGGCGGGGGTATTTGCCATACGTTTCTTTCGCGACAGTGAAAAGGGTGGTCGCGCTTTCTTATGGTTGTGGCTGGCGACGGCCATTCCCACCATCATGGCCTGGCACAACGCGACATCCATGCACTTTATGGGTGAGTTGGTCGAGCCTATCTTCTTCTTCGTCGTTACGCTCATTGCCCTGATCCCCTTGGTCATTGACCGTATCTATCATCGTCGCTGGACGCGTGACGGCAACAATCCCTTCTGGCTGACGCTCGTTTATCCGATTAGCGTCACGGCCATAGATTTCTTCTCTTCTTCCGGCAGCCCTTTCGGCACATTTGGAGCAGCGGCTTACTCTCAAGCTGGTTTTACAGCGCTGATGCAACTATCCGCCATCGCCGGGTTGTGGGCTTCTCCCTTTATCGTCAGTTGGTTTGCCAGTGTGGTCAACTATGTCTGGGAAAGTAATTTTCAGTGGGCGAAAATCCGGCGAGGCGTGTTGATCTTCGCAGGCGTTTTGATTCTTGTGTTCGGTTTTGGCGTTGGGCGGATGATGCTGGCCGCTCCTGCAGAGAAAGAAGTGCAAATCGGTGGCTTTTCCCTGCCGGGAGAAGGCCTAAGTTCCGTGATGGCGCTGACGCAAGAGGGTGACGGGACTGCATTCCGGGAAGCGACGACGGAATTGCATGAACGGGAACTGGCCCAGGCACGCAAAATGGCGCAGAAAGGCGCAGAAATTGTCGTGTTGCAGGAAGCGGCGGGCATGGGTTTCAGCGAGGAAGTAGAGTCTCTGCTGGCAAATGCCTCCGATCTCGCCCGGGAAGAGGGCATCTATCTGGTTTTGCCTACGGCAACACTGGACCCATCCGGCGCAGAGCCCTTTCACAATGTCGTCCGTATCATCGACCCCAATGGCGAGATCGTTCTTGAACATTACAAATACGGCGGCACTCAATTTGAAGGCTCTGTCACCGGCAGCGGCGAATTGCAGACCGTCGAAACCCCCTATGGCACGTTAAGCGCAGTCATTTGTTGGGATGCCGACTTCCCCAATGCCATCAAGCAAGCTGGCGAGCAGGATGTTGATCTGCTCTTTGTCCCCTCGAATGATTGGTATGAAGTCCGTGATATTCACGACGGTATGGCAACCTTCCGGGCTGTAGAAAATGGAGTGCCCATCTTCCGCCAGACCGGGGCAGGTGTTTCGTCTGTGACCGATGCCTACGGTCGTGTTGTCAACCGTGTCGACATGTTTGAAGAGGAAAGTACTGGCGACTGGGCCGCTGAGCAGATGGTGACGACGCCGGTCGGTTCCGTGGATACCCTTTATCCCCGGATTGGCGACGCCTTTGGCTTGCTGATGCTGATTGGTTTTGTCGGCCTGGTGGTGTTTGCCGTGATTAAGCGGAAATAGGCTCGATTCAGAAGCCCTGAGACATTGCGTTTTGGACCTGCCTGTGCTAATCATACAAGTCGAGTAAACAAAGCCAGCAATTCACAGTTCCCTTCACCAACTTCGATTATGAAACGACAACAACGCCTCCTAAGCCAGGGCAAAATCCTGGAAGAAATCATGCGCACGAAGCGGCAGGACGTGCCCAAGCAGAAAGCGGAAATACCGCAATCCAATCTGCAAGCCCTGTCTATTTTCACCCCGCCCGCCATCGATTTCGCTGCTGCCCTCGCTCAGTACGGCGTCAGCCTTATTGCCGAAGTGAAACGGGCTTCGCCCAGCAAGGGCTTGCTTTGTAAGGATTTCGATCCCGTGCAACTGGCGCTGACCTACGCAATCGGTGGCGCAGCTGCCATCTCCTGTCTGACGGATGCCCGCTATTTTCAAGGCGAGTTGATTTATCTCACCGACATCAAAGAGGCTTTCCGCAAACGCAGTATCGATGTACCGGTGCTGCGCAAGGATTTCATTTTTGATCCCTATCAGGTGTTGGAGGCCCGTGTGGCCGGGGCCGATGCACTGCTCTTAATCATGGCGGTGCTCAGCGATGCCGAGTACCGTGAATTGCTGGCCTACACGCACGAACTGGGCATGACGGCGCTGGTCGAGGTGCACAACGAGGTCGAGTTAGAACGGGCGTTGAAGGAAAACCCACGGGTGATTGGCGTCAACAACCGTGACCTACAAGATTTTTCTGTTGATTTGAACAACACGGGCCGCTTGCGTGCCCTGGCTCCGCCAGAAGTCCTTTTTGTGAGCGAGAGCGGCATCGGCACCGCCGACGATGTGCGGGCGTTGAAGAAGATGGGAGCGAACGCCATGCTGGTGGGGGAAAGCCTGGTGAAATTGCCCCAGCAAGCCAGGGAAGCCAAATTGAAGGAATTGGTGAAAGCTGGCCGAGGAGCTTAGTGCCGCAAGCGTGATGCGTATTGCGTTGCATTAGAGCTCGCAGAACTTGTCACACTAAACGGAACACGCACGACGCACCACGTATCTGGATGATTACATTTTTGTCATCGAACCGGAAGGAAAAACATGACTGAATCCTATCACATGACCCCCGATGAATTCCGCCAACATGGACGAGAACTGGTGGACTGGATTGCCGACTATTACGAACGCATCGAATCTTTCCCCGTGTTGTCACAAGTGCAGCCGGGAGAAATCCGGGCGCAATTGCCTGCCGAACCGCCGCAACAGGGCGAATCATTTCAGGCGATGATGCAGGATGTCGAGGACATCGTCCTGCCCGGCATCACGCACTGGCAATCGCCCAACTTTTTCGCCTATTTCCCCACCGGCGCTTCCTTCCCCTCCATCCTCGGCGATCTGCTTTCGTCCGGCTTTGGCGTGCAGGGGATGATCTGGGCCACCAGCCCCGCCGCCACCGATCTGGAGACGCACGTCATGGATTGGATGGCGACGATGTTGGGGCTGCCGACCAAATTCTTGTCCACCGATACTGGCGGGGGCGTGATCCAGGATTCGGCCTCCAGCGCCACGCTCACTGCGCTGCTGGCTGCTCGGGAGCGAGTTACTGATTTCGCCACGCGGGAGCAAGGTTTGCGAAGCAATCTGGTCGCTTACGCTTCATCGCAGGCGCATTCCTCCGTGGAAAAAGCAATGATGATCGCCGGCCTGGGGCGCGAGAATCTGCGTCTGATCGAAGTGGACGATGAGTTTGCCATGCGCCCCGCCGATCTGGCCCGCCACATTGCCGAAGACCGGGCGGCAGGTCTGATCCCGACCTTTGTCTCGGCCACCATCGGCACGACATCCTCCAACGCCATTGATCCCGTGCGACAGATCGGCGAAATCTGCCAACAGGAAGGCGTGTGGCTGCATGTCGATGCCGCCATGGCGGGCGCTGCCGCGCTCTGCCCCGAATACCGTTGGACGCATGATGGCCTGGAACTGGCCGACAGCTACTGTTTTAATCCCCACAAGTGGCTATTCACCAACTTCGACGCCGATTGTTTCTGGGTCGCAGACCGCACGGCGCTGATCAACGCCCTCAGTATTTTACCCGAATATCTCAAGAACCAGGCCACGCAATCGGGCGCTGTGATCGATTATCGGGACTGGCAGATTCCCCTGGGACGGCGCTTCCGGTCTCTTAAACTGTGGTTCGTCATCCGCCATTACGGCGTCGAGGGCCTGCAATATCACGTCCGCCGCCACATCGAGCTTGCGCAGCAATTCGTCGCCTGGGTGGAGCAGGATGATCGTTTTGAGCTAATGGCCCCGGCCCCGCTCAATCTGATTTGCTTCCGCCACAAGGCTGGCGATGACTTCAATCAGGCGCTGATGGATCGGCTCAATGCCAGTGGCGATCTTTATTTCACCCACACCAAACTCAACGGCGTTTTTACCTTGCGCATGAGCATTGGCCAGGAGCAGACCGAAGCGCGGCATGTGCAGGCTGCCTGGCAACGCATCCAAGAGGTTGCCGGGGTGTTGGAAAACGGCATGTAGGAACGATGCATTCGCGGCAACCACCGGTTGAAATCGGTGGCTGCTAAAAGGAAGTACGCTGAAGCGCACTGCGTGTGAGTTCCGCAGGGTCAAAAATCAACCCGTTTGATGAACATTTGCAAATTCAACGGGTAATAGGTTGATGTGACCTCCCGGAAGTGGCTGCGAGGATTTATACTGAAAACAAGCCACTTTTAACACGCACTGATTGGAGTAATCATCATGGCAAAAATCTACTACATCGGCGATTGGGCAGTGAGCATGGGGCCGATTTTCGCCGAGACGCCCTTCAACTATGCCTGGAAAGGTCTGGATATGTACTATTACGGACGCTGGCTCAAGGAGGCGCTGGAAAGCACGGGCGAGCATCAAGTCGAGGATGTGGCTGCCTGGGATTTCTATAAATTGGGGCCGGGCGAGTACGAAAAAATCCTCGATGAGTACGATGTCATCATCTTCAGCGATGTCGAGGCCAAGAACTTCCAGCTTGCCCCCAGTTTCTTTGATCGAACGAAGTTCGGGACGCAGGTGCTGACCTTTCCCGACCGGGTGCGGCTCACAGTCGAGGCGGTGCAGGCGGGCGTCCATATGTTTTTCCTGGGCGGATGGCTCTCCTTCACGGGCGAAATGGGCAAAGGGGGATGGAACCGCACTCGCCTGCGGGATATCCTGCCGGTCGCCTGTCTCGACTACGAAGACCTGATCGAGAGCACCGAGGGATACACCGCTCAGGTGACTGAATCCGGCCGGGCTGCGTTCGAGAGCGTCGATTTCGCCACCTTCCCACCCATCCTCGGCTACAATCAGGTCAAGGCCCGCCCCGGCTGCGATGTGCTGCTTTCGGTGAAGGAGACGGGCGATCCACTGGTGGCGACCGGCAGCTTTGGCCAGGGCAAAGTGCTGGCCTACATGTCTGATCCAGCGCCGCACTGGGGCTGCAATTTCGTGTTCTGGGAGCAATACACGGATTTCTGGCTGGCCTGCCTGCGGGAAGTGCTTTCCGGCTGAGGCGTTTTAAGTCCGAACATTCCCCGTTTTCTGGTATACTTTCCCCCATGTCCCGCGCCACAAAAAGCCTACTCCTCCTGCTTGTGCTGGTTGTCGCCGCTGCGCTCCGTCTGTGGCAGATCGACAGCCTGCCGCCCGGTTTCCATTTCGACGAATCATTCGAAGGCCTGGAGGCATGGCGCATCCTCACAGACCCGCTCTATCGCCCCTTCTTTCTCGTGGGGAATTTCGGCGTGCCTCCGCTCAACGCTTACGCCAATGCCGGGATGTTCGCCCTTTTTCAGGCGTTTGGTGGGGAGGTCGGTCCGACAGCAATGCGGACAACGGCAGCCCTGTTCGGCATATTGGGCGTCGTCATGGTCTATGCCCTGGCCACCGAGTTGCGCCAGCTCGATGATCGCCTTCCCGCCTGGTTTCCCCTGGTGGCTGCTGCCGCCCTCGCCGTCATGCGCTGGCACATGCACTTCAGCCGCATCGGCATCGAACCGATCATGGTTCCGCTATGGTGGGCGACGACTTTTTGGCTGCTCCTGCGCGGTTGGCGGACAGGTAAGCTGGCTGAGTTTTGGCGCGAGCGGGATCGTGTTGGGGTTGGGGATGTACACCTACCAGGGAGCCTGGGTGATCCCTCTGTTGGTGGCTGTCACCGTTGTGCAACTGGCGATTTGGGATCGGGAACGCGCGCCGCTGCGCTGGCGGGGCGTTCTGATCGCCGCTGTCGTTGGCCATCCTTGTTGTCATTCCTTTGCTCCTGTTTTTCAGCAAAAACCCTGCGCTCCTCCTGTTGCGTCCGAGCCAAATCGCTGCGGTCGGGGCGGATGGCGTCGCCGAAAAAGGCGATTTCCTGGGGAATCTTGCCGCCACTGCCAAGATGTTCATCCCCGTGGACGGGACCGGCGACCTCGACCCCCGCCGCAATCTCCCTGGCGCACCCGCCCTGAACCTGTGGCTCGCCCTGCCCTTTTTCTGGGGACTGGTCCTGGCCCTGTGGCGAATTCGCAATCCCGCTTACGGCCTGATCGTGGCCGGGCTGGTCGGGCTCCTGCTGCCGGGCGTGTTCAGCGAATATGCTCCGCATTTCCATCGCATCCTGGGCGCAGCCGCACCCACGGCGCTTCTCGTCGGCCTGGGGCTGGTTGGGCTTGGACAATGGCTCGGGAGCATTTTCCAGCGCTGGGGTCGGGCTCGGCTCGGCGTTGTAGCCACCACAGCCATGATCCTGCTTCTGCTTATTCTGGGAGGTCTGACATCGGCCACCAACTATTTCCAGCGCTGGGCGGCATTGCCAGACCTCTTCCATGCTTTCGACGAAGGCTTGTGGCTGACGGGGCAGTGGATCGCAGACCAGCCGGACGATATGCCAATTTACCTCAGCCCGCGCAGCAATGAGCATCCCACCCTGGCCTTTGCCTGGACCACCCGATCTCGTCCTGCCCCCGCCAGTTACGATGGCAGACATGTTTTCCCTTTGAACGACGGCGTTGTCACTGCGCCCGAAGCGTATGTCGTGATCGAACACGAGGATTTTCGCACCAGACTGTTGCTGCCCGACATGTTTCCTGCAGCCACCACCGGCGATGATCTGGTCGATGATTGGGGCGAACTGTATCGACGGGTGTACTTCAGACCCGCGCAGAGCGCCCCGCAAATCCAACCCCAGCACTCCTTCCCGGTCGCAGCTGGGTGATGGCATCCGCCTGATGGGTTACGATGTCAAACCAGCATATCCCGCATCAGGCGGCGTCCTCTACCTGCAATTGCACTGGCTTGTCGATGCCGCGCCCATGCACGACTGGACGGTCGCCACCCACCTGCTCGGTGAAGCCGGGGAGGATGGCGACGTTTTGCTGGCGGGCCAGGACAGCATTCCCGGCAATGGCAGCTTACCGACAACACGCTGGCAGCCAGGATGGCGCATTCTGGATGAATACCAGATGCAGCTACCGCCCGACCTGCCGCCCGGCGAGTACCAACTCGAAATCGCCCTGTATCAACTCCCGAACAAACACCTGCCCGCCACAGCAGATGGCTTGCGTCTGGGAACGGTGCAGATCGTCGAACCCTGATATGTCTGAAAGTCGCTATCTGCAGAACGCACATTGGTGGAGCGCAGGCATGAGGAAGACATCGCTGGCATTGCTGGCGGACAGCGTCTTGCCGGATGGCCCCCTGCTCGATATCGGCTGCGGGGAAGGGCAACTCGTATCGGATTTGGCTGCCGCTTACCCGGATCGTTCTATCTCCGGCCTGGATCTTAATTTCCGGGCTTTGAGCATGGTCCCGCCAGCCAACGGCGCGACCCCATTTGCTCAGGCGAACTTTGTCTCGTTGCCGGTAGCTTCCAGCACCTGTGCAGCAATCGTGGCGCTGAATGTATTGGACCAAAATCAGGTCAAGCCTGAGATTGCTGTGGCCGAAAGCTGGCGTGTTTTGCGATCTGGCGGCATACTGCTGGTGTGCGTCGGCGCTTACGAGTGGCTGTACGGTCCCCACGATCAGGTATTTGGCTCCGGGCGACGCTACACGGCCACGGCGCTCCGGCAACTTCTGCTATCCGTCGAGTTCACGATCGAGCGCATGACCTACGCCAACAGCTTTCTCCTTGTTCCGGCTATCGCTGCCCGTCTGGCGCAACGCAATGGCCTCATGTCCGTTCAGCAAGGTCTTGCTGCAACAACCAAACTGAGTCGACTCCTTGCCCCCGCGCTCAGCTCAGAGACACGCTGGTTGCGCCGACATCGTTTTCCGGCCGGACTCAGCCTGTACGCCCTGGCCCGAAAACGCTGACAGGGCCATACCCCCTGGTCTTTTACTGCATACTCCTTACTTCTTCCTCCTCCCACTTCCATGCTTGTCTGCACCGTCCTTCCCACCTACGACGAAAGCGAGAATATCCGTCCGCTCATCGAGCGCATTTTGGCTTCCGCCACCACGCCGCACATGATTCTAGTGGTGGATGACGACTCGCCCGACGGCACGTGGCGGGTGGTGGAGCAAGTGGCCGAACAGTACAACACTGCTGGAACCCAGCGCGTAGCGCTGATCCGGCGCATGAACGAGTCCGGCTTGACCTCCGCCATCCAGCGGGGCATCGACGTGGCCATTACAGACCACAACGCCGACATCATCACCTGGATGGACTGTGATCTGTCAATGCCGCCGGAGGATGTGCCCCGCCTGGTCGGAGCCATCACCGAGGGGGACGCCGATGTGGCGGTGGGGTCCCGGTGGATTCCCGGCGGGGCCGATGTGGCCCACGGCTTGATGGCGCGCAGCCTCAGTTGGATCATCAACCATTACGCCATGCTGCTGCTCGGACGGCAGATCAGCGATTACACAAGTGGATTTATCGCTGCCAGAGCGCCGGTATTGCAGGCAATCCGGCTGCGTGGCGACTACGGCGAGTACTGCATCGATCTCCTGGGACGCGCTGTCCAGCAGGGTTACAAAGTCGACGAAGTGCCTTACGTTTGCGTGCCACGCACTGTTGGTGACAGCAAAACCGGCGCAAATCTCTGGGATTATCTCGTCAAAGGCCGCAAATACGTGGCCACTGTCTGGCATCTCTTCCGGGAGCAAGACGACAGTCATCCTGCAAAACAAAATTCGTAATAAAAACAGTTCAACAGGATATCGTGTGGTAGATACGATTTAGCTTGATCCGTGAAACGTAAAACGTGAAGAAAAACCCGGCAAGGCGACATCACGTTTTACGTCTTCACGTTTCACGACGTGGAACCATATGAAATCTCAAAGAGCCATTAAAACATAACGGAGAAATCATGCTCAAACCACATGAACTCAAACTCGAAGATATGGGAGACCTGGCGGATATCATTCCCGCCGCCGACCCCGAAGTCAAAATCAGCTACCGGGCAATTCCCACGTTTGACCAACCCAGCCGCCGGCGAATCATTTCCGTTTGCGAACCAACGCTGAGAGGCAATGAACTCAAATATGTGCAGCGCGCCATCGAAACCAACTGGATTTCGTCGGCGGGCAGCTACATCATTGACTTCGAAAATAAATTCGCCGAGGCCTGCGGCGCCACGTATGGCATCGCCTGCGCCAACGGCACAATTGCCCTGCATCTGGTGCTGGCTGCACTGGGGCTGGGACCCGGCGATGAAGTCATCTTGCCCACCTTCACCATGATTGCGACGCCCAACGCAGTCACTTACTGTGGGGCAACCCCGGTCCTGGTCGACAACGAGCCCGATTATTGGCAAATGGACGTGGAGCAGGTCGCAGCCAAGATCACGCCCCGAACCAAGGCGATCATCCCTGTGCACATCTACGGCCATCCTGTCGACATGGACCCCTTGATGGCGCTGGCTGAGAAATATGGCATCCATGTGATCGAAGACGCGGCGGAAGCGCATGGCGCTGAATACAAAGGCCGTCGCTGTGGCGGACTCGGCCATGCTGCCGGATTCAGTTTCTATGCCAACAAGATACTGACAACCGGCGAGGGTGGCATGATCACGACCAACGACCGCGACCTTGCGCGCCTGGCCTGGAATTTGCGCGATCATGCCTTTAGCCATGAACGCCATTTCTGGCATAAGTACGTCGGTTTCAACTACCGCATGACCAATCTTCAGGGCGCTATCGGTCTCGCTCAGGTGGAGCAGATGGATACCTTCATCGAAGCGCGCCGCCAGAATGCTAGTCGCTACACACAAAGATTGGCGGATATCCCCGGCATCACCACGCCACCGGAAGCGCCCTGGGCCAAAAGCGTTTACTGGATGTACGGCATCCTGATTGACAGCGCAGCCTATGGCATGAACCGCGACCAATTGCGGAAAGTGCTGGCCGACAATGGTGTGGAAACCAGGACATTCTTCATCCCCATGCACACCCAACCGGTTTACTGGGACGCTTTCAAAGGCCAGCGTTTTCCAGAGGCGGAAAAGCTCTGCCGTGATGGCTTCTACCTGCCATCGGCGTCATCGCTCACCTACGACGAAATCGAGTACGTCACCGATGTCATCCGTGATGCCTGTCCGAATCTGAATTGATGCAATTGAGACTCGTCAGATGATGTTTGGCGGGTCTCTGAATCATGCGGTTGATTGCTTAATTGCCGCCATCAGTGCGCTGGGTTCGGATGGCAGATCGTCCACGGTGCAACCCGCAGTTTGCAACAAAATACGGGTCTCGTCTGGGTGATCACCCACCAGTGTGACATGAACCGCCCTGATCGCTTGCTCCGCGCTGAAACCAAAAGCGCACTCGTGATCGGCCAGATAGTCTGCGAGTAGAGAAAGGTGGAGTTGCGTAATGGGGGCGGTGGGCGCGCCAAGGAGTATGAAGCGACTCAGTGGTTGGTTGGTGACAATGGGCGGGAAGTCAAGTTCTATCCAATTGGAGCCATCCACCTCGACCGGGCCCACAATGCGGCCATCATTCATATTTTCGATGGTGTAGCGCCCCGCGGCAAGATGCTCAAACCGGTAGATTTCGTTGTCGCCGACCTCGATTATGCGCTCATTCCCCACTTCACCGCGCAAAACGAGCGTGTGCCCTTGGCCGCCAAACACCCGGCCACTGATCACGCTATCTGCCAGAGGATCGATCAAAGGGGCTATCGTGCGCTGAACGGTGACAGAGAATGAGTGGTGGAATAGCGTGTTGCCGGAGGCTTCATCCGGATGGTCGGTGCGCAGGTTTTCCACCCGGTCGGAGGGCAGGTCCAACATTTTGATGCTGCATATCTGCCATTTCCACAACGGAAAATTCGCCCCTGGCTCGCCCAGCGGTTTCTCTACGACGATTTTCTCGGAGCCGCCATCCCAGGTGACCAACGCCCGAGAACCGAAAAGTCGGTTGCCGGTTTCATCAAGTGCGTCCAGAAAGACATGATGCCGACCGTAGTTTTCCTCGGGTGTCAGATGATGCACGCGAGTGACCTTCCAGTACTCGACGCCGGGCTCGATATCGGCCTCAACGACGCGAACGCCGTATGCAACTGCATCGTTGATCAACTCTGTCATGGGAAAAACCTCTTGGGTGGGGATGAAGGCTAGAAAGCGCCGGCCAGGATTTCTGCGATAGTGACCAGGTCCTGACGCCGATCAATGACCTGGCATCCGGCCGCTTGCAGGGCAGACACGGTTTCCTCGGAAATGCCATCGCCGAGCAGGGTGACGACCTCTGCATGCTCTGCTTCTGCGGTGCTGAAGCCGATGACGCTTTCTGGTTGGGTGGTAAACCAGGATGCGAGCAGACGCAAGAGGGCCGGGCGCAGGGCTGGATCGGTCATGTCCATCAGGTAATAATGCTCGATAGGTTTGGCGCTGGGTTTAGGATCGGTGGCGTAGCGCAGATTCGCCACAAGATTGTTGTCACCATCCAACGACAGATTGTTCGCCACCACAGCGCCATTGATCATCAAGGCGTACATCCCTGCCCCCAGACCTCGGAATTCATAACGGCCATCGTGGTCGGTGATGGCGATGGTGACCAAATGGTTCTGGTAGAGCAGAGCGACGGCGACGCCCGGCAGCAATTCCTGATCTTCGGTGATGACTGCCCCGGACAGCTTGCTGTTGCCCGAAGGATAAATCAGCTCGACCAGCAAAGGCGGCGCTTGCAGGACGCTGAGTCCATCCGAGACAAGTCCGGCGAGGATGGCGTCGTCCAACTCGACACGGTAGGCGCCAGGCGGGAGGTTGGTGAAGCGATAGTTATTTTCAGAAGTGAGATCGCCCTGGCGAGTGAAACCGTATGTCTCAGAAATCAGGGTGACGTTGCGCTGGAGAGGGGGCGCATCCAACACCTGGCCGACCATCGCGCCCATGAGCGGGAATTCCATCTCGATTTGATTTCTGCCATCGAGCACCAGGTCCGCTCCGATAACGCCGATGCCAGCCAATTCCAGGTCGTAAACGCCAGCCGGAAGGTCGGCGAAACGGAATCTGCGCATCTGGCCAAGCTCCGCTTCTTTGCTTTCGATGCCAGACCAGAGCCGCACAATTTGCTCGGCGCGTCCGCCGGGGATGTTGCCAAAGACAAGGCTGTTGGCAGGCGCATCATCTACAACATGGCGCAGTTGGAAGTTGATTTCATACGTGATCGCATCTCCCTCCCGGCCAGGGATTGTGGCAGTGAACAGCTTGTCTGCGATATCGCTTTCGTGATCGCCCTGAACGACTTGGATGATGAACTCGCCGCGAGAGTGCAGGAATTCGAAATAGCCGTCGGGGTTGGGGCGATAGCGATCTTGTCCGGTGCGAGTGCGGGGGAAGGATGTACCGGGTTCGGCATTCGTCCAACGCATCTCCAATTGGATGCCATTGATGCCGAGACCATTGGCATCAGTCAATCTTCCAAAGAAGACACGTCGATTGCCGGTTTCGACGGGAGGGAGCAGTCGTTTTTCGGTGAGGAAGTAGCGCAGTTCGCCGCTTTCGGGCAGAACAATATCGACAACTGTCTTGATTTCGTCCGGCGAGACCCAGGCGCTAACCCCGCCATCCCCTGCGTCGATGACATAGCGACCGCCGATGCCCGGATTGAAGACAATCTGCCCGGCTTCATCGGTCGTGGCGGCGGCATGGGTGATGGCGTTGCGCCGCAGTTCGACATCAACGCCTGAGCGAGGCTGACCTTTTGCGCCGCGCACAATGCAAACGATCTCATACAACCCGGCGGGATCGATATCCTCCACGTCAATGATATCGACATCGTTTTCGGTGAGCGTAATGTCATGGGCGACCGGGCCAACCCAGTCCACCCAGAGATCATAAAATCCGGCGGGCGCCTGCATTTCGTATTGGCCTGCACTGTTACTGATGGTGCTGGCCACGGTTTTATCTTGCGAACGCAGACTCAAGGCGATATTTGGCAGCGGGTTTTCATCCCGCCCCTTGATCACGCCTTTGACTGTTCCCGGCTCACCGATCAGGGCGCGAAGTTCGTGGCGCACCTCGCTGGGCGTATCCTTCAGCGCCTGCAAGATGGGCAGTTGCCCTTGAAGCCCGAACTGTAGATTCCAGGCATCGGTGTACCAGGCCATTTGCTCCCAGGTCGGGCTCAGATCACCGAAAGGCTTTGTCGCCAGCAGCCAGGTGCAGCACGTAAAGTACCAGGGTGGCGCTTCATCCTGCAGGAAGCGGAAAACCTCCATCTGCATATCGGAGTGGGTCGTGGGATTGACCTTGGCGTAGCGCTTGTCATCGCCCCAGCCCACCACTGGTCCGCCCTCGGTGCTGATCACGGGCACATGGTAGCCCAGCGCATCGTAAATCATATTGCCGAAGAACTGCCATCCCCTGAAACAACTGGCGTCGTCAAAAATCGTGTCGCCAGGGTTTTTTGCATCGACTCGTAACTGATTGACAGCTTCAATAGTCCGACCTTCCCATCCCCATCTCTGGAATTTGTCGTAATCGGACCGGCTGACGCCCTGATCTTCCGCTTCTTCGGGTGTCAGGTGGCTGTAGCGCCAGGCTGCAAGCATGTCGAATTCTGTCTGCGAAATGGGCTCGCCCCGTTGGTTGACCGGATCGCTGGGATAGTCCAGGGGATGATTGAGCGTGTAGTTGTGAATGGCGACCCAGGCCCCTCGCTCGAAGATGTCGGCGCGACCCCTTTCCAGAACCATTTCGATGGCGTTTTCTTTGCTGCCTGCGCCCATTGCCGGCAGGGCTGGCAGCCCGCCCGCATCCAGGATGATATCTGCGTCCAGGATGAAATTATCGACCACAATGTTCAGCCAGTTCGCTGGTCGATGCCCATCTTTCCACTCCGCTGCGAGATCAGGTTCGTTGTTGGCCTCGAAATAGGAGACGCCCGCATCCACAAATCTTTCGAGCGCTTCGATCTCGCGACCTCCCAGATGGCCAGGATTCGGTTTATCGCGGTAAAGCCGGACAACGGGCATGATCCCGTTATCCAAAAAGGCGCGACAGAGATCGATAGAGGAGCCGCCGCTGTCATCCAGCAATTTAACCCACTTGATCTGCAAAGCGTGCAGTTCGTCGATCCAGTGTTGCAGGTCCGCACCGGTGGGATGGTAAACGCGGGTGGACCAGTGAACGCCACGTCCGTTATCGAGAGGAGGTCGGGGGAAGTCGGAAAGTGGTTTAGGCGCCATAGTTTTTCCCTCTTGGTGAATTCGGTCCAAGGGTCCGCTAAAAATGGGAAGGAGGATGCGCTGATTATAGCCTTGGGTGCGCTAACGAGACAAGTTGCAATTTTAGCGGACGAGAAGATCAAATTCATGTGATGCGTGTTGCGTAGGTGATCGCCAAACGCAACACGCAGCACGCAATCGTCGGTGGTATTTACTGAGATCGATGCACACCTGAACTAAGACAGGATCATCACTCCCCAACGAGCGGACGCAGGATTTCGGTGTGGGGCGCGCTGGAGCGCTCGCTGATAATGGCGACGGTCTCCAGCCTGACGCCTTGTTCCGCAGCCAGGGCCATGAGAGCCTCGCGGCGTCCAGGGAAGTTGGTGCGGTCGGGCGCATGCAGGAGGAAGACAGCGTTGGGGTCATGCAACAGAGGCTGGATGCGGTCGTTGAAGCCGTCGTCGGGGGCATCGTAACGGTCGTAGCCAAAATATTCGATGGGGTTGACATCGCCGCGCGAGATCAAAATGACCGGGGCGTCGAAACCCCAATCGAGGGCGTAAGGACTGTGGATATCCAGCTCCAGCAGTGTCTCGGTGAGACGGTAGGAGGCGTCGGAATGGTCGGCGTAGCCACCGCTGGCGGTCAGAGCCTGGTGATAGTTTACATCAGTGCGGATGCTGCTGGCTCCCAACAGCAAGGCGAAAAGGAGGGTGAGGATGGTGGCCAGCCGTGGTGAGAATTGCCGGAAGAGCAGCATCCAGGCAGTGGCTGTGCCCAACGCCAGGAAGGGTGAGAACAGCGCCAGGTGGGTGTACCACAAGTGCGGTCGGGGTCAAAGGCGTTTGCAACAGCAGGAGCAGGGCGTAAACGTAGAAGAACAACGCCCGAAGGGCGTCAGCACGCTGGTGCGGATCGCGACGGCGCCAGATCATCAAGCCGATGATGATAGCCAATCCCAACAACCACGCCGGTCTCGCCAGCGTATCGGAGAAAGCGCCGCCCAGATACCAGAAATGATTGCCTTGCAGATAGTCACCGATCTGTCCCCAGCGGGTGGCGAGATTCGCCAGATAGTTGGCGTTCTCGACCCCGTAGTACGATTGATTGAGGGTGCCCAAGAAGTGGGAGAAGGTGGCGCCGGTCTGGAGGTTGAACAACAGAAAGGGGCTGAGGCCGAGCAGGAATGCCAGCAGCGCAAACAAGATAGCGGTGGGACGGAACAATTGTCGGGGGCTGAACCCCGCCGCCGGGTCTAGCCCGAACTGTTTGCGCATGACCCAAACCATGGGCGCGAGCACGACCGTCGCCACCAGGGGCCACAACATGATGAATTTCGCCCAGAGCCCCAGCCCAGCCAGAAAAGCAATCAGCCACCACCAGCGCAGGTTGCCGGTGCGGACCAACCGCCAGAGCGCCAGCAGGATGGCCAGGCTGAAAGCGATCGTGGTGTTGGTGACGTAAATGCCCTGGCGCGTGAAAAAGATGAAGGAAGGCTGCACCGCCAGGAGCAAGGCGGCGAGAAAGGCGGCCCGCAATCCTGCTGTTTCCTTTGCCAGCAAAAAAGTCAGCCCCAGGATGATGGCCCCGACGAAAATCGGCCAGAGTCGCATGGCGCTGACGTTGATGCCGCCGAGCTTGAAAGTGAGCAGCAGGCCGTATGTGTTCAGCGCCCCCACGTAATCGACCACCATCAATGGCAGGCGTCGCCCGAACAGCGTGATCACGGCATCGCGATGCGCTTCAACCGGAAGCCCCCGCAACAACTGCACCGCCGCTTTTGCTTCCACGGCTTCATCGTAGTTGGGGCCGGGAAGATCGATCTGGTAGAGGGTTAGGGCAAGATAGAGGGCAAGGGGGACAAGAAAAGCGGCAAGGGCAAGGAGACGGCGGGAATGCAAGGTGTTGGAGGGGCGAGAGGTGGACACGTTACATCAGCGCGCGATCAATTCAATCCCCGAGACCTGGCTGCGGTAATTGTGTCCGCTGGCGTACACACGGATACTCGTGACGGTTTGAGCGCGGGGGAAAGTGGGGCTGTTCAGGAAATCAGGGGACTCGTACTCATACCAGACAAAGCTGGGGATTTTTTCGCCGTCACGTAAGGGCCAATTGGCTACCGGATCGACCATGTAGAAACCATGCGTCCAGAACTGCGGATTGCCGTAAATGTCGATGAAGTCGATACGCACCATGAGCGGGAATTCGGAGGATTGAATGCCGCCGCCCTGCAGGCTTTGGCTGATGAGACGAGCATCCATGCGCAGGATCAGGCTGTCATATTCGAATACATCTTCGTCGATCTGCTGCGTGATGGCTGTCTCGGTGTGAATGCCTTCCTCGCCTTCTCGTACAAAGTAGGCGGCCTGACGTCCACCGCTGCTGACAATACTGACTTCGCCATAGGTCACGTTCGTAGGGTCAAAGACGTCAACCTTTTCCTCGATTTCCCAACCGACATCTAGGGGTTGCTCGAAATCGCCGTTGGTGATCAGGTTTTTGGAACTGGCTTCGGGATTCCCCGGCGGTTGATCCAGCGAGGGTGGTGCTGCGGCGACCGGCAGTGAGAACAACCATCCTGCCTTGTGCGATAACCTCCACCTCACCGCTACGGGCATTGACCTCAGTGCTATCGTTTGTCACAGAGATGGCGGCGCTGCCATCGTGCAGCCGCACAACGCTGTGGGGGGTGGTGATCGTGATATTCAGCACCTTGCCATTGTCGGCGCTGGCGGTGACACGCGCCCGCCCTACGTTCAGTTGAAGATCAGCGTAATCAGGGCTGTCGCTCATTCCATAACGCGCTGTGCGGGCTCGTTCAAAGACCAGATCACTGTTGCCGCGCAGTTGCACCGTGGCCAGGCTATCGTTTGGCGCATCGATGACGAAAATGGAGACGTTCGCGCGAGCGGTATCATCGGTGCGGATGATGTCACCTTCCTGAATATCCTTGATCTCGATCACGGCAGTGGCTTCTTCGGAATCAGGTTTCACCACCAGTGTTGTGCCGCGGATGCCCTCCACCCGCGCCGGAAGAGGGTCAGTTGCAGCGTGCAGATACCAGTTGAGGGTGAGTGGGATGCCCAGAAGCAGGATGACGAAAATCCCGAATGCAATCCACAAGAGTATCCACGCCTGCCTGCCTACACCCTCGTAAGGGGAGTCGGTGGACTGTTGTGCGGTCGTGTTACTTTGTTCGGCGATGGTCATAAATCAGATTGGTAGTCAGTAGACCAGTAAACCAGGTCTCTGCGGCTAAGCAATGCGAAACTGAGGCAATGTACCGGTGGGGTTCAGCCAGGTGACGTCGACTTTGTCGACACGAGACATTGGGGGGCCTTGCTGCAGAAGCGCGATAAAAGACTGTAGCTCAGGTTGGGGTCCTTCTGCAACCACATCGACATGGCGTGAAGGAAAATACACATTGCGCACTGTGCCGGTCAGACCCAGAACCTGTGCGCGGTTGAGGACGAAAGCGCGGAACCCGACGCCCTGGACTCGACCGTAAACTTTAGCCTGGATACGCTGCATGATTGTGCGTTACTGGATTAGTTTTCCTGATTCTGCAGTTGGGCGGATCGGGCCTTCTTGAGCCAGTAGGCGGCGTCCTGGTCGGCAGGATTGGCCCTCACGGCGGCCTGGAACCAATCGGCGGCCTGTTCCCAGGACTCCTGTTCGGCGTAAATCAGGCCGATGTTGTACTGGGCGCTGGGTGCTACCGGATCGAGTTCGATAGCCTTTTTGTAGGCTTCAATCGCCTGGTCTTGCCGGGAACGGGACGAAAGTTCAAGGCGGCCCAGGTAAGCGGCAGCCAGATTGAGCCTGAGTCGGGCGTTGTCCGGGTGTTGTTGCACGGCCTGTTCCAGAAACGTGACAGCTTTGTTCCACTTGTTAGCCATGACCAGCGCTCCGCCCAGGTTGATGGCGATATCAGGATCGTCGGGAAGGAGTTCATACGCTTGCTGCAATAAGGGCAAGGCTTCGCCTGGGCGCTGAGAACGGAGCAGACGAGCGCCCTCGTTCAGTAGCTGCAATGCTTGTTGGCGCGCTTCCTGCTCGGACATGGTGTCGGAATTTTCAGGTGAGGATGATGAGGGCATGGAGATGTGTAGTGATGAACCGATCAAAGATTAAGGATGAAGGAGGTGTCAGGTCAAGCAATCTTCAATCTTTGATCTTATCTTTGACTGAATTTAGATCAACCACAGCAAAAGTGCCGGCAGGGTGACAATGCTGGCAACGGTTGTGGTGAAAACAGAGCCAGCGACAAAGTCTGGCGTTGTCTCGAATTCGGTGCTGAGCACAATGCTGTTGACGGCTGTTGGCATTGAGCCTTGCATGATGGCCACCGAGTGGGCGATGCCGGAAAGTCCCACCAGGCGAGCCAGGAGGATAGCGACGACAGGACCGCCCAGCATACGCAGCGCTGTCAAACGGGAAACTGGCTGCAGATTCGTGCGGATGTTGACCTGAGCGAGTGACATGCCCAGGACGATCAGGAAGATGGGGATAGCCGACCTGCCGGCCAACTGAACCATCTCAAACAGCGAACCTGTTGGGGCCACGCCACTGAAACGGCTGACGAAGCCAAGCGCCATCGCCCAAACAATGGGGGTGGCCAGGGTGCGCCGCAGGGCGAGTAGGCCGCCATTCTGGCCGCGTGCCAGCAAATAGATGCTGATAGTGCCGCCGACCAGGGAGTTGAACATGAACAAAATCAAGGCATAGTCAAATCCTTCAGGTCCGAAAGCGAAAAGGTTGAGGGGCAAGCCGTAGTTGCCGTTGTTCAGAAGGATTGTGCAGAGGATGAATGCGCTGCCCAGTTTTCTGCCGTATTTCCAGCGGCGGGCCAGCATATACGCTGTTGCGCCCATAATTGCCATGTAAAGACCAGCAAAAGCGAGGCTGCGCCAGGAGCTGTCGGGATCAAATTCGCTGGTGATGATCGATGAATAGACGAGGCAAGGTGCAAGGATGTAAAAAACGATGCGGCTGATGGAATGCACATCAACGGACAGGCGTTTGCGAAGCAAAAAACCTGCCGCCACCATCATGGCGATGGGGGCGAGCACCTGGATCAGGACTTGACTTAACGATGCCAGGGGGCCCGAAGCCATCATTCTAACCAATCATCTTTTTCTTCGAGCAACTGGCGTATTTCCGCCTCCAGCGGATCCTCGTAATAATAATCTTCATCATCTGCCTCAAAATCCTCGTCTTCGATACCGAGCACTTCGTTAATCAGATCGAAAGCGCTGCCATCATGGAAGGCGAGTTCCTCCAGAGCGGATTCAGCCGCCAGGACGACGACATCATCATCCCATTCGGTGGCGGCTTCCAGAGCCTTGCGCGCTTCGTCACCACCGATGTCTCCCAGAGCGGTCAACGCGGCCAGCAGCACTTCGCGGTCGGTTTCCGCGGCGATGAGTTGGATGATGCGCGGAACCGCTGGTCGAGCCTCTAATTCGCCGAGTGAGCGCACGGCTTCCAGCCGCACCTCGGCATCCGTGTGGTTGAGTTCAGGCATCAGGAAGGGGATCCACCGAGGGTCGGCATTACGCCCCATGGCGTAGAGTGCGCTAACTCGCATGTGCCGACTGTCTTGATACAGTGCATTTTCAATCAGGCGAGTCACCTCCGGTTCCCCAGAGGCGGAGATGCCTTCCAGCGCCCGCCGGCGAACGGAGACAGATTCAGTTGGGGCATGAAAACTATCCCAAAGCGCCTGCCTGGCCTCCTCGGCATCGTCTGGATCAACATCGCCCGTTTCGCCAAAATAGACGAATCGGCCCAAAGCCAATGCGGCGGCGGCGCGTACATCTTCGTTTTCGTCCTGTTGAAGGAGACGCTTGAATTTAGGAATGAGATAGGTGCGCTCATCCTCCCATAAGCCTTCAAGCGAGAGTACACGGATAATTGGGTCGATGTCTTCCAGCGTCCACGATAAAATCGTGCGGAAGTCGTGCTCGATATGAACTTCAGCCGATTCAAACAGGGCGGCGATTAATTCGCGACGGCGGGTAGGAGAGAAATCGCTCCAGGCTGTCTGAAATTGCGCCATTTCCCTGGCGTTCAGGTCAGAGAGATTGCCCAGAGTCTGGCTATCGAGAAGTATTTCATCCTGGGAGATGGCGTTAAGCAAATCTGTTAGTTTTCTGGTCATATTTCATCATCTGGCAAAAGATGAACTCAATTCCAATAGAAGCGTCGCTTGGTGCTGGGCGGGGAAACCGGCGATATCTCAGTGACCTGTTTGCCATCTCGTGTGATGGAGGCAGCCTGAACATACCATACAAAGCCCCGACCAAATGCCTGGTTGCCCTGATCGAACAGCCAGGCAGGGACAACGAATTCGGTTGCCTGCCCCAATGGATCGGAGAAGCGCAGCTCGGTTGTGCCCGGCCCTGTGACGACGCTGATGTACAGCACATTTTCGATTCCGGTTGGAAGTCCGCCAGGATTTTGCCATTGCAGGACGATAAAGGCGTCTCTACCCTGGAAGGGTGTTTCATCGCCAGGGCTGACCAGAACCGGCGCCGAGAGCGAGATGCTTGGCGTTGGCGTTGCTTCCGGTGTTGGCGTTGCTTTCGGGATTGGCGTGTTGGTCGGCGGGCGGGGCGTGGGCGGCGGTGGGGTGTAGTTAGCGGGTGGGATTTTCAGTTCCTGATTGACGCGCAAGGCGGTCGGATCGGTGATGTTGTTGTAGATGGCAAAGGCCTCGACGCTGCGTCCGAATTGGTTGGCGATGGCCAACAAAGTGTCGCCCGGTTTAACGATGTAGGTGGTGGGGCTGGATGGAGCCTGTGTAGCGGTCGGTGCGGGCGTGTTTGTCGGCGCAGGTGTGGCGGTCGGCGAGGTGCGAGGCGTGCGGGTGGGAGAAGTGGCCTTGGTGGGGCCAGGCGTCGATGTCGCGGTCGGCGAAGCTGTGGCCGTCTGTGTTGGTTCGGGGCTGGGCGTCGCTGTTGGTTCCGGCGTATCGGTTGCCTGGGGCGGGATCTTCAGTTCCTGGTTGATGCGCAGCGAGCTTGGATCCTTGATGTTGTTGTAGGCCATCAATTCATCGACCGAAATGCCTAGCGCACTGGCAATGCCGATGGGCGTGTCTCCGGGCTGGACAGTGTAGATGCCGGCGTCTTTGGTTGGTTCCGGGATGGGTGTTTCGGTGGCGTCGGGAGTCGGGGTAGCCGTGGGCTCGGAGGGTGTGTCTGTTGGTGTGGCAGTGGGCGGCGGCGCTGTAGGCGTGGGCAACACGGCAACGGCCAACGGCGTGCGCGTTGGCACTGCGGTTGGCGGGCTGATGGCGGTGGGGATCAGCGTAGCTGGCGGTGGCGCCAACGAGGCGATACTGGATCCGACATTTTTGACGACATTCCAACCGCCGAGCCTGAATCCGACCAGCAGCAGGGCCACCACCGCGATGATCGCAAGGGCGCGATAAGGACGCCACGGTTTCAGCTCGCGGCCGCAGTTGGGGCAAATGGTGAGATAAGCGTTGGCGCTGTGGTAGCAATGCTGGCAGCGGATGCTTTTACCGCCCTTCCGCACAGCCGCGCCGCAATTGGGGCATACATCGCGGCCCTGGGGAACATCCAGACCGCAACGCTGGCAATTTGATGACATAAATTAGAAGAGGCCAGGATAGGAGTATTGAAGCGACCGGCTGGTCGCTTGTGCAAAGGCCTCGAACCCCTATTATACCCAACAACCAGCGTAATCGGGGAAATAAGCGGTAGGGGCGACTAGCCAGTCGCCCGAATCCACAAACCGTGCGAGGGCGATAGGCCTGTCGCCCTAATCCACAAATCATGTAAGGACGACAGGCTTGGTTAAGTGCAGGGGCGACGCGCCTGGTTAAATACGAGGACGGCGGGCTTGGTTAAATGCAAGGACGACAGGCCTGTCGCCCCTACGACGTCATTGTCGTTCCCAAAGACAAATCGGGATCAAGAAGATGTTTCTGCAAGCGCCCCGGCATCTCGCCCGATAACAGATGGATGCGCAGTTGTGGATGTTGGCCGAGAATGCGCGCCATGTTCGTGATCTTGTCCAACATGCCGCCGGTGACGTCGATTCCGTGTGAACCGCCAAGTGCAGAAGCCAATTCGGGGAGATGAGCGGTGGTGAGATGCGTGATAGGCCGGGCGCTGGCGTCACGCAGGGGATCACCATCGAAAATGCCATCCACCAGCCCGACCAGAGTCAGTCGCTCCGGCTGCAGGGTAGGAACCAACACCGTCAACACCTGCTCGGTGGATACAATCACACCGCCGCGGGTTTCATCGAAGGCGACATCACCGTAAACGACCGGTATCAGCCGACTGCTGAGCGCCCGCATGATCGGGTCGGTGTGCAGATCAACGATTTCGCCATCGCGGCAGGTGGTCAGCGCCGATGGCGGGAAACTGATCGCGGGCAGACCGGCGCGCAGCAACGCCGCCACCACCAGGCGATTCAGTTGCGCAGCGATGTGGCCGGTCTCGGCGAAGCCGCGCCAGCCCCTGGCATCGGTCACGCCCTCTCGGGTGCGGTAGCGCTTACCCACCACATGGCCGTAGCTGCCGGAACCATGCGAAAGGACGTATCGCCGTTCGGGATGGGCGCGGGCCGCCGCGGCGATTTCCTCCGCCAGGCGTTGGATAACCAGGGGGCGGGGAGTCAGTGCGCTGTTCTTGTCGGTGATCAGGCTGCCACCGAGTTTGATAAAGTGGAGCATGGGCGTTTTGGGGTTGCGGAATGCGGGATGGTTGATACTGGTCAATTGTCGATTGCCAACGGGTAATTGTCAATGACCGGGATAAATGCCGTCGTCCATCGCCAGATAGCGGCCAAATGTCCATCCGTGCTAAAATCAGGCCAACATGATTTCGTGTGGTAGACACTTATTCAGCGTGATTCGTGAAACGTAAAACGTGAGAAATCACCCCGCAAGGCGAAATAACGTTTCACGTCTTCACGATTCACGAAGTAGAACCACAGGGGGAATCCCAAGGAACACCCATGTCAGCGATTTTCAAAAAACTCAACTTAAAGGATCAATCGGTAATCCTTGTTTGCAACGCGCCAGGCAGCTTCGAGACGGAGCTTGCTGCGCTCGACAATATCACCATCCACCGACACGTCGTGGACATACCAGAAATTGAGTTTTCTCTGGCATTTGTGCTGAAACAGAGCGAGGTGGATGAACTGGGCGCGGCCATCGCACAGAAAACGAAAGGGGATGCGATAGTGTGGTTCGCCTACCCAAAGGGTAGTTCGAAGAAATACAAAAGCGAAATCACCCGCGATACGGGCTGGGCGATCCTGGGCGAACTTGGCTTCGAGCCCGTCCGCCAGGTGGCCATCGACGCCGATTGGTCGGCGCTGCGCTTTCGGCGTGTGCAGTACATCAAATCTTTGACACGCAGCAAGAATATGGCCATAACCGAACAGGGTAAGCAGCGAGCGGAAGAGAGAAAGCAGTAATTTGGAGAAAACATGCAACCAAGAATCAGCATGATCACACTTGGGGTAAACGACCTCAAGGCAGCCATCGAATTTTACCAGCAGGGTTTAGGACTGCCGCGCCGGGAGCCTTTCAGTGATGACATCGCCTTTTTCGACCTCAACGGCACATGGCTTGGATTATACCCCTGGGATAAACTGGCGGAAGATGCCATTGTTTCTCCAAAAGGCACGGGCTTCCGGGGCGTGACCCTGGCGCATAACCTCAAATCGAAAGAAGAAGTGGACGCTGTGATGGCACAGGCACTCAGTGCCGGGGCGACACTGGTTAAGGAAGCGCAGGAAGTGTTCTGGGGCGGCTACTCCGGCTATTTTTCTGACCCCGACGGGCATTTGTGGGAGATCGCCTGGAACCCGTTTTCGTGGATTGGGCCGGAATATATGGATAGTACGATTCAGACCGACGAACGACGCTTCCGCCATCTGTTCGAGCACGCGCCCATTTGCATCTTTGTCATCGATCTGACCGTGAACCCTCCGACCATTTTGGAGGTCAACCAGCGGGCAGAACTGATCTACGGCTACTCGGCTTTTGAGATGGTAGGGATGTCAGTTTTCCAGTTGATACCCGAAGAGGCCGTGCCGATTGTCCAGACCACTATGCAACGTCTCCGCCTCGGCCAAAACGTGACGACCGATACAATTAGCCAGCGGCGAGATGGCACGCGTTTTCCCGTAAGCGTCATTGCCGCCCTCGATCCGACCGACGATGGCCGCATGATCGTCACCGTTCAAGATATTTCCACCAAACAAGAGCGCCGCAGCGAGGCAGAGACCATCGCCGCCGAGCGCCTCCGAATTGCCCACGAAATTCATGATGGCGTGGCGCAGAGCCTGGCTGGATTGCGCTTCAAATTGGCGCTCTGGTCTCACCGAGCCGAAGCGGCTCCACCCGGCATGAGCGCCGCATTGGACGAATTGCTGGCGGTGCTCAAGACTGCAATTATCGACCTCCGTCGCTCCATCTTTGCTTTGCGCCCGTTGGACCTGGAGACATTGGGATTCGTGCCGGCGCTGACGCAATTGGTTGATGATTGTGGCGACCAAGGCCAGTTAGCGGCCCGGCTGGAGTTGTCTGGCGCCCTGGATGCCCTGCCTGCTGTCTATGAACTGCCCTTGTTTCGTATTATCCAGGAAGGGCTGAACAACATTGGCCAGCATGCTCGGGCCAATTCGGTGCTGGTGCGTCTGGCAGTGGATGAGACAGGCGGTGTCATGGCCTTGGTGCGGGACGATGGCTGCGGCTTTGATCCGTATCAACTGAGCCCTGTCGAGCGAGACGGCCATTTTGGTCTGCGCCAGATGCGTGAGCGCATCGTGGATCAGGGAGGTACATTGGATATCCGCAGCGCAGTCGACCAGGGCACGGAACTGGTCATTACCTTGCCACCAGTCACCAGGGAGGCCAACGATGTCGCCGATTAAAATCCTGATTGCCGATGATCACACCCTAATGCGCCAGGGCCTATGCCAACTCTGCGAAGGAATGGGCGGATTTACGGTGGTGGCTGAGGCAGCGAATGGCGTCCAGGCCATAACGTTGGCGCGTGCGACGCAGCCAGACGTGATCCTGATGGATATCGTCATGCCAGAGGTGGGTGGCGTGGAAGCGACCCGCCAGATCATGAGTGAAACGCCATCTGCCCGTATTATCGCCCTCACCATGTATCGTCAGGAGCAGTACATGCTCGACGCTATCGGAGCGGGTGCACGCGGCTACCTGCTCAAGACCGTGGATGCCGGGGAGATGATCGCAGCCATTGAAGCCGTACACCGGGGCGATTATCTGATCGATCCCATCATCGCTGCCCGCGTGCTGAGTGAGTTGCACATGACAACGCCTTCCCTGTCATGGATCGAACCGCTTACGGAGAGTGAGATGGCTGTTTTACGACTTGTAGCTCAGGGTGTAGACAATCATGGCATCGCTCAGACGCTCAACTACTCCGTCTACACCGTTGCCAATCGTTTGCGAACCATCTACGAAAAGCTGCATGTGACCAACCGCACCCAGGCTGCACTTCACGCCCTGCGCCAGGGCTGGGTCACGTTGGGCGAACCGATGCAATAACTGGCTGCGCCCGGCTATCTCACGCGCTGCTCCCCGTTCGCACCGTTCTACACGCCAATTACTAATTATTGTAGCGAAATTGCTCCAAAAGTAGATTAATTTGTGTCTATCGCCGCGCGGGGATGGGTGTACGATAAGAATCACTAAAGTGTGTCTCAACCAGAGGCGCCATCCATTCGATATCTATATGAAGAAATAAAGCTGCTTATTCTGCGGCGGAGCGACAAGCGCATTTCCTGGGACTGCGAACCCCAAGTTGAGGATGATTCTTACGATTGCGATGTGCGTATCGTCCGAAACCAATACTCCTATTATCCCTAATTGTACCAATTCAGCGTCAGGATGGAAGCACTCGCGCAGTCATCTTGTCCGCAGTGATTCTGCCCGGACGCATAATTGACAAACCCAAATTTCTCGGTTTTACCGGGACCATCATCAAGGAGATGTATCAAATGATTACTCTGTTTGCACGGCATGGCGTAGTAGATTACGACAAGTGGAAGAGCGGCTACGATAGCGCTGACGCTGTCGGGTTACGAAAGGAGAACGGCGTCATCGAGGAAACTGTTTATCGAGTCGTGGATGATAACGCTGTTATTGCCACGCACAAATTCGAGGATCTAAATACCGCGAATGCCTTCTTACAGGCGTTTGGTTCAGCCGAGACCGGCAAAATGCTAGAGGCAATGGGTGTTCAACAACCGGTTACAATTTGGTTGGGCGAAGAAGTGTAGCTGATAGCGCCATTATCGTTGAAGCCACTGTCCTATCGATGGTGGGCCTCGAAAAAAGACCTGTCAGGTTTCTGAAACCGGGCAGGTCTTTTTTGTTCTGGCTGCCCATCGTCCCGTTGGCGTATCCTCAAACAAACGCCACGCCGGGCACTGCGCACCCATTACAAATTATTGTAGCAACATTTCCTCAAAAGTAGGTTAATTTGTGTCTATCGCAAAGCTGGGGTCGGGCGTAAGATAAGAAGGTAGATGAAATACGCTGCACGTCTGCCACTATTGGAGTGTGCGCATTGATGTCCACCGATTCAAAACAACTTCAACAGGCGAAGCCTGACCCGGCTATTGGCTGGGTGGAGGCAAATTCGCCACACCTGTTCCTGGCGTTCAGGCAAGGCTCCCCAATGACCCAAGCTACCAGCACGATTACAATCAACGCCCCGCCCGATGTCCTCTGGCAAGTGATCCGCGACTTCGGCGCGGCCGGCCAGTATCTCGTCCGGGTCGTCTACAGCACGGTTGAGGGAGCAGGGGTCGGCGCTGTGCGGATGTTGGTCAGCGCTGACGGCAGCACGGTTGTCGAGCGGCTACAAACGTTGGACGCGGCTGCCCGGCGGTTGAGCTACGTCTTACTAACTGACACCCCCTTTGATAACTGCCTGACGACAATGTCCGTACGAGATCTGGGTCAGGGCCAATCGGAGCTGACGTGGTCGGCGATCTTCCAACCCGCCGGCATCCCCGCGATCGAAGCAATCGATCTACTGGAGGGTGCGCTGGCTGGCAATTGCTTGGCGCTGAAGCGGTTCGTGGAGTCCGGTCAGCAATAACTCGACCAATAGATGATGATTCCCAGCCCCGATTACAAATTAGTGTAGCGAAATTGCCCCAAAAGTAGATTAATTCGTGTCTATCTCAGTACCGGTGATGGGTGTATGATGATAGTGTTGGACCAAAGTGTGTCTCGTCGTGAGGCACCATTCACTTAACATCTATTGAAGGAAGAGGAGACAAAATCATGAAGAAGTTTATTTTTGCTGCATTGCTGGTGTCCATGTTGGCGATGGCACTTACCGTACCTGCGTTCGCTGAGCAGGCCAAGGATACTTGTGTGGCGTCACGCCCCTGCAGTGACAGTGAAATCTCGGCTTACCGTTGGCTGGCGATGGCGAAATACTACACCGAGCAGCCCTCCCTCGTTAACCTGACCACACAGAGTGACAGCGACATCTCGGCTTACCGTTGGGAAGCGATGGCAAAGTTCTACGCCGAGCAGCTCAGCCTCAACGACTTGACCACATTGAGTGACGGCGACATCTCGGCCTATCGTTGGGAAGCGATGGGTAAGTTTTACACTGGGCAGTCCGCACTCACAGCTATAACCACACCCTGAGCGCCGGTTGTTCTGAGAACATCAGCGCGTTGTTTGCTTCGAACCGTAGCATCCCCCCTTCTTTGGCATTTGCGTGATGTACGATGCCCGTGCGTGACCTGAGTCCAAGCCAGGCTGAGCTGGTCATGTAGATTAATTTGTGTCTACCGCTAGGCGATGGACAAAGATAAGATAATGATTGAACCATTAATACCGATTGAGAAGTCTCTTTCGGGAATAACAACGCACATCGCAACGATGTGCACACCTACACAAGGAGATATCTATGTCTAAGTATCTAGTTGAAGCCAACTATGTCGGTGAAGGACTTAAGGGCTTGCTCAAAGAGGGCGGTTCCAGTCGACGAGAAGCTGTCGAAAAGCTGATTGGATCGGTCGGTGGCTCGGTAGAGGCCTTTTACTATGCCTTTGGTGAGACCGATCTTTTCGCTATCGTCGACATGCCAGACAACGTCACGGCGGCAGCACTTTCTTTGACGATCAACGCTACTGGGTCTGTCACCACCAGGTTGACGGTACTTCTGACTGCTGAGGAGATCGATGCAGCATCGAAGACAACCTTCAACTATCGACCACCGGGACGGTAGGGGAAGCGGTAATCGCGATTGTCTGACTTCAAGCGTCAACTGCGTCTTGCGTGAGACGCAGTTGACGCTCGGACACCGGGGAATCCGTGAGCCCGAGGTCCCATGTAAACGAATTCTGTTTTTCAGGAACTTATCGAATTGCGAAGGAGATAAAAAATGCCTTGGGAACCAATAGAACATCAAAATTACATACCAGACGTTGCTGTGATAGCAGTTCAGCATGAAGCGCGGCGAAGGAAAGCTGAGGAAGAAATCAACCTTAAATTGACTTCACTCGGCAATGCTCCCGGTGCGTCGACCGGGGACCTCGTAGAGATCGGAAATGGATTCTATCGCCAATATGTTTTTGGAAGGATTTACTACAATCTTCACGACGGCAATTCATTTTATATCTATGGCGCGATCGGTGACCGATATGCGTTGCTCGGCGGGCCAGACAGTTGGTTGGGATGGCCGACAGCGGGCGAGCAGCCTTTCCCGCAGGATGGTCGCGTGTGCACATTCGTGAACGGGGCGATCTACTGGTGGCCAGACACGGGGGCTATAGCGCTAGGCAACGTTTCCGTGCAATACAAGGGACTCTATTGCTTCGGCGAAACCGACGAGTTGTCGGCGTCAGACGAGCCATATGTGATCTTCGGAGTTGTTCCTGCCCCTCCAGGTCTGCCTTCTGAGGCGATGACCCAGATCTACACCGATGTCGATGCCGGCGATGCTCGTCCAGACCTGATTGAACTCTATCGAGGTCTTCCCTATGGAGCGGCAATTGGCGTTGCGCTTTGGGAGAATGATCAGGGCGATCCAAACAAATATCGTGAGCAAGTCCAGCAGGGGGTTGCCAAGGTGGGCGAAGCAGTCACAACAGGCTGTGCTGCCATCCCCTATGTAGGTCCTGCCGCTGCTGTCGGTTGCGCGGCGCTATGGGCGGAATACGGTGATGACATCGTGAATTTTGTCAACGATGACCTTTTGGGTACCGGCGACGACCTCATTGAGAAGTGGGTCTGGCAGGTCACAGCTAAAGAGATGGTCACGATGGCGATTTCCTCAACAACTGATTTTTGGGGCATCGAATACAATCTTGAATCCAAGCTTATCAGCGACGGCGAGGCATCCTATAAAGTGTATCTCGCTGTCCAGTTGGCATAAGTGGTTAGTACGCCTCTCCGGCCCCTGATTACAAATTATTGTAACGAATTGCCCCGAAAGTAGGTTAATTTGTGTCTATTCCTGAGCCGTGTATTGATGTAAAGTGTAGCTAATATGCACATTCAGACCTTTGAATAAAGTGCAATTCAACAACCCTATTCTCAAGGAAAATCAAAATGATCCGAGTATCTGTTCTGTATCCCAAGACCGACGAAAGCACCTTTGACATGGACTACTATGTCAGCAAGCATGGTCCCCTGGTTGAAAAGCTATTGACGCCCATGGGCATGGTGAGTTTAGAGGTGGACGAGGGGCTGGGATCCGCAGCGCCAGGTCAGCCCGCCCCATTTGCCTGTGTTGGGCACATGACCTTCAAGACAATGGACGCCTTTCAGCAGGCTTTTGGTCCCAATGCCCCAGCGCTTATGGGTGACATTCCCAACTTCACGAACGTGGAGCCTGTGGTTCAGATCAGTCAGATTAAGTAGCAATCTTCACGGTTCAACGGATTTCGTCTGGTAGACACTTATTCGGCGTGAAACGTGAAACGTGACAAAACCACCCAACAAGACGATATCACGTCTTCACCGTCTTCACGTTTCACGTATCGGAACCACACGAAATCCCAAAGAACGTTTTCGGTTTTACGGCGTGACCAACTCCGGATACAAGCGCCGGTAGTGGTTGGCCTGCACAGCGATGGTGCGTAGGTAGAGTTGGGTTTCAGCGAAGCTGATTAGTTCGACGAATAGATCGTCATCTTCCCCGGCAAGTTTACGCCAGTAAGCGGCGTTGCCGGGACCGCCGTTGTAGCCAGCCAGCGCCTGTGGCACATTGCCACGGGCGTTTTTGATACCCTGCGCCAGATAAAAACTACCAAATTCGACGCTGACGTAAGGCCGGTAAAGGAGTTCGTCGCTGTAATCGGGCCAGTTAAGTTGCTCGGCGATGCTGCGCCCCGTGCTGGGGATGACCTGGGTGAGTCCGCGGGCGGCGGCGCTGCTGAAGGCAGCCGAACCAAATAACGATTCCTGGCGGACGAGACCCAGGAAGGTGGTCGGGTCCAGATCGTATTTTTCGGCGGCGGGCAGGATCAGGTCGGGGAAGTGGATGGGATAGATCAGTTTTTGCAGGGCCAGGGGCGTGTCCACCATATCCTGTCCGGAAAGGGCCTGCACACGGGCGGCGGCCCGAATCGCCGTATCGTAGTAGCCCAGTTCCTGAGCATACAGGGCAAGCTGCAGCGATGCGACGGGATCATTCCACCAACTGCGGCGCAAAGTCTCCAAAATGGCGCGGGCGGCGGACGTCTCGCCGATTTTGTGCAGGGCGGTGGCCTGTTCAAATTCCGGGCGGGGTTGCGTGAGGTCGTCCGGGACTTCCCGGTCCGTCCAGGTGCGGATCCAGTCAGCCAGGGCGGGGACAGAGTCACCGGCGGGATCAGGTGCTCCGCCGGGGTTCAGAGCCTCGCCGGAGTGCGCGGCTACAGCCTGGGCTGCGAGTAACCCGTAATAATTGCCGCTGCCCCACCGTTCTGCCACATCCTGCCAATGCTGCACCGCAGCCTCGTTCTGGTTCTCGGCCAGGAGTATTTTGCCCAGCCAATAGTCGGCGCCCGCGCTGTACAAGCCTTGATCGGCTGCGGCCAGGGCCAACCATGTTTCACGGGCGGTGTCGAAATCACCCAACCTGTAATAACTCAAACCTGAACGGAAAGCGGCTTCGGCAGCGTCGTCGCTTTCGGGGTATGTCGCAGCCAGGCGGGCGTAATCCTCGGCGGCTTTGCCCAGACTGGCGTCATCTCGTTCTTGCAATATCGAGGCCCACCACAAAGCCTCGGCAGCTGATTCGGGATCGGGATTGCGCTCAGCCGCCTGGAGATAGGCCTGCCGGGCGTTGGTCGTGTCATCCTGCCGCCAGTAACTGCGTCCCACGCCCAGCCAGGCTTCACCCTCTGTGGCGTCGCCAGGGTGTGTGTCGATAATCGCCTGCCATTCGATGGCGGCTTTGGCGTAATCTTCCAACCCTTCGTAAGCGCGGGCAGCCAACACATGCGCTTCGGCGCTATGCTCAGGTAAGGTGTCCATGTAGCGGTGCAGGACGCTGAGGGCTGGCCAGTACTCGCCTTCGGCCACATCGATGCGTCCCCGCAACAGGTCATCGACCGGTTGTCCGGCATTCACCAATTCCACCAGAGCGAGATAAGCGAAGTGGTTATCTGGCGAGGCTTGTGTCGCCCGATCGAAACTGGCGTAAGCGGCATCGCTGCGCCCGGCCACCTGTTGCGCCTGCCCCAACAGATAGAGTATTTCCGCCCGATAATCGGGGCTGCGGGCAATTTCGAGGATGGCCTGGTACTGGGCCATGGCGGTGTCGGGGTCACCCGCTGCCAGACTGATCCCGGCGATTTTTTCTCGGGCTTGCAAGGCTGTGGTGGTGTCGGGTGCAGCGTTAAATGCCTGTTGGTAGTTGGCGATGGCATTGGGGGCGTCAAGGATGGCGGCAAAGCCATCACCGGCAGCCAGATAAGCCATGTGCCCCAGGCTGGGCTGTCGCTCGGCATAGGACTGAAATGCAACAACAGCATTTGTTGTGTCACCGGTGGCGGCGTATGCGCGCCCCAGCCAGTAGCCGACCTCAGGATGTGAACTGGCGAATGAAGGAGCGTTCATCGCCGCTTCAAACGCGAGGACAGCCTCGGCGGCGTTGCCATCGAGCAGGAACGCTTTTCCCTGGCCAAAGGCGGCATCTCCCGCCAGCGCATGGCTTGGATGCCGGTCCAGGAAGGTCTGATACGCGCCAACCGCCGAGGCATAGTCGCCATTGCGCAGCAAACGATCCGCTTCGGCCAGCAGTGCCGAGGGGACAGGTGTGGGCGTGGGCGTGCTGGTTGGCGTTGGTGTGTCGGTCGGGGTGGGCGTGCCTGTCGGGGTAGGCGTAGCGGTGGGCGTTGGTTGCGGCGTGGCACTGGGCGTGTGTGTTGGCGTGTCATCCGACGCTGCAGACGTATCACTCGGCTTCGCCGAGGCAGTGGATGATCCGGCAGCGGCTGCGAGTTGCGGCGTCGCTGTTGGCGTGGGGCTTGGCGTCGTCTGGGTGCATGACGACAGCGAAAGTAATGCCAAGAGACACAGGATCAGGATGCCATGCTGCCGCTGAGTCATGTTAGAGCGATGTTTGGCGTGCTGGGGGGATAGTGTATTTTTCAATGGAGGATGATGGGCAGGTAGATGCTGCTCGCAATAGCGCTTGCATGATCGAAGTCCGACTTTTGCGTGCGAATAGCCACAGTGAATGGAGCACCGGCTTCGGCTTCGGTATCAGCCTGGATGCTGGTGATGAAAACGCCTGACTCGATGGTAAATGCGTGTTTCAGTGTTGTGACGCCGCCGGGGAAGTGAACCGGACCGGCAAGCGTCAGGATGAGTTGATCAGGCGTAACCTGGTTGCCCCAGTAGATTTCGATCGTTTGGGAGCGCAGCGGCGTTACGAGCAACGTGTCGGGCTCCAGGTTCAGCCAGGGTGAATTGGGGGTGGCTGTGGGCGTGATGGTGGCCGTGGGTGTGATGGTCGGTGTTGGCGTAATCGTTCGAGTTGGAGTTCGGGTTGGGGTAGGCGTGCGGGTTGCTGTTGGTGTGGGCGTTATCGTCGGGGAGGGTGTTACGGTTGGCGTAGGTGTGGGCGTGGAAAAGGGCAGGTAGAGACGCCCGGCGCCGTAAGTGTTGTCCTTGCCTGCGCTGCCCATGTCGATGGCCGACGACTCCAGGAAGTTGCGCACCTGGGTATTGCTCCAGTTGGGATAGCGCTGCATCACCACGGCGGCAGCCCCGCCCACATGCGGCGCGGCTGCCGAAGTGCCGAAGAACCCAGTCCCGCCACTTGCATATGGCTTCGTATTACTGCTGCCGTAGCTTCGAGTGCTGACGCCATCATATCCCATCAAATTGGGCTTGATGCGGCCATCACTGGTCGGCCCGCGACTGCTGAACGGCTCCAGGTTGTAGTTATATTGCGCGTTCCAGAATACAGCGCCCACACTGAAGGCTTCGCTGGCGTCGGCTGGTTGCGCAAGAGAACCGGCGGCGGTGGCGTATTCGAGATTTTGCAGCCATGTGAACAGCGTTAGTTTGCGAACCTGCCCTGTGTAACGAACGATGCGGAAACTGTACGTGCCGCTGTTGGGCGCTGCTTCGCAAAACGCCTCTGTTGGCGGTTGTGTTCCATTTTGTGCATTATCACTTTTCGCTATCCGGGTATTGCCTTGATAGAGATAAAGATCATAGTCATCTGCAGTGGTCGGCCAGCTATCCCAGGAAAGATAAGCGCAAATGGTTTCACCGGCGCTGGCGTTGATGTCATTGCGATCATCGTTAAACCCAAAGAGATGCCATTCGGCGCTGCCCGGATTGAAGACCCCGGCATAATGCCTCTGCGCCTGATTGCCGGCCGAATTGACCCAGAGGATGCCAGAAGTAGTGGCAGTGCGCACGATATCGGCAATCATGCCGGTTCCATTTCCTGGGCCGGTATTGAACCAGCTCACAGAATGAACGATGATGTCGATGCCCTGACTACGAGCGTAGTTGACGGCTGCGGACAATTCCATCTCAGTGTCGAAGGCATAGAGATGGACAGTGGCTCCGGGCGCTGCGTCGTGCACGATCTCCGCCACAGCGCTGCCATGCTCGCCATCTTCGAATTGCCCATCGGCGCGAAAATTGCGGAAGGGCACGTAAGATGGCAGTTCGCCCTGGCTCCTCAGCGTCTGCCACCCGGCGAAGCCTGTGTCGATGACAGCGATCTGGATGCCGCTGCCGGTCCAACCCGAGGCCTGCCATTGGAAGAAACCGCCGGGTGCGAGGCCCTCGCTGAAGACTGCCGGTTGATGGGGCAGGGGCGGGCGCAACGTTGCACGCCCAGCAATTTCGCCACTGTCCCGACCTCTGTGCGTGGCACGAGCAGTTGGTATAATCCCGGCCCGCTGAGTTCAACTTCCACGCCCGCAGGCAATTGGGGGAGTTCCTCCGCTTCGAGCATAAGCCGCACATGGCGCGGGCCAGCCCAAATGCCAAGCGCCTGCTCGGCGGCAATCTGCTCAACATCGCTGGCGTCAATTCCATTTGGCCTGAGACCAGCAGAGCCTGGCTCGACCAGATTTTGCAGTGCGGAATCAAGGACGCTGGGTTCTGATTTTTCTGGAGTGGGGGGTATGGCGTGCGTCTGGGCTGACGGAATCATCAGCAGGAACGCCGCTATCAAAATCAATAAAATGCGGTTTCGCATGAGGTTTGTCCCGGCGAGTCAGAGCCTCGCCAAGTTTTTGGATTAGTTGACTTGCTTCTCGACAAAAGCCATGCCGATCACACCCGGCCCGGCGTGTACGGCCAGGGCAGGGCCGGCCTCCACCACCATGATCTCCGAACGGGGAAATCCGGTGGCCTCGGCAGCCGCGTCCGCCAGGCGTTCGGCCTCGTCGGGATTGCGAGTATGGGCTGCGACCAGCGCTTCGATCTGGCGTCCGTCCAGGCTGCTGATGATGCGATTAAAGCCCTTTTTATGGCTGCGGACAACGCCTTCCAGCGAAATCACGCCTTCGTTGATCGTCAGAAGCGGCTTGATGGAGAATACAGCGGATACGCGCTTGGTAGCTGATAGAATGGTCGCTGCGCGACCACCACGCTGGAGGGATTCGATGGTATCCAACAGGATGAAGACGCGCAGGCGTTCGCGCCATGCTGTCAGGGCTGCCAGAATTTCGGCCAGCTCGTATCCTGCTTCGGCCATTTGCGCGGCGTGCAAGGTGAGCAGTCCCTCCGCCAGGGAGATTGACCACGAATCGAAGACGTGGACCCGACCATCGAATTGCTCAGCAGCGACGACCGCGCCGTTGTACGTGCTGCTGTGTTTGCTGGTGACGGTGATGGCAATGATCTCATCCGCCCGTTGCAGCGCAGTTTCGTAGGCATCCGCCCAGGCGCCGCTGGATGGCGCCGCACTTTGCGGAGGTTGGCTGATATCGTACAGTTCCCAAAATTTACTTCGGGTTTCGGGTGTGTCGAGCAATTCGTAATCGCCAAAACGGGCCGTCAGTGAAACCTGGCCGATGTTGTAGCGCGCCAGAATGGCCGGAGGCAGATCACAGCCGGTGTCAGCGACGATGGCGATAGAGGGCGCTGTTGTCACGTTTATTGCGCTTCCACTGTTGGCGGTGGTACAGGAGTCGATTCTGCTGTCAGTATCCATTGTTGGTACAACGGATCGGGGTCAAAACCACTCACTTCTTTGACCGTGTCCAGGAAATCCTGCGGTGTTGGGTATTTGAAGCGATAACGCTTGATGAACGTCTGCAATACGTCCAGGTAGGTGTCGTGTCCCAATTGTTCGTACAGCGCATCAAAAAAGCGGGCGGACTTACCGTAAACCAGGATTTCGTAGTTGATTCCGGTAAAGGCGGTAACTTCCTGTCCGACGATGTCATCATAGCCGTTGGCGGCCGCCCAGTCCGACGAAGTTTTCCAGATGGATCGCAACCTGTCAGCGCTATTTTCTCCGCGGAATTGCTCCAGATACAGGAGACTGCTGTGTTCGGCCAATCCCTCATCCAGCCAGGGATAGCGGAAGGGTTCAGAACCAACCAGGCCATACCACCACTGGTGCGAGACTTCATGCGCTACGAGTTGCTCCTGGCTATAGCTTTTGTCTCGGTATGTGACCATGCCAATGTAGTTGAGCCCCGGATATTCCATCCCCAGGTGGCGGGTGGGCGCTTCGACGATGTCCAATTCGGTGTAAGGGTAGGGCGCGAACATGCGGTTGTAAGCGCGTAGCGCTGCTGCGGCCTGTTTGTACGCCGCCAGTCCTGCAATTTCGTCTTCTGGCAGGTAATAGCTGTTCAGCCGCGTGCCATCGACCAATCCCTTCTCCACCTGGAAGTCCGGGCTCATGATCATAGCCCATTCGCGCACTGGTCCGGTCACGAATACATGGTCCGTCCAGCCTGGCGCGCTTTCCGTAGTCGTTATCTCGGTTCCGGTGGCGGCCAGGACCATGCCGCTGGGCACCGTCGCTGTGATGGTGTACATCGCCGGATCGGTAATGGCGATATCGCCGTGCTGGGGCGGATTCTCCAACCGCCAGGGATTGGCCGCATCTCCTGTTTGCGCGGCCAACATCGGGTAACTGTAGGGCAGGGTGAGGATGCCCTCACTCTCACCGAACAGAACGTAACCCTCTTTGGCTGGAGCCTGGAGCGAATATCCAATCTCCAGATCGATGCTTTCGCCAGGCGGGAGCGGTTCGGTCAGGGTGATGCGAGCAGCGGTATCATCAAGGATGAAACCCATGCCTGTGGCGTATCGATCCGGCAGCGTGACGACGCCGGTCAGACGCATTTCGCCATCCAATTGCCGGAGATTGGGATATAGCCGCACAAACATGTCGTTAAGTGGCCGGTCGCTGCGATTGCTGAAGTGGATACGCGCTGTACCCTCGACCTGGCGCGTTGCAGGGTCAACCCGCAATTCGATGTCATACCGGGGCAAGGACTCCGCATCGAAATCCTCGGGCAAAGAGTCAGCCACAAAAGCAGGGTAGTATGCTTCCAGAGGATCGGGTTGTTCTTCAGCATGCTGGCAGGCTGAGAGCGTCAAAAGCAGGAAGAGAGGCAGAAGAAAAATGAGGCGTTGCATAGGAAATATAAATTTTCGTCCCCCAGCACTTTTGTTTCTAATCAAACGATTTCGCACTTTGCGATGCCTTGTAACCGGCGTTTTGATGGGGGACGCTGGGGTGATTAAATAGAAAGACATAGACGGCTGGAAGTAAGGATACCGTTTGACTTTAATCTTATGACGCCCATATTATGCCTTATAGCACGCCAGCAAACAATAAGATGCTTCATCCATGACGATTTCCGAACCTTTTGACATAGCCCTCGACCGCAAGATCGATCGCCCGCTCTACCAGCAGATTAAGCAAGCGATCGTTGCAGCAATCGAGCGCGGGGAGCTGCCGCCGTCGACCCGGTTGCCGGCGACGCGACAACTGGCCCGGCGTCTGGGCGTCAATCGCGTGACAGTGGTAACCGCTTATGCTGAACTGACGGCTGAAGGCTACATCGATTCTCATGTGGGGCGGGGCAGCTTTGTACTCGATCGGGTGACGACCCTGACCAGCACAGCGGTGGCTCCGCCCAGTTTGCGCAATCCCAGCGACTGGACGGCGCACAATTTCAATCGCGAGATGATGCGGCTGGCCCGGCGACCGGATATCCTCTCCTTTGCGCCCGGCATGCCGGCCACTGATCTGCTGCCGGTCGATGATTATCGCCTGGCCCTGAACACGGTGCTGCGCAGCGATGGCCCCACCGTGCTGCAATACGGCCTTATCGAGGGCTATCCGCCGCTGCACGCTGCCATTGTCAGAGAACTGACCGGATTCGGCATCCAGGTGGAGCCAGACCAACTGCTGGTGACCAGTGGCACCGAACAGGGCCTGGCCCTCATCCTGCGCACCGTGCTGCGTCCTGGCGATGCCATCCTGATCGAACAGCCAACCTACATGCACGTACTCGATCTGCTGGCGGGTTCCGGCATCCAGGTTTATCCGGTGGCGTGTGATGAACAGGGCCTGCGCCTCGATCCTCTGCCTGATCTCATATCCCGGCATCGGCCCAAGCTGCTCTATCTGACGCCCACCTATCAGAATCCCACCGGCGCTTGCATGTCGCTCGACCGCCGCCGCCGCTTGCTCGAACTGACGACTGCTCACGATCTGTTGGTGCTGGAAGATGACGTGTACCGGCATCTCTGGCTGGATGCAGCCTTCACCGCCGCCCCTGCGCGCCCTGGACCCTGCGGACAACGTCATTTACACCAGTGGCTATTCCAAATGCCTGCTGCCTGGGGCCCGAATCGGTTATTTGCTCCCGCCTGCACGGTTGCTGCCCGATCTGTCGGCCTCGCACCAAACGCTGGATGTCACCGCCACCGAGCTTCACCAGCGGGCGCTGGCTGTGCTGTTCGAGCAGGGGCGCTTCCAGGAACATCTGCAGCGGGTGCGGGACGCCTATCGCCTGCGACGTCGAGCTATGCTCGAAGCGCTGGCCGAATACATGCCGCCGGAAGCCCGCTGGACCGAACCGGGTGGCGGTCTCTACCTGTGGGTGCTGCTCCCCGCCGATGGTCCCAGCGCCACCACGCTTTACATCCATGCGCTGGAACTGGGCATCGCCTTCGCGCCGGGGCATCTGTTTTACATACCCAGCAGCGGACAACCGCCCACGCGCGCCAACCACCGCCTGCGGCTAAATTACGCCCTGCACTCACCGGCTGTCATCCGCGATGGCATTCGCCGCCTGGCCCGCGCCTGGGAACGCGCAGCGGGGATGGGCTAAAACAACTTTCGTCATGTCGAGCGCAGTCGAGACATCCCCAGCTCGCTGTGTACAGAGTTTCATGCAGGGGGATTTCTCTTTGCTCCAATGCCGGAAGCATCGTCGCTCATCGAAATGACATTACAACACCAGCTTCTGCTCAGTGAACTGCTCCACAACGTCCAGGCGCACAGAGACGCCAATGCCCGGCCCCGTGGGGACATCCACCGTGCCGTCGGGGTTCAGGGTGACGGCGGGATCGATGACATCTTCCTCCCAGTAGCGGTCGGAAGCGGACAGATCGGCGGGATACCTGAAATTGGGCAGGGAGGCCATGGCGATATTGGCCGCACGCCCGATGCCTGTTTCCAGCATACCGCCGTGCCACACTGGCATGCCCGCCTCCCGGCAGATATCGTGCACCCGCACCGCTGCTGAGGGCCCGCCCATCCGGCCCGGTTTGATGTTGATGTTGCCGCAAGCGCCCAGGTCGATGGCGGCGCGGGCATGTCCTGGCGAGTGAATCGACTCATCCAGGCACAGAGGCGTCTTGATTTGCTTTTGCAGCAGGCTGTGAAAATAGATGTCGTCGTGGCCCAGAGGCTGCTCGATCATCATCAGATCGTAGTCATCCAGTGCCTGAAACAGGGACGCATCCGCCAGCGAGTAGGCGCTGTTGGCATCGAGCATCAGAGGCGTTGCGGCAAAGCGCTCGCGAAACGCCTGGACGAGATTCAGATCCCAGCCCGGCTTGATCTTGAGTTTGATGCGCTGGTAGCCTTCGTGCAGGAAGCGGTCCACGTGGGCGAAGAGCTTGCCCATGTCCGGCTCGATGCCGAGGCTGACGCCGGTGGCGACACGCTGCCGCACGCCGCCCAACTTCGCAGACAGGCTAACGCCCTCAGCGCGGGTGAGCCAGTCCAGGATGGCCCATTCCAGCCCGTTCTTGGCAAAAGGATGACCTCGCACCCGGCTAAAAGTCGGCGCCAAATCAGCGAGGTCGGTGATGTCCAGACCGAAAAGGGGCGGGATCAGAAAGCGTTCGAGGACATAGAGAACCGTGTCAAACGTTTCGTAGTTGTAGTCAGGAAACGCACCGGATGGACACTCCCCCCAGCCTTCCAGCCCCCCACCTTCGACGCGCACCAACACCGACTGGCGGTGCGTCCACCGGCCAAAACTCACCTCCATTGGTAGCTTGAGGGGAATCGAGACCTGGTGGAGGGTTATGCGTTCGATGTGCATGGTTTCAAATGATCGAGGATCAAAGACTAAAGATTAAGGAGGTCATCCGAGACGTCGCTGTGATCATTAATCCGGCTCTCTGGTATTTCGTGTGGTTCTGCGTCGTGAAGACGTGAAACGTGGTGTCGTCTTGCTGGGTGATTATTTCACGTTTTACGTTTCACGAGTCACGCTGAATGATTGTCTACCACACGAAACCCTGTTGAACCATTAATCTTTGATCCTCAATCTTTAGTTTTCACTACTCCCGATACAGCCGCACGCGGCGGTTGGGCTCGCGGCCGTAAGAATGGGAGATCAACTCAGCTTCACGAGCCAGGCGATGTTGCTGGCGGCGCACCTGAGGCGGCTGCGGCGACAATTCGATCACCGGCGCGCCCGCAAGCACTTTCTCCATGCCCTGGCGCGTTTCTTCGATAGCCAGTCCCAGGGCATCGACGCTTGACACTTGCAGCGCAAAAATGTCTGCTAACAAAACCTCCATCTGCCTGACGGTGTTGGAGCGCAGCACATAAACCGGGATGCCCCGATCTTCAGCCTCGACGATGGGCTGCGGGCGTTTGCGGTAATAATTCTTCAGGGTGATGACGATTTTGGCCTTGTGCAGATCGTCGGTGATCTCAACGGGGACGCCGAGGTTTTGAGCCGCCGAGCGCAACCGATTCTGACCGACGCCATAGCAATAGACGCGCATCAAACGTGACATGGGCGGCTCGCCAAACGGGATTGTCTGACTTTTGGCGGCTTTTTTGCCGTTACGATCGCCGTTGCGACCGCGTGAATTACGCAGATTCTCTTCTTGATCGAGCGCTTCACTTTGTTCAACGACGATCTTGCCCTGCTCATCCCGATACCTGGATTCCGGCCGTTGAGCGCGGTCTCGTAACAGCGCATCCACAGCGCGGGCGACATCGTGGTGCACGACAAGATGTTGGCGGTCGACGATTTCGATCAGCACATCAAACGTTGGCGGTGCGCGGCGTTCGAGCACCGACTTTCTGCGTGCCCCGGCGGCGCGCCTCCTCGTCCGACAGCGTCACAGATTCCACCCCGCCCACCAGATCGGAGAGTGTGGGGTTGAGGAGCAGATTGCCAAGCGTGCGGCCATGCGCCGTGCCGATGAGCTGCACCCCGCGTTCGGCGATGGTGCGCGCCGCTTCCGCTTCCAGGGCCCGTCCGATCTCGTCGATGATGATGACTTCGGGCATGTGGTTTTCCACTGCTTCGATCATCACCTCGTGCTGCAAGGAGGGGATGCGCACCTGCATGCGGCGGGCCCGGCCAATGGCGGGATGCGGGATATCGCCATCACCGCCAATCTCGTTGGAAGTATCGACTATCACCACGCGTTTCTTTTGGTCGGCGAGTACGCGGGCCGCTTCGCGGAGCAATGTGGTTTTGCCCACGCCGGGCCGTCCCAGCAGGAGGATGCTGGCCCCGCTGGTGACGATATCTTGCAGGATATCGATGGTGCCATAGACGGCGCGACCCACGCGACACGTCAGGCCGACGATCTTGCCCTGGCGGTTGCGGATGGCGGAGATACGATGTAAGGTGCGGGCGATGCCCGCGCGGTTGTCTTCTGTGAATTCACCGATGCGTTCGTCGACGAAACGGATATCCTCCGCACTGATCTCCCGGTTGAGGAGTTCGAGGTCCAGATCGGTGTAGCGCGCTTCAGGTCGGCGGCCCAGATCGAGGATGATCTCAATTAGATCGCCGCCTCTGTCTATTTCTTTCAATCGCTCCGTGATTTCAGGCGGGAGCACCGCCAGAAGATCGTCCAGATCGTCGGTGATGTGATGTTGGTTTGTCATTGTGTGCAAGATGGGGGATGCTGTTTGGGATTCTCCAGACTGAAGTCAGTTGGGATCAGTCCAGGCAGAGCGCCTTCACGAGCTTCGTGGGCTGGTTGCAAGACCGGGCGTCTGACAAAGCTGGTGGTATGCTTAACAAAGCGCGTGATCTCTTGTCCTGGTGAAAAGTTGTATTTCAGTAAAAGGGGTGCAAACTGGCTCTGATATGAGCGGAGCGCGCAGTAAATTGGACGGTTTTTGTATTGGGAAAATGCCTTCAAACTCTGGGCGAGCAATTCATCCATCGCCTCTGTGTTGTTGGGATCGCCGTACAGACGCAGCAAGTGCCCGGATTTACCCTGCTGCAATTGTGCAGCCGCGATGATGTCATAGTGATCGACGTAGACAATGCCTTCGATGTTTTCTGGTTGCCAGAACGTTCGCAATGTCAGTAGCGACGGTGAATCGCCATTGCCGGAGAACATACCTTCTGCTTTTTGCACAACTTGCGGCGAATAGCGGCTCACCAGTCGTTGCAGGGCGAGACTGTCGCCTTCTCGTTGTGGCCTGATCTGCGGGTTGGATTGTTGAACAGGGTCAATTGCAGAAAGATTGGGCAGGCGATAGAGCGTTTCGCGAATGTATGGCGTGAAGCTGCTGTCCGACACCAGCGCGCAGGCTGGATCATCGGTGGCGATGCAGATGTAGAGGCGCTGAATGCCGTGTTCGCCCGCCTCGCTCACCACGTATTCCAGCAGGCTGTTCCAGACAGCGTCTATCTGATTTTTGTTGCTGAGCGGAGGCGCAATGTGCGTGATGTCAGCTTCGGCGCGTGCAAGGCGTTTGATGGCTTGCACGAAACCTTTGATCTGAGGGCTTGTCTTGGTCGGGAAGTAGAGGTAGGTGGCCGCGCCGCTGCCGTGCCAGGGCAAAGGAGCGCCGAGTGCAGCCCACAGGGGCGAGTATGGCTGCGTCAGGTGTCGTTCGAGCTGGAGGGGGGCGCTGCGACGTGTGAGCCTTTGTAGTGTCAGGCTATCGCTCAAGCGAAACGGTCGGATCAAAACAAATTGAAGGAGTGTTCAGGCTTTGTGCGGATGAAGATAGTCACATTGTATCAACCTGTTGCAGGCGACACAAGTGGCTGAGGATACCTTGTCAGAATTTCCAGCTAATCCTGAGCAGTGCTGGTCTTATTTTGATGCTGGTCGAGGGCCTGTTGCACGATTTGCCTGGTGAGGGGATCCGGGTCCCGCAGGTGTTGTCGCAGCACGCCCGGCACAGTTGGATCGTTTATCTCAGCCAGCGCAAGGCAGGCGGCGCGCCGGACTTCAGGAATGGGATCATCTGTCAGGGGAGCCAGCCGTTCTACATCCTCATGCTCATCGTAGATTCCCAAAGCGTTCGCTGCCGCCGCCCGCACCTGGGGATCGTCGTGTGTGAGTCTGTCCTGGACCAGGGTATGTGCCGCAGGGAGCGGCACGTGGCTGAACAGGTCAAGCAGGGTGATAGTCGTTTCTGCCGGAGGGTTGGAAGCAAGGAGTTCGACAGCGGGTTGCAGGGTGTCAGGCTCGGGTCCCCAGGCGGAAAGGAGGAGAACGGTTTCGTAACGGATGGTGGGATCTGGGTCTTTCAGGAGTTGAAACACCTGCGGAAGCAGATCGTTCTGCGGTTGCTGCCTGACCAGGGCGTGTACAGCCCGCCAGCGCACAGTCGGATCGGGATCAGCGAGATCGTTCGGGTTCACGCCCGATGTTGGGGCCAGCAAGGTGCGGAATCGAGCGCCTAGTGATTGCAGGGTGGTGTTCATATTCCGTACTGCATACTGGCCAGTCACGGTCGAACGTGGCCTTCGCCAAGGACGATCCATTTGTAGGTGGTCAACTCTTGCAAGCCCATCGGCCCGCGGGCATGGAGTTTTTGCGTGCTCACAGCCACCTCAGCGCCCAGGCCGAACTGCCCGCCATCGTTAAACCGGGTGGAAGCGTTGACAAAGACAGCGGAGCTGTCGACTTCGTCGAGGAAGCGCTGGGCGTTGCTCCAGTTCTCGGTGAGGATGGCGTCGGAGTGGTTGGTGCTGTGTGGCGGATATGGTCGATGGCGGCATCCAGGTCGGGCACGACGCGCAGGCCCAGAGTGAGGTTGAGCCATTCGGTGTCGAAGTCGTCCGGCCCGGCCGGGAGGACGGCGGGATGGTCGGATACCAGCGCCAGCGCTGCTATCCTCAGCCCTGAAGCTGACGCCCGAAGCAGCGAGATGCTCGACGACAAGGGGCAGGAGTTCGGCAGCCACAGCTTCGTGGACGAGTACGGTATCCAGCGAATTGCAGACGCTGGGCCGCTGCGTTTTGGCGTTATGGATAATCGGCAGCGCTTGTTCGAGGTCGGCGCTTTCATCCACATATACATGGCAGATGCCGATGCCGCCGGTGATCACGGGGATGGTGCTGTTCTCCCGGCAGAGCTTGTGGAGACTCTCCCCGCCGCGCGGGATGATCATGTCCACGTAGTCGTGTAGCTTCAGGAGATGCCCAACCAGCGCCCGGTCGGGGTCTTCGATGTACTGGATGGCGGTGCGCGGCAGCCTCACAGAATCCAGCGCCTGGTGGATGACTTCGAGGATGGCGAGATTGCTGCGACGGATGTCCTTGCCGCCGCGCATGATGGCGGCGTTGCCGGTTTTCAGGGCCAGGGCGGCGATATCGACCGTGACATTGGGTCTGGCTTCGTAGATGAGGCCCAGTACGCCCAGCGGCGTGCGGCGGCGGCTGATGCGCAAACCATTGGGCATGAGTCGTGAATCGTATTCGCTGCCGACAGGGTCGGGGAGAGCGGCGACGCTGCGCGTGTCGCTGGCGATGCCTTGCAGGCGAGCTTCGTCGATCAACATGCGGTCCAGAAGGTTTCCGCTTAATCCGGCTGCTTTACCATCGGCGATATCGCGGGCGTTCGCGGCGATGATTGTCTGGCGGTGTGTGATCAATCCATCGGCCAGGTGAAGCAGGAGATCGTTTTTGATGGAAGTGGGTGTGGTGGCGAGGATGCGGGCGGCGGCTTTTGCCTTTTCGCCCATCGGGATGAGTGGGTTTGCGGACATTTTATTTCCTTGGTTTAGAGCAGAATCAGATCGTTGCGATGAATGACAGCATCCCCGTACTCGTAGTTCAGGATGCTCTGGATTTGGCGCGAATGTTGGCCCTGGATGCGTCGCACATCTTCGGCGTGATAACCGGCAAGACCTCTGGCGATCTCCCGGCCTCTGGTGGTGTAAACGCCGATGGTGTCGCCCCGGCTGAAGTCCCCTTCGACAGCGACGATGCCGATGGGCAGAAGACTGCTGCCTTGTTGGATAAGGGCCTGGTGCGCGCCTTTGTCAACGATAATCCGGCCTGAAGTGGTGTAGCCTGCCAGCAGCCAGCGTTTTCGGCTTTCTGGTTTGCTGATGCTGGGGCTGAAACGAGTGCCGAGTTGCTCACCGCTGGCGAGGCGGGGCAGCACATCGGGGACGCTGCCCGAGGCGATGATAACCGTGGCTCCGCCACGAGTGGCCGTTTCGGCTGCCTGGAGCTTGGTGGTCATGCCGCCCGTGCCCAGGCCGGTGCTGCTGTCTCCGGCGCTGGCCAACAACTGATCGTCGATACGCTCGACCTGGGCGATCAGTTGAGCGCTCGGGTCCCGGCGCGGATCGGCGGTGAACAGACCCGTCTGGTCGGTTAACAGAATGAGAAGGTCGGCTTCAGCCAGCGTAGCCACCATCGCCGACAGGTTGTCGTTATCGCCCACCCGGATTTCTTCGGCAGTGACCGTGTCGTTTTCGTTGATGACCGGCAGGATGTTGTGTTCGAGGAGCGATGCCAGCGTGAGCCGGGCGTTGAGATAGCGGCGGCGTTCCTGCAGATCTGCTCGCGTTAAGAGCACCTGGCCGACGGGGATGCTGTAGATATCGAAATATTGCTTGTACAGCCCCATGAGATGCAGTTGCCCCACGGAACTCAACATCTGTTTGGCAGGGACATTGGGCGGCAATTGGGGAAATCCCATCTGCTCTTTCCCTGCGGCCATGGCCCCGGAACTGACGATAAGCAGTTCGATGCCGCTGGCGCGTAAACGGGCGCTCTGACGCACCAGTTCGATCAACCTCGGGCGGCTAAGGAGGGATGTTTCGGCGGTGAGGACGCTGGTGCCAAGTTTAACGACAATGCGCCGGTAAGGACTGCTAATGGGAGTGAGAGGCATGGCTAGGCGGACGGCGTGTTTGGTTCGAAGTGGGCGGCGATGGCGGCGGCTCGCTGCTGGTCAAGTTCCTGGGACCATGCATCCATCAGCGTCTCCAGGCTGGCAAGGATATCGGCGCTGGGCGGCAGTTCGCCGGGCATGTGCTGCATCAGTACTTTTGTGACCGATTCCTGCCACAGATCAGCCTGCTGCCTGTATTCCTGTAGCTCGAAGGCAAAAGCTTTTTGTGTGCTGGTCAACGCTTCCTCAAGTTGGTCTATCGAGACATCCTGCGAGTAAGAGGCTGCGGTGACAGGTTGATCTTCCTTGCCGTCCTCTTTGTCTTCTGCAATAACTTGTTGCTTAAGAATCCACTCGATGAATCGTTGTGGATTTGTGTAGCCATACCACCCATCGCCCAGGCTGTATGGATTGACGCGCAGACCCAAGTGCAGATGAGGTCCGGTGCTGAAACCCGAATTGCCACTGAGTCCGACCTCCTGGCCTTGCTCCAACTCGTCACCGACCTCGACCTTGAACTCGCTGAGATGGGCGTACAGGGATTGCCCCCAATCGTGCTGCAGTTTGATGTAGCGGCCAAAGCCGGTGTCGCTGGTGTGCCGCACAATCACCTTGCCGCTATCGACAGCGAGGATGGGCACACCGATGGGCATGCCCCAATCGATGCCGTTATGGCCGGGCAGCCCGAAGCGGGCACGGTAGACTTCCGGGCGTTCGCCGAAGCCCTGGGTGAGGCGCTGGTTGCCGTCGAATGGCAATCTGACTTTGGGGTTTGCCATGATTCTGTGTCCTGAAAAGGGGTGGTGGGAAGTCAGGGGTAAGTTAGTTGTGTCATTCTGAGCGACCGAAGGGAGTGAAGAATCTGTACCAAGGCGCTGAATTTAGCTACCTGACTTGGAGAATCCTCCCTTCGGCAAGCGAACTTCGGTCGTCGCTCAGGGCAGGCATTCGCTTCGCTAAGCGGAATGACACGAAAAGGGAAATGTCATCAAAACTGGAATAGTGGATCAGATTATGATGACCTTCGGTCATTTCACTCTCGATTATCACTTGGCGCTCTGCGGGCACAAAGGGCGCAGCAAAGCCCACGAGTAGAGGCCGCCGGTGTGGCCATCGGCCCAGGCGAACTGGATGCCATAATCTCCCACGAAACTGGCGTCGACCACTTCGGCGGAGACGCCGGGCGCGGGCGTTTTGAAGATGTCTGCGGGATCAATCGGCAGGCCCATGAACTCGTGACCGCCCTTGCAGGCTGCACAGGGGCAGATAAAACGGATGCCTGTAAGTGGGTATTCGCAGTGCCCGCCATCGAGCCAGTCGATGATCAGAAGTTTGTTGGGGCGGTCGACGGTGATGTTTTGAGGTCTGGGATCGGACATGGTTAGGGTGTCGGTGGAAACATTCAGAGAGGTGTGAGGATGCGTTTGCGTGCGTGTTTCGTGGTGCGTGGTGCGTTGGGTTGAGGAGATGTGGACAGAACACGCAACACGCACATCAACAAATGATTACAGGAGACACACTGGGTCAATTTATCTAAATTCTATCTGATCCCACCAAGTATACGAGAGATTAGGGTGCTCCGACAAGCAAGACAATGGGCGAGAGTGCAAAAAAGCCATTGACGCAGAATGCACAATCTGATAGAATGTGGTTAAGCTGACATTTGTTTCGGGCGTAGCCCAGATCATTTGCGATCTGTACCCGTTCTGGTAAAAAAACCTATCAAAATTCGTATTAATCACCTTCAACAGGAGTTTTGTCATGGCTATCAGAATTCAACGATCCAGTAAGCCGCTTCCAACCCCGCCCACAGCGAAGGGGACCGCGTAACGCGGGTGCTGCCCAAAACATGGGTACGTTGGATCAAATCAGGGAGCTTATCCCGGCGGAGGCTGCCGCCCTGTACATTGCCGGGCTTGGCGTGATTCCCTTGGATCAACTGGCGGTTATTGTCATATGGGCTCTGCTCGGCCTTGTGGTCACGATTCTAGTTAAAACCCAACAGAAAGACCCCACGGATCTCAGCAAGTCCGTCAAGACGGAATGGAATCAGGTCATTGTCGCTGCCGGGGCGTTTGTCATCTGGGTGTATGCGTTAGGAGGCGGACCATTTGAAGCATTCGGGTGGTATCTGCCCTGGCTTGCCACCTTGCTGATACTGGCTTATACAGCCCTGTCACCGTGGATACTGTCGGGGCTGGATCGAATTTTACCGAAATAGAAGTGGATTTATCTATTCATCGTGGAGGAAAAGATGGCATCACAAGTGGAAATAAAAGCAGGCTGCGCCACATGTGGCTTACGCAAAAAAGCGGAAGAGAAACCAAAATCCCTAACCGCCAAATTCTGGCGCTGGCACACCACCTGGTGTCCTGGCTGGAAAGCTTACAAAAAGGAATTGGCGGAACTGGGGCTTGATCCGCCGACTGTGTGATGCTGAAGCCGCGCCCATGTGCAAATCCAGGCACACGGGGTTACCAAATACCCACTATCACCCCAACCCCAACGCCCGCAACCGTTCCATGTTCGGCGCGCCATTTTCCCGGCAAACGATCCCCAACCCCACGCCTGCAACGTTGCGATTTCGACGCCATTCTAACGACAACCATCACTGGCAGCGATGGAAGCTACGCTTTTGAGGGTATTTCTGATCTCGAAGAGGATCAAATCTACTATGTTCGTTTTGGTCCAAACGGCGTAAACAACCTCTACCTGCGTAATTGGTATGGCCCAGACATCACAAGCTATGCTGCCGATACCTCTGTGCACGGCGGTGATTTCGATATCAAGAACATCCATTTACGCTCTCCGGATGCCTTTGCGAAAGTAACTCTGCCTGTGACTTTTACCTGGGATCGACGTGAAATCCCCACTGATACTTATGCTTGGTATCTATTCAAATCGGGAACCGCGGATACGTGGACTAGCGATAACTTGGGAGATTCAGATAACTATCTGCTGGACGCGCTGCCTGAAGGCGTAGACTATGACAGTCGGTATTTTTGGGCCATGTTGGTATACACCGGTCCAGACAGCTTTGGCATTTCATACGACTACAACATGATTACTTTCTTATCCTCTACCGCTCAGGATCCGCCGCGCCTTTTTGTACAAGATGCAGAAGACTGGTTTCAAGCGTTTTTTGAGTCAGAAAAGGCATTCGGGTTAAGCCGTAACTCCAAGTAACCGTCAAAGAATAAGTTCACCTTGTTTGTCTTTGCGAGCGGGCGCAGCCCCGATGCAATCCCCAAGATGGAAGTTGGAGATTGCGACGGCACGACCTATGGTCGTTCCTCGCAATGACACATTCGGGAGATAATTTTCATACGACCACTCAGTGACCCTATAAATGTTGACCTCAAGGCGGTAAGATCAATCAACGCAAACGAACTGGAGATGCGATGAAACCCTTTTCAGTCTGTGTAATCATCTTGGCGCTAATCATGATTACTTCAGAGATCATTGCTCAGGAGGCGCCCTCAACATTTCTTCCCCTGGTAATTCGAAGGCACGCGGTCTCGAACCCGGCGACGCCTACGACAACACCATCCCCAGCACCTTGTTCTGTCACTATCCGTCTTGTCACTCACCCCAGCGATATCCGCCTTAATTATCATGCCACCACAGCGATTTACGCAGACGGCATCCCGGAGCCAGGTTTGGGCTCCTGGCAGACCAATATCACCTATGATCCGACCGTACTGGAAATCAGCGAGATTGTCTGGGGAACCGATCTCTACTCAACTGGTAGAATAAAGTTCCTCGAAATCGTCAAAACTGATAGACCTGGTGAGATATTGATGGCGCAAACAACCTGGCCCGGACCTGACGGACCAACTGGGGACGATCTGCATTTAGCGTCCGTGGTCTGGCAGGGAACACACTACGGCGTCTCGGAGTTGAAACTTACTCCTGCTATGTTTCAAAGCCTCTCGGATTCCAACCTCGACAAGATTAGCAATCCACTAACCTTGGTACATAGCCGGGTATGGGTCTATCACGTCTCCCCAATATTTCATTCACCCACACCTACGTTAACGTCTACAACAATACCTGCAATCTATTCGTTTTAGGAACACCATCCCAGCCGCGCAGATTGTAGTAGATGGGCAGCATCAGGTCGAGGTCAGGGAGGACGCCCTCGGCCATGCCGCTGGGCCGGGCTTCGGTGAGCAGGCGCTTGGGCAAGGTGTCATCGTCCGGGGTCACACCCAACCGCAGGTTGATGAGTCGTTTCAGTGAACGCTTTTACACCTTCTGTCACCTAGTTGGAGCGCCGGGCAAGCATCTCATCGATTGACTCGCGCAGCGCCAACCACCACAGTGGGTGGGGATTGCCATCATTCATACCTACGAGCCTCGGTGAAATGACTGACAGGGGGCCAACACCGTCGGCAGGAAGGCCGGGCGGCCAATCGCCATCGGGCTGGATCGTGATATCGAGCCGACAGGGTTCCGGGTAGTTGTATGACTCACAGACGGCCTGCGTCGTTTCCTCAATTTGAGGGAATATGTCAGCCAGGAAATCATCACGCGCTCGATAGGATCACTGTGCTGTGTTCTCCCTCAGTGGAGATAACATCGCCCCAGACTGGAAATAATGTTCGCGAGATGCGCCACTGGCCATCTACCTGGCGCAGGTTTTGCAGGCGCTGATACAGTTGGCCATCATACTTGAATTCAATATCAACTTCAGCACTTTCTCCCAACAGATACACATTGCGCACTTTGGGAGCACCTTGTTCGATGTCGTAGATCTGCGCTGCAATCGGAAACGAGGCAGCCAACACTTCTTGCCGCGCCTGTTCCTCAGGGGCAAACAGGTTGTTGTAGAGATCCCGATCACCTTGCACCAATGCCTGGTGCTCCAGCTCCACAACCGCTGTGAAATCAGCGCGGGCTCTATATTGCCCGATGGCGGTGAGAATTACGAATCCCAGGACCATGCCCAACGCCACGCCAACACCCAGAAGCAGCAGATAGCCCCAGGGCACGGGGCCGGGTTTCTGTCTGGAATAGGAAATTGGCGAGGCAGGCGGGTGAATACCGAAAGTGGCAGGGCTCTGGACAGCAGCAATTGATTCTCCAGAGCCCTCGTCACCATCCTGCCAGTTGAAGTCTAATGATGGGGGCATTGAGTTCCTTGAGTACTGAAGTTCCTGACAAACAGTCGTATGATTCCACGTCGTGAAACGTGCAGACGTGAAACGTGATATCGTCTTGCTGGGTTTTTCTTCACGTTTTACGTTTCACGTCTTCACGTTTGTCCGCGTCCTTTTTATTGGCAGATTGAAGCGAGGCTTTTCCGGTCGATTTCTAGATCAACTGAACATCGCCGGCCCAAATCGTGTGGGTGACTCCAGCGGCATCCTGCACCAGCAAAGCGCCATCGGGGTCCACATCAATCGCCAGGCCTTCGACAACGACATGGCCGGATCGGACAACTCGCACGTGGCGACCCAGAGGCTCCAATTGCGCCTTCCAGGCTGCCAGCGGCGACTCGCCAGACAGGAAGCATTCGTAACGCCGTTCCAAAGCGTGCAGGTAAGCGTCTCGCAACTGCGAAAGTGTAACAGAATGCCCGGCGACCTGCTGTAAGCTAATCGCCGTTTCCGCCAACGGCGTCCCCACAAAATCAGTCTTGACATTTAACCCCAGGCCGATGACGGCATAGCTCAGACGCTCTCCCTGGTTCTCCAGTTCAGTCAGCACCCCGGCCAGCTTGCGGCCCTGCAACAGCAAATCGTTCGGCCATTTGGGTGCGGGCGTCACCCCGGCAACGCTCTGGCAAGCCTCGATGGCGGCCAGCGAAACCAACATGGTCAGACGGTTGGCCTGAGTGAGCGGGATGGCCGGGCGCAGCAAAACCGAGATGTAAAGACCTTCGCCAAATGGCGAGTGCCAACTGCGCTGCAACCGCCCCCGCCCAGAGGTCTGTTCCAAGGCCTGAATCGCTAAGCCCTCCTTCGCACCCAGCCGCGCCCATTCCCGCGCCCAAGTCTGGGTGGAAGTCGTGCGTTGGAACTGGATCAGGGTGAAGGGCATGGGAGGTCGGAGGTCGGGAGAGGCGAGACTGCCCTCGCCCGATGTTGAGCGGGGTTAGCCCTCGTCCTCACGTGATTGTAGAATCGCCCGCGCATCCACTGCTGTCACACCGTGTCCCACCGGGTGTACAAGGACTGGGTTGAGTTCAAACTCATTCAATTCCGGCGCTGTGAGGGCCAGAACAGCTACTTTGAGCATCAAGTCCAGCAGGGATTCGACATCGCCCGGTTCACCGCCGCGAGGATGCGTGAGCAGCCGCCCGGCTACTGTTTCATCGATTATGTCGCGGGCATCGGCGCGGGTGCAGGGCGCAATGCGGAACGCGACATCTTTGAGCGCCTCCACGTAAATGCCGCCACCGCCGAACATCAGCATCGGACCGAAGCTGGGGTCGCGTCTCATGCCGACGATCACTTCAGTGCCGGGTTCGGCCATCTTCTGCACCAGAACGCCAGGTTCCCATCCATTCCCACCCCCCTCAATCCCCCCGTCAACGGAGGGGAGATTGAATGCCTCCCCTTGATTTCGGGGGGAGGTTGGAGGGGGGTGAGCGGTTGCAACGCCAGATAGTTTCGCTTCGGGAAGGGTGACTTGCATTTGATTCAGCAAGTCGTCGGTCGCTGCGAAGACATCGGCGGGCGTGTTCAGGTGAAGGCGAACCCCGTTCACATCGGACTTGTGCAGGATGTCGGGTGAGGCGATCTTCAGGACGACGGGATAGCCGACCTGGTCAGCGAAGCTGACGGCTTCCACCTGCGAGCGTGCAAGTGTGAAGGGCGGAATGGGAAAGTTGAGCGCATCGAGCAGGGGATAGAGTTCGGCCTCGCCCAGAGCAGTGCGGTCGGAAGCGAGATACCGGTCGAGCCCCTGCCGGACGGTCTGGGGCAGCGATTTTGGCAGTTCAGGTTGGCGCGGGGGCGTGTCGAGCCAGCGTTGCCACTTGCGGGCAGCGCTCAGGGCGCGGGCGGCGTTTTCGGGGAATGCGTAGGAGGGGATGCGGTGTTGGTGCAGTCGCTCGCGTCCTGCCCGGACGCTGACATCGCCCATGTAGCAAGCGTAGATCGGTTTATTGCTCCCGGCGCCGGCGCGGGCCAAGCCATCGGCGATGCCGGCGGGATCATTGGCGGTGTTGGGGACCAAAACAGCGAGGATGGCGTCGCAGCGGTCGCTCGCCAGCAGAATGCGGGCGGCGGTCTCGAATTCCTGCGTGGAGGCGGCGCCCAGCAGGTCGATGGGGTTGAAAAGTTGCGGAGCGGGGCCAAAGGCGGTGCGCAGGGCGGCGTGGGTGATTTCGTCCGGTTCTGGCAGGATCAGGCCATTTCGTTCCAGGGCGTCGGCAGCGATTGCAGCAGGTCCGCCCGCATTGGTGATGATGGCAATCCGGTCGCCCTGAGGGGGAGGCTGGAAGGCCAATCCCAAAGCAATGCCGAACAAGTCCTCGGTGCTTTGCGCCTGGATGACGCCGCTTTGCGTAAAGGCGGTTTTGTAGACGGCATCTGCACCGGCCAGGCTGGCGGTGTGGGAAGCGACAGCGCGAGCGCCCGCTTTGGTCCCGCCTACCTTGAGGGCGATGACCGGTTTGTTGCGGGTGATGCGCTTCGCTGCATCCATAAAGGCGACGCCATCGCGAATGCCCTCGATGTAGGCGGTGATTACAGCGGTGTGAGGATCATCGGCAAGGGCCAACAGCATGTCGGTTTCGTTCACATCGGCGGCATTGCCCAGGCTGGAGAAGTGGGAAAGGCCGATGTGCTGGCCCCTGGCCCAATCGATGAGCGCTCCACCCACCGCCCCCGATTGCGAGAACAGGGCGATGGAGCCCGGCTCTGGCATTTGCTCGATAAATGTCGCATTCAGACCACTGTGCGCATCCAAAACACCCACACAGTTAGGACCGATGAAGCGCATCCAACTCTCCCGGGCGATGGCAATAATCTCCGACTGCAATTCTGCGCCCGCCTGACCCGACTCCGCGAAACCTCCCGACAGAATCGTGGCGGCGTGGATGCCCCGCCGGGCGCAAGCCCTCAGAACATCTGGGACGGCAGGCGCGGGGATGATGATGACAGCCAGATCAACCGGATCGGGAACACTGGCGATGTCGGGATAGCAGCGGCATCCCAAAATGTACTCCGTACGGGGATTAACGGGATAGACACCGCCGCGGTAACCATGCTTGAGTAAATTGTCGAGGACGCCATAGCCCAGTTTCCCTGGCGTGGCGGAGGCCCCAATGACAGCCACGCCGCGAGGACTGAAGAAAGATCTTAGGTTCGGTTCAAGCATCACGCCTGGCATAAGTGCTTGAGTCTAGGCCAGCCTGGGCGGTTTATTGCACGGCATGTCGCTTCCGCCATTCAGATTGAGCGTTTCGCCCGGTTGCAGGAGGCGCACACACGTATTGGGAGCCTCCTGTTCGGCATACTGCACGAAATCAGGACCGGGAGCGCTCAGGAAATTGAACAACTCCCAGATCGGCCCCATCGGGCGGAAACTGGCCCAGTGAATGGGTACAGCGATGCGCGGACAGAGGCATTTGAGCGCCTCGGCGGCGCGCTGCGGATCCATGTGACCTTTGCCCAAGGTCGGCCCCCATCCCCAGATGGGCAGCAACGCCACATCCAGGCCATGATCGCACATCGCCTGCATCTCCGGAAAGATGTCGGTGTCGCCTGGGAAATAAATGGTCTGACTTCCCTTCAGAAAATACCCTTGTGCGAGATCGAGTATCGTCTTGACCGGATCGTTGCCATGCACGGCGCGAGTCACCTGAATTGTAACATTGCCGAAGGTCATTTCCTCATCGATGGACATTTCCACCAGTGGTTGAGGCACCAACCGACGAAGCCACTTGGTAGCGCCCCGAGGCAAAATAATCGGGATGTCTTTGGGAAGCTGCCGGAGGGTGGGCAGATGCAGATGGTCGAGATGCAGATGCGACAGGAGGATGACGTCCGGCTTGGGTTGAGTCGAGAGCCATTTTCGCCCGGAAACGCCCATCCGCCGTAAATAGAGCACACGATCGCCAAGCACCGGGTCGGTCAGCACGTTTAACCCGTCGATGTGGAGCATAACGGTGGCGTGACCGAGATAGCTGAGGGAGTTGGGAGGTGGGGTTGTCATTGGCTGGAATCCATTACCTTGACGTAGAAGTGCAAGGGGGCGTAGAATGCAGCTAATATCCTAGCACATTCACTGGCAAACTCATCATGGACGGCTACAAACTGTTGGTAACGTACAATGTTCTTGCGCATCGGGAGATGGAATATCGCCGTTTCGTGATCCAACGCTGGCTGCCCGGTATGCAGGAACAAGGGCTGGAGCCTGGTGAAATATTGCATACGCTGTGGGGCGACTATCCTTCGCGCCTAATCGTGTTGTACGCATCTGATTTAACCACAGTAAACAAGGTATTGACCAGCGACGAGTGGGAGAGCTGGCACGAGCAGTTGAATAAGCTGGTTCGGAATTTGCGGTATCAGGTTGTGCCCGCGCGGCCCTGGCTGCAATACTGAAAATAGTGGGACGTTAACTCCCACGGATTTCTGGTTCTTTGGGGTTTCGTGTGATTTTGTATTGTGAAACGTGAAGACGTGAAACGAGATGTCGCCTCGCTGGGTAATTTTCACGTTTCACGTTTTACGTTTCACGAATCACGCTGAATGAGTGTCCACCACATGAAATCCTGTTGAACTGGATTTCTGATTATCAAAAGCGCTCCACCGCTAATTTTTGGTGGAGCGCTTTGTTGTAGAAGGGTCGGTGTCTGATCTAGGCCGGGACCGGGAAATCGACAAGCATCGCTTTAACTTCAGCAGCGATGCGCCTGCCCAGTTCCTCGTCCTGCGGCGACCGCAAAATCTCGACCATCCAGCGCGTCATCTGCCTGAACTCATCAACACCCAGGCCGCGCGTGGTCATCGCCGGTGAGCCCAAGCGAATGCCACTGGGATCGTTAGGCGTGCGCTGGTCGTAGGGGATCAGGTTCTTGTTCACGGTGATTCCGGCGCGTACCAGAGCATCTTCGGCCAGCGAGCCGCCGATGCCAAATGACGTCACATCCACCAACACCAAGTGGTTGTCGGTGCCGCCCGACACCAGGCGCAAACCGTTCGCCAACAATTCATCGGCCATTGCCTGCATATTGTCGAGGATGGCCTGTCCGTAACGCATGAAGTCTGGCTGCAGCGCTTCGCCGAAAGCGACGGCTTTACCTGCGATTTGATGCAGGAGCGGGCCGCCCTGGAGGCCAGGAAATACGGCTTTATCGACCTTGCGCGCCAGTTCCGCTTTGCAGAGGATGATGCCGCCTCGCGTCCCGCGCAGGGTTTTGTGTGTGGTCGATGTCACCAGATCGCAATAGGGCACGGGGTCTGGATGTAATTTGGTGGCAACCAAACCGGCGATGTGGGCCATATCCATCATCAAAATCGCACCAACTTCGTCGGCAATGGCTCGCAAGGGCTCAAATTCGATTTTGCGGGGATAGGCGCTGGCGCCTGCCAGCAACATCTTGGGTTGCACTTCGAGCGCCAATTGACGGATGTTGTCGTAATCCAGCATCTCTGTTTCACGATCCACGCCGTAGGCGTGAAAGTCGTAGGTCTTGCCACTGACATTGAAGCGAGCGCCGTGGGAGAGATGGCCGCCGTGGTCCAGTTTCATGCCCAGCACCCGGTCACCGGGTTTGAGCACGGCCATGTAAGCGGCTTCGTTTGCCGGAGAACCGGCGTGGGGCTGCACATTGGCATGTTCGGCGCCAAAAAGCTGCTTGACTCTGTCGATAGCCAGTTGCTCCAATTGATCGGCGAATTCACAGCCGCCATAGTAGCGGGCGCCGGGCAGACCCTCGGCGTATTTATTGGTGAAGACAGAGCCAGTCGCGGCGAGCACGGCCTTACTAACATAGTTCTCAGAGGCGATCAATTCGATGTGGTCTTGCTGCCGCTGTCGTTCGAGTTCAATGATATCGAACACAGTTGGATCTGACTGGCGCAGGACAGTCGCGCGGATCTGGCGTTTGCTGCCAGGGAGTCAGGGAATGGTCGGAAGTTGAGTTTGACATTGGAGTTTCCTTCGGGTGGAGATTGAATGGGAAATTTGCAAGAAAAAAGGACAACGGACGAAGGGCGTCTCCGTCTCGTCGTCCATCAGGGTCTGCTGAAAGTATAACTCAAAAGGTCGGAAAAAATGAATTGGGTGGATGTGTTCGTTCACGATTTCAACCTCCGGGAAGTGGCCACAACCATTGTGTTTAACTTGATTTTGGCAGCCACCTCCCGCAGGTTATTTTCGGTCGACCACTCAGTCAACCTCGGCTGGCGTCGGTTCGGAATTGATGCTGTCATCCAAAGCTACGTCGATTTCTTCGTAGAGATCATGCGCAACCGCTTCTGAAATGACGCCTTCTCGTTGCAAATCCATAATGGCTGAACGTTCTGTCCGCAACACCTCGCGCTGTGTGGAATGAATGATTTTTTCGACAACAGCGGGATTGGACGTGGCGAATTCAGTCAGTTCTGTTTGCAGGACATCGATACGCTCTCGTAATTCAATACCGACGATATCCCAGGCATGAGGGTCTAGCACACCGGCGTCATGCAGTTCACGCAACCGCTTGTTTGCCGATCGTGCGGCCAATAAACGCCCCTGGATTTGCTCGTAGTCCAGTTCTTCCTGTGGACGTCCGACCAGTCCCAGCCGATTCATCAAACCACCGATTGTCGTTGCCTGAACAAGTAGCGTGAAAAGAACCACGCCAAAGGTCATGTTAATCAGGATATCGCGCTGAGGTATGTTGCGGTTCAGGCTTAGCACAAGCGCGAGGCTGACTGCCCCGCGTAATCCACCCCAAAATAAGACATGCTGGTATCGGAAAGAGACTTTTTCCTTGCTAAAGATATTGTTGATGAAGCTGAGGCCATAAACGGACACGGCGCGGGCAAGAAGGACAGCGCCAACTGCAACAAGGATCAGGAAGAATCCAGAGACGAGGCTGCTGAATTTCACCTCCATGCCTATCAGGATAAAGACAATGCTGTTGGCAAGAAAAGCAACATACTCCCAAAAATTGATAAGCACCATACGTGTGGTCGGAGACATCGTGCCCGAACTGCGCATACCGACAATGATGCCCGCCATCACAACCGCCAGCACGCCACTTAGATGAAAACTTTCGGCCAAAACGTAGGAGCCGTAAGCAATGACCGTGCTCACCGTCACCTCGATGAGATGATCGTCAATCATCGAGAAAATACGGTCGCCGATGATACCGATAGCGACCCCAACAGCGACGCCGCCCAGAGCGACGCGCAGAAACTCGAAAATACTTCTACCTATGAAATCAACCACGTCTCCATCGATAATTCCGGCGCCACCATGACCGGTAGCTTCTGAAACAAACAACACGGCAATCATGATGTTGAAGATGACGATCGTCGTACCGTCATTGAAAATACTCTCGGATTCGACAAGGGTGGCGAGCCGCCTGGGAGCGCCGAGCGTTTTAAAGAGCGAAACCACTGCGACAGGATCTGTTGCAGCGATGAGTGCGCCGAATATCAAGGCAGTCTGCCATTGAATCTGACCGGAGACGAGGTTAAGTATGCCGCCGACAATGAAAGTGACGACGAGGACGCCCGGAACCGCCAACAGTAAAACAGGACCGATCACCTTGCGGAGAACCTTCACCTCGATATGCAGGGCGGCCTCGAACACCAACGGCGGCAGGATGATGAGCAGGATAATTTCGGGAGTCAAGCTCCAGATGAAATGGATCTGTAAATGACAGAAGCAAACCCACCAACACCAGCACCACTGTGTAGGGAATCCGAATCCATCGTGCAAACATAGCCACGACAGACACGAGCAGTAGCAGTTCGACAATGGTTAATTCAACAGACAGGAGAGCTTCCATGATTCCTCCGGATCAGACACTGAAAATGATCCTGCAACACAACTATTGAGAGTATAACATGGGCCTGATAGGGGCTACAACAGATCACCGCATTCGCCACAGCCGCCTGCATGTCTTCATCCCGCCAGATAAGCCGAACCCGACCCATGCATATACTTCGCAAATAGAGCGCTAATGCTTGGCATATATTCATGGTCTATCATCAGATTAGATGTCGCACATCTACACAGTTTATGCGTCATCAAATCCCAATAAACGCACTCTGCGCAAGTCGCGCAGCTAACATACAGTAAACTAATTCCGAGGAGTAACTAACCGCATGGCTAAAATTGTAGGTATTGATTTAGGCACAACAAACAGCGTGGTCGCCGTTATGGAAGGCGGAGACTCAACTGTCATCCCAAATGCAGAAGGCGGACGCACAACGCCGTCTGTCGTGGCATTTAACAAAAACGGCGAGCGACTGGTGGGCACAACCGCCAAACGTCAGGCCGTTGTCAACCCCGACAACACCTTTTTCTCAATCAAACGTCTCATGGGCCGACGTTTCGATGATCCCGAGACCAAACGCACCCAGGAAATGGTCCCGTACACCATCGTGGCCGGATCGCATGGTGATGCCCGTGTGGAATCGCCTGTCAAGGGCAAATCGTATACGCCGCAAGAGATCAGCGCCATGGTTCTGGGCAAGCTCAAGAAGGACGCCGAATCCTACCTGGGCGAACCAGTCACCCAGGCCGTGATCACGGTGCCCGCTTACTTCAACGACAGCCAGCGCCAGGCCACCAAAGACGCCGGCAAAATCGCCGGACTGGAAGTGATGCGCATCATCAACGAGCCCACTGCCGCGGCCCTGGCGTACGGCATGGACAAGAAAGCGGACGAAACCATTCTCGTCTTCGACCTGGGCGGAGGCACATTCGATGTCTCTGTGCTGGAAGTCGGCGATGGCGTCATCGAAGTGAAATCCACAGCAGGCGACACCCACCTGGGTGGCGATGACTGGGACGAACGCATCGTCGAGTGGCTGATCAGCGAATTCAAGAAAGATCAGGGCATCGACCTGAGCAATGACCGCCAGGCTTTACAACGTCTGCGCGAATCATCCGAGAAAGCCAAGATCGAGCTTTCCAGCATGAAGGAAACCGAGATCAATCTGCCGTACATCACGGCTGATTCATCCGGTCCCAAGCATTTGCAGCTCAAACTCACCCGCAGCAAATTCGAGCAGATCACCGAAGACCTGGTGCAGCGCTGCAAGTCGCCTTTTGAGCAGGCGTTGCGCGATGCCAGCTTCAAGATGGGCGATCTGGACGAAGTCATCCTGGTCGGTGGTTCCACCCGTATGCCCATGATCCAGGACCTGGTTCGCGGCATGACCGGCAAAGAGCCCAACAAGACCGTCAACCCCGACGAGGTTGTTTCCGTCGGCGCCGCCATTCAGGCTGGCGTACTCGGTGGCGAAGTCAAGGATGTGCTCCTGCTCGACGTCTCACCCCTGAGCCTGGGTGTCGAGACTTTGGGCGGCGTGATGACCGTCATGATCCCCCGCAACACCACCGTTCCCACCCGCAAGACCGAGGTCTACAGCACGGCTGATGACAACCAGACAGCGGTTGACATCCAGGTGCTTCAGGGCGAACGCCCCCTGGCCCGTGACAACAAGCTGTTGGGCAACTTCCGGCTGGATGGCATCCCCCCGGCGCCACGCGGCATCCCCCAGGTCGAGGTCACTTTCGACATCGACGCCAACGGCATCCTGCACGTGATGGCCAAAGACAAGGCCTCCGGCAAAGAACAGAGCATCAAGATCACGGCATCCACCAATCTCGATAAGAAAGAAGTGGACAACATGGTGCAGGAAGCCAAGTCCCACGAACGGGAAGATGAAGAGCGTCGTAACTTGATCGATGCCCGCAACACCGCTGACGGCACGGTCTACGCCATCGAAAAATCCCTGAAAGAGCTGGGTGATAAAGTCCCCGCCACCGACAGTGGCCGCATCGAGACCCTGATCAGCGATCTGAAGCAGGCGATGGAAGGCGAGGACACGCAGAAGATCCGCTCGCTCACCGAGCAACTGCAGCAGGCCAGCCATGCCCTCAGCCAGCAGATGTACAGCGAGCAAGCCCAGAGCGCAGCTCCCAGCCCCAATGGCGATTCTGATCCCGGCAGCGCCCCCACCGGTGACGCTGCTGGCGAAGAAGAAGATGTCGTCGAAGGCGATTTCCGCCCGGTCTAATTCGCAGACACATAATTCAACACCCATTCCAGGGCGGGGTCGTAAAGGCTCCGCCCTTTTTCTAAGTGCGACGCACCTCCAAGCAAACGCAGTTTGCCTGCGTCGCACTTCTGGCCGATCTATGAGGCACTTTTCCCATGTACAACAACGATCCCTGGCGACGCCGGCGACCTATGCCCCAGCGGGTAGTGCGAATCCCGGTCAACCAACCTGCACCCCGCCAACCTGATATAAACGACCAGCAGCCAATACCCGAACCAGCACAAACAGCGCAATCTCAAAACCCGCCCGCAGCGCCGGAACCGCAGAGCACTCAGGCCCAGACAGCAGCAGTGCCGGCCCCTGAACCTGAGCCAATGCTTGAATCAGAGACGCCTGCGGCAGAGGACGAAGCGCTGCTCTGGAAGGAACGCTATGCCCGACTCCAGGCTGATCTTGATAACACGAAAAAACGTCTGGAGAAACGATACCTCAGCGAAGCTGAGCAGACGCGCAAGGCGCTGCTGCGCGACATGCTCCCGGTGGCCGATAATCTCGAAACCGCCCTGCAACACAGCGGCGACGACCCCGACGACCTGCACCAGGGCGTCACCCTGACATTGCGGGCGTTCTTGGAAACAATGAAACGCTACGGCGTTGAACCCATCCCCGCCCTGGGCCAGCCCTTTGATCCCGCTCTGCACGAAGCCCTGGTTCAGATCGAAGATACGAACACCGCGCCGGGCCATGTAGCGCAAGTTCTGCGAACGGGCTATACTGTCGATGGCGATCTGCTCCGCGCCGCGCAAGTTATCGTCGCCGCCTGAGTCACCCTCCCTGCCTGACAACACCCAAAATGGACCGCAATGGAATACAAGGACTACTACAAATCCCTCGGCGTCTCTAAAAACGCCACAGACAAAGAGATAAAAACAGCTTACCGGAAATTGGCGCGCCAATATCATCCCGACGCCAATCCCGGAGACGCCGCGGCCGAAGAGCGCTTCAAGGAGATCAACGAAGCCCACGAAGTTTTGTCGGATGCAGACAAACGGCAGAAATACGATCAATTCGGTTCGCAATGGAAGAACTATTCCAGTGGCGGCGGCAACGTGGATGATTTTGTGCGGCAATGGGGTGGCGGTCAGCCCGGCGGCGCTCGCACCCGCAGCGTTTCGCCAGAGGAATTCGAGCAGATGTTTGGCGGCGGCATGGGCGGATTCTCCGATTTCTTCGAGTCGCTGTTTGGCGGGGCAGGCAGAACGGGCGGCTTTGATCCTTATGGCGCTCGCACGACCTCTTATCCTCGCAGCGTCAAGGGACGCGACATCGAGCAACCGGTTGAGATATCAATGGAGGAAGCGTTCCATGGCTCCACCCGTATCCTGCAGCAGGATGGCGAACGCATCGAGATTAGCATACCGCGCGGCGTGAAAACGGGCTCGCGAGTGAGAGTGGCCGGAAAGGGCGCGCCAGGGTCGGGTGGAGGCCCGGCCGGTGATTTCTATTTACGAGTGCAGGTGCTTCCCAACACCGCCTTTACCCGCGAAGGTGATGACCTGAAGGTGAAAGCGCCTATCGACATTTACACCCTACTGCTGGGGGGTGAAGCCCAAATACCCACGTTGGCTCGACCTCTGGTGCTGACGATTCCAGCGGGTACGCCCAACGGCAAGACGTTCCGCTTGCGGGGTCAGGGTATGCCCAATTTGCACAACCCCGAGCAGCGTGGCGACCTGTATGCCACAGTCGATGTGCAATTGCCCCAACAGCTCACCGAACAGGAAAAGGATTTGGTTCGGGAATTGCAGGCGTTGAGAGCGTCGGAATAAGAGCCGACTGCATGGCTGTAAATGATCGACCGTAGTTTTTGTCAATCGACAGCTCCATGCTATGCTCTGGCGATGAATACCTTGAGCAATAATCAATCATTGGCATTTGATCTCGATTGGGTGCAGGCGCTTGCCAGAGAGGCGGGGCAAATCGCACTGTCCTACTTCGGGCGCACCACATCGATGATCAAAGCAGATAATACGATAGTCACAGAAGCGGACCGCGCGGTTGAAGCCTTTTTGGTTAAAAAACTCAACAAGCGCTATCCGCAAGACGGGGTTTTGGGAGAGGAAGGGGCCAGCAGCCAACGGGAGGCCAAACGACAATGGGTTTTAGATCCCATCGATGGCACAGCCGTGTTTGCTGCCGGCATCCCCTCGTGGTGCGTCTCCATCGGCATGTTGGAAGATGGCGTTCCCCTCGCCGGTGTCGTGTATCTGCCCACCACAGACGACATGTTCGCGGTGGATCTAACAGGTCCGGCCACATGCAATGGCGAAGCCATCCAGGTGGCAGCGCCCGCGCCGTTCGATAGTAACACCGGCATGTTGAGCGCCGGAGATATCCATAGCAACTGGACCATAGATTTTCCGGGCAAGGTGCGCGCTTTGGGTTCGTTGGCGGCGCACATGTGCTATGTCGCCATGGGCAGCTCCATCGCCAGCATCAATTCGTACGCGTCTTTGTGGGACATTGCTGCGGCGCTGCCTATCCTCGAACGCGCTGGCGGCACAACCGTGTTGCTGGATGGCTCTCCCCTGCCCATTGCCGATATCATGGATGGTTCAAAGCTCCCGCAACCGATTGTCTCTGCACCGACCTACTGTATCGACGATATTTGCAGCCGCGTGCAATTCAAGGACGGATAATCGGGATGGACCTCCTACTCCTCACACCCCAATTCCCCTATCCGCCGCACCAGGGTACGACGCTGCGCAATTTCAATCTGCTGAAAGGATTGTCAGAACGCCATACCGTCGATCTGTTCAGCATATTGGCTCCCGGTGACAAGCCCGACCGCGGGCCCGTTAAAAAACTTGTCCGCTATCTTGTCACCGCGCCGCAACCGCAACGTGCGGCCGCGGATCGATTGCGGGATACCTTTCTGAGCAAACAGCCCGACATGGCGTTGCGTCTGTGGGATGAGGATGCCTTCGCCGCACTTCATGCCCACGTACTCGAACATCCTCCTGAAATCATCCAGGTCGAGGGCGTCGAGATGGCGCCTTATCTATTTGCATTACAGGCTGCTGGCGCGCCACTGCCCCGCGTGGTTTACGACGCTCACAATGCGGAAACGCTCCTGCAACAACGCTCCTTCCAGGCGGATTTGTGGCGTCCCTCGCGCTGGGCCGGAGCGGCCTATTCCGCCATCCAGACCAACAAACTCAGGCGCTACGAACAACGCTTGCTAAACGCCGTCGATGGCGTGGCCACAGTGAGCGCCGCCGACCAGAAGGTCTTGCTCAACCTTGCGCCCGGGATCAAAACAGAGATCGTGACCAATGGCGTCGACCTTGAGGCCTACAACCCCAAGGGCCTTTACGCCAACCTGTTCCCAAATGTGGGCGCCAATCTGGTATTCACGGGCAAGATGGATTTCCGCCCCAATGTCGATGGCGTGTTGTGGTTTGCCAAACATGTGCTGCCCCAACTTCATGCCACGAACCTGAGCCCGCACTTCTGGATTGTGGGGCGAAACCCGCACAAGCGACTGAATGAGTTATACACCCGCCCGGATGTCACCATCACCGGCGCTGTACCCGACATCCAGCCCTACATCGCCCATGCCGATGTTTACGTCGTCCCCCTGCTGGCGGGCGGCGGCACACGGCTCAAAATCCTCGAAGCAATGGCGATGGCCCGACCTATTGTTTCCACCCGGCTTGGCGCTGATGGCTTCCCCGTCGCTGATGGCGTCGAGTTGACCCTCGCAGACACGCCAGCAACCTTTGCCGCCCGCTGCACAGCTTTGCTGAATCACCCGGTCGCAGCCAGTGAGATGGGCGAGCGAGGCAGGGCATTTGTAGCAGCATATTACAGTTGGGAACACATTGTTCCCCGCATTGAACAATTGTATAATTGACGTTCGTCTGTGACTACAAAGGTCTAGCATCCTGAGTGGTTGTAGCGAAGTGGAAACCGTATCGAAGGGATGCTAGACCTGTACAGTTACGCTCGTTTTACGTTTCTCGCTTTTAGGGTTAATCATACAGTCAGGCTGATTCAGCCAAGCACAGATCCGCAAATCGCTGTAACAGGAGGCAATGATGCCACACGGATACAACGGTAAAATCTTACACATCCATCTGGATCGCATGGAATGTGATGTGGAGACGCCGTCAGAGGCGTTCTACCGCACTTATGCAGGTGGAAGCGCCCTGGGAACCTATTATCTGCTGAAACACTCGCCCGCCGGCGTCGATCCGCTGGGACCGGAAAATACGCTCATCTTGTCGCTCAGCGTGTTGACCGGCGCACCCGTCGCCGGACAAAGCCGCATCACAGCGACAGCCAAATCGCCGCTGACCGATGCCATTGGCGATGCCCAGGCGGGAGGCTTTTTCCCGGCGGAGATGAAGTTCGCTGGCTACGACGCTTTTGTCGTCCACGGCCAGGCCGAAAAACCGGTCTATCTGTGGGTGAAGGATGGCGAGGCGGAATTGCGCCCGGCCGATCATCTCTGGGGAAAAATCACCGGTGAAGTCGAAGACATCCTCAAGGAAGAGCTTGGCGACAAAAAGATCGAGGTCATGCAGACCGGCATTGCCGGGGAAAATGGCGTGCGTTATGCCGCCATCATGAACATGAGCAACCGCGCCAATGGCCGCACCGGCATGGGCGCTGTGATGGCGAGCAAGGGACTCAAGGCCATCGCTGTGCGCGGCTCCAAGCGTCCCACAACCGCCGACAAAAAAGGCCTGAACGAAATGGCTCGCTGGGGCGCTCAGAATTTCCCCGATTCGGATGTTTATGGCATGGGTCTGTTGGGCACAGCCGAGGTTGTGCTACCACAGAACGAAGCGGGCGGGCTTCCCACCTTCAACTGGGACAGCGGTTATTTCGATAAAGCCGATGCCATCTCGGGTCAGACATTGTCCGAGACCATCCTGAAAGAGCGCGACACCTGTTATGCCTGCACCGTGCGCTGCAAGCGTGTCGTCGAGGCGGAAGCGCCCTACAAACTGAATCCGAGATACGGTGGTCCCGAGTACGAAACCCTCTCCACTTTTGGCTCTTATTGCGCTATCGATGATCTGGAGGCCATCGCCTATGCCAGCGAGTTGTGCAATGTCTATGGCATGGACACGATTTCGTGCGGGGCGACCATTGCCTGGGCGATGGATTGTTTCGAGCGCGGGTTGATCACGACCGCTGACACCGGCGGCATCGAGTTGCGATACGGCAACGCTGAAGCCATGGTGACCCTGGTGGAGCAGATCGCCCGGCGCGAGGGCTTTGGCGATATCCTGGCTGAGGGATCGGCGCGTGCGGCGGAGATGATCGGTCGGGGCACAGAAGATCTGGTCGTGACCGTGAAAAAGCTGGAGCTGCCAGCCCACATGCCTCAGGTCAAACCATCTCTGGGCTTGATCTATGCTGTCAATCCCTTTGGCGCTGACCACCAATCCAGTGAGCACGATCCCAGCTACGAATATTACCCCGAACGCATGGCCATGATCGGCCTGACCGATCCACAGCCGGAAAATGTGATGAACGAAGAGAAGATGCGCTTCGCCTTGATCACCGAGTATCTCTACTGCGCCCTGGATTCGTATAACCTCTGCCAGTTTGTCTTTGGTCCCTCCTGGCACCTCTATGATCCCGACCAGATGGTGGACACGATTCGCGCCATCACTGGCTGGGATGTGGACATGGACGAGGTCTTGACCGTAGGTCAACGTCGTCTGAACCTGATGCGCGCCTTCAATGCCCGTGAGGGATTCGGGCGCGATGAGGACAAGCTGCCCAAAAAGATTTCCAAAGCGCTGGTCGGTGGCCCATCCGACGGTCTTTTCGTCACTGAAGAAGAGACGGAACGGGCCAAGGATTGGTACTACGCCGAGGCCGGTTGGGATGTCGCCACCGGCACACCCAAAGCCGAGACGCTGGAAGCGCTGGGTCTCGGCTGGGTGGCGGAGCTTCTGGCGGCATGACATGAACCAGGCTGTCTTTTCGACGACCATCGTGTCGAACAAGACGGGGATGTCTCGGTTCCCTCGACATGATGCCATGCGCGATAATAAGCAGTAACTGACTGTCCAGAATCAACCTCCGGGAGGTGGCCAGAACCATTGTGTTTACCTGGATTTTTGCGGCCACCTCCCGGAGGTTTGGATCGGGGAATTATTTCTGAATGCCTACCAAGGACTTTCCCATGAGCGTTTTTGCAGGCAAGTATCTACGCATCGATTTGAGCGAAAAGTCGTGGCGCGAGGAAGCCATCTCTGAATCAGAAGTGCGCTCCTGGTTGCTGGGCTCCGGTCTGGCCGCCAAACTCTTTTTCGAGGAGATGGATCCTGACTCTCGACCCGCTGGATCCCGCCTCCCCCCTTTTGATTTTCAACGGCGTCCTCACCGGCACCGTTGCCCCGACCGGGGCGCGCACGTCCTTCTGCGGTCGCTCGCCATTGACCGGCATCTGGAACGAAGCGAATCTCGGCCACTACTGGGGCGCAGAGTTGCGCTTCGCTGGCTACGATGGTCTGGTCATCACCGGGCGGTCGGAGCAGACCAACGTATCTTTGGATCAATGGCGTCGATGGCAGCATCGAACTGCGCGATGCTGCGCATCTCTGGGGCCGGGATTATTTCGAGGCGGCGGATGCATTGCTACAGGAAACCGACGAGCGGGCGCAGGTGGCTGGCATCGGTCAGGCGGGCGAAAACCTGGTGAAAATTGCGGGCATTATGAGCGGGCCATCCCATTACGTGCGGGCAGCGGCCCGGGGCGGCATGGGCGCGGTGCTGGGCAGCAAGCAGCTCAAGGCGATCGTGGTGCGTGGCAAGCAGAAACCGGTATATCCCAACAGAAAAACGTTCCTGACCACAGTCAAGGAGCAGAATGCCCACATCAAAGACCATTCCGTGGCGATGAGCAATTTCGGCACGGCGGGCGGTGTCCTCGCCACCGAGTGGTTCGGCGACATGCCGATGCAAAACTGGCGGCTGGGCAGTTGGCCGGAAGCGGAAGCGGTCTCAGGTCAGGTCATCTTCAGGGATTACCTGGTGCGGCACACGCATTGCTATGCCTGCCCCATCGGTTGTGGCAAAGAAATCGAGGTGCCCGAGGGCCAATATGCCAGCCCCCGCGGCGAGGGCGTCGAGTATGAGACTATCGCCGGCTTCGGCGGCATGATGCGCAACGCCAACGCCGAAAGCGTGGCGCTGGCCAACTCGCTCTGCAACCGCTACGGCCTGGACACCATTTCCACGTCCTCTGTGATCGCCTTCGCCACAGAAGCCTACGAAAAAGGGCTGATCGACGCCAGCGACACCGACGGCATCGCCCTCCAGTTCGGTGACGCCGATGCCATGCTGGCGCTGATCGACAAGATCGTCTTCCGGCAGGATATCGGCGACACCCTGGCGGAAGGCGTGCGGGAAGCAGCCAGCCGCATCGGCCAGGGCGCGGAAGCATTCGCCATCCATGTCAAGGGCATGGAAATCCCCTACCACGATCCCCGCGCCTTTGTGAGCATGGCGGTGAATTACGCCACAGCCAGTCGCGGGGCCTGCCATCTCGAAGCGCTATCGTACTGGAACGGCTATGGCGTGCTGCACCCCGACCTGGGCTATCCCGAACAGGTTCAGCACCACGAATCCAACGCCGGGCAAGCGCAGATGGCGTATGACTATCAGAATTTCAATAGCGTTTACAATCCGCTGGGCCTGTGCAAGTTCATCATCAAGGGCAAGTGGGACCACAACGAACGGTCGAGATCGTCAACGCCGCCCTGGGCTGGGATTGGACAGTCGAGGATTTGCTGGCGATGGGCGACAAGCTAATCCAACTGAAACGACTCATCAACCTGCGGTTGGGTGTGACCCCGGACGATGACACCTTGCCCAAGCGCCTGCTCACCGAAGCCCGACCCAGCGGCATGGCCGAGGGCGTCCTACCTGACCTCGACCTGATGCTGCCCATCTACTACGATCTGCGGGGCTGGGATGAAAATGGCGCGCCGAACGCGGAACGGTTGCAGGCGTTGGGGCTGGGGTGATAGTGGATGCTATTTGATAGTGTTGTCACTCTGCCAGTAAATCGATGATGACGATCTCGGGGAGACAGCGAAGACGCAGGGGTGTGGATTCGCCCATGCCGCGTGAGACGACCATTTGGCCGCCGCCGGGTAAGTCGTCGAAATAACCGGCAGGATGTTGGCGGGGCAATGCCGTGCCCTGGGTGTGGATTGCGCCCAACCAGGGCAGCACGACCTGTCCGCCATGCGTGTGCCCGGCCAGTGCCAGGGCGACGCGCCCAGCCAGGGGATCATAAGCCAGGTCGGGATTATGAGTCAGCAGGATCACGGTGGCATCGGCGGGAACCTGCGCCAGCGCCTTTTCCAGATCAGGTTGTCCCTCCACCAGATCATCAACCCCGGCCAGCCAGATGTCGGGATGGTCCGGCAGTGCGCAGGCTGTGTTGTCGCACATCTGCACATCGTACAACGCCAACAGCGCCCGGAGTTCCTGTGTCTGATTTCGGATTGCCGCAAAACGGATGCGTTCGTTGCGGTAGACATTCCAGAACAGCGACCATAACTGCTTCAGTTCGCTGATGGCGTTTTTCCGAAAGGATCGCCAGGAGCCTGAGGTTGAAACCTCGCGCCAGGCGTTGCTGAGCAGGGTCTGGTAGGAGTACTCGGCGTAGTCGTGATTGCCCAACACAGCGTAACATCCCAGCGGCGCAGACGGCAGCATGAGCAACATCGCTTCCACAGCATCCAGACCCGTGTCGTTGTGCAGAAAATCACCCGTGAGCAGGATCAGGTCGGGCTTGACATCGGACAGGATTTTACGCATACGCCGCAAACGGCTGCGACGCACCCAGCTATCACCACCGAAATGTTGATCCGAGAGATGCAGGATGCGCAGTCCGGCTCCGATTCCTCCCGGCAATGTCAGCGCGTAGCGCTGCACCCTCATGCGTGGGCGTTCTCCTCCCCAGGCATAGAGCAGCAGCGTCCCGCCAACGGCGATCAGTCCGGTCCCCAGACGCAACAATGTTTTCATTCGCCTCTTGCTTCGATGCCTGCCAGAGCGTCGCGCGCCGCCTGGCTGATGCCCTGGTCTTTGCTACCGATCAGCTTGCGCAACGGTCGTCTGGCTGCTGACCCGCCAAATCGTCCTAATCCCTCCATCGCTGCTATCACCACCCAGCGATTGCGGTCTGACAGCGCTTCGATCAGAGGCAAGTTCGCCTTTGGGTCGCCCATGTCTCGCAACGACTCCGCCGCGGCCAGACGCACATCGGCATTGCGGTCGGTCAGGAGGTCAGCCAGGCGTACGAGGATGCGGTCATCCGGCGTATCGGGCAGCGAACGGGCCGCCAGGGCGCGGATGCGCGTATCTTTTTTGAAGCTGGCTTCGTAGAGCGCTTCGTGGGCGGCAGGATCGGTGGAGCGTTCTGCAAGATGCTGGGCGGCATACACTTGCGCCTCAGGATCAGAACTGCGCAGCAGATAAATCAGGCGATCGGTGGTGGGTTCGTCCATCATGCGGAATTCACCTCCGGGAATGGCGCCTCCGAGCGATGAACGCCAAAACAACGGCAATTGGAACCCTGCTGGTCATCGACCGGAGGTTGACAGGTTGAGGGAATAGTGTCCTGCATCGATGAAGGCGTGTCAAGTTTCCCTTGGCTCAGCGCCCTTCGCCGATACCGACAAAAAAGCGCCCAGGCAGTGTTGACCTGGGCGCTTCACAGATAACTTCGCGGCAGGTTGGTTCAGTCGCTGATTTTCTGGTTCAGGTCTTCCACTTTTTGAGACAGCGTGCTGATCTTGCGGCTGAGGCTTTCGACATCACCTTTGCTGGGAATATTCATGCGATTGAGGATCGATTCAATACGCTGATCCAGGATGCCTTCCACCTTTTCTTCTTTAACCTCGATTTCCTTTGTTTCCTTCTTTCGTCGCTCCATCAGTTCACTGATCAGTTCCCGACCATCTGACTCGGCGATTTCGCCTTTTTCGATGAGACGGTTCACGATGGCTTCGATCTCTTCTTTGCTCAACGCCACTGCGCCGATAGCGGCAAGCATCACTGTGCGAAAAGCTCTGATGACAGGGTTTTGACCATTGAGGGAGTCAGCTGCTTTTTGTGCGGTTGCTTTGACTGGAGACATCATAAAACTCCTCCTGCGTTCACCCTCCAATTGGAAGATGGAATGTGGTTTTTTGAAATACCATGACGCATTGCGTCATTCCTGCGAGAATCATAACATGACGCGGCACGGCTGTCAAAATTTTATGATGCAACAGGAAATATCACCAAGATTTTCAAAAATCTGCCCAAGCCTTGCCCTTACGCCCGCCCGGCTTTCCGTTGCTGCCGCCAAACACGCCATTGTGTTGGCCGCAGCAAACAGAAGGAGGGTTCAGGAACCCTGCCTGGCATCAGGATAAAGGCAGGGTGCAGAGATGTCAAACTTACGATTTCCGGGATGTGCGCCATGATCTGGGAATGTTGGTTCTTTTTTCGATGTAGCGGCCAATGCAGTTGACGTGGGAAATGATGACCGCTTATAATCCATACAAATCGTGCATTTGATGTGTGTTTGTTCCAGTAGACCAATACCCTGCCATCTCTCAAGGAGCAGTTGCCATGGACAAGCCCTGGCTCGCTAACTACGAAAAAGGAGTGCCTCCGTCTCTGATTTATCCCGACACATCCATTTGGGGTTTGTTGAGCGCGTCCTTCAGTGAATATCCCTCCAACAAAGCCCTGTCGATGATCCTGCGTTATCTTCCGCTGGGCTTGACGATCGGGATGAGTTTTACCTACCGGCAGTTGGAGGAACGGGTTGACCGCCTGGCCACGGCATTTGCCGGCATGGGGGTCAAGAAGGGGGATCGGATCGCAGTGCAAACGCCCAATTCACCAGGGGGCGTTATCGCCTTTTTGGCCGCGACCAGGTTGGGCGCTATCGTCGTGAACACCAATCCCATTTACACGCCGCGCGAGATGCTCCATCAGTTCAAAGATTCTGGCGCTGAAACGATTGTAATTTGGAATGAACTTTATCCCAGTCTGCAGAAGATCAAGGCGGACACCCAAATTCGCAATGTGGTGATCTACAATCTCACCGATTTCATTGGCGCGCCCTATAACAGGCTCGTGAAAAGCGCCAGGAAAAAAGAAGGCGGTTGGGTGGATGTTCCCGAAGGGAATGGCGTACACCAGATGACGACGCTGATCGATACCAATCCGCCGAACCCGCCCGAAGTGCATATCGATCCAGATGACGTTGCGCTGTTCCAGTACACGGGCGGCACCACAGGCGTGCCCAAGGCGGCGATGTTGAGCCATCGCAATTTGGTGGCGAACATTTTGCAGAGCCAGACCTGGCTGACGGATTTGGAGCCGGGTAAAGAGCGTTTCATGGGCGCTATCCCCTTCTTCCACGTATTCGGCATGACCATTGGCATGCTCCTGACGTTGAAGACCGCGGGCGAGATGTTCCTCATGCCGAACCCCCGCGATATTGGTTTCGTCATGAAACAGATCCACCGGGAGGGGATCACGATCTATCCGGGCGTGCCGGCAATGTACATCGGCATCATCAACCACCCGGATGTTGGAGACTACAACCTGCGCACGATCAAGGCTTGTATTTCGGGTGCAGCGCCCCTGCCGGTCGAAGTGCAGCGGCGTTTTGAGGAATTGACGGGAGGCCGCCTGCGCGAGGGCTATGGCCTGACGGAAGCCGCCCCGGTCACGCATGCCAATCCCATCTACGGCAAATCGAAGGATGGCTCCATTGGCCTGCCCTTCCCCGACGTGGAGGCGCGCATTGTCTCGCTGGAAGCGGATGAAAATGGCAAGTACCGCTGTCCTGCCACAGGGCGAGGAAGGTGAACTGGCGCTGCGCGGGCCGCAGGTGATGGTTGGGTATTGGAACAAGCCCGAGGAAACAGCCCACACCAAGGACGAAGATGGCTGGCTCTACACCGGTGATATCGCCAGGATGGACGAGGATGGCTATTTCTACATCGTTGACCGCAAGAAGGACCTGATCATCGCCTCTGGCTACAACATCGTGCCGCGCGAGGTGGAAGAAGTGCTGTTCGAGTACCCGAAAGTGCTCGAAGCTGTGGTGGTGGGCATCCCCGATCCCAAACGGGGTGAAACGGTCAAGGCCTATGTCGTGCTCAAGGAAGGCGAAAGCGCTACTTCCGAGGAGATCAAGGACTTCTGCAAAGAGAATCTGGCCCCGTACAAAGTCCCCTACTGGTCGAGTTTCGCTCAGAGCTTCCCAAGTCGATGGTGGGCAAGTTCCTGCGCCGCGTGTTGGTGGAGGAAGAGATGGCGAAGATGGCGGCGGCAAAGGAGCAAAGTTAGAAATATCGCCACCCAGCACGACCAGCGCCAGCAAGCTCACCACCGCGCCGATCAACCACCCCACGATAACATCGCCCAGATAATGAATGCCCAAGGCGACGCGCGCCCAAATACAGAGCAGGGAGATCGCCCAAAACAGCAGCGCGTATTCGGGGAATATCCACGCCCCCATAATCGGCAGGGAACCCATGCGGGTGGCATGGCCGCTGGGGAAGGCATGACGATCATAGCCCTTGCTGTAAAACCCATCCACTTCCGCCGGTCGTGGCCGTTTCAAAGTGAATTTGATCGTGTACGTGATCGCAGCCGCTACCACTGTCACCAGCACCCATACCAGTATCTGCCAACGGATGGGCGGTTGGAAGAAGAACACGCCCACGGCCCAAAGCACCAACCATATCGGTCCATCACCAAAATGGGCGGATACAGTGGCGATTGCTTTGAGAACGGGCTTGTTATCGACGCGTAAGCGGGCGCTCCCCTGCTGATCCAGGCTTTCCAGTCGTTGGATCAGCCCGGTCATGCCATTTCTCCGAGCAACTGTCGCACCATTTCCAATTGGTGGGGTTTGTCAACATCCATCGCCAGGTCGGCATAGGGCGATGCCATGACGCGCGCATCGCAATTTACCATGCGGGACGCCACCACCTCGGCATCTGCCAGAGACAAGCGTCGGAACAGGAACTTCAACAGTGTGCCGAATCCGGCGATGCGGACTTGTTGTAAGACATTTTTACGGCTGTCGAGCAAGTCACGAATCAGGTCCTCGTTGCCCACGGCTGTATGAACATCCACGTAAAAAAGGTCGCCTCCACAATATCGTTTATCCTGGATCGGAACAAAAGAGCGGGCGGAGCCAGGATATTGGCGTTCCATGACCTGTTGTTCCACGATGGAGTAGAAGAAATCGCCTCCCGTTTTTTCACAGGCATCAACAAACCAGTTGACCGTTTGCGATTGCAGCAGGGGGATATCGGCTGATGCGACCACCGAAAAACTGGCGCCTTTTTCCATCAATGCTTTAGCGCCGGCCATGATATTATCGATGTGCGTGGCCTGGTTTGGCACGTAAGCGACATCTACGCCAAAATCAATATCATCTGCGGGATCGAGACCTACAATGGTGATGCTATCGACTCGATCACTCTCAGCCAGGGCCTCTACAATCCACGAGATCATCGGTTTGCCAGCGATATCGATCAACGACTTGCGCTCCGCACCAACGGCGAGTGCGAGTGGATCGGGTTTATCGGGCGAATAGCCACCCAGAACCAGGGCGGGATAGGTTTTCATCGCTCACTCCATCCTGCAAAAAAATGTAAAAGTGAATTAACAATACAGATCTAGCATCCTGAGTTGGTTGTAGCGAAGCGGAAACCGTATCGAAGGGTGCGGGTTGATCGAGGATCTGCCACATGACCCGCACCCTTCGATATGCCTCTCATTGCATTCGAGGCTACCCTTCGGCAGGCTCAGGAGGGACCTCAGGGTGCTGGCTTTGGCTACCTGTATTGTCACAAAGTGAATTTGTGCACCGAACTATTATAGCGACAAGTTGTGAGAAACAAAAACACAGCAGGGCGTAATCCTCCGCACGTTGCGCGCTTTATGACCCGAACATCTGTTTGACAGTTCAGCCCGCGCATCCCTATAATGATAGCAATTGGTTGCAGGGCTGGATGGGGATACAGAATATGGTCTAAAACTGATTGCTCGTTGATTCCCTCCCACCCTTGGCTACCCCACTCCTTCTCATTCATCTCATTGGAAAACCTGCATGTCCCGCACTGTCATCGATGAAATAAAAGCGCGACTCGATATAGTCGAAACGGTTGGGCAATATGTACCGCTAAAACGGTCAGGGCGCAGCTACAAGGCGCTCTGTCCATTCCATAGCGAGAAAACTCCTTCGTTTTACGTGTTTCCCGATACCGGGACCTGGCGTTGCTTTGGCGCTTGTGGCACAGGAGGCGATATCTTTAGCTTTGTTGAGAAGAAGGAAAACTTGCCATTTGCAGATGTGTACAGGCTGCTGGCCCTGAAAGCTGGTATTGACATCGAACGAGATCGGGACCCCAAGGTTATCAGCCAACTCAACCATCTGCGTGAACTAAACCGTCTTGCCGCCGCCTACTTTAATCACCAACTCCTGCACGGTCAGCAGAGCGCCGGGGCACGCGCTTATCTGCAACGCCGGGAGTTCAGTGACGAAACGATTGAGCGCTTCCAGATAGGCTATGCTCCCCTTGGTTGGGAAAATCTCATCAACTACATGAAGGAGCGTGACTACAGCCTCGATGACCTCGAACGCGCGGGTCTGGTGGTTCGCCGGGACGATGGCGGGGGCTATGATCGTTTCCGTGATCGGATTATCATCCCCATCCGGGACAAACAGGGTCGGGTGATCGGCTTTGGCGGACGCATTCTGGGCGATGGGGAACCCAAATACTTGAATACGCCCCAGACGCCTCTGTTCGATAAGAGCACAGTGGTATTTGGCCTGGATGTGGCCAGAAGGAATATCACCGCCCAGGATCAAGTCGTGCTTGTCGAAGGTTACATGGATGTTATCAGCGCCCACCAGCGCGGCTTCAAGAATGTGGTCGCCGCTATGGGCACATCGGTGACGTCCCAACAACTGGAAACGCTGCGCCAATATGCAGCCAATTTCGTTTTTGCGCTCGATGCGGATGCTGCCGGCATGAGCGCCACACTGCGCAGCATCCATGTGATCCGTGAGACGCTTTCCAATCAATCGGTGCCGGTGCCGACCGCCCAGGGCTATATCCGTTACGAACAGCGGTTAAACGCAGTGGTCAAAATCGCTGCCATGCCCCCCGGGAAGGACCCGGATGATGTCCTGCGGGAGGACCCGGAGACCTGGCGACGCCTGATCGAAACCGCCACGCCGCTGGTGGACTACTACTTCATCCAGGCTGCCGTCGATGAGGATTTGAGCACGGCGCAGGGGAAGACGCAGTTTGTCAAGCAGATGTTGCCCATCATCAGCGAGATCGATGATCCCATTGAGCGACGTCACTACATTGGTCGGTTGGCGACAGTGGCCGGCGTCACCGAAAGAGAAATCGATAGTCAACTGGAAAAATACGCCCGCAGCGTCAGTTGGGCGCGCAAACGGAGCGAACCGGAGCCTGAACAAGCGCCATTTTTCCCAGAAGAATTCGATGAAGCGGCGTTTTCGGCAGAGGATGAACGACCTGTTCGCCCCAGCTTTACAGTCAAGAGCCATGAGGTTACGATCGAGGAGTTGATCTTGGTCTATTTGTTGACACAGCCGGATCTCTTGCGTTGGGCCGATGACCAACTGGCCGAACTCCGCCTCGATCCCCTCAATGCCGAAGATTTTGAAAGCACTGTCAACCGAGCGATCTTTGACGCACAGCATGAATTCTTGTACAGTGACGCCGCTGAAGTGCATGAAGCTCTCCTGCAATCGCTCGATCCGGCGCTGCACACCTCTTTTTCAGCGTTGTGGAAGCAGTCTATGGATTTTCGCGAGATGCGCGGTGAGCAACTTCGTAAAGACATCGTTGATATCCTGTTGCGCTTGCGGCTTCGCCGCACCCTGCACGCTTGCCAGACATTGGAACTAGCTATCCGAGATGCAGAGGCAGAGAAGGAGAACCGCACACAACTCGGCTTGAAACTAATCACCAAGACCAAAGAGAAAGGCGTTCTAGATAAAGCTCGCGCCAAGCGCTCGCACAGCGGAAACTGGATGGGCAACCAGCAACGCTACACGCCAAAGACTTCAAATCCGCCACAAAATCCATCCTGATATCAAGACAGATACCCATAATGATTGATTATTGTTTTATCGCCTGCTGTTTGCTGGTTTTGCAGGGAAGCCTGAACACTCCGACCGCATGACTTCACCCAATCATAAAGGAACACCATTAACTGAATCCGATGACTTTATCATGATGAAGGATGAGCGCACTGCTAACAGCGTCGCAGAATCGAACTTCTTATCGTATGACGATGATGAGATTGACGATGATGTTGATCAGGATGACGATTTGGATGATGAACGCATCGAATTTCCGGTGCTGGAAATCGAAGATGATGAAGATGAAATTGATCTGATCCCGACCATCGAGCGTGATACGGAGTTGGAGGCTGAAGTTGAGGCTGAAGCGGCGTTGCCAGTGGAACGGATCGTCGATGATATCAGTATCAACGATCCTGTACGTCAATATCTGCGTGAGATTGGACAGCATGCTTTGCTAACAGCTGAACAAGAGGTGTCTATCGCCAAGCGCATTCGCGCCGGCCAGGATGCAGAAGCGCATCTGCGGGAACTGGCAGGAGAAACGATGAGCACCTCAGATGTTCTGGCCACCTTGCCGCAAGAAGAGCAGGATCGTTTGCAGGCGCTGATCAAAGATGGGTATGAGGCGCAGAGAGAGTTAGCGCGCAGCAATCTTCGTCTGGTGGTTAGCGTGGCCAAGCGGTACATCGGTCGGGGCATGAGCTTTCTGGACCTGATCCAGGAGGGCAATCTGGGACTGTTACGCGCGGTCGAAAAGTTCGATTACGAACTGGGATTCAAATTTAGCACCTATGCCACCTGGTGGATTCGGCAGTCGATCAGTCGTTCCATTGCCGATCAGGCTCGTACGATCCGTATCCCCGTGCATATGGTCGAGAGCATCAATCGCCTGTTGCGGGTTCAGCGGGATCTCACACAGGTGTTAGGACGTGAGCCATCGAGCGAGGAAATCGCTATCGAGATGGATTTCATCGAACCCGAGGAGGAGCGTTTGGCTGTGAGGAGGGCTCTGGCGAATGGTGAGCCTCTAAATCCCATGCAGAAACGAGCCCTGAACCGGGCGTCAGCGAAAGTGCGGCGCATCAAACGCGTGTCGCAAGAGCCGATGTCACTGGAAATGCCGGTGGGCAACGAGGACAGCAGTTCGCTGGGTGACTTTATCGAGGATGAAAGCCTGCCAGCGCCTGCCGATGCGGCGTCTCAGCAACTGCTGCGCGAGCAGATGCAAGAGATCCTGGAACAGCTAAATGAGCGAGAACGCCGAGTGCTGGAAATGCGTTTTGGCCTGAAAGACGGCATGAGCCGCACGCTGGAAGAGGTCGGGCAGGAGTTCGGGGTCACGCGGGAACGGATTCGCCAGATCGAGGCGAAGGCTTTGCGGAAGTTGCGGCATCCCATTCGCAGCCGCAAGTTGCGGGATTATTTAAGTTAAGTTATAGGAGTTGGAGTGTCGGTCGGCGGGATGATGAAACGGTTAGGCAGAAATTACATCTCACATTCCACAGCATCCATTGGTGTCAGACCAGCATCGTTGGTGATCCAAAGACTGTCTAAACGCGCATCCCCTTCTCGCGCATAGAATTTGATGGTGTGCGTCCCCTCAGTGAGGTGATATGGTTGAATCGGTTCCTGTTCTGGATGAATCTGATGCCATCCCCATTGCCATTTGTCGTCGAATGGCGGAATCTCGAAATGATAGGCCTCTGCATCGTCAATCGATACGAAGAAGGAGTTTTGCTTCCAGCTTAAACCCATCACACGAGCCCAGAGATGATAATTTTGTGAATCAGGAACAGTGACTGAGACTGTGACAGCAGCATCGCTCCATGCGTTGATGGTGTGCACATAGTGGCCAGCAGATGCCATGCCGTCTTGTGCGATGCCAAGTCCTGATGACGTGATCAAAGCATCTTCAGCTTCTTGCATCCACTGGAAGGGCACAGGTGGAACAGGTGTAGCGGTATGTGACGGGACAGGTGTGGGTGTAGCTGTTGGAGTCCGGCTCGGCGTGGCGGTGGCTGTCGGCGGAATCGGCGTAAATGTTGCGGTTGGAGGGGCAGGTGTGGGCGTTGCTGTTGGAGTTTGGCTCGGCGTAGCGGTGGCTGTCGGTGGGATCGTCGTCGATGTTGCCGTTGGAAGGAGAGGTGTGGGTTCGGTGCAGGCGCTAAAGGTGAGGATATCGAGCTTGCCCCCGCATAAGCTGTAACGTAGACCGTGTTATGGGCAACGGCGATGCCCTGACCGCCATGTTTCACTCCCTGTGAGCTTAAGGCGGCGGACCCTACCAGTTCACCTGTACGAACATCAACGACATGCAAACGGTCGTTGAGGGCGTCCACTGCTAAGAGTTGTTGCCTGGCGGCATCGAATGCGAGCGCGTATGGCGGACCGGGCAATTTGTAGCGCGTAACCAGCGCTCTGGTTGTCGTATCCACGACAGATATCTCCTGTCTGGTGCGGCTGCCGACGAATAGACGATGGCCTTCAACATCAAGGGCGATGCCGAAGGCATCATCCGCAACAAGACCGATCATACCGGCGTATGCGCCGTTGGCATCGAGCATGGAGATGTAGCCGCCAAGATGACTGACAAAAGCGCCATCTTCAGTGGCGACGATGAAGGCGGGTTCGGGCAGCACCAGGGTCGTTCTAAGAAGATACCGGGTGGCAGTATCAAAGATGCTGACTGTGTTATCTCCGTGATTGACGACATAAAGTCGCCTTCCGGCCACATCGGCGCCCCAAGGATTAAGCCCCACTCTGAGCCGTTCGGTTTGTTGGCCAGTGGATAGATTCACCACGCTTGCGGCGTTGCTCTCGCGTGAACCACATAAGCCAAACCATCGGCAGAGGTTATACCGTTGACGCCCCAGCCACTGGTGCTGATTTCTTGGAGGATTTGACCATTCTGATCGACGTGCAACAGGGTGGCGTCATCATCTCGTGCGAGCACGACGCCCGCCACACTTCCGGCAACGCTTATGGGATGGATGCCGACATCGACGCTGGTGACAAGCCGGGGTGGGCAAGTAGTAATGTTCAGAGGTGGCGTATCGGTAGCCGTCGGCGCGGGAGACGGAGTGGAGGTAGCGGTTGGCGTAAAGGTGGGCGCTGGTGAAGGTGTGGATGTGGGTAGCGGCGTAGGCGTTATTGTACCTTGGTGCGCTTTGAAATAGCCCTGAAGGGTGTTGCCGCTTTCGGCAACGACAATTCGACCCATGTTGGTGTCACGGATGAAAACAGCGCCATTTTGGGTTTGGACAATTTCGCTTGTGAACTCGGTGCCATAAGCGCCCTTGAATGGCGGCGGGGGCAGGAGTTGATTCGCATTTTGACCTGATGCCGAATAGAGTTTGTCGGTGTACCCAGCTGCATCGAGATCGTGCATGGCCGCTCCCCACCAGACGACTTGATAGGGATCGGTGGGTGAATTAGTTTGCCCTTGCAACTCACCTGTGTCAATCGTGGCGATACGGATTCCGATTCGATCTCTGTAGCTTAGCAACGCCTCAGTGTCGGCTGCCCAGGATGCCAACGAACTATCTGTGCAGACCAACCTACACTCGGAGAGGAAGATATCGTCCGGACCGAGATGGGTGTCTCCTGCCAGGACGTGGCTGGGAGTCCATGCGTTTATGAAGACCCGCAGACCTTGCGCATGAGTGTAGTCGATCAGGGCGAGTCGTCGATCCCTGCTTACCCCGAAATCGTAGCCGGCATCATCCCAGAAGATGCCCGTCACGCCCATGGCCAGCCACTCGTCGACATATTGCTGGGCTGTGACAAGTGGTAAATTTTGGGTGCTCACACCCATGTCGATGTAGCCATAGACTTCGACACCTTGCTCGACCAACCGACGTACAATGTACTGGCTGCGGCTATGGTCAAAATGACTGCTATGCTGCAAACCATCACCGAACACGACAATATCAAATTGACTGAAGGTGTTCACCGCAAGGTTGCTATTGCCATGTGCTCCGTTCACCTGGCTCGGCCAGCCATAGTAGATGGCGAGGTGTCCCGTGCCACGGATGGGTGATGTCTCGTCGCCGGCGGACGCGGCATTGGCTGACCAACTGCTCAGCGTGAACCATGCCAAGCACAGAAAGCCAAGCACGAGAAGTGTTCGGACGAAAATTTGCTTTGGTCCTGCATTGGGTTGAGGTATTGCTAGACGCATGTTCTTTTGTTGAGTCATTTGGTTTAATGGACGCAAATGGCCACGAAAAGTTACGGTTGACTTGCTCAGGCGTTCAGCTCAATCCAAAATAACGCCCATTTCCCGCAGTGCGCATTCTGTTTGTATCGCATCCTGATACACAATCGTCGACATGTCCTCAGCTTCGGCGGCGATGGTGTTGCGGGCCTTGTCATCGATCAGGACACAAGCGGAAAGGGGACGTTGGAGGCGCTGCGCTGTTAGGTGGTAGATGGCCGGGTCCGGTTTACGCATATCCGCCAAGGCGCTGATCACAGTTACGTCGAACAGACCCCGCAGGCGGGGTTCTTGCGCCAAATGTTCGGGGAGAAACGGCGTGGCGTTGGAAAGCAAGGCGATAGGATAGTTTCGGCGCAATCTCCAAGCCAGATCGACGGTGGCTGCATCAAGAGTAGCTCTCCAGAAGTTGTCCTTGAAGTATACGAAATCAGAAGGTAGTCGTGGCTCGATGTCTGCACCTACTTCTGCCCAGTAGGCGTCAGTATCCAGACCACCGGTGGAATAAGCGATCCAGGCCGGGCCACTGTACAGGCGCTGATGCAGTGCGCCGGGTTCCCATCCCAAAATCTGATCAAACTCAAACAAACGAGCGCGTGTTCCGTGGTCATGAAGCAACACCCCACCCATATCGAACACGATGGCCTGGATCATACCCCAGCCAACGCCTTGATGAGGACAGGGATGCGACGTCCGACCGTGCGAAACCCGAATCCCTGATAAAGTCGTTGCGACGCTGTGTTGTTCCACTGCGTGTTGAGCGACACGCTTTCGACATTTGATTTTCGGGCAAAATCCAGGGCGTCAGCCAGGAGGTGCCGGCCAAAGCCTTCGCCCTGACGATCCGGATCAACAGCAACACGAATAATCTGCGCCTGGGAGCCTCTCACATCGGTACAGGCGTAACCCACCAAGTCATTACCACTTTCCAGCACCATCAGGCGGCTGGTTGTCAGCAGCAGTTGCACCAGCTCTCCGCTGGAAAAGTGCCAGGGCCAGGCGAATGAGCGCTGATCCAATGCCGTCAGAGCGCCGATTTCATTGGAGGCCAGGAATCGAAGCGTGGCGCCGGGGACCTGGTGTTGGGGGAGCACAGGGTCAACGGGTGTTGCTCGTTCATAGTTGACGATGTAATCCTGTGTGGCGAATTTCTGTCGCACCAGGGGTGGGGCCAGCCAGTTCTCCAGAGCCAGGTGCATGAAATATTCAACGTTATCCTGCGACAAGGCTCTTTCTAGAGGTGGCAACAGGCGGTTGATGCCTGTATCGACTCGCCAGCCATTGATCAATCCCACGCCCCGAATCTGGGCAATGCCCTGCTGCCTCACCGCTGCGCAAATGAATCCCCACAACAAAGGCCCCGAATCGGCGATAAAGCAGTAATCATGCTCAACCATGCGCGTTAGATCTTCGAAGCCATAGCGCACACAGCTACGGCGCGCCTGCTGTTGCAGGAGCACGATTCGTTCGATATCTGTTGTCTGGGCTTGCCGGACTTCAACCTGGATATCGTACACGATGCACGTAAATGGAAGTGAGGTGAATGTTCTGCGACGGATGTTCATTTTACCCTCGCCGCCAATGCAGGGCAAGCTACCCATCCTACACCCCAAAGCCAACAAAAAAAGCCGTCTGAGATAGACGACTTTTTTAGGCTCCATCGCCTGGACTCGAACCAGGAACCTACCGGTTAACAGCCGGTAGCTCTGCCAATTGAGCTACGATGGAATGTTCAATTCTTAACGGTTTGGTATTCTAATCGGCGGAGGTTGTTCTGTCAAATCACAGTTTATCTGCGCGGGCTTGCTTTCGTAGATAGAGTGTCCCCAACAGCAGACACACGAATACCAGGGCCAGAAGATACTCCAGTGGTCGCAGCCAGGCCGGTTGTCGATTAACCTCTTCGACAGGCGCAGTCTGTGCAGTGGCTGCCGCGTCAAAGGTCTCGGCAACTTCACCAGCCGCCTGCATGATGGTTTCGGCTTCATCCGCAGCCATGTCAGCCTCCTCCGCCGGGGGAGGCGCAGCGGCCATCGGTGCAGCGGCCATCGGCGCTTCCGCCAATGGCGCTTCTGCCACCGCACTGGTCGGAAGGGGCAGGGGGGTGGGGGCGATCTCGTTGTCGCTTATCTTGGCGGCAGCGCGGGCGGCAGGCGCTTCATCGGCAGCACTACTTTCTGAAATGACATCTTCTCGCTTCGCGAGCGCTTCGTCTGCTTCGGTCGCCAGCATCTCTTTCTCGACCACGATAGTCGACTCGACCTCCATGGCCATCTCGGCCACCTCTTCCGCCGCCGATTCTGCTGGCATTTCCCTGAGCACGGCCACATCCTGCGCGGGGGCGGATGCTATCTCCAGTTCTTGTATGGCCGCTTGGGGAGCGCCCATCCCGCCCGTAAATCCCGGCAAAAAGTCGACGCTGACAAGGACGACGAGCAAAAGGGCGACCGCTGCTGTGGCCAGAGGCATCAGGCGCGGGAAGAATTGCTCGAAGAATCCGGGTTGTTTCGCGCCTTTCACATTGCCGCCAGCGGCCAACACCTGCGCTTCGGACAGCACAAAGGCGTGGGGAACCCGCACCGCCGGTGCGTTCTGCATCAGATCGACTGTCATCTGCAATGACTCATATCGCTCCCGGACCTGGGCGTCAGTCGCCAAAGCCTGTTCAGCGCGTTGGCGCTCGGCGTCTGTCACTTGTCCGTCGATGTAGGCGGACAGCAACTCATCACCGATTGGTGCGGAAACGGGAAGGTGGGATTCAGTCATGGCGTGTGGGAGAATAGAGCAGATCGAACGAGATCAAGCGCTCTCTGCATTTCTCAGACGATAACGGGGTGGTAGAAGTTCCTCTTCTTGCTGCAAGTAGTCGCGCAATTTGGCCCGGGCGCGACTGAGCCGGGATTTAACCGTGCCCAGAGAGGCGTCTGTCGCTTCGGCGATCTCTTCGTAACTCAGGCCCTGGATGTCGGAGAGGATGACAACGGTGCGCTGGTCAGGCGGCAACTGATCAATTGCTTTTTGCAGGACCCGCCCCAGTTCTATTCTTTCGGCATGCGCTTGGGGACTTTCGCCGGGATCCAGCAAGCGCCAGGTATGTTCAGGATTGACAAGCGCATCGTCCAGGTTGGAGGTGGGTTTGCGCTTTTTGGCCCGCAGATGATCGTAACAGGTGTTTGTGACAATGCGCAGCAGCCAGGGCTTGAAAGATTGCCCGCGGAAACCGTTCAGCGCCTTGTAAGCTTTGATGAATGCGTCCTGGGTAGCATCTGATGCCGTATCCTGATCACCCACGATGCGGTACGCGACATTGTATGCCAGCGATTGATAATTCAGCACCAACTGATTGAACGCGGGTAAATCGCCGGTTTTAGCCGCAGACACCAGCGCAATCTCATCCATTGGTACGGATCGACTCCGGGCAGCGTCCTAACCAATGGTGAGCAATACTCAGCCAACGGCCTTTATTATGCCTTGCATTACTTGACGATGTCATGTGCCTTCGCTATACTCGCATTTATGCCGAAGTGGCGGAATTGGCAGACGCGACGGTCTCAAACACCGTTGAGCATAGGCTCATGTGGGTTCAAGTCCCACCTTCGGCACTCAAGCTTTGTCATCTGGCGTCTTTTTCGCCCGATTCTCGAACAAAAACAGAGCAAACATGACGCCTGACCAATCCTGTTGGTCGCGCAGATTATAGCAGCAAACCATGCAGGGGGCCAGAGAGCCACGACGCGTCAATCCCATCTTTCGGGTGGCGTTTCAGTCTCTTTTTCGGCTCCCATCACTTTCTCTGACGACTTTCTCACATCAATATGAATAGAAAACAAGATCGCGGCTGGCTTATCGCCATATTTGGCATTGTGGCCGGACTTTTACTCGGCCTTTGGATTGGATCACAGTTTCTACCAAGCCTCTCTCAGCCTGACCTAAGCAACCTCACCGACGCACAACAAGATGAATATGTAACACTGGTGGCTGTTAGCTATGCCCAGAACAATGATCTGGCCAAGGCTGAAGCGCAATTAACGCCGATTGGCGCGCCCAACAAGGGCTTCCTTGTCGCCGGTGTGGCGGAACGGCAGATTAGCAATGGCGCTTCTCCGCTGGAACTGAGCGCTCTAGCCCAGTTGGCGAAGGCCCTGGGCGTGCAAAACAGCACTCTGGCCGCATACCTGGCCACGCCGACGCCGGTAGTGCCGCCGAGCCCAACACCAGAGCCGCCAACGGCCACACCACTTCCGTCCACACCAACGCCGATCCCGGCGGAACCCACTCCGACGCCTGAACCTCCGACGCCAACCCCAGAGCCGCAAGATCCCACACCCACGCCTGAACCGGACACGCCCACGCCGCCACCGGTCCCCGTTGTTATTGCTGATGACACCGTCAATGTGCGCGGCGGTCCCGGCACGGCCTACCCCACGGTGGGTTCACTGGCAGCCGGAGAACAGGCGCCCATCGTCGGTCGGGATAAGAGCAATGCCTGGTGGCAGATCGAACTGAGTGATGGCGCCTTAGGTTGGGTGTACGCCCAGATCGTGAACACCGAAGGTGATGTCTCTGGCATCGAAGTCGCTGCGAATATCCCGGCTCCGCCGGCTCCGGCGGCAACGGCGACGCCATCCCAGCCGCCCACAGCCACCCCTGCGCCCAAACCGGCTGTCGATTTTGTCGTTACGGGCAGGCGACTTTGGAGTCCAACAGAAAATGGCGGGTACTTCGATGGTCCATCCCTCCATTGCGGCGAGAGACGGCAATTGCGAGCCATTGTCACTGACGCCAGTGGTCAGCCCCTGAATGGCGTGACGTTATTGGGCATCTACAGCAAGGATCAGCAAGTATCCGGCGCAAAAGGCCCTGGTATTGCTGAATGGGTGCTTGGTGCCGGCGACGGCATTACGCGTAATCCGGGATGTTGATGGTCGAGAAGTTGTCAGCGAGTCTATCGAAGGCATGGTCACCGATCCGCGCGGTATCTCTGATGGCGACTTCATCGCATCGGGATATTGCAATGATGCCGCCAGTTGTCAGTATCTGCGCGACAACCTGGCCTGTTACGGCCATTATTCCTGGGATGTCACCTTCCAGCGGACTTATTGATTTTTCCAGGCATGGTTCATTCCTAGTTGATACTCGGCTTGCTGAGCTCTTACAAATAATGAATCACCTTTCTCTATTGCACCAGCGTGCGGGGAATGCCTCGCCCTTACTTCATGACAATTCTGCAAGCGATCGCGCGAATTAGATTAAAATTTGTCAATCTTAGCGATCTTACGGTAAGCTTGACTCGTTTGGCTCCAAATCCATTTTGGAGTTGAGTTCCACCGCGAACTCGTTATCCTGGCAGTAAACCGGTTTTCATCGGTCATCCTGCCATGAATTTTGGAGGTACCAACTCATTGAATACTGATATTCTGGAACGCACCTCCCTATTCGTCGAACTGAACGCTGAAGAGCGTGCATTGCTGGCTGAACGGGTCCACTTGCAGCATTTTTCTGCGGGTGAGCTTATCTTCTCTGAAGACAGCCCCAGCAATGCCCTTTTTGTCGTTGAACATGGCGGCGTCCGTCTCAGCATCGGCCCGGTATCACTGGCCACGTTGGGCGCAGGCGCCGTTTTTGGCGAATCGGATGTTTTCCTGGGCCGCAAGCGCAGCACAGCTGCTCTGGCCACAGGAGCCACCAGTGTGTGGGCGCTTTCCCGACATGATCTCGAGCAGGTCGTCAGTGCAAATCCAAGCATAGGCATCAAGCTCTCCCAGAGCTTTGGTTCGCGCATCGTTCAGGTCGAATCCTATCTGGTCGATCAGCGTTTGCGCCATGCCCCAGGTTTGGAATCGCTTAACGACGAAGAACTGCGAGAGATCGCCACATACCTGACATTAGAGGCTTTTCCTGCCGGACGCACCCTCTATCACATGGGCGACGCCAACAAGGGGCTTTACATCCTCGAAAGTGGTGTTGTACAACTCGACCGGCCGGACGGCATCGTCGACCTGAGCGCAGGTGAAGTCCTGGGCCTGATGGAAGTGGTCTCTGATAAAGACTACCTCGAAACCGCCAGAGCGCAGACCGACCTGCTGGCCTGGTCACTACCCAGCGAGGATTTCCAGGCCATTGTTACAGAGATGCCGGAAATCCGCTCCAAACTCAGCCGGGGCGTACGCACACCCCTGAGCCAGGCCGACAGAAGCCTGGCCATCGAGCGCCTGCGTGCACTTCCCATCTTCGCCTCTATCGACGACAGCATTTTGGAGGTTGTCGCCGATCGCCTTCTCCTGCGCCATGCACCTGCTGGCGAGATTATTTATGCTGAAGGCGGCCCCGGCGATGCGCTTTATCTGGTTGATACCGGACGCGTCGAGATCATCAGCAGTGTCACCAGACGGGCGGAAGTGCTTGCTCGTCTTGGACCAGGCGGATTCTTCGGCGAAATGGCCTTGCTCACAGGCAAAAGCCGGACGACCGGCGCTCGCACCGTGGGCGACACCAACCTCTGGACGCTTTATCGAACTGATTTCGATGAACTGGTTGCGACCTATCCGGCCCTGGGCCAGGCCCTGAGCCAGACACTGGGCGAACGTTTGGGTGAGGCCAATTCGGCCTTCATCGACAAACATCTGCGCAAGATCAGTTTGTTTGCAGGACTGACAGCCGAACAACTGGCTGAGATTGCCGATACGCTCTTCCCCGCCCGCTACCGTCGAGATGAAATCATCTATCAGGTGGGAAGCCGGGGAGATCGTCTTCATCTCATCGAAAGTGGCGTTGTTCAACAATCAACGCCAGATGGGCTTGTTGCGGAACTGAGCGATGGCGACTTCTTTGGCGCTTCAGCTTTGCTGACCGGTGATCCACACGGCACAACAACCCTGGCCAAGACCGATGTTGAATTGTGGGGCTTGAACCGTGATGAGTTCGAGTCCCTGATGATGAAACATCCCGTCATGGGGATGAATCTCAGCCGTGAACTGAGCCGCCGTCTTTACCGCCGCAGACAGCAAACGGCGCCTGCGCCCACACCTGTCCCGGTCATGGTTGCCCAACCCCAACAGGTTGCGGCCACCCCACCAACGCGACAGATCGCCCGCCCTGCTCCCCAACGCAAAGCGACGCCAGTCGTCACCCAACGCCAGGGCATGTTCGAGTCGTTGGCGCTCTGGTACGGCGGTCTGACACGCGGCGCCAAAGTGAGACTGGTTGTCTTGCTTCTGCTCCTGGCATGGGTTCTTGGCATCGCACTGCCGGCAACGGTCGTTAATGCCCTGCAATCTTCAGCAGTGCAAGAACCGCAGATCGAAACGCCCCGCGTGGCCATTGCATCGGCCAGCAACAGCGTGGCGCCTGTGGCCGTAGCCCTGGCAAATCGGCAGGAAACCGAACGCACGCCTGCGCCGACAGCCACCTACACGCCTCCTCCCACCGAGACGCCAATCCCCACCGACACGCCAACAGCGACGCCAACGGCAACCAACACACCGACGCCAACGGCGACGCCCACCGAGACGCCGCTTCCTACAGCGACGCCCACCTTTACGCCGGAACCCACTGCCACCCCCAGACCAGTTATCCGGGCTGTGGCCGCCGTGCAAGCGCCTACAGCCACGCCTCAACCCCAGGTGCAATACAGCCTGATCGAAATGCGACGGCTGAATCCCTGCGAGAATCGCGGCAAGCACAACATCTACGTGACTGTCCAGGACGCATCTGGCGCTGGCGTCAATGGCGTCTGGATCGTGCAAGCGCCCAATGGCAAACCTGGCGAGGCGGTTGATAAGCAGCGCACCAGGCAAAAAGACACCTTCAAGTCAGTCGTCGAGAACGGCAACGTCGATTTCGTCATGTGGAAGGGAGCCGAATACATGGTTTATCCCTCCGATGATGGCGTCAATCCTGCCAGCACCGATTTGGCCTCGGGCATGCATCCTAACTTCGTGGATGAAGCCAGTTGCGGCGATGGCGGCGGCGGAAATACGCTTTTCCACAATTCCTTCCTGGTCGTCTTCCGCAAGAACTTCTAAACCAGAAACACCAGCATCCAACTCAAGGGGTCTGCTTCGGCAGGCCTCTTTTTTTGCCTTGTTTCGCTCAGGTTTGTAGTAGGCGCTTGAGCACCGTCTCCAACGTCGATGAATCGGCTACTACAAACCACTGTCCCCTGCGTTTTTCGTTGGTTGTTGGTTGTTGCTTGTTGACCATCCACCCTTTGTCGCACTTCCCACCGGTATGCTACAATCGCTCCAATCGTTACGTGCGATGCAAAGGAGCCCTATTCAGTGCGATTTGTCATAATCGGTCATCTAACTCGTGATATTGTCCCAGGCGGCTACACCATAGGCGGCACAGCAGCCTATTCGGGCGTCACTGCTTTCCGCATGGGCGCAGATGTGACGATTTTGACCCGCGCACATGCAGATGACGCCAATCATCCTTCTCTGGCGGGCGTGGAGATCGTCAACTTACCTTCTGAGCACACCAGCACGTTCCTCAATGTCTATCACAACGACATTCGCACTCAGCACGTGCGCGTGGTGGCGGACCCCATCCTGGCCGCAGATGTGCCAAAACGCCTGCACGATGTCGATGTGACCCTGTTTGCACCTTTGGTGCAGGAAGTGGATCCGACAATGATCCCCAGCGCCAAAGGATTGGTGGCATCCACCCCGCAGGGTTGGTTGCGCGAGTGGGACGCGAAAGGCCAGATCAAGGCCATTCCCTGGTACAGTGCAGGCCGCATACTGCCTTACCTGGACGCCATTATCTTTTCCGATGCCGATCTCATCGGCGATCTCAGCATTTTGCCTACGATCCTGGAGACAGTGCCCATCGTCGCTATCACAAAAGCGGCATCGGGCTGCATTCTCTACATCGATGGGCAACGCCACAAAATCCCCACTCGTCCCGCACACGAAGTGGACCCCACCGGTGCCGGCGACACGTTTGCCGCCGCCTTTCTGGTGCATCTCCGCGAGCATAACGACCCCGTCCAGGCAGCCTATTTCGCCAACGTAACCGCCAGTATGGAAGTAGAATCGCGCGGGATCGACAGTATTCCTGAGCGATCCCAGGTGGAAGCGTACATTCAAGCTCACCCATTATCTATCCAATGACCTACGTCTACGCCATCGCCAACCAAAAAGGCGGAGTTGGAAAAACCACCACGGCTGTGAATCTGGGCGCATACCTGGCTGCTGCTGGCCAGCGTGTGCTCATCGTCGATATCGATCCCCAGGCTAACGCCACCAGTTGCATGGGCCTGGGTCCCAGCCAGCTTCCCCGCTCGTTGTACGATGTTTTCAGCGGCGAAGCGGCATTGTCTGATGTCATCACCCTGACCAACCGCATGCGTTTGGACTTGGCCCCCAGTTCCTACTCTTTGGCGGCCCTGGAAACCGAGGCAGTCCAGGCGATCAGTGATCCCTACCGACGCAGCTATCTCCTGCGCGATGCCCTCACCCCGACCCTTCATCGCTACGATTACATCCTGATCGACAGTCCCCCCAGTCTGGGTTTGATCACCGTCAATGCCCTGGCCGCCGCCAACAACGGCGTGATCGTGCCGGTGCAATGCGAATTTCTGGCGATGGAAGGTCTGGGTCAGCTACTCTCCACCATTCAGCACATCCAACAGGGTGTGAGCCCCAACCTGAAAGTCGCCGGCATGTTGCTCACGATGCACGATTCGCGAGTCAAACTCAGCGAGCAGGTCGAAAAAGAAGTGCGAGCTTATTTTGGAGACCTCGTCTACAAGACCATCATTCCCCGCAACATCCGTTTGGGCGAAGCCCCAAGCTACGGCGAGCCCATCTCAACCTACGCACCCAATTCTGCCGGCGCATTTGCCTACCAGCAACTCGCTCAAGAGATCATCGAGCGCAACAGCGCCGCCATCCCCCAGAGAGTGCCATCATGACCCGACGTGGACTCGGTCGCGGCCTTAGCAGTCTGATCCCCACCACACCGCCAGAGGATATGGAGGGGGAACAGGCAGCATCGCCGGGCTTGCGCATACTGCCCATCGACAATGTCAGCCCCAACCCGCGCCAGCCCCGGCAGGCGATTGCCCCCGAGGCATTGGCGGAACTGGCTGCCTCTATCAAAGAATATGGCCTGATCCAACCGATCATCGTCACGGCGGCATCGCCGGAAGACCCCGCGCCCTACATCATCATCGCCGGTGAACGCCGGTGGCGGGCATCGCGGCTGGCAGGCCTGGATGAAGTGCCGGTTGTGATCAAGGAAGCCAGCCCACAGGACATGTTGGAACTGGCGTTGGTGGAAAACATCCAGCGGGCGGATTTGAATCCGTTGGAAGAAGCGAACGCCTACCAAACGCTGATCGCTGATTTCGGATTGACTCAGGAACAGGTCGCTGATCGTGTGGGCAAAAGCCGCACAGCCGTAGCCAACATCGTCCGCCTCTTGAAATTGCCCGATCCGGTCAAGAATGCGCTGGTTGAGGGGCAAATTCGGGAAGGCCATGCCCGAGCGCTGTTGGGTTTGAATGACGATCAGGCCATCAGCGAGGCCTGTAGACTGGTGATCAGTCAGGGATTGTCGGTGCGCCAGACCGAGGAACTTGTTCGGCGGCTCAACACACCGGCCCCGTCCAAGGTTGTCGATGAGAGCGATGAAGATTTATCCAACACGCCCGAAAGCCGGGCGCTGGAGAGCCGTTTGCGAGACCTCCTGGGCACCAAGGTGAACCTGTTTCGCACGAAAAAGGGCGGTCGTATTGTCATCCATTTCTATTCCGAAGAAGAATTGGGTGATCTCTACGACAAGCTGATCGATGAGCCGTTGTAACGCTTGAAAATCCGTAGAAATGTTAACTGGTCGGGCCGGTAAACCGGGGTGTAATATCCCTGGTTTTCAGGTTTACCGATTTTTTGGCATACCGGTTTCCAATCATCGGCGAAAACATGAGAATTCTCGCCATTGCTCCCACGGGCTTTTACGTCGATTACGGTTGTCATGTGCGCATTCGGGGGCAATTGCGGGCTCTGCAGGGGTTGGGCCACGAAATCAGGTTGGTCACCTATCCGGCCGGTCGGGCGATCTCCGGTCTGAATATCACGCGCATTCCCTTGCCCTTTGCACGCACCATGCCGGTCGGCTCCTCCCGCCGTAAGATTTTGCTCGACCTGCTTCTTGCCCCCACCGCTTTGGCCGCAGCCCTGCGTTTTCGTCCTCACATCATCCACACCTACTTACACGAAGGCGCGCTGATTGGATGGCTTCTGTCCCGGTTGTTGCGCGTCCCTCTCACGTCGGATTATCAGGGTTCGCTCACAGCCGAGATGCTTGAACATGGCTTCCTTTCCCCTCATTCTGTCTTTCTCAGACCCGTACAGCGCCTCGAACGCTGGATTGATCGGCGACCTGACGCCCTTTTCTCCTCCTCGGATGCCGCACTGAGCCACCTCCAACAACACCAGCGCTCCCATCAGTGCATTCAACCTCTCCCCGACAGCGTCGATCCCGACCTGTTCACACCCCAGGTGGCTGATCCCGCGCTTCGCGGTGGAACTCGGCCTGGATGCTGCGCGCCCCACCATCGTCTATCTCGGCCTGCTCGCTCCGTACCAAGGCATCGATCTGCTTCTGGACGCAATCGCCACCCCGCCGCTGCTTGACCATCCCGCTCAGTTCCTGATTATGGGTTTCCCGCACGTGGAGCGCTACCGGGCCAGGGCTGACGCACTTGGCATCGGCGAGCGTGTGCACTTCACCGGCTCGATTCCTTATTCGCAGGCGCCCCGCCACCTCGCGCTGGGGGATATCGCCGTTGCGCCCAAACTGGCGACGACGGAAGGCAGCGGCAAGCTTCTGCCCTACATGAGCATGGCCCTCCCCATTGTCGCCACCGACACGCCCGCGCATCGCCAGTACCTCGGTGGGGAAAGCGCCCTGGTCGGACAAACGACGCCGGAAGCGCTGGCTGCCGCTATCGTCAACACACTTCAAGACTTGTCGGCTCGACGTAAAAGCGCCTTACGTCTACGCCAAAATGTGATAGAAAAGCATACGTGGAGCCAAACGGCGCAGACAATGGATGCCGTTTTTCAACGATTGGCGAGCGAGTCGAAGCCGGGTTGATTCCACGGCGTTGTCACCGCTATGCTATAATGCGCTGTTGAACTTCCAGGGCGCGGTAACGGCCTTTGTTCAATGTTTCTTATGGCGACTTTATCGTCCGATTCCAAGCATCCCTCCACGAAGACGCCGACGTCTTTGGCGTTTTTGCGCCGCTTCAACTCGCGGCATTGGTTGGGCTTGATCGTGGTAGGGCATGTTCTGTTATCCTTGTTTTACAGCGTTATCATCCCACCCTGGGAAGCGCATGATGAATGGGCGCACTTTCGTTATGCGGCTCATATCGCCGAAAATTTAGCCCTACCTGATCCCGGCCAACGCCTCACCACCGAGTTCGAGTTCGATGAAGCCAGCCAGCCGCCGCTTTACTATCTGCTGGCAGCCGCGCCCATGCTGGCGGTGGATACGGAAGATGGTTATCAGCCCAGCGTGAACCGCTATGCCAAGTGGGGGAGCAGTCAGGGGGGCGTCAACTTCACCTTGCACGATTTCTCCGCTGAAGCCTGGCCGTGGTCTGGCACTTTGCTGGCGCTTCACCTGGGGCGAATAGTTTCCATTTTGATCAGCGTGTTTGGCTTGTATGTCACCTACGCCCTGGTGCGATTGCTAAGCCCGAAAGCGCCTGATATCGCCCTTGTCGCCACCGGCATCCAGGCTTTTGCACCACAATACGTGTTCATCAGTTCGGTGATGACCAACGACATCCTGCTGATCGTCATCGAGACGGTGTTCCTTTATCTGGCTCTGCGCCTTCTGATAGAGGGGCCAACGCTGCGCCTGACCTTGCTTTTTGGGCTTGTCACCGCTTTGGCTTTGCTGACCAAATATCTGGCGCTGGCGTTATTGCCCCTTGCCGTGATCGTTTTCGCGCTTGCCGCCTGGTTGCATCGCAAACAAACCGGGAGTAGACGCCACCTGATCGTTAATCTAGCGGCGTTGTTTGGATTGATTTTGGTGGGTGCCGGCGTGCAACTCCTGCGAAATCTGCAACTGACAGGTGTGTGGATACCCCGTGACCCCGTCTCTCAGGCGGCTGTCCTCGGAGGTATCTCAGGGACCGGTTTTCTGGGGTTAGATTGGTCTGCCGTGCCCGATGCCTTGCGCTACGGCTTTGAAACCTACTGGGTCTCATTTGGATGGGGCAATGTGGGCGCTCCCACCTGGATTTACGGCGTATGGTTGGCGTTAGGACTGGTGGGTCTGGTCGGCCTGCTTTTGTGGGTTCGGTCCGACGCTGCTAAACAAAGTCGGAGCCTGCTGGTTGTGGTGCTGTTATACGTCGTTGCAGTCATTTCCCTGCCGCTGTTCCGGGAGCTTTTGCACGATAGCAGTTTTCTGCGCGGGCGTTACATCCTGGCGACGCTGCCGATTACGGTCTGGGTTATTGCCCAGGGATGGGCTCAGATCAGTGGTCGGGCATGGCCCTGGCTGCGCAGCCTATTGTTGATCTGGCCCGCCGGTCTGACCGTCGCCCTGGCGTTTTTCCTGATCACGCCCGCTTATGCCCCCCCACCTTCTATCACAGCCGAAGCAGCCGAGGCGATGGGCGAACCAGTCCATGTCACATTTGATCAGGTCGCCGAATTGATCAGCGCCCAGGTCTGGCCCACCGACACAGTCCGAGTGGGCGAAGGTCTGGGGGTCACGCTCACCTGGCGGGCACTGGCGAGAACCGACGAACCCTACAAGTTGGCGATTCATCTGGTGGGTGCAGGCGATCAAAGCTATGGCAGCGTGACAACCTATCCCGGACGCGGCAATGCCGCCACCTCTGTGTGGCAGCCTGGCACTATCTTTAGCGATGTTTACCGTTTGGACGTCGGAGAAGGCGGGCTCACGCCAGCGCATGGCAAGATCAAGATTAATTTGTTCAAGCAATCACAGGACGCCAGCGATTACCTGGCTGTGCAGGATCAACAAGGCAATACCATTGGTGACAGTGTGATGTTAGGCTCTTTGCGCATCGATAGTGCACCCGACGAACCATCTCCCGTGACAGCGCCAGCGGTCACACCTGATCTAGCCCGTTTTGGCGATTACCTGGCCCTCACCGACGCACGTGTTCCCGATATCGAACAACAACCTGGTTGGTCTGTTCCTGTTTTGCTGCGATGGCGCGCCTTGCAGGCTGCGCCTGATGATCTAACCCTTTCGGTCCAACTCCTGGACGAAAAGGGTGATTGGGTTGCGGGCTCCGACGGCAACCCCAGCGTTGAATTGCCTCCACTGCACTGGCGTGAGGGTGATCAATTGCACACCATTCGCTGGTTGGATTTGTCACCCGACCTTCCTGCTGGACGTTATCAGGTTGTTGCTTTACTCTACCGTACAGATGATCAGTCCCGAGTTCTGGCGGTTGACGGTAATGGGCAACCCTTAGCAGAAAGCGCCTGGCCGGTTGCGCAATTGACCGTGATTCAGCCATAATTCAGTTTCACCACCTGAGGTCAAATCATGAACGAACCATTCACTCCATCCAGATATCTGCAATTGCTCGGCAAGCATTGGCTTCTGATCGTCATCCCGCTGGCCCTGGCCCTGGTTGTGGCGATTGTTTTTGGTCTGATCACGCCGGTGCAATACACCGCAACGACAACACTCATCGCCCCAAACCCGCAGTTGGTGTGGAAATGGGATAATCGTTTGTCAGATATTGTTGATCTCCGTTTTGACTGGCGCGCCGAAGTCCTTCCCCTGATCACGACCAAACAGGTGGCCCAACGCGCCCTTGATCAGGTGCAAGGTGAGCTTTCTGAGCCAATGGATGCAGCCGCTTTGGTCGCATCCACAAATGCCAGGGTTGGCAGTGGCAGCTTGTTCTACATCAGCGTCGATGCCAGCCAACCGGAAGATGCGGCATTGCTGGCCGATGCTTTGGCTGCCGCCCTGCCGGAGGCCGTGGCCGATCTCTATGCCGGGAATATCGATCTGTATGCGGAGGCATTGGCGGAGGCCTACGTGACATATGACCAACTCGATGCAGATTATGAAACGTTCCGTGGTGAAACTGGTATAGCGTACGGATACAGTGGTGATGTTACTGCAGGTGGTGATGGCAAGGTCTACGGCGCTCAGAGCGCGATCAAACAAGAGTTGATGTTGAAAAACTCCAACCGTTCGGCGCTCAAGACCGACCTGGATCGTCTCGATCTGGCCCTTGAAGGGACGGAAGCCGATCCCACACAAGTGAACATCGCTTTATTGGATATTGCCAGTCTGAGCTATTACGATCTGAACTTTGATCAGATAAAAACACTGGCGGCAACCGATACGACGGTACTGATTACCGCTTTGCAGGCCGCACGGGCGGACATGGCGGCGAACCTGGATGCTTTGATTGACGATGCAATGGCGTTGCAGGAAGAACACGCAGCCCAATTGCGGCTGATGGACAATCTGCTTCGTTCGCGCGGCATCTGGATGCAAACGGTCAGCACCCTGGACGAAAAGCAGATCGAACTGGAGATGAAGCGGATTATCGAAGGTGCGCGGGTGCAGATCATTGATTCAGCCCAGACCCCGGAGTCGCCATCACAGCCTAACTGGCCGCTGAATCTGGGATTGGCCCTTGCCGCCGGCCTGCTGGGAGGCTTGCTTCTGGCTGTGCTGGCGACCTATTTCGGCGCGCCTGATTCGTAAACGTGTTGTTTGAGCGGGCGTCACAACACCACGAACCACACACCACGCAACTCGCAACTCGAAATCGGTGGATGCACAAGCCCATGGCTCGGGCCTGGCTGCTGGCTCTGGTGCTGACGCTGGCGCAGGGTGTTATCTGGTGGCTTGTCATACCGCCGTGGACGGCTCCGGATGAGCCCGGTCACTATCTTTACACCCGCCTCCTCGCTGATCTCGGTCGGATGCCCACCCGCGCCGATAACAGCGCTGACATCGAAGCGCCAGTCATCGCCAGCCTGGCGGCAACCAACTGGTGGGGCTACGAAAACCGTTCGATTCCCGACCCGCTGCCGGAGCGACTCACCAACGATGCCGTTCTGGCCGCCAGCGGCGCGCAAATCCAGGATGAACCCCCACTTTATTACCTGGCTCCCGCCTTTTTCTCTGCGCTGGCTGGATGCACGCAACATAACCGATCCTGCTCGGGCATTGCGCTGGTTGCGTCTGTGGTCGTTGGCGCTGCGGTTTGTTGCCGTAATAGCTTCGCTATTCCTAGCCTGGCGCACCTGGCCCGCAAGACCGGAGCGGGCATTGGGTTTGGGCGTGTTGGTCGGCATCATGCCCATGGTCGGGTTCATCGGCGGCAGTCTCAACAATGATGCGCTGGCTTTGGCCTGGGGCGCTGTCGCCTTTGCTTTGCTGGCAACGGCAAATTCTCGCGGGCATTGGTTGCTGGCGCTGGTTTTGATTGTTGCCGGGCCACTCCTGGTCGATAAAAACATGCTCTACCTCTGGCCGCTGGCTATGGTTTGGGCGCTGCTCAAGATTCAACGCTTGCGTGCTTATCGACTGTTCATCCTGACAGGATTCATTGTTTTGATTGCCCTGCTGCTGGTCCCCAACCCGCGCTGGGCGGCTGGCTGGGGACCCTACCCCGTGCTGGACCGCACCCGTTCCACTGACAACGATTTGTATCTCCACGACCGCGAGGTGCATCTGACGCAGGTGATCGCCGGAAAATCGGTGCTGGCGCTGCGCGGTCAAACAGTCTTGCTGCAAGCTGATTTTTGGGGCGAACCTGGCAGTGTGCTCAATCTGCAAGTGACCGACGGCCAGAACACGCAGCAACAGTCGTGCGAGGCATCGTCACAGCAACAGTTGTGTGAACTCCCGTTCGTGTTGGATTCGCACGCTTTCGGCATTCGCGTCCGGGCGGCGCTTGGCGATTCCGGGCATCCGCAGGCCAGCGATGACATCCACTTACACCTACACCTGCTCGATGACAGCGGTCGTAATCTGCTTTTCAACGGCGATGGTCGCTTTGCAGCATCACTCGGTTCCCCCCTCTTTGCCTGGCTCGAACATCAGTTGCCCGTCCTCGACGGTTTCTTTGCCAGAGCGCTGAGTCCCGCCGCCTGGGATGCTCCCGCCCAGTTTCGCTATCTCCTGTTTGCCGGATTCACCTGGGCCAGCTTCTGGGGCTATTTCGGCTGGCTCAGCCGCCCGCTGCCCTGGTGGAGCTATGCCCTGCTGGCCGGGTTCACACTCCTGGCAGGATGGGGCCTTTTGCGCTGGGGGATGGCAGCTATCAGGCGTTGGCGGCATCAACAAACCAACAGGACAGATCAAGTGCTGGTGCTGAGTCTGCTGGCTTTCTTTTTTATCCTGGCGCAGGTGTGGTCTCCCATGCTGGGACAGGCCTGGCAACCACAGGGTCGTTACCTCTTTTCCGCTCTCCTGCCTATCTCTGTTATCCTTTACCTTGGCTGGGAGAATGCCTTGCCCGTTCGCTGGCGTCCCTATTTGACGCCTTCGCTGATTTTCGGGCTGGTCGGCTTCAATATCCTGGCCTGGATGATCGTTATCTAAAAACAAGCCATGCAAAACCAACCTCCGACCTCTGACCTCCAACCCCCGGCCTCCCGCCTGCTGATCATCGGCCTCGATGGCGGTACGTGGTCTGCCCTGGGGCCTCTCTGCGATTACGGCGAAATGCCTAATCTGGCCCGTTTGCGCGAGCAGGGAGCATGGTCGGATTTGCTCTCCACCCAACCGCCTTTTACGGCTCCGGCCTGGTCGTCCATCGTCACCGGCGTCAATCCGGGCAAACATGGCGTGCTAGACTTCCTGCACAAGCCGATGGACCCCGCCCGTTCGCTGCGCAACGAGGGCTCGCCCGTCAACAGCACCAACATCCAATCGCCAACTGTTTGGGCCTACCTCAATGCGGAGAAGCGGCGCGTCGGCGTGATGAATTTCCCGTTGAGCTATCCCCTGCGTCCGCTGGATGATTTCGCCATCAGCGGAATGCTCACCCCCCCAGGCGCAGAGAATTGGACTTATCCGCCTGAGCTGGCTGCGGAGCTTGACGGCTACATTGTGGAATTGGATTATGGCCGGCCGGGCAAGGCCCTCAGTCGGGATGATCTACCTTCGCCCGGTCAAATGCTGGAAGATATCACCAAAATGACCGAGCGCCGGGGTTTCCATGCGCTCAGACTGATGCAGAGCCGTGACTGGGATGTTTTCGCCACGGTTTTTACGGGCACAGACCGCATTTTCCATCATTTCTGGCACTACCTGCAACCCGGTGATCCCGAAGAGGCGCGCAAACTGGACTTCGTTCTGGCGGAGCAGCTTCAGCGCTATTTCCGGCTTGCTGGATAGCATTATCGGCAGCATGGTGCGTTCGGTTGGCCGCGACGCCAACACCATCCTCATTTCCGATCACGGTTTTGGCCCTGCCGCCCGCAATTGGGTGCATCTCAACAACTGGCTGCTGGAGCTGGATATGCTGGTGCTGAGGACCGTATCCAGCGGGGGATGGATGCAACGCATCAAACGCAGCGCCCCGTGGCTGACCGATGTCGCAAAGCGCATCCTGCCCCAGGAGGCCCGCCAGTCTCTGAAGCAATTCGGCAACCTGGCCGATGCCACCGATTGGTCGCATACCCTGGCCTGGGCTGAACCGCTCTACAACAACGTTGCGGGCATTTACCTCAATCGTTCCGACCGCTATCCCGGCGGCCCGGTCAAACCGGCTGCCGCCAGCCATCTCAGCGAGGCGATCATCGATCAGGCGCAATACCTGCAACTGCCCGGCACAAACCAGCCCCTGATCCTCGACATCCGCAAAAGTCAGGACATCTATCACGGCCCGCACGTCGACAGTTTCCCCGACCTGATCGTCACGCTCGACCCCGATCATGCCGTCGTGCCTACCCTGGGCCCCACCCTGATCACACCCATTCCGCAGTTGCTGCGCACCGGCGATCACCGTCCCGAGGGCATTTTCCTTGCCCACGGCCCCAATGTGCAGCCCGGCCAACTGCCACAGACCCCCTACCTGGTCGATGTGGCCCCGACCATCCTCTATCTTGCGGGTGCATCCATTCCTCCCGGCATGGATGGTCGCATAATCGCCGATGCCCTTTCATCCGGCTATCTCACAAGGTATCCACCCCGCCGCGGACGAGACCTGCCGCCCCCACAACCACCTGGCGCTCTCTCTGACGAAGAATCAGACGCCGTTGCTGACCGTTTGCGAGGGTTGGGGTATTTGGAATAGGTTGTTTGCGCACGGTAGGGGCGATGGCTAATCGGATAGTTTATCTCACGCCGACGCCCAGTTCGTAGACGAGGCGACCGCCCAAATGCCCGGCAATCACCAGGATAAGCGAGGCAATGACAAGTAAAGCGGTCAGGAGCCATCGCTGCCCTGAAGTCATGTCCGAACGCCAGCGGTACTGGTAGTACAGCGCCAGTCCGAACAGCCCCCACATCACAAAAATGGTAGTGGTGTGTTGGTCGGCGACCTGGTTGGCGAGGGAATCTACCTGCAAATCATTTTTGTCGATCAGTCCCGAGATGATGGCAGGCAGGGTGAGCACCCAGCCGCTCAGCAGCGCCCAGAAAGCAACATCCTGCAGGCGTTCATGCCAGCGCCAGATCGAAAGCAGGCTGAGCAGCGCGCCAATCAGCAGCAAAGCGATGGGGAAATGAACGAGGGTGGGGTGTAGGGGTGGTAAGAACATGGATGGGGGCGGGAAGTATTGAAGATTGAGTATTAAAGATTAAAGGAAGGGGTGTGTTCCTTAGTCCTTAATCATTGACCACTGATATTCGCTATTCGCCAGCGCATGAGATGCAATTCACTGACGACGTTGAAGCCGAGTTTTTCGTAAAGGGCACGTGCTGGGTGATTGGTTTGAAACAAAACGAGGAAGATTTGCTGGCCGTCTGCTTGCAGGTGATGGACCAACGCTGCCACGACCTGGCTGGCGTATCCCCGACGGCGATATTTGGGATGCGTGGCAATCGAGCCGATTTCGGTGAACCCGGGCAGGTTGGTTTGCACCCCGCCCATTGCCACCAGTACACCATCGCAGTCTACACCGAAAAACTCGCCACGGGCGAAGGTGTCGGCATTGAAAACCATGGCATCAGTAACGCGGGCCAGGGCTGTCATCGCAGGCAGATCATCGGGTGTCAGCAAGCGGGCGGAACCAGCATTCAACTGATCTGGGTCAGAAGCGTACAACATCTGCCACTCTCGCTGCACCGACAGCACTTCAGTGGCGGCAGCCAGAACCTGGGCGAGGCGCTCCGAAACCAGGGAGTAAAACGGCAATTCGGGTGGTAAATTGCCGTTTTCGATCAATTCATCAATCAAACGAGCAACGATGGCCGGATCGTGCCCATCGATCGAAATGGCGGGGAAGGGCAGCGCCCGGTGGCGGGCCAGACAATGGTTGTCATCCTCGTATGCGTAATCGCAGTAGGATGCACCCACCGTGATATTGTTGATCCACGTGTAATTGGCCAGGGCTGCAGCGGGGTCGTGCGCCAGCAAATGGTTGGCTCTGGCGACGGCGTTGGCGGGCGGGAAGGCGGCGAAAGTCAAAAGGTCGGACTATTTACCGTAATCGTAGAAGCCGCGACCCGATTTCCGCCCCAGAAGTCCGGCGGCGACCATCTGGCGCAGGAGCGGCGGCGCTTTGAAACGAGGCTCGCCATATTCTTCGTACAGGACATCGGCCACAGCCAGACTGGTGTCGAGTCCAACGAAATCGGCCAGGGTGAGTGGACCCATGGGATGGTTCAGACCCAATTTGACGCCGGCATCGATGTCTTGTTTGCTGGCTAGACCTGCCTCATAAACCCGGATAGCGTCGATGAGAAAGGGAATGAGCAGGCGATTGACGATGAAACCGGGGCTGTCCTTGGCGACGACGACTGTCTTGCCCAACTTCGCGCCGATATCCTGGGCGACAGTCATCGTCTCATCACTGGTGAGGATGCCGCGCACGAGTTCCAGCAGAGGCATGACGGGCACGGGGTTAAAGAAGTGCATACCCAGGACTTTGTCCGGCCGCTTCGTCTCTGCGGCGAGAACGGCGATGCTGATGGAGGATGTGTTGCTGGCGATGATGGCCTCCGGGCGCAGCACTCCATCCAGGGTCCGAAAGATGCGTTGTTTGATCTCGAGATTTTCGGTGATGGCTTCGATAGCGAGGTCGACCGGCGCGAAATCAGCCGGTTCGGTCGTGCCAACAATGCGTGAGAGGAGGACGGCGGCGTCTTCCTCGCTCATTTTTCCCTTCGACACGGCCCGTCCGATGGATTTTTCGATGCGAGCCATGCCAGCATTCAGGAAATCTGCGTTGAGTTCGCCAACAATGACATCAAATCCCGATTTGGCAGCGACTTCGACAATGCCGGACCCCATAAGGCCGCAGCCTACAACGCCAATAGTTTGGATGGTCATGCGCTCTGCTCCTTTGCAATTTGATCAGTAGTTCATTAAGGAGGATTTTGTCATATCGAACGAAGTGAGAAATCTTGCGTCCGCAGTGTTGAGATTCCTCGTCGCTTCGTTCTGTCGGAATGACACAGAATGGGATCAGGCGGTAAGCAGATCGAGTAGACCTGCATGTCGGTCAACCAATTCGATTTGCTCGTCCAGAAGCGTCTGCCACAGATCTTGATGTGGCGATTCTGGCTTCGCCAGTTTTTCCTGATACCATGCCGTGGATCGATTAAGACCATCGCCGGTAAAACGCAGGCGTGCATCCTCGGTGGTGAGTGCGCTTGCCTGTTTCACCAGCCGCTCGTCGCTGCCGACCGTGGCAGGGGCCACATCTTCCTGGCGCAGACCTCTTGCCGTTAGATCCACTGCCGATTTTTCGACATCACGCATGTCATCCAGCAATGCGGCGAACGTTTTCTCGGGATGGCGGGACAGGAAAATGCTGCAAATATCAACCCAGGCCGAGTGATAACGCAGGTTGTTGATCAGATCGTAGGCGGATTGTTTACTCATGGTCGAATTCCGGTAAGCCTGTTTCGAGCGATTGATGTGGCGCCAAATCCATTGGCAAATGATGCGCGTACAGCCGGAAGTGCTCGACCTGAAAAACTTGCTTCTGCATTTCCTCAGGCATGACGCTGAATGTGCCATTGGGATTGTGCTGCGATTTGTGGCAATTCCAGCCTGCGATGCGGGCTTCGACGGAATCGGTGCAATCGATAGTGCAGTGGATATGTTCGACCGGATCGGCGTGGAAGGGCAGCGCCTGACCGTTCAAATTGACGCGATAATCGCGGAAACCAGGGATCAGATCAAAGGCTTGTTCGGGTATGGCGCGAACATAGAATTTCGGCGTCGCCCAGGCAGGACCGAGGTCAGGTCGATAATCTGGGTCGGCGGCGGCATGGTAGGCTGCAACAACACGCTCGTACACGCCGATATGGTCGGGATGAGGATAGGTGCCGTGCTCCGGATGGGAGAAGATGATGTGGGGGCTCACCTGGCGAATGATCGGGACCAATTGCGCCACAGCCTCGTTCTCCGGCACCGTATTGACCCCGCCATCGGGCCAGTCCAACCAGCGCAGGTCGCGGATGCCCAATTTCTGACAGGCGCATTCCAGTTCGCCGGTGCGGACCGTCGCCAGCGTTTCGGACGTGGCGCAATCCTCACAGAAGATGGTTGCCGCTTCGCCGCGGGTGGCGCACACCAACGTGATGTCCGCGCCGTTATGGCCATACCGCGCCAATGTTCCCCCAACGCCGATTTCATCGTCAGGGTGTGCAAAAATGCCAAGGATTCTAAGTGAAGTCATGGAGATGATTATACACGGGGGATGGGGTGAACAGAAATAGATTGAAGATCAATGATTAAAGATTAATCTGATCAGCCACTTTAATCTTTGATCTTTAATCCTTGATCTCCCACCACGCTAACGCTCTCATTGCGATGGTGGCAGAGGGATTGTACAATGGTGCATCTTTTCAATTGGAGGCTTTTATGAGCCAATCACAACCCAACACAGAAATAGCCACGCTGGCCGGTGGCTGTTTCTGGTGTCTTGAAGCTGTTTACGACGAACTGCGCGGCGTCCTGTCTGTCGAATCGGGATATTCCGGCGGTGCTGTGCCCAACCCGACCTACCGGCAGGTCACGACCGGCCAGACTGGCCACGCCGAAGTCGTTCAGATCACTTTTGATCCCGCAGCTATTTCCTTTCGGGATATCCTGAACGTCTTTTTCACCATCCATGACCCCACCACCCTGAACCGGCAAGGCGCTGACGTGGGAACGCAGTATCGCTCAGCCATTTATTATCACACCGAGGAACAACGCGAGATCGCCGAAGAGGTGATTGCGGAGATGGATGATGCTGGCCTCTGGCAGAACCCTATCGTAACGGAATTGACGTCCTTTGAGACCTTTTACGTTGCCGAGGATTATCACCAGGAGTATTACGCCAACAATTCTTATCAGCCTTATTGCCAGGTCGTGATTGCGCCCAAATTGTCGAAAGCGCGAGCGAAATTTCAGGCGCAACTCAGAAAATGAGTGGCGACAAGTAAGTGGCGACAAGTGAGTCGCACCTGCGAGGTGCGACTCACTTAACAGGAAATCACCGTGCCCAAATACATCGATTACGCCCAATACTATGACCATGTCCACTTGGGCACAGTGTCTGATTTCGAGTTCTATCTCGATTACGCCCGGCAATGCGGTTCGCCTGTGCTCGAATTGGCTTGCGGCACAGGACGCTTGCTGGTCCCGCTGGCCGAGGCGGTCGACCAAAGGTCGGGCCTCGAAATAACCGGCGTGGATTTATCCGAAAACATGCTGGCAGTGTGCAGACAAAAGATCGAGGACAGACAACTGGCCGGGCAAGTGAACCTGGTCCACGCCAGCATGGCTGACTACGACCTCCCTCGCAAGGATTTCGCTCTGGCTTTCATCGCTTTTCGTTCCTTCACGCACCTGTACAGCCAGCAGGATCAATTGGCCTGTTTGGAATGCACCTTCAACCATCTCCGGCCCGGCGGCATGATTATCATCGATATTTACGCACCGCTCTACAAATTTCTGGCCAAGGAACCGGACGAGCCCTTTACCGTGCGCTGGGAGTTTGATCTGCCGAATGGCCATCACGTCATCCGCAAAGATCGCTTCGTCAGGAACGATCCCGTCCGCCAGATCCAATATTCTGAATTGCGCTTCGAGGAATACAATCTCGGCGGGGATCTGGTGAATGCGCTCAACGTGCCCATCAGCACGCGCTACACGTTCCATTTCGAGATGCAATTGCTTTTGGAAAAGGCGGGCTTCGAGATGGTCGATCTCTTCCGGGATTACGAAAAAACTCCCTTCGATGGCACCGGAGAAATCATCGCCGTCGCCAGAAAACCGCATTGACTGCACGGATGAGATCGGCCCTGGCTTATTGATGCCAGGTTTCCCGGTTTACTGCTTAACTGGTTATAATGCGAGCCAGCACATGAGCAAATATCTGTGCTTCCCCCAACCTGTGTCGCATGTCTTCCCAGCAAATATCCCCAAAACAACCAATTTTAGGCCGCCTTCGTCTGCCCCTTCTGCTATGGATTTTGACGACGGCGATTTTGCTACTACCTGGCTGCCAATCGCAGGGGGCCCGCGGCGAGTCGATAGCGCCAGCCAGTGAGTCGATACTAAAGACGGTTACGAAAACCAGATTACCGGCGACCCATACGCCAACACCGAAAGTTAAGGCTACCGCGACCATCGCGTCGGAGGCCAGGAAAACAGCGACAAAGACGCCGCATGTCATTGATGTTAGCTCCGCTAAAAAGACGCCAACGGTCGCATCCCCCCTTGCTCGCACCCCCGGCCCGACGGTTTCACCCGACCTGGCTCGCGAATATTCCAAAATAGGGCAAAATCAGTTTCTTTCCAACATCGCCGCGCGGCAGGGCGTGACAGTGGCGGAGATCGCAGAGCATAGCGGCATTGATAATCCAGATCTGGTGGGCGTGGGACAGGGCATCATCATTCCTCATCCCGCCCAAAATTACACCCCGGACGAAATCCTGCTGCCGGACAGCGAACTGGTCTACGGCATCGGCTATACGGATTTCGACATCGCCGAGTTTGTCAGCAGCCAACCAGGCTATCTCGCTTCGTACAGCATGTTGAACGAGTACGGTGAAACGTGGACGGCAGCCGATCTGATTGAGCGGGTGGCGTTGCGCTTCAGCGTGGGACCACGCGTGCTCCTGGCTTTGATGGAAGCTCGCAGTGGATGGGTGACCAATCCCGAACCAAGCGACTATGACATCGAGCGTCCGGTGGGGCACCGCGGCGGGCCCGGCAACCTGCTCCTGCAACTGGAGTGGGCGGCCAACGAGTTGAACAAGGGTTTTTACGGCTGGCAGGATCGGGGCGAGACAGCGATTCGCTTCCGGGATAATGTGATCGCACGGGGCGCTCCCGGTCTGAATCCCGGCACGGTGGCTGTGCAACGCGCCCTGGCGGTCGACAGCTATTACGCTGATATCGAAACGGAGTTGGCCGCCTTCAGCGAAGCCTACGAACGGTTATTCGATGATCCCGCTGAGCACGACGCCGGGCCGGTGCTGCCTGCGGGGCTGGAGCAACCGGAACTGCATTTGCCCTGGGCAGAAGGCGAACTCTGGTATATGAGTGGGGGGCCACACGGCGGTTGGGGCAGTGGCAGCGGGTGGTCGGCGTTGGATTTCGTGCCTTTAGACGCTGTGCCCGGCGGGTGCATCCCCGCAGAGAGCTGGTCGACAGCGGTTGCAGCAGGCTTGGTTGCCCGCAACGACCGCGGCGAACTGCTCATCGACCTGGATGAAGATGGCGACGTGCGCACGGGCTGGGTGATCCAATACCTGCACCTCACCGATCGGGTGGATGAGGGTGAAACGCTGGAGGCCGGTGATCCAATCGGTCGTCCCGCCTGCGATGGCGGTGCTGCCGTCAGCACGCATTTACACATCTCCCGCCGCTACAATGGACTTTGGGTCGCGGCTGCGGGGCCGGTTCCATTCGACCTGGGCGGGTGGAAAGCAACCGGTAGGTTCGAGTATGAAGGCGGGATGATCGGCCCGGACGGCGAAGAACGCACCGCCTGCGAGTGCCGGGATGAAGAGGTCAACGGGTTGAGTTGGTAGGTGTTTGTGGGGCGACTCAAGTCCAATGTGTCGACATCCGCTCCATTTCTTCGAGAATTTCCTGTGGCAGAGGCGATGGTGGTTGCTCCAAAGCCTGCAAAGTCTGTTCGCGCAGCCTCTCCTCGAAGCGCTTACTTCCCTGTACGGTCCACTCAGCATGGATCGAGCGGTCAAACAGCTGCGAATACCAAACCTCGCGGAAATGCTTGTAGGTATGCTCCTCCTGGAGGAAGTTGTTTCCCGGCCCCACCCGGTCGATCATATCCAGGGCAAGCGTTTCGTCGTTTACGGGAATGCCGCCCATGACCTGGCCAACCATGTGCAATATCTCGTTGACCAGAACCATGTGCGCGGGAGAGGCGAGTGATCCGTGATCAAGCTGGCCGGGTTCATGGATCAGGTTGGCGCCACTGAGCGCAGAGCTGAAACAGGAAAAAGCGGCTTCAGCGGCGGCTTGTGGGTCGGGGAACTTGGCATCGGAACAGCCGCCGGTTCCCATAAAGGGCAAGCCATAAAACTGCGCCATTTGCGCGCCGGCGGCGACCATCAAGCTGATCTCGGCCGCGCCATACGAGAAAATCGTTGTGGCCATGTCCATCACGGTTGTAAACGCGCCGTATACAACTGGCGTCCCCGGCTGAATGATTTGCGCCAGGATCAGGCCACTCAGCGCTTCGGCTGTGCCCTGCACAAGGGTGGCGGCAAAGGTGGCCGGTGCGGTGCTGCCAGCCTGTGGCGCCGAAAGATGCACGAGCGGTATGCCTTTCTCGGCGCAGAAAATGATCTTGTCGACAACATGATCGTATTGCAACAGCGGGGAGATCGGGTCGGTAAGGGGCGCGATGGTCGGCGCTTGTCGAAAGCGTTCCTCATCACCCGCGATCAGGATTGCCATTTCGTAGACATCGCGCACGCTGTTCAGATCTTTGCTGCAGAAAACCATCGGCTTTTCGCAGTAGGTCAACACCTGTTTGGCGATCACCCGGTCGGCGATGTCGGGAGGCGCGTCTGCCGCCATGCCGATTGTCATGGCCCAGGAATAGTTGGGCAGGGAATTGGCTAAACTGGCCGTGATGCGGCAGTCGTCGCTGGTGAATGGCCGGCGTTCACCACTGGCCGGGTCCAGGTAGTCCATTGTATCGACTGTGGGCCCAAACCAGGTTTTGGTTCCCTCCAGGAAAACCGAGCGCTCGCCATTGCGCTTGCCCAACACCACCCGGCTCGGCGCGCGGCGGATCGCATCTTCCACCAGCCAGGCAGGTAATCGAACCCGGTCGCCAACAACTCGCGCCCCAGCGCCATCCAGCAGCGCCAATGCCTGAGGATGCGTGACCTGGACGCCGGTGCGTTCCAGCAACTCAAGCGTTGCGAAATGGATCTGCTGAATTTGGTCATCACCCAGCACTTTCAAGCTGGGTTTGAACGTCAGATCAGGGTAGACCATGGTGGATTTTCTCCGTCCGGCTAATACGCCTGACCCCGACCGCCGAGCCGTTCCACGTGCACCGGATCGTAACAGTCGCCATACTTGGTTTTCGGCATCTCAGCCTTTTTCGCCATCAGAGTCTCGTACTCGTCATCGTCCACCATAGCGACGATGCGGGCGATGCTGGATTCGCCGTCGACGAAGCGCCAGGGGAAACAGCCCACCTGCACGCGACGGTTCACCAGCAGGTCGATGTCGCCACCGACGCACTCGGCATGGATGATGCCCTTGGGGAACATCCAGATATGCATCATCTGGTACATGTCAGGGGTGAAGACTTCGTCCAGTGACTTTCCGTACTTGTCGCGGAAATATGCGTCCGCTTTTTCGGCCTGGGCGGGCATCCAATCCCGAACCTTTGTGTTCATGGGATGGTCGGCGCTGCCGCAATCGACACCGATCCATTTGATCTTCTTTTCTTCGCACCAGCTCGCGAAGCGAGCATCGGGCCCTGGGTGCATGACCATGTAGCGCACTTCGTTGCCATAAGGCTGATCCCAACCGAAGTGATGATAGCCCGTGTGAATGATGAGGATGTCATTCTCCCTGACCTCGACCCGCTCCTCGATCATCTCCGGCGTGTAGATGTCGTAGTCCCCGCAAACATCGCTGAGGTCAACGATAGCGGCCTCGCCCGCCAAAAAATCAAAATCCAGTTGGGCGATGTCCTTGCCCGGCGTGTAGAAATGGATCTCGCCATCCAGGTGCGTTCCCACGTGATTGCTGTGTGTCAGTAACTGCCCGTTGGCCCCATTGGGAGCGAGTCGTTTGAAGTACTTCACCTGCAAGGGCTCGTAAGTGGGCCAGGGAGGCGTGCCGATGCCAAAAGGTATGGTCAGATCGATGAATTTCATGGTTCCATCTCCTTTGATGAATGCTCTGGTTGATGTACTGCTGTCCATTATTCTAGCAGGCCGGGCTCAAAGCGCCAATGCCCGCAAATGCCCGGCTCAGGCAGTGCACAGACGCCACAATCGCCCCAATGTTTCCTCCAGCCGCGTGCCAAGTAGGGGCGACTGGCCAGTCGTCCCTGCCACATCCGATCCTGTCGTAACATCATCCTCATTTTCAAACACGGCATAGGGCACTGCTACATCATTGATGGTGATGAAGTGCGGGTCTGCGGCGCTGAAAGTTTCCCAGTCGCTCTCCTTGTAAAGCCTCTCCAGCTTTTCGTCGGGCAGACCGTGCTCCAGGATACTGTCCGGGCGTTCGGGATTGAAACGGCGGCGGTTTTTTCGCAGCGATTCTTCCCAGGGGACATTGATGTAGAGGATAGCGCCACGGGCCAGCATGTCGGCAGGGACATGCTCAAATGCAGCGGCGAATCCACCATGCTCACTGCCGCGGGCGAATTCGACGATGGTGGTGTGTGTAGCGTGATAGTCTGGCACATCTCGCAGGCGTTTTTGATACTCCAGGGCGATGCGTTCGATGAGGAGATGCCAGAGATAGGGCCACTTGAAGTAGCCATCGGCGTCGGTGTGCAGGCGGGGCTTGCCCATGCGTTCGAGAATGGCGTCTTCCTCGAACCAGGTCCAGAGCATGGGGAAATCGTCGATCTCCTCGAACGCGCCGATGTGGAAGCGCGCACGACGGTCGGGTTCAGGCGTCCGTTTGAGATAGTCGATAATCTCGCTTTTCCCGGCAGCAGGGCGAGCGATGAGGAAGAGGATGTCAAAGGTGTTTTTGGGCATGGCAGCAAGAGTGATTTTGAGTGATAAAGGGATATCAGATATTGGATATTTGGTATTGAATTGAGGTTTTGAATACCCAATAGCCAATATCCAGCCAATACCCAGTATCGCAATGATTTTCTTCCACGCCAAACTGCACCCCAGTCGCACATCTGTGCTATACTTCCTTCATCTCAACCTTTCAACCTTTCAGCTAACTCCCCAATCAATTACCAAAATCTTATGGGCCGAATTTATGTAGCGGTGGACCTGGAAACCACCGGTCTGGATGCAAACAAAGACACCATCATCGAGCTGGGCGCAGCACGTTTCCGTGATGGCGAGGTGTTGGAGACTTTTTCGCAGGTCGTCAATCCCGGTCGTCGCATCCCCCAAAATATCCAACAACTGACCGGCATCACTCAGGCGGAAGCGGATCGAGCACCGAGCCTGTCCAGCGTGGCCAGCGCCTTCCGAAAGTTTATCGGGGATCATCCCCTCGTGGGCCACAATATCGCCTTCGATGCCGCTTTTCTGGAATCGCATAACCTGTATCGTTTCAATCCGCAGGTCGATACCTGGGAACTGGCTGTGATTTTGATGCCGGGCCTGCCCAGTTACAAGCTGGGTCGCATCGCCGCCGATCTTGGCATCGATCTGGAGAACGCACACCGCGCTTTCGATGACGCTGAAGCCACCATGCACATCTTCGAGATGTTGCAGGAAATGGCCAACGCTTTGCCGAAAAAGACGCTCCAGCAGATTAACAAGCTCGCGGCCCGCTCAGAATGGTCCCTGGCGACCTTTTTTGCGGATGCGGAACAGCAGGCGGCAGCCCGGTGGGGGAAAGCCATTATTTCGGAGAAACGCCAGCAGGTCGGGCCCCTGTTTGAACGGCACGAACCCCTGGAACCCCTGGATCATCCCACACCATTAAAAGTGGATGCGCTGGCGGCCATGTTGGAACCGGGCGGAGGCTTCTCGCAGGTTTTCACAAATTTTGAGCACCGTGCGCCCCAGGTGACGATGTTACGCACGGTGGCTGATGCATTCAATCAAAGCCAACACGTGATGATCGAAGCGGGAACGGGAACAGGTAAATCGATCGCCTATCTCATCCCGGCCCTGGCCTGGGCCAAACAGACCGGACAGCGGGTGGTGGTATCCAGCAACACCATCAATCTGCAAGATCAGCTATTCCACAAAGACCTGCCCGATCTCAATGGCATTCTGCCCTTCGACTTCAAAGTGGCGGTGATGAAGGGGCGCAGCAACTATCTGTGCCCGCGACGATTGGACAAATTCATGCAGAGAAGCGACCTCACAACGGTGGACATCAGCGTTATCGCTCGCATTCTCGTCTGGCTCCCCAACACCGAAACCGGCGATGTCAGTGAGATCACCCTGGTCAATTCGCGGGAGCACGCCGTCTGGCATCGAGTCTGCTCCGACAGCGCCACCTGTTCGCCCGGTCGCTGCGTCGAAGGCTCGTCGCAGCCCTGTTACTTTTATCTTGCCCGCAAGCAGGCCGAAGCCGCGCATGTTGTCATCATCAACCATGCCTTGCTCCTCGCCGATATCGTCACCGAAAACAATGTCCTGCCCCGCTACCAGCACCTGATCATCGACGAAGCGCATCATCTGGAAGACGCCACCACCCGCGCCCTGTCTCAGGTTGTGGACCATGCTGGTTTTGTCGCCCGACTGCGGGAGCTGGCTCCCACCAGCGGGGAAGCGAAATCCGTCGGATTACTGGCGGACACAGCCACTGCTATCCGCAATTCGGGCTGCCCGAAAGAAAAAGCTGAAGCAGTTGTCGATCTCACGCGTTCGATAGCGGACGATATCCCCCTGCTCGATGTGCGCATGTACGAATTTTTCGATTCTATCGACCGATTTCTGATGCAGCACTTCCGGCACCGCTATGACAACAGCCACTATGATCTCAGGCTTCGCCTGACCGACAACGAACGCGTGCAGCCCGCCTGGGTAAACGTGGAAATCACCTGGGACAACGCCTCGCTGATACTCAAACGGCTGCTGGGAAACCTGACAGCACTCACCGACAAGCTCTCTGATCTGGGAAATTACCCGATTCGGAACCTGGAAGACCTGACCGCAGACCTGCAATCGGTCTTGCGCGCCCTGAGCGAAGCCCTGAGCGTGAGCGAAATGGCCGTGTTCAAACCTGATCCCAACATGATTTATTGGGTGCGGCGTTCGCAGCGCACCGGCCTGCTCTTCCTGAACAGCGCCCCTGTGCACGTGGGCAGCCTTATCGAGCGATATATTTTTCTCACCAAAGACACGGTCATCCTTACATCGGCCACGTTGCGCACCGCCAACAGCTTCGACTACATGCGCGACCGTCTTGGAGCCGTGGAAGTCGAGGAACTGGCCCTGGAAAGTCCATTCGATTTCCGCTCAGCCGCCATGATCTACCTGCCCACCGATATGCCGGAACCGAACCAGGATGCCTATCAGGGCAAGGTGGAGGAGGCGATCCTGTATCTCAGCCTGGCGGCGGAAGGGCGATTGATGGTCTTGTTCACTTCCTACGCCCAACTCACGCAGACCGCCGCCGTGCTGCGCCCGCATCTGGATGAGGCTGGTTTTACGCTGTTCGTGCAGGGTGAGGGCGGCTCTCGCCAACAACTGCTGGCCGCATTCCGGCAGACCAAACGCGCCGTGCTGTTGGGAACCCGCAGTTTTTGGGAAGGCGTCGATGTACAGGGGGAAGCGCTCAGCGCCTTGATCATCACCCGGCTGCCCTTCGCTGTCCCCACCGATCCCATTGTTTCCGCCCGCTCCGAGTCCTTCGATTCGCCCTTCTTCCAGTATTCTGTCCCCGAAGCGATTCTGCATCTCCGCCAGGGTTTCGGACGTTTGATTCGCTCGAACAACGATCGTGGCGTGTGCGTCCTCCTGGACCGGCGCCTGACGAGCAAACGTTACGGCCAGACATTTTTGGAGTCGTTGCCCGATGCCACCATTCAGCGCGGCTCGCTTGCCGCTATGCCTGGCGCAGCTCGCACCTGGCTCGATGGCAGACCCGCCGTCACACCGGATCCAGAACCAGGAATGAGCCTCAACGATTACGAACCTGATTTACAACCGCCAGCATGGTTTGATGAAGATGGCCAGCCATTTTGACAATCTCCCTCATTTATCTACAATAGCTTTGGCCGTACCATTACGGGTGCGGTCGATTTATGCCAGGAGGATTAAACTATGCTCGGTGTAGAACAACTACGAAAAGGTGTGATTTTTGTCCAGGACGATCAATTACTCAGAGTGCTGGATTACGAACATCGCAAACAAGCCCGTGGCGGAGCCACGATTCGTGTCAAAGTACGGAACATGCGTACAGGTTCAACCACGGAAAAAACCTTCCCCAACGGGCAGAAAGTAAATGATATCAAATTAGACCACGCCAATGTCCAATATCTTTATCATGACGACCAGTTTTATTACTTCATGAACACCGAGACCTATGAGCAGACCATGCTCAAGGCCGAACAATTGGGTGATGGCGTCAATTATGTGATCGATGGTTTAGAAATCAAACTGGAGACGTACGAAGGTGAACCAATCGCCATTGAACTGCCCACCACGGTCGATTTGGAAGTAATCGAAGCGGAGCCTGGTTTTGCTGGTGACACAGCCAACGCGCCCTACAAGTCGTGCACGGTTCAAACCGGCCTTGAAGTGCAGGTTCCATTGTTTGTAGGTACTGGCGACACCATTCGCGTCCATACCGAGACAGGCGCTTACGTCACCAGGGTGTAGCGACAGTGGTGGTTCAGGCGATGACGTAAATGTCGCTATGCTCAAAACGACATTTACGTCGTGCCACGAATTTCGTTTTTGACAGTCATCGACCCGTGTGCTAGACTCACTGATTGCATCAATCTAACTCTATATCAACTGGATTCTCATCCAGAGGGGGCGAGGGACCGGCCCAACGAACCCCCGGCAACCGATCAAGGCGATTATCGCCTGTGGTAAGGTGCCAATTCCGGCAGGTGGCGCAACTGCACCTGGAAGATGAGAGCTGAATCTCAGCCCCCAATACGCGCCCCAGAGCGCGTTTTTTGTTTTTCCGTAAAAACGCCCGACGAATATCAAAGATTAATGACTAAAGATTAAGTGCTCTGGACACACCTTAATCCTTAATCCTTAGTACTTGATGTTCTCCCTAACTCGTTTCTGAATCCAACCTCCCTTAAAAATCCTCAATTTCCCATGTCAATCATCGTCACCGGTTCCATCGCCTGGGATTACCTGATGCGTTTTCCCGGTTATTTCAAAGATCACATCCTGCCAGAGCATGTGGGCAATCTGTCCGTCAGCTTCCTGGTGGATGACAAAGAGCGGCATCGCGGCGGCTGCGGCCCCAACATCGCCTACAGCCTGGCGCTCCTGGGCAATCAACCGCAACTCATGGGCTCGGCTGGCCTCGATTTTGAAGATTACAAACAATGGCTGGACAGCGTAGGCGTGGACACTTCGCTCACGGCGGTCCATGAAGATGATTTCACAGCCACATTTACGGTGATTACGGATAAAGCGCACAACCAGATCGCTTCGTTCCACACCGGGGCGATGGCTCGGGCTCGGGAACTCAGTTTCTACGATCTGGATAAGGATGCCATCGACTGGGTCATTATTTCGCCCAATGACCCTCAGGCGATGGTCAACTATGCCGAACAATGCCGTGATCTTGGCATCAAATTTATCTACGATCCCAGCCAGCAATTGGCGCGCATCGACCGCAACGAATTCATGGTGAGCGTGGATGGCGCGGCTGTGCTAACCGTCAATGACTACGAACTGGAGATGGCGAAAAAATTGTCAGGTCTGGACATCGATGGTTTGCTCGAACACGTGGATGCTATTGTCGTCACCCGCGGGGCCGACGGAGCCAGCGTCTTCACCGCCGACGGAGTCGAACATGCGCCTACGGCGCAAGCCACGGCTTTGGTGGAGCCAACCGGCGTGGGCGATGCCTTCCGGGCGGGTCTGCTCACCGGCCTGTCGCGTGGCTATGGCTGGCCGACTACTCTGCGGCTGGCCAATGTCGCCGCTGTTTACGTGATCGAGCACGTCGGCACGCAAAACCACCAGTACACACTCGATGAGTACATTCAGCGTTATCAAGAAAATTATGGCGATAGTCCCGCCCTCGCTGATTTGAAAGCGATCGGCAGGTAGACAGATCGATAAACCGGGCGACTGAACGCCGAATTTATTCACGCAACACGCACTACGAAACACGAAAAAACTACTCTCAGGACCAATAAACCACCTCCCAAGGAGTTTTAATCATTCATGACCACTAAAAATCACGACATTCGAGACATCAGCCTGGCTGAACGAGGCCGTTTCCGCATGGACTGGGCAGCCAAAGAGATGCCCGTGCTTGACCTCATCGAGGAACGCTTCAAGAAAGAACAGCCATTCAAGGGCGTTCGCATCGCCGCTGCCATGCATGTCACCAGCGAAACCGCCAATTTGATGCGGATCCTGCTGGCTGGCGGGGCTGAAGCCGCCTTGTGCGCCAGCAATCCTCTCAGCACCCAGGATGATGTCGCCGCCGCCCTCGTTTCTTATTACGAGATGCCGGTTTACGCCATGAAAGGCGAGACGAACGAAGAGTACTTCCAGCACATGAACGCCGTCCTCGACATCGAGCCCAATATCACGATGGATGATGGCATGGACCTCGTGGCGATGCTGCACACCGAACGCGCCGGATTGCTGCCGAATGTCGTCGGCGGCACCGAGGAAACCACCACAGGCGTCATTCGTCTCAAGGCGATGGCAGCGCAGGGTGCGCTCAAATTCCCCGTCATCGCGGTGAACGACGCCGAAACCAAGCATTTCTTCGACAATCGTTATGGCACCGGCCAGAGCACGATCGATGGCATCGTACGGGCCACCAATATCCTGCTGGCAGGCAAAAACTTTGTGGTGGGTGGCTATGGCTGGTGCAGCAAGGGTATCGCCATGCGAGCCAAGGGCATGGGCTCCAATGTCATCGTCACCGAAGTCGATCCACTGCGAGCGCTGGAAGCAGTGATGGATGGCTTCCGCGTGATGCCGATGCAACAGGCCGCCAAAGAAGGCCACATCTTCTGCAGCGCCACCGGCGACATGCACGTTTTCGACACCCATCACTTTGAAGACATGCGCGATGGCGCCGTCCTCGCCAACAGCGGCCACTTTGATATCGAAATCAACATGGTCGGGCTCAAAAAGATGGCAGTCAAGATCACCCGTGTCCGAGATTTCCTGGACGAGTACACCCTGGAAGATGGACGCCGCCTGTATGTGGCGGGTGAAGGACGATTGGTCAATCTCGCCGCTGCTGAAGGTCATCCCAGCGCCGTGATGGACATGAGTTTCGCCAACCAGGCCCTTGCCGCCGAGTACCTGCTCAAGACCAGTGGTACATTGTCCGGCCAGGTTTACGATGTCCCCAGAGAAATCGATAACACAATCGCCGCCCTCAAACTCGAAGCAATGGGCGTTTCTATCGATGTACTGACCCCCGAACAAGAGTCGTACCTGAACGAATGGGCGCTCGGCACCGGGCACTAAAATCTACGAAGTGCGACGCACTTGGTAAGACAGGTCTCACGATATCGCAGCCGTCCCTCTTTCAAGTAAAATAAGTGCGTCGCACCTGATCAGGAGTCTAAAACATGTCAACATTTACAACTTCACCCAAATTGCTTTTCACCAGCGAATCCGTCTCGGAAGGCCATCCCGACAAGATGTGCGACCAGATCAGCGACGCCGTGCTGGATGCCATTTTCGAGCAGGACCCCAATGCCCGCGTTGCCTGCGAAGTAGCGGTCAAGACTGGCTTTGTGTTGCTGCTGGGCGAGATCACCACGACCGCCTTTGTCAACATGGATGATCTGGTGCGGGAGGTGGTCATCGACATCGGCTTCGACAGCAGCGAAAAAGGTTTCGATGGCAACACCTGCGGCGTGCAGGTCGCTATTGCCTCCCAGAGCCCTGACATTGCCATGGGCGTCGACCAGGCCAAAGAATCTAAAGAAGGCACGATGAGCGACGACGACGACGAGATCGAAGCAGTTGGCGCCGGAGATCAGGGCATGATGTTCGGTTTTGCCTGCAACGAAACGCCCACCCTGATGCCGATGCCAATCTACTACGCTCACAAACTCGTGCGCCGCATGACCGAAGTGCGCAAGAATGGCACGCTGCCCTGGCTGCGCCCCGACAGCAAGAGTCAGGTCACGGTCGAGTACCACTACGGCAAGCCGGCGCGCATCCACACCGTCCTGCTCAGCACCCAACATGCTCCTGAGATCAGCCAGGCAGAAATCCGGGAGCAACTGATCGAGCATGTCATCAACCCGGTCCTCCCTGCCGAATTGGTCGATGAGGACATGTTGATCTTCACCAACCCCACCGGTCGTTTTGTGGTCGGTGGCCCGATGGGCGACGCCGGCCTCACCGGGCGCAAGATCATCGTCGACACCTACGGTGGTATGGGCCGCCACGGCGGTGGCGCATTCAGCGGCAAGGACTGCACGAAAGTGGATCGCAGCGCCGCTTACGCCGCTCGTTGGGTAGCCAAGAACATCGTAGCCGCCGGTCTGGCCGACCGCTGTGAGATTCAGCTTGCCTACGCCATCGGCGTGGCCCGCCCGCTCAGCATCAACGTCGAGACTTTCGACACCGGTGTCATCGGCGACGAGCGCATCGCCGAGTTGGTGGATGAGTATTTCGACCTGCGCCCCGGCGCCATCATTCGCGACCTCGACCTGCGACGCCCCATCTACCGCCAGACGGCCGCATACGGCCACTTCGGGCGGGATGACATCGATCTGCCCTGGGAGCACACCGACCGGGCGGAACTGTTGCGACAGGCCGCTGGTTTGGACGAACATATTATTGCATAGCGTCTCCATAAATTTCTTCGTGATGAGCCCGCCCCCGACCATGTCTGGTTAGGGGCGGTTTGTTTGCTCTGGTATAATCGCCATTGTTATGCGCGCACTGGTTACAGGCGCTGACGGCTTCGTCGGCGGCTATCTCATCAATTACTTGCTGGCCGAAACCGATCTTGAGATCATTGGCACGGTCTACAAGTATCGGCAGCAACCTGATCCTGATTTCGGGTCCGAGCGGGTCCAGTTGGAGCGCCTGGATTTGCTGGAATTATCCGCAGTGTCCGATGTTTTGGCGCACGCACCGTCCCGATTACATATTTCATCTGGCCGGGCAAGCCTTCGTTCCTCTCTCCTGGAAAAATCCCCGATCCACGTTCGAGCAGAATGTCTTTACGCTGCTCAACCTGTTTCAGGGCGTCCTCGCAGCGGAGCTGGATCCGAAAATCCTGGTGGTCGGGTCTGGCGATGAGTATGGAGCGATCGAACCGGAAGATCTCCCCATCGATGAGGATACGCCCTTGCGTCCGATCTCACCGTATGCCACCAGCAAAGTGACGCAGGATATGCTGGCCTGGCAGTACTACCGCGGCCATGGCCTGCAAACCGTGCGGGTACGTCCCTTCAATCACATTGGTCCCGGCCAGAACGAGATATTTGTCACCTCCAGTTTCGCCAAACAGATTGCGGAAATCGAAGCGGGCAAGCGGCCGCCCGTGCTAAGGCATGGCAATCTGGAGGCCAGAACGGGATTTCACCGATGTGAAAGACATTGTGCGCGCTTACTGGCTGATTCTCAACCATGGTCAGCCCGGCGAAGTGTACAATGTCGGCAGTGAGTAGGCCATAAGTATCCAACAGATCCTGGATATCCTGCTTTCTTTTGCGAAAACGCCGATCATCGTCGAAGCTGATCCCGACCGTATGCGTCCCTCCGACACCCCTGTCTTCGTCTCAGACTCCAGCCGGCTCAAACAGGCCACCGGCTGGAAGCCGCAAATCCCGCTGGAACAGACCCTGTACGACATTCTCGCATATTGGCGCGAGCGAGTTTAGACCAGGTGCCAGGCACTTGGCTCTGAATCTAACGATGTAATGCGAACAAGATTAACGTTAGGCAAGACGAAAGTGCCTGGCACCTTTAACCACTAACCCATCATTCAACGAGGAATGATCCCATGCCTAAAGCACTGATCACCGGAATCACCGGCCAGGATGGCTCCTATCTGGCCGATTTCTTACTTGAAAAAGGCTACGATGTCATTGGCGTCGTGCGTCGCAGCAGCACCGGCAATTTCAGCCGCATCAGAACACATCCAAGATCGCATCCAGATCGTCCAGGGCGATCTCATCGACCTGGCCAGCCTGATCCACCTGATCGAGGAACACCGCCCTGACGAAGTCTACAATCTGGCGGCGCAATCCTTTGTCCCCACCTCCTGGAGCCAACCGCTCCTCACCGGCGAAGTGACGGCGCTGGGCGTCACCCGCATGCTGGATGCCATCCGCATCGTGGACAAGAACATCCGTTTCTACCAGGCGTCCAGCAGCGAGATGTTCGGCAAGGTGCGGGAAGTGCCGCAATCGGAGGACGACGCCCTTCTATCCGCGCAGTCCCTACGGCGTGGCCAAAGTCTACGGACACTGGATCACGGTCAACTATCGCGAAAGCTACGACATGTTCGCCGTCTCCGGCATCCTGTTCAATCATGAATCGCCGCGCCGCGGCCTGGAATTCCTGCCGCGCAAGGTGACGCATGGCGTCGCCCGCATCGTTGCCGGTCTTTCCAGATGAACTGCGGCTGGGCAATCTGGAATCTCGGCGGGATTGGGGCTACGCCGCCGATTACGTCCGCGGCATGTGGCATGATGTTGCAGCAGGATTCGCCCGACGACTTTGTGCTCGCCACCGGCGAAACCCACACAGTCGGCGAATTTGTGCGCATTGCCTTCGAGCATGTCGGCCTGGATTGGGAAAAGTATGTGGTCATTGACCCACGTTACTACCGCCCGGCCGAGGTGGACCTGCTGGTGGGAAATCCCGCCAAAGCCCGGAAGAGACGCTGGGTTGGGAACATTCCGTCAGTTTCGAGGAACTGGTTAGACTGATGGTTGACGCTGATCTGGCGATGCTGGAAGAAGACCGAACCGAACCGAACATCACCGAATATCAATTGGTAGAAACGTATTGCGTGTTGCGTGGTTCGTGAGTCGCAACCAAACGGAACACGCAATACGCACCACGTGGCAAACATCTCCAATCAACAGTGAAAACAGCCCTTCATTTAGGCAAACTCCCATGACTTACAAAATCAAATTTGGCACCGACGGCTGGCGCGGCAAGATCGCCGAGGATTACACATTCGAGAATGTGCGGCGCTGCACCCAGGGCTTTGCCAACTTATCTGAAGGCAACTTATTCGCCAGAGCAGGTGCAGCAAGGCATTGTCGTTGGCGGCGACCAGCGTTTTGGCGCTGAGGATTTCTGCCGCGGCCGTGGCCGAAGTGCTGGCGGGCAACGACATTCCCGTCCATTTCGCCGGGGCCGGCACGCCCACCCCGGTCATTTCCTACAGTGTTGTCGCTCGCAAGGCCATTGGCGCCATCAACATCACCGCCAGCCACAACCCGCCCGGCTGACAACGGCTTCAAGGTGCGCGACCCCAACGGTGGGGCCATCGATCCGGCCGGACTCAAACAAATCGAAGCCGCCATCCCCGACGATGTTGCGGATGTCGCCCGACTGCGATTTGACGACGCCGTGGAACGTGGCACTCATCCAGCTGTTCGATCCCAATCCCGGCTACATCGCTCAAATCCACCGTCTGATTGATCTGCAACCGATTCGCGATGCCGGCCTGACCGTCGTGGTGGACAACATGTGGGGCAATGGCGCCGGCTGGTTGAGCGGATTGCTGGCCGGGGGCAGCACGAAGGTCATCGAAGTTCATGCCGAACGCAATCCCATCTTCCCCGAAATGAAGCGCCCTGAGCCGATCCCGCCCAATGTGGATGCCGGGCTGGCCGCGGGCGTGCGAAATCGCGCCGATTGCGTTTGCATCATGGATGGCGACGCCGACCGCTGCGGTTTCGGCGACGAAAACGGCGAATTCGTCGACCAATTGCGGGTCTTCGGCCTGTTGGTGCATGTATTTCCTGGATGTGCGCGGCGAACGTGGCCCCATCGTCAAAACCCTGAGCACCACCTCGATGCTGGAAAAACTGGGCGAGCGCTTCGATGTGCCCGTGTACCAGACCGGCGTCGGTTTCAAGTACGTCGCCCCCAAGATGATGGAAGTGGATGCGCTGATCGGCGGCGAGGAAAGCGGTGGCTACGCCTTCCGCGACCACGTGCCCGAGCGCGATGGCATCCTCGCCAATCTCTACCTGCTCGATCTGATGGTGCGCACCGGCCTGAAACCGACCCAATTGCTCGACCGCCTGTTCGACCTGGTGGGCGGCCCGCACTACTACGACCGCATCGACACCCGCCTGGAATCCAACGAGTTCAAGGCCGAGGCCAAAGCCCGGCTGGACGCAGTCCAGCCGGAGACCATCGGCGGCCTGCGCTGCACCGGCAAAGATCACCATCGACGGCTACAAATTCGAGCTGGAAGATGGCGGCTGGCTGCTGGTGCGCTTCAGCGGCACCGAGCCGCTGATTCGCGTCTACTGCGAGACAATCCACAAAGACAAAATCCCTGCCATCCTCGCCGACGGCATGAAGATGGCGGGAATAGAAACTTAAACCAAGTGCGACGCACCTCGCAGGTGCGTCGCACTTTTTACATCATGTCCCTAATCGACTCCCACTGCCACCTCGACCTGCCGCATTTCGACGATGATCGAGATGAGGTCGTTGCGCGGGCAGTGGCGGATAGCGTTGATACCATCGTCACCATCGGCATCGATATCCCTTCCAGCCGGGCCGCCATCGCCCTGGCCGAGCGCTATCCGCAGGTGTACGCCACCGTCGGCGTGCATCCCAACGATTGCGAGGGTTTCGGGCCGGAGACGCTGGTCGAGTTAAGCGAGATGGCCGGGCATCCCAAAGTGGTCGCTATCGGCGAAATCGGTCTGGATTATTACTGGGACAAGACGCCGCCCACCCGCCAAAAAGAGGTTTTTCAGCAGCAACTCGATCTGGCGGCGGCGTTGGGGCTGCCCGTGGTCATCCACGACCGTAATGCCCACGACGATGTTCGGGCGCAGCTACGGACCTGGGTGCAGGATGGCAGCCTGCCCGGTTCTCCGCTCTCCCAACGCCCTTTCGCTGGTGTCCTGCACAGCTTCTCCGGCGATCTGGACATGGCCGAAGAGGCATACGACTGGGGCTTCATCCTCGGTCTGGCCGGCCCGGTCACCTTCAAAAACGCCCGCCAACTGCATGCACTCGTCCCCTCTCTGCGTCCCGACCGCATGATGATCGAAACCGACGCCCCTTACCTGACGCCACACCCCTACCGTGGCAAGCGCAACGAACCCGCCCGTGTTAAACTTGTGGCCGAAAAGCTGGCCGAGTTGTGGCAGATGCCCTTTGAGCATGTGGCTGAAATGACCACCGCCACTGCACGGGCTTTTTATGGCCTTACCGACCTCGACCTCACGGGGCGACCGCGAGGGTGCGCCCCTACCGACCTCTGATCTCTGACTTCCGCCCTATGTCCATCACCTCCGCCCAAGCCCTTGTCGCCGCTGATCTCGCTGTTGTCGAACAGGAGATGCTGCAAAAAGTCGGTGGCGCTTATCCGCCCCTCGCCGAAGTGCTGGCATCCCTGATCCAGAGTGGCGGCAAGCGCGTGCGGCCCATGCTGGTGCTGCTGGCAGCGCGCTTCTATCCGCCCCAGCATCACGATCGTCTGATCAGTCTGGCGGCGGCTGTGGAAGCCCTGCACACCGCCACCCTCGTCCACGACGATGTCATCGATGGGGCGCTGTTGCGGCGCGGGCAGGATACCCTCAATGCCGTGTGGACGCCGGACAGCACCATCATGGCCGGCGATTTCTTCTTCTCGCGGGCGGCGGCGCTGGTGGCGGAGACGCAGAACCCCCGGGTGATCTCGCAGTTTGCCGAGGCGCTGTGCATTATCGTCGATGGCGAATTGCGCCAGGCCTTCACTGCCCGGGACTGGAGCCAGCCCAAGGAAGGCTACTACACCCGCATCTACGGCAAAACCGCGGCCCTGTTTGAAGCTGGCGACACAGACCGCTGCCATCCTGGGCAATGCGCCGCCAGAGGTGGAGGAGGCGCTGCGCTCCTATGGCAATAACCTGGGCATGGCCTTCCAGATCGTTGACGACATTCTGGACTTTGTGGCAGATGACAAGACCCTGGGCAAACCGGCCGGTTCCGATCTCCGGTCGGGGATCATCACCCTGCCGGTGTACTACTACATCCAGAAACCGGAACGCCGGGATGCGCTGATGGCCCTGGTCGATGGCGGGCCCAGCGGCGACGAAGCTGTGGCCGAAGTGGTGGCGATGATCCGTTCATCGGATGCCATCGCCGAAGCACGGGCCGAAGCGGAATTTTTGTAAAGCAGGCCATCGATGACCTCGCCATCCTGCCCCCTGCACCGCAGCGGGACGCGCTGGAAGACATCGCTCGCTATGTGGTGGAAAGGGAGTTTTGAATTCGCGAACATCCCTGATAGAATACGTGTAGTGTACGTGTACGCAACATCAGGAGCCTTATTATGCAAAAAAAGCTAACCATCACTATTGATGAAAATGTTTATGATGGATTGTATGCCACTGTTGGTCCACGTCGTATCAGCCGATTCATTGAAAATTTGCTGCGCCCCTACGTCTTGCACCCAGATTTAGAGTCCGGTTATCAGGCAATGGCGCACGATGAAGAGCACGAAGCGGAAGCATTGGAATGGGCAGAAGCACTGATTGGAGATGTAGCTAATGAAACGGGGTGATGTTTGGTGGATAAATTTCGATCCCTCGATTGGAGGTGAGGTACGGAAAACGCGCCCAGCAGTTGTCGTTAGCAATGATACCTCGAACAAGTATCTGAACCGAGTGCAGGTCGTGCCTTTGACATCGAAAGTTGATCGAGTATATCCTAGCGAAACACTTGTGACAATTGGTGACAAAAAAAGAAAAGCCATGGCAAACCAGCTTTCAACTGTCAGCAAATTACGAATCATCAATCAGGTCGGCAGTCTCTCGGATTCCGATATGAGGCGTGTTGATGATGCGATACGGTTACAATTAGGATTGTTGTCTCGGTGAACCAAGACCGTAGTCATGTCTGACATCTCCATCCTCATCGTCTCGTGGAATGTGCGGGAGTTGCTGTTGCGCTGTCTGGCGGCGCTGCCGGCGGCGGTGGGGGATGATACGTCACGGTCGTCGCTCAGGGTCCGCTCTGACCTTCGAGATTATCGTTGTCGACAATGCCAGCGGTGACGGCACGGTGGAGGCTGTTCGGGAGCAGTACCCAGAGGTCCGGGTGATCGCCAACCGGGAGAATCGAGGCTTTACGGGCGGGAACAATCAGGCGCTGGCGGAGGCACAGGGCGAATATCTCTTTTTGCTGAACCCGGACACGGAGCCGCATCCGGGCAGCATCGCTGCACTCCACCAGTATCTTGCCGAACACCCGCAGGTCGGCATCGTGGGACCGAAGCTTCGCTTTGGCGATGGCAGCATCCAATCCAGCCGTCGTCGTTTCCCCACCCTGGCGACGCTCTTCACCGAGAGCACCATCATCCAGCAGTGGTTTCCGGGCCTGCCCCTCTTTGGCCGTTTCTACCTGGTCGACCAACCGGACGACGTGCCGCAGCAGGTCGATTGGCTGGTGGGCGCAGCCGTGTTTGCCCGCCGCCAGGTTTACGACGACATCGGCGGCCTGGACGAGGGCTTTTTCATGTATTCGGAGGAGCTGGACTGGTGCAAACGGGCGGTGGACGCCGGCTGGCAGGTGGCCTACACGCCCGCCGCCGAGATCATCCACCACGAGGGCAAGTCCAGCGAGCAGGTGGTGGCAGCCCGGCACATCCGTTTCTTCAGCAGCCGGGTGCGCTACACACGCAAATACCACGGCGCTTTCTGGGCCGGAACCCTGCGCCTGTGGCTACTGGCGACATTCGTGTTCCAGTGGCTGCGGGAGGGCGCAAAATGGCTGGTGGGGAACAAGAGACCGTTGCGGGCCCAGAGGATGGGGGAGTATCGGAAGGTGTTGCGATCGGGGTTGCGGTGATGGGCCCCCTCCCCCCGCCCTCCCCCGTTGCCTACTCGCTCCGGCTGCGCTTTCCAGGGGAGGGAGCTTTTTTCTCCCCCTGCGACCAGCGGGAGCGGGGGGAGGCTGCGACCGCAGGGAGGCGGAGGGGGGCCTATGACTAACCACCAACGCTGGCGTGCTTCCAAAGCCAAACAAGCCGCTGCCCGCGACCTGCGAAAAGCGATGACGCCTGCCGAAACAGCGCTGTGGCAACGCCTGCGGAGCAAAAGGTTGGATGGATGGCATTTTCGCAGACAGCACGCCGTCGGGCCCTTCATTGTCGATTTCTTCTGCGCCAAAGCTAAACTGGTGGTTGAGGTAGATGGCCCGATCCACAAACAGCAAGTCGAATATGACGCTGAACGTACTGCGTGGTTGGAATATGAGCGCGGCTATCGGGTAATCAGGTTTACAAACGAGGATGTTCTTACTGACATCGAAGGCGTGTTGGCAAGCGTATTCGTGAAGGCTTTGCGGGAGTAGACGTATGGCCCCCTCCCCCAGCCCTCCCCCGATGCACGCGCTTCGCCGTTCATCGGGGGAGGGAGCTTTTTTCTCCCCCTGCGACCGGCGGGATGCGGGGGCAGCCATCGAGGGAGGTGCCGACCACCGGTCGGCGGAGGGGGGCCAATTGCCCCACACCCCCATTTGTGCAAAAATAGGGCTGTGCGTATCAAGTGCGACGCACCTCGAAGCAAGCATAGCTTGCCTGTGTCGCACTTCTAGGAGCTAAACCATGACCCAGGATGAATCTGCTGCAACTGATCGACCAGGCCCACCGTGAGGGTTGAGAAGTGCTCGACTTGAGTCATAAGTGGCTGACAGAGCTACCGCCAGAGATCGGCGGTCTTGCCGCGGTTAAGAATACTCAAAATCAACGGCAACCAACTCGTGGAGCTGCCCGCCGAAATCGGACAATTGAGCGATCTCTACCTGGTTGGACCTTGGCAAAAATAAACTGTCAGAGCTGCCCGCCGAGATCGGACAATTGAACAATCTGAGAAGACTGGACATTGACGGCAACGAACTGGCAGAACTGCCTGTTGAGATTTGGCAGTTGAGCATTCTCCACAGTATCGATCTGCGCAACAATCGACTGGCCAAACTACCCGCTGAAATCGGTCGATTACGCAGACTCTCCGGTCTAGTACCTCCACAATCAACCAACTGGCAGAGCTGCCCGCCGAAATCGGGCAGTTGAGCAATCTCTCCAGTTTGGATCTCAGCAACAACGAACTGACAGAGCTGCCTGCCGAAATCGGGCAATTGAGCAATCTCTCCAGTCTGGACCTTGGTGACAATCCCTGGAATGATGTGTTTGCGGAATTGGTGAAGGGTCCTCGGGAAGAATTATTCTCCTATCTGCGCAGTTTACTGGTTGCCATTCCCCAATACGAGGCCAAAGTCTTGCTGATTGGCGAGGGCGCTGTGGGTAAAACATCATTGCTGCGGGCGCTGCGCGGCGAATCTTTCGATCCCGAACTCTCCACCACCCACGGCATCGAGATCAGTCAGGTGCAGGAACCCCATCCCGATGCCACCATCAAGGAGAACCTTACCCTCAATTTCTGGGATTTTGGCGGGCAGGAAGTCTACCGCATCACCCACCAGTTTTTCTTCAGTGAAAATGCCCTCTATCTGCTGGTCTGGAAGCCGCGCGAAGGGCCAGGAAGAGAACAGCCTGGAGGGCTGGCTGGAGCGCATCCACCTGCGCGTGGGTGACGAGGCCAGGGTGTTGATCGTCGCCACCCACTGCAACGAACGCCAGCCGGAACTGGACTACCCTTCCTTGCAGGCCAAGTATCCTCGACTGCTGGCCGGCCAGATCGCCATCGACAGCGCCGATGGCACGGGCATCGATGAACTGCATCTGCGCATCGCCGAGGTCGTTTCAGAGATGGAGCATGTGGGCACGCCCTTTAACCGGCGCTGGCTGGATAGCCGTGACGAATTGAAGGCGCTGCCGCAGACGCACATCACCTACGGTGATTACGTCGCAGTCTGCGCCCAACATCGTCTCAGCGAAGTCGATGCCTCAGCCCTGATCGGCATGCTCCATACCCTGGGACACATCGTCTACTATGAATTCCGAGGGCCTGCGCGATTTCGTGGTACTGAAACCGGAGTGGTTGACCAAGGCCATCGGTTATGTGCTGGAGGACGGCGACAACCCGTGCAGAGTGCGGCATCCTCGACCATCGTCGTCTCAACGTCATCTGGAGCGAGCACGGCGACCCCAAACGGGAAATCTACGCATCCGCTTACTATCCCTTTTTCCTGCGCTTGATGGAGCAGTACGATGTCTCCGTGCGGCTGGAGGGCGAAGACAAAAGCCTCGTGCCGCAGATGGTCCCCTACGAGCGCCCGGCCTTCGCCTGGCAGGCCGATGGCGGGCAATTGTCGCTGGTCTGCGAGATGGAACAGAATCCGCCCGGCCTCATCGCCTGGACCACCGCCCGCAACCATCGCTGGAGCACCGGGTAAGCACTGGCGCAATGGCCTCTTTCTCCGCCACGAAGATGGCCATGAAGCGCTGCTGGATTTCAGCAGCCGCCTGCAGCGCCGTCTCTCCCTCACCGTGCGCGGTGAATATCCGCCCAATTTCATGAGCCTGCTGCGCGATGGTTTGGAGCAACTGATTCGCGAACGCTGGCCTTATTTGCACTACCGTCTGGTTGTGCCCTGCCCGTCCCATGCTAACTGCCATCGATGTGCTGGGCTCTTTTCCCCTGCAAACGCTCTACAAGGCCCGAGCGAGAGGCTTGCGTGAATGGCCGTGCCAGATCTGTCTTGAGTCTGCCGATGTCGGATTGATGCTGGAAGGCTACATCCTGCCCGAAACATCACGTGACGTACAGTTTGAGACACTACACCTGCAAATTCAGCAGATGGAAGCGAAACAGGATATCACGCATGCTAAACTTGATGCTGCCTCCGCCGAACGCCAGCAAATTATGGCTCAGGCTGCGGAGATGACCCGGCGAGTGCTACGGGCGATGATGGACGAGGCTCGCAACGGTCCTCGCTTGTTCACGCTTTCGCCCATCAGATTCAACCCGAATATTGAGATCTGCGTAAACTCGCCAGCGAAGAACTGAAGCTGACGCTGTGGTGTGAGCACCCCGGTCATGAACATGCTTTAGGAGGGGATATTTCCGAACAGTACCCGCATGAGTACAGAACCCTTCCGCATCCTCTTTATCACCGGCGAGTACCCGCCCATGCAGGGTGGCGTGGCGGATTACACGCGGGAGTTGGGCCGGGCGCTGGTCGAACTGGGTCACGATGTCGGCGTCCTGACCTCGGTCGACGCCACCAAGGGCTGGGTGGAGCCAGGCATCGAGGTCTTTCCCCGGATCGATGGCTGGGGCTGGAACGTGTGGTCGGAACTGGACAGAATGGTGAAGGACTGGCAGCCCGATGTCGTCCACATCCAGTACCAGACCGCCGCTTATGGCATGCATCCCGCCGTCAACCTTTGGTCGTGGCGACCGGGCAAAACCTGCAGGCTGCGACTGCTGTCACTTTCCACGATCTGCTGGTCCCCTTTCTCTTCCCCAAGGCGCACTGGCTCGGTTTGCGCCGCCGGGTGACCAACATTCTGGCGAAAAATGTCGATCTGGCCATCACCACCAATCCCGAAGACACGCTGGCGTTGCAGCCGGTGCGATCCGACCTGGTCGAAATTCCGATCGGCAGCAACATCCCCTGCGCCCCGCCGCCCGATTTCGAGCGCTCGGCCACGCGCCAGGCGTTGGGCATCCCCGCCGATGCGCCTCTGCTCTGCTATTTCGGCTTTTTGAATGCCAGCAAGGGCGGCGAAATGTTGGTGGATGTGTTGGCGAATCTGGTCGAACAAGGCTACGATGCCCATCTGTTGATGATCGGCGGTCGTGTGGGCGCATCGGACCCCACCAACTATGCCTATCTGCAACAGGTGGAGGCTCGCATCGAGCAACTGGGCCTGACGCCCCGCCTGCACTGGACGGGGCACGTCCCTGCGCCCGAAGTCTCCGCCGCTTTTCTGGCCTCCGACCTCTGTCTGCTGCCCTACCAGGATGGCGCATCCTACCGCCGGGGCAGCTTCATGGCGGCGCTGGAGCATGGCATGCCCATCGTCACCACCACGCCCGAGGTTCCGTATCCCGACCTGGTCGATGGTGAGACCCTGCTGCTGGCCCCGCCTGACGATGCCGCCGCCCAGACCGATGCCTGCGTCCGCATCCTCTCCGATCCGAGCACTCCGCACCCGTCTCGGCGAAAATGCCCGGAGCGCTATCCCAACAATTCTCCTGGCAAAGCATCGCCCAACGCCATCTTGCAGAGTTACGAATCACTAAATGAAATAATCTCCCAGTGATGTCATTCCGAGCGACCGATAGGGAGTCGAGGAATCTCCTCAGTTCATGCAACGTGAGATTCCTTTCGGCTAGCGTTCGAAACGACGCTCAGGGCAGGTTCTCACATTCGTTCGGCAATGACACTTGCCTTTTTGACCTCCACCCAATCACACCATGAAACAAGCCACCCTGTGTTATGTGATCCGCGGCAACCCCGCTGACGAAGTCCTGCTGGGCTACAAAAAAACGGGCTTCGGCCTGGGCAAGTACGTCGGCTTCGGCGGCAAGGTCGAAAACGGCGAAACAACAGCGGAAGCGGCGGTGCGGGAGTTGGCCGAGGAAAGTGGTCTGCACGTACACGTGGACGAACTGCAATCTCTGGGCCAGGTCACTTTCCTGTTCCCACACCGGCCTGAATGGGATCATCTCGTCTATTTGTATTTGGCCCGAACCTGGCGCGGGGACCCCACCGAAAGCGCCGAAATGCGTCCTGACTGGTTTCCCATCAGCGAAATTCCCTACCATTTGATGTGGGAGGACAGCCGCTATTTCCTGCCGCTGGCATTGGATGGGCGCGAAATGCGGGCGCTATTCACCTACCAGGCCGACAACGCCAGCGTCGATCGGGTCAAGCTGGAAGTGAGGGTGAACGGAACATGGCAGTACCGATCAGCATCATATCCACATCGAATTCAGCGACCAGCCGTGCGAAGAAGAAACGCAACAGCTTCACGAACAGCTCAAAGCTTTCAACAATGAAACGTCCATCTATCATCGTGAAGGCCGCAAACCGGGAGCGATCACGCCACTGAACCTGTTCGTGCGGGATGCGCAGGGCAATCTGATCGGCGGTCTCACGGCATCCACCTTCTGGGGTTGGCTCGCTATCGACGATCTCTGGCTGGACGAAGAGCATCCGGGGTCAGGACATCGGCACGGAGTTGATGCAAATGGCCGAGACAGAAGCGATGCGGCGGGGCTGCAAGTGGGCCAGATTGGAGACCTTCAGCTTTCAGGCCAGAGGCTTTTACGAGAAGCTCGGCTATCGCGTGATTGGCGCGCTGCACGACTTCCCGCCCGGCGGCTCTGTTTACTGGATGAGAAAGGATTTCAGCGAAGCTGAAGGGGATGTTGGCAATGTCGAATCCAAGTAAATGCTTACGCTGGCAAGCGAACAGCAAGGCGGACGAACAGCATTTACAACTTGTCATTCCGAACGGAGTGAGGAATCTGCACCCTCTTGTTCCAAAAGCAGATTCCTCGACTCCCTGCCGGTCGCTCGGAATGACAGCCTAAGAAACATGACCACTCATCGCTCGTCGCACACGGTTTGGCTCCTGGCGATTTTGCTGGGCTATCTGCTGCTGGCCATCGCCTTCAGCATGGTTGTGCCGATCTACGAAGCGCCGGATGAGCTTCAGCATGTTTTTTACGTCAAACACCTCGCTGACGGCAACGGCCTGCCCGTGCTCGATGTGGACAGTGGTCGTCCCTGGCACGAAGAGGGCTTTCCGCCACGACCCTACACAGATGTCTGGTCGCAGGAAGGGGGGCAACCGCCGCTGTACTACGCGATTGGGGCGCTGTTCACGTCCGGGATCGACACCAGCGGGGCGGAAGCGGAAATCCACCTGAATCCACATGCCAACATCGGCGAACCACGTGTGCCCGGCAATAAAAATCGTACGGTGCATCCGCCCTCCGAAAACTGGCCCTGGCGCGGCATGCCTGCTGCGGTGCACATCCTGCGCTTTTATTCTATCTTGCTGGGATTGGGCACGGTTTATTTCACCTATCGATTAACCCGGCTCGTGGTTCCGCATCGTACCGCATTGGCCCTGGCTGTCACCGCTTTCGTCGCTTTTCTACCCCAGTTTTCCTTTATCTCCGCCGCCGTCTCCAACGATAACCTGATCATCCTTCTGGCAACGCTGACACTGTTCTTGCTGGTGCGGTTCTTTGGCAACGATTTGGAAACCACACCATCCTGGCAGCAAACGGTGGGATTGGGCGTTGTGTTAGGGCTGGCGCTGCTCGCCAAGATGAGCAGTTTGAATCTTGTGGCGCTGACTGCAGGCGTTTTCATCCTTCATGCTCTGTTCACACGACAGTGGCGGATCACAATCAGCCGGCTGTTTGTCACCTTGCTCGTCGCCGCCGTCATCGGTGGATGGTGGTACGTGCGCAATTGGCTGCTTTATGGCGATTTCACCGCCCTGGGACCCTTCCTGGCCATCGTCGACAAACGATCCTCCCCTCTGAGTTTTGGCAATTTCAGCAAGGAAATGGAGGGGCTCCGCATCAGCCTGCTGGCTTTGTTCGGCTGGTTCAACATCCCGGTGTCTGCTTGGATCTACAAAGTCTGGGATCTGTTCCTGCTGGCGGCAGGCGTGGGCTTGCTGCTGGGGTTGTGGCGACGGTTGCGCAGAAATCCAGACCGCCGCCAGTTCTTCCGCCAGCGCCTGTCGATGCTTGTACTCCTGGCTTGGCTGCTCCTGTTCACGATCTCGCTGATTCGCTGGACGGCGATGACGCCGGGCACGCAGGGACGCCTGCTCTTCCCCGCCATTGCCCCCCTGGCCTTGTTTCTCATGCTGGGATGGTCGGAATGGCTGCCGGGTCGGCGTTTCTGGTTGGCCCTTCCTCCCGCCAGTTTGCTCCTTCTCGCTATCGCCAGCCTGGTGTTTTTCATCCGACCGGCCTACCAGCCACCGCCCTTGATCACGCCGGACGACATCCCCTTGCAGCACCGCCTGGAGCCTGTCGTCACGGATGATCGCATTCTGTTGCTGGGTGGAGCGGTCACACCAGAGACCATCCATCGCGGCGAGCTTTTCGATCTCACCGTTTACTGGCAGGCTTTGGAGCAGGTTCCTTACAATGCCAGCATGTTTGTCCACCTCCTCGGTCGGGATTACGAGCAGGTGGGGCAATTCGACACCTATCCGGGCTGGGGCAACTACGCCACCAGTCTGTGGCAGCCGGGTTCCGTCATCCTGGATGACTACCAAATCCCCATCCCCTGGGAAGTAGAAACGCCGACGCTTTTGCTGGTGGATGTAGGGCTATTCGATTACGAAAGCCGAGAGTCCTATCCCAGCCAACTGGTTTCCGGCGGCGACACGCCCCTCGGCATCGGTACGTTGCGGGTGTTGCCCGGCAAAGCTCCATCCTACGACATCGCCACGCCCGACCAGTTCCGCTACGACAGCCGCATCCACCTGGAGGGCTTCGATTGCAATCGTCCGACCTGCACCCCGGCGACACCCTCGATCTCACCCTTTTCTGGCAGGGCATGGTTCCCATCGAGCAGGACTACCAGGTTTTCGTGCATCTGATGGATGAGGACTGGCAGCAAGTGGCCGGATCAGACATGGCCCCGCGCGACGGTTGGTGGCCGACCAGCGTCTGGGAACCCAACCAATTGTTCGATGACGAGATCACCGTGGCGCTGCCGGATGACCTGCCGCCGGGCCAATACACCGTCATCGTCGGCCTCTACTCACTCGACACCCTCGAACGCCTGCCCGTCGATGGCCCCGGTGATCGTCTCCGGGACAGGGCAGCCCTGTTGACGACAATCGAGCTTAGGCCGTAGAATGGGACAATAATGGTACACACGACCTTCACCCGTTTTCAATCCCTCCTGGTTGATCCTGACCCCCACCGGCAGCGCTGGGCTATCCTGGCTTTGTTGCTGGCGAGCGGTCTGGTCATCGGCCTGGTGATTGGGGTTGCCGGGCCTCTGGTGGCATTGGCCCTGGCGATTGTCCTCATCGCCGGGGTGTTGGTGCTGCACGATGTCATGTGGGGGCTGGTCGGCATTATCGCCATGAGCACCCTGTTGCCCTTCGCCACACTGCCCTTTAAGATCGGCTTCACGCCCAGCTTTCTCGATCTCGCCATCTTCGCCACGTTTGGCGTGTGGGTGCTGAAATATGTGCTGGGCGAAGAAACCAGGTTGAGGACATCCTCCATCGGTGGGGCTGTGGCGCTGTTCATGGTGATCGCGGCCTTCACCTTTGCGATGGGCCTCCAACATGCCCGGCCCACCTCCAACAACCTGCGCCAGTTCATGGAGATGGTGCTCAGCATCTCCCTTTTCTTTGTCGTGATCAATGTCGTGCAGACCCGCAGCCAACTGACTTTCCTGTCCAGGGCGCTGATCCTGGGTGGCGCTGCTGCCGCCGCTTTGGGCATCCTCTTCTACATCATCCCGCAAGACGCCACGGTTTGGGTATTGAATCGACTGGCGCGTTTCGGTTATCCTGGCGGCTTCGGCGCACTCCGTTTCATCAACGACGATCCCGAACGGCGTGATGCGCGCCATCGGCACCAGCATCGATCCGAATGTGTTCGGCGGCTTGCTGATCCTCACAGGCGTTTTCACGACCCCGCAACTGTTCGTCAAAGAGCCCATTTTGTCTCGGCGTTGGATATTTTTATTCCTGGCGATGATAGCGCTGACGCTTTTCCTGACGATGTCCCGCGGTTCCATGTTCGGTTTCGCGTTGGGCGTGGCCGCCATCGGCGCGTTGCGCTACCGGAAACTGCTGGTCATTGGTCTGATTGTGGGCGCTGTCTTCCTGGTTGTGCCCTTCACGCAGGACTACATCCAGTATGCATTGTCTGGCCTGTTTGCGCAGGACAGATCCACGCAGATGCGCATCGGCGAATACCGCGATGCACTTAACCTGATCACCGCTTATCCGATCTTCGGCGTCGGCTTCACCGGCACGCCGCAGATCGATCTCTACATCGGCGTTTCCTCGCTCTATTTGCTGATGGCGGAAGAGATGGGCCTTGTCGGCCTCGGCATTTTCCTGATCGTCATCCTGCTCTTCCTGAACGCACTGATCCGGGCGCTGCGACAATCGCGCCAAGACCCCGGCCTGGATGCACTGCTACTGGGCGTGTTCGGCGCGATGGTCGGGCTACTTGCAGGCGGGGTTCTGGATCACTACCTGTTCAACCTCACCTACCCGCACATGACATCCCTCTTGTGGATTTTTATCGGGATTGGTATGGTAACGGTGCAGTTCGTACTGGACGAAGAGCCTGAACCCGTCCCAGCTAAACTTGTTCCCAACATTTGACTGGCTCTCAAACAGAATCAAAGATTGATGAGTAAGTAAGCGTCCAAGAAGAGCTTCCCGATTGCCACCTCCCGGAGGTTATTTCTGGACGGACTAAGGATAGGACTGCCGTACAGAACGCACCATTTATACTAATCCTCAATCATTCATCATTTCATTCACAACACGGAGCTTACCCATGACCGCCACCGATTTTGAGATCAAACAACAAGATTTAGAAAACTGTGTCCTTTTTATCCTGACCGGTCGTATTGACGGCAATTCCGCCCCTTCCTTTGAATTAGCCATCCGCAAAGCGCAGGACAAAGGCAATTATAAGCTCGTGCTCAACATGGCTGAGGTCAACTACATGAGTTCCGCCGGGTTACGCATCCTTATCTCATCATCGAGGGAAGCCAGAAAACACCGCGGCGGTGATGTCCGCCTGGCCGAAATCAACGAGCGCATCGCTGATGTCCTGAATCTGGCCGGTTTAACGCCGCTCTTCCAGATTTTCGACACAGAGAGTGAAGCGATCGAGAGCTTTGCGTGACGGCAGATGCCATCGGCATTGGATACTGGATATGGTTCAACAGGATTTCGTGTGGTAAACACGCATTCAGCGTGATTCGTGAAACGTAAAACGTGAAAAATCATCCAGAAAGGCGAATTCACGTTTCACGTCCTCACGTTTCACGCTAACACTTTTAATTTTCAGAACCACACGAAATCTCTAAGGGTCATCGATATTTGGTGTTCGCAGCGAAATATCCAATACCAAATACCCAATATCACAACCCATGCCATCACCCATAAAAGAACTTCACGTTCAGGCTGATCTGGCGAACCTGGTGACTGTCGCCGGGTTTGTCTCTGCTTGTTGTGAAGCGTGGCAGGTTGATGAAGGTGATTCCCACAAAATCCAGCTAGCTGTCGACGAAGCGGTTACAAATATTATTGAGCATGCTTATCAAGGAGAGGGCGGCGAAATTGGGCTGCGCTGTTGGGTTGCTGATCATCATTTCTACGTGCTGTTGCAGGACAGGGGAAGGGATTTCGAATTGGGAAGTGTACCCCAACCAACGCTTACGGGTTCTCTGGCAGAGCGAAAGACCGGCGGCTTAGGACTTTACTTCATGCACCAACTGATGGACGAAGTCCATTTTGAGTCTCAGCATGGTTTCAACACCCTGAAAATGGTGAAGTATAACGTCGCGCCATGAACACGCCCCAACCTCCAGACACAGCGCTTGCCTCGTTGGTGGCATTGCAGGCGGCCAGCCAACATCTGGCGCAGGCGCAGATCGGTGAAGAGGATATCCTGGAGCGCTTGCACAGCGAGATGCACAAACTCCTGCCTCCCGGTCACACACATTTCCTGCTCTTCAAACAAGACCAGATCGAGCTTTTCGCATGGGATGGACATGGCGCGGCATTGCCGCCCAGCTACTACCAGACGCCGGTGGCGCAAAGCATTGTTGGCTGGATGCGTGACAGCAGGGAATCGCTGCTTGTTGGTGATTTTGAACGGGATTGGGAGAAATTGCCTGCAAAACCCAGCTTTAAGCACAGCGATCCGCCCCGGTCGGCGATCTTTGCCCCACTGGTTGTGGCCGACGAAGCCCTGGGCATGATTTCGGTGCAGAGTTTCGAGCCCGACACATTCACGGCCGATCATCTCTGGCAGCTTCGCATCCTGGCGAACCAGACGGGAGCGACCTTGCACGCTGGCAGGCTGCTCCGCACAGAACGGGTGCGAGCCAAACAACTGACAACGCTGGCAGAGGTCACCCGTTCAGTGGTCTCGATTCTGGATCTGGATGAACTTCTCACCAACGTGGTCGATCTCATTCAAAGCGCCTTTTGCTACGACCACGTGCAGATTTTCGTCACCGAAGCTGATACGGGCCGCGCCCGCTTTCGAGCATCCAGCGGCCTGGAAACCCACGAATTGTGGCGGCGGGTGGGCAAATCGACGCGCATCGGCGAAGGCATCATCGGCTGGGTTCTGGAACATGGCGAAGCGATGGTCGCGCCGGATGTATCGATAGATCCCCTCTACATCCCCGATGATCCCCGCCACCTGCCGCATATCCGCAGCGAAATCGCGCTCCCCCTCAAGCTCGATGACCAGGTGCTGGGCGTTCTCGACATTCAGAGCAATGAACTGAACAGCTTTACTCGCGAGGACCTCTTCATCCTCGACGCCCTGTCCGATGCCGTCGCCCTAGCAGTCGCCAACGCCCAACTCTATGGCCGGGTGCAGGAAGATGCCTGGATCACCACCGCTCTGCTCGAAGTCGCCGAAGCCACCAACCGGTTAACCGAACTGGATGACGTGGTCGAGACCATCACTCGCATCACGCCCCTGCTCGCCGGAGTCGACGCGAGCGCTATCTGGCTGCGGGAACGGGATTCTGAGCGATTCAAACCAGTGGCTCAGTGGGGCGTCCATCCCGAAATGGTTGGTTTGTTCTTCAAGCATGACCTTATCCCGGAAGATAATCCCGCTTTGACCTTCATCGAGGAGCTTGAGCGTCCCCTGGTCTTGCGCCCGCCAGAATTGGATACCATGCTCAGTCCCATCATCGCCCAGGCGCTGCTGGCGGATGCCATCGTGCTTCTGCCGCTTTTTGCCAAGGGCGCTCTCATCGGCGCGCTCTCCGTCAGTGTTGATGAAAGTGACGCGCCCCTCAGCGAAACCCGCCTGCCTCTGCTCAAAGGCATCGCCGACCAGGCTGCATCCGCCATCGAAAATGCCAATCTGATCGATGCTCAACAGGAGGAGGCCTGGATCAGCACAGCTTTGCTTCAGGTCGCTCAGGCCTTGGGCCGCGCCCGCGGTCTGCCGGAAACGCTGGATATCGCCGCCAGACTCACAGCAGCTCTGTCCGGTCTCGATCGCTGCACAATTTTGCTGCTGCAGCCCGACACCGGCGAATTTCGAGTGAGTATCAGCTACAGCCTGACGCGCGAACTCGCTCCTATCCAGGAGGACGTGTCTTTCTCACCGAGTCAAATCCCCTTTTTGGCCCAATTGGTCACCACGCGGGAACCGATGACGATTTTAGACGCTGAGGTGAGCGATCTCATCCCGGACAGTGTTGTTCAAACTTACCAGGTTGGATCGCTGGTAGGCCTGCCCCTGGTGGCCGATGACCAGGTGGTGGGGGCGCTGATCGTGGACGAACTAGAGGCTCGGCGGGTCAAGAATCCCCGCTTGCTGGACATGCTCGGCGGCATCGCCAACCAGGCGGCGGTCGCCATCGAGCGCGCTCGCTTGCAGATTGCCGAGATCGAACAGCAGCGCGTCGCCACCGAACTGGGCGTGGCGCGCAATATCCAGATCGGCTTCCTGCCCGACCATGCTCCTCAACCGCCTGGTTATGAAGTCGCCGCTATCTGGGAGCCGGCGCGCCAAATCGGTGGCGATTTCTACGATTTCATCCCCCTGGTGATGGTCGCCTGGGTATCGTCGTCGCCGATGTGGCGGATAAAGGGCATTCCCGCCGCGCTGTACATGGCCCTGAGCCGCACCACCATGCGCCTTGTTTCCACGCGCAACCCTTCTCCGTCGACAGTGTTACAACGGGTCAACACCGCTATTCTTGACACCACCTATTCCGACCTTTTTGTCACGGTCTACTACGCCATCCTGAACCCGACCACCCATCACGTCACCTACGCCTCAGGCGGGCACGGTCTTGCTTTGCAAGCGAGCGAGGATGGCGTGACATTCCTGCGGGGCAAGGGCACTGTCCTGGGCGTCATCCCCACCATCAACGTGGAGGAATTCGACACCGATCTGGCTCCGGGCGATTACCTCGTCATCTACACCGATGGCGTGACGGATGCCGTCAACGAGAACATGGAAGATTTTGGCGAAAGCAGACTCGTTGCGCTGGTGGAACAACATCGGGGTTTATCCGCGCAGGCAATACTGGATCTGGTTCTGGAGTCAGTGCGCCAATGGGAGGAAGGAGCGCCGTCCTTCGATGACTTCACGCTGGTGGTGGTCAGAAGAACGGAATAGAGTCGGTGGAAGGTGGGGTCGGAATCAGACGCTTTCGGCAGCGGCAGTTGCCGCAACGATGGACACCGATACGTTCTGCTCGATCAATTGCAGAGCATGATCAAATTTCACATCATTGATCACTGCAATCTCCCCTGCCAGTAGACGACGCGACTCATCAAGAAGGTTGACGTCCAGATTGGAGAGATGCGCGCTGGCTTTGCGCCACCCCAAATCCCTCACCACTTCTGCGATGCGCACAGGCATTGCTGTATTGAGCTTTTCGCGGATGCCGCTCTGGCGTATTTTGTAGTCCCCCGGTAACTGATCGGGTTTATCGCGTAACACTTCGATGACATTTTGCAGATTTGGCTGTGACATCGTATGCCTGAGACCCAATTCATCCGCCATTACTACAGGGATGCGAATCGTCAGACCCGTTCCATAGATATCGATGACATAGTATTGGTCAAATCCGGCAACCAATTCTTCATCAATAATCTTGGTGATTTTGCCTACGCCATGTTTGGGGTGCACTACGCTGTCATTAATCTCGAATGTCATGTAATCTCTTCTCTGGTCAAATATGTGAAGCCGCTTCTGCGCGCTTCGTCCTGTAATTGAATCCTGCAAACAAAAACTGTTCTGTAGGGCTTGAAGACCTTTTTCTCATGGCTTTGTGTGAGTAGCAATACAGAGATTCTGCGTGGATGCTACCCTGCCAAATTTTGTACACTCTCTTCCCATTTGAGAGCGTCTACATGCCCGTACGTTGTGAGATGAAGCAACATAAGTGTGCTTTTCTCTGTCACCGCATCACTCAAACTACGTTGATAATACATACATTATGACTACTTATTGAAATATACCACAATTTATTACGAATTGCAAAGAGATTTGAAAGGGTGGGTGCGTTTCAGTTTTGGGACAAGGCAGCCCCCCTCCCGGAGCGCTCCGGTTCCGGAACTCCTTCCGCGAAGGAGGAGGGTTGGGGAGGGGGCCACCCTCCCAGATGTTACGGATCTGCCCGAATGAATGTCTGCCCACAAATTTGAAACGCACCCGGCGCGGGCCAAATATTACCCTCATGTCGAACCCATGCCCGTGTGGGGCCTACTGATTCCCCGTTGAGTGGTGGTACAATACAAAATCTCCAACACAGCCGTCCGTTTTCGCAATCCACAACCCGCCTTCCGAAATCAAAAATCCCATGATCCAAGCATTCGCCCAAAAAGTCATCGACAATGTCGCCCAGGTCGTCATCGGCAAGAAAAACGTCACGCAACTGGCCCTGATCGCCTTGCTGTGCGAAGGGCATGTCCTCTTTGAAGATGTGCCCGGCATCGGTAAGACTACCCTGGCCAAAGCCCTGGCCCGATCGTTGGGCTGTGGTTTCTCGCGCATCCAGTTCACGCCCGACCTGCTGCCCTCTGATGTAACCGGCATTTCCTGGTACAACATGAAAAGCCAGGAATTCGAATTCCGTCCCGGTCCCATCATGGACCAAATCGTCCTGGCCGATGAGATCAACCGCGCCACGCCTCGCACGCAATCGTCCCTGCTGGAAGCAATGCAGGAACACCAGGTGACTGTCGACCGTGACACCTACACCCTGCCCAAACCCTTTTTGGTGTTGGCCACGCAAAACCCCATCGAACTCGAAGGCACATTTCCACTGCCCGAAGCGCAGATCGACCGTTTTCTGATCAAGACCACCCTCGGTTATCCCGACGAGGCGGAGGAAAACGATATCCTCGTGCGTTACGCCCGGCAAGACCCGATGATTGCCCTGGAGTCCGTGACGACCTCCGAGCAAATCCAGGAAATGCAACAGCAGGTGCGCACTGTCCGGGTCGAAGATTCTGTGCGGGAGTACCTGGTCAAGGTCGTTCGCGCTACGCGCGACCATCCCGCTGTTGATCTTGGCGTCAGCCCACGCGGGACGCTGGCCCTGTACCGCACCTGCCAGGCTCGCGCTGCCATCCAGGGCCGCGACTATGTCTTGCCAGATGATGTCCAGGCGATGACGCCCGCCGTACTCACACATCGCATCCACATCAGCCCACAGACCCGTTTGCGCGGTCGCACCCCCGACGAAATCGTCAGCCAGGTGGTGGGTGAAGTGAAAGTGCCGGTGTTCAAGTAACGAGAGACCGGGAGTAAGGAAAAAGGAGTAGGAAGTAGATATTCTGCGATAGCACGTCCTGTAGACCATGCGACCAGTTAACCAGCCAACCTATGTCTGACGAAATGCGGGATATCCGCCGCAAGATCCGAGGCCCCGACGCACACGAGGCCCGTTCGAGCATGCTCAGCCAGGGGCGAGATGCCGCCGAGCAGGCAATGAATCGGGTGAGTGGCATGGCGGGTTATTTCGGATTCGGCAAACGCAGGATCGATATCACCATCGAGGAGCAGTTCCACGAAGCCTGGATACTGCTCGCCATTCTCCTGACCGTTGTCGGGCTCCTGTTTCGCTTTGACGCCTTTCTGGTGATCGGCGCAATGCTGATCACGATTGTGGCGGTCAGTTGGGTGTGGAATCGGCTGGCGTTGTTTGGGTTGACGTACCAGCGCAATTTCTCCGTAAAACGTGCATTCGTTGGAGAGGAGATCGATCTCGAACTGGCGGTTTCCAATCGCAAATTCCTGCCCCTCACCTGGCTCGTGATCAAAGATGTCTTCCCGGTGGAACTGCCAATTCAGGGCATTGAGATCGTCAAACGGGCTGACACCAACCAGGGGGAGCTCACCACCGTCTGGTCGGTCAAGTGGTATGAAACCGTGAAGCGTCCGTATCAGTTCAAGGCATCGGCGCGGGGATTCCATCGTTTTGGGCCGACAAAAGTGGAAACCGGCGACCTGTTCGGCCTGTTCCGCTCCACCCACCGCCGGGAAGACGACCAATTTTTCATCGTTTACCCCAAAGTCGTGCCCCTGACAGCTCTGGGTTTGCCGGCCAAAGAGCCCTTCGGCGATCTGAGAGCCGCTCGCTTCATGTTTGAAGACCCGATCCGCACCGTCGGCATCCGCGACTACCGGCCCGAAGATGACTTCCGCCGCCTGCACTGGAAGGCTTCGGCGCGGCGGCAAACCCTGCAAACCCGCGTGCTGGAACCAGCCAACTCCCATAACCTCATCGTCTGCTTAAACGTGGCGACACTCGAACAGCACTGGCGCGGCGTCATCGTCGATGCCCTGGAGCAGGTGGTCAGCATTGCCGCCTCGGTGTGCTACCACAGCATCGAACAGCGCTGGCAGACCGGTTTGCTGGCCAATGGCGCTCTGCCTCGTTCCGACCAGCCGATCAAAGTCCCGCCCGGTCGTTCGCCCGGCCAGATCACGGCGCTCCTGGAGATGTTGGCTGCAGTGACGCCCTTCGCCACCGCCACCATCGAACAACTCCTGACGGTGGAAAGCCCGCGACTGCCCTGGGGCAGCACCCTGGTCGTGATCAGCGCTCTGATCAGCGAATCACTTGCCGCCACTCTGCTCGATCTCAAGCAAATGGGCCGTCGCGTCGTCCTCATCAGCCTCGATCCCACCCCGCCGCCTGACGCGCTCAAGGACATCCTCGTCTACCAGGTCAAACGAGAGCAGATGGAGGCGCTGGATCTGGGACAGCCGGTCAGTGGCGCCCGCGCTGTGCTCAACCCCGCGCAGTTGCAGCAGCAAGCGATCCGGCAGGCAGGTGCGCTTCTTTCGCAGGATTCGACATGATTTTGAAGTTAGTGCTCAAGAATAAATTCCCAAAGCTTGTCATTGCGAGTAACCGAGTAACCGAGAGGTGCTGCGCCCCCTGCATGACGAAATAAAAAAACTTACCATAACATCGTTTCATTAGTAGTGGGCGCAGCACCCCTCGGTTACTCGCAATGACACATAAGGACGAACTTTTTCACGCCTCACGTTTCATGCCTCACTTCCCCATGTTCACCGAATCCTGGCTCTCCGTCGGCCCAACCCTCGACGAATGCATCAAGTGCAATATCTGCACCAGCTACTGTCCCGTGTCAGCGGTGACGGATCATTTTGCTGGTCCCAAATATTCCGGTCCCCAGGCTCAGCGCTTTCGTGAGAATGGCCAATCTTCCTCGCCCGACCATTCGGTGGATTATTGCTCCGGTTGTCGCGTCTGCAACGAGGTCTGTCCATCAGGCGTGAAGATCGCAGAATTGAATGCGCGGGCCAGAGCGCAGATGGCAGCGGAAAACGGCATCCCCCTGCGCAATCGCTTGCTGGGACGCAACGAACTGCTGGGCAAAGTAGGCAGCATCGCCCCGCCCCTGGCCAACTTCGGCTTGCACAACCCCGCCAGTCGCATCCTCGCCGAAAAGGTGATGGGTATCGCCCGACAAGCGCCCCTGCCCCGCTGGAGCAGCGATGGCACATTTACGGTCTGGATGAAGCGCAGTGCCGGACAGCGCTTGCGGTCAGAGAAAAAGGTCGTCTACTACCACGGCTGCGCCACCCAGCATTACGAGCCTTTTATCGGGCGGGCGGCGGTGGCTGTGCTCGAGCATAACGGCTACGAAGTGATCGTCCCCGACCAGAACTGTTGCGGGCTGCCGATGCTCAGCAACGGCGAGTTCAAAGCAGCGCGGCGCTACCAGGAGGGCAATGTGCGAAAGCTCGCGCATTATCCGCGCGAGGGCTGCGACATCGTCGGGACCAGCACCAGTTGCACGCTTACGCTCAAAGAGGAAGCGCCCGAACTGCTCGACATGCACGATCCCGACACGCTCGCCCTGAAAATGGGTGTGTGGGACATCTTCGAGTGGCTGCGGGAGCGCTATGAGGCTGGTGAATTGCGCACCGATTTCCAGAGCCTCGACATGGTCTTGCCCTACCATGCCCCCTGCCAGTACCGGGCGCACCGGGTCGGCAAACCTGCGCTCGACCTTTTATCGCTTATCCCCGGCCTGGATGTTCGCGAAAGCCATGCCCGCTGCTGCGGCATCGCCGGCACCTACGGATACAAAACCGAAAAATACGAGATCAGCATGGCGGTGGGGGAAGAACTATTCGGCTTCGTCCGCGAGCAGGGCGAATCGGTCGAGATCACAGCCTGCGATTCGGAGACATGTCGCTGGCAATTGGAGCACGGCACAGGCTTGCCCAGCCGTCATCCCATCGAGTTTCTGGCCGCAGCGTATGGGCTGTATGATCTGGAAAGCAGAGCGTTGACCAAGGGATAGTCGTTTCGATGATTCAACCTGGACCGCCGCAAAACCTCAGCCCAAAGCTTCACTTTCGCCTTGTGGTGATCTATATCGCCTGGGCGCTTGTCCTGCTTATCCCCAGCACGGTGAAGCTGGTGCAGGTGGCACAGCAGATCGGGCAAACCTATGGCGGCTTTGTGTGGACGCATGACCCCACGGTTGAAGGATCGTTCTTCGTCGCTTTTGAATTATGGCGCAGCTTGCCGGGGTCTGAGAACGCGTTACAGCAATTTGACCAGATCATTGAAATCAATGGTCGCTCAACCTGGGATTTTGGTCGGGTGTATGACGCCGCTAAACCGGGCGAACTCGTTTCCTACAAAGTGAAGCGAGACGGTCAGTATCTGATCATTCAGGAAGCGGTCAAAGTGTTCACCTGGGAGACTTTTTTACTTTCTCATGGACTGCTGTATTTGACCGGACTGTCATTCCTGTTTTCGGGTTATGTACTGCTCTCAAGCACACGTCATCTGGATCAAACGCTTCTGGCCTTTGCATTGCTGTTTGGCGCGGGCGCCTGGCTCTCACATAGCGAAGTCTCCGGCATACATGCGCCATACATTGGCCATGGCATCTACGAATTCGTGTTGTACACGCCAGCCGTGCCGATGGTCGGCGCTCTCTTGCTGCACTTCGCTTGCATCTTCCCGGAACCTAACCGTCTCATCCGACGATTTCCCCATCTTCCTTACCTTTTCTATGCCTTCGCCCTGGTTTTGATCTTTGTCTACACCATCACGCTGTCACCTGCTGGGGCCCAATTGCACTCGGTCATTCTCACGAGCATGGTGGTTTACGCCGTTTTCGGCATGGTAAGCGTGGTCGGACGCAGCGTGGTGGCCTATTTCGAAGCGCGCCGCCATCAGGATGTCATCCAGCGCCAGGTTATCGAGGCTTTGACTGTTGTCTGGTTGGTCGGCCTGTTTGTGTTTTGCATCTTCGGATTGATTCCGGTGTTGCTCTTTGGACACCTGATGCTGCCTTTTGAAATTTTGATCACGCTGGCTTTTCTGTTCCCTTTGATGCTGGTCTATGCTGTGAGAAATGCTGAGATGATCAACCGCCTCCATCGCGAGGTCGCCTTGCGCCAGCAATACGCTGACCAGGTCCAGGAACTCCAGGCTATCCGGGAGCAAACGCTGCATGAAGTGTCAGACGCCTTGCACGATCATGTGATCCCCGAGTTGCGGGGGCTGCACTTCGCGGCAACGGCTGCCCAGCGCCAGGCATCAGCGCTTGATCAGAAAGCGCTTAGCAACGATCTGCTGTTTATCTCGGATACGCTGGATACTTTGTCAGCCGAAGCCCGCAAGATCATGGAAGGCGCCAAACCCGTTGACTGGGACGATGCTGAATTGAGCCAGGCATTACGCTGGCTGAGCGCCGGTCTGCTCAGGCGAACCCCAGGCATGGTTGTCAAGCTGGATGTTGGGGATTATGATGAACTGGATGATTCTGTGGTCAAAGACGCGTTGTACTGGATCACACGCGCCGCCCTGAGCAATGTGCAGGACCATGCCAGGGCTTCAAAAGTGACGATCCTGTTGTACGCCAACGAACGAGCCACAACCTTGCGTATCGTCGACAACGGCGTTGGCTTTGACGCGTCAAACCCAAATGGGGATGGCCACAGCGCACGCCGGCATCTGGGGTTAGCCAACATGCGTTTGCGAGCCCAGGAGATCAACGCCCGGCTGACAATCACCAGCCGTCCTGGTTCCGGCGCGTATATCGAAGTGGTGGCTCCACGAGGAGATAATGCGACATGAAAGTGATTCAAGTTCTGGCCGTCGATGACAGCGAGACCTTTCTGCATGGCATCCAGAGCTTGTTGGCGTTGGAGCCGGATTTGCAGTTGGTTGGCAAAGCGCACTGCGGCGCAGAGGCCGTGGAAAAGACCTGCGCTCTGAATCCCGACATTGTTCTGGCCGACCTCCGTTTGTGCTGGCGAGATTCGCTCGAACGCCCGACACATGCAGCCGGCTTGCGCATGATTCGGGAGATCACGAATGCCTGCCCGCAAACCAAAGTTGTCATGATCAGCAGTTTTGCCGAACGGCGTTGTCTGGTGAATGCCGTCAACGCCGGGGCGCAGGGTTATCTGCCCAAGGAATCCAGTGTCGACACGATTTTGGATGCGATTCGCATAGCAGCACAGGGCGGTGTGGTGCTCACATCCAAGCAACTGGCCTGGCTGCAAACTCCCCTCGAGACCCTGACGCCGCGTGAAAAGCAGGTACTTGCGTTGTTAGCAGAGGGGAAAAGCGACGCTCAGATTGGTTTGCAGCTTGGCATTGCCATGGGCACGGCCAGCAAGCACGTCGAAAACATCCGCGACAAACTGGAAGTCAGCAGCCGTGGTGAAGCCGTGGCAGAGGCGCGCCGGAAGGGGTTGCTTTAGGGCTATTCGCTATCCTCTTTTCCTTCCACTTCCGCGCCGCGGCGCACTGCTTCTGCATCCAGGCTTTCGATGGCCTTGGTCAGAGTCGCCCTGTCCAGCCGGTTTCCCCGTATTTCCTTATTTAAAAACTGCTTTAATTGCTTGTAGTGAATGATGGGAACGTCGCTACCCTGCACATCCAATTCCGCCTTATCGTTGGTGAACACCACCAGCGGTTGCACGGAAACGGGCGTTTCATTGCCGATCTGTTCCGATAGCCAGGCACCGAGTTTATTGGCGTCGCCCTGCGCCTCTTCCCCTGGCAATCCTGCAGGCTCCTGACCAAAAGCGAAGATCAGACGCCGAATGTTGAATGGCTGCTTGATTTTGCCGTCGCGTATCGTGATCTTCCCGCTGATGCTCCTGGTGACGAAGGTGAATATGCCCGCCGGACCGGCCAACACCAAATCGGTGGGTTCCGCCCAGGCATACAAGTGGTTGCGATCATCAAAGCCCTTGAGCGCCTTGGCGACAACTTGATCGGCGCGGGGACTGGTAGCGAAGCTGCGCACATTGGCGTTGCCGATCTGCCCAAGCAAGAATCCGATCAGCAATGCGCCCATCGAGACAAAGAGCCAGCCGCCACCCACCAGCCACTGAGCCCAGGCGGTATTGTACAAATCAGGATTGCTGGTCTGCCACCCCGAAATCACACCTGGCGAAAAAGAGGCTGCCATGCCGATCATGAGGATGACCAGGCCGATCATGCTGGTGCGTCGTCCTAATTTTGTCCGTTTCTGGATAAACTTATCATTGGTGTAAATACGCATTTTGCTTAATTCCTTTGATTCTTGCCATTATACTTGGAAATAATCAGACAGGCGTTTTGGCCGCCTAAGCCAAAAGAGTTCGATAGAGCGATATCAACCTTTTGTTCACGCATTTCGTTGGGAACATAGTCGAGATCACACTCAGGGTCGGGGTTTTCGTAATTAATGGTCGGGTGCAGACGATCTTCCTGCACCGATTTTACGACAGCCACCGCTTCGATAGCTCCCGCCCCGCCAAACGCATGACCAATCATCGATTTGGTCGAGTTGACGGCCAATTCATATGCATGTGAGCCAAATACCTGCTTGATGGCGCCGGTCTCGTTGGAATCATTGAGGACTGTGCTGGTGCCGTGGGCGTTGATGTAATCGATATCCTCGGGCTTCAGTCCGGCATCTTCTAGCGCCCAACGCATGGCTCGCACTTTACCCATGCCGGTGGGATCAGGCGCCGCTACATGATAGGCATCGGCTGAAGCGGAATGTCCAAGGATCTCGGCGTAGATGCGAGCCCCTCGCGCTAAAGCGCTCTCCAGCGATTCCAACACAACCACCGCAGCACCTTCGCCGATGATAAAGCCATCGCGTTTGGCATCGAAGGGGCGACTGGCCTCTTGCGGTGGATCGTTCTGCGTGCTGATCGCTTTCATCGATGTGAAGCTGGCGAAAAACATATCGCCGACCAGGGCTTCCACGCCTCCGGCCAGAACCCTATCGGAGACGCCGCGCCGGATTAACTCGACGCCCTCGCCAATAGCTTGGGTCCCGGCTGCACAGGCTGTCACAACGGTGTTGAGCGGGCCAAAAGCGCCAAATATCTGGCTGATGTGGAAAGCAGGCATGTTGGGCAAACCACCCACCGCCGCCATGGGGGGGATCCGATAGCTGCCACGTTTCATCGAAGACTCAAGTGTTCCCTGGTAGACTTCGAAACCGCCCAAGCCTGTGCCAATGATGATGCCGGTGCGTTCGCCCAACGGTTCATCGGTTGACAGACCGGCATCTTCCAAAGCCTGGTGGGCAGCGCCAACGGCCATCTGTGAGCACCTGGCGACGCGTCGGGCGTCTTTGTAGGGCATGTAAAGGGTCGCATCCCAGTCTTTGACCTCGGCCGCGATCTGGGTCGGGTAGGGGCTGGCGTCGAACAAAGTCACATAATCGATACCAGATTGCCCGGCCAGCAGATTGCGCCAGGTTTCCTCTACGCTTCGCCCCACTGCCGTGATAGCACCCATGCCGGTGACGACAACCCGTCGTTTGTTTTGTGTGAGTTTGCTTGTGGCAGCTTCGATGAGTCGCTCCAGGTCTTCCAGCGAGTACCGGGCGTCAGTTTCCGCCATTTCTGCGGTCGGCTGCTCAGCCTGGACGGCTTGCAGCGCGCGCAGCAAGTATTCGCGAGCAGCAGCGGGCAAGTCTCTTAACTTAGCCAGCAACCGCTCTCTGTGGCTGTTTGTCAGTGTATTTACGGTCATATTTTTGTATCCTCTCTGAAAATTATCGTCTTCGTACAGTTTCAGCCACTTCGGCTCGCACCTTATCCAAAACGCCTGCTGTAACCAGTTTGGCCGTGCCGCGCAGGGCGAAATAAACGCGGTCTCGTTTGGAACGACCATGTCCAACCATCACAATGCCATTCAGGCCCAGGAGTATGGCTGCGCCATATTCGCGGTCATCCAGGCGAGCGGCAGCCGCCTTCAAAGCTGGCTTGGCCATAGCCGCGCCTACCGTTGCCAACGGCCTTGTCTTGATCTCTTCTCTCATAACTTCAAACAGATAACCGGCGACTGCTTCCGCCATCTTGATGGTGATATTGCCGGTAAAGCCATCGGTCACAACGACGTTCGCCGCTCCGGCGATCATCTCTTTTGGTTCCACAACGCCGATGTAGCGATCGCCCAAAAGCTCGCTGAACAGGGGTTCGGCTGCTCGGGTCAAGTCACTGCCCTTGCCTTCCTCTTCGCCATTCGAGAGCAGGGCCACGCTGGGCTGTTCGATACCCTGAAGCGCCTGCGCATAAATCGCCATCATCTGGCCCCATTGCGCTAGCCATTCCGGTTTGCAATCGGGGTTGGCGCCGATGTCGCCCAGAATAAATAATCCCCCTGAACAGGGGAATGGGGTGGTCAACACGGCGCGGTTCACGCCGGGGATGCGCCTGAACACCATGTGTCCGGCGGTGAGCGCTCCGCCGGTGTGACCCACCGTGCAGAAGGCGTCGGCATCACCTGCTTTCACCAATCGCATGCCCACGGCCATCGAGTTGTCCTTTTTGCGTCGCGCGGCCATGGCCGGTTTTTCATCCATGCCAATGCTCTCAGAAGCATGAACAATCGGCAGGTCAAGACCGGAAGTGTCATATTTGGCCAGTTCCGCCTTCAAAATATCTTCCTGACCGGCCAAAAAGACGGTGTGTTTCGTCTCCCGGGCATAATCAACAGCTCCGGCGACGGTTTCCACAGGGGCATAATCGCCGCCCATTGCGTCCAAAACCAATTTCATCTACTCTTCGCTCCAGGGATAAGCGCCAATGGCGATGGTTCCGGGTCCCGCCAATGCGCCAAGCACAGGACCAATTTCGACAACAGCGATTTCGCGAACATTAAGACGTTGTTGAACCATCTCTGCATATTCATTTGCTTCTTCGGGGACATTGGCATTGGCGATGGCAAGACGCAAAGGTCTCCCATCCGCCCAGGCATCGAAACGGTCGAGCATCTCTCGTTTCGACTTTTTGCGGCCCCGCACCCGGCCACAGGGCTCGATCCGGCCATCATCAAACTCCAGCAGCGGTTTGATATCGAGCAGCGAGCCGACAAAGGCCTGCATCGCCGGAGCCCGTCCGCTGGCGGCCAGATATTTGAGCGTATCGATCACGAACATGGTCATCACTTCAGATTGCACCCGCTGCATCTCTGCCAGGACAACATCGACCGGGGCCCCTTGCGCTGCCAGCTCTGCTCCGGCGATGATCTGCCATGCAGAACCCATTGAGGCGCTGAGCGTGTCGAAGGGGTAGATTTTCTTGCCGGGCACGAGTTCCACCGCCTGCACTGCGCTGGCATAGGTGCCGCTCAGTTTGGAGGAGACAGCCGCGAGGATAATCACGTCGGCGTCAGTCGCTTCCGCCGCCTCTGCGAATTCCCCTGGCGTGGGTTGCGCCGTGGTGGGTAGATTCTTTTCCGTGGTCAGGCGCCGATAGAACTCGGCATCGCTGATGTCGACGCCATTGCGCAGGCTTGTGCCATCTGCAAAATTGATCCAGGCGGGCACCTGCGGGATGTTGAGTTTTTCTTGATATTGTTCGGGGACATTGCAACTGGTGTCGCTAATGATTCGTACGGTCATGGGATTGATACCTGGGAGAATGCAGAAATGGGATGAGGAGCATAGATAATTATGGCATTTTCAGATTTCGTGTGGTATGGATGACGTAGTGCGTGATGCGTGTTCCGTTCTCTAGTCGACAATCCAACGCAACACGCAATACGCACCACGGCTAATCGAGAACCACATAAGATCCTGTTGAACCATAATTATCAAATCGTAATGTATCATTGTAGCGGAACTATGAAAAGGTTGACAAGCACATGCACCCTTCGTATAATTACGACGTTTTGTGCCCCCGTGGCGGAATTGGCATACGCGGCAGGTTGAGGGCCTGTGCCCATATGGGCGTCTCCGTTCGAGTCGGAGCGGGGGCACCACGGTAAAGCAGCGTCGGAAAACAAACCGGCGCTGTTTTTTTTGATCATTGATCGCAAGTTTGCAATCCCACCAGGGCCGGCTGCGAAAGAGGATTCAACTCCAATGCTTTTGTCAGCCAGATGACCGCAGATTCACAATCGCGGGGATCGCCATAAATGTACGATAACCCCAAGGTGTAAAAGTAGGCTTCATTGTCATCAGCGCCGAGTTCGATGGCGTGTTTGAGCGGTTCGGTGGCGTCTTCGTATCGTTGCCGTCGGTAGAGCGCCATGCCCAGATGCGCAAAGGCTTCTGTGTTATCGGGAGCGATTTCTACAGCGCGCTCCAGTTCGATGATGGCGCGTTCGGGGTCATCCTGATAATAATAGGCCCAGCCCAGGGCATCGTATGCCACGCCATAATCGGGGTCCACGCCAATCGCCTGACGGTAATACTCGATTGCATCCTCAAACTCGCCCAGAGCCGAAAAGTTTAGCCCTGTTTCATAATAAAGCCGCGCCAGTTGCGGGTGCAGCCTGATCGCTTCCTGATAGTAATCAATCGCCTGGGCATATTTGCCCTGAATGTGGTAGGCATAGGCCAGCGCCCGGTTTGCATCAACGCTCTCGGGATTTAGGCGCACCGCTTCCTCACCTTCATCCTCTGCTTTGCGCCAGTTGCCCAGATCGGCGTAAGTCTCGGCCAGGTAAGCTCTGGCCTCCGCCATAAGCGGATCGAGATCAACGGCGTGGATGGCAAACTCAATCGCTCGGTCATAGTCACGATTCCAGTCCAGCGCCCAGCCGTAAATAGCGTTGTTGTAGGCGTCGTCCCGATCAATTTCCATAGCTTTTTTCGCGCTTTCCAGTCCTTCCTCACGCTGGTCGTTCAGGATTTGCAGGCGCGCGAGTTGCGCCCAAACCGCATCATCTTCTGGCTGAAGCGCCAGGTAATCGGAATACGCGGCGATTGCATCGTCCAGACGCCCTTCCTGATAGGCCACCTCGGCCGCAAGCAGGAAAGTGGCGGGAGCAGGTGTGGGGGTGGGAGTTGGTTCAAAGGGGTTGGGGATCCAGCCGGGCTGGCGGAGCACCAGGATCACAATGATAGCCAAGACCGCAACCACAAGGAAGAATACGCTCTGCGTCGCCTGTTTCGCTTGCGTTTGCGGCTATCGGTGATATACATCGCGAGAAAAATTGTCTTTGTTGCGGATGGTCATGAGTTGCAGCATTATAGCACGACTCTGCGCTCAGAGCGGAAGGTTCACTGCCACACGTACTGCGCCATCCAAAACCCTGATGACACCCGGTTGTTTCGATAGATTTCCATTTTCGGTATAAAGTGATGGATACTTGACCGATGCGTCAATTCGTTTTATTCCTGCTCATATTTCTTACCGGATGCACGGCGTCTCCCCCCACCGTCCTGCCAGCTCCGACCGAAACAACCGTTTCGACCGAAGCAACCGTTTCGACTGAATCACCTATCCCAACGCCTCTGCCATCGCCCACCACCTCAACGCAGGACACCTGGCAGCCGTTATTCAGTGGGGCCGAATACCTGGAGACAACCGACGGCTTTACGGCAGTGCGCCATTTGCCCACCTCGGTGGGGTACAGCAGCAGTTTCGAGCCTGCACCGGAGCAAGGAAAACAGGTGAGCGCGTGGTTAGAGGAGGACGCTCAGGGTCTGGCTGCCGTGAATTGCGGCTTTTATCAGGAAAGCGGCACTACGTATCAGCACATGGGCTTGCTGATGGTCGATGGCGAAAGCTGGGCGGAGTTACGCTCCAACTGGGGGGGCGTGCTGATTGTCCGGAACGGGCAGGCGTTTATCGCTCCCAGGCCAGAGCGTTTGCTGGCCCCGGCCACACTGGGTTTGCAAGGGTGGCCGATGTTGGTCCAGAATCAAACCATTGTTTCCCGTTTGAATGATGAAGATCTGGGGCGGCGCACGGCTGTTGGCATTGATGCTCAAGGACGCCTGGTCTGGGTGGTGGCGAGTAACGGCATCACCCTCGCGGCTTTCGCCCAGCGTTTACTCGAGCCTGATCTGGGCTTGGCAATTGCCGTGAACCTGGACGGAGGCGTGTCGTCGGGACTGCGTTGGCGAGCCTCCGTTGGGGGGGCGCAGGACGGTCCCGATAGCTTGCCGATCCCCTGTGCGATCAGGCTTGGCCCTGTTGGGTAGACAGTGTAGGTCGTTTTTTGGGAGGCAAGTCGAACATCAGAACCTTGAGCGAAGCTCAGTCCGCCAGCATCACGCAGCGCGATATGCGGCCATCAACTTTGAGCGTCAGGGGTTTTGAGAGCCGGGCATGCACGACGCCAGCGCGATCCGCCACCACAGGCTGCGCTTCCAGCCAATCCCAATCTAAACGGTCAACACCAGAATCCGAGATAGTGATGTAGTTGATGCCCAAAGTCGTGATGTTGTGAAAAAAATGAGACCCCTGCGAGGGCGCAACCCGCAGTTTCTCGTAAACGGCTTCGACCATCACCCCCACTCCGGAAATATCAGTCCAGCCCACGGGAATACCCAACCATCGATCTGAAGTCCCCCATCTACCTGGCCCGATCAGCAGGTACTTGCGGTCATCTTCCAGGAGTTGGGCGTTGAAACGACCGATTTGCGCGGCGATTTTACGGGTTTTGTCCGGATCGAAAGTTTTCGGTCGGACGAAGATGATATCCGAGATATTTTGAAGCTTGATATTTCCCAGGGCATGTGTGGAATAACAAAAAGCTTCCTGAATCTCCTGGTCGGTGATGTCGACGTGTTCGAGATCCGCCCTCGCAGTCATCGGCCGAATCTGGAGCAGGGAAAAAGCGGGTTTACCATAGGCGGTTTCGTGCAGGTCTACCGAAAACTCAATTTCGACGGGCGCGCCCATCCCCTCTTCTCCCAACGCAAGCACATCCACCAGAATATCAGCTAATGGGAATTCGCTGTGCTTGAGGATTCTGGCGAAAGTGAGCACTTTGGGACCGGGGATGTGCGTTGTATCGCGTATTCGCTCCTCTTGCGGATCAAATGTGCTTGCCAGAACCTGCATCGGAGGCTCTTGCCAGGCATCGGCAACATCTCGTCTATCCAAATTCCTCTGACCACTGACCGTGAGTTCAATGCGGCTATCGTCCATGGGCAGGGCGTAGAAGAAATGCTGTGCATTTTTCAGGATGTCATCAACTGTTGAACGCTGGGGAAGGATTTGCGGGTGCTTGGGTGAAAAACGCAATGCTTTTTCGCCTTCCACCACCGCCTTGCCCAACCCCATGACCACAGTAGCGATACCATCTTCAGGCTTCATGCGATCAAAGGGATAATAGTTGTGGGATTGAGCGACGCCTGAAATCGCCGGATAAAAGAAATCGCCGTACCTGGTCCCCACTAGTTCCTGGATGATGACCGCCATCTTTTCCTCTTCCGTACGGCGTCCCACCCGCCGTGAAAATGCTTTCGGCGCCTGATAGAAAGTGGATGCGTATACCAGTTTGATGGCATAAATGAGTTGCCCCAGCCGCCGTTCAATATCAGGATGGTTGTTCGGCAGCATGTAGGTGCGATACAACCCGGCATAGGCTTCGAACTGAGCATCTTCCAAAAGGCCGGAAGAGCGAACAGCCAGGGGGTAATGCACCCGTTCGAGATACGCCCTGAGGTCGGATTCGATCTGCTCTGGGAATTCACCCGGCAATAACTTATGTGCGATCTCGGTGTCCTGCACATCGATCCCTGCGAGATAACTCAAATGATTCTGCTCGATAAAGGTTTCAAAAACCTCGGTGGTGAGCACGAGAGACTGGGGTACAATGATTTCGATTTCCGCATATTTCTCCGCCAGATACGAGTGGCTTCGTAACAATGAGCCGAGAAAGGCCAGCCCCCTGGCTTTACCGCCCAGTGAACCCCGTCTGACCTTAAAAAATTCAGTGATCAGATCAAAATCAGCGGCATCAAAATCGGCAATAACTCCCTTTTGTCGGGCCCGGCGACGGGCATGAACGACATCCACCATGTGCTGGCGCAGTTCCGCCACATCTGCAAAATCCGAGCGCGACTGTGTGCGAATCCCTGCCGCGACCATTGTTTCCGTGCGAGTGAACAGCCAGCGGGAAAAATCATTGCGGCTGCTGTGGTAGAGGATAGATTCATCTGGCACTGTGCGCAGACAGCGTTCCAACTCGGCCAAATCGCACGCCCGATCAACTTCTTCGCCATCCGACATACGAAACACAAAATCATCAAACGCCAAACTGAACTTAAAGAAATCGTGGATTTCCTCTTGCAGTTTGGGAGAATCTTTGCGGACGAAGGTCGAGGCAATCGCCGCTGCACGTTCGGCGTTGGCCGGATCCATGCTCGTAAGAAGCAGGGGAATATCGAAACGCCGCTGCTTGATTATATTCAGGAAATCGATTCCGGAATCATCATCCAAAATATCGCGGCGTGGAAAACGCACATCAGAAATGACGCCCAGAATATACGGCTCGAATTGTTCAAACAAATCTTGCGCTTCCTCATAAGTTTCTGCAACCAAAATCTTGGGCCGCGCCCGCATGGTAAGCAACCGGTGCTCCTCATTCAGTTGGCTTTCCAGAACGGCCCTGGTTTGCCTGACCAATTCCTTGTACAGAATGGGTAGAATTGTAGAAATGTACAACGCAGAATTTTCGACCAGGAGAATGATCCTGACGTCTGCAAGTTCAGTATCACGCTTCGCGTTCATCTGATCTTCCGCGCTCTTCACGGCGGCCATAAGGAGATCGGTATTGCCGGTCCACACAAATGCGCGATCAACCGCCGACTTCCTGACACGATCTGCGAAATCCTCTGTATCTACGACAGTGCTGTGCGAGAACAGCATGACCGGCAAGCCAGGCTCCCTACGTTTGATTTCGTTGGCAAGCGCGAAAACCGTCATGCCCGGCGTGCGCGGCGCTACAATGACCATGTCGTACGATTGCCTGTCGAGAACCAAAAGAGCCTCTTCTGCTGTGGCAACCCAGGTGAACCGTGGCGGATGGCTGAGATTGAGTCCCCGATATTCGTTGATGATACGTTCCGACAAGCGCCCATCCTCTTGCATGACCCAGGCGTCGTACGGGGTAGACACCAACAATATCTCGCGCACCTTATGCGCCATGAGTTCGTGATAAACCGAAAAGTCAGAGTCGAATTCAGTGGAAAAGGGATCGATTCTTAAAGGCATCTTGACCTGCCAGAGAGTCAATAATTGATTGCGATCAGGTTTATTATGCCCCATGTGGAAGTCTTGAAGAAAGCCTTGGGTGCGCGCCGGGTGATCAACGCCTGGAAGCCAGGATTATCTTGCGAATGGACTGGTGCGCTCACACCCTCTGAACCGCGCCAGTTGGCTGAAATTTGGTATTTATGGTAGCATTCTTACCAATATGATTGCACGCAAACGCCTGTGATCGTTTAATCGAAATCTCTTGTACGTCGATGCTGCGCAACAATGAAGTTGCGCCACTGTTCAACGATGAATCAGACCTATTTGTTATTGCATCGTCATATGGACGTAAACGGTGGCTGTGGGTGGGATCTGTCGTGTCATCGTCTCAATTATTGCATAAGGGCAGCGCATATCTGTGGATGTTCAACCCATTCCAGAAGCTTTACGCTGCTCTCTAATATAAACGATTTCTATCCGTCAATCTCTAAATCCAAAGGAGACAAATCAAATGATCGACATCATGGACGTGGTCGTTGCCCGAGACCCAGAGCAAAAGGAATTCCACCAGGCCGTACAGGAAGTCGCCGAATCTATTCAACCAGCGCTGGATCGTCATCCCGAATACAGGTATGCGAAGATCCTCGAGCGCATCGTGGAGCCTGAACGCACTATCATATTCCGCGTACCCTGGATGGATGATGCGGGCAATGTACGTGTCAATCGCGGGTTCCGGGTCGAAATGAATAGCGCCATTGGCCCTTACAAAGGCGGCCTGCGCTTACATCCATCTGTGAACTTGGGCATCCTCAAATTCCTGGCTTTCGAACAGGTTTTCAAGAATGCCTTGACCACGCTGCCCATGGGTGGCGGCAAAGGAGGATCGGATTTCGATCCCAAAGGCAAGTCGGATAACGAAGTCATGCGCTTCTGCCAGAGCTTTATGATGGAGCTTTTCCGGCACATCGGGCCGAACACCGATGTGCCTGCCGGCGACATTGGCGTGGGGGGACGCGAGATCGGATACCTGTTCGGCATGTACAGACGCCTGCGCAATGAGTTCACCGGTGTGTTGACAGGCAAAGGCCTCAACTGGGGCGGCAGCCTGATCCGCCCGGAAGCCACGGGCTACGGCGCTGTTTACTTCGCTCAGGAAATGCTCGGCACACGCGGTGAAAGTCTGGCAGGCAAGACATGCCTGGTTTCAGGCTCCGGCAATGTTGCCCAGTACACCGTGGAAAAACTCCTGGACCTCGACGCCAAGGCAGTGACAGTGTCCGATTCTGCTGGCTACATCTTCGACGAAGAGGGCATTGATCGAGACAAGCTTGCATTTGTCATGGACCTGAAGAATGTCAGACGCGGACGCATTAAGGAATACGCCGACAAGTACCCAAACGCCGTGTATACGCCCTTAGACCCCGCCCTGGATTACAATCCGTTGTGGGCGCACAAGGCTAACTGCGCCTTCCCCAGCGCAACTCAAAATGAAATCAACGCCACCGATGCCCAGCATCTCATGGATGGCGGCGTGTATGCGATCAGCGAAGGCGCCAACATGCCCTCGGTGCCAGACGCCATCAACATCTATCTGGATCACAAGATCCTGTACGGGCTTGGCAAAGCAGCCAACGCCGGCGGTGTATCAGTCTCAGGCCTGGAAATGAGCCAAAACAGCCTTCGGCTGAGCTGGTCGCGCGAGGAAGTGGACAGCCGCCTGCATGGGATCATGAAAAGCATCCACGCAAACTGTGTGCAGACCGCCGCGGCATACGGTCATCCCGGCAATTATGTGGTCGGTGCGAACATTGCCGGATTCGTGAAAGTCGCAGATGCGATGCTGGATCAAGGCTTGGTCTGACGCCTACACATTCAACAGTATGAAAACAAAGGCCGGAGCTGCGCTCCGGCCTTTGTTTTGGAGACGATTAGACCGTATAATGCAGCGATGACCAATATCCTGACACTGAAACTCACAGGCATCGCTCATGGCGGTGAAGCGCTGTGTGCGCTGGGCGATCGCATCATTTTTGTGGCTTACGCACTGCCCGGTGAAACCGTGCGCGTCGAGGTGGTGGAGGAACACAAACGCTGGAGCCGAGGCAAACTGATCGAGATCATTGAGCCCAGCCCCCACCGTATTGCGCCACCCTGCCCTCATTTTGGACCCGACCGCTGTGGCGGCTGCCAGTGGCAACACATCGAACGCAGCGCCCAGCTAGACTACAAAGAACGCATCGTGCGCGATCAACTGCAGCGGGTCGGCGGCATCAACAAACCTCTGGTGCGGCCAGCCGTGAACGCTGATCCTGAATGGGGCTACCGCACACAGATGCTCTTTTATCCCACCGGCAGCGGCTCGTTGGGTCTAAGACAATTGCAGAGTTACGATGTCCGCCCTATTGACCAGTGCCCAATCCTGCACCCCTCGCTGGCGGCGCTTTACGATGATTTCAACGTCGAATGGGATGGCCTGCGCAGTGTGGACTTCCGTGTTGGCGTAAGCAGCGACCAACGCCTCATCGCCCTGCGCACACGCGGCAACGAAGCGCCAGAGCTGGAAGTCGATGTCCCGGTTGCCATCGCCCTGGAAAGAAGCAACGGTGCAGTCCAACCTCTGATTGGCGATCCCTGGACCTTTGAAACCATCGCCGGTCAGGAATACCGTTTCAGTCTGGGCGCGCGCTACGCATTCAACCCTTTGGCAACCGAAGTTATGCTGAACGTGGTGGAAGCATATCTCCAGCCCAGACCAGGGCGGACGCTTATGGATGTGTACTGTGGGGCGGGATTGTTCAGCAGGGGATTTGCCCACAAGTGTTCACTGGTGATCGGCATTGACGACGATGCCGTCGCCATCGAGGATTGCGCCTTCAACTGCCAGCACCTCGATAACGTACTTTTACACGAGGGCGAACCGCCGAAAGTGATGCGCTTGCTACACGATCCGGTTGATCTTGCCATTGTCACGCCGCCCGCCGAGGGCATCGGGCATCGCGTGGCCCAGAACCTGGCGCGGATGGGCGCCAAACGCGCCGTCTGTGTGTCGCACAACCCGGCGGTGCTGGCCCGCGACATCGAACAGTGGCAACGAGCGGGTTACCGGTTCATGGAAGCGACGCCGATCGATATCGCTCCCCAGACGTACTACATGACTACGGTCGCTCTGTTCACTCGTTAAGGCGGGGTGGGAAGTCTGTTGGGGAATGGGGGGACTAAGCTCCCTTTAAGCTCATCCCCCTACTAATCACTAAACTTTAAACTGGCTACGCTATATTGATTTGCTAATTCGCGTCCTGGAATGATATAATCACTGGCTGGACGATTATACTTTTACACACAAGCACGTATCTTTTTAACATCCAGCTGGGGCGCACGCCCAGGTATTCCAGCGGTTCCCCGGCCAATTCACAAAGGAGTAACCCCTAAGTGACTTTCAGTGCTGCACAAAAGCAGGCGATTATCGAGGAATACCACCTACACCCTCATGACACCGGCTCCCCAGAGGTGCAGGTGGCGCTACTGACCACACGCATTAACCAACTCATCGACCATCTCAAAACCCACAAGCACGACGAACATTCGCGTAGAGGTTTGCTTAAATTAGTCGGCCAACGCCGTCGCCATTTAGCTTACCTCAAGCACAAAGATGCGCAACGCTATCAAGAGCTTATCCAGCGACTAGGCCTGCGCAAATAGATGGCAACCACGCAAACGAGTAGATGGATTTGACGTCCATCTGCTCGTTTCTTATGTAGACGCCATCTCGAACAGGATAACGATTAACCATTTCAACCGTATCGGATGACACACCCCGTATCACCGATACACCATCACCAAAAACACAGCAACTCGATGAATCGCAGGGTGCAGGAATTGGGAAGTGCGTCGCACTTCGAAATTCGGAAATTGCACAGCAACAGGATGGAGTGAGACTCAATTCCCAGTCCCTGACCTTGCCGTAAATGGAAACTATGTGGGCGGCGGCAAACCGTACGCTCGATAATTGGCTGTGCGGATGGTGAACAATTTAAGAAGGAAGTACATGACTTACCAACAAACGAACCGCTACGAAACTGTCGTAGGCGGTCAAACCCTTGTCTTCGAAACCGGTGATCTGGCCAAACTGGCCGGTGGCGCTGTCACAATCTCAGTCGATGGCGCAGTAGTCCTGGTCACAGCCACGGGCTCCAAGAAACCACGCGAGGGCATTGACTTCTTCCCCCTCAGTGTCGATTTCGAAGAACGAATGTACGCGGTTGGACGCATCCCCGGCGGTTTCTTCCGTCGTGAAGGACGTCCCTCCACCCAGGCCACGCTTACCGCCCGCCTGACTGACCGCCCCCTACGCCCCTTGTTCCCCAAGGGTTACCGCAATGAAGTCCAGATTATCATCACGCCCCTCAGCGCTGATGAAGAAAACCCTCTGGACGTTCTTTCCATCAATGCCGCTTCGGCCGCACTGACCATCTCCGACATTCCATTCGAAGGCCCAATCGCCGCCGTGCGCGTGGGCTACATTGAGGATAAATTCGTCATTAACCCCACCTTCGCCGAGATCGAAAACAGTCTCCTGGACCTGCGTCTGGCAGGTACGGCAAGTGGCATCCTCATGGTGGAAGCCGGGGCAGAAGAATTGCCCGAGCATATCATCCTTGAAGCGATGCGCATTGGCCATGAAGCGATGCAACCCATCATCGAGCTTCAGAACCGCATGAGAGAAGATCTCGGTAAAGAAAAGATCGAGGTTATCCCGCACCTGCCCTCCGCCGAGGCTGAGGTATCTGTACTTGCGCAACTCGGTGATCGTTTGCAAGAAATTATCGCCAGCGACATGGACAAGACAGAACGCAGCGAAGCACTTGACGTACTCAAGGCCGAAATCCTTGAGCAACTTGAAGAACAACACGAAACATGGGAATTGAAAGCTGTCTTTGAAAGCGCCTGGAAGCAGACCGTACGCAAGCGTATTCTGGACACCGGGGTACGCCCTGATGGCCGAGACCCCAAGACCATCCGTCCTATTTCGTGTGCGGTGGACGTTTTACCCCGCACGCACGGAACCGGATTGTTCAACCGTGGCGAAACGCAGGTGCTGACCATCGCCACACTGGGCACGCCACGCGATGCCCAGATGATGGACAACCTCAGCCCCGAAGATAGCAAGCGTTACATGCACCATTACAACTTCCCGCCTTACTCCACCGGCGAAACCTGGTTCCTGCGTGGCCCCAAGCGCCGCGAAATTGGCCACGGCGCTCTGGCAGAGCGAGCCCTGGAACCTGTCCTCCCCGACCAGGCGGATTTCCCCTACACCTTGCGCCTTGTTTCCGAAGCGCTTGCCTCCAACGGTTCCACCTCGATGGCATCCGTCTGTGGCAGCACCCTTTCGTTGATGGACGCGGGCGTGCCCATCTCGGCGCCGGTGTCAGGCATCGCCATGGGTCTTATCAGCGAAGGTGACGTCACCACGTCCGAAGGACGTTATGTTGTTCTTTCTGACATCCAGGGCATGGAAGATCACCTGGGTGACATGGACTTCAAGGTGGCAGGCACAGCGGCGGGAATCACCGCCCTGCAGATGGACATCAAGATCAAAGGTCTGAGTTACGATCTGCTGGAAAATGCGCTGGCACAGGCGCATGATGGCCGGATTCACATTCTGAACAAAATGCTGGAAGTCATGCCCGAACCCCGAACCACGATGTCCGAATATGCGCCTCGCATCATCACCACGCACATCGACCCGGAAAAAATCGGCAAGATCATCGGCCCTGGCGGAAAGACCATCCGTCGCATCCAGACCGATTACGATGTCAAGATCGATATCGAAGAGGATGGCACGGTTTACATCGCTGGTGGCGCAAGCGCCGAGCAAGCGCGGGAAGAAATCGACCTGATGACGCAAGGTGCAATAGTCGGTCAGATTTACACCGGAACCGTCAATCGCGTCGAAGCGTACGGCGCTTTTGTGGAAATCCTGCCCGGTACCGATGGCATGGTGCATATTTCGCAATTGGCCGACTTTCGTGTCGCCAGTGTGGAAGATGTCGTTAAAGTCGGTGATGAGATCATGGTCATGGTCATCAATGTCGAAGAAGGCTCCGGCAAGATCAGACTCAGTCGCCAGGCAGTGCTCGAAGGTTGGACTGCCGAAGAGGCCATGGAGAAAGATCGGAAAGGCTCTGGCGGCCGCAGCGGTGGCGGCGGACGTGATCGCCGCGGTGGCGGCAATGACCGTCGTGGCAGCAGGCCTCCTCGTCGCGACTGACAACTGTACTAAACAGAGTGTCATCTAAGAAATCCACGTGTTGCGTGTTTCGTTCAGATAGATTCCTACGAAACACGCAACACGAATTTTTACCTGTGCTATGCACCAATCTCCCGAGCCATCACACCGCTCACAACCTGACGCACGCGTCATCCCGGTAGAAGAGCAACCGCAGCGCTACGACAGCCCCAAGCCTTTGCCTCAGCAGTCATTGGGCAGCTCAAACGCTGGCTCATCGGCGCTGTGGAAGGGTTTACGCGAGATCGTAGCAACCGTGCTGCCGGCGATTCTGATCGCCCTGCTCATCCAGCTCTTTCTGGCGCAGACCACGCGTATCGAAAGCTTCAGCATGGAGCCGACGCTTTTCGAGGAGCAACGGTTGGTTATCGAGAAGATCTCCTACCGTTTGCGCCTGCCCGAACGCGGTGAAATCGTGGTCATCCGTCCGCAGGATGATGGCGCCATCCCTTTGATCAAACGAGTAATCGGCCTGCCAGGAGAAACCATCGCAGTTCACGACGAACAGGTTTTTATCGATGGCCAACCCTTGGAAGAACCCTACCTGCGTGTGGTCACCCACGGTTTCTATCCCATCACCACCATCCCGGACGACGCCATATTCGTGATGGGAGACAACCGCGACCGTTCGCGCGATTCCCGCATGTTCGGCCCTGTGCCTGTGCATGACCTGATCGGACGGGCGCTCCTCCGCTATTGGCCATTGCAAAAGGCTGGCATCTTCTAAACTCATCATAATCGGCAACCGAATAAGATGACCGGCGCGACTCACTTCCGCCGGTCATCTTGGCTTTATGCCCAAAAAACGGTATCCTTTCGCAAGAACATCTTCTTTCGGAAATCCCTCTACAGCCATGATCCCAAATCCAGACAAACAACATATCTATCCGCCGGATGCACGCATCATCCCTGTGGCCAAACAGCCGCAGCGCTACGAGATGCAAGGGCAGACGACGCTCCAACCTCCAGTGGTTCGCGGCCGCAGCGCCGGTTCAGCTATTGGACAATCTGTGCGAGAGGTGGTCGAAACCATCCTGCCAGCGGTGTTCATCGCCCTGATGATCCACCTTTTCCTGGCGCAAGCAACACGCGTGGAAGGCTACAGCATGGAGCCTACACTGCACGGACAGGAACGACTGGTCATTGAAAAACTGTCATTTCATTTTCATGAACCAGAACGCGGCGATATCATCGTCCTGCGGGTGCCGGAATATGGGAACGAGATGCTGATCAAACGGGTGATTGGCCTGCCTGGGGACACGATTGCCCTAGAGAATGGTGAGGTGTTTCTAAATGGACAGCCCATGAATGAAGACTATATCAACGGGCCGCCACGCGGCATTTATGGACCCACCGTCGTACCTGAGGGTTCTGTATTTGTGATGGGTGATAACCGCAATAACTCCAATGATTCGCGCTCATTTGGTCCCATTCCATTTGAAAACATCGTGGGGCGGGCCTGGATACGTTATTGGCCGTTACCGGAAATCGGTCTGATGGAATGATAAAACCAATGTCCTCATCTTAATGGCCTGCTAACCACATGGAAACCCGCTGGTCCTCGGTCACAAAATTGGTGGTGCTTATCACCCTGCTGGTGATAGGCGCGGGACTCTTTCTGCGCTTCAACGCCAGCATTCCGCCCTTGTTGATCGCCTTTATTTTGGCGTATCTGCTCAAACCACCAACGGATTGGATTGTGCGGCGCACGGGGATGGCGCGGGGCCTCGCCATTATTTTAATCTTCCTGGTCCTCCTGGTCCTCCTCGTCCTCCTTCCGGTGGTGATGACGCCACGCTTGTTGGCGATGATCTCTAGCATCAACTTCGATATCGAGGCATTCTCACCGATATTCGACAAACTGGATGGCACAATCTACTTAATCGGGCCAATCCAGATCGATACCGCTGATCTGGGACAACGGTTGCTCCAGGGTTTGCAGGATCTGGCAACGCCCTTTGCATCGAGCGCATTTGGAATTGTTTCCGGGATTGCCAGCAGTCTGGCCTGGGTGCTTTTCGTCGTGGTAGTGGTGTTTTGGCTGGTGAAAGACAGCCACAAATTTGAAGGCTGGTTTCTGGATCGATTACCTAAGGATTACCGGCCTGAAATAATCACTCTGATGCGCGAACTGGGCATCATTTGGGGAAGTTTTTTCCGGGGGGAACTGGTGCTGGCCATCATTGTCGGCTTGTTGGTAGGTGTAAGCATGTGGGTGTTGGGCTTAGACAACGTGCTTCTGCTGGCGTTTATCTCCGGCCTGATGGAATTTATCCCCACGGTTGGCCCGGTCATTGCCACTATCCCCGCCGTTCTCTTCGCCTGGTACGCTGGTTCGAGTTGGCTGCCGATCAACAACCTGGTCCTGGTCCTGATCGTCATTGCCACCTACCTCTTTATTTTTCAACTCGAACAGCTTTATCTGCTTCCCCGCGTTGTGGGCAGACGAGTGCGACTGCACCCAGGCATTGTATTTGTCGGCATTATCATTGGCGCTTTCGAGTTCGGGCTCCTCGGCGTGTTGCTGGCAGCACCTGTGATTGCATCCGGGCGTTTGTTTGGCAATTACCTCTACCGAAAAATGCTCGACCTGGACCCCTTCCCCGACCTGGCTGACGCCGAACTGGGAGCGCTGGAATGGAAGGGCATGATCCACGGCTATCCCATGACGGCGATCATGCTCGATCTCGATGGCACAATAGCCGATACCGATGACCAGACAGTGGAACGGATAGCGAATCGCCTCGGCATCCTCCAAAAGATCTTTCCCGGTGATGACGCCACGCCCTTCATTCGCCATTCCCTGCTTATGGCCGAGGGGCCGCTTAATTGGTTTATCACGCGCTCAGACCATCTGGATTTAGATGATGAGTTGTTCCGCATGAACCGATGGATACGTCGTGCGTTGGGCTACCCCCTGGCCGAAGACCTGAAGCCCATCGCCGGCATCAACGATACGCTGCTCGAACTCAATCAGAAATATCAATTGGCGCTGGTGACCACGCGCGGACGCGAGACAGCCGAAAAGTTTTTGGATGACAACAACCTCAGCAGCTTGTTTACCGTAGTTGTCACGCGTGATGACGTGGCGCGGATCAAACCCCATCCTGAGCCGATTTTGCAGGCCATGGAGAAACTGGGCGTGGAACCGGAGCGCTGCGTGATGGTCGGTGACACATCCGCCGATATTGCGGCAGCACAGGCGGCGGGAACCAACTCCATCGGCGTGCTCTGCGGCTTCGGACAGTTCCAGGACTTGAAGAGCGCCGATATCATCCTGGACAGCACAAACGACTTGACGCAACGATTATAAATCAGGTTCAACAGGATTTCGTGTGATAGACACTGATGCAGCTTGATTCGTGAAACGTAAAACGTGAAAAATAACCCGGCAAGGCGACATCACGTTTCACGTTCTTCACGTTTCACGATATGCAACCACACGCTATCCCAAAGAGCCATAAATCATAAAAGACGACTTATCAGGACCATTTCATCATGGCTTACAAAAATCTACGTGAATTTATCAAACGCCTGGAAAAAACGGGCGAATTACAGCGCATCACTGTCCCTGTCGATCCGCACCTGGAGATCACCGAGATCACCGACCGGGTCAGCAAGGGGCCGCTGGCAGCAGAACAAGGCGCTGCTGTTCGAGGATGTGAAAGGCTCGGACATGCCGGTGCTGATCAATGCTCTGGGCGGGCCGCGGCGCATGGCCTGGGCGCTGGGCGTCGATGATCTGGACGAACTGCAACCAGAATCTGGCGAAACTGATCGATCTCGAAACTGCCCCAGGGTCTGGGCCCGGCCCTGGGTCGGGCCACCGACCTGCTCGGGGCGTTGCGCAGCGTGGGGCTGAAGCCGAAAGTCGTCAACAAAGCGCCTGTGCAGGAGGTGGTCAAGACCGGCGACGATGCCACGCTGGCTGGCATCCCCATCCTCACCTGCTGGCCGGAAGATGGCGGGCCCTACATCACCATGACCACCGTCATCACCCGCGACCCGGTCAGCGGCGGGCGCAATGTGGGCATGTACCGCGTGCAAGTCTACGACGAGCGCACGGTGGGCATGCACTGGCAGTTGCACAAAGGCGGGGCCGAGCACGAACGTCTGGCGCGCGAAGAAGGTCGGGAGCAGATCCCCGTGCGCGCATCAGCCTGGGCGGCGACCCGGCCGTGATGTGGTCGGGCAGCGCGCCGCTGCCGCCCGGCATCGACGAATTTCTGCTGGCGGGTTGGCTGCGCGGCAAGCCGGTGGAGTTGGTGTCCTGTGTGTCAGCCAACCGCTGGAAGTGCCGGCCAACGCCGAGATCGTGATCGAGGGCTACGTCGATCCGACCGAAAGCCGCCTCGAAGGGCCCTTTGGCGACCACACCGGCTTCTACACCCCGCCCGACCCCTATCCCGTCCTGCACATCACCGCGGTCACCCACCGCAAAGATGCCATCTATCCCACCACCGTCGTGGGCAAACCGCCGATGGAAGATTACTGGATGGGCAAGGCCACCGAGCGCCTGTTCCTGCCCCTGATGAAACTCTTCCAGGGCGAGATCGTGGATGTGAACATGCCCGCCGCCGGGCGTCTTCCACAACCTGATCTTCGTCTCGATCAAAAAACGCTATCCCGGCCACGCCCGCAAGGTCATCAACGGCCTGTGGGGCCTGGGCCTGATGATGCTGACCAAGAGCATCGTCATTTTCGATGCGGATGTGGATGTGCAGAACGAGGACGAGGCCTATTTCCACATGTTCGGCAATGTCGATTGGAGCCGCGATGTGATCATCCAGGATGGCCCGGTGGATGCGCTGGATCATGGCAGCCACAACTTCGCTTTCGGCGGCAAGATCGGCATCGACGCTACGCGTAAGCTGCCCGAAGAAGGCTACACGCGCGGCTGGCCCACACCGATTGAGATGAGCGAAGCGATCAGGGAGCGCGTGACGCGGCGCTGGAGTCATTATGGCTTCGACTCGTAAGCGCAAGCGGTAGCTCCGGGAAATCAACGCGCATGTCTGGCAACCGTCACTTCTGGCTCATTTTAGGGATTTATTTGGCGCTGGCGGTCGGCTATTCAATCGTAGAGCCGCTCGGTGAAGCGCCCGATGAGGCGGATCATTTCGCCTACATCCGCTACATCGGCGAGAATCGGCAATTGCCGGAAGGGCCAAGAGTGACGCAGGGCAAGCATCCGCCGCTGTACCATGCCGCAGTGGCAGCGCTGACAGCGAGCATCGGACAGGAGACCAGTTTTCTGCGCTCCAACCCCGATGCGCTTCCCGCTCGGCCCGGATGCTCCTCCCAACTTTCTTCATTCACACAACCCTGGAGGCTTTCCCCTGGCAGGGCGGGGCGCTGGCCATGCACCTGGGGCGTTTCCTGTCCATCCTGCTGGGCGCAGTCACGCTTTGGGCGACGTGGCGGATGGGCGCTGAAGCTTTTCCCGACTTCCCCGAAATCGGTCTGCTGGCGGCAGCCTTCCTCGCGGGCTCTACCGGCCTACCTCTTCATCAGCGCATCGATCAACAACGACAATGCCGCCGGTGCATTCGGGGCGCTGGCGCTGCTGCTGAGCATTCAAACGGCAAGACGAGGATTGTCCCTTTCTCGCACAGTGCTGCTGGGCATTCTTCTGGGAATGGGTCTGCTGTCCAAGGTGGGAACCCTGGCCCTGTGGCCCCTTGTAGCCGTGGCCGCAGTGGGGGCAATCTGGCCGGAGAGAGCAGGGGGGCGGGAGTGGTTGAAGGCAGGAGGACATACCCTTGTCGCCTGGATCATTGGCGCAGTCATTGCTTTACCCTGGCTGATGCGAAACACTTTGCTTTACGGAGACCCGCTGGGCTGGAAACTGGTGGACGCCACCATTGATATGCGAAATGGTCCCGTTGATGGCGCAGTGTTGTTGTGGTTATTCCGGGGGCTTTACGAATACTTCTGGGGTCGGTTCGGGGCGATTGGCCAGGTCCGCATGTCCGAATGGTTTTATGTTTTCGCCGCCGTGATCAGCATCACCCTGGTGGTTGGCGTCGTCTATTGGCTGCTGAAGAACCAAAAACGCCAGAGCCGCTTCCCCACCCTGTTGCTGGCGTTGGCCCCGATATTCGTATTGGTCAGCGTCGTGCGTTACACGGCCATCGCTCTGGGCACCGACCAGATCCGCCTGATGTGGCCGGCGATTGGCGCTGTCGCTGTGTGGGCTGGGGTCGGCGTGACCGGACTAGCAGTGGGGTCGGGGCTGAGCAAACGCATTCGGACCAGGACACTGGTAGCAGGATTTATCACTGTGATGGCGATTTACGGATTCTCGACCCTGGCTTTGGTTGTGTATCCTGCCTTTGCTCCCCCACCGACCATCAATCAAACTCCGGCCATAGCGCTTGCCACATTTGGCGATCATTTCGAATTGCTGGACGCCCAGTTGCCGGATCAGCCACTGTCCGTGGGAGAACCTGTCCCCGTGCATTTGCTGTGGCGCACCGCCGCCCCTCTGACAGACGACCTGCGCGTGGTGGTTCACCTGGTCCACAGCGATGGCTGGTTGGCGGCGGAATGGGATCACAGCCCGGCGCAAGGGCGTTATGCCACCGACCGCTGGCAGCCCGGCAAAATCGTCGCTGATCCCTACCAACTAAAACCCAATCCGCAAAGCCCGGGCATCTACCGAGTGGAGATTGGCGTCCGCCCCTTCCGCGGCGATTGGCTGCCCATCACTGAAAACCCGGAGAGCACTTTCTTCGAGTTGGGGCCGATTGAAGTGAGGTAATGCTCATGTGCGTTGCAGATCGAGAAATTGAGGGCCGAAGATTGAAGAAGTGCAACGCACACCAAATCCTGTATGAACGGTTTTGATAAGCTGTCGGCAGTTAGTAGTGAACCTGTAAAGGCTATCGCTGCCCGAACCCATCCCCATCCTGGATAAACTCAAGCCGGTTTCCAAATGGATCACTGGCGTAAAACCGGCGCACGCCAGCGACTGTATTGTCCGGAATAACAGGAACGCCGGCCTCCGCCAGTTTTTGTCTGGCAGCCTCAAGGTCAGCGACAAGAAAGGCGGGGTGCGCTTTGAGGGCGGGACCGAAATCCTGTTGCACGCCAAGATGCAAATCGACACCTGTCCCCCGGAACCAGCATCCTCCGCGCGGGACAAGCTCCGGCGGTTTGGGTATTTCACTGAAGCCCAGCACCTGGCTGTAAAACCAACGTGCAGTCGCTTCTTCTCCTGGCGGCATCGCCAGTTGAACATGATCAAAGCCGGTTATCTGCATCGTTACGATCCTGCGAGAAGCGGTTGCGCGTACTCAATTGGCCTGAGCAAACCGCCGCCGCTGACGCTGTTGATGCCTGTGTATAACCCAACCACAAACCCCTGTTGATCAAGGCTCAACCCGCCGGTGTTGCGTGTGCTCAACCCGATATCGCTTTGAATCCACCCCTGTTCCGCCTGTATGGCGACGTCTGGCGCGTATCCCAGCACTTGGCCCTCGCCGATGCCCAATGTTGTCGCTTGTGACGCCTGTTGCGCCTCCATAATGCCGCCCATGTAGCTGATAACGGCGATCGGCGCATCGACCTGCAAAGTCAAGCCCCGGCCCAGAGGAGCGGGGCGGAGCCGGAAGCTGTTCGGCAGTGGCGAACCGTCATCCCGGGCGAATATCTGAAGGATCGCAATATCGCGCTCTTTGTCTGTGCGCACCACCCTGGCCGTGTACCAGACGTTGGGTGGCTGCCCTCCACCAACTGTGCTCAACCCCACCTTGACCTGGCTATTGCGGTTGTAAGGGCGCTGCGTTGTAGGATCGTACACAGCGTTGTAGGCGGTCAAAATTCGGCCATTTTCGCTGACAACAACGCCTGTACCGATGGCCGAGCGCCCGGTTCCGCCGATGGACGTGTCGAGGAAGGCAATGGAGTCCAGCGCATCGGCATAGATGGAATGGCCGGGCGGCGTGGTATCTGGCGATCCGGAAGCAGCGTACACCAATGGCCGCACGACAAACAGCACCACCAGAGCCAGCCCCACCAGGCCAACAGCCACACCCACGAGCATGGCGGGCAGGATGTGGTAGAAGGTCGAGGGCTGTGAAGGTGGCGGGGGCGCAGCAACCGGGGCGGGACCAGGCGTCGCGATCAAGGACGCCGTTAAAATCGTCGTGCCCAGGCGGATGACATCGCCGGACTGGAGGCGATAAGGACCACTGATGCGTCTGTTGTTGACGAAAACGCCATTGGAGCTGCTCTGGTCGTACAGCCAGGCCTGATTATCGTGTATTTGGATAGATGCGTGGTGTCGCGAGGTCTCGGTGTCGTTGAGCACAACATCGTTGTCAACGGCTCTGCCCAGGCTCAGCCCTTGCTGACTGATGGGATAACGATAACCTTCGGGATCAATGACAAACCAGGTCATAGGAGGGTGTACAGGTTTTGAGAATTATTCATGGTGGATGTAGATCGCAGACGCACTTTGTGCAGGATTGGTTCCCGCCACTGTGTGCCTTCGGCACAAAAGTGAGATTCAAGCGTTATTTGGAACTATTCAGGTGTGTCACTTTTAGCGTCATGTCGAACGAACGTGAGACATCGCCCCGTTTTTAGAGGATAATTCATAACAAGGGGATTTCTCCTCCCTTTGGTCGTCGAAATGACGGTAGCCTGAATAGTCATCGTTATTTTGGCCGCCGAAGATAGTGAACGGCGGTGGTGGCCAGCATTGCCGCAGCGTAGGGCAGCATCGCTTCATCGATATCGAATTTAGGGTTGTGATGCGGTCCTCGCGCGCCGCCAGGCGGCTCAGCCCCCAGCATCATGTAACATCCGGGAACCCGGTTGAGGATTTCGGACATATCCTCGGACACCATCAGCGGCTTCACTTCCTGAATTTGGCTGGCGTCCACGATCTGGATGGCCGCTTCCCTCGCCACTTTGGTCGCTTGTTCATCGTTGATCACCGCGGGCGTGTGCTCGTCCATAACCTTGAACGAGTACGTCGCGCCATGCGCAGCCGTGACGCCGGCCAACACTTCATCCATGCGCCGAATAAGAAGATCACGGATTTCGGGGCTGAATGTGCGCAGCGTCCCCGAAAGATCGGCCCGTTCGGCGATGACATTGAAGGCCTTGCCTGCGTGGAAACTGCCTATCGTCAGCACTGCCGTTTCTGTTGGCGGGATGCTGCGGCTGACGATGGTGTGCAACGCAGTAGCCGCTTGCGAGGCGACGACAATGGCATCGACCGTTGTGTGCGGCTCGGCGCCATGTCCGCCGTAGCCAATAATCGTAATAAAGAATTTATCCGCAGAGGCCATAAAGGGACCTGGCTGCACGAAAACTTGTTTGCCGGGGGCCTGATTCCACAAATGGAGGCCAAAAGCAACTTCCGGCTCTGGATTGGCGAGCACACCATCTTCGACAGTCGCTAACGCGCCGCCTAAGCCCTCTTCTGCTGGCTGAAAAAGCAATTTGATCTGCCCCGACCACTGGTCGCTGGTCTCGGCCAGAAGCTGGGCGACGCCCATGCCAATGGCGGTGTGTCCGTCATGTCCGCAAGCGTGCATCACGCCAGGGTTCTGGCTGGCAAAGGGCAGCCCCGTTTCTTCGGTGATGGGCAGGGCGTCCATATCCATGCGCAGCAGCACGGTCGGGCCCGGCTCCCGCCCCTCGATCAGACCCACAACGCCGGTCTTGCCGACCCCGGTTGTGGTCTCGATGCCAAGGGTACGCAGATGATCGGCGACGATGCCCGCAGTGCGCACCTCCTGAAAGCCAATCTCAGGGTGCTGGTGAAAGTCGCGTCGCCAGGCGACAAGTTGTGGCGCAATCGTTTGGGCTAAACTCAGATAGTCAGGCATTGGTTTGGGGTGGTGTGAAAGGTGCCTATGATAGTGGGTGTAACCATTCCCCCCTCCAACTTCTCCCCGACATCTGGGGGAGGCTTTCAGCTTCCCTCCGTAGACGGGGGGATTGAGGGGGGTAGAGGGTGAACGATTACTAGTGGGTATTGGACATTGCTTCCACTTTTCGTTGGTTTCCGAATACCAATTGTCCAGTATCCAATACCCACAGTTTATAACAAAAGAGGACGGACTGAAACTGCACCAAAATGCAGTTCTGTCCGCCCTCTTGTGACGTCGTCGTTGGGCTTCAACAACGCCCTGAAGGAGGTAGTATCGATGAAAGTGATCGGGATACTATGCGAATCGCATATTGGTGTCAAGTTTTTATGATACAGTAGCAACGCGTTGTACGAGTCGGGCCTGACCGTCGGCATGGTAGGAGGAGCGCACCAGGGGGGCCGATTCAATCCATCTGAAGCCCAGATTTTCGCCAACTCGGCGTAGTTCGTCGAACTCGGCGGGCGTGTAGTAACGCTCGATGGGGAGATGAAAACGGCTGGGCTGCAAGATACTGGCCGATAGTGATGATGTCGGTATCGACAGAACGCAGGTCTTCCATCACCTGGATGATCTCTTCCCAGCGCTCGCCGAGTCCCACCATCAAGCCCGATTTGGTGAGAGCGCCCGGATCCATGGCCTTGGCGCGCTCAATTACCTGCAACGATTGCTGGTATTTGGCCTGCGGACGCACCCGGCGGTAAAGGCGGGGCACAGTCTCGGTGTTGTGGTTCAGGATTTCGGGGTGCTCCCGCATGACGGTTTGCAACGCGTCAGCATCGCCCATAAAGTCAGGGATCAGCACTTCGATGGTGCAGCCGGGCATGAATTCCCGTATCTTGCGCATCGTGGCGGCGAAAATAAAAGCGCCGCCATCGGGCAACTCGTCGCGATTGACCGAAGTCAGGACAGCGTGTTGCAAGCCCATCTCCTGCACAGAGCGAGCAACGCGCAACGGTTCGACGATATCGACCTTTTCCGGGCGACCGATCTTGATCTTGCAGAAGCCGCAAGAGCGGGTGCAGGTGTCACCCAGAAGCAAAAACGTGGCGGTTCCCCGGCCCCAGCATTCGCCCAGATTCGGGCACGCCGCCTCTTCGCAGACGGTGTTGAGATGCTGACCGCGCATCAGGCTGTGTACGCGCTGCGAATTCTCGGTGTTGGCGTATTTCACGCGCAGCCACTTGGGGCGGCGCCCGGTGGTGAGTTGCGGCTCGTGCCAGTTGTGTCGCGGCGGCGCGGGGTCAAGTTCGATAGGGATTTGAGTCATAGGGTGGGATTACAATCTGGAAACGAGAGGTGCCGACAGCATCGTCTGCAAACCGGGTGGCATATTTTGCACCTGCAATGCCTCATTGACGATCAGGGCGGATGTGGCGCTATCGCCATGCAGACCGTCCAACCGCATTCGCAGACTCTGGTCGCCGTCGATAAGGATTTCGTCGTGTGAACCACCTTCGGCGTTGGCTTCAATGATCAGGTCGAAGACGATGCGCGGGGCGCCGCGCACATAACCACGGACCCGTTGCCGGATGCCCACGCATCCACCAGCGGGAATATCGAAATATTCGGTGCTGGTGAAAGCCTTAGCGGGGATGGCGCGACTATCGATATCGATGACATCTATGTTCCATCCCAGGCCGGCTGCAAGCATTTGCACACTGGTCGCCAGACCGACATGGCCGATGGCTTCCTGATCGAGCATTTTCTGAACCCGTTCGACGGTTTGTCCCAACCCATTTTTCCGTTGCAGCGGCAATCTTCGTTCCGCCAGATCCACAATGCGCGAAACATAAATCGCTTCGACTTCACTGGCGGCGCGGCTCAGCAACACCGGCAGGGTGTCCATCATAAAGCCGGGATTGACGCCAACGCCAATCGCTGTGACACTCGCTTTACGGGCGGCTTGATCGATCTCATGTGCTAATTGCAGATTGTCATCCCAGGGCCAGGCCATTTCTCCGCACGTGGAGACGACGTGATAACCGCGGGCAAAGGCATCCAGCAGTTGCGGACGCGCTGCCTCCAGTTTGGAGACGGTGGCCTGCAGGACCACAGCACCGGCTTTGGCGCCAGTTTCGGCCAGACTGCTGACCACAGTCACGGGCGGGAGGTTGGCGTCGCAGACCTCGTAGATCATACGTCCGATGATGGCGGGGTCTCTATCGACTGCACCCGCAATCTCAAACCGGGTATCTTCGGTCAGCGCCCTGCCGATGCCGATGCCAATGGGGCCAAGACCATAAAGGATGACTGGAGTAGCGTTCATGAGCGTTAGCTGTGAATGGCGTGGCCCGTGGCGGCATGTGCAGCTTCCATGATCGCTTCCGAGAGGGTGGGATGGGCATGGACATTGCGGGCGATCTCGGTCGGGGTCAGTTCCATCATGCTCGGCCAGACTCAGTTCGGGCAGCAGTTCGGTCACTTCCGGGCCGACCATGTGCACGCCCAGGATCTCGCCGTATTTGGCGTCGGAGATGATCTTGATAAAGCCCTCGCGTTCGCCCAGGCCCAGGGCCTTGCCATTGGCCTGGAAGGGGAACTGGCCGATATCCAGGTCGTAGCCCTGCTCGCGGGCTTGCGCTTCGGTCAGGCCCAGGCTGGCCACCTGCGGCGGCAGTAGGTGCAGCGGGGCATGAGCGTGTAATCGTCGATGGGCAGCGTCTCCACGCCGGCGATGGTCTCGGCAGCCACCATGCCCTGGGCGCTGGCCACATGCGCCAGATTGCAATTTGCCGGTGAGATCGCCAATGGCGTAGATGTTCGGAGATATTGGTCTGCATCCGATCATTGATCTGCACCCAGCCGCGATTTGTGGCGACGCCGACGCTCTCCAGGCCGATGCCGTCGCTGTTGGGTCGGACGCCAATGGCGATCAAGCACCTGCTCGGTCTGGATGGTCTCGGTTTCGTCGCTGAGCCAGATCTTTCAGCGTCACATCGACGCCGTTTTCAGTCACAACGACGCTTTCGGTGCGGGTGTTGGCCAGGATGCGATTTTTTGCTTGCGGAAGGCTTTGGCCACCACATCGGCCACCTCGGGTTCTTCGTTGGGCAGGGCATGGGGCAGCATCTCCACCACAGTCACATCGACGCCGTACGCGTTATAAACGTAGGCGAATTCCATGCCGATAGGCCCGGCGCCAACGATGACGATGGATTCGGGCAATTCTTCCTGCACAATCGCCTGGCGATAGGTGAGGACGCGTTCGCCATCGATCTCGATGCCGGGCAGCGTCGCTGCGCGCCCGCCGGTGGCCAGGATGATATTGGCCGTGGAGTAAGTTTTGTCTTCGACCTGGATGGTGTGGGCATCGAGCAGCACGCCGAAGCCATTGATGACATCGATGCTTGTTCTTCTTCATCAGGAAGCCGATGCCCTTGACCAGACGGGCGGAATTCTGGCGGCTGCGTTTTACGGCGACGCTGTAATCCACTTCCAGATCAGTCGAATTTGAACCCGAACTCTTTGCCACGCCCCAGCAGGTTGACGATCTCGGCGTTGCGGATCAGGCTCTTGCTGGGGATGCAGCCCCAATTGAGGCACACGCCGCCCAGGTTTTCTTTCTCGATCAGTGCGGTCTTCAGGCCCAGTTGGGCGGCTCGAATGGCAGCCACATAGCCGCCCGGTCCTCCGCCTAATACGATCACGTCGTAATCAAATTGCTTTGTCATTTGTCTTTTCTACTTTGTGGGAGTGTCTGGAATTCTGCGACAACGGCCTGGATTATACCACAGCCTGTCCGGCAACAGTCGATTTTTTGATGCTTCAGGGCTGCGCTGGCGACGGATGTGTGCTACTATTTTCGCACTGCCATCATCCTTGATTTCGTTACCGCTGGGAATCGCCTGACCATGCCAGATCAAACCGCTTACAGCATACTGGTCCCTACTTCTTCTTTGCATCAGGCGCACAATATCCTGCCCCTGGTGACGCCCCTGGCATTGGCGATGAATGCACGCATTACCCTGTTGGCGGTTGAACTTTCGCGCTACGGTAAGGAATCGCATCCAGGTGGGGACCCGGACTGGCTGCCCGAGCTGAAAGATGCACTCATCGAACAGGGTGTTCAGGTCGAGGTCGAGCGCCGTTCGGCGCATAACGTTGCCGGTGGCATTCGTGAAGCTGTCCGTGATCTGGACCCCGACCTGCTGGTGCTCAGTTGGGGACGCCCCATTGGGCCCTTTGCTTCGGACGAAGATGTTGATCTGCAGAGCCTCCTGTACGATGTGCCATGCGATTTGGTTGTATGGCGTGGCTACGACAATCCCCCAACGCCCCGCCGGATCTTGATCCCCAGCGCCGGTGGCCCCAACGCCAGTCTGGCGATGCAGCTCGCCGATGCCCTGGCTGATGCTTATCAGGGAGAAATATCCGTGCTGTCGGTGTTGCCTATCTCTGCTGATGAAGCAGCCATCACGGAAAAACAAGCATCGCTGAAGCTGGATTTGGATAAACAGCTCGAAAAAATCGACATCGATGCCGAAGAAGTGCACATCAACCTGGTGCAAAGCCATTCACCCACTGAAGGCATTCTGACCGCCGCTGCATCTGGTGAATACGATCTGCTCATGATCGGCGCCTCGCGAGAGGACGTGCTGCACCGGCTGGTGTTTGGCGAAGTTCCCGAGAAAGTGGCGCTGCAAGCCCAGATCCCGGTGCTGGTCATCAAGCGCCCCTTGTCGCGAACAGTCACCCTTACGCGTCAAGTATGGGAGGGCGTCAGCAATCTCGCCCCGCGCCTGACGGAATCAGAAAAGATCGATGCCTATCGTGAGATCAGGCGTAATGCCAGATCAGATGTCGACTTCTACACCATGATGGCGCTCTCAACCGCCATCGCCACGCTGGGCATTTTGCTCGATAGTGCAGCAGTGGTGATCGGGGCCATGTTAGTCGCTCCGTTGATGTCAGCGATCATTCCCGTGGGGTTGGGAGTTGTGCAAGGTGACGCCCGTCTGTTACGCCTGGCCACCAAATCTACGATCCGCGGCGTGCTGATCGCCGTTGTGATCGCATTCATCATCGGCATCATTGTGCCGGTGGATAGCGTGACCGCAGAGATGGCGAGTCGCGCCTCACCTTCCTTGCTGGATCTGGGTGTAGCCCTGGCCGCGGGCGCTGCCGCCGCGTATGCAAATAGCCGCAAAGATGTGTCAGCATCCCTGCCGGGCGTCGCTATCGCAGTGGCGCTGGTGCCGCCTTTAGCTGTCGTTGGCCTGGCTTTGGCGCAGAGCGAGTGGCGCATTGCCGGTGGCGCTTCTTTGTTATTCGCGACCAACCTGGTGGCGATTGCCGCCATGGGCGGGTTTGTCTTCCTGCTGCTGGGCTTTCAGCCGGAGCCTGGCCGTCGTGAACGCATGATGGTTTTCACCCGCATGTGGCAACTGCTGATTATTCTGCTCCTGCTCATCACCCTGCCTCTGGCCTGGTTGACAATCACGAGTTTTGGCGAAGCCAAACTGCAGAATACCCTGGAGCAGACCTTACGCCAGGAATTGGAATCAACGCCTGGAGCCGCATTTCGCTCCTTTGAGACCAGCGTGGGAGAAGATGGCGTACTGAACGTCTCGGTCGAAGTGGAATCCACCCGTACGATCCAGCACCGCACCTCGGTGGAGCTACAGGAGCGATTGGTCGAAATTATCAACCGGCCTATCGCGTTGGAACTCAAAGTCATCCCCACCACCAGGCTCAATGCTCTGGAGCCACCCACGCCGGAACCGGAGCCAACAGCAGTTCCCGACAATTAGATATGTTCCTGTCCCTCCGCAAAGATCGCAGTGAACACACAGGTTTGATTGATTTTTTTGTCCCCAAACCCCATTTGCGATATAATTATCGCTTGGGCGCGAAACGTCCGAACAGCTTCACCCTATCTCACACGTCTCTGACAACCCAGAGCCAGTGCCTGATCACTGCATCAGGTGCTTTGGTATCGACAGAGGCGGAGGCCAAACTAACCCAAGGAGTTTTACAAACATGGCTATTGTCAGCTTGAAATCCCTGCTTGAAGCAGGCGTGCATTTCGGCCACCGCACCAAGCGCTGGAACCCGAAGATGAAACCTTACATCTTCACCGAGCGCAACGGTGTCCACATCATCGACCTGCAACAAACTGTCGCCCAACTTGAACAGGCGTACGATTACATTCGGAATGTTGTTGCAGAGGGGGGCGTGGTCCTTTTTGTGGGAACCAAGCGCCAGGCATCAGATATTATCGCCGAAGAGGCGGAGCGTTGCGACATGCCTTATGTCAACAAGCGTTGGCTCGGCGGTACGATGACCAACTTCCGCACCATCCGCGCTCGCGTCGATGATATGATCGAACTGGAACGACGGCGGGAGTTTGGAGAATTCAAACGGTTGCCCAAGAAAGAAGTGCTGAAACTCAGCGAAGAAATCGAGCGTCTGAATCGGCGCGTTGGCGGTCTGCGTGTTATGGAAAGCTTGCCCGACGCTCTTTTCATTGTCGATATCCGCCGGGAAGACCTGGCTGTCAAGGAAGCGACCAAGCTGGATATCCCCATCGTGGCTGTTGTCGACACCAACTGCAATCCCGACCCGATCGATATAATCATCCCCTCCAATGATGACGCCATCCGCGCCATCAAACTGATGGTGGGGAAAATGGCTGAAGCTGTGCTCGAAGGCCAGGCCATGCGCGAAACGCTTGCAGCGGAAACCGAAGAGCAGGAAGCCGCCGGCCGCGTGTCGGCGCCACCCAGACCGGCCATGGATCGGGAACTTACAGATGACGATCTGCTTGGGCCTTCAACACTTGCCAAGATGGAAGAAGGCATCGGCTCGGATGAACAGGAAGATGGACGGACAACAACAAGAAAGCCCGAACCCGAGCCCGTCGTGGAAGTCGAAGTTGAAGTGGTCGAGGTTGAAGTGGTTGAAATTGAAGTTGAAGAAACCGCTGACACGGAAGAAGCTACGAATTAATTGCCCTGAAAAAGGTGACAAGTTGACTGTCACTCGCCCACAGAGCTTGAAATCAGGCTATTTCTGAAAAAGAAACAGTCCTGAAGTGACAGTCAACTTTGATAAGTCAATAATCAATCACTGCACCGACTGTGCTTAGGAGATAAACTGAATCATGGAAATTACAACTGCAATGGTAAAAGAACTGCGCGCGGCTACGGGCGCAGGCGTTTTGGATTGTCGCAAGGCTTTAGAAGCATCGAATGGCGATTTTGATCAGGCTGTCGTGATCTCACTGCGCGAGAAAGGTCTTGCCGCCGCCGCCAAGAGGGCCGACCGCGAGGCCAACGAAGGACTGATCGGCCACTACATACATCAGGGCGACAAAGCTGCGGCTTTGGTCGAGATCAACTGCGAGACCGATTTTGTAGCCCGAACGCCTGACTTCCAGGCCCTGGTTCATGAAGTGGCCATGCACATTGTCGCAGCCCGACCCCGCTATCTGAACCCGGCCGATGTCCCTGCTGACGTGCTCGAACAGGAAAAAGCGATCTTCCGCGTGCAAATGCTGGAAGAAGGCAAACCCGAACACGTCATCGATCGCATCATCGAAGGGAAGATCAACAAATTCTACGAAGAAGTTTGTTTGATGGAACAACCTTTCGTCAAAGATCCGGGCATTAGCATCAAAGATCTGATCAATAATAACATCGCCAAATTGGGTGAAAACATTCGAGTGCGACGTTTTGCCCATCTGGAAGTCGGCGGCTGAGCATTAACTGTTTGTAAGCAGGTGCGACGCACTTCGCACAAACTTCGAGACTGTCTTTGTGAATTCTCGTCGTCCCGCTCTACTTAAGTGCGTCGCACCTGAACTGTCACATTTCCCCACCCCAGCGCGCATACCACGGTCAAAAGCATTATGAATGAAGTCAAATACCGACGAATTCTGCTCAAATTGGGTGGAGAAGCCATGGCGGGGCCAGATGGTTTTGGCATCGATCCCACGCAGGCCGAAATCCTGGCTGCCAAAGTCAAGCGCGTGTACGATCTCAACGTGCAGGTTGCAGTCGTCATTGGCGCAGGCAACCTTTGGCGTGGTCTCCAGGGTCTTGAGCATGGCATGGAGCGCACAACCGCTGACCACATGGGCATGCTCGCCACCGTGATGAATGCTCTGGCTTTGCAGGATGCGCTGGAGCGCATGGGCGTTGTCACCCGAGTGCAGACAGCGATCGAGATGAAAGCTATCGCCGAGCCCTACATTCGCGGTCGCGCTATCCGCCACCTGGAAAAGGGCCGGGTTGTGATCCTGGGGGCCGGAACAGGCAATCCCTATTTCACCACCGACACAGCCGGAGCCCTGCGAGCCATGGAGATCGATGCCGAGGTCATGATCAAGGCCACGAAAGTCGATGGTGTCTATAATGGTGATCCAAAAATCGATGCAGATGCCATCCGTTACGACATGTTGACGTATATCGAAGCGGTCAACAAGCGCCTTGGTGTGATGGACAGAACGGCAATCACCTTGTGCATGGATCACGAATTGCCCATCATCGTCCTGAATCTCTGGCAAGAGGGGGCTCTCGAAAGGGCCATCTACGGTGAATCGGTCGGCACACTTATTTACCAATAATCAGCAATTGCGCAAGCCGGATGCAGAGATGCGTCCGGCTTGTTTGTTTAGTGGCATCTGTTTTACACTGGTTAAATGGAGTTTGGCATGAAGCATAACGCTGATCACGCATTAATCACGCCAAATTCCTTTTAAGTATGGCTATGTGCAGCCTCGGTATTTTTAGGCGCATACCTTGCCTTACTTAACATTGTCTCCATCTTCAGACGTGGAGGATTTTTATGTTAAACGATGTACAACAAGAAGCCCGAGAACGCATGGAAGGCGCTGTAAAGTCGCTTGAGAACGATCTGTCCGCCATTCGCACCGGACGAGCTTCACCCAGCTCTGCTCGACCGTGTTCAGGTTGAGTATTACGGTTTACCAACGCCGGTGAACCAGCTTGCCGTCATTACGATCCCGGAAGCTCGCTTGATCGCCATCCGACCCTTTAGTCCAGGCGATATTGGTACGATTCGAGCGCGCCATTCTCAAATCCGATCTGGGCCTTACTCCGTCCAACGATGGCAAGATCATTCGCCTGACGATTCCCCAACTCACCGAAGACCGTCGGCGGGATTTGAGCAAACAGGTGGGGCGCCGGGTGGAAGATGCCAGGGTGGCAGTCCGCAATGTGCGCCGCGACGCCATTTCCGATCTGCGGGATTTCGAGAAAGAAAGCCTCATCACCGAGGATGATCTTCGGCTTGGTTCTGACGATATCCAGGAACTTACAGACAAATACGTGACACGAATGGATGAGATTGGCGAAGCCAAAATCGCGGAGATCATGGAAATCTAGTCCGTTGTGCAGCGTTCAATCGAGTACTCAGCCGCAGCCAGGCTGGTAGACCCTGCGAGTGCGAGAAGAACCCTTTATGGCAGAACTGGTTGAACAACAAACGGAATCCCTCCTTATCCCGGGTGCGCCCGTCCCCAAGCACATTGGCATTATCATGGATGGCAATGGACGTTGGGCAAAGGCGCGCGGCTTGCCACGCCAGTTAGGACATCGGGCCGGGACCAAGAATATCCGCCGGGTTCTGGAAGAAGCTGTCCGGCTCAAGATCGGTGTGCTTACGATCTACGCATTCAGTACAGAAAATTGGGGACGGCCTCGTTCCGAAGTGGGCCATCTGATGCGGCTCATCGGCCAGAGCATTCGCGATGAACTCGATGAGTTGGATGCAAACGGAGTGCAGATTCGCCACAGCGGGCGACTCAGCGGTGTGGACCGCAAATTGGCGGACCAGATCCGAGGGGCAATTGAACGCACTAAACAGAACGACACCATTATCCTGAACGTGGCTTTCAATTACGGCGGTCGCGCCGAGATTGTAGACGCCATCCAGCATATTATGCGCGATGGCATCGCCCCGGATGATGTGACCGAAGAGATGATCAGCCGTTATCTTTATACGGCCGGCCTGCCCGACCCGGACATGATCGTGCGCACCGGCGGCGACTATCGTTTATCCAACTTTCTCACCTGGCAAGCGGCATACGCCGAGTATTATTCGACGCCTACCTATTGGCCCGACTTTGACGAAGCCGAGTTGCAAGAGGCTGTCGCCGTGTTTCAGGGACGAGAACGACGCTATGGCCTTGTGAAATAGGTGTTCTGATGCTCAGAGAACGAGTGCTTGCCGCTATTGTCCTCATTCCGATTGTCGTAGTCGCTGCCTGGTTGGGCGGCTGGTGGTTCACGGCATTTGTTGCGATCTTCGCCACAGTCGCCACCTGGGAATTGCTCACCATAATGGGCAAGAATGATTTCTATTCGCCCATATTCTGGTTTGGTCTGGCCCTTGTCGCCCTTTTGGTTTTGGAAAGCGGCATCCAGCCGCCGAGCTTGGATCGCTTTCAAGCCCTGATCGTCATAGCCATTCTGGTGGGCCTGACAGCGGCGCTGCTCCTCGACCGTCCTCATGCCTCCACCGACATGTTACTGACGTTGGGTGGCGCTATTTATCTTGGGATCACGCTGCGCTATCTGGCGCTGACGCGCTCACTGGACCAAGGGCTGATGTGGTTGGTCATCATGGCCTTAACGGTGTGGCTGACAGATTCCGGCGCTTATTTCATCGGCAAAGCGATTGGCAAGCACAAGCTGTGGCCCCGGATCAGCCCCAAAAAGACATGGGAAGGACTGTTTGGCGGATTATTTGTGGGCACGCTCGGTGCCATCATCCTCACGCCCTTGCTCATCAACGGTGCTTCCTGGTGGCAGGGAGCCGTCATCGGCATCCTGGCCGGCCTGGTTGGCCCCTTGGGCGACCTTAGCGAGTCGTTGTTTAAACGGCAGTCGGGCGTCAAAGATTCATCGCATCTGATCCCCGGACACGGCGGTTTCTTCGACCGCATCGATTCATTCATTTTTGTGGGTCCAGTGGTGTATTTGGTTGTGCATTTGTGGTGGGGCTGGTAAATCTCACTCTACGATGATAAACGGGCGCAATTTCTCCAGCGTCTTTTCCCCGATCCCCTTCACGCGTAAAAGATCATCGATGGTGTTGTACGGGCGGTCATCGATAATCGCCTGAGCGGTTTTGGGGCCAACGCCCGGCAGAGTTTCCAGAGCATCCACTGTTGCCGTGTTTAGATCGACCGGTCCGTCGGCCAGTTCCAGGGCGGTGGACCTCGTGTCGTCTTGAGGTGCAGCGGCCGAGATAACCGGCGGGGAGGGAGCCTCACCTACGGTGGGGACATAGATCTGTTCGCCGTCAGACAGGGGGTGGGCCAGGTTGATAGCGACGAGATCAGCCGCCTCGGTGGCTCCGCCAGCTTCCGAAATGGCATCCTCCACGAGGCTGTCATGGCTCAGTCGATAAACGCCCTGGGCGCGCACAGCCCCACTCACGTAAACGCGCAGCAGCGCCGGAGTTGGGGTAGGTTCTGGTGTTGTGATGGTGGCGACAGCAGCAGCGGGCGGAGTGAGTATCTCAATGGGTTGGGCTTGCGGGCGACGCAATCCAAAAAGAAACACCGCTGCAAAGAGAAGAATCCAAAAAGCGGAAGTGGCGAGGATGGTGGGGATGTGGCGGCGAAAGTCTGCCATATCCTGACACCTCCTGTGGTGATGTCAATGCTTTTCTTCTGTTAAGAGAGACGTTATTCCAATGGTGCTACATTTCGTGACTATACAGGTTGCCGTCATTTCGACGACCAATTGGAGGAGAAATCCCCTTGATATCTGGGACTTTCCCCAAAAATGGAGGGGATGTCTCACATTCGTTCGACATGACAAAGTGTGACCGCACCTGAATAGTTGCTATATTTCTTCGACTACTGTTTCATCGATGAAAATCTCTGGCGTGATATTTGTGCCTAGCGTTGAAGTGAAGGCCCGCATCAATTCAAGGGGCAGAGGGAAGACGATGGTCGAGTTCTGCTCAACAGCAATTTCGGTCAGAGTCGATAGATAGCGCAGTTGCAGCGCGCCAGGCGATGCGTGCATAACCTTGGCGGCGGCAGCCAACTGCTTCGATGCCGTGTATTCGCCTTCGGCATGGATGACTTTGGCGCGGCGTTCGCGCTCTGCTTCAGCCTGTTTGGCCATAGCGCGTTGCATGGTGTTAGGCAATTCGACATCCTTAAGTTCCACAACCGTGACTTTGATGCCCCAAGGCTCAGTGGCTTCATCGATGATCTGTTGCAGTTGCTGGTTGATGCGTTCCCGGTGGGAGAGGACGCCATCCAATTCCGCCTGCCCGACGACCGAGCGCAATGTGGTCTGAGCGATCTGGGCGGTGGCCCGCTGGTAATCTTCCACATTGATAACCGCTTTGTCCGGGTCGAGGACATAGAAGTAGACGACGGCGTTAACGCGCACCGTTACGTTGTCCTTGGTAATTGCTTCCTGGGAAGGCACATCCAGCGTGACCACGCGCAGGTCCACTTTCACCATGCGCTCGACGAAGGGAATGAGGATGATGAGGCCAGGCCCGCGAACGCCGGCAAAGCGTCCCAGGCGGAAGATGACGCCCCGCTCGTATTCCTGCACGACTTTGATCGCCGATGCTAAAATGAACAATACAAAAAATATAAAGACCAACACTGTAATAAATGAGGCCATGTTTATTACTCCAGAGTAATGCAGAGTCGAGCATGTGGATGGGTAAGTTGAGTCTGATTATACCAGTTGAAGGGTAGGGTGACAATAGATGACCGGTTGGGAAGTGGTCAAACATCGCCAGGCTGTCCAAACTGACACTTCTTGTGCAGTCTAGCTTGACCTAGAGTGCGCTTGCTTCTATCATATCGTAGATTTCGCCCCACACTGATTGATGCGAGATGTTCTTTTGGGGTTCGTTTTATCTCGCGAAGACACAGATATTCCATCAACCGTATTTCTGCCAAAGTCAATAAAACATAATTACGCCGATTTATTTGTAAACTGGTGTTACTATGCGCAGGATTCTCAGTTCTAGAACGACTAAATCTTATGAAATCCCCTGATCAATCATCCTCTCCGACCATTTTTGAGTCGGATGATATGATATCAGAGAGCGATCTCGAACTAACAAGAGAATATGAGGCCTCATTGGTCAAGCAGATCGTAGCCAACGAGGGAAACGCGTTTGATGAATTCTATCAACGTTATGTTCCTCGGCTGTATCGGGCGATTTATTATGCCTGTAATAGTCGGCAAGATGATGCAGAGGATATCCTGCAAGAAACTATGTTGGCTGTTATGCGTTCGCTGAAACGTTTTAATGGCAAAAGTGGCTTGTACACTTGGTTGTACGCCATCGCACGACACAAAATCCAGGACTATTATCGTCGCGGTAGCCGGCGAAAAGAAAATTTGTCACCTACCCCACCCGATGATCTTACAATCCCGCTATCAGATCCATCTCCTTCACCCGAAAGTCTTGTTGTTGACCGCGATATGCTTCAGCGAGCATTAGCAAACCTTCCAGTTCATTATCGAATTGCTCTTATCGGCAAATATGTCGACGGATTATCGGTCAAGGAATTGGCTGACATCTTACAACGTTCTGAGAAATCGGTTGAATCCATGCTTACCCGTTCTCGCACAGCTCTCCGCAGCGCACTTTCTGAAGACATAAAGTTCAAGTAGTTACTCCCGTGAAACAACAACACCTACCCAATCAGGTTGACGATTCATATCTGGTTAACGCTTTTTCAGCATTGAAAAGCGACCCAGTGCAGATGGACACGCGCTTCGAGCGCACTCTAAAGCAATCTATGCTGGCGACATTGGAGGAACCTTCGACCTCCGGTTGGCAGGCTGTACGTGTCTGGCTGGCTGATCGCCTGGCTATCCCGCACGCTCCGGTATTAAGGCCTGTTATGGCGATGGCAGCGGTGGCGGTGTTGTTGTTTGTTGTTGCAGGAGCCTTTTTAGGGAATCAGTTGTACTTCATGGGTGGCAGTGATAATCGCGCCACCTTGAGTTTGGCGAATGGCGATGCTGTCGTCACAAGAGCTGTGCACATATTTGGCGATATCGAACTTTCGCGGCACTTGGATTTGGCAGCGGGTGACGATCTTTTTGTGTATTCTGGAGATACGATTACGAGTGGGCCCAATACACAAGCGGAGCTTGTGTTCCCCGATCAGAGCGCGATGGAAGTAAGTGCGTTGTCAGAATTGTACATCGGGGATATCCAGGCCAGGACGTTGGAGCAACCTTTAGAGATTGTGATGCGTCTGGATAGGGGGGGAGTCAAAACCAAGGTGGAACATCTACAATCTGATTTGGATAGATTTGAAGTCAAAACGCCTAATCTCGTAGCTAGCGTCAAGGGAACTGTTTTTCGCATGGCTGTGAGTGATGACGCCACGCGTGTGGCCACGGATGAGGGTTTGGTCCGGGTTGCTTTGGATGGTCGGAAAATCGACGTAGCTGCAGGGCAAGAATTGCAATTGCTCTTAGGTCAAACTGTGTCTGAAGCGGATGTCAGGCCACAATCACCCCAGTTAAGTGCACCAGGGCCGATCGGTTCTGAATCAGATAATGAGGGTGAATTTTATACCAACGCTTCCAGCCTCTCTTGGCAGATTCAGAGTTTACCTGGTGCGCAAGTGCTATTCTACGTCAATGATGAGATTAGTGCTGAGGTCGTAGCAGATGAACTTGGCCTGGTGAACGTTGGGTTTATTCCCGCAACAGAAGGCGTTTACACGGTTTCGGCGGTAGCGGAGATGTTGACGGGCGGAAAGAGTCTGCCCTCTGCCACACAGACAGTGATCGTGGATCGCACGCCACCATCGTTGGTTTTGTTGAGCCCTGTTGATCCACAAATTACCGAAGAACAGATTTTAGTTTCCGGTAAAACGGAATTTGATGTAGAATTATCGCTGAACGAAACGCCGTTGACTGTTGATGAGACAGGATACTTTGAGCACCCCCTTGACCTTGCGCTGGGCGCAAATGAATTTGTCCTGATTGCCACTGATCAAGCTGGCAATGCCATTCGACTCCAATCTGTGGTTATCCACGAACAGTCCGGCAATTAACGTTCGAGGCTTTCAGTGGACAATCGATTTTGGCGCAATATGCGCTATCGACACCTGCTCAAGGGTGTTTTTCCGTTTTTAATCTGCCTGTTGTTGGTAACAGCCGTGGTGACACTGGCTGTTCCTCAGGATATTCGCGCAGGAGGGGAGCCAGAGGGCACTTTATATGTGTTTTCGGGGAGTGTCGAGAATGCCTCTGGCGGATCACTGGGTGATATCCTCGGGTTGAAGGTGCGTTTGAGCGGCAGGGCTGACGCGGGTGGTGACGTATTCCTTCAAGGCGCTTTTGTGCGTGCCGATGGCACTTTTCGCCTCACGACCTCCGCGACCTACGATATTTATGTGGTTGAATTACTAACCAATGGCACATCATTTACGCCGATCTCGGTACAGCCAGGAACTGGTGGAACAGCATTCGGAAAAAATGGTGTCATCTATCAGCATCCCGCCCCTGGCGAACACGGCAACACCGTGTTTTTTGTGCAGCCCCCTACCCCCACACCTACGTCTACCCCCACCAGTACACCGACTCCGGCAGCTACAGCAACCCCCACCGCGACGTCTGTACCCGTGACTCGTCTGCGTGGATTTGTATACCTCAAGACCGGCAATGGCGCTGAGGAACCGATGATAGGAGTCAGGCTCGAGGCTCGGAGCAGTACCGGACCGGATGCAACAGGTGAGCTTGTACAGGTCGCGACTTCTGATCCCAGCGGTTTCTACAATTTCCATTTGCCGGGCGAAGCCCCTCCTTTTTATCACATCTTCGTTATTGCGCCCGCAGGGTTGCAGGCGGTGCAAGCCACTTCACTATCGGGCGTCGTTGTTGCGCCGAATCACATACGCATCGACGCGCCAACCGCACGGGTTTACGCAGATAATCAGTTCTACTTGTCCGATTCTGCGCCCACCGCCACGCCGACACCCACGGTACAGCCCACTGCCACGTACACGCCAACACCGACCAGTCCAGTGGAGACGATGACGCCGACACCCACTGCGATCATCACCAAGACGCCAGGAAGCTCGCCCACCGCTACACCGACGCCGACGATTCGACCATCATTCACACCGACACCCACCCAAACACCATCTCCGACCGCTACACCGTCCCTAACTCCGACACCTTCACCCACGCCAACCGCGACACCTTTGAAAACGAGGCTGCGTGGCTTTGTCAGATTTGACAACGCCGGCATCATCACAGCGCTCGAAGGAGTAGAAGTACAGTTGTGGAGTAGCAGCGATCCTGATGTGCCTGAAAGGGAGATGCAGAGGTTTAGCACAAGGCCGGATGGTTTCTACAATTTTTATCTGGAGGACACGTTTCCCCCTTATTTCCACATTATTGTCATCCCTTCCGACGGTTTGGAGGCGCGAGATGCCAGCTCTCCTGATGGTGTGGTGGTAGCGTCAGACCATATTCGCATTGATGAGCCAACCGCACACGTTTATGCAGAGAACAACTTCATTTTATGGACGCCGCCCACTGCCACACCTACTCCTTCCGCGACAACTACACCCACTGCCACCATTACGCCAACAGTTACACCCACAGCGACAAGCACACCTGCGCCAACGAACACGCCGACAAACACGCCGACAAACACTCCAACGATTACGCCAACAACTAGTCCCACCAGCACCGCCACAGTTGAAAAACCTCCCACAGCCACACCAACTTCTGAAGTGGCGACAAATACACCAGTTCCAACGCAAACGCCAACCCGTGTAAACACACCTGTGCCAACAGCCACCTACACTCCAACCTTTACGCAAACGGTCCCACCACCGACGCCAACTCGGACACCAACAGTCTCACCAACCTTCTCTCCGACGCCAATCAGAACACCGACGCCGACTGGGAGTGTGCCATCATCACCAACGCCGACGCGTACCCCTGTGTCTCTGGCTACGAGCACCCCAACCACAAGCCCTACACCACTTCCTCTCACAGCAACCCCTACAATAACGCCGTCGCCAACGCCCACAGCGACGATAGAAATCACTGCTCCAGAGCAACCTCACATTGTTGTGGCGGTGGGCGGACGGCTAACTGAGGAGATTATCTATGCCGGAGAAATCCGCCATCTGACTTACGTGGTCCGGAATGACGGCGCTTTGACCTCATCGCCGGTGGCAATGCTGGCCACCTTACCGCACGATTGGCGGGTGTCAGGCGTTAGCGCCACCCAGGGTCTTGTCAGCACCGCCTCCGGGGAAGTAAAGATCACCGTCGGAACAATTGATCCCGGTGAACAAGTCATTATCGATATCGCGTTGTCGCCGCTTAATGACAGTATTGGTAAGACTGCCGAGCATTGCCTGCAAATGTTGGGTGATGATTTGGAGGATTTCCAACAAGTCTGTGAGTCCCTGCCAGAAGTGCGGGAGCAAACAAGCTTGGCCAGTAACGAGTCCAGTTCTGAAAACGCACAAATCAATGCGAACGGATCCTTGCTGGTTATGACACTCCTCAACGATGCGGGTGGTGCACCTCAAAGTGGCCAGAGTGGTGCAACCCTGGTTATCCGTAATGATGGCCGATCGGCTGCCAATGATACCTACCTGCGCATAAAGTTTGATGATGGCTGGCGTTTGTCAGATATTCGCACCTCGCTGGGGTTGGTGAGTGTGGTGGATCATGAAGCTGTTGTGCGGCTCGGGCGGCTGGATCCTGAGAATCTGGTGGCTATCAGTCTGCGAGGATGGGCAAGCGCCGATGCGGAAGTGGGACTTTGCTCCTCCCTGTATGCAGAAGGTCAACTCAAACAAGGGGATTGTGGGGCATTTCAAACTATCGCGAAAGTTCGGTAAGAGTTGACCATGTTACATTTATTTGTCGCAACAAATTGAATTTGCTTTCACCATTCCACCGTGCTATACTCATCTTATCTTCATTTTTCTCAGCCTTCAGGAGGCGTACTTTGATGTTCAACATGAACCTGTTTTCCGTGCGAATGCGCGACGCCAGTGGTAGCGGTGTCGATGCTCTTGCGCGAAGTGCGCCCTGCGTCTGTTAGGTTATGTTGAGTAAATAGTTAACCAGCGGCCTCGGGAGCACTTCAGTCCCGAGGCTTTTTTATTGTTTGTAGTGCGCACTTCAGTGCGTCAGAATGGCGCAAATGCGCCTACTACAAACGATTTACGGTCATCGGGATCCCCGGTGGCCGTTTTTTTTGTTTTTCACCTTCGTTTTACTTCCAAACAGGAGCAATCAAATGATCGATTCATGTTCTGAAATCCACGTAGCTCGCGAAGCGAGAATGCCAGTAACCACACCCCAAACGACAAAAGCCGAATCCATTTCACCAAACCCAGCGAGCGCAAATCATGACTATCAACACTTTGACACCCATAACCGCACAACAATTCCCTAGGCCGGAACATGCACGGGAGGACGCCATGTCCACAGCCATCGTCGTGAAGGATGTCTACAAGAAATTTGGTAAGCCCAGCAACGGCGACCGATTTTCCTGGTTGCCCTGGCACAAGAGCGACGAGAATAACAGCCGTCGATCAGAACGGCGCCAAAGCCAATGGCTCCAACGGAACGACCGCAGAGACCAGCAAGAACGGCAAGAATGGTGCGAAAAAGATCATCGTTGCCGTAGACCACGTCAGTCTCGAAGTCAAAACGGGCGAAATCTTCGGCGTTCTGGGCCCGAACGGCAGCGGTAAATCGACCCTGATTCGGCTGATGGCCACTCTGCTGTTACCGGACAGCGGCGCTATCGAGGTCTTCGGACACGATGTCGAGCAGGAGCCAATGGCTGTGCAGCATTTGATCAACCGAGTCTCGGTGGAAGCCAGTTTTTTCAAGAAGCTGTCGCCCATGGAGAACCTGCTATACGGCGCGCGGCTGTACGGCCTCAATGGTCGGGAGACGCGCAAACAGGTCGAGGTTATCCTCAAACGGTTGGGCCTGGAAGACAGGTCTATCCACAGCCCCATGGAGCAGATGTCGCGCGGCATGCAGCAGAAAGTCGCCATTGCTCGGGCACTGCTCTCACATCCCCGCGTGCTCCTGCTGGATGAGCCGACCACCGGTCTTGATCCCCGCTCCAAGCGCGAGGTCCAGGCCGTTGTGCGGGAACTCCAGGCTCAGGACAACACCACCATCCTGCTTACCACCCACGACATGACCGAAGCGGAAAACCTCTGTGACCGCATCGCCATCATGGACAAGGGCAAAGTCGTCGCTCTGGATACGCCGGAAAACCTGCGGGCCCTTGTCCCCAGCGAAAATGGCGACAAACCCACCCTCGAAGATGTCTTCCTGGAACTGACGGGACGGCAACTTGTTAACGAAGATGAAGCGTAAGGGCGACAGGCCTGTCGCCCCTACCCCCGCCCCAACGGGAGATACACCATGTCTACCTTAACTACAACAACGCATCAACTCAAAGCATCCTATGCCTTCATGGAGCGCAACGCCAACCTGGTCAAGCGCTACTGGTCGTGGGAACTCGTTTGGTTGACGTACTCCATCGCCAACGCCCTCTCAGTCAGTTTTATCGGCCTGGGCATGGAGCAGCTCAGCGGACCAGCCGCCAATGTCGATGGCGCCGAGCTGGCCCTCTACCTGATCGTCGGCACCCTGGTCTGGCACTTCCTCTCGGTCATCTTTTACTGGATCACCGATGTGATCAGCATTGAGCGCTGGGAGGGGACCATCGAGTACACGCTCATGGCACCCATCCACCGCATCACCCACATGGCCGGGCAGACCTTGTTCGCCGTGATCTACAGCATGTTGTTCACCAGCATCATCCTGCTCGTGGCCGTGCTGCTGTTCGACATCGATCTCAGCAACGCCAACCTCTGGGGCGCGACCGTGATGCTACTGGCCGGCAGTCTCAGCTTTATCGGCATCAGCATCACCGCTTCCATCCTGCCGCTGCTCTTCCCGGAGCGCGGCTCACAGATGACCCATGTCATCATCGCTGTGATGTTGCTGATCTCCGGCGTGTACTATCCCATCGATGTCCTGCCCCAGGTTCTGCAGAAGATCTCTGTTCTCAGTCCGGCCACCTACGTCCTCGTCGGCGTACGCGAGGCCCTGCTGTTGGGCACACCGACGCTGCAACTCTGGCCCTACATCTGGCCCGTGCTGCTGATGGGCGTCCTCGCCATCCCCGCTGGATTGAAGATCTTCGGCTACGCCGAACGCTACGCCAAACGCACCGGCAAGTTGCACCGCAATGGATAACCGGTAGGGGCGACTCTCGCGGTCGCCCTGACCGTTCTGTGACCCTGGTCTCTCCGCTAAGGGCGACTGCCAGTCGCCCCTACAACGACCAAAATCATCATGCGCAAGCTCCCCGCCATCCCCACCTACTTCCTGATCAGCGCCGTCGCCGGTTTGATGTTCAGCGCCATGAGCATGGTCAGCACCATTTACCGTGTTCAGGTCGTCGAACTGAACGCGCTGCAACTGATCCTGGTCGGCACTGTGCTGGAAGCAGCCTACTTTCTGGGCGAAATCCCGACCGGCGTCGTGGCCGATGCCTACAGCCGCAAGCTGTCGTTGATCATCGGTTACGTGATGATCGGGCTCGGCTTCATGGTCGAGGGCCTGTTTCCGACCTTCGGCATGGTGCTGCTGGCTCAGGTGATCTGGGGCGTCGGCGCTACCTTTCTCAGTGGTGCAACCTCCGCCTGGATCGCCGGCGAGATCGGCGAGGTGCGCCTGACCAGCGTCATGATCCGCGGCGGTCAGATCGGACGAGTCGCCTCCATCCTCGGCATCATCTTCGGCATGACGGTCGGCGCTGCCTTCAACCTTGGTTTGACCTTCGTTCTTTCCGGTCTGGGCATGGCTTTGCTGGGCGTGCTCCTGATCTTCATCATGCCGGAAACGAATTTCGTCCCCGCCGCCGCTGATGAACGGGAAACCTGGGGCAAACTTGTCCAGACTTTCCGCTCCGGCGCATCGGTTGTGCGCACCAGCAGCATGTTGCAAATGATCTTCGCCATCGAGATATTCTTCGGCCTGTCCTCAGAGGGCATCGATCGGCTCAGCGAAGCGCACCTGCTGGAGGATTTTACCTGGCCCGCCATCATCTTACTGCAACCGGTGATCTGGCTCGGTCTGATTCGGATCGCCAACTCGTTGCTCGGCATCGGCGTGACCGAATGGCTGCGCCGCAAAGTGCCCGAACAGGATGATGGCAAGACGCTGCGAGCGATGCAAGCGCTCACCTCCATCTTCATCCTGGCCATTATCGCCTTTGCCTTCGCCACCGACTTCACGCTGGGCGTGCTCAGCTACATGGTGTTGGTGCAGGCCCGAGGCGGGACCGATGCGCTGTACGAGCCCTGGGTGACCAAGCAGATCGAGCCGCGAGTGCGGGCGACCGTGCTCTCCATGTGGGGGCAGATGAATGCCATCGGCCAGATGGTCGGCGGCCCCCTCGTTGGTGCGATTGCCACCATCACCACTTTACCCATCGGTTATGCCAGCACCGCGCTGTTGCTGCTGCCGGTTCCGTTCCTGTTTGAATGGATACGGCGACAGATCAAGTGCCACAGACCGATTAAGAACCCAGACCGGCGCGAAGTGCCTGTCACCCTTAATCATCAATCATTACTCCTCAATCCTACCATGATAAATCCTCAACTCGAAAACAAGACTGTCCTCATCACTGGCGCGAACCACGGCATCGGCGCGGCTACGGCGAAAGCCTTTGCCAGGCAAGGCGCGCAGGTGTTCATCACCACCTACCAGTCGTCCACAGATTACACCCAGGCAGAACTGGATGCCGCGCTGGATGCTGGCATCGGCGGCGACGCTCTCTACCGCGCGCTGCAACAACGTCCGGTCGATGAATTCCTGCACGAAATCCGCGCTGAAGGGGGCGTGATCGAAGCAATGGAAGCTGAATTCTCCGACCCCGCCATCATCCCGCAGGTTTTTGATGCCTGCGAGACAGTGTTTGGCCCGGTGGATGTGCTCGTCAACAACCATGCCTACTGCGTGCTCGAAACCTTTGATCCGGCCATGATCGGTGCGGACATCGAAGATGGTGTGCATTTCATCAGCGCTGAGCAGATCGATGCCCATTTTGCCATCAACACCCGTGCGTTCGCGTTGCTGATGGCGGAGTACTGCCAGCGGGTCGTGAAACGGCAGACTGGCCGGGGCCGCGTGATCAACATCAGCACCGACGCCGCCCATGCCCACGAGCACAATGTCAGCTACGCTGCCAGCAAGCACGCCATCGAATCGTACAGCCGTTCCGCCGCCAGCGAGATGGGCAAGTACGGTATCACCGTCAACATCGTTTCGCCAGGCCCCACCCAGACCGGCTACATCCGGCCGGAGGATGAATCCCACCTGGTGGCAGGCACGCCCCTCGGCAGACTGGGCGAGCCGGACGACATCGCTGATGTTGTCGTCTTTCTCGCCTCCGAGCAAGCTCGTTGGATCACCGGTCAACTGATTTATGCCGGTGGCGGCTGGCGCATGGGACAGTGAGAACGGTCAACAATCAACAGCTAACAGCCAACGGCTAACAAACAATGAACCCCACACCTTACCCCGAACTCAACGACGTCCTGCAACGACTGGTCGAAAGCCAGCAAGCGATCCTTGGCGATAACTTCGTCGGCGCTTACCTGCAAGGTTCCTTTGCCGTGGGTGATTTCGATCTTCACAGCGATGTTGATTTCATCGTCGTTATCGAAGATGAATTGTCCGACGAACAGGTTGATGCTTTGCAGGTCATGCACGAACACATTTACAACCTCAAATCCCAGTGGGCGCAGCACCTCGAAGGCTCCTATTTCCCAAGGAAAATCCTGAAAGACCATGCCCAGAGCGGCCAGGATCTCTGGTACCTCGACCACGGTGCTCGCACTCTAATCCGATCAGACCACTGCAACACGATTGTGGTGCGCTGGGTGGTACGAGAGAAGGGCGTCACCCTGGTCGGGCCGCCTCCGCAATCGCTGGTCGATCCGATCTCAGCCGATCTGCTGCGAAAGTACATTCGAGATGACATGATCGAATGGGGCCAGGCAATTCTTGCCGACCCTGACCGTTTCAACAATCGCTTCTACCAGGGCTTCATCGTCCTGAGCTACTGCCGGATGTCGCACGATCTCCATACCGGAACCAACGAATCGAAACGGGTGGGCGCTGATTGGGCCAAGGCCAATCTCGATCCTTCCTGGGCGGGCCTGATCGACCGGGCATGGGATTGCCGCCCCGATCCAGCGACCTCGGTCCGCCAACCCGCCGCTCCCGAAGATTTCGCCAGCACCCTGGCGTTCGTGCGATATGTCATGATCGAGCATTGCTAGCGGGCAAGACTGCCCAAGGATTAAGTCGCAGATTAATCTCAACTTAATCCTAATTCCCCACCCAATAACGATCATGAACAACAACCCTAATCCCACCAACAACCTCCCCCTCGACCTGGGTGATGATCTCGTCCTTCGCTTCGCGACTGTGGCGGATACCGACGCCCTGGCCGAGTTCAATCACACAATGCACGACGACCTCCCCGAGGTCAACCACATCGGCGATCTGACGCGTGATTTCATGTCGGACGAGCACCCGCTGATGGGGCCGGGCGACTTCACCCTGGTCGAGAACAGAAAGACAGGCGAGATAGTCTCCAGCATGAACCTGATCTCGCAGGTCTGGAGCTTTGGCGGCATCCCCTTCAACATGGGCCGTCCCGAACTTGTCGGCACCCTCGAAAATTACCGTCGCCGGGGCCTGGTGCGCAGGCAATTCGAGGTCATCCACGCCCTCAGTGCGGCCCGCGGCGAACTGATGCAGGGCATCACCGGCATCGAGTCGTACTACCGCCTGTTCGGCTACGAGATGGCGATGAATTTGGGCGGCATGCGCATCGCTTACCCGCGCGATTTCCCCAAGTTCGACGCTGAGGAAAGTCCCTATCGTTTGCGTCCGGCCACATCCGCCGATTTGCCCTTCGTGCGGGAATGTTACGAGCAGGGCGTCAAACGCAATCCTTACGCTGCTGTTCCCTCCGACGAATCTCTGGCGCTACATTTTCGCAGGTGAGCGCCATCCCGACAGTGAAGGCCATCGCGCCTGGCACATTATCGAGAAGAAGGAGGGCGAGCGTCTGGGCTACGTGCTGCACATGCCCTTCACCGGCAGCAAGGGCCTGTTTATCTCCCAGGTGGAGTTGAAACCGGGCGTGGGTTTTCTGCCCATCGTGCCGGCGCTGCTCCACGGCTTGCAAACCGTCGCCCAAGCGTTGCCGAACAGCAGCTACGCCAAGGAAAAGGATGATACGCTGCGCTTCCGTCTGGGTCTGGAGCACCCGCTCTACGACGCCTGGCCGCAGGGTTTCTACCACAAATTCCCGCCTTACGCCTGGTACATCCGTGTGCCCGACCTGCCTGCCTTCCTCATCCACGTACGACCTGCCCTCGACCGGCATCTGGCCGATTCTGTGGCCGCAGGGTTCAGCGGCGAACTGAAGTTGAACTTCTTCCGCGACGGCTTGCGCATGCGCTTCGAACAAGGTCGGGTGAGTGAGATAGCCGGGTGGCAGCCCGACCAGCCGGGCGATGGCGACGCCCATTTCCCCGGCCTGCAATTCCTGCACCTTTTGTGCGGTCGCCGTCGTCGCGGTGAACTGGCCGCCGAAACCGCCGATTGCTGGGTCAACAACACCGCCGAAGTCCTCCTCGATGCCCTGTTCCCGCCCTTCCGGGGGAATGTGTGGATCACCGAATAACCGTAGGGGCGACAGGCCTGTCGCCCTGATCCCCGTAATGGCGATTGCCAATCGTTCCGACCAAAAGGGGCGACCGCAAGGGTCCGCCCCTACAAGACCAACCATCACGTACGAGCGAGGCTTGCCCTCGCCCTCGTCCCATCAACATGGGCGATTGCCAATCGCCCCTACCCTCACCAAAACGATACCATCATGACTACCAACAACCATTTACCGAAATTACCCGATTATCCCGAATACGAATTTCGTCCCTTCCGCAGAGAAGACTCACCCGCCATTTTCCAGATGATGCTCGACATCGACTCCCACGACAACCGCACCTGGGCGGGCACCCTGGCCGATACCGAAAAAGAGTTCGAAGACCCCGATGTCAACATCGAAACCGACACCCTGGGCGCTTTCACCGCCGACGGGCAGGTGGCGGCGATGGCCTGGCTCTACGCCCCACCTGAGCCCGGCGAACATTATCTGGCTTTTCTCTGGAACAATTTTCATCCCGACCATCGCGGGAATGGCCTTGCCGAGTTCATCATGGATTGGTCGGAAGCGCGCGGTCGCCAGATCCTGACCGAGCGTCCCCGCGACCTGCCTCATGTGCTGCGCATTGGCTGCATGGAGCACAACACGTACCGCAAGGAGTTGCACACCCGGCATGGCTTCCAGCCCGTGCGCTATTTCTTCGAGATGCGCCGTGATCTGAGCAAAGCGCTTGCTGATGTCACCCTGCCGCCCGGTCTTGAAATCCGAACGTGGGAGCCTGAACTCAACCAGCGCACCTACGAAGCTTTCGAGGAATCCTTCCGGGATCACTGGGGCCACGTGCCCATGAGCATCGAAACCTGGGACTTGTTTTTGGTCGGACGAGAGAGCTTCCGCCCGGACCTGTCCTTTGTGATCATGGATAGCGACGAAGTCGCAGGCTTCTCGTTGAACTTCCTCAGTCCTGAAGAAAATGAACGTGAAGGCATTCAGCAAGCCTTTGTCGGTGACCTGGGCGTGCGCCGCCAATGGCGTAAACGTGGCTTCGCCACGGCCCTGCTCAACCAATCGATGCACGTGTTCAAAGCCGAGGGCATGGACTACGCCACCCTGGGCGTGGACAGCCAGAATCCCACTGGCGCCCTCGGCGTGTACGAGCGAGTTGGTTTTGTACCCGTCAAACGCAGCATGTCCTTCGCCAAGGTGGTGCACGAAGCGCAGTAGTGGTGAGAAGCGATATTGGATATTTGATACAGGCTATTGCACAATGGTCTCTTGAAAAGCAGTAGAATTAACCGGTACCAGGTATCCGATATCGCAACCACCATAACTATTTTTCAGAAAGTGAAACCAGAAAGGAGCTTGAATCCCTCTATGAAACCACAAAAGATCACCATCTGCGGCGGTGGTAACGGCGCTCAGGCGCTGGCTCCCATCGCCGCCACAAATATCGGTTGTATTGTCGATATTTATGCGCCTTTTGGCGATGAGGCGGAGCGATTACGCACCAACAGCGCCGCGCATGGCGGCCTGGAAACCATCGGCGCGGTCGACGGCCAAAAGCCTACCCCGGAAGCATCAGCGCTGATCCCGCCGAAGTGATACCGGGCAGCGACATGGTTTTCCTGGTGATGCCTGCTTTCGGCCACGAGAGCACGCTTGCAGCCAGATTGCCTCCATTTTTGGACGCAAATGCCTGGGTAGGCGCTTTGCCCGCACGTGGCGGCTTCGATTATGCTGCGATATCGGTGCTTGCTGAACATGGTCGGGAAGATATACGGCTGTTCGGCTTGCAGACGCTGCCCTGGGCCTGCCGCATCGATCAGTACGGCAAGATCGTCCATGTGCTTGGCGTCAAACAGGTCGTAGATGCCGCCACCCGGCCCGGCGCGCAGGTCGTAGAAATCAGTCAGGCGTTACAGACGATGTTGGGGTTGGACATCGGTCCTATTCCCAATTTCCTGGCGTTGACTCTGGCCAACACAGGGCAATTGATTCATCCCGGCATCATGTACGGTCTGTTTGTCGATTGGGACGGCGAACCGTTTGCGCAGGAAGAAACGCCCCTGTTCTACCACAACCTGAGCGAAGCGGGAGCAGCGACACTGGCGGGGATGAGTGACGACATCCAGGCCATTCGATCCCACCTGGCATCCCCTTATCTCGACCTCTCTGCTGTCCACCCCCTGAAGATGTGGCTCGAACGTTCGTACGCCCACTCCATTGTCTGACCCCTCCACCCTCCAGTCATCGTTCCTCACCAACCAGGCCTACGCAGGCATCAAAGCGCCTGTGCGAGAGATCGCACCAGGACAATTCGTCCCTGACTTCCACGCTCGCTACCTGTCAGAAGATGTGCCCTTTGGCCTGGCCATCAGCCGCGCCATCGCCCAACTGGTTGGTGTGCAGACACCGACGATAGATAAGGTGATCGCCTGGGCCGGAGACAGGCTCGGCAAAGACTATCTTTATCGGGACCTGTACGAAGCCCGCATCCCCCAGAAATACGGTCTGGAGAATCTGGAACAACTGCTCGCCTACGCCGTTTAGGATTGGTTCGCAGGGGCGACTGGCCAGTCGCCCAATGCAGCGGGGCGAGACCCGCCCCTACCCTTCCGCCAACGCCAGGATGGATTGTAGCAGGACGTTGGCGCCGTTGACGACATCTTCGTCATGCGTCAGTTCGCGGGGATTGTGACTGATACCGTCAACGGAAGGCACGAAAATCATCGCCGTCGGCGTGATCTGGCTGAGAGAGCGGGCGTCGTGACCGGCGAGACTGGGGAGCCGGATGTGACTGAGTCCCAACCGATCTGCGGCGTTCTCCACCGTCTGCATCATCCGCTCATCCATCTGTGCAGGCGTGGTGGTGGCCAGGAACTCTGCATCAATCTGCAACTGTTGTGCGCTGGCGATATCCGCAGCCAGTTCCAGCAGCGCCGCTTCCATTTCGTCCATTTTCTCCACTGAACTGTGGCGGAACTCCAGCGCCAGCCGGGCTTCGCCCGGAACGATGTTGAAACTGCCGGGCGAGAGATGAATCTGGCCGCAGTTCATGACGCCGGGCGAAAATCTGTTGACAACCATTTCTGCGGCCTGGCGCACGAACTCCGCAGCGCCCCACAACGCATCCCTGCGTTGGTCCATGGGCATGGTTCCGGCATGAGCAGCCTGCCCCGTAAACCGCAGCCAGAAGGAGCGGATGCCGACAATGGCGGTAACGACGCCGATATCCAATCCCGCGTCTTCCAGGCGCGAGCCCTGCTCGATGTGAACTTCGACAAATCCGGCCAACCTGTCCAGAGGCCGTTGGGCGGCAAGGAGGCTGGAGCGAGTTAATCCCAGGCGCGCTAATCCGGCATCCAGATGTTCTGGTGACTGCCGCGCACGCTGCAAGGCTTCCTGGTCAAGATCACCAGTAAAAGCCCGGCTGCCGAATGTGCCCAGGAAAGCGCCCTCTTCATCCGTGAAGGAGATCGCTTCAAGATGGCAGGGCAGCGCCAGATTCGCATCCTGGATTGTTTGCAGCGCCTCCAGAGCGCACAACACGCCCAGACTGCCATCAAAGCGCCCGCCGTTGGGCACAGAATCGAGGTGGGAGCCAAAAAGTAAGGTTGGGGCCTGAGGATTGGTTGTGGGCAGGATAGCAGAGAGATTACCTGCGCCGTCCATCCTGAACGCCAGACCAGCCTCTTCCACCCGCGCTTTGAACCAGGTCCGACCGGCCATGTCGTTCTCCGAAAGGGCTGGTCGGGAGACCCCACCATCGGGCGTCTCGCCGATCCGGGCAAGGGAATGCAGGTTGGTGAGCAGGCGATTGGCATTTATTTTGAGCATAACTTTTCTCCCGGTAGCGCGTAAAGACTAAGGCGCCTGGCGAACTGAGACCACTTAATCATCGATCTTCAATCTTTGATGTGATCCGCCGACCCACCATTTATAACCAGACCAGGTGCAATCACACCCTGAGTTGCCTGGAACTTTCAAATGGCTGTGCGACTGCAAGTTGTCGCCAGCGGTCAGCAGCGCCCCGTTGCACCAAGGTCGGATCAAAATCAGCCAGAAATTCCCATCCTTCCAACTCAACATCATCAACATTCAGATCAGTGAGGTTGAAACGCAAGGTTTTTCCTTCCACCAGGAGGACGATGCTCAACCAATCATCATCCCCGTCGTCAATGATTTTGACCAGACAGGGTCGGGAAGTATCCAGTGGATTTTGAAAGCAATTGGCCGCGCAACGAGCATAGACGGTGGGGTCAACACTACAGCGGCCGCGATCCATGATTATGATCATTTGGCGTCTCCGATGCGGTCCATTGAACTTGGGTCATCAAAATGGCCCATCGAAAGATATTCAACTATTAGATTAGCGAACTGAAAGTCGCTTGTCTATGATCTAAAACATGTTTGGCCCGTTCAATGACGCTATTCATGCTTCTACATTGCGAATCCGTTCGAAAAGAGGTTCTCAAATGAAGATCAGTGATGAACAGAACTGAAACCAGTTGATCGAGTTTATCCCTCAGGTGATGGGAAAAAGGAGCATTCCCAGTGTGGTTGTGGGCATGCTGTATGACGGAGTTCTTTTTCGATCTACAGGTACTCCACTTCAACACACCATCACCAAATTCGGAATAGCTGTAACTAACGACACGCGAATATTGACAAAGACCACAGAAGTTGTATAATGGCTCTTGCTACTGCGGGGTGGAGCAGAGGTAGCTCGTCGGGCTCATAACCCGAAGGTCACAGGTTCGAATCCTGTCCCCGCTACCATAACAGAGGCCCTGGCCACATGCCAGGGCCTCCAATATGGCGACGTAGCTCAGTTGGCAGAGCAAGCGGCTCATAATCGCTGAGTCGGTGGTTCAAGTCCACCCGTCGCCACCAAATTACTGAAAACACCCTGTAGACGCAAGGCGCGCAGGGTGTTTCTTATTGTCTGGTCGGTGGGATGAGGCGAAACAAGTGGCGTAATATACATGCAATCAGCGCGGTGATTCTTCTGAAAAAGGACTGATTTTACCTGAATTAGTGGATAACCCTGTGGATCATAAGTGTTAACTTAAGCATTATGTTGAGGCGTGGTAGGCTGGTCAAATTCTAAAAAATGTCTGTTAGACCCAGATTTTTTCCGTCTTTAAGTGCATTTTAGCTTGAAAACACCATTTCAAAATTGCAGAATTTATCTGGAATTCCCTTAAGTTGACACTTATGGTTTCCCCCCGATTGTCTCTATCTGGCCACAAACAGACCGCTTGACTTGCTGATTTTGAAGCATCCCTGCGTGTTGATTTCTTCGTCCACTGCCGCGGCCATCGCTGCGTAGATATCATCCCCGAAGTCAAAGTGCGACGCCATGGAACGAATGTAGGCGATTAACGGTTCGACATCAGTTACAAGCAAACTGTCTTCGAAGATATATCTCGATACATGATCAAACCACGGCGAGAGTTGTTCCGCGCCGTTTTCGAGCGTGAAGGTCGGGCGATGTTCTTTGCGCCAGGGATGCGCCACATCACCCGCAAAACGCTCAATCAAATCCCTAAGTTCAGCCATATGCCCATCCCCGACCGTGGTGGCGTAAAACCGACCACCCGGTTTGAGCACCCGCCGGATCTCGGCAAGCGCCCGTTCCCGGTCCGGGACATGGTACAGCATGTGGTTGGCGATAACGGTATCAAAACTGTCGTCGGGAAAGGGGATGTCCTGCGCGTCGATCTGCTGGAAGTGGAAATCGTGCGGGCTATCGGCCAGGTTTTTATGCGCTGTCTCCACCATGCCCGGCGAAAAGTCAGAGAGCGTGATATCCCAGCCTTCCGGGATGCGGTGCAGGTTGTTCTGCCAGAGGACAGCAGGCCCACAGCCCAGTTCGAGGATACGCGCCGCGGGCGGGATGTCGAAATGGTCGGATATCCAGTGGAACCAGTCGTACTCGTTGACGCTGTATCGCTGGTGCAGGTCAATGCGGGCATTGAGATTGGAGGCGTCGCGATATTGCTTTTCCAGGAGATGGGCGGAGTCGTTGAGGTCAGGCAAGAGATTTCTCCATTGGCTGGTTGCCGGGCATTGCGGCTCGACTATCAATCTTTGATTGTAACGATTCAGGTGTAGTCACTTTTGCATCATGTCGAACGAATGTGAGACATCTCCCCGCTATTTGGGGATAATTCTTGATAGTAGGGGGATTTCTCCTCCCTTTGGTCTTCGAAATGACAGTAACCTTTGATCTTTAATCCGGTGTGTTACTGCGCCAACTCCACTGCTTTGAACTCGACCGTGACCGTAATGCCATCGGTGACGGTAAGGATGTTGGGGATCACGGGCGCTCTCGATGCCGTAGTCGCTTAGCATCACCACGGTCTGCGCGGCGCCGGTGAGGGTATTCCCATCCAGCGTGGCTGTCACATCCCAGATTGCGGGCTGGGTTGTTCCGTGGATGGTCATATCGCCCACGAGTTGGAAGGATATTTCTTCACCCTCGTCGTAACTTTGCGGAAAACCTTCAACGCCGGTGGCGCTGAATTCCGCCAGGGGATACTGGTCCGTCTCCAGGTAATTTGACCGAACCTGCCGGTCTCGACGATTGTCATCGCTGGCAAGGGTGGACAGATCCACCTCGAATTGACTCATTTCGATCTGTGGGGGATTGCCTTCGCTCAAGACAAAACCGCCTGCAATGGCATTGGTTACACCGATGGCGTTGAACAAGCCAAGGGCCTTGCCCATGCGCTCTACTGCACCGCTAAAGAATTCTTCCTTGGCTTCGTAGCGCACTTCGCTGTTCTCGGCATCGATGTCGAAGGCGCGCAACTTCTGTGGAAGCGCTTCTGGTGTGGGCAGGGGCGAGGTTTCGGTATCGGCGGCAGGCTCGACCGGTTCCGGCGTTGGCGAGGGTTGTGGGGTATCGGTCGATACTGCCGAATCAGTCGGGGCAGGCACGGAGGTAGGGACCGAGGCGTCGGTCGGTTCGGGCGCCTTGGTCGGCGCGGGAACTGTGGCGGCAGCGGCTGAAATCGGGGTGCTGGCTGGCTCAGGCGCAGCGCCACCACATGCAGCCAGCGCCAGCGCAGCGATGAGGATCAGCAATGAGAGGAACAAAGTTTTATATGTCAAAGGGAACCTCCAACTGTGGAATGTGTGTTTAGTATTGGCGACAGTTTAATCGCTTTTTCGGGTTTTGGCTATGCGATTGCAGATAACGCTGTTTGGGGGTTGTAATTGGATGCCCAAAAACAAAACTCGGCCGCAGGCAAGACCTGTGACCGAGTGTGATGGAACAGCTCAACCGCCGAAGGCGGTGCAGGTGTTATTCTGTCTGAGTGGAGCGACGGCGACGCACATATCCTGCCAGCCCGGCCAATCCGGCGCCAAGCAACGCAATCGTAGCCGGTTCCGGGATTTCGGCGGGCGGCGGGGCTTCAGGCGGGGCGACATCGTCGTAGCGGACGACTGCGCCGGAACCTGGCGCGCCCACGCCATTGATAGTGATGTAGGCATTGCCATCGCCATCAAAAGAAATACTTGTGGGGAAGGAAAGGCCGCTTTGCACGACTGCTGAGACGCCATTTGAGTTGATGCGGATCAGAGCGCCGGTGTTCGGGCCTGGCCCTTCAGCGCCAAACACGGCGAATTGTACGGCGTACAGTTTGCCATCCGGGCCGCGAGTCAGATCGGTCAGGGAGGTGAGGCCGGTGGCAAAATCGCTCATCGAGCCATTCGCCATCACCTTAACGACTTTCGTAGCGCCAGGCGGGAAAGGGAAGCCGTGCAGAAATCCAACGAAAAAGGTGCCGTCATCATTGGCCACCACGCCGGTGGGCACAGCCTGCGACACTGGCGGACCCACCCCGGTATTGTTGGGGAAGGGCGGGAACACGGCTACGGTGCTGATTGCTCCGGTGGTGGGATTCACCTTTAGCAGGTCGTTCGCCCCGGCATCCGCCACATAAATCGAACCATCCTTGCCGACTGCCATACCATAGGGATGCGATGCAAGATTGTCACCATTGGGGTTGTTGGCTTTCTCATAATCGCCGGTGCTGGCAGCGGAAGTGATGCCGCCGTTTGCCACTTTAAGGATTGCAGCGGTGTTCGGGGCGATGGTGTCGCCGTGCACATCCATCTCCCACTCCGAATTGCTGACGTAGAGCATGCCATTGACGAGCGCCAGACGCGACCCGCCTACCGGGCCTTCCGGGCCAATCACTGTTGGCAAGGTGGCGACCACCGATTTCGAGCCATCCGGCATCACCTTGGTAACATGCGTGGTGTCGGCCACCCAGATGTTGCCATCCTTTGCGACCAGCAGACCTTGCGGCCCGTCGAAGCCCGTGGCGATGGTTGTGGGTCCGCCCTGTGCGCTTACGCCCAGAGCCATGACCAGGAGCAGGAGCACGCCAAACATTGCTCCTATGATAAAACGATGATTCTTATTCATGTACTGACCTCCATGTGTGTGTGGAACAGAAAAAGCCAGAGACGGAGGATGCTGGTGTGATCAGCTATCCTAAGTATCGCGGTTATAACACACGTGCAGGTTTTGTACAAATACGATTTAAGTAATTTACATTTTTAGGGCTATCGTTCTTCCACTGGCCTCCACACCGCTACCAATGCCACCGTGGCTACTGCATCTCAAGTGCGACGCACCTCGCAGGTGCGTCGCACTTATTTTATCCCCATTTCCCCGAAATAGCCGCCTGCAAGCACTGCTCCAGGTCGCCGAAGCGCATCTCCACGCCGCTGTGCATGGGCGCGTAACAGGCCATCTTGCCGGCGTTGGTTGCCATGCGTTTGATGCCGAGGCTGCGCACCGGCGCCACCACCGCGCAGGTGTCGGCCACCACCTCGCCCCCGGCTGCTTCGATGATCCCGACCAGTCCCTCTTCCGCCGCCCGCGCTCGCGTGATCTGCGAGGTCGTCACCCACAGGCGGGTTGTCAGGGTTTCGCCGCGCAGGCGTTCCGCCACGCGTTGCAATTCAGTCATGGAGGCGTGCGGGCAGCCGATGGTCACGAGATCGATCTCGGTGGTCTCCGGGTTGGCGTCCATGACCTCGTAGCCTGCGGCCAGACTTTCGATGATCAGACGCTGGGCGTCGGGACGGATGCAGCGCTTCGCCCACGATCGAGAGCTTCGGGTGTGTACCGGCGATGTGGTAGAGGGCGACCGCCCCGTAGGCGGCCAGACCGGCGCCCATCGTTTTCAGGCGATCGCCGGCATCGCCGCCGAGCGGTGATGTCGTCGGGCAAAGGTGGGAGCCACGCACCCAGGTCGGGGAAGTAGGGCACGCCATCGCCCACGGCTTTGCCCACGATGTAGCTCAGCGCGCCGAAATCGGCGATGGTCTCGACCGGGCAGGTGATCTCGACCACGTGCGTGGCCCGGCGGTTTTCGTCCAGATGGTAGCCGTAGCGGGCGGTGCGCCCGACGATGGCTGCGGCCAGGGCGCTGGGCCCGCCCTCGCGGTTGGTGTCTGGCCCCGACCACCGAATTGGCCCAGACCACGGCGCTGCTCTCGGCCCAGGCCAGATGCTCGCCGCGCTGAGGGGCGAAGTCGGCGAAAGAGGTAGGGCGTGCACGACATGGTGGCGGTCACGCCCATGCTGCATGAAGGCGCCGATGGCGCTGAAAGCTGCGGTTTGGCGAAATCGGGGTCTGAAGCCCATCTCCTGCCAGCGATCCAGTTCCATGCCCGCCGGATTCAGGGTGGTGGGCACACGTACCTTGGCGCCATCTGCCGCCCATTCTTTCAGAAATTCGACCCCGGCGTCGCCCAGGTTTTTGTAGCTGACGCCGGCGATCTGCACGTGTGTGACCGGAACCAGATCGGGCGCGCCGTAAATGCGTCCCAGCGTGGCCACGATCTCCATGGCGCGTCTGCACGCCAGGGCCTTCAACGCCATCAAGTAAAGCTTGTTCTTCAGGTGTAAGAATGAGATCGGACATAATTGGGGAGCATCCTGGCGGTCGTTATGGTAGGGGCGAGGGCGAGCCTCGCCAGTATGTTTGTAGATGATGGGGCGCCGTAGGGGCGTATCCTTGCGATCGCCCGCACCCTTGTGGTCGCCCTTATTCTGGCAGTCAATGAGAGCCAGTTTGCCGCATGGTCAAGACACATGTCAACTCCGCCCCCACACATCCCCGGAGTGGTCCAGGTTGCTGTCCTGATAGTTGCTGTCATAAAATAGGCTGTGTATGCGCAGCGTTCGGAATGCGATTTGCCTGACAACCCCATGATTGGTCAGGCTTAAGTCCACGCACTTTCAAACGCAGGAGCCTATTTATGACCTCAAAACCCCCACAACGGCATCGCAATACCGACCGTTCTGTAATGCTCGTCTTTGCAGCCGTCATTCTTATTTGTCTTTTCGTTTCCGTTTCGCTGGCACTGGTCGAATCCCTGACGCCCGCGGAACCGCTTACGGATATATTTTACCTGATGCGTTACGGGCGCAATGAAAAACCGCCCGTGGTGGTGTACATAACGCCGGTGCAGGATGCGACATTCACCCCAACGCTTACACCGATTCCACCAACCGCAACCATCGTTCCTGCAACCTGGACCCCAACCCCCAGCCCCACCAACACCCCAATACCGACCACGCCACCGCCAACAACGCCTCCACCAACAGCGACTGTTCCCCCTGCGGATACGCCCACGCCCCCCGCAGACCCACCGACGCCTATCCCGGCGCTGTCGCCTACATCCACACCGACATCACTGGCGGCACTAACACCCACATCAACACCAACGCCAACTGTCAATACCAAAGCGACCGGAACCGTCCAGGCCAACGCCACAGCGCAAGCCCTTGCAACCGTTGCTGCGCAGGCCACGTCCCAGGCTGTGACACCAGCGACTCCAAAACCCACAAATCCGCCCCCTTCCAGCCTGTCTGGACGCGTGGCTTTCCCTATTTTTGATCCGGGTCGCGGCACCTACGATGTTTTCATAGCCGGTATTGACGGCAGCAATGTCAGCCGTCTTGTTACGGAAGCCAGCCAGCCCGATCTGAGACCTGACGGTCAGGTGATCGCATTCCGACGTTGGAAGAGTGACGAACGCGGTATCGAAACGTTGGATCTGGGCAGCGGCGGCGTACGACGCTTCACGACATACCTCGAGGATTCAAGTCCCGCCTGGTCTCAGGATGGCGGGAATATCGCCTTTTTCTCCCGCCGTGAAGGTGATCGTCAATCCCGTCTCTATCGTGTCAATATCAACGACAGTGGAGAACAGGAATTGAAGGACGGGGTGCAACCCGTTTTTGGAGAAATGCCTGCTTGGCAACCCGACGGACGCATTGCCTATCGCGCCAATTTCCCCAATAAGGGCATTGCTGTGGCCAATGGCGATGGTTCAAATAGCACAATGATCGTGAGCGACGACAAGGCGACAGCGCCGTCTGTGTCTCCTGATGGAAAATCCGTCGCCTTTATGTCGCAAAGTGATGGCAATTGGGAGATTTACAGTGTGAATATCGACGGCCAGGGACTTAGGCGACTGACGCAAGTAGCGGGAAATGACGGCTTGCCGGTTTGGGCCCCTGATGGACGGACCATCGTATTTGTGTCAGATCGAGGCGGAGCCTGGAGCGTTTTCGCCATGAATCCCAATGGCAGCAGCCAGCGCAAGTTGTTCACCTTGCCCGGTTCCATTGATGGACGCGTCGGCGGTGAACCGGATTATGCTTCACGCGGTTGGGTTGAGGAACGAATTTCTCTGTCGCCCTGATTCCAGGATTTTAGTTTTGCCCCTGGCGCCTGATTGCCACCTTCTAGTCGTCGGCCACCCACCTTTCGATTAAAGATAACAAACCCCACAGAAAAAGAATGATGCCCGCGCCTGGGAGCAGGCACATCAGGGCGGTTACAAACGCCCCGCCGCCATAAATTAGATAGATGAAACCGCCGCCAACGATCAGGAGACTGCCAATGACCATCCACAAAAACACCCTGTCGGTTCGGCGTCGATAGCGCCGATAGTCTGTGGGAGGCAGTGGCTCTTTAGATGGCATCCATACACCATACTTGATTACGAGCGGTCTTAACAGCTAGCGGCTAAGGTTCAGATCGGAACGAACGTCCTCATATTCCATATTCTCAACAACGCTGGGACCTGTTTGGTAATTATCCAGAAGGCTTTGAGGGCGCAGCGTGTAGGTGTAGATAAAGATGTCTTTGTTGATTGGAGAGACATTCAGATCGGCTGCATTGTGCTGTTGCAGTACAAGATCACCGCTTCCGCGCGAAATTCGCGGTTCGTCTCGCTGTGGTCTGCGTCGACGCCCGGAACGGCGATTCGAGCGATTAGCTGAAGACTGTGCTGCCTGTTCTGGAGCATTAGTGTCCGGATGCTCTGCAGTGTGCGACGGCGTATTCTTTGATCTTGATTGCCGGCGAGGGCGACGGCGGCGGCGATTGCTTTTCTTGGGTGTTTCACTCATAGTGTTATTTCTCCTGGCTCAGACAACAACTACATCGTCAAGCCCTTCCTCTGATTCGGGGAATTGGGGATCAAGTTTGCGCAGGGTTTCAACCAGGATGTTGGCGATCACATAGTTGCGGTACCACTTGCGATTGGCTGGTATGACGTACCACGGAGCGTATTCAGTGCTGCACAAACTCAACGCATCCGTGTAGGCGGCCTGGTAATCATTCCACAACAACCGTTCTTTCAGATCTCCTTTCGAGAACTTCCAGCGCTTGTCGGGGTCATCCAACCGCGCTTGCAGACGGCGGGCTTGTTCATCCTTGGAAATGTGAAGATAAAACTTCAGAATGGTGGTTCCGCTATCCGCAAGAAGTTTCTCGAAGGCGTTGATCTCATCGTAGCGTTTACGCCAAACAGCCTCTGGAACAAAATTGTGGACACGCACCACCAGAACATCCTCATAGTGCGAGCGATTGAAGATGCCGATCATGCGGCGAGCCGGGGTTTGCTTGTGCACGCGCCACAGATAATCGTGCGCCATCTCCTCGGCAGTTGGGACCTTGAATGATTGGACTTCAACGCCTTGAGGATTGGTGCCCTTCATGACATGCTCGATTGTACCATCTTTTCCGCCAGTGTCCATGGCTTGCAACACGAGCAAAATGCTGCGCTTGTCCCAGGCGTAAAACCGCTCTTGCAAGGCCATCAACTCTTTCCGCAATTGTTTGAGAGCGCTCTCTGCCTGTTTTTTCCCTTTGAAGTCGCCATGTTGATCGGGGTCGATGGCGTTCAGATCGACGCCAGCCCCGGGTTTGACGCAGTATTGATCACAAAAAGGTAATTGGACATCGGTCATTGTGTGTATCCTCGCTAGGCGCTAAGGGCGGGGGCTGGCACGCCGCGACGGTTTGCATACGCACCGAGCACGAACCCAAAGGAGAGAAAAGCCAAAATGCCCCACCATGTGCGGCTGTAGCTCACGATCAGATCGTTGAACCACCCTGCTACAATGAAACTGGACACAAACCAGATCGTAAAGCCGTAAAACGTCGAGACAACCAGTGTGTCGCGTGCAGTCAGACGGTCAAGGGAGACAGCATAGAGCAATCCCAGCAACACTGAAATCAGGAAATGAATGAGCAAGCCAACAAGCAATGAAAGCGCCTGCATATCTCCTGCAAAGGCGCGAGCGCCAAGGATAGTGGAGGCGATAGTGTCGATGAGGTTGCGGGCGCCATCCCCAAAGAGTTGAGCAAAAACCGCCCAGACAACGATCATGCCAAGACCTGCGACAAGACCTGCGAAAATGCCATTGCGGGGAGGGATTTTGAGCCCCATGAAGGGGGTGTTGTGAGCCATAGGATGCAGATGGAGATTCTGAATTATTGTGGGTTACTGTGTCGGATTCAGGCAGTGTAACGATGCTTGATCTCAACCATTCTAGCGACAGATGATTGCTTGAGCAAGATTTGACGTTAGGTGCAACGCACTTCGTATACAGATGCGTTCGACATTCCACCAACAATTGGGGACTTCAGGTGTGTAACGCGCCTCGCGACTGGAGCTGATATGGATCAAGACCGGCTGCTCAGCGAGCCGGAAAAGTCGGCATCTTCGCCATTCGGCAGGAGTTCGCGCACCCGGATCTCGGCTTTGTCCAGGAGGTCGTTGCAGTGCTGGGCGAGCAGCATCCCCCGTTCGTAGCGAGACAGGCTTTCATCCAGGCTGCCATCGCCGCTTTCCAATTCCTGTACGATGTTCTGGAGTTCGGCCAGCGTTTGTTCGAAGGTGAGGTCTGAGATTTCTGGTTGGGACATAGGTAGGTGGTCGAAGGAGAGTTGGTTGTTCATAACTTGGTCAACTGACGGTAACTGGGAAGCTGCCATCGGACACGCGTACGGCCAGCTGCTGCCCGGCGGCTGTTTGCTCCACCGAACTGATGACGTTACCCGCATCATCCTGCACGATAGCATAGCCCCGCGCCAGCACGGCGGTGGGGTTCAGTGCCTCCAGGCGGTGTTCGAGCGCGCTTAGAGCCAGCCGCCATCGCCGTAGGCGATCCTGGGCGTTTTGCGTCAGGCGTCGATCCAGTTCGTCGAGCATGAGACGCTGCTGGTCGATGCGATATTGCGGTGAATAGCGCCGAACGATGTCTTGAGTGCGCTCTGTTTCCTGGCGGCGACGCTCGATTGCGCTCAGCAATAGTTCGTGCAACCGATCTGCTGTTGCATCAAGGGACAATCGCAGGCTGGCGGCATCCGGTGTGAGAGCAGCCGCAGCCGCCGATGGCGTGGCCGCGCGCACGTCCGCCACGAAATCCACCAGCGTGAAGTCCGTTTCGTGACCGATGCCGCTCACCACCGGGACAGGTGATGCCGCCACGAGGCGCGCGAGCCCTTCATCGTTGAACGCCCACAGATCTTCGATGGAGCCCCCGCCCCTAGCCAGGACAATAACATCGATGTCATCCCGATCGTAGAGGCTGAACAAGGCCGCCTGTAGCGCAGCCGGGGCCTGTGCGCCCTGCACCAGGCTCGGGACCAACAGAACATCGGCCAATGGCCAGCGTTGGCTGAGCACTCGCAGCATGTCGCGCAATGCCGCGCCGGTAGCAGATGTAACAATGCCGATCCGTCGGGGGATGGTCGGCAACGGGCGTTTGCGTTCGGGATCGAAAAGCCCTTCCGCTTGCAGGCGTTGCTTACTTTGTTCGAGTTGCAGATAGAGTGCACCGGTGTCTGTCTCGACCATCATGGCGCTGACGACCAGTTGGATTTGGCCCCTGGGCGCATACACATCCACCCGCCCTCTGGCGCGGACGCGCTGGCCTTCCTGCGGGATTTCCGGCAGCTTTTGCGCGGCAGACCGCCACATCACACAACCGATGGTGGCATCCAGATCTTTCAGCGAGAAATAGAAATGCCCCGATTTGGCGCGCAAAGGGTTGCTGATCTCGCCCTGCACCATCACATCCGCAAGGAGACCATCCTCGCGCACAATGGCGGTGAGATAATCGAGCAATTCGGTGATTGTGAGAAAGTCGGACATAGGGATGAAATGATTAATGACTAAAGATTGATGATTATAGGTTAGAACGCCATGTAAGAGGTTTCCTTAATCTTTAGTCATTAATCTTTGATCGAGATAAACAGGAATACAGCGAGGCCGCACTTCGATGCTCAGCGGTGTGGTTCCCAGGGGGTCGCCATCGAGATGGTAGGCGGCGGGTCGGTCGCTTTCCACGAACAAATGCCGGAAGCGGCGGCGAATGATGCGTTTGTCCCTGGCTGCGGGAAGGACTGCGACCTTGGCCGCCGTGTACAGGAAGGTCGGGAGAATACCGGCGTCGATCATCATCAAATCGAGATAGCCATCATCCAGATAAGCCTTAGGAGCGATGCGCAGATAACGAGCGTAAAGGGTGATGTTGCTGGCGATGACGAGTGTGAAATCCCCCTCGATGGTCTCTTGCCTGTCGACCGTAATGCGCATGTGCTGAGCATCAAACTGGCGCAGTTGCTTGAGCAACGCTCTGGTATAAGTTTTGAGGGGCGATTTTCGCTTGTCGAAGGCGAGATTGGATTCTACATCTTCGGTGACGTCGGCGTCGATGCCGCTTCCAGCCCAGCACATGAAAGCCTGTCCATTGGCGATACCGACATCCAGCGCTCTGGCGTTACCTTCCAGGATGATGCGTGCCGCCCGGACAGTGGCGTCATCCCTGGACGATCGGGGATAGGGCAGGCCCATCTCGCGGGCGAAGACATTGCCGGAACCGAGGGGGATGATGCCCATATCGCACATCGGTCGCCCCTGACCGCACAATGCCGTCAGCGACCTGGCCGATGGAGCCGTCGCCACCGGCAATGATAATACACTGATAGCCTTGTTCGGCAGCTTGTTGCGCGATTTGCCGGGCGTGCCCCTTGTGTTCGGTCTGGCGGATGTCCAGTTGCCAGCCTGCAGCGGCAAATTCATCGAGCGCCTGGTCGAGGGCGTGCTGGCGGCTGGGATTGCCGGAGATCGGGTTGCGGATAAGGACGGCGCGCATGGGGGATAGGGGTGGTGATGGCGCACTCTCAGCGAAGCTGAGTGCTGCCAGTCATTGTAGCACAACAGCGCCCACTTCTGCTGTTTTCCCCGTTCCATCCCCACTGTGCAGGCGCAAGGCCATGTCCTACCCCTGCACAAACCTGAACCGCCGCTCGTAGCGCCGCAGCAGGCGCAACACCGGCGCGCCGAAGAGCAGGATGAGGGCGGCATTGCCAATGCCCCGCCACAGGTCCCAAATGAAGGATGTTGTGAGATAGAACAGCGAGTAGCGTTTCAGCGCGTCGCTGATGCCCGCGCCCGGCTCCCAGTACATTTCGGATTGGGCAGGTTGGAACACGAAGGGCCAGAACCACAGGTTCATAACAACGCCGTACAGCAGGCCCAGGATTAACCCTGTTGCCGCCAGCAAAAGCAGTTCGCGGCGGGAATTGGTTTTGGGATGGGGCAATAACCCCGCGGCGGCGCCGATCCAGCCGGCGGCGAACATCTGGTAGGGCAGCCAGGGACCCACGCCGCCGGTAAGGAAAGCCGATGCCAGAAGTGTGGTGAGTCCGGCAAGGAAGCCAAATTGCGCGCCAAAGGCGTAACCGGCGAGGATGGGCAGGAAGAAGAGGGCGGAAAATCCAGCCGGACCGGGCAGGAAACGCAGCACAGCGCCGACTGCCGCCAACGCACCCAACACCGCCAGGGTCTTCGACGACATCTGGCCGGACTGGATGCTGGCGACGACCGCGGCCAGGGCGAGGATGCTCAACATCGACAACATCAGCAGAGCGTCGTTGCCGTGCGCCATGCCCATATTCGCGCGTTGTTCCGGGTTCCCGAAGAAGGGAGAGACGAAAGCGACCAGGCCGAGCAAGCTGGCCAGGGCCAGGATGATGGTCGGGAAAGAGGGCAGAGGGAGGGCGCGAACGCGTGGTTTTGCGGTATTGGATATTGGATATTGGATATCTGCAACGGTGGTCTGAGCGCCAGAGATGGGCATTTGAGATTTTGGCGGGGATTGAACGGTCATTGCGTTTCACCTGGTAGACTCGCCAACACATCTTCTGGTGTCAGCAAACGGGGGTCTCGGAACAATTTATTCACTTGACTGGAAAATACCAACGATTCGGACATCACGCGGCGGGCGGGGCCATCCACCACGATCTCGCCCTGCGCCATGAGCGCCACCCGGTCGGCGGTGGCCGCCACCAACTCCACATCGTGGGTGGCCATGACCACGGTCTTGCCGCTGTCCCGCAGTTCTTGCAGAAGCTCAGTCAGATTGTGTTTCTGCACGTAATCCAGGCCGCGGGTCGGCTCGTCCAGCAGGATGAGCGGCGGGTTGGTGATGAGCACAGCGGCCAGGGCCACGCGCTGTCGTTGCCCCGCCGAAAGGTCGCGCGGGTGTTTGTCCACTAGCTCGGCGATGCCCAGGCGTTCGAGCAAAGCTCGATCTGCGTCGGGATCATCGGGGCAGATTGCGGGCGCGCCGGCTGAAGGCGAGTTCGTCCGCCACGGTCTCGGCAAAGAGCAGGCGGTCGGGGTTTTGGGGCGTGTAGGCGATGTCGGCAGTGAGTTCTTCGGTGGCGGTGCTGGCAACATCCTGACCCAGAACTTGTACGTTGCCCCGGGCAGGCTGCAACAATCCCACCAGATGCTTGAGCAAGGTGCTCTTGCCGCTGCCGTTGCGCCCCATCAGGGCGAGAAATTCGCCGGGGTGCACTTGCAGGTTGACATCCTTGAGCGCTTCGACGCCATTGGCATAACGATGCCACAATCCCTTGACCTGGATCGAGGGCTGCTGGCCGTTGTGAGAGGTCGGAGCGGGCTCAGGCGGCGGGGCGAGATCAGGTTTCAGAGCGCGGGCGAAACGACGTCCCGCCTTGATGGTGAGGGGCAGCGGCTGCCAGTCCAACGCTTTGCCCAATGTGATCAAGGGCGGTGTCAGTGGCACAACTTGCATGATCTCGCCGGGGTCTCCCAGCAGGGGAGTAGCGCCATTGCCGGGCCAGTAGAGCACGGAGTCGGCGTATTGCACCACCCGTTCCAGCCTGTGTTCGGACAGGACGATCGTGATGCCCAGGTCTTCGTTCAGCTGGCGCAGCGCCAGCAGCACTTCTTCCGCGGCCTGGGGATCGAGCTGCGAGGTGGGTTCATCCAGCACCAGGATGTTGGGATGCAGGGTGAGGACGCTGGCGATGGCGACCCGTTGTTTCTCCCCACCCGATAGAGTCGCTGACCGGCCGGTCTCGCAGATGGGCGATTTGCAATTGGTCCAGCGCTTCTTCCACCCGTTTGCGCATGACATCGCGGGGATAAGCCCAGTTCTCGAGGGCGAAGGCCAGTTCATCTTCCACCACGTCCACCACAAAGCCAGATTCCGGGTCCTGAAACACCATGCCGACCAGGTCGGACATGCCGCGCGGGGTCTTGGCGACGGGGTCGCGGCCATCGACCCGCACCGATCCGCTGACCTTGCCGCCGTAAAAATGCGGAACCAGGCCGTTGATGCTGCGCAGAAAGGTGGATTTCCCCGCGCCCGATGGTCCCACAACCAGCACAAAAGCGCCCTCCGGCAACTCCAGCGAGATGTCGCGGAGCACCGGGGTGGCGGCGTCAGGGTACTGGTACGAGAAATGCGAGAAGTGGATCATTGAACAGAGATCGGAGGTCGGAGATCGGAGGTCGGTAGGGGCGCACCCTTGCGGTCGCCCGGTTGGCGGTCGTCTTGATGGCGAACCTTTTGGGCGAGGGCGAGCCTCGCCCCTGCTGGCCGCGGGCAGAAGCAGGGCGGGAACCAGCGGCATCGCAAAGAGGAGGCCAAGGAAGGGATTGAAATCAGGCAGGATGGGATAGGGAGGGTAGGGATAGTAAAAAAGTTGTCTGGGGAAAAAGACCGACAGAGCGATCAAAGCCGCCAGCATAACTGCCATCGTCGAAAAAACAACAGTGTCCCGCGGTCGCCAGAACCAGCGGCGGTAGTTGGTGCGCTGCAAACGCTGTCCCTGACGACGAAACGTAATGACCAGGATGATCGCTCCTCCGGCCAGCAGGGCTAAACCCAACCATTCGGGTCTGAATCCGAACGAGCGAGTGAGCAATCCGGCCAGCAGGAGCAGGAGCCCAAGCACGGTGCCGGCGCCAGCCAGCCAGCGTTCATTGCGGCCAGCCGCGCTGAGATTGCCGCCAAACCCGCGCGCATCCATCGATTCCGACAATTGGATGGCCCGATCCAGACCGATGCCGAGCAACGACACGAACAGGGGTTGCAGGTCTCGCAGCTTGCGCACGCGGTAGCCTCGCAAACGCTGTGCTTCCCGGATTTCCCGCCAGGCGATCAGGGTTTCGGGGATGAAGGAGATGGCGACGGTGAGGGCCACGCCGGCCTGGTAGGCAAAGCCGGGAATCAGGCGCAGCAGCGTTTGCGGCCCCACAGCGCTGTTGAAGGTGGAGAAAACGAGAATCAGAGCGAAGAAACCCAGGCCAATCACCAGGCCGTACAGAACCGCTTCGAGGGTGATGTCGCCGCCGATGATCGGCAGGAATTCAGGCAAGGTGAAGAGCACGATAGCGGCCATGATGCACGGTCAGAGCGTTGAAAAGCACTGTGAACAGCATCAGGGCCAGGGCCAGTTTCAGCACCGGCATCCAGGTGGCGGTTCTCGACTCGGCGGCGGAAGCGACGCCCCCTGTTTTTTGATGCCGCGTCAGAGCGGCGAGAACAAAACCGGTTGCGCCGATCAGGATCGCCAGATAGAAGGGATTGCGCGTGAGCAAAGCGGCGGATAAGCCCGCCGCCAGCCACATCAGCCAGGTGTAGGGATGGTATCCCGTGGTCATAGCTTATTCAGCCCTCTGACGTGCCAGGGCCCAGAGTCCAACTGCCGCCAACACCGCCAGGATCAGGGCGAATGCGCCATAGCGCAGAAAACGAGTCGGATCCGGTGGAGGAGTCGGCGTGGGCGCTGGAGTGAGCACCTGCACCGGTTTGGCCACGATCACCACTGGCGTCGTGTTAAAGATTGGCGTGGTTGTGCTAACCATCACCGCTGTGGGTGTGGGAGGGATCGGTGTGAGTGTGGCTGTGGGTGTCAGGGTTGGAGCCAGGGTTGGTGTCAAAGGTGAGAGCGTTGGCGTCGGAGGCTCAAGCGTCGGTGTTATCGCTGGCGTTGGCGTTTGCGTAGGAATGGGGGTTGCTGTGTCGTCTGGGCGTGGCGTGGGCGTTGATGTGACCAGGCCGACTTCCAGAATCTCTGACTGGATTTGCTCTTCGGCGCCATTGACAGCCCTGATGGTGTAGGTGGTGGTTAAAGCCGGACACACCCGTAACGCCGATTCGGCAGAGACGGTCTGTTCGTTGTTTTGCGCTTCGCGCAAGTATACAGTTTGCGCCCCCTGAACCTGCCAGCGAAGCGTGGAGCACTCACCTTCTCCGATAGTAACAGAGTCCAGTTGGAATTGCTTGATAGCCAGGGGAAAAGGCGTTGTGGTATTCGTTGGCGTCGCCGTGAGCGTGCCCGTCACCGTGCCGGTAGGGGTGGGAGTTACAGTGGAAGTGGGCGTGCGTCGTGGGTGTGGGAGTGTTCACAGCGCAAATCTGGTCGAAGGGGATGGCCGGAGGCGCTACGCCCGATTCATTGATTACGCCCAATCCCCAGCCCCAGCCATCAACCATGCCATTTTGATGGTGCTGCCCGATGCCCCCTGCTGGGCATAAACCCACGCGTCATTCTGTAAGTGATGATAAGCCCAATAATTACAACTGCCAGGCGTGACGCATTGACACCAGCACTCGTTCAAGGGATATTCGCAACCACTACTTTTGTCACCACTGTCGAGTCTGCAAACGGCGAAATTCGAAGCCGTCGTAATCTTCCGCATAGACTGTCAATCCCGACCGGTTGAGCAATTCCCAACCGCTGATGCTGGGTTCGCTGAACGTAACGCAGGATTGCACGACAGAACCATTCCCGAACTGGACCACGATTCCGGCGCGGTTGGGACCTTTGGCCTGGGTCGCGCCGATGCTGGCTCCGAGGATGAGCAGGAGTCCGAGGATGATGAGGCGGAGGTGTTGTTTCATGGTAAAGAAAAGGATTAAGGATTAAGGAAGCGCCTCATGCAGCGATCCTTAATCTTTGATCATCAATCATTGATCTTGATTGTTCTTCCGGCGGCGGGCATAGGCAGCCAGCCCGGCGATGCCGCTGCCAACAAGAAGCAACGTAGCGGGTTCGGGGATTTCGGCGGGTTGTGGCGGACCACCGTTTTCCTCTTCAACCTCTTCAAAGGTCATAACAGGCGGTTGCACGGTTGGGTTGAAATTGGCGTCAAAGCCAGACCAGGCGAGCCCTTCGACGCTGCGGTCGCCGGGGGTGTAGTCACCGACACCGCCCGCAGCAGACTGCCAGGCATCGCCCGCCAGGTGGTAGTAAGCCCAGAAATGCGCGGCATCACAGAAGCAGTCGTCGGTTGGGCAGCCATCGGCGTTGATATTGCACACGGCGGGGCCAAAGCCGTAATCGGCAATGCCCACGGGTATGTCGGCGTTTTCCAACACCTCGGCGGTTGTTGCATCCGCAGGCACGGTGACGATTTCCGTATGAGTTGCTCCCGTAGAGTAGGTGATAACCAGGGCAACTTCCTTGGTTTCCCCGTCAGCGATCACAGTGAACGCGAACAGGAGGAGAAGAGCGATTGCTACGATAACAGTAATTTGACGTTTGCTGGACATGCGGTTTTCCTTGTTTGAGTTTGATGATTATTGCGTGGCGAATAGGACGGGCAGATAAACATGGTTTGTTTTATGAATATCACCGGGATAGGTGTGTAAAAGGGCGGGTACGGCATCGATTGTCGCCAGGAGACGGCTTTCTTCACCTCCCACCCGGTAAATGAAGGCCCCGCTTCCCTCCTGTAAATCCAGGAGCGTTTGCACTGGCGTTTGGTTTGATTGGATGTAAGGCGGCGCTTCCGGGTCCCAGCCCGCGGCCAATAATCCCTCGGTGGCGAGGGCGGTGGAATTGGCGTTGGTCGGTCCCTCGTTATCGCCCCAACCGCCATCCGGGTTCTGCAACTCGCTGATAAACTCAACAGCCCGGATGTAAGCAGGATGGTTGAGTGAAAGGCCAGACGCACGTAACACCTGCAAGGTGCGGGCTGTGGTGTCCAGATCGCCTTGGTCGTTGAATCCCGACCCCGGATCCGGCTCGACCGCCCAACTCCAGCCGCCATCAGGATGCTGTTGGGCCAGAATGGCGGGCACCAGCTCAGCAGGCATGGGCCGTCCGGCTTCATGCAGGCCGAGGATGGCGACATCCTGCCGGAACAAGAAAACGGGGTCGTACAGACCAATGGAGGGATTGTACTTGCTCTCGATTTCGGCGATCAGATCGAGCCCGCCAAAATTGTGTGGGTTTGCGCCTGCGGCCACCACCGCCCTCAGCACTTTGCCCATGCGCCCGACATCCCGTCTGGCTCAGGTAGACTGGCACATCCCGTTCGCAAGCGTCCAGCAGACTGATGCCAGCGGGTGTCCAGGCGGGGCCATCGGGATTTTCGCCAGCCAGGGATACAACCCATGTCACCTCGCACGATTTCCCCGTATTCTGGCCGCCAACGCTGCCATCCGCCGCCTGCTGAGTCTGGAACCAATCGATGGCCTGCTCGATGGCGGCTTGTCGTTCGGACAGACTGCCGGTCTCCGGGCTCGCTGCGAACGCGGGCGCGAGAATAGCTACTGAAGCAAGGAACAGAATGGATAAGGTGCTGAGATGGAGGAGGTGTTGTTTGAGCATTAAAAAACCCTTGCCGGATTGGACAAGGGTTGGTTTGCGGGTTTCTGATTGCAAAACCGACCCTGTCCGCGCAGGCGTCCGATGGGACTGTAGCACCGGGCTCTCTGGCTGAGGTCGAAATCGACCCTTACAGTTGCGGGACAGCGCCGGAATCTCAACCGTCGAAACGGTCAACCACCGGACTTCCCCCGGCCATCACGTGGATGGATACTACAATCACTGAACTATGAAATTAAGAGGATCGAAATCCTGAAATCAGTATAGTTTGTGTATCGACAAACTGTCAAGTCTCCTACAATTTTTTCAACCCCCGTTCAAGCACCCAATCCGCCAGCCAGGGCGCAAAACGATTGAGCCGCCAGATCAGCCGACCGGCCGGGCTGAGCACCACCAGCCGGGGTCGCTGCTCCGCAGCTTTGAGGATGATCCCGGCCACTTGCTCGCTTGTCTGCTGGCCGGGGGGATGGCGCTGCCACCTGCGCTGCTTTTTTTCAGATGTGAGCAGGCTTCCCTCGCGGAGGATGCCTTTCTTGCGCCAATTGCGCCCCGCTTGTGGAGTACGGGCAGATCGTGCTGACGCCGATGCCATAAGGTTCGAGTTCCACCCGCAGACTCTGGCCCAGATTGTTGAGCGCCGCTTTGGATGCGCTGTAGGCCCCGCTTGTGGGAAGCCCAAGAAAGGCCGCCACCGATGACACATTCACGATTACGCCCTGGCTCTGTTTGAGATAAGGCAAAGCCGCCCGGATGCAATACACGACGCCAAAGTAGTTGACAGCGAACTGCCTTTCGATGTCGCCCGGCTGCAAATGCTCGAATTGGCCGGACACAACCATGCCCGCATTGTTGATCAGGACATCGATGCCGCCGAACTGCGCCACCGTGCGGTCGATCAGCGCCTGGCACTGATCGGGATCCGAAACGTCGGTGGTGACAGGCAGCGTCCGGTCGGGGCCACCGAGGCTGGTGGAGAGTAGCTCAAGCTCATCCGTGGAGCGAGCTGCCACCACGAGCCGGGCGCCTGCCTCATGAAAGGCAATAGCAGTCATCCGCCCGATGCCCGTCGATGCGCCGGTGACGATAACGGTCTTGTTACTGAAGTCGGGCATGGGCAAGTGGTGCTTGGTCCGTGGTCCGTTTTGTCTCGGTGAGATGACGGACCACGCACAACGAAAAACGTATTTTCAATGCACCTGCGATGGATCGAAATTCATCGGTGGCCGATCCGGGAGGCCAGCGCCCTGCATCTTGATCTCGCCGAAGCGTTTCTCGTAGTTGGCGAGGTTTGTGGCCATGGCGTTCATCAGGAGTTTGGCGTGGTATGGCGACATCACAATGCGCGACTGCACCCTGGTTTTGGGCACATTGGCGAGCACGTGGGCAAAATCGATGATTATTTCGTTGTAAGCGTGATTGATAATAGCGAAATTGGCGTAGGTAGGCTGGAGGTCGTTGGGCAGTTCGACTTTGATTTGTGGTTGTTTTTTAGGATTTTCAGTCATCTGGGACTCCATTGGTTCGGGAACCGATCTGTCATCGAGCATAGTTTATGCTGACTGCACTTGATTGTGCATGGGCAAACCAATGCTGTCAAAAAGCCACCTTGTTTGGAATCTGAGCTGCGCAATGCTGCTGCAACTTAGCAGAGGCCAAACCACTCCCCGCCCTGCAATTCCACAAAGAAGATATCCCTATCCTCCTCATCGACAATCGCCTGCCCTGCCTGCTCCGCCAGTTGGTGATAGCTCCGGGCCTGTTCCTGCTCCCCGGCCAGGGCATTCGCCCGCGCCATGCCTTCATAAGCGAAGGCGATGTCGAAATCTTCCATCAGGTCCCGATGCTGTTCGGTGAGTTCCAGCAGCGACTGGCATAACGCAAGGCTTCGGCGGCATGGCCCAACACCGCATGAACGCGTGCGATCATCCACAAGCCGCGCTGGTGATGCAAGACCGTGCCGACTTGCAGCCAATGGTAGAGGGATGCGTGCGCGGCGTGCAGCATCTCTTCATCTTCGGCCTGCGTGCGATCCGGGTTCTCCAGACAGCGTCCAGGTTCGGCCATGGATTCGCTTCGCGAAGTAGCAGTTGTGCTTCATCGATGGTGTAGCAGTCTTGTTCGCTCATGAGTTCGTCTCCGTTTCATCCGTTCAGTACGTCAAAGTACACCGCTGGCTTCTGGCGCTCGACCTGTTGCTCGGCGACCAGGGCCAGTCGGAATAGCGTGGGCTCCTGCCAGGCGCGCCCCATCGCCTGCATGCCGATGGGCAGCCTCGCCAGCGTTGTAGCCCGCCGGGAAGGAGATGGCGGGCAGGCCGGTGAGATTGGCCGGTGTAGCGAAACGCATGATCTCGGTCAACGTGCTCAGGTCGGAATCGCCATCGGGCAGGGCGGAAGCGGGGATGGTCGGGGCAGGCAGACCGGTGGTGGGGGTGATGATCACATCCACATCCGCCAGGATCTTGTTGAAATTGTCGATCAACCGGGTGCGCACTTGCTGAGCCTGCACGTAATCGCGGGCGGTGAATTTCCGCGACAGGGCCAGATTCAGACGCACATCCAGCCCGTATTCCTGATGGTAGTGCTTGTAGAATCCCTCCAGCGCCTGGTTCATTTCCGTCGTGATGGTGACGACATGCGCCACGCGGGCCGCTTCCAGGTCGGGGATGACGATCTCCTTCACCGTTGCCCCGCGCTGCTCGAAGAGCTTGAGCATGGCATCGCAGGCGCTGACCACATCGTCGGTGGCGTGCCGGAACCAGGGCCAGTACACGCCCAGGGTCAGATCACTCAGGTCGAGATTGTCCCAACCGGCCAGTGTGGGATCAGGCTGATGGAGCGAGAGCGGGTCTCTGGGGTCGGGTCCGGCGATGATGCCGTAGGCCAGGGCGGTGTCGGTGACGGTCGCCGCCAGCGGACCGACATGGGCGACGCTCCAATCCAGGGCATAAGCGCCAAACTCGCTGACCCGCCCGTGCGTTGCCTTGAGCCCGACCACCCCGCAAAAAGCCGCCGGAATGCGGATGGAACCACCGCCATCAGCGCCGAGCGCGACCGGGCACAGGCCCGCCGCCACAGCCGCCGCCGATCCACTGGAACTGCCGCCGGTGTAGGCATCCACGTTGTAGGGATTGCGAGGCGTCCCGTAATGGGGGTTGAAGCCGGTCACGCCGATGCCGATTTCGTGCATGTTGGTCTTGCCGATCAGCAGTGCTCCCGCCGCCCTCATGCGGGCAACAGGCGTCGCGTCCTCGCTGGCGGGAGCACTTCCCAAAAAGGTCGTGCCCACGGTGGTGGGATAGGGAATCATGTCCAGTTCATCTTTGATCGCCACAGGAACACCCTCGAACACGCTGCGCGCCTCACCCTTGCGAATGCGTTCCGCCGAAATTTCCGCCTGGCGCAGGACATCTTTCTCGTCGACTGCGATCATTGCTCGCAAGGGCGGGCTTGCTTCGTCCCCCGCTTTGATCGTCGCCAACACCCGTTTTGCGACTTCCACCGGGTTTGTTTGGCCCTGACGGTAGGCTTGCGCATAGTCGAAAGTAGAGGGAAAACGAAAGCCCGGGCCCGAACCTGCGGCTGTGCGCGGCAATTCCCCTTCCGGGACACTCGTTGCATCAGTCGCCAGCGTTCCACGATAGGCGACCGGCTGGAAGGTGGGGTCCTCCCCGAATGTTTGTGCGCGCAGCCAGGTGACGCCGGCGCTGTTCAGCAGACTGGGCGCGAGCAAGCCGCTCAGCGGGCTTTCCATCAGCCGGACAATGAGACGCAAGCTCCTTCCAGATAGATAGGGCATCTGCACGGATTTGAGATCGTAAGTGGAATCGGGATTGACTTGAGTCATAGCAGTTTTAGTCCTGTTTTCCTTCTTCTTTTAGCCAAACAACCAAGGGGATCACTTGCAAACCATAACCGCGAGCAGGATAACCTGCTGCCTGCTGCGATCATGGACAATCGTAACCGTGCCACTCGCCTGTGTCAATGTTGCGCAAAACTATGCTAAAATGACTCTGGATAACAAAAAACCGACCCTTCTCGTTTCGGACGCTGACAAATGCATCGAATTTCAATCTTCTTTTTGATACTATTCTTGGTAGTGATAGCAGCCTGCACCGGCAGTACATCCCCAGAACCACCGGCTGTGGTCGATACGCCTCCGGTAACAACACCCGCGCCCCTGGCAACTGCGACGGCGACAGACTCAACGCTCGCTCCGACCGCCACGCCGGAGCCCGCCATCGAGGCGTCGCCGACCATCGAGCCGGAACCGACCGCCGCCCCAGCGCCGACCGACGCCCCTGCGTCGACCGCCACACCGATTCCCGAGCCGACTCCTGTTCCGGTTGTCTTCCCGCCATCCATCTCGCTCGAACCATTCGTCTCTGTGCCCGACCAGATCACCTATCTCACCCATGCCGGCGATGGCAGTGGGCGCATCTTCCTGGTCGAGAAACAAGGACGCGTGCGGATTATCGAAGCAGGCCGGGTGCTGGAAACGCCCTTCCTCGATATCTCCGAGCTTGTAGAATCAGGCGGCTCGGAACAGGGCTTGCTCAGCATCGCCTTCGACCCGGACTATGAGAACAATGGCGAATTCTACGTCAACTACACCAGTCGAGCCGGCGGCGGAGACACGACCATCGCTCGGTATCGTGTGTCCGGCGGAACCGAATACGGCTGATACAACTTCGGGACGCGTGATTCTCACTTTTGACCAGCCCGCAGGAAACCACAATGGCGGGCAGATCCAGTTCGGCCCCGACGGCTATCTTTACATCGGAACCGGCGATGGCGGGCAGGCCAACGACCCTTGGGACAACGCCGAAAATAGGGGCGTGCTGCTGGGCAAAATGCTTCGCATCGCCGTGCAGGGGCAGGACTCGTACGCCATCCCCCACGACAATCCTTTCATCGAACAAAACGATGTCCGGGCGGAGATTTGGGCCTATGGTTTGCGTAATCCCTGGCGTTTTTCCTTCGACCGCGGCACGGGCGATCTCTACATCGCCGATGTGGGACAAAACCAGTGGGAAGAAGTCGATTTCCAACCAGCAGAGAGCGTCGGAGGCGAGCACTATGGCTGGGACACAACCGAAGGGACGCACTGTTTTGAACCAGCTAGCGGATGTGACGATTCAGCCATCACCCTACCCGTAGCAGAATATGCGCACGATCAGGGCTGCTCGGTCACTGGCGGGTATGTTTACCGCGGTGCGACCTATCCCCAACTGGATGGCGTCTATTTCTACGCTGATTTTTGCAGTGGCGATATCTGGGCGTTACGGCAAGGAGATGACGGCGTTTGGCAGGACGAAATCGTCTTTGATAGTGATTATCGCATCGCCTCATTTGGTGAAGATGAGGCCGGTGAACTGTATGTTTTGGACCTCAGTGGCAGTGTCTACCGCCTGCAAACAACCACTGATTTCTGAGCCAGGATTTTTGCCTTTTCCTGGGGACTGGATTATAGTTATTTCCTGTCCGACGCTGTTCGGATGCACTAACTAATTTTTTTGTAAGACGCTGAATGTTCTGAAAGCAGGATCTCAAGAATGCCGCTCGGACCAGCAGGTCTCGGGCGTTTTTTTGTGTCTCTGAGACAGACAATGCGTCGCCCCTGTCTCTAAAGGAGATGAATTACCATGTCACAGCGTGAATCCGGAGTTGTCAAGTGGTTCAACGACTCAAAGGGCTTCGGCTTTATCGAGCGCGATAACGGCCAGTCCGATGTCTTTGTTCATTTCTCGGCCATTCAATCCGAAGGCTTCCGCAGTCTCAGCGAAGGTCAGCGAGTTGAATTTGGCGTAGCCGAAGGTCCCAAAGGCCTGCAGGCCGTCGACGTCGTCAAAGTCTAAGCACACTGATGGCTAACTCAAATCTCACGATTGTCGATGGCGTTGTCGTCAGCTTTGACTATACGCTTCGTTTAGCCGACGATGAAATCGTTGACTCATCCGAAGAGTTTGGTCCGATGGTGATCCTGCAGGGCTATGACGAAGTCATTCCCGGTCTGGAGCAAGCACTGTACGGCATGTCTGTCGGCGATGAGAAGGATGTGATCGTACAACCCGCTGCCGGTTATGGCGAACGCGACGATACAGCCTACGAAGTTGTCTCCCTCGACCTTTTTCCAGACGATGTCGAACTCGAAATCGGCATGGAGCTGGACCTGTACGATGAGGAATCCGATCAGGAATTCCTGGCCTGGGTGGATGAAATCAACGACGAAAATGTTGTCCTGGATTTCAATCATCCCCTGGCGGGTGAGACGTTATACTTCCATCTGAAGGTTGTTGGCTTGCGGATGGCGACAGAAGATGAAATCGCCCACGGTCATGTCCACGGAGATAACAACCATCACCACTAAATTGTAACCGAATGACAAGGCTATGATGACATTTCAGATTATGTCATTCTGAACGACCAGAGGGAGTGAAGAATCTGAACCAAGGGGTTGGATTTAGCTCCGAGCCTGGAGATTCCTCTTCGCTCCGCTCATCGGAATGACACGAAATGATCTGTGTCAACAGAACCAAAGAAAGAAGGCATCCACCATTTTGGGGATGCCTTCTTTTCTTTGGTAGTTCAGGTGCGTCGCACTTCAGAGAGAATTGTCATTCCGGGCGACCGCAGGGAGTCGAGGAATCTGCTTTTGTCAGGCGAGGGCACCGATTCCTCACTGCGTTCGGAATGACACCTGTGGCGTTTTGGAAGCGAGCTGTTATCGGGACAAATAGTTGTGCCAAAGGATGCGGGCGGCGACTGCCCGCCAGGGCCGCCATGGTTCCGCCAACACGGTCAGTTCGTCGGGCGTGGGACGCGCAGCCAGCCCTTTCACCTGCTGGGCCGCGGTAGCCAGCGCCAGGTCGCCCACCGGCCAGATGTCAGGGCGGAGCAACGCCTCCATCAGGTAAATGTCGGCGGTCCAAACGCCAATGCCTTTGACTTGCATCAGCAGCCGACGGACATCGTCATCTGACAGATGGGGAAGCTCAGCCAGATCGAGATCACCATCCAGGATGCTCTGGGCCAGGTGGCGGCCATAGCGCTGTTTTTGACGGCTGAAGCCAACGCCGCGCAGCGTATCATCATCCAGCACCAGAAAACGTTCGGGCGTGAGGGGGGAGACGGTAGCGAGCAGGCGGGAAAAAGCGGCGTTGGCCGAGGCCAGAGAGACCTGCTGTTCGAGGATGATGTGGATGAGCGTGGCGAAGCTGGGTTCACGCGCCCACAGCGGAGGCGGACCAAAAGCGCTAACGACCCGCGCCAGATCGGCATCGATCCCAATCAGGGATTCGACGGCTTGCAGCAGTGACGCCTGGTCAAGCGGAGCTGGCGGTTTCGTCGGAATCGTCATGGTCACTGGTTGGCGCTTGCGCCCTGGCCTCTTCCAGCGCTTCCTCCAACTCGTCCAGCTGCTGCATCAAGGCGGGAGGCGTCGAGTGTTTGGGCCACTGGTGCTGCAATTGCTCGATCTGCGCTTCCAACGCCCGGACTCTGTCTAGTTTCTCGGTCATCACTGAGGCCGCTCATGCAAATCTGGTTTGGTTACGAATATCATTTCGACGACTAACGGGAGGAGAAATCCCCGCCATCCGGTATGAACCTCCGGGAGGTAGCCGCAAAAATCCTGATAATCAGAATGATACTGGCCACCTCCCGGAGGTTGAATTTCATTCTGATTCGGTTTCCACGCCCAGCGCACTGGCAATTTCACCGAGCGCGGCCTTTTCTGCATCGCTCACGCGCACTGCGCCGATGCCGAGGAAGCCGCCCTCTTTTGAAGCGTTGGCGACGTCCACAGCGACCTGGTAGAGCCATGCCTTGACTTCGGCTGATTCCTCAGGGGTCGCTTTGTCATTCAGGATCGTAACGACCGCGTTGAGTTCGTCCAGGATTTCTTTTTTAATACTCGCCGGATCTTTGGATTCGAATTCTGGCTTCGCCAGCTTGGCGGATTCCTTGTCCTGGAAATCGGCTAGTAAAGCGCTAAGCAGTTCCGTATTTGCTTCCTGAGACTTTTTGGCGATGTTCTTCGCTACCGACATCGCTTCTTTGATCGAGCCGAAAACGCTGGGGCCGGCGACAGCAATGTACATGGCGATGGACATGGGCGCTTCGAGCAGTTGTTCCCATTCTTCGGAGGTGTAATCAGTTTTTGTGGTCATGGTGTTTTAGTTTCCTTTGAAAGAGATAGGTTTAGAGAAGTGCTTCCGTGAGTTATCTGATCCCGGTACAGAGATCCTTGAGTATCGGAAATCTTGATAAATAGAGTTGTTTTGGGACGCTGACAAACACGGACGATCACTGACATGGTTTTTGAATTTACCCGCATTATCTGTTATTCGTCCGCGTTCAGTTTTGCTGCGATATGGCTCAGATTCGGGTTGAAGCGAAGCTTCGTCTGGCGGTCACTTAAACCAATTCGCCATTCACCAGCGCTTTGGCGATGGCGTTGTGCCGGGCCAGCAGTGGCGGCAGGTCGACACCGACGAGTTGGCCATCCTGCACCGTCATTTTACCGTTGACGACCACGAAATCGGCTTTGACCGGGCCGCAGAAGGTGAGCGAAGCCATGGGATCGTGCAGGCCACCGGCAAAGTCGATGGTGTCCAGGCGGTAGGCGGCGACATCAGCAGCCATGCCTGGCGCCAACTGGCCGATGTCATCCCGGCCCAGGTTCTGCGCCCCGCCGCGGGTGGCAATCCACAACGCCTGCTCAGCGCTCAATGCGGCAGGATCGCCCAGGACGCGCTGGAGCAGGAGGGCGTTACGCGCTTCGTTGAGCAAGTGGCCACTGTCGTTACTGGCGCTGCCATCCACGCCCAGGCTGACCTTGACGCCCGCTGCCAGGTATTTCTTGACGGGAGCGATGCCGCTGGCCAGGCGCATGTTCGAGCTGGGGCAATGGCAGGCCCCGGTGCCGGTGTGGGCGAACAGGTCGATCTCCTGATCGTTGACATGCACGGCGTGGGCATGCCAGACGTCGTCGCCGACCCAGCCCAGATCTTCGGCGTATTCGGCGGGGCGGCGGCCAAACTGTTCCAGACAGAATGCCTCTTCGTCCAGCGTCTCCGCCAGATGGGTATGCAGGCGCACGCCGTAACTGCGGGCCAACGCCGCGCTTTCACGCATCAGGTCGGGGGTGACGGAGAAGGGCGAGCAAGGAGCCAGGGCGATGCGGACCATGCCGTAGCGTTCGTACTGGTGGAATTCCTCGATCATGCGGCGGCTGTCTAGCAGGATGTGCGCTTCGTCCTCCACCACGCTGTCAGGCGGCAGCCCGCCATCGGATTCGCCCAGGCTCATGGAGCCGCGCGTAGCATGAAAGCGGATTCCCAACTCAACAGCGGCCTGGATTTCGTCATCGATACGACTGCCGTTGGGGAGAATGTAGAGATGGTCGGAAGAGGTGGTGCAGCCGGTGAGCATCATTTCGGCCAGAGCGACTTTGGCGGAAACGTAGATCGCTTCGGGCGTCAGGCCGGCCCAGATGGGGTAATGGGTCACCAACCACTGGAAGAGATTGGCATCCTGGGCGGCAGGCACAGCACGGGTCAAACTCTGGTAGAGATGGTGATGCGTGTTCACCAGACCGGGGATGATGATGCGATTGCTGGCGTCGATGACCGTGTCCGCGGTCTTTGGCAGTTCGGCGCTGGGGCCTGTCTGCACGATGACGCCATCCTCGGCATAAAGACCGCCGCCCGGTATCTGGCGACGCTGGTCGTCCATTGTGACGAGCAGATCAGCATTTTTGATCAATAGCGTAGACATAATCCACCCTCCTTTGGGTGAAAATAAGGAGCAATTTTGGTTGACAAAAGTATACGAGGAAAGCGCACCAAAGGGAAAATAGCCGCGGTAGCGAAACCGCTGACGGCTGCTTGTTCTGCGACATTCATGTCGTTTGAGGTGTGTGGCGACATGAATGTCGCGATACAAGTCCAATTTTTGCGCACACCTTGCCCGCCGTGCTGTGATTTTCGACTTTCCCACCGGAGAAGTACAATAACGGATTGCACCCCTTTTCATAACTCTTTACTGTTCGCGTTCAAATTACAATCCCTGCCATGATAAAGCCACTCCACTCGCTAATCCTCGTCAGCGTGTTGCCAATCCTGCTGATGGTCATTAATCCAACGCCGATATTGGCTCAAGGTCCCGGGCTCGATCTTCGAGCCGAACCGTTGAGTAACCAGTACGGCATCCAGCTATCCTGGAACCAGATCGCCGAAGGCGATCATATTGAGATCGAAAGATCAGCCAATGGCGTTACGGCCTGGGAAGCCTGGGGGGAATCAATCGGCAACCAGTTAGTGGATACGCAGGTGGCTTGTTCACACAGCTACTATTATCGCGCCCGCACTGTCGATGCCGCCGGCACGGCTGGACAGTGGTCTGATGTCGCTGAGGCCGTGGCGACACCATGCGCTCCCATCGCTGGATCGGTGTATCCTGTGCCGGGTTGGTATATCCTGGATGTGTCCTGGATCGATATCGCCCCAGATGAATCTACCTTCAGACTCGAACGATCACTGGATGGCGTTTCCTGGAATGAGTTGATGGAACTGCCACCCAACACCCGCTATTACGCGGATCGTTTTGGAACACCCGAATGCAGCACAGTGTTTTACTATCGATTGCGCGCAGAACGCGATGACGTTTTTTCACCATTCACCCCCCCCTACAGCAATGTCGTATCACCCTGCGCACCCACGAATGCATCAGCCGCAGTGGTGCAAAACGGCGAACACGTTCGATTGAGTTGGCGGGATAACGCTCCCGATGAAACCGGATTCGAGGTGTGGCGACGCAGTGATGCCAATGGCACACCTCGATTAGTGGCTACACTGCCCGCAGTCGAAGCCACAGGTGGGTCCATGACCTGGGAGGATGACGCGCCTGACTGTGAGATGAGAAATTCCTACCAGGTACGCGCCATTCGCGGGACGAATTCGGCCAGCCCTTGGGAACCCAGAACGCCCACGCAACTCAGGGTGTATGTACCAAATTGCCCTGCACCGGCGTCTACACTTGTTACAGAGTCATCCGTCCAGCCCCCCACTGAGCTCCTCAAACCTTTGCCGATTGAGGACGGGCTTGCTCCCTCCGCACCTCCTGTCTCCACAGATTGACGCTCAACCTCACACTTATGTCCTCTCGTTTTCGCTTACTCCTTGTTTCCATCGTAGCCATCGCCTTTGTTTTCGTCATCCGAGCGACGTTCTCGGCCGCCTTGTCTGAGCCTGACGGAACCGCCCTCCTCGCCAATGATAGCGGAGTGAAAGCCAGCACCTATGATGGTCTTTCCACCAGCCAATCCATCGCTGTCCGTCTTGACTTTGCTCCCACCGATTTACCCGTCCGCGTTGAAAGCCTCGATATCGGTCTGGACATAGGTGAAGGGAATGCCAGTTCCTGGGCTTTACTCTATCGCCTGGAAAATATCGTTAATAATGCTCCTTCTGGTTCCGGTTCACAGTTTTCACAAATCGTGCGTGTCGAATTATCAGAATCGGGATGGTACAACATACCCATCAATCCTTTTGTTGTTGAAGACGGCTCCAGTTTGATCATTTCTCTCACGTCACAGGATTTTCCCGGCAGAACGCCTCCGCGCATCTGGATTGATGACAGCACGAACATTCAGACCAAACGTAACTTCTACGGGAAAAACGCCGCCAACTGGCAGGAGCATTATCAATTCTGGCCAGATGCCGCGAACGTCGGGCACCTTATGCTCCGCGCCAATATCAGCACCCAGCAGGATGCGGTCAGCACGCGTACGCCGACGCCAACATTGACCAACACCCCCACCAACACCCCGACGCCTACCCGCACATCAACCCCCACGCCGACCATCACCCTCACCCCCACCTTCACGCCGACCCCCGCCCCTACGCTCACCCCCACGCCGACCATCACCCCCACCTCCCTGCCCGAAGGATTCATGGTCGAATTGGGCCCCAGCAGCGACACTTACACATCCCAACAGCAACCTGAAATCAACTTTGGCCGCGAGATCGTGCTGAAAGCCAGCGCGCAAGGCGGCCCCCAATCGTTCCAGATTCTGACTGGCGGCTTTTTCTTGAGCGACTTGCCAACAGATGCAATAATCCAACAAGCTGATCTCGGTCTCAACGTCCGACAGGATACAGGCGTATCGTCGTTGACCTTGCAGGCGCAGCGATTGGTCGGCCCCTGGTCGGAAACGGAAGTCACACATGCTTCTGCTGCCGAGTTGTGGGGAGAGGACATACGGCAGCATCCTCTTGGATGGCGACGTTCGGGCGGGCGATTGGGTGGTCCTGGATGTCACCGAGCTGGTGCGGGGCTGGCAGGATGGCCGGTGGCCCAACTACGGCATCGGCGTCGCAGCAATGGGAGCGACGGAACAGACCGTTGTCTTCGCTGCGCACGAAACGCCGTACTGGGGACCGTACTTGCGTTTGATCTACGCCACGCCGCCGCCAACGCCCACCGCTACGCCGACGGCAACGCCCCAGGAAATCTACCTGCCCTTGTTGCTGAGGCGATGACTTTTGATTAAACAGAATTTCGTGTGGTAGACCCTCATGCGGCGTGATTCGTGAAACGTAAAACGTGAAAATCACCCCGCAGGACGACATCACGTTTCACGTCTTCACGTTTCACGCAAACACTTTGCACGTGTCAGAACTACACGGAATCCCAAAGAGCCGTATTCTCTTAATGTGACCATGAGCGAAACCACCACCATCGACCGCACCCCATATCCGATCACGCGTCAGGTGATCGCAGAGGATTTGCGCGCTTTGGGCGTGCAAACCGGCATGATCCTGCTGGTGCACTCCTCGCTCAGCGCCCTGGGCTGGGTTCCCGGCGGGCCTGTGTCTGTGGTGCAAGCCCTGATGGATGTGCTTACCCCGGCCGGCACGCTGGTGATGCCCGCCCACACCGGCGATTATTCCGATCCGAGCGAATGGCAGCACCCGCCTGTGCCCGAAGCGTGGTGGCCGATCATCCGCGAACATACGCCCGCATTCGATCCGGCGGTGTCGCCCACGCGGGGCATCGGCAGAATCGCAGAGAACTTCCGCACCTGGTCCGGCGTACTGCGCAGCTATCATCCCCATATGTCGTTTGCCGCCTGGGGTCGCTACGCCGAACGAATCACCGCAAATCACAGCCTCGATTTCGGCCTCGGCGAGGGTTCGCCGCTGGCGCGGCTGTACGATCTGGATGCATGGGTGCTTTTACTGGGGGTTGGCTACGCCAACAACACCTCTTTTCACCTGTCCGAATACCGGGTTCCCGACCCACCGCTGAAGCCCGCAGGCGGCCCCGTCATCGAAAATGGGCAACGCGTGTGGAAAGTGATGGATGACATCGATTACGATGACGAACCCTTTGCAGAGATAGGGGCGCAGTTCGAGGAGGCTGGTCGGGTTAAGGTTGGAAAGGTGGGGCTAGCAGAATCTCGGCTCTTTCGACAGCGCCCGGCAGTGGACTTTGCCGCCGCCTGGCTGACAGAAAAACGGGCATTGTAAGAAATAGCACGCGCTTTGACAAGCACTAGACCACAATGTATAGTAATACTCTCAGGACGAATTACGAGCAGCGTCGCTCATCGTCACTGGTTTTGTTCTTTCGCCCCATCTTTAGTTAGTTCAGGAGAAGAAAAATGAAACGCCAACATGCATGGAAAATAATTATGTTGCTGGCTCTGTTTGCATTGGTGCTTGGTGCATGTTCACAAGCAGCGCCAACCGCAGCGCCCGCAGCCGAAACAGAAGCCGAAGCACCGGCTGAAGCAGCACCCGCAGAGGAAGCAGCCCCGGCTGAATCAAGTGGTGGTTATCAGATCCCCACCATCGAAGAGGGAAAATACAATGTCGGTTTTGTCTACGTTGGCCCGCACGATGATGGTGGCTGGACGTCGGCACATGATCAAGGCCGTATGTGGGTCGAGGAAAATGTCGACAATGTACACACCGCCTATGTCGAAAACGTGGCCGAAGGCGCTGACGCTGAACAGGTGATTCGTTCATTGGCTCGCAAGGGTTTCGACATCATCTTCACAACCTCCTTTGGTTACATGGATGCCTCTGAAATCGTCGCCGATGAATTCCCCGATGTCGACATCGTCCATCTCACAGGCTTCAAGGCCAATGGCGAGAACTTCGGCAATCTGATGGGCGCGATGGAGAATATGAAGTATGTAGCCGGTATGATCGCCGGTTCCCGCGCCATGATGGATGGCAACCCCAAGGTCGGCTACATCCCCACCTTCCCAATCCCTGAAGAACTGCGTCTCGGTAACGCCTTTGCCCTTGGCCTTCAGGAAACCTGTCCTGAATGCACCATGGACGTGCGCTGGATTTTCACCTGGCACGATCCGATTCTCGAAAAGGATGCATCCTCTTCGCTGTTCGACGGTGGTGCACAGGTTGTGATGACCGGCGCTGACACGCCCGCCCCGGCGGAAGCTGCCCCCGAGGGCAAATGGGGTATCACCTACGACTATCAATACAACTGCACCAATCCCGCCTGTCTTACTTCTATGTACTGGAATTGGGGTCCCATCTACAGCCGTATCGTGGAAGAATCCCGCGATGGAACCTGGGAACCTGGTTGGGAATACTTCGAAAGTGATACTGGCGGCATGGGACTCTCCGGCTTTGGTGAAGGCGAAGAATTAATGCCTGGTGTCGCTGAGCTACCTGCAGAGGATCTGGCGTTGATCAAGGAGACCTACGCAAAATTCCTCTCCGGCGAACTGGACCGCTTCGATGTCTTCTCCGGCCCGATCACGGACAACCAGGGCAATCTCGTGGTGCCGGAAGGCTCCAGCCTCGAACAGGGTGACCTGGATGGTTTTGCCCAGTTCGGCAGCGAATGCGAGACCTGCATGTACTGGTGGAACGAAAACGTCACGGCTGAATTACCCAGCCTGGAGTAATCACTGCAAACTACTAAGCCAGGGCGGATGCAATTCCGCCCTGGCTTTTTTCTTCACAGGGGTAAACCTTCATGAAAGATGGACCCTATGCTGTTGAAATGAAGGACATTGTTATTCGCTTCCCGGGCGTGCTGGCGAATGACCATGTGAATCTAACGCTGAAACCAGGCGAGATTCATGCATTATTAGGCGAAAATGGAGCTGGGAAAAGCACTTTGATGAACGTCCTTTCCGGACTTTACAAACAAACGTCCGGAACCATCAAGGTTCATGGTGAAGAAGTCAATTTCAACTCACCGAAGGATGCCATCGACAAGGGCATTGGCATGGTGCATCAGCACTTTATGCTTGTACCGGTGCAGACAGTGACCGAGAACATCGTCATTGGTCTGGACACGCCCAGGTTTTTCATGAACATGAACAAGCTGGACGAGCAGATCGTGGCCCTGCAAGAGAAGTTTGGCCTGCAGGTGGATCCCAAGGCGCTGATCTGGCAGCTCTCAGTGGGGGAGCAGCAGCGGGTGGAGATTCTGAAAACGCTCTACCGTGGTGCAGATATCCTGATTCTGGATGAACCGACCGCTGTACTGGCTCCGCAGGAGATCGATGAATTTATGGTGACGATGCGTTCGCTGGTCGATCAGGGCAAGTCGATTATCTTCATCAGCCATAAATTGCAGGAAGTGGAAGCGGTCGCCGACAGGATCACGGTGTTGCGCAAGGGCGTTGTCACAGCCGAGGGGATAGCAATCACCGGTCTGGACAGGCGGAAGCTGGCGCAATTGATGGTGGGACGAGAAGTGTTGTTCAGCGTGGCGAAAAGTGAGCAGGAACCAGGCGATGTCGTGTTGTCGGTGCGTGACCTGAAAGCCGAGAACAATAAAGGCGTGCCAGCCCTGCGTGGCGTATCTCTCGATGTGCGTGCGGGCGAGACCCTGGGTATTGCCGGGGTTTCCGGTAATGGCCAGAGCGAATTGGCCGAATGTATTACCGGATCTGCGCGAAGCGCAGGGAAGCGTCAAGATTGGTGGCGAAGAATTGGTGAATGCCCATCCCATGAAAGCGATTAAGGCCAGTGTTTCACACATTCCCGAAGATCGCACCCATGTTGGATCGGCGCCCAATCTTTCCATTACCGACAACACCATTATGAAATGCTATCGTTCGGCCCCGATTGGCAATGGCGTCACCATCAATCGCAGCAACGCTCGTACGTACGCTCGCGGTCTGAAGGAAGACTACGACATCCTGGCTCCGACCGTGCATACCCAGGCCCGGAAACTCTCTGGCGGCAACCTGCAGAAAGTGATTCTGGCCAGGGAAATCTCGTCCGATCCGAATCTGATCGTCGCTGTTCAGCCGACGCGAGGCCTGGATGTAGGCGCGATTGAGGCAGTGCAGCGATTGTTGCTGGCTCAGCGCGAGGCGGGTACAGCCGTACTTCTGATCTCGGAAGAACTCGAGGAATTATTCACCCTGAGCGATCGCATCGCTGTGATTTTCGAAGGTGAGATTATGGGAACGGTTAATGTCGGGGATGCTGATGTTGGAACAATCGGGTTAATGATGACCGGGACCCGTCTGGAGGACATTCAAAAAGGTGTGGAGGCTCAAGCATGAACATGCCATTTGATATCCGTTTTGAAAAGCGCAGCGAAGACAATGCCTGGTGGCTCCCAGCAGCCACCTCGCTTGGCGCGATTGTGGTGGCTTTCATTGTCTGTGGCATCATCCTCAAACTGATTGGGGGGCAGCCCCTGGTTGTGGCGAAATTTTTCTGGGAAGCCACTTTTGGCAGTTGGGCGACGATTTCAGACACATTGGTCAAGGCCACGCCCCTGATCCTGGTGGGCCTGGCCTGTTCGGTGGCCTTTAAGATGAAATTGTGGAATATCGGCGCCGAGGGGCAATTCTACATGGGCGCTTTCTTTGCCAGCCTGGTTGTGCTGGTGCCCATCGTGCCGCTCGATAGCCCCAAGATCGTCATTATTGGTTCCATGATGGTCATGGGCATGATTGGCGGCGCCATTTGGGGTTTCTTCCCTGGCTTGCTGAAGGCCAAGTTCAATGTCAACGAGATTATCACGACCTTGATGCTGAACTATGTCGCCATTCTGTGGAACAATTTCTGGATTTTCGACCGCTGGAGCGATGGCGGCTTCCAGATGACGCCGACCTTTGTCAAGAGCGCATGGTTGCCGAGGCTGGCCGATTACGCCAGGACTTACAAAGCTTTTTCCGGCATCACCCTGCATTTGGGCGTTATCATCGGTTTCATCGCAGCGATTGTTGTGTGGTGGATATTCAGCCGCAGCCGCTGGGGTTACGAAATCAAACTGATTGGCGATAACCCCAAAGCTGCAAAATACGCCGGGCTCAACATCTCGCGCAATATCATCCTGGTTATGATGTTTTCGGGCGCGCTGGCCGGTCTGGCCGGGATGTCGGAGGTCAGCGGGGTTGTGCACCGCTTACAGGAACGCATCTCCCCCGGCTATGGTTTTACCGGCATTATCATCGCCTGGCTGGCCAAGCTCGATCCCTTTGCTGTTATCGTGGTTTCGATCTTGTTCGGCGCGCTGATCGTCGCTGGACGCGAGATACAGCCATCGGGTTTGTCGCAGTTATTGCAGGGTATCATCCTGTTTATGGTGATCAGCAGTGACGTCTTGCTCCGCTACAAAATTCGCATCATACGCACACAGACGGCGACAGCCTGAGTGTTCAGCCGCATAGGATGACATTCACATGAATCTAGAAATTATTCTTCACGCAGGCTTAGCAACTGGAACCATCCTCCTTTTCGCGACCATCGGCGAGCTTATCACCGAGCGCTCAGGGATTATCAACCTTGGCGTCGAAGGCATGATGCTGGTCGGGGCGATGATGGGTTTCAGCGTCTCCTTGTCAACGGGCAATCCCTGGCTCGGCGTAGCGGCGGCGATGATCGCAGCGGGTATTCTGGGCCTGGCGCATGGCCTTGTCACCATCCATTTTCAGGCTGATCAAGTGGTTAGCGGTCTTGCCCTGACTTTTCTGGGCACTGGTTTGGCGCTGGTGCTCGGTGAAGGCCTGACCGGTAAAAACCCAACGCTGTTGCCCGAATACACCGTCCCCGGTCTCTCCTCGATCCCCTTTATCGGGCCTGTGTTTTTCACTAATCTCAGTATCCTTGTCTACCTCGGTTACGTCTTTATTCCGCTCGTCTGGTTTTACATTTACAAGACACGACCGGGCATGCATTTACGGGCCATCGGTGAAAAACCGGAAGCGGCTGACACCCTGGGCGTTAACGTTTATCGATTGCGCTATTTTTATGTATTTATCGGAGCGTGTCTGGCAGGTTTAGCCGGCGTGACAATCAGTCTGGCGGTTTCTCCGGGCTGGTACAGTGCGCAAACAACGTCGGGCCAGGGCTGGATTGCCGTCGGTCTGGTGATTTTTGCGCAATGGAATCCCTTGCGGGCTGCATTCGGGGCCTATCTGTTTGGGGCGTTGCAGCGGGGGATTTTGGATCTGCAAGGGCCAGCCGAATTGCTTGGCTTTGCCAATCCCCTGTACGTCAATTCCAACTGGGGATTCTTCCTGAAGATGTTGCCCTATTTGCTGGTCATTCTGGCCTTGGTCATCGGTTCCCGCACAGCGATTCGGAAGCACATTGGCGCGCCTGCGGCGTTGGGTATTCCGTACATTCGTGGTGAACGGGGGTTGTAGATGGACAAAGAACACGTGTTCCGTGGTGCGTGTTCCGTTTGATTGCCGTACAACGCACCACGAAATACGCAACACGTACTTGTCAAAGACCACATGAATTTCCACTGAACCGCTAAAGATTGTTGTGAACAACTTACAGAGTTCACCATGGCCCGCAAATCCAACGATAAAACCCAGGCCATTCGGCTTTTAGAAGGGCAAGAAGATCGTTTACGCCGCCCATCGTTATGACCCCGATGTGTTTGTGAGCGCTGTGGAAGTGGCGGAGGCTGTGGGGATGCCACCACAGCAGGTGTTCAAAACCCTGGTGACTGAACCCGACCAGGGTAAACCGATCCTGGCTGTGCTGCCCGCCGATGCCGAGCTTGATCTGAAGGCGCTGGCGAAAGCGGCTGGCGAGAAAAAGGTGCGGATGGCCTCGCAGGCGGATGCAGAACGCTGGACGGGCTTGCAAAAGGGCGGGATCAGCGCCCTGGCCCTGGTCAACAAAGGCTTTCGGGTTTACGTGGATGCCAGGGCGCTGGGCTTCGCCCAGATCGCCATGAGCGCAGGGGAGCGAGGTGTGCAGGTGGTGTTGGCGCCGGGGGATTTCGTTAAGCTGACCAAGGCGAAAGCGGTGGGGATAGCAAAGAGCTAATTGGAGGCGACGCTTCCATCCTGGAACTGTGGTGTGCTTTCCTGATTGGGAGGTGGTTCAAAAATTGATCTTGACGCCAGAACATGCGTTCTGTTAGACTGTGATACTCCGCGAATCACAGCATATCCTCTGAGCTGGCTTTCCGCCTGACACGTCAACTTGCGGCATCGACAAGGTAAACAAAAACATGGCTCGCAAGAACAAGCAACAGCGTCTGGATCGTACAATTACAATCCTTCAGCACAAGTGGGGGCAAGAAACTATCCACAAAGGTGCAAAAGTTGCACGGATAGCGAGCATTAAGACGGGGTTTCCAGAATTAGACGAAGCTGTGGGTGTCGGCGGCATTCCTCGCGGGCGTATCACCATCCTCAACGGAGCGCCCACGTCTGGCAAGGTCACGCTGGCGGCGTTGGTATTGGCCCGCGCCCAAACAAGAAGTCAGCCGGTTGCCTATATCGACATAGCTCATACCTGCGATGCTGATTATCTGGAACGTTGTGGTGTTCATCTCAAGGATTTACTCGTCGTTCGCCCTCAAGATGGCTATCAGGCGCTTGATCTGGCGCTTTCACTGGCAGAACGGTCAGATTTGGCTGCCATCCTCCTTGACCACTGGGGGTTGGTCAACACGGATAGCCGCATTCGGCGCTATGCTGCGGGCACATTGGATCATCTTGCAAATCGTCTCGCTCGGAAAACCGCTTTTTTAGTCCTGGATGAGCAACAACCCCTATGGCGGCGCTTGTTGCCTGGCACAGAAAATGCTCTCGCTCACTACGCCACGCTTCAATTGACGCTGAAACGAGAGCGATGGTTGTTGCAGGGCGCTGACATCCGAGGGTATCGCGCCAACGTTTCAATTGAGAAAAACAAAGTGGGACCATCCGGCAAGGTCGTTCCCATCGAAATTCATTTCAATGGCGTCGTGCGCGGACGTGGGATTTAGAACGATGCCCATTGTCTCCTGCTACATTCCCGCATTTCCCTTCGCCCTTCTCGCCCGGTCACAGCCAGATCTGGCGCAAAAGCCAGTGGCATTGTTCGATCCCGATGAGCGAGTGTTGGCTGCCTCGTTTCCAGCCATTCAGGCAGGTGTTCGGCTCGGGGGCAGCGTCCGGCAGGCTCGTACACTATGCCCTGATTTGCAGGTACACGCAGCCGATCTGACAGGCGCTCGTGCAGAGTTCGATGCCATACTCAGCCAGTTGGATGATTTTTCGGATGCGGTCGAACCCTCCTTTTTGGGGTGCGCATACCTGGATGCACCCGACCTCAACGTCAAAACAGCCATCCCGTTCTGCCAGGACATCGGTCGCCAGATTCGGCAGGCTTTTGGACAGGCGCTGCAACCGGCAGTTGGCTGCGACCAGGGCAAGTTCACGGCCAGTGCTGCTGCCCGTTGCGCCCGTCCTGGCGCTGTGCGCGTTGTTCTGGGAGAGGCGGAAATTCCTTTTCTGCAACCGTTACCCATTCACCTGCTCCCCCTTTCTCCAGACCAGCATCATTTGCTCGACCTATCAGGTATCCGCACTTTAGGCCAATTCGCCCACCTGCCGACTCGCGCTGTCTTTCAGCAATTCGGTCAATCAGGGCGATTGGCTCAGAAGTGGGCGCAGGGGCAGGATTCCAGGCCAGTCATTCCCAGACAGAAGCGTTTGGCGCTCAACAGCGAAATAGCTTTTGAAACGCCATTGGCCTTGTTGCCCCCCCTGCTTGCTGCTGCAGAACAGTTACTTAAACCCCTCCTGCGCAATCTGCAAGACAATTTGCAGGCTGCGCAATCCCTTCGCGTCAAGCTCGAATTCGATGATGGCCGGGAACGAGTCGATGACTGGCATCTGTCGGCTCCAACCACTTCCTGTCAACGATTGCAACAACACATGCAGAGCCGCTGGCAAGATGAGGTCTGGGAAGCGCCTGTGGTTGGGCTCGCCATCACCCTGCAAGATATCCAGGAAGCGCCAGGAGACCAGTTATCGCTGTTCCCCGGGGCCGGACTTCCTGCCGATCATCTTTTTGAATCTATCGAGCAACTGCGTGTGCGTTATGGTGATGGGCGGTTTTTACGGGCGCAAGTTACCGATTCTCTTTTATTGCGCATCGAACAGCGCGCCCAGTGGCGAGAATTTAGCAGGTGATGGCCAGGGTATGGGCTCATGGTGATCCTATCACTGTCGTTTGTGATGAACGAGGACGCCCTTTGTCTTTTCGATGGAGGAAGACGTCCTATGAAGTCGAACGTATCTGCAATCGCTGGCGGGTGCACGAAGCCTGGTGGGAGAGTGATGACGCCTGGCGGGACTACATCAAACTGGCTACCAAAGATGGGTTACTTTGCCTGATCGCACAAGACCTCTACCAGGATAGCTGGTTCCTGATGCGAATTTACGACTAGCGTCTCATGTATGTTGAACTTCATAGCCATAGTTATTTTTCCCTGCTCGATGGCGCATCTTCGCCCGAAGCGCTGCTGGACCAGGCTGCGGCTCTGGGTATGCCGGCCTTAGCTTTGACAGATCATGATAATCTCTATGGCGCTGTTCGTTTTTGGCGGGCGGCAGAAGAACGGAATATCCATCCCATCATCGGCGCTGAAGTGACGCTTGAGGAGGATTCTCATCTCACGCTTTTAGCCGAAACCCAAACAGGCTATGCCAATCTCTGCCGGCTGCTTACGCAAGCGCATTTAAGTGGGGAGGACAAAGACAAATGGCCGGGCAAAACAGAGCCCCGTTTATCCTGGGATGCGCTTAATCGCCATCGCCAGGGTCTCATCGCTTTAACAGGTTGCCGCCGGGGGCCTCTGGCTTCCCCACTCCTTGCCGGACATCTCGATCAGGCGTTGGCCAATGTTGAACATCTGCGCCGCATCTTTGGCCGTCACCATCTCTTTGTCGAACTGCAGCGCCATCTCTTGCCAGACGAACCAGCGCTTATCCGGGCGCAACTCGATGTCGCTCGTCAGTTCGACCTGCCTTTCGTTTGCACGAACAACGTTCACTATGCCGAACGCCGGAATCAGCGTTTGCAGGACGTGTTGGTTAGCATCCGCCACCTGAGCTCTTTGAAAGAGGCAAAGAGGTTCTTGCGTCCCAACAGCGAATACTTTTTGAAAGCAAGCGCTGAAATGCAACGTTTGTGGCCGGGCCACTCACAGGCATTGGCGAATACACTGGTCATTGCCGAACGGTGTCAGGTGAGTGTCGATTTCAGCGCCCGGCGCATACCTGATTTCCTTACACCAAGTGGTCATACGCCTTTCAGTTATCTTTACCACTTATGCCAACAAGGATTACATCGCAAATATCGTCCGGTGACGCCAGCAGCCAGTAAACAATTGGCTTACGAATTGGATGTGATCGAGCAGACCGATCTGGCTAACTTCTTCTTAATTGTTTGGGATATTGTCCGTTTTGCACAAGAACAGGGTATCCGTTACCAGGGTCGAGGATCGGCAGCCAACTCGTTAGTAGCGTATTTACTGGACATCACGCCGGTGGATCCGTTGCATTTCAAATTGCTGTTTGAGCGATTTTTGTCACCTGACCGGCGCAGCATGCCCGATATTGATATTGATTTTGCGACCAATCGCCGAGAAGATGTTATCCAATATGTGTATGCACGCTACGGCGTTGAGCATACGGCGATGGTGTGCAATGTAAATACATTTCGAGCGCGTTCAGCTGTGCGTGATGTGGCGCGGGCGTTGGGGATATCACCAGAGTTGGTTCCCCAACTGCAAAAAACATATCGAGATGAAAAATCGGATGAAAAATATGAAACTCCGGAAGGACCCTATGCCTTGCTGTCGGATATTTGCCAGCAGCTACAAGGCATCCCCCGCCACATTTCCATTCATAACGGCGGCATGATTATCACCGGGGAGCCTTTGCATGAAATTGTCCCTCTGGAACGGGCGACCATGCCCAACCGAATTGTTACGCAATGGGACAAAGACAGTATCGAAGATGCCGGCTTAATAAAGTTCGATTTATTGGGGCTAAGAACGTTGAGCATGGTAGACGAAATCGCCCACTCGATCGAAGATCGAACGGGCAGCAAGCCAACGTTTAACCGCCTCTCTCTGGACGACGCCAGGGTGTTTGATGCCCTCTGCCGAGCAGACACGATTGGCGCTTTCCAGGTTGAAAGCAGGGCGCAGGCGCAGATGCTGCCTCGATTGCGACCCCGCACATTTGAGGACATCATTGTCGAAATCGCCATTATCCGGCCAGGGCCGATTCAAGGGGATATGGTGCATCCTTATCTGCGTCGCCGTCAGAATCTTGAGCCTGTGGAATATCCCCATCCTTTGTTAGAGCCTGTGCTCAAAGGCACACTGGGCATTGTCCTTTTCCAGGAGCAGGTGTTGCAGGTGGCTATGGTGCTGGCAGGGTTTTCCGGTGGTGAGGCGGATCAATTACGGCGCGCGATGACGCGTAAAAACCCCAGCCAGACCATGAAACAACTGGCCCAACGTTTTGTGGCTGGAGCAATGGGAAACGGCCTGACCCATGAACAAGCTACGGATGTGTTCGGGCAACTGGCGGGCTTTGCCTCGTATGGGTTTTGCCGGAGCCATGCCGCCGCTTTCGCCCTGCTTGCCTACGAAACGATGTGGTTGAAGGTGTACTATCCAGCCGAATTCTATACCGCGTTGTTGAACAACCAACCGATGGGTTTTTACTCGCCCTCTGTGCTGCTGGGAGATGCCCGACGACACAATGTCGAAATACTTATGCCTGACATCAATCGCAGTGATGACGCGTGTTTACTCGAAGGAGACGCTATCCGCCTTGGTTTACGCTACATCAAACATGTCGGCCCCAACGCTCGCCAACAGATACTCGATGCACGGGCCGACAAACCATTTCACACGCTCCGCGATTTATGCAATCGCACTCGCCTTCCCAAAAAGGTGATCGAAGCGCTCATCCGGGCGGGCGCTCTGGATAGCCAGGAACAGGAACGACGCCAGCTACTCTGGGAATTGAACACCCTCGACTATCGGCCCCAAAGCTTTGATCTGGAAAACGACCTGGAGGCGATCACCCTACCAGCTTTGACTGAATCCGAAGGCATAAGCTGGCATCTCGACCTGCTTGGCATGACCCCGGGCGATCATCCCTTACGCCTGTTCAGAACCGACCTGAACGCAATGGGGGTGCTCAGCGCAAATCAACTCGCGCGAGTCCGCGATGGCCAGGTCGTCAAGGTGGCAGGTCAGGTTGTTATTCGTCAACGACCGGAAACAGCCAAAGGGCACATGTTCATTACGCTGGAGGACGAAACCGGGCTTGTGAATCTAATTATCCGACCTTCTCTGTTTGAAAAACGCAAGGACGCGCTGCGCTATGAAAACCTGCTAGGTGCTGTTGGCAGGATACAACGGGAACACGAGGTATGCAGCATTGTGGTATTTGATGTCTGGAGGCTCAATGTTGACGAATAGCGTTAGTGTTTGCCGGTTTGTCTTTTGATTTCCCAGCTGATGTTACGCAGTAGCCAACGAAGATCAGAGCTTCGCTCTCGTGTCACTGTTTGGTCCGGGGACACCCCCCGGAATCCCCCAGCAGGGTGCGCTACGCCCCCCCTGTAAGGTGGATGACTGGTCGAATATGGTAACAACCCTGCCAATGTCCAAAGTGTCACGGGCATTCGTTTTCAAGATTTTCACCGTGACACACATAGCCACAAAAACTAAACAATTTGACACGGGTCGTGCTTCACGTTTATGCTTGCAGGGTACCTCGCCAAATATCCATTAGGTGCACTGCATTTCTCTCGCTGCGTGCGCCTTCCACGAAAGCCTGTCATTTGCAAACAGGTTTGGATTTTGGAGAGGAACGCTATGAAGCGAAGAGTCACAGTCGTTGTGATTGTGTTGGTGCATGTGATGCTGTTGGCGGGGACATCAAATGTGGTCGGAGCACCAGAATCCTGCTCGGGATTATTTATTTCGGAGTACGTTGAAGGGTCAAGTTACAACAAGGCGATCGAGATATACAATGGGACTGGTCAATCGGTTGATCTTGGCGCGTATATGGTAGAACTTTACTCGAATGGGAGCGCGGTTGCCAGCAAAGCACTTTCACTGTCAGGTACCCTTGCTGACAGTGATGTCCATATTATTGCCCACCCCAGTGCTTCATCAGCCATACTAGCCATTATGGATATCACAGACGGGAACGTCATCAACTTTAACGGCAATGATAGCTTAATTTTGCGAAATGGAGGAACAGTGGTTGATGTCATTGGGCAGGTGGGATTCGATCCTGGCAACGAATGGGCGTCGGGTCTAATCAGCACGAAAGATAGTACATTGCGCCGTAAAAACTGGGTGTCCAGCGGAGATGGAAATCCCGGCAATGTTTTCGATCCGGCAACTGAATGGGATGGTTTCGCCAGGGACACATTTGCAGGCCTGGGCTGGCATGTTGCGGATTGTTCATCGATGCCACTCACCGATACACCAACTATCATCCCAACCCCAACCGACACACCGACCAGCACACCAACCTATACGCCTACTTCAATATCAACGCTGACTCTCACACCGACGATAACGCCGACACCAACGGCAACCGGCGCGCTTACTTCCACGCCCACTACCACATCATCACCAACATTAGTCCCCACCGGCATCCGCCTGAACGAATACATGCCCGCCCCGGCCAGCGGCGACAGCGAATACGTCGAACTCTATAACACCAACCCCTTTCCCGTCGATATCAGCGGTTGGCAGATCGATGACATCGAAGGTGGTAGCAGCCCCTACACCCTGCCACCAGGTAGCACGATTCCCGCCAACGATATCTTTCTCGTCACTCGCACGTTCGGGCTCAATAACACGGGCGACACCGTACGACTAATCGCTCCAGATGGCGCCTTGAGGGATAGTCATAGCTATGCTAGCAATCCTGGCGCAGGCGTGGCCTGGTCTCGCTTTCCAAATGGACCTGGCGCGTGGAGCACTGATTCCCAACCCAGTCCCGGCCTCCTCAATCCTCCACCAGCGACACCCACAGCGACGACAACTTCGTCGCCCACGCCAACTTCAACACCCACCACCATCCCATCCTCAACACCGACGGCAACCATTGCTCCAACTGACACACACACTCCATCACCTTCAGAAACGCCAACCCCGGCGCCTGACCGTAATGCAGACCTGCTACTGGCGACAGCGAATACGTCGAACTGTACAACACTAACCCCTTCCCAGTCGACATAAGTGGTTGGCAGATCGATGATATCGATGGAGGAAGTAGCCCATACACCTTGCCGGCAGGCAGCACGATTCCCGCCAACGACATCTTTCTCGTCACTCATACGTTCGGGCTCAACAACACGGGCGACACTGTCCGTTTACTCGCCCCGGATGGTTTTCTGCGGGATAGTCACATCTACACAAGAAATCCCGGTGCAGGCGTCGCCTGGTCTCGCTTTCCGAATGGTAATGGCTTATGGAGCACTGATTCCCTGCCCAGCCCAGGCGAACACAACCCTCCGCCAGTGACGCCGACAGCGACGGTAACGTCGTCACCCACGCAAACAGCAACGCCCACTGCTGCCTCGTCGCCTACACCGACAGCAACCTCTGTTCCAACCGGCACTCCAACTCCAACCGCCGGCCCCACGTCAACTCCCACCCAAACACCAACACCCACTGCAGCACCAACTTCGATTCCCACTGGAATTCGTCTGAACGAATACCTGCCCGCTCCAACCAGTGGTACAAGCGAATACGTCGAACTTTTTAACAGTAGTGCCTACGCTGTGGACATCAGCGGTTGGCAAATCGATGACATCGAAGGGGGAAGCAGCCCCTACACCTTGCCGGCAGGTAGCATGATTCCCGCCAACGATATCTTTCTCGTCACTCGTACGTTCGGGCTCAACAACACGGGCGACACTGTCCGTTTACTCGCCCCGGATGGCTTTCTGCGGGATAGTCACATCTACACGAGTAACCCTGGCGCTGGCGTCGCCTGGTCGCGGTATCCAAATGGACTTGGCGCGTGGAGCACTGATTCCCTGCCCAGCCCTGGCGAACACAACCCTCCGCCAGTGACGCCGACAGCGACGTCGTCACCCACGCCAACAGCAACGCCCACTGCCACCTCGTCGCCTACACCAACAGCAACCACTACCTCAACTGACACACCCACTCCATCACCTTCAGAAACGCCAACCCTTACGCCTACCCCCACTCAAACCCCGACTCCCACCGCAACATCCACACCAACAGACACACCTTCTCCCACTCCAATCCCAATCGACGTTCTGATTAACGAATACCTGCCTGCCCCAGTCAGTGGCGAGAGCGAATATGTCGAACTGATCAACATCAATCCATTTCCAGTTGACCTCAGCGGCTGGCGAATTGACGATATCGAGGGAGGCAGTAGCCCCTACACCATTCCTGCGGGCAGCGCCATCCCCGCCAACGGCCTTTTTCTGGTCAAGCGCAGCTTCGGGCTCAACAACAGCGGCGACAGCGTACGCCTGCTCGCCCCGGATGGCGATCTGCGAGACAACCACAGTTTTGTCGATGCCTTCAAGGGCGCTCCCTGGTCGAGAATGGGCGACGGCGGCGTCACCTGGACCGATCAATATCCGCAAACGCCGGGCGAGCCTAACTGGCCGGCTGTTTTCACCCTGAGAGGGCATGTTTATCTCGGCCAGCCGCCTGGCACCGGCTCTGGCATGTCTGGCCACTACATCGGCCTCTACGGTTCCGACAACCCGGACACGCCCGACCAGTGGTTGGCCAACGCCTACACCGGTCAGGATGGTAGCTACAGCCTCACATTCGACACCACACAAGCCCTGTACCGCCATTACACGCTGCGCCCTTCCGCCCTGGATGCTCATCACTGGACGGGCGCTACTGCTACTTTTGGCGTTGCCCAGCCACCCGACCGCATTCGCTTCGACAACCTGGCCAGCGGCAACTATTCGGGCAACATCTTCTGGATGGCTCCGGAACCGACGCCTACACCCACAGCCACACCGCTGCCGCCCGGTTTTGTGGCCATCAACGAGGTTCTACCCAGCCCTGGAGATATCGATTTCGACGGCAATGGCGTGGCCAACTTCGCTGATGAGTACATCGAGCTGTACAACCCACAGGCGCAGGCAATCGACCTGGGCGGTTGGTGGTTGGATGATGGCGAGGGCGGCAGCCAACCTTACCAGTTGTCGGCGGGGTTGACGATCCCATCCCACGGATTCTTGCTCTTTTTTCGCAACCAGACCGGGATCGCCCTGAACAACGACGGCGACAGCGTGCGTTTGCTCGCGCCTGACGGCATCAGCGAAGCTGATCGCTTCGACTACGAAAGCAGCCGGGCCGACACCGCCTGGTCGAGGACCAGCGATGGCGGCGGAGATTGGACCCAAAGCTATCCGTACAGTCCGGGCGGCCCGAACTTACCCCCACCGGCAACATCCACGCCCACTGCGACAGCGTCTCTGTCGCCCACACCCACCGGCACGCTGACGCCAACGCCCTCTGCCACGCCGACGCCTTCACCGACAGCAACGCCCACACTACAACTTTCACCATCGCCCTCACCCACAGGCTCACCCACGCCCACACTCACACCGACTCCCACAGCCACCCCACCTCTGTCCTTTCCTCCGATCACCCTGAACGAATACCTGCCATCGCCTCGGAATGTGGATTGGAATGGCGACGGCGAGACCAATCTCAGTGACGAGTACATCGAACTCTACAATCCCAACAACGAAGCGGTTGATCTCGGCGGCTGGCAGTTGGATGATGCAGAGAGCGGCAGCCGCCCGTATGCCATCGCGCCCGGAATGACCATCCCCGCCCACGGATTCCTGCTTTTCTTCCGCAGCGAAACGGGCGTGGCCCTCAACAATGATGGCGATGAAGTGCGTCTGTTTGATCCACAAGGCAACATGTTCGATCAGCATGTTTACGAGCGCAGTCGCCTGGATGAAGCCTGGTCGAGGACCAGCGATGGCGGCGGGACCTGGACGAATACGTATCAGCCAAGCCCCGGCGGCCCCAACATCGCCCCGACTGCCACGCCGACGCCGACAGCGACAGCGACCCTGTCGCCTACGTCAACGCCATTCCCCACACCCGCCGATGGCGCTATCGCCCTCAACGAAATCCTTACTTCGCCTCAGAATGTCGATTGGGATGGCGACGGCTCAGCCGATCACCTGGACGAATGGGTGGAAATCTACAACAGCGGTAACACGCCCGCCGATCTGTCGGGATGGCGTTTGTGGCGCGGCCAGATCGGTGACGATGGCCTGCCGGATGGCTATTCCTACGAACTTCCATCGGGCACTGTACTTGCTTCCGGAGGTTTTATGCTCATCTTCCGCAGCGAAAGTGACCTGTATCTGTCTGCCCGAAACGACGGCCTGCACCTCGTTCGCCCTGACGGTTACATCGCTGACAGCTTCACCTGGTCCGGGTTTTTTGGCTATGACCGCTCCAAAAGTCGGTATCCGGATGGTGATGGTCCCTGGAAGCGCATCCATGTCACGCCGGGCCAGCCGAACCGGCCCTTCCCTGCGCCAAGACCCACGCCGCCGCGCAGCAACACAACCGGTCTGGGCGTCGGTGTCGAATCCATCGCTCGTGCCTATCAGCTTGCTGCGGACACCCGCATCACGGTCGAAGGCGTCGTCACCGTCCCGCCCGGCCTGTTCAATGCCGGAACCGTCTACATTCAAGATGCGACACATGGCCTCAAATTGTATCTGCGCAAGAGCAGCTACCCGGAAATCCGCATGGGCGACCGTTTGCGAGTCACCGGTTATCTGCAAGATTATCACGGGCAGCGCGAGTTGAGCGTTCCTGGCTCAACCTGGTTGACACTGCTCGATCCTGGCGCGTCGCCCCAGCCGCGTTTCGTGCGCACCGGCGCTGTTGGCGAAACATCCGAAAGCCGGCTGGTGATGGTGGTCGGGCAGGTCACAGGCTTCAAGGAGAACAGCTTCTGGCTGGACGATGGCAGCGGCGGGATCAAGATCACGGTCGATTCAGACCTGCCCTGGCAGCGACCCTACTTCGAGAAAGGTGACACCTGGGCTGTGGTCGGCGTTGTCAGCCAGTACGATGACACATATCGGATTTATCCGCGCTATCCAACTGACATCAGCCCACCGCCCAGCGTTTTGCCGGTGACGGGAGCCTTTCACCGACGATGAAAAATGGCAAAGCAGCCTCGTGGGCGTTTGTATGCCAGTCTGAAGTGAAACCTGGGTTAGAGTTTTGACGTAAATTAGGGAAGAGAATACAACTTACCCCATTTTGAAGGATGACTGATATGACAACTGGTTACAAACAACTACGACGGCAAAACGGAATTATCGGCGGCGTGTGTGGCGGATTGGCTGAATTCACGGGCATTAGCGTCATTTTCTGGCGAATACTCTTCCTCTTCCTCCTGCTCCCCGGTGGCTTGCCAGGGTTTCTCCCCTACATCCTCATGTGGATCGTGATTCCCAAAAAACGATATCCACCCCAACCCTCTTCTCGTCAGCAGATCGAGTCACAACCTGTTCGTTAAAGGCCAGAGGGCGCTCTCAGTGCAGGCAAATCGGCAATGTGTGTGCATAGCCAATAATCAGACCAGGCGAATAGCTGTTTGACAAATAGGGTATTATCATCACATTCAGCTTTCTGTTAGACAATCTGGACGGCGGTCCTACCTTCTACCCTGGCGCGAATTTTACCGTGCTGGGTGAAGACAAGACTCTGATGAGATCGTCTACTTCGGACCACAAATAAAGTGCCCAGCATTTGCCAGATGCTGGGCACTTTTACGACTAATTCTCTCCCCTTTCTGTTACATCTGGACGGTGGTCCTACCTTCCACCCCGGCGCGAATCTTACCGTGCTGGGTGAAGGCAAGACTCTGAAGAGATCGTCTACTTCGGCCCTCAAAAAAAGCGCCTGTCACTTCGCAAGTGACAGGCGCTTGAAGTTAACTCTCGACGCCATCCGGCGCAGCACCGTCTGCAGGATGCCGCCGTTCTTGTAGTATTCGCACCTCGACCGGCGTGTCGATACGGCTGATGGCCTCGAATTCCTTCACCCCACCTTCGGCGTCGGTGGCCCGAACGGTGTACGTCTGCCCGGCCTGCATACCGTCATCCAGGCCGAGGATGTCGTAGCTCTCGAAGCCGCTGAGGCCGAGGGATTCGGCGTTCTGGCCGGGCAGGAATTGCAGCGGCAGAATGCCCATCCCCACCAGGTTGGAGCGATGGATGCGCTCGAAGCTCTCGGCGATGACGGCCTTGACGCCCAGCAAGTACGGGCCTTTGGCCGCCCAGTCGCGGCTGGAGCCGGTGCCGTATTCCGTGCCGGCCATCACCACCAGCGGCGTGCCATCTGCCTGATAGCGCATGGCGGCGTCGTACATGCTCATCTGTTCGCCGGTGGGCTGATAGAGGGTGTAGCCGCCCTCCACGCCGGGCACGAGGCGGTTGCGGATGCGGATGTTGGCGAAAGTGCCGCGCATCAGCACCTCGTGGTTGCCGCGGCGAGCGCCGTAGCTGTTCCACTCGCTGCGTTCGATGCCGTGACTGCAGCAGGTATTCGGCGGCGGGGCTGGTCGGGAGAGATGCCGCCGGCGGGGGAGATGTGATCGGTGGTGACCGAGTCGCCCAGGACGGCCAGCACACGGGCATTTGCAATCGGCTGGATGGCGGGGACTTCAGGCGTCAGACCGAGGAAGAAGGGCGCTTCCTGCACGTAGGTGCTGGCCGGGTCCCAGGTAAAGAGATCGCCTTCAGGCACGGCCACTTCGTTCCAGGTCTCGTTGCCGTCGAAGACATTGCCGTATTCCTCCTCGAACATGGCGGGGCGCAACGACCGCCGGAGTTCGCTCTGGATTTCCGCCTGGCTCGGCCAGATGTCGCTCAAAAAGACCGGTTGGCCGTTGGGATCATGGCCGATGGGCTCAGTGACAAGGTCGATATCCACCGTCCCGGCCAGGGCATAGGCCACGACCAGCGGCGGGGAAGCCAGGAAATTGGCGCGGGTGCTGGGGCTGACGCGACCTTCGAAATTGCGGTTGCCGGAAAGCACAGCGGCCACGGCCAGATCATTTTCCTCGATGGCCGCGCGGATGGGCTCGGGCAGGGGGCCGGAGTTGCCGATGCAGGTGGTGCAGCCAAAGCCGACGATGTGGAATTTGAGCGCTTCCAGGTAGGGCAGCAGATTGGATGCTTCGAGATAGCGCTGCACGACTTTCGAGCCGGGAGCCAGACTGGTTTTCACCCAGGGTTTGACGCTCAGGCCTCGCTCGACCGCTTTCTTGGCCACCAATCCGGCCCCGATCATCACGCTGGGATTGCTGGTGTTGGTGCAGGAGGTGATGGCAGCGATGACGACATCGCCATGTTTGAGATCGAAGCGGCTGCCGTCATGCTCGAGGGTGGCCGAGTTATCGACTTTGGCCGGATCCAGACCCAGACCATGTGGCCCGTTTGGCGCTGTGAGCATTTTCTCGAAACTGGCTTTCATGTCGGCCAGGCGGATGCGGTCGTTGGGGCGTTTTGGCCCGGCCAGCGATGGCTCGACCGTGCTCATATCCAGTTCCAGCGTGTCGGTGTAGATGGGGTCGGGGCTGTCGTCGGTGCGGAAGAGACCCTGCGCCTTGGTGTAGCGGGCGACCATCTCCACCAGTTCCTCGCTGCGGCCCGGTACCGATCATGTAGCGCAGCGTTTCCTCGTCCACCGGGAAGAAGCCCATGGTGGCGCCGTAATCCGGCCCCATGTTGGCGATGGTGGCGCGGTCGGCCAGGCTGAGATGGCTGAGACCGGGGCCGTAGTATTCGACGAATTTGCCGACAACGCCCTTCTGGCGCAGCATCTGCGTGCAGGTGAGCACCAGATCGGTGGCGGTGGCGCCTTCGGGCAGTTGGCCGGTGAGCTTGAAGCCGACGACGTCGGGGGTGAGCATGTAGATGGGCTGGCCCAGCATCACCGCTTCGGCTTCGATGCCGCCCACGCCCCAACCGACGATGCCAAGGCCGTTGATCATGGTGGTGTGGCTGTCGGTGCCGACGAGGCTGTCGGGATAGGCGACAAGGTCGCCGTTGAGCTGCTTGGTCTGCACCACCTTGACCCAGATATTCGAGATTCACCTGGTGAACGATGCCGGTGGCGGGTGGGACCACGCGGAAGTTATCGAAGGATTTGCTGCCCCATTTCAGGAATTCGTAGCGCTCGCGTTGCGTTCGAATTCGCGCTCGGCATTGTAGAACAGGGCGAATTTCGAGCCGAACTGGTCGATCTGCACGGAGTGGTCGATGACGAGATCGACCGGAATCTGCGGATTGACCTTGGCCGGGTCGCCGCCCATGCGCGCCATCTGGTCGCGCAGCGCCGCCAGATCCACCACCGCGGGCACGCCGGTGAAGTCCTGCATGACCACGCGGGCTGGTTTGAAGGGCATCTCCTTGCGTTCGGCTTGTTGTGGTTGCCAGTTGGCCAGGTCGATCACGTCTTGCTTCGGTGACCTCGAAGCCATCGCACTGCCGCAGACGCCGCTTCCAGCAGCACTTTGATCGAATAAGGCAGGCGGGAAATGTCGGCGATGCCCTGTTCCTGGAGGGCGTCCAGTCGGTACATCACGGCTTCGCCGCTGCCGGTGTCGAAGGTGGTTTTTGCGTTAAATTTGTCTTGCAGGCTCATGGAATATCGCTCCCGTAGATAGAATGCCCGCAGCGATGTGCGGGTATTTAAGTTCAGTTCAATGCATGGCCAGTTTACTCGAACAGTCTTCCTGAAATAGTTCGCAGATCACACCTGACCAAAAAAATATTATAGCATGGCGTATGTCCAAAACCGGAAACTCCGGGGATGTTTTTGTCCAAGTTCTTTCACTCAGCTACAATGGAACAGAATTTCCACCACATTTTCTTCGGAGAGACCCGCCGTTGGCCAGGATTTCAAAACTCTTCTATCTCATTATCGGTCTCTTCTTCGTCCTGTCGGCGCTCGAGCTGATTTTACGACGGCGTGCAGCGGCGTGCCCCAGTCAGTGGGAAACCCGGCCATTGCCTGCTTCCGATCCACAGGCGTTTCGCATCGTCGTTCTTGGCGATTCGATTGCATATGCTCCCGATCTGTCAGCAGAACAAGCCTGGCCCGTTCTGTTGGAAAAGCGTCTGCAACAGACCAATCCCGACCGCCGCTGGCAAGTGATCAACGCCGGTGTGGCGGGCAACACCAGCGCCGACGCCTATCCGCGCTTCGATCAGCATGTGCAAGCTTACCATCCCGACCTGGTTCTCATCGCCCTGGGCCTCAACGATTGCCGCCAGGTGTATCGGGCCATTGATCAGCGCCGCATCGCCTCGTTTCGCCGTAACGAAACCTTCGGTTTCGGGCGATTTTACCTGTACCGTGGCATCCTCAATCACCTGAGCCCCTTGCCCGAAGTCGATTACGCTCTGGAACGGGAAGCACAGGGTCCGCGTGTGCCACCCGACACCTTCACATCCCTGCTTGGCTGGCTGGCGAAAACCTGCAAGCGCTTCGAGGCACAGCCCGTCCTGGTCTCTCTGACCCCGATCGGCCAACATCTCGACCCGACCCGCCGCGAGGAATTCGCCCAGTGGCCGGAGTACAATACCCTGGTCGGACAGGTCGCCCGTACGATGCTAGTCCCGCTCATCGATGTCAGTCAACCCTTCCCTGACGCCCAACACTGGGCCGATGACGGCATCCACCTGTCCGCCACCGGCGAAACCGAAGTCGCTAAACGTGTGTGGATCGGTTTACAGCCGTCATTAACAATTACCAATTGACAATTCACTATTAACCATTCCCATGTCCTGGCCCCCTCGTTGGTCTGATATCAAGAACCGGGATGTTCTCTCGGCCATTGAGCGCGTGCCCCGCCATCGGTTTGTGCCAGTCGAGCACCAGCAATACGCTTACGAAGACCGCCCTCTGCCCATCGGCCACGGCCAGACCATCTCCCAACCCTATATCGTCGCCCTGATGACCCAATTGCTGGCGTTGACGTCAGAATCGAAAGTGCTGGAAATTGGCAGCGGCTGCGGCTACCAAACCGCCATCCTGGCCGAACTGGCAAAGGAAGTGTTCTCCGTCGAAGTTATCCCCGAATTGTCGGAGCGGACAGCGCAGACGCTGGCCGAGTTGGGTTACGACAACGTGCATCTGCGCGTGGGCGATGGCTGGGAAGGCTGGCCAGAGGAGGCTCCTTTTGACGGGATCATCGTCACGGCTGCCGCGCCAGCCTGGCCGCCCCCCTTGCTGGAGCAACTGGCCGAGGGCGGGAACATGGTCATCCCGGTTGGGCCCAGCGGCTGGGATCAGGTCCTGTGGCAGGCAACAAAACAAAAAGGCGAGATCACGAAACACCGGGTGGCGCCGGTGCGCTTTGTGCCGTTGGTGTCTGGAGAAAGCTAGGCTGCCCAACATTGCTACGGTTCTTTGCTTGCGATATTCTGAATGTACACGTAAAATTTAGCTTGAATCTAACCACTGGAGCATAAAGACATGAATCGGACAATTGAAGTAACAATCGATAGTCGGGGGCGTCTTGTAATTCCCGAGGCAGTTAGCGAGCGCTTACATCTTGTCGACGGTGTGACATTGGTTGTGGAAAAAACAGATGAAGAAGGGGCCCACCTGGTCGTAAGAGAACGTGGCAGTGTGTTGAAAGAAAAAGAGGGTGTCTTAGTTGCTCAAGGTGAAGTGGACGGAGATATCGCTGCGGTTCTGCATAGTGTCCGTCAACAACGTATTGCCAGCCTCTATTGATTGGGTTTCTCATGAAAATACTTCTGGATACTTCAGTCCTTGTAGCGGCGATGGTGGAATCCCATCCCGAACATCAACGCGCCTTCCCTTGGCTCAAGCGCATTGTTGACAGTACAGACGAAGGTTTCGTCGCTACACACTCCATTGCGGAACTCTATGCCGTTCTGACTGTACTGCCGGTTCAACCTCGCATTGCGCCAGACACTGCTCGTGATCTGATCGTTGGTAATTTGCGCAGCTTTACGGCTGTTTATTTGGAGACCACAGATTATTTCGCAGTCGTTGAAAGTTTATCATCTCTGGGCATTGTGGGAGGGGCAATCTATGATGCGCTTATCGTCCAGGCTGCAAAGGTTGCCGAAGTCGATAGAATCGTAACGCTCAATTTGCGGGATTTTCGGAGAATCTCTCCGGAACTGGCTGACATAATCGTCTCACCATGAGATACGATAGTGTTGGTTGAGAGGAGAAAATGATGGCGCGCATACTTATAGTCGGCCATAAAGGCCAATTGGGTCAGACCCTGATGGCTGTGCCCAACACCCATGAACTGATCGGCATCGACCTACCCGAACACGATATCACCGACGCCGCTGATGTGATCCCGTCCATCGCAGCGTTGGCCCCGGATGCCGTGATCAATCCCGCCGCCTTCACCAATGTCGACGCCGCCGAAGCCAACCCATATCTGGCTTACCGCGTCAACGCCCACGGCGCAGGCAACATCGCCCGGGCCTGTCATCTGCTCGGCATCCCCATGATCCAGATTTCGACCAACGAGGTCTTTGATGGCACACGGGTGGGGCAACCCTACGATGAGTGGGATCAGGCCAACGCCACCAGCACGTACGCCCGCTCCAAACTGGCAGGCGAAAATGCCGTGCGCTTCTATCACGACAACGTCTTGATCGTGCGCATCGCCTGGCTGTTTGCGCCCGGCGGCAACAACTTCCCCGGCAAAATCTGCGAAGCAGCCGACAAACACGGGGCACTGAAAGTGGTCGATGACGAATTCGGCAACCCCACCTATGCCCCGGACCTGGCCCGAGCGCTTTTTGTACTGCTCGAACAGCACGCTCCTCCCGGCATCTACCACATCACCAATGGTGGGTCTTGCCAGTCGCTACGAATTCGCGTTGGAAGCACTGCGCCAGAGCGGACGCGGGCACATCCCTGTCACGCCCATACCCCACACCGATTGGCCCCGACCCAGCCAGCCGCCGTTGCGCGCCCTCCTCGCCAATCGCTCCGCTGCCGCCCTGGGGATTCAGTTGCGTCCCTGGCAGGAGGCCGTAGCAGCGTGGGCGAAATCGGAAAGGTTGTAAATAGCTGTTGGAGCAACAGTTTTCGAAGGACATTAACCTTCTCTCCTCAACACCAGAGGCGCTTCAGCCCCAACGATGGATGACATCCTCATATATGTCTTAGTGGGTTTTTTGGCGCAACTCATCGATGGTGCTCTGGGAATGGCGTATGGCGTCAGTGCCAGCACCTTCCTGCTTAGTTTTGGTCTGCCGCCAGCAACGGCAAGCGCCAGCGTCCACGCCGCCGAAGTGTTTACGACCGGCGTCTCGGGATTATCGCACCTACGCCTCGGTAACGTGGACAAGCAAGTATTCCGGCGGCTGGTCATTCCCGGCGTTGTCGGGGCTGTTCTGGGAGCCTACGTTCTCACGAGCCTGCCCGCCAGCATCATCAAACCAATTGTCGCCGTATATTTGCTTATCATGGGTATATTCGTACTTTCCAAAGCCGCTTCAGCGCGAACCACTGATCGAGCATCATACACGCTTAGAGCCGCTGGGATTGGTGGGGGGATTTCTCGATGCTATCGGTGGTGGCGGGTGGGGACCAATTGTGGTCTCGACACTGATGGCGCGCGGCAAGAGTCCACGTTTCAGCATTGGCTCTGTCAACCTGGCCGAGTTTTTTGTCGCCCTTGCCGCAACCATCATATTCATCCTCACCATCGGGCTTTCTTTTTGGAAAGTCATTATTGGCCTTGCGATAGGCGGAGCCCTTGCCGCCCCCCTTGCTGCCTATGTATGCCGAATCCTTCCTCCTCGTGTTTTGATGTTTATGGTTGGTGTTCTTATCATTATCTTGAGCATCCGCACGTTGTATTTGACGTTAGCCTGATATACACTCCACCTTTCTGTCTGAATCCAACCATCCATTTATCCTATGCCATCCGCCGCGGTCATCATTGCCAACTGGAACGGCGCACAGCATCTGCGTGTGTGCCTTGACAGCCTGCGCGCTCAAACCCATCCCCAATTTGAGGTCATTGTCGCGGACAATGGCTCCACAGATGGCTCGCTGGACATGCTGCGGGATGAGTATCCCGAAGTGCGTGTGTTGGAGCTGGACAAAAACTACGGTTTTGTTGTCGCCAGCAAGCTCGGCGCGGCAGCGACCGATGCCGATATCCTGGTGATGCTGAACAACGACACCGAAGTGGAGCCGGGCTGGCTCGAAGCGCTGTGCCGAGCGTTGGAGGATAACCCCAAAGCCGGTTCCGCCGCCAGCAAGATGCTGCTCTTCGATCAGCGCGATACGATCCATTCCGCTGGCGATATGCTGGGGGACGACTTCATGCCGCAGAATCGGGGGGTGTGGGAAGTAGATCGAGGTCAGTACGATGATCGGACTGAGATTTTCGGGGCGTGTGGCGGGGCGGCAGCCTACCGCCGACAAGCCTGGGAGCAGGTCGGGGGCTTCGACGAACGCCTTTTCATGTATTTGGAAGATGTGGACCTGGCCTGGCGCTTGCAGCAGGCCGGTTGGGAAAGCGTTTTCGTCCCGGAAGCCAGAGTCTATCATCATCTCAGCGCTACCGGTGGCGGCGAAATCGCCAGCTACTACGTCGGACGCAACACCATCCTGCTCCACCGCCGTTACCTGAGCCCCGAGCAATGGCTTGATGCTCTGCCCGCTCATGCCACTATCGTGTGGGACGCGCTTCGCGCGTGGCGCGGCAAAGCGGCAAGGGCAAGATTGCGCGGCGTGTGGCATGGCGCGCGAGGTTTAAATGGCAAGCGGCACTAGAACTTCCAAAGATCAAAGATTGAAGATTAAGGACCAATCTGGCTGATCGACTTAATCCTTAATCTTTGATCTTTGGTACTCATATTCCACAGGAGAGACCGATGACTCACCCACTTGTAGCACAACTCCGCTTCGCCCGCAGCGAATTCGTGCGTGGTTTGGAAGGGATCACAGATGAACAAGCGCGCCAGCGTTTCCTGCCCATGAACTGCATCAGTTGGATGATCGGCCACGTTGCCAATCAGGAACATTTTTACTGGGTGGCGGCGGCACAGGGCATCAGGTTGGCGCCGGAGTTGAACGAGTTGGTCGGGTTCGGCAAACCGGCCAGCACGCCGCCTTTGGATGAGATGTGGGATACATGGCGCAAGGTCACGGCTGTTGCCGATGATTATCTGAACACGATCAACATCGAGATGGCGCAGACGCATTTGGAATGGCAAGGTAAGCCGCTGAGAGAATCGATCGGCACCATGCTGTTGCGGAATATCTATCACTACTGGTTCCACACTGGCGAAGTGGCAGCGGTGCGGCAGATGCTGGGACACACGGACTTGCCGCAATTCGTTGGCGACATGAGTTCCGCTCTTTACCTGCCGGAAAATTCCGGTTTGTAGTAGGCACAGGCTTTACCTGACCTTCAGCGCCGTGATGTGACGGCGTTAAAACGCCTACTATGAACCAGGAGTGATTCATGGCATTCGGACAGCATTGGGAATGGCGGGGATTTGGGCGGGTCAGCGACGAGCTGCGGGCCAGGATCGAAGCGCTCGATCTACGTTTTGCTTCCGAAGCGCCCACTATCGACACCTATCTCTGGACACCTCACGGTTCAGGCAATGTCAAACTGCGTCATGGCGATCTCAAATTCAAGCGCTTGCTCGAAGTGGATGGCGATTTGCAGCACTGGCTGGAAGATGAAAACGATATCTATCCCTTCCCGCTCGACGCCGATGTTGTTGGGGAGATGGAACGGGCGCTGGCTGTCACACTGCCTGAGAAACCGCAAGACCCGGTGGAGTCCAACGAACTGGTGGGGTTGCTGAAACAAGCCCTTCCTCCGGTACGAATCCTCGTTGTCGAAAAATATCGTCGGTTCTTCTCGCTGCCGATCAGTCTCGGTGACCCCGTCATCGTCGAATTCACCGACCTCATCCGACCTGAGCGCATCTCCTCCATCGCATGTGAACACGCTGAGATCGAAGATGTGCGGCAAGCATTGGCGCAGCTGGGCCTTCTCGACAGCGCATTGCGTCCAATGCATTACCTGCAAGCGCTATCCATCTGGGCGGCTGGACAATGCCTGCTTCCGGTCGATCACCCCGGACGAAATTGGTAAAAGGGTTCATTTCAAATTTGGGGCAGGATGCCATTGAACGATTCGTGTTGGCAACCCCGCCCGGAGCTGCACGACCGTCAATAGCGGTCGTCGCTTTCGGGCGTCGTACGACTGCCGCGCAGTCGTACGACGCCTGTCCAGCCGGATTATGAACATTCATAAATTAAACGGGCAATAGGAGGTCGTGGCTACCTGTTTATTTACTGAACTTCCATGATCCGGCGCTGGGCGATCGCAGGCCGGCGACCTACGGTCGATGGTAAAACTGGGTGTAGACGAAATCACGATTACCTGCTACAATACATTTGTACTGTGAGCGTCGGTCCAAATTTCATATTCATCCATTCAAGTTTTCAAGGAGAAATCTTATGGGACCTATTATTGGCCTTATTCTCGCGATCGTGATATCCGCCTTGGTTATCTGGATTGTGAGTAAGCTTGGTCTTGGACTTTCTGTTGACGGCTACATGGGCGCGATTATTGCTGCTATCGTGATCGCCGTTATTGGTTTTGTCATCTACTGGCTTCTCGGCGTTCTTGGCATTACCATTGGAGGAGGTTGGTTAGGCGCCATCATTAATCTCATCATTGCCGCACTGGTCCTTATGCTCGGCGCCAAGTGGCTTACAGGATTGACAGTCAATGGTTTCACCGGCGCGCTCGTCGCCGCTATCGCCATCGGCGTTGTCACCTGGATTATCAACTGGTTGGTTGGTTTACTCGGATTCTAAACACCGCACGACCCGGACCCGCTCACGCACAAACGTCGTCGCTGCTCACACCAGCGGCGACGTTTTTATTTTGCCGATTTTTCCCACAGCCACCAATCCGACCCGCGTTCGCCATGCCAGCCCGTTTGTCGCCACACCAGTTTGAGATGCGGTTTGAGCACGGCCATCGTCTGTTCGGGGTCAAGACCCAGCGGGCCCCGTTGTTCCTCAGGTGGCCGTGGTTGGGCTGCGTAGAGCAGATAATGGCCGCCTGGGGCGAGCCTTCGCGCCAGACCCGCCGCGTAAGCCTGCTGTTGCTCAAGGCTGAGATTATGAAAACAGCCGACATCCAGGGCTACGTTGAAAGGTCGGTTTAGCATGGCCAGGTCGGTGGCGCTGGCTTGCACGCCCGACCAGCGCAAATTTTCGACCAGCGCTGCTGTCAAGGCCTTCTGCAAGGCCACGTGCGACAGATCGAGCCCCACCACCTGGTAACCGTTGCGGGCCAACTCCCGACCGTGTGTGCCTGTGCCACAACCGATGTCGATAGCCCCACCGTTTGCGCCTGGGTGCTCAGCGGCGTAAGCCTGCACTTCCGGGGCGACTGTGCCGTGATCCCAGCCGGTGTTGCCATTGCGGTAGCGTTCGTCCCACCAGGCTGAAGAATGGTGTTCAGGTTCAGATGTCATTTCGGGATCATACCTTCGGTTGGAGTCAGGAGCAAACTCTGTTGTATACTGCTGTCAATCTATGTGTTTGACGGTTTGAAGCACGCGGAAATATCTGTGTCCAAACCGTTAGACCGTGAGGTCTCGCCAAGACTGTACGCTTCTTTTTGTGTTCCTGATGAAACTCATCTGGCTGAACACCTGACTCAAAGGACGACAACTGATGGCAGAGACCCATACCCAACATCGTTACTACACCGTTCACGATCTCCCTGAGGATACACGCCCTCGTGAACGATTGGCTCGCCTGGGCGCTGAATCATTGAGCGATGCCGAGTTGATCGCTATTGTCTTGCGCAGCGGGGCGCAGGGCATCAATGTTATCGATATGGCCACACAGTTGGTGCGGGATTATCAGGGCATTGCCGGGGATGCGGGCAGCCAGTATCGAAGATTTGTGCAGTCATCATGGTGTTGGCGAAGCCAAAGCTGCTCAGATCAAGGCGGCTGTGGAAATAGGGCGGCGCATCATGCTGGCCAATCCGGAAGCTCGCCCGCAAGTGCATTCACCAGAGGATGTCGCCAAGTTGCTCATGGCCGAGCTGGCCTATGCCGAACAGGAGCATGTCAAGGTGGTGCTCATCGACACGCGCAATTATGTCATCGCTTCACCGACCATCTACAAAGGCAATCTGAACAGCGCTCACGTGCGTATCGGAGAATTGTTCAGGGAAGCGATCCGCCGCAATGCCGCTGCCATTATTGTCGCGCACAACCACCCCAGCGGCGATCCCGACCCCTTCGCCGGAGGACATCACGCTGACGCGGCAGGTTGTCGACGCGGGTGAGTTGCTCAACATCAGCGTTTTAGATCATCTGGTGCTGGGGCGACAACGATGGGTGAGTCTGAAAGAACGAGGGTTGGTGTATTTCGGCAGTAAGGGATCGAAGCGCTAACAACAGCTCTTTTGCCAAAACAAAAAGTCACCCGGCCTGGGTGACTTTTTGTTTCTTTGCTTAAAACTTACGTTTTCTCTTGACGACCTTGATGCAACAATCAGGCGAGGTCGAAACGGTCAAGGTCCATTACCTTGTTCCACACCGCTACAAAGTCGTGCACGAACTTCTGCTGCGAGTCGTCCTGAGCATAGACTTCCGCGAGCGCCCGAAGCTGGGAGTTCGACCCGAAGATGAGATCAACACGGGTGCCGGTCCACTTGGGTTCGCCCGTTGCCCGATCACGACCCTCGAACACGTCTTCATCTTCCGAGGTAGCCTGCCACGTCGTGCTCATGTCGAGCAGATTCACGAAGAAGTCATTGGTGAGCGTTTCTGGCCGCTTGGTGAAGACGCCGTGCTGGGACTGTTCGAAGTTGGCATTCAAGACGCGCATGCCGCCGACGAGAACCGTCATCTCTGGCGCGGTCAGCGTCAGCAATTGCGCCCGATCAACCAGCAGTTCCTCTGCCGATACGGTGTATTTGGTTTTGAGGTAGTTGCGGAACCCGTCTGCAGCCGGTTCGAGTACGGCGAAACTTTCCACATCGGTTTGCTCCTGCGACGCATCCGTACGTCCCGGCGTGAAGGGAACAGCTCACATCGTGACCGGCATTCTTTGCCGCTTGCTCGACACCTGCGCATCCACCCAGGACGATCAAGTCGGCGAGCGAAACCCGCTTCCCACCGGACTGCGCGCTGTTGAACGCCTTTTGGATTCCCTCAAGGGTCTGCAACACAGTCGCCAGCTGGGCCGGCTGGTTGACTTCCCAATCCTTTTGCGGCGCAAGACGGATGCGCGCCCCGTTTGCCCCGCCGCGCTTGTCGGAGCCGCGGAACGTGGACGCCGACGCCCAGGCAGTCGAGACCAGTTGCGAGATCGACAGGCCCGAAGCAAGGATCTTGCCCTTGAGGTCTGCGATATCTTGAGCGTCGATCAGTTCGTGATCGACTGCAGGCACCGGGTCTTGCCAGATCAGTTCCTCTGCCGGGACCTCTGGGCCGAGATAGCGCGAGCGAGGGCCCATGTCGCGATGTGTCAGCTTGAACCACGCCCGGGCAAAGGCATCGGCGAACTCCTCCGGGTTCTCGTGGAACCGCCTCGAGATCGGACCATAGATTGGATCCATCCGCATCGCCATGTCTGCCGTGGTCATGATGGTCGTTACCCGCTTCGATGGATCGTGCGCGGCTGGAGCGAGATCCTTGTCAGCCGGATTGACCGGAACCCACTGCCAGGCGCCGGCAGGGCTCTTCACAATATCCCAATCGTAACCGAACAACATGTCGAAATAGCCCATGTCCCACTGGATCGGGTTCGGCGTCCAGGCGCCTTCGATGCCGCTGGAGATCGTGTCATCTCCCTTGCCGCTGCCGAAACTGCTCTTCCAGCCGAGACCCTGCTCTTCGATGCTGGCGGCTTCAGGTTCAGGACCGACAAAGGCGGCATCGCCAGCGCCATGAGTTTTGCCGAAAGTGTGTCCTCCGGCGGTGAGCGCGACGGTCTCCTCGTCGTTCATGGCCATGCGCGCGAAGGTCTCGCGGATGTCGCGGCCGGAAGCGACCGCACTCGGCTGGCCGTCCGGGCCTTCCGGGTTCACGTAGATCAGGCCCATCTGCACGGCGGCGAGGGGGTTTTCGAGATCGCGGTCGCCTGTGTAACGGCTCTTGGGCTTGTCGCTCGTAGCCAGCCATTCATCTTCGGCGCCCCAGTAGATGTCTTCTTCCGGCTCCCAGATGTCTTCCCGACCGCCGCCGAAACCGAATGTCTTGAATCCCATCGACTCCAGCGCGCAGTTGCCGGCGAGGATCATCAGGTCGGCCCAGGAGATCTTGTTGCCGTATTTCTGCTTGATCGGCCAGAGCAGGCGGCGCGCCTTGTCGAGGTTGACGTTGTCGGGCCAACTGTTGAGGGGCGGAAAGCGTTGATTGCCGGACCCCGCGCCCCGCGGCCATCGCCGGTGCGGTAGGTGCCGGCGCTGTGCCACGCCATGCGGATGAAAAGCCCGCCGTAGTGACCGTAGTCGGCCGGCCACCACTCCTGCGAGTCGGTCATCAGCGCATAGAGGTCATTCTTCAGGGCCTCCAGATCGAGTTTCTTGAATTCCTCAGCGTAGTTGAACGCCTCGCCCATCGGATTGCTCATGTGAGAGTTCTGATGAAGAATTTTGAGATTCAACTGATTCGGCCACCAGTCCTGATTTGACGTGCCTCTGCCGGCGCGTGTGTTTGTGAGTGCCGCCCGTTACCGGGCACTTGCTATCTTCAGTCATCTCTGCTCTCCTTTAAGGTTTGGGTTTGAATAGCTAACATTGAAATATTCAGTCTGGCGGCGGGGTGTTCCGATGATGTGGCGCTTTGCGCGGTGTAGTTACCATCTTGATCATCGTGACCTTGTGCATTCTCGCTCTCACATCCTAGCGCCCTGTAGTAGTTATGCGAAGCTCTCTGATTATACAAAATATTTGGTATAGTTGTAAAATGCCAATTGCCTATAATCTCACAAATTTGTGTCTATATTTTTGAAGGAAGTATATCGTGGAAATTCATCAATATGCGTCTAAGTTCACCAATTTGGGGGCGTAAAACCAATGTCCAAATTCATCGGCGCTATCGACCAGGGCACCACCAGCACTCGCTTCATGATTTTCGACCACAGTGGCGGCGTGGTGGGTAATCATCAAACGGAACATGAGCAGATCTACCCGCAGCCGGGGTGGGTGGAGCATGACGCGCTCCGAGATCTGGGCACGGACGCAGGAGGTGATGGCCGGAGCGATGAACAAGGCCGGGCTCAAACCCAGTGATCTGGCGGCCATTGGCATCACCAACCAGCGGGAAACGACGCTGGTATGGAATCCCAAAACGGGCGAGCCCTATTACAACGCCATCGTCTGGCAGGACACCCGCACCGACAGAATCTGCAACGAATTGGCGCGGGAGGGCGGACAGGATCGCTTTCGACCCACGACCGGGTTGCCACTTTCCGTCTACTTCTCCGGTCCCAAGATCAAATGGATTCTCGACAATGTGCCGGGCGTGCGCGCCGCAGCGGAACGTGGCGAGGCGCTATTCGGCAACATCGACGCCTGGGTTATCTGGAATCTGACTGGCGGGCCAGATGGCGGCGCACACGTGACCGATGTGACCAATGCCAGCAGAACCATGCTGATGGACCTGCGTACGCTGGACTGGGACGATGAAATCCTGGCCGCCCTCGGTATTCCCCGCCAGATGCTGCCTGAAATCCGACCATGTTCTGATCCCGACCCTTACGGCTACACCCTGGGCGGTGTTCCCATTTGCGGCGATCTGGGCGACCAGCAGGCAGCGACCGTGGGCCAGACCTGTTTTTCGCCGGGCGAGGCCAAGAACACCTACGGCACCGGCTGCTTCATGATCATGAACACGGGCACGGAGATCGTTCCCAGCGAAAGCGGCCTGCTCACCACCCTGGCCTACCAGTTCGGCTCTAAACCGGCAGTGTACGCGCTGGAAGGGTCGATCCCCATCACCGGCGCGCTGGTGCAATGGCTGCGTGACAACCTCGGCCTGTTCGATGCCGCGCCAGAGATCGAGGACATGGCTCGACAGGTCCCGGACAGTGGCGGCATCTATTTTGTGCCAGCCTTCTCCGGCCTTTTTGCACCCTACTGGCAGTCCGACGCCCGCGGCATCATCGCCGGCCTGACGCGTTTCATCAACAAAAACCACATCGCCCGCGCCGCCCTGGAAGCCACCGCCTACCAGACCCGTGAAGTGCTGGAGGCGATGGAAAAGGATTCCGGCGTGGAATTGATGGCGTTGAAAGTCGACGGCGGCATGGTGCACAACAACCTGCTCATGCAGTTCCAGGCCGACATTCTCGATGTGCCGGTTATCCGCCCGCAGGTGGCGGAAACGACAGCCCTTGGCGCAGCTTATGCCGCCGGTTTAGCCGTAGGCTACTGGGACAATCTGGATGAACTGCGGCGTAACTGGCAGATCGACCATACCTGGACCCCACAAATGGAGGAATCCACCCGTGAGCAGTTGTACGCCGGTTGGCTCAAGGCCGTGCAGCGCAGCATGGGCTGGGTGGAGGAATAACACTCAGCCAAACATGAGGTGAACGGGGAAGCGGCGACCAGAGTTCGGGAGGGGGCAAATCAATCTTCAACCGTGACTATTTTAACAACGTTAAATGACTCCCCTGAAAAAGGGAGAACAGATAAGCTATGAGGTGATGGCGCAGTTGCTGATGGATTTGGCTGAGAGCTATGGCGAAGCGCCGGCCTATCAGATGCTGAAGCGGGTCTTTGAGGAGCACTTTGTGTGGACTGAAGGGAACAAAGGCCCAAACAGGGACAAGAATTGAGTGCCGAAGTTCAAAGAGCGGCTGGATGTCGAGGAAAGGACACCCTCAGCAACTCACTTGTCCTGGCGGTCAAACCATCCTTGCGGCACACCAGCGATCAGACCGGCCTCTCGTCGACGGGTTTGAGCACGCGCGAACGGTTTAGTGAGCCAAATTGCCCGCGTGGGGCCACCGAGCACCACCCCACCGACTCATCCTCCAGATAAGCGAGGATGCCGGGTATCTCGCCCGACTGGACGATATCACACATGGCCTGGCGATTGCCTGCGTCCTGCCTTTGTTCAAGCTCCGAGCGTTTGCTGCGCCACCACATACACCAGCAGCCGCCGTAAGCGCCGCGCGGGCCGAAACAATTGCTCGAAATCCGCCCAATGGTCGAGCGTAAGCGGCTGGAAGGTCAACCGATCCGAATTGATTTCGTCAGAGGATAATTTGTTCATGCCACGCATCCAATTTCCTCGCGGAATTTTTGGCAATTTCCAGACAACCTGTGACAATACTGATGAGAATTCAGTATAATATGCGCATCAAAAAGTCGATACAACACGTCATGAGCAAATCAGGTAAATCAAAGCTGAAAAAATACAAATCCGCCGGCGGCATCGTCCTCAACGACGCCGGGCAAGTGTTGCTGCTCGAACGTCATGTGCCTCGCGAGGATACGCCCGGCCATGAAGTCCGGCTACCCAAGGGTCATATCGAGAAAGGCGAAACGGCAGAGCAAGCGGCATTGCGTGAAGTGGGCGAGGAAAGCGGCTACTGGGGTTTAGAAATCGTGGCGGATTTGGGCAAAGGCAAGGTGGAATTCGAGTTCAGAGGACAGCTTGTCCGGCGCAAGGAGCGTTATTTTTTGATGCAGCTCACGGACCCCGTGCGGGGCAAGCCCAAGCCCAGCCGCCCCGATGCCGAGGAAGCGTTGTTCGAACCGCTTGTGGGCGGATGATCTGACCCAGGCGGAGGACTTGCTGACGTTTGAGTTGGAGAAGGAATTTGTGCGGCGAGCGGGGCATGGGTGGATGGGAATGCCTGACCGGTGAATGAGGAAAACACCGATGTGTAGGTGGTAAGAAAGACACGGATAAAAGGAAACGCTGATTTTTTCTAAGCTGGGAAAATGGAAAATTGTGATTCACATCATAGTCAGCATGCCGAATTAGTGCTTTACTGAATACTGGCAATGCACTGCCAATTCGCATCACTTGGGATAAAAATTGAATAGAAGGAATTTACCTGCATTCGCAGAAGGAAACCACCATGAACCATTTTCCTGCTCATCAAACAAAGATGTTTGTTGTACTGACGATTGCCATCCTTTTGGCGCTGTTGCTGGGCGGGCCAGGCGCTTTGGCAAACAACCAGTCTGTAACAGTAGAGCCATCGTATCCAATTTTCCATCCCCTCATGCTGAGCGACTATGTGCCTTTCTGCGCCACACAGTCTGAGATTTCCCATGCAGAATGCGTAGCATTGGTGTCCCTGTACAATAGAACGAATGGCAAAAAATGGACCAACAATACCGGCTGGCTGGCAACAGATACACCCTGTAGTTGGGCAGGCGTGGCATGTGACGATGCGCGTGTCACCGTACTCAGTTTGGCCACCAACAATCTGAACGGCAGCATCCCCCCCGAATTGGGCAGGCTTAGCAGTTTGGAATATCTCTATCTATCCGGCAACAAACTGAGCGGTGGCATTCCGTTTGAATTGGGTGATCTCAGCAATCTGGAACAGCTTGATCTGTCCGATAACCAATTAAGTGGCAGCATACCCACCGAATTAGGCAAACTCAGCAATCTGGCAGGCCTCAATTTTTGGCACAATGAACTTAGTGGCGGCATCCCCCCTGAATTGGGCGACCTCAGCAATCTGGAGTTCCTCTATCTATCGTACAACGAACTGAGCGGCAGCATTCCGCCCGAACTTGGCAAACTCAGCCGTCTATATTCTATTGATTTGTCCGCCAACCAATTGAGCGGCGGCATCCCCATCGAATTGGGAAAACTCAACAATCTGATAGGTCTCTCTATGTTTTCCAACCAACTCAATGGCAACATCCCAGCCGAATTGGGAAAACTCAGCAACCTGAGAAACCTTTTCCTAACCGATAATGAATTGAGCGGTAGCATCCCTCCCGAATTGAGCAAACTTAACAATCTGCGATACCTCCATCTATCTGACAACCAACTGATCGGCAGCATCCCCACCGAACTAGGCAAACTCAGCAACCTGCAAGACCTTTTTTTGTTCGGAAACGACTTAACCGGCAGCATCCCCGCCGAATTGGGCGAACTCAATAGTCTGGTTTTGCTCAACCTGTCTGACAACGACCTGAGCGGAAGCATACCCGCTGAACTTGGAAAACTCAGTAATCTGCAATTTCTCCATCTTCCCAACAACCAACTGAGCGGCGCCTTGCCTGCCGAATTGGGTGATCTCGGCAATCTGCGATGGCTCTATGTGCAACACAATGAACTGACCGGAAGCATTCCCTTAAGCTTCACAAATCTTGCCATCCTGAAGGCGTTTTACTTTGATAACACGCAGCTCTGTGAACCGCAAGATGCGGGTTTTCAAGCCTGGTTGGCGGGCGTTGAGAATTTGAGTAGCACGGGCGTTAGCTGTTCGGGATAGGTAGCCATCCCAACTCCAAATCCAGCGTTGAACCCACTTCGGTGCTGTTTGGCTCAGCAATCTAACCGCCCTTTGTCAGATGTTAGGGTAGGGATAAGGCTACTCCTCGATCTGGCGGGCGAACCATTCCTGGCCCTGTTGTAGCCAGCCTGCCGTATAATCAAACAGGCGATTGCCATAGAAAATGGCCACAAAAGCCAGGATGGCGCTGATGATGTGGTATGCTCCGAGCGTGGGGAGGCAGTAAGGCGCATCGATACCCACCCAGCCGCACAGGATCGGGTTGGTTGGCGCCTGAATATCAGGCATATTCCGGATCACGATATCGACAATCGTGACCAAAATGGCAAATACCCACACGAATTGGAGCAGAAACGAGATACCGACGCTTCCCAGGACAGCGGTTAGCATGAAACCAGAGCGGAATACGTAACCGAGATAGGCGAAAATGCCGTTGAACAGGGTGGGTTTCAGGGCCCCCCGCGCCATGTCCATGATCACAACGGCGAGAGGGGCAGCCAGAAACAGGGCCGGGAGCAGCCACCAAGCCCGATCCAGCCTTGCTAGCAGATAGGGAATGCCGTAAAGCAGCCCGCCGATCACCGCAAGGCCCAGCAACACTTGCAGGGGGAATGACATGCCGCGTTTCCTGGGTTTGTTATCTTTGGGCTGCATTGGGCAAATAACCAAGCTGCATTGATATTACATGTTATGTCATTCTGAGCGACCAGAGGGATCGAAGAACCTGCACCAAGACGTTGGATTTTGCTTCCAGACTCGGAGATTCCTCTTCGCTTTGCTCATCGGAATGACACAAAAAGGGAATTTTCAACACAGCCTAATTGGTCACGGGAACTGCTTCCAGTTCTTCCACTAACTCGGCGATGATGTCAAAGCCGCCTTGCCAGAAATCCCGGCTGTGGATGTCAACCCCGGCCTGGCTCAGGATGCGGACAGGGGCATTTGATCCGCCCGCCTTCAAAATATCCAGATAGCGTGACTTGAAGGCTTTGCCTTCCGACGCCGCGCTTTCCGCCTTGTATTGCCGGTACAACGCCAACACCAGCAACTGCCCAAAGGCGTAGGCGTAAACGTAAAACGGCACATGGTGGATGTGCGGGATGGACACCCACTCCCAGCGGAATTCGTCACTGACCTCTACGGACTCGCCGAATTGCTGGCGCAGATTCTCCATGTAGGCTTCCGAAAGTTCATCGACCGACGCGCCCTGCTTGATCATGTCATGGGCCTGGCGCTCGAACAGGGCGAAATAAATCTGCCGCATGATGGTGGCGTAGTTGTCATCCATCTGCGAAAAGAGCATATCGCGCCGAACGGACTCATCCTGCTCCTCGGCCAGCAGTCTGTCCACCAACAGCATCTCGCCAAAAGTGGAGGCGGTTTCGGCCAGGGGCAGTGAGGAATGGAAGGTGAGGATGCTGTGATCGGACGCCAGCAGGCTGTGGATGGCATGACCCAGTTCGTGGGCCATCGTGGAAACGTCGTTGGCCTTGCCCTGGTAATTGAGCATCACCCAGGGAGAGAGTTTGGGCGTCACCGACCAGCAGAATGCGCCGCCGCGCTTGCCCTGGCGCACTTCACTGTCGATGTGGTCATCCTCGAAAACCTGCTGCGCCAAGTCTGGCGATGACCGGCTCGAAGTCCTGGAAGGCATCCAGCACCATGTCGGCAGCATCAGCGTAATTGTAGGTTTTGTCCGATTCGACTACCGGCGCATAAATATCGTAGCGGCGCAGGCGGTCCATGCCCAGCCAGCGCGCTTTCAGCTTGAAAAAACGCTGGAAGACAACGGCATTCTCCTGGGCCACGTCCAGCAAGGTGTCGACCACGTCGTCGGGGATGTCGTTGTGGAGGTTACGCACGGCGATGGGGTTTTCAAAATGGCGCAAATCGATCTGTTCGTTGCGCCAGTCTCGCACCAACGCCTGGTAGATCTGTCCGAGAATGGGGGCATCCTCGCCGTAGACTTTGTATTGTTCCTGGTAGGCGGCAGCACGCAGGTCGGGATCAGTGCTGCGTACGTGCACCATCAGCTCGCCCCGCGTCAGTTCTTTCTCTACGCCGTCGATCTCGAGTTTGAAGACGTAACGATTGGTGATGGCGTCGTACAACGTCTCAAGAGCACGCGAGCCGGTCACATCCTTGATATTGATGATCTTTTCTTCCGCTTCTGTCAGGGTGTGCGGCTTGAAATAGCGCATCTTTTCCAGCCAGTAGCGGTAATCCCCGGCAGCATCCATCAACCGCCCGGCGGCGGCGTCATCCAGATCCTTCCACCAGAGATTGAAGAAAAGCGTGCGGTTGCCGAGTTCGGCCATGGCCTGCTGGACCCGCGCCTGCAAACTCTGTGCATCCTGATTTTGCGTATCTTCAGTGAACCAGAGACCAGCAAATGCGTACAGACGGCTGTTGAGTTCGCTGATGTGTTCGTACTTGTGGACAATGCCAAGAAATGCGTCGATCGAGATATCAGAAACAAGCAGTTCTCGTTGACCTTCAAATTCGGTCACTGCAGCGTCAACGGCATCAAAGGCGGCCTGCAATTCCGGGCTGTCGGGAGCAGGAAAAAGGTCGGAGAGACTCCAACGGGATTGGGTGAAGGTGGGTGGTGGTGTCATGATTGCATTTTTTTGAGAGAGGGTGAGGTGCCGTATTGCGTGGTGCGTGTTGCGTGGGCCAGATCAAACGGAACACGCACCACGGATTTTTAGTATATCGTTTCCTGGCCCATGGTCATGAGCGCTGTGGAAAGCGCCTTGCCGATGCTTTCCATCCAGTCGGGCTTGATCTGGCTGACGTCATCGCTGGGGAAGCCACTATTTTTGTCCCAGCCCTTGAAGCCAATGGTGATGTTGGGTGCGGCATCGCTTTCACCGGGCAGAAAACTGCGCTGGCGCGTCACCACGCCGCTCAGCTCGATGGCATCTCGCGTGCGGCTGGTCTTCAGGCCCACTTGCGATGCAGCGTCATCGAACAGATTCAGCAGGCGCAGGTTGCCGCCGGAGCCCATTTCCATCACTTTGGCTTCGCCATCACCAAGACCCTGGAGGAAAACGATGGCTTCGAGATCAAAGGCGCTGCTGAAGCCCTGTTTCGCCGCCAGGAAGCGCTCGATATCGAGGGGAAGCTCGGGGTTTTGCCCGGTTTCATAGCCGTTTCCGGCATAGGCCACGAAAAGGAAGGTGCGATTGGGTTGATAATTGGCTTCCTTCCACGCCCAGAGCATCTCCAGCATCACGCCGATGGCGGCAGCGTTGTCGTTGGCGCCGGGATAGACCGTGCCATCAGGCCCGATGCCCAGACCGTCGTACTGCGCCACGACCATGATCATCTGATCGTTCATAGCCGCATTGAGGCCGGGCAGATGGCCGATTACATTGCGAGTGGGGATTTTTTCGTGGAGGGTCATGTCCAGATCGATTGCCGCTTCCAGACCGGTAGGGAGTTTGGCGACGGCATTTTGCTCCAGCCCGGCAGCGATCTTTCGCAAGTCGGCCACTGTAGCGCCGGTGCCGGTCAGGATCAGGTTGGCGGCATCTTCTGTGATCCACATGTACGGTTTCGCCCTATCGATTTCGCGCCCGGTGCCGAACAGGGTCATGCTGGGATCGCGGGCGGAGTAAAGCGTGTAGCGGTCGAGAGGCATGTCGGGCGGGGCCACGACCAGTACGCCCTGCATTTCCACTTCTCTCAGATACTGAACATCCCCAGGTTCAAGCAGAAGCAGGATCTGGTCTGCAAAGTCCTGGCTGACGACGGCAGGGAAATTGGTGCGCCCGAATGCTGATCTGCGTTCCACCAGATCGTTAAACGCAACAGCCGTCACTGGGGCCTGAACTTGACCGATATTGAGTTGCGGCAAATACATCGGCGCGAAATCCTGACCGTAGCTGAAATCGGCGACAGACACATCCCGGTTCAAGATCTGGAGCCCCGGCTCCTCCGTTAATTGGGCGAAATCACGATTGCGGGTCTGGAAATAGGTGAGATTCTCGCCAGCCGCTTGCAAACCCGCCGCCTTGAATTGCTCAGCGATGTAGTCGGCGACATCATCGATCTCCTGCGTCCCCATCAACCGGCCTTGTGTCTGAGGCCCGGCCAGTTGCTCAACATACTGGTAGGCGCTTGCACCATCGATGCCTTGAGATTCCTTGGCATAGAGCGCCAGAACCCCCGTTTGCTTTGAAATCCAGCTGCCGACCAGGAGAATGACGATGAGCGCGACGAGGGTGCGACGATTGAAGAGTGACCCAAATTGCACGGAAACTGTGTTTGCAAGCCGCCGCAGACCCTCGCCCAGCAGGTTGAAGCCGAGGATCGTAACGACAAATGCCAGTGAGGGATAGATCGCTGTCCAGGGATAGCTGCGGACATAAACGCGCACATTCGCCAACAACGAACCCCACTCGGGGACATCGGAGTAATGGTAGCCGGGACCGCCACCGATATTGGCGTCGAGATCAGCGATAGCACCACCGCCGATGAAAATGCCGACAAAGCCCAATTCCGCCAACAGCAAGAGCACCGCCCCCATTTCCAGGGCGGCAATGCCGAGAAGGGCTGCAAGCAGATTTGGCAGCACGTGCCGATAGATGATCTGCGGTTGGCGCAAGCCCGCCGCCTGGGCCGATTCGATGTACGGTTGCGGGCGGATGGTGGTCACCTGTCCCCGCACATATTGCATGATCTCGCCCCACCCGACGATGGACAGCCCGATCACAAACACCCACGGCCCGTTGCGGATACCCAGGGCGGTAATGGTGAGCATGGCCAGGATCAAGGCCGGGAAGGCAGCCGTGATCTCCGCCATCCCCAAGATAATGCGGTCAAAGCGTGAGCCGTTGGTCCAACCGGCAATAGCGCCCAGCACCGAGCCGACGAGCACGCGCACCAGCATGGCGGCTGTGGCGATAGCAAGCGTGTATTTTGCCCCCGCCAACACCAGGGAGAGGATATCCCGGCCGAGGACGTCGGTGCCCCACCGGTAGATCTCATCCGGCGCGAAGGGCGGCACCTTGAACTCGCCGCCAGTGATGGTGAGACCCTGCGTCAGGTAGGGATTGATGGGCCAGATGCGCGGCCCGGCCATAAGATTGAACAAGAGCGCCAAAAGAATGAGCGCCCCCACCATGAATGCAGGGTTGTAAAGCGTGCCCTTGATCCAGGCCTTGCGACGTTCCTGTTTGCGAGCGGTTTCATCCACTTTGTAAATGCCCAGTTCATCGCCCTTCTTTTTGATGCTGGCGTGGAACTGGTCGATACCCGGATCGCTTTTCTGGAAGCGTCGCAGTCCTGGCAGCGAGAAGAGGGCGTCGCGAAGCGACAGGAGCAGGTCTTTGCCAGACGATGTCAAGCGAAAAACCCTTATCGATTTGAACAGAGGAATGCGATCCCAATCTGGGATCAAAACGACCGTAAAGGAATTCAACCAGCCAGTTGATCAGGATGAACAATATGCCCAGCGTCAGCAACAACGGCACTGTCAGATTGTCATCCCGAAAGGCGATTGAGCGCATCAAGTAGAAGCCGACGCCGGGCCATCCGAAATAGATCTCCACCACCGGCAGAGACGAGAGCGCAAACCGGAGTGAAACCGCCAGGGTGGTGATGATCGGCACAGCGGCATTGCGCGAGATATGCCCCATCCACACGTTACGATCTTTTAAGCCTTTGGCCCAGGCGGTGCGGATGAAATCCTGATCGAGGACTTCATCGAGGGAAAGGAATGTCATGCGCGCCAGTTGGGCGATGGGACGCATCGCCAGCACCAGGGCGGGCAAGATGATGTGGGCATCGAAGCCGAAACCGCCCACCGGCACTGGCGCAGGCCCTCCTGTCCGCCGCATCCAGGCGATAACCGCCATCTGCAACAGCATGGCGATAAAGAACGATGGCAGGGACGCCCCCAGGATCGAGAGCAGCAGGGTGAGGGTGGAGAGCGGCGAATGGCGGTGGCGGGCGGCCACGTATCCCAGAGGCAGACCAACCAGCAGGGCGATCAGCAGGGCGGCGGAAAGCAAAACAAGCGATCGGGCCACGACCAGCGGTAGCACTTCCGATACCGGCAGGGGTCGCTCGCCCGCCGATGCAGAATACGTGAATCCCAGATCACCGTGGAGAAGCCCTTGCAGCCATTCCAGCAGATTGTGCCAACCGACAACCAGGGCATCCATCGGTTGTGTGCCCCGCGCCATCTCCAGCCCGACAAAAGCCACAAAGGCGATCACAAAAAGTATAAACAGCGCCCACAGCAGTCTCGAAGCGAAAAACAGCAGCCGCTCACCCCACGGTCGGAGCGTAGCAAGAATGGCGTTGGAACGAAGCAGGGATGGCTTTTCTGGTGATGCGCTGGTGGTGGTTGTCATGCGTGATCACGGGTATTGGCGCTATCCGCAGATCGAAGGAAATCTGGCATTCGCAGCATTCAGAATCAAGGATTAGTGATTAAGAATTGTTTCAGTGATGCGTCTTTAATCTTTGATCATCAATCATCAATCGCTTCACCCGACAAACGAACCCAATTATCGGTCAAAATTCGTATGGATGCTAATATCGCTCCTCTTGCCCCAGAACCATCAAACCCGTCGATAACGCCCGACCGATTTGCTCCATCCAGCCGGGATCGATGCTGTCCACCGAGTCTTGTGGCAGGCCCTGATATTTGTCCCACCCTCGGAAGCCCAGGGTGATGTTGGGAGCGACCTCTGCGGTCGGGGCATCGGACCTGCCGGCGCGTGTCCCCACTGCCGCGCTCAAATCCACCGCATCCCGAGTCCGGCTCGTCTTCAATCCCACTTTCGATGCCGCATCCTCGAACAGGTTCAAAAGCCGCAGGTTGCCACCCGTGCCCATCTCCATCACCTGGGCCTCACCCGTCCCCAGCCCGCGCAGCACGACGATAGCCTCGATATCGAGTGTGTTGAAGCCGTATTTGGCCTTGAGAAAACGTTCGGGGTTGAAGGGCGCATACGGTCCCTGACTGGTCTCATAACCCTCCCCGGCAGAGGCGATAAAGAGGAAGGTGCGATCCGGTCGGTAGTTGCCTTCCTGCCACGACCGCAGCGTTTCCAGCATGACGGCGATGGCGGCGGCGTTGTCGTTGGCGCCCGGATACACCGTGCCGTCGGGCCCAATGCCCAGACCATCGTATTTCGCCACAACCATGATCACCTGTTTGTCCAGCTCGGCATCGATGCCGGGCAAATGGCCGATGACATGACGCGCCGGATTGTCGCGATAATCATGGATCGGCGCCCGGACATCGACATCATGACCCGTTGGCAGTTTGGCGATGTCGTTTTCACCGAGCCCGTCGGCGATCTCTCTCAGTCCCGCAACTGTGGCGCCGCTTTCCGCCAACAGGGCATTCGCCACGTCCTCGCTGATCCAGAGATGCGGCGTTGGCACCGGCTCTCGTTCGGGACCGCCTAACAGATTGACGATGGGCTGACTGCCTGCATAGATGGCGTAACGCTCCATATCAACCTCGGGCGGGGCCACCACCAGCAGGGCTTTGTACGGAACCCCCTGGAGATATTTCATGTCGTCCGGGTTCACCAGGAGCAGGATTTCATCGCTGAAATCTTTTCGCTCCATCATCGGATAATACGAGACGGTCGCTCCCGGCCAGACGTGGAACTCCTCGACCATGTCGCCAAAGGCCATCGCCAACAGCGGCCCTTGTTCCTCGCCGCCGCTGAAGCCCTCGACCCGCATCGGCGCGAAATCCTGCCGGTAACGCCAGGGAGAATCCTGCTCGGAGCCGACTATCTCCAGGCTGGGTACCTCAGCCAGCGCCGCGAAACTGCGTCCGTGCGTCTGGAAGTAGGTGTGCTCCTCGCCGCCCGCTTGCAGGCCTGCGGCCTGGAATTGCGCTGCGATGTACTCCGCCACTTCATCGATCTCGACTGTGTTCAGACGCCGACCATTCGTTTCGGGTCCGGCCAGATGCACCAGTTGCTGGTAGGCTCGTTCGCCATCAAAACCCTGCGCCGCCTTGCTGTACATCGAGGTTGCGCCTGTCTGCGATGAAACCCAATTGATCATGAGCAGAATGACAAGGAACGCCAGTACGCTCCGTCGATTGAAGATACTGCCAAATTGCACGGAAACGGCATTGGTCAGGCGACGGATGCCCTCTCCCAGGAAATTAAATCCGAGAATGGCGACCACGAATGCCAGCGAGGGGTATATCGCCGTCCAGGGATAGCCGCGGGCATACAAACGCATACTGGCCAGAAGCGATCCCCACTCGGGCACATCAGAGTAGTGATAGCTGCCCAATTCGGTCATCGCCCCTTCCAGATCGGCGAAAGCGCCGCCGCCGATGAAGATGCCGACAAAACCGAGTTCGGCCAGCAACAGCAGCACAGCGCCCATTTCCAGGGCGGCAATGCCCAGCAGCGCCGAGAAAAGATTGGGCAGAACGTGCCGAACGATAACCTGCGGTTGGCGCAAGCCCACGGAAAGCGCTGATTCGATGTACGGTTGCGAGCGGATGGACATCACTTGACCGCGAACGTACTGCATGATCTCGCCCCACCCGACCACGGATAATCCAACTACAAACACCCACGGCCCATTGCGGATGCCCAGGGCGGTGATGGTCAGCATCGCCAAAATGAGCGCCGGGAACGCCGCCGTGATCTCCGCCAGCCCCAGAACGACCTGGTTCGCCTTTGAATCGGGAGCCCATCCGGCGATGGCCCCAAGCACGAATCCCACCACCAGTCGCACCAGCATCGCCGCCACGGCGATCGAAAGCGTGTATTTCGTTCCGGCCAACACCAACGACAGAATATCCCGACCCAGAGCATCTGTACCCCAGCGGTGGACTGCCCCCGGCGCAAAGGGCGGCACGCTGAATACGCCATCCTTAATCGTCAACCCCTGCGTGAGATAAGGGTTGTGCGGCCACAAGCGGTATCCCGCCATCAGGACAACGAGCAAACCCAGCAAAATAATCAATCCGGCAATGAGTGGCGGATTGTACAGGGTTCCTCGCAGCCAGGCTTTGCGCCGTTCCTGTTTGCGGGCGGCTTCATCCACCTCGTAAACGCCCCGTTCGTCGCTTTTTTGCTTGATGGAAGCATGGAAGCGGTCGATTTCAGTTGCAGGGGCCTGAAACCGGCGGAAGACGGGGAGAGAGAGCACGGCGTCTCGCAGGGAGTAAAACAGATCCCGGACTGAACCAGACATCGCTTCGACGCTTCCGACACGGACTTTTGAGCGAGAACGCAGGCGGGGGTCAAAACGACCGTAGAGGAACTCGATCAACCAGTTGATGAGAATGAACAGGATGCCCAACGAGACCAGGAGCGCTACGGCGAGATTGTCATCCCGGAAGCCGATAGCCCGCAAAAGATTGTAGCCGATGCCCGGCCAGCCGAAGTATAGCTCGACCACCGGCAACGAGGACAGTGCAAATCGCAGTGATGTGGCAAAGGTGGTGGTGATCGGAATCGCGGCGTTCCGGGTGATGTGCCCTATCCAGACTGAGGATTCACGCAGACCTTTCGCCCAGGCGGTGCGGATGTAATCCTGATCCAGCACCTCGTCCAGTGACAGGAAGGAAATGCGCGCCAATTGCGCAATCGGGCGCGTTGCCAGAACCAAGGCCGGCAGAATGAGATGCGCATCGAAGCCGAAACCCCCGACAGGCAGCGGCGCTGGACCTCCCGTGCGCTGCACCCAGGCCACAACCGCCATTTGTAGCAGCAGAGCGACAAAAAATGAGGGAAGCGAGGCTCCGAGGATGGACAGAAGCAGCGTGAAAGAGGCAAGGGGAGAGTTGCGATGTCGGGCAGACAGATACCCCAATGGCAGACCGACGAAAAATGCGATCAGCATCGCCGCCGCCAGAAGAACCAGCGACTGCATGACAATACGGGGCAACACTTCGGTTACAGGAACCGGGCGCGACCCCAATGAGACGGAATAGGACATCCCCAGATCGCCGTGTAACACGCCTTGCAACCACTGCATCAGGCTTTGCCAACCGATCACCATTGCATCCAGCGGTGGCGTGCCCCGCGCCATCTCCAGCCCCGCAAATGCCACATACGCAATGACGAGCAGAATAAACAGGGCCCACAACAAACGAGCCCCGACAGACAGGGCCTGTTCGCCCAAAGGACGCAACAAGACCAACTAGTTGCTAGAGCTGGTTTTTGGAGAGGATTCAGCGCCGGCTGGACTCAGTGTCGCCATGAAGTCTATCCTACCAGAAATTCCGGCTGTTGTCTGATTAACGGGAGATGCGTGTTCTGTACTTACACAGACTCATTATCCTACACACCTGCGGCGATAAAATCGGTGATATGGCCAGTTAAGCTATTGGCCGGGTGGCCAATACTGTCTCCTCATTGACTGGATGCCTCGAAACCAAGATATCGAGGCATTTTTCCTTGCCACACTCAGCGAAATGACAGGAACATATCCTCTGATGTTATAATGCCCGAATCCCTACCAATCCCACCAGGAGAAGTTATGTCCACTATCCATGGTTTCGAGCTCATTCGTGAGCAGAATATCCCCGAACTGAACACCAACGCCCGACTTTACCGCCATGTCAAAACCGGCGCAGAACTGCTGTCGCTGCAAAATGATGACGAGAACAAGGTCTTCGGCGTCACTTTCCGCACGCCGCCAACCGATTCCACCGGCATCGCCCATATCCTGGAACACGCCGTGCTGGCCGGTTCCCGAAAGTACCAGGTGAAGGAGCCTTTTGTCGAATTGATCAAGGGCTCGCTCAAGACCTTTGTCAATGCCTTCACCGCTTCCGATTGGACCTGCTACCCCGTCGCCAGCCAGAACCTTCAGGACTTTTACAACCTGATCGACGTCTATCTCGATGCCGTGTTCTATCCCCTGCTCAACGAGCACACTTTCCAACAGGAAGGCTGGCACTACGAGTTGGAAGACCCGAACGAGCCGCTCACCTACAAGGGCGTCGTTTTCAACGAGATGAAGGGCAACTACGCCTCGCCGGACGATGTGCTGGTGCGCTGGTCGCAGCGTTCCCTCTTTCCCGGCCACGTCTACGGCCTGGATTCCGGCGGCGATCCCCGCCACATCCCCGATTTGAGCTACGCTCAATTCAAGGACTTCCACGCCAAATATTATCACCCTTCCAATGCTCGCATTTACTTTTACGGCGATGATCCGGCGGACGAACGCCTGGCTCTGCTCGATGCCTGGCTCTCTGATTTCGACCGATTGGATGTGGACTCGGCTATTCCTCTGGCTCCGTCCTTCGAGCAGCCAATCCGCCTTGAGAAGCCGGTTATCGCCGGCGACGACACCAAACCGGCTGTCACCGTCAATTGGGTGTTGGATGAGACGACGAATCCCGAAACCACTCTGGGCCTGTCAATTTTAACCCATATCCTGCTGGGCTCGGCCTCTTCGCCACTGCGCAAGGCTCTGATCGACTCCGGGCTGGGCGAGGACACCGCCGGGGTCGGACTCGATGCAGAAATCCGACAGATGTACTTCTCCACCGGGCTCAAGGGCATTACCTTTGATGACGCCGATGCCGTCGTGGACCTGATCACGGGCACGTTGCAGCAGTTGGCGACAGATGGCATCGACCCGCGCACAGTGGCTGCCTCGATGAACACCGTCGAGTTTAGGCTGCGGGAAAAGAACACCGGTGGGTTCCCGCGCGGGCTGGCCATCATGCTCGGCTCGCTGGGTACGTGGCTGTACGATGGCGATCCCCTGGCCCCGCTGGCATTTGAAGCACCCCTGAACAGCGTCAAACAACGCCTGAACGCTGGCGAGCCCTACTTCGAGTCCTTGATCGAACGCTATTTCCTCAACAACCCGCATCGCTCCACGGTGGTGATCCGCCCGGACATCGAGCTGCAAGAGCGATGGAATGCCGAGGAAGCGGAACGTCTGGCAGAGGCCAAAGCCGCCATGAGCAGCGACGACATCGAAACCGTCATGGCCGAGATGGTCGAGTTGCAGCGCCTCCAGGAGATGCCGGACGATCCGGCAGCGCTGGCCGCCATCCCCCGACTGACACTGGAAGACCTCGACCGGGACAGCAGGACCATCCCGATAGAAGTATCCTCGCTCAATGGCAGCGATGTGTTCTACCACGACCTGTTCACCAACGGCATCGTCTATCTCGATCTCGGCATGAATCTGCGGGCGCTGCCCCAGGAACTGCTGCCGTACGCATCACTCTTTGGCCGGGCCTTGTTGGAAATGGGAACCGAGACCGAGGATTTCGTCAGTCTTTTGCAGCGTATCGGCACTGAAACGGGCGGCATCCGTTCGACGGAGTTTACCAGCACGGTGCAGGGCGGTGCAGACTCGGTCGCCAGGCTGTTTTTGCGGGGCAAGGCCACGGCGGAAAAGACGCCTGCCTTACTCGACATCCTGCAAGATGTGTTGTTGACCGCCAACCTCGACAACCAGGAACGTTTCCGACAGATGGCGCTGGAAGAAAAGGCGTCGCATGAATCCTCCCTCCTGCCTGCGGGCCATTCGGTGATCAATGCCCGCCTGAGTGCGCATTTCAACGAGGCTGCTTGGGCGGCGGAACAGATGGGCGGCATCACCAACCTGTTCTTCATACGCGACCTGGTCGAGCGCATTAACAGCGATTGGCCCGGCGTCCTGGCCCAGTTACAAGCCATACGCTCCATCCTTGTCAATACTCAGGACATGATCGTGAATGTCACCGTGGATAGTGACAACTGGACAATCCTGCAACCGCAGCTACAAGCGCTGCTCCAATCCCTGCCCTCCTTTACGCCCGAACTGGCGACCTGGACCCGCCCGCAATCGCCCACCGCCGAGGGCCTGACTATTCCCGCCCAGGTCAATTACGTGGGCAAGGGCGCCAACCTTTACGATCTTGGCTACGAACTGCACGGCTCGGCGCATGTGATCAGCGGTTATCTGGCGACAAGCTGGCTGTGGGAATCAGTGCGCATGAAGGGTGGAGCCTATGGCGGTTTTTGCCAATTCACGCAAAGCTCCGGCGTCTTCAATTTCCTTTCCTACCGTGACCCCAACCTGCTGGGCACGCTCGACAACTACGACGCCACCGTCACCTTCCTCCGCAATCTGGATTTGAGCGAGGACGAGCTGGTCAAAGGCATTATCGGCGCTATTGGCCGCATCGATGGCTACATGCTGCCCGACGCCAAGGGTTTCGCATCGTTGATCCGGCACTCTGACCGGCCTGACCGACGACTTCCGCCAACGCACTCGTGAGCAAATCCTGGCCACAACCGCCGCCGATTTCCGCGCCTTCGCCGATGCCCTGGAAAAACTGAACGAACAGGGCCACGTGGTGGTGCTCGGCTCCGCCGAGGCCATCGTCAAAGCCAACGAGCAGCGCAAGGATGAAATGGAGATAATCAAGGTTTTGTAGTTTGGAGGTGCGACGCAGGCAAGCTACGCTTGCTCCGAAGTGCGTCGCACCTTTCCTGCATCATCCACCATGATGTGCTAGACTTTTCCACCCGACCAGTGTACTACTGACACCTTTTTCCCCGCCGCCCACCTCCATGTTCTCATCCCACCGCCGCAGCGACATCATCCTTTACGCCCTCATTGCCGTGCTGGGTGTTTTGGTGTTGGCCCCGACGCTGCGCTGGTTGGCCAACGAGTGGTGGAGCAACGATTATTACTCGCACGGCATCCTCGTGCCGTTGATATCGGTCTTCTTCGCCTGGCGCTTGCTGCCTAAAGTGGAGCGCAAGCCGAGCAGTCTTGGCTTGTTCCTGCTGGTGGCGGCGCTGGTCATCTACCTGGCCGCCGTGTTCCAGCGCGCCTACTTCATCGCCGCCCTGGGCATGATTGCGCTTTTTGCGGGCCTGATCTGGTATCTGTGGGGTGGTCAGGCGCTCAAACGCATGGCCTTCCCCCTGGCCTTCCTGATCTTCATGGTGCCGCTACCCTTTATCGAGGCCAGCAGCCTGCCCCTCTCGCTCCTCACCGGTCAGATTTCCACCAAAGTTGTCCAGGTCATGGGCATGGATGTAACCGTGCAGGGCGCATCAGTGACGCTGCCCAATGCCAATCTGGTGGTCGGGGCCCAGTGTTCCGGTCTGCGTTCGATCGTGGCGCTGTTCACGCTGGTGGCCGTGTTCGCCTATGTGGTCGAAGGTCCCTGGTACAGCAAAGTGCTGATCGTGCTTTCCGCCATCCCCATCGCCATCCTGGGCAACATCTTCCGGGTGAGCAGCCTGCTGTGGGTGGCCGACCGTTGGGGCGTTGAGGCCGGATTCACCTACTATCACGACTATTCTGGCATCTTTTTCTTCCTTTTCGCTTTCCTATGTCTGATTCTGCTGGCGTGGCTCCTGGGCTGCCGTCAAATACGCGCCGATATCTTGTAATTCTGGTCCTGCTGGTTGTGGCATTGGCTGCGATGGGCGTGATCTATGGCCGCGGCATCTGGCAAAGCCAGTTCCAGTCCGACGGATGGCTACACCTTTGTCACGGATATCGACCGCTGGCGACGCACCCAGCGCGAACGTGCGGTGCAGGCGAACTACGATTTCAGCCTGGGGCCGCAACTGCAAGAACTGCCCATGGATATCGGTGAATGGGAGGGGCTCGATATCCCGCAGACCAACATCGAGGTGCAGATCCTGTTGGAGCCGGAAGAGTATGTTTACCGTCGCTACCGGCGGGATGACGGCAAGTATGTGTGGCTTAGCGTGATTGGCAGCCGACAGGCCAAGTCGTTTCACTCCCCGCAGATCTGCTACGATGCAGACGGTTGGAAGACCGCAGTAGCGTCTGAACCGATTGAGTTGGCCGAAGGTGAGATGTACGCGCTGATGCTGGAGGCGCAAAAAGACCGGTGGGAACAAGTCGTGTTGTATTTCTATCTTTATCCTGATTTTCTGCGCAATGCCAATGACGGCACAGTGTTGTTCAAAGTGACAGCACCTCTGGAAGACTCGCTGGAAGAAACGATTGACTTGCAGAAGAGTTTTATCCGTCAGTTTTTCAATAGCGTCTATTTGTGACCTAAACCTTTGACCTGATATGATACAGGCCGTGGCACTCGTAACATCGTTTCACAGGCCGCCAGAGTCAAAACAAATGTCCGAAAACCAGAAAAAAAAGACTATTCGCCAAAGAATCATAAGTTGGGAGGGGTTGTTATTCGGTTTGATAGCGCTGGTGATGCTTGGCGTTGCCGCTTTTGTCATTTTTCAGCCTATCAAAGTCTTGCCGCGCATGCAGTTGGCACCTGGTTTTGCATTGACTGATGAAAAAAACGAACGTTTAACCAACGAGGATATGCGCGGCCAGTTTGTGATGTACAACTTCACCCACACCGGCTGCAGGAGCCAGAATGCCAGCAACTCGATCTGGCCATGAAGGAGTTGCAACAGCGTCTGGATGAAGCCGACACAGGCAGCACCCCGGTCTCGTTTGTCACCATATCCTTCGACCCGGAACGCGACACGCCAGAGGTTTTGCAGGCATACGCCGAGGAGTTGGGTGCGGATACCGACCAATGGCATTTTGTCTCCGGCGACCCCAATCGCCTCAAATCGATCATTGGCTCCGGCTTCTCGGTGTATTACAATCAGGAAGAGGACGGCTCCTGGCAGTTCACCCCGACGATGGCGCTGGTTGATGGTTGGGGCATCGTGCGCGGCATCTACAACACCCGCAACCGGCCCGTTGATGTCGATAACATGCTCGAGCATCTATCCGGGATGCAAAAAGAACTGGAAGCGAGCGATGATGTTGGCCGCCTGGGCTACGAAGCTGCGCATCTTTTCCTGTGCTACTATTGATCCGAATGATTCGTGAAACGTAAAACGTGAAAACGTCCAGACAAGGCGACGTCACGTTTCACGCCTTGGAATCACACGAAATCTCAAAGAGCCGCATTTTTATACTTGAGGAAAATCATGAAAAACAAAAAGGGTTTGTGGATCATTATTGGCATTGCTATCATTCTTTTGATTATTCTGGCCGTGGCGGTCGTTCTGCCGCGCTTGAGACCGCCCACGTTTAGCGGTATGTTATTGCAGGGAACAAACACAGCGAACGATTTCACGCTTGTTGACGGGAATGGCGAGCGTGTCAGCTTGAGCGATTTCCGTGGCAAGCCCGTTTTGCTGTATTTCGGATACACTTTTTGCCCCGATGTATGCCCCACGACGATGGCGGAATTGGGTCAGATGATGCAGGCGCTGGGAAAGAAGGCGGATGATGTGCAGGTCGTGATGATCTCGGTTGACCCCGAGCGGGATACGCCGGAACGTCTGGGCGAATATGTCCGGTACTTCCATCCCAACTTCATCGGTCTGACCGGAACCGAAGATGAAATCGCCCAAGCGGCGACGCCACTCGGCATTTATTACGCCAGACAAGAGGTTGAGGGCGCGAGCGGCTACCTGATGGATCACACCGCCACCGTGCTCATGGTGGATCAGGATGGTTCCGTGCGCATGGTCTGGCCGTACGGAACATCAGGCCAAGCAATTGCAGAGGATGTGCGCTACTTCCTGCGTTAGCGTATCACCTCAAAATTCGGCCGCCGCTCCTCGCGCCTGCGATAAATCGACAACCACGACCTTGCCACCCCACCCGTCCACCATGTCGTGGGCCCGAACGGTCACCTGCTCCACACCATCGGGGATAGCAAGCCCGCCCTGCGCCCTGGTAAAGGGTTGCTCGTTTTCGTGGGGATGAAGCAAAACACGGGTGTAGGGATCGGTGACAACGGCTTTCACCACGGTGTCGTCCGGCAGCACCACATCCCAGCCGTCGGCGTAGTCATCCCAGCCGGTGTCGGGATGCAAAACCGTGACGTGGAATGTCCAGGTTCCGTCGGCGTCTAATTCGGCGCGCACGAACTGCACATCGGCATTGGCCATTGTTGGCGTCGGTAGCGGACTTGCCAGCGGACTTGCCGCCTGGCCAGCGCTGCCCGACTCCTGCAACGGCAGCATTTGTTGATTGACTGCGGTTGGCGTTGGCGAACTGCATGCCGCCAGCAGGACCAGCACGCTCAGCAAGCCGAAAAACCATTTCGTTGTCATGTTAAGTTGTAACCTCGATGCCCGGCGCATCGATCACTTCGCCGATGCGCCAGAGTTGAAGACCCTGTTCGGCAGCAGCCAGTTGGGCGGATTCAGATTGATCGGGCGGCAAAGCCATGAGCAAGCCGCCTGAAGTTTCCGGGCTGAAGCAGAGCACCTGTTGCCACTCCTCCAGGTCGGGATCAAAACGGACGTGCGGGCCAAAAAAACTGCGATTATCGATAAGCGCCGCCGGGATAAGTCCAGTCCTCGCCCAGGCGCTCTGCTCCCGGCAGCCAGGGCAGGGCATCGTAGTGCAAACGGAAACCCACCTGCCCCTCGATCCGTCATCTCCCAGGCGTGACCCAGCAAGCCAAAGCCGGTGATGTCGGTGACAGCACGAGCGCCGAAGGCGCTGGCAATGTCGGCGGCCGCTTTGATTGAGCCGCATCATGCTGGCGGTGGCGACGGCAATTTCCTCATCCGTGGCTTTATCCTGCATCAGGCCGGTGGTGATGACGCCCGCGCCCAGCGGCTTGCTGAGCAGCAGCTGATCGCCCGGCTGCGCCCCACCTTTGCGCGTCAGCCGATCAGGATGGATGCACCCAGCACGACAAGGCCGTATTTCGGTTCGCTGTCCTGCACGGTGTGCCCGCCTGCCACCGGGATGCCCGCCTCCCGCGCTTTCTCCGCTCCGCCGCGCATGATCTCGGCCGAGATGTCGAGGGGCAGCGTTTTGGGCAGCGCTGCCACATTCAGCGCCAGAATCGGACGCGCGCCCATGGCGTAGATGTCGCTCAGGCTGTTGGCCGCGGCAATCGCGCCGTAAGCGTAAGGATCATCGACGATGGGCGTGAAGAAATCGAGGGTGACGACAATCGCCAGATCATCGCTGATCTGGTACACGGCGGCATCGTCAGCCACGTCCAGGCCGACGAGCAGGCCGTCGTAGGTCTGCCCGCCAAATGTTTCTTGGAGAGGACGCAGAACCTGCGCCAGGGCCTCAGCGGCCAGTTTGCTCGCTCAGCCAGCGCAGGTTGCCAGGCTGGTGAGACGAATGCGTTCGCGATCGGTCATGGGGGGAATGATAGCATAATGGATGGAAAAGCCGTTAAAGATCAAAGATCGTCAATGATTAAAGCGCATCATGTACGTCGCTTCGTTAATGCTTCAATCTTTGATCTTCTGATCCGATTTGAACACCACAATCGTCGCCGGGATCAATATCCAGCGAAATCGTATCGCCGGGATCGAGAGCGGCCATGAGTCCGGGTAGTTCGAATTCCAAGATCGGGCGATGTGGAGTCGGGAGATTCCAGGCGCAGCAGGGTGTGAGCGCCGCGGAAGGAGCGCATTTGCAGGGTGAGCTGGATGCGATTGGGGACGGATGCCGCATCGCCAGCCAGCCGTGCGCCTTCGGGACGGATCACACACGAAATGGTGTCGCCTGTGGCAAGGTTGGGTGGCAAAATCGCCGGTCGGAGGAGACCGAGGGCGGTGCGCAGAACTGGGGTCGGGGCCAGTTCCAGGACGGTGCCTTGCAGGAGATTGTTAAATCCCAGAAATCTGGCGACAAAAGGTGTGGCGGGCCGCAGGTACAGGTCGGTGGGCGTGGCCTCCTGCTCAATGCGGCCCTCGTTCATCAAAACCACACGGTCTGCCACGGCAAAAGCCTCGAGCTGGTCGTGGGTGACGTACAGGGCGGTTTGGTGCAGTTGCTGGAGTAAGCGTCGCAGTTCCGACAGCAGTTGGTCTCGCAGCGCCCGGTCGAGCGAGCCGAGTGGTTCATCCAGCATCAGCAGGGGCGGTTTTGGGGCCAGGCTGCGGGCCAAAGCCACGCGCTGTTGCTGTCCACCGCTCAGTTCGTAGACTTTGCGGGTTCCGTAGCCCTCCAATTCGACCAAATCGAGCAAGTCTGTGACCCGACCGTCGATGTCTGATCCCGGCCAGTTTCGCATCCGCAACCCGAAGGCGATATTGTCTGCCACGCTGAGGTGCGGAAACAGGGCGTAATCCTGAAACATGAAGCCCAAAATCCCGGCGATGCACCGGCGTTGCGGTGATGTCCCGACCTTCAAAAAAGACCGTCCCGCTATCCGGCTGCTCCAGACCGGCGATGATGCGGAGCAGGGTGGTTTTGCCACAACCGCTGGGGCCGAGCAGGCACACCGTTTCGCCCTGGACCATGCTCAGGTCGATGCCGCGCAGCACGGGCGTGTCATCAAAATCCTTGTGAATGTCCGTCGCCGAGAAAAATGGCGAGGCGGAATCTGGTGATTTTCCCATGTTCAGAATTCCCCCACATCGCCATAACGCAGGTTTTCGATGCCGAGGAAGCCGACCGCAGTGGTGATCATGAGGATGACGCTGAGGGCCAGGGCCTGGCCGTAGTTGGTTATCCCCGGTTGGCCCAGAAAACGGTAGATGGCCACCGGCAGTGTGGGGAATTGCGGGCGGCTGATCAGCAGACTGGCACCGAACTCGCCCATGCTGATGGTGAAGGCGAAGATGATGCCGACGATCAGGGCGCGGGACAGAATCGGCAGATCGACATGGCGCAGCACGTACAGCGGTGATGCGCCCAGCGATGAGGCTGCCTCCCGCAGGTTGGGATTCATCCCGCGCAAAATCGGCAGCAGCGCCCGCAGCACAAAGGGGAAAGCGATGAGCGTGTGAGCGATGGGGATGATCAACAAGCTGGTGCGGAGGTTGAGGGGCGGCTGATCCAGGGCGATGATGTAGCCGAAGCCCAGCGTCACGGCGCTGGTTCCCAACGGCAGCATGAACATCGGATCGAGCACGGAACTGAGGCAGCCACGGTTCTGGCGCTGACTGCGCTGGTTGTTTCCGGCCAGCAGATAGGCGCTGGATACGCCGATCACCAGTGAAAAGAGCACCGTCACAAAGGCAAAAACCAGGGAATTGCGCACGGCCACGATCGGCGTAACGAAAAAGACGGAGCCGGTGCGGTTGATGAAGAGATTCTGGTAGTGCTGGAGTCCGAATATCGCCGCCCAGGCTGAGGGAGCGCAAGACCAGCGCCACCAACGGGCTGATGAGGAACACACCCAGCACCAGCAGGACGCCGTAGACGAAAATCCGTTCGCCCCACGTTCGAGGCTTTTTCTGCGTCTGCTCGCTGGGGTGGAAATCGAGCCGGCGTGGTGAGGCGGGCTTGCATGCGGGTGTAGATGACCATCAGGATGAGGGTGAAGGCCATCTGCAGCAGCGCCAGGGCGGCGGCCACCGGCAGGTTGAACAGGCGCACGGCGCTGCGATAGATTTCGACTTCGATGGTGGCGAATCCGGGTCCGCCCAGGATGAGGATGACGCCGAAGGAGGTGAAGTTGAAGAGGAAAACGAGCAGGCTGGCGGCGAAGATGGCCGGAAGCAGCAAGCGGAGCGGTGACATATCGAAAGCGAGCCCAGGGCCCGGCCCCCAGCACGGCCGCTGCCGACCCCAGTCTTGGGTCCAGATTGGCCCAGAAACCGCCCACCAACCGCACGATGACGGAGGTGTTGTAGAAGACGTGCGCGAGGATGATGATCCAGATCGTGCCTTGCAGGTTGATCGGCGGTGTGTCCAGATTAAATAGCTTCATCAACATCTCGTTGAGCACGCCGCGCGAGCCGAGCAGGGCGGTGAAGGCGGTGGCCACAACGACGGTGGGCATCACAAAGGGCAGTGTTGTGAAGGCCCGCATCATGGTCTTGCCCCGAAAGCGGTAACGAGCGAAGACGTAGGCGGCGGGCAGCCCCAGCGGCCAGTGCGCCCAGCGTGCTTAGCGTCGCCTGCCAGGTCGTAAACCACAACACCCGCAGGTAGTAGGCTTTTTCCAGCAATGGGCGAAGCCCATCGGCGGCAAAGCGGCCGTCGGGGAACAGGCTGAGCTTGAATATCTCGAACAGCGGATAAAAATAGAACAGCGTCAGAAACCCCAGCGGGATCAGCGCCAACACCAGCACGCCGGGCGAGGGCAGTAAAGTGCGTATCCGCTTGAGGTAGGGGGCTTCGTTTGCGGTAGTCATGGGTGATGATGGTTAAAGATTAAGATCAAAGATTGATGATTAAGTGGGCCGCCAGTCGGGTCAAATTTAATCCTTAATCTTTGATCCTTGATGATTGCTTCAACGCAGCATCACATCAGTCCAGGCTTCGATCCAGGACTCACGATCAGCTGCGATCTGGGCGGGATCGACGGAGATTGGCCCGCTGGGGGTTTCGGCCCACTGGGCGAAAAGCTCTCCGGCATCGGCCTGGCTGTTGGTCGGATAGACAAACATGTGCAGGGGAATATCTTCCTGGAAGGTTTCACTCAGCAGGAAATCGACCAGCAGTTGCGATGCCACTTCCTTGCCCGTGCCATCCAGGATGCCGACGAATTCGATCTGCTCGAAGCTGTTGCCGGGCGTGTTGACGCTGCGGCTGGGCGGTTCGGAAAGTTCGTTGTAGTAGACTTCGGCCACGGGGCTGGTGGCGTAACTGACGACGATGGGCCGATCTCCTTCTCCACCCGACCCGACGGTGAACGCCCCCCAGTAGGCTTCATTCCAGCCATCGGCGACGAGGACGTCGTTGGCTTTCGAGGTCACGCCAGTAGTCCAGATAGGTGTAGTCGCCCTCGGCGCCGAAACGGCCGATGGTCGTCATCAAAAACGCCAGGCCGGGCGAGGAACTGGCCGGATTTTCCACTACGGTCAGGCCCTTGTACGCCGGGTCGGTCAGGTCTTCGATGTCTGCAGGCGGCTCCAGGCCGTTTTCCGCAAACCAGGCGACATCGTAGTTGAGCGTCACGTACCCGGAATCGACCGGAAGCAGGCTGTGGGTCGGGTCCAGTTCCAGGGCATCGGGAATGTCCGCCAAATGGGGCGATTCGTAGGGAACGAACAGATCGGCGTCCAGCGCCCGGCTCAAAAAGGTGTTGTCGATGCCGAAAACGACATCGCCCAGGGGATTTTCTTTGGAGAGGATCAGGGTGTTGAGCATCTCGCCGGCATCACCGCCCTTGAGGATTTCGACCTCGATGCCGGTTTCCTGCACAAACTGCTGCAACACGTCCTCGCTGACATCGAAACTGTCGTGGGTGACAAGGATGAGCGATTCCGGCAGGGGCGGGGCAGTCGGCGGGGCGTCGGAAACGGTGGGCGTCGCCACGGTGCAGGAGATGGTCAGCAGGCTGAGAAGTAAAAGGAGAAGGAGGAGGATTAGTTTTTTCATGGGTTGCCTCGGTTGTCTAAAGATTAAGGATCAAAGATTAAGGATTACGGTGCGAGAGGTGTCCTTAATCATTGATCATCAATCTTTGATCTCGTAGTGTGAATGACCAGGAGAATGCCACTTCGCAGTGAGATTTGCGCCTGCTCCTCGACCATCTCGTTACTGATGCCGCGGGTACTACCAAAGGGGAGGGTGGCGTCGTGCAGCGGCCAGCGCAATCCGTTGTGGTAGGTCAAGCCTTCAACCACGGGGGAGAGGGTCAGGGTGGACACGATATCGCCAATATCGCCCGAAATCGTGATCTGATCCCGTACGATGGTGGCGGTTTGGCGACCATCGACCAGGGAGAGGTGCAGGTTTGCAAAGTCGGGGCTGGCCATGAGCATGAGATTGCCCAGCGACTGGTCCAGGCGTCCGCCCAGCGCTGCCACGAGAACCACTTCCTCGATGCCGAGCCGCTCCGCGGCTGACAGCGCCAATTCGAGATCAGTAGCGTCTTTGTCGACAGGGTGTCGTTCGATCTGACTGCCAAGTTGCTGCAACACATCCAAATCACCAGGAGAGATGCTGTCGAGATCACCGATGACCAGGTCGGGTTTCAAATCCAGAGCCAGGGCGTGGTGCGTTCCGCCATCAGCGCAGAGGATTACATCGTCCGGGCGGATAAGTGAACGGATGGCATCGGCATTGGTTAGTTCACCGTTGGCGAACAAAATTGCACGTTGAGACATGTTGGTGTGGAAATTTGAGGGCATAAAAAAGACCACTGGCCGGGCTGGCGGTGGTCTTGGTGAAGGATGCAGAGCATTGTTGATTCCTACGCCGGCATTACCCGGATCAGGTTCGGGGGTCGATGACAAAACGGTCATCCTCTCAGCCGGGCTTCACCCAGCTCCCCAGATATGAAATTGGTTACTGCTTCATCCTAGTTGATCTTGCGTGCCTTGTCAATGGCAAATGCGGGGGCGTGGTGACATCTTTGGTTGCCGATGTTCGTCACCCTGCATTAGAAATCCCAATCGAGCCGGGGTTGGGGGAGTCGCAAGGTGCGGTCGAGCGCGGCAAGCAGGTCGGGTGAGGCCACCAGATCGTCGGTTACAGCCAATCCGCTGGCCGGGCGCACGCCGAGCCACATGCGGGTGAATGCCCCCACCGAAGCGCTGAGCGTGGGCAAAGTGACATCCACACCCGGTTCGGCGCTGGATTCGGGGCCCAATGCGACAATGTACTCGCCCGCCGTCCCGCGCCAAGCTGTTTCTGCGTCCAGATATTGCTCGATCGGATCACTCAGTTCGAGGTTAAAACGGAGGGTGTTGCCCAGCAGGTGGGTCCGGGCCAGGCATCCCGGCAGGTCACAGATGCGCAATTGCCAGTAGGCCGTGGCGCGATTGGTCTGCTGGTATTTCGATTCTTCGGTCAAGCGCCGAAACCGGAATGGCTGATCGAGCAAATCCTGAACGACAATGGCGGATGGTTCACGCATTCGCACCTGGTGCACCTGATCCCCAAGGCTTCTTAGCAAGCCCATCAACTCCAGAAACTGGTCCCAGGTTTGGTAGGCCATGGCATGCACCGAGTAGGGGCCATGCTCACCTTTGGCCGTGGCCCAGAAAAAATGAGTCAATGACTGATCGGGTCCATCGAAGAAACCCAGGCCAAAGCCTTCGGGCATCCAATTCAGTTCTCCTTGTGTGTATTGAACAGGCAGGATGTTGACAGCGCCATGCCCGCGTTGTCGCCTCAGCAGGGCGGCGTGCATTATTTCCCAGTCGTCCTTTGCCAGCCTTTGAGGCACTCTGTGGGATAGTTCGACGGTAAGCTGCGCCGGGTCGAAGCTGATCCAGTGCTCGTAACTGCCGCCACCAAATCCGAGTAAATTGTAAAATCCCTGCTCGAAGATACCCAAACCGCTCATCATGGCGCCATCGGCGGCATTTTCGGCGATGAGTCGGGCAGTGAGACGTTTGGCTAACCCCTGTTTGCGGGCGATGCGGCTGGTGACCACGGAAGTAATGGCCGACAGAGAGATATCCTGTTCCAGATAGCGGATGTCTCCCGGCGCTGAAGCCGCCAGACATTCGGCCTCGCCGTTGATGTCGGCAACCAACGTGCGACCGCCAGTCAGGAAAATATCAAGCGCCTTTTCCTGCTCGTCATTCTCGACCCACCCCACTTCACGGAAGATGCGATGGGCGGCTTTTTTGTCGTTTTCTGGATCGTAATTGCGGTAGTTCATCAAGCTTGTGCTCCTTTGGTGTCATTTGCTGTTGGCTGCCTATTTTCCCGGTTGGGGCTGAATTTGACAAGAACCAGTGATCGAACATGGAAGATCAAGGAAGTATTGCTTCCCCCTTTCCCACTGTGCTACAATCCCACCATTCATTCTTCACCCCACCATCCAACTGAATCCGGCTCCACCAAGGAGCTTTTCTTATGCCCAACACCGAAAACAATCCATCCAAATACCTTGTCTGCGTCGCCTGGCCCTACGCCAGTGGCGACCGCCATCTCGGCCACGTGGCCGGCGCTTACCTGCCGCCCGACATCTACGCCCGCTACCAACGCCTGCGCGGCAACGATGTGCGCATGGTTTCCGGCTCCGACACCCACGGCACGCCCGTCACTGTCGCTGCGGCGCAAGATGGGCGTCAGCAACGCCGAGATCGTCGCCCTGTACCACGGGCGCTTTGTGCAATCCTTCCACGACCTGGGCCTGACGTTCGATCTGTTCACACACACCGACACCCAAAACCATTGGGATGTCACCCACGAGCTGTTTCTCAATCATCTGGAAAACGGCTATCTCTACCGTGACAAACAGCAGCAGCCCTACTGTCTGGTCGATCAGCGCTTCCTGGCCGACCGCTACATCGAGGGAACCTGCCCGGTCTGTGGCTACGCCGACGCCCGTGGCGACCAGTGCGACAACTGCGGCAACATCTTCGACGCCGCTGAACTGATCGATCCCCGCTGCAAGATCTGCGGGCAGAGCGAGATCGAAGTGCGAGAAACAGAACACTTCTTCATCGATTTGGGCAAGGCCAGCCCGCATCTGGCCGACGTGGTTGAACGACGGCAACAAGAGTCACTGGCGACACGCCGTCTTCAACTATGCCAAACAGCAGGCCGAAAGCGGCGAACTTGCGTGGCCGCGCCATCACCCGCGACATCGACTGGGGCATCAGCATCCCGCGTCGAGGGCTTCGAGGACAAGGTCATCTACGTCTGGTACGACGCCGTGCAGGGCTACCTCAGCGCCACCCGCGAGGTCTGCGCCCTGGAAGGCGAGCCCGAAGCGTGGAAGGACTGGTGGTTCGATCCCGATGTGAAATCGCTGTACTTCATCGGCAAGGACAACATCCCCTTCCACAGCATCATCTGGCCGGCCATGCTCATCGCCGATGGCCGCGGGCCTGAATCTGCCCTACGATGTGCCCGCCAACGAATACCTGAATATCGAGGACAAAAAGATCAGCACCAGCCGCCGCTGGACGCATCGATCTGCCCGATTTCCTCTCTCGCTACGACCCCGACCCGCTGCGCTACGCCCTCACCATCAACGCGCCCGAGACCCGCGATGTCAACTTCACCTGGGACGAATTTCTGCGGCGCAACAACGACGAGCTGGTGGCCACCTGGGGCAACCTGGTCAACCGCGTGCTAGGCTTCGCCTACAAACGCTTCGACGGCCGTGTTCCCGAACCCGGCGAATTCGACGAAGTGGACCTGGCGCTGCTGGCCGAATCGGAGGCCGCTTTCGAGCGCGTCGGCGCGGAACTGGACGCCGTGCGCCTCAAGATCGCCCTGTCCAAAGCGATGGAACTGGCCCACAGCGCCAATCGCTATCTCAACGAAAAAGCGCCCTGGACGCAGTTCAAAACCGACACGCAGGCGGCGGCCACCACCATCTACGTCGCCCTCCAGGTCATCGACCGCCTGAAAGTGCTGCTCAACCCCTTCCTGCCCTTCACCACCCAGCAGCTTCACCACTACCTGGGCTACGAGGGCGACATCTTCGGCAACCTGTACATCGACGAAGTCACAGACGCCCGTGGCACCCGCCCGGTGCTGCGCTACGATGGCAGCCAGATCGACACCCGCTGGGAACCCTCAATCCTGCCGCCGGGCCAGGCGATGAACCAACCGTCAGCGCTCTACCAGAAACTGGACGATAGCATCGTTGAGGAAGAGCGCGAGCGACTGCGTGACCGGCTAGGGATGAGCTAATGTAAATAAAATCCCCGGCGCTTGCGAACACAAACGCCGGGGATGTGGACGGGGATCGGCTCAGTTAGAGCCAACAAAGGGCATGAATAGACGGTTCGCCAGAGATTCGACGACGATGGACGTCTGGTTCATGGGATTTTCGCTATCCGTGAGGATGTAGACGCCGGGTTCATCAAAGCGGAAACGCACGCTTTCGCCGCCGGTGAGGTTGCCGCTATCGAGCAAATCGGTAGCGGCCGGTGCTTGAGCAGCTAGCTGGGAGGCGCTGCCACCTGTGACGCTGTGTTCGCTTAAGGCCATGTTGCGGAATTGTACAACGCTGCCCGGTTCAACGAGCACGGAATCGGCATCGAAGCCGTCCGCCGAAATGTTTACCACCTGATTGGCGGGTCCGGTTGCGGGCATCAGCCGAATAGTGCGGCTGGGGAACACACCAAAGAGGTTGAGCGCAGGACTGCGGTAGGGTTGATAGCCATCCTTCGAGACAGAAAGACGGTAGCGGCCCGATTCGGGCAGGTAGAAGCCAAAGGAGCCATCGGCTGCAGTCAATTGCGGATTATCCTGCCCGTGGTCTTCACCCGGCCAAAGCTGCCATTTCTGCAAGTCTGGCGACACCACATAACCCTGCCAGAGCGTGACCTCGGCATCGGAGATAGGTGCGCCTGTCCTGGCATCGACCACGGTGGGACCGCCCAGATTCTTCTCGGTTTCGCCGATGTAGGTGGTCTGATTGACACCGCAAGTCACCTCGATGGCCGCCTGCAATTCCTCGTCAGAACCCTTGAAGCTGCCTGTAAAGATGCCGTCGTTGTCGGGATCGGTGAGGTGCACGATGTCGGTGTCATCCCACACCAGGTCTACCGTGGATTCAGCGCCACAACTTGCCTCAAGACTGATCCGATAATCGGCTCCCGGCCGCAGCGGCAACACCCAGCCCTCGGCGTCGGTGCGTCCCAGCACATCGACCGGCCGGAATTCGTTGTTGACGAGCGGTTGCGTCACATCGTCAGCGGCCAGAGGCGTGGATGCGTCGAGACGCTTTACCCGGAGACTGGCCGGGTTCCAGGACAAGGTCGGGTCTGCAAACACCCGGACGCGGTAGTCGATACAGGTCAGGCAATGGCTGGCCGTAATTTCCGGCTCAAGTCCGGCGCTGATATCGAGGGCGGTTACGGCAAGCGTGTCCTTGACAGGTTGTTCCTCATGCAAATAATCCGCCCAGATCTGCTGCATACCCTCCGGCAAGGTGATTTTGGCTTGCCAGCGACCATCAGCGTCGACAGCGATGTCGTCCGACTCGAACCCATCGCTGAAGATGTGCACCGTCGTGCCCGGCTCGGCCCGACCACGCACCCAGGTTTCGACGGCATCCAGCGGCCCGGCAGCGGCAGACAGTTGGCCGGCGTCAGGCCCAACCGTGGCGTTGCCAGGATAGGTGATTCGCACAGGACGAACCGGGCGGTTGATCCTCCGCTCCACGTTGTCATCCACATCGTTTGCATCGTCATCGGAGACAACGCGTGTGGTGACGAGGACTTCATCACCGATTTCGGGCAGCCAGTCCCAGCCCAGGATTTTGTTGCCGCCCTTGCCCACCGGCACTTCCATCATGTCGATTTCGAGGTGGCAGTTGCCCTGATCATCACAGACTTCGTGCATGGGCAGCACTGAGGCCGGGGAAGTGTTCATTGCCTGGATGTTGCTGGCCAAAGTACAGGTTAGACACCATGTCCAATCGTGTTCATCTTCCGAGGCGGCAGGCACGCCCAGATAAGGTTTGGTGAATATCTGGACACGGGCATTGGTCGCAGGCCGGTCGCCGTTGTTGCGGAAGCGCACATTCATCTTCAGTGTTTCCCAATTGATGCGCTTCTGCGCGCCGAGTTCCACTGTTTCCGCATATTCCTCGACTGTTATCTCGTTTCCCACCGCCAAGTCTGCTCCAACCAGGAGTTCGTCAGGCGTGTCTTGCCAGGTGAGCAGGTAATCTTCGGTCTCGCCCAGCAGATAACCACCTGTGGGGCCACGACCATCGCCGTAGCTGATGTTGCCGGCATTGAGTGGTTTGGGTGCAGGCTGATCGCTGAGGGTGACACGCAGCCAAGCGGGATGAGCATCTTGCTGCTGGGGCCAGAGTACCGGCAAAGTGGTGAAAGAAAGCGGGTGCAAGCCTTGGCCCAGCGCCTTCACGTCGACCGGCGCATCAATGACAACGTGCTCCAACCCTGCGCCAACGCCCTGGCCACAATTCACGGCATCGGCCCAGTCGCCATCACGGTTGCCGTCGACCCACACATTCAGATAGGCGGTTCCACCCGTGTTCTCGAAGTGATCAACTGCCGCCTTGGCAACAGCCACCTGCACATTGATCTTGCCGGTCTGGCAGGCTGCGAAATTGAGGGCAGCAGCCTTGAGGCCATCGTCGTGCGTGTCCAGGTTGGCCTGATCGGCAGTTGGATTGAGGTTGCGATTGGGATTCAAATCGGCATCCTTCTCCCGGCTGACCTGCCGGCCCAGATGCAGTGGTTGCGCCACACGATGGCGGGGTCCCGGAGGCGCGCCGGTGGCGGGATCAAAAACGGTCGGGAAAGCGGCTGGGATGGTAGGGTAAGCGCTCATGCCTGCGCCGAAATGGTTGCTGCTGTCAGGGGCGTCGCCCAGGTCGGGTGCGACAACGGTCAGGGTCACTTCGTTGCTTTTAATGACCGGAAGTTCCGCCAGCATTCGCACTAACCGGACTCGTGGTCGTACGCTGTTGGATTCGGCAGCACTTTCGACACCGACATCAGTCAATTCCGTCCCCCCGGCAACAGCGCTGGCCACCAGGCCCGAAACAGTGCCGTAACCGTGCAGCATGCAGTCGATCTCACCCGATCGGGCGGCTCCGAGGATTTGAATCGTTTGTGTTTCGCCAGGCCCGATATCCATCGCCAGGAAATTGGCTGCATCGTTGGCAAGCGCCTTCGGCGGCAGCGCTACGATCTCGTCATTGTCAAACCGCACCGTTCTGGGTTGCCAGGCGCACTGAGTTCCCTCGACCTGCGCCATCATCTGGTCGGAAATCAAAGCCACGATGGATTCATTCAGCTGGTTGGTGACATCGATCTGTAATCCGACCGGCTCGTTGTTACCGACCAGGGCGGCAACACCCTCGTTGTAGACCACAACCTGCTCGTCAGGCAACAGAATACTCTTAGTGATACTGACATCGGAGTCGGTCAGCGGTTGCGAACATATCACCGAGACAGGATCGTGTCCGGCAGCCATGGCTGTCTCTTCTGAACCTACAAGCCGGGCGCTTGCTTCCAGAATGACATCGCCATTATCGGGGTCTGAGCAAACGAAGGTCAACATGCGCAATCCCAGCGTCAGTTGCCCACCCTGTTGCATGCGTCCCCGCCATTGCAGATAGCCCGGCGTTTTGCGCGTGCCAACCGTTTGCACGCCGTTGGTCTGGCCATCGATCACGCGAGAAACAACGCCGGAAATACCATCCGGGATCGGAATCATCAATTCTGCATTGACCGGCTGCTCGATCCCCGTGTAGGTGAGACGGTAAATAGCATCGAATGCTTCACCAGCGTTCACTTCAGTCGAAAGGGGATTGATTTCGACGGTAAATGGCGCTTCAACGGGCGTCAAAGCCTGCGACGCCTGCGAGGTCACAATCACCAGACCTGCGCCTAATGCTGCCAGCATAAGCATGGCGAGTGCCAGACGAGAGAAGATGTGAAAGAAACGTGTAACTGTCACAGTAAGAACTCCTTTGTGTGTGTTGTGTGCGTAAATCCTTATCATTTGAGGGTGAAACGTGTCTTCCAACCCTGAACCCGTGGCATTATGGCAAAGACTCAAATATCGTGCAAATTCGGTGCAAATGGGCGGATTTTCGAAATGCATCTTACTTTTTCAGTACCCTCCCACGCAAGATTTACCCGTGCTGGCCAAACAACTGGCACTCTAGAGGGAGATGTTGTCTAATGAAGGTAAAGTAAAATCAAATGTCACTCACCGCTAAAATCACCACAAACTGAGGTCCGCCATGAGCCGAAAATCCGCACTCCTCGACGCTATCCGTTACATCGCCAATCTCGAGCAAGCCTTTATCTCCGGCGTTTCCGAACCGGACCGCCAAGCCACAGGTACGCCTGAGCGCTGGTCGCCCAAGGATTTGATTGCCCACAATGCCGCCTGGAAAGGGGATATATTCCGGCGTTTGGCAGGCGAGGAGCTTCCGGACGTGGAAGATTTCGATGCAGCCAATGCCGAGATATTCGCATCCTTCCAAAACAAAAGCTGGGGAGAGGTTAGCATGTATGCGCTGATGATGCAGAATAATCTCGAAGCCGCCGTGGAAATGTTGGACGAAGCAACATTGGAAGGGTTCAAACCCCTGGGGTGGGGCGATGAGACCCCAGCCTGGCGCGGCGTCGCCGGCACCTCCTGCATGCATCCCCTTATCCATCTCAGCGAAAATGCCGTCGAGCAGGGAAATCCTGAACAAGCTGTCAGATTACAACGAGAGGCCTTGCCCGTCCTACAGGAGATCGATGATTCGCCCGCATGGCGCGGCACCCTGGTCTACAACCTCGCCTGCCAGTATGCCCTGGCCGGTGACAGCCTGAATGCTATCCTCCAGCTTGGCGAAGCCCTGCGCCTGCGCCCCGACCTGGCGGACTGGTCACAGCAGGATTCTGATCTCGACTCTTTGCGCTCACACCCGGCGTATCTGGATTTGTATGCGGGTGATTAGTACTCCAGCACCACCTTGACGACTTCTGCGGAGTGCTGGTCGATCAGTTTGTATGCTTCGGCGGCACGGGCGAAGGGAATGCGGTGGGTGATCAGGCCATCGGTGCGCAGGCGTCCACCTGCCAGCAGTTTGGTCACAGTCTCGTTGATGCGAGTGCGATCCCACAGCGGATAATCCCGGTGCGGGCATTTCCACGCCGCCATGCTGGAGATCATGGTCACACGATTATGATGCCATTCCTCGCCCAGCCGCAGAGCCTCGGCTCCGCCCTGGTAGAATCCACCGGCTACGACGACGCCACCCATGCGCACGCTGCGGATTGCTTCGTGCAGGGCGGCGTAACTTCCGCTCAGTTCGATAGCGACATCAGCGCCGCGCTGGGGGTTGGCTGACTTGATTTCGTAACCAACATCGCAGTCCCTAGGATCGAGCACCTGGTCAGCGCCGAAGTTGGTGGCCAGTGTGCGACGGGTCGGGATGAGGTCGACAGCATCGATCCAGCTTGCGCCATTGAGTCGGGCCAGTTGCGCGGCAAACAAACCAATCACGCCTAACCCGAATATCGCAACCCGGTCGCCGACCTTGATCCGGGCATCGTGGATGGCCTGGAGCGCCACGCCAGCCAGCGCCAGAAAGATGGCGTCGTCAGGAGCAAGGTCGGGCGGCAGCGGCTCCAGTTGGCGATGGAAGGGAATGTCAAGTGGATCGGCAGTGTGCGTTTCCCGGTGGGGCATCAACAGATGCACGAGATCACCTGGTTCCAGATGTTCGATCTGTGCTCCCACCTCTGTCACGCGCCCCACCCATTCGTAGCCCAACCGGATATCCGCTTCCATGCCAGCACCCGGCATAAACAATCGCAGATCTGGGTCGAATATTTTATTCGCAAAGGGCGATGTCCCCCGATACAGATTCATCTCCGTGCCGTGGCTGATGCCGCTGAGGATGGCCTGCGCCCGCACTTGATGCGGTTGTAGCGGCGCATCCTCATATGTCAACAGTTGCACAGCACGCGGCCCGACGAGTTGGAGTTCTTGGGGCATTAGCAGTTTTCCTTCACGAAAAAGGCCCACCTGCGTAATTCAGGCGAGCCATGATCTCTGATTCAATCTACATGGTGATCCACATCGCTGAAGTGGTTCACAAACCCAGAAGCTGCTTCTTCTTGGCATTGAACTCTTCTTCAGTGATGATGCCCTGGTCTTTGAACTCAGCCAAACGTTGCAACTCAGCCAGATAGTCGGGTTCAGCTGCCGGGGCAGGTGCAGCTGGTGGGGCAGGCAGCAACAGTCGCCGGAACAGTTGCGGCGCTGCCGGGGCTTGGGCTGCATCGTCCGCCGCTTCCAGTTGGGCAATATCCTGATCTGAGACCTCCTCGCCTTCGATACCGAGATCGGCCATGGCGGCGTCCATCTCTTCTTCACTGAGATCCTCGACCTTTTTACCTGTATGCTGCTCGATCTGGTCCACATCGTTCTGGCCCAGTTTATAAGCGCCGTAGCCTACTCCGACCAGCACCATGCCGCCGATGATAACCCTTCGTCGCATTCTTCTGCGCATTCGCCTGCGCCGATTCACCATGCGTCGCGTTGTTCGGCGGCTAGCACGGCGTGCTGCAGGGCGTGCTCCTCGTCTTCTCATAGGTATTTCTTCCTTGAATGATCGTATAGATATTGACTGGACACGGACGTGTCGATTACTTTAATTTTGCCAGAGCGTCGGTCATTCTGTCCAATCCTTCCTGAATCCGTTCGCGTGAGGCAGTATAACAACCGACGGTTGAACAATCTGTCTCTCATTTACTTGGGCACTGGTAAGACCGGTTGTTCATACCAAAGAGCCAGTTCCTCATCACTCATGGTTTTCAGTAGTTCTTTGCTAAGCATTGCCAACTCTTCTTCATCGAACTGATCCCGCAGAGATCCGAGTTCTCGCAAACTCTTCTGACTACTGCCGGAAAGCTTCGCTTTCTGCGTTGGTATTCTGTCGTCGCTGCAATCATCCATTTTGGCATCCCTCAGGTTTTCACGTTTTACGTTTCACGCATCACGCCCCTACTTCACCGCCCCGGCCGTGAGGCCTCGAATGAGCTGTTTGGAAAAAACGATGTAGAGGATCAGCACCGGCACCATCGCCAGGGTCAGGGAGGCGAGCACGGCGTTCCAGTCGCTGACGAACTGGCCCAGGAACTGCTGTGCGCCTAGCGTCACCGTTTTTGTACTTTCGCCCGGAGCCAGGATCAAAGGGAACCAGAGGTCATTCCAAATCGGGATCATGGTGAAGACGGCGACGGTAGCGATGGCAGGTCGCACCAATGGCAGGATCAGCCAGAAAATGCGGTACTCACTGGCTCCGTCGATACGCGCCGCTTCCTTCAACTCGCGCGGCACCTGCGTCATAAACGAGGTGAGAATGAAAATGGCCAGGGGTAAGCCCATGGCGGTGTAGACCAGAACAAGGGCCGTGAGAGTGTTCACCAAATTCATCGCCACCACCAGCCGCAGGATGCTGACTGTACCCAAACGGATGGGAATCATAATGCCGATGGCGAGATACAGGCCCAAAATGGCGTTCCCGCGGAACTTGTATTCGGACAGCGCATAAGCTGCCATCGCGCCCAGCAAAAGGATCAGGAACATGGCTCCGACCGTGACGACAATGCTGTTGGTGAAATACAGACCGAAGTTAGAACGGGAAATGACTTTTTCGTAACCGATCAAGTCAAATGTTTCGGGCGTCGGCGGCAACCAGGGGGCGCGGAAAATCGACTTACGCTCCTTGAAGGAATTCATGAGGATGAGGGCGATGGGGAATAAGGCCACGAACATCGCCAGAACCAAGATGCCGTGGGTGCCAAGGAAGCCAAGCCAGCGATTCAGTTTGATGCTTAATGAATTCATGTTTAAGCGCTCTCTGGATCAGAGTTCGTAGGATTGAATGCGACGCTGATAACCAAACATGTACAGCAGCACGCCAGCCAGAATAATCAGGAACATCACCGTGGCGATGGTGGCGCCCATCGTGGGGCTGCCAAGCTGGAGCTGTTGGCCAAAAAAGGTGCGATAAAAGAACGTCCCCATCAGGTCGGTGGAGTAATTGGGGCCGGCCAACGCACCCTGTGTGGTGTAAATCAGATCGAAAGCGTTGAAGTTGCCCACGTAGGTGAGCACGGCCACGATGCCGACGGTGGGGAGAATCAAGGGGAATTTGATCTTCCAGAAAACCTGCCAGCCGTTGGCCCCGTCCACCGTCGCCGCCTCGATCAGTTCATCCGGAATACCGATCAGGGTAGCGTAAAACAACATCATGGGAATGCCGATGAACTGCCAGACCGAAATCAGGGCGAGAGCGATCAAGCGCCGGTCCTTCCAGGCCGAGCCAGGGCTGGAAAAGGTCCTCCAGTCCCACAAAGGAAAGCATGCCCTCGGCGATGCCCCACAGCGGGCTGAGAATCAATTGCCAGACGAAACCGACGATCACCACTGACAGCATGGTCGGCAGGAAAAAGACGGTACGGAAGAAAGTCGCCCCGCGTACGGTGCGGGATGTCAACAGCGCCGCCAGGAGCAGGCCGATGGAATTCTGCACCACCATGTGGATGATGAAGAAAATGACGTTATTCCTGAAAGCCCCCCACAAGCGCGGCTTCCACAATTCATTGGTCAGCAGCGTGACGTAATTCTGGAAGCCCACAAAAAACTCGTTTCCGGCGCTGTCTGCGGTAAAAAAGCTCAAGCGCATGGAATCGAGCAGGGGATAAATCATAAAGGCCGTGTAAATGATGGTGGCCGGAGCCAAAAATACCAAAATGTGCGTTGGAAATTTACGTCGAGTGCGACGTATTTGCGATTGCGCCATACCATGCCCCCTGACGAAAACGACAAGTGACTGTCACTTCCGACAATCAGGTCGTGTGCGAACATCACCTGTCGCCTGAAGTGACAGTCACTTTGTTGGATTAAACGGTTACGGGGTGTACCACTGATCCAGGCCATCCTGGAGTTGTTGTGCGCCCTCTTCCGGCGTGATATCGCCGTTGATGACTTGCGCACTCACGCGCCACAACTCGTTTTCCAGGTTAGGCTCGCCACGGGACAGGATCTGGTAGCTGTTGCGAATGGTGGATTCGCATTGGCCGCGCCAGTCCAGGAATGTCTGGGCGAGGGGGTCGGTGAGGGAGATATCGTGGTCGGAGAGAGAGAAGAAGCCGGGGAGTTCATTGCTGTACAATTCAGCGAACTCCTGGGTCGTCATCCACTGCAGGAACGCCTTGGCGGCCTCAGGATTCTCGGTGGCGGGATTCATGCCCAAGGCGATGTCGGTGTGATCGCTGATGTAGCAAGTGTCGCCAGCTTGTTTGGGAGGAGGCAGGAACGCACCCATCTCAAAGTCGACCATCGGCTCGAACACGCCAATTTCCCAGGACCCGGTGGGGTAGATAGCGCCCAGGCCGAGCGTGAAGAAGTTCTGCGAGTCAGGATAGCTCTGCGCCTGGAATCCGGAGGGCATGTAGTCCGCCCATTTGGCCAGGGTTGTGAGCGTGTCCACATACTGCTGGTCGGTCAGTTTTTCGGTGCCGTCGATGAGACCCAACCGGCCTTGTTCGCCCTTCCAGTAGTTGGGGCCGATGTTCTGGAAGCCCATGGTGGCCGCTTCCCACTGGTCGGCTGTGCCCATTGCCAGCGGGGTGTAAGTTCCGTCCGCAGCGATGGCATCTAGCACTGCGAAGAATTCCGCTTCTGTTTCAGGCACATCCAGGCCCAATTCGGCGAAGGCGTCGGCATTGTACATGAAGCCGTGGATGACCGAAGCCATCGGCACGCAGAAGACGTCTGAGCCGTCATCCGTCACCCAGGCGCTCTTGGCCACGCTGCTGAAGTTCTCCATGCCGGGCAGATCGTTCAACGATGCCAGATAACCCTGGTCGTACAGGGCCAGAGAGGCGTCAAAGGGGCGGCAGGTGATGAGATCGCCAGCTGACGCCGCCTTCCAGTTTGGTGTTCAGCACGCCGTTGTATTCAGCCGGGGCTGCGGGAGCGAAGATGACCTCGATGTTGGGGTAGTGCGCGTTGAAGGCGGGGATGATCACATCCTGCCAGATCGGCAGATCGTCATTGCGCCAGCTCTCGATGGTCAATTGTCCTTCAAGGTCAGCTGCGGGCATCTCTGCCTCGGTGGCGGGTTGCATTTCCATATCTGCATCGGGCGTGTACCAGTTATCCAGGCCATCCTGAAGTTGTTGTGCGCCCTCTTCCGGCGTGATATCGCCGTTGATGACTTGCGCACTCACGCGCCACAACTCGTTTTCCAGGTTAGGCTCGCCGCGGGAAAGGATCTGGTAGCTGTTGCGGATGGTCGATTCGCATTGACCGCGCCAGTCCAGGAATTCCTGCGCCAGGGGGTCGTCCATGGTGATCTCGTGATCAGACAGGGAGAAGAAACCGGGCAGGGCGTTGCTGTACAGTTCAGCGAATTCCGCCGTCGTCATCCATTCCAGGAATGTGCGGGCGGCATCGGCGTTCGGCGAAGCCGAATTCAAGCCCAGGGCGATATCGGTGTGATCGCTGATGTAGCAAGTGTCGCCAGCTTGTTTGGGAGGAGGCAGGAATGCACCCATCTCAAAGTCGACCATCGGTTCGAACACGCCAATCTCCCAGGACCCGGTGGGGTAGATAGCGCCCAGGCCGAGCGTGAAGAAGTTCTGCGAGTCAGGATAGGACTGCGCCTGGAAACCGTCGGGCATGTAGTCCGCCCATGTGGCCAGGGTTGTGAGCGTGTCCACATACTGCTGGTCGGTCAGTTTTTCGGTCCCGTCGATGAGGCCCAACCGGCCTTGTTCGCCCTTCCAGTAGTTGGGGCCGATGTTCTGGAAGCCCATGGTAGCTGCTTCCCATTGGTCGGCGGTACCCATAGACAGTGGGGTGTAGGTTCCGTCCGCGGCGATGGCGTCTAACACATCGAAGAATTCCGCCTCTGTTTCAGGCACATCCAGGCCCAATTCGGCGAAAGCATCTTTGTTGTACATAAAACCGTGGATGACCGAGGCCATCGGCACACAGAAGACGTCGGAGCCGTCATCCGTCACCCAGGCGCTCTTGGCCACGCTGCTGAAGTTCTCCATGCCAGGCAGATCGTTCAACGAAGCCAGGTAACCCTGGTCATACAGGGCCAACGAAGCGTCAAAGGGGCGGCAGGTGATGAGATCGCCGGCACTGCCACCTTCCAGCTTGGTGTTGAGCACGCCGTTGTATTCAGCCGGGGCTGCGGGTGCGAAGATCACCTCGATCTTGGGATAGTGTGCGTTGAAGGCGGGGATGATCACATCCTGCCAGATTGGAAGATCGTCATTGCGCCAGCTCTCGATGGTTATGGTAGCGTCAATCTCCATTGTACTGGGAGCGGCCGGCGCTTCCTCGGCTGGCGCTTCTTCAGCTGGTGCTTCCGCAACTGGAGCTTCAGTGGGTTCGGCCGGGGCAGGCTGTGCGGGTGCTGGCGCAGCGCCGCCACAGGCAGCAAGCACGATTGCCAGCACTGCAATCAGGGCGAAAATCAGTAGTTTTCTAGACATGGTTACTCCTCCATGGAGTGGTCAAGAATTTGGGTTGTTGGATGATGATCTTTGAACGTCGTTGTCAGTTGGAACATCATTTAAGAAATTATGACATAGCAATTCCTGACGAGCAAGCGAGACGGCGAGAAGATAGAGTTGGATTCATCTCTACGCTCGTTGTTTTCACAAATCGTCAGGCATTCATCGCAAAAGACCAAGGATCAAAGATTAATGATTAAAGCGCGATACGCGAGACGCCTCTTAATCTTCAATCTTTGATCCTTAATTCTTGTCACCTCGTCTCCGTCACCTTCTGCAAACCGCGCGGCTGATCGACATCATAATCACGCGCTGCCGCCAGGTGCATGGCGAAAAGCTGGCCAGGCACAATGCTGGCGATGGGCGACAGCCACTCCGGGATGCCCGATGGCAGCGAAAATGGCGTGCGTGCGCAAGCCAGAGCCTCGGCATCATCACTGATGATAAGCAGTTCAGCGCCGCGCGTTTGTAGTTTGCCAATGAAATCCTTGATCTCAGGCAACATCACACCACTTGGAGCGATGACGATGACCGGGAAGCGGGGCTCGACCAGCGCCAGGGGTCCGTGCAGAAAATCGGCGCTGCTGTAGGGCTCAACCATGGTGTAGGTCAATTCCTTCATCTTCAGCGCCAGCTCAAAGGCCGTGGCGTAGTTGTAGCCGCGCCCAATCACCACGCAGGCCGACATGAAGCTGTAGCGCTCGGCGGCATTGGCACTCTGAGTGGACAGGGCCAGCGTTTGTCCTACTCGCTCGGGCATCTTCTGCAACTCGGCCAACATCGCTGCATCCCCGGCCAGACTGACGCTGAGCAGGGCGATGGCAGCCAGTTCGCTGGTGTATGTTTTGGTGGCGGCCACCGACTGCTCCTCGCCAGCATTCAGGTCGAGTACAAAATCAGCGGTCTGGCCCAGATCAGAGTCGGGGATGTTGGTGATGGCCGCTGTCAGCGCGCCCTGTTGCCGCGCTTCGGCCAGCACCGAAACGATGTCCGGGCTTTTGCCGCTTTGACTGATGCCCAGCACGAGGGCGTTGCCAAAGCGCGGCGGTTGCTTGTAGATCGAAAAGAGACTGGGCGTCGCCAGTCCCACAGACAAGCGATTATGCGCGCCCAACAGGTAATTAGCGTACCGGGCGGCGTTGTCGCTGGTGCCGCGCGCGGCAATGATCACATGGCTGATGTCCCGTTTGCGGATTTCCTGCGCCAGACCATTGGCTGTTTCCCGTTCATTGTTCAACAACCGCGCCAGCACGTCGGGCTGTTGGTGGATTTCCTGGTAGAGTTTTGTATCTGTCAACATGGTTTTGGTTTAGAGTGCTCGACGACAGGTGCGACGCACTTCCGAAGTGCGTCGCACCTCTGAACGTTCAGACGTTACTGCTGGGGCCAGGAAGCGTCGATTTCACCCAGAGCGGTGTCCAGGTCGGTGGAGCCGCTGATCCAGTCGGTCATAGCCTTCCAGAAGGAGCCTGCACCAACTTCACCGGGCATGAGGTCGGAGGCATCAAAGCGCACGATCTCTGCGTTCAGGATTGCCCCAGCGATTTGGCGGCTGATGTCATCGGGATACCAGTCGAGGCTGGAATCCTGGTGGGGCGAAATAGTGCCGCCAGCCTTGACCCACTCTTCTACGCCAGCGCCGGTGGAGAAGAACTGCATCAGAGCACGCACTTCGGGCCGGTCGTTGAACATGGTCATGATATCGCCAGCAACCAGAATCGGCACCCCGTTGGCAGGATCAATGCCGGGCAGGGTGAAGAAGTCGTAGTCCACACCAGCTTCCAGGCCTTCGCCGAAGAAATCGGTGATCCAGGGTGACTGGATGTGGAACCAGCATCCGGGGGGATCTTCGAACATGGACACAGGCGAGTCGCCGATGTTGATGCTGACGATGCTCTCGGCGCCGCCATAAACGTAGTCAGGATTCAGCCAGATGTTAGCCATAACCTCAGCAGCATTCTTGACCTCAGGCGAGGAGAAAGGCAGTTCGCCCGCCACCCATTTGTCATAGTTCTCGGGGGAGGTCGTGCGCAGCATGATGTTTTCCATCCAGTCGGTGGCCACCCAGCCGGTGGCAGCGCCGGATTCGATGCCGATGCACCAGGCGGGGTCGCCATCATCGGCGATCTGTTGGGTCAGGGCGAGCAGTTCTTCCCAGGTGGTGGGCGTTTCGTAACCAGCTTCTTCGAATTTTGCCTTGGGGTACCAGACGAAGCTCTTGCCGGCAGAACGGTGCCAGACACCGGACTGAATGTCGTTGCCATCAGCGTCAGGCATCGTAGCCATGTCCAGCCAGCCCTGGGCGTAGTTGTTTTGCAGATGTTCAACCGGAATGAACTCGGTCACGTCTACAATCTGACCCTGGCGGGCAAACGTAGCCAGAAGACCAGGTTGAGAGATGTTGGCAATATCGGGTGGGTTGCCAGCATCGACCTGGGTGTTGATCAGGGCTTCGAATTCCTTGGTGCCAGTGTATTGGACATCGATGCCGGTGGCTTCGATGAAGGGCTCAAGCGCCAATTCCATCTTCTGGCCATCTTCGTCAACCATGACGCCGAGCAGAGTGACGACGCTGCCGGCGAAATCACCGGCCATGGCTTGCTCGAGTTCGGGTAGGGCGACCGCTGCACCTTCACCGGTAGCGCTGGTGACACCGGCCATGTCACTCGGCCAGGAAGCGTCGATTTCGGTCAGGGCGGTGTCGAGGTCGGCGGAACCGGAGATCAAGTCGGTCATGCCTTTCCAGAAGGAGCCTGCGCCAACTTCGCCGGGCATGAGGTCGGAGGCGTCAAAGCGCACGATCTCAGCATTGAGGATGGCTGCAGCGATCTTGACGGCTGATGTCATCGGCTGTACCAGTCGAGGCTGGAGTCCTTGTGAGGTGAAATAGTGCCGCCAGCCTTGACCCACTGCTCGACGCCAGCGCCGGTGGAGAAGAACTCCATCAGGGCGCGGACTTCGGGGCGGTCGTTGAACTGGGTCATGATGTCGCCCGCAACGAGCACGGGCACGCCATTGGCCGGATCGATGCCGGGCAGGGTGAAGAAGTCATAGTCCACGCCAGCTTCCAGGCCTTCGCCGAAGAAGTCGGTGATCCAGGGAGCCTGGATGTGGAACCAGCATCCGGGGGGATCTTCGAACATGGGCACGGGCGAATCGCCGATGTAGATGCTGACGATGCTCTCGGTGCCGCCATAAACGTAGTCGGGGTTCAGCCAGATATTGGCCATGACCTCGACAGCGTTCTTGACCTCAGGCGAAGCGAAGGGCAGTTCACCGGCCACCCACTTGTCGTAGTTGTCGAGGCGTCAGGTCGTGCGCAGCATGATGTTCTCGATCCAGTCGGTGGCCACCCAGCCGGTGGCAGCGCCGGATTCGATGCCGATGCACCAGGCGGGGTCGCCATCATCGGCGATCTGCTGGGTCAGAGCCAGCAGTTCATCCCAGGTGGTGGGGATTTCGTAGCCGGCTTCTTCGAATTTGGCCTTGGGATACCAGACAAAACTCTTGCCGGCGGAGCGATGCCAGACGCCAGCCATGATGTCATCGCCATCGGGACCAGGCATGGTAGCCATATCCAGCCAGCCCTGGGCGTAGTTGCCTGCAGATGTTCGACAGGGATGAATTCGCTGACATCAACGACCTGGCCCTGACGGGCGAAGGAAGCCAGAAGACCAGGTTGGGAGATGTTGGCGATGTCAGGTGGATCGCCAGCATCGACCGGATGTTGATCTGGGTTTCGAATTCTTTCGTGCCCGTGTACTGCACGTCGATGCCGGTAGCCTCGATGAAGGGCTCAAGCGCCAATTCCATCTTCTGGCCATCTTCCTCGACCATGACGCCGAGCAGGGTGACGACGCTGCCGTCAAATTCGCCGGCATAGGCTTTATCCAGATATTCGAGTCCGGTGGATTCCATCGCCGGTTCTTCCACGGCGGGCGCTTCGGTTGGTTCAGCAACTGGGGCTTCGGTCGGTGCGGCTGCAGGAGCCTCGGTGGGTTCTGGGGCTGCAGTGGGTTCCGCAGCGCCGCCGCCACAAGCGGCCAGTACGAGCATCGTAATGGCCAAAAGGGCGATCAAAATCGGTAGATGTTTCTTCATGGTGTTCTGTTCTCCTCGTGGAAAATGTGTTGATAGGTTGAACTGTGTTGATTATGTTGAAAAGTGATTGAATATTGATTATTAATGATTAAGGATTAATGTTGGTGCATCTGTGAATTAAATTTAATCATTAATCTTTAATCATTAGTTTTTAATACTTACCTCCTTCGACAAATGTGTGCGGTTTTACGACTGCATGTTTTTGATGCGATCCCGCACGTCTTGTGAAAAACGGTCGATAAAATCAAGGATGTAGGTTTCGATGTCGAGTGTTGGATCCTCGATCAATGGCGTCAGGTCCATGGCGAAATTCATGCCCGTTGTGACGTCAGTGGCGTGGGAAGTGTGGAAGGTGGCGTTGGCGCGGCGACGGCCCATGATCGCCAGGTCGTAGCGTTTGCCGCCGCTGACCTGCGAGTCGAACACGCCGATCAGCGCCATTTGCATGCCCTCGAATTCGGTGGTGTCGAAGGCCACTTTGTCTGTGTCGACCATCCAGTCTAAATCCCGCCAGACTTCACAGCCGTACAATTTCTGGGGCCGGGCTTCGGCGGGCAGGCTGCGGATGGCCTGCACGACTTTGGTGGCGACGCCGACGTGGGTGTCGTGCTTGTCAGCAAAGTTGTGGGTGTAGACGATCTGCGGTCGGGCTGCATCGAGCAGTCGGACGAGGTCCCCGGTCGGATTCGTGTTCCCGCCATCCTTTACGGCGCTGCTGGGGTAATCGAGGAGCGCCTGGGCTGCATATTCGCCGATCACGGCGGCCTTGTTCTGCTCAACGATGCGGACTTTGTGCATCTGCTCATCGGTGTAGTCGGCGTAGATGCCAGCGCGGGGCGAACCCCGGCCATCGGTGACAGTAACGCCAGTGAACCACTGGTCGGGCTGGCCGAAACAGGCGAGGATGCCGTCGATGGCCATGATTTCCAGGTCGTCCTGGTGAGCGCCGATGGCCATGTGGGTGGTGCGAGCCAGAGCGTCAGGGACAGGCAGGCCGTCGGGGATGAAGAGTTGGGCGGTGGGAAGATGGAAGTTCATGGGATATGAGATAGTGGGTAGTGGGTATTGAAGAGTTTTGGCGTGAAACGTGATGCGTGAAACGTGAATTTACGCGTTCATGGCGATTTTCACGTTTTACGTTTCACGCTTTACGAAGATCCGGCAGGCTGGCGGCGGCGATGGATTGGCCAACACGGCGGCATTTTTCGTCGGGCAGTTGGATGTTGATGTGCGCCAATTCGGGGAATTCGGTATCCAGCACGTTTTTGGCGTTGTCGAGGATGAGAGTCGCCACCGGAGCCGGAGGTGACGCGCCCGAGGATGAGTACATGTTTGAGATCGTAGAAATCGGCGTAATGGGCCAACGTGTAGCCCAGGTAGATGCCGATGCTCTCCCAGATCTGGCGAGCGCCTTCATGGCCTGCTTCCAGATGCTCTTGTATCGACTTCAGCTTCGCTGCCTTGGTCTCGCCCTGCGGTTCCAGCCCGACCGTGGGGGCCAGACGGAACACACACTGCTGCGAAAAATAGAGTGCACCGACACCCTTGTCGCCCGACCACTCATCGACGGGCCCATCGGGGGCGTAATCGACCGGAGCGAAGGCCAGTTCATTCAGCCAGCCGGTGATGTTGCCATTCATGTTCACGTAACCGGCAGCCTCGCTGGAACCCATGGCCACGCCGAGAATGCCGTCATCTTCCAGCGACATGGAGCCTGCCAGCGCGGTCACTTCTCCGTCATTGACCACTTCCAGCGGCACGCCGAACTCGTTACGAATGCGCAGGAACATGCCGCGAATGGCATCGAAACGGTCGTCAGGGATGCCGCGGTAAAGGGAGGCGACGCGCGGCTGGTTGTTGACGTACACGCCCGCCGAACTACCGCCAATGGCATCGACGCGGGGCATTTTTGCTGCCGCTTCGTGCAAAGCGGCCTTGATGTGCTGATAATGGTAGTCGGGATCGGTCTGGATAACCGGCTCCCAGACGATTTCGTTGCTGTAAACGGCCTCGCCGTCAATCACAGCCGAGACCTTGACATCGGAAGCGCCCAGGTCGAAGCCGATGCGACAGCCGTCAAGATGACGACCCAGCGCCTGGCCGCTTTCATCGGCGGGTGGCACTTCATCGGCTGTACAGGAAACAACGGAGAAGGGCTTGAGATAGGCCTTTTCGCCCATGAAGTGATAATCGAACGCGCGCTTGCCGGTCGGCGAATAGACCTGTTCGAGATAAGCGCCGATGGCGGGAGAACCGCCTACGTGCACTCGCCAGGCCCCACGCTGCCAGAGTAGGAATTTGAGCAGGCGCTCGGCGTAAAACAGGTTATCGCTGGCGTTGGCATGCTCTTCGGCAAAAACCTGGGTCTCGAAACGGGAAACGGAGCCGTCGGCTCGTTCCAGCCCGAACACCAGGCGTTCTCCCCCGCCAGCTTCCTCCACCGCCCGGCGGTAAGCGCGATTCGCCAGTACAGCCGGTCGGTAGTCAGGATCAAGGGGTGGGATTAGATTTGGCGTTTGGAGATAAGTAAACATGGTGATTTTTGAGTTTGGTGAGACTTTGCGGGAGATTGGCTGGCGTCAAGTAATTAGGTTATGGTCACAATTTTCTTTTGTGTCATTCCGATGAGTGCAGATGCCGGAGGCATCGGAACGAAGAGGAATCTCCGAGTTTGGTTGCGGAGTTTACTCCTGGAGTTTCACTCCTTCGGTCGTTCAGACCTGTCCTGAGCCTGCCGAGAATGACATAATCTGAAATATCAACACAGCCTAACCAACCAATCCGAGTTCGTTATCGAGTAGGAGGGCGGCAGCGCCGAGGATGACGATGTCGGCGCCTAATTGGCTTGCCATCACACAAGTGTTCTGCGCTAACGGAAGTAGCGAACGACGTTGCATCTCCTGTTTGAGAGGATCCAATAAAATGGAGCCGAAACGAGCGGCGCTGCCGGCAACGACAACCGTTTCGATGTTCAAAATGCTGATCAACCCGGCAGTAGCGAAACCCAAATAGCGTCCGGCGCTGGCGACGATCTCTTCCGCAGCAATATCTCCGGCTCTGGTGGCAGCCAACACGACATCCGTTGTTATTTTTGCGGGAGAATCGACGTAGTCATGGAATGATGAGGTGGGCAACTGCGCCGCAACTCTGGCCTGGCGGACAATGGCTTGGTTGCTGGAAACAGTCTCCAGACAGCCAAACTGTCCGCATCGGCAGGGTTCCCCGCTATCAACCACCTTGAAGTGGCCGATCTCGCCAGCTCCGTAACTATCGCCGTAATAGAGTTCGCCGTCGATGATGATGCCAGCGCCGATGCCGCGCCCCACTTTCAGCACTGCCAGATTCTCGATACCGTTGTGTTGGCCAAACGTAAACTCGCCCAATGCGGCCACCTGGCTATCGTTGGCGATGTAAACGGGAATGCCGTAGCGCTCAGCAAGTATCTTCCCCAGGGGCAAATCCCGCCAATCCAGGTTGACGGCGGTGCGCACGATGCCCTGTTCGGCGTCCATCAGGCCCGGTGTGCCAATGCCCACGCCGAGGATTGGGTAATCAGCGCTTCCGATCAGTTCATCCAGGAGTTGGTACACCAGCGCCAGCGCTGCCTCGCCGTCCCGCTCCTGCACCGGAATGCTGACACGCTGGCGGATCTCGCCACGCAGATTCACAATCGCCCCGCGGAATTGGCTGTTGGCCAGGTCCAGACCGATGAGATGACGGGAATCATCGATCACACTGAGCAGGGTGGCCGGTTTCCCACCGCTGGAGGGCGTCCGGCCAACCTCCTGGACAAGCCCTTCCTCCATCAACTCGGCCACAATGGCTGACACCGTGGGCCGCGTCAAATCCGTTTGGCGCGCGATGCTCGCCCGGCTGGTTTCCCTTTCATCATAAATGGTTTTCAGCACCAGACTTCTGTTATGCGTTTTTGTTTGCTTGCGGGTGGCCTTCTTCCGTTTCGCCATCGATATCCGAAAGATCAGAGAGTTTGTAAGTTAAATTATCTAACTAAGTTTCATTCTACACCCGGTCTTTCTCTTTGTCAAGAGTTTTTTGGGGAAATTTGCAAAATTATGGGTTGCTTTTGCACATCAGGCTGGTTTAGAATGGCAACAGGGGATTTTTCCTCTCCACAAAAGACCTTTAGGACACAAAAATATGACCGAAAATAAAGTAAATTCTATTGCAGTAATGACAAGCGGAGGGGATGCGCCGGGCATGAATGCTGCTTTGCGCGCCGCTGTACGCATGGGCATCCACAGCGGCCTCACAGTTTATGGCATCCATAATGGCTGGCAAGGCGCTGTGGATGGCGGCGATTCCATCGAGGAAATGCACTGGTGGTCGGTTGGCGGCATCCTGCAACGTGGCGGCACGTTCCTGGGCACAGCCCGCTGTGATCGCTTTCGCCAGCGCGAAGGCCGCCGCGAGGCCGCGGTCAACCTCTTCAAATTGGGCGTCGATGGCTTGATTGTTATCGGCGGTGACGGCTCCCTGACAGGCGCTCGCATTTTATCAGAAGAATGGCCGGACTTGTTGCGCGAGGCCGCTGCTCTGGGCCAAATCGAACTGCCGGAAGGGCATGTGCCATCGCTGGCGGTCGTGGGATTGCCAGGCTCCATCGATAACGATACCTACGGCAGCGATATGTCGATTGGCGCTGACACCGCCTTGCATCGCATTGTCACTGCCGCCGATCAATTGGTGAGTACGGCCTCAGCCCACCACCGCACTTTTGTGATGGAAGTTATGGGCCGCCATTGTGGCTATCTGGCACTGGCGAGCGCAGTGGCGACTGGCGCCCAATGGGTCATCATCCCCGAGCAGGAGTTGGACCCGCGCTGGCATCAGAAAATGATCGCATCCCTCAAACGGGGCGCAGATGCGGGGCGCAGGCACAACATTGTCATGGTTGCCGAAGGCGCTCGCCATCCCGATGGCCTGCCGTTGAACACAACCACAGTGAAAAATGTACTCGACAAACGTTTGAACACAGAAGCCCGCGTCACGGTTCTGGGCCATGTGCAACGCGGTGGCGCGCCCAGCGCCTACGACCGGGTGCTTTCGACCCGTTTGGGCGCCACTGCGGTGGAAAACCTGATCGAATTCGGCGCTGATCAGCCTCCCCGCATGTTGGGCATTGTCAATAACAGAATGCACGCCACGCCTCTGGCCGAGGTGGTGGATAAAAGCAGGTGGGTGGGAGAAAAAATCGATGAGGGGGATTATTCAAGCGCTCTGGATCTGCGAGGCCATAGTTTTCGGGATCAGCTTGATCTCCTGGAACTGCTTACCCGCAGCGAGCCGCAAGAGCGAAAATTGCAGGGAAATCTGTTGGTGGTGACGACAGGACACGATTCGCCGGGCATGAATGCCAGTGTGCGCATCATAACCCGGATGGCGCTTGACAGCGGGTACAAGGTGTTTGGCGCAAACTATGGATTGGAAGGGTTGGTGGAGGACAAGATCATAGAGCTGGGCTGGATGGATGTCAGCGGTTGGGCCTCCAGGGGAGGTTCGGAACTGGGCGCTGGTCGCGTCATCCTCACAGAACAAGACATCCCCTCGCTAGCCAAAGTGCTCAAAGAACATCAAATTACGGGGATGGTGCTTGTAGGTGGCATGGACGCCTACGAAAACGCCGCAATCATCAAGAGACATCAGGCAAATCACACCTCCCTGTCAATACCGATTGTTTTGATCCCCGCCAGCATCAACAACAACCTGCCCGCCACCGAATTCGCCATTGGCGCCGACACAGCGTTGAACAATATCATGTCCGCCCTGGATAAAATCAAGGATACGGCCGGCTCCAACAAACGCGCGTTTGTCGTCGAGGTTTTCGGCCACGATTGCGGTTATCTGGCCTTGATGGCATCGCTGGCCAGCGGCGCCGAACAGATGTATCTTCCGGAGGAAGGCATCACGCTGCAACAGCTTGCCGATGATGTCGCAACGCTGCGCGAAGGCTTCGAACGGGGAAAGCGTCTATCCATTCTCATCCTCAACGAACGGGCGTCACATGCCTACAACCTGGACATGGTGCAGAGCATCATGGAAGAAGAAGGGGGAGACCTCTTCGATGTGCGTTCGGTGCGCCTCGGTCATGTGCAACTGGGCGGCTCACCATCACCTTTTGACCGCATCCTCGCCGCCCGCCTGGCTACAGTGGCAGTGGAAACCCTGCAATCCCTCAACGAGAGCGCCACCGACTGCCTCTGTTTGGGGTTACGCGGCAAACACATCATTGCCACCGAACTGGACACGGCGTTGGCGGAGATAGACTGGCCCCTTGAGCGTCCAAAAGAAGAATGGTTCATGAAACTGCGCGAGCTGGCCCGGATATTGTAGGCTTAGTATCGTCTGTCATTCCGATGGAGCGAAGCGACTGCCTGCCCTGAGCGACGACCGTAGGTCGTTTGCCGAAGGGAGGAATCTCTTTGAAACACAAATCAGATTCTTCCTCCCTCCGGTCGTCAGAATGACACATTAGGAACAACCTGCCACCCCACATGCCCTTACCTTTCCCCACTATCCCTCGTTCATCCCTGCCAGTGCTCTCCACCGACCAGATGCGGGAAGTCGACCGTCTGATGATCGAGGAATACGGCATTATCCTCATGCAGATGATGGAAAATGCCGGGCGCAATCTCGCGGACCTGGCCCAGGCCATGCTGGAAGACGATGTCCTGGATCGCGTGGTGGTGGTTCTGGCCGGGCGAGGCAACAACGGCGGGGGTGGATTGACAGCCGCCCGGCATTTGGCGAACCGCGGGGCAGAAGTACAGGTGATCACAGCGCATCCTTTCGAACATTTCTCCGGTAGTGTCCGCACATCAACTCCAGGCCCTGTTGGCGATGGGCGTGTCAATCACCGAATCGGGTGATGGCTGGGAGTTGCCCAGCGCCGATCTGGTTATCGATGCGCTTATCGGCTATGGCCTGACCGGCAACCCCAGCGGCGCTGTCGCCGACCTGATTCGTCTGGCCAACAGCCATCCCGCCCCCATCCTCGCCCTCGACGCACCTTCCGGTCTGGACACCACCAGCGGCATCGCTTACGACCCCTGCATCAAGGCCGCGGCCACGATGACCCTGGCCTTGCCCAAAGCAGGGCTGATGGCGGCCCCACCCACGGTTGTTGGCGACCTCTACCTGGCCGATATCAGCGTACCGCCGGGTTTGTACGAATCATTGGACATCGAGTTAGAGCCTCTATTCAGCGTCAGCAGAATTCTTCGCGTATCATGAACCCACAAACTATCCTGTCCCTACAAATACTCGCCTACGTGGGCATCGTACTCGGACTGATCGGCACGGTCGCCCCCATCATCCCCGGCACGATCCTGATCTGGTTCAGCGCTTTGCTCTGGGCCTGGGCCGATGGTTTCGATGCTGTCGGTTGGCCCACACTGGTGTTTCTGGGATTGCTCGCCCTTGCCGCTGAGATCGGCGATCTGCTTTTCGCATCGTGGGGCGCAAGAAGAGGCGGCGCATCCTGGAAGAGCCTGTTTGTTGCGGGCATATGCGCCATCGCCGGCCTTCTCGTCTTCAATCTGCTTGGCGCAATCGTGGGAGCGGTGGTGGGGATGCTGGCCTGGGAGGCCTACCGGCGTGACTGGGAGTGGCGTCAGGCCTGGCGAGCCAGTCGCGGCCTCATCATCGGTTATGTCATCGCCATGTTATTCAAAGTCACGATGGGCGTGATGATGGTGGCCATTTTCGTCTGGCAGGCGTTCTACGCTTGAGCAACTGGCGCTTTACTGTCAGCCACGCGTCAGATTTTCTCACCCGATTGTGCTATCATGTCGGTATGATTTGCACGTCACCTAATCCACCCGTCTCGAATATGACGGGCATCTAATGCTTTGCTAATGGTGTTGTGCTTTAATAGATAGAGTTCACTTTCAGAGGTTTTTATGTACTATCCATCTTTCTCGCTTTGGATTTTGTTAGCCCTGCCCGGTCTGATTCTGGGCTTGTGGGCGCAGTACAAAGTTAAAAGCGCATTCAGCAAATACAGCAAAATCAAAAATTCCCGCGGCATGACCGGTGCAGAGGCTGCAAGAGCCATGCTCGATCATTACGGTCTTTACAACGTCCGCATCGAAGAAACGAAGGGGACACTGAGCGATCACTACGATCCGCGCAACAAAGTGCTGCGCCTGTCCCCCGATGTCGGGCGCTCCCCTTCCATCGCTGCTGTTGGTGTGGCTGCACATGAAGCCGGTCATGCCCTGCAGGACGCCAAAAACTACGGCCCGCTCAAGTTTCGATCAGCCATTGTGCCCGCTGTGCAATTTGGCTCGTGGCTTGGTCCCATCCTGTTCATGGGCGGATTTCTACTCCAGGCCTTTCTGGGACAATTCGGCTTCGGCCTTGCCGTTGATCGGACTGATTTTATTCGCCATCACCGCCGTGTTCACCATCGTCACTTTGCCAGTCGAGTTCGACGCCAGCAAGCGGGCCAAGAAAGAACTGGTCGCCATGAACATCCTCGGGCAGCAGGAGATGGTGGGCGTCGACAAGACCCTGAATGCAGCTGCGCTCACCTATGTTGCCGCCGCCGTCGCCGCCATCGGCCAGGTTCTGTATTACGCTTTCCTCCTCTTTGGACGACGTCGCTGATCGGGCTAAACCGGATCTGTCATTCCGACAGAGCGAAGCGACGAGGAATCTCACTGGTACGAAAAGTAAATTCCTCCTCCCGTTGGTCGTTGGAATGACGAGCGTGGGTGATTAAAAGACCGCCAAGGTTTCTGGCGGTCTTTTTTATGTCTAACTCCGACTGCGGTGGACTCACTCCGCCTTTTTTATCTCGAACCCGGCCAGATGCTCCAGCGCCTTCACAAGGGCATGATTACCATCGCCGCCCAACCCCTGCGCCTGCAAGGTGCGATAGAACTGGAAGATCAGCGCTGTGCCCGGCACGGGAGAACCGTTGTCGTCCGCCGCTTCCAACACCAAACGCAGGTCCTTTTGCTGCAGATCGATCGTGAAACCCGGTCGCCAGTCCCGTTCCAAAATCTGCGGGCCGCGGAAACTGAGCATCCAACTGCCTGCCGCGCCATTTTTGACCGCTTCCAGGGCCTGCTGGAGATTCACCCCGCTGGCCTGAGCGAACAGCAGCGCCTCGCTCATCGCCAGAGCATTGCCCACCACCAGGATTTGGTTCATCAGCTTCACGGTCTGACCGGCACCGGTGGGGCCCACGTGCGTGATCGATTTGCCCATCGCCTGCAACACGGGCAAAGCCCGTTCAAAATCCGACTCGGCTCCGCCGACCATGATCGAAAGCGTGCCTTTGGCCGCGCCCTCGCTGCCGCCGCTGATGGGCGCATCGAGCATGTGGACGCCACGCTCAGCCAGCGCCGCAGCGACCTCTTTGGTAGCGGTAGGGCTGATGGTGCTGCAATCGATGACAAGGCTGCCGGGTTGAGCGCCTTCGAGCACGCCATCCTCACCCAGGACCACCGCTTCCACATCGGGCGTGTCGCTGACGCAGATGAAGGTGATGTCGCTACCGGCGGCGACTGCGGCGGGAGATGCCGCCGCCACTGCGCCTGCAGCCACCAGGGGTTCAGTCCTGCTGACCGTTCGATTCCACACTGTCAGTGGGAATCCCGCTTTCAGTAAATTATTCGCCATGCCCCGGCCCATGATGCCGAGGCCGATAAATCCAACGCGTTCCATTTTTGTGACTCCTCGGATGAAAAATGTCATGTCGAGCAGAGCGGGACATCCCCTGCATGATCGTCATACACGTTGCTGAAGGAGATGTCTCCTCCCGTCGGTCGTCGACATGACGTACTCAGTGATTATTCTGGAAAGATTAAACTTGATGCCCGGATTTTACAGCAATGCCGGGAGAGTCCCAAGATCGGTGCGGTGATAGAAATTGGCGCGCGGCGCTGTGTATTTTACAATTCCGCAGTGACGCGTTGTCTTACGTTTCACGCAGACACCGTGAAGATCGTCGTATCCGTTCAAACCCACACTGCCCTGAACCTCCATGCCCACCACTGCCATCTTCAATTGCGATCTATTTACGCCGGATGAAAACATCCCGCAAGGATTGGTGCTGGTGGAGGGTCGCCAGATCCGTGCGGTCGGGCGCAGCCACGAAATCCCTTTACCAGTCAACACCCGTTTGATCGATGCTCAGGGCTGTCGCGTGACGCCGGGATTGATTGATCTGGGCGGAGCGCCAGCCACCACCAGCGAGATGGCGGCACGGGGAATCACAAGTTGCATCAACGACGTCACGAAGGTGCAGTGGGGTCTTCCAAAAGAAAGTGGGCCAGAGCCTGATCGTCACTATCTGGCAACACTGGAACACGTTCGCTCCGCCGATCCTTCCGTCCTCCGAGCCCTTCTTGCATCCCACCACTTGATCCTGACCGGAAGCGCCGCTAAACCCCTGAGCACACGCACCATCCGTCAATTAATGGCCTTGGCCGACACCGATTTCGCAGCGGCGCTGTCCGCCGCAACCCTTGCCCCTTCCCGACTACTGGATTTACCTTTCGGGCGACTGACAGCGGGCGCACCTGCCAATCTCATCTGCTGGACGCGCTACGGCAATCTGGCCTGGACCATGCTCAACGGCGGAATCGTTTATCCGAAACGATAAGCCACCCTCAAACTGGCGCTCAAAAAACCTGCAAACTGCTGATAATGGGAGGGAAACCAGCTTCGCTGTAGTAGCCCCAGCGGTCTTGCGGCGCGACCAGGATCACGTGCCACCATTGGCCTCCCTCTTCAAACGTTATCAGGCGCACTTGCACAGCTTCACCATTGGCTTGATAGGCTGTCTTTGTTTCGATCATCTGCCCCTGCGCTCCGGCGATGTTCACGGTCTTGACCGCAGTCCATTCTTCGGGTGGGACGATGCCGTCAGGGATGTGGGAAGCAATCTCCGCCGAAACAGCGCCTTTTGCATTAAGTAGCGCGTAGCTGGCTGGTGCATTGGGCCAACCGCCCGGCCGAATCACGGCCACCATCGCCCGATCCCCGTTAGAATCCTGCACCAGGAAGGCCGCACGGTCAGGCGCGCCCCGTTCCGTCACCGTCCAGCCATCGGGTTGGCAGAAGCTGACGCCCCACACCAGCACGAGTTCCTCTCCAGCCGGACAGCGCATGACTTTGGTGGGCAAGGGAGTAGGCGTACTTGTGGGCGGGGTTGCTTGCGGCGTCGTCTCGCTTGCGGCGGAATTGAAGGAATCCACGGATGAATGGGTTGGCACAGGCGTAATGCTTAGTGATATTTCGCCGGTCCCCGTTCCACGCTGCACATTGGTGGTGCGCACAACGGCCGCCGTCGACCCGGTTCCGCCAGGGACAACGATTGTCATCCCGACTTTGATCTGGTTGGGATTAGGCAACTGGTTGAGCTTCTGCAATTCTCCGGGCGATGTCCCGTACTGCCGGGCAATGCTCGACAGTGTATCACCCGGCTTGACCTTGTAGGTGGTGGACCCAGGAGGCGGCGTGACCGGGCGCGGCGTGGAGACAGGCGTCACCGGAACGGTCAATTCCGTCCCCGCCTTCAAAGCGTTTGGATCGCTCATGCCATTGGCGCTGGCGAGTTTTTTGACATCGACGCTATAGCTGCGAGCGATGCTGTACAGCGTATCGCCTGGCTTCACCACGTAGGTCACCGACCGGGACACGCTTGTGATGGTCCTGGGCGTAGGTGTGGTTTTTGGCGCAGTGGAAGCTGTCGTGGATGCAGTTGTCGACGCTGGGGTTGCCACGCCCGAATATGCCGCCACGCTGGTGACTGTCACAAACTGCGGCGTGGCGGCGGTGTTAACGCTGCTGCTACTTGAATTGACAGGATCCCAATCAGGCGTGCGTGCCGGTGTTAGCGTCAGCGCCAGTTGCTGCGTATTGACCGTGCGCGTGGGTTGATCCAACATAGAATCAGGCAACCGCGCCTCGATCTTATCCCAAGCAAAATAGAGGACGATGATTCCAACAACGAGAAAAAGCCAAAACCAGATGGATTTCAACATAAAAAGAGCCGTCAAATGCTGGAACGTGGTGAGGGGGGTCGCACTGAAGCAACTTGTACGGCACAAGTCTTTATCAGCTTAACATGAACTTTATGTCTGGTCAATCCTAACATACGGCTCAGGTGTGCGTCGATTTTTGGGGAGGATGAGGCTGCTTGTAACACGAGATTGATGTCGTTCCTGCCGCGTGAAATCGCATCAAACGAAGGCGAGCGCCTGCGCCAGATCGGCGATGATGTCTTCTGGCTCCTCGATGCCAACCGCGAAGCGGACCAGCTCATCGCGGATGCCCAGTGCCAAGCGCTCCTCGGGGGGTGTTTCGTAGTAGGAAATGATCGCTGGCAGGATGACGAGGCTGTCGACACCGCCCAACGAAGGGGCAATGTAGGGCAGGCGCAGGGCATCGACAAAGCGAGCGGCTGCCGCGCCGTCTCCATCGATCTCAAAACTGATGACGCCGCCAAACCCCTGCATTTGTTTGCGGGCAATGGCATGGTCGGGATGTGAAGCCAAACTGGGATGCCAGACACACCGCACTTTCGGATGAGCCTCCAAATAACTGGCGATGGCAACGCCACTGGCATTCTGACGTTCAACCCGCAGTCCCAGTGTTTGCAGGCCACGGCCAATGTTGTAGGCCGTCGTCGGATCCACCACTGCGCCGAACATCCCCTGGCTGTCCCGCAATTGGTCGATGTGATCCTGGCTTCCGGTGATAACTCCGGCCAGCAGGTCATTGTGTCCGGCCAGATACTTGGTCACGCTGTGCATCACCAGATCGATGCCGTAGTCCAGCGGGCGCATGTTGAGCGGCGTCGCAAACGTGGCATCGATGAGCGTCAGCAGGTCGTGACGTCGGGCGATATCGGCCAGCGCTTCCAAATCGATGCAGCGCAGGAAAGGATTGGTAGGCGTTTCCGAGAGGATCAGGCGGGTGTTCGGTTGAATCGCAGCCTCCATTCCGGCCAGATCATCAGCAGACACGGTCGTACAGTCGATGCCAAAACGCCGCAAAAAGGTGTTGACGAACACCCGCGTCTTGTGATAGCTATCATTCGTGACGATCAGATGATCCCCCGCCGACAGCAGGATGAGCAAGGCGGTGGTGACCGCCGCCATCCCGGAACTCACGAGGACTGCATCATCCCCACCCTCCAGGGCCGCCAACCGTTGCTCCACCGCCCGCACCGTGGGATTTCCATAGCGCCCGTACTCCAGACGACTGCGTCTGCCTAAACGAGTACGCTGTTCCATGAAATCGACGAGTGAGGCAATATCGTCGAAAGCATAGGCCGAGGTCTGGACGATGGGGGGCGTCAGGCTGTGGAATGCACGATCACGCTGAATGCCGGCGTGAAGCGCTTGCGTGCTCAGGCCGGTTTCACTCGCACTGGCCGGATGATAACCATCGGTCGAGATAGCGGTTGTGGCGGAGTCGGGGGTTTTGGTCATGAGACCTCCTGTTGAGAGGTTGGTTCAATCAGATTGGTTCAGTCTGCGAAGTCAGATTGGTTCAATCTGCGAGATTGAACCAATCTCTAACGGAACCAACCCATGAAGCAAGATATCGACGATTTGATTTGCCGCGTCGGCGCTGGAACCGACATACAACCGCGCCTGCTGCGTGTGTCCCAGCCCCGCCATGATGGACACAAAAGTGCTGGCGAGCAGGATCGGGTCCACTGCTTTGATCTCGCCCCGAATCACGGCGTTGCGAAACACAAACGCCAGGGGCGAATACAAACATTCGTAGGCCAGAGCGAGCAGACGCTCCCCATTTTCGGATGAGAGAAAATGTACATCGGTCTCGAACAGGCGGAAGATGGGAGGTGGGGACTGGGCAAGAGACCACGCTGCAGCCGCCAGCAACTGTTGATGCAGCTCCGGCTGCGCTGTCCCGATCGTCTGTGTCAACCCCGCCCGATACTGCTCCAACTCCCGCTCCATCACATCCACGTAAATCTGCTCTTTGCCGCCCGGCGCATAGTAGTAAAGCGAAGCTTCGCGCAAATTCACAGCCTGCGCGAGTTCACGGATGCTGACACCCTGATATCCTTTTTGGCTGAACAACGCTTGGGCGGTGTTGAGCACCCGCTCGCGGGTGTCGCGCCCTTTTTTCGTCGGCATGGCTAGATTCCTGCCAAACGCCAACCATCCTCTTGCACGATCTGTTCGACCACTTGCGCCTGGGCGTCAACCCAATCACTGGCGTTCCAAATCTCAAGATAGGCATCATTTCCGACAACAACAGCCGCATCTGCCAGGTTGGCGTACCGGCGCAGCCCATCTGGCACAAAGATGCGGTGTTGTTGATCGGGTGTTGCGGTCATAGCGCTGGCAAAGAGGTGTCTCCGAAAGGAACGACTGAGCTTGTCCGTGAGAGGCAACGCTTGCACCTTCTCCCGCAGGGTGGAGAAGTAGCCCTGCGGTGCAAGCATCAAACAGCCGTCCAGCCCTTTGGTGAGGATGAACGGCGTCGCTTCAGTGAACTTTTCGGGAAGCAGGAGATGTCCATCGGCGTCGAGTGAACACCGATACTCGCCCCAGAATGAATGGGGAATAAATTGATTGGGGGGGATCGCCTGAGACATGCCGGTTTGGGGGAAGGTGGGGGAATACCAGCACCATGAGTGGCGCAATCAGCTATGCGATTGTAGACAGGTCCATATGTAGAAACAATGAAACTATCTAACGTTTGTTAGTTTATCATATTATTGAATATTCGTCAACCCTGAATTTTATATACTTTCAATGAGAATATCTATTGTTTAGTTCAATAATTTCCTTTTAATCCCGGTATTTTATCTCAGGCAGACGAAAATCGACATATTTATTATTTAGCGAACAATCGTTTAATTACTTGGTCAAAAAAATTTACTCTCCGGAAAGGCGCACTTATCTACATCATCTTTCCGCAACACATAATTCGTACAACGGAATCAAGTCTGACAACAACGGAAGCAACCGATCGACTGCTTTTTTCTCCCAGGCCAGGGCGGTTTCAGGATCGACTTCGACGAAAAGGCTGAGAGATGAATCTGCATCAACAGACAAATCGCCCAAGCGATAGATGATGTCGTGAGGCATTGCGGGTCGGGGCAAAGAACAAGCCTCTCGCCAGACCAATTCCCCTTGCTCGAAGCGCCAACATCCCCCCAGCACGCCCCCAACCGCATCGCTGATGTCGGTGAAGGTGAGGCGATGGGCGTGTAACAATGAAAGCAGAAGGGGCATTGCCACGCCTTGTTGCAGAGAAGACAGGAACTCTGACCAATCACTCCCCGCTGCCGGTAAAGAGAAACCCCAGCGTAAAAAGTCGGGCCCAGCACTGATGAAGAGCACAGTCTGCGCCGCAGTTGGCGGAAAGGCATAGGCGGCGCGACGCGCAATGTGAATCGTATTGCTGCCCGGCAATCCCCAGGTTTGATAGCGTTGCCCATAGATACGCCTGAGACGGATGCGGAGGTCGCCGCCCAGCGCGCGTCGATTGCGCCAATGCGTGCCGCGTACATCAGTGCTAAAATCCTCTTGCCGAAAACCAGAAAAAGCGGTCATTACCCCTACCACGCTGGCGTGGCTGTGCAAAATGAAGGAAATCAACAATTGAAACGATCTTCAGTTTAACACGGTTCGGCAATGCAGAAAAACTCACGCTTCAGGAACGAGGAGGGCGATACGCACATTTGGCACGAAATCGAGCAGAGTCGACTCCAAAATATCACCAAATCTCAAATAGGCAAGGCTTAGGACTAATCCCGCAAATTTTGTTTCGTACAGTGTTGCACTTAACGACCCCTTTTTGCGCTTACGACAAAAAGAGGCATAATAGAACAATCATTGTCATCATCCTATTCATTCGGGGATCAGATCTAACAGATCCACCCCAGGAGGCATGTTGTGAACCGCCAGCTAACCCCCCTCTTGCTGGGTTTAATTATTTTGGCTTCATTGCTAGGCGCTTGCGTTTCCTCGCTCCCAAGTGACGCGCCTGCACCGACCGCCGAACCCGATTTCCAGCCAGTCGATGCAGTAGATAATCCAGCGCCATCGATCATGGTCGAGAACAACATCGTTCAGGAGACCGGTGCATCAGACGATACCCTTGGCGCACAACAACCCATTTCACAGACGCAGGCGTTTGTTGAAGCGACAGCGAGTCCGGCGCCATCGCCCACGCCCAGTCCAATCCCCACCCCTGCTCTGCCCAAGGCCCTGGAACCGGCCACCGTGCTGGCTACGGCGCTTGACTATCTGAACGGCGTATATCTCGTGAATTTGCCAGCCAGCACCAGTTTCAACTCCGTTGAAGCCAGCCAGGATATCGCTGCGGATGTCGAAATCGTTGCCACATACGGCAAAGCCCCCTGGCAGGTGTCGCTCAGCGACATTCAGTTCCGCGAAAACGGCGCGACACGCACTGTGATCGTGGCCAACGAGAGCACAGAAGCGCGCTGGTGGGGTGAAGTGAACGAGTTGGGCATCGTATCGACTACAGCAGAGGCGGGGTTCACAACCCCCGATCCGGAGCGAGTACGCGGCTGGGTGGGACAAATCATCAAACTCCCCGAAGGCAGTCCACACGACGATTATTTCGTGAGCGAAGGACGCGGCATTCATGGCATCGACAGCCTGGACCCGGCTCTGCTTGCTGAACTGGAAAGATATCAGGATCAGCCCGGTCTGGTAAAGGTGTTCGGCATTTTGCTCTATGGCGTGGATGACTACAACGGCAGGCAGTTGTTGATCAACGAACTCGAACATCGCGGTGGTCCTGTACCCGACCCCTTGCCTGACGCCGATCCCTCCGCCGTCACCACCGAGCAGACCGATGCGACCACGACTTTCTATGGTCCCACCGGCGCTCTGACCAACGCCCTCCCCGGCAGCATCCTGCGAGACAGCGTCTCCGTCAGTGGACAGGCGGAAGCGGTATTCGAGGACAAAGTCATCGTTCAGATCGAAGATGATGACGGAAATGTCCTGGGTCAGGCCATCGTCCAACTAACGCCTTCGACCAGCGGCAGTGACGGAACCTTCTCCGTTGATGTAGCCTTCGAGAATCCGGCACGAGCGGGAGAAGGGCGAATTTCTTTGTACGCGGAAGACCCGACCGACGGCAGCCTCATGCTTTTGACATGGGCCAACATTCGCTATGCCGGATCGCCCAGCGAGCTTGAAGGCACAATCCTGACCCCGTCTGAAGGCGAAGTCATCAAAAATTCGGTGAAGGTGCGGGGCGTAGTAGCAGGATTGCCCAACAGTGAGGTCCTGGTTCAAGTCGAGGACCTTACCGGATCCTACTGGGGCAGAACCAAAACGCCAACCAACAATGCCGGTGAATTCTCGAAAACCATAAAATTCAGGAATCCCGCCACTGCCCGCCCTGGCCTTGTCGCCATTTACGAGATCAACCCGATTGACAACTCCCTGAAGTTACTGGCAGCCCAGGAAGTGCGTCTGGTGGAATAAAAACCGGATAGTACAAATTGATGCGTGACGCAAAACGTGAAGAAATGCCCGGATGAAGACACGATGTGTGCGCCGCACGGCGTGCGATAACATCAGCGCTGCGGCCGCTCACCCTCTTTCGGTCCAGAAATGACGCGCAATGCCCCAGGCAGGATGCTGATATCCAGATCGTGAGCGTCTCGGTAAATAATCTCGCCATCACTGAGCACGGGTAAGGGATCGCTGCTGGTGATGCGCATGTGTTGGAATCGGGTCTGGAAGACGCGCGGATCATCGACATGGCTGCCGTTAAAGGTCTTGGGTAACAGGCGCAAAATATTCAACCGTCCCATGGCATCTCCTACGATGAAATCAAGGAGTCCATCATCCAAAATGGCGTCGGGGGCGAGATGGAAGACGCCGCCGGTGCGCCAGCCGTTGCCGACATACGCCAGCAGAATCGGTTTATCCTCAAGCTTGCCGTCGTCCCACTCGATGGTGGCGGTGGGGAGTTTGTAGCCTTTGAGCGCCTTCGCCACCCCGCCCAGATAGATCGCCGATCCCCGTAAGCGTTTGATCGTGGCTGCCTCGATGTTGACCTGTGCGCCGAAAGCGATGGTGATGTCGTTTTGGAACACACGGTCGTTGCACCGGCCTGCATCCAGCGTCCGTACATTTTCTGCTGCGACCAGCGTCTGGCACGCGCCCTCGATGTCGAGTGGAATGCCGAGCTGCACGGCATAGTCATTTGCCGACCCAAGGGGAATGATACCCAGCCGCACGGGCGCAACATCGACATCACCCAACAAACCATTCACCACTTCGCTGATGGCCCCATCGCCACCAGCAGCGACGATTGGATCAAATCCTTGCTCAACCGCTTGGCGGGACAATTCGATCGCTTCGCCGGGCGCAGTGGTTTTCACCAGTTCAAAATCGTATTTGAGGCGCTGCAAGGTGGCGACAACCTCATCCGCTGCCTTGCCGGCGCCCCAGCGATTCGAGTAAGGATTCAAGATGATCTTTGCAGGCATGGGCTTCACCACCGAGGAGGGAGAGACAGGAGAGCAACGTGAAGGTCGGAAGTACAACCAGAATCCGTTGCATTATAAACGCCACGCCAAAACACATCAATTCACCGGTCGGCAAGCCACCATGCTATAATGGCGGTCTATCTGCAATGAATTCAAGCATTTTAGGAGAAGTTTAGTGACCCCTATCATTCGCATTTCCGAAGCCGAAAACTACGTCGGACAAACCGTAACCATCCGTGGTTGGATCAAACGCCGCACCGGCAAGGGGAAGATCAATTTCCTGCGGGTGCGCGATGGCAGCGGCATTTTCCAGGCTGTCGCTTTTCGCCCCAACATCGGCGATGAGAAGTTCGCCCTGGTCCGGGGGCTGACGACCGAATCCTCCGTCCTGCTTACCGGGCTAATCAAGGCTGACGAGCGCGCTCCGGGCGTGCCGGGCGGCTACGAAATGGATTTGGAGGATATCGAGATCATCCAGATCGCCGATGAATATCCGATCACGCCCAAGGAGCATGGCGTCGAATTCCTGCTCGACAACCGCCATCTCTGGCTGCGCTCCGACCGCCAGTGGGCGATCACCCGGGTGCGCGCCACAGTTATCCGGGCCATTCGCGACTGGCTGGACGACAATGACTATCTGCTGGTGGATACGCCCCTGCTCACTCCTGCCGCCGGTGAAGGCACCACCACCCTCTTTGAAATCGACTATCACGGTACTCCCGCCTTTCTGGCTCAGACCGGGCAGTTGTACAACGAAGCCGACATTTTTGCCTTCGGCAAAGTCTATTGCTTTGGCCCCACCTTCCGCGCCGAAAAATCCAAAACCCGCCGCCATCTCCAGGAATTCTGGATGGTGGAACCGGAAATCGCCTTCTGCAAGCTGGAAGAGCTGCTGGAGATTGAAGAGCAGTTCGTCTCCTACATCGTGCAGACGACTCTCGAACGCTGTGCGGATGAGATCAAACTGTTGGAGCGAGACACGACCTTGCTGCAAAACGTCAAAGCGCCCTTCCCGCGTATCACTTACGACGAAGCTGTGGAAATGATCAATCTGGCTGCTGCTGAAGGCGTAACGGTTCCGCCCAATGACGAGCCTCTTCTTGCGATTGAATGGGGCGATGATTTTGGCGCTCCCCACGAGACTTTCATCGCCAGCCAGTTCGATCGACCGGTGTTTGTCACGCATTATCCCACCCAGGTGAAGGCTTTTTACATGGAGCCGGAGCCGGGACGCCCTGAAGTCTGTCGCAGCGCCGACATGCTGGCCCCGGAAGGTTACGGCGAGATCATCGGCGGCAGCGAGCGCATGAGCGACCCCGAAATGCTCATCGCCGCAATCGAGAAACACAAGCTGCCCAACGATGCTTACGATTGGTATGTCGATCTGAGGCGTTACGGCTCAGTGCCGCACAGCGGCTTTGGGCTGGGTGTGGAACGGGCAGTCGCCTGGATTACCGGCATCAACCACCTGCGCGAGGCCGTCCCCTATCCCCGTGTCCTCGGACGCTTGACGCCTTAAACAAATGGTCAAAATTTGTCTGGTCATAACTGCTCTGCCATACTATTTCAGCATCCTGAGTAGACGTTCATGCTGGCAGGCCAGCACCACGACACATGAAAACGCCACATGTGTCATTCCGAACGCAGTGAGGAATCTGTACCCCCGAATCACGGAAGTAGATTCCTCGACTCCCTGCCGGTCGCTCGGAATGACAATTTTCAGGGCAGCCTTGAATGAACTGAAAGGCGTATCGAAGGGTGCGGCTATTCACGGCATGAACCGCACCCTTCGATACGATTATCACTCCGTTCGAATCACTCAGGATGCTGGTCTGAGCAGCTACGCCTGATCAATGGTTGATGGATGATCTCTCTGCTGCTTGTTCCTGTCATCGCCCTCACTTTGGCACTGTTTCTGACCCCGGTCAGCATAAGGCTGGCCCAACGCTGGGGTTTATTGGACCGCCCAGGCGGTCGGAGACAGCATAAAGGCTGGGTGCCGCGCATCGGTGGCATCGCCCTGTTCGGTGGATTTGTTGGCAGTATCCTCATTACCCGCATCTTTCCGCAGTCCTGGCTCCCGGTCAGCACAGACCCGCAGGAGGGTTGGCGTGTGGCCGGACTCCTGCTGGGCGCGACCTTTATCGCACTGTTCGGGCTGGCAGACGACCGCTTCAATTTCAGCAGTCGCACCCAGTACCTCGCCCAGATCGCCGTAGCGCTCATTGCCATATTCTTTACGATTTTCATCGAGCGTGTTAACAACCCCCTGCCCGTTGGCCCAGACCTCCTGGTCTTTCCCTGGCCGCTGGTCTGGCTCCTCACCATTTTCTGGTTCATGGGCGCTATCAACACCGTCAACTGGCTGGACGGCATCGACGGTCTGGCAACTTCGGTGGCCGCCATCGTGGCCGTGGTGCTGGCAATCCTCATGCTTCGTCAGGGCCAGTACAGCGTCGCGATTCTGGCGCTGGCCCTGCTCGGGAGCGCTATCGGCTTTCTGTTTTTCAACTTCCCGCCCGCCCGCGTCTTCATGGGCTCCATTGGCTCCTACTTTCTGGGCTACACCCTGGCATCGTTGGGACTGGTCGCCGGCGCCCGCGTCGCCACGGTCCTGCTGGTGCTGGGCCTGCCCATTCTCGACGTCGCCTGGCTGATCTGGTGGCGCTGGCGACATGGCCAGCCACTGGGCCAGGGCGACCGCAACCACCTCCACTACCGCCTGCTCGATAAAGGCTACAGCCAGCGCCAGATCGTGATCGGCTATGCCGCATTCACCGCCTTCTTCGGCGCAATCAGCCTGATAACGGCAAGCACCGTCGTCAAAGTCATCGCCTTGTTGGCATTGCTGGCGGTGGGAGCCGTCATCATCTGGTGGGCGTCACCGCGGGAGGAGCAAGGATTAAATATCAATGATTAAAGATTAAGGGCATCCGCTGATCCTCCTTAATCTTTGATCATTGATATTCAGCCCAGCATCCTCTAATTCCCCCTACCCTTCATCATCATGTTTGAACTCACCTTTCTTGGCACTTCAGCTTCTGCACCTTCGGTGCATCGTGGCCTCTCCAGCGCGCTGGTTCATTTCCGCAACCATCGTTTCATGGTCGATTGCGGCGAAGGCACGCAGCGGCAACTCCTGCGTTCGGGATTGGGCTTCAAGCGCCTGAACAAAATCCTGATCACGCATAGCCATCTGGATCACATCCTGGGGCTGGGCGGACTGGTCTCAACCATGGCCCGCTGGGAGATGATCGAGCAGTTGGATATTTATGGCGGGGAAAACGCTCTGGATCGCATCGAGCGTCTGTTTGGCGTCGTGTTTGGCCCCGGTGAATATCCGCAATCACTGCGACTTCACGCTCTGGAGCCGGGCGTCTTCTTCGAGGATAACCACATGACGGTCGAGGCTTTTCCGGTCGAGCACCGCGGGCCCGATTGTTTCGGGTTCCTGTTTAGCGAACGCACAAAACGGCCATTCCTGAATGAACAGGCTGAGGCGCTGGGCGTGCCCAACGGCCCCGAACGACGTCTGCTGGTGCAGGGCGAGAGCATCACCCTGGCCGATGGCAGCGTGATCGAACCCGATCAGGTGCTGGGCCCGGCCCAGGCCGGTACGCGTCTGGCTTTCATCGGCGACCTCGCTCGTACGCGCGGTCTTGCTGATTTCGTGGAGGACGTGGACGCCCTGGTGGTCGAAGCCACCTATCTGGACCAGGATTGGGAGATGGCGCGCAATTTCGGACATCTCACCGCGGCGCAAGCGGCCCAATTTGCCCAGCGCACCCATGTGCAACAACTGATCCTCACCCACATCTCACGCCGATACCGCACTCGCCAGATCGCTGAAGAGGCCCAGGCGATCTTCCCCAACACCGTTGTCGCCAGCGATTTAGATCATTTCGAGATCAAACGAGACGCAAACTGACAGGTTCAAGCCGATTGGAGATTCCTCGTCGCTTTTCTCTGTCGGAATGACACAAAAAGGGAACTGTCAGGAAGCCGGTTCGGGCGGCGTTTCGGGCAGAGCCGCAACTGGTGTGTTCTGCCAGCGACTACCTTCATCGATCAGCATCACGGGGATGTCATCACGGATGGGATATTTGCGCTCGCAGGTCTGGCAAACCAGCCAGGTGTCTTTCACCAATTCTAACATGCCGGCATCGTCTGATTCACGCACGCATTCGGGACAACGCAGGATTTCGAGTAATTCTGGGGAAACGGCCATCTTTCACGCCTCTTGTTTGGTATGGGATCAAATAGAATGGGTCGGAGTATAGCACAGGGCCGGGATCACAGAAAAGATAGTTGTCCCTGATCTGCCAGCGGCTGAACGCATGTCGGGCCATCATTGCCCGGGCTGTTCACATACATGCTCACCGGATACGCCGTCATCTCTTCGGCGGGATAGGGCCGGAGCAGATGCCGGAGCAGGCCAGGATCGGTGTCGGGATACAGCCATTCGTTATAGTCATCCGGATGCAGAATCACCGGCATGCGGTTGTGCAGCGGCTCCACGACAGCGTTGGGCGTCGTGGTCAACAACGTGCAGGATTGGATCACGCTGCCTTCGACACTTTCCCAGTGTTCCCACAATCCGGCGATAGCAAAGGGAGCCCGGTCGTTCATGGTGATGAAATTCGGCTGCTTGCGACCCTCCAGCTTCTGCCACTCGAAGAACCCATCCGCCGGGATCAGGCAACGCCGCCGTTTGTAGGCCGCGCGGAATGCCGGTTTCTCGGCCACCGTCTCAGACCGGGCGTTGATCATACGGCTGCCCATTTTGATGTCTTTGGCCCAGGAGGGAATCAGGCCCCAGGTCAGATAGGTGAATTCTCTTTTCGTTGTGTAAGGTGTAAGGCGCACAGCCGCCACCGGTTGGGTGGGCGCGATGTTGTAGCGGGGAGCAAGTTCCGGCAGATCGTCAAGCTCGAAAAGCGTTGCCAGGGTGGTGGGTTTGGCTGCAAGTGTAAATCGTCCGCACATGATGGATATTGGGTACTTGGTACTGGGTATTGGATAGTGGTGATTGCTACCGACATTATACAATATTACCCAGGCGAGCACATGTGTACCTGATTCAGTCGTACGCATTGCAGCTTGTGTGCTGACCTCCGGGAGGTCACATAATCCAGATCGAATATCCGATACCCAATATCCTCTCCCTCGCTCCGCCGTGCTATAATCGCCTCATGTCTGAACAAGATGCTTTCTGGCGCAGCATTACGACGCGCCGGTCAATTCGTCGCTACAGTGATCAACCTATTCCCCGCGCTCTGCTCGAAAAGGTGTTGACCGCGGCCATCTGGGCTCCGAACGCCCATAATCGCCAGGCCTGGCGATTTGCGGTGGTGACCGAACAGTCGAGCCAGCAACAGTTGGCCGATAGCATGGCCCAAAGGTGGGAACAAGACCTGCTGGCCGATGGCCTGGACAGTGCCAAAGTGAGCGCCCAGGTCGAACGCTCGCGTACGCGCATAATGCGCGCAGGGGCGCTGGTTGTAGGCTGTTTGACAATGCGCGAAATGGATCACTACCCTGACGAACAGCGCCAGCGCCTGGAATGGCAGATGGCCGTGCAGAGCACAAGCCTGGCACTGGGACAATTGTTGCTGGCCGCCCACCACGAAGGATTGGGAGCCTGTTGGATGTGCGCCCCTCTTTTCGTGCCGGACATCGTGCAAGATGTCCTGGATTTGCCCGCAGACTGGGAACCGCAGGCATTGATCACGCTGGGCTATCCGGCGGAGACGAAAGAGAAGACGCGAAAGCCGTTGGAGGAGGTGGTGTTGTGGCGATAGGAAATCAAGAGGTCAGAGGTCGGAGGTCAGAAGTCGGAGGTCGGTGGATAGGGCGAGAGATTCCACGAGGAAATGGGGTCAAGCCAAACTGCTACAAGTGCGAGTGCACCCAGTCATCGTATGGCGCTGGCCGGAATCACTCGCCCTGGAGCAGAGACGCAAACGGCATCCAATACCCAATACCCAATACCCAATACCAATTTCTCAGTCGTTGCCCTGGCCGGGGGCGTCGGGGGCGCAAAGCTCGCGCACGGACTCGCCCAGCATCTCGCTCCCGACCAGCTCACCATTGTCGTCAACACCGGCGATGACTTCGAACATCTGGGGCTGCTGATCTGCCCCGACATCGACACCGTGCTCTACAATCTGGCCGAGGTGCAGCATCCGCAACAGGGCTGGGGCCGGGCCGATGAAAGTTTTACGGTCCTGGAAGAAAGCAAGCGGCTGGGCCACGACGCCTGGTTCCGTCTCGGGGATCGGGATATCGCCCTGCACCTGCTGCGCCGCCAGATGCTTGACTCGGGTCTAACGCTGACCGAAGTCACCCTGGAATTGGCGCGGCGTCTTGGCATCGAACATCCGGTTCTGCCCATGTCCGACCAGCCTGTGCGCACCATCATTCGCACGCCGGAGGGAGAGATGCCCTTCCAGGAGTATTTCGTGCACCAGCGCACCGAACCGATAATGCTGGGCATGCGTCTGGAAGGACTCGATCAGGCCCAACCATCGGCGGCTGTCTCGACCGCACTGGCCGGGGCCGACCTGATCATCTTCTGCCCCTCCAACCCCTACGTCAGCATTGATCCGATCCTGGCGCTGCCGGGCGTGCGTGAGGCTTGCCGCGCCAGGCCGACCATCGCCGTCAGCCCCATCATCGGCGGGGTGGCGCTCAAAGGCCCGGCAGCCAAGATGATGTCCGAGCAAGGCGCAGATGTCAGCGCGACTGGCGTCGCCCGCCATTACGCCGACCTGCTCAACGGCTTCGTGCTGGATCAGGCGGATGCACATCTGGCCGAGCAGGTCAGCGCCATGGGCATACAGCCGCTCGTGACCGATACGATTATGCGAAACAAAGCAGATCGAGCGAGGCTTGCCGGTGAAGTATTGAATTTCGCGTACCAAGGCGCGGCGCACTTCACTGCACCAGACAGGAGCGATCCTCGTGGCGCGCGCTAGTTTGATTCGGGAGAACAAGGGCGACGCACATGACGCGTTGGCCGTTATCGTCCCCATGAAACCGCTGGCGCTTGCCAAGCAGCGGCTGCGTTCCGTGTTGCCGGACGCAGAGCGCAGGGCCCTGGCCGTCGATATGCTCACCCATGTGCTGGCGACCGTATCATCGAGCAGGATCGCTGATTTGGCCGTGCTGGTCAGTGCAGACAGCCTGGTGCTGCAATTGGCGCGTGACTGGGATTTCATCCCTCTTCAGGAAAACACATCCGGCTACAACGAATCCACAACCCAAGCCATCCGCTGGAGCAAAGCTCAGGGAATGAACACGGTGCTGATCCTGCCCGCAGATCTGCCCAATCTTCAACCAGATGATCTCCACAACTTGGTTGCTTTGATGCCCGACGCGCCGCAAGCCGCGATTATCGCACCAAACGCCACCGAAACCGGCACCAACGCCCTGCTGCTGCGCCCTCCCGACCTGATCACGCCCAGTTTCGGCCCGGACAGCTTCAATCGCCACTGCGCGTTGTCCCGATCTGTGGGCGTCGAACCGATCATTTACCGCAGCCCCTCCCTCGCTTTCGATATCGACCTTCCCGCCGATCTAGATCATCTTCCCATTTCAGCAATCTTATGACCAATCTCCTCATCCAAAACGCCAAAATCTTCACGCAGGACCCAAACCAGCCCTGGGCGGAGTCTGTCCTCGTCATCAATGGCCGGGTTGTGGCCGCCGGGACACCGGAACAAACGCTGGAACTGGCGCCAGATGGAACGCCCACCATCGACGTGGGCGGCCGTCTCATCCTCCCCGCCTTCACCGACGCACACATTCATTTCCACGATATCGCCCAACGCCGCGGGCAGGTGGAATTGTACGCGGCATCCAGCCTGGATGACGCGCTCGATCGCATCGCCCAACACGCGGCGGGGCTCCCGCCCGAGGCCTGGGTGCTGGGCTATGGCTGGAATGAAAGCGACTGGCCGGAACCAAGATTCCCCACCCGGCATGACCTGGACCCGATCAGCGGTGGACGTCCCGCCATCATCTGGCGCACCGACCTGCACGCTGCCGTCGCCAACAGCGCCGCTCTGGAGGCAGGCGGCATCGACGCAAAAACGCCAAACCCGCCCTCCGGCGTCATCGACCGGGATGCGGATGGCCAGCCCACGGGCGTTTTGCGAGAACTTGCCATCAATCTGGTGAGGAAAGTCATCCCCACCCCCGATGAAGCCACTGCCACCGCCAACTTGCTGGCCGCCGCTGCTGACCTGCACCGTCTCGGCATTGTGGCCGTCCATGACCAGCGCATGAAGGACCACGACGAGGAAGGCAGACAAGCCCTGCGTTTGTACACTCGCCTGCGCAATCAGGGCCGCCTGCCCCTGCGCGTCACCTGCAATATCGAAGCAGGCAACATCGAGCATCTCATCGCCTTGGGACTGGAGAGCGGGTTCGGGGATGAATGGGTGCGGCTGGGCCATGTCAAACTCTTTGCGGATGGCTCTCTGGGCGCTCGCACGGCCTGGATGCTGGAGCCTTACGAGGGCGATCCCGACAATTACGGCATGTATCTCACCCCGCCCGCTGAGGTCGCCCGCGTGATCCAGCAAGCGCACCGCCACGGTCTGGCCATCTCCATCCACGCCATCGGCGACCGCGCCAACCGCGAGGTGCTGGACATTTTTGAGGAGACGCTGGCCGCGGGCAGCGAGCATCCACCGGCGCTGCCGCACCGCATCGAACATGTGCAAACCATCCAGCCTGATGACCAATCCCGTCTGGCGGCGATGGGCATCACGGCCTCGGTGCAACCGATCCACTGCACCGACGATTTCCCCAACACCGATCTGCTCTGGGGCGAGCGTGGCCGCAACACCTACGCCTTCCGCACCCTGCTCGACGCCGGAACCACCCTCGCTTTCGGTTCCGATGCGCCTGTGGCCAGCGCCAACCCCTGGTGGGGCATCCACGCCGCGGTCACACGCCAGCGGGGCGATGGCTCTCCCGCCGGCGGCTGGCATCCCGAACAGCGCCTGACGGTGTCCGAGGCGGTGCGAGCCTACACGCTCGGCGCGGCCAGCGCAATCGGGCAAGACCACGAGCAGGGCCGCATCGCCCCCGGCTACCTGGCCGACTTCATCGTCCTCGACCGGGATATTTTCACCTGCGACCCTGCGGATATCCGGGAAACCGAGGTCGAACTGACGATTTTGGGTGGGGAGGTGGTGTATCCCGAATTGTGATTTCTCGCATGAGTAATCCCCGGCATTTCCGCTCCAAACGTCATGTCGAACGAATGTGAGACATCCCCCCGAATTCATCTGCAAGGATATTTCTCCTCCCGCTGGTCGTCAAAATAACCGGAGTGCAATGCAAAACACGTACTTTTATGTCTACATCCTCTCAAACAAACATCATACGGTCTTCTATACCGGCATCACCAACAATCTCGTCCGCAGGGTTTCAGAACATCGAACAAAGGTCATTAAGGGATTCACTCAGCGGTATAACATCTACAAACTGCTTTACTACGAGGTGTATGAGAATCCCACTGAAGCAATTGCACGAGAGAAGCAGATAAAAAAGTACAGTCGAAAGAAAAAATTCACCTTGATTGACAACCTGAACCCTGAATGGAGGGATATGTTCGAGGATGAAATGGATTACTCTTCGAAATGACGAAATCACTAACCAATATCGTTCTAATCGTCATGTCGAGCGGACGCGAGACATCCCCAGCATAATCACTCTAAACGTCATGTCGAACGAATGTGAGACATCCCCTTGTGCTCGGAGGCGGGGAGATTTCTCCTCCCTCTGGTCGTCGAAATGACCGAATCACCAAACCACGCCGAGATTACCGCCGACCTGCGGCGGACCTACGACAATTCGGCGGAAGATCGTGACAGCAGTCGGGCATCGAACCCTGGAAAGTCGAGGTGCGGGACCACTTTTTGCGTTTGTTGCAGCAGGAGGGGAAATCGACGCTGCTGGAGATTGGCGCAGGGCCGGGACACTACAGCCGGTATTTTCAGGACAATGGCCTGGATGTTGTCTGCATCGACCTGTCGCCAGCGATGGTCGCACTTTGCCGCGCAAAGGGCCTCACGGCCCATGCGATGGACGTACTGGTGCTCGACTTCCCGCCCGCTTCTGTTGATGCCGTTTTCGCCCTCAACAGTCTGCTGCACATCCCCAAACGCCATCTGCCCCAGGCGCTAGGCAACATCCATGCCGTGCTCAAGCCCGATGGCCTTTTCTACCTGGGCGTGTACGGCGGCTACGAGTCTGAAGGTGTCAGGGATGACGATCCGCTGGAGCCCAAGCGCTTCTTTTCCTTCCACACCGACGAACAACTGCAGCAGGCTGTTTCGGTCAACTTCGACATCTTGCAGTTCGAGCGCATTGCGTTTCGAGAACCCGATGCACCCCTTCATTTTCAATCGCTGGTGCTGCGACGGCGGGAATAGTGGCTCTTTGGAATTTTGTGTGGTTCCGACACATGAAACGTGTAGCGAACGTGAAGACGTATGCACGATTTCGTCTCCGGGACGATTGTTCACGTTTTACGTTTCACGAATCAAGCTGAATCAGTGTCTGGCGCATGAAATCCTGTTGAGCCATCAACTCACAGTTCCCAGCGCTGGCCGAATGCCCCGACCTGGAATCCTCGCTCGGCCAGCCACGCCCGCTCCGGGCCATCCTGCCAGAGGGGATTGCTGTGATTGAGATGGATGAAATACACGTTCGTAGTAGGCCCTTCGTCATCGAGCGTCCTTCGACGCTGAACCTGGCCACGGTGTCGGTCACGAAGGGGTGGGGGATTTGCGAAAGGTCGCGGCCAGGCAGTTCGGCGGGGCTGAAGAAAGTGCCGTCGAGTAAAGCAACATCAATGTGCGACGCAGACAAGCAAGCTTGCTCGAAAGTGCGTCGCACGTCAAACGCATCAATATCAGGACAGTAAAACAAGCTTCGCTTGGGGCCACGCACAAGATAGGCCACGGTGTCGCTGTATTCGTCGCGGTGCGGCACGGGGATGGGCGTAATCTGCAGGTCGGGCGACAGCGCCACTTCCCGGCCCGGTTCCAGCTCGACCAGGTCGATGTGGGCATCCGCCACCAGGCCCGACCAGGGCGCGTTGCCCCGCAGGAAGGCGGCCATGCGCGGGGTGGCGTACACAGGCAGATGCTCGGTGTTCATCACCTCCCGGCCCAGGTGGATGAGCCCGGTGTAGTGGCCGATGTGGGCGTGGGTGAGGAGGATGCCGGAAAAGCGGAGGCCGGAGGTTGGTAGGGGCGACAGGCCGGGTTCGCCCGAGTCCAGGTCGGAACTGGTAGGGGCGACGACGCGGAGGGTGCGCCCCTACTCCGCAGATAATGCAATTGCGCGGGAAAGGCGGGCGTGGCGTCGATGAGCCAGACAACGGCGGGCAGCGTGATCCACCAAACCGAGACAGGTCGGGATGCTGGACCAATGCCGGATCGGCCCAGGCTGCGGCGCAGGTGGGGCAATCGCAACCGGCATGGGGCACGCCGCCGTCCTGGGCGGCACCGAGGAGGATGGTTTCGATCATGGGTGCAACCAAGTGACAGGCACCTGCGAGGTGCCAGTCACCTCTGAGCCAACACCCGCTGCGCCCGCAGCGTCACCCACTTGCTGGGCTTGCCCTTCTGTTCGATATCGACCCACATTTTGCCCTTGAGGCTGTTTTCCAGCTTCCAGCGGCCCTGCGCATCCTGCTTGTCGAGCACGAACCGGATGGCAGCGGCCAGGCGAGGGTCATCGCCGTAGCCCAGATCGACCAGGTTGGCCACGGTCTCCAGCACATCGCTCCAGTAGGTGAGGGGAAAGCCGAGCTTGAGCCAGGTGGAACTGACGCGCTGCGTGTAGGCGTAATCGGCCACGGCGGGGTCGCGGCTGAGCAGGAACTCAGCACCCAGGTCGAGGGCGCGGCGGATGGCCGGTGTGCGCTGCTGCTCGGGCACGGCGAGCAGCGCCCGGATCGCCTTGTTTGCACCCCAGCCGCAGGACTGCCATTCATTCGCCGAGCAACAGAATCCCGGCCCGCAGGTTCCCGATTTTAGGTACTTGAAGTCATCCTCGCCGGTGATGGCGCGGGCCATCCAGTCGAGGGCCGCCTGCACCCGCGCATCGTCGCCGAAGCCCAGCCGCATCATCGCCCAGATGAGATTCCCGTTCAGGCAATGGATTGCGCCACTGGGCGACCGGTTTTTGCAGGGCGGAGAATGCGCCATTGGCGGCGATGCTGTGCGCCAGGACGTATTCGCAACCCCGCTGCACGCGGGCATCTCCGGCATCTGCGCCCAGTTCGGCCAGGAAGATGATCTGCCAGATGGTGCTGCGATATTTGGGCGAATAGCCGCCGCCCGCCTTCACCCAGTAGCCTTCGGGATGTTGAGCGTCAAGGATGACCGGCACGGGGCCGCTGTCCATGATGGCGGCTTTGGCCTCCTGCACCTCGGGGTCATCCGCCGGTCGGTCCAGCAAGTCGGTGAGGGCGAAATAACGGATGGCGGGGTTGGCAGGGTCCGGTTCCAGCAGCCAGGGTAGAGGATCGGCGTCTGGTGAAATTTTTGATTGATCATGTGGATATCTCCCGTTTGAAGTGCGACGCAGGCAAGCCCAGCTTGCTGCGAGGTGCGTCGCACTTGGTGTTACCCTTGCGCCTGCAAGAGTCCGGTGAGCGCCTTCTGGGCCAGGATGTCGTTGCTGATGATGCCGACGACATCGCCAGCGGCCACCACAGGCATGGCGGAGATCTCGTAATTCTCCAGGCTGTGCAAGATATCCAGGATGTTGTCTTCCGGGCTGGCGCTGATGATCTCTCGCGTCATGATCTCGGACACCGATGCGGTTTCGGGACTGGCGGTGGCGGTGGCTTTGGTGATGTCCCAGTCGGTGACGACGCCGACCAATCCGCCCTCTTCATCGACCACGGCGAGCATTTCGTTGGGGTCTTGCAGGAGCATTTGCGCGGCTTCGCGCACGGTGCGGTCGGGTGAAATGGTCAGCAGCGGCTCCATGATGTCGGCGATGCGGCGGAAGCGCTCGCTGGAAGCAATGCGGTTGATGCTGATCTGTTCGGCGGCTTCGACCGGCAACAGATCGGGATCGGCGACAAGGAAATCCACCAATTCCTTCATGTTGCGGCGGATCACTTCCTCCCGCTTTCTGATCCCGGCCTCCAGGCGGCGCTCGGCCAGTTCCGATAATTCCGACTGATGTTCGGCCAGCCAGCGATCGATCGCTGCGCGATCCCCCAGCGCCTCTTCGGGGATGCGCAAGTGCGGCGGCGTCTTGATCATGTGTTCCTGCGCGGCGAAGATCACGCCGCCGGAATTGACCAGAAAATCAGAGGCGATGACTGAGCCCGCCTGCCAGTACACCGTCCGTTCCATGCGCATGCGGGCCGCCCGCCGGGCGGGGATGGGCGAATAGGTGTTGGCCCCCTCCACGATCATCGCCCAATCACCCATGCGGTCTGTGGTCATCGAGGGATTCCTGCCGGCATCGACATCCAGGTAGTTGGCGACGGGCGCAGCCGGCACCAGACAAAAGGCCGATTCACGCAGCAGATCGTTGGGCGCATTCGAGAATTTCGTTTCCGGATTGGGCGAGCGTTCGTCGAAGAGGGAGCTATTGAAATAGGGAAAGGTCACCACGCCGCGCTCATCGCGCAGCGCAAACAGCTCGTGGACAGGCAGGCCATGTTCGTTGAAGAGATAGCCGCGGGCATCGCTCACTCCGACGATCCGGGGTTGGGGCTGCCATTCCATCAGCATGGCGGCGGCGTGCGCGCCCACCGCGCCAAATCCCTGGATGAGAATGGTCAGGTCTTCCCTTGCAGGCACTTCCATGTTGGCGAACTGCGGCAACACCTTCAGTCGCTCCATCTCATCGAGCAGGGCATCGATGGCGATGACCACCCCCCCGGCGGCGCCGCCCAACTGGTCGATGCGATTGCCGCCCATGTCCACCGGTTTCGAGAGCGCACAATCAAGCCCATGCTCGATGGCGATGGTCTTCATGTCGGTGTCGTTTGTTCCCACATCGGGGCCGGGCAGATAGATGTCGCGGTAGCGATAAAGCAGGCGAGCCCAACCTCGCACGATCTCAGTGTGCTCCTCGTCTGAGATCGCCCGGTCCGGCGCCACGATACCCGACTTTCCGCCGCCGTATGGCAGGTCTGCCGCGGCATTCTTCAACGTCATGCCCCGCGCCAGATTGAAGATGGTGGAGGGCTTGACATCGGGCAGCATACGGATGCCGCCCATCGAAGGTCGCCCCATCGCCAGATTGTCCACGACCAGATAACCGCCGATCTCCAATTCACTCTCCTCGTCCCACATGCACACCACGAGTCTGGGCCCGAGCTTGTCTGGCTCGACTCCCAAGCGGTTCAGGCGCTCCACATCTGACGTGCGGAACTCCATGAATGACAGCGGTCCTTGTCGTTCCAGGCGATTAGCCCAGGTCTGTTCAGGCAGCGCTTCCTGCAAAAACGTATTCATTTGATTGGGGATCATCGTTGATCGCCTCCTGTCTGTTTTGATGGTAAAGACTACAGATAAAACCAAAAACGGGATAATTCATCTCAATGGCTGAGAGCCATCGTGTCGTTTTGTTTCAGTTGGTGTAAAATTGCAGCATCGTCGAAATTAGGAGGTTGTTTTATGATACAACGAATCTCTGTTGACCAAAAAGTCCATTTTGGGAAACCGTGCATAGCTGGTACGCGCATTCCAGTTTGGTCTGTACTGGAGTTGCTCGATGCTGGTCTGAGTTTTCAGATGATTATCGAGAATTACTATCCTGAACTCACTGATGCCGATATTAGAGCTTGTCTGCAATATGCAATGGCCCTTGTCGCGGCTGAAGACATTCATCTCAATGTCCACTCAGGAGGCTGTGCACAAGGAGCTTATGAGGGTGCTGTCCAGCTATTCGCAAGATGACCTGATTCAAGCATTTGTCGTCATTGAACCTGGCGGTCACCGGATTCGAAGGCTTCCTGGTTCATAGCTCTGCGGAAGGGCAGATATCGTTCAGCACGCAGTTGGTGCAATCGGGCTTGCGGGCGGCACACACCCGACGTCCGTGGAAGATGAGCAGGTGGGAGATGTCGATCCACTCGTCGCGGGGGACCAATGCCATCAAATCCTTTTCGATTTTGTCCGGATTTTGGTTGGTGGTTAAGCCCAATCGATTGGAAAGGCGTTTGACATGCGTGTCGACGACGACGCCATCGGCGATATTGTAGGAAACGCCCAGCACCACGTTGGCGGTCTTGCGGGCGACGCCGGGCAGTTTCGTCAGTTCGTCCATGTCGGCGGGCACTTCGCCGTCATGTTCAAAAGCGATCATCTGCGAGGCTTGTTGGATGTGTTTGGCCTTGTTGCGGTAAAAACCGGTGGAGCGCACCGCTTCCTCGATGTCGCTACGGTCAGCCTCTGCCATTGCCCTGGGTGTGGGGAACTGCATAAACAGATCAGGCGTGACCTTGTTCACGCGCTCGTCCGTACACTGCGCCGAGAGAATCGTAGCGACCAGGAGTTCGTAGGCGTTGTTGTGCTCCAGCGCGCAGCAGGCATCGGGATGCGCTTCGTGCAGGCGCTTGATGATCTCGTGGATGCGTTGTTCGGGCGGTGAATCAGGCGTAAGGGGGGCTGAAGAAGTCATGCCTCATTCTACCACTCTCCTTTTCTCCCGACCACTAGATGAATTCCGTCGAACGCCCCGAATTCCCGCCGCCTGACGATCTCGAATCCGGCCTGTTGCATGAGGGCGGCTTCATCACGGATGAAATCGCCGAAAAGCTCCCAGGTTCGGGCCAGCAGCCTGCCGGGAAGATTGCCATCGTCGGGGTTGCCGGCATCGACCAGGATGAGAAGACCGCCCGGACGCAGCACGCGGTGGAAAGCGCGCATGGCGGTCGGGCCATCGGGGATGGCGGAGAACACGAACGTCATCGTCACAACAGCGAAGCTGTTCGGCGCAAAGGGCAGGGTCTGGGCGTTGCCCTGCACCAGGCGCATTGGCTGACCATTTTTCAGCAGGCGGCTCTTGGTTTTGCTGAGCATGCCAAAGGATAAATCACAATCGACGGCCAGGGGATAACGCTCGGCCAGTTGCGTGTGCAACACCCCCGGCCCGGCCCCCACCTCCAGGATGGCATCCCCCGCCGGCAGTTCTGGCAATACCACCTCGGTGTACTGCCGCCAGGGACGCACGCGCTCCCAGAACACACCATAAAACGGAGCCATGCGGTCATAAAGACGTTGATAGTTGGTCATTTCTTAGCGCTCCGCCCTGCTGCGCATCCAATCGAGCACGCGCGGCATGATTTGCGTGTAGTAGCGATAAAGTCTGGGGCGAGGTGCAAAGTCCCAGGCGCCGATCCAACGGGTGTATTGCCCGCCAAAACCCTCTTTGAAACGGTAGACGCCCCACATGCCGTCACTCTCATCCAGTTCATCGGGCGCGCCCCACCAGTCGTAGATGGCGCAGCCTTGCGTTTTCGCCCAGCGCATCGCTTCCCATTGCAGAAGATAGGCGGGCATGTCGCGCCGGTGCTGTTCGCTGGACGCGCCGTAGAAATACCAGGCAGTCGCACCGAACCGAAACAGGAACACCCCCGCAACGATCTCGTCATCAACCTCTGCCAGCAACAGTTGTCCCAGACCATTGCCCTGCATCCGCTTCATCACCGCCAGATAGTAATCCTGGGGGCGGATCAGAAAGCCGTCACGAATCGACGTGTCGAGGTAGAGATCGTAAAATGTCTCGAAGTCATCGCTTGCCCGCACCTGCACCCCTCTGCGCCCGGCCAGACGGATGTTGTACCGTGTTTTCGGCTTCATCCCGGCCAGCAGCGCATCCTCGTCCAGCGTTAAATCGGAGAGCATCGTGTTGCGGAACTGGACTTGATCGTCGCTGAAGACCCAGCCACGTTCTTGCAATTGCCCGACCAGCGCCTTTCCCAACTCGCTGTCTGCATCCACATCCGGATCGATCTTGAGAAAGAGCGACCTCGATTGTTTTGCGTGCCCTTCAAGCCAGTTCAGCACCATCAACCACTGATCGAGATCAGCCGATGCCAGAGGCCCTTTGGGCGTGTACTGGAGCCGCAACGGCAAGCTTCCCAATCGGCGTGTCAGCACATTGGCCGCCGCCTGTGGCTGTTCGAGCGAACCCCAAAGGTAGCGGTCGGAGGTCCAGACAGGCGCTTTGAGCGCGGCCCAGTGGCTGGTTTGCAGGATATGCGGCCTGGGCAAACGCAGCAGGGCGGCATCAAATGCGGCAGGATCAGTGACGAGGGTGGGAATCAAGAGGATTGTTGGGAGTTGTGGATTTAGAAATAATCGTTCACCCTCTACCCCCCTCAATCCCCCCGTCAACGGAGGGAAGCTGAAAGCCTCCCCCAGATGTCGGGGGGAGGTTGGAGGGGGTGAATGGTTACATTTAGAAATAGGTGATAAGCTATTGTATGTTGTCTATCAGGTCTGCACCAAGTTCAGGATATCTCATCCATGCCAACACTCATCCTCGTCAAACACTCCCTCTCCACAGATTGATCCGGACATCCCCTCCAGACAATGGAATCTCAGCGCGGAGGGTGTGGATCGCTGTCTGCCGCTGGCTCAGCGGCTGGCGGGCTATCGACCAGACATCATCATCACCAGCGATGAGCCCAAAGCAATTGAAACGGGCTGGCTCGTGGCACAGCATCTCGCCCTCCCCTGTCAAATCGGGCAGGACCTGCACGAGCAGGAACGAGAGACCGCACCCTTTTTCCCCACTGTGGAGGATTTCCAGGCCGCTGTGAAGCGCTTTTTTGAGGTGCCGGATCAAGTGGTTTTCGGTGAGGAATCAGCCGATGCCGCGCATTTTCGCTTCGCGAATGCTATCGCTGACGTACAATCACAGTATCCGGATCAAACGCTGGTGATCATCACCCACGGCACGGTGCTGACGCTGTTTATCTCGCGACTATTTGGATTGGCCCCCTATCCCTTCTGGGAAAGCCTGACCCTGCCATCTTTTGTGGTTCTCGAACATCCGCCCTGGCGATTGCAGGACGTTGTCGTCGAAATCAAGTGAGTCGCACCTCCGAGGTGCGACTCACCTGCAATTCATCATCTTACATACGGAAAAACCCGCTGACGTATTACCTGGGCGGGCTGCGCACCTATCATCTGATCCACCACCTGGCCATTGCGGAAAATAAACAAGGCGGGGATGCTCATGATGCCATATCGAGAGGCGGTGATCTGGTTATCGTCCACGTTCAGCTTGCCGACAACGAGTTTACCCGCATATTCCTGTGCGAGGGCCTCGACGGTGGGGGCGACCATGTGGCACGGGCCGCACCACGGCGCCCAAAAATCCACCAGCACCGGCAGATCGCCATTGATCACTTGCGCGAAATTGGCGTCGGTTAAGGTGATGGGCTTGCCATCGCCTTGCGGGGAGGCGGAGCGACGGGGGCAGGCGCCGGTCGGGCTTGTGCGGTGCAGCCGGGCGCAGAGCGATGCTGGGGCCGGACGGAGTGGCCGGACGAGTTCCGCCGTTCACCAAATAATCACACCAACTGCGCAGTGCGGATTCAGAAATAGTGCCATAAGCAGTTTCCTGAGCGCTACCATTCTTGACAAATACCAATCCCGGCAGGTTGGCAATGTCAAAGCGTTTCAGCAGTTCGGGCTCGCTGTTGGCATCGATCTTGGCAAAAAGCAGCTTGCCGGCGTAGTCGCTGGCAAGTTTGTCGAGCGTTGGATTCAGTTGGGCGCAAGGAGCGCAATTATCTCGCCAGAAGACCAGCACAACTGGCAATCCGGCATTGAGAACACGGTCGATACTTTGTGAATTGGTGTGAAGGGGGGTATCGAAAGACATGGTGGTTTCCTCTTCTGAGTGATTTGATCAATTGAGTATGACCAATCATCATTAGCTCCGCATTAGAACCGTGTATGCGAATCGTTAGCGCTACGGCTGGCGCTACGGAAGTCGCCTGTTGTACAGCAGCCAGTAATTTGTCCGGCTGTCTCGCCCAGTCCGAAAGCTCCGCTTCACCTGAGATGAGGTCTTGCAGAACCCGGTTGAAAGTGGCGTTCACTGGCGTGGGGATGCCCAGTTCTGCGCCCTGCTCGGCCACAGCGCCATTCAACCATCCCACCTCGGTATTGGACCGTCGTTCGGGATGCAGATCGTAATAGAAAGATGGCATTTTGCTGCCCCGTCCACCCACAATGAAACGCGCCAGGATAGGCCTGATGATATTCAGTGGCAGACGGCGCACAAGGGGTGTCACAGTGGGGAGTGGGTAGCCGCCCAGCGCCACAGATGAGATGCCCTGCGCCTGCATGACGTTCATCGCTTCCCGCCAGGCCAGGACTTCGAGATTTCCCAGATGGGGGCGGGCGAAGATTTCGGCGGGCGTGAAGCCCAGGATGGCCGATTGGGCATTGGCCAGCAAGTTCATCAGCAGTTTCGACCACTTCAATGCCCGATAATCAGCGAAGGTTTGGGTCTTGAACCCTGCAGACGTTAACATGGCCGCAATGTCTTCGACCGACTGGCTGTGCGGGCCGGGGGCGACGCCAAAGCGATAGGAAGGACGTGCAACTTTAACATGCCCTGGGCCAAGCACCTCAACCGGCGTGGTCAGTGCGCCTGACAGGATTGCTGTCTTGGGCAAATATTTGGCAAGCAGCTCCTCATTCCCCACACCATTTTGCACGGTGAACACCGGCATCGTCGGCTGTGCAACATCTTGCAGTTCCTGCGAAACAGACTTTGTGTGATAGGCCTTTACGGCAACAAGCGCAAGGTCGAACGTTCGTCCATCCGCCAGGGCGGCGCTGATAGAACGAACTATTTCCACCTGAACAGTTTTCACCCCGCCATCACCCTCTTCCAGCCGTAGGCCTTGCGAGGCCAGGGTAGTGGCCACGGGGGATGGTTCTGCTATTGTGATTTCCTGACCGGTGGAGGCGAGTTTGACAGACAACATGCTGCCAATCGCGCCGCCACCGATGATAAGTACGCGCATGATCACACCCTATCGTTTGCAGGAATTACGAACCATGCACACTTAAAAACTAATTCGTCGCTCGTTACCTTGTATTAATCGTTTGATGTTTGGGCGCAACGACCAGGTGATCGCCACTGCGACGATAACGCCAAACAACAAATGTCCCGTTGGTGTATGCCATCCCACAAGCCAAAACAGCAACAGAACCAACAGGCTGCCGATCCCTATCGTCATCGTTGCAATAGAGGCATAGCGGAAACCGACCATCAGAATCACGAAAACAACGATTAAGATGAGACCCACAGTGGGATTAAGCGCCAGTAGTGCGCCAGCGCCGGTAGCGCCGCCGGCGCCGCCTTTGAAGCGCAGGAAAATGGACCAATTGTGACCAACCACGGCAAAAGCGCCAGCCAGAGCCGGGGCCACACCGGGAATCATGTCGGGCGTATTGGCAAATAGATACTGCACCAGCAGGACAGCAGCCATGCCCTTGAAAACATCCAGAAGGCCGGAGAACAGGCCCCATTTCTTTCCCAAAGCGCGGAAGACGTTGGTCCCCCCCGTACGACCGCTGCCAAGCGTTGTGATGTCAATCCCTTGTGTGCGGCCAATCAGGTAACCAACAGGAATGCTGCCAATCAAGTATCCGATGATTATCGCGAGCAGATAGTAGAACCAAGGCATGGAGTATGTACCTCTTTGTGTGGAATGTCATCGGCGGATATGTTGCGTAGCAACAGCGCGACCGAATGCTATCTATTATAACCCCGTCGGGGAAATTTCGATGCGCTCTGAAGCGCCTCAGGAAAAATCTCGTGCGATCTTGTACAGAGCGTCTAAATGCGACATGGGGATGCCGGGAGCGAGACCGCCGGATGTCCCCAGAATGGTGGGGGTTCCGACAAGCGGGTCGAGTAAGTCATGGATGTGCGAGAGCATGTTCTGCTCATCGCGAGGTTGGGAGAGCCAGCCCAGGTCGAGATTGCCCCATAGACATAAATCAGGCCTGCTTCGTTCCCTGGCCAGGGACATCGACATCGCCGAAAAAGGATCGATTCCCTGAACGCCGTTGATGCCGGAATTCATCAAATCATCCCAGATTTGCCAGAGATTGCCGTCGGAGTGAAAGACCATCGGAAGGTCCAAATCCTGACCGGCAAGTGTCAACAGGGTCAGGTAGGGGAAATAATGACGCCGCAGGACATCGGGATTGACATACGAGGCGCGACGATAGGCGATATCGTCGCCGATGATGATGCCATCCGCTCCCGCTTCTTTAACCGCCGTCAGCAATTCGGCTGTATCGACCACCGTGTCCGCCATCACGACTTCGATTTCCGGATCGCCTTTGGTCAGACGCACGATGGCGTCCTGCCAGGTCCAGGCTTTGGCCAGGGCGCTGAATGGGCCATCGATCAAGGCGAAGACAAACAGGTCGCTCTCCTGCTGCCAGTATGACAAACGAAAAAAGCTATCGTCGAGATCAGGCTGATGGGGCGAGCCCCAGCCATGGGAGAATGGAACAACGACTAAATCATGCCCCCAGCGTTTTAACAAGGCCTGTTCAGCGGCGAGGGGGATGGCGGCGTCAGGGGCCAGGCCGAGAATCTCCCGTACCAAATCAGGATCGACAACCAGTTCGCCACACAAAAGGCGCTTGGATGCTCGCCCCATCAGGGTGGCATGTACGGTATCGCGGGGTGTGGATTGATCGAAAGACGTCATGGCAGTATTTTTCGCAGATGGAATCGCAAGATAATACCATACCTTCGCCAAAAACAACCTAAGCGGCTGCCCGTATCGCGACATTCATGTCGTCAGGACTTACACAGTTCAACTCCAATCTGTCATTTCGAGTGAACGAGGGGTGCTACGCCCCCAGGCTGATAGAAGAAACGCCCTGAGTGTCATTCCGAACACAGTGAGGAATCTGATCACACCTTGAATCTCCAGATTCTTCCTCCCTCTGGTCGTCAGAATGACAGTATTAGGCTGCGACATTCAAGTCGCGTACGTGGTGACTTTTCAGATCTCTTTCGATCTTCCACCCAGCGCCAGACGACAAACAGCGCCACGACAAGTGCGGCAAAGCCAAGAAACATTGCCGACAGGAAGCCCCTGTTCTCCAGCAGCCACGTGGCCGTGGGGTCAGTGATGCCACGGGTGAAGGTGCCGGCCAGTGCGCCCATCGCCAGAACCGTGGCCCGGCTGCCGGGGCGCTGCTCACTCAAGAGCGGAATGACGCTCACAAGGGTAAACTCGAATGCAACGGTAACCAGAGACAGAGCAATCACCGAGGTTACAAGTGTTTGACCGAGCCACGGCAATAAAATCAGAGCAAGTATGGCTGCAATGATACCGGTGATAACACTTCGTCGTTTTCCTACCTTGTCGATCACGAGACTGGCCACAACGGAGCCAACCAGCTCAGCCAGACCGAATACGAGCGCAACCCGGCCAATCCCGCTGGCGCTCAGGTCGAAGGTGATCTCCATATGAGCGCCCCAGGTGATGAAAAATGATTCGAGCGCGATAAAAACGATGGCCGATGTCATGATAGCGCCCAGTGCGCTGCGGTCAGCGATGATGGTCTTCATATTCGCGCCCAACGACCCCGATTTTACCTTGCTCCGAGCAAGGTCGCGAGGGAGAAAGAACCACAATACAGCAACACTCAGGAAGCTGGCGACAGCCAATAAACGGAAAGGCGTCTGCCACGAATCTACAGTGATCAACCAACCGGCAATGGGCACCAGGAGGATGCCGCTGATCGCCCAGCTATATTCTATCGTCACCAATGATCGGCCCCGCAGGTTCGGTGGAGATTGTTCGCTGACATAGGCCTGCATGATTGGGAGCAACATCGCGTCCGCAATCCCCAACAGCACTACGGCTATCAGGGCCACCACCAATCCCTGTGCGAAACTAAAGGTCAGCATCCCAAATCCCAGCACCACAAATCCCAGCATCAACATTGGGCGATAGCCAAGGCGATCCGCTCTGTTGCCAAAAAATGGTGCAAGTATTCCCAACATTGTTCGCACCATCATCAGCGCACCAGCCGCTGTTAGCGTAATGCCTAATCCTCGAGCATATACAGGCAGGAAGGTAAACAATATGCGGAAGCTGGTGTCTCGCACAAGACGGATCAGAATGATCAGTATCAGAAAGCGCACCAGCGCCCGGGCCACCAGCCACCCCGGATTTTGAATCTTGGTCCCATCCATTCTTCTATTTATCAGGCAACTGAGCGCGGCGTTCGATGGCTCCAACCAGAAGAGATAGTACCAGCGTCATCACCAGATAAACCATCATCACTGAATTGAAGCCCTCAAATGCCCGGAAATTACGCGAAATCCACAAACGCCCCTGCTGCAAGGTCTCGGGCAGGGCAATAACCGAAATCAGTGAGGAATCCTTGAGCATGGCGATGAAATCATTGCCCAGCGGAGGCAAAATCGTGCGGATAGCCTGAGGCAGGATAATAAAACGCATCGACTGGAAATAGCTCATGCCTATGCTGCGCGCTGCCTCCATCTGGCCATGTGGGATGGATTCGATGCCGGCTCGAAAAACCTCGGCCATGTAGGCGCCATAGCCAAAAGAAAGGCCAATGACGGCGGCAGGCAGACCTCTCAAATCGACCATGCCATTTGAGGCGCCGCGCAGCGCTGGTGTGATCGCAAAACCCATGTAAAGGATAATCACCAGCATGGGTACGCCGCGCACGATCTCGACATACAAGGTCGCAATTGTGTAAGGCATGGCGGGCAACAGGAACAGGACCGCTTCCACGATGGCAGCAATCGCCAGCGCCGGTCCTAGTTCTCGCCATTCAGGTTTCAAAAGCAGAAGCGCAGCAATAATAATCACACCAATCCCCAAACGTCGCCACATGTTGATCCGCAAGTCAGGTGTACCACTGGACACGCGCATAATACCAAAAATAAGCCCAATGATCACGGCAAACGCAAAGGAGATCAGCGTCACCTTGATGGTCAAAATCACACCATTGGCAATCCAGATACGGCGGGCGATGCGCAATGGCCGGTTGCTGAAGTCATCGACGACCCGCACCTCGGCGGTCCCCGGCGGCGATATTCCGACAATGGTAGGCGTACTGGTCTCGATAGTTTGGATATCCTCACTGGGTTTCAGGGGAGGAAGATCGACCTCTGGGGCATCTTTTGGAACCTCGATGCGATAGGTGAAACCACGTTCGATTACTTCGTCATTTTCATCATAGTACTCGCCGTAGAGCGTGTAGATACCGGGGTTGAGCGGTGTCGGAAAGGTGTACGACCAAGTCCCATCCTCGTCAATATCCCGTACATCGATTTTCTTAACGATATCTTTGTTCCAGGGCAGGTCAAAGATAAAGTAGAGTGCGTCCTGATAGTAGCTGTTGGTCAGTGCGGAATAGCCGACGATGACGCCAACGATCAGGATGATAATCCCCCACCAGGGTATGTTGTCCCAAGAAGGGGTCAGCCCCATGCGGCCATGCTTTCTCGCCTTGTCATCCGGGATCAGGTTCTGAGGTTCCGGGCCAGGCGATTTGGAGACTGACATGGTCTTGTTCCTTGCGATGGTGGGGAGAGATAAACCGGACGGTGGTTTGGTTTTGGTCGGGTGAAGACCAAAAAGCAGAAAAAGCCCCGAACCTTTTGCTGATTCGGGGCCAAGTCCTGCTTACAACAGCGCTTCGACAGCGCTCAATGCTGCATCGAAATCGACATGCATGCCAATCTCAGGGCAGTACTGAGTGTAGCGCACCACACCTGCAGCATCGACAACGACAACAGTGCGTTGTTCCAGGCGAACGGCCTCGACGTAAGTGCCGTAAGCTTTGGCAATGGCCATGTCGTAATAGTCGGAGACCATGATGGCATCTTCCATGCCGGCAGCGCCACACCAGTTGGCTTGAACGAATGGCAAATCGACGCTGATGGTGACAACGGCGACCTTGTCGTTTCCGGCCAGTTTTTCGTTGAAATTACGAGTCTGGGTGTCGCAAATGCCGGTGTTCAAACTGGGAGCGAAGCTCAGCACCCGGATTTTACCTGCGGTATCGTTGATGACATCAAAGGTATCGGTGCTGAAGGCGTTGACGCGACCGGAGGCGGCGGGGGCTTGTTGGCCAACCTCGACCGGCGTGCCAAGTAGGGCGGAGAAAGGATTCCCGCCGAGTGTTACGGTTCTTTCGGACATGATTCTATTCACCTCGTGTTGGATTTGGGTGGAAATATTATAGCAGATTACGCTACCGATTCTTCATCCGAGGATCAAGCGCGTCGCGTAACCCGTCACCAAGCAAGTTGAAACCCAAGACTGTCAGGGCAATGGCCATACCGGGAAAGATGATCAGATAGGGCGCGGTGAAGATCTGATTTCGCTCCGCCCCCACCATTGCGCCCCATTCCGGCGTTGGCGGCTGTGCGCCCAGGCCAAGAAATGACAGCGCTGCTGTATCCAAAATGGCGGTGCCGATGCCCAATGTCGCCTGCACGATCAACACAGCAGCGGCGCCAGGCAGAATGGCTCGGAGCAGAATCCGGGGTGATTTCACGCCGATCGAATGGGCAGCGGTGACATGTTCCTGCTCGCGAATTGAGAGTACGCTGCCGCGGGCCAAACGGGCATAAGTCGGAATTGCCACAAGAGAAATGGCTATCAGCGCCGTCAGCAAGCCGACATCTTCAAAACCCAACAATGATTTCAAGCCGTCAATGACAGTGGCCACGATGCCTTCATCACCTGCTTGCAACAAGGCCGCATTGATGGCAATAGCGAGAATAAGCGAAGGAAAAGCCAATACGATATCCATCAACCGCATAAGGACATTGTCGAGTCGTCCGCCGACAAATCCGGATATCGCGCCCAATGAGGTGCCAATCAGAAGCGCAAACACGACAACGTAAAAGCCTACACGTAACGAGACGCGAGAACCCCACAATACACGGCTGTATAAATCACGTACATTGCCATCGACGCCCATGTAATGTTCGGGCGCTTCAGGATCGCATTGAAATGAACGGATGATTGGCCATGATGGCAGGTTATTGGCGGCGTGAATGCAGGGCGGTGTGCGTCTGCGCACGTCTTCCTTGCCGATGAGCACTTCGATCGGATCGTGGGTGGATAACTGGGGAGCGAAGACCGCAACCAGAACCAGAAAACCGATGATGATAAGTCCAGCCTGTCCAGATCGACGACGTACGAGATTATAAAGACCCTGATGCCAAAAGCCGCGCGAAGCGCGCTTCGGCATGAAATCAATATCAATGGTTGAAGGTGTTTCTTCTTTTTTTGACATTACTCAGTCTCCTACCTTCAACCCAAACGAATCCGAGGATCAAGGAATCCATAAAGGATATCCACGACCAGATTCAAAACAAGAAAGGCCACAGCCGTGATTAGGGTGAATCCTTGAATGGGACCGTAATCCCTCGCCGTAATCGAGTCAAACAGGATGCGCCCGACGCCTGAAAGCCCGAAGATTGTCTCTGTCAACACCGCCCCGCTGAGCAAAAAACCAAAGGACAAGCCAATAATCGTAATGACAGGCAACATGGCGTTTTTTGAGGCATGGCGTAAGAGCACCACTCGCTGGGACAATCCTTTGGAGCGTGCAGTGCGAATGTAATCTTCATTCAGCACTTCCAGCATACTGGAACGCGTCATTCGGGCGATAATCGACAGAGGGATGGTCGCCAAAGCAATGGCCGGCAAAATCATGTGCCTGGTTGCATCTTTAAACAGTTCCAGGTCACCGTGTAGCAAGGCATTGATGAAGTAAAAATTACTGATAAAGTTGGCCAGACTGTAAAATGCGTCGCCTTCCTGCAGATTAAAATCTTCCGCCAGTGAGGGAACAGCCATGCCCGCAGACAGTCTGCCGGAGGGTGGCAGGGCAAACGGGGTGTCTTTGAGCGTAATGGCGAAAATATAGGCCAGCAACAATCCCAGCACAAAGACAGGAACAGAAAAACCTATTGTCGCGCCAAACATCGTGCCCACATCCCAAACTGAATTTTGTTTGACAGCAGAGACAATGCCGAAGAAAACGCCGAAAATGGTAGCTAAAAAGAGTGCCGAAAAGGCAAGCTCGATGGTGACAGGCAAGCGTTCGACAACTAACTCGGTTACAGGACGCCCATAACGAAATGAGATGCCCAGATCCCCTTGCGCCACATCTTTGAAATAGATCCAGAATTGGGTCGGAATTGACTCATTTAGACCATAGCGGATGTTAAAAGCATCGCATGTGACATCATTGGCCTTTTCCCCCAACATGGCGACACAAGGGTCCCCCGGAAGCAAACGGGCCAGGACAAAAGTAATGAACATAATGCCCAGCAACACCGGAATCGCAATCACCAGGCGCTTCATGATGTAGTTGCCCATAACTAGTTTATCCTCATGTTATCTTGTTTGGCTCCCTGTAAAAACGTAGTCTGCGATAAGGAGAAGAATCAGCAAGCTGGTCTGTAGTACTATTGTAAAAAATGATGGGGCGCAGCACAATGCACTACGCCCCATCATACTAAACATTAGCGTTTTGGTCACAGAATCCAAGACGCTGGGCGGGGCAGAACTTATTCAGCGTTCTTGAAGGCGAGGAAGTAAGCCTGGAAGTAGGTGAAGTTGCCATCACGACCAGTGTGGAGCGGGCTGGCAGCATCCCATTGCGCTGTCCAGGAGTCAATGACATCGTCGGCGCCGAAATCGGTGCCGTCGTGGAATTTGACGCCTTCGCGCAGGTTGAAGGTCCACTCAGTCAGTTCATCATTTGCCGACCAGCTTTCGGCCAGGGCAGGAACGACGTCAGTAGCGCCAATTTCGTAGGAGAGCAGAGGCTGCAGCGCCTGTTCACAAGCACGCAGGCTTTCACCATCGGTTTCGTCGGCGCAGTACATGCTGATTGGCTCAGCATTCTGCATCCACACCAGGGTGTCTCCACCACAGTCGATGGCAGCCATGTACTCGTTGCCCAGCGGGCTGGAGTGGGCGCCTTCACAGTTGGCCAGGAAAGCAGTGCCTGAACCGCCATGAGCGATCGGGATCATGGGAACATGCAATTTGACCAATTCATTGGCCTCATCATAGATAGGTTGACGTTCGGTAGCTTCAGCCAGTGAAGCAGCTTCTTCCAGCTTCGCCCACAGATCTTCATGCCCAGCGCCAAACTGATCGCTGCCACCACGGCCAAAGTGATAGTCGAGGAAATTGACGGCGTCTGGGAAGTCAGCACCCCAGCCTAGCATGTGAAAACCGTCCAGTGCACCAGCATCTGCCGCATCCAGGAAGGAGCCAGATTCCATGACAACGATCTCGGCTTCAACGCCCAGGTCGGCAAGTTGAGCCTGAATATCCTGAGCGACAATGCCTGGTTCTGGCAAGTAAGAGCGAACAACATCACGGTAGGAGATTTCGGTCTTGAAGCCAGGCAAGACACCTTCTTCTGTCAAGATCTGAATGGCCTGTTCGGGATCATACTCGTACCAATCTTGACCCTCGGAGTAACCAAAAATGCTCTCCGGCATAAACTGCTTGGCGACCAAAGAGCCGACAGGATAGAAGTTGTCAACGATGCGCTGGCGGTCGATGCCCATGGCGAAGGCCTGGCGCACCCGTTCGTTGTCGAAGGGAGGATAGGTGTTGTTCATGCCAAGGTAGAAGATGTTGGTGCCCGCGCGGGGATACAACGTCAGGTTGGGATCGCCTTCGATGACAGCGAAATCATCGGGACCGGGGTTGTCGATGCCTTGCACCTGGCCGGATTGCAGTTCCAACAAACGTTGGGCAGCTTCTGAGCTCCAGCGGAAGACCAGTGTCTCGGCGGCGGCTGGTTCACCCCAGTAATCGTCGAAGCGCTTCATAATGAGTTGATCGCCCTTGCGCCACTCGTCAACCATGTAGGGGCCTGTGCCAATGGGCTTGTCCAGGATGTCACCGGTGCCGCCAGTGGCTGCCAGGTATTCGGATGGTACAATCTGCAGAGCGGAGAAAGCCGCTTTGGCCGGGAAGGCGGGATCAGGCGTACACAGGTCAAAGCGAACCGTCATCTCATCGACTTTGACGATTTCTTTGATGATTCCACCATATTCGCAGCCAGCCATGTCCTCTTCGGCTGGCATTTCAGCCACTTCGGGAAGGCCAAACCAGTTTTCGTAGATCTTGTCGTACTCGCCCGAAGCTTTGATGGCAGCAAGACCTTCGTTCAGGGTTGCCAGCAAGTCAGCGCGGTCTTTGTTCACGGCAATGCCGTAGTACTCATCGGTGAAGGGTTCACCTACCAACGTAACGCCCATCTCGGGGTTGGCCTTGATGATTTCGGCGGAGGTGGGACCATCGTTGATGATGGCGTCGAGGTCGCCCTGGGCCAACGCCTGGAAGGCCAGGGTGATCTCATCGTAGCGAACCATCTCGGCGTCGGTGTTCTCGGTGCCCCAGATATCGCCAGTGGTGCCAAGCTGCGTGCCAACGCGCTTGCCAGCCAGGTCATCCGGGCTGGTGATGTCACTGCCAATCGGCACGGCCAGCGACTGACCGGCATTGAAATAGGGATCTGTGAAGTCAACGGTCTGCATGCGCTCATCGGTAATGGTGGCGGCAGAGGCGACTGCATCGAACTCGCCGCTGGCAAGGGCGACGAAGATGCCGTCCCAGCGCGTGTTGACGAATTCAACTTCGAGACCGGTGGCGGCGGCGATGGCGTTCACGATGTCAATGTCGAAACCAACGATGTTGCCGGCGTCATCCACCGATTCGAAGGGCGGGTACTCGGCGTTGGAGCCGACGACTGCCTTCATCATCTCAGGTTCTGGTACGGCTGTTGGTTCCGGTTCGGGAGTGTCTGTTGGTTCGGGGGCGGGCGCCTCGGTAGCCGCTGGGGCAGCGGGCTCGGCCGGGGCGGGAGTTGCTGCGCCGCCACAAGCAGCCACCGTCAGTGCGACGACGACTAAAAGGGCGAGCAGGATCCAAAAGCGTTGCTTTTGCATGTCGTTCTCCTCCTGGAGTGAGTGAGTTATTGGACAGAGTTGATCAACCGTCCGGCATTTTAATCGTCAACGCGAGGACACCAAAATCGTGTCCTGCACTTTTGCAATGCAGAAGGCGGATCGTTATCCCGCGATTATAGGAGCAGCATTGGGGCTTTGTCAAACCACCCTGAGACATGGTGGGGTTACTCACAATTTCGTACAGGATGTGGTCTAAACACGATTTTGGGTGATTCCGGCACGTGAAACGGTTAGCGAGAAACGTGAAGACGTGAAACGTGAGGTCGTCTTGTCGGTGATTTTTCACGTTTTACGTTTCACGAATCACGCTGATTGGGTGTGTGCCACACGAAATCCCAATAAGCTTGGGATTGTTATCCGCTATTTCTTGACCAGAGCCTTTAACACCTGCAAATCGCCTTGATCAAATACGCGTAACCCCAATGCCAACACTGCATAAATCGCAGCTCCCAGAATCACCGAAAGCGCGAGCGGAAGGTCGGGTAAAAAATAGAGTGCGGCTCCCATCAATGCCGCCGCCAGCACAGGCCGCACCATGCACGCAAACCCAAAAGAGAAGTTGAAGCCGCGGGAGGCCCGCCAGGCAAGTATCGACCCGATTGTGTAGATCAATAACATACCCCAGGCTGTTCCCACCGGTCCGTACAGGCTCGTAAGGCCCGCCAGGATCAAAACACCTGCTATGACCATCACAGCAGTGATGTGAAAAGCTATGCGCTGCCCATTGCCCGCCATCAACGCACGGGTCAGGAAGATCTGAACGAAATAAGCCAGCAGCACCCAGGCCAACACAGCCAGCACATCTGCTGATCTCGCATAGCCTGCACGCCGGTAAAGCAGTGCAATCAGCTCTGGAGCCAGGACGGTGATCCCCACAGCAACAGGCAGGATGAGGATCAGGCCGTATTGCAGGGCTTTGCTCGCGGCCATTGCGAATCTATCCCTGGCCTGGAGATACAAGCGAGAAAGCGCCGGGTAGATTGCATCGGTAAAGGAGAGCACAAGCACCATCAGCACCTTAATCAGCTGAAAAGCGGCGTCGTAGATGCCTGTGGCCGCCTCTCCCGCCACCACCGAAAGCACCAGGATATCCAGACGTTGCAATGCTGCATCAAAGGCGGCCATGCCAAAGAAATCAAAAGATTCCCGCAGCAATTGCCACGCAAAGCGCAGGTTGATCAGGGGTCGTCCGATCAGATGCAGCGCCAGGGTCGAAATCAGAACCACCAGGGCGGCGAGGCCAATGCCGGCGATACGGATAACAGCCAGAGCAAGCACGCCTGCGCCAGCCGACAACAGGACTACAGCCACGATCAGTTGCGCCGCCGCGCTCAACACCTCGGCATAGACGAGATATTGCATACGCTCGTGAGCCCGTAACAGCGCCCCGGCCAGCGAGTAGATGCTGAACAGTGGCAGCGCCAGCACCGCAAGCCATAGCATCTGTTTGGTGTCTTCGGGATAAGGCATCAGCGCCACAACGACCACCATTATCACCATAAACATCAACGTGGTCCCGCCCTGGGCGATCAACCCCGACCAGAAGTAACGATTCCCGGTATCGTAATCACGCGCCACCTCGCGGGTGATCAAACGAGGCATCCCAAAAGAGGCCAGGACCATGAAGATATTCAGGAACGCCAGCAGGATGCTGAACTTGCCCTGCCACACCACCCCGTAAAAGTTGGCGATGTAGAGAATGAGCGCAAAAGCCAGCAGGATGCGAATCCCTTGGGCGGCGCTCAGATAGATGGTGTTGCGGGCAACAGAACGGGTGGTGGACATGAGACGGGTGGTTGGAAGGGGCGAAAGATGTTTCGCCCTTACCGAGGATACGCGCTTCGCGCGGGTTTGGCGATTCGGCGCAGGCTGGTCTTCAGGCATGCCGCCCATAAATCCCGGATATCGGCGTAAACAGGCTCGCGCTGTTGCAGATAGATTGCTTCGCCCAGCAGATAACGCAGCAAAAATCCAAAAGCGCTAATCAGATGCATGAGCGAAACAGCCCAGGCATTGTAACGGCTTCGCAGATCCAGGTCTAATGAGTCGATGTTATGGGCGTAGAATTCGGGGCCCAGTTGGCGCGAACTACCGCCAATATGATGTTTAATCCATGCCTGGGGTATGCAAACCACGTTGTATCCGGCTCCGCGAATGCGCCGGCACCATTCGACATCTTCCGAATACATGAAGTAGCGTTCGTCCAAAGGGCCAACAGTTTCGTAAGCCTGGCGGCGCACCATCATACAAGCGCCCGAAACCCAATCCACCTCGATAGGCTCCGTTTGCTTGTACATGGAGCGTGGCAGCCACAAGCCTTTGCATCGCCTGGGCAGTAATCGATAGAGAAAGGTGGAGAAATTAAAGATTGTCGCGGGAGAGGGATCGTAACCTGCCGCCCCGCCCTGGATCTTTCCGCCCCGGGCTTGCATGCGGGGCCCAACCGCACCCGCCTGCGGATGCGCCTTCAAATACGTAATCAGCATGTGCAGCGTGGTTTCGGGCATCTCGGTATCTGGGTTAAGCAGGAGGATGTAACGCCCCCGCGCCCAGGCTAATCCCTGATTGTTCGCCGCAGCAAAACCCGCATTCTTGTCATTCACCTCGATCTGCACCTGGGGAAAGTGCTCGCGAACAAGTGAGACAGATGCATCAGAGGAGGCATTGTCCACCAGCAGGACTTCCATATCCAGATCGCCTTGCGCCGCAAACAGGGATTCCAGCGCCGCGGGTAAATACCGCGCTGCATTCCAGTTGACGATGATGACGGATAGATCGGGCTGCATAATAGTTACTGTCGTTGTTGTGCTTGGTGCTGTACTCAAGGTGGTTGTCAACCCCTGAAAGGCAGGAAGGAGAGGGAGCTACCTTGCACCAGGATACTCAGAACTCGTAGATTACCAGTACGCAGTCGAATATCCAATATTCAGTATCCAATACCGAGCCTACACCGCCTCCAGCACAGTCGCTGTGGCCATGCCGTAACCGATGCACATGGTTTGCATGCCCCAGCGGGCGCTGCGGCGCTGCATTTCGTGCACCAGGGTTGTCATTAACTTTGCGCCGCTTGCTCCGAGTGGGTGGCCCAGGGCAATGGCTCCGCCATTGGGGTTCACCCGATCAGGATCGGCTTGCAGCGCCTTGATCCAGGCCAGCACCACGGAGGCGAAGGCCTCATTCACCTCGAAAACGTCGATGTCGTCCAGGGTCAGGCCAGCGCGTTCGAGCACCAGGCGTGTGGCCGGGATTACGCCATCCAGCATGATGATTGGGTCAGAGCCCACGACCGCCCTGGCGTGCACCCGAGCCAATGGCTTGAGTCCGAGCTTCTTCACTGCCTCACCCGATGCCAGCATCAAGGCAGCCGCGCCATCGCTTATCTGGCTGCTGTTGCCCGCAGTGACAACGCCATCTTCCTTGAACGCCGGTTTTAGTTTCGCCATCGCTTCCAGATCGGTATCAAAACGGATGCCCTCGTCGATGTTTACAGTGCGAAAACCTCCGGCTCCATCGGGCACAGCGATCGGCAATATCTCCACTTGGAAAATGCCATTTTCGGTAGCTCTGGCGGCTTTGCGATGGCTTTGGTAGCTGAATCGGTCCAGTTCCGACCGGGAAATGTCCCACTTCTCAGCCATCATCTCCGCCGAAATGCCCTGATTAACCAGATCGTAGGGCATGGACGAGCTTCGCTCGGGCGGCCACTGGTCGGGATAGTCAGAGCCCATGGCGACGCGGGTCATATGTTCCAGGCCGCCGGCCAACACCAGGTCCATATCTCCGGCCAGAATGGCCTGCGCCGCGAAGTGCACCGCCTGCTGGCTGGAGCCGCACATGCGATTGAGTGTGACCGCCGGAACCTCGACCGGGAAGCCCGCCTTCAGCACGGCCATGCGGGCGATGTTGGCCCCCTGCTCGCCGATGGGCGTCACGCAGCCGAAAATTACATCTTCCACTTGCGCCGGTTCCAAGCCGGCCCTCTCGACAGCGGCTTGCATGACAAGCGCCGCCAGATCGATGGGCAGGACATCGCTGTACATGCCTCGCCTGCGACCGGTGGGCGTTCGGACCGCTGAAACGATGTAGGCTTGTCGCACGATCAGACTCCTTGTTGGGGGTGATAGATGACGATGTCGGTTATTGTCGGTTATCCAAAAGAGAACGGCAAGCCAAGATCGTGCGGCTTGCCGTTTCTGCAATTCAGTTTCGTGCCGGATCTAGCGCGCTAATTCGCGAGCGATAATATGTCGCTGCACCTCGCTGGAACCCTCATAAATCTGGTAGATCTTGGCGTCACGCATCAACTTCTCGACAGGGTATTCCTGGCTGTAACCGTAGCCGCCAAACACCTGCACTGCCTCAACCGCTGCATCCATCGCCACATCGGCGCAGAAGGCTTTAGCGAAAGCAGCAAGCATCGTGTTACGCTCACCGTTGTCGAACATCCAGGCTGCCTTTTGGCACAACAACCGCCCGGCTTCAACCTGCATGGCCATATCCGCCAGTTTGAAGCTGATGCCCTGCAACGCCATGATCGGTTTTCCGTATGCCATACGTGTCTTAGCGTATTCGGTGGCTTCTTCCAAGGCGCGCCGGGCAACGCCAACAGCGGCGGAAGCAACGGCTGGCCGCGAGCTGTCAAACACCTTCATGGCAGTAATGAAACCGCTACCCTCTGGCCCGATGATGTTTTCCGCGGGCACTTCCACATTCTCGAAGAAAACTTCCCCGGTATGAGCCGCGTGTTGTCCCAGTTTGGGCAAGGGCTGACCCGTTTTGACGCCCCATTCGCGCTCGACAATGAACATGCTGATGCCTTTATAGCGTTCTTGCCGATCAGTCTTGGCAAACACAACGAAAAGGTCAGCCACTGGCCCATTGGTGATCCATGTCTTGGTCCCATTGAGGATGTATTTATCGCCTTGACGTTCGGCGTAGGTCTGGATGCCCGCAACATCGGAGCCAGCGGCAGGTTCAGTCAGGCAGTAAGCGCCCATCACGCCCTCGGCCAACTGCCCCAAATACTTTTGCTTCTGTTCTTCTGTACCAGCGATGATAATCGGCAGGGAAGCCAGCGAGTTGAGCATAATCGCCGTCTGAATGCCGGAACAGGCCCAGGCCAGTTCTTCGTTGAGGATGACCTCCTCCAACAAGTTCATGCCAGGTCCGCCGTATTCTTCTGGCACATTGACGCTGAGCAAGCCATACTCCAACGCCTTCTTGACAATTGGCCAGGGGAATTCGTGTGTCTGGTCATAATGCTCGGCCACCGATTTAATCTCATTCTCGGCGAAGTCGTGCGCCATCTCGCGCAACATTTTCTGTTCGGAGGATAAGCTAAAATTCAACATATTGATCACCTCTTAATCTTGAGAAGAATGGGATATGGTAGGAATCAACATAACGCACCATGGTTGATTGCAACGATGCAAAAACAACGCATTTCTATTTTAGCATCTAATGACGCAGTGCGTCAAGTGTTTGTAAACCGACGAGGGTGATTCAAATTGGGGAGGACTCCAGGAGGTCAATCTGAAGCTGGAACGCATTTTGGGTAGAGGAAGTTTGTGAATTTCTATGAATAATTTGATAAAAATTGACATGCACCTGCTGTCATGCTAGAATCTGCCGACTGATAACGAAGGAAAGGCGAGTTCGTCATTCTCAATATTTTCACACCAGAGATACGGCCGTGCACCCAGTACGCCAGAAGATCCTAGAAATCCTAAAACGAAATCATCAGGCTACCGTTGTCGAGTTGGCAGAAGAGCTGGATATGGCTCCGGTCTCTGTGCGCCATCATCTCGATCTCCTGATCGGCGACAATTTGGTGTGCACGCCACGCGTGCGTCGTGGGACCGGTGCAGGCCGACCAAAACAGATGTACGCCTTAACGCCTGGTGCAGCGTCTCACTTCCCCAACAACTATCGCCAATTGGCCGAAGACAGTTTGAGCGCGCTCAAACAATTGGTTCCTGAGGAGCAGGTTCTGGGCATAATGCGATCCCTGGCAGCTCGCACAGCGGCTCTGGCGCCGTCCAATCTGGACACGATGCCGCCATCTGAACGAATTCAGGCTGTAACCACATTTTTAAGTGGGCAAGGCTTTATGGCGGATTTTGAGGTGAAAGGCGCTGAAGTCTTTGTACACACCTGCAATTGTCCCTATGCCCTGCTCGCTGACGCTCACCCCGAACTGTGCCACATGGATTTGCAGTTGATCAGAGACTTGACAGGCCTGGAGCCGCAACGGATCGCCCATATCGCCGAGGGTGATAGCCGGTGCACTTACCGTCTGACTGTCAAAGACAACCTGCAATTGCACGACATCCCCCTGATGATCACTGTTCCCACAGGTAGTCTTTCCAATGTCTAGCATCGCCATCTGGAACGGAAGCTCCCCTTCGGATCATCTCCAAGTTGGGTTACAGGATCGCTACGGTCGCAAGCTCAATTATCTGCCGCGTCTCGGTCACGGATCGTTGCAACTTGCGTTGTGTGTACTGCATGCCCGAGGATATGAAGTTCCAGCCTCTCCGCCAATTGATGACCGACCAGGAGATCCTCACCCTGGTGGGCATGATGGCGGAGTTGGGTGTAACCAAGATCCGCCTGACAGGTGGAGAACCGGTCGTGCGTCCTAACCTGGTCGAGATCGTACGGTCGATAAAACAACTACCGGGGATTCAAGAGATCTCCATGACGACCAATGGCCTGCTCCTGCCCCAGTTGGCCGAACCCCTGGCGCGTGCCGGGCTCGACCGTGTCAATATCTCCATCGACACGCTGAATCCGGCCAAGTTCAAAACCATCACCCGCTGGGGCGATTTGGATGCTGTTTGGGCCGGCCTGGAAGCGGCTGAAGCCGCAGGTTTGCAGCCGATCAAGATCAACGCAGTGGTCACGCGCGGGTTTAATGATGATGAAGTCGTGGAGCTTGCGCGTTTATCACTTGACCGCCCCTGGCAGATCCGATTTATCGAACTGATGCCCTTTGGCAGCGAGGCTGGCTTCGCCCAAGAATCGGTGGTTTCCTCTGTCGAATCGAGAGCCACAATCGAGGCTGCGCTGGGGCCGCTTCACGAGGTTCCCGGTTACGACGGTCGCGATCCCGCCCGTCCTTATCGACTCGCCGGGGCTGTGGGCTCTCTGGGCTTTATCAGTTCCGTGACAGAGCCTTTTTGCGCAGGATGTAACCGCCTGCGTCTCACCGCCGATGGCTCACTGCGGCTCTGCCTGCTCCGCGATGGCGAACTGGATATGCTTACTTTGTTGCGACAGGGCATGGATGCAGATGCTATCAAACAGCGCATCCTGGCATCTGTCTATGACAAGCCCTGGGGGCATGGACTGCCGGGCGGAGAGATCCCCCAGATCCGTCTGATGTCCCAGATTGGCGGATAGGTGGCTAATTTACATTTTTCATGATTTAATTCTGGTATCATTGCTAACGTTCCTATTCAAACACCCACTTTAAGGGAGGTTATTCCCATAATGCTCGAAACAACAATGGAAGCACCAACCGCAGTTGACGTCACGACTGGCGTTGTACTCACCGAACCCGCTGCTGTAAAACTGAAGGAAGTGCTGGCTGAGAAAGGCGTCGCCGACACCCATGCTTTGCGCGTCTTTGTGCAGGGCGGCGGCTGTGGCGGTATGCAGTACGGCATGACTTTTGAAGATAGTCCACGCGAAGATGATGAGATTTCCGAACAATTTGGCGTCAAAGTCATTGTCGACCCCATCAGCCTATTCTATGTCAACGGCGCTCGCATCGACTACGTCGACAGTCTCATGGGTGGCGGTTTTGCAATCGAGAATCCCAATGCCACCAGTTCATGCGGTTGCGGCAGCTCGTTCCGTACGTCCGAGAGCCATACCGGTGAGGCAATGCCGGAATCCTGTAGCCACTAAGGACAAACTAATCGTTGTCTTAAGACCCGGTCTTGTAAAAGAGGCCGGGTTTTTTGTTTATTTGGACAAAATCGGTGTCGGCGATGAACGATATGTGCTAAAATAGGGACAAATCGAGCAAGTAATTCTGTCCATCACTTGGAGGCGTTATCATGGTCGCCAGAAGAGATCTGAATCAGATCGGCCCGTATCTGTACGAGGTTCCGCAAAGCTATCGAGAGGACATGCGCGTTCCCGCCCGCATCTATGCCGACGAGACCCTGCTGTCGGCGGTCTTGCAAGACCGTTCCATAGAGCAGCTTGTCAATACCGCCACGTTGCCTGGCATTGTCAGCTACGCCCTGGCCATGCCCGACATCCATCAGGGCTACGGCTTCTCCATCGGCGGTGTCGTCGCCACCCGAGAAACGGATGGCGTGATCTCACCTGGCGGCGTGGGATATGACATAAATTGCCTTGCCGCTGACACCGAAATCCTGCACGAACATGGCTACACCCGTCAGATTGGCGATATGCTCACGACTTGGCCAAATGCCTCATTCACGTGTTTTCGGCTTGACTCACCAGAGCAAAATTCAACCGCTCTCCGCCATTTTCTGGCATATCGTCCGCAGAAGCCTGTTTGGAAGTTAGTGACCGAATCTGGAAAATCAATTCGTGCCACAATAGATCATCCTTTTTGGACCAAGGATGGCATGATTCCTTTGGGACGACTCAAAGTTGGAGATCAGGTCGCTATCTTACCTTTTGAGGGTGTTCCCTTTGTTGACCCTGGCGATGCTATCTTGGTGGACGAAACGGATATTCGAGACAAACTGAAGCAATTTGGAAAGGGCGATGCGGGGAATGCGGTTGGGCAAATCGTCAATGGTTTGAAACGATGTGATCTGCTGCCCATCCGGCGGAATTCGGGAGCAGTACCTTATCTTTGCAAGATACTTGGCTATGTCTTTGGCGATGGTTCCATACATTTTGAGCGGAAATCAGGAAAGGGAGTCGTGTCATTTTATGGTAAACGTGATGATTTGGAGCACATCCGAATCGACTTGAAACGCCTTGGGGTCACGCCAAGCAAGATTTATGAACGCAAACGCATTCATCGGATTAGCACCACCTACGACGATTATCAATTTCAGCACACTGAAACATGGTTCAAAGTACGGAATACCGGATTTGCCGTTTTGCTGAATTGTCTTGGCGCTCCAATTGGTAACAAGGTGGAGCAAGATTACGGTAATCCAAAATGGCTGAATCATGCCCCATTGTGGTGCAAACGGCTTTTCCTGGCAGCGTTTTTTGGTGCTGAATTAACGTCACCGCAGACGGTTTCCGGGCACTCATACAATTTGGCCGCACCAGTGCTCTCGCAGAACAAACGCGCCGCCAATTTGGAAAGCGGTCGGTTGTTCATGGAACAGGTAGCCGGTTGGTTACAGCAATTTGGTATTCTCTGCCGTCCTGTTGCCGTGCGAGAGGAGCAGATCAACACCGATGGTTCCCAATCCTTGCGTCTCCGTTTGATTCTACAAGCTGATGCCGAAAACCTGGTGCAACTCTGGAATAAGATCGGTTATGAATACAATCAAGAACGCAACCATCGCGCTGCTATTGCCGTGCATTATCTCCTGCACAAAATGCGTCATATTGAGCGTAGGCGGGCTGCCGCTGAGCGGACAGTCGTCTTGGCCGAGACAGGTGCTGGTCTTGGTGAGATTGTGACTCAACTGGCTGATGAGGAAGTGAACGCCAGATTTATTGAACGTTCTTTCTATGATGATCGAGCAACGGCGCCGCGTGTCGCCCAGAATTTTCCGACATTGGACGAGTTTGAGCAGAAGATGACAGCAGGGTTGAGTAATAGTGGCATGGTGTGGGATCGGATTGTGACATTGGACGAGATTGACTACAAGGGATTGGTCTATGACTGCACTGTTGATCATCCCCACCATAATTTCGTCGCCAACGGATTTGTGGTTTCGAATTGTGGGGTTCGCCTGCTGGGTTCGGATATGGACGAGGGCGAGGTCAAACCTTACATCTCCGAACTGGCGACTTCTCTCTACAACCATATCCCCAATGGCGTCGGCGTGGGCGGTTTCCTGAAAGTCTCCGAAAGGGATGTCAATGATGTCCTGGAGATTGGGGCAAAGTGGGCGTTGCGAAACGGCATGGCCCGGAAGGAGGATCTGGTGCACACCGAAGAGAGCGGAACCATGCCAGGCGCGCAGGCGGATAAAGTGAGCGCCAGGGCCAAGAATCGAGGTCGGGGTCAGATCGGCACCCTGGGCGCAGGCAACCACTTCGCCGAGATCGACGTCGTCGATGAAATCTTCGACGAAGCTATCGCTCAAGCCTTCGGCTTGTTTCCCGGCCAGGTGGTGCTGCAAATCCACTGCGGATCACGCGGGCTGGGCCATCAAGTGTGCACCGATTATGTGCAGAATTTTCAGCGGGTTGTCCACAAATATGGTATTGTCTTGCCCGACCGACAGCTTGTCTGTGCGCCGATCCTGTCGCCGGAAGGGCAGGATTACGTTGCCGCCATGGCCGCCGCCGCCAATTACGCCTGGACCAACCGCCAGGTGTTGGCCCATCAGGCGCGCCAGGCGTTCGAGGAAGTACTGGCGGGACGCGTGCGAGGCTACGATCTGCGCATGGTCTACGATATCGCCCACAACATGGCCAAGCTGGAAACGCACGAGGTCAATGGCGAGGCTGTGCGGGTTTGCGTCCACCGCAAGGGGGCCACACGGGCGTTCGGGCCTGGCAACCCTGTGCTCCCGCTTGATTACGCCGAAGCCGGCCAGCCGGTGATGGTCCCGGGTAGCATGGGCACTTCATCCTACGTGCTGGCTGGCACGGAAGGCTCCATGCGCCAGACCTTTGGCTCCACCTGCCACGGCGCCGGCCGCCAGATGAGCCGAAAAGCCGCCAAACGCCAGGTGCACGGCGGCGATTTGAAGAGTCAATTGCAGAAACAAGGCATCGAGATTCGTGCAGGCAGTCTGGCCGGTCTGGCCGAGGAAGCGCCCATTGCTTACAAGGATGTGAGCCGCGTGGTGGATGTGGTGCACAACGCCGGCATCGCCAAGAAAGTAGCGCGCTTGCGGCCCATTGCCGTGGTCAAAGGCTAAAACCAGTCGACAGCCAACAATCAACCGGCAACAGAAAACAATGTAACTGGCGCAAATTCGTGCGCACAAAGAGCGGTTTTTCTGATATAATGGTGTAGAAAGGACATACGTATCGGGGATTTTTGAGACGCAGGGCAGAACACAACGCGCCAATACCTTTTGGCGCGTCAAAACTACATACATTCATTCTCAACCAAAGATGGAGGAAAATGATGAAACGATCCACCGTGTTTCAAGTGAGTTTCACCCTGGTTCTTTTGCTTGCCCTGACTGCCAGTGTTTCCCTGGCTCAGGAGGCTGAACCCGTTGTCCAACCGGATGCGTCTGCGATGGTTCCGCAGACCATCAACGTCGTTTCGAGCAATGCCTTTACCTACCAGGGGCAATTGATCTTTAATGATGAACCAGTCAACGGCCTCTGCGATTTCCGATTCAGCCTGTGGGATGCTGCGAATCTCGGCAACCAAATAGATGGCGGTAATACCCTGTATGAACGACCGGTTACGAACGGCCTGTTTACGGTACAGTTGAACTTCGGTGCGGACGCCTTCAACGGCGATTCTCGCTGGCTAGAGACCAAGGTGGATTGCGGTCAAGGTATCCAGGCCTTGTCTCCACGCCAGCTGCTTACAGCCGCGCCGTATGCCCTGCATGCCAACAAAGTTACAGATGGCCCAGGCTCTGGTCTGAATGCCGATCTTCTGGATGGTGAACACGCCACTGCCTTTGCCGATGCCGACCACAATCATGATTCCGTCTACTGGTCGCTTAAGGGCAATGCCGGCACGACGCCTGGCACCCAGTTCCTGGGTACGACCGATCAGCAGGCGCTGGAACTACATGTTGCTAATAAGCGCGCCCTGCGGATTGAACCGATGAACCCAAGCCCAAATCTTATTGCAGGTGCTGATAATAACAGCGTCAGTGCAAATGTCTATGGCGTAACTATAGCTGGAGGCGGTATGAATGGTCAGCCCAACGTTGTAACCGATCATTACGGCACGATTGGTGGCGGCTTGTACAATCGCGCTGGCAATGCCCTGAATGGTTTAGACGATGCAAGCGCCGCTACAGTCGGTGGCGGTTCAGGCAACAAGGCGGAAGGGCAGTATTCTACTATCGCAGGTGGGGTTGAAAATCGAGTTGTAGGAGAAGCGGCAACGATAACTGGAGGCAAGTGGAATAACATTGCGGGGAATTACGCCACCGTCGGCGGCGGTTACAACAATAACGCTAAGGCCGACTATGCCACCATCGCCGGTGGCGGCCCCGTGGATCCCAGCAATTCATTGACGAACAACAAAGTGAGTGATGATTACGGAACCGTTGGCGGCGGGGCTGGAAACCGGGCTGGAAATGATGATGGAGATACTGAGAATAATCAATTCGCCACTGTTGCCGGTGGCAGGGGGAATAAGGCTGAAGGATAGCTACACTACAATCGCTGGCGGGATGAATAATCTAGCCAACCAATATGGCTCCACCGTCGGTGGCGGTGAAAAAAATAAAGCAACAAGTGAATACGCCACTATTGCAGGCGGTTTTTCCAATGAAGCCTCTGAACACGGCGCAACCATATCTGGAGGCTCCAACAATGAGGCAGTGGCTACTATGCTACGGTTCCTGGCGGCTATTACAATTACGCCTCTGGTGACAATAGCCTCGCAGCGGGCACTCAAGCGTATGCCGTCCATAATGGCGCTTTTGTTTGGGCAGACTCCTCTGGCGGCAATTTCTACTCGGACAATGACGACCAGTTCAAAGTGCGTGCTGGGGGCGGTGTCGCCTTCGAGACCGGCAGCGCCGCCTTTCAGGTCGACGCCGATTCCGTGCTTTACCTGAGCCCACACGACATGGTGGTGAGAGGCGATCCAACCGGTTTGACCTTGCGACCCCTGGATAGTGGCGGCATGCGCATTACCAACGATGCGGCGGGTGCCAACATAACCCGCTACTTCTCGGTGCCGATGTCCACCTTTGGCACATTGTTCGGGGCGCCGGTCTACGTCAAAGAACTTAAGGTGTGTTATCAAACTTCGGCTGCTTATTTTGACGTGACGGCGGTGCTTAAGAACAACGGAGGGATGGGTGCGACTGACTATCTGCTCAACGACATAAACGTCGCCAATCCTGCCTACAACTGTTTCATCCTAAGTACACACTCGCCGAAAGTTATTGACAATTCGAGTTGGGTGCAGTTCAACATCCACTTCACTGCCAACGGTAGCGAAGTGATCATCTACAACGTGAAGGTAACTCTAACAGAATCACCGAGTTGAGGATGACAACCATGAAACGTTACGTTACTTTTATTCTGATAGCGAGTTTGATGTTGGTGGGAACGATCGCCGTATCAGCCCAGTCGGGCGGAGGTTACGATCTGTCCTGGTCCACCGTGGATGGAGGGGGACACACCTGGAGCGAGGGCGGTGGCTACAGCCTGGGCGGGACCATCGGCCAGCCCGATGCTGGTGCCACGATCATCGGTGGGGGCTACAGCCTCCAGGGTGGATTCTGGCAAGTGATCCCCTCTTCAGGACCGCAGGACCCCATCTGCGTCACCCACGATCTCAACTTCGATGGTTTCATCGACCTGGATGACATCAATTTGGTGCTGTTCAACTCCATTTTTAGCCGGAGCACCGTACGACGTCCGCTACGATCTCATCCCGACGGTGTTGTTGACATCGCCGATGTCTTTGATGTCGCCATTTACTTTGGCTATCAATGTCCTTAAAGGCATCCAAACCGAAAGTCAACAGGTTGCGCGATAATAATTTTTATGAAGTTCGTCATAAAAAACTTGACATCGCCACATCAACGACCTATAATCGGCCCGGTAAGATAAAAATATCCTATCCTTTCAAGGTGCTAGAGGTTGACTTAACCCTAGCATCTTGTCTTTACCCTACGTATTGCGTGTTCCATGTCCCGTTTGTCGCGATCAATGACGACTGACGTCCATTCCAAATACAGCAATCACGCACCACGTCAAGAGGTCTCACGCTTATGCGCGTTGTTCTCATTAACCCTCGTTTCCGGCTCCCCATCGACACCCGTACATCACCCCATCTCGGCCTTGCCTATCTGGGCGCTATGTCCGAACGTCGTGGCGACGAGGTGCGTATTTTCGATGCTGATGTAGAAGATCAGCCCCTCGATGAATTCATCCAGGAGTTTCGACCCCACCTGGTTGGCATCACCGCCAACACGCCACAGGTCAAACAAGCCTGGCGCCACGCCGCCAAGATCAAAGCGGTGCATGATGTCCCCATCGTTCTCGGCGGACCGCATCCCAGCGTAGCGCACGAAGACCTGGACTTTGAATCGGCCAAACAGCCCGATGTCGATATAGTCGTGCGTGGGGAAGGAGAAGAAACCTGGATGGAGATCTCCGATCGGGTCGAAGCATTCATGCGGGATCAAGAGGACTTCTCCACCGCGGCCCTGATGGATCCGGCCAACGGCGTGTGGGATGACGTTCTGGGCATCACCTACCAGACCAGCGACGGCAGATTGCATCGCAACCTCGACCGCGCCAGCCGATCGTCGACCTGGACAGCTTTCCCTGGCCCGCCTACCATCTTTTCAGGATGGACAAATACACCAATCTCCAGCCCGCCACCGACGCCGTTGATGGTTCCAAGAGCTTCAGCATCCTCACCAGCCGTGGCTGTCCCTACCGCTGCACCTTCTGCTCCCAATCGATCATGCCCATCAAATGGCGCAGCCGCTCGCCCGAAAACGTGCTGGCCGAGTGGAAACATCTGGTCGAGGACCTGGGCGCACAGGAGATCGGCGTGCTGGACGACAGCGCCAACATCCGCAAAAAGCGTCTGCACGAATTGGCCGATATGCTGATCGAGAACAATCTGAACCATGTGCCCTGGATTTTCGTCAACGGCATCCGCGCCAATCTGGCCGATTATGATTTGATGAGCAAGCTCAAGCAGGCAGGGCTTAAACGCACAGCCTTTGGCGTAGAAACCGGCAATCGCCGAAATCCTCAAGGAAATCGACAAAAACATCGATCTCGACACCATCCGCCAGGCCTTCAAGACCACGCAAAGAGGTGGGGATCGAAACCATCGCTTTCATGATCATCGGCCTGCCGGGCGAAACCCGCGAGACCATGCAGGACACCATCGATTTCGCCATCGAACTGGATCCGCTGATCGCCAACTTCAGCATGATGACGCCTTATCCCGGCACCGCCGTGTATGAGCAGGTGAAGCGACAGGGCCGCATGTTGATCAACGATTGGGAAGACTACGTCTTCTTCGAGCAGAAAGCCCGCTACGAGATGGGCGATATGACGGCTGAATTGGTGGAAGAGATGTACCGCAAAGCCTACCGCCAGTTCTACCTGCGTCCAGGCCCCATCTGGCGGCGTGCGAAGACACGAGATTTCTGGGCGAACCTTGCCGCGTAATGTCCGCATTGCCATGCGCACCTTTGTGCCCAAGGAAGAGAAAACCGGACTGCGCAAGCAAATCGAAGCTGAAGCGTTGTCATAATGACGTATCATTGCGAATCTGTCATTCTAAGCGCACGCTACTGTACAGCTTGTTTTCATGTTGCCATGCTAGGATAAGTGTCCGGCACTTGTTTCCACGACAAGCTTTGCTCTAGATGCTGCATCTCCGCTTGTCAAGGTGAAGGCGTCTGGCACTTGTTTTCGTAATAGGAGAACCACTGAATGAAAATCGCCTTTATCGGTCCAAAATGGAATGAAATGGTCAACGCTTATCCCTCGCTGGGTTTGGCGTATCTGGCCGCTGTGGCCGAGCAGGATGGCCACGAATGCCGCATCTTCGACTTCGGATTGCGGCCATTGCGGCCCATGGCGGAGGAAGTGCAGGATGTGGTCGCTTATCAGCCGGACCTGGTTGCTTTCACGTCGATGACCACCAGCTACGCCAGTGTGGAAGAATCTGCAGCGATGCTCAAAGAGTCGCTCGGTGTTCACGATCATCATCGGCGGGCCGCACGCCACCACCCTGCCCGACCTGACGTTGGAGAACCCAAACATCGATTTCCTGATCTTTGGCGAGGGTGAAGAGGTTTTTCAGGATTTTTTGCGGGCGCTGGACACCGGGACCAACAATTGGGGTGAGATCGAAGGGCTTGTGGTACAAAGAGGATGGTCGGGTGATCAATGGCGGTGAGCGTGAACTGATCAAGGATCTCGACGCGTTGCCCTATCCCGCCCGTCATCTTTTTGATCTCGGCCAGTATCCGTTGTACGCACCCAACGGCGAGCCCATGCTGACGGTGCTCAGCAGCCGCGGCTGTCCCTATAACTGCTCCTTCTGTTTCAAGGGCATCGTTGGCCGCACCTACCGCCAGCGCAGCCCCGATAACATCGCCGACGAACTCCAGTACATCATCGATAATCACGGCGTCCGCAATTTCTATTTCATCGATGATCTCTTCACCATCGATGTGCGGCGTCTGGAAACGATCCTCGATCACTTCATCGAGCGAAATATGGATATCCGCTGGCGATGTCTGGCCCGCGTCGACCGGGTCAACCCCGAGTTGCTGGCAAAGATGTACCAGGCCGGTTGTCGCCAGATCCATTACGGCATCGAGAGCGGCAACGAAGAAGTGCTGAAGCGCACCGCCAAACACATCCGCCTGGATCAGGTGCGCGATGCAGTGCGCTGGACGGAAGAGGCCGGCATCCAGAGCAAAGGCTACTTCATCCTGGGCCTGCCCGGCGACAACGAAGAGACGATGGAAGAGACCATCGAATTCGCTGCCAGCCTGGAACTGAGCGAAGCGATGTTCTCCATCGCCACGCCCATGCCCGGCACCGCAGCTTGTGGAGCGAATTGCTGCGCAAACGCCCCGGCACCGCCTACAACGCCGATTTCACCAAAAGCTACTACTACAACAGCTACACAGCCGAAATCGCCCCTTTCATGAACGTCTCAGAAGTGGGTGACGAAGAGTTGAGCGCGATGGCCATCAAAGCTCGGCAGCGTTTCCTGGAAGCCAAGAAACAGCGCATGTACCGCCAGAGCTTTGGCGACACGACTGGAGACCTGCTGTGGAATGTTTCGCAGGTCACGCCGATCCGCAAGGTTGGCAGCGCCTTAGTCAAAGCTGGTCTTTTCGGTACCTTCCGGCGCACCAAAGAATCCTTTTTCGGCGCTGCGACCTGGAGTTGAAGATCAAAGATTGAAGATTAAGGACTGAAGTCGGCTGTATACTCAGGATCCTACTGCACAGATCCCCTTAATCTTGAATCATTAATTTTGCGTCAACACATTACTGCCATTTAGTACAGAACCCCATGTCTCCTACCCCCCTCACTTTCCAAGACAAAGTCCGCAACAAAACCCGTATCTACCGTCGTAAGGCGATGGGACCGGTGAAATATCTGGCGTACAGCACGGGGCAAACCAAAAATGTGCCTCCACCCGACCGGATGTACATCGAATCGACCAATGTCTGTAACCTGGGCTGCATCATGTGCCCGACCGGTCGCGGCGAGATCACGCGCACAGGCGGATTCATGAAGTGGGAGGTGTTCAAGCAGATCGTGGATGAGATGGCCCCGCATCGTCAGGGCGACCACCCTGCACATCTGGGGCGAGCCGCTCCTGCACAAACGCATCTACGACATGATCGCCTATTGCAGCGAAAAAGGTCTGCGGTCGGAGATCAGCACCAATGCCACATTGCTGACGGAAGAACGAGCCCGCAAGTTGTTGGATGCCGGACTGAGCGTCATCTACCTGTGCCAGGACGGCATCCGCCCGGAAACCTACGAAAACGTGCGGGTGAATGGCGATTACGAAAAGACGAATGAAAATATCCGCCGTTTTGTGGAAATGAAGCACGAGGGCGGTTATCACAACCTTTGTCAACCTCCAGATCATCGAAATGGAAAAGCACCAAGGACGAAACCGAGGAGTTTGTCGCATACTGGAAAGATGTCCCCGGCGTCGATCTGGTGCATGTCAAGCCGTTCGATTCCTGGGGCGACCAGATCGAAGAGATCAGCGCCCTGCGCAGCGACAGATGACAGGCATTTGCCCAACCGTTTTGCCTGTCCCAACCTCTGGTACCATGTCCACATCTACTGGGATGGCTCCATCGCCATGTGCGACCGCGACTTCAATCTCGATTTCGATCTCGGCAATGTGATCGATGAGGATGGCGAGGTGCGGGTGATGAAGAACTGGAACGGCCCAAAGATGCAGGAACTGCGCCGTTGCACTCGCATGGTGAATACGATCAGGTTACGCCGTGCAACACCTGCACCGAGTGGGCCTGGTGGAAGCCGATCATGTTCGGTGGCTTACGGCAATCGGCCGGTGCAGGACCAATTTGAGGGTCAGTCGATCCATACCAATGACAATGGCCATCAGACGGCTTCAGTGCGCGAAAAACAGTACCGGTAATACTTTGAGCAGAATAATGTGCCATTTTCTCCTCCAGTCAAAACAAGCGCCAATCAAATATCCTCTGGCTCGATCTGGGCGACCTGGGCGATCTGGTGAACCCCGGCGGTCCGCACGAACAGTGGCAGGATCACGGCCTGGGTTTGCTGCGCACGATCCTGCATCAGAACGGCATCCTCACCGATCTGGCCTCGACCCGCGCGGTGACTTCGTGGGAGCAGCTGAACGCCGCAACTTGCCGGGCTACGACACGTTGATCATGAACGTGCGCAGCTACACCTACCCGATGGCGCTGAAAGTCCGCTCAACTCTTCAAGCAGATCAATCCCGACGGCATGGTGCTGACAGGCGGCATGCACGCCACCGTCGCTCCGGATGAAATGGAAGCGGTCGAAGAATTCGACAAGATCTGCATCGGGCCGGGCGAAAAGGTGATCGTCGATCTGGTCAGAGACCCACACAGCTTCCCGCGCGTGTTTGCCGGCTGAGGGCAGCAAGATCGATGGCGCGAATGGCCGATGATCGACCGCGAGCTATGGCCGCAAGCCGGTCGGTTGGCGCATGAAACGCCGGTGGAAATGGCGCTGGCCGATGGAGCCGGAATGCGGGTGGGGTCCGGGCCCGGTGGCGACGATCCTCACCAGCCGCGTCTGTCCCTGGCAGTGTGTTTTCTGCAACGAGAATTCCTACATCCCCAACATGGGCCGCAAGCCGGTCGACCAGGTGATCGACGAACTGAATTACCTGGATCGGAAATACGGCGTCGGTTCAGTTGTCATTCACGATTCCATGTTCTTCCAGAACCCCAAATGGCTGCGGGAATGGATCGAGAAATATCCGAGCCAGACCAAGGGCTGGCCCTACTGGGCGGCCGGGCGTTCCGACACCGTCCGGCAGTGGCCCGACCTGTTCGAGGCATTGGTGACAGAGACCAACTGGCGCACCATTTCCATCGGCTTTGAATCGGGCAGCGACCGCATCCTCAAGTTGCTCAACAAGGAAGTGCACGGAAGAAGATAACTACTTCACCATCGATCTGGTCAATCGTCTCGGTGACGAACTCGAAGCTCAGGGGCGAAACCCCGCCGGTTTTCTGGTCCAACATCATGCTCGGCATCCCCGGTGAAGACCAGGGAAGACGCCTTCAAGACCATGCGCATGCTCAAACGCATGAAGCGGGTCATGCCCTCGATCTCATTCTATGCCCCTTACCCCGGCTCAGCGCTGGGCTACCAGTTAATCGCCGAAGGCAAAAGCCTGATGACGAAAGGATAATTATCATCGCTTCCCCGGTGATGAAAAGGTCAAGGGCGTGGACTACCAGTTCTATCCGTGACATGCTGGCCGGTCAAGTACGATGCCGAGATCAACGCCGGACTGAGCGGCAACGTCCGCGGCGCGGAACTTTATGAAGGAACCCTTGTTAAAGCGTAAGTAGGGGCGAAAGGCCTTTCGCCCCTACGCCCCATCTTGTCCCAACCATGAGCAGCTTCAGCAATCCCCACTACATGTATCTCTTTGAGATGAACAACGGCAAGCAGAAACTTGCTTACGGCGAATCTCCCGAAGACGCGCTCGAAATCCTCCGCATTCGCTTAACAAATGCGGAAATGGCAGAAATCCTCCCGGACCAATACATCAAAATCAGACAGCGCGAGATGCAGGAATACGTGCATAATCTGGGCTAGCGATGTGCGACGCACCTCGCAGGTGCGTCGCACATAACAAAAAACTATGTCAATTCGCAAAATCTACCTCATCCAACCTGGCCGTGATGGCGCTAAATTCGGTAAAGCGACCATGGCCCCATACACGCTCATGCGCCTGGCCTCTTTAACGCCGGACGCTGTCGACGTGGAGATCATCGACGAGGACCTGAAGTCGGTTCCATTCGAGGAGATGGGGGCTGAACGACCTGGTCGGGATTACGGCCAAGACCTTGCAGATTGACCGGGCGCAATGGATCGCGGAACGAGCGCAGGCCAAAGGCGCAAAAGTCGTCATTGGCGGCACACACGCCACCCTGGCTCCCGACGAAGTGGCGACCTGGGCCGACAGTATTGCCGTAGGTGAAGCCTACCGCACCTGGCCGCAGATGATCGCCGATTTCGACAATGGCGGTCTGAAACCGAGTTACGTGGATGAAGAATGGTCCAATCTCGACCATTTGCCATTGCTCTCCGAGCGGGTGCTGGCCCAGGTGGATGAAAACCGCAATTACTGGACGCCGTACATGGAGATCACCCGTGGCTGTCCGCGCAGTTGCACCTTTTGCACGGCCATTCGCGTGTCTGGCCGGGTGATGCGCTACCGCCCGGTAGACCAGGTGGTGGCCGAGATAGAACGACGCCGCATCAAACGCTTCTTCCTCACCGACGATAATTTTGGTCTGGCCTTCCGCCTCAATCCCGACTACTGCGAAAAACTGTTCAAGGAATTGCGCAAATTACCGCTGGATGGCTGGACAACACAGGCCGAACAGATGGTGGCCGATCATCCCGACCTGCTCAAACTGGCCCGGGAAGCGCATCTGGACAAGTTCTTCATCGGTTTCGAGAGCGCCAACCCCAACAACCGCAAGGAGTTGGGCGGCAAAGCCAAGGGCAACATCGAACGCTACAGTCAGGTCATCAAGGCCATCCAGAATGCCGGCATCGGCGTCGTTGGCTTGTTCGTCTTCGGCTTCGATGGCGATTCCCCCGAAATCTTCCAAAGCACTTACGATTTCATCCGCAGCAGCAACCTGGATGGCGTCAGCGTTACGATCCTCACGCCGTACGTGGGCACGCCGCAGCGCGACACCTGGATCGAAGAAAATCGCCTGATCCCCAACGTGCCGTGGTCGTTGTACGACACCAATCACGTTACCTACTATCCGTCACAGATGTCGCCCGAACAGTTGGCGCAGGGCTACGATTGGCTGGCCCGCAAGCTGTACGGCTGGCCCAACATCGCCCAAAGCGGCCTGCGTAACCTCTTGCGCCAGCCTGTACGAGATTGGCCACGTAAAGCCTTCGCCAGTTTCAGCACCAATTACGGCTACCGCCTCGAATGCGCGCATCGTGATTGGGTCCCTGCTGACGACGGCATCGGCCATGTTGTACCCGGAAACACCCGCAATGGCGTCGTCTCAGTTATGCAACCGAGCAACTGAGTCTTTCACAAACACCTGTATCCAAATACAAAACTTATGCGAATAATTCTAGCAAGTCCCGAAGCCAAAGTCTGGTCATCACGCAAACATATCCCACTCGGCCTGGGCTACCTGGCCGCTGTCCTGCGAGACGCGGGCCACGATGTCATGATCTACGACGCCGCCATCGAGCGCATCCCTGTCACCGCCTATCTCGACAAGGCGCAGACGGAGGGCAAGCCCTACGCACTGATCGGCATCACCGCCACCACGCCGCTGATCCAGGATGCCTGGGAGATGGCCGAGTTAGCGAAAAAGCGCGGGCTCACCACCATCCTTGGTGGCCCCCACCTCACGATCATGCCCGGCGAATCGCTGAGCCCCGACCATCCTTACGTCGATTACACCTTCAAGGGCGAAGCCGAGCACGGCATCGTCGAGTTTGTCGATGCGCTGGAGAAAGGTGAGAAGCCGGAGGACAGAGATATTCCCGGACTCAATTACCGGCGTAATGGCGAGGTTTTCGTCTCTCCGCACTCCCCGATGATCGAAGACCTGGACTCGCTGCCTTTCCCCGCCCACGATCTCTTCAAAATCGACCAGTACACCAACCTCCAGCCTCTCACCGATGGCCTGGATCCACATGCCCGCTCGTTTACGATCCTCACCAGCCGGGGATGCCCCTACAAATGCACCTTCTGCTCGAAACCGGTCACCGGCGACACCTGGCGTGGTCGCAGCGTGGAAAATGTGGTAGCCGAGTGGAAGTGGTTGGTCGAAGGCTTGCACGCCACCGAGATCGGCGTCACTGACGACATCTGGAACCTGAAAATGCCCCGCGCCAAGGAACTCTGTCGCCGTCTGGCGGAGGAAGGACTGAACAAGGTCGAGTGGACGACCGTACACGGGATGAAGGTCAATCACACCGACCCCGAACTCTTCCTGCTGATGAAAGCAGCCGGGGCCAAGCGCGTCGGTTTCGGCGTGGAAAATGGCGATCCCTGGATGCTGCGTCATGTTATCAAAAAGGCCCAGACGTTGGATCAGGTGCGCAACGCTTTCAAGTGGGCCAAACAAGCCAATTTGCAGACGATGGGCTTCTTCATCTACGGCATGCCCAAGGACACCGAAGAAACGATGGAAGCCACGACTCGCCTGGCGTTGGAACTGGACCCCGATCTGGCCAATTTCATGCTGGCGGCGCCCTTCCCGGGTACAGCCATGTGGGACACTATCGAGACAACAGGCAATATCTTCGCCCACGAATGGAGTGATCTGGCCATCCACGACCAGAAAGCCCGTTTCACGATCAACGATGGCGAATACGACCCCGAATTGGTGTTGACGAAAATGGCGTGAAGCCTATCGCCGCTTCTATCTCTACCGACCCAAACGTCTCTTCCAAAAAGCGACCGACAAGAGCTTGTGGATGAATCTGCCCGGCACTATTTCCAATGCCCGCCGTTTCTTCATCGGCAACAAATCGCAAACGGCTGATGTGGCGTAGAAAAACGATATTGGATATTGGGTAGTCGATATTGACAATACCCAATATCCAGTACCTAATATACAGCATACTCAATGCACCCCCCCGAGTTATCTCCCGAACGCCTGCAACTGCCCGATACCGATAATCATAGCATTGTCTTGATTACAGGCAATCAGCTAAGGCACAGGCGTTTCGCTTTGCGCATGCAGCAGGTTTTTGGCGAGCAGGTGGTGGGGTGGTATGAGTTGGACCGAGGCGTTGAAAAACGAGAGGGCGAGGAGTGAGAGGGCGAGAGGGTGAGAGGGCGAAGGGCGGAAGGTGCTGTCGGTTTGAGTGGACGGGTCTCGCGCATAATGCGAGCGGATGTGCTTGCGCGTGGGCGCGACCGCCTGAATCGTCGCCGCAATCAGGCTGCGATCCAGCAATACTACGCCGCTCAGGTAGTTGCCGAACAGGCATTGTTCGGGCAGGAAGTGGCGGATTTGGAGTCATCCGTCCTGTGCCAACCAGTCAAGATTCATCCCGCCGATGTGAATAGCCCCGCCTTTGTGCATGAAATCGAGAGACTGAGCCCCTATTTTTTGCTCACACTGGGCGGGCCACTCTACAAAAAGTCGCTGCTGGACGCCGTGCGCGGCATTGCCATCAATCAACACGCCGGACATTCGCCGGAACTGCGGGGTAGCAATACCACCGAGTGGGCGCTCTACCACCGCAATCTGGATCATGTCAGCGCCACCGTGCATCTCACCACCTCCGGCGCTGATGCCGGACCCATTCTGCGTCGCTCCAACCCCTGCCTGTTCCCGAGCGACGACGTGAACACCGTTTTTGCGCGTGTGGTGGCGTTGGGCACGGAATTGATGATCGAATCCGTGCAGGAAATCATCGCCGACAAAAACGTCATCATCTTTCCGCAACCACTCCGCACCGGCAAGACGTATCTCAGCAAGCAGCTTCCCGACATCATCGAGCCCTTACGCGTGATTTTCGCAATGGCTGGCTGCAAAAAGCGCTTGAGCAGCAACGGCAATTCTAGCTTCAAGTGACAGGCACTTCGCAAGTGCCTGTCACTTCTTCCGATAACACATGAACCCCGGCTGGTACATCCTCAACTATCACGACATTTCGTGGGAAGAAAGTGCCTACACGCGGGCCATCGGCGGCAGTCTCCCGCCCGACATCTTTCGTTCCCACCTGGCTGCCCTGAACCAGAACGCCCGGCTTGTCTCCATCCCCGATGGCTTCGAGCGCTTCCGTCAGGACGACATCAACGAGCCGTTGGTCAGTTTCTGGTTCGATGATGGCCTTGTCGGCGTGCGCAAATATGCCCTGCCCCTTCTGGAACAGGTGGGCGTCAAAGCGGCGATGTCGGTCAACAGCAAGTTCATGCTGCGCGAGGAACTGTTCTGGCGCTTCAAACTATCCTACCTCACCTTCACCGATGGCATGCGTTTTTTGCGCAGCAAACTGCGCCCGCTCGGCTTCAAAACCGACATGAGCGTCCGTTCCTTTACGATCGATCATTTTTCCGCTGAAATAGTGGCGGACATTGACGAAGTCTACCGCAATTTTAGCGACGAACTCGGTCGGCAGGACGCCTTCCGCCTGTTCGATGACGTGAACGGCATCGCCGAGTTGCACCGCCAGGGCTGGGAGATCGCCAATCACTCGGCATCGCACTATCCTGTCAGCGAGGATTCGTACATCGAGCACTTTGGCGCTGAGTTCGAGCGCTGCGAGGCCGCCTTGCAGCAGCATCTCGGCCTGAATACCCGTTTCTGGGTGATTCCCTTCGACCGGAAGGGCAAACGCTCGGCGAATCTCCAGCAGGTCTTCGAGCAGACAGATGATCGGGACCGCACGCTGGTGCTGGTCGGGCATCGATTCAACACCAGCCAGCAGCAGCAAGGCAGACAACTATTCCGCATTTACCCGCCGTATGACAATGGCGCAGGATTGATTCGCTTCCTCAATCAGATTGCGACGGCAGTTTGAAAAGTATCAAAGATTAATGATTAATGATTAAGACATCATGCGAGATCATCCCATGATCCTTAATCTTCAATCTTTGATCATTGATACTCTATCCATTCCGATTTTCTTCAAGAAAGCACAACCCTTTTCCCCATTCCCATGTCCCTTTTCTCCCTAGCACCTAAACTTCCCGCCTACTGGGCTTTTCGACGTTTTGGCTGGCCGAAAATGTACCCCTTTTCGGTGGTCATTTCCATCAGCTTCCGCTGCAACAGCAAATGCCGCACCTGCGATATCTGGCGCAAGCCCAACGATGACATGACTGTAGAGGAATGGGACAAGGTCTTTGCCAATCTTGGACGCGGGGTCGAATATCTGACCTTCACCGGTGGCGAACCCTTCATGCGCAAAGATTTGGACGACATGGTCATCTCCGGCTACCGGCATTGTCGTCCCAGCTATATCACGATCCCGACCAATGGTCTGCTCACCAACCGCATTCTGGCGGCTGTGGACCGCATCTGCACCGAGTGTCCCGACACCGATTTCGGCATCAATCTCTCGCTGGATGGCATTGGCGAGGAGCATGATGACATCCGTGGCGTGCCGGGCAACTGGGTGCGGGCGATGGAGACGTGGAAAGGCCTGAAAGCGCTCAAAGAGAAGCACAGCAACCTCCTCATCTCCGTACACACCGTGATCAGTCAATTCAACCACGAGCGCTTCCCTGAGATCTACCAGGGCCTGAAATTCCTGGAGCCAGACAGTTACATCACCGAAGTGGCGGAAGAGCGGGTGGAGCTAGACACAATCGGTTGGGAGATCACACCAAAGCCGGAGGATTACGCGCCGCTCGCCGATTTTCTCAGCGAGGAAGCGCGTAACGCTCCCGCCCAGGGTTTTGCCCGTTTCACGCAGGGCTTTCGCGCCCAGTACTACCAGATCGCCAAGCGTACGCTGTTTGAACAGACGCAGGTCATCGATTGTTACGCTGGTTGGGCCAGCGCCCAGATCGGGCCCAATGGCGATATCTGGACGTGCTGCATCCGCGCGGAACCGGTCGGTAATCTGCGCCAGACCAACTACGATCTCGCCCCAATCTGGTTTAGCCCCGAAATGCAGGCGATGCGTAAAAGCATCTACGACAAGGAATGCGCGTGCCCCATGGCCAATGCCACCTACACCAACATGTTGCTGCACCCGCCGACCGTGGGGAAGGTGATGATTGATCTCATCAATTGACAGTGGTCAAATTTTGTCAAGTAGCCAAAGCCTCGCTACAATGAAGGCAGATTTCTAGCAACAGCATCGGTTCCTGCACAGAGGAGAGACTTGATGGCGGCGATCCACTTTATCGGACCACTGGTGAGACGAGGCAATTATTATTGTATCGAATTCCCTCGTTACCTCAGTGGCGAACTTCATAGCAGGGCCCGCATCAAGGTGTCAGGCACCATCAATGGCGGAGACTACAACGGCTCCGCTTTTCCGACGGGCGATGGCAGACATTTCATCATGATCAATGCCCGCATGCGCCAGGAGTTGGGGATTGAAGAGGACGAGGAGATCGTGGTGATACTGGACAAAGTGGAGCCTGAGGAAATCGTGGAGGAGTAGCCAGTAGCACTGGGGCGTCGTTTACGGGTATTTCTTGCGCCATTCTCCCAGGGCTTTGTAGGCAGCAAGGGGTGTTTCTGAATCGCTGCCAATATGATCATTCAACGCTTTCAACACAGGCTTGATAATTGGATCACCACTACCCGAAAGGGCGCGATGGGCGCTCTCGTATAGCCGGGAATCGGCTGGTTTTGTCGCCAATTCGCTGAGCACTGCTTTGGTTGCAGAGGGACCGTGGTGACGTAATGCATCTGCGGCGGCCCAGCGCACGCCGACATCTGAATCTGACAGGGCGGTGACAAGAGCCTTGATGGCTTCCTGTTCGGACATCTGGCCAAGTTCATGGCAAGCGCCAATACGGTCTGCTTCGCTGGCCGATTTGTCTGCTAGTTGGGTGACTGCAGCTTGTAATTGTGGGTTTGCGCTCATCTAGTTCCTCTCTTTTTTGTTGGCGTAATCGCCCTCATCTGACAAACGTCTCTTTTCTGCATTATACGACAAAATTACCTGTCTGTACGTGCTTATTTTTACCTTTGACTGACAGTAAATGTGGTCACACGGTGTTCATGCAACGTTTTTCATCCAGGCGAATTCATTGGCAAGGCCTTGTTGCAGTGATGCCTGTGGCTGCCACCCCAACACATCGTTTGCACGTGTGGTGTCAGCCCAGGTATGTCGGGCTTCGCCAGCAAAGCGGTCGAAACGTTCAATGAGGATTGGCTGTCCGACGACCTCTTCCAACAGCACAAAGAGATCGTTCATGGCGATGCGGCTGCCTCCGCCCAGGTTGAAGACGCCGCCCTCGGCATCTGGCGCTTCTGCGGCGGCAATCGTCCCGGCGACGATGTCATCGACATAGGTGAAATCACGGGTTTGCTTGCCATCGCCGTAGAGTGTGATCGGTTGGTCGGCCAGGATTGCCTGGAAAAAGCGATTGAAGGCCATATCCGGGCGCTGGCGGGGGCCGTAAACGGTGAAATAGCGAACGATTGCGGTGGGGACAGCGAATTCCTGCCGATAGCTCTGGCAGAGGTGCTCCGCCGCCAGCTTGGTGATGGCGTAGGGGGAGCGGGGCACAGGACAGGTGGTCTCGCTCCAGGGCAGGTCGGGCGCATCACCGTAGATGGAGGAGGAGCCTGCGAACACGAACCGTTTGAGCGACCGTCCCACACAGTGGTGAAGCAGGCGTTCGGTGGCCATGACGTTGTTCTTGGCGTAGGGCGCGAAATGATCGCCCCAGCAACTGCGCACGCCGGGTTGGCCGGCAATGTGATAAACGATATCCACGCCATCCAACAGGGCATCCAGCTTATCTTCAACGAGATCAACCTCAGCAAGCTGAAAATGGGGATGGGCGGTAGCGGAAACAAGATTGCGACGCTTCGCGTCTTGTCCGTAAAAAGAGGTGAAGCTGTCGATGCCGACCACTTCATGTCTGTCAGACAGGAGCCGATCGACGAGTGTAGATCCGATAAATCCGGCGCAACCGGTGACTAGTGTTTTCATGACGGGCATGATAGTCCATCTCGGCGGCTTATGCCAAGCTCGGAATCCTCGCGACATCTTACCCTCAGCCACTCGCCCCCTGCGCCCAAATTGTGCTATCCTTCTCTCTCGATGAACGACCACACCTTACGCATCCTCGAATTCGATAAAATCCTCGATCAGTTGGGCCGTTTCTGCAGTTTTGAGATCAGCGCGGAGATGGCGCGTGTCTGGCGTCCCACCGCCGATCTGGGCGAGGCCCGTTTGTGGCAGCAGGAAACCGAAGAAGCCCGCAGCCTGCTGGGGCAGCAGCCAGAGTTGCATCTGGGCGGCGTTTACGATCTGCGGGCGCATCTGGAGCAGGCCGAACGCGGGGCGACATTGGCTCCTCCCGACCTGCTGGAGGTGATGTCCACCATTCTGCGCGCCCGCCGTCTGCGGCAAATTCTGGTCCGCAATGCCAACTCGCACCCCGTTCTGGCTGACTGGGGCGAACGCATCCAGGACTTGGAGCATGTCGCCGCGGAGATCGGTCGGACGATCAGCGAGCGGGGAGAGGTGATGGACAGCGCCAGCTCCCGCCTGGCCAGCCTGCGCTCCGAAATTCGGATTTTGCAGGACCGTCTGCAAACGCGCATCCAGCGCATCGCCGGCAGCCAGGACAATGCCCAGTACTTGCAGGAGGCGATTGTCACCCAGCGCCAGGGGCGGTATGTTATTCCCCTGCGGGCCGAGTTCAAAGGGCGCATCCCCGGCATCGTGCACGATCAATCAGGCAGCGGCGCGACCTTGTTCGTAGAACCATTCGCCATCGTCGATCTCAACAACGACTGGCGTCAGCGGCAGTTCGAGGAACAGGAAGAAGTTCATCGCATCCTGCGACAACTGACCGAGCTGGTGGCCGATGAGTCGCTTTATCTTCACGCTACGCTCGACACCCTGGCTGGTCTCGATCTGATCCTGGCCCGGGCCCGCTACGCCGACGAACTCCACGCCTCCCAACCGGAATTGCTGGGATTCACAGTTTCCGGCGAGGACCACCATCACCATGCCGAACTGAAGCCGGAGCAACATCCCGGCGTTGTGCTGACGCTCAAACAGGCTCGCCATCCCCTGCTCGACCCGAAAACGGTCGTGCCGATCGATTTCCATTTCGGCGACGATTACTTTGTTGTCGTCCTCACCGGCCCCAACACCGGCGGCAAGACCGTCAGTTTGAAGACAGTCGGACTGCTGACGCTGATGGCGCAGGCGGGGATGGCTCTTCCGGCGAAATCGGGCTGCGCCATCACGCTGTTTGAAGCGGTTTACGCCGACATCGGCGACGAGCAGAGCATCGAGCAAAGCCTGAGCACGTTTTCTTCGCACATGACCAACATCGTGCGCATTCTGGCGTCCGCCACGCCCCGCAGCCTGGTCTTGTTCGATGAGTTGGGTGCGGGCACCGACCCGGAGGAAGGTTCGGCCCTGGCCCAGGCCTTGCTCGGCCACCTGCGCGACAGCGGCATCCCCACCGTCGCCACCACCCACTATTCTGATGTCAAGCTCTACGCCCACACCACCGCCGGCATCGTCAATGCCTCGGTGGAATTCGACCTGGAAACACTCAGCCCGACCTACGAACTGACCATCGGCCTGCCCGGTCGCTCGAACGCCCTGGCCATCGCCCGGCGTCTGGGCCTGCTCCGTTCGATCGCAGACGCCGCCGAAGAGCATGGTGCAACCCCGAAAGCCTGGCCGCCGACGCCCTGCTGGCAGAGATACGGGAGGCGCGGGACGCCACGCGCAAAGCGCAGACAAAACGCCGAAGCGGTGGAACGGATGATCAGCGCCCGGGAAGCGGAGCTTCGCGCTCAGTTGGCCAAGATCGAGGAAGCGCGGCGGGCGGTGATCAACGAAACCCGCACAGAAGCCCAACGCGAATTGGAAACGCTGCGGGAAGAGGTGGCACGCGTGCGTTCTCGCTGGAGGTGCAGCACCGCAATCGCAGCACGAGCGTTTCCTGGAGGAGGCGGAACAGGCTTTGCGGCAACGTCTGGAAGCGGAGCAAGCCCTGCCCGATACCGTTGAGGCTGAGCCCGAACGCCCCTCTGGCCCCATTCGGGTCGGCGACATCGTCTGGGTGCATAGCCTCAGCGCCAGCGGACAGGTGCACGATATCCTGAACGAGCGCGAGGCGGAAGTGCAGGTCGGCTCCTTCCGCCTGAAGGTGCTGCTGAACGGCCTGGAATTGCGAGAGCGTCCCCAACCTGCGACAGAGACGACGGTCAGATCTGGTGCTGTGGGGCCAGCAAGCACGCCGGGCATGGAACTGGACCTGCGCGGCATGAGGGTGGAAGAGACGCTGGCGCTGCTGGATGATTACATCGATTCCGCGTATCTGGCCGAACTGCCCTGGGTGCGGATCATCCACGGCAAGGGCACGGGGGCTTTGCGGCAGGTCGTGCGCGACTTCCTGCGCAACCATCCGGTGGTGTCCAAATTCAGGAGCGGGGAGCAGGGAGAAGGCGGGGAAGGGGTGACAGTGGCGTATTTTGTGGTGAAGTAAAAAACGGGGAATTATCCGTCTCTGGGTGGCTGTGGATGACTTTCAGGAAATCATGCAATCTTCCCCGAGTTATGAAACGCCCTTCTGGGTGCTCAATGCCAGGCGTCCTGGCCGAAACAATCCTTGACAACCTGTGTCGCGTCTCTTACAATTAAAGTAAGTGGCGACAACAAGCAATCGGTCTTCCTTCCCTTTCAAGCAACAGGAGGCGCACATGTCAAAAAAGAACAAAACAAATCAGCACGAACCGCCGAAGACGGCGCCTGATCTCGTGCAGGAGACCCAGGCTGAGGCTGGAGAGCCACAAAAGCCTGGCAAGATCAGTAACAAGTTCTACGAAGCGGAACTGGCGCGGCTACAAAAAGAACTGGTTAAAGTGCAGGAATGGATCAAGCACGAGGGCCTGAAGGTCGGTAGTCATCTTTGAAGGACGTGATGCAGCAGGCAAAGGGGGCGTGATCAAACGCATTACTGAACGCCTGAGTCCTCGCATCGTGCGTGTCGTGGCATTGCCCGCACCAACCGAGAGGCAACGCACCCAATGGTATTTCCAGCGTTATGTGGCGCATTTGCCCGCTGCCGGGGAGATGGTGCTCTTTGATCGCAGTTGGTATAACCGCGCTGGTGTTGAGCGGGTGATGGGTTTTTGCAGCGATGAAGAATATTTCGAATTCTTGCGATCCTGCCCCTATTTCGAGCGGATGATCGTACGCTCGGGTATTATCTTGATTAAATATTGGTTCTCGGTTAGCGATGAAGAACAGGAGCGACGTTTCCAGGCCCGCATCGAGGATCCTGTACGGCGCTGGAAACTCAGTCCAATGGACCTGGAATCGCGAGCGCGCTGGGTGGAATACTCCAAGGCCAAAGATGAAATGTTCGCTTACACTGACATCAAGCAAGCGCCGTGGTTTGTGGTGAACTCCGATGTCAAGAAGAAAGCGCGCCTGAATTGCATCAGTCACCTGCTCACCCAAATACCGTACCAGGATTTGACGCCTGAACCTATCAACCTCCCACCGCGAGACGATAAGATTCACTACATCCGTCCGCCTATGGATTATCAGACCTTCGTGCCTGAAATCTACTGATTTGGAGGCGTTCGTAGTGGCGCACTTCAGTGCGTATCTGACGCACTGAAGCTACTACTAACGAACTCAGCTAACCTGAGGCGTGGGAATGTTCCTGCGCCTCTTTTTTTGGATGTGACAATGACAAACTTCATCCCCGGCCTGAAACTATCCGAACTCTTTTTCAGAGAAGCCGTCCAACCCCTGCTGGCAGACCATTTTCCCGATCTGGTCTATTCTGCCGGACGACTGGATCGTGGCTCCGATGTGCTGGGATTTGATACGCCACAATCGATGGACCATCACTGGGGTCCAAGAGTGATGCTCTTCCTTGACGAGACGTCTCTCCAACACCATCATGATGACATCGTGGAGGTGATGGCGAACGAGTTGCCGTATGAGGTGCATGGCTTCTCAACGCATTTCGCCAACCCGCACGTCGATGGCGGCGTACTCCAGCACATCGATTCCGGACCGATCGAGCATGGCGTGGTTGTGACAACCCTACCTCGTTTCTTTGGCGACTACATCGGTTGGGACACAACCAGTGATCTGAACGAGACCGACTGGTTGGCCTTCCCACCTCAGCATCTGCGCACTATCGCTTGCGGGCGGGTGTTTCACGATGGTTTGGGGCAACTGCAAGCTGTTCGGGCCAGATTGCACTGGTATCCGCACGCTATCTGGCTCTACCTGATGGCCAATCAGTGGCGGCGCATTGACCAGGAGGAGCCTTTCATGGCGCGCTGTGGCGATGTCGGGGATGAATTGGGTTCCCGCATTGTGGCGATGCGGCAGGTCAATGAGTTGATGCGCCTGTGTTTCCTCATCGAACGGCAATATGCGCCATACTACAAATGGTTTGGCACAGCTTTTTCCCGACTCACTTGTGCAGCGACCCTGACGCCCATCTTCCATGCTGTGCTGGATGCCGCCGACTGGGAGACGCGTGAACAACACCTTTCCGCAGCTTATCTGGAACTGATCCGAATGCACAACAGCCTGGCGATCACGCCACCTAGCGAAGCTAGCGTATCACAATTTTACAATCGCCCATACCTGGTTCCCCACGCATCGCGCCTGGTGGAATCACTGCACGGGGCCATCCAATCGCCCAGTGTTCGGGAACTGCCGAAACACACAGGCGCTATCAGCCAGTTTGTCGATTCCACAGACGTGTTGGAATCTGTCGAGGACATGCGAAAGTTGGTGGGGATTTATGAGATTGTAGGGTGAGTGACTGCAATCGGGCAATGGCGGACTTTTCATCCGGGCGCATAGCTGGTATAAAAAGAGAAGAATCAATCACCTCGATCTGTTTGCAGGAGAGAAGCGAAGATGCAACCTATTGAAAAGCTTGGCGCCTTTTACTTAGGCAAAGAATACGATCTCAAAGCAGGCGAAGTCACCGACGAGTTGGTGATGTATGATGCTCGCGACCTGACCACCCACGCAGTTTGTGTGGGCATGACCGGTTCCGGAAAAACCGGCTTGTGCATCGACTTGCTGGAAGAGGCCGCCATCGACAATGTCCCTGCTATCATCATCGATCCCAAAGGGGATATCACCAACCTCCTGCTCACCTTCCCGGAACTCCGGCCTGATGATTTTGAGCCCTGGGTGAATGTGGATGACGCCCGGCGCAAAAACATGTCGGTGAGCGAGTACGCCAGCAAGATCGCAGACACCTGGCGCGAGGGTCTGGCCGGGTGGGATGAAGGGCCGGAACGTATACGGATGCTAAAAAACAGCGCCGAATTCGTGATCTACACACCAGGCTCCGATGCTGGCGTGCCTGTATCGATCCTGTCATCGTTGCGAGCGCCGGACCTGGGTTGGGACGACAACGAGGAAGTCCTGCGCGAACAGATTCAGGGCACGGCCAGCGCCCTGCTCGGTCTGGTCGATATCGATGCCGACCCACTGCAGAGTCGCGAGCACATTTTGCTTTCCAATATCTTTGAATATTACTGGCGCAGAGGCGAAGACCTTGATCTGGCCATGCTCATCACCGCGATCCAGAATCCGCCGGTGCGCAAATTGGGTGTGTTTGACGTAGACACCTTCTATCCCGAAAAGGAGCGTTTCCAATTGGCGATGGCGTTGAACAACATCATGGCCTCGCCCAGTTTCGCTTCCTGGATGGAAGGGCAGCCGCTGGATATCGCCAGTTTGCTGCACACGCCCTCCGGCAAGCCCCGGCACAGCATTTTCTATGTTGCCCATCTCAGCGAAGGCGAGCGCATGTTCTTCGTCACCCTTTTGCTGGAACAGGTCGTCATCTGGATGCGACAGCAATCCGGCACCACCAGCCTGCGGGCGTTGGTCTACATGGATGAAGTGTTTGGCTTCTTCCCGCCCACCGCCAACCCCCCTTCGAAGAAACCGATGCTGACTCTGATGAAGCAGGCTCGTGCATATGGCGTCGGCATGATGCTCACCACCCAGAATCCGGTGGACCTCGACTACAAGGGTCTGAGCAATGCCGGGACCTGGTTCATCGGCAAATTGCAGACGGACAGGGATAAGGAACGCGTGCTGGATGGCCTGGAATCCGCTTCCGGCTCGGCAGGTGGCGCGCTAAACCGCCGCGAGTTGGATAAACTTATCTCCAGCCTCGATTCACGCGTCTTTTTGCTGCACAATGTCCATGAGGGCCAGCCCGTCATCTTTAACACGCGCTGGGCGATGAGTTATCTGCGCGGGCCGCTCACACGCAATCAAGTGCGGACGCTGATGACGGAGCGGAAGGGTGAACTGGAAATTGAAGAGATGTCTGTCTCCTCACGCCCGCCAATTTCGCACAATGTACAGCCCGCCGCAGTTCCGGCCGCCGAAGTTGAGTCCGACCTGCCGCCTGGCTACAGCACTGTGCCGCCGGCGCTCGCGCCCGACCTGGAGCAAACCTATCTGCCCATGCGCGTGAGCCCGAATCGGGCGTTGGCTGTACTGGAAGAGGAAACGGGCCAACGACTGGAGGCGCTGGAGACGACATTGATCTACGAACCCGCTTTTATCGCCATGGGTACTGTCAGCTTTGTGGACCGCACCCGCGGGGTCAACGAAAAGCGGCCCATCGGAAAATTGGTTCAAGCCAACGATCTCGGCCCAGGCACCCAATGGGAAGACGCAGTATCGCTTGATATGACGGTGAACGCTCTGGACAGACGTCCCGAAGAGGATGCGCTCTTCAGTAGCGTGCCGGAAGACCTGAATACGCAGCGCGAACTCACCGCACTTGGCAAGGATTTCTCGGATTGGCTCTACCACGAACAACGTTTGCAACTGCTTTACAATCCTGTGCTCAAACTCTACAGCAAGCCGGACGAGTCGGAGCGAGACTTCAAAGTGCGGATGCAGCAAGCCGCACGAGAGCAGCGGGACGATGAAGTGGATGTGATGCGTAAAAAATACCGTCGCGAGTTGGATAAATTGGAGACTAAGCTGGAACGGGAACAACAGGAGTTGGCCGATGACGAAGCCGACTACGATTCCCGCAAGATGGAGGAAATGGTTTCCGGAGCCGAGACCGTGGCAGGCTTGCTCGGAATCTTTGGGCGACGCAGAAAGTCATTATCGACAGCCGCCACCAAACGCCGCATGACGGCAAGAGCCAAAGCGGACATTCAGGAATCCATTGATGAAATCGCCCGCCTCGAGAAAGATATGGCGGAGGTGCAAAAAACCATCGAAGATGAAGCGGCGATAATCACCGAGAAATGGGCCGATACGCTGGATCAGATTGAAACCTATTTGGTCAAACCGCGACGAACGGATATTGATGTCGATCTGGTTGCTTTGGCCTGGCTGCCGTACTGGGAAATCAGTTACGAATCCGCTCGCGGCCGTCTCACCCACGATCGGGTTCCGGCCTGGGAGTGATCCTGCTATGACTGCTATCACCGCCATCCTCTTTTTCATTTGTCTTTCCTTCCTGATCGTCATCTTTGGCCTGCTGGCCCTGGTACTGCTGCTGCGAAAAAGCATCACTGTCACCACCTTCCGCCAGCGAACGGACGCCGATGTAATCGAGGCTGACTACACCCTGCAATCACCACTTGATGACGATGATGTTATCGATGTTGAAGCCTACGAGGTGACGGAAGCCCTCCCGGCTTACCGTCCCTACGATACGCAATCGAGAGACCAACAGTAATTAATTCCGACTACTGATCATCTGTATCAAAACCCCCACACAACAATAGAGAGGATGCCCCCGTGAATAACGGTACTATTGCCATTATCGATGCCAATATTCGCAGCGGTCAGGATGAGATTGCCCGCGAAGATGTGTTGGAGCGCCTGCAGAACTACGATGGCGTCTGTGTGACGCCTTTGTGGGTCAATTGGCTGCGCTCACGCGCCGATTTGCGCATCGTCTGTCTGGTTTCTGACCTGCCCCGTCTTGATGATTTTTTGATTGATGTTGTACGTAACGCTTTAGGTGTGACCGGCACGCGTGCGGTGTTGTCCTTTGGCGGTTCCGCCCATATCGCAAACCTGATGGACATCCCCCTGGCCGCAGCCGGGAACCGCAGCCTCTCTGCAGCCACAGTGCGCATCGAGGTCATGCCCGGCTTTGACCGCTCAGCCTTCGACGCAATCTGGTCACTGCCCGAACATCCTCATGTCAAACCGGTGTGGCTGTTGCGAACCTACCATAGCTTCAACGCCGACCTGAGCATGTTGCTGCTATCTGATGACGAAGCCGCCATCACCGGCTACATCATGAGTTGGGTGCGCCCGGTGGAAGGCGTCGCCGACACCAACATCAGCACGGTCAAGGATTGGCGCATGTTTGCCACACCAGAGCAGATGATCGAAGTTGCCGAGCGGTTCTTTGACCTGAATGGAACGGACGCGGAGTGATGAATACTTGATATTGGATATTGGGTATTCTGGTAGTGGCGAATTTTGACTTACGGAACCTTGGCATTGCGGAGACCGGTAGCCCGGTAAACCTGTACACCAGGCAGACAACACCCCGGTTTACCGGGTTACAAAAACTCAAATCATCAGTCAATTCTGATCCATTACCGGTATTCATACCGCCGAAAAATCAATATCCAATACCAAATATCCAGCACCTTTTTACCTCCGTAAAGTGCCATGACCGCAAACATCCTCTACGAGTTCAATGACGGTATCGCCACCATCACCCTCAACCGTCCGGACAGGCTCAATGCTCTGACTGTGACAATGACAGCGGAGTTGTTGGCGGCGGTTAAACAGTGCGCCGATGACAACGCCGTGCGCTGCGTGGTGCTCACAGGCGCGGGGCGGGCATTCAGCGCCGGGCAGGATCTGGAAGAATTCCTGACGGTCGAGGGACCGTGGACGGTGGGGGAACACCTGCGGCGGGGCTACAACAGCGTGATTCTGGCATTGCGGACGCTGGAAAAGCCGGTCATTGGCAAGATCAATGGCGTGGCCGCCGGGGCAGGATTGGGCATCGCCCTGGCCACCGACCTGCGCATCGCCTCCGAGCAGGCGTCGTTCGCCCCCGCTTTTATCGGCATCGGCCTGGCCCCGGACAGCGGTGTAAGCTGGTTTTTGCAGAAGATGGTGGGGCCAGCCAAAGCATTCGAGCTACTGGCCACCGGCCGGAAAGTGGACGCAGCAGAAGCGTTGCGATTAGGCCTGGTGAATCAGGTGGTCCCCGCCAACGATCTGGCCTCGACCGTGGATGCGCTGACCCGGCAGTTGGCACACGGGCCCGACCAAAGGCATCGGCCTCACCAAGCGCGTGCTCAACGAAGCCGCCTCAGCCTCGCTGGCCGAAACACTGGAATATGAGGCGCTGGTACAGGACCTCGCCGTGCAGACCGCTGACCACAAAGAGGGCGTGGCAGCGTTTTTGCAGAAGCGAAAGCCGCAGTTTGCGGGGAAGTGATGATCCGTTTCATTTCATTTTGGTGGCCTTTACTAACCTAATCCCATCGAGTTCGAATGGGATGAAGGAAATCGTGATAAGAATTGGGAAAAACATGGCGTTAGCGTCGGCGAAGTGGAGGAAGTTTTTTTCGATTCAAATAAGCGCGCTTTTCCCGATCCCACACACTCGCTTACCGAAGCGAGAAGCATCATCATGGGAAAAACAAAGCAAGGCCGCCTGCTATTCGTTGTGTACACCATTCGCAACAAGAAAATTCGAGTTATCTCAGCTCGAGACCTCAACAAGAAACGGGAGATCGATCTCTATGAAAAAGCCCCTTGAATTACCAGAGTTTGCGAACGAAGATGAAGAGCGACAGTTCTGGGCGGATATCGATCTAGCTGATTATTACGAACCTGATGACGCGCAACCTGTGAGTTTTCCCAACCTCAAGCCGACCTCACGCGGAATTTCTATTCGTTTCCCGGAATATGTTTTGGATCGAGTGAAAGAACGAGCCAATGCCATGGGGATGCCCTACCAGGCTTTGATCAAAGAAGCTGTAATCAAAGCATATGTCGATGCCGAGGAGAAAAGGGATGTAGCGTAGGGTGGGGGTGGGGAAAAACAATACGACCCAAACTTCACGCGCAACCCAGTAAGGGCGATTCAGTAAGGGCGATTTATGAATCGCCCCAACTCGCCCAACTGAAGATCGAAAATTGAGGTGACTTATGTGCCGGAATATCAGAACATTGTACAACATCGATCCGCCAGTCACAGAAGCAGAAGTTTACGCTTCTGCACTCCAATTTGTTAGAAAGGTAAGCGGATACAGACAACCTTCCACGGTTAATCAAGAGGCGTTTGAACAAGCTGTAAATGGCATTGCGGCCGTCACACAGCAATTACTGGATAGTTTAGAAACGAACGTTGCCCCGCGTAATCGAGAAGCAATGGCCGCCAAAGCCCGTGAACGCAATGCAAAACGCTATGCCCGTAACGTGTAGATTATCATCCGACCTGTGCGCGGATAATACGCGTGTACACGCAACTCAGTAAGGGCAACCAAATATGGAATTGTTGGCCCCAGATAGCCTCGGTTGCAGTTCTATCACCGATAGACAGGGAGCCTGCAGTTGGCTATAATGGATATCAAGTTTTGCGAGCACGATTGCCAGTATCTGTTCATCTTCAAAGTCACCGGCACTTAGAATTACCTGTTTCCGGACATCACAGGCGACGACATCGTTTCATAATGACATCATTGCTGTTGGTCCTCGCTGTTAATCTGCTGTAGAGTGACGATCGTGCATGACCTGCAGATCCGCATGTTTGGATCCTTGGAATTGTACTCTGGCGAGCGTGTATTGTTCAAGCCGCCTACGGTCAAGTCTCAGTCGCTGTTGGCATATCTCCTTGTTTATCGACGTCAATCCCACCCTCGCGAACATTTGGCGGACCTGTTCTGGGGCGAGCGGACGCAAAGCAAAGCTGCACAATCGCTGGCTACCGCGCTCTGGCACATCCGCCGCTGCCTGGGTAATGATGCAAAGGACGATGTACTCCTCGGCGACCTGCATACCGTTCAGATCAACCCGGACGTCAGGCTCTGGCTGGATACCGAAGTATTTGCTGGTCTGATTGCAAGCGCAGACCTCGCTCGTTTGCAAGAAGCAGCGGCGCTCTACCGGGGCGATTTTCTCAACAATTTTTATGATGATTGGGTGATATCGGAGCGTTATCACCTCGAGACGCTGTACCTGGATACACTGGCGCGGCTGATGGCGGGGCAAGAGGCGCAAGGCGATTATATCGCGGCACTAGTGGCGGCCCAGCGATTGCTTGCCTGTGATCCGCTGCGCGAGGACGGCCATCGCATGGCGATGCGCGCCTATTGCTACCTGGGCCAGCGAAACGCCGCGCTGGAACAATACGGCTCGCTGTCGGGCCATCATTCACGAGGAATTGGGCGTCGAACCCACGTCCGAGACCACAGCGCTTTTCGCAACGATCCGGACGGGGCGATTGGCGCCTGAGCATCCAACCGATGTCGTTCCGGTTATACCGCCATCCGCCGCCACCCCGCCAACAGTGGGTCGCAATCCGCTTGACGTGGGCCATGGCAAGCTGGTGGGTCGGGAAAAGGAAATAGCGCGGATGCAAGGGGGTTGGCAGGAAGCAAAGGCTGGTCGGGGTCTGCCGATATTCATCCGCGGCGAGGCGGGTTTGGGAAAGACGCGGCTGGTCAAAGAGTTTGCCCGGCAGGCACGTGGGCAGGGCACGCGCGTGCTGTGGGGCGGCTGCTACGAGTTCGAACGCATCATCCCCTATCAGCCTGTGGCTGAGGCTTTACGCTCAGTGCTACCCTCTCTCTCGGCGGGAGAACTGGCGACTTTCCCCGTCTGGGTACTGGCCGAAGTTGGGCGGCTGGTGCCAGAGATCAGCGATCTGCGACCGGAGACCCTCGCTCCTTCCGGTCTCAACCACGAGCATCTTTTCGACGGCGTAGCCCGATTTCTGTCTGTGCTGGCCAGCCACAGCCCGATCCTGATAGTGCTGGAGGATCTACATTGGGCCACCGAAGCAACGCTTGAACTGGCGCATTATCTGGTGCATCAGATGCCGGGACGACCAGTTCTGCTACTGCTCACCTACCGGCCAGATGGGCTAGCGCCAGATCATCTCCTCAGCACGATGGTGCGGCGGTTGAGCCGCGAGGGGTTTGCCGATATCCAATCGCTTGTTCCCCTCTCACTGGCGGATGTCGAGCAGTTCGTAATTGACATGTCGGGCCGGGGTGAGGAAGTGCGACCGCTAGCCCAACGGCTCTACCGGGAGACCGAAGGTAATCCCTTCTTCCTGATCGAATTGGTGAAGGCGTTGTTTGAGTCCGGAGTGATCTGGATGACAGGTAGCGTCTGGCAGGGCGATCTCGCGGCAGATGAACAGCCTGACCATGCCACTGCCTGCCAACCTCGGCGAGACAATCCTGGCGCGAGTCCAGCGCATGCAACCCGAAACGCAGGAAGCAGCGTATCTGGCGGCCGGGTTGGGGCGAGAATTCGACTTTGAACTGTTGGTGACTGTGTGGGGCCAGGGTGAGGAAGCGACATTGTCTGCTATCGATGAAATGTTGCGACATCGACTTATCCAGGAGGGGACGGGGGTACTGGGGCGAGATTATGCCTTCAGCCATCACACCATCCAGGAAACGCTTTATGCGCACCTGTCGCAACGACGAAGGCAGCATATCCATGCACAGGTGGGCGGCGGCATGGAGCTCGTTTATGCCACGCAGATCGAGGCGCTGGCAGGCGAGCTGGCCTATCACTTCGAGCAGGGCCGGGGCCATGACCCTGTTCTGGCCGCCAAAGCGCTGCATTATCTGTGGCTGGCGGGTGACCAGGCGCGCACGCTCTACGCCAGCCAGGAGGCGGTCGCTTACTACCAACGGGCGCTGATCATCGCCAAAGACGGCGGCGATGACGAAGCCGCTGCGCACACGCTTTTCCGTTTGGGTCTCACCCATCACAGCGTTTATGACTTCGAGCCGGCGGGACAGAGTTATAATTATTCATTTACCTTTTTTTTGCTTTTTATACTATTTTTTTTTTAATTTATTTTTTTTTTTTTAAATTATAATTATTTTTTTTTTTTATTTTATTTTTTATTTTTTTTTTTTTTTTATTATTTGACGAACGGTGTGGCAGATTGTAGCTCCTGGATCTGTCGCACATCTGCGCTGTGACCGGCAACGGCGGGCGTGAAGTGTTGGGGGAATAACAACTTGGGTCAGTTGGGGGATGGCACGAACACGTCACGTAACACGCCGGTGAACGTCTGCGCAGGCGGAGTTGGCGGCTGTACGGCGCTTCTCGGTAGTATCACCACCGTCACAGCAGGTGAAACACATACCTGCGCCTGTCACCAGCAGCTGGTGGGAGTCAAGTGCTGGGGATTGGAATAACTCCGCCCAGTTGGGTGACGGTACGACAGGGCACCGATCGCAACACGCCGGTGGACGCGGTTGGCCTCAGCAGCGGCGTCACGGCAGCTGGCACGTGGGCAGGATACACACCTGCGCCTGTCACCGCAAGCGGCGATGTGAAATGCTGGGGGTTGAGTAACTTCGGCCAACTGGGCGACGGTACCAACACGCTGCGCAAGACGCCAGTGGACGTGGCTGGCCTTAAGTAGTGGCGTCACGGCAGCTGACGGCGGGGCGATGTCTCACACGTGCGCCTTGACCGAGCGCCGGCGGAGTCAAGTGCTGGGGATGGAATACCTATGGTCAATTGGGTGATGGCACAACCACCAACAGTAGTACGCCGGTGGACGTGGTTGGCCTCATAGCAGCGGCGTCATGGCAAGTAACGCGGGCTTTGAGCACTACCTGTGCCTTAACCGACCGCTGGGCGGAGTCAAATGCTGGGGCTGGAAATGTCGGTAACGGTCAATCGGGCGATAGCCCGACGACCAGTCGACAGTGTGCCAGTGGACGTGATCGGCCTGGGCAGTGGCGTCACGTGATGTGGCAGCAGCTAGCTGCTGGAGGCAATCACTGTGCGCCTTGACCAACGGCGGCGGGGACAAATGCTGGGGAGAGAATTGGTCCGGTCAATTGGGCGATGGTACAACTTCCGATCCGCCTGACTTGCCGGCCGATGTCGTCGGCCTGGCAAGCGGCGCCACAGCGCTAGCAACGGGTCATGCGGTCAAAGCCGTAACACCTGCGTCACTGGTCGGCGATGGACGAGCTCAAGTGCTGGGGATCTGATTACGCTCATCAGCTCAGCAGTAGGCACAGGAGAACGCTTCAGCGCAACACCGGTGGATGTGAGTAGCGTCACTCCGGAGCCGATGGTGGCCCCCAACTACGGAAGTTGCAAGCCTGGCGGCTACCTCACCGTTAGCTGGGATGCCACTTTCCGACCAGTTCACCTCTGACTCATCAGCGTGAACGGCACGGCGCTGACCACGACTGCCATGACCACCGCATATGGCGGGTTCATCGTATTCCTTGACACCGCTGGGGCGGACGCCGGCTTCTACGTGGTCTCGGTCAGCGCCGGCGGCAGTGAAAGCGCCACGACCAGCTTTGTCCTCGATGCGGGTGCGCCGCTGCAGGTGCAGGAAGGCGGCGGAACCACGCTCAACGTGCCCGGCGGCATCGCTATCCCGTATACATCCGTTGTACATGCCGATATTTCTTCGCTAGTTTTTCGGTTCTTACCTCCCTCTCTGTTGTCGCAGGCTTCGGGCAAGGGTGGGGGAGGTGTGTTGGAGGGATGGGATTAATCGGCGATTTGTTGGCGGGGCGGGTATCACTCGCCCCGCTGATGCTTTGGTGTTGGATCAAGGCTCTGCAGCCTGGCAGTCGGTGAACGGAGGGAAGAACATCGCCCGCCTCCACCTCGCTATCTGACACCCTGAAATATGAGACACGGGCATGATGCCTCGCGCCCGTGCGCATAATGCGCGTGCATGCGCAACCCCAGTAAGGGCGATTCATGAATCGCCCCAACCCCCTTCCCTCGCCCCCCGCTTTAACCCCTACCCTCGTCCCGCCGACGCCACCACGAACTCGCTGATGCTGGCGAACCACGGGCTGGCGAAGATGCCAAACAATAACGTGCCCAACACTGATATGGTTAAGCCAATCAATGCCGATCGGGGGATGGGCAGCAGCACCCGCGTTTCCTCTGTGGGCTCATCCATAAACATCACCACCGACACCCGCAGGTAGTAAACGGCGCTGACAACGCTGTTGAGCACGCCGATAACCGCCAACAGCACCCAGCCGCTCTCCACCGCCGCCCCAAACAGGAACAGCTTGCCGAAGAACCCGGCCAGGGGTGGGATGCCTGCCAGAGAGAACATGAAAATAGCCATCATGATCGCCAACACCGGGCTGCGGCTGAAGAGGCCGCGGGCATTGTCCAGGGTGGCGTCCTGCTGCGATTCGGGATCAGTTCGCTCCATCAGGGCGACCACCGCAAAAGCGCCGATGTTCATAAAGGCGTAGGTGAACAGATAGAAAAGCATCGCCTGGATGCCCGCTAACGTGCCGGTCGTCAGGCCAATCAGCAAATAGCCTGCCTGGGCGATCGAGCTGTACGCCAGCATGCGTTTGATGCTGTTCTGCCGCAACGCCGCCAGGTTGCCCCAGGTCATCGTCACCACCGCCAGGATCGCCAGGGCAATCGCCCACCAGTGGTAGGGCACGCTGATCATGTGCAGCACGACCCGCGAGAGAGCCAGTAAAGCAGCGGCCTTGGTCCCCACCGACATAAAGGCCGTCACCGGTGTCGGTGCGCCCTGGTAGGCGTCAGGCGCCCACATGTGGAACGGCGCCAGGGCGATCTTGAAGCCGAAGCCCACCAGCAGGAGCGCCAATCCGGCCAGGGCGAAAAAGCCACCGGTCGAGTTGGCGGCGATATCGACCAAACGGGTGGAGCCGGAGTCGGCGTACAGCAGGGCCATGCCGTACAGCAGGAACCCGGAAGAAAACGCTCCCAACAGGAAATACTTCAGCGCCGCTTCAGCACTGCGCAACTGCCCTCGATTAAAGCCGGTCAGCACATACAGCGAGACGGAAAGAATCTCCAGAGCTACAAACAAGGTGATCAGTTCAATCGACTTACCCAAAAACATCATCCCGGCGACGGCCAGCAGCAACAGGCTGTAATACTCGCTGTGCATCGTCGTAAAGCGGGTGAGATATTCCCACGACAACAACACGCCGAGCACGCCCGCCAGCAGAATCACCAGATTGAGGTAACGGCTGTAGTTGTCATCCACCACCATGCCCATGAATTCATTCGCGGGTACGCCAATGCGGATAAAGGTGAGGACGCCAGCAGTGATCAAGCCCACCAAACTGATACCGGCCAGGATATGACTCTGCTTGTCTTGCCCGGATGAAACGAGCGCCCGCACGAATTCGGACAGCAAGATCAACAAAGCTGTCGCGATAATGATGACTTCGGGCAAAATGGGGTAGATGTTGAAGGTGGAAAGATCCATGTTTAATGGCGTAATGACTGATTGTTAAAGATTAAAGATTAAGGTATCGGCCGAGTATGATAGTGACTGTTCCTTAATCATCAATCTTTAATCATTGATTACTGCTACGGAATGAGCGACACCACAGCGGTGGAGTTGATTTCGTGGATAAGGACATCGACTGCGGGGTTGATTTTGTCAAGCAACAGGTCGGGGAACAGGCCGATGACGAAGAAAAGGATAATCAGCGGGACGAGCAACCAGATCTCCCGCCGGGAAAGGTCTTTCAGATTTTCGTTGTCCGGGTTGTCGAGCGGCCCCTGCAACATGCCGCGCACGGCTGTCAGCAGATACCACGCTGCGAGGATGATGCCCACCGTGCCGAAAACGGCCCACCAGGGATTCACCTGGAACGCTCCGAGCAGGATGGTGAACTCCCCGACGAAGCCATTGAGCCCGGGCAGGCCCACCGAGGCCATCACCGTGACGATAAACAGGGCGCTGAAGATGGGGATCTGCTTCCAGAGACCGCCGAAATCGGCAAGCATACGGGTGTGGCGACGGTCGTAAATCATGCCCACCATGAGGAAGAGCGCGCCGGTGGACAGACCATGATTGACGCCCTGCAACACCGCGCCGGACAACCCCTGCTGGTTAATCGTGGCGACGCCGAGCATCACAAAACCGAGATGGGCGACAGAACTGTAAGCGACCAGCGACTTGAGATCCTTCTGCACCAGGGCCACCAGCGCGCCGTACAAAATGCCGATCATGGCCAGTCCCGCTATCCAGGGCGCCAAGGTGATGGTGGCGTCGGGGAAGAGGGGCAGGCAGAAGCGCACGAAGCCGTAAGTGCCCATTTTCAGGAGCACGCCCGCCAGGATGACAGAACCAGCGGTCGGGGCCTGGACGTGGGCGTCGGGCAGCCAGGTGTGGAAGGGGAACAACGGCACTTTGATGGCGAAAGCCAAGGGCAAAAGCCAGGAAGGCCACCATCTGGAAGGTGTAGGGCAGGTCGCAATCTGGCGGATGACGCCCCAATTGAAGGAGCCGGTCTGCCAGTACAGCAGCAGGATGACGACCAGCATCAAGCGCTGAGCCCGCCATCGTGTAGAGGAAGAACTTGAGCGATGCGTATTTGCGGCGTTCGCTGCCCCACTTGCCGATCAGCAAATACATGGGGATCAGCGAGAATTCCCAGAAGACGAAGAAGAGCACCAGGTCGAGGGCCAGGAACACGCCCAACATGGCAGTTTGCTGTATCAACAGAAGCGCCAGATAAAGCCTGAGGTTATCCTTGACGTTGGACCACGAGTAGAGGATGACAATCGGCCCCAGCAACGTGGTCAGCAGCACCAGGAACAGGCTGATGCCATCCACAGCCAGATGGTAATTGATGCCGAATTGCGGAATCCAGAAGTAGAATTCCTCAAATTGCATGTTGCCGGTATTCACCCATCCGGCCAGCAGGCCCAGAGACACGATGAAATCCAACGCGGCGATGGTCAGCGCTGTCCATTTTGCCGCCCGGTCGTTCCTGATGAACATGAGCAGCAGGGCTCCCAGTACAGGCAGCCAGATGATGATGGAGAGGAGGGGTAACGAAGTTAAATCCATAATACCGTGAACGGTGAACCGTTATCCGACGAGTAGGAAAAATCCGACCAATGCGACAGCGCCGATGAAAAGGGAAAGCGCATACCAACTGAGATGACCTGTCTCGATGTGGGCAACGCCCTGGCCGACCGAGGTTGTCAAGCGGCCAATGCCATTGACTATGCCTTCGATGATGCCTTGATCGCCGATGCGGTAGAACCAGCCGGCGATGGCCCGCAGCGGCCTGACGATAACCGCCATGTAGAATTCATCCACCCAGTATTTGTTTTCCAGAACGGGCTGGAGCGGTTTGAACAGACGTTGCAGAGCGAGCGTCCAACTGGATTGGCGGACGTAGCGCAGATAGGCCAATAGAATGCCAAGAATTGCCAGCACGCCAGAAGCGGCAAACAAGGTGAACTGTGTTTGCAGTGTGGCATGCAACATCTCGATGTCCTCAAAGGCCGGGTGCAGCCAGGTTTCGATCTGGTTGATGTGATCAATGGCGAGTAAGGCGCCAATGCCTGCTGAGATGCCGATGAGACCGCCAAAAAGGGATCCAATCACCAATATCCACAGTGGGCCGGTCATGCCGAAAGGCTGCTCGTGAACCTTATCGAACAGGCGTTGGTTACGCGGCTGACCGTGAAAGACGCGGTAGACAGCGCGGAAGGTGTAGAAAGCAGTGAGTAAGGCCGTGAACAGAGCGATGTAATAAAGGAATTTGTTCTCTACGAATGTATTCAGCAGGATCTCGTCCTTCGACCAGAATCCGGCCAGCAGTGGGAACCCGGCCAGGGCCAGCGCCCCCGCCAGGAACTGCCAATACGTAATCGGCATCTTCTTCTTGAACCCGCCCATCAGATCGATGTCCAACTGCGCCGTGGGTGGCGTGCATGATCGAACCGGCGGTGAGGAACAACAGCGCCTTGAAGAAGGCATGCGTGACGAGATGGAAGACACCCGCCATGTACGCGCCCACCCCGACCGCCAGGAACATGAAACCGAGCTGCGAGATGGTCGAGTACGCCAGGATGCGTTTGAGATCTGTCTGCACAATGGCGATGGTGGCCGCCATCAAGCCTGTCAGTGCGCCGATCCAGGCGATGGCCTGTCATGGTGGTGGGAGCCAGTTCCAGCAGCGGGTGCGAGCGGGCCAGCATGTAGACGCCCGCTGTCACCATCGTCGCCGCATGGATGAGGGCCGAGACGGGGCTAGGGGCCTTCCATGGCGTCCGGCAACCACACAAAGAGGGGTATCTGGGCTGATTTGCCGGTGGCTGCCAGCAAGAGCAGCAGCGTTACGCCGGTCAGGGCGGCGATGGCAGCCGGTGAAGCGCCCTCTACGGCGTGAAAGACATCGTCGAAGGCCAGGACTGCCCGCTGTTTTCCCGAAGAGGTAGAACAGCCACATCACGCCAGGGCCAAGCCGAAATCACCAACACGGTTGACCAGAAAGGCTTTTTTGGCGGCGGCAGCAGCCGATGGCTTGTAGAACCAGAAGCCAATCAGCAAGTACGAGGCCAGACCAACGCCTTCCCAACCCAGGTAGAGCATTACATAATTGTTCGCCAGCACCAGCGTCAACATCATCAGGATGAAGAAGTTCAGGAAGGTGAAGAAGCGGGCGTAGCGGCGAGCATCCAGGGGCTGGTGGTTGTCATCCAGTTGCATGTACGTGGCGGAGTACAGGTGGATGACGAACCCGACGCCTGTGACCACCAATGCCATGACCGTCGAAAGGGGATCGATCAGCATCGTCATCTCAATCTGCAGATTTCCGATAGTGATCCAGTCCCAGAGCGGCAACTCAAATTGACCGTGCGCGCTTTCGGGCAAGGCGCTGACGCCAAAGGCCATGGTGACGGCAACGACGAAGGAAGCGAACACAGCGACATTGGCGACAACTGCCGCGCCGCGGTTCAGGCGTCGCCCGAAAAAGGCGTTGATCAGCGCGCCGAGGGCGGGAAAGAGGAGGATCAGCCAGGCGTAATTAAGCATGGGAGGATTGCGGATTGCAGAGGACCGATGGTCGCATGCGGATTTGGGGTTGCGAATTGATGGATTAGGTGGCGTTTCCTGGTTTTCCGATTTTCTGGTTTTCCAGTCTATCGGTCACCGATTTACCACTTGAGTAAGTCGATTTCATCGACGTTGGTGGTGTCTTTGTGACGGACGATAGCCATGACGATGGCCAGGCCAACAGCGACTTCGACCGCTGCCACGGCCATGACGATGAAAACGAAAATCTGGCCGTTGAGATTGCCCCAATGGTTGGACAGCGCCACCAGCGTCAGGTTGACGCTATTGAGCATCAACTCGACGCACATGAATATGATGAGGGCATTGCGGCGCACCAATACGCCCGACTGCGCCGATGCATAAACATAACGGCGGAGAGGAGCAGGAAGAAGGTCGTTGGAACCATGGATCAGTCCTTTTTCAAGGTTTGGTATTGGGTGTAACGGCGAGCCAGGACGATGCCGCCCAACATGCCGGCCAACAGCAGAATCGAGGCCAGTTCAAAGGGCAGCAGATAGACGGTGTAGAGCACAGCGCCTATTGCCTGGACGCTGCCGTTGTCGGGTGCACCCTTGGGGAGTGCATCTGCGCGGCAAGGATTGGCCGATGACAAAGATCAGCGCCACAAGGAGGATGGCTGCAGCGATGCTGGCTACGATTCGTGTGTATGAACGGCTCCTGCGGCGAACATCGCCGATCTCTCCGCCGATTAGCATGACCACGAACAGGAACAGTACAACGATAGCGCCTGCATAGACGACGATCTGTACGATGCCCAGGAATTGCGCGCCCAGCATGATGTACATGGCTGCAAATGTCGCGAAATTCAGCAACAGGTAAAGGGCGCTATGTACGGCGCTGCGACTTAAGACAACACCTACAGCGCCAACAAGCGCTACGATGGCCAGGGCGGCAAACAGAAGGAAGGACATAGTTCAGAAATCGGTGGTCAGAGAATCAGGTAGGTCGGAGGTCGAGGCTTGCCCTCGCCACTCAGGGCGACCGCAGGGTGCGCCCTACGGCGAATCTTTGCTCTCGATCGGCAAGGTGTCGGGGCGGATAATAACGTAAGGGTCAGGTGGATTCAGGAGTGCTTCTTTGTCCAGAACGAAGTCATGGCGATCGTAATTGGCCAGATCGATGTTGTGGCCGAGCACGATGGCGTCGACGGGACAGGCAGCCTCGCAATCTCCGCAGAAAATGCAGCGGAGCAAGTTTATCTCGTAGATCTTGGCGTAACGTTCGCCGGGTGAAACCGGATTGTCCGGATCGTTCTCTGCGGCTTCCACGTGGATGGTCTTTGTGGGGCAGGCTGCTTCGCAGAGCGCGCAGCCGATGCATCGTTCCAGGCCGTTTTCGTATTTGCGCAACTCGTGGCGGCCGCGAAAGCGGGGATAGATCGACGCGGCCTCTTCGGGATATTGCACCGTGACCGGCGGTTCGGTTACGAGGATTTTTAAGGTGACGCCCATCGCCTGAGCGATTCCGCGTACACCATCAATAACATCCTTGGGTCCAGACATAGTTATGTTGGAGTGTGTATGGGAGAGTAAATGAATGATTAAGTATTAAAGATTAATGATTGAAGATTTACGACTATCGAAGTAATGAATACTTTAGTTCTTTAATCTTTAATCATTGGTTCTTAATTACTATTTATGCGACAAAAACAACAAGAAATGCGGTAAGAACTAAATAGACGATCGACAGAGGTGTAAGCACTTTCCAGCAGAATTGCAGGAGTTGATCGTAACGAATACGCGGCACGCTGGCTCGTACCCAGAGATAGAGGAAGAGGATGGCAATAACTTTCAGCAGCAGCCAGCCAAATCCGATCAGGACGCCATACCAGGTGCCGGGAACCGCACCGGGGCCTCTCCAGCCACCGAAGAACAACGTAGCCATGATAACACTGCCGGTGATCATGCCGATGTATTCAGCCATCATGAAAATGGCGAATTTGATGCCGCCATATTCGACCTGGAATCCGGCGATAAGCTCGTTTTCCGTTTCCGGCAAATCAAAGGGACTGCGATTGGCCTCCGCCATCATGGTGATGAAGAAGATCGGGAAAGCCAGCCACAACCAGAGCCACAGCCACCAGGGTCGGGATTGATCGACGATTTCAACCAGGCTCAAGGTTCCGGCTTCTCGCCCGATATTGGTGGTGAGCAGGATAGCGATCAAAACGATGCCAAGCGGCAATTCATAGCTAATCATCTGTGACGCTGTACGTAAAGCGCCTAACAGTGAGTAATTATTGTTACTACTCCAACCGCCTAAAATAATACCGTAAGTCGCAATACTTGTAACAGCGACAATATAAAGCATGGCGACATTAACATCGGTAACAGCAAAATTGATTGTGTAGCCAAATACCGTAAAAGGTGGTGCAAAAGGTACAACAGCCAGAACAATGAGGGCGGGAATCACCGACAGGGCGGGGGCAATGATGTAGATGAATTTGTCTACATGGCCGGGGATGACCTCTTCTTTGAAAATAGCCTTAACGGCATCAGCGATTGGTTGCAGCAAGCCGAAGGGGCCAGCGCGATTGGGCCCATAGCGCACGTGAAAACGCCCCAATACTTTGCGTTCATAATACGTCATATAGGCAAAGCCCAGGAGTAGCAGCAATACCAGGGCGACGCTCTTGATGATGGCAGCAATGACGAAGGTCATTTTATCAATTTCCTACGAGGTGGCCTTGAGAACGGCCACGTTGGTACGCGGGCCTTGGGAATCGAACAGAGCCCCGACAGGCGCTTCGGGAAGGGAGAACGGCACAAAAACCGTGCCCGGTTTAATGGAATCGTCTATGTTGAGGGGGAGTTTGATCTCCCCGGCGCGGGAGAGGATTTCGACAGAATCACCCTCTGCAAAGCCAAGTTTAACGGCATCCTGGGGATGGAGTCGAGCGCTTCGCGATGCAAGATGCGCCAGTTCCGGCGAAGCCGCGAAGGTTGTGCCGCCATCCCACAGCAGGGAGCTGACAACCAAACGGAAGGGATAACGTTTATCGGTGGGTTTAGCGCTGCTGCCGCCGTAAGTGCGCAGCTCTCTCTTCACCGTTAGCGTGTCCCAGGCCCATTGCTTGCCGCTTTCACCCAGATTTTCCCAGGTCATGTCCGCATACATCGGGGCGACGCGAGTGATTTCCTCGAAAACCGCTTCGGCTGTTGGCCGCTCCCAGAGCGTGGCTGCGCCGGGATTGTAGCGCAATGCGATGTGCATCAGGATCAACCAATCGGCAGCCGTTTTCCCCAGCGGGCGAATGGCTTGATGCGCTCGTTGCACCCTGCGCTCGGTATTGGTGAAAGTGCCATTACCCTCGAAATAGGAGGCGGCAGGCAATACGACGTCGGCCATTTGCGCCGTTTGCGTCAGGAACATATCCTGCACAACCAGGAAGTCCAGCGCTTTCAGCGATTCTGCATCTGCGGGTTTCTCGCTGACCGGATCCGAGCCCATGATGAACATGGCCTTGATACGGCCACACGCGGATGCAATCATGCCGCCATACGACAGACCGGGCTGGGTTGGCAAGGGTGTGTTCCACAGTGATTCCAACTCGGCGCGTGCTTCCCGATCGCCGATATGGCGCCGACCAGGATAATAATCGGGCAATATGCCCATATCACCAGCGCCTTGCGCATTGGCCTGATTATGCAGAAAGCCCAGACGCTTTTCGTGTCCGGCGGTGATAACCCAGTTGGTCAGAGCGCTGACGATATCCCGTGCGCCAAAGCCCCAGGCGTAGTCTGCACCGTAAATGATAAAGGGTCGTTCGGCCTGGTCCATGAGTTGACCGGCAAGGAACAATTCCTCCGGGGAGACGCCTTCGACGACCTCGGTTTCCTGTAACCACTCCGGAATTGCTTCGCCCTGGGCTTGCATCCTCGCCTGCATCGTTGCACGGGTGAGGGCGTCGAACAGTGCCACTTCTTCCGCCGGCGTGGGATTGAGGAAAACACTGGCATATTCGGCAAGTTCAATGCGCCGGGGATTAATGACGATCAGCGGTGCGCCATTGCGCTTTGCCGCCCGCTTGATGACATTCGCCAACACAGGCATCTCTTCGCCGGGATCGCTGCCCATGAGGACGATCAAATCGGCGTTACGAGCATCCTCCAGCGACGGAATCCCGCGCGGGTCGGCCAACAACGCCGCGCCTTCACGGAAATCGATGTTGTTGGTTCCGATCATGGCTCGCATGAATTTGCCCAACATGTAATTGGCTTCGTTCGAGACCTTGGCTGATCCCACTGCCCCCACACTGTTAGCGCCATGATTCTTTACAGTCACTTTCAGGCCATCGACCACACGCTTGATTGCTTCGTCCCAGGAGACCGGTTGCAATCTGCCATCGATACGAGCCAATGGTTCAAGTAAACGATCCGGGCTCTTGGTCAATCCGGTGGCGTAGCGCCCTTTGTCGCAGATCCATTCGTCGTTCACCGCCATGTTTTCGCGGGACACGTGCCGACGCACTTCCTGATTGCGGCTATCGATGGTCAGGTTGCAGCCCTGGCCACAATGGGTGCAGATCGAAGCGACTCGCTCGATGTCCCAGGGGCGATAGCTAAAGCGCGCAAAACGATTCGTCAGAGCGCCGACCGGACAGAGATCGATAATCGAGCCGCTGGTGTAAGCGTCGAGTTCAGCTTCCGGGAATCGATCGATGACCGTTTCCCCACCGCGGTGGAAAAGTCCGATCTGGGGTTTGTCTTCCCACTCCTGCAGATAGCGAATGCAGCGCCAGCAGAGGATGCAGCGCTCCTGATCCAGCAGGATGAGATCACTGAGAGGATAAGCCTTGGCTTTGTGATTCTTCTCTTCCCAAAAATGCGAATGCCCGGACCCATGTTCCAGCGTCTGATTTTGCAGCGGACACTCGCCGCCCTTGTCGCAGATGGGGCAATCGAGGGGATGGTTGGCGAGGATCAGTTCCATCGTGCCCTGGCGGGCGTCAACAGCCTTTTCCGAATCGTAATGGAAGACAGCGCCATCCCTGACCGGCGTGGTGCAGGCCGTAATCAGGGCGTTGCCGCGCGGCGTTACCTGCTCGACCAGGCACATGCGGCAAGCCCCCAGCGGATCAAGTTTGGGGTGTGAGCAGAAGACCGGGATCTCGATGCCAGCGCGCGTAGCAGCGTCGGTGAGCAGTTCGCCGTTCTTGGCCTTGATTTCCTGGCCGTCGATGGTGATGGTGATCCAATCGGACATGGGAGATAGGAATGGTGATGCGTGAAGACGGCAATTGTAGCTGTCCTTAGCATCCAGCTTGTTTCGTGCAACTCGCCGGAATCTGCGTGGTAAATGGGCCGTACGGGAATGGCAGGCTTGACGCCATCGGGATTGGTTTGCAGGATGTAGTCTTCGTATTCGCCGCGGAAGAGGCGCAAAGTGCTCTGCAAGCCCCACACCGAGGCGGGGCCAAATGGGCAGAACGACTGCTGATCGATGTATTTGGTCATGCGCTCCATCGTGCGCAGGTCATCCAGAGTGCCTTCGCCCGCTTCGATGCGCTTGAGGATTTTCTCCATCCAGGGGCCGCCCTCGCGGCAGGGCGTGCATTTGCCGCAAGATTCTTCGACGATAGAAGCCATACCGTGCGTCGGGCGATGGGCATGATGCTCTCCCCCTCGCAAATGACGATGATGCCGCCGGAACCGAGCATCGAACCGGCCCCGACAATGGACTCGAAATCGATGCCGACATCCAGCGCGTCGGGCAGGAGGTGGGGCATGGAGAGGCCGCCGGGGATGATGCTCTTGATCGGGCGATCATCCACCGTGCCGCCTGCCATGATCGTAAATTAATTCGCGGAGGGTCATGCCGTAAGGGATTTCGTAAACGCCCGGCTTATTGCACCTGCCCGCTCAGAGCAGATCAGCTGGAAGCCCGGACTGCGTTCTGTCCCCCACTGCCGATACCAATCTGCGCCATGCTCCATCACGTGACGCACCTGGGAGATGGTCTCGACGTTGTTGACGATGGTGGGTTTGGCGTAAAGTCCGGCCACAGCCGGGAAGGGCGGTTTCAGGCGGGGATGGCCACGTCCGCCTTCCAGCGAACTGAGCAAAGCGGTTTCTTCGCCGCAGATGTAAGCGCCTGCGCCGGGATGGACGATCACTTCGAGGTCGAAATCAGTGCCAAAAATGCCCTTGCCCAGGATAGCCCTTTGCCTTGGCTTCGGCGATGGCCTCATTCATTCGCTCCTGGGCGAACATGTATTCGCCGCGGATGTAAATAAAGGCGTAATTGCGCCTGAATCGCCCAGGACGCGCAGATGATCCCTTCCAGCAATTGGTGCGGATCATATTCCACGATCAGGCGGTCTTTGAACGTGCCCGGCTCTGATTCATCGCCATTGACGACGAGATAACGTGGGTCAATATCCTTGGGGACGAACCCCCACTTGACTCCCGCCGGGAAGCCTGCGCCCCCGCGCCCGCGCACGCCGGCCTTCTTCACTGTCTCGATCACATCAGCAGGCTCCATTGCCAGGGCCTTGCGGGCGGTCTTGTAGCCGCCATCGGCCATGTAGCCCTCGATCGTGTGGCTATCGGGCTTGTCGATGCGGGCCAGCAGGAAGTTGGTTTCGGGATGGTGGTCGTGATGATACGGCCCGGCTGGGTGAGCGTTCTGTCGGGCAGGCTTTTCATCCAACAGGCAGCAATTCATCCAACATGGCGTCGACCTGCTCGGGCGTCAGATTCTCGTAATAGCGTCCCCAGTCGCTCTGGCGTGCGCCGGGCAAAGACCATCGGCGCCGTGCCGCACGAACCCAGGCATTCCATGTGATCCAGCGTGAAGTTGCCGTCTTCGGTCGTCTCGCCAAACCAATCCCCAAGCGCTGCTTTGATGTAATCGGCAATCTCGCCGGCGCCTCGCAACATGCAGGGCACATTGGTGCAAACTTCCAGATGGAATTTGCCCTTGGGCTCCTTGTAAAACATGTTGTAGAACCCGGCGATGGCGTAGACTTCCATCGGTTCCATGTCGAACAAGTGCGGCGACTTCGTCCATAACCTCATCTGGCAGCCAGCCGATCTCCTGCTGAGCGACGTAGAGCGCAGGCAGAATGGCGGACTGTGGGCGCGGATACTGCGCCATCGAGGTTTTGATTTCGGAACGGGCGGAGTCGGAGAGCATGGGATGAATTCTGAATTGCGAGACCTTAAAGGTCACAGAATGACATTATGGGACGATATGGTGCGTTGGAGCAAGGGATGATAAAGCCTGAATGTTTGATATGCGACCTTTAGGGTCACGTTCTACGCTACCGATCGATATCACCAAGCACGATATCGATGGTGCCGATGACGGTGACGATGTCGGAGAAGAGATGGCCTTTGGACATCAACTCGGTAGCTGGATAAGTTGGCGAAGCTGGGGGTGCGAACACGCAGCCGGTAGGGATGCGCGCTGCCGTCCGAGACCAGATAAACGCCCATCTCCCCCTTTGAGGCTTCGATGCCGTGGTAGGCTTCACCTTTCGGGGGCTTGAAACCCTTCGGTGAACAGCTTGAAGTGGTGGATGACCGCTTCCATGCTCTGGTCGAGCAATTCGCGCTTGGGCGGCGCGATCTTGGGGTTGTCGATGCAGGTAATCGCCGTCGGGCAGGCTGTCGAGTGCCTGATTGATGATGCGAACCGATTGCCGCATTTCGTCCATGCGCACCAGATAGCGGGCGAAGCTATCCCCTTCCGGATAGGTGGGGATCTCGAAATCGTACTGCTCGTAACCGCAATAGGGGCTGGGCCTTGCGCAGATCGTACTTGACGCCGCTGCCCCGGAGCATTGGTCCCGTCACGCCCAGAGCGATGGCCTGTTCCTTGCTGAGCATGCCAATGCCCTGCAAACGACGACGCCAGACAGGGTTGCTGCTGAGCATGCGCTCGTATTCGTCGAAACGCCCAGGCAGGATACTCGAGAAATTCGCGTAATTTGGGGATGAATGCCGGTGGCAAATCATCCGAAACGCCGCCGACTCGCAGATACGAGGTGGTCAAGCGCGCGCCGCAGACCATCTCGAACAGGTCGAGGATATCTTCGCGCTCGCGGAAAGCGTACATCAAGAGCGCCAGCCCGGTTCCGCCGACATCGAGGGCATGGGTGGCCAGCCAAACCAGGTGGCTGGCGATGCGCTGCATTTCGCAGACAATGACCCGAATGGCCTGTCCACGCGGCGGCGCTTCGATATCGAGCAGTTTTTCGACTGCCAGACAGTAGGCAAGATTGTTCTGCATGGCCGACACGTAGTCCATGCGGTCGGTGTAATAAACAAAATCCTTGTAACGGATGTTTTCGCCCTGTTTTTCGAAGCCGCTGTGCAGATAACCGATATCGGGCTGGACAGCGATCACCCGCTCGCCATCCAATTCCACGATCAGGCGCAGAACGCCGTGGGTGGCCGGATGCTGCGGCCCCATGTTGATCACCATGTGCTTGCTGTCCATCCGACCGGGCACTGGTTCCGCCTTCTGTTCCGCCTGCATGAGTTGTTTGCCCAGATGCGCGAAATCTTCATCATCCCAGGTGATGGTGAAGGGAACCCGTTCGCCGCCGAGCGGTTGATCTTTGCGCAGGGGATGGCCCGGCCAGTCGTCCGGCATGAGAATGCGGCGGAGATCAGGATGCCCTTCGTAGGTGACGCCAAACAGGTCGTAGGCTTCCCGTTCGTACCAGTTGGCCGAAGGCCAAAGGCCGGTGACGCTGAAGGCGGTCGGATAGTCGCCGCCCGGTAAAGGCGTCTTAATCTGGAGCAGATCGCCATCCCGTTCCACAGAACGAAGTTGATAGATGCCGTGGAAACGCACGTCGCCATCGCCATCATCCAGTTTCAGCCGATCAACAACGGTCAGGTCGCTGAGCAGGTTGTATTGCAGCGCAGGATCATCCCGCAGGAATCGTCCCACTTCCAGCAACGATTCTGCTTTGATGGTGATGATGGGTGTATCGCGATAGACTTCGCTCTTCAGCACTGCGTCGGGAAAAGCCTCGCGTACTGTTGTGATGGGATCAGCCATAATCAGGTGATGGAGGGGTTACAAGGGAAGTGAGGGAAAATCAGATTTTGGAGGTACGACAATCGGCGTCGGTGTCGTGGTGTGATCGGTGATTTTCTCTGAATCGATTTTCGCCTGCAATTGGGTCAGGGCGTAAAGCAGCGCTTCCGGTCTGGGCGGGCAGCCGGGCACATACACATCGACGGGGATGATTTTATCAACCCCCTGCACGATGGCGTAATTGTTGAAGGGTCCGCCGGCGCTGGCGCAGATGCCCATAGCGATCACCCATTTGGGTTCAGCCATCTGGTCGTAAAGACGCTTGATGACCGGAGCCATTTTGTTGCTGACCCGACCGGCGACGATCATCAGATCGGCCTGCCGGGGCGAACCGCGGAACAATTCGCTGCCAAAACGGGAGATGTCGTGCCGTGCAGTGCCAACCGTGATCATTTCGATGGCGCAACATGCCAGGCCAAACAGCAGCGGCCAGACAGAATTGTTGCGGCTCCAGTTGACCATAGATTCCAGGGTGGTCGTGACCACACCCGAATTGGCGAGATGGGATTCTAGTCCCATATTGATCGCCTCCTATAGTCGCCGGTTGCCGGACGCTTTAATCCCATTCAAATGCTCCCTTTTTCCAGACGTACGCATAACCAATGAGCAGAATCGCCAAAAAGACTCCCATTTCGATTAGCCCAAAGACCTTCAGTTTGTTCAGAGACACAGCCCAGGGATAGAGGAAAATGACTTCGATGTCGAACAGGATGAACATCAGCGCCACCATGTAGTACTGCACCGGGAACCGACGTCTGGCATCGGCAAACGGGATCATACCTGATTCGATGGGCTCCTGTTTCATCTTGTTGGGATTTTTAGGTCCCAAAAATGAAGGCATCGCGATAGCAATTGCCGCGATCAGACCTGCAACAAAGATGAGAATTAGAAGGGGAAGATAATCAATTGCCATATGCGATGCACGATTTGAAAAATTCAGTATGTTTGAACACGATCCTGTGCATTCTATCACGGTCGAAAAAGCAAAGTCAATTCGCTCGCGAGTTCGGGGTGCGTAAAAGCGCTGCCCCTTAAACCATGCTGCACGCCCGAAATGCGGCCGGGAAGCGGGGGAAAGGGAGGAGATTGGGCAGATTTATGGCTCTTGGTTAGAGGATAATTGCCGTAATACAGAAACCCAATGATATCGCCATCAAAAATGCAAGCCCTACGATCCTGAGTCAGATCATGCGATAGCGCAAGCTCCAGGAATTGTATGAATGTTATCTAATTCGTCATCATCCATGCCATAAGGATTCCCGAAGGATGCAAAAAACCTCATTGCTTTTTCAGGAAAGAAAAGGAAAATAATTCCTAGAAAAACGAATGGTATTGTGAATAGCAGTGGCCACAACTGTGAAATAATATCCATCATTTACTTCCTACTCCTTCGCACACTCAGGACAATACCGGGGATTATCCAGTTCGACATAGTGCTTGGCGCAGATGGCATAGACTTCGACCCGTTCCATAATTCCCCACTTCTTCACGGCTGTCGCTTCCAGGGCGATTTCCTTGCAGTTGGTGCTGATCAAAATGTCCGGGACGGGGCAGGAATCGCACAGCGACCGCCGCCAGGGGCGGGATTCGGGGTTGCGCTTGAGGAGGCGGCATTCCTCGTGGTCGCGCCCGCGAAAGAAATCAGCGTAATAGTAGCGGCAGTTAACGGGGTTGTTTGTGGTCATGGGGAGGTGAGTTGGGGCGGAGTTCCAATTATTTTAGTGCTGCCCTGTAAAATATCGTAAAACGTGAAGACGTGAAACGTGATGGCGTCTGAACCGGTGTTTTTTCACTTTTTACGTTTCACGCATCATGCTGATCCAGCATCTGGCACACAAAATCCTGCTGAACCTGAGTCTTTAATACTTGATCTTTGCCCTTCCGTCAAGGCGACATCCCGCTGCATGAGATCGGCAACGGTCTGGCGACGCTGGAAACAATGCCATTTGTTGGTTTCGAGCCAGTAAACGGGCGGGCGCAGTGTGGCATTGAAATTGCTCGCCATGCTCAATTGGTATGCACCAGCAACGGGGATGGCGAGGATGTCACCGGCGGCAAACTCAGGCAGATCGATGGATTCGATTAAAAAGTCGCCGCTTTCGCATAAGGGGCCGACGACTCGTACCGGTCCGGCGGGTGGTGACAGGGGAGATCGGGGTAGACAGGCCGTGTAACGCGCGCCGTAGAGGGCCGGTCGGGGATTGTCCGCCATGCTGCCGTCGACGGCGGCGAGGCGTGTGCCATCCGGGAGGTGGCGGATCGCGCCGATGCGGTAGAGGGCGATACCCGCCCGGGCTACCAGACTCCGGCCTGGTTCAAGCACGAGGGTGGGATGCGGGGCATTCGTGTGTTTTTCCCATGCGGCAGCGCCATGGTTGACGATCCGCTCTACAGCCTGAGCCAGATTCAGGTTGGTGTCGTCGGGATGGTAGGGCACGCCCAATCCGCCACCAGGACAGATGGACGCAATCTCGGCGATGTTTTCAGAGCGAAGCTCTGCCGCCAGGCCGATCAACTGCTCGAACGCCTGCAAAAGCGCCCCTAAATCGAATATCTGAGAGCCAATGTGCGTGTGCAGACCGGTGAGGCGCAGATGCGGATGCTGCTGGATGCGCAGGGCGGCTGCCATCGCTTCCCCTCTGGTCAGGCCGAATTTGGAGCCCGTATGTCCGGTTTGGCGATAGGGGTGGGTGGGCGCAAGCAACTGGGGGTTGAGACGCAACCAGAGGTCGGGAACAAGACAATCGGTCTGAGCCAGTTCCTCCAGCAGGCTGAGTTCGTGCAGATTATCGACGACAATTGAGCCAACACCCCACTCACTCGCCATTTTCAGAAGCGTCGCCGGTTTGTTGTTGCCGTGCAGATGCACCTTGTCTGGCGGATAAGCGGCAGCCTGGGCGATCCCCATCTCCCCTTCAGACACGAGATCGAGGTCGAGTCCTCGACGCTTGAGAATCTGTGCAAAGGGCAGGTTGAACCAGGCCTTGGCTGCATAGGCCAGTCGTTTTCCCCCCGGCCAGGCGCGTAATCCCTGACGATAGGCGTCGATTGCAGCATCAAAAGTCGCAGCATCGTAAAGATAGAGCGGCGTTCCCCACTGATCCGCCAATTGCTCCAGATTGTAATCACCCAGGCAGAGCTGACCCTGCCGGATCTGCGCGCTTACGGGCCAAAGGTGGGCAGGAAATGACTCCGGTTTCGTCACAGGATCACCACCAGGATGCCGAGTAGCGTGATCGCAACGCCGACGAGTTCGTTGGCTGCCGGCATCTCGCCAAGGAAAATGATGCCCAGGATGATGCCGCCGGTCACTTCCTGAGTGGCGATGACATTGACATTGGTGGCGTTGGTGTAGCGCAGGGCGGCGTTGTACAGCGTGTGCCCGATCCCCAAGGGAAGCACACCCAGAGCTATGACGCTGAGGATGGCGATCGGTGTGTAACCAGCGGGCGTAAAGGAAATCGCAGCCGGGAGCAATGCCCACAAAGCTGCTGCACCGTAAATGGTCATGGCGTAATTGAAAAGGCTGTGGCTGTGGCGTTGTGAACGCCCTGCCACACTGTAAAGCCCGAACGTGATCGCTGATCCCAGCGCCAGCAAGTCCCCAAACAGCATCGCTTTGGTGAAGTGGGGCTGGAATCCGGCCAGAATACCGACCCCGACCACCGCCAGCAGGATACCAAACCATTGGCGGCGGGTGATGCTTTCTCCCAGAAAGATAGCCGAAAACAGCGCGACAAAAATGGGGGCCGTGTAGACAATCGCCAAAGAATGGGCGATAGTCGTGAAGTTGAGTGAGGCGATGTAGAACAGAAAATGGAGGGCGGTAATCAAGCCAAAGATGGCAAACAATCGCCATTCCATCCTGGGAACCGTCCATTTTTCACCTCTGCCCCACATCAGCAGGCGCAACATCACCGCCGCAATCAGCAACCGCCAGAAAGCTATTTCGTAACTTGTGATAGACCCCGCCCAGCGAATGAATACAGGGGTCGTGGAAAAAAAGAGTACGGCAATGGCAACATACAACAGACCGCGGCGAGAATCAGTGTATGCTGGAGCAGCCATCAGTTACAAGACAATCAAAAGTGAGCAGAAAAGCAAAACCGCCGCCTTTTGGCGACGGCTGCGTCCACGCATCTCGTTGCGAAGCTCAGTAGGCCAGCGCGCTTGCAAACAAAGAAAACACCATGGCAATGATGATGAGTCCGCCGATAATGTACCAGGTGGTTGTTTTCCAATCACGCTTTTTGACGGTTGGTGGAACTTTCTTTTTTCTTCGGGGTGGCATAATCGATTCTCCTACAGGAAACTTCGAGCACTTTGCTCAATAGTATTGTAGCATAAGCTTCCCGGCAAAGAAAAAACAAGCGCAGCGTAAGATACACATCGCTCTCCGCATCAGTACAAGTACAGAATGCGGCAGGATCGGATGACATGTAACTTCGGTTGCGTTCACATCATCTTATAATGGCAAACTAAACCTTGAATGCAAATACTTTTACGACCACAGGAGCAAATCAGTGTCTAATTTACTCAAAAACCTCTTCGGGGGGAAGCCTAGTTCGTCCTCGAATCAAGCTGTAGCAGATGACCCCAATCGCCCACAACCCATTCATGTTACTGATGCTGATTTTGGTGATGTAATCATGCAGTCGGACAAATTGGCGCTCGTTGATCTCTGGGCGGAGTGGTGTAGTCCTTGCCACATGTTGGCTCCCACCATCGAAGATCTTGCGTCCGAGTACGATGGCCAGATCGTCGTTGCCAAGCTGGATGTGGACAATAACCCTGTCACGCCCGGCCGCTTTGGCGTCATGAGTATACCCACAGTCCTGTTTATCAAAGATGGAAAAGAAGTGGATCGTATCGTCGGCGTGAAGAACTATACGGCTTTTGCCAACATCATCGAAAAGTATGTTGAGGTGGAGCTCGCCTGATGCGTCTACCCTGGTGGCTGCCGTTTGGCAGTGTGCCCGAAATCGAAGCTCGGGAACTGGCGCAAAGGCTGGAATCTGAACCTGATTTACAACTCGTAGACGTACGCTCGACAAGTGAATATGCGAGTGGCCACATCCCCGGCGCTCGTTCTGCACCGATCCAAACCTTTCGTCAGACCTATCCCAGCCTTGGTCTTGACCCCGCCCGGCCGGTCATGGTCGTCTGCCTCACCTCGCACCGTTCTGTCCCTGCCGTGCGTTTGTTGAACGCCGATGGTTACGATTCCCGCCAGCTTGCCAAGGGTATGAATGCCTGGCGGAAAGAGGGCTTGCCGACGGTGAGTGATTGACAGATACCACTGCGATTGCTTGTGAGGAACCGCCTCATTTTTCAAAAGTTATTTTGTTGGCGGTTCCTTATTTCAGCAGTTGCTCTGCGGGTGGGCAAGCTTCGCTTGCGGCGTTTATCATGCCAGCAGGCGCCGGCTCCAATTCATGTGAGAAATAGCGTCTTTGGAAACGTAACGCTACATTCACCAGCAAGATCATAACTGGGACTTCAATCAGCGGGCCAATCACAGCGGCAAAAGCCACGCCTGAACCGATGCCGAACACCGCAACCGCCACAGCGATGGCAAGCTCGAAGTTATTGCTGGCAGCCGTAAAAGCCATCGTCGTGGTTTTGGAATAATCAGCGCCAACCTTGCGTCCCATCCAGAAACTGACCAGGAACATGACCACGAAATAGACCGTCAGGGGAATGGCGATGAGCACCACATCCTGTGGGATCTGCACGATAAGCTCACCCTTCAGGCTGAACATCACCAGGATCGTAAAGAGCAGGGCGACGAGGGTGATGGGGCTGATGCGGGGAATAAACTGGGTTTCATACCATTCCTGGCCCTTCGCCCGCAACAGGAAGAAGCGCGTTGCGAAGCCCGCAATCATGGGGATGCCCAGATAAATGAATACAGTTTTGGCAAGTTCGCTGATGCTGATGTCAACGGTTACGCCTGAACCCCGTAACCCCAAGGCATCAGGCAGCACCGTGATGAAGATGTAGGCGTAAACGCTGTAAAAGAGGACCTGAAATACGCTGTTGAAGGCGACCAACCCTGCCGCATACTCGTTGTCACCGTGGGCGAGTTCATTCCAGACGATGACCATGGCGATGCATCGAGCCAGACCGATTAAGATCAGCCCGACCATGTATTCGGGATAGTTGTGCAGGAACACGACGGCCAGGATGAACATGAGAATGGGGCCAATGATCCAGTTCTGCACCAGCGAGAGCCCCAGCACTTTGGTGTTGCGAAACACCTCCGGCAGGCGTTCGTATTTCACCTTGGCGAAGGGTGGATACATCATCAGGATCAGACCAATAGCGATGGGGATATTGGTTGTACCGATCTGAAACTGGTTGATAAAGCCCTCGGTGCCCGGGATAAAGTAGCCCAGGGCGATGCCCACGGCCATCGCCAGGAAAATCCACAGGGTCAGGTAACGGTCGAGGGTAGAAAGCTTCTTTATTGGTTGAGGATTCCGGACGGAAGGAATGGAAACGGAATGTGACATGAGTCTAGTCCTCTGATGGGGTGATAGGATGAGTTTCCCTGCGTCATCGCAAACCATGACAGCAAGAGACGGTTTCCGGCTCACTGGCGCCGCTGAGCAGGATCATGCGTCCGCCCGCGGCCAGTACGGCTATCGAGAACAGAGCCAGCAACCAATTGGTGGGGACAAACTGGGTGATGTAAGCGCCAAAGGGGCGGCGATGGCTGAGGTGATCACCAACGGCAGGGAGATGTGGAAATCGATCATGCGCTGGCGGTAGTAGACCCATGCCGCTGACGCCGCTGTAAGGCCGTTGAGCAGCAGGCCGGTGGGGACGACGACTTCTTTGAAATCGAAGCCGAACCAGACGAGGATGGGGTTGTAAACCATGGCCCCGCCCAGGCCCAACATCGAAAAGATGAAGGCCAGGGCGAAGAACAGCAGAGCAATGAACGCTAACATCGTGAATAGCCTTTGGTCCATTGGGCGGCAGAACGAAGCCCGCTGCGCCATTGAAGCGAGCCTCGCCTACCGTATCGGGATAGCTAGCGGTCGTAGTCAGAGCAAGGGATGCATACAATCTTCTCGCCGACGACGCGCACGGTAGGCCAGCGCCACCAATTCGCCGCAACGGTCGCAGGGACGCATGCCCATCACTTCGGGCAGGAGATCGCCATCGTACTCGAAGACCTCGCCGATGCTGACGACCTCTTCCTCCGGCGCATCCCAGACTATGCTAATCGGTTCCATCACCTCTTCTTCGGGAATTTCGTTGGGATAGATACCGGCGGCGCGCTTCTGCATGAACGCCGTCTGGCCGATTTCTTTGATGTGGGTGGGTTTGAAGGAGACGCGCACGGCGTTGTAGGTTTCTTTGTCGATCAGGGTGAACGCCAGTTTGCCGTAGGGCTTCTTTTGGATATTGCCCTTGCCGAACGTACAGCCGGTAGTGTATTGGATGCCATCGCCGAAGCACATAGCGCTATGCTCTTCGCCGATTTCGATAAAGCCGTATAATTGCGTCCCGGGCGACCGTTCTACACCCAACGTGCGCAAAGCCGCCAGCCCAACGCGTACGCCAGCGACGCTGGCCCAGCATTTGTGGTCGTGAAATTTCATCATGTCTTGAAGAATATTTTCGTCCATGTCGGGTGTTCTCCTCAGGCTGCTGGCTTGTTGAATCAGTTGCGTAAGTTGTTGCTTGGATGGCACGCCGCCGTAGCCGACCAACTTCTCGTCGATGACCAGGCCTGGCGTGGCGGTGACGCCATAGGCCATGATGGCGGCGATGTCAGTCACTTCCACGACTTCGCCCTCGATGTTCAGTTCTTGCAGGACGGCCGCTGATACTTGTTTCAGGCGTTTGCAATTGGCGCAACCTGTGCCGAGTACTTTGATGATCATGAATGGCTCCTTGATTTATGAGGTGCGACGTACTTCGCAAGTGCGTCGCACCTGGATTTTAGATAACTGCATTGAACAGAAAACCAACCAGCAAAATGCCGCTGGCGACGACGCCGATGAAGATCCCGATGAGGCGGGGCTTGAGCACCCGACGCAGGATGATCATCTCCGGCAAGCTGAGGGCGACCACGCTCATCATGAAAGCCAGCACCGTGCCCAGGGCCGCCCCTTTCTCAGTCAAGGCATGGACGACAGGGATGATGCCGGCGGCATTGGAATACATGGGCACGCCCAGGAGCACCGCCGCAGGCACGCTCCACCAGGCATCGGCGCCCATGATTCCGGCCAGCGCATCCTCCGGTACATAGCCGTGGATGGCCGCGCCGATGGCGATGCCCACCACCACATAGGGCCAGACCTTGCCCACGATTTCTTTGGTGGTGCGCCAGGCCTGGTCGAAACGGTCGGCCCAACTGAGTATTTGAGTCTGCGACATCCACCTCACCCACATTGATCTGCCAGACGAAATCCTCCACGCCCTTTTCCACATTTGGCATCCGTCCGATGAACCAGCCGGCGATGATGGCGATAGCCAAACCGGTGACCATGTACAACCCGGCGATCTGCCAGCCGAACAGGCCGAAGAGCATGGCCAGCGCCACTTCATTCACCATAGGCGTGGCGATCAGGAAGGAGAAGGTGACGCCCAGGGGGATGCCGGTCTCGACGAAGCCGATGAACAGCGGCACTGCCGAGCAGGAGCAGAAGGGCGTAACCACCCCCAATCCCGCCGCCAGCACATTCCCCACCCCCTCGCGTTTTCCGCCCAGCAATTGTCGTGTGCGCTCGGCGCTGAAAAAACTGCGCAGCAACGGTCACCAGGAAGATCATGCCGCCCAGCAGCAGGAATGATCTTGGGCACATCATAGAGGAAGAAGGCCACCGACTCGCCAAGGTGGGAGTCCTGGCGCCAGGCCGATGAGGTCGTAGGTGAGCCAGTCGGCGAAGGGTTGCAGACGACCCCAGACCAGCAGCCACGCCACCGCCGCGCCGAGCACGACGGCCCACACCTGCCAGGCAGGTCGTTGTGTTGGTGGGGCGGCGAAAGAAATCGGTGTGGGTTTGGATTCTGTTTGGGCATCAGAATCGACAAGTATAAATCCTTTGGACATAGTGTCAAGTCTCCTGGATCAAAACATGCGATAATTTGCATGTTTTGAATCAAAAAAAAGGAGCGAAGATACGGGGTGTTGGGCGCTCGAATACCTGGTATCCGTTACGCAAACAACCTTACCGACTCGCGCTGGCACTTGGGACACACACAATGGGGTAGGGCATGGTGTCGTTCTCGCTCGCCTACCGGCACAGGCCCCAACACCTGGTCGAGCCAAACCAGCATCTGGGGATCAGACACCCGATAAAAAGTATTTTGGCCCTGCTTTTCGCTTTTGAGCACACCAGCGCGATGCAGCATTCGCACTTGCTGCGAGATGTAGGGTTGGGGACGACTCAATAGCGTTTCCAGATGGCATACGCATTCCGGGCTGCTTCGCAATACGTCGAGCATGCGCAAACGCTCGGGGTGGGCCATGAGTTTAAGGCGTTTTGCCAAATAGTTGTAGTCAGGATCGGTCACTATATTCTCCATGCGATTTCTTGCATATGCTGAATATACGTCATTCTTTTGACATTGTAAATGATCTAAATCATAAATATGCGAAAATTTGCATGTAAAGTATAGTATTTCTGCTATTCGACTTTCAGCCAGCGATAGTCATACGCAGGCAGGGTTGTGGTACCCTCACTCATAACGACATCGGCCAGCAAATCATTGGCGGTAGGCATCCGCATCGATACAGCGCGATCGCTGAGGTTGTGCAGGCAGATGATCCTCTCTTTGCGATAGGTGCGCTCGAATGCGAGCATCGAGCGGTCGGGGTGGTGCAAAAAACGGATGTCGCCCAGGGCCAGGGCGGGTTGGGCTTTGTAGACCGTGACAAAATGATGGATGAGAAACAGCAGAGAGGTGGGATTAGAAAGCTGGTCGGCGACATTGACTTGCTGGTAACCAAAGGTTCGATTATTGATGACCGGCGCATAGAGTTTGGTTGCGGTGGAGAATCCGGCATTGAAGCCTGCATCCCATTGCATTGGGGTGCGTACACCGTTACGGTCGTGCAATTTTATGTTGTCGCCCATGCCGATCTCGTCTCCGTAGTAGATGATGGGGCTGCCGGGCAGCGTGAAAAGCAGCGAATTCAGCAACTCGATTTTACTGCGGTCGTTGTCCAGCAGGGGCGCCAGACGACGGCGAATACCCAAATTGAGGCGCATATTCGGGTCCGGGGCGTATTGCGCCCACATCCACTGCCGCTCGGCCTCGGTCACCATCTCCAACGTCAGTTCATCGTGGTTGCGCAGGAAAGTGCACCACTGGCAGTTGTACGGAATCTCCGGTGTGCGGTTCATGATCTCCACCACCGGCGAACGGTCGTTTCGTTTGACAGCCATGTACAGGCGCGGCATCAACGGGAAGTGGAAACCGATGTGGAACTCGTCGCCGGGGACACTGCCGTCGGTGGGGTCGCCACCGAAATAGGGGCGCACATCTTCCGGCCATTGATTGGCCTCGCACAGCAATATTGCTTCGGGATATTCGGCATCCATCATCGCCCGCAATTGTTTGAGATAAGCGTGCGTTTCGGGCAGGTTTTCGCAATTCGTGCCCTCGCGCTCGATCAGATAAGGCACTGCGTCGGCGCGGAAGCCATCCAACCCAATATCCATCCAGAAACGAGCGATTTTGAACATTTCCTCTTGCACGGCGGGATTATCGAAGTTGAGATCCGGTTGCTGGTTGTAAAAACGATGCCAGAAGTACTGGCCCCGCACCTCGTCCCATGTCCAGTTAGAGCTTTCGCTGTCGGTGAAAATGATGCGGGCGTCTTCGTACATCTGGTCGGTGTCACTCCAGACGTAATAATCGGTGTATGGCGCTTCGCGTTTGCGGGAAGCCTGGAACCATGGGTGCTGGTCCGATGTGTGGTTGAGCACCAGGTCGGCAATGACGCGCAGACCGCGAGCATGGGCGGCATCGATCAGCCCCTTGAAATCCTCGACAGAGCCGTAATCGGGATGCACGCCATAGTGATCGGCGATATCATAACCGTCATCCACTAAGGGAGAGGGAAAAGTGGGCAGGAGCCAGATGCAAGTTACACCCAGGTCGGAGAGGTAGTCCAAGCGTTGGATTACGCCCTGTAAATCACCATTGCCATCGCCAGTGCTGTCCTGGAAGGCGCGGACATAAAGTTCGTAGAAAACGGCGGTTTGATACCAGCTAGGTTTTCGTTTCATTGCTTATTCCTGATTTGCCTTGCCTGATTCCTGACAGGTTTGGATTGTCTGGAATAGGCGGTGTGGTCGCGTGAAGTATGTTCAGTCCAGTGTAGCACATTCCAAATCGGCAGGACAACGTGTGTTGGATCGTATCAGGCCATGCATGTCTTTTTCGGCGTAGCGATATGAATGGACTGATGCGCATCGGACTGTCGCAAAATTGGCAGGATATCGTCAGGCTGACATTTCTATCACCTGCTATGGTTAGGAGCAGAAACCGCCGAAATGACTTTGACGAAATCGACGGCTATGTTATAATTTAGTTCAACCTAAATAAATTGATTTTCCTGGAAGCGCCTCCATTTCGCCTTGTTGAGTCTCTTTCGTATGAGGCTGATGCTCTTGATAGGGCTTCCCCGGCGGAATGGATGGAGTGAGCGATATGATATTCAAAAACTTGTGGCGTCGTCGCACACGCAGTTTTCTCACCATTCTCGGCATTGCTATTGGCGTGGCGGCAGTCGTGGCATTGAGCACCATTGCCGACGCATTTTTACAAAACTACGGTGGTGCGGTGGGATTGAGCAATGATCTGTTGGTGTCACAGGCGAATTCATTCGATGTGGCATTTAGCAATCTGGATGAGGATTTGGGGCAACGTCTGCAAAGCGTGCCGGGTGTGGAAGAGGTGGAAGCAGGCGTGTACGGCTGGATTGTGACGGATGAAATGCCCTTTTTCCTGATTTTCGGTTACGAGCCGAATACGGTGGCGATGCAGCATTACCGCATTGTCGAGGGCAAGCCGGTGACCGGCCCCAAACAGATCATCATTGGCCAGCAAGCGGCTGAGGGCCTTAAAAAGAAGATCGATGATAAACTCCGCATTTACGGCGTTCCCTACCAGATTGTCGGCATTTACGAAACCGGCCAGGGTATGGAAGAATCAGGCGGGGTTGTTGTGTTGGAAGATGCGCAGGACATCGTCCGCAAACAACGCGAAGTCAGTCTGTTTCAGGTCGGTCTGACACGTGGTGCAGACATCGACCAGGTGATCGAGCGCATCGAAGCCATTGACGATGACATCCTGGCCAGCAAATCCAGCGAGTACGAAGTGAACGAAGCGTACGCCGGCTACATGGAAGGTTTCGCCTTGGGCATTGCCGCCATCGCCGTGATTATTGGCGGTTTGGGTATGATGAATGCCATGGTGATGAGCGTGCTCGAACGTACGCGGGAGATCGGAACACTACGAGCGGTGGGATGGAGCCGCTGGCGGGTTATGCAGATGATCATCGGCGAAACGCTGCTGCTTAGCTTTATCGGTGGCATTGCCGGCATCTTTTTGGGTATCGGTTTGACTGAATTGGCAGCGGCTGCGCCTGGCGTTGGCGGCCTCATGGAGGGGTCGTATTCGGCGGATGTCATGGTTAAGGGCATGATGACGGCGATCTTGCTGGGCCTGGTTGGCGGCGTGTATCCCGCCTGGGTGGCCTCAAATCTGCAACCGGTCGAGGCGCTGCGCTACGAAGGCGGGGCGGCAGATTCGGCGGGCGGGCGTTTGAGTCACATTGGCAGTCAGAGTTTCCGCAATCTTTGGCGACGACGCACCCGTACGCTGATTTCGGCTACAGGCATTGGCATCGGCGTAGCAACCTTGGTCGCGCTGGGCGGGATGATGGCAGGCATGACAGCATCGCTGAATGGCCTGGCTGGCAGCTCTGGAACGGGCAACATCACCGTGATGCAGCGAGACGTAGCTGACATGAGCATGAGTAGTGTGGATGAACGGATCGTCTCGCAGATTCAGGCGATGCCACAGGTCAAAGCGGTTAGTCCCTTGCTGATGGGCTTTATCATGACACCCGACATACCCTTTTTCATCACATTGGGTTTAGACCCCAACAGCGCTGCTATGTCCCACTATCAATTGAGTGAAGGACGCCAGATTTACCGACCCAACGAGATGATTATGGGCAAAGCTGCGGCAGAGACTTACGGGCTTTCCCCAGGCGACACCATGACCCTGTACGATAATCGCTACAAGGTCGTAGGCATTTTCGAGACTGGTATTGGCTGGGAAGATGGTTCGGCGATCTTGGCCATGCGCGAAGCGCAGAGATTGCTTAATCGTCCCCGTTCCGCCAGTTTTATCTTCGTCGACGTGGAAGATCCGAAGGATGCACAAGCCGTTGTCGCCACTATCGATCGCCGTTACCCGGATGTTCGCTCCAGCCTCAGCAGCGAATTTGCTCAGAATACAGCCGACATGCAGAGCGGAGAGGCGATGATGGATGGAATCGGCTTCCTGGCGCTGCTTGTTGGCGGCATTGTTGTGGCCAACACGATGATGATGAGCATCTATGAACGTACAAGAGAGATCGGGACCTTACGAGCGGTGGGCTGGCGCAAAGGGCGCATCCTCAGACAGATTGTGGAGGAAAGCCTGCTTCTGTGCCTGCTATCGGCAATCATTGGTTCGATCATCGGCGTTCTGCTCATGCAGCTCATGGCCTCTTTACCAGGCTTCGGTTCATTTTTGGGTGCGAACTGGAATGCCGGCATCTTCACCAGGGCCATTGTCCTTACCCTGGTCATTGGCCTGATCGCCGGCGCTTATCCCGCCTGGCGAGCCAGCCGCCTACAACCGGTGGAAGCGTTGAGGTATGAGTAAGTATCAAATATCAATGATTAAAGATTAATAAAGCACCAAAAACAGCAAAATTAATCTTTAATCATTGATAATGAATCTTTGATTGATTCTCAAATAAAATAACCAATATCAAATACCAAATATCATTTTTTATGAAACGAGGCAGAAAATGAAAAGAACAATTATCATTGTAGCGATTATTATTGTCGTAGCCCTGGGCGCATGGTGGGCTTACAATACGTTTGTGGTCCAACCGGAAGAGCCCACTGCGGCTGATGTCGCCGCGCAGGAAGCGGCTTTGGCCGAACTTGAAAACGTCATCTGGGCTTCGGGTAAGCTGATGCCCGAGAAATGGGCGGGCCTGAGTCCGGCAGTCAATGGCACGCTTTCGGCTGTTTATGTGGCTGAAGGTGACCAGATTGAAACGGGCAAAGTGCTGGCTGAGTTGGACAACGGCGTTTTGCACAGCCAGGTCGATGTGGCGGCTGCTGCCGTCGCGGAAGCAGAGGCTGCCCGAGATAAGTTATTGGCCGGGTCCACCAAAGCGGAAATTGATGCCGCCAACGCTGATATTGCTTCCGCAAATGCCGCAGTGGCGCTGGCCCAGGCGCAGTTGCTCCAGGCCAAAGAGGGTGTCACCGCTGCTGGATCTCAGGTTGTGATCGCCCAGGCTCAGTACAATGAGTTGGCCAGCCATCCCACGCAATCAGAACGGATTGCGGCGCAGAAAGAGGTCGATATGACCAAGGCCGCTGTGGATCAGGCGCAGGCTGCGTATGACATCGTGCGCGGCAATCCCCATATCGGGGCGCTGCCGCAATCGGCTGACCTGCACCGGGCGACGCTTGCCTACGAAGCCGCTCAGGCTGCTTATAACGCGGTTGTTCAGGGGGCCACACGACAACAGTTGGCTATTTCCCGCGCCCAAATCGATAGCGCCAAAGAGCAAATAGCTGTCGCCGAAGCGCAAATTCCAGCAGCCGAGGCGGGTGTGCAATCGGCCCAGGCGCAACTGGCTGGCGCACAAGCTGCACTGGATGCGCTGGAAACAGGCGCGACAGCTGAAGATATTGCTGTTGCCGAAGCGCGCATCGCTTCAGCCAGGGCGGGGCAGGCAGCGTCCGAGGCGCAACTTCAGCAGACCCAGATCATCGCCCCCTTTGACGGGCAGGTAGGGACGATCTTTGTCCGCACTGGCGAACTGGCCACGCCCGGCATTGCTACGTTGATGCTGGGCGACACCAGCCACATGTGGGTCGAGACCACCGATCTGCGCGAGACCGATGTCACCCGTATCGAGATGGGCATGCCGGTGGAAGTAACCTTTGACGCTGTGCCGGATGAGACATTCAGCGGAACCATCGTGCGGATTGCGCCCATGAGCACGGTGGAACAGGGCAGCACCAATTACACGGTCATCGTCGAAGTCGAAGACCTGGATCCCGGCCTGCGGTGGGGGATGACGGCATTCGTGAACATCGATACTGGAGACAGGTAGCCATGACTGAGTACTTGATTCACACAAAGAATCTCACAAAAATATACGGTGAAGGCGAGGCTGCTGTGCAGGCGCTGGCCGGTTTGAATGTCTCAATCGCACCGGGCGAGTTTGTGGCTGTCATGGGTCCCAGCGGCTGCGGCAAAAGCACCTTGCTCAACATGATCGGCGCGCTGGATCAGCCCACCGAGGGGGAAGTGTGGGTCAATGGCGAGAATCTGGCGCACCTGAAAGATGTGGATGCCTTTCGGGCCAAGACCGTCGGTTTTATCTTCCAGCTTCATAACCTGCTCCCCACCCTTTCGGCGCAGGAAAACGTGGAAGTGCCCATGTACGGCCACGTTTCCAGCCGCAAAGAGCGCAGGGAACGAGCCGCCCACCTGCTCGAGCTGGTGGGGTTGGGCACTCGTCTTAACGCTTTACCCAGCCAACTTTCTGGCGGCCAGCGCCAACGCGTCGCCGTCGCTCGCGCATTTGCCAATGACCCAGTCCTGCTTCTCACCGACGAGCCCACAGGCAGTCTGGACAGCCAGAGTAGCGAAGAGATTATGGCGTTGTTGGCGGAACTGAACCAGAGCCAAAACACGACGATCCTGGTGGTCACCCACGACCGGCGCGTCGCCCAGGCCACGCAGCGCATCGTCCGCATGCAGGATGGTCGCGTCGTCAGCGACCACCGCCTGGATGATCCGCTTGAAGAAGATCTGCGGATGTTAGCGCATACGCGTCTGGGCCAGGCGTTGTTGGGCCAAAACGGCCTGGAAACGTCTTATCTGTCCACAGACGAAAAAGCTGTGTTGAAAGAGATATTGGCCCGGGTCGATGATAATTAGGCGGTGTTGACATTATCCTGCTTTACTCCCGCGTGATGCGCCAGACCATTTACTGCAAGAACGATGCTACGCATCGGGATGCCACTACTGGCACGGCAGATGTTGGCTTTGATGCCACGCGTCTCAAAAATCAGTCAGCCTGCTGCGTCTTGAGTTTATCTTCTCGCACGATATAATTGCGCACCACTGCTAACGTCAAATAGGAAGTAACAACGGCAATACAAATGGGAACGAGTGGTGCTGCTCCGAGGCCAACCGTACCGGCCGCTATCAGGATTAGGGAGACGGGTGCGCCCAAAAAAGCCCCTGGCACCGCGGCCAGCAAGGCGCCAACACTCAGGGCGATGGGGATTTGGGGGAAGATACTATTCACCAGAACCCCTGCTGTTCCCCCGATGAAAATAATCGGAAAGACGACGCCGCCCAGGAATCCGCTAGATTGACTTAAAGCGATGGCAAACATCTTGGCAATCAGAATAGCAACAAGAAAGGCGGCCCCAAGCGTGGCGGAAATCTCAAGTTCAGTCGCGAGCTGACTGTTGCCGGAAGTTGCCGTCAGAGGCAGGGCAAACGCAAGCAGCCCGACGAGTGCGCCGCCGATGGCGCCTTTCATAAGCGGATTATGAATCCGGAAAAACGCCGCAGTGACCAGCTTCTTGATTACGGCAAAGAGGATCAGTATGAACGCAGCCAGGACACCAAGGAGAACGCCTATCAATAGATGACCGATTCTGAATTCATAGACGGGGAGGTGATAGCTGTGTAACATCGTTTCGCCTGTTACGCCGAAGTAAACAACGTATCCAATCGTTGCTGCAAACAGGGCAGGGATGAACGACACTACATAGTTTTTCTTCTCCGTGGGCGAGAGTTCTGAAGCTAAAATGGCTGCGAATAGCGGTGATGTGAAGGCAGCGCCCATCGTACCAGCCATACCTGTAAGTGTGTACTCTTGCCTTGCTTCTTGTTCATCCTGTTTTTCAAACCGGGACGCGAGCCAGGAGCCGAAACCGCCGCCCATGACGGCGAGACCAAAAAACGGACCCAGACTGGCGCCGGCAATCAGTGAGATAGTTGTTATGATCACCCAGGGGATGACAGTGCCTGGATCGACCCAGGCATTGTGGGCGAGTTGTATGGGGCTGGGAACATAATCCGGAACCTTCCAAATTTTACGCAGAAACGAAACTGTCAGTCCGCCAAGGGATGCTAATGGTATCCACCACCATTGGCCGGCCCACCAACCAGTACCCGTATTCCCGAAGAAAAAGCCAATGCCTGCACCCGTTATCCCATTAAAGAGAAGCGCCAAAAGGCCACCGACTCCACCAAGCGCCAATGCAAATAGAAGGAGCCTTTTATACCAGGATTGTTCAAGGGGAAGCATATCTGTAACCTCTCAATTCGCTGTTGTTTTCGATGAGTCTATTCAGATCATTAGAGAAGAGCTTTGTCACCCAACTCAGGCGTGATTATAAAAGAGATTCACGTTGAATACGAATCGCTCAGCACTTGATTCCGCCCAATTCAACCATTCCACAAGGTGCGTTTCCAGGTAGTCGTGCACCGCCAACAATCTCATCTAAAAGAAAATCAGGATCGTCAGCCCGATAACAGCCACATAACCAATCGGGTACACCCAGTCCGCCAGGCGGTCGATGCGATCTGCTTTTTCGCGCTGGTCGGCGTTCTCCAGCCATTTGAGATAAACGTTATACATCACCACCAGAGCATTCATGATGAAAGCGATCGCCATGATGGCGTCCAGGAAGGTCAGGTAGCCCATGCGGGGATAATCTTCGGCCAGGCTCCAACTGAAAGCGATAAACAGCAGCACGTTGCCAGTGGCTACTTCGATACGTCGCGTGTAATCCTTTAGGAAGAATGTGATGTACGAGATGCCGATGATCAACAGCATCGGGATAAATATGCGGAAGATGTAGTATTCCAGATGGCGCGGAGCGCCGAAGTGGAAGCTGTAGCGGGAGGTGGGGAACAAGCGGCTGGAGATCACACTCTGCACCGAGGTATCGAAATCTCCCAGGATGAATTCGTCCTCCCCATTGTCGGGATCGATTTCGCTGAAATCCTCCATGGGAACCAGGTAGTATTCGCTTTCCGGCTTGAGCATATCGAGGTGGATATAGAAATCCTGCCAGTCGAAGGGGTACTTCAGGAATTCGAAATTGAGTTGAAAATCAGTGCTGAAGCGCTCCAGGTAGACGACATGACCATCGGTTTCGACTTCCACCTGTCGATTCTGTATCCAGCGGTTGCCCTGCTGGTTGAAGAGTGAAAAATCCGGCCAGTTGCCGTCTGTGTCTGACAGGAATTGATTGAAGTCGGTCTCGTTATATTCCTTTACCCGACAGTTGCACTCGTCCGGGCTGAAAGCCAGCGCCGGGTCATTCCACTCCAGTTTGATCGTGCCGACCGCCGTCATGATCTCGTTCGACTGGTCGATCGCTACGATTTCCTGCAGCTTGAATCCAGCCCTGACCTCGATCGGCAGGCGCAACACGTCCTGGCTATTCGGTTGAGCGTCGCCCTCCAGCGCCTGGGAGGCGTTGATCCCGGCCAGCAGGCGGTAATCGCCGCTCGTCGCCACGCCATTCTCCTCAGCCGCAATCACCTCCAGGTAGTAAGACTCGCCGCCTTCCGGGAAAGCATAGTCCAGGGAAGTTTGTTGCTCCTCACCTTGCAGGTTGGCCACCTGCACCGGTTTGCCGCCGTAATCGCGCAGCACCACTATCGGACGTAGATCACCGGAAGTGGCTTGCACCGCCACAGTGAGGATATCCTCAGGGTCCAGCTCGTACAATGCGATGCTTGTGCTGGGGGTATTGCTGTCCAAGCTGCCGGTGGCTTGCTGAATGCGTGGTTGCAGGCCCAAGAGGCTCTCGTCCGAGATGGCGATCGTCGCTCCGTTCGGTACAGCTGCCCCGCTCAGGACCTCTGGCGCATCCAGGCCAATCAGCAGGTGATAATCGCCTGAAGTGGTGCGCCCGGCCCCTGAAAGTGCGCCGGATGCGAGCAGGATGTAATCACCATCCTCAGGAACAATAAACGCCAGGGCGGCGGCATATCCCGAACCACTGTCGTCATCCCAGGCCAGAAAGTAGCGGTCGTTCAATTCAGGCAACTCGGTCAGAGGATACTGTGCGGTTTGCCCAAGTTGCTGGAGATCGGCGATGAAGTCGGTACGGAGCTTCGCCAGATCGGTTCCCGGAGGGACGATCCCCAGGCTGGGGTCCAGGTCACCGGAGGTGGTCTGCATGTTGAGGTATAGCGTTTGTCCGCTCTGCAGACCAGGCAGGAGGAAAACATCAAGCTCACCCGGGTTGATGCCGCCCTGAATCTCTTGGACGGGTGATGGCTGCTGCGCAAACGCCGGGATAGCCGACAGGAGGTAGGAGCAGACAAGCGCAGCCAGGATGATGATGGAAGTTGTACGATGGTGATTGGTTTTGTGCATATGGAAGTTGGTGATTGCGGCGCAAGCTACGCTTGTACTGCCTTGGGCCGCGCGATGACACAGTCGGGAGGTGATTTTTAGACGACCACTACGGATTCAAGGATTCTTCCCAATCCAACCATTCCACAGGATGCGTCTTTCGATAACCGTCCACCGCCTGCCCGATCGTGGGGAAGAAGAGATCAGCGCCCAGCTTGGTGAACAGATCGTATTTTTTGAGTTGGTCTTTCACCGGGTCTTTCATCTCGGCAAAGACCAGCTCGATGCCTGCCTTTTCCAGATCGTCGTCGAGAGCAGAAAGCGATTCAGCCGCGGTGATGTCGATATCGGTCACCGGTTCGGCGGCGACGACAACCCATTTGGTCGGAGTAGGCGCATCCGCAATCGCTTGCAGGACATGCTCACGGAAAATCTCGGCATTGGCAAAGAACAGGGGTGCGTCCCAGCGGAAGAGCACCAGCCCCGGAATGCGGCTCGCCTCAGGATAGCGCGTGATATCGTGATAACCTTTCAGTCCCTCGACACGACCCAGCACGGCGTCGTAGGGCCGCCACGCCCGCCAGATGAAACCGAGCAAGGCCAGCGCCACGGCGATGAAAATGCCCTGGATCACGCCGATCAGAGCCACGCCCAGAAAACAGACGATAGCCAGGGCAAACTCGCCGCGGCGCAGACGATACAGGCGAACGAACCCCTGGACATCCACCAGAGACAGACACGCTGCAATCACCACGGCGCCCAGCGCTGCCTGGGGCAAGTTCTGCAAGAGCGTCGGTGCAAACACCAGCAGCAGCGCAATACAGATTGCACCCACCACGCCGGTCAACTGCGTCTTGGCGCCCGCCTGTTCTGCCACCGGGGTGCGTGACGAACTGCTGCTGATCGAAAACCCCTGGAAGAATCCCGCGGCCACGTTCGCTGCACCGAGGGCGATCATCTCCTGGTTTTGGTCGACTTCGTAGCCGCCGCGCAGGGCGAAGGTGCGGGACAGCACGCTGGTATCGGCAAAGGAGACAAGGGTAATGGCGATGGCGCCGGCCGCCAGCGCGCCCAGATCGGCCAGTGACACAAGCGGGATTTGGAATGATGGCAGGCCCTGCGGCAGCGCCCCTACGACATCGATACCGGCAACCGCCGCCAGATTGAACACACCCACGACGATCGTTGCGCCGACCACGGCGATCAAGCACCCCAGGGATCTTGGGCCAGCGGCGCTTGAAGATCAAGACAATGGCCAGGCATGAAGCGCCGATAGCAAAGGCCATCCAGTTGGTCATGCCCTGCAATAATGCCCTGCACCAGGCTGATCGATTCCTGGATCAGATTTTCCCCGCTCGAATCGAAGCCCAGTAGCTTTGGCATCTGGCCGACGATGACGGTGAGGGCGATGCCGTTGAGATAGCCCAGGCGGATCGGTTTGGAGAGCAGGTCGGTGATGAAGCCGAAGCGCGCCAACCCGGCCAGAATGCACAGCGCCCCCGTCATCAGGGCCAGCGCACCGGCCAGCGTCACCAGTCGTTCGGAATCACCCGCCGCCAGCGGCACGATCGTGGCAGCAATGATGGCCGCCAGCGACGAGTCCGGGTCCCAACACCAGAATACGGCTCGGCCCGAAGATGGCGTAAGCGATCAGGGGGACGATGGTGGCGTAGAGACCGTAGATGGCGGGCAGACCGGCGGCTTCGGCGTAGCCCATGCCCACCGGGACGAGGATGGCCGTGAGCACCAGCCCCGCCATCAGATCTTTTGGCAGCCAGGCCCGTTGATAGGTCCGCAGCGCCGGGATGGCCGGAATCCAGCGACTGAGTCCACTCGGACGAACAGTGCGCACAAAGGGATTAGCGGAGTGCTGTTCTTCAGATAGCGTTTGGGGCTGCGCCATTCAATTCATCCAAGGTGGCCAAACGGAGAGTGTCTCTTCCCTGGTTAAGCCCTGGTGAGCATGCAACCAGGGAAGAGACTGTACGACAAAACCTATGCCGAGGCTTTGGCAGCAACCGGCGCGGACTCAGGTTGATTGTGGTTACGGCTGCGGCGCATGAAGAACTTGATCACCTCGTCCACCAGCAGAATGGCGATGGCGAAGCCGATGCAGGTCAGCCATTGATCGTTGCTTAGCGATGTGGTGCCCAGCATGCGCTGTAAGAAGGCCAGTTCGGTGGGCAGGAACGCGAAGAGCAGCGCCAGACCGTAGAGCATCAACTGATTGCGATCGTGGAAGATGTCACGGTTGAAGGCGCTGGCGGTCTCATTGCGGGCGCTGAGACCCATGACGACGCTTGTCAAGGAGAAGACGACGAAGCCCATGGTAGCCGCCGTGGCAAGGTCTGTGGCCTGATACACACTCTCCAAATAGACGGTCACGATAGCCAGCAACAGTCCGATGAAGACAATGCGCACCCATTGCGAACGGGAGAGGATGGGTTGTTTGAGCGGGCGGGGTTTGTTCTTCATCAGGTCATCAGGGGCCTTGTCGAATCCCAATGCCATCGCCACCGGGACCGTGACCAGGAAGTTCACAAACAGAACCAGGGCCGGGGTGAAGGGTACGCCGCCGAGGACGAGGAAGAACGCTGCCAGCAGGTAAGAGACGATGAACGCCACCAACTGGAACATCTGGTAGCGCACGAAGTTGAACAGGTTGTTGTAGATGCCGCGTCCGAACTCCACCGCCTTGACGATGGTGGCGAAGTTGTCGTCGGTCAGGATCATGACCGCCGCGCCCTTGGAAACCTCGGTGCCGGTGATGCCCATGGCCACGCCGATGTCGGCCTTCTTCAGGGCGGGCGCATCGTTGACGCCATCGCCGGTCATGGCGACGATGTTCTCCTTGCGCTGCAAGAGGTCTACCATGCGGATCTTGTCCTGCGGCGACACGCGTGCCACCACGCCGATGTCCGGCAGATCTTTCATCAACTGTTCATCGCTCATGGCCGCGAACTGAGCGCCGGTGAGGGCCGTGCCCTCGATGCCCAACTTGTGGCCAATGGCGGCTGCGGTCACGGCGTGGTCGCCGGTGATCATGCGCACCTGGATGCCGGCGCTGTGACACTTGGCAATGGCGTCTTTGGCCTCGGATCGTGGCGGATCGACGATACCGACCATGGCCATGAGCGTGAGGTCTGTCACGATATCGAGCAGATTCGCCTTGGGATCGAAGGTTTTGGGATCAAAGTCGCGCCGTCGCCACCACCATTACCCGCTCGCCCTTCTGGGCCATGCGCTCATTTTCCTGCAGCGCCAATGGGCGGGTCTCGTCGGTGATGGGCAACACCTCGCCGTCCGGCAGCCAGAACGAGCCGCCACGGGCGATGAGCACATCTGGTGCGCCTTTGACAAAGGCCCGCACCACCGGTTGGCCCTTCTCATCGGTCATGTTGTGGAAGGTGGCCATGAACTTGTAATCGGCGTCGAAGGGCAGCTCAGCCACGCGGGGGTATTTCTTGCGAGCGCCATCCAGATCGATGCCGCCCTTGGCCGCCAGCACGATCAGTGCGCCCTCGGTCGGGTCACCGATCAGTTCCTCGCCGTCCAGGGTGGCGTCTGCGCACAGCGCCATGGGCATCAGCACCGGAGTCAGATCAACCTGGGTGCCGCCGTCATTCAGCAGTTTGCCCTCGGTGCTGTAGCCCTCGCCCGTCACCGTGTAATGATTGTGACCAGGGATGGTGAACTCCACGGATGTCATCTTGTTGAGGGTCAGGGTGCCGGTCTTGTCGGAGCAGATGGCCGAGACCGAGCCCAGCGTCTCGACCGAGGGCAGCCGCTTGACGATGGCGCCCTGGGCCGCCAGCGCCCGTGTGCCCATGGAATACATGGTCGTCACGACCGCGGGCAGGCCGGTGGGGATGGCCGAAATCGCCAGGGCGATACCGGCAACGAAGACAGCGTCCAGAGGCTGTCCGTTCATTATCCCCAGAATGATCATGATGATGAAGGCGATGCCTGCCAAACCGGCGATGATGATGGTCAGCTTGTCGAGCTGTTTCTGCAAGGGCGTCTTGTCGGACTCGGTCTGGTTGAGCAGCGTGGCGATGCTGCCCATCTGGGTGCCCATGCCGGTGGTGGTGACGATCATCTCGCCGCGGCCACGGGTCACGCCGGTGTTCATGTAGGCCATGTTGTGGCGGTCGCCCAGGGGCGCATCGGCTTTGTCAATCACATCCGTGTCCTTGGACGAAGCGACGCTCTCGCCGGTCAGGGCGGCCTCTTCGATCTCCAGCGTGGCGGTGACGAAGAGACGGCCATCGGCCGGTACGGCGTCGCCCGCCTCCATCAGCACGATGTCGCCCGGCACCACCTGCTCGGCATCGATCTCGACGGCTGCGCCATCGCGGCGCACACGGGTGGTGTTCTTCATCATGCTCTGCAGCGATGCCAGACTGGCTTCGGCCTTGGCTTCGCCGCGCAGCCCCAACACCGCGTTGAAGACCGTCAGCACCAGGAGCACGATCGTCGTGGACCATTCGCCTGTGACCACGATGTTGATCACGGCCGCGCCCACCAGGATGATCTGCATGAAATCCTTGTACTGGCGCAGGAAGGCCTGCCAGCCCGATTCCTTCTTCTTGGCGGCCAGTTGATTGGGGCCATACTGCTGCAGGCGTTGCTGCGCCTCAGCCGCACTCAAGCCCTTGGTCGGATCGACTTTCAGTTGCTGCGCAACTGCCTCCGTCGTCAGGGTATACCATTTTGTTTGACTATCTGTTGATGCTGCCATAGTCGATTCTCCTTCATGTCTGGACCTGACAGGTTTCAGAACCTGTCAGATTTGAAATCCTAGTAAATTGTCGGGATCAGTCCGATACGGATAATCCGGTTCAACATAGTCGCCTTTGGTCTGACGCTTCGGGAACTTTACCGGCTCGCGTGGCACTTCTTCATACGGCACCTGACTGAGCAGGTGCGTGATGCAGTTCAGGCGCGCCCGGCGCTTGTCGTTGCCATCCACCACAAACCAGGGGCTTTCGGGCGTATCGGTGGCTGCAAACATGGCATCACGGGCACGGGAGTAATCGTACCAGTGGGTGTAGCTTTTCAGATCCATGGGGGTGAGTTTCCAGATCTTGCGCCCATCTGTGTCACGCGCCCTCAAGCGCGCTTCCTGGTTTTCCATGCTCACTTCCAGCCAGTACTTGATCAGGATGATCCCCGAGTGGATGATCGACTGTTCGACGGCTGGAGCGTACTTGAGGAAGTATTCCACCTGGTCTTCGGTGGCAAAACCCATCACCCGTTCCACGCCGGCCCGGTTGTACCAACTGCGATCGAAGATAGTGACCTCGCCGGCGGCGGGCAGATAGGGCATGTAGCGCTGGAAATACATCTGTGATTTCTGCCGCTCGGTTGGCGCCGGAAGGCCACTATGGCGGAAGACGCGCGGGCTGGTGCGCTCGGTGATGCGCTTGATCACGCCGCCCTTCCCGGCCGTATCGCGCCCTTCGAAGACCACGCAGACCTTGGCGCCGTGGTCGTGACCCACTCCTGCATCTTGACAAGCTCGACCTGGAGTGGTTTCAATAGTTTCTCGAACTCCTTGTTGCTCATCTGAGGCAGTAGGATCCAGACTCTCTTTTTCTTCTTTTTCTTCTTGCTCATTGTTTTATCTCCTTGTTGGGAAGGTTGTTGAAATGTCGGTAAATGCCTGGCGATTGTCGAGAAATGATCATACCGGGTCCAGGTGGCATGCCAGGAAGATCAGTCAAATCGACAATAGTGCTAAAGCCACTTCCGTAGGTAGTGGGATTTATTATGGTGGCCGCTGTCTCTGCCTTCTAATGCAATCTGACGTTTCAGTCATCCAATAATTTCCCTTGAATCTCCATCCAAAGGGCTTGGTAAGAATTGGGCGGCTTTGGAGCGTGGCGCGTAAACCGGAACCGGCTCGCGGTAAACACCCATCTGTTCGATCTGCGACAGGTAGGGGATGGAACTGTCCAGGATGCCGTCGAATCTGGCTTGTAACGAAGTCATGATCTGGCGATGCAGGTTCCTGCGAGCATCGACCATCGAGAAAAAGGCGGATACACGTTTGGCGCTTCGTCCTTCATCGGCCAGAAAAGACATCAATAACTCGTGGGTGCGGACGGAGAGGGTTGTGGGAATGAGGGGAACCAGCAGACGGTCGGACGTATTGAAAATGTTCTCGGCCACGATGTTGATGGTGGGCGGGCAGTCAAGGATAATCAGATCGTACTCTTTCTGGAAATGCCTGAGCGCTATATCCAGGCGCTGTCTGGGACGTTTCTGCTGTTCAAAAATGATGTCGAGGTTGCGATGGTGGAAATCGGCCGGTAACAGATCCAGGTTTTCGTAGTCGGATGCCTTGATGCTGTTGATCAAGCTGGTTGCGACCGCCGACAAGCCCGCGGGCCTGGCGCTTCATTTTGGGCTTGACGCGATAATAAAAGGTTGCCGAGCCCTGTGGATCCAGGTCGACCAGCAATGTACTGTTACCGTCCTGCGCTGCAAGGTAGGCCAGGTTGACGGCCGCCGCCGTCTTGCCGACACCGCCTTTATTGCTGTAGATCGCCAGTGTCGTCATGATTTACGCCCCTTCTTTTTGGCAAACACCTTTATAAAATATCTCTGGTGGGAGGGCGAGGCAAAACGCTTAAATGTTCCGGCAAAATCAGCCCTTACGACTTGTTGCCTGCGGGCCATGCTCTCCACCAAAAAGCCAGTGGCCACCAGCGCTCTTCTCGCTCGCGCTTCATCGATGTCCAGCCCTTCAGCAATCGACAGCAAGTACGTCTGCTGGACTGCAAGATCGGTAAACTCCCCCAGATTATCTTGCAGGCTCTTTAGTTGTTTGATCAGGCGAGCCATCTCTTTGGGCGGGAAGAGGTCGGCGAAGAATTCCAGCAGGTAGCGCAGGCGCTTGCACTCGATACGTAAAGCATGTAGCAGGCTGTCTTCGGTATGTTTGAGGATGTAATTGCCATCATCAAGAATGCGTCGGTATTGGCGAATAATGCGCTTTCGGGCCAGGTTGATGACGGGAACCGAGGCATTGTCAGGGTCGTTTTCGCTAACCGACTCATGCAGGAACGAATCCCACTCCTCCAGCAGACGGGCATAGGCGTCCGATTCGAGACCGGCGACAACCTCAGCCTGTGCATCAGACCGGTGCGAACGCAGGTAATCGAAGATGGGTGTGATGTCCTCTTTCATGGCGTCCGGCAACAGAGCCGCAAAGTCGGCCTCGGCCAGCAGGTAGACATCCAGGTCTCGCAATTCGTTTGTCAGCTGGCCCAGCGTTCTGAACTCTCGTTTGAAGTGATCGGTTGCTTCCGGCGGAAAGACCTTGCGGATCTGGTTCAGGGCGGAACGAGTGCGACGCACAGCAATGCGATAATCGTGCAGGAACTCGCTGTCGATATCCGCCTTGATGCCGGCTTCGTTGGCTCGCATCGTTTCCAGAAAGTGGCGCAGGATCAGCCTGGTGGCCTCGCCTGCCTTCATGTTCGGGTCCAATTCGTGCGGCTCTCCCGCATAAGCGCCGGAGGTTTGACTGACAGCCTGGGCAGCCCAGAAATGGACGCCCACGTTCGTGGGGGTTATCTTGAGGCTGCGCTGCAAATAATGCGGCAAGCCGTCTGCTCTGTTTGGCATAACCACGCAAGGGCTGTACGGTAAGGAATGTGACGGGGATGGAACCTTCGTCATCGGTGTCCAGAAGCGCTTCTGTGTACACCAGACGCACAACGGTCTTTTCATCCTTGTTGAGGATGCGATAGGTGCACGAGCGTACGTTGACGGTCGCAAGTTCAAGCAGTGCACGCACTTTGATAATCTCAGCAAGCTGCGCTTTGAAGGCGCTTTCCGGTAGATCCCACGCAAAGCGTGGCGGCGACGAAAACGGCAGATGGTGGAGCGCATCCCCACCCGGCAGGGTGCGGAGCACCAGATCCTGGTCCGACCATTGCAACGTCAGTGATTTTGCCAACAGACGCCGGTCAAACGTGTCGTAGATGCGCCAGGATTGGACCAGCGGAGGTTCAGCCTGGGTGGCATATCGTTCGGCCAGAATGGCCTCAATATTGGTTTGGTCGAATCCATTTGGTAATCTGAATATTGCTGGCGCTTTCATATCGTGGTCGTGAGCAATCTATTTATGAGCAATCAAGCTGTTGGATCCAGTCATTTACAACACAGAACAGGTCTTACTACTTCTTCTTGCCCTTTTTCTTGCCTTTCTTCTTATCTTTCTTCTTATCCTTCTTGCCTTTCTTCTTGGCCATAGTAATCTCCTTATCTGATTATACTAAGTCACATCTCGTCTAGAACCAAACGAGTCGGTCGATGCAAGAGTCTCTGTAACCTTTGTTACTGCCGGATCCAACAGCTTGGATGCTCATAAATAGCGTGCTTTTAAATCGTATACATTCCGGGGCGCTTGCGCAACAACCTCATTGCAGGACAGGCGCTAATGGTATGTTGGTTGGTAGCCAAATCTAAAAATGGAAGTACAGCATTCTCTTCAACCTAGCCGAATAGAGACTACACCTCAATCTCCCTATCCTTCAGATAAGCTTCAACTGCTTCGGCAATATTGTCGTGGATATGATCGGGGCCTATCAATTCGAAAACGCCCTCCTTCTTTAAAACTTCCAACACTTGTGGCTTGACGCGCACCAGGCGGAAGTCGATATCATTAAGTTTGCCGCCTCGTGCAACCTCGCCGAGGGTATCGGCCCCTTCTACATCGATAAAATTCACGCCTTCCATCGAAAGGATGACTCCCTGTAATTTGGGATCCGCCTGCAAGCGTAAGTCTCTCAAGCGATCACCTAAAGCTTCGGTGTTGACGAAGATCAATCCGCCATCGAAGCGTACAATTTTCAATCCTGGGTAGGTTTCACTGTCTGGATGAAGTTGCAGGTCGAAGAAGGCGTTGGTGCCCGGTTTGCGCCCCAATTCCGGGATCATAGGCCTGGCAGAAACTGCCACCAACCAAATCAATGAAAGAAGAACGCCAATGACAACCCCCCACAGGATCCCAAAAGTAACCACACCCAGTAAGGCAAGTAAGGGCTATCCAGAATTCTGACCGCTTTATTTTGTAGATGCGCTTCATTTCACCTACATCCATCATTCCGGTCACAACCGCTTGAATAATGACTGCGCCTAATACCGCCTGTGGGAGCAAGGAAAACATGGGGGCTAGAAACAACAATGTCAGGATAATGAGCCCTGCCTGGATGAGGTTGTACATCTGTGATTTGGCGCCTGCATCGTCCGCTACCGGGGTTTTAGAAAGGCTGCCGTTGACAAAAATCCCCTGGAATACGCTGGAGGCCAGGTTGGAGGCGCCCAGGGCCAGCAGTTCCTGGTCGATGTCGATGCGGTAGTCGTATTTGTTGGCATAGCTGCGCACCGCGGCGATGGAAACGGAAAACCCGATCAGAACCAGTCCGACCGCAGTGCCCAAGATCGTTGGAAAGTTATCCAGGATCAAGTCGAAGATCGGGCAGGGTGAAACTCGGTAATCCACGCGGCACATCGGCAACCAGCTCTACCCCCAGCTCACCCAGGTTGAATACCGCAGTTGCCAGGATCCCCAGCACGACGACAAGCAGAGCGCCTGGTATTTTCGGCGCTAACAATTTTAAACCAAACAATAACATCAGGGCGATGGCCCCTACTGCCAGGGTCGGTAAGCTAGTTTCTGGCAATACGGAGATCCAGTCCAAGAATTCCCGCCAGACATTCTCGCCGGAGGATTCTGTGCCGGTGATTTTGTCTAGCTGTCCAATGGCAACATTGATGGCCACACCAAAAACGAAGCCCGTCAGAACGCTCATCGACAGAAATTGAGAAATCCAGCCCAGTTTCAAGAGATACATCAAGACGTATAACAATCCCGCCACAAAGACAATTGCAATTGCTACAGAGACAGCTTCGCCTGCGCCCACTGAGGCAATCATAGCGACTCCAGCCCCCAACACAGCCGCGGTGGACGAACCCGGTCCGAGGTTCACCTGCATGGAAGTCGTAAAAAGAGCGAATGCGATCATGCCAAATGCCGCAGCATAGAGGCCATGCTGTACAGGTACGCCACTGATTTCAGCATAACCCAGGGAAGTCGGCACCATCATTGCCCATACGGAGAGCGCTGCGATGAAGTCGCCCGTTAACCATGAGCGGTCATAGTTTGGCAACCAACTCAGGATAGGCAAAAAGCGAGAAAGCCCTTGGGGATTGTCTGTCTTTGTCACTGTAGTTTCATTGCTCATCATATCGACCTATGTCGAGAGCTTTGTTCAACCGATTGCAGAGTGTGAATTGTTGCTGATTTCTTCAGCATATTTGGTTGCTACTTTTGCTCGAATGCCAGTCTGGTCACCTGACTGGCGACGCAGTCTTGCGGAGACGAACATCCGGGACTACTCCGCAAGGATCGTACGCGACAACATGCCGCCTGCGATAGTGCGGGCATCGAAGCCATTTTGCAGGAGGATGCGCGTGGCGTAGTAAGCGCGCTGGCCGGAGCGGCAAATGACGTGAATCTCCTGGTCACGGGGCAGCTCGTCGAGACGCTCGCGCAACTGATCCAGCGGGATGTTGACCGCGCCCGGCACATGTTCCACCGCCAATTCTGCCGGATGACGCACATCGAGGAACAGTCCGGACAGTTCGGCATTCCAGTGGCTCAGCGGCATGTCGCCGTAAAGCACATCGGCGGCAACCATCCCGGCAAAATTGACGGGTGACTTGGCGCTGCCAAACTGGGGTGCGTAGCACAACTCAGCCTCTTCCAGATCGTAAATGGTCCCGCCCAACTGGATGGCCATGGCAATGGCATCGATGCGCTTGTCCACGCCGTCCTGGCCGACCGCCTGCGCACCGAGTAGACGTCCGTCGGATTTGCAGAAGATGATTTTCATGGCCAGGTAGTGGGCGCCCGGATAATAGCCGGCGTGGGAGTTCGGGTAGAGGTAGATCTTCTCGTAATCGGTCTCGCCAAGTCGCATGAGCGTCTTTTCGTTGATGCCGGTCCAGGCCGCAGCAGCTCCAAACAACCCGATGATAGCGGTGCCTTGCGTGCCGCGGAAAGCGGCTTCGCGCCCGGCGATTACATCGGCGGCGATACGGCCCTGGCGATTGGCCGGCCCGGCCAGCGCCACGAGAGACCACTCGTCGCTGATGAAATCCCTGACCTCGACAGCATCGCCGACAGCGAAGATGTCCGGATCGCTGGTGCGCATCTGCTCATCCACACGGATGCCGCCCCGCTCGCCAATCTCGAGCCCGGCATTCTTCGCCAGCCAGTTTTCCGGGCGCACGCCGATGCCCAGGACCACGAGGTCGGCCGGATACACCTGGCCGGATTGGGTGAGGACATCGAGTGACCCGTCGGCATTTTGCTCGAACCCGCTCACATCCACATTGAGTTCGAGGCGGATGCCGTTCTTTTGCAAGTGATTTTCGACGTAGCGGGCCATTTCCGGGTCCATCGGAGACATGACATGATCGCCCCTCTGCAGTAGCGTCACCTGTAGACCAAGATGGATCATATTCTCCGCCATTTCCAGGCCGATGAAGCCGCCGCCGACCACAACCGCCCGTTTGGCAGGCATCACTGTTTGATATCCGGTGTATGCGTGCATGCCGGAGGGAAGCGCCGTATGCCCTTCGATCCACTCACGGATCTGCCCTGACATCAGGCACGGTGCGCACGCGAAAGACGCCCGGCAGATCGATGCCCGGCAAGGGCGGGCTGATCGGGGCAGCACCGGGGGAGAGGACGAGCTTATCGTAGGACTCGGTAGTCACTTCCCCGGTGAGGACGTTGCGTAGATCGACCGTTTTGCTCTGCGGCGAAATGGCGATTGCCTCACAACGGGTGCGCACATCGATGGCGAACTGCTCGCGGAACACCCGTTCATCCGCCACCAGCAAGCTGGACTCGCGGGGTATCACGCCCCCGACATGGTAGGGCAGGCCGCAGTTTGCATACGAGACATAGGGCCCGCGTTCCACCATGAGTATTTCTGCTTTTTCATCCAACCGGCGTAAGCGCGCCGCACAGGACGCGCCGCCGGCAACACCGCCGACAATGATGACTTTCATTTTCTATCCTTATAATTTGTTGTTTTTGTGTTGAGAGGTATGTTCCTCTTTCGTAGATGACGGCCGGCTAGTATGGTGCTAACCGGCCGCCACTCTACAGTTGTCGTGCGTTGGTGGCGAATGTCTCGCTAGCTGTATTCTGAAAGACGGTTATACGCATCAACTTCGAATGTTCGATTGGCGCGAATCTGGGCGACAATCCCCAGTCCGGCAACGACAACGAAGAACAGAAACCACCAGAACGAATTCGCCATAGCCACCTTCACTGGATTCTGCAATAGCGATACGGCGAGTGTGTTGTCAAATACGACCAGAAGGGTGTAGATGATGATGCCCGTACCACCCATCGCCGTAGCCACGATGATAGCATACTTCTGAATGTTGAAGCGGTAGACGCCTAGTGCCAGAAGGACGCCCACCAGAATGGCAATCACCCACAGGACAATGCCTGGGCTCAGTCCGATCCAGCCCAAGATGCCGATGGTAGCGCCATAACCCAGGGAGAAGGATACGATGCCCACAGCAATCAAGTAGAACAGATAGGCCAGGACGGCGAATAGCATCCCTACGAGAAATCCCACCACCAGGCCAGTGACACTGGCAAACAGGCCGGTGTTAAAGATATAGTCGATGGTTTGGGCGCCCAGCATGAAGCCGGCGAAGAATCCCCAAATCGGCAGAAGGAAGATAAATAGTCTGTAGCCGCCAAAGATCACGGCGGTGCCGAACAGAAGGGCGATGCTTCCCATACAAAGTAACTCAAAAGCCATTTCAAACCTCCAAAGATGAAAGTGTTAGATCGCGACTAATAGCCTTGATAACCAGGTACACGTTTCCGACCGAAGCCACCTGTGTAGGAAGCGATGTCGAAAACCAGCATGAGTATGATCCATAACCAATCCCATCCTACAATGCCACCAGGGGCGACGAGGACAAACATGATGGTGGTCCAGGGCAAAAACAGGATTCCAAGCATAGGCAGAATCCACCAGAGATTGCCGGAAGACCAGTTGCTAAATGCTGCTTGCCAACGCACTGGTTGCAGAAGCCACCAGAGGACGCCGAAGAAGCGCGGGCCCAGCAAAACAAGCGTAAGAAATGCACAACACATAATCAGTTCTCCTTTTGTGAATAGACTTTGAGTTTCTAGCTATCATCACTTAAAGGTGGTAAATGGTCTTAAACACTTTTGGTGACTGGCACAGATTGAGAAAGAATGACTCCGATGCCGGTGATCTGAGCAGAACGTCCTTTTACAGCGATAGCCCGTTGAGGTAAATTTGCTTTTTTCTTTTCTGATGAGTTGGCTTGGCGCCCTGTTTGATCAAGCAGATCATTGCAGACTCAGGAGTGGTCGGTTCGGCGCGACGGTTGCCGACACCGTACAATGTCACATTGGTCCGGAGGCGCCACCGGTTCAACCTGCTGGTTGCATATGCCTAATCTGGAAGCCAAGCAGCGCATAGATGAAGGAAAGCGCCACGTTTATCCAATTGAACAGGCAGAACGGCAGATAGGCGGCGGTGGCGATACCTAGACGTCGCCGACATATACGCCCCGCAACTGTTCCAGGGAACCAGGGGGGAAGTGATGGTTCCGGTATCTTCCAACTCGCGAGATAATGTTTCCGGGGCGATGTTTCTCTCCTGGTATAGTTCACGAAACATACGGCCGGGTAGGACAATGGACATGTACTGGTCACCGGCTACGACATTCATGCCAATGGAGGTTAAGCCTGTTGCCGCGACCAGCGACTTGTCTGTATTGGCGGCCTTTACCAGTGGTTGCAGCAAGCGGGTCAACAGGCCGGTGTATTCGAGGACGCCGCCAAAAGCCATGGCGCTGATAATGAGCCAGACAGTCGTCAACATGCTGGTCATACCGCCGCGGGAAAACAGATTATCCATGCCCTCGTATCCGGTCTCGATTGTAAAACCGGTAGCCATCGCCGACCACACACCTTTGATCATGGCCAGAGGGCGTGGCGAGCGAAGGATCATTGGCAAATTCAATCACTACCTCAGGTTGCAAAACAATCGACCATTAAACCGCCCGCCAATGCGCCGCACAATATTGTCGGAAACGCAGCTATTTTTCTGAATGACATGATTAACACCACGAGCAGCGGAATGAGTGTAAGCACACCAATATAGAAAACACTTTCGATGATAACCAGGACTTCCGTCAGATCAAGTGGAACCTGCGGTTTGGTGTTAATGCCGATGATCAGGAATATGAATGAAGCGATGATGATGGATGGTATGGCCGTCCACATCATGCCCTTTATATGGGTATAGAGATCCGTACCAGCGACGGCTGGAGCCAAATTGGTGGTCTCGGAAAGAGGAGACATCTTATCGCCAAAATAGGATCCGGAGATGACGGCTCCGGCGGTTATCTCCGGCGAAACGCCCAACGCATTGGCAATAGCGATCAAGCCTACGCCCAGCGTGCCGACTACCGTCCAGGAACTACCGATGCTCAGGGCCAGCAGGGCGCAGATAATGACACAGGCCAAGTAGTACCAGTTCGGATTCAGGAATTGCACGCCCAGATGCACCAGCGTGGCGATCGTTCCGGACATCATCCAGGTTCCCACCAGCGCTCCCACTGCCAGCAGGATGAAGATGCGCCCATCGCTGTCGATATTCCCTTCCACAGCCGCGTGACCCATATCCGACCAGGCATGCCCATTCTTCAAGCCGATCAGCCCGGCTATCATCGTGCACAGAATTAAGGCCACCTGCGTCGGGCCCGAGGTAGCCTCATCACCATACAGGAAGACCGCACCAGCCAACAGTACGATGAGCGAAACAATCGGAATCAGTGCATCAACCAGCGATTGGGCGGCTTTATTTTGCTCTGATACTTCTTTGGCTTCATACATGAGTTACATCCAAAATGAGTATTCGCTTCATCTGCGTAAGGTTATCAGAACCATGTAATTACCTTGGTTTCAGTCACATCGGAATTAACTCTTAAGCTGGCTGACATATCGCTGATTCTGATCATTGAGTTAGTTCTTCGTATCGCACGTACAACGTACGTAGTTGTTATCGAATTATTCGTTTCGCTTATCAGTTCCTACACAGCGTCTCGCAAAACAGGGCAGGTCATACAATGACCGCCGCCTCGGCCTCGGCCCAATTCAGAGCCATCGATCTCCATCACAGTGATACCGGCTTTACGCAGACGGGCGTTGGTCCATTCGTTGCGGTTGTAGGCCACCACCACGCCAGGTTGCAGCGCCACTACGTTGTTGCCGTCGTCCCACTGCTCGCGCTCCTGCTCAAAGGCATCGCCAGCGGTGGGCACGACCCGCAGCTCGCTCAGACCCAGCGCTTCCTGCACGACGTCCAACCAGCCTTCCTCTTCGACAGTCACATCCAGCGTGCCTTCCGCGTCGCCGGGGCGATAGCTGATGGGCGTGATGCTGTTGACTGCCGGTTTCATAGATCGTGACCAGATCTCGGTCGCAGAAGGTGAAGATGGTGTCCAGATGCATGCTGGCCCGGTCGGGCGGCATCTTGGCGGCAATCACCCGTTCGGCGGCTTTGTGCTTGAAGAGTTGCTGCGCCACCTGGCTTACAGCCTGATAGGTAGTGCGTTCGCCCATGCCGATCAGCACCACGCCATTGCCGATGGGCATCACATCGCCGCCCTCAAGGGTGGCGCTGCCATGATCCACGTCGGGGTCGCCCCACCAGATGTTGAAGTCCCCACCCTTGAACTTTGGATGATATTTGTAGATGGCTGTCAGATGCAGCGTTTCCTTGCGGCGCTGCAGGCCAGTACATCGGGTTCACCGTGACGCCGCCGTATATCCAGCAGGAGCTATCGCGGTGTTGCATGCGTTTTCTGCCTGATCAAAGACATACAAACTCTATTCGAATACATCTTCGTACTTCCATGCTATCAAACCAAATTTTCTGGTACATCTCTTCGCCGATCTTCGTTTCGCTGTTGTGGAAGGCAGGCAAGCAGTGCATGAACTTCACGTGCGGATTGCCAGTCTTTTGACGGCTCCAGTTAACCTGATAAGGCTTAATCAGCTTGATGCGCTCATCCCAAACTTCATTCGGCTCACCCATCGAGACCCACACATCGGTGTACACGTAATCGACGCCTTTCACGCCCTCGTCCACACTTTCGGTCAAGGTCAGGCGTGCGCCAGTTTCCGCGGCGATGCTCGGCAGGTCGCGACTAGCTCATCATCCGGCCACAGAGCTTTGGGCGCACACAGCGCACATCCATGCCCAGCTTACAACCCGTGACCATCAGCGAATTACCCATGTTGTTGCGGCGTCGCCGAGGTAGCAATAAGCGATTCGCCGAGATGCTTGGGACTGTGCTCGATCATCGTCAGCATGTCGCAGATCATCTGCGTCGGGTGGAACTCATCGGTCAGACCGTTCCACACCGGTACGCCGGCATACTCGGCCAAAATCTCGACCGACTCCTGCCCGAAACCGCGGTACTCGATGCCGTCATACATGCGGCCCTAGCACACGCGCGGTATCTTTCATCGATTCCTTGTGCCCGATCTGCGAGCCGCATGGCCAAGATAGGTCACATACGCGCCTTGATCGTAGGCGGCCACTTCAAAAGCGCAGCGCGTGCGCGTCGAGGTCTTCTCGAAAATCAGCGCGATGTTCTTGCCCTTGAGCGCGCGCTCGAAGCGCTACTTCCCTTCATCCAAGCTTAGCAGAAATTTCAGCTCATCTAAAATCATTCTTTACAAAGCTACTTCGTAAATTACCATTAAATTCCTTATATATATATGTGCGTTTGCCACTTCGCCGCATTCTGATGAGTGGATCGACGATGAACATGCCTGCCACGATGATGTACATGCCTATGGCGATGTTCGGGGCGACAAGAGCTACGATGACCGCAAAGGCTGTCAGGACCAGAGCTGTACGGCGGTGGCGCGCCGCTTGACTCAGTTTTTCGTCGGCGAGGTTGTCTACTATGAGCTGGCTGTCTCGCGCTACGTATACCATAAGCGCTGTTAGCATGAACGATGCCACCAACAAGTTTAAACCATAGATTGTCGCGGCAGCGCGTGCGTCAGTGTCCCTCATGTGCGTGACCATAATCTTGGTTGTAAAAGGGAGCAGTGAAACGAAGAGTAGTACGACAAGATTCAGCCGGAAAGATATGGCGTCTCCTTGCTTCATAGATTTTGTAAGCGCGGCATGGGAAAGCCAAATACCACCGACAAACGCAAAACTGAGCAAGTAGCCCAGCAGATCGGGCCAACTCTCAGCGAGTCCGGCGAGCAGTGCCTCGCCCGACGCAGGGACCGGCAGTTCGAGTACCAGCAGTGTGATGACAATAGCGAACACGCCATCGGAGAATGCGTTGAAGCGCTCGAGAGGCTGAAAGTCCGTGTCTTGCCCGTCACAAAGGTGTCGACCAGAACTTCTCTGGCAAGCGGCCGATGATGCCGATGACAATACCGAAGAACAGGAACATTGCTGTCATTTCCGGGAACCACCACCACCAGGTGGGGATGGGCAGGCCCAGATCTTCCCACGGGATTACACCGTAGACCATGACCACGAAAGCCAGCACGAACAACACCAGGATGACCTTATGACGACTGAGTGAATTCGCCGAAATCCGACGCCATCGCCGCCGCCGGACATGAACTGCTTTTCATTCTCTGCTTTCTGATCGAAAATCAACGACTTGGATGGGTCTGTCTTCACTCGCTCGCGTAGCGCATCACGAACAAGATGCCGAGGATCGTTCCGATTACCAGCAGCACCAGCCGTCCTATCAGTCCCTTCGCTGATCGATTGTCCCGCGCGAAACCGGAGGCAATGCCGGTGGCAAAGGGATTGACGGTGAGCCGATGCACACCGATACCAGCGCCCAGCAAAATCAAGGCGGCGCGGCTAGTCCGTCATACCCGGCCGCGAGCATTACAGTGATGATCAGGGCGTAGAAGGCCAATGTCTCTTCGGCCATGCCATAGCTCGTGCCGCCGATGGCAAAAATCGTCATCAGGATGGGAAACATCCATTTCTCTTTGCCCTTAGTCTGCGATCACCCAGGCGATCCCGGCGTTGATGCGCCGGTTTTCATCGTCACGCCCAGGAAGCCGCCAATGATCAGCACAAACATGGCGACATCGATAGCGCCAAACAGTTCGCCGTAATTCCAAACATCGACATTGCCGGTGTCATCCTCGATGCCGTACATGCCGTTGATCGGCCCTTTAGGCGCTGGACAACAGCTTCTGCGTTATTCACCTGATGATAGTGCCGGGATCGGTCACCTCGGTTGTAATCATCATCCTCCGAACCAGGTGGCAGCATCAGATAGCAGATATCTCGGGAAGGTGAATTTCTTTTTGGATGGTTCGGGTGTTGCGGCAGCCATCGTCATTCACTCCTGTTTCTTTTAGTCCATAAGCTGAGTATGATGCCAAATATGGCCATGCGCTCTACCTTACGAACATGCGATATGGCACATGTGATCAGTATTTTTCGTTTTTCGGTGGTCGATTTCCCTTCCGGTGATAATAAAATCACACAGAACAGAAATCGACCACCTTCCAGGCAATACCTAAGTGCCTAGCAATTTCGCCTTGGCGGCAGTGAATTCATCGTCACTGAGGACGCCAGCATTGTGCATCTGTGAAAGCTGCGTCAGTTGCGCCATCATGTCAGACTCAGGGGTGGGCGCAGGGGCGGGGGCCGGAGGAGGAGCTGCATACACGACTTGCGGCGGTGGCGGCGCCTCGTCCTCATACTGATCATCATACTGCGCTTGATCGGCAGCAGCCTGGTTGGCGTACCTCTTATCCTGGTGGTGATGGACAGCACCGGCTGTTCCGGCGACAACAGCAGTGGTAGCGGCAACGCCTACAACTTGCCTTCTGCGTGCTCGTCTTCTTGCGGGGGGCATGGGATACTCCTTGTTTTGTGAAGTGATACCGGCGCAGGCTTCGCCAAATGGAAGCCTTGACCAGTAAAAAGAGGATAAACTACTCGGGCATACCGGCGAGGTCTTCCAGTGCTTGTACAACCACCTGATGCGGGATACGCTCGAACATCACCAGGCGCGCATTCGCTCGCTCCAGAGCCTCTATCGTTCTGACGGCCCAGAGGTTTTCGATCAACATCAAACCTGCGGCGGTTTCATTGTCGAGTTGGCTCGCCAAATCCTCGATGTCCGCCACGGTGAGGATGCCGGTATCCTCGGCGCCCAGAGGATCCAGAAGGGCGAGGACACTGGCGTCAAGTTGCTGCAACTCCAGCACTTCGACCGCACCGTCTTTGTCTTTCAAAACGACCACCAGGTCGATGATACGAATGATCTCTTTTTCGACAAGATCAATCAATTCAAGGAGGGTTTCACCTCTGAACCTGTTTCCCTGGAACTCCAGGGCGATAAAATCGATAGGTCCGTATGTCATACGATTACCTCACTGTACATTGGGTTTAGGTGTGCCACAGTTAAGTTCTTGAAAACGGACAACTGCGACACTTCGAGGTTTGCCGGTTTGCTCCCACTGGAATGTTAAGAAACAAACCGACAAACACTGGACGGATTGATACTAGTCCAACCCGAGCGGCAGGTTGAACTAGGGGATGATGTGGTTGCGATCCCATAATCTGAGTTAACCCAGCAACAGGGATGAGTCACTACTACGATTGGTTGACTTACTTAGCTGGCCGCCGCGTCGGATGAGACGCCAGGAATCTGGCTGCGGTTGCTGTAGGCGGTGCTGCCGTAGTGCATCAGGTCAAGCATCACTGCCAGAATCAGCCACATCCAGTCCCAACCAGTCAGCCCGACTCCCGGTGACCAGAGGAGGACATACATCAGTGTGGTGAAGGGTAGAAAGATGATACCAAGGACTGGCCAGAACCAACTGCCGCCGAAGGCGGCGTTGAACATGACGGGACGAGCCAACCAGAGAAAAATATCCGCTAGCCGCGGAACAAAACCTGCCATCAGTGCGAACAAACAAGGCATTTCAATATCCTCCAGAGTGTAGGTGGGTGGAACAACGATAATGAATGACAGTCTCCAACCGATAGCCGGTTCGACATCCGCTGGAGACTGGGTCTTCTGAATTCAGTCGCTCATCGAACTTAGTGCGACATCTCATCGATGGCGATGGCGATGGCGATGATCACAGCAGGGTCCTGGCCGCCATCGACCTGGATGCCGTAGGAGTCGCGCACGCGAAACCATTTCTTCGACACCTCAGCCACTTTGTCGCGGCCCTCGCCGATGCTGTACTCGTGGTCCACGATATTGCCCTGCACGTCCAGGTCGGGACCATTCTTGATCTTCACGGTATACCGTTCGCGCACAGGCGTGACCATCGCTTTTTTGACCATACCGATCTGGTTGCCGTTGGCGTCCTCGATCTCCATGCTGTCTTTGACGTGTAACTTGCGCTCCTGGATCTGGGCCACTGTATTGCCGTGGCTGTCTTCAAGGATGAGGGTGCTGCGGACGCGCAGCGCCTTGCCGTCGACCTTGTAGGCCTTGTTGCCGTGGTCGTCCTCGACCCAGAAGTCGTTGCCGATGGACAACATCTTCTGGCGCATCTGGTAGTGGGTTGGGCCTCCGCCTGCTGGTGCGGCAGCCGCTGGTCCGTCGTGGCGGTCTTCACGCCTGTCCTGTCGATTATCTCTTCCGCGTGGCATAAGATATTAGCCTCCATTTATATTTGTGAGAGTGGGTTGAAAGTCGGTTGAGAGCCTTTGGGTTTTCGCGCCTCAACCAGATCGTGTTGCGCACAATGATAAGCATCATTCTTGTGGTTTTAGCGGAGGGCTCCAGTATTTTGCTGAGTCGGATTCGTGATTTCAGCAGTGGGCAAGGCGTCAAGTCGCTCGACATTGAGCAGAGGGCATCCTAAATCATATAGCGTGTTTAGCACCCCCAGCAGTGCTGCTTGATCTTTCACTTCGCCGGTCAAGGTCATGACCGATTCCTGGTCCGCTGTTTGCGTTTTGTTGATTACCATGTCGCTAAGTCGGCCGGACCAATTTGTGCTCAGCTCGCCTTGGACACGTATGAGATAACTGCCGGGCATATCAAAAAGATAAAGTTTGCTGCTTGGGCTCATTTCTGTATCCCTGGAGAACCATTGATTGTTTTTGTTAGTATCCACAGTATATTGTGAATTTGAGAGTAATGATAGCCCCAAAAGGTCGTAGAAGGGTCGTATATGCATTCTGAGACGCAAGTTTTTTTCGATGCGCGTTTACCAAAATTGGTTCTTTCGGATTTCATGTGGTTGTCGAAATTGTACGACATCAATGTCGTGATACGGGCCGTACCGCGAGATTCATGTCGCCTTGACCACCTGAATTCCTGTTGAGCCCCAAAATTCGATTAATTCCATGAATATCGGTACATCACAACATGCATCAATGTTTCCCCCTTTACATGCATCACTAAAATACACGTTACACAGCGTCTTTTGCGTCCACTGCATCCTGGGGCTGCTCGTGTCGGATTCGGATCAGGAAATAAATACTGACAGCCAGCACCCATGCCGGGAAGATCAAGGTCACCCACAGGGAATGCCCGACGCTCACCAGCAACACCAGCGCCAGCGCATAGGTCAAGATAGCCCAGCCACGAGGCATCAAGCCGGTACGCAGCCAGATCGTGCCCAGGGAGATCATGAACACGCCGGCCATGCGGATGGCGTAGACGTTGATGACGTGAAACATCACCTCGCGGCCATAGGTGAAAACGCCACTTTCCACCATCGCGCTCGATGCGACAGCGTAGCTGCTCAACAATCCACCGGCTAAGGCAGCACCGACGAACGTTAAGGCCAGAAACATCAAGCCACTGCCCAGAAATACGGTCGCGAAAAAGCGGTCTTCCAGATCGCCAAGGCGGTCGCGAATCACGCCGATGAACCACAGAAAAGCAATCCCAGCGTAAGGCACCAGGTTCAGCGCCAGCGATATCGTCTTGGCATTGGTCTTCAGCCAGACGCCGCCATCAGCCGAAGCGTCAGCGGGGATCGAGAGACGGATGAGCACCAGGCTTGTGCCGTAGAGCAGGGCGAAGAGGACGCCGGCGATTGCCGCGGCGCGTGGTGTGGTGAGCGCCCTGCGAGTAACAGATGCTTGATTTTCAATCATGGCTTTATTCCTGTAATCAGGGTGGTTGTAGCGTTGAGGCGGGTTTCAGAACCACCCTTCGTGTGTTTGATGGGTCGGGGGGCGTTCATTCACTATCACCTTTCTCAACCTTGCTGTCGGCTCCCTCTTTTGGAGTAAAAGCGCCCTTGGTTTTTTCCCACAAACCTTTGGCTTGTTCCGCCACTTTCTGTTTGTCTTCTTCCTTTGCTTCGCCGGTGTAGCGCATCAGCGCCGCCAGGGTGCGCGTACCTTCGAAGTTCTCCATGATGATCAGCACCAGCAGGGTCATCGGCACCGCCAGAATAGCGCCGATCCCGCCCAGCAAGTACCCCCACACAAATAATCCAACAAATACAACCACCGGTGAGATCTTCAATTTATCACCCATGAGCTTTGGTTGGATGAAGTTCTGCACGCCGCCGTTGATCAGAATGTAGCCGATCAGGACAACCAGCGCCGTATTCAGGCCATACTGTGCGTAAGCCATCAGCACCGGCGGGATCAAGGCAATGATGAAACCAATCGAAGGAATGTAGCCCATGAACCAGGCCAGCAGCCCCCAAAGCACGGCGTAATCCACGCCCAGAATCAGGAGAAAAAGGGTGTCGCCCAGAGCCACCAAAAAATTAATCCCGGTCAGGACAGTCATATACTTGCGTACATCTTCGGTGAGCGTTGTCACTCGCCCGATGCCTGGCGAATTCGGATCCAATCCCAGACGGGAGGGAGTAGGCAATGCCAGGGCGGCGCTGATCATAAAAAAGAAAATCGCCAGAGCCAGCGCGAATTGAACCAACAGGTTAAGGACGCTCGCCAGCAAGCTCTGCGCCATAGGACCCAAACTGGTTGTCGCCTCCTCTATTTGTGAGCTTATCTCAGAATCTGGATTCGAGGAAAATTGCGCGCCGGCGTACTGCGAAGCGCTCGCCATGTAAGTCGGCAGTTCAGTGGTCAATTTGGTGACTGAGAAAAAGACCGTGGCGATAACCAGCCCCAAGAGCAGGACGACCATCAAAATGCTCAACACCAGCGCCAGCCAACCGGGCATACCGCGCGCCGTCAGGCGGCTGGGCAGGGGCAGCACCGTGATTGTAATGACCGCAGCCAACAAGATTGGATTGATAATGTAGGCCGATCCACGGATTCCAAACAAAATCACGAAAATACTGGCGGCGCCAACCAGATAAATCACCAGACGCCCTGATCGATCATTCATACTTCATCTCCAGAGTAAATTGAGCTTGCGTACCAGCACGCAGGGTCCTGAAGCAGCGCCAGCAACGCAGACAGCAAGGCGTTGTCAACCAGGGTAACGGCAATCACCTAACATCCTTGATTTCCTTGTACGCAACGAATTTGTAAAGAGCCAACCGGCAGAATGAACCGCCGAAATGTGAGCGCCAGTCCAGCTTATGGCTCAATCATTATAAGTTCTTCTGAACCTGATATCAATCTCCGGGAGGTGGCCAGAACCATTGTGCTTAACCACCACCCAGAGGTCAATTCAGGAAAGTCACTTAATCTGCAAGATGAGAGCGTGACAACATGCCGCCTGCCACATTGCGAGCGTTGAACCCGTTCTGCAGGAGGATGCGCGTTGCGTAGTATGCGCGCTGACCAGAGCGACAAACGACGAGGATCTCACGGTCGCGGGGGAGTTCATCCAGGCGTGCACGCAGTTCATCCAGCGGGATGTTGACCGCGCCTGGCACATGCTCCACCTTGAGTTCTTCCGGATGGCGCACATCGAGGATGAAGCCGTCGTCCACAGCGGGCCAGTGGATCAGCGGCATGTCGTCGCGCAGCACATCGCCCGCGACCATGCCGGCGAAGTTGACCGGATCCTTGGCGCTGCCGAAAGGCGGCGCGTAACAGAGTTCAGACTCTTCCAGGTCGTAGATGGTGAACCCCGCCTGGATCGCCATGGCGAAGGAATCGATCCGTTTGGGCACTCCGTCCTCGGCGAGCATCTGCGCGCCGAGCAGGCGTCCGTCGGACTTGCGGAAGAGGACCTTCATGGCGATGTATTTGGCGCCCGGATAGTAGCCGGCGTGCGAATTCGGGTAGAGGTAGATCTTCTCGAAATCCGTGTCGCCCAGTCCTGTCAGGGTTTTCTCGCTGGCGCCGGTCGAGGCGATCACGCCCTCGAAAATCTGACAGATCGAGGTGCCCTGAGTGCCACGGAAACGCGAGTTGCGTCCGACAATCACTTCGGCAGCGATGCGACCCTGGCGGTTTGCCGGCCCTGCCAGCGCCACGAGCGACCATTGGCCGGTGACAAAATCCCTGACCTCGACCGCATCGCCGACTGCGAAGATGTCGGGATCGCTGGTGCGCATCTGCTCATCGACGCGAATGCCGCCGCGCTGGCCGATCTCGATACCGGCCATCTTGGCCAGCGCCGTCTCCGGACGCACGCCAATCGCCAGGATCACGATGTCCGCTGGCAAACGCTTGCCCGAAGCCGTGAGGACTTCCAGCGCGCCATCGGCGGTCTGCTCGAAGCCGGCCACGCCGTCGTTGAGTTCGAGTTGGACCCCATGCCGCACCATGTAGCGTTCGACAAGTCGCGCCATTTCCGGATCGAGCGGGGGCATGACCTGGTTGAGTCGCTCGACCAGCGTCACTTCCAGGCCGCGGTGGGTCAGGTTTTCCACCATCTCCAGGCCGATGAAGCCGCCGCCGACCACCACGGCCCGCTTGTGCAGGCACCACGGTCTGGTAGCCGGTGTAGGAGTTCATGCCGGATCGACCCGTCATATCCCGGTCCAGCCACTCGCGGATGGCTCTGGCGTCGGGCACGGTTCGCACCGAGAAGATGCCTGGCAGATCGATGCCGGGCAGCGGCGGGCGGATCGGCGCGCGCCGGGCGACAGCACGAGTTTGTCGTACGACTCGGTCGTCACTTCGCCGGTCACGTGGTTCTTCAGTTCCACGGTCTTGTCCGCAGCCGAAATGCCGACCACCTCGCAGCGCGTGCGCACGTCGATGGCAAACTGTTCGCGGAAGGTATTTTCCGTCGCCACCAGCAGGCTCGACTCTTGTTCAATCGTGCCGCCGACATGGTAGGGCAGCCCGCAGTTCGCATACGAAACATAGGGGCCGCGCTCGACCATGAGGATTTCAGCTTTTTCGTCCAACCGGCGCAGACGGGCCGCACAGGATGCGCCGCCGGCTACACCGCCAACGATGATGATTTTCATTGTTAATTATCTCCTTGGGAATTGGGATTTAGGCGCATCACCGCGCGCACGACCACGTTGTCGGTGATGCCTGAACAGCTAGTTTCTTGGTATTTCTGAACAACTTCTTTTACCGCTCAAGGCTTGCGCAGAACGGCCCGCGCCGGTGCGCCATCCGCGCCGACGATTCGTAATGGCAGGCAAACCAACTCATATGCTCCAGGTTCCACGGCAGCCAGGTTGAGTCCTTCGATCACCCAAAGCCCCGCGCCGAGGAGAATCTGGTGCGTTTCCACGCCATCGTACACATACCCGCCCACCGACAGGTAATCAACGCCGACTGTGCGCACCTGCCGGTCAACGAGGTATTGTGCGGCCGCCGCACTGACATAGACAAAATCCTCGACAAACTGGTCGGTGTTCCAACAGCGCTCGGAGTTCTGGGTGCGAAACAGCACGCGCTCCCCAGCTTGCAGGTTGTGCGCCTCAAGCTCGGCGGGAAGAATAGCGTGGGGGTGCTCGATGCGAATCACGCGCGCCGGGCCCATCGTGGCGTCGAGGGGCATTTCATCGATCCCCCCGCCATCCGCCAGGAAATGTCGCGGCGCATCCATGTGCGTGCCCGTGTGCGCGCCCATTTCGATTTTGGACACGTTGGCGGCATCGCCACGCGCCATATCCTGCATCCGCTCGATGCGCACGGCTGGATTATCCGGCCAGTGCGCCATGCCCGAGTAAATCGGCACGGAGATATCGAACCATCCTTTGGAATCCTGCATTAGACCTCACTAAACTGAATGATAACTTTGACGTCATCGGGTTGTCGCTCAAGCGCCTGTTTGAAATTCTCCGGCTTCTCGCGGCGTGTGATCAGGCGACTCAGCCATTCCCGGTCTGAGCGTGCCAGATTTTGGCCCGCCTTGTACCAGTGCCGCTTGTTGGCGTTCACGCTGCCGACAATTACATTGTTCTTCAGCACCGCGCTGGCCGCGATCCTCCGCGGTGGAGCGCTCGGCCGAGACCGCCGGCGCCGATGCCGGTGAGACAGATGATCCCGCCCGCGCCGATCTGCTGGAGCGAGTCCGCAATCACCGCGCCCACGCCCGTACACTCGACGATGATGTCCGGCTCGAAATCCAGATCCACCACGCGGCCCGAGTGATAGGTCGCACCGAGGTCGCGCACGAGGTCGGCCTTCGGTCCGGTCTCCGCACGATCGAGTACATGGACATCAAGGTCGCGCACGCTCAAGCGCAGCGCCGCCAAGAGACCGATCGGCCCGGCGCCTGTCACCAACACGGTTCTGGGTTCCCAGTAGGCGCGTTGGCCCGCCAGGTAGACCTGTTCCAGCGCTTTCGTGATCACCGTCATCGGCTCAAGCAGCACGCCGAGGATGCCCAGAGACGGATCGACCTTGATGAGGTAGTCCGGCTCGCTGCGCCACTGATCCGACATGAAGCCGTGGATCTCCTTGATCCCGCGCTCGGTGTACTGGCCGCTGCTGCACATGTCCCACTCGCCCACGGCACAGTTGGGACAGGGAATCGCACAGGGACGGCGGACGATGCCGACCACCAGGTCGCCCTTCTTTGAGAGAGCTGCGTGGCCCTGGATCCAGGACGCGTCCGAGGGATTCATGGCCGAGCACCAGACGCTGCGCGCCAGGCGGCGCCCAGCCGTACTTGCCCTCGACAATCTCGACATCTGTCCCGCAGACACCGACAGCCACGGCTTCGACCAGGACGGATCCTTCACTCAGATCAGGCTCCGGGAAGCTCATCGTAGCGGGCGGACCCGGTTGTTTTCGGTTCTACTGTAATCGCTTTCATTTTGGTATCTCCAAGTACAAAGATATGATACGACCAGGGGCCCATATCGAGATAGAGTCCACGCGCAAGCAAGTCATCGCCTTCGCGCGTGTAGCAGGCGGAACTGAGCGAATCCGTGAGCCGGACCGAACAGTTCTCGATTTCAGAAAAAGGCAGGGTAATATAACACTGGCTGGCATGGGGCGCATAATTCACCGTGATCAGCAGCCGTTCGCCATTGGAGCCTCGCCAGGCATGGGCGACGAATGCGTCCCAGGAGCCGTTCCCGTCCCAAGCCGGCTGGCAATCAAGCGACTGCCATTCTCCGTTCTGCACGGTCGGATCCTGGAGCACGGCGAGCAGAGTTTCGTAGAAATCCTCGATCTCCACATCCACAGGCTCAAACGGCGCGCGCACGAGGTGGGGCGAAATGCGTATCTTGCGACCTTCGAACTGCCCCTGATGGAAGAAACGCAGGCCGGGGATCGAATAGGTGATCACCGCGGCGGCCCGGTGCACGTCGGGCGCAAAGGTGGCCGCGGCACGCGGTTCGTCGTGGTTCTCCAGGAAACGCGCCGACTTCGCCTGATAGTCGAGCGCGGCGTGGAGATGTTCGCGCACCGGTCGCGCGTTCCCCTCGCGCAGCCGATCATAGAGACGCTTGTCATAGGTGTAGTCGAAGCCCTGCTGCTGGAGCGTCCATTCCAGGTCCCAGTAGACCTCGGCCATCAGACAGAAGTCCGGGTTTTGCTCGCGCACGCGGGATGGCTGCTGGCCAGAAGGGTTCCGGCTTCCTGCCCCACGTGCGCTCGAAGACCTCGGGCAGCAGCAGCATCGCCATGTCGCAGCGCACGCCGTCGCACTGGCTTGCGATCCGCTCGAGTTCCCGGATCATCGCTTCGTGCGCGGCGGGATTGCTGTAATCGATCTGCAACGTATCCGGCCAGCCGTCGAAGTATGGGATCCCGGCCGTAGGCCAAGATCAGGTCGCCGTCTTCTCGTACGACCCGGACATAGTTTTGCGGCTCCTGCGCCAGCAGTTCCTCCGTGCCCGCCACAAAATAGTCTGGATGCTCCTCGACCCAGGGATGATCCGGGGCCATGTGGTTGGGGACAAAGTCGAGCATCAACTTCAGGCCGCGTTCTTGCAGCCGCTGCCGCAGGCGGGCCAGCGCGGCGTCGCCGCCCAGGTCGCGATGCACGGTGTAGTTTTGGATGGCGAACCCGGAGCCGGCGATGTCTTCGTCCTTGAGGTCCGGCAGCGTCTCCTCGAACTCGTGACGCCAGCCGGGGTTGGCACGCGAGATCGCCTGCGCGCCGGGCCGGTCTGCCACACGCTCAGAAACCAGACCCAGTCGAAGCCCAGGGCGGCCAGTCGGTCCAGTTCCGCGTCCGGGATGTCATCAAGCTGTGCGGGCCGGCCCAGCGTCTCTGACAGCGCAGGTCAGCCAGACACGCGTGTTGATCTCGATAGAGCGACGGATAGTGGGTCTGGGTCATCGCTTTTCCGCCGCTTGAGCCTTGCCGACGGTCGATTCGCCCTTGCTCTGTTCGAGCAGCGTTTGCGCATCAGAAGCGGCAAAGGTCTGCATGATCCGTGCGACCGCGCCGGTCCATCCCGGTCTGGTGGCTGGCGCCGACGCCCGCGCCCGTGTCGCCGTGGAAGTACTCGTAGAACAAGGGGATAGTCGCGCCAATGGGGATCTTCCTGGAATTTCTGCGAAGTCCCGTGGACGGCCGCTTGCCGTCCTCGTCCTGGAGGAAGATGCTGGAGAGCCGCCGCCCGATCTCATCCGCCACCTGGTAGAGATTCATCTGGTTGCCGGAACCGGTCGGGCACTCGATGGTGAATGCATCGCCGTAGTAGAGATAGTACTGGAGCAGCGCACGGACAATCAGCATGTTGACCGGCATCCAGATCGGGCCGCGCCAGTTCGAGTTGCCGCCGAACATGCCGTCATTCGAGTCGCCGGGGAGATACGACTACCTGATACTCCTGATCGCCGACCCGATAGACGTAGGGGTGTTCCTCGTGAATGCGCGAGATGGCGCGGATGCCGTAGGGGCTGAGGAATTCCTGCTCGTCGAGCATGACCGTCAGCACCCGGCGCAGATTGGTTTCATTCAAGGTCGATCCCAGGAGACGATCCTTGTGGCCGGGCTGCAGCGGGTCATGGATGAAAGCCGTCAGTTCCGGGCGCGTTTTGAGATAATTGCGCACGGTCTGGCCGAACTCTGGGTACTTCTTTGCCAACCCCTGCTCGAAGACAGTCACCGCGCAGAACGGCAGCAGCCCGACCATGGAGCGCACCTTCAGGCGTTCGCTGCGCCCGTCCGGCAAGCGCAGCACATCGTAGAAGAAGCCATCCTCCTCATCCCACATCCCGGCTTCCTCACCCGGCCGGATCATGCCCGCCGAGATCATCAGGAAGTGGCCGACGAATTTGGTCGTCATGTCGATATAGGCCGGATTGGCCAGCGCCAGCTCCGCGCTGATCTCGGCCATGTTCTGACAGAAGAGCACCATCCAGGCGGTGCCGTCGGCCTGTTCCAGGTAGCCGCCGGTCGGCAGCGGCGAGGAGCGATCGAAGACGCCGATGTTGTCCAGCCCCAGGAAGCCGCCTTCGAAGGCGTTGTTGCCGGCGCGATCTTTGCGGTTCACCCACCAGGTGAAGTTGATCAGCAGTTTGTGAAACGAGCGTTCGAGCCAGGCAAGATCGCCCTCGCCACGCCGCGCTTTCTCACTCAAGTAGGTGTAGATGGTCGACCAGGCATGGACGGGCGGATTGACGTCGCCGAAGTTCCACTCGTAGGCCGGAATCTGGCCGCTGGGGTGGATGTAGCGCGACTTGAGAAAGAGTTCCAACTGCGCCTTGCCGAAGTCCGCATCGACCAGCGTCAGCGCCGTCACATGGAAGGCCAGATCCCAGGCGGCATACCAGGGATATTCCCATTTGTCCGGCATCGAGATCACGTCGGCGTTGACCATGTGTCCCCAATGGTCGTTGCGGCTGGCAGGTTGGTTCGCCTTGAGCGGCTGAATGCCATGCTCCTTGAGCCAGCGACCGACGTCGTAGAAGAAGAGCTGTTTGGACCAGAGCATCCCGGCCAGCGCCTGGCGCATGACGCTGCTCTCGTCGGCGTCATACGAAGCCGGAATGACGGTCGCGTAGAACTCGTCGGCTTCCTGGAGCCGTGCCTTGACGATGGATTCGAACGCCTTCCCGCAAAGGGTGTCGATCGCTGTTGGCGCATCCGCCAGCGGCTGATCGCTGAGGCGCAGGCGGATCGTGCGCGACTCGCCGGGTCCCAGGGTGAGCGGGTAGTGGGCGGCGACCTTTGTCCCCGTCTTCTCCGGATTGACCGCGTCGGCTTGGCCGTGGACGATGTAGTTGCCGATGCCGTCTTTCACGTACTGGGATGGATTGGGCGCGCCCCAGAGCCGCTGGGCATTGCTCTCATTCTCCGTGAAGAGCAGATCCGAAGCGCCCTGCGCGTAGAAGAAGCGCTCGCCAAGATCTCGCTGCGAGAGCGCGACGATCCCGCCGCTTTGGTCCTGGGCCACCTGGCGTCAGGGTCGGGCGAACGACCTCGTCCCCCCACGCCCAATCGTTGCGGAACCAGAGGGTGGGGAGGAGTTGCAGCGTCGCCTCTTGCGGGCCGCGATTGTGCACGGTGATCTGGATCAGCATGTCCTCGGGCGACGCCTTGGCGTATTCGACGAAGACATCGAAATAGCGATCCTCGTCAAAGACGCCGGTGTCGAGCAATTCATATTCGGGGTAGTCGCGGACCGCGTTCACGGTTCGTAACAATCAGGTCTTCATACGGATAGGCCGCCTGCGGGTATTTGTAGAGATACTTCATGTACGAGTGGGTCGGCGTCGAATCAAGATAGAAGTAGTATTCCTTGACATCCTCGCCGTGATTGCCCTCGCTGTTGGTCAAGCCAAAGAGCCGCTCCTTGAGGATCGGATCGTTGCCGTTCCACAGCGCCAGCGCGAAGCAGACTCGCTGCAGGTCGTCGGAGATACCGGCCAGCCCATCCTCCCCCCAGCGGTAGGCGCGTGAACGGGCCTGGTCATGGGTGAAGTAGTTCCAGGCGTCGCCGTTCTCGCTGTAGTCCTCACGGACCGTGCCCCACTGACGTTCGCTCAGGTAGGGCCCCCATTTTTTCCAGGGAGCCTTGTGCGAACGATCCTCTTCAAGTCTGATTTGTTCACTGTTTTTCATGATAAAGTTCCTTTTGATTGATCGCCCGGTGCAACAGGAGGGCGAGCGTTTCGAGTTGCGCTTGGCGGGTGCCCTCGGCTTGTTTTAGCATTTCGTCAACAATCTGTTCCAGGCGCTTAAGTGCATCATCCGATAGTCCAAGAAAAATCTCTGTGTGGGTCCCTTCGGTGCTGAGGTGGAAGAGCGCACCTTCCAGCACGAGTTCGTAGATATGATCTGCGCCTATCTTGGCGGTTACCCCGCTGCGATCCAGCATATCACGTACTGCCGGACGCACACGCGCCAATAAGCAATTGTACGCCCGCCGCCGCCAGATCGTCGTATAACGCTCCCAACATGTCCGCACTGGGCACGTCGATCTCGTTGGTCAGTTCCAGATCCAGAAGTACGGTTCTGACCGCTTCAACGCCCGATGTGTCGGATGCCACGTCGGCCAGCCGGTTGCTGATCCGGTTGCGCACCGTGTCGGCGTTGGCGAAAAAGAGGCTCTCCTCCGGCGCAAAGATCAGCATCCCGCTGATTGGCGTCACCTCTGCCCCGGTCGTGACCGCCCCCCCGCCAACCTCCGCAAATCTGAGCGCCCCTTGCACCAGGCCCAACTCGCTCATCCGGCCCTGGCTCGTGCGCCAGACCAGCGACAGCAGCGACAGCGCCACCGCCAGCAGCAGCGCCCACAGCACTTCTGCGAAGGTCAGTACGGCCAGAAAGGTGACCAATGCCAATACGAAGTCCACGCTACGCAGCTTGTACAGACGAAGCATCTCGCGCCATTTGAACATGCCATAAACCGCCACCACAACGATTGCGGCCAGAGTGGCCTCGGGCAAGTTCCGAAAGAGCGGCGTCAGGAAAAGCGCCACCAGAATCGTCAACCCGGCCGCCACGATGCCCGACATCTGACTCCTGGCCCCGGCCTCCTCGTTGTGCGCCGTTTTGGACAGGCTGGGGCCGACGGGAAAGCCCTGGAACAGGCCAGCTCCCGCATTGGCTGCGCCCAGGCCGATCAGTTCCTGGTCCGGGTTGATGCTGTAACGATACTTGGTGGCGAAACTGCGCGCCGGGCCGATGGCCTCGGCGAAAACGACCAGCGATAGGGCCAGGGCGCCGGGGATCAAGGAAAGCCACTGGTCGAGCGAGATCTGCGGCAACTTAGGCGACACCAGTCCTACCGGGATTTCGCCCACAACGTGCACGTGGAGCGCGCTCAGACCAAAGACCGAGGAGACGACGATGCCGTAGACCATCGCCACCAATGCGGCCGGGATGCGATGGAAGTAATGCTCCAGCAACACCATGATGACGATGGAACTGAGGCCGACGAACAGCGTCAGCCAGTGCGCCTCCGGCAGGTGGATGATCAGGTCATAAAGGCGCTCCCACACGTTGCCACCGCCAGATTCAATGCCGAACAGCTTGGGCAGTTCCCTGACTGCGACCACCACGGCCAGGCCCGAGATGAAGCCCATGAGCACCGACGTCGAGAAGAACTGGGCGATACGCCCCAGGCGCAGCAGGCCAGCGAGAATGGCGACAAACCCTACTGTGATCGCCAGGGCGCTGGTGAGTACGATAAACTCAGAGGTTCCAGGCGGCGCCAGCGCGGATATGATCGAATAGGACATAACCGCCTGCACCGATGACACCACGACCACCAATTGGCGAGATGTGCCGAAGATCGCATAGAGCAGCAGGGCCGCCGGGGCGACATAGAAGATCGTCTCCGGCGGCATGCCGGCCAACTCGGCATAGGCCATGCCTTCCGGGACCAGCAGCGCAGTGACAGTGATGGCCGCAATAAGATCAGGGCGCAACCAGGCGCGCTGATAGTTGGGCAACCATCCCAGGATCGGCAGGTGGCGTTTCAGGAAGTCAGACTGTTCTTTGTGTTTAATCGTTAATGCACTCCAAACAATTACCAGCGTATGTCAATCTTAAGCTTTCAAGAACTGTCACGCAGATGGTGCATCTGCTGCGGGTGCCGCAGGCACGTTTTTGCCCATCCATTTTGCTGTTGATATCAAGATCAGTGGTAAGACGATGGACGCTACCAGTACAAATGGGAGCGCATTCGTGTCGGCGAAGTTTCCCAGCGTAACGACCAGGGCAGCAGACACATTGCGCTGCGCCGTGCCCAGTCCCGTTACATTGCGAACACCTGGATCACGCCCGCCAATTACAAAGCCGATAAACAGACTACCGACGATGAAGAGCATCAACGCCAGGAAGCCGCGGGTTCCGATCAGGCTGATGACGTTAGAGGCATTCAGTCCCAGTCCAACCACCAACAGAATCAGGATTCCCAGGCCACCGATCTTGTTCATTACCGGCTGCCAGTGTTTGGCCGTGTCTGACGAAGCTGACTTGACCAGCAGTCCCAGAATCAGCGGGATGAGCATCAACACGATCAGCGACTTGGCAATCGACCACGCATCCACCTCAATGCCCGACAGGAGCAGCGGCAGCACCAGGGGCAGGTAAAAAATGCTCACGACCATCAGGAGGGTCATCAGACCGACGGCAAGGGCCAGGTTAGCCTTGGCGGCTTGCGCCTCCAGTACCAGGAAGGGCGCGCCCGCAGAAGCAGCCATGATCAGCAATCCCACCTTGAGCGAATCTTCGAGCGGGATGATCAGCGTGATTCCTAAGGCGAGAAGAGGCACCAGTACAAAGTTTGCCAGCAATGCCAGCACCACCAGGCGTACATTCTTCAACGGTTGGATGATCTGGGAAAGGGTCAGACCCAAGCCCATTGCCAGCATGCTGCCGACGATGCCGAGAAACCCCGACACCTGGGCAATAAAAGTGAATAACTCATTGGCGGTCATCATTCATTCTCCTTGAACTCCGGCACACGCGAGCCTAGAGCAAACTTGGCACAAATTCGTCAATTGTTCCGGATCGAGAATCAAATATCCAGGGTGCTGCGGAGCGTTTCCAGCTCTTCGCCGGTGGGAATCCATACCTTCGCCGGATCGAGATCATAGCTCCAGGGAGCGGAGTTCTTCCAGCCGTTCCGCATGCGCTTGCCGTGATAGACGCTTTCAGGATCGTTGACTGTATCGCCTTCGTAGCCATCGATGATGTTGTACAGGTTCACAAAACCCGCTTTGGCAAGCATGTTGATGGCGAAAGCGCTGCGCCCGCCCGAACGGCACATGGCGGCGATGGTGTCGTCGGGTTTGAACACCTCTTCGACATGGTCAATGAAATCTGGGTTCATCTCGAAGCCGTACTTGCGCTTGTTTTCGTGCCATTCGTATTTGGGAAATGCCACCGGTATATTGACCGCCATTTCCGCGTGGCCGAGGAAGACGTACTCTTCGACCATGCGCACATCTAGGATTTTGACCCGCTCAGGGTCGGCTTTCCACATCTCATAGGCTTCTGCCGCCGTCACATAGAGCCCCAGGCCGGTCAGCTTGGCATCGGGAATCTCGTGGCTTCCGTGCAGGGTGGATACCGTGGGCATTATGTTTATCTCCTTGATTTCGTGTTTGGGACCTCCACGGGTTTTGCAACAAGCGCCAGACAACACTCATGCGTTGTCTGGCACCCCGTTCATACCTTATCTCAGCCCTTGTGACCTGAGGGTTCGCAAACTCTTTGAATCCGAAGGGAACTACCCGAGACGGATGCTTGTCACATCGAGTCCACCACCCTCGGGCAACTTGCTCCAACTCTTTCTCTGCCACTCTTCTTTGAGCACTTCCTCGAACGCCTGCTCCAGGAATTCGGGCGCCGCCCACTCGTCCACATCGAAGTCGTTCTTGATGTAGTCATGGCTGAACATGAAGTCTTTGCCGATTTTGATGCACTCTAGGTTCTGAGCGCTCAGGCTTGGCACCATATCGACGTTCTTGATGCCCTGATAGGTGTGCTCGGCATCCAGGTAGAAGGTCTGCTTGTTCAGGATGACAGCGGCGGCGTGCTTGTGCGCGTTCGCCCAGCGCCCGACCTTGACCATGGCTTTCATGTAAGCGATGACCAGTTCGGGGTGCTCGTCGGCCATCTCCTTGGTGCAGGTGATCACGGCCGGGGTGTTGGCGACCTGCACCGTCCAATCCGGGAGCTTGGACAGGTCGAAGATGGCCTTGATTTTGCCCGTGGCTTCCGAGAGCTGTCCTAATTGTCCCATCTGGTTGTAGATGGCATCGACGGTTCCGTTCAGCAGTGCCTTCTCCAACGGACGGAAGGCATAATCGTGCTTGTGGTCGCGGCGCATCCACAGTTCCGAGGGATTGTTCATGTTCACCTGCAGCATCTCGGGCTTGTCATACCAGTCATCCGGGTAGGGGAACTCGACTATCTCAACGTCATCCATGGTCATGTCGTTGAGCATCAGGATATTTTCGATGCCCATGTGCTCCTGGATGCGCCACCAGTCGTTCTTGATGGTGTTCAGGCTCCTAGTGAGGCCGATCTTCTTGCCCTTGAGGTCCTTCACCCGGAAGATCTTATCGCGGGCGCGCACCTGCATCACCCCGCCCTCGTAGACCCAGGTGGCCCCGAGCAGCACGGTGCGGCGGATGTCGGCGTGAACGGCGATCGGCGGATACAGGCCACCGAAGCGGATGAGGTTGTCGAGGTTGTGGACATAGTGCGGGTACCAGTTGTTCTCGGGCGCGTGGCGGAAGTAGGCGTACTCGACGCCCATCTTCTTGAACTCCTCGCGGCACCAACCCAGTTCCTGGTCAACATTATTGGCCGAAACCATGGGGCAGTTGGTGAACCATACCTCTTTCCAATTCAACGGTACTGTGGTACTTACTTTTTCTGTTGTCATTTGTAATTCTCCGTTTTTCGGTTGCTCATCATCGGACCGGCGGTGATGGCGGGTTGCTTGTAAGCCAGACCCGGTTGCCTGGATGGATTACGGTCTATTCAGCGTCAAGTACATGACGTCACTCCCCACAGTATAGCGCAAATTCGAAGGCTATGATAGCGACAAAAGGTCGTACAAGGGTCGTAGTTAAAGGCGAAGTGTGGGCCTTATAGTAGGCCGAGGCTGGTCGCCTTGGCAACCGCCTCGCGCCGTCCACTGACCTGGAGTTTGCCGTAGATGTTGGTGGCGTGTCGTTTGACGGTCTTTGGAGAGATGACCAGCGCCAAGGCGATCTCTTTGTTGGTCCGGCGCTCAGCCAGGAGCGCGAGGATTTCGTACTCACGGTCGGTCAGGGGTTCTATTAGTTCCACATGAGCCGTGGGCGAAACGGCGGCCGGATGTGTGGCGATGGGTGGGGACTCGCTGAATGCTTGCAGGATAAGGCCGGTATAGTCTGGTGCGACGCCCCTTTGTCGCAATTGGACGAGCAGTCTCGCCAGCCCTGGTCCCAAATCGACGAAGAGGCGAATGAAACCGCCGGGTTCGGCCAGCATAACAGCCTGTTGCAACAACGCCAGCGCCGCCTGTTCGTCTCCCTCGGCATCACGGAGCAGAGCTTGCAGGGCCAGCACCTCGATGGTGAAACGGATGTTGTGGGCGCCAGTGACGAAAGCGTGCAGTCGCGACAGCACCTCGCCGGCTTGCCGTCGGCTGGTGGGCGTATTTTGCGCCAGCAGGATCTTTGGCAGCGTCATTTGTGGTGCATAGAAATACGCCATTAAGGTGAAAGGCATAGAAGGTGCAATCGTCGTTGCCCAATGCCTGGCTGCTCTCAAGATCCCCTTGCATCACTGCCAGCTCTGCCTGATAAGCCTGCGCCAATGGAACCAATCCTTCGTTGCGGGTCTCTCTCAGGAAATCGAAAATCTGATCGAGCTTCTGGCGCGCCTGGTCGGACTGACCTCTCGCCTGATAGATCAACACCTGCATGAACGCGCTATGCACATAGCTCATCGGTCTGGCTACGTAGCGCATTGCCTCAAGCGCCCTGATATGAGCCTCAGCAGTCGCCAGATCGTTGCGATGATAGGAGACGCAGCTGAGCAAATAGTGCGCCCATGCCAGTGATTCGCGGCGCTGGTGCGTCTCGCCCACAGTCAAGAGATAGGCAGCTCCCTGCTTCATTGCCTGCAGATCACCCGCCATCCATTCGATGAAACAACGCGAGCCCGCCACGCGTGCGTGGACATCGCCATTTGCAGCCACATCCTCCGGCTGGCCTTCGGCCAGCGCCGCATAAGCCAGATCGAGCCTGCCGGTCATCTGGTAGGCGACGGCCAGATATATCCAGGCCACCGAGCGCACGTAGTACCACGAGCGTGGCGTGGTTGCCAGGGCTCGTCGGGCCAGCACAATTATGCCTTCAGGATCACTGGCTGATTCGCATGGCCGCAATAGCGCGCAGGGTATCGATCTCGCCCTGCAAGTGAACAGCGTGTTCTGGCTGATCCGTCATCTCCGACAAGAGGCTCTCAGCCTGGTCGACCAGTGTCCATAGCATGCACTGAATCGAACTGTCTCAATTGGGCCATCCAGGCTGCCATCAGCAGCAAATCCGGGTGGTCCGCGACGCTCTCAGTCGGGAACATACGGAGACAGCGTTCGTGGAGTTGCCACAGTTCGGAGTCCATCAGGGCATGGCGCCGCTCTGCCACCATACGCACTGCCCTGCTTGTATCATTTCCAAGCAAGGCGTGGTGCAACGCCTCCTCAAGCAGACCCTGGTGGGCGAACCAGGCGCTGGCTCTTGCGTGCAACGTTGTGATCTCTTCGGGGTTAACATGACGGTCCAGGCGGTCGCGCAGGAGCTCCCGGAAAAGATGGTGGTAGCGAAACCACTCGTTGTGCGAGTCCAGGGCTACAGTGAACATATTCGCTTGTTCCAACCAGACCAGGTTCTCCTGCGGATCACACTCGGGGTCATCTGGACCAATCACCGCCTCACAGAGCGAGCTACACATCTCATCAAGGATGGAGGTTCGTAGCAGAAAACTCATCATGTCGGGTGGAACATGCGAGAGGACCTCACGTATCAGATAGTCGATCACATAACGGTTTTCGGCCAGCCTGGCGAGGTCATTATCGACATCATCACCGTAGCGGAGCGTTAGCGTGGTGAGGCGCAGGCCGGCGGCCCAACCCTCGGTCCTTTCTATCAGCATGTCCAGCGCAGCTTCGGTGAGCGGCGCCCCGATCGTTCGTTCCATGAATATGGCGATCTCATCCCTTGAGAATCGCAAATCTTGCCCCCGAATTTCAACGACCTGATTACGCGCTCGCAGCAGCCCCAGATGCAGCGGTGGATCCTGCCGCGTTGCGATAATCAGGTGCATACCCTGCGGCGGGTGTTGTAATAGCAGAGTCAGCAACTCGTGGATTGGCTGTTCGTGGATTAGATGATAATCGTCCAGCACCACGATGAAGTCGCGTCCCAGTCCGTCCAGTTCGTTGATTAGGCTTCTGGCGATCACGGAGACGTTGGGGAGGCTGATACCGGTCAGATAGGCTCGCGTCTCGGTAAGTGCATCAGGAAAAAGATTCTGAATTGCACCCAGAAAATAGGCCAGGAAGACGCCGGGATCATTATCAGCCTCATCCAGAGACACCCAGGCGTGGGGGAGAGGGCATTTCTCCAGCCAGGCGCTCAACAGTGTACTCTTGCCGAAACCGGCCGGTGCGGCTACCAGGATTAGTGAGCGATCCAGGCCATCATTCAGCGCTTGTTTCAGGCGCGGACGACTGACCAGGTCGGCAGTTACGCGCGGCTGGTGGAGCTTTGTGCTTAGCAGAATCTGGTGGCCTATGCTAGTGGTCATAGAGGTTTTTCGTCAGCGGGAGCAAAGATGGAAAAAGGATAGGCATTGGTTTTGTACAGGGACTATTAAGCACACCTCCAATCCTTTTGACGACATAATTGTGCAGTCAAACAGAGACGGAGGTCAAATGATCCAATGTAGACAGATCACACCACTGCATCGTCAGGATTATACGCAGGACCTGGATTTGCATCACGGCCCGTAAGCGATTTACAGTTCAAGCTCAAACAATAACGTTCAAGGTGAAAAAACCATGTTCAATTGGGCGCTTTTCTTTATCCTCGTCCTCATCTGTATCCCCGGCCTGATCGTTGCTATTCCCAGCAGCATCAAACTGATACAAAAGGCAGCGAAAACGCAAAAACAACGCCGCGGTCAAAAACAGCCCTCCCGCCAGATGCTAATAATCGCGTCCTTTGTCCAGAGCCTGGTATTGGTTGTCATCGCTGCGGCAGTGGGCACGGCCCTGGCGCCACAAACTGGACTGGGCGCGCCTTTCTTTGAGGCGCTGGTCACATCGGGCGTATCCGCCTGGTCGGCGTTGCAGCCGCAATTGGCGCCTGCATTAGTGCTGGGTGGCGCTGGCGCATTGGTGTTTGTAGCTGCCTATTTCTGGTTTTTCCGTCGCAAACTCGATGCTCCCACCCTGGCGGCCATTGAAGCGATGCGCACCAGCCTGGGCATGAGCGCACGTATCCTTTATGGAGGCATCGTCGAAGAAGTCCTCATCCGCTGGGGTCTGATGACGTTGTTCGTGTGGCTTGGCGTTTTACTGGTGGGAGAACCGACCGATTTGGTGATGTGGGTGGCCATCATTGTGTCGGGAATTCTCTTTGGGCTGGGACACGCGCCGGGATTTTAGCCGCTGGCGGGCAAAAATCACCGATGTTCTACGCCACTGAAATCTCTCTGAACCTGTGGGCGGCCATCATCTTCAGTTGGCTGTACTGGCAGTACGGCCTCGCCGCCGCCATGATCGCTCACGCGATATTTCATCTTGTCTGGTATCCGTTTGATCGACGTTATGTGATGGCGGGAGAATAGATGCGGTTCGAGCAGCCTAACCCCTAAAAACTCTGGTTCAGTTGGATCCGTGAAACGTAAAACATGAAAATCCCCAAGTCAGGCGTTATCAGGTTTCACGCCATCACGTTTCACAACTTGGCGCCACATGAAGTCCCAAAGGACAAAAGCCGTTGAAGGGGACTGATATGGGTGCTTCCTAAATGAGTTGGGCGGGAACACTTACAAGCCAGATAAGGCAAGCGCAAGAGACGCTGGAATGGAACAGATTGCCACCTGAGTCAGGCCAGGATAAAATGGAGGAAATTTCGCCTGAGGTGCTGATTTGTCCCGCGCCTCTAATCCTTCTGGAGGTGTAAAATGAGCATCCATATTGGTGCAGAATCCGGGCAGATCGCCCCGACTGTGCTTCTCCCCGGTGACCCGATGCGAGCCAAATATTTCGCGGAAACGATGCTCGAAGATCCATTCTGCTTCAATCAAGTGCGCGGGATGTGGGGTTACACGGGTCTTTACGGAGACAAGGCAATCTCAGTCATGGGATCTGGCATGGGCATGCCAACCCTCTCCATTTACGTCAATGAACTGTTAAGTGAGTACGGTGTCAAGACGTTGATTCGTGTAGGGACGTGCGGCGCGTTTCAGCCGTACCTGAAGATCGGTGACATTGTCCTTGCCATGGCTGCATCCACTGACTCAAGCATGAATAAGCTTCGCTTTGGCGGCATGGATTACGCGCCAGTGGCCGACTTTGATCTCCTGCAAAAGGCGTACGAGGCTACCAGCGCGCGCGGTGTCAAGCCTTATGTAGGCGGCATTTTTTCCGGCGACTCCTTCTACAATGAACCTGATTGGTGGAGGAAGTGGGCTGACTACGGCGCGCTCGTCTGCGAAATGGAGACATCCGCTCTCTACACGTTGGCGGCGAAGTATAAAGTTTCGGCGTTGTCGATTCTAACCGTGAGTGATAGCCTGGCGACTGGTGAGGAATCGCCGGCCGCGCAACGGGAACGAGGATTTATGCTAATGGCCGAGATCGCTATGGCGATTGCACCTTGACCCAAACGCAAAAAGGGGTCAGGCGCATTGGCCCACCCCTTTTTTGTAGAATGTAGACAACTGATCGGTGACCAAAACGCGCTGAAGCACGCGTTACTGGTTATGCCCCGAAGCGCGCTAACCGCCCAGCGTAACCCATGGCCCAGGGGATCATTTCCGTAGCGTGGAAGACGCCCATCGCACCGGTCTCGCTGGCGCGTTCGCCGAAGGCGACGACCTGGTCGGGCATCACATCTTCGCCCCAGAACAGGGTCGGGACAGGATGGTAGGAGTGGCTGCGCAATTTGGCCGGGGTGCTATGATCGCCGGTGACGATGACAACGGTCGGATTCAGAGCCAGGAGGTCGGAGATAACCTGATCAACGGCCTCAATTTCATGCACTTTGGCGTCGAAATTGCCATCTTCGCCGTAACTGTCGGTCTTTTTGATGTGAACGAAGAAGAAATCGTAGTCATCCCACACGCGGGCCAGCGCTGCGATTTCATGCTGCGGACGGTCTCCCTCGAAGTCGATCACATCCATGCCTACCAGTTGGGCGACGCCTTTGTACATGGGGTAAACGGCGATGGCGGCGGCCCGCATCTGGTAAATGTCGGTGAAAAGGGGCAGACCAGGGTCTTTGGCCAGTCCTCGCAAATTCAGGGAGTTCGCCTTTGCCTCATCGGCCAGCACGGCGCGGGCCTGTTCCACCCATTTATTGACCAGGGCGGCTGTGTGTTCCCCTTCCAGTGTGCCGCTTTCATCCTCGACCGGCAGCGAGGGTTTGCCCGTGACCAGGGGATCGGTTTCTGTGAGTTCGCCACCCAGACCCTCGCCACGGATTACGAGCACAAAGCGATGTTCCTTGACCGGCTTGACGAAAATCTCATAGCCATCGTCCGGCTAAACTGGTGTTGGCCTGTAGCTTATCGCAGAGGCGCACACATTCTTCGGTGGAGATGCGCCCGGCGCGGCGGTCGATAACCAGGCCGTTTTCGTCGACAGTGGCGAAGTTGCCGCGTGCGGCGAGATCGTTGGGGCTCAATTCAAAACCGATGCCCAGCGCCTCTAAAACGCCTCGACCGATGTCATACCGAACAGGGTCATAACTGAACATGCTGAGATGCGCTGGTCCCGACCCCGGTGTGACGCCCGGACGGATCGGTATCGACCGACCGGTGCTCCCTTGTTGCGCCATACGATCCAGTTGCGGCGTGTTGGCAGTTTCCAACTCGGTGAGCCCGCCTGCCTGCATGGGCATTCCGCCCAACCCATCCATAACCAGGAGCACGATTTTGCTATTATTTTCTTGAGCCAGGGCTTTGTAAACAGTGTGATCAGTGATCATTGAATTTCCTCACGAAGAAAGAGGGATGGACGTTGTGACATCCATCCCTCTGAAAAAGCATTGTACGAGTGACGTTTAGACGACCGTCAACTCTGTTGATGGATCGAAAACGTGCATGTTGTCCATGTTGACGCTGAACTCGATATCTTGACCATGCACCGCTCTGGTGCGAGGATCGACGCGGGCGATAAATGACTTGTCGCCGGCAAGGGCGTAGACGAAGATCTCGTTGCCCATCAACTCGGTGACATCCACCTTGGCCGTCAATCGGCGCCGGCGTGACGCCCGGGGGTGTCCACTCAGTCGCATGGATATCTTCGGGGCGAATGCCGCAAATGACCTGCTTGCCGTTGTACGGTTTAAGGATTTCTTTCTTGTTGTCAGGCACTTCCAGGCGGAAGGCGCCGCCATCAATGAAGATCTTATCGTTGTCTTTCTCTCCCACCAGGGTGGCGTCAAAGAAGTTCATGCTGGGGCTGCCGATGAAGCCGGCGACAAACACGTTGCCCGGATGATCGTACAGCGTCTGCGGCGTTTCCACCTGCATGAGGATGCCATCTTTGAGCACAGCGATGCGGTCGGCCATTGTCATAGCCTCGACCTGGTCGTGCGTAACATAGATGAACGTGGTGCCCAACTGCTGGTGAAGACGGGAAATACCGGCGCGGGTTTCGACGCGCAGCTTGGCATCCAGGTTGGACAGCGGCTCGTCAAAGAGGAAGACTGCCGGGTCGCGGACGATTGCACGTCCGACAGCCACACGCTGGCGCTGACCACCGGATAGCGCTTTCGGTTTGCGGTCCAGCAGGGGTGAAATGCCCAGCGTTTCAGCAGCAGACTTAACTTTCTGGTCGATTTCAGCCTTGGGCGTCTTGCGCAACTTCAGGCCAAAGGCCATGTTGTCGTACACACTCATGTGAGGGTACAGCGCGTAAGACTGGAACACCATGGCGATGTCTCTATCCTTGGGCGGGACATCGTTAACGATGCGGTCCCCGATCCTAATCGTGCCTTCGCTGATCTCTTCCAGGCCGGCCAGCAGGCGCAATGTGGTTGATTTTCCACACCCTGATGGGCCAACATAGACCATAAATTCCTTATCACCAATATCTAATGAGAGATCATTGACCGCTGTGACTTCGCCCCAGCGCTTGTAAACATTTTCGTATGATACAGTGGCCATGCTAATACTCCTTTTGTAAGGGAGGTTGTATCGCTTGCCTGCAGAACTATTCGGTCACAAAACAGAGCCGGATGCCGGTGGGCAGAGGTGCTATCTCTGGAACCGCCGGGCCGTTGCATCCTGGGTGAATCCGCCTGTGGGCATTACCGCCAAAACCGTCGGACACGCGATATGATGAGGTTAAAATGAGTTTAAAACTACGACCTGGTTGGTTTTTTCCGCTCACACCTCCTGGCATTCTGCTGGAGACAGCCTGTAACTGCCCAGTTTTATGGTTAACTCCTGACCAGATGGAGTCCATTTAGAGATTATACTTCCAATTAAGGCAGAGGGACAAATGAGCTTTCAGGGGGCGGACTAAGGTTGCAGCCTTTGCCTCCGTCTTTGACATTCACCCGTTGTGTGGCTAGGATGATACTGATTTTGAAACCATGCCAATGCTCAAGGGGACGGCCCCGAAGCAATCCCTAAACATAAAATTCAAGCGTGCAAAAGGAGTAACTCGATGGCAGCCCCCTTTCCCGTAACCGATCAAGAATTTCAAGAAAAAGTCCTGGATAGCGATATGCTCACCATCACCGATTTTTGGGCGACCTGGTGTGCGCCCTGCCGGCTTATCGCCCCGCTGTTGGAAGATATTGCCGAGGAGTATGATGGCCAGTTGCAGGTGGCGAAATTGGATGTGGACTACAATCCCCAAACTGCCGGTGCTTATGGTGTGATGAGCATCCCCACGCTCATTCTTTTTAAAGATGGCCAGCCGGTAGAGCGGCTGGTGGGTTACATGCCCAAGGATCGGTTGATGAATCGGATTGCGCCACACCTGGCGTGATCGGAATATGCGTCGCCCATAGTGACTATCCAGACATAACCTCCGGGAGATGGCCGCAAAAAACCAGTTAAGCACAATGGTTCTGGCCACCTCCCGGAGGCTGAAATCGGGAAGTTATCTTTGGGCGCTTACTTGCTTCAGCATCCCCAGCATCTCGTCAACCGGTCGGGTGTTGATTACATCGGCGGGGGTGAGCCAGGCACGGCGGGCCACAGCCATGCCGTAGGGCATCAAATCCATATCGGACGGGGAATGGGCGTCGGTGTTGATGGCGATCTTGCAGCCCAGATCCACCGCCCGGCGAGCGTAGATGTCATTGAGGTCGAGGCGGGAGGGATGGGCGTTGATCTCCACCACGGTCCCGGTCTCGGCGCAGGCTTGCAGCACCCGCTCCACATCCAAGCTCGGAGGGCGGACGCCGACCGAGCAATCGGCCAGTGGGATGACCAAGGATGTCCACGTGGGGATTGCGCACAGCTTGCAGGCAGCGCTCGGTGATGATCTCTCGATCCTGGCGCAGGCTGCTGTGGATGCTGGCGACCACGACATCCAACTGCGCCAGGACATCGTCGGGCAATCCCAGCGAGCCGTCCGCCAGCACTTCCACTTCGATGCCGCGCAGCAGGCGGAAATCGATGCCCGCGGCCTCGCCATTGTTCGTTCAAACGTTGGATTTCGACGGCCTGCTGGAGCAGCTTTTCGCCATCCACCCCGCCGGTGATGCCGAGCCCGATGCTGTGGTCGCAGACCGCCCAGTAGCTGGTAACCCCGGCTACGTGCGGCTTCGGCCATCTCCTCGATGCTGTTCTTGCCGTCGCTCCAGGTGCTGTGACCGTGCAATTCGCCCAGGATGTCGGCTGCGGGCCAGCAAGTGCGGGAGCTGGCGCGCTTTTGCAGCCGCGACTTCGCCTCGGTCTTCCCGCATCTCCGGCGGTATCCAGGCCATGCCCAGGAACTCGTACAACGCTTCTTCGGTTTCAAAAAAGCGTTCGGTTCCCTCCGGTTCCTGGCCCCGACCGGTGGCGGTGAGTCCGTATTCGTTCAGGCTCCAGCCCTGTTTCTGCGCCAATTCCCGCACGGCCACGTTGTGTTCCTTGCTGCCGGTGAAATACTGCAACGCCGCGCCCCAGTTTTGCGGCTCCACGACCCGCAGGTCGCATTCCAGGCCGTTGCTGAGACGCACCCGGCTTTTGGTGGCGCCGCTGACAACCAACTCCAGAGCTTGCGGCAGCGTGGGGAAAGCCGCCATCACCGCTTCGGGCTGGCTGCTGACCGCCAGGATGTCGAGATCGCCGACCGTTTCCTTCCAACGCCGTACGCTGCCCGCCGCTTCGATCTTGCTTATGGCATGTTCAGGCAGGGCGGAGCGAAGCTCCCGGATGAGTTGCAGCACGGTTGGTCGGGCGATGCCCAGGGGCGTGCGTTCATCCTTGCGCTTCTCCAGCAGGTCGATACCTTTCAGGATTTTTTCTTCCGATTTGGCGCCAAAGCCTTTGAGCGGCCGTAGTTGCTGCGCTTCTGCTGCCGCTTTCAGTTGGGCAATGTCGGTGATGCCCAGTTCCTGCCAGAGTCGAGCCGCCTTTTTAGGCCCCATGTCCGGCACTTTCATCATTTCCACCACGCCCAACGGCACCTCCTGTTTGAGTTCTTCCAGAAAATTGATCTGGCCGGTCTCCAGCAGTTGGGCGATGTCGATGGCGATGCCCTTGCCCACATTGGGGATGGCGGTCAGTTCGCCGTCTTCGTGGAGCGAATAGAGGTCCTGGGCCTGATTTTCGATGCTTTCGGCGGCGTTTTTGAAGGCGAGCACGCGGAAGCGGTTTTCGTTCTTGATTTGCAGTATGTCGGCGATCAGGCGGAGTTGCGCGGCGATGTCGGTGTTGGTCAGGCGGGATGGTTGGGTCATGGTCGGAGGTCGGAGATGAGGTCGGTAGGGGCGAATGGCCATTCGCTCGTACATGGTCGGTAGGGGCGCACCCTCGCGGTCGCCCCGTGTTGGGCAGGGGGATTCCGGTCGGAACAAAAGAAGTATACCACGAATTCAAATAGCGGGAATTCCCCGAGGACATCCCTTTCTGCTACAATGAACCAGTTCTTTTCTGATCAGGAAACATCTCCATGAAAATCACCATTCATCCCGTTGGCTCGCTCAAACGCTTCGTCGCCCCCGGCACCGTGCTGGAAGATGTGCACACGGTTGGCGATGCAGTCGAACAGCTTCCCCTGCCCAAGGCAATGGGCCTGGTGATGCTCGTCAATGAACGCGTTGCAAATTGGAACACGCCTTTGGCCGACGGTGACACGCTACAGCTTATCCCCACCATTGCCGGTGGGTAAACGTAAAAAAAGGAGTTTCTGAACCATGACAGTAAGCGGAACCTGGGGCAAATTACTGCACGTTGATCTGAGTACGGGCAAGCATTGGACTGAGCAGCCATCCGACGAACTTTATCTGAAGTTGGTGGGTGGGCGGGCGCTGGTCGCTTACCTGCTGTTGCGCGACCTTCCTGCCGGTTCCGATCCGCTTGGTCCCGATAACCTTCTGATTTTCGCGCCGGGCATCCTGCAGGGCACGAACCTGCCGGGCAGCGGTCGTCATGGCGTGGGCGCAAAAAGCCCGCTTACCGGCGGCATCGCCAGCTCGGAAGTGGGAGGCTGGTGGGGCCACGAATTCAAACGGTCGGGCTTTGATGGATTGATCGTGCACGGCCAGGCCGAGCGTCCGGTCTATCTCTGGGTCCACGATGGCGAGGTGGAGATCCGTTCAGCGGAGAATCTCTGGGGACAGGATACCGCCGACGCGCAATGGGCGATCCAGGAGGAGTTAGGCGACGAAAAGATCCGTGTAGCGCAATGCGGCATCGCCGGTGAGAATCAGGTGCTGTACGCCAACATTATCCACGATATTAACCGGGCGGCGGGGCGTGGCGGCCTGGGGGCTGTCATGGGCAGCAAAAATCTCAAGGCGGTGGCGGTGCGAGGGACGCAAAGCGTGCCGGTTGCTGACCGCAAACGCATCACAGCTGTTGCCAAATGGTTTGGCGAAAATTATAAGGAAGACATGGCCTGGGCTATCGAGTACGGCACAGTCGGAAACATAGTCAATCATAGAAACACCAGTAATTTGCCCACGCACAATTACCGGGACCCGTACTTCGCCGGTGCCGAGAACATCGACGGACGCATGATGCATCGCACTATCCTGCTCGAACGGGACACCTGCCAGAGTTGCCCGGTGTATTGCAAACAGGTGGTGGAGTACGACGGCGAAACATTCCCCGATGAGCCCGATTTCCAGACCGATTTCGCCGGTGAACTGACTATCGACAAAACTTACGGCGGACCCGAATACGAGACCATTGGCGCCCTGGGCAGCGCTTGCGGCATCACCGATATGCTGGCAATGGCCAAGGCCAACGAATTGACGGCGCGCTGGGGGCTGGACAGCATCAGCCTGGGCATGACCATCGCTTTTGTGATGGAATGCGTGGATGCAGGGCTGCTCACGGCGGAACAGACCGGTGGCTTCGCCCCGACCTGGGGAGATGCGGCGGGGATGTTACAGGCGGTCGAAATGATCGCGCATCGGCAGGGATTTGGCGACAAGATGGCCGATGGCAGCAAGCGCCTGGCGGCCTGGATTGGCAAGGATTCAGAAGAGCGCCTGGTGGAGGTGAAAGGCCTGGAATTGCCCATGCACGAACCTCGCCTGAAGCACGCGTTGGGCGTTGGTTATGCTGTGGGGCCAATGGGCGCTGATCACATGGCGAATATGCACGACACGGGCTACACTCGCCCCGGCGGCGGGCTCGACCTGGTGGCTGAAGTCCAGACCTTCGAACCCATGGCCACCGATGACCTTGGCCACGAGAAAATGGAGCTTTTCTACCATGTGGTCAACTGGCAGCACGCCCAGGACTGCTTTGTCACCTGCCATTTTTACAATTACCGCTTCCCCGATCTGGCGCAAGCGCTCAGCGGCGTCACCGGCCACGAATACACGTCACGGGATGTGTTGGCTGTCGGTGAACGAGCCCAAACCCTCAGCCGGCTCTTCAATCTGCGCGAGGGCCTCACGGCGGAGGATGACCGCCTGCCCCGGCGCGTGATGAAGGCGTTCGAGTCAGGCCCCCTGGCCGGGGTCGAGATCACACAAGAGGCGTTGCTCGGGGCCCGAGACTACTGGTACGGCCTGATGGGCTGGACGCAGGAAGGCGTGCCGACAGAGGAACGCCTTAGTGAACTGGGATTAACCGAATTGCTGTAAAATTCTAGGTGCGACGCAGGCTTCGGAAGTGCGTCGCACTCTGAAATTAGCTGACTTCCACTTGCTCTTCACGGCGGAACTGGCTCATGTAGAGGTCGTAGTAAGCGCCCTTGGCGGCCAGCAGTTCTTCGTGCGTGCCGCGTTCGACGATCTCGCCATCTGTCCAGCACCAGGACCTGGTCGGCGTTGCGGATGGTGCTGAGGCGGTGGGCGATGACGAAGCTGGTGCGCCCGGCCATTAGTCTCTCCAGCGCCGCCTGGATCTGGCGTTCGGTGCGGGTGTCCACGCTGCTGGTGGCTTCGTCGAGGATGAGGATGCGCGGGTCGGATAGCGCCGCGCGGGCGATGGCGAGCAATTGTCGCTGGCCCTGGCTCAGGCCGCTGCCGCGTTCGCCCAGCACTGTGTTGTAGCCGTCCGGCAGGCGCTCGATGAAATCGTCGGCATGGGCCAGTTTTGCGGCGGCAATGACCTCTTCATCGCTGGCAGTCGGGTATTGCCAAAGCGGATATTGTTCATCACGGTGTCGCTGAAGAGGAAGCGTGTCTTGCAGGACGATGCCGATCTGGCTCGCGCAGGCTGGCCAAGGTCACATCGCGCACATCGATACCGTCGATCGTGACGCTGCCGCCCGTGACATCGTAGAAGCGGGGGATGAGGTTGATGATGGTGGTTTTGCCCGCGCCGGTGGGGCCGACAATGGCGACGGTCTGGCCCGGTTCCGCGGTCAGGTTGATGCCCCTGAGCACAGGTTCATCTGGATTGTAGGATGCGCTGACATTGTCGAACACAACGTTGCCCGTGATGGCGGACAGGGCCTTGGCGTTGGGTTTCTCGGTAATGTCCGGGGTTTCATCCAGCAGGTCAAAGATGCGCTCCGCCCCGGCGATGGCGCTCTGGATATTCGTCCACAGCACGGCGATCTGGCGGATGGGTTGGTTGAAACGCTGGGCGTAGCCCAGGAAGGTGACGATGAGGCCCAGCGAAACGACGGCTCCGCCCAGGCTGCCGCCCTGCAGCATCAGGATGCCACCCACGCAGACGACAACGGCGATGGCGACAAAGCCGAGCGAATCCAGCGCCGGGGCCAGGGCCGAGGTGTAGACTACCGCCCGGATGTTGGCGTCACGATTGGCGGCGTTGCTGTCACGGAAATTCTCGATATTGACATCTTCGCGGCTGAAGGCCTGCACTTCGCGCACAGCGGAGATGCTTTCCTGCAGTTCGGCGTTGACATTGCCGATTTCCACGCGAGTCACACGAAACGCTTTGCGCGCCTGAGCGCTTAGCCAGAGGGTGGCGATCAGCATAAAGGGCAGGACGATGAAGCTGAGGAGGGCATATGCCCAGTTCAAGGACAGCATCTTCGCTACAGTCCACACCAACAACACAGCCCCGCCCAGAACCTGCACCAGCGCGAAGCTGATCGCTTGCTGCAAGGTGTCGGTGTCATTGGTGATGCGGCTCATGATATCGCCAGCTTCATTCTTGGCATAGTAGCCAAGCGAAAGCTGGTGAATACGCTCGAAGATTTCGATGCGTATTTTCTGTAGCACATGCTGCCCCGCCCAGGTCATCATGTAAAACTGCAAGCCGCCGGTGATTGAGCCCAGGATGATACAGGCCGATGATGACAAGGATGATCATGCCCAGGGCGCTGATGTATTGCTCTGTGGTCGAGTCTGGGGGCAATGGCTTGTACCAGCAATTGGTTTGGGCGGCGCTGTTTTCATTCATCTGCTCCCGAACCTGAGCGCCAAGCTCGGTTTCGGTGGGAGATTGGGAGCCACCCACGATGGCGGGCGTGATGTAGCAATCCACCGACTGCCCGATTAGTTCCGGCGCTTGCACCTGCGCCCAGGTGCCGATGCCCAGGACGAGCACAAGGCCCAGAAGGACGAGCGTGTAAGGTTTGAAATATCCGCCAAGCCGGACGAGCGTAGCGCCTACGCTGGTGGCTTTGCGTGATTCTGTTTCTAATCCGTGATGACCAAACATAGAGATGATTCCGTGAGGGTATTATTCAGAAGTGGACGTAGAGCTATCTGCCATCTGCTCGGCGGCTGAATCGTCCAGCGCCACATCTTCGACCAACTGGCTGTAGTAGATTTCTGCGTATTCGGGGCTGTTTTCCATCAGATCTTCGTGCTGGCCGTGGGCGACAATGCTGCCTTTTTCGAGCACCAAAATCTGATCGGCGTTGAGCACGGTGCTGATGCGCTGGGCGATAACGAAACTTGTGCGCCCTTTCATCAGCCTGTCCAAGGCATTTTGGATCTGGAACTCGGTATGCAAGTCCACACTGCTGGTGGAATCGTCGAGAATGAGGATGTGGGGGTCAAGCAGCAGCGCCCTGGCAATGGCCACGCGTTGTTTCTGCCCACCGCTGAGCGTGGCCCCGCGTTCGCCAACAGGCGTCTCGTAGCCATCCGGGAAGCTCATGATGAACTCATGGGCAGCGGCGGCCTGCGCGGCGGCGATCACGTCTTCATCGCTGGCGTCAGGGCGGCCATAAGCGATGTTGTCGCGAATCGTGCCGCTGAATAACGTCGTTTCCTGCAGGACGATGCCGATCCGGTTGCGCAGCGACTCCAGTGTCACATCCCGGATATCATGCCCATCGATGAGGATGCGGCCTTCGGAAGTGTCGTAAAAGCGGGGTATCAGGTTGATGATGGTGGTCTTGCCACTGCCGGTAGCGCCCAAAAGCGCGACCGTCTGGCCCGGTTCCGCCACAAAATCAACATGAGCGAGCACCGGTTCGCCACTTTCGTAGTACCGGAAGGTGACATCATCGAATTGGACATTGCCCTGGATCTCAGGCAGTTCGATAGCATCGGGTTTGTCTGTGACGTCGTTTGTGGCGTCGAGGATGCCGAAAATGCGCTGGGCGCTGGCGCTGGCCTGACTCATCTGGCTGATGATGAATCCCAACTGGCCAATGGGGAAAAAGACATAGACGAGATAGAGGCTGAATTTCTGCTATTCACCGAAGGTGAGTGTGCCATTGATGAGTTGGCGACCGCCGAAATAGAGCACCGCGGCCTGGCCCAAATTGGCCATGAGGAAAATAACCGGAAACAGGAAGCTGAATATGCGAGCGACCTTGATTTGCTGGTTCATGTATTCTTCGGCGGACTGATCAAAACGCTGCCTGTTCTTGCGGCTCGCGTGTAAAGGCCTTCACCACTTTGATGCCCGCCAGATTTTCCTGCAGGATCGTGTTCAGCCCGGACAGGCGGCGCTGCACCTCCATAAACAGAGGCTGAGCGATAGTGCCAAACGCCATGAATAGAATCAGCGCCAGAGGCAGAACCGGCAGGATCACGAGCGTCAGTTTGAAGTTCGTCAGCATGAGGATGACGAGCGTGCCGACGAGCATAAACAGCGCCTGCACGGCCAGCACCAAGCCCTGCCCGATGAATACCCGCACTTTCTCGACATCGTCCGTGGCGCGGATCATCAATTGGCCGGTGCGGTTGCGGTCGTGATAACTGAATGAAAGCCGCTGGATTTTGGCGAACAACTCGTTGCGGAAATCAAAGGCCACGTTTTGGCTCACCAATTCGGACATGTAGGTCTGCCCAAAGGAGAATGCGCCGCGAGCGACGGCGAACAGAATGATGAATGCGCCCGCCCAGAGGATCGCCTGGACCGCGCCGGTGGCGTATTGATCGTACTGTTCCACCGTCCAGCCCACGCGTTCGAGCGCCACGGCCTGCATGGCGGCGGGAATGCCCTCCAGTTGCTGGGCGATCATGCCGTTGGTGACGGTATCCAGCACGTTTTGCACCAGTTGCGGCACCATTAGCTGGGCGGCGACGCTGATGAAGACGAATAAATACGCTGTAAAGGTCAGGCGACGGTAGCCCTTGAGATAGCGAATTGCCCGACCGATTGGTTTTAAGCCCGGGCCGCCGCGGCCTCGGCCTGTACGGCGAGAAGTGTTAGTTTGTACCAAGATAGCGGCTCCTTACTTTGCGATGTTTTCTTCTTTTTCAGGACAGTATGTGTCAGGCAGATCGCCGTAATCAACCAGCGAACGATGTAATTTGTGCAGCAGTGCCTGCAATTGCGTGATTTCGTCAGATGAAAGCCCCGCTGTGAGCTGGTTGAGATACGCGATATGCCCGGGCGTAGCACTGCGGACGAGTTCACGACCATTGTCGGTGAGATGAATCCGGAACTGGCGGCGGTCGTTAGGGTCCAGGGTTCGTTCGATCAAACCCTGATCTTCCAGCGAACGCAGCAGCGAGCTGATCGTGTTTTTCGTGATCTGTTGCAGGCGGCTCAGTTCAGTAGGCGAAAGCGACGTTTTGCCCATGTATTCAGCCACGTGCAGATGCAGCAGCAAGCGAAAGCGCGGGCTGGACAACTGCGCATCCCGCATCAGCGATGACATGAGCATGCCATACAGGTGCGACAGCATCTTGATCTGCCGCAGCAAATCGATGCCATGCAATTCGGTGATGCCGTGTTCGTCGGTCATCATATCGACGAATAATTGTCTGTGTTCTTGATCCATATCAGCTCATTCACGTGTTGATTGTAATAATCACACGGCGAATTATACGATATCGAACTAAATTGTCAAATCCCATAACCCAATTCACCAAACGAGATATGCTTCTGAACAACTGATGTTATGCAGTATCCAACGAACATCAGAGCTTTGCTCTCGTAACACTGTTTGGTCCGGGGGGCGTCCCCCCGGAATCCCCCCAACAGGGGGCGGACGTTCTTACGACCGAACGCCCCCCATGCGACCAAAAGGGTCGCCCACCCCCTGTAAGGTGGATGCCTGAACGGATATGGTAGGGACTCTGTCAGTGATACACCTTACGTGGGGGTTTGGGGGCATGGACGACCGTTATTTCGGTCGCATAGCCCCCAAAAGGGGGGTGCGGGGGATCGCCCCCGCTTAAACGGTTTCACCAGTAGAACGGTACAAATAAACCCACCCTATATAGAATGATGTCGCTCTACCTTACGCCGCGACAATCGATGCGATCCCTTCCGCCCAACTCAGCAGCTTTTCATCTTCCATCCATTTCCCCACCACTTGCAAGCCCAGGGGCAGACCGTTGCGGGCGAAACCGGCTGGCAGAGAGACGGCAGGCTGGCCGAGATAAGTCCAGGGCAGGTTCATGATCGGATCGCCGGTGGAGTCGAGCCCTTTGGGCGCCGGACCGAGCGCCGGTGGGCAGATCCACAGATCGATATCGTACACATCCATGACATGCTCCACCTCCTCGCGCAGCACCGGTTGAGCATCCCGAATATCGGCTATTTCTTCCGGATCGATCTGCTGCCCCTCGCGGATAATCGCGGTTGTGCGAGGACGGTATAACGCTTCGTATTCGGGGAACCAATTCACCTGTTCCTGAGCAAATTCGTAAGCGATCAGCGCCTTATGCCGCCGATTGATCTCAGCGATGTTGGCGAATAGCGGTTGCCGGATCACCTTGTACCCTGCTCCTGCCAAACGCATCACCTGTCGGTCGAAGGCTGTAAGGGCCTCAGCCGATGCCTGGGCCAGATAGGGGCCATCGGGGATGCCCAGCACAGGTTTGCCGCCGGCGGAGTAGGGTTGCCACTCCGGGCACAGCACCGAAGATGCCAACTGCATGCCCAACACATCCTGAGTGAACAGGCCCACATGGTCGGCCGAACGGGAGAAAAAGAGCAACCCCTCAGGCGAGATGCGATTGTACGTGGGCTTGAAGCCGACGACTCCGCAGAAAGCGGCAGGGCGGATCACCGAACCGATGGTCTGTGTGCCCAACGCCAGTGGTGCGATGCCGGCCGCCACTGCTGCCGCCGACCCGCTGCTGGACCCGCCCGGCGTATGCGCCAGGTTGTGCGGATTACGCGTGGGGCCTGGCTCGAAGAACGCGAACTCGGTGGTAACTGTTTTGCCCAGCACCAGGGCTCCGTTGGCGCGCAAAAGTGCGACGCTGTCCGCTTCCGGCCCGGCGAGCGCCGCCGGTGGGATTTGCGTCCCTGCCCGGGTTTCAAACCCATCGGCCTGGTAGATGTCCTTGACGCCGAAAGGGATGCCGAACAGCGCGGGCCTGAAATTGGGGTCGGGATAGCGTTCGAGCAAATCCTGAGCTTCGCTCAGCAAGCGGGCGCGGCGCTTCGGTTCGGGAACCAGCGCCTGCACCTTGGGCTCCACAGCATCGATATGGTCACACAAGCGGTTGATGTAGCCGAGCAGGTCGGTTTGGCCACTGCGCAGGGCTACGGCAGTGGAAACGAGTGGGGTGGAAGAGAGGAGGGAGGTGTTCATGGGCGTGTGCGATTGGGAACGGGGAAATCTTTGGGACAGATATTTGGATACTGGGTATTTTCTATCAAAACGGCGGAATCTAACAATTGGGCGTGTCGGATATCTAGAGCAACTGTGGCTAGTCTACAAGAAATATCTGGTCCATGCACGTCAACCTGCGACTTTGTTTGACAAACCCTCTGATCTGCCTATAATGAAAGCACAATCGAATCATCCCAAAGCATTGATCGGGACGAGTAGCAGACGCCTGGGCGTCAGAGAATGAAGGTCATCGGCTGCAAGCCTTCATCGTACAGCATCTGCGAAAACCCCCCGAGAGCGGAAAGTGGAACAGCGATCATCTTGATTGCTCAGTAATCAATCCCGGCTGGCTCCGTTAACCGCCCCTAAGAGGACGGGTTATTCCATAACCTGTCAAATTGGGTGGAACCACGCGCAAGCTCCGCGTCCCAAAAGGACGATGGGGCTATTTTTTTAGTCCAAAGGCTATTCTCTTTACCCGAAATCGTTGACAAAGCAGCATTATCGTCAGGAGGTAATCCTATGTCTTCCCAACCCAACGGCCAAAATGGTCATTACGATGATTATTACAAGCTCAGGCACTCTACCGCGCATGTCATGGCGCAAGCAGTGCTCGAGCAGTTCCCCGATGCCCAGATCACCATCGGCCCGCCCATTAAAGATGGCTTTTACTACGATTTCGATTTAGGTCGCAAAGAAGATGGCTCACTCGTCACCTTCTCGCCCGAAGACCTGGAAGCTATTGAGAAACGCATGCGCCAGATCGTAGGCGGCCGTTTTCCTTTTGAGAAACGCATCGTCAGCGCCGATGAAGCGCGTGCGCTTTTTGCCGACCAGGTCTACAAACTCGAACTGATCGATGGTCTTGAGGCCGGAGGCGTGGACGAATACGGCGAAAAGATCGAGGGCGCTGCCGAAATCTCCACGTATAAGCAGGACACCTTCGAAGATCTGTGCCGGGGGCCCCATGTCGAGCATACGGGCCAGATCCCGCCGGATGGGTTCAAGTTGCTCAGTTCGTCCTCATCCTACTGGCGTGGTGATGAACATCGACCTATGCTTCAACGCATCTACGGCACAGCCTGGAAGAACAAAAAAGAGCTAAAAGCGCATCTGGACCGTTTGGAAGAGGCCAAAAAGCGAGATCACCGGCGATTGGGCAAAGAACTGGACTTATACAGCACGAACCACGAAATGGTCGGTGGCGGGCTCATTCTCTGGCATCCCAAGGGCGCACTGATGCGGCATCTGGCTGAGGAACATGCCAAAAAAATGCACCTGGAAGGGGACTATGATTTTGTCAACACGCCCCACATCGGTCGATCCATGCTATGGGAGACAAGCGGGCACCTGGATTTCTACAAGGATGGCATGTACTCGCCCATCGATATCGAGGGACAGGAGTACTATCTTAAGCCGATGAACTGCCCCTTCCACGTCTTTATCTACAAGAGCAAGGTGCGATCCTATCGGGAATTGCCCGTGCGTCTGGCAGAGTGGGGGACAGTTTATCGATTTGAACGTTCGGGCACGCTGCACGGGATGACGCGAGTGCGAGGGTTCACGCAAGATGACGCCCATCTCTTCTGTGCGCCCGAACAGATGCCCGCGGAAATCGACAAGGTGCTGGATTTCAGCCTCAATCTCCTGCGCGACTTTGGTTTTGAGCAGTTCAAATTGTATTTAAGCACCAGGCCAGAAAAGCGCGTGGGTGAGGAGTCGATGTGGGATGCCTCGGAAGCTGCCCTGCTCGACGCTCTGAAACGCAGCGGCCTGCCGTTTGATGTCAATGAGGGAGACGGCGCATTCTACGGCCCCAAGATCGACATCTATGTGACTGATGCCCTGGAGCGCCCCTGGCAACTGAGCACGATCCAGTTCGATTTCAACCTGCCGGAACGCTTTGATCTGACCTTTATCGGTTCTGATGGCGTTCAGCATCGGCCCTACATGATCCACCGCGCCCTGATGGGCAGTGTCGAGCGCTTCTTCGGCGTGCTGATTGAGCATTACGGCGGCATTTTCCCGGTGTGGCTGACGCCAGTCCAGGTCAAGGTTATCCCCATTACCGATGAGCAGAACGACTACGCTTTTCAAATCATGACGCAACTCAAGAAGGCCGGTTTACGCGTCGAGGTGGATGACAGCGATGGTCGCATGAACGCAAAGATCCGCAACGCCCAATTGGAAAAAATCCCCTACATGCTAGTCATCGGCGCCCGTGAAGTCGAAGAGGATGCCGTGAATGTGCGTCTGCGCAACGGCGAACGTCAGGGAACCATGCCGATTGACGAGTTTATCGACCTTGTACATGCTGCCGAAGCTGAGCGTATTGCCATTTGAATTTGGCCACATGCCTGGTGATGACTGTGCCTAAGTTCAGGCAGTGATTTGACGCGTTACAAAGACTTATGGTATGCTCGGCAATCGTCAGTAAAGACACGCCCCGTTCCCATTACCTGGCAAAACGGGGCGGTTTTCTGCTAATTGACGTCTTAGACTCAGTTATTTCATCATAACTGCCGCAATCCTAAAAGAGAGAGGCCCGCAATAGCCAAAAGAAGAAGCACCCGACAAGTCGTTAGACGCGCTCCAAGTGTTCGCGTCAATGAAAGAATCCGCGCTCCAGAAATTCGAGTCATTTCCGAGACTGGAGAGCAACTGGGGATTATGCCCCCTGCGCAAGCTCTCCAAGTTGCTCAGGAACGAGGTCTGGATCTTGTGGAGGTTGCCCCAAGCGCGAGCCCACCTGTATGTCGGATTCTTGACTTTGGCAAGTACCAGTACGAGCAGGCAAAACGCGACCGACAGGCGCGAAAAGCTCAGAAAACGATTGAAGTCAAAGAAGTTCGTTTACGTCCCAAGACCGGTGAACACGATACCGAAGTCCGTCTCAAACATGCCCGGAAATTCCTCCTAAGTGGTATGAAGGTAAAAGTGCGTGTCCGCTTCCGGGGCCGCGAGATCTTATCACCCCGAAGTCGCTCGTGACATTCTTGCTGAGTTCGCCAACCGGCTATCTGACGTTAGCGAAATAGAGACCAGACCCAATATGGAAGGTCGGAGCCTTCTGATGATTTTGGCTCCCCTTCATGGTCCAAAGTAATTCCTTATGCATTTTTAGTTATCAACACAGTACAACACCGTAAAGAGGGTGCTGCTCTGTAGAGGAGCCCCTCTTTCTTGTCAGGAGTTTTTCATGCCGAAGATTAAAACATACAAAGGAGCAGCCAAGCGCTTCAAATTATCTGCTAACGGAAAATTGCGCAGGCTCAAACAGGGCAAAGGCCATCTTAAACGCCGCACCCCAAAGCACTCGAAACGCCAGTTTGACAAGCTCCAAACCGACAACCAGGCTAGTCACAAGAAGCAGGTTCAACGCCTCGCTCCCTATCTGAAGAAAAAATAACCTGTTGCGTAGTCAGGGTTTCAGCATAGATTTTTGGCGCTGGAGTCACTACCAACGAAATGATTTGTAGAAATTTGAGGTTCCAATGACACGTGTAAAACGAGGCGTGACCGCACGCGCCAGGCACAAGAAAGTTCTGAAGCTGACGAAAGGCCATTTTGGCTCTCGCCATACCTTGTTCAAGACGGCCAACGAATCCATGATGCATTCCCTGGTGTATGCCTATCGGGATCGCCGCCGCCGCAAACGTGACTTCCGCCGTTTGTGGATCACCCGCATCAATGCCGCAAGCCGCCAACATGGTCTGAGCTACAGCCGTTTCATGCACGGTTTGAAGCAGGCTGACGTACGTCTGGATCGCAAGATTTTGGCTGATCTGGCTGTACATGAGCCACAGGCTTTCGAAGCGGTTGCCAACGTAGCCCAGAAATCTTTGAGCTAGGGATGGACTTCGTCCATATTTCCAGTTCCACCAATCCTCGGTACAAACTTGCCCGTTCTCTACTGAGCCGGCGGGGCCGAAAAAAGCAGGCGCAACTTCTGTTAGAAGGTGTGCGGCTTATCGAAGATAGCATCAGCGCTGGTTTTCCACCGGCGCTGGTTTTTTTTGATCCTGCGGCAACCACAGATGTGCGATCACTGGTGGAGCGTGCGCATATTGCCGGGATTCAGGTACTAAGCCTGGATGCAGAACTGCTGGCGGAATTGACAGACACGGTGGTATCGCAGGGAGTGGTGGCGGTGGCGCCGTGGCCGGACATCCCGCCAGGTGACAGCGGGCTGAGCGTATTGGTGGATAACCTGCGAGATCCAGGCAACCTGGGCGCGCTTTTGCGCAGCGCAACCGCAGCGGGTGTCGATCAGGTGGTGATGTTGCCGGGTGTGACGGACCCGTGGGCTCCGAAGGTGTTGCGGGCGGGTATGGGGGCGCATTTCCGGGTGGCGATCCGCCAGGCTCGTGACCGGGCGCAAGCATTGGGCTGGTTGGGCGGAGCCAAGCTCTATCTGGCTGACGCTAATGCCGCGACGCTTTACACTGGTGTCGATTGGCGAGAACCCGGCGTGCTGATCGTCGGTGGAGAGACAGAGGGTACCCGTGAAACGGCAGAATGGCCGGGCGTGCAGGGGATCGCCATTCCCATGCAGAATCAGGTGGAGTCGCTGAATGCCGCAGTTGCGGCCAGCGTGGTGCTTTTTGAAGCAGTCAGGCAACGATTGGCCTGATCAAATTATCAAACCTCAGTTCGGAGATAAATCGAGAAAAGCATCCTGAGTAGCCGAGACCGGAGCGAACTGTTGTATCGAAGGGTGCTAATTCTGAAGCTCAACTTATCAACATTCGATCCGCACTTTGGTGATTTTTGGGCCGTCCAGTTCCAGCACCCGCAGGCTGTAGTCGTTCAATTTCACCACTTCTCCCACCGCGGGGATATGTCGCAGTTCGTGCAGGATCAATCCTGCTACTGTTTCGTATGCGTCATCTTCGGGTAGCGCGAAATCCAGCTCTTCGTTGACATCATCGACGTGAAGTTGTGCGTCAAGTTCATAGATGCCTTCTCCGATCTTGCGTACCACGGGTTTTGCCGACCACTCGTCGCTGATCTGACCCACAACCTCTTCCACCAATTCTTCGATCGTCACCAGACCTGCAGTGCCGCCAAATTCATCGATGACGATCACCAGTTTTGTGTGATTGGCGCGCATCTCGGTAAATAGATCGCTGATGAGACGGGATTCGGGCTCCATAATCGGTTCCTGGAGTATTCCCAGGCTATCTAACTGCCGATCCATGATATCTGGCTGATTCGCCATCGATTCCAGCAGGCGCTTGATGGACAGAACGCCCACGATGTGATCGAGATCATCTTCGTATACAGGGAAACGGGCGTGGCGTTGATCTCGAAAGGTGAGCAAGAACTCTCTGACGGTGGCGGTATGCTCGAAGCCGATGATATTCGTGCGGGGAATCATAGCCTCGCGTACGACCATTTCGCCGAAATCGAACACCCGGTTGAGCATGACCTGGGCATCTTCCTCTATCAACCCGACCTTACCGCCGTGCTGCACCATGGCTTTTAACTCTTCCAGCGATGCAAGCGTGCCGTGTGCGCCGGTTGTGCCTTTGATGCCCAGAAGCCGCAGAGATAGTGCAGTGACCCGGTCCACGACCCACACGAACGGCGCGGTGATGGTGGCGAATACCCGCATCGGATAGGCGACGAATTGGGCAGTGCGCTCAGGATAACGGATGGCGATGATCTTGGGCGTTTGCTCTCCCCACACCATGTGAAAGAATGACAGGATCAACAACACCAAAATAGCCGCAATTGCAGCGGCAGCCGCTTCTGACATAACTGCGCCCAAAGTCGGGGCGATAATGGGTGTCAGGATCTCCGTCAACGGTTCTTCAGCTACGATACCCAGAAGAATGCTGGATGCCGTGATGCCGAGTTGGGCGGCGGCAATCGCCCTGTCGGGATCGACCAACATTTTCAGTACGATACGCGCTGGTTTGCTGCCTAGGTTGGCTGCTTCTTCCAGACGTGTCCGTCGAGAAGTGATGAGGGCGAACTCCACGGCGACAAAAAAGCCGTTTGCCACCAGGATAATGACACCGGCGATTAGCGCCCATGTGAGACTGATAGAACTGGCGGATGCGGGATCGTGCACGGCAGTGCTCCAGGAGGGAATGAGAGGCGGGTTCTACGGCGCTATAAATTGCGCTGCTGCCAAGGATAACAGCATCAAGATCGTGTTGTACAGCGCGTGGACCAGGATTGAGGTTGTGGTTCCCCACCATTTTCGTATCAAACCCAGCAGCAGCCCGATCACGAAAATGACTACAATCCCCGGATTGACGTACTGCGAATGGTGGAGTGCGAAAACGAGACTGGTGACGATAATCCCAAAAGCAGGCTGCAGAGCGCCGCGGTAAAGGATTTCCTCGCCAATGCCAGAGAGCAAACCCAGAGCAATTGCGCCCAACGGGCTGCCAAAATTCAGCAACATCCCCTGATTGAAAGATTCAACCTCGGTGAGGCTGTCGGGGAACAGGAGCAAGACAATCAGGCCCATAAACATGCTTACAAACACCAGGCCAAACGCTGCCGCCCCGGCGATGATCAGTTCGATCAGTCCGATGCGCTGCAATCCCAGCCGTTTCAGGGTCTCGCGCCAGTTGCGGCGGATGCCCAGGCCCACGCCCAGAAAAGCCAGCGTGACGAGAATGGCGTATTGTCCGGCCAATGCGGGGAGGTCTATCTCTCCGGCCAGTTCGGTCAGCAGGGCCGGGTCGGTGATGGCCGCGGAGATTGCGAGGTTCAGACCGGCATAAATAACGGTCAGCACAATGGCCGTAACCTGCACCGGTCGGCTCCAGTAAAGCTGGCCGAGAGCAGGGTCCTGTTGTCGTCGGGAAACGATTGCCGCTGCCGCCACAACCAGCAGAGAAAGGCCGCCGCTGACTGCCAACCACAAGCCGAAACCTGGCAATGTCATGTCCATGCCCGGCTGAGCGAAGTTTGTGAATAGGGTTGGATCGGCGACAAGGGAAAGCAGTCCTGCTATCAGAACGGCTATTGTCGCCACCGCCAGGCTGGCAAACGTCAGCCAGCGCGCCCAGACCAGGCGTTGGCCAAGGTTGGCGATCACCATCAGGAGCAGTGCCAGGATGAAAAAGATGAGTAGGGGTGTCATGGGCGAGAGAAAATCGATGCCAAAAAAGCACAGCGGAAGTGCATCATAAATGCGGACCGGCTGTGACACAAGCTGTCAAGGCGTGAATTGCGCCAGAGCCTTGCGCACCTTGTCGGGCACCTGCCCGGCACTGGCGTTCGTCAGGAATTCCAGGACTTGTTCGGGACTGATGCCGGCAGCGGCAGCGCGACGCAAACCCCGCTGCGTGATGCGATAACGGTAGTTTGGCGAACTGGCCTCCCACACGCAAAAGCGCGCCACCCGAAAACGGTCGTAAATACGATGACCGGAGGGCAGCGTCACATGAAAATCATCTCCCACGAGCAGAGTGGGTGGCGTTGAAGACGCTGGCGGGGTTGATGCATCAGGGTCGAGCCAAGCCAAACCAGATGGGGTCAGGCTCCAGCTCTGGCTTGCCTCGTCCCAGGCAATCAACCCGAGCCAAGAGAGTGGTCCCGACCAGAGGTGCCGAATCAGGCGACCTTCTACATCCCCCCAATGCTCGAAGCCGTTGAGATAGGCGCCCGTGTCATCGCGAATATACCACGTATCGTAATTGCCGTCGGGCCGCTGGAAATCAGGCCCCTGTGTGCGGATGGCTGCGATGAATGCGTCCAGGTTGCGCCATTCGCCAGGTTGCACCTGCGTCAGAATGTCCAGGAGCGCGTTGCGCGTCGCTTTTGGATCGTTACGCCAGTTGCCGCTTTCGCAGTGCAGCCCCGGCGTCAGACAGAGATCATTCCACTCCGAACTGTTGCGCCAGGCCTCGAAAAGCGTCGCCTGCTGCTGTGGACGATCCATTTCAAGCCAGGGCACGATGGCTTCTGTGTTCAGGCGCTGGCGTCGTTTCGTGGTCGTAAGCAAGCCCGATGTCTGGGCGCAGTAAAACAGGAGAGAGAGCCGGTCGCCCGGGGCCAGAGGCTGTTCGGATTGCAGCGGTTGCGTCCGTAACCTGGGGATGAGTTGTTGCAGATCGCTATCCCGCCATTCGCCGCGGCTGTTGACCCAAACGCGATGGTTTTGCAGGTAGATGAGGATGGTTGCGAGGTCGTCCAGAAAATATTCGTCTTCTTGCTCGTTTTCCGGCGGTCGAAAATCACTTATTGCGGGCGGGAACGCGAAGCGTTCGCCATCTGGCAGCGACAGCGGCAGCAGGTGGAATAAATCGCTGGGGATGCTGAAAAACTCCGCCAGACCATCGGGCCTTTCCTCGAATCCTCTCGTGATCAGTCCCAGAAACCAAAGGCGCTCAGCAACATTGGCCGGGGTCTTCCAGGGCTTCTCCCTCTGCAAATGGCCGGGGCCGAAACGGCGGATGTCACCAAAGCGCCTCTGAAACGCGATAACAGCAATGCGATTACCCTCATCGAACAGGGCTTGCAGCGCCTCGCGGACATCAGGAGAGAGGTCTTGCCAGACATCGACCACATGCTGTTCATCGAGAATCTGTCTGACCAAGGCCAGACGGTATTTTCTCTGGCTGGTAGCGGTAATCACAAGACCCTGGTTCTGAGCGATGGCGCGCAACATCACCAGGGGCTGTTCGCTGAGATGTTGGTCAAGGGTCTTCATGTGGATGCTGGATGTATCACATGTCGTGAAACCTAAGCGTGTTCAGAAACGTATCATAAGTGCGAGCCAGATTTGACCACATCATTATGCCACGAAACGGCTGATGATGCTGCTCCTGATTCGCTTACACTAATGAAGCATTAACAAAATCGCCCACAAAATCGCTTGTCAAAGCGACCACGACTGTGATACGATGCGCTTCACCCTGTTCTCGACTCGAAAACCTCTTTTTTCTACTGGAGTCCCTGAATGACCGACAGTCAGCAACAATCTGCTGCAAATAGACCCAACTCTGTTCAAGAGCTTTGGGAAAACATCCAACTTGCGTGGAGTCTCTTTCGCGATAGCCGCGTGAGCCCTCTCCTGCGCTTTGGCATCCCCCTGCTCGTCGCCGCGTATATCGTCTTTCCGATAGATTTCATACCCGATGTCATTCCTGGCTTTGGTCAATTGGATGATATTGCAATGCTGTGGGTGGGACTGACCTTTTTCCTAAGCAGAGTCCCCGCAAACATAAAAGATGAGTATCGCTCAGGCGCTCAAAGTGAACCCGCCCGCCAGACCACAGAACCTGACGTGGTTGAAGGCGATTATCGGGTTGTCAATGAGTGATCTGGATGCCAGTAAACAGGTGGGTGTATGACGCCTGCCGCGGGCCGTCGTCCGGCAGAGGTTGCGAGAGAACTGGGTGTTTCCCCCTCGACGCTCCGACGATGGTCACAGCAGTTTGGCGACTTACTCTCACCTGAAGCAGGCTCCCCGACTCCCCAGCCATCAGGAAAAATCGCACACCGCCGCTACGCCTCCGAAGATGTGGAGACGCTGCAACGCGTCCGGGATTCTATGCAACAAGGGTTGACCGCCGAAGAAATTCGCACGCAATTGACAGTTGAAATTACGTCCGAACCCGAGCCGGAAGTCGAGATCGAATTTGATGACGATCCGGTCGCCGATGTCTCGACGGATGGCAACCGGGCGTTGGTGTTGGATTCCGAACTGGACGAGGCAATCGACATCGGTCGTCTGGTGTCGGACACGTTGTCGTCACTCAGCGATAGTCAGCGGATTATCCTGGGCGGGCAGCAAACAGCCAAACAATTGCTGGGCGTCCTCCTTCAGGATAACTTCAATCTCAAGGATGAAAATGTCCGGCTGCGGGAACGGATGGTGGACACCGAGCGTCGGGTGTACGAAATGAAGCGGGAATTGGATAACAACCGCAGTCAGGAACGGGATCGCATGCGCCAGATGGAAGCGCATCTTTTCGATTTACAGCGACGTTTGGACGCACTGGCGCAACAACGCGCGACAATGGGTCAACCTGTGTTGCGGCAACCTAATCCCGTGCCGGTTGTTGCTCCCGCCCAGGCCCCTGCGCCCGCACCGATTCCTGCGGTCGTTGCCGTAGCAGTCGCCGAAACACCGGAACCGATTGTTGTGGAAGAAATGCTGGTGGAGCCAGAACCGATGGTGGCAGACGAACTTGCGCCACAGCCAGAAGAGATGGCGGCTATTCAGGAAACGCCCGACCCGATGGACGTTGAGATGGGTGTCGAGATGGAAGAGGAAGTCGTCGCTACGAAGCGAGGTTTCTGGGCGTGGTTGTGGGGGAAATAGGGATACCCACGACCGGTGCTCCCACCAAATCATATTCCATCGCCCCGGTGATGCGCACCTCCTGCATCTCACCCAGCGGCAGTTCGCCCTCGATCAACACGAACCCATCCACTTCCGGGGCATCCCGGTAAGAACGGGCCAGGGTAAGGCCGTCGCCGTAACCTTCCACCAGGACTGGCAGGATTCGTCCCACCTGCATCTGGTTGCGGGCGAGGGAAATGGGTTGTTGCAGGGCCATCAGGCGTTCCCACCGCGCTTCTTTCACATCTTCGGAGACCTGGTCGGGCAAAGTGGCTGCCGGGGTTCCCGGTTCCGGGCTGAAGGTGAACGCTCCCACCTTGTCGAACTGGGCGGATTCCACAAAATCCAGCAGGCCCTGGAACTCTTCCTCAGTCTCGCCGGGATAGCCGACGATGAAGGTTGTGCGGATGGCGATATCCGGCATGGCCACGCGCAATCTGTGGATGGTGTCGTAGACCATGTTCATATTGCTGGGGCGCATCATGCGGCGCAATGTGTCGGGATGGCCGTGTTGCAGGGGGATGTCGAGATAGGGCAGAATCTGCGGCGTACTGGCCATGACCTCGATCAGTTCGTCGGTAACATGCCCGGGATAGGCGTACATCAGCCTCAGCCACTCCAGACCTTCGGCGCGGCGGGTGATGGCGTGCAGAAGGCGCGCCAGACTGTTCGCTTCCCCCCGGTCCCGGCCATAGTCGGTGGTGTCCTGAGCGACGACGATCAATTCCTTCGCTCCCGCCTCAGCCAGCGTTTGAGCTTCGCTCACCACAGCCTCGAAGGGGTGAGAGCGGAGCTTGCCCTTGAAGGTGGGGATTGAGCAAAACGTGCAGGGCGCATTGCAGCCATCGCTGATTTTGAGGTAGGCGCTGGCGTTTTGGATAGGCGCACGTGGGGTGATAAGTTGCACACCGTTGTCTGTGTCTCCCAGCATTTCGATCTGGCCGAAGTTTCGCTTGCCCCGACCACCGCGCAAACGCTCGACCAGCTTGATTATGTCCATCCAGCGGCGCGTGCCCAACAGACCATCAACGCCGGGCACATTGGACAGGATTTCCTGTCCGCTGCGTTCGGCCATGCAGCCTGCCGCCACCAAGACCTGTCGCTTCTTTTTCCCCTCGCTCAATTCCTGCAAAGCGGCGATCGATTCCGCCTTCGCTGCGGCCAAAAACCCGCAAGTATTGACGATCAACACGTCTGCCTCGTCAGGATCGGCTGTCACCTGATAGCCCTGGCGATCCAGCATTGTCGCCATGCCGTCGCTATCGACGACGTTTTTGGGGCATCCGAGGGTGAGGAGGTAGTAGGTAGGTGGGTGTTTTTTTGGGGGCATATGGCAGTTAAAGATTAAGGACTAAAGATTGAATGACGTCTCTAACCAGGACCTTAATCATTAATCTTTGATTTTGAGGTGGAAACGCCTGATGATTAACAAGAACCCCAACAAGGACGAAGATCAAGCTCAAGGCGTAGGCGTAGCGGTGATTGCGGGTTCTGGTGTGGCTGTGGGGCTGCCGGTGGCTTCCGGCTCCGACGTTGGGGTCATCACCACGACTGTATCTTCTTCGATAACCCAAATGAACTCGACAACTTGAGCGGTCTCGCCCAGGGGAGGTAATTGTTCGCCGTTAAGTGTCAGAACAACGCCTGCGGCGTTGCCGGTGCGCAATTGGATGCTTTGTTGAGCAACGAATTCCTGAACATAGACTGGGTCCAGAAGCCCCTCGAACTGCAACTCGCCATCGACAGTCACACTCACCCAGGACCGCTCGGTAATTTCCATAAGCATGGTTAGCTGCTGTAGGGGCGTGGTCGTCGGAGTGGGAGAAGGTTGAGGCGTCGGGGTCGGCGTGGCAGGTGAGGTCAGGCGTTTCGGTTGCAACCTCTGGCGTATCATCTGACGTATCTCTTGACGTATCGTTTGGCGTTGAAGTTGCGACAGGCGCGGACGTTGAGGTCCCGCCAAGGACGATCAAGGGCGTGGCCGGAGGTGTGCCTTCAGGCGGCAGTGTGGCGGTGGCGGTGGGGTTGGCCGTCAGACCGGCGCTTTGGTCCAGCAGCAGCGGTAATCCAAACTGCACCAGCAGGTAGGCGAGGATAACGACAGGGATGAGGGCCAAAACAAAGGCCAGGATCCGACGCAGGGTGTTCGAGCGATCCGGCGTTTCGTCGTACAGGTCCAGGTTGATAGGCTTGTAGGCGGATGGCTGCGCGGCCGCAACAGTTGCTGCCGCCGGTGCGGCTTCCAAATCCGTCTTGCTGCTTGCTGGCTTGTCGCCGCCTGATTGCGCCAGGAGATCATCCGGGTCCAGGCCAAGAAACTGGGCGTAGTTCCGTAAAAAACCTCGTGCAACGACCTCATTGGGGAGATCGTCCCAATTGCCTGACTCCAATGCAATCAAAAAGCTCTGGCGTATTCGTGTTTTTTCTTCTACATCAGCGAGAGAAAGTTCCTGAGCCTCGCGTGTTTGGCGCAGGAGTTGTCCAACTTCCATCATAAGGAGTTGTTTCCTTGTGAGAAATTTTGTGTTGCAACACGCGATTATGCGGGGGGTGATGGAAATTGTCAAGCAATCTCAGGGTCGTGCAGGGCGTTCGTCGGTCAAACGTAGGGGTAGTGTCGGGCTGCATTTGGCGTCTGTGACGAAAAAGTAGACAATTGTCGTTAGATTGAGATTGGAACAATCAAACGGAAATTGAGGGTTTCCCGATCTCTGACCTCCTACCTCGCCCACTTCCAAGGGCGACCGCAAAGGTGCGCCCCTACCAACTTCCCCCATGTCTTTCGACCGTTTGCAACGTGTCCAAACTTGGCTGATACGCCTGCTGTTGATCATCATGGTGTTACTGGCGGGCGTGGTGGCTCTGAATGTCTATCAGGGCAATTTGACCCATCGCATGGTCTCGCGCCGGCTTGGTCAGCTATTGGTTTTGCCTGGTTTGCATCGCTATCAGGTGGCGATAGTGGCCGGCCACCGCGGCTTACGATTCAGGCGCAGTCTGCGATGATGGCCTGATGGAGGTCATGATTAACGAACCAGTGGCCGAGTTGGTGGCGGAAGAACTGCGCAAAGAAGGCATCGGCGTGGATGTCCTGGACGAATATGATCCCAGGCTGGATGGTTTGGATGCCGATGCTCTGGTGTCCATCCATGCTGATTCCTGTGTCGATCTATCTGGCTTCAAAGTGACCAGTGGCGAGGAAACGACAATCCCCGAACGAGATGCCCAGTTGGTGCACTGTTTGGAAACGAAATATGGCGAAATCACCGGGTTGCCTGTTCATCCCAACACCGAGACCAGCGATATGTACGGCTACCACGCCTTCCAGCGGGTCACAGACAACACCCCGGGGGCGATCATCGAGGTCGGTTTCATCGGCGGCGATCGGCTTTTATTGACCGAGTACGCCGAGGTGGTGGCGCACGGCGTGGCTCAGGGCATGCTCTGTTTTCTCGATGGCGAATCAACATTCGAGGAGCAACTGCCAAAGACCGGTGTTGAAGCAACACCAGATGGGTAATTGGATAGTAGGTATTCGGTTCTGTTGACAACACCCTTTTTGTGTCATTCCGATGAGCGAAGCGAAGAGGAATCTCCAAGCTTGGATGCAAAATCCTAACTCCTTGGTGTAGATTCTTCACTAAGCGACCTCCGGTCGCCGTTCAGAATGACATAATCTGAAATGTTAACATTACCTTATGCTTATCTAGCTTATCTCTAAATACCCAATATCCAATACCGATTTTATTTCACCCACCCAGTAGATAGCGCAGCACGATGCCGTGGATGATCTGCTCGATGGGCGCTTTGTCGTCGGTGAGGATGGGGCCGTCGCCGGAGGCGACACGGACGTTGGAGCCAGCCCGGCGGGCGATTTCGGCCAGGATGGGTTCAGGAAGATCGCTCGTGTTCGCCAGGAAATCATCGAGCGTTGTGGGTTGCATGCTGGCGACTACGAGGCTGTTGCCCAAATCATAGCCGGTGTGAGGCTCGTCGATGATGAAGACAGAAGGGAAAACGGCCGTCAGCGTGCTGGCCAGGGCATCGATCAGGCTGTAGTCGCTGGCGGTGCGGGCGACATTGATGGCGACAACCCCGTCCGGGTTGAGGTGATCCCGAACTTCGGTGAAAAACTCGACCGTGGTGAGATGGAAGGGGATGTAGGGTGGGCGATAAGCATCGATGGCGATAACGTCGTAATTTCCAGCGCCGTGATTGAGATAGTAGCGGCCGTCCTGAGCCACAGCATTGAGGTTAGGCTCGGTCATGGCGAAATGCTGCTGGCCGGTGGCGATAATGGCCGGGTCCAGTTCCACGCCGTCGATCTCGATGGGACCGTAAGCGGCGGTGTACAATTTGGGCACAGTGCCCGCCGCTAATCCGATCACCAGCAAACTGTCCACATCATCGGGTGTGACTGGGCCGGGATTGAAGAAGGGGGCCAGCAGGAAATAGTCCCAGATGCCGTCGGCCAGGGTCATGTCGGGACGGTAAACCGAATGGACGCCTGCGCCTTCATTCAATTTGAGAACGACTTCGGGGCCGTTTTCGACGACCTGGATGTAATTGTAGGCTGATTCCTGCTCGTAGATGGTGGCTTCATCGGGGCGAATAGATCCGGTGGGGAGCAGCGTCAGCGCCAGGAGTAGCACCCAAATCAGGGCGAAGACCACTGCGCGGCGGCGGGCATGGGGCCAGAGAGCGATGATCGCCAACATCAACAATCCCAGCGCCAGCGCCAGGAAGCTGCGCCGCGTGCCCAGATTGGGAACCAGAATCAGGACGGTCAGGAACACGCCCAGGATCGACCCGACCGTGGAGAGGGCGTACACCCGACCACTGGTGCTGCCCGCATCCTCGGCGCTGTGCACGAGCAGGCGGATAGCAAAGGGGCTGACCACGCCCAGGAGGATGACCGGTATCCCGAACAGCAGCAAAATGGCGCTGAATGAGCCCAGCAAGATGGCGGTGTCGTACGTCACGAAAACATCGGCGGACTAGGCGCAGAATCGGTCGGGCCACCAGCGGAACCAGCCCCACCGCTGTCGCTGCCACCGCCACGATGGTGTACAGCGTGCCGGGTCGCGGGTCCCGGTCAGCGATCCTGCCGCCCAACCAGTACCCTACCGACAGGTAAAGCAAGATCAAGCCGATCAGGCTGGCCCAGACCAGGATGGAGTTCCCGAACCAGGGGTCGAGCAAGCGGCTGGCGGCCAGTTCCACGCCCAGGCTCACCAAACCGGCGCTGAAGACGGTGAGGTAGAGAAGGAGGTGGTTGGCTTTTGAATCGGAGGGCATGAATAAGGAGGATATTGGATATTTGGTATTGGGTAGTGACCGATGTCGGCAACTATGTCCTCTGATTTTGCACCTGTATTGTTTCTCGTGCAAGAACAGCGTATACTGAAGGGACACTGATTGAGAGAAATGCTGTTAAAGTCGAAAAACATCGTAACGATTCAGGTGTAACTACACTTTATGTGTCATGTCGAACGAATGTGAGACATCCCCTCCATTTTCGGGGATAATTCCTGGTAACAGGGGGATTTCTCCTCCCGTTGGTCGTCGAAATGACGGCAACCTGAATAGTCTCAAAACATCTGTATATTCTCCTGTCAGAGTCTTCAACATGGACATTCTCTCATCAAATCAAACTCATGAGCAGATTATCTGATTGGTTGTACCGAGTTTCAAGTGGACGGGTGGCGCTGGTGTCCACGATCATTTTCGTCGTATTCACCGCTGTCGTCCTGCCGATGCAATCTGAGTTGGCGGCAAGCACATCCGGGGATGCTGGCTCTCCCGACACATCCTTGTTCTACTCCGCCGATGACCTGTACGAAATGGCGGAAACCTATGGCGAGGTCGGCCGCAGCGCCTACATCAGGGCGAGGTTCACCTTTGATATCGTCTGGCCACTTGTCTACACCCTGTTCCTGGCCACGACCATCAGTTGGTCATTCCGGAAAGCGTTTGCACCGTCATCCTGGCTGCGAAAACTTAACCTCGCCCCGCTGATTACGGCCTTGTTCGACTATCTGGAGAACATCACCGCTGCGTTGGTGCTGTATCGCTACCCACTGCAAACGCCGGTTGTGGATTCCCTGGCGGGGATATTTACCCTGTTGAAATGGACTTTCATCTCCGCCAGCTTCATTTTTGTTGTTGGTCGGCCTCGTGATGGTGGTGTGGAGCTGGATCCGGGGCAGGGCGGGAGAGCAATGACGATGACCGGGTATCAGTGGAATGGTCGGGTGCAGGGGCTTTCCTGTATGCGTTGCGGCAAAAGTTATTCGCCAAACGATGCCGTCGCCGATCTCGGCATCGGCTGTCCCGCCTGCCTGGAACAAGGCTATCCGGTCAGTCTGCGGGTTGACAATGACCCCGAGCGAGGCTGGCGACCACGCCAATCCGCCACCGGCATGATGCGCTACGCCGAACGGCTGCCCTATCTCACTTTCCCGACCCTCGGTGAAGGAGCGACAGCCCTTGTTGAACTCCCGACTCTGGCCCAATCGATGGGCATCGAGCGTCTGTGGGTGAAGAACGAGGGGCAGAATCCAACCGGCTCGCACAAAGACCGCATGAGTGCCCTGGCTGTGGCCCGCGCAGCTTCGCTGGGGCGCAAAACAGTGGTGGCTGCTTCATCGGGGAATGCGGGCGCTTCGCTGGCCGCGTACGCCGGTGCAGCCAACCTGCGCTGCGTGATCATCTCGACCGCAAAAATCAGCCCGACCTGGGAGCGGGCGATCCGCATGGCCGGTGCAGAGTTGATCCTGACCGATACGGCCAAAGAACGCTGGCAACTCATGCGCCACAAGGTGGAAGCGGAAGGCTGGTATCCCGTGACCAATTACCTGGACCCGCCCACCGGCAGTAATCCCTTTGGCGTGCAGGGCTACAAGACCGTTGCCTACGAAATCGTCGAACAATGCGCTGGCGAGATGCCGACGGTGGTCATTGTCCCCACAGCACGCGGGGATTTGCTATGGGGCATCTGGCAGGGGTTCCTGGAATCAGGACACAACGAGCTTCCCCGACTTGTGGCCGTTGAGCCCTTCGCCCGGTTGAGCCGGGTGCTTGCGGGCGAAGATTATCGCCAGTCGTTTGCCGGGGGACCGCACGCCATGTCCTCCATTGGGGGCGCAACAGCAACCTATCAATCCCTGGTCGCCTTGCGGGAATCCAGAGGCATGGCAGTTGAAGTGTCTGACATTGAAACCGAGAGAGCACAGCACACGCTTGCGCGGCTGGGATTCTACACCGAGCGGTCGTCAGCAGCGGCGCTGGCCGGGTTACAGACGATGGTGGAGAATGGACGGGTTGGGAACTCAGATCGGGTTGTGCTGGTTGTCACATCGCACGGCTACAAGGAGATGAAGGGTGTGATTGCATGAGGTCAAGGTGCGACGCACTTCGCAAGTGCGTCGCACCTCTCGAACAGCGGATCAAGATTGGTGCAGTCGGCAGCATTTTGGTATGATTATCAGTCGTTATGACATAGATCATAGCGGCGCACGCAAACCATCGTGCATAATGATTGGTTGGATGGCTCCAATGTCGGGGACCCCAGTTTCGGGGTCTTCGTTTTGTCTGCCACATTTACAAACAATAGCGGAGATATCCTCCGCCCTCTACTGAGTCAAATCTATCGGTCAGGTGTCACGGTTATCCGATTACCGACCAATATACCAAAGGAGCATTACACTCGTGTCACACAAATGGATTTATCTTTTCAATGAAGTTGACCAGGCCGAAGCCTATAAAGGCGGCAGTTGGGATGGCGTTCGCTCGCTTCTGGGCGGCAAAGGCGCTAACCTGGCCGATATGACCCGCATCGGCGTGCCTGTCCCTCCGGGATTCACCGCTACCACCGAAGCCTGCAACGCCTACCTCGCCGAAGGCGAGCAGTTCCCCGAAGGCATGTGGGAACAGGAACTGGCTGCTATGGCCGCTGTCGAAGAACTGACCGGCAAAAAATTCGGCGATCCCAGCAATCCCCTTCTGGTTTCCTGCCGCTCCGGCGCCAAGTTCTCCATGCCCGGCATGATGGACACCGTCCTCAACATCGGCCTGAACGAAGAAACCGTGCAGGGTATGCTGGATCTGACCGGCGACCCCCGCTTTGTTTATGATTCCTACCGCCGCCTGGTGCAGATGTTCGGCTCCGTGGTCATGGGCGTCGATGACGAACCTTTTGAAGAGGTCATCGACAAGTATCGCAAACAACGTGGCGTCGAGTCGGATGCTGATCTGACAGCGGAAGACTGGAAAGCCATTGGCGAAGCATTCCAGGTGATCTTCAAAGAATCCACCGGCATCAACTTCCCCTCCGATCCTTACGAACAACTTAGACTCGCCACCGAAGCTGTGTTCAAATCCTGGAATGGCAAGCGCGCTTTCGATTATCGCAACGCCGCCAAGATCGCCCACGACCTGGGCACCGGCGTCAACATCCAGACCATGGTCTTCGGCAACATGGGCAACAGCAGCGCCACCGGCGTCGCCATGACCCGTAACGCCACCACCGGCGAAAAACACATCGAAGGCGATTATCTGGTCAATGCCCAGGGCGAAGATGTTGTGGCCGGTATCCGCGTCACCGACCGGGTGAGCAAGCTGGCCGACGACATGCCCGTCATGTGGGCCGAGTTCGAAGCCATTTGCCAGCGTCTGGAAAAGCACTACCGCGAAATGCAGGATGTTGAATTCACCATCGAGCGTGGCAAGTTGTGGATGCTCCAGACCCGCGATGGCAAGCGCACCGCCCAGGCTGCGGTCCGCATCGCCGTAGACCAGGCCGACGAAGGCCTGATCACCGAGAAAGAAGCTGTCATGCGCGTCACCCCCGCACAGGTCGATTTCTTCCTTCATCCGCAATTCAATGTCGAAGCCAAGATGGCAGCGAAAGAAGCGGGCGAATACCTGGCTACCGGCCTGAATGTGTCACCTGGCGCTGCCGTTGGCGTTGTCGCTTTCGATGCCGATCTGGCCGAACGATGGGCCAAAGACGAGGGCAAGGCCGTGATCATGGTCCGCCCCGAAACCAAACCGGACGATGTGCACGGCATGCTTGCCGCTGAGGGTATCCTCACCAGTCGTGGCGGTCGCACCAGCCACGCCGCCCTTGTCGCCCGCCAGTTCGGCACCCCCGCCGTCGTCGGCGTCGCCGCCCTCGATATCGACATGGCCGGACGCAAGATGACGGTCGATGGCAAAGTCATCAAAGAAGGTGACTGGATTTCTATCGATGGCACCGTTGGCGATGTTTACCGCGGCCAGGTTGAGACCATGGTTCCCGATATTTCCGACCCCTGGTTGATGAAACTGCTCAATTGGGCAGACGATTACCGCAAGCTCGATGTCTGGGCCAATGCCGACTATCCGGTCGACGCCGAGCGCGCTCGTGAGTACGGCGCTCGTGGCATCGGCCTGACCCGCACCGAGCACATGTTCTTCGAGACCGAGCGCCTGCCATACGTGCAGACGATGATCCTGACCGATTCGGACGAAGTGCGCCAGGCGTCCATCGATGCGCTTCTGCCCTACCAGCGTGCTGACTTCGCCGGCCTGTTCCGGGCGATGGATGGCTATCCGGTCATCATTCGTCTGATCGACCCGCCCCTGCACGAGTTCCTGCCCGCCCGCGACGACTTGGTCGACGAAATCGCCGAAGCCAAGATCGCAATCGCCTTGGGTGGCGACGTTGAAGTGCTTGAAGCTGTCATCATCGAGAAAGAAGCGATCCTGAGCCAGGTTGAAGCGATTCACGAAATGAACCCCATGCTCGGCACCCGTGGTGTCCGCCTGGGCATCATGATGCCGGAACTGACCCAAATGCAGGTGCGCGCCATCTTTGAAGCCGCCTGTGAGGTCGCCAAGGAAGGCGTGGATGTACGTCCCGAGGTCATGATCCCGCTGACCAGCCACGTGAATGAACTCAAAGTGCAGCGAGCTGCCCTGGAGATTGTGGCTGTGGAAGTTATGGCAGAACAGGGCATCGAAGTCGATTACAAGTTCGGCACGATGATCGAGATCCCGCGAGCTGCTCTGACCGCTGACGAGATCGCCGAATACGCCGAGTTCTTCTCCTTCGGCACCAACGACCTCACCCAGACCACTTTCGGTATCAGCCGCGACGACGCCGAGAAGGGCTTCCTGATCGATTACATCAGCAAGGGCATCCTCCCCGAGAATCCCTTTGAGAGCATCGACCGCAACGGCCTGGCCAAACTGATGGGCATCGCCGTCGAGCTGGGTCGCAAGACCCGCCCCGGCATGGAAATCGGTATCTGTGGCGAGCACGGCGGCGATCCCAAATCGATCCAGATTTGCCATGAGTTGAAGCTCAACTACGTGAGCTGCTCACCCTACCGTGTGCCCATCGCCCGCCTTGCTGCGGCGCAGGCTGCCCTGAGGGACGAGCTTTAGAACGAACCATCAATCGATATGCAAGGCCCTGCATGACTCGGGCCTTGCATATTTTGCACATAGCGCTGTACTATTAGAGTGCCTGTGCAAGCAAAACTGACAGAACTATCACATCAAAGCGGTCAGCCAAGTCAGGCTGGCCGCTCTTTATTTTCAAGGAGAATCAAACAACGGTGTGGTTTTACACGCAAAACGTTGTTAAAGATTAAATATCAAAGATTAAAGATTGAATTCGTAAAACAGGCAATTAATCTTTAATCATCAATCTTTAATTTAAGACATAATCTCACACATGTTGTGCAGATTATCTAATATGCGAAAAACCACGCCTAATTTGTAACATTACATGGCACAATCACTAAAATTTATACCCCTCGGCGGCTTGGGGGACATTGGCCGCAATATGAGCATTTTTGAATATGGCCGCAACATCCTGATCGTGGATGCCGGGGTTATGTTCCCTGAAAACGACATGCTCGGCATTGATCTCGTTATCCCCAATTTTGAATACCTGCGGGATAAAAAGGACTGGGTGCGCGGCATCGTCATCACACATGGGCATTTGGACCACACTGGCGCTTTACCTTTCCTTCTGGAGGAAATCCAGGCGCCGATCTATTCCACGCGCCTGGTGCTGGCCCTGATCGAGCGCAACCTCAAGGAACGTCTTGGGCGCAGCTACAAGCCCGATTTGCACGAGTTGAGTTTCGATTCAAGCCTTCGGCTTGGCCCCTTTACCGTACACGCCGTTCCTCTCAGCCATTCCATCCCCGACAGCGTCGCACTAGCAATCGATACACCCGTGGGTCGTCTGGTGCACAGCGGCGATTTCAAGATCGACTACACGCCTGCCGCGGGAGAAGCCCCCAACCTGGCCGGATTGGCGCGACTGGCCGCTGAAGGCACGCTGGCGTTGTTCTCCGATTCGACCGGCGCGGAAAAAGTGGGCTTCACGCCCTCGGAAAAGACGATCGAGCCTGCTTTCGATCAAATCATGCGGGAGTCGCCTGGTCGTGTAATCGTCGCCAGTTTCGCCTCACAGCTTAATCGTGTGCAACAGATAATCGACATTTCCAATCGTTACAACCGCAAGGTGGCAATTGTCGGTCGTTCGATGGAGCAAAACTTCGAGATTGCACGGCGCCTGGGCTATCTGAACGTGCCCAAAGGCGTACATGTGCGTCTGGAAACCGCAAAGAAGCTACCGCCCAAGCAAGTGACGATGATGGTCACCGGCAGCCAGGGACAACCGGAAGCAGCTCTGGCCCGCATGGCCACAGGCCGCCACCGCGATATCATCCTCAATGCCGACGACACCGTCGTGATTTCAGCGAATCCCATCCCTGGGAATGAAGAAGAGGTCGGTCGGATGATCAACCAACTGGTCGAGCGAGACGTCGAGGTGATTTATCCGCCCATCGCCAATGTTCATGTGTCGGGCCATGCCAGCCAGGAGGAGATGAAGTTGTTGCTGGCGCTGGTGCGTCCGAAGTTTTTCGTGCCGGTGCATGGCGAACCCCGACATCTCCATCTGCATGCCCGTCTGGCCGAGGGCATGGGCGTTCCCCCCGACCACATCTACAAGATCCGAGATGGTGACGTCCTTGAAATCACGCCCGACCACTGTCGTGTCATCGACCATGTCTCTGGCGATTACGTATTTGTCGACGGCACCGGCGTTGGCGATGTCGGCCCGCGGGTGCTGCGAGAGCGCGATGCACTGGCCAAGGCCGGATTTGTCACCGCGATCATTCCCATCTACAGAGATTCGCGCGAATTGGCCTCCACGCCAAGCATCGTCACCCGAGGCGTCATCTACCGAGAGGAGACGGACGACGCCTTACATGGCGCACAGGAGGCGTTGATGCATGCGCTCAAACGCAGCAAACGCAACACCAAAGCTTTGGAGACCAATGCCCGGGAAGCGCTCAGCCGCTATTTTTACAAAGCCACCCGGCGCAGTCCGGTCATCGTCCCCGTTGTGGTGGAGATTGATTAAACGTTTACGGCAAAAGCTATCTTAACCGTCGTCTTGTAGGAAACGATCTTGCCGTTTTCTACAGTTGCGGTCATGCTCGCGACCTCAACGCCAGTGATTCCATGAAGCGTTTTCGCGGCAGTTTTCACTGCCACGTTGGCGGCGTCTTCCCACCCTTGTTCGGATGCGCCAACCAGTTCAATTACTTTCGCGACTTGTGACATTATAGGCTCCTTGCTCGGTAAAAATCTGATTCGGGGATGATTAGGTAGTGTTGACTTTTCGGTATCATCTTAACCCCTTCATCGTCCGCCTGCCAAACGTCGATTTGGTGCTCCTGGATTTCGAGCTTCAATCCTTTGACACCGTTTGCCTTGATGGGTAGAATCGCATTGAATGCCCGCCTTCTGAGGATACGATAATCGCTCCTCGAGAAGGAAACACACTGCGATCAGAGCTATTGACCCCCATCGCCTTCTCAGGAGAATGATTCCATGACGTATCTAAGCAAACAATCTGGCCTGTATTTCGAAGAATTCGAAGTGGGCGATAGCATCGAAAGCGCGGGACGAACCATTACCGAGTCCGACATCGTCCAGTTCGCTATGTTGTCCGGCGACTGGAATCAGATCCACACCGACGCCGAGTACAGCAAAGCGCAAATGATGGGCGAGCGCATCGCTCATGGCCTGTTGGTGCTTTCGGTCGCATCGGGACTAGCGATACGCTTGGGCTTTATGGAAGAAACTGTGATGGCGTTTATGGGCCTGGAATGGGATTTCCGACAGGCTGTAAAAATCGGCGACACGGTGCGTATTAAAGCAACTGTTGCCGAAAAGAAAGTGATGGCGCGGCTGAGCGGCGGTTACGTCTGGTTCAAGGTTGACGTCCTGAACCAGGATGACCAACGCGTACAGCGGGGCACATGGAAGGTATTGGTGAAAAACAGATCGGCAGAAGATAGTTAGCGCTTGCAAGCCTGGATAGAAAAGTAGACACTGATTGAAGTTAACACCGATTTTTCTCTAACCTTATCCGTGTTTCTTTAAATCCGTGTCTTCTTGATTGTGAACACCTGTCGGCGACTGCGATAAATCAGGGCGAGAGGGTGATTTCCAGCCTGGGTCGCCACACCGTGATACCGTGCTCGAAACTGGCGAGGTGGATCGCCTCCTCAGCTTCGCTGAGAGCAGCCAGAAGGATTCCGTGCTGGCTGTTTGGATCGGCTAACCAATCCTGTACAACGTCTGTCACATCCAGATAAAGATAACTTGCCGGAGCGGGCAACCCGCTGGAAACCACAATCGTAGCGCGATCCGCCGGTCCGCTTGCGCCTGGAGCCGACCAGGGCTCTCCGCTGGCGGCTTTTGTCCAATTAACGATGCTGGCATCCCAATCGCGCAGCAGAGGATAAGCTTTGACAGTGATATCTGAGCGGAAGCGTTTCATCCAGGATGCGCAAGCGAAGTTGGGCGTTTTGAGCCTGAGTCCCTGGCGGCAATGAACTGAGATCAAAATTGATCAATACGTTGGCCATATCTGACGTGCGTAAAAGGAGTTGCGTTTCATTCCTGTAGTTCATACCTGGCAACAAGCCGTTGATGTAAGTGTCTACGCCCGTGTTGAGTATCTGCCAATTGGTCGGGGTCGGGGTTGCAGAGGGGATGCGTGTGGGTGTTCTTGTCGCGGTTGCAGTTGGGGTCCGGGTTGGGGTCGGGGTGAAAAATGGGGTCGCTGTTGGGGTTGGCGCCGGGGTGGGAGAGGATACGACGCATCCGCCACCATCAAAAATGTCCACTATCCCAGCAGCATAGGCCGCCACGTAGATGGTGTTATCCCAGATAGCAAGACCCTGACCACCGTGATCCGCGTTTTGGGTGGATATGGGACGAGCGCCCAACTGTTCACCAGTGCGCGTATTGATTGCCAACAGCCGATTGTTTACAGCGTCTACCACCAGCAGTTGCTCTGTCTGCAGGATTGAACGAGAGGCAAATGGTTGCACCGCAAGTGGATAACTCGCCAGCTTGTCTCCGGTTTGGCTATCCAGCACAAAAACGCTTTTGGCGTTGCGACTACCGACGAACAAACGGTTGTGCAGCTCATCCACGGCAAGGCCGAAAGCGTCGCCGCCAGTTATTGGGCCAAAGGTGTCGAGCAAGGCGCCACCGGCACTGACGACACTGACGTAACCGTCGAGATGGCTGACAAACGCCCTGATCACTGCTTGCAGCCACCAGCGCCGGTTGCGATTTCACAGACAACATGGCAATCGGCTGCCGCGTGATAAGATTGAAGACATGGACGGCATTATCGCCAAAATTGGCAACGTAGAGCCGGTTGGCGGCGGCATCAGCGCCCCAGGGCATACTACCAACATCAAGGGTGTCAATCTGGCGTTGGTCAGCTAAATCGATAACGCTCACAGTGTTGCTGTCGCGATGCACCATGTAAGCCAAACCCTGCCAGTAGGCGACTGCGTTGGCCCCCTGACCATTTGTGCTGACCAATGCGTCAAGTCTGTCACCATCGACCAGAGCAAGCTCAGCGCTATCGTACAACCCCACCTGCGCGCCTTCAGGTCCGGCCACCACACCCTTTGGATGTGTCCCGACCGTGATGCTGGTCAAGTAAGCGGGAGCGCACACGACCTCTGTTGGCGTGGCAGTTGGGGCAAAGGTACGCGTTGGGCTAGGCGATGATGTCCTGGTGGCGGTTGGGGTATTTGTGGGAGTTGGGGTGCGCGTGGCTGTGTGGGTAATGGTTGGCGTCGGCGATGCTGTTGGGGTGGGAGTCAGCGTGGCAGTGGGGGTCACGGTGGGCGGTTTCGTTGCTGTCGGCGTTGGCGCAAAGGGATCCACCTCGTAAATGACATCCAGATAGGGCCGCAATCCCATAATTCCATAATCACTGCTGATCAAACCATATTCGTCAGCAGCGCTTTCGGTCCGCAAAATCACACCGTTGTTCTGCAATGGGTCGTCCACCCAACTCTGCACCGTGTCGGTGAGATTGAATTTAAGCGCTGCATAAGGTGGAATCGGAAGCGATGCAGGTTCGATTGGAAATGAAGAAGCATCCATGACACCAAGAGCGCCCGGTTCACTCCAAGGCTGTCCGGGCGCTGCCATCTCGTAGGTTGCATCATCACTCCAATGCCGTAGTAACTTATAAACGCTCAACTTCATGATGGAGCCATGCGTATCCAGACGAGTGATGCCTAAGTTGGCGTTATGGATAATCGAACCATAGGGAAGATCCTGCAAATCAAAACGTATCAGCGTCGCAAGAGCGTTCTCTTTCTGAACGCGAACGATTGGCGCATCGCTAAAACTGTCCTGCGCACGCTCCTGACTGATGTAGGTGTCCTGCACGCCAGCATAGCCGTCCGTATCCATACGGAAACGCCGGGACAGAGTGGCAGGCGTGGGCGTGGGGGTACGGGTGGCGGTAGGGGTGATAGTGGGGCTTGGCGATAGTGTGCGGGTCGGGATAGGGGTGGTAGTTGGAGATGGTGTGTGAGTTGGCGTAGGCGTAGCGGGATGAGGGATAACCCGAACCATATGAAAGATGTCGTCTATGCTGTCATGCCGGTCAAGGCGAAGATCGAAGCCGCTGGCCTGACTATCTTTGTGATATGGCTTGAGGCCATTGGCGAAGCGCGCATCCTCAATGCTGAACGTGTGTTCCTGCCACCGGTTCGTTCCCTTTGGGCTTACCGTCCCCGCCGATTTTTCTCCGCCGATGCTGTCATAAAGCAGTGACCAGGCTCCGCCTGCGCTATGATCAAAATAGGTGACAACGACGTCAACATGAAAACTGCCATCGTGCATAAAAGCATCATCGATATCCAGATTATAGAACGGCCAACTGTCATTTGTGGTACGGGCATAAGTTCCGCGCCAATCGGCGGCATCGCCAACACCAAACACGCCCGTATTATCATCAATTTCATCGGCGACATCCTGGCTCGCGGCATCGGTGTAGGGTAAGGTTTCCAATTCGGAGGTGAGATACCAACTATAATCGTAGATATCCGGACACCATTTGTCATCCCATTTCCTGGGACTACGGAAAGCAATCCAGGCGTCAGGTGTGGTTGCGGCGGTCTGACCGGCATAACGATTGAAGAACGCCCAGACATCAGTGTACTGCACCTGACTCGGCTGTTCCTTTAAATCATTAAAGGGCAAGACATACTGCGCCCCTTTGTCCAGCCCATTCAACATGCCCCAGCGCGTGAATGCCTGGCCTTGTTCAGGAATATAGCCGGTGCTGTCAGACCGTCCCTTGTACTCGTAACCGATGATCACGTTTTCGTGATTGGTCTCCAGAGGGGCAAAGTGGGTGCGAAAAGCCTTTGGTGCATCTTCCGAATCATTGTTGAATCCGGGCACTGTACTGAGACCCCACCAACAGATATCGTCAGCGCTGCCTCGGTTTGCGTTGAAGTCGGCGTGCAAATTGGTAGCGAGCAAGCCCACGCCTTTTTCCACAGCGTGTCTCACCACATCCGCCCGCAGATCCTCGGCATACGTAGCGTTTGTGATCGTTATCAGATCAATTTTACCAGCGAATGCTTCAACATAGGCGTCGATGATATCATTATGATACTGCACCCACTCCGCTTCGGAATAGAGGGCGGTGTATGCCGCTTCCTGTTCATCATCGTCCGGCACATAGTCTGTAGCGGGATGGGGAATAGGCTCGCCGCCATAGCCAACGCCGATCTCAAAAGCGACAATACGGCTGTCGTCCCGATATCGTTCTCCCATTGCCTGAATCAAATCGAGCAACCCTGATTTTACGTCTGGGTCAAGATAATTCATGCGTTTTGTAAAGGGTACTCCCTCAACATAGACGGGATCGTGAAGCAACGTCCAGGCAGGAGCGCACCCATCATAACGCTCATCAATGTCCTGACAACGCGTCACCAGACGCACAATTGCTTTTTTCCCTGGCGCTAAACCATCCAGCCAACCATCCAATTCTCGCCAATCATAACTCCCTTGTCGGCTATTTTCGATTCTGCGCCAGGGCAAGAAGAAATGTCTTCCCCTGGCCTCTTCAATGGTGTTGCCGACCTTACGGTTTTGATCATAGCCCACATACATGCCTGGCTCAAGACGCGTTCCAGTTGAGGATGCGGCACTCATTGCCGGAGGTTCAGGCGTTGGCGTACTCACGACAGGCGTGGTCGTCGCCGTCGGTGGGGTGGTGGCCGTGGACTCAGAAAGTGGTATCGATGTCGCCGAGGATTTGGACCACATTGACTCGCAACCGGCCAGTGAGATGAACACTACAGGCAGAAGCAGTAACAGATACCATCGGGATAAATGGGAATAGCGCATGATCTTTTGATAGCGGAGTGGGGGAAGATTTGCGATTATTGTGGGGGAAGCACTATTTACGCACGTTTTTCAGATAGGGCTGGTTGATCCTGACATCCCAGGTTGGATTTTACCATATTTTGACCCCAGTCATCAATTTGTGCGCTTGAGAATGACCCCTGTTTGATAACGATACGCGCCTGGCGTGACTGAGATCACTTCCAGGTTCAGTTGTTGCACCATTTTGCGAAAATAGTCCATGTTATAGAACACATTAGAACCGGTGCGCCTGCCCAGCGTGAACATACCGTAATCGCTGTGCGCATAGGTTTCGTAATTCCTTTTCGATCTGAACATTTTGGTCGAAGCGTGGTCTTTGTATTCGCTGTCCAGCAAGCTTGATCGTATTTTCGTCGTGCAAGGTGATGTACAGCCTGCCATTTTCCGAAAGCGTCCGGCGTAGTTCCAGCAACCAGGCCGATGCCAGATCATCGAGGTGGGTGAAAACAGAACCGGCATAGATCAGATCGAAATATCGATCCTCGAAAGGCAGGTGAGGGAGCATAGTCGTCAACACGAAATGGAAAGGCGGGCTGAGATGCTGCTGACACCACAGCAGGTAGTCGGCGATGATGTCAGTTCCCCAAATCTCACGGTCCTTCGCATCCGCCTTCAACCAGCGAATCATCCTGCCTGAGCCGCAGCCGAAATCGAGGATGCGTTGGGCTTCGCCCAAGGGACAGATACTCAGCATAGCGTCGATATCGGTTTTACCCGTCTGCAGATAGGCATCGCTGGTCTTGTAGCCAAATCGCAGCCATTCCGGCGGCACAGGCAACCCCTGCGAACAGGTCCCATCAAAATCAGCGCTGTTCAATGGGAGGATGTAGGAATCGGCGAAGCCGCGGTAAGGGCTGTAGCCGTACAAATCCACCTGGGGGATGAACTTCAAGAGTGTGGGCCTTACGGATGTTACGAATCTGCGGATCAGTGTCTTGCTTGTCATTGTCGCTCCTCTAATGATGCCCAGAGTCTACCTTATTTTGACGTGTGATCCAATGATGACAAGCTGACAAAAGCAAGGGTAAACAGGCATGAGCGACAGTGGGGCCGAAATCCCGTTTTGGCGGACGATCGCCAGCGCGGCCAGTGGCGTAATTGGTGATGTAGCACAGGCTGGCGTAGGCGATGCCCACTTCCTGAGCCAGAAAGACCTCGGGGGAGAGTGTCATGCCTACGATGTCTGCGCCGGCATTGTGATACAAGGCGATTTCGCTGGTCGTTTCCAGGCGAGGGCCTTCGGTGCAAACGTAGACGCCGCTTGTATGGACCAGCAGGGTCTCACTGGCAGCGACAACCGCAGACCGAGCGGTGGGATCAAACGCGGGACCGAGCGCAGCGATCAGTTCGGTGTTATCGAATGTGGTGACGCGGGTGCTGGTGAAGTCGATCAAGTCGTGGGGGATGATGAGATCGCCGACTTCGAGGTTACTGGCGATGGCCCCCACGCCGTTCCACGAAAAGATGGCGCTGACCCCGAGCATTTTCGCCGTCCAGATCAGCGCCCGGTGATTGACAAAGGCAGCGGAACGGGATAGCTGGTCGGCTCCATGACGTGAACAGAAGGCGACGGGCGGGGCGGCGGGGTCCGGCTGGAGGAAGGAAATGGTCGGAGACAGGCCATAGGGCGTGTCGAGCACGGCGGGATCGCCCACAGGCCGGTAGGACGAGAGATCAAGGCCATACGCTGCCGTGCCGCCGATGATGAGAGTGTGAGGAGAGGTGCGACGCACTTCGTTTGCTTGTGCTGGTTGCATCATATTTCCAAACGGGTTCTCAAGCGAACGTTCAAGTGCGTCGCACCTGGTGGCACTAGTACGGCGGTTCGGCGGGGCCTTCGTAGCCGCACAGACCCACGCGCGGCGAATTCACCAGCGGCATCGGCTCGCCATAATTGTCGTGGGGGTGCGTTTCGGCGTGTTCGTCGCAGAGAACGCCCCAGACATCGTCCTCGTACATGCATTCGATGCAGAGCCAATTGGCGGGTTCTCCGCATTCGATACAGGGTGGTTGTTCAAATTCGTTGCGAGCCATGAGGGCGATGGGATGCGGTGTGGTCGGTTTGCCCGTCCGCACATCGACCACTTTCACAAGCGTCTCGGATGAGGTGCCGAAATCGTAGATGTGGGTAAGTTCGAGGTCGGGCTTGAAAGTCCTTTTGACTATCGCCCCCATGTTGAGTTCCTGCCCCCGCCATGCGTCGCCAATCCAAAAGCCGCTAAGATGGCCGCAACATTCAAGCCAGATAGCGCGCAGGTAACGGTCCAGGTCCTTGAGACGGGATTCGCCGTTCATCTCCAGGTGCAACCAGAAATCGCCACCCCAGGCATCCTGGACCTGAAGATGATAAATGTTTTGACGCACACCCTGTTTGTCTGCATCGGCAGCGGCGATGATTTTCTGGCGTTCGCTGCATGTTTTGAGATGGCGAGCAAGCCCGCCGCGGGTCATTTCTTTATCGCAGTAGACGCAATAGCCGCGAGTTTGTTTTTTACGTGGCATGAGAATGCTCCGTTAGAGGTGAACATATTCATCGAACAGGTTGCGTAGCAATTCGGCCTTGAATGCCAAGTCATCGCCCTCGAAGTGCTCGATCTCGAAAAGCGTCGTCAGTTGAGCATACAAATCAGGCAGTCCAAGTATATCGACAATCTGTTCACGAATCCACTTATTGTAGGCGATGGGATAGGTGCGGCGGGCGATAAACAGTCCCTGCAAGAAGTCCTGTGTGGCCAGCCACAGCCGGTCGAACGATTGGAAATAGAGGCCGCGAGCAACGTACAGGGGAATATGATCCAGGTTATCCAGCCCATGTTGACGTGAAATTACCAGGCGTCTGGCTCGTAATTCATCAACGTAGTAGGGCAACCATAATTCCCGCAGGCATTGCCAGTAATCGCTGCGGTGGAACAAGGGATGGGCGTAAACCAGATAATTGCCGATTCCGATCTCGAAGCTGTCAGGGGGAGATACCTGGTCACGCTCACCGGGTGCGAATTGCCCTGTGCTGAAATCGAAATGGACTTCGGCGAATTGCCCAGCTGCTTCCAACTGCCGGAAGATATCATCCGAACGGTAGAATTGCTCCCAGGCAGTGTCCATCTCTCTTCCATCCTGCTCCCAGACGTCGGGCTGCACCAGCGCGGCGATATCGAGACAGCTATCCTTGCTGGCCTTGCCGCGGGCGCAGGAATTGGTCAGCAACACAGTCTCGACGCGCGGGTCCGCCGCCAGGAAATCGACAATAGCCCTGGCCGCAGCAGCATGGGCGGGCGTAGGATAAGCCGGTTGGGGTGAGTAAGTGGATTCGTTGTTCAGTGTCATGCCTGCATCGTACAGCATTTTGCGATACTCCGACAAGAGGAAAGTGTCACTCCCAGACTAGCACTGCGGGGACATCCTGAAACTCCGCCGCAGTATCGGCTACATGGGTGACATTCTCTGCGTTTGCATGTACAATCACGTTTGAAAGCCCCTTTTGGGTAGCACCACACTTAAGCGTGGAGCCCACCTTTTGCAGCAAATCACCGGACGGTTTTCCGAAAACACCCTGGTTTCAGGCTCGTTTTTCGTTCCAACTCAAGCGTTAGATGAAGTCAGCGACCCTGAAATCGGCTATTTTTGATGTCCACGGTTAACTGCAGTCCTACCCCTTTTGAACCGTGGTGATTTAGTCCTCTTTTACAGTTCTGGGGAGATAAGTTCAGACAAACCTCGCGTATAGGTTTGTCGGCGATGACGATCCAACCCTGTGAACGATAAACGAACACCATGTCGACATACCGAACAATTGTAGGAATGTTGATGGCGCTACGACGCTTACGTCGCCAGGAGTCTTGGTCGCGTTCGCAGATTGAAACGCATCAGGCGACGGCATTGGCACAACTGCGCTCACACGCCTACGCACACTCACCCTTTTACCAAGCGTTCCATGCAGGCCTGACTGATCGCCCACTGGCTGAACTCCCCGTACTCACCAAGTCCATGCTACATGATCACTTCGAGGAAATCATCACGGATCCGTCAGTACATTATGCGGCTGTCACCGCGCACGTACAGGCCCTGCGCGGGGCTGAACTGTTTCTGGATCAGTATATTGTCAATACCACTTCGGGCACGACTGGCAACTCAAGTTACATCTTGTTTAATCGCGCCGAGTGGGCCACGGTTCTGGCATCATTCTTCGCGCTTTGAGCGACATATCGGCTCCATTAAGGGAACCATGCGGAGGCCCAAGATGGCGATTGTCGGGTCCTCCGCACCGTGGCATATGTCAGCGCGCATCGGTACAACGGTCCGGAGTGCGATACTGCCTATCCTTCGTCTGGATGTAGGGGAACCAATCGACTCGATTGTGCGACAACTCAACGAATGGCAACCCCAGATACTGGCAACATATGCCTCAATGGCAGGAATTCTCGCAGATGAACAGGCCTCTGGACGTTTACAGATCACACCACAACGTATCGTCAGCTCTGCCGAGGTTCTATCATCTACACTGCGGCAACGCATCCAGGCGGTTTGGGGCAACATCGTATTCAATCAATATGGCGCTACCGAAGGTGGTACATTCGCCGTAGAGTGCGAATCCTCCTATCACTTGGCGAATGGTACGGAGGGGCATACACGTGGCTTGCATCTTTTCGAGGACCTGTTTATTTTCGAAGTGGTAGACCATCAAAATCACCCGGTGCCACCCGGTCACTATGGTGACAAGGTGCTGCTCACAGTGCTCTTCAACCATACCCAACCATTGATTCGATATGAATTGAGTGATAGTGTGCGGATGGCTACGATGCCATGTTCCTGTGGCTGTGCTTTTGCACTCATTGACAATGTTCAGGGACGCGAAGAGGAAGTATTACGTTTCCCCGGCCGCACCGGCGGAACGGTCTCCGTCCATCCCATGGTCTTCTACCGCATTCTAGATGCCACGCCCGCTAGTAGTTGGCAGGTGGTCAAAAATGGTAGCAAGCTGCGCTTGCGCTTGAGTGGTGACGCTCGCAAGACTCAGGAACAGACGATTGTCAAGCAAGTGCAGGCAGCACTCGAGCACCAGAATGTCGTATCCCCAGACATTGAGGTCGAGTGGGTTACAGACGCGGAGCGAGGCACAACTGGCAAGGCAACGCGGATCTTAGGAACGAGAATTCAATAATATACGGAAGTGGTAGTTAACGAATGGCGTTTGGAAGTTGACAAGGAAGAGAATATATTTACGATAGAATGATTATGAGAATCGAGCCATACAATTCAGAAATTGAAGCGCAAATGCGCAACTTTTATCAATCGTTATCGGAGAAAGACCGTCGCCGCTATGCAGCCATTGAAGCCAAGAAATTGGGGTACGGTGGGATTAGCTATATCAGGCGTGTGTTGAACTGTGATGATCGGACCATCACACGAGGCATGACGGAACTGGAAAGTCCCTTGTCGGCTCAGGAGAAACGCCTTCGCCAGTCTGGTGGGGGGCGAAAATCAGTGATAAGCACAAGGGAAGGTTTGGATGAAGCGTTTCTGGGGGTGCTTGAGAATCACACAGCTGGTTCACCTGTGGATGAAAAGGTGAAGTGGACGAATTTGACTCGTGAGACCATCGCCGAGCGGCTAAAGGAAGAGAGTTTTGATGTCAGTGTAACAGTGGTGGACCAACTGTTGGAGAAACATCATTTTCGTCGTCGTCAGGCCTTCAAGTCGGAAGCGGGCAAACAAGTGGCGCATCGAGATGAGCAATTTCAGAATATCGAGCGGCTGAAGCAGAGTCATCATGAGCAAGGAAACCCCGTGATGAGCATGGACGTTAAAAAAAAGAGATGATCGGCAACTTTTTCCGCCCTGGTAAACTGTACACGCAAGAACGAATTGCGGTTCATGACCATGATTTTTCTTCCTTGGCGGAGGGGAAGGCGGTTCCACATGGTTTGTACGATGTATTCCGCAACATCGGCTACGTCACGATTGGCACCAGTCACGATACGCCTGAATTTGCTTGTGCTTGTATTCGATACTGGTGGAAAAACTATGGGCAGTTTGACTATCCTGATGCCACTGCCATCCTCTTACTTTGTGACTGTGGCGGCAGTAACAATGCCCGGTACTACATCTTCAAGCAAGACTTACAACAACTCGCTGACGAATTGGGCATCGCTATCCGTATGGCGCATTATCCTCCTTATACCTCGAAATACAATCCTATCGAACATCGCTTGTTTCCTCATCTCACACGAGCTTGCCAAGGCGTTGTTTTCAAACATATCGAACTTGTCAAAGACCTGATGGCTACGGCCAAAACCAAAACGGGATTGCGAGTCTTTACCTCGGTTCTGGACAAAACCTTTGAAACTAAACGCAAGGTTGCTGATGATTTCAAAGACACCATGCGCATTCAATTCGACGATCATCTGCCTCAATGGAACTACACTGCGGTTCCACTCGACCACTCAGTTCCGTAAGTTATTTAATCTTCATTCCTTAGCTAAACCGTAGAGTCGACTTCTATCAAAGACTCGGCGTTCGGGCGTTCGGGCCTTAGCCTTGTTCAAATGTCGACTCATCAGATTATCATACCGTACCGGTCAGCTTGTTTTATGCTACCTGGCAATCGAAGGCAGGAACGTATGTGGGAAACTCGACCTGATGGCGTTGCCGGCAAGCAGAACCGATGACTGAGGGATGATGGGGTCGGTGCGTAGGGCATCGCCAAAGGTGGAGACCTGATGCACCAGTCCGGGATGCCCGAAACGAAGGGTCTCTTCGCCAAAAGTGAAGGGGGCTGATGTTAACACAGCAAACTCGCCATTGCCCACAGAGATGCCGCGATTTGGTCCTTGCACACTCAGGATATCTTGAAAGTGCACCGAGGCGTTTGCAATGGGTGTGCCATTTGCAAAGGATTCTGGATTTTCGAAAGAAGCCGAGGGGTAGGATTGATAGTAGAAAGTGATTTCACCCACCGAATCAAGCGCAAAAATAGCGCGCACTGGATCGGTGACAACAGCTCTTGAGCTGAGTGTCGCTGTGGCATAGTAAGTGAAGTACGCCGTAGTTTCCGACGGGTTGTAGGGATTGCTGAACAGTTCATTAGGCGCTAACCCTTGCATATCGTAGAGGTAGCCGTAGCCGACAAAATTGACGCCATCTTGATCAATTCGACCAACGTAATTGTAGGCGTCTGCGCCTATCTCTCTGGTCGTGTCCCCGTGCGAATATAGCTGTTGCCCGGTAGCCATCAGTAGCGTGATCAACAGACCGAGTGCCACAGCGACTACCCAAAATAGCCTGCGAGAGCGATTGAAGGTGCTGTATGCGTTTGACATGGGGTTCTCCTTAATGAACCTGTGAATATGTGGATTGATGTTGGTGTTCGTGAACTGATTAAACGGGAAAGATCAAGGCGCCATTTTTTGGTTTTCGCGTAACCCATTAACTCATCGGCGGAAAACCTCTGACTTCGGCATGAAAATCATGTTGAAATCGTAGATTGTGGTGAATAGATCGACCTTACTTGCAATGCGTAAAGATGGTGCTCAAGATTTAGCAGCCATGAAACGAGGTATATTTGACCCGTAAACATCCAACGCGAATTCCAAGCATGACACTGCAAATCGACAAGACTGAATCCTGCTCACACCGCCGGACTGGGATGATTATATGCCTGCTTTCTTTATCCCGCAAAGAGCCTCTTTACGGGCAACAAAAAGGCTGCGTTGCTGATTCTGTTACATCTTGGGATCGTCCTGGATTGACCGGTATGCTGGATGTAGTTGGTTTCGAGACCACCGCTCCAGCTCTGATCGCCGATTTCATCCTGAGCGCCAGCCCGAACGGGTTGGCTGACGACGGGTTCATCCGCAACGATAACGACTCCGCCTGAGGGATCGCCTGTAACACTGCATTGCAGCAGGGGATTCCTCGTAGCATAACAGGCGTCCGGCCCCACTCATGAGGCAATCTCATATCTGTGCTTCTACTCAATGCCAGCTACGAACCTCTGACCATCATCGCCGTACGCGGCGCTGTGGCGTTGCTCCTCGCGCGAACGGGTGGATGCGGCCATTGACGAAGCTCAGGCGCTCCATTCCGCCCAGCAAGCGTTGGAAGTGCCGTTTGTGTTGCGGATCCTGGCGTAGCGCCAACACCATTTTGTTTGTTTTCACTACCGGACACTTTTTGAACAAGGTCCAGCAACGATTATGAAATAAGGTCAGTCACGAGTACCCTTCTGAAAAGAGGTCCAATTCGATTCAGGAGGAAATGTCATGACTGACCGCCAAAAAGTATACACGGAAGTGATGCGAACACTCAAAGACCTGCTAAAAGGACAAAAACAAGGACATGTGGTCACGTTGGCCATGATGATCACAGGCATCGTCATGAGCAACAAGGCGCAATTGAGCGTGATGAGTTCAGAAGTGCCTCATTGGGCCAAATCTGCGAGTGTTGAAAAGCGAATGCATCGATTTGTAAAGAATCAGCGGGTTGACGCTCAGATGTATTACATGCCCTTTGCCAAAGCCCTGGTCGCAGCCCTGGCCAGTCAGCCGTTGGTTTTGGCGATGGATGGCAGTCAGGTAGGGCGAGGCTGTATGACGCTGATGGTCGGTGTCATCTACAAGCAGCGAGCCCTGCCTTTGGCCTGGATCGTTTATCGAGGCAAGAAAGGTCATACGACAGCAGATAAGCATATTGAGGTGCTTGAACTGGTTCAGCCTTTGTTGCCACCAGAAGCGGAGATTATCCTGCTTGGCGATGGCGAGTACGACAATGTCGATATGCTTCAGTGGGTAGAAGCTCACACAAACTGGCATTTTGCTGTTCGCACTGCGAAAAGTAGCCTGGTTCACTTCGGAGGATATCTGTTTCCACTCAGCGATCTGCCCATTGAACCAGACAAGTGTCTCGTCTGTGTGAAGTCAGCACGGGAGCGCACAGCTTGACCTGTGTTTCTCCCATGCTGCTTCCCGAACCGTGCGTGCGGTAGGGTAGGCCGCCAGCGAGTTACCCGAACGGGCACTTTTCCAACGGCCCCCCTCCGAACCACGCGTGAGCGCTTTCCGTCTCACGTGGCTCTCCAGTGACCTATTTCGAGAGTTTGGGGCCACCATCGCGACCCCAGTGTATGTTCTCGAATGATGTTCAGTACCGTTTCGGCTGTTCGCATCTCGCGTACCTCAAGGTGTCTGACGATCAGGTCACCTGTGTCCCTTCGCCCTGTGAGCGCGCCCAAAGACAATTAGAATTACTCACGTACGTATTGCC
>CAVOYG010000015.1:0-200469 GCA_963700615.1 uncultured Chloroflexia bacterium | reverse complement strand
TTTTGGGTCTCGGAGAGTGTTCGAAGATTGAGGGTGACAACCTTAAGATTGTACACAACCGCGCACTTGATCACCAAGCATGGTGACCTCGATACGGCTTTATGATCAGGAACTTCGGCTGGTTCACGCGAAAACGCCGCAGCCTACTGCCTGACTACGGCATCGCAAAGATCTTTTATTCGCGCATGGGAACGGCTATTTTTTCGCTCGGATTTCCTTACCCGATAGAGCATAACCGAACAGCGGGGCAAACACGCAATAATCAAAGAGGCCCGCCAGGAGCGGAACCAGACCGACGATGGCGAGCACGATACCCCAGGTTCCACCGATGACCATCAGACCCAGAGCGATCAGAACAACGCCTGCGATAATGCGAGTGATGCGACCTGCGCCGGAAACCATAAATTTGATGAAGGGGTTCATTTTTTCCATCTCCAGAGGAGCAAACGAGTGAGGGATTGAAAGATCAATGATGGGTCCATTCTGGGCTCAACAAAACGATAACTTGAGCATCATTCTTTGTGATAAGGTTCGCCCAGCGCTTCCGGCTTGGCTGCACCCCACTGTGTTCTGAACCATTTCGTCGACATCATGAGCAGCACACCCAATGTGATGATAAAGGGGATCGTGCGCCAGATGTAGCGGGACATAAAGCCGGGAAGGATGAGTTGGGGATTGAGTGAAAGCTGCCACAGGGTGCCAAAAAGCAGCGATCCGCCGAGCAGGATCCAGGGGTTCCACATCGAGAAGAAGACAAGCGCCAGGGCGATGAAGCCCCAGCCCATGAGGAAATTGTAGTTCCAGACGGGGTTGTAATCCAGCGAGTAGACTGCGCCGGCAAAGCCCATGAGCATGCCGCCAACGATCACGCACAGGTAGCGGGTTCTGGCCACGTTAATGCCCGAAACTTCCGCCACCGATGGATTTTCACCCACCGATCTGATTCTCAACCCCAGACTCGTCTTGGAGAGTACGAACCATATGATGGCGACCAGGGCCAGGCCGATAAAGAAGAAGGGCGAGATACCGAAAACGGAGGGGATGCGCTCCATGCCCAGGGGGCCGGTGTAGGGATTGCCGATATAGGTGGTCAAGCCGAAACCAAGAATCCAGATGCCCATGCCGCTCACAACTTGATCGACGCCCAGCGTGATCGAGAAGAAGCCGTGCATCAGACCGAGCAGTGCGCCAACGACAATGGCCACTGCGAATCCGATCATATAGCTGCCGGTGGTCTGGGCGGCGATGAATCCCAGGGTGGCGCCAAACAGCATCACGCCCTCGATGCCGACGTTCAACACGCCGGAGCGCTGGCCGATCAGTTCGCCCAGAGCGGCAATCGTAAAAATCGTTGAAGCATCAAGGCTTCTGGTGAGAAATTCCCACATCGATGCTCTCCTCTTTTTTTCTGGTCGCTACGATTTGATAACGATAAAAGAATTGAAATGCAACAAGCGTGATCATCAGAACGCCGAGCAGGGCATAATCCACGCCAAAGCCCATGCCGAGTTTCCCCTGCACATAGCGCCCGCCCACGGACAAACCGCCGAAAAGAAAGGCGACCGGGATCGCCGCGATGGGATTGCCCCGAGAGATGAGCCCGCAGATGATCCCGTAAAAGGCCAGATCACCGAAAAAGCCGTAATTCCGGGCGATTTTGTAGACGCCGGGGACGGCTGCGAAATAATGATATCCAGCCAGACCGGCCAGCGCGCCGCCCATGATGAAAACCAGCACCGGGATCCTGAGAGGGCTGATGCCTGCATACCTGGCGGCGGCCGGGCTCAAACCATACGCCCGGATCTGATAACCGATTTTGGTCTTGGCAAACATGAACCACAGCAGCAAAGCCAAACCCAGGGCCAGGATTATGGTGAAGGGGATGCCAGAGATCAAGGGCGCATGCATCGCTTTTGGCAATTCAAAGCTTTCCCCCCGTCCGCCTGGATTCATAAACGGCCCGCCCTCCTTGATCATGAACGAAACCAGCCAGAAAGCGATGAAGTTCAGGATCATCGTCACCACAATCTCGTTGATGTTGTACTTGCCCCGGAAAAATCCGGCGATGGCGGCAATAACAGCGCCGCCAACGGCTGCTGCGATTACCATCAAAAAGATGATGAGGGTGGCGGAGCCCCCGTGAGCTGCGAATTCTTGCCATTGAAGAACAGGAGGACGGCGAACGCAAAAAGCGATCCGATGTAGAGCTGCCCTGTCATGCCGATGTTCCATAATCCGGCCCGGAAGGGGATGATGAAGGCATAGGAGCACAGCAACAGGAAAATGAAGCGGTTGATGGTCAGGGGCAGGCCGAAGGGGTTGAAAAAGGCGTAAGAGAAAATCTCTTCGTAAGCGACGAAGGGGTTGATCCCTGCCTGGATAAAAATGACGCTGAAAATCGCCAGGGCGACGATGATGGCAAAGATCGAGATGAGCGCCGCCTGCCAGCCGCTCAAGGACACCCTGGATCGTAGTTTGAGTTCATACGTGCCGACTCTCATGCTGTCCTCCTCCTCGAGCCGTATGCCGGCCATCATTGCGCCCACGTTCTCGCGTTTGGCATTATCTCCGGGGATGATGTCCATGAACTTTCCTTCATAAATCGGCGCCACCCAGTCACTTAATGACAGGACTTCATCTAGGTCTTCAGAGATGAGGAGGATGCCCGCTCTCTCCTTTTTCGCTTCCATGAGCTGCATGCGGACGAACTCCGTCGCCCCGATATCGAGCCCCTGCGTCGGCAGATTGGCGATCACCAGCCGGGGTTTTCGCGAGAGCACCCGCGCCAGGATGAGCTTTTGCAGGTTGCCGCCAGAGAGGGCCTTGGCCTTGGTTTCTGAACTTGGCGTGGCCACATTGAACTTGGCAATGAGTTCTTCTGTCAGGTTTTGTACGCGCCCAAAGTCGATGATCCCCTGATGCGTGTATTCATCATCGTAATAGTAATTCATCGCCACGTTTTCGACCAGTGAAAAATCGCCAATCGAGCCGACATGCACGCGTTCGGCGGGGATGTAGCCCAGGCCCTTCTTCCATCTGTTCAGGGTCGAGGCCTGCGTGACGTCTTCCCCTTCGAGCGTGATTTTGCCCCGTTCCGCCTTGCGCAGCCCGGCCAGCACCTCGGCCAACTCCTGCTGGCCATTGCCCGACACCCCGGCGATGCCGAGGATTTCCCCTTCGCGCAGGGTAAAGGAAATGTCATTGACAGCCGTAATGCCTTTGTCGCTCAGTGCCGAGATGTTTTCGACTTGAAGGATCGGTTTTCCTGACTCGACCTTTGTTCTTTCCAGCCGGAAAATCACTTCTCGCCCCACCATCTCCTGGGCCAGGATTTTCTCGGTGACATCTGCCGTGTTCAGACGGGCAGTGACCTTGCCTTGCCGCAAAACCGTCACCCGATCACTGACGGCCAGGACGATGGGGAGTTTATGGGTAATGAAGGGGACGATGGCGAGTTCGTCCTGCGACATGGTCTCGATTGATTGCAGCAATCGCCTGGTTTCGGGCGGGGCCAGAGCAGAGGTCGGTTCATCAAGAATCAGGATTTTTGCGCCGCGATAAAGCGCCTTCAGGATTTCGACGACCTGCTTTTCGCCTTCGGCCAGTTGCCAGACATGCGCGTGCAGGTCTATCTGGAATCCGTAGCGATCACAGAGTTCGTTGATCTCGTCTCCTGCCTTTTTCAGGTTCAGGATTCCCTGCGCATTCGGGTGTCCGAGGATGATGTTTTCGATCACGGTGTGTGCGGATATCAGCTTGCGGTCCTGGTGGACCATGCCGATGCCCTGATCGATGGCATCCAAAGGTGATCGGAATTTCACCCGCTTTCCGCCAATGTATATCTCACCCGAGTCCGGCTGCAACAATCCGAACAGGATGTTCATCAGGGTGCTTTTGCCCGCGCCATTCTCACCGAGAACCGCGTGGATTTCACCCGCTTTCATTTCAAAATCGATGTGGTCATTCGCGACGACGCCGGGGAAGATCTTGGTGATCCCCCTGGTTTCCAGAACGGTGTCTCCGCGCTGTATCCCTTCCAGGAGTCCTTGTGCCAACTGTCTCTCCTCTGCGGGGTGTCTTGACCCCCCTCCCACGACCTTCGGTCGTCGCTCCCTCCCCTGAAAGCAAGCGAAGCGAGCGCATCGGGGGAGGGCGACGACAAGAGGTCGTGGGAGGGGGTAAGGTTTCGAACTAACTCAAATTGAAATTTACAGAACCTAGACTGAGGCCCCCGCCTTTGGGAGTTACCCCTTCAAAAACGGGAGCCTCGTGATTACTTGATTCTGTTGAACTGTAACAGCTTCAATTGGACTCGTTCGATTACTCGAGGATGGTCGTGCCTTCCAGGTCGAAGTTGAACTTGCCAAGCAGCCATTCGGCAGTGGGCACTTCGCCGGCGGGCTTGACTTCGGTGCCGGCGGCGGGGATGGGCACGCCTTCCAGTTCAATACCGGTCCCGTTGCTCACAAACGCATGTTCGGTGAATGGGTCCCATTCGCCAGCCATCATCTGCTCGCGACGCTGTTCGACGAGATCGACGATTTCCTGCGGGATCAGGGGCAGTGCCTTGGGGCTGATGGCCTCGATTCCCACCTTGTTGTCGTTCATGATGTCAACGGTGGTGACCACCGTGCCATCGGCAAGGGTCATGGTGCTCTCCATGCCCAGATACAGGACGGTCTCCGGATTCTGTTCACCGGCCAGCATATCCATCACGAGTTGCTCGTACAGGACTTCCCAGCGCGTATCGAAGGACACGGCCACGGTGTCTGTGTCCGACCAGCCGTAGAAACCAACGATATCCATGTCTTTCCCGACGAACCAGATGCCCTTCTCCTGGGCAACATCAAGGGGTGACCCGGAGTCTGTCTGGTGGGTGAGGACATCGACATCGTATTGGTCCACGAGGGTGGCGGCAATGTCGCGCTCTTCCTGCGGCAGGTACCAGTCACCAGCATATTTCACGTAGATATTGATATCCTTGCCCAACATCTCGGCGCCATCCTGCACGCCCAGCGTGAAACCAGCCTGACGGCGGATCACCTGACCCGAGGGGAAGGCGGAAACGACGCCGATGTTGCCGGTCTCAGTCAGAGCGGCAGCAATCAAACCCTCAAGGTAGAGCGCCTGATACTGGCGGGGGAAGACACGGAGGAAATTTCGCTCCGTGCTCAGATCGCTGGCGATGATCGATACGAAGTATTCGTCCGGATATTTGTCGGCGATTTCCTTCAGCGGCATGCCCATGAATTCGGCATTGCCCACCACGATGTCAGCGCCATCAGCGATCATCTCTTCGGCGTAGGGCACTGACAGGTCGGGGCCGACTTCCTCGCGGTAGATGTAATTGACATTGTCGTATTTCTCAGCGATGCGTTTGCCCGCCCGATCGTGCGCACCCGACCAGGTTGTCCCTTCGATGATGCTGAAGTGTTCGATAGCCAGCGTGACCTCATCCGCAGCATCGGCTTCGGCTTCCTCCGCAGCAGGTTCGGCTTCCTCGGCGGCAGGTTCAGTAGCGGCGGCAGGTTGCTCCTCGGCAGCGGGCGCAGCAGGTGCTGTCGTCTGGCAGCCCACGACCATCAGGCTAACCAGCAGCAAGGCCAACAACAGATAGAACTTCTTGTTCATGGTCCACTTCTCCTTTTAGTGTGTGGTTGTATTGTTTATGAACCAAGAGTACGAAATTCCGTACTCTGTTTACCTTGGTTTGGCAGCGGCAAAAAAAAGGATTTAGAAAATTGATATTTTGTCGTGCGTACGGTTAAACCTATCCTGGCGTCGTTGCGAAGCAACGATCCACCAGCGACCACGAGAAGAACCTATGGGTAAACATGCCGATTGCCGTGCAGTACAGCGTGCAATCTGTGAACACCTCTTATGCAAGTGGTCAAATCATAAAGTATCGTTGGGGGCTTGTCAATGTCGGAGCAGAGATGATGATGGTATTGGAAACTGGGTATTTCCGATAGCTGGACAATAACCAATACCCAATACCTGCTATTTTTTCTTCGCCTCCTGCATCAACTCGAACAGGCGGTTGGGGCTGAGGGGGATTTCGAGGATTTCCAGGTTGTGGTCGGCCAAAGCATCTTCGATAGCCTGGGCGAACAGCGCGCCCACGGGGATGGCTCCTGCTTCGCCAGCGCCCTTCGTGCCCAGCGGATTTAAGGGCGAGGGCGTCTCGATGTGGTCCAGTTCCATGGTCGGGACTTCCATCGAGGTCGGGAGCAGATAATCCATGAGGGAGGCGCTCAGCAATTGGCCGTTGTCGTCATACACGATTTTCTCGTAAAAGGCATTGCCGATGCCCTGGGCGATGCCACCCTGCACCTGTCCGTCGACAATCAGGGGATTGATGATGTTGCCGCAATCGTGCACGGCCACATAGCGCAAGATCTTCAGCATGGCTGTCTCAGGATCAACTTCGACGATCATGGCATGGACGCCGCTGGCGGTGGCGCCGCGTTCGGGCCCAAAGTAGTCGGTGGCTTCCAGACCCGGTTCGGTGCCGGGCACAACCGCCCCGCGCAGCGGATTCGCCTGCGCCGCCAATTCCTTGAGGGAAATCTGAAATTCGGGGTGTTTGGTGTCGCGCACGATGCCATCGACGATTTCCAGATCTTCCGGCGGCGCTTCCAGCTTGCGGCTGGCAAGAGCGAGGACCTTCTGGCGCACGCCTACGGCGGCGGCGTGGATGGCATTGCCCGCCACCACGGCCCCGCGGCTGGCAAAGGTGCCCGTGCCCCAGTGGAAGCGGTCGGTGTCGCCGGTGACGAGGTGGATGTCAGAGACATCAACGCCGACCTGATCGGCCACGATCTGGGCGTAGGAGGTGAAATGACCCTGGCCCTGCGTGCCGATGCCGGTGGCGACATTGACCTTGCCCGTGGCTTCAATCTGAACCCGGGCGCCCTCGTACGGCCCGATACCCGTGCCCTCGACGTAAGAGACGACGCCGATGCCGACGTGCCGTCCTTCAGCACGCAGTTTCGGCTGCTCCTCGTTGATGAACTGCTCGTAACCGATCATCTCCAGGGCTTTGTCCAGAGCGGGTTCGTAATTGCCACTGTCGTAGACCAGCGGCGCGAAGTCCTGGTAGATCAATCTCGTTGTTGTAGGGGAATTTGTCGGGCGGGATGTAGTTGATGCGGCGGATTTCGTTGCGGTCCATGCCCAGTTCCCGAGCGGCGAGGTCGAGCAGGCGTTCCATCACGAAGACGCCATGCTGCCGGCCCGCCCCGCGGAAGGGCATGACAAACATCTTGTTGGTGAAGACGACCTTGAATTCGGAGTAGATAGGCGGGGATGTCGTAGCAGCCGAGCAGCGTGCACTGGCTGTTGATCGGGCAGGTGAGGCCGTAGGTGTCGTAAGCACCACTGTCGTGGATGAAGTTATCCTTGACGCCCAGCACCCGGCCATCCCGCCGCACGGCTATTTCCGACCAGTGCACCTGATCCCGCTCGTGGGTCGTGGCCATGAAATTCTCGCGGCGATCCTCGATCCACTTGATCGGGCCGGTCGAGCTTCATCGATATCCAGGGCAGCAGCACCTCTTCGGGATAGAACATCATGATCTTGGGGCCGAAGCCGCCGCCGATGAAGGGGGCGATCACCCGCACCTGCGATTCCGACAATCCCAGCATGCCCGCCAGGCCGTTGCGGATGGCGACCGGCGCTTGTGTGGTGTCCCAAATGGTCATGCGCTGGGTTTTGCGGTTCCATTCGGCCACCACGCCCCGGTTTTCCATGGCTGCGGCCACGCCGTGATCGTAGTAGAAACGGCGGCTGATCACCACATCTGCTGCGGCCCTGGCTGCTTCATAATCGCCTTTTTCTTGCACGACATGCGAAGCCAGGTTGGATTCCAGATCGTCGTGGACGAGGGTGGCGTCCGGCGCCAGGGCCTTTTCGATGTCCACCACCGCCGGCAGCGGCTCGACATCGACAAAGATCAACTCGGCAGCGTCCTCGGCGATGTAGCGGCTTTCGGCGATGACGATGGCGATTGGTTCGCCCACGTGTCGTATTTTGTCTTTGACCAGAGGCACGTGCGTGCGTGTGTGGAACTCGATGTCCTTGATGGGCGGCGGCGAGACCAGCAGGGGGCCGTGCTGCCAGTAATCGCCCATGTCCTCGGCGGTGTAGATGGCGACGACGCCTTCGACTTCCTCGGCCATCGAGGTGTCGATGCTGAGGATGCGGGCGTGGGCATGGTCGCGAGCGCTTGAAAGCAGCGTACAACATGCCGGGTAATTGGACATCATCGACAAACAGCGCCTGCCCGGTGAGCAGAGCTGGGTCTTCATTGCGTCTGATGCGTTGGCCGAATTTGCGGGTTGACATGGTTAGGTCTCCGGGAATTGGAGGGGATAAGAGGGAAATTACGCGATCTGAACGATGTCTGTATTGGGGTATAGTATCTGTATCGTAGCTGTTTGAGCACGCATAGAAAATAACGCCTACGCGCTGAATATGATCAACTACATCAAGGTCGCTAATATCGTCGAAAATGGACAGGTCAATGGTGTACGGCAGCAGCAGGTCATCGAGTTCGTCCGTGATGCGAAAGAGCACGCGCAGTGTCAGATCTGGTCCGCCACGCAAGGTTAGATCAATATCCGAGCCGTTTTTGTAGTCGCCTTTGGCGCGCGAACCGTACAGCACAGCCTGCTCCACTTGCGGGTGGCGAGCCAAAACGGCGCGTATCTTGCGGATAGTGGCCTGGCTCAATCCATATTTCATGTGGTTTCGTCCTGTTTCAACGCGTCAAATCTCTTTTGAAAGGTGGCGAATTCGCCAAAGTACGCGCTGAGAATCATGGCAGCGATTTTGGCGGCGGTGGCTTCATCATAGGTATGCGACGTCAAATTGCGGCTGGCGATCATGTCCATCCATACTTCGCCATTTTCGATCAAACCCGTTTTGAAGGCTTCGCGTGTGGCGTCTTTGGAGCCATACAGATTTTGCACGCCGCGATTGACCAGAAAATCCTTCAAGGTATTCCACGCCAGTTCATGCGTGAATTCAAAAGCCTGGATCAGCCCTTGTTCTTCAAGTTTTGATAGCGGGCGCTGTTGAGCCAGTTCGACAGCGGCTTCCAGTTGAGCATAGGCCTTGTTGAAATGATTGAATCTCTGAATCCAACGGATGTCTTGGGTATTCATAGGATATGTCCTCAGAGCGGCCTTTTCAGTGCTTGCCCGGTCAGCAGGGCGGTTTATTAACCATCCAACCAGTCAAAATTCCTTCCAATCAACAACTCCGTCTTCTCGGCGTGATGCGTCGTTTTCATGGCAATGGACTGCATCTCAAATTCGTAATCCTTTGCAAGTTGCCGAATTTCCAGGTTGTTGTCATAGGTCATCAAAAAATCACCCTTGAGTCGGGATGCCTGTTCAAACAGCGCGGCATGATCCATTTCCGAATACCTGTATAAACGTCTGCCTGCTTTCACATAGGGTGGATCGATGAAAAAGAGGGCATCTGTGCGGGATTCGTTTTCTCGACACACTTTCAGGCCATCGCCATGAATGAAGTTGATCCTGTCTCGAACAAGGTCTATTTCGAGGATACGGCGCCTGAGTGTTGTGGGATACCAACGGGAATGAATGCCCTTGCCGTTTTCGCCATGTTTTACGAAGCTGGCACCGTCAGCCAGGATACCGCCACGATTGACCCGGTTCTTAACAATGGTTGCAAAGGCCAGGTGTTTAGTCGATTGATCACCCTGTGCGATTGCATCTCGTGCTGACTCTGGTGTCAGTTCAAAGGTCATTATCTTATCGGCCAGCCATTTGGCATCACCTTCGGTGATAACCTGCCACACCGCTGCCACACCTTCATCTAGCTCCACCATCGTCACAGACCCGACCAGGTTCTCAAACACCGCTGTTAAGCTCACGATTCCACCACCGGCAAATATCTCAAACAATTCTTTATCGGGCCCCCCGCTCTTTTTCAGCCACATTCTTATGCGCGGCACCAGCCACGTCTTTCCACCGGCATAGCGAAATGGGCTGCGCATCGGTACGGATGCAACGTTTACAACATCAGATCGGGACTCTTTAGTGAAATTCACAGGTGCTTTCAGTTTTGGAAAAACCGCATGTTCCGCTTGATCCCAAACGAGATACTCGGTCGAATCATGAGCGGCCCAAAACCGCTGTTCTTCAACTTCGCTCTTGAAATCAGGAATTGGTTTCTGCATTTTTCTGAATAACTTCAAAATTCATATTCGATCGCCTTCACGCGCCACCGACGTGTCGATGTTTTTCAAAAATCCACGTCTGCGTTCGATGGGGATGATTCTAGACATGCTCGTAGGCTCAACTTTTGGAACCGGATTGCCGCTGGCGCCCATATCGCCGCCGGCAAAATCTTCGTAGTTAAGGACAGGCTCTTCCAATGCCTTTTGATACAGCACAAAATCCTTTTCTAATTCTTCCAGCGTTTCGCCTTGCGGGTAGCATGGATCCTCGGTGACAAGATAGGGCTCTCCGGAATCGTCGTAATAAACTTCATGGATGGCAAATATCTCTAGTGCCATCGTCGTAAGTTTTCGTGATGACTCGATAATTCCAGGTCATTTCATCTCTTCTATGGCAAATATGATCAGAAAGCGTCTTTCGGATATCAACTTCAGTCGGGTTCAGATGCTGGTCGAGTCAGGTTTGCATCATTCGCGGAGCAAAATTGCTGTGTAGCGTCTCTTCCGGGTTCTCTGTTGCGCCATGCTCCCACAAACGAGCATAATGCCAGATGCCTTCGATACCGATGCTGAAATAAGCAGGCGAGCGGTGATGTCGTATCTCGATGCTGACGTTACCATGTTGATCGTAGATCTCAAATTCAGCTTGTGGCTCATCAATCTCGGGGAGATAGCGCTGCAGGCCAGCCTAAAAGTGCGCCCTCCCATGCCTGACCACGTGCGTGCACTGCATCGGAAAACTGGCGCATTTCATCCAAATCTGGAATAAATACTGGCAAGGAGATCATACACATAACAGTAGAAAATGAAAGGGCCATATTCCCAGAGCTTTGGCATATTACGCCCTCATATTCTCCGCCGCCGTTCTCACAGCATTGACAATATGCTGGTAACCGGTGCAGCGGCAGAGGTTGCCGGAGATGGCGAGGCGGATTTCCTCGTCGGTGGGATTGGGGTTTTCCTCGAGCCAGGGTTTGAGCGTCATCAGGAAGCCGAGCGGGCATAAAACGCATTGCGAGCCAATCCGGTCAAGACATTCATCCAGTGGGCGAAACTACGAGTAGCGACGGCCTTCTGCGATAAAATCGACGATTTCATCGACCGTGATATCCAGATCGATCCCTTCGATATCGAGTGGTGAAGCCGTTATCCGTTCAGGCTTGATGACAAATACCTGGCCGTCGCGTCGCTTCAAACGAACCTCACCTTCGTTGGCAGCTTTGTCTAATAAGGAAGCAAGGTTCTGTCTAGCTTCCGTGTAAGTGTAAACAGCGGTCATGATGTTACCTCGATAATTGGAACTCCATACGCCTTTGCATGTGTACGCAGGGCGTTGTCCAGTGTAAGCAGTGGACTCCGGTATTTCTCGGCACAGCGGATCAAATACGCATCATAAGCATAGATGTTACGTTGAGCGGCAATATGGACAGATTCGAGCAATTCCACATCGACAAATCGTAGCGGAATGGACTGGTAGAGTTTGAGAGCGGTGGCGACTTGCGGAAGTGTGATTCTTTGGCGCTTCAGCATAGCCGAAAACGCATTACCGATCTCGAAATGAATGGATGCGGGTGCAATTAGATCATATCCACTGGTCAATTCGATCAACACAGGTTTTTCCGACTCATTCGCAATAACAGCAATGATTGCTGATGCATCGATGACAATATCCACAGTTTCCTCCAGTCACTTGTACGTATGTACAGGTATTTTATCGAAACTATATCGGAAAGTCAATTGTCAAATTCCTGGAAGCTTCGGTAACGCATCACTAACTTGCCTGCTCACTCCCTCATATTCTCCGCCGCCGTTCTTACCGCATTGACAATATGCTGGTAGCCGGTGCAGCGGCAGAGGTTGCCGGAGATGGCGAGGCGGATTTCCTCGTCGGTGGGATTGGGGTTTTCCTCGAGCCAGGGTTTGAGCGTCATCAGGAAGCCGGGCGTGCAGAAGCCGCATTGCAGGCCATGCTCCTCGCGGAAAGCCTCCTGGATGGGATGCAGGTGCTCCATGCCATCAATGGCGAGACCTTCGACGGTCATCAATTCATGGCCGTCCGCCTGCACGGCGAACACCAGGCAGGAGCGCGCGGCCTGGCCGTCGAAGAGGATGGTGCAAGCGCCGCACACGCCATGCTCGCAACCGATGTGCGTGCCGGTCAGGCCCAGATCCTCGCGGATGAAGTCGCTGAGTAGCAGCCGGGGTTCGACCGTGCGCTCGTAGGCGATGCCGTTGACAGTGACGGTGATATTCATTTTATCGCTCATTGCGCACCTCCCGCACCCGCTCGAAGGCCAGCGTCAGCGCCTGCCGTCCCAGCACCGAGACCAGATGGCGGCGGTAGGCGGTTGTGGCGTGGATGTCTTCGTTGGGTTCAGGGATGTCAGCGCTGGCGGCCAAATCGGCAGCCGCCTGAATCGCTTGTTCTGTTGGCTGCTGGCCGATCAGGGCTGCAACGGCCTGCGGGGCGGCGACCGGGCCGTCGCCTACACCGAAGTAGGTCAGCCGGGCATCAGTGCAGGCTCCGCCTGCATCCAGCTCGACCATCGCTGTAACCCCGACCAGGGCGTAGTCGCCATGCCGTCGTGAGACTTCGCGCATGGCAGTGCCGCTGCGGGCGGGCATCGGCCCGAACTCGACCGCCGTAAGTATCTCGTCCGGTTCCAGGGATGTGGTGAACAGGCCGAGGAACAGGTCCTCTGCTTCGATCCAGCGCCCGCCGCGCTGGCTGGTGGCCTGCACCCGACCGCCCAGCGTCAGCAACACCGCCGGCAGCTCGGAAGCGGGGTCGGCATGGGCGATGGAGCCGCCAAACGTGCCGCGGTTGCGAATCTGCGGATGCGCAATCCAGGGCATGGTCTCGCTGATAAGCGGGGCGCTCGCCGGCCACCAGGTCGCTTTTCTCGACCGTGCGCGTGCCGCGTCATGGCTCCGATGCGGATGCCGCCATCCCTGGTCGGGGTGATGTAACCCAGCTCGGAAACAGGATTAAGGTCGATCAGCACTGCCGGTTGGGACAGGCGGAAATTCATGGTGGGGATCAGGCTCTGCCCGCCCGCCAGGATCTTGGCATCGTAGCCATATCCGGCCAGCAGGCCCGCTGCTTCCTCCACCGATGTCGGTGCGTGGTATTTGAAGGGGGCTGGTTTCATAGAAACCTCCAATGATTAATGTATCAACGATTAAAGATTAAAAGTCTGCATCAATCACTTATCTTAATCTTTAATCATTAATCTTTGATATTTTGCGTAAAAATTACCGAATCGCAATAAATCTCCCCCACATCGACGCTGTTTCCATGCCTTTGGGTAGATACACGGCCAGATAATAGCGTCCGCTGGGGGTGTGGGCGATGTCAGCGCCCAGGTTCTCGGCGTGGACGATGCCTTGCGGGAAGAGGTTGAGGTGCGTGTCCTGATAGTAGCTGGTCGAGCGGATACATCTCATCCCAGTCCTTGCCGTAATCTCTCGATCAGTTTGCGGTTGGCTTCCTGGAAGGTCTTGGGATGCCAGATGCGCTGGATGGTGTTCATGGGATGGTCCTGGCTGACGGCATCGATGCCCAGCCATTTGATCTTCTTCTCCACGCACCAGTCCGAGAAATCAGGCGAGGGGCCGGGATGGCGGATCATGTAACGGAATTCATCCGAATCGGGGCTGTTCCAGCCGTACTGGTTGAAGCCGGTCTTGAGCAGCAGGATGTCGCCTTCTCGCACCTCCACCACGCTTTCGATCATCTCCGGCGTGTACACATCGAGGTCAGAGACGATGCCGGAGATATCGGCGATGGCGCCAGGTCCCATCCAGTGCTCCAGCGGCACTTCGCCGATGGTCTTGCCCCGCGACCAGAAGTGCTTTTCGCCATCCATGTGCGTGGCCAGATGGAAACTGGCTTTGCAGACGGCGTTGTTGCGACCCATGCCAAAAGCTCTGGCCTCCACGCGTTTGCGGTAGCGCACGGTCAATGGTTCGTAATTGGCCCATTGCGGCGTTTGCACGCTGAAGGGCAGGGTGAAATCGAGCAGTTCAGCTGAGGCCATCATCTCGAAGAAATCATTCTTGCTCATGCCTTCGGGCGGACGATAAGCCACCGGTCGAATCCACGAACTTTCCGCTTCCATGAAGGGGATGGGGAATAGCATGAACCAGGCTCGTTGATTGTTCAACTCATTGATCTGCCCGATGATCGATTCGCGAAGAGGAGATGGCTTTGGGATGTCGATGTGGTGAGGCGGTAATATTCCTCGGCGGATCAGGGCTGCAACGGCCTGCGGAGCGGCGACCGGGCCGTCGCCTACACCGAAGTAGGTCAGCCGGGCGTTGGTGCAGGCTCCGCCTGCATCTAACTCGACCATCGCTGTGACCCCGACCAGTGCGTAGTCGCCATGCCGTCGTGAGACTTCACGCATGGCAGTGCCGCTGCGGGCGGGCATCGGCCCGAACTCGACCGCCGTAAGTATCTCGTCCGGCTCCAGGGATGTGGTGAACAGGCCCAGAAACAGGTCATCTGCTTCGATCCAGCGCCTGCCGCGCTGGCTGGTGGCCTGCACCCGACCGCCCAGCGTCAGCAACACCGCCGGCAGCTCGGAAGCGGGGTCGGCATGGGCGATGGAGCCGCCAAAAGTGCCGCGGTTGCGAATCTGCGGATGCGCAATCCAGGGCATCGTCTCGCTGATGAGCGGAGCGATCTCCGCCACCAGGTCGCTTTTCTCGACGGTGGCGTGCCGGGTCATGGCTCCGATGCGGATGCCGCCATCCCTGGTCGGGGTGATGTAACCCAGCTCGGAAACAGGATTAAGGTCGATCAGCACCGCCGGTTGGGACAGGCGGAAATTCATGGTGGGGATCAGGCTCTGCCCGCCCGCCAGGATCTTGGCATCGTAGCCATATCCGGCCAGCAGGCCCGCTGCTTCCTCCACCGATGTCGGTGCGTGGTATTTGAAGGGGGCTGGTTTCATGGAACCTCCAATGATTAATTATCAACGATTAAAGATTAATACTCTGCACAATCACTTATTTTAATCTTTAGTCATTAATATTTGATATTTTGCGTAAAAATTACCGAATCGCAACAAACCGCCCCCACATCGACGCTGTTTCCATGCCTTTGGGTAGGTAGACGGCCAGATAGTAGCGTCCGCTGGGGGTGTGGGCGATGTCTGCGCCCAGGTTTTCGGCGTGGACGATGCCTTGCGGGAAGAGATTGAGGTGCGTGTCCTGGTAGTAGTGGTCGAGCGGGAACATCTCATCCCAATCCTTGCCGAATTTCTCGATCAGTTTGCGATTGGCTTCCTGGAAGGTCTTGGGATGCCAGATACGCTGGATGGTGTTCATGGGATGGTCCTGGCTGACGGCATCGATGCCCAGCCACTTGATCTTCTTCTCCACGCACCAGTCCGAGAAATCAGGCGAGGGGCCGGGGTGGCGGATCATGTAACGGAATTCATCCGAATCGGGGCTGTTCCAGCCGTACTGGTTGAAGCCGGTCTTGAGCAGGAGGATGTCGCCCTTCCCGCACCTCAACCACGCTTTCGATCATCTCCGGCGTGTACACATCGAGGTCAGAGACGATGACCGGAGATGTCGGCGATGGCGCCAGGTCCCATCCAGTGCTCCAGCGGCACTTCGCCGATGGTCTTGCCCCGCGACCAGAAGTGCTTTTCGCCATCCATGTGCGTGGCCAGATGGAAGCTGGCTTTGCAGACGGCGTTGTTGCGGCCCATGCCAAAGCTCTGGCCACCGACACGCTTGTGGTTGCGCACGGTCAACGGTTCGTAATTGGCCCATTGCGGCGTCTGCACGCTGAAGGGCAGGGTGAAATCGAGCAGTTCGGCTGAGGCCATCATCTCGAAGAAATCATCCTCGCTCATGCCTTCGGGCGGGCGATAGGCCACCGGTCGCATCCACGAGCTTTCCGCTTCCATGAAGGGGATGGGGAACATCATGAACCAGGCTCGTTGATTGTTCAACTCGTTGATCTGCCCGATGATCGATTCGGCGAAGAGCAGATGCGCTTTGGGGATGTCGATGTGGGTGAGGCGGTAATATTCCTCGGGCGGGAACATCTCATCCCAGCTCATGCCGTGCTCGGCCTGAAGCTTCGCTTCAGCTTTGGCGAAATCGCCTGGATGCATGGTGCGGATGGGGGTGTTCATGGGATGTTCGGCCATACCGCAATCGACGCCCACGATCTTCAATTCCATATCCAGCGCCCACTGGTAAAATCCCAGCGATGGTCCCGGATGTTTGACCAGGAACCCGAACTCTTTGCTTTCAACCCCGCCCTGGGCGTCGGGATTGTGGATATCGGGCTGGTCCCAAGAGAAGCGATGGTAGCCGGTGTTGACAATGAGGATGTCCCCTTTCTTCACATCCACCACGCTTTCAATCATCTCTGGCGTGTAGATGCTGTAATCGGACACGAGGTGGGAGATATCGGCCACCACGCCCTGGCCCATGAGGGCATCGTGCGGGATGTCGGAGAGCGCCCGGCCGCCGGAGTGGTAGGCTCGTTCGCCGACGAGATGGGTGCCGGTGGTGTTGCTCCAGGAAATAAGCTGGCCATTCGCACCTTGGCCGCCGCCCAATGCGCCGGTCACGCGTTTGAAAAAGGTGATCTCCAGGGCCTTATCCCCCGGCCACGGCGGCGTAAAAATGCTCAAGTCCTGGCTGAGGTCGTAGGCTTTGGCGTTGGTGAGAATGTTGATGAGGTTTGATTTTGACATGAGGTGTCTCCGAGAGGATGGAAGGACTGAAGATTATCGGTCGGGTGAGATTGATGGTGTTAACAGGAATAAATGTCAGTCGAGCGCGAAACACGGGGCAGAAACAAGGGGATGCCACCCCACTCACTGATAAGTAGTGTCGTATCTGCTACGACCACGGTTTTACTGGCGTCTTGCGCGCCCACGCGTACAGTCATCTGATCTATCGTATCTATTGAACCCGCCGGCCAGCCAATAGTACTGAAGATGCCGTCTCCCGCGACGCTGTCGGGGTCCAAGCCGTCGTCGTGAACGGGCTCCGTGAAAATAGACCGGCAATTTGTACAAATCCCCTTCATGCAAGCCATTGAGCATCGCATCTGTGCTGGTGAGTTCAATATCCGCCAGACCTTGCTGATCACTGATTTGAGATCGTACGGTGACGTCTGCATCAGGATTGCCGCGGCGCATGCCCGGGGGCGTGAAGGTGATATTGTGAATGGTGGGGGCGCTGGGCAGCGGCGTCGGGATCATTGAGGTGCCCGATATACAGAGCATTCTTGTAGGGATACGTGTGGTATTCGTAGATGAAGACAACACGGCGGCCATTGTCGCTAAGATCCGCTTCGGTAGTGACATTAATGTAAATCGGGCTCTCGGGGAAGAGATCAAGTCCGGCTCTGTCCGTCGGTACTAATCAAGCCGCCCTCCGTGAGCGAGGTTGTCGGTATAGAACATCTGGCTGCCGTCATAGGTCAGGCCAAGTCCGCCAAAATTATAAGCCAGCGTTTCCAGTGTGATTTTGTTGCTTCCATCCGGGCGGATGGCGGTCCACTTATTGCGTATCTGCATCGCCGTAAATGATTGTGTTTCCATCTCCGCTCATAAATAGATGTCGGTGCCCCCAATAAGAGCCTGTCGTTAATTGCTCGTAACCGCCTGCGTCCTTGAGGAATAGTTCGGGCTGAGCATGAAATTCTACATTCCAATAGCCTCCCAACCCGAAAACGATGATGCCGGCATCATCTGAGATTGCAAAATCAGAAACCATAGCACCGGGGTAACCAGCGTTGATCACGTCCGTATCTTCGATGATTTTCGTCAGTGCACCGCCAGCGTGCCCCACCCGCCAGACATCATTGTCGTTGACGCCGTCATCCAAAAAGTAAACGTATGCTCCGTCTGCGGTGGTCTGAATTAACTTTGTGTCATCAATTTCGGCATAGTCTGCCGTCTGAAAAATCTTTGTGACCACCCCGCCTTCAACTTTGTAAAGCCAGGTCGTAGCTCCGGTAGGGATCTTGGCGGCGGTAAAAAAGGTTCTAGATCCGTCCCGATTCATGATTACTTCTTGAATCCAACGTCCATCAAGATTAGGTAACGGGATTTGAGTCAGATTGCTTCCATCGGCATCGGCTGTGTAAAGAAAGGGTGTTTCTGTCTCAACGATCCAGGCGGAAAAGACCAGTTTTTCTCCATCGCCACTCATAGCCGCATGGGTGAGATGAGCGCCAAGGCTGTCGTCATCGGCCAGGCGGTCATAGATGGCATAAAACGTGAAATCACCGGGAGGTGACGCGACTGAGGTATTCGTCGTAGTCACTCCCTGCCCTTGCACAACAACAGATGGTGGCAATCCAGCTAACAGGAATACACTCGCCAGGAGCAGCAATAATGTGTGTTTCATCATGTGGGCGCTCCTTTGTCGCAATCAAAAGCATCAAGAACGATTCTACAATTCATTATTGGTCGATAGACAATGGACGGTGAACGATAGACCGTAGACGTAGGTCAAACCATCGTCCACAGTCTATGGTCTCTGGTCATACGTTAAAATCCGTACTGTTCAGCATAAGCAATCACCGCCTCTTCGAAAATACTCATGGGCGGGCGGACGAGGCCTGCGCCGATCTGGCCGACGCCGGCGTCTTTGTGGGCGATGCCGGTATTGATGCGGGGCGTGATGCCGGTCTCGACCACTTTGCTGATGTCGATACCGGTGGGCGTGCCCCGGAACTCCATGACGGGCATGTTGAAGGCTTTGTGCTCGGTGAAGGTGATCTCGTACATCTCCAGCGTGGCGTTGATGGCGTCTTTGGGTGAACCGCTGACGAAAGTGACGATAGCCGGGGCGGTAGCCATGGCGAATCCGCCGATGCCCGCCGTTTCGGTGATGGTGCTGTCGCCGATGTCGCCGCTGGCATCTGCTGCGGTGAAACCGGGGAAGTAGAGGCCCTGCGGTGTGCCGACCGGGCCGGTGAACCACTGATCCCCCAGGCCGCTGACGCGGATGCCGAAATCGGTGCCGTTGCGGGCCATGACCGTGACGATGGTGCTGCCTTCCACGCCGTGCGCGGCATCGGCCATCGCTTTGCAGGCGGCCATAACCGGATTGAGCACCGCCAGGGCATTGTCACCGATGGCGGTGAGGATGTCGGCGGCAACCTGCGGGCTGGGTGCAGTGGTGGCCACGTACGGGGCCAGGGCCTTGAGGAAGAGGATGGAACCAGCCTTGTTGCGGTTGTGCCCTTCATCGCCCATGTGCAACGATTCGGCCAACAGCGCCCGGATGTCGATGCCACCACTGGCGGTGATGGCATCGCGCAGCACCGGGGCCATGACGTCATTCATCCAGTTCATGCGTAGCATGACGCTCTCGTCGTAAGCGCCGTAGCGCAGCACCTTGCCGTAGCCCTCGTTCAGGTTCGAATAGGCGAAATTGCCGTGGGTGGTGTTCTCGATCACGTAAACTTCCATCGAGGCCGAGGTCAGTCCCGCCATGGGCCCGACCGACTGGTGGTGGTGACAGGGCTCCAGTTCGATCTCGCCCGATGTCACCAGCGCTTCCGCTTCCGCTTCATTGGCGGCTTTGCCTTCGAAGATCAGCGCCCCGATGATCGCCCCGCGCATCGGGCCAGATGCCCGCTCCCAGGTGATCGGCGGCCCGGCATGGAGCAGCAGATTTTCGCGCATGCCCGGAATCACATCAATGGCCTTCTCCACGCCCACCAGCACAGGGCGAGCTTCCATCATGCGGTCAGTGGCTTCAGTGTTTGCTTGGTTGATGTTCATAACATTCCTCTATTGTGTGTTTGTAACTAAATCATCAATAATTATTTGAAAATAACTAAAGATTAAAGTATTAAAGATTAATGAAATTTTGCCGACGAACAATCTTTAATCATTAATATTTAATCTTCAAACCTTCTTCATCCTTGCCAATATCGCCGCTAAGCGTTCGTTTCCACCTGCTGGCGGTTTCCAATCCACGTGGATGACAGGCGCGCCTTGGTCGGCGAGGCTTTCGGCGAAGGATTCCAGGCCGACATTGATGGCGGCCAGGGGCTGGTTGACAACGTCCAGAGAGACAGGTGGATATTTGGGGCTTGCCAGCGCCTGCACCAGTTCGCCGGCCTGATGCACCGCCGCCTCGTTGCTGGTGAACAGTTGCACCTTGGCGTCCTTGAGTTGCTGGATCTGATGACCGAAATCCTGCGGGTCTTCATCAGTCCCCACCACCACGACCACGAATTCGAGATGTCGTCCGCGGCTTGCGCGATTGACCGGGCCTCGATAATGGCCGGAGCCAGTTCGCTGGCCGGATCAGGATGGGAGCCGTAGCCCAGGACCACATCCAGGAGGATGACGGCGGCTTCCGGGTCTTCCGCTTCCTGCAAAAGGCGGCGGATGCGCAGATCGTTGTCCATCATCGGATGCAAGCGTCCCACCGTGAAGATATCCTCACCCAGATCGATAACCGTGTCGGCCTGACTCTCCAGCACGTTTTCGAGAGCTTCAACGCCATCCAGGTGGATGTTGGAGTAGAGGTCGGGCAGCATGTCACGCAGGATGAGCAGCGCCTCGTAGGCCAGGGTGCCGCCGGAGTACAGCCCTCGCAGATATTTCTGACCGGCAACGAAATTTCCGGCGGTGGGATGAGCGAGTGCAGGCGGGCTGTGCGTGTCTGATCTGCTCAATTGCACTGCGGTGCGGGCCGCTTCATCCAGCGTGCTCGCGAAGTGCAGATTGTCGCTTTTCTTCTCTGCGGATTGATAGCCGATGAAATCCACAACCACCGGTTTGCCTGTCAAGCGCGCCGCTTTGAGCACTTTGCGGGCCACAGCGGGAGCGGGAGGCTTGGAGATCAGGACGATGACCTCAGTGTTCGGGTCCCGGCTGAGCACATCCAGCGCCTGCAAGGTCGTGGCTGCCCCGACCGCTTCCGATAAATCCCGACCACCGGTGCCGAATCCGTGCGTGATGCCGCTGCCGAGCTGGTGGATCTGCGTCGCCACCTGCTGCAAGCCCGTGCCCGATGCCGCCACGATGCCAATCGGTCCTTTTCGCACCACGTTGGCGAAGCCAAGGCCGATGCCATTGACATTGGCGGTGCCACAATCCGGGCCCATCACCAGCAGTCCTTTTTCAGCGGCCTCCGCCTTCAGCGCAACCTCATCATCCACAGACACGTTGTCGCTGTACAGGAACACATGCTTGCCCATGCGCAAGGCATCTCTGGCGACACCAGCAGCGTGTTGCCCCGGCGTCGAGATCAGCACCCATTGCGCTTCCGGCAGCATCTGCGCCGCCGAATCAAGCGATTTCGGCAGATATTCCTGGTCGATGGTCGATTTGCGGCGGGTGAGGAGGTCATCGACCTGCCCTAACGCGGCGCTTGCCGCCTCGTCATCCTCGGCTTTGACGACGATGAGTAAGTCTTCAGCACTGGCGTCTGCCGCTGCGGCTGTCAGCAAACCGCTTTGCTCCAGGATTTCTTTATTTGCCTCCGTGCCCATGACCACACCGGCATCGATAACGCCGGGCAGTTCGGCCAATGCCCGCTGCAATTGCATCAGCATCACGGAATCGTAGTAAGCGCCTCGTCGGATTTCTGCGTTAATAGCTGCCATAGCTTGCCTGTTTGATGTGATTGTATTGAGAAAGAAAAGAACCCGCGACTAGATTTCGAGTTTATCATAGGCGCGGGGTATCAGCAAGCAATTTTACCTCAGTTCGGAGATAAGTCTAGTGGATAAGTCGGTGATTTTTCGCTTTGACTGCGTTCACTCAAGAGTAATGGTGGTCATTTTGGCGATACCATCGTTTGACCTTGTATTCACCAAGGGCTAAAATGCAACGTGGACGCCGGATTGTACGGTTTATCGGCAGCCATACGGAAATACAAAACGAATTCATCACACCAGGAGGTCAATGTGGACCGTGTAGCACTCTATTTACAAGACGCTCATCCCATTCGTCAGGGCATGGAACTAGCACAATACGCCGAAAAACGAGGATTTACCGAAGTATGGCAAGCAGAATCGCGCCTGGTGCGCGACGCTATTGTGCCCATGGCGGCTTTTGCCGCAGTTACGGAAACCGTCAAGATCGGTAGTGGCGTCATCAACAACTGGACCCGTAACATCGGTTTGCTGGCTGCCACCTATCTCACTTTGGATGATCTGGCGCCCGACCGCATTATTTGTGGCATCGGCGCCTGGTGGGATCCGCTTGCCGCCAATGTTGGCATAACCCGAACCAAGCCGTTGCTGGCCATGCGCGAGACGGTGACTGTCTTCAAGCAACTGGTTGCACTGGAGCGAGTAACCTTCCATGGTGAATTCCACAACGTGGATGGCATCGAGCTGGATGTGGTGCATGGCCGCCGCGAGCCGCGCAACATACCCGTGTACATCGGCGCCACCGGCCCCAAGATGATGGAACTGACGGGCGAAATCGCCGATGGCGCTGTGCTCAATTACTGCGTCCCGCCCGAGTACAATCATGAGGCCTTGCGCAGATTAGAGATCGGAGCCAAGAAAGCTGGCCGGACTCTGGATGATATCGACCGGCCACAGTTGATGATCTGTTCGGTGGACGAAAATCATGAAAAGGCGCTGGATGGCGCTCGCTGGATGCTGACGCAATACCTGGCCCAGCAGCCGCATATCGCCAAGGCCAGCGGCGTGAGTGAAGAAACCGTGCGGGAGATCCAATCGATCCTGGGCTGGCCCGCCACAAAAGAGCAGATTGCCAGTGCAATGTATCTGGTACCGGATGACTTGGTGATGCGCATCACGGCCAGCGGCACGCCAAATGACGTAAAGGCGAAAGTGCAGGAATACATCGATAATGGCTGCACCTGCCCGATCCTTTATCCTCTCGGCGACCCCTGGTTGATGATCGATACGTTTGCGACAAAAGAATAGCCGGTCCAGGTGCGACGCACTTCTTCAGCAGAATGGCGTCACATGCGTGTCCGCACTGTGTAAGTGCGTCGCACCTGAATCGTTACCCCGGTGAAGCCGGTGACGGGACCTTCGTTTATAATGGAGGAGCCATGAAGAAATTCATCGCTCCTCTCCTGCTTTTTGTTGTCAGTTTGGGGATTTATCTGGCAACGCTGGCTCCGACCGTCGTCACTGTTTTCGACGATTCGCTGGAGCTGCAACTGGCCCTGCCCACTTTTGCCATCGTCCACCCCACAGGCTACCCGCTCTACACCCTCCTGGGCTGGCTTGTAGTAGGCGCTTCAGCGCCGTTCGGCGACGCTGCGTTTCGCGTAAACCTCTTCTCGGCGCTGGCAGCCAGTGGCGCCGTGGTCATGCTGTATGCCGTGGCCCGGCGTTTGGGCGCTGGCAGCGTCCCTGCCTTTGTGGCAGCGCTGTTGCTGGCCGTCAGCCCGGTGTGGTGGTCGCAAGCCACCATCGCCGAGGTCTACGCCTTGCAGGGCTTGATCACGTTGCTGGTCGTGTACACGCTGCTACGGTGGGATGCAGCAACAGCCGGTGGGGAACGAGATAAATGGTTGGCGCTGGCCGGACTCAGCATCGGTCTGGGCCTGACGCATCATCGTCTGACACTGCTCTTGATCCCGGCGGCGCTGGTGTTCGTGTTCTGGTCTGAACCCGGCCTGATTCGCCATCCCCGCCAATGGATCAAACCGATCCTGGCAGCACTCGCCCCGTTGCTGCTTTATGCCATCCTGCCATTGCGCGCCGGCGTCGGTTCCCTGGATGGCAGCTACGCTGAAATTGGTTTCTGGGGCTGGGTGATGGGCGGCGGCTACAGTACTTTCCTCAGCAAGAATCCTTTCGGCATTGATCGCACGATCCCCGATTTGTTGGGAATGCTGATTGACCAATACGGATGGCTGGGCATCGCAATTGCCGTGCTCGGACTGCCGACCTGGTTGAAACAACCCCGCCAGTTTGTTTTCCTCCTGCTCATCGCCCTGACCGACCTCCTTTTCGCCAACTGGTACCTCGTCGCCGACATCGAGGTCTTCCTGATCCCCCTCTTCATCATCTGGGCGCTGTTCATTGCCGTGGGGTTGGCGCCGGATTTGGAATCGAATACCCAAGTACCAAATACCCAGTATCCATCCTCACTCGCCCTGATCTTCCTCCTCTGGCCAGCTTACCTCACCATCCAGCGGCTACCCGAACAAGATCGCAGCGCTCCGCCCAGCAGCGCCTGGAGCGTCCACGACTACGGTCGCGATATGCTCGACAGCGTTGCTCCGGATGGGACTGTCGTCGGCATCCTGGGCGAAATGACGCTGCTGCGCTACTTCCAGCAAACCGAAGGCATCCGCCCTGATGTAAGGACCATCGCCGCCGACCGGGAAGATGAGCGCCTGGCAGCGATTGCCGAGGGCGTGGCGGCGGCGCATCCCACCTACACCACACGTCCCGTGACAGGCCTGGCAGAACAGTTTAGCCTCAGCGCTGAGGGGCCGTTGATTCGCGTCTGGCTCGCAGGCGGCATTCCCGGCCAGTATCCGCAACCCGGCCACCGCCACCGCCATGCAACTGACCCCCGAAGTCATGCTCGTCGGTTGGGATGCGGCGCTGCGCGAACCTCGCAGCGGCCCCGGTGCCCGGCTGAGCCTGCTCTGGCAGGTCGGGGACACGCCCCCGTCCGATTTCAAGATCTCGGCCCGGGTCCTGTCTCCCGACGGTTCGCTGCTGGCCCAGACGGACGATTTTCCCGTCCACAACAGCTATCCGCCCACCCGCTGGCGACCGGGCGAATCCATTCTGGATAGTTACGACCTGCCGCTGGGTGCTGTCCCCGACCAGCCGGTTACGCTCCTGGTCATCCTCTACAACCCTGAGGATGGCAGCGAGATCGCCCGTTGGGAGCAGACAAACGTTCTCCTCAAGGAGCAAAATCCATGAGCTATGGCAACCACCCCTCGTTCCCGAACTTGACAGGATGTGCAACTCATATTATACTCACTATAGTGATGATACTAACAGCCAAGATTAAACTCAGTCCGACGCCAGAACAACACAAGGCGCTTAAAGACACGTTGTATAGAATGAACCAGGCTTGCGACTGGATTAGCGCGCGCGCTTGGGAAGAGAAGGTGTTTGGAAAGTTCCAGTTGCAGCCATACGTCTACGAACAAGTAAGAGAAGACTTCGGTCTTGGTGCGCAAGTTACGATCAGGGCAATCGGTAAGGTGACGGATGCCTACAAGGTCGGGAAGAAGAGCCAGCGGAAATTCAAGGCGCTGGGTGCGTTCCCTTACGACCATCACATTCTCAAACTGTGGACATCGACCAGAATCGTAAGCATCTGGACCTTGAACGGGCGAGAGAAGATGCCTTTCCTCGCCGGGGAGCGCCAGCTTGAGTTGCTGGAGGGGAAGCACAAGGAGACGGACCTCGCCTACATCGCCGGGGACTTCTACCTTTTCGTTACGTGTGAAGTCGATGAACCAGATGAGCGCGACGTGGAAGAATACCTTGGCGTCGATCTTGGAATAGTCAACATCGCCACTGACAGTGACGGAAACACATACGCTGGCGGTGTTGTGAATGGTCTCAGGAAGAGACACCATAAAATGCGCAGCAGGCTTCAGTCGAAGGGCACGAAGTCTGCGCGCCACCTGTTGAGAAACAGGAGCCGAAAAGAACAACGCTTTGCTTCGGACGTAAACCATTGCATCTCCAAAGAACTTGTTGTGCGTGCTAAACGCACCGGTCGCGGAATTGCCCTCGAAGAACTGACAGGCATTCGAGACCGGGTCAGGGTTAGAAAAGCACAGAGACGACAACATAGTTCCTGGTCATTTCATGATTTACGTATGAAGATCGAGTATAAGGCGAAACTTTTTGGCATCCCTGTGATTGCTGTCGACCCTCGCAATACGTCTCGCACCTGTAATAAGTGTGGGCATTGCGAAAAGGCGAACAGGCAGTCTCAGGATCGGTTTGAATGTAAGTCTTGCGGACACGTCTCGAATGCGGACTACAACGCTGCTCGCAATATTGCGGGTAGGGCCACAGTCAATTGGCCGAACGTCTCGGATGCCATCAGAACATTGGTGGTAGCGCCAGGGACAAGCCCATCCCCTTTAGCGGGGGGTAGTTGACCAAAACCATCCCCAAAAACGAAGGTATCGAACACGTCAACACCCTGTACGACGGCACGCTGAACGAATATGAGTTCCACATGGCGGGCAACAATCCCAAAGTGTCTGTCGGCGATTACGTGTACACCATTTTCGAGCATCAGATGATCGGGCGACTGCGCATCAAGGAATTGATTCCCGGTCACGTCAATCCGAAATCGGGCAAACCGCGCACTTTGATCATGGTGGAATGCCCCGGCGAACGTCTGGAGCCGCCCATTCCCCGCCGCGGACACCAGGGCACGCGTTATTACGATGGCGCTGACTGGCCAGCGTAAAAAACCACTCACCTAAAACGGCCAGATCAACGGCGTGAGCCAGATGGCGGCGACCAAGACAATGATCACAACAGGTGTGTTAAGCATCAGATAATCCCGGAGCCGGTAGCCGCCCGGTTTACGCACCAGGATGTTGATGATCTCCGTGAAGGGCGTCCAGAAGGCTGCGGTTACTGTCAGCAGCAGGGCTATGGCAAAGGGTACGGGGTTTACACCCATCGTTTGAGCCAGATCAAAAGCAATCGGCGCCAATACCAGTGCAACCACCGTATTGGATAACACCTGAGTCAGCAAAACCGATGTCAGGGCGATCAACGCCAGGAGCACGTGTGGATTTATCGCGCCAAATTGCGCGGACAATGTGGCGCTGAGAAAAGTTGTCAGACCTGAATTGTCGATGGCGATGCCAAGTGGCAGGAGCGCCGCCACAAAGACCAAAATCGACCAATCCATATCCTCATAAGCTTGTTCGGCTGAGATACAGCCTGTCAGCACCGCGGCCAACGCCCCCATAAGCGCGGCGATGGGAAGCGGCAGGATGTTAAACGCGCTCAACAGCACAACGCCTGCGAGGATGTAGAGCATCCAATGGGATCGTCTTGAGATTAATTCATCTGCCGGGATACCCAAGTCTGAGAGCACAACGAGTTCTGCACCCTGGCGTAATGCTGCAAAGCGTTCCGGCGGCCCCTCCACCAGCAGTCTGTCTCCGACCTGCAGAGGTGATTCCATCAGGCTGTGCGCCGAGGCCTGATCACCTCGCAAGAGAGCCAACACATTCAGATGATAGCGCTCACCAAAGTTCAGATCGGCCAGGGTATGATCGCGCAGGGGAGAATAGGGGGGGATGAGCACCTCTGCCATTTCAAACTCGGCGGGCGAGAGGCGGGCCAGTTCGACAAAACTCACCGTTCCTTTGGAGATGAGGTGATGAATGACACCCATCTGCAGGACATCGACCTTTCGCCCTTGCACAATGATCTCGTCGTTGACTTCCAGCACAACATCCGCCCAGGGCCGGAATGGGTGCCCATCAGGTCGGGCGACGCCGACGATATTCACATTCCAGCGATTCCGAAGGTCCAGGTCCTCTATCCTGCAAGCGGCTAGATCTGAGTTGGAACGGATACGCAAACGATAGAAAGCGTCTTCCAAATCGTACGTGCGCTCCAGATCTCGCAGGTTGGGGCCGATCTGAGTGGGACGTTCACCAGTATTTGGCAACCAGCGCTGTCCAAACAGAACCACCCAGGCAAGGCTGAGCGCCACGACGGGGATTGCGATCAGGGCCGGTTCAAATAATCCCAGTTGCCGTCCTGTTGATTGCGCAAGGAGATCTGAGATGACCAGATTGGGAGAGGTTCCCAACAAGGTGATATAGCCTCCCAACATGGCGAAAAGCCCCAACGGCATCAGCATTTTCCCTGGTTTTACATTCACCGAACGCCCAAGTCGCAGACCCACCGGCAACATGATCACCATGGTCGCCAAATTGGGCATCAATGCCGACAGGCCAGCCGCAACAGAAAACAGCAGTGTCGACAAGCGTCGCGGCGAACGTCCGCCAAGCCGCAACAAGTGGTGACTGATAACCGCTGTCGTCCCCGACCGCCGCATGGCGCCGGAGATGACATACATGCCGCCCAAAGTGATGGTTGCCGGAGCGGCAAACCCCGATAACGCTTCTGAAGTCGATAGCACACCGCCCAGATACAATATCAAGAGCATTGCCAAAGCGATGAAGTCCATGCGGAACCGGGCACTGGCATACAGAACGATGCCAATCACCAGGACGATGGCAGTGAACAGAGTGGAACTATCCATAGACCTCGATCCTAGTGCCACGAGAGTTACTTGTCCAATTACGTAACATCTGGAAATAGGGAGTTGGGAATCGCCACAGACTGAACGATTACAATCTGTATTCGCACATCGCCTTCATTTCTTCTATCGATCTGTGATAAACTCCCGATACGATGACAATTCTTTCAGGCACGAGGACTAATTTATGCGATTAGCTCATTTGGGCGGTGGTATATTGCTGTTTTCCCTTCTCGTCATCATTCTCATTGTTTCGCCGGCGTCCCACGCCAATGATGATGACGATTGCGTTGAGATCCTTATCAACGGCGACATGGAAAGTTATACGGGATGGACCATCTACCAGGGCGGTTACACTGAGGACCAGTTTCTCAGCCCTGCACGCAGCGCGTTGCTGGGGATCGTCGATGGTGACAATGCCTACACCGAATCCAGGATGCATCAGGATGTCGACATCCCGGCGGGCAACCATCTGGCGCTTTTCTGGCACATGTATCCGCTCAGCACGCCCTTTGATAGCGAAGATCTGCAACAGGTCACTGTGCGGGATGCTCAATCCACAACATTGCGGGGTGTCTGGAGCGATGTACGGGCGGACGCAACCTGGATGAGTTGTAGTTTCGATATCAGTGAGTTCCTCAATCAACCCATCAACCTTTATTTTGGCGTACGAAATGATGGCAATGGCGGCAAGACAGCGATGTATGTAGATGATGTCAGCTTGCAGGTGTGCCAATCACGCCCACCCACGTTGGATGGTTGTCTGCCTGCCACACCAACAATCACGCCCACTGCAACACGAACCCCAACCTCGACGCCGACCCCGACCCCGACAGCCACCCCTTCACCGACACTAACTTACACGCCCACCCCAACCGAAACCGCTACCCCGACAGCCACGCCAACGCGTTCAACGATTTATTTCCCCTTGATAATCCGCTCCTCCTGATCGCCAAGTCAGATTCTCGTTTTCTCCCAGTGCACTAACTTGAGTTCGTCATCATACCAGAATTGCATCTCCAGGGCCGGGCCGGTGGGGTCCACCACCAAAGGGTAGAAGATAGCATCCGCCTGAGGGATGGGTAGAAGAGGGACTTCGTCCCTGTGGAACCATTTCAAGCGGCCCTCGCGGTCGTCGCCATTGATTTTACCTGTTTCAACCTGTGTGCGGTAGATAAACATCAGCCATTGCCAGTCGGGGCGCGGCGACAACTCCGTCACAACTGCTCGCAATTCGGGATTGACCGCCCGCAGCCCTGTCTCTTCGTACAGCTCGCGGATGGCGCAGTCGCGTGGCGATTCATTGGCATCGATTTTGCCGCCGGGCGCGATCCATAGATCCAGGTTGGGCTCCTTGTGGCGATAGAGCATGAGGACCTGGTCATCGCGCTGGGCGTAGATGAGGGTGGCTAGGATGAAGGACATGGGCCGGAGGTCAGAGAGCGGAGGTCAGAGGTCGGGGAGTCGGAGCCACTTCAGACGCCAACATACCGGGCGTAGATGCTGCGGGCGAGATCAGGGTCTTCTGTGCCTTTGATGATGGCCCGGCCATCGGGGAACAGGCTGATCTCGTAATCGTCGATCCAGGCGCGGACGAGATAGGGATTCTGTGTGACTTCACCCAGGGCTTGCAATCGTTTGGCGATGGCAGGCAGATCGATGCGCGCTGCCGGGTTGCTGACCTGCACGGCATTACGTCCACATAGGGCGGCGCTGCGACTGCCCATTTCGGCGTTGAGAAAACGGGTTTCGCCCTGGCCGCAGGCGGGGCAGTCGGGATAGCGACCGGCAAGGGTAAAGGTCTCGAAGGTGTTGTCCCAGAGATCGACGTTGAGCAGGCCGCGGTTGATCTCGCCGCCGCCGGTGAGGAGCTTGATCGCTTCGCCAGCGCTGATGGAGCCAAGCAAGCCAACGATTGGTCCCAGGACGCCCGCTGTGTCGCAGGTAGGCCCGCCCGTCGTTGGCTTCGTCCCCAGCAGACACTGGAGACAACCCGTGGCCTCGCGTCCGGTTTTCTGCACCGCGCCATCCGGCACGAGAGTCGCCGTCATACCGTAGGAGGCGACCACGCCGGTGTAGACCCAGGGCAAGCCCAGTTTCAGGCAGGCGTCGTTGAGCAGATAGCGAGCCTCGAAATTATCCGTGCCGTCCAGCGCCAGATCGGCATCTTTGAGCAAATCGAGGGCATTGCCGGGATTGAAATCGGCCACAACGCCCTCTATTTCGATTTCACTGTTGATGGCGCGCAGACGGCGTTCGGCGGCAATCGCTTTGGGCAGGCCCGATTGCATGTCCGCTTCATCGTAGAGCATCTGGCGATGGAGATTGTTGAGTTCCACGAAATCCCGATCCACCAACCGCAGTCGCCCCACACCGGCGCGGGCGAGATGGTTCGCCAGCACGGTGCCGGTGGCCCCACAGCCAATAATGACGACGGTGCTGTCGAGGAGTTTGCGTTGCCCAGCTTCGCCAAGACCGTAAAAGATCATCTGGCGTTGATAACGTTTCAAGTTCATGATGTTTTAACGTGCGACGCACCTGCGAGGTACGTCGCACATGGAATGAGTTTAGGCTTGTAGTAGATGGTGTGCTGCGTCGAGCACGGCATCGGCGGAAATGTCTCGCACGCAGCCATGTTCGGGCAGGTCAGGCCAGTCGAAACGGCCACAGGGGATGCATGTCCAATCCGATTGTAGCACGAGATGATGTTTGGCATCACCCCAGGGGCCGAAACGCACCGGGTCGGCGGGACCAAAGAGATGGATGGTGGGGGTTCCCACAGCGACAGCCAGGTTGAGTGGGCCGCTGTCCGGGCCCAGAACGAGATCGGCGGCAGCGAGCAAGGCCGCCAATTCCGAAAAGCTGGTGCGCCCGCCCAAATCGAGCGTGTGCCCGGCAGAGGCTGCCGACACAGCCGCGGTTAATCCGGCCTCGTCCGGGCCGCCGGTGAGCAGGACCGAGCATCCATCCTGGCTCAGATGCCGCGCCACTTCGCCCCATTTATCTGGTTCCCACAGTTTGATGGCAGCGCCCGCGCCGGGATGGATGACCACCAATGGTCGGGTTAAGGCCACAGACAGAGAGGCAAGATAATTTTGGGTTTCATCCCTGCTGGCCGGGTCGAGATCAAAGCGCAAGGGATGGGCCGCGGGGTCGAGGGCGGGCTGTTGGTCGAGCAGCGCGCCGACCAGCCGTAAATTGCTGGATACGGCATGTTCGTGGTTCAGGGGCAACGCTTCTGTCAACCACGGGATGGTTTCGGGCGTGTCGTAGCCCAGGCGGATGGGAATATCAGCCATTGCTGCCAGCATCGCACCCCACCAATGGTCAGGGCGAAAAATGATGGCGGCATCGAAATTTTCCTTGCGAAGTTGGCGAGCCAGTCTGGGCAGCATGCTCCAGCGAGCCAACGCATTCTGTTTGGGGCCACGCTCAAAGGCGGGAAAGGGATTTCCAGCAGTTCGTCATAACTTCCCGCCAGCGCTGGTTGTGCAGGCCGCCCCCAGGGGCCGATGACCAGGGTCAGGTGAGCGTCCGGGCGTTGTTGGCGCAGCCAGTGCAGCGCCGGTCCCTGGAAGAGCAAGTCCCCGAGATGATCTGGACGGATGAGGAGGATGCGCTGGGGAGCACCGCTGCCGGTCGTGCGCGCCTGCCCTCGCGCATAATGCGCGGCCGCGCGCGCGAGCTTGCGCCGCACCTGCACGCGGGCAGCGGGCGGGGCGTCTGTTTGCGGTGGATAAGGATAGGAAGGCGACATCGGATGCTTATTCTACGCCAGCTTGCGAATCGTAATCAAACATCGAGCGTGGTAGACTGGGCGGACATTCGATATTTGATATTCGGTATTGGGTATTTTGTTCGCTTCTCCGTCGATCAAACAATATCCGGTAATGGATTAGATTTGACTGATGATTTGGTTTTTTGTAACCCCGTAAACCGGAACACCGGGGATTTTTCAGCCCGGTGTACAGGTTTTCTGGTTTACCGATATCCGCAATGCCAAGGTTTCGTCAGTCAATATTTGCCACTATCCAATACCCAGTACCCAATATCTCGATATCTAAGCTGTCGTAGAGAATTCGCATAGATGGAAACCGACCGAGATAGCCAACACCCCCTAATCGAAATCCTCTGGCAGGATGGCACAGCCCTGGCCGTGAACAAACCGTCGGGGCTGCTGGTGCACAACAGCCGTTATGCCGGCCCCAAGGAAGTTTCGCTGCGCCAGATCGTGGGCGATCAGCTCGGACAGCCTGTCTATCCCGTCCATCGTCTGGATCGTCCCACCAGTGGCGTGCTTCTTTTCGTCAAGGAGCGCCACTGGGCCCAGCCCTGGCACGACGCGCTGACATCATCTTCATCCCAGAAGACCTACCTCGCTCTGGTGCGCGGACACCTCACCGAGCCGGTGATGATTGACCATGCCATCACACAAGGTGAGGTTCGCCGCGAGGCCCGCAGTCAGGTGTCGCCCCTGCTCCCGTCACCTGTCGAACGCTGTTCGCTGGTGCAAGTGCAGATCGACACGGGTCGCAAACACCAGGTGCGGCGGCACCTGAATCACATCAGCCATCCCATCATCGGCGACACGACCTACGGGAAGGGAGCGATCAACCGACAATACCGGACAGACTACGATCTCTGGCGGTTGGCGCTTCATGCCTGGCGGCTGGATATCATCCATCCCGAAACGGGTGAAGCGTTGCATCTCGCCGCTCCTGTACCCACCGATCTGCTATCCCCGCTGATGGCCTTGTTCCCCACCTTGGAACTATCTCAAAAGCTCTCGACCTCCGAGAGGTGACAGCGAATATCTCGGCAATCAGGTCAAATACCTCCCGGAGGTCAATTCCGGATGTGATCAGACAGCATTTTCTGATAAACCTCGAAGGTTTCCTCGGCGATCTGCGCCTGGGTGTAGCGTCCCAGCACCCGTTCCCGTCCCAGTTGACTCAAGTCAGTGGCGAATTCCTGGTCATCCATCACCTGCCGCAGCCGGATCGCCAGCACGTCCGCATCGCCTTCGGGGAACACCAGCCCTGCATCGCCAATGACATGGGGGATTTCGCCGCTGTTGGAGCCGATGACGGGCACGCCGCAGGCCATTGCTTCGATCAGAACCCGACCAAATTGCTCCATCCAGTTTTCCTGCGTGCGGGAAGGCAAAACTAAAACGTCCAGCGAGCGATAGAAGTCGGGCATGGCCGTGGACGCTATCTTGCCGCTCCAGGTTATGCGCCTGTCGATGTTGAGACTGGCGGCCAGTGCGCGTAACGATTGCTCCTGATCACCGCTGCCGGCCAGCCGCAACCGCCAGTCACCCGATAGTCTTCGCACAGGCAGTCAGCAGCGTGTCCAGACCTTTGGCGGCGATAAATCCGCCCGCATAACCGATGGTGAAAAGGCGGTCGGGTCTGGGGTTCAACGGGCGGGGAGAAGAGTCCGGGGTCCACACCGAATTGAGGAATGACCCTGGTCGGACCGTGGTAGCCTTTGGCGCGCAATACTTCGGTGGCGGCGTGGTTCCCGGCGATGGCGAAATTGGCATGACGATAGTTGTACTGCTCCCACCAGCGGAAAGGGGGCGGGTAGCGTCTGTCCAGGTTCTGCCAGGTGAAAAAGCAGGCGGCGATATTCTGTCGCCGGGCCAGGCCCATGGCATGACGCGTGGCGAGATTGTACGGCTCTTCGTCGATGTGCAGCAGATCGGGCTGCAATTTCTGCAATTGTTTAGCCAGGCGTGGATAGTAATGCAGGTGGAATCGTCCGTTGAAGGCCAATGGGATTTCGCGCAATTCATAACCGGCGGTGTAGGTCCGTTCCAGTTTCTGCTCGCCTCGATCATCCCGCCAACTGGACGGAACCAGCACCGTCAGTTCGAGACCGGGCAGCCGGGCCAGCTCCTCCAGCTTGCGCTGATAAGCCCCGACGATGCAGGCTTTAGACAACATCACGATTCGCATGGCACAGATTTTAACGTCGCCAGACGCCAGGAGCAAGCTCGTCAGGTGTAGCGATGGACGCCGCCGCGGGGCCATTGTAGGCTAGCTTGCCTTACTGTGCGGCTGGCTCTATAATTTATGCACAGGCCGAGATTTCTGCCGCGAATATGACAATTTAGGCATGGTTCATTCTGCCGAGTTTGCATCTTTACAAATCCAAGTTTGCGATTGCGAAGAAAACCAAAGATTAATGACTAAAGATTAAAGATTCTTCTGCCGATCACCCTTAATCATTAATCTTTGATCTTTAATCGTTGCTCCGCAGACATCGATTCGTAAAGCTGCGAAACGCTGATTCTGAACCACGCCACAATTTACTGATCTCCAGCGATACCACGATTATGCAGATGCCGTATCTTCGTTGGTCGATGTAAGAAACTCGCGTGGAGCAGTCTCTCAATAGCAACCCCTTACAGCGTTTGAGGAAAACTGCCATGGATGACAAGATGCAACACCTATCGACAATGGAGATATTTCAGGATTTATCTGAGCGAGAGCGAGAAGAACTTGATCGGATTACGACGATGAGCACCGTCCGCAAATCCAAGGTCTTCTATCGGCCAGAGGAAATGGGCGAAGTGCTCTTCATTCTCAAGAAAGGCATTGTTCAGCTCTACCGCATTTCTCCTGAAGGCAAGAAATTGGTGATCACCACGCTGGGCAAGGGATCATTGTTCGGAGAGATGGCGCTTCTCGGCCAGCAAATGCACAACACCTTTGCCGAGGCCATCACCGAGTGTACGATCTGCGTGATGAGCCGCAATGACCTGGAGCGACTGATCCTCCAGCGTCCGCAGGTGGCGCTGCGTATTTTGGAGATCACCGGACTACGCCTGCGCGACGCCGAAAGCCGGCTCGAAGATCTGGCCTTCAAGGGTATCCCGGCGCGGCTGTCTTCCTTGCTGCTGCGTCTGGCCGGTGATGAAGACATGGTTGTTGGCTTCACCCATCAGGACCTGGCGGAAATGGTCGGCACGTATCGCGAAACCGCCACCCAGGTGCTGAACGATCTCAAGAGCAAGGGCCTGATCGAGATCGGGCGAAAGCGCATTACGATTGTCGATCGAGATGCGCTGGTCGCTGTTGCCGAAGGATAGCAAACAAGTGAGTCGCACTTCGGAAATGCGACTCACTTATTTTGGGTCACAATCCATTGCCGCAATCATTGCGCCCCGCCTTTCTTCGTCCTGACACGCTGTTCGAAGCTGTGCAGATGTTGGCCGAATATGGCCAGTGCGCATGTGTCATCGGGGGGACGGAATCTCCACCGCCGGACGGGGTGCGTTCAGAGGTGTTCATCGACACCAGCAGTCTGGCGGAGATGATTGGTATTTCCAGGTTGGGCGGCAGGGTCATCGTTGGTGTGAACACATCCCACAGCGTCATTGCCCATGCGTCCCTGGTTCGCATGAACGGGACTTGTCTGGCCGAAGCCTGTGAGGGGATAAACTATCCTTCTGCGTCCTTATTGCTATACGATTTCCGGCTCGATGTTGATATCCCGCCCACGCTCACAGCCTTGGCGGCGCTCGATGCCGAGATTGAAAGCGCCTCGCTGGATAAAAGCGGATCGGTCGAGCGCAGTTGGTGTTCGCTTGATGATCTCTGGAACCCGGCCATTGCCTGGGGTTCCCGGTTGCTGCTGTCGGTTCGGTTTTCTATTGGCAGCGCGGACACCGGCAGCGCGCTGATTTTTGCCGCCCCCCCACCCGGAACGACCGCACATCTTTTGTCTGCTGCCGCCCGTCTGTCTCTGGATGATGCCAAAAGCGTTGTCTCCGATGCGAAGATCGTGCTGGCGCCGAAGCGCGGAGCGCCCTTTTCTTCACCTGGCGCAGCAGCTTTGCTTCGCAACCACCCCCCTGATCCCGACCGGATTGAACTGGCGGCTCACGCCGCTCTGTTGGATGCGCAGCCCTACCTGCCGACTCCAACCCCTGAGTCAGCATACCGCATCGACCTGGCAGCGCATCTCACCCGCCAGGCGCTCGACCGCTCCCTTGCCAGAGCCCTGCGTGACCCATTGGTGGGCAGGCTCTGATCAGCCGTATCAAATATCCTCAAAATCATCGGTAAATGTGTTTTCAGTTGTGGATATTAGCGCCATCTTGAGAGAGTGTCCAGATCAGAACACTACCAAGGGCGATCAGGATTAAAAGGGTTATGAGCATCGTTGCCTCCGTGTGCATAGTCGATAACCACAATTATGACACGCGTATGTTAAATTTGGTTGAAGAAAATACCAAGATTTCATGACAGTTCTGTCATCTGCTTGATTTTATGTTTTATGACATCTGAAACGATTCGAGTTACCGTGCGATTTGGCGAACCACTGCGGAAGGCAGTCGGGCATTACCGCATTGAGGTCCCATTGCCTGGTCCCGCCAGTGTAGATGATTTCATCACACATTTGGTGGAGATTTTTGCAGGGTTTGAGTCCAGCTATTCGGGGCAGGTGATGGGGCGGGATTATCCCTATGATGTGTTTGTCAATCGCAAGCATGTGCCGAAAGAGCACTATGACCAGCACGCCCTTGCTGACGGCGATTTGGTCCACATCATCATCCCGATTGCCGGTGGCGCATCCTCCCCCAAGTTGCCGCCAGAGGTTGCCGCCACTGATGACCAACAACCAGAGGGAGGAGCGCCAGACAGAATCCGTGCTCCGATGGAGAACGTCCTGTCTAGATCGTTTTACGCTCGTTCCGCCCTGCAGGTTGCACCCGATCTGCTGGGCTGTCTGGTGGTGCGAGAATGGCAAGGCGTGAGGCTGGCGGGCCGGATTGTGGACACTGAGGCTTATCTGGGGCAGGAGGATGGCGCATCCCATGCTTTCCGAGGGCCCACGCCCCGCAGCCGGGTGATGTTTGGACCGGCGGGCATCGCTTACGTGTACCTGATTTACGGCGTGCATCACTGCCTGAATGTGGTGACCGGCGAGGAAGGGGATGGTCAGGCGGTGTTGATCCGGGCGCTGGAGCCGCTGGCGGGGCTGGAGGTGATGCGACAGCAGCGGGGCAAGGAGGATGTGCGGGATCTCACCAGCGGGCCGGGCAAACTGTGCCAGGCCCTGGCTGTGGACAGAGGGCTTGATGGACACGACCTGACATCTGGCTCGACCCTGTGGTTTGAACCCGGAAAACTATCAAACCAGACCATTTGTACAAGTCCCAGAGTGGGTGTGCGGGGGGATGACTATGCGCTTCGCGTTCCCTGGCGGTTTTTCCTGCGCTGAATGAGGCTATGGGTATTTTTTGGTGATTGACAATATCATCAATTCCATCTACGATTAGACCATCGGCCAATCAAAATATTGAATCCAGATGATTTATGAACGAAAACCAACTTCTGAAACGCATCACATATAATCCGAAAATTTTTGGCGGCAAGCCAATTATTCGCGGGCACCGTTTGGCTGTTGAACACGTATTGGGGATGTTGTCGGCGGGAGATAGTTCCGATACTATTCTGGAGGGTTATCCCTGGCTTGAGCTTGAAGACATTCAGGCTTGCCTAGTCTATGCCCGCAACCGCGTTGCTGAAGAACGCATCGAGACATTGAATCTGAGTCCAATACCCGCATGAAGATATTGTTAGACGCATGTGTTTGGGGTGGCGCTAAAAAGGAGATTAGCGCTTCGGGAAATGATGCCGAGTGGGTGGGTGATTGGCAAAAAGACCCTGGAGATGATGAAATCCTGGCTCATGCTTATCAGGAAGGACGTGTTCTGGTTACCTTGGATAAGGATTTTGGCACACTGGCCGTATTGCACGGTAAACCGCATGTGGGCATCATCCGACTGGTCAATATTGCAGCGAGGCAGCAAGGAAATGTCTTGTTTGCGTATTGCTGAAAGTCACCAGGAAGAGCTACAGCAAGGCGCACTTAATTACTGTGGAAGGGGATAAGATCAGGGTTCGGATGTCGGGCGGCGGTTAAAATCAGTTTACCGCCGTCTTAACAGTCTCGGTAAGGCCCGCACTTCGGGCGAGCGCAGCAGCCAGGCCGCCGCGACATAGACGAGCACTGCCACGCCGCCGATCACGATAGCCTGCACCGGCTGTGACCAACCGCCCAACACCTGCAACAGCACCGCCACAACCACTGCCATGACCGCACTGGCGGCCAGCGTTTTCAGCAGGCTGCGCCCCACCATCGCTTCCCGCCAACCGCCCAGTTTGCTTCGCAATAACCACAACAGCACCACCATCTCCACAAGCGTTGCCGTGGAGTTGGCAAGAGCCAGACCGCCAAACGCCAGGGGGCCAATCAGCACCAGGCTGAGCAATACGTTGCCGATCATGGCCGCTATCCCAACCGCTACCGGCGTTTTCGTATCTTTGAGGGCGTAGAAACCACGGGCGGTGATCTCGACCACGGCATGGCCCACCAGTCCGATGGAGAAAAAGGCCAGGGCGTAGGCGGTCATTGATGTTGCTTTGGCGTCGAAAGCGCCCCGTTCGAGCAGGAGCGAGATGATCGGATAGCGCAACTGGAAAAGCAGCACCGAGGCGGGGATGGTCAGGAAGAGCAGCAGGGCAAGGATGCTGCCCAGGGTGTCCTGCATCGCCTTGCGTTCACCCTTGGCCGCCTGATGCGAAAAGGTGGGAAAAGCGGCGGTGGAGATGGCCTGCGCAAAGATGCCCTGAGGCAGCAACATGATCAGCCAGGCGTAGTTCAGAGCGCTGATCGAGCCTGCCACCAGGTTTGAGGCCAGGAAAACATTGACCATGAAGTTGATCTGCACCACCGCCAGGCCCAGCACGCGTGGTCCCATCAAACGCAAGACCTCGCGCACACCAGCGTCGGCCAGACTGAGGGAGGACGTCCAGCGGGCGTGGAAATGGACCAGACCGGGAACCTGCACCAGCAGATGCAGGATCGATCCCGCCACCACGCCCACAGCCAGCGCCATGATGCCCATGCTCGGAGTCAGGAACAGCGCTGCCACGATGATGGCGAGATTGTAGAAAACAGGGGCGAGGGCCGGGAGCAGGAAATGCTGGAAGGCGTTGAGGATGCCCATCACCAGGCCGCTGAGGCCGAAGATGACGGTGGAGACCAGCATCCAGCGCATGAGCGTGACGGTTAGCGCCTGCTGCTCCGGCGAAAATCCGGGCGCAATGATATGCTCGACCAGGGTCGGGGCGAAGATCCCTGCAAGGATGGCGAGCACAGTGAGGGTCAGCACCAGCAGATTGGCGACTTTGGACGCCAAGCGCCCAGGCTCCGCTTGTGTCGTCGTTGACCAGGCGTTCGCTGAAGGTGGGGATGAAAGCCGAGGCCAGGGCTCCGCCCGCTACGAGGGTGAAGAGGAGATCGGGCAGACGGAACGCGGCGAGATAGGCGTCCAGGTCGGCGCTGGCTCCAAACTGAGCGCCGATAACCATCTCCCGCACGAGTCCCAGCGCGCGGCTGACGACAAAAAGCGCCATAACCAGTGTGGCGGCGCGGGCGATGCGGGAGAGGGGGGAGGATTCGGTGGTCAAGGATGAAAAGGGAAAGATTGAGGGGGGAGACAGATTATGGGATACTGGGTATTGGGTATTCCGACCTCTGGTCTCTGAACTCCGGCCGCTGGTCATTGTGCGACCGCGAGGGAGCGCCCTTGCCGGTTTGTGAGGCGTGGACGTATGGTAACTTGAAAATGTTAATTCTCCTATCCCTGATCGAATTGTTTGGTTGCGATGTTTCGACCTTCACCCAGTCCTTTCACCACATCCCGCCTCTGTGCTAAGATACCATGTAACTGACCAACAAACCGCCCATTCACCCATCCATTCAACAGAGGTGCGACTCCTGAACGCCCAAGACTTGTCTCACACCGTGGTTGATCTCCTCGACGATAAACTGGCCGAGGATATCCTGTTACTCGACATCAGCGAAATCTCGCCCTTTGCCGATTATTTCGTCATCGCCACCGCCACCAGCGAACGCCAGAGCCAAGCTTTGGTGGATGGTCTTGGTGGCTGAACTGCGCGATCAGAAAATCAAGCCATTGCACGTCGAGGGCGACCGCGCCTCTGGCTGGCAACTCGTCGACTACGGCGATGTCATTGTCCATATTTTTTCGCCCGGCCAACGCGCGTTCTACCGCCTGGCAGACCTGTGGAGTGACGCCAAGGTCGTGGTGAGGATGCAATAAACGAAACACCGGGGCGCACAAAACCATACTGGATACGCTGAAAAATCAACGCATCCAGATGAAGGTGCAAATAAACGGAAGAACGCCAGGATTGTGCCGGCGGCTATATGCCCGGCATCCATGCGATCAGCGCGGGGACTTATGCTGGAGTTGCGGCAACAACAACGTTCACTGCTGCGGGGATAACCTGAATCTTGAGTGGCGTATTGCCCCAGAGTTCACCATCGCCGTTAATCGGCTGCGGCGGATCTGCGACAATGCTGATCTCTTTGGCGTGCCACATGGGGCGCGAGGCATGCTCCGAACCTATGCCGATTATGTCCGTGGCTGCCGCTGCTATCGTTCTCAGACCTTTTGAAGTCGCTACCAGGACATCCAACTGGCCGTCGCTGACACTGATCTCTTTCCAGCGTGTCATACCCTTCATGCCAAAATTGCCGGCATTGGTGACCAACAGATTGACGCCTTCGGTTTCGATCTCCTTCCCATCCAGGACGAGATGATATTTTGCACGCCTGCGACTCATGGAGCGCTTCCACCCCGCCGATCGTATAAGCGAACTCACCGTATTTGTCTTTCATCTGGCGATCTGCTTTCTCAATCTTCTTGCCTTCGAGTCCGATACCCACGCGCAGGATAAACTCGTATTCGGTGTCTTCTCCCACGACGACACGGCCCATGTCCACCGGACGCGTCGTGCTGTTTTCATCGATGGCCAAGCTGGGCAGCTTGCGCCAGTTCTTTGGGGATGCCCAATTCCACCGAAAGCAGGTTGGCGGTGCCCCCTGGTAAAATGACCATAGGGACATCGCTCCCGCGCAAGCCCTGAGCCACTTCCATCTGGGTGCCATCGCCACCGTAAGCAGCGACAAGATCAGCGCCTCGTGCGACTGCCTCTTCTGCGAATCGCTTGGCGTCACCACTCGCAGCGGTGATAGATACATCCCATTTGATGCCGGCGGGATAGAAAACGCTGTTGAGCGTGCTAAGTACGGGCTCCGGTTGGCCGGAGGCTGGGTTGATGACAACATGGATGTACTTGATATTGGATGGCACTCGATTCCCTCTTTTGGATGTGAACTAGCTGTAGTTTCAGAGTAACTGCTCAGGCACACCATGTTCAGCATCCGGAGTGGTCTGAATGAAGTGAAGACCGTATCGAAGGGTGCGGGTAAGTGACGATCCACTACATGAACCGCACCCTTCGATACGATTCTCGCTCCGCTCGAATCACTCAGGCAGTGTCCTGAGCCTGTCGAAGGGATGCTACACCTGAGAAGTTACGTTTCAGATACGTCCTGTAGTTAGCGCGAGCACGATTACAGTCCCCACTCCAGCCGGAACTCATCCCACCAGCGGGGTAAGGTATCCTCGCTTGGACCCAGGAAAGTGGCCGTGGCTATTCTTGAAAGTGGCGTGCGCTCCATGTTGAATTCGTAAAGCTTGCCGCCATTGTCCAGCGTGTTGATCGGAAGCTGTGCGGCAGGATAGACCACTGCCGATGTGCCAACCACCAGAGCGATATCGGCCTGGGCAAAGGCTTTGCTGGCTTTGAGCAGGATGTCCATATTCAGCGCTTCGCCAAACCAGACCACGTCAGGGCGCAACATCTCGCCGCATTCAGGGCAGAATGGCGGCAGGGGGTCCAGCGGCGTTTGCCGGTTTTTCTCGCTGTATCGACACGCAGTGCAGCGCAGATTCCAGATGTCGCCATGCACGTAGAGCACGCGCTTACTGCCCGCCAGGGGATGCAGTCCATCGATGTTCTGTGTCACCAGCGTGAACTCCGGCAAAGCGGCATCCATCGCGGCCAGGGTTTCGTGGGCGGCATTTGGCAGGCAATCGACCATGATCTGGCGACGCCAGTCGTAGAATTCCCAAACCAGTTTCGGGTTCCGATCAAAGGCTTCGGGTGTGGCCAGGTCCTGGGGATTGTGCTGACGCCAGAGACTGCCCTCGGCATCCCGAAAAGTGGGGACGCCGCTCCCTGCTGAAACGCCAGCGCCGGTGAGTACGGCAATACGGGGTGGGGTCATGATGATGAAATCAAGGATTAAAGATTGAAGATTAAGGACCCTACGACAGCCCTTGATCCTTAATCTTCAATCTTTAGTTTTGGGTCGTTTATCTATTCCAGAATCCAGCGATCCGTTTCGCGTTCCCAGTCCGGGATATCGTCGCCAAACCAGAGGCCGATCTCAAATTCGGCTGTTTCCAGGCCATCCGAACCATGCACCAGGTTCCGACCGATTTCGAGGCCGAAGTCTGCGCGGATCGTGCCAGGTGAAGCGTCGACAGGGTTGGTGGCGCCCATCGTGTTACGCGCCGCCTGGATAGCGCTGGTTCCTTCCCAGACCATCGCCACCACCGGGCCCGAAGTGATGTACTCAATCAGACCAGCGTAGAAAGGACGATCCACGTGTACGGCATAGTGCGCTTCGGCCAGTTCCAGCGGGACATGCACGAAGCGCATGGCGACCATCTTCAGGCCGCGCCGTTCAAAGCGCTGGATAATTTCTCCGATAAGTCCGCGCTGTACGGCATCGGGTTTGATCATGATAAAAGTGCGTTCCATTTTGGTTGTTTTCTCCGTTTTATTTGGTTTGAATGTTTTTATCGATTCGTTTCAAACTATTGGACTTCGTCCAAATTGTAAATCTGGATTCAGCAAACGATAAGCCAGTATTTGCCGTTCTGATACGAAATCAGTGACGCTGTCCTGGTTTCCCGGTCTACCGTCTTCCTGATTTTTCCGTATCGAAGGACCAGCGTTCCTCTTCATCCCAGGCGGGCAATGTCGCATGAGACTCTGGCGGCTGCTGTGCAAGATCGCTAAACCAGCGGCTGGCATAGGTCTCATCCGGATCCAGAGAATAGGCTGTCTGCAAATAGGGCTCCAACATCCGGGATGCACTGCCCAATTGCTGGCCGCAACGCACGATCAGCAGATTCGCTTTGAGACAGTAGGGAAGTTGTGTGAGGATGGTGTGAGCTATGTTTAAGCAACTCTCGAAATGTTGTACGTGGTAAAGCGTGGTGGCTGTGCCCAAAGCGATGTCCATGCGCTCAGGCGCAGTGGCGTACGCGCGGTAGAAATAACGCAAGGCTTGCGGCCAGTCTTCCACAGAAGCCGCCACGGTGGCACGGGCCATGTCGCTGGCTCCGGGCCCGCCAAACGTGGAAAGCAAATCCCGCTCGTGTTGCCGTGCGATATCCGCTTCCTCTTTTAGACCCAACGCCGCTGTGGCCTGGCGCAGGCCAGCCCATAACTCACCGGCCAGGGGGTCTGCGCTCAGCGCTCGGCGCAACAGATCGGCGGCGTCGGTGTAAAGCCCAACCGCCAGAGCAGCCTGTCCCAACTGAACATATGTGGTCAGATGGTGAGGCCAGTAGCGCAAAATGTGGCGGCCAAGCGCAAATCCGGCATCGTAGTTGCGTTCGATCTCGAACAGGATCTGCAATTGCTGGCTAAGATCATGAAGCAGGACTTCGGTCATATCCCGTATCTTACAAGAGGCGCTCTGTTAGCGGCAAAAAGAGCGGTGGTCGCAATTTGTCTTGATTCTGACGCAGAGGCGTAGGGTGAGTGTATGGCAGAGGCGGGTCTGGCGTGCAGCGCCACCGGCCGATCTCTGCTAATCTTAGCGAATCTCTGTATTGTGCGGGAGGGTTAACGCATGGAGCTGCTCATCATTATTGGTTTGTTGATTGCTATCGGCCTGGCGGATCGGATTTGGGATAACTAAAACGTCACACCTCGCCTACTTTTGTGTTCACACTGATCCCGACCGGGGTTCTGCCCCCCGAATGACACGCTCGATGTAGTCACTCAACTCCCGAACGAAGCGCTGCGTGCTGAAACGTTCAGCATTGGCGCGGCATGTTGCGGGATGATACGCATCGGGCTCGAACGCAGTGAGTGTTGCAACAAGGCTCTCAACGCTCTGTTCGTGGAAATATTCGCCGGTTTTGCCGGGGATGACCGTATCGAGCGCGCCGCCAGCGCCAAAGGCAATGGCCGGACGTCCCGCTGCCTGTGCTTGCAACGGCGTGATGCCAAAATCCTCCAGACCTGGAAAGATAAACGCCTGACAGCGGGCCATCAGATCTTCGGCATCCGCGTCGGAGACCCGGCCCAGAAACTCGATGGTGGGCCCGGCCAGCGCTTCCAGGCGTTCTCTGTCCCGGCCATCGCCGGCGATCACGAGCTTCGCTCCGGTCTGGTTGCAGGCCTGAATCGCTAAATCGATGCGTTTGTAGGGAATCAGACGGCCGAGAGAGAGGTAGAAGGGTTCAGCAGGCCTGCCGTTCGGGTTAAAACGGCTGGTGTCGACCGGGGGGAAGATAATGGCGCTTTCGCGGCGATAGTATTGGCGAATGCGCTGCTGAATCTCGGTGGAAATGGCGATAAAATGCGTGACGCGCTGGGCGGCGGCATAATCCCAGCGCCGCATCCAGGCGAGCAGAGGTCGGAGCGCAAAGCCAACGGCCGAGCCCAACCCCTCCCGTGCCAGATAGGCGTCGGGGGTCCAGACATAACGGGTGGGGGCAAGGCAATAGCAGATGTGTTTGGCGTCTGCCCGTGTCCTCACACCGTGGCAAAAACCAGATTTATTGCTTAGCACCAAATCGTAATCAGTCAGATCAGTCGTGCTGAAACCCACCGGGTAGAACGGGAGATAGATTTGATGGTGATCGTTGATTCCGGGCAGGTGATTGAGCCAGTTGGGGCGGATGTCCCAGCGCTTCATCGCCGGTAACATCTTGTCAGGCGCATAGATAGATGTGTAGACAGGCGCTTCGGGAAACATATCGTGAAGCTCGCAAAGCACATCTTCGGCGCCGCCAAGCTGGTTGAGCCAATCATGAACGAGGGCAAGGGACATAATCTCAGACCACTTCAGAGTTTGGGGTGATCGCCATCTTCCGGGATTTTGACGCACATCATCCCTGAGAGTATAATCAAAAGTTGCGTAGGGGAAAGGCCCAACCGCCTTCCCTACTTTTTTTGTCAAACTACAGGCAGACCAGTTGCCTGTTAGTGGAGTTTGGTTTGGAACATCAGTTTCACAAAACAGACTCCGTACCAAATTCCAATTAAGTAAGGCGCACGTTGCACCTGGATGTAGCCAGCGCATTTAGCGCCTTACCTATCAGATACTAGCCGAGGAAGTCCAACTATGACAAAACGTACATGGCAGCCCAAGAAGCGAAAACGAGCCCGCACCCACGGATTCCGCGCTCGTATGGCAACCAAAGATGGGCGCAACGTGCTGAAACGCCGTCGCCTCAAAGGCCGCAAACGCCTTACCGTCTAAAGTAGATTAAAAAGTATCGCTGGTGCAGCGCCGTTACAGGTTACGCTCCCGTGAGCGCTTCCAGCAAGTGCGACGTACGGGTAAAAGTCGCAAGGATCCCTTAGCTATCCTTGTTTTCTTGCGAAACGACCTTCCCTACAGCCGTTTTGGCTTCACAGCCAGCCGTCGCGTAGGCAATGCGGTGCAACGAAACCGGGCGAGACGATTGTTGCGCGAGGCTGTGCGATTACGATTCACCACCATCGAAGCAGGATGGGATATGGTCTTTATCGCCCGACCAGCTATCGTTAATCAATCCTTTCAGCGAGTGGACGACGCCTGTGAAAAATTGTTGAAGAATGCCCACTTGTTATCATCGCCAGTTACTGCATCTCCCGAAGCGAACGAACCATCGTGATTAAGAAAGCAGCCCTTGCCCTTATCCGATTCTACAAGCGCTTTATTTCACCGGGATTGCCCAGTGGTTGTATTTACACGCCCACCTGTTCTGTTTACACGTACGAAGCCATTGAGAAACATGGCGTGCTGCGCGGGAGCTGGTTGGGCGCCAAACGGATCGCTCGATGCCATCCCTTTCATGAGGGTGGGTACGATCCCGTTCCTGATTGATTCAGCCTTATCGCCAGCTTTACGAAGCGTAAAAGCATCGCATGGCAGGTGTTGGAGTTAAGTGTGAAACGTTCTCACAAACGCATTTTAATCATCCTGGTTTTGCTGTTGGCTGCCGTTTTTCTCAGTAGTTGTGGCGGCGTCCAAGTAGTTGAAAATCCGGTGACTGGAGTATCCGAGTCTGTTTATACGGGCGGCATATTTGAAGTTCTGGCTGCACCGCTCCGCGCCCTTATTGTCTTCTTCAACGACAAATTGCTTGAACCGATCGGGGTGATCTATTCCTGGGGTTGGGCGATTATTCTGGTTGCAATTGTTGTCCGCGGGGCGCTGATGCCCTTGAGCTTGAAACAGATGCGGTCGATGCGGGATGCACAGGCAAAGACCAAAGCACTGCAACCGGAACTTGACAGGTTAAAGAAAAAATACGGCAAGGATAAGCAACGGTACCAGCAAGAGCAAATGAAGCTGTACCAGGAGCATGGCATCACCCAGGCGCAGATGGCGGGATGTCTTCCCACCCTGATCCAGATGCCGATCTTGTTCGCCTTTTACTATGCGATCCTCGGCCTTGCAGCTGATGTGGGCGTGCCCACCAGCGGCAGCATCCAGGGCCAGCCCTGGTATTTCATCCCGGATATCTCCTTCCCAACATACCACTTGGGGTTGAGTTGGTTGACCGAAGGGCTTTCCGTTCACCGATATCAGTGGTTCCCTCCAGTATTTGATCAGTCCAGAAGTCTGGCCTTATCTCGTATTACCGATCCTCCTGGCGATCACCCAGTTCTTCATGGTCAAAACCAGCCAGAGCTTCTCAACCACAGATGGGCGATGGTGACAGCAACCCTGCTGCCGGCATGATGGGCCAGATGAGTTGGCTGATGACCGGTATGTTCGTGTTCTTCGCCCTCCAGGTCCCTGCAGGTCTTAGCCTTTACTGGGTTGTTGGCAATGTGTTGGCTTTGGGGCAGCAAGTTTACGTCAACCGCCAGAAATCTCGTTGGGAAATAGAATCCAACCTGAAGATTGAAGAGATAAAGGCCAACAGCAACTATTCGGATTCAGACGACGACACTGACGACGATGCTGCTGCTGCCAAGAGCGAGAAACAAAAAGAGAAACAATCCCAGCCTAAGGAACCCCAACAAAAAAGCGGCACGCAACGCAAGCGACGCAAGCGACGTTAATTCACAAATCACTACACCATTTTCTTTGCTTCTGTACATAACAATAACTTATTGTTGGAAGGAGCGAATATATTCGGAGCCAATATGACTGAGTTTACCGGTCGTACAGTTGAAGAAGCTATCGAGACAGGCTTGACCACTTTGAGTTTAAGCCGAGATCAAGTGGAGATCGAAATCCTGGAGGAGGGTCGCACAGGTGTGTTTGGCATGGGTTCCCGACTCGCCACGGTTCGCATTACCCTTCCTGGTTCTGAATCCGCCCCGCCAGCGTCGGAGGCAGTGGACGTGATCGAGGTTGTCGATTCATCTCCTGATGCAATTACACCCAAACCAACGCCGGTTTCTGAGACAATGACAGAGATGCCAACACAGATCGCGGATACAGACAACACCGAAGGTGCGGTCGCTTCTGTCGGCACAACCGACTCGGTCATAGATGTTGCTGTGGAAATGACAGAACAAGATGAAGTGCTGGCGATCGCGCAAGATTTTTTGCAGAATATGCTCGATCGTATGGGACTCAAAACCCGGGTGGAGGCCAGTGTTGTTGCAGCCGATAAAGAGAATCGGGAACCAACTTATCTTCTAAACATCGAAGGCGAAGATCTTGGCATCCTGATTGGCCGCCGCGCAGAAACGCTGGAGGCGATTCAGTACCTTGTGCGGCTGGTTGTCAACCGTTACCTGCACACCTGGCCGCGCATCGAGGTGGATGTCGAGCACTACAAAGAACGCAGGGAACTCAGCCTGGAACGCCTTGCCAACACAATGGCCGACAAAGCCGTACGCGAAAATCGCACTGTTGTCCTGGAGGCCATGCCGCTCGCGAGCGGCGTCTGGTGCACATCGCTCTTCGGAATCGCAAAGATGTGTACACCGAGAGCATCGGAGAAGGCGAAAACCGCAAAGTCAGCATCATTCCCTCCTAGAACGTTCCTTTACTGCGGACACGCAGTGTTACATAACCTTATTCACGGACCTTTAGGCATTTGCCGAAGGTCCGTTTTTCTTTCCCCGGCGCTCACAGGGTTGCATCCGCCCTTCTACGGCATGAACGGCGCTGCAGATGATTGGCTCAAGAGATTGTGCGTGGCATATAATGATGCTGTGTCCGCCATTACAGAAAATCTCGCTAGACCCAGAATTGGCTTACTGGCGACTCTGTTATCCACATCACAGAACTACCGCAGCGCAGGACTGAACACGTACAGCCATCAGCTTTTGCACCATTTGCCAGAGCGATGCAAGCAGTTCGAGTTCTTGACCTATGTCGGTGATGCCAGCTATCGGGCGCGCCCCGGACTTCTGCTCAGGCAGCCCCGTATTCCCACACAGCGACCCATCGCCCGTATCTTTTGGGAACAAGCGCGCCTACCGCAGGCCATTCGGCGTGATCGTTTGAGTTTGTTACATGGTTTGGCTTACGCAACGCCCCTATTTGCCGGTATCCCAATCGTGGTCACAGTTCACGATCTGAGTTTTCTGCTCTATCCTCAATCCTTTCGTCCGGGCAACCGCTTGTATCTATCCCGGATAACGGCGCAGAGTTGCCATCGCGCCCGGCGTGTGATCGCAGTCTCCAAAGCCACAGCGAACGATCTTGTGCACCTTTTGGGTGTCCCTGAAACGAAGATTGACGTCGTCTACAATGGCGTGGACGAGATCTACAGCCCCTTACCTGTTGCTGAGGTCGAAGCGTATCGCCGACAGGCAGGTTGGCCTGAAAGTTTCATGCTGATTGTGGGAACCCTTGAGCCGCGAAAAAATCACCTTGGCCTGCTCGATGCCTATGATCGCTATCGTCGCAGTGTGCAGAATCCGATACCCTTATTGATTGGGGGGGGCAAGGGATGGTATTTTGAGAATGTATTCGAGCGAGTCAAGGCGCTTGGCCTTGAGCAATATGTCCATTTTCTCGGTTTTGTACCCTTAACCGACCTGCCCTGGTTGTACAATGCCGCCAGCCTTTTCGTTTATCCCTCTGTCTACGAGGGATTTGGCCTGCCGGTGGCCGAAGCGATGGCCTGCGGCACGCCTGTTATCACGTCATCAGTCAGTAGTTTGCCAGAAGTAGCGGGGGACGCGGCATGGATGGTCGATCCGGATGATAGCGAAGCGCTGGCGCTGGCGATGACGGCAGTGCTGAACGACAGCGAACGCAGTGACGCCATGCGTACTGCCGGGCTTACCCATGCCGCCCAGTTTCGCTGGACCGCCACGGCTGATGCAACCGCAGCAGTCTATGCACACGCGCTGGAAAAAGATCATGGCTGAGCGGCTACTTAAATTTCACCGGCCGTTTCTGGCAGTTGTCGATTTCTGCCTTTCGGTGCTGGCTTTTCTCGTAGCCTGGTATATCCGCTACGAACTGCAATGGTATCGGATTGTCGATCCCGCTTCATACACGGGATTTCAATTCTACCTGGAAGTCGGCGTGCTCGCAGGCGTCATGATGATCATCGCCCTCTATCTTGAAGGCGTTTATCGGATTCCCAGAGGCACGAGTTTCCTCAATGAATTTTACCGGCTGGTCACGGCCACATCGGTCGTAACCATTATCCTGATGGTAGGAAACTACATGTTCCAACCGGCCTACCACTCCCGGCTGGTTTACGGCATCGCCGGTTTTCTGATCCTCATCTTCTTGACAATCAGTCGCATCGCAAATCGGCAAGTGGTGGCCTGGTTGCGAAGGAGGGGCATAGGCACCCGCCATGTCCTGATAGTCGGCGCAGGCGAGGTCAGCCGCATGATTCTGCGCGTACTCCTGGCGAAGCCAGACCTGGGCTTTGTTGTGGTTGGTTTTCTCGACGACAACCCCGATAAAGGAGAAAAGGATTTGGGGCCATTCACCGCGCTGGGGTCATTAACCAACCTCTCCCAGGTGGTTAGCGATTATAGCGTAGATGAAGTGATCATCACTTTGCCCTGGCAGTACCATCGCCGCATCATGAGCGTGCTAAACCAGTGCGAACGGTTGGGTGTCCGCGCCAGGGTCGTGCCCGACGTCCTCCAACTCAGCCTCGATCAAGTGGATGTAGAAGTGCTGGATGGCATTCCCCTGCTCGGAACCAAGCCCGTCTCCATTTCTGGACCGAGATCGGCGATCAAACGCATCATCGATCTGGTCATTACCATCGTGGGAATGGTTATTATTCTGCCGATTATGGCGCTGATCGCAATCGCCATCAAGCTTGATTCCCCCGGACCGGCCATTTTTGTACAGAAAAGGATCGGGCGCGATGGCAACAGCTTCAATACATACAAATTCCGCTCCATGGTTCCTGATGCCGAAAGCATGCTGAAAGATCTGTCGGACTACAACGAAGCGGATGGTCCGTTGTTCAAGATTAAGGATGACCCCAGATTAACCAGAACAGGCCGCTGGATACGCCGCCTGAGTCTGGATGAACTCCCACAAGTGTATAATGTTCTGCGGGGCGAAATGAGCCTGGTCGGACCCCGACCTGGTTTGCCGGAAGAAGTCGACGCATACGAACCCTGGCACCGCAAGCGCCTGGAAGTGAAGCCGGGCCTGACAGGCATGTGGCAGGTTTCAGGACGATCCAACCTAAGTTTCGACGAAATGGTGATGCTGGACATCTACTACGTCGAAAACTGGTCTCCATTCCTTGACTTCAGTATCATGTTACGCACAATTCCCAAAGTTCTCTCTGGCGAAGGGGCTTACTGAAATGGCAAACCCCCAATCTTTTGCTATACACCCACATCTTCGCATGGACCAGCAGCGCACACAGGCCTGCTCCGATTTCCTGCGTCGTCTCGTACAGACGCCAAGTCTATCCGGCCAAGAGGCTTCGGTGGCGCGGATGGTTGCCACGGAGATGCGCGCCCAGAGTTTACCCAGCGTGCACGCCGATCGCATCGGCAACATCATCGGTCGTTACGGTCAGCGCGGCGGGCCAATCCTTCTGTTCAATGCACACATGGATACCGTTAATATCGGCAATCCCGATGCCTGGGCGCACGACCCCTTCAGCGGAGAAGTGAGTGAGGACAAGTTATACGGCCGGGGCAGCGTCGATATGAAGGGGGCATTGGCGGCCATGATTTACGGCGTTGGCATGTTGGCGCAACATGGCGTTGATTTGCCAGGAGAGGTGGTGATTGCCGCCGTCGTTCAGGGAGAGCCGACCGAAGGTATGGCCATGCGGGTCCTGGTGGAAGAGGAAGGACTGCGCCCCGATTGGGTGATCTTGGGTGAACCCACCAATCTGCAACTTGCGCGCGGTCAGCGCGGCCGCATGGAAATCCGTGTTTCGACATTTGGGCGCTCCTGTCACTCTTCGGATCCGGCGCAGGGCGAAAACGCTCTTTATGGCGCGGCTCGCCTGATCTTCGGTATCGAATTACTGAACGCGGGGCTGATGACAGATTCGGTGCTGGGGCCGGGCAGCATCGCTGTGACCGAACTGACATCGGTTGCCAGTAGCCGCAATGCCATCCCCGATCGCTGCGATTTGATTATTGATCGCCGCCTGACGCTGGGAGAAACCGCCGCGCGGGCGCTTTCGGAAATCGAGAACTTGCTGCAACGCGAGAATGTGCGCGGCCAAGTCGAAACAGGCTATTATCGGAGCATCAGCTACACAGGTTACGAAACCGAAGGTTCAGAAGTGTATCCTGTTTGGTTACTACCGGAAGATCATCCTCTTTTGACGCGGGCTCAGGCATCGTTAGAAAAAAGTTTGGGGCGAAAACCAACGGTGGGAACCTGGGCTTTTTCCACGGATGGCGTTTACACGATGGGCGAAGCCGGCATCCCGACCATTGGTTTTGGTCCTGGCGATGCTCGATATGCACACACTGCCGATGAAAGCATTCAACTGGCGGATGTTCATCGAGCAGCCCAGGCATATGCCGATTTAGCCATTGATCTGTTAAACTACCTGTCCTGAAAAAGCCACAGGCAGTAAGCAGTATGGAGTAAGCAGTTGTTTGGCCAGCGAAATTTGCTCATAGAGATGGACTGGAAACTGATTACTGCTAACTGGAAACTGCATGATCCCGTCGCGCAACTTCGCGCATAATCGAAGTGAATATCCAGCGTTCCCATGTCTCTATTTCGCACACTGATTCCTATCCTCTACCAGGGCGCTGGCGCTCTGTTGATTTTTTACGGACTTTTTATCCTCACCTCCCTGCTTCTGTTCTGGCGTTACCGTCGCCAACACAATTGGCTTGCACAAGACGTCGAGGTGGACGAGTGGCCGCAGGTTACGGTGCAGATTCCCATCTACAACGAACCGAGGGTAGCCCGGCGCGTGGTGGAGGCCGTGGCCGCGTTGCACTACCCGCAGGACAAACTCCAGATTCAGGTCCTGGATGATTCAACCGACCGGACCACGTCAATCCTGGTAGCCCTGGTGGCGCGCTTGCGCAGACTGCGAGGCTTGAACATCCAATATCTGCACCGCAGCGACCGCAGCGGTTACAAAGCCGGCGCTCTGGCGGCAGCCCTGCCCCAAGTCTCAGGTGAATTTATCGCTATCTTCGATGCCGATTTCGTCCCTGAACCGGATTGGCTGCAACGCGCCATCCCGGCTCTGGTGGCAAACCCGCAACTGGCATTTGTCCAAACCCGTTGGGGCCATCTCAATCGTTCGCAGAACCCGCTTACCGCTGCCCAAAGCCTGGCCCTGGATGGACATTTTGCCATCGAACAACAGGCGCGCTCCGCTTCCGGTTTCATGCAGAACTTCAACGGCAGTGGCGGCTTGTGGCGGCGGTCGGCCATAGACGATGCAGGGGGCTGGACCAGCGACACAGTCACCGAGGACCTGGATCTCTCGTACCGGGCGCAATTGGCGGGCTGGCGAGGCGCGTACCTTAATCACGTGGAAGCGCCAGCCGAGGTGCCGCCCCTGCTTGTCAGCTTCAAACGGCAGCAGCGTCGCTGGGCAAAGGGTTCGGCGCAGACCCTGCGCAAACTGGCTTTACCAATTCTGCACAGCCGGCAATCAGTGTTCAAACGATGCTACGCATTGCTCCATTTGGGGGGCTATGCTACGCATCTTCCCTTACTCGGCCTGCTTTTCCTCACCCTGCCTCTGGCGCTTATCCCCGATTACGCCCTGCCCCTGCCCTTCATCGGTTACGTCTCCATGCTGGTTTCGGTAGCCCCTTTTGTCATGTACGGGCTATCGCAACAGCAATTGGGCGGCGTGCGAGGCCTGAAGCGCTTGTGGGTCCTGCCGGTGTTGGCCCTGATATCGTTAGGGCTTTCCCCGATGATGGGGAGAGCTGTCTGGGATGGATTTTGGCATCAAGGCGGCGCTTTCGAGCGCACGCCCAAACAAGGCCACGGCGCGCGTAGCCTGGCGATCCCGGAAGGGTCGAATCTACGTCAGTTGCTGCCGGAGGCTATCACCCTCCTGTACGCCCTGCTCACGCTTGTTGTCGTCGCCATCAACGGGCAGTGGGCGCTTGCGCCCCTGCCCTTGCTGTTCACTCTGGGGACAAGCCTGGTTCTGGCCATCGGTCTTAGCGAGCATCAGATGGCGCGCTCCGCCCTGATACGGACAAATCGCATTTCCCGGCCCTCCGTCTCAGCCCCATCACCCACGGACTGAGTCGATTGTGTGGGTTGGACTCGTATTTTGGGCCCTTGGTTTGGCTGCTTTTTCCATAGCCTGGGATACTGCCCGCCGAGTCCTGACAGAGCAGACGCCTGCAAAGCCTCAACAACAACGCACAGCCCTGATCTTGCCTTGCAAGGGCGTTGACCCTGAGTTCCCGGCATTTCTGGAGGCATTGGCGCGTCAAACGTTGCCAAACTGCCAACTCGTCTTTGTTGTCGCCGATCCCGACGATGATTCTGTTCCCCTGATCGAGGATTTTCAAGGTAGACATCCCGAGCGGGTGGATTTGGTCATCTACCCTCAACCGCCGGGCTATTCAGGAAAAATCGCCAACATGCTGGGTGGCGTCGAAGCCACGGCTGCGGAAGACTTCACGTATCTGATCTTCCTTGATTCTGACACCGTTGTCGATCCTGAATTTGCCGCACAATTGATCAGTCCGCTTGTGCGTGAAGAAGCGATGCTGACGACCGGGGCCAGAATACTGATCCCGCAGGAAGAGACATTGCCGCAATGGGTTGCCAGCCTGTGGCTCCTCAGCAGCCTGCCGGGGGTGGCGCGTCCGCAAATGGGAAGCGCCTGGGGCGGAGCAATGGCAATCCGGGCGGAGGATGCCAGGCGGCTGGATGTGAGACGCATCTGGGAAGGCGCATTTTCCGATGATCACACCCTCTCTCAGGCAGTGCGAGAGGATGGCGGGCGCATTGCCTTTGTCCCCCACTGCCTGGTTACGATTCCGATCCATTATGGCTGGTCCGACCTGGTGGATTTTCTCGTCCGCCAGCTTGTCACCATCCGCGTACACGACTTCCGCCTGTGGCTGATTACCTGGGTGATGGTGTACCCGCTGCTTCTGCTGCTGGTCGGACTTAGCCAAACGCTGGGGGGACAATACCTTGGAGCGGGCCTGACCCTTTCGGCATTGCTCCCCTTGGTTTTCGCCTATTATTTAGTAAACGAGTCGGTGTGGAAGCGTTTAAGGTTGCCAGCTATCCACTTCCGCAAACGCCCCATCCTGCAACAGGCCGGAGCATTTGTCGCGTTGATCCTCATCCACCCTTTCGTGATGATGCGCTCGGCGCTCCTGCGCAAGTTTAGCTGGCGCGGGCAGGACTATACCGTTCGGGATGGCGAGATTAGCAAAGTGAGTGGCACTTCGGAAGTGCCACTCACTTGAATCATACAAACACACTCTGCTATACTGATCTCAGCGAATTCCAGCAGCACACTCTGATTCACAGGAGACTTGGCATGCTCCGACAATCTTTGATCACGTTGTCTCAAAGCGAAAAAATGCGGCAAATGGTTATCGGGTTCCCGCCAGCCAGGCGTGTGGCAAGGCGCTTTGTGGCCGGGAAACGCGAGACGAAGCTCTGGCCGTCATCCGCCAGTTGAACGAAGCGGGGATGTTGGCGACAGTCGATTACCTGGGGGAGCACGTCTCGGAACGGGAAGCGGCCACAGCCAATGTCGATGAATACGTCGCCCTGCTTGGCGAGTTGGCCGCAAATGACCTGAATAGCGGCGTCTCCCTCAAACTGACGGCGATGGGTTTGCACATCGATCCTGAGTTCTGCTACGAAAATGTGCTGCGCATCGTGTCCGCGGCCAAAGATAACGGTCGTTTTGTGCGTATCGACATTGAAGAATCGGATGTGGTGGATGTGACTTTTGAGATTTATCGCCGCTTGCGCACTGAATTCGATAATGTCGGTACTGTGGTTCAGGCCTATCTGTTCCGCACGCAAGACGATGTGCAAGCATTTATTGATGACGGTATCGCCGACCTGAGATTGGTCAAGGGCGCGTACGACGAACCCGCCGACGTGGCCTGGCAAGATCGAAAAGACATCCAGAATGAGCTTATTGTGCTGAGCAAGATGCTGATCACACCGGAAGCGCGTGAAAAAGGCGCTCGCCTGGCGCTCGGTTCTCACGATGATGCCGTTTATAATGCCGTGGCCGACTTCGCTGCCGAACAGGGCATTGATCCGCAGAGTTGGGAGATTCAGTTCCTGTATGGCATCCGCCGCGACGAGCAGCAAAGATTGGTGCAGGCGGGAAATCGCATGAGGATTTACGTGCCATACGGCCAATCCTGGTATCCCTACTTCATGCGCCGCCTGGCCGAGCGCCCAGCCAACCTTGTCTTCTTCATGCGGGCCCTCGCCGGAAGATAGAGGCAGAACCAATCTAAGGAAGACACCTGCATGGACCTAACAGGAAAAACCGCCGTGATCACCGGCTCCGGGCGCGGCATCGGCAGCGCCATTGCCGTTGAGTTGGGGCGACGCGGCGCCAATGTCGCTGTTAATTTCTTCCGTAACCGTGCGCCCGCCGAGGCGACAGCGCAAGCGGTGGAGGCTGCCGGAGGCAGGGCCATTGTGATCAAGGCCCATGTCGGGCGTAAAGAGCAGGTTGAGCGCCTGGTGGCGGAAGCAGCCAAAGCTTTTGGCGGCGTCGATATCTTCATCGGCAATGCCGCGTCGGGCGTACCGCGACCGCTGGAGGAGCAGGATGATCGGGAATGGGACTGGACGGTGAACATCAATGCCCGCTCCATTTTCCACGGCGTCAACGCTGCTGCGCCCTACATGAGGGCGCGCGGATGGGGCAGGGTGGTCGGCATCAGTTCGATGGGGTCGAGACGCGCGCTGCCCAATTACGGCGTTATCGGGGTGAGCAAGGCGGCGATTGAGACGCTAATCCGTTATTTCGCAGTGGAACTGGCCCCGCATGGCATTATCTGCAACACCGTGTCTCCGGGCACGGTGCTGACCGACGCCATCACCCATTTCCCGGACTGGGATGAGATGACGGCAACCGCTCGCGAACGCACCCCCATTGGCAGGTTTGTGACGACCGAAGAAGTCGCAGGCGTGGTGTCCTTCCTCTGTTCCGATGCAGCCGCAGGCATCGTTGGACAGACCATCGTGGTCGATGGCGGCTACGAGATCATGCCGTAGATAATCAACTTATTTTCGAGGCAAACTGGAGGATTCACGATTATGGGTTATGATGTGCACATCACAAGGGCGGAATTTTGGTTTGAGAATGACGGTCAAGAAATCTCGTCGGAAGAATGGCTGAAAGTAGTCCGAAGTGATAGAGAATTGGTGCCAATACCGGAGAATGGTGATAACTTTGCAGTATGGCGAGGAACAGTCAAATATCCCGAAACTTGGTTTGACTGGACCGGTGGTAATATCACCACAAAAAATCCTGATCAACCCACGCTTAAGAAAATGCTGGAAATTGCAGACCAATTCGATGCACAGGTACAAGGAGATGAAGGCGAGATCTTTGACAAGGACTTGGTGGATGAATTTGATGATTCATATTTGGACAGTTATTGAAACACAACTAGGCTGTTTTCGTTGCACGGAGATGGATAGTTTATGACAGACCGCAAAGAACTCATTCGACAAAAAATGGAGGAGGCGCGCGCCCTGCTGCTGGGGGCTGTCGCCGATCTGGACGATAACATGGCAGTCGCCAGCACAGAAAACCCCGAGTGGCGAGTGCGTGACATCCTTGCGCATCTGGCAATGGCGGAACCGGGTTTGCTCAGCACCGTTCAGCGCTTCCTGGCCGGGACCGACCTTCCTCCCGGCTTCGACCTTGATCGCTGGAACCGCAGTCAGGTGAAAAAGCGAGCGAACCAGAACATCGAGAGTCTGGTTTTGAGCTTGCAGACAAGCCGTGAGCAGGCCTGGCTGCTGCTTGACAGTCTGAGCGCGGAAAATCTGGATGTGGTCGGAACGCACCCGGCGGGATTCACGACCACGGTCGAAGGCCTATTTCTCACTATTGCCAACCACGAACTGGACCACGGCAACGAAATCCGCACCGCCCTGGACCTGCCTGTCACAGAGCAAGCGAATTGGCATCAGGTAATGCAAGCACAACGGGAGGATCAATGAATCCACGCGACAAGCTACGCAAAGGCCTCATCAGCAGCCATCAAGCGGTGCTGGACCTGGTGGAATCGATCGATGAGGACACAGCACGGGAACTGCGGGCCAACGAAGGCTGGTCGGGTCAGGATATGTTGGCCCACCTGGCGGCTTCGGAACTCGGCCATTGCGAGGTTATCCGCCTATTTCTGGCTAATGAACCCACCCTTATACCTGATTTCGACCTGGATACGTTCAACAACGCCGAAGTCGCGAAGAAGCGCGCTGTCCTGGGCGGAAATCCTGGCCGAATACCGGGCCAACCGCATGGCGACATTAGCGCTGCTCGATACAATCCCTGATGCTGCTTGGGACAAATCAGGCCCGCACCCCGGCGGATTCGATACCAGCGTTGAAGGCGTGTTCCGCGTAATCACCATCCACGAAAAACGCCACCTCAAAGACTTGGGTGGCGTTCTAAAATAACAATAGGGACAATCGGGCATGATTGTCCCTACGTTATAGATTGAGCATACCTTGTTTGTGTCTGCTATTGGAAGTCGTCCCCCAACGCATTCCAACGATAGACACGGGGGAGTATGTTCAATTAGGGCCCGACAAAGCAAAAAATGGTCTTTGTCGGAGGTAAAAAGGGCCAGGATGAGCTTGAGCTGAGGCAGGTTCCCCCTTCCCACCCGGTCTCTGGGCAGCACCCTGGCTATAATGTGGAGACGTAGAAGCCATGCAAAAGTAACGCCGCGGAAAAATTTAAGTTTTAACCCGTTACAGAGTTGGGAACCAAACCATCAAAGCCACGGCAGCGCCCGCCAAACCAGATACTCCACGCCCCGTCTGCGGGTGAGCTGTCCTATCAATTCTTGATGCGCCAGGCCAACAAGCAAATAGAATTGCACCAGTAGCACCAACCCCATCCGGGCAGAGGCAAAAGGCCAGTAGTTGAACACCCAGGTGCTTTGCGCCATCAGCAGGGCGATGATGACACTGTAGAGTATCACCTGCCTGAATGCGCTGTGCGATCCACGGAGTAACTCCACCGCCAACAACCCTGAGAGTAATCCAATCGCCGTCGCTGAAACCAGAGAGCGGCTGCGGGTTGTGTAGATCAGGATAAACACCACCGCAGCAGTCACGTAGGCCAGGATATTGAGCGTTAGTCGGGCGCTGCGATAATGGGCGTCTTCAGGATCAACCGTATGATACTCGGCCAACGTGACTGCCGCCAGAGCGAAACCAGTTAACGCCAGCACAGCAAACCAGATGGCATTGGTGGGAGCCACGGGCAAAACCACAGCCGAAGTTAAGACGATAGCGCCAGGGAGCGCCCAGTAGCGATAGGTGTGCCGCAACAAAGACGGATTCGGGTGGGTGCGGATTGCCGCTTCCAGCCCGGCGCACACGATGGTGACAGCCACGAGCGCCACAAGCAGGTCAGCATTCAGCGAAGCTGAAAGGGGCGAGCCCAGCGCCTGGGTCGAAAGAATCCGCTCCGGCAATGTGAACACAGCGCTCAGCGCCAGAACCATGAGGGTTGCCCAGAGTGTTACACTTAGTTGGCTGCGATAATCGGACATGACGTGTGCGGTCGGAGATAAAACGAATGAAGTCTCCCTGATGAACCTTCTGCTGGGTCTTTTCAGGGGAATATTCCTGGATGAAAGCCCGCGCATTCTAGGCTTGTAGCGCGCAACCTGTCAACTTTCGTGCAACCCGCACATGCTCACAACCCCTTGCTCTTTGCCTCTCAATTCGTTGACGCTGCCTGACTTTGACTGTACAATGCGAGACAACTTCTCTGCGACAAAAAAGGAGCCTTCCCCCATGGCAAATATCAAGCAGCCGAACTTCTACGACATGGATCTGCGGGTGAGTGAAGCTGGCGCGGACAATTACCGCGTGACGGCCCAAACAGCGAACAGCGGTCTTGCAAAGGCTTCCCTGGATTGGGAGGCGTTGAAGGCAGAGGACTTGGCCGAGAAATTAACGCGGCATCCGGGAAGAGCCATTCACGACAGACGAGGCTTTGCTCAAAGAAGTCGGAGCCACGCTCTTCGGCTCTCTGTTTCAGGGGCAGGTTCGGGATCTCTTCATCAGCATTTATTCTCAGGAGGTGCAGGCCCACGAAGACGCCTACCTGCGCATTCGTCTGGATGTCGACGAAACGGCGAGTGAGATCGCTGTGCTTCCGTGGGAATTGATGGCCTGGCAGGATGTTTTTCTCGCCACGCAGATCAAAACGCTGGTGACGCGGCAGTTGCTCAGCCTGGATTACGGCAATATCAAAACACTGACAGTGCCCGGCAAACCCAGGGTGCTGATCGTCATCCCCGACGGTTCTGGACTTGCCACCGATGCTGAGGAAATCACCATCACAAAAGCCCTGGATCGGGCAGCTATCCCCTACGAAATCCTGAAAGGAAAAGTCCCCCTGCAAAAAGTGGACGACACATTGGCGAGCGGCGACTTCAACATCTTTCACTTTATCGGCCACGGTGACTTCGAAAAGCAGGATGATGACCTCATGCACGGCACGCTTCGCTTCAACAGCGCCTGGGAGGATCTTGAAGAGGGTGAAGACGAGGAGTGGGTTGAAGACGCCCGCTTGCAGGCTTTGTTTGGCAATCACAAACAGGTCAAGGTGGTGGTGCTAAACGCCTGTCGGGGCGCGGTAGTCGACGAAAGTCGTAGCGGACATGGATTTCTGGGGATAGCCCCGGCCTTGCTGCGGGCGGGTGTGCCCGCTGTTGTCGCCATGCAATACGCCATCCGCGACGATGTCGCCCTGCAATTTGCAGAGACCTTTTACAGCCGTCTCAGCGATGGCAGGTGGGCGGGCCAGGTGGATACGTGCCGATAACCCTGGGCCGCAACGCCTGCTATTTGAATTACCCCAAGGATCGCGGCTTCGCCACGCCGGTTTTATACCTGCGCTCAGAAGACGGCATCGTTTTTGATGGGTTGCGCGGCTCGAAAACGCCAGGAGCCTCCTCCCGCAGCGTGGGCTCAGACGACTGCCCCCCTCCCCCACAGCCTGACGCTTCCCTGCTCCACGAGCATCGCTATGACACAGCCGAGACCATGATCAAGACCACAAGTATGCTCAAAGAACGTTATGGTCTTGCTCAAAAGCAAATCGATCAACTGGAAAGGATGAAGCTTGAAAATCCATTGTTGGCCGCTGGTGGAATGGCCGAGTTGCAGATCGGGCAACTTCAGGATCAGCGCAGCAACCTGGAACGAAAGATCGAGGAGACAACGGCCGTTTTGTGCTGGAAGTTGCACGAAGCATGTCTTGAGAAAAGCCAGTTGCAGGACAAACTGGATCTGTTCATCGAAGAGCGCGAAGGCCTGGAAGCTTTGAATCAGTACGTCCCGTTTGAGCTCAAAAACGATATTGCGACCATGCAAAAACGCATCAGAGTCTTGTCGGATACGCTAAAGGATGGAGCGGAATATCGCTAGTGGGACTGGTAGGGTAGATTTTGTCATTTCGAACGAAGTGAGAAATCTCGTTCTTGCAGTGCGGGGATTCCTCCTCGCTTCGCTCATCGGAATGACATAAAAAGGGATCTGTCTAGGATTCAGAAAGATGGAATGGGTTAAAATCGGTGTCCCGGTCGTAGTAATCCACGCCTTCGGCTTTTTTCAGGCCACCGACAGCAAGGTAGGTAATGGGCGTGAAGCCGATTTCGATAGCGACCTTGAAAATGTAATTGGCGACAATCAGGCTCAGGGCTATCGCAGGGGGGAACACGCCCAGCAGTGTCGCGATCAACACAAACAGAACCGTATCAACGCCCTGTCCGACCAGGGTGGAGCCGATGGTTCGGGTCCACAACCAACGACCCTCGGTCAGCACCTTCATGCGAGCGAGGATATAAGAATTACTGAACTCGCCCGCCCAATAGGCAGCCAGGCTGGCGATGATGATTGCGCCCGTGCTGACCCCGCCCAGGATGCCGTCGTAGGCGGCCTGCCCAAAAGCTGCGGGATCGGATGGTGCGGTCATGCCGGGGACCGCCTCGGACATGCCCTCGAAAACAAAAGCGCCCCAAAGCGGATCACCCGGCAGCAGCCGCAGGAACCAGAAGGACGCCACCATCAACAGGGCGCTGGCAAATCCCACCCAGATCACCCTGCGGCCACGGGCGTAACCGTACACCTCGGTGAGGATATCGCCGAAGACGTAAGCCAGGGGAAAAAGCAGGGTTCCGCCATCGAAGGCCAGCGGTAGGCCAAGGATCGACAGGCGAAGGTCGATCAGTTTGGCGGCGCTGGCGATGTTGCTGGTGAGCAGTACCGTCACGAACAGGGCCATGACGATATCGTAATAGCGGTAAGATCGCATCATGCCCTAGCGCTTGAACAAGACTGCAAAGAAGTGCTTGATCCCCAGCAGGAGTTTCGCCCAAAAACCGGGCTCAGGTTGAGGGTCTGGATCAGGATGAGGGTTGGGGCCTTGCCCTGTGCGTTCCAGACGGGCGCTGATCATCTGCCCGGCCTTATTAAAATCAATACGAGCGTAGCTCAGGTCGCGCTCGTTCATGTATTTTTCGGGATGGTTGATCAGATCTTGCCAGGTTTCATCGGTCGCTTCCGTAAAATCGCCCTTCCAAATCCAAGTGCCGGTGTTAAGGTACATCGCCCCAGACGGCAGTTCTTTTTCGATGGGTTCGTGGATGTGCCCGAACAGGATGACATTCGCCCCTTGTTCAACGGCGATACGCTCAGCCGCCTCTTCCAGCATCAGCCAGTAGCGCTCCGAGATGTCGCGGGCACGTTCTTGGGGTGACATGGGCTCGGACGGCCTCGCGGCCACACCTCCGGGCGGGGCGGGAATGGCGCCCTGCTCAACAAGCGCATCTTCCATTTCTTGCATGAACTGGGCTGCGAAGTCGGGATCTGTGCTGAGTTGCTCGGCCACGGCAGCCTGTTCTTCCGGTGTATCGATCTCCGCCAACACTTGTGCGCTGATCCCGCCCGGCATTCCTGGTTCCGGCGTCCCTGCTATACTCAGGGCGTATTCCGGGGCTATCTTCAAAAAGGCTCTCAAGATATCCAGCGCCAGACCTGGTTGGAAGGCCAGGGCGTAAAACAACAACGAGGTCAGGGGGTGAACGCCATCGATCCAGGGCAGTTCCCACTCCAGTTGGTTGAAAAAGTGCGTGACAAAATGCGAACCAGGGGGGCGTTCGACCTGGCTGGGGTTGTACGGATCGATTGGACTATCCGAATCGGTAAATTTGTTCACTTCTTCTACATACGCATTGCCATGTTCGATAAAGACGCCATCCTTGAAATAGCGACGATCCCCAATACTGACGAGGTTGGCGTCTTCGCCCGTGGCGTTGATCAACTGTCGCAGGCGGGCTTGCACAGCAGGATAGACCACTTCGGGATCATGGTTGCCAAAGAGGATGGTCAGTGTGCGCCGCGGCGGCCCCTGGCTCAGAAAGTCGGACAACCCCAGAAATATGCCTGGGTGCCATCCATGCACGATCTCCAGGCGCTGCAAGGCTTCGTCTTCTGTGTAACTGGTGAAGTCTTCGCTTTCATACGGGCGATAGGGCTCGAATTTGTCGACCGCCGGGATCTGTAAGAACTCGATCCAATCGCCATTGATGATCAATTCCATGTCGATATTGTCGCGATTCGACTCTTTCACCAGTGTCTGGATCCAGCGCACGAAATCGGCGTCAGAGATGAAGTCCTCGAGATTATTGCCTTGCTCTCTGCCGCCAGCACCGATGTGGGTGTCGCTGATGACAAGTTTGGTGGATTTACGGCTCATGGAGCGCCTCCAACAAAATGGGAAATGGGGAAAACGGGCGTTCAGGCAAGCGCAGTTTTTAACTTGTGCATTTTTAGCGGATAAACTGCGCTTGCTGGCTACGCTAAGGAACCGCCTCATTTCTGCACAATTTTTTTGTTGGCGGTTCCTTGGCCGCTTGCTCAAGCGTATATCGAGAATGAAGAAGTGTCAACAGTCGTGCGTGGGTAAGTGCCTCGCATCCGAGATCCACGAATTATTTAGTGACTGTCCAGAAATAACCTCCGGCAGGTGGCCGCAAACGTCCAGGTAAGCACGTTGGTTGTGGCCACCTCGCGGAGGTTGAAATCAGGAAGTTATTTTGGGGCGCTTACTCAGTGGTTTGAAGCAAAGCTTCACTGGACTATTTCATATCGACAATAAACAACAGAGAAGATGCCAAATTGCCTGTCACAGTGGCTTGGGGTAAGCTACCGGCATGGAAACGACTGAACGCCCGCGGAACAGGAAACGATTGTGGCTGGGGTTGGCAGCACTCCCCATTCTTTTTCTGGTCTTATGGCTGGGAGGACGAGAGGAAGGGGTTTTAGGCGTTGCAGACCATATCGGCTACGCCGTTTGTCACCAAATCACTGTTCGCAGTTACGTTTTTGGTGACCTGGTGATGCCGCTCTGCGCGCGCTGTTCGGGGCAATACCTGGGCGTCCTTATCAGCTTTTTCCTGGCCTGGAGATGGGGTCGAATCCGGGCGATGGGCTTTCCTCCGCGCTGGTTAATCGCCGTACTCGTCGGATTCCTGGTTATCTGGGCTTTCGACGGTTTCAACTCCTACCTGGCCCTTATTCTCGGCCATCCCCTCCTGTACCAACCGCAAAACATCCTGCGTGTCAGCACGGGAATTTTGCAGGGGTTGGCTATCGGTTTCCTGTTTTTGCCCTTCTTCAACGGGGCGTTCTGGGCGGACCCCGACCCCGACCGGGTTTTGCGGAGTGGTTGGGAACTAGCACAAGCGCTTGGAATTGGAGCCTTGACGGTGGTTGCAGTCGCAAGTGGTTGGGAGCCCCTCTTCTATCCCTTGGCACTGCTATCCGTCGCAGGCGCAGCGCTCATGCTTAGCCTGGTGGGAACACTGCTTGTTATGTTGTTGCTGCGAGAGGAGAACAGCAATCGCACTTTCGGGGATTTCCTCTCGCTCTTCCTGCCAGGCATGGCTTTTACGGCCCTGTTGATCCTGAGCATCGACCTTTTCCGGGCTTTTGCTGAAAGCAACCTGGGGATGGTGCTGCCAACAGGTTAGCAGGATTCCAGTTGCCCTGTTCATTCATTGCTGTTCGGCGACACAATCTGCTATAATCCAATTAGTTGAATTGATCTCCAGACTCTCACCTCATCTTTTCATTTAAGGAGCTTCCTATGGATATCGGCAAATCAATTTCATTTGTATTTCAGGACAAGAAGTGGATCGAGAAAGTCCTGATCGGTGGACTGATCATGCTGCTCACCGTTGTTTTCTCGTGGACTATCATCATTGGCATCATTGGTGGCGCGTTGATGCTTGGTTACATGGTGAAACTTGTCCGCAACGTGCGCGAACATGAAGAGTATCCCCTACCCGCTTGGGATGACTGGGGCGAAAAGATCGTCTCTGGCATTAAGCTCATGGTGATCTTCTTCGTTTGGTCACTGCCATTGATCATCATAAGTTTGCCCTTTGGCATCCTTACGGGTCTCGCCGGCGATTCTGATTTCGGAGGAATCCTGGGGCTGTGCTTTAGCTGTATTTCCATCCTCTACTGGATCATTCTTTTCCTGGCATCCCCGGCCATAACCATCCGCTTTGCAGAGGATGAGGAACTCTCCAGTGGTTTCCAATTCTCAGAAATCCTTGAGTTTACCCGCAACCACATCGGCGATATCATCATCGTCGTCATCGTTCTCTGGTTGATTCAGCTTGTCGCCAGCTTCATCGGCATGCTTCTCTGCTTCATCGGCCTGTTCTTCACAGGCATCTGGGCGCTGATGGTGCAAGGCCATCTCTATGGCCAGATTGGTCTGGACGACGCCGATGTATCTGGCGGAGACAACTACGAACTGAGCCCTGGCGATGTTATGCCCGGTGTTGGTGAACTCACCGACAGCGTGCAAGATGGCGCCGACAAGGCGACTGCCGCAATTGCTGACACCAGTGATAGTGTGGCGGATGCAGCGGACGATGCTGTTGATGCTACAGCAGATGCAGCAAGTGATGCAGCCGACGCAGTAGATGACGCAGCCGACGCATTCAGCGATGCAGTTGATGAGGTCACTGACAACGACAAATAAAATTGTCCTGTTTTCCATAAAAAATGCACAATGACAAGGCCCCGCCTCCGAGCGCGGGCCTTGCTTTTTTACAGAGATAAGTTGGCTGTTTCATCCACAAATGTCACCTTTGTTGGCATGGAGAACTCGAACGACTTGAATGATCACGTTAAAAGATGGATAATGTCAGCATCCTGATCAACCGAACAACGAGGTGAAACATGGAAAGTTTTTACAAACTTCCTTTGGTGTTAGACCCCCAGCCAGAAGGAGGTTACACCATCACTTGCCCTATTCTGCCAAATCTGATTACCGAAGCGGACACCCTGGATGAAGTTGCACGCAATGTGGGCGATGCTATTGCCGCGCTGATCGAAGCATACGAAGATCTGGGACGCCCTCTACCCTCAATTCTACAACCTATTGCGACAGAATCAGCGATTTGGGCTAAATCATTGGGGAACAAAGGATTTGAAAATAGGCACGCTGCGGCAAATTGTTCGACAATTGGGTTTGGATTGGGAAGTATTTAAGGATATTTGACACCGGGACCGCCCTGACTTTTCCAAACTATGAATCCCTTTCACAACGCCATCTTCGTCTTCGACGGTCATTGCGATACGCTCGGTTTCGCCACATTGCCACCCAGGCAGCGCGCCGATCTCACGCAATGGGGCCAAACGCCGCATCTTGATCTGCCGAGGATGCAGGCGGGCGGCATCAACTGCCAGGTCTTCGCCTGCTATCCGGGCCAGACACGGCTTCATGCCGACCCAACCGGGGCAGCGCTGGATCGCATCGAGGCCTATTTCGACCTTCAGGCTCGCGTCCCCGACCAGATCACGCTCATCCAGACCGCCGCTGACCTGGCCCGACTCACGCCCGATGGCCCGATTGGCGCAATCCTCGGGCTGGAAGGTTCAGAGGCGCTGGATGGCAGCATTGGCCGATTGCGCACCTTCCACCGGCTGGGCGTCCGCAACCTGGGCCTGGCCTGGGATGGACGCAACGCCGCCTGCGATGGGGTGGGCGTCGGCTCGACAGCCGGGCTCACCGACTTCGGTCGGGAAGTGGTCGCCACCTGCAATGAGTTGGGCATCATGCTTGATGTCTCGCACCTGAACCCTGCCGGTGTCGAAGATGTGCTGATCCTGAGCAAACAGCCCTTTATCGCCAGCCACTCCAATGCCCGCGCCCTCTTACGACCATCGCCGCAGCCTCAGTGACGAACAGATTCGGGCTATCGCCGATACGGGCGGCGTGATCGGCGCCACCTTTGCCAGCCTGTTTCTCGCGCCTGTCCCCAGCGATGCCACCCTCGACCATTTCCTCGACCAGGTCGATTATCTCGTCCAGGTTGCGGGCGTCGACCATGTCGGCATCGGCTCCGATTTCGACGGCACCGACCTGCCGCCTGAGTTGAGCGGCGCTGAACATTACCCGCGCATCACAGAGGGACTCCTGGCCCGCGGCCACGTCGAAGCCACCGTCGAAAAGATCATGGGAGCCAACTTCCGTAGAGTCTTCTCCGCTGTGCTGCCCTAAAGATACCCCGCCATGTCATCCCGAGCGACCGCCAGGGAGTCGAGGGATCTATTTGAAGGGTTGGATAAAGCAGATTCCTCTTCCTTTCGGTCATCGGAATGACAAAACAGCGTAATTCTATAGTTCCCACAATTCTGCCTTCCCTACTTATCCCCACCATGCCATCTACTCCCCCCCGTTCCATCTACCTCGACCATTCCGCCACCACGCCGGTCTCGACGCTGGCGCTGGAAACGATGCTGCCCTATTTCAGCGAGCATTTCGGCAACGCCTCCGGCATCTACCGTCAGGGGCGCATCGCCAAACAAGCGCTGGAGGAAGCGCGCAGCACTGTGGCGGCTGTCCTCAACGCCAGCCCCGCCGAGATCGTGTTCACATCCTGTGGCAGCGAAAGCGACAACATGGCGCTCAGGGGCGCGGCCTGGCAAGCGAGGCAGACAAACAATGGTAACCACATCATCACCAGTGCGGTCGAACACAAGGCCGTCATCACCACGGCCCAACAACTCGCCGAGCTTCACGGCTTCGATTTAACCATCCTGCCCGTCGATGGTTACGGGCGGGTCGATCCCGATGACTTGCGCAACGCTATCCGCCCGGACACGTTCCTTGTCAGCATCCTGACCGCCAACAACGAGGTGGGCACGATTCAGCCCATTCCGGCGCTAACCGCCATCGCCCGTGAACATGGCATCCCCTTCCACACAGACGCCGTGCAAGCGCCGGGTCATTTGTCGCTGGATGTTGAGGCGCTCGGCGTCGATGCCCTGGCTCTTTCCGGTCACAAATTTTACGGTCCCAAAGGCGTGGGCGTGGCTTATCTGCGCGACGGTCTCGCGCTGGTCGGGATGCAAACCGGCGGCGGGCATGAAGGCAAACGCCGGGCGGGAACAGAGAATGTGGTCGGGATTGTCGGACTCGCCACAGCGCTGCATCAGGCCGAAGGCCTGCGATCGCAGGAAGCGCCCCGGCTGATGGCGCTGCGCGACCGCTTGCTGGAAGAAATCCCCAACCTCATCCCAGACACCCGCATCTCCGGCCATCCCCTACGAACGCCTGCCCCATCACGCCAGCTTCCTGTTCAAAGGCATCGAAATCCAGGGCGTGCTCATGGGGCTGGACATGGCGGGCATTGCCGCCAGCAGCGGTTCGGCCTGCACCAGCGCCGCCCAGGCCCCTTCCAGCATCCTCACAGCCATGGGCGTCAGCGCCTCCGACGCCACCGGGCATTTGCGCCTGACCCTGGGCCGCAGCACCACCGATGAGGATATTGACTACTGTTCTGGACGTGCTGCCGCCGCTCGTCGCGCGATTGCGCGCGATTGCGCAGTAGTTTTTGGATAAGTTTCTCCTGACGGAAGATTCCTCGTCGCTTCGCTCTGTCGGAATGACATGCAACCTCAATACCGAATACCAATACCCAATATCTGCCTTGCACCATGCTCCTCCAACTCGACCTGAACCCCACCAAATCACCTGCCGAGACCACCGTTGTTGTCGCCATGAGCGGCGGCGTCGATAGCTCGGTGGCTGGCCGCGCGGCTGGTGGAGGCCGGTTACAACGTGGTGGGCGTGATGATGCGGCTGTGGGCGGAGGAATCGGCAGGCAAGAGCCGGGAAAACGCCTGCTGCACCCTGGAAGCGACCGATGACGCCCGCCGCATCGCCGCCAAACTTGGCATCCCCTTCTACCTGATCAATGTCGAACAAGTCTTCAAACAACAGGTGGTCGATTACTTTATCGCCGGATATGCCAGCGGCGTGACGCCCAACCCCTGCCTGGCCTGCAACCGCCACATCCGCTTTGACCATCTGCTCAACTACGCCCTGGCCTTGGGGGCCGACTACCTGGCGACCGGCCATTATGCTCAGGTCCGGGCCACCGATTCAGGCTTCGACCTGCTGCGGGGCGTCGATGATCGCAAAGATCAGAGTTACGTGCTCAGCGTGGTCGGGCAGGAAGAACTGCGGCATCTCACCTTTCCGGTGGGAGATTTGACCAAGCCGGAGGTGCGGGAGCTGGCCCGGCGTTACGGGCTGGCTGTCGCCACCAAAAGCGAGAGCATGGACCTTTGCTTCCTGGCCGATGGCGATTATCGCCGCTTCCTGCAGGATTGGGCGTCTGAGGCAGTTCAACCCGGCCCCATTGTTGACCAGGCCGGCGCTATGCGGGGTGAGCACAAAGGACTTCCCTTTTACACCATCGGACAGCGCAAAGGCCTGGGGCTGAATTCACCCGACCGTCTTTTTGTGCTCGAACTGCGGGCCGAGACCAACACTTTGGTCGTGGGCCCCGCCGAATACCTGGGGCGAGACCATCTCACAGCAAAAGATGTGCACTGGGTGAGCGGCGCAGCGCCCGATGGTCCCATCCAATGCTCGGTAAAGATCCGTTATCGTTCCAACGACCGACCCGCCACCCTGCAACTGCTGCCCGACGATCGGGTAGCGGTGCAATTCGTCGAACCGCTGCGAGACATCACCCCTGGGCAGGCCGCAGTTTTTTATCAGGATGAGCGCTGTCTGGGCGGCGGCATCATCGAACACCAGGAGTAAGACCAATGGCATGGCTAAGTCCTCCCCCAGCACTGGCGATTATCCTCCTGTTTTCCCTCATCTATGGCGCACTATTCCACCTTTGGAAAGGCAAAACGTGGCAAGACCTGATCCTTTCGATCTTCGCTGCCGCAATTGGTATGGCTCTTGGATTGCTGGTCGGACCTTTCCTGGGCTTTGACTTGCTGAAAATGGGGCAAGTCTATCTCCTGGAGGGGACAATCCTCGCCTGGGTGCTCATGCTTGCTGTGGCTTGGCTGAAAGGGTAGAATAATGTTTCTAACTCACACACCTCACAAAAAAGGATCGGCATATGGCGATCGCTGCCCTTCGAGACATTTCGATCATCTTTCTGGCTTTTGAATCTATCATCGTCCTGGTCCTGCTGAGCGTCCTCATCATTCAGATAAGGAACCTTGTCATCCTGCTCAACGAAGAGATCAGGCCCATGCTGGAGGCGAGCCAGGAGACTGCGGATACTGTCCGTAACACCACAACCTTTGTCAGCAAACATGTTGCCCAACCTTTCATCAATATATCCAGTTTCGCGGCAGGGCTGCGAGGGGCGGCCAAAACGCTGGCAAATGGCGGCAAACCCCCGAAAAGCAAATCGACCTCGCCCAAAACGCCGCAGAATGTCCCCGATCCAGTAGCCAGCACACCCGACACGCCGCCAGCTTCTCCTGATTCGCTCGATGGCGGGATCGGACAACAGGAGGCCGGGCAATGAATAGTTTTCGTTTTGGTCTTTTGGTCGGCTTTGTGTCTGGGCTCGTCTTTACTGCGCTCTGGAACAGCGAGCCGGTGCCTGATGCGGAAGCAATCGCCATCGTTGAGGAACCCCCGCAAGAGATTGAAATCGCCGAAATCATCATCACTGAATCTCAGGCTGAGTAATTTGACCTCAAAAACGCCATGCTGTCGGCACCATTCCACCAACTTGCTGCATGCCGACTTTGATCTCGCAATTTGACAAAACAGGCCCGGAGGAATAGACTGTTGCGTGTCTTCCGGGGCTGTAGCTCAGCTGGGAGAGCGCTACAATCGCACTGTAGAGGTCAGGGGTTCGAATCCCCTCAGCTCCACCTAGCCCGGCCCCCCGGGTACAAAAACCACATAAAGACAACGCCAAGATCAGGAGTAGTAGACCAGCCCACTAGCGAACCGGAGACAGTGCAAGCCCGGTAAAGCGGACTCTGGGCCCGCAACAGGTCGAACTCGCCTGGGAGCAGCGTCGGTGACTGGCAAGCGCCATAGCTGACGACGGGTACGCCCGTTATAGCGATAGAGTGGTCGGAATATCTCCATCTTGGGGCTGTAGCTCAGCTGGGAGAGCACCACAATGGCATTGTGGGGGTCAAGGGTTCGAGTCCCTTCAGCTCCACCAAGACCGAGGCCGGTTGTCCAACACGACCGGCCTCTCGTTTCCGACAACCAGGGTGGCACCGCGGAAAACCCTTCGTCCCTGATCAGACGAGGGGTTTTTTATGTTAAAAAGCAGTGATTAATACAACACCTTCAGTCTTTTATTCTTAACACCTTAATGGTTCAATATGATTACGTGTGGTAGACATTCATTCAGCGTGATTTGTGAAACGCGAAAGATCACCCCGTAAGGCGAGACATCACGTTTCACGTCTTCACGTTTTACGACGAAGAACCACACGAAATCCCAAAGAACCATCTTATTTCCCGCTCTCTTCTCGACGAGGTATTGACTATGCCCATGCAAGCTGACTGGATGTGGATGAATGGCGAATTGATTCCCTGGCATCAAGCCAAAGTCCATGTGTTCACGCACGCTCTCCACTATGGCTCAAGCGTCTTTGAAGGCATTCGCGCCTACGCCACACCCAGAGGTCCCGCCATTTTCCGTGGACCCGAACATTATCGCCGCCTGCACGACTCGGCCAAAGTCATACGCATGCCGGTTGACTACAGTGTCGAAACGCTGATTGCGGCCACCAAATCCGCCATTCGCGCCAACAAACAGGAATCCTGCTACATCCGCCCCCTGATCTTCCGCGGTTACGAAACCCTGGGCGTGGATGGACGCAAATGTCCGGTCGAGGTCATCATCGGCACCGTGCCCTGGGGCGCTTATCTTGGCCCAGAAGCATTGGAGCAGGGCGTCGATGTGGTTGTTAGTTCGTGGCGGCGCATGTCTCCGGGCGCTTTCACCCCGCTGGCCAAAATCGGCGGTCAGTACGTCAACAGCCAGCACGTGGCCATGGAAGCGCACGATCTGGGCTACACAGAAGGCATCAGCCTCGATCAAAATGGCTATGTCTCGGAGGGTTCTGGCGAGAACCTGTTTCTAATCCGGGATGGCGTCATTGTCACGCCACCGCTATCCGCTTCGATTTTGGGCGGCATCACCCGTGATTGCGCCATGACCATCGCTGCCGACCTGGGCTACGAATTGCAGGAAGGCTACCTTACCCGCGAGATGCTCTACATCGCCGACGAGTTGTTCTTCACCGGCACGGCAGCCGAGATCACACCTGTCCGGTCGGTGGACCGAATTCCGGTCGGGTCCGGCTCCCGCGGCCAGGTCACCAAGGCCATCCAGGAACGCTTCTTCGCCATCACTTCGGGCGAAGTGGAAGATGTGCATGGCTGGCTTGACCCCGTGTATGAAGCAGGCGAATGGCCGATTGACTGATTCCCCACAGATTGGTTCAATCTCGGAGATTGAACCAATCTAATCCGTGGAGTAAAACCATGACAGACCGTTACGAACCCAGCATTATCGAACCGAAATGGCGAGCCCAATGGGAAGCCGACAAGTTGTACCGCCGCGACGACGAATCCGACGCCGAAAAGTACTACTTCCTGACCATGCTCCCCTACCCCAGCGGTGATTTTCATACAGGGCACTGGTACGCCATGGCGCCCTCGGATGCCGGCGCGCGCTACAAGAGAATGAAGGGCTACAACGCCTGGTTCCCCATTGGTTTTGACGCATTTGGCCTGCCCGCAGAGAATGCCGCCATCAAGCACGGCGTGCATCCCTACAAATGGACGATGCAAAACATCGAGAAAATGCGCGGGCAACTGAAGCAGATGGGCACGATGTTCGATTGGGAGCACGAGGCGGTTTCCTGCCTGCCCGGCTACTACCAGTGGACAGAGTGGTTCTTCCGCAAGTTCTACGACATGGGCCTGGCCTACCGCGAGGAAGCGCCGGTTGATTTCTGTCCGACCTGCAACACCACCCTGGCCCGCGAGCAGGTTTGGGGCGAAGACCGCCACTGCGAACGCTGCGGCACGCCTGTCATCATCAAAAACCTGGCCCAGTGGAAATTCCGCATTACCAATTACGCCGACGAACTGATCGACGGTCTGGACACCATCGACTGGCCGGAACGCGTGAAAACCATGCAGCGCAACTGGATCGGGCGCAGCGAGGGCGTCGAATTCGAGATGGCGGTGGCGGAACACCCCGATCTCAGTTTCCGGGTCTTCACCACCCGCCCCGACACCACATTTGGCATGACCTTCGCCGTCCTGGCGCCCGAACATCCCCTGGTCGATCAGATCACCACGCCAGAGCAACAGGCAGTCGTTTTCGACTACGTCGAAGCTGCCACGCGCAAGAGCAATCTGGACCGCCAGACCGATGCCGGCGAGAAAACCGGCGTCTTCACCGGCGCATACGCCATCAACCCCGTCAATGGCCAGCCGGTGGCAATCTGGATCGCCGATTATGTGCTGATGGGCTACGGCACCGGCGCCATCATGGCCGTACCCGCCCACGACGAGCGCGACTTCGAGTTCGCCCGCAAATACGGCATCCCCACGCCGATCGTGATCGTGGCCGAGGAAACGTATTCTGCGGGCGATGTTACGGCCTGGGATCAAGCAGCATCCGAGGCGCTGGAAGCCGCCTTCACCTACAAAGAGGGCGGCGTCATGGTCAATTCAGGCCAATTCGATGGCCTGCCCTGGCCGGAGAGCTTTGACGCTACGGCTATCTGGCTGGCGGAACATGCCGGGGGCGAGCGCAAGACCAACTACCGTATCCACGATTGGCTGATCAGCCGCCAGCGCATGTGGGGTTCACCGATCCCGATCATTTACTGTCCCGACTGCGGTACTGTGCCCGTCCCCTACGAAGACCTGCCGGTGCTGCTGCCCGAAGATGCCGAGTTCAAACCGACCGGCGAGAGTCCCCTGAAATCTCACGAGGGTTTCCGTTACGTCAAGTGCCCGCAGTGCGGCGCTGACGCCGAGCGCGAAACCGACACGATGGACACATTCCTGTGCTCGTCGTGGTATCCTTACGCCTACGTTTCGCCGTACTGGAAAGCGGGCGAGACGCTGAGCCCGGATGACACGCCCTGGGACAAGGCATTGGGGCAGATGTGGATGCCGGTCGATCAGTACACCGGCGGCATCGAGCACGCCACCATGCACCTGCTGTACTTCCGCTTCTTCACCAAAGTCATGCGCGATGCCGGCTTGATCGACTTCGACGAACCAACCCTGCGCTTGTTCAACCAGGGCATGATCCTGGGCGAAGATGGCGAAAAGATGTCCAAATCCCGCGGCAATGTCGTGAACCCGGACGATTACGTGAGCAAGTACGGGGCCGACGCCGTGCGCGCCTTCCTGATGTTCATCGGCCCCTGGGAGCAAGGCGGCCCCTGGAATCCCCGCGCCATCGAGGGCGTACAGCGTTTCCTGCAACGGGTATGGTCGCTGGTGGTGGATGAACCGACCGGGCAACCGCAAGGGATTGCCCCTACAGCAAGAATGAAATCGCTGCGCTGCGGCGAGCCACTCACCAGACCATCCTCAAAGTGACGGAGGATTACGAGAATTTCAAGTTCAACACGATGGTCGCCGCCCTGATGGCCTTCAGCAACTCACTGGTCGAGTTCAAGAAAACGGCCGTGTACGGCACGGAGGCCTGGGACGAAGCGATCTACATCCCTGTTGCTGATGATGGCCCCATCCATGCCCCACATCAGCGAAGAACTGTGGTCCCGTCTGGATCGGCCTTACAGCATCCACACCCAATCCTGGCCGGTCGGCGATCCCGAACTGGCCAAGGAAGACGTTGTCGAAATCGCCATCCAGGTGATGGGCAAGGTCCGTGACCGCATCGAAGTACCTGCGGATGCCGATCAGGCCAGCCTGGAAGCGGCAGCCCTGGCCAGCGAGAAGGCGCAGAAGTGGATCGAAGGCAAGACCGTGCGCAAGATCATCGTCGTGCCTGGGCGGATGGTCAATATTGTGGCGAATTAATAACTGATGTTACGCAGTAGGCAACCAAGACCAGAGCTTCGCTCTCGTAACACTGTTTGGTCCGGGGGGAGGGCTTCGCCCCCCGGAATCCCCCAACAGGAGGCGGACGTCTTACGACCGGACGCCCCTCGACCTAAGGCGCCCCCTGTAAGGTGGTTGACTGAACTAAAGTAAGGACTCGCTGCCCGTGATACACCTTACGTGGGGGTTTGGGGGCATGGACGACCGTTATTTCGGTCGCATAGCCCCCAAAAGGGGGGTGCGGGGGATCGCCCCCGCTTAAACGGCTTCGCCAGTAGAACGGTACAAACAAGTTGAACGTTGTTGACGGAAATATTTGTGCTATCGACTTAATCGAATCTGTACTGCGTAACATCAGTTAATAAATGCCAAGAATCTGTTGCTGCCAACAGGCTCACGGCATCTGAAAGATAATCCGAGTTCGGAATTAGCATCCTGGATACACGCTCAGGATGCTATCCTTTACAAACCAACTTTTGATACCGCCATGTCATCCAAAAATACTCGTCTCGTCTACTCCACCGATCCCGACGTCGAAGTTGAACCCCGACGGGAGAAGAAACGTAAACCAAAACCTGCACCCTCCCAGCCATCTCTGCCCAATGACGGCGTCATTCGGGTCTTTCTCGAACGGAAGGGACGAGGAGGCAAGTCAGTTTCAGTGCTGAGGGGGATTCAGAGCCATCCTGAGGGAAAAGCAACCCTGCTCAAGCAACTGAAATCCAAGCTGGGGACCGGTGGCTCTGTCAAAGACGGCAACATCGAAATCCAGGGAGACCACCGCGACCGCATCGTGGCCTTGCTGGAGCAGATGGGGCACCGGGCGAAGAAAGCGGGGGGGTAACAGGGGGTTGGAACCCGGTAAACCAGAACACCAGATCCCTGATTTACTGGCCTACCAATTTACAAACCAAACACAAAAAACACCCCCTGCTCATGATGAACAGGGGGTGTTTGGCAGAGAGATGGGCAACAACGGTTAAGTTCGGTGTCTCTCCGCGCCCAAACGGGGCATAGTTGCTGAAGCGTTTGGCGATCAAACAGCCAAACGCTTAGTCCATCAGGCGGTTGCGCTGGCGGTAAAGCAAGTAGGCAACGAGGACAATGATGGCCAGCACAATCAGCAACACGCCTCCGAGGGTCCAGGTGTTAAAGAGAGGGAGAGAGCGTCCATCATCCACTTCGACAGGCTCTGTGCTTCTCGCCTCAGCTGGTTTGGCTTCGGGGATGACATCCACCTGAAGGGTTTGTGGGCTCCCTGCCTCTGGGCTGGAAATCGATTCCAGGGTGGCGATATGTTCGGCGTCGTAGCCCAACGATGCGAAATCCATGCGTCCATCGGGCACGTGGCATTCGTTGCAGGTGACAGCTCGTTCAGCCTCGACGATGCCGTGGCTGAGTTGCAGCGGCACGGCGTACGTCTTGGGCTCCCATTCGCCAGCGTAATCCAGACCAGCTTCCTCGGCTCCGGCTTTGATGGCTGCTTCCAGGTCTCCGGTTTTGTAAAACACACCCAGTTTCAGGGGCCAGGGCTTTCCGTTCTTGTCATTGATCGGAACTGTGCCCTCGTAGATCTTGAAGGGCTGGATGTACGAATCCAGATCGCCGTACGATCCGGGCCAACCTTCGCTGGGGATAAGACGTTCGCCATTGTGCCATTTGTAGGCCGGCGTCACCGAGTTGGTCGGAGCGAGCACGTCGACCGGGCCATAGAGTTCTGTCAACGGATCGTAGACAGCTTCAGCGGTCCAGTCGCGCGTCATCAGGCCGCCTGTCTCGCGGATGTGGCAGGATCGGCAGTCCAGACGCGTGTGCTGGTTCAGCAGAACATTCTCGTGCGGTTCGCTGCTGTGGCAAGCCGCGCAGGTCAGACGTTCATCCTCGCGGTCTCGACTCCACAGCGTGGGTGCAAAACCGTAGATCAGGTGCTCGGGCGCTGCGTGGCAGTCGACACAGACCATGCCCCTTTCGGCATGGATGTCGCCGTACGATTCTTCGGCGTGTTTGTCGGCCACCGGTGCGAAGTCGACACCACGTTTGAGCAACTTGCCGCCGCCGGCGTTCAGGTGGCAGCGCAGACAAGCATCATCGGTGGGGCGAGCGGCGCTGCGCGCGGCCATGAGGCTGCGGTCGCCGGGAATCGTCCAGTTGCCATCTTCATCCTGCACCGGATAACGGGCGTTCATATCGTAGACTTCGGCATGGCAGACCAGACAGTCGATCTGCTCATAAGCCTCAGCCGTTTCGGCAGCTTCCGTGCCAGGCATGGCGCCGCCACCGATGTGGCAACGTCCACAACCGCCGGCGATTTCCAGTTCGGGATTGAGGATGCCCAGCCAGTTAATCTTGGGAATAGAGGCAGGAATGGGGCTGTAGTGGTCCATCTTCTCCGACCAGGTGTAGTGGACGGAGTGAGTGACCTCATCGGCGATGCCCAGATGGCACTTCTCGCAGGTTGCGGGGCCTTCGTATTCCTGGATGTACTGGTGTTCGGGTGGTGGGTCAGCCCAGGCCAGGCCGGGAACAAGCAGCAGTCCGAGCAAAATCAGGAGGGGCAAGAAAGTAAGGCGTTTCATTGTTGCGCCACCTCCTGTGCTGGTTGATGACATTCCTGGCAGCTATCATTCGTCCCAGCCATCGTGGTCGAGCGGAGCGGGGTAGATGTAGCTGTACACGCCATGACAGGCCAGACAATCCTCACGCTCTGCGTCAACCGGGTGAGCGATGATGGCGGGCGGTTCTGCGGTTGGCATCGGCAAACGCGCCGGCACTTCGGCAGCGCCACCAGCGACATCGCCAGCCGCAGGTGTTGCCGTAGGCAATCCTGGAGGATGGTCGGGTACGTAAACGCTGACGTGCTGCATGGGCGGTACTGTGGTGATCGCCGTATCCTCAACGGTGAAGAAGCGGTACGTCGCCAACAGGAAGAGAATGGCCAGAATACCTGCCACCGGCAGATACCAGCGGGTGCGTTTCCACTGCACATCTTTTGGTGGGCGCCGGCCTTTCATCTTCTCCGGCCAGAATGCGTTCCAGGACCTCTCCGTGCTCTTCCTCCATCTCGTGGTAACTCATCTTTCCCGTAAAAATGCTACGGTTGAAGTACTTGAGATGGACGTTGTAGAGATGCCAGGTCAGGATCGACAGGACGGCGAGAATCGCCTCCATGCCATGTGCGGTTTTGGCCGCGGGGATGAACTCGCCCGGCAGGAATTGGGTCACGAAAACCGGATTCCAGAGCATGTAGCCGGTAATGACCATGACGACGGTGCCCCAGACCACAGCCCAGTACTCGATCTTTTCGCCGAAGTTGTAGTAGGGCATTTTGGGGCGGGTCTTGGAAATGCCGATGTTGTACGAGATGGTTTGGGCGAAATCCCGGATATCTTTCACGACCGGCAACATGCTGGGACGGCGTCGTAGCACGATCAGCTTGTAACCCAGGTAGATGATGTGGAAGATGCTGACCAGGATGAGGACGATGGCGTTGAAGTGGTGGATGGTGCGGGTGTTTTCGATGCCGCCGAACAACTGGATCACCCAGAGTGCGAGCGAACTTTCCGGGAACATCTGCGGGATGCCGGTGATTACCAGAATGGTGAAGGACACCAGCATCACCAGATGCTCTATCCGCTGGAGGCGCTCAAAGCGTTCAAACTTTTGTGCATGCTCATTCTCACTCATCGCTCACCTCCTTTTTTCCGTCTGCTTGCTGCTTTCTGCGGGTTCGTCTCCATTCACGGTGTCTCCGGCTGCGCTCGATGATGGTGCGATACGCATCCAGACCGATAAACACGATGAAGAATCCGAGCGCGGCGGGGATCACCAGTTTGTAAAACCAGTCCACTGCCGTAACCAGAGGGAATTTTTCCCAGTCGGGTCGATAGTGCCCCAGCCAACTGGCGGTGAAGCTTTCGTTGGCGTCGGGATGACAGCGCTGGCAGGTGACGGCGAGATTGGCCTGCATAATGCTGGAGTTTTCGTCGGTCGCAGGCAGGATGAGATGAGCGCCGTGGCAGTCACTGCAAACGGCTTTATTAGTCATTTCTCCGGGCTGCGTTGTTTCAAAAATCTGGACGGTCGTGCCGTGGAAATCTGACACATATGTGTCGAAGACATCGGTGGAGATGCCGTAATGCGACATCATCTCTTCATCAGCATGGCAGTCGGCGCACAACTCAGGTGAGCTGAGGCGGAATTCGGCTGACCGAGGGTCCTCAATCAGATGGGCGGGATGACAGGTGCTGCACGTGGGCGCATCTTCATTGCCTTCAGCAAGCGAAGTTCCGTGGATCGATACTTTGTAGGCCTCGCCGATGACGCTGTGACACGAGCTACAGGCATCAACCTGGTCCATGCGATCGACTGGCCCGCTTTCGGGATCCGCCCAGTCCACACCATGCGATCCGTGGCAATCGATGCAAGTTGCAGCTTCGGTTCGTCCTGCTGCCAGATGCCTGGCGTGCATGCTGTCCTGCTGCTCCACTGCCTGATCTGTGTGGCAATTACCGCAGACCTGGCTCATTTGCAGTTGCCAGGTGCGGTAATCGGGCGCAGGGAAATCGCCGTGCGGATACCCGGTCTTGTCGTTGTGGCAATCCACGCAGTTCAGTGCTTGTTCGGCATGGATGCCATGCACAGAGTCGTTCAGAACATTGATATCGACGGTTAGCGGCAGAACCTCATTCGAGGGCAGCACCATCGTCAGGCCGGGTTCGCTATGGCAGAGCATGCACTGATCGTTGGTGATCGGCGGGGACTTCTTGAGCGAAGGTGGGGTTTACAAAGGCCAGGAGTAAGACCAATGCCAGGATTCCAGCGAATACCAAAGATTGATGATTAAAGATTAAAAATTGGTCTCTAGACACGAAGGTCGGACCTAATTCAATCTTTGATCTTTGATCTTCAGTCTTTAATCTCATGACCCACCTTCCTCCGCCCCTTCTTCTGTCTCTCCGGCCATTGGATAACCGTCGAGCAGAGAAGGCACGCGGTCAGGCGGCACGATGACCGACTGATTGGCCGCACGCGTTGTCGGATCAACATCTTCTTCGAGCAGGAAGAGTTCGTCCTGGCCGTGGCAGGCGTTGCAGGTGCTGTTTTGCGGCGTGTTGCGCTGCATGTTGTGCGGCGTGGTGTATTTCCACGTAGGCACGTTGTCGAACTCAGGCAGCAGATCGTCGCCGTAGAATGCGAACAGGTCGGAATTGGAGGGCGCGTGACGGAGCATCACCCAGTCCCACGGGCGATCTTCGCTCTTGAGCGGGATTCAGCCCGATCTTGAAAGTCATCTGCGACGGTTCGGTGCTGTAGATACTTGATGTCCTTGCTGTCGATGCCGGTATGGCAGCCGAAGCAACTCTTGTAGGCGCCGGCAGAATGGCAGGTCTGGCAGGCCATCTTTTCCAGGTGATCCTGGTCGTGCTGCTCGATCTCACCGCCGGGTTGGATATCTTCGTGGCAGTCCTCACAGGCGGGCTGAGGGAGATCCATCGTAGCGAGTGCCGTGACTTTCAGCATGGTAATCCATTTCGGTATGGCACTTGGTGCAGACCATGCCCTGCTTTTCCCAGTGCACGTCGCCGGGGATGCCTTCGTGGTTGCCGCGGTAATCATCGGCGATGCGGGCGCTGTGGCAGCCGCCGCATGTCAGCCATACGGAGGCGACCTTCTTCACTTTGTGCCCGGCAAGCAAGCCACCGCCCAGACCGGAAGGTCGGCTGATGTGGCAGTCACCGCAATCAGCATGGCAGGTGGTGCAATGGTTGCCGTACGCCGTAGTGAATGTCTGGATCGGTGAAATCGCCACCACGGTGCTTGAGCACAGTCTGGTAGCCATCCAACAGGCGATGGATGCTGCCTTGCGACTGTTCCGCGTAGCTGGTGTGGCAACCGCCGCAGGCCTTCATCGGGTTGGCGCTGACTTTGGCGATAATGCCCTCGTGCGCTTCTTCCTTTACATCGGTGTCCGGCGTTGCCACCATGGCACTCGATACAACCGACCTGGGCGTGTACATCTTCTTCCAGATATTTTTCGCTATCTACGAGTACTTCTTCCCATACCTCCAACGGAGGTAATTCGCCCGCTCAGCCCTCACCTGCGGCTTCTTCTGAATGAACTTCCTCGGGTTCTTCGGCAAGCAGCTTGCAATTGCTCCTCGTCGGTATGGCAAGCGATACAGTTATCGGAAGAGGGTGCATCGGCAACGGTGGTATTTTCATCTGAAGTGGTCTGTCCGGCATTCTCCACCGATGCTGCGACCGCCTCTGGTTGTGAGTGCAACATACTTTCGCCTCTGCAATCTCGGTTGTCTGCGCTGGCTCAGCTGCCACGACTTCTGGCTCAGCTGATACCGGCAGTTTCACGAATGCAGCAAACGCGACAATGAGGACGAGGGCGAGCAGCGTCCACAACCAGGGGCTTTTTATGAGACTGTTTTCTTTATGAGCCTTGTTCACAGGCAAGCTCCTTGGGTTGCAGATGGATCAGGATTTCCATCCTTTCCCGACCCATCATTGATCTCAACCGTAGGACCAGCCCCCCACCGGTTTTCGACAGGAGGCTGGCAGTTAAGAAATATGTGTTAGCAGGTGTGTTTACGAACCGGCTTCGGTGGGATAATCCGGGCACGTCAGCAGGATCGAAGCGTTCAGTGCCAAGAACCTCGTCATCCAGGGTCCAGCCCATCATCCCGAATTTCATGTTGGAGACGTCGTAGCCCAGAGCGCCCAGAATGGTTGTGGCAACCTGTCCGGTGTGGCCGGTGTAGCAATAGACGGCGACTGGTTGATCGCTAGGAATCAGCGCCAGGCTTTCAGGATCGGCGATGGTCTTCCAGGGGATGTTGATGGCATCGGGCACGTGGCCGACTGCGTAAGCGTCGGGAGCGCGCACCGAAATAATGAAGGGATCATTGTCCTCATCACCATCGTTCAGGTTTTCGAAGACAGCAGAAGCTGGAATAATCTGAGTGACATCTTCGCCCTTGAGCCAGGCGTCGATGGCCGAACGCACGTCTTCAGCAGCTTGCACGGGCAGATCATAGGTCTCGGTAGCCTCATTTGGCTCGGTCTCAACCATGTAATCAGGAGCCGTATCGGCGTCATAAGCCGCGGTCATCAGGATGTCGGGATCATCGTTCCAGCCCATCATGCCGTATTTGAGGTTGATGGCGTCGTAGCCAAGCAGGTTCAGAGCGGTGGTCGCAATCTGACCGGTATGACCGGTGTAGCAGTACACGACAATCGGTTGGTCGGTCGGGATCATTTCCAGGCTTTCGGGCTCAACGATGGTCTTCCAGGGAATATTGACAGCGCCAGGAATATGGCCGGCTGCGTAAGCGTCGGGCGCACGCACGGAAATGATGAAGGGATCGTTTTCCTCGTCGCCGTCGTTCAGGTTCTCGAACAGGGCTTCTGCCGCAATCGTGGGCGCTCTGACCTGAATCAAGATAGGTCTCGGCAGCTACACGCACAGCCTCGAATGTGTCATCTGTTGAGGCAGCAGCCATTTCACCGGCTTCGACAGGATAACCTGAAACGTTGGCAGGATCGAAGCGCTCGGTGGCCAGAACCTCGTCATCCAGGGTCCAGCCCATCATCCCGAACTTCATGTTAGAAACATCGTAGCCAAGCGAACCAAGGATGGTCGTCGCAACCTGTCCGGTGTGGCCGGTGTAGCAGTACACAACAACCGGTTGATCGTCGGGAATCATCGCCAGATTGGCGGGATCAGCAATGGCCTTCCAGGGGATGTTGATAGCGCCGGGAACATGGCCTTTGGCGTAGTCTTCGGGGCTGCGCACGGAAATAATGAAGGGATCGTTGTCCTCATCGCCGTCATTCAGGTTCTCGAACACGGCCGAAGAAGGAATAATCTGGGTGACATCTTCGCCATTGATCCAGGCATCGATGGCCGAACGTACATCTTCAGCAGCCTGCACTGGGGGATCGTAGGTCTCAGTAGCTTCGTTCGGCTCGGTTTCCACCGGATAATCAGCGCCTGTGGCCGGATCGTAAGGTGCAGTCAGCAGCACATCGGGATCGGTGTTCCATCCCATCATGCCGTACTTGAGGTTGACAGCGTCGTAACCCAGTAAGTTCAGGGCTGTGGTCGCAATCTGACCGGTGTGGCCGGTGTAGCAGTACACCACAATCGGCTGGTCGGTTGGAATCTGGGCCAGGCTTTCGGGCTTAACGATGTTCTTCCAGGGGATGTTGACTGCCCCGGGAATGTGGCCGGCAGCATAAGCGTCGGGCGCACGCACGGAAATGATGAAGGGATCGTTGTCTTCATCGCCATCGTTCAGATTCTCGAATAAGGCGCTCAGCAGCAATGACTGGCGCTTTGCCTGAGCCAAGATAAGCCTCTGCTGCCATGCGCACTTCCTCGAACGTATTGGCTTCAGGTTCGGGTTCGGGCGTTGGCGTGGGAGGAACCGGCGTGGCGGTAGGTGGTACCGGCGTGTTCGTTGGCGGAACCGGGGTGTCAGTTGGTGGTACCGGCGTGTTCGTGGCCGGCACCGGTGTGTTGGTCGGAGCGGGCAGTTGTTCGGCAGCAGGTTCTGCGCCACCACCGCAACTCGCGAGCAGGACCGCTACCATAGCGATCAACAAGAGGGTGAATAGGGTTCGTTTTTTCATGGGTTTTCTTCTCCTCATATGAAGAACGGAAATTTTGGGTCGGCGTGTGTCCTCGTTTCCACGCTTTCTGTACGATATATCACAAGTTTATAAGATATTGTTATGCTTCCGATATGATCTAAATCATTTCTGTTTATTCGATCTCATTATTGACTTTATTAAGCGTCCCCAATATGCTATTCAGATACTGTGACTGTCACTTTTTCTTCTTTCGAAACCGCTGGGTTTCACTACCAAATTACGACTGAAAACAATTATTTAACCAAAGATGGCAAAATAACAGTCACTTCGTCACTCAAACACACATCGGAGTCATGCTCATGTTCGATTGGCAAGGTTTGGAAGTGTTCGTAGCAGCAGCTCTTACAGAAAACTTTTCTGCCGCAGCCCAAGAGCTTCATCTCAGTCAACCTGCTGTCACCCAGCGTATTCAGGCGCTTGAACGAGATCTCGGCGTCTCGTTATTTGAACGGCAGGGACGCAGGGTCTTTCTGAGTGAAGCAGGGGCCTTTTTGCTGCCCATGGCCCAGGATCTGATTCGTCGGGGCCGCCGGCTCGAAGAAACGATGCGCTCGCTCAGCGGTGAGGTCGCCGGCCATTTGATCCTCGGCTGCTCCACATCATCGGGCAAGTACATCCTCCCCGGCCTTTTAGCACGCTTTTGCCAGCAGCATACGGCGGTGCGAGCCACGATTCGGGTCGGATCGCGGACCCGCATCCTGGAATTGTTGCGTTCCCGCGGCGTTCATATTGGCTTTTCCAGCTCTCCTGTCGAGCAGCGCGACATTACTTACAGCCGATTCTGTGACGACACCATTGTCCTCATCGCCCCACCTTCCCATCCCTGGACCCAGCGTTCGTCCATTCGCCCGGAAGAGTTGCTGCAAGAAAAGATGATCTTGCGAGAAGATTCTTCTGGCACGTATCATGCGATGATGCGAGGTCTGGCGCCGCACGACATCGCCTCAAGCGAGTTGCAAACGGTGATGACACTGGGCAATGCCGAAGCAATCATCATGGCTGTGGAAGAAGGCATCGGCGTGGGCTTCGTGCCACTTTTGTCTGCATCGCGCTGTTTGCAGGTTGGCAGGGTCAATGTCGTTCCGATTGACGGCGTCACCATGACGCACACCATATGGATGGCGGAAAACACGGCAGAACCAGCCACCGCCGCCCAGATCGAATTCCTGAAGATGCTGCGCAGCAACGAGACATCACCACCTGCTATCCGATGATCCCAAACTGCTCGAAGATATCAGAGAAATTGCGCTCTAGAGCAAGAGGTGACAGTCACCACCATTCTTGATCAAAAACACCGTTCGGGGTCAAATCCGAACGGTGTTTGGAAAACGAAAAGCTAAAGCTGATCAAACGATCAGGCGATTACTAGAGCAGGCCTCCGAGCAGCCCGCCAACGCCCGCCGCTGCGACCAGACCTGCGAACACTACCGAGACCATCGACATCAGTTTGATGAGGATGTTCAGCGAGGGGCCGGATGTGTCTTTGAAGGGATCGCCAACGGTGTCGCCAACGACGGTGGCTTTGTGCGCTTCCGAATTCTTGCCACCCATAGCGCCATCCTCGACATACTTCTTGGCATTGTCCCAGGCGCCACCGGAGTTGGCCATCATCACTGCCAGCGAGAAACCCGTTGTCAGAGCGCCCACCAGGAGGCCAAGCACGCCGGCTGGCCCCAGCAATACACCAACTACCACTGGTACAGCAATGCCCAGTACGGCGGGTGCGATCATCTCGCGCTGGGCTGACTTCGTGCTAATCTCGACGCATCGAGCGTAGTCCGGTTTTTCCGTGCCCTTGAGGATGCCTGGGAACTCCTTAAACTGGCGACGAACTTCTTCCACCATGCCACCTGCAGCTCGGCCCACTGCCTTCATCGTCAGGGCCGAGAAGAAGAAAGCAGTCACAGCGCCGATGAAGACGCCAATCAATACGTTAGGGTTCAGCAACGTGACTTCGTAATAGGTCATAAAATCATCGATACTCATGGTCGCAACCTGCACCGCCTGATTGCCAATCATCACTTCAGTAACGCCTTGCAGATGGATGAGGCTGAATCGAATCTCTTCCATGTATGCTGCAAGCAAAGCCAGAGCCGTAAGCGCCGCCGAACCAATGGCGAAACCTTTACCGGTGGCTGCGGTGGTATTTCCCAGGGCATCGAGTTGGTCTGTGCGTTTTCGCACCTCTGGGGGCAATCCGGCCATCTCGGCGTTACCGCCAGCGTTGTCAGCGATGGGACCGTAAGCGTCAGTGGCCAGGGTGATGCCCAACGTGGATAACATGCCAACTGCGGCCATGCCGACACCGTACAGACCCATCAAGGTATTGGGACCGCCGCCGGAAACATAAAAGGCGATAAAAATACCAATACAGATGGAAATCACCGGGATCATGGTTGAGTTCATACCTACGGCCAAACCGTCGATGATCACCGTTGCAGGACCGGTTTTGGCCTGGTCAGCGATACCCTTGGTGGGTTTGAATTCATACGAGGTGTAATACTCTGTCGATTTTCCGATGACAATGCCAACAACAAGGCCGGCAACAAGGGCTACCCAAACCTGCCACCAATTAGGTAGACCGATCAGATAGAGAATAGGTAAAGACAGTACGGCGATACCAATCGAACTGGCATTGACGCCCAGGCTCAGCGCACCCATCAATTGTCCCATTGACGCGCCTTCTTTGGTGCGCACCATGAAGATGCCGATAATCGAAAGGATAACGCCCACACCTGCCAAAGCCAGCGGCGCAGACAGGTAACGCAACTGCATCTCCATCAACGAGGAGCCTTCGACAAATGAAGAACCGGCGACGCCAACTGCGGCCACGCCCAGCGCTGCCGTGGCAAGAATCGAACCGGCATACGATTCGTAAAGATCAGCACCCATGCCGGCCACATCACCCACATTGTCGCCTACATTGTCAGCGATGGTGGCGGGATTGCGTGGATCATCTTCGGGGATGCCTGCCTCAACCTTACCAACAAGGTCAGCGCCGACATCAGCAGCCTTGGTGTAGATGCCGCCACCGACACGCGCGAACAGTGCCTGTGTTGAAGCGCCCATACCAAAACTGAGCATGATCACCGTGATCTGCGGCAACATGCTGGCGCTGTCGCCATAAAAACTAACCGGGAACAGGAAGTACAGGATCAAAAACCAGGCAGCAATGTCGAGCAGGGCGAAACCAACGACAACCAGACCCATCACTGCGCCGGCGCGAAACGCGATGCGCAGCCCGCCATCCAGGCTTTTACGCGCCGCATTGGTGGTGCGAGCCGAGGCATTGGTGGCAGCTTTCATGCCAAAGAAACCACACAAGCCAGAGAAGAAACCACCTGTGAGAAAAGCGAATGGAATGATCTTGTTTTGCACCCCAAAACCATAGGCGAGAATCAGGAAGATAATGAACAGGGCGATAAAGACGGCAATCACCACTTTGTACTGGGCTCTCAGATAAGCGCCTGCCCCCTCTCGCACGGCCTGCGCAATTTCAATCATTTCGGGCGTGCCTTCACTCTCTGACATAACGGAGCGATAGAAATAGTAGGCGAAAGCCAAAGCAATAATTGAGCCAATGGGTCCTAACCACCACATTGGGGGTATAGGCGGTTTTGCTGATTCGGCTGCTATGTCGGCGGCAAATGCCGGGGCTACACCGACAAACGCCAGGACTGCTACAGCCGCGAGGACAATCGCCAAACGCGCGGGTGAAAACAGATTTCGTAGATTCATCATTGTTATGGCCTCCTAGCCAGCTAATTGATGAGTGCAGCGATTTGTGCAGAAAAATAAACAGATACGCCTTGATTTATGTCCCGGATACCCAAATTTCGTCCACTTTGACGAACGATCTGCTCATAAAAAGTATTCCAGCATTTGATCATTTTTGGTGGCATGTGCTCACAAATGAACACAACCTCTTTGAGGATAGGTTTTGGCTCGCTATAAAAATGTTGCAAAGCAACAGCATAGTGCGCTTTTGGCTGAAAATCGATTATTTTCTGCTTGTGGTCAACGACACAGCCAACAAGAATTGGTCTGCTGCCAACGCACGATAAATCAATTTGTTTGTGTTCGACATGAATGCCAGCGAATGGGTTCCAGGATACACGGATTCTAGCGGTAGCTGCAACCATTGTCAAGACTTTGCGGTTCCTGTGTGACTGCCGGATCAAGTTGACGCGAATAATGGGCAAGCGTCTATAAGCTCTAATCAGCGGATACCGTCAGGATGGACAAGCCGACAGCATCACGGCATAATAGTGGTGCTGAGTGCAGCATTTCCCCTCCAACCCGGAGTTTTTCATATGTCTATCGACGTCCTCACTTACGGACGGCTGGTTTGGGTCAACAGTGTACAACCAGATGCCGAGGATATGGCTTACCTGCAAGAACGCTTCGGGTTCCATCCCCTGGATTTGGAAGATTGTCGCAGCCACATCGAACGCCCCAAAATCGATGAATACGACGAATATCTCTTTCTTGTCATGCATTTCCCCCACTACCACGCAGACCGTCAAATCACTCGCCCCAGTGAAACCGACTTTTTTATTGGCCCCAATTTCTTTGTCACTGTACACGACGATTCTCTCAAATCCTTGCAGCAAATCTGGACAGCCTGCAATGGAGACGCAGAGGAACGGCAACGTTGGATGGGAAGAGGCGCTGGTCGGTTATTCTACAATATCCTTAACGACATCGTTGATCACATCTTCCCTATGCTGGACAAAGTCGGCGCCAAGATCACCGATATCGAAGAAAATATGTTCACCAGCGATATGCCGCTTATCCTTCAGCAGATCTCCCTGGTGCGCCGCGATATTATCGCCCTGCGCCGCGTCATCCGGCCCCAATTGACGATTATCCAGAACCTGGAACGAAAGGAACGCCCCTACATTCAGGAAGACCTGGATGTCTACTTTGGCGATATCGCCGACGCTTATGCCCGCGCCAGTGATATTATCGAAGATTATCGTGAGGTGATCGAAGGACTGAGCGCCACTGCGGACTCCGTCATGTCTTATCGCACCAACGAGATCATCCGCATCCTCACCGTCATCTCTGTGTTTATGCTGCCACTGACGCTCATCGCCGGCATTTACGGCATGAATGTGGCTCTGCCGCTGGGCGCTTCTCCTTTCAGCTTTCTCTACGTGACGCTTTTCATGATATTGGTCAGCACGCTCATGCTGGCCTACTTTCGACACCGCCATTGGCTATGACTCTACCGAAACTGCCTCCTCCCCACCAGGTTTACAACGCCCCGCCAACTGGCGCAGATGGTCGACGATTTGCGGCAGGCGAGACCGCTTTGCCCTTGACACTGAATCGAACAGTCTCTACGCCTACTACTACCGTGTCTGTCTGATTCAAATTTCGACCGACAGCGCCGACTATTTATTGGATTCGCTGGCGCTCATTAAAGACCTGCATCCGTTGCGGGAATTGATTACCGAGCCGGAAATCGAAGTGACGATGCACGCAGCCGAGAACGACCTGCTGCTCCTGCACCGGGATTTCGACTTCCTGTTCGGCCAGGTGTTTGACACCCTTTGGGCTGCGCGCATTCTGGGATGGAGCAAACCGGGTCTGGCATCTATTCTCAAAGAGCATTTTGGGGTGGCGCTCAACAAAAAGATGCAACGTGCCGATTGGGGAAAGAGACCTCTAACCGAAGAGCAGTTGCAGTACGCACGCTTGGATACGCACTACCTCCTGCCCCTGCGAGATCAACTGCAGGATGCTTTGCAAGCCAGGGGACGCTGGCAGGAAGCGCAGGAGGTATTTAGCGGTCTGGTCGACATCCGCTGGGAGGAAAAAGATCCGCCCACCATCTGGCGCATTACCGGCGTCCGTGACCTGGAACCCCAGCAGCAGGCCGTGTTCCAGGCGCTGTTTGACTGGCGCGAGAAGCAGGCGCAACGTCGAGACATCCCGCCGTTTCGGGTGTTGCGTAACGAAACGCTGATGGCTCTGGCGCTGGAACAGCCCACCACAACCAATAGCAGTGCTGCAAATACCTTCTGTGCCCAAACGACTTCCCAATCACATTGTCAGGCAATTGCTGAAGGTTATACGCGAAAGCCAGGACGAACTCGCACCGGCTCCCCCGGTCCGCACCTACAACAATAACCGGCCCAGCGATGACGAACAGGCAAGGTTTGAGCGTTTGCGGGCCTGGCGCACGCGCGTTGCCGACGAGCGCGGTGTGGAAGCGGATGTCATCCTGACCAATCATGTGCTCATGGCCCTGGCCCGGGCAAATCCCGACGACCTGGCTGCCCTGCAAGCCACCGATCTGCTGGGGGACTGGAAGTTTGACGCCTACGGTCCCGGTATTCTGAAAGCAATGGCGTGATCGCAGTAGGGGCGAGGCTCGCCCTCGCCCACTCAACCGGGCGACCGCGAGGATTGCCCGCATCCAGGGCGACCGCAAGGATGCGCCCCTACCCCCCGCAAAAGGACAATCATCATGAAACTGCAATTCTGGGGCGCTGCCCGCACCGTGACCGGCTCCATGCACCTGCTCGAAGTCAATGACACCAAGATTCTGCTCGATTGTGGCCTTTATCAGGGGAAGCGCTCGCTGAGTTACGAACGCAATCTCAATTTCCCCTTCGACCCCAAGGAAATCGATGTGCTGGTGCTTTCCCATGCCCACATCGATCATGCCGGGAACATCCCCAACCTGGTGCGGCAGGGCTTTAACGGCAACATCTTCTCCACACCGGCGACGCGTGATCTCAGCGCGGCGATGCTGCCCGATTCCGCCCGCATTAACGAACAGGATATCGAATACGTCAACAAGAAGCGGGCGCGAAAGGGTGAGCCGCCATTGGAGCCGCTGTACACCGAGGAAGATGCCACAACCGCCCTGAGCTATTTTGTCAGTATTCCTTACTGGCGCTCCCTGCCCATCGCCCCCGGTGTCAAGCTAACGTATTTCGACGCGGGTCACATCCTGGGCAGCGCCATCGTTGTCCTTGATATCGAAGAGGGTGGGAAAGCACGCCGACTGGTCTTTTCAGGGGATTTGGGGCGGAATGGCGTAGCCATCCTGCGCAATCACGAGTTCATCGACAGCGCCGATTTCCTTATCATGGAAAGCACGTACGGTGACAGAGAACATGAATCGTTGGGCGAAGCAACAAGCAAGTTGCGACAGGTGATCACCGAGAGCTACCGCGGGGGAGGAAAAGTCCTGGTTCCTTCCTTTGCCGTGGGCCGCACGCAGGAACTGGTTTATGCCCTGCACCGCCTCAGCGATGAACGCAAAATCCCCGAACTACCCATTTTCGTCGATTCACCCCTGGCGGTGAATGTGACCGAGATCTTTCGTCTGCATCCAGACGCCTACAATGATGAAGTGCGTAAGTTCATGGCTGCGGACAAGCATTCCCGCAGCCCTTTCGGTTTCGATCAGTTGACCTACATCCGTAAGGTGCAGGATTCCAAAGACCTAAATTTCCTCAAAGAATCGGCGGTTATCATCTCCGCTTCGGGCATGTGCGAAGGCGGGCGCATCCTCCACCACCTCAAGAACAACATCGGCGACCCCAGCACAACAGTCCTGTTCGTCGGCTACCAGGCGGAGAACACGCTGGGGCGACGCATCCTGGACGGGGACGAATACGTGAAGATTTTTGGAGAGGAATATCGCGTGCGGGCCAACGTGGAGCGCATCGAGGGCTACAGCGCCCACGCCGACCGCCACGAGTTAAAAAACTGGGTGGAGCACTTCGACAAAGACCGCTTGCAGCACATCTTCCTGGTGCATGGCGAATGGGAAGCGGCTGCCGCCCTGGCCTACGACCTCGATGCTGAAGGCCGCGAGGTAAGCGTTCCCGAACGGGGGCAGGCGTTTGATCTGTAACAACGGGTAGGGGCGGGTAACCTGCGTCCTAGGTCAGTCGCCCCTACGCAACGCGCATCAAAAAAAACACCCCCGGTCATTTGCTGGCCGGGGGTGTTTTCGTCTTATTCTTCCGCATCTTCCTGTTCTTCCGGGGAAGGTGGGGCGGGTGGGTTCTTGGGGCGGGCCACCTTGACCAATTTGCGGCAGCTCTGGGCATTCCACGCCGATGCTGCGTCCTTTTGGCGGGCTGTTTTCGATAGCGAAAGCAATAGCTTCGTCGTCCAGGAACCAGCGATTGTGGCAGTAGGGGCAGGACACTTTTATGTTCATGATCAAAATCCTTTGAGTGCGTCGAAAATGGATACGTTATGGCTGTTTGGAATTTGGTGTGGTTCTTCGTCGTGAAACGTAAAGACGTGAAACGTGATGTCGCCTTGCTGAGTGGTTTTTCACGTTTCACGCTAAATGTGTGTACCACACGAAATCCTCTTGAACCTGCATTACTTGCTGTTCGCGCTGCCGCCGACCATGCCGTAGCCAAGCTCCAGGACTTTGCGCGTAAAGGCGTGTTCGCGGGAACTGGGGATGATGAGGGTGCGTTCATCGAGCAGGCGGGCGTAGCGACGCAGTTCGGGGTCCTCCAGGATGGCATTACGCACTTCTTGGCTGCGCGCCTGGATCGTGATCATCGTGCGTCCACGGCGCAGGGCGGTGCTGTCCGCCAGACATTGGTCGAGCCAATCTTCAACAACCTCGGCCAGGGGGCCGTCATGGCGAGATTGCAGCAATTCACGGCGTTCGTTGAGTGTGCCTTCGTTCTGCTGAGCGCGCAGCCAAAATGCCTTATCGAGATAGTAGCGATTCCGCTTGCCCGGTTCACCCAGCAGAGGAAGGATCTCCTTTTGATAAGGGCGGAGCGGCGAACGTGCGTTGTGAAATGCAAGATCCTCGCCAACATGGAAGATGGATTCAGAACAGACGGCGGGGACTGAATAGCGATTGGTGTGGCCAAAGAGATAAGCGCCGAGATCGTTCACACGGAAATAGGTGAGGCCATCGTAGCGACTGTACGGCTGGATCGGGCGCTGCCAGCTTTCGGTCGGGGTTTCCAGGAAAGGCATGGCGTGTTGGGGTTCGGTGTAGGCAAGTTCCAGTGCGCCGATGCTGCCCAGATATCTCCATCAGGATCACCAGCGTGTAAGCGCCCTGCACGGCGCGCCAGGGGTCCTTGAGTTCGCTGATGTTGAGTTTGCGTCCGGTGCTGTCATCGATGGCATCCAGCGCTGCATCTGTCGCCACCTCAAAATCGAATTGCCACAGCTTGATCGCCTGGAAGAAATCATCGATGCTGAGCCAGGTGTTCTGCGGACACCACGACAGCGCTTCGAGAATGCGGTCTCGCCGGGTTGCGGGAAGGGTGCGGGTTTCAGAATGTTTCTGAGCGTCGCGCAGATTTGTCAGTCGATCCAGTTCGTCGTACAGATCGCGATGCATCCAGGTCTCGATGGCATCAAGCAACAGGTCGGCGCTGGGACGCGCCAACCACTCCCAACCCAGGGGTTTGAGTTGCAGCGTGGTGTTGTAGCCGCTGCGGTTTCCCAGTTCAGCCATATCGCTGCCCAGGATGAAGCGCACTAAACCCACCGGTCGGATGGTTTCACTGAGGTCCTGGCCTGATCCCAGCGTATAGAAATCCCCATCAACCAGACGGTCCAGCACCAGGTGAATGCTGTCGAACGTCGGTACCATGCGATCGTTGACGAGGATGCGCTCCTGTCCGATAAGCGCCAGGACAGTCGAGAGATTCTGCAGGCCGATGCCGGGATCGGGCGTGCGCTCAAAGCCGATAGATTCGTAACGCGCGGGCGGCTCCGGCTGGCTGGGGATCTTCCAGGGTTCAGGTTTTGGGGCGACCACCCGCAGCAGGGGGAGCAATTCAGTGAGGATGACCTTGTCTTCGTCGAGGAAAAGATCGAGCGCTGTGGGGATGTAACCGCTCCAGTAGCGCTGCGGCTCAGGCGGCGCTTTCCCATAGCGCAACTGGATGGTCTCGGGTTGGTAGACGCCGCCGGTGGCGTGAACGGTCAGGCTCAGGGCCTGTTGGATGACCGGATCAAGCCTGGGCCACAACTTGCGCAGTGCAGCCTTGTTGCTCAAATGATCAATCAGATAGAAGATCGCTTCATCTCGTCTGAGCGCGCTGGGATTGGGATGCCCCACAATCTCCAATAGCGAACGCAGCGCTCCGATCTCGAAGCGGGTGAATTGACGGAAGAGTTGTTCCTGGATGGCTTTTATGGCAGTCTCAGTCATGAGCTTTGTCCAGATTCTTGGTAGGCCCAGTCAAGCGCGGTTTCAGTCACAGTATCGTAGATGGGCGAGAGGATGGCGACAAGGTCGAGATTGGTGAAGGATGGCGGGCCAAGTCGTTTGAGGTGGGGGAGAGAGGTGGCAGGTCGGGCGATATGAAATCGAATGTCATCCAGTCCGGGGCCGATATCCCAATAGGCGTCAAGGGTTTCGGCGAGCGGTGGCGACTCGAATGCATCTTCATCGGATGAAACATCCTCCTGCGACGTCTGGCGTTGCTGGCGAAGGGCCGCAAGGAAATCTTCTTTTCCTCGTCCGCGCAGGTAAAAAAGTTGGAAGGGGTCCGCTTCGAAGACCTCGGCCAGTTGGTAATAGACGCCGGCAACGTGTTTGCAGGGGGTTTCCCAGTCGGGGCACGAACAATGCGACTCCAAATCCTGGGGGAAAAGTGGCGTGTCGATCTCCTCAAAGACCGCAATGACTTCGGGAGGGATGTCACCGGAGAGTAATTTGGCGCTGTAGAGGGCCTGGCTGGCGAGTTTGTCGATGATCTTGTCCCAGGACGCGTCATCCAGAGGCGTGACGAGGATGTTGACTTTGTACGAATCGTCGCCATCCTTGACGATGGCATTCACCTCGCCCGGTTCGATCTGCAAACGGCGTATTTTGTCGCGTGCTGCAAACCGGCGACCGCGGCGCATGCGTCCTGGGTGCGACAAACTTTCTATCGCCTCAAGCCAGGCGTCCGACCAGCTAATGGCGGTTTCTTGTGTCACGTACTAGAACCTGTCCTTGCGTAGTTGTACGAGATCAGCCAACTCGTCATCGGATAGAGTCGTTATCCAGCGCTCATCAGCGCCGACAATGGCCTCGGCCAGGCCCCGTTTCTTTTCTATCATTTCGTCGATGGCTTCTTCGACAGTGCCGGCCGTGATTAATTTATGAATTTGCACGTTGCGTGTCTGGCCAATGCGGTAAGTCCGGTCGCTGGCCTGGTCCTCGACCGCAGGATTCCACCACCGATCGTAGTGGAAAACATGATTGGCTGCCGTCAGGTTAAGTCCCAATCCACCTGTTCCCAGGGTCAGGATGAAAATATGAGGCGCGTGGGGGTCTTCCTGGAAGCGAGTCACCATTTGTTGTCGTTTCTTGGTGGGGACCCCGCCGTGCATGTAAAACACCGGGCGATCAAATCGCTCCTGGATGTAGGCGCTGAGCATTTTTCCGGTTTCGGCAAATTGCGTGAAGATCAGTGATCTCTCTTCGATATCCAGGACCTCTTCCAGCATGGCGGATAGACGATCGAGCTTGCCGCTGCGTTTTGCAAAGGCCTCGATAGTCGACTTATCGAAGTCCACTTGTTTGCTAAGGAGATCGGGATGATTGAGGATCTGTTTCAGACGTGTGAGTAAATTGAAGACATGGACGCGGCGCGAACGCCCGCGGCTGTCGGCGATGCGTGGCAATCCTTCATCCACCACGGTTTGGTAGAGTGCTGCCTGCTCATTTATCAGCGTGCAGTAAACCTTCATATCCAGGCGTTCTGGCAGGTCTTTGATAACGGTCGGGTCGCTCTTGAGACGGCGCAGGATAAACGGTCGGGCCATCCGTTGCAGCCGGTCCATAGCCACCGGTTCGTGGTAGCGCTCGATGGGCAAGGCGAAATTTTTGCGGAAACTGGATAATCCGCCCAGATAGCCGCGATTCAGGAAGTTGAAGATCGACCAGAGTTCGGATAAGCGATTCTCGACGGGCGTGCCGGTCAGGGCGATGCGGAATTCGGAAGGAATGGTGTAGATGGCCTGCGTGGTCAGAGCGCTGGGGTTTTTGATCTTCTGCGCTTCGTCCAGGATCAGTCCGTGCCACGGAAAAGCCTGGAACAGCTCGGCATCCCGGCGCGCCAGGGTGTAGCTGGTGAGGATGACATCATACTGTGAGATGGTGGCGTCGAAGGATTCCTTACCGGCTCGATCAGCCCCGTAATGGGTGAATACCTGCAAATCAGGGGCGAAACGCTCGAATTCACGTCGCCAGTTGCCCAGCAGCGAGGTCGGACAAACCAGCAGTGATGGCGAGAGATGATGGGCGGTCTCCGCATACTCTTCGAGCAGCAGGGCGATGGTTTGGATTGTTTTACCCAGCCCCATGTCGTCAGCCAGGCAGGCCCCAAGCCCAAGTTGGCGGTGAGTACGCAGCCAGGCATAGCCGAAACGCTGATACGGGCGCAGTTCGCCGTTTAGTTCGGGAGGTTGATTGGCATTGCGCAAGCTATCATCGCCTTCACCCAGGCGTTCGATCAATTCTGGCAGCCAGCCTTCAGCGATCACTTTGTAAACCGGCAATCCGGCGATGTCTACGTGTTTGTCGAGGCCCAACGCGGAGCGTAACGCTTTTTGGAGATCGATGCGACCTTCAAAACTCTGGCGTTTCAGAAAACGCTCTGCCGCTTCGATTTGCTCTGAATCTAAACGCAACCAGCGATTCCCCTTTTGCACCAACGGCGAACGCAGGGCGACGAGATCGGCAAATGTCTCTCGGGTCAAAGTTGTCTCTCCCAGCACCAGCTCCCAGCGAAAGGCGATGGGTTTGTCTCCACTTTCAGGGTCCAGGACGATGTTGGGCGGTTCTGACGCAAGGGGGGTGAGGAACAGTCTCAAAGCCAGGCGAGCGCCTGCCTCTTCCCACCAGGTGGGTAAAATCAGTGCAAAGCCGCTCTGTTCCAAAAGTGGAGCCGCTTCGCGCAGGAATTGGTAGACTTCGGTCGTCGCCAACTCGACACCGGAGGGGGTGGGGTCAAGAAGACTGCGTTCGATGGGGTGAAACACATGAACCGCCTGTCCCAGCGCCTTCAACAACTTCTCCTGCGGATGGCTGAAGCGTCGTTGCCGATAAACCAAAGCGCCATCCTGGGACTGCCATACTTGTTGCGCGGATACAAGCAGATCGGGATCATCCCTTGCCTGGAGCATGTATTCCAGACGCCAGCCTCTTTCCGGGACATGTAAATGACCGTTGTCGCTGCTGTGCGCCGGCGGAATCAGACGAAGGGCGATGGCGTAGTTGGTGTTACCCGCAGGCGCCAGATTTTGCTGCCATACCTGCACCGAGTTGGCGAAATTCCGGGTCTGGCTGCTGGCCCCAGGTATGATGGCTGGCTCCATCACCAAGGATTTGAGCCAGGCCGTTGTGGCGTTGTGGTTATGAAGATAGCCGATGCGGTGGGGCGCTTCGTCTCCCCAAGTGCGGATCAGTCGGTCTCCGGTGTACTGGAGGAATGACTTCAGCAAGTTCAGAGCTGATGGCTCTTGCTCATCCTCTCGCAACTCGCTCCGGCAGAGTGGGGGCATAGCCCCCGCGGTCGCAAACAGAGAATCTCTGAAGGGTTTTGTGTCGAACACCAAACGCCATGTGGCCGCATAGGTGTCCGACCGGGAGCCCAAAGTGGTGACGGCTGGCACATAAAGTTGCTGAGTCAGCGCTTCCAACACCAGGTTAAAGGCTTGACGCCAGTAGCTCACATCGGATCCGAGCGCAACCCGCTCCGGGCATTCGCAGGAATCGATTTTATTGAGTAGCGCCACCGCGCTGGAAAGCGGCAGGCGGAGCGCCTCTATTTGCCAGGGCGCCAACCTGGGTGAAGACAGGTCAATATCCCAGGGATGGATAAGCGCTGTGCTGGGCAAAGGCCCTGTCCGGGTCGTCGGCAGAAGCAGGGTAAGGGTTTCGGAACCCTGCGAAATCAACGTTGGATCGAATTGTTGCAGCAATCCGCGCAAAGTACGTTGCGAATCGACGGCAAAGGGATGTGGTTTGGGGCGAGGTTTCGCGGCGATACGCCCCCGTTGTCGCTTTGGGGGCTCAGCATCAGCCGTCTCACCCCATAAGAGAAAACGAGGTTCATCCTCTTCGCGTGCAGGCGGATGCCACTGCAGGTGCATCACCATAAATGTGACATCCTCAAGCAGCGAACTGCGGTTTGTCCACGTCGTAGACTGGATCACGTTCACGTTCATTCACTTTAGCGCGGTGCACAGATAAAGTAATAGATTTTGCTGAGCAATCGCACCGCGCTTCGGGGGGGAAACATGCGAATCGTACGCGCACACTGGCCCACGTGTCCACGTACGCCTGCTTGTGTGACTTGTTCCACCGATTACATCACCCTCACAAGGTGATGCAACAACCAATAATGCTCGATAGTATTATGAACGAAAACGAAAGATTTTCCAAATCCTATCGTTAGCAATGCAATGCTGCGCTAAAATGTGCACAAAACCCCGCGAACAGACGTGAAACGTGATGCGTGGAATTTTGCCGCCTCTCACGCATCACGCTTTATGTTTTGCCTCCGAGACCAGAAAACCAACATCCAGCTCGGTCAAATGGCTGCCAGCGCAGTTGCCGACAAGCCGATCTCCAGATCAGGAATTCGCCAAGATCAACATCAGGATGAAGAGGACGGAGCCAATTCCCGCCAGCAACAGAAGCAGCAGATAGGGTAGCGCAACCGCCAGGATCGATTTGCCCTGGCTCAGTCCGTGCGTGACCTCAACCGCTTTCACCTGGATGACCAGGCCCCAAATTCCGGCCACTAGCCAGATGACAACACCCGCGCAGGGAATGAAATCAAAGGCGTGGAGCAGATGCGGGATGGTGGAGAGAGCAGAGGCGGAGAGATAGGGCAGCAGATTGCCCTGGCCGCCAAGCATCCGGGCGAACAGCATGATCCACACGGAAATAAAGAGCCAGCTACCCAGCAGGGCGAAGGGCATGGATAGCCATGTCCCTAACCATTCCAACAAGCGGACCAAGAAACTTGGTAGCGGTGCGTTTACTTGCTCCAGTTTCTGGATGGTGGGGACAAACGACTTGATGCTGTCGATGATCATGGCCATCGCTTCTTGTTCGTCGGGCGTTTGTGCGCCTCCGAACGACTGGCTCATGGACAGACCCTGTTCGATTTGCCCGATAAACTCATCCGCATTGAAGGGTGTGTGGCTCACAAGGCCGGGGATGCCGACCAGTGCGTGAACAGCTCCGATGATCAGGCCGACGACGACCACAATGGCAACGGCAGTGCGCAAGGAAGCAGGCGGGGCCGCAAGACGCTGGAAGGGCTCAGGCTTGAGCGTTAGTGCGTCTTTCCCAAGAGATATCCAGGAAGATGTTGGTTGCGTCGTCATGATGCGAGACCTCCAATGAAAGCGCCCATCGTAACGGCAAACAAGCCGCCCAATAGGATGAGCAAGAGCCAGGATAGGATCATGGGCGATAGTACCGCTACCAGAGAGCGCCCCCATGTCAGATTTTCATGCACGCGTCGCACAGCGACATAGCGGGCCAGCAGGGTCCAGATGCCTACCGCGGCAATGGTGATCGTCGGTATGATGCCGAAGACATTGAGCAACGCCGGGGCGACCGCCAGAGCGGTGGCGCCCAAAGTCTCCTGCAGGCTGCCATTGCCGCCCAGAAGTTTGGCCACGCCCTGAGCGACAAGGGCGAACCACAACCAGGCGATGATAAGCCCCAGCGGACCCAGAATGAGACCGGCGAATATGCCGCCAAAGCTCGGATTCATAAATTGGGCGATCTGCCAGCCAAGATCGTAATTCTGCGTGAATTGTTCAAAGGCGACCGCGTTTTCACGCATCATTTCGAACACGGGCAGTTGCAGCAGGCCTTCGTAGACAATCTGTTTGATTGCGCCCAGGTCTGGCGTCATGGCCCAACCAATGGCCTGACCAATGGCTCCGGCAACAGCGATGACGAGGCCAATGACGACAACCAGAAACAGGCCATCGACAAAGGCGTTATCGCTGTCAGCGGCTTCGTCATAGGCGTTGGGCTCTAAAAACAACCCGCGCCCAATGAGCTGAACGATCTCCTTTAGTTTTGTACTCATGATGACACGCTCCAGAGAGAAGATGGTGGGTGACGGAAAAGGGTGGGCTGACAGAACAAACGTCAGGTGTTATTGCCAATCAGAGTGCGTGCGAGCGCTGTTTCCTCTTCGACGGTGCTGATCTGTCCATCCAAATAAGCGGCGCGCACGGTCTGAAAGACGTCGCGGTAGATGGGGCCTGGCCGCACACCCCATGCTTTGAGTTGTTCACCGGTGAGCTGAATTTCCTGCTGGCGCAATTGCGTCTGATAAGCCAGGATGCGGTTGCGCAACAGCCAGTCGGCGGCGTCGACGCGGGCTACGAGCAGGACGCCATCGCTGAACTTGTCCAGAAGTTGGTCCAAGCGCGAGTTGGGTAGTTCGGGCGCGGTCAGTTCGGCGGTGAGCGCTTGCAGTCGTTCACCTTGTTTGATGAGCGAACGCGTGCGGGCGTTAAGCCGGAGATTTACGATCAGGCGGTCGTGGACGTCTGGGCTCAGACGATACAACCACAGAGCGAGATACAAGCGTTCGATGGGTTCGGGGCGCACATTCTCTAGTTGCATGGCTGTGCGTAACGCCCTGAATTTCGCCAAATTATCTTGATCCCAGCAGAGTCCTTCATCGATATGAGACAACACGTCGAGTTCCTGCAAACGGCGCAGAGCGTCTTCCGGCTTGCGTTCCAGCAGGATCAGATTCAGTTCATGGCGGATGCGAGCGCCGCTCACGCGCGGAAGCAGATCGACGGCCCCATGAATCAATTCGGCAGTGCGCGCCTCAATCTGGAATTGGAAGCGCTGTTCAAAGCGCACTGCTCTGAGGATGCGCGTGGGGTCTTCGATAAAGCTGAGGGAATGCAGGACACGGATGATGCCAGCCTCAAGATCGCGCTGGCCGCCGTAGAAGTCGAGCAACTTGCCCCAATGCGAGCCATCCAGGCGGATGGCCAGTGTGTTGATGGTGAAATCGCGGCGGTGCAGGTCCAGCTTGATGCTTGAGCGCTCCACAACTGGCAGGGCAGTGGCCTGTTCGTAGAACTCAGTGCGGGCACTGGCGAAGTCCAGACTGGCTGGCGTATCGTCCGGCAACGCTTTCCCGGCCGCAAAGGCATGTTCATCCCGGATCCATTTGGCTGTGCCAAAGCGTTTGTGACGGCGCACGCGCCCCCCTGACTTTTCGCGAGCTTCAAAGCCAGTTTCGAGGCGTCACCCTCGACCACCAAATCGACATCGAAGTTCGGACGACCCAACAACAGGTCTCGTGCAAACCCACCCACCGTATAAAGGGGATAATCAAGTTCTGATGCCGCTAAACCCGCCTGGTGCAATAATCGCAACAGACCGCCCGGCAGCGCCGCCTCCATCTTCAACGACAAGGATGGCGGTGAAAGTTCATCTTCGGGCGTCGCCCATAGTTTGAGCAAGTCAGTGCGCGTGACTATCCCCACCATTTCGTCCTGTGCATCCACCACCGGGATCTGCCCCCAACCGCTTTCCATCATCTTCTGCTGCAAGGTTTGCACCGAATCATTCACATTGACAGTAATCTGCCCGGCGCGCATGATGCGCTGGATCGGGTCTTTGTTCATGCCGTGGTGCATGGCGCGGTCGATGAAGCGGCGCGTGATCAGTCCTTGCAGGTTGCCTTTTTCATCGACAACAGGAAAGCCTTCGTGGCCCAGGCGGCGCATGCGCTGCGCGGCCTCAGCGACGCTAAGCTCAGGCGATAGGGCGTTGAGCCCCCAGGACATGATTTGTCCGACGATGATGGGAGGGTGCACATGCTGCATCAATAAATCGACGAGTTTTGTATGCACCTCGGCCAGGTTGCTACCGCGAATAAGCGCCGCTGCCGCCCTGGCGTGGCCGCCTCCGCCCAATAGTTCGGCGATCTCGCCAACATGGATATGGTTCGTGGTGGATCGCGCCACAAGCTGGATACGATCCTGCAGGTCGACGATCAGGAACAACCCGTCCGGATCGAATAGGTCGCGCAGTTTATGCGCCAGGGTGCTGATCTCGTCCACCCGTTCATCCACCGACGCCTGGGCGATGACGATGGTGTTTCCGGCGATGTCCAGGGTTTCGGCATTGTCATTGAGCTGTTTGAGCAACCGCTGCTGGCCGGGAGAAAGTGGATGGTGGAGGAAGCTGTTGACGACTTCGAGATTAGCGCCACGTTCCAGCACCCAGGCGGCGCAACGCATATCGCGCGGCGTGGTGCTGGTGTAGGAAAGACTGCCTGTGTCTTCGTAAATACCCAGGAGAAACAGTGTCGCCTCGATCGGAGTGATGGTGATTCCCCGGCTGATGATCTGTTCCAACAGCAGTGTGGTGGTGGCCCCAACCGGCTCACCCCAGTAGTGGTAATTCTCGGATAAATCGTGCTCACGGGTATGGTGATCGATGATCCGCACCGGGGTTTTCTGGTTCATGCCCCGGATGGCCTGAGCGCTTTGCGTGTCCACATAAATCGCTTGCTCCACGATGCGGCGCGGCAGTTCATCGACGCGTCGGAAAGGCAGACTGCTTCGGTACAGCACCAGGAAATCGCGCAGGTTGCGATTCAGATTGCGCGGCAGCACAGGGATTGCTTCCGGGAAGAGCTTGCTAGCAGCTAGCAGGCTGGCCAGAGCATCGAAATCCGCGTGCTCATGCGTGAGAATGACCTCCATGTTTGGATTATAGCATAGGACTTCGAACAAATTAACTTGCTATTTTGCCCTATCGCCAATTGAGTTATTCTGTTGTCAACTGAATTTTTAGTCCTCCGTTATTTCTCCCCTACCACTGTCACGCTGGCGATGCCATATTCGCCGGTCATTTTATTCACGTGGTCGCCCAGCGCACGGCGATACTTGTCGGGGATCCAGGTGGAATCGTAGCGCTGTTCTTTTTCGATGCGCACATTCCTGAGCCCCGCCGCCATGATCAATCCCAGATAATCGCCTTGATCAACAGCGCCGGCGATGCAGCCCGTCCACAAAACCATGTCCTCCCGGATCTCATCGGGCACGTCACCGAAGGTGACAATGTCGGAAATGGAGAAACGCCCGCCCGGTTTCAGCACCCGATGGATTTCGGCAAAAACCCTGGCTTTATCCGGGACCAGATTGATCACGCAATTGGAGAGGATCACGTCGATGGAATCATCGTCCACCGGCATGTCCTCCAGTTCGCCCAGACGGAAATCCACGTTCTTGTATCCGCTCCTTTGAGCGTTTTGCTGGGCGCGGGCGATCATGTCGGGCGTCATATCCACACCGATAACATAACCTTCCGGGCCGACTGCCTTAGCTGCCAGAAAGACATCGATACCGGCGCCACTGCCCAGGTCGAGCACCATCTCGCCCGGTTGGATGTCAGCCGAAAGGGTGGGAATGCCGCAGCCCAGGCCGAGATCAGCCTCAGCAACGACCTCGACATTCAGCATGCCGTAGTCAATCAGTTTGATATCGATTGTGGTATCAGCGACCGGGTCGCCGCAACAACTGGATCCCTGCGTGCTTGCTGTGGTATCACCACAACAGCTTGTATTCTCGCGCGCAACAGCGCCATAACGTTCTCGAACTTTCTCTTTGATATCTATGGGGGTTGATGTAGCCATAAAAACTCCTGGGGTTACGAAGATGGATTGAATTTCTTAGGTGCGACGCAGGCAAGCTCCGCTTGCTCGGAAGTGCCTCGCACCTGAACTGACACGTGGCCTTCAAATAGATAGACGCAGGAAAGTGGGGAATGGACGCAACTCAATTGATGATACTCTAACCACAATGCCGCATTTTTTCAATTTTGCCTGTACAATAGACCCATGACCACGCCTGCTTCACCGCTCCCGACCCTGGATGAAAAACCGACCTACGTGCGGGAGATGTTTTCGGAAACAGCCCGCCGTTACGACCTGATGAACCGCCTGATGACCGTCGGGCAGGATCAGCGTTGGCGGCGGATGGTGATCGAAGCCTGCAACCTGCCGCCCAATGGCCGCCTGCTCGACGTCGCCACCGGCACCGCCGACATCGCCCTGGAGGCGCTCAAACAGCATCCCGATCTCACGGTGTTCGGCAGCGACTTCACCCACGAGATGATGGTTATCGGACAGACCAAGGATAGTCAAAAACGCATCCCATTCATCGAAGCGGACGCCATGCGCCTTCCCTTCCCGGACAACTCCTTCGACGCCGCCTGTTCCGGCTTCCTGATGCGCAATGTCACCGACATCGCCGCCACCTTCGCCGAGCAGAAGCGCGTGGTCAAAGCGGGTGGCCGGGTTGTCTGCCTGGAGATCACCCGCCCCGCCACCCCGGTTTGGCGCGATATTTTCCATCTTTACTTCCACAAATTCGTGCCGCGCATCATGGCATCGTTCAGCAGCAACAAAAGCGCTTACGATTATCTACCCGCCTCAACCGTAGCCTTTCCCCGCCCCCCCGAACTCAAAGCGATCATGGAGTCGGTCGGGATCAGCAACATCAGCTATCGCACCCTGATGGCGGGAACCATCGCCCTGCACGTCGGTGAGGCCTGAGCAACCAACCTTTAGACGAAACTTTATCTCAAATCGCCAGATAGCGGACGCGAACAAACGCAGAAAACACGGATAAATTCTATCACCATGACCAAACGCCTTATCTATCGCCCTTATCGCGGCGCTTCCGGCCAGATTTACGGCATTCGCCTGCTCGAAATCCTCAAACAGACGCCGGAAATCGAAACGCATGTCGTCATCTCCCAGTCTGCAGCGATCACCATCGCCCACGAGACGGACTACAGCCCGCGCCAGGTCGAAGCCCTGGCCGATGTCATCTATCGCACTGCCGATATCGGCGCGGCCATCGCCTCCGGCTCCTTCGATACCCTGGGCATGATCGTCGTCCCCTGCTCGATAAAATCACTGAGCGCCATCGCCAACAGCTACGATGCCGATCTCATCACCCGCGCCGCCGACGTGCAGCTTAAGGAAGGGCGTCCTGTTGTGCTGGTGGTGCGGGAGACGCCGCTGCACCTGGGACACCTGCGATTGATGACGCAAGCCGCCGAACAGGGCTGCGCCATCTTCCCGCCTGTCCCCGCTTTCTACAACCGGCCACAGAGCATCGATGACATCGTTGATGCCACATGCGGACGCATCCTGGCCCGCGCCGGCATCCCCAACGAGCATTACCAGGAATGGTTGGGACTCAGTCGGAGGGCTGAGGGCTGAGATCGGAGGTCAGAGATCGGTAGGGGCGCACCCCTTCGGATTACGACCTGCGGTCGTCGCTCAGGGCAGGCTCTCGCGATCGCCCTTCCCCCCATCACCCTGCCACCCCGCCCCATGCCTTCCCTCACCGAAACCATCCACGCCTTCCTGTCCGGGCACAACACCCTCAGCCTGGCGATGATCAATGCGGAGGGCCAGCCCCACGCCTGCGCCCTGTTCTACGCCGCCGGGCCTGATCTCACCTTGTACTTCCTCTCGGACCCGAAGACGGATCACGCCCGGTTCATGGAGGATGGCGCGCTGGTTGCCGCCACCATCGAGGCCAATAACCAGGATTGGAAAAGCATAACCGGTCTGCAATTGCATGGTTTCGCCAAAGTTTGCAGCGAAGCTGGCGAAAAGAAAAGGGCAAGCGCTATCTACGCCGTCCGCTACCCCTTCATCGCTACAGCAGGAACGCTGGCAGCGCCTTTGGCCCGGGCCCGTTACTACCAGATCACGCCAACCTGGATCCGACTGATCGACAACACGCGAGGCTTTGGGCACAAAGAGGAGTGGCGACCAGAATGAGTGAACCCAAACCAACTCGCCGCACGGACGACCAGGCTGCCGCCCTCGGTCATCCCTCTTACGTCTGGCGGGCGGGGCAAAGACGCCGCCTGGCGCTCATCACCCGGTGGTCGAGCGTCGAAAACGCCGATGTCCTGGTGGATGGGGCCGGCATTGGCATGTACAGCCGCCATCTTGCCGACGCCGGCGCGCGGGTGACCTCGTTGGACATTGATCATCAAAGCATGGTTGTCGCCAAGCAGAGCATGGTGGGAGCCAAGCAAAGCTTGGATGATTGCCTGGTCGGCGCTTGCGAGGCGCTCCCCTTTGCCGACGCCAGTTTCGATACGGTGCTTTCACATGAAGTGTTGGAGCATGTGGAGGATGATGCGCAGTCATTCGCCGAAATCGTCCGTGTTCTGCGTCCGGGCGGTCGCCTGGTGCTCTTCCTGCCCAACCGGCTTTATCCCTTCGAGACCCACGGTCATTATTGGCGCGGCGAATACCATTTTGGGAACACACCTTTGATTAATTGGCTGCCTGATCGCTGGCGTAACCAACTGGCGCCGCATGTGCGCGCCTATACCCGTGCTGATCTCCATCATCTTCTCGCACCCCTCCCCCTGAATATCCTCCACCACCGCCAGATCTATCCTGGATACGATAACATCATCTACCGCTTCCCGCGCACCGGGCGCTTCGTCCGCGCTGCAACCTATACCCTCGAAAATACACCCCTGCAAACTTTCGGCATTTCACACTTCCTTGTGGCCGAAAAAGTCTGAATCTGCGCGTTTTCATTCCGTACACGACAAGACCGGTCAGGCGCCCAACAGCCTGACCGGTCTTGTGCAAAGGAGGAGGAAGATGTTGCAGAATCACTATCGCATAAAATCCACGCTAATTCGGTGCTTGCGCCCACATTTCCAAAAAACTGATTAAAGTCTAGCTTGCGCCGTAAGCCAGGTGCGTTTCCAATTTCGGGGTAAGATTGCTCAACTTCCTGTTACTGTATATCCCTTAACCTGGCAGAGCCGGTGCCCAGGTGAGCCTTGAACTGTCACTTTGTAACAACCTGTGCGAAGATCGAATTATTGACAATTTATCAAAAATATACTAATATTTACTTTACATTAACTATCAATTGCTGGCATTGTGATTTTCAATCACGAACTGACACCTTTTGAGAGTCATTGCACGTTATACTTCGCTTCGGTACGCAAAAAAATCCATTGATATCAGGAGCACTTAAATTATGCACATTGCCCGTAATTGGAGAGTCAAAAAACAACGCTACAGCCTGCAAGGCGAGACCTGTCATCATTGTGGAACCAAAGTGTTCCCCCCTCGCGATATCTGCCCGGAGTGCGCGAAACCCGCCTACGATCCGCTGCAACTGAGCGGACAGGGAGAAGTCTACAGCCATACAACGGTGTACGACGCCCCAGTCGGTTTTCAGCACCAGGCTCCCTACAGCCTGGCGTTGGTTAGACTTGATGAAGGCCCCATGTTGACGGCCCAACTAACTGACATCGACCCGAAAGAAGTTCACATCGGCATGCCCGTCGAGATGGTCACCCGCAAACTCAGCGTTGAAGGTGACGAAGGCCTGATCCAGTACGGTTATAAGTTTCGCCCTCGTATGATGACGCAAGCTGCAGCCTGAACCATCCCGAATTCCTAAAACCAAGGCCGTCTCATATTTTTATGAGCGGCTTTTTTATTTGCGTTTTCTTCGCAAAAAATTAGCCCTTTCCGCCAAACATGGTTACACTATCCGCATCCGGATTAAGATAAACTGTATCTTCGAAAACCTTCCCCAACACACTTCTTCAGGAGGCACACATATGGTGAGTTCAACAGTCCGACAACTATTAATGACCAAAGGTAATGATGTTTGGTCTGTAAATAGAGACACCAACGTATTTGATGCCCTCAATTTGATGGCGGATAAAGATATTGGTGCAGTTATCGTGTTGAGTGATGGTGAAATCTGCGGCGTTCTGTCTGAGCGAGATTATGCACGGAAAGTGGTGCTGGAAGGAAAAGCCAGCGTATCGACGCCCGTGTCAGACATCATGACCAGCCCAGTGCTGATTGTGGATCCGGACCAGACCATCGACGAGTGCATGGCGATTATGACAGACAAACACCTCCGTCATCTTCCTGTTGTTGAGCATGATCGATTGGTGGGGATTGTGTCGATTGGGGATGTGGTCAAGGCGGTTATCGCTGATCAGGAATTTATGCTGGATCAGCTTGAGATCTACATTGCTGGGCCAACACTGAACGGATAGAGTTGGGACCATCGGGATTTCAAAGGCGTCTGCTATCCGCCAAACCGCATTTGCTTGCCGCGCTGGCGACCGGATGCTTCAACATCGCACAACAGACAGATGCTTTCGTCCGTCAGTCGGGAATGGATGCGGGGGTCGGCTGTATTGATTTCTGTGAGATCGCCACTCTGCGTGCTTATGGTGAATACAGTTGGTTTACGTGTAAGGTAGCGGTAGTCGATGATCTGGAACAGCTTTTCCGCGGCCCAAGGGGAAGTGGCTTGTGCACGCAGATCATCTAATATGAGCAAAGGTGCTTGTTTTATTTGATCAAATCGTACATCGTACGGTAATGTGCTTTGCGGTGAAAACGAATTGCGCAAGAGATCTAGTAGGTTTGGGATTGAGATGAATAGAACCTTGGGTTGTGACAGGCGTACGTGGTTGGCGATGGCTGCTGCCAGGTGCGTTTTCCCGACGCCAGCGCGGCCCAGATATGCAATCCAACCCTTTGGTTGCTGCGCAAACTCCCATGAGGCGTTACGGATCGTAAGTAGATTTTGCCGCATAGACTCTCGTCCGCTGGAGGGGATGTGGAATGTCTCAAAGGTCTGACCGGTATGGAGGTCCAACTCGCCGAGCTCAACCATGTGATCGACATAACCACCACCGCGGTAATCCTCCGCCACAATGTCTACAGGAATCACCAAATCAATTTCCATCAGACGGGAACGGAGGCGAGCCTCGAAGGCTGCGGAGGGGCGGTTGCTGGTGATAACTGTGGGCAAACGGCGCAGATAACGATGGTTGAGTAATTGGAATAGTTTTTCCTGCGCCCACGGGGTCGAGCTTTCGGCCCCAAGATCGTCGAGAATGAGGAGAGATGTGTCTTTCAGACGTTCGAATAGCTCATCAAAGGGTTCTTCGCTGGCAGGTTTAAAACTGGAGCGAAGGTGGTCAAGCAGGTCAGGGACAAGGACGAAAACAGGGTGACCACCGAGTCTGGTGACTTCGTTGCCAATAGCTGCCGCCAGATGCGTCTTACCAACACCGAAACTACCCGTCAGCAGAAGCCAGCCCTGGGGGTTGTTGGCAAAGTTGCGGGCGGTGTCATAAGCGGTTCGCAACGTTCGCATGCGTTCGGCATGTTGGCCTACGCCATTTGGCAAAAAGCTCTCGAAGGTCATCTCGCTGATCATCTCCAATGATCCCAGTGCATTCATCTGCCGTCGTCGCGTCTCATGCAGTTTCGGCTCAGTGCAGATGCAGGGGATAGCTTTGCCAAAGTCCGGGTGCTCGACCTCCACATCTTTCTTGTAAAATCCCAGGCCCATGCACTGCCGGCACTCGGGATCACCGATCCTACCTGAGGATGAAAATGTCGTCATTACCTGACTCCTGGGTAGATCCGCTGGAGTCTGAGGCAAGAGATCTGCCAGCTTGAGAGGGTTGGTCTTTTCCATTTTTCGCCCAATCCTGAAGAATGTGAGAGATGTAGGCCCAACTGCGTTTGTTGCGCTCGATAGACAGGCTGAAGGCGTCGAATATCCAGTTTTGGGGATAGTCCCGTTCTGCCTGTCGCAGTTTGTCCGCCAGCATGGGGGTGACCATGCCGATGTTTTGTTCGTAAAGGAGGAAGATGTTGGGGCGCTCTTTTTCGAGTCCCACTACAACATCATCGATATCGTGCATCAGGGATTTGAAGTCGCCGAGGCGTAAGCGCTCTACAGCTTCGCGCCCTTTTTGTGAGTTGAGAAAGTACCATGTTTCGGTATCGCCACTGCGTTTGACCGTCACTTCGATCAAAACGCCGCGCTGTGCGGCACGCGTGAAGGCGTCGCGGGCGATCTGTTGCTGTTCTTCCGGTGTCTCAGCCAGTCCTTCGAGGTAGACTAGATCGACAAGGACATCCTGCAACCGCAGGTAGCGCGTGTCCCCGTCCTTCTGGCCAAGCTGCCAAAATGTGTAGAGGATGGCCTTCAGTTCAGCCAGATCATCGACAATCGGCAGGATTTCGCTGAAGAAGTCGTTGGGAATAGCCGTGAAGCGGGTCTTGCCAGCGGCGAAGCCAGAGAACCCGCGCAACGTCTCGGGCATCAGACCACCTTCATGGTGTCTTCGATCATAACCATCTCGCGGAAGGCGGTAAAGTCCTTCTCGAAATACAAGTCAACGCTGCCGGTGGGGCCATGCCTGTGTTTAGAGACGATGATCTCGGCGATGTTTTGGCGTTCGGAGTCTTCTTTGTACATGTCCTCGCGGTAGACGAACATGACCACGTCGGCGTCCTGTTCGATCGAGCCGCTCTCGCGCAGATCACTGAGCTGAGGACGCTTGTCCGCCCGGTTTTCGACCTGGCGGCTGAGCTGGGAAAGCGCCACCACCGGAATACGCAATTCTCGGGCCAACTGTTTGAGCGACCGCGAGATCAAACTCATCTCCTGCACGCGATTCTCCGAAAACTTGCCGCCATGCATCAACTGCATGTAGTCGACGATGAGGAGATCGATCGAATTCTTGGCGTGCAGTCGGCGCGCTTTGGTTCGTAATTCGAAGGGAGACAGGGTGGCGCTATCGTCGATGTAGATGGCGCATTCGCTGAGTGTGCCGGAAGCTTGGGCGACTCGCCCCCATTCATCGTCCCGGATTTGGCCCAGGCGCAGGCGCTGGGAGTTGATGCGTGATTCTTGTGACAACAGGCGTTGCACCAATTGCTCATTGCTCATCTCCAGACTGAAGATAGCCACGCATTTCTTGTGGTATTTGGCGGCGTTGAGCGCCATGGTGAGCGCCATGCTGGTTTTACCCATGCCCGGTCGAGCCGCCACAATGACGAGATCCGAGTTTTGAAGACCGCCAAGGATTTTGTCCAGATCCCGAAATCCCATGGGTACACCCATTATTTCGCCTTTGCGGCGGTGGAGTTCATCCAGGTCATCCATCACGACACGCATGATGTGGCTAATCTCCACCAGGTCTCGTTCTAATCGACCTTCTGATATGGCAAAGATAAGTTCCTCAGATTCGTTGACAACCGAATCGACATCCTGAGACTCATCGTAGGCCTTACGGGCAATTTCGCCGGCGGCGTGAATCAACTGCCGCAAGGTGGATGTACGTTGGACGATCAGGGCATATTGGTACGCATGTACCGAGGAGGGAACGACGTTGATCAGAGAACTGATGTAGGCGGCGCCTCCCAAATCCTTCAATTGGCCGCGCCGTTCCAACTCATCTGTGACCGTGACAAAGTCCACAGGCTGGCGCAGGTCGTGCAGGTAGCGCATGGCATCGTAGATCCAGCCATGCCTTTGCACATAGAAATCCTGAGGCTGAACGGCAGTAGCCACCTGAACGATGACATCAGGGTCGATGAGCACCGAACCAAGCAGCGCTTCTTCGGCTTCGATATTGCTGGGAATGTTTTTATCTGGTGGGGTGCTCATAGTGGGGAAGGATGAGAGTCCAGCGGCGGGGGAAACAACCAGCAAAGGGGAACAGATAAAGAGACGCCTGGCAGGCAGGCGTCATGGCACAGCAAAATACAAATGTAGGTTCAGGCGGGGGAAACAAGCGGAGCTTGGGCGAAGGATCTATGCCTCCGCTCCTAAATCGTCCAGGTCCAGTCCCTCGATGAACTCAGCAAAAGCGCCAAGGTCTTCATCACCGCCGGCATCTTCATTACCGGCATCGCTCTGCCCACCCAGAATGCTAGCCTTGATGTCCTGGTCAGGAATGCGTCCAGCCTGGTCCATAACGTCCTCCGACACGTACACTGGCACGTCGGTGCGCACGGCAAGGGCGATGGCGTCGCTGGGGCGGGCGTCAATTCTCAGTTCGCGCTCGTTGTATTCCAGCACAACCTCGGCATAGAAGACATCGGACCGTAAATCACTGACAACAACATATAACATTTCGGCGCCCATGGCGTTAATGGAGCGCGCCAGAAGATCGTGCGTTAGTGGTCGTTCCACCTGAACGCCCTGCAAGCGCAGGGTGATGGCATCCGCTTCTGGAGCGCCGATCCAGATCGGCAGATAGCGTTCTGAGTTTTGCTCGCGCAGCACCACGACTCGATGCTGGGACATTAAACTAATGCGTACACTGTCTATGGTGACTTCTATCATTGAATGCTCCAAGGGGAATTATGATCGGATTATAAGCTCGCCTTGGCGCAGCGTCAAACCACTTACAAGCTGAAATTCCATGTTATCGCAGCCGGAGGAAGACAAGCGGTAGGGTGGTGGGTGAAGTTAGCCCTGCATATTGTATCTGTAAGTAGGTGAGACAACCCGGTAAGCGCGCGCGAGGCTTTAGGACGAAAATAGGACGTAGTTTGTCCCTCCACGAATCGATTGACAATGCAGTTACGCCCTTGTATGATGCCTTTATGCCGAAGGATTTTTTGAGCAGCAAAATCGCCGATGATTTTCTTGTTTATCTGCTGGACAATCCCAACGAGCACATTGCTGCGATTGTGCGTTGTCTGGAATTGAATGCCGAGTATGTCGCCGCGACCGAAGCGCTAGGACTGACGGTTTGCAGGGAACTGCGTCTGATCAGTGGTCTTGCCGTTGAAGGCGCTGCCTGTTCTTTGTTGACATTGGCCCAGGCGTCCTGGGTGTTACGCGTTGAACCCGATGAACCTATTCACACGATGCGCTGAGAGGTGCTTAACATGAGCCAATCCACCATCCACCCTGAACTCCGACGGGTGATGATATCTGCTGATTCCCAGGAAGAGATCCCCATCATCGTGCGGTACCGCCGGGAACCGGGCATTGCAGCAGCGCATCGTTCGACTGGGCGATGCACAGTGACGACTACGTTCACAAAAACGCCTGCCATTGCCGCTACGGGGACCACTGACGCCATCAATGAACTGGCGCAGGACCCGGCTGTCGACCGCATCTGGTACGATAAGCCGGTTCACACCATGTTGGATGTGTCTGTTCCTTTGATCGGCGCACCCCAGGTTTGGGAAAACGACAAGCTGGGAACAGGCGTCAAGGTCGGGATTCTCGACACTGGCTGTGATCTTGAACATCAAGACCTGGCGGAACGCATCCAGGCTCACACAGATTTGACGGGCAAGGGCAGCGCGCAGGATGGTCACGGGCATGGCACGCATGTGGCCGGTATCATCGCCGGTTCTGGCGAAGCCAGCGGAGGTCGCTATCGGGGCGTGGCGCCAGGGGTCGATCTCTACATCGCCAAAGTGCTGGATGATTCAGGCAGCGGCAGCACCAGCGGGGTCATCTCCGGCCTGGAGTGGGCGTTAGACCAGGGCGTGCAGGTGGCCAATCTCAGTTTAGGCAGCGACGGCAACTGCGATGGCAGTGACGCGCTTTCCGAGGCGTGCGATGCTCTGGTCGGCCAGGGCATTGTCGTGGTCGTGGCTGCCGGCAACGCCGGGCCGAACTCCCGCACAGTGGGATCACCAGGCTGTGCACGCGAGGTCATTACCATCGGAGCCAGCACCGATGACGACGGTATCGCCGACTTTTCCTCGCGGGCCTACTTCGGATGGCCGGGTGAAGCCAGATGTCGTTTTTCCAGGCGCGGGCATCATCGCGGCGCGGGCATCAGACACATCTTTGGGCCGCATTGTCGATAACGATTATGCTGAACTATCAGGCACGAGCATGGCGACGCCTCACGCCACCGGCGCGGTCGCCCTGCTGTTGGAAAGCGAGCCCGATCTGTCTCCGGCGGAAGTTAAGGATCGACTCAAGGCCACCGCCATCGACCTCGACATGGATTTCAATACGCAAGGTACGGGCCGGGGTGATGTGTTTGCAGCCTGGCAAGCAGGTCAAACTGTTCCCGACCCAGATCCTGATCCCGAACCCAGACCCCACGCCTGATCCCGACCCTACACCTGATCCCACCCCGGATCCAACGCCCACGCCACCCGGCGCAGGCGGGTGTCTGCTGCCTGTGGTGTTGATCGCCAGATTGTTCTAGGTCATCGACGCAAGCAGTTGTGTGGTTTGTAGTAGGCGATTTATCGCCGTAATCAATGCGAAAAAATGCTGAAGCGCCCACTCCAAACCCCGAAAGTTATCCCTGCCCGTCCACTTCGCGCACAATCGTCTGAGCGTCTTGCAATAGGCGCTCTCCCTGTTCCGGCGGTACGTTAGAGACCTGGAGATAGCGTTCCAGGAGTTCAAGCGGGGTCATCGACTCCACATTCACCTCGCCCAGGCGGCTGCGCACGCCCCAATCGATCTCTTTGACGATGCCGGCGATGCTGAAGGATTCGGCCAGGGCCGCGCGGATCGTGCGCTCTTTGAGCAGCGCGTCCTGGTCGCTGCGCAGGCGTAAACGCACACGCACAATCGCATCCTCCACATCGCGTCGCAGGATGGCCTTGATTGCAGCGTCTGTGGGATCTGCCGCTTCGCGGCAATCGCAGTCGATGGTGACAAAACGGCGGGATTCGCGCTTGTGGTGGGGAATAAACTCATAGGTCGTGTGACCACGCTCGATCTCTGCCAGCACCCAGCCTTTGGGCTCCTTCTCCTCGCCGAAATCGATGCGCTCCACGCTGCCGCTGTACACCACCGGCGGCTGGGCGTCCTTGTTCAGGTCCTGGTGTTTGTGGATGTGCCCCAGGGCCACGTAATCCCAGGCCGGATCAATCAGCACCGAGCGGGGGACAACCACATCTCGCCCGACCATAATGCCTCGCTCCGAGCCCACTTTGGCGTCGTCCACCGAAAAATGGCCGACCAGGATGGTGGGGATGTCTGGCTGCTGCTGCGCCTGAGCGGCCAGCGCCCGGATGACCTCCTCCAGTTTTTCGCTTATCAAACGATCAAGCGCTTCCAGGCTGACGCTGCGGTATTCCTCGCTGCTCAACAACTCGGATGTGAGAGGATAGGGCACTGCGGCGATCTGGACGGGCGCGCCGTTTCGGGATTTCAGCGTCACGACCTGTTCCCGGTCAAACACGTAGATATTGGGCACTTCCAGCGTATCGAATATCTCGATGGAAGAGGCGCGGGCCGCGACCGCGGGCAGATCATGATTGCCGGGGATGAGCACAACGGGGATGCCGCGATCAGCCAGTTCCTTGATCCGCCAGGAAAACTCACGGCGGTAGGTGGAGTTCGGGTCCCGATTCTTGTAGGCGTCACCGGCAAAGATGACCATATCGACATCTTTGGCGATGGCGTAGGCGGTCAGGTCGGATAACCGGCGCAGGAAGTCCATGACGCGGCTATTGAGCCCGGTGGCAGGGTCTACGCGCCCGTGGCGTTCCATGCCCACGTGCAGGTCGGCGAAGTGGAGGATGCGGATGGGAGGCATGAGGAGATTTTCAATGGTCAATGCCGAATTGTCAATTGCCGGTGATTGATGCCGAAGCCTGATGATCGAACCGGTGGAAAATTCCATAGTTCTTCGTTTTTGCGAAGAATATAAACTTCTGTAACAATTGTGGTCGGTAATTATGGATAATCGACGCTGCGACTTATAAATTTCTCTCCAAAACGGCATTTACTTTCATCTTGCTTGTTAGGAATAATTCATGAAAATCGAAGAAATAAGATATTTTCGAGAGATATCGTCAAATATATTAACATCAGGTCAGCCAACCGCAGAACAGTTGAATCGGATGCAAGAATTTGGTGTGAAAGCTGTCATCAATTTAGCACTTCCAAATTCTGATTTTGCCATAGCTGATGAAGCGAGTATCGTTACAAATCAGGGCATTATTTATATTCAAATACCAATTGATTTTAGTAATCCAAAAAAAGATGATTTCGAATTATTTTCTGTAATTTTGGATTTTTTGAATAATAAAAAGATATTGATTCATTGTGCTTTGAATATGCGTGTCTCTGTATTTGTTAATCTTTACCAAGTATTAAACAAAAATTTATCAATGTTTGAAGCTCAGAAGAATATATTTAGCATATGGCAAACTGACACCATTTGGCAATCATTTATTGATGAAATAATTGGCAATAAAAATAAAGTCACAATTCTTTAATATGATATTTTTTTGATATTATGTAGATTTCATTCATAAAGAAAATAAATGACGAAGATTTCTCATTTTGAAATATATAAAGTGCGTTATTGCGAATGCGATGCGTTTGGATTTCTGAGAAGCAGTAATTATCTACGATGGATGCAGGAAACAGCCTTTGCAGCATCAGGCGCTGTTGGCTATGATTTTGCCAAATATGATGAGATTGGTCGTTTGTGGCTGGTGCGTGAGACCGAAATAGAATACATTTTTCCGATCAGGGCCGGTGACGGAATTGAGCTAACGACTTGGGTTATCGACTTTCGCCGCTTTCGATCGCGCAGGGCATACGAGTTGCGTCTAGCTGAGACCGGTCAACTCGCAGCGCGGGCAGTGACCGATTGGGTCTATTTGGACTCGCAGTCGCTGCGGCCTGCTTTGATCCCGGAAGAAATGCGAATGGCGTTTTTACCAGAAGGCGCTGGCGGTACTGAGGCCGGACGCAAGCGATTCCCCAAAGCTGCTGTTCCCGAAAGCGGGTTCCTGTCACACCATGTGCGCGTGGAGTGGAGCGATATCGACACGATGTGGCACGTGAACAATGCCGACTACCTGAGATACATCGAGAATGCTGATGCGCAGGTGGAATGCGAAAATGGTCTGGCGACACAACAATTGGCCGGGACAGTTAGAGGGGTCGAGACAAAACGGCATCATATCGAATATCGGCAACCAGCAATACTAGGTGACGAGCTGGAGATCGTCACGTGGTGTTCAGATCGTAAAGACGATTCGTTCCATCAGCATTATGAAATCCGGCGTGTTGGTGATGGCGAATTACTGACGCAAGCGTGGGCTTTGCGCGTATTCAGCGATGTTGCTGATGGCGAGCGAGAGAAATGATGTCCGGTTCGGAAACGTGATGCATGAAATCCGATCGCTTTTTTTCACGTTTTACGCTTCACGCCGATATCCAGGACCAACATCGACGCGATGACGGATCATGCAAACACACAAACACCCTCTGAAAAATAACCAAACGCTCGTGATCCGCGAGGCAATGGTGGAGGATGCCGCCGCTGTCCTCGATTACGTCGATGGCGTCAGCGGCGAATCCGACTACCTGACCTTTGGTCCCGGCGAATTTGAACACACGCTGGCGGAAGAAGAGGGGTTCCTGCGCAACTTTTACGAGTCGTACAATCAAATCATGCTTCTGGGATTGCAGGATGACGAGATCGTGAGTGTGCTGAGTTTTTCGGCGGGACGGCGCGCTCGTGTTCGCCATTTCGGGGAATTTGGCATATCCGTGCGCAAAGCGTACTGGGGGCTTGGCATCGGTGCATTGATGCTGGATGCCCTTGTCGCCTGGGCAAGAGACACAGATGTCATCAAAAAGATCAATCTGCGCGTCCGCACCGACAACACGAGGGCCATCGCTCTCTACAAACTCAAGGGTTTCACCATTGAGGGCGTGATCCACAAGGCGATTTACATGGATAGCCGGTACTACGACAATTATTGGATGGGGTTGGGGCTGTGAGATTGGCCCCCCTCCCAGCCTCCCCCCGTTTCGACTGTCGTCTCACTGGGGGAGGAGTAGAATGCTCGATCGCAACCGATTACTCCAACCGCTTTTTACGTGTCCCGCGCAGTTCCGTGATGTTCTGTTCTGCCTTTTTTTGCAGGTCCTCACCTTCGGTGTGACCCATCTGGCTGTAAAAAGTGCTGTCGTAGCGCCGCACCTGCACCACCACCGGCATGGGCACGGCGTGGCCCAGGATCATGGCCTGCTCTTTGCTGTCCAGTCGGGCCAGCACCTGCCGTAATTCCTGCGCCCCGCTGACGCCCATAAACACCGCTTTGATGTCTTCCTCGCTGTCGAGAGAGAGGGTCACCCGCGTCCCCACCTGCGACATCACCTCCGGATCGATGCCGCTGGGACGTTGGTCGACGATGAACAGGGTGACGTTGTACTTGCGCAGTTCGCGGGCAATGGTGCCGAAAATCGTTTCGGAGGCGATGCCCGGCTCCAGGAATTTGTGCGCTTCCTCGATGGTGATCACCAGTGGCCGTGGCTTCTCCCGCTCGTCGCCAAAGGCCTTTTCGGTCATCTGCACATATCTTTGGTGGATGCGGCGCGTCAGGAAGTTGGCGACCAGCAAATAGGCCCGCAAATCGTTGCCGTAGCGCCCGAATTCCAGGACAACATGCTCTTGCCAGCTTCGATGTACTGCAAAATGCGAGCGATGGAATCGTCGACGGGGTCTTCGGAGAGGAAGTCGTATTTGCGGAAACGCTCGAACTTGCGGCGCAGGGCGGCCAGCGTCTGCTGGGGGATGCCCAATTCATCGGCCAGGCCCTTGACGCCGTCCGTAAAAACGATCGAGGTGTTCATCGTTCAGGAATTCGCTGCAGCCAGGCCTCTTTCAACTTGCGGTGCATGGCGTACATCGCTGCGATCTGTGGCTCGGACAGATTCATGACCCCGGCCAACATCTCGATATCCTCCGGCTCGATGTGCTCATAACCGATTTGGATCGTGAAATTGGGGTTGGAGCCGCGCCGCCGGCTGCTTTCGTCGTCCAGCGTGGCGATGATCACCTGGCCGGGGAAGATCTGCTTCAGGCCCTTGACGCTGTGTCGCGTGCTCGGCTGTCCCCTCCCAGCCATACTCGTTGTGCATGTCGAAAATCAGATTGGCGGCCACACTATTTTTGATCACGCCGGCCAGCAACGTGCGGCTGAGGAAAGTCTTGCCGGTGCCCGATTTGCCGAAGACCGCCGAGGAACGCTCGACAAACCGTTCCAGGTTCAGGGTGATCTTTACATTTTCCATGTCCAGCGGTTGTCCGACATGGAAGAAATGCACCCGTTTGTCATCCTGATCCCGACCTTCGCCCTCCTCCCCGAACACGTAGCCGACTTCTTCGGCGCTGGCGATGTTGACCGGCGCGAAATGGCCGGGAATCGTCTTGACCGGCTGCGGGATCAAGTTCGTCCTCGTCCAGCACCAGCATCGGGCTGACATGAATCCGGCCAAAGATGCTGGTGCCCAGATAGACCTGACGCACGAATTCGTTGCCCATTTCGGGTGGATTTTTCTCGAAGGCAGGGTTGGCGCTATCCAGAGCGATGTCGGTGATCATGCCGAAGAAGATGCGTCCTCCGGCGCGGATGACGGTGTAGCGCCCCACCGCCAGGTCTTCCAGCGCCTGGTCGCGGTCCAGACGCACTTCCAGCCCCTGGCTCAGGGAGCCGGCAACGACCTGGCCCAATTTCGTGCTGAGGTCCTCAACGGGGCGATCTGCGCGTAGCGATTCGAGGAAAGCGTCGTCGGTTGTGAAATCGTCCATAAGTATCGATTATTGAGCGAGGCGTCGCAGAATGGCGTCGAGGCGAGGGAGGTCAACGGCTAACAGGCTGGCGAGTTCGCGCCCGGCTTTGAGCAAGTATTTCTCCCGTTCGCCGGGGAGTTGACAGCGGGCGGCTTCACGCAGGCTGGCGGCCAGCAGTTCGTCGGCGGGGACATTGGGGCTGTTGAGGACGTTGCGGAAGTAATCGCGTTCTTGCAGCGTCGTGCGTATTTCTTCATCCGAACAAGCGTAGATCTGTTGCAGCGCGCCGGGCGGTCGGGGCGGGATGCGCTGGTAGATGCTGCTATCCTGGCTGTAGGCGATCGACAAGGCTGTCACTTCCACAGGGACCTGGCGGCGTTGTCGCATATCCTGGATTTTTTCTTCATTCAGCGCAGTCCCAGCAGCGACGACCTGACGCACAAAGGGATCATCGAAGATCATGACCTCATACACCAGCGCAAAAATCGATGTGCTCCCGGCATCGGCGCGCACGAGCGAGCCAAAAATGGGCGGGTTGTCATCCGGCTGGTTGTAGCCAAACGTAAAGTTCAGTACTGCTGCTTCGCAGCACGCGGCCTAACATGCGGGGTTGGCTCATCGATTCGCGGTTCCTCCAACGAAGGTCTTTTGCGTGGCTTTTTGGGAAGATTCCGGCATCTCGCCGGTCAGCCGGGCTTCCTCGACTGAGATCATGCTGTCGAAATTGCGTTTTTCCTGGTACGAGACCCGGGCCAGTTCATCGGCGCGCACCAGAACGTAGGGGAAACGAGTCCCGGCGCAATCGGCGTAAATCGCCATCTGCACCTGGTCCACCAAATCTGGTTGACTCGCCGCCCATTCGGGGATGTCCACCCGCACGATTTGGGCGGCATCCGCACCGGAAAGCTGGGCGACGTTCAGGTAGAAGAAACAAACGCGTTGCTCGCGCTGGGCGAATTGCTCGCGATTCGCTCTTGCCGTGTTTTTGAAAATGGCGGAACGCTGATTTGGTCCCAGAAGGCGAGAGAAGAGATTGCGATCTGTCAAGGCGAGGTATTTGCTGTTGCGCACCGTCTCTCTGTCGATATTCTCCAGACTCAAACCGGCCACCCACAACAGCCGCATGACATTGGCGGAACGAGGCCGATCCGTCAGTCCCACAGGTACGGCATTCGTGTGTTTAATGGCGTCCAGATGGTCGATGTAGGTCTGGAGCGTTTTTGCGGATTCGCTTGATTCTCTTTCCCCGACCCACAGCATCAGGGGCCCGTCCTTCATGGCCACGACCAGATGGTCTAAATCCCCACCTTGTGCCTTGCGCTCGGCCACCGACAAGTCAGCCAGCGCTCGCATTTCGGCCATTTCCCGTCTCAGACTGATTTCCTCGGTCCCCACCAGATTGAAATCCTGATCGTACAAATTCCCATCATCGTAAAACAACTCGGGGCTGGTGTTCGTGATCGGCGCCTCGCCGCTGCCCTGCCGCATAATCATGGAGCCGATGTTGATCAGATAGTACAGCGCCGGGCCGTGCGTGTCAGGATAGATCTGCGAGCCGTCCACGCCGATCAGGCTGGCCTGTTCGACAGTTACTTCTGGTCGATGGCGTTTATCCAGCACATCTTCCAGGGGCTCAGCCCCGCGCCAGGTTTTATCCGCCTCCAATGCCTGATCGATTTTCTGCTGCAAAACTTCATCGACCGGGATGGTTTCGAGCCGGTTGCGGGCATCTTCTGCCAGTTCAATGTACTTTTGTCGACGAAGCGAAGCAGCTTCGCTCATCGAATCGACGCTATCCATCAATTTGTACAATTCGAGCATTTTTCGTTGTTCCTGTTAGAACATATTTTCGCCCCAATCGTATCACAGGCGTTATTTTCGGGCAAAGGTGAATGCTTGTTACCATAACCTTGCCCCTCGCGCGCGGCTGGTGTAAAATCCGTTTTGTATACGCCCTACCTTTGTGTCCTCTTTCCCCTAACAACGAGGCATTCATGACGCAAGCACTACAAACTGATGTCAGCATCCTCAGCCTGGCACGCGGCAGGCGAGAACCGCATACACCGACTACCCGGGCTGTCGAACCGGCTCCTGGCATCGCACCCGCCGAGGGCAAGGGGAACCTTTACATCCTGGTGGAACTGGATGGGGAAGAGCAGGGAGATCTGCGGCTCTACCGCGAATTGCTGGGTACGATTCAAGAGACATACTACCTCTCTAAAGAAGACATCCCCGGCGCTCTTACAGCGGCGTTGCATGCAGTCCACAACCATTTGCAGCGATACAACCAGGTGCATCAGACAGACTACATCGGCGGTGCAACCTGTCTTGTCGCCACCGGCAGTGAGATAATCTCCGCACAGGCAGGCTCCACAATTCTGGCCGTGCGCAGTGGCGCTGGTTTGCAATGGTTTTCACCCCTTAATGACGAAAATTACGTCCCCCTGGGTGACGTAGCAATGCCTTCGATTGAAATCGGGCGTGTGGCCGGGCATCCGGGGGTCGTGATCGTGGCGATGAACAGCGCCTGGGCCAACTATCTGGAAGTTTCGCTCATGTTGGAGGCGACATCAACGCCCCGCTCCCAGGCCGTCGTTGATCAGTTAGCGGGTATTGGCATTGATGCTGACGAAACGTTAACGTTATTGGCGGTCGCCCTGGGAGAACAAGCCGGGGCTGCGCCGGTCGAGAAAGGAACCAATGTCGCTGCAACAACCATGGCAGCCAAACCCAGCGCAGCGATTCCTGCCGCCAAACCCAGCAGAGTCGAAAATGAAGCAGCCTATTGGGATTCCACCAGCAAAGGGACTCAACCATCATCCAGCGCACGACCTGAAAAAGCTGAGACAAATGCAGAAACCGGTGTACTGGTTGGTTTAGGTGCACGCCTGCGCCCAAGCAAACGCACTCGTTCAAAGTCAGACCCTAAACCTGCAAAGAAAGAGCGGAAAGCAGTACGACGCATCCCCTTTGTTCTGGGGATTGTGATCATTCTCGCCATCGCTGTTGCTGCTGTCGCCTCTGGAACATGGTACTATCAAGGGCGTCAGCGCGTCCAGTATTTCAACCAATATCTGGATGGGGCCAGAGTCAATTTGGCGGCGGCGCTTGCCGCTGAAGACGAAAATCAAGCTCGTCTCTATCTTGAAGGAGCGGAAAAACAACTTGATCAGGCCGAGGCTTTCGTGGCGGACCATGCAGACAGCATTGCCTTGCGTGGTGAAATAGCGGAGGCAAGAGCGGAAATTAACCATGTTCAACCGTTGCTCGCCGGTTTTGATCAACCGCTCATCACTTTTACCGATCCGGATCGGGACCCGCATGATGTGCTGGTGCATGGCCTGAATATCTACGTGCTGGATGCAGGTCGGGACGTGTTTGAACGCTATCAACTGGACGAAGCCACCGAGGATCGGCTGGCAGGCGATGGAACGCCTGAATTGTTATTGCAATCCGGTGTCACAGTAGGCGGACGCCGTACGGGTGAATTATCAGAGGCTGTTTGGGCTCCGGCGATGGGCAATCGCACATCGAGTGGGCCTTTGGTGCTTGATCGCAGCAACCAGCTTTTTGAGATCAGCGATGCCCTGGGACCGATAAACGTGACACTGGCCGAAAACGATAACCTGGGTTTCGTTCAAGACATGCAATACTACATGGGCAATCTGTATTTGGTGGATACAAACAATTCACAATTGTGGCGTTACAGGCCCAGCGGAGAGAGCTACACTTACACACCTGAACCCTATTTTGCTGAAGATGCCAGTATTAACCTGGGAACAGTGATCGATTCGGCCATCGATGGTGCAGTCTGGTTATTGCACCCCAACGGCACGATCCTGAGGTATTTTTCAGGCATTCAAGAATCCTTTGCACTGGATTTTGTGAACCCAACGCTGAGTGATGCAGTGGCAGTGTGGGTCAATGATGTCGAAGCGCCTGATGGACATCTTTATGTTGCTGACGCCGACACGGATCGCATTCTTGTTTTTGATAAAGCGGGTAAACTGTTACAACAATTGACACCAGTCGATCATCCCGGCATTCTTAAAGAACTAAAAGATATCTACGTGGATGAGGTGTCCAATTATCTTTATGCGCTGACGAAATCGGGTCTGTACCAGGTGCCTTTGCCGCCAATTGAAACCAATGGGTAATGACAGTTCACGTTTTCTGATAGCATTTTTTAAGCATACTTAATCACAACGGCTTGTTGCATCTTGTGGCCGCGCGCGCTAGACTTATGGTATGACAGAGCTAAATCAACCCGAATACACCAATCCTAAACCCCGTCGTCCGAATTTGTTCTCGGGCGTTTTTTTGGGCATCCTGCTCGTTGTTTTTCTAGCGGCCTTCGGTTACGCCAGCTATTTATTTTTCCAAACGGCTCGCTCCATCGTCCTCAACGCACCGCAGATGCGTTCTAATCCCGTGGCTGCCTCAGATGCGCCAAGTGCTCCCGGTTCCACCACCAACGAGGATTACGCGGCGCAAGAGCAAACCAAAACGGACGATCCTGGGGCTTCCTTAGCGGCTTTACTCGCACCAATCTGGAATGAGCAGGAGCCTATCAACATCTTGCTGCTTGGCATCGACCAGCGTCCTGGCGAAAAAGGCTCCTATCGCACGGATACGATGATCCTCGTTAACCTCGATCCCAAAACCGGCAATATCGGCATGCTTTCCATGCCCCGCGACCTTTGGGTGACTGTTCCCACCGCCATTCCCCGCGAGACGCGCATCAACAGCGCCCATTTTATTGGCGATTCCGATCCTGGCTACGAAGGCGATGGCCCCACCCTGGCCAAAGAAACCGTATCACTCTTTATGGGGCAACCCGTCCACTATTATGTGCGCATCAACTTTGAGGGTTTCCGATCATTATTGGAAGAGATCGGCTGTCTTGAGATCGATGTGCCTTACACCATCGATGATCCCGAATTTCCTGATGACAATTATGGCTACGATCCTTTCTACATCGAAGCCGGTCATTATTGCATGGATGCCGATACGGTTTTGAAGTATGCCCGCACCCGGCATCAGGATACCGACTTTGGGCGGATGAGACGGCAACAACAGGTGCTCATAGCTGTCAAGGACAAAGTGCTCAGCGCCGACGAACTGCCGCGCTTAATCTCTCGCATGCCGGCTTTACTCAACGCACTCTCCGAGTCACTGAAGACCGACATGCCCATGAGCCAGCAAATCACCCTGGCCAATCTGGCTCGCAAGCTGAACACAGACAATATCCGGCAAATGCTTATCGACGGAAACATGGTCGAAGCCACCATCCTGGCTTCAGGGGCTTATGTGTTAATGCCGAAACTGGATCTCATCCAGCCCGCGGTGGATGCCTTCTTCAATCCCCAGATTGAGCCCGCGCCCAGCCAGAATGACGACCTGCGCATTCAGTTGGAGCAAGAGAATGCGCGTATCGCTGTTCTCAACGGCACAACAACGCCCGACCTGGCTTTGCATGTGGGCGAATGGCTTACAGCCCAAGGTTTTGTCGTGGTCGGTTATGGTGAGGCCGATCGTTCGGATTATGCTCAATCACAAATCATCGATTATGGCGGTAAAGCATTTACCGCGCAACAACTTATTGAGCTATTTGCCATTGTGGATGAAAATATCCGACCGGGTGTGGGTTCCAACGAACAAGCTGATATCCAATTGATCATCGGTGCAGACTTCATTTTTCCTTCATCCTGACACAGACAAAGCCTGTCGTGCAGGACAAAGCTCAGATTTTCAGTTGTTTTTCTGAATTTAGGCCCCAGACATGATTTGCATCATGGTCAGCGCTGCAAAAACGTGACACAATGCCTCCAGGAGGCATGAAACATGTTTGCTCGTGATGTCATGACATCAGACCCTGTCACCATCGGTTCCAATCATTCCATCGGCACTGCCCTGGCGAAAATGCGACGCGGGGGATTTCGGCGGCTGCCTGTTGTTGAACATGGCAAACTGATCGGGATTATCACCGATCGAGATCTGCGCCTGGCGATGAATTCACCCTACGTTTTACGCGAAGGGTGGTATGATAGCTATTTGATGGAACATATCGAGGTTAGAAGTTGTATGACTTCAAAACCAATCACTGCGTCCGCCGATGATGATCTGATTAGCGTTGTCGAACTCATGGAGGAACATAAAATCGGTGGACTTCCGATCGTAGACGACGATCAATTGGTGGGCATTATCACGGAAACCGATTTAATGAACTGTCTGATTGTGCTACTCCGGAAAGAAGATGAATTGATAACGCTGCACCCGGCGTGATCGGTTTGTCCTTTTCACCTGTCCGTTCATCAACTTAGGGGGAGTGTCATGCATCCGTATCTTGTCCGAGAAATCATGTCTCAGCCTGCAATCGTCATCGAATGGGGTGCATCGATTCTTGATGCCTCTGCACTGATGGAAGCGCGACAGGTGCGACGACTGCCCGTTGTGAACGATGATAATATCGTCATTGGCATTGTCAGTTCCGGCGATATACGAGAAGCCACATCGGTTTACAATACCGCCAGCCCCTATGCACCCGACCAGGATGAAATCCTTCTGGATGTTGATGAGGTGATGACCACGCCCGCCCTGACAACGACGCCTGACGCCACGTTGCTGGATTTTGTTCGTCTTCTGGTCGAACACAAGGTCGGCGGTATCCCGGTTGTCGATGTCGCAGGACGCCCCCTGGGGATGATCACCGAATCAGATATTTTCCGCCTGCTGATTCAGGCCTGGGAAGCGATTGAAAATAGCGCGCAAAGCTGAAATGGGGATATAAAACCTCTTTTACGAAGCAGGTTGACGCAATAGAGGCAGGTATAGCTGCTGAGGCGTGTACACAAGCAGTTGCCGGGGTTCGGAAAGAGTTTGCCAATGCGCGGCATCAAAAGCGCGGGCGCTGAGCATATAGGAGCCGCTCTCCAGGGTCAGCGTCACAGAGAAATCATCACCGGTGCGCACGGCTACGGTCTCGCCATCGATGAGATATTCCACTGTACTCAAGCCAACGCTGTCTGTAACAGCAACGGTGACCTGAATCGGATTTCCCGCAGAGAGTAATTCACCTTGATCGGGCGAAAGTATTTGAATTTCAGGCGGCGTCATATCCGCACCTGCACCGATACTCTTGGCAGGGTCGTCGGCCATGGCAATGCCGTAGCGCAGGGCAGCGCGATCGCGCTTTGTCTGGGTGGGAATGACATCGTCCGGCGGATAGAATCCGGGGTTGGAGTTGGGGGCGTACATCTCCCAGGTAAAGGCATAAAGACCTTGCTCCCCATACAACCAATCGTCGTGATCGCCATCCACGAGATACAATTCACTGGCCTGCTGAGCAGTATAATCGTTCAGGGTCGCCATGTCCGAGGCCATTGCCCGGAAAATCTGCAAGTCGTCCGCATCCATGCCAGGTGGGAGATCGGCATAGGTATAGCCAAAGGGGTACAGAATGAGTTCACCGTAGGTGTGCAAGGAAAAACTGGTGGTGAGGTGCGGATGACCAATGACAAAGTCTCGTAAGGCCTGGGATTCGGGTTCAGAAAAAGGGGCGGGACCACGATAGGTGTCCGAGCCTGTGTACGAACTGCTACCGCCACAGCACCCCCACTGATAGCCGAAATTGCGATTGAGATCAACGCCCCAGGTTCCATCCTGGTTGTTGCGCCTGTTCTTTCGCCAGTACGGCGGTTGGAATTGCCATTGATTGATATCATATTCGCTGCCATCCGGGTTCAGATTCGGCAGGATCCAGATGTCGCGGTTGTCGATCAAGTTGGTTGCTTCACCTTCGCTGCCGTAGTTGTGCAGCAGATCATTCGCCAGATAAAGCGCCTGCTCGACGGTGAGATGCTCGCGTGCATGCGTGCCGGCATAGATCAGGATGCCCTGTTCCCCTTCCTCTGCCGTCTGCGGCTGGTCGGTGATGCGCAAAGCCCACAGGTCTCGCCCCTCATACGACAGCCCAATACTTTGCAGGTTGGTGATGTCGGGATAGGAGGCGGCCAGCGTCTGCAGCTCGGTCACCATCTCGGCGTAGTCGTGATAGTCCTCGAAATCTGGTGGAAAGGCCAATGGTGTCACCGCCACTATCTGCTCCCCTCTTCCCTGCAATTCCCGCAGCGTTTCTCTGTTCCCGACCAGCGTGATGGTGTCGTTCGTCGCTCCCCACACTTCAAAGCCCTCTTGCATCAGCATTGTGCGCTCTTCCCGACTGGGTGCATCCAGTGTGATCAAAAATTGGTCAGGAGCCTGGGCGGCCACAAAAATGGCCGGTATCAGCGCCAGGGCGAGCAGCAGAACCATGATCGGAATGAGTCGTTGGGTCATGCCGGCATATCCCCTTCTGCTGGTTCAAGGAGTAGCAGGCGATACCCATCTGGATCGATCAGGTTGATGTACCGCGCCCAGCCTTCATCTGTGGGAGCGCTGATGTTCATGCCGTGGTCGAGCAGGCGTTCGTACATGATATCGATGTTGGAGACGGCGATGGCGATATACATATTCATCCCCAAAGGTCTGCCTGGAGCCAGATAGAGCTTGGAATTGTTCAACTGAACGATGACGAAACTGCCGACATCCTCCTGAACGACCAAACCCAGGGTTTCGCGATAGAAGTTGACAGAACGTTGCAGATCGCTGACTTCCAGCCAGATGAAGTGGAGAGAGGGGTCGGTGTTGATCGGTGGCATGTGAGGTTTGCAACTTTGAGCAAAAGATGAGAGAATTGCGCCTTGGTTCGACTTAGCGTATTATACGGGGTCGGACGTGATTTTTCTAGTTTCGGCTAATGAAAGCTCATTATACCAGCCACCAGAAGTTGTCACTAACGCAGTCGCTGAAGCAGTCGCTTACGCTTATGTAACTTTTCCTATACCTGCATGCATCTAAGATATTGGTTGGCAACAACTTTGTAGCCGCCGATGGAGTTTTCCCGAATCAGTCTTTTGTATCAGGTTAAGAAAAATGACAACAACGAACGACAAGAAAAAACAACCTAAAGTTATTTTATTTACAACACCGACCTGTGGCTGGTGTACGCGAGCCAAGAAATACTTCCGCGCCAACAACGTTAAGTTCAAGGCAATTGATGTATCCAATGACCCTGCGGCAGCGCGTGATATGCAACGAATGAGCGGCCAAATGGGTGTGCCCGTCATCAAGATCGGCAGTGAAGTTATCGTCGGCTTCGATCAGGCACGCATCAACAAGTTGTTGGATTTGAGCAAAAACTAATTGTTGCGATCAATACTTCCTTAAACCGTCTACCAATCTCTCAATACATAAACCAAACTATCACATAGTGGAGTAACAAATCATGAAGATCGAACCAATGGGTGAACGTATCCTAATCAGAATTCTCGAACAGGCTGATCAGACCACCAGTGGCATTTTCCTGCCCGAGACCGCAAAAGAAAAGCCCCAAGAAGGCGAAGTTATCGCTCTTGGCCCGGAAGTTGACGAGGAAGTTGTTCCTCTGCGACCTGGCGACATCGTCATGTACCCCAAGTACACCGGCACCGAGGTCAAGATCGATGGCGTGACGCATTTGATCATGGATGCCAGCGACGTTTTGGCACGCATCAACAGCGACTGAGCCCGACGTTTCCCGACGCACCAAGCGCCCGCACTGCCGATTAGGTGCGGGCGCTTTTTTTAGCATTCTATGATGTTTGATTCATCCCAAATGACCCTCGACCTTTTTCAGGAACTTGTCGAGGAGGCAGTGCTTTCGCTGCCAGATGAGGTCAGCCGTTTCATGAACAACGTGGCCGTGACTGTGGCCGAGCATCCCTCAGCCGCCCAGCGGCGAGCGACAGGCTTGAAACCTGGCCAGGCGTTGTATGGCTTGTATCAGGGCGTGCCGCTTACCCGGCGGACATCGCACTATGGCATGACGCCACCTGACCGCATTACAATATTCATGTACCCGATGGTGCAAACCCACCCTACGCCTGCGGCGATTCGCCAACAGGTGCGTCGCACCGTCTTACACGAAATTGGCCATCATTTCGGCATGGGTGAGGAACAGTTGCGACGACTTGGCTACTGATTTGCCCACTTGACTTCGGCGCCCGCAGGGGGTTGGAACCCGGGACCGAAACGGAATTTCGCTTGCCAGGGATAATATTTACTTTTGAGGGTTTCATTGATGAGAACGTCGCCGTTGGTGTTTTCGACTCGACGCGTCGCTTGGGCGCTCATTCCCTGAACAGCCCAATCAAACTGCACGACCTTGCCAGCCGGAAGGCCGGGGTCTTCGATGTAAAGGGGCGGTGGTGGATTCACTTTATCGCTCTGAGTCGGTTTTGGCGTTGTCACCTGCCAGTTGGGCTTGGTGCCATAAAACTGGAATGTGAGGATGCCCTCTTCGGTCTTCACCACCGGTTTGATGAGCAGATGATGACCGGTGGTATTGCGGAATTTGAAATCCACAGTTGGGGTGTAAATCGTAGCGTCTAACCCCGGTTCACCATACCAGCTAACCACATAGCCATGATTCCAGCGTTCCTGGATAGGCAAGCCTCCCAACCATGCAGTGCGGAAAACGGTTGTGCTCACCTGACAGACACCGCCGCCAACACCCACCGCTGTCCTGTCTCCGGCGATAATCAACGAATCCTCAAAGCCATTGGCGGCTGTTACGTCACCAACGTATTCGTTGAAGGAAAAGACACCGTCTGGCGGTATGACAACACCGACGAACTTCGATGCAGCCACTTCGATGTTCTTCACCCGATCGGCGCTGGAGCCCTTAAATCGCGTCGACCCTTCTGCGACCAACTCAGTGATGCCAAGACTTGCTGCATCATCAGAGGAGACGCTCGGTTGGATCACCTCGATAGGGAGTTCGATTTGCGTTTTCCCTGTTTCGATGGCGTCAAGGACTGCTGCGACAGCGGCGTCAATATCCAAATGAAGGCCATCAACGCTTGATGAAAGCTCGACCAGTGTGTTTGAGGCCGCGCTGAAGTCGTAACGGGCATTTAAGGGCGGACGTTCCACCTGTTCGGCCCAGGTCTCAATCAAGGCCCGGAGTTGCGGTTCCTGCACTTGCGGACGTAAACCGCCGGGGGCGTTTTCATCATTCACCCATTCCAACATGCCAGAAAGGGTGGCGGGGTCCAGAGCAAACTGGTATTCCCCCATCGGATCGGCCAGGACGATGGAGTGTCCAAGTAGTTGTTGAATCGTTTCTTGCCCGGCGCTGACATCGGCTTCGGAAGTTGAAAGTTCGTGGACCACAACATCCACAACCCCGCCGCGCCCCGATTCGATGCGGGAGATGACTTCATCCCGCGTGGTCTCTACATCCACCATCTGCCCAGGGCGTGAGGCGCTTACAACCACCTGCAAATCGCTTAGCGAAAGTTTGGGTTCGGTGACCGCCCGATTGAGTTGGGCAGTACGGTTGCCGATGGCGATTGTGATGACCCCTGGCTGGACTGAAACCTGCGGGCTCTGTTGGTAGCCCTGCCAATACGCCTGCCACTGTGCGGCAAGGTTTTCAGCCGTCGTACTGTTGCGTCCTAGGGCAAACGCCTGGTTGACTATGTCGCCTGTCTCAACCGACAGACCCAATTCCTCGGCTTTTAGTGGCCACACCTGGTCTCCGTGGCGGATGGCAAGGGGTGGGAGATCGTAATTTCCTGCCGCCCCCTCCAACGCTTGCACGGCTTCATCCCTTGTTTTTCCACTGAGGTCGACGCCCAGAGCCTGAACGCCAGGATAGATTCGGTCCTGATACACAAACTGAAAACGTGCAAGAATCGCAACCAGGACCAGGATTGGCGCCAGTAACCAAATGAGCGCTAGCTGCCAGAATGACGTGCGTCGGGGTGAGGGGTGAGGGGAAACACCTATTGTCATGGATCAATGGGGGAGAGAGTTGTTCGGGCGTGACATAACCGGAATTCAGTGTAGCATACGAATTATTGGGATACAAGCAATCTGGCTTACAGAGGTGTGTTTCACATTGTCGGGTAGATTGCTTGACCTCCCGGAATATCGAAATGCACCCGCTTACAAGGGTATGGTCCAGTTTTTGTGACCACTGGAGGAGCACTTAGAACTTGTTGATAACAAAGACTCAAGCGCCCTTTTTCGAGAAGTCTGTTGATGACTGAAACACACCCATCGTTCAATCTTCGCCGACCAGAATGTGGGTGACAATGGTCGCGCCTGAGCCGCCGATGTTCTGCGCCATGCCGATATGCGCGTGCTCAAGCTGATTTGGTCCCGCATCACCGCGCAGTTGCTGAACGACCTCGGCCACCTGGTAGACGCCGGTGGCCCCCACTGGATGACCGCGGGCCTTGAGTCCTCCCATCGTGGTTATCGGCAATCGGCCACTCCAAAGTGATGGCTCCGGATTCGCCTAATTCAACGCCGCGACCGCGCGGCGCGAAGCCGCAGGCTTCGAGAGATAGCACAGACATAATGCTGAAAGCGTCGTGCAGCTCGAAGAGATCGATGTCTGCGGGGGTGACGCCTGCCAGAGCGTAAGCTTTGTGGCTGGACAGATAGGCTGCTTCCAGATACAGCGGATCGCTACGGTCGTGGACGGCCAACGTATCGACTGCGGAAGCGGAGGCGGCAATGCGGACAATGCGCTTGCTGTGACCATATTCGCTGGCCCGGTCGGCGGGAACCAGCACCAGCGCCGCGGCTCCATCGCAGATGGGCGAGCTATCCATCACGTTGATGGGCGGAGCCACCACAGGCGCTTTTTCGTAGCGGGCAGGGGAAATCGCCATGTGGAACATTGCATTGGGATTGGCCATTGCATTGTGATGCGCATTAACCGGGAATGGTGCGAAATGACTGTGGGAAACATGATATTCGTGCATGTAGCGCTGCATCAGCATCGCGTTCAAGGCCAAAAAAGTCGCCCCTTGCGCTACTTCGTATTCCTGATCGGCGGCAAGCGCCAACCCGCCAGTGGTTTCAGCTGGCAGTGTATCCGTCATCTTTTCGACACCGGCCACGATTACTACCTCGGCCATGCCACTGGCGACAGCCATGGTCCCCACGCGGAGAGCCGCCGCGCCCGATGCGCAGGCAGCCTCGATCTTTGCCGCCTCGATGCCCCGCAGTCCCAAAAAATCGGCGATCAAAGTCGCCAAATGCTCTTGTCCGGCCAATTCGCCCGACAACATATTGCCGACGAATAGCGCGTCAGCCTGTTGGATGCCCGCATCCTTCATGGCGGCGCTGACTGCATCGTATCCAAGCTGCCGGAGCGATTTCTCCCAAAGTTCTCCTACTGGCGTCTGTCCTATGCCGACGATAGCAACATCTCTCATAACAATCCCCCTAACTCATCTTCATTTTCCCGCGATAACGCAGGTAAGTGGCGTAGTTGATAACCGTACGGCGGGCGATGTAATCCTCGGTGGTCGGGGCCAGCAAACGCCGGTCATGGATATGCTCGGTCACCTCGAAGGAGATAGCATCGCTGCCAGCGCCCGAACCAAAGGAAACAACCATGATCCGATCTCCTGGCTTGGCTACATCGAGCACGGCTGTAAGGCCCACGATGGAAGCGCCCGAATAAGTGTTGCCAATGCGCCCGACCAGCAAACCTGTTTCCCACTGTTCCGGTTTGAAGCCCAACTGTTTGGCCGCCCGCATGGGGAATTTGACATTGGGCTGGTGCAAAACCACATAGTCGTAATCAGCAGGAGTACGCTCCATGGCCTCCAGCAACATCTGGCCGGCGGTGATGATGTGATGGAAGTAAGCTGGCTCGCCTGTAAACCGCATCCCGTGGGAGGGGTACTCAGCGCCGGGTCGACGCCAGAAGTCCGGCGTATCGGTGACATAGGACAGGGAACCCTCGAAACGGGCCAGGGCTCCGTGCTCCGGTCCCACGATGATGGCAGCGCCGCCCGCTGCCGCCGTGTATTCCAGCGCATCTCCGGGACGGCCCTGGGCGGTGTCAGCGCCAATGCCCATGGCATAATCGGCCATGTTCGAGCCAACCAGGCCCACAGCGGCGATGATGGCCTCCGAACCCGCTTTGCAGGCGAATTCCCAATCCGCAGCCTGGATCATGGGTTCCGCACCCAGCGCTTCAGCCACGATAGTCGAGGTGGGTTTCACAGCGTAAGGATGGCTCTCGCTGCCCACCCAAACGGCCCGCAGGTCTGTTGGGGCTATGCCGGCGCGGACAAGCGCATTGCGAGCGGCTTCGATAGCAATGGTGGCCGTATCTTCATCCAGGCCGGGGACGGCTTTTTCCTGGATGGGAAGCCCTGCAAAACCGTCAGTCCACACATCAGAGACTTCCTGCGCGGGCAAACGGTAGCGGGGAATATAAGCGCCATAGCCGGTAATCCCGACCGGGCGCGTGGGTTTGAGAAGATTGTTTTTCATTTTGTCATCGTTTTTCTTTTGTCATGTAGGGCCATGTGACCGCGCTGGATGCCTTCCGCTACCAGAGCGCGTAACGCAGCCAGGTTCTGAGCGAGTCCGGCAGCGGCCATGATTTCTGATAATGTGCGAGCATCGGGGTTGGACAAGATCTTGAGCGCAGTGCGCACGGTCGGATGGTTTCTGGTCAACCCGCCCACTGTACCAACGGCAAGGGGAAGTTGCAAACGCCCGACCAGATGGTCCTTGCTCGACCTGCCAATCTGTCAACGACCGGTATTGGCCATCCCGGGCCGCGTACGCATGGGCGCCGGCCTCGAGGGCGCGCCAATCCTGGCCTGTCGCCAGAGCCACGGCATCGATGCCGTTGAAGATGCCCTTGTTATGCGTGGCGGCGCGATAAGGATCGGCATAGGCAAAGGCGTTGGCCTCGACAATGCCCTGAGCGACCGCCGCACCGGCAAAATCAGCGCTGTCGAATGCCGCTACAGGGATGCGGCACACAGCCCAGGCCAGCCGTTGATCGCTGAGATTGGAGAGGATGCGCAACAAAGCGCGCCCGCCGGTGATGGCTTCCAGTTCAGGCGAGAGGGTCTCACAGGCTGTGTTGATGGCGTTTGCCCCCATTGCATCCCGTGTGTCCATCAGCAAATGCACCACGAGCATGGGGCCAACAGGCGTATCCATCAGTTTACGCACCTGCAAATCGATGGGGCCGCCGCCAAGTCGCCGAATGGTGGGATGCAGGTGGTCGAGTCCGGCCAAAAGCTCCGCTTTGCGGCTGTTGATGCGGACAATGGCTGCATCCGGGTAAGGCACGTCCAATAGTTGAATCTGCCCGATCATCACCGGTTCTGAGCTACCGGTTTCAAAGCCGCCGCCTGTTCTTGCCAAACGCGCGGCATTGGCCATCGCCGCCACAACTGAAGGCTCCTCGATGACCAGCGGAATCAGGTATTCCCGGCCATTGATGATGAAATTGGGGGCGATAGCAAATGGCAGAACATAGAGCCCGATCACGTTTTCCACCAAAACATCCGCATCCGCCAGATCGATCCCGCCAGAAAGCGCCAGACGTTCGTTGTCGTCGAGTTCCGCCCAGGCAACTACAACATCCTGTCGCTGCTGGGGGGTTTCTTTGTAAAAACCTTTCAGTCGGCTGCTCTTTCGCTCTCGCATCATAGTTCTCTGTCAGTAATTCTTGTACCAAGGCGTCATACTAGCACCGAATCACTATCAAAAACTATCAGATAGCGTTTGCAGGACGCACTTGCGTAGGATCTGATCCGTGTGGTCACCCAGAGCCCAGCGGGTGCAAGACCCTGCCCCTACTCATAGCTGTGTCATCCAATCGGCGATCTGCGCTGTGACGGGATCCAACAAAGCGGGATTCAGAGAAAGAATGGCGCCGACAACCAGCAACGGCAGGATAATCCATACCAGTCGGGAGGGTTCACGCTGAAGCTGGGAGTTGCCCAACGGTTGAGTGAGCGCTCTTAACACACGGATTATCCCCAAAGTCGCCATAAACAGGAACAACAACACCCACAAAAAGAGTACCGGATGTGTGGTCTCGGCCAGATGCAATGTGGCAAGGCGGACCGGGAACAGCGCCCCCAAAGGCCAACCCAACAAAAAGAGTCCCCCACCAATCACAGCCAATGTGGTGACAGGCAGTCGTTCGCTAACGCCTTGAAACTGACTGTACTCTGCATTCTCGCCAAAGCGGTTGTTGAGTATGCGTATGCCCATTGCGGCAACAACCAGCACCAGAGGTTGCACAAGGAATAACCCCACCATTGTCTGAGTCCCGAACTCACCGCTTAGGCTCCAGACCAGGAAGGCCGCGCCATAGCACCACAACAAGATGTAACCCCAGAGTTGGCCCAACCGGCTACTGCTCATACTGAACAGCGCCCCCCAGCCCATCTGGATGACCGCAATCCACGGTAGCCACACTGCGGGATCGATGTAATCGGTCACGGTTGGGTAGGCCAGCATGATGTGCCGCACCAGGGCGTACACCGTTATCTGCCAAACGCCAACCAGAAACGCGGCGGTGAACGGCGGCGCATTTTCGCCTTGGGCAGTGATCCATCCGTGCAGTGGAACCGGCGTGAGCAGCAACAGCACGCCGATGACCAGGGCTCGCCAGCCATTGGCCCACAGGGCGGGGTCGTCAGCGGCGATGGTGGTTTGTCCAAGCACCCAGGCCGTAAACAGGAAGAAGGGAAGTGCCAGCGTGGGAGCCAGCAGGGTGCGCAAAGCGGCGCGAGCCAGGCGGGGCGCCGCCCCCTGTGCGGGGAAAGTCATGATCACTGCCGCGACCACCAACCATACGGGCGCCCACAAGAGCGGCTCGCTACTCAAGGCCAGGATCAACACCGCCAGGATGAACGGGATGCTGGGGATTAGCGCCCGGTCGGCTCTGAGACCGGCAGTTACGAGCGCAAACAACGCCCCCCAGAAAGCAAGCAAAATGGTCACGCCCCGCGCTGCCAGGCTGAGTTGCAGGGTGAATCCAAGGAACTGGCTGCTCTCGTCCAGCAGGATCGTTTGTCCTAACACCTCTGTGACTCCCGATTCTGGCAGCGTCCACAACCGGAACGCAAGCAATGACAACCCCCCCGCTAAAATAACGCCAGGCAGCCAGGGAAGACGTCGCAGGATGCTGGCCAGGAGCGCCAAAAAAAGCAGCCAGAGCAGCACCGCAGTCAGAAGCATCATGCTTCCTCCGGGCGCGGCCAGAACCGAGCGCCATCGACAACGATCAGGTAGGATATGGCGAAGCCAAGCAGGACTTCCAAGCCCGCCAGAAGCTCCACCGTGCCCACGTCGACCTGGAGGGCGAGGATCACAAAACTTGCTGCCAGAATCCACATGGATAAACTCACACCCCAACGCATGGGCCGATCTCCCAGTCCCAAGCCCACCAGCCCGGCCAACGCCAAAAACGTAGCGAAGCGTGCGAGATCAGCCGGGAGTTTCGGGAAGGAAATATGCGGGCGCACGAAGTACACGATCAGTATCAGGAATAGCAACAAGGCCAAACGCATCAAGGTGGATGGGTTCAAATTCCAGGTTGGACGCCACCAGGCTATGCCTTGTTGCTTGCGGCGTACGCTGTCGACGCGACGCGCCGATAAAAACCACATCACGGCCACCAGGCCGCCCACGACCCATTGCATCAGCGCCCATTCCGGCGGCATCAACTGCACAAGCAGGACGCCTGCCAGCACTTTGAGCAAGGCATAGGCCACCAGGACCACGCGCCAATCACTGGCAACCAACATGGCCGCGGCAAACAAGATGCTGAGCCCTATGGCGCTTTGTTGCGCTAACGGGCTGGCAAATTCGAGAAACTGGTCGAGTGTGGGCATAGGGAAATGTGAATCAGGGTGTTAGCTGGCGAGCAGGATCCAGACGACCAGCGCCGCCAACAGCACCCAGCCAAATTGGCCTGCGCCATCCAGCAGATCGCTGACTGAACCGATAGCGCTATTGACAACAACGAACGCACGGCCCAGACCATTGTACAGCCAGCCCAGGCCTGTGACAGTGGCCAGGTTCTTTTGCCAACCGCGCAAGCCGCCAAATAATCTTTCGTCGTATAAGGCTAGAGGCAGACCAAGCGCTATGGGTAACAATAAGGTCAGCCAACCAGCCCAGCCAATCTGTTGGAACTGCGACAAAAGACCGCCAAAAACCTCTGAGGATGCGTAACCGGCCAAATTCGCCAGATTGCCGGGGAACAAGCCCCACCAAATGGTGAGTAGCGCCGCCACCACCAATGCGATTGTCACGAGTCGTGCGGTCCCATTCGGCTGGTCGGCGTCTTCAATGACCGGGGAATTGCCGGGCCGAAACATGGCTGCAACCAACATGATCTGGGCCAGCAGCACCAATATCCAACCCGGCAGACTGACAACCGAGCCGGCAAGCTGGCCCAGCACCTGGTTGGAGACAAAACCTGGCGTGAATGGCAGCCCCATAAACAATGCCACAGCGAGTAAACGCGGTACGCTCCAGCGAGATCGATAGGGGCTGACACGCTCTATCCCCCAAAGCGCTCCGCCTAACGCCAGAACCGCCAGGGGATAAATCGCGCCAATGGGCGCTGGCAAGCGGGTGAGACCCAGGATGAGGACAGCCCAAACGCCGCGATTGATCAGGACGTAGATCCAGGCGCGGTCACGATTTGGATCAGCCCATGCCGCCAGGGCGCTGCCAAATAACGACACAATGACCAGGGGAGCCCAGGCCTGACTGGCCAGGAGGGCAAGATCGAATATCCCCAAAAGATGCAGGGCGGCCAGTCCCGGCGCCAGGTGGATGATGAGATGATGCCCGGGCGCACGACGCGATTCGGGGATTAGCCATAAATGGAAGGGGTAGACGCCGAGTTGCATGACGGCAGCCAGCACCACCAGCAACTGCGCCTGAGCATTCAGAGGTTGTCCGCGCAGAGCGATGTTGAGGCTATCCACGCCATTGAGCAAGGATGCGCCCATCAGAAAAAGCGTCGAGAGAATGCCCACACTCCATGCTTTAACCGCACTAGCGGAGGTGGCGCCAGCCGTCAAACCAAGAAAAAACGTCATCAGCGCCCACGCCGCCAAAAGGCTGATCCAGGTGTCAGAAAGGACTGCCAGGAGTGCGAAAGCTGTTGTCAGCAGCGCCCAGTGTTTTGGATCGATGAACCCCGGACGCCAGCGCCATCCCGGCAACGCCACAGCAGTGAATGCCAGCAGGCTGATACCGAAACCACTTAACCACACCCAACCATCGAGAGTAAACCCGAATGCTGTACCAAGTTCGAGCGGCGCCTGCCAAACCCAAAGGATCATGGGGCGCTCAGCCTGGAAGCGCAGGATAATCCACAGGATAAGCGTGATGCCGGCCAACCAGGCCGGTAAGACAGCCCGCCACCGCTCGGATAGACGCCGACCGAACAGGATCAACAAGCTGGCGCCCAGGATCAACACGACCAAGGAGCCCAATGGTGTAGTCCACAGTGTGCTCATACGCAGGGGATTTTAGCACGGGTGAGTAAGAAGGGAGAAAAGAGAAGCAATATCGGGCGGAGTGCAGTATAATGGCGGTGTTCACAAACACACTGTCGCGGAACGTTATGAATCCAGTAAGCGCCTTTTTCCTGGACCATCTGGTCCTCATCTATCTTATCTACGGCCTCGCATTTTTTGGCATGGGTTTGATGGTGTCTACGACCTGTCGACAGGGTGCTAGGACCTTTCGTTTCTCAGACGCTATCCGCCCACTGATTTTTTTCGGGATTTTGCATGGCATCCACGAATGGATTGAGATGTTTCAACTCATTGCGTGGAATACCAACCAGACGCTTCCCACCGTGGCTCAGGAATGGGTGCGTCTGACGGTTCTGGTCGCGTCCTTCCTTCTTTTATTGGCATTCGGGGTGTTGCTGCTCAGCCCGGAGCGAGTTTCCTGGCGAAAACTGCTCATCTATTTAGCGGCATTCACTGTTTTGTGGCTGCTAAGCGTCGTTGTCGCGCAAGCGATCCTGAAGCCATCTCCCCTGGAGTTAACGCAAATTGCCGATGTGTTGGTGCGATACAGTATTGCCATTCCCAGCGCGCTATTGGCCGTCTGGGCGCTTATGAGACAACAGCGTACATTTCGGGAACATGATATGTCGCAGTTTGGCCGTTACCTGGTTTGGGCGGCGACAGCAATGTTTCTCTATGGCGTTATCGGTCAGATATTTGTGCGGGAAACACAGCTTGCGCCTTCAAACGTGCTGAATGGTCAACAGTTTATGGCGTGGTTTGGCATACCCGTACAGCTATTTCGAGCCACCACGGTTGTGATTTTTGTCTACTTCCTCATGAAAGCGCTGGGCGCTTTTGAAGCGGAACGACAACGACAACTCGAACAAGCCAGTCAAGCGCAGATCGAGGCGAAGCAAGCGCAGATCGAGGCAGAGCGCGAAAGCCGACAGGAAGTGGAACGTTTGAACGAAGACCTCCGTTTTATGACACATGAATTGTCGTTACTGCTCGATTTAGCCAACATCTTGGTGGCTCCCATGCCACTCAACAAACGCCTTCATGCTGTTCTGGAGGAGATTGTTGAGAATGTACACGTGTGTGAACACAGCTTAATTCTGCTGACAAAGGATGAAAACAAAGGGCCGGAAGTAGCAGCAGCAGTGGGGTTTGAACAACACGAAAACGATCTGCTCTATTTTGATGCCGTACGCCTGGGAACCAGAGCTATCACCCAAAGTCGAGCGATGTGCCAGCGCATCGATGGCGCCATCCTGGAATTCCATCCCGCCAATCTGGAAGAAAGACGTCGCTGCCAGGAGTACCCCAGCCCGATGACGCTGTTCTGCCTTCCGCTTTATGTCCAGGATACAGCCATAGGCTGTCTTTCCTTTGGATGGCCTCCCGCACAGGCGCGCGAGCCCTTCTCTTTGGATGAATTTCAATTGGTCTTTGCAGCAACGCAACAGCTTGGCCTCTCTATCGAACACGCCCGCCTGAGCAAGGAAGCGAGAGACCGCGAAAAACTGCTGGCCAACCTCCTTCATCAGGTTGTGGAAGCGCAAGAAGCGGAGCGGCAACGCATCGCCCGCGAATTGCATGATGCCAGCGGCCAATCCCTGACCGCCCTCTCGTTGGGTTTGCGCGGTGTGGAATCGCTTCTCATCAGAGAAAAAAGTGTGGGCATCCCCCAGGTACATGAATTGGGCATTATGAGCACGCAAGCGCTGGGGGAACTCAGGCAAATTATCTCAGATCTGCGCCCATCCCATCTCGACGATCTCGGTTTGATCCCGGCCCTCCGTTGGTATCTGTCCAGAATTGCCGAGCGCCATGCCATTCAGACACATTTTAGTACAAAGGGTAGTGCGACCCGGCCCCCGGCGGAGTGCGAAACCATTTTGTTCCGCATCACGCAGGAAGGGATATCCAATGTTATCAAGCACGCAGAAGCCAATAATGTATGGGTTAACCTGAATATCAATCCTCCGCAAATCGAACTCACAATCGAGGACGATGGCAAGGGCTTCATCCCGGAACAAACCTTGAGGCAGGAACCAAAACTGAGCGGATGGGGTATTTTAGGCATGCAGGAACGCGTCTCCCTCTTGCAGGGGCGTATGCAAATTGACTCAGAGCCAGGCAAGGGAACACGCATTTCGGTTACAGCCCAGCCTGTCGCATGGGAGCAAGCAAATGGCAACAAAAACAAAACTACTGTTGGTTGACGACCACGAAATCGTCAGATCAGGATTGCGGATGCTCTTCCTGGCCGAACCTGATATGGAGATTGTCGGGGAGGCCGGCAGTGGCGCTGAGGCGCTGGAGGCGCTGAAAACGCTAAGTCCCGATGTGATTATCATGGATGTTTCGATGCCCGGCATGACTGGCATCGAAGCCACGCGCCGCATCAAAGCACTGTATCCTGATATTGCCGTATTGGCATTGACCATGTACGAATCGGAACAGTATTTCTTTGAGATGTTGGAAGCAGGGGCGTCTGGTTATGTTCCTAAACGCGCGGCAGCCGATGATTTGGTGTCAGCAATTCGGGTTGTGCGCCAGGGCAATGTTTTTCTGTACCCCTCGATGGCAAAACTCCTGGTCTCTGATTTCTTGCAGCGCGAGGATGTGGAGGAATCATCCAACAGAACGCCCCTCACGCCTCGTGAACGGGAAGTACTCACCTATATCGCCGAGGGCTACACCAATCGAGAGATCGCCGAGGCATTGGTCATCAGCATCAAAACCGTGGATCGCCACCGTGAAAACATCATGAGCAAGCTGGATCTGCACAACCGGGTGGCGCTGGTGAAGTATGCGATCGGAAAGGGGTTGATTACGGTTGATACGCAATAAGTGCGACGCACTTCGGAAGTGCGTCGCACCTGGAACAGCAGAAAAAAAGTTACTGTCAACTCCCAAGCAAGGTCAACATCAGGGATGCCCCCACCAGGGTTGCGCCAATCGCAAAGGCCAGCCACTGGCAATGAGGACGCATGTTTTCAAGTGAAAGCTTGTTCGGCGTGTTGCTGGTCATGATAGATCTAGTGGTGTAAGCCTTGTCCTAACTCAGGATAGTCGGGGTAGTCTGGCGGCGGGGCGGCAAGAAATATCTCGCAGTGATAGCATTCAAGGGGAATGTGTCCTTGTTCCTGGCGTCGGGCCTGCCAACAAGGGACGCTGGAGTTCTGTTCGGCTGGGCACTCCGTCATTTCGATAGCGCCACAGTCCTTGATCTCCCAACAGGGTTTGCCATAACTATCGAAGGCGATTGGCATCGGCGCCGGCATGGATGGTTGAAGCGGAGGAACTGAGATGCCCTTCCTTTTTTCCGCTTCCTTCATGGCTCGGGCCGTTTCTTGCTCCATCAGCGCTTCTCGCTCCCAGCGGGCATCCAGGCGATGCAAAAAGTAGGCAATCGTGAGGGTGACGACGATGGGTATGCCCAGACGGAGAACGAATAGACCGAGGATATACGTAATTTCAGTTAGGGAAGTCATAGAAACACCTCCGCGTGGAGCGTTCCTGAAAAAGGTGCCGGATTACGATTGGGTGGCTTCGTGCTCGTCGCTGAATACAGGCAGATACTTGGCTGCAAGGGAGAAGACCAGAACGCCCAGGGTGACCAATGCGAGGCTAACGGAAACCTCCATCCAGGAGGGCAGGTAATTGACGCCGCTCCATTCCCACATGCCAACGGTGGCGATGTTCAGGCGGTTGATGACAAAGCCCAACACCACCAGCGCTGCCCCCGTGAAGAGGATACGCGGGTTTTCACGCCAGGAGCGTCTGGAGAAGAGGATCATGGGAGCGATCACACCTATGCCGATCTCCAACCAGAAAGCGAAGGCCTGCGCGCTCGGCTCGAAAAGCAGAGGTAAAGCGCCACGCATGTACAGATCTGTAAATTTGGCGACAAGGTAGATACCCAGGACCACAGCTGCCCATTTGGCCAACCCGGACAGCAGATGTGTCTCCAGACCTCGGCCAAAGGCCTTTGCACTCAAGGTGGATTCCACAATCGTCATGGCCAGGCCAATGGCGATCGCCGATATCCAGAAGAAGACTGGCAGGTAAATCGAGTACCACAGGGGGTCGAGCTTGGTAGACATCAGCACCCAGAGCGAACCCAGAGAAGACTGGTGGAGCGTAGAAAGGATGACGCCCAGGATAACAAAGACGATGCCGATCTTGCGCAGGAATTTGTAGAGCGGGACGGTAGGCAGGCGAGAGGCGACAGCTTCGAAGCCATTGATTCGTTCCAGTATCACCGGCAGGAATTCGATAAAGAGGACAATGGTGTAGGTGAACACGCACAAACCCACTTCCCACATCACCGAATTATGTTGCCAGTGCACCAATGGCCGCCAAATGTTGTAGGGGCGCCCAAGGTCAACCACCAGGCCGCAAACGACCAGCACATAACCGAGAAAGCCAGTGAGGATGGCGGGACGAACCAGAGGTTCCAATTTATGGACGCCGAAAATATGTGCGGTGCCTGCGATGACAAAAGCGCCAGCCGCCAATGCAACGCCACCCATCACATCAAAGCCAATCCAGATGCCCCAGGGGTAGGCGTCGCTCATGTTGCTGACAGGCCCGATGCCAAAGATGAAGCGCATCAGGATAACAAGAGCGCCAAGACCCAAAATGCCGGCGATGATCAGCCCTTTGATGTTGACATCAGGAATGGAGATACTGCGGGGAAGGCTTCGCTGTCCAGTCGTGGTGATGGACGCCATCTGGGTTCTGGCTTCCGAATGGGAGGCGACATAGCGCAATCCGGCTATAAAAACGATGGGAATGCTAATGCTTAGTGCGAGGACCAGCCAGGCAATCGGTGTAGTGAACATGTGCTTATTCCTCCGTTATTTCCGTTTCGTGTTCGTGACGATGCGTGTAAGCGGCGGTGCCAGTCAGGGCAACAGCCAACCCTCCGATAACGAAGGGTAATTTCGACATAATCTTCTCGGTTTCTTCTGGGGGAGCGGTCGTTGGCAAGTTGGTGGGAAGACCGAGTTGCTCGAATGGCACGTCAGAAATATAGAGCACCGAGGTTCCCCCAACCTCGTGTTCGCCGTAGACATGATCGACATAGTGATCAGGGTTGGAATCGATGCGAGCATGGGCTTCGGCCAGCAGTCTGCTGCGGAGTTCCGAAACGAATAGCGCCGGTGGGGCATGATTCGACACAGGCAGGTTGTTCTCCTTCCTGCAAACGATCGTAGCACATCCAGCATTTGCTGATTTCGGGCGAGAGACCATTGTTCCAATCGAACTGGGGCACGCCAAAGGGGCAGCCCATCTGGCAATAGCGACAGCCCAGCAGCGGTTTGCCCGGTAGTAAACAGGCCCTTCATCTGTTTTGTACATCGCTGCGGCGGGACAGGCGGACACGCAGGCTGCGTTCAGGCAGTGCATGCACCCACGTTTGACATAGCGGGTTTCGACCTCACCATTCTCCAGCGTTACTTCCCGTCGATCCACAAATGTGTAGGTGTCGGCGTCAAGTTTGCTGGGTGGGTTATCCGTCAGAGGGAGTTGATTGGCTTCCTTGCACGCCAGGGCGCAACTGTCACAACCCTGGCAGCGTGAAACATCAATCAGGATGGATACGGGATCGACACAGGTTTCGGTGGAGGAGCCATCTGCGAAGACCGATTGAGGAAGTTTGCAGACGCCGACTACCGCCAGCGTTGCAGCGCCTGCACCTTTTAGAAATTGTCGTCGGGTGGTTTTGGTAGATTCGTTCATGCTGTTTTCTCCGATCGATTGATGATAAAGCCCATGACTACCATCATGATCAAGCCGAGGAAGAGGCCAATGCCCAAACCAAGCCCAAGGGCGATGAGCGTCCAGGTTTGGAGTGATTTGTTTTGATCCTCAGCTTGTTTTAGCTGCTCGGTGAGCATATTAGTTCGCTCAGTGTACGAAGCCAGGATCATCGATGATGTTGTGTCACCGGCTATTTGCGTTGCAGGCTCGTGGAGATTTGCAGCATGGCAATTGCTGCACAAATGCGAAGGTACAGATGTAAAAGCGTGATCCGGGGTTGCTCCCTGCCCGGCAGCCATAACAGGCGATGAAACGTGGCAGTCCACGCAGCTTACGCCTGCCGCCTCATGGCCAGTCAACTCCCAACTGACGCCTACATCATCGTCATGGCAGGTTACGCAGAGCTCTTCACTATTCAAACGAGTCGTCTGCGAATGCGGTACGTGACAGTCGACGCAGTCGACACCTTCGGCTGCGTGCAAGCTCTGATGCCACTGCGACACCGTTTCTTCATGACAATCTTCACATACGTCAGAGCCAACCGGCACTGGCATGGAATTGTCATCGGGATGGCCTGTGGTCAAATCTCCATGACAGGTTTCGCAGGCAACGCCCTCCATCGCATGGTGAGAATTCTGCCATTGGCTGACTTCACTCCAATGGCACATCGTGCAGACTTCATCGCCAGGTCCGATAGGTTCAGCAAAAGCTGCACCGGGCAGGGCAAACAGGATCAACACGAACGCGAGTACGCAGACTAAGGCTTGTTTACAAACCTTTGTCTGCGCACTCAAAAAGACTGATAATGATTTCATTGTTAGCTCCGAATTTGGTTGTAATGATCAGCCAGTGTTTTGGGATAGCTTTTGATGCAAGTTCATCGTCGCTAAAAAATTAGCTTTCCGTTGTCGAGGTTGCGTGGGGATAGCACATGGGCAACACTTTGCAAAGTGCGATCATCGCCACAAGGGGTACGGCAAAGCGTAAAGCTGTAAGGCCGAAAATAAGCATGATGCCGTCAAAATCGATTGCCATGGTGAATCTCCTCTGGAAATGGCGCCCGTAAGGGCTTTTGCGGTGGATTTCGCTATGTTTAGCGTCTATGCCTAGTTTGACATGTCAAGGGTTCAGTTTCAATCGGCTGACACACCCATTTACGTTCCCATCTTTGCTATGGGTCAATTACCCCATACGTGGGTGATCCAGCCCATTTGGATGGGGGTAAACACCCATATTTCCAGGTGCGACGCACTTGAATGGTTGCGAAAGCTGCATCGCGCCAACTAGCATGGTGTCGCTTTCTCGCTAAGTGCGTCGCACCTTTACAACTATTGCAGGTTCTCCCCAGCATCGTTACAATGGCATCATGACTCTGGAAACATCGCTATATACCCGCCCTCAGCTTGATCCCGACCGCATGGCGTTGGCCCGCGCCAAAGCTCACGAAAGCCGCATTTTCACAGTCATCAACCTCGTCATCAGCCTGACCTATTTCCTTGTTTGGTGGGGATTGATCCACACGCCCCTTGTCACCTGGCTGGATTCCGTGGTCGCCAGTTTCGATCTGCGCGTGATCATTTACGTGGCGCTGTTTGCTCTTGGTTTCGTTGTAGTGGAGTTGCCGTTGGATGCCTATCGCCACACACGCTCGGTGCATTATGGCCTTTCGGTGCAGAGCTGGCGGAGTTGGGCTACCGACATGGTGAAAGGTCTGGTCATCGGTGGGATCCTCTCGCTGGTACTGGTGGTCATCCTTTATCGTCTGCTTGCGGCTTTTCCCACGACATGGTGGTTGTGGATGGGCCTTGTTTACCTGCTGTTCACTGTGGTGCTGGCCCAACTGGCTCCTGTCCTCATCACACCCTTGTTCTTCAAAACCACGCCTTACGAGGATGACAACCTGGCCCCGCGCCTGAAAGCGCTGGCTGAACAAGCCGGGACCCAGGTGCGCGGCGTTTTCCGCACCGGCCTTTCCGAAAAGACTACCGCCGCCAATGCCTGGCTCAGCGGCCTGGGCCGAACCCGGCGCATCGTCCTGGGCGACACCCTCATCGATCAGTACCCGCCTGACGAAATCGTAGCCATTTTCGCCCACGAAATGGGGCATCAAGTCCACCGGGACCTGGGGAAAGGCATCGCCCTTTCGAGCGCCATCAGCCTGGTGGGGCTGTGGCTGGCTGCCGGGATCGTCAACTGGGCGGTTGGGATGTTTGGATATTCGGGTCCGGCGGATTTACGCGCATTTCCCTGGCTGATGCTGGCGTTGGCGCTGTTTGGTGTTGTGACCGGCCCGTTGTTGAATGCTTACTCCCGCGCTCGCGAATGGGCGGCTGACCGCTACGCCTACCAACACGGCCCTGGTCCCAGCGCGTTTGCCGATTCCCTCACCCGACTCGCCAACCAAAATCTGGCCGATCCCGCTCCCCCGCGCTGGGAAGTTGTGTTATCCTACAGTCATCCTCCCACACTCGACCGCATCGCCGCCGCTCAATCCTATCAATCATCTGATTAACCAGCCCCATGACCGCAATCGTTGAATCAGTCCCCAATTTTTCCGAAGGCCGCCGCCCTGAAGTCATCGAGGCCATTGTCGCTGCCTACAGCAGTGTCGAAGGCGCTCGCGTCATCGACCATTCTTCCGATCCGGATCACAATCGTAGCGTCGTCACAATGGTCGGCGCTCCCGATTCCGTCAGCGAGGCCTTGTTCCGCGGCATCGCCAAAGCAGCCGAACTCATCGACCTGAACCAGCAGGAAGGCGAGCATCCCCGCCTGGGAGCCACGGATGTCGTGCCCTTCATCCCCATTCGGGACATCAGCATGGCCGAATGCGTGGACCTGGCGCGAGCGCTGGCGCAACGCGTGAGCGCCGAACTCGATATCCCCACCTACCTGTACTACGAAGCTGCCGCTCGTCCTGACCGCACGGTGCTGGCCAACATCCGTAAGGGTGAGTACGAGGGCGTGAAACAAGCCCTGGCAGCGGGTGATCCCGACCGTCTGCCTGATTTCGGCCCGGCGCAACTGGGCCCGGCCGGTGCTACGACCATCGGCGCTCGACCGGCGCTGATTGCCTACAACATCTTTCTGACCACCGATGACGACGCCATCGCCAAGGCAATCGCGAAGGCGATCCGGCATTCGTCGGGCGGGCTGCGCTACGTGCAGGCGATGGGTATGCTGGTCGAAGGCCGCGCCCAGGTCTCGATGAACCTGCTCGACTACCGCAAGACGCCGGTGTATCGCGTCACCGAGCTGGTTCGCCGCGAAGCGGCGCGTTACGGCGTGGGCATCCACAGCGCCGAACTGATCGGCCTGATCCCCGAACAGGCGCTGATTGACTCCGCCCAGTGGTATCTCCAGCTCGACAACCTGAAGCCGGAAAGCATTCTGGAATGGCATTTGAAGTAGGTTTGAAATGAGCGCTGCAGCGCTCATTTCAAACCTGTCTAATCATGTACATCATCGACGGTCACAATCTCATTGGCAGCGGAAGCGTGCCCGGCATCAACCTGCAACAGGAGGATGACGAGTATCGCCTGACGCAGTGGCTGCGCGCCCGCCAGCCCCGCTTGGGACAACCCGTCGTGGTGGTGTTCGACAGCGGCATCCCTGGCGGTTGGTCGCGGGAACTGTCGGGGGGCGGCGTCACCGCCATTTTCGCGGCGCAGCAGCGCAATCGCGCCGATCAGGTCATCTTCGAGCGGATCCAGCAGGAACTGGTGCGGGTGGATCACACCGTGGTGACCAATGACACGGTGCTGCGAGAGGCGGTGGGCAGCCTGGGTGCACAGACCGCACGCGTTGACGAATTCATGGCGCTGTTCAAAAAACGGACGAATCGAAAGCGAAAAGTTCGGGTTAAACGCCAGCAGGCCGAGCCAAAACTACCAAAGACAGAAGTGGAAGAGTGGTTGAGATTGTTCGAGGAAGCGATGCAGTGAAATGTCAAGAGGCGACTCGAGCTTCGTTGTAGTCGAAGCGGCCAAGGTCACCGATCTCAGCTCGGTGGCCTTGAGATAGACCTGGGAAAGCGTGTAGCTCTTGACCCGCACCAGTCCCGCACCAGATGGTAGCGATAGCGGGTGAGGGAACGCAGAGGCAGATAGAATCGATCTGCTTTTGAGTTAGCGTATCCAGCATTCAGGACAGATTAGACTGATCTGAAAAACGAGGCCAACCTCCTATCGTTGCGATGTGCTTCTCTTGACCCAACCGCAAGTTGACCTCTGAAAGGGTCTCGCAGCCAGCCAATATGCTGATCAATACCTGAATCAGCTTGTCAGAGGGTGTGAAGTCCCGACTTTTCATCAAAATCGATGTAGTTTCGAGTGGTTGAAACAGTTGATTAGCCTGATAGGTCGCCAAAATGGCTGCCAACGGTGCATACTGGGTGTTGAATTCTCCTTGTGTCAAGCCGATTTCGATTCCCACCGGATGGCTCCTTGAGTAGATAAGTCAAAAGCAATTTCCCGATGTTACCGATTTCACGACATTTTGCCATTTTCTGCTCGATAGAAACCTGCTCTGTTTGCGCAAAAATAAGGTACTACACAGCGAGTGGTTCCAGCGATATCCAAGTATGATCTAAAAGCCTCAAGGATCGATGCTTTAACTGTGGCAGTCAGCATGGCTTCCTCTGTAGCAGCGCGCCAACCGCTGATTGTGGGTCCTCTGGAGCCCACGCTGTTAGCCAAATCCGGGATCATCCTGCCGGAGAAAACTGAATATAGACCTGGTGATCCAAACATCATCAAATGGGTTGAGCAAAATGTAGAGAAGGAAAGCCTGGTCATTTCTCTTGCTCGTGGGCAAGCCCTTGAAAGAACGACTGCCAAACTTCATCTCAGGAGAAACGCTACAATGGATCTCGGAAACGTTGATTTCTACCTTATCTTCGACATGTTCTTGCTGCTTTTAATCGGCTTGGGACCCAAAATCGCTCTTGTACCCTTTCTGGATTTAACTAAAGGGATGGATGCAGAGATGCAGAAGGCGCATAGCGAACAAAATGGTGCGAACGGCCCTGGTCACAGCATTGATCCTGGTTGTGCTGGGTTGGTTCTTGATGCGCTTGTTGCATTTCACACCAGGAGCGGCGAATATCGCTGGCGGAATTGTGCTGCTGTTACTGGCCCTGCACATGCTGGTCAGTCCCGGCAAAACAGATCATCACCAAGAGGCCAGCGGTCGTGATCCTATGAGCATGGCTGTGTACCCATTGGCTGTACCCTATCTGCTCAATCCCGCAGGCATCGCTGCCCTGGTGATCGCCTCAAATGATGTCGACTCAGTGTTAATGGGGGTCATTCTTGTTGGCATCGTCTTATTGGTCGGTGCCATCGATTTTGCTGTCTTCAGGAATATGGACAAGCTAGCCAAACACCTGGACCCATCCCGCCTGGCAATCACAGAAGCAGTCTTCGGAGTCCTTCTGGCGGCTCTGGCTGTACAACTCATGGTTGACGGTATGGGCGATCTTGGCATTATCGACACGATGATTCATTAAGGACGTCATCAGATCATGACCAGACAATTCATCAATCGTCACACACTGAAAGAAGACATCACCGCCGGACGGGCGTATGGCTTTCTTGCCTCGATCCCATCCCAAGGCCAAAACACAACTGGTCGCTAGCGCGAAAGTATCATCGCCTGTAGTGCGGTTACGGTCTTCCAGTTCCTGGTGGTGGCCGTAACTTTGAGCTTGCGCTCGAAAAACGTGTTGTTGAGCTTGGTCCTGCCGTAGCCGCCGGGGCAAAAAACATAAACATGCTGACCAACGACGTTGAATTCATCAGTCACGCCGTCGGGTAGCGACAGGTTGTCGAGGTTTTCTGCGCTGGGGGCATCCGCCAGAAACGTCACGTACAACTTGGCAGGATCCTCGTTCCTCGTGTTCAAGAATGGATTACCCGTGAAAATCCGCTGAATAGCACCCGTGTCTCGAAGAATAACCGAGACCGAATAACCAAACGCATCTGTGATGGCGCTTTCAATGGAGTGGGCAATGCTCGTGGCATCTTCCTCTTCGGTTTCAAAAACAACATTACCACTCTGCAGGTAACTTTCCACGTTGCTGAACCCCAGGGATTGGTAGAGATCCCGTAGTTCCGCCATCTTGATTTTATTCTGCCCGCTGACATTGATGCCGCGCAGTAGTGAAACAAAGGTATTCATGGAACGAACTCCCGGTAGATTTTCATAGACTGTCAGGCTTCGCCTGCATCCGACTTATTGGATAGCTTCCGGCCCCCAAACAGGGCAAGTTCAAACACCTTGAAGAAGCAATCTACATCCTGGAAGCCGATGTCGACAAGCCACCGGCATTGATCATCGACCGGCGCCAGGATGTTTTCCCCCTTGTCGGGTCGACTGTAATAGGTCTTGTCAATATCTTCCCTGGTCGTATCGGGATCAGAACTGCTGTGGAAGTCATACAAGTGGTCGATGAAAAATTCATCAAAGAGCTGCACGCCCGCCGCCGAGGCGGAAGCGACATGCTCCAGGTTCAGGAACACGCCTGCGGGAGCAAGCAGGTCATAGATTTCGGCATACAATGTTTTCTTGCGCTCATCCGGTTGGTGGTGGATGGAGAAACCGGAGACGATCATGTCGAACGAATGCTGCGAGGCAATGGTATCAAGCCACTGTGGCGATGAAAAATCTGCTTTCACAAAACCTGCACGAGGATTTCCGCTCAGATTTGCTCGGGCAGCATCCAGCATTGGGGTCGAGAAGTCGACAAAGACGCCACGAGACGTGGGGAAGATATCGAGCAGATACTGTCCGAGGATACCGTTTCCGCATCCCAGATCGAGGATGACAGCTGGCTCTGGGCTCCAGAGTTCAGCTATCTTGCCCATGACAGCCAACTGCAAGTCCGCACCTGGGATGGCCCCGCGTACACCTTGCAGGAAAGCTGCCGTCAATTCTTCTGTTTGCCATTCGCTCTTTATGTTGGTCATTTTCTCTTCGCTGCTTTTTATGAAATTGGGATATCAGTCGGGATGAGCGTCAGAAAGATCACGTCTTATCTGAGGTGTTTCACGAAAGCTTTCTGATCCCAATCGGCTCTATGGCAAGTGCTTTGTCATCCTTACACATTGCAATGATCCATGCAGCGCTTGCTTAACATATGTCCATCCAAGCGCCTTGTAAAACGGAACAGCAGTTAAGCTTGCATCAAGCCAGAATTCATTCACACCATGCGAGATGGCATCCTCGGCAGCTATTTGCATCAGCTTCGTTGCAACGCCCTGCCTGACATATCCAGAGTCAACAAAGATTGAACAGAGTTCGTCTGTTGCCGGATTCCAACGTACATAGCCGATCATTTTGTCGTTGTATTCCGCAATATAGGCTCTGTGATTTTCCAGACGAACCTGGTATTTCTCAAAAGTGCTTTGATCAACCCATTCCTTAAGTTGTTCAGGGGAATAGTCGACACGACATAACGCCAGCACCGAGCGCTCATGGAGTTCCATCACAGCGAACGCGTCATCAACAGTTGCTTTCCTGATATTCATCATCCACACTACAGGCTCTGGCCTATCACGCCTTCACTCTTTCTGGCTCACGGCGCTGCCAGGGGCACGGTCCATGAACTGAATCACCAACTCAGTCCCTTCTTCGTACCCTTCTCCGGCATAACCACCCCAGCGATTCAGGATGCTGAACCCGTGGGACTCGATCAAGGCTTCAAAGTCACGTGGATAGTAGCACCGCATCACGATTTTCAGGATGGTTTCATCCACCAGAACGTCGTTTTCGTATGTGCGGTAGACCAATTCGGGATAGAGAATGATCTTCTCCTTGTCCATGCGCGCCTTTTTGTCGTAGCACGCCACCCTGCCGCTGTCGGTCTGCACTTCCCAGTCCAGATTTTCTTCTTCTGAACACCACGTTTGTTCCAGCGTCTCCCGATCTTTGTTGGGATTGAAGACATTGAGGATGCAGGTTCCTCGCGGAGCGAGATGCCTGCGCACAGTGTCGAAAAAACCATTTACCTGCTCGTCTGTTTCCAGGTTTTGGAAGACGCGAAATGGTGCGATGATGAAATCGAATTTCCGCCCCAGATCGAGGGTGGTGATATCACCGACCTCGACATTGACCTTGGTCAATGGGACAGCTTCTCGCTGCAATTTCTCGCGACAAATGGCGATCATAGCTTCGGACAGATCGATCCCGTGCACGCTGTCGCAATGTTGGGAAAGAGGGATGGTAACGCGACCTGTGCCGCACCCCAACTCAAGCACTTTCGCTTGCGGCGATGGCAGGTTCTGAATGTAGAAGGAGATGTCTTGTGGCGTGGACTGGACTTAAATCGTAATAGCGTGCTGCGCCTGATCTGATATCGATGCTCATTTCTGATAATCCTGAATTTTGGTGCTGAACCCTGTCGGAGTTATCTTGCCCGGCTGGGTTTGCGCGATGGAATATTCGTGAACTGCTGTGTTTAGGCGCCTGTTGGAGCGCCCTAACCAGCCGCCAGATGCGCTTCCAGCCACGACTCAATATCGCCTAGGACCTTCTCGCGCTCTGGCTCATTGAGCACCTCGTGATACAAGCCGTCGTAAATCTTGAGCGTTTTATCCTCCGAGCTTACCCGATCGTAGAGCATTTGAGCGCCGCTGGGATCGATCATTGTGTCAGCTCCCCCCTGCAAGATCAACAATGGCAATCTAATTTCAGACGCTGATCGGTCACACGCTGCATCGTCGCCAGCATTCCAGCACCGAACCGCGCCGTGATCTTACCGGTGTACACCAGCGGGTCATTGACATAGGCATCGACAACTGCCGGATCTTTGCTGACTGTACCTGCATCAAGTTGAACTACGCCGGATCTGGGCGCCACGAATGACATCACTTTGCTGGCAAAGAGAGTGACCGAAGAGGTATTATCCGGCACTTTGACAGCCGGGTCCCGACAGCACTGCACCCGCCAATTCATCCTGATAGTCCAACAGGTATGCCGCGCCAATCAGCCCGCCCATGCTGTGTCCGACCAGAAAGATCGGGTGTCCCGGCTGCCATTGCCGGATCATATCAGTAAAAAGTTCGAGCGTCTGCACGAAATCGTCAAAACGCTCCACGTACACCCGGTCGCCATCCGATTTGCCATGCCCAATGTGATCGATGCCATACACGGCATAGCCCCTGGGTGTAAAATAATCGACGACGTTCATGTACCGGCCACTGTGCTCTGCCAGACCATGCACGACCAACAGCACGGCTTTGGGATCGCTTTCGGGCAACCAACACTGATAGTAGATGTTGGCTACCTTAACGCCTTTGAAGTATCCGTCTTGATGGTTCATCGTTGTCTCCTTGTTTTCCTCACGAATCTATTTGGTAAACATCGTACGGGATGTATCAACCAAACCATCTCAGTTGCCCAGCCGCACTTATTCGAGGATTTTCGCCATATTGTACCCAGTGATGCTGAATCCAAGTGTATCATACAAACCAAACGCCCGCTTATTGTTGGCAGCCACGCGGAGTTTGATTTGTTCTACGCCAGATTGAGACAACTGTTGTTCCAGCGCAATCAGGGCGGCCTTACCATATCCCAATCCACGGTATTCATCAAACAAAACGAAATCCATGATGAATGCGGTGCCTGCATTGTCGAGCAGTTTATACCAAAGGTATCCGATGGCGTCATGCCCCTTTGCCTCAATGCACAAAAGGACATTGTCGGGGGTGGAGATGTCATTCGGGAGATCATCCAGTAATTCTTGGACAGCGATGGCGCGGCTTTTTTCCAAGCGAATATCCGAAATTGGCCGCGATCTCATCTGCATAATCAACGAGGAAATACTCGCTGTAACCGGAAAACTCCTCTGTTCTCATGGCTCGTAAAGTGATCATAATCCCTTGTGGCTGTAGCAGAGACGACATCACGTTTTTATGTTTTTCGAATGCCCTGGCTGCAAGTCTCGGCGATCAGTTGGCCGACGGCTGTGGCGTCGGTTTCACGGTAAGGACGAATGTGGGGCAGGATGGGATAAACCTTTATTTCAGCCCCTTCAAATAGGCATAACTGGCCTCGTACAATGGATCGCTGGGGGCGAGTTGCACGGTGCGGGCAATGTTCTCAAACGCCGCCGGGTCACCCGAATCAACGATGTAGGCGGCCCAGGCGCGCAGGAAATATGCAGCAGCGGCTTCTTCAGGCCGGTCCGCATCAAAGACCTCCAGTGCAGGATCGCTGAGTACATTCACCCACTGCGCAGATGCTGTCCTCCCAGCCTTCGGCCACCGTGCCCGTCACAAGCACCGAAGGTTGGGCGAAGATTTCTTCGGGCGTGTAGACACGGAAGGGTTCGACAGCAGCCAGGTAATCGCCGTAGAAAAGATTTTCCAGAATCGGGTAGATTTCGTTTTCAAGGGCATATTGCTGCGCCTCGCCGTTCAGGCGGATGAGCACCGTGTTCCAGGCGGCGGTCTCCACATCGGGCGTCTGTGTGTCCCCTTCGACCAGCGGCAGCAGGGCCAGAGCGTCCTTCCACAATCCCGCCTGTGCAAACTCGACCGCCTGATTGTTTCTCTGCCGCAGATCTTTCACCGCCGACTCCCCCAGCAATGCCAACTCCACCGGCGTCATTACCTCGCCATCCCAGCGCAGCACGCTTGTGAAGGGATAGCGCACGCCACAGGCATAGCAGAAAACGTAATAGTCGGTGGCGTCCAGCAAGACCTCGCCCACGCCATCTTCGTTCAAGTCGGCCACCTGCCCGGCCCCGGGGCTGGAACTGAAGCCATAGGCCTCGGTTGTGAAGGCTTCGCCATCGAAGCGCAACAGGCGATAGACGCCGCTGTGTGCACCCACGCCGCCATGCATCTCCAACCACAGATTATCCGGCTCGACCTGCACCTGCGCCACTGACCCTGCGTCGAGATAATCGGGACCGGAGGCGCCATCGACATCGTCAAAGGCAGTCAGGGCGACCTGCTGCCAGCCATGTTCGGTGCGCGTGTACAGCGCCAACGCATGCGGCTGCGGCGCGTCATCACCAAAGACCCTCATGCCGGTGGTGTGCACCGCCCACAGCGATTGGCCGCTGGTTTCCAGGGGCAGGATGGCGACATCGATAAAGCCCTCGTAGGTTCCTTCAGGAGCCAGGGTGATGCCGGTATCGGCAAGAAAGGTCGAGCGCAGCGCCATGCTTGTCGAGCGTGTCGGCGAGTCGCTCCCCAGCGCAATTGCGGGCTGGCATCGAGGGCAACGGTTGCGGGCAGTTCGCTGGCCGGGCCGTCATCTGTCGGTAGCCACAGCACAGGCCGCACGTTGTCGCTATCGCCCGTGGCCGGCACGAGAACGACGCCACTGCCATCATCGGCCCACAACGCTTCCTGCACGGTGTAGGTTTCGGGGCGCAGGGTCTCGGCGGCGCTGACGCCATCCGCCGCTGTGCGCAGCATGGTGAAGGGCATGATGCCGTTGTGTTCACTGTATCCGGGCCCGTCGGTCTCGGTCTGGAAGCTGTAGAGATTGCCATTGGCCAAGAGACGGGCGTGCGAGACGAGGTGCAGGCCGTCGCTGGCGAGGCCGGATGCGATCAACGTCTCAAGCGCGCCTTCGGCTTCCATGTCGTAGCGTCGCAGGCCTGGCTCGGCGCGGGGACCGTAGTAGGGACCGGAGACGTAGATGGTGCGGCCATCGGCTGACCAGGCTGGCTGGCAACAGGCGTTGCCAAGGAAAACGACATTCTCGAAGCCGACATTGTTGACCTGGAGCGTGCCGGCGGTGGTGTAGAAAGCGCGGCTGATGAGAAGGCGGCTGCCATCGGGCGACCAGGCCACGGGCTGGTACGTGCCCGCGCCGGGCGAATCGGGCGGATCATTAGCCTGCACCGTGCTCACTTCACCGCTTTCGATATCGACCACCTGCACGCCGTCAAAGTAGAAGGCGATGCGCCGTCCGCCGGGTGAAAAGTGTAGAGAATTTATTTGCGCCTGGTAGCCGGACGGGGCGTCGGCAAGGGGATCGGGGGCGGTGTAGGTGATGGTGTCGGCTTTGCCGTTGGCGTCGGTTACGTGGATTTCGTTGGCGGCTGCGTAGGCAATGGCGCCGGTCGTCTGCGAGACATCGAAGGCGGTGATGGGCGACTCAGCGGAAGTGACCGGGCTGGGGCTGCTGCCATCCGTTTCCAGACGCATGACCTGCCCTTCAGGGCTGAGGAAGTAGAGCGGGGCCGGGAGCAGAGTCAGGTCGGGTTCGGGCGTTGGTGGTGTGAGTTTATCAGAAACGGTCGGGGTGACGCCGTCCGGCGGGGGCGGGGGTTCCGGTCCGGCAGACACTGTTGGTGCAGCAGTAACTGCCGGTGTGTCTGTCGCCGTTGATGGAGCAGTCAGGGGCGGGGTTGTGCTGGCGCAGGCGGCAAGGGCCAGCAAGAGGACGAGCGCTAGCAAAATTCTGAGTGGAAGTGACAGAGTGAGTTTTTTCATTGTGTGTACAGATTGGTTCAATCTGGCAGAGAACAATCTTCATTGAACCAATCTTCGTCGTCAAGCAGCGTCGCTATACGTGGTTCATCAACCGCTCGAGTATGCTCGGCTGCAAATTGCGTCGTACCGCCAAACCAGTCCAGCACTTCCGCCCGCTCGATATTCGTACGCCCAGCAGATGCAAAGGCGCCATAGGAAGACCAATTCCAGTCACGAAAATCATCGACAAAGCCATGCTTTTGGGGATTATGATGGATGTAGATGACAAGCGTTTCGAAGTAGGCTTCGCTGTCAACCTTGTTGCGGCCAAATGGCGTCTCGAACAAGACGCCTGTTCGTCCTGTTGCCTTATTGAACGCCCGCGGATAGGCGATAAACATGTTGTTGAAAGCTCGGCTCGGTTGTTGCAACTTAAACATTGAACCAATCTCGCGAGATTGGTTCAATGTGCTCACGCCAGTATCTCTCTTGTTCCGCCTCGGTGTAAGTGCGGATGAGGAAGTGAAAATGGTTGGGCATGAGGCAATAGGCGAAGATCTGGGCGATAGGCAGGATGTATTTGCCGAATAGACGTAGAAAATAGGGATAGTTCCGTTCCTCGACGAACAGATTTTCGCGGTTGTTGCCCCGGTTGTAGATGTGATAGTACTGTCCAAATTCCAAAGGTTCGTTTGCCATGAGGTTGTTATCCGCTAATGAGATTGGTTCAATCTGGCAGATTGAACCAATCTTCAGACCGTATTTTCCAACTGGGTCATCGCATCGGTGAAGGAATGATATTTTAACTCCCGTAGCGACTGGTGGGTGCCAACGCAAAGGCGATGTAGGCCAGCGCAGCATACAAATCGCTGTCCGCGGCATCCACCAAACACATGAGCGCAGCCAATGGCTTAAATTGTAGCTGACGCCCCCATGCTGCGCAAACAAATGCGTTCGATCCAGATTGGTTCAATTTTGAAAATTGAACCAATCTAATTTCGCAAGCACCCACCTTGCCCGATCCGCAAAACCTGTGCTAGCATCGTCGTTATGCACAAATGGATACTCCCTATTCTTGTTGTGATCGGCCTGTTCGTGGCTGCTCCGGCAAGAGCGGATGACGGCACAACGCCGCCGACGACGGATAACCAGAGTTCAGAACGCATCTACGTGGTGCGGCAGGGCGACACGCTGTGGGGCATCGCGGTCACCAATCAGATCACAGTCGCTGATCTCATCGCCGCCAACGAACTATCCGATCCCTCGGCGCTGGCGGTGGGGCAACGGCTCGTTATTCCCGGCGTCGGCACAGCCGAATCGACGCAGCGCAAGTATGTCGTGCGCGCCGGCGACACGCTGTGGTCAATCGCCATCGCCCACCGCATCACCGTCGCCGATCTCATCGCCGCCAACCGGCTCAATAATCCCGACCGGCTCAGCATCGGACAGACGCTGAACCTGCCCGCGGGCGTCGCTCCGACCACCGTGCAGGCCACCGTACCGGTTGTGCGGGCAACACCACCGCCCATTCAGGGTCCGCCACCCGACGCCGCCGATTGGCCGGGCTTCATCCTCGCAGCCATCAACCAGAAACGTGACGAGCACGGATTATCGCCACTGGCATGGTCATCCACTCTGGCACAGGCCGCGCAGGCGCACGCCGAAGATTGCTCAAGTCGTGATTGGTGCAGCCATGTCGGTTCGGATGGCGCGCGACTGCGCGAACGCTTGCAGCGGGCCGACTATGAGGCCGGCTGGCTGAGCGAGAACTGGGTTTATGCGCGTGGCCCGCAGCGCGCGGTCGAATGGTGGTACAACGAACCGCCATCGGGTCCGCATCGGCTCAATATCCTAAGTGACCAGGCCGTCGAACTAGGCGTGGGCATCGCCAAAGGACAGTGGGGACTGTACTACATCGTGGCAGACTTCGCACGATCGTAGCGGTCAAGATTGGTTCGTTCAAGATTGGTTCAATTTTGGAAATTGAACCAATCTAATCTGGTCGAGATAAGCAAGCAGGTCGGGTAAGGCAAGCGGGCCGAAGGAGGGCGGGAGTTGCTGGTGCTCGGGAATTTGAATCAGAACTGGAAATCATCCGGCGTCGCCGCCAGCCAGCGCTGCACCGTTTCCTCCGGTGGCACGGCGTAAAAGGTTGTGTTGCCCACGACGGTGTTGAACACCGAAGCGTACTGATTCAGGTAGTCCGCCGGTTTGCGTCGCACCGGAAGAGTGATCCCGTCCAGCCCTTGTGGCTCCAGATCGAGCGCACCGAGGTAATACTGTTCAATGGGCATGACCGTCAATCTCTCGCAGATTGCAGACATCGCGTCCACCGCTCTACAGATATCCCTACTCGACCTCGATCACCTTGCGGCTTCCGTATTGCTGCTCGTAATACTCGCGGAATTCGCCCTCCTTGATGGGACGCCACCACCAGTCGTTGTCCACGTACCAGCGCACGGTCTTGCGGATGGCGGCCTCGCAGTCATAATTTGGTTCCCAGCCCAGCGCTTTGAGCTTGTCGACATTGAGGGAATAGCGGCGGTCATGGCCGGGCCGGTCTTCCACGTGCTGGATGAGGCTGCGCGGCGCGCCCAGTTCGTCGAGCAGAACCTCGACCATCCTCAGATTCTCCAGCTCTTGCCTGTGCCCACGTTATAGATTTCGCCCAACTGGCCGCGGTGCAGCACGACGTCGATGCCCTCGCAGTGATCGCCCACCCACTGGTAATCGCGCATCTGGCGGCCATCGCCGTAAACCGGCAACGACTTGCCTTCGAGGGCGTTGGTCACAAACAGCGGCACGACTTTTTCGGGATACTGGTACGGGCCGATGTTGTTGGCGCCGCGCGTAATCGTCACCGGCAGATTGTAGGTGACCCAGTAGGCCAGCACCATCAGATCGCCGCTGGTTTTGCTGGCGGCGTACGGGCTGCGCGGGGCCACAGGGTCGGTCTCGACAGAGGAATGGCCGGGCGGGATGTGGCCGTACACCTCGTCGGTGGAGATCTGGTGATAGCGTTCCAGTCCCAGCTTGCGGGCGGTTTCCAGCAGGACGTACGTGCCATAGACATCGGTCTGGATAAAGGCGTCCGGGTCCATGATCGAGCGGTCGACATGGGTCTCGGCCGCGAAATTGACGATGGTGTCGATCTCGTTGTCCTGGATCACGCGCTCGACGGTCGGCGCGTCACAGATGTCGCCGCGGACGAACGTGTAGCGCGGATCATCGCTGACATCGGCCAGGTTGTTGAGGTTGCCGGCGTAAGTGAGTTTGTCGTAGACGACGACGTTGTAGTCGGGATATTTTTCGAGCAGGTGATGGACGAAATTCGCGCCGATAAAGCCGGCGCCGCCGGTGACGAGGAAGTTTTTCATGACTCTATTTCCAGTAGATCGAAACTGCGGCTGAGGGTCAGGGTGGGGATTTCCAAAAAGACAAGGGAGATGTCTTCTTCCCCCGGAGGAAAGTGCTGGATGTGGCGTTCCCGTTCGTCGGGCGCTGAGGCTGTGGCCAGGAAAGTGAGGTCGCCGCGCTGGTACAGGAGTTCACCGGCGGCGGAAATCTCTTCACGGGCCAGTTGCATGCGGCGCTGCATGGCAGGAAGCGCTCGCCGGAAAAAATGGATGGTGTAGGGGTCGTCCTGCCTGTCGCTGGCGGCATGGTAGGCCGGGCAGAATTCCCGCGCCCAATAGCGTTCGGCAGTGCGGAACGCCGGTGAGAGCAGATCGGCGTGCAAGATGACATCGAGCGTAGCTCCCAAGCGCTCGGTGCGCACCAAAGGACCAGCATGGCACGGTCGCAGGTCGAAATAAGGGCCTGGTTCGAACTGCCGCCAGTGGGAATAGGCTTGTTGCAGGCGGTTCAGGCGATCTGCCAGCAGGGCCACGGCATCGGCGAGGTGCTGAATCTTGCGTTCCTGCGGGCCACGAATGGGAACACGATAGCCGGGAACGAGGGGGCGAGTTAAAAAGTCCTGGCTGATGCTGTGGCAAGGCCAGCTCTGATGGGGGAGAGCGATGCTCGCGGCAAGGGCAGGAAGTGAGGAAGGCAAGGTGATTGATTAAACAAGACCAAGGCGAGAATTATCGCCCAGGGTGAGCTTTTAGCGCTCGTGGTTTGAGTTCGGAGTGGTGCATCTCCACATTCCGACCGATCAGGCTGTCGGTGATGCGCGCTGGGGACATCGATGATCTTGCTGTGCTCCAGCACCAGGCTGTGCTCGATCTCGGCGTTTTCGACCAGGCAGTCGTGGTAGATCGAGGTGAAGGGGCCGACGTAACTGTTCACGATGCGCGTGTTTTCGCCGATGATGGTGGGACCACGCACAACGCTGTTGATAATCTGCGCGCCCGCTTCCACGATCACGCGTTCATCCACCTGCGAATCCCGGTCGACAAAGCCGTCGATCTGAGGCGTGAGTTCCTCCAGCACCTTGCTGTTGGCTGCCAGCATGTCGATTGGCTTGCCGGTATCGATCCACCATCCGCGATGGATGAAGGGATGGACGTTGTATTTCTGCTCCACCAGCCACTGGATGGCGTCGGTGATTTCCAGTTCGCCCCGCCAGGAGGGCTTCGATCTCGCGCACGGCCTCGTGCACATTTTTATCGAACATGTAGATGCCGACCAACGCCAGGTTGCTGCGCGGCGTGCGTGGTTTTTCCACCAATTGCTTGATAGCAGCCGATCCGGATTCAGTTCAGCGACGCCGTAATGCTGCGGCTCTTCCACCGGCGTCAGCACGATCTGGCAGTTATAGGCAGAATCCTCGAAATCGCTGATGAGATTGCTGATCCCGCCTTCGATCACATTGTCGCCGAGGAACATGACGAAACGGTCGTCGCCGAGAAAGTCCTGGGCGATGAGCACGCAGTGGGCCAGACCCAGCGGTGCATCTTGCTCAATGTAAGGTGATATCCACGCCCCACCGTTCGCCCTGTCCGACAGCATCCTGCACCCGTCTGCCCATTTTCGTCGCTGCCGATCACGATGCCGATATCGGTAATGCCGGCATCCCGGATCGCCTCGATCACCCGGAAGAGCACAGGTTTGTTGGCGACCGGGATCAGTTGTTTGGCGTTGGTGTAGGTCAGTGGATAGAGACGGGAGCCTTTGCCCCCGCTGAGGATGAGCGCTTTCATGTCATCCATTCTCTTGAGATGGCTGGATGTGTCTATGTTGCGCAGAACGATGGAGCCGTGTAAATCGTAGACAGATTGAACCAGATGGTTGATACCGGTCTAATCAGTTTTCAGTGGATTGGTTCGACATGATCAGTTCTCGCCGTAGGCCGTAAATGCTGGTTTCGCTGGCGGCATTGGTCAGCACAGCGCCCACCACATTGGCGTTGACCTTTTCCAGCAGGACTTTGGCGCGTTCGGCTGCATCACGTTTGGTGTGACCGGCATTGACAACCAGGAGCACGCCTTCCACTTTGGTCGCCAGCAGGGCGGCGTCGGTGACGGAATTGACCGGCGGTGCGTCAAGCAGCACCAGGTCCGATTGCTCGATCAATTGCGCCAGCAAGGTATCCATGCGCTTTGATGACAGCAGATCGGCGGGATTGGGCGGCAAGGGGCCGGCGGTCAGCACCTGGAGGTTGTCGATCTCGGTGTCCTGCAAGGGTAAATCGCGCATCCGGCTCCAACAGGGCGGTGGAAACCCCGACATTGTTGCTCACGCCGAGCAGTTCATGCAGCTTGGGGCGGCGCAGATCGCAATCCAGCAGGATGACGCGTTTGCCCGCCTGGGCATTGATCACGCCGAGATTGGCCAGCGTGGTGGATTTGCCCTCGTCTGGCGCGGCGCTGGTCACCAGCAAACTGCGGAGCGGCTTGTCCAGACTGGAAAATTCCAGGTTGGTGCGCAAGCCTGCGATAGGCTTCCGCCTGGGGGGAACGGGCATCGGTTAGGGTAATGAGATCGATAGTCATAAGGTTCTGGAAGGTATTTTTGACTGATGTCAGGATTGAAATTTGGAACCCCGTAGACCAGAAAACCGGGAAATCGGGGAGTTAGCGCCCTGGTCTACCGGTTTCCAGGTCTAACAGGGATCCAGAAATTAGGTGCTACGAGCTGGTGGGTGGGATGGTCCCCAGTACGCTGGTTCCCAGTGTTTTTTCGACATCCTCTGTGGTCCGCAAGACGCCGGATTCGAGCCATTCCAGGCCCAATACGAGGATCACGCCGGCCAGAGCGCCAAGGATGAGACCTGCCAGGGCGTTCATCTTGGGGTTCGGTTTCCATTGGGGGGCGTCCCGGGCGTCATCAACGATGTTGACATCGATGCGGTCCGATTTATCCTGCACCTGGTTCCAGGCCTCTCGTTCATCGACAAAGATCTGCGCCAAAGTCTGTGCGATAACGATGGCGGTTTGCGGATCCGGATCTTTGGCGACGATCTCCATCACAAAACGGTCGGGCTCGGGATTGACCTCGATTTCCGCCAGAAATTCGTAGGAGTTCATGTCGAGCTGAGCGCGGTCGATGACCTGTTCCGCCATGCGATGGGTGAGCAGGTTTGTCTGATAGTTGCGCAGCAAATCTTTGAGAGAGTTGCCCAGACCCCAGTCGGCGCGGGCGGGGACAACGCTGACGAGGATGCGCGTCCGGTAGATCGGATCCTGCAACTGGCTGATGCCAAAGGCTGCCGCCCCGGCAATCACAGCTGCCAGGATGATAATCCAGCCTCGTTTACGCAGAATTCTCAGGTAAGTTTTGATTTCCATTCAGGGAAGACTCCTCGGCAGGTCGCATAGAGTAGATGGTCGGGATGAACCTGCCGGGTAGGGTGTTTCAACTTCAGGGAGGTGGCCAAGACCGCTCTAATTGTCGGTGTTATTTCGGCCATCTCGCGGAGGTTGAACGCTTGCTAAGCAGTCTATTTTATCATGATGGTGATTCGGTTGCTATTTGCGCTGCTTTCGGGTGGTCGTATCACGACGTTCATGTCGTCTTTGATGGGGCGACAAGAATGTCGCGGTACACGACTATTTGCGCGGTATCTCGGCCAACACGCTGAACCCCAGCGCCTCCAGTTGCTGACGGGTGCGGATGCGATCATCCAGATAATCGAGCAGGAAAACCAGACCGATTCCGGCGATGAAGGCCAATGCCAGCTTCAGGGGCAGATCCAGGCGATCTCTCAGGCCCGGACCAATGGCTGCCACCCCGCCGCGGTTAATGAGATAGACCGCTCCCTGGTCGGCGAGCAGCCGGGGCATGAAGATATCCGCATCTTCTGTCAAAGTCACTTCGACGGCATCGGCGATAAGAGGCAGCTGTTCGGGGTCGTTGCCGTAGACGGTGACTTGCAGGATGCGATGGACTGTGCCGGTCTGCGCCGCGCCCTGGATGGTTCCGGGTGACACCTGGATGCCCTGACCGGCCAGGCGTTCAGAAACAGCGGCGGCGAATTCGGAACCCTTGACGATCTCGCTGAAGTCATCGATCAGGTATTCGGAGGAAAGCGCGGTGTAGTAGCCGTCGTAGGTGTAGACATCATCGATTTCCTGCGGTTGCACACCTACGCTGAAGGACATGCCCAGGACATAGGAAGTCGGGCGGGGCTGCCACGGCTTCTCCATAATCAGCGTGAACGCCAGGGTCAGGAGCATCAAAGCAGCGATAATCCACCAGCGGCGGCGAATAATATCGAAATAGGTGCGGAGTTCCATACAAAAAGTGTGCATCAGGTTGATGTTCGGGTCAAGTTTGGGTCAATGTGGGACAGGCATCTGATCTTTCCTTGACGCTGAAGATCGTCGGATGCTATACTGCCAGTGGTTCCCCCGCCATCGTGGTGAATCCCGTCCCCCCAACGGAATTGGTGAAAATAGGAGATATCGACATGCCAGGCTCCCCTTCCCCCACGCCACTCCCTAACCCCGCGCCCCTCGATAGGATTCAGGGTTTGAGTGCCGAGCATATCGCAAGCCTGAAAGGTTTTTGGATCACGAGTATCCAGGAGTTTTTGGCCGCCGCAGAGTTGCCGGATGGCCGCCATCAACTAGCATACATCCTCAACGTCGACGATGAAGCATTGGCGAAGCTGGTGCAGAATGCCGAGCGCGAAGTCCCGCCCTCTCGCGGCCCCAAAGGCGATGCATCCGATGAAGTGATGCTGCTGGATTACAACACGGGCGCTCTGGAGCCGCCATCGGCGCAGATGCGCGCAGCTCAGGAATATGAAACCATCGCCTTTGCCGGCGAACTCCCGCGTGCGGTCGACTACACCGCCAGCATGCCCGCCGTCCGCAATCAGGGCGGGCGCGGCACCTGCGTCGCCCATGCCGCCGCCGCTGTGCGTGAATTCATGGAAATCCAGCGCCTTGACCCCGGTGAAGACGAGACGGAAGAAGCGAAAGAGGCGAAAGTAGATCTGTCGGAACAATACATCTACTGGTGGTGCAAAGAGCAGGATAACCTCCCGCACGTGAGCGGCACTTATCCGCATCTGGGCATGGAATGCCTGGCAGAGAGCGGCGTCCCCGCAGAAACCGTCTGGCCGTACAATGACGCTATCGTCAGTGGAAACGAAGGCCAGGGCCCGCCACCTGAAGACGCTGAAGAGCAAGCTGAGCGCTATCGCATCAAACGGGTGATACGCATCGACCCAAAAGATGTGAAGAGCATCAAAGCCGCTCTGGCCGATGGCAAAGCGATCCTGTTTGCCATACCCATCTACAACTCCTGGTATCAAAACCGCATCACGCGGCGCTATGGCAAGATCAACATGCCCATGCCCAAAGAGAAGTCGAGTGGCGCTCATGCAATGGCTCTGGTTGGCTATGTGGATGATGAGGATGCGCCCGGCGGCGGCTACTTTTTGCTACGCAACTCCTGGTCTCCCTGGGGATACGACAACCCGCAAGGCGATGGTTTCGGCTTCATTCCCTTTGGCTTCATCACCGAACACAACATGACGGCTGATACCGGTGATCGTGCGTCCCTGGCGGATGTGTACATTCGGGACAACATGGATGACGCAGGCGAAACGCCGAGCGAGGGCAACAAGTTCAATAGCCCCGATATCTGGTTACGGTACAACGACGACGGCCAGGAAGGTCACCAGATCGCTCGTCCTGGCGAGACCAACTGGCTTTACGTCCGGGCCTGGAACCTGGGCCCGCAGGTGGCGACAGGCGTCAGCGCCACACTTTATCAGGCGCTGGCATCGCCATCGATCTGGCCGGAGGACTGGCAAACGCTCGGTGAGGCGGAATTCGACGATATCCCCGTTGGCGAGTCCGCCATGACCTCCCTGGCCTGGACCCCGCCTGATTCTGGCCCGCACTGTTTCTTCGCCCGCATCAGTTCCGCCGAGGACCCGGTGCAGCACGAGTGGTCGGTGCGCAACGACAACAACGTCGCGCAAAAGAGCCTGATCGTTTTGCGCATCAAGCCCGGCGCCAAGGCAAGGTTCCGCTTTTTCATGCACGCCCCGCCCGGCGACACCGCGCTCATGAACCTTGATATCGACCGCCGCACCTTCGAGAAAGGTCGGGTGGAACTACAAATGGTCGGACCAGAGCGAGGACGTAGCGTCAGATTGATCGAGGATGAAGCGCAACTGGCCAACCTCGTCCTCAAATCGACTGAGCAGCAAGAAGTTAACGTGACAGTCACGGCTGATGACCGAGCCAGACCGGGCGAAATGGGCGAGATTATCTTCACCCAGCACTACGGACGCCTTTTAGTCGGTAAGTTAATCGCACAAGTGGAGATTGTGTAAACGCACCACTTTGGCAGTGATCGTGTAGCTCCGGAAATCCTCCCATTTGCACTACGCCGGCTGAAGATTCGCACCATGTTGTATGGGCGACATCTCCTTTGCTCGGGTGCAAACCATCACCCCATAAGCGTTTTCCTTTTCGAGGATACTCGTCACAAGCGCCACGTCGTTCTCTTCAGCGCGTACAAGCATGAGCTTATGACCTTTGCGGAGGCCGTCAAGATAAAGATACGTGTCCCTGTCGACCTCAGCCCATCCAATAACAGCGCCTAACAAGCCGCCAACCAGAGCGCCGAGTGTTGTCAGCACAACCACAACACCGATGCACATCCCCGTTGGCATACCGCCAACTGATTGACATACCCCTAAGATAAGCCCAATCACAGCGAAAATGGCGCCGACAAATGCTGCACCGCCGACAGTATTCATCAGTACGCTGCGTCGGCAACTGCAATCCACGTATTTACGAACTTGGCCTGGTTTCTCAAGCACTCGAATCTGGTCATTGGGGAAACCCTCGGGGTCCAGTTGGCTGATCGCCTTGTTCAGTTCCATCCTGTCCTGGAAAAGTCCAATTACTGTCTTCATAATCATTTCTCCTTCAGTGCTTCATCATGCTGTTTGAGTTACGGCATCTACCAACATATATTGGTATAAGTGAAAGTTGTTATGGTCATGCCTGGAAGTGTCGATTAGCTTGCCAGCTTTGTATACAACCATGATAATGTTGCCGTCGTCATCGGTCTTTGCTGTTGATCAAATAGAACACGTCTGTGCAGAAATTATCCATTCTGCGATGCGGGTTCGGCGGCAGTTAGGGGACTTCAGCGCTCGAAGATCACCAAGAAACGGATGCCCAGCCACCAGACCAGAACGACGCCCGCCAGGATGCCGATGGTCGAGAGCCATTCCAAAAGGTGGGGCGAATAGCTCACGCCATTGGGAATGTTTTGGGCAAACATGGTGGCGTTGAAACGGTTGAGCAGCACGCCAAACAAAACCAACAACGGGGCCACCAGTTGTATGTGGGTATGTCTGCGCATGAACGGCGCTGTGAGCAGGATAATCGGCAGGACCACGCACACGCCCAATTCGATCCACATCCCCAGGCTGGGATCGGTGAAGGTGAAGAGTTGACGCCATTCGCCCGCCAGCGCCAGTTCGCCCACCTTTAGCAGCAAGTAAAGTATTCCCACCCAGGCAATGCCTTTACCCAGCCCCCTGACAATTTCCTGTTTGACCGGTTTTCCGGCGATGCGCGTTGCGGCGAGGTAGGTCAAAATAGCGAGACTTAACCCTGCCATGACGGAGGAGACGAAAAAGAACAACGAAAGCACGGGGGTGTACCAGAGTTCGTGCAAGCGATGGGGCATGTTCAGGTACAGTGTGCCCAACGTGGATTGGTGCAGCGATGACAAGGTCACGCCCACAATCGTAATGGGCAGCATGATGTAGCGCGTAAACCGTAACAGTTTTTGAGCCTTGAGACGCTCCAGCAGAAAGGGGCTTGCTTCCACGACCAGGATGGTTGTATAGAGCAGCACACACCAACTGATTTCGAACAATGGCGAGTGCATATTCCAGAAAAAGATGAAGTGGTAGAAGCGATCGGGGCGACCCAGATCCAGGACCAATAATAAAAGAACAGCCACGTAGCCCAACAGGCCTGCCAAAATGGCGGGACGCAGCGCCTCGCGAAATTGTTTAAGATGCAGCACGTGCACCACGGCAGCCATGGTGAATCCTGTGCCTGCAAATGCGATTAGGGTGAAGTCAAAGCCGATCCAGATCCCCCAGGAATAACTGTCTGACAGATTGGTCGTATCGCCCAGACCGGCAAATAAACGCCAGATACCGGCAATTGCTCCCACCACGGTGAGCAGGCCCAAGGTAATCAGGGCTATAGTGCCGGCTGACGCTGAGAATTTGAGGTGATTTCCTTTATACGATGTGATTTGCGGTGTCATTTTATTTCTTCCTCAACACTTGTTTGTTCAATCGGCGGCTGCATGTTGAGCTCACGACGTTTTGTGATCCAGTGTAATCCACTGGCTACAGCAGCCACCGAGACTGCAATAACCGGCGTGTTTTCCATCACCGTTTCGGCGTAGTGGGGAATCGGTTCCGGCCCAAAAGTGGGCAATCCCAGTTCCTCAAAAGGTACAGGGCTGATATACAGTACAGAGGTGCCTCCAACTTCGAATTCCCCGTAGACGTGGTCAACATATCGGTCCGGATACTCTTCAAGCAGCACGTGCGCCCGCCTGAGCAGCTTCTGCCTTTCTCCAAACATCAAGGCGCCTGTGGGGCAAGCCGCGACACAGGCCGGTTGCAGCCCTTGTTCAAGACGTCCGACACAAAGCTGGCATTTATGAATCAAACCGGTGGGATTACACCATTCGTAGGTGGGGACACCGAAGGGACAGGCATACTGACAGTACCGACAGCCAATACAACGATCTGCATCGTACAGGACTGGGCCTTCTGGCGTTTTATAGAGTGCGCCGACGGTGCAGGCTGAAACACAGGCCGGGTGCAGACAGTGCATGCACTGGCGTTTTATACTTAGGGTCTCTGAGTCATTGGCGTCTTTCCCAATGAACTGAGAATTCACGTAACAATTCACGATACTGAGGGAATTGCAATCCAAGTGATCGGGATTTTCTGCACATTCAGGTAGATTATTTGATTCTCGACACGCTCGGGCGCAGGCATTGCAGCCCACACACCGCGTGACATCAATCAAAATGCCATAGGCCTGGTCCGATTGCGGTGCTGATGCCGACACGGTGCTGATGCCGACCAACTGGCTGCTGATGAGCGCTGCTGCAAGACCGGCGCCGCCTGTCTTAAGAAAGTCGCGCCGCGATAATTCTCGGTTAGTATGATTAGTCATTTCCGAACTTCTCCTTTTCAGACAGGCTGCAATTCTTTCACAGTTGTCCCAACGATTTCAAAATCGATTCCCTCAAGCGTTTCCATTGTTTCGTGAACCGGGCAGTGTTTGGCCACGCGACGTAACGCCTCGACACGGTTCTCACATTCGCCAAAAGGTAAGTTAACCCTCACCTTGATGTTGGTCAGCCGTGTGGGATTATCCACCTTGTCAAAAGTGACATCCACAGTCATGCCTTCGGTTACGATTTTACTGCGCTGGCAAAATTGTACGACCAGAGCACCCACACAGGAGCCCAAAGAGGCAATAAAGACTTCGGGCGGCGTTGGCCCCCTACCTTGGCCACCCATTGCCGGCGGCACATCAATTAACAGGCTATAATTACCCAATTTGCTTTCAAAGAGCATATCATTTTTGTAGTAAGTAGTGATTTTACCCATGAGGGTCTCCTGTAATAATGCTGGTGATATTGCTTCTTCCAACAACTGCAAAAAGCAATCCGGATGAATTTTGTAGTGCTTACAAGCTTCTGTGAGTGTGCCAAAGGGAGCGAGCGGGCATCCTACACAAGCCATATGGTGTTTCATGAAAACCGGCAGTGTTTGGGGCCAGCAGTCCATCATCTCCGACAAAGGCATCTCTGTTTTGAGAATGTAATGATACATCGTATCTGCTACCTCTGGACGCAATCTTACTCCGTGGCTCCACCCACTTCTTTGCGCTCGATCAAAGAGGATCGAAAGATAAGAATTTCGGCATGGTTCATTCTGCTGAGTTTGCATCTTTACAAATCCAAGTTTGCGATTGTTAAGAAAACCAAAGATCAATGACTAAAGATTAAGGATTCTTTTGCCGATCACCCTTTATCATTAATCTTTGATCTTTAATCGTTGCTCCGCAGACATCGATTAGTAGAGCTGCGAAACGCTGATTCTGAACCACGCCAGAATTTTTATTTCCGCGCTCTTTGTGCTAGCGCAAACACCCCCATCGTCATTTCTGTTAGACTGTATGGCAGATCGTGATGAGGCTGCGCACATGCAAAGCATTGGCGTCCTCTCACCTTGATTTCATCGCAAATGTTATCCCGCACCTGTTCAGGTGTAGCTTGTTTGTATGTCATATCGAACGAATGTGAGATATCTCCCCAGCAGGGAGATTTCTCCTCCTTAATCGAAATGACGTTCCGGTAAGTAACCTGAATAGTCAACGTTATCCTTCATATGGAGAAAAAAACCATGCGAATCGCTATCGCAACAGACAGTAAAAACGGCCTGGCCAGCCATGTGAACCCCCACTTTGGTCGCTGTCCCCACTATTTGCTTGTCGATGTCGACGGCCAGGAAATTAAGGCCTTTGAGGACATAGACAACCCATTTTTTCGGCACCATACGCCAGGCCAGATTCCCAACTTTATTCAAGAACAGGGCGCAGAAGTCATGATTGCCGGCGGGATGGGCCACCGCGCGATTGATTTCTTCCAAAACCTGGGTATCGAGGCCGTTTCCGGGGCGTCGGGCACGGCGCTGAAATCGCTGGGGTTATACTTGCTTGGTGATCTGCAAGGCGCTGAACCCTGCGCCGATAGCAAACAACATCAGAAAGCATGAGCTACATCTATGGCCCGGTTCCTTCCCGACGCCTGGGACAATCGCTGGGCGTGGACCCAATTCCCTTCAAAACCTGCAATTTTAACTGCATCTACTGCCAGTTGGGACGCACCACCCCGATGACCAATGAACGTCGGGATTTCTTTCCCCCTGAAGATATCCTGGCCCAGGTGAAGTCAACGCTTGTGGGGCACACGTCCGGCGATGTCGATCACATCACCATTGTCGGGGAGGGCGAACCCACCCTCTGCGCCAGCCTCGGCCTGCTCATTCGTGGCATCAAGGCCATAACCGCCATTCCAGTCGCTGTGATCACCAACGGAGCGCTGCTTTCTACGCCACAAGTCCGGGAAGAATTGCTCCCCGCCAATGTTGTGATCCCCACCCTGGATGCCGCCGACGAGATCACCTTTCGGCACATCAACCGGCCCTGGCCCAGTCTACACATCGCCGACATCATCGAGGGCATGGTCGCTTTCCGCCAACAGTTCAATGGTCAATTATGGGTCGAAGTCATGTTGATCAAGGATTTGAATGATGGCGAGACAGTGCTGTTCGATCTGGCCGCCGCTTTGCACCGCATTCAACCCGACCAGATTCATCTCAATGCCCCCATTCGTCCCCCCGCCGAGGCCTGGGTCGCTCCCCCGGACGACGACGGCATGGTGCGGGCGCAGGCTATCCTGGGTGAGGTGGCGCCGATCTTCACGTTTGCTGAAGGTGATTTTCGGTTGGATGATGGCTTACAGGTCACCGAAGCCATCATCGAAATCATCCGCCGCCATCCCATGCGCGAAACGAAGCTGGTAGCTACACTCGACAGTTACGGCCTTACTTCCGAGCAAGTGCAGTCCACCCTGGCAGCTCTGGAAGCAAATGGTCGGGCTCGGCGACACTTTTATCGTGGCCAGGTTTTCTGGGAATACGGCGGCGGTTGTTTCGGCCAGGATACGAAGCTTCGCGAAAACCAGTCGATTTCGTGATGTGCTGTATCATCTCGAACGATTCGTGTCACAATGCCTCAGCGATCTCCACCAACCCATGTCCATCCCGAATCACCACTCGCTCCCGACCTACTTCCACCAACCCTTGTTTTTCCCAGCGGCTGAGAATGCGGCTGACCGTAAACAAGGTTGTGCCGGTCATTTCCGCCAGGTCCTGACGAGAAAGCTGGATATCGATCAAGATACCAGAGCGAACCCGTACGCCGGTTTGCCGGGCCAGACGCACCAGAGCGCCCGCCACCCTTTGCTCCACGCATTGTGTCACCATCGCTTCGTAACGGCGTTGCCATCCCTGGCATTGCTCGGTCATCACCTGCAGAGCGTTCATAGCGATACGTGGATAGCGCTGCAACAGATCCTGGAGTGTTTCACTGTCCCAGGCCACTGCTGTACAGTCATCCACTGCTTGCACCGAGAGTGGATATTCCGCTCCCGGCTGGACGGCGACAACGCCAAAGCAATCGCCCGGTTCGAGAAAGCGCGCCAGCACCTGATGGCCATCCAGCGTCACTTTGGTCAGTTTTGCCCGCCCTTCCAGCAGAACATAAAAGGCCGTTGCCGGATCACCTTGATGGTAGAAGAAGTCGTCCGGGGCAACCTGTCTGCGCCAGCCGGCTTTTGTCACAGCTTTCTGTCCTGATTTATTCAGGTTACGAAAAAGCTTACAGTTGGCCAACAGATCGCTATAGGCATCATACTTCGGCATTTCCTATTCTCCTCGTATGGTATGTAGTTTGACAACGTTACATTTTCAAATGAAGGCGTTTCGCGTACATGGTCTCCTCGTTTCAATTGACACGGATTGAGAAAAACACAGATTTTTCCAATGTTTTTATCTGTGTTTTTCTCCTATCCGTGTCCACAAATCATAAAATACGCTTGTCTGAATAAATCCGCCATAATCTAACGTTGTCAAAGTAGTAACGTGAACAATCCCGGTGACAATAAATTGAATTCCTTAGATGGAGGAGCCGATCAGAATTAGCAGGATCAGTACTGCAAAAAATGCGGTTCGCGTTGTCGCATTGGCGCATGCCGCAAAGGTAGAGTCCGTACCAGATGAAGCCACGGGCAATGAGAAGCATTAAGTTGCGCCTCCTGTCTTGTGATTGTTTGGACTCAACTGCAGACTATGCACCCAAGGTCGCTACCATGATCGCCTTGATCGTGTGCATGCGATTCTCGGCCTGATCGAAGACAAGCGAGCGCGGCGATTCAAACACATCTTCAGTAACTTCCAGACCATCCAAACCGGTTTTCTGGTAGATTTCCTCGCCGACGGTGGTCTCCCGGTTGTGGAATGCCGGTAGGCAGTGCATAAACTTCGTTTGTGGATTGCCCGTCATCGCCATCATCTCGGCATTGACCTGGTAAGGTTTGAGCAGCTTGACGCGCTGATCCCACACTTCGGCAGCTTCCCCCATCGAGACCCAAACGTCGGTGTGGATGTAGTCAACGCCATCCACGGCTGCAACCACGTCTTCGGTGATGGTCAGGCGGGCGCCGTTGACAGCGGCCAATTCCTGCGCTTTCGCCACCAGCGCCTCATCAGGAGCCAGCGATGCGGGGCTGCAAATGCGTACATCCATACCCAGCACACAGCCGACAAGCATCAACGAATTGCCCATGTTGAAACGGGCGTCGCCGACATAGCAGTACGAAATCTGCTCCAGGGGTTTGTCGCTGTGCTCGATCATGGTCAGCACATCAGCCAGCATCTGGGTGGGATGAAATTCGTTGGTGAGGCCATTCCAGACCGGAACACCAGCGTATTCGCCCAGGATTTCGACTGTCTCCTGCGCAAAACCACGATATTCGATGCCATCGTACATGCGACCCAGCACCCGTGCTGTATCCTTCATCGACTCTTTGTGCCCGATCTGTGTGCCGCTGGGGCCGAGATAGGTGACGTGAGCGCCCTGATCGTAAGCTGCCACCTCAAAAGCGCAGCGCGTGCGGGTGGATGCCTTCTCGAAGATCAGGGCGATGTTCTTGCCCTGCAAGCGCGGTTGCTCGTAACCGCCATATTTGGCCGCTTTGAGGTCGGCAGAGAGCTTGAGCAGGAACTCGAGTTCTTCCTTGGTGAAGTCAATGACCTTCAGAAAATTGCGGTTGCGAAGATTAAAAGCCATGCGGATTCTCCATTTATTGAAGCGAATTTGTTTGTTGGACCGATACGGATACGCCGATCATGAAAACGAATATTGAAACGACTAGCCCTACGGGCAACAGCGACCGGCTATAGCCTATATGGAATCTTACTTGGAATCGCCAATGCACGCCAATAATTCGAGACTGTCTATCCTCCCCTCACTCTACCTACCCCTTAACCGCTCCGCCAGGGCAGTGTGCCGCTCCGCCACCTTGTCGTTACGCACAGCCACGGCCAACGCCCGGTTCGTGCCCACAATCACGACCAGTTCCTGCGCCCGTGTGATAGCGGTGTAGAGCAGATTGCGCTGGAGCATCACGTAGTGCGTGGTGTGGAAGGGGATTACGACCGCCCGGTATTCTGAACCCTGGCTTTTGTGCACCGAAACCGCCCACGCGTGCATCAACTCGTCCAGATTCATCCAATCGTACACGACCGCCCGGCCATCGATGGAAGCCGTGAGCGTGTGCATGATGTGGTCGATGCCGGTGACAACGCCCATGTCGCCGTTGAACACGTCGAGGTCGTAATTGTTGCGGGTCTGCATGATGCGGTCGCCGACGCGAAACGTGCGGCCACCGACGATGCGCTGGGGTTTGCGATCACTGGGCGGGTTCAGGGTCTGCTGCAAGCGCTGGTTGAGCGTTCCCACGCCGATCACGCCGCGGTGCATCGGCGCTCAGCACCTGGATGTCGCCGGAGGGGATGCCGAAACGGCTGGGGATGCGGCTCTGCACCAGATCGACCACCATGTCGGCGCAGCGCTCCACATCATCGATCTTGAACAGGAAGAAATCGCTGGCGTCGTCGGGGAACAACGGCATCTGCCCCTGGTTGATGCGATGGGCGTTGGTGATGATGTAGCTGTCCGCAGCTTGCCGGAAGATCGTCTCGCAGCTGCACCACCGCCACCTCGCCCGAATCGATCACATCCCGCAGGACATTGCCCGCCCCCACCGACGGCAGTTGATCGATATCCCCCACCAACAGCAAATGCGCCCCCGGCGGGATCGCCTTGAGCAGGTGATTGGTCAGCAGCAGGTCGAGCATCGAGGCTTCATCGACGATCAGCATGTCGATGTCCAGGGGATTTTCGGCATCCCGCTTGAAGGCTGAAGCCCTCGCTGGGACTCACTTCCAGCAGGCGATGGATGGTCTTCGCCTCGTGGCCCGCCGCCTCGGCCATGCGCTTGGCGGCCCGGCCCGTGGGCGCTGCCAGAGCGAAGCGATTGCCCGCAGCCTGCAGCAGGCGGATGATCGAGCGCAGGGTGGTGGTCTTGCCAGTGCCGGGGCCGCCTGTCAGCACCGTCACCGGATTGGTGAGGGCGGTCTGCACGGCCTGGCGTTGGGCGTCGGCCAATTGATGCCGGTTTGCCGTTGCAGCGCCGCAAAGGCGGTGTCCCAATCGAACTGGATAAACGCGGGCAATTTCGTGGAGCCATAGGCCAGACGCGCCTCGTTCAGCTTGCGCAAACGACCGGCCACGCCGATCTCGCCGTAATAAAAAGGCGTGAGATAAACGGCCTGGACTTCGCCCAACACGCTCGCCGCTGGGCTGCATCTGATAGTGCACCGCTTCGACATGCACCTGCTCATCCTGCTGGAGCCGGACGATGGCTTGCTCCACCAACGGCTCCTCCACGCCCAGCAGGGGGGCGGCTTCAGTCAACAGGTCGGGCCGAGGCGTGTAGACATGGCCGTCGTCCGATTGCTGGCCGAGCACATAGGCCACGCCCGCGGCCACGCGCTCCGGGCTGTCGTGAGGGATGCCCATCGCCTGGGCGATCTTGTCGGCGGTTAAAAAGCCGATGCCGTAGATGTCGCGTTGCAGGCGATACGGGTCGGTTTTGAGCACGCCCACCGCGCCATCGCCGTATTGTTTGTAGATTTTAACGGCCAGACTGGTGGAGACGCCATGCGATTGCAGGAAGATCATCACTTCCTTGATCTGGCGCTGCTCCTCCCAGGCCGTTTTGATCATCGCCACCCGTTTCTTGCCCACCCCCAGCGCCTCGCGACAAACGATCCGGATCCTCATCGATCACGCGAAGCGTGTCTGCACCAAAACGGCGCACGATACGCTTGGCCGTCACCGGCCCGACCCCTTTGATCATGCCCGACCCCAGGTACTTCTCGATGCCCGCCACCGTGGCCGGATACACCGTCTTGAAATCCTCGACCTTGAACTGTTGCCCGTACTTTGGGTGATTGGCCCAAACGCCGCGCAGTTCCACCGCCTCCCCCACATTGATGCCCATCATGTTACCGACAATAGTCACCAGCCCGCCCCCGCGTTCCGCCGTCAGCCGGGCCACGGTGTAGCCATTCTCTTCATTGTGGTAGGTGATGCGTTCAAGCACGCCGGTGAGAGTATCCAAACTATTCGAGCCTGTCCGGGTCAGGATTGGTATTCGGTGCTGGTCCTAGAGCCAGATTTGTTGGATAGTCTCGTTCACCTGTCCGAGATCAAGAGCGGAAATAAAACCAATTCGGCGTTTGACGAGATGTTTTTCCAAGGTTGCCAGCTTGTGCAATCTCACCACCGATGGCAGTAGAAGTCCAGCTTCCTCCCATTCCTGAAGCGTGACATCGTAGATCGTATCGCTTAACTTGCTTGTAACTCGGGCCACCAGAACATCTTCGTCTCCCACATCAAGAAGGACAAGGGCTGGTCGTTGTTTCTCACGAATTCCGTTCGTGTAAGGAAACGATAGCAGGACGAGTTCGCCCATTCGATATTGTTCAGCCATTATTTCAACTCGTCGTAAATAGCATCACCTTCGGCGAAACCGGCGAAAAACTGTTCGCTGGACAGGCGATACCAAGCCTTATCATCCTCTTCATCGTCAGGTTCGTCTACAAGCAAAATCAGGCGAAAATCCTGGTTAAGCGGGAGCTTATCGATAAACCTTGCAGGCACTTCAAGCGTCCCTGCTTCTGTAAGTTTGGTTGGGAATTCGTAGGCTTTCATTGAGTCACCTCCAGCAAATACTATCTTCAGAGCACCTGTTTCTTTACGGTTGATTCCTTGCTCATAAGCGTTTCAGACCCCAATGCGTGATGTCCTTGATCTTGTCGTAGTATAACACGCTGACTTACGCATAACAAACGTTTTGCAATAACCTCCGTCTATCTCAAGTGGTTGATATTCATCCTTGACTGGATTCATACCATTTCAACCAAACAAGATACACAGCACTGTGCTACAATACGCTGGTTCTTGATGAAAAAGACTGAAGATACGAGCGTGATATGAGCGATCAAACCTGGCTTGACTCATTGAATGACAAGCAACGTGAAGCAGTAATCTACCGGGCCGCCCCACTCCTTGTTTTAGCCGGTCCCGGCAGTGGTAAAACCAGAATCCTGACCAATCGCATCGCCTGGATGATCCGGGAGGGTCGGGTTCAGCCAGAAAATATCCTGGCTGTCACTTTCACCAACCGCGCCGCCGAGGAAATGCGTGACCGCCTGTTTGCCATCCTGGGAGAGCAGGCGAGCCATGTCTGGGTGTACACGTTCCATGCCACGGCAGTGCGCATCCTGCGACGCTTTGGCGAACACATCGGCCTGGACCCCAACTTCGCCATCATCGATGAAGACGAACAACGCCACGCCATTGGCCGGATCATGGAGGAGGCGGGACTCAGCCGTGAGCTATACCCGGTTGGCGGCATCATCAACTACATTAGCGCTCGCAAAAACGCTCTTGACGATCCCCGTGACCATGATCCCGAGAGCGATCCCGCCCTGGTTGAGGTGGCGCGTCTCTATCAAGACTGGCTGATCGAGCGCAAATCCCTGGATTTCGACGACCTCATCCGTTATGCTGTAACCCTCGTCCGGCATAACGACGATGTTCGGGCTCACTACAGCCGCACGCTCAAACATGTCCTGGTCGATGAGTACCAGGATATCAACTTCTCGCAATACGAATTGCTGAAACTGCTTGCACCTGTGGGCTCCAGCATCACCATCGTCGCCGATGACGATCAGTCCATCTATGGCTGGCGCGGCTCGCAGCCAGAGTTAATCGACGACTACATCGAGCGCTACCAGCCCCACATCGTCAAACTCGATCTCAGTTATCGCTGCCCTCCCGCCATCCTCTACGGCGCCCAACGGCTCATCACCCACCAACGCAGCAAAGAACGCCAGCGTTTCATGCAAAGCAATGTCGAGGGCGATGCACCTATTTTCCACTACATTTTTCACGATATCCAGCAGGAACAGCGCTGGCTGGTGACATTGGTGCAAAAACTAATCGAAGAGCGGGGCTACAAACCGGGTGATATCGGCATACTCTATCGCACCCATCGTCTGGCAGACTCCACAGAACAAGCGCTGCTCCAGGGTGGCTTCCAGGTGCACCGCCTGCGAAAGGATAGCTTTTTCGATGAACCGGTTGCCCGCGATGTCGTGCGGTTCCTGCAACTGGCGCGCCTGCTGAGCGAAGATAACTTCACGGCAGCCGTCAATTTCCCGCGCAAACAGATCGACGAACTGACCATGATCCAGTTGCGGCGCATGACACAGATTCGCGATATCAGCTTCGTGGAACTGGTGCGTCGGTGTGACCGCTACTCCGAAATCACACCCCTCACTCGTGCGCATTTACGCGGGTTTCTGCAATTCGTTGAACAAGACCTGCCGGACCTGGATCAAAACGCCGAGACCGCCCTGCGGACCCTGTTCAAACGATTGGATGCCCAGCGCTCGCCCTGGCGTGAGCAAGACCGGGATTTGTTGTATGGCTTCATGCGTTTCACCGACCTTGTCAATGAAGCGGAAGCCTTGATCGACGCCATCGACGAAGGTCGCCCGATCACTGTCCTGCACCCCGCCACAGTCGATGGCTTCGCCGCGGCCTTCATCCTGCGCAAGACCCTGCAAGACTATCTGGCCATCGAGGCGCAAACATTCGCAGCGCCAGATTTCGATCTTGCCGGCCTGGCTCAGGACGCCGCTCTGGTGGTATTGGGCGACAGTGACGTGGACCTTCCAGCAGCCTTGCAGCAACGAAGCATCAATATCGCCACTGAAGGCAATGCGCCCCTGCCTTACACCCTAACAACCTATGCCTGGCGCTGCGCCCAACTGCTGCTGCTCAGTTACGAAACACTCGCCGACGGACGTTTCGTCGTCTATGATATTGAGACGACGGGCACCAATGTCCGGCGTGACGAAATGGTGGAGATAGCAGCCGCCACCTACGAGAACCAGCAGCCCGTTGACCAGGGCTTTCAGCAGTTAATCTGCCCGGTACGCGGCTACATCCCCAGGGCGGCGACCAAAGTGCATGGCATTGATTTCCAGGATGTGGCGGACGCTCCGACAGTGGCCCAGGTGTTGCCTGATTTTCTGGACTACATCGAACATGAAACGATGGTCGGGCACAACATCGCCCGTTTCGACAATCGTTTTATCGATAAAGCCACCGGCAAATACCTGGACGGACAGGGCTTCAACCCCTTTTACATCGATACCCTGCGCCTCGCCCGCCGTATTTTGCCCGATCTGCCGCGCTACACCCTCGAAGTACTGGCGCAGACGCTGGAGGTGGGCGATGAAGTGGCGCACAGGGCAGAACAAGACATCAAGTTGACCGCACAAGTCTTCTTCGCCTTAACCGAACACATTATCGACGAGAAAGAACGCGAAGCGTTGGCCGAGTTTTTGCCGCTGGTGGGGCTAAGCGCCCTGATCGAGGGCATCGACCTGGTCGATGAGAACCTGTCACTCATGCATGGCGCGGCCCGCATGTTGGCTGTTGGTCGGGGCCGTTCGGACCTGGCTGAACTCCTGGCGGAACTGCCAACTCAATTGCAGTCTGACGCGCTTTTGAAATCGCTGGAACTGGAAGCGCAAATTACGCCAATAGCTGAAGAAGACGAAGTATGGGAAGTGCTGCAAGAGACGTTTTTGGGGCATGCTGAAGCATTCCTGCGCTACGGCGCAGATCCTTCATTGGCATCCTTTCTCGACTACCAGGCCCTGCTGCATAACGCCGACACTTTTGCTCACACACACGATGAGGATCGCATCACCCTGATGACCCTGCACAATGCCAAGGGCGTCGAGTTCCCTGTTGTCATCATCGTTGGTGTGGAACAGGAAAACCTACCGCTGTGGCGCACCCTGGACGATCCCCAACAGGTGGCCGAAGAACGCCGGGTCCTGTACGTGGGCCTCACGCGGGCGAAGGAAGCTGTCTATCTGTTCTCGACCCGTAATCGGAACGATGGCTTTCTGCGCAACCCCTCGCGCTTCGCCTTTGAGATCCCGCCCGAATACATCCGCAGATTCCGCATTGGCGCGAAAGGCAAAGTGCAGGAGCTGACTTGAAGCGGGCGCCGTTTTTTGACACAACCCCGGTTTCGCGTTTATGATTGCTTCAGTGCCAGGGACACCCCCTGGCAACTTTTCTGCAAAAGGTGGTGAGATCTACATGAGCGTAAAGCTGAATCCAGGCGAATCACAGGATTCTCTGCTCCGGCGCTTCCGCAAGGAAGTTATGAAAGCGCGTATTTTGCCCGAAGTGCGCCGTAAGCGTTGGTTCACGCCGCCCAGCGAACTGCGTCGCTTAGAGAAGCAGAAAGCCATCCGCAAGGCGCGCCAGGCGCAACGTCGTCGCGACCGCACCGGCGGATTCTAACGCACACTGTTTGATCAAAAAAAGCCCGTCCAGGTTGGACGGGCTTTTTGTTTGGTTGTTGGCGGGAAAACAAACCTAAAACTGCGGGGGTCAGTCCACCGTCCAGGTCTCACCGGCGTTGAATAACTGAGTGAGGTTGCCTTCACCCGTCTGCTCTTTCGCCAGCCTGACCTGCTCCCATACGCCATCGCTGTAAGAGGGCTTTTCGACATCCAGAATCACACCCAACGGTGTGGGGAACTCTAGTCGGCTCAGCAGCCAGGCAACTCCGCTTGACGATGTGTCGTGGATCAGCAGATCACTTTCGCTGTACTGTTCTCCCAGCATCACAGTCCTGAGTTCACCTTCGGTGAGGATCAGACCTTTGTCGTGATTCTTGCCGAACACCATCGGTTTGCCATTTTCAAGATACAGGTTGTGATCATCACGTTCCTGACGATCACTTTGATGTTGGAAAGCGCCGTCATTGAAAATGATGCAGTTCTGGAAAACTTCGATGAAGGACGCCCCCTTGTGGAAGGCAGATGCGTGTAACACGTCAGACATATGCTTCTGCATCACGTCGATCGTGCGGGCGATGAAGGTCGCTTCAGCCGCCAGCGCCACCGAGACCGGGTTAAGGGGCTGCTCGATGGTGCCCATGGGCGATGTCTTGCTACGGAAACCCTGGGGCGACGTGGGAGAATACTGTCCCTTGGTCAGACCATAGATGCGGTTGTTGAACAGGATAATGTTAATATCCACATTACGACGGCAGGCATGAATAAGATGGTTGCCGCCGATCGAAAGTCCATCGCCATCGCCGGTGATGACCCACAGGCTCAAATCAGGATTGGCGATCTTGAGCCCGGTCGCCAGTGTTGGTGCACGACCGTGGATGCTATGGATGCCGTAGGTGTCCATGTAGTATGGGAATCGGCTGGAGCAGCCAATGCCGGAAATGAACACGATATTCTCTTTGGGAACACCGATCTCGGGCATGGTTTTCTGCACTTGCGCCAGAATGGCATAATCGCCGCAACCGGGACACCAGCGCACGGTCTGGTCGGATGAAAAATCTTTACGGGTTAATTGGATTGGTTCGAGCATTGTCATGATTCATCTCCTGCCAATACGCTTTCGATCTTGTCGCTAATCTCAGAAATCTTGAAGGGACGCCCTTGCACCTTGTTCAGTTGCAGGGTGGGGCGCAGGTATTTGGCCCGCAGAAGCATGGCAAGCTGGCCCATGTTCAACTCCGGCACGAGAATGCGGTCGTAACGGCCAAGAACCTCTCCCAGATTGCCTGGGTATGGGTTGAGGTATCGGATATGGGCATGCGCCACCGAATGTCCCTGGTGTATCGCTCGATCCACTGCGGCGTGAATCGCGCCAAAGGTGCTGCCCCAGCCGACTACGAGCAGATCGCCCTTTTCGGGGCCGAAGACTGTCTGGTCGGGGATGATATCCACCAGTCTGGCGATTTTTTCCGCTCGTTCATCGACCATTTGCTGATGGTGTTCGGGCACGTAAGAGACATTTCCAAGTTCTGGTGATTTTTCCAGGCCGCCAATGCGGTGTTCCAGCCCGGGCGTGCCCGGAATCGCCCAGGGACGCCCCATCGTCTCAGGGTCGCGCTTGTAAGGCAGGAATCCGTCATCGCCATTGAATTCGTGGGGATGCTGGACATGAATCGGTGCAATTTCATCCGGATCGGGAATGTGCCAGGGTTCCGAGCTATTGGCCAAATAGCCATCAGATAGCAGTATGACCGGCGTCATGGCCCGTATGGCAAAGCGGAACGCTTCCACCGCGAAATAGAAACCCTCTCCGGGCGCAGCCGGCGCTAACACAGGCATGGGGCTCTCGCCATTGCGCCCGTACATCACCTGCAACAGATCGGATTGTTCGACTTTGGTGGGAAGACCGGTGCTGGGACCGCCACGTTGCACATTGATGATCACCATCGGCAGTTCCAGCATCAAGGCGAGGTTCATGGCCTCACTCTTCAGGGCGATGCCTGGGCCACTCGTGCCTGTAACAGCCATCGCTCCGCCGTAGGCGGCGCCAATGGTAGCGCCCATCGCTGCAATTTCGTCCTCAGCCTGAAAGGTGAGAACGCCGAAGCGCTTCAGGGGCGACAACGCGTGCAGGATGTCGCTGGCGGGCGTGATGGGATAAGAGCCATAAAACAGAGTCTTATTCGCTTTCTGAGCGGCTGTGACCAGTCCGAAAGCAATCGCTTCGTTTCCGTTCACACGCCTGTATCTGCCTTTGGGTAGAGACGCTTGCTTGATGCGATACCGCACCTGGAAGGCTTCGGTTGTGTTGCCAAAGTTGTATCCCGCTTCCAACGCGCGGATGTTAGCTTGTACAATCTCTGGTTTTTTGCGGAACTTTGTCTCAACCCAGCCGATGGTGGTTTCGAGGGGCCGGTCGTACATCCAGTAAACCAATCCCAGCGCGAAGAAGTTCTTGCTGCGGTCGATGTCTTTGGAGCTGAGCCCCTCCACACCTTCCACGGCATTACGGTTCATGGTCGTAATGGGCACCTCGATGACTTTGAAATCCCGCAGGGTGTCATCCAGCAATGGATTGCCGTCGTATTCAGCTTTTGAGAGGTTCCCTTTCGTAAAGGCATCAGTATTGACGATGATAGTCGCACCGGGATCGATGTCGCGCAGACTGGTTTTCAGCGCAGCCGGATTCATGGCGATCAGGACATGCGGAGCGTCGCCAGGCGTCCAGATATTGACCTCGGATAATTGAACTTGAAAACCACTAACGCCGGCCAACGTGCCGGCAGGGGCGCGAATCTCTGCCGGGTAATCCGGCAATGTGCTGATGTCGTTGCCGATAATGGCGGCCGTATTCGTAAACTGTGTGCCGGTCAACTGCATTCCGTCGCCGGAATCACCAGCAAAACGGATAACAACTGACTCCAACTCCTGCACAGCCGCGGGACGTATTTCTTTCATTAGCCTACATCTCCTTGCCTGACCCATCATTGAGATCAGGTTGATATTTGGGTGACTTGCTTGATTTGTTGGTATTTCCCCTTCCGCATAAGGCTGAGAGGGGGCTTTCTGAATCAAGACAATGGTGTAATTCTATCATGAGCAAAGGTGTAAAAGTATATTCACCTATACAATTGTACCCATCCTCGCTCGTAAATGAAAGTATCCGCGCCATGCAGAGCGGATTTCATGATTTCGGGGAGATTCCCTCCGTGATTCTGTAATCTTATCACGGTGGGTCATTTGAACCAACAGGAAACGCACCCCGCCATGCAGAGTGTATTTCAGCTTTCCGGACTGAGTTGGCTTACATCGTCATTTTCTTGGGTGTCTTGCGGATTTTCTGCTGGAGGCGCTTGCGATATCTGCGCTTCAGCATCGGTGGGAGCGGTGAATTCTGGCGGTGAATGGATGTCGTGAGTGGGTGTTGTCTCCGAATCATTCAGTTCGGGATAGGGGTTTTGGCCGAGAATGCGTGCATGGTAAAATTTGAACCAGATCAGAAGCGTGGCCAGCACCGGAGTGGCGACAAAAGCGCCGAGAACACCGAACTGAACGGCGAACACCATCACGCCGATCAGAATCAGGGCTGGATGGACGCCAACGCTCCCGCCCAGAATTCGGGGAACCAACACGTAGTTCTCGATTTGTTGGATGATGATATACATCGCCAGCACGATCAGCATAATCGTGAGATGCGAAGCATCGGGATAGCTGGTGGAACCCTGTAACAGCGCCAAAAATACGGCGGGGATGAGCGCCAGGATTGGTCCCAGGGTGGGGATAACCTCCATAATGCCCGCAAAGACGCCCAACGCCAATGCGCCGGGGACGCCGATCAATGTTAACCCCGCCCAGACGGTGGTTCCGATAACAACGCTGAGGATGAGTTGGCCCCGAAAGAATGCGCTCCAGGCAAAACCGGTGCGACGCCACAACTCAGCCCACTCCGGAGAAAAATCATCCGGCGCCAGGTTAATGACGAAATCGCGCAGACGCGGTAAATCGATGGCGGCATAGAAAGTGAGTAAGAGCAACAGGATGAAGAACACAAATGCTCCCGCCAGACCGCCGATGACGTTCCTGGCGACAACTGTGGCGACACTGACCACCTGCGTTCCCGAACTGATCACTTGTCGCAGGAATTCCCCTAAATCCGCCGGCATGTGCACCTGGATCTGCGATTCGATGCTGTCCACCGACGCAAACATCTGATCGTAAAGCGGGGACAGGTCAATCTCATAACCGAGGGCGCCAAACCCTGGCATTGTCTCCGGTAGCTGCCCTACCCACATTGTAAAGCCAAGCCAAACGGCATTGAGATCAATGGAAATGGGTTCAATATCGGCGATAACTGCCGGAATGATGATAATCGGGAGGAGCGCTACGATCAGCAGCGCCAGGAACAGCGATATCATCGTCGCAAAGGGCCGCGGCACACGCAGTCGCATTAACTGGTTGATCAGCGGCTGCAGCAGATAGGCGATGATCAAAGCCAGCGCCACGACGTACCACACGGAGCGCGACATCCAGATAAGCGTCATACCAATGATCAACCAGACAATGATAAACAGATAGCGCGTTGGCGTAGCCCAGGTCAGTGATGCTGATGATTGGGATTCTGGGGTTGGTGTTTGTTCTGTCATGGCATTGCGCTGGTGAGCATTTCTGGAGAGGTGGTCTGTCACCCTATCATATCACGGATAAGCCAGGGCTTGCTGGACGGCGGCGAATGCATCGACAATGCCGTAGCCTGCGCCGGAGTCGGGGTCTTCGTTGGGGAAGCCGCAGCCGTCATCAGCGCCGAGATAAGGTTTGGCTGTTTCGATCAGGATGCGCTCGGTGGCGTCGATGTCCCCGCGCAGGGCGGGATTGGCCGACCACATGAGCGCGGCGACGCCAGCGACATGTGGCGTCGCCATCGAAGTGCCGGGGGCGAATTCCCACTGCTCGCCGGGCCATGCCGACAATACATCCACGCCCGGCGCCAGCAATTCCGGTGCGCTGCTGGCGTCTGGTGATTGCGTGTCCGGCCCGCGGCTGGAAAACTCGGCCAAATCACCGGTGGAGTCAATAGCGCCTACCGAAAATACGATGTCGTAGTTGCCGGGCGGCGTTTCCAGAGAATTGCAGCCGGGACCTTCATTTCCGGCGGCGGCGACGAACAAGATGCCCGCCTGGCGCAATGCCGCGGCAGCCTGCCACAAGGTCATCTGATCGCAGCCTTCCAGGCTCGGAGGGCAACCCCAGGAGTTGGTGCTGATGTCGGCTGCCAGATCGGGCCGACCATCGTGCAGGGGATCGCCAGCAGCGGGGTGGGGCGCTAACATGAATTGCATGCAGTCGAGGTAGTGTGAGGTGTTGCCAAAAGCGCGTACGAGGTTGGCGCAGGCAAACCAGGATGCTCCAGGCGCGACGCCGATCCCATCTTGGCCCAGGGCGGTGCCGAGAGTGTGCGTGCCATGCCCGTTGATGTCGTAAGGTGTCGGTTTGCCATACCAGGGGTCAAACCAATTGTAATCATCTCCGGCGCTGTTCCCGCGGTAGGCGGCGGCCAGGGCGGAATGGCTGGCATCCACGCCCGAATCGGACTGGCCGATCACCACGCCTTCGCCGGTTACGCCCAGTTCCGACCAGACGCGTGGAGCCCCGATGGTCCCGATGCCCCAGGGAATCTCTTCCGGTTTGTTGGCCATGCCCGAATCCATTGCGGGCAGTTCGGGAATAGGCCGCAGCCTGGGATTATAAACCACGCGCTCGACAGCGGGATGGCGGGACAATTGCCAGCGCCGAATGGCATTGGCCTGCACGTCGACGCCGTTCACGAGATAGTAACGCCGGTAGGGAATGCCGCGCTGGTCGAGCCAGGATAACAGGTCGGGTTGCGTTGCATCCGCTTGTTCGGTAAGCGTCTCATACACCCAGGCGCGGCGGGCATCCACATCCTCAATGGCCGACGCCGGGCTCAGATCAGCCTGATCCTTGAGCACGACGAACAAACTATCGCCGAAGAATCCGGGCTGACCGGCCAGAAAGTGCAGGCCCACGGCAGCAACGAACACGACTGCGGCCAGTTTCAGCCAGTGTTTGCTCAAACGACCGCGCATCAGGCGGATGTTAGACAGACCCAGCACCAGGGTCAGGATCCAACCCGTGAGGAAGTTGATCGTTGTCGCCCGAAAAGACCACACCGCGGTTTCGCCCGAAAGGAGCGCAACCAGGCGCGTTTCTTGCGGGTCCGCAAAAGCAAGCGGGCCGAGTGCTGCGATCGTGACCATGAGCACGGCGCTGATCACATCATAACGATCCTCGTCGATGCCAAACAGAGCCAGCGGGAATCCCAGCCCAGGCAAGATGCCGATGAGGAGGGCCTGGTAATCCATTTGGCCCCAGGCTCCGGCGATAACCACCAAGGCGACCGCCAGCGTGATGCCCCCAAGCCAGATATTGTTCAAAGGGTTGTCTGAGGCTTTGGCGATGGACGGCATCAGGTAAGCGGCCAGGCCCGCGGCCAGCAACGCCAAGCCGAAGGCTTGAAATAGCGCCGTCAGCACATCGAAGCCGTCGCCCAGCGCCCCGTACAACAACCAGGGCGTCAGGAACAGGAGGCCGATGATGATGCCAAGCCCCAGACCACGACCAGGCGTTCGTCTCACCCGACCGTTGCGCGCAGACCAGACCAACAGAGCCAATCCCAGGATGATGCCGGTCGCCGCTCTCGTCCATCCGGCCAGGTAGATCGCTTCAGGAGGGAACAGAATCCGTGGAATCAGCAGCAATCCCGCAGCTAGGATGGCCAATAACAGGGTGCGCACGACGGCGACCTGACGCGGCTCCTTCAGCAGGAGCAGCAATAAAGCTGGGACGAGCAACAACGGCAGCAGCCAGAGCCCGCCCGCAAGATACGACTGGGCGGATTCCTCCGTCTTGCTCAAGTCCGTCATCCAGGCCAGCCACAGGGTGCTCCCTTGCACCACCAGGGTAATGAACAAAGACCACAGCAACAGCCCCACCACCAGAAACCAGGTGAGGGGGTTAGGCGTGCGGGAAGGTGGGGTGATGTCGGTCATAATCGTTTAGCGGAACATATCCGTTTCCAGGGGTCGGAGCAGGTCGGATAGTTGCCCTGCGCCCGCCCTGTAGGTTACGCCTCGAAGATGGACGATGGGGGAGCGCTCATCAGCGCCGCCTTGCAGCAGGGATGCTCCCGCGGCGATCTCGTCCGCTGTGCCTAACAGCGTTGCCTGCAGGGTGCGGCCAAAGATATCGGGATCGCCGCGAAGGTCGGTGAGAGGCGACATGCCCGCCACGCCGATGGCGATGCCGACCGTGCCTTGACGCCAGGCCCGCCCGTGGCTGTCGTTGACGATGATTGCAACATCGGCTCCGGTCGCCTCCACCAATGCTCGACGCAGGCTGCGTGCGGAGTGATCCGGGTCGGTGGGGAGCAGGAGCACGGTCTCTTCGGCACCGGTGGCGTTGGAATGATCGATCCCGGCGTTGGCGCAGACAAAGCCCAGACGGTGTTCGACCACGATCAGGCCGGGGCGAATGCGCAGCACCTGGTTCGATTCCGCCAGAATCAGCTCGACCAGCCGCGGGTCTTTGTCGCAGGCCGCCGCAACCTCGCGTGCTGCCGGCGAGGCCTTGATCTCGTTCAGATTGAAAAACCGCCCCTCGGCTTTGGAAAAAATCTTGGAGGCGAAAACCAGGACATCGTTATTTTGAAGAACGATACCAGCTTTTTCGAGCCCGACCAGGGTCAGTCGCCCCAAGTCGTCTCCTGGTCCCACCAGTGGGATGTCAGGCAGGGCGGTGGCGACCAGCCGGTTCATTGCGGCAATCCAGTTACGCGGATGCCCGCACTCCGTGTTTTGTAAATGGTGTTGATAGAGATCAGCACCGCTGTCAGGCCTTCGGCGATGGCGGCGTTTTGCAGGGCTCCAGCGTGGACGCCGCGCATGCCTGCCGCTTCGGCCAGCGTTACGGCTACCTCACGATCCGCCTTGCTGTCGCCACAGACCAGCACATCGCAATCGAATACGTGATCCAGGTCGGCCAGATGGTGTGCGCCCACGTTTTGGAAGGCAGCCACAATTCGCACTTCATCACCTAGTTGCGCCTGGGCTTCCAGAGCGGCGGAACCGCCCGGCGCGGGTGCATAACGGCCTTTCTTCTCGCCGAGGAGTGGAGCGACCACTGTCACCAGCAATTTGCCGGGCAAAGCCTCTGCAATCGCAGCCAGATTCGCTTGTTGCGACTCGTACGGGACGGACAAAACGACCACATCCGCCTGTTCCGCGGCGCTGAAGTTATCTGTCCCCCGAATTGTGGCTACACCCAGCCGTTCGCTTAACTCCGCCGCCACGCGTTCACCCTTTTCGGCCATACGCGAGCCGATAACGACATCGAGACCAGCCTGCGCCCAACGCAGTGCAAAGCCAGATCCCTCCGAACCAGTGCCGCCAATCACGGCGATTGTTCCCAGATCATTTACAGTCATTACGAAAATTACTCCTGTGATGAAAATCGGTAAAAATGAAGCTAATTGAATGTCTGTGAGTATAGCACGAACCAATGATCGCCAGAAAACCTTCAATCAGTTGCAGTATTTCGTAATACTTGTTCATGTTGTCATTTCAGCAAGTGAAACGAGGAAGGATATACAAAGTCACAAGCAAAATCCAAAACTTGGTGTAGGTTCCTCCTCCCGCTGATCGTTGGAATGACAAATTGGGAAATTCTGAATGCTAATTCCGATTCGGTAACTTATCCAACGTAACCGTAATCACCTGTTCGACGCCACCCCGGATAAGGGTGACATCCACCGCTTCGCCGACAGTCGTTTGCGTCTCCAGTTGTACCGTCAACTCCTGGAATCGTTTAACTGGTACGCCGTCAATGGCGACGATAACATCGCCGCCGAGGGGCATTCGCGTATTGCCGATACGTACGATCCGGCTGCCCTGTATGCCTGCACGGCTTGCAGACGCTCCATCAAATGTCTTGACGACAATCAGGCCTTGATCGGTAGGGAGTTCCATTCCGGCCTCACGCAATGCTTGCGTTCGGGCTGGCGTCAGTTCGTAGAATTGCGCGCCCAACCAGGGATGCGCGTACTCACCGTTGGCGATCAATTCCGGAGCAACGCGACGCACGGTGTTGGACGACACCGAAAAGCCGATCCCGGAACTGGCGCCGCTGGGGCTGAGTATCTGGGAGTTGACACCGATGACCTTGCCCCTAAGGTCCAGCAGGGGGCCACCCGAATTACCGGGATTGATTGCCGCATCTGTTTGGATCACTTCGCCGATGACGCGACTGTCGTCCGGGCTCTGGATCACCCGACCGAGGGCGCTAACGACACCGGTCGTCAAGGTGCTTTCTAAGCCGAAGGGATTGCCAATGGCGATAACGAATTGCCCCACTCTCACTTTCTGAGAATTTGCGAGTTGAAGCGGGTCGGGCAAAGGCTCCCTGGCGTTGATATGGATCACAGCCAGGTCATTGATCGGATCAGTTCCGACGATATCAGCCACGAACAGACGACCATCCACCAGTGTCACCAGGATCTTCTCAGCATTTTCCACTACATGGAAATTGGTGATGATGTGTCCGTTATGGTCGTAGATGAAACCAGAACCAGTGCTGTTTTGCGGCGTCATCCTGTTGAAACTGCGATCATAGCTGCGGCTGGTGATATGAACCACCGACGGGTTAGCGATTTCGTATATTTCGATCAGTTGATTTTCCAGCGCGCTAAAAGCTCCTTGTCTGAGCAGGGGTGCGTCTCGGGGGGGTATATCCGGTTCTCCTGGCTGGAGGGCGGGGCTCGGCGAGGCCAGAATGTTATCACTAAAAACCATTACCAATAACATCAGGCTGGTAATGAGTAAAAGCCAATCTTTGGGAGAGATTCTTTTCATGGTTGATGATTCCTCATATTTGGTGGCACTATTTCACGATTACTCTATCTCCAGGATGGAGTGTACAGCATAGATATTACAACATGATGAGAACAGGGTTAGAATCATGTGACAATGATGGGCGATTTCTCCCGTTGGTATTCGACTGAACAAGCAACCGGTCGGTGCACCTCTGCCCTGTCCCACCACCGCGCCTTAATACTGATCGCCACCGGCCAGATTTCGATGACACAGCCTTATATCGATGCATCGCCCACCGGCTATGTCCCGGCCCCTAATCTCATATCCCGTGCAGGTAGCGTCGGCCCGACCTACGCCGACGCCGACTGGGAATTGGCGATTCGATACGGCGTTGCTCAGGATGACTACCGCATTGTGGTCTTGTCATCCGACCCCACTACGCACAGTCCGCGATTTGATACACGAAACGGAAATGCTTTGTCAACTTGATGCGTAAATATTCAGTATTCGCGATGGCTACCACTCCCCAAGCAATCCAAACTTCCCACCATCCACGCTCAGGATGTGGCCGGTGACGTATTTGGATGCATCGGAAGCGAGGAAGACAGCGGCTCCGGCGATGTCGTCCCCATGTCCCACACGGCCCAGGGGGATTGATTTGATCTTTTCGGCCAGCTTCGTCGGATCATCCAGCGTGTCTTTGCTGATCGGGGTGTAGAACCAGGTGGGGGCGATGGCGTTGACCCGGATCCCGTACGAAGCCCATTCCACAGCCAGCGCCCGCGTGAGCATTGTCAGACCGCCTTTGGATGCACAGTAGGCCGCCTGGTTGGCGTAGCCAAGCATGCCGGACAGCGAGGTGATATTGATGATCGAACCCCGACCACCCTCTTTCATCACCCGACCGGCGGCCTGGCAGCAATAGAACGCGCCATCCAGGTCGATAGCCATAACGCGTCGCCACTCTTCAACCGACATCTCCAGGGCGGGAACGCCTTGCGAGACGCCGGCGCTGTTGATCAGGATATCGACGCGTCCCCAGCGCTCTACGGTCTGCGCCACCATGCGGTTGGCCTCTTCCGGCTGGCTGACATCGGTAGGGACGACCAGGACTTCTGCGCCAGCCGCGCGCAATTCGGCAGCGGCTTCCTCGCATTTGGAAAGGGTGCGGCCTGCTATCGTCACACGAGCGCCATACCGTGCCAGACCAGCAGCCATCGCAGTGCCAATGCCGCTGCACCCGCCGGTGATAATCGCCACCTGCCCGCTTAGGTCGAACATATCGTTGTTTTGTGTCGTATTTGGGGTCATAGTTTAATCCTTGCGTGAAACGTGATGCGTGATGCGTCAATATTTCAGATTATGTCATCCTGAATGACCGAAGGGAGTTTTGGGAGATTCCTCGTCGCTCCGCTCTGTCGGAATGACACAAAATGGAAAATATCGCTAGGCCGGCCTACCAATCTACCGGTTTACCGATTTACTCTCTCCCGGCCTACATCCAAAGCGGCTCCTCCCAGAGCGTAACTTTTTGGCCAATTCCATTCTTCAGTGCCGTCTGATAAATGCGCTGCGCCACCGCCAGATCGTGCAAACCCATGCCGATCGGGCTGAACAGGATGATCTCTTCGTCATTTTCCCGGCCGGGCTTCTGTCCAACAGCGATTTCGCCCAACTCGGCGTAGATGTCTTCGTCGGCGAATTCGCCATCGCGCCACATCAGCGCCACGGTCGAATACATGCGATGCTTGACCGTGGGCCAGTCATCCACAATGACCTTGTCGACATTGCGCAGGACATCGTATTCCGCTTCGTAGCCGGAAACGTGGGCGTAGTAACTGCCCGGGGCCAGCCATCCGTGCCTCACAATTGGCTGCATCGTGGTGGTGGCCGTAACCAGCACCTCCGCCTGTCGCACCACCTCCTCAGCGCTGTCAGCGATGGCCAGATTGACATCCAGCCGCTGATTCATCTCTTCCACAAATGCCTCCGCCCGGTCGCGGCGAATATCGAAGATGAGACCCGTCTCAATGCTGGGACGAGCCACCTTCACGGCCATCAATTGCGTGCGGCACTGCACCCCCGCGCCGATCAGCCCCACCCTGGTGACATCTTCCCGCGCCAGGTATTTGGCCCCGACCCCACTGGCTGCCCCCGTGCGGATGGCGCTGATCAGGGTGCCATCCATCACCGCCAGTGGCAACCCGACCTTTGTGTCCTGAAGGATGACCAGCGCCGAAGCCCGGGGCAGACCGTGATGGTAGGGATTACGCGGGAAACTGGCGATGTTCTTCACGCCGACCACATCGAAGCGTCCGCCCAGATAGCCGGGCATGATGTTGATGTGATGATGCAACTCGCCAGGCTGCGGCTCCTCCCAATCCAGCACGATTTTCTCGGGCAACACGTAGTCGCCGGAGCCGTGCAGACGGAAGACCTCATCCAGGTCCTCCACGGCGGCAGCCATATCCAGCCCGCCCGCAGCGATAACATCTTCCTGGCTCAACCAAAGGACTTCAACTTTTTTTGACATGCGGTTCACTCCCATTTTCGAAAAAATAAAGCGTGCTCTTTTTACTGTCATTTCGACGAGTGAAAGCGAGGAGAAATCCCCTTGATTACAGCAATCAATTGATTTACCGAATCAACTTGGCGATATCTCACTGCGTTCGATATGACAGAACGAGTGGATGTGTTTGAGTCGTTGTCTGTTCCCAGTAAACTACATTTCACACTCAGCCCACAAGAACGGGGCCACGCGTTCCTCCACCAATTCCACACCCAGACCCGGGCGGTCGGAGATGGGGATGTAGCTGCCCACTCGGTCATATTCGGGGGCGTGGTCGACGACAGCGTAATGCTCGGCAGGACGATAGGGATAGAGTTCGACGATGCTGAGATTGGGGATGCAGGCGGCCAGTTGCAGGGCGGCGGCGGTGGAAACGGGCGTGACGCCGGCATGATGAGGCTGAATCTTCATGTTGTAGACCTCTGCCATCGCTGCGATCTTCTTGGTCTCCATGAAACCCCCCGTGTTGCCGATGTCCGGTTGCAGGATGTCAGCGGCGTGGCGTTCCATCACCTCGCGGAAGCCGTAACGGGTGTAAAGCCGTTCCCCCACGGCGATGGGGATGTTGACATGCTCAGATACCTTTTTCAACGCCCTGACATCGAAGGGATCCACCGGTTCTTCCAGGAAGAAAAGCTTTAACTCCTCGAGCTGTTTCCCGATGCGGATAATGGCGTCGGTGGTGAGTTCGGCGCTCATGTCCACCAACACGTCGATGTCCCAGCCCACGGCATCGCGCACCGCCCGCACCCGCGCCACAGCCAGGCGCTCTGCATCGCGGTCGATATGACGCAGAGAGACGTGGCGGATGCGGCCATGCGAGTCTGAGGTGATTGGCGAAGCCAATGGATACAATTTCAGGGCGGTGTAGCCATCGGTCACAACTTTTTCCGCAGATCGGGCGAATTCATCGGGTGTGTGGGATCTGAACGACCAGCCATTGGCGTAAACCCGAGCTTTGTCGCGTATCTTTCCGCCCAGCAATTCGTAGATGGGCACGCCCAGCGCCTTGCCTTTGATGTCCATCAGCGCCTGCTCGATCGCACTGATGCCCGCGAAAACAATGGGGCCGCCGCCCTGGGCCCAGAACGAATCATCGTACATCTGGCTCCAAAGGGCTTCCGTGCGGAACGGGTCCTGTCCAAGAATTACGATCTCGACCATGTCCTTAATCATGCCCGCAGCGGCGGTAGAGCCGATGCCGTAGTCGATAGCGGCTTGACCGGTGCCAGTGATCCCTGCGTCGGTGAAAAGCTGGAGGAGGACAGGGCGACGACCATTGATGTTACCCAGGTAGATTTTTGCTTTGGTGATTTTCATGTTTTCGCCTCTTTGGTGTTTGCTACTTTATGTGATCATTTTGTAGGGCGCGCCCCTTGCGGTCGCCCCGGCGTGGGCGGGCGCGAGGCCCGCCCCTACGATTATCGGTTCAAATAATCGGTTTTCATCATCCGCAAGCGACCAGAGCACCTTGTTGGTAGACTGTAAGCCGCTCGGGGTCACGCAATATGGCGGGGTCAGACAGCGGGTCTCCGTCGACCAGCAGGAAATCGGCCAGCTTGTCCGGTTCCAGCGTGCCGACAATATCGCCGAGCAGGCAGCACTGCGCGGCATGTTTCGTGCCCGCCACGATAGCTTCCATCGCCGAAAGGCCGCCATGCTCCATCATCAGCGAGAGTTCCTTGGCGTTGCTGCCGAACATGTCCTCGCGGAAAGCGTCAGTGCCCAGAGCAACCTTGACGCCAGCGGCGCAGGCCCGGCGGAAGCAGCCCGCCTGCGCCTCCAGCAATTGCGCCTTTTTGCGTTTGGATATGGCACTTAGGCCGGAAGATTCGTGGGTGGAGATGTGCAGGGTCGGGACCAGGAAGATGTCCTTTTCCAGAAACAACTCGATGGCCTCATCATCCAGAACATACGCATGTTCGACCGAGGTGACACCGGCGCGCAGCGCATTTTTGATGCCATCGACGCCCTGCGCGTGCGCCATCACCCCCGCGCCGCAGCGATCTGCTTCTTCAACCACCACTCGCAGTTCGTCAACCGTCCATTCAGCAATGAGGGGATGCCCTTGCGGTGCGCCCACCGCTCCAGTGGCGAACACTTTGACGAAGTCAACGCCCTCGCGCAGCACCCGGCGCACGGTTTTGCGCACATCGTCGATGCCGTTGCAGACGCGCCAGGCGTTGTCATCCACCAGTTCAGCGCCGGAAGGGAATCGCTTTGTCAGCAACAAGGCGTCTATCTGGCCGATAGGGCCGGACACGACCAGACGCGGGCCGGCGATGCGTCCCATCTCCAGCGCCTGACGGATGCCGACATCGCCGCCACCCGCGTCGCGGACGGTTGTGAAGCCGGCGCGCAACATTTTTTTGAGGTTATCTGCGGCCTGGTAGTAGGCGACGGCTTTGGGTGTGAACAGTTGCTGCTCCAGCGAAGGCGAATTAATCATGACGTGCACATGACAGTCGATCAATCCCGGCATCACCGTTTTGTCGGAGGCGTCAACAATTGCCGCGCCTTCCGGGATGTTGATCGCCGCTGTCGGACCCACAGCGATAATGTTGTCGCCTTCCACCAGCAAAATGGCGTCCTTGATCGGATCGCCACCGTTGCCATCGATCAGCGATCCCGCTTTGATTGCAAGCACTGTTTGACTCCAGAAGAAAAGATTAGGCAATGTTTATATTTTGAATTATGTCACTGATGTTACGCAGTAGGCAACCAAGACCAGAGCTTCGCTCTCGTAACACTGTTTGGTCCGGGGGGACACCCCCGGAATCCCCCCAGCAGGAGGCGGACGTTCTTACGACCGGACGCCCCCTGCACCCCCTGTAAGGTGGTTGACTGAACTAAATAAGGACTCGCTGCCGTGATACACCTTATGTGGGGTTTGGGGGCATGGACGACCGTTATTTCGGTCGCATAGCCCCCAAAGGGGGGTGCGGGGATCGCCCCCGCTTAAACGGCTTCGCCAGTAGAACGGTACAAACAAGTTGAACGTTGTTGACGGAAATATTTGTGCTATCGACTTAATCGAATCTGTACTGCGTAACATCAGTTATGTCATCCCTTCGACTATGACCTGCGGTCATTGCTCAGGACAGGTCTGAGTGACCGGAAGGAGCGACAAATCTTCACCGAGGCGTTGGACTATGCTTCCAACCTTGGATATTCCTCGTCGCTCCGATGCTGCGCATCGACAGCTCTGTCGGAATGACACAAAATCGTTAATGTCCGCAGAAGTTAGAAGCGCAGCGGTGAAAATGGCGTCAGATCGAGGTCTGGCTGATCTCCGGTGATGATCTGCGTTACCAGTTTTCCAGTGATCGGCCCCTGCGTGATGCCCAACATGCCGTGTCCTGTGGCATAGATCAGATTGCGATAAGCGCCGTCACGGCCAATGATAGGGAGGCTGTCGGGCGACATCGGTCGTAAACCCCGCCACAGTTCCAGCTCCTCCAGCGCCGCCACCCCGGTCAGGTACTGGCTCATGGCCTGGCGCGTGGCAGCCACCCGTCGCTGATTGATCGACATATCGAGGCCGGTCAGTTCCAGGGTGCTGCTGAAACGCAGGAATTCGCCCATTGGCGTCACTGCCACCTTGGCTTCACCCAATTGCACGGGCAGAGTCAGACTATCTGCCGGGCGTTTCGCGGTGATGCTGTAGCCCTTGGCTCCTTCGATGGGCACTTTTCGCCCCAGAAGTCGGGCGATCGGCGTGGACCAGACGCCCGCGGCCAGGATGACCTCGTCCGCCTGGTGTGCGCCGCGGGTCGTGATCACCGAGGTGATGCGCTTGTCTGATGTTTCAAAGCCCAGCACTTCCGTTCCTGTGTGGATGCGAACACCCATGCTTTCGCAGACACGGGCCAGTTCCAACACAAAGCGGTCGGGCACGAGATGGGCGTAACCGTTGTAGTACACGCCCCCAGCGATATCCGGCTGCACGCTGGGCTCCATCGCCAGCACCCCTTTCGCATCAAGAACCTGTCCTGTTACGCCATATTCGCCGAGCAGATCCAGTTCTTCGATAGCATGGTCGAGGCCCGCCTGCGTGCGATAGAGGATGATGCGTCCATTGTATTGAAAATCGTCATCCATCGCGTGCCGGGCGTGAAGCTCCTCAAACAGCGCCATGCTGGTCTGTCCCAAACCTAGCAGCACCGGGATCGAACGGCGCATCGGTCCGGTCTGGCAGGCTCCACGAAAACGCCAGAGCCAGCGAAGCTGGTCGGGATCAAGACGTGGTTTGATCGAAAAGGGGCTTTCCGGATTCAGCAACCAGCGGATGCCCTGGCTCATGACACCGGGCGCAGCCGTGGGAATCGCATGATCAACGGCGATTAACCCGGCATTGCCGTAGGAACTGCCGCTGGAGAGCTCATTTTTTTCGAGCAGGGTGACGGATTGTCCTTGCTGTGCAAGAAAATAGGCGGTGCAAATGCCAACAGCGCCACCGCCAATGATCAGGATATCTTGTTTAGTTGTCATTGGTAAAGGACCGACCCTAAAGGTCATGAAATGAGGCTTGTTTGGGGAACGGTTGTCTGGTTTGGTGGGAAATGGTGCGTAAATTGCCGTGAGCGACCTTTAGGGTCACGCTAGCGACTATGCCCAAACAGGTTCATGCCACAGCTCGAGTTCCTGGCCAATGCCGCGACGGCGAGCCTCCAGGTAGACACGATGTGCGTTGATGATATCTTCGATGCCCATGCCCAGGGGGCTGAGGAAAATGCGCTCCTCCTCATTCGTGCGCCCTGGCGCCTTACCATTGATGATTGTCCCCAATTCGACGAGGTCATCTGCGCTGACCAGATTTTCAGCGGCCATGTCGGTGAGGATTGCCGTGGGGATGTTTAGCTGTTTTTTGTTATCGACCACGATTTTGTCACAGGCCAGCACAGCGCCGAATGTGTAGTCATTGACCGACAGGTTCGCCAGCAACGCGCCCGGTTTGATCCATTCCGCCTGGATGTACCTGTCGTCCGGGCCCACATTTGTGGCCGGAGCGATCACATCAGAGCCTTCCACGGCGGCGCGGGCGCTATCAACCACTTTGATTTCCAAGCCGAGCTTTTCCCCCATCTCCTCGGCGAAAGCATAGGCTTTGTCCGGTGCGATATCGAAGAGCTTGACCTGGCGGAGATTCAGAACGACATTCAGCGCCATCAATTGCGTACGATTGATCACACCGGAGCCGATCAGCCCGACCACTGACGCGTCTTCCCGGGCAAGGTACTTCGCCCCGACCCCCACCACCGCACCGGTGCGCATGGCGCTGATCGCCGTACCATCCATGATCGCAATGGGATAACCCGTCTCGGGGTCGTTGAGAATGGTGACGGCATTGGAGCGGGGCATGTTGCGCTTGATCGGATTCTCGGGATTGCTGGGAATCCACTTGATGCCCGCCACCTCCACATCACCGCCGATGTAGGCCGGGTGCATGGTGATGCGGCGGTTGTGGATGCCATTCCAGTGGATAATCGGCGACTGCGGCTCCATGCATTCGCCATTGTCCAGCATTTTCAGGACCTTTTCGACAGACTCAATGGTCTGAGGCATGTCCAATCCACCACACTCGATAACCTGTTCCTGGGTCAGGTAGAGAAATGATACCGAACGATCCATGATCGTTTCCTCCTAGTGTTGCAGTTTAGGATCAAAGACGTCTCGTAAGCCGTCGCCGAGCAAGTTAAAAGCCAGAACAGTGATCAAGATCGCCATGCCGGGGAAAAAGGATACCCAAGGGGCGTCAAACAGGAATTGCGTGCCATCGCGGATCATCGAACCCCATGCCGGTGTGGGCGGTGATACGCCCAGACCGATAAAACTGAGATTGGCTTCAACGCGAATGGCGGTAGCGATCCAGATGCTGGCCAGGACGACAAGCTCGCTGGTGATGTTGGGCAGAACATGGACACGAGCAATCCTGAATTTGCCGGAGCCGATACTCCTGGCAGCCTCAACGTACTCGTTTTCTTTGACTGTCAATGTCGAGCCGTGCGCGATCCTGGCAAAGGTGGGCGTCAGCACAATGCCAATGGCCAGGATCATGTTGAATAGACCGCCCCCCAGGACAGCCAGCACCATAAGCCCCATGATCAGACTGGGAAACGCCATCAGTACATCTGTGCTGCGCATCAACAGGTTCTCAGTCTTACCGCCCTGGTAGCCTCCTGTCAACCCCATGAACGCGCCGACGACACCGCCAATGATCACGGCAAAGATACCTACCATCAATGACACCCTGGCGCCATAGATAATCCGTGACAGCGTGTCACGTCCATAGGAATCGAGGCCCATCGGGTGTTCACGGCTGGGTGGAGCCAGGCGATTGCGCGTATCCTGTTTAAGGGGATCGTAGGGCGCCAACAGGGGTTCCGGTTCTCGTCCCTGGGGAATGGCAATGAACCAATCATCGGCGAAGACCGCCGTGAATAACACCAACAACATCAAGAACAGGCCCAAAACGGCGGGACGATTACGGATAAATGTTTGGAGTAAGCGCTTTCTCTGGCTACGCACACGAAGCACAGGCACATCAATAACATCTGTGACCTGCATATCGATGCCGGTATCCAGTTTGTCGTGCGTGGCCGGATCCAGGTTGCCACCCTTG
>CAVOYG010000014.1:0-61813 GCA_963700615.1 uncultured Chloroflexia bacterium | reverse complement strand
CTTGTGATGATGTGCGATTCACGGAGACCGCGGTCGGTGGATTCGGGCAAAGGTGGCACGACCATTGCCATCGCACTCGGTGGCGATCATATTTTCCAACCATTGTTGGAATCGTTGTAGCGCCGGCCGTAACGGCTGAGCATGCGGTTGACGGCGGCGACCACCAAGACAGTTTGCTTCAGCTCTTTTTGGCGATCCTCGATCTCTTGTCGTTTTGGTGCTGCATATATATATTCTAGATCACTGGGTAGATACAGATCGATGGTTTTGACAACGTCCATCTGAAACTGACCGCCGTCGCCAACATGGCGCCCACCGATGATGCAGCAACGAGTTCTATTTGATCCAGAAGACCATTGGCTTCGAGGACGTCCAAAGCCCCATGATAAGTGTAAGCCTCGACGCCGCCGCCTTGAAAAGCGAGATACTTAAAGGGGTACTTTGAGGCATGATAGTAGGTCTCTGTTATTGTTTCAGCTGGTTCTCTGCGCCAAGGCGAGCATTATAAACAACTCACGGCTAACGGAAAACTCCTTGTACGCCGCAATTGCCTCCGCACGCAGGACATCATTCACTAACTCGAGGTCTCGTTTCTCCAATTCACTGCGCGACTCCGGATGGACCGGACCTTCATCAAAGCCTGTGATCATCTCTAATTCCGGGCCGTCGCCTGCTATCACCAGCGAGCGCACGCCCGACCAGAGCACAGCCCCAAAGCACATGGCGCAGGGTCGCCAGTTCACCACGATCTGGTAGGTGGGCAGTCCCGGCGCGCCCAGATCGTAGACGCCTAGAAGTTTCTGCGCTAGCGATATCGCCATCACTTCAGCGTGAGCTGAGGAACAATGGAAAGGCACCACCCGGTTGACGCCGATCACAACCAGTCTGCCGGAGTCCCACTCGAAAATCCCGGCAGCGAAGGGGCCGCCCGTCTTGCGTTGGAAGTTCATACGCGAGAATTCGATCACCACCGCCATGCGCTCCTCGTTGGTGCGGAAATGGGTCGGCAGAGCGTTGAACTCGGCGACCGTACAGTCAGGCAGGTCGAGGCAAAATCCCGGTGTTGGCGCTGTTGAAAGTGGTTGTTTCATTCGTTGTCATCATATTTCTGCAATGTTTTCGCAGGTACGCAATTCACACACCCTCTTGCTTCACAGGCAATTCAGTATGTCCCCTAGAGCCAGAGAGATTTCGCATCATCCATCAAGTCTTTTCCCTTGAATAGGATAATGAGCAGGATAACGGTTGCTACAATGAAGGAAACCATGATTTCAATAGCTAAAGTGCCTTGAGCGATAAATTCTCCAATGAAATCAACAAGCGCCAGGAAAAATAACAAATGAGACTAAAACGCTTTCTTTGATATAAAAACAGTATGTTGATTAAGAAAGATATTCCAATAATGAAACCAGATACATCAAAATATCGTGATTTACTACCACAGTGCTGCGATTCCCTTAAATCAACGTGAAGAGCATAAGTTAGAACATATGCTGAATGAATTTTGCAAAAGAGAGCAGAATAAGCACGATAAGCCATACTGAATTTTTTGTTTTCATCAACACTAACTCTCTTTTGACAGCCGTGGGTTCAAGAAGAGGAGGTGAAGAACCAAAACGAATAACATGGCACTGCGTCTCATCCATTCGCGCCAAGTGTCAGAATAAACTCTTCCATCTTCATGCCGGGCTCACCGAAAGGCACTGTGTCCTCGCCCGAAATCGTGAAACCGCAGTTCTGCAGGACTCGCAGAGAAGCGATATTGTGTTTGGCGACATGGGCATGGAGCGGACGCGTCTGCACGACGTTCAGAAATTCTGACAATGCTCTCGTAGCGGCACCCTTGCCCCAGAACTCCTTTCCAATCCAGTAGCCGACTTCTCGTTCACCGGACTGATCCCAGCTCACGATGTGGCCAGCCAACTGCCCATCGAAAAGTATGGTTTTTGCAGTAACGGTTTCGTCGCCAAGAACTTTGTCGATCCAATGCGCCATGAAGGTCTCCCTGTCTCTGATCGGGAAGGCGGCCATCTCGCTGGCATCCTGATCAAGTTGGTACTCGAAGAAGATCGGGAGGTCGGATTCCGTCACGGGTCGAAGGAGGACATTGCTTTTCATGGGGATTTCTCGACATGCCCTGGGTTCAGAAAGTCGTCCCGATTAGCGCGGGTCATCCTTATCTGGCTGCTGCGGTCTGAAAGTGACGGAGAGTGAAAGTAATGATTGCAACAGCACCGCCGTTTATGGCCGCTTCCAGTACGTGTCATCAGCCGGAGCACGTAATTGCGAACGCCAGAGATAAAAAGGAGACACCGGCTTGACCAGATACAATAAGCTGTCAAGAAATCATTCAACTTCCTGAGTGGTCATGTTGAAGGCTTTGAGATTTTCAGGGCAAACAAGTACCGATTCATATTCGAGCATCATCGCGACGCTGACGTATGCTTGATAACGTTTTTGATAATTCTAGTACATCTGGGCATAAATAATCCTATAGTTATACAGCGAGGGCTTTGCCCTTATAGGTCCATTTGAAGGGTTTGGCCATAGTCCGATTGTAGTATTCGATAAAAGCCAATACTTTGGCTTTGAGATGATCCAAGGAGGTGAAGTTACCCCGTTTCAGTAATTTGCGAGCCAAAATAGAAAACCAAATCTCAATCTGGTTGAGCCAGGAGGCGTGTTTGGGGGTGTAGTGAAAGACAATGCGATGATCGGGATTGCTCAGAAACTCGGCCCGGCTTTTCATTGATTTGAGAATACCGCTTTTGCCTTTGATCCCCAAGCTCACTGTCGTCAATGTCCGACTCAGCGGCCACCAAGCGCACCAGGCTTTCAGACCGGTGAATATTGAGTTGGTCAACGACGAAATGCCATTTGGTCACCGTCGGGTCGGCTTGGATCGTGCGTTGAATATGATTGACGTAGTCCTGTTCAGTGCGGGTGGGTCCGACCGAGGTGAGGCCGACCTGGCCTGTGGCCACGTCAAAATTGATGATGAAGGCCAGAGTGCCGTGTCGAATGTACTCGAACTCGCACCGCTCCACTTGGCCGGGTCGCAACGGTAAGCCGGGATGCTTCCGTTCCAGGGCCTGAACCCCGGTCAATCTCATCGTTACTGATGATCCGCTCACCCTGCCTGGCCAGTTCCTGGGCCTGGTGATAGAGACCATTGATGTCGCCGTTTAACTCGTCAAACTGCTCATCCCGGTCGGTGGTCAGCCAATAGCGGATCAGATGGGGTTTGAGATCGGCCTCTTTTTAAAAGACGTCCGGCGTGGCGGGCCGAAATCTGCTCAACAATCCCTCGTTTCATGAATCTCATCGGCTATTTCCCGCCCTGTCCAATGACTGATGGGCCGCTCTGATCCTCCGGCTGTTCGCAGGCCAAGGCTTCAATTTGACACCGCTGCTCGGCTGTAATCCGGGCCGGCGCACCAGGACGGGGTAAGTCCTCCAGCCGTTCTTCAGCGCTCAAATCAGTCAACGGAATCGGCTGTAAGTCTCACCAGCGATGCCGCCATAAGCGCACTGTATCATGGCTTAGCCCATGTTCGCGGGCGATCTGGCTATTGTTGTTTCCTGTTCCTGCCGCCAACACAATCCGGCCGCGTATAGCAATTTTCTGGGCCACATTGTGCCGCTTGACTAACTTGCTCAATTCGAATTCTTCTTGCTCACTCAATTCCAGTGGCAATGGTTTTGGACTGGGCATTTCGACCACCTCTTTGCTTTGAAGTGCAGACAACTTTATTCTATTGTTTCACCTCCGTCAACTTTGATTTGGCTCTGGACTCATTTATGCCTCAGTGTACTAGTGCATTGTCAGGTACGCCATTCTACCTACCGATGATTTGGAGGGATATGACGCATCGAGGTGCCAGGCACTGAACCCAAGTGCCTGGCACCTTGGTGATTTCTACGCCTTAGCCACCGGGAACTGGATTTCGGTCACGAACTCTGAGGGATCGCAACCATCCTCATAGCTTCGTAAATAGATTTCCCGATTGGGGCCGACGATGCGATAACCATTTTGCTCGATCCATGTTAAGAAACGCGCCGTAAGCTTCACTTAACCCTTCAAAGGGACCGATATGAATCGTGCTCGCCATTTGTGCGCCGGATAGATCACGGACTGTCACACGTTCGTTGCCCGCCAAGTCAGCGGTGATGGGCTCACACACCTCCAGATCGAGATTGGATTCTTTGTATTCACTTTGGTGGTCGATGGTAAAGCAGGGTCCTGATGGTTCAACCTGCTGTTGCTGAAGATATGTTTCCAATTCCTCCCAAAGAGTGGACTGGGCTGGATAAGTGGAGACAACGTCTCGAACACTGGCGATGCGCAGTGTCGGCACTTCTTTGAGTGTCACTTCATTGGTTGGCATTTTGCCCTCCTGTTCGATCTGTCTCAGCCGGGCGGCCACTCGGTCCAACCGGGCTTGCTGGTCCTCGACCTGTTGTTGTAGCTCCGACTGCTTCAAACGCAGCATCCCGCGTAACTCGGCCGGGGATAGATCATGGTCGAACACCTGGCTGATCTGTTCGAGTGAGAGTCCCAGGTCCTTCAAAGCGAGAATGCGGTTGAGCCGGTGCAACTGCTCGGTCGAGTAATAGCGGTAACTGGTGAAACGATCCACCTCGGCTGGGTGCAGCAAGCCGATCTGGTCGTAGTAGCGCAGTGTCTTGACGGACACCTGGCTGAGTTTTGAGAATTCGCCGATTCTGAACATGTTTGCTCCTTCTCGGCAGGGAATGGTCGTTGGTTGAAGGCCTTCGGTTCGTGGGGCGTCCCCCATCTCACACCATTGTACAGCCTCCAGCTAGGGGAGAGTCAAGACCCTATCTTGTTGGAATTCCCCAATTTATCTGATCAACACCACATGCAATTCCTTCGGCCCGTGTGCGCCGAGGGTGAGCGTCTGGGCGATGTCGGCGCTGCGGCTGGGTCCTGTGATGACGACCGTGTTGCTGCTCTGGGCAATGGCTGAGCCAGCACGCTCGGTCGAGATCCAGGCGGCCAGGTCGGGATAAAGTTGATAGGCGTTGAGCACGACGTAATGGACAGGTGGAAGTAACGAAGCCAGCCGCCCACGGTAATTGTCAGCGTAGACGACAATGCTGCCGGTGCGCGCCAGTCCCGCCTCAGCCCCGGTCAGCCCCACCGGGATAGCCTCCAATCTCGCCAGATCAGCCTTTCGGTCGGAACCAGACAGAACGCTGGGTACCAACTCGATGCCTTCGGCATTCAGCGCTTCCTGCAAACCGGCAATTGGCAAATAGATCGTGTTCCAACCCAAAACCTGAGACACGCCTCGCTTTCTGAATTCGGCTATCAGGAAATCACGGGCCTCGTCCTGGTTCTCGACCAGATGCGCAACGCCTTGCATCGCTTCGAGTGCCCTCACAAAAACATCGACCAACGGTTCAGTGAATTCTGGCGATGGGGGAGGAGCAGGCACATCACCGTCAGCGCCGGGCAAATAAGCCTTGGGCAAGGATTGGCGGATACGAGAGAGAATCTCAGAGCGGGCGTCAGTCATGGGATTATTTGGGCGTTTGCTTGTTTTTCCTGGCCCAGCGTTCGCTAAAACTCTCTTTGGCCAAAGGCGGGAAAGCGCGTGTATCCGTCCAACCGGAGAGAGGTCCGGGCATTTTCGTGGTCCACCCCTGCGAGCGAGGCGTCAATTTCTGCGCAATACTGCCCATGCGTCCTGCCAGCCTGAACATTTTGGGCCGGGTGGCAGCCCAGGTGAAGCCACGCAACCCCTTGCTCAACCACTCAGGCGCTTCCTCCCGCTCCACACTGTCGCTGCGCAGTTTCAACAACATGCGGGGGATGTCGATGCGCACTGGGCAAGCCTCGGTGCAGGCTCCACATAAACTGGATGCCTGCGGCAGTTCGCTCCATTCGCTAGGCCCGCGCAGCACGGGTGTCACCACAATGCCGATGGGACCCGGGTAAATGGAGTCGTAGGCATGCCCGCCGATATTGCGGTAGACGGGGCAGACATTGAGACAAGCGCCGCAGCGAATGCAATACAAAATTTCGGCCATCTCACCGGCGAGGGCGTTGCTGCGGCCATTATCCACCAGGATGATGTGCACCTGTTCCGGGCCATCCTCATCAGGAGAGCGCCTTGGGCCGGTGACGATGGAAGTGTAAGCGCTGAGCGGTTGTCCCGTAGCGCTACGCGCTAGAATCTGCAGGAGCGTGCCCAAATCCGTCAGGGTGGGGGCCAGGCGCTCGATGCCCACAAGGGCGACGTGGATGCGTGGCGTGGTCGTCACGTACCTGCCATTGCCTTCGTTGGTCACCAGCACAATGCTGCCGGTCTCGGCCACGGCGAAATTGGCGCCGCTAATGCCCATGTCGGCCTGGATGAACTCCTGGCGCAGCGTTTTCCTGGCAGCGCCCACCAGATCGGGGATGTCGGCATCAAGGGGCGTACCCAAGTGCTCGTTGAACAACACCGCCACATCCTCCAGACGCCAGTGCACGACAGGAGCGATGATATGGCTGGGATGGTCATCGGCAAGCTGCACGATGTATTCGCCCAAATCGGTCTCCACCACTTTCAGCCCCGCTCGCTCGATCACGTTATTCACCCCGATCTCTTCACTGAGCATCGACTTGCTCTTGACCACCGATTTGACATCGTTTGTGCGGGCGATTTGCATCACGATCTTACGCGCTTGTTCGGCATCCTGCGCCCAATGCACCTGGCTGCCATTGGCCTGGGCGTTACGCTCGAATTCAAGCAAGTGTTCATCAAGATGGGCGATGGTGTTCGCCCGGATGATTCGCCCCTGGTCGCGCAGAGCTTCGCCATGAGGCAAAGCGGCAAAGGCAGCCGCCCTGGCATGGACAAAATGATCCATGGTCTTGTTCAGCGCCTGCTGCAAGGGGATATCGTGCAGGGCGATTTCAGCGCGTTGGTTGAGGGTGGTCATTCCGCCAACACCTCCGCCAGATGCTTGACAACGGGCTCTTCACCTTGCTTCACCAAACCGCCGTTCAGGTGCATCATACATGAGGCGTCACAGACCACGCAGACCTCTGCGCCGCTGGCATCGATGTTGCTCAGCTTTCGTTGCATCATCGCAGTAGAAACTGCCGGCATTTTTATGGCGAAAAGCCCGCCAAACCCACAACAGGCTTCGGCTTCGGGCAAAGGCACGCGCTCGCCGCCGGGGATATTGTCGAGCAGCGTCTCGGCAGCGCCCCGCACCCCTAATTCACGTGTGAGATGGCAGGAGGGATGGAAGGTGTAGCGCCCGGCTTGCCCGCCTGCCTGCTGCAAACCCAGATCTTCGACCAGAAACTGGCTGAATTCCCGCACCCGGCCAGCTACTTCCTCCGCCCGTTTTCGTTGCTCCGGATCATCGGCGAACAACGTCGGGTAGTGGTGCACCACCATTGCCGCACATGAGCCAGAGGGGGTCACAATTGGCCCCACGGTATCCGCGAAAACATCGAGGAAATGGCGAGCCATCTGGCGCGCCTCGTCACGAAATCCGCCGTTAAAGGCCGGTTGCCCGCAACACGTCTGATCGGGCGGGACATGCACCTCGACGCCCTCCCGTTCCAGCACCATCACCACAGCCTCGGCGATCTCAGGATAGAGATGATCAACCAAGCAAGTGATAAAAAGATTGGCGGTTTTGGGTTTATGTGGTGGCATGGCCTTGCCAGATCACTCTACAAAGCGTTTAATCAGGAGCGAGGCGTTCTGACCGCCAAACCCGAAGGCATTCGTCATCCCTACATCCACCTGCACCTGACGCGCCTGATTGGGCACATAGTCGAGATCGCACTCTGGGTCGGGCACAGAATAATTAATGGTTGGCGGCACCCAGCCGGTGCGTATGGCCTCGATGATGGTCAATGCCCCAAATGAGCCTGCTGCGCCCATCACATGCCCAATCATCGGCTTGATGGAGGAAACAGGAACGTTGTAAGCATGTTCTCCCAATGCATATTTGATCGCTTTGGTCTCTGCCGGATCGTTGAGTTTGGTGGCAGTGCCATGCGCAGCGACGTAATCAATCGCTTCAGGTTCGAGACCCGCTTCCGTCAATGCCAACTTCATGGCCCGTCCGGCGCCGATGCCTGCCGGTTCGGGGGCTGCGAGATGAAATGCATCGGAAGTGAAGCCCAGGCCACCGTATTCTGCCAGGATGGTGGCCCCGCGCGCCAGAGCATGTTCCAACGATTCCAGCACCATCGTCACAGCGCCTTCGCCCACCGTCATGCCATCCCGTTCCAGATCAAAGGGACGAATTGCAGTCTTCGGGTCATCATTGCGCTTTGTCATCGCACCCAATTTGCTGAAGGAAAAAATAATAATCTGCGAGGTGTAAGCGTCAGTCCCGCCAGCGAGCATCACATCCGCTTCGCCGTGCTGAATGCGTTGTGCAGCAGCGCCGATACTGTAAGCGCCAGTAGCACAAGCCACAACCGGAGAATTGACAGGACCCTGGATGCCATGCCGGATGGCCAGGATGCTTGGCGTTGTAGAGATTAGCACCGACGGCGCCAACGTCGGGTTCGTAGCTCTTAATCCTCGTTTCTCCTTAAGCACCATCTGATCTTCCAGAGATGCTCAAAGCGCCGAAGGCGCTACCCATCTCTAAACCGACCCGCGTTAAATCCTCTGCTTGCATATCCAGTGCAGCATGTGCAATGGCCTCTTCGGTCGAAGCAATCGCCAACTGGGTCACGCGCCCCATGCGCCTGGCTTCTTTCCGAGACATGTACTGCTCAGGATCGAAATCCTTGACCAATGCAACCACCTGGGTAGGCAATTCACTGACATCATAATCAGTGATCAGATCCACGCCTACACGACCGGCCAGTAAGCCTTCCCATGTCGAGCGTACATCCAAACCAATTGGACTGATAGCGCCCATACCGGTAATCACCACTCGTTTTCGATTGTTCAGAACTGTCAACGTAAACTCCTTTGCACGATAAATCAAGAAATGTAAGCAATGATCAATAAATCAGGCCGTCACAGGATAGCACAAGGGCAGATGATTGACAATGCTTTGCTCCTATCCCGCGCCAATGCTAGAATGGTGCAGTCCACTTCTGGCGCGACCAAACTAAACCACTGGTGTTTTATCTCTTGTATCACTCAAACTCAATTCTGTGCTGACCAACGATCTGAACGAGTCCGCTCTTATCGAGCAAGCCAAAAGCGATCCCGAAGCGTTTGGACAGTTGTACGAACTGCACGTTGATCGCATTTACAACTACATCTACTACAGAGTTGGCAACGCCAATGATGTCGAAGACTTGACTGCCCGCACCTTCTTTCAGGCCATGAAGAAGATCGACAGTTATGAAGACCGGGGGCTCCCCTTTTCGGCCTGGCTTTACCGCATTGCCCACAATCTTGTTGCCAACTGGCATCGTCAGCAATCCCGGCGCAAGTCGATACCTCTTGACGACCTTGCCATTATTCGTTCAACACGCCCCTATCCCAGCCAAGTGGCTGAACAACAGGAAACACAGGATGAATTGCTCTCAGCGATTCACCGTCTCCCTGAAGACCGCCAACAGTTGATTATCCTTAAATTCGTCGAACGTCTCCCCAATGCCGAAATCGGCAGGATTATGGGACGTACGGAATCATCAATCAAATCCCTGTATCATCGCACACTCATCACTTTGCGCGATGATCTCCAAGAGCGCGACCTCCTCTAAAATTATGTCAAAAATCGCCATTGTCACCGATTCGACCACCGACATGCCAAAAGATTGGCCGGGCTGGCCGCGTGTGAATATCGTTCCCATTCACATCCAGTTCGGAGAGGCAAGTTACCGCGAAGGCATCGACATCGACGAAGCGACCTTTTTCCGTCTTGTCGATGCTGAGGGCGCAATCCCCAAGACATCGCAGCCCACCCCGACCGATTTCGCTGATCTCTACCTTCAGTTGGCTGCCGATCACGACGCCATTCTGTCGATCCACATCGGCGCGAAGCTCAGCGGCACCTTTCATTCCGCTGCAATGGGCGCCGATATGGTCAAAGACGAGATCACCGTCTATCCCTTTGACAGCAATTGCGGTTCCGCCGGCACGGGCTTTATGCTTTTGGAAGCAATGGAAATGATCGACCAGGGCGCGACGCCGGACGAAATTATGGCGCGCCTGAGCCAGATACGTGATGGCATGAACATCCTGCTCTCTCCCATCACCTTGAAATATGTGCAACTAAGTGGACGCATCGGCGCTTTAGGTGCAGCCGTGGCCTCAGTGCTGAACATCAAGCCCATCATTGTCCTGCGCGACGGCCAGCTCTTTGCCGATGAACGGGTGCGCACCCGCAAAAAAGCGCTTAACCGCATGGTGGAAATGATGCACGAGAAACTGGGAGACGCGCCGGCGAGAGTGGCTGTCGTCCATTCCCAATCCCCTGACGATGCGGCTGCCCTTGCAGACCTGACAGCCCAGGCGCTTAACTGCGATAAGGTTTGGATCTCACCCCTCTCCACCTCTGTTTCCGCACACCTTGGACCCGGCACAGTGGGTATTGTCGCCTATCCCTTATAATCATCATACCGTCAGACACTATTCACCATGAAGCAACAGGATCCCATAGAACTCTACAATTACCATTTCGATACGTTGCAAGCGCACGGGGAGTCGCGAGCCCAATTGATCGAGACTGACCCGGCACTACCTGATGACTCGGCAAGCCTTTTCGCTGTCGTCACCTGGCTGTGGCAGACGCTTCGTCCAGTTGCTCCGGCGCAGGCATTCAAGGACGAACTCCGGCTGCAACTGATGGCCGAGTGTAAAAGACAACGGGTGCAGCAAGAATTGGGCATCAAACAAAGTGTCAAAACAGCCTGGCCAATCGCCTGGATCGTCTCTGTTGTTTTAGGCGCAGCTTCACTGGTCGGCATGTACGCATTCTGGCGTCGGTCACGTCATGTTGGCCGGGAAGAGACCGCCCTGGCCACGTGAATGCAGCGATATCCGTAGCCGCTCCAAATAGCGCTTTGGGTGGTTTGCGTTGTGCTATTTCCACGACACTGATTTGTTCAATCTGATAAAGTTCCATAAAATAGAATTGTCTATCTATCCAAACTAAACTCCCTGATTCTTATATTGCAATCCTGCGCCAATTCATCCCAGACATCATTCCTTCATTTATCGATGTTCTTAATTACGATTCATGGCGGCAGGTGAGCAAAGGCAGGGAGCCACTACAACTTCAAATTCGAGGCGTCAGACCATGAGCAATTATTACAGCCGCATCTCTGGTTGGGGCATGTATGCACCCGAACGCGTGCTCACCAATCACGAATTATCCGAAATGGTTGACACAAACGATGAGTGGATCGTCAGTCGCACAGGCATCCGCGAACGCCACATCGCAGCCGAAGGGCAGGCGACGGTGGATATGGCGGTTCGCGCTTCGCGCGTTGCCCTGGAAAGCGCCGGGCTTGAAGCGAATGAATTGGACTTCATCATTCTTGCCACATCCACACCCGACTATCTCGCTCCGCCAGTTTCCAGCATCCTGCAGGATCAGCTGGGCGCTTCCAAAGCTGGCGCCATGACGCTCGTGGCAGGCTGCACGGGGTTTGTGTATGGGCTGATCACGGCTTCACAGTTCATTCATGCAGGCGCATACAAGAACATCCTGGTTGTCGGCTCCGAGACGCTCAGTTATGCTATGGACTGGGAAGATCGCAACACCTGCGTACTTTTTGGCGATGGCGCCGGCGCGGTTGTCGTAAGCCGCAGCGACACCCCAGGCGGGATGCAGAGCATGGTGCTCGGTTCTGAGGGCGATGGTTGGGAAGCCATTATTGTGCCGGGCATTGGCAGCCATGCCGAGACGACACCAGAAACACTCGCTCGTAAAGATCACAAACTCAAAATGAATGGACGGCAAGTCTTCAAGTTTGCCACTCGAGCCATGACAGACGCCGTCACTCAGGTTGTCTCTGATGCGAGTTTGACCATCAACGACATCGATTTGCTCATCCCCCACCAGGCCAACCAACGCATCATCGACCTGTCTGTGCGACGGCTGGGCATGGACCCCAACAAAGTGATGGTGAATCTCGACCGTTACGGCAACACATCAGCGGCCTCGGTGCCGATTGCCCTGGTCGAGGCGCTGGAACAAGACCGGATCCAGGACGGTGATCGGATCGTGATGGTGGCGTTCGGTACGGGTCTCACCTACGGCGCTTGCGTGTGGGAATGGCAGGCGGAGACGGTGGATGAGGAAGCGATTTTGGTCACGAACTGGCCGGTGCCTGAAACCTGGCGTGAGTACGCTCAGGACATGCGCTCAGCGGCATGGCGTATGCAGGTTCAAGCCAAAACCAAAGCCTCCGATGCGATGATGGCCGCCATGTTGCCCCTGTACACGTTCCAAAAAGGCGTGAAGAAGCGTCTGCAACTGGAAGATGACGAAAAGAGAGAATCCTAGACGTCACCACCCACAATAGAAAGCAAAACGCCCCGCTGCTCTGTGCCGGTGGGGCGTTTTTGTTGATTTCAAACGACTTGGAGCTGAACAAGTGACCGATCAGAGATATTTAACCCAACAAGTTGATGCCGGCAAAGGAAAGGAAAAAGGCCAAAATCAGGAAAATCAATCCAGCTACGATCCCGACCACAAGTGCAGCCGTCCAGAAGCCGCAGCCAAACTGAAAACCGTCAGTAAAGCCCAATCCCCGCTCGATCTCCTCGATGACTTCAACACGATCATCGAATTCAGTGGGGTCTTCCTCGTATAGTTCCGGTATTTCCGGCGCTGTATCGTCGATTTCGTCGGGCTGCCAATCAGAAGTGGCCATGCTGATTCCTTTATGCTGGGACAATGTAGGTATGATGATCTGGCGGGAGTATAGCATAGCGTTCGGAGCAGGAGCAAGCAATCAGATGATGTAGGTGCGTTACCAACGTTGTCTGATCGAGGACGCTGGTTTCCCCGCAAAAAAGCGTTTGCGGTATAATCTTTGTTTGCGCCAGTGGCATGGTTTTGGCTCAGGCCAGCGACAGGCTGCCTGCTCCCTTTCTAATTCACGCTAATTGCGCACGAAATCGCTTATGAAACTCGACGATTTGCAAGAAAACTGGAATAAGTTCGGAGAAACAGATCCGCTCTGGGGGATTCTGGCCTGGCCCGACAAAACCGAGAACCGCTGGCAGGTCGATGTTTTCTTTGCCACAGGCGTGGAGGAGATCGACGCAGTCTGGGACTATGCCGCCAACCTGGGACTTGACATCAAGTTCGGTGCAGCGCTGGATTTCGGGTGCGGCGTTGGGCGACTGAGCCAGGCGCTGGCCCGGCGTTTCGAGCTGGTTCATGGCGTTGATATCAGTTCAGCCATGATCGAATTGGCGCAGGACTATAACCAGTTCGGCGAGCGTTGCCAATACCATCTCAACCCGACCGACGATCTGCGACTCTTCGAGGATAAGTCCATCGATTTCATTTACTCCAACATCACGTTGCAGCACATGCCGCCCAGGTTCGCCAAGTCCTACATCCGGGAATTTCTGCGCGTGCTTGCACCGGGCGGCGTGCTCATCTTCCAAATCCCTGACCAGCCAAAAAGCGCACTGCGGCGTCTGACCCAACCGCTGAAACCGACCGCCATGTGGCGATCCTACCAAAAATGGCGATATGGCGATCAACCAGTGATGAACATGTACGGCATCCCCAGAACGCAGATCGAGCAACTCCTGCAAACACAGGGCGGCCAACTCGTCGACGTACAGGCCGACGACAGCGCCGATGCCGCCTGGATCAGCTACCGCTACTGCGTCACCAAACCTATCTGACTCCATTATCACCCTCATGAAAGAAACCACTGTTCGTTACTCAGTATTGCTGCCGGTCTACAACGAAGGAAAGACGTTGCGGGCCGTCATTAACCATGTCCTGGCCATGGACAAGCTCGAAATGGAAGTGTCATCGGTCGCCAGCGAAGATGCCAGGGAAACCTTTTTCGTGGAACAGGAGATCGTGGCTGTTGACGATGGCTCCACAGACAACAGTTGGGAAATCCTGCTGCAAGCACAAGCCGAAGGCTTGCTGAAGGCGGTAAGGCACAGGCGGAACCAGGGCAAGGGCGCGGCAATCCGGACAGCAATGCAATATGCGCAAGGGGACATCTTCCTGATCCAGGACGCCGATCTTGAGTACGACCCTCGCGATTATCCCCAGCTTTTGCAGCCAATTCTGGAGGAGCGGACGAAAGTGGTATACGGCTCTCGTTTTCTGGGCGGGCCACGCAAAGCGATGTTGTTCAGGAATATGATTGGAAATAAGGTCCTCACCCTGTTGACCAATGTGTTGTACGACTCGATCCTCACCGACATGGAGACTTGCTACAAAGTTTTCCGGCCTGAGGTCTTGGCAGGCATGCCCCTGCATGCTCGCCGCTTTGAACTGGAGCCGGAGATCACCGCCAAGATCCTCAAGCAGGGTTATCGCATTTACGAAGTGCCCATCAGCTACACGGGCCGAGAGTATGAGGAAGGCAAAAATATCACCTGGAAGGATGGATTCCCGGCGGTTTGGGCGCTGATCAAATACCGTTTCGTGAACTGAGTCATGCAAGTGCAACGGGTGATCGATCGTAACCCAAATAATCTGCCGGTATCCGGCTCGATCTCTGCCTATTGGCCGGTGCTGCGAGCCTGGATCTGTGATGATCGGGTCTGGGCGCCAGCCTGGTTGGCGTTGGGGATATTTCTGCGAATTTGGTCCTTTGGCCGCTTCCCATTGCGGGAGGATGAGGCGCTGTACGCCTATTGGGCGCGGCTGATTAGCTCAGGGCAGGACACGATGTTGGAGTGGGTGGCTGTGGATAAGCCACCTTTTTTCATCTACACGCTGGCGCGCTTTTACGAATGGTTCGGACCGAGTGTGGAATCTGGGCGAATGCTGAATCTGCTCGTTTCATTCCTCTCATTGATCCTGCTCTGGCTGCTGGCCCGACGTATTTACGACCCCCGCACAGCGCGCTGGTCCCTGGCATTGTTTGCGCTTTCGCCCTTCGCTATTTCCTTTGCGCCAACCCTGTACACCGACCCCATGCTGGTGGCCTGGCTGCTGCTGGCGTTACTGGTGGCCAGTTACGGATCCGGCCTCGGCGCTGGGCTGGCCCTGGGCATGGCCTTCGCCACCAAGCAAAACGCACTGCTCTTCACTCCGCTGATTCTGGGTGCGGTCCTGCTTGGCGCGTATCCCGCCTCCTGGCAACGCTGGCTCGAAAAATCAGGCATCACGCATCACGCATCACGTTTCACGACCCGACTTCTGCTACTTCGATTTCACTCAGCACAAGCCTCTGTCCTCCGACTTCTGGCCTTCGCTGCCGGTTTCTACATCATCTGGTTCAAGGTCTGGCAATGGGATGGCTGGCGCATCCTGCCGTCGTTTATCCCCAGTTTTTGGGAACAGTCCTGGAACAGTTACGGCGGTTTGGCGCTGGTCGGACCTGCCCAATGGCCGGAGCGCATCGCCCAATGGTGGGAAGCAGGACAATGGCTGGGAGGCTGGGCTGTAGGGAACGATGGTGCTGGCGGGCCTGGTGCTGGTGGGGTTGTTCGCCTACAGAGCAGAAAACCAAAAACAATCAACAAAAAACAATCAACAATCAACGCCTAACACCTTCGACCTCCGATCCCCGACCTCCGTTCTCCGACCTCCGATCCCCGACCCCCGTTCTCCGACTTCCGACCTCCGGCTTTGGTCCCTTCTTTTTGTCGTTTTCATCCTGGCCTACTTGCTGTTTCACATCGTGGTCAACTTTCCAGGCTTGGGATCGCTATCTGCTGGGGTTGACGCCGTTGCTGGCGATGCTGGCAGCGCGCGGGTTGATTGTCGGCTGGGATGCGTTGCGGGATCGCAAAATCCTGCGTTTGGGTCTGGCGACGCTGGTCGGGATCAGTCTGCTGTGGGGCGCTGGTCAGGCGACGGCGGCTCGCATACCCATCGGCGGCGATCACGGCGCTTATGCCGGCATCGAGGAAGTCGCCGATTATCTCCAGGCCCATGTTCCCGCCCGGCGCGGCGTGCTCTACCAGCGCTGGCTGGGCTGGCATTGGAACTGGTATCTCTGGGATGGCCCGAAAGGTCGGGTTTACTGGTCCGATCCGGCCATGTTGCTCGATGACATCCGTACATCGCCGGATGGCTACAGCCGTTATGTGGTTTTCCCCGGCTGGCACATCGATGAACGCGCAGCGTTGGAAGAGGCATTGGCAGCCGATGATTTCGCGCTGGTCGAGCGCCTGATCGTGAACCATCCCGAACATGGCCGTTTGCAGTTTGCGGTTTACGAAATTGTGGATCGTACCGCGACATTCATGTCGCATGACCCGGAGCGACATGAATGGGGCTGGTTGGGTGTGCAGTCATGACATCGAAAACGAACAAGGATTCTGCATCACGCTGGGGATGGAACGATGTCCTGGCGTTGCTGGCGCTGGCACTGGCTGTCTTGCTGATCTACAGCCAGGTGCTGCTGACGAATCGGGTTCCCGCTGGCGGCGATTTCCTCTTTTATTTCACCCCGTACTGGGACTACCTGAATGAAGCGCTCCGGGCGGGGCGATTGCCTCTGTGGAATCCCTTCATGTACGCAGGCGTCCCTTTCCAGGCGAATCCGCAGGCGCAGGTTTTCTATCCTCTGCGTTGGCCGTTTATCTTTTTCCCCGCCGAAAAGGGCATCCTTTACTTCGCCGCCCTGCACGCCTGGCTGGCAGGCGCATTCACCTATGGTCTCGCCAAACGAGTCGCTCGCGTTGGCGTTGTGGCTGCCTTCACCGCTGGCGTTGTTTTCGCGCTGGGCGGGTGGACGACAGGACTGCTGGTGCAACCGGTGCGGTGGGGGACCATCCCCTGGCTACCCGCCGCCATTCTCCTGTGGGAATTAAAACCCGCTGGACTGGGATGGAACCGCGCCACGCGCCGCTGGCTGGTTCTCAACATCCTCGTCTGGACGCTGGCGCTGCTGGCAGGGCATTCGCAGACCTTTTACAACCAGGCAGTCATCTTCGCCGTGTGGATTTTCGCTTCGCTGGGCTGGACGTGCTGGCGTGATTGCCGCGCTGCTGGTTCGTTCTCCTGGCGGACGTTGTGGCAGCGCTTCTGGCCGGTCGTGCTCGCCCTGGCAATCATCTTCACCCTGACCCTGGCGCTGTCCGCCGTACAATTGCTGCCGACTCTGGAGCTGACAACCCAGTCCTACCGCAGTGGCGGCCTTGCCTTCCGGGACCATGCCGCCCTCAGTCTGCCGCCCTGGCGTCTGGGATTCACCTTGCTCCCGCATTATGCGCGCGACCTCGGTCAGGCGCTGGGCAGCGATGCCTACGGCGAGTGGGTGGCCTACATTGGCGTGATCGGCCTGCTGCTGGCCTTCTGTGGCTTGTTCAAGGGACCGAAACGGATTCGTTTTCTATCTCTGGTACTGCTCATCTTTGGGGTCGCGCTGGCGCTGGGCGCGTACAATCCACTCAGCTACGTCCTGCACCGCATCGTGCCGGGCTGGAATCTATTCCGGGTGCCGGCGCGCTGGCTGGAAGCGGCGACACTGGGCATTGCCCTGTTAGCAGCCCTCGGCGTCGACAATCTCTTGCAGGGATGGCGACCCGCCTGGCGAAACCGTGGGCGCTGGCAGTGGCTGGCAGTTGCCGGATTGCTGCTTGTCGTCCTGGCGCTGGCAGCCCTGACCCTGCCCAACGCCGTCACCGTGGCGGGCTGGCTACTGGCTGTGATCGCATTCGGGATCGTGCTGATCGGTCGGGGCAAAGTGCGCCGCTGGGGGACAATCCTGCTGGTGGGACTGCTGTTGCTGGAAATCTATGCCGCCAGTTGGACGTTGCCGATCCAGCATCCCACAGCGCCCCAAGCGATTCGCTCCTGGCGCACCGCCCCCGCCCGCATCGCCGCCAGTCAGACTGCCGATTGCCGCACGTTGAGCTTGTCCACCATCACCTACGACCCCGGGGATCTGGCTGATCTCCAGCGAATTTACGGCCCCTACCTCGATGAGCGGGCCTTCAACGACCTGATCGTCGCCACCAAAGCCAAAGAAATCCTTGCGCCCAACCTCGGTTTGCTCTTCCGCCTGCCCTCATTGGACGGCTTCGGCGGCGGGGTGCTGCCCACCGCGCGCTTTGTCAAGGCGATGGAACTCTTCCTCCCCGCCGACCGGGTCGTGGCCGATGGCCGCCTGCGTGAATCGTTGCGCGAAATCCCCAACGCCCGGCTCCTGTCCCTGTTCGGCGTCTGCCACGTCATCGCCGACAAGCAATTCGATGTCTGGCACGACGACGTGTATTACGATCTCGCCTTCGGCGAGGCCCTGACCGGCGACGATCCGCAAATCACCATCAGCGATCTGCCCACGTTCCCGGTGACGCATGTGGGCCTCGTCAGCCATCTGCAAGCGGGTGCTGCTCTGCCCGATGGCGCGCTGGTGGCCGAATTGGTGGCAACGTATCGGGATGGCGTCGAAGCACGGCTGCCGATCCGGGCGGGGATAGAAACAGCGCTGGGAGATGATGAAGCGGCCGGATTGAGCCATAATCGGGACCTGCCTGCTGTGCGCTGGCGTTTCGATGCACCCGGCCAGGATGTGATCACCCAACTGGCGTTGCCTGATCCCGGCCCTCTGGCTTCCCTCGACTTGCAACTTTTCGATGCAGACGCTTCCCTCTTTGTGCGCGGCATCGCCGTGATGGACGAGGTGAGCAATGCCCACGCCACGATGCCTGTCTCCCGGCACCCCTGGCAAAGCATCCACTCCGGCGATGTCAAAATCTACGAAAATAGCGCTGCTTTCCCGCGTGCATCCCTCATCCCCAACGCCGAACTGAGCCCGGACGATGACGCCACCCTCGCCCGCATGTTGGACCCGAATTTTGATCCCGCCGAGTCCGTGCTCCTTGCCGCGGGAGAAGCGCGCCAGGGCGGAAGTGGCTCGGCAGTGGTGCAAGCCGAATCCCCGGAACGGCTCCGCATCGAATATACCGCCGATGCAGCCAGCACACTGCTGATCAACCAGGCCTGGTATCCGGGCTGGCAGGCGACGTTGGATGGCACAAACAGTTCCCATCCAGCGCGCCGATCTCCTGCTCAGCGCCATCGCTGCACCGGCAGGCCAACACACCATGCTCATGGAATTCAAGCCGCCATCGCTGTATCTGGGCATGTGGATCAGCCTGGCGACGGCGGCTCTGCTCGTTTTGTTGTGGTTCTGGCCTGAGCGTCAGGAGAAATCGCCAAAGATGCGTTTGTAGGCGAAAGTCAGGTCTGCTAAAATGAATTAGGAGAACAGACCATGTTGAGAACACTTCAGGGCGTATACCGCGACGGTCAGATCGAGCTAAACGAAGCTCCCGAGGATGTGCGCAATGACACCACAGTCATCGTAACATTTCTTGAATTGGGGCTGGTTGATCTGACAAGTTACAACATCAATCGAGAAGAAGCTGCCGCGCTCCGCGAAAGCTTGGCTTCTTTTGTGGAGGAATGGGACAGCTCCGAAATGGACATCTATAACGATTATGACGGCGCAAAAGGCGATCTGTAAACGTGGCGATGTAGTGCTGGTGCTGTTTCCGCACTCGGATCTGCGGACAGCCAAAATGAGACCCGCTCTGGTGGTTCAGGCCGATGGCCTGGATACTGATCTCTCACAAATCATTGTCGCCATGATCACCAGCAGAATGTTCCGGGCTAACCATTCCAGCCGCGTGGCGATAATGCTTCATTCGTCAGCGGGGCGGAACAGTGGTCTTCTCACAGATTCGGTAGTGATGACCGATAATCTTGCCACAGTTAACGAAAAGGCTATCTCCCGAGTCATCGGTCAACTAGCGATGTCCGATGTCAATGGGGCGTTACGCCACACTTTAGGGCTATAAATCAACCCCACTTCTGGAACAGGGGTCTACGCAGGGCTTAACAATCGGCAAAAAGACAAATCGGTACCGCAAAAGAGCGATTTGACACGCATTTTGCTTTACGATATTCTTGTTTTATAGTTGTTCTACATTTGTATCATCGCTCTATTTTGTGGGGCGGCGGGCGCAATGGCTATCTAATACCTCCGGGAGGTTATTCCTGGACAGTCGCTTAATCTGATCTTCAACCAATCAACTCCTGAGAGGAGGCGGCAATGGTCATGATCGTCAACATCATATGGCACACCTGATATGCTTTACACACACCCATCTTGGAGAGAAAAAGTGAATCGTAAGACATTTTTGTATGTTGTTCTGGCATTAGTGCCAACCCTTGTCCTGGGAACAACCATAGTAATCGCCTCGGGTGGCGACGTACACTGGAGCTACGAAGGTGATACAGGCCCTGAACATTGGGCCGAACTGAGTCCTGACTTCGCCACTTGCGGCACGGGCACTGAGCAATCACCCATCGACCTACCATCATCGGCCCCGCTCAATCCGGCCGATCTGACATTTGGGTACCAGAACTCGACTGTCAACATCGTCAATAATGGCCACACCATCCAGGTCAACTACGATGAAGGTAGCACGATGACGGTCGATGGACAGACCTACAAACTGCTGCAATTCCACTTCCATGCGCCCAGCGAGAATGCGGTGGATGGCAACCCCTCCGCCATGGAAATGCATCTTGTGCACCAGAATGCGCAAGGGCGTCTGGCCGTCGTCGGCGTACTGCTTGAAGAGGGCGCAGAGAACCCAGCTTATGCACCAGTCCTCGATAATATGCCAGCGGAAGAAGGGGAACCGCAGACCATTGCCGGTGCAAGCGTCAGCGCAGCTGAGCTTCTGCCCGGTGACCAGACGTATTGGCGTTTCAAGGGTTCGTTGACCACCCCGCCTTGCACAGAAGGTGTCAAATGGTTTGTGATGAACAACCCGGTGCAACTATCGGCGGCCCAGATCGGCGCCTACACAGCAATTTATAACAGAAATGCTCGCCCAGTCCAGGCAATGAATGATCGCGAATTCATTGTAGGGCAGGCCCCGGATACGCTGCCCGAAACCGGTGCTAACCTAACCCAGCCGGATCCAGTGGCTCCGTTGATTGCGGGCCTGGTTTTGTTTGCATTTGGTGTAGGCGGCCTTGCACTCTACCGTCACCGCAGCACTGCCTAATTGCAGCAGCCAACGCACTTCATCTGACCTTTCTAACCGCCCGGTGACATTTTGCCGGGCGGTTTTCTTTTTGCCCGGCCATGTCGATCCCAAATCATGCCCGCAACTATAGTCTATGCTCGAAAGAAAATTGATCTTATTTTTCTCATCACCAACAGGCGGAGTTATAATTACAGGCTGTTTGAATTTTTGGTGAAAAGAGGTTGTTGACAATGTTTAGAAATTATATAGATCCAAACGAGCGCGCTGAAGCTCGACGGCAGTTGCCTCGGCTTTTTGTCGAAGGACTTTTGCTGGGTGGCGCAGGTCTTGGCATTTTGGCCCTCATCTTCGAAATCGCCGCCGACGCCTTCAGCGTGGCAGCCTACCAGACCCTGCTGGCGATTTACGGCGCAGGCGGGTACCACCAGATCGCCATGGGAGCCTTCATTCTGTTGTCGGCACTCCTATTTTTGGGCATCGTTCCCGCATACAAAGCCGGCGCTTACCTGCGCCCCAATGCGGGCGGCAGCGGACCATTGGTGGAAGCGATTGGCCCGCCCAAAATGCGTTGGCTGTCCTGGATTGGCACCAGCCTGTTTTTCCTCGACGCCATCCTGACCATCATCATTTCGTCGATTTCGGCTGCCGATGTCACCATGCTCATCCTGCCGGAACTCGCCGCCTACCGCATTATTCTGGCGGAAGCGTTCGCCTTCTTCATCATGGTCGTGCTGGTGGCGCTGGGGCCGAGACGGGCAGTGCCCATGTTCCTGATTGGCGGCGGTCTTTTCACCATCTTCACGGTTGGGGCGCTCAGCCTGGTCGGGGCGACATCTGCATTCCATCCGGAATGGGCCATCCTCACAGAAGGCATCGTCAGGCGGCTAGAACTAACCGGTGTTGTCGAAAACGTCGTTCGGGTTCAGCAGGATATTTCCACGATTGGCACAGTCCTGTTCTTCCAACTCTTTTTCCGTTCAATGGCCAGCGCCATGCTTGGTTTTTCGGGCTATGAAGTAATCCCTGCCAGCGGCAAGCACGCCGCCCGCCCCAAGTGGAAAGTGATCAGCGTGTCACTGACGTTGGCTGCTGTATTTCTCATCGGCACTGGCATCGTACAGCTATTCGCTGCCCAGAATTGGAAAATCCCCGCCACCGAAGGCTACAGCACGTTGCTGATCGAATACGAGATCGTGGCTGCACAGGTTTTGGGCGATGGCGTTACGCCTGAAGATGTTGTTGTTACCGACGCCGACCAGGTTGCCGCCAAGGAGTTATACATTGGATTGCCTGCTGAACAGGCCAAAGCGGAACTGTTGGGAGAACCAAACCGCCCGGCGAAGCAGTCGCTCAGGCTTCGCCTGAGGAATTCGTTAGTGTGGTGTCATCGGAAATAGCCATTTCCCGCGCCATTAATGATGCCATCAGCGGTACGCCTGGCGAGCGTTTTCTGCTGATCGCCGGCACGCTGCTGGCGATCATCCTGTTGCTGGCGCAAGGCGGCGGCTATGTGGGCGGCGCAGCGGTTGCTGCCAATGCCGCCCGTCTGGGACGATTACCCGCCATGTTTACGGATGATCGCATCGGTATCGTCGTCATCTGGGTGATTGCCGCTGTGCTCATCCCCGTTATCAGGCAAGTGACGGTGGTGGAGGCTTATTACGCATTTGGGTTCGTCAGCGCCTTTATTATCACCAGCACGGCGGTGTTTTTTGTACGCCACGATGTGTTGCTGGCCCGTGGCATCGAGCCTGGATCCGGCGAAGCGAAATCACTCCGGTTTGCCGGTTTCAGGGGCATGATCGCCAGTTATTTCATGGGCATCGTCCTGATCACGCAAAAAACCGATGCCTTACTGATCATTGCGATTACCGGGGCGGCGATTACGCTGTTTCAGATATTCATTTCTCGTGGTGGATTCAAGCGAAAGCCCCTGCCGGAATCCACGCAGGCTCTCCCCCCGACACCTTATCCCCGTGATGTTGTCTACGAAGACGGCATGCAGCGAGCACACGACCGTGCTCGTCAGCGCGGCATTGTCGACGCCCTGGAGGAGTTAATCGAATCCAGAACATTTAACCAGTACAACATTGGGCCGGAGCGGATCAGACGACTGGTCTATTATCTCTACAATATTGACCTGACCCTGTTCCCTATTGATGGACGACCGCAGGAACACGAACGGATCGAGGAGCCAAACCAGGAATTGGAAAGCACTTACCAGAAGACCTATGAGCTCAAGGGTGAGATAAGCAAGAGCATTGAGAATTACTCGAATCAGGGTGTTTTCATGTTTATCAAAAACTACCACCTGAATTGGGTTGCACCAGAGCAAGGGCGGGACGAAGCGGAAGTGCAACAGACCATGCTGGATATCTTGTTCCCACTGACGCCTCATTACGAAATCTGGGAGGAATATCAGGCTTTCACACCGCATCAGTATCCCGAAGCGATCTGGCAGTTCAGCCGCAGGCGCTATCAGTGGGCCAAGGAGCAATGGCCTAACCTCAGCGGGCGCATCACCACGATTTGGACGCTCCAGGATTTTGGATTGATCCCCAAAGAACTCGATGTGCGAATGGTCATTGCGGTGGCTGATGGTAAGGAATACCGGCGCGTGAGCATTCATACGCACATGGAAGGTGACGGCATCGACACCGAGAAAGAAACTCTGGAAGAAGACGATGGCGAATTAGCTGAGTGAAACGTGAAGACGTGAAACGTAATGCCGCCTTGCTGGGTGCTTTTTCACGTTTCACGTCTTCACGAATCAAGCTGAATCCGTGTTTACAATATGGGCAATGGATCAGAATTGACTGATTATTTGATTTTTTGTAACCCGGTAAAGCCAAAAACCGGAAAACCGGGGAGTTGTTAGCCCGGTGTACGGGTTTACTGATTTACCGGTATCCACACAATGACGAGATGACGTCATTACGACAGAGCCGAAACGCCATCCTCATCCCAGCCCGTATCCAGCAATGCTCCTGTTACACCATAGATAACCCGTTCACAAATATTCGTCGCGCGATCCGCTGCTCGCTCCAGGTTGTGCGCCACAAACAAAAGAAGATTGGCTTGCTGCATGAGCCCTACATCTTTTATGACATAAGACATGAGTTCGCTGTACACCCCCTCGTAAAGTGCATCGACCTCGTCATCCCGTTTGATCACCTGATGCGCAGCATCTACATCTCGACGGACAAAAGCCAGCAGCGAAGTGTGCAACATCTCCCGGCATAATATTTCCATGCGGGGGATATCGATCAATGGTTTGAGAAATGGCTCCTGGCCGACGCGCAGGGTAATGCGGCCAATGCCTTTGGCATAATCGCCGATCCGTTCCAGTTCATTGGCAATGAAAAGCACTGCCGCCAGGGTGCGCAAATCCACCGCCATAGGCTGCTGGGTGGCAATCAGAGTCAGTGCGTCGGCTTCGATGGCATAACGCTTTTCATCGATCAACCGGTCTTCTGCAATCAATCCTTGCGCGGCGACACTATCTTGCGCCTTCAGATAAACCACTGACCGCTTCAGGGCCGTCTCCACCAAATTGCCCAGGACCAAAACATCATCTTCGAGTTGCTGCAACTGTTGGTCAAATGTTTTTCGAGTCATTCGATTGCTCCATCGCTTTGATGTCGTTTGTTGGGATTAATCGGACAGGTAATCGAGCACCTGCGCTCTGATTTTGTCACGCACTTCCCGGAAGACGGTCATGCGCTCCTCTTCTGTCCCTCTGCCGGGGCCGGATCCTTCAAATCCGATGTGCACGACCTTTCCCTCGCCAAGCCAGATCGGACACGTCTCAGCAGCATGATCGCATACTGTGATCACCAAGTCAAACGGGATATCGCGTAACTCGTCCGTGTGCTTGGAGCGACCATCGCTGATGTCAATGCCCAGCTCCGCCATCACCCGAATGGCCAGGGGATGCACATAACCGGAAGGCTCGGTCCCAGCCGAGTAGGCTTGCCAGCTATCACTCAGGCAGGCGTTGACCATGCCTTCCGCCATCTGGCTGCGGCAGGAGTTGCCGGTGCAAAGAATGAGGACGTTATCTTTTCAGAATTTCGCAGTCTTTGATTCCTGGGAGTCATTTCAGTAGAAGGTATTGGGTATTCGATTGGTTGGCGTATTCCTCAACGCACTACCCAATACCTCAATATGCATTATCGACTCTATCCAAACCGCCCTGTAATGTAGTCTTCGGTAATTTTGTTCTTGGGCATGGTGAAGAGTTCTTTGGTGGGGCCATATTCGGCCAGGTATCCGGTGCGGTTATCGTCCACAGTGAAAAACGCTGTGAAATGAGACACGCGGGCCGCCTGTTGCATGTTGTGCGTGACCACCAGGATAGTGTACTCCCTGGTCAACTCCCGCATCAACTCTTCGATCCGCAATGTGGCGATAGGGTCCAGGGCTGATGCCGGTTCGTCCATGAGGATGATGTCCGGTTTCACAGCGATGGTGCGGGCGATGCACAGGCGTTGTTGCTGGCCACCTGAGAGGGAGTAGCCACTCTGGTCGAGCTTGTCGTTCACTTCACTCCACAGCGCCGCGCCACGCAGGGACTCCTCCACGAGATCATCCATGTTACCCTTGTAACCATTGATCTTGGCGCCCCAGGCCACATTTTCGTAAATGCTCTTGGGAAAAGGATTGGGTTTCTGGAAAACCATGCCGATGCGCCTTCTCACCTCGACCGGGTCTACATCAGGGTCGTAGATATTTTTGTTGTGGAATAATATCTCGCCATCAACACGGGCGATCGACACCAGATCATTCATGCGATTGAAGGCGCGTAGCACCGTGCTCTTGCCACAGCCCGATGGCCCGATCAGCGCTGTGATCTTTCCGCGCTCGATTTGAAGATCGACATTCTTGACGGCCTGGAAATCACCGTAAAACACGTTGAGGTTTTTGGCTGTGATTGCATATTTGCCATTGGTGGCGGACGTAGCGCCATTGGTGGATTTGTTTTTTGTCATGGTCAATAGTTCCGTTGATAGCGGTTACGCAACCAGATGGCCGTTGCGTTGAGGGCCAGCAACATGATCAGAAGCACGATGATGCCGGCGGCGGCCAGATGTTGGAATTCCTGCTGAGGGCGTGAAGTCCACTGGTAGATCTGGATGGTCAGGGTAGTGAATTTGGCGAATGGTGAGGTCGGATCGACAACGATGAAGGTGGCGGCGCCGATCACGACCAGGGGAGCGGTCTCGCCGAAGGCGCGGGACACGGCCAGGATGCTGCCGGTGAGGATGCCAGGGATAGCGTTTGGCAGCACATGATGCCAGATCGTCTGCCATTTTGTCGCGCCCAGGCCAAAACTGGCCTCACGCAAAGAAGCGGGCACGGCCCGGATGGCCTCGCGGGCGTTGATGATGATCAGAGGCAGGATCAGCAAACCCAGCGTAAATCCGGCAGCCATGATGGTGCGACCGTTAGCGGTGGTTGGATCGCCAATGCCGAAAAGTGCGCCGCTGGTCAAAGGCTCCAGCACCCGCACGAAAATGGCGAGACCGAGCATACCGTAAATGATCGAGGGCACGCCCGCCAGATTGTTGATGTTGGTCTCGATCAGGTTATCAAGCCAATTGCCGGAGCCGTACTCTTCCAGGTAGATGGCCGCGCCAATGCCAATTGGAATCGATATCAGCATGGAGATGAACACAACCCACAGGGAACCGAGTATGGCGGTGCGGATGCCAGCCAACTCCGGGCGGGAAGATTGCGGCGAGGTGATGAATTGCCAGGTCAGCCAGTTGCGAAACTCCAGTTCCGCTTTGGGGATCTGCGCCACTTCCGCTTCGATTTCCGCTTTGTTAAAAATGGATTCAAACAAACTCCAGGTCTTGACGATCTCTGGCTCGACCACCCGTTCTCTGACCAGATCGTGTAGCTCGCCCTGGCTGCGTTCAACCAGCGGCACTTCTGAATCGAGACGACGAATCAGGCCAGTGGAAAGATTGGCCTGCAAAATGGCGATGAGGGACGCTTCCGGCAACTCAGCCAGTTCGGTGCCGAACACAGAGGCCACGAAAAAGTCGAGGGTGCCGCTGTCTGCGCCGGGAATGAACTTGAGGATCGGCTTATCCGGCCAGTCCGGGTTCACATCCGCCCATGTTTCCGCTGTGGTGAATATCTGCGCCAGTTGCCCGGTCGTCAGGGCATCGACAAAATCATTTTCCTGGCTGACAACGACGGCAATGCCATCACTGCCAATGCGAAACGACAGTGGCGTCAGCCCCTTGCGGAGGCAGGCGTTTTCTTCCGGCAATTGGATGGGACGGCTGGCATCAACGATGTCAGCCGCTTCCTCCGTGCAGTAGGCGGTGAATCCAGCGCCTGTTCCCACCGAGTTCACGGTGATGTCGATCGGAAACAGCAGATCAGCAAAGTCCTGAGCCATAAATTCGGAGATCGGGGCTACGGTGGAGCTACCTGACAGCACAATATCTCCGACCGGGACCAGCGTATCGACGGTGGTGGCTGTGAGACCGGTGGCTTTCTCCCAATTCAGCATCGCCTGGTCCATCGCTTCCTGACTTGCCGGGAAGTAACCGATATCCAAGATTTGATCTCTGACGTTCGCCAGGTAGTAGTACAGGTAGGCTGCAACCTGTTCCTTTTCGAGCAATGTCTTTTGCGAAGAATAGAGCAACAACGGGCGAGACATCAGGTATTCGCCGCTTTCCACCGTCTCAGCGCTGGGTGCAATGCCATTCACCGGTAGCAAACGCAATGCGTCGCTGTTGGCCTCGTAATAACCATACCCAAAGAAACCAATGGCGCTGGAGCGTTTGGCGACACCCTCCGCCAGAGCTTGGTCATCCTCGCTGGTGACTTGCATGTCTGACGCCAGGACAATTTCCTTGACATGACGCAAGACCAGTTCTTCCGGATCGATCTTGTTTTGGATGGCCACATAACCAAAGCTGTCGTTGATGATATTGATCAGCAGGACAGAGAGGGCGATGATGGCGATGGTGGTCGCGAGCAGGAAAAGTGATCGCCAAAACTTGCCAGTGCGGCGACGTTTTTTTACAAATTTGCGCAGACCCTCGCCTTCAGGATAGCTTATCTTTTCTGGTGATACGGTTTCGTCCGCAGCCATATCAATACTCCTCCCTGAACCGGCGCACGACCCAACGGCTGATCACATTGAGGCCGAGCGTCATCACAAACAGGGTGAGACCGATGGCAAAGAGGCTGTCGTAATCGATCGATTCGTAGCTGATGTCACCGCCACTGATACGAACGATATGTCCCGTCATGGTTTCTGCAGCCGTGAAGGGGTTGAGGAATTTGAGTCCCTTTACGGCGTCTACCCAGTTATCGTAGTTACGGGGTCCGGCTCCTGCGGCGATAGCAACGATCATCGTCTCGCCAATTGCCCGCGAAATGGAGACGATAAAAGCGGCGGCAATGCCTGATAGCGCCCCCGGCACGACAACTTTTGTCGATGTCTCCAGGCGGGTAGCGCCAAGGCCAAAACTTGCCTCACGCAAACTATTTGGCACGGCGTGCAGAGCATCCTCGCTCATCGACGTGACCAGCGGCAGGATGAGGATGCCAATAACGATGCCGGCAGACCCCACATTGAAGATCTCAACCGTATCAGTTCCAAAGATGTTGCGTAGCAACACCGTCATAAAAGTCAGGGCAAAATAGCCATAAACCACAGTGGGAATGCCTGCCAGAACTTCCAGAATCGGTTTGATCGTGCCGCGGGCCTTGGGCGATGCGTATTCGCTCAGGTAAATGGCGATCATCAGCCCCAAAGGCAGGGCAATGATCATAGCAATGGCGCTTGTCAGCAACGTGGCGTTAATCAGAGGGAAAATACCGAAATCCCCAATGATGGGATTCCATTTCGTCGAGGTGAAAAACTCAACCAACGTAACTTCGGGGCGACTGAAAAAGGCCAGGGCCTGGCTCAGCAAAACGACAACGATGCCAATCGTCGTTAAAATGGAAACAATGCCGCAGAAAAGCAGAAACACCTGGATAATCAATTCACCAGGCCTGCGCTTTTTCCGCAGATTGATGGGGGCATCCAGGGTGTTGCTCGCGCCAGGTAATACAGTGAGAGACGATTGTGTGAGATCACTCTGCATTCATAATCCTCCTGCTCCGTGGTGCTTGTTGCGTGTTACGTTGGAATTAGCCAAACGCAACACGCAACAAGCATTACGTTTTTAGTTATTGATTCGCGTCCAGCCAGGCTTGCTTGGCGGCGTTGAGATCGGCAGTGCTGGCAGGAAAGTAACCGACATCGGTGACTTCGTCATCCACATTCGTCAGGTAGAAATTGACGAAGTCGGCAACCTGCGGTTTCTCCTGCATGATGCTGGCGGTGGTGTAAATGAACAACGGGCGGGCCAGAGGATAGTCGCCACTGTCCACCGAGGCGTCATTCGGCTCCACACCTTCAATCGAAAGCACGTTCAACGTATCGGCATTCTCGGCGTAGTAGGCGTAACCAAAGTAGCCGATGGCGTAGGGGCTGCCCAGAACGCCTTGCACCAGAACGTTGTCATCCTCGCTGAGCTGCTGATTCTTGGCGCTCAACGTTTTCTCAGCATCCTGATCAAACACCTCTTCCACGAAGAAGTCGAAAGTGCCGGAGTCGGTGCCCGGAATGAAACGGTGGATGGGCTCGCTCGGCCAGTCGGCGTTCACATCCGACCACAGTTCTGCGCCGTCCGAAAACAGCAGCGCCAGTTCCTCGATGGTGGCGTTGTCGATGAAGTCGTTTTCATTGCTGACTACAACAGCCAGGGCATCGGTGCCAACGCGAATCTCGATCGGTTCCCGGCCAATGGCCTTGCAGTTTTCCACTTCGGCATCCTTAATCGCCCGGCTGGCATTGGAGATATCCGATTCACCGGCCACACAGAAGCGCTCGAAACCGGCGCCGGAGCCGATGCTGTCGATGGTGATGTTTCCGTCGTAGCCTTCATCGCGGAAACGTTCGGCCAAACGCTCGGAGAGCGGGAACACGGTGGAGCTGCCGGCGGCGATGATGTCACCCGTCACTTCCAGGGGATTGACCTCAGGCAAGGCAATCACTTCGACTTCTTTAATCACTTCTTTCTCGACCACCACTGTAGTCTGGACTTCCACTTCTTTCGTGACCTCGACTTCTTTGGTCACTTCTACAACCACGGTTTCTTTAACGACCTGTGGCTCTGGCGTTGTAGCGGGTTCACTTCCACCACATGCTGCCACCAACAGGGCAACGGTCAATACGGCTAAAAACAAAAACGTGCGTTTCATTTCTCCTCCTTAAAAGAGAATTTGGGATATGGGTTTGCTCATCACGAGCTGTTTAAGTAGCACGCTGCGCTACCACTCAGACTCTAGCAGAGGAATCGTTGGGCGTCCTCAAGAGTGTGTTAAATCTCGGTTAAACTTTGTTAAGAAGCATGTCATTTCGACGACCAGAGGGAGGAGAAATCCCCTTGATAACGAAGTTATGCAACGATTTAGGGGGGGATGTCTCATATTCGTTCGACATGACGTTTTTCATCATCCAACCATTTCTTCTTCCAGCGGCAACGGTTCATAACGGTAGCCAATGCCACGCACAGTCTGAATCAGTTCCGGTTTTGATGGATCTTTTTCGATCTTTTCGCGCAACCAGCGGATATGGACATCGACCGTGCGGGGATCGCCGATGTAGTCGAGGCCCCACACACGATTGAGCAAGAGGTCCCGGCTCAGCACCGCGCCCTGGTTGCGCATAAGCTCGGCCATCAAGCTGAATTCTTTGGGACTAAAGTAGATGTCCTGATCGCCAAGAGCCGCCTGCCGGCTCACCAGATCGAGTGAAATGGCCCCGGAAACCATTCTGTCCCGCACACGGGTCTGGTCAGCCCGACGCAGCAACGCTCGCATTCTGGCGAAAAGCTCGCCCAGACTGAAGGGCTTGGTCAGGTAATCGTCCGCCCCGCTCTCCAGCCCGACGATTTTATCCAGTTCGGACCCGCGCGCGGTGAGGATCAGCACCGGCACATCCGATTTCTCGCGCAAGGCCCTCAGCACGGCCAGGCCGTCCATACCCGGCAGCATGAGATCGAGCAGGATGAGGTCGGGCGATTTCGTCAAGGCCTTATTCAAGCCCTCAAGCCCATCCTCTGCCGTGATCACCTTAAAGCTTTGCTCTTTGAGATTGATCTTGAGCGTGTTGCGTAGGTCGTTTTCGTCTTCGATTAGGAGGATTCTGGATTTCTTGGCCATGGTCTGGTTGTCTTGTGATAAATGAAACCAGAACCAAGATAGCAGGCATTTCCCCGCGCGTCCTCAAGGTCGTGTTAAATTACTGTTAAACTACCTTAACTTGAGAGGAGAAATACGGTAGAGGCGAGGCTATTTTTCGTTCCGTGGTGCGTGGTCCGTGAATGAGTAACAATTGGACGGACCACGCAACACGCAATACGTTTTCACACCCTCGGCAAAGTAAACCGAAACACCGCACCCCGCCCCTGTTCGCTCTCGACCCAGATGCGGCCCCCGTGCCCAAGGACGATGTGCCGGGCAATGGCAAGTCCCAAGCCAGTGCTCTCATCGCCACGCACCCGATCCGCCTTGTAAAAGCGCTCGAAAACATGGTTGATATCTTCGGGCGCAATGCCCACGCCGCTGTCGGCCACCTCGATTACCACATCCTCGCCCTCGGCATAACCCCGAATCTCGACCTGCCCGCCTGCCGGTGTGAATTTGATGGCATTGTGCACCAGATTTTGTAACGCCCGCTGCACATGGTTGGGGTCAGCCCAGGCCCGGAGGTCAGTACCGTGGTCGGATTTCAGTTCGATTTCCTTGTGTTCGGCCTGGGCGAGCATTCGTTGGCAGACCGGTTCGATCACGTCTTCAATCGCTGTCTCCACCATTTTCAGCGGCATCCGGCCGGACTCGATCATGCTCAGGTCGAGCATTTCCTGCGCCAGTTGCTGGAGCGACGCCGTCTGTTGATAGATGCCAGTCAGCAACTCATCGCGGCGACTACTGCTATTTGCTGCACCACTGCGGAGCGTTTCCACCATCAACTGGATGGCGGCGATGGGCGTGCGCAGGTCGTGGGAGATGTTGGCGAAATAGTCGCGGCGGCCCCGTCCCAGACGCAGCAATTCGGTCACATCCGCAACAGTGAGGATGATCAGCAGCGGTTCATCTGAAATGCGTTGGGCGGTGGCAAGATAGCTGGTTTCATTGCGCGTGAATTGCTGTTCGTGCGGGCTGTCATCGCCGAAGGCGATTTCCACCAGCGCCAGGATCTCATAACTCAATACTGCCTTGCTAAGGTGTAAGGGCAAACTGATGTCGGGAACGGAAAGATCACGGGCGGTGTTGTTCATCCAGACAATAGTCGTGTCTTCATCCAGAAGAAAAATACCATCAGTCCTTGCCTGTTCCACGGCGCTGAGGATCTGGCTGAGTTGCTCACTGAGTTCCAGGCGTTCGCGCGCTTCTTCGCGGGCATTGAGCGCGCGCTGAAGCAGGCGTTTGCGCTCAAGATCAGCGTGGCGTCCGCGCCAAAGCAGATAAAGGACCAACAGCGCCAGCCCCAGGACCAAAACCCATCCAGGCGTGGTCATTCGTCGTCATCCATCTCAGCCGGGACCGGTGAGCCCTCAAAGCGGTAGCCGATGCCCCGCACGGTTTGGATCAGTTCAGGCTTCGAGGGATTTGTTTCGATTTTTTCCCGCAGCCAGCGGATATGCACATCCACCGTGCGTGAATCCCCGACAAAATCGTAGCCCCAAATGCGTGTGAGCAGCAGGTCTCGGCTGAGCACGGCGCGTTCGTGGCGCATGAGTTCGGCCAGGAGGCTGAATTCTTTGGGACTCAAATCGAGCTGTTTCTTTTGCAGCCACGCCCGGCGGCTGAGCAGATCGAGTTCGATTTCACCGGAGGCAAGCACGTCGTGGATGGAGGTGCGGTCGGCGCGGCGCAACAGGGCCCGCACGCGAGCCAGCAACTCGCCCAGGCTGAAGGGCTTGGTCAGGTAGTCATCCGCCCCGTTTTCCAGGCCCACAATTTTATCCATTTCCGAACTGCGGGCGGTGAGCATCAGCACCGGCACGTCCGATTCCTGGCGCAGCGCCCGCACCAGGGAGATGCCATCCATGCCCGGCAGCATCAGGTCGAGAATCACGACATCGGGCGATTTTTCCCGCGCTTTCTCAAGACCCGTACGCCCGTCGGCAGCGGTGCTGACTTTGTATCCCTGCTCTTTGAAATTGAGTTTAAGCGTGTTGCGCAGATCCGCTTCATCTTCGACGATGAGGATGCGCTGCTTTTTCTGCTTGGTCACGCCTGGATTCTAGCAGACCGGGGTTTGGTTTGGGAAGCGAGAAGAGGATCGGAGGTGCGATGCATCTGAAACTGATTCTCTATCTCAACGCTACAATCTGCTCGGCCAGTTTATGACGCTGGGATTGCTCGATGACAATAGCCACCAAATAGTTCTACAAGTCTTCCAACAGCTTCACAAACTCGTCAGGGGACAGTTCAATTTCGCGGCAGGATCTCTCGAATTAGGGGTCGCTGCCAAGTCCCTACCTTTATGATGCGGAACGGTGGTTGTTCTGCCATCGGAGTGGCGATAAAAAACGTGACTTCCCTTTTGCCTGACAACGATAAAGCCTAAACGAAGAAGCAACTTCTCCATCACGCGCGCATCAATAATTGGAAGCCGACTCATGCAAAGACTTCCACCTGTTGTACACCCACAAAATGCGGAAGTACATCCACATCATCTCTGAAATCTTCCAGACAGAGTTCCAGAACCTCTTTCAGATTCCGGTTGAGTTCGTCTAAAGTCGCTCCTTGCGTATGCGCGCCGGAAATGCCGGGGACGATGCCGACGTACAAGTTTGTTTCAGGATCAAATTCGATATAGGCGGTAAATATTTTCACTTTGGTTTGTCTCCTTCCGAGGTGTTGAACTTGATTATTGTCGCAGAAACATCACCTTTCGACAAGAGGGGGGCGACGCACTTTCGAGCAAGCCTAGCTTGCCTGCATCGCACCTGGAATGTAAAACTAGCTTAGCGCCTCAATCTGCTCGGCCAGTTTGTCGCGCTGGGATTGCAGGTCGGCCAGGGTCTGGCGGGCCTGCTCGACCACGTTGGCGGGGGCGTTGGCTGACGAATTTCTCGTTGCCCAACCGGCCTTCTGCTGCCCTGCAGGTGTTTTTCGGTCTCGGCCAGTTGCTTTTGCAGCCGCGCCAATCTCGGCCTCCACATCCACCATGCCGCCCAGGGGCAGGAAGATGGTGATCTCGCCGGCGACCAGGGTCGCGCCTTTTTCAGCGGCGGGGCCGGGCCGAAGGTCAACCTGGTCGGGATCCAGGCGGGCGAGCAGGGACAGGACGGGGGTCATCGTCCTGGAAGGCGTCGGCAAAGTCGCCGGCGTCGATAAAGGCGGCGATCTTGCGGGCCGGATCGACGTTGTATTCGCTGCGGGCGTTGCGGATGAGCGCGCACGCTCTCGCGCAGACGCTCGAAGCGTCTCGGCAGCCTGCCGGTGCTCGAACGCCGGCTCTGGCTTCGGCCAGGCGGCGACGATCAGGGCCGGCGCTTCGCCTTCTGCATGCGGGCATGTGCTGCCACAATTCCTCGGTCACGTAGGGGATGAAGGGATGGAGCAGGCGCAGGGTCTGGTCGAGCACATAAACCAGGGTTTGCAGCACCGGGTCGGGGTCGATCGCCGATTGCAGGCGGGGCTTGGCCGCCTCGATGTACCAATCGGCGAAGTCGCCCCAGAGGAAATCGTAGGTCTGGCGACCCGCCTCGCCGAACTGGTAGTTGTCGAACAGGCGCGTGGCGTTGTCGATGACCTCGATTGAGGCGGTGCAGCACCCAGCGGTCGGGCAGATGCAAGCTGGTCGAGATCCGGCACACCGGTGTAGCTGAAATCTTCGGGCAGGTTGCCGAGCACGAAGCGGGTGGCGTTCCAGATCTTGTTGGCGAAATTGCGGTTGGCGCGCACCCGCTCCAGGCTCAGATTCATGTCGCTGGCCGGGCGTGGAGCCGGTGAGCAGGGTGAAGCGCAGGGCGTCGGTGCCGAATTCGTCCATCACCTCGATCGGGTCGATCACGTTGTCGTAGGTCTTGGACATCTTGCGGCCGTGCTCATCTCGGACAAGGCCGTGCAGGTAGACGGTGTGGAAGGGGATGTCGTTGGTGTACAGCAGCCCCTGCATGATCATGCGCGCCACCCAGAAGAAGAGGATGTCGTAGCCGGTTTCCATCACGTCGGTGGGATAGAAGCGGCGCAGGTCGGGGGTGTCGTCGGGCCAGCCCAGCGTGGAGAAGGGCCACAGACCGGAGCTGAACCAGGTGTCGAGCACGTCGGGGTCTTGCTCCAGTGACGACGGCTTCGCCGTAATGCTCGCAGCGCGGCAAGCCTGGGCTTCTTCCTCCGACCGGGCGACGAACACCCGGCCATCCGGCCCGTACCAGACCGGGATGCGGTGTCCCCACCACAGTTGGCGGCTGATGCACCAGTGCCGCAGATTCTCCAGCCAGTGATAGTAGATTTTGGTGAAGCGTTCGGGCATGATCTTGATGCGGCCGGCGCGCACGGCAGCCAGGCCCAGCTCGGCCATGCCGTCGGTGTTCACGAACCATTGCGTGCTGATCAGCGGCTCGATGATCTCGCCGCCGCGCTGGGCGCGCGGCACCTGCATCTGGTACGGCTCTTCCTTGATCACCATGTCCGGCGGCTTTCATGTCGGCCCACAGCTTTTTGCGGCGCGTCAAAGCGATCCATGCCCGCGTAAGGGCCTGCCTCCTCGTTCAGCGTGGCGTCCTTGTTCATGATGTTGATGACTTGCAGGCCGTGGCGCTGGCCGATCTCGAAGTCGTTGGGGTCGTGGCCGGGCGTGATCTTGAGCGCGCCGGTGCCGAATTCCATATCCACGTAGGTGTCGTGGATGATGGGGATGGTGCGGTTGAGCATGGGCACCAGGCAGGTCTTGCCGATCAGGTGGCGATAGCGCTCGTCGTCGGGGTGCACGGCCACGGCGGTGTCGCCGAGGATGGTTTCGGGGCGGGTGGTGGCCACGGGGATGTAGCCCTCGCCGGGCCCATCGTCCAGGTTGGCCCCGGCCACGGGGTATTTGAAATAGTAGAGCGTGCCTTGCTCGTCGCTAGTATTCCACTTCCACATCGCTGACCGCGGTTTGCAGGCCGGGCGACCAGTTGACGAGGTACTCGGCCTGGTAGATCAGGCCCATGCGGTGCAGGCGCACGAAGGCTTCGTTCACGGCCCGGCTCAGGCCCTCGTCCATGGTGAAGCGCTCGCGATCCCAGTCGCAGCTTGCGCCCAACCGGCGGAGTTGGCCGATGATGTGGCCGTGGTATTTCTCCTTCCAGGCCCAGCATTCTTCCAGGAAACTCCTCGCGACCGATTTCCTCGCGGCTGGTTCCTTCGTCCCGCAGTTTCTTCTCGACCTGGAGCTGGGTGGCGATGCCGGCGTGGTCGGTGCCGGGAACCCACAGCGCCGCCCGGCCGCGCATCCGCTGGTAGCGGATCATCAGGTCTTCCAGCGCCACGAACAGGGCGTGCCCCTGGTGCAGGACGCCGGTGACGTTGGGCGGGGGGATGGAGATCACGAAGGGTTTGCCATCGGGGTCCCGGCTGTTTTCCGGCTTGAACCAGCCGTTTTCTTCCCACCATTGGTAGAGTCGTCGCTCGGTGGATTCGAAGTCGTAGGTTTTGGGGAGGGAGAAGTCGGTCATGTTTGGAACCTCTGGAGAAGTGCGACGCACCTGCGAGGTGCGTCGCACTTGAAAACAAAAAAGCCTTCTCGTCTCAAGGACGGAAGGCTCCGCGGTGCCACCTTGGTTGACGGCGATGTTGTTTCGCCGCCCGCTCTGACGCTGTAACGGGCGCACCCGGATAGACTTACTTCAAGTAACTGCAAGTCGCCAGTCACCTTTTCAGCCAACCAACTCACCGGCGACCTTCGATGGGGCTTGTCCAGCAGGGCTTGCAGCCGATGGCCCTGCCTCTCTGGGGAGAGTTTCCCACCTACTTCTCCGGGTCGGAGTCGATAAGGATTAACTTGTGTTAGGCATTGTACGTTTAATGAAGATCGGTGTCAAACAACCCGAAGGAGCGGGAAGGACGAGTATTTTCTGTTAGGGACAAATTACATACTCTCAGCCGCAATTTCTCCCAAAGAATAGCGTCTGCGGCTACTTCATTAAAACATATTAACCTTTAATTAATTTTTGCAGATAAGAGAAGGCTGTACTACAATCTATCGATACTTGATTGGGATTCGTTCAGGTCAACCGCACACCACTAAAAGGTGAGCATCATATCCAAACCTCGTTTCACTCCCCAAACCATGGAGGCAAGAATCATGATTCAACGAAGAATCTTCTGGGTATCGTTAGCGCTGGTCGTGCTGGCGTTGGTGGTGGTAGCTTGCGCGCCGCCCGGATCCCAGAAAGTAAGTGGCGAACTCAACTTATTGTGCACCCCCCAGGTGGAGTGGTGCGAAGGCATGAAAGCTGAGTTCGAGAAGGTCTATCCCGATATCACCGTCAACTTCGTGCGTATGTCCAGTGGCGAAAGCCTGACGCGATTGCGCAACGAAAAAGAAAACCCACAGTTTGACATCTGGTGGGGTGGCCCTGTCGATAGTTTCATTGCTGCTGCTCAGGAAGATCTCCTTGAGCCCTACACAACTGCATCTCAAGACAAGATCATCAACAAAGACCTGATGCTTGATGACGCCAAGAATTGGGTGGGTATCTATGTCGGATCCCTGGGTTTTGCCACCAACACGGAATCTGGCATTACGCCGCCAACATCATGGGATGATCTGTTGGCGCCTGAACTTGCTGGCCAGGTGATGGTGGCCCATCCCTCCAGCTCCGGCACATCCTACACGGCTCTTTGCACCATCCTCCAGTTGAAAGGCGAAGAGGCTGGTTGGGAATACCTCAGGGAGTACGCCGGCCAGGTCAATCAGTTCACCAAGAGTGGCTCCGCTCCGGCCAGCTTTGTAGGATCAGGTGAAGCCGCCGTGGGCATCGTCTTCTCTCATGACATCGTTAAGCGGATCGAGGAAGGCCTGCCGTTAGCGCTCTCCTTTGCCGAAGAAGGCACCGGCTACGAAATCGGCGGAATGGGCCTTATCAAGGACGCCAAGAACCCGGAAGCTGCCAAACTCTGGTACGATTGGGCTCTGCAGCCTGACACCCAGGAGATTGGCCCGACTTATGGCGCGTATCAAGCCCCGACCGTTGAAGGCGCTGAACCCTTCATGCCGGACCTGTTGAAAGTGAATCTCATCGACTATGATTTCCAATGGTGCGGCGAGCACAAGACGGAATTCATCGACAAATTCACCAACGAAATCGCTGGTGCTGATGCTCTGAAAGAGTAAACCCATAACTTTCCAAGATGCGACGCACCTCGCAGGTGCGTCGCATCCCATTTCTGAGACAATTCATGGCTTCTGATTGGCGAAAGACAACAATTCAGCGCTACCGTGAATTTCAACTGATCGGTCGGGACCCACTGTTGATGCTGGGTCTGCTGATCAGTGCTGCATTCGTGTTCCTGTTTGTGGTGTGGCCCCTCCTGCGGGTGGTGGTTCAGGGCTTTTTTGTGTTCGGGACAAAAGAAATATCTCTTGAATACTTTGGTCGTTATATCGACCCTTATTTCGCTCGACACAATTGGTACACATTGCGGGATACAATGATCATGGGCCTGGCGACAGCCACCGGTGGGACCATTCTGGGATTCATTGTCGCATTTACGCTGGTGCGTTGTAGCTATCCCTTCCAGCGCGTATCCCACGCCCTGTCGCTGGTTCCGACCATTTCTCCACCCTTCGCCATCGCCATCGCCGTCATTTTACTCTTCGGACGGGCGGGGTTGGTCACCAAAGATTGGTTGGGCTATCAATTTCACGCCAGGGATGAACGACATCTACGGGTTGGATGGACTGGTTTTGGTCCAGATCATCACTTTCTTCCCCGTGGCCTATCTGATCATTCGCGCCATGCTCGAACGCCTGGATCCGGCCATGGAAGAAGCGGCCCAGAGTCTGGGCGCCAGCAAACTGCACATCCTGCGCACAGTGACCCTGCCTTTGCTTGTTCCCGGCTTCGCCGGGGCCTTCCTGCTGTTGTTTGTGGAATCATTGGCCGATTTGGGCAATCCTCTCCTCCTCACCGGCACACGCAACGTCCTGTCCACCGAGATATACCTGGCTGTCAATGGCGAATACAATCAACAGAAAGCCGCCGCCCTGTCGCTGGTGTTGCTGATCCCCACACTCACGGTGTTCATTGTGCAACGCTACTGGGTGAGTCGGCGCTCCTACGTTTCGATCACGGGCAAGCCAACAGGCGGTCAATTGCAGATTCGGGAATGGTATATTCGGTGGCCTTTCGCTATTGTCACCACCTTGAGTCTGGTGCTGGTCGCCGGTCTCTATGCTGCCATTGCTGTCGGATCCTTCACCCGCCTGTGGGGCATTGATTTTTCGTTCACGCTCGGTAATTATGCGATTGCCTTTAATCGCGGTATGGAAGCGATCCTGGATACGACCTTCCTTTCCGCTATTACCACGCCCATCGCCGGCGTGCTGGGTATGATTATCGCCTTCCTGGTTGTGAGAAGGAATTTTTCCGGCAAGGAAGGCCTGGATTTTGTCTCGAATCTGGGGGCGGCAGTGCCCGGCACGATTCTGGGCATCGGTTTCATCATTTCCTTTATCGGGGCTCCGGTCATCGCCCTTATCATCGTATTCGGCGCATTTTTGCTGTACGTGCTGAGCAGGATTGAGGCGCCGAGAACCGGCAAGTGGTTGGCTGCGGTCATTGGTGTGGGCATCGGCCTGATTTTTGTATCGCTCATGCCACGGCTGGTGGGCGAATGGTGGGGCGAATGGTACATTGCGATGCTGGGACTGGTGCTGGCCATCATTTTTCTTGCGGTGGGATTTTTCAGCGTCGAACGTAAACATCGGCGCACTGTTACGCTATTACTGATCGTGCCGATAGCGGGACTCCTTCTGTTTCTGATCGGTCCCTACCCGACGGATTGGATTTCGACCTTTGGGCGTTCATTAGGCGGGATGAGCGCGAAGATCGTGACCAGTATCGCCGATTGGATCGACGTGTTTACGCAGGTCCCCTTGCCCATACATGGCTTGCTGATACTGGCTATCGGCGGTTATGCGATGAACCTGCTGAAGCCAAAACGATGGCCACTCTTCCTCATCGTCATGCTGGCAGTCGGCGCGCTGTTGATGTTCGCAGGCAAACCTTTGGCCCTTGTAGGCACATCCTACATCATCATCGCCGCTTTTGCCGTTCGTAGCTTGCCTGCATCCTTGCGGGCTGGCGTTGCCTCCCTGCAACAGATTGACCCGGCCATCGAAGAGGCTTCCACCTCGTTAGGAGCCGATGCTCAGATCACCTTCCGGCGCGTCACCCTGCCTTTGATCGCCCCCGCCTTCCTGGCCGGCCTGATCTTCAGTTTCGCCCGGCATATGACTTCACTGAGCGCCATCATCTTCCTGACAACACCAAAGTGGAAGATCCTGACAGTGCTTATCCTCAGCGAGGTGGAACAGGGCGGCTTGAACATCGCCACTGCCTATGCCATGATCGTGATCGTGATCGTGTTGATCGCAATCGGGCTGTTTTACATCTTTATGGGTCGTGCCTATCGCATGAAGTATCACGACCTCGACACCGGCGACTTACAAAACATAGGCGGTGCAGACCGTCAGATTGCCACCGAGTAAAGCTATGACTTACCTTTCTCTCCAACACCTGATCAAACGTTTTCCCACCCGCGGCGGCAGCGGCGAAGTGCTGGCCGTGGATGATGTCAATCTGGAAATCCAGCAGGGCGAGTTTATCACCCTGCTCGGGCCCAGTGGCTGCGGCAAAACGACAACACTACGCCTGATTGCCGGTTTCGAGTTTCCGACCAGCGGCGAGATCATCCTGGATGGGGCCAATGTCGCCCCGCTCCCGCCTGACAAGCGGCAGATGTCGATGGTGTTTCAATCATATGCTATCTTCCCGCATCTCAGCGTCTACGAAAACATCGTCTACGGCCTGAAAATCCAAAAACTGAGTAAGCAGGAAATCAACAATCGGATAGGGGATGTGTTGGAGTTGACTGAACTTACTGGCCTGGAGAATCGCGCGCCCAACCAGCTATCGGGTGGTCAGCAGCAACGCGTAGCGCTGGCTCGCGCTTTGGTGATGCAACCGAAAGTGCTGCTCCTCGATGAGCCTCTCTCAAATCTCGATGCTAAACTGCGCGAGCAAATGCGCATCGAGCTGCGCCGCATTCAACACCAACTGGGCATCACCTCCATTTATGTTACCCACGATCAGGTCGAGGCGATGTCGTTGTCGGACCGCATTGTGGTGATGAATCAGGGCCGAATCGAGCAGGTGGGACCGCCCCGTGAGGTCTACAGGACGCCTGCCTCCGAATTTGTCGCCAATTTCATCGGCAGGGCCAATTTTGTGGATGGAGAAATCATTTCGGTCGATGGAGACAAACTTTTGGTGGAGGCTCTGGGGGGACAGGTGCTTGTGAATATGCCCAGGCAAGCTCGTGAATTGAGTCATGCCGTGCGCCTGGTTCTGCGCCCGGAGACCATTCGTCTGGATGCCACTGAGGGTGTGTTCCCCGCCACCGTGCGGCGCTCGACCTACCTGGGTTCAGAAGTGGAATATGAGATCGATGTCGCAGGGCAGACCCTGATCGTGGAAGAAACCGATCTCAGGCGTTCCGAGGTCTTCAGCGAGGGACAATCGGTCATGGCGGGATTCTGGGAAGACGCGCTGTACTGTCTGCCGAAACTCGATTAAGAACAACTGCGGCAGATAGCCACGCGAAACCGAAATCCCGATTTCGACGTATAATGACAAATCAAACGACGTGTTGGTCCCCGCTTTCTGCGTGTTCCGAATTGCGTTTTTCGTTGGTTGTTGACTGTTGATTGTTCTCCCCCCTGATCCCTCATGCTCGACGTATTCTCCGCCTTTGGTCTTTCTTCGGCTGCCGGCCTAAACGCCTACCTGCCCCTGCTCATCGTGGGGCTGTTGGCGCGCTACACCGATCTGATCACACTGGATAGCCCGTGGAATGCGCTGGAAAATCCCTGGGTGCTGGGCGCGCTCGTCATTTTGCTCATCATCGAAATGACAGCAGACAAGATCCCGGCAGTGGACACCATTAACGATGGCATCCAGACTTTTATCCGGCCTGTTGCCGGAGCAATCCTCTTTGCCGCCAGCGCCCAGGTCATCACCGACGTGCATCCGGCTCTGTCGATGATCAGCGGGTTGTTGATCGCCGGTGGGGTGCACACCGTCAAGGCGGCAACACGACCGGTGGTGACAGCGACAACGGCGGGGCTGGGCAATCCGGTGGTGAGCGTAGCGGAGGATGTGGTGGCAGCCGTGGTCACGGTGTCCGCCATCATCCTGCCTTTGCTGACGGGAATCGTGCTCCTTGTTGTGCTGTTTCTGGCGCTGCGCTGGTTGCGACGTCGGCGACGCAGCGCTGCGTGATCAATGCAACATCAGGGGCAGATAGCCGACCGGTAGTTGCTGAACCGAACAGGACACATCCAGCATGTACGGACCTGAACTCCCCTGATAGCCATCAACGACGAGGTAGTAGTCACCGGGCGTAACCATCGCGTTGTCGATCGTGGAATCTCCAGCATACAGGCAGTCGGTAGGGGCCGGGCCGTCGAGCAAAAACAGATCGAGATCAATGGCATCATCGTGATAAAGTTGGGCGTTCACCTCATAATCATCATCCAACCGGAGATGATAAATCGCTTCTGGTCCCAACTCCAGCCAATCAGGCCGGCACGAGGTGTAGATGTTGACGATGGCGAGCCAATCACCAGTGTCACCGTTGTAGACCTGACCGCAGTCGGCGGGCTCAGCCAACTCTAATGCAAGACCCCCCGGCGTTGGCGTTGGCGTAACGGTTGGCGAGGGCGTGGGGCTGGCTGTGGCTGTCGCCGTTGGCGTTGCTGTTGGCGTTTGTGTGGGCGTCGGACTGCTGGTGGGCGTCAGTGTTTGGGTTGGCGTGGCTGTACCGGGTGGGGTGGGCGTGTTGGTGGGTCGAGGCGTGGGCGTCTCCCCAGTGTACTCGTAAATGATTGTCAGTGTAGCGAAGTACACATTATTGTCGTATGCGTATACATCAATGTAATGGGAGAGGGAGCCGGTTGCCTCATTGTGGATGATCATAGACAGATCATTGCCCGCTTGCCAGCCAGGACGATCGATGACCTCCTGGACGACAGTGGTGAGATCGGGAGCATCGAACCAGCTTGATGGCTCCGAGAAAATACCCCACTCGACGACAGCCGATGTGGTTGGTCTATTGCTGGCCAACGGGCGGGAGTCGGAAAAGGAATAGGATGTGTCGGTATCTTCGGCGCGAATTGACAATGAAACAGGCAACCCCACCAACCAGCCACGATAGGGAAGGGATAAGGTGGCCTGCAAAATAGTGGCGCCTTGAGGGATAGAAATATCTCGAAAACGGAGGCCATTCACATAAACAGACTCCGTCTGCCCCATGCGAATCCATAGCGATTCAACCAGGTTCTCTCCTGTATCTTCGCGCACGCTCGTATCATCTTTGGAATCAACCACTTCCCTGGCGATGATATAGGTGGAGTGCGGAGCCGCAACCTCGTCACCACTCACCAGACCAATCTGTACCAGACTATCTCCGTCAATCCCAGCATCTACCCAGCCTGCAGAGAGAGCTAAAATTACTGTTATTGATAACAAAACAAAGCCAAAAATAAGCAGGAAACGGCGGACTTTCATAGAATTCCTTTGGAGGTGAGGGGATGCAGTTCCAATTATAAGGTACTATCCTGAAATTCGTATGAAAAGCGCGTCGATAGGTGATGAAGTTTTTGTAATGAAGTGCTTAAGCCACCTTGGCAAAGATATGCTATCATGCAGACACATCAAATGAATCCACCTCCCGACTCAGACCCTTTTACATCTCATGCCAGACGCCACCTCTATCCCCCCCACCAACATCGTCCTCACCGGCTTCATGGGTGTTGGCAAAACCGCCGTGGGCCGCGAAGCGGCCGCTCAACTCGGGCGTCCCTTTGTCGATGTGGATGATCTCATCGTCGCAGAAGCGGGCATGACCATCCCGGATATTTTTGAAACGCAGGGCGAGGCGCATTTCCGCCTCCTGGAAAAAACGATCTTGCGACGCCTGGCTGCCGAGCAGGGCCAGGTTATCGCCACCGGCGGCGGGGCGCTGGTCGATGCCGCCAATCGGGAGTTGATGACACGCACCAGTCTGGTGGTGTGCCTTTCCGCTGCCGTGAGCGCCATCGAAGAACGCATTGGTGATGACGCCAACCGCCCTATGCTGGCCACACCCGACCGCCAGCAGCGCATCGTCGATTTGCTGAGCCAGCGAGCAGCGGCTTATGCCGAAATCCCCTATCGCATCGACACCACCGGACGCTCTGTGCAGGACGTGGCCGCAGAAGTGATCTCCCTGGCCGAGCGTGGGCTGGGCGGGACCCTGAGATTGCCCGTGTCCACGCCCAACGGCGGGGAATACGACATCCTGGTCGGGTCGGGCCAGTTGGCCGAATTGCCGAACCTGCTGGCGGAACGAGACCTGTCCGGCGCAGTTGCCGTGATCTCCGATGAAAATGTCGCGCCACTGTGGGCCGACAAAGTGCTGGAACCGCTGCGTCGCCGCCGGTTATGCGGTTAGCCTCATCACCGTGCCGGCAGGCGAAGCGCACAAGAACCTGGCGACCATCGCCCGCATGTACGACGATTTGGTGGCGGCGGGACTGGACCGCAGCGGCATCGTGGTGGCGCTGGGCGGCGGCGTGGTCGGCGACATGGCCGGTTTCGCAGCAGCCACCTATCTGCGCGGCATCCGCTTCGTGCAGATTCCCACCAGTCTACTGGCGATGGTCGATTCATCGATTGGCGGAAAGACCGGCGTCGACCTGCCTCAGGGCAAGAACCTGGTAGGTGCGTTCAAGCAGCCCGAGCTGGTGGTTGTGGACCCGGATGTTTTGTCTTCACTCCCAGCATCTGAGTTCCGAAACGGCCTGGGCGAAGTCGTCAAACATGGCGTCATCGCTGACCCCGCGCTGTTCGCCCAACTCCGGGCAGATGGTCCCGAATCGCTGGAATCGATGCTGGCGAGCGCCCTTCGAGTCAAGATCGGCGTTGTTGAGCGCGACCCATTCGAGCAGGGTGAACGGGCGCATCTCAATCTGGGCCACACCTTCGCCCATGCCTTTGAGCAGGTCAGCCGTTACGCCATCCCCCACGGGCAGGCGGTTGCGGTAGGTCTGCTCGCCAGCGCCCATCTTTCCGTGATCAGCGGCCATTGCCAGCCCGATCTTCCCGACCGCATTGAGGATGTTCTCGACCGACTTGCTATGCCCACCCACTTCTCTGGACTCGACCCGGCTGCCCTGGTTGCCGCCATGTCCACCGACAAGAAACGAAAAGGCAACCGTGTGCGCTTTGTCCTCCCCCACGAGATCGGCCAGGTGGCAGTCCACGACGACATTGAGCCGGAGCAAGTGCTGGCGGCGTTGGACAAGGTGCTGACACCAAAACTTCGCTAGGATAAAGCTAGAGATCGACTGTGCCGCAGCCAAAAAAATACAATTAGCCCCACTCGTGCCAGTTGGAAGCAAGAACACCCCGTTGGCGAGGTCCCTGCTGAAGGTGATCGCAGCCGCATGCTGGCGATTGTGATATCTCAGCAAAGATCATGGGAAGCGCTGTGAGAATGCTCTGATCCGCTTCTCGCACCTGGCCCTGGCCTGAGACATGGGCACGATCCGCTCCTAGCACCGACACAACGCCGATTGCCGCGAAACAAAGCTCCAATTCTTTGGCCAGGTAGACTTCTGGTACAAGGTTCAGCCCGCGCACCTGAGCGCCCCAATGCTGGAACATGCTCGCTTCTGCTGCGGTCTCTCGACGCGGCCCTTCGCCGCCAAGGTAAATGGCGGATTTTGCCGAAGGCAAGTGCCGGCGGATTGCAGCGCTGATATCCGGGCAGAAAGGCGGTGCCTGGGAAATATAACCTGCACCTGTGTTTTCGAAAAACGTAGTGGGTTGGTGTTTTGTCCAATCAATATAATCCCGAGGCTGGACTACGTCGCCCCGCCGCAGGTCGTGATCAAGACCAATAACGCTGTCCCAGGCCAGAATGCGCTGCACACCGAGTTCTTTCGCTGCCCAGAGCGTAGCGCGGGGATCCGTGCGATTCGGGCCGCCAAAATAAGGTAGAATCCAAATGCCGGGTTGATATTCCATCTGCCGCAGCGCAAAGGGGCCTGCCTGTCCATAAGGCGTTTGCACCGTGCGTTCATCGGATAAAACGCCTAACGTCTCCAGTGAACGAGGTGGCAGTGGCTGGGCGAGGATGAGGAGGTGCATGGAACGTCAGGGGCCTGGAGATATCGGAGTGGGGACAAAAAACGAAGCCCCGGTCCAAAAAAGGTCTGGGGCGTCGGGATAATAATGATCGTCAGGGTTTAACCGGTATGGCGCATGCCAAATACAACGGGCAGGGTTTTAATCATGATTGAGATATCTGTCCAGAAGGAACGGATTTCGATGTAGCGCAAATCCCACCGTGCGATTTCGGGGAAAGGAATGCTGCTACGGCCATTGATCTGGGCCAGGCCTGTGATGCCAGGCAGAACCGAAAGGCGGGGCATATACCAATCCTTGTAAACCTCGACCTCGTAATCCATCGAGGGGCGGGGACCCACCAGGCTCATATCCCCGATGAGGATGTTGTAAAGTTGTGGAAGTTCATCCAGGCTGGTCTTGCGCAGAACCTTACCAACCCTGGTAATGATACGCCCTTCACCAGTTGGCTTAAGCAAACCCCCATTACTTTTCGGCCCTTTTGTGATCTCACCCCGAATAACCTGCTGGGCAAATTTCTTGTGGTCTTCTTTTTGGGCGGCTCCAACCGTCATGGAGCGAAACTTGTAGAACTTGAAGGGTCTTCCTCCCAAACCGATGCGCTTTTGGGCGATCAGCACGGGATCGCCATCATCAAGCTTAATCGCCAAAGCAATCAAAACAAGGAGGGGAGACAAAATGATCAACAAGACCAGAGCAACACCGAAATCGAATAGGCGTTTGGAAACGCGATAAGATGTCGATGATGCCGCGCAAGGTGTAGACATATCAGATGATGCCGCGTGGATCTGGGGATGCACATTTGGACGTAGCGCGGAACCAATAATTTGTGGTTTGCTTGTGATCATGTCGGCATCGTTCCTTGTCATGTGCGCTGGATCTCAGGTTGAGCGCCTTGCTGGTTGCTTGCTAGGAATCCAGGGCTTGGGTGGTGGGAGGCGGGGTCCAATAACGAATCGTGAGTTTGGGTCGGGCAGAAGGGTTGTTGTATTCGGATGAAGCGAAATAATATTGGACTTTGGGAACGGCAAATGCTTTTAGGATGATGCCGTTGCTGCCTTCGGGATTCTGCACCCAGTCCTGGACCAGTGCTGTCACATTCCAATCGTACCAGTGGCTTGTTTCTGTCACTTCGGTGGTAACGTATGGCAGTGCGTTACGATCATCTGGGGTGTCATTGGCTCCGGGAACGGACCAAAGCTGGGTTGATGTTGCTTGCATCCAGGTGGTCTGTTCCACTTGCCAGGGACGGTTGAGGAGATACACGCCAACTGTGGCCGGGTTATCGTTGCTTTGGCCGGTTGTCCAGAGACTAAGTTGAGCTTCGACAATGTGGGCATCCGCCGGTAAATCACTTACATCGAAGCGGATGAGCGGGGCCATGATGTCGGCCTGACGCAACCAAAGCCGGTCTACATTAGCATAATTTGCTTCAGAATCCCAAGAATTTATATGGGTGTCAACAACGCCATTGTAGCCATCGACGCCTGGTTGGAGTACGAGCGTGCTTGGTTCAGGCGTGGGCGCTGGGTAGCTACGTTGCTGGGAAGGAAGATAATGATTGTAAGTGAGATGAGTGCGTGTCGGCGTAACGGTGGGGGTTGGTGATGCGGTCGGGCTGACGGTAGGCGTTGGTGTTGCCGTTGCGAAAGGAGTGGCTGTTGGCGTTATAGTCGCCAGAGGTAGTTCGCTGCAATCAATGTCGAGTGCGTAAGGGCCCTGGCTACCGGCAAAACCATCGATTGAGATGGTATATTGTCCTGGTTTTAGGACTGGCAAGACCAAACTGGCATCGGCGTAGTGGCATTGGTCGGGATCAGAATCCTCCAATAGGAAGAGGTCAAGGTCGGTATCAGGAGCGTGGCTGAGCGTCAGGGTGAGCGGTTGGGATTGCGTGATGTTGAGTTGGTAGTAATGTTCGGGACCTGTTTCCGGCCAATCCGGTTTGCATCCGTATGTTTCTATCTGGTTCAGACCAGTGCCGGTGTCGCCGTGGTAAAGGCCTTGACAAAAGGCTGGCGTTGCCGTTAGTTCAATATCAGGTGATGTTAAGGCAAATGTCTCGGCGCCAAGTGAACGGGCGCTTAAGCCCAGGATTAAGATGGTTAACAGAAGGATGAAAAGGATGAGGGTACGAAGGGGAGGTGCCGACGCTTGCGATCCAGAATCGTTCATGGATGTATTCAGCCCCGTCCGGGTTGCGTCGGACGGGGCTGGTGTTGAATTATCAGTTTAATTTTGCCTGTATCATCGGCAGGTAGATCAGTGGAACAGGATCGTGGTAGAAATTCCACTTAAAGACGCCGTTGGGAACGGCGATGGCGATAGCCGGAACCGGTTTGGCAGGGTTAAAGACCGGAGAAGGCGCTTCTTCGCTGAGGACATACTGGTCGCCCGGGTGCAGGTCGTCAAAGGCGTAGCTGCCGTCGGAGGCCGATGTGGTCTGCATAAATTGCGGTCCGGTCAAGGTGAGGGATGCTTCAGCCAACGCTTCACCTTCATCTGGCTGGGCGTTGCCGTTGCGGTCCACGAACACCACACCAGCAATGCTGCCGATCGAAGGTGTGGGTGTGACAGTCGGTGTCGGAGTGGGCGTGATGGTCGGCGTCGGTGTGATGGTCGGTGTCGGTGTGATGGTCGGCGTGACGGTCGGCGTAGGAGTTGGCGTAACTTCGATCAATTCCTCCACTTTCTGCATGTCCACGTGGTGGATGTATTCGTCGCCGTCCCATTTACCGGTTCGGCTTTTGGTCTCAATGTAGAAATCGGATTTACCGCCCAGAAGCAGGTTGTTGAAATCACCGTCATCAATGCGGAAAGTCGCTACTTTCCACTGACCGGAGTTGGTCTTTTGGACGTAATCGGTGCCGGCAGGAAGTTTGCCGGTGGACGGCAGTCCACCAGAAAGCGCAACCCCTGAAGCGAGGTCCCAGTCGTTGATGGCATAGACTTCAGCCGCTTTGGGGCCACCGACTGCATCATAGACCAGCAACCATTCATCATCGCCATGATCAAGGTAAGTCACGGTGATGATGACCTTGAAGGTGCTCTCGGCGGGGGGTTGGCTACGTTTGAAGTAATTGTCATCGGCATCGAAGATGAACTTGGAACTTCCATTGACCTGGTCGCTGCGTCGAGCAATCATGCCTGGATCCACCTCGATCTGCATACCTTCAGCGCCAGTCAGATGGTAAAAGCCCGCATCTCGCATGGGTTGTTCATACGGATTGTCGTTCCAATACCAAGGCTCATCCATGACGCCAACACCGTTCCACACCCATCCCGAATGGTCGATGCGAACATCATCCGTAACGGGTCTCGTGACGCCACCCCACTCCGGTAAGTGTAATTGAGTCAGGTAAAACTCGTAATTGCCGGTGGTAGGCCAATCGTTGCAGTTGTAATTGATATAGCCCTGACCGACGAAACAGGGATTCCGGTGCTCCCGCATCCGAGACCAGATGCTTGAGGGCTCGCGAGACTCGTCGCCCAGGTTGAAACCGGTGCCAAAATACTTGGCTGCCCACTTTGCCGTGATGCGATTATCTGGCGTATCGTACTTCTCGACATTCCAGAAAGTCTCCATGCGAATGTAATCGGCTTTATAGTGAAGCACCCGCGCCATGCCCAAATAGAACTCATTGTCTGTTGGTAGCTGGAAGCCGTAGGCTTCAAAGCTGATCGGCACCAGGTTGCGGTATTGCCACGATTGGTCCCACATGCCCAGGCAGTAATAAGTGGGATTGTCACACTTCCTATCACTGTCCGTGTCCGATAAAACCTGGTTAACGGAGATGCCAATACCGCGCTCTGACGCGTATTGGGCAAGGTAGCGTCGATTGGCCGGGGAGTTAAAGAAGGGAGCGTTTTGGGTAATGACTTGGAAGTCAGGCGCGAAAGCGTTTTGATAGGTGTCGATGATTTCAGTGGCGTAATCCAGCCAGGCATCATCGGTCAGCGAGCCACTGTTTCTGAGGAAGTCTTGATCTTTTGCCAGAAACGGGTAATAACTTATTTTGCGATTATCTGCAGCTTTGTTCTCACCATATTGGCCAACTCCGGTGGCGACCCAGGCAATTTTATCGCTGTAAAAACTGTTGCGCATATGCTCGGCCAAGGCATTGATGAACGCCTTGTGGTTGTTGATAAACCAGGGATCGGTGTAATCGAGTAAGTACCAGGGGTTATCATCCAAGCCATTGCCGTCACAGTCGCGGAGATCGGGTTCGCCTGCGACGATGACCGGATCATCCGTGGTGCCGAAAATGCCATCCGGGCCGTTGAGAACGAAGGGAGGTGAGTCTTCGATACCCTGGCGAGGACAGTCGTAATAGCGGCTGCCATAAACGGTTTGGGCAAAAGCGATGGACTCGTAACCGGCATCGAGTTGCTTTTGCACCCAGGTATCCAGTTTGTTCCAATCGTATTGGCCGGGGCCATATTGGAGTTCGACCCAGTTCCAGATTCGGTAGGAGCCGACTGCGCTGTAATCTTCAGGTGGATGAGGGTCTCGACTAATGCCGTTGGAAACATAAAATCCTGTTGTACCGGCGGGTGGTATGGCACGTTGAATATCATTTTGAGGCGCTAGGTCTGCTGCGGGCGTTGCAACGGCATTAGGATCAGTCTGAACTTGTAGTTGGGAGCCATTCTCCGTCTGGGTTGAGGCGAACACGACCGGGACGGCGATGGCGACGACTACCAAAAGTATGGTAGCGAGAAGAAGGAGGGCCTTCTTACTCATAGGGGGGTACCTCCAAGTGAGTTGAATGCCGGTCTCAACGAGTGATCTGACTAGGCGTTTTGCCATTAGATCGGGTGCAAGCGCAACATAGGTGCATTTATTAGAATGCCTGTGCAGTGCGAGATATCCCAGTCGCTGAACCGGGTAATTGTATTGTACAGAATTGAAGTGAAAACTGGATGAACAAAGTGCCTGAAGAAGATGACAAAACGTTCACCTTGATGTAATGGCAATCAGGCACAGATTGAAGATAATACCATAGCCCCCAACTCACGGACAAAGGAACATACTTTTTTTGCTGGTGGTATCCCCGCAGTCATCCCCGCTTGGATTCCAAAAACGCCTTGATTTCAAGATGCAACGTGGTTTGTGGTTGGTGATAGCGTTTTAATGTCGTCGTGCGGGCGCGGGCAATGGCATCGCCCAGGTCAGACAAATCGTAACAGGCGATCAGATAACCGTCGGCTGCAAAGCGTCCCAGGATCGCTTCCTGGTGTTGATCATAACGATCGGGATTGGGCACGCTCACCAACGGCGCGCCGTTTTGCAGCACCTCGATGGTTGTGCCAAATCCGCCGTGGGCGACAACCAGACTTGCTTCACCCACCAGATCCTCGATCGAAGATCGAAAACGGAACCACTCGCCCCGGCTTGGTTCGTAGTACCCATCCCCTATCTGAAAAATGACAGGTTCATCCATCGTGGCCGCCAACGCGTCCATCGCCTGAACCAATGCGTCAAATTCTGTGGTGCCAACCGTGCAAAAGATCATGATAGATCGGCCTCAGAGCAAACGCCCGGCATAACGCGCCCTGGGATAGCGTTGCAGATGGTGTTCCCACTGCACATAGTAGCGATCCGCCAAGCGATATTTGTAGATAATCTTGCCGGTCATGCTGATCGAATCGCCGCCGCGCGAGGCCGTTTCGATGAAGATAACGGGAATGCGCCGCACACGGGCAGCGATGGCGACGGGGATCTGCAGGCTGGGGCCGGCGCCAATCACAGCGTCCGGTTCAACATCGGCGAGGATGCGGCGCGCTTGCAGGAGCGCCTGGGGCATTTTGCGCGCCACAGTTAGCGGAGTGTCCGTTTCTCCCAGGCGTTTCTCGCGGGGCTGGACGATGCGATGCACCGGACCAGGTATGCGTATCTTTTGCTCCGAGATCGTGTCGTAATCAGCGACAATATACTCATAGCGATTGTCGGGACCCAGCAAATCCACCAGGCGGAGCATCTGCTTGGTGTGCCCACCCGCCCCCAGGATGATCAACAGTTTCGTGGGATCTGTCATCGCCCGGAATCATGCCACATTGAGGTTGGAGGAGCTGATTTTGTTGGCCAGAGCGGGGATAGGCACATACGGCGGCAACTTGACGACGCGCTGTTCGCTGCTGGCCCGCAGAAGTTGCTGCGCCAGGTAAACTGCCCGCAGCCCTTCTTCCCCATTCACCAAGCCATTATGACCGTGCATCACCGCCTCGGCAAAGACCTCTAACTCGGCGCGCAATGGCTCCACCCTTTCCAATTCGTACTTGGTCACTTCCCCCTCGCTCACGCCTACGGTTGCCAGGCCCTCCCACAAATCTCGGGCTGACCGATTTTCGTAGAACCAGAGTTCCTGGGTCAGGTAGTTCACGAGAAACATCCCCCGCTCGCCCAGGATTGAAAGTTGGCGGATTTTGGTGGGCGTGAGCCAGTTGATATCAAGCATGCCCACGATGTCATCATCGAAACGAACGATGCCCGAAAGCATGTCTTCGTGCTCATTGTGCAGTGTGTGCTTGACCTCAGCCGACAGACGGCGAATGCCAGAACCTGTCAGATATTCCATCACGTTTAATTCGTGGGTAGCCAGATCCAGCACCACGCCGACATCCTGAATGCGCGGCGGGAAAGGGCCGATGCGACGCACGTGAATCTGATAGATCCGCCCCAGTTGCCCTTGATCCAGACGCTTCTTCAGGGCGATGACTGCCGGATTATAACGCTCGATATGCCCTACACCGAGGACAACGCCATATCGATGGCTGGCTTCGATGATCGCCCGCCCGCTGTCGACGGACTCGGCCAGCGGTTTCTCAACAAAGGTGTGGATTCCGGCCGCCATGGTCTCCTGCGCCGCCTCGCGATGCATATGCGTGGGTAGGGCAATGGTGACGATGTCGATATCGTTCTCCTGGGCAAGCATCTCGCGATAATCACTGTACGCAGCAGTCTTGTACGTTCGTGAAATGCGTTCGCGCAGTTGGGGATTCAGATCGGCGACGGCAACCAGGGTAGTCGATGGCATGCGGGCATAGACACGAGCGTGGTTAGCGCCCATTGCTCCCACACCGATCACAGCAGCACGCAGCAGTTTTGTCACAAGAAAGCCTCAGAAAAAGTGAAATAAGTCTGATATTTTGCCCCTTTTCGGGCTTGAGGTCAATTCAGACTAAGTCTAACACACCAAGATGAACATTCCCTGAACGCCGAAGGTGCAGGGAATGACGGTTTTGTCAGACTTCAAGTGCGTCACACCTTGCAAGCGCTCAAGACGCTGGGGGCGGACCGAAGCTGGGCGTGTTGGGCTCATGCAGATGGTCGGGCAGGGGCTGGATGCGGGCGGGCGAGCCTACCGCCAGCGACCAGGGCGGCACATCTTTGGTGACCACACTGCCTGCCGCCACCATTGCCCCTTCACCGATAACCACACCGGGGAGGATGGTGACGTTTGCGCCGATTGTGACATGGTCGCCGATGGTCGGGCCAATGGCCTGGTAGGATGCACGCTGTCGCAGGGGATATTTATCGTTGGTCAGGACAGCGCAAGGGCCGATGAAGACATAACTGCCTATCGTAGTATCGGTGGGAATGTACACCCCGGTCTGGATGCTGACGTAATCCCCGATGTTGACGTGTCCATCGATCACGGCGCCGGTCCCGACCAGGACGTAATCGCCGATGGTGGTGTGCTCGCGAATCAGGGCGTTGTGTCCGGTGCGAAAGCCATCGCCGATAACGACATCGCCGTAAATGATGGTCTGAGCCCGGACAACGCAGTCATCGCCCAGATGTGCCGGTTCGCAATCCGGTCGGTAGGCCAGGCCGACAATGGCAAGGGGTTGGATGGTGCAATTTTCACCGTAAATGGCGTTTTCGATAGGTGTGTTGGATGTCATGGGATCACTAGAGTGCGTAAGCTTTTGCGAGTTGGGGCGCAACCTGCGGCCAGGCGAAGCGTCTGGCATTCTGACGAGCAGCAACCGACAGATTCCGCGCCAGGTCAGGGTCGTCAAGCAGTTGCAGGATGGCGTCCGTAAGCGCGTTGGTGTCACCCACGGGGGCCAGCAGGCCATTGACGCCATCGGCGATGAGGTCGGGAATACCGCCGGCATCGCTGGAAACGACCGGCAGGCCACAAGCGCTGGCCTCGATCAAGGTCTGTGGTTGGTTGTCCGAGGCGGAGGTGTTCAGGAAGATGTCGGCAGCGTCGTAAGCCAGGGGAATGGCATCGTCCGGCAGGTGGCCGGTGAGGGTGATGCCGACTATCCCCTGGTCGGCGATCTCCTTTGTGACCTGGGCGGTCATCTCGCCACCGCCCGCCATCGTCAGGGTGGCCGCTGGATGAACATCTCTGAACGGCTGCGAAGATTTGCAGCGCATCTTCGGGTCGGTAACGAGCTACGAGTTGACGCAGCCAGAGGATGTTCGGAGCGACCGGGCCGCGCGGGCGAAAGGAAAAGGTCTCGACCGGCACGATGTTGGGAACGATCTGCGCGGTAAAGCCGTACTGCTCGAAAACAGCAGCATGGGTGGGCGTCAGTGCAAGGATGGCATCGTAGCGGCGCAGCACAGGACGGATCAGCCAGGTTCGTTCTGCAAAGAATTTGGCGATTGACCCGCCGTGGTAGCTCAGCACCAGGCGTTTGCCCCACCAATTGGCTAGCAGCCCGACCACTGCGGGCATGAAACCCCACCAGGATGCGGGATGCACGTGCAAAATATCCCACTGCTTGTGCGTGCGCCACAAATGCCAGATCACGGATATCACCTGTGCGAAGGGCAGCAGCCATCGCCCCAAACGTCCCCGTGCACGCAGCGATGGCACATCCGTGTTGATGCGGGTGACATTAGCGCCTGCTCTTTGCAATTTATCTGCGAGGATGGCGCACTGTACGGACACGCCGCCAGGACGAGGCGGAAACGGCCCCAGAACCGCAATGCCGACGTCCGTGAACTGGTCAGTCATTAAGGATTTTGCTGCCAATCCAGCGTGTTGCCTGTCCCTTCGATCACCTCGGAGATGAAAAAGCGGCGTTTGCCCGATGGCGCCGGTGGGATTTCATCCACGATTTCAATCTCAAGACGATTGTCCGGCCCCAAACCGTGCCTGCATTTTTCGATGACTGTCTGGCGGTCAGCTTCGCTGAAGTTATCGTAGACCTTCAGTTTGATGAGGATCAGATCCACCTCTTTCTGGATGACCTGGTAGGTCTGGATGGAGGTGATGCGTTTGAGGACATCGGTGAACTGGAACACGGTCAACCAGTGTCCGTCGGCTGTGACGAACATATCGGTCAGCCGCCCCTCCAAGCTGGCTGAAGCGGGGCAGACCTCGCCCGCAGGTGCAGGGGCTGAAGTCGAGCGAGCCGACATCCTGGATGTTGTAGCGGATGAAGGGCGTGGCCGTGGCTTCAAGATTTGTCAGCACGATTTCGCCCAGTTCACCGTCGGGGACGCGTTCTCCATTGCGCACGACTTCAACAAAAACGCTCTCCGAATTGATGTGCATGCCGTCGTGAACTTCGCATTCGGCGGCGATCTGCATGCCATCGCCGCCATAGTCGTTGAATACTCTGCCCGGCGCAAACGCCTTTTCAATCGTCTCGCGCATGTAGTCGGAAAGTGTTTCACCGGTGGTGAGCACAGCGGGGATATCCACATTCAGCCCGAGATCATTCATCCTCTTTGCGATGTAGTAGGCGGTGGATGTGTAGGTGCGCATCAGCACCGGGCGCTCTTCCTCCAACCGGCGGATGTGATCGACCAGGACGTCATCGGTCATCATATTCACCGGCAACCACAGGTGTCGCATCAGCAGCCATTCCAGGTGTTCCAGAGGAGGGAAATTCTTGAAGACGCGATTGGTGCTGAGTTGGAAGGTGCAGTAGGTGTCGCCAAAATCGTAGCCCGCCATCTCCCACCATCTGAAAAGACCCGCCCATTTCTTTGCTTTCTGCTGCCTGGTCGTCCAATAACGCAGGCGTTCGCCGGTGGAGCCGCTGGAAAGCCCCTCAACCAACTTGTTTTTGGGGATGGAGTGGTCGCGGAACAGGTTTGGGTTGTTGGTGACCACGTATTTGTCGGTGATGGGCAACTTCACCAGATCGTCGGTGGTCTGAAAGTCAGCGGGCGTGAGGCCCCGTTCTTTCATCACACGCCGGTAAAAGGGCACATACTGGTAGACATGCGCCATCAGCCGTTGCAGTTTCTGATTTTGCAACTCGCGCAACTGATCATTCGTCCACCATTGCGACTCTTCCAGAGAGCGCAGGTACGGCATCACATCGCCATAACCGGCAAACTGGGAGCCAATTGGAAAAACAACCGAGCGCAGGAAATTCGTGTAGGGTTTCATGTTCGAGTGGTTTTGGGTGACAGGAATATGAGCAAAGATTCGATGAATTAAAGATTCAAAAAAAGCACGTCATACGTCAACTCTTTAATCATTAGTCTTTAATCTTTGCCATCCTGCAGATAACTCATTCAAGGATGTGCTGGCAACGCCGCCCATGATAGCCCAAAAGACCGTATTCGCGTAAATGGCGAAGTTATTATCAAAGGCCACAGAAGGGATGTAGTAGGCAAAAAAGCTGGCAACGGCAGCTACCAGGAAAAGGGGGACAGCCCGGCGCATTCGGCGGTAGGCCAGACCAAAGCGCAGCAATGAGAACGCCAGAGCAGCAGCCAGGAGCAGGTAGCTGCCCAAAAGCAGATAGCCGCCAGCAACCAGCAGATTAAGATAGGTGTTATGCGGGCTGGGCAGGACGTGCACATGGCCAGTGTTGCGGAAACCCAGCTCAACGGCTTCACGCCCATAACTCCCCCAGCCGATCCCCAGCAACGGTTCCCGCGCATGGAGGTCCAATCCGACCTGAAGGGCTTGTAAACGAAAATCGACCGGTCCTTCCGATGTCAGGCGTGTGGCGAAAGAGCTGTTTTGCAGGTTGAACCACGCCGCGCCGATAACAATAGCTGCCACCACGATGATCGGCAAGGCATATCGAGCGACTCTTCGGTTCAGGAAGGCGAAGACCAGCACAGCCAGGATGCCGCCAATCCAACCAGAGCGGTTATACGTGAAGAAAATGCCGATTTCGAGAAAAACAAAGATAGCAATGTAGGCGAATCTTGTTCTTTTCGATGTGCTGTTGAGCGCGCCAGCGATTGATAACGGGATGATCACAGCAATCGCCAGGGCGATGTAGGCCGGATTGCCCAATAAACCGCCCACTTTGCGCACATCCCCACCGTAGGAGGTGGCAAGGGACTCCGGTCGAAACAATTCGATGCCCGCTGTCTGCTCCAGAATGGCAAGCCCGGCGACGATAGAACCGATAGCGAGCAGAGTGAGCGCCATCGCATGGAACTGCTTGCGATCTGTGATAAGCAGCCGGGCGATGAAATACACCAGCAAGGGCATGACATAGCTATCGAATACCGCCTGTACGCCCCACAGCCAGCCGTTGCCGGCCCTCACGCCTGCGGCTATCAGGACCAAAACGAAAACTGGGATTGCCACATCGATGGCCGTGATAGTCGGCAACCGCCGCTTGCCGCGTGCGACCTGAGCCAGCAGATACAGCGTAAGGAAGCCCACCACCATGCGGTCAAAGCTTAGATCGGGCACGCCGGCAGGCATGGCGATGTTAAACGGCAGAAACAGCGCGAATGGCGATAGAAACAACCACAGCAAAAAGCCGGCAAGCGGATTCACGAAAATGACCGCCACATTGCCGGTTATGACGAAAAGAGCCGTCAACTGTTCCGCTGTTTCGGGCCGAAATGTGAGCAGCCAGCCATAGCTCGCCAGCAGCAAAACACCGCCAAGCAAAATAACGGCGCTGGCGATAAGAAAAATAGGGGATGAGGTGCGCTTTGCGGAGTTCATGCTACGGCGTCAAGGTGATCTCCAGGCGTGGCCGCCATTCGGTCAGGCTAATATTCCGGCCCAAAGGGAATAAGTATGATTGAGAAAAATGTTGTTGAAGTAATCAATTAAAAAAATGATCGAAAAAAATTTTATTAATAAATATAAGAGATTTGAAAATGAATTTTTTACAAACATTAACTGATGGAGAAGAGGGATTATTCAAACCTAATACTCTAACTCCAATGCAAAAAATGACTTTAAGGTTTGTTGTGGTTGGATTGCTTTATTATGGTCTTGCAGTTATTGAAGGAATGATTATGCGAACATATCAAGTAACTCCAATATCAATAATTCCACCAGATCAATATTTTGGAATACTCACGGCACACCCGCTTGTAGGAATTTTCGGTTCAACATATTCAATTGTTTTTGGTGCATTCCTTTTTCTTGTGCCATTTTTAATGAAAAAACCATTATGGAGTATTAAACTTGCAAACTGGACATGTGGTTTAATTGGAGTTGGTACCTTTACTTTTTGGTTCTCAGGATTTTTAACACACTATGCACCTCTTTACACTTTATACTGGCCTCTTCCAGCAGATTTTACTCAATTTAGTGTTTGGGGTGGAACGTTTTTTATTGTTGGTATTGCATTAGTTATGGTTGGTACTGTTTTCTTTGTTATCAATGTGTTTAAAACCATTATGTACACGCCGGAAGGTATGGAAAAGCAACCGGGCGGTGCTTTGATTTCTTCAGCACTTGGTTTAAGTGGACTTGCTAATCTTTTTAGAAAAAACAAAAAGGATCATTTGGTTTCTTTACCAGTAGCTGCTATTGCCCGTGGAACTGTGGATACAGCTCTTAACGCAGCAGTAATACTTTTTACCGGCGTTCTGATTTTAGTTTATATGATTGCAGAATTATTTGGCACAAGCTTAAAGCATACTTCGATTGATGCTTTATTATATAAAAACTGGTTCTGGTGGGGATTGGATTTAATTGCTGATGGACTCGTACTGATATTCGTAGCGGGAACATGGTATTTACTTGCAACTTTGATTACCGGCAAAAAACTATTTATGGAAAACTGGGCTCGCGCAGCTCTGTTTGTAGAGATGGTAGTTAGCTGGACCGTATGGTCACACCACTTAATGTCCGATCAGGCACAGCCGGGAATCTTAAAAATCTTATCCGGCGAAATGGTTACAGCTTTTGAACTTATCACGCAAGGACTTGCCTTCTTCATTACCTTAATAACTCTTTGGAGTGCAAGACCGCTTAAAATGACAAATCCATTAAAGTTTTTATTAGGTGGTTTACTTGGTTTTGCTTTGGCTGTTCCGGCTGGTATCATGCAAGCTGATTTAGGGCTGAACAGAATTTTGCACAACACACAATGGATTATTGGTCCGCATGTACATGTAGCAATATTAGTTGGTTTGACGATGACCTTATATTCTGCAATCTATTATCTACTTCCGATGCTAACTAATGGTGCAAAACTTTACAGTCAGAAACTTGCAAACTTTCACTTTTGGGCACATCTTCTGGGTGGGATTGGTATGGGTGCATTTATGGGAATGGCAGGTTTGAACGGCATGTTAAGACGGACAATTTATTTTGATGGTGAATTTAATACTTATATGATACTTGCTGCATTATCAGGTTCTTTACTTCTATTAGCATTTATAGCTTTTTTCTATAACATTGTAATGAGTATAGGATTGAAAGGAATTTTAGGAATTTTCAAACAATCAGAAATAAAAACAGCTGATTTGTTGCCCGTACAGGTATAAAATTCTAAATGATATTATGTAATGTGATGTATTTAATTAACTAAAACTTCTCAAAAAAGTAAGTTGAATAAAGATGACATCTTTCAATTAAAAGATGTCATCTATCTATTTTAAAATTATGATAATTAACAAACTTAAAGAAAAAAATATATTTGATAGTCAGCTCAGGCTTGAAGTTCTTCAGGGCGAGAGATTACGCGAATTCATACTGGGGGGAGCCATACTGCTGCTTACACTCGGATTAATCTTAAACGTATTCTTTCTCTCTGAAAATTACAGGGAAAAAGTTCCTGAATTAATTAATGCATTCGAATGGATAATATTTTTATTCCTGATGCTTGGACTAAGATCATTCATTGTCCGTTTAGTAATACGTAAACGAATGGATAAAGGAAAAGGATTACCTTATTTGCTCAGATATGTAAATTCATTCTTCGAAGTCACAATTCCTTCACTAGGTATAATTATTCTTTCATTACACATTGAACCAATTGCTGCATTGGTTTCCCCAATGCTGCTGTTGTACTTTCTGTTTATTATCCTATCCAGTCTGGAACTTGACCCGCGTTTAAGTTTTTTTACGGGATTTGTAGCATCAATCGAATATCTTTTAATTTCTTTATTCTATATCACCAACACAGAACATCACTCAAATATTCCTGTTCTTGATCTGCCAATTGCTTACCTGGCACGCAGTGGTATTCTTTTTGTAAGCGGTATAGTAGCAGGCTTGGTTTCACTACAGATAAGAAAAAGAATTCTGAACACCTACAGTATAATTGAAGAACGGAATGAACTTGAAAAAGTTTTCGGTCAGCAGGTTTCAAAAGAAATTGTAGATGAGTTTATTAATAATAAATTAAAATTACAAACCGGAAGCAGCGAAGCAACAATTATGTTTCTGGATATAAGAGACTTTTCAAAATTCTGCGAAGGAAAAACACCGGAAGAAATAAACAAGTATCAAAATCAGGTACTTAGTTTTATGATTGATATTGTTAAACAAACAACGGGAATTGTAAACCAGATTTTAGGTGATGGTTTTATGGCAACATTCGGTGCACCTGTTGAAGATAAGAACCATGCCGATAATGCAGTTAAAGCTGCAAGTGAAATTATCCGGCAACTAAATTAAAATAATGAAGAAGGGAAAATTCGAAAAGACAAATGTTGGAATCGGTATTCACTGCGGTGAAGTGGTTACAGGTAATGTTGGCACTGAAGATAGAAAGCAATATTCGGTAACAGGAAACACTGTAATTTTGGCTTCAAGATTAGAGCAGTTAAATAAGGAGTTTAACTCTTCAGTAATTGTTTCAAAAGATGTTATTGATAATTTGAAAACAGAAGGTGTTGAATTTTTATCTTTAGGAAATGTTACAGTTAAAGGTTTTGCAAATCCTATCGAAGTTTATAAACTGTTGTAAAATAAACCGCATAAGTTAGCGCTCATTTTATCCCTCAACTATATAAGATTTAAGAGCAGGTTGGAGTAGAGAAAAATATTT
>CAVOYG010000013.1:0-419712 GCA_963700615.1 uncultured Chloroflexia bacterium | reverse complement strand
GCCACTGCATGGGTGTTCACACCGCCCGTTACGTGGAAGCCGCTGGTCTTTTCGCTGGTTCTGTTGCCAATGGCGGCTTATCTGATTGCCACCTTCCAAACCACGGTCCTCTGGCGAGACAATGAGAGCCTGTGGCAATGGGCATGGGAGGTTTCCCCCAATCTTCTCTGCCCCCACCAATCTGGCGTTTGCCGCATTGGCTCGTGATGACGGCTCGCGCCCTGCAATGGGCGACATTGGCGGTACGGCTTGATCCTGAAAACAGCACAGCGCAGAACAACGTCGGGGCGGCGCATTTGTTGCTGGGGCAATCTGAACAAGCGGCTGACGCTTTTGAGATGGCGGCAACGCAGCGCCCGGATAATCTTCGTTATTGGGAAAATTTGGCATCAGCGCTCATGGAATCGGGCCAATATGAGCGCGCCGTTCACGTTATCGAAGATGAGTGGCTTGCGCGCAATGACAGTTCGGGCTTGGCGTATCAAATGCTCGGAAATGCCTACCTCCAACTCGGTGACCCGGCCCCGGCGCTGGAAGCCCTGCGCGCTGCTGAAGTCCTTGTGGCTGATCCCGCCATCCTCCAAAACGACATGATTATCGCGCTTGCCGCCACCGGCAGGGGCAAGGAGCTTATCGATTATCTTGACCTGGCGAAATTGAGTGCAGATGTGTGGGCGCGCTTGGGGGACACTTTATTCCAGGCGGGTGACCTGGAACATGCGTTGGCGGTTTATGAGATCGCCCAGCATCCCGCCGAAAACGTCTCCGGCCAGTTGGATCAGGCAAGCCTGTTGCGAGTGCAACTGCAGAAAGCTGCGATTTATTTGCAGTTAGTCGATCTCGAAGCAGCCGAAAAGGCCGTTTTTGGGATCATCGCCACCCAACCAAACGAAGCGCAAGCGCACAAACTGATGGGAGATATCCTCCAGCGCAAGGGGTCGTTTGCCGCTGCGGTGAACGCCTATCAGCGCGCCGAGCAACTGGCGCCAGATGCCCCGGCCATTGTCTACGCCCTGGCGAGAGCGTATGCTGAAGCGGATATGCCCGATGAGGCGATCACCTATTTCGAGAAGACGGCGGCATTGGTTCCCGGTTACGCCGAAGTGCATTTCCGTTGGGGAGAATTACTCTGGCAGCAAGGGGAAGCGGCAGCGGCGCGGCAGCACTTTGAACGCTATCTGCAATTGGCGCCCGACGGAAGTTATGCCGGCCAAGCGCATGGCTATCTTAACCCTTGAGTCGTGATCCCATGTCCCTGGATCGCTAACTCCAATCGTAACTATCTTGGTGGATTGCACATGTACGTCAAGTGACCAAAGGAACGTGGAATCCCCACCATTTTCGGGGATATTTCCTGACAAAGGGGGATTTCTCCTCCCGTTGCGTCGTCGAAATGACTGTAACCGGAATAGTCACCTCCAATCGGACCATTGCGCTCCGAGGTTTTCAGGGATCGGACGTTTCCCCCGTCTCATAAACCGCTTCCTCTTCCTTCAATACACTCAATGTCGTACTCAGTCCCTGAATCAAGCCCTCCACCTTATCGTACACCTCCGCCAGTGGTAATTCACAGCCAATCGACTTGATGTTCACGACCGTGTCCAGGCCGTAATAGGCGGTGAGCATCCAGCGATCATCATCGCCGGTTTGGCGGGCGTAATGCAGGACCATGACGCTATCCTGGGCTACCAGCAAATAGTCTTGCAACGATTCCAACCTGCGGTAGTGGTCGAATTTCTTGCCGCGGTCGTAGGCTTCGGTGGAGGGAGATAGAACTTCGATGATAACGGTGGGGTTGAGCAGGTTGTCCTTGCGTTTCTCATCGAACTTGGCTTGGCCGCAAACCACAGAGACATCGGGATAGGTGTAAAGCCCCGTGGGATCGACTTTGACGCGCATATCGCTGGCATACGCTTTGCATGGGCGTTTTTTTATTTGTGGGCCCAAAGTAGTAGCCAGATTGAACACAATGATATTGTGCGCTTCGCTCGCGCCGGACATGGCGTAAGTCTGCCCGTTCCAGTACTCGCTCTTGGTCTCGGCCTGGCGCTCCAGGCTAAGATATTCTTGTGGGCTGATGTAGGGTTCAGGTTGTGCTTGCATGGGCAGGTTGTCAGGAGCGTGGGTAGTTGACGTGTTGATATTTTAGCATCTCGCCAGACAAACCAACAACTTGCACCAAAAATGGACCTGCATCCCAGGGAGATGGGCAGGTGGTCGGGCTTGGCACTCAGTGTTAGAATGAATTTGCCCTGCGATTTTGTGATATCCGCCGCCACTAGCTGATACAGTTCGGCCTAAATACGATGAGGGTTCGTTTGTCACGCTCACCGGGGGATAAATCCCACGGCTACAGAAAGGCGCCCGATGAATCGGGCTACACGGCCGGATATGCACGTATCAGCCCCATTGATGGGGCGTTGGGCGACCGAAGGTCGCTTGTAGCCCGGTGATTCATCGCCGGGTGGGCTTCGCAAGCAAAAACCTCCCGCTATTTACGCTCCACCAACAAACCTCCGATTCCCGTGTCCCTCGACAACCTCCTCCACCAACTCCAGCTCGATCCGCTCTTTTTGCAGCGCATCACGATCTGGGAAAAGATGCCGGCCCGGGCCGCGCGTTATGCTCGTTGGCCTGCCGGATTGGATGCTCGCCTGGCTTTGGCGTTGCGCGCCCGCGGCATCCATCTGCCCTACACGCATCAGGCGCAGGCAACCGAGGCCGCCTTGCAGCACGAGAACGTGGTCGTGGTCACGCCCACGGCATCGGGCAAGACCCTGTGCTACAACCTGCCGGTCCTGCACGCCCTGCTCGACGATCCTGACGCCCGAGCGCTGTACTTGTTCCCGACCAAAGCCCTGGCCCAGGACCAACTGGCCGAGTTAAGAACCCTGGTCGAAACACTGGAAGCGGACGTGACCGTGGCGACCTACGACGGCGACACGCTCAAAGGCCATCGCAAGCGCATCCGGGAACGGGGGCAGATCGTGCTCAGCAATCCCGACATGCTGCACACCGGCATCCTGCCGCATCACACCAGTTGGGCTGAGTTTTTCCGGGGATTGCAGACCGTCGTGATCGATGAAATCCACGCTTATCGCGGCGTCTTTGGCTCGCACATGGCCAATGTCCTGCGTCGATTACGCCGTATCGCCCGTTTTTATGGTGCTGATCCGAACTTCATCCTCACCTCGGCCACCATCGCCAATCCCGCCCGGCACGCCCAGCGCCTGATCGAAGCGCCGGTGACGCTGGTTGAGGACAATGGCGCACCCTCCGGCGAAAAACATTTCCTTTTCTACAATCCGCCGCTCATCGATCCCGAACTGGGCCTGCGTCGCAGCAGCCTGCTGGAAGCGCAGAAGATCGGCGAGCGCCTGTTGGATGACGACGTGCAGACCATCTTTTTCGCCCGCTCTCGCTTGCGGGTGGAACTGCTGCTGACCTACCTGCGAGAAAATCGGCTGTATGGCGACCAGCGCGAAGCGCTGCGCGGCTACCGGGGCGGCTACCTGCCCGCCGAGCGTCGTGAGATCGAGGCGGGACTGCGGTCGGGGGCAGTGCGAGGGGTCGTCGCCACCAACGCCCTGGAACTGGGCATCGACATCGGCGAATTGCAGGCGGTGGTGATCACCGGCTTTCCCGGCACCATCGCCAGTTCGTGGCAGCAGGCGGGTCGGGCCGGGCGCAGGCAGGAAGCTTCGCTGGCGATACTCATCGCCGGAGCGGGGGCGCTGGACCAGTACATCGTGCAGAATCCCGACTATTTTTTCGGGCGCTAGCCCCGAGCACGCCCTGATCAATCCAGACAATCTGGTCATCCTCACCGAGCATTTGCGTTGCGCCGCCTTCGAGTTGCCGTTCCAGGCCGGAGAGCAGTTTGGCGGCGTGGCCTTTACCGAAGATTTGCTGGAGATGCTGGCAGAGCAAGGCGAACTCCAGCAGGCGGGTGAGCGTTATTTTTGGATGGATGCAGCCTATCCCGCCGGGGACATCAGCCTGCGCACCGCCGATCCGGACCCCATCGTGATCCTGGCCTCGACCAGAGATGCGGTCAGCCCGACCACCACCATCGGCCAACTGGAACGACAAGCCGCCCAAGCGATGCTGCACACCGGGGCCATCTATCTGCACGAAGGCCAGACTTATTACGTGGAACGCCTGGACTGGGAGGAAGGGCACGCCTTTGTGCAGCCTGTCGAAGTAGATTATTACACCGAGAGTGCCGGCGTCGCCGAGGTGGAGGTGCTGGCCGTGCATCAGCAGGAGCAACAAGGCGAACTGCTCAAGGGGTATGGCGATCTGGAAGTGCGCAGCCAGACCACAGGCTATCGGCGGGTCAAGCGCTGGACGCATGAGACCCTGGGCTATGGAGAAATCGATTTGCCGGAGACGGTGTTGCAGACCAGCGGCTACTGGCTGGCGTTCGACGAGCCGTTGGTGGAGCGATTGCGAGCGCGTGGCCTGTGGCAGAGTGATCCCAACGATTACGGCCCCAACTGGCAGGAGCAGCGCCAGCTCGTTCGTGAACGTGATGGCTTCCGTTGCAGCCAGTGCGGCGCGCCCGAACGCCCCACACGGCAACACGACGTGCATCACATCCGCCCTTTCCGCAGCTTCGGCTATCTGCCCGGCGTCAACGAGAACTACAAAATCGCCAACCAGCTCAGCAACTTGCGCACGCTGTGCCGCACCTGCCACCAGCGCGTCGAAAGTGGCGTGCGTTTGCGCTCAGGATTGGGGGGACTGGCCTATTTGCTCGGTCATCTTGCGCCATTGCACCTCATGTGCGATCCCAGCGACCTCGGCTCGCATGTGGAGCCGCAACCCGAACACACCGGACTTCCCACCATCCTCCTGTACGACCGCATCCCCGCTGGAATCGGTCTGGCCGAGCGTTTGTACGAACTGCAACTGGTGCTGCTGCAAGCCGCCAGCGAGATGCTCAACCAGTGTCCCTGCGTCCACGGCTGCCCCGCTTGCGTTGGTCCCCTCCCGCCCGGCGCCGAAGCCCTGGAATGGGACCCAAAGGAATTGACACGGGCTTTGGTGGCGGAGGCCATTGCCTCGGCCTGAACGGGCAAGCAGGGGCAACGAACGGGTTTCGACGAGCGAGGACTATAGGTGTTTTGGGTTGGCTAACGGTTTGCTCAGCGGCTTGGCGTTTTTGCCCCTGATGCTGATTTTACCCAATCCAAAATTAGATTCTCTCGCCGCTTCCCACCTTGGCGTAACCAAGTCCGCTGCAGCTTGGGTTAGGTGGCACACACAGTCTATTCTTGTTTCTTCCTTCGTAGCCAACGAGGAATTAAATTTATCAAAACAGCACCCATAGCCCAAATCAATACCCATTCCCAGCGAAAAGTGCGAATTGTTGATAGTGGATCCAACTTCTTGATTAGAATATCTCGAATCTCTGCCACATTATTCCATACTGAATCGACATCATCTTTTCCTCCCAATATTCCATTGACATTGGTGAAGATGATATATCCACATCTCTTCTTTGGATTGAATTGCCATAGACTTTGATACCCCACTGTTGATCCACCATGCCCCATCCAGCCATTTTGATAATGAATGATCCCTAATCCATATCCAGCGTCATACAATTCCGAATTTGGGTTGAAAATACTTTTCCCTTTTGATGCTTTGGTTTGCATCAACTCAATTGTCTCTGGCAGCAAGAGTTGAAATTGATTGTAAAAACCGCTATTCATATGAGCTAACATAAACTTCCCCATATCTTCAGCCGTTGTCCGCATCATATATCCATTCCCATTCCATAATGGTAATTCGATATTTTCTCCATTTATGCGAGTGTGTGGGATGGCGTGTAGGTCAATAAAATCTTCTAAAATGAACCCTGTGTCCAGCATACCCAAAGGTTCAAAAATATTGTCTCTCATGTATTCTGGATAAGGCTTCCCAGTCACATATTCAATCAAATAACGTAGCATTGGATAAGAAGATACAGAGTAATGATATTTTTCCCCTGGCTCATATATCCACATATTTGGGTTGAAATTCGATCCACTTGATGTAAATGAATCAATCAAATATTCTTCCAGTGACATATATTGTGTTTTCGAATTGCAATTTGGTCGATATTTTACAAAGAGACATTCTGTATCCCAGTCAAATTGATCACGAACTGAATCTAATCCAGACCGATGAGAGAGAAACATTCGAGTTGTAATTGGGGCGTTAGGATATTTAGGATGGTTTATCTCAAATGGAAGGTACTCACTAATATCAGCATCAAGATCAATCATTCCTTTTTCATACAATTGAAGAACGGCTGTGGCATCAACTACCTTTTGAACTGAGCCATTCATATATAAATAGTTGGTATCTGAATTCTCACCCAATGTTTTTGACCAAGTAATTTCATTCTGATTGATAACCGCAATTTGAACTGAAGGAAGTTCGCCATTGACTACAATTTCTTTGATACCATTCTCAATTTCTATATCAATGATCGAATTTTGCTCAGAGTTTTGTATCGAACATCCATACAGAAATCCACTGATTAGGAACACAGCAAAAATGATTTTTACCCATTTCTTTTTTTCAATCATTTTTCATCCATTTCTTGAAGCTATGTATTTTATGCCACCTAACGGCTCGCATTACTGGCGCTGGGGTGGGCGTGGACTCTGCTTGGGAGCAGAAAAACCTGAAGCGAGGAAAATGCTCCAAAATGCGACAGAATCCCCAGCGTCCAGTGCACGCTTTGTTAGGCGTGTTATGTCAGGTAATCAAAAATATCTTCAATATAGTTATTAATGGTGGAGAAATGTCCGCCATTTTCTACTTCTATTAAACTCGCCTTTGGTAGAACACTTGCAAAGTAGCGACCCATTCCAATTGGCACTTGTTGATCGTGAAGACCGTACCATAATTTTACTTCATGATTTATGTCGCTTATTTTAAAGCCCCAATCGTTGACATATAAATGCCACTCCCATGCATCACCTTGAATTCCATTGCGATGAGATTCTTTAGTGGCTCCCGCAAATATTTTTATAACTTCAGGGTTTCTTTCAATTAACTCAACATCTGGACGCGGTAATGCTTGCTTCATCCGCTTCATCATTTGCTCTTCATTGCTATAAAAACTCGACATTTGTTTTAATAAGAAACGATTTGCCATCGGCATAATTTTTGCTGTTAGGAAAATAATTTTCACTGGTGGCCACATGCCATTGAGTTTATCCGACATCTCTGGTGGTGCAGTGCCGCTAACAATGGCAACCTTCTTAATCTTTTCTGGAATATTGTATAGAGTTGCCAGTACATGCGGTCCTCCACCTGACAGTCCAAATATTGAGAAGGAATCAATTGATAGAGCATTTGCTAATTCGGTTACATCGTTTGACCAATCAAGAAGTTGGCGGTTAGGCTGAAAGGTTGACAAACCAAATCCTGGACGATCAGGAACAATGAGTCGAATATTCTTCTTTCTTGCTGCACTTTCAAACCATTCACCTTCAAAACGAGAACTATTTCCACCTGTAAAATAAAGCACAGGCGTACCATCTGCTGAACCATATTCCGCGTAACCAAGTGTTCGTCCGTCAAGTAATTGAATTGTTTGACTAACTTTGTTGATTTGCATTGTTTATCCTTTTAATTTCTAATTCTAACAATATGAAAATGCCTAACGTAACTTTTGTGCAACTGGCGGCAAAATCCTAAAAAATCGTCAAAAATAAAAACCGCTCTTGAACAACTCGAGGCAAATACACTCCACAATTGTCGAAGATGAATGGCTCAATCCAAATTTCTGCTCAAATCCTTCAGCGTTCAGTGAGAATTTAATCTACCGACCGGAATTCTGTGCAGGTTTTGCGGATTCGAGGCATTTTTTATCGATTGCGACGCAACATTGTTAACATAATAACCGATTTGGCTTGCCACAGAGCCATATTAGATAGCATTTGGCTCTGTGGCGTGAAAAGGCAAACCAAGTCGAGCATTCATTTTTCGCAATTTTTCGAGAATCTGGTTCTGGTTGCACAAAACCTACGCTAACATTTTTTTATCCACAAATTTTTGTGAATAATTGACCTGTCAGGCAAATATTCTTCAACTTTGGTAGATAATTGACCAAAATCATGGGCCAATTTCTTGATGACATTCGAACGAGGATACAACGCCGGAGACTCAAGCATAGCAAAAATGTGGAGAAGCGACAACCGGGCTGCCCGCATGAACTGGGTTAGGGGATATTGACGGTTTACCAAACCGCATTGGAATAAAAATCCAGCATCCGTTCATCGGAGGTGATCAGTTCACAGTCAAGTAGTTGGGCCGTAGCGACGATGGTCCTGTCCGCAGGGTCTCGGTGTTCCCAATCCAGGGCAAGATTAGCCAACCAGGTATCCAAATCAACTGAAACGATATCAATTCTATCGGATTTCAATAGCCTGGCAACGTATTCGTCCAGACCTATCGTAAGAGCTAGTTTCCCTTTCGCTGTTTTCAGACCAATTTCCCATATGGAGATTGAACTGACAATGATGTGCTCGGCATCATCGATTTGTTGTTTTGCTTTTGGGGATAGTTGATCTGGCGCGCCAGTCCAATAGAGCAGGGCAGAGGTGTCGAGAACGATCATTTAGACCTCTTCCCACTCATCGATCGTCGGTGTGTTGGGGTCTTCGTAAAAGATCACTTTGCCCTGAATGTCGGCAAAAACTTCCTCAACACTCAGTTTCTCTTTGATCGGCTCGATTTTCAGTGTAGGACGTCCCCGATCCGTGACGATGATGCCCTCGCCACTCTTTTCGATTTCGCGGAAGATGCGAAGCATGTTGGGTTTTAGTTTGCTTTTGGAGATAGTTTGCATATTTCAATTTTACTCCTGACTATGGTCACGACTATGGTCATAGTATCATAACTAACTGAAACCGTCTAGTCTACCGAAACGCTACCACTCCAAACGCCTCTGGTTTCCGCACCACGCGCTTGAACCCGGCCTGGAGCAAGCGCTCGGACGCCCCGCGGGTGATGGTCTGGCCCGACCTGAGGTTGGGGTTGCCGATGTAGTGGAAGAGCCGCCCGCCCGGTTTGAGGATGCGGGCAAGCTGGCGGTAGTAGTCGGCGGCGTACAGATGCCCCGCCAGGCTGAACATGGGCGGGTCGTGGATGATGCGGTCAAAGCTGGCAGCGGCGAAATCGGGCAAAAGGTCAGCGCTGTCGCCGATGCGCTGCTCGATGGCCGGGTTGTCGAACAGGGGCCGGGACCAGGGATTCTGGCGGCAGATGTCGAGCACGGTCGGGTCCAGTTCGATGGTGATGACATGCTCGGCGCGCTGCGCGGCGAGGATGGCGGTGTAGCCCAGGCCCGTGCTCGTGTCCAACACCCGACCTTTGGGTGCTGCCGCCCGGATTTTTTCTTTTGTATCCCGCCAGGGGTCCGTGTCCTTGATGCGGTGCATGGGGATGCCCGAAATCAGCATCGTCGGCGCGCCCGTGGTCGGCATCAGGCTGTACAGGCGATTGAATTCCTCCGAAAACGCCTGCACCTTGTCGATGCCCTCGTCTGTGACCGTGAAACAACCGACCGGATTTTTTTCAATGTGCTCGACATCTTCCCAGGACAACCGTACCGCGACATTCATGTCGCCCTGCACCGCCGTAAATCGCACACCATCTTCAGCAATGCCAACCTCGATCTCGACTCAACCCCAGGTCGGGCGAAATCATGATCGAGTCAGCACCGGAAGACCGGGCTTGCAGCAACTGGTGGGTTTGGTAGTGGGAGAGGATCATTGTATCGTTTGTATCATGACATTTATGTCGCCAAAGGGCGAAGCCCTTCTTTTAAGCTGCGACATGAATGTCGCTGTACGCTGGCATCCGCACCATAAGATCCGCCTGTGTTTCTCGTGTGGCCAATATCTGTTCCAGCGGGGCCAGCAATTCGGCATCCGGGTCAGCGCCGAGCGCTGTACGGGCAGCGGTCAGCACCCGACCTGCCTGCTGCCAGATGGCGTCATCCTTGAACCCGACTCTGGCAACATGTTGGTGCAGGGCGGTGTCAGGGATGGTGGCGCGACCGAACAGGGTGCCATCCAGGGCCAGGCCTTTGAACAGGGCAAGCAGAGCGGCGTACAGATCGAAATCGCAGCAGCTATCGAAAGCCTTGAATTCGATGCGGCCAGTCTCGGCGGGAACCCGCGCCTCCTGGGTGAGCGAGGGGACGCTGTCGATCATTTTGTTCGGCTCGTCGAGGAAGACCATGCAGGCGGGGCGGGGGCCGGTGCGATAGTAGGTGCGCACCGAAAGGCCATCCCACACCTTGCCGCCGTAAAAGGGCGAACTGAAGCTGAAGGGCAACATGATGGGGCTGTAGTAAGTTAACTTACGGCCAATATCGATGTTGTGGTCGGCGTCGAAAGCGGTGCAGGAAAAGCTCAGGTCGGGGCCGTAGGTGAGCATAACGATTTCGGCGGTCTGCATTTCGGGTGAGGCCAGGCGGCGGTTGCGTTCGTACTCGTTCAGCGGCGGGTCGGGTTTGAAGGCCGTGTGGTAGGGATTGAAGCTGATGCAAAGTGGTGAAAATCCGTAGGATGCCGCCACAGCGCACAGCATTTCGTAGCTTTCAGTCAGTTCCCCGATGGCTCCCTGGATGGTGGGGTGCAGGGTCGTGCGGATTTCGATGCCCTTGGGCAGGCAATCGACGACATCCTCGCTGTCCAAAAAGCGTTCGTAACCCTCGATGTACCAACGTTTGACTTTGATGCCGCCATCGCCGACGCGCAGCTGCGGATAATCGGTGTCGAAAATTGGCAACTGCTGGATGATCTGGTCGAAATCAGCGAAGCTGGTGTTGCTAAAATCGGCAAAGTCGCCCTGCGCATTGCGAAAGGCGACTTCGTGTTCCAGGCCAAAGGTGAAGTTCATTGGCTCTGATGTCTTCCAGCCGGAGGTTCCTGAAGATTTAGGCGATGCCATATTTACGTTCACCCAATTCGGGATCATAAGGCGCACGCCGACCGGGGCAGTTGGGCATGGGACAGAGCTGGCAACTCTGAAAGCTCTCTGCCAGAGGGAACCAGATGCCGGATACGCTCTTGGTGGGGGTCATCAACATACTGGACATCAACGACACGCCAATCGCTGATTGCGGATCACCGAGGAGCGAAAACAGGGATGTCTGCTCGGTAATCGGCCAGTCTTCGAGCGAGCCAGGGTTCATGAACGAGAGACCCTCAGGGCGGAAGTTCTCTGCGATATGGTCGGACAGGGCTTGCGTGGCGGCGTACAGGGCCAGACCGGCAATGGCATCGGCATAGTAGTGATCCAGCATGTCATCCTTTGACGTAACCCACTCGTCCAGCTCGACGCCGCAGGTCGCCACGGCTGGAAACACGCGATAGGCCTGCTCCAGGTTGACCCTCAGCACTCGGCTGCGGAAAGTGATGCCACCGACGACTGCGTAATCCGCCCCTTTGTCGTCAATGGCCGCCACTTTGTAGAGCACCTTGGGCTTGGCGACGGCCACAGCCTCCGCAGCCAGACGTTCGATATGAGCCTGGTGACGGCTATTCGGCCGGGCGTGCAGCGTGGTTAGTAATTCAGGTAAATCAGGTTGAAAGGGAATGTTGTCCAGCAGGAAATCAAGTATCATGGGTGTCGAATGCACGTGGCAAGGAGTCGTGGATGGATATTTGACCGATGAAAATCATTCCCGATCATACAACTAACTTCACAGAATACCAATCACGATGAACACTTGGAGCGTGTGTCATAATTTCGGGTGGATTGCGTGACCTCCGGGAGGTGGGACAATGGTCTTCAGTTTACTAAGGTTCCAACTCCCACCTCTCGGAGGTCTTCCGAAAAACTGAAACGCATCCACCGCTTGCATTATCTGCAATCTGCGCAAACCCCGTACACCTCAAGCATGTGGCTTTGCACCTGGAAGTTGAATTGCTGGCCCAACCATTGTGCCAACTCGCCCTCCCGGCATTCATCAAAATCGATGATGCGATGGCAACGAGTGCAGATCAGGTGATGGTGGCTGCCCTTGTGCATGAGGACATAGTGCGCTGCGCCTGTGCCCTGATAGACCGGTTGTATCATCCCCAATCTGCCTAAAAGCTCCAAGGTGCGAAACACCGTCATCCGGCCAACCTGCGGCGCTTCCGCACGCACCTGTGCTGCCAGATCGTCGGCGCTGATGTGCCCGCCACAGGCCACCAGCGTTTCGATGACCGCCTTGCGCGCCGCCGTCAGACGATATCCGTTCTCGGTGATGGCATTGGCAAAGGCATCAACTTCATTCAGCATACCATCATCCTCTCATGCCCGCCGCCAGACAAGCCCGCGGCCAGGCGCAAACAGGAAGACCAGGATGAAAATCATGGTGGCGACGAGGACAACTGCCGCGCCGGATGCCACATTCAGGTGGAAGGAGGCGTAAACGCCCACCACGCCGGAAAAAGCGCCGATGCAAGCCGCCACGGCCATCATCGTGGGCAAGCGACGCGTGAGCAAAGACGCGGTGGCCGCCGGTGTGACGAACATCGCCAGCATCAGGGCGATGCCCACCACCTGCAAGGAGGTGACAATGGTGATGGCGATCAGCACCAGCAGCAGATAGCGGAAAAAGGGCGTGGGCAGACGCAGGGTCGTGGCCAGTGACGGGTCGAATGAGATCAGCAGGAATTCTTTGTAGAAAAGGAAAACGGTCAGGAGGACAATGGCTCCCAATCCTGCCGTCACCAACAAATCGGTCTGCGAAACGCCAAGCAGGTTGCCGAACAGGAAATGAGCGAGATCGATGGTGTAGTTGCCGGATAGCGACAAAAGGGCAATCCCCAACGCAAACATACCGGCAAAAACGACGCCGATGGCTGTATCCTCTTTGAACGCACCTCGTTCCGTCAGCGCCCCGATGCCCAGGGCTGTGAGGATGCCGGTGATCAGCGCGCCAATGGCCAAAGGCCATCCCAGCAGGAAGGCGATGACAACGCCGGGCAGGATCGTGTGCGCCAGGGCGTCGCCGAAGAAGGCCATGCCGCGCAGCACCACGTAAGTGCCCAGCACCGAGCAGACAATGCCGACGATGACAGCAGCGACCAGCGCCCGGACGATGAAATTGAATTGCAGGGGATCGAGTAGCCAGTCCATCTACCTGAGCCCCTCCAGAATCGTGTCGACATTGGCTCGGAACATGTCGATGTAGCTGTCGGCGCCACTGCCGGTCGGACCGAGCGCGCCGGTGTAAAGAGGCAAGCACCTTCACGCTGTCACAGCCACTCAATTCGGCAGCGACGGTCTGCGCCAGGGAGTCGCTGACCGTGGTCTCGGTGAAAATGGTGCAGACGCCTCGATCATTCATTGCACCAATCAACTGCGACCAGATCGCTGGCCGAAGGCTCGGATAGCGTGCTCGCGCCCGGTATCACCGTCCCCAGAACCTCGAAATCGTAGTCGTGGGCGAGATAGCCAAGGGCGCTGTGATTGGTGACAAGTGTGCGTTTTTCGGCAGGGATTTCGGCGAGTTGCGTCCTTTACATCGGCATCAAGCGCCTGCAATTTTAGCCAGATAGGCGTTGGCATTGGCCTCATAGGTCCTGGCGTTGTCCGGATCGGCGGCGGCAAGCGTAACCTCGATATTCTCGTCCCACTGCTCGACATTGTGAATGCTGAACCAGGCATGCGGGTCGGGGCCGCTATGCTCGTCGTCCATCCCCGGCCGTGTGCATCGTGCTGCCGAATGACATGGGTTCGATTTCGGCGGAAACCGGCACAAGGATCGCATTTTCTCCGATAGCTTCCAGATTGTCGATCAGGGCCTCTTCCAGATTCCAGCCATTGACGAAGATGATGTCAGCCTGGGCTACGGCAGTCAGGTCTTTTGCCGCCGGTTCGTAACTGTGCGGATTCTGGCCCGCGTCCATGAGCGTGGTCAGTGTGATGGCATCGCCGCCAACCTGCGAAACGACATCGCCGATGATGCTGGTGGTGGCGACGACTTTCAACGGTTCACCGCCCAGGTCGACGGCATCTCACCGCCGGCAGTGCCAGGATGTCACCACTGGCGTCATGCTCGTGTTCGTCGTCGTGATCCTCTTCATGCTGTTCGGCTCATCTGGAGGAGGTGCAGGCTGGCTCTGGGATGATGTGCATCCAACAATGAGTAGCAAACGAGATAACCAAAGCTGCCAGGATGAATGCAATCCAAAAGATTCTATGCTCGGTTTTGTCGATGTGTGTTTGATGAAGCATCGATTCGGTTGTTCCTTTTTGGGGTAGTTGAGGTGACAGTCACTTTTGCTCTGACAGTGTTTCTTCAGCGGCGGCGATCCTAGTCGAATCGTCAGAAGTGACTGTCACCTTGGAGACTTCTTAAATGATATAATGTCTCAATTATAGCCTGTGATGAATGCGTGTCAAATCCTTGACAGCATCGCCATCGGTGGCCCATAATCTGACTTTGCTCAGTCGATAAGAGTGACTATTCAGGTTGCCGTCATTAGTATCTGAGAAATGTGCATAATAAGAGGAAAGGACACGGCAGATCGATTGTCATTTGGTCATAGAGACCGTCTCGGAGCTCAGATCGCCGTGTCCAGTATCCTAAAAAGCCCGAACAGTTGAGTGGACGTGAGAGTCCGTATGTTGCTAGTGCGGGCAAGCACATTTTACAGGAGGTCGGCAATGAGAAGCAATGCATGAATCGGTCTATGTCGGTATTGATGTCAGTAAAGCGTGGCTGGACATGGCCTGTTGGGGTGAGGAAGAAGTGATACGAGTGCGGAACGATGCAGCAGGGGATAGCGGGACGTTGGTGAAGGAATTGGTGCGGAGAGGAAGTGAGTTTGGTCGTCATGGAAGCGAGTGGTGGCATGGAAATGGCAGTTGGCTGCAGAGCTGGCGTGTAGCGCAGCTGCCGGCCGTGGTGGTGAATCCGACGCGAGTGCGACAGTTTGCCCGTGCGACGGGACAGTACGCCAAGACAGATGCCATTGACGCATTGATGATCGCCCGGTTTGCAGAGGCGGTACGGCCGGAAGTGAGGACGCTGAAGGATGAAGATGAGCGTGAGTTGGTCAGGGCTTGGTCTCTCGACGTCGGCAGTTGGTGAAGATGTTGACGATGGAGAAGAATCGGCGCAGCACCACGCATCCAGCAGCGAAAGCAGGGTTGGAATCGCATATTGAGTGGTTGCAAGAAGAAGATCAAGTCCCTAGAAGAGGAGATCAGCGCAACTTATCCAGGAGAACGAGAGGTGGCGGGAACAAGTGCGCTTACTGCGCAGTGTGAACGGTGTGGGTGCAGTCACAGCTTTCACGCTGGTGGCGGAGTTGCCGGAACTAGGTCAGGTGAATCGTCAACAGATTGCAGCTCTGGTCGGTCTGGCGCCCTTCAATCACGATAGTGGGCCCAGACGTGGGAAGCGACGGATCTTTGGAGGACGAGCTTCGGTGCGGCGTGTGCTTTACATGGCGGCCTTGGTTGCCACCCGTACCAATCCTGTCATTCAAGCCTTTTATCAACGCCTCTTGGAACGAGGCAAGGAGAAGAAAGTAGCCTTGACGGCCTGCATGCGTAAATTACTCGTAATCCTTAATGCTATGGTGCGAGATGGAGAACCTTGGCAGATTCAGACCATGTCAGCCATACCGGAGGCACTGGCAGCATAGCGTCTGGGTCAAGGGTCGCTGCTTTTTCGACTTGCGAAGCCCTTGAGGCAGACGCTAGAGCCGCCTAAAATGGCCGCTGGGCTGACTGGTCGAAATTGCTCTTTTTTCAATTTCAAGTTCATACTCTTTCAGACAGTTGCTTCGACGACCAACGGGAGGAGAAATCCCCCTGCTGTCAGGGAGCATCCCAAAAGTGGAGGGGATGTCTCACATCCGTTCGACATGACGTGCAAAGTGCGATTCCACCTGAATAGTCACCGATAAGATTTGTAAAGGATGCTCACATGACAGATTCAACCATACCAGGCTTTCGCAGAGTGCCTCGCACCGGCGTGATTTACGTCATGCACCGGGCGCGCCAACAAGGTTTCGATTACAGTGATCCCACGTGGGCCAATTTGGGGCAGGGCATGCCCGAAACGGGCGATATCCCCGGCGCCCCGCCTCGTATCAGTCAGATCACTATCGATCCACAGGCGCAGGAATACAGTCCCATCACCGGGGATATGGCGTTGAAGCAGAAAGTGGCTGATCTGTACAACACGATCTATCGGCAGGGACATTCGAATCGCAGTACACCTACGAAAATGTGAGCATCGCCGGTGGCGGGCGGGTGGCGCTGACCCGGTTGGCGGCGGCGCTGGGCAACATCAACATGGGCCATTTTTTGCCCGACTACACGGCTTACGAAGAACTGCTGAGTGTGTTCAAGGCCTTTATTCCGATCCCGATCCTGCTGGACCCCGATGAGGGCTACATCGCGCCGCTGGCCATGCTCAAACGAGAGATCCTGGGGCGGGGCCTGAAGGCGCTGCTGGTCAGCAATCCCTGCAATCCCACCGGGCAGTTGTTCGAGGGCGAACGCCTACGGCGTTGGGTGCAGATGGCGCGGGATTTCAAGTGCTCGCTGATTCTGGATGAGTTCTATTCCCATTACATCTACACCGGCCCGGCCAACGCGCATCCCCCGACCATGGTTTCTGCTGCGGCCTATGTCGAGGATGTGAACAAAGATCCGGTCATCATCATCGATGGTCTGACCAAGAACTGGCGTTATCCCGGCTGGCGCATTAGCTGGACGCTGGGGCCTAAGGAAGTAATCGGGACCATCGCCAGCGCCGGGTCTTTCCTGGATGGCGGGCCGAATCATCCCTTCCAGAACCAGGTGCTGGACCTGCTCGAACCGGAAATGGTGTATCAGGAAACGCAGGCGATTCAGGAAACGTTCGGCAAAAAGCGGGATTACACACTGGCGCGATTGCGGGCGATGGGCATCACTGTCGAAGCGGAACCGGCGGGCACATTTTACGTTTGGGCCAATCTCGCAAAATTACCTGAGCCCCTGAACGATGGCCTCGCCTTCTTCAAGGAGGGCCTCAAGGAAAACGTCATCACGGTGCCCGGCATCTTTTTCGATGTGAACCCGGAGCAGCGGCGCGCCTTTGGCCGTTACGGCAATTACAGTCGCATCAGTTTCGGCCCGGAGATGGCAAAGCTGGAGTTGGGTCTGGATGCCCTGGAGCGGATGATCGCCAAACATAGCTGACGGAAACGGGAGTTTGGACTGGTTGGGAGGGCGTTGACGGCGGTCGAGATAGAACTCGATGGTGGGTATTGGGTATTGGGTAGTGGGTAGGGTGGGGCTTTCGATAGGATGTCGGTGGTTTCGATGTCGTGAAGACGTGAAACGTGATGCGTGAAGACGTGATGTGGCCTTGCCGGGTGGTTTTTTACGTTTCACGTTTTACGCACCAATCTGGATCAACGCCAACCCTACCAATCATCGGTTAACAGAAGAAAATAAATTTAATATCACAATTTTTATTATAATCTTCGTTATTTTTCAATATTTACAAAATTATCATTGACCAATTCAGTTCTGCGTGCTAAGATTTTTAGAGATTACTTGAAATCCTTAATCTCCAAAACTTACATCACGAGGTGTTTTGCAATGAAGCAGAAAAACATGTTCCCAAAGACGATGGGCCAGCAGTTCGGACGGCGTTCCTGGGCAGAACCGTGGAAGATAAAAATGGTGGAGCCAATCCGCATGACCAGTCCGCCGAACACCGGCAACGGGCGATGACTGAGGCGGGTTACAACACCTTCCTCCTGCGCTCGGAGGATGTCTACATCGACCTGCTGACCGATAGCGGCACCAGCGCCATGAGCGACCGCCAGTGGGCGGGCCTGATGCTGGGCGACGAAGCCTATGCCGGCAGTCGCAATTTCTACCATCTGGAAGAGGCCGTCCAGACCTATTATGGCTACAAGTACATCGTTCCCACCCACCAGGGTCGCGGGGCCGAGCATCTCATCAGCCAGGCGCGTGATCAAGCCCGGAGATTACATTCCCGGCAACATGTACTTCACCACCACCCGCCTGCATCAGGAATTGGCGGGCGGCACGTTTGTGGACGTGATCATCGATGAAGCGCACGATCCCACCAGCGAACACCCGTTCAAGGGCAATGTCGATCTGGACAAACTACAGGCGCTGATCGACAAAGTGGGAGCGGACAAGATCCCGTACGTGAGTCTGGCCGGGACGGTGAACATGGCCGGAGGCCAGCCGGTCAGCATGGCCAACGTCAAGGCGCTGCGAGAGCTGTGCGATCGCTACGGCATCCGTATCTATCTCGATGCCACGCGCATGGCCGAAAACGCCTTTTTCATCCAGGAACGCGAACAAGGTTACGCTGACACGCTGATCGCTGACATACTCAAGGAATTTTGCGACTACACCGATGGCGCCTGGATGAGCGCCAAGAAAGACAGTCTGGTCAATATCGGTGGCTGGCTGGCGGTGAACGACCACGAAGTTTTCGACAAGGCCCGCAACATGGTCGTGGTGTACGAGGGGCTGCACACCTACGGCGGCATGGCTGGCCGCGACATGGAAGCGCTGGCCATCGGCATCGAGGAGTCGCTGCAGGATGATCACATCGCTTCCCGTATCGGTCAGGTGCGCTATCTGGGCGAACTGCTCATCGATTGGGGCATTCCCATCGTGTGCCCGGTGGGCGGTCACGCCATCTTCCTGGATGCGAAACGCTTCTATCCGCACATCCCGCAAGACCAATTCCCGGCCCAGACGCTGGCTGCCGAGCTTTATCTCGACTCCGGCATCCGTGCCATGGAACGGGGTGTTGTCAGCGCCGGACGCGACCCTGAGACCGGCGATCATCGCTATCCCGCCCTGGAACTGGTGCGGCTCACCATCCCCCGCCGGGTTTACACCCAGGCGCACATGGATGTCACCGCCGAGTCCGTCAAGGCGGTGTACGATAACCGGGAGATCACCAAAGGCCTGGAAATGGTTTACGAGCCGGCATACCTGCGCTTCTTCCAGGCCCAATTTGCACGGCTTTAAGGATATTGGGTATTGGTGATTGGATATTGAGTATGATACAAATAGCGCTGACGCCAATACCCAATATCTAGGCTCTGTTGACATTTCCTTTTTGTGTCATTCCGAGGAGAGAAACGACGAGGAATCTCCAAGTTCGGAAACAAAAGCAATCGTCTTGGTGGAGATTCTTCGTTCCCTCCGGTCACTCAGAATGACATAATCCCAATGTCAATACGACCTAATACCCCATATCTGCACTCCCCATGCCCGACACCACCAAGAACCAACCCCTCGACGAACTGGACAAGACCATCCTGTCTATCCTGCAAAAGGATGGCCGCATCAGCAACGCTGATTTGGCGCGGCAGATTAACCTGTCGCAACCGGCGACACATGCTCGTTTGCGACGCCTGGAAGAGCGGGGCTATATCGACAGCTATGTAGCCTTGGTGGATCGGGAACAGGCTGGATACGACATGCTCTGTTTTGTACGGGTCAGTCTGACGCAACACCAGATCGAGCACGTCGAGCAATTCCGGGCGGCAGTGCTGGAAATGCCGGAAGTGATGGAATGCCATTTTGTCACGGGTGATTTCGATTATCTGCTCAAGGTGGTGGCGCGCAATCGCAAGGACCTGGAGCGGTTTTTGGTGCGAAAACTGACGCCAGCGCCGGGTGTGGCCAGGGTTTACACCAATCTAGTCCTCAGCGAAGTCAAATCGACGACAGCGCTGCCGTTGGACTGAGGGCAGAACCTTATAGCTAACGGAAGGTGAGATTCCTCGACTTACGACCTCCGGTCGACGCTCGGAATGACATGTGAGGGGCAGAAATTTGATGAAAAACTACTACATTTACATCATGTCCAGCATCTCTCGCACCTTGTACACAGGCATCACCAACGACCTTGAACGAAGAGTCTACGAGCATAAGCACAAATTGCTGCCCGGGTTCACGAGTAGGTACAATATCACTCGTCTCGTCTATTATGAACTCACCAATGAAGTTCACGAAGCAATTTCCAGGGAAAAACAGATTAAGTCCTGGAGAAGGTCGAAAAAGATAAAATTAATCGAAACAATGAATCCAAATTGGCGCGATCTTGCTGAGGATTGGTGTCAAGAATAAACCTCATTATGTCATTCCGAACGCAGTGAGGAATCTCACGTCCCGCAAACGACTCAATACTCAACTGATTCGGAGCGCAAATCCTGTGAACCAGCCAAACATCCTGGCCCTGATCCCCGCCTACAACGAAGCCAAACGTATCGTGCCGGTTATCGGTGGTGCGCTGGCGCATTTGCCGGTGCTGGTCGTGGATGACGGCTCAGGATGACACCGCAGACGTGGCCGAAGCGGCAGGGGCGATGGTACTGCGGCAGGTTCCGAACCAGGGCAAGGGTACAGCCCTGCGCTCAGGATTCAGTTGGGCGCTCGAACGAGATTACGATGCTGTGATAACCCTTGACGCCGATGGTCAGCACGATCCCGACGAAATCCCGCTCTTTCTGGCCCGGTACGCCGACACTGAACCCGACCTGCTGATTGGCGCCCGGGATTTCAGTCAGATTCCGGGCATCCGGCGGCTATCCAACTCGCTGGGGCGCAAGATGTTTTCGTGGGCGCTGGGGCAGGATGCGCCCGACAACCAATCCGGCTACCGCCTGCTCAGCCGCCGCATGATGAAGGCAACGCTCGCCAGCGCCGAACAAGGCTTCGAATTTGAAGTGGAAATGATCGTCACCTGCGTGCAGCAGGGCTACAAGTTGGACTGGGTCCCCATCCGCACCATCTACGGCGACGAGAGCAGCCACATCAGCCCGGTCGAGCACGCCACGAATTTTACACGGGTCGTGCTGGATACGCGGCGGCGCATGAAGGCCTCCAAATAATCGAAAGCGAGGATTTTGTCCGCTGGCTGGTGTACAGCGCTTCGCGCTGGGATCTGCTTAACTTGGCTGCAACCAATCAACCAAACGATTCCGGATTAGTTGCAGGCGATCAGCCGAGATGCTACCTAGCCGTGCATTGACAACGGAGGGATCAACACTTGCTAACCTCGTCAACCGGACGACAGAGCTTGTTTTGAGGCCAGTCGCTGCGAAGTTGGCACCAGATTGCTCGATGATTACGTCAATATTTGGGATAGCCTGATAAGTGCGTGAAGTGATTAAGGCGAGAAGTAGATCTGCATGGTGACCGGGGGCAACAGTAAAACCAGAGCGGGTCGTAATTTCCCCATTTGCAGATCGGTTTGAGGAAAACGGATGAGTACGATATCGCCAGCGTTCATGGATGGTAAATCTCTTGAGCATCGTCTAAAGAGTATTCGACTTCATCGCTTTCTCGGAAGAATTGTTCCAGTGTGAAGTCCTGCCATTGGTTGTCATCCCAATCCCCATATTGCGCTTTTCGCCTTGTCATCACAAACAGGGCAAAGTCAGCGATCTGTTGCACGACATCATCGGGTGCATTTTCGATTTGTTGGTGCAATTGTTTGCGGACAATCTCAATGGTCATGGCAATCACCTCATTGGAATTACAGAGGAATGGTCTGATTCACTCTGCAGATATTGTCGGCCAGAATATCCAGGGTTGCAGACACGCCTTCAAGTCTGGAATATGATTTTGGCCCCGTCATGTTTCCACTGTGATGAACTCTGTCAAGTCCGATTTGAGGATCGCCTCGATCTCAGCAAAATTTTCTTCCCGTGTTTCCGCAAAAATGAAGCCAAAGACTGGATATTCCCGATGATCGATCTTTCTCAAATCAAGTGGCCGCTCAAATCGTGAAAGAACAAGGTCGTAATCAAAGGCAGTGATCTTGTTTCCGGCCACGCCGGTGGCGTTGTCGAGGACGATGACGCTGTACAATTTCCCGGCTTTGTCCTTCAGGATTTCGTCCCAGTTGGGGCGCTGCTGGGAAAAATAATAGAGATAGGGATTAAAACCATAGGCGAAAGCGGTCATGTCGGCGGTGGTGCACCAGCCGCCAAAGCGCATGGGGTTGATCTCGATGGGCAACATGCGTCCAGCGCTATCACGCCTCAGCTCGACATGGACCGGGAAGTTCCGAATCTGAGTCAGCTCTCCGACCGTTTGCAGGTATGCGGTGAACGGCTCGACGTTGTTTTCGATGATTTCCTTCGATGACAGATAGACCCGGTCGCTGACGTCGTCACTGGAGGAGAAGACGTGCTTGAGGATATTCATGATAACCGGCTCGCCGTTGGCGTCGAAATAGGCATCGATGGCGTATTCGTCCCCGGCGATGTACTGTTCGATGATGAAGGTGGTCGAGTCCATGACCTCGGGCGGGTACAGGTCTTTCACCGCCCGCATTTCTGCATGAATCGACCGTTTGGTTTGTTCCCAACCATTGGCATCGGAAACGATGTACACGCCCATGCTGAAGAAACCAACCGCAGGCTTGATCACGAACGGCATGAGGATGTCGTCAATCGACAATGCCTCCAATTCATCCAGTCGCACCTCCTTGAAGTAGAAATCGGGATGCAAGGATGCGACCAGGGTGCGGAACTTCGCCTTGTTCTTGAACTGGTCGATCTTGTCCGGCAAGCCCGTAAACGCCAGATTCTGAGCGATCCAGCCGATCGCATTCTCGGACGTGGTGTAGATCATGAGTTCATCGGTTGATGCGGCCAGTTGATGGCGGTTTCCTCATCCAGCAGGTAGGGTTCAGCGCCAAATCCGCAGGCCTCGGCCATGCCCGTCCTCACAACGGGCAATTCGTTGTCACGGATGGTTTCGATCACAAAATTAGAAACGAAGGGTTTGTCTAGTAAGATCATTTACCGTAACCCCACCGCCTGGAACAACCCCCCCCGCTCTGTTTCGGTCAGATCACGCCACTCGCCCGGTTGCAGGTCTCCCAATTCCAGCGGCCCGATTGCCACGCGCACCAGTCGCAAAGTGGGAAAGCCGACGGCGGCGGTCATGCGGCGCACCTGGCGTTTGCGGCCCTGGCGCAGGGTGATGCGCAGCCAGGCCGTGGGATGGTAGTCGCGCACAGCGCGGGGAGGCAGATCGGGGGGCTCGGACAGCAGTTCCGCCCGGGCCGGGTCAGTGCGCTGGCCCTTGACCATCACGCCTCGCCGCAGTTCCAGCAGTGCTGACAGATCGGGCTTGCCGTCCACGCATTCCACCTGCACCAGATAGGTTTTGGGCAATTTCCACTGCGGATCGGTCACGCGATGGGCCAATCGCCCGTCATCGGTGAGCAGCAGCAGGCCCTCACTGTCTCGGTCCAGCCGACCGGCGGCGTAAACGTCCGGCACGGACACATAATCCGCCAGCGTTGTCCGCCCTTCCTCGTCGGTGAACTGGGTGAGGACGTCGTAGGGTTTGTAGAGGATAAGATAGCGGTTTGAGGTCATGTTTGTTGTCCTAGCCAGATGATGAGCAGATCGGCCACCCCACCGGCGTCTTCCAACCCGAACTGCGGCGCGTCCACGGCCAGTGGTTCGTCCGTGACGATGGCGAGCAACTCGTGCGGCTCGCACAGGATTTCGGCACTGCGGGCGGCGCGATGCACTTCGATTTTGGGGTAGGGGCCACGCTTGAAGCCCTCGGTCAGAACCAGGTCGAGACCGGCAAAGTGTTCGGCGATGACGCTGTCCAGATCGGCAGCGCCATCCTGGCGACGAAATACCGCCACCTGCGCTGCCGAAGCGCCGACCACCACATCGGCTCCGGCCTGGAAATGCCGGTAGGTGTCCTTGCCGGGCATATCAAACAGCGTGGTGTGCCCGTGGTGTTTGATCACACCCACGCTCAAGCCCCGGGCTTTGAGTTCGGGCAATAGTTTTTCGATAAATGTGGTCTTTCCAGAGCCGGATTTGGCGACAATGGAGACGACGGGAGGGGGTTGCTTGGGCATGGTTTAGGAAAACTGCAGATCAATGATTGATGATTGAAGAACTGCTTGCGTATGAAAAGTATCCGGTGATTCCAGATCGTGAAGCGTGAAACGTGATGATGTCTTGCTTGAGCAGGTTTCACGTTTTACGTTTCACGAATCAAGTTGAATCAGTGTTTTCCACATGAAATCCTGCTGGGCTTATGCCGCCTGACTCAATCTTTGATCTTTAATCACCAGCCTTTGCCTTGCGCCGGATACTTGCGTTGCCAGGAATCCGGTTTCGGTGAGGAAGGAAAGCATGTAGGCCCCGGCAGCGATGGTGACGCCGGCCAAAGGCAAGAATTCCATACCGATCCACATGGCGCCGATGAGCACGGTCACGTTGAGGGCGACGGCCACGGTGATGGCTTTGGTGCGGCGGACGTGCACCAGAACGCCTCGCTGCAAGGCCACAATCACGGCGATAATCGGGGTCATGGCAATGAGCAGGGTTGGTATCTGGGAGAGCGCCACCAGGTCGGGTTGCAGGCCCGAGATGCGACCGTACCAGAGATCGTTGAGCGGCGTGACGGCCAGCAGAATCATCAAAGTGCTTGCCACTGCCCCTAATATCAACGCAAAACGGCGCAGCGCTGCGTAAGATTGCTGGTCATCGATCAAGGCGACAACCACTTCCTGGTAAGCGAAACCAACGCTGCGGAAAACAAATGCCAGCGAGAGCAGCACTGGCCACAGCGCCAGCGATTCCAGCGCAAAAAGTGAACGACTCAATCCGAAGGTGAGCAATGGGCGACCGATGAAGTTGATGATATTGGTCAGTGCCAGGGGGACGTAAAAATCCAGCAGGGCGCGCAGGCTGATTTGATCGGACTCCGGTTCAAGCTGACTGAGCGGGCCACGCAGGATCGGTCGGGTCCAGATGTAGGCGACGACAGCGCCGGCAATCGTGCCGACACTCAGCGCCAGACCTGCCAGCGCAGCTCCGGGCAGGAATCCCCAGATCAAACCGGTGATGGCGACAGCAGTGGTGGCTATCAACCGCACGACTGTTGTTAATCCGACCTGGTCGGTCTTGCCAAAGCGGATCATCACGCCTTGCCACAGGCGGCGATACGCTACAGCAGCCGTCCACGGAAACATCAGCAAGAACGCCTGGCGCGATGGCTCGATCAATGCCTCAGGCGCGCCGATCACGGTTCCGACCAACCAGGCAAAGGCCGGCGTGAGGGCAATTACCAGATGCAGGACAGTGAGAACGCCCGAAAGCAGTGTGGTGAAGCGCAGGAGCTGCCCGTACGATTGCTTGCCTTTTGCCAGGGCAGTGCTCGCCGTCAGCAACATAATGATTGGGGCTTCGATGAGGAGCGCCAGCGAGAAAGTGATGCCGAATGAGGCAAGCTCCAGGACTGGATCGTCCATCCGGGCGATAACTCCGGCCAGGAGTGGTTGCTCCACCGCCATCATCAACCACATAAGGGCCAGCGGTATCCAGAAACGAAAGATGTAGCGTTGTGTAAGTATGGCAGGGCGGGTGGGCATAAAGTAGAAGAGGTGCGGTAGGGGCGAGGCTTGCCCTCGTCCCCGTTTAACCATCAAATCCCGAGAACAACTCCGGCGATGGAGAAGTAAATAAACAGCCCGGTTGCATCCACCACGGTGCTCATCAAGGGCCCGGAGACCAGGGCGGGATCGATGCCGAGCCGGGAGGCCGCCAGCGGCAGGATAGCGCCGACGCTGGTGGCCCAGAAGACAAGCGCCAGGATCGAGATGGAGACTGTGAGCGCCAGAGCAGTATTTGGTTCCCAGGTAATAGCACGGATGTATGCAGCGATGGCCATGCCTATCCCCAACAGAATGCCCACGCGCGCTTCGTGCCACCACACCCAGAACGCATCTTTTGGTTCGATATCTCGCGTAGCGAGAGCACGGATAATGGTAGCCGTTGTTTGAGAACCGGCATTGCCGCCAGTGCCAATGAGCAAGGGGATGAAAATCGCCAGCGCCACCACGGCTTGCAACTCAGCCTGAAACAGGCGCATTACCGAGCCGGTGAGCGTTGCGGTGATAAACAGGAGCAGCAGCCAGCCGATGCGTTTGCGGGTGATAACGCTGGCCGGGGTATCGAGATAGGGGCGCTCAAGCGGCTGGGCGCCACCGTAGCGCTGGATGTCCTCGGTGGCCTCATTCTCCAGCACCTCCATGACATCATCCACGGTGATGACACCAAGAAGCCTCATTTGATCATCAACCACGGGCAGCGCCAGGAGGTCATACCGTTGGAGCAATTGCGATGCTTCTTCCTGGTCGGTGTTGGGGCCTACAGAGATGATCCTTGTTTCCATCAGGTCCATGAGCAGGATGTTCGGGTCAGCCAAAATTAGCTGGCGCAAGTTCACCACACCGCTCAGGCGCCCAAATTGATCCACCACGTAAAGGTAGTAGATAGTTTCAGCGTCAGGGTTCCATTGACGAAAAGCCTCGATAGCATCTGCAGCGGTCATACGTCGCCGCAACGCCAGGAACTCGGTGGTCATGAGGCCACCGGCGCTTTCGTCCGTATGGATCATCAACGGCCTGACTTCTTCCGGGTCCTCCAATCCCGATAGCAGCGTCGCCGCTCGCTCTGGGGTCATGTCACCCAGCAAGTCGGCGACCTCATCCGGCTCCATCTCATCCATAATGCGCATGACCATCTCGTTGGATAGTGCATCCACCAATTCGGCAACGGTTTCGTCATCAAGCTCTTCCAGGATATCGGCCGAGTCTTCGGGGGCGATTTCCGGCAGCAAGGCATATTGTTGCGCTTCATCGAGTTCTGCAAAGAGATCCGCCTGATCAGCAGGAAGCATGGCTTCGATGATATTAGCCGCGCCGACCAGATCATCCCGCTCAAGCGCTTTCTGCAATTGTTCCAGTACGTGTTCCAAAAGAGGACGTTCCATACACCTGCTCCTTGCTGTTGTGGATTTTGTTGATGCTGTCACCAGTGTACTGTGCTATGCTACAATAACATTATTGGAATCACCATTTCCAGGATAAATGTTTGGCTCCATGTCTACAATTCCTTTCACACCACCGCATGTTTCCATCAACCGGGTGCGAATAGTCGATTTGCCGGGTTTGGCAATCGATGACGCAGTGCGGGGCCGCAGCGGATACGAGTTGCTCTCAGCACGCGCCGTTATCGAATATGCTCGTGCAGAGGCTCTTGCTTTAGATTTGCCGCCACGATTCGCCGAGAACAATCGCCAGACCCGCCTCGAACTTCCGCTTTTCGTCGATAGCTGTCTGAGCAGTGACCGGACTGCAACACGATTTGCAGCTGAGGCCATCGGGCAGAGATTGGGACGCAACTTGGGGCATATCCTCGATCACCCTGCACCGGGGCGATGCCATCAATCGCGCTGCTCGCTTCGATTGGACGGAGACGGACTGGGCCCGCTGGGGGGAGATCAGGCGGATTCGGCTGGGAGGGGGTGTGATGTCGGGCGAGCTGGGCGAACGGATCGTGCGACATGCCCGGTCTTTTTTGCATGAAACAGGCTATAGCGCTGCCCTCGATCTCGCTATCTCGCCCCACCACCGGGGGATGACGATGCTGGGTGCGGCCCGTTATCTACCCAGCGAAACCGGTGATGCTCTGGTTTTTGATTTCGGGCACACCAGAGCCAAACGTGGCTGCGTGCGCATCGAAAATGGTGTGATTGTCGGGTTGCTGGAATTGTCGCCCCTGCCGGTCGACCTCCCCTGGCTGGACACCTTCCCGCCGCACAACCCCGAATCGGGCCACGAAGTGCTTGATTTTATCTCGACCGTGGTGGCTGACACCCGCACGGAGAGCTTCGCTCTGGGCTTTGATCCTGGTCCCGACCTGATGCTGGTGGTCGCAGCGTATGTCGAGGGCGGGCAATTGCTGGGCAACGGCCTTTACGCCAACTTAAATCAGCTCGACGCCGACGCCCGCCCCCTGTTGGAGCGAGCGATCCGGTCGAGAACCAGGCAGAATGTCCAGGTTCAGCTCATCCACGACGGCACCGCCGCAGCCGCCACCCATGCCGGAGAGCCCAACACCGCCGTAATTCTGGTGGGAACTGCATTAGGGGTAGGCTTTGCCCCTGCGAATTATTCGCTCTCGATCATGAATCGTCCACCCAGATAGAACAACTCGCCGTCGACGAAAATTTCGCCGCCATCGCGCATGTTGTGCACCATGTCCCAGTGGATCATGCTGGTGTTGACACCGCCGGTGGGGCCAGGGTTTTCGCCCAGCGCCATGTGGATGGTGCCGCCGATTTTCTCGTCGAAAAGTGTGGAGCGGGTGAAGCGCTGGATGCCCTGGTTCGTGCCGATGGCGAATTCCCCAAGCCGACGCGCACCGGCGTCGAGGTCGAGCCGATTAAGCAGGAAATCTTGTCCCTTTTCGGCGCTGGCCTCAACCACGACGCCATCTTTGAACGTCAGGCGCACGCCGTCAACCTCACGACCGCCATGCACGGATGGATAATTGAACTCGACATAACCATTCACTGAATCCTCAATCGGGCAGGTGAAGATCTCGCCGTCCGGGAAATTGCGGATGCCGTGGCTGTTGATCCAGGTACGCCCTTCAATCCCGAACGCCATCTCAATGCCCGGCCCCCGCACTTCGACCCGACTCTTGCCCTTGAGCCAGGCCGTAAGTTCATCTTGCCGGTCCCGGAACGATTTCCAGTAGGCGACCGGATCATCGTGGTGCAGGCCGCAGGCATTGTAGATGAATTCGCAATAGGCCAGATAGCCCATATTCGCTTCCTGGGCAGCAGCTTGCGTTGGCCAGGCCGTGATGTTCCAACGCAGATCGTCAGTTCGACAACGCCCGAGATAGAGTTCGGACAGAGGCTGTTGACCTTTGCGAAAAAGCGTCAGGCGTTCCGGGTCTACCATGCCATACTTGTGGGTGTTGTAATCCGCAATGATGGCGAACAGGACATCCGCCTGTTCCAGCGCCGTGACCGATGATGGATTGATCCACGCCATCTGCGCTTCGTCGGCATTTTGGATGAAGATTTCATCGATATTGGCGAGATCGACAACGATTTGAGGATTCCCGCCTCGCTTCAAGACAGCCTCGTACAATGCTTCGATCAAGGGTTCGGCGACGGGCGCAGCCCGAATAAGGACATAATCACCTTTTTGGATGGGACGGCAGTACTCGGTCAGGACTTTCGCCAGTTTCGGCGCGAAATCAGAATTCATGATGACACCTGTTTTTTGAGTGTTATTTGGCCTTTGATGGAAAAATCTGTTGCTATTTCCCGCTTCGTGTCATTCCGATGAGCGGAGCGAAGAGGAATCTCCAAGAATGGATGCGAAATCCGACTCGTTGGTGAAGATTCCTCACTCCCTTCAGTCGTTCAGACCTGCCCTGAGCGACGACCGCAGGTCACAGCCGAAGGGATGACATAATCTGGAATAGCAACACAGCTTAGACTGAAGTTGCACGAACATCGGGCTATCGCTCGGACCACACCAACTTGGCGAGGCGCTTGCCGGTCGGCGTAGCCGCCAGCCCGCCCTGAGCGGTTTCCTTGAATCGGTCATCCATGCGCTGGCCGATGCTGGCCATGGCGTCGATGACTTCGTCGGGCGGGATGGCGCTTTCAACGCCGGCCATCGCCAGATCAACCGCCACGAAACACTGGGCGGCTCCGGCGGCGTTCCGTTTGACGCAGGGGATTTCCACCAGCCCGGCCACGGGATCGCACACCAAACCCAGCATGTTTTTCAGCGTCATGGCCACGGCCTGTCCCGACTGGTGGGGTGTGCCTCCCAGCAGTTCGACTGCTGCCCCCGCTGCCATGGCTGCGGCGCTGCCGGTTTCGGCCTGGCAACCGCCTGCCGCGCCGGAAACGCTGGCTCGCCGCACGATCACAGCGCCGATGCCACTGGCGGTGAACAGCGCATCGATCAATTGCCGGTCCGAAAAGCCTCGCGCTTCCTGCAAGGTGAGCAAGACGCCGGGCAGAATCCCTGCCGACCCCGCCGTGGGCGTGGCGACGATACAGCCCATGCCCGCATTGACCTCGTTGACCGCCATCGCTCGCGCCACGGCGCGACTTAAGGATGGGGCCAGAAAGCGGCTCGTGATCCAGCAACCAGGTCGAGAAACGATGGGCGTTGCCGCCGCTGATGCCACTGAGCGAACGAATCGGTTCGGCCATACCCTGGTCGGCGCTGCGGCGCATGATGTCCAGCCGTTTCGCCATCCGGCGGTCTATCTCATCCCTGCTGGCCCCAGAATTCTCCATCTCGGCCCGCCGCACGATTTCGTGCAGGGGTTGTGCGGTGGTATCGGCCAACTCCACCATCTCGGCAATTGAATCAAACATGGCGTTATCCTGTCACACTGGGGATCTGTCGCACCCACCGCACCCAGGGGAAAGCTTCAATCGCTGCCACCAAGGCGGAGGGGATGACATCATCTGTTTCGTAGACCATGGCCGCTTCGCCGCCGCGCTTGCGCCGCCCTACCTGCAAAAAGGCGATATTGACTCGATGTTCGAGCAGCAAGCCGGTGACTTGGTTGATTGTGCCGGGGCGGTCTTCGGCCACGACCAGCAGCGTTTCGTGTTCACCGCTAAACTGAATCTGATAATCCTGAATGCAGCAGATTTCCACCCGCCCACCGCCGATCGAACTACCAATCATCCGCACTGACCGGCCCTCTTTTTGCAGCGTCAGGCGCACCGAATTGGGATTCGCATCCTTGCCCAGATCGGCGGCGGTGAATTCGATCTCCATGCCCACCTCCGCTGCCAGATCAAAGCTGTGGCGGATGCGCGGATCGTCGGTTTCCAGATCGAGCAAGCCCGCCACCAGCGCCAGGTCTGTGCCATGGCCTCGACCGGTCTCAGCAAAGGAGCCGTGCAACTCGATCAGGGCATGTTCGGGTTGACCACCCAGCACGGTTCGGGCGATGCGGCCAATGCGCACTGCGCCGCCGTGTGCGAACTGGACGGACCCACCATGATGGGCCGATGACATCAAAGGCGGAAACAGGTCGTGAATTTGACATTTTTTTCTTAGTCCCCTCCCTTCATCATCAAAACGGAGCTATTCGGCTGCCAACCGCTCGGCAATCCAAAGTTTACCAGGTTTCCGGATCACACCCGCACGTTCGCCGGCTAGTTTCAGGGTCAATACTACGCGTCCGGCTGGCCCTGACCTCGAATTCGACCTCTTCTATTGATCTTCAAATCGGCTAAGCTGTGAGTATCCCAGAAATCGCGATTTCCTCTATTACGGATTTCGAAATGCTGTGTGCGTGTCATTTTCTTCATAACGATTCCGTTCTTCGACCATGTCGCGAGCGCTCAGGATCAAGGCGATGTTGCCTTGTTTATGAAGAATACCACAAGATGACTCATCTGTTTGGCCGATACGAATCATCTTCTCTTGACCAAGAAAATTCTTGGTTATCAAAGAAATTTCCTCAGTTTCATCCTGGTAACTGATGTTAATCGCCAACTTTTCAATATGTCCGGCAACCAGATAAAATCATCGATGAACATATAAACGCTGAGATTAACTGACGACATTACAGAATCCACTATCAGAATTCTACACTTTCAACAAATCCTCGGCAACTGCTCTCCGCTGAGCATGTCCACCACGCGCAGGCCGCCGATGCGGCTGCGCAGGAAGACCCGGCGAGGATGATCTGCCACCACTTCGCCGATGATGGCGGCATTCTGCGCCCAGCGGATGCGCTCGCATCGCCGCCAGCACCTCGTCCGCCACTTCCGGCGGCGACGATGGCGATGCACTTGCCCTCGTTGGCGACGTACAGCGGGTCGAAGCCCAGGATTTCGCAAGCGCCCCGCACCTGGTCCTGGATGGGGATGTCCTTCTCGATCAGGCGGATGCCGACCCCGGCCTTTTGTGCTATCTCGTTCAGGGCGCTGGCGACGCCGCCGCGGGTGGGGTCGCGTAACACATGGACGTGCTCGCCGCCGACCGCCAGCACATCGTCCACCAAGTTCGTTCAGCGACGCTGAATCGCTCTCGATGGCGGTCTCGAATGCCAGGCCCTCGCGCACCGACATGATGGCGATGCCGTGGTCGGCGATGTTGCCGTTGATCAGCACCACATCGCCGGGCTGAGCACGCAGGGGCGAGACATGAATGCCGTCCGGGATCAGGCCGATGCCGGTGGTGTTGATGAACACGCCATCGCCCTTTGCCCCGGTCCACCACTTTCGTGTCTCCGGTGATGATGCTGACCCCGGCCTTTTGCGCTGCGCCCTGCATCGACTGCACCACCCGCCACAGGTCGTCCATCGGCAGGCCCTCTTCCAGGATCAGGCCGGCGGAGAGGCCGAGCGGTCGAGCGCCGCACATGGCCAGATCATTGACCGTGCCGTGCACGGCCAGCGAGCCGATGTCGCCGCCGGGGAAGAACAGCGGGCTGATCACGAAGGAATCGGTGGAAAAGGCGAGTTTACCCCCCTGGCCCCCGCTCGCAGGGGAGGTTGAGCACGCGCCATCGTGCATCATCTCCAGCGTGGGATTGTCGAACGCCTGCAAGAACATGCGCTCGATCAGCATCTGCGAGAGGCTGCCGCCGCCGCCGTGAGCCATGAGCACGGTCGGGTAATCGCTGATGGGGATGGGACAGGAAAGGGAGGTGAGGATGTCGGGGGGTTTGAATCGGAGTTGTCATTGTTGTTACCGAATGGATATTGGTATGGGTATTCTCGATGCGGATAATAATACGAATACCAAATATCCATAATGATCACCAAGTGGTTTGCATCGAAAGATCACTCACCATTGGCGTCTTACAAGGGCTCAAACTCGTCCATACTGATAATACGCCGCGCACGCGCCTTCCGACGAGACCATCGGCGCGCCCAGCGGCTTTTCCGGCGTGCAGAGCGTGCCAAAGACGGGGCACTCGTGCGGTTTTTTCAGGCCCTGCATGATCTCGCCGGCGATGCAGATTTCCGATTCCTGGGCTTTGATGTCGGTCACATCGAAACGCCTTGTCGGCATCGTAGTCCTCGTACGCCGGTTGCAGGCAGTAGCCGCTGGCGGGGATGACGCCGATGCCGCGCCAGGGGCGGTCGCAAGTCTGAAAAACTTGCTGCAGCAGTTCCTGGGCGGGAACAAGACCCTCGCGTGTCACCGCCCGGCTGTACTGGTTCTCGACCCCCCAACGTCCCTCCTCCAGCATTTTCACCGTCATGTAGATGCCTTGCAGCAAGTCGAGCGGCTCGAAGCCGGTGACGACGATGGGCGCTTGGTATTTTTCGGCGATGGGATCGTATTCCCAGTAGCCCATGACCGCGCAGACATGGCCCGCGGCCAGAAAGCCCTGCACGAGACTGTGCGGCGATCCCAGAATCGCTTCCATGGCCGGGGGCACGAGCACGTGCGAGCAGAGGATGGAGAAATTAGCCAGGCCCAATTGTTTGGCCTGCCAGACGGCCATGGCGTTGGCCGGGGCCGTGGTCTCGAAGCCGACGGCAAAGAAGACCACCTGCCGGTCAGGATTCTGCTGGGCCAGTTTGACGGCATCCAGCGGCGAATAGACCATGCGCACGTCGCCGCCCTGGGCCTTGACGCTGAGCAAATCGCTCTCGGAGCCGGGCACGCGCATCATGTCGCCAAAGGAGGTGAAGATCACCTCCGGGCGGCGGGCGATGGCGATGGCCTTGTCGATCAACTCCAGCGGCGTGACGCAGACCGGACAGCCGGGGCCATGCACCAGCGTCATCTCCGTCCGGCAGCAGGCGGTCGATGCCAAATTTGATGATGGTGTGCGTCTGCCCGCCACAGATCTCCATCAGCGTCCACGGCTGTGTGGTCACCGTCGTGGATCAGGCCTGATGAATTTCTGCGCTTCAGCTTCGTTGCGGTATTCGTCGACGTATTTCATGATGGCGACGGATCGAGATCGATGTCAGCTGGCTGCGGTATCTGCAACTCGTCCAGTTCCTCCATCTCTTCCAGATATTTGAAGACCTGCATGGCTTCTTGCTTCGTCCACAACGCTGATGGCGAAACCGACATGCACGATCACATAATCGTCGATCTGCACATCGGGTGTGTACGCCAGACAGACTTCTTTGACGATGCCGGCGAAACTGACTTTCCCCATGGTCATGCCGAGAGGATTGGGTTCGATTTCGATGATTTTGCCGGGGACGCCGAGGCACATAAGCTTGCTCCAGAACGGGGAAAAGTGGGAGGGTTGAGTTGGGGTTGGTGGAAATCAGGAAACGGCCGATTTTGGTAGTTGATCGTCGAACAGATCTCTTTTACTGAACGGAGCCGAGGCGAAGCGCCAGATGATCTTTGGCTTTGTCAACCATTGGATGCTGACGCCGGTCTTCTTGTTTTGCAGGATTTGATCGACCAGCCAGGGCGCTACCGTATCCACTTTGTCGGCAAGGATGTTGAAAATACGCCGCATTTCCGCCTGTCGGGTGGGATCATGCTCCAGGGGATCGAGCAACATGTCGGTGAGGACCATGCCGGGGCTGAGCGATCCAACCACAATCGGCAGGTCTTTCGTCTCTGCGATCAGGGATTTGTTGATCGAGCGGATAGCGGCTTTGCTGGACTGATAGATGCCGAGCCCCGCCATCACCTTGCCGTCTGAGCCGGAGCCTTCCATGTTGTAAAGCTGGCCCCGACCTTGCTTGCTCATTTCCCGAACAGCGATCTGAGACCCGAACACAGCGCCCACGACGTTGGTTTCGATAATCGCCTGCACGCGCTGGACAGGCACATCCCACAACGGCTGCATGTCCTGGGCGATACCGGCATTGTTGATCCAGATGTCGATTGCGCCGAAATGGGCGGCGGCAGTATCCCAGAGGCGCTGAACCTGCTCGATATTGGCCACATCGCAGGCCTGACCGAATACCGCGCTGGCCCCGTGTTTTGCTGCGAGCGTGGCGACAGCAGCATCCACACTCTCTTGTGAACGCCCGCTAATGGTCACCTGGCAGCCGCGCTGCAAAAAGGCGTCTGCCAATCCATAGCCGATTCCGCGGGTGCTGCCGGTGATGACGACATGTACTGTCATGGTGTGAGTTGTGCGAATTGCCTCGCTGCAATGGCGATCTGTCCGAGGCTGATGCCGCCATCGTTGGGCGGGACCTGACGGTGTAGTATCACCTCGAATCCGTTTTCGCGCAAACGTTGGGCAGCTTCGTTCGGCCAGCAAACGGTTCTGGAAGACGCCGCCGCTGAGGGCGACACGGGGCTCGCCAACATGCTGCGGCTACCGCCACAATCGCATCGACAAGCGCATTATGGAAGCGAGCAGCGATGGTGGGGATGGGGACACGCTGGTCGAGATCAGCGAGGATGGCGGTGATGAGGGGATGCCAATCGAGGATCAAAGATTGATGATTAATGATTAAGGGTGCTGGGTGGGACCCCCCTTTGATCTTTAATCTTTGATCTTTAATATCTGTTTCTATCAGTGGTAACGAATACGCCTCGATCTCCCCACCATCCGCGACGTACTCCAGCGCTATCGCTGCCTGGCCTTCGAAGCTGACGGTTTGGTGCAGGTCGAGCAGGGCGGCGACGCCGTCGAAGAGGCGGCCCATGCTGGTGGTGACGGGCGCATTGATGCCTTTGCTCAGCATCTGGCCGAGCAGACGAGCGTTCGGTGGGGCTGAGGGCGCGGATCGGGGCCAGATCATCCCGGTCGAGTGCCTGCTTCCCCGAACATCTCCCACAGCAAGGCCAGGGCCACACGGCGCGGCTCCTTGACGGCGCATCGCCGCCGGGCAGGCGGAAGGGTCGCAGATGGGCCACGCGCTCGTAGCCGCCGGCATCGCCGAGCAGAAATTCGCCGCCCCAGATCGTGCCATCCGGCCCGTAGCCCGTGCCATCCCAAATCACGCCCAGCGCCGGACCGTCGATGTGGTTCTCGGCCAGCACGGAGGCGAGGTGAGCGTGGTGGTGTTGGATGGGGATCAATGAGATTGGTGATTAGTGATTGGAGATTGTCACAGAGTGCTTCTTGGTGATCCGATCTCTGATCCTGAATCCTTGATCCCTGTTCCTGCGCCCATTTCGTGGACAGATACTCCGGGATGCAGGTCGTGGGCGATGGCGACGGGTGTGGCTTCGTACAGGCGCAGGAAGTCGGCGATGACGCGCTCGAAGGCGTGCATGGCCTCGGCGGTTTCCAGATCGCCGATGTGCTGGCTGATGAAGACCTGATTCCCGACGCTGAGGGCGACCGTGTTCTTGAGGTGCGCGCCCACGGCCAGGATGGTGGGGATGGATTCGGGCAGGGAAACGGGCAACGGGGCGTAGCCCCGGGCGCGGCGCAGCAGTCGCGGTTTCGCCATCCAGAATCCAGGCGATGCTGTCATCCACATGGCGTTCGATGGGCCGGTCGTGCAGCAGAAAGAGGTCGGCGATGTGCCCCAGACGTTCGATCGCTTCCTCGTTGTTCGATGCAGATCGGTTCGTCGCTGAGGTTGCCGCTGGTGGCGACGACGGGGAAATCGAGCTCGCGCAGCAGCAGGTGATGCAGCGGCGTGTAGGGCAGCATCACGCCCAGGGTGGGGTTGCCGGGGGCGACATTGTCGGCGATGGGCGCATCGGCCTTGCGGGGCAGCAGCACGATGGGCGACTTGCGACGATGTCAGCAGCTGTCTCGGCTTCTGGTTCTATCTCGACCAGGGTGCGGGCCTGCGCCAGGTCGCGGGCCATGATGCGCCAAGGGCTTGTGTCGGGCGGGGCTTGCGATCCCGCAGCCGTTGCGATGGCCTCGGCGTTGCGGGCATCGCACATCAGGTGGAAGCCGCCCAGACCTTTGACAGCGACGATCTGGCCGGTGCGCAGAGCGGCGGCGGTGCGGAGGAGGGCGGCGTGTTGCGTGTTGCGTGGTCCGTGGTCCGTATTGCGTTCGCTGAATAGTGTCTAGCTGCGGGCCGCAGACGGGCAGGCGTTGGGTTGGGCGTGGAAGCGGCGGTCGAGGGGGTTGTCGTATTCGGCCTGGCAGGCGGGACACATGATGAATCTGCTGCATGGTCGTGTTGGGCCGGTCGTAGGGCAGTGCCTGGATGATGCTGAAGCGGGGGCCGCAGTTGGTGCAGTTGGTGAAGGGGTAGCGGTGGCGACGGTCGGTCGGGTCGAACACTTCTGCCAGGCAGTCGGGACAGGTGGCGATATCGGGGAGGATGAGGACGGTCTTGCCGCCCTGGTCGTCGGAATGGCGGATCTCGAAACTGCGTGAAGCCGACCGGTTCCAGCCATGCTGACATCAAGGCGATTGATGATCGAGATGAGCGGGTTTTTCCGCGGACACACGGTCGAGAAAGGCCTGCAGGTCGGGTTTCGTGCTCCCTCCACCTCGATGAACACGCCCCGGCTGTCGTTGATCACCCAACCGGTCAGCCCCAGCTCCGTCGCCAGTCGGTACACAAAGGGCCGAAACCCCACACCCTGCACAGCCCCATGGATTTCGATGCGGAGACGCTGAGTTGCCGCTTTTCATTTCGTTCAAGCGCCTGATCCCAAGTTTCGTCTTGACCCATTCGATGAAGTTTTCCATGACAAGTCATTTCGTCTGTTATTTCAATATCCTTTTTGTCACATACCGTGGCGATTCGCGGAATCGGTTCCGTGTTGGTGTTGTCCTGAAGTTCGTGGAATCCGTATTTCAGCTTCAACGCTCTCGGGTCTGGAGCGTTGTCAAATGACCGACAACAACTCGCTTGTCATCAAGAATGTAGTAGGCGTATTTTCCATTCACTGAAGAACCGATGACTTCATGCAGTCGCACATCGCATGAGAACCCCACAGACCCCACAACTCCAACAAACTTCGCTCAGGGCGTTCATCTCTGGATAACTGTGCCTGGTTGAAACGTCTCAAAGAAGCATTCGATTACGCTGTCAAGATAGCCTGCAATCGCTTATCCTTCATCCAATTCCTTAGCGTAATACTCCCAGCTAATCACATCGCCTTCCCACTGACTGGTGGCAGTATTTTCGTCCAATTCAGAACGAATCCTCATCGGTTGCTGTTCGATAGGAAAATAACTCAAAGCTACATCCATACTTGCTTTCCCAGGGGCTAACTTTATTTGCAATTCAGCGATTTCCCACTAGCACGTGCGGTCGCCAACCCTTCTCACCGCTTCCATCGATGGTCTGATCGAAAGGATCAAGTACGTGAGCGTATGCATCTTTGATCTGTTCAATCAGCAACTGTCATGGCGTTTTTCACTCCGGTGCCGAATACCCACCATTATGCCATTCGCTCGACCAGCCACGCAACCCAGGCACCGACACCCTCGCCCGACCGGCACGAAAGCACGAACAGGGGAGCATCGGCGTTGACCATTTCCAGACCGCGGCGGAAGTAATCGACATCGAACTCGAACACTTCAATCATATCGGCCTTGTTGAGCAGCACCACATCGGCGACGGCGAACATGCCGGGATATTTGTAGGGCTTGTCGTGCCCTTCGGGCACACTGGCGACGACGACATTGAGGTCGGAGCCCAGGTTAAAGTTGGCAGGACAGACGAGATTGCCCACATTCTCGACAAACATCAGGTCGATTTCATCCAGAGGCAGGCTGGGCAGCGCCGCCTTGATCATGGGGGCATCGAGATGACAGCCGCCGCCGGTGTTGATCTGCACCACGGGGATGCCGCGGGCGGCGATGGTGTCGGCATCGATGCTGGACGCCAGATCACCTTCGATCACACCGGACCGGATGGTCGGGGGCAGATGTTCGGTGGTGGCCAATATGGTGCTGGTTTTGCCCGCACCGGGCGAGGCCATGAGATTCAGGGTGAAGATGCCGGATTGGTCGAAGATGGAGCGGTTTTCCAGAGCGACCTGATCGTTGGCGCTGAGGATATCTTTGATGACAGGGATGTTGGTCATGGTTGATGTGATAGAAGTCAGGAAGTGTGAAAAGGGATGTGGCGCTTAGGAATGTCGTGAAACGTGAAGACGTGAAACGTGATGTCGGGCCGAGCGAGATCGTTTTATCCCTAATCGATCTCAATACTGTCGATGTAGAACTCTCGTCCCCCGCCAATTTGCACTTGCGCGCTCTCGCACTTCGGGCATTCCGGCAGCAGGGGCGGGGTGACAGACCACTGGTGGGAACAAATCAAGCAGGTGGCGGTGGCGGATACCCGCTGAAAGTGCAATGTCGCACCGGCAGCAAGCGTGTCTTTGCTAAGAAAATCGAAATAGAACTGGATAGAATCATCGACAATGCTGGTCATATCGCCGATTACGAGGTAAATGTCGGTGATACGGTTGGCATTGTTGGCTTTCGCCGTTTCGATAGCGACATCGAGGATGCCCTGGGTGACAGGAAGTTCGTGCATGGAGAATCTCAGTCCGCTGTGATGACAGTGATGCGATTATACACGAATCACCTGTTGCGCACCCACTTCTGCAACCTTTCCCCTTTCGCGTCTATTCTGATGGTTTCCACGATGCCAAAGCCATAGCGCAGGGCAAAACGGGCAGCATGTTGGCGGAAGTAACGTTTCCCTCGTTTCGCCGGAAGCGGCACTACTGTTCCCATTTCCAGGGCGATACGCAGGTCTGCAACAGTATCACCTGGGAAAAGGGTGCGTGCTGAGCCGATTTCGCTCAGGATGTGAGCATCCGAATTGCCGATGCCGGGTAGTCCCAGCTCCCAACGCAATTCCTGCGCAGTTTTATTCACTTGCTGGTTGATAATGGACCCATTCTCTGCTTCGATGCCGGCAAGCAAGCCGGGATAGCGTCGCACAATCTCTGCTAGTCGTTTAGTTGGCAGGCTCTGACCAAGTGAGTTGGTCGGATGGGGAACAAAGGGAAGGCCGCCAAACAAGCGCACTTTTTTTGCTGTTTCCGCATAAGATAGGCCCGACTCGACCGGCGAATCCAAAAACAAGGCCAACAGGTGCCCCTCGCACGTGGCGATTTCCATACCGGCGATGACCTCCACCCGGAAGTCAGCAGCCATCTCACAAGCCCTGCGTGAGCCAGCAAGCGTGTTGTGGTCGGTGATGGCGATGACGTCCAGGTTGGTGTGCGATGACGCGTAATGCAGGATGGCGCTGACTGTGGCAGTGCCATCGCTATGAATGGAGTGAATGTGGAGGTCTGCGGAACCCATGATGGTGGGATGATCTGCTCATCAACCGGAAGTAGATGAAATGGTGGAGGGAGCGAAGGATTTTTGGGCCAAATACCGACAAATTGTAAGCAATGAGTCAGGAGATAGTCAGAAAGGAGTATTGTAGTTCTTGCATCTCTCTGATATGATAGAGGTGACTGGTCGATTCTGTCCAGCCCTATGCGGGTGCATTCATGCATTCTCTTATTCCACAGCGCCTTTTCGTTCTCCTTATCCTAGCTTTATTTTTGGCCATTCCCGCCACAGCGTGGGCAACCGGGCCGGTTCCACCGCGCAATCCATTTCAGGCCCCTCCCACACCGACGCCTGCTGCGCTTCCTCCCGCAGAAATAACGGCTACGCCGGTCATTCAGCCGGAACGAGACGATCCGGGGCCGGAAGACACGGCGATCTTTCTGCCATTTATCGGCAGCCTGGTGCGTGCATCTGTCCAGGAAAGTGATGATGTCGGCGATGACAGCAATGACAGCCACACAGATGATCCGCGAACGGCGACTTTTGTGTATACGGTGCAGGAAGGCGACACACTGAGCGATCTCGCCATCGATTTTGGTCGGGATTTGCGCACGATGTCCTGTGTCAGAGACAGCAGCGACGGTGTCCCCGTCAAGCAATTGCAGGCGGGCCGGGAAATCATCGTTCCAGCACTGAGCGATCTATGTCACCAGGTTAAGGCCGGGGAAACGCTGAATAAGATCGCAGCCTGGTATGGTGTTGATAAAGATAGCTTACTGGCTGCTCCCCAGAACGATCTTGCTTCTGAAGCCGATTTGCGGGTGGGACAGCATCTGCTGATCCCGGATGCACGGAGCCGCTATCGTGATCCAGCCGAGGAGAATATCTCCAGATCAGAGAAAAGTGGCTGGCGTTTTGGCGACGGTGAGTTCATCTGGCCGATCGAACGCCAACTGACCTGGGTAAGCCAGAGTTTCCGACATGGAAAGCATATGGCCACCGACATGGCTGCGGAAAGCGGGACGAAAGTTCGTGCGTCCGACACCGGCAAGGTGATCAAAGTTGGTTGGAGTGACAATGGCTACGGCTATCGCATTGTTATTGACCACGGCATCGATTATGTGACCATCTATGCTCACCTGAGTGAGTATTACGTGGAGGAAGGGGATGTTGTGACGAAGGGCGAAGTGATTGGCGCTGTCGGTTCGACGGGGAACTCTACAGGGCCTCATCTGCATTTTGAGATTCGGGATTACGGTTATTTGGTCAACCCCTTGATGTTGTTGCCCAAGTAAGTGGTGGGGAAAAGTCATGCAGGGGGATTCAAATCAAATTTGAGGATGCATTATGGCGCCTTCCTGTTTGAGGGCGAGTTGTGTGTGGTGTGCTCACGCGTTCCACTTTCGCCGAACGTCGGTGTATAATCTCGTCTATGCTCTATCAAATTGTTCGGCAAGGAAGAGATATCATCTTTACTCTGATTCTCATTGGCTTCCTGGCAGGTCTCAGTGCCATACAGACAAACGCCTCACCATTCGAGTCTCCCTTGCCAGAGAATCAAATCCATCAACCCTTTGTCACCTATGATACCGGTGAATCCGCCCCCAGACCTGCCAGGGTCGAAAGTCAGGACATCCCGGTGATCTGGATCATCTTGCTGATCCTGTTGCTATTCATCCCTGCCGCCGCTTTGATGGCAGCTCGCCGTCGTTAACCATGTCGAATCGTCAATCGCCATCACAAGTTGAACAATCCCGACTCATGCTCATTGGGTTGATTATTGTCACCGCGCTCATTGTGGTGATGATGGCAGCGCAGCCATTCGATGTACGAGCCCTCCAGGGTGATTCGCCTCCGGCCACAGACACGCCGATCCCTACTGATACGCCGATTCCTACCGACACGCCGATTCCCGCCGAAACAGACACGCCGATTCCTGCAGATACGGAAACGCCAATTCCTGCCGAAACAGACACGCCATTTCCTGTGGAGACGGACACCCCGATTCCTGCGGAGACAAATACCCCCATCCCACCAGGTACGCCGCTTCCACCCCTTGACTCTCCTACTCCCACCGACACGCCTCTGCCGGCAGTAACGCCTCCGCCCCTCCTTCCCGAAGTTGCTCCGACCGAAGTGCCGGTTTCGCAGCCCATCACCTCCACTATACCCATCACCACAACCATTATCATCAGCGGCGGCATCCCCCCTGCTGATGCACCTGTCAACACCGATACACTGGTGATGCTGATCGACACCCTCGTGCTTTACAGCGCCTACTTCTTCCTGGGGTGCGGGCTCATCGTTTTCGTCATCCTGGTTGTGGGATTTATCCTGCTAGATCGGCGATCAAAGGCGCTGCAGAAGGAGCAGGAACAGCCAGAACAACCGCCGCAATCGCCAGGAGCCTAAGACTTTTGGCGCGCCTCACGCCACGCACTCGCTTGCTGATTATTTTGCTCCTGCTCGCAGCCTGGGCGTGGCGTTTGTATGGGCTGGAAGCGCAATCGCTCTGGCGGGATGAAGTCGATAGCCTGCGTTTTGCCACGCGTGACCTGCCTCAGGTGCTGGCTGCATTTACCCGCCCCGGCGAGAATGGTCCGCTTTACTATCTGTTGCTGCGCCCCTGGCTGGCCTTGATGGGGCAAAGTGAATACGCACTGCGCTGGACAAGCGTATTTGCCGGGCTGCTGGCGCTGCCTCTGACTTTCATCTGGGGACGGCGTCTTTTTAATCCCACTATCGGTCTTATCGCCGCCCTGCTGCTGGCGGTCAATCCCTATCATCTCTGGTACAGCCAGGAAGCCAGGATGTACGCCTTGCTGGTGGTGATGACGCTATTGGCCCTGTGGAGCTTTGCCAATGCGGTCGAGCGGGGAAAGTGGTGGCGTTGGCTCATTTGGCTGGCGCTGACCACGATCTGTATCTACATCCACGTGCTGAGCGTGTTGCTCGTGCCCCTGGAAATCGTCTGGCTGTTGTTGATTCCCCGTTGGCGACAGCGCTGGCGCAGCTATCTGCTGGCTCTGGCATTGCTGATATTGCCCTATCTCCCCGTGGTGTGGTGGCAATGGGCATTGCTGACCGACACCAACTTCAATACCGGACATCCTTTTGTCTCGCTTCAGCGCATGGTGCTGACGCTGTTCGTGGCGCAGGTGGAAGGAATTGCACCAAGGCCGGGCGTTTGGATTTTCGCTCCCGCCATTTTCTTGCTCCTGGCAGCGCTTTTCTACACACGGCGGTGGACGAGGGCCCGGCTGCTGGCGTTGACATGGTGGCTGCTGCCCCCGCTCGGTGTTTTCGCCATTTCCCTGTTCTCACCTGTTTTTACAGATCGATACCTGATTTGGACGCTGCCAGCTTTGCTGATCCTGCTCGCTGTGGGTGTTTTTGTGGTTGGAAAACAGTATCGCTGGCTGGCTGTCATTGTGTTGGCTGCACTGGTCGGAATCCAACTTTGGTCGGGGTGGCGACAAATGACCGAGCCAATCAAATCCGACTTTCGTTCGGCGGCTGCTTATGTCAGCCCGCTGCGCCAGCCGGATGACCTCACCTTGTTCCTCATGCCGTACATCCATCACACCTACCAATACTACGATCCTGGCCCCTACCCCTGGACTGAAGCCCCGTACGCCAATCGCGAACCTGACGCCAGCCGTTTACCCGACCATCTGGCGTCGCAGACGGAAGGGTACACAGGTGTGTGGTTAATCGAAAGCGAAGCCGATTTTTACGATGAACAAGGTCTCACCCGGTCGTGGCTCGATACCCACGGTGCGCTCGATGCCGAAGCCCATTTCGCCCGGGTGAGCGTCTATCATTACTTGATGGATTGAAAGCGTGTTTTAGCCTCCGGGCAGCGCTGGTTTTCCGGCCACCCAGTTGCTGATGTCCACAAATGTGACGACAACCATAAAGAAGATCAAGACAGCGAAACCGGCGAAATGGACTAGCGCTTCTTTATCGGGGGGAATGCGTCGGCGGGAAATCATTTCAGCCAGGGCGAACATGATGCGACCGCCGTCAAGGGCGGGGATGGGTAGCATATTGAGGATCGCCAGATTGATGCTGAGAAACGCTGTCAGGTTGAGCAGGTCTCGCCAGCCTTGTTGTGCGATCTCGGCGGTGATGCGTCCAATGGCCACCAATCCACCCACGCCACCTTCTGGCGCTGGCACACTGGGCAGGAGAAATCCACGAAACATTGTCACCAGACCCTCGATCATCAGCACGATCATCATCCAGGTTTGCTTTACGCCGCCGACCAAGGCTTCGACTGGCCCGTACTTGACGAGTTCAATATCACCATCCGCAACAAAGGGGGATATCTGAATGCCGGTGGAGCCCTGTCCGGCGGGGATTTCTTCTGGCATCCGCGGGCGCATGGAGAGGTTCACATCTTCCTCGCCTCGTCGTACAACAAACACCGTCTCCAACCCTGCGTTGGACCGGATAGCTGCACTGACCGTTTCCATGCCCACGACTTCTTGCCCTGCGATGGAAAGGATGACATCATTCGTCTGCAGTCCAGCGCTGGCAGCGGGGCTATCGGCAGCAACGCCGACGATCTCGACCGGCAGCGTCGCCTGATCACCCGTGAATTGCGGCACGCCTGCCATCAACAAAATGGCGAAAATGACCACTGCGGTGAGGATATTCATGAAGGGGCCAGCAGCCATGACGATGATCCGCCGCCAGGGTGCGACTGTGGGTAAACTGCCCTCTGATGCGAAGTCGCCATCTTCACCGGCCATGCGCACGAAACCGCCAAAAGGCAACCAGTTGAGTGTGTATTCGACGCCGTCGTGTTCAAACATTTTCCACAGACGGGGCGGGTAACCAAAACCAAATTCATGGACTTTCACGCCCATCCATTTTGCTGCCAGAAAATGGCCTAATTCGTGAATGAAGATTAGAAAGCCTAAAACGGGAATGACCGCCAGGCTGGTCAATTGAAAATTTCCGAACATTATTTGCCTTAAAGTGGGGATTTGGGGCCGAAATCTGGCCCCTCACGCATTGTAGCACAATCTGAACCGGTATCCGTACATTGCGGTACAGTTAAGCTGAGTGTTTGCTTAAATATCTCGCAGAACGTCCCCGGTGCTCAGGATAAGCGCCGGGGACGTGATCTGTCGGGATTGAGTTGTGGCGCTGGTAGACCAATAAAACTTATCTAACCGCGAAGTTCGCAGAGGACGCAAAGGAAAACGGGTCAAATCTTCGCGGTCTTTGCGTCCTTTGCGGTGAAAAACAAAAACCTGTCAGTCAATTAGATTGTGGCCTTAATCTTCTGAACCAGCCTTGGCTTTGCGGCGGCGAACGATCCAGCGTACGACCACGAAAAGCAAGGCGACCGGGATGGCCAGCAGTATGAGAACGGGCAGGACGACGACCACCAAATAAATCAAGACGTTGACCAATCCCTGCAAGGCGCTGACCAGCGTGCGGAAGCTGTTGTACAGGACTTCGAACGGGCGCCAGGACGAACTAATGGGCTTGTTCAATACATCTGACTGGAGATCCACGCTGATGGTGGAGAATGCAACCAGTTTGTCGAGGCGATTAAGCTGGCCCTGAAGCGATTCAATCTGGCTCGTGATGTTGGTTAGCTCGCGGTAGATGGACATGATGTCCTCGACCTTGCCGCCTCGCTCTCGGGTTTCTTCCAGCAGCGCCAGTAATTCGGTCTGGGTGGCCTCCAATGTGCGCAGTCTGGCATCGAGATCGTAATACTGATCGGTGACATCATCGGTGTTAACGCCTTCGTGGTCAACACGGATTGCCATGTCTCGCAGAGAGGTGCGTACAGCATCAAACTGGTCGGAAGGCACGCGAAGCGTGATATTGTAGAACATCAGGTCTTCGCTGCCGCGGTAGGCGTTCATGTTGGCCACGTAGCCGCCCAACGAATTGACCAGAGCTTCCACGTCATTGGCTGCGACAGTTGGATCAGAGACGACCAGCATCATATTAGCGTTATAAATGATCTTTCGATCTTCACTGATCTTTTCAATGCTGGTATTGGCACTCTCCTCGGAGGCTTGCATGTACTCGCTTTCCGCCTGTATGGAAACGTCCATTGGCGGCGCAGCGGCTGGCGCCTCCATTGCCATGTCGTACTGTGGCTGAGGGGCTGCTCCGCAAGCGGCAATGATGAAGATGGAAATGACCAGTGAGACAAGTATCAAGCGTTTCATTTGTATCCTCCAGGGTAGTCAGGAAAATGTGCTATCAATTGCTAAGACGACCCAACCCGAACCCAGGTTCCATCACCGCCCCAGGTACAGGCGCCGACCCAGAAATTCGGGCAGAATTGCGTCATGAATTGCGGCGGCGGCAGCGTCGATGTCATACTCGATACGATACCACGTCCAGGTCCCGGTTTCAGTGTCGAGCAGGGCGAAGGATGCTCTGGGATCGCCATCTCGGGGCTGGCCCACGCTGCCGGGGTTCAGAATCCAGCGGTCTTCCTCGCCGAGAGACAGGCGCTTTGCGGGTGGAAGTTCTGTCCTCTGCACCCGTCCCCATCCCCACCATCCGCTTTCCGCCAAACGCCAGCCTATGGCCTGGTGGCTGTGCCCGACCAGACAGAGCTGGGTCTGGAAATGATCGATGTTGGCCCCTGCAATTTCTTCCATCGTGATGTATTCCCAAACGGGATCGCGCGGGCTGCCATGCGCCAGCGTGATTTCGTCGACTTCCGTCTTACCGGGCAACGCGCTCAACCACTCGACGATCTCCGGTTTGATGTGATCCCGCTGCCAGATTGCCGCCTCCGCCGCCACACTATTGAAATCGTCGAGCGGGAGTTTTCCCACCACGGCCAAATCGTGATTTCCCGCCAGGCACACCGCTGCTCGTTCTCGCATCAGTTCGGCGCAGGCTTGCGGCTCGGGGCCATAACCCACGGTGTCGCCAAGACACCACACGGCATCAGGGCTCAGGGCGTCCACCTCTGTCATCACGGCTTCCAAGGCAATCAGATTGGCGTGGATATCGGAGAGTACAGCAATACGCATGGTGAAGTAATGGGGAGCAAGAGAAATAGGATCATATGGTGCGTATTGCGTGATGCGTGAAAAACCAACGGAACACGAAACACGCAACACTAAATCAACACATCCAGCATAGCACAGGTCGGATTGTCAGGCTAGTGGCGTTTGCAGATGAAAGGTTTGTCGTTGTAGGCTCTATCCGAGTACAATCGTTGGTATGTCAGTAACGTTCAACAGCGATAGTCCTGATGCCACACGCACCTGGGCAGCCCAACTCGCCCGTGGCCTGGAAAAGCCTGCTGTCGTCGCCCTTTACGGCGATTTGGGCGCAGGCAAAACCGTGATCGCTCAAGCCATCGCTGCCGCGCTGGGCGTGACTGCCACCGTGACCAGTCCCACCTTCACGCTGATCAACGAATATAATCTGCCTGACGGCGGCATTTTGTTTCATGTGGATTGCTACCGTTTGCAGGACCCCGAACCGGAGGCCATCGCCCTGGGCCTGGAAGAGTTATTTGACCAGGGCATCGTGCTGATCGAATGGGCGGATCGTATCCCATCCTTGCTGCCCGATGAACGGGTTGATGTGGAATTACGGGACGCCGGCCCCGGTAACAGGCAGATTATGATGACCGACCTCCGGGGCGACCGCTAGGGTGCGTCCCTGCCAAGTACGGGCGAATAATGATTCGCCCCTACCGACCTCTGATCTCTCCGCCGCCATGCTCCTCGCCCTCGACACCGCCACGCATTACGCTTCCATCGCCTTGTACGATGTCCCATTGGTTACGTCCGATGTCCCATCGGTGCTGGCCGATGGTCCTTCGGTACTGGCCGAGTTAAACTGGCGGTCGGAACGGCGGCACACGGTGGAATTGGCGCCACAGGTCGAATCCCTTTTTGCCCTGCGCAACCTCACGCCCCAGGATCTGACTGCTCTGGCAGTGGCGATTGGTCCCGGTTCCTACACGGGAACCCGCATCGCCCTGAGTTACGCCAAGGGCATTGTTGCAGCCACCGGCCTGCCCCTGGTCGGCATACCCACGCTCGACGCTTTGGCGTATCCGCATATCCAACCCGATTCGGCGCTGTGCGCGCTGGTGGCGGCTGGTCGGGGTCGCTATTGCTGGGCGAGTTACGCGCCAGGGTCGGGCCTGCCCGAACGAACGAGCGACTGGGGCTTGAATCGCCTGCCAGAGATTTTGCCCGAACTCCCGTCACCGATGCGTTTTGCCGGTGAACTAAGCGAGGCAGATATGGAATTTCTGCGTAGCAGTGGTGGCGAATCGACTGCCATCATCCCCGCGGCGCTGACTGTACGGCGGGCTGGCGTTTTGGCTGCACTCGCCTGGCATCGCCTGCAAGCTGGCGACACCGATGATCCCATCACACTCAGCCCCATTTATCTTGGCTAAGTTAAGTGTTCGTCTAGAAATAACCTCCGGATTTGTCATTGCGAGGCCGAAGGCCGTGGCAATCGCCAGCCTACAAACTTGGGGATTGCCACGTCGCTGCGCTCCTCGCAACGACAAGCAAAGGGAACTTATTCTTGGACGGATCCAAAGAAGTCGCTCCTCGCGCCAATCAGGGCGAGTGATTCCGACAACACCATTCGCTGGCAGCTTGCAACTGTTCTTGTCACAGGCCACTCGACGGCATCCTCCCGTGGAATCTCTCTCCCTACTTACCCTCGACCTGCGTGTTACGCACAACGTTTTTTGTTGATTGTTTCCTGTTGATTGTTGATCCTTCTCTTCCCTGTCGTATCGATGCCATGAAACTGGCGGATATCCCGCATGTTATGGCCATCGAGCGGCGCGCCTTCCCCCTGGCGTGGACGGGTGGAATCTACCGCCGTGAGTTGACAGCGAATCCCTGGTCCCATTACCTGGTTCTGCGATCCATTGCGTCAGAGCAACCACCGCTGTTGTCTTATGGCGGCGTTTGGCAGTTCGATGAGTCCGGGCATGTCGCCACAATCGCAACCCACCCAGATTACTTCGGTCGTAAACTGGCCAGCTATCTTCTCATTCACCTTATGTTAAAGGCCTACGAAGTGGGCTGCACCGAATCATCCTTAGAAGTGCGCGCCTCGAACGTGGGTGCTCAAGCGCTTTATGAACGCTACGGTTTCGAGGTGGTCGGACGTCGGCGTCATTACTACAGCAACGATCGTGAAGACGCGCTGATCATGACAAGACCGACATTGGATCCCGCCGTGCTGCTTGAAGAACTGGCAGTCACCGAACAAGCGCTCATCAGGCACTGGTCGGCGGCGGAAGCATCAGACCCGACTTTCACCATCTGAACCATGTTCCAGCTTCTTTCTTTCCCACCGAAACCACATGAATGACGCCGTCGCAGAATTAGAACGCATCAGCAACCAGATCAAGGCATGCCGGTTGTGTCCTCTTGGCGACATGCGCACGCTTGCTGTGCCGGGCGAAGGACCGGCCAACGCCGAAATCCTGCTGGTGGGCGAAGGTCCAGGCTATCACGAAGACAAACAGGGTAGACCATTTGTCGGTCCATCAGGAGAATTGCTGGAACATCTGCTGGCGACCATCCACTTAACCCGAGAACAGGTTTTCATCACCAACATCATCAAGTGCCGACCTCCAAGCAATCGGGACCCCCTTCTCCAAGAGATCGAAGCCTGCACGCCGTATCTTCACCAGCAAATCGCCCTGATCGATCCCTTGTTGATCGTGACCCTGGGGCGCTTCTCGATGGCCCAGTTTTTTCCTCCGAGCGCCCGCATCACCCGGATACACGGCCAGCCGCTGCGCCAGGAAGGCCGGATGATTGTGCCGATGTTCCATCCCGCTGCGGCGTTACGCAATCCGCAATGGCAGGACGACATGGTCGATGATTTCGCCCAGCTCCCGGCGTTGCTGGACGAGGTCAGGCTCGAACGCCAGGCCCAGCATCCGGAAGAGCCAGACGATTTGGAGCAGTTGAGCTTGTTTTGAGCTGTGCATTATCGAAGATTGAAGATTCAAGATTAAGTGACTCGATCAGTCCTTGCTTAGTGACTGTCAGAAATAACCTCCGGGAGGTGGCCAGAACCATTGGCTTAGCTGGATTTTTGTGGCCACCTCCCGGAGGTTGAATTCGGGAAGTTTTTGTTGGACGCTTACTTAATCCTTAATCTGTAGTTTTTGATCATCGCCATTATCCACGCAGTTATCATCCCAGGAGATTAATTTGACCCCCGCTTTCTCAACCAAAAAAGACAAAACACTCCGCATAATTCCTTTAGGCGGCCTCGGCGAATTCGGCAAGAACATGATGGTGTACGAATACGGCGAGACCATCATGGTCGTCGACTCCGGCCTTATGTTTCCCGAAGAAGACATGCCGGGCGTTGACATCGTCATCCCGGATGTTACCTACCTGAAGCAAAATGCCGACAAACTCAAGGGATTTGTACTAACCCACGGCCACGAAGATCACATCGGCGCCTTGCCGTACATCCTGACCCAGATCAATGCACCGGTGTTCGGCACGCGCCTGACGCTGGGGCTTGTCGAAAACAAATTACGAGAGCGCAGATTGCTTGATCTGGCGGATTTGCGGCTCATCGATCAGGATTCCAAACTCGAGCTTGGCGATTTTCGCGTTGAATTCGTGCATCTCTGCCATTCCATCCCCGACGCTGTGGGCATTATCATCCGCACCCCGGTTGGCAACGTCCTTCACGTCAGCGATTTCAAATTTGATCCTCATCCTGTAGATGGTTGGCTGACGGACGAAGCGAAGCTTAGTGCGCTGGGAGATGAGGGCGTGCGTTTCCTCCTCTCCGATTCAACCAACGCCGAAGTGGCTGGCTTCACGCCATCCGAAAAGGAGCTCGAACAGGTCCTGGACGAGTTGATCAGCAAAGCGTCTGGTCGTGTGATCCTGGCAACGTTCGCTTCCAACATCTCGCGCGTGCAGCAGGTGATCAATGTGGCCACAAGGCATGGACGCAAGGTTGGGGTGACAGGCCGGAGCATGATCAACAACACGAAAATGGCCTCCGAATTGGGTTATCTCAAGCCTCCGCCCGATGGCTTGCTTACGGCCGACCAGATGAACTACCTGCCCCCCGAGCAGGTGGTGATCGTGTGCACCGGCAGCCAGGGTGAACCGACCAGCGCCCTGGTGCGCATGAGTCGCGGCCAATACCGGCATCTGCGCATCGGCAAGGGCGACACCGTCATCATCAGCGCTTCTCCGATCCCAGGGAACGAGAAAATGATTCACCGCACCCTCGACAACCTCTATCGTCTGGGGGCGGATCTCTTTTACGATGATCTCTTTGATGTCCATGTCAGCGGGCATGGCAGTCGGGAAGACCTGAAACGGCTGATTGAACTCATCCGCCCTGAATACTTTATCCCCATCCACGGCGAATACCGCCAGTTGGTGCTCCATGCGCGTCTGGCCGAATCGCTGGGCATCCCGGAAGATCACATCTTTATCATTGAAGATGGGCAGGTGGTGGAAATTGGAGATGACTGGATATTCACCGATGCCAAGGTGACCAGCGGGCGGGTGTTGGTGGATGGCTTGGGTGTCGGCGATATTGGTTCGGTGGTGTTGCGCGACCGTCGCCACCTGGCGCGTGATGGTTTTCTTGTGGTCACGGTTGGGTTGGATGAAGAAACGGGCGAGGTCATTCTCGGTCCCGAAATCCTGTCCAGGGGTTTTGTGTACGTCGCTGAATCGGAAACCCTCCTTGATGACGCAAAAGAAGTGGTCTGGAATGTCCTGGAAAGGTACGACAGCGTCCAGGATGTGGCCATGCACATGCACACCGCCCTGGCCGATTTCTGTTACCGCACCACCCGCCGCCGTCCCATGATCCTGCCGTTGGTGGTGGAGTTGTAGGCTGCGATTGGCTATTGCCTCATCCAAAACAAACTGCTATAATGACCTTGCGAACAAATGAGCTAGCAAGGGTGGCCCGGTGTTCAGCGTTCCTCCTTGCACGACGACCATATACCATTCCCCCAACAGAAAATGGCCAAACGCTCGACATCTTCCCCAAATCGAAGTCAAAAGCGATCAACTGGCGCGAGCAAACGTAGCAGCAGTTTTGATGCACGTAAGACAACACGCCGCAGTTCCCGAAGCAAGACAAACAATTGGCAACAGTTCACCAACGCGCTGTTGAATCCCGCAATTTGGGGCATTGTCCTCGTGCTGATGGGGCTGATCTCGCTCTTATCGCTGCTGACTGCTAAACAGGGTACAATGACTGGCTGGTGGTTGAACCAGCTTAGTTTCATGGTGGGCGTGGGGGTTTACTGGACGCCGATACTGTTCATTGTGCTGGGCATTTTCCTCTACCTGCAGGGCAGCAAACACGATCATGGATTCACTTTTCCACGCCTGTTGGGGATTGTAGTGATCTGGTTGGTGATGCAGGCTGCGGCGCACATGCTGGGCGCACCCACCGAGAGCATCCGTCCTGCGGCTCTGCAACCTGGCGACTACGGCGGTTGGATTGGCTGGGTGCTCAGTCAAAGTATCCTCTCAACGTTAGGACTTGGACGCAGTATCGCCATGGCGTTGCTCTTGTTGCTGGCGTTTGTTGGCGTCCTGCTTGTGCTGGGAACCAGCCGGGCGGATGTCGTTGCCGCCGGCAATGCGGGCGCACGTTCGACGGGCGGGTTCCTCGCTTCGTTGCCGGAACGCTGGCGCAATCGTCAGTCCGGCGTCATTCGCCTGGGTCCCAGCAGACGTGAACGTTTCCAGGAATGGTTTGCAAATCTGCGACGCCCGCGCAAACCAGTTGCAACAGCACCTGATCTCAATGGCCCGATTACGACCCTTCCCCCTGATCCGTCGGTCACATATCGAGATCGTCCGCCTACGGCGGATCCTGTTGTTCGCATTGTCGGCGGCGAGCAGATGAACTGGCGTCTTCCACGCGCGTGGCGGACATCCTGGATGATGCTGTCCTAGGCGAACTGACTGAAGAGGACCTCGCCGAACGAGCGCGCATTATCGAGGACACATTGAGGGCGTTTGGGGTCCCCGTCACTGTGATCGAGGTCAACAAAGGACCGGTAGTCACCCAATTTGGTTTGAGGCCGGAGTACATTACCCGCAAAGTGCGCGGTGAAGAAAAACACATGAAGGTGCGGGTTAGCAAGATCCAGGCGCTCAACAATGATCTTTCGCTGGCATTGGCAGCGTCACCCATTCGCATCGAAGCGCCTGTGCCAGGGCGAAACATCGTCGGCCTGGAAGTGCCCAACAGCAATGTGACAATGGTGACGTTGAGGAGCATTCTAGAGTCAGAAGAGTTCAAGAAACTCAAAGGACCCCTTCGTGTTTGTCTGGGGCAGGACGTTTCCGGAACGCCCGTCGCCGCCAGTCTGGCGCGTATGCCCCATCTCCTCGTCGCCGGCGCCACGGGTTCAGGTAAATCCGTCTGTGTCAACGCCATCATCTGCTCCCTGCTTTTCCAGTGCACTCCCGACGAGCTTCGTTTCGTGATGGTCGACCCCAAGCGTGTCGAGCTAACCGGCTACAACGGCATCCCCCATCTCGTCAGTGATGTAGTGACCGACATCGACAAGGTCGTGAGCGTTCTGCAATGGGCGACCATCGAGATGGATCGGCGCTACAAGGAATATGAGCAGGTTGGCGCACGTAACATCGAATCGTACAATGCCCAGCGCCTGGCTGAGGGGCGACGCATCATGCCCTACATCGTCATCGTCATCGACGAGTTGGCGGATATCATGATGATGTCGCCTGACGAGGTGGAGCGCTCCCTGGTGCGTATTGCACAGATGGCTCGCGCTGTAGGCATCCACTTGGTCATCGCCACCCAGCGGCCGTCGGTCAATGTCGTGACGGGTTTGATCAAAGCGAATTTCCCTTCCCGCATCGCCTTTGCCGTCACGAGCCAGATAGATTCGCGCGTTATCCTGGACACACCCGGCGCCGAACGTTTGCTGGGCCAGGGCGATATGCTGTTCATGCGGCCCGATTCAGCCAAATTGGCGCGTTTGCAGGGCGCATTCGTTTCCGAAGCCGAAATCCCGCGCCTGATACGCTACTGGCGAGGTCTGGGCAGCGCCATGCAGCAGGCACAAGCTGCACCGGAACCCGATGATTTGGGCGATAGACCGACCTTCATTTCTGAGCCCCCGCCGCCTCCTGCTCCCGCACCTGTTGCACAACGCCCATCGTGGGACGACATGCTGGAGCAATCCGCTGTGAATGCAAATCGGGATGACCTGTTTGATGATGCGGTCGCCGTCGTTCAGGAAGCCGGTCGAGCCAGCACCAGTTTGCTGCAACGCCGCCTGCGCATTGGCTACACGCGGGCAGCCCGCTTGATCGATCTGCTTGAAGAGGAAGGGATCGTCGGGCCGGATCAAGGAGGAAGTCGGGGCCGTGAGGTATTGGTGGAAGCGGATGACTTCATGGACGATGAGCCTCCTTTGTCTGTCCAGGGTCAGGAAGATTTCCCGCCGTTCTAGTAAATTGCCGCTAACTAACAAGAGTAACTTCGTCTCAAACTGCTAGGTGGCAGGCCACTGATGTACGCGGAAAACACGGATAAATTCAAAAATGCGGAGAGGAACACACCGGTTATGCGCTTGATGGCAGTGATCCTGGCAGCGATCGTTTGGATCTCGGTTGTAACTGCCTGTCAGCCGACCGCCCTGCCGCCTCTCCCGCAAACAACTGCTGATGGTGCGGAAAAACAGCGCCCTCAGCAGGTCGGCATTATCTTCGAAAATGGTGAAGGCGGCGGAAATCCGCTCTATCGGCTTGCAATGGCAGGGGCCGACAACGCCGCTGCTGCTTTCCCAGTGGAGGTGACGCCTTTGGAGATGCCGCAACAGGCGAACGGGGCGACAGGCATCGAAGGTTATGCCGAGCAGGATTATGATCTGCTGATAGGGATTGGGGCGCAATCCTTGCACCAGGTAATGGCGTCCACCGCCAAAGCGAAACCCGAGCAGCTATTCGTTGTGGTCGGTCCACAGGTGAACAAACCGAATGTCCTCAGCCTTCAATTTGATATGACTCAGCCATCCTTTTTGGCGGGTTATCTGGCGGCTGGCGTCAGCGCTACCGGTATGGTTTGCACATACGGGAGCCTGGACATTCCCAATGCGAAAGACTATCTGGAAGGATTCGCCAATGGCGTACATTACTACAACGTAAAACGAGGCGCCGATGTCGCGCTCCTGGGGTGGGATCATGCTATGCAAGCAGGCGCTCTGAGTGATGCTTTTCAGTCATCTGGCGACGAACGAAGGCTTGTTACAGACTATTTTGATGCCGGCTGTGATGTATTTTTCCCGGTCACAGACACCATCAATCTTGGTCTGGCCTCAATGGCGCAGGATTATGAGTTAGCGGTGGTTGGCGCAGACGTCGATTGGTTCGTTGTCGCACCTGAGTTTGGGGGTATTTGGCTGACCTCTGTTCAAAAAAACCTGGATCAAGCCGTTTTTGACACGATTGCAGCATTGGCGAATGATGAACTTATCTCGAGTGGAAATTACGTTGGAACCCTGGCCAACGGTGGCGTTGGTTTAGCGTCTTTTCATCTTTGGGATGACAAAATCCCCGACGACCTAAAGACCGAAATGGCGTCAATCAACGCCCGGTTGATTGACGGGAGTTTAAACCCCACGACTGCGGATTCATTCGACTGACAAGGTTGTCCATTCCGTACTTGGCTCTAATGTCATGTTGCCACTTTTGCGAAGTGAACGTATACTATGTTCTATTCGTCAGTAGACCTGCATCGATGCATGGTCTTTGACATCGACAAGATGGAAACCAAATACATTTCTCCATCGTTTCTCTCAAGGAGGAGACGACAAAATGCGTAAGTCACTATTGATCTTGTTCACTTTGGTGCTGTTTAGCGCCCTCGTATTGACAGGGTGTGCGCAACAGGCTGCGCCAGAAGAAGCTGCTCCGGCAGCTCCATCCGATTTCAAAATTGGTCTTGTCACTGATGTTGGCCGTGTGAATGACCGCAGTTTTAACCAGTCGGCCTGGGAAGGCGTCAAGGCGGCTGGTGAAGCAATGGGTCTCACCGAAGGTGAGGGTTACAAATACATCGAAACTGCTGATTCCAAGGACTATGCTGACAACATGCAGCAGTTCATCGAAAATGGTTACGATGTGATTGTCACCGTCGGTTTCGCTTTGGGCGATGCCACGATAGCAGCGGCAAAAGAGAATCCCGATATCCAGTTTATTGGCATCGACCAGTTCCAGGGCGAGGAAATCCCCAACCTGACTGGCCTCATCTTCCACGAAGATCATTCTGGCTACCTGGCTGGCGCCCTGGCCGCTCACATGAGCAAGACGGACACCATCGCCGCTGTGCTGGGAACTGACCTCGTTCCGCCCGTCGTGGCTTTTAACGAAGGCTACATTGCTGGCGCCAAGGCCACCAATCCTGACATCAACGTCATCTCCACCTATCATCCTGGCGAAATTTCCCAGGCTTTCACTGACCCCGAATGGGGTGCAGCCACAGCCAAGCAGGCTATGGATCAGGGTGCGGATGTTGTCTTCGGCGCTGGTGGGAATACCGGCAATGGCGCTCTGCAGGAAGCAGCCACCCAGGAAGGCCTCTGGTGCATCGGCGTTGATTCCGACCAATGGTATACGGTTCCCGCCGCCCAGCCCTGTCTCATCTCCAGCGCCATGAAACTGATCACCCCCGGCGTTGTTGACCTGATTGGTATGGCTGCTGCGGATAAAAAGCCTGCCGGCAATTTCTTTGGCGGCGCAGGCCTGGCCCCCTTCCACGATCACGAAAGTGCAATTCCGCAGGAAGTGAAGGATGATCTGCAACGCATTTACGATGGTTTGCTAGACGGATCCATCTCCACTGGCTACGGTAGTTAGGCATCAAACCGATTCGTAAGCTAACAACTAACAGTAATTGAATACAACAGGGGCGGTGTCTAAGCCGCCCCTGTTGTGCACCAACTAGATACTCACGAGGATGGCGCCATGGATGACTCATCCTTCTCGATGAGAAGAGTACTGAACGGATTGCTGGTTCCTGCACTGGCCCTCTTTACGGCTTTGGTTGTAGGTGCAGTAGTCATGTGGATTTTTGGTGACAACCCGATTGAGGCTTATAAAGGGTTATTCCAAGGGGCATTTGGCAGCGCCAGAGGTTGGGCGACAACCATCCGCAAGTGGAGTCCGCTGATTTTGACGGGACTTTCGGTGGCAGTAGCGTTTAAGGCGGGGCTTTTCAACATCGGGGCTTCAGGGCAATTTGTGATGGGGACGGTCTTTTCAGTTTTTGTTGGCATCAATTTCGCAGGGCTGCCCATGATTATCCATTTGCCGATGGCCTTATTGGCCGGCATTTTGGGCGGCATGATCTGGGGGGCTATCCCCGGCGCTCTCAAAGTCTATACCGGAGCCCACGAGGTGATTGTCACCATCATGTTGAATTATATCGCGGCGTTGTTTGCCGGTTGGACAGTCTATGCCGGCGGCACACAGGGGCAAACACCGGGGCCGTTGTGGGATCCAACAGCAGGACCGGTTTCCGAGACGCCTGATGTGCTGGCTTCCGCTCAGATACCGTGGATATACGGCCCACCTTATAGCGTGCACTACGGCATCTTCCTGGCTCTGGCAGCGGCCGTATTCATCTGGTGGTTGATTTACAAAACAACAATCGGGTTTGAGATCCGAACAGTCGGATTAAATCCCAAGGCTGCCAAATACGCCGGCGTGAGGGTCAACCGCACCATCGTCCTGACAATGGCGATTGCCGGTGGTCTGGCGGGCCTGGCCGGAGCGATCGAGACACTGGGATTCAATCACAAATTCGCACCGGAATTCGGAGGCGCCGTTGGTTTTGATGGCATTACCGTCGCCTTGTTGGGCCAGACGCATCCCCTGGGCGTTGTGGCATCGGCATTCCTGTTGGGTTCGCTGGATGCCGGAGCCGCCAAGATGCAGTTTGAATCAGGTGTTTCAGCCGATATCATCCTCGTTATTCAGGCGCTGGTGTTGATCTTCGTGGCTGCACCATTGGTCATTCGCGAGATTTACCGCTTGCGGAAACCCTCTGATGAGATTGATACTACCCCGACTGTGTCGTGGGGATCATAGGAGAGAGTGCAATGAAACGCGAAAACCTTTCCTTTAATCGTACGGCATGGATCGCTGGTTTCCTTGCCCTGGGACTTCTTATCATCGCTATTCTGGTGGAGACCACATCTCTGGGCAATATCCAGGCGCTGCGCGTATTGTTTGGCGTCAGCGCCCTCAATTTCACTTTACGGGCCACTATCCCATTGGCCCTGGGCGCGATGAGCGGCATCCTCTGCGAACGCACCGGAATCATCAACATCGGTATCGAAGGCATGATGCTGGCGGGCGCTTTCGCCGGATTTGTCGCCAAGGTCGCCACGAATAGCTGGCCCCTGAGCGCCAGTCTTGTCGTGGGCGTTATCGCTGCAATTGCTGTTGGCGGGGTCATGGGTTTACTGCACGGCACGCTGTCGATTCGCTATCGCATGGACCAGATTATTTCTGGTACCGTGATCATCATGCTGGCTGCCGGCCTCACTTCGTATCTGTACAATCGTGATTCGATTGCCGAAGGCAAGTTCTCGGCGATCAAGGTTCCTCTTCTGGGCGATATCCCCGTCATCGGCGAAGTGTTATTCAACAATGCGCCGCTCACCTACCTGGCCCTGATCATTGTTGTTCTACTCCATATCGGTCTGTTCTACACCCGCTGGGGTTTGCGCACGAGAGCTTGTGGCGAACACCCCCGCGCTGCCGATACGGTCGGCATCAATGTCAACCGATATCGTTACTTTAACACAATGTTGGGCGGCATGGTGGCTGGCCTGGCAGGTGGCTATCTGGTGCTGGAGGCAGTAGGTCAGTTCCAGGAGGGGATGACAGCCGGGCGAGGTTTTATCTCGCTGGCTGCGATGATCTTCGGTAATTGGATGCCGTTCGGCGCTCTGGGCGCATCGGCGCTCTTTGGCTACACCCAGGCGCTTCAGAATGAGTTGCTCCTGGCCGGCGTCACCAACATCCCCAGACAGTTTATTGCCATGTTGCCCTATATCGTGACCATTGTCGCTGTGGCCGGCCTGGTTGGCCGAGTGCGACCGCCTGCGGCGGAAGGCAAGGTCTACGAGACAGAAGGCAGTTCCTAAAAATGATTAAGCCCGGTAACATCGTGTTAGGAGGCTTCTCTTGAGCGATAATAAGACTCCAGTTTTACAAACCAAGAATATCACCAAACGATTTCCTGGCGTCATCGCCAACCAGGATGTCAGTTTTGAGCTTTATCCAGGCGAAATTCTGGCCATGTTGGGCGAAAACGGCGCGGGTAAATCCACGCTGATGAACATCATCTATGGCTTGTATCAGCCCACTGAAGGCGAACTATGGGTAAAAGGCCAGAAGGTTGAGATGAAATCGCCCAACGAGGCGATCGATATGGGCATTGGCATGGTGCATCAGCACTTCCAACTTGTGCCCGTGATGACTGTGGCCGAAAATATCATGCTGGGCAGCGAGACGGTGAAGAAAACCGGCTTGCTGGATAAACGCTCGGTGTCAGACAGGATTCGAGAGTTATCGCATCGCTATAATCTGGATGTGGACCCCGATGCTGTCATTGAAGACCTGCCGGTGGGAATGCGGCAGCGGGTGGAGATCGTGAAGACGCTCTATCGCAGTGCTGATATCCTGATCCTGGATGAGCCAACGGCGGTGTTGACGCCCCAGGAGATCGAAGGTTTGTTTGAGGTGATGGAATTGCTCAAGGGTCAGGGGAAGTCGATTATTTTCATCACGCATAAGTTGAAAGAGGTGCTGCGCGTCGCTGATCGTATTGTTGTATTGCGCGGTGGCAAGTTAGTGGGCGGGGCGGACCCGAAAACGGCAAGTCAGGGCAGTCTGGCAGCGTTGATGGTGGGGCGCGAGGTGATCCTTACTGTCGAGAAGGAATCCTCAAAACCGACCGATGTCGTGCTCAAGATCGAAGGTCTGGAAGCGAAGAATGATCTGGGCGAAAAGGCATTGGAAGGCGTTTCGTTGGATGTGCGGGCCGGCGAGATCGTAGGCGTGGCAGGCGTGCAGGGCAATGGCCAGACGGAGTTGGTCGAGGTGGTGACCGGGTTAAGGCATGCCGATGGCGGCAAGGTAAGCATCAACGGAGTTGACATGACCAACGCCAGTCCTCGGCGGGTGACGCAGGAAGGCCACAGTTGCCATGTGCCGGAGGATCGGCATACGCACGGCATGGTGGCCCCGTACAGCATTGCGGACAATATGGTGCTGAACACGTACAATCTGCCGCCATTTGCCAAGGGCGTCACCATCCAAAAAGATGCGATTCTGGAACATGCGAATGCGTTGATCGAGCAATATGATGTGCGTACGCCCGGCGCCCAGACAGCTGGGGGCAGCCTTTCGGGTGGGAATCAGCAGAAAATGGTGGTGGCCCGAGAGTTCAGTCGCGAACTCAAGCTTCTGATTGCGGCGCAACCAACACGTGGTATCGACGTAGGTTCAATCGAGTTCATCCATAACCAGATCGTGGCGCAGCGGGACGAGGGCGTGGCAGTATTGCTCGTCAGCTCCGAGCTGGACGAGATCATGGCCCTGTCTGACCGCATCGCCGTCATGTACGAGGGCGAGATTATCGGCATTGTCCCGCGGGAAAGAGCCACGCGTGAGGGCCTGGGCTTGCTGATGGCTGGCGTCCCGGAGGAAGAGGCGTTAGCGGCTGCTTGATGAAGGCCCATCTGCGTGTCGCACGACCTACCGACAACATCGAAGAATTAGTTCATTTTTATGGCGGTGGCCTTGGTTTCGAGGTCATCGCCTCTTTTTGGGATCACGATGGATTCGATGGCGTCATGCTTGGCCATTCCGATGAGCAATACCATCTTGAATTCACCCGCAAACAGGGTCACGTGGCTGGGCGGGCCCCCACCGAAGATAATCTGCTCGTGTTTTACCTGCCCGACAGCGAGGAGTGGCGCCGGGCGGTGCAACGGATGTTGGACTGTGGCTATCAACCGGTGACAGCATTCAATCCGTACTGGGATGTGCGCGGCAAGACCTTTGAAGATGTGGATGGTTATCGGGTCGTGCTGCAGAATGCGGCGTGGGGAGAGAGAATTTGTGGACCTGTACACCAAAAAACCAGGAAACCGGGGAAATGGCGTCCCGGCATACAGGCCTAATGATTTACTGGTCTAAGGTGGAAGGTGTCAGTCCAAGCGTTTGAGCATGTGGATATCGTCCGGCTCCAGCTCGTACAACTCGGGGAGAGGGTCATCGACGGGCTCGAAACCCTGGCTGCGATAGAAACCCACAGCCGAACCAGAGGGTGTGGATGTAACATACATCTCCTCGGCCCCACCTTGTCTGGCTAGCTCGACCATCTCGTGAGTCAGTCGCGCGGCGATGCCCATGCGCCGGAAGCCGTCGCTAACGTGGAGATAGGCCAGTTGGTCCATACCTGGCCGAATGTTTGGTGTCACTAGGCCCAGTCCCACCAACTTGCCCTCTGCAAACGCGCCAATCATACGCCCGCCTCGCCGCAGATGATCCTGGCAAAAGGTGATTTTTGTGGCGACGCTGTGCTCGCCTTCGCCTCCGGCGAACCAGTTTGGCACATCCCAATCAACATCCATTACCCTCAGTTCCCCATCTTCCATTTCATAGCCGACGACAACCCGCTCCCTCCGATTTATCTCGCTCATGCGGGTGACTTCTTCCGGTTGCATCCAGCGATAGCTAAGCTCGATCATTTTGGCTTCCATTTACACGCATGCGCGTACGCCAGTAACCGGAAACCGTGCCTGGTGACGATTGGCTGACTCATGGGGCTGGCATCGATGGTGAGGAAGCGCCGTCCACGCTGGATTGTCTCTTGCAGGCGCGTGGCAAGCAGCGCCGTGTACAGTCCCTGACCACGATATTGCTCCAGCGTGGAACCACCCCACAGCCCGGCGAAATCGCTGTTGGTATTGAAATAAGTCCAGCCGGCGCAAGCGGGGACATTATCAACATAGGCTACATAGACGCTGAGAAAGTCGGGAATCTGTAGATGGTCTCCTAGGCGCTCCTGAATCCAGGCGAAATCCCCACCCCACACCTGTTCCTCGACCAGTCTGACATCCTCCAACCCTTCTGCTCGCGTGATCCGTCGCACATCGACAGTGGGCGGAGCCAGCAAAGTGGTCGGGGCATCCCGCACATCCAGAGCCATGACTGCATCTGTGTCTTCCAACTCCAGTCCATGATGCAACAGCCGTTTGAGCAGGTCATACGGCTTGTCATAATCGTAGGCTTTCCACTCGAAAGGCAACTGTTTTTCCGAGAAAAAATCGATCTGCTCTTGAATAGCGGCATCGGCATTAGGAGCGTTGAGGTCGCTGTACAGGACGAAACTGGGGTTAGATACTGTTCCTACATACCGCACCACGTGAGAACAGACATCCCTTTGCAGGTCTGGGAATGTGACGTTGCGACGCTCTTGGGCATCGTACAGGGCGAGGATTTTTTTTGTTTTCATGGCGAGATGGTGATCGTGTCTAGATGTATGCAGGCGACTAAAAATAATCTCCCAGTTTCAACCTCCGGGAGGTGGCCAGAACCGGTTTTCACGATTTCTCGGCCACCTCCCGGAGATTTATGTTGACGTTGTGAAAAGATGACCCTTGGCAGTATAGATCAGACCAATCCATCGTAACAATCCGTAGCAACTCTCAGGGGGCGTTTCAATTGGGGCGATAGTTGTAATGTGTAACCGCACGGGCATAAATGACCCGTGCTACTTGCGACCTACGGTCGCCCAGCGCCGGATCAATCCGGCTTGACAGGCGGGGTTACAAACACAAATCGTTCAATATTCCGATGATTTCTTCACAATTTCTAAACACGCTTTTGGCCATTATCGAATACAATGAGATTGGTTGTTTTTTCGTTGCAACCAGAAAACTTTTGCGATCCACTTTTTTCTACAGGATATCTGCTTTGAAGGCTCAGATTAGCTATGACCCAACCGGTTATCGAAATCCAGGATGTGACAAAAACCTATCGCATGGGCGAGATTCTGGTCCATGCCCTGCGCGGCGTTTCTCTACAGGTTTTTCCAGGTGAATTGATGTCGATCATGGGGCCGTCGGGTTCCGGCAAATCGACATTGATGAACATCCTGGGGGCGCTGGATGTACCTACCAGTGGTCTCTACAAGCTGGATGGGCAGGATGTCGGCAAAATGAGCGATGATCAATTGGCCGAGATTCGCAATCGCAAGATCGGTTTTGTCTTCCAGAGTTTCAATTTGCTTGCGCGTACATCGGCGTTAGCCAATGTGGAGTTGCCTCTTGTCTATGCCGGCGCCAGCAATGGACGCCAACGCTGCATTGCTGCATTGGAGATGGTGGGGTTGGGCGATCGTCTTGCATCACAATCCCAATGAGCTATCTGGTGGGCAGCAACAACGCGTGGCCATCGCCCGAGCCCTGGTCAATGAACCCAGCATCATCCTGGCCGACGAGCCCACCGGCAATCTCGATTCGAAGTCCGGGGCGGAGGTCATGCGCATTTTTCAGGAATTGAATGAAGATCGGGGCATCACCATCATTTTCGTCACGCACGAACCGGAAATCGCAGAACACACCCAGCGCATTGTGCGGCTGCAGGATGGCCACATCGTCAGTGACAGCCCCGTGACTAACCAACGTAAAGCAGGTGAACAGGCCTACACCCGTCGTGCTCGTGATCTAACCAATAACAAACACCACAGACAACTTAAATCCACTGGCGAATCGCCAGTGCGTCGCACCTAAACAGGATTAGGAGGAAGACAGAATGAACAAGGCTCTACAAATCATCATCGTACTCATTGTGGTTATCGTCGTTGCGGCAGGTAGTTTTTATGCAGGCACGGTCTATGCCCAGCAGCAGGCGACAGCGAGTCGCGCCGCGCAATTTGCAGACAGGCAAGGCCAGTTCCCTGGTCTCGGCGCTGATAATGCCGATGGAACCAACCCGCAATTCCAACCGGGCGGACGACAGGGCAATCAGGGTGGTCGATTCCCCGGTCAGGGAGGACAAGGCGGCGGGACATTCGGCCAGATCGCCGAGATCGATGGCGACACGCTGATCATCTCCACACGTGACGGCAGTCAGGTTAAGGTTGCTGGTCACAGACACCACCCTGATCGAGAAATATGCCTCTGTCTCAGCTACTGATCTTGAGACGGGCGAAACCGTGATTATTTCCGGCAGCGCCAATGAGGACGGAAGCATCACCGCTCGTTCGCTCCAGGTGGCGCCGGCGGGACGAATGGGTAATTTGGGACAGGGAACTGGTAGTGATCAATAAACCAGGAGGATCAAGATGAAGACTTTTGTACGAATAGTAGTTATCGTCCTGGTGGTTCTCGCCCTTGGCGCTGGCGGATACTGGCTGTATCAAAATCAGACCATTGGCAACAGTCAGGCATCCGCCCAGTCAGACGGGTTCACACAAACGGTCGCCGTCCAACAAGGCGATCTCAGCGCCACGATTAGTGTCGTAGGTGAGCTTTATGCACCGCAAAATGAGATCTTGAACTTCGACCGCATCAGTGATACGACCGAATTGGACAGTCTGGAGGTGCAGGCGGGCTATGTTGTACAAGCAGGGCAGTTGCTTGCGAGCATTGATCCATCGACCTACGAACAGGCGCTCGATCAGGCGCGCAGCGATTTACAGGAGGCGGAAGTGCGCTTGCAGGACCTGCAAACGCCCGCCAGCGAACTCGAACTCGCCACGGCAGACCTGGCCATCGCCCGAGCTGAATTGGCGCTGCAGCAGGCGCAAAGCAAGCTGGACGATTTGCTGTCGCCGGATATTGCCGACCTGCGTGTGGCGGTGGCTGATGCCCGGTTAGCTCTGGCGCAAGCGCAGGAAGACCTCCTCGAATTGCAGGTGGGAACCGACACCGCCGATAAGATATTCGACCTCAAAGAGACCGAAGCGGAGCTTTCAGCCGAATACACACGTATCGCCAATGAGGGTTACTCCGATAGTTTTTACCAGGATCGTCTGCGTGTGGCTTACGAGGATTTCCTGGATGCTGAAGATGCTCGCATCACGGCTGAAGTCCAGCAACAGAGCAATTTGCTCAAGGCGCAGATGGCAGTGCGCAAGGCTGAATGGGCGCTAACGGATGCCCAGGAGTCTTTGGCGGAGGCCGAAGCAGGCGGCGATGATCTGGATATGGCCAGCGCCGAGCAAGCAGTCGCCCAGGCCGAGGCTGATCTGCTGGATGCTCAGGACAAACGGTCGGAGTTAGAAGACGGGGCGGATCCGGTCGATCTGGCGACGGCGCAGGCGGATGTGGACAAGAAACGTTTAGCCGTTTCCGAGGCGGAAGCTGATCTGGCTGGCACGGAAATGCTGGCGCCCTTCGCCGGCACGATCTTGAAAACCAATGTCGAACCGGGAGATCGCATCACGGCCAGTACAGATATCCTCACCATTGCCAATCTGGATGAGTTGCAGGTGGTGGCATCAATTGATGAAACTACCATTCGGCAGGTTGATGTGGGCCAGCCGGTGCAAATCACCTTTGACGCCTTTCCAAGCCAAAGACTTTAGGGGCGTCGTGCTCTCAGTGCCGTTGCAGGGCGAACTTCAGGGTGATGTCATGGTTTACGATGTGCCCATCTCGTTGCAAGGTGCTGAGGAGTTGCCTCTCCTGGTGGGTATGACGGCCAACGCCGAAATCGAGATAGGTGAAGTGAAAAACGCTTTGCTGGTCCCCACCATGGCACTGCAAAATTACGGTGGTTTCTATCAGGTATTGGTGGCCAATAGCTCCGATCCGGAAGCGGAGCCTGAAGCAGTTCCCGTGGAAATCGGCTTGAGCAATGGCATTTACACGGAGATTGTACGCGGACTCAACCTGGGCGATCAGGTCGTTGCCACGCTCAGCGGAACCGATTCGACAACGGACTTCCGAGCCATGCGTCAATTGATGGAAGGTGCTGGCGGCGGCCCCGGTGGCGGACGACCGCCTGGAAATCGCAATTAGTTCGGGCAACTTCCCGTCATTAAGGACTGATAGAGATGAAACAAAATTTACGTATTCTTATCATCATTGTCGTGGTTGGCGCCGTGATCGCTGGTGGATACTGGTTTTACCAGAGTCGATCGGCCAGCAATGCCGCTGCCGCCACCACGGATTTCACACAAAAAGTGGCTGTCCAACAAGGCGATATCGATGCTTCCATTAGCGTCGTTGGCGAACTGGATGCCGTTCAGCAAGCAGATTTAGTCTTTGATCGGTTGCAGGGTTCAACGTCTCTGCTGTCTCTAGAGGTTGCACCTGGTTACGAAGTCGAGGCTGGGCAGGTGCTTGGCGCCATTGATCCTGCACCCTACCAGCAGACATTGGATCAGGCTGAAAGCGCTCTGCAAGAGGCGGAGCAGGTGTTAGCGGATCTGCAAACACCTGCAACCACATTGGCGCTGGCCCAGGCAGACCTGTCTATCGCCGAGGCTCAACTCGAATTGGAGTTGGCGCGTGCCGATCTTGCTGATTTGGAAGCGCCAGACCTGACGGCGTTGGAGCGTTCGGTGCGCGATGCCGATGAGAACCTGCAACTGGCGCTGCTACAGCAGACTCTGGTCGAGCGTGATTCTCTTGCGAGAAGCGAGCGGGATTTACAGTACGCTGCGGACTGGCACGAGCGACATATCTGGGAGCTCAAAGACCTGGTGTCGAAGAATAAGGCAACTGTGGAACAGCAAGATGAACTGACAGAAGAGCAGCAAACGCTGGCTGAAATCCAGGCTGATCTGGCTCGTGTTCAGGCGCAACGGGCATTGACACTTCAGGCTTCTGCCGCTGGCATAGCGACAGCCCGCTCTACAGTTGCCGATGCCAGAGAGGCTTTGGCGGATGCCCAGGCAGGCGGCGATGAGATCACAGTGGCGCAAGCGAAGCTTGCTATCCGCGAGGCGGAGGTGGCATTAGCCTCTGCTCAAGAGAAACGAAGCGATCTTGAAACAGGTGCAGACCCCGTGGATTTGGCAACAGCGCAGGCTGATTTGAACAAGCGACAACTCGCTCTGGATGAAGCGCAGGCCGATCTGGAAGGGACGACACTGGTTGCGCCCTTTGCCGGTTCCATTTTGAAAACCAACGCCGAAGCGGGTGATCGCATCAATTCGAGTTCGGTTATCCTGTCAATCGCCAACATGGATGATCTGCAAGTGGTGGCGGCGGTGGATGAGACGACGATCCGGCAGGTGGCGGCAGGACAACCGGCATCAATCAGTTTTGACGCCTTCCCCGAGCAGACCTTCACCGGTCAGGTCGTGTCTGTGCCGTTGCAGGGGACGCTACAGGGCGGCGTCATGGTCTATGATGTGCCCATTTCCCTCCAGGGTGCAGAAGCGCTTCCCCTCCTGGTGGGTATGACCGCCAATGTTGATATTCAGGTTGGACAGGCCAAGAACGTTTTACTGATCCCCACCATGGCTTTGCAGACGATGGGCGGATTTAATCAGGTGCTCGTGGCCACCAATAGCGCTGACCCGGAAGCGGAGCCAGAAGCCGTGCCAGTGGAAGTGGGCCTGAGCGATGGCATCTACACCGAAGTGGTGCGTGGGCTCAATCTTGGTGATCAGGTCGTCGTGCAGTTCAGCGCCGCCGAATCGAACAACTTCGGTTTTCGCAGCATGGGCGCAATCGGTGGTTTTGGCGCTCCCAGGAGATAGTGGAACATGAGAAAACTACTGATGGTTTTACGAGTGGCTCTCAAAGCCCTGACTGTACATAAAATGCGCTCGATCTTGACGATGCTGGGCGTTGTCATTGGCGTGGCCGCTGTGATCTCGCTGGTGGCGGTGGGTGAAGGTGCGCAGGCGCAAGTTGTCAGTCAATTCGAATCCCTGGGATCGAATCTGCTGACGGTTTCGCCGTCGAGCAGTTCCAACTTTGGACGCGGGGGCTTGCAGGAAAGCAGTGGCGATCTTACAAACACGGATGTTGAAGCGCTCCGGGGTCTGGCCACAGCGGTTGCGCAGGTGGCCCCGCAATATGGCTCCCGTGCAACAGTCACCCATCAGGGCAATACCGCTTCCCAGAACATCACCGGCGTGACCGCAGAGTACGCCACGGTGCGCAGCTGGGATGTGGAGCGTGGCCGTTTTATCTCGGCAGAGGATGAAACGAACATCGCAATGGTGGTCGTTTTGGGCCAGGGTGTGGTCGAAGAGCTGTTCGGCAGCACCTTGGTTAATCCCGTGGGCGACACCGTGCGCATCAACCGCCAGAATTATCAAGTTGTGGGGGTATTGGAGAGCAAAGGCCAATCCGGGTTTTTCAACCAGGATGATGTCGTCCTGATGCCGTTGCGCACTGCCCAACTCAAGCTGGGTGGGGCCGGCACACAGGCTGTGGATCAGATCAATTTGTCAGTCGGCAATGCAGATGAGATGGACCTGGCGCAAGCGCAGGTAACGGCAATTTTGCGCACGTTGCACGAAATCCCGACCGGCGGCTCGGATGATTTCACGGTGCTGAACCAGGCCGATATTCTCGACACAGTCGCGGAGGCGTCTGGCACGTTCACCGTGTTGCTGGGCAGTATCGCCGCCATTTCCTTGCTGGTGGGCGGCATCGGCATTATGAACATCATGCTCGTCAGCGTGACGGAGCGCACGCGAGAGGTGGGGCTGCGCAAGGCGGTGGGGGCCAAGCGTCGTGACATCCTCATCCAATTCCTGGCAGAGGCAATCGCTTTGAGCGTCATTGGCGGGCTGATCGGGGTGGCTCTGGGCTTCTGGGGCGCGCAATTGATCTCACCCCTTTTGGGCGGAACCAAGGCATTGGTCACGCCGCAGAGTATCATGTTGGCGCTTTCCGTCTCTCTGGTGATCGGCATCTTCTTTGGCGCTTATCCCGCCAATCGCGCAGCGCGTCTGAAACCGATTGATGCGTTGCGGTATGAGTAGGGCACTCCTCGGATAGGTAATGGATAGGTGACAAAATCAGCACACATCCAGAGTTGCGAACTGCTCTGGATGTGTGCTATTTCCTTCGACGATTTGGGATCAGCGTCGAATCGAAGATGCACGCAATCGCAAATTTAGGACCGCCGCTCTGGAAACGGCTTTTGCATCAGGCTAAGCATGGGTATAATGGCGGGGACGGACAGCTGGGCAGTGGTTCGTCAATCAAAATCAGAGCAAACACCGTTTCTGACGCCAATAGGTCGCCGCTTTGGCCTCACAGGTGAGGGAGTACAAAATGTCCGTTGTCGAACACGAAGCACATATCCAGGAAGCCGCAGTAGGCGAACGCCCGTATCGAATGAGCTGGTTCGACAGGCTAATCGATCATGTTGATAGCTTGCCAGTGCCAGCCTGGTTATTCTACCTTCTGGCGCTGGCGCTATTCAGCGTACTCAACAACGTGGTTTTTTGGCTGGATGGCTCGCAAGCTGTCGGCACATTTGATTTTGTCAGAACCACCGATGGGTTTTGGATGGTCTATGGTTTGTGTTTTTATCATTATTTGAGGCGTATTGCAGGCAAGTCGTTGCACGTCTTCGAGCCGGCTTTGGCCGGTACGGGGGTCAACCTGGACGATCTGAACTACCGTTTCACGCGTATGCCGTCACGCTGGGGATGGGTTGCCACTTTGTTAGGCCTGAGCATTGCCGTCATCTCCATCCTGACACAACAGGCAGAACTTGGCATCACATCGGAAACTTCAGCGTACGCTACGACATATTCCTTGCTCAATATGGCATTTTCCTATGCATGCGCTTTTGCACTATTCATCCAGACAATACGGCAACTGCGCCTGATAACGATGCTAAATCGTCAGGCTACACATATCGACCTATTCGAACTGGCGCCGGCCCATGCTTTTTCACGACTCACCGCCGTTGCCGGCATCGCTTTGTTTCTCGGAGTGATTGTCACTGGCATCCAAAGCCAGTGGAAGTTTGACGCATTGTACTTCGTCCTGACCATTATCTTCGGGCTGGCGGCCTTCGTCGTGTTTCTGGCGCCGCTGCTGGGCATGCAATCCCGGCTGAAAGAGGAAAAAGAAAATTTACTGTCCCAGCTAAACCAGCGCCTCAAATCGATCCTCGACGAAGTCGATCAGAGCCTGGATGCCGGTGAGTTGTCCGGCCTGGGCGACTTGCATACCGCCATCAACACCCTACTGAAAAAGCAGGATATCCTTGAAAAGATCTCCACCTGGCCGTGGGATTCAGGCACGTTACGCCGGTTCGGTTCCACTTTACTGCTCCCGATCGTACTGTGGCTAATCACGCGATTGTTAGAGAATCTGTTTTAGCCAGGTGAGACTGATATTCAGTCAAACATAGTCTGACTGGATTAAACATTGGTCAAAACGTAGGGAAAGCAAGGTGAAGCGGAAAGAAGGGAGCCCGCCCACTTTGCCTCACGCCGGTGTCAGCCACGCCACCATTTGCCGGGTCACATCAGGGCTGCTCAGTAATTCCCCATGCTTCATGCGGTAGCCAATCCATTGCGAATTTTCCGCAAACGCCAGGTTGCGCCGCGCATCGGTATGTTGACCCAGAGCGCTCTGTAACGGCACCAGGCCATCACCGACCAGATGGTTCGCCAGGGCGCTGGGCTCCGCTGACCTGGTCGCAGCCATGGTGTAACAGGCGACGCCTTCAGGCAGCGGCACAATTTGCCGGCTGTCGGGTTTGCGGTGAAAGCGATCCGGGTCATGCCAGTCTTCGTCCAGTACATTGCCGTACCGCAGGTCGGTAATGCCGGCGCTGCGCAACTGGCCGAGCCTGGCGAAAGGCGTGGTGTAAGGCGTGCTGCTCAGAATGACATCCACCCAGTTTCCGGCTCTTTCCAGCGGTGCGCCATGATGCGGCGTGCCCAAAAAAACGATGTTTTTCAGATAACCCGGCCAGCGCAAGCCCTCTTGTTCGGCGTAATGGAAAGCGCTGCGGGCCAGCAAGCCCCCCATGCTGTGGGCTACCACAGTTAGTTCCTCGATGGGCGTGGGCCAGTAAGTGACCAACTGCTCCAACTGGGCTGACAATGCATGCCCGTTCTGGGACGTGTGCAAGCCGGAGTTGTAGCGCAGATACAATGGCGTGTAGCCAAGGGCCGCAGCCAACGCTTCACCGTGGTCGACAACACGCCCTTCATGCTGCGTTTGCCAATGCTGGTCGTTCATGCACAGACCATGAATCAGCAATAACACCTTGCCCGTGGCCTCTGGCAGTGGCGGCAGTGCGAGCAAGTCAAGCGCTTCTCCCTGGTAACGCAAGGTCATTGGCGTAGCCAAGGGGTTGTTGCTGGCGGCCAGATGATCACCCATCACGCCATTGACCGCAGCGAGAACTATCTCTCGTTGCGGTGTTCCTGGTTCCAACCTGTTGGCCGATTCAAAACGGGGTTCCAGCAAGGCCAGAGCCAAATCCACACCATTACCCACCTGTTGCGCGACGCCGTGAACACTTTTGTAGACCAGCCCGGTGATTCCGAGCGTTTGTCCTGGTCCCTGGCCGCCTGGTACGCCTATCGTGTTCCACACCGAGCGGTGTACACCCTCGACGATATCGATCACGCCCGTGGTTGCCTGTGTCATCAACTGGGCGACGCCCCGGATGTCAGAGGAGCGCATGTGTCTGAATGGATTCCTGGAGGTTGGTGGGCTCAAAATCTGAAGCTCCGTGATCAAGAAGTCGGAGAAATGGTAGGGAGAACTGAAAAAGGTCGGGCCTTGTAACCGGTAGCAATCAACAAAAAAACCCTTGACACCGAAGCATCAAGGGTTTTTCTATTCGTATTTAGGTGTGGATTAGTATACGACGACCACGTCGCTGGCTTGCAGACCCTTGGGGCCTTGCTCGACGGTCAGCTCGACTTGTTGGCCTTCTTCCAGGTTGCGGAATCCGTCACCCTGAATAGCAGAGAAATGAACGAAGACGTCGTCTCCGCCCTCAACTGCGATGAAGCCGTAGCCTTTGCCGCCGTTAAACCATTTGACAGTACCGGTAGTTCGATTAGACATTGTGTTGTTTGCCTCCTAAGGACAAATGTAAAAGGGGTAGATGTAAGGTATTCAATCTGTTCCATCGGAGGGGCAAAAACACAAAACGACTCGGGAATGCCTCCATGAGTCGTCGTATTGCAATACTTCCGAACATGAACTGCTTGTATCCTACAACGCATAATGTAACACTGACTCTGCAAAATGTCAACTATCGTGCGGAGTAAGTGCTCAAGCCAGGCCAGCGCCAACGGCTGATGTGTTATACTGCCCCTGGCGCTTCAGCTCAATCTCTTGTGAACCGAAAGCGTCTCTTGCCCAGGGGTTAATGACGCAAGCCTAACCAGATCAATTGTGACTTTCATGAAACCGATAACGCATTTCAATCCCGTAGATGACTCGCTGTTGCAAAAACTGACTGCAATTGTTGGTCAGGCCAACCTCTCCACGGCAAAAGCAGATCGAGAACTGCACGCCCAAGATATGTCACATCATTCGCCGCACATGAGTGAGGTGGTGGTGTGGCCAACCACAGCGCAGCAAGTGGCCGATGTGCTGCAAATTGCCGATGCACATTGCGTGCCCGTTACGCCGTGGGGGGCAGGTTCGTCGTTGGAAGGCAACCCGATCCCATTATTCGGCGGCATCGTGCTGTCGCTGGCTCGGATGGCCGCTGTCGTTGCGGTGCATCAGGATGATTTTCAGGTGACGGTGCAGCCGGGCATTGGCTACAAGGATTTGAATGATCAACTACGTCGTTTTGGACTCTTCTTCCCGCCCGACCCCGGTGCCAACGCCTCGATTGGCGGGATGCTGGCCAACAACGCCGCCGGCAGCCGTACAGTCAAATATGGCGCGACCAAGGACAATGTGCTGGCGATGGAAGTGGCTTTGGCGGACGGCCGCCTTATCCATGTCGGTTCTCGTTCGATCAAGCAATCTGCCGGGTATGACTTGCTGCACTTGTTCATCGGCAGCGAGGGGACGCTGGGCGTTATCACCGAGGCGACACTGAAACTGACGCCTGTGCCAACGGTGATGAGCAGCGTCAAGGCGACTTTCGATTCTGTGGAAAAGGCTGTCGAAGCCGTGATTGCTGTGCGCGGCAGCGGGCTGGACATCGCCGCCCTGGAGTTCGTGGGCGCTAAAATGGCAGAGCTAATCACCCGGGGGGGAGACGACGACTGGGGGGATCAGCCACTGCTGCTCATGGAAATACACGCAACCCATGAAGAGACCGCCGAACTCGATCTCGCCCTCGTGCAGGAAATCTGCGAAGAGTTTGGTGCGATCACTTTCGCCGCCACCACAAATCCGGCTGCACGAAAAAAGATGTGGCGAGCACGTCATCACATGTTTGAGACGCAAGTGCGCATGTACCCCGGCCATGAATGGCAGGTAATGGATATCGCCGTGCCGATCAGCGCTTATCCCGACCTCATCGCCTACAGCGCTCAACTTTTACAGGAACATGACACGCACGGGCTGATGGTGGGGCACGCCGGAGACGGAAACCTGCATATATCCATGCCCTGCAAAGATGATGAAACCTGGCGAAAAGCCCTCGAAATCAATGATGCCATCGTCTACAAAGCCATTGAGTTAGGCGGCACTTCGACCGGCGAACATGGCGTGGGCATTGGCAAAACCAAATTCATGCAGTATGAACATGGTGGGGCGCTCGATGTGATGCGGTCTTTGAAGCAAACCCTCGACCCCAACGGCATCCTCAATCCGGGCAAGATTTTTGTGACTGGATAAACATCTCTTCCTGCTTTTTTATTGGCTACAAGCCGGGTGAGCGTCGGCGGTCAGGTATTGACAAGCCTCGGTGATAATGGCATCTGGTGGGGACAGAGACAGAACCTCCAGCCACGCCGCTGGTGCATCGGGCAGGTTGAGGGCGGTGGCTGCACGTGCATAACCGGCTCTGGCATCAAGGTTGTCGTTTTGCAGGGCGACGCCTTGCGAGAAACTATCGGCTGCGTTACCTGGCTGGTCCAGGCTCAATTGGATGTTGCCCAACGCCGTCCAGGCTGCACCCTGCATGGGATCCAACTCCACCGCTTTCTGAGCGAAGCTCAGACCTTTGGTCATGTCACCTTTCAGTCGATAGCTGTTGGCGGCCAGGATGTGCGCCCAAACATGATTCGGACTCAGCACAATGGCCTGATCGTAGGCGTTGATAGCTTGGTCGTAGTCGCCGTGCATATTCTGGGCGAAACCCAACTCGGTCCAGAGATCAGTGTCATCAGGATGCTTGCCCAGCAGGGTTTCGAGCACTGCGATGGCCATTTCCCAATCATTAAGCTTGCGCGCCTCAAACGCCAGTTGGCGCAGATTTTCCTCTGAAATGGCGTCGCCAGTTGAGTCAACCAATCGTTGCAGGAGATAGGTTCTGGCCGTCTCTCCCGCCGGGCCGTTGTAGACCGCTATGCCCGGATCGAAGGTCGCCAGGAGGTTTTTGGGAGTGATCCAGGGCGCGTCGGCTTCCTGGAATGGGCTGTATTGACTCTGCATGACAAAGACACGCTCGTATCCTCTGCCCGTCAACTCAGCGATGGCGCTGTCGTCTGTGTCTAGCACTGGGATTTCGGGTGGCAGATAATGGTGGAGAAAACGACCGGCGACCGGGGCCACAACCAGATCGCCGGGCTGATAGTGCTGGTCGATGTAGGCGGCTGCTCCCCGGATGTTTTCGTGGGGATCGTCGTGGATCGCCGCCAGGGAAGGAATGACAAGGATCAGGTATGTTGCGGTGACGACAATCACGCCGATGGGGATGGCTGTGTTGACGCCAACCAGAATTCTGCGCCCGACCCATCGGTCAATCAAACCGCCCAGCGCGGCGAGGCCCGCCCCGACGAGTATCAACCAGGCGGGCAGCGCCTGAATGATGTACCGCGGGCTGAACCAGTGATCACGCTGGCTGAGGGTGATGATGATCACAGCGGGTGAAAGCACCAGCCACATCAGCAACAGGCTCAAGGCGCGTGGTCGCCGCCGCAGACTGACCGCACCCAAAACAGCCAGCGCCACCCCCAGGATGCTGAGCGCGCCATTCAAGGAAATCTCGCCAATGCGGCCCGTGAAATCGTAAGGCAGTCGTTTTGCCAGGGGTATCCAACCGGGGAAGGGATACGCCACGCGTGCCGAAGAATCGAGTTGCGGGGCCTCCGTCTGGCCAAGTCCGGCAACGACCGCAGCGCCGATACGACCAACGTAATCGGGGATGAAGGGGGATAGCAGGTAGAGCAGGATCACCAATCCGACCATGACCGGGGGTAACAAGAGCGACCATCGCCGTTCCCGCACAAGAAATGGTCCGACACACCAGATCAGCGTGTACAAGACGAACATGGGCAGAATGGCGATGGCGAATAAATGCGTGTGCAGCGTTAACAGCATGGCCACGACGAAACCGATCCAGTAACGGGGTTGTTTCAGCGCCGCCAGAAAAAAGAGGACACTGAACAACGTCAGCATCACCAGCATACTGTACGGGCGCATTTCTCGGCTGTGCTGTACGGCCAGGGGCGACAAGGCCAGAAGCGCCATGCTGAGGATGGGCAGCGGGCCTGGCGCGAGTCTGCGAGCGACAGCGTACACCAACGGCAGGCTCAGCGTTCCCGCCAGAGCAGGGGCGAGCCGCAGCCAGCCCTCCTGTTTGCCCAGCATCAGAAGGCTTTTGCTGATCAGGTAATCGACCGGCAGATTGACATGGTTGTACAGCAACTCCATCAACTCGGCGAAAGGTCTCCCGGCCATGTGCATCTGCTGCAATTCATCCAGCCATAAGGATGTGTCGTGCAGCCCAATTACGCGCACAGCGAACCCGCCCAAAAGGATGAGCAGGATCAGCCATTGTTCGCTGCGGATGCGAGTCATTTTTGTTGCGCGTGTGGTCGGGTTCAGGATGATGGCGGGGACAATGGTTTCAGCGCTTCGACGATGCCGGATGCATCGACGCCAATCTTCAATTCGTAGAAATGGGCGTTTTCGAGCAGGCGATGGATGAGCGCGAGGTTGCGACGCCACACCTGAGGGGTGTCGTAAAAAATGCTGTTGACCATGACGGCGTCCAGGATGGTGTCATAAGTGGCAGGCAGCAAGTGCGATCCGCCATCATCGCTGCGGCTGAGCAGACAGAGATCAAGGGATTGTGGGATCACGCCGTCGTCACAGGATAAGGCCGGATCGATTTTGCGGATGTCCACGGCGTATTTGGTCTCGCCCCGCACCTGTTCGGTGGACAACAGTGGGCGGAGTTCAGGGAAATGGTCGAGCATGTCGCCCCGGAGTTTGATCCTGCCGACCGGCCAGCCCAGCAACATCGGCTCATCGCTGACCGGAGAGAGGAAGATCATGCTGTCGGAGACCAGTTGGTAGCCGGACAGGATCAAACGCAGGGCGGTGGTGGATTTGCCGGTGTTGTGCGGGGCCATCAACATCAGCGCCCGTTGGCCCTGCAACAGGCAGGAGGCATGGAGCATGGCGTAGCCATTGCCAATGAAAAAGTTGGTGATGATGGTGTTGAGCAGGTACAAGCTGACCAGTTGCGGGTGCATCGCCAACTCAGGCGCAAGCACGACCACAGCTTTGCCTGCTGTCAGATCGATATGGCAGTTTCCGTACTCACCCAGGCGGATCATCAGCCAGTCCGCCTCGCCCGAGTACTGCATAGTGTCGAAGAGGTTGTCGGGCAGCGGGTCGGGCTGAACGGGATTGTCTCGCACAACCAGTTGCACCGAGTAGGGTGGTTGGCCGTCGGGCGGGACGGTGGAGTACAGCGGCAGGGCATGATCAACTGCGTCCAGCACACCTGCGTGGTTGCTGGAGAATTCGATCAATCGCCCCCAAAAACGATCCTGGCGATGAAACTGAGGCCGATGGGCGCGCCTGTCCCAGAAATCTTCCCAGGAGGTCTGGTGCTGCTCGTAAAGTTGGTCGAAATCGATCATGGCAACGAGATTTCCACCTCCGGGAGGTCTTGATGCGACCCACGAACGCAAGGCATTGAACTTAAGACCTCCCGGAGGTGGCTACGAGCGACGGGCGCAGGGAGAAGAGATAGATCAACAATCCGCTCAGGGCCAAGGTCCAGCCGCCGAGCGTGAAGACACCGACGATCTGTTGCAGGTTCGTGTTGAATTGCGTGTACAGCAATGTCTGGCCGACAGCGACTGCCACGATCAGCAGCACAAAAGGCAATGGGCGCGTGGCGAGGTAGAGGTTCATCCAGATCGCGCCGAAGCTGTAGCCCAACATGCCCACGGCCACCCAGCCCAGCAGCCAGTTCGGGAGCGTGTAATTGCTGCCAAATGCCAGTTGCACGATGTCGGAGCCGAAAGCGAAATAGAGCGCTATCAGAATGAGGGTCGGTATGGCGATGGCCGTGGCGGTTTTCAGCAAGAGGCTGTCGGGTAGCTGGCCCTGGGCGATGCGGGCCACGGCGCGTGGGATACATGACGACGATGATCGCACCGGGCACCAGGGTGAGCACCCGTCGCAGGAGCACCGCTGTGGCATAGCTGCCGGCCACTTCCGGCTCAAAAGAGCGGTTCACGGCAATGAGATCGATGTTGAGCAGGCTCATGTAGGCGGCATAGGCAAAAAGTGCGGCGGCGGCCAGGCGCACGCCCAACGACAGATAGCGCGAGGGCATCGGTGGGCCGGGACGCCACACTTTGCGCCCGGCGAACACCAGCCCGGCCGCCAGAGCGCAAGCAGCGCCGATGGAAAATGAGGCCACAGCGCCCAACATGCCAAGCAGCGCCACGAGGATGATGGCTGAGACGAAGCGTCCAAGGGCATGAAAGGTGCGGGTGAGACCAAAGGCGACCATCCTTTCCTGGCCTTGCAGCAGGCCGGCGACCACAGGTCGCAACAGCGCCAGGGGCAGGATGAACAGCGCCAGACTGAGGGCCACCGTGGGGACATTCAACCAGGAGGCCAGCGGCTGCCGGATCAGCAGCGCCAGGGCCAGCAGCACAAAACCGATCACGGCGGCGGAGCGAAAATAGTGTTGGAAAATGACTCGGCCAGGGATTACGGCTTCCTGCTCCCCGCCGGCTTCTGACTCGGCCACAAAACGGGCCACGACCGGCTGCAACACCCCGAACGTGGTCATCAGAATGAGGATGAGTGAGTTCAGCGTCTGGACGATGGCGAATTCGGCAGGGACCAGGGCGCGGCCCAGATAGGCGTGAAAGCCATAATCCATCAGATTCGTGACCGCATCCACGCCCATGAGAAAGAGCGTGCCGCGCGCCGCCGGTGTGGCATAGCGGCTGAGCTGGCTGAGGGCATTGCTGCGGATCGCCATGAAGCCGATGTCAGCCTTCTGTTTCCAGGCGGTTGAACAGGGATGCGCTCTGGTTGAGCTTTTTGAGACGGCGGTAGCGCTCCCAGGTGTAGTAAATGGTGTCAACACTCAAGCGGGCGTACTGGCCGGTGGCTTTCAGGAAATGCCGGATGCCGGTGGCGGTTGAGTCATCGCCATAGCGCCTTTGCCGGTAATCGGCGTCGGGGAAAAAGTAGGATACGGTGTCGAGCACGCGGATGGGTCGCAGAATGAATGCGCCATTCGTGTCCAGCAGAAAATTCCACAAGCGGCTCTGTTCCTCGCCGAGATAGCGCTGCAATTCGTAATCGGCCACGCGCTGCTGGGTGCGATTGACCAACTTGCCCTGACCTGTGACCGGCAGCGCTTCCAACACCCAATCGGGCACAGGCGCATCCAGATAGTGCCTGCAAACCCAGAGCACCGACCCGAGGATATCGACTGCGCCCGACTCCCGTGCGACATCGACCGCCAGGCTGCCAGTCGATGTCCTCGCTGTGGACTTTCACCGCTTCGGCGGCATCGAGATAGTACATCAACATGCCATCGGCCAGGATGATCTGCGGCAGGTTGGGCTGCGTGAAGACGGCGGGGAGATAGACAGCGTGCTTGACCAGATGAATGGCGACGGTCAGCAGCAGATCGGACGGAGAGAGGTCGGCACACCGGCGCATCCATCAGGGTGCCCGGCGTGCAGCGGTCCATCATGGCCTCGTAATCGACGGTGAGCAAGGTGTAGGGATGATCCAGCGCCCAGTGGATCTCGAACCAGATCTTCAAATCCGGGGTGCAGCGCTGCTGGTGCAGATGATGGCGGTCGTAGTACGGGTCAGCCAGCAGGTTGGGCCACCACTGGCCGATGCCCATCTCGTCGAGCACGGCGATGCTGGCGTGCCACATCGCGGCGGCGCACCAGCAGATCGATGTCCCCGCCCGGACGCATGGCGGCGTTGCCGTAGATATTCACCGACAAGGACAGACCTTTCAGCACGGCTGTGTCCAGTTGACGCGCCGACGCAAGCTGCAAATATTGATGCAATGATTCGCCCATCATGGCGGCATTGCTTCGCAAACGCTCGGCATCCTCCTCCAGCAAGGCGCGGGCTTCGGCAGGCAATTTATCGAGCTGGTCGGTGCTTGTCAGGATGTCGCGCAGCAGCGTCTGCATCCGATTCCACTTGCCTGTCTCGACCACTTTCTGCCAATCCAGGCCCTTGTTGTCAGCTCAGGCGCTCAGGTTGCCGCCAATGCAAGGCGCACTGCCACAGGAATTGTTCTTCGGGGGTGAGGTTTTGGAGATTTTGGTTCATGGTTTGAAGGGATGGATATTGGATATTGGTATTGGATATTGAAGGTGCGACGCACTTCCGAGCAATGCGCAGCTTGCCTGCGTCGCACCTGGCGGTAGTGGTCAAGTTCATCGCCGTCCCCCGCCCCGCAAACTCGGCTCCAGCACATCTTCGGCGGAGTAAGCGATGAGGACAAGGCTCATGACGCTGAGGCTGATCATCAAACCGGCGGGCAGCACCCACCAGCGCCAGGCTTCGCTCAGAAAAGCGCCGCTGGCCCTGGCAAAGTACAACATGCCGCCCCAGCTCTTGGTCGAGGGATCGCCCAGGCCCAGAAAACTGAGGCTGGCTTCGGCCAGGATGGCGGCGCTGGCCACCAGCATGAGCTGCACCAGGGCGATCAGCCGCACGCCGGGCCAGATGTGGACGCGCAAAATGCGGCTGTCACTGCATCCCGTCGCTGCGGCCGCCTCGATGTAGGGCTCGTTCTGGATCGCCAGCACTCGCGAGCGGATCAATCTGGCCGGGATCGCCCAGGAGAACAGGGCCAGCACCAGGATGACATTGCGTTGGTTGGGACCGATATAGGCGCTGAGCAGGATGATCAGCGGCAGGAAGGGCAGCACCAGGATGAGATCGGTGATGCGCATGAGCACATCGCTGACGGTTCCGCCACGGAAGCCGGCGATCAGACCGACAAGGGTTCCCAGCACCACCGAAATCAGGGCGACGCTGAGTCCCACCGAGCAGGGTAGTGCGTGTGCCCCACACCAACTCGCTCAGCAAGTCCTGCCCGAGGTCGTTGGTTCCCAGCAGAAAGTCGGAAGAAGGACGCTGGAAGGGTTTCCCGACCAGTTCACTGGGATCGTAGGGAGCGATCTGCGCGGGGAAGAGCGCCAGGAGCAGCAACACCAGCAGGATAGCCAGCCCCAGCAGCGCCGTGACATTCGACATGCGCAGCGAAATGCGGCGGTTGACGTGTTGCAGGGTTCCGGGTGGCTGTTGGCTTTGTGGCTCCACCATCGTCCTGGCGCTCGACCGGCTCATGAGCGCTGCACTCCGGAGCGCCCATCCCGCAGGCGAGGATCAAGGCGGGGGTAGATGAGTTCGACGAAGAGGTTGATGAACAAAACGCCGAGGGTGAAGGCCAGGAATCCCCCGCGCAGGAGCGGGTAATCTCTGGATTTGACCGCTTCGAACATCATGCTGCCGATGCCGCGGTAGTTGAACACGGTCTCGATCAGCACCACGCCGCCCAGCAGTTGGCCGAAATCCAGGGCGAAGAGGGTGATCACGGGCAGCATGGCGTTGCGCGCGGCATGGCGGAAGATGACTGTGCGTTCGTGCAGTCCCTTGGCGCGCACCGCACTCAGGTAGGTGGCTCCGACCACATTCAGCATGGATGAACGCATGATGGCGAAGGCCACGGGGATGTAAGCGAGTGTCAACACAACGACCGGCAAAACAGCATGGTGGGCGACATCGAGCACGCCAGCCATGCCGGTCGGGCGCGGGAAAGAATAGGAATCGCCGCTGGGGAAGATGCGCAGCGTGACCGCAAAAATCGGGATGAGGATCATGGCGATCCAGAAAGGCGGCATGGAGCGCAGACCAAACAACAGGGCAAGCAAGCCCAGGTCGCCTGGATGCCCCCGATTCCACCCCGCCCACATCCCCAACCCCGCTCCGATGAGGATCGCCAGCAACAGACTGGAAAATACCAGCAGGAAGGTCCATCCCAAGCGGTCGAGCACCACCTGCGCCACGGATTGCCCGCCACTGTAGCGGTAGGATTGCCCCAGATCGCCGCGGGCGAGACGGCCCAGATAGCGCAGATACTGCTGCGCCCATCGGCTCGTCCAGCCCGTATTCCGCCCTGAGTTGGGCGATCTGCTCGGCGTTCATCTGGCGCACGGCGTTGCCCGCAATGAGGGCGATGGGGTCGCCGGGCATGAATTGCGGCAGAAAGAAGTTGAGCGTGATCGCCACAAACAGGGTCAGAGCAAACTGTGTGAGGTGGCGGAAGAGGCTGTTGGACACAGGGTTGTTCCTGGAAGGTGCGACGCACCTGAAAAATGTGTTTACTTTGTGCTGAGTTGCTGCAAACGGTCAGCGACAACCTTGTGCATGGATTGCCAGTAGATGGCGGGAAACGAACCCGGCGGGTGGGGGTGAACGACGACTTTGTGGGCGACCGGGATCAGCGAAAGCGCCCACAGCGATTCGGCGTGCGTTTGCGCCGCCTGCCGTTCCTGTGCTCGCTGGTCGTCTGCCATCCAGAGCATAACGCTGATCCCAGTAATAATCCAACGCCGCCTGTTTGTCGATATCCCGTTCGCTGCGGAAGGGCTGCGTGAACATAAACGCCAGATCCAACTCGGCCATACCCCAGCCCGCCATCTCCCAATCGAGCAGGATGGCTTCGCCATCGAGGTCGTGAGGCAGGGCGGCGTTGGCAGGCGTAACGTCGTTGTGCAGCAATGTGGCCGGGCCTGCGGCGAAGATGGGCATATCGTCCAATGTCCGCTGGATCAGCCGTTCAAGTCCGGGGATGGTGGGCCAGACGCCCCAGGCAGCGAGGTCGTGCGCCAACGCCAGGAGTTCTTCAACCGGCCATGCTCTGGTCTGCAAGGCCATCCGCCACAGCCAATCACGCTGATTTTCCGGTGGCAGGCACTGTTCGCCCCGGATGTGCAGACGGGCGTAAGCCTTGAGCACACAGCGCGCTTCGGCCTCGGTCCAGATGTGCCAGGCGGAGGGAAACCGGTAATCGGGGCTGGCGTCCTCCATCACGATCACGCGCTGGCCGGATTCAGGATCGAGGCCGGAAAAATAGATGACCGGTCGAGCCAGACCAAGTTGCGGGAAGATGTCCCGATAAAAGCGCCATTCCCGTTCCGCGCCGTGGGGATCGTCCGGCCAGTCGGGGTCGATGGTCTTGGCGATAATTGAGGACGCCCCGAAATGACTCCGGGGCGTAACTCAAATTCACGTGATAAACTTTGGCCGGTGTGGCGCTGGTTTTGATGAGTTCGGCGGTGCAATCGACGATATTCGGATCGACTGTCCGCTGCAGAAGTGCCAGCAATGATCCAGACCGATCACTGGCTTGTTTCGGGCGGCAAGTACGACCAGGCGGTCATAATGCCCGTGCCCTTGACGTAAACCCAACCATCGTAATCTGCCGGGCGGTAGGCAAAATTGCCGCCGGGCGACATCAGCGAGATGAAGGGCAGGTTCTCGGCGAGGAATTCCTGGATCTGCTGATTCAATTCTTCCTGACGCACAGGATCGGGATTGGACACGTACTCGTCGGTCAGTGCATCCAGTTCGGGGAAAGACATGCCGGTGAGATTGGCCCACCCCACATTTTCCAGATCGCCGTGGGTCAGAAAGCGGATGAAGCCGCGCTGGAATTGCGGGCCGCTCGACCATCCCCAGATCGCCAGATCGTAATCGGGATCGGGCACAGCCACGAAACTGGGCCAGATGTAGGTGACGGCGGTGTCGATGTCGATGCAGTTCTGGCTGCTGCCGATGCCCACGTCTTCCAACCAGCCCTTGATCAACTCGGTGGAGCGCACTTCAACAGCGCTGTTCACGTCGCATAAGATCTGGTAATCGGTCGGCTCACCGTTGAATTCACGGATGCCATCGCCGTCACTATCCACCACGCCTGCTTCATCGAGGAGAGCGGCAGCGGCTGCGGGATCGTAGGAGCCGGGGATGTCCATCGACCAGGGCAGGTCGGGATGGTAATAGCTCAGAGGTAGTTCTGTACCCAGACCGAGCATGATAACCTCGACCAGTTTTTCGGCGTCGATGGCCTGGCTGATGGCCTGACGCACGAGCACGTTGTCGAAGGGCTGGCGAGAACCATTGGTGTAGAACATATAATTGAAGAAATCCGATCCCTGGGCCAGGTCGATATCGGGGTCGCCGGATAATTCTTCGACCAGTGCAGGCAGCACCGAGGAAAGCACCGCCGAGGCCGAACCGGAACGAAGCTGGTTGAACTGCTGCGTGCGGTCTTTGACGACTTTGGCGATGAGGGTGTCGACATTCGGCTTGCCACGGAAGTAATCGTCGTTGGCTTCAAAGGTGTACGAATCGCCTGGCGAAATTTCGATCAGTTTGAACGGACCTGTGCCAATTTGTCCCTGGAACTGATTGAGGTCGCCGGACACCGGGTCCACGTCCCGCCAGATGTGCTCCGGCATGATGTAGTAGCCAGCCAGACCTTCGTTCAGGAAGAAGGGGCTGGGCGAGGAAAGATTGAGCGTGAGGCCGTAATCGCCGTTGGCTTCCATGCTATCGATCACGTTCAGGGCGGGCGCGCGGGCGGAGTCCAGCAGGAATTGGTAGCTGAAAATGACATCTTCCGACGTTGAACGGTTCGCCGTCATGCCAGGTGACATCATCGCGCAGTGTGATTTCCCAGGTGAGGCCATCTTCACTCGGCACGGCAGCAGTGGCCAGGTTCGGGATAGGAACCAGGTCGGGAGAACGCACGAACAGCGGGTCATAAACCCAGCCCACCATCCAGAAACCGATGAAGGTGTTGAAATTCACCGGTGTGATCGGCCCTTCGTCATTATCAATCAGCACAACCAGCGGCTCTTGGGGCGTGATTGGCTCAGCTTCAGCCGCGGTATCCGCAGACCCGTCGACGGGGACGACTTCCGGTGCCGGAGGCGTACAGGCAGTGCTCACCAGCATCAGAGACAGGAGTACAAAAAACAGTACAACGATGGAGCGCTTCATGGGTTTCTCCTTTTTTGAATGGGTTTTTGCAACGACTATGGTCACCCTGTTTTTCCGCTGACTTCAAAGTGACACACAGCTTTTGAGATTAACGATAGCACGATTCCCAGCAATCATAACGAATTTGCAACGAAATCCCAAATCACGGTCTTACACTATGTTGTTCCTTGTTACGTTTGGTTGCAGAAATCACAGATAAAGTGCATTGACGGCAAGAGGACAGCTATTTATGGTATCTTTTAGATGAAACCTAAACATTCTCCCCCACATTTCTTCATAATTCCTAAACCATTCATCCTTTAAATCTCCATATACTGTGGGCATAGAACCGATATGTTGGTTCCGGACAAGACAATCCAGTTCACTCAATAAGGAGAAAAGTCTATGAAATTAAGTAAGAAACGAATCGCTGCACTCGTCAGTGTGGTAGCTGTAGCAGCCTTCGCTTTGGTTTTTGCCGTAGCCGCTCCACAAGTAGCATCGGCTCATGGCGGTCCCGGCGGATTCAGCCGCGGTGGTTTTGACGCCGCAAGGATGGCTGGCCCCGCCCAAGGTGACACCTATCTCGCCGACGCCCTCGGCATCACTGCCGAAGAGCTACAAGCAGCCCAGCAACAGGCTGCTGAAGCCGCTGTCGACCAGGCTGTCGCTGACGGCCTCATCACCGAAGCGCAGGCCGAAATGATTAAGGAACACGCAGGCCGCTTCATGGGCATGATCGGCAAGTTCGGTCGCTTTGGTGACACCACTGAAATCGATCACGAAGCCCTTCTTGCTGACGCCCTCGGCATCTCTGTCGAAGAATTGCAGGCTGCACAGGCGGAAGCCAAGGATGCTGCTCTGGCCCAGGCCGTTGCAGACGGCAAGATCACCCAGGAACAGGTCGACCAGATGAACACCATGCAAGCGCTCCACGAATACATGCAAGAGCAAGGTCTGCAAGACAGCATGCGCTCTCTGTACTCAGATGCCCTGCAAGGCGCTGTTGACGCTGGCGTCATCACTCAGGAACAGGCCGACCAACTGCTGGAAGGAAAAGCAGGTTTCGGAATGCGAGCCCCTGGTGGACATAACATGCGTGGCTTCGGCGGCCATGGTATGCCACACTTCGACAAAGGCGATTTTCGTGGCCGTTCCAACGGACAGGGATTCGCCCCCGGTGGCGATGCTCCCACTTCATCCATGCGATTCAGTTTCTAAACCGTTGAAAACACTTGGCAGGGAGTTGATAACAGGAGACTCCCGCCAAACGTCTCTCCTCCTCTCTCCTGTTTTCGACGTCTGGCATTTTCCAGCTTCTGGCTGAAGTGCCAGACGTCATTGCACTATTCTGAATACCTCAACCCATCCACTCCCACCACTATCGGTTATCCGAACGCTATGATTGCGAAAATACGACTTTTCCTGTTACCCGCCCTGATTCTCATTCTTGCCGCCTGCGGCTCATCCACTCCTGCCGATTCGGAGCAAATTGCGCAAGAGATAAGCCCCGATGACGTGATCGCTACGGTCGTGTCTGCTGTCGAAGGTCGGATTGAACAATGGCAGAACGGGCAAAATGATGAACGAAGTTCATTGGCAGATCAAACGGTCGATGTTGATGAAATAATCCGTTCTGTCGTGGCAACGCTCGAGCCCCGCCTGATTCAAAAAGAGCCAGTGATGCAAATCTCCAATCAGGCAGTGGCGCTAGCGGATGAAGGGGGATTGCAGGAAACACTAATTGACCTCTATCAGAATGCCAATCCGTCCGTCGTATACATTATCACCAATTTCGGCAGCGGCAGCGGTTTTGTTTACAGTGCTGAAGGTTATGTCGTCACTAACAATCACGTGATTGATAGCGCCAGCGGCTACGAAGTCGTATTCGCCAATGGTGAACGCAGGAGCGGCGATCTGGTTGGGCGCGATGTGGACAGCGATCTGGCCGTGCTGGCCGTCGATAGCCTGCCCTCTGGGGTCGAGCCCCTGCCCCTGGCCGGAGAAGATGACATCCAGGTGGGGCAATTCGTTGTCGCCATCGGCAACCCCTTTGGCGAACAGGGTTCGATGTCGTTGGGCATTGTCAGCGGCCTCGATCGTAGTTTACGCTCCCAGCGGACAACTTCGGCGGGTGGCGGCTTTACGCTCCCCGAAGTGATTCAGACAGACGCTCCCATCAACCCCGGCAATTCGGGCGGACCCCTCTTCAACCTGGATGGAGAGGTTGTTGGCGTCAATTCGGCAATTGCCAGCACCACCGGCGCAAATACTGGCGTCGGATTTGCGATTCCCGTCGCGGCGGTGCGGCAGATCATCCCTCACCTGATTACAGATGGATCCTACGAGTACCCCTATCTTGGCGTCAGTTTTGTCGACCAGCTTTCTCTGGCCGACCAGCAGGCCCTCGATTTACCCTCTAATCTGGGTGTTTACGTGCTTACGACCACGCAGGATGGCCCGGCTGCCAGGGCGGGTTTGCGCGGCGCTTCGTCAAACAGCCGTGGCGGGGACCTCATCGTTCGTCTGGATGATGTTGATGTCAAAGATTTTTCCGATCTGAACAGTTATCTAGTCTTTCACACGATGGTTGGGCAGACGATCAAGGTCACTGTCCTGCGGGGCGATCAGGAGGTCGTGCTCAACGTTGAATTAGGCGCCCGCCCCTGACACAGGTGGCGCCCGTCCCTGACACAGCATTCGGTCTTGAAGATGACACACTTCAAAGTTTCCGAATGTGGACGAGTCTGGTCGGTCTAACCGGCTTGGCCTCAACCACACACTCATTTCGATTCCCACACACATCGAAGGAACAGGATACATGTCTAAAAATAGAATAGTAGCCCTGGTCGCAATCGTTGGCGTCGTTGCAATTGCGGTCGTCGCTTTTGCATTTTTCAAGCCTCCCGAGGAGGCAAGCGGCCCTGTCGCTGCGCCGACCATCGCTGTTGCCGAGGTCGCAGCGCTGCCGACCAGTACGCCCGAGCCCGTTGCGACGGCTACCACAGAACCTACTGTCGCCGTTGCCGAAGTTGAAGCAGTTCCGACCGACACGCCAGTACCGATGGAAGAAACTGAAGCAACTACCGAGGCCACAGAAGAAGTAGAGCCCGCAGACTCAGTTGTCGAAGAATCACCTGCCACCGGCGTTACGATTTTCGAAATCGCCCCGAGCGAGACGGAAGCCCGCTTCATTATCGAAGAAGTGCTGCGCGGCGCTGACAAAACCGTGGTCGGAACGACCAACCAGGTGGTGGGGCAAATCGCCCTCGACCTGGCGAATCCAGCAAATTCGCAGATCGGCGAAATCCTGGTCAACGCCCGCACTCTGACCACCGACAACGAGTTCCGCAACCGCGCTGTCAAGAACCGCATCCTGCGCACCAACGATTTCGAGTTCGTCAGTTTTGTCCCGACCGCTGTTCTCAATCTCCCGGATTCGGTAGCGGTTGGAGACGAAGTGGCATTCCAGATCGTTGGGGATCTGACCATCACCGATGTGACGAATGAAGTGACCTTTGATGTCACCGTCAATATCGTAAGCGAAGATCGTATCCAGGGCACTGCAAGTACCGAAATTCTTTATGCTGATTTCAACCTGGCCATCCCCGATGCACAGGCTGTGGACACCGTGGAAGATGAGGTTATACTTGAGTTGAATTTGTTGCCGCTACCTAGTCTAGTCATTTGTAGTTTGATTGAATGTAGCACCCCCTCCCAACCTCCCCCCGTTTCGGCTATTGCCTCACATGGGGAGGGGGTCGACCGCAGGTCGGGGGGGGACGTTGTGATAATCATCAAGTCACGCTTGACTGAGTGCTAGGTCTTGATCGTGTTACGTTTTTTGTCACCATGCACCACGCACCACATAGAAAACATGACCAAATCGATTCTCGTCGTTGACGATGCCAGGAACCTACGCACGATGGTCAGCGCCTATCTCGAACAGGAAGGCTTCCGGGTGTTCACGGCTGCCAATGGCCGGGAAGGCCTGGAAACAGCGCGCCGGGAAGGCCCTGATCTCATCATCCTGGATTTGATGATGCCGGAAATGGGCGGTTACGAGTTCCTGCGCCACTATGGCAGAGAGGGCGATGCGCCAGTCATTATCCTCACAGCCCGCCTGGAGGAAAACGACAAGGTGCTGGGTCTCGAACTGGGTGCTGACGACTATGTCACCAAGCCCTTCAGCATGCGTGAATTGATGGCGAGGGTGCGGGCGGTCTTGCGGCGGATGGACAAGAGCAGCAACGACGCACACCTGCTGCAATGCGCTGACGTCTCGCTGAACCGGGACAGCCGGGTGGTCAAGGTGGCGGACGAGCGTATCGACCTCACGCCATCGGAGTTTGGTCTGCTGGAGGCGCTGATGTCGGCCCCTGGCAGGATCTTCACCCGATTGGAACTGCTGGAGCGGCTGCAGGGCAATGTCTACGAAGGATATGAGCGCACCATCGACGTGCATATCCGCAATCTCCGCAACAAAATCGAGCCAGATTCCCGCAAACCGCGCTACATCGAAACCGTCTACGGCGCCGGGTATCGCTTCGCGATCGAAGATTGAGAATCATGCGTTCACTCACACTTAAGCTCACGTCTGGCGTTTCTGGTGGTCGGTCTTACCGGAGCGGTGTTGGTTGCGCTCTTTGTGGGGCAGAGAACGCAGACCGAGTTCAGTCGCTTTGTGCTGGATCGAGGTCAAACAGATCTGGTTGAAGGGCTGCTTGACTATTTCCAGAAGAACGGGAGTTGGGACGGATTGGAGGCAATCGCCATACGATCGCCGATGCAGCATTACGGCAGGGAATTCGTGCGAGCTCCTGTTGTCCTGGCTGAACCAGATGGTGAAGTCGTTTTAGGGAACAGACGTTATCGCCCCGGGCAGTCGTTGTCGACAGAGGACCTGGAGAAAACGATTCGCATCGATATCGAGGGGAAGACGGTGGGGCTCGTGCTGTTTACTTCCCCGACCGGTTCACTCCCCCTCAAAGAAAGTCCCGAATCGATGTTTTTGCGGCGCGTCAATCAGGCGATACTCTTTGGCGCTCTGGGCGCGACCCTGGTGGCATTGCTGCTGGGATTGCTCCTGGCGAGCACCATCTCCCGACCTGTCCGCGCCCTGACCGAGGCCACGCAGCGCATCGCCAGGGGCGAGCTGGGCTTGCAGGTGGAGGTCGGATCAAAAGATGAGGTCGGCGTGTTGGGCCAGTCGTTCAACCAGATGAGCAGCGATCTGGCCCGGTCCAGCGAGTTGCGCCGTCAGATGACAGCGGACATCGCCCACGACCTGCGCACGCCACTTAGCGTCATCCTGGGCTACACCGAAGCCCTGGCCGACAACAAGTTGCAGGGCACGCCAGAGATGTACGGCGTCATGCACGAGGAGGCGCGGCATCTCCAGCACCTGATCGACGACCTGCGCACGCTTTCGTTGGTCGATGCAGGCGAATTATCGCTGGAGCGCCAGCCGACATTGCCGCTGGAGTTGCTGGAGCGGGTTGCGGCGACCCATGCAGGCATCGCCGCCGAAAAAGGCATCAGCGTGCAGGTGCAGGCAGATGCAGCTCTCCCCGCCATCGATGTGGACCCCGACCGCATGGTGCAGGTCCTCAATAATTTGATGAGCAATGCCTTGCGGTTCACGCCGGAGGGCGGCGTAATCACGCTGGGAGCGCGGGCAGAGGGCGATAAGGTTTATCTGAGCGTGCAGGACAACGGCGCCGGCATCAAGCCTGAGGACCTGTCCAAAATTTTCGTTCGCTTCTACCGCGGAGATGAAGTGCGCAATGTGGAAGAGGGAGAATCAGGATTGGGGCTGGCCATCAGCAAATCGTTGGTGGAGGCTCACGGCGGAAAAATCTCGGTTGAGAGCGAGTTAGGGACAGGGACTACATTCACCATCGTCCTGGATGTTGTAAAGTAGTGGCCATGCATTCCCACCACGAAAAAGTGACAGCCAGTAAATTCAATTTATCGGCATGGTTCATTCTGCCGAGTTTGCATTTTTGCAAATTCAGAGTTTGCGATTGCGAAGAAAACCAAAGATTAATGACTAAAGATTAAAGATTCTTTTGCAACGATCACCCTTAATCATTAATCTTCGATCGTTACAGCGTTGCTCCGCTGACATCGATTAGTAAAGCCTGCGAAACGCCGATGCTATCCACGCCAATTTATCGAATTAAGTTGCTTGCCAGAATTCCGCGAGGAATGCCTCGCCCCTACAAAAAATAATCCCACACACGAGGTTTGTTTTGAATAAAATACATTTGCCACTCCTGTTTCTCATACTGATCGCTTTGGCGGCATGTGGCGGAAGCGCCGACATAGCGCCAACGCCATCTCCCGAGGTGGTCGCTGTTGCCGATACTGTTGTCCCGACCAACACGCCGCTTCCCACCGCCACACCTACGGCCGTCCCCTCAGCCACGCCTTCGCCTACGGCGACACCAACCCTCACGCCGACGTCAACGCTCACACCCACGTCGACGCCGACGCCGATCCATCCGCTCTCTATCGAATACTTGCGGCAGCAGGATTATCCGGCTGATGAGCTTGTGATTGAACAGCAACTGAATGCGGGCGCTAACTATCAACGCTATCTCACTTCCTACACTTCGGAAGGCAACAAAAACTACGCCCTGCTGACCGTGCCCAACGGCGATGCGCCGGAAAGCGGCTGGCCGGTTATCATCTTCAATCACGGTTACATCCCACCCAATCAGTATCGCACCACCGAGCGCTATGTGGCCTATGTCGATGGCTTCGCCCGCAACGGCTACATCGTCTTGCGGCCTGACTACCGCGGGCATGGCAATTCCGAAGGCCAGGCGACGGGCGCTTACGGCGATCCGGGCTACATCATCGATGTGCTCAACGCCGTTTCGGTCATGAAGCAATATCCCAATGCCGACCCTGAGCGCATTGGCATGTGGGGGCACTCCATGGGCGGCTGGATCACCTTGCGCTCAATGGTGTCGTCGCCAGACATCAAGGCCGGGGTGATTTGGGGCGGTGTTGTCGGCTCGTACGATGATCTCTTCACGCGTTGGCGGCGGGGAAATGGCCCCACGCCGACGCCAGATCCCACCCGCACCCGTGGTCGTTGGCGCAACGGCCTGACCATGTTGTATGGCACACCCGCAGAGAATCCCGAATTCTGGGAAGCGCTTTCGGCCAACTACTTCCTGGACGATCTGTCCGGTCCCATCCAACTCCATCATGCTCGCGGCGACGCCACGGTACCCGTTGAATTTTCGGAGATTCTTTACGATCAGGGTCAGAAGGCGGGCATGCCCATCGAACTGTATGCGTACCCGGGCGATAATCACAACATTTCCGGCAATTTCAACTCAGCGATGGCCCGTTCCGTGGCGTTTTTCGACCGTTGGCTGAAAAAGCCGGTCGCTCTGGCTGAAACCGAGTCGCCCACGGTCTTCACCGGCGCGCAACCGAGCAATCTGCGAGCGGGACCGGGGACGAATTTTGACATCGTTGGCGCCATGCAGCCGGGCGAGAGCCTGCCGATCGTCGGCAGCAATGTGGACCGCACCTGGTGGCAGGTGGAAACGCCGGATGGTGTGGCCTGGGTGGCTGCGGATGTGACGCTGGCCGCCCGCACGTCCTCCGTGCCGGTGACGGATGAGGTTGCGGGTCCGAACTAACAAGCAACCTCCGGGAGGTGGACAATAAATTTTCGTATTGACGTAATTCTTGCGTCCACCTCCCGGAGGTTTTTGACAATCCTATGAACAAATCGCTCCCGATCTTTTTTCTCCTCATCCCGCTGGTCGTGCTGATCTCGGCCTGCGGTAGCGCGCCCGACGCAGCAACAGCCACGCCCCAGGTAGTTTCCGTGGCGACAGAAGCGCCAACCTCCGAGCCTGTGGTCACCGCAACACCGCTCCAAACGGCTACAGCAACATCAACTGAGACGCCGCCACCACGCCCACCCGAAACCGCCACCCCGACCCCTGTTCCTCCATCCCCAACACCCAGCGCCGACCCCGACCGCCACGCCCACACCCCCGCATCAACTGTCCATCGAGTATCTGAGACAGCAGGACTATCCGGGTGCAGGCCTGATGATCGAGCGGGAACTGGAGCCGGGAGCCAATTACGACCGTTACATCGCATCGTACCTGTCGGAAGGCAATAAAATCTTCGCCCTGCTGACGGTACCGCGCGGGGAGACGCCGGAAACAGGCTGGCCGGTGATCATTTTCAACCACGGCTACATCCCGCCGGAGCAATACCGTACCACCGAGCGTTACGTGGCCTATGTCGATGGATTCGCCCGCAACGGCTACATCGTCTTCCGCCCCGATTACCGCGGGCACGGCAGTTCCGAGGGTGAGCCAGTAGGCGCTTACGGACATCCCGGCTACACCATCGATGTGCTCAACGCCACGGCTGCGTTGAAAGGCTACGAATTGGCCGATCCAGAGCGCATCGGCATGTGGGGCCACTCGCTGGGCGGCTACATCACCCTGCGCTCGATGGTGGTGGACGAAGACATCAAGGCCGGTGTGATCTGGGCGGGCGTGATCGGCTCTTACGCCGATTTCTTCGACATCTGGAAAGCGCCCCGCTTTACCCCACCCGCTTCCATCCCCCAGAGCGTATTGCAGTGGCGGCAAAACCTGGTGGATGAGTACGGCACGCCCGCCGAAAACCCCGAATTTTGGAATACCCTATCCACCAACGCCTTTCTGGATGATCTCTCCGGGCCGGTGCAGTTGCACCACGGCACAGCGGACACCGAAGTTCCCATCGAATTCTCGCAGACTGTGGAACAAGAGATTCAGGAAGCGGGTGGCGTGGTCGAGTATTTCGAATGGCAAAACACCGACCACAACATCGCCCAGAGCTTCAATGCGGCGATGCGGGAGTCGGTGCGCTTTTTCGATGAGTATGTGAAATAACAGCGCTGCTCAGTCAAGCAACCTGACGAAGTCAGCCTCCAGGAAATCCTCAACCTCCGGCAACCACACAGTCTGCACGAAATTCTGATGATCGGGATGCTGGTTGTAGAAATCGTAAGCGGCCTGATCGTCAAATTCCATAGCCAGATTGAAGTCGTAAGGGTTCTTGGCGCTGACCTGGCGATAGACGCCGAAATTGTTTACGCCTTTGATGGCGGACAGCGCCCGGGCTTTATCCAGGAATACGCCTTCGGCTTCCGAACCGGCAGCGTGCTTTAATTTGAATGCAACGGTGTGAATGATCATGTGATTTCCTTTTTATGCAGGTGGTGATGCAAGGGACAGAAGAGATGGGGTTTATCGCGTAAATCGCTCAAACAATCCTACCTGACGCGTCATTATTCCGCCATTTCTGCATAGAGATTGATGACAGCGTACTATCCCTCTGGTTCGACTTCGACAACAAATGAGAGAATGCTGTCCCCCGCCCTTGCCGTGATCTCCCAACATCCCTCAGTGGGGAAGACCAAGCCGGAGGCCTGAAATCGGGTCGGGTAACAGCAGGGTGCGTGGGCTTCGAGGGGAGGTGATCCGCCATCCAGGCGCTGACCTGAAATCTCAAGTTCAACCCCCGCTGGTCGAAACCAGCCTAGTTTAATGCCCTCGTCACCGGCTTTCAGGTAGATTTCGTCCTGATCCACCCACCACGCCGATGCCCAAATCGAACGATCATCATTGACATAATAATTACCAAATTCGGGTGCACCACTGACTGCGGCATCTTCCGGTGGTTCGATCCAGACAGCTTCGGTCACAGGGCAAGCGCCGGCAAGAGAATCTTCCACCGATTGTTTGTTTGTAGTGCAACCGGAAAAGAAAACAGTCAGTGACAGAATTATCACCAGGACGAATCCTGATGTGTTCCGGGCGGGCAAACTTTCTCGCATATCCATTGCCGGTATTCCTTATGCCTCTGCATTCAACGATTCAAAAAAGTGCTTCTGAAGTTCTGCCTCATCGGCACTCCAACAAACATAACAGGGAGATGTCGCATCTTTATTGAGTTTCTTTCGTTCAACGTTCATCTCCTGATACATGTAATGACCGGCATCGCTGCTATGCGGTGATGAAGAACAAATGACTGTGACCCCGTCACGTTCTTCGCCCGACAAATAGTGCGTGTGGCCGATGAGGCAATGTTCGATCCCCAGGTTTCTGAATTCACTCACGAGTTCAGGAGGGATGTGACGATTGTTGATGAGCGCAGCATGTGTGGTTTCCTGCCGTTTTTTCCAGGCTTCAAATCCCAACAGAGCGAAGCTCTCAGCCTCGGTGCTTTTGCCATAGACCAGGTCATCGAGCGTGATTTTCCCCTGGCAGGACGTTGTTTTCCCCAATGAATGACTCATCATCAGTTTTTTCTCCTGATCAAGGCAAACATAGGGGAGGGATAACCCCCAACGCATAAAATCCTGATAAAGGTCTTCTCCCTGGTCAACACCAAACGTTTTGATCAAATCGAATCGGAAATGTCCATAGTGGTTGGGTGGACCCGCCCCGTGGGGATTTTCCTTGTAGTTGTTCCAGTGGACGAAGAAGAACTCCTTGAACGCAGTCAAATACGTTTCCTTAAACTCATGATTCCCATTCAACAGCACGATATTATCGGGAAAAGCTCTTTGCAGTTGCAGGACATACAGCAGATTGCCAAGGGAATTCAAACCATTGTTTACATAATCTCCAAGGAAGACAATAATCGGTCGTTCTTTGGCGGACTTTTGCTCAAATTGAATCAGCTTTTCAACAACGTGCATCGTCGAGAGCTTGTCGCCGTGACTGTCGCCGATAACGCAAACGTCTGCATCAGGTGGCAATACGAGAACATGCCCATATTGCGTAATCTGACCAGAAGGAGTCGGAATATCCTGGATGGTGCGCCACTGAGCACTATATTCGCCCTTTTGATAGGAATCTGACACCCTGACCGTTTGCTGCGTTTGATTGACCGCAAGCAAAGCTTTCATGGTTTGATAGTCAATGGCATGTGACGGCTGTTGTATGGCATCAATTATCTGCTGTAGCACCTCTGACTTTTCGGTCTGCTGCGGATCGTCCCGAAAGTAGATGCTGGCCAGGTGCTTCAACAATGTGATAACGCCAAGCTCCAGTGCCCCTTCAGCCCGGTAATGAGACAAGAATATCTCTTCAGCGAGATAGGTGACCTGTTTCGTTTCTGTCTCCGATAAATCACAACTGGTGATCTGATTGATCAATGAGTTCGCAAGCGTTAGATCTTTCAAAGTATTACCCCATGACTTTGCTGGTTGATGGTTGCACGAACAACGGCTTATTCTTGGTAATCGTCCAAAAATAATTTCCCGATTTCAACCTCCGGGAGGTGGCCAAAACCAGTGTGCTTAACTGGATTCTTGCCACCTCCCGGAGGTTATTTCTGGACAGTCACTTGGATTCCACGTATAGCGCAAAATTATTGAGGATACTTTGCCAACCCTGGCGTTGCATCTCTGGATCATTTTGCGATTCCGCTTCAAATGTCTCCACGACCTTGACGCCGTTTTCGGCAGATGAAAATTGAACTGTGACGGAACGGCCATCGCCCAAAGAGTACTCAATCAGTTGCTTCTCGATTATTTTTGTGTAAGTGCCGCTGAAGTCAAAACCCATGCTTCCGTCTTTTGCTTCCATTCTTGAGGAAAACATGCCGCCTTCCCGCAAATCCACTGTGCTTTCGGTGGTATGCCAATCATCAGAAGCCGCATTCCACTGCTTGATATCTGCTGGATTGTTCCATGCAAACCACACTGTCTCCAAATCGGCTTTGACGATGGTTTCGATAGTTATTTTCATTTTCAGAGTCCTTGAATGTGGTGATTTATCCTACGCTATCAACTCTACTCGAATTTCCCCAGTTTCGCCAAGGCTGTAAAGCATATCGAGTTTTTTTATGAGCTTGTCTGTTTGGTCAAACGAATCAACGTGTGGGGCTTGCTGATGGAACCGAACAAGGCTATAAATGAGTGACGCTGAATCCTCAACTGGGCCCTTTCTCGAGGACGAACATGCGCAAACCATCCATCACCCACATCGATATCCGTAAATACCGGGTCCCGTTCCCCGAGCCGATTGAGTTTGCTTTGGGGCGGATTACGCATTCCGCCACAGTTTTCGTCCGCATTCATGCCGATAATGGCCTGTACGGCATGGGCGAGGCCAGCCCAGACCCCTGGATCACCGGCGAGACGCAGGACATCTGTTTTGCTGCCGCCCGATATCTTGCGCCCGGCCTGCTGGGTAAAGACCCGACCGACGTCATTGCTCGCACCGCTGAAATCGATTCGCAATTGCTGCACAACAGCAGCACGCGTTGCGCCTTCGACCTTGCGCTCTTCGATTTGGCGGCCAAGCAGGCGGGTTTGCCGCTGTACGCCTACCTCGGCGGCGGGAAGCGAAGCTTCACCACCAATTTTACGCTGTGGCTGGATTCACCGGAACGGACAGCGGAAGCGGCGTTGGCCTATCAGCGAGGCCGGGGCCGTGGTGCTGAAAATAAAGGTGGGGACCAGCAGAGAAGAGGATGTAGCTCGGGTTCAGGCCGTGCGGTCGGCGCTAGGACCCAATATCGCCATTCGCATCGACGCCAATCAGGGCTGGGACGAGGCTACAGCCATCGCCACGCTGCATGACCTCGCGCCCTTCGATATCGAATTCTGCGAACAACCGGTTGCCTACCGGGATTTCGAGGCTTTGGCCCGCGTGCACGCTGTCAGTCCCATCCCCGTCATGGCCGACGAATCCCTGCTCGATCAACACGATGCTGCACGGCTGCTGGCAATGGACGCATGTGATCTGTTCAACATCAAACCGGGCAAGGCAGGCGGCCTGCACGACGCCCTGGAGATCGAAGCCATCGCCCAAAATGCGGGCATCCCCTGCATGGTGGGCGTGTTCGATGAGACCCGGCTGGCGCTCAGCGCCTACGCCCATTTCATCAGCGCCCGACCTAATATCCTGTACGCCGACCTTGATTCTTTCCTCGCCTATCCCGATGATCCCATCAGCGGCGGCGTGCTCTTCGACGGCCCCCATGCCAGCGTCACCGATGCGCCCGGCCACGGAGCAGATGTCCGGGCGGATGTTTGGGAGGGGTTGGAGGGGATTACAGTCGGCGGGTGACTGTTGTTAATCACCATCCATTGCCGATAACGCATAGGCTCATTTGCGTCGAGAATGGTTTATCTTCGTTGCGGTTCAGCCAGTTGAGGGGGGGCATGCGGCGTTACTCAAATAGATCGGCGTGTGTTCCGGTACGGATCAGCACAAGTTCTACCTCTGTCAATTCGTAGATCAACAGCCAGTCTGGCTGGATATGGCATTCTCTTGTCCCCACATATTGTCCGACCAGCGCATGGTCTCGATATTTCGGTTCCAACTCCCCTCCAACCGCCAGGAGCCTGACGATAATTTGGAGATCGACAAACGCCTTGCCCCGCTTTTTCATGCGTTTGACGTCTCTCTTGAATTGCGAGGTGCGACTGATGGTTCTCATTAGATGCCCAAATCAGCGAATAATGCATCTGCATCCTCAAAGGCTTCCAGATTACGACGCTCCCTGGCTTCGGCGAGCGCTTGCTGCGTCACGCTGTTGGGAATGCGGATTTCAAAAGGCAGTCCCTGCTGCAATTCGACCTGCTTAAAAAACATCGTAATGGCTTGGGTTGTATTGAGTCCAAGCTGCTTAAATACCTTTTCCGCCTCGGATTTGAGTTCAGGATCAATACGTGCGGATAGAACGGCGGTTTTTGCCATGGTATGTAACCTCTTTTTTGTGTGGCAATTGAATATACAATGCCAGTACATATTAATACAAAAGCATTGGCTAGTCAATGTCAGTTCAACCTGCCGTTTGCCGAAATTGCCCCACATACAAATCATGATAAAATCCGCCTTGCGCCAGTAGCTCCTCGTGCGTGCCGCGCTCGATGATGCGGTGGTCGTTTACGACGAGCACCAGGTCGGCTTTGCGGATTGTGCTGAGGCGGTGGGCGATGACAAAGGCGGTGCGTCCTTCCAACAGCCGCAACAATGCCTGCTGGATCTGGATTTCGGTGCGGGTGTCCACGCTGCTGGTGGCTTCGTCCAGGATCAGGATGCGGGGATCGGCGAGGATGGCGCGGGCGATAGCGAGCAACTGGCGCTGGCCTTCGCTGAAGTTGTGTCCCTGCTCCGACACCTGGGTGGCATAGCCCTGCGGCAGGAGCCGGATAAAATGGTCGGCGTTCGCCAGATGGGCGGCAGCCATCACCTCGTCGTCGGTGGCGCCCAGACGGCCGTAACGGATGTTTTCCATGACCGTGTCGGAGAAGAGGAATGTCTCCTGCAAAACGATGCCCAACTGCTTGCGCAACGACGCCTGTGTCACATCCTCGATTGCATAGCCGTCGATGCTGATGCTGCCTTCGGTGGCATCGTAGAAGCGGCTGAGCAGGTTGACGATGGTGGTTTTACCGGCGCCGGTGGGACCCACCAGGGCGATGGTCTGGCCAGGCGTGGCGTGCAGATTTACATCCACCAAAACCGGTTTATCCGGCTCGTAAGCGAAGCTTACCTGCTCGAAACGGACATCGCCCTGAATGCGGGTAAGGGGCAGAGCATCGGGCGCATCCGGCACGGACGGTTGGGCGTCGAGCACCTCGAAAATGCGCTCTGCTCCGGCCAGCGCCGATTGCAACTGGTTGTAGAGCATGGCGATGGAACGCATGGGCCGGAAAAATTCCCGGATGTAGACGATGTAGGTGGCGATCACACCCACCGTGACGAGCCCTTGCAGCGCCAGCCATCCGCCCAGCAATGCCACTGCGGCGATGGTGATCGTGCTCATGGTCGTGAACATCGGCCCCAGGGCGGCAGTGATGACCTCGGCCTTTGTGCCCGCGGCCCGGTAAATGCTGTTCACCGACTTGAATTCGTCGATGGCATCGGCCTCGTGGGCGAAAGAGCGCACCACCCGCAACCCCGCGACATTTTCCTCCATCACCGCATTCATCATTCCCAGATTCCGCTGCACATCGCGGAAGGCCAGCCGCGTGCGGTTGGTGACCTGCAAGGTGATGAACAGCATCAGGGGCAGCAGGATCAGCGTGCCAATCGCCAGTTGCCAGTTCAGCAGGTACATGGCGATCATGATGCCGCCGAACAGCAGGATGTTGGAGGAGAACTGGATCAGGCCATTCGACAGCACGGCGTTGATCGCCTCGGTGTCGTTTGTCACCCGGCTCATGATGTCGCCCGCCCGGTGCTGGTCGTGATAGGCCATGGATAGCATCTGGATGTGGGCGAACAACTCGGCGCGGATATCCGCCATCAGCCGCTGTCCGATCTCAACCATCAGCACGCCTTGCAGCATCAAAGCGATGCCGCCAATGACATAGACGACGAGCATGAGCGCGGCGGTGCGCAAAAGTCCGGGCACATCGCCGGGGATGATGTAGCGGTCGATGGCGACGCCGATGAGGATCGGCCCGGCCAAGCCCGCCGCCGTGCTGACCAACACCAGCAACGCCACCACCAGAATCCGCCAGCGATACGGGTGCAGATAGGACATCAAACGCCGCAGCGTCGAGCGCGTGTCTTTCGCCGTCTCACCGGTCGAGGCTCTGCCGCCTCCGCCGACACCAACGCGCAGGCGGGTTGGTGGTTGGGTGGTGGGTTGGTTGCTCATTTCAGTAAACGAGTCAGGAAAGGTGTAAGCTGTGTTAAATCAAAACTGAGGGCATTTTCCCAGCAGTGCAGCTCGGTGGTGGCGATGCCGGGGACCGGAGATGGGCTGAGATTTTGAAAGAGAAAAACGCCCGTCTCCTGCGCCAGTTCGTTGTGACGTTCGATCAATTCAGCATGATCGCCTTGAATGTAGGTCCGAAAGAAATTGACGTGCGGCGGGTCGGGGTTCGTGGTGATGGCTTCGAACTGGTTGAGAATCGCCGCTACTGCTTGGGCCCGTTCCACCCACTGCTCAATTTGCGGGAGAACCCGCTGTACGCCCAACTGGGCCGAAGCGACAAAAGGAGCCTGCGTGAACAGGTTCCCGCCGTGGCGGCGCTGCCAGACCCGCGCTTCTGCAATAAAATCGGCCGTTCCCAACAACATCGACCCGGCAAAGCCGCCAATGTCCTTGTAGAAAGAAACATACATGCTGTCAAACAGAGCTGCAATCTCCTGAAAACTTTTGTCGTAAAAGGAACGGCACTGCCAGATGCGCGCCCCATCCAAATGCAGGGGGACGTTGCGTGCGGTTGTCCACGCTTGGATGGCTAACAGTTCATCCCAGGTGGGAAGTTGCCCTCCCAGCGGCCGATAGGGCAATTCGAGCAAGGCGACGCCTGGCTTCTGACCTAACAGATCGAAATCAGCGGCAGTCAACATGCGGTCACGGATAAATTCCGGGGCCCCAAATTGCAGGCGATGAATGCCGTGCAGAAATTGATAACCTGCATGTTCGGCAAATTCGAGATGGGCGGTGGGGTGCATGGCGATGGTGAAGTTGGCGTTGCGCTCGCACCAAATGCGGATAGCGATCTGCTGGGCCATGGTGCCAGAGGGCATGAAGACGGCTGTTTCTTTGCCGAACATCGCCGCGATTTCCGCTTCAAATGCGGTGATCTGGCCTCCCTCACCATATCGATCCGGGTATTCATCACCATCCAAGGCGTCAGCCATATCCTGAAACATGCTTTTCAGTGGCTGGCGGGGTCCATGACCAGGCAGTACATGGGTGCATTTATCCATAATCGTTTGTGCGTCAGACATTTGTTTTTATCTTCGCTTGACCCTAAAGGTCGTTTGCATGGCTTATCTGTTCAAAAATGTTTCTAGCTGGGCAGGTTGGGAGCGGTTGATGACGCTGGAGTGACCTTTAGGGTCGGTGGTGTATCTCCACCAAGCTGGGATTCGTAAATTTCCCGGTAAATCGTGCTGGTGTCCATCAGTTCACGATGCGCACCCTGGGCGACGATATGGCCACGGTCGAGCACCAGGATCTGATCGGCATTGAGCACGCTGTTGATGCGCTGGGCGACGATGAAGGTCGTGCAACCGGCCTTCTGCTCCTGCAACGCCTGCTGGATGTGGAATTCGGTGTCAAGGTCCACAGCGCTGGTGCTGTCATCGAAAATCAATATGGATGGGTTGATCAGCAGGGCGCGGGCAATGGCCACTCGTTGTCGCTGGCCGCCCGAGAGATTGGCGCCGCGCGCTTCGACGATACTGTCATAACCGTCGGGCATGGCGGAGATGAATTCGTGTGCCTGGGCAGCCTGGGCGGCGGCGATCACCTCGTCCAGTGTGGCGTCGGGGCGGCCATAAGCGATATTTTCGCGCACGGTGCCGCTGAAGAGCGTGGTCTGCTGCATCACCATGCCGATCTGTTCTCGCAGGCTTTCGGACGACCACTGACGCACGTCGACGCCATCGATGTTGATGCTCCCGCCAGTGACATCGTAAAAACGGGGGATGAGATTGACCAGAGTGCTTTTGCCCGACCCGGTTGCGCCCATCAGGGCCACCTGCTGGCCTGGCTCGACCGTGAAACTGACGCCGTCCAGCACTGTTTCGCCCTCGCCGTCGTCGTAGGCAAAGGATACGTTCTCGAAGGCGACGTGGCCGGTCATGCGCGACTGGTGGGGTGAGAGTGCTGGGCGAATCACGGGCTCGGTATCGAGCACTTCCGACACGCGCTGTGCGGAAGCATCGGCCCGGGAGACCAGCGTCAGCATATTGCTCAGCAACATCATCGGAGCCATGCCAATCATCAGATAGCTGTTGAAGGCGACTAACTCACCCACCGTCAACCTGCCTCCGATCACGGACAATCCACCCACCCAGACCAGCACCACAATCCCCAGATTGGTGACAAGAGTCAGAGCGGGCAGAGCAATCGCCAGCAATTTGCCCACACGGATGTGCTGTGCCATGTAATCGACATTGACGACGCCAAACTGCTCGATTTCGTGCGGCTCTCGGGCAAAGGCCTTTACGACTTCCACGCCCGCCAGATTCTCCTGCACCAGTGTGTTCAGCGATGAGAGCTTGTGCTGCACGATCAGGAAGAGGGGCTGGGCCTTGCGGATGACCCAGGCGATGATGATAGCGGCCAGGGGCATAAACGCCAGCGTAACCAGCGCCAGTTGCCAATCGATCAGCATGATCATCACCGTGCTGCCGATGATCATGAGCGTTGCCCGCAGCAGAAGCGAGATGCCGTGGCTGCTGAACATGCGCACGACATCGACATCGCTGGAGAGACGGGTCATGATCTGGCCGGTGTGGATTTTGTCCAGGTTGCCGAAGGAGAAGGTCTGGACGTGCGCGAAAAGGGTGTTGCGCAGATCAAAGGCGAAGCCTTGCGACAGCCAGGCGCGACTGAATCCCTGCCCCAACGTCGCGATTGCCCCCACCAGGGCTGCGGCCAACATCACCCACACACCTTGCCAGATGGCCTGCATGTCCATCTGCAAAATGCCATCATCGATGACGTATCGCAACACAATGGGCACTGCCAACTCCATCGCCACCGGCAGCACCACCGTAAAAAACAGCAGGACGACGATCCAGCGATACGGTTTGATGAAGGGAAGCAGGCGCGGGAGGGATTTCATGATCGGTATCGGCAGCGAAGGTCGGAACGAAGCCAGAAGTATGTTGTAAATGGAGATGGTGGGGCTGTCAAGTTTTGTAAGGATGCAAACAAACCCCTTATTTCAGATCTAAAAAAGATCAACAAAAATTCTAAACAACTTCTGAACATCTGCGCGATACACTATCTTCAGTAACATCGAACTGGGCCCTGCAACGAGGCCCTCCACCCCACTCTCATCACACTTCATGGAGACAAACATGAAACGCTACTCGAAATTCGCAGTTGTTTTACTGCTGTTGGTCATGGCGCTGAGCACCGCAGCCGCAGCCTACGCCGCCCCTGGCGATGAAGGTCCTGGTGGTCCCGATGGACCAGGCGGTCCCCGCCACGGTCGAGGTCACGGTCTCGGCGGCGAAGTCACCGCCATCAGTGATTCTGCTCTCACCATCGTCACACCCAATGATGAAACCCTCGACGTCAATGTCACTGATGAGACCGAGATTCATCTCATCGCCACGCAGGAAGATGGAACTCTGGCTGACATTGCAGTCGGTGACAGCGTGCAGGTCAAAGGTCGTCCCAACGAAGAGGGCACGGTCGACGCCAAAGTCATCGCTGTTGAGCCCGAAGGCGACAAAGTCGGCGGCAAAGTGACGGCGGTCGAGAACAATACCATCTCGGTCGAGAACCGGGAAGGCACAGGCAGCATCCTCGTTGGAGCCAACACCGAAATCCGCTTTGGTGAAGAGATTGGCGGCCTGGCCGACATCACCGAGGGAATGGGCGTCGTCGCCTTCGGCGAAACCCAGGAAGATGGTTCGCTCGCAGCCAACCTGATTCTGGTCAACGACAAGGCCGACTGTGGCCCCGGCGGCCCCGGTGGTACTGATGGTCCTCCTGAGGGTAGAGGCGATGGTCCCCCACCGCCACCCGAAGGTCAGACCCAGAGCCAAAACTTCTAACCCTGTCCCACAGCGACGCACCGCCAACGATACGGTGGTGCGTCGCACCTTTTTTGGAGATTGATCATGAACATAAAAACGATTGCAATGCTCTTGCTATTATTCGGTTTAATCATCACAGCTTATGCAGGTCAGACGCAGCTTGCGTCAGCAAACACATCGTTCAATCAAACCATGTCCGATTCCTCCGAATTCGTATCTACCGAGCTCACCAGCCCAATTCCTGATACCGGCCAAACCACCTGTTACGACGACAGCGACGTCATCACCTGTCCCGACGAGGGAGAAGCCTTTTACGGCCAGGACGCTCAGTTCACCAGCAATGCGCCGAGCTATACCGACAACGGCGATGGCGCCATCACCGACAATGTCACCGGCCTGGTCTGGCAGCAAAGCCCGGATACCGACGGCGATGGCGATATTGATGCCGCCGACAAACTATCCTACGAAGCTGCCGGCGCTTACTGTGAAAACCTCTCCCTGGCTGGCGATGATGACTGGCAACTGCCCGACATCAAGCAACTCTATTCGCTGATTGACTTCAGTGGCGTCGACCCCAGCGGCTACGAAGGAACTGACACTTCCGGCCTGATTCCCTTCATCGACACCGATTACTTTGATTTTGCGTATGGTGATACCGCCGCTCGCGAGCGTATCATCGATTCGCAGTACGCGTCGAGCACGCTCTATGTTAGCGATGCTGGTGAACAGCTTCTGTTCGGCGTGAACTTTGCCGATGGCCGCATTAAGGGCTACGGACTCACCTTGTTTGGGCGGGACAAGACATTTTTTGTTTCCTGTATTCGTGAAAACAGCAGCTACGGCGTCAACGATTTCGTCGATAACGGCGATTCCACCATCACTGACAATGCCACCGGCCTGATGTGGGCGCAGGATGACAGTGGCGAGCATGCTCCCGATGGCCTCAACTGGGAAGAAGCCCTAGCCTGGGTGAGCGCATGAACGACGCCAACTATCTCGGCTACAGCGACTGGCGCTTGCCCAACGTCAAAGAGTTGCAGAGCATCGTCGACTACAGCCGTTCGCCCGACACCACCGACTCTGCCGCCATCGATCCGCTCTTCAATACCACTGCCATCACCAACGAAGCAGGCGAGACCGACTACGCCTTCTACTGGAGTAGCACTACCCATTCCAACTGGACGGATCAGCCGGGCCGGGCGGGCGCATATGTCAGCTTTGGCCGCAGCCTGGGATACATGAACGGGACCTGGTCCGATGTCCACGGAGCCGGCTCGCAGCGCAGCGACCCCAAATCCGGCGACCCGGATGACTGGTCCACCGGTCACGGCCCTCAGGGCGATGCCATCCGCATCTACAATTACGTGCGTTTGGTGCGGGATGTGCCCGCCGAACAAGTATCAGAATTTGAACTCCACTTGCCGATGATCCAACAGGTTGCGTCATTGCTTGATGATGTCATGATGTAGAGACGAACGATGCGGGTGTTTGAGAGCATCTCTTTCGACATTTGTGATACACTATCATCTCGGCTGCATGAACAAACTGAACGCCCGCTGATCAATCCCGCTCCATCCACTCCCCGACCCGAATCATCATGCCTACCACCATCCTCGTTGTCGATGACACCTTCAGTGTTCGCATGTTGCTGCGCGAACATCTGGAAGCGGAAGGCTACCGGGTGGAGACGGCGAACAATGGCCGGGACGCCCTCGTCGCCGCCCGCCAGGAGACCCCCGACCTGATCCTGCTCGATATCATGATGCCGGAGATGGGTGGCTACGAATTTCTCCGCATTTATCGCCAGGAACGGTCAACGCCGATTATTCTGCTCACCGCCAAGCTGGAGGAGTCAGACAAGGTGGTCGGGCTGGAACTGGGGGCGGACGACTACATCACCAAACCCTTCGGCATGCGAGAACTTGTCGCCCGCATCCGGGCGGTGCTGCGCCGCACAACCGGCGACACGGTCACATCCGAAATCCTGCGCGTGGCCGACATCATGCTGGACAAGACAACCCGTCAGGTGACCGTTGGCGAAGCCAAAATGCGTCTGACGCCGACGAAATTCGATCTCCTGGCGATCTTCATGGCCGCCCCAGGACGTGTTTTCACGCGGGTGATGTTGCTCGAACAGACGCAGGGCGTCAGTTTTGAAGGTGAGGCCTTTATCATTTCACCAACGCTTACAACAAGGGCATGGCATCCGATCCGGTTGTTTATTTCTCTGCTTCGGAAAACCAGGATTTGGCTATTGTGAAGCGAGTTCGTAAGCCTCCTTTGCCACTCAATCTCGCGCCCTATCCAATTTGAATTTCTTGACTTATGCTTAACTTGTCACGAATGGGTCTGACGGCATGGTTCTGCTTTCGGGTGAGTATGTCCAGTTGTTGGCGGAGGGTCAGAATCTTGAAGTCTTTTTCATCTGCTGATATTCGTGAGAGGCGCAGTAGTTCAATCAGTGTTGAATACAACTGCGCAAGAATGTACCAAATCATGCCTTCATCCTCGACTATGGCTCGCTAATTGAAGGCTGGATTATACTCGCAACAAGGCCAGTTCGGTACGTTTTCAGACGTCAAGTGGCTTCAGATAATAATTTTACACGATACAGGACCCATCACGAATTATCCTCGGCGTTCAAGGCAACGACCGATCGAAAATGTACTCTCAGAGTTTTGATCTCGTAGGGCTTGACATCAAAGGTAAGTTTCATATCATTCGGCTGGATTTCGACTTCGTTGTTTTCCATTAAGTCACAAGCCCAGGCTTTTTCAACCATGCGATCAAAGACCAGGGTGACTGTGCCCGACTTGTTGTGTTGTTCAACCAGCCTGAGGATAACACCCTCACCATCTTCAGCCTGCTTCATAGCCTCCAAGGTGATGTTTTTTGCTTCGCAAGAAATGAAGGAATGCTTTCTCCCTTGCGGTAAAGCCGTATTCATTTGCACCAAAAGATTGTGGTTCAGATTCAAAGCCTGTTGGATTGTGCCGGCCTCTTCCCATGAACCGGGATGGGGATAGAGTGCGTAGGTGAAGTGGTGCTGACCGATGTCGGCAGATTCGTCCGGGTACACAGATCCCTTTAGCAGACTCAGGCGGATGGTTTTTCCATTCGCCTCGTGACCGTACTTGCAGTCGTTGAGTAAGGATACACCGTAATCGCCCTGTGATACATCCATCCACTGATGGGCAGGAACTTCGAATTTGGCGGCGTCATAGGAGGTATTGCGGTGAGTCGGGCGTTGAAGGTTTCCGTAGGCGATGTCGTAGGTGGCATGGGTGGCATTGATTTCGAGCGGGAATCCAACTTTGAGCAGCTTCTGACGTTCGGCCCAATCAACGATGGTTTCAAAAACCAACTGTCTCGATCCAGCCGCTAAACTGATTCGCTGGGTGATGCTGGAGTTGAGGAAGGATTTTTCGAGTCGTAAGGATGCCCGCAGAGGGCCATTTTCATCCACAATCAAGCTGAAGTTTCCGGAAATATCGATTTCGTGCTCGGCATAGGTTGCCACGATATCCCAGGCGTCGTATTTTCCCGGAATGTCTTCATAAAGCTGGAAGTGGTTACCAACGCCCCCGGTTGTGATGACCTCCCGCTGTACTACTTTATCCCACAGCGATACGATCTCCCCGCTTCGGTTAAAAGTTACTCGAATCAATTCGTTCTCCAACGTGCTGTCGGTTGCCTGGACCGAGTTCGCTATTTGGGCTTCAGCATCCAGCCCCAGCCTGAAACTGCGATACCCTACGCCTGGGACTTGTGGGAACGCTACTAGGAGATATGTATTGCCGTCCAGACCCGTAGCAGATTGGGTTGGCAATGGCTTTCCATCACCACTGAGGGGCAGATATCCACCCAAGTCCTCCTTGGGTATTGTGACAATGCTTGTTCTGGGGTGAAGGAACGAATTGAATAGCGCTAATTCTGAGTGGGTCGGATCATCATGTGGGCCAAGCAGGACTGAAGCCGCGTGCTGGCGTAAGATTGAGGCGCTCAGCCTGACCTGCTCGTGCTCTTTCAGCAGATCACCTAGTACTTCGGTGATGTGTGTTCCGGACAATGAGTCGTGGAACTGGGTGGTGAGAAAAAGCTCCCAAATCTCATTTAGTTCTTGGGTTGGATAGGGAGCGCTATTTATCCAGGCAATCGTTGCCAGTAATTCGCTTTCCCGGATTAAGAACTCACCCTGGCGGTTTAGTTTTTTGAGGATCCCTTTGTTGGTTGCTATTCCACGATGAGCTTCCAGGTATAACTCGTCCCGCCAGATGGGAAGCTCCTGTGTCTCGGCCTTCACTTTAATGCTATCCAGCGTCTCTTCCGCTCCGGAGTGCTGAAGTTGCGGCAGGCCCATGATGTGCTGATACCTGCGAGCGCTCTCGAGCATCTCGGTGTCCACCCCACCGCCGCCATCACCCCAACCATAGCAGTACATCGATTCGCCGAGTATTTCCCTGTCAGAGTAATCATTCCAATGATCGTGCAAATGGTCTGGATCAACCATACCGATGTAATGGCTGGGCGTTACAACCGTGAACGATCGAGACCCATCAATGCCTTTCCACCAGAAGGTGTTTTTTCGCCAGGGATTTGTGTCGTTCCAGATGAACATTTTGGTCGTCATCACGTACTCGATGCCGCTACGCTTGAGTATCTGTGGCGTTGCCGCACTCATTCCGAAAACGTCGGGTTGCCAGCAAGTTCGTGAACGAAACCCAAACTCTTGCTTGAAAAATTTCTGTCCATACAGGATTTGCCGTACAAACGATTCGCCGGAGATCAGATTGCATTCAGGTTCTACCCATAACCCGCCGGCTACCTCCCAGCGTCCCTCGGCGATTCGTTCCTTAACTTGTTGGTAGATTTGAGGGTGGTGGGTTTTCATGTCCTGGTACGTTTTCGCTTGGCTCTGGCAGAAGCGAAACTCGGGATATTGTTCCATCAGCCGCAACATGGTGGCATGGGTGCGCCCCACTTTGCGGACGAACTCACGGTAGGGCCACATGAAGACGAGATCAAGATGAGAATGTCCGACTAAGTGAATCTTGCCTGGGGTTTTGAAGTAACCGCTATCGTAGACTGTTTTTCTCAGTTGTTTTTGTGCGCATAATACCCGGCTTCTGAATTCAGCTCGTGATTCGGCTTTTGGAGGAATCTGTTTTAGGGCGTCCCAAAGGTGCGTTTCGAGGTATCCGCGCATTTCTGATGCCATTCCCTTAATCCAAAGCAACTTGAATGCGCACCAAAAATCCCAATAGGCATCGTAGATTTCCTGGTCGAGTGTAGCGATTTCGGCAATGTGCAAGCGCTTGTTATCGGCTTCGTCGCTGTGCCAGTTTACGTAGGATTCGATCTCTACCAGAAGCTCTTCGCCTCCTGCGGCACGATCAGTCAACAAAACTTCGTTTCGAAAAGGGTCAAGCCCCTGATAAGGCAGCGCCATCGATGGAAAGCAGGGAGTCGCCCCCCGCAAAAAACCGCAGATAGACTTTTTCCCCTTTCCATCTTTCGGGTATCTTGATCTCACGCTTGAAAAACGCCGACACATCCGGTCCCCCCCAGAGTTCGCCTGGGCTAATGGCCCGCCAATCGGCTTCGATAAAATCGTATTCCCCGATATCACGATAGTAACATTCTCGGATCCACCAATCGTTTAGCACAAGGCGCTGAGGATAGATTTGCTCCTTGACGGCATTCAAACGGATTTGGACGCGCTCGTCAAAGGAAAAAACCAACCGTTTCTTATTTTTGATGACATCTCGCCATGCATCTACGACTTCATTGATGGATTCTTCGGTTCTCATGAGTTTAATTCTCCTCGATCAGTCTTGAATTTGAGAAAGCACTTGACAAGTGTTGATAAAGATTATATACTGGATATGTCCACTTGTCCAGCGCTCCAATCTAAATCAATCTCATGGCTCTCTGAAATAGTTGATCCGAAAAGTCCGATACCTCGGTACTACCAATTATATACCTCGCTGCGTGGTCGCATTCGCGAAGGGGAATTTCAAACAGGAGAAGCCCTGCCTTCAGAACGGCAGCTTGTGGAAGACTATGGAGTAAGTCGCATCACCGTGGTCAAGGCGCTCGACATCCTCGATCAGGAAGGTCTCATTGAACGTCAGCAAGGTAAAGGCAACTTTGTCACCAATCGCCTGATTGACATGGATGAACCTGAGCGCCTGAAAATTGCCGTTTTTTTTCCTTACGTAATTCAACCCTCCCACCTTTTTGATGGCATCCTCAAAGGCATCGGAGGGCGGGAGATACAACTCCAAATCGTGGGTTTCTACAATCCAGTCCAGGAACCCTGGTATGTTCAGGATGCCATAGACCGAGGATTTGATGGGTTCATTTTCTATCCTGCCCGGGGTTTTCTCAACAAAGGCATGTATCGAGACCTAATTGAGCAAGAAATTTCCGTTTGTGATGGTGGATCGCCATCACCCGCAACTCGAATCGGACTATATTATTTTTGATGATTTTTGCGCCGGTTACGAACTGACCGAGTTATTGATACAGCAGGGACACAGCAAAATCGCCGTTTTATCCAGCCACGAAGTTTCAGTGACCAGTGTTCAGGAGCGCTTGCGTGGTTATCGGCAGGCGCTTGAAGACAACAATCTCGATTATGATGAGGAATTTGTCTGGCTGGATGTATACAAGAAACTCGACAGGAGCCCTGCATCGGTTCTGAAACTTGAATCTGCGTATCAAAACCTTCAGGACCGAATCGATCAATATCGCCCTACGGTATTGATCGGCATTAACCGCAATGTGCAGGAACAGATCATTCACGACTTAGCGACCATACGGAACAGAAACTGGGCTGGTTTTCATATCGATGTCGCGACGTTTACAAATCAACATTCTCACATCGCAGATGATTTTACTGTTGCTCTGGCGCTACAGTCAGATGAGATGCTTGGTGAAACAGCCATGAAATTACTAATCGATCGTATCGACGGCAAGATTTCAGATGACCCGGTATCCAAGAAGATCCCAATGGAAATTGTGGATTTGAAGTCAAATCATCAATAAGCCGCCTTTGTTTCAGTGAGTCCACAGGAGAATACTATGTAAATTGCATGCTAAGAATGTTCAACCTCGAATAAATTGGATAAAGTTGTTTACTTCTATCCGTACCGCACCATTCACCCGATCCTTAACAGGAGGAGTCAAATCATGAGAAAAGCAACATTTGTGATCTTGCTGGTCATCTTGACGGTATTGGCCGCCGCATGTGCTGCGCCAGCCGCACCCGCAGTTGATGAAGCAGCACAGCAAGCAGCAGCAGCAGCCGAGGCCAAAGCCGCTGAACTGGAATCAGCTCTGGCTACTGCCGAAGCTGAAGTCGCTGCCGCATCTGAGGCGGGCGCCGAAGAACTGGCCGCTGCCAAAGCCGCCGCTGAAGCGGCCATGAAGGAAGTTGAGGCAGCCAAAGCCGAGGCGGAAGCCGCCAAAGCTGAGGCGGAAGCCGCCAAAGCTGCCGTTGTAGAACCAGCTGCCGAAGCGGAGAGGAAGAGGTCGTACTCGACGTGATGGTGTTTGAATCACCGGCACTGACCGCCGAATTCTGGGATAATGCCATTGCAGATACACTTGCAGCAAATGCCGGACTACTATTTCGGTAGAAAAGATCACCTCGCCCAGCCTCGATCGCGACGCCTTACGCCAAGCAATTGCAGGCCACCGATCAATTCCCGGATATTCTCATGGCGGTGACCATCTCCGACTTTGCCCAAGCGGGTCTGTTGACCCCCTTTGATGAAGACTGTCTGCAGGAAAACTTCATCGTTCCCGATGGTTCCAAGACGGATGGCGTCGCCTATCACCCGCCGAATGGCGCTCAGATCATTCCCTTCATCTTCTACAACAAAGCCATCTTCGAAGAGGTTGGCGTGGAAGTGCCCACCACCTATGCTGAGTTTGTCGAAGTCTCCCAGGCGATCAAAGATGCCGGTCACACCCCCATCCTGATGTGTGGCGCTGAACCCTGGTGTGGTTCCTTCCCCATGGTGGCTCTATTCTCCGCAGATGTATTTGGCAATGACCCCGATTGGATGATCAAACGCAAAGCGGGTGAAGTCAGCTTCAGTGATCCCGAAACGTCGTGGCCGCTTTCCAGAAATTCCAGGACCTGGTCAATGCCGGCCTGATCGATGAGGGCGGCTTGGGCACTGACTTTGCCACCGCCAACCAGGCTTTCTACGATGGCGAAGCCGCCATGTACTTCTCAGGGCAGCTGGTTCATCGGCTACATGGAGCCGGAAGTGAGCGCCAACACCGGCGTCTTCCTGCTCCCGCAGGATGATGGCGATATTTATGTTCCCATCTATGTGGGTGGCGGCGTGCGCATGAGTGCGCTTCACCGAACATCCCGAAGAAGTCAAGATGTTTGCCGAAACAGCCCTGAAACCGACATACACTCAAGACCTTATTGAGATCGACGCCCTCTTCCCGATGATCAAGGGCATGACCATTGAAGATTGGAGAAGTGTTGAAGTCAGCGACCTTTATTGGAAGCCTACGAAGGCTATGTCACCAACGAAGATGCTCAGAAAGTCAGCACCTTCACCTGGTCGAACAACGATGATGATGTCATTGGTGGCATGAAGGCTGAGATCTACACCGCTGTCCAGAACATCTTCCTGGGCGCAGATGTGGCCGAACAGATGGCGCTTCTCGACCAACTGTGGGCTGATGCTGAAGCAGCCATTGCAGAGCAATAGCCAGTACGGTTAGCGAACTTGTAGCACAGGTTTGGCGGTTCCTGTCAAAAACCGCCCTTTTTGCGCCAACAGGTAATTGACGGTGAGTACGCTCGACTTTGTAAATTCATACCGTCAATTCCTCGGTAAATGCGCAGTTTACCTATCAACCGTCTGTGAGATGAAACCGAAACCATGACCATAACAGAAACGAATCTGCAGGGTGGCATGCAATCAAATACAGGGTCGGGATTGCGAGGACGGTTGGGACATATCGAGTGGTTGAATGTCATCGTGTGGGCGGGCATCGCCCTCTATGCGCTGATGAGCATCATTCCCATCTTCCTGGCCTTCTACTACAGCCTCACGAACCTCAACCTGCTCTATCCTGCTTCCGATTTCGTGGGCTTTGACAACTACGTCAAGCTGTTCAACGACTTTGCCTTCAAGCGCTCCCTGAACGTCACCTTCAAGCTGAGTGTGGCCATCACCATCGCCGTTAACGTCATCGGCCTGCTGATCGCCATGATGCTCAACTACAACGACCGCTTCCACAGCATCCTGAGGACGCTGTTCTTCATCCCGCAGGTGCTGAGTGCGGTGATCGTCAGCTTCATCTGGAAGATCATCCTCACCGACCGGGGCTTGCTGAACGCCATGCTCGAGCAGGTCGGGTTGATCGACAAACCGATTCACTGGTTGGGGCTGCCCAGTCTGGCCACATTCTCGATCGGCCTGGTGGTCACCTGGCAGTTGATCGGTTTCAGCACCGTCATCTATCTGGCCTCGTTGCAGGGCATCCCCAATGAACTGCGGGAAGCCGCCCACATCGACGGCGCCAACCGCTGGCAGCAGTTCGCCAACATCACCTGGCCCCTGATCGCACCGGGCGTGACCATCAACATGGTTTTGATGATGATCATCGCCTTCAAGCTGTTTGATCAGGTCGCCGTCCTCACCGCCGGCGGTCCCGGTGGGTCGACGGAAACGCTTTCCTATTACATTGTGCGCATGGGTTTCACCAACAATCGCACGGGCTATGCCTCGGCGATGGCGGTTGTGCTGTTCCTCATCATCGCCACCATTTCGGGTGTTGTGGTTGGGTATTTGAAGAAGCGGGAGGTTGAATACTGATGAAAAACGAAAGAGGTTTTGCTTCCCGGACTATTTGCTGTCATCATTACCGCTATCTTTTCCCTGCCCTTGTATCTGGCCGTGGTCAATGTCTTCAAGACCCTGGAGCAGATCCGCTACCGGCCGATCGCATTGCCCAACCCCTTCATCCTGGACAATCTGATCACCGTCATCACCCGGCCAGACAATTTGCTCTTTGAGGGTTTGAAGTACAGTCTCCTGATCACGGTATCCAGCGTGATCCTGCTGGTGGTTTTCTCATCGACGATTGGCTTCTACATCGCCCGCAGTAACAGCAAGCTGTCCCGTTTCCTGCTGTTTCTGTTTGTGGCGGGGATGCTGATCCCGCCCCAGGTGACCTTGATTCCGATCACGCAGTTGTTGAAGTTCATGGGCTTGATGGGCAGTTTCCCCGGCCTGATATTGTATCTTTCCGGGAGCGGCATGTTGTCCTTTGCGGTGTTTGTGTATGCGGGTTTTGTGAAGTCTATCCCGCGGGAGTTGGATGAATCGGCGATCCTGGAGGGGGCCAGCCGTTTCACCCTGTTCTGGCGGATCATTTTCCCGCTGATGCGACCGGCCACAGCCACGGTGGTGATCTTCCTGAGCCTGTGGACGTGGAATGAGTTCCTGCTGCCGCTGATCATTGTGGGACCCAGCCAGGGGATCACGATCACGACCGGCATCTACACTGCTGTTGGCACCTACACATCCGACTATGGCCAGATCTTCTCGTTGATGTTCCTATCCGCCCTGCCCATGCTGGCCTTTTTCTTCCTCCTGCAGAAGGAGTTCATCGCCGGGCTTACTGCTGGGTCGTTGAAGGGGTAAATGCTGGAATACATTATCTCAATAAATCCGTACTCTAGTGCGGGCAAGTGGGTGTTTAGGGTATTGTCCAGCTACGGCATCGTCTATCAACGATTTCTCAACCTCTGGATGGTCTGTTGTTCCAAAGGAAAATCAAGTGAACGAAGAAAAACTATATCAAAAATTACTGACGATACAAGAGAGAGTCGGTCGAAATGAGCAAGATAAACTCGCATCTGTTGCTGATTACGTCGACCTTGTACGAGAGGCTGAATGGAATCAAAAGTGGGACCCCAACACCAGATCGATGAGCCACAGTCATAATGTGCGTGGCAACATTTGGTCAGATGCGATTGAGCAATGCCTTCGAGAAAATGGCTCCGCATATATCCCAAAAATCATTCCCCCCATCTACATCGACCGACCGATTGTACTTCAAAGCGGTAACAGGCTGATTGTCCATCCAGAGACGGAGATACGCCTGAAGGTCGGGACAGTTGGAACCTGCATGGTTCGCAATGCCCAGATCGTGCTCTCCCAGGATAGTCCTATCCAGCTTTGCGATGGCGCTGATGAAGACATCCTCGTCGAGGGCGGGATATGGTGCGATCAGAACAATGAGGGGTGTGGCCGCGGCGGTGCATATGACCAACAAGGTTCAGTGCCCGGTTCAATGAGTACGTTCTTGTTCCACAATATCACGCGTGTTTGTGTACGCAATGCAGTCTTTCGGGATTGTTCCGCCTTTGCCGTGCAACTTGGCAATGCCGTCGACTACGTTATTGAAAACATCACTTTTGATGAAACAGCAGATGGCATTCACATTGAAGGGCCATCAAAACGGGGGATCATCCGCCACATTCGGGGCCAAACAACTGACGATATATTAGCGCTAAATGCCTGGGACTGGAAGACCAGCAGCATCACGTTCGGGACGATAACGGATGTACTGGTCGAGGATGTCGAGCTGCAGCCTGGCTACACATGGTCGGAACTGAGACTATTGCCGGGGACCAAGATATTCTCCTCGGGCGAGACGCTGGACTGTGATATTCGACGCTGCATTTTCCGCAATATTCGGGGCGTCCATACCTTCAAAATGTACGATCAGCCCAACCTGGGCAATCCTGAAGGGGACTTTAGCCGACCCCATTGGCAAGATGTCCGATCTTTTCTTCTCTGATATTGTGGTCGATGGCATTAGTCAGGCTGAGTATTACGATCCAACATCAGATGGTGTTCTGGATATCTGCACCGATATTGATGGTCTCTCGATCAGGAATGTCCGATTCAATTACGCCCCCGGCCAAGACGACATGGCGCCCTACCTCGTATCGGTCGGGCCAAAAGCATTGACATGGTACAGGCTGCCAACGGATGAATCAGGTAGTTGTTGGCGTCCACCAGTAAAGGGGGATGCGACAAGTGAATGGATCGATGTGTTTAACCCAAACGCCAACCCCGTTGTGAAGGGATTAAAAGTCGAGGATATTTATGTACCTGATCAGAATAATCCCGGGTCTTATGTTCAATGTGCCGATCTTGCATCGCTTGTCAACGAACGCCGAACAACGCTCAACCCCGATTTTCCCAACACGATGCCCCGAGGTGGAACAGGTCGTGGGAAAGTGATGGATATCAATGAAGGATGATAATCTCATGAATATAATATGACATCAAAACCGATAAAACTACTGATCATTGGCGCTGGAGATAGAGGCAACACCTATTCGCAATTCGCAATCCTGCATCCCGAATTAGCAAAAATTGTGGGGGTGGCCGAGCCACGTGATTTTTACCGACAGCGGATGGTTGAAACCCACCAGATCCCGCCTGAAAATGTGTTCGTGGATTGGCAGGAGGCGGCAGACCGAGATCGTTTTGCCGATGCGGTGATTATCACCACCCGAGATACCCTGCATGAAGCGCCTGCAATCGCCTTCGCCGAGCTGGGTTATCACATCCTGCTGGAAAAACCGATGGCGCCCACACCGGAAGCCTGCCAGCGGATTTTCGAAGCTGTCGCAGACAAAGACATCATCTTTGCCGTTTGCCATGTGATGCGTTACACCAATTACACTCGAAAACTAAAAGAACTGGTGGACTCCGGGCTCATTGGCGATGTAATCAACATCCAACATCTTGAGCCGGTTGGTTACTGGCATTTCGCCCATGCTTTTGTGCGGGGGAACTGGCGTAAAGAATCTGAATCGGCCCCGATCTTACTGGCCAAATCAGTTCACGATCTGGATTGGTTGTGCTACATCATGGGGGATCGTTGTGTACAGGTTTCATCCTTTGGCAGCTTCGGCATTTTCGCAGCGAAAATAAACCGGCAAATGCCGCAAGTCGTTGCCTGGATTGTGACCACGAACCGCAATGCCCCTATTCAGCGAAAAAGATTTACCCTGAACGCATTGAACAAGGCCTGACAGGCTGGTTGGCCAATGTCCTCACCCCTGATCTTTCCCCAGAGGGAATCACACAAGCCCTCCGTAACGGGCCTTATGGCCGGTGCGTGTACGAATGTGACAATGATGTCGTCGATCATCAGGCAGTCAATATGATTTTTGAGGGGGGCCAAACAGTCACCTTTACGATGACAGCCTTCTCCGAATGGGGAGATCGTAAGACAAAGTTATTTGGATCTTTGGGCCAACTCTACGGTGATGGTTCGATAATCGAACACTACGATTTTCTCACAGACCAGACCCATGTCTACGAAATCCCCTCAGCTGACCAATCGTTGATGATGCATCATGGCGGCGGTGATTACAACCTCATGACCAGCTTTGTCACCGCAGTCGCGGCAAATGACCCATCGCTCATTCTTTCCGGGCCAGTGCAGAGTTTGGAAACACATCAGCTCGTATTTGCCGCCGAAAAGTCACGACTCGCTCAACGTGTTGTCAATCTGGAGTAACATCATGGATGACTGGAATCAAATCCCCGACCACCTTCCTAGTCCCGACTTCGATAACTTGCTCGCAGTGTTGCGCCGCGAGGTTCCGGCACGTCCCACCCTGTTCGAGTTTTTCCATAATGAAAGACTATATCAGCGGCTGGCCCCACTGTCTGGAATGGAGGCAGAAGCGCCATATGCCGCGCAGCGGCAAAGGGTGGCCAGTTTTCATCGTCTCGGCTACGATTACGCCACAATTCTGGTTCCTGGCTTCGAATTCCCCTCAGATCGAGTCTATGACAAACAGACGGTTTCCATCAATGCGGGTGGATTGATCCATGACTGGGATTCCCTTGCAGCCTATCCCTGGCCCGATCCGGATGCAGCGGACTATGGCATCCTGGACGTATTAGCTGAAGACCTACCAGCTGGGATGAAGATCATCTGCAATGGTCCCGGCGGTGTTCTGGAGAATGCCATCGAGATTGCGGGTTATGAACAGTTGTGTTATTGGTTGGCAGACGATCCCAAGCTAGTGAGGGAAATTTTTCAGGGTGTTGGTTCTCGGTTGGTGCGATTTTATGAACGGGTCGCCTCTTATCCGGTGGTTGGCGCTTGCATCGACAATGATGATTGGGGTTTCAAAACGCAAACGATGTTCTCGCCGCCACAAATGCGGGAATTTGTATTCCCCTGGCACCGGCAGATTGCGGAAGTCGTCCATGCTGCCGGCAAGCCCTTGATTTTGCACTCGTGCGGGCATTTCGAGCGCATCATCGACGACATGGTTGAGATAGGTATTGATGGGCGGCACTCCTACGAAGACGCCATTTTGCCGGTTGAGGATGCCTATGAGCGATATCACGATGTTTTCGCCATTCTGGGCGGCATCGATCTGGATTTCATTTGCCGAGCTGTGCCGGAAGAGGTCTATGCACGCTCGAAGGCTTTGCTGGAGCAAACCGCTGATCGTGGAGGGTACGCTCTGGGAACCGGCAACTCGGTTGCAGATTATGTGCCCGACGAGAACTATTTCGCCATGATTCGTGCAGTTCTCGACCAGAGATAGCGTTGAGCGCTCAATTGATGATCTGAGATGAACACGCCGGGAAGGCACAACTCATGAATGAAAATCTATCGCCAAAGCAACGCTTCCTGACCGCACTTGCGGGCCGGCAACCAGATCGGGTGCCGCTGTTTGACTTCCTGTTCAGTCCAAACCTGTACGAACATGTCCTCGGTCATAGTCCCGAAACCTACAACTCAGAAGATGCCATCGCCCTTTCGGATGCCTTGGGGCTCGATGGCGTCCACATCGCTGCCGGGGCGGCGGAGTCCTTTGAAGCGATAACCCCGACCCCGGACACTGTCATTGGCGAGTGGGGCACCACCCAGAAAATCGACACCACTGTATCTTGGCCGACCGGTGGGCCGTTCGATCATCCTGTTAGAAATCGCTCAGACTGGAACAACTACGAGGTGCCTGATCCTTACGCCAGAGGCCGCATGGAGCCGGTGGAAACCGCTGTCAAACTCGCCGGAGACCATTTGGCCATCATCGGCAGCGTCAGTGGTCCCTATTCTCACGGCTCCTGGATCACCGGCCTGGATGCGATGTCGCTCATGTTCTACGATGACCCGGCCCTGGCTCACGAAATCCTCGATGCCATTGCCGAATGGGATATCGCAGTCGGGCAGCAGATGGTGGGTATCGGAGTTGATGTTCTGCTCATCGCCGAAGACATGGGCGCCAACCAGGGCCCATTGATGTCGATGGCACACTTCCGGGAATTTGTCCTGCCCTATTTTGCGAAAGTGGTCAGCGCGTTCCGTCGACTAGGTGTGCCAGTGATCATGCACAACGATGGCCGCATCTGGAATTTCCTGGACGATCTTGTGGCCACTGGCATCAATGCCTATCATCCCATCGAGCGCTCTGCTGGTATGGATTTAGGCATTGTCAAACAAAAATATGGTGATCGAATTTGCCCCATCGGCAACGTGGACAACAAAAAGATACTGCGGGAGGGCACAGTCGCAGAGGTTGAGCAACAGGTGATTGCTTGTCTGCGTCAGGCTGCACCAGGTGGCGGATACATTCTGGCTTCCGACCACAGTCTGAACAACGGTCAAAAGATCGAAAATATCATCGCCATGTTTGAAGCAGCCAACAAGTATGGCCGTTATCCTCTCGATCTTCCTGACGAAGAATAGGAGCGAAAATGCAATACGCACATTTAGGTCGATCAGGTGTTGTCGTCAGCAGGCTCTGTCTGGGCACCATGAATTTCGGCGCTCAAACACCTGAAAAAGATAGCTTCGCTATCATGGATAAAGCCCTGGACGCTGGCATAAACTTTTTCGATTGCGCCAATGTTTACGGTATTCCGCTCAGGCAAGGATTGAGCGAAGAGATTATCGGTAATTGGCTGACCCGGAATAGCCGACGCAGAGATCAGATCGTGCTCACAACCAAAGTCCATTGTCCGATGGGACATGGCGTCAATGAACGTGGGTTATCCGCCTACCACATTCGCCAGGCCTGCGATGAAAGCCTGCAAAGGTTGCAGACAGACCGCATCGATGTGTACTTCATGCACCATGTCGATGGCGGCGAAGCCACGCCGGGCGGCAAGCAGAATTTCAACCTGCCGGAACGGGACTTGTACCGTCCACCGCATCGTCAGCGGGGCACACTTTGGGAAGAGGTTTTGCAAGCCCTGGAACTCCTGGTGCAACAGGGCAAAATACTCTACGTCGCCACCAGTAATTTCGCCGCATGGAACATTGCTCAACTCTGCGAAAAATCGTTTGCCCGTCATTTCCTTGGCCCGGTTGCCGAGCAAAGCGTGTACAACCTCAACAATCGCACAATCGAATTGGAAGTCATCCCTGCCTGTCGAGAATATGGCTTAGGCCTGGCGCCCTGGAGTCCTTTGAGCGGCGGGTTGTTGGGTGGCATTCTGGGTGAAGAACAATCTGGGCGGAGAGCTGGATTAAGCGAAGCGGTCGCGAGACACCGCCCGCAACTTGAGGCCTACGAAGCACTTTGCCGCGAACTTGGTGAACGACCAGCCGATGTAGCCCTGGCCTGGTTGCTGAAAAACCCCGTTGTCACTGCTCCGATCATCGGCCCGAGAACGGTCGAGCAAATGGCCGGGAGCCTTCGGGCACTCGAATTAAACCTTGACGAATCTGTCCTGGCAAAACTGGATGGAATTTGGCCCGGCCCCGGCGGAGAAGCGCCGGAAGCCTACGCTTGGTAATCAAAGAGCAATAGTAACTATCCTGTTGGTCAAGATCAGCATCCTGAGTGGCCTTGAATGCGGTGAAAGGCGTATCGAAGGGTGCAGGTTTACGAAATTATCGACCTCTAACCCGCACCCTTCGATACGGCCTTCCGGGCTACTCAGGATGCTAGACCAGTACAGCTACGAGGAATAACCTTCATGGTCAGTTCAAGAGAACTCGTCAGACAAACGCTGGAATTCAGCAATCCCCCCCGACTGCCCCGGCAGATATGGACGCTGCCTTGGGCGCAGGAAACCTATCCCGAAGATTTCGCGCGCATCACCGCCACCTATCCAGATGACATGGAATGGTCGCCTCAATTATTGCTGAAGCCGCTGAAAACCAGCGGAGACCCATACGCCATCGGCACGTACATCGATGAATGGGGCTGCGAGTGGGAAAATAAACAGCGCGGCGTGGTTGGCGAGGTCAAGAATCCACTCATCAAGACCTGGGATGATCTTGGCAAAGTGCAAATACCTGAAAATATCCTCAGCCTGGATGCGGATGCCATCAATGCTTATTGCCGCGAGACAGACAAATTCACCCTGTCCATCACCTACACTCGACCTTTCGAGCGCTTGCAATACTTGCGAGGCACCGAAAATGTGTTTGTGGATCTGGCCTTAAAGCCGCCTGAGTTATCTGAGCTTTTGGACACCATCCACCAATTCTTTCTGAAGGACATGGAACTTTGGGCGCAAACGGATGTGGATGCCCTCTTCTTCCAAGATGACTGGGGGGCGCAGAACAATCTGTTGATCTCGCCAGAAACGTGGCGGGAATATTTTAAGCCGCTCTACAAAGAATACATCGAGATCGCCCACAGTCATGGCAAATATGCCTTCATGCACTCCGATGGCAATATCCAGAAAATCTATCCCGACCTGGTCGAGATCGGCCTGGATGCGATCAACTCGCAGCTTTTCGTCATGGATACCGAAGCGCTGGCAGACCAATTCGCCGGAAAAATCACCTTCTGGGGCGAGGTTGACCGCCAGCAAATTATGTCATATGGCACCCCAGAACAGGTGAAACAAGCCGTTCGACGCATCAAAGAATTGTTCTACCGGGATGGTGGGGTGATTGCTCAGGGCTCATTTGCGGTGGGCGACAATCCGGCCAACGTGGAACAATTATTCAAATCCTGGGACGCCATGCTGAGATAAAGCGTGCCAGAACCGCGTTGGGAGGATCGCATGAATCGTCGTGATAGACTCATGGCCACACTACGAGGTGAAACGGTAGACCGGCCACCCGTCTCCTTTTACGAATTAAACGGCCTTGATGAAAATCCACAAGATACAGACCCGTTCAATATTTTCACGGATCCGTCGTGGAAACCATTGATTGAACTGGCAGCAGAAAAAACGGACCGAATCGTCCTGCGCGGGTTGTCATATGTAGACATCTTGCCCGACCCCATTGACGAATTCGCCGAAATCACGACAACAAGAAGGCATGGCAGCGAATTCACAGTCAAACAGGTGAAAGCCGGCAAGCGCACGCTCACCACTCGCACGCGTCGAGATGTGGATGTGAACACAGTATGGACGGTGGAACATCTACTCAAGAACACAGACGATCTCAAAGCATTCCTCGAACTCCCTCTACCCGAACATCGACGTGATCTCGACCCAGCTCCCGTGCTACACACCGAGGCGCTCCTGGGCGATACCGGCATCGTCATGATCGATACGCCTGACCCTCTCTGCCTGGCAGCCTCCCTCTTCGATATGGGCGAATTCACAGTCATTGCCTGGTCCTATCCCACACTCTTTCACCGCTTACTTGAACGCTTTGCCATCGACTTGCATCACCGCACGGAGATGATTGCAGAGTTGTTGCCCGGACGTCTTTGGCGGATCTTTGGTCCCGAGTATGCCTCCGTCCCCTACCTGCCGCCACATTTATTTCGCGAATATGTGGTCCGCTACGATCAGCCCATGGTGGATGCCATTCAACGCCATCGAGGCTTTGCGCGCATCCATTGCCACGGCAAGCTAAAGGCTATCCTGGACGACATCGCTAGTATGGGGCCTGACGGCCTGGATCCCATCGAGCCACCGCCGCAAGGTGATGTAACCTTGCAGTTTGTGCGCCAAACCTATGGCAAAAATATCGTACTATTTGGCAATCTGGAAGTGTCAGATATCGAGCAACTCCCCTCAGACCAGTTCGCCGACAAGGTCAAGATAGCGCTGGAAGAGGGAACGGCAGGCGATGGACGCGGCTTTGTACTCATGCCATCGGCCTGCCCCTATGGTCGAAAACTGCCCGCTTTAACGATGAAAAACTATGAGAAAATCATTGAAGTGATCGACGCTTTTGGGAGATGAAGTTATAGATGGACATTACTTCACGAGCATTAGTCAGTAACCTGCTGACCGGCAAACTCGTTGACAGGGTTCCTCTGCGGGAGACCTTTTGGAATGAAACCCTGGTTGCCTGGGTGGAACAAGGCTATCCTACTCGCAGGGTTTACAAAGAGATGGGACAAAAACACTGGCGGGATACAGATGGCCGGTGGGTGGAGACGACCGAATCTGGAGAATACGACGAACCGATCCCTCCCTATCAGCAGTTTCGATTTTGATATGGGTGAGATCGATTTCCTAATCGATTATGAGCCGATCATTGGCTACAAGGAGGTCATCGAAGAGACCGATGAGTGGGAAATGTATCGCAACGGGGCCGGGGGAACGATGAAATACTGGAAAAACAAGACCGGCACTCCGGAACATGTCGATTTTCTCATGGACACGCGCGCCATCTGGGAGAAAGACTACCGCCCTCATTTAGTGGAACTCGATCCCCGGCGGATTGAAGCCCATGAAATCATCCCCCGACTAAGAGAGATCGAACAGCATCAGAAATTCAGCGCTCACAATCATGGCTTTGTCTGGGAATGGATGCGCTATTGCATGGGCGATTTAACCCTATTCACCACGCTGCTGGACGATCCGGGATGGGTGCAGGATTTTGGACGGGTCTACACCGATTTCTACAAAGCCCATTACGCTTACTTCTTTGAAAATGTCGGCAAATTGGATGGCATTTACATCTGCGAAGACCTGGCTTACAAGACCAATTTGTTTGCTTCCCCCAAAATCTATGAGACCCTGATTTTCCCGTTCTATCGAGAACTGATCGACTTTTACCACGAGCACGGGGTGCTGGCTCTGTTCCATTCTGATGGTGCTGTCGCAAAGGTCTTGCCCATGCTGGCGGATTTGGGCATCGACGCCTTCAACCCTGTCGAAGCGAAAGCCGTCGGCAACGATATTTTCAGCTTCGCTGAACTTTACGCCGATAAATTCGGTTTCATTGGCGGACTGGATGCCCGCATTTTCGAGACAAATGACAAGGACACCATCCAAAAAGCCGTCAGGGATTTCATACAAGGCATGAAAGCCGCGTAACGCCAGATTCGTCTTTGCCTCCGACCATTCACTTTCCCCCCTGGTCCAGTACGACAGCTACCGCTACGCTCTGGACGCCTACCATCAACACAAGTGGTATTAGGTGACAACATGCTAAGCTCTAAACAACGAATGCTAACTGCCCTTAGTGGAGAAGTCCCAGATCGGCTTCCAGTGACCACTCATCATTTAATGACATCCTATCTCGATAAATTCCAGGGTGGGATCGGTAATCAGGAATTCTTCGACCAACTTGGCATGGATGCCATCCAGTGGGTAATGCATTTTCGTACGGTGCCGGGGGTATCGCATGTCAATTCGGGACGTCTCGCGCCCGATTGGCAGTTGCCTGATTTTGTGAGTAACGATGAATGGCGGGTTGATATTGAAGATATTCCCGGACAGGCGTACAAAACAAAGCGCTACACCATCACTACGCCTGGTGGAAACATGAGCATGGTGTTGCAGGGGAATGAGCACACCATCTGGCTTAAAGAACATCCGATCAAGAAAAAATCTGACATCGAACTCCTGGGCATGTACCTCCCCCCACAATACTGTGATACTGAAGCGGTCAATCAGGCGGCAGACGCTTTTGGTGAGCGTGGTCTGATCCGTGGGCATATTCCCGGCTTTGATTTCTTTGGCCAACCCGGTTGCTGGCAGGATGCATCCTGTCTGGTGGGCATAGAGAGGCTCATTTTGGAGACCTATGACGATCCCGTCTGGGTGCATGAATTGCTGGCAATTCTGCGCGAACGAAAGTTGGGCTATATCCGCTCATTGCAGGGGGCGCGTTATGACATTTTGGAACTGGGTGGCGGCGATGCATCCACAACAGTTATTTCTCCCACCATTTTTCGCAACTTTGTCGCTCCCTATGACGGCGAGTTGGTGACTTTGGCCCATGCCATGGGACAGCGCATTGTTTACCACACTTGCGGGGGAATGATGCCCATTTTAGAAGATATAGCCGATTTAGGCGTAGATGCCATGGAGACTTTTACACCACCGTCGATGGGCGCCGATGTTGATCTGGCCGAAGCCAAAAAACGAATCGGCAATCGGGTGTGTATGATCGGCGGTTTCGATCAATTTCATTTCTTTGTAGATTGCACACCCGAGGAAACCAGGGCCGAAGTGCGCCGTTGCTTCGAGGCAGCTGGCGGCGGTGGCGGCTACATCCTTTCTCCTTCCGATCACTTCTTCGAAGCCGAACCGGAACTGATACACGCTTTCGCCGATGAAGCTCACCGCTGCATTTACACTCAGCCCATGAGGACAGATGATGGCTGAGTTCCAGAATGACTACCGCCACATGCTCGATGTATTGGCGAACAGAAAACCCAAACGCTTGCCACTTTACGAGCACATTTGATGATGTGATCGCCCCATACGAAGAATGGATCACCCGTTATGGTGACCGGATTGGCTTGCTTGGTGGGATCGATGTAGACCTTCTGTGCCAGAATGAAGCCGAGGATGTCTTTGAAATCGTCCTGCAGCGGGGCATGCAGTACCGGAGCATGGCCAATGGTTATGCGCTCGGTTCGGGGAATTCGATTCCGGACTATGTGCCTGTAGATGGTTATCTGGCTATGGTACAAGCCGCCCAACGCATACGTGAAATTGAAGAATAACTCAGCCAGGTTATGGTGTAGATTCCCTTTTTGTGTCGTTCCGACATGCGAAGCGAGGAGGAATCTCCAAGGTTGGATGTAAAATTCGAACTCGTTGGTGGAGATTTTCACTCCCTTCGGTCGGTCAGAATGACATAACCAGAGTTGTCAATACGGTCCGGCCCTAACGATACGCTTCCACTGATTTCAGCAGATTCTCGACTTCAGCTTCGCTGACGGGATCGGTAATCCAAATAAATGTCCCCTCCGGGCCGATGGCGTCGAGTAGAGGGACGACCTCGTGGGGTTGCACAATTACCGCTTGTACTGATTTTCCAGCCTGTTTGATGCGACGGTAAAGATCGTACCACTGCGGCGATCCCCCCTGTGGCAAGCCTGCTTGCGGTGTCCATTCGACAGCCTGCAATGCGTCGATTTCCAGAATGGCGTCCAGGTGCTGAATTGCATTCGTTCCATCCAGGTGGTACATGGCGTAGTCAAGGTGCCGGCACTGCGTTTCGAGATGGGGCACAACGAATTCCCGATACATCGCTGGGGAAACCATCACCGAAAAATCGCATTGGATCTTTGCCGTTTTTCCAGGTCCCCAGATCTGGAAAGCAGCGTAGGCATTGCCATCGTCGTCATCCCTGACTTTTTCATAGAGGATGTCGAATGCCTGTATCCAACTATCCGTGATCTCCCGCAGGCGTTTGTGAACCCAACCAGGTCTGTCGATCAGATCGTACAGGAGGGCATCACCACGCAATGCGTGTAGCGTGTCGATATTCTCGATGAGGTCGGGGATGCCGACCAGGTAACGGCCATCAGCGCGCTCAACACCTTTGTCGATCAGGGCGAGGTGGACATCCCACCAGTGATTGTTATCCGTCTTGAACTCAATTTCACCATACCTGTCAGGATCATCAATACATGGTTCGTACCAGACTGTCTCTTCGCTAAATTTGGGTTGCGCACCTAAAAACGTACCCAGGCTGCCGGGACCGATCTCGGTGTCAAAATAGGGAAAGGTCTCGGCAGGAAAGAGGCGGTTGGCCATGTCGTACTCGGCCTTGGCACAGCGATAGCCGGGATCAATCCATCTGCCCTCGATCAAGCCGGGCGGGAAGGGTTGCGAGATGGCTGCAATCGCTTCGCTGCGACGGGCACAGTACATGGATAGTGCCATCCCCTCACCATTCCACCATTTGATTAGATTTTGCTGAGCCTGCGCCCAGTCCTCTTTCCACTTCAAGTTCTGTGTCATTGATCCCGACCCTCAAGGATATGGTGTGTCGTGGATGGTGTTGATCATAGCCCAGAAGTTTTCGAGCGGCGTGTCGAGCTGGACATGATGGGTTGGGGCCAGTATCAATCCTCCACCCCGGCCAACTGTTTTGATGCGCTCGACCACCTCACTGGCGACATCGGCTGGGGAACCGAAGGGCAGCGTGTGCTGCTCATCGATTGTGCCACAGAAGCAGAGCTTGTCGCCGTATTGTCGCTTGAGCTCAGCCGGGTCCATGCTGGCTCGGTTGGATGGGATTGAGCACATCCAGGCCAATCTCGATCAGTTCAGGGATAATGGGTGAAATATCGCCATCGGAGTGGTAGGCGATCTTGACATCCGGGTTGATGGCCTTGAGTTCGGCGAAGAAATGGGCCATGCGTGGTTTGAGGAATATCCGCCACATCTGCGGAGAGATCATCATCTGCCGCTGAGAACCGACGTCGTCCCCCGTCCACACCATGTCAACGCCCATCTCGACCAGGCGTTTGGCGGCGGCCAGATGATAGTGGTAGGGAATATCAAGCAGGTGGTGGGCAAGATCAGGGTCGAGCACCATGTCCAGCATCATTTGTTCCAGGCCACGCAGCGCCCAGGCTGCCTCGAATATCGTCGTCGCCACACCCCCGACGATCCAGTACTCATCCTTGAACGCCCGAATCACCCGCTCGGCGTCGGTGTACAGTTCCGGGCGGTTGGGGTCAGGTGGCTGGTAGGATGAGATAGCGTCATCGTCAGCCAATGGATGCGATGAAATCTCGGTGTAGTGACCGGTGCCGAAGACGGTATCATAGGGCTGAATGCTCCAGCGAACGCCCCATTCATCAGTGTAGGGCTTGTCGTCCATGTAGTACGAGTTCCCCCATCCCACCGAGGCCATCAGCATATCAACCCCCAGTGCCCGCTCCAGTTCATAGCCGCCACCACTGCCATGAGGATGATTCACCCGCTTGCCCTTCATGTTCATGTCAGCACGCAGGCGTGTTGCAAACTCAGGCGTAAAGCTGATTTGTAAGGGACAGCGGTCCGGTTCTTCGTGGTTAAGCGCAATTGCGACACGGGTGCGTGGTTTCATATCGAGCAATCTCCTACCAACGACTGTCTTGTACGGTCTGCCAGAGGGTTTGGATGTTCTCAAGTGGGATGTCAGGTGTGAGTGTGTTGCTGGTGAAGATGACCAACGAGGCTTTGTCACGGCAGACGTTCATTGCCCATTCAACTTCAGCCCTAACATCATCGGGCGTGCCATGCGGCAGGGTTTTCGTCACCGACATCGGTCCATAAATTAGCAAGGGATCACCATTTCGCGTGCGTTTCTCGACGATCCACTCCAGATCCATGCCGCACTCACGCTGGAATCCCTGCAATCCGCCGATGCCGCAAGCCAGCACGTCATCAACCAACGATTGATAGTTGCCATCGCAGTGCCAGACCAGTTGGGCGCCGGCCTCGACCAGTGGTTCAAGCACGTATTCCACTTTGGGAAAATACTCACGCCGCAGGAAATCAGGGGAGACCATGGGCCCGCGCTGATCACAGAGATCTTCACCGGTTAATACAGCACGTGGCAGAAGTCCTTCACGGATGGCCCTCGCCCGCAAAATTGAGATTTTTCGTGCGAATCCCACACCATAATCGATGAATTTACGAGCGACTTCAGGATACAAGGCGATGATGAGCATAGCGTTTTCATAGCCATATTCCCAGCCCGAAATCGCTCTGGGAGTCAGCCACCAATCAGAGGGACACCACAGAATATCGCCTAGTCGAGCCTGTTTGTCCTGAAGCTCCGCTATAAACTCAGCGTAGGCCACATCCTCGTCGAATGCTTCAAGTTGTTCCTGGCTGGTGGAAAGTGCTTGAATTTCAGCCAGCGCAGTTTCCAGTGGCATGTTGTCCCGTTCTTTCATCGCCTGCCCATCTACAACGCGATACTCACCCCGCGAGATCGGTTCGAAGATGCCGACCACCCCGTCACTACCGAGAATCTGTTCCGCTTTCACACCCCACGAAAAGGGATCATCATAGTACTCATCTTCAGTACAGCCGGTCAGGGTTTGAACATGGTTGGGTGCAGCCAGCCAGCCGCCCATAATCGGTGGCCTGTCCGGTAGTTCCAAATCAAATGTCTTTGTCAAACGGGTTTTCTTGTCCATCGATATCACTCTCTCAATGTTGTGCCGAAGGCACAATTACGTTAATTGGATCTCTACTGAATCGGTAGTTTTGCACGATCTCGGAAATAGAGGGGAATCCGAGCCAAGGGTGCATCAACTGTGATCCATCGCCCGCCCTCTGTTGTTTCACCGGACCAGGCATCTGTCCACGTCGTCTCGGCTGGCAGATAAACCTCTCGGCTGCGAGCACCTTCAAACAAAATCGGCGCAACCAGCAAATCCGGGCCAAACATGAACTGGTCTTCCACGCCCCAGGCGGCTTCATCATCAGGGAAATCAAAGAAAAGCGGCCTCATCGGCGGGGAACCATTTTCATGCGCAACGGCCATTTGCTCCATGATGTAGGGGCGCAATCGCTCCCGCAAGTGCAGATAGATCGTGATGATTTCGTAGGCTTCGTCGCCAAAGGACCAGACTTCGTTGGGGCCGCCGCTTTCCCAGTAGCGGTCCATATCGGCTGGGAGACGGAAACCATGCAATCGGAACAGCGGGCAGAATGCGCCAAACTGGAACCAACGCACGATCAATTCCCGAAAATAGGGTGTGGCCGGGTCGCCGCCGTGAAACCCACCGATGTCGGTCGTCCACCAGGGGATGCCGCTGAGGCCAATGTTCAGCCCAGCCTGCACCTGCGCCTGTAATTCTTCAAAGGTGGAGGCGATATCACCCGACCAGACGGCTGCACCATATCTCTGGCTGCCAGCCCAGGCCGAACGACACAGGGTGATAATTTCGGTCTCGCCCTCAGCTCGCATCCCTTCGTAGAATGCACGGGCGTGCAGTTGTGGGTAGATGTTGGTTACTGCCAGGCCGTTTCCCAAATGATAGCGGAGGTTTTCAGGATCGGTGGGATACATTTCCGGTTCGCAGGCATCCAGCCAGAAGACTTTGATGCCGTGCTGATAGTATCCTTCCCGGATGCACTCCCAAAGAAATGTTCGGGCTTCGGGGTTGGTGGAATCAATAAAATGGACGGGCGCAGGCAATCCGGGTGCGTTGGTGTCTGTCAAAGTCCAGTGGGCAGGGATGCCCCGGTTCGTATCCACCAACAGCCCACGTTGGCGCAAGGTCTCGAAGTTGGCACTGGCGCCATTGACCGTCGGCCAGACCGACACCATCACTTTGATTCCCATCTCTTCCAGTTCTTCTACCATCCCGGCTGGGTCCGGCCAATCTGCCGGGTCAAATCGCCAATCTCCCTGCGACGTCCAGTGGAAATAGTCGATGACGATAACCGACAGGGGCAGGCCCCTTGATTTGTACTCACGCGCCACCGATAACAGTTCGTCCTGAGAGGAATAGCGGAGTTTGCACTGCCAAAATCCTGCCGCCCATTCGGGCAGCATGGGCGCATGGCCGGTAGCATCCACATAACGCTCAACGATCTGGGCAGGCGTATCGCCCAGCGTAACCCAATAATCCAATTTTGCGGTGGCTTCGGCAATCCAGCGGGTGTGATTCTGTCCCAGTTCCACCCGGCCCACTGCGGGATTATTCCACAGGAAGCCATAGCCCCGATTGGAGAGCAGGAATGGAATGCAAACTTTAGAGTTCAGTTGCAAAAGGTCGATCACGCAACCCTTTTGGTCGAGTTTGCCGTGCTTTCGCTGCCCCAGGCCATAAAAACGTTCATCATCGTAAGCCCTGAATTTGATCTGAGTGCGGAAGAGATTAGATCCCAGCGACTTGAAGCGCCGCTCCGGCTGGGGATATCTCTGCCATGTTTCGGCAATCAATTCCTCTCCGGTGGCATCATTCAGAAATCGCACGGTTCCCAGCGCATCGATCTCAGCTCTGAGCGCTCCATTTTTGATACTGGCCTGCTCGTCGCTGATGGTGATTTCTGCATCGGTGGGGATCGGGTCCAGCAAAGCGCTTAAAGGATCATCCACGATTTTGGCGTTGAGCACCCCGCGCACGCGCAGGGCCTCCGGCCCCCAAGGCTCGATCTGGATCCTTTCCTGGCCCAATTTCCAGATCAGTTTGTTTGTTTCTTGGTGAAATGTCATTTTTAGAACCTGCCTGGGTAGTGGACCATAGTTATTTTCTGCTCCAAACGGTTTTGAGAATTAGCCAGCACTTGTTCAAACCCCTTATTCGTAGCGTCCATAAAGTTCTGCCGCTTCCATCATGGCATTGATATTTTCCAATGGTGTGCCAGGAGGCACGGGTGTTTCAAAATTGATTGTTTTATTGTAGCGTGCTTGCCTTGCTTCGATTTCTTCTATGGGAACAGCAATTTCGATTATCTCAGACACTTGATGACTCCATTCTCAATCCAAAGACATCCTGACAACACTCGATTGATCCGAACAATTTACTGGCTTTTTCAACCAAACCTCAATGGTACGTCGGAACCCAACTGCCATGCGCATCGATCAGGTCATCGACCAGACTCCAGATTTGATCCAGATCAAGTTCAGCGGCCGTATGCGGATCAAGCATGGCGGCATGATAGAGATGCTCTCGCTTCTGAGTGAGAATGGCCTCGACTGTTAAGGCCTGCATATTGATGTTGGTTTGCATGAGAGCAGCCAGTTGTGGCGGCAGGGCGCCCACGCGCACCGGTTGGACGCCATTTTTATCAACCAGACAAGGCACTTCGACACAACAACCATGAGGCAGGTTATCGATCAGACCGTGATTAATCACATTACCATAAACCGCCCGGGGGATGCCTGTTTCGATGCTATGGATGACACCCGAGCCGTACTCATGGCTGCGTTTGAATTCCTGCATATTCTCAAACACGTTTTCGATTAGCCACTCCATCACATGGGGCAATACGCTTAGGCCGGACAATCTGCGACGCAATTCATCTTCTCGGTAGGTCGTCCGCTGATTTTGCACTTCCTGAGCATACTGCCAGGCAATGATCTGCGCCTGGCTGCGCTCCAGATAATCATCTAAGGGGATGTTAAATCTCTCGATCAAATCAGGGCGGTCCCGCTTGATAAACCAGGGCACATATTCGCTGAAATGCTCGCTCGACTCGGTGACAAAATAACCCAGACGCTTGAACATCTCGTCCTGTTTGTTTGCTGTATTTATTAATTTACGGTAGCGCTACCGGTAGCGCTACCGATACTTTATCATGAAGCGAGACCGTTGTCAATAGGCAATTTCGCCTCAAGCCATCGACCCTGACTACGACATAGCAACGAATCAATAATACTTCAAAGGATGGAAATATTGTCATTTATTGTCGGTTATTACCCAAATAACGCTTTTTACACGGGTCTTTTCAGTTACTCCCAGCACAAAAACCATTGACAACTACCTCATTCTGTGATAATCTGAAGCGGATAAACTGCACCGTTACCGGTAGCGATACCGGAATAAAAGTTTCGCCGCCGCAGAACTCAAAGTCTCTAGAGGAATCAGGAATGCTGGACCCCACCGAAATAACGATTGCCGAAGTAGCACAGACAGCGGGTGTATCCGTCTCGACAGTCTCTCGCATTCTCAATGACAAGCCGGATGTTGCCGAAAAGACACGGCAGCGGGTATTACAGGTCATCGAGGAATTGGGTTATACACCCCACATTCAGGCTCAACGCCTGGCTGCCGGCAAAAGCCGTACCATTGCTTTGCTCTACCCTGTAGACTATATCGAGTTCACCAGACAAGAGATGGGATTCATCAGTGGCGTGGGTAAGGCATTTGGCGAGGCCGACTTCTTCTTAAATCTGATTACAACACCTGTTACCGAAAGAAGTTTGACCAATCTTTATCGCAGCGGCCAGGCAGACGGTGTGATTCTGATGGAAATCGATATGCACGACTGGCGAGTGGATACGCTGCGGGAACGGAATTATCCATTTGTGATGATCGGTCGCAGTGCAGACAATACTGGTCTGCAGTTTGTTGATCTGGATCAAGAGAATGTCGTGATCACCGCCTTTGATCATCTGGTAGGGTTAGGGCACCAGCAGATAGGTTTTCTCACTTTTCCTGAAACCTTGCTTGATCGTGGTTATGGAGCGGCGGTGCGCTCGATGCGTGGTTACAAAAAGGTTTGCGAAAAGCATGGTTTCACACCAACCTGTCTTCAGGTCGACTTGACTACGCAGACTTTGTTCGAAAGCACACAGAATCTGCTGGAAAAACAGCCGGACCTGACGGCCGTAGTCACCATTGAAGGTTCGACGACCGTCGGCGTTATCCGGGCGTTACAGGAGCTTGGGCGACCTATTCCTGAAGATTTCTCTATCATCACTGTTACGACAGAACAAACTGCCAAACTCATATCACCTCCGCTAACCTACATTAATTTCCCGTCATTCGAACTGGGGTATCGCGCAGCACAAATGCTCGTAAACATCCTGAATAAACAACCGCTGGAGGTAAGCCAGATCGTTTTGCCGCCACAGTTGATCCCTGGTAAAAGTACTGGCCCAGCGCTGAATCGAATGGGATAAATGATTGTTGCCGATTTCGATAGCCACGACCGTGGGCAGATCATGCACGAAACGGTTTGCGAGTTCTCACTGGTTCATCTCCAGGGCATGGGCAAATGACGCCGGACATTGCCAAATTAGCAGGACGTTTCCAATTCGAAGGTGAATTTGTCGACGCCAAAGCCTATGGTTTTGGCCACATTAACGACACTTACGCAGCGCGCTTCCGCCTTAGCGATGGGGAGATGCGCCGTTACATCATCCAGCGCATAAATCGCAATGTCTTTAAACGGCCTGATCACGTGATGTACAATATGGAACGGGTGACGCGACATATACGGGACAAGATCATATCGGTCGGTGGCGATCCGATGCGAGAGACAATTACACTTGTCCCCACCAATGATGATAATACGTACTGCAAATCATCCAGTAGGGAATACTGGAGAGCACATCATTTTATTGATGGCGCTCGTTCCTACCAGAGAGCTGAGAATCCCGAGTTTTACTACCAGGCCGCCCGAGCCTTTGGTAGATTCCTCAGGCAAGTCAGCGATCTGTCTCCCGACCAGTTGTACGAAACCATTCCAGATTTTCATCATACGCCTAAACGGTTTCAGGCCTTAATGCAGGCGTTGGAGATTGATCCCTTTGGTCGGGTGCAAGATGTGAAGCCGGAAATCAAATTCATCCTGGACAGAGCCGAGGATACCATGGTTCTGACTGATCTGGTGGCGCGTGGCGAGATGCCCGTGCGCATAACGCACAATGACACGAAATTCGACAATGTCATGTTCGACAATGAGACGGGTCAAGGCATCTGTGTGATCGATCTTGACACCGTGATGGGTGGTCTGGCAGTGTTCGATTTCGGTGACTCAGTCCGCACCGGAGCCAGCACCGGGTCTGAAGATGAGCCAAATACATCAGCCATCAGCCTGGATCTCGCCATATTCGATAAGTTTGCTCGGGGTTTTCTGGAGGAAACGAGAGAATTCCTTACACTGACAGAAGTAGATCATTTGGCTTTCGGCGCCAAACTCATAACCTTAGAGCAGGGCATTCGCTTTTTGACGGATTATCTCAATGGCGACATTTACTACAAGACGCATCGGTCAGGACATAACCTGGATCGCTGCCGGACCCAGCTCAAGCTGGTGAGCGAGATGGAACGAAAATTCGCGGACATGTCGAATATTATCGAAATGTACAGGCGCTAGAAAACGATGTTCGGCCGAGCACAAGTATTCGGAGAACATGGTTATCCCATGATTACACTAACCACCAGCATATCCAAAGGATGGTTTCATCAGGAAGGTGGTTTCACCTTTGAAGAGCCATATTATTTCGATCCGTTGTATCGTTTCGAGCAGGATCGAAGGATGGATGCTTTTGTCGCAGAGCGTTTTCCCGACTACGGCATCTATAACCTGGAATCAAATTTGGTGCAGATCGGTCATCGCCAAGCCAATCAGGTATTGGTTGGCGGCATTCAACCCAATCTGATTATCAGTGCCTGTCTGGGCGGGAAGTTTCTGTTCTACCCTGAATACGATGCCGATGTCGAAGGCACGCCTTTGGCCGGCATCCAAGAGGTCGATGATCTCCCTCCTCCAGCCTCCATCCTCGACCATTCTCTAATCAAGACCTTTGATGAACAGATCCTAACAATAAAAAACGAGCGCCCCGATTTACGCGTGCTCCCTCCCTTCTTCTGGGACACATCTGGCCGCGCAACCATACACGGTTTTATCACCACCTCCTTCAAGCTCTATGGGACAGATATATTCCTGAAGTTGGTCCAACGCCCTGACTTCGTCAGCGACCTTCACGGCTGGATCACAGAAGTCTACAGCCTGCTGCTCAAACACTACTCAGCGCTTGCAAATCTACCTATAACCTCCCTACACATCGGTGAATGCTCGGGAACGATGATCAACCCGCAACATTACGTGAAGCAGGTAATTCCTTTCGCCAGCAGGATGGGCCGGGAGCTTGGACCTGTGCGGATGCACTCCTGTGGACGATCGGACCATCTAATTGACATCCTCGCTCAAATCGAGAATCTGACGGTGCTGGATATCGGTTCAGGCACATCTGTTGCAGCCATTCGCCGCAAGTTTGGACCTGATTTCCAAATAGATCTAGCCCCTCCCCTGGAGGTACTGATGAAAACCGCAACCGGTCACGACATCAGCGAATGGCTTGATCAAGTGTTGGTGGAAAATGCTGGAGGGCCCATGCAACTGGGTTTGCATTTTGAACCCGGCTATTCTCTGGATAACCTCTTGCTACTGCATGATGAACTTGCTGGCCTGGAATAAAGAGATAGTTAATTCTGCTATCGGCAGGGGATAATTGCGCAGTTGTCACCCGGAAGGTCATTTCAGGTCTGCAGGTTGCTGGTAATACCCTTGAGAGGCTCTGGTCAGCATCAAGTTCTGTTCCTGGCTGAAAGCGAAGCACAATTGCGAAGCCAAATCCAGGAGGTTCCCTATGCGCTCTATCTCCAAGTTGGCGATATACTTCTGAACCAGACGGTACTCGCCTGACCGGGCGCGTTCACCGCGCACGCCTGCCACCAGGCGTTTGTGGATTTCACGAACGAGCCCCTCAGTTTGGGATTCCAACAGCCATGCCCTTTCGCTTGCTCTTCTTCAGCCCCTTCCCTCTCTTCCGTCCTTCATCAAAGTATCGGCTGCTGCCGCAAAATGACCGACACTGAGTGTTCAAATCACCACCGATAAATGAAATAGTTAGCTGGCCTGAGGAATGCTTTCAGATTGTAGAATCGGTCAACCCGTGCCGAATGGCGACAATGGCAGCTTGAGTGCGGTCCGTAACATTGAGCTTGGTGAAGATAGCGCTGACATGGTTACGTACAGTGCCCTCGGAGAGGTAGAGGCGATCAGCGATATCGCTATTACTCAGACCTCCGGCAAGGAGCCGCAGGACGTCCATTTCTCGCCTGGTAAGCTTTTCAGTCAGCAAAGCGGCAGGTTTCGCCGCTGAATCCATTGCGAGACTGAGGATTCTGCCGGCAACCAGCGGATCCATATAAGTTTTCCCGGCCACGGTACCCTTAATGGCTGCAATGACTTCTTTCCGGGGCGTGTCCTTCAACAAGTAGCCTGACGCGCCTGCCCGCAGCGCGTCGAACAACCACTCGTCGTCCTCGAAAGTCGTTAAGACCAGCACTTTGACGTCTGGAAAGTGATCGCGGATGTGCCGCGGTGGCTTCGATACCATTCATCACCGGCATCTTCAGGTCCATCAACACCAGGTCAGTCTGGTGACTCACTAACAGATCTATGGCCTCGGCGCCATTGCAGGCTTTTCCTACCACCACAATGTCAGGATCCAATTTGAGTAGCAATTCCAGCCCATCGCGGATAATCGCCTGATCGTCGCAGATGATGACTCTCATATCCTTTACCTCTTGATGATGGGAAGATCGAGTGTGACAGTAGTACCTTGATTCTGGCTGCTCGTAATCTTGAGTTCCCCCCCAGCAAGGCGAGCCCGTTCCTTCATGCCTGGAACGCCGTAGTGACCTGGATGAGAGACTTTAGCCGGATCGAAGCCAATGCCGTCATCGTGGACATTGAGGGTGATCCGCCCGTTGACCTGAGTTAACCATAGGTCAAGATGACCGGCATGGGCATGATTTTGCACATTGCTGATTGCCTCCTGCGCCACTCGGTAAATGCACTGCTCTGTCTCGTCGGAGAGTTCGGGCAATTGCCTGGGGAGTTGCAGGGATAGCTGTAAGGCCACTCGTTCCACCGCTGCTTCAGATAATTGCTTGAGGGCCAGCACCAGGCCCATATCTTCCAGCGGACTGGCGCGTAGAGCGGATAGCGCCCGGCGTGTCTCCTGCAGGCCAGAGCGAGCTGTCTCCAATGTTTGCTGAAGGAGGTCGTGCGCCATCCCGGGGTCCTTGTCCCAGTAGCCGTCTACCGTCTCCAACTGAATAATCAGACCCGCAAGGGAATGGGCAAGCGTATCATGTAACTCGCGCGCCATGCGAATGCGCTCCCTGCTCACGGCTAGTTCCTCTGTAACACTGGCAAGTTCCATGATTTGGACATTGGCGTCGCGCAAGGCTGCCTGCTGCCTGTGCAGATGTTGAAACATCCGACTGATGGCCAGCCCCAATATCAGTGAACTGGCGCCGGCAAACAACGATAAGATGTAGAAACCCTGCAAAAACTCAGGAGATAACCGGATCGTCGCCAGCACCATGTACAAAGTAGTCATGGTTATCCCATATAGGGCTACATAGATCCAGCGATAACCATAGGCAATGAGGGTTAAGACCATGAAATCAGGCACCCACTGCCGGATGTACACGACAGGTGAGGTGCGAACTGCGATCCATGATGGCATACCTGAGGAGGGTAGTACAAAGGTGACACCAAAGAAAGTGATTAGACTCATCAGGCTGAGGATGAGGATGGGATAGAACCTGCCCAAACGTGAAGGCAGATTCGGCAAAAAGGCCAGCACCGGGAGTACCAGGGCCGCGCCGCCAAAGTATAGCACGTAGCTCGCTGGCAAAGACTCCGTCGCGGCTATCAGCCAATCGATAGCGATGAGCAACACATAATAGCTGCTCCATAACAATACGCCCCGTTTTATCCATACGGGAAAGTCGCCGGGAGTCGTGTTCATCATGCGTTTTAGCATACCACAGTCTACCCCTCCTGCCACGTGTCTCTGCGCGGGATTTTGGACGGCAATACGTGATCAATGTCATGGGTGAGAAGTCAAAATCATGACAATGATCACTGTTGCATTTAGCAAAAGACTACTACAATAAATTGAACTTACCATGTGACATCCATGCATGGCGTCAATTAGGAGATTTCCCTTGAAGAAACGCATTCGTCTTATCAGCTACACGTTCATCGTTTTTGCCGGTCTGAGCCTCCTGGCTCTGTTGGCGACCCAACCGAGTTTGGCGATTCGGGCGCCAGAGAGTGCCAGCAGCCAATTGCAGCGTGCCTGGAGTCGCGCTGGTGAATACAGGCGCTACCAGTATCGCACCGAGGTGGTGCAGACATTGCATCCCACCCTGAGCCTGGAAAACGTGGGACGCACGGCCCGCACCGACCGGTTTGTGATCGAGGGCGAGATGGATGCATCTCGCGGAGAGCATGACCATGCCAGATGGTCATGGCCAATCAGCCGCCGCTGCAGATTAAATACGAGAATGGGCGCGGCTACGGTCGAGTCAACGTCGATGATCCCTGGACCGAAACCCAGGTGGCCTCGGATCTCTTCGCGCCTGGCGGCGATCCCATGGCCTTCCTGAGCGCGGCGGAGAATGTGCGAGTCGAGAGCAGCGACGGGACGGGGGACCCCCTCTTCCCTGGGGATCTGTTGCCCGCGGCCTATGCCGATACGATCACCCGCTATCAGTTCGATCTGAGCGGCCTCAAGGTTGCCCAGCTCATGCGCGCCCAGATGGAGGACTATCTGCGCAGCCAGGGCGCGCTGCCCGCGGGCGTCTCGTTGCAGATGGCCCAGCAATATGTGGACATGACCGGCGTCGGCGAGATCTGGGTCAGCAGCCGGGGCCTGCCCGTGCGCCAGATCATGACCCTGCAATTCCCGGCCCAGGCCGGCGCAGCGGAGTGGGTTTCGGCTGAAGTCACCACCGATTTCTCCGCCTGGGGCGAGGCCCCGGCGACGCTTCTGGCGCTGAACGGAGACCAGCCTGGCCTGACCCTGGGGGCGATGTTTGGACAAGACGTGGTCGGACAACTCCAGAAAACGGGCACGACCCTGGGCATGATGCTGGTCATGCTGCTGTTTATGGGCATTGCCCTGCGCTATCGGCACACTATGCCGGTTCAACGCGCTATCTATGCCGCCATCATCGTCTCCATTAGTGGTGATTCCGCTGCTCCAGTCCACCCAGACGGCGGCCGCCCAAGGCCGCTTGGCCGAACTCCAATCACGCGCCAAAGATCAGCAGCCCGCGGCCAGTCAAGAGGCGCAACCTGCCTTCGACCCGCAGCGAGCTCCCCTTGCCCAAGATCCGCTTTCGACTGCCACCAGGTCAACCAATCCTCAATCCCCGATCCCCAATCCCCAATCCCTCTCTTCCACCTGTATCATCACCGCCACCAGCGACTGCGACGGGGACGGCCTGACCGACAACGAGGAGATCTACGAGCTGGGCACCCGCATCGACCAGATCGACACCGACGGGGACGGCATCAGCGACAAGACCGAGGTGACCCCCTTCACGGTGAACGGCCAGCCCTGGTATCTGGACCCGCTCAACGCCGACAGCAACGGCGACGGTCTGGGCGACGGCGCCGAGTGCTTTGGCCGCTACGGATGTGATCACAACGACCTTGCTGACCCCACTGTTGGACACCTGTGACGACGCCGACAGCGATGGCGTGCCCGACGTGTACGACTTTGACGACGACGGTGACGGCGTGCCCGACAGCGTGGACCTGGCCCCCCTCGATTCACAGACGGTGGTGAGCCAGACGTTCAGCCTGGAGATTGCCGGCGCGGCCTCAGACACCGACCTCTTCGTGGATATCCAGGTGCGCCCCCTGGACGAGCGCCATCTGTGGTGGACCAACAGTGCGCTCAACTGGCCCGACGGGGACGACCAGGGCCAGATCATGCGGGTGACCACGGACACCCTGACCGCGGATGGAGATATGGTGCTGATCCCCATGCTGGAGATCACCATTCCCTATTCCGAAACCAACCCTGCGGGCGGTCTGCCCATCAGCGGCACCCACACCATTACCGCCACCAGCCGCCTCACGGACTGGCTGGACACCGCCCTGCTGGACAAATACCAGATCAACGTCACCCTCAGCGAGAACGGGGATCGTATTGTCTATGTGCCCCTGGTCCAGGCCACAGATCCCAACGGCGATTCGCCCGTGGCCTGGCAGACGCGCATGCCCTATCGGCTGGCGGCGGATGCAGGCGGATGGGGCGCGCCCCACCAGATCAAAGTGGTCTGGCTGGTCTCCGGCCAGCGGGACACCTGTACCCCGCCCGCAGGCAAGAGCTACGCCGCCTATTGCAAGGATCACGCCAACTGGGTCAGCACGACCCGCCTCCTTCAGACCTACTACGACGACTTCGCCGTCACCGGCATGCACGTGACGGAGCACCACGGGGCTGAGGCGTTGATGGCGGCCCAAACCACCAATACCGGCTTCTACGAGCCGGAGCTGTGGCACCTGGCCGACACCATGCAGCAGGTCTATCTGAACAGCCAGGAGGTGACGGCAAGTCAGCGCTTCGTCCTGGGGGATGTCTCCACCACGGCCAGCCAGTGGGGATTGGGCGGCAAGCTGGCCTTCAACCACATCACCGGGCTGGTGGATGATACCGCCCTGTTGGAGGCCGTCTCCGGGGACGCGGTGCCCGCCTTCCTGCGTACCAGTATCTACACATCGGACCCGGTGAGCGGCACGGTAGCCAGTGTGCTGCTTCTATCCGAAGGCAGCACCCGCACCCGCACCATGGGCGAGGTCGAAGTCACCGACGGCGATCCGCCTATTGCCACGGACCGTTTCACCATTTCTGACAATACATTCCACGTCGATCTGACTTCCGCAGAATTGCAATCGGTTGGCGCCATGCGCCTGCAAACCTATCGCTTTAGCACCGGAACAGGCTGGAGCGAATGTGGCCCCCAACGCACTGTTGACAGACCTGATGGCCGCGCTGGACAGCACCCTGACCGAAGGCGTGATGGCCGATCTGCTGGGCGGTGATGACGTAACCGATCTCGCCAAGGCCCGGGATGGGGCGATTCTCATGGCCGTCAACTACTATCTGGCCATGTACGTGGCCAGCGCTCAGGTGCTGGCGGTGGATGGTGTCTCGGAAACCGGCATACCGCTGGTCAACGGCGAACACGTGCGCCCGACCGAGCCGGTGGCGGCCATCGTGCAACGGCTGGCTACCAACCTGAAGGAGTACTTCAGCCTGATCGACCTGAGCGCTCTCAATGTTCCCACGGTGGATGCCAACAAGTCGGCCGGGACAGCAGATGCCTGGGCCGGGTTGGCCGCCAGCCGGGGAACCATTCTGGAAGGGTTTGGTGATGTGCTACAGGGGAACAGCGCCTCGGCGGCGACGCTGGCCCTGTTGGAGATTGCCAACTATCCTACCACGATCAGTAACAGCGATCTACTGGACCTGAGTGTCTATGCCATCCTGGACACCATCATCTCTGATTTCGTTGCCGGGGTGGTCGTCCCCTCCTGGGGCGGACATGCGGTAGATTCGTCAACATCAACATCGGATTTTGGTCAGGTAAGTGGTGGTGGTCTGGTGTCCGCTGGCATCAGTCCCTCACTACTGGGCTTAGCGCATAGAACAGCGAATGTATATGACCACAAAATTACAAACGCTCTGCGAAAAACCGAACGCACCTATAGCTCAGGAGGAGGTACACCATAAGTTTCTTAGCGTCCGTGAGGCTACGAAGGTGTTATACAGAAGACAACTATCGGCATATAGAGAATGGCAGAATTTTCCCTCGCCAGAGACTCTTTTGCTCTAAGCAAGCAAATACTTGGCACCACAAGAGTTTAGAAAAGTACCAATCAATCGTTAGCAACACGGCCAAAGCATGGGCTTTCTCCGGAGTCGTATCACAGATTGGGAGTTCAGGCCTGATCATCACCCTGGCTCTGGCTCGCGGTGCGGTGCAGGCCGATTCCCCCGCATTCAGCCGCCTGTTGGCCGAACAGATCGGGGCCATCATCGTGGAGACCTTTATTGCGATTCTGAGTTTCGTGATTTTTAGGTTGCCTGTCTTCCCTATAAGCTATTTTCTCACCGCCCTGACGATCATTGACGGTGTAATGGTTGCCGCCTGCGCCGCCTTCAACTTGGGAACGGACGCCAACTTTAACCGCTGGTTCTGCGGTGGAATCAGCGGCGCGCTAGCCACTGCCTTCTCTTATGTGATCAACGATACCACCCCCCTGGTGGATCTGAAGCGCAGCGACCGGCTGGATGTGGTGCTGGACACCCCCGTCTTTGGCAACGAGAGCGGTCTGGATGGGGTGATCGTGGGCAACAGCGTCACCCTCAGCGGCACGGTGACCAACACCCTCTACATGGACGATCCCAACTGGCTGGGCTATGTCTGGTGGTGGCAGTGGAGCGACAACAATCTGGACGACGCCACCTTTGCCTATCGGATGCAGGCAAGTGCGCAGGATATCCCGCTGGATCTGAACGGCACAGCCTGGACCCCCGTGCCGGGCAAGAAGAGTTCGTCCATCAGCGCCAACGATGCCCGCTTCAACCACTCCTTTGCCGTCCAACCCCTGGTCAACACCTTCTCCGCACCGGGGATCAACCAGGGGCTGCCCGCCTATTTCTCCGAGGGCTATGCGGTGAAGAAGCAGAACTGCTGGCTGACCGTGGTGGGTCTGCTGGTCACCTGCTGGCTGAGCGAGTTCGACGGCACCAACCATACCGATATGGAAGACCGGTTTATCTTCGATGTCCTGCCTGCCAGCCTGGATGAGTTCCGCACCCTGGTCCTGGCGGACGACGGCAAGGGCTATCGCATGGCCTGGGATGCCCGATTCCCCACCCTGGCCGATGCCGACGGGGACGGTCTGCGCAGCCTGGCCGTGGGCGGCAACGATCCCAACGACAACTCGCCGGACATGGATGCGGACGGTCTGAGCGACTATTTCGAAATGAGTTCGGCGGGCTTCGACGAAACCCAGGCGGATGGGGACTGCGACGGGCTGACCGACTATTGGGAGCTTTTCTATGGGACCGATCCCGCCCGGGCGGACAGCGACGGCGACGGCCTGTTGGACGGAGAAGAGGTCTTTCATCCCAACCGGCTGAACCCCTACGAGAACAGCGTGCTCAGCAACAGCAATCCGCCCGTCTGCGCCACCAGCGCCGCGGCCTACACCGGCGGCTGGCCCATCGTCTATGGCTACGACAGCGGCGGCGCGCCCCTCTCCACCTGGGTCAGCGCCGATCCCAGAGATCCGGACAGCGACGACGACACCCTCTCCGACAAGCAGGAGCGCATCTACGCCTACAACCCGAATGTGGCCTCCCGGCTGAATGTGCTGAGCCTGGACTCCACCATCGAGACCAGCAGCGGCCAAATGCCCTATGTCGCCCCCACGGGGGTGGTCACCTATACCGCCGTGGTCACCAACGAGCTGACCCTGCCCTTTGCCCGGGGGCTGCTGGAAACCGAGCTGCCCCTGGACACCGTGCGCCGCACCCAATCCCTGGGCATCATCGCGCCCCAGACCGCAGTGACTTTGACCGGCTCCATCGGCATGGCGGAGACCGGCATCAGCAGCAGCGGGCCGGTGCCCATGGGGGTGCGGGCCGGCGCAATCCTGGATGATCCCACCGGGCGCGTCGCTCTGGCTGCACATGAACGAACCGGTGGGCAGCACCACCTTTGCCGACAGCTCCTTCCTGGGCAACGACGGCAGTTGTTCCGGCGCCACTTGTCCCACAGCCAATGGCTCGTCCCTGACCTTTGACGGCGGCGACGGTCTGCTTGTGCCCGACAGCAGCGAGCTTGACCTGGATCAGTTCACCATCGCCGTGGCCGTCAAGCCTACCGCAACCTACCTGGCTTCCCACATGAACCTGGTCGCCAAGTGGGACTCGGCCAGTTCGACTCGTGCCAACTATCTGCTTTCCCTGTACCCGGGCACCAATCGGGCCGTCTTCTTGACATCGACCTGTGCGATCGACGGCGGCGACTCGTTGGTCTCCCCGTCTGGGTTGCCTTTGAATCAATGGAGCCACATCACCGCCACCTTTGACGGCAGCACCAAGAAACTCTTTGTGAATGGCGTGCTGGTTGCCTCAACGACGGTGAGCGGGGCAGTTTGCCAGAACGATAGCCCGGTCAGTATCGGGAACAAGGTCTTCGGTTACGAATCCCTTCATCGGCCAGATGGACGAGGTGGAAATCTATCCCCAGGTCCTGGAACAGGCCGAGGTACTCTCCCGTTATGGCGCGCCCACCCTGCAGGTGGACATGCGGAACAGCGCCACCTGGGGCAGCGATGACGTGACATGCAGCGGGAACCGATGTCCCAGTGCGGGTGGCGACGGCGCCAGCTTCGCCCAGACCAACTTCCTGAGCGCTGTCGCCCCGGACCTGAGCGGCGACGCCTTCTCCTTTGCCATGTGGATCAAGCCCCAAAGCCGCAGCGCCCCCATGAACGCAGAGGTTGCCGCGGCCTATGGCAAGGAAACGGATCGGGATTGGCAGGGCGTCTTTGGCAACATGGTCTATGACAGCAGCCAGTCAACCTGGCCCCAGGCGTCCACCATCTACCCGTCGCTCTTCGTCAGCAGCGACGGCGCCCTGCGCATGATGATGGGCGACGGCTCCGCCTCCTGCCAGATCACCACCAACGGGACCAATCTGATTCAGCGGGATGTGTGGCAGTTCGTGGTGGTCAGCTACGACGGCTCCAACTTCACCTTCTATGTGAACGGCCAGGCGATCAGCGGCGGCACTACCGGCCCCAGTTGCGCCGGCGTCACCCCGCCCAGCGTCTCCACCCTCAACATTGGCCGCCCCAACGACTATGGCTATGGCTGGGTGGATCGGCTGAATATGGATCATCTGGCCGACGATGAAGGCTATCCCGTCATGACGCTGCGCCTCAACCTGAATGAGGAAGGGGCCAGCGGCAATATCTGGGGCACGACTGCCAACAGTACGGGCACCATCAATCTCAAGAAGGCCTTCCGTGTCTCGGACACCAGCCCGAACCAATGGTTCCGCCTCTATCAGAACAACCGCAAGGACAACAATGCGTTCGAGTCCGCTGCCGCCTTCGGGGGCGTGACGGACACGAGCCTTGTTCAAGTCACCGAGATCAACAACTTCAACAACCTGGGCATTCGTCCACACTCTTTCCTGAACCGAATTGCGGCAAGCACCGCAAAGGCAGAGGGAACCCTCTACTTCGGCGTCTTCAACGACTACTTCCAGGGCAGCCTGGACGACTTCCAAGTCTACCAGCTCGCCCTCGGTCCCGACCGGGTGGCGGAGATGTACAACGCCAGCCTGATGGCCCTGGATCTGCCCTTCGACGAAGCCCCCGGCGCGACCCTCTTTGCCGACGCGTCGGGCAACTTCGCCAGCGTGGCGTGCAGCGGCGCGTCCTGCCCGGTCAGCGGCGTGCCGGGCCGTCGCAACCAGGCCCTGGCCTTCGACGGCGTGGACGACTACCTGATCCTCGGCTCCTCCACCGATGAACTGGGCTTCACCAGCGGCGACTTCAGCGTGATGATGTGGATCAAGCCCGAGGATTTCCTGGGCACCGGCGGCTTCGGCCAGGTTCCGCTGATGGAGATCGGCGCATACAACTACGTCGGTCTCTCCAACGGGCGGCTAGCCGGGCCGGGAACCGTGCTCGCCCAGGCCAAGGACTCACTCTACAACGCCACCGGGCGCTGGTATCATGTGGCCTACGTGTACGACAAGGCCAAGGCCCGCTACACCCTCTACCTCAACGGCAAGTCCATCTGGCAGCAGACCTACGGCGTCCCCAACCAGGCCGCCAGTCTGCAAATCGGTCGCTGGACCACCGTCAGCGGGTCGCACTACTACTACAACGGCATGATGGATGACCTGACTGTGGTCAAGCGCGCCCTCACCCAGGCCGAGGTCCAGGCCCACTTCGACCGCGCCCCGGCGGTCAACCTGCACCTGGACGAGGATCTGAGCCGCACGGTTTTCACCGACGAATCCAACAACCGCTATGCGGCCACCTGTGCCCCGGCCACGGCCTGCCCGGACGCCGGGGACAAGGGCCAGATGCGCGAGGCCGTGACCTTCGACGGCGACGACACCCTGACCCTGGCCGCCACCAGCTCCCTGGCCCTGACCAACTTCAGCGTGGGCATGTGGGTCAAGCCGACCAAGTCTGTGAACGGCGCCCAGCGGCTGATCACCAAGAGCAATGCCAATGTGCTGGATGCCAATTTCCGGCTGTGGCTGTTGCCCAACTCCATGACCGTGCGCTTTGATCGCCAGTATGCCTGCGCAGACAGCGAGGCCAACTGGCACACGGTGGACGCGGCCAACCCGCTGCTGGAAGATCAGTGGAACTATGTCATGGCCACCCACAACGCGGCCAGCGGCGTCATGGCCCTCTACGTCAACGGCACCCTGGCCGGTTCGACCACAGGCATCGGCAACACCATCTGCACGGCGACCAACCCCATCCGGCTGGGGCAGGCCTTCAACGGCGGCATCGACGAAGTCTCGGTGTACAAGACCGTGGTCAACGCCGCGCAGGTGGCGGACATCTACAACTATCAGTCCGCCTGGTTCGACGTCATCGACCAGCACGCCCTCTATGTGGACGCAGATCTGCCCACGGTGGACCTGAGCTGGACCCCGGACACCCTCTCCACCGCGGAGACCGTGCTCGCCATCAGAGTCGCCGATGCCTCCAGCCTGGTATCCAAAGTGGAGGTTCGCATCGACGGCGGCGACTGGCAGGGCACCTACCCAAGTAGCGGCGACTCGACCACCAGCAGCGCCTGGCTCTACTACTTCGCCGCTGGCGCAGGGACACACACCATCGAGGCTCGCTCCACGGACGTGGTGGGCAATGTCTCGGCCACGGCCTCGGTCAACGTGCGGGTCGATGACGGCGCGCCGGCCCTGACTCTGGACACGCCCACCGCGGTCCTCTCCGTCACCGACAGCACGGTGATCAGCGGCACCGTAAGCGATCTGTACAGCGGCGTGCCGAACAGCGACATCCAGGTCGTCGCCCTGGATCACACCGGTGCGCCGGTCACGGGCATTCTGGCCCCAACCCTGGGTCAGGGGGATAGCTGGCAGGCGACGCAGCCCTTCCTGGAAACGCCCTACGGCATCTACACGGCCACGGTGCAGGCCGCCGACGGCGTGGGCAACCGGGCCAGCGCCAGCGCCTCCCTCAAGCTGGACGGCCTGCCGCCCTACGCGGATGTCACCGATGGCGAGAACTACATCAGCCCCCTGGCCACCAAGACCATCGCCGGGGTGGCCAGCGACGTGCCCTATCCCGTCAACGGACGCACCCTGCATCTCCACTTCGAGACGGGGACCGGCCTGTGGGAGGACGGCTCCCAGACCGGCTTCACCATGCAATGTGGCGGCAGCACCTGCCCCGCCACGGGCATTGCCGGAGTCCAGGGGAGCGCGGTCACCTTCGACGGCGTGGACGATCTGTTGACCTTCACCGGCACGGAGGCGCTGACCCAAACCACCACGGCCCAACAACTCGGCCTGGCCGACAGCAGCTTCACCGTCATGGCCTGGGTCAAGTCCGCCGACTGGAGCGGGGACCAAGCCCTGCTGGGCAGCAGCCCCACCGTCGCCAGCGACGGTCTCTTCCTGGGCGTTCAGGATGGCAGCCCCATCCTGGGCTACGGCGGCGACGACACGGTCATGACCGGCACGATCCCCACCGGGGAGTGGGTGCATCTGGCCTGGCGTTTCGACGTCAGAGAGCGGCGAACGGGCCTTCTTCGTCAACGGCGCATTGGGCGCTGAGATCACGGATGGCCACATCCCCTTCAGCGCCGAGGATGCCATCCAACTGGGCCGTGCCCGGGGCGGCAACGCCTTTGCCGGCTCCGTGGACGAGCTGGTGATCTATGCCCAGGCCCTGCCCGATGAGATCATTTACGACATCGCCAATCCCTTGACTGTGGGGGTGAGCAGCCTGGCCCTGCGCGTGCGATCCTACGATCAGCGGGAGTTCGGCCAGTATGAAGGCACATGGACCCCGATCAGCCTGGACACGGCTGACAGCCTCTTCACCACCTGGCAGGCGACCCTGCCGACCCTGGCCACGGGCGCGTACAAGATCGATCTGCAGGTCACCGACAGCCTCAGCAACACCCAGTTTGTGGAAGGGGCCTGGGACTTCGCAATCGTGGCCCCGGACATGGCCGTCAGCAAGCAGAGCGCCGTCGCCCTGGCCGACCTGGGCGAAACCGTGGGCTTCACCATCCACTACACCAACACCGGCGTCGTGCCCGCCACCAATGTGGTGCTCACGGAAACCGTGCCGGTGGACGCGATCGTTCGACCCAACCCTCAGCCATCCCGACTGGGCCTGTTCCCCGGATGGCTCGGCGGGCAATGTGTGCACCCTCCCTGTGGGGGATGTGACCATGGGCGCCAGCGGAGTCGTCTCCTACACGGCGACGGTGGCCAACGCCTGGTCCGCCGGGACCACGGCCATCGTCAACACCGTGGCGGTGGGGGTGGACGGGGGCGACAGCGTCCCGGAGAACAACAGCGCCACGGCCCAGGTTCCTGCGGACGCAGACATTGATCTGGCGGTCACCATGACGGATGGCGGCACGACCTTCCAGTACACCACGGAAGGCTCATCGGCGGTGACCTACACAATGAGTTACACCAACACGGGCACCCAGCCTGCCCTACCCCGACTCACCGTCGACTGGAGTCAGGGCGGGGATCGGGATCCCTTCGACCCGGACACGGACTGGGTCTGCATTTCGAATCCCTATACCCTGGAAGGGACCAACACCTGCACCCAGGATCTGGGTACGCTGGGGATTGGGGAAAGCGGCTCGGTGACCTTCACTCTGTACACGGGCTACTTCCTGCCCGACAGCCTGCTGATCACGACCACCGTTCACATCAGCGACACGGCGGGGGCCAACGAACTGAACATTGACGACAACACGGACGCTGTGTCAACGCCCATCCAGGTGGACTATTCTGTTGTTCTGGATGCCCCAGCCATCTCCGTGCCGGAGGGGTCGGTTGCCACCAACGGCGGCCTGTTGTTGACGCCGCCCTACGATCCGGAATTCCCCCCTCTCTTTGCCCTCTACCCAGCGCCCAGCGTGGGGGAGATGGTAAACAGGGATGATGTTAACTTGACCTGGGATTGGGTCTACACCAGCACGGATGGTCCAGATCAGTCCCAGATCGTGGCCTGGAGCGTAGGCGTGGGTGACGGCGCGTTCACCCTCAAGCCGTCGTTCGTGATGACGATCACCGATGTACCGCCCACTGTGATCATCACCGGTCCCGATACCGTGGCCGCCGGCGTGCTCTATGACATCACCCTGGGCGATGTGGTCGACCCCGGCCAGGACACGATGGTTGACTGCAACCTATACTGGGGCGACGGAACCAGCGATGATTGTTTCAGCGCCGTGGGCGGCGGCATCCTGGGACACATCTATGGCACAAACTACGGCAACCCCACCCTCACCGTCGTCGTGACCGACGAAGACGGTGATCATGTGGCCGCGTCCAAGACGTTGACCGTGACCGGGGTGACCACCAATCTGCAAGCGGACCAAAGCAGTGTCAGCGGCGATGAAAGCCAGGTCTTGATCAACACCGGCGCCTACAGCCCACTGGATGCCAGCCTGAGCTGGTCGGCCTCTGAGGGCACGGTCACCGACGAGGGTAACGGCGTCTGGTCGTGGAGCTTGCCTGCGGGCAGCGCCGAGGGCAGCCGCACAGTGACCATCAACGCCGGCGCCCTGAGTACGAACTTCACGGTCAACGTGATCGGCGATGGGGTGTCCAGCAGTGTGGAGCAGGGCGCGCCCAACGGCGGCGACGGCAACTACGACGGCATTCCCGACAACGCCCAGACCAACGTGGCTTCGGTGGCCAGTCCCCTCACGGGCCGCTACATGACCGTGGCCGCGGCAGAAGGCATGACCCTGACCCAGGTGAGCCTGTCGTCCGCGCCCTCCGCCGGGAGCGGCAGCCAGCCCAAGAAGGTCAAATTCCCCCTGGGCTACCTGAACTTCGAGCTGGCCGGGATGACGCCGGGCGGCAGCACAAGCGTGACCATCTTCATGACGGACACGCTCGGGGATCAAGAACTACTACAAATACAGCGCAACCGACGGCTGGTTCCGCTTCAACTACAAGAACGGCACCGGGGCCGAAATCCTGTCTGACCGCATCATCCTCTACTTCGTGGACGGTGGGCGGGGTGATGGAGACGGTCTTGCCAACGGCGTCGTCGTCGATCCCGGCGGCCCGACCTACGAGTTGGACGAGTATCTGCTGACCGTGGCTGTCTCGGGCGGTGGATCGGTCTCCGAGGCCACGGGCATCCATCCTGCGGGAAGTGTGGTCACCCCGACGGCCACGGCGGATGCCGGGTGGAGCTTCAGCGGCTGGAGCGGGGCCTTGACCGGCGCGACCGCCACCCAAAGTTTGACCCTGGATCAGGACAAGACCGTCACGGCCATCTTCACCCAGGATCAGTACACCCTGGCCCGGCGGGTAGTAGGCAGCGGCAGCGTCGCCATCAGCCCGAACCAGGGCAGCTATGTGTACGGCGATGTCGTGGCGGCGACCGCCACCCCCGACACCGGCTGGACCTTGTCCGGCTGGAGCGGGGATCTGTCCGGCAGCACTGCAGGTGAAAACGTGACCATGGACAGCAGCAAGGTGATCACCGCCACCTTCACCCAGAACCAGTACACCCTGAACACCGGCGTCACCGGCAACGGCAGTGTGGTCCTCAACCCGGACCAGGCCACGTATGTTCACGGCGATGTGGTCTCCGTGCAGGCTGTGCCGGATCCAGGCTATGCCTTCCAAAGCTGGAGCGGGGATCTGTCCGGCAGCGGCAGTGGTCAGAACCTGATTGTTAACGGCAACAAGTCCGTGACGGCTCTCTTCGTTACCGCTTCGTACACGGTGGAAACTTCGTCGGTCGGCAGCGGCAGCATCGTCCTCGACCCGGACCAGGCCACGTATGCCTACGGCGATGTGATCTCGGTCAGTGCCGCCCCGGCTGCGGATTGGCATCTCGCGGAGTGGCAAGTGGGTCTGAGCGGCGCTACCGCCACCCAGTTGCTGACCATTACCGAGAGTGTCAATCTGGTTGCCCTGTTCGAACCGGACACCTACAGCCTGAACATCGGCTGGATCGGCGATGGGGCGGTCAGCGTGGATCCAGTCAGCGAGCAGTACGTGGTGGGTGAGGTGGTCACGATCACGGCTGTGCCTGACACCGGCTTTACCTTCAAAGGTTGGCGCGAGGAGACCAGCGACATTATCTTCAGCACCAGCCTGACTACCACGGTGACAATGACCGGAAACAAGAGTATTATTGCCCATTTCACTCCTCCGCTCTACAGCGTGACGACAAACATCGTGGGCAGTGGCACGGTGATGCCCACCGGGCTTAGTTACACCTTGGGCGAGACGGCCGAGTTCACAGCGACAGCCACCAGCGGCTGGACCTTCGACGGTTGGTCGGGAGACGTGGTCAGCACCACCAATCCCATCACCATGACCATTGATGCGGACAAGGTTATCACAGCCACATTCACAACCAATTCACCCACCCATACGCTGACGACGTACACCATAGGAAACGGCGCAGTCACACCTGTCAGCGGTATCCACATTGCAGGTACGGTTGTGCCTGTCACTGCCACTGCCGGTGCGGGCTGGGCTTTCAGCGGCTGGTCGGGAGACGTGGTCAGCACAGCCAATCCTCTTGCCGTTATCATGGATGCAGACAAAGTGATAACGGGCACCTTCACAATCGATACAGACAGTGATAGCATCGGGGATATAATCGAGGAGGGCGCGCCCAACAACGGAGATGGTAATAACGACGGCACCCCTGATAGCCAGCAGTCGTTCATCGTTTCCCTGCCTGATGCGGTAACCGGCGATTACCTCACGCTGGTTGGCAGTGACGGCATGTCCTTCACCAACGTCAGCGTCAGCAGTAGTCCACCCGGCGGAAGCGCGCCCGACGGCTTCGTATTCCCCATCGGCTTCGTCGACTTCACCTTGCAAGGCATGAACGCTGGTGCTGCTGTGAGCGTCACGCTCTTGAGTGAGAACAGCGCCAGCTTCAGCACGTATTACAAATATGGACCCACGCCAGACAATACCACGAACCACTGGTACGAGTTCCTCTTTGATGGCACAACCGGGGCTGAGATCCTGTCCGATCGTATTATCCTGCATTTCGTCGATGGTCAGCGCGGGGACCACGATCTGTCGGAGAATGGCGTCGTAGAAGATCCGGGCGGTGCGGCGGATATCGATATCAACGCCAGCTACGAAATCGACAAAAGACTGATGGGTACAGGGCCATTCCGGATTGGAAAGACTATCACATTTACCATTAGTATCACCAATAACGGGGCCGTACCCCTCACCAAACTGCCGCTGTCTGATCTCTATGACAACACCTACATCTCTTTCATCGCCAGCAACCCACCCGCGGACGATGCCATTGATGATGGTGAATTAACGTGGTCGGATTTAGTTGCAGGTACAGCGGGATTGGCTCCAGGTGACTCACTTCCGGTGGAGGTGGAATTCTGGACGAATTCCGATACGACAGGATTGCTTACGCCTCAGTCACCTTGTTCGGCTATCGGTCAAACCTGTAACGTGGCCCTCGTCGATGGTGCGATAGCCGATCCTGGCAACGGCCAGACACTCCAGAGTCTGGGCACGCAGCAAGCCTGGGTCGATGTTCACATCGTATCCCCAACCGCCGTGCAGTTGACGAATTGGCGTGTTGACTATCTTGGTGGTCATGTCACACTTTTCTGGGAGACAGTGGATGAGAGCAACATCATCGCCTTCAACATCTACCGCCGAACTGGCGAAGAAGAAACGGTCAAACTCACCGAACACCCTCTTGTGGCATCTAGAGCGGGGCAATCTGCCGGCGCTTCCTATTCCTATGTGGACGAAGATGTTAGATTTGGCGAATCGTATGACTACAGACTTGAAATCATTAGAGCAAACCAATCCACAGAACAGATGCCCCTTGGTTCTGTCGTTGCACAAGAGGAATTGTATCTGCCTATGATGATCAGATAAAAAGCATTGACCAAAAGCTCTGTTTTTACCCCCGCGCCCTCGTGCCCTGTAAAAACTTCATACAAACCGATCTGGCCGTGATGTCTACTTCGCACATCCGTTCGATTCTAGGGAAGGCGGCGGCTTGATAGAGAAGAGAACAGTGTCAAGTCGCTGGAGTCGAACGGTATCGGTAGTGTCATTACGTGGCCAAAACGACGACCGGTTCCAGGATTAGAACGGCGAAGTGCACCCGTTGGCCATACACATGGGGCGCGACTACAGCGTGAGGATGCGATGAAACTTGCTGCCTAAATCCCTGGCGCATTGGCGCCCATATCCCCTACGCTTCCGATTCAGCGCTCAGGCTGCGTGGCGGTAGTCGTGGTGTAGCCCTCCCAGCACGGGAAAAGCCACGACCTTTCCTGTCAGCGGCCGCTCCTCTCCAGACGGTATGGGGGTATACACTGGTCCAAGCCTTGGTGGGGTCGCGCTTGATGGTAGAAGTGCAAATATTCCCCCGTGACTTCCTGCAGGTGACGCTCGTTGAGGATGAGGGTATGGCCCAGACACTCTCGGCGCAGGCTGCCCAAAAAGCGTTCGCAAATAGCCCTCGCATTTGACGCCTGGAAGGGCGTGCGAATTTCTTTGATGCCCGTCCCTGCTGTCACTGCCGAGAAATGATGTCCGAACTTGGGGTCATTATCCCGATTAAATATTTGGGACCTTCACCTCAGGGCGTCGCCTCTCGCAATTGTTGAGCCACCCAGGCATCGCTTGGAAGTGCAGTGACGGCAATATGCACGATGCGGCGACTGGCATGTTCGATGATGACAAAGATGAAAAGGGAGCGGAACATGATGTCGGTGACCTGGGTGAAATCACAAGCCCATATCTGAGGGGCATGATTTCTCAAAAAAGTGGCCCAGGTCTGACCTGAAGGGCCTAGCTTATCTTTGCGCCCCATATACTTCTGGACCGTACGCTTGCTGACCTTGATGCCCAGTTTGAGGAGTTCGCCCCGAATGCGTTCCGCACCCCAGGTCTGGTTGTCCGCTGCCATCTGCCGAATAAGTGCAATGGTCTCAGCAGGGATTCTCGGTGATTGTGACTTGGGTTTGGACTTTCGTCGCCAGATGATGCGGAAGAGTTCACGATGCCAACGTAGAATCGTATCGGGTTGGACGATGAGCAACGCTTGTTTCCAGTATGGTGTAGCTCGGGCGAGCAACAGGAGTTTGATGCGATCGAAGTTATTGAGTTGCGGACGTTTGCTCTGGCGTTGAAGGATGATGAGTTGCTGGCGTTGGCCGCCAAACTGACGGCACGGGAAGTTGGGGCACAATGTGCGCAGCGACCCCCGGTAGTTCCAACGTCAGCTCGTGTGGCACTGCTGATAACTATACCTATTTGCCCTTGGTGATAAATCCTTAAGGTCAATCCCCAATTTGTGATACACTAGCATCGTGGTGCGTGAACAAACCGACCTTTTTCCGTCCCTCCCACTCCATCCACTCCCCGACCTGAATCATCATGCCTACCACCATCCTCGTTGTCGATGACACCTTCAGTGTTCGCATGTTGTTGCGCGAACATCTGGAAGCGGAAGGCTACCGGGTGGAGACGGCGAACAATGGCCGGGACGCCCTCTTCGCCGCCCGCCAGGAGACCCCCGACCTGATCCTGCTCGATATCATGATGCCGGAGATGGGCGGCTACGAATTTCTCCGCATTTATCGCCAGGAACGATCAACGCCGATTATTCTGCTCACCGCCAAACTGGAGGAGTCGGATAAGGTGGTCGGGCTGGAACTGGGGGCGGACGACTACATCACCAAGCCCTTCGGCATGCGTGAACTCGTCGCCCGCATCCGGGCGGTGCTACGCCGCACAACCGGCGACACGGCCACATCCGAAATCCTGCGCGTATCCGACATCATGCTGGACAAGACAACCCGCCAGGTGACCGTTGGCGAAGCCAAAATGCGCCTGACACCGACAGAATTCGATCTCCTGGCGATTTTCATGGCCGCCCCCGGACGTGTTTTCACGCGGGTGATGTTGCTCGAACAGACGCAGGGCGTCAGTTTTGAAGGTGTCGAGCGCACCGTCGATGTGCATGTTCGCAATCTGCGCACCAAGATCGAGCCGGACCCCGCCAATCCCCGTTACATCGAGACGGTGTTCGGTGTAGGTTACCGAATGCTGGGCGACTAACAAAGTGACAGTCACTTGATTCTGTTTTTGACGATAATTCGCTTTCATGAACCATTTGCAGTCGGCAGCAAAGTGACTGTCACTTAAATCATGCGCTCCCTGACCCTGAAGTTATCACTCGCATTTCTCGCTGTCGCCCTCACGGTTGCCGGGCTGGCGGCGATATTTGCGCGCAACGCCCTGGTTCGGGAATTCGACAGCCTGGTCGTGCAGCAGGCGGAAGAAAATTTCATCGCTGACATCACGACCTATTACGAGACGTTCGGGTCCTGGGAGGGTGCGAACGCATGGTTTCGGCCCCAAAACGCGCGCGAGAATCGGCAACTACCGGACCAGCGCCCACCCCAAGGCGCTCCCCCGCCCCCACCACAAACTCAACCGGGAGTCTTGCCCCCACCCTTTTTCCTGGTTGATCCGGATGGGATCGTCGTTATCAGCGGCGGCCCGCGCTACCGTGTCGGAGAAAAGGTTCCCGATTCTGAGTTGGAAGATGGAATAGTGGTCGAGGTGGATGGCACGAACGTGGGCACGGTGTTCCGATCCGGCCAGGTTCCTGAGTTCACCATCGAGGAGCAGCGCTATCTGGATCGCATCACGCAGGCGTTGCTGTGGGCAGGACTGGCCGCGGGAGCGATTGCCGCCGTGCTCGGCGCACTGCTCGCCCGCACCCTGACGCGGCCAGTGCGAGAACTGACTGTGGCCGCACGGGCGATGGCCAAAGGCGATCTCAAACAACAAGTGCCTGTGCGGTCGCGGGATGAGCTGGGCGAACTGGCTGAATCATTCAATCAGATGAGCGTTGATCTGGATCAGGCTAACCAGGCCCGCCGCCAGATGACCGCCGACATCGCCCATGATTTACGGACGCCGTTGACGGTGCTGTCCGGCTATCTCGAATCGATGCAGGATGGCGTGCTCGAAGCCACGCCTAAGCGGCTGGCATTGCTCAACAGCGAGGTCCAGCACCTGAATCGATTGGTGGATGATCTGCGTACGCTCTCGCTGGCCGATGCCGGGGAACTGACGCTCCACCGCCAACTCGTTTCTCCGGCGTCGTTGCTGGAGCGTGTCGCCTCCAGTTTTGAATACCCGGCAGCGCAGAAGGGCGTCGAGTTAGCAGACAGAAATTACGCCGAACCTGCCGGAGATCAATGTCGATACCGAACGTATGGTGCAGGTGCTCAGCAATCTGGTCGGCAACGCCCTCAAACATACACCGGCAGGTGGGGAAATCCGTTTGCTGGCATCTGCGGAGCCAAACGCCGTGATGATCCAGGTCCAGGATACGGGGTCCGGTATCTCGCCCGATGCCCTGCCATACGTTTTCAAACGATTTTATCGCGCCGACAGCTCGCGCCAGCGGGAAGATGGTGATACCGGATTGGGCCTGGCTATCGCCCGGTCGATTGTACAAGCGCATGGGGGCACGATCGTGGTGGAGAGTGAACTAGGGGTGGGGACGAAGTTCAGGATCATGTTGCCGGAACAAAGGTAGTTCTCAGACAAATCGATTGTTCGTAGACAATCACAAAAGCATCCTGGATGACGGCCAAAGGTCGTACATCGAAGGGTGCTTTTTCTTTTGGGGCGTGTCGCACTTCGTTGAAGTGCCAGAGAACTCATTGACCTTTTTCAGGGAAGCCACTTCAAAATCTAAAGAGAATCAAAAGAACTTCTGAACCCTTTCTGAACATCTTCCCGCTATCATGCTAAGCATTCAATCCTTTTTCTCAAGGCAACCGACCATGACGTATCACCTTCCAGACACCATGCATAGCCAGACCACGTCGGGATTCCCTTCGGGTCTTCACTCGACCGGCGGGTGCATTTCTCCGACCGACTTTGTCTCTCTCGACCGTTTGCTGCACCGCTTCGAAACCATCAGCCTCAAGGAAATGGACGGCGTTGCCCTGCTAAATCGCACCGACACCAAGTACGTGATGCAAACCACCCAACTGCACCAGGCATTGGCACAACTTACAAATCGCTATCGTGTGCTGAAAGTGAAAGGGAATCGGCTAAACCACTATCAGACAGTGTATTTTGATACACCCGATTTCGCCCTGTACACACGCCACCATGACGGTTTTCGCAACCGTTACAAAGTGCGTTCACGTGAATACGTCGATTCACACACAGCCTTCCTGGAAGTGAAATTCAAGACCAACAGAAACCGAACCATCAAATCCCGACTACAGACGTCCGATGTTGTCACCGAGTTTGATGCTCAATCCACTGATTTCGTGCATGCCCATTACCCCAATGACCCCGAAATGCTCGAACCCAAGCTGTGGAACGAGTTCCTGCGCATCACGCTGGTCAGCATGCACAGCGTCGAGCGCCTGACCCTGGATGTCAATCTCGAATTCCGGCAGGGACACGAAGGCGCAGCTATGCCGGGTGTCGCCATCGCCGAGGTCAAACAAGATGGTTTCAATATGCAATCTGACTTCATCCAGCAGATGCGGGCGATGGGCGTGCGTCCATCTGGATTCAGCAAGTACTGCATGGGCGTCGCTACCCTGTACGACGACGTCAAAAAGAACAATTTCAAGCCCCGCATGCTCCACGTGGGCAAACTCATGCAAGGAGGAATCGCATAATGAGTGATTTCATTTATTTCGTGCTCAGCTTCGGCTTCAATTTCCTGGTCGCCTTTGTCATCGTCAGGTTCATCTATTACCCGCTCACACGCAACAAAAACTACGTTTTCACCTTCCTGGCCTTCAACACGGTCATCTATTTCGTGCTCAGCCTGCTCAGCAGCGTGGATTTGAGTATCGGCGTTGGATTCGGGCTTTTCGCCATCTTCTCGGTGTTGCGCTACCGCACCAACCCCATGCCCGCGCGGGAGATGACCTACCTGTTCGTGATCATCGCCCTGCCGGTGATGAATTCCATCCTGCTGACCGGAGACAGGTTCATGGAATTGGTCGTCGCTAACTCCATCGTCATGGCTGTACTGTTCGTGCTGGAGCGTGGCTGGGGGTTCCACTACGATACGTCGAAGCGAATCACCTACGAACGCATCGACTTGATCCGCCCCGAAAATCGGCAACTGCTGATCGATGACCTGCAACAACGCACCGGTCTGACCATCACCCGCGTGGACGTTGGCCGCATCAACTTCCTGCGCGACACCACCGAACTGAAGATTTATTACGACGAATCCAACGGTTTTAGCGATGACTTCGATACGTTTGACGAAGCGCTGCTCGCTGAAATTTAGCTACATACAGACCTCCGGGAGGTCGTGACGAAATCACTGATTACAAGTGCGTCCCGACACGACCTCCCGGAGGTCATACCACCACGGAGAAACATCATGAAACATAAACTTATAGCAACTTTGTTTTTAATCATCCTCGCCGCATTCCTGATCGCCTCGTGCAGCAGCACCACTGCTCAGACGACGGCGACACAGCCCGAGATAGGCAGCACTGTAGTCGAGTCCAGCGACACAGGTCGAGCTACGGAAACGGTTGTAGCAACCCCGGCTGCTGTCACCGAAACGGACGAGTCCAGCGAAACGGATGAGATAGAACGTCCGTCCGGTTGGTCTGAAGACAGCCACGACAAATCTGCTGACCCCGACTACGATGTTGTGTTCCCGGACGATGAGGTCAACCGTCTCGACATCACGATCTCGGCGGAGAACTGGGCGGCGATGATGGCCGACATGACCGAGTTGTACGGCGAACAAGGCGCATCGACAGTCGGCGCAGGTCCGCGGCGGTGGCCGGCCAGCCGGTGGACCACCTGAGGGCGGACCTCCAGGCGATGCTAGTCCGATTGATGGCGACCGTCCAGCCGGCGGCCCCCCTCCTGACGGTGCTGGTCCGATTGATGGCGGCCCTCCTGGCGGAAGACTTGGCGGCCCCGGTCTTGAAACTGAGACCGACAATCCGATCTGGGCGGAATCGACCATCGAATTCGAGGGCGACACCTGGACGAACGTCGGTATCCGTTTCAAAGGCAATTCCAGCCTGCGCGATTCATGGAGCAGCGGCGACTTGAAAATGCCCCTGAAGCTGGATTTCGATGAGTTCGAGGACGAGTATCCCGAAATCGACGATCAACGTTTCTACGGATTCAAGCAACTGACACTGTCGAGCAATTACCGCGATGAGTCGTTCATGCGTGAAACTGTCGCCTACGACGTGTTCGAGGACATGGGCGTGACCACGCCAGCCACGGCTTTTTACGAAGTCTACGTCGATTACGGTGAAGGCCCGGTCTACTTCGGGTTGTACACCATGATCGAAGTTGTGGACGACACCGTCATCGAGACGCATTTCGAAGATGACAGCGGCAATGTCTACAAGCCGGAAGGTATCGGCTCCAGTTTCGCTGCCGGCAGTTTCAACGAGGATGATTTCGACAAGGAAACCAACGAGGATGAAGCTGATTACAGCGATATCCTGGCCCTGTACGATGTCCTGCACTCCGACCAGCGTGTAACTGACCCGAACACCTGGCGCAGCGATCTCGAAGCCGTATTCGACACGGATACCTTTTTGCGCTGGCTGGCGACCAACACCGTTATCCAGAACTGGGACACGTACGGCGTCGCTTACCACAATTACTACCTGTACACCGACCCCACCAGCGGCCAGACTCACCTGGATCCCCTGGGACAACAACGAGTCGTTGAAGTCGAGCAGTGGTCGAAGCGGCGTGCTGTCACTTTCACTGGACGAAGTCGGCGATGATTGGCCTCTTATCAGCTATCTGATTGCCGACGAGGTCTATCAGGCGCAATACGTGGCGTACGTCGAGCAGGTCGCCGAAACCGCCTTTAATCCTGCAACAATGGAGACGGCCTATCAGGAATTGTACGACCTGATCCTACCCTACGCAGTTCGTGAGAGCGACGGTATGACTTTCGATACAGCCGTTTCTGATCTGATCGATCATGCCTACGACCGCTACGAGGCCGTGCAAAGCTTCCTGGCGAGCCAGGGATAGACGCTCGACTGACAACCGTACCCCGGCACGTGAGGCGCCAGTGCAACATTTTCCCCATCGATCAGTTGCCTCACGTGCCGGGGCGAGCATGTCAACCGACCATGTTTGCCTCTGACACAGCTCTGCGCTAAGCTGAATAACTCATCTCAGAAACGGAGCATTGTCCATCATGGCAGACATCAACAAACGCACGCTTGGTCAAACCGACATCGAAATCACGCCCATCGGCCTGGGTGTGATGCAATTTGCCGGGGGTACAGGCACTTTTCGCGTCATGTACCAGTCCGTTTCGGATGCGGACATGAACGCCATCATCCAGACGGCGCTGGACGGCGGCATCAACTGGTTCGATACGGCTGAAATGTACGGCAAAGGCCGGTCGGAAGAAGGCCTGGCGCGCGGGTTACAGGCTGCGGGTCGGAGTGATGACGATGTTGTCATCGCCACAAAATGGTGGCCGCTGCTGCGCACAGCCGGCAGCATCGCCAAGACCATATCCGACCGTATTCATTTTCTCTCTCCCTACAGCATCGCTTTGCATCAGGTGCACTGGTCCTTTGGTTTTTCTTCGGTCGAGAAAGAAATGGAGGCGATGGCCGATCTGGTCGATGCGGGCATGATCCGGTCGGTGGGGATCAGCAATCACTCCGCAGAGCAGATGCGCCGGGCGCACGATGCCCTCGCGAAGCGAGACCTGCCCCTGGCCTCGAATCAGATGCACTACAGCTTGCTCAGCCGCGACATCGAGACCAATGGCGTCCTCGACACCGCCAAAGAACTGGGCGTCACCATCATCAGTTATTCACCACTTGACTCCGGGTTGCTGTCGGGCAAGTTCCACAAAGACCCGGAATTACTGGGCAAGGTGCCTTTTGGTCGCCGGATGCGTTTCCGTAGCGCCGTGGAAAAAAGTCGTCCACTAATCGACGTTCTGGATGGTATCGCCCAGGCGCATGACGTCACTATCGCCCAGGTCGCGTTGAATTGGTTGGTCAATTTCCACGGCGAGACCGTGGTCGCCATCCCCGGCGCATCCAAACCGCAGCACGCTCGCGAAAGCGCCGGCGCCATGGCTTTCTCGTTGACAGAGGCCGAGATGGCGCAGATCGATGAAGCGTCGCGGGAAATCAAATAGGATACGTGAAACGTGATGCGTGATGATCGTTCACATTCTGCTCAAGCTTCACGTTATACGTTTCACGCCTGATCGAAAAGGCCATCCCAGCGCTTAGACACTGTTCCGCCCCTGTCTTCTGCACAGCCCGCAAAACCTGAATCAGAACAGTGTCATTGTGTGCTATAATCGCAGAATCCCATGCACCTTCAGCGCCTCTCTCTCACGAATTATCGAAATTACGTCCGACTGGAACTCGCTCTTCCGGCCGGGATTAGTGTCGTGCAGGGGCAAAATGCGCAGGGCAAGAGTAATCTGCTGGAGGCGATCACTTACCTCGCGACCAGCAGATCACCTCGCACAAGCAGTGACAGCGAATTAATCAGTTGGTCGGCCCTGGACGAGCCTTATCCCTACATGCGTCTGGCTGCCGAGTTGCAACGTGACAGCCGCGTGCAGATGGTGGATATCACGATGATGCCGGGCAAGGGGAATGGCAAATTTCGCAAACAGGTGCGCATCAATGGCGTGAACAAACGGGCGCTGGATATGGTGGGACTGATGCTGGTGGTGTTATTCCGCCCGGAGGATGTGGACCTGGTGTCTGGCTCGCCCAGCCTGCGTCGACGCTATCTGGATGTCGCCCTGTGCCAGATGGAGCCAGCCTACTGCCGGGCGCTGAGCCAATACAACAAATCACTCGGCCAACGCAATGCCCTTCTGCGAAATCTGCGCGAAAACCCGAAAAACGCTTCGGCGCAATTGCGTTATTGGGATGAGAAACTGGTGGAAACCGGAAGCCTGGTGATGGCCAGACGCCAGTGGTTCATTAATGAAATCGAGCAGGTTGCCAGTCTGCGCCATCTGGATTTGAGCGGCGGCTACGAACGGCTGAAGATTCGCTATCTTCCCAGTTTCGATCCCGGCCATCAACCGATATCCGAAAAGGCGTCCTATCCCAGCACCAACAGCCTGCGCGAGCATGGCGTATCTTACGGTGATCTCTCGCCCGACCAGGTGCGCGCTTCCTTCCTTGCGCATCTCCACGCCGGACGTTCGCGCGATCTGGGCGCCGGCATGAGCCTGTTAGGCCCCCACCGGGATGATCTCGGCTTCTACCTGGGCGAATACAATCTCCGCACGTACGGCTCCAGGGGGCAGCAGCGCACGGCCGCACTCGCCAGTAAAATGGCCGAGTTGATGATCATGACTGAAGTCAGCGGCGAGTCTCCCGTCCTCTTGCTCGATGATGTCATGTCTGAACTGGATGCGGCCCGGCGCGGCATGGTGGTGGACGCTCTACTCTCGGCCCCACAAGCGATCATCACCACCACTGACTGGGAGCGCTTTGACGATGCGTTCCTGGCGACTGCCAACACGCTGCACGTGCGAGAGGGGCAGTTGACACAGACCATGTTGCTACAGGACGCAGATGAGCACGGTTGAATTGTGGTTCCTTGGGAGTTCGAGTACACATCGTGAAACGTTAAGACGTGAAGCGTGACGCCGCTACAATGGTCTGATCCTCACGTTTTACGTTTCACGCCATCACGTCGTCATTTGAATCATTGCTCGGTCCCGTTTCCCTGGAGCAAAGTTTTAATCCTTGTCCGGCATGACAAAGCGATAGCCCACCCCGCGCTCCGTGAGTGATGTACTGGGGATTTTTCGTATCCTTTTCGATCTTCTTCCGCAAGTAAGCGATGTACAGGCGGAGGAGTTGCACATCATCCTGGTACTCGTAGCCCCACGCCTTCTGCAAAAGCATCTCCGAGGTCATCAACCAGTTGGCGTTCTTAACCAGATGGTAGAGCAAACGCCATTCGGTGGGACGCAGGCTCAGGCGCTCCCCCTCCACTAGAATCTCTCGCCGCGCAAAGTCGATCTGCAGACGGTCATCGACAACGATTACATCATCTGCCGTTGACGATGGGCCGCCAGCGCGACGCAACACGGCTTTCACTCGATCGCTCAACTCGCGAGGGCTGAAAGGTTTAGTGAGATAGTCGTCGGCCCCGGCGCTGAAAGCGAGATGCTTGTCCTCTTCTTCATCCTTGACGGTTAACATAATCACCGGAACGTCGGAGACCTCGCGGATGATTCGGAGCGCTTCGAAGCCATCCATCTGTGGCATCATCACATCCATAATGACCAGATCGGGCAGCGACATCTGCGTTTTTTCGATGGCATCGAGGCCATTGCTGGCGCTGATGACCTGAAAGCCATCAAGCTCCAGATTGTACTGGACGAATTTGATCATGCGGGGTTCATCATCCACAACCAGGATAAGCTTGCCCGCAAAAGGATTACTGTTGCTCATAACGCTCATTTTGGATGAGAGAAAACGTAACTCAACTGAGCGTGATTGTAGCATAGAAGCAGCCTTGGGGGAATCATGTTTGTGGCCTTTGCACACACACTGTGTAGAAATATCGCCCGCCATCGGGCTGTCTGTTATAATTTTCGCACACGATGCGCTGACATTCATGTCGCCTTGACCATAAATATTTATACAGCCCAAAATCGATGAAACCTCTAATTCTCGTTACCAATGACGATGGCATTCACTCGCCAGGTCTCCATGCGGCCATAGCAGCCGTCCAGGATTTAGGCGATATTCTGGTTGTCGCCCCCTCCGTGCAGCAATCGGCGATGTCGCGCAGCTTGCCGCCCCTGTTCGATGGGCGCATCCATCCTATCACCCTGGAACACAATGGTTTCAAACTGGATGCCTACCATCTCGATGGCTCGCCGGCCCAGGCTGTGCTCTACGGTTTTATCGAAATCGCAGATCGTCCGCCAGATCTGGTGGTGAGCGGCATCAATTACGGTGAAAATCTGGGTGTGAACACCACCATTTCGGGGACGATTGGGGCTGCCCTGCAGGGAAGTGACATGGGGGCGCGGGCGATTGCCGTTTCTCTGGAGACAAAAAAGGATTATCATTATAATCACAGCCCAGATGTCGACTGGTCGTGTGCGGGCCACTGGCTTCGCTATTTTGCACTGCAGGCGCTGAAGCGCCTCTCCTGGCCCAGGGATGTCGCTGCCTTGAAAATCGACCTGCCCGATTCTGTCACCGCCAGCACGCCCTGGCGCATGACCAGCCAAAGTCTACAGCCGTACTACGTCTCCCGGCGCGCGAAGCGCGACAGTCTGGAAGACCCTGGGGCATTGGACTATGAAGTGCATATCGACTATGATCGACTCGAGACAGAATCTGACATCTATGCATTTGTTGTTGACCGTGTGATTTCCGTAACCCCGCTGAGCACAGACCTCACTTCTCGCGTCTCTTTAACCGATTTCGAGCAAAGCCTACGCGACATTCGCACGCGTTCGGAGCCTTTATGACCAGCACAGCGCTGGATTTTAGCCTGACACCAGAGATAGCCACGGTTCGCAGCCGCGCGAAGATCTATGTCCTCGTGAGACTGGCCCTGGACCTGGTTGCGCTTGCCATCGTCCTGTTGCAACCGGTCGAACAGGGGCTGTTTCCTGTTTATTGGGTGATCCTTGCGGATATGGTTGGGCTGTTGGTGTATTGGCTGGGAGTGCGTCGTTGGCCGAGTGCGAGCACCTATCTTTCCCTGATTTACAGTACCCTGCTTTTGGTCGCACTTGATTTCAGCCTGGGCGAGATTACGCTGGTTTCCTGGCTTTTTCTGATTCCCCTCAGCCTTGCAGGAGGACTCATTGTCACCCGTCCGGGGTTCAACAGCCTGGTCACGCTCAGCATCCTTGGCATTTTTGGCGCTTATCTCGCCCTGGTATACTTGCAGCGAGTGCCAATTACATCCTCCGTTCCCCCTGAGCTGTTGGTGCGATTATCGATAGCGCTCGGCGTCGTATTGCTTATTCTGAATGTGCTTATTGAGTCATTGGTCACCTACCTTTATCAAACTCAGGAAGCTTTTCTCAAGACCCGTGTGCAATATCTTCAGACACTCAACGATATGGAGAACTACCGGCGGGAACTCGCCAATTCGCAACGGCAGGTGCGGCGGATTGAGCGGTTGAGCACCATCGGCCATTTTGCGGGTCAGCTCAGCAAGACGATGCGCATGCCCCTGGAGACGATGGAACAAGCGCTGAACCAGCCCAACGAAATGCTGTGCCAACCTGAAATCATCACCAAATTACGCAGCCAAATCGCAGCAGCCGTGCGTCTGACCGATGGCTTGCAACATTTTGCGGACCTGGGGCAGATACATATCGAGACCGTTAATCTTGATGATTTGTTGGCCGAGGAATTGTCGCATACTCAGTTGCCGGAAAATGTGAAGTTAGTCGTCAATCAACCCCCTGTCTTCCCATCCATACAGGCGGACCCCAGGCAGATACGTTTGATGATGCATCACCTTATAGAAAATGCCATCCATGCCGTTGCGGATGGCGGCGTTATCAGCATCGCCCTGGATTTGAGCCCAGAGGGTGTGCGTTTCAGTGTGAATGATACGGGAGAAGGTATCCCGGAAGAGGATATGGAAGTTATTTTTGAACCTCTGTACACAACACAACAGCAGGGATTTGGTCTGGGTTTGGCCATTTGCCAGCAAGTGGTGCAAATGCATGGCGGGCAGATCTGGGTGGAAAGCATGTTAGGCGAAGGCACGACGTTTATGGTTTCACTCCCGCGTGTGCCGCGCCATCCCCCGGAAGAATTAGCACAGGATTCGGCTGGATAGCAACGGATCGGGATCAAGGGCAATGGTCGGGGTCGGGCCAAGTGGCGTAAGGATGCCGCCTGCCGTTGATTCTCTTCACACCTTGTGCTAAGATCACACTATGTTTTCTCGTCCTCGTTTGAAACGATTATTCGCTGTTACTTTCCTGATCCTGAGCGTCATGTTGATGGGAAGTTGTACTCGCGAACGTGATGCCTGGTCTGCTGATTCGCCTGATTCGCTCGTGCGACAACTGACGCTCACACCCACAGTGGCTGCGATACGTACGCCATCGCCTGTCGGTGCCCAGAGCACGCAATCCACACCTGAATCAGACTTGACCTCCACCGGCACGGATCCCGACCAGGATGGTGGGCTGCCGCCCCTCCCTGGCAACGAGACCCTGACGCCTGAACCGCCCACGCCCACCCCGGAACCCAAATTCACCCTTTACAAAGTGCAGCCCGGCGATTCGCTGTACACCATTGCTGTTGAATTCGGGATTACGGTTGAAGACATTAAACAACACAATTCCCTGGAGAACCCCAACAACCTGCGCGTCGGCCAGGAACTGAAAATATTGCAGGTGGACTCAGCATCAGCACCGCAACAAGAGGCGGGTGACGATGATGAGGGTTATGTCCATGTGGTGAAACCGGGCGAAACGCTTTTTGGCATCGCCAAGCGCTACAGCATACCACTGAATGAACTGGCAAAGGCGAACAACATCACCAACCCCGGCGCACTGCGCACAGGGCAACGCCTGCGCATTCCTGATGTCGCCAAACCAGATTCAGCGGATGCCGGAAAGCGCGTGCATATTGTTCAGCCCGGTGAGACGCTTTCGGAAATTGCCGTCCAATACGGCGTGACACCCAACGCCATTGTCAAGATCAATAGTCTTAGCGATCCCAGCCGCATTGTTTCCGGACAGAAACTGATTATCCCGTAACCTGCGGCGCAAAGCTTGCAGCAGACGGATGAGCGGAGCGGTCAGACGTCAACATGGTCAGCCAATTGCCAGCACTGCGTCATGTCGGGACTCGCACTATCTGCAATACTTGTAATTAACGAACAATTCCCACACACCCCAAAGGAGTAACACTTATGGGTCAACTGATATTTGCAATTCTATTAGCGATTGTCGCCGGCATTGGCGTCACTGTGCTTATCGCCGCCGCCAAGGCTCGTCAGGGACAGCCTCAACCGGGCAGCGCTATTCTTCCTGGCGTGGCGGTTTTCATAATCGTGCTGTTGGTTTTTGCCATTCTCAACAGCTACACCATCGTGCAGGCTGGTTCTGTAGCCGTTGTCAAACGCTTGGGTGAGGTTGTCACAGTTTTTGAGCCTGGTCTGAACTGGAAGATCCCCTTTATCGATGACACAATCGTGTACCGCACGCAGGAGATTGTCTACGAGACAAGCGATAATCCGGGATCCTCGCAGGCCGACTACACAGATATCGAAGTCGACACGGCAACCAGTGACGGTCAGCAGATCACTGCTCGCTATACGGTGCGTTTCCGCATCAAGCCCCAGGAAGCCGCTAATATCGTCAACAACCTGGGTGACGAGCAAGAGGTCGTCGAGAAAATAGTCAAGCAGAATAGCCGGGTTTGGGTGCGCACGTTGCTACGCAACTTCACGGCTAACCAGCTATACTCAGGCGATATCCAGGGTGCGCAGAACCTAATCGCCGAGCAGTTGAAAGGCGACTTTGAAAGCGAAGGTCTGGAACTGGTATTTTTCGGTTTACGGCAGATTGGTTTTTCTGAGGCTTACAAAAACGCTGTAGAACTCAAACAGATCGAGGCGGAAAATATTATCACCAAGCAAAATCTGGCGGAACAAGCCAAATTTATCAAACAGCGCACTATCACCGAAGCCGAAGCTGAAGCCGAAAAACAGAGATTAGAACGCATCGGCGTTGCTCAGGGTGAGGCGGAATCCATTAAATTGCGTGCGGAAGCGGATGCTGCAGCCACGCTGGTGCGCGCCAAGACACAAGCCGAAGCCAACCGCCTGATCTCCGAAAGCCTGAGCTCCGAGATCATAGGCTGGCAAGCCGTGAACCAGTGGAATGGCCGCTATCCCACGGTTGTCAGCTCCGGCGGTGGCGAGCAACTCATCCTCCCCAGTGATCTTTTCCTGAACACCGAAACGCCTTAGTACGCACTGACGCAACAAGCCATTAAGCCCTCGTAACTGCTATTGACAACTGCGATTCTTACTGCTAAGCTATGATCACAATCCAACAAGCGGCAGGATGGTCTATGCTAATGCGACAATGTAAAAACTTCGAATCCCTATCTGTTCGCTTTAACTAAGCCTTTACTAGCGGCAGTGTCTAGTTGGTCTTTCGCCAACCAGATACTGCCGCTATTGCATTTAGGCGATCAGTCAGTCGTCGGTCAATTAATGACCTGTTCGATTCAACAACCATTCAACCAGAGACCATTTTCAGGAGGAAAATCCAATGATCCAAGAAGCAGACTTGCGCGAACTCGTGGAATTTGATGGCCAAAGCAGTCCTGTTCTCAGTCTCTATCTCAATGTCGATCCCCGTAATCGCACCGTCGAGAAATATCGGCTCGCTCTTCGCAGACTTTTCGACTCGGAGCCTCAAGTCGATTCTACCGATAGAAAACGTGTTGAACAGTATTTTGATCTGGAATATGACCGCCAGGCCCGCGGCATTGCTTGCTTCTCGTGCCAGAAGGATGATTTCTGGCGCGTTTATACTTTCGAGGTGCCCGTCGACGACGCCATCATGATCGACAGGCGTCCGCTGGTGCGGCGTCTTGTCGATTTGTTGGACACCTACGGGCGCTTGGGCGTTGTCGCCGTTGACAGACTGGGCGCCCGGTTTTACTCGTTTCATCTGGGCGTGCTGGAAGAAGCGACTGGCACAGTAGGCGAAGATGTCAAGCGCCACAAACAGGGCGGATGGTCTTCGTCTCGCTACCAGCGCCACGAAGATGAAGCTGCCTTGAGCAATTTGCGTTCGGCAGCGGAACTTACCGATGAATATACACGTCAATATCAGTGGCAGCGCCTGGTGCTGGCAGGCACCGATGGCAATGTCGCCCAATTCAAGGAATTACTGCCAAAAGCCATTCAGGATTTGGTGGTTGGCTCGATGACTCTGGGGTTGTCGGCCAATACCCAGGATATCCGCGAACGCGCTGAAGCAATTGCCCTTGAAGCGCATCAAGATTACAATCAGCAGCTTGCTTCTGAACTGATAGTTACGGCCAGTAAGGGCGCAAATGCAGTGATGGGCCTTGCCCCCACCCTGGAGGCCTTGCAGGGCGGCCGGGTCTATCGTTTACTGATTACCGAAGATTACCAGGTCGATCAGGACGTAGTTCAGCGCTGCACAGCATGTAACTACCTGAGTATCGGTAATGATGGCATTTGTCCGGTATGTGCGAGTGCGACCGAGACACTAACGGATGTTATGAACACAATCGCAAGAAGAACTATTCTCCAGGATGCGCTCATCACGTCCCTTATGTCTGACAATCCCCTGGCTAACGCAGGACAGTACCTTGGCGCGTTCCTGCGCTACTGAACACAAAGAAACACCATGTAATTTTGACATTAAAGGAGACCTGAAACCGGCTTGGAACCACCCCAAAAATCATATCCGAATCCCTTCCTGATCGCCATACTCTCCGCTTTGGCAGTATTTACGATCGGGCTGGTGTTCATCACGCTTGGCCTGCGTTCATTCCAGGCGCGCATACCTGTTACACCGACGGCTGATATTTCGCAACTGCCGATTACGCCCCTGCCTGATGAAGCAACGCCCATCACAATGCCAACGCCTACCAACACCCTGGCCCCCACCTCCACGCCTCCACCGACCTTTACGGCTACACCCAGGGCAACGCCTCTGCCGACCAGTGTCCCCACAGACACACCGACGCCTTTTCCAACGCCTTATGCCGGTCCTTACCGCGCCAATGGCGGCGACCGAGCCGCACCCTACCGGTCAGGAATCGTTGTGGATGGCAATCTCGGTGAGTGGGGAGGCATTGGCATTATTCCCCTGACGGCCATCCAGCAAGGCGCTGAAAATCGCGAGGATGCAGCGGATTTCTCTGTTGACGCCCGTCTGGCCTGGGACGAACAATTCCTCTACCTCGCTGCCGAAGTCACAGACGATGTGCACGTTCAGGAGCTAAATGCCTACGACCTGTTCAATGGCGACAGTGTGGAACTCTGGCTTGATGTCGAACTTGCGGCGGATTTTGATGACAATTCACTCAACCGCGATGATTTTCAGATAGGCTTATCTCCAGGCAATTTCGCAAACCAGCCTCCTGAAGGCGTTATCTGGTATCCAAACAGAGAGACGGCCTGGAACCGCTCACTGCTCGTGTCAGCACGGCGGCAGGCTTCAGGATACACGATCGAGACAGCAACGCCCTGGTCGGTGCTTGGTCTTCGACCAATTTCCGGCATGACGTTCGGATTCGCGCTGAATGCCAACGACAACGATACGCCAGGCGCGGCAGCTCAGGAAACAATCCTCATGCACACCAGTAACATGGTTTGGGGTCGTCCCACCACCTTCAGCAACTTACGACTCGAATAAGGCTTGCAGCACCCTCTTATCCACGTCAAAAATATTAGCAAAGTGCAAGAGATTTCTAAGTGTATGGTAAGATTGTGCTGCGCCTTACCTTAGCCCGTTTCAAGTCCGGCTATAGTTAAGGATAGCAATATTGTAAACCCTGAATGATACAGAATGGAGTACGATTCCAACCATGATGCAATTTGATCGATATACAGAACGAGCGCAGGATGCACTGATGCGTGCATACGAAATCCTGCATCGTTTCCAACATAGCCAGGCTGACACAGAACACATCTTTCTTGCGCTGCTGGAGCAATCTGACGGCATGGTCCGCCAGGTGCTCGAACATCTGAAGGCGGACCTTGAGCAGATGCGCAAAGACCTGGAGGAAATCCTCAGCGGGGCCCCGAAAACTGGCAGCCCCAACATCAACGTGGGTGCAGCGGGGCAGATCTACATCACCCCCCGGTTGCACAGGTTGAACCAGGTTGCCGTCGAGGAATCAGAACGCCTTGGCGACCAATACATTTCCACCGAACACCTGTTTTTGGCTATCCTCAGCGAGCGCAACACGCCCAGCGCCAACTTGCTCAAGCGCCATAAAATCACCAAAGATGCTGTGAAGCGCTCTATCGAGGAATTCCGGCAGGGCAAAAAGGTCGATGATGCACGCGCCGAGACTCGTTTTCGCGTGCTCGAACGCTACGCCCGAGACCTCACGGCTTTGGCCGCTGAAGACAAGCTGGACCCCGTCATTGGTCGGGAAGCAGAGGTCCTGCGTGTGATCCAGGTGCTCAGCCGCCGCACCAAGAACAATCCCGTGCTTATCGGTGAAGCGGGCGTGGGTAAAACCGCTATTGTGGAGGGCCTCGCCCAACGCATTATCCAGGATGATATCCCCGATCTCCTCAGTGGCCGCCGCATCATGGCCCTGGACCTCGGTGCGATGATCGCAGGCACCCGCTTCCGTGGCGAATTCGAAGAACGACTGAAGGGCGTTATGGATGAAGTGCGGGAGGCGGATGGTCAGATCATTCTCTTTGTCGATGAACTGCATACCGTGGTTGGCGCCGGCGCCGCAACCGGGGCGATGGACGCCAGTAACATGATGAAGCCCGCCCTGGCGCGTGGCGAATTGCGCGTTATCGGCGCCACAACACCTGATGAATACCGCCAACAGATCGAGCGTGACGCCGCGCTGGAGCGACGTTTCGCGCCGATTTGGGTGGAAGAGCCCAGCGTTGAGGATACCGTCGACATCCTGCAAGGGCTGCGCAATCGCTACGAGGACCACCATCAGGTTCAGTACACCGATGAAGCGCTGCGTTCTTCTGCAAAGCTGTCGCACCGTTACGTCAGTGATCGCTATCTGCCCGATAAGGCAATCGATCTCATCGACGAGGCGGGTGCGAAAATGCATGTGGCCATGCACTCACGACCCGTCGAATTGAAAAAACTGAAACGGGATCTCGATGATCTGCGGAAGCAAGAGGAAGACGCCTGGGCCAGGCGAGACTACGAGATCGGCGCTCAGCTCAAGACGGACGCCATACATCTGGAAAGCGAATACAAAATCCGCTACACGGCCTGGCAAGAGCAAGCGGGTTTTGATGGCATCGTCAATGATGAGCATGTCGCCCAGGTCGTGCATGCCTGGACTGGCATCCCGGTGAGCCAGATGCTGGAATCGGAAACGCACAAATTGCTGCGCATGGAGGATTTCCTGCACGAACGTATTATCGGCCAGGACGAAGCCATCGTCGCTGTTTCTGATGCCATTCGCCGCTCGCGGGCCGGGTTGAAGGACCCCCGCCGACCCATTGGCTCGTTTATTTTCCTGGGCCCGACCGGCGTCGGTAAAACCGAACTGGCGCGTGTGCTTGCCGAATTCCTGTTCGATGATCCTGAGGCCCTGTTGCGCATTGACATGAGCGAGTATCGCGAAGCCCACACCGCCAGCCGGCTCATGGGCTCGCCGCCAGGTTATGTCGGCTACGACGAAGGCGGGCAACTTACCGAGGCCGTCCGCCGCCGACCTTACCAGGTCATCCTCTTCGATGAGTTGGAAAAAGCGCATCCGGAAGTCTGGAACACTTTGCTGCAGATTCTGGAGGATGGTCGTCTGACCGATGGGCATGGTCGCGCGGTGGATTTCCGCAACACCATCATCATCATGACCACCAATGTTGGTTCCCGGCGGGTGACGGACACCAAGCAAATCGGTTTCCGCAACGACCAGGTTCTGGATGAGTCACGACTGTTGGGCGATATCAAGCGGGACCTCAAGAAGATGTTTCGGCCCGAATTCCTGAATCGGGTGGATGAAATCATCCCGTTCCACGTGCTTACGCAGGAACAGGTCCTGGAGATCGTGGATTTGCAGATGGCTGAGATTGCCGAGAGGTTGGAGGAACACACCCTGGCGGTCGAGTTAACGGACCTGGCTCGTCGCGTATTGGTTGCCAAAGGTTACGATCCTGAATACGGTGCGCGTCCCTTACGCCGCACCTTGCAACGTGAAATCGAAAGTCCACTTAGCCGCAAGCTACTGGGCGGCGAATTCGCCACCGGCGACCTGATTATCGTTGATGCCGAGGTGGATGGCGATCCTGACGACGAGAAAGTCCTGAAAAATGCTGGAATCACTTTCCTAAAAGGCGAGCAAGCGCCCATCCCCATTGATTTCCCCGTGGGTGTGGAACAACACACCTGATCGTCGCCCTCCCATCGCTAACAACAATGTCCGGCTTCAGGCCAATTCCAGATTCCTCGAGATTCTTGGATTTGGCTAGAGAGGCCGGATTTTTTTTACTGATCCCAGCGCCCGTACCCGATCCCGTCGCTTTGGCGCCAGTCCATCAAGGTGATGCGCATGCCTGGTGCGAGCGGTTCGGGCAGCGCCTCCGGTGGAAACCAGTTCGCCTCGGCAATCTCGCCTCCGACCTGCCGCAACGCACCTCCTGATCTGTCTGCACTCAAACACAAAGACGTGATCCCGTTTGTAGGCCAGATAAGATAAATAAACACCAACCAGTCGTACTATCTCCACCTCCAACCCTGTTTCCTCGCTCATTTCCCGTATAAGCGCCACATCCGCAGCCTCGCCCCCCTTCAGGCCGCCGCCAGGGAAGATCCAACTCCGCTTCCCGTAATTGTGACGCACCAGCAGAACCCGCCCCTGTTCATCGGTGATAATGCCCCGTACGCCGATGACGGTGGGTTTTGTGATCCGCCACCAGAGCAGGAGCATTTGCAGGGCCAGGTCTCGCCAGTTCATGATTGGGAGTCGGATAAACGGTAAACCAAAATACCGGTAGATCGGTGAGACCTCTCACGACCTGCCCTTCTGGTGAACGGGTTTACCAGACTACTGGTTACAGTGCCAACGCTATCCTGGCTCCGACCACGGCGTTGTTCTCAAGCAGGGCCAGGTTGGCGCGAAGCGAAGCTTCTCCGGTGGATTCAGCGATGTGAGAGAGCAGGAAGGGTGTGATATTTTTGCCACGGATGTCCTGTTCGGTGGCGGCGGCGAGAGCGGCTTCGATAGCGTCAGTGGCTACCGTTTCATCGAGGGCATCCTCTTCCGGCACGGGAACTGTCACCAACATGCCGGTACGCAGGCCCATGGCACGGTGCGCTCGCCAGATGGCGGCCACTTCGGCGGCGCTATCACAACGGATATCGACAGGCAGACCGGATGAGCGCGTGTAGAAGGCGGGAACCTCGTCCGTGCCATAGCCGATCACAGGGACGCCCAACGTTTCCAGGCGTTCGCGCGTTCGCGGCAAATCCAGAATGGCCTTCGCTCCGGCGCAGACCACCAGCACCGGAATGGTCGCCAGGGCAGTCAGATCGGCGGATTCGTCGAAATCATCGCCGCGGTGCACGCCGCCCAGCCCGCCGGTGACAAAGACATCGATGTCGTTACGGTTGGCGATCCACATGGTTGTGGCGACGGTGGTGGCGGCATCGAGTTGCCGCGCGGAGACAATAGCCAAATCACGTAACGAGGCCTTGACGATATCCTGGCTGCGGGAAAAGTACACGAGCTGCTCGGGATCGAGTCCGGCAGTAGGACGGCCCGAAATGATGCCGCACGTGCGAGGTTCGGCTCCCGCATCCCGGATGATTTGTTCCAGGCGCAGGGCGGTGTAATAGTTTTTGGGATACGGCAAGCCGTGGGCGATCACGGTGCTTTCGAGGGCAACTGGAGGTCGGGTCATGGGTCGGAGGTCGGAGGTCGGATATCGGATGTAGGGGCGCACCCTTGCGGTCGCCCTGGGTGGCAGGAATCAACAATCAACAAAAAACAGTCAACAGTCAACGGAAAACATGCGGTGGTCGGATCGAAATTCCTTGATGAGGATCAGAGTACAACGCCTTCGGGGTCGTTGCCGGAATCGACAATGGCTTTGCGCACGTTGACGGGGATGAGGAGGACCAATCCCACGACGAAAAATAGAATCAAGGAAAGAAGCGCTACTCGGGAACTTCCGGTAATCTGCACAGCGGCGGCGAAAACCAGGGTGCCGATCCATGAGGTGCCGCGCTCGCTGATCTCGTAAAATCCGAAATATTCCGATTCGCTGTCCCGCGGGATCATCTGGGAGAACAGGGAGCGGCTCAATGCTTGTGATCCGCCAAGGACGATAGCAATGAGTCCACCAAGCAAAAAGAGTTGCCATCCCGCATCATGCAGCCAGAGAAAAGCATATACCACGACGAAGACCCAGATCACGAGACTGATGACAATCGAACGTTTGGCTCCGATCTTTTTCGCCATCTGCCCGAAGAGCAAGGCCCCAGCAAATGCGACAAACTGGATCATCAAAACGAGGAGGATGAGAATGTCAGCGCTGGCCCCAAGATCGGAAGCGGCGAATATGGTGGCGACCGCAATCACGGTCTGGATGCCATCGTTGTAAATCAAGTAGGCGATCAGGTAGCGTAAAGTCTCCGGGTAATCACGATAGATGGTTTTCAGGGTGCTGAGCAGTTGCCTGACGCCAGTCGATATGTAACCTTGTCCGGAGGGCAAAGTCTTGAGCGCCGGACGCTGTTTGAGCATCCGGGCAGGAAACACGTACATGAAAACCAACCACCACACCCCGGCGCTGGCGATGCTGAGTCGCACGGCCATCGCCGTATCCTCCATCATGGTGATGATAACCAAATTGATTGCCAACAGGATGCCGCCGCCCAAATAACCGAGCGCCCAACCAAATGAACTCACTCTATCCCGATCTTCCGGAGCGGCAATGTCGGGCAGGAAAGCGTTGTAGAAGACAATGGCTGCGCCGAAAGAGAGATTGGCGATGAGAAAAAGGAATCCGCCGAATAGCACAGCTCCATTCGTGCCTAACACCGGCATGTCTGCCTGGACAAAGAACAGTAAAATGGTTGCTGCTGCACCTACCGTGGCGAAAGCAATAAGCATTCGTTTCTTGAATGTAGAGTAGTCGGCAATCGTTCCCAGCAAGGGTAAAAACAGAACCTGTAAAATGACAGAGAGTGAAACGACGGTTGGGAAGAAAGCGTCCGGCTCAAAGGAAAAACCCAGGAAATTGACACCGCCAGATGTTTGGGCCAGACTTGAAAGGTAGGGGCCAAGTAAGGTAGTGACAACAGTTGTGCTGAAGGCCGAATTGGCCCAATCGTACATCGACCAGCCGAAAATCTCGCGGCGATTGCCTTGGGTGTGGGAACTGACGACGGCTTCGGTCATGATGGCGGCTCCAGAGAGAGATAAAAGATGGGTGCATGATACAGCCGGACACGGCATAGAGCAATATGCTGTAGGGGAGACGACTCGCCCTCTCTAGAAACCCGCCAGGGCGACCGGCCGGTTGCCCCTACCGACCTCCGAATTCTGATCTGCGAACCTGTCCTGATTCCCAACATCTCAGGCTAGCGAGGCTGCTGGTTGCACCCAGCGCCAAAGCAAGAGGACAGCCACGATTGAGAGGGCGCTGCCGAACAGGAACGGTGCAGCAGGCCCAAGTCCCGACCAATCGCCTATGCCCTGCCAGAGGATGCCGGCGAGCACACTGGCAGGCAACAAGGTCAGGCCGATAGCGCCGTTGTAGACGCCGTAGGCTGTACCCCGCCGCTCGGTTTCGGGCACGAGATCGGCCACAAAAGCCTTAGCCACACCTTCGGTGAAGGCATAATAGACGCCATACATGGCATAGAGCAACCAGAATTGCCAGATCTGCGATGCACCCGCGAAACCCAGGTAGACCAGAGCGTAAAGCAGCCACCCGGCGACGATCACTTTGCGGCGGCCAATGCGGTCAGAAAGCGCCCCGGCAGGGCCAGCCAGGAGGGTGTAGACCAGGTTGAACAAGGCAATGATGGCCAGAATCATGAGGACTGAAGCCCCAGCGCTTTGTGTTCGTAATACCAGGAAGGCATCGGAGCTGTTGCTCAGGGTGAAGAGGATAATGACGAGGAGAAAACGGCGAAAAGGTTGGGAGAATCCTCGCAAGCTGAAAGTCGGAGCCTGGGCCGGACGGGGCTTGCGGATTTCCCGCACGCCCAAAGCGATGACAACAACTGCCAGGGTGGCCGGGATCAACGACCACAGGACGATGATCCGAAAGGTCGTTTCGCTCAATGCAAGGCTGCCCGCCTGCAATTTCCAAACCAACAGCATGGCCAGCAACAATCCCACAAAAGCGCCACCGCTATCCGCTGCCCGGTGTAGCCCAAATGAGATGCCCCGCTGCTCGGGCTTGATGGAATCGGCGATGAGGGCGTCGCGCGGGGCTGTACGGATGCCTTTGCCAAACCGATCCAGGAATCGATAGAGTAAAATGCCCGGCCAACTGCGGGCGATGAGCAGGAGAGGCGTGGCCAGGGCTGCCAACCCGTAGCCCGCGACGGTCAGTCCCTTGCGTCTGCCCAGTTTGTCCGACAGCCAGCCGGAGTAGATTTTGACCAGGCTGGCGGTGGTCTCGGCGATCCCTTCGATCACACCGATGATGCTGATACGAACGCCAAGGACATTGGCCAGGAAAAGCGGCACAAGGTGCACCAGCATTTCGCTGGCAACGTCGCGCAGGAAGCTGGCGAGGGAGAGAACCCAAACGTTGCGTGGGAGTGAGCGGAGCGTAGAGAGCATGTGTGTATGCGGGTGGCGAATGCAGCGTCAACAAAGCGCTGTAAAAGGCTAGTACACAATAGCGTAAGTTTCAAAACAGTTATCGTCCAGCATCCTGAGTGACGACATAGGTCGTGTATCGAAGGGTGCGGGTTTACGGAGTTCTAGCGCTCGAACCCGCACCTTTCGATACGGCCTATCGGCCTACTCAAGATGCTGGAAACCGTTGCTTTATTTCCGCCGCAATGTACTAGGTGAAGAGGTTTTGAAGTGCATCAACTTGATTGGGCTCGCACAGGGCCAGGATAACATCGCCCGGTTCGAGGATGTCATCGCCGTGGAGCAGGTGCATGTGGTCGCCATGACGACGGGTTGTGAGCAGGCATTCTGAGGGGAGTTCGATATCCCGCACCTTCTGAGAAGCAACGACCGCACCAGGCCGGACAGTCAGTTCGACGAATTCGGTGCCCCCTTCCCGGCGGCTGATGCGGATTTGGTTCGCACGGTCTTGCAGATCATCCCGATGAATGATGCCGTGCCGGTAAGCGCGCACGATGTCGCTGCGACGAATAATGCCGATTAGCCTTTTTGGATTCCGGCGCTCCACCACGGGCAGCCTTCCCACATCGCGTGCTGCCATCCGTTGTAAAGCCACGCCGATTGACTCATCAGGGTAGACGACCAGGAGCGTGCGTGTCATGATCTCCCGCACAGCGATTTCTTGCCGGACCGGTTTGAGCTGATCGACGCGGTGCAGGTCCTGCAATGTCACAACGCCAACCAGTTCGTTGTCGTCGTTGAGCACCAGAGCGCCATGATGATGGGTGGATTCAAAGAAATGGTGGACTTCCTCGAGTGTCCCGGTCTCGGGCAAGGTGTCCGGGATAGAGCCCATCACCTCCTGCACCAACACAGCATCCAGGACATCGACATCCCGTCCGTGTTGCAGACGAATGCCCTTGCGCGACAGTTGCAGCGAGTACATGGATTCGGGATGGAGGCGATGCGCCACGATGGCAGACACAATCGTCGTCGCCATCAGGGGCAGGATGAAGGCGTAATCGTTACTCAACTCGAATACGATCAACATAGATGTGAGTGGGGCCCGCACAGCGCCGGTGAGCACGCCGGCCATGCCTGCCAGGGCAAAGGCGCTGGCATTGATGGTATTGGCGGGATAGACCAGTTCGACCATCTGGCCAAACAGGCTGCCCAGCATCGCCCCCATAAACAACGACGGTGCGAACATGCCGCCCGACATGCCCGATCCCAGCGTTAGTGAAGTTCCGATCAGTTTCAAACCCAGCAACGTCCCCACCAGGAGAATGGGAAGAGGGGTGCGCAGAGAAGCCTCGATGACATCGAATCCGGCGCCGTAGATCTGGGGCAGATAATCGGCCACCGGCAAGCCGTATCCGGCAACTTCTGGCGGGAGACCCAGGCGGACGAGGATTGCCGGGTAGGTGAAACCGATCAGGCCCAGAAGCAAAGCGCCGAGTGCAGGTTTCGTCCACGCCGGCGTTCGGGTCCAACGGGTGAAGAAATCGCTGGTGCGGTAAAAGACCTTGATGTAGATCACGCCCCACAAACCGGTGAGAACACCGAGAATGACGTAGAACAGAAGGGTGCTGGGGTCGCCGAGCCGGTAGATGGGGATAATCAGGCTGTCGCCCGCTCCAAGCAGGCCGTGGCTGACCACAGCTGCGGCCACAGCAGCGATGACAACATTGCCCAGCATACTCAGGCCGAGTTCGCCGCCCAGTTCTTCCAGCGCAAAAGCCACACCGGCGATTGGGGCATTAAATGCGGCGGAGATACCGGCTGCCGCGCCGCAAGCGACCAGATTGCGCGTGCGGTATTCGGAAAGACGCAACAGTTGGCCCAGGGTCGAACCCACGGATGAACCGATCTGCACGATCGGTCCTTCACGGCCGGCAGAGCCGCCACTGCCCAGGGTTATCGAGGTGAAAATGAGTTTGACAATGCCGATGCGTCCTTTGATGCGCCCGCCGTGCAGCGCCAAAGATTCCATCACTGCAGGAATGCCGCTGGCGCGTATCTCGGGGAAACGGGTGATGACAAAAGGCCCGGCGATCAGCGCCCCCAGCACCGGAATGATAATCAACCACACCCGACCCAGCTCTGGTATCAGCCCCGGCAAAAACGTGTAGCCAAACCAGGCGATCCCCTGCACCATCTTGATCATCAGGACAGATGCCAGGCCGGTGACAATCCCCACGATGAGGGCGGTGATGAGCAGAACCGCCGTCTCGGAAAGTTGAAACCGATCGAGCAGCTTGCTGAGATAGCGGGAGATTGAACGGGCGCGCTGATTGGCCGTAAAGGCGTGCACGACGTCTGAGCGTCCTGGTAACGACGGAGCCATGTCGGGATTGTAGCACGGGGGCGGGGAGGCAAGCGAACGAGACTGGTCACTTCATAGAGCAATCCGTTCGCTCTAATTGGTATGTGAGCACCTGGCAAGAGCGGTTAAGTTCGTACTATTTGGAATTGGTGATTCAGGCTTAGTGACTGTCCAGAAATAACCTCCGGGAGGTGGTCGCCAAAATCCAGAAAAGCACAATGGCTCTGACCACCTCCCGGAGGTTGAAATCGGGAAATTATTTTTGGACGATTACTTAATGTGCGATCAGCGGAAGATAGAGTGGCGTATCCAAACCGGGGGCAGGCGTTTGGGTGGGCGTTGCGCTTCCGCCCTCGCGTAAATTCGAACCGACCGCAGCCAGAGCAAATGTTTGCGGGCCATGTGGCACGTTGGATCCCCGCACAATGACGGTATACGTTCCATTCGGGGCATTGGAAAGAATGACACCCTCAACGTTGTTGCAGTTATCCCATTTGTTGCCACGCAAACATGAACCGGAAACATACAGGCCGGCATTGCCCACGTGGTGACTGCCGTCTGGGGCAATAACTTCCAGATCGAGATCGTTGACGAGGGCTTTGGCGACGCTCAATTCACCGGGATAATCTGTCCAGGCCAGAGTAATGCGTAGTCCGCCACCTGAACCGGTTGTCGGTGTCGCTGTCGGTGTGGGCGTAGGTTCAGTCGGGTGGGTGGTAGGTGTTGCCGTGGGGCTGCTGCCGGCCTCTACCAACAGCGCAACATCATCCACGTAGAAACCAGCGTCTGGCGAAATGTTATCCTGCAAGACCTCGAAAACAACTGCGATCGTTTCGCCACGTATATCGTTCAGCATGCCGTTCAGGTTGAACGATTCTCCATGCCAGGTCTGATCATCAGTCGAATGATAGTCGAAGGTTTCGAGCACTGTACTCAGATCGCCGCTGTAAATGGACACGACCAATTCATCGTAGCCGACATCAGCATCTTCGTTGTACCAGTAGTAATTGAGGGTCGCTGATGTGGTGTTGGTCGGAATGTCAACAAGCTGATAGATGTAGCCATCGAAGCCGGGCCAGGAGCCCGCCGACCATGTACCTGAGTGAGCAAAGAAATCGACGCGCTCAAAACTGTCCATCACCCAGGCCGCGCCAGACTCGAATCCGCCATTCTGGATCAGATTGGTGGCAGTGGTCTCAGCTGGTTCGGAGTTAGCATCTGCGTAAGATGAGCCGGAAGTCTGTTGCCCGCCGCCCACTGTGAGTTGGAAAGTGCTCGATCCGCCGGTCGCCAAACCTTGAGCGACATCTTTCACCCACACATTTTTCCCTCCGCCCGGATTCAGGCTTCCAACCAGATCGACGCGTCCCCAACCGGCGATGGGATTGGGCCGGAATGCAGGGATTTCCTGGACGTTGCCCGTGCCGTACTGACCGGGACTCATATTGGCGGAGCCGTTGATCATAACGGCCTTGACCAGGGCGCCGCTGGGTGTGGCGATCCCTTTCAGGCGGACGAGCCATTCCCGCACGATGGCCGCGGCTCCGGTGGTCAGTGGTGTGGCCATACTGGTGCCATCCATGTAGCGATAATCGGCGTTGACCTGGTCGGGGCCTGGTATCTGATGGCCGGGGTCCTGGCTGCTGACCGAAATGATGCGATTCCCAGGTGCAACCACATCTGGTTTGATGCGATAATCGTCGGTCGGTCCGCGGCTGGAGAAAGCAGACAGGCCGTTAATATTGTTGGCAACACGATCGGAATAGATGGGATTGGCAGGGTAATCATCCGGCCACCAGTCGCCGTAAGCGTAAGTCAGTGCGGGGCGATTGTTCTCGGAAGCGCCGACCGTCAGCACGTTTTTAGCTGTACCAGGGCTACCGAGTGAATCCGGATCGACAAGACCGTTACTGTCCTTGTCGATCCCTTGATTACCAGCGGCAACAAGGATAAGCATTTCCTCCATGTTCCAGGCGGCGGCGTCAGCCTGTTGACTGGTGACGTCATAGCCGCCATATTCAGGATTATTCTGATCACCACCGGTGGGAGAACCCCATGAGTTGTTGTGCACGCGAGCGCCATCTTGATAGGCTTGCCTGATCATATCTTCCATGTTATCGGGGATGCCGCTTAGACCTCCTTGCGAATCCATCGTGCTCTGGAACACCAGCCGTGCTTCAGGGGCGACACCGGCGAAAGTGTCGTCGTAGCGATGCGCAGCCGGATTGGCGCCCGTCCTGACACCGTTACCCATTGTCGAACCGGCTACATGGGTGCCATGCCCATTGGGATCAGACCAATCGCAGGGATTCGGACGGCCCAGGCAGTATGCCTTGGTCACGCGACCTCGCAGGTCGGGATGAAGATTCGCTGCCACGCCTACGTCAAGACCACTGTCGGCAATGCCGATAATCTGTCCAGCCCCGTACAGACCCAGATCATGCTGAATCTGGTAGCCGCCCATGACGATGCCCCCACCCTGGTCATTGTACAGCACCGGTTCAGTATCGTGTTCAATCCAGAGAACGCCATCTGCACGGGCGAGATCAGAGAGACGTCTCGGTGATAGCGTTGCTTTTACATAACCGGCGAACTGGCTGACGCTGACACCATGAACAACACCGCCCAAGGCGTTGATCTGCTGCGATAATTCTTCGAGATCGGCGTCGGGCAGGGTCTGGATAACTACATCGGTGGGGCCTGCGCTTGCATCTTGCGTTTGCAACCCAACCAGATCAGAACTCAAGGCATAGGCAGGGTGATAGTCGCCCGTCCAGCGCACATAAGGCAGTTTCAGCACCTTGGCGGCGGTAGCGGCATCCATACGGGCGATGAAAGCATAATCAGGTACGTAGCCATAGAGTTTGACTCCAGCCGCTTCTACTGCTTCCTTCCATTCTGTTCGCACCGGTCCGCTGAACTGGATGAGCGAGGTCGAGGGTCGGGCGTCAACATCAGTGGCCAATGTGTCAGCGGAAAGTTGAGGTTCAGCCTTGACGGGGTCGAAAGTAAATGCTTTGAGATAGATCAAGGGTCCTGGAGAGGAAGAGCGGGCCAGGCTCTGCTGGGTGACAAACAGAGTCAGGGCAACAAGAAAAATCAGGACGACGGTTCCAAATAGCTTGAATCTAGACATTGAAGTCCTCCAAATGAGTGTGGAAGGTCGGGGATTTGATGATCTTCAATCTCCAACCCTGCATGCGAATTTCTGGACTTTGCTGCCCAATCACGCCCGTAAAACAGGTATTTCTTGGGCTCAGGTCTGTACCAAAACGGAGGAGCGGGTGCAAATCGCTCCTCCGAGATGTGAGTTGAGGGGAGAGTATAAGTTACTTTAAGAAAATCGGCAGATACAGGGGAAGCGCCCGTTCCAGCACAACCGTGTCTAGTTCGGTAAGCTGGCCGGCGTCTACACGGACATCGTTAACCACAACCGGGATGTACCCTTCACGTTCGAAGGATACGTTGTACTCGTCGGGTGGAAGGGGTGATAAGAAGACGTTACCTTCGACATCAGTGAAGACAGGCGGCGCCAGGAGGTAGTTAAGCAAGCGCACTAAGATACCGGAGCGCTCATCGCTGTCAGCCAGGGCTGCGTTGCCCTGGATTTCGCCAGCCTCTTCCTCGTTTGCCACCAAGATGTCGTCCTGGTAAATGGCAGACTCGTTACCTGCCTCATCCCTGAATTTAACATAGACGGCAGCGAGTTGCGTCTTAACGTTTTCTGCGCCCTGCGCACCGAGACTATGGCTCTGCGATGGCAGCAACTCCCAATCCACTTCTTGTTCGAACTCCTGCCATTTGGCATCGCGGAAGTCCGGGAAGTTGGAGATGAGAACTTCTTTGGCATCATCGTTGTCGACGCGTAGTTCTAGCTTCACCTTCGGTGAAATGGTCAGATAGCGGTCTGCCTCGATGCGCACGCGACCAATAGGCGGAGTGGGATCGCCCATCGGCGTACCACTGAAAATGGGACTGGGGGCACTGCGTGCGCCACCTTTACCAATGACTTCAATGTAGTACCAATAGGTCCGTCCATTTTCGAGACGGTCGTCACTATAGAGGGCGCTATCTTCGGATTGGAATTCGCCAACTACTTTGAACGGACCCTCTGGCCGCTCGGCGCGATACAGGAGGATGGTTTCGTACGCCCGGTTGGCGGGATAACGAATCAGGTTGGCGTTAGAACGGAGTCTGAGCCCCGGAATATGGTCGGAGACCCAATCGATCACTTCGACATCGATAGGACGGGGCAGACCATCATCGGCAGGATCGAAGGGATCGGCCCCGCGCTCGACTTCGGAGCCATCTGTTTCGCCGCCGCCGTCCGTGTCGGGATTGCAGGGATCGGTACCCAACTCCCACTCCTTACCATTGCTCAGGCCATCACCATCAGCATCCTCTCGTGAATCAAACTTGAAAGGATCGAGACAGGAATGCAACTCCTCGTAACGGGTAGGCATGCCATCTTTGTCATGGTCGGGATTGGGTTGCTGCTCGCTTTCGCCCTCGAAGATCTGGAAAGCGCCTTTGCCGATGCGCGTGAAGTATTGCTCCAGGTTGTTCACGCCCTCAGCAGTGGCCGTCACATTGTAGCTTCCCCGTTGCGGCGGCACCTTTTCGGGGTCATCGGGCAGGCCGGAAACACTGAAGGCGGTCGTGCGGGTGTAGAGATTGCCGTAGACGCCGTCATCCGCATTCCCGTCCTCATGACTGCCATCATCGTACAGCATGAGATCCTGGACACTGCCATCAGGATGTTCAACCTGAGCCATGACGTTGGCGCCCCGGATCGGGCCTTTGATATCGAACAGGGCGACAAGGATGGGCTGCGGCAATCCGTGCATGAACAGGCCATTCTGTTGCTTGATGAAGTCATCATCGTTGTATTGTCCGAAGTACAGCCGCATCCGCGCACCCTCCCGGTTCTTGCCGGAGAGAATGAGCATGTAGGTGGCCACGCCTTTTGTTCCCTGAATCTCCACCTTCCAGTCACCGGGTATCATGGTCCCGACCTGGGCGACAACATGCGTGCTGGTCTTGATAACGCGTGCGCCAGCCACGCCATCTGCGACGAGAGAACCGTCAGGACGTGTGATTCGCACGTCGAGATCGTTGGCAGGGTCATTCCAGTTGATGGAGAAGATGCCATCCTCGACGCCGCCCTCTTTCAGGGTGATGGTGTGGATGACGGGAGGATCGCCGCGGCGCACCGTGCCATTCGCTTCAAAAATGCGGTCGTGACGGCGGATAACCTCGGTGCCGAGCGTGTAGGCATCGGCCAGACGGTTGGGCAGATTGCCGGTAGCCTGGACATCCTGTGCGGACAGCGCACCCGCAGCCACATCCACGTAGTAGTAACGTCCGCCCGTGTCGGTGGCGATGGCCTGCATGAGCGCCTGATCGGCGTAAGGGCCGAGGGCGATGGCATGGACTTTGATGTCGGCGGCTTGAATGGCGGCCTTGATGTTGCTCCAGAACAATGCTTCATTCTCCATGCCGTCACTCAACAGCACGATCCAGTCCTCGCCTTCGGCGCTGCCCCGAACGGGGAATTCATCCCCACCTTTTTTCATGCCGTCACCGATGGAGGTGAGCACGGAGGGCACGGTGTTGAGGCCATTGATCGCATTTTTGGCAGCAGTGCGATGGGCATTGGTCACATCCTTTAGCTGTGCTTCCAGTTTGGCATCGTCATTGGGCTCGACATTGTCGCCGCCGAAGCTGACCACGCCCAGCTTGTCATCGCTGCGGGAAGCATCGACGAAGAGGCTGGCTGCGTTCTTGGCCGCAGTCAATCTGGGCGAAGCCGCGGGGCTGAGCATGGAGCCGGAGCGGTCGATCACCAGGACCTGATCGAGGATCTTCTTCTCGTAGCGGACCACGCCCTCTTTGGTGTCGGAGGCAAGTGCGCCCAGCTTGACGCGCAATGGATAGACGCCGCCTGCGCCCTTGTTCGGGGCCTGAGCCACCAGCCAGTACTCGCCCTGCACGTAGGCGCTCGAAAGCACCGGTGCGTTATTGGCAGGGTCTTCAGGGCCGACAAAAACCTCGAAATCGCTGGCTTCGAGCCCCTCGATGGAGGGGGTGCCGAGAGAGGCCGGACCGTAGACATTCAGACGGATGAGGAAGGGATCGGGCGCACCGGGTTCACCGACATAGGCCTGATTGGCAACAGTCGGCTCGATGATGACCAGATCCACGCCACCGCAATCAAAAGTGTACGTGAAGTTGGCGGGGTCGCTGAGGCCGGTGACGACAGCGATCAGGCGAGTGTAGGGATCGGAAGAGCGTTGGAGGATGGCACGGGAGAAGTCGTCGGTGACGCTTTTGTAGAGGCGCTCGACATCATTCCCCTTGACTGCCAGCAGGCTGTAGGCGGCAGTGTCTCCATCCGAGTGGAAGCCGACGACACCGTTACCCTGGCACTCGCCGGTGATGTTGGCCTCGTAGTACTGAGCGCCCCAATTCGTCACACTTTCGGCGTCTGGGCCCCGTGTTGGTGGGATATTGCCCGACCAACGACGGGCCACCTGGTTGTAGCTGCCGCCATTGCCATCATTCTCATCGACGTAACGATATTTCAGGGCATCGTTCAGGGCTGAAACATCAAGATCTTTGGCGACATTGGCGATGGTGAAGTCCTGGAAGATGTTTTCGAGGGTTTCGGAAACGTCAAAATCATTGATGGTGCGGCGCATGTTGGCCGGGACATCGGGGCTGGCATTGTTGTTGCGGGCATTTTCCCAGAAGCGCTCGACGAAATCGACACCGATGTTGGGTTCACCAGCAGTCGTGCCCAGTTGTTCCGCCAGATAGCTCCAGAACAGAGCCGAGGAATAGGAAGCGTTCCAGATCGTCTGGTTGGGCGTGCCGAGGAAGGAATTGACCTGGCTGCGATAGGTGATGCACCCGGTATTGCCATCGAGATCGGTGTAGAGTTTGTCCTGCATCATCCTGGCTGTGCCTTCAACCGGCATATTGCCCCAGGCCGACCATTTGTTGAAGGTGATGTAGGCATATTGCACGTGGTGGAATAGCTCATGGCCGATGACCAGGCGGATACAGGGCTCTGTGGCCTGGATGTAGTTGGTGGCGGGCATGTTGATGCGGTCAGCGGGGGCGTTGCCGCTGTCGCAACCGCCGTGCTGGCTGCAATCGAAGGTCATGATATTGCGCGGCGTGCCGCCAAAATCGGGTGCACGGAAGCCGAGATTGGTAAAACCTGTGTGATTGCCGTTGGGATTCCCTGCCACGGCTGCATTGCCGTTGTTCAGGGCATTGGCCATGTTCTGCGCCTGGGTGTCTGGCATGTAGTGAGTGTCATCACCCGGCTGCGGAAGGGCGGGATTATAGGGATTATCATTGGTATAGTTGACGGCGTAGCTAAAACTAGGGGTGTTGATGATGTCATTCAGCGTATGACTGGCTGTAACAATTATTGGCGTTAGAGCCAGAAGCAGAATGACGATGATAAGCAAACGTTTGGTGGACATGGTATTTCTCCCTGAAAGTGTGGGTGGTGTTACGTCCAACTTGAACTGCACGAATTACTATGCGGTTTTAACAATCTTCACTCCTGAATTTCACATTGTCCACATCTTGTACGATTGCACAACCACATCTATTGGAAGCAGTGTTACGCCGTGTCCCACCCCCGACGGTCTCAGCAGTCTGGCCAACCCAGCGGTTATTGAGTTTTTCGAGTAAACGTCTTCGGACCTCAGATGAAGACATTGCTCACGGCGGCAACAAACCACAACAGGATGGCAATGGCGTCTGCGCGTTCAGTGACGGCGATGATCTCACCGCAAATCATCTTTCTGGACCGAAATCAGTTCTAATCCCAGATCACGTATCCGATTGATAACACCGAACAAGGCAGGCTGGTCGACATCTGTCAACACGATCAATGTTTTTCCATCGTCGAGATAATCAACTGTGTGACCTTCAAACCAGCGTAACCAGCGTTCATCCAGATGGCCGTGTACGTAAATATGATAACAGGCATTCGTGTTCATGATGCATCCACTTTAGCAGTCAGGCCAGACCCTGTGAGACATCACCCAGCATCGTAGTGTCTCGTGATTCGATTTGCATGACTGCTGGGATAAACAACCCGGCTACAGCCATTAGAATGCAGAGCAGCCCGCCAAACATGAACCATACCTGAATCGAAAACCGGTCGGCTACCGGACCTGCGACCAGAAGCCCAATAGGCACCATTGCGACACCGACACTGTTCAATAACGAGAATGTCCGGGCCTGCATATCAGGCTCAACAGTCGTCTGTATCATGGCGTAGAATGGCCCCATCGTCATCGGCATCATGATCCCGACAAGCAACGAGCCAATGATTGCCAGCCAAAGAGCGGTCGCGGGCGCTACTGCAAAAACTAGCGTACCAAGCCCCATGCCCGCCAACCCAAGCATGGATGTCACGATATTACGTTTGAAACCGCCCCACGTACTCAGGACTGCGCCACCAACAAACATGCCGATTCCCATTGCCAACTCAACCCAACCGAGATGGATGGCGCTGCCACCGAAATACTCCTTCACCAGCAGTGGCATCAGTGAAAAGGCGGGGATAATCGTGAAGTTCACAGCGACGGTCATCAGGCCGACAATCAACAGGCCCGGCCAGCCAATCACGTAACGCAGTCCGGATTTGACGCCCTGCCATACGGTTTCCTGCCCATCATCTGTGATGCCGGAAAGTCGCTCTGGTTGGGGAATGAGAATGAATAGCAGAGGAACGATGGCAAACAGGGCTGAGAAGACATCAATTGCCAGAATGCCCTGCATGGGCAGTACGCCGAGAAGCAGTGCCCCCAGTGGCGCCGAGATAACATTGAGACCGCCATTAAGCATCTGGTTGATCCCTTGAATTCGGGTCAGCTGCTCAACCGGCACCATCAGAGACGTTGAGGCTGTCATGGCATTGGCGTGGAACGATCCAAATAATGCACGAATGAACATCACCACATAGATATGCCAGACTTCAACAGTACCCAGGGCAAACAAAACAGCCAGCCCAATTGTTGCCAATGCAATACCGGTGTCAGAAACCAGCATGATCCGGCGGCGATCCCAGCGATCAACAAGTGTGCCGATGAAGGGGCCCAGTATCACATTGGGCAGTAACCCGACAAGTGAAGCTGTTGCAAGAACAGTCGCTGAGCCGGTCTGAACCGTCAGGTACCAGATCAGTGCGAACTGAACAAGCTGGCTCCCAACAATTGAGATGGCCTGTCCGCCCCAGATGGTAAAGAAGCGAGTTTTCCAGGGTATATTGTCGTTTACAGAAAATTGTGTAGCCATAATAAAACCTTCCTTTTTCACGATGGAATTCGTGTTGCTAGAACCCCAGCTCAGTGAGCCAACTTGATAAGCTCTCTTCTCTTTCTTTTCTCTCTGATCCATTCTCAGTAGGTTTACCCAGGTGCTTCTCAGAGACGATTTGTCCATCCAGCATAAAGAGCACCCGCTCTGTCCTTGCCGCCACTCTGACATCGTGCGACACCAGCATGATGGTAGTGCCGGATTTATTGATTTCTGTCAGCAAATCCATAATCTCGCCAGCGGCTTTTGAATTAAGTGCGCCTGTGGGTTCATCACCAAACAGGATGTCAGGGTTGTTGATCAGGGCACGGCATATGCCAACACGTTGTAACTGACCACCTGAAGCCTGCGTGATATCGTTACCCGCAAGATGCGCTACACCGACCTGTTCCATTAACGCCTCTGCCCGCTGGTCGATCTGATCGTGGCTTTCCTCAAGTGCCAGATAAGCAGGAAGTACGACATTATCAAAGATAGACAGGTTCTTCAGCAGGTGAATATGCTGGAAGACAAATCCCATGCCGGTCAGGCGGACTTTTGATAATTCTTCCTCGGAGAGGGCGGTGATATCCTGGCCATTGAACAGAACGGTCCCTGACTTTGCCCTATCCATGCCACTGACGTTGTACAGCAGCGTCGATTTGCCGGAGCCTGACGGTCCCATCACGGCTACAAACTCGCCTTGTTCTATCGTGAGGTCGACATCAGACAAAACGGGGTACTCGTTGTCATTTCCAAGTACAAAGCTCTTGCATAGTTGTTGTGATTCCAGTATTGTAGTCATTGTTAGTTCTCCTTATTCCATAATCATTTGAGCGATATTGGTTTCTTTGATCCCCGTTCTCGTGCTCACGAAGGTTGTTACAGCAACCGTAAACATCAGGATCAAGGGATACATTACATAAGCCTGGAGCGGGTCAATCACGAAACTGATGCGAGACGCGCCCTGCAACGAGAAGACAGCACTCACCAACTGCTGCCCCAACGTATTTGAGAAAAGGGTTCCCAGCACGATACCAAATGCCAGCAGGAACAGGGCTCTGGTGAGATATTGAGTTCGGATATGACGTAAGCGAGAAACCGAGGCTCCTCATGATCGCAATCTGATTGGTATCTTTGGTGATGAGCATCATCATGAACAGCGATGTAATCAGGACGGATAAGGCCAGCCCCACAACCACCGTGACCATCGTCACTGTCTTTAGCTGCTGAACGGTATTCCCCACCGTCTGAGAGACAAAGCTGGCCGTGTCGGTGATGCGTGCCGGGGCAAATATCTGCGAGTATTCCAACACTTTCTGATCGATGTTGGCGTCTGATACCAGGTTCAGGTTGACGGTATACCAGAGCACAGTCTGCGGATTGTAGGGCAGTGTTGCCTTCGCTGTTCGGCCGCCATTGGTTATGTCCTGATAGATACCGCTGACCACCATCTCGCGTTCCTGCCCCTCGATGACGAGCGTGAGGGTATCGCCAATCTGTTTTTCCATTTCCCCGGCGTTGAGATAAGAGAGTGCGATTTCGTTCTCCTGTTGTGGCGCAGTTCCGTTTACGTAGTTCAGCGGGAACAATGAGAAATCACCGGTTTCTACATTGAGAGTTTCCTGGGTACCGTCACTCTGCATGACTTTGAATTGCGATGTCACCAGAGGTGATAGTGTCGCTACATCGGGATCGGCCGTGAGATAGGCGACTGTACTATCGAATCGGTCTGCAACGTTTTCTGATTGACGTAAGTCGATCCGAATGTCGCTCTGCCCGCTGCCCATATATGAAATGAATGTCGGTGATTGAATCGTCGTCAGGAAATGGATCGGGATGATGATAATCACGGCGCAGAAGAAGAAAACGAAGGCGAGCAATCCATATAACCTGGAGCGCTGTAAGACATCGCGAACGCCAAGATACACATTGATATTCAACGCCCTGCCCCGTTTAAGGTTGAGCAGCGGGATGCTCCGCATGGATTCGCCGACACTACCGCTACGCAGCGCTTCAACGGCGGAGATACGATTGAATCGTCTGAGTATGACCACACATGACATGGTCACAATCAGAAAGATGCTGGAAGCTGCCACCAGTGGCAGTGCCGTTTGAAGCACGTTCTTTGACGCACTCCCGATATATAACAGAATATTGGCGGACAGTACCTGGTTCAGCAGCAGTGAGGTCAGGTAACCAAGTAACACGGCCGCCGCACCCATTACGACATACTTGGCAAGATAAATACGCTTGATGTCAGAGCGTGCGATGCCGATTGCCTTCATCACACCGATCTCTTTCGTGTCTTCTTCGATGGTTGCCAGGAGCGTAAAACGCAAACTGAGGATAGCAATGACGATAAGCAACAGGCTCATCAGGATCACTACACCGGCGACAAGGCCGTCGGATAAAGTATTAATGATTCTGAACAATCCCTGATCGACCGCCGGCCCGGTCTTGGGTAAATTCGATGCCTGGTATGCGGAGGCGAATGCGCTGATCTGACTGTCATCAACAAGCAGGAATTCAATCAGATACTCGGTTTCATCAATGTATTCTCTCAGGTTTGCATAGTCTTGCTCGTGAATCAGGAAGCGTTTGGAGCTGGCAATGGCGGCGTTCATCTGAGAGTCACGGCTGAAGGCGGTAATGGCGAAGACCATTTCCCCGGCGCCCGTGTTTACACGAACTTCATCTCCAATTGCCAGATCCCGCTGCTGACTGTAGTACACAGGAACAGCGATTTCTCCCGGCGAGAGTTGGATGATCTCATTATCCAGATCCAGCAGGAAATCAAAGCCTTCATTCTGGGTCACAAAGCTGATATCCATGATGCTGTTTTCTTCAGGGTTCTGGCTCTTTCCCAGATAAAGATTGGAGCCATCCACGGTGATCATCTCGACCGTTTGCTGGTCTGTGACCATATCATTGGTGGCCGCCCAACTGTCGATCTCAGCCTGGTCGAGCGACCCGGCATGCATCTGCACAAAATGGGGGGTATTCGCTCTGGTAAACAGCGCATTCAGGGAATTGCCTAATTCAATAATCAAGTTCGTGCCACTGGCTACCAGTAAGGCCGACAGGAAAATGAATGCAAACACCACGATCGTTATCAGTTTCTTCCGAAGAAAATCTTTCCTTAACATGCGTCCAATAATCATGACTCTGTCCTTTAATGTTGGTGGGAATTACCGTCAACAACAGTGTAAGACTTATCGGGGCATCAGTCGCCTATCGAAAGATAGGTTTAGGGGTAGGGATTGGGGTAGGGAAATAAAAAAGAACTGATTGCTCAGTTCTTTTGAGGTACCGGAAGTCCAGGAGTGTTAGAGCAAACAGCAACCCTAATTCCTGCGCCCGAATGGTTGCTTGCGTACGATTGTTGACGCCTAGTTTCTGCAAGATATTGTGGACATGCCACTTGACTGTCCCCGGAGTGACAACCAGTTCGTCAGCGATTTGTTGATTGGTTTTCCCGCCGCAATTAGGGCTAGTATGTTCAACTCCTGCGCAGTCAGTGGTTCAGGCAGTTGCGACTGAGCGGGCCTTTCGACCTTGCTCAAGACTGTCCTGAGTCTTTCCGAAGGGACTAAGCCTTGCAACGTCATCCGGTGATTTCTGTTTGCCTAAAATGGCATCGACAAGATCGGGTGCGATCTCTCGAACCTGTGGAAGCAGTTCAAGCACAGGCGCCTCATCGAGAAATATGCGAATGAATCCCTCAGGCGCAGCGATTTCCAGGGCCTCGGACAGCCACTTCAGAGCCGATGGGATGTCTCCTTTATCTTGACAATAGCGAGAGAACAGGAGTTTGATTTCCATACTGGCCCGGCCTTCGTGGCGTGCGGCGTCCAGCAAAGGCTGCAATATGGATGGTACGGCCTTGTAGTCTCCACTCATCAGGAGATAACGGACCAACGTAAGTTCTGCATATTCGAACGAGGAATCAGGACGGCTGGCTTGATAGGCTTTTGCCCATTGATCCACAGCCTGCCGATCCGCCAAAAAGAGTTGCATACGTGCCTGGTAAGCGGCCACGACCAAAGAGAACCGCTCCACACCATATCCCTCGATGATAGCATTCACCTCATCAAAGGCGTTTGAGAATTCGGCCTTATTGCCCTGGCATACTGTCAAATGGACATAAAACGCCATACCGGCGATCACGTGATCCAACAGCATCCCCTGACGGGACAGCGCCAACCCTTCATTAAGGTATTGTTCGGCAGAGGCCAAATCATTTCTCTCCAGAGCAATACCGCCAAGAATCGATAACGCTAATCCCGATGGCGGGAATCGCTGACCTTGTGCGAGATCAATCGCAGTGCGGCAGGCTTGCTCGGCCAGATACAATCGCCCCTGGTTGATCAATACCTGGGCCGCCGAACACCGGGCGTGAATGGCAAGGTGCAGCACACCAGCTGATCGTGCTTTATCACTGGCAAGCAGAAAGTTCTTTGCCGCACCGTCAGCCTGTCCTGAAAGTTCATTAGCCAGACCCAGGCTGAAATGGGCGCGGGCATGCGCCATGTGATCGGCTTGCGGTAACCGTGATTGGGCAAACGTGATGAGCTCAATGGCCTGCGCCACATCACCACGAACCGCGGCTATTGATCCGCGATACAACGCCACTAAAGCGAGCAGGTTCTCGACTTCCGGTGAGGCTGGTTGTGCCGCCAGATCGGTCTCAGCCAGTGCGATGAGTTGTGATGCATCATCAAAACGGCCTGACAGGTACAAAACAAATGCGGCATTCAAACTCAAATGAGGTCGATTGGCAAAGACCTGAGCGGGGAGTTTTTCAAGCCACGATGAATACAGCACCAGGTTACCACTCGACCAGATAGTCTCTTGCTGAAAGGCGATGTCAATCATGTCGGCCATCAATTCAGGATCTGCACTATCCAGGGCATAGGTTATGGCTTCAAAGATCATGCCGTTGGCTGCATGCCAGGCAGCGGCCTTTTTGTTTAGCTCAGATGCTTCTGCCTTGCTCAACTCTGTCAGGAGCGAATCAGCAAACAAGTGGTGATAACGGTACCAGACACGCTCATCATCCAGGGGAACAATGAACACGTTTGTTTGTTCCAACTGCTCAAGGATAACTTGACTGTTTGGATTGCCGGTCATCGCCTGGCAGATATCGCTATTAAACCGCTTCAAAATGGCTGTCTGCACGAGAAACTGGCGAACTTCTTCATCCTGGCTGTGGAGCACTTCATCGGTAAGGTAATCCAACACAAAACGGTGGCTGCCGCTGAACGTGTCCATAAAAGCCTGATGGTTTGGCAGGTTTTTCAACACAAATCCTGCCAATTGTAACCCGGCGATCCACCCTTCAGTCCGCGCCTCCAATACGCTGATCACCTCTGATCCCAGGTCCAGATTCATAGCCTGAGAGAAAAACTGCGTCGTTTCATCCAACGAAAAACGCAAATCATGCATGCGAATTTCAGCCATCTCACCACGCGCTCTGAGTCGAGACAGTGGTAGAGGCGGGTCTTCACGCGATGTAATGACCAGGTGCAATTGATGCGGCTGATGTTCGACCAGGTAGCCCAAGGCCTCGTGTATTTCCGGGTGGCTGATCACATGATAATCATCCAGCACCAATAGTATGTGATGGTCCAGCCCGGCTATGTCATTGATCAGTTCGTTCAGAACGGTGTTTATTGGCGGGCTCTGCGCCATCTCAAACAAGCCAAGAGCACCCACTCCGATTTCAGGCGCACCCTGTTGCAGCGCGGCGATCACATATGAAAGGAAACGGATGGGTTCACTGTCAGCTTGTTCAAGTGAGAGCCAGGTGATCCGATTATTGGATGTGGCCTCAGCGGTCTCAGATTGAAGAGAGTGTATCCACTCAGAGGCCAGGCTCGTTTTACCGTACCCTGCCGGTGCAGTAATTAATGTGAGTTTGCGCTGTATGCGTTCATTCAGTTGTTTGATGAGCAGTGATCTAGGGACCGTGTCAGGTCGCCGGTGGGGAATATGGAGTTTGGTCTTTAGAAGTGCAGGTGCAATTTGGAGGTCCACCATCACTGCCTCACTGTTAAAAAGATTTTGCGAGCGGCCATCGGCAGCAGGTAGAAACCACTTTCATCAATAAACACGATCGTTCTCCAGTCACCTTTTCGTTGTCTTGTTGCCTCGTTCATAGCTTTCAGATTACCATTTTATCAACTTCCGCACGAATCAGTAATCAAGCTAATTGACTGTCCAGAAATAACCTCCGGGAGGTGGCCGCCAAAATCCAGTTAAGCACAATGGTTCTGGCCAACTCCCGGAGGTTGAAATCGGGAAATTATTTTTGGACGCTTACTAATTGTGGAGCGTGCCTATGAAAGATACAAAAATTTGTTGGCTATGAGCTTGCGCTCGAACTATCATTTGGTCATCTATCTTAACACAAACGGGCCAATCTATCGCGAGGTTGACCCATTATGGTTCTCGTGCGGGAGCGACGGGACTCACTCACGAGCGTGTATACAAATTGTTGAGTTCGTACCACGTCACATTGCAAAAACTGTAACAGGAGTGGTTAACCATTCCCCCCCCTCCAACCTCCCACCGACATCTGGGGGAGCCTTTCAGCTTCCCTCCGTTGACGGGGGGATTGAGGGGGTAGAGGGTGAACGATTACCAGGAGTGGTTGGCCATTTGTGGTGTTCCCGAGATTTGAACCAGTGACCAGCGGGCACTTTCTGACTGGCTACCGTTTCTTTCTCCACAGCGCGCTCCGCCTTGGCGGGTGAGACGACATCGTCCTCGACTGCGAAAACTCACAGGCATCGCAGGAAAGTTTGGACCGATACGCAAGGGAAATCCGGAAACAGCTTCAAGACGAATGACTGTCAAGCTCGCCACAGCCTAAACGACGGTTTTCGGTTATAATGTCGCCTCCATGAACGGTGACTTGCTGCAAACAAAGCTAATTATCCCCCTGTTGAGACCCAATCTCGTCCCGCGCTCGCACCTTGTCGAACGGCTCGACGCGGGCAGAGATGTGGGTGGCAAGCTTTCGCTTATCTGTGCCCCCGCCGGATTCGGCAAGACCACCCTGACGGCGGACTGGGTGCACAGCCGCGAGCAGGCGGTCGCATGGCTATCGCTGGATGAAGACGACAACGATCCGGTGCGATTCTTCACGTATGTCATTGCCGCCCTGCGAAAGATTGCAACCGCCCGAGATCAGGATGGATGGTCGGAATTTGGCTCGGAATCGCTTCAGGTCTTGCAGTCCGCGCAGAAACCGCCCTTGAACGTCGTCCTGACGGGTTTGATCAACCAGATCGCCGCCACCTCCGAACCGATCATGCTCGTGCTGGACGATTATCACCTGATCCAGACCCGCGCGATTCATCAAGCCGTGGCCTTCCTGCTCGACAACCAGCCGCCGAACTTTCATCTGGCGATGACCACCCGCGAAGACCCGCCCATCCCGCTGTCCAGGATGCGGGCGCGTCAGGAATTGACCGAGATACGCCTGGCCGATCTACGCTTTTCGGGCGAAGAAACTGCGGTCTTGCTCAATCAGGTCATGGGCCTGGATTTGAGCGCCGCCCAGATCGAGACACTCGAAAACCGCACGGAAGGCTGGATTTCGGGCTTGCAGTTGGCGGCGCTGTCGATGCGGGGAAGTGAAGACATCGATCTGTTCGTGCGCTCATTCGCAGGCAGCAACCGCTACATTCTGGACTATCTGATGGAGCAGGTTTTTGAGCAACAGCCGCCAGAGATTCAGACCTTTCTCCTGCACACGTCCGTTTTAGATCAGCTTTGCGCCCCATTGTGCGACGCAGTGCTTGATGACGCCGCCGCTCAAGCGGGTATTTCCTCGCTCCGCCTCACGGCCACTATCCCCGCCAGCCAACTGGTGCTCGAACAACTGGAAGACGCCAACCTGTTTATCATCCCGCTTGATGAAAAGCGAGCGTGGTTTCGCTATCATCACCTCTTTGCGGGCCTGCTCCGCCACCGGCTGTCCCTCTCGCCCCTCGACGCCGGAATCCTGCACAGTCGGGCGGGAGCATGGTACGCCGAGCGTGGTCTGGCGGACAAGGCAATCCAACATTATCTCGCTGCCGATGCCTGGGACGAAGCTGCGCAGCTTATGGAGAACAGGAGTGACATTCTCTTGAAACGGGGAGAGGGTGAGACCCTCATCCGCTGGGCGCGAGCGCTGCCGGACGAGGTCATGCACCAGCATCCTCGATCTTTGCATGAGTTGCACCTGGGCTTTGGCGCTCACTGGCCGCCCGGTGGAAGCCGAGGGCTATCTGCGAATCGCCGAAGCCGCGCTGGAACATCATCCGCAACGTGGTCACGAAGTCTTGACAGCGCAAATCCACATCGCCAGGGCGCGCCACGACTGGGCGCGCACCATCGCACTCTCGCAGCAGGCATTGGCCAACATCCCACCCGATCTGCACGAAGTGCGGGCCGTGCTCAATCTCAATCTGGGCCTGGCCCTGTGGCAGGACAGCCAGACGATTGCAGCTGAACACGCCTTCGCCGCCGCCCACGATTCGGCAAAACGCGAGCAAAACCATTACATCCGTCTGCTGGCGCTCGGCATGGAAGCTGTGACGCAAGTCGCTCAAGGGCGGCTGCGCGCGACGTTCAATCGCCTGCGCCGAACGCTCGACGGCGATTATCCCGCCAGCGCCATGATCCATATTGTTCTGGGCGCTTTGCACTATGAATGGAATGAGTTGGCAGAAGCTGAGGCCGTTTGCGCACAGGCGATAGCACTTGCCCAGCGCGGAGGCAACGCCGAGGTGCTCGGTTCGGCTTATCGCCTGTGCGCGCTGAACAGTCTGGCGCGAGGCGATGCCGTTGCAGCGCGCTCTGCCGTCACCGCGGCCATCGATACCGCCGGTGATGACGCCCCGCCCCTCACGAAAGCCCGTAACGCCGCGACATCGGTGCGGATTGCCGTGGTTGAAGACGATCTGGGTGCGGCAAGACACTGGATGGGGCAAATGCCCACAGCTGGCTCGTGCTCTCTCTTTTATCCGTTCCTGAATCTGGCGCAAGTCAGGTTGCAATTGGCGGAGGGTGACAAAGCTGCTGCATCCGGGCATCTGGCGGTCGAATACGGTCGGGCGGAAGAGGCTGGTTGGCGTTACGCCCAGGTCGAGATACGCATCCTGCAGGCGCTTGCCGCGACAACGAGTGAACAAGCGTTGGGTTTTCTGCTGGATACGCTGCCGCTGGCCCAAGAGCAAGGGCTGCTGCGCACGTTTCTGGATCAGGGACCGGCATTGATTCCGCTGCTGCAATTGGCCGCCAGTCGTCCCGAATATGCCGACACCGTCCGGCGATTGTTGGCTGCATTCGATCAAGCTCCGGCGGTGGCGATAACTCGACCTCGCTCAACCGTCATCGCTGACACCCAGCCAATGGTGGAAGCTCTGAGCGAACGAGAAGTGGAAGTGTTGCGATTGCTGGCGCGTGGCCACACGAACCAGGAGATCGCCCGAATGCTGGTTGTATCGATCAACACAGTCAAGAGTCACCTCAAGAACATTTACGGGAAATTGGGGGCGCGCAATCGTCGCGAGGCCGTGGCGCAAGCGCGCACGATGAATTTGCTGGATGGCTAACCAGCGCTGAAGAGCAGTCCGGTGGGGAGCAGAGGGAAAACTGGGAAAAAGGGAAAGGCAGAGAGAGGCAACTGTTCCTGGATCACCCGCGGGAGGTGAGAAAATCACCCGCCGACTACCCGGATCGGGTGGTCACAACGGCGACTGGTTCTGCTAGCATCGAAGTATCATCTTTTTGGAGGTACGGTCTATGCAAAACACAGAAATTCGGGTCAAGAGTCACATCGATCCCTCCTGGTCGGAGTGGTTGGACGGTCTCAAAATCACCCACACCACACAAACACAGACCTTGCTCAATGGGTGTCTCGCCGATCAGTCAGCACTATTCAGCGTTCTAGCCAAGATCCGAGACATGGGTCTGGAAGTGATCTCGGTCAATGTGTCTGAGTCGCCGGACATCGAAGAACCAACCCCACGCTCACATGAAATCTCAGGGAGGATCTCATGAACAAGCAAACTTTATCGAAGCCCATCCTATTGCTCTTGGCCTTTGGGCTGCTCAATTTCTTCGCTTCCGGGCGCTGGACCGTTGCGCCGGCAACCTGGATAGCGCCGCTCTTCGCCATGCTCTATTTGGCCGTACATCCGCAGCGACGCAAATTCGTCTACCTGTACCTCGTTCTTTGGCTCTCGCTGTCGCTGGCCTGGTACAACGCCACCCCCATCTTCGGCCCTGCTCACTTCATTTTCATGGCAGTCAATAGCATTTTCGGTATCCTGCCGCTTGTCATCGATTATTGGCTACGACCCAAGATGCGACGTAACGGCCATCTACCCTTCGCCGCCACTCTCATTTATCCGTTAGCGGGGACGACATTGGAGTTTCTGTCGAGCAGCGCCAGCCCCATCGGCAACTTTGGCGCGGTTGGCTACTCGCAGTACGCCTTGCCGGCGCTGACGCAGATCACAGCTGTAACTGGCCTGTTGGGTCTGACCTTCCTCATCTCCTGGTTCCCGGCCATTCTTTTCTGGGTCTGGGACAATGGTTTCGTGTGGCGTAAAGTCCGTGCAGGCGTAGTCGTGTATGCCGCCGTGTTGCTGGTCGTGGTCGGTTACGGTGCTGTGCGGCTGGCAAACGCCCCAGAAATCGGCTCGCAAGAGACGGTTCCGGTCGCCTCCTTCACGCTGAACGAAACTCACGTCGGGCAAATGAATGATCTCCTGACCGAACAGGGTCTGGACGCCTATCGCCGTGAAACTCAGGCCGTACACAACGCCTATCTTGCGAAGACTGAAACGGCGATACAGGATGGTGCAAAGCTCATCCTCTGGCCCGAGCTCGCCATCCTGGGCATCGAAGAGGACGTGCAGGCGGTCGTGAGTCAGGGGCAGGCGCTGGCGCAGCAGGCCGGTGTTTATCTGGCAATGCCCACTTTCACGATCTTCCCTGAGAGTGACCGCCCAGCAGAGAATGTGCTGTATGTGGCCGATTCCAACGGCGATTTGGTCATCGAACATGTCAAATATGGCGGCAACTTGTTCGAAGGTACATTGCCGGGCAACAAGGAAATCCAGACCGTAGACACGCCGTATGGCCGTCTCTCCGGCATCATCTGCTGGGACACCAATTTCCCCGGCATCGTGCGCCAGACGGGCCAGCAACAGGCGGACATTCTCCTCTCACCCTCCAAGGAGTGGTCGGGCATCAATCCCATGCACGCCGAGATGGCCGTCTTCCGAGGCATCGAAAACGGTGTATCCGTGATTCGTCAGACGGATGAAGGCTTGTCCATCATCGCGGACGCCTATGGCCGCACCCTGGCCACCGGCGAAGGACTGGCAGACAGCGGCAACTACCTTCTGGCCGATGTCCCCACCAGCAGCCCCACGACGATTTATTCGGGTGTCGGCGATGTGGTCGGGATCATCTCGACGGTGGGATTCGTGATCATTGCAGCTTATGCGCTGCTGGCCGGCCGCCGCCAGAAGCGTGAGGCTGCGACCGACCTGCCGCCGGCATGACGCCTTGATCGGCGGCAAGGCCAGCACACCGGCAACTAACATAACCCTATCATCTAACCACAATCCAACAGGAGATCATGATGCAAACAACACCTAAACCCCCAGGCATGACAGCGTTCTGTTTGTCATCACCGCCGTCATCATCGTCTGGCTCAACCGGCGTACGATGTTCCAGCGCGGTTCCGGCGTTACCAGCGTCCTCATGCCAGAGACAGATGTGTAGCTAAATTGGTAGAAAGATCCGGGCATTGTATCGCCCGCAAGATAACGGGAGCGGCTGCATCGTTACTGGTGCAGACTATGGGCTGCGCTCTAGCTTGCTGCGAAAAGCAATAGACCCCGAACCGTTCGGGGTCTTTCTGTCTCTGACCTCTTTGCTATAGGATACGGGAGCGACGGGAGTCGATCACTCACGTGTATACAAATTGTAGAGTTTATTCCTAGTCACATCATATTCAATAGAGTATAGCATTGTTGAGGAATGAATCAAGCGTGAATTCTGGTTTTCAGTGACTGTCGCAGCTGAATTAGGTTTCAACGTATATGCCTAAAATTAGATCTTTCCAGAATGTCTTATTGTGAACTCAACCTCTAGCAGGAGAAGTATATTCCCTGCCGACAGACCTGGTGCCAACGGCTGCTTATTAGGTTGCGTCTCTGTTTAGTGACTCGTAACCTCAATTGAACGCAAAACGGCGCAGGCTTTTGAGCTTGCGCCGTATGTGTTACGCTGCTGCCGTAAACTTGGTAGCGATTCTGCTACCCGCCATGCTCATGGATGACGCCCGTCAACTGAGCGGGGCTGCCATCGGCGGGAAAAACGATGCTGGCCTTAATTTTCAGCCCTTGCACTGAGCCTGAGACGCCGTGCATGACGTTGTTGCGGATAAACGACTCTTCACCCTCAGCGCCATGATACCCCGTCCAGGTTCCTTCCCACACCCCGTCCATGACGCTATCCTGATCAGCATCCACTTCCAATCGATTCGTGCCCCACATGGGACCAGAAAAGTCTGAATCCCAATTACCATTGATGGTGACCTCAGCTATCCCGCCGGCTCGGGGATCGGAAGAGTAGACATCATTTACCTGGAAGAGCCCGCGAACATGCACGTTGTTGCCAGGGTAGGTCCAGGTACCGATATCCCATCGCTCGAAATAGTTTGGGACTTGGATGGATGTGAAGGGCGTTTTCGTTGATTTTGCGGCAACCGGCACTGCGATCATCAACAACAGAGCCAAGACAAGCAGAACGAGCCAGAAAGAGCGACTACGGGTTTTCATGATGCTTCTCCTTTGATGTGAATCAAAATCGGGTGATTGATTTGAGCGGACGTTTTTGTGTTCGCCTGCCTAAACCCTAGCATCACAGCGTGGCGAGATCGTGGCGGAGCAAAAAAAGTGGTTGAGTTGTGGCAAACATCCGGGTATAATTGATGGCACAGGCCAATTCGTCCTCATTCAAGAAGGAGAGGGAGGCAATGACCGGCTTTCGTATCTACCTGTTGGGCGGTTATCAGGTCACAAACGATGGAGTGGTTACGACCACATTCAAGTCGAACAGAGACCGGGCGCTTCTCGCATATCTGGCCGTAGAAGCGGATCGGCGGCATACGCGTGACAAACTTGCAGCCCTGCTGTGGCCGGATATGCCAGATCAGGACGCTCGCAGCAACTTGCGCTACACGCTTTCCAGTCTGCGTCGTACCATCGGCGACCGTACGGCGACTCCACCCTATCTAATCGTTGATCGTGACGCCGTTCAGTTCAATGTTGATAGTGATCAGTGGGTGGATGTCATTGTCGCCTCCAGTCACCTTGCCGCCGCGCAGAAACCGGTCTTCGATGCCCAAGCCGGGGCGGAGGCTGTCTCGCTCTACCATGGTCCGTTTCTCGAAGGTTTTTCTCTCCCTGACAGCGAAACGTTCGAGGACTGGTTGATAGCGAAACGGGAACATTTGCGTCGCCAAATACTCAACACTTTGCAGCGTTTGGCGTCGTTTCATGAGCACGACCATGACTACGATCAGGCAATTGTCTTCGCTCGACGGCTGGTAGAGCTGGAACCGTGGCAGGAGGAGGGGCATCGTCTACTCATGCGCCTGCTGGCCTACAGCGATCGCCGTGCCGAAGCGCTGGCACAGTTTGATACCATGTTCGACGCCCTCGAAAAAGAACTCGGCGTCGAACCGGAGCAAGCCAGCACCGAACTCTATGAACAGATTGTCTCTGGCAACCTCCAGCCCCATGCCTTGGATTGGAGTCAACCGGTGGTGCGGGGTTACGAACTCCGAGAACCCCTGGGTGAGGGGCGCATGGGTGCAGTCTTCCGGGCGTTTCAGCCTGTAGTGGGGCGAGATGTGGCGATCAAGATCATTCAACCACGCTTCGCAAATCAACCCCAATTTATCCGTCGGTTCGAGACGGAGGCGCGGCTGGTTGCACGCCTGGAACATCCCCACATCGTTCCGCTTTACGACTTCTGGCGGGAACCGGGCAGTGCATTTCTGGTGATGCGCTGGCTGCGCGGCGGGAGTTTGACCGATGCCTTGGCGGGTGGCGCGTGGCCCTATGAGCAAGCGGCCTATCTGGTCAGCCAAATCGCCGAGGCGCTGAATATCGCACACCGCCAGGGGATTGTGCATCGAGACATCAAACCTGCCAATATCCTGCTCGATGAAGCTCAAAACGGCTACCTTTCCGATTTCGGCATCGCCTCACTGGTCGAGCCAGTTGATGGCGTGATGTCAGTGCCTATGGTTGAAGCTACATCCAGTTCGTTGGGCTATCTTTCACCTGAGGCAGCAGCAGGCGGCCCGATTACGGTGTTGGCCGACATCTATAGCCTGGGCGTGGTGTTTTTTGAGCTATTGACTGGCTGCCAGCCTTTTTCCGAAACCTCGACAGAGTCCCTACCGCAAAAACACGCCCTGGAACCGCTGCCCCGCCCCTCTGACATCAATGGCGCCCTGACACCTAAAATCGATGCCGTGATAGAGCAGGCGACCGCCAAACAGCCCGAAGCTCGCTTTACCAGTGCTTTGGCCTTTGTCGCAGCCATACAGAATGCGGGAGTGATGTCGCCTCACTGGATCGCCACTCCTCTGCAACTCAAAGACCCACCGCAAAATCCGTACAAAGGATTGCGGGCGTTTCAGGAGGCTGATGCCGCCGACTTTTTTGGTCGGGAAAAGCTGGTTGACGTCTTGCTTGATAGGCTGGGCGAAATCACCACCAACAATCGGTTCCTGGCGATCGTCGGTCCCAGCGGCAGCGGAAAATCATCGGTTGTCAAGGCTGGCCTGATTCCGGCTTTGCGCAAAGGCGCTTTACCTGGATCGGAACGCTCGTTTGTGGTGGAGATGACGCCCAGGTCGAATCCATTGCAGCAGCTTGAGTTGGGGTTATTGAGTATCGCCGGCGCAGACATAGCCGAGCTGAAAGACCGTCTGCGGCAAGGAGAGGAGGGTTATCAGTACATCATCGACGATATTCTGCCTGATCTCGAAGACGAGTTACTTCTCGTCGTCGATCAGTTTGAAGAAGTGTTCAGTGCAGACGTCAATAGAGAGGAACGGGATCAATTCCTGCGCTTGCTTCAGGCTGCTGCTTTTGCTGAAAGTCGCACCCGTACAATCATCGTGCTTCGCGCGGATTACTACGACCGGCCATTGTCTCACTCCTCATTTAGTCAGCTCGTGCAGCGGCATACTGAGGTCGTCATCCCCTTGATGCCGGACGAGCTGTCAGCAGCGGTCGAGAAGCCGTCGCAAAGGTCGGGCGTACACCTGGAGGATGGGCTGCTCGCCGCCATCCTTGCGGATTTTGGGGATCAACCAGGAGCCTTGCCCATGCTGCAATATGCTCTGACTGAGCTTTTTGAGCGACGGGACGGATTGACGTTGACGCGAGATGCCTACGAGGCCATCGGCGGCGTGGCGGGCGCCCTGGCGGGTCGAGCGGAATCGATTTTTGAGGATTTCGATGTCTCTGAAAAGGAAGCGGCCAGGCAACTATTTTTGCGCCTGGTCAATGTGGGCGAGGACGGCAATGAGACACGACGGCGTGTCCTGCAAACCGAATTGAATGCACTTGATGTGGATCAAAAGGCGTTGGCGAAAGTATCGGAGGTATTTGGGAAGGCGCGCTTGTTGCTGTTTGATCGTGATCCGCTAACGCGTCAGCCAACGGTCGAGGTAGCTCACGAGGCGCTTATCACGAGGTGGGAGCGTTTACGGCGTTGGCTCGACCGCAGCCGTGCCGACTTACAAATGCAAAAAGTTCTAGCGCATTCAACCGCCGAGTGGCAGGGTGCGAAGGAGGATGAAAGCTACTTGTTGCGAGGCAAACGCCTGGATCAATTCGAAGGTTGGATGGCCGTAACGGATCTCGCCCTGACTGATGGCGAACGCATTTTTCTGGGAGCGAGCCTGGCGGAACGGAACAGGCGTCGAGCCGCTGAAGCCGCTCAGTTGGCGCGTGAAAAGGTGTTGGAGCGTCGCTCCCGCCGTTTTCTTGGCGCCTTGGCAGCCGTGCTGGCCCTGGCGACTGTGATAGCCCTGGCGCTTTCAGTCTACGCATTCGGCCAGCGTCGCAACGCCCTTGAAGCTTACAGCATGAGCCTCACCGCAAACGCTCGTCAGTCGCTCGACGACGGTGATTCTGCCACGGCATTGGCGCTGGCTATGGTCGCAAACCAGATCAGCGATCCGCCACTCGAAGCGCAACGCACCTTGCTGGATGCAGCTTACGCTCCGGGCGCACGCGCCAAATATGATGTTGCCGCATTGTTTACAGGCATCCAGGGTTCGGTTGCCAGTTTGGATATCAGCCCGGACGGAGGCGCCGTGCTGTTTGGATTTCGTGACGGCAATATCATTTGGTGGGATTGGGAATCCGGCAAGGAAGTCGAGCGTTTTACAGGCCATCAAGGTTCGGTTAACGCCATCGCTTTCGCCCCCGATGGCAGAAGCGCCTTGTCTGGTGGCGAGGATGGATCGGTGATCGAGTGGAACTTGTCCTCCGGCGAACCGATTCGGAATCTGCAGGGTCATGCCGGGCCGGTGCAGACGGTAGATTACAGCAGTGATGGACAGCGGGCGGTCTCTGGTAGTTACGGCAGTGATTCATTTGCCGATCCGGGTGAAATCATTATTTGGGATTTAGAGAATGGCCGGGCAATACATCACCTGAGCGGACATAAAGCTGGGGTAGTCACGGCCCGTTTCGCTCTTAATGATACGATAATCCTCGCCAGTTCTGGCGATGCTGAACTCTTCACCAATCTGGGCGCGCCCCAAGAACAAGAGACGTTGGTGGATTTAGTCGTTTGGGACAGCGAAACTGGCGAACCTGTACCCACCCAGCCGGTGCTTGACGCCGATGTCTTTGCTTCGGCCATCAGCCCTGACGGACAGTCTGCCCTGCTCGGTTCGTTTTACAACAACACAGCGGTTCTCGTTGATCTGCTGACGGGCGAGCTACTCATGACCTTGGAAGAACACCAGGATGCCGTGAGCGCTGTTGCTTTCAGCCGTGATGGCAAATCCGCCCTGACTGGTTCGCACGACGGCAGTTTGATCAGGTGGGATCTAACGACTGGAACGCCATCTCTTTTGCTCAAGGCGCATTCCGGTGCAGTTGCGGATGCCGTTCTCTCCCCGGATGGATACAACGCTCTATCTGTCTCCCGTGATGGTGAATTGATAATCTGGGATTTACATGACGCAATGGCAGCAAATCGTTTCGTGGGCCATGCAGACATGGTTTATGATACAGTATATCTGCCTGATGGACGCCGATTTCTGTCTGTGTCCGGCTCTGTTAATCCCGCTGTAGCCTCAAAGGACACGAGTGTTCGTCTCTGGGAAATCGACACAGGAGAACTACTGCAATCGGCTGAGCTACCTGCTCCTGTGCTCTTTCAAGTTGCAGTCACGCCAGATGGCAAGACGACGCTGGTCAGCGGGGCTATGCCTTCAGTCTTACTGTTCGATACAGAATCCCTGCAAGTGATCGGTTCTTTGGAAGGGCATCAGGCTTGGGTTCCCTCAATCGCTATCAGCCCCAATGGAAAACGTGCTGTAACCGGTTCAGTGGATGGTTCAGTGATCGTATGGGATATGGAAACACATCAAATGATCCATCGGCTACCAATCGAGCCTGGTGGCGGCTGGGCTGTTGCCATCGCTCCCGATGACCGTACTTTTGTTGCCGATGCGGGGACAAATCTGTTTGGAGTCTGGGATATCGAAACAGGCGAGCAAATGCGCCAACATCAACTCAATGAATCCATATTAACCACGGGTTTTTCCGCGATCACCTTCCTCCCAGATGGTCGAAGCGTCATCGTTACCGGTGATGGCGGCTATTTGTATCAAATAGATGTCGAGAAAGGGGAGGTGTTGCGCACACTCGGACAGCACAACGACATCCGCACCCGCGTTGAAACCTCATCCGAAGGCAACTTGGCGCTATCAAGCGGTATGGACGGCGTGCTCATGCTATGGGATTTGAACAGCGGCGAGTTGATCCGACGCTTCGGCACGCCAGGACAGATCATTTTTGATATCGATATGCGTGTCGATGGATTGCGTGCTTTGTCAGGTTCTTCAGACCATTCGATTGTCGAATGGAAGTTAGATCATCCTCAAGGGGATGAATTACGTTCCTGGATTGCGGAGAATCGCTATGTACGTTCCTTGAGTTGCGAAGAACGCATCACGTACCAGGTAGAACCTTTGTGTGATGATCTAAACTGAACACATAACCGGTGCAAGCCACAGCGCTATCGGACGCAGACTTTGCGACACATGTGCACAGCGGATGGAAAAACAGGGCCCCCGATTCCTCGGGACCCTCTTGATCTCATAAAGAGTTACTATAGGATACGGGAGCGACGGGGTTCGCTCACGAGCGTGTATACAGAAGATTTGGTTTGTTCCAAGTCATATTTCATTCAATTGGCATTCAAACCAAGAAAGTTCAGTTGCGCTAAGGGTTAAGCGCAATAATTCCCTTCTCAAGAGCGGTGGTTACGGCTGAAGTGCGGTCATCCACACCCAGCTTGTTGTATATGTGTATGAGGTGTGTTTTGACTGTGGCAGTGCTGATATGTAGTGCTTTGCCGACTTCTTTGTTACTGTACCCTTTGGCCACCAGCTGCAATACCTCAATTTCACGAGTACTCAGATTTTCTTCGGCTGGCGCCCGCATCCTGGTTAGGAGCCGCGCTGCGACGGTGGGGGCCAACACTGGGTCTCCTATGGCGGTGGCGTGAATTGCGCGGAATAGTTCTTCACGTGGGGTATCTTTGAGCATATAGCCGGTGGCTCCGGCTTCAATGGCACGGAGGATTTCAGCATCCGAATCGTAGGTCGTAAGAACGAGGATATGGGCCGATGGCTGTTGAGTCTTTATCGCTTCAATTGCGCCAACGCCGTCCAGGCCAGGCATCCGTAAATCCATCAAAGTAACATCGGGGGAAAGGGCGCGGTGCAGGGAGACGGCCGTATCACCATCCGCAGCCACTCCCACTACTTCGAAATCAGGATGGCCAGCTAGCATGCCTGCCAGCCCTTCGCGAACAACTGGATGATCGTCTGTGATTAAAATACGAATTGAATTCATAGCTTTTCGGTACTCAGTAGGAAAGAGGGATAGTTATTACGACCGTTGTGCCCTCGCCAGGATCGCTCTCAATGGTCACAACGCCACCACACTGCTCGGCGCGTTCACTCATTGCTTGCAGGCCATAGCCCCCAGATAGGGGCGAGGATTCTGCTCCTTCAAGGCCCAGGCCGTTATCCTGAACATCCAATATGACGACATCAGACATGTAGGAGAGCGTCAGTTGCACAGCTGTGGCTTGGGCATGTTTGCGAATGTTGTTGAGCGCTTCCTGTGTGGCTCGAAGCAATGTTACTTCAATATTAGGATGTAAGGGAAACGGGTTGCCAGTTACTATTGTGGTTAGGGTGATGCCGGTTTCCTCCCTCCAACGTATGGCTGTACGCTCTATGGCGTCTGGCAGGGAATGCTGCTCCAGCAAGTCTGGTCTCAAATCCTGTACGACGCGACGCGCCTGATCCAGGCTATTACGTGCTGTCGAGCGGGCCTGGTCTAGATGCTTTTGCAATTTGTCGGGATCGTCGGGTATGGCCTGTTCGGCTGCTTCCAAATGCATGAAGATGCTCGTAAATCCCTGAGCCAGCGTATCATGGATTTCCCGCGCCAGGCGCTGTCGTTCTTCCAGCACCCCTTCACGTCGTTCGGCTGCGGCCAGCTCCGTCTGAGCTGCTTCCAACTGATCGATCAATTGGCGTCGTTGTGTACTCTGTTCAATGATAGCCGAAATCCAGACACCAAGAATGATGCCGGCCAATCCCATGAACAAGAACAGCCAGATCGTCGGGTTAGCCAGTGTGAATGATTCGCCGGTATCGGCCAATTGCTCAACAACGACAGCTACCGTCAGTAGAAGCACAGCAGTCGCGGCATAACGGATCGGAAGATTGCGGAAGACCTGGACAAACAAGCCGAAAAGGGCGAGATAATACGCAGGCGAGATAATGACCAGCATAAACCACAGGATGATATCACCAAAAATGACAACTAAGCGGGCAGTAGCACGTTCATTCCACGCAGACAGATCTTTGTACGCCCATCTCATGCCGGCCCAATGCCACAACAGCATGACGACTGTCAGCAGCCCCGCGACCCAAATTGAGGCTGCTCTGTCATCATCGAGGAGCATGAGACCGAAAGAACCGAGAACGGTCGCGTAAAAAATCGCTTTCCACAACCATTCCCACTTCTCCCATACATCGATTTGTCGTTGCTGTTTTGTGTTCATAATTGGCTGTTCTGTGTCTGTGGATTATTCTTACACACTGCTTAGTGACTGTCCAGAAATAACCTCCGGGAGGTGGCCAGAACCAAAGTGCTTAACTGGACGTTTGCGGCCACTTCCCGGAGGTTGAAATCGGGAAGTTATTCCTGGACGATTACTGAGTGTAGTACTACTCCGAGCAGAATGGGAAATGAGGTGTGATCAAGCCGAGCATTGGGGATGTGATTCTGTACTCATTTATCTTGCCCCTTTCAATTATAGTTCTCTTTTCGTAGCTTTCAGGAAACGAGCTGGGGTACGGCTGATGCTCAGGGGCAATTTGCGGTGAATTAAATATGCACCGATTCCGATAATCAAAGTACTTGTTCCACCTACAACCAGGCCGAAAACATCCTCCAGACCAGGGATTCGGCTGGTGATCTCAGCCGCTGTAGCCGCCACCAACCCAATGAATGAAATGTTGATGAAAATGGCATGCCATTCTAGCCAACGTCCTTTTGGCTGTCGTGTTAAAACAGGGATCATGCCGGCCAACAGGGTGAGCAGGCTGCTGACGGCTAACCAATGGAAGGGTCCGAAGTGGCCGTACAGATTGTAAATGAATAGGCCGGTTGCATTAAGACCGACCATCGAGGTCAGATAAATGTGACCCAGGGTGCGGTGCCAGCGGGTGCCTTTGCTGACAAGGAGCACCGCTGTTCCTGCCAACAGAGCCAATATGCCAAAAACCATGTGAATCGATCCGAGTGTGCTCATGTACTTTTTCTCCAATGTCGCTATTTTCTTACTCTTGTTCAGGAATGCTTAAAAACGAGATCGTCCGGTCCCTGGTCTGCACGTTTGCTGATGAAAACACCAATGCCAACTCCTACCAGAGCACCGAGAAGCGTCCACCAGAGCAATCCGCCGACGGCAAATCCAATGCCAAAGCCAGTTCCGATGCCGGCGGCAGCCATCCCTACAACCGGCTGCTGTCGCATTTGCCAGCGCAGGAAAGCCGGGCTTTCCGCATCGGGGTCAGTAGTCCGGGTTGCCAACCAAGTCAGACCAATGAGGAGCGCGGGATCAAGCAGATTGCCCAGGTTTTGTAGGGTATTGCCGGGTGCCAGGTTGCCGGTGGAGGCGATATCCAACAGATGAACGGACGTGGCTCCCAAACCGAGAATCGTGGTAGCCAGGATCGTGGCGGTGCGGAATCCATCGCGCCGGCTAATAGCCATCAGCCCCAGTACGCCAACAAGGAGGTTGGCGAAACCCATCTCCAGTTGGAAGGGGCTGCCGACAGGCCAGCCCACGCCCTCGGCGACAAGATCGGATAGGAAGAGGTGGCCGAAGGCGCCACTGAGGCCATTTGCGCCGACGCTGACGGCCAATATGTATATCATGAATAATTCAGTGCGTCGCGCTGACGTTCGTGCCTGCCGGTCCAGTAGGATGTGGCCGGTTGCCAGCAACAGGGGTAAAATCGAATATGCAAAAATCCGTACAAAAAATAGCTCATCCATTGTGTTTCGTCTCCTAAAAAAGTTTGTTGGACAATCGATCTTCCCGAAGGCTTCTTAAAACATGGCTAACGTTTGGATGAAACCTCCGGGAAGGTCTTCTGAAAAATGCTAGGAAGAGCGTTCGTCCAAAACCAGAAGGATGAACATGGGTACGCTGATAACAAAGGACACGATGTGCATCATACTCAGGGTGATGACCGTAACTGTGTCGGCGGGAGGTACTCCTGGTGGGCCGTAGCCAAAGCCGGCGGAAATTGGCATTACGAGAGAGACCAACAGGCCAAAAGAAGCGACGATCAGGAAGTAACGGGTCGGGCGAGATGATATCCGTATCATGACTGCGAAGATGACAGCGCCGATGAGCAGATAAACAATGTTGGCGCCGACAATCTGTGATGGTCCAGATCCCGACCAGGCGGTGACTTCGGGGAAAAGGCTACCGGCTGCGAAATATAAGCCAAGGTTGGCAACTGTGGCTGCGAGTATGGCCAGCAGACTGACCCAAATGAATCTGCTGCGTATGCTGCTGGGGACTCGTTGCTCTGATTTCAATTCGATTGTAGCTGTCATTTTGTTTCTCCTGTGGGGTGTGGGTGACTGTTAATAGAATAACGGCTCGGTCGTGAAATGTAACCAATCGGCTGGTGGAATATTGATTCTCAAACGGTGGATTCTCAGGCCAACCATTCGCTACCACCAATCAACCGAACGGTTGATACCTTCAGCATTCATGCCCTTAACGTTATTCATTCAAACTATGTGGGATACGCCCCAACTCAATGTAAAATGAAGAAGACCCCGATTTCTCGAGGTCTTTTTGTCGTGTAGTGTTTTCCTATAGGATACGGGAACGACGGGGGTGGAACAATCTCCAAGTAATTCGGCAAGATTTGTGCAATGGAGAATATAGAGGGGTTTCAGGGCACAAAAGAGGCTGAAACGGGGTAATATATCCTCAATCGGTCCAAAGACCGAAGTGCTTCTAACGGAATTGAGTGTACAAAAGCGGAAGTGGGCTGTCAAGCGAAGCCAAAGCGATGGGTGCGTTTCAATTTCTAGGATCTCATAAAGGTGAGCGAAAGCCCATTTTAGTCGATACACTGGTCACAAACTCTAGCAAATATCGAATTCACCCTAAATTGTGCAATGCACCCAAAGCGATGATCTAGTCTCGAGACCAATGCTCTCAACAACCTATTTATCGGGTAAAAGCTGCTGGCGTAGGTCGGGAAATGGAATAACAGTCATGTGAGGGTCGCGATGGACCAATGTCAAGTGTTTGACAAAAGCAGTCGCTGCTATCAAAGCACAGATGGTGGGTAAGCGTTCAGGCGTAACGGCTCTCAATTGAACAGCTTGATGTGCGATATCTTCCTCCACCGGGAACACGTTTGAAAACAGTTCGGAGTAGATTTGCCAAATCTCTGGCCAATGGGACTGCTTGTCCAAGGACTTCAAACGAACGAATACCTCGGGAATAGATAGGGCAGAAATGCTCACTTTGGCATCGGGTGTATCGAAGAGGAGATTGACTTCATCGACACCCGGTTCACCGAAAAGATGTGCAAGCCATGCTGATGAATCGAGCAAGTGAGTCATACCAGTCCTTCATCATCATCATCCTGTTGACGTTCAGCGATCAGATCGGCAACAGGATCTGTACCCTCTTGAAGCCAATTTTGTCCTATCCCGGCGACCTGTCGTGCAAGTTCAGCTCGATTCGGAAGCAGACGGGCATGTAAGATGTGTTCATTGGCAATTGACCAATCGATGCGTTGGCCTGGCTGGATGCCGAGCTGTTTGGCAAGTTTAGCTGGGATTGTGATTTGGTTCTTTCCTGTAACAGTTGTAATCATGACTTGATTCTTGGCCAAGGAAGAATCGCGTGTCAAGGAAATGGTCATACGCATCTCATTCTAGTCGATGTTCTGAATGGAGTGAGCGATTCGCTCTGCAGAAGAATGCATTACTATGTCTGTGCTATCTAGTAACCAAATTTTTTTGTGACCATCCAGATTGAAAGCGATTCTGGCGGATATCGCAGGTAGACAGTACGTCGGAGGTATAAGAATGTTGTATTAGAGATTTGTCTAGACTGTTCCAGCCCCTGGCAATCTCTGGAAGGGGCTGTAGTTTAGGTTTGAGTTAGGGAGGTTGCTCTCGAATAAAACGCACCCGTTAGCACGGAGGGCATTGCATCACCACGCTTGAATGATCCGTCTGTAACTTGAGGATGAGGAAAAGCGTATTCGTCTAATGCCCAATCTAATAATAAATGGTCAAAAACAGTCATCTATTTCCATTGACATTGACCATTATTGCCCATATACTGAGATTGTTCTTTCATTTTCGTCTAGAACAATCAGATGTGGTCAGTACAGGGACGGATTCGTGATTCCCAGCCAGCGTGATTCAATCATAATCCAGTTGTTGGCTCACAAGGGCGTCGTAACGGTTGCTGAGATTTGCACGCAGTGCAATTGTTCGCCGGAAACCGCTCGGCGGGATTTGCGGCGTCTGGAACAACGGGGTGAACTGACACGTACGCATGGCGGGGCAAAAATCACTGGACCGAAAGCGTCACAAGTGCAAGGCAACGGATCTGGCCTTCTGGAAGCCCGCATCGCATTGACCGAACGTGTGGATGCCTTAATCGTGACGCCGAGCCATACCAGGGCCACCGATCTTTTGGTCGATCGTTGCAGCAAAGCCGGTGTACCAGTGGTTGCAGAGGCCATCGGCTATACCGGGGCGAGGACAGTGGTGGGGATAGATAACTTCCGGGCGGGTCTGGAGGCAGGCCAGTGGGTTGCCAATTATGTTCAACGTCATTTTGACGGCAAGGCGGTCGTCCTTGATGTCACTTATTCGCAGGCGAATACCGAGAAGCGCAGTCGAGGTTTTTCCGAAGGGTTGCGAGAACTGCCAGACAAACAAGTCAGAATGTTACATGTCAATGGCCAAGGCGTGAGGGAATCATCGCGTCAGATTGCTGCTGATGCTATATCTGTTCATCCTGATATCAACGTTATTTTCGGCGTCAATGATGATTCTGCATTAGGGGCGCTCGACGCTTATCGCGCTGCCGGACTTGACGAAGAGAATGTGTTGGTCGTTTGCTTTGGCCTGGAAGGAGACACCACCAGAGATTTACTGGATCGTGCTACACCCTATGCCGTGTGTGTGGCGATGTTCCCTGAGTTGGTGGGGCGCGCTTGTTTGGATGCAGCGATTTGTACGTATCATGGCTGTGCCCTGATGGAACAGATCACAACGCCTCACGCTATCGTCACTCCTGAGACTTTGCATGATTATTACGAACGAGATGTGCTTACCGGGACCTGGGAGATTAACTTTGCACGGGCGGAACATCTGTCTACGACAAGCACCGGTTATGCTTTGCTGCGACAATGCCAAAATCGCCCCAAACCACGGCGAGTGGGTTATGTGGGGGTATTCAGATCCCATGAATGGTATCAAAATGTGCAGGCGGCGATGCAGAATTATAGCAAAGACCTTGGCATCCCGCTTGAGATAATCGATGTCAGTCAGGATGTTGCTCATGAAATCAACACCCTCAAACAGGATATCGGTTTTGCAGCTGCTAAGTTTGTCCATGATGGTGACACGATCATCCTTGATGCCGGGTACACAGCGGCTTATGTCGCAAGGGCGCTGCGCGGCAAACAGAATCTGACTGTCATCACCAGTTCGCTCTTGGTGCTGGCCGAGCTTGAAGGTGATCCGGACATCAATGTTGTGGTCAGCGGCGGCGAGGTAAAGTGGCAGATTCACGCCATGACCGGGCCTGGCGCTGAGGCCACATTCCGGGATTTGCGGGTGGACAAAGCCTTCGTGTCGGTAACAGGTCTGACTGAGGCATTCGGGCTGTCAGGCACCAATATCCCTGAATCAACGGTTAAGCAGTCGATGATTCAGGCGGCACGTGAAGTATTCATATTGGCTGATTCCACGAAAATTGGCATGGAATCGCTCGTCAAAATCGCTCCCATCGGCGCAGTTGATCGCCTCATCACCGATGCGGGCATCAATCCCCACGACCATCTTGCGTTGACCCAGCAGGATATCGAAGTCATCATCGCCGGGCAACAAACTCGGTAGTCTCGACACATTTTCTGATTCTGACCCAAAATTATGACTCTCGGACTCCCACGCAATCACGGCTGCCGCATCTCTGACGGCTGGAAATTGAACGGCTTGCAAGCCATCATCCTCGAAAACGAGTTGCTGCGCGTCACCGTTCTGGCCGACAAGGGCAGCGATATCGTTGAATTCCGCTACAAACCACTTGATCTCGACTTACTTTTTTTCTCTCCGAACGGCATTCGTAATCCCAACCGCGGTGCGAGTTCCGCCCCCACTGCCGGCCCCTTCCTCGATTACTTCAGCGGTGGCTGGAACGAGGTTTTGCCCAATGGTGGCCCGGCGGTCAACTACAAAGGCGCCGAACTGGGTCAGCATGGCGAAATCAGTCTGATGCGCTGGGATTACGCCATCCTGGAGGATTCGCCTGAACGAGTGGCTGTAAAACTTTGGGTGCGCCCCCTGCGCACGCCGTTGTTCCTGGAGAAGACACTATCAATGGTGCCGGGCGGGCTGTTTTGCACATCGATGAGCAACTGCGAAATGAGGGTGGCGAACCCCTGGATGTGATGTGGGGGCACCACATCGCTTTTGGACGACCCTTTCTGGATGAAGGAGCCCTGATCGATACACCGGCACAAAAGTTCATCGTCCACGAAACCATGCCCGGCTACGAGCCCCGTCGCTTCCATCCTGGTACTACAGCACAGTGGCCGGAGATACCGACACCGGACGGCGCCATTGCCGATGCCAGCCATGTGCCTGCTTATGGCGACATTCAGGCGCAGGAGATGGCCTACCTCACCGAACTCGACGAGGGCTGGTATGCGATCACCAACCCAGAACGAAAAATCGGTTTTGGCCTGCATTTTGATCCGCAGTTGTTTCGATACGTATGGTACTGGCAGCAATTAGGCGATGTGGCACAGGGTTTCCCCTGGTGGGGCCGCACCCATACCGCTGCACTCGAACCCTGGACCAGCTACCCCACCAATGGCCTGAACGAGGCCATCGCCAACGGTTCCGCCCTTAAACTGGCGGCAGGAGAAAAAGTTAATACCAAATTGGTCGCTACAATATATTCCGGCCATGAGCGTGTAACCAGCATCTCTGCGGAGGGCGAAGTCAATCGTGCTTCTGATGCTGCATAAATGTCTTCCAGGATTGGATATACGTCTCCGCTCAACACGCCACTTACGATAAACAGGAGGTGACACTCGCAAAAACATCAGTTCGTTCAACCTACCGTATCAAGTCCAACCATCAACCCATTCGGACTCACTTCTCAAGATGGAGGAGACCCATGTCTCGCACTAAGTTATTCGTATTTGCCGCTTTGTTCCTTGTGATCCTGGTCGCTGCAGCCTGTGCGGCACCGCCAGCGCCTGTGGCCGAACCCGCAGCGCCTGCTGCTGAAGAACCCGCCGCTGAACCAACGGAAGCGCCTGCGGAAGAAGCGCCCGCAGAAGCCGTAATGCTCGATTTCTACCATGATAAATCAGCGTGGCTGGACAACACCGATATCATGGGCCAGTCTGCAGCAGAAGCTATCGGCGTTGGTTTCGAGACCATCGTCAATGAAGACACAACCAACTACCAGGCCACAATACGCGCCTCCCTTACCACAGACTCAGCGCCCGATATCTTTACCTGGTGGTCCGGTTTCCGCATGGAGGACATCGTCGCCGCAGGTGGAGCGGCTGACGTCACAGACGTTTGGCAACCCTACCTTGATTCGGGCGAATACAGCCAGGGTTTGGCCAATGCCTTTGCATTTGATGGTAAAGTCTATGCGCTTCCCTTCCATTTCGGCTACTGGAACGTCTACTACAACAAACCGCTTTTTGAAGAGCACGGTTTAGAAGTGCCCACCACGTGGGACGAATTTGAGGCCCTCAACGCAGCGCTGGTTGATAAAGGTATTGCACCGATTGCACAGACGTTTATCGATCGCTGGCAGGCGTTCATCATCTTTGAAGAGATGGTGCTGCGCACGCAGGGTCCTGAATTCTACAACAAACTGATGTTCGGAGAGGCAAAATACACCGATCCTGAAGTGGTCGAAGCGATGGAACTCTGGAAAGAGATGATGGAAAAGGGTTATCTCACCAACGACTACGCCTTCGGCACCGGCACTGATACGTTCCTGCCGGCATTCCAGGCTGGTGATGTCGCTATGGTTGTAATCGGTGACTGGTACGCGGCAACATTGACCGGAGCCGAATTGGAGCCGGGTGTTGACTTCGATGCCTTCATCATGCCGAACAAGAATCCTGACTTACCAGCCGCTGTCTTCTTCGAGGCCGGTCCCTTGTTGGTCGGCGAAAATAGCCCGAACAAGGAAGATGCCTTGAAGGTGGCTGACTGGTGGATGTCAGTCGAAGCACAGGATGAATGGAACGCTTTACAGGGTTTCTCACCAGCGAATAGCAAGGCCGCCTCGCCCAGTGTCGTTGGCGAAGGCGTGCAGTCCTGGATCAACGACAACAGCGCCGAGTTGGTCTTGCGCTACTGGGAGGCCACGCCCCCGGACATCGTCGAAACCGCTGTGGATGAGTTCTCCCGCTTCATGCTTAATCCCGATCAGTACATGCAGGTACTTGAAGCCATCCAGACCAAGGCCGACCAGGTCTGGGCGGAACGTGCTGCAGAATAGTTCATCCTCTCTCTGAAATACGCTCCCTGGGGTTGCAGTCAATGATCTGGCAAGCCCCAGGGAGTCTCTCAAATTCACGGAGCGTCGATCTTGGGACTCAATACAGCAGCTGGTGGTAGACAAACATCGCGTAGCAGGCCGGGCGTGTGGACGCGTGTCGAACCGTATATTTACATGCTGCCTGCAATACTTTTTGTCGTCATCTTTCTGCTTTACCCGGCTGCTTATACGTTATATATCAGTTTCACCAAATGGGATGGCCTGAACCCGCCCGAATTCATCGGCCTGGACAATTACATCCAGATGTTCAACGAGACCGTGTTCGGCACCTCTCTGCTGAATACGTTGATCTGGGTCATCGCCACGCTTATTTTTCCGGTGGGTTTGGGCTTGATGTTGGCTGTTTTTGTCAATCGCATCCCCCTTCAAGGTTTCTATAAGGCGATATTTTATTTACCGTATGCTATATCAGCCACCAGCGCAGCGGTCATTTGGACTTTTATGCTTTCGCCCACGGGTGTGATTAACGAAGGTTTGCGATCAATCGGCCTTGATGCACTGGCCCAACCGTGGCTGATGAAACCCCCTCTGAATACACTCGCCATGCTGATGGCTTTTACATGGCAAACGACCGGCACCAACATGATTCTTTTCCTGGTCGGGCTACAGGCAATCCCCACAGATCCAATTGAAGCGGCGAAACTGGATGGCGCTAGCAGTTTGCAGACATTCCGCTTTGTGATCATGCCCTTGTTGAGACCCATTACCACGGTGGTGATCACGATTGCTGTGGTAAACAGTTTCAAGGTATTCGATCTGATCTGGGTGATGACGCAGGGTGGTCCTTACCGCTCATCAGAAACGCTGGCAGTGACCATGTATCGTGAATCATTTGTTTTGTTCCGGCTGGGCTTCGGCGCTGCTATAGCAAACTTCCTGTCATTGATTGCAATTGTGTTTGCTATCATCTATCTACGTTCCGTTTTCCAGCCGGAGGATTGAGCGATGTTCTCTCGAAAAAACATTACTCGCGGCCTGCTCATGGCGTTTATGACGCTTCTGGTCATCATCTGGCTTATCCCTCTTGTTATCACCTTCATGACAGCGCTCAAGACCGCAAAGGAAGCCTCGGCATCTTACCCCTGGGAATTGCCGCAGGGCTTTGCCCTGATCGAGAATCTTACCTGGGCATGGAACAGAGGACGGTTGGGCCAGAGTTTTGTGCAGAGCATCATCTACGCGGGGGTTGGATCTGCTTTCGCCATCGTATTGGCCTCACTGGCAGCCTTTTCGCTTGCACAATTGCGGCCAAGGCGAGCCTTTGTCTGGTTTCTATTGATCTATGCCGGAACCATTTTCCCTTTCCAGATGTATCTGTTACCCCTCTTCTATCTCTACCAGACAACAGGGCTTTACGACACACAGATTGGTCTGACCCTATTTTATACCGCCATTGCCATTCCCTTCTGCCTTTTCGTATTACGGAATCAGTTCACGACGATTGAACATGAGATTATCGAGGCGGCAAAGTTAGACGGGCTGTCCAATTTCGGTATTTACAGACGGATTTACATGCCGCTCTCAGTGGCTGCCGTTGCTGCTCTGTTCCTGTTCCAATTCACCTGGATCTGGAATGATCTGCTGTTTGGACTCACCCTGGCTAAATCGCCCGATGTGCGCCCCATCATGGCAGGATTGGCAGGACTGCGTGGCACTTACTCTGCCGCAAACACACCCGGTGTGCTGGCGGGCGCTCTGATGGCCTCTATGCCGACTCTTCTCATCTTCATCTTGCTGGGTAGATATTTGCTGCGCGGCATGACTCTGACGACGAGTGGGGAATAATCTCTGCGAGAATCCTTTTTAATCACCGTACCGAAACAGGAATGTGCTGAAGCGCTCACTACAAACGACCATTCAACATTAGACGAAAATTTTCCTACGGAGTAAAATCATATGCCAAGTAACATGAGCAGCCAGGAACGAGTCCTGGCCGTTCTTCAGCGACAGACGCCCGACCGCATTCCCACCTTCGAATGGGATATTGACCCCGACCTGATCACGAAAGATGACGGGTGGTGGCACCTACGAAGATTTCATCGAACAGTTCGACCTCGACGCGGTGATGTGCGGGCCCGATTACATCAAAAAGCCTCTCGAAAGTGGCTACCTTCTTGATGAGTGGGGCGTCACCCGCACTGTCGGACATGAAGCCTACGCAATGGCGGTGGATGAATTCGCACCCATCCAGAGCTGGGCTGACCTGGAAAAGTGGGAACCACCCGACCCTTATGCGCCTCATCGCATGGAGACCATGAAACGCCGCATCGAACGTTTCAAAGGCAAGCGGGCGATCTTCGCTCAATTGCGCGATGTCTGGTCGAATCCACGCGACCTGCTGGGGTATGCGAATCTGTTCGTGTTGTGCAAGAAAGACCCCGATCTGGTCGAGGCGCTGGTCGTGAAATGCGTTGACCAGAGCATCGCTTTGGTGGGATTAGCAGCGGAGCTGGGGGCGGAAGTGGTGATGTCGGGTGATGATATTGCCGACAATCGCAGGACGATGATCTCACCGGAGATGCTGCGCAAACACTTCTTCCCGCATTTTCGACGCTATGTGCAGGCCATCCACGATCATGGCATGTATTACTGGAAACACACCGACGGCAACATCATGACTGTGATGGATGACTTTGTCGATATGGGCATTGACGGCATTGACCCCATCGACCCGATGGCCAAGATGGACCTGGCGACGGTGAAAGCAGGCTGGGGTGATAAAGTCGCAATCAAAGGCAATGTCGACTGCGCCTTTCTTATGGTCACCGGCACAGCGGATCAGGTGGTTGATTCGGTCAAGAACTGCATCCGTATTGCCGGGCCGGGTGGCGGCTATGCCTGTTCCTCCAGTAATTCCATCCACTCCGGCGTCAAACCAGAGCTCTTCATTGCCATGATCGACGCCATACGTGAATATGGCGCCTACCCGCTGGATATGGATAGATTGTCTTCGTAGCAGAGGAGAGCACCATGAGCGAACAATACTTCATCGGTATCGACATCGGCTCCAGTTTTACCAAGTCGTCGATCATTGATACGGCTGGAAGCGTATTGGCCCACGCCAGCAGGGACACGCATCCAAGCCAACCCAGCCCTGGTGTCGCTGAATATGATGGCCCCACGCAGCTGGCAGCTGTGTATGATTCGATCAGCGAACTGCTGGAAAAATCAGGTGTGGCAGCGGGCGATGTCGCAGCTATTTGTCTCGATGGCATGCAAAGCGGGACGATGGGCATCGATGCACAGGGCGATCCAACGACACCCTACACGACCACGCTGGACCTGCGCTTCAATCCCTACCTGGATCAGACGCTCGACCACTTTCACGATCCGATTCGCCGGCTCACTGGCTCGGGTCAGCCGACGATCGCCCCCAAGATGCTGTGGATACGGGCGGAATTTCCTGATATCTACAAGGCGACAGCCAAATTTGTCACCATCAGCGGCTACGTGCTTGGGAAAATGGCCGGATTCTCTGCCGATCAGGTCTTTGTCGACTACACGTATCTCTGGGTAACGGGTCTCAGTGACACACAGAATTACGCCTGGTCCGATGAACTCTGTTCATTGCTTGATCTGCCGGAAGCGCTATTGCCACGCATTGTGAAATCATCCGATATCATCGGCGACGTCTGTGCTGAAGCTGCAGATGCGACCGGACTGCTGGCGGGAACGCCCATTGTTGCGGGGGCAACCGATCAGTCTACGGGTTTCATTGGCGCCGGTATCACCAAGGCCAACCGCATGGCATCCAATGCGGGCACTTATCCCCTTCTGGCCGTCTGTACCGACCAATTTCACCCCGACATGACTTACCGCATGGTCGAGATCATCCCTTCTGTCATCCCCGGATTGTGGAATCCTGTTTCCTACATCATCGGCGGCGGCCTCAGTCACCACTGGTTCAAGGAGACCTTTGCACTTGCCGACGAAATCACCGCCGAAGAACTTGGTGGCGGCATGTCGGCCTACGAGGTGCTTGACGAGAATGCAAGCGCTCTCCCCCCGGGCTCCGAAAAACTGTTCTTCCTCCCGCATCTGGGCGGACGTGCCTGCCCCACCGACACCGCGCTCAAGGGTGGCTGGTTTGGATTTAGCTGGACGCACAAGCGAGAGCATTTCTATCGGGCCATCCTCGAAGGCGTTGCCTACGAACAATTCCTGCAATACAAGGCATTCAGGGCAACGAATCCCGCGATGGAAGTGGCGGAGGTCACGGCATATGGGGGCGGAACCCAAAGCGCTCTCTGGAACCAGATCAAAGCTGACGTGATGGGCATCCCCCATGTCCTGCTGGATAAGCAAGACCTCTCGCCGCTCGGCAATGCTATTCTGGCAGGGTATGCCCTGGGTATTTACGAGGACATGGCCGAAACCGCCGGGCGCTTCGTCAAACACACCACCCGTTTTGAGCCCCGACCAGCTATGCATGAATTCTATCAAGCGTATGCCGCATTCTACGAGCGCCTGCTGGGACAAACATCTGCCAGTTTTGCAGAACTCGCGGCCCTACCCGCCTGGGAAAGTTGACTACATGATCTCTAAGACTCCCTTTCAACCCGATTATCAACACATGCTGGATGTGTTGGCCAATAAACGTCCTGCGCGTCTGCCCCTGTACGAGCATAAAATCGATCCAAGCATCATGGAGCAGGTTCTGTCCACTCGTTTCGCCGAGTTGGAGCAGGGCGACGATGCTGATCTGCGTGAGTTCTTCCGCCAGTACGCTCGTTTTTATGAGGAGATGACCTACGACACGCTGTCGTGGGAGGTGACGATCACACGCAGTTTGCCCGATCACGGAGCCATTTATGGCAGTCGCAAAGGTCCGATCCAAACGCGTGATGATTTTGAAAAGTACCCTTGGGAGGAAATCCCCGAACGCTACTGGACTGCTGCGGGACGCAAATTCGAGGCGATGGGCGAAATGCTGCCGGTGGGGATGAAGGCATTAGGCGGGCCGGGTAACGGTGTTTTCGAGATCAGCGAGGATCTGGTCGGATACCAGCAGTTGGCATACATGATGGTCGATGATCCTGACCTTTTTGCCGATCTCTACCAGCGCATCGGCGACCTTATGATCGACATCTGGGACGTGTTCCTGGATCGTTTCGGCGAACATTATGCTGTCTGCCGTTTTGGCGACGATCTTGGTTTTCGCACCAGCACGCTGCTGGCGCCACAGACCATCCGCGAACACATCTTGCCCCAGTACAAACGTGTCATCGACAAAGTCCATGCCGCCGGCAAACCCTTTTCTGTTGCATTCCTGCGGTAAAATATTCACCGTGATGGATGATTTAATCGCGTCTGGATATCGACGCCAAGCACTCCAATGAAGATGCCATCGCTCCTTACGACGAATGGATAACGCTCTACGGAGACCGCATCGGTCTGATGGGTGGCATCGATGTGGATGTCCTTTGCCAGGAAACGCCGGAGACCATTTTCGCCTATGTTGCTGAAAAGGGTCGAGCATATCGGGACCAGGCGCAGGGCTACGCCCTGGGTTCGGGGAATTCCATTCCTGACTACGTGCCAGTTGAAGGCTATCTGGCGATGGTGCGAGCAGCTCAGGAAATCCGGCGTCAGGAAGCAGAGGAGATAACATGATGTCCGAGAAATTTGATGCGGTCGTGGCCGGGCATATTTGTCTCGATGTCATTCCTGACCTGAGTGCCGGTTCCCGCCAGACGTTCGAGCAAACGTTCAGACCGGGGCGTCTGGTCGAAGTCGGGGACATGGCCTTCTCGACCGGTGGGCCGGTGGCCAATACCGGTCTGGCCTTGGATCGACTGGGCATCAAAACACAATTGATGGGCAAGACAGGGGATGACCTCTATGGGCATGAGATCCGTCGCCTGTGCGCCCGTTCCAACCCGCATCTAGCCGATGGCATGGTAATCGATCCCGCTTCCAGCACTTCCTATACGGTTGTCATCAATCCCCCCCAGCTTGATCGGATATTCCTGCATTTTCCAGGGGCGAACGATACCTTTTGCGCAGACGATGTGCGCTACGATCTGGTTGAACGTAGTCGCTTGTTTCATTTCGGTTATCCACCCCTCATGCGCATGATGTATGAAAATGAGGGTAGGGAATTGGCCGAGATTTTTCGGCGGGCGAAGAGCACGGGCGTCACCACATCGCTCGATATGTCACTGCCCGATTCGGCGGCTGCAAGCGGGCGCGCCGATTGGTCAACCATCCTGCGACAAACCCTGCCCTATGTCGATATTTTCTTGCCCAGCGCTGAGGAATTGCTCTTCATGATACGACAAGAGATGCATGAAGCAATGACGGCGGCAGGCGATTTTTTGGAGCAGGTTACGCCGGAGCTTTTGACCGATCTGAGCGATGAGTTGTTGGGCTTGGGTACGAAGATCGTCGTGATCAAGCTCGGTCATCGGGGGTTCTATCTGCGCACCGGGAGCGAAGCGGCGATCGAATCATTGGGGCGCGGGCGACCGTCCGATGCAATAGGTTGGGCGAATACAGAAATCTGGGGCCCAGCATTCCTGGTCGACGAAGTGGGCGCGACCGGCTCCGGGGACTCTTCCATTGCCGGATTTATGGCTGCTCTGCTGCGCGATCTGTCGCCGCAAGCGGCCGTGATTGCTGCGACGGCGGTCGGTGCCTGCAATGTGGAAGCTGCGGATGGCCTCAGTGGTATCCAACCCTGGAACGATACCCATGCACGCGTGAAATCGGGCTGGGAAAAACGACCCCTGAACATCACAGGGCCCGGTTGGCAGTTCGACCATGAGACGGCATTGTGGCAAAAGACCGCCGGTGATAGCACATGATGAATTTCCCCGATTTAGGTGCTTTTAGTCCAAACGATGGCCTGCTCCCGCGCGATGTCGCAAGCGATGGCCTCCATCGGCGCGGGCAGGATGGCGTGCAGCACATCGCCGCCACTGGCGACGGCAAAGTTGAATATATCGGCTATCTTGATCACACCCTGGCTCTGGTGAATTCCAGTCTCGGTTACCCGGCGTACTATCCCGTCCGGCCTGTTGCACAGCACCAACCGCTAAAAGCCGTGCTGATGGACCTGGATGGCACCAGCGTGCACAGCGAAACCTTTTGGATCTGGATTATTCAGCTTTCTATCGCCTCTCTGCTGGGGAATTCCCGCTTCGAGTTGGAAGATGCTGACCTGCCATTTGTCAGCGGTCATAGTGTTTCCGAACACATGCAGTACTGCATCCAGAAGTATTGTCCCGACCGCTCGGTCGAGGCCGCCCGCACATTCTACTTTGAACACACGCACCGCGAGATGCAGGCCATCCTCGAAGGTCACGGTCGCCGTGACGCTTTTCTGCCAGGACCGGGGCTCAAGGAATTTTTGCTCGCGCTCAAGACGGCAGACATTAAGATCGCCCTGGTGACGTCAGGCCTGTACGAAAAAGCGTATCCTGAGATTTACAGCGTATTCCAGGCTTTGAATCTGGGCCGCCCCGAAGATTTTTATGACGCCATCATCACCGCCGGATTCCCTATGCGACTGGGTGAAGCAGGCACAATGGGGGAGTTAGCGGCGAAACCTCATCCCTGGCTCTATGCCGAAGCATTTCGTGTGGGTCTGGGCATGCCTTTTGAGGAACGACATCATGTGGTGGGGATAGAAGATAGTGGGGCGGGGATATGCTCCATTCGCCTGGCTGGTTTCACGCCCATCGGCGTCGCTGGCGGCAACATCCTCGAAAGTGGTACACAAGCGCTTTGCGGGCATTTCTGCCAGAATCTTGATGAAGTGCTTTCTCTGTTCAACAATCACAGCTAAACCCTGACTCCAGAAGATTGATTATGACATATCGCGATCCGGAATTCCTGCGCAATCATATCCAGAGCATCATCTCGTTCTACCATCCGGTCTGTATTGATAGTGAATTGGGCGGTTACATCAACCAGCTCCGGGACGACGGCACGATCTTTGATCGGATGACGAAACACCTCGTGGGAACGTGCCGTTTTATCAGCAACTATTCGAGGGCTTTTCTTGTCCTGAACGAACGCGAATATCAGGAGGCGGCAGTTCACGGATTGAAGTTTCTTCAAGAAGCGCACCGACAGTCTGATGGTTCCTACGCCTGGGTCTTGCAGGGTCGAGAGGTCGAAGATGGCACACGACATTGCTACGGGCACGCCTTCGTGCTGCTGGCTGCCGCTGACGCCACAAAAGCCGGTGTTGGGGGTGCACAGACGCTCATCGGTGAAATCTATGATCTGCTAGAGGCACGCTTCTGGGAGCCGGAAGCACAACTCTATGTCGATGAGATAGGGGCTGACGACTGGGACGTGGTTGAACCCTATCGGGGCCAGAACGCCAACATGCATATGTGTGAAGCCATGCTATCCGCCTACGAGGCCACTGGCGAAGTGCGGTATCTGGATCGCGCCCATCTGTTGGCGCAGCGTATCTGTGTCGATCTGGCCGATCAAGCGGACGGGTTGGTTTGGGAACACTACAAGACTGATTGGGGTCACGATTGGGATTACAACAAAGACGATCCCCAGAATCTATTCAAACCCTACGGCTACCTTCCCGGTCACTTTGCCGAATGGGCCAAGCTACTGCTCATTCTCGAGCGCTATCACCCCGAAGCCTGGATGTTGGAGCGCGCCCGCAATCTCTTCGACATCGCCCTGGATAAGAGTTGGGATGATCAACGAGGGGGCATGAATTACACATTTGCGCCGGATGGGCGCATCCTGGACCGGGATCGCTATTACTGGGTCCTATCCGAAACCTTCGCTGCAGCGGCCGTATTGGCGCTCAGAACTGGCGATCAGCGATACTGGGATTGGTACGACAAAGTATGGGCATTTTCCGATCGCCATTTCGTCGATCATGAGTACGGTGCATGGTATCGAATTTTGGATGGGGACAATCAGAAATACGACGATCTCAAAAGCCCGCCCGCCAAAACAGACTACCATCCTTTGGCCGCTTGTTATGAGACGCTGCAAGCCATGAGTAATGCAGCAAAGTGATGTTATTGCCAGATAGTGTTCTAAACAAAAAGCACTGGTGAACGTTAAAATGACGCTGAATCTGGTGTGTGATGTTGCCAGCCGAGGGGTACAATCAAAATTACTCCGTGAGACACTACGGTCTGGTGTATGGAATTTCGTTTTCTTCCAGCCAATCTGTGGCGATTTCTTCAAAAGCAGTCTGGCGATATCGATACCACTCGTCTGCCAGTCCGTGATCGTAAATTCCATTTTTGAAGCGTCGGAATGCGCCGGATCCGCGAATACGATCAAGCATGTTTTCGGCTAGCACGTCATCGTCGATGGACAGACAGAATCGCCGCAAGATCGCATATTCATGAATATCGAATTTCGTGGGCAGGGGCAGATAATCCTCTGAGGCGAGCACTACATCGGTCATCTGAACAAGTTGCTTTTGCCATTCAGGGAGATCATCCAGGGGAAGGCTATTCTCAACAAATGCGATATCTTCACGCCCTATGGTTACCAACTCTCCAGAAGACCGGTGGATATAGGCAAAGAAATCATCGCTTAGCACATCCATTTCTTCTGCAACAGCCTTTACGGATACAGGTAAGGGCATATCAATGTCCCTGTTAAATCATTGTGTCGTTTTGTGAGCGAATTCAACTGGACCGTGTTGAATAATTCTACATCCGAAACCTGCTGCCGAGAAATATCTGTCAGAGGAAGGTGTTTTTGCAAACTGGCTGGTTCAGCATACGATCAGGAAAATACGATGGGTCTGCTGTAGATTTGAACCAAAATAGTTGGCTGACCTTTCAGAGTCGAGTGGTGGAAACCATTTTCAGAGAACTCTGATGCTTCGGAGTAGACAACTGGATAAAGGATATAGTTCGTTTCCTGCGTAGATTCTGACCAATTCTGTCTTGGAGAATATGAGTAAAGCTCCTCACCCATAAGAATTCGAAGTCGAGTATTTGAGCGAGTGTGTTGATCAGTCAATATCGCTCTCAGCAAACAAGCCGGGGATTGGAGACGGACATTCAGGATGTGTTTTTTCTGCTGGAGAATGGCTGGATAGAGATCGGGGAACTGGAAAGATTTGTTGGGGAAGCGATGCCTGCTGCCAGGGCATACGATATCGATCTTGTTGATCTGAAGCTATACATGGGTGAGGTGCGTCGTCTATTTCCGGGTGGCGACAGGAACCGATCGGCCAGCGGTGATGGCGCCGATCATCAATGATTAGCTGAGCTTCATGCCCTGTAGGGCTCATTCGAGCTAATAGCTAAAAATAACCATGACTTTTTTCGGCGCTAATCCAGAACTCCTCTTACTGTACAGATGACAGCAATTCTGGTAAAAGGCGTCGGTAGTCCGCACGATACCAGATGTTCGAACTCCAAAGCCTCTCGTATGCCGATTTCTGTATCTAGGGTTCTGTCATGATGTGAATCCTGACTTCTTCGACAAATAGCTAGACGTTTCTGATGATATCCAAATCACCGGTTTTAGCCGCTTGCAAAATCGGTCCCATATACTCATCGACCATCTCAGCTGAGAGCGATACCGGCATATTTTCCAGCTTCATCTTAAGTTGTGGATTCTTGGCTGCGGAAAGGGCGCGTTCGATGTGGGCATCGGTAAAACCGGGCACTTCACCCAGAGTGGAGGGAAAGCCAATTCTCTCCTCAAAAGCTATCATCGTTTCGGCCACGGCCACACCCAAATCACGTCCTGACAACCTGTCAAAGTCTACTTCAGTGGCTCCGGCTTCTTTGAAGATCTGGCCGACTAACTTCAATGGTTCCTGAATAGCCGGAGCAAAGAAGATGGTGTAGTAAGGATTCATGATGGCACAGGCTCGGCCATGACTAAGGATATCAACCAGTGAGAAACTGGTCAAATGACCACCATTTGTGCCGCCAAGCATAATTGCATAGCCTCCCAAGTCAGTTGCAAGGCCCAGCGCCTCGCGCCCGACGACATCATGAGGATCGGCCAGTACTTTTGGAAGATATTCCACCACCAGACGGATGGTTTCCCGGGCTACCTTTTCCGCCTGGACATAGTATGGCTTGCCAACAGCACCATACAGAACCTCCAATGAATGGGCGATGCCGTCCAGTGCGCCATCGGCGGTGAGGGCCGCAGGAGCCCCGAGGGTCACTTCATAATCGAAGACCGGCTGAATTGGAACGATAGCATCATCTACAATGAGTTTTTTCTGTCCCGTTTCAACATCGGTGATGTTGGAATACTTGGTGAGATGAGCCCCCGAACTGGCCGCAGTCTGTATCGCCACATGCGGCATCAATGCTTTTCCACTACCGGCCAAGGTCTGAGTGACCAATCCGGTTCCAAAGTAATTCTCGATGCCACCCCCCAGAGTACGCAAGACTTCCGCCGCTTTGGTAGCATCAATTGTGCTGCCGCCGCCAAAGCTGACAACCACATCGGGATTCAGTTCTATCAATTCGGCAGTGATGCGAGCCAGATCATCGAGGGGTGCATTCGGGCTGGCCCCTCTAATCTCTCCAAGCAGTTCTACATTGGTCGCTGCCAGCGATTCTTTAATTGTTTGGATAACGGTGTTGGAGTTTGGAAAAACGTCACGAACCAACGCTGCTCGTTTTCCCAATGCAACCGTTACCCCTCCTACCCGGGGCAATACGCCAAGCCCATGGAGATAATCATCCCCTTTAAATTCACTCAATAATGCTCGCGCTCGGTCGAAATTTCCCATTGCCATGCCTCCACAAGGTAATCACTAGTTGTTCAGATTTGTGTTCATCGGGTTTGGTTTCCACATCTGTCATTCTAATCGACGAAAAAAACAATGCGATCAATTCACGTATATAGACGAATAAAAAGGAGATACTCAATCTGCCGTATCTGTGAAGAAGTCACGCACCTGTTCCAGGGCCAGGCGCGGACTGGAGAGGATAGGAACGACCTGCTCCTCTTTGGGAATCGTATCTGCCACACGTGACATCGACCCCTGGGCCAGTAACACTATGTCGCTGCGCGACATCAATTTCATTAGGGTGTCGCGTACGATACGGTCGTGGGTCTCCCTATCTCCTACCAGCATGGCATCATAAGCTTCCTGGTCACACAAAACGGACTCGACTTTCACCTCCTTGCCCGCCAAGTCAGCTTTTGCATAGATAAAATTCACCAGGGGATCGAGCGCAGTGGGGGCTGTGGCTATCACCCCGATATTCGCACCTAGTGAAATCGCTTTGTCCACCATTGCCTCATCGATTCTGAGCACCGGGATGTTTACCATTGGTTGGGATATACCAACGCAGGGCGCAATCGAGGAACAGGTCAACAGCACCACGTCGGCTCCGAACTGCTCAGCTTCGATGACGTGGTGGGAGAAATGACGATTGATGAAAGGTGTTATTCCTCCATGCCTGAGCAGGTCCCTGAGCAAGACCTCATCAGCGATATGAACGGTTACTGCGTCAGGGGGCAGAATCTCTTGAGTGAGTGCGGTGAACATCTCGATCAGGGATGAGACCGTGTGTATTAATACCAGTGTTTTGGACATAGGTTCCCTCGGTTTATCAAACTGATGGCTTGCGTGCCAGGATGCGCTGCACAAACGTGTCATAACTGTCACAAAACTGCGTGAGTGTGTTGTGGACCGGCGCCCAAGCAATGGTACCCCTCTCATCACGGAGAGACAACCCATAATCAGGCCGGAAGCGCTCGTCTGCTTCAGCAACCCAGTTGTGGTCTGACACGTAGTACGCCTGCTTGAATATCTCACTGTGGGACAGGATTGCCATGATGTGCTCAGGTACTGGTGCTTCTATCCGTCGTGGGTCTAACCCGACTTCAGCTTGGGCATCGAAAGGTCGGCGAATATTTGGAAAGACGCTGAGAATACTGGCGCCCACAATCTCGGTGATATCTGGAAATGCATTGGGCAGACCCTGGTAGGCGTCCCCTTCATAGATACGTAAAGAGGCGACCAAGGGTTTGATCCGGTCCAGATCGTATCCCTTTTCTGTCAATAAACTGTACAACCGTTTTAGCACAGCTATTCCCGACCAGGCCGAGGCCTCCAGCGCTTTGGCCTCGTCTATTCCGTAGTCTGCAAGCTCGTCCAGTTTGCTCAGCATCTCGTCCCGTACGGGGAATGCCAAGCGACCACTCATTTCGACCAAACAGGCAAAGATGGCTTGCCCTTCGTGGATGGCCTCGATGAAGGGCAGATGTTGAAACATGCCAAAATTCACCGTGATGGTGACGCCGATGGCTTGTTTTGTTAGGGCATAACAGGCTTCCAGCCCGGCCTTTGTTCCTGGCAGCTTGAAAACCACGTTGGGCACCCCACCTCCTAATGCGCCTTGTAGCTTGTCATAAAAGAACAGGGCATCCGCAATCATCGTCTCAGCATCATCGTGTCGGTTGGGATTGACCTGGCAGCATACACAGCCCATATGCCCGTCGCTAAGCAAAAAGATGGGACGCAATAGACGCATATTAGCTAATACAACTTCCAGCGTCACCAAACGGGCCAGTTCATCGTCACTGGCAGCCGGGTTTGCGGAGATGATGGCATCGACAACAGGATTCCAGCGTTCAGGTTCGGCTAACCAGGCAGCATCCACCAGGGGGGGGTTGGTGGTAGCAAAGGAAGCGCCAAGGTACAGGGTATATTTTAGGAAGGCGGCATAATCGTTGCTCAGTTCTGTTAGCGTCTGGCCTGCGTCGCGCATCTCCACCAGGCGACGCAAGTGACTGCTGGAGATCGCACTGACCGCGTTATCAAGGTATGCGCCGACAGAATCCCCCACAAACGCCTGCGCTTCATCGTCCGGATTACTGGCGCCCTCAGCTTCAAAGCGGGCTCTCGTTTCCCTTCGCCATTGATCCAGGAGCCTGCGAACAGCTGTCTCCGATTGCTCACCTAATGCGATTGCCAACGCTCGGAATTTGTACGCTTCCGCCTCAATCTCGACGTCTGGCAGAGCAGCATGACCATGGCGGTCCGTGTTCTGCAGATTCCATCGGGGCAAAAAGGAGTGTAGTGCCAGGCTAAGATCGACGGATACGCGTAAATAGTGCTCCTGAGTGGATTTATCAAAGGGATCGTCGTCCTTCTCAAACCCAGCTCCTATCTCTTGTCGAAGCATTTCTGAAAGGGACAGAAAATCACCAGGAAATGCGTAAAAGAGCAGGTTTTCCACCACCTGCCACGTTTTTCCCTGGCATATCAAGGGGATCAACTCGGCTTTGGAGAATGCCTCCCGTTGTTGTCGCTCTCGTCTGATTTCTGCTTTCAAAGACGCTAATACTGTCATTTTCGCGTTCCCATTTTTGATATGAAAGACCGAAAAAGTAGATGACGCGTGTTGACCGGCTCAGGCTTCGCGCCAAGCCTGACGTATGAAACGTGCTGCTGCTTCTACGCCCGAGCGACCCTGGAACGAAGCCTCTTCCATGCAGATCCAGCCGTCCCAGCCCGCATTTTTCAGGCGCGCGAACAGCGCTCCATATGGTGTTACACCGGTGCCCAGAAGGACATGTCGCAACTCGCCCACCATCTCGGTGTCCGCCGCATGGATGGTGACGATACGGTCGATGACTTGGTCCATTAGGGCAACCGGGTCTTCAGCGAAGGAGGCGGCATTGCCGACATCAAAGTTGAGACCCAGACCCACTTCCTCCGTGCGCCGCACGATTTCCAGGAAGATTTCGGGCGGCTGAGAAAAGTCAGTGTATTGCCATGCTCCCGGTTTACCGTGATTTTCATAAACCAAGGTGACGCCTTGGTTGCCGCAGGTTTCGACCAAGCGTGTCAAGCCCTCTACAGCCCAGGTGATGCCTTCCTCAATCCCGGTGTCCGGATGTGCCTGTCCAGCGGTGCAGCGGACAAATTTCGCCCCCAGCGCTGCTGCAACGGCAACGGCCTCCTGTTGTAGCGCCAGTTCACGCTTGCGTTGGGTCGGGTCAGGATGAGTGAAATCAGGATAGGTTGTTACCATAATCACCCCAATCCCACTTGTTTCGATGTCGCGTCGAAGAGTGGCCAATGCCGTTGCTGAATGGTCGGACACAAATAGAATACTCAAATCAACACCATCAAGGCCAAGTGATGCGCCCATCCGGGCCCATTCAGGCACGCTCATACGGTTTTCGATAATGTCAGCAAAGAACGAAACGGGCAAGCAACTGAGCTTCATAGTTTTACCTTCCGAATTTTCATAATTTGTTTCTGTTCTGTAAGGTAGCTATAGGTGATCTGGTCATTTTGGTACAGAAGGCTGAAAGGCTGGATCGAATACTTATTCAGACCCAACCCATTTCAAATTGGCGGCGTACTCTTCGCCGATGTCTCTCATCTCCCAATAGAGATCGGTGATATCACTGTCCGACCATGTATCATCGACAATGCACAGTGGTATGCCTACCGTGTCCGGGGCCAGCGTCTCCATCATCGTCCGAAATTGATCCAGCATCTGTTCAGGAGTTTCACCGACATCGAACATAGCCTCGATGATGCCCCAACCTGCAAAGATATCTCGAAACTCCGAGAACTCTGCATGACTGAACCGATAGGAGCAATTCAAGCCCTTTAATTTGGGATTATGATCGAGGTAAAGGTGTTTGGAAGGATTAGGTCCGCAGTTGTGCATTAGACCGCTACCCCACGGTTCATAGAGACGGCTGTTGTACGGGAGACTGAATTCCCTGAACATATCAGGCTTTATGGTCGCGCAAATATCGTCGCTAACAAAGCCCTTGTACTTTTCCGGGGCCCAGGTGGGACTGAAATCAATACAGGTCATACGATTGATATCGCCTACCGCCCCTACCACAGTATGATAAACGTCGAGTTGAACATCCGTGACCAGGCTCAAGAGATAGTGCATCGCCACGGGATTATCGTAGAAACCGGTATACAGTAAGTTGGTATCAAGCAAGTCTTTGCATGTATTGAGAGGACCGCCACAGTCGATTCCAGTGATATACACATCAGGCGGCAGATTTTCAGCATGATAACGTAATCGTCTGGTATTCTCCGGCATAATACCGGCATCCATGTTCGGGCGAGGCAAACTATAAACTTGTTCCAGGTTATCGATGATGTGTCCCTTTGTGCCGGGTGTTTGATCAGGGTTATCGCCCCAGAAGGGTTCCATCCCAAACATCGTGGCAAGGGTCATATATCCCTGAGTGACAAAGGCAAAAGGAATGTAGTCGTCTGGGAGCACCCTAAGTGAACGCCTGATTGCTTCTACGTTTATCTCAAATTGGATTTCGGTGCTTTCGTATTGTTCCCGTGTTGAATATCCACACGAAGGTGTCAGCCAAAAAACGATGGGGATATGGTCAACCTCCTTATAGTCCCACAGGTTTCGCCGCAACTGTTTTCTGCGTTCAATTTCAAGATGGTCGATGGCAAGTTGAATCATCTGTCGACCTCCAGCAACGAGCGCATGTAGGTCAGCGTCTCAACTGCCGCCGTGTCGGGATCCGGTTTAGCCAATAACTCAGCCGACAAATAGCCACTGTAACCAATTTGGCGTAAGGTTGCTACTATGGCCGGGAAGTCAATCAGCCCGTATCCCGGATACCAGCGATTGTTATCACCCAGATGCACGTGCCATAGTCGCTCTGCGGCCATCAGGCGCTTGAACGGCTCCGTCCATGAAGTTTCTTCGATGTTGACATGATATGTGTCGAGTAGAAGACCCAGGGCGGGGTGTCCTACTTCCTCTACAAAGGCCAATCCCTCCTCAACGTTGACTACTACGTCCGTCTCGTAGCGATTGAGCGGCTCTATTGCAATTCGTAAACCACGCGATTCGGCGTAGACTGCAGCGTCGCCTAGCAACGAAATCAGGCATTCGCGCCCTCCTGTCCCAACGGCTGCCAGCCGGCCCCGAAAGCTACCTACCGTCAGCAGTGGGCTTTCCACAGCAGCTGCAAAATCGATCAGCTGACGCAGACGGGTCTCGGCTCGAGCCGCATTCGTTGCGTCTGCGTGAAGCAGGGTCAATCCGGTAACAAACGCAACCGCCCCACTTCCGATAGCCGCCACTTCGAGATTATGCTGCTGCAAGCTAGCCCGGAGGGTGTTAGCGTCCAATTCGGAGGGGTCAGTGGTCATGAGTTCCACCCCATCCGCGCCCAGGTGAGCGGCTTTGGCCAATTTCTCTTCAAATGTTCCGGTCAGAAGAGAAACCGGAATAGGTTTAGGGACTTCCGGAGTCTGGATGGTTAAGGAGAGTTTCATGGATTTACCCTGAAACTTGTGCTTCGAAGGCAACCATAGACGCATGCAAGATCGCCATGATCTCATCGATCTGTTCTTTTGTTGTGATTAGCGGTGGAGCCATCAGGATCGTATCTCCCGCCATCCCGCGTATCGTACCTGCGCATGGGTATGTCACCAGCCCTCGTTCAAAAGTCAAGGTCGAGAATAATCGAGATGTCTCATTCTCTGCCGGGAAGGGCGTTTTCGTTTCTTTGTCAGCGACGAGTTCAAAACCGACCATCAACCCTAGGCCGCGTACATCGCCAACGGTACGATAACCTAACAGACTCTGCAATTGTTCCAGGAAGTATTCGCCCACAACTCTGGCGTTTTCAACCAGATTGTGATCCTGGATGTATTTGATTGTGGCGATGGCAGCCGCCATCCCCACCGCATTGGCGTTCATCGTATGTCCGGCACGAAAATGGGAGTTAGCCGTCCGTAGCGTCTCCCATATTTCGTTCCGGGCCATGATGGCAGCCACAGGGAAATTACCACTGGTCATGGCTTTTGACATGGCGATAATATCAGGGGTTACATCCCAATGTTCGATGCCCCACATCTTGCCGGTGCGCCCCAGTCCCGTCATCACCTCGTCTACAATAAATAACACATCATATTTATCACAAATCTCGCGAATTACCTGGAAATAGCCATCTGGTGCAGGGCTGGCCGCCAACGCAGAGCCTACCACTGGTTCGGCGATGAATGCCGCCACATTTTCCGGCCCTGCCTGGCAGATCGCGTCTTCGAGGACGCGAGCGCACAGTAGCTTACATTCGGGGTATGTATGCTCAAAGGAGCAACGATAGCAGAAGGCGGGTGGAATTTTGGGCATGTCGCGAAACATGGGCGTATAGGTGCGTCGCCGCGCCGAGAGGCCTGACATGCTAACAGCAAAAATATTATCGCCGTGGAAAGCTTGCCAGCGGCCTATGATAATGGACTTTTGTAGCTTTCCTTTGACAACCCAATATTGTCGGGCTAACCGGGCTGCGTCATCGGTGGCCTCACTGCCAGTAACGGTTGTCCAGATTTTGCAATTGTTTCTCAATTCACCAGGGGCCAGATCAGCCAGTATGTCGACGAGATCCAGATATTGTGTATTTGAAAAGGCGTGGGCCGGGTAAAATGTATATTTCTCGGCCTGTTCGGCCATAGCTGCCGGGATCTCTTCCACCCCATGGCCAATGGCAGTCACCACTGAAGAACCTCCGGAGCCATCGATGTAGCGTTTGCCCTCGGTATCCCACAGATAAATGCCTTCGGCGCGGGCAATAATTGGATAGTCCCAGTCCCAGCGACGTTGTACAGCCACTTCATTTGGTTTACTCATTTTTCGATCTCCTTTTAAGAAATACTATCCTTCTATTATTTGTGAGTCAGATTAGCCTTTGTTGTCTTATGCTGTTTCGGCAAGGGCCTTGTGCAGCGCACGTTCCAACTCCGCATCAACGCCGGGAGGTAGCGCCACCGGTTTCGCAACCGCCAGTATTTGCTGAACTCGGTCGTGAGCGACCTCATGGCCCATTTTCCCGCCACTCTGCAACCATTGGTCGATCGTTTGGCGTCGGAATAAACCAGGGAAATAAAGTTCTTGTCTGAACTGGCGCAAAGTGTGATCGTGAGTCAGGTAACTTCCGCCATGTCCAACTTCCCTGATTACGTCCAGGGCCAAGGTGTCGTCGTTAATCGTTATCCCGTCCAGAACGCGTTTGATCATGCTAACCAATTCATCACAAATGACCGCCATTTCGCGGGAGCCATACAATCCCCACGATAAGGTCCCCAGGCTTTGCGATAGCGTCGTTCCGGCCAGGCCGTTCAGCAACATACTCATCATCGCCTCAGAGGCTGCCTCAGCATCTGGTGTCTTTGCCTCAACGCCGCCCCCCAGACTGTAGATAGGGATTTCATAGAAGTGAGCCAGTTGGGTCATCGCGACTTTGCCCAAGTTTTGTTCCGGGCTGCCGTAAGTGCACTGCATTGTCTGCATGTCAAACACATCCGTATCAGGCTTCAGCACCACAGGAGCGCCAGGTTTGATCAGTTGGGTCAGCACAACCCCAAAAAGGACCTCAGCAGTGGTCAGGACCAGGGTGCCTGCTACTGAAGAAGGGCCTGTTGCGGCCATCAGAGGCCCTGGAGAGTACAGGACGGGCACTCCTGCTTGTACCGTATCAATGATTCCCTCATTCATGATAGCGATTTTCAAAGGGGTAATCGGTGTGACGATGCCCAGCACACTGGGCTTCTGGCGCAAGGCATCCTCGCCGCCTGAGGCTGCTGCCGTCATTTCCAGTAACCGGGCAGTAAAGGGGCGCTCAAGTATGTTGATGACGGTGGGCTTCGTGGTGTTCCGGAAGATGGCATCAAAGTCATGGTAAAAAGTCTGACTCGTGGGCTTGTCGCCTGACATACATAAGGTCTGCACAAAATCGATATTGGGCAGAGCCTGACCAACGCGAGTGTTCAGGACCATATCCTCTTTGGTGGGCTGCCGCGACTGCCACAGATCATAATCCCAAAAGAGAGGCTCAGAGGTTCCGCCCATCCCGTAATAGACCCGCCCCGGTTCGAGCAGCATGTCCATGTCTGGGTCATTCCGTCCGTGAAGCACAAATGATCTGGGTGCAGATTTGATCGCTGCCTCGACCATGTCAGGTTGTAAATAGATGATCCGCGCATCACGATCGACCCTGGCCCCACCCCTCTGAAAGATGTCGAGAAATAGGTCGGACTCGCTATAAATACCTGTATCTTCCAGGATTGATAGCGCACCCTTATGAATCCGCTGGACATCATCATCTGATATAATTTTGAGAGAACCGCCTTTTGCACCTGTTTTCATTGCATGTACCTCCATGTAGTGGTAGTTAGTTTTAGGTTCATATGCTTTCAGATTCCTTTATCGACTCACACAGCACTTGCCTTAACGCTTCGTCTGCGCCGGGGGGAAGGGAAATCGGTCTAGTCTCCGCCAGAATGTCCTGGACGCGCTCGTGGGCTACATCCACGATCGGTTTGGCGCCAGCTGCCAACCATTGCTCGATAGACTGGCGCTGAAATAACATCGGGAAATGGAGTTCCTCTCTGAACATACGGAGGGTATGTTCGTGATCCAGGAAATGGCCTCCAGGACCCACTTCTTCAATCACATCCAGGGCCAACGTCTCGTCGGAAATGGTGATTCCACCCATAAATCGTTTTATCATATGCACCATCTCATGGCAGATCAACAGCATTTCTTGGGCGCCATATAACCCGCTGGACAATGTTCCCAATGTTTGCGTCATCGTCATGCCGGATAGTGCGTTGAGCAGCATACCCATCATCGCCTCGGATGCGGCCGCCGCATCCGGCAGTTTGGCTTCACTCGCTGCGGTGCCAAAGCTCGGCAGATTATAGAAACGACCTAATTGAGCTACAGCTACTCTACCCAACGCTTGTTCCGTACTGCCATAAGTGCATTGGGCAGTCTTCATATCCATCGCCGGCGTCATAGGTGAGTAAATGATTGGGTGTCCCGGCTTGATAAGTTGGGACAAAACCAGTACAAACAGTGCTTCGGCGTTGGTCTGGACCAGGTTACCGGCAACTGTTGCGGGGCTTGTCGCTCCCATCATTGGCCCCGGACATAACAGAACAGGAATGTCGAATGAGGCTGCCTCGAAAATCGACTCCTCCAGTGGAGTAATTTGTAACGGTGAAACAGGCGTTATAAAGAAAGCGACGCATGGCCGTCGACGTAATTCGGTCTCACCTCCGCAAGCTGCAGCCGCCATCTCCAGAAATCTGGTGGCGTGTCGCCGCCCTGGTGCGACATAAATCACCGGCTTTGTGGTGTTTCGAAAGATAGCGTCATACTCGTAAAAATAACTCTGCTCTTCAGGTACATCTCTGGCTGAACACAAGGCCATTACAAAGTCGATGTTCGGCAGAGCCTGACCCAGCTGAGTACAATTCACCATGTCCGCCTTGGTCGGCGTTCGTGGCCGTCGAAGATCATAATCCCAAAAATAGGGTTCAGAGCCTCCTCCCATACCATAGTATACCCGGCCCGACTCAAGCAGAATATCCTCCGCAGGCACTCGCCCATAAAATACATACGACTTGGGGGCAGTTTCCAGGGCGGCGTCAATCATATCGGGCGACAGACGGACCAAACCTGACTCAAGATCGACATTCGCACCGCTTCTCTCGAAGACTTTAAGAATCGAGTCGGATTTGCTTAAGACACCTTGTTTTTCAAGGAGTGAAACTGAGGCCGAATGAACGCGGTGGAGATCGGTTTCAGAGAGAACATTGAGCGCCCCCCCGACTAAACCTTTCTTCATGGCGTGACTCGCTTTCTAGACATCGGCATTACTCAATTACCTGACCTTTTGCTAATCGAAGGAGATCATGTGCAACAATTTCATTTTACTGCACCACTAACAAGACCTCTGATAAAATATTTCTGACTGAACAGATAGAGTATCACGATAGGGATGGTTGCAATCAGCAATCCAGCCATTGTGGCCGGAATGTCCACGTAGTTTCGTGAGCGCAGGGCGGCAATACCCACCATCAGGGTTTTAAGTTCGTCTTTCTGCAGGAACACCAGAGCAATCAGCAATTCGTTCCATACCCATAAGGCATTGACCACTATCAGGGTCATCACTGCCGGGGCCGAAAGGGGCATAAAAATGCGCCAGAAGATGCCAAAATTCGAGGCGCCATCAATGAGGGCTGCATCGACGATTTCCCTGGGGATGGTACGAAAGAAATTCGTCATCAAATAGGTTGAAAAGGGCAACATCAAACCAGTGTAGATAACTATTACCCCCTGGTAAGTGTTCACCAGGTTCCATTGCACCATCGTGACAAACAACGGCACAATCAACACGACTGGGGCAACAATCATTAGTGATATTAGTAAGTTGAATAAGCTACGCTTCCATCGAAAATCCATGCGTGCGAAAGCATACGCGGCCAGGCAGGCAATGATCAAAGATATACCCACCGCTCCCACCGTAAGAATAATGCTGTTCGCAAAACGAATAAAAAACTTCCCTCCGGAGAAAGCTGTGGCGAAATTATCAAAACTCAGGGTCGTAGGCAACCCCCACTTGTTGGCCATATACTCATCTTTGCTCTTGAAAGCCGAAACTATCATGAAATAGATGGGGAAAAGAGACAGCAACGTGGCCGAGATAACGATTGTCTGTCGGGTGCCTCTTCCGATCCAAGAGGGAATTTGCTCTGGGATGCGCATCAGAATTCCTCCCACCCTGCCTGCCCTTCCCGCAAGCGAAATTGAATGAAGATGATTACCATTGTTACAGCTAAAATCAACATCGATGCGGCTGCAGCCAGGTTCATCTGATTGTAGCGGAAGCCCTGCAGGTAGACGTACAGCTCTGTAACCATTGTCGAATTGCCAGGTCCGCCGGCGGTCATTACAAAGACGTAATTGAACACCCAAGAGAGCATCGTGATAACAGATATAATCGTGAAGAACTCAATGGCCATGGATAATTGTGGTATGGTGATATGCCACTGCATTTCCCACCAGTTGGCTCCGTCAATCTTGGCGGCATCAAAAAGCTCTTCCTCTACCGACATCAGGCGCGCAAGAAAAAGTATGACTCCCAGGCCAACTTCTTTCCATATTACTACGAACATCACTGTTGGCAGAGCCAGTTTCGTACTGCCGAGCCAGTCCAATGCAAATCGCCCCAATCCAATGGCTGCCAAGAATTCGTTTAACACACCGCTAAGTTGAAAAATATAAGAGAAAACAAGTCCTACAACGACAATGGGCAGCAAGAATGGTAGAAAGAGGGTGAACTGATAGAATCGCCATGCCCGAATCCCCTCGAACAGAAATATCGCTAGAAGCAAGGCGACGCCCACCATAATAGGCACACTGATTAGCAGGTAGAGATTATTGCCAACAGCCTCCAGGAAAACATTGTCTTTGAATAGCGATGTATAGTTGGCCAGTCCCACAAATATCATATCACCGTGAGACTTGCGCTGCACGCTCAAAACAATAAGACGCGCCACGGGAAGGACAAACACAAAGGTCAGTGCCAATAATGCCGGTGATAGATAAAGCCAGGGTTCGTACTTCTTGTATTTCACAATCGGTTACCAGACCTTTGCTGTGAAGTGAGGACGTCAGGCAGCGTATGGGGAACAGTTTTAGGACGGGTCACACGTATTTTCTGTGGCTTCAGATTGAAATCTCCTGACTGTTTGCGCTCTTCTGTGTCCGAACAAAACGCCTCTCGATCTCTCCAACAAGCCGCAGGGGAGGGAACCGCTTCCCTCCCCTCGACTTTAATGTGGGCTTACTGCGCCCAAATCTTGAAGTTTTCAACAGCGTCAGGATTCTGGTCGCGCCATTTTTCGATCACTTCCTGTGACATTGCCGCCAGTTCCTCCGGCGTCATGTCACCTGCGAAGAGAAGCTGCGCTCCTGCGAAAGCCGCCTGTTCGTCGAACATACTTGGTATGAAGTTCTCCATATTCGGCCCAGCTATGGTGGTGTCCCACTCAAAAACTTGTTGGAGTTGCGGTTGTTTGATTACAGCCGGGTCCAGCCTGTCATCTGCCGGGATCACACCTGTATATTCAAACCATGCCTTAAGACGATCAGGCGTATGCATAAACATGAGGAAGTCCGCTGCCTCTTGCTTATGTTCCGACCATGAAGTGATACCCAGACCCTGAGCAGTTGTTACGTACTGATCGGCCATTTTTCCGCTGCCATAGGTTGGCACCATCATCAGGCCGATGTCGTCCCAGCCGCCCATGCTTTCAGCCCAACCAGCCAGGAAGGTGTCGTTGCCGAATATCATGGCAGCCTCTCCCTGCACAAACTGGTCCATACCTTGCTGGTAGTCAAGGGAGTTAATGTCCGCATTCCAACAGCCTGCATCTCTCAACTCCGCCAGGCGAACCCAGTATTCGACAAACTCAGGGTCGGTAAACTTGGCGTCACCAACAGCTGCAGCCATATACTCCTTTTCACTGTCATGAGTCTGGCGGGACAGAATCGAGTACAACCAACCTCCGAACCAGCCGTCTTTCACCCCGCCGGAAATTGGTGTCACGCCAATGTCATTCAGCTTGCCGCAGGCATCTATCAATTCGTCCCACGTCTTTGGGGGGGTGTCTGGGTCTAACCCAGCCTTATCGAATAGCGATCGATTGAATACGAACGGGTTTCCGGACATATACCAGGGTACACCCCAGATTTTTCCGTCGTAGGTGCGCTCGAAGTTATTTACATAATGCGCAAGTTCTTCTTCCGGGATCAGATCGTCAATTGGGGCTACGCCACCATCCCAGGCAAACTCCAACGTCCATACTCCGCCCCAGAAGTACTGAATGTCCGGCCCTTCTTCGGCTGCCATTGCCGATTGAAATGCCGGAATGAGACTGTCTGTAGATTGCAACACAGTCTCGATGGAAATGTTGGGGTTTTCCTTTTGGTAGAGATCAACAGTTTCGTCCAGCCATTCCTGCGCACCTGGCGCCTCCTGTTCGCCCCACCACCACATAACCAAGCTCGGCAGGCTCAGCTGATGGTTCCTCGGCTGACGGTTCCTCAGCTACCGGCACAGCGGTGGCCGCTGGTTGGGCGGGGGGTGGCGTGCTGACACATGCGGCGACAACAATACTTAGGATCACCAACACGATGATCATCGTCCAGTGTTGCTTTTTCATCTGATTCTCCTTGAATGATCTGAGAGTGAGCGGTTGAGGAATAGAGGGCTGCAATTGAGAGTAGGCGGTAAATCCTACTTCTTCATCGTCGTCTGTGCAATGAAATTCATGTTTTCAATATGCTGTTTGTTTAGAAAGTTATCGTAAGGCCACCGTCCACGGTGAGCACTTGTCCGGTCAGATAAGTAGCGTCTGGACCCGCCAAGAACCAGGCGACGCCCGCAATTTCTTCCGGTTGTCCGGCTCGTTTCAATGGTAGGTGATGGCCTTCAACATAATTCTGTTTAAACCAGTCAGATTCGAGCTCGCTAACCCCGTCGACGATGCTCATTGGGGTGTCGATAAACCCGGGGGCAATCGCATTGACAAGGATTCCTTGCGGGGCCAATTCGATGGCCAGAGATCGACAATATTGATTCAATGCTGCTTTGGCCATACTATAACTGCTCGCACCGTTTTCCGTCGCTTCTCCATGAATTGAAGTGATGTGGATGACCCTGCCACCACTAGACATCAGCGGCACAGCCACTCGAGTCAGGTTAACAGCAGCATTCACCAGTAGGTCGAACGGTTTACGCCATTCCTCCAGCGAAGCCGTAATAGCATTATCTATCATCCAAACGCCAACGCTATTAACCAACACATCTAATTTGCCCCCCCAATTTTTTTGGATTGCATCGCTGATGATTCCTGCCGTAGCCGGTTCAGCGGCATCGCCTGGGCAGATCAGATGATTACCAGGCAGTAATCCAGCTCTGATTTCTATCAGTTTTATTTCACGGCGGGCGTTGATACACACGTCCCATCCTTCGTTGGCAAAACGAACCGCAGTGGCTTCGCCAATGCCGGAAGATGCACCAGCGATCAAGACCTTTTTTCTCTTTTCCATAGTCACTTCCTTTCGCTATTCTGAATTGGTCCTGCATAGATGGAAACTCGGGTATCTAATGCTTCTCCCGCCTCTAGCAGTGAGCATTGGTCCAACTTGGCGGCTTCATTGACCGTTATGGGCATCGTAGTGCATGGCTCTAAAATGGCCATGTAGTGATCATCAAATCCACCAAATGAGGCAAACAGCCAGGCATAGGGCATAACGTCCTTATCGAAGTTATAGACAAAGGTGACGCCCTTGCTTGAGCTTTCCCAAGCTATTTGACCCGTTTCAAGGTCGTAAAGATACAGGAAATCCATCGTGCCATCGCGTTCTGGGATGATATCTGCTCGCTGTCCTTCTATCTCTGGCCAGGCAAAGGGTTCCTCACTTTCCCAGCGCGAATATTCAAGATCGGGCACTTTGGCAGCGCTCGCCGGGCATATGATGCGATCTCCCGGTTCAATTCTCAGCGCCGCGTGCAGTTTCCACAAAAACTCGCGCCGCTGGCCGGTAGGGTTCTCGATGTGGTAATCGAGATCAATGTAGGGGCCGTTGGAACGCAAGGTCACACGTTTTTCGTAACGCAGCCCTGTAATGGGAAGCGTAGCGGTCAATACCAGCGCTTCACCATCGATTTTGTAATCGAGGGCCATCGTCCACAATTCTCCGTGATCGGGGCATTCGAGGCCATTGAGAGTCTCTGGAATATCGTTTGGTATCAGTTCATCAATCCCGCCGTAGAAATTCGGATCATACTCAGTGCCTATTTCCAATCTACCCAGCTTCAATTTTTCGTTGTGCCACAGAAACTGATGGTCTGACGATTTCTCCAGGATTTTGACGATTCTGCCGCCCACATTGGGCGCCACATCCACCCGTAGGAAATTGTTTTCCAAACGGACGATGGCAGTTCCATCGATAGACAAGTTTTCGACAAAAATGGTCAAGGTCGTACCCTCCTTAACAGCAATCAAGAAGTTGGATCTTGCGAATAACCACCAGCCTCTGCATCCTCAGTTACTTGTTGCATGTGTTGCCGCATGGCCTCTCGTGCTGCCACTGCATCCTGTTTTTCAACAGCTTCGTAGATTTTTCGATGCCAGGACTGGCCCCTTTCTGGTGCTCCGGGCACCTCAAAGATCATCAGCCTGGATTCTCTGAGCAAATCAGCCAGCACTTCTGTTAGGAGTGGAAACATCGCATTCTGTGCCGCCTGTGCTATTGCTAAGTGAAACGCCATATCGGCATCAATATAGCTCTCCGGCACTGCGATATTATCATCCATCGCTTGGATGGCCTGCTTCATCTCCGCCAAATTTTCAGTGTTTGCCCTCTGTGCGGCCAGAAATGCGATCTCGACTTCCAGGATTCTTCTGAGTTCGTTCAGATCATTATGAGATTGATCTCCCAGCCGAAAATAGCGGTCAAGATGATCGACAATTGAGTCAGAACTGATCTCGGCGATGAAAGTGCCGCGGCCTGGTTTGACAGTTACCAAACCCCTGGCCGCAAGCAGCGTCACAGCCTCTCTGACAACCCCGCGTGCTACCCCCAGTCTCTCCGCCAATTCACGTTCTGGAGGCAACTTGTCACCACGCTGAAGCTTGCCAGCACTGACAAGTTCCTCTACGTGCTGGGCAATCTGCTCGTACAATCGCTCTCGTGGGAATTTGTGGTAGAAGTCTTCGCTCATCAGTATTTTCTCAAAACGTGGTAAGACCACACTACCTCTTACAACAAAATCATACTACCTTTAAGTTGTTTTCTTGTCAAATTGGTAGTGCCAGGCGTCGCCCTAAACGCCGGGAATAATTCTCCCCGTATGGTGTAAATACCTTGCCTGACGTCATTTTGCGCCCGAAAACGTGTCGAACTGGCCCTTTAGCTAGTGTACAGCTCAATCATCCTCCATTGCCGAGTCCTGTACCAGACTGCTATTGACATAACGGTCGCGTGAGCGACCTCCCCATTTTTGTAGATCATCTCGATGTCAAACACCCTAGTTTCAGGCCCAAAAACATGTAAAGCCCATCGTTTCATAGGAGCGGCGGGGGTGGAAGGATAGTCAAAATAACCATAGAAGATAGTACTTTTGTGTCATGACAAGGCTTTGGAATTCTGCTATGCTGGGTGGAGAAATCCAAAACACTTCACGGAAATATATTTGATGAATACCTGTCGAGCTCCCTAGATCTAGAACCTATCTCGCATAATCTCACGGTAGCAGCAACCCCAAGATTGATGACTGTCGACAACCGTATAGTTTCAGTCACAAGTGGCAGCTAAATCCCAAAAGAAAACTCGACCGATGGGTGTCGATCGGGTTGACAAAACTTGGCGGAAGCGACGGGGATCGCTCACGAGCGTGCATACAAGTTGTTGAGTTTGTTCCAAGTCACATTACATTACATAAAATGTAACACATCGTCTCATTTCTGCAAGACCGAATTCGCCGAATCATCCAGGATGCTTTGCTAAGTAACAGCGTTCTTTTGGCTGTCGCTAGCGTTACAAATTGTATGCCAGGGGTTTTGCACTATTGACAACTTACACAACGTCAAGCAACTCTAGGGCTTGGGTGATTTTTGTGTACAGACATACGAATTGGCGGAGTAATAGTTTTCCCTAGTCTTCCTGGCCTACACCTTCTTGCAGTGGTGTCTCAATCATGCGCCTCCAGAGGAAAACTTCAAAACGATTGCAGATGTCATCCGCTCTCATCGACAAGAACATGCCCACCATGTGCTTGAGGCTGCTTGTAAAGATGCGCTCCATTGGCAGGATATCACGCCTGTATTTGAGCGATTCATTTGCCAACTTGAACCAGGCACCGCCAGCTGACCACCTTCTTTCACCCGCAATTGATGACTGTGCTCCCAATCCAGTGAACACTGGTTTGGGAGCTGGTCTTGCGCCAGTGCGGTACACAAGGACAAAATCATGACGTTGATAAAGTTCAGTAACTCTCATTCAACTCAAAAACGCCAGAGTCCAGTATTTATTAAGGCGTCATCCACCATTCAACGTGCCTCGCAAACCGGAACCATTCGGAATTATCTTTTTCCTCATCCCTACTTGTTGATCCATTCTTCCGCTTCAGCGCAAGCTTTCAATACTGATTCATGGTAATGCTCACTCACGGCAAAAACGTTATCGCTGCCGATGATAGCCAACTTGTTCGTTTTCTCCAACGTTTCCTGGACAGAAGCCCCTACACCGGCCAGTATCAGCCGGCAGTTATGGTGCTGTAATTTCTGCGCGTACTCGGTTAACATATCCAGCGAAGTGGAGTCGAGGTGTTGTTGCCCCCGTAAATTCAAAATAACCACGGCCTTGCTTGTATCTGCGGTGAGGTGAGGGAGTTGCGCCTCAAAGTTCTGCGCCGAGGCAAAAAACAGCGAGCCGTAATACTGTAAGGTAACAATTGTATGGGAAGCCAGTTCAGGCTCAACATCGTGTTCATACACCAGTTGGCCGTTCTTATACACAGACGTTTTTAAGGTGACATCGTTGGACTGCCGGATGATGTACAACAGAACCGACAGAAAGACGCCCACAAATACCGCCGATTGCAACGATACAAACAGCGCTACCAGAATCAACACAACCATTCCCCACCGGCTCAGCCCGCCAACCTTCCAGGTTGCCTGGAGTTCCTGAGGATTTATAACGCCAACCCCCAGGACGATCAGAAAGCCGGCCAGGGCGGGCATGGATAGGAGACCAATGACATCGCGTAACAACAGCAGTACCCCAGCAATGCCCAGGCCGGCCACAATGTTGGCAAAGCGGGTGCGAGCGCCCCCACTGACCAAAATGGCCGTGGCCGAGAAAGACCCGCCCACCGGCATCCCCTGAAAAAAACCGGTGATAATATTGGCTATCCCCTGGCCTTTAAAATCGCCTGATGCATCCGGTTTACTGCCATCCGGGTTAGGAAATTGGTGGCTAACCGCAGCACCCTGCACCAACCCTACAATTGCCAGGGCCAGGGCGGGCACAACCAGCACCGGTACCAAAATCGGCAGGGTTGACAATTCGGGGATGTAGGGGCGTGGAAGTTGTCCCGGAATTTGGGCAATGTCTTGAACCTGGGCAACGGTATTCCAACCCAACATTAAAGGTACTGCTGAAGCTACAAACATGGCAACCAAAATACTGAATGTTTTCAACCGGGTTCTTTGCAGCACAATCATTAATACCATCGTTATCCCGCCGGTAATCAGCGCAGCCACATTCACTTGATCGATATGTTGCAATAAATCGATGGTTTGCATTGGCTTGTTTGGCCCCTGGGCGCTGTACCCTGTTAGGTTGCTTAACTGGCCCAAAACAATCGAGAATCCAACTGCATGGGTGAAAGCCGACATAACAGAATTGGGAATGAACCGCAACACCCCACCCCAGCCCAGCAAACCAAAAACTAACATGAACAGCCCGGTTAGCACGGCCAGCAAGAGCAGGGCATCTTTGGCGTGGGGTTGTCCAAGCGCAACTTCCGGTATTGTGGCCACAATCAAGGCCATCGCGCTGGTTGCCTGGATGCTCAGGGATATCGAACTGGTGAAAAATGCGCCTGACAGCCCGCCAACCATATAGGCATAAACGCCGTTGATGGGGTTAATTGCCCCTAGTGCACCTACGGCCATCCCATCCGGAACGCTCTCAATCGCTAACGTTAGGCCGGCTATAATATCCTTTTTGGCATAACGACGATCAAACAGGTTGCGTATCACCGTAAAATCTCCTGGTTTTTTTTTGCGGCTAAAGTGTAATTTTTGGCCAAATAATGGTGTTGTCGACAAGCAAGGCAGCCGCAATGATTAAGGCGGCGGCAAACATTTGCAAAAACCAAGGTATGTTTCATCATAAATGACTAAAGAGCGTTGGCTTTTCGGGGCATAATGGAAGCAGCTACATATAGACCGCCCAAAATGGCCACGATCTGAACCATCACGCCCCAGACCGCCGGCAGGGCGCTATAGATACTGGTGGTTTGCAGGGTGTTTACTCCAAAATAGGCGGCCACACCGGGAACCAGGATCATAATACCCGGCAGCATGACCACGGAGCTGGGAATATGACGTCTAAGGCTGAGCAGACCGGTGTACAGACCAAGCCCCAACGCCCCAATAAACGAACCCTGCCAATCGCCAAACTGCCCGCCCAGCAAAACCCCGGCATAGGCAATGACACCGGCAAGAACCACCCACCCCAGGTCTTGCCGGCGAACTTGAAAAATGAGGCTCAGGCCCAGCATCAATAAGATAACAGAAAGAAAAATAAGCCCCAGTGAATAATCCGGTTGGGGTGCCGGCGCGGGTACGGTCCAAAGCGTGTTTACAATAGACGAACCCAAAGCGCTGCCAATCACCAGAACCAGCGTGATAGAGACACCGTCCACCAGACGGCTCATCCCCGAGATAATGCTTTTGGAAGCCAGCTCAGCCACGCCCAGGGTGAGGGCTAAACCGGGAATCAACACAATGACGGCGCAAAGGGCCACCGTGAACGGATTACTGCCCAAGAACAGGAGGGCCATAAGATTGGCCAATATTGATGCCACAAAGGCAGTGGTAAAGTTGATCCGGTTAGCCAACCACTGTGAGCGACCGGCGTACAAGATGATAGCAAACACAACCAAACTTAATAGAGCCGCAAGAAAAATATCAAACCATACTGCAGACAGCAATACAGCGAACCCTGCACCGCACAAACTGTAGGCCAACGCTACGGTTGAGTTTTTGTAGGGGACCGGGAGGGAATCAATCTGCTTGAGGCGGGCCACTCCCTGATCAACGGAAATGTTGCCCGCCTCAAGGTCGCTCACTAACGCCCCTAAGTTGGATAATTTTGTCAGATTAAACGATGTCTCAGAAAGACGATAAGTTAAGCGATATGGCTCGGCATTGGCGGACTGTCGGAACTCAAAAAATGCAAATGGCGCCGCCGCCAGCATCTCGCCCCTAAACTCCAAACAGGCGTGGCAATTCAGCAAAGAAATTCTTCGCAGACGTACGTAGGAGGCGCCATAACGATGGGCCTGAACGACCATCTGCGCCACAAATCGGCACGTCTGCTTAAACTCCTCATCACTCTCGGTTTCTTCGGGTTTGGGCTGCTGCTCTGTTTCTTTTGGCTCGAAGAATTCCTTCAACTTACTCATAGTTGGTATCCTGAAACTGTCATTGGTGAAAGATGTTAACCATCCCCACAAAAATAAACTTAGCAGGGTCAGAATATTCTGACCCTGCTAGGTTTCTTTCTCCTCGTATTATTGTGTGTGTCTATTGATTCTCCTCGGTGAGGGTGATGTTGATCGAATTGTAGTAAACGGCTGTTGCTCCCTCAAAACCGGAGTCACTGCCAACAATCACCCAGATATTCCCCTCTTGATCACTGGTTACCTGAAATGGAACATACTGATTATCCAAACGCATGAGCGCGTATTCATCGCCCGTTTGTGTTTCTGGATCGATATTAGGATTCGAAAACGTACCCAGATTGATCATATCTTCCCCTTCGCTGGCTTGGTTGCCCTTATCAATATCCATCCGCAGCCAATCAATCGAATCGGAAACAACCTCAGGTTCATGGGAGACTGCGCCCGCCTTGATATACACACTTTCACCAGGTGAACCGCCAATGCCCATCATGCCGGCTGGTGAATTACTGGCCAGTTCCACGTCAAATTGCACCTGATACGTGGTCTCTGGCTTTAATCCGGTGAACTGTTTTTGGATGAACATGAAGAGATCATCACTATGATTGTTTCCACTCAGGAATAGAGCATTCCCTTCTAAACCAGAAGGAAGGCTGCCCCAACCAGAATCCAGCATAAATTGGGCCGGATCATGATCGGCAGGTAAATCGGCAAAGCCTGCAACCCAGCCTTCTTGATCCTCCTGAAAGGCAGAGGTGAACTGGTAAGATTTTTCGTACTGGGTGGAACAACCCGTCAGCAATGCAGAAAAAACGATAAATAACAGGCCTATTCGGTGAATATATTTCATTTGTTGCTCCGTGCTGTGTAACCGTTCACCTTGTGACCTTCGTTTTGTCATTGCGAAGCCCTAATGGGCTGAAGCAATCCCCCCAGACCGTACGAGGAGATTGCTTCAGGGCTGCCGCCCTTCGCAATGGCACATGAGGTGAACAGTTACCGTGCTGTTTCATCTGCGCGCAATAAGATGCGGTTCTGCACGCAAAGAATGGGGTTATTCATTGGAGGTGTATTCAAAACTGGTTGAACAAATGACTGGAATTGCAAAGAGTATCATGCAATTACTTGCCAGCCAGTCGCTTGGCGGCTGTCCGCAGGTATCCGGGCGAATGATCAATTCCCGAGATACTGTCTTGGTTAGGCGCCAGTCCAAAGTACATGCCACAGAAATCTCGAGCAGGATCCACGTAAATCCCCTGCCCCATGTTGCCGTGCTTGAACATGGCTCCGTCGGAGAACATATGATCCCATTGTGCGGTATTGGTCAAAGGTTTCTCACCGAACCAGTCAGTACCGTATTGCTCCTCCGTGGAGTCACGATACGCATCTGGATTTCCAAGTGTCTGGATGCTTTTCAGAAGTCGATCGGAAACGATTTGCTCCTGTGCCACCACATGCCAACTGGGTGTGTAAATAAGAGCATAGCGCAGCATATCTTCTGGTGTGGTGTTGTGCATGCCGGCGGCGATGGCAACGCCATCAGGAGTCAATCCGGTAATTAACGGGTTTTTCGCGCCAATTTTCGACCAGACCCGTTCGTTCCAGAAGTCCTGCCAACGCTTTCCGCTGACGTATTCGGTCGCCAGAACCAGCGTCTGGGTATTGGCTCCTGAATAGCGGAAATGGTCACCAGCCTTTTCGTTTGGCAAGGGTTGCGCGTTCTTGGACATCTCGCGCCAACTTCCCTTTCCTTCAAAGGCCGCCGTGAACCAATGTGCAATCCAGGAGTCCGGGTTCAACAGGTTCGCTATGGTCTCCTCGATATTAAGACCAGAGGACATATTCATGACGTTTCTCACGGTAGCCTGTTCCCAATGGGTTCCGCGGAGTTCCGGCACATAGGTCGGCATTGGCTTATCAAGATCAATTTTGCCTTCATCGGCCAGCATGGATATTAACAGGCCAACCGTTGTTTTGGAGGCCGACATCCACACATGGAGACCGTTAGGCTTCATACCTGGATACGTTTCGAAAACCACCTTCCCTTTATGAGCCATCATCATCGCCTGAACCTGCCGTTTGCCAACCAGGTATTCCTTGAGGGGCGGCGTGGTCGTTCCATCATGAGCCGTAAAGGTCAGATCCATCAATGAAGGATCAAGTGCGCGCTCCAGTTCTGAAGGCTCTTCTGCGGGTGCAACATAAGAACACTTGAATATCTCGGTGAAGTTCATGTTGTAGTAAATGGAGTCTTCATTTCCCGATTGCCAATTCGGAAAGCTGTACTCTTTGAGTGCTTTCTGAATGAACTCCACCGGTTGTGGGTTTTTCCACTTCGCCATCGGGCTGTCAACTTCCATGCTTTCTTTATCTTTGGTACTCATTGCATAATCTCCTTGTTTCTAAGGTGTTAGGTATGACAAAGCTTATTTGCCTTATGACTGGAAATAATAAAAGTCATATAAAGCTCTGGCAACTTCCGCAATAGCCCGTTCTCTGTCCGAAGCGGGCGTCTCACTGCTGTTTGTGAACACGGCGATAGCAAATCGTCGACCGTCAGGGAGCGTGATATAGCCAACGTCGTTGGCAACTCCGCCTACGGTTCCGGTCTTGTGCGCTACGGGCGTTCCCTTCGGCAACATTCCCTTGAGTCGGCCAGCGCCGGTGCGCGTGCGCGACATGACGCCTAGCAGGAACTCGCGGCTTTCCGCGCTCATCGCCGTGCCACCGTCGATGGCAAGTAGGAGTTTCAGATACGCATTGGGCGTTGTGTGGTCGCGGGGATCCGCCTCGAAGTCCGGATTGGGATCAACCTGGGCCGCCACCAGTGCCGGGTTCTTGCCGATAGCCTCAACGACAGCTTCCGGGGTGACCGATGGCAAGCTGTAGAAATCCATGAGAATCTCGCGGACAGTCCGATCGACCCTGAAATCTTTAATCCCTAGCCTGCGTAGGTTCTCGGTCACGGCTGCTGGCCCGCCTGCCAGCCCCATACAGACGTCGGTCGCCGTGTTGTCACTCTCTGTGATCATTGGATATATCAAGTTCGCTAACGAGAACTGGACCCCGGGGTAGGGGAATCTCTCGGCAATCGCAACTTCGCCGGCGTCATACATGTCATACGGGACGTCGACCATTTGGTCGAGACTGAGTTCTCCTTTGTCCACGAGATCCATCACTTTCGCGGCGATCGCTACTTTATAAGCACTCGCCATCGCAAAGGTTTCATCGCCATTTATGCTGACATTCAGCCCTGAACTAAGTTCCTGTGCGGCCACACCAAGGCGGCCAACCAGCCCTTGCGTAATTTTTTCAATCTTCTGAGAAATACTTTCCTCAGCAAGTACTGGTTGTGTTGTGTTGTGTTGTTTCATGGGTTTTCTCCTTTGAATAATTGGGTTTATCGAATTTGAGTGCACCCGACTTTTCGTTGGGAAGCGGCAATGTGATGAGATCAGAAGCCTATTTCCAGACCTGACTCATTACACGGTAGTTATTACCACCTATAAATTTGACACAATCTTCTTCGGAATATCCATTCTCCAGCAACTTATCCACCAGAGCGGGGAGGATCTGATAGGAAGCGGGTGTTGGGAATCCTTTTTCGCCTGCTTTGAAGCTATAGCCACCATCCGGGAAAATTGCCTGACCAAATGATGTTTGCATACCGTCAGAAGTAAAGGTGACATCCGGGATAAAATCAGAACCGTAACCGACATGGTCGATCCCAACGAGATTAACCATATAATCGATATGGCGGAAAAGCATATCCGTTGTCACAATATCCGGATTGGACGTATCAACAAAAGCACCAACCGAGTTGATGGAACACACGCCGCCACTCTGGGCAATCGCCTTAATAACCGAATCCTCTAAACTACGTTGATATTTTGCGATTGCCATGGCGACCGAGTGGGTTGACATGACTGGCTGACTACTACGCTCAATGGCATCCAGTGCTGTACGTTCACCGGTATGACTGACATCCACGATCATGCCGTAACGGTTGTAGGCATCAATCACTGTCTTTCCATAAGCAGTAAGCCGTCCGTTCTCTTTCACAAAACATCCGTCACCCACAGGATTGCGCTGGTTGTAAGCCAACAAACAGTATCCATAACCGAGTTGACGCCAAATTGCGACATTATCGACATCACCTTCAAAATGTCCTGTACCCTGATGGGTAAAGTATAACCCCAACTTCTTTTCCTTTATCGCATCATCAATATCCTTGGTCGTGCGGACAATCTTATATTTATCAGGGCGTTCGTTGATCTTCTTGAGATAGAACTGTAAAGCCTTCAACGATACTGAAGCGGCTGGATTTAATGAATCAGCTGAGGGGCATACGCCCATTACTTTAACTCCGACAGCAATACAGCGGTCCATTTGGTCATGAAACTCAGGGCCTTCAGGGGTTGACCATTGCTCTGGCCAAGTACCGGAAAAGAGTGTGTCTATGGTTATGGAATCATGTACGATCTTCTTCGCTCTATCAGAAGCAGGGTATTTGTGTAAGCGCTGTGGTATTTTGGAATAATCCGTTCCAGTTGCGTATGGATTATATTGCGTCGCAAGTGGATTATCTTTCGTTGCGTATGGATTATCTTTCGTTGCGTATGGGTTGGATTTCGTTGTTGATTTTGTGTCTTCAGTACTCATGTTGATACTCCTTGTTTCTATATCTACGCCAATTGTGCCGACGTGGGTAGTTGGTCGGGTTCTTCACCGTAAATGGCTGTTGCGTCATCATCATCGGGTAAGTGGTCTTTGCGGAAATAGAGAAAGCCAATCACCACCGATACCAGCGGTGTCAGGTAAGCCATAAATACATACGGCGCGTAAACCAGTGTGCCTATTCCCAGCGCCCCGGCAAAAAGCGCCCCGTTCACATTCCACGGAATAATGCCCGAAACCATCGTCCCGGAATCGGCAATGGCCGTTGACAGGGTGACCGGTTTGAGACGCGCTTTCATATACTCATCCCGGAACATACGCGACGTCACCACAATACTCACGTATGGGTCGGCCGCGACTGTATTTAAGCCGATAGAGGTCAGCATGGTTGTAAGAATTAGTGTTGCCGGCCCTCTTGTCCAGTTAATTACCGGCGCAATGATACGCCGGAGCATACCGGTATAATCGGCCACCGCGCCAAAGCTGGCGGCTACCAAAATCAGCCACATCGTGGTCAACATACCGGCTGTACCGCCTCCGTTAAACAGGGAATCTAAACTGGCATTGCCACTGTTAAGGTGAAAGCCGTTGGCTAACGTATCAATCCCAACTTTGAGAACCGCCTCAAAATAGCTTAAATTGGGATCGCCGGCCAGCGAAACAATAAGGTCATGCTGGGTAAACCCGGCCAAAATGACCGCCGCGATGGCCGGCAGCATCAGGCACATAAAGCTGGAAAAACGAAACATAGATAGCACGAAAATCAGGATCACCGGCACAAAAGCCAGCAGAGAAACATTGAAATACTGCGAGACGGTATCCTGTACTTCAGTGGGGTCAATGGGGCCGGCTGTTGTGCTACCCATCAAACCCAACACAAGAAAGATGAGCGCGCTGATAATAACCGTGGGGATGGCTGTGCGTATAACCATCCGTGCATGTTCATCAATTTTGACCCCGCCCACAGTGGCTACGGTAAGAAGGGCTGTGTCCGAAATCTTGGCTGTTTTATCTCCCAGGATTGCCCCCGAAATGGCCGCGCCGGCGGCAATAGCGGGTGACACCCCCATGATAGCAGCCAGCCCCACAAATGGCACGCCAACAGCCCCCACGGTGGTTAGAGAACTACCCAGTAACATGCTCAAAACAGAGGCGATAATAAAGACCGTTACATAGTAAAAGCGCGGGTTAAGAAGCTCTACCCCGTAATAAATAAAGGCGGCCACCGTACCGGCCAGATACAACGTACCAATGATGGCCCCAATAGCCAGAAGCACAAAAATAGTCCCCAAGGTGCCATTCACACTGCTTCTGATGGCGTCAGAGATCACCGAGCCACGAAATCCGTAATAAAGCGCCACAGTCAGAGCAAAGAGCGTTGACAGCGTCATGCTCACTTGCAGGGGGCCTTCCGCCACCTCGCTGCCAAAAAAGACCACCGATAGCAAGATGAGGCCCACCATCACCCCTAACACCAGCAGAGAGGCGAACATTGAGGGTGTGCGTCCTGTTTCTTTTGTTGTTTCTGATGATGTTGTCATTGATAAATTTCCTTTTTGTATTGATTATGGCAGAAAGTTCTCACTTTGGCGGGCTATCATAAGCCGGTGCTGCGCTCAACACCTCGTCATTTTTTGTTGTCTACCACAGCCCAAGATGGTTGATCTCCTCCACCAGTCGGTCGGTCGGGTCGCGGCGTAGTACAACCGCGTCAGCGCCCAGGGCCAGAAACGCTGCCTGCTGCCGGGTGGTTTCGGCCAGCACCAGGCAGCGAATCTGCGGCTGCTCTTGCGTTATTTTTGACAACAGCGCCACCATTTCATCTCCCGGCAACCCGGAGTCAATAATCAACAAAGCCGGCGAAGTTATACAGACCAGGTTCAACGCTGACAACCCGCCACCGACTGTACCTATGACTTCAATTCGGGGGAGGGCGCCCAGGATGGCTTGCAGTACCCCACAGCTAACGCCGGGGCGGGCGGCAATAATGGTTTGAATTTTGGCACTATCGGCCTGGCTGTTCATCACTGAACCGATTCCGCTTCGTCAACGATGGCCTTGTCCCCAACGCCCGCCACAAACGCGTCGTCGATCAGCGCATCGGCCAGGATTTCGGCCGCTGCATCCAGGTCTGCGTCACTCAGATAGCCGGCATCTGCCAATGCCTGGGCGATAACGATGGAGTCAGTCATCTTGAACTCTTTTCCTGATCAGTTTTCATGTCATCCGGAGGTCGTCGGACAGTGATGACCGTCTTCCTGCCTTGCGCCGAATCAGCGTTGAACGCCGCTTCGCCTCGATAATGCACAACCAGGCCTGACAGTGCGGGAACTTGGCAGGCCTGGCTGGTGGAATCAATGAGTTGACGCCTCAAGTATTAGAGCGTGTTTGTCACCTGCGTCTAGGCATCCGCCACTACGGCGCCAGCTCCGCCGGCAACGGCTACATCACCAGCAGCATCAGCCGCCGCCACAACGCCGCCCGCCGCCACATCGCCTTCAGCATCGGCGGCGACAGCGCCCTCACCGGCAACGACATTGCCCTGATCATCGCTGGCAGCCCCAGCCACGTAGGAGGCAATCTGACCAGAGAGTTCGTCACCAACGGTCAGCGACACGACATTGGCGCTGTATCCCTGCATGCTCTTGATAACACCTTCGCTCTCGGTGTCTTCAAGCAGCAGGAGCACGGCCGAACTATCGGGGCTAAGCGCAGCGCCGATCTCTTTCGCATCGCCCTTGGAAATGGGGCGACCCAGATACTTGCCGGCCACGCCACCGATGACGCCGCCGGCCACGGTCCACGCCAGCAATCCAACCGGCCCGCCAATGAGGCCCAGGAGGCCGCCCGCTACCATGCCCACGGCCGTACCGACGCCGCCACGACCTGTTTCGTGAAAGTGGACTTTGCCTTTGGCATCTTGCTCGACGACGCACTCGGCCAGGATCTTGTAGCCATCGAGATCCCCCGATGATTTGAGCTGTTTGACAGCTTGATCGGCCCCTTTTTGGCCGTCGAAGGTGAAAGCGAGGATGTTGTATACTGCGGAACTGTCTTTTGAATCTGCCATGAGATGTACTCCTTTAAGAGGGGTGAAGAGAAGGATTGGATTCCAACAACTTGAACGGGTGAGACCGGTACGATAACCGGATGCATTCCCGGTTGCTGTTTGTGGTTATTCTTCGCCAAAAGGCTGCTTCTATGCTGTTTAATGTGTCTGCGTCTGCGATTTCCAAGCAAATCCTTTTAGCAGTTGCCAAGTAATATCAGCTTAACAGATTTCTGTCGCCGCTACATCCTCTTTAATAATGATTTTTGCCGACAATTATCTCTCCATTTTGTTGAGAGCGTCTCCTCATTTTGTTGAAACAAAAATTGTTAACGAGTTAATTTATCAAATTTGAGGTACATCCGATCAATTGAGGTTTTTCTGAAACAAGATATAATGTAAAAAAGTCTGGCCCTCTGTATCAGATTTTTGGCGACAACATTCTCTAGCATATAGCAGATGGTTGCTTTGAAATAAATGAATCATCCCCGGTATTACCTCATCATAATTCTGGTTCTGTGCGCCATAGCCCGGCCGTTCATAGCATTGGCTCAAAGTGGCGATACCCCCAAACCGGCATCGGTCGTTCTGACTAACTCGCAGGATAAATATCCGTTGGGGTTGCATCTTGAACTGCTGGAAGACCCCACCGGCCAACTGACCATCGAAGATGTTGCCTCGCCCGCCTACAATGACCAATTTACTCCCAGTCAGGTCGACATTCCTGATTTTGGTTACTTTTCCGGTGCTGTTTGGGCTCGCTTTCGGGCACGCAACCAGGCCGCCTCGGCCACTACCTGGCGGCTTGGCGTGGAAGAAGCGCGACTGGGGTATGTTGACCTGTATACCCCAGTGCCGGACGGAACTGGCTTTACCCGGCAACAAGCCGGGCGCTTCCGCCCCTCTACTGTGCAAGATGTACCCTACCGCTATGGCGTGTTTCACTTGAGCCTGCCTCCTGACCAGGCTCAAACCGTGTATTTACGTGTACAAAGCGCCTCACCGGTTAGATTGCCCTTAACCCTGTGGTCATTGGATGCCTTTGTCCACTATGTCCAAACTGACGGGCTGATACTGGGGCTGTTTTATGGGGCAATAATGGTGATGACGGGGTACAGTTTGTTTCTCTTCGCTTCTTTACGTGACCGCAGCTACCTTTACCTGACCCTGTTCATTGCCAGTTTTGGCTTCGCCCTTGCTTTTAGTCGTGGATTGGTTCACCAATATCTGTGGACGGCATGGCCTGACTGGTATGGCCTGGAAATAGCAGTAGTGGTAGCAGCTATCAGTCTGCTTTTGTTTGCCATGGATTTTTTGGATACAAAAACACAAACCCCAAGGCTGCACACCATTATGCTGGCGTTGCTGGCCACTGCGCTTTTTGTCCTGATCCTCAGGTTTTTTTGGGAGTCCAACAGACTACTCAATCTCACGGTTTTAGTGATAACCCTGATCACCGTTGCTGCCGGCTATTTAGCCTGGTGGCGTGGCTATCGTCCGGCGCGTTATTTTCTGCTGGCCTGGTTGCTTTTCTTGGGAACCTTGGTCATTAATTTTTTGGTCAATTTCGGTCTGCTATCCCACAATCTGTTCGATCCATACAGACTGCAGATAGGGATGGTGCTGCTGATGCTGTTGCTCTCGCTGGCCCTGGCCGACCGGATCAACCTGCTCAAAACAGAGACCGAACAGGCCAACCGCGCCTTGCAAGACAGCGAACATCGTCTGGACCAGTTCCTGGAGGCCATGCCCGTTGGGGTGGCTGTATACAACACCGCCGCCAACCTGAACTTTATCAATCAACAGGCCCGCCGATTATTAAACCTGTCAAATATTCCCGCTTCACCGGATGGATCAGGTCTAACACTGGACGAGGATATTACCCGTACATCTCCCTATGTGGCCGGTAGTGAGCAGCCCTATCCACGTGAACGTATGCCGGTGATGCGGGCTTTGCAAGGGGAAGCCGCCACCGTTGATGATATGGAAATTCGAAGGGCAGAACAGGGGGCTCAATTGGAAGTGTGGGCCAGTCCTATCTTTGATAAGCAAGGGCAACTGCAATACGCCATTGCCGCTTTTCAAGATATTACCAACCGTAAAAAGTTAGAGATGGAACTGCGTCAACACCGCGACCAGCTGGAGGAGCTGGTGGCCGAGCGCACCGACCAGCTAAGCGCCTTTTTAGACTTGACCATGCTGGCGAGCGAAGCGCGCACCCTGTCCCAGGTGGTTGATGTGGCCGTTGACCGGATTATGGAGTCTAGCCACTGCCAGGCCTTGGTCTTGCACTTACTAGATGATGACTACACCACGCTCAATTTATTGACCCAGCGCGGCCTGACCTTGGCCCAACTGGAACAGCTTCAGACGATGCCACTGGAAGCACCCTTATCCGACTGGCTATTGCAGCGGCAAGAACCGCTTTTGGCCCTGGAGTCGGACAAAGCCGCATTCCTGCCGGTGTTGTTGCAAATTGATAACTTATGGGCCTATATAGGAGTGCAATTGCGGGCCGGAGAGCGGATATTGGGGATGTTCAGTTATTATCGCCTTACCCCAAAACCGTTTTCCGTGGATGAGGTTTCCCTGTTGGTGGCCCTGGCCGAGCAACTGGGGATTGTCATCGAAAATCATCGGTTGCGCGATCAAATTCAAGAAAATGCGGTGGTCGGTGAGCGACACCGTTTGGCCCGTGATCTGCACGACTCAATTACCCAATCGCTCTACAGCATCAATCTGTTTGCCCACGCCGTGCGCCAGGCCGCAGAAATGGGCGATACCGAACAGCTGGCCAACAATCTTAATCGAGTTGAAGCCATTTCTCAAACGGCACTCAAAGAGATGCGGCTGCTGTTGTACCAGTTGCGCCCGCCGCTTCTCACTGAAAAAAGCCTGACCGAGGTTCTGCAACTGCGTTTTGATTCGGTTGAACGTCGGTTGGGTATTGAAGTTGATTATCAGGTTGCAGGGAGTTTTGATCTGCCGACCAACATAGCCGAGGAAGTGTACTGGATAGCCATTGAAACACTGAACAACAGCCTTAAGCACGCCGAGGCCAGCCGGGTTACCATGCAATTGGTGATGGCCGCACCAACCGTTGCCCTCACGATTGCTGATAACGGACGGGGCTTTGACCCGGATCGGGTTAAAGTTGGCATGGGGCTGCAAAATATCCAGGAACGCCTGGAGCAATTGGACGGCTGCCTGACCATTAAGTCTGCTCCTGGCGCGGGCACAACGATAGCCATCACAGTGAATGTCGCCGATGTACCGGATGAAAGCTGATAGATGGGCAGGCTTATTTAGCGAAAGAGGTAAACGATTATGACAGATTTGATTCGGGTACTGGTGGTAGATGATCATATGGTGGTTCGTGAAGGACTATGTGCCCTGCTCATTCCCTACAACGGAATGGAAGTGGCAGGCGAGGCAGCGGACGGCGCAGAGGCGGTTGAAAAAGCCCGTCTTCTCCAGCCAGATGTTATTTTGATGGACTTGAACATGCCGGTCAAAAGCGGTCTGGAAGCCATTGTGGAGATTATGGAGGAAAGTCCCCAGGCCCGCATTTTGGTCTTGACCAGCTACGATGAAGACTCTAAGCTCACCGCCGCTCTGAAAGCCGGCGCGTTGGGCTATTTATTAAAAAACTCGTCAGCCCAGGAGTTATTCCACGCCATTCGGGGGGTAGCGATGGGCAGTCTCTCCGTATCACCAGACGCAACGCAAGTTTTACTGCAAAATCTGCGTCAGCCTGATGCCTTCCCATCATCTCCCGTGTCAGCACTGACAGGGCGTGAACTCGACGTGCTGCGTGGCCTGGTCCAGGGGCACTCTGATCAAAAACTTGCTGAGACGTTAAACATCGAGAAAACAACGGTTCGCTCCCATATTAAAAGTATCCTCAGTAAATTACAGCTAGAGAACCGTACTCAGGCCGCCTTGTATGCCCTTGAAATGGGCCTGGACCAGCTGAAGAAAAAATCTTAAATTGTTTGTTGAATACCGGCGGTTTGACTCCAAAAACAAAAAAAGGCGCCTTGCCGAATTTCGCCAACCACTCCGGCACAGCCTCCAATCCCTGCATCATGATTTGTTCCACTAAATCGTTTGGTAAGGTACAATTTTGTTGGTAGGTCATTGCGTTTCTCCTGATGAGTGTGATGATTCTTCAGGATACTCAATGGCCTACCTTCCGACCAATTTTACAGAATTCAATTTACACAAACCACCTTGAGGCAATTGCCGGTGATATTTACGACCAGGCCATTGAGTAGTTGGAGTGCTTTCTTCTAGTGCAGTTGCCCAGATGCTGAGAGAACTACCATGAGTGATGTACAAGCAAACAATCAACCAGGTAATGGCGGGATTGCGCGCGTCCTGCCGATTGTGCAATGGGCACCCAAATATAAGCGGACATGGCTGCGCCTAGATTTAATCGCCGGTCTGACGGTGGCGGCGCTGGTCATACCCAAATCACTTGGCTATGCTGGTATTGCCCAAGTGCCCATCCAAAATGGCCTATACGCCGCTGCCGCCGGCGCAATTATTTACGCCATTTTTGGCACCTGCAGGCAGATTGCCACCGGTCCGAGTTCGGCATTAGCCGCCGTTGCCGCTGGTGCCGTCGTTGCCGCCGGCGTGGCTGCGAGCAGCGATGAGGCTGTGGCTCTGGTGGCGGCGATCACTTTTGTCACCGGCATCCTTTTCTTGTTGTTAGCCGTGTTCCGCATGGGCTGGATTTCTCAATTCCTGTCCAAAGCGGTGATCACCGGCTTCCTCTTTGGGTCGGCAATTGAAGTCGTAATCGGAGAGCTTTCCAAACTCACTGGCACCTCAGTCGAAGGCGCCAACGCCTGGCAAAAGCTGTTCAGTTGGTTGCAAAGCCTGCCGGAAATGGATCTGGCGACGCTGGTATTGGGTGTTATTTCCCTGGCCATAATTTTAGGCCTGCGCTTTACCATCCCTAAGATGCCCGGAGCGCTCGTGCTGGTCATTCTCGGACTGCTGGCCTCAGTCATTTTCAATTTGGGTGAACTGGGCATCGCGTTAGTGGGCGAGGTGCCGCGCGGCCTGCCGTCGCTGGCTTTGCCTAGTCTGCAATTCATCATTGAAAATATCGCCACCATCGGCGCAGCGGCTGTAGGCTTACTGTTGATTGGCTTCTCCCAAAGCGCCGGCGATGCACGTGAGTTTGCGTCTCGTCACAAATATCGTGTTGACATCAACCAGGAATCGGTGGCCCAGGGTATGGCCAATGTGGGATCAGGATTGGTGCAGGGCGTTCCCGTCTCTACAAGTTTATCGGCCAGTTCGCTGAATGATTCCGCGGGAGCCAAGACACCCATCGCCTCGCTGACCACTGGCGTACTAATCATCCTGACTTTGATACTATTGGCGCCGTTGTTTTCATTCCTGCCCAAGGCAGTACTGGCGGCGATCATCATTGATGCCGTTGTGTTTGGCATGATGGACGTGAAAGAGATGCGCCGTCTACGTCACGTGGCGCGGATAGACTTCTGGATCGCCATTGCCGCCATCTTCGGTGTTTTGAGCGCTGGCGTATTGGCGGGAGTGATCATTGGCATTGTCTTGTCGATCGGCTGGTTGATCTACGTCTCGGCCGAGCCACACATGCCCGAACTGGGCCGTAAGCCAAATACACAGGTGTTCAGGAGCATAGAGGAGTATCCCGACAGCGAGACTTATCCCGGATTACTGGTACTGCGCTTCGATTCCGGCCTCTTCTTCGCCAGTGCGGACGCGCTCGAAGACCGCATCCGTGAGCTGGCATTGCAGGCAGACCCACCGCTACAGACGGTGGTAATTGACTTTGAGGGCATTAACTTCATTGACTCACAGGGTTCTGCTAAGGTTGATGAACTGGTCGAGTTGGCGAACAATTACAACATCAAACTACACTTGACGCGGGTAAAAGTTCAGGTGATGGCGGTACTGAGACGAGATGGTGTTATTGACAAGCTCGGCGAAGATCACATCTATGGCAATGTCTATGAAGCGGCCGCCGACCAACTCCCTGCCTCCTAAATAAATGAAGGGGTGACAAAAAATGAAAACGCCTAAACAGAAACCGGATGACAAAGCGCAAGAAATACCTGGGCAGACAGCAGAAGATAAAAGGTTGCCCGTTGAGGAACGGACTGTGTTTGGCAAAAGTCTGCGTAAAGTAGTGCCACGCAGCAGCCATGGGAACTGGACGCCCGCGCCCGCCCGGCCGAACCCGATCAGTTTGCTCCAGGAACAGGATAGGGGCCGATTGCAGCATTTATTGCCCATCAAGTACGGCCGGATGCTTGCGTCTCCGTTTGCCTTTCTGCGCGGTTCGGCTGTGGTGATGGCTTCCGATCTGGCGAACACTCCGGTGACAGGCCTGGATGTCGTGCTGTGCGGCGATGCACACCTCTCAAATTTCGGGGTTTTTGCCACGCCGGAACGCAAACTAGTTTTTGACATCAATGATTTCGACGAAACCTATCCCGGGCCTTGGGAATGGGACCTCAAGCGGCTGGCGGCGAGTGCCGTGGTTGCTGGCCGCGTGAATGGCTATAGCGAAAAGAAGTGTCAAGAATTGGCAGCCCTCGTGGCTAAATCCTATCGCGAATCAATGGCCCGCTTAGCCCAGGTTGCCTTGCTGGACATTTGGTACTTCCACGTTGACGCCGATAACGTTCTGAAAGTCTTCGATAGGTATGCCCATAAAGGCGCGAAACGCGCCCACAAAACGATGCAAAAAGCCCGATCTCACACCCGTGAGCGGACGTTGGAAAAACTCACTGAAATCGTTGATGGTAAGAGACAGATTGTTAATGATCCGCCATTACTCATGCGTCTGTCGGATTTGCTCAGCGACGAGCAGAAGGGGCAGATCTCGGCAAAGGATTTAATAAAATTCTGGCAGGAATATGTGAGCAGCCTGCCGGAGGAGAGGCGTCTGCTTCTCTCGCGTTTTCGCATTACCGATGCAGCCATACGCGTTGGCGGTGTTGGCAGCGTGGGTACCCGCTGTACCATCGCCCTGCTTGAAGGGGATGCCAACCACGATGCGCTCATTATGCAGCAAAAGGAGGCAGGCCCATCAGCTCTAGCCGCCTATTTGCCCAAAAGGGAGTACGCCAGCCAAGCGGAGCGGGTTGTCATCGGCCAACGCCTTATGCAGGCAGCCTCTGACATTTTTCTTGGCTGGAATGAATCCCCCTCAGGTACGCAGTATTACTGGCGGCAGTTGAAAGATATGAAGGGGTCGTTTGATGTGACCAGCTTGAAGAAACAGGGGTTGGAGGCGTATCTTGGTATTTGTGGTGTCTGTTTGGCTCGCGCTCATGCGCGGGCGGGCGGGAATGCAGCGGCGATTAGTGGCTATCTGGGCAGTGGCTCTGTGTTTGATGAGGCCATTCGCCAGTTTGCGGTCAGCTACGCCGATCAGACTGAGCGCGATTACCAGGCCTTAACTACTGCTGTTAAGAAGGGCCAGATTGTTGCCGAAACGGGAGTCTGATCCAAATTAACATTGTGGCCTCAGATCTATTACCAACGGCCCAAAGCAGATAGTCCGCGGAGGAAAAAACATGATGCAAAGTCTACTCAAATTCGTCGCCAACACACGTTTCCTAGTGGTGATTCCCATTGTGGGATTGGTATTCCTCGCCGCCGCCCTCTTTGTTGTGGGAGGGCTCCGATTGGTGGGTTTCGCCTTTGAGCTAATCATTGGTCATAGTGGGACGACTGATCAATTGATCTACGAAATCGCAGAAGGCGACGCCGATTTCACCACTACTGCAGTACCCAATGCCTAGTCAACTAATTTTCTGAAAGGAGGCAAATCATGGCAACTTTATTAGGCGTTCTAACACTCATGTTTGGTTTCTTCCATGATATTGGCGAAATTCTGCGCGATGCTAAAACGCGGGGAATCCTCATATGGGTACTCTTGCTCCTTTTGATCGGGACGTCGTTCTATACTTTGGTTGAGGGATGGACATTGATAGATGCCTTCTATTTCTCGGTGATCACTCTGTCGACTGTGGGGTACGGTGATCTTGCTCCGGTCACGACGGTCGGCAAGCTCTTCACATCGGTTTACATCTTGGTGGGCATTAGCATCATTGTTGTTTTCGCCAATACACTCGCCAAGAAACACGCACATCGCATTGCAGCACGTGTGTCCAGGGTTCCTCAAAACGATGCAGATCCTCGAGCCAGTGACGGCAGTGTGGATGGTCCGCCTAGTTAAAATTTCCATATTGAGGATGTCGGGCAAGTGTGGCAGTGTTTGGAGCTCAGCCCATTTGCCCGAAGAAGGCGTGAACCCGTGATGGCTACTTCGCACATCCGTTCGCTTCTAGGGGACGCGGCGGCTTGATAGAGGAGAGAACAGGGTCAAGTCGCTGGAGTCGAACGGTACCGTTGGTGCCATTACGAGGCCAAAACAACGACCGGTTCTAGGATTAGAACGGCGAAGTACACCCGTTGACCATACACATGGGGCGCGACTACAGCGCGAGGACGCGATGAAACTTGCTGCCTAAACCCCTGGCGCAGTGGTGGCCATATCGCCTACCCTTCCGGTTCAGCGCTCAGGCTGCGCGGCGGTAGTCGTGGTGTAGCCCTCCCAGCACGGGAAAAGCCACGACCTTTCCTGTCTGTGGCCGCTCCTCTCCAGACGGTATGGGTATACACTGGTCCAAGCCTTGGTGGGGTCGCGCTTGATGGTAGTAGTGCAAATACTCCCCCGTGACTTCCTGCAGGTGACGCTCGTTGAGGATGAGGATATGGTCCAGACACTCTCGGCGCAGGCTGCCAAAAAAGCGCTCGCAAATAGCATTCGCATTTGGCGCCTGGTACGGCGTGCGGATTTCTTTGATACCCGTCCCTGCTGCCACTGCCGAGAAATGCTGTCCGAATTTGCTGTCATTGTCACGTATCAAATACTTGGGACCCTCGCCCCACGGAGTGGATTCCCGCAGTTGCTGCGCCACCCAGGCATCGCTTGGGTTAGAGGTGACGGCAACATGCACGATACGGCGGCTGGCATGTTCGATGATCACAAAGATGAAAAGGGAGCGGAACATGATGTCGGTGACCTGGGTGAAATCACAAGCCCATATCTGAGGGGCATGATTTCTCAAAAAAGTGGCCCAGGTCTGACCTGAAGGGCCTAGCTTATCTTTGCGCCCCATATACTTCTGGACCGTGCGTTTGCTGACTTGGATACCCAGTTTCAGAAGTTCGCCCCGAATGCGTTCCGCACCCCAGGTCAGGTTGTCCGCAGCCATTTGCCGAATAAGTGCAATGGTCTCAGCAGGGATTCTCGGTGATTGTGACTTGGGTTTGGACTTTCGTCGCCAGATGATGCGGAAGAGTTCACGATGCCAACGCAGAATCGTATCGGGTTGGACAATGAGCAGCGCTTGTTTCCAGAAGGGTGTGGCTCGAGCAAGCAGCAGGAGTTTGATGCGATCGAAGTTATTGAGTTGCGGACGTTTGCTCTGGCGTTGGAGGATGATGAGTTGCTGACGCAGGAGGGCGTTCTCGGCGATGAGGTCGGCCTTGCTGCGAGTCAAGTCGCTGGCTGTGCCAATCGCCAGGGAATGGGTGTTGGGTTTGAGCCAGCGTTTGATATGATCTTGAACGGCATCGAATAATCGACGACCGAGTTTGATGGGGAATGAAAACATGTTGCTGTTGCTCCCGTTGTGGAGGTGTGAAAGCGGGAGTATAGCAGTTGGATGCCTGCTCATCAACCGAGTTAAGTGCCCAAATCAGAACGGATGTGCGAAGTAGCCACCACGGGCGTTTGGAATCGGCCTAATTGAATATCACCGAATTGCGTTCGTTTACTTGATAACAGCTGGCAGATAAACGTCGTAGATAATCTCAACCACCTCAACTGACTCCGGATCGATGATGGCAAGATGGTCGGGTTCAAGTGCAAAGGGCGGCTGTTGCGCATTTTTGGGCACGATATCGACAGCATTCTCGATGGCATTCACAAACGTCTCATTGGTTTCCGTAATGTGACCGACCACAAAGATGCCAGGGCCATCGGCGATGACAGATGCCTGTTCCGTCTCGACGGTTAGTTCAAGATCAGGATGTTCGACAGTATAGTTCAGCAATCCGCTCTGATGGTTCAGATGAGTTTTGGGAGAATCAGTTTCAAACTGAGATGCGGCGGAGGAAGGCAGATCAGTAAGTACAATCGGACACTTCACTAGCTCAACTGCACGAAGCCCGACTAACAATCTAACGTGCAGTATGTGCGTATCCACAACATCCCAGCAGCGCATTGGGTCTTTCGATCCCGCGCATATTTCACGAACAAGATTCTTACTGGCTATTGGTTCGACAAAGAGCATGGCTGTATCGTATGCCAGCTGCCGTTCTTTAGCACATTCGGCGCTGATCTTCACCGGTTTAGGCGGGCACCACGGACGGTCGCTGGCCGACAGCTCACCATCGGCAGTGCATTGGTAGGTAAGGGTATCACCATCACCGATCTCCTTCCCTTCGCCCGGTGTAAGCGGCTGGTCGTCGTTCAGTGTCCAGCCATCGCCTTCACTGAGTACCTGCGTGCGCGCCTCCACGGGGCAGGCATTCAGGTCGGTGCAGCGGCGGTAAGTGAGGGGAATGTAGAATTCGTAGTAGGCATACGTCGGATCGTAAATTGATCCGAACCAGCCAGTGCGCCCGGAAAAAGCGTGCTTGAATTCGTCACCGCCTGCTGCGGCTAACTCCGGCCACAGTTCAACATCTGCATCGTAGGAGCACCAACTATATGCATTCCAGGGGCTGGGGACATCGCCATCACCGGGGTAATGCCTGCGCATGTCTACGCCATGCGGGCACGAAACCGCACCATTGTAATAATAGGGAGTGGTTGTATTTGCAGCATAGTGTATCCAGTATTCGTACGGCGAAACCAACTCTGGGTTAACGATATCTGCCTTGGCCGACAATCTGAAAATTTCGGGTTGGCCGCTGATGAGATAAGGGGGGTATAAGAATGAAGCTTCATGATGGATATAGACAGGCACCCAATAATCCACGAGCCACTCGGAGTCATTGCGAATGGTACGGGTACCGGGCGCGAGTGTGCCAGTTGTTTCTGTACGATCACCGGCGACATCTTCAATTTTCTTGTACTCAATATCATCTAACACCCATATGGTCGGGCCGGTACTGACCTCACTGAGCGCTATCTCCGAATCTGGTTCGTCATCTGACGGCCAGGACGCCGCCTGGGTTAAGTTAAATGTGGCATCCACAAACACCAAAGCCACCCAGATGAAGACCATCGTTACCACGAATGAATGAACAAAACGTCCTGTTGGGACTCGCATGGCTCACATCCTTGCGCTTTTCCTGTAGCGCAGTCAGATTCAGACAATTCTCTACATTTTCCTCAGATTATACCGACGCCACTTTTACGAGTCAAGCGCTTTCAAAAGCATCCGATTCAGATACGGAAATCCCCAGGAAATGAGTGCGCACAGGATAGGAGAATCTGCTTTTTCGAGTTACCACACGACTTTGGCAGTGAAGTAACGTAGAAAGTTGCACATTGCTGTGAAAAATCACCAGTAAGATTACCCTCGTACCGTGTAAAAACCTAAGCTGACCCCATTTTACGCCTGAAAAAGTGCTGAACTGGCCTGGTTGGCGGTATAATCCAGCCTTCATGTAGCAAACTCTATTCAAGGATGAAGGCATGCTCTGGACCATCTTGGCGCAGTTGTACACGACGCTGCTTGAGCTACTTCGCCTCTCACGTCTATCAACCGATGAAAAAGACCTTGAGATCCTGGTTTTGCGCCAGCAATTGGATGTGATGAAGCGCAAGCACAATCAGGTGATTAGACCTAGCAAGGAAGAGAAATGGTCGTTGGCTGTATTGACGGCGGCGTTCAAGAAGCGAAGCCGCCTCACAACCGACCAACTGGGGAGGGTGATTCGCATTTTCAAGCCAGAGACTGTGATTGGCTGGCACCGAGAGCTGGTGCGCCGCGAATGGAAGCAGAAACCTGTCGATGGCGGCGGCAGACCGCCGATCAGCCAAAGAGTTTTGGCATATAGCCACAAGCCGCCTCGAAGCGGGAGCGATTGGTTCCGTAAAGTTCCATCGGTTTTCAGAGTGATGAGGAACAATAGATAGGCAAAAGTGACTATGGAAGATAGTAGGGATAGCGCAATAAGTCCGGGGCAAAAAACCAACCCAAGGAGTTGAGGAGGCGAGGGAGGGGGCTCGTCGCGCAAAAAAAAGATACCTCTTGCAGAGCATGGTTTAATAGGGTTACCAAAACTAAACAACCAAACACTCAAGGAGGTATCTCATGCACAATCATAGCTGTGCGGAGCGGGTCTGTCCAGCCAAGTACTTGCATGCCCAACAAGGGTGCAGCCACTGCCTGGAGGAGCTGCTGTGTGCGCACGACAAGCTGGTGGGACTGGACGGTGAGCCGTCAGTGGCGTCGGTGTGTGGCCTGGGATGATTTGGAACAGGAAGGGCGGATGGCATTGTGGCAGGCGATACTGGGTTACGATGTGGAACGAGGGACAGCGTTCAGCAGCTATGCGGTGGTGGTGATGGAACGGCGGATATGGCGGGTGGTGCGAGAGGAAGAACGGTGTCGGGATCTGGCGATAGGTTGTGAGGAAATGCAGACGCCTGGAGCAGAGACACTATGGGAGGAAAAGGAACACCAACGCCAGGTGGCGGCATTGGTGGAACGCCTGCCACTGCGTTTGCAGAGAGTGATTGTACAAGCCTACGGTTTTGGTCCTGCCCCAGCCCTGAGCCTGGCCGCCATCGGTCGCCAGCAGGGGGTGAGCCGTGAGCGCATCCGCGAACTACGCAATGACGCCCTGGTGCATCTGCGTTTGCAGGTGTTGGCGGGGCCGAAATCGGGATACATTTGGACCGGCAGCGCTACCGGCAGCTACGACAACTGAATCAAGTCTGGCTCAGTCGGAGGAGGAGAGGGTCATGGTCACGAGCTGGCTAGGGGCAGAGGCGGGACTGCGGTGGTCCCAAGCTCAACAGCCGCACAGCCCCTTTTTGGGCCTGCAAGGGTTGGCCAACCCCGAGGCAGACAACGGTCATGCCGCCGCCCGCTGCCGGCAACTGGCCGAGGATATCCGCCATCTGTTCCACTGGGAGCATATCGCCACAGTGCTACCCATTCCGGTGGTGACACCCGAGGAAACACCGTCCTGGCCAGGAAGACACTGCCGCAGTCACTACCAGTGGCTACCCCCTGATGATTTACAAACCGAGGCGGACTTCCAGCATCTGGATCCCTTCGATTTGCTCTTGCGTCTGTTTGACTTCAGCGCCTGGCGGCCCCTTTTGGGCCAGCGTTTCAGAGGAGCGAAAGGTCCTCCTGCCTTCGACCCGGTCAGCCTGGGCCTGGGCATCCTCCTGGCCCGCTACCAGCAATGGAGTTGGTCGCAGTTGACAAGCGCATTGCGTTCGCAGCGAGGAGTGGATTACCGGCTTCGTCTTGGTTTTGCAGAGGATGATGTGCCCTGCTGCCTCCACCTGGCGCATGGCGCTGCCCAACACACCCGTGGCGGTGTGGACGCAGTGTGCGGACAGTCTGGTGCTGGGTCTGATGGCAATGGGCATCATTCCTCAGCACAGCACCTGGCCTCAGGACCCGCCGGACCGGGGTGTGAGCATCAGTCTGGACAGCCAGTTGGTGAGTGCCCGTTCACGCCAGCGCTGTCGCTATCAACGAGTCGAGTGCTGGTTGCCCCCTGGGCAGCGCAACTGTGCCGCCCAGGCCAAAGGCAAACGAGGCTGTGATTGTGAGGACGAAGCCTGCGCCCAACACTGCCGCTATGTCACCGCCAAGGATCCTGAAGCGCGCTACGTTTATTACTCAGGCAGCAACCAGCCTGGTCCCCACAAATCGCAGGACAAGGACAAGAAGCACAAACCCACGGGCAAACATCACTTCGGCTACAAGGCCAAGGGTTTCCAGGTGATCGATGACCGCCTGCGAAGCTATTGGGTGTCTATCCGGTCCCTATGTGCCCGCCAATCGCAACGACAACCTGCAGACCCTGCCTGGTTTTGAGGCGCTGCGACGACGCTTCCCCTTTCTGCGTATCGGTGAGGTTTTGGCGGATGCTGGTGAAGGGATGTCAGATATTCTGAATTATGTTTACGAGGACCTGCAGGCCCTGCGCCTGATCGACCTGCGTCAGCATGAGCAAGATCAGAATCCTTTCACCTGTCTGCGACGGGGCTATGATGACGAGGGCGTGCCCCTCTGTGCCTGCGGCTATCGACTCAGCCGTAACGGTCATGACTATCAGCGCCGCGCCAGCAAGTGGGTGTGTCGCCAGCGCTGTCTGCGTCAGGACCAGCCCGATGTCATAGTGGAGGACTGGCCGCAAACATCGCAAACCTGTCCGTACCGGGATGAAGACAAATCCCTGGGCTTCAACCTCTGGGTGGGCGCCACCCTGCCTGACGGCAGCCTGCGTCTGGCCCGGGAGTTCCGGGTCGGTTCCAAAACCTGGAAGGCTCGCATGGGACGTCGCAATTACGCCGAGAGTCGCAATGCCTGCCAGACTCGCCGTGGCTTGCATCGCTCTCCCTGGTACGGTTTGGAAAACAGCGCCAAGGCTGACCTGCTGGGCGATATCCTCACCAACGCCCTCAACCTCGCCCGTTTCGTCACCGAGGCCACCCTCGCTCCCACCTGAAGCGGGGGACAGGGGCTGCCACTGTCGTCAGCCTCTGTCCCACAAGCGCATACCACTGCCCTTACTTCTCTCATGCGGCGAGGCTATGTCAGCGCGCCTGGCGGTCATCATTCTACTGGTTTCTGCCTCTTCACCGCCGTTTTTTCTGCCTGCCTGATGATCGCAGGTGACAAAATGGGCAGCGACCAACGCAAAATCGGCTGACTTATTGCGCATCTCACGCGCTGCCGATGCTGATTTCGCTCCCTTTTTCGATTTCAACCCAACCCATGTCCTCGATTTCTCACGGTTTCCCTTCCAGAATGACCGACTTATTGCGCTATCCCTAGTACTTTTGTGTCATGACAGGGCTTTGGGATTCTGCTATGCTGTTTACAGAATTCCAAAACATTTCACGGAGATATATTTGATGAATACCTATCGTGCCCCCTGCATCTAGAGCCCATCTTTAATCATCACATGGCAGCAGCAATCCCAAGTTTGTTGACTGTCGACAACCGTATATGTTCAGCCACAAGTGGCAGATAAACCCCAAAAGAAAACTCGACCGATGGGTGTCGATCGAGTTGACATAACTTGGCGGGAGCGATGGGAGTCGACCCCGCAATGTTCCGATCATATCAATCAGAATTCAACCATAGCTTCTACTTCTGGCGCCAGCATCGCTAGCAGATCAAGTGGCTCGATGGGGTCAGTTTGGAGGATAGACAGAAAACAAAGACAGAGTACGGTTCACGATCAAAAGCTCTTGGATCAGCAGAATAAGTGGGGTTGGTTATTCGATTAGCCAGCGCGCCCGGCATTCGTAAACCTATACGCAGATATGTTGATTGGGTGGCAGTCTTTTTCAGGGCGTGTACGTTTTGCGGGTACAATACAAATGCTTTCTCGGAAAACGCTGTGAACCCATCTAAATGACTACATAATCCCACCCGCAGACCCTTCACCAACGCAATCACGGAGGCAATCAATGAATACTGGTAAACTGGTGAGAATGAACCGCCTGTTCTCAGACCCTTCCGCCAAACTCTGTTCGATCGCTGTGGATCATTTCATGGTCTACAACATGGGACTACCCCCTGGTCTGCGTTCTATCGAACAGACGATTGACGACATCGTGGCGGGCAAGCCCGATGCGATTACGATGCACAAGGGCATGGCGGCATCGATCTGGCCCAAACATGCCGGACGTGTTCCGCTCATCATACAGAGCAGCCTCGTGCGGCCCGATGAAACCGCCTTCGAGCTTGGCGCAACACCGGAAGATGCAATCCGTCTGGGCGCTGACGCCATCGCCATCGTCGCCTTCGTACATGGCCAGTCCGAAGCTGCCTACCTGCGGATGGTGTCAGACTGCGTCCGGGATGCCGCGCGCTTCGAGTTACCAGTGATCAGCCATGTCTATCCTCTGGACCCCGCTACCAACACCATCATCTTCACGCCCGAAGAGGTTGCCTGGGCCGTGCATTGCGCTGTCGAGGTCGGTGTGGATGTCGTCAAAGCGCCTTTCTGCGGGGACGCAATTGCGCACGCCCAGATCGTCGCAGATTGTCCTGTGCCTCTCGTTGCCGCAGGTGGTCCGCGCGCAGAGACCCTGGAAGCGGCGCTGGAAATGATGACACAAGTCATGCAGAGCGGCGCTTACGGCGCCACCATCGGGCGCAACGTCTGGGGTTTTGACCGAGTCACCGCGGCTGTGACCGCCTTCAAGGCTGTCATACACGATGGCAAATCAGCCACCGAAGCGATGGCAATAGCCGGACTATGACACCCCGATTTGACGTTTTGGGATTCGGAGCGGTTGCGGTTGATGACCTGCTTTATGTCGAAGATTATCCTCAGCCAGACACGAAAATGCGCGTGCTGGCACAACGACGCGACGGAGGCGGGTTGGCAGGCACAGCACTGGTTGCCGCAGCTCGAATGGGGGCCAGAACAGCCTATTGTGGCATCCTCGGCGACGATGAGCTTTCAAACTTCACGATTCGAGAACTTGAACGTGAGGGGGTGGATTGCTCAAATGTGCTAAAGCGGGAAGAGGCTCGCCCCTTCCACTCAACGATCATAGTTGTGCCTTCCAAACAGCAACGCACGATCCTGTATTCGGCGACTGGTGTGATTGGCGCACTGCCGGAGCAGGTCACAGAGCTACTCATCTCTGACTGCCGACTGTTATTCGTTGACCATACTGTGGCAGAAGCCGGGCTTCGGGCTGCCGAACTGGCCCATGCCAGCGGCATACCGGTAATCGCCGATTTTGAAACGTTTGAGGCCGATAATCATCCCGAATTAGTCGATTTGATGCGCCTGGTGGACCATGTTGTTGTCGGTATTGGTTTCGCGCAGCATGTGACCGGAACAGACAATCCGGAGGATATGGTCCGTGCGCTCTCCTCAACCCGGCGAGCCAGTTGCGTGGTGACGGCTGGCATTCGTGGCTGCTGGTATGCTGAAGGCAACGGTGCGGTACGGCATTTCCCAGCATTTCAGGTTGAAACGGTGGATACCAACGGCTGCGGTGATGTCTTCCACGGCGCCTATGCCGCGTCCATCGTCCGGGGTGAGAGCATTGGTGATGCCATCCGGGTGGCATCTGCTGCTGCCGCACTGAAAGCGACCGTAGCCGGGAGTCGTAGCGGCATCCCAAACCGTGACACTGTTGATCGCTTCCTCGCGGCAAACCTGCCGGAGTGGGAAGCCAATACAAACATGGCTCTGTAAAACGGTAGATCAGAGACAGAATTGAGCCTTTCTACAGTTCCAGGCTTGCCACCGAATCGACGACGTGAGTAGGACGGTAGGGATAGAGGTCGATTTCTTCCCTGGTGGCGACACCGCTGAGTACAAGCACCGTTTCCATGCCACTTTCGATGCCACCAATGATATCGGTTTGCATATTGTCTCCAATCATGACGGTATCTTCGGAATGGACATCCAGATAGTTCAATGCCGAGCGCATCATGTAGGGGTTGGGCTTACCCACAAAAAAGGGCGCTCGGCCTGTTGCCTTTTCGATTAAGGCGGCGGTAGCCCCGCAACCGGGCACAATACCACCTTCGGCTGGCCCGGAGGTGTCGGGATTGGTGGCGATGAACCTGCTGCCTGCTGCCACCATTCGCACAGCATGGGTCAACGCGCCAAAATTGTAAGCATCGGTTTCGCCCAAAACCACGTAATCGGGATTCATGTCGGTGATCACGTAGCCGACCTCGTGAATGGCTTCGGTTAGGCCGCTTTCACCAATGACGAAAGCAGTGCCATCGGGTCGCTGGCTCTGCAAAAATCGGGCTGTTGCCTGCGCAGACGAGAATATGCGCTCAGCAGGAATGTCGAGCCCGATCGATTGCAGCCGATGGGCGAGGTCGCCGCGGGGTGCGCAGGGAATTGTTGGTCAGAACCAGATATTCTTTGCCAGCGGTTTTGAGTTCATCAATGAACCTGTCTGCACCCGGAATCAGGGTGCTGCCCCGAACAAGCACGCCATCCATATCGATTAAAAAATGTTTTGATGTAACCACCTATCACTCTTCCTCGCTTCAATTGCGAACGGGTATCGTAAAAATGAGTTCTAACATGACTACAGCCTACATTCAACTGCATCCAGCGTCAATTTTCACTTACGATAAGCACGGGATGCAACGCTTGAGTATGGCCGCCTTTGACAGAAAACAACCCCGTCAACCTCACCCGAATTGTCAGAATGTCCCCACCCGTCTGCTATTTTGCCCAGGCCAACAAAGTGCAGCACTGGTATCTCTCAACCAGTGCTGCACTTAAAAACCTGGTCTCGAGGCTGGATGACGGCTAACGCTGCTGTCGGTCCAGCCGGATTTGATCAAATGCCCAGGTAGGAGCGACGCACTTCTTCGTTGTTCTCCACCTCTGAGCACAAGCCGTGGAGATCGACCTTGCCTTCGCTGAGCACATAGGCGTAGTCGCCGACCTTCAGGGCCATGCGCACATTCTGCTCTACGAGCAGGATCGTGATGCCCTCCCGTTTCAGCTTGCGCAGGGATTGGAACAGATCGAGCGTGAGCACAGGGGCCAGGCCGAGGGAAAGCTCATCGATCATGAGGATGGTCGGTTCGGACATGATGCCACGGCCCACGGCCAACATCTGCTGTTCGCCGCCGCTCAGTGTGCCGGCTTTTTGCTTCGCCCTTTCCTTCATGCGAGGAAAGAATTCAAACACACGATCCAGGTTGTCGTTGATCCGGGAGCGGCTGTGTTTGGGCGTTGCGCCCATCTCAAGATTCTCCAGCACGGACATCGAGGTGAAGAGTTGCCGACCTTCGGGCACCATGATCAGCCCCATCTCCGCCTTGGTGTGAGGCGGTAACTTGGTTATGTCTTCGCCGTTGAAGAGAACCTGTCCCTGCCAGGCCTTGAGTTGCCCGACGATGCTGCGCAGCAAGGTGGTCTTGCCAGCGCCGTTGGAACCGACCAGCGTGGTCAGTATGCCCTCCTCCAGCGTCATATCCACGCCCCACAGGATCTGAAGTTCTCCGTAGCCGGATGTGATATTGCGGACTTCGAGTAATGACATGCTAGCCTCTCTCCTCTTCCAGCAGGCGTTCCGCCAGTTCCGGGTCGCCCAGATAGGCTTCGATCACCTGCGGATTTTCTGAGACTTCGGCGGGCGTGCCTGCGGCGATAAGTTCACCGTAATTCAGCACGATGATCCGGTCTGAGACGTTCATGATGGCATGCATGATGTGTTCGATCATGATGATGGTCACACCCTGATCCCGAATTTGGCGGATCGTATCGATCATCTTGCCCACCTCTGTCACGTTCAGTCCCGCCAACACTTCATCCAGCAGCAGCAGGTAGGGGCGCGCAGCCAGCGCCCGGGCCATCTCCAGCCGCTTTTTCTGGGCGACATTCAGACTGCCTGCGAGTTGGTCAACGCGGGCGACCAGCCCCACGAATTCGAGCACTTCTCTGGCGATGACCTCTGCCTCGCCCAACCGGTGGTTCTCACGCCCGTAACAAGCGCCGACCATGACATTTTCCAGCACGGTCAGGTCGTTGAGTGGACGCACGATCTGGTGGGTGCGGGACAGGCCCAGGTCGGCGACTTTGTAGGTCGGCAGCCCGGTGAGGACGTCGCCACGAAAAGTGACTGTGCCCTCGGTGGGCGGGTAGACGCCATTGATGCAGTTAAAGAGCGTGGTCTTGCCAGCGCCGTTCGGGCCAATCAAACCCAGAATCTGGCCTTCCGATAAGATCGAAGGTGACATCGTTGACCGCCGTCAACCCGCCAAAGCGCTTGGTAACGTTCTTGACTTGCAGAATCATTCCAGCACCCTCCGCATAAAGGTGGACCGCGAGCGTAGCCAGCCAACAGCGCCACTGGGGATGAACAGCACGATCAGCAGCAACAGGACGCCCGCCACCGCCAGCTGAATATCCTTAATCTTCAATCCCACCAGGGTGAGGTCGCTGGTGAGCAGCGTGCCGCGCAGACCCTGGTAGGCGGCAGCGCCGAGGATGGGACCCAGCACGGTGCCCTGGCCGCCCAGCATCACCATGACCAGGAGTTCGATGGACATGTGCAGGCGGAAAGCGCTGCCCGGTTCGATGATCCCCTGTTTGAAGAAGAAGAGCACGCCGAGGATACCGGGAAAGATGGCCGAGAGTACGTAGGCCCAGGTCTTGGCTCGTGGCGCCACCACGCCCATGACTTCGGCGGCGTCTTCATCCTCGCGGATAGCCATCAAGCCCAGGCCAAACTTGGATTTCTTGACGATGAAGCTGGTGATAACCGCTACCAGGGCAACGAGAGCTACGCTCGCGTAGACGATCCAAAGGGATGTTGCCGCACCGCCGTAGCCTCGATACACGCTAAAATTGAGCCTCATGCCACTGGGGCCGCCTAATAAGTCAATGTTGACGATAAGCGCCTTCATGGCCTCATTGACGCCGATGGTGGCCAGAGCGAAGTAGGCGCCTCGCAACCGCAAGATGGCCAGCCCCAGCAGAAGCGCCAGCAGGCCGGAAACAAGACCACCGACCAGGGCGGCCGGGGCCAAATGCCAGCCTAACTGGGAAATCAAGAAGAAGCCGATGTAACCGCCGAATCCGAAGAAGACGATGTGACCAAAACTGACGTAGCCGGTGTACCCCAGCAGGATGTTCAGACTCGAGGCCAGGCCCACGAATAGCAAAACGGTAAACCAGGTTTCGCGGCGGCTGGCCCCGCCAGAAGCACCCCACAACACGAACAGGAGCACCAGGCCTACGTCGATCCAGAAGCCGGGATTGCGCAGGACTCTCATGGTTTATCTCCAAACAGACCTTGAGGACGCACCAGCAGGATGAGGATGAAGAGCACGAATTCCAGCACCGGCACCCAGGTCACTTTCATGAACACCGGCACCAGGCCCTCGATCAAACCGAGGATGATGCCGCCCAGCAGCGCGCCCAGCGGGTTACCTAATCCGCCCAGAACCACGATGACAAAGCTCTTCAGTTCATAGGTTCCGCCCGAAAGGATGGTAAAGGGCAGAGCCATGGCGATGAGACCCCCTGCCACAGCGGCGATGGCCGTGCCGATGCCAAAACTCATGGCCAGAACACGGGTCGAGGGAATGCCCATCAATCCTGCGGATGCGCGGTTGTCGGCCACGGCGCGGATGTATTTGCCGGGTCGGGTGCGATTGAGGAACAGGTAGAGCAGCCCTGTCACCAGGAGAGCCAGGATGGCGGAAGTAAGCCGGCTGCCAGGAACGGTAATCGGACCGATGGTGACAATGCCCAGGCTGTAGTCTACATTGCGAAACGAAGTTGAAAAGACTGCTGTCCCGATGCCGATGATGATCATGTTCACCGAGAATGTGGACAGCAGGCTGGACAGGTGCGGGGCGTCGATAACGCGATGAACAGCGGCGATGTAGATGATGACGCCCAACAAAAGGCCAAGCACGGCCACGATGATCAGGCCGATAAATGGGTTGAGGCCGAGCACCGTATAACTGAGATAGACGCCAAACATGCCCAAAGCCATGATCGGGCCATGCGCCAGATTGATGACGTTCATCACGCCGAAAATCAGAGTCAACCCCATAGCCGCCAGGCCATAAACCACCCCCATCAACATACCATCGGTTACCGATGCCAGCAATTGATCAATCATGAAACAGCCTCCAAGCCGTGATGAAGTGCGCCCGCCCATTCTGCATGATGATTGGGCGGGCGCAGGATTGCTGGATGGGAATTAACGAGTGATGGGTTCGGCAGTACGGCCTTCGGCGGGCCAGATCACTTCCTTGACCAGATTGCCATCGGCGTCACGTTGCCATTGCACGAACACCATGCTATGCCCGACCTGGAGGCCGTGCTGCTCGGGGTTGGATTCGAAGTCCAGGCGTCCGAAGTATGTGAGCAGATCCATGTTGTCCATGGCGGTCTTGATGGCGGCGCTGTCCAACGATCCGGCCTGTTTGATCGCTTCACCCAATACCAGACCGGCCACATAGCCACCGGCAGCATGATAGGATGGCTCTTCGCCGTAGGCGGCCACGTAGGCGTCAACGAACTCAGCTCCGGTTGGGCCGGCCCAGTCGACGCCCGCTTTGGCAGCAGCTTCTGCGGTGAACTTGGCCTGCGGCTCCCACTGGCTGGGTCCGATCACGCCCTCTGCGGAATCACCGAGTTCGGCGAAGGTCGGCTCTGGCGGCGCTACCAACAGGGCCACGTAGGGCACATCGATGTTCTTCTCAGCCAACTGGCGGGCGAACGTGCTGCCGTCCTGGAAATGCCCGCCGCCGAGAATCGCATCGGGAGCAGACTGTTGGATTTTGTTGATGAAGGGGGCGAAGTCGGTGGTGGCGGAATCGTAGCCTTCGAACAAGACGATTTCGTAACCCATGCCTTCGGCATAGGCTTTCACCGAGTCGGCCACGCCCGTGGAGAAGTTGTCATTCTCATGGACGATGGCGATTTTCTTGACATCAGGGGCGTCCGCCGCCAGGAAGTCCACAGCGCCGGTGAGATATTTGCTGGCCGGCGTGTAAACCTGGTAGACGCCGGTGAAGCCCTGTTCGTAGTTGCTGTCCGAGGCTGCGCCGGTCGTGACCATCACTTTCTCGTACTGTTCGGCGATGACCGAGGCAGCGGAGGTGAGGCCGGATGAATAGGGGCTGATCAGGAAATCGGCGCCATCTTCAGTGGCCAGTCGGGTGTACAGTTCCTGCACACGGTCGGTGTTGGATTCGTCATCATAGGATTTGGTGTCGAACTTGAGCACCGTGCCATCAGGCAGTTCGATGCCGCCAGCATCGTTGACCGATTGCATCCACAAGTTGAATCCGTTGGTCTGGCGGTTGGATTCAACGTTGTATTTGCCCGTTTGCGAGGCGGTGAAACCGATGGTGACCATCTCCTCGGCCATTGGCGCTGCTTCTTCAGCGGCCGGTTCTTCAGCCGCCGGTGCCTCCGCAGCGGGTTGTTCGGCAGCGGGTTGCTCAGCCGCCGGTGCGGGCGCGCCAGCGCAGGCTGACATCACCAGCGCCAAACTCAACACAAAAAAGACCAAAAGAAACACTTTGCGGGACATAGGTCATTCTCCTTGATGCCGTGAGACGTGAAGATTGAGATGTGATTGTTGTTGGTAAGTGCTTGCTGTGCAACGTGTGCTGTGTGTTTCTCCAACCGGCAGATAACATGCAGCAACCGAGACAGTGCTGAACGGTCGACAATACTTCCAGCTTAGGACAATAAGCGGAACATGCCATAAAAAGTGCCCGCGAGTTGTAAAAAAAGTATAAATATTGGCTCTTTGGGATTTCGTGTGGTTCCGATACGTGCAATGTGTTAACGTGAAACGTGAAGACGTGAATTGTAATGTCGCCTTGTTGGGTGATTTTTTACGTTTTACGAATCACGCCGAATGAGCGCCTTCCACACGAAACCCTGTTGCCCCAACCTTGTTTTCAGCTACCTGCAAACCGATACCCAATACCATGCTCTGTCAGCAAATATGCCGGATTGCCGGGGTCATCTTCCAATTTTCGCCGTAAACGCCCGACATAGACGCGCAAATATTCGCTTTCGTCTCCATATTCCGGTCCCCACACCTGCTGCAAAATACGGCGATGCGACAGCACTTTGTTTGGGTTCTGCATCAGGTAGTGCAGCAAATCGAATTCGGTGCGCGTCAGTTTTATCTCTTGCCCATCACGCCGGACATGGCCCATCTCTGGATCAAGCTCGATTGCGCCCATGTGCAGAACCCCCTCCCGCGTCGGCTGATCCGTCCATCGTACTCGCCTCAATGCCACTCTCACCACGCGCCAACAGCTCCTCAACCCCGAAAGGCTTGGTGAGATAATCATCCGCCCCCATATCCAGCGCTGTCACCTTATCTCGCTCCTCATCCAGAGCGCTGAGCACGATGATTGGCGTCGTCGAGACGCGACGAATGCGCTGGGTGGTCTCCAGTCCGTCCATGTGCGGCATCATCAAGTCAAGGATGATCAGGTCGAGTGCTTCAGTTTGAAAAATGGCCATTGCTTCAAGGCCATTCGCCGCCTTAAACACCTGAAAGCCACGCGCCGCTAAATTGCGGCTCACAAATTCGCGCAGGGGCTGCTCATCATCTACCACCAGGATGCGGGCTGATGCACTCATGAGGACATTTCCGTATCCAGTCGCCTTGCCGTCGCAACCGACTGCTCTTCTATCGGTAATGAGAAAGCGAAGACAGCGCCAGGATGGGCATCCTGCACCCAAATGTGGCCGCCGTGCGCTTCGACAAAGCCTTTGCAGATGGCCAGCCCCAGGCCAGCGCCGCCGATACGCTGATCGCGCTCGATCTGTCCCCGATAGAAACGGTCGAAGATGCGTGCTTGCTGTTCCAGGGATACGCCCGGCCCGTAGTCTCGCACCCGCACCACGATGTGTCCGTCCAGTCGTTCGGCGGTGAGTTCGATGTTAGAATCCGGCGGCGAATACTTGACTGCATTTTCTATCAGATTGCGCAGCACCGTTTCTATGCGCGACAGGTCGATCCAGACATAGGGTAAATCCGGCTGCACGTCAACTCGCAAACGTCCATTCAGGCGACGCTCGTCACGGGCGGTTGTCTGTCGAATCAACTCGGGTATCGAGTGCATTTCCGGCTGGATGCGCAGCGCTCTCCCTTCCAGCCGCGACAGGTCGAGCAGGTCGCTGACCAACTGCGCCAGACGGTCGCTCTCATCGCTGATGGTCTGGATGAATTCACGTTGCGCCGTCCGGTCCCACTCCACATCTTCGGCCAGGAGGGTGCTGGCGAAACCTTTGATGGACGCCAAAGGCGTACGCAGCTCGTGCGAGACCGTGGAAAGCAGCGCAGTCTTCATGCGATCCAGATCCTTGTCGTGCGTGATATCCTGCCAATACTGACCCCAGCCAATCAGTTCACCCTCGGCGTCAGTGACCTCAAAGATGTGCAGACGTACATCCTGGGGCCTGCCTTCACGACCGGTGCGCGTGACATCAATGCTGCGCGGTCCAGCTCCGGCGATCGCCGCTTGAAACGCCTGCGTTGCTTCTGCCGGTTTCTGGCTGTTGGCCAGCAACGCCTGCGTAAGTTCGGTGGCGCGACGCTGCCGGGCAAGGGCGCGGCGCATGTTTAGCATATCGGCGGCGCGCTGATTGCAGAACAATACCTCATCCTTGAGGCTGGCCAGGATCAGACCATCGTTCAGGCTCTCGACGATCGCTTCCAACTGGCGGGTTTGCTTCTGCAATTGGGCATCGGATTGGGCGAAAAGTGCAGCGTGTTCCATGGCCATCGCCGCATGGTTGGCAAAGCTGGAGATCAGTTCCAGGTCGGTGTCAGAATAATGGTGGGGCTCATGGTTGTAAAGAAGCAGAGCGGCGGGTGGCGCATGTTGAGTGAGCAAGGGCGCTGCCAATAGAGAACGATAGCCCTCGGCCTGAGCCCTGGCGCGAATAGGTTCAGGATAATCCGGATCTTGTTCGATATCGGCGATTTGCACCAGTGTTTTGCTGCGTATGGCCCGCATCGTTACCGAATATGGCTCAGAAGGCTCGATCCTGAGCTGGCGCACGTAATCTGCAGATAGCCCGCGGCTGGCGCGGATGCGGAACACATCCAGGCGCTGGTCGTGCGTGACAATTGCCACTCGCTCCACATCCAACAGCCGCTGCACTTCATCCAGGATATTCTCGATAACCTCGGAGGCGTCGAGCGAACTGACCACAGCCCGCCCCGTTTCCAGCAAGGTGGAAAGTTCGCGAAAACGCTGGTCGATGTTGGTTGACATCGTGATCAGCGACCGCGCCAGATAGCCGATCTGATCCGGGCGACGTTGTAGCGGTTCAAGGCCGATCTCCTGCAAATCTTGAGGCGGGATGCGCTGTCCGACCTGACGGCTGTACTCAGTCAGCCGCTCCAAAGGGGCAATGACCCGCCGTGATAACGCCCACCAGAACACGATTCCGCCGATCAGATAAATGGCGATGGCTGTTAGTAGCAGGCGATGGTAGCGCTGGATGGTGGCGAAAGCGACTTCAGTGGGACGCTGCACGATCACCCCCCAACCAGCGGCGGGCACCGGCACGAATGAACGCACCCATTCGCTTTCATCCGGCGCTATCGAGATCGTTGTTCCTGTGTCGCCCGCCAGCACCTGGTCAACCACGCCATCGCCCCAACCGCCCCAGTCCGGCAAGAGATAGGCAGGCAGGCCCAGGTCTCCGGTTTCGCGGATCGTCAACATCGCCTCTGGCGGGATTCTGGCATCGGGCAAGCCGGGATGGGCGATGACCTGGCCTCCGGCGTCAACGATGCTGACAACAAGTCCCTGGCTCTGGGCGTCGTCAACGATGACATTCAGCGTGTCGCTCAGTTTTTCCAAAGCCAGGTTTGTTGCAACCACGCCCAGGAAGGAGCCTCCGACATCGTGCAGGGGCATCACTGCCGTGGCGACCGGCTGCCCGGTTGTGGGCGAAATCCGCCCGTTCGAGAAAACGGCATCATCGCCAACCAATGCGTCTTGAAAGTATTCACGAAAAGAAAAATCCACCCCCACCGTACTCGATGGCCCTTCAGGATAGTGGTAGATCATGATGCCGTCAGCACCCAAGCGATAGACCAGGTTTACATCGCTGCGCGCCAGCGCCACCGAGCGAAATATCTCAACCATTCCGGAGGTGTCCGCATCGATTACGGTCGGCTGCTGCGCGAGATTTTCGACTGTGTGTACGGCATTGGCAAGGGATGCATTCGTTTCCAGGGCGATGGCCTGAGCGAGCGCCAGATCAGCAGCGCGGACATCGTTTTCAAGATTGATGCGGCTGACATTATCGAATAAAAGCGCGCCAAAGAGCACCGGCACGAAAAAGAGCAAATAGAGTGCCAGAATCTGTAGACCCAGGTCATCGCGAAGCGATGTGCCGTTGAATCCGTGTAAACGAAGCTGTCGAAGCCGTGTGCCCACGCACTATCCTCCCTGAATAGATGCGGTATGAGAACAGAGGCCTATCCTACCTGCTTCAAGTCACTCTTGCAAATGACACTGGCAGGTCGGGTCGTAGAACCACGCGTCGTGAAACGTGAAACGTGATGTCGCCTTGCTGGGATATTTTTTCACGTTTTACGTTTCACGAATCAAACTGAATCGATTTTTATCACACGAAATCCTGTTGAACCAAGACATTTTTACCCTACTGAAGGCAGTTGAGGATAAAATACGCAGCACCTCCCCACCTTTGCGAATGACTCAGGAGACTATTCCATGCAGAAAATCGTCACCAACCTCTGGTTTGATGGCAGAGTCGAAGAGGCTCTTGCGTTTTACACCTCGATTTTTCGGAACTCCAGGATCAAGGCGCTCAGTCGCTACGGCGACGTAGGGCCCGGTCCCAAAGGTGAAATCCTGGTCGCCACCTTTGAACTGGAAGGTCAGGAATTCACCATCATCAACGGCGGGCCCGGTTTTCCGCACAGTCCGGCCATGTCCCTGCTGGTCAATTGCGAGACACAGGACGAGATAGATGAACTGTGGGAGAAACTATCCGATGGCGGGGAGAAGAGTCAGTGCGGCTGGCTAACCGACCGTTTTGGCGTATCCTGGCAAGTCGTTCCCACCGCCCTGGAAAGGATGATGCAAGACGAAGATGAAGAGAGAACGCAACGCGTGATTAAAGCGCTGCTGGCGATGACGAAATTGGACATCGCCGCGCTGGAGAGGGCTTATAACGAGTAGGGGCTAGGGCTCGCCCCAGCCCGCTCGCACCCGGATGCATTGGGCGACCGCAAGGATCGCACCCTACGGATTTCTATGATCAATTCTGTAGGCATTCTGCAGGTTCTCGGAGAGGCAAAACTGCATTGTTGATGCGGCCATATTTCCCGTTATACTGGTGCTGAGCGACACCGATCTGGATATCCGTCCGGGCATGACCGGTCGGGCCGAGATCCACCGTGAGGAGTTAACATTTTGGCTACCATCGTTTCATTCGACCAACTGGGAAAAAACGACATCCCCATCGCCGGAGGCAAAGGTGCCAACCTTGGCGAGATGACAACGGCTGGGTTCCCCGTTCCGGCGGGATTTGTCCTGACCACGGAAGCGTATGATGCGTTTGTGCAGCGAAAATGGTCTGCAACAGCAGATCGTCGAACTGGCGTCTACGGTGTCGGCCTACGATCCGCAGTCGGGTGAGCAAGCCTCTGCAGCCATCAGAAACCTCTTTCTCGCTGCCGAAATGCCGGAGACAATACGGGCAGGAATTGTTAGCAGCGTATTCGGGTTTAGCGTCAGAGGGTGGGGGTCACGTGGCCGTGCGTTCCTCTGCCACCGCCGAGGATTTGCCCACAGCCAGTTTTGCCGGGCAACAGGATAGCTTCCTCAACATTCAGGGGGAGGATGCCCTGCTGGACGCTGTGAAGAACTGCTGGGCGAGTTTGTGGACGGCCCGCGCCATCGCCTACCGGATGCGGCAGGATATCGACCCGGCCACGGTAAGCCTGGCAGTTGTCGTGCAGCAACTTGTTCCCGCAGATGCCTCCGGCATCCTGTTCACGGCCAATCCCCTCGATGGCGACCGTGAACAGATCGTCATCAACGCCACCTGGGGCCTGGGCGAGGCCATTGTCGGCGGGCAGGTGACGCCCGACACCGTGGTCGTGGACAAGTCGAACTATCAAATCATATCCCGTGAGACGGGCGCCAAAACGATCATGACGGTGCGGACTGACACAGGCACAGAGGAGCAACCCGTCCCCCAGGCGCTGCAAAATCAACAGGTGTTGGATGATGCCACCGCCATTGCACTGGCAAAGGTTGGCGCACAGATCGAGGCGCATTACGGAGTGCCGATGGACATCGAATGGGCGATATCTGCTGGGGAAATTGCCATCCTGCAGGCGCGGCCCATCACCAATTTGCCGCCCGCCCCGCTCAAGGACGTGCGCTGGGACCCGCCCAGACCAGGTACCATCTGGATGCGCCGGCAGATCGTCGAGCACATGCCGGAACCCCTCTCACCATTGTTCGACGAGTTGTATCTGCAAAATGGCCTGGATCATGGCATGGATGAGATCGCCGTTTTTTTGTCCGACCTGAGCGGCATTGAGATCAATGTGTGGGATTTCATCGAACCGCCCTTTGCTGCCACCGTCAATGGCTACGCTTACAGCCTTGCCAGCTTTAACTTCAGCTGGAGTCTGGTTCCGATCATACTGCGCATGTACACGACGGTCCTACCGAAGATGATCCGGCATCTGATTCCCCGCTGGCGAGACGTGTCGCTGCCAGATTATCGAGCTACCATCGAGCAGTGGAATAGCATCGACCTGACGACGGCTTCCGATGAGGATTTGCTGCGAGGTATCCGTGCGCTTGCAGCGGAGGATGCCAACTACTGGTTCGCCGCTTCCGTGCCTTTGGGTATCGCCCGCATCACAGATACCGTGCTCGATCGCTTTGTACGGGCGGTGTCTGGGGATGCGCATCTCACCAGCGGCTCCTTCCTGCGCGGCTTCCCTTCCAAGACGGTCGAGGCGCAAGCACAACTGGAAGCCATCGCCAGAAAAATCGATAGCTCAGACGCGCTGCGTGATCAGGTCCTCAACACACCCGCTCCGGATCTGCTCGATATGCTGGCAGCGCATCCCGAGGGACAGGCGATTCTGGATGATCTCTGGGCGTATTTCGACACCTACGGCCACCAAATCTACAATCTGGATTTTGTTGCTCCCACCCTGGCTGATGACCCCCTCCCTGTTTTGCTGAGCCTGAAAACGGCCGTCGCCCATCCGGAGCGAGACGCACTCGTTCGCCAAGTCAGAGCTGGCTCAGGAACGAGAAGCGCTGGTGGCGAGCACAGAGCAGTCCCTCGATCCGCTCCGGCGCTGGATATTCCAGCTGTTGCTGGGCTGGGCGCAACGCTACTCGCCCATCGGGAAGAGGCGCTCTTTTACGTGGGTGCAGCCTGGCCTGCCCTGCGACGCCTGGCGCTTTGAATTGGGGGATCGCCTCACCGCAGCCGGCTCCCTGGATGCCCCCGGTGACGTCTTTTATCTGAGAAGTGCAGAACTGGAAGCCGCCAGCGTGGCCCGAGCAGAGGGCGTCAGCCGACCAGACCTGGCCGAACTCGCCCGGGAACGACACATCCTGCACGAGGCGCGCAAACGGCTGGATCCGCCGATTGTGGTGCCGCCGGGTGGCCGCATGAAATTCGGGCCGATCGACATGGCCATGTTTGAGCCCAAGCCCCGCAGCATCAGCACCGGCCCAACGCTCGAAGGTTTTGCTGTCAGCCCCGGCCAGGTCACGGCCCCGGCCAGCGTCGTCCGCTCCCCGCAAGATTTCTACAAAATGGTGCCAGACACGATCCTGGTCTGTACGACGACAACACCGGCGTGGACCCCTCTCTTTGCCCAGGCGAAAGGGCTGGTCACCGACATTGGCGGGGCGTTGGCGCACGGTTCCATCGTTGCCCGGGAGTATGGCATCCCCGCGGTGATGGGCACAGGTGAAGCCACCCAGCGCATCGAAAACGGTCAACTTATCCGTGTCGATGGCGACAGCGGCACAGTGACGCTGGTGGATCAAGTCGACGTAGTCGACACAGTGAGCGCAGCAGATACGGCGGCTACGCAGCCACAAGCCACCTCAACCATGCGCAAAAAGGCGATCCTGGCTTTGGTGGTTGGGATGGTGGTTGGGATTATTTTGTGGAAAAGACGCAGTAGGTGACTTTTTAACGGAAAGGGGGCCTTCACTGCACGCTCGCGGCAGCGAAGGCCCCCTTTCTACCTAATTCGTGGTCGGATTCAAGTGTTTCACACCCAGGAGGGAGGACGACCAGCGATATTTGTCGGGTACCGGTTCACTGCCTTCCCAGACAACACGTCTGAAGTAATCAGGATCGGTATTGCCCTCAGAATTGATCAGAAGCACTTGTGAATTGGGACCAAGTTTCAAATGATCCTTCAGGGGAGCGAATTCAGGATACTCTGTGATGAACATGAGCGCTCCTAACGTGACAGCGCCCGATTCGCCGGAGATGATAAAGGGATCTCCCCTCAGGGGAACAGAATAAACCCTCATGCCTTTGGCGGCCACATAATCTGGGCAGGCCACGAACGCATCAGCGCAATCCCATAAAACATCCCAGGCGAGCGGGCTGGGTTCGCCACACGCCAGTCCAGCCATAATGGTGTCCAAATCGCCTTCAACATTGTGGGGTTTGCCATCTCCGATTTTGGCTGATTCAAGCAGGCAAGCGGCTGCATCTGGCTCGATTACCACAGCCATCGGCTGATCTTCGCCAAATCGCTGCCGGTAAAAGCCAATGGTCGCCGCCGCCAATGCACCGACGCCGCCCTGAATAAAGATGTGCGTCGGTTTGAGTATGCCCTGAGCGGCCAGTTGCATCTGCGCTTCGGCCATCAAGGTGGTGTAACCCTGCATAACCCAGGCCGGAATATCCTCATAGCCTTCCCATGACGTATCGGAAATGATTTGCCAGTTATTCTTCTGTGCGTCAATCGTCAACTGCCTGACGGCCTCGTCATAAGTCCCGTCAACTACGAAGACGTCCGCACCTTTGTCTTTGATGGAGTCGATACGAGCCTGAGAGGTGTCTTTGTGCACATAAATCACCGCCTTGCAGCCTAATTGACTGGCGGCCCAGGCAACGCCGCGGCCATGATTGCCATCCGTCGCCGCCGCAAAGGTGATCTCTCGTATCTGCGCTTGAACGTCATCGGACATCAATTGCACATAGGTCAATTCCTGATCGTCGGCCAGACCCAGTTTTTCGCGGATAAAGCGATAAATGGCGAAGAAGCCGCCCATGACCTTAAAGGAATTCTGGTCCAGACGCTTGGCCTCATCTTTGACCCAGATACCGCCAACGCCGATCATTGATGCCAGATTGGGCAGTGACTTGAGGGGGCTAAACTGATAGCCGGGAATCTGGCGATGGAAGTTGCTGACTTGCTGGAAGATTCCAGCTGGGAAAAGATTATCCACTGCCGCGCTTGCCGCGATGGTGCGGGGACGACCGTTTGCCACCCATTCGATGGGTTTGGGATAATTTTCGATTACTTCGCTCCACTCCTGTCTGAGCATAGCGGGCAGGAGGGCATAAAACTCGGTAGCCTTCACCACTTCAGCCAGGGGAACGTGCTCATTAATTGTATGCGCATTTAACTCGCTGCCGGGACCAAAACCAATCGATGGAATGCCTGCCTTTCCCGCCCAGTAAGTGCCGTTTGTGCTGAAGCCCCATTTGCCGCTGGGTGTATCGGCTAAACCAATCGCCCGCCGTGTATCCTGCCCGATGGTAACAAAGGGGTGGTCTTCATCCAAAGCCCAGGCCGGGTAATATTTTTCAACGGGGAAGGTGAACCCGGTGTAACTGGGCTCATCATAGAAAAGTTCCTCAATTGTGGCCTGTGCTTTACTGTCGATAGGGATAACGTTTTCGAGCTGTACTCTGACATCCTCTCTGGTTTCGCCAAAGGTCATACGGCGGTCGATGAAGATAGAACATTCATCGGGTACGGCATTGATAGATGCGGTGCTGACTTTCATATCGCTCACGGTGATCTTGCCGCTGCCCAGAAATTCATGCGTACCGAGTTCAGGTTCCATTTTGCTGATACCGTCAATAATCGGCATCATCTTGTAGGTGGCATTGTCGCCCAGTTGATTAGCGGCAGCGTGAGCGCTTTTGCCCTTGACGGTGATCTTCAGTTCCAGCCGCCCTTTGTGCCCGCGATAGACATCCAGGTTGGTCGGTTCGCCAATGACCACGAAATCGGGCTTGACTTTAGGATCAACATCTACGAAGCTGTTGGGGGCTATGCCGTCGCACCACTCTTCCATATTGCCAAAATAGTAGACGGTAAATTCATCTTTGGGAATCAAGCCCAGATCACGGCCGAGAGCGATACCGTAAACCATGCCGGGGGTTGATCCTTTTTCATCGCTGGCGCCGCGGGCGTAAAAGATACCATCTTCCACTTTGCCCTCAAAGGGATCCCACTCCCAGGCTTTGGCGTCGCCGATGCCAACGGTGTCGATGTGGCTATCGTACACAATCACTGTGGGGCCGTGACCGACACGCCCCAGGATATTGCCCATTATATCAAAGCGCACTTCGTCGAAACCAAGCTGACGCATTTCAGCGGCAATGCGTTCACCAACTTCGCCGAGTTGGCTATTCATGCTGGGAATAGCGCAAATATCGCGTAAAAATTGTATGATCGTTTCGCTGCGGGCTTCTACTTCATTATGAAGCGTTTGGATAACTGTTTTGTCCGTCATGTTTACTTTACCTTCTGGTACCACCTGAATAATTGGTATGATTGTATGGTTGTATGACAATTATAGCACTGGCTAATATTCTTGGCAAAGAAAACGTTGAAAAAATTGACTTCATCTGAATTGTAGACACGGATAAGGGGAAACACAGATTTTTGTATCGATTTTATCCGTGTTTTTCTCTATCTGTGTGTATCAGAATGAAGAGACCTTGTGCGTCAAACGTATCATCTTAAAATGTAACGTTGTTAAGATAGCTACTTCTGAGGTAATTTTTCATCAAGAATAAGCCCGCCTGGGGACATATCCAGGCGGGCCGTTGAATTTCAGTGGTGCAGTGTCGTCGCTATGTCCTTCTCGTCGCCGCTTCCATCAGTTTCTGGATGTGCTCGACCATGTCGGCGGGGTTGGTGTGCAGGCCTTCGAGCAGGAGGCTGTTTTCGTAGAGTTGCACGATGCTGACATCGACCAATTCGTCCTGGCTGCCGGATGAGATCAGCGCTGCCAGGTTGGTGACAATGGGGTGGCGGGGGTTCAGTTCCAGGATTTTCTTGGGGATTTCATAGTTTTCGTCCATCAGGCGGCGCACCCTGTCCATCTCGCTGCCAAAGCTGTCTTCGGGCGACACCAGGCGGGCGGGGTGTTCCACCAGCAGGTCGGAGCGACGCACATCCACGACTTTATCGCCGAGTCCGCTCTTGAAACGTTCGACCACTGCGGCCCATTCCTGCTCAGGCATGGCATCTTCAGTCGGGCGTCTCCTCTTTGTCCTGTTCCGGCAATTCCAGGCCGGCAGCGTCCACGTTCTGGAAGCTGAAACCCTCGACCTCGCGAAGCGAGGAGGGCAGGAATCCATCCAGCGGGTCGGTGAAGTAGAGCACTTCGATACTCCTGGCGTGGAAGGCATCCAGGTGAGGGCTGCGCCGTACGGTGTCCAGATCCTCGCCGACGATGTAATAAATGGTTTTTTGCGCTGGCTCCACCCGACCAATGTAGTCGTTCAAAGCAATAAGCTGATCGCTGCTTTTTGAGGAATGGAAGCGCAAAAGCGGCGTCAGTTTATCCTGGTCTGCGGATTGATTGATGACGCCTTCTTTGAGGAAACCGCCGAACTCCTGCCAGAACGCAACGTATTTTTCCGGCTCTTTCTCCGCCATTTTGGATAGCGTCGAGAGCACGCGACCCGTGAGCGCTTTACTGATTCGGGCCATGTACGGGCTGCTTTGCACGGATTCCCGGCTGACGTTAAGCGGAATATCATCGGAATCGACCACGCCTTCGACAAAACGCAGGTGGTTGGGCAGCAGGTCTTTGTAATGATCCTGGATACGGATCTGGTGGGAATACAGGCGCAAGCCAAAGTCCTGCCTGACGCTGAGCAAACCTCGGTCGAGGGCGGCAGGGATGAACAACAGCGCCCGGATTTGGACCGGAGAGTCGGTGTTGACCTGGATGCGGGTCATCGGATCGGTGAAGTCGAAGGTGATCTGTTTGTAGTAGTCGTTGGCGGCTTCGTCGGTCAGCTCTGATGCCGGTAGACGCCAGATGGCCTGCTGGCGGTTGATGGGCTCGGTATCGTCGTCGAGGTAAATCGGGAAGGAAACGAAATCGGAGTGTTTGTGGATGATGGAGCGCAGGCGGTAGGACTCGGCGAAATCTTTATCGCTCTTCCTTCAACTTGATCTCGATGGTTGTGCCCCGTTCGGCTTTGTCCGCCGGTTCCAGGGTGTAGCTATCCTCGCCCGTGGCAATCCAGCTCCAGGCCTGGGCATCGGGACGATACGATCGAGAGGTCACTTTCACTTGATCGGCGACCATGAAGACCGAATAGAAGCCTACGCCGAATTTGCCGATTTGATCGACGGCTTGTTTCGATTCGCCCAGCGATTGGATAAATGTCGCCGCCCCTGAGTGAGCGATAGAACCCAGATTCTCGATGAGTTCGTCTCGAGTCATGCCAACACCGGTATCGCGAATGGTGATGACACCCGTTTCAGGATCGCCGGTGATGTGAATCGTCAGATCAGCATCGGGATCGAGTACATTGCTGTCGGTGAGCATGACGAATTTCATCCTGTGCAGCGCATCAGACGCATTGGAGATTAACTCTCGCAGGAAAATCTCCCGATCGGTGTACAGGGAATGGACGAGAATGTCGAGCAGTTGCCGGATTTCGGCCTGGAATTGTTTTGTCTCAGAAGGTGGAGTAGTCATGATTGCAGTCCTCGAAAACGGTTGATATCAAAGTGAAGGCGCCTGACATGTGAGTAGATCCGTACGTGGCGAGATCTACGCCTTCGGCCAATCGGCAAACGCCAACTGACGTCAGGGTGCAGACCATACAAATCGACTGCGCCAAGCGCCTTCACTGCCATTATAGTTGAAGTGCAGATCTGTGCAAATCTTTTTAGTGTAGCAAGACGAATGTGGTTACAAGCAACACGAAGCACGGATTCAAGTGGTCTTTTTGGGTCGCTTGAAAAACACCTGCAACTGATTCCGACCGGTGCAACTGGCCCCTGACATCTCCCATCCCTCCAGTCCCAACTGATTGATGTATTCGGGCATGTTGGGCAGTTGTTTCCAGCCGGCGACTTCTTCAGCGTTTACAAAGCGTGGTTTCCAGCCCCGATAATCCTGGAAGCTGACGATCATGTACTCCCATTGGCGGGGTTGCAAGACCTTCGCTTCGATTTTGCGTGGAGGGTTTTTACCCCCCTTAATCCCCCCGTCAACGGAGGGAAGCGCAACAGCCTCGCCCTGATCTCGGGGGGCGTTTGAAGGGAGGTAATCGGTTACGTTTTGCGTGGAGGGTTTGGCGGTCTGCGCTGGATCGCCGAGCACGGCGCCGAGCACATCGGGTGTTTGTTTACGATTGGCCATCTTCAAGGATCCTTGTGGTTATTTCCTGGTAGTCGGCTGCGCCAGTCGAACGGGGAGAATATTCAAAAATGGTCTGGCCGTAGCCGGGCGCTTCTGAAAGCCGTACATTGTAACGGATTGGTTCGCAGTATTGGTCGGGGAAGTAGGCTTGTAGCTGCGCCATAATCTCCGCAGATTTCCGCACCCGACGGTCCATGAACGTGGGAAGGAGATAGCTGAATCTGAGGCCTTTGTGGTAGCGCTGGATCGATTGCAGACTCTGTGTGAAATCCTGAAGGCTTTGCAGCGCCATCACCTCCATCGAAACCGGTGAAAGCACTTCGTCGGCATAGAACAGCGCATTGACGGTCAGCGTATCCCAGCCCGGTGATGTGTCGAGGATGACGAAGTCATACTCATTATCGATGCGCGCCAAAGTCTCAGCGATTGTCTGTTCCCCGCCGAAGTCTTTGCGCACGATCAGGCGTTCGATCCCGGCCAGTGATCGTCCACCGGCCAGCAGCCACAGATTTTCCCGCGCTGCGATTACGGCGTCCTCTGGCGAGGCGTCTCCTGTCGCCAATTCGGCCAGGCCCCATTGCGGTTGCAGGCCCAGAGACCGGCCGACCTGTCCCTGTGTGTCCACGTCGACCAGCAGCACACGGTTTCCGGCTTGCGCCAGCCCCGCCGCCAGATTGACAGCCGTGGTGGTTTTGCCGACGCCGCCTTTAGAGAGTGCAATAGCAATTTTTCTCATCCCGATGTTCCATTTCGCGAGTGCGATGAGCGGTGGTTCGATGCCGTAAGTATACACCACCTTGGTCGGGAGAGAGAAGGGTGTGAGGGAAGATGTGGCCTCCGGTCTGCGGTTATCGATTTTGCTAAACCCCACCAATCCTGCTATACTCCGGTGTTGGAAGCGCTGGTAGCACAGTGGATTCATGCTTGTTCGTGGAAACAAGGATTCGTACAACTACCAGTCCACGATATGCGCCCGTAGCTCAGCGGATAGAGCGACAGTTTGCGGAACTGTAGGTCGCAGGTTCAAATCCTGCCGGGCGTACTCATTTTGGCCTGTCAACGCGACAGGCCTTTTTTGATCAGGATAAATCGCTGATGGTTTCCGATTCAAAGACTGAGCCAATTCCACCCGCCATACGTTTTCTCCCCGCCGACCGCTACTTGATTTGTCAGAATTGCGGCATCACTTTTGTGCGGACAGGTTGGGAACAAAAGCAGGACCCGGCGGAACCGGAACATTGCTCTGGGTGTCGCCACGTCCTGGCGCTCACTCAGCGACGGCGGGGCGCAGTGAAGTGGTACGACAAGCGCAAAGGTTTCGGTTTTATCACCGCCAGCGATGGCTCCGAAGTCTTCGTGCATCGCCAGGCGTTGGGGCAGGTGCGCAGCCTGCGGCGGGGCGATGTCGTCGCCTTTCGCATCGAACAAGGCGAGGCCGGGGCTCAGGCCACAGAGGTCGAGCGATTGCAGCGTACCAAACGTAGGGGCGACCGGCGGGTCGCCCAATCTACTACCAATCGCCAGGATGCCTGACAAACAGAGGAATCACACCGACCACAAAAGGGCGACTGGCCAGTCGCCCCTACCACCCGACAATCATGACCAAAACCACTGTCCACATCTACACAGACGGCGCATGCCTGGGTAACCCCGGCCCCGGCGGCTGGGCGGCGCTCTTGCGCTCCGGCAAACACGAACGGGAACTGGTTGGGGCTGCCAGCGAGACCACTAACAACCGCATGGAATTGCGAGCGGCGCTCAATGCCCTGCAAGCGTTGACCCGACCGTGTGAGGTTTATCTGCACACCGATTCCCAATATCTGCGGCAGGGCATCACGCAATGGGTGCAGAACTGGCAGCGCAATGGCTGGAAGACAGCAAGCAAAAAGCCCGTGAAAAACAAGGATCTGTGGCAGGCTTTACTCACAGCGATTGCACCGCATGAGGTGAAATGGGAATGGGTCAAAGGCCACGCCGGGCATACCGAAAACGAGCGGGTGGATACGCTGGCGAACGAAGCAGCCCACACGCAGGCGGCGACATCTGCTCCCGATCTGGATCAGTCAGGTTTGGCTACAGGATCGATGTTCAACGGCGACTAATATGCACCTGGTCAGAACCGAAAACCGGACGTGAAACGTGATGCGTGAAACGTGAAACCCGAGTGTTTGTTCACGCATCACGTTTCACGACTTTGGGCTGAATACTTATTCCTTCGACCAGGTTCCAGAAATGCCCGCTCACAACCCGCCGAAGTGTGCGAGTGCTGCCACAACCGGGTGCTCATCGATGTGCGGCGCTGTCCATTTTGCCGTGGCAATAGCATCGGGATCACCGCTGGCGGGCGCGGCGCTCATCCCGGCCCAGCGCAACATGCTCACATCATTGCCCCCGTCCCCGATGGCGAGGACTGCGTCTTTGTCGATGTCCAGATGCTGACATAGCCAGGCAAGGGCGGAGCCCTTGTCCGCTCCTTTGGCGCAAACTTCCGCAAACCAGCGGTGGGAACGGGTAATGTCTGCCTGATCCCCGAGACTGGCCTGCAAATCGGCAAGCATGGCGGGTACAGCTTTTGAGTCGGGATGAAAACAAATGATCTTGATCAGGTCGCCTTCCAGTTGCGACATGGGATCAGGGTCGTAGCGAAGGCTGGTGCCCATCCAGGCCGTATCTTGTTCCGGGCTCAGCGCCGGGCGGTCCATGATCAGCTCGTGGTCGGTAAAATAGGCGATGGCAGCCCCATGTTTGCGTCCGATGGCAGCGCCCTGGCGGATTAGCTCAGGATCGATGGTCAGCCTGCGAATCACAGTGCCATCTCGATAGGTGATCATCGCACCCTGACCACCGATAACCGGTTCTGTGGTGATATCGAGGCGGTCAAGGAAGCGTTCGATGAGATGAGGCATACGGCCTGTAGCGACAACCACCAGAATGCCAGCATCACGGGCACGGTTGATGGCAGCCAACGATTCGTCGCTGATCTGGCCATCCAGGTTGGCAAGGGTTCCGTCCAGGTCGCAGGCAAGGAGTTTGATGGGTTGGTAGGTTGTTGTCATGATCGTGTGGGGTGGTAGGGGCGAAAAATTTTTCGCCCCTACGTTTGGCATGTTATGGGGTAGGGGCTCAGGCCATCGTCCCTACGTCTGAATTTCCACCAACCGGTCTAATCCGGCCAGGTCCTGGTGGATACGAATAGTGGCGGTGGGGAAGAATTGGTGGGCGATGTCGCTGGCCGACTGGCCCTGATCGTAGCCGATTTCCATGAATAGCGCTCCATCCGGTTGCAGATGGGCAGGGGCCTGAGCCAGCAGCCGCTCGATCACTCGCAGACCATCGGGGCCGCCGTCGAGGGCAGTTATGGGCTCGTGGTCTCGCACTTCCGGCATCAGGGTGGGGATGATGTCACTGGCGATGTACGGGGGGTTGGAGAGGATGAGATGCACGGGTTCAGGAAACGGATCGAGGAGGTCGCCCAGCAGGAAGGTGATGCGCTGTTGCGAGGCCGTGTTTGCGGGCGTTTTGCTTCGCAATCTGGAGCGAATCCGGGGACATATCGCTGGCCAGGACCTGAACATCCGGGCCTGTGCTGGCGGCGACGCTGACGGCAATAGCGCCACTGCCTGTGCCCACATCGATCACCCGGCATCCGACCTGTGGGCGCTGTTCCAACCAGCTTAGCGCTTTCTCCACCAGAAGTTCTGTTTCCGGCCTGGGGATGAGCACCGCCGGTGTGACCTCGAACGCCAGAGCATAGAACCAGCGCTGTCCGATCAGATAGGCCAGAGGTTCACGGTCGGCACGACGCATCGCCAGCGCCTGGAAACAGGCAACCTGGTCGGGTTTCAGAACCTGGTCGGGATGCGCCAGCAGATAGGTGCGGTCCACTTGCAGGCAGTGCGCCAGCAGCACTTCAGCATCCAACCGGGCGGTGTCGATGCCTACAGCCGTCAGGGTATCCGTCGTCTGCCGCAATATCGACTGGATGCTGGTTGCGCCGGGATCAGGCATGTTCAAGGATCAACCCCGGTTTATCGATGGGCGAGGAAAGCACGATCAGCGTTTTCGTCTGTCCAAAGGGACTGAGCCGTTCGATCAGCGCCTCCAGACCCTGAATCGAGGGCGCATGCACTTTCATGATGAAGGATTCGCCGCCGCTCACGTGGTGGCATTCGAGGATGCCCGGTTCTCGTCCGGCCATCTCAATCACCCTGGCGTACAACTCGGAGCGGGTGCTGAGCGAAACAAAGGCCATAATCGGCCAGCCCACTTTGTCGGCATCGATACGGGCATGATAGCCGTTGATGATCCCTGCATCCTCCATTTTGCGAACGCGTTCGATCACGGCGGGAGCGGATAGCGAAACCCGTTTCCCTAATTCGGAATACGGAATTCGGGCGTCTTCCTGGAGGATGTTGAGGATTTGCTGACCAACGGGATCAAGCAGCCGTTGAATTTTAGGGTCTGGCACGATTTTACCTGAGATTTTGAAGTATTTTGCGGATTTGCCTTGTGATGCCTATTGAGATCGGACGGTTATTGCAGTACGATAGCGGCATGGATACGGCATTTTTCCTCAAGGGCCTGGTTCTGGGTTTTTCGATCGCAGCGCCGGTCGGCCCGATAGGCATTTTGTGCATCCGCCGCACGATGACCGAAGGCCGCATGTTCGGTTTGGCGACCGGCCTCGGCGCGGCAACAGCAGATGCACTTTATGGCACAGTCGCTGCTTTGGGGCTGACCTTCATTTCCGGTCTGCTGCTCAGCCAGCGGGATTGGTTGGGCCTCGTCGGCGGCGGATTTCTGCTCTACCTCGGTTTTACCACGTTTCGGGCCAATGCTCCAACCACGACGGTCGCAGACGCCAAGCACGGCATCGCCGGTTCCTACCTCTCTGCCCTGTTGCTCACCCTCACCAACCCCATGACGATCCTCTTTTTCACCGCTGTGTTCGCCGGGCTGGGCATCGCCGATGCCGCCGGAGATTATGGTTCGGGTGGCTTGATGGTGCTCGGCGTTTTCAGCGGTTCGGCACTGTGGTGGCTGCTGCTGACCGGCGGTGTTGTCTTGCTGCAAACGAAGGTCGAGACTATCCCGCTGGTCTGGATCAATCGCATCGCCGGGGTTGTGCTGATCGTGTTCGGGGCGGCGGCGCTGTACAATGTGATTGGTCGATTCTAAAGTTTTAGGCTTGGCAAACGGCGTCCGCTTCGATTTCGATCAGCATCTCCGGATCGATCAGCGAACTGACTTCGACCATGGTTGTGGCGGGAGGGTGGCCGGCAAAAAACTCACCGTGGGCCCGACCGTATTCCTGCCAGCGGCTGATGTCGGTGACAAACATGCGGGTGCGGACAACGCAATCGAGGTCAGCGCCCAGGTCTTGCAAGGCGCGCTGGATGATTTCGATGCAGCGCCTGGTCTGGGCATAGGCGTCGCCGGGCGCAAACGTGTCGCCATCCTCAGCAACGGGAGCGGTGCCGGTCACGTAAATATGGTCGCCGGCGCGAATAGCCCGGCAATACCCCACTTTAGATTCCCACGGTGCGCCGGAGAACGTGCGATTGAATTGCATGCAAGATTAGATCGATTGGTGGCTCGATTTGTTATGCAAAGGCTGCGACTGGAACAGGACGTTTAACAGCGAAGGACTGACGGTGTAGCTTAATCCTTTCAATTTCGTGTAAAGTTTCGGCGGTCAAATAACTCTCACCACAATGCGGACAACTCACTACTGGCACATCTTCAATAATAAGGAGGTTTTCTCCAGAGCCATAGCTTCTGGCCATATATCGAATCCGTGCCGCTTGATAACCGCAGATGTCGCAAATCAATATCTGTTCTGAAGTATGGTTCATTTTGTTTCGATAAATACTGTAATGATGACGAGTTTTCCCGTCACACTCAGTTTTGCTACAACGACTACTTCATGTTTTTGAAGCGACGCTCCCAAAACCAAGTATTTCCACTTGTCTGATTTTTGATCTTTTTGTCTTTCACCAACGTGACCAGTTAGAATTGCTCTTTCGATATCAAAAATGTTGAGACCATCATCATTCATCTCTTCTTCAGCATGCAGAGTTCATCACGTATTGACGAGTACGGATTTTCTCACGCATCTGATGCAGAATTTGTTCAAACATTCTAAATTCCGAGAGAGTAGTTGAGATTTTTTCTGTTCGTATTGTACCAGACCATTGAAATATCGGCACACGGTCTAACGCAAATCAGTCGGATCACATTCTTGTCGATATTACTTTTTCCTCAGGTGCTATTTTTCGTCTCCAACCCGCTCTTCCAACCACGCCCGTTCCTTGTCCGTCAGCTTCGCTGACTCCAGCAGATCGGGGCGGCGCTGGAGGGTGCGCAGCAAGGCCTGCTGCCGTCGCCACTCCGCCACATTGGCGTGGTGTCCCGACAGCAGGATGTCTGGAACCGACCAGCCTCTGAACTCCACCGGGCGGGTGTAAGTGCGGTCCCTCCAGGATGCCGGTGGCGTGCGAATCCTCGACAGCTGACAATTCGTAGCCCAGCGCGCCGGGTAACAACCGCACAATGGCGTCCACCACCACAATAGCGGCAGGCTCCCCGCCAGAGAGCACATAATCACCGATAGAAAGCTCGTCGGTTACGAGATGGTCCCGCACTCGCTCATCAACGCCCTCGTAACGACCGCAAATCAGGATAATTCGCTCGTGCTGAGCGATTTCCTGAGCGATATTTTGGGTAAACACCCGACCCTGAGGGCTCAGGAGAATGGTCGGGCAAGGATCTTCGCCCCGCACGTCCTCCACAGCAGCAAAGATTGGATCGGGTTTCATCACCATGCCGCCACCGCCACCGTAAGGCGTGTCATCGGTCATCTGGTGTTTGTCGGTTGCCCAATCCCGGATGTTGTGGATACGGATATCGACCAGGTCCCGCTCCTAGCGCCCGTTTAATAATCGAAGCGCCGAAAGGCCCCTCGAACATCTCCGGGAAGATGGAAAAGATGTCGATGCGCAACGGCCTTGCCATCTTCTATTCGTCGTCCTCAATCTCATCCAGATACGCCAACACTTCCAACAGATTCTCGAAGCGTGGGCTGCGGACATCGGTGAAAACATGGCGCCAATCGATGAGCAAGGCATCGATGCCTGCATCACGAGCCCCGATGATGTCAGCGTAATAATTATCGCCGATATACAGCGCTGCTTCCGGCGCAATGCCACCTGCCCTTGCCAGCCCTTCGAAAAATATTTCCGGCCTCGGTTTCCAGATGCCGATCTCGCCAGCCGCCAGCGTGAAATCGAAATAATCGGCGATGCCTAGTTCCTCGAGTTCTTCTGTAAAAGAATCCCTGCGATTGGAGAGCAATCCCAACGTGACGCCGGTGGCTTTGAGCGTTTCGAGCGTCTCCAATGCCCCTGGTGTGAGTGCAGAACGGGGCTGGAAATGCTCCCGCACATAGTGGCCGAATGACTCCGCTTCATCGTCGGCAGGGGGATGCCCGACGTGCGCCATCAACCGATAAATGAACCGTGTCCAGATGCCATCGGAACCGTGGTTTTTCACATCCTCGATCAATTCAGGGCTCTGCGCCCAGTAGGCATGAACCCAGCGCTCGGTCAATCGCCACTGGAACGAATCGACTTCGATATCCAGATCGAGCAGGCACTGCTGCAGCGCGTCCATGAAATGGGGCTCCGATTCCCGCAGAGTCCCGTCCAGGTCAAAAATGATAGCTTGGTACATTGAGTGGGTCGCTTGGTTGGTATTTCGGGTGGTTACTTGGTCAGTTAGTTGATGATAGCTTACGTTTTCGATCAGAACCAAATCCATTATCTTAGTTGGTCTTCGCTTTCGCTGATCTCCAACTCGTGCGGTAAAATAGCTCGTTATGCTCATTTCATCATCTCCTCGACTATCCATTCTAATTACTGCGCTTTTGCTTGCACTGACCGTGCTGTTAAGCGCCTGCACTCTGCCTGCTGAATCGCTGCCGACGCCTGCGCCCCCGGTCACTGTCACACCTCAAAGCGAACCTACCGATGCGCCCGCTATGGCCACACCCGTCCCTGAGCCGACGGCCACACCAGAGCCGGTGCGAGTGTCGCTGCCGAATGATTGGCCGCAAATAGAGCGGTTCACTGAAGTGCTGAATGCCGCAGGTTTTACGATGGTGGAAGGTGGCGCTGAAACCGGCGCAATTGTGCGAACGTTACCACTTTCGGAGGCTGGTGGCGATGTTTTGGCTCAGCGTATCTTCGCCGTCGTCGCTCCCTTTGCCACGGTGCAGGATGACATAACCATGACCGAATTGCAGGAGCGCTGGTCGGACCAAGCTTCGCTTCTGGTCTCAGCAGATGCGGTCGGGTTAGCGACTCTGTTCGGGTCTGAACCCGCCCAAACGTACTCAACGCCCGACCTTGTGGCGCAACTCGATCAGCGATCTGACGCCCTGGCGATCCTTCCCTTCGAACATCTGGATCCCAGCCTGAAAGTGCTGGCAGTGGATGGCGCTCAACCCGGTAGACAATCAATTTGTCGTCGAGAATTACCCTCTGGCTCTGGCCCTGACTGTGGAAGGTCTCGACGCTGCCGAAGTAGCACCCCATCTGCAAGGTGTTCTCCCGGCCACCAATCGTGACCCCGACCGTCTGACCACTCTGGTGATGACCGGCGTCACTGCTATGTCGCGCGGCACCGCCGCCAGGATGGAACAGAAGGGCTACACGTATCCCGCAGCGGTCATTTCCGACACCCTGCGCTCCGCCGACATCACGCACGTCAGCAACGAAGTCCCCTTCATCGATGGCTGCAAGGTGAACAACACGTTCATGAACCTGGTCCTGTGCAGCGACTATCCCGTACTGGCAAACGCTGGAAGCAATTGGTACGGACATCGTCGGGCTGAGCGGCAACCATGTCAACGATTTTGGGCGCAAGGGCGCTCGGGAATCCCTGGCATTTTATCGTGACAACGAAATCCCCATTTACGGCAGCGGCCTGACAGAAGATGAGGCATGTGCGCCGCTGCGCTGGGAGCACAATGGCAACACCTTCGCCTTCATCGCCGCCCTGGCCTGGTGGCCCGAAGAGGCCTGGGCGACAGCAACCGAACCCGGAGCCTGCAATTTCTATAATAATCTGGACCGCATCCTGGGCGATATCGAGGCGCTGAGCGAAGAAGTCGATGTCGTTGCCGTCGAATTGCAATATCACGAAACCTACGAACCCAGCCCCATCAAGGAGCAGGTGGCGGATTTCCGTATGTTGTATAACGCTGGGGCTGACATTGTCACCGGCGTGCAGAGTCATGTGCCCCAGGCTATGGAACCGTACAGTAACTACGATCCCGGTGGTCCCGGTGTGATTTCTTATGGCCTTGGCAATATCTTCTTCGACCAGATGGAAGCCTGGGAAACTCGCACCGGCTTGATTGCCCGCCACGCCATTTACGATGGTCGCCTGATCAGCACTGAGATACTGACAACGGTGCTGGAAGATTTCGCACAACCCCGTTGGGCCACGCCGGAAGAACGGGCGGGCATCCTTGAGAGTATTTTTGCGGCTGCGCCAAAACGGGCAGCGCCGCCGGAGCCTACGCCCTCGCCTGCTCCGCCACCGCCCATCCAACAAGAACCAACGCCTGAGCCAACCAAACAGGCGGTCAACGAATCTGAGCAGGTTTCTGCTGCGCCAACCCCGGATAGCAGCCCCACGCCGATCAGCCTCCAATCCATCGCCGCCGATGTGGATGAACCCACTGGTGCGCATGCTCGGTTTGCCCTGGCCCGCACCTGCCGAAACGTCAGAGCAGCGAAGCTGGCTGGTCCGACCGACTGCGCCGGAGCACAATCAGATTCCAGCCCCAACCTATGCATTTGGCAGCACCGCCAATGGCGCATATCGCGTTCATCACGGCGCTGATGTCTCTAACTCGATGGGCACGCCTCTGCTGGCCCCTGACAGCGGCGTGGTGGTGTACGCCGGCCCCGATGACGAAATGCACGTCTATGGCCCCTACCCTGATTTTTATGGTCGTATCGTCCTCATCCAACTCGACCGAACTTATCAAGATTTGCCAATGTACACACTCTTTGGCCACATGCAGACGCTGTCGGTGGAATCGGGCCAACGGGTGGAGCGAGGCCAGCAGGTGGGAGGCACAGGCATGACTGGCATCGCTATCGGCCCGCATGTGCATGTTGAGGTGCGCATGGGACAGCCCGGTTACGACCAGGTCTACAATCCCGACCTCTGGCTTGAACCCATCCCCGGTCTGGGCACGCTTGCCGGGCAGGTTGTCACGCCCGATGGTCGGGCCTGGCACAGCACCCGACTGCATCTCTACCGGTTTGAGGATGGCGGCTCCCGCCTTTTCCGCATCTTGGACACCTATGCCGAAGATGAGGGTTTGCGCCCGGATCCGGAATTTGCCGAAAATTTCGTGTTTGCCGACATCCCCGCCGGTGATTATCAACTGGTGCTGCGCCTGGGCGATACCGTTCCCAGCGCCAGAATTTGCGTGTTGAATCAGGACAGATAGCAACGGCTCAGTTTGTCGTTGAGCCGTAGGACGGGAACAGCGTCCGGCACCCTGAAGTTTGACGACCGCTTACATTCCTTCCACTGCCGCTACCGCCGTCTTCACCCCGCCTAGCGCTCGCATCTCCTCCGCCAACGCCAGCGCATTTTCTTTGAATTCAGGATCGTGCACGGCATCGGCGACGATCATCGGCGCATTCTCCAGCGTGAAATCCCTGGGGCGGATGCCGTAGCCCACCTGGGCCTGGGTGATGCGCGCCGCCTGGGGAAATTGATCGCCGGCATGGGGAACAACGACCTGGGGGATGCCATGCACCAGCGCAGCATGGGTGGTCGCCACGCCGCCATGATGGATCACTGCTGTCAGGTGTGGGAACACTGCCTGATAATCGATCCAGTCGGTGACGGTGCTGCGGCCGGGAGGCGCTTGCTCCAAACTGGCTAACAGTTGCGGCGTACGTCTTCCTGTCACCACCAGGGCATTGCCTCCGACCATTTGCACACTCTCTGCCGCCAGCCGGAAAAACGTTTCGTCATCGCCGAACGTTGATCCGAGCGTGACCAGCGCCAGTGGACGGTCGGAACGGGACAGGTGTTCGAGTTCAACGGGCAGGTCGGGTGCAGGATGCAGACGGGAGACCGCCACAAAATCGAGTCTGTGATGTGATCTCCGGCAGGTCGGTGTACCACGAGCGGCAGAAAAAATCGAGATGCAGGTGGGGTGAGCGTGGCATCCCCCGTGGCAGATCCCAGTAAGCGCCTTCAACTCCGGCGGCATCACACAGCGCCACGATCCAGTCCGTCGCAAAGCTTTCCAGCGCGGTTGGCGGTAACGACGGACGTCCCACGACAGCCATCGGCAGCGCCAGTTTTTCTGCAAGTAGTGCGCCGGCTGCCACGTACGGCTCGACTAGCACCACGTCCGGCTGGAACTCGGCTGCCACGGCCTCCAGCTCGGCCAGAGCTTGCAAAACCGGTTCGGGGCTCAACCACACAGCCAATGCCCGTTCCCGTCGTGCATCTTCTCGCTCATCCGGCGACAGTTCAGCAGGCAAAGGCGGCATCTTATGTCGCCAGCCCGATGTCGTCAATGCGCTGAAGGCCAGTCCCGACTGTTTGATGTTGGACCCGACCGCTTTGCCGCTTGCCCAACGAACATCATGCCCTCGTCGGCTCAACGCGCTGGCAGTGGCCAGGTATCCGCCCCAGTCCAGATGGCCGGGCAAATCGATGGAAGTGCAGAGTATTTTCATCAGATGGTGCGGATATCCAGCACCTCGACACTCAAGTCTGAAAGTGTGTCTTGCACCTGTTCCTGGGTTACGTCCTGCACTTTGATGGTGACCAATTCGCCATCGCCGCTGGGCGCAGGGATATTCACGAGGCTGACGAAGAATGCGCCGAGATTGGCCAGGGCGTTGATGACATCGGCCAGCATGCCCCGCATTTCCGGCATGAGCAGCGTGATGCGCACACCGGCATCACGAGCGCCGAGCGCTGTCACACCCACCGTAAACAAATCCCGCATGGTCATAATCCCGACCAGTTCCTCGCCATCCACCACCGGCAGGGCGCTGATGCGATTGTCGATCATAATGCGAGCAGCTTCCTCGACAGGTGTGTCGGAGGGTGCTGAGACGGGATTTTTCACCATGCACTGGCTGACAGGGCCTTCGCCCACCAGGCGATGCCAATTGACGATGCCCACCAGTTTGTCACCTTCCAGGATAGGCACCCGGTGGAAATCGGACATCGCCAGCAAATTCCTTACTTCAGCTACGCTGGCATTGCTCTGGACGGTAACGATGTCGCGGGTCATAAAGTCTTGGATAAGCATGATCTTTCTCCTATTTGTAACCCAACTCCTGAAAGACTTCAAGAGCCAGGTCGGGCCTGTCGGTCATGATGCCGTCGGCGCCGATTTCAAGAAGTCGGCGCATCTCATCGGGGTCGTCGATGGTCCAATAATGCACGGCCTGATTAAGGCGATGGGCATTTTGTATGAAGCGAGCCGTGTCCAATTGCGCTGCGCCACTTGATGTGGGGATCTGGTAGGCATCTGCAAGGGGTCGATGCAATCGCCCCAGACCAAACAAATTGAACAAATAGAAGCTCTGCACCTCGCCCTTGCCTGCCGAAGTGGCGACGGTTGGCGCCAGGGTACGGAAATACGTCAAAATATCGCCGTGGAAGCTGCCGACGATGGTGCGGTCGCTGGCTCCGGCCTCTTCGATCACTGTGGCCAGTTGCTCGGCTGCTTCTGGCAGTGGATCTTTGATGTCGATGTTGATCAGCTGGGCGGGAAATTCGGCGTAGACCTCGGCCAGGGTGGGGATAGTGACATTCTGATCTCGATAAGGATAAGTTGCACCCTCATCACTGCTGAAATGATAGCCCGCATCCAACTGCTTGAGTTCTGCCAGCGTGTAGTCTCGCACTTTGCCGCTGCCGTTTGTGGTGCGCTCAAGAGTTTCATCATGGAACACGACCACCTGGCTATCGGCGGTCAGACGTACATCCAGTTCCAAGGCGTCAGCGCCCAGACGAACGCCATTCAAGAAGGCGGGCAGCGTGTTTTCAGGAGCCAGCGCCGCGCCGCCTCGGTGGGCGAAAAGGAGCGGTCGGTCGTGAGCGAGGGCCGGGCTCACCGGTAGCAGGCGGATGGTCATCAGACGGTGCAGGGCGAAGATCAGAAAGATGATGATGACAGAAAGAATGATCCTGAAAAATGATGTCTCGGCTCATGAGGGAACTTGTAGGTATGCCTTTTGTCTTCGGAAAGGGTTATCAAATATTGAGATGCGAGTATCGTATTATAGCATCTAATCCCGTGAGGCTTCATGTTCGGCGAGATGGACTTCAAACAAGCGGCGCACTTCATCGGGATTCAGGCCTTCCCAGCCGAAAATACCGAAATCGGTGTAGCCGTTTTCGTTGAAATCAACGCCTTCCGCCTCCAGCAGAGCCTGCTGATCACTGGGTGAGTGCTCCATATTGCTGATGGAACAACGCCCGGCCTTGTTGATCACCCTCTGCCAGGGGACTATCCCGACCTGGCCCGGCTTCAGGGCGGCGAGGGCCCATCCCACGGTGCGGGCAGCGCCGTGCGCTTCCAGCATGTCGGCGATTTTGCCGTAGTACGTGACTTTGCCGTGCGGGATCTGCTGTACGAGGATGTAGACTTTGTCGAAGAAAGAGAGATCGGTCATGAGGGTATGTAGGGGCGGGTCTTGCACCCACCCGCCAGGGGCGCCCGCAAGGGTGCGCCCCTACGGTTTTTTGTTATTTGGCGCGGCCTCATCATTCGGCTGCTGCGATTGCACGAGCTTTAGCCAGTTCTTCCGGCGTGTTCACATTCATCAGGCCGATGCCATCAGGATCAACGAGTCGCAGTTCATCGGGGCCGACCTCGCGCACCCGCACCTGATCGAAGAAGGAGACCACGCGGCGGGAATGGGCATCCAGGGCGGCGCGAATGGCCGGGAGACAGGTCGAGCGGCGGTACACAGCACACAGGGGATGCAAGCCATTTTCGGTGCGGGGTATGATCACATCATAGCCTTCACTCACTGTCAACAGATGCATCAGCAACGCCGGGCTGGCAAAGGGCATGTCACAGGCCAAAAGCAGATTGAGTTCGTGATTTGACGCCAACAGGCCGGAGTAGAGACCCATCAAAGGGCCAAGATTGGGTTCGACATCGGGGATGATTGGCAAACCAAGATGGAGGTAGGGTTCAGCGTCGTTGCCGATCAACCGGGTTTCGGAACAGAGCGGTTCCAGGGCGTTCAGCACCCGTTGCACAATGGCAATGCCTCCCACCGGCAGCAGCGCTTTGTTTTGTCCCATGCGTCTACTGGTCCCGCCCAGCAGCACCAGACCTGCGACCTCGCCTTCAAAGTATCTCACCGTCGATGTCATGTTGCATTGCCCACCAATGAAAAAGACGCCGAACGAATCTCCGCACGGCGTCTCACCTCATCAATATGAAGCCTCTACCAGGATGTTGTCATTACGAATGTCCCGGCAGGTTGTCTCGGGGAATCCGCTATTCGGCGCCAGATGCTTCGAGAAGCACCACGACTTCTCCGACCGTGCTGATCCTCTGAGCTTGTTCATCAGAGATTTCACCACCGAACTCCTCTTCGAAAGCCATCATTAACTCGACGAGGTCGAGGCTGTCCGCTTCCAGATCTTCACGGAAACGGGCATCTGGAGTGACTTCTGATTCATCAACGCCAAGTTGATCTACGATGATAACGACGACACGATCTTGAACTGTACTCATGAAATTTCTCTCCGGTGCAAAAGTAATTGAGGTATTTTTTGAGATAAGCGCCCTTGAGTGGGGCATAATGACTTAAAAGCAGAGCCATTCTAGCATGTCTACTGTAGCGCGCAAAATATAGCTGCATCGCATTGGATGCTTCAAATATGGAACACCATGGCAGGAAGAAAGTCGCGCTGGTACTTCAGCGATTTGGTGCAGAAAATACTATCCGTTCATCTTCAACACGCCAGCATCGATCCTGCTGTCATTATTTGACATGCGTAAACGGCGACCGCTACACTCACCCAAGCGAATACCCTTCACACAGAAAACACGATCATGCCCGGAAACCACGCCCGCCGCAAAGCTGACCACATCCGTATCAACCTCGATGAAGAGGTCGATTTTCCCAATCTGACCACAGGTCTGGAGCATTACCGTCTCGTGCATCAGGCTTTGCCTGAGTTGAATCTCGATGAGGTTGACACGTCTGTCACAGTCTTTGGTAAGCGCTTGCAGGCTCCGATCCTGATCTCGTCGATGACCGGGGGCACTGCCGAGGCCGAGCGAATTAACCTGCATCTGGCCGAGGCGGCAGAAGCGGCAGGGATAGCGATGGGCCTGGGTTCACAACGAGCCGGTCTGGAAGAAAGCGAGCAGGCGGCCACATTCCAGGTGCGGCGCGTGGCCCCGACCATCCTTCTGTTCGCCAATCTCGGCGCTGTGCAACTCAACAAAGGCTATACCGTTGAGCACTGCCAGCGCGCTGTCGAAATGGTGGAAGCGGATGCCCTGATCTTGCACCTCAATCCATTACAGGAAGCGGTGCAGGCTGATGGCGATATACACTGGGCTGGTTTGGCCAACAAGATCGAAGCGGTCTGCACTGCGCTTTCGGTTCCTGTGATTGCCAAGGAAGTGGGATGGGGCATTTCTGCGCAAACAGCGCGTCTGCTGGCCGATATCGGCGTTTCAGCCATCGATGTCGCCGGTGCAGGCGGCACCTCCTGGACGGAAGTCGAATATCATCGCGCCCCGACCGCTCGTTTGCGGCGGATCGCCCGCGCATTTGCGGATTGGGGCATCCCCACGGCGGAGTCCTTGACACTGGCCCAGAAAGCGGTTCCCGGTATGACGTTGTTTGCCAGCGGCGGTCTGCGCAATGGCATCGACATCGCCAAATGTCTGGCGCTTGGAGCCGACCTGTGTGGGATGGCCGGCCCGTTTCTGCGTCCCGCCACCGTGGGCCCGGAAGATGTGGCTGACGAGATAGCCGCCACGGTGCAGGAACTGTCCGTTGCCATGTTTGTGGCAGGTGCAGCATCCGTGGAGGCGCTGCGGGAACCTGGACGGCTGGTGGAAATCAGAGATCGGGGTTCGGAGTTCAGAGGTCGCTAGGGTTACGCACGGTGGGAGCATTCACACTCAATCAACAATGGATGATGATTCATGTCTGATTTAACGCAATTCAGCCAACGCTGGATACCTGAAATTGAAGCCACCATGCGCCAGATGGTTTCTGGAGAAAACGAGGTGCTGCGCGGGCTGTACGGCATGATGCGCTACCATCTTGGCTGGGAAGATCAGTTCGGTCAGCCGGATTCGGCGGAATCCGGGAAACGAGTGCGTCCCCTGGTGGTGCTTATGGCTTGCCAGGCGGCCGGCGGCGACCCGCAGAAGGCTCTCCCGGCAGCGGCTGCGGTGGAGCTGCTGCACAATTTTTCATTGATCCACGACGATATCGAAGATCGCAGCCCCACCCGGCGGCATCGCACAACGCTGTGGAATTGGGTCGGCGAGGCGCAAGCCATCAATACCGGCGACACCATGTTCACCCTGGCCCGGCTGGCATTGTCAGGCTTGAGCGACAATGGCATTCCCCCGGTGCGCGTGCTCGATGCCCAGCGCCTGTTTGATCAGACCTGCCTGCACTTGACCGAAGGTCAATATCTCGATATCAGCTTCGAAAGCCGCACCGATGTGTCCCTCCCTGAGTATCTGACCATGATCGCCGGTAAGACGGCAGCGTTGCTCGGCGCTTCCGTTCAGTTGGGTGCGATTGCGGCAGGTGCTGATGCGTTTGAAGCAGATTGCTATTGGCGTTTTGGGCATGAGCTGGGGCTCAGTTTTCAGGTGCAGGATGACATCCTCGGCATTTGGGGTGACGAGGCGCAAACAGGCAAATCAGCGGCGAGTGATATCCTCACCCGCAAGAAAACCCTACCGGTGCTCTATGCCCTGGAGCAGGAAGGGCCTGATGCCCAGGCACTCAGCGCTTATTACACTGCCGACCGTGATCTCGATCCCGCCGATCTCTCGATGATCCTGGATCTGTTGGATAAACTCGGCGCACGCGAATATGCAGAAGAAACTGCACGCAGCCACGCCGAAGCTGCTCTGGCTGCACTGGCGGATGCGACTAGCGAGCCGGCGGGGATGGCGCTGCTGGTCGAGTTAGCCACCAGGCTGTTGGGGCGCAGGAATTAGGTTCTGTCGGCATTTGTCTTTTTGTGTCATGCCGATGAGTGAAGCGAAGAGGAATCTCCAAGCTCGTTGCGATATCTGACTCCTTGGCGCAGATTCTTCACTTCCTTCGGTCGTTCAGACCTGTCCTGAGTCTGCCGAAGGAACGACATAATTCGGTAATATTTGATTGTGCCAGGTCGTTACAACCCGATGGCGTCGAGGCCAGGCCAGCGCTTGTTCTGTCCCGGACAATTGGTCGGTGGATTTTTCTCTTCCTGCCTGCTAAGACTATAATGGTCTAACGGCCTGTTACGCAGGGCTGAACGACATCAAATTACATATTTTCTATATTTGGAGGCAATGATGGTTCCAATGCAAGCGTATCAAACACCGACGGCATTCAAACATGGCCTGGGCGCGTTGGCTAATCTGGCTGACGAAGTGAAGGCGCTCGGACTCAAACGCCCTTTGCTCGTTACCGATCAGGGGTTGGTCAAAGCAGGGTTGGTCGATGAGGCAATTAGCGTCTTAAAACAGGGGAATGTGGATTACGTCCTGTTCGACACGGTCGTCGCTAATCCGCCCATTGCTTTGGTTGACCAAGGTGCAGCCGTCTACAAAAATGAAGGATGTGACGGTTTGATCGGCTTTGGCGGGGGCAGCTCCATGGATGCGGCAAAAGGCATCGGTGTGGTGGCCATACATGGCGGTTCAGTGCTGGACTACGAATGGGCTGATCCGAATCCCATCGTTCGGCCTATCCCGCCCCTGATTGCGGTTCCCACCACGGCTGGCACAGGCAGCGAAGCTACGCTTTGGTCGGTGATCACCGATCCGGATCGCCATATCAAATTTAATATCGGCGGCACACCCAACATTGCCGCCACCGTCGCTTTGATCGATCCGCTTCTGACCATCAATTTGCCCGCCCATGTCACTGCCGGCACAGGCATGGACGCCCTGGCCCACGCGGTTGAGTGTTACACGATGGCGTATGCCCAATCCTACACAGATGCCGTGGCGCTACTGGCGATAGAATACGTGGGGCAATACCTGCGTGTCGCCTTCTCGCAAGGCCACAATCAGGAAGCGCGCTACAAGATGAGTATGGCGGCAATGCTCGGTGGCCTGGCTTATGGCACCGACAGCGCTGGCGCTGCACATGCCATGAGCCAATCGGCTGGCGGGGTGATCGACGCACCGCATGGCGCACTCACCGCCCGCGTGCTGGGTCCGGTGATGGAGTACAACTACATGGGCGAACCGCAGAAATTCGCTCGTATTGCGCAGGCGCTGGGCGAGAACGTGTGGGGTTTGAGCGTGTGGCAGGCCGCCGAGAAAGCGGTCGAAGCTGTTTACCGCCTGACTGCGGATGTGGAAATCCCCTCCATGCAAGACCTCGGCTTCAGCGAAGACCAGATCCCGATGCTCGCCGAACTGGCTGTTGCCGACCCGCAGACCATCGGCAACCCCCGTGATATTGGCTACAAGGGCTATGTTAAGGTCTACCAGCGCGCATTTGCCGCTGGTTGATGGTTGATCACAGCAGGCGTGTCAGTGGCGAATCAGTCTCTGACACGCCTGTTTGAATATAAAAACGATCTGCGTTATGCTCTTAGCGGTTACGGCCGGTCGTTCAATCAAATTCAGAAACCATACCCAACAGCGTGTTCCACTCTGGTGGAGCGCATGTGGTTGTGTTCCAGCACCGAAGCAGGGGGCCCGATGACAGTTGATAAACCCGCCAAAATTGTCTGCCAAAATGTCTGGAAGGTCTTTGGAACGAACCCCAAACGCATCATGGACTCCATGGAAACGGGGCGGTCGAAGGCTGATGTGTTGGAGCAGACAGGGCATGTGGTGGCGGTCAAGGATGTCTCCTTCGAGGTGCGGGAAGGCGAGACATTTGTGGTGATGGGTTTGTCGGGAAGCGGCAAATCGACCCTGGTGCGGTGTCTCACCCGCCTGATTGATCCTACCGCCGGACAGGTGCTGATGGATGGCGAAGATGTGCTGGCGATGAACGATACTCAGTTGCGGACGCTGAGACGCCAGAAAATGAGCATGGTTTTCCAGCATTTCGGTTTGTTCCCGCACCGAAGGGTCATCGATAACGTCGCTTATGGCCTGGAAGTGCAGAAAGTCGAAAAAAAGAAGCGTTACGAACGGGCGCACGAGGTGCTTGAGATCGTAGGGCTCAAAGGCTGGGGCGATTATTATCCGGGTGAGTTGAGCGGTGGGATGCAGCAGCGGGTGGGGCTGGCTCGGGCCCTGGCGGTCGATCCCGAGATCTTGTTTTTCGATGAACCCTTCAGCGCCCTGGACCCCTTGATTCGGCGCGAGATGCAGGATGAACTCATCAACCTCCAGGAGCAGATGCAGAAGACGATTGTTTTCATCACCCATGACTTCCTGGAGGCCATTAAGCTGGCCGACTATCTTGCCATCATGAAGGATGGCGAAATCGTGCAAATGGGTGCGCCGCAAAATCTAGTTTTGCATCCGGCAAATGATTATGTGCGCGAGTTTACCGAGGATGTACCTCATTCTCATGTCGTCACTGCCGGGGCGATCATGCGTCCTCCCCAAGCAGATGATGATGCCGACCGTATGCCTGTCACCCTGCCAGACACAACACTCCACGGTTTGGTGCCCATCGCCGCCGAACGGGATTCCAGGATTGCTGTCCGCAACAACAGTGGCGAATTGATCGGCATTGTAGAACGGCGCACGCTCATGCTGGCCCTCGCCGGACTCAAGGTGGATGCGACATGACTCAATCCACTGCACCCAAACCTGACACGCCCATATCGGCGCAGGTGCAACGCTACCAGTGGTGGATTTTTCTGGCCGTGCTAGTCGTGCTGTGGTTGGCGCTCAAATATATTCCCTGGGATGCGTTCACCTTTCCCGAAGCGTGGAACCTGCATTTGCGGGACCCGATTGACGCATTCCGCTACTGGGTGATCGGCAATCGCAACACACACGGGATGTTCGTCTATTTCTTCGATCCCCTCAGCGATGCCATCGATTGGAGCATTCGCCGGGTTGAAAACTTCTTGCTTTGGCTGCCCTGGCCATTTTTGGTTCTGGGCGTGACGCTGCTGGGGTTAAAGCTCGGTGGCTGGAAAGTGGCGTTGATTGCCGGTTTCAGTATTCTGGCGATGGGGTTGCTGGGACTGTGGGAAGAGAGCATGCAGACCCTGGCGCTGATCCTTGTTTCGGTGTTTATCGCCCTGGCTGTTGGCATACCTCTGGGGATTTGGGCAGGCCGCAACGACAGGGTGGATGCCATTCTGCGCCCGATACTGGACGCCATGCAGACCATGCCCGCCTTTGTCTACCTCATCCCGGTTCTGCTGTTTTTTGGGATAGCGCGTGTGCCCGCCACCATCGCCACTGTGATCTACGCCCTGCCGCCAGCCATTCGTCTCACCAATTTAGGAATCCGCCACGTTCCCTACGAATCTATCGAGGCAGCCAGAGCTTTTGGCGCTACACCCCGCCAGGTGTTGCTGCGCGTGCAGATCCCGCTGGCGATGCCGACGATTATGGCCGGCGTGAACCAGACCATTATGATGGCCCTGGGCATCGTCGTGATCGCCGCCCTGATCGGCTCCGGCGGGTTGGGGCGAGAAGTGCTGGTGGGGTTGCAACGCCTGCGTGTGGGCCAGGCTTTTGCAGCAGGTCTGGCCATTGTCTTCATGGCCGTCATGCTCGATCGATTAAGTCATGCTCTGACCAAGGTTGATGTCAGTCAGCGCCGTTCGCAAAAATATGGCCGTGATCGCTGGGATGACCTGAGGGATCGTTTCCCGCCGATTGTGCGTCGAAATAGCTATCTTCTGTTGTTTATCTTATTGATTATCATCACTACCGCCATCCACTGGTTTGTCACCGACCTGCAAACTTTTCCCAAGGGTTTGTATGTCCCCATCGAAGGGCCGATTGATGTCAGTGTGCGATGGATGCGGGACAACCTGTACAATATCGGCAATTCTGGCATCGGCACCGGTCCATTTAGCGATTTTCTAACCATTTATGCGCTGACGCCATTGCGTAATCTGTTCACGCTATGGTTGCCCTGGCCGGTGATGATCCTGGCTGTTGCAGGCATTGCCACATGGGCTGGCGGCTGGCGGTTGGGTTTAGCCACGGTGGTGGGCATGTTTGCGATGGGGTTGCTGGGCATGTGGTTCCACAGCATGGACACCGCTGTGCAAGTGATCGTAGCCGTGGCGCTGGCGGTTGCCATTGCTGTGCCTCTTGGCATTCTTTCCGCAGAAAGTAACGCCTTCCAGGCAGCTCTGCGCCCCCTCCTCGACTTCATCCAGACGATTCCGCCCTTTGTCTATCTCGTCCCTGTGATCATGCTGTTCAATGTCGGGCGCGTGCCGGGCATTATCGCATCAGTCCTTTACGCCCTGCCTCCGGCTGTCCGCCTTACCGATTTGGGCATCCGCAGCGTCGATAAAGAGACGATAGAAGCTGCCCGAGCCTTCGGCTCGACTTCTCGCCAGATCCTGTTCAAGGTTAAGTTGCCCCTGGCGATGCCTTCGATTATGATGGGCGTGAATCAGACCGTGATGATGGTGCTGGCGATGGTCATTATCGCCGGACTGGTCGGCGGTGGTGGCTTGGGGTTGGAAGCGGTGATCGGGCTAGCCAAGACGCAGACCGGGCGCGGCGTGGAGGCGGGGATAGCCATTGTGATCATGGCGATGATCCTGGATCGGATGACGCAGGGCTGGGCGAAGAAGTGGCAGGTCGTGGAACAGCATTAAAGTCAACTACAAATTATTCTCACGCAAGTCAGGGGATAGGCTGAAGACCAGAATGGGTAGCACGCCTGCTAGCGCGGCGACCAGCACGCCCGGCGGTGGTTTGGGGTCGCGCTTCGTGGGCTGTGTAGGACGAGAGGCTAGCCACCCTGCCAGCAGCAGCCAGACAAACCCCAACCCGTAGGCCGCCAGGCGAAAGTCGTGGATGTGCAGAAAGGCGAAGGGCATCGTTCTCGGCATTGAGCGCATACCCAACAATAGGGGCAGCATCAGCACCAGCGGCAAGCCCAGAAGCGACAACGTCAACAGCACGGAAGATGCAGTCGCTGGCAGGCGTGCGCGCTTGGTCGTAACTACCAGCAGCAAGCCAGAACCGATCAGATAAACGAGCATACCGCCGTAGACGATCACTTGGTAGATCAGGTAATCGACGCCGGGCCAGGTGCGCATCATCCACCAGAAGGCGGCTAGATTGCCCACCACCATCAGGCTAAAGCCAACCGCTGCCAGGCGGTATCCCCAAATCCCAGCTCCGCCCGCCTGCTTGCCGATGCACCGCAGTTTCCAGATCAGGCCTGACCCCAGGATTAGCGTGGCAACGCCCAGAAACTGGGGGGCAAAAGTGTTGATGAAATCCATCATGACTGGTGCGTCTATCAGCCGGTTCGGCATATCTTCCCGCACGACCTTGAGATAGGTCTGAGCATAGGCGTAGGGTAGGCCGATCAACAAATTCATGCCCAGCGCCAGCCAAATAGCTGTGCCCGCAGCACCAAGCCGCACGCTGCAGGCGGCCGTTAGCCCTACCAACAGCCAGGCGGCCATGGTGAGCCAGGTGCGCATGGGCGAGGGTACGAATTCCAACACGGGCATCCACAACAGGGCTACAAGGGGCAGCACGGCCAACAACGCCATAAACCTATCGCGGCGGAGCAACCTGTAGAAACAATAACCCAACAGGAGGGGCACGGCGATGAATAGAAATGCCCCGTCCAGTTGGGCGGCGCGCGACAGACGAGAGTTCCATTGCTGGAGGAAACCTAGAGGCAGCATGATCACAGGCACGATCACATAAAGGTACCAACTGGCCGACCAGAGTGGCCAGCCTTTGCGGCGAGCCTTGAGTAGCCCAATTACAAGTATCGCCAACAAGCATACGACCCCAATGCCTGTTAAAACCGTCGTCCACCTTTGCAGAGCGGGTGACAGAAGGTCTGGCGTCGCTAACAGGGATGATCCGATGACGAGAGCCAATACGAAATGGGGCAGACCTGCCAACAATGAATTTTTCCAAGATCCAGGTGTCTCGGAACCAGTGTCTCTCCAAGCTGTCGGAGATGTGGTCCCGCTACCTAGTGATCCGTCATTTGCGATTGTTGTCGACATAAGATGCTCCGATTTGGAAAGGGAACGTTTATGCTCACGAAACAAGTTGACCGGCAGCCCCGACAGCTCACGAAAGCAGACGATAGCCAGCGCTAACCATCCCCTTCGAGTCGCTTCCTTAACCGCCTCTGCGAAAACGCCCAGCATTTCCTCGGCGAATTGGTAGCGAAAACTGTACGGATAGAATCTGAGTAAAGCCGCATAAAGATATGGGACGAACCGGACGAAATAGGTCATGTTTCCACTCCCAGTAAGCGTTGATTCGCCGTGGCTATGAGACTTTCCATTCGTTTCATCTCTGCGTCCAAAATGCGTTTGCCGAGGTAGGAGAGCGTGTAAGCTTTGCGGAGGCGACCGTTGTTGCTTGTCTCAGGCTCATCTATGCGCTCGATCCATCCTTGATCTAGCAATCGCTTGAGTGCGCCGTACAGGGTGCTGGTGCTCAACTTGACGCGACCGTCGCTCAGATATTCTGTTTCCTGCATGATGGCGTATCCGTGCTGAGGCCGGGGTGTCAGACAGAGCATGATGTAGAAAGTCGGTTCGGTTAATGGTAGGTTTTTGCTGATATCGGTGGCGCTCATCATATTCCCTTTTCGAATTAACCAATATGTCGTCTTGAGACATGTCGTTAGACGACATATTAGCATTATTTATTCACAATGTCAAGATGTGCGCGTAATTTTTAAGGAATTACTCCTGGATGTGGGGAGCGGCAGGTTGTTGAAGAAATGTCATCAGGACCTAAAAAGGTTGAAAAAAAGACCCCCGAAGTTTCGAGGGTCTGATAGTTGAAGGAAAGTGTAACTCCAGGTTACGGCAGCCATGCCTTCCAGGTGGCTTCGTTGGCGTCAATCCATGCCCGGGCGGCTTCCTCGGCGCTCTTGTTCTCCAATTCCACAGCAGCAATCATCTCGATCTGATCCTGAGATTCATAATTGAAATTCTTGAGGAAGGTGTAAGCGTCAGGTGCATAATCCTTGAGCTTCACCGAGAAGATCTTGAAGAGTTTATCAGAGGGATAGGCGCAATCGACGCCGCCACTGTCCGCTTTGGCATAGCACTCATCGCTGTAATCGGGCAACTTCACTTGAGCCAGATCGTATTTGGCGAAGATCGAGTGCGGTGTCCAGAAGTAGAAGAGTACAGCGTCTTCCCTGCTGTTCGCTGCATCCAGAGCCGCCAGGATGGCTTCTTCTGAACCGGCAACCACGACTTGCATCGGCAAGCCCAGGTTGGGGATGATCTGTTCTTCATACTGCACCCAACTGGGGTCGCCAGCCAGGAATTGACCCTTGTCGCCGGTTTCGGCAGTGGCATATAATTTCGCAAGCTCTGGGTCGGCAAACCCTTCCCAGGTGGCCAGTTCGGGGTGCTGGTCGATCATGTATTTCGGTGTGAACCAGCCGATTTCGCCCACTGGCCCCAGCAAGCCGCCATCTTCTACAACTTTCTGACCGTCGATATACTCGGCAACGTTCTCACCATGCCCGGAAAGCCATACTTCCAGTTGGGCGTGCAGATCGCCGCTCGCCAAAGCAGTCCATTGGGCGTTCTCGTCAATGGTCGTCACTTCCACAGGATAGCCCATCTGCTCTTCCAGCAGGATCTTGGCAACTGCGACGTTGACAGCGGAACCCGACCAGGGGTTTTCAGCCAGCTTGATGACAGGTTTCTCTGCGGCTGCTGGTTGTCCAGCCGGGGGTGCGCAAGCAGCTACAAAGATCGCAACGATAGCGACGACAACGATCAGCCAGAACAGTTGGTGATGTTTGCGTGACATAGTCTCCTCCAGGGAAGTGTATAGCGGCGCCGACGCCCGATAACGCACTGTGAGATATGATGTCGGCATTGACAATATAAACAGTATATCAACACCTGACAATGCCGTCAATATTATTGTGACCCACATTCCAAGTTTTTAATTTTGAATGTATGTCCAAACACAAAAATTAGTTGACAAAGCGCAGATGGCTGTGCTAATCTTCTGATATATCACGGATTTCCAAAATTGAACCATCATGTTTATTCTGGAAGGTAGCAATGTGGCAACTTGATGAAACGTGTCGCAAACATTTGGCTCGTCCTTCACACCATGTGTACGAACTCAATCATGGCTTGCCAAATCTTTCCGCTGCTACAACTCCGCCACACGAGGGAAACAAGCGTGAGAGATCGCCATTGCCGACGTAAGATGATGTTGGGAACCGGCGATTTTTTGCTTTTTGGGTGATTTTCAATCCCAAAGCCCAATCATAAGGCGTTTTGTTCCTGTGAGTGACTGTCCAGAAATAACCTCCGGGAGGTGGCCGTAAACGACCAGTTAAGCACTTTGGTTCTGGCCACCTCCCGGAGGTTGAAATCAGGAAGTTATTTTTGGACGCTTACTGAATCAGGTATGAAACCAGGTCTTGGCGAGCGTATGATAATGCATCCCCTCTTTCGACATAAGACGGCAATCATTTCAACAGGAGGCAAAACATGATAACTCTTCCAGCTACAGGCGGTTCTCAGGAATTTGCTCCCCTGAGGAGATTGTCCGACTCGCAGAACGCAAAGCTCTACGAAGCGTGCCTCACGATCCTGGAGCGGACAGGTGTGCAACTCCATGACCAGGATGCGATCGACTTGCTGAAAAGCGCCGGGGTGACCAACATCGACGGCAACCGGGTTCGTATCCCGCCCAAGTTGGTGGAGTCCGCCCGCAGCACTGCGCCCAGCCAGGTGACGCTGCACAACCGTTACGGCGAGCCGGTGATGCCGGTGGGCGGGAGGAGGAGTTTCTTTGGCACGGGCTCCGACTGTCTGCATATCATCGACCATCGTACAAATCAACGCCGGGCAGCCGTGCTGAAGGACGTCGATGAAGGCATAACAGTTGTCGACGCCCTGCCCAATGTCGATTTCACCATGTGCATGTTCCTGCCCTCGGATGTGGATCAAATGGCGGCGGATCGCTACGCGATGGCTTCCATGCTCAAGCACACGACCAAGCCCATCGTCTACGTCACCACCGAGTTCTCAGGTTGTGTGGATGCAGTGGCAATGGCGGAGGCAGTGGTGGGCGGTGAACAAGCGCTGCGAGAGAAGCCGTTGGCGGCCTGCTACATCAATGTCACTACCGGGCTGGTGCACAACGAGGAAGCCATCCAAAAGCTGTTGTACCTGTCCGAAAAAAACCTGCCTTTCATGTACGTGCCCTCCACTCAGGGTGGGATGACTGCGCCCGTGACTGTGGCGGGTGCGCTGGCCGTGGCTCAAGCGGGGGCGTCTAGTGGGGTTGGTGCTCTCTCAACTCAAGCGAGAGGGAGCGCCCTTTATCACGCCGGGCTGGGGCGGCAACATGCTGGACATGCGCACCACGACACAGCCCTATGCCGACCCGGATAAACGACTCACGGCGGCGGACCAGGCGCACTGGCTGGGCCTGCCGATGTTCTCGCTGGCGGGCGTCAGCGATGCCAAGGTTGTCGACCAGCAGGCGGCGGCGGAGATGGCGATGACCCTGATGGCGGAAGCGCTGGCCGGAACCCACATCGTCCACGATCTCGGTTATCTGGAATCGGGCCTGACCGGTTCGTTGCCGCAAGTGGTCATTGGCAACGAAGTCCTGAACTGGCTTGCCCGCTTCATTCAGCCGATAGAGATCAACGACGAAACCCTTGCGCTCGATCTGATTGACCAGGTCGGACCGGATGGAGAATTCCTGGGCAGCGATCACACCTTCAAGCACTTCCGGGATCGTTGGTATCCCGATTTATTCGAGCGAGCGAATTACGACCACTGGCTGGCCGAAGGAGGAAAAACGCTGGGAGAACGCGCTGCTGACCGGGTGGAAGAAATCCTCTCAACCCACCAGCCCGATCCACTCCCAACCGCTGTCGCTGATACAATCGAAGCCATTATCCATCGAGCAAAATAGCACGTGTTGCATGGTGCGTGGGAAAATCAAACGGACCACGGACCACGGACCACGCACCACGAAATACCCAATACCCAATATCGAATACCCATTATCCAAATCCACAGGAGTTAAAAAATGACCCAAAATCTAACCACTGTCATCTCATCCGCAACCAAAACTGTAAACATCAACCGTGATACACCCACTGTCATCATTGGCGAACGCATCAATCCCACCGGTCGAAAAGCGGTCATGGCCGCACTGAAGGTAGGCAACTTCGACATTGTGCGTGAGGATGCCGTCTCTCAGGTTGCAGCCGGAGCCACTGTACTCGATGTGAACGCCGGCGTGCCTGGCGCAGATGAGCCTGCCCTGCTCCAACAGCTTATGCAAGTTGTCATGGCAGTGACCGACGTGCCACTGTGTATCGACACAGCGGATCCGAAGGCACTGGCGGCAGCACTGTCTGTTTACAAAGGAAAGCCTTTGGTCAATTCGTGCAATGGTGAAGAACGATCACTGAATGAAGTCTTGCCGTTGGTAAGTGAATATGGCGCCGCAGTCATCGGCTTGTGCATGGACGATGACGGCATACCGGAGACGGTGGATGCCCGCTTGCGGGTGGCGCACAAGATCATCGACCGGGCGGCACAGTTGGGAATCCCGATAGAGAATATCGTCATCGATCCGCTGGCACTGACGATGGGCGCTGATTCCACGGCCGGCAAGATGGCCCTGGACACGATTGAACGAGTCGTGGCGGAGTTCGGCGTGAATATCACGATGGGCGCCAGCAATATCTCATTTGGCATGCCAGACCGCAAGTACATCAACGCCACCTTTATCGCTATGGCCATCCAATCTGGCCTCACCTGCCCGATTACGAATCCGCTTTCCTTTGAGGTTGGCGTCGCCATCAAGGCGGCCAATCTGGTCATGGGACGCGATGATTTCGGGATGGCATGGATTAAGGCATACAGGGCGAGGCAGTAAATAGCTAAGGATCAGGAATCAAAGATTAAAGAAAGGCGACATTCCTCGCCACCTCTACTTTAATCTTTGATCTTTAACTTTCATACCTGGACCATTTGCAGCACCTGGCAATTACCGTCCGATTCTCACAATCTCACGTTGTAAGGAGAACCCAATTATGAGTGAAGTACTAGCTGGAATTTCTGATGCCATCATCGCCGGTGACATTGGCGCAATGGTTGACCTGACAGAAGATGCTCTGGACGATGGTTTCAGCCCGCAGGATATCCTGGACAAGGGGCTGATGCCAGGCATGGATTATGTTGGCGTCGAGTTCAAGGCTGGACGCATGTTCGTCCCCGAAGTGTTGCGCTCTGCCCGAGCAATGCAAAGCTCGATGGACATCATCAAGCCGATGCTGGCCGAAGGCGGCGTTTCCATGGCCGGCATCATCGTCCTGGGAACCGTTAAGGGCGATCTGCATGACATCGGCAAGAATTTGGTGGGTATGATGTGCGAAGGCGCCGGCTTCGAGGTCTATGACATCGGCAAGGACATCGGTCCCGATGGTTTTGTGGCAGCGGTCAAGGAATATTCACCGACCATTTTGGGTATGTCAGCTTTGCTGACCACAACCATGCGTTCAATGCAGACCACCATCGACGCCCTCAAGGAAGCAGGTGTGCGAGATCAGGTTAAGATCATGATCGGCGGCGCGCCCGTGACCAAGGAATTCGCCGATTCGATCGGCGCAGATGGCTATGCCTCTAACGCTGCATCCGCTGTTGAATTGGCAAAGCGGTTTGCAGGAAGAGCTTAAAAGCAGAAGTACGGAGTATGAAGTACGGAGTAGAGGACGTCGCCCCGTAACGGCGATGACATCGTATACTCTATACTTCTTACTGCCTACTCCAATCATTCAATGGAGTTCTCAATGATGAGACGTGGAAATTACAGAACCTATTCCGGGACGCATTTCCAAATGCTCTCGGAGGATCAAAAGCAAATCCTGTTCGACGGTGTTTTACACACGCTGGAATATACCGGACTGGAAGTGCATCATGAGGGCGCGCGGGAAATCTTGAAAAATGCCGGGGCCTGGGTGGATGGATTGCTTGTCCGCATCCCCTCTTACCTGGTAAAAGATGCCTTGAGCAAAGCCCCGCGCAGTTTCACCATTTTCGCTCGGGATGGCAACGCTAAACACGATATTCACATCGGCCCTGGCCGGGCCCACTTTGGCCCCGGACCGACGCCACCCAACTTCATCGATGTCGAGACCATGGAGCGGCGGCTCTACCTTCGTTCTGACGCCGAGATCGTGGCCAAGGTCTGCGACGCCCTGCCCAATATCGATTTCTGCGAATCACTGGGCACGGTCAGCGACGTCCACCCCGATCTGGCGGCCAGTTACGAGTTCGCCACCATGTTCCCAAACACCAGCAAACCGATTGTGGCCTGGTCCTACGGCAAGGACGACGCCGAGGACATCCACAAGATCGCCATCGCCGAGGCCGGAGGACAGGAAGCGTTCGAGCGACGTCCGAACTATGTCCACTACTGCGAGCCCCTTTCACCGCTGATCAGCACCGAAGAGGCGATGGATAAGCTCATCTTCTGCGCCAACCATCGTGTGCCGGTGATCTTTACGCCTTGCCCCATCGCCGGCGGCACCGCGCCGATCACACCGGCTGGCGTTATCATCCAGGGTGCGGCGGAATCGTGGATGGGCCTGGTTGTGGCGCAGACGCTCAATCCAGGCGTGCCCTTCTTCATGGGCGGCGTGTACTCGGTGATGGACATGAGTGACATGATCCTCGCCTACGGCGCGCCGGAACTTTCTTTGATGATGGCCGGGATCACCGAGTTGGCTCATTTCGCCGGTTTGCCCCTGTGGCAGACGGGCGGCTGCACCGACTCCAAGACGCTGGATCAGCAGGCGGCCATCGAAGGCTCCCTGTCGGTATTCTTCTCGGCGCTCACAGGCGGCGACCTCTGCCACGACGTCGGCTACACCGAAAGCGGTCTCACCGGCTCGATCTTCCAGACAGCAATGATGGATGAGGCAATCGGCTATTCGCGCCGCATCACCCGCGGCATCGAAGTGAACGATGACACGCTGGCGGTCGAAGTCATCCACAATGTCGGCCCCAATGGCCATTACCTGCGCGAGAAACACACGCACAGGCACTACAAGAAGGAATTCTGGTATCCGAATCTCATGGATCGCCGCAATTTCGAGGAATGGGACATGATGGGCCGTTCGACGATGGGCGAACGTGTCGTCAATCGTGTTCACGAGATCCTGGCCACCCATCAGCCGTCATCCGTCAAACCCGAAACGATGCAGGCCATCGAGGATGTGCTTGCTGAGGCGGAAGCGCGGGTGCAGGAAACTGGTTGAGTGAAAGAATCGTGTTACGTGTTGCGTGTTGCGTGGTCGAACGCAAACGGAACACGCATCACGCACCACGCAATATCGAATCGGAGAATATACAATGAGTAGACTTTACGAAAGAATGTCCACCGCCATACTCGAAGGCAATGCCGAACAAGCGGCGAAATTAGTCGAACGAGGATTGAGCCAGGGATTGGTGGCAAAAGAGATCCTGGATGACGGCCTGGTTCCGGGCATGGATGAAGTTGGCGTGCGCTTCAGGCGGGGCGATATGTTCGTCCCCGAAGTGATCATGTCGGCGGATGCCATGTCGGCTGGCCTCGAAATCCTGCGCCCGGCGTTGGTTGCCAGTGGCGTCAAGCTGATTGGCAAGATGGTGATGGGCACCGTGAAAGCGGACCTCCACGACATCGGCAAGAATCTGGTGGATATGATGTGCGAGGGTGCCGGGTTCGAGATTATCGACCTCGGTTTTAACGTCCCACCAGAGAAATTTGTCGAGGCCATCAAGGAGCACCAACCTACCATTGTCGGCATGTCGGCCATGCTGACGACGACGATGCGCGCCATGGGCTACACCATCAAATCGATTGAGGAAGCTGGTCTGCGCGACCAGGTGAAGATCATCGTCGGTGGTGCGCCGGTGGACCAGGAATTTGCTGATCGCATCGGTGCGGATGGTTACGGCTCCAATGCCGCCACGGCTGTCGATCTGGCGAAACGCCTGTCAGCAGAGAGCTGAACTCATCCCACCGGGAAATACTGATGACCGACCAAGCGCCATTGCCCATCGTCGTAATCGCCTGCGAGATCTTCGAGGACATGCTGAAACAGCACCTGCCCGAGAACGTGACCGCACAAGTGACGTTTCTCGAATACGGACTGCATCGTGTGCCCCACAAGATCGCCAACACCGTGCAGTATCACCTGGATCAGTTGCAGACGCCCAGCCTGGTCGTTTTGGGCTACGGTCTGTGCGGCAATGGCATCAAGGGCGTCCGTTCTGGCAAACACACGCTGCTTGTTCCCCGCATGGATGATTGCATCGCCATGTTGCTCGGTTCCCGCAGCGCCTATCTGCGCGAGTTCGAGGCCGTGCCCGGCACCTACTGGCTGAGCAAAGGCTGGCTTGAATCGGGCAGTCATCCTCTCAAGGAATATCAAAGTTATTCCGAGAAGTACGGGCAAGAAGAAGCAGAGTGGCTGATGGATACACAGTATCAGCACTACGAACGTCTGGTTCTTGTGACCCACACCGAGGAGGACATGGCGCAATACCGTCCTGAAGCGCAGGCTGTGGCGCAATTCTGCCAGCGCTGGGATTTCGGCTACGAGGAAATCCTCGGCTCCGACCGTTTCGTGAAGCGCCTGGCCGAAGTGGCGCAAGACCTCAGCAAAACCGATAAAGAGTTCGTCATCATTCCCCCCGGCGGCGAGATTCGCATGGAGCAGTTTTTTTAATAGACAGGAGTAAGAAGTGATGGTAAAAACAAAGATTAAAGATCAAGGATTAAGGTAACACCCCACACATCAACCATTAATCTTTAGTCATTAATCTTCAATACTGCATCGAACGTCGTTTCTGAATCCATACTTCATACTCCCTCCTCCTTTCCCTGGAGATTCCCACATGATAGTAACCCCTAGCAACAGACTAATCAATACCACACCCGTCTTTGAAGTGCTGACCGAAGAGGAGATCGAGGCGATTTATTACTCGGCCTTGCGCGTGTTGTACGAGACGGGCGTGCGTGTTTATAACAAGGAAGGCGTCGATCTGGCGCAATCGGGCGGAGCCATCGTCGAAGATGTGCAGGATGATAGCGCCCTGGTCAAGATTCCGCCGTGGATGGTGGATACAGCCCGAGCGACCCTGCCCCACAAAGTGACGGTGGTCGGACCCGACCGCCAATACCGCATGGAGCTGTACAAGAACCAGATTTATTTTGGCGCCGGTTCTGACACGCCCTTCACCATCGATCCGTACACTGGCCAACGGCGGCGCGCCACCTATGCCGATGTCAAGAATTTCGCCCGGCTGGCCCAGGCCATGCCCAATATCGATTTCCACATGTCGCTGGGCATCGTCCAGGACAGAGCAGTGGGAACCTACGATCGCTGGCAGTATCTGGCGATGCTCGAAGGCACCACCAAGCCGATCAACATCACCGCAATCGACCTGGACGGCGTCCGGGACCAGTACGAGATGGGCTTGATCAGAGTGGGCGGTAAAGACGAGTGGATGAAAGGCCCCGCCTTTTCGTTGTACATCGAGCCGGTGTCGCCGCTAAGCCACGCCGAGGAAGTGATCGATAAGCTTCTCTTTGCCTCGGACAACTACATCCCCTTTGTCTACACGCCCTGCCCCCTGGCCGGTGCGACAGCCCCCAGCACACTGGCCGGCACCGCCGTCCAGGCCCTGACCGAAAGTCTCTTTGGCATAGTCCTCAGCCAGTTGCGCAAACCGGGCGCGCCGCTCATCATCGGCGGTCTCATGTCGAATATGGACATGCTCACCACCGTGTACAGCTATGGCTCCCCCGAAATGGCGTTGCTCAGCGCCGCCTACACCCAGATCACCAAGTGGCTGGAAGTGCCAATGTACGAGACCGCCGGTTGCTCCGACAGCAAGATATTCGACGAGCAGGCGGCAATGGAAGCCTCCATCAACATCGCCACGGCAGCGTTGACCGGCGGCAACATGATCCACGATGTCGGTTATCTCGAACAGGGCCTGACAAGTTCGATGGAAATGATGGTTGCCTCGGACGAGATCATCGACATGGTCAAGCGCATCATGCGGGGCATCCCCGTCACTGATGCCGATCTGGCTCTGGATGTGATGGCTGAAGTCGGACCGGGCGGGCACTTCCTGGAACATGATCACACGTACGAGCGATTCCGCACCGATATCTGGCAGCCCAAGCTGGTTGACCGCAAGAATTGGGAAGATTGGAACGCCAACGGCGCTAAACGCTACGGCGATCGAGTCCGGGAGCGGGTGATCGAGATCCTGGAAACCGAGACCGAGCCGCTGCTGGATGAAGCCATGTACAAGGAACTCCTCCGCATCTGCGAACTGGCCGACGACCGGCACAAGGGTGAGGAACTCGACGTATCGATGTTTGTGTAAAGGCAGAAGTATGGAGTAGAGGAGTAGGGAGTAAGGGACTTCTTCTACTCCATACTTCCTACTCCATACTCCTCTACTCTCAAGGATTTTTTATGCTGACCCCCATTCTGTCGCAAACAGAAGCCTCCAGTCTACATTCAGCTTCGCTGAACGTGCTGGCAACGACCGGCGTTAAGGTCGATCACGAAGAAGCGGCGATGTTGTTGCTGGATGCCGGCGCGGCCCGAGACGCAGAAGGCCGGATTCAAATCCCCGGTTGGATGGTGGACGAAGCGCTGGAGAAGGCCCGTGCATCTTCCAGCCAGATACAACTCTTCACTCGCGAGGGCGAGCCCTCTATCCTGCTGGAGGTGGGGCAAACGCACTTCGGGCCGGGTTCTGACGCCCTGGAAATCAGGGATATCGAGACCGGCGAACTGCGCCCGGCCATTTTGGCGGATGTAGCGACCAATGTCACTGTGGCAGACGCTGTCGGCTTTGATTTTGTGATGACCATGGCCTTGCCGAAAGACGAGCACGTGTATCCCACCGTCTACGCCGAGATGATCCGGCACACTTCCCGGCCTGCTGTTGTCACCGCCGCCTCGTTTGAGGACATGGTGCAGACCTACGGCGTGGCCGAGATCGTGGCCGGGGGCAAGGAAGCATTGCGGGCAAAACCGAGATTGGTGGCCTACATCGAACCGATTTCGCCGCTGCATCTGGACCAGGACGGCATGGCCAAGCTGCTATTCATGGCGGAGCACGGCTATCCGGCCCTGTTCGCCGCCGGAGCCAATTGCGGAGCCACCGCTCCTGTCACCATCGAGGGTGCAGTCAATCAGGCCAATGCCGAATTTCTGAGCGGCCTGGTGATCGCCACCCTGAAGAATGAACATGCACGCATGGTCAGTGGAGCGAATTCCTCGTCAATGGACATGCTAACCTCCGGCGTTTGTTACGGCGCGCCGGAATGGGCGAGGACCGTGGCGATGTATGCCGGACTGGGGGCGTATTACGGGCTGCCCAGTTGGGGCACAGCCGGCGCCAGTGACGCCGAGGAGCCCGATTTTCAGGCGGGTGTGGAAGCCTACGAGAGTATTCTGCTGGCGCTGCAATCGAGATCGACGCTCGTCCACGACATGGCCTATCTCAAGCGGGGCTATCTGTACGACCCGCGCATGTTGGTGTTGGTCAAAGCGATGGTGGAGCGAGCACGGATGCTGCTCCGACCGTTGGATCTGTCCGAGGGTGCTCTGGCTGGCGAGGCCATCGACGACGTCTCCAGAGTGCGGGGTGCGCTCGATAACTACCCGTCGCACGACCACACCTTCGACAACTTCCGCAGCGCACTGTGGATGCCACCGCACTACTGGGAGCGAGGCCAGGAACATGGCCGCAGCCTCCCCGAACGCCTGACCGATGTCGTCAAGGACATCCTGGCCACGCACAAGCCAATGCCCTTGTCCGATGCCAAGCTGGCGGAGATCGATGCGTATCTGCAGGCGCTTTAGTTGTGCTGGACGTAAAACGTGATGCGTGAAACGTGAATTCGGCTGTTCATGGAACCAAGCCCTCACGCATCACGCAACACGTTTCAAGCCTGACAGGAAATCCTGAATTGGTCAACGAGTCTTCTCCCCTATCCATCTCGGACATCGAACTCATCCACCAAACAAGCGTGAGGTTGCTGGCGAATGTTGGGGTGCTCTTTCCTTGCCCGGAGGCCCTCTCCATTTTCAGGAAACACGGGTTCAAAACCGAGGGGGACAAGGTTTTCTTTAGCGAAAAACAGGTGTTGGATGCCCTGGCGAGCGTCCCGGCGCAGTTCACGCTTCATGCCCGCAACCCTGATCGCAGCGTGACCATTGGCAATGGCGAACCGGTCTTTGCGCCGGGCTACGGTGCGCCTTTTGTCGTGGACATGGAGGTGGGCGCGCGACCGGCGACGATGGCGGACTACCACAATCTGGCGAGGCTGGCGCAGGCGCTGCCAAACATGGATGTGAGCGGCCACATGATTGTGGAGCCGGATGATGTGCCCGCTGATACGGCGCATCTGCACATGCTGTTCGCCAACATCGTGCATTCGGACAAACCGTTCATGGGCAGCACCGAGGGGACACACGGGGCCAGACACACGATGGAGATGGCCCGAATCCTGTTCGGAGAATGCGTGGATGGTCGGGCGATGACCATTGGTCTGATCAACAGTCTCAGCCCCCTGAGCTACGCTCCGGAAATGATCGAGGCACTGATCGAGTACGCCCGCTGGGGCCAACCGTTGATCATCACACCGGGCGTTATGGCTGGCTCCACCGGCCCCATCACCCTGGCTGGCGTGCTTGCCCTGGCGCATGCTGAAGCCCTGGCAGGCATTGTCCTCACCCAACTGGCCGGCCCCGGCACGCCCATCGTTTGCGGCGGTTCTGCCAGCCACATGGACATGCGCACCGGCAATATGTCGATCGGCGGCCCGGAAGTCGCTCCCAAGATCGCAGCTCAGATTCAATTGGCCCATCACTACGGCATCCCGGCGCGTGGCGGCGGCTCCCTGACCGATGCCTGCTATCCCGACGCCCAGGCCGGCTACGAGTCCATGCTCAGTTTGTACACCACGGTCAGCAGCGGGGCTGATTTTGTGCTGCACGCTGGCGGCATCCTCAGCTCGTATCTGGCCTTTTCCTACGAAAAATTCATCCTGGACGACGAGATGTGCGGCATGGTGCGGCGCGCCCAGCGCAAGATCGCCGTTGATGCGGATACACTCGCTTACGACGTCATCGCCAGTGTCGGCCCCGGCGGCAATTTCCTCCAGGAGGATCACACTTATGCACGTTGCCGCAGTGAGTTCTGGCTGCCGGATATCTCTGATCGCAACGGTCTGCACGCATGGATGAACAATGGTCGGGAAAATGCCGATGTCCGGGCGCAGCGCCGCTGGCAGACCTTGCTGGCCGAACACGAGGACCCGCCGCTGGATGAGAGTGTGATTCGGCAGTTGCGGGGTTATGTGGATGCGCATTCGTGGTGATCGAATTTTAGACGGTCAACCGTGATATTGGATATTCTCCTGTCAAATTTGCGAGATGACTATTCAGGTTGCCGTCATTTCGACGACCAACGGGAGGAGAAATCCCCTTGTTATCAGGGATCATCCCCTAAAATGGAGGGGATGTCTCACATTCGTTCGACATGACGTACAAAATGCGATTACACCTGAATGGTTACTCTGCGAGTACCCAATACCAAATATCCAATACCAGCAATTTAGGAGGACACCATGTACCAAAACCGAGACTACGGCATCCAGACCATCCGGGCGCGCAAGGACCACCGCTGCTACGGCATGGGCCTGGGCATCATCATCCTGGACGAGGTCTACCCCGGCTTTCCAGGCGATGTGCGCAATGCCAGCGCATTCCCCTTCCCCATCCAGTACGAGATCGTTGAAGGCGTGGACATCCCGGCCCTGGTCTGGGCGGACGACAAATCGCCCTGCCTGGAGCCGATCCAGCGGGCCGCAAAGAAGCTGGAGCGCATGGGTGTGCGAGCCATCGCCGCCGAGTGCGGCTATTTCGCCTATTTCCAGAAGGCGATTGCGGGCACCGTCGATGTGCCTGTGTTCATGTCGAGTTTGTTGCAAGTGCCCCTTGCCCAGCAATTGATCGGGCCCAACAAAGCGGTCGGGATCATGGTTGCTCAAAGGGAATTCATGACAGATGCCCATTTGCAAGCAGTCGGCGTTCAAATGGGGAGCAACTATGTCCTGGCGGGTGCTGAAGATGATTACGATTGCCCTGAGTTTGGGAACCTGTGGAACGCCGACACCCGACCAGACCCGGCAATGGCCGATTACGACAAGGCGGAAGCGGATTTCGTGGCAGCCTGCGTCGATTTCTATCAAAAACATCCCACTATGGGCGCAATGATGTTAGAATGCACCGGCATGCAGCCTTTTGCCCGCGCCATCCAACGACAGATCGACATCCCGATCTTCAGTTGGGGCACCTTGCTCGATTATGCTTATTCCGTGGCCGTCCATCGAGATTATTACGGGCACGTGTAGCAGCAAACTAAAGATTAAGGATCAAAGATTAAGGTGTGAGGCGTGGTCTTAATCATTAATCTTTGATCCTTGATCATCAATCTATTCACTCACCCCCACCTCTCTCCATGACCCACCCACCCACCACTTCCCCTCTCGTCCTCGGCATTGACACCGGCGGAACTTATACCGACGGCATGTTGATGGATTATAACGCTCGCCAGGTGCTTGCCACCCACAAAAGCCTCACCACCAAGCGCGACCTCACCATCGGCATCGAGCAGGTGATCGAGGGCATCCTCATTGAGGACCCCGCCTCCGTGAAGATGGTGTCGGTCTCGACCACGCTGGCAACCAATGCCATCGCCGAGGGCAAGGGCAAGCGCGTGGCGCTGCTGCTCATCGGCTACGATCCCGATCTGATCAAATCGTTCAATCTGGCCGGACGCTTTGCCACGCCCAATTTCTACTATTTCGAGGGCGGGCACGATTTCTTCGGCCAGGAAAAGGCGGAACTCGATCTGCCGGGCATCCTGGCCAAAGTCGACGCCATCAAGGACGATGTGGACGCTTTGGCCGTGTCCAGCTACTTCAGCCCGCTCAATCCTGAACACGAAAAGCGGGTGCAGCGGGCGCTGGCCGAGACTTGTGATCTGCCGGTTGTGCTGGGGCATCAACTCTCCACCAAATTGGGTTCGGTGGAACGAGCGACCACAGCAGCGCTCAACGCCTCGCTGCTGGCCGTCCTCAAGGAGTTCATCGTGGCCGTGCGACGAGCCCTGGAAAATCGCCAGATCGATGCGCCGCTGATGGTGGTGCGGGGCGATGGCACCCTGATGGGCGCTGAATTTGCTTCGCAAACACCGGTCGAGACCATCCACTCCGGCCCGGCCGCCAGCGCCATCGGCGGGCGTTTCCTGTCCACATTGGATGATGCTCTGGTCGTCGATATTGGTGGCACCACCACCGATCTGGCTCTGATCGAGGGCGGGCAGGTGACTGTCACCGAAGATGGGGCGATGGTGGGCGAGTATAAGACGGCGGTGAAGGCGGCGAATCTGTTATCCATCGCTCTGGGCGGGGACAGCCACATCTCCGCAAATAAAGACCGGTCGGTCAGCGTCGGGCCTGAGCGGGTGACGCCGCTTTCCTATCTGGCACACGAATATCCAGCGGTGGCCAAACGACTGCAACGGCTTGCCGACCACGGCTGGGTGGATGGCCGCCCGGAATCGCTCGAATACTGGTTTTTATTGCGGGAGCCGCAAGACTGGCGCTCATTGTCGCCACGGCAGCAGGGCGTTGTTGAATTCCTGCGCGCCGGGCCCCAACCCGTACCAGCTATTGTCGAGCACCTGCATATTCTGGCAGCGGTGCAGATCACTGCCGGTGAACTCGTGCGCCGGGAAATTCTGGGCAAGGCCGGGCTCACACCCACCGATCTGCTTCACACCGATGGTCGGATGTCCCTGTGGTCGGCGCAAGCCGCCAACGATGCCCTTTCCGCCTTCGCCAAGATCCAGCAGCGGGAGCCGCACGAAGTCCGGGAGCAGGTGTGGGATGGCATGCGCCAGATCATCCTGCGTTCCATTATCTCATTCCTCAGCGATCGCCAGTTCCGTGACAAGACCTTTGCCTCTCAGGATATGGGGCACTGGTTTTTTGACAACGCCCTTCACCGCACGCATCCGTATCTTGAAACTTCCCTGCATCTGCACCTGCCTATCATCGGTATCGGCGCACCCGCCGACATCTTCCTGCCCGACGTGGCCGAAATCCTCCATACCGATCTGATCTTACCCGACCATCACGAGGTGGCCAACGCCGTCGGCGCTGTCGCCGGCAGTGTGATGGTATCCGAAGAATTGCGCATCTACCCCAGGCTGTCTGAGGCCAGCATGGAAGTGATCGGCTATTACGTGCAAACCAACGAGGGCCGGGACTATTTCGAGGAAGTGGAGGATGCTTTGAGCCATGCCCGGCATCTCAGCCAGGAACGCGCCCTGGCGGCAGCCCTGCGCGCCGGGGCCGACAATCCCCAGGTCGTCATCACAGAAATCTTTGACGGTCTGGATTCGTATCGGATCCGCGCCGAAGCGATGGGCAATCCCCGTTTAGCTCGATAGAAAGACAGAAAAGGGCGACCGCAAGGGTGCGCCCTACCGTACGCCTCCATTGTGAGCCGACCTCTAACCTCCGACCTCTCCCTTACTCCTTACTTCCTACTCCATTCTCCATCCATCCCATCATGCCCAACATCACAGTCATCTACGGAGAAAAAGAACGCATTGCCGAAGCGCCGATTGGCAGCATCGTAGGTGACGCCATCGCCAAAACGGAATTGCCGCTCGAACAACCCTGCGCCGGGCGTGGCACCTGCGGTAAATGCAAGATTCTGGCCGAAGCCGGGCTGGCCCCACCCGACGACATCGAACACGAGAACCTGACTGCGGGCGAACTGGCCGTCGGCAACCGTCTGGCCTGCCGGGCTCGTGTCACCGGCGATGTGACCGTGACGCTGGCTCCCATCGTCGTCTATTCCAACAAGATATTCCGGGCTTCCAACAAGTACAAACGGGGCGACCGGCCTCTGGGCCTGGCGATTGATTTCGGCTCCACGACCGTGGCGGCGCTGCTGACCGACCTGGAAACGGGTGAGGTTTACGCCGGTGGGGCGGGGCTGAACCAACAGACCGTGTATGGCGCTGATGTAATCTCACGTCTGGCAGCAGCCACAAACAATCCCGAGGACGCCGAACGATTGTATAAACTGGCATTGGCCTCCATCAATCACGCTGTCGATATGCTCAAGCTGTCCGATAGGGTGTTGAAGCGGGTGGAGCGGGCGACGGTGGTGGGGAATGTGGCCATGCACCATCTCATTGTTAAATATCCGCTGGAGTCCCTGGCGGTGATGCCCTTCCAGCCGTATGATTCCGCATCCATCCCCGACGCAACTGCCATCATGGGTGGGATTTTCCCTGCAGGATGCCGGGTGTCATTGCCGCCACTGATCGGCGGCTTTGTGGGATCAGATGCTCTGGCCTGTCTGGCCTATTTTGGCTACGACAAACCCGCTGGCCCCATGGCCGCCATCGACCTGGGCACGAACGGCGAGGTGCTGGTGACGGATGGCGAACACATCCTCACGGCATCGACCGCCGCCGGCCCCGCCTTCGAGGGTGTGAACATCTCCTGTGGCTCACGGGCGGTGGATGGCGCTGTGGTCGGGGTGAAGATCGAGGGTGGGGAGTTTGTTTACGAAACCATTGCCGACGCCCCACCGGTGGGATTAACGGGATCGGGCTTGTTGAGCACAATCTGCGAACTGCGCCGGGCAGGTGTGATTGATCCCGGCGGTCGTTTTGTCGACCAACCACCCATTTTCGCCGACCGCATGTTTGAGAGCAATGGCGGTGTGCGCCAGCTTAGATTGTTGTCGGATGGCTCCCTGACGCTGTCTCAATTCGATATCCGGGAACTGCAGAAGGCCAAAGGCGCAATTCGTGCTTCTCTGGATATCCTGCTCGATCAACTCAACCTCAAACCGGACGATCTGCAACGCATGATTTTGACGGGATCATTTGGCGGTCAGGTCAACGTTGATGCTGTGCTCGGCCTGGGCATGTTGCCGCCCGTGCCCCGCGAGGTCGTCGAGTCCGTGCCCAACGGCGCCGGCTTTGGCGCAGCCATGTTTTTGACCGATCAAGGCTTCGCCTTGGGCGAGGAATTGGCAAAGCGCGCCAAACAGGTAGACTTGGATATGGACCCCGACTTCAACATGCGATACGTGACGTCGCTGGGTTTGACGCCCAATGGTGCATAAGCATCAAAAATTTGTTTCCTGTCATTTCGACGACCAGCGGGAGGAGAAATCTCCTGGCTGATAAGACTCCGAATCACGAGGCCGTGTTGACATTTCGAATTATGTCATTCTCAGTGGCGACCTTCGGTCGCTTAGCGAAGAATGTGCACCAACCAGTCGGTTTTAGAGTCCGTGCTTGGAGATTCCTCGTCGCTTCGCTCTGTCGGAATGACAAAAAAAGGAAGTGTCAAGAGAACCTAAGCGAAAAACGGCTTGCTGCGTACTGAAGCCTTCGGTCGTTCGTCGATCAGCAATTGAAAGACATCGGGCCGCGCATAATGCCCGACCACGTCGAAATCGAGCTTGCTGCGCACGACATCAGCCAGATCGAGGTCGGCATAAAGAATGCCTTCCTCATCGAACAAGGGTCCGGCGATGATCTCGCCCAACGGTGAAACGATCACGCTCCCGCCCCGGCACAGGACATCGGGCTGGCTGGCGAGTTCGTCGTAACCCGGCAGGTCTGTGGGATACATGGCTTTGGTCACGTACTGGTTGCAGCCCAGGACGAAACAGCGCCCCTCCAACGCGATGTGACGCATGGTGGATTGCCACACTTCCCGCGAATCGGCGGTAGGCGCCAGATAGATCTGCACGCCTTTGCCGTACATCGCCATGCGCGCCAGCGGCATGTAATTTTCCCAGCAGATCAACCCGCCGATGACGCCGTATTCGCTCTCGATCACGGTCAGCGTGCTGCCATCTCCCTCGCCCCAGATCAAACGCTCCGCCGCCGTGGGCTTGAGTTTGCGGTGCTTGCCCAGGATAGTGCCATCCGGGCCGAAATACAACAGCGTGCAGTAGAGCGTACCGCCGCTGGTGTCACTATCCCGTTCGATGACGCCAATCGCCAGATAGACGCCCGCATCCTTGGCGGCCCGGCCCAGTGCATCAGTGGCGGGGCTGGGGATTTCGATGGCATTGTTCCAATAGCGCAGCCACAAGTCCCGGCCTTCGGGCGTGCGGCTGCCCACGATGATGCCAAAGCTGAGGCCACGCGGGTAAGCCGGGATGAACGCCTCCGGCAGGAGGACGAGTTTTGCACCCTGCGTCGCCGCTTGTTGGATCAGACGGCACGCCTTCTCGACGGTTGCATCTCGATCAAAAAGTACAGGGGCAGCCTGTACAACGGCGACTTTCACTTGTGGAAAATTATCCGGCATCCTTCAAACTCCTTCAAACGTGTCGATTAGGTTCTGTTGAGATTTTCCTTTTCGTGTCATTCCGATGAGTGAAGATGCCAAAGGCATCGGAGTGAAGAGGAATCTCCGGGTCCGGCAACAAAATAAGGTGCCTTCGTGTAGATTCTTCACTCCCTCCGGTCGTTCAGAATGACATAATTTTAGATGTCAACCCGGTCAAGAGATTTATACATCACAAGGGCATCGACATAACCCAATTCGGGGTGCCGAAACGCCTCCGGCACTCTGCCTATCACAGAATATCCCAGTTTCTGCCACAGCCTGACCGCCACCTCGTTGCTGCTCACCACCAGATTGAACTGCATCGCTCTGAATCCGAGCTTGTTGGCTTCAAGCTGCGAATGCTTGCACATGGCGCTTGCGACGCCCCGGCCTCTAGCCTGGGTCCCGACCATGTACCCCGCATTGCAGATATGTGAGCCTGAACCGGGCTGATTCGGTTTGATGTAGTAGGTTCCGACGATCTGCCCATCCCAAAGCGCCACATAGGTCGCCAATGGCTTCGCCATCCAGATGTCGTAAGCGCCGACCTTGTCGGTTTCGGGCGGGTAGGGATAGGTGTCGCCGCGCTTGACGATCTCGTGAAAGATCGGCCAGATGGCATCGAAGTCGTCGTCGGAGGCTTGACGAATCTGGATCATGTACTTCACTCCTTGATCGCAGGGCAGGAGCTAATCATGCTCCGACGAATGCTGCTTGCATGCCTGCATTTTCGGCTGCGGCTAATTGTCTCCTGTCGGCAGTGATAAACAGGTCGGCGCGCCATGCCAAAGCGCACGCCACATGCAAAGCGTCCATCGCGCGCAGCGTGTTTTCTTCCAGTAAGTGCAGCGAATGGGCAACCACGGCAGGTGTGATTTGAAGTACGGTGCAATCACGGATGTCGTTCAGCATTTGCCGCTTCACGATGCGATAATCTGCGGCCGACAACGCAGCTTCCCTTAACCGCCTGTTCATGGCGGAGATTATTTCGGGTACAAGGATGATGCTGACCCCCAGTTGCGATGCTTGTTGGAGATAAGCGTTGAGCTGATCGCTGCCCACCTCCAGCACGTACCGTTTTGTCAGGGCAGACGAATCAATGGCCAACTTCATCTTTCATCCTCTCGTTCTTCCAGGATCGCAGAGGATAAATCATTTCCCTTTAGCTGAATTTGGATGCTCGGTTGCTTCCATGTCGGGGTTTTCTGCACCCCGCTCGCAATTGGCACAATTTCGGCAACTGGTTTGCCACGACGAACAAGGATAATGGTTTCGCCCTGCTCAACCTGCGAGATAAAACCGGAAGCATTTTTTCGAAAATCAGTGATTGCCACGACAGTCATTGCTCGACCTCCTGTAGATGTACATCTGAGTGTACACTAGCCCCTGGGCATGGTCAAGCATGGTTGATCATGTGTATCCTTGAGCGGATCACATCGTAATCGCTGTCCTCGACACTGGTAAAACGGTTGATGTGGCCAACGGTGAGGGCTTTGCGACCAGCTTCGTCTTCGTGCATGTGCAGCATCGTTTCCCTAATTTGCGCTTGCAGGTGGGGCGAGAGCGATGTGCGGAGCACCCAGGGCGGGATCGGGCTTGGTCCGAGCGTCTCGATGACCCGAATTTGAGCCGCCAGTTCAGGCTGTCGGCGCAATTCGGTTTCCAGCACCGTGCTGTCGATGATCGTTGCATCGATTTCTCCGTCCAGAACCATTTGCAACGAAGCCTGATGTGCGCCAGATTCGATGGTGGAGCCGAAATAATCGTACGTCAGGCCCGAACAGGCGAGATGATAGCGTGTGATCAGCGCGCCGGAATAGGATCCCGATTCGTTGTAAGCCCAGCTTCTGTTTCGGAGATCGCTGAAGTCTTGGAAAGGGCTGTCGGCTTTGACGATAATGTCAGAGAAATAAATGGGTCGATTCTGATACCGCTCTCCCTCCATGATCGGCGCTGCCAGGAGCTGGTAATGGGATGGCTGATCTGCCATTAAGTCGACATAATATGATCCGCAAATCCATGCGATTTCAATATTCCCATGTTCAAATGCTCGCAGTCGCTGCCGCCAGGACAGGTCATGTGCGAAGACAAACGACGTATCCAGTTTCTCGTCCAGGTATTTGACAATGGCCTGCACTGACGGATCTGCATTCGACGCCTGACAGGAGGCGATACGTATTGACATAGGATCGAACAATCACTCTCTACTTCTTCACCACATCACACAGCAATGCCTTATACACCGGAAAGCCGGAAATGGGATCGAAGTTCTCGTGGTCGGTCAGGGTGTTGACATTGGCGCGCTGCCACTCGATTGGACCTAACGGCCCGCCGCCGCCCATGTTCACCTCGACCACGCCGGGCACGATGTCCTCGGTGACGTTGGCGTAGAAAGGAACCTGGCCTCTGGGCGAGACGACCAGCACCTCCTCTCCCTCCTCGATGCCCCGCTCAGCGGCGTCGGATACGTGGATGCGCACCAACGGCAGCGGGTGTTTTTGCAGCAGGGAAGGGATGTTGTGGTGCTGCGAACGGAAGGCGAATTGTGTGCGAGCGCCGGAGTTGAACACCAGCGGGTAGGATTCAGCCAGATCTGGCCGGGCGATAGGCCCTTCGGTCGGTTCGGTGTAGACCGGCAAAGCGTCGTAACCATGCCCCCGCAGCCACTCGGACGTGACCTCGAATTTGCCTGTGGGCGTCTCGAATCCCGGCTGCCCGTCGGCGCGCAGGTCGCCGCTGGCGTATTTGCGGTAGCGCATGGGCGGCCCCGCCACTTCGATGCCTTCAGGATTGGCTTTTAACATATCCAGCGTGATGCCGGTTCCTTCCAGGGCATGATTGATCATCGCTTGTTCGGTCTGCGGCCAGAGATGACCGTAGCCCAGGCGTTCGGCCAGTTCGGCGAAAATCAAGTAATCATTGCGAGCCTCACCGAGAGGCGGGATCACGCGCTTCCGGTATTGCCAGTGGTTGCCGTACACCTGGTAGGACTCGATCTCGAACAGGGTGGTGGCGGGCAGCACGACATCGGCATAAAGGGAATCGGCGGTGGGAAAGCGGTTGACGACGACAAGATAATCCAGCGCCGCCAGCGCCCGCCGCCACAGATCCGGATTGGGCCAGGATGTGATCAACGAGCTGCCACTGATGATCAGGGCCCGAATCGGGTAGGGATTGCCCTCCAGGATGGCGCGGGGCAGCAGGGCCCCATGAGCTTCGTTGCGCACCTCGTGGTAGATGGGGAATTCATCGGCGCCGATCGGTTTGGGGCCATCGGGCGGGGGTTCGGTGAGATGACGGTTGGTCATAGGACGATCCGGCATCAAAAATAGTTTGCCGCCCGGCGTGTCCAGATGTCCGGCCAGGGCTTGCAGGATAAACACCGCCCGGATGGCCTGAACCCCGCTGTTCGAGTATTCGAGACCGGTGTAGGTCAGGATCGTACAGCCTTCGGCTGCGGCGATCTCTCTGGCCAATTGGCGGATGCGTTCCGCCGGGACTCTGGTGATATGCTCGACCGACTCCGGCGTGAAAGCCTGGACGTAGGCGCGCAGTTCCTCAAAACCATGCACCCAGTTGTCGACAAACTCGTGGTCGTACAGGTCTTCCTGCATCAGCACCTGGATGGCGGCCAGGGCTAGCGCACCATCCGTGCCCGGTCGCACACCGATCCATTCGCTTTTTGTAGCAATCGCCGTTTCGCTGCGGCGGTGATCGATGACAACCACGCGCGCACCACGTTGTTGCGCCTTTTTGATGCGGGGCAGATTGATCGGCGAAGAGTCCGTCACCGGGTTTTCGCCCCACAGCAAAATCAGGTCGGCCTGCTCCAAATCTTCGGTCATGTTGAGCATGACTTCGCCGAAACAGGAGCGGGGAGCGATCATGCCGTAGGAGACATAGCAGAGCGCTCCCACACCGGTGGTGTTGGGCGAGCCAAAGGGGAAAAGCACGGCATTGGCCGACGATTCTTCCGTGCCGCTGGGGGCGAACATCTCATTGAGGGCGAATTCAAAATTGCCCCGACCCGTGTAGATGGCAACCGCCTGCGGGCCAGACTCGTCGGCAATCCGCTGCAGATTAGTGATGATGTCGTCGTAAGCCTCGTCCCAGCCGATGCGCTCAAACCGACCTTGTCCTTTGTCCCCAGCCCGCTGCTGTGGATAAAGAATGCGGTCGGGCGAATAGACGATCTCGGTCGCTTTCATCCCGCGGGAGCAGACAGAGCTGTAGGGATGGTCCTTGATCGGGGCCATCCGCACGATCCTGCCATGTTCAAGGTGCACATGCACGCCACATCCGGCGGGGCATACGCCGCAGATGCTGGTGACAGTTTGGTGGTCGGTCGTGGTTGGCATGATGGTTCTATCGTGTTCCGTTGGTCATCAACTAAACGCTCAATAAATGCTTGGTCAGGTGAATGGTACGCTTACATGACTGCCCAGAATTAACCTCCGGGAGATGGCCGCAAAAATCCAGGTAAACACAATGGTTCTGGCCACCTCCTGACGGTTGAAATCGGTAAATTATTTTTGGACGCTTACTTCAGTCTAAATGAATTCCGTTTGCAATAAGGCAGTTCGGGTGTGACGGGCCACATGAGCCGGGCGTTGCTGCACTTCGTTCACCAGCCGGGCCAACGCATCGTCATCGTCTACATCATACCATAGTGGCAGGAGAACAACCTGCAATCCCTCCTCCGCGGCCAGGGCCAGGGTGTCGGCAGTTACGCTTGGCGTGCTCATGCGCACCTCTCGCAGCAAGCGTGGGGCTGGACGCTTAAGGCCGATCAGGTAATAGCCGCCGTCATCGCATGGACCCAGCACCACATCGGCGTCACTGGCCAGCGCCGTAAAGGCGGCAATCAGGTAGTCGACCGGCAAAGTTGGACTGTCGCTGTCCATCACCACCACGTGTTTATAGCCCAAGTCCAGATAGTGAGTGAGCACGTTGTCCAGACGCACGCCCAAATCCGGACCGTTCTGCAAAATCAATTCGAAATCGGGTGCAAGGGCGTCGAAATAGGCTTTTTCAAGGGCAGGTAGATAAGCGATCCCGCGCTGGATATCCGGTATCTGCCGCATCAGATCAAGGGTGTCTCGCAAAAAACTTTCGTACAGGGTGGTCGCCTGCTGGGGCGATAAGGGTGGGGTCAGACGGGTTTTGGTCCGGCCTGGTGCGGGCCGTTTGGCCACCGTCAACAACATGTTTTCAAGAATGGGGGTGGATGATTTCATGAATTCACCTGAAAGGCCGGTGGTGCATACTACAGTCCGGCGGATTGATGTGTTTATTGGCCTCGCAGTCGGGCCGCGTGTAGCACTGCAATGACGGTCATGCTGTCACGGATATCGCTGTCAAGCACCATTTGCAGGACCTGCTGAAAAGGCAGGACGGCAACTTCCAGAAACTCGGTCTCGTCGGGAATAGCTTCGACGGCGGTCAGGCTGCGCCCGACGTAGAGGTGGGCTATCTCCTGCACAATTGACTTGCTGGTGAAATAAGTGCTGAGGTGCTGAAGTTCGTTCGCATCGTAACCGACTTCTTCGCGTAGTTCCCGACGGGCTGCCATTTCTAGCGGCTCGCCCGGTTTCACACCACCGGTGGGCATTTCCCAGCGATGATTTTCATCAAACACGTAACGGTGTTGTCGCACCATCACCACGTGGTCGTTGTCCAGAAAGGGCAATACGCCCACACAGTGTCCACATTCGATCACGCCGTAGATGGTGGTATTGCCATCCGGCATTTCGGCGACATCTTCGCGCACGCGGGTCCAGGGATTTTTGTAGATTTCGCGTGAAGAAAGGGTCTTCCATGGTTTAGGTGGCATCGTGTGCTCCGTTATACTGTCAAATGACTAAGCGAGTCAATGTTCGCACTATCCTGCGTTTCTCTGCAGCCGCCAGGAACTTATCTGGGAAATTGCAGAAGTTGCATGAGCGTGCCTGAGTCGGTAATATCCGGTGGAATGCTGTCTGGAACGGGCGAAATTTCGAGATAGGCAGCCATGTTGCCCGGATCGCTGTCGGTGGGTGCAACGGACAGTAACACTCTAGCCATTTCATCTGTCACCCGTAGAACTGGTGAGGTGAGTTTATAGAGTTGGCCGACCTGCCACTTATTGGAGGAACGCCAATCAAGTTCAAACGGCGGCTGCATCTGTTGATAAACCAGAGCGCCATCGTCGCGCGTATAACTGAAGATCGGACGAAGGTAACCAGGTGATGCACGCAGCGTTCGCCAAAACGTCGTTATCTGGACGTATGGACCACGCTGGTCAACAACGGGCAGCATGGTTAGCGTGTAACCTTCCAGGCGAAGCGTGTCGCCAAAATCCGCTTGAAGCGGTTGCTCGATTTCTTCAGGTTGGGCCAGGGTAAAGGACAGAAATTCTTCAGTTGAGAAGTATTGGTATTGAGCGTCGCGTTGCAGTAGCAGATAACCATCGGTGGCTGCCAGCAGTCCAAAATCAGGATTGTTCAGGGCCAACTGCACCTGCCAAACATAGTCAGGATAATCCAAGGGTGCAGGGCTATTGGTGACGTCTAAAACAATGTACTCTGCATCTGCAATGGTTGGGAATTGATATATCTGCTGGCGATGGGAGAGATGGGGGTAGAGCGTGGATTGAGCCGAGACTGGCGCTTCAGCCGGAACCATGTCCAGGATGTTCGCGCCCAGACGATGGTGCGTATTGGGTGCGTTCCATGACCAGCGTTTGGAGAAGGGCGCCACACCCTGTTCGATTTGAAACCATAAGGCAATGGCCAGTGCCAGTATGATGAATAGCGCGACGGGTCCGCGAACAAGCCATTTTGAGGCCGGAAATGCCGGGGGCGGATGAGAATGAGGAGGAGTCTCGCTGGTTGAACGCTGACCCCATCTGTTGGCGGCGGCAGTGCTCCATCGCCCCAGGCGTGCCAAACCAACCGCAGCCGCGAAAACCAGAAAGGGTACAAGGACAACGGAGTAATGTGCTCCCCCCGAGGAGGGCCAGCCTGTGTTGGCCAAGGAATTCAGGGCGATCATGGGGAGGATGATGGCCAGGATCTCGGGTGCGGCCACGGCTACTAAACCTCCGGTTGCCAGTAACCCGGTCAGGTAAGCAGTGCTATCAGGCTGGCGAAGCCAGTTCCAATAGCGTTGAGGTTCGTTCAATGCGGTTTGGGCCATCTCGCGCAAGCTGGCGCCAAACTGGGAGTAACGATACAGGTAGGTTGGCCCATCCAGCCCATTGTAGTGGGGCATAATCACGCGTGTGGCCACATAGAGGTACACCATCGACACTACGGTTAGTATGAGCGCCGGGCGTCTCAGCCGGGGATGAAAAGCAGCGGCGTACAGGGCCATAGCAATGACGATGATAGCGGTATCTTCTCTACCGATCAGACAAAGCAAGCTGGCCAGGAAAAACAACCAGGTTTTTTTGGTGTCCAGCGCGTCCAGGGCCAGCAGAAACAGAGGCGCAGTGATGGCAACGGTATGAAAATCGGATAAAGCGGCTGCCTGTCGGGCGGGGGCCAGAAGGTAAAGCAGGGCTATAGCCAGCCCGGCCCAGGGGTTTCCCAGACGACGGCTGCCAAGCCGATAGGCCAACCATGCACCCAGAGTGAGCGCACCCGCCTGTAACAACAGCAGCGCCCGGACGTCATCCCAGAGCCAATAAATGGGCGCAATCAACACCAGCAGCGGCTCCACGTGATAACTTAACAGGGAGTCAGGGTCACGGATCTGGTCAAGGGGGACGTCAACAAAATAACGCGCCGTCTCATCTTGCCGATAGAGGGTGATACGGTAGGGGCGGCCCTGCAACGTATTCCAGACAACCTGGTCGTGATAGCCCAGATCGAGGGCGCTGCTATTAAACGTGTTATGGCGCTGCAGGGCCAGTCCGGCCAATAACGAGAAATCTGCGACCATCAATATGATCAGTAACAGAGGGGCTAACCAGACTCGTTTTTTTGCTTTTATGTCTGTGAGGGAGGGATTAAACATAGATATTCGCCGGGCACTGGGCCGGATCAGGTCAAAGCCCTAACATCCATTGTGTCATCAAATGGTCAATTTCCCCTGCCACTTACCGTCGTGCGTACACATCTGCCGCCAGCACATGCGGATTCACGGTGCGAGCATTGCGTTGTGTGCGCAGGATTTGAGCTTCACCAAAACTGGCGCTTCGGAATTCTGACAGGAAGGCGCCGCCTTCCCTGGCCCCGGCAATTCAGGCAAACCAATTGGCCTCACTGGCCTGTTCCTCCGCTGGTAGTGGTTCTCGGAGGATGAGTTCCGCTCCGAAAACGGCACCCCCGCCGCGTACGACACGGGCTAACTCACGGAAAATCAGCTGGCGTGCCGGATTGAGGTTAAAGATGCCGTTGACCAGGGCCACATCGATTGAATCGTCTTCAAGGGGCAAGTTCTCGGCATCTGCTTGATGAAATTCAACATTGCTCAGACCTGTTTCGATGACAGATTGCCTGGCGAGGTTCAGCATCGACTCGCTGAAATCAATGCCAATAACCCGACCGCCGGGACCAACCCGTCTGGCGGAGATTAGCGAATCGAGGCCGGCGCCACAGCCCAGATCTAGCACCGTTGCACCCTCCGGGATGTCAGCGAAAATTGCGACATTGGAGACCCCGGCGAAGGCCCGAACCGCGTGGACTGGCAGGCTGGCCAGCAATCCCGGCGGATAGCCCAGGCTTTCCGCAAACTGCCGGCCCATGGGAAAAGGGTGCTCCGCCCGTGGCTTTTCGGCCGCCGCAGAATAAGTCCGACGTACGTTATCGCGGAGGTGTTGCGATGGGATTGGCATTGTGCTGCTCTTTGGCTTTCAGTTTGGGAAACAAGTGATCAGCAACCTCTCTGCGTTTCAAAAAATGGCCGTCCATCATCGGAAAGCCAGCGATTATTAATTGTTGCGGACAAAAGTTAAATAGGTGTCTTCGGTTAATAAATCGGGTTTGAGGTTGAGGTCAAGAAATACTTTGGCCCGAACGCGATAGCGCTGGCTTAGATCAATAAATTGTATGTCGCGGGCTTCGGGGGAACGCAGAGGGCGATTCCAGGTCAATGTCCAAACCCCATCCTGCCAGATAGCCTGGGCGGGTAATGGTTCCTCGCGCCCGGCGGGGATAAAAGAGGGGACTATTGTCTGAATATCGCCCTGATTGTCGCTGCGGGCCACATGGCAGGCGACGGTGCAATCCTGGCCGCGTTGGTCTGGTAAGTCGTCCTTGTGCCAGACCAACGCGAAATGTTCGTTTGTTTGAACGCTTGCTGCTCCCGGCCAACGAGCTCGGAAGGCAATGGCAGACTCATCGTAGAGCGCCCTTAACTCGACCGACTGGGTAGTGAGCGGTCCGTGCGAACCTGTGTGGAGTGGCAAGGCGAAGGGCTCTGCTTGATCCCATCTCTTGTCGTCAGGAGCAATACTCGCCGGGAGAGCGACAACAGGTTGGGCTGTCCAGGTTTCTGGCGCTGTAGTTGCAGCCCGGCGGCTGGATGTTGAGCAGCCGCCGGCTATATATCAGGCTCAGCAGTAGGGCTGAGAGCCAAAACCACCGTCGCTTCATCAATAGTCTACAGTGACAACGCTACTGGAAAAACATTGGTGATCAACGGCAAAGAAATACCAACGTCCTTGGGGAGCATAAGGCACCGTCGTTTCGTAATTGCCACCACCTTGCGGTAGAAGCACCACAGCTATCCCCAAAGCAGGATTAAGCGCGAAGATTTGGTCTTCGGCCAGATCGTTTTGAGGGTGGGTTGCCCGCATGCGTAGGGTTGTGCCGTTTCCCGTGGGTGTAATCGAGAAATCGCTAACGGCGATATTGGGTGCACCGCCACCCTGCGGGGCCAGCGTAATCTGAACAGTGGCAGTGCCGCCGGGTTGCAGTTCAGTGTGGACTTCGTGGTAAATGTAGCCAGTCTGGTAGGCTTTAACCTCGATGGGTTTGATGGCCGGAATGTTGGCGGCCGTGAAAAAGCCGTTGCCATCGGTGACCAGACCACGTTTGTAGCGGCCAAAGGCTACAGTTACAGGGGCATTCGCCAGTCCCTGTCCTGCCTGGTTAACGATACGACCCCGTACTGTGCCGACTGATCCCGCATCAACCAACAATTGCTGGGCAAGGGGCAGGACGAAGATGCGGCCCTCGAAGACCATCGTAGCGGTCTGCGCTTTGGCAGCGCCGAAATCGCCATTGGCGGCTGCGGCTTCCGCTGCCTGCAGATAGGTATTGAGATGTGGCTGGAGTTCATTAATGGTGCGCTGCAGATTGCCCGAAGCATTGGGGCGAATTGCGTTGACTTCGTTCTGCAGCGCCCGCGCCGCGTTCAAACCCTGGTTAGCGTAGTTGTGTAACTCATCGATATTGTTAGCGGCATCTTTAGCGTAATCGGCAGCTACTTTCAGCGTATCGGCGTTCTGCTGAGCAGCAAGCAGTCGTTCGATAGCCACCGTGATGGGCGGCGAGGTTGGCGTGGGCTGCACCGGAACAGGCGTCGCGGTGGGCGGTAAAGGCGTATTGGTGGGAGCTGGCGTATCGGTGGGGATTGGGGTGTCCGTTGCGGTTGCGGTGGGCGCAGGGGTATTGGTCGGGTCCCCGACCGGGACAGTTTCTGTTGGTGTGGGCGTGTCAGTGGGGGCCGGCGTATCGGTCGGCACCGGGGTGGCTGTGGCTGTGTCAGTGGGTTGGGGCGTATCGGTGACCTGGGCAATAAGCGTAGCTTCGGGGATAGGCGTTGGGAAAGCTGATTCGTCGAACTCCAGGTCCGCTTCCTGCTTGGGGAAGGTCTGCAGCCAGGCATAGATAGCGGCGATATCTTCGTCGCTGGCCTGTTCTTTGGAGCGCGCTGCCATTTGCCCTTTGGGGGCTCGGACCTGCTTTAACACGGCCGGAAGCCCGAGGCTGGTGCCGCGCAGGCTGGGCGCCCCAACGGACAAACCGCCACCGGCATCGGCGTCATGGCAGGCGATGCAGCCTTTTTGTTGAAACAGACGCTCCCCTAATTCTGCCGAAGGCGTACTGCCGGGTGGAATTGGCTCAAGCCCTTCCACACTACAGCCGGATAGCACACCAATCAGTAGAAGGGAGCCAAGCAATATGAACACAATGCGTATGCGAGCAGGTATTTTTGACATAGTTATGTGCCCCAGACGATGATTCCGCCCAATGAGCCGAGTAACGTGGTCAGACCGGCACAGACGAAGAAGGCCAGCATGTACAGGTACTTACTGGGTGAACGGTTCATAATATCAGGCTGACGCCAGCGCCAAATAGCTGCACCGACGGAAACCAACAGCAGCAGCACCGCCAGAATGACCTTGAGCGTACTGTTCGGTGCATTCCCGGCATAAAGGCTTTGGTTTTCAAACATACCGGTCAGTGCGGCGGGTATCGTACTCAGCGCCATCACGATCAGAGTGTAGAAAGCGATGCGCTCAAAGATGGAATCGCGCCGAAACCAGGCCAAGAGCACTACCAACACCCCCAGGTAGGACAAAGCTATTGGGAAATGGATAACACGGGGATGAATAGGGTGCGCTAAAACCACCTGGATAAATTGAGACAGATTTGACATAGGATGATACCCCCACTCTGGACTTGCGTTTTAGGTGTGTCACGAAAAGTTCTTTGAAAACGATAGATCGTGACACTTCGAGATTTGTCGGTTTGCTCCAGCGATTGGTCTAAGGAGTCAAACCGGCAAACGTTCATGTTGCCAATTGTGACCAAACAATCAGATTCGTTTCAGTACGTCGGACGCCCACGGCGCCACCAATGCCATTGGCCACTCAGTCGCCCAATGAGGTTATGTCAGGGCTCTCAATCAAGGCTATCAGGTCGTGACGTCCGGTGACAGCGTAGACTTGTTTGATGACCGAACTATCTAACTCCATGCCCGCTAATTCCTCAACCAGGTCTTGCACTCTGCTGGGCTCTGCTTCAATCATAACAAAAGCTTGGATCATTTTTATCCTCCCGTTGAAATAGTATGAATCGAAATTTTGATGGCTTCACACGGAAGCCGGTATCTAGCCTCAGGTGAAGGTCATCAGCGGTGTACCGCCATCGGCCATCGCCTCAAGCTGCATTTGAATGGCTTCCACCGACCCGGCCAATGGGAAAATCTTTTTACTGACCTGCATATCGGCATCGGTTGAGAGAGGATGCCAAAACACGCCATCGAGGTTGACCGTCACTTCGGGTTGCAGATTGGACATTCCTATTTCGATACCCTCTTTGGCGTAACCCCGCCTGGCCAGCGGTCGGACAAAATGGTCCTCGTCAGGGATACCCATCCCCTTGTGGAACTCGCATACCTTGTCCAGATGGGCTGAGTTGGCTGGCGTTTCGGTCGTGCTCAGGCGAACGCGGAAACCACGGTCCTGCAGCAGCTTGATACTATCGACTGTTTTGGCCCAACTGCCTTTACCCCGGTAAGCATCATGGTCTTCCGGACGACCGCCATCCAGGCTGACCTGCACGATCAAGTTGTCGTTGGCGATCTCGCACAATTTGTCTAGTCGTTTGTTGCGCAAGAGCATAGCATTCGTTAGCACGGTGGTCTTAATCCGGGCGGACGAGTAAGCCAGCATGTCGTAAATATCTTTGAGCAGGAATGGCTCGCCTCCGGTAAAGAAAACATCACTAAAACCAAGATCGATCGCTTCGTCCACCAGGCGCTTCACATTAGCCAGACCCAACGCCCGGCGGGGCACATTGGGACTAGACTCCGCAACGCAATAGGAACAGCGCAGATTACAATCGTAGTTGGTGTAGAGCCATAGCTTCCACTCAAAAGCGGGTGGAATGCAGACGATTTCGGTTTCAGTTGCTGGTACTGTCATCGGTTATTTCATCTCTCTTAGTAGCTCAGGCTGGCTGCGCCCTGTGCTAGCAATTCCACGACCGGTGCGCCTCCGGCAAATGTGGCATTGGCGATTAGCTTGTCCTCATCCAGGTTTCGGGCTTTAAAACAGGGTGGACAAACCCAGATCTTGCCACCATTCTCGATATAAAAGGCCAATAGTTCCTTCAGGGGTTTAAAGCCTTCTGATGTGATATCATCGGCGTAGCCAGAAATAGCCAAGCGCACACCTTCTACGCTCAGAAAAGTCGTCACTTCCTGACCGGCGGCAATTGCGGCATTGGCAACCACAAAAGCCACGACAGTTTTATCAGCATTATCCTTGGCAGTTGTTAGATTAATGAGTAATTTCGACATGTTTGTAATGGTTTCTCCAAATGGTGATGTTTGGTATTGCTTATTTGTGTTTGCACATCCGTTTTGCGGATGAAAAAACGTTGTGGTTGATTATCTCTGTACTGCGCAACCAGCACATTGCCGGTCATTCGACACCAAGCAGAAATATCTATATCGGCTATCTGATCATAGGCCAGAACCTCCAAACATTGGCCGGGTGCCATTGTCTTCATCGTTTGAAAAATCAAGGTGATCAGTTCACTACAGGCCGCTTCTCCCGGCATCAAGTTGGATGTCACCAGTCATAAGCTCCAATACACTCCACAACTGGCGCAGGCTTGATGCGGCTGCGGGCTCAGCAAAGCTGATCGGAATTTTTGGTACAGATAGTCGTTCCACAATTCGGCGAAAGGGCGCTCCAGGAGATTGCCCAAAATCAGGCTGTCATAATCATGGGTGGCGAAGGGCGAAATGCAGCAAGGTAAGCAGTTGCCGTTGGCGGTGACGTAGGCCGTCGTCCACGGACGCATGCAATTTTGCCAGGGCGTAAAATCGGCGGACCGCGCAGCATCGAGGCTCTGGCGTGGTTCACGGGCGCCGGCAGCTCGGAAGTCAAGACCCAGTTCGGCGCTAAGAGCTTCGCACTGGGCAATAACTTCTTCCTGATAATCGTGATCCGGGCCAAAGATGGCGAGTTCCTGCCGGGCCATGCCGTATTGTTCCTGCGGCTCCTGGGCAAAATAGGTCATGCGCTGTACGTAAACTTCAGGTACGCCCAGTCGGGCTGCCAGCCGCACCAACTCGGGCAGTTCGGCCAGATTATCTTTTGTCGATACGCACCAAATCGAGATGTGCGGTGTTTGCGCTTGTAGCCTGGCTTTGGTATTGACAAGTCCTTCCAACCCGGATGTCAGTTTGTGGAGCAGGTCAGCGCCGCGGATGCGGGCGTAAGTTTCGGGTTGGGCCCCATCAATCGAGCAGCGATACTCATCCAGGCCGCTCTTAACGAGGCTCTCTTGCCAGCTTGGGGTGAGTAAAGTGCCGTTAGAGTTGATAATGACCTCAACATCTCGCCCCTTGAGATAGCGTACAATCTGTGGTAATTCTTTGTTCAGCAGTGGTTCGCCAATGCCGTGTAGTGATGCCCGGCGCATGTTCGGAAATTGCTCGGCAATCTGAACAAATTCAGCATAGCTGAGTGTCTTGAGTGGCTCTCTGTCGAAGTATGTCCGGGGACACGTCTCGCAAAGCAAGTTGCAGCGATTGGTGACTTCGATGAAAACCACCTGAGGGCTGACAGGCGAAGTAGGGCCTTTGACTACTCCTTCGGGCAGGCGATAGGAATTGGGCAAAAAGATTTGTTCCGGTAAAGGTCGCCCGGAATTGGATGAAGGAGATATGAATTTGAGGGAGATTTGTTCAGTAATAGTGCTCATTTCGTGGGCTAACATAGCACTTCAAAGACGGATTGGCAAAAATATAGTCGAGTAAGGGGGTGGGAACTCGTTCAATACACTAGACGATAAATCTTACAACAATCTTACGCGAGTATTACACGGGGCGGTGATGGGGGCATTAAGGATTACTGCTTCAAAATTGCCTCAAGCTCTGCTTCGACACCAGCGGGCAGCGGTTCCGGCCAGTGGTCATCCATCAACGCCACGGTCGCTTCTCTGGCGAGTTCCGTAGCATCTTTGGACCCCGCCAACTCCCAGGTTTCGAGCAATTGTCTGTCGAACAGTTTCGGAACCCAGAGCTCGCGCCAGTGCGCCATGGTGTGGTCGTGGCTGAGGAATTCGCCGCCGGGACCCACTTCGGCGATTACATCGACGGCCAGGGCCTCATCGTCGATACGAACGCCGTCGACAAAGCGGCGGGTCTGCGAAATCAGTTCGTTGGCGATCACCATCATCACCGGCGAATTTGCCAATCCGCTTTCCAGGTAACCGACATCATGATTGAGATTGGTTTTGGCGAGTAACGCCGTTTGCACTGAGAACTGCATGTCGGCAGCCGCCTGGGCGTCGGGCAGCTTGCTGTCGCTGTGTCCGGCATAACCCCACACCGGCATATGATAAAATCGACCCATCTCCGCTGCCATAACGCGGGCCAGTTGGAACTCCGGCGCGCCATAAACGCTGACCATGTCCTTCATGTCCAGATGATGGACGCCGTGACCATACAGGAAGGGTGCGCCGGGATTTCTGAGCTGGTGCATGACCAAACCGCTGAGCATTTCGGCGTTACCCAACGCCACAGCGCCAGCTAACGTGATGGGCGCTGTGCCGCCGATCATCGGTGCAGGCGAATGCGTGACCGGGATGCGGTGATCAGCGCAGTAGAGCAGCTTGTCGGTCGCTTCCAGCGAGTGCTGGAGTGGCGTTGTGGGCTCGGAGTAAAGCAGGAGGGTGGGGTAGTGGGAAAGTTGCTCCATGCCGCCCGCCGCCGCTGCCGCCATCGCTCCAATCACCTCGATGTCTTCCAGCCCGTCGCACACGAACACGATTGGCTTGGTGGTGTTGCGCAGCATCGCCGCAAATTGATGACGATAATAGCCCTCAGTGGGTACATCACGGGGAATGCCGATTGACATAACAAAGCCAATTTCCGGCAACGCATCGCAGACCCGTATCACATCAGCGATATCGGCGAGTTGAAAATCACGACGGAGACCAGAACGAGGGTCGAGATAGCGCAAAGTGTCTGATCCCGGCCCGAAGACCACTTCCTGGCCGTCGAGTTTGATCGCCACCTGGTCTGTGCCTCGCCGGTACAGGTTGAACGAACTCGGCGTCGAGGCCAGCGCCCATTCCACCAGAGAAGGCGAAATCTTTGCCCGATCGTCTTTGATGCTGGCTCCCGCCTGGCGCAATAGCTCCAACCCGCCTTCGTGCCAAACCTCAACCCCGGTGTTGCGCAGAATCTCGCAAGATGCCTGATGGATGCGGAGGCAATCATCTCGGTCGAGCATGGTTAATTTGGGCCGAATGCGTGGAAGACCGGAAAAATCAATCACCGGCTCCGGTTGTGATTGCCGCTGACGCCGTTTTTGCATGATATTTTGTCCCTTTTGCTGGTTATGTTGCGAACTATGAGTTTGTGTTCAGATAACTGCGTCGAAAATATATCATTCCACATTGCGAATTATCAAATGCAGTAGTTGAGTTAATTTCTGGTGAATGGTAATATAGCTTTCAACTTTTATGTTCGTTCGACGAACGAAGCCGGTTTATTGAAAAGGACTTGATCGTGTCGGAACCTCTTCTTGCGACGAAAACTCATATTCCGCTGCTGCGGCCTACTCTAGTGCAGCGATCGCGCCTTATTCGGCAACTGGATCAAGGACTGGACTTGGGATGTAAACTGACGCTCGTTTCTGCTCCCGCTGGCTTTGGCAAAACCACATTGGTAAGCGGTTGGATCGCCAATTTTCGCTTGGACCCTGCGAGCGCAAATTGGCTCATCGGTGGAATCGCTTGGCTGTCACTGGATGAAGATGACAACGATCCCAAGCGCTTTTTCGATTACTGCATCACAGCCCTGAACCGGATCGAAGGAAAAGAAACGACCATTGGGAAGGCTGCGCTGGGCATGCTCCGATCATCCCAGCCGCCGCCGATCGATACCGTTCTTACATCTCTGATCAATGAAATCGTCGCTCTCCCCGACAGAATTGTCCTGGTACTCGATGACTATCACCTGATCGAAGATCAGACTATCCACGATGCTCTCACTTTTCTACTCGAACGTCTACCGCCACAGTTGCATCTGGTCATCGCTACTCGTGAGGATCCAAGTCTTCCTTTGTCCCGCCTCCGTGTTCGGGGACAATTGACCGAACTGCGTGCCGTCGATTTACGATTTACGGCTTCCGAAGCCGCTGAGTTTCTCAACCATGTGATGGGCCTGAACCTTGCGGCGGAAGACATCGCTGCACTGGAAACGCGTACTGAGGGGTGGATTGCCGGCCTGCAATTGGCTGCCATTTCACTGCGGGGACAGGCCGATAAATCCAAATTGATTCAATCCTTCACCGGCAGTCACCGCCTTGTATTGGATTACTTGATCGAAGAGGTTTTGAACCAGCAACCTGAGCATATTCGATCCTTCTTATTACAAACTGCTGTTCTCGACCAACTAAGCGGCTCTCTTTGCGATGCGGTTACCGACCAGTCAAATGGCCAGTCGACTCTGGAGATGTTAGAGCGCGCCAATCTGTTTATCGTCCCTCTGGACAATGAGCGGCGCTGGTACCGCTACCACCATCTCTTTGCGGATTTACTTCGTCAGCGTTTGTGCCAAGCCTATGCGGATTTGGTTCCAGAACTGCATTTGCGAGCGAGTGAATGGTACGAGCAGAATGATCGGCTGTCCGATTCAATCCGCCACGCTTTTGGTGCAGGCGATTTCGAGCGAGTAGCAGACCTGGCCGAGTTGGCATGGCGTCCAATGAACATGAGCTACCAGGCCGTTACCTGGCTGGGCTGGGTGAAGACGTTACCAGATGAATTGGTCCGCTCCAGGCCCGCGCTCAGCACTGGATGTGGTTGGGCATCACTGGATGCCGGTGAACTGGAGGCTGCCGAGATGCATCTTCGGGATGCCGAAAGGTGGCTGGAAACTACAGTAAACGTGAACGATCAACTTGAAGCCCAGGCAGGCAAGACATATCCTGAGCGAAGCCGACGGATGATAGTGTTAGACGAAGAGGAAATCCGAGCGCTCTCAATCTCGATAGCGAATGGTCGCGCCTATCTTGCCCAGGCACTTGGCGATGTGAGCGGCACCGTGAAGTACGCCCAGCGGGCAACCGAATTCCTGCGAGAGAATGATTATTTCGAGCGTGGCCTCGCAGACATACTCCCCGGATTCGCATACTGGGCGAGCGGAGACCTGGAGGCAGCCCACAAGTCGGTCGCTGATGCCGTATCGAATATGCAGATGACTGGTAGGATTCTTTTCGTCATCAGTTTCACCTCTTATCTGGCTGACATTATGATAGCGCAAGGCCGTCTCCGTGAGGCAAAAAGAACGTATTTGCAGTTGTTGGAGACAGCGACAGAGCAGGGCGAGCCGGCAGTGCCAGAGACGGCGGTTCTGCATTTGGGCTTAAGCGAGCTATACCTTGAGCAGAGCGACATAGAAACCGCCAGGCGGCATCTGCAAAAAAGCGTGGCGTTAGGTGAGCAACCTTCGTTTGCCCCCTGGTATCGTCACTGGATCTATGCTCATTATCGAGTCATGAAGGCTCAAGGTGACCTGGACGGCGTTATCGACATGCTTGATGGCGCAGAACGTCTTTATTACCGGCACCCCATCCCTGATGTGCGGCCCCTAAAAGCCCTGCTCGCACGGGCATGGCTTGCGCAGGGCAAGTTGTTCGAAGTCCAGAGCTGGGCGCGTGAACAGGGTTTATCCGTAGACGATGCCCTTAGCTATCTGCGCGAGTTTGAACACATCACCCTGGCCAGACTGCTCATCGCCCAGTATAAGAGCGACTTTGGCGATGGCGCCATTCACGACGCCATGAAATTACTGGAATGCCTCCTGAACGCAGCAGAACAAGGTAAAAGGATGGGGAGCGTCATCGAGATATTGGTGCTACAGGCGCTTGCTTTTGAGGCGCAGGATAACATTCCTTCTGCTTTGGCTTCTCTGAAACGTGCTCTCACGCTGGCAGAACGAGAAGGATATTTCCGACTTTTCGTGGATGAAGGCCCGTCGATGGCTCATTTGCTGTACGAAGCCGTTTCTCGTGGAAATGCATCGGGATATGTTCAGCGGTTGTTGGCAGCATTCCCCACCGCCGAACCGGAGCAAACGACGCCAGCGAAACCTCAAATCTCGCAATTTGAATGGATTGAATCTTTAAGTGAACGCGAAACCGAAGTGCTCCAACTCATCGCCGAAGGGCTGACCAATCAGGAAATCGCCTCCAGGCTTTACCTTTCCTTGAATACGGTCAAAGTCCACACCCGCAACATTTACGGTAAACTCGGTGTCAACAATCGTACGCAAGCAGTGGCCAGGGCAAGGGCTTTGGGGATCTTGACTCGTATTTAATCTTCTGATGTCTTATTGGCATCGAGGACATACAATATTGCTCCTAAAATAGGCTGGTAGATACCTGCTCATATTTGGGGTTGTCGTTCCATGCCTGTAATTAATCCTCCAGATAATACGAAAGGGGTATGACACTAACACCAGAAGACTGCTACTATCTAAACGTAGGATTTTACCAATCTCAGCATGGTCAAAAAGGAGCGATTACGATGACTGCCAAAGAAAGCCCAAATGCAAACAGAAAAACCGCCATCATTGTAGGCGTATTATTCATCATCGGGACGGTTGCGGGTATTCTGAGCGGCGTTTTTACACTGCCAATTTTGGAAGGCCAGGATTACCTTACGAAGATAGCGGCGAATGAGCGTCAACTCGTGTTGGGAGCGCTTTTTGTATTGATGATGGGATTTCCCCTGGCGATGATCCCGGTGGTGATGTTCCCCATCTTCAGGAAACACAATGAAGTCTTGGCGCTGGGTGCGGTCGTTTTCAGGGGTGTGCTTGAGGCCGTTTGCTATATTGGCATTGTCGTTTGCTGGCTGACGCTCATTACATTGAGCCAGGCATTCATCACAGCCGGGGAACCAGATGCAACCTATTTTCAATTGTTAGGCACGTTACTGCTGGGAACAGTGGATTGGTTCAACTTGATTCTGGCAATCGTATTCTGCCTGGGCGCGCTGATGCTGTACTGGTTGTTCTATCGAACGAAGCTCGTGCCAGGTTGGTTGGCGTTGTGGGGATTTGTCGGGGCGATTCTGTACCTTGCCGCGCCTTTGCTAAATATGTTTGATCCGCAACATCCTGCGCCCTCTCTCGGTACTGGTGTAGGGCTACTGATGGCTCCGCTAGCCTTGCAGGAGATGGTCTTCGCTGTATGGCTGATAATCAAAGGCTTTGATGCTTCCGCACCGATCTTGAGTCAGTCCGAGCCGAAGGCGTTTTATGAAGGTAAATGAGTGACATCCCAGATTTCTTGATCACTAGGTGAGCCAAAATGAACTCAACCGAAAACGCAAAACTGATCCTGGAAGATGTGAAGCTGGATGTAAAAATCAGGCTTTCAGGATTGTGGATAACCATCATGTTTCTCTTTATCTATGTGGATCACTTTTCATTTTTTGAACCTGACATTTTAGAAAACATCATTGCGGGAGAGATGACTGGTTTTCAAATCAACCAGGTGTGGTTATTTTCCGCCATGATACTGATGATGGTTCCGAGTCTGATGATTTTCTTATCTCTGATACTGAAGGCCAAATGGAATCGTTGGGTGAATATCATCGTGGGTGTACTTTACATCCTGGTTGTGCTGGGAAACATCATCGGAGAGTCGTGGGCCTTCTATCTAGCTGCTTCCGTCGTCGAGGTTGTTCTGCTCGCTCTCATTATCTGGTATGCTTGGAAGTGGCCCCGGCAGCAAAGCAATCCTGAGGAGGAAAACGCATGAAAGCAATTGTTCAAAACAGCTACGGTTCACCAGATGTCCTCGAACTCAAAGAAATCGACAAACCGGTGGTCGGAGAAAACGACGTGCTGGTTGCCGTTCAGGCAGCAGCCGTCAATGCCGGAGATGTCTTCTCTATGAGAGGAAGTCCCTGGCTCGCGCGATTTTCTGTCGGATTTCCCAAACCCAAAGACTATGTTCTGGGGTGGGATATGGCCGGAATCGTTGAGGCGGTCGGTAGTGCAGTAACACGCTTCCGGGCGCGTGACGAGGTGTATGCCGTGTGTGATGGCGCCTTCGCCGAATATGTGTCTGTTGTCGAAGACAAATTGGCACTGAAACCCACCAATCTCACCTTCACGCAAGCCGCTGCGGTTCCATCTGGCGCAATGGCGGCCCTGCAGGGACTGCGCGATGTGGGAGACCTACAACCAGGGCAGAAGGTCCTTATCAATGGCGCCTCAGGTGGTGTAGGAACCTTCTCCGTGCAGATCGCCAAGGCGCTGGGCGCGGAAGTGACCGGCGTTTGCAGCACGCGCAATGTGGAAATGGTCCGTTCGATTGGCGCTGATCACGTCATTGACTACACCCAGGAGGACTTCACGCAAAGCGGACAACGCTACGATCTCATTCTCGATAATGTGGCGAGCCGATCTTTCTCTGATCTCAGACGTGTGCTTGCGCCCCAAGGCGTCATTGTACCCAATAGCGGCCACGGGGGCATGGGATATGTTTTCAAGGCGTATCTGTTGGCCCCTTTCATGCATCAACAGAAAACCCCTTTCATGTCAGCGCCAAATAGCAAAGACCTGACTTTTATCAAAGAACTGATCGAGGCCGGCAAAATTACGCCGGTTATCGACAGAACATACCCGCTGGGCGAGACCCCTGAGGCGTTTCGCTATCTGGAAAAAGAACACGCCCAAGGAAAAGTTGTCATCACTGTGGCACAAAATAGCCAACAGGCGACCATTTATAGAATAGGAGGTTGAAATATGGAGCCTTTAAGGATCATCCTTTCAGGATTGTGGATAGCGCTCATGTTGACTTATCTTTTGGGCGATGTGCTACGCATATTTGCCGGTGACTTTAAGCCGGGAGAAATCTCAGGTATGCAAGCAACCCAGGGGATGTTCTTTGTCGCCGCACTGGTCATGTTGATACCGATAGTCATGGTCGTCCTGTCTCTAACGTTGAAACAGCCTGCCATTCGTTGGGTAACCATCATCGCTGCGATATTTCTCCTTGGTTTTAATCTCATTGGATTGCCTGGATACCCTTCAGCCTACGACAAATTCTTGATAATTGTCGGGCTGGCCTTCAATTTGCTGACTGTCTGGTACGCATGGAAGTGGGTTGCAAATTGAACTTAGCGTCACCGAATCCAGTCGATTATCTGGAGCAAGAGAACAGTGAGATGAGGCATCTTGATAAGCGTCAGGTAGCAGGATGGATTGCGGTGGGTTTATCCATCATCATCACTTGCTTTTGGGCATTCTGGGGTATTGTCGAGAACTTCCACGAGGGCTGGTACTACGAGTCTTGGCTGTTGAACGTGGGGCTGATGTTCGCGCAGTATCTCAGCCCGATGTTAATCTTTATGGGCGTCACACAGATATCGATTTTCTGGCCCCGGTTGGGAGGTGGCCTGCATGTGGCCTTCGCCGTGCTCGCCGCCTGGTTTTTTAAAGCATTCACCAACCCGGTCATGTTTCTGCTCATTGCGCCTCTGGTCGGGCTTGGCGCCATGTATTGGTACGGCCGTCCTCAACCACGCAAGTGGGCTGCCTTGCTGGCTGTCGGACTGCCCATTCTGACCCTTATCCTGTTCGGGATAGAACCCGTCCTGCGCGTATCTCAACGCATGGATGACGGTAATCTCCAAGCTCGAATCGTTCAGGGAAACGGCGTGAATCTGCTCTGGGCACCTGACGGCCCCGGATGGCCTCGAACCGGGATGAACTGGTATGAAGCACAAGAGAGATGCCAATCCCTTAGGGAAGATGGCCTCACGCTTGCCCCTGCATCGCAATACATTTGGCGTTTGCCAACGGTAGATGAAGCTGTGCGTTCAATGGCACGTCATGGTCAAAACAGCGTTGGGGTCTGGAATGCAGAAAGCGCTAAAGCTACTTACAACACACCCCCTGATAAGGAATCACCCCTATGGAATGTTCATTCTCAAGTTATCTACTGGTGGACGGCGACAGAGGTGGACGATAACCACGCCGACATCATCGTCTATGATGGCAAGGTGTGGCCGAGAACAAAGGATTTTAGCGCAGCGTATTTTGGTTTTCGGTGTGTAAGAGACCAACCTGTCGAGTAAAACGAAGATTCCCCTTCGTTGCAGTTTCCCCTATAATGACTTTATGGCTGATACGCTCTTACAAACCAAGCTGTATATGGCTCAGCCTCGGCCGTCTTTCGTCCCCCGCCCCCACCTCATCAGGCGGCTGAACCAAGGCTTACAACTTGGCTGCAAACTCATCTTGATTTCCGCGCCGGCAGGCTTTGGGAAAACTACCCTTATTGCGGAATGGGGAATGCGAATGGCGGAGTCAGGCAACAGTCCGTACTCTTCCATCCGCCATCCACAATTGTGTTGGCTTTCCTTGGATGAAGGTGACAATGACTTGGCGCGCTTTCTGACTTATTTCGTAGCCGCCCTACAAACCATCGATAGCAATTTAGGGCAGGGTGTGTCAGGGGCTCTGCAATCTCAGGAAGATATGAATGTTGAAGTCATTCTCACTGTTATACTCAACGAATTAGCTGAATTCTCGGATAATGTGGTTTTCGTCCTCGATGATTACCACGTCATAGAATCTCAGCCGATTGACCAAGCACTATACTTTCTACTCGATCACCTTCCTTCTCAGGTACACTTTGTGGTTGCCAGCCGGATTGATCCTTCCTGGCCGCTGTCGCGCCTGCGCGCTGGTGGTCAGATGACCGAGATACGTACAGACGATTTGCGATTCACCCAAGATGAAGCTGCTGCCTTTCTCAACCAGGTGATGGGCTTTGATCTTTCTACCCAGGATGTGGTTGCTCTGGATAACCGAACAGAAGGGTGGATCGCCGGGTTGCAGTTGGCAGCCCTCGCAATGCAAGGGCCGGTGTCATTACAGGGACCTGATGATGTCAGGAAATTCGTGCACTCTTTTGCAGGTAGTAATCGCTTCATTTTGGACTATCTGGGTGAAGAGGTGCTTGAGCAGCGCCCCAAGGGTACTAGAGATTTCTTGTTACAGACTTCAATCCTTGACCATTTGAGCGGTCCCCTTTGTGATGCGGTTACAGAACGTCAAGAAAGCCAAACGGTTCTGGAAGCCCTCGAAGCCGCCAATCTATTCATCGTTCCGCTCGACAACGAGCGGTGTTGGTATCGATATCACCATCTGTTCGCCGATTTGCTGGCTCACCGTCTGAAGCAAACAAACCATGATCAAATCCCTGCCCTTCACCGTCGGGCGAGTGTTTGGTATGAAAACGAGGGGTATATCGATGAAGCCATCCACCATGCAAAGGCGGCTGGCGATGCCAAACGCATCGCTGATATCCTTGAGGAACACTGGCAAACTATCACCCACCGTGGAGAGGTGACAAAGCTGAGGGCGTGGCTGGATGCTCTCGGTCCTGAAATCACAAAGAAGAGCGCGCCGCTTAGCATGGCGTATTGTTGGATTGATATCCTGAAAGCAACGCATCGGCAGCTACCCAGCCACCTCGAAGTTGTGAAGGACGCTATGCTGCGTGGAATGGAACCAGAAAATGATCGGATGCCAATGAGACTGGCCGTGATTCCATCGCTGGTCGAGACCATAGAAGCCACTATCACTCTGGACAACAAACAACCTGCGCAGGCCAAAGCGCACGCGCAAAAAGCGATTTCCCTGATCCCCGACGCATCGAATCCTGCGGTGCGACAACTTCTGCATGGGGCGGCCAGTTACCGGTTGGCTCTGGCGCATAAAGCACTGGGCGAATATGAAGAGGCGTGCGTCGTCTTCCTGCAGGGGTTGGAGATGCTGAAAGCCAGCAAGAATTACTTCGGGGTAGCAGCAACCATGTGGCAGGTTGTCACCATGTATCAGGCGCTGGAGAAACCCGGGGAAGCATTCAGAGTGTGCAAGGACACCCTGGATTATATCGAGAAACATCACTGGGAAAATATGCCGCCAAGCGGGATTAGCTATCTGGTCTTGGCTGAGTTGCAAGCAGATTCAGGGGATGTTGCGCAAGCCCAGAAGAACCTTGTGCATGGCCGAAAACTTGTTGGGTCAATGAAAACTCGCCACGTGCTTGATCTGATGAAACGCTTGGAAGAAAAGCTTGACGGTTCTACACCACCTCACCAACCTCTGGCAGAGCCTTTGAGTCCGCGCGAAATAGAAGTGCTTGAACTGGTTGCCGAAGGACTCTCGAATCGGGAGATTGGCGAGAAACTCTACCTGGCGCTGGACACGGTCAAGGGGCACAATCGGAATATTTACGGTAAGTTGGGGGTTCACAGACGCACTGAAGCCGTCGCATGTGCACGCGAGATGGGTCTTCTGTAAACGGGACCAAAGGCCAACAACCGAATATTTAACACCTCAAAACAACACTTAAGTGCCTTCACACCAGCACTTTGTTGTGGGTATAGTTATTGTGGATCAAACGGGTTCAGCCTTCTGCTTTCAGATGTCTGATCCAGGCCGCGCTATAACGGTAGCATTCAAGTTCAATGCGATGATACACATCAATATCGTTCAAAAAAGGAGCACAAAATGAAGAATCTACAAAAGATGGGCGGCTTTGCCGCACTGTATGAGGCCGCAGCATACATAATAGGTATGGTGGGGTTTCTCCTCGTTGTAGACGTTTCGGGTATTGCTGACCCTGTTCAGCAGGTGGCCTTAATGGCGGAGAACCAGACCTTCCTGTCCGTCCTGCACCTAATCGTCTACGTAATATGGGGTGTTTTTATGGTTGTCTTATCTCTGGCTCTATACGATCGGTTGAAGACCGGCTCGCCTGCAATAGCACAGACAGCAACTGCTATGGGGATGATCTGGGCTGGCCTGGTTATTGCCAGCGGCACACTCTTCACTGTAGGTATGGACACCGCCATCGGCATCTTTGATACGGACCCGGACCAGGCTGCAACGGTCTGGTTGGCGATTAACGCTGTGTTCGAAGGCTTGAGTGGAATTGAGATTGTGGGCGGCACCTGGATACTGCTGGTAAGTTGGGCAGCATTACAGGCAGGACAATTCCCCAAGGCGTTGAACTACCTTGGAGCAGTGATCGGCGTGGCAGGCCTCTTCACGGTTATTCCGGCTATCGCTGACATCGTTGTGATGATCTATGGCTTGGGCCAGATCGTGTGGTTCATCTGGTTGGGGATCGTCATGTTGCGCAGTAGCAAAAGCAGCGGGATCGTGATAACTTGAAATCCGGTAAGGAGAAAAACCGATGACTACCAAAGAAAAAATGAAGTCAGATAGAAAAACCGCTATGGTTGTGGGTGTACTATTTATCATTGCGACGGTTGCGGGGGTTCTAAGTGTTGCTCTTTTAGGACCTATTCTAAATGATCCAGATTATCTTAGTAATCTTTCTGCAAACGAATACCAAGTGATAATGGGAGCGCTCATTGATTTAATTGGCGCTGGCGCATTTGTTGCCCTCGCTGTTGTGATTTTTCCAGTCTTAAAAAGATATAGTGAAAGGATAGGTATTGGATACATCGTGGCCAGGGGTCTTGAGGCTGTACCGTTTATCATTGCTAATATCAGTCTGCTAGCACTATTGACAGTAAGTCAGGAATATGTAAAGCAGGCGCTCCAGATGCTTCCTCTTTTCTACCTCTAGGCACCGGATTACTGGCAACCTATGATTGGGCTAAGTTGCTTGGGCCCAGGATATTTGCTTCCCTGGCTGCTCTGCCGTTCTACTATTTATTGTATCAATCAAAACTCGTTCCGCGCTGGATGTCAGTCTGGGGTCTTGTTGCAGCCCCATTGTATTTAGCATCAGGCCTGTTAGCCATGTTCGGCCTTGTTGATCCTTTCTCACCGATCCTGGTTTTATTGTTTCTTCCCGCTGCCTTGCTTGAAATGATTCTAGCGGTATGGCTGATAGTTAAAGGATTCAATTCATCTGCAATCACTTCACCATCTGCAAAATGGAACTGACCGCTGAAAATGCCCAATGTAATCAAGAGATGACGATGAAAGCTATTGTATATGAAAAATACGGACCACCGGATGTTCTTCAGCTCAAAAAGATAGAAAAACCTGCGCCTAAGGATGATGAAATCCTGATCAAAGTTCACGCCGCGTCGGTCACACCCCTGGATTGGCATTTGTTGACGGGCACACCGTATATCGCTCGTTTAATGGCGGGTCTGCTCAAGCCCAAGCGCAAGGTGTTAGGAACAGATGTAGCAGGAGTGGTTGAAGCCGTCGGTGTCAATATCAAGCAGTTTCAGGCAGATGATGAAGTGTTTGGGCTGAGCTTCTACAACGGCGCTTTCGCTGACTATCTCTGTGTGCCAGAATCACAATTACAACTGGTGCTAAAACCGCCTAACGTCTCGTTTGAAAACGCGGCAGCTACTCCTTACGCAGGATACACCGCCCTGTTATGTATCCGTGATTTAGGATGTCTTCAAGTAGGGCAAAAGGTTTTGATCAACGGCGCTTCAGGTGGCACAGGTACTCTTGCCGTCCAAATTGCTAAGTCGTTTGGTGCTGAGGTCACCGGTGTGTGCAGCACCCGAAATTTAGAAAGAGTACGTGCAATCGGGGCAGATCATGTCATTGATTACACCAAAGAAGATTTTTCTCGAAACACAGGGGCCTACGATCTGATCTTCGATGTTGTCCGCAAGCGAACCTTCTCAGAATGCAAGGGTGCATTGAAACCCGAGGGAATCTATGTCACCACCGAATTTTCCCCGTCCTTAATGATCCAGAGTAAATGGGTATCGATAACTGGGGACAGAAAATTGGTTCCACTCCCCATGAGGCGTCCATCTCAGCAAGATTTCCTTGATCTGAAGGAATTGCTTGAAACAGGAAAAGTGACCCCCGTTATCGATCGGCGCTACCCACTCAATGATGTACCGGATGCACTTCGATATCTCGGACAGGGTCACGCTCGCGGAAAAATCGTTATCACTGTGGAGCACAACAACAAATGAAAGAACCTATAGGTTCGAGTAAATTGCCGAGGCCGCTATGTCGGAACAGGACAGAAACTGGAAAACGTGGTCATAACTGTGGATTCCGGAGGTTGACCAGGAATGCGCGATTGGAGAGCAAATGAACGAGAAGCGCACCGACCAGCGAATTGAGCTACAGGACGGCCGCATGTTGGGCTATGCCGAATTCGGCCCTGCGGATGGAACGCCCGTTTTCTACTTTCACGGTTTCCCCAGTTCCAGACTTGACTGGCAGCTATTTAATGACGACAACATGCTCGCCGAGTTGAACGTTCGCGTGATCGCTCCTGACCGCGCAGGATACGGTCTTTCCGACTTTCAACGAGGTCGCAAGCTAACCGATTGGCCTGAAGATGTGGTTGAGCTGGCAGACGCGCTGGGACTCGACCATTTCGCTGTACTCGGCATCTCCGGTGGCGGCCCCTACGCCGCTGCCTGCGCCAATGGGATCAACGCCCGCTTAAACAAGGTCGGCATCGTCTGCGGAATGGGTCCGGCTGATGCCCCCGGGATGAAAGATGGGGTGAGTTGGACCCTGCCAGGAACTCCAGCACTTATTCGCAGGATCATGCTGACCTTGACCTCGATGGGATTACGACGTGACCCCGATCAATTCGTATCGAGAAGCAAGGCGGCACTCTCAGAGCTAGACAGCCAGCTGCTGGACCAACCGGAATTTGCAGCCTTGTTCGTTAAAGGGCTGCGAGAAGCATTTCGAAACGGCGTCGGTGGGGCCAACCAGGAGGCAAGACTGTACACACGCACTTGGGGATTTAAACTTGAGGACATCGCCACCGAAGTTCACCTCTGGCACGGGGCAAAAGACCTCAACGTTCCACTCACGGTAGGACGATATGTAGCCGATACCATACCCGATTGCCAGGCAACAACCTTCGACGATGAAGGACACTTTTCCCTCCCCATTAACCATATGCGGGAAATCCTGAAAGACCTGGTGTGTTGATTTCCGATGAGGAGACTGAAATGCAATTATCCTCCCCATTCTCACAAATAAGCCTGTACGTCCTGCTGGCACTGATGGGCCTGCTCGCTCTGATTGTCTGGGGTTGGCAGATTCAGGTACTGCGCGGTAAAGAGATGCAGAACTGCGACGGTTCCGTGGACTCATGGCATGAACAAAAGATGTTCTACGGCATCGCCGTTGCCGACATCTTCTTGGCCTGTCCCCTGACCATTATCGGTATCCTGCTCGTGTTCGCCAGCCCTCGGTGGGGCTACTACCTGCTGACGTGGGTCAGCTTTTGGTTCGTCTGGGCGAACATCATGACGACGGCAACGAGCCTGCGCTTTGAGAAACCGAAAATCACCCTCTCCTGGCTTGATTGTCTTTCCCTTTGGTTCGCTGGTCGGGCTGGCCTACTTTATCTGGACCCTGTTCCACTTCAACATCAGTTACGTTAGGTGACTGTTCCTTCGTACTTGAAATTGAACCGGCGGCCTCATCGTTGAATTGACAGTCACCTCCTCATCTCCCTCTGGAGCACGAAAATGAACATCATCTGGGGCATCATCCTCATCATCATCTCTGGTATCGGCTATTTAGGCCAAGTCATCTCAACCTTTTGGCCGGACACAGCCGCCAAGCTGGGTCTGACCGAACCGGAAGCTGATGTCGATCCGCATTTTATGCCGACGTGCGCGGCGAAGCCTATTGGGACACAGCGGTTCTTTGGACGCTGCCAGTCGCCGGTCTGCTGCTGGTGTTGAACAATCCTCTGTGGGTCTACTTTGGCCTGATCGGCGGCGGCATGTATCTCTACTTCGCCGGGCGGGGCATTGTCGTCCGCAGGGTGATGCAACGACGCAGCATCCGCATTGGCAAGCCCGACTCGTTAAAAATTGCGTATCTCTTTCTCGCTTTTTGGGGATTGGCGGCAATCATCACCATCTCAATGGCGGTTGTCGCCCTGCCCCTGTTCTGATGGAAGTGCAGACATGGACGAACTTCAACAACTAGCCATTGGCGAACGCTATGAAATCAAACTCAAAGGGCATCTCGACGAAAACTGGGCTGATTGGTTCGATGGTTTGACATTCGCTTACGAAGACGACGGCACGACAACCCTGACCGGCCAGATAATCGATCAGGCTGCATTGCACGGTTTTTTAAAGCAAATCCGTGATTTAGGGATGCCTTTGCTCTCGGTCAATCGTCTCGAAGCCGGAACCGCTTGCAACAGCATAGGAACCGCCAACAAATAACTTCGCAAAAATGAGGCGGTTCCCCACAAGCAAGCGCAGTTTCTCTGCAAAAAATGCTCAAGTTGAAAACTGCGCTTGCCTTAAAGGAGTAGAGCGTGACAAACAATCATTTCAACCCGACCATCCTAGAGGAAGCATTGGGTGCAGTAGCGATTGCTCGGTAGCATCGTCACCAGCCCTCTGATACGGCCCTGGTACGGAACCTGGGGCGCCAGCAGCGAGGAAGTGGACATGCCCTTGCTCGGCGATGAATTTGTACCCGATCCCGTCCTGAAATCCACCCGCGCCATCACCATTCAAGCGCCCGCAGCCGAGGTCTGGCCTTGGTTGGTGCAGATGGGGCAAGGACGGGGCGGCTTGTACAGCTACGAACGGCTGGAGAATCTGGGCGGCTGCGACATGCACAATGCCGACCACATCCTCCCCGAACATCAGCACTTGGTTGTTGGCGACAAAGTCCGCCTTGTGCCGGAAGGGAGAGAACCCTATTTCCTCGTCTCAGCCATCGAGCCGGGCCAGGCAATCGTCCTCGGCGGTGATGATCCTCCCACCACCTGGGCTTTCGCCTTGCAGCCAATCGACGATAGTTCATCACGCCTGATCATCCGCTGGCGACAAGACTACGAGCCAAACTTCGGCAACGTCCTGGGCTGGCGGGTGTTCGTTGATCCAATCACCTTTGTGATGGAGCGCAAGATGATGCAGGGGATAAAGGTGAGGGCGGAGTCAGGCATCTCAAGGTAATTATTACTCGGGCAAAGGGAGGAACACTTGACAATTGTGAGATGACTGAATTGTCAGCGTTTCGTTGGCTCTTGATGTTGAGTCTGCCTTCAGCACCGCTACTTACTCATCTATGAGTACGCCATACGAACTTCGACTATCGTGTCAGACGGTCCCAGTGGGGGAATGGATGGTTCGGCTTGGGAAATTACAGGATACGGGATATTCAGCGGTGACTTCAAAGCAGGGGAAATGGGAGGTATGCAAGTCTCTCAGGCAATGTACCTGGGAATGGCAGCACTTTTTGTGATACCGATTGCCATGATTTTTCTGTCCTTGACATTGAATCAGCCTGTGAATCGTTGGGTGAATAACATCGTCCCCATTGTCTTTTTTGTCTTCAATCTCATCGGATTGCCTACCTACCCTGCCGCGTACGATAAGTTTTTATCATTTTCGGGCTTGGATTTAATGCTCTGACTGTTTGGTATGCATGGAAATGGGCCTAGATGATATGACAAACATGGAGTTAATCCCCCAAATAATACCTCCGGGGTATGACACTAATACCATGTTGCGGGTATGCTGAAAGCATAAAATTCAATTAATCCCGTTTCACATCAAATGGAGGCAAGAATCATGTCTATCGAAAAGCAAGAACGCAGCAGAAAAGGAGCCAGTGGTCTGGTGTTTGTAGGGTGCCTGATGCTCAGTCTGGCCATCGGCCTTCTAACAGGGAATATTGCAGTTGCTCTTCTCGGTGGGCTGGGCGTGGCGTTTATCGCCATGGCCATCGTGCGCTCTATCACTGGTGAATGGTGACGAGACTTCGATGAACGAAGTCAGTCGAAAGCTTACTCTGACTGATCCGGCGACCTATCAAATCAAAGTGCCGGGGCATCTCGATGCGAGTTGGTCAGAGTGGGGCGATCGAATGACGATTACGTTGGAAAACGAGGGCGATGGGCCACCCGCTACCACCCTAACCGGCACGCTTGACCAGGCTGCTCTACAAGGCCTGCTGCGCCGGCTCTACTCCCTGGGCTGTGCCATTGATTTCGGTTGTTTGGATCATGGAGGAATGATGCGCCAATTCTCAACCGTAAAGGGAATGCACAAGCGGCAGGATAGTAAAACTCAATGAATACAAGAGGATGAAATGAGTCAAATTAGTTCACAAACAACGGAGAAACCCCAAGTTCAAGCGGCAACCCCGATAGCTTCCCGCCTGTTCTTTATCGATCACCTGCGCGCTGCCCTGGTGATCCTCGTCGTACTGCACCATCTGGCGGTCGTCTATGGGGAGGGTTTGTCGTTCTGGTACGTCGATCCCCCGAAAAACGCCGAATCGCTGGGAGGCTTTGCGTTGGTACTATTCGTACTTTTCAACCAGGCTTGGTTCATGGGCGCCTTATTTTTGTTGGCAGGCTATTTCACGCCAGGATCATTTGAGCGGAAGGGCACGGGTTCCTTCCTGAAGAGCCGGTTGATTCGCCTGGGTATTCCTCTCGTTATATGGATATTGATCCTCAACCCATTCTCTAACATCGGTCTTTTCCTCGATCCGGTGCGCTGGATTTCAGACCCGCTGACCTGGCAGAATTACTGGCGCATGTATCCCGAGTTCATCGGTCTTGGGGTTGCCTGGTTCCTTGCGCTGTTGCTCATCTTCAGCTTTGGTTACGCTGCCTGGCGGTGGTTGACCAGAAATCGGCAACCATCCGCCAAGAGTGAATATTCGCCCCCCAGCTATCTTGGCATTGGCATCTTCATTCTGGCCCTGGCCCTGGTTACCTACCTGGTACGGGTCATTGTCCCGATTGGCAAAACTGTGCTCGACTTCCCGACGCTTGCCTACCTCCCGCAGTATCTCAGTTTCTTCATTGTTGGTATCATCGCGTACCGTCGAGACTGGTTCCGAACACTGACCGGACGCATAGGCACCGTAGGCTTCGTGATCGCGGTGGTTGCCACACTCCTGCTGTTCCCGATTCCGATCCTGGGCATGTTGGGCGGTTCCATGCGTTTTCTTGGCAATGGGAGTTGGCCGTCTGCTGTTTATGCGCTGTGGGATACCGCCTTCGCCGTTGGCATGACCCTGGCTTCGATCACCTTCTTCCGCCGCTATTTCAACGAGAAGAGCAGGCTGGGCAGCTTCCTGTCACAACAAAGCTATGCTGTCTACGTTATCCACAGTCCCATCATCGTTGTTCTGGCGTATGTATTTTATCTTGCGTTGGCTTCGATGGGAATCGATCTCGGACCCATACTCAAATTCAGCATAGCGGCCATTATCATGGTCCCGATTTGTTTCGTCATCGCCTACCTTATCCGCAAGATTCCTGGCGTGTCGAGGGTTCTCTAAACGGCTACTGTCAGGACTGCCAGTCTCAGCCCCGAACTTCCATCTCCATCAGCGCCCGTTGCATCTCCCCGTCGACCTGAGCGAAATTGTTGCAGCCTTCGGCTGAAGCGCCCAGGAAATCAGGATGCAGTCCCAACGCGACCTGGCTCAACACCCGGAGTGAACGGGCGCTTTTGCCTGAATCGGTGTTGAGCATGATGCGTTGGCCGTGTGCGCGGCAGGCCAGGACCGCTTCCGCACTTCGCCAGAGTCCCCCCAGGCGCGCGGGTGTTAAGTTTAGTATCGAATAGACGTCGGCTTGGGCGAAGGACTGGGCAGCCTCCAGGGTATCTATGTTTCCAGCTGCCAGTTCCTCGTATGGTTTGCCTAACCCGCCCCGCAGGTCAATGTGGATGCGTGGGGGAGTGTCCCAACCCGGCATTGCCATCACTTTTTCCTTTAGAATGCAGAGGAAACGTTGCAGGATGACGCTGTTTTTGCCCAGGATCTCTGCGGGGTCGCCTGCCGGGACGGTGTAGCTCAGCGCAACGATGTGCAAGGATGGCTGTGGCAGGGATTCCAAGAGACGATTGGTGTCCAGTTGGGTGAGGAGGGGGACGACGGCGGTCCACAAATTACTGCTGCCTCATCAAATTGAGATAGTTCCAGCTTCATCTTTGGAGAGAACTCTTTTAGATCGTATAATCGTTCTGACTCCTATCGCTGTTTTCACAAATCGAACAGTTCGCTCATAGACAGATCATCTTATCCTGCGAGGCTCTTGATGAATGCCTTCAATCGCATAGTTACCATCATAATTCTGTTCATCCTCCTGGCGCTGTTACTGGCCCTGGCAATTTCCCCATTGGATGTGGTTCATTGGATGCAGGAACATCTCGCTAATTTCAGCGCCTGGCTGGCGCGCTTGCAAGCGACTGATCCCACCAATTTCAATATCGGACGCGCTGGCTGTTGCGGTTGCTGCATTGCTCGTGTTGCTTCCCTTGATTCTGGCGGAGTTTACACGCGAAGGTGAGGCGGTTGTGCGGTTGCGCACGCCTGAAGGTGATGCTCAGGTCACGACCGACAGTATCGCCAAGCGTCTTTCCTGGCACGTAGATCAATTAGCGGACGTTATCGCAGTGCAACCAGCAGTGCAGGCTCGGGGCGATCAGGTTAATATCCAACTGGATGTTGAGACTTCGCCTGTTATCGACGTTCCCATGAAGACAGAAGAGATCATCCTTGTCGTTCGAGACGTGGTGGAAGGAAGCATGGGATTAAAGATCGGTAAGTTAGATGTTCGCATTCGCCACAGCGAGTATCCTCAGCTTGCCTGACGCCATCCCCAAGAGCGGTATTCTTTGCGCATAACCGATATTCTCACATCACATCCTCCTGATGGGTTGGTCATCAACCACAGGTGAGGCTCCTATTGCTCAATCTGAGTGAAGCAAATTTGAACGAACAACCCCTAATTCCCGAAGAACTGACTGAAACCGACCCGTCTGTGTCCCCACCGGATACCGAGCCAACACCGGAAATGGATGGACTCGATCCAGAAGCGCCCGCTGCCGAGTTGGATGATGAGCAACTATTGGTCTTATTGGAAGGTTTGCTCTTTGTCGCCAGCGAACCGGCAGCCATTGAACGGCTGGCGACGGCGCTCGATGTATCGATTGAACGGATCGATCAGAGCCTGGAACAACTTGAAGCGCAGTTACTGCAGCGGGGGATTCGTTTGCAGCGGCACAATGGATCAGCGCAATTGGTCTCAGCGCCAGAGGTTGCGGACGCCATCGAAGTGTTCTTGGGATTGGATCTCAACACCAAACTGTCCCGCGCCGCATTGGAGGCGCTGGCTGTAATCGCTTACCGTCAGCCTGTCACTCGACCGCAGATCGAAGCCATTCGCGGCGTCAACAGCGATGGCGTTATTCGCACCCTGTTGCACCGCGGCCTCATTGAGGAAGTGGGGCGATTGGAGCAGGCAGGACGACCGATTCTCTACGGCACAACCTTTGCCTTCCTGCAGTACTTTGGGTTGGATAATGTAGATGGCTTGCCACCACTGGATGAAGATGCTCTTGGCGAGTTAGCAGCTCGGATTATGGTGAAGGACGCGGCTCAACTTGAAGATATTGAAGAAGAAAACGACATAGAGCCGGATATCGTTGATTCATCCCCACCGATTGACGAAGATCCGACCGCAGAGGTCTAACTCGGTCAGGATTCGTTACGCAGCAAACTGATCAAGGTGTCGGGCAATCTTGTGGGTTGCCCTTGTTTGTTGGTACAGATGAATTTGGTGAAACCGGTGACCAGTGTCACTCCGTTTTCGTCAACGATTTGATAGTCGAGGCGCATACCACGGCTATAGACTTTATCCATCCAGGTGCGGATGATGACCACATCATCAAAACGGGCAGGCTTGTGATAACGGACTCCCAGATCGGTAATCACAAAAAGAAATCCCATCTCCTCGATTTTCTTGTAAGGAAGGCCAATCTCGCGTAGAAAATTGACGCGTCCCACTTCAAACCAGGGGATATAGCGGCTATGATGGACGATGCCCATAGCATCGGTTTCGGCGTAACGGACGCGAAGCGTTGTTTCGCTGATGCGGCCTTTGGGTTTTGGATGCGACATGGTGGTTTACTGGCTATGATAGAATGACCGATAGACGTACGTTGCGGTTATTGGGGCGGACCTCAACCAGAAGATTATGTGAGGCAACCGCAGATGTCAAACTTTGACAGAGTCATGAGCGACGGTCTATAATTCAGTTCCTATTCGGGCCGCTAGCTCAATTGGCAGAGCAGCTGACTCTTAATCAGCGGGTTCGGGGTTCGAGTCCCTGGCGGCTCACCTACTATATGTTGTGGTTTGCCTGATCTGAAACCACTACATGTTGTGGCTCCACCACCCGAGGTTGGAGCCATGTTTTCACAGCAGCTGACTATACTTAAAAATAATGATTTCACAAGCAGTGCACTAACACTGGCTTATGAAGCATTCCTGCTCGATGCCGAAGCGAGACGCCTGTCGCCCAAAACGCTGCGCTACTATCGGCAACAACTGGAGCCCTTTTTAAAGTCGCTGAAAGGGCAAGGGGTGAAGTCTCCACAGGGGATCACAGCGCATCATATCCGCAGCCATCTGGTCGGTCTGGAACGTCGTGGGCTGTCGCATGGCAGCCAGCACGCGGCAGCGCGCGCCATCCGCGCCTTCTGCAATTTCATGGTGAGGGAGGGGATGCTGGAGATAAGTCCCATGCAGCGGGTGAAGATGCCCAAGCTGGACAAGCAAATCCTGCCTTCATTCACCCCGGAGGAAGTGCATCGCTTGCTGAAGGCCTGCGAAATACGCAACGAGACAAGGCCATCGTGCTTTGTCTGCTGGACACCGGCTGCCGCGTCAGCGGAGTTCGTCGCGCTCAACATCGGCGACGTCGATATCAAGTCGGGCGCTGTGAAGATCAAGCATGGCAAGGGGCGAAAGCACCGCGTCACCTTTCTGGGCTCGCAGGCGCGAAAGGCGCTTGTGAAACACCTCATGGAACGGGGTGAATTCTCGCCTCGTGATCCCCTATGGGCGAGCATGCACACCGGCGAACGCCTCACCTACTGTGGCTTGCGCATGCTGACCCGAACCCTGGAAACAGCGACCGGCATCGATCATTGCCACCCCCACACCTTTCGCCGTACGTTCGCCCTGTGGAGCCTACGGGCGGGCATGAACATCTACGCCTTGCAGCAGATCATGGGGCATTCCGATCTGCAGATCCTGCGGCGCTATCTGGCGCTTGTGGAAGAGGACCTGCTTGACGCCCATCAGAAGCATGGCGCCGTCGACAACATGTTATGAGGAGTGAAAACCATGAAGACGTTACAGATAACCATCCTTTGCGCGGTGCTGGCTCTGGTCGGAGGCTGCTCAAGGGTCGATGCAAAGACATCCGCCGCAGAACCGTTGGCGGTCGAGCCCACTGTACAGCCAACCGGCAGCCTTACAGCCTTTGCTACGGCGACAGTTGATATACACGAGACCGAACTTTCGCCGGAACTGCTGTCAACGAATACACCAACGCCTCCTCCAACGGTGACCGAGACCCGGATTGTCACATCCTTCGCCTGCGCCGGTAGAGACCGCCACTGCCACTTGCTACAGCAACCGTCACTGAAACACCGGCGCCTCACGTGCTGGCGGAGGTGCGGGCGCTCAACCTGCGCGCCGGACCTGGTACAGTCTACCCAGTGATCACCAGTCTCCATGGCGGAACTACGTTTGAGCGTGACTGGGCGCAACAAGGATGGAGATTGGCTACTGGTTGAGCACAACGGTCGTTCGGGCTGGGTTTCAGCGCGCTACGTTGGCGGTGTGTCCGCTGATCTGCCAATCATGGCTACACCTCCTGCGCCGACGGCGGTACCAACATCACCACCAACGCCCACACCAACACTTCCACCGCCAACGCCCACACCTGAAGCCACCACAGAGTGATTGTTCCCCCAACGCCAGTCAGACAATCGACCGTCATCCTCGGTCCAGACACACCTGGCCCGTACGCGCCGAGCGCATCGTTGGCTGGGGCTACGAATTCGTCGACGCTTCCGACCAGTGGGACATCGTGCTCCAGCGCGATGTCTATGGCGTTGTGGCTCATGAATTCTGGGGCGAGCAGTTGTACGGCGCTCATCCCCAGGGCATCCGCATCACCCTGATCGATCCGGTGTGGGAGGGCAACTCGCCCATCCCCCTGGCGCCCCTTCCGCTTTTCGCCGGTAATCAAGGGTTATTCGAGGGGTTCGGCGATGGTGCAGGCTCCATGATCTTCGTTGGCTGCGCCATTCCCTACCACCATTTCTTCGATCCGCAAGAATGCTTCATCAGCATCACTGCCAGTGGCGAATATCTCAACGACATCATCGTCGCCGCCACGATCACGGCACAGAACATGAATCATGCCGGCTATGATGCGCGCACGCCCGATTTCTCGCAGGCGCCATTCCACCTGCTAGGCCAGGCATACCGGGAGGGCGACCAGTGGCGCTGGCGAGAGCCTTATCTGGAAATTGTGCCCGTTCCATAGGTCAAGAGCGATCATAAGCAGAATATCTTGAAAATTGGGGGCGTATATAGGTGATCTGTGTCATGACAGGCCCCAAAACATCCGCTATACTGGGAATATGATGCGGTCATTGCGCCATTTCGCGCGCAATGACCGTTTTCTTTTCCTTACCATCGACGCTGATTTGAAGCCTGATCGATGCGCCTTCACCATCCATCCCAACAAGGAGAATGAACCCATGCAGCATTTAGAAAAAGGCCCGGCACGCGGTATTGCCCACCACGGCCGGGCGCACAGAGAAAGCGGGGAAGCTTCTCAACGCCATGCTACCATCATCCCCTGGCCTGGTCAACGCCATCGACAAGCACCTCCAGGTCGCGCCATCTCGCTCAAGCGCGCCCTCGAATCCTTCCTCCTGGATGCAGAAGCCAGGCAGTTATCTCCCATGACCCGGCGATACTACAGGCAGCAACTGGAGCCTTTTCTCCATCATCTGCAGGAGCAAAGCGTCGTCAACGTTGAAGAATTGACGGCAGATCATATCCGTTCCTATCTGGTTGTCCTGCAGGACCGAGGCCTGAAAGCGAACACCGTGCACGCAGCAGCCCGCGCTGTGCGCGCCTTCTGCAATTTCCTGGTGATGGAAGAGCTGATCAAGATCAGCCCCATGCGCAAGGTGCGGATGCCGCGCCTGCCCAAGGAGATTCCCCCCGCTTTTGAACAGGAGGATGTCAGGCGATTGGTCGGCGTTTGCAGCACAACCAGAGATGAAGCGATCGTTTTGTTCCTGGTTGATTCGGGCTGTCGCGCCTCGGAATTCGTGGCGCTGAATGTGGGAGATGTAGACGTGAGATCGGGCGAGGTCATGATCCGGCGGGGGAAAGGAGGTAAAGATCGGATCACCTATGTCGGCTTGCGGACGAGGAAGATGCTGCTCCGCTACTATCGGGAGCGACCGGAACCGGAAGATGACGAACCGCTGTGGTTGAGCTTCAACACGGGCCAACGGCTCACCGATTCCGGTTTGCGCATTCTCTTGCGCCGGCTAGGCGAAGCTGCAAACGTTCAACATTGCCATCCTCACACGTTTCGACGCTCATTCGCCCTGTGGAGCCTGCGTTCAGGCATGAACATCTACGCCCTGCAACGGATCATGGGGCATTCCGATCTGCAAGTCCTGAAACGCTATCTGGCGTTGACGGATGATGACCTGATGCAGGCGCATCGGCAGCATGGCGCCGTCGACAACCTCTATGCGATCTGATGCGCAGGCATACCGCCTGAACGCGGGAGGACTGACTTATGAGCAAGCTCCTTATCGATGAAAATCCGTTGGTCGTGCTGCCATCCCTGGCGGAAGCGATTGGCCTGTCTGACGCCATCTTTTTACAGCAGTTGCACTACTGGCTGGAGAGGAGCGGTCATGAACGCGACGGCAGACGCTGGATCTACAACACCTATGCAGATTGGGCCAGGCAATTCCCGTGGTGGAATCCCGGCTCCATCCGCCGCATCATCGGTCGTCTGCGCAAGCGCGGCATCGTCCTGGTTACCGATGTCTACAACAGATCGCCCATCGACAAGACACTGTGGTACACGCTCGATTATGAAGCGCTGGACAACCTGACAACTGCAACAAGCGAGCTGAATGAAGCAGATTCCAAGGGTGCTGAACAGCCAGAAGAACTTGGTGATCAAGTGGCCGAAATCCCTGCCGAAATCCCGACTGTCGAAAACGACAGTCCATGTGTACCGAAAGTACAGTCCATCTGTACCCAGGGTACAGACGATGTGTACCGAGGGTACAGTCCATCTGTACCGAAGGCGCGCAGCAATAACCAGAGAATAACAACAGAGAATACCTCAGAGACTACGACAGAGAGGAGAGAGAAAACGGTGGACGATGGTAGTAGCGCAGGTGCCGACAGCGCTGACAGCGCCTCTCACCTCCCTCTGGATGATTTTCGATCTGCGCTGTGTGCGGTATTGAAAAAAGACTACGCCCTGCTGCCGCAACGCAAACAGGAAGAGATCGAGGATGTCATCGTTCTGTTCAGGCAGCGAGGGATCACAGCTGAGCAGGTGCACGCATTCCCGGCCTTCTGGGAGGAAGTCCAGCCCCTGGGACCGGCCATCTGCGCCACCACGCCCCATCTCAAACAGGTGCAGGAATTCATGATGGCCTGTGTGGCCTGGCAGGCGGAGCAGCGCCGGCGCGCCGAGGAAGCGGCGATCGCCTTTCAGGAGGCCCGACATCGCCGCCAGGCCTTTGGGCGTTCCGTTCCCGACCTGTCCCATTACCCCACCGCCGACATCCCTGAACAAGTGCAGGGCTGGTGGGACCAGCTCTTGAGCGAGATGCGGCTGAGCCTGCAACCGGCGGTCTTTGAACGCTGGCTGGAGCAGGCCAGGCTGATAGAGGCCAACGCAGATGTCTCTGACCATTCTAGTCCCCGATGAACAGCGTCGCCAATGGCTGGAACTGCGCTTCAAGGATCAGCTTGTTCAACGACTTCGGCGCATTTCCGGTCGAGATTTTTGTCTGACCTACACGCTTCCCCAGCAAGTTGAAGACAGCCAGTGATATCGCATCAATCAGGGGCTTATACCGCCTTGAAAGACCCCCTCTTGCACCACCCCCCTCAAACCCCGGCGAAAGGCCTGAGCCATAGGCGGATCGGACATACGGGGATCCCCCCAATGCTGTGTCCAGAGCACCCTGTCCGTCTCATCTCTCGAAAGCGTTTGCAGGTCAGTTCCCAGGCCCCGAGCGGCAATCTGCTGGGCCGATCTCAGCTTATGGCCAAGCTGCCGCTGATTGAGCGCACAGACCACCACGTAGCCTTGGGCGTCGATCATGTTCCGCCACTTGGTGCGGAGACGTTCTCGCTGCCCTTTTCCGCCCTTGGATGGCGCCTCCACCTCGACACAGATCCGTTCCCCGGCACCTGGCATCAACCAGCAGCAGATCGGGGGCGAAGGGGGCGTCTGTGGGCGGACAGACCTCCGTGCAAAAACCACGGCGGCGGAAGAGATAGGCAGCGAGTATGACCATGGCGGTGTGCACAGGCTGGCGTTCGCCGTTGTGCACGAGGCGCAGGCGGTCCCACTCCGAGAGGGCGAGGAAGGGCAGTCCCTGTTCATGCAGAAAGTGGCGGCCCCGCTCCGTCAGCCAGACCAGGGCCACACTGGTATTGTGGTGGCGATCGATGCCGATGGTGCGTTGTTCGACCAGGCCCCGCTGCGCCATGCGTTTCCAGAGACGCTTGATGACGCTGTCATTCTCTGATTGGAGGGCGGGATCGTGGGCGACAAGCCATTTGTTGAGGGCCAGACGGCTCGACCAGCCGCTGCTGCCCAGCAGCGCCAACGCCTGCAGGTCGCGGGGCCACGATTTGCCTGCCCTGCGCCACAGGGCCGCATAGCCCGGGGCGGGACGGGTTCGTAGTGTCCGGGGAAGGAATGGTTGATAGAGGGAGGGGGGAGAGGGTGTGTGCATGATCATGCTGATATCGCTGCGTGCGGCGAAATCGCCATCTGCCTTTCAGGATATCAGAACGGTATCGGCCTGTCATGACACAAATCACCTGTTGACACCATCAATTTGCGTCCCAGTCTGGACCAGCATCAGGGCATTTAAGCCATCTATGCATCGGGCGAGTTCAGCGATGACTTTCCAGCCGACTAAATGGCTGCAATCGGCAAGACAACGACCAATCATAGGATTGTCACGACAAGAGTTGCTCATTTTTTGCGATTCATTGTTTTCCGCCACTGTTGGAACCAGTAGATACTGTTCCCGACTCCTTTGAAAGGACTGGCAGATAAAGGTATTTTGTTTGGGCAAGGCGCAGGATGATGGGATAGTCCTTGACCAACAAATCATGGATGATCAGGTTCCCATTTTCCTCGCTCGCTATCAACTCCTGCTCGTAGCCTTCCAGGACGTCGATGCCGGTCACAGTGGTGTCGGATATGTCGGGGAATGTGAGCGTCGCCGGAACTCCGGGATCATCGTCGACTGTGACGCTGTCGGTCCATAAGACAAACAAGCGGTCGCCACCGGGTAGTGAGAACCCGTAGCTGGCGATAATCTCGGCCTCGCTGACAATGTCGACGGGAATGGCGGTGGGCTGGCTGCCATTCATGACCGTGTTGAGATTGGCTTTTGTGCGGTAGCCCAGTGCCATTGGTGTGCCTTCAATGGGCCAACTCACACCGATATCCATGCCCAGATGAGCGATAAAGGCTCGCGCTTGATATTTGACTGCCATCCTCCATGTTTCAATAGGCTCCCACGGTTGGTCTGGAGAAACAGGGCTTGCCCCCAAGGTCAACTCGGTTCCCCAGTACTCTCCCGTAAATCCGTTGGCAGTGGCGGTCTGCTTGATTCCCGCCATGATCGCAGGGTATTCGTAGTAATAGTTTCCATCGAACTCGCTGTCTGGCGTCACATTGTAGAGGCCATGCCATTGAATGACATCCAGTGACGGCAGCACATCGGAGATGAGGACCGTATTCAGGTAGTCACGGGCAAAGTAAAGAACAACCGGCCCCATTGATATCTTGACAGCAGGGTCTTCTTCATGGATGACGGGGATGGTACGCTTGAGCAGGTTGATGTAGTCGTCCGGCTCGATGCACTTGATGTTGGAGCCGCCGCAGGCGTCTGGTTCCGTCCAGATGGTGTAATACTGCACCCGACCTTTGAAGTGGCTCACCACAAAACGCACATACGCCAAAAAATCCAGGATTTGGTCTTCGGTTTTGAAGCGTGGGGTAGCCAGGACTTCGCCGTTGGCATGACCGGCCTTGTCCCAAAAATGGAGCAGGTAATTCACGGCTACACTACTGGTATTGAGATCATCGATGAATTCATCATATTGCTGAGGCACCTCAAATTCATCCAGGCTCCAGTCAATCGGCTCTTCGACTTCTTGCATAGAGGTGTCAAGGCGTTTCACGCCAAGACCGATGCAGTCATAGATGAGGTGGTCTAATGATTCAGCCTCGTCCCGTAGGGAGAGGTAAAGAGCTTCCCCCAGCCTGAAGTCCGCAGGAAGTTGGCCTGATACTTTTGCGCGGAACTGCGTCTTGGCCGGGCTGTTCCCCATTTGCATAAACACCGCTCCACTGGTGCCCAAAGTCGGCATCGAAAACATGCTGGTATTACCGTTGGGGTCGGTAGCCGTCGTAGTGAGGCGGGGACCGACAAAAGCGCTCCCCTTATTGAAGGTGAATGCACCTCGATCATCCGCTGTGACCCGCCCTTCGAAGACCGCCCCTTCATCGTTTTCGTCGGAGAAGATCTCCACCGTGCACAGCGGGCATGTGGCGCCGCTTATCGTCCCCGCCGCCAGGTCGAAGGCATAGACGCCGGGGAAAGGTATTCGTTCGATTTGGCCCGTCATACCACGCATCGATGCTCGGCGAGGCGTTGTCGTGAATGCTGTTTTGGGTGATGGTGTTGTGCACGTGGTCAGAGCGCCTCGCATGACGATAGCGGCTTGACCGTTGTAGGCGATGACGTTGTCCGGTGCCGATGGTGTTTCCGTGCGCCCCTTCGGTGATCCAAACACCGCTGCGATCATTGCCCAAGCATCCGCAACCTCCGGCACATCGTTCCCATCAGATCGCCAGTGATGACGTTGTGCATCGTTCCCGGCGTGGCGAGGTCTACTCCGATGACGTTGTGAATGAGTTGGTTGCCCTGACCGAATGGCCCGCTGCCAATGGAACGATCGCCGCCGATCACGTTATGGCTGGCTCCACCGCTGATGGCGATGCCAGGCCCGGCGAAGTTGGTGAACTGCAACCCCCGGATGCGTGTTTCCTTGGGACGACACGATTTGCAAGCCGGCCTCCCAGTCTCCGGATAGTTGACTGCCATCCAGGATCACACCGGCGTTGCTGGCATCCATGCGTAGGTTGTTCACACGGATGTGGGGCAGGGGGCTGGTGACCGAGATAGTGACCGGGGCCGTGGGTGGAGAAGACGGTCGGATCGAAGGTGATGGTGTCGCCCTCTCTGCGCCGTCCGCAACAGCGCCTGGCGCAGGGTGTCGGGGCCACTATCCGCAGCGCTGGTGACAACGATAATAGCCCCAGCTTGCCCTTCAGGCACTAACTGCGAAAAAGTTGTCGCCCGTGGAGTCGTCAAAATGAGGGCGAGTACGATTACGTTCAGGAATGCAAGTGTCTTTTTCATTGTTCCCCCTGGTTGATGGACCATGATGCTGAATGTCCCAGCATAATGCAATATAAAACGCATCCTGTCGAGGACCGCGAGAAACATCCCAATGCCGATTCCGCAACGGAAATCAAGCAGGGGATGCTTCCTCCTTATCTTTGTCATAATAACTTGTTTTCTCGGAACAGGCTAACGCGTCTTGAGGGGCTGCTTTTTTACACCGATGAGTGCGGGACCTTTATTTGCACTGACCGGCGCTCCCGGCACGGTAGATCGCCTGAATCAACCCTCGATTTAGCGTTGCCGTCTCCAGGCTATCAGTTGGTTGGGCATGTGGGAGGCGGACCAGCAGCTTCGTTGGCGTCCCCGTCCCCATCGAATATCTGGGCGAAACTATCCCCGCCCCATGCAGGTTCGCATGGGATGTCAACGATCCCGCCGAAGTCGGCGCGTCCAATTACCGCCCTTGGCGACGACCCACAGAGGATAACTGGTCTTCGGAATACTCGGAGTCAGCCGCAACGACCATGACCTTTCGGCCCGCAGGCGCTATGCCTGCCGCAAAGTCTGTGTCAGCGTCGAAGATATCCCACGCGATCGATTCCAGCACCAGATCCTTTTCGACGAAACTGTCATGGACGATCACGTTGTTGCCAGGCACGAAGTCCAGATCATCGGTGTCCTCGGGTAGGACGTGCACAAAGCCCCATTGATTGGCCGTCTTGGTCCCTGTCCAGCGTAGAGCGGCGCCAGCCTGGTCGGATTCATAGATGGATATGGTCAGCTCATCCCCAGGCGTGAAGCCAGAGGTCCATAGCCAATCACCCTCAGCCGAGGCAATGATCTTGGCGTTGCTCTGCACCTGGGCGCCGGAGCGGTACAAGATGACGAACCCTATGTCGCCCTGATACGTGACCTTGAGCGTGTTCGTGGGCCAGAGATACTCGATGGTCACCTGAAAGTCGAGCGACGCGCCAGTGGTGAAGCACCTTGCGTGCAGATCTGCGACGAGCAGATTGGGATCACCCTCGCTGAGCGAGCCGGTTCCGCGGATGATGCCAGGCCCCCCGTCGCAGAAGGAGATGTAACTCTCTGTCCAGGTGATCTGGAAAGGCCCGTCCGGGGGTCCGGCAATGGTGAGATGGAAGTCACTGCCATCTACGTCTATGCCCTGCCAGTGCCCGGTGATGGGGGAAGGGCGAGCAGCTTCGACCGCCGGCCCGAAAATTTGAGGCAGGATCAAGGCCAGCGCGAGTACAAGGAATAAGGTGAATTTGACTGTTTTCATGGTGTTACCTCCGTTAGGGTGGTTGAAGTGCGAGGCATCGCCGACGATATCAAAGTGGAGACTGCCAAACCCTGGCGGTGATACGCCTGCAATTGCCTCGCTCCAGAGAATTGTCCGATTCCGCGCCTTTTGCCGGCATCGACTTTTGAGTCAAGAAGAATTCTGCCTTTCGAAGGCAGGCAGAGTCCATCGCCGTATCTACCACGTCAGCTCCATGCCAGACTGCTCCGCCATCCACAACCGGTCGTTCTCAACCCACCATTCGACGATCTTGCCATCCTTGTAGCGCTGCATTTCCACCTGGTTGTACTTGATCGGCACGCCGGTGATTTCCTGGCCCATGTAATCACCCTCATACGTGGCCTCGAAGGTGATGAACTCCATCATGAGGTCTCCCTCGCTGACTTCACCCTGGGACGTGAATGTCATGTCTTTGAGCTTGGGAAAGAAATCCTGCCAGCCAGCGATCATGGCATCCAGGCCGACCACATCGACGCCGCCCGGATAGTGCAGCACGCAGTCGGTGGCGATCACTTGGTCGAATTCGTCCCAGGCGCCGGTGCCGAACAACTCAAGGAATTTGTCCATGACCGCTTTGTTAGCGGCAACCTGTTCCGCCTCTGCTTTGAGTGTTGCTATAGCCGGGTCTGGTGTCGGTGCGGCGACAGGGGCAGGCGGGGGTTGGCAGGCCGCCGATAGCATCACCGCCAGCAATCCAATCAGTGCGAAGCAAAGTGTTTTCATAGCAAACCTCCAGGAAAGAGTGATTGGTCCGTCTTCTTTGAGCATACTCTCTTGATCTGGACTTTGGCCATTTTTTATCCCTACTACATCTAGTGGTTCAAGCTACGAAAATTCCGCTATTTAGTAGGTCAAATTCTATGACTTAACCCGAAAATGGGCTATTTTTGCTCACTTACTTGACAATAATGCAATTTTGGCCAAAGTCCAGTTGATGTCGCCATGTCACCATTCGTTTGGGATGGAAAAAAGGATGGAAAATGCCTCAGAAAGCTCTATACAATAGGAATTGAATCTGCTATAATATTCTTGTTGGAGAAAATAGATATGGCTGAATCTGCAAGTTCCTGTATCGAATTTGAGCTGATCGGGTCGTTGAACGAGCATGAGCGGCAAATCCTGGCGCTACTTGCCGAACACCAAAGCAATCAGGAAATCGCCGATACCCTCTTCCTCAGCCTGAACACGGTCAAATGGTATGCCCATCAGATTTATAGCAAATTGGAGGTGTCCAACCGGCGGAAGCGCCGCGCCGCGCCGTGCAGTTAGGCTTGCTGTCAATGAGTCCGGATTTTCGTGACAATTTGCCCAACAACCTACCCGCTCATCTGACCCTATTTGTGGGCCGGCAAGCGGAACTGGCCACCCTGCATGACATGCTGCTCAATCCGGGTTGTCGGCTGCTGACAATTACCGGCCCCGGCGGTATGGGTAAGACTCGTTTGGCACTGGAGGTGGCAGACCAGTTTGTGAAGGAGAACCATGATCTTTTCACGGATGGGGTGTTTTGGGTGCCGCTGGCCGATCTGAATGATACCGATTCCTTCGTGTCGAGCGTTGCCGACGCAGTCGGATTTCGCTTCTTGATGACTCGCAAACCCCTGGCGCAGCAACTTGCAGAATTCCTCAGGCCCAAAAAAATGCTGTTGGTGCTGGACAACTTCGAGCACTTGCTTGGCGATCTGTCGTTGCGCTTCGTGATCGATGTGTTGGCCGCTGCTCCAGGTATCAAGGCGCTTGTGACTTCGCGCATACGCCTGGACATCCGGGGCGAACAAGGCTTCCCCATATTCGGTCTGAATGTTACCTGCCCCATTTCTCATGTCCAGGGCGCAAACGAAGATACAGACAGTGTCAAGCTCTTCGCCGACGTCGCTCATCGTGCACACCCTGCCTTTGTGCTGGACTCGACCACCCGTTCATCCGTCATTGACATCTGTCGCATGGTCGAAGGCATGCCCCTGGCTATCGAGTTGGCTGCGGCCTGGACGGCGCTGCTGGAGCCAACGGAGATCATGGAGGAGATACACACCAGCCTGGATTTCCTGACATCCGACGCCGTTGATATACCCGCACGCCATCGTAGTCTGCCCGTTGTATTCACTGCCTCCTGGCAATTGCTCAACGAGTCTGAGCGTGATGTCCTTAGTGGGTTGTCGGTTTTCCGCGGCGGCTTCACATGCGACGCCGCTCGCGTCGTCACAGGCGTTTCCCCCCAGACGTTGCTGGGGTTGCTGCGTAAGAGCTGGTTGCAGGCGCGAAAGGACTGGGCGTTACCGCATGCATGCCTTGCTGCAGCAATATGCCGCAGAAAAGTTGGCGAAGGATGCTGAGCAGCAGCAGACCATGAGTACTCAGCACTGCCTGCATTTTTGTCAGTGGTTAGCTGAGAGTGAGGAGGAGTTGCATGGGTTAAACCACGTCGCCAGGATGCATGCCATGCGTGCGGATATGGAGAATATCCATGCCGCCTGTCTCTGGGCAGCAACGCACGAGCATTTTGTCGAACTTGATGCTGCTATCGAAAGCCTGGGTTTGTATTATCGCCGGGAAACTAGCTATATGACGGGTGACCGCCTGCTGGCACGTTTGGCTCGAGCCCTCACAGATGTCACCGATATCAACGGTCTTCATGCGCTGGCACAGATTTTGATCTGGCGTTGTTTCTTCATCTCCATGTTGGGAGACCATCAAAAAACCGTCCGACTGGCCGATCAAGCGCTGTCGCTCCTTGACTCCTCCGTGTTTGACGGACGTGATACGCGTGATTTGCAAGCCAAGATCTATTTGTATCTTGCATCTGCAATCTGGGTCTACACTACGAACGAGGTCGAGGCAGAGATGTACTTTCGCCGTAGCTTTGGTTTGTTCAAACAAATCGAGGACAAAATCGGCATGGCGTTGGCATCCCTCTCTTTTGGCCGGTTCCAACGCTCCTGCAAACGTTTCATTGAAGCGGAAGCTGCGTTTCGGCTCACCATTCAATTACTCGAGAGTGCGGGCAGTCGATCGGGTTACAGCGACGCCTTGGGCGCGTTGGGCACGCTTGCTTATCTGAACATGGAATTCGACGAGGCCGAGCATCTGCTCACCGAGAGCCTTTCAGCGGCAGCGCCCGATGACCATGACGCCGAGGCCACGGCACTCTTTTGGCTTGCGCGCACCTTTTATGAAGCCGGACAGCTTGACAGGGCTGCGTTGATGATGGATAAGAGCCTGACTTGGCGTCATAAACAAGGTATGCTGAAGTTTATTGCGGTTCAGCCGTACATTGCGCTGAGATATATCGTGACATCGGCTCATACAAAAAAGCACGACAATTGGTTTCTAAAGCTTTGGAGCGGTCGCAGGACCATGATTATCGGTTATGGGAAGGGTGCGCTTTGGGAATTCTAGGTAGTGTCGCGTTTCTGGAAGGCGACACCCAAGAGGCTTTTAATTGTCTCAGCAAGAGTGCTGCTATGCAGCCCCCGGCACCGACTGTTTCGATTTACGTGGGACGCCACGCGTGGTTGGGTTTCGTCCTTCGGGCATTAGGGCAGGGCAATGAGGCGCTGACGGCATATCCTGCTTGAGCTTGACAGATCTCTGGGCGCACGGTGCTATCTGACCCGCCTCATGGCTCTTTCCGGTTTGGCGCTGCTGCTGGCCGATGACGGGGAGGCTGAGCGGGCTTTAGAAATACACGCATTGCTCCTGGAACACCCTTACACGGCCAATGCGCATTGGTTATCGGAGATCATCACGCCTGTCATGACCACTGCTGCGGCTGCGCTGAGCGCAGAGCAACGGTCGGCGGCGGAAGAAAGAGGGCGGGGGCAGGATGTGTGGGAAAATGGTAGGGTCAAAGGTGATGGTGTCGCCATCCTTCGCAACTAACAAGGCCTGGCGCAAAGTGACGGGATCGCTGTCGGTGGCGCTGGTAATGACAATGACTTGTTCAGTGGACTAAGTGGCTGCTGTCAGCAAGGTCATGACCAAGAGTAAGATCGTTACGAAGAGCACTGCGAATATCTTGCGGTTTATTATTTTCCTTTATCATTGGAACAGGCGGAGTAAGGTTTCCTAACCTTTTCAAAGGACGGGCAGATAAAGATACCTGGTCGGAGCGAGGCGCAGGATGATGGCGTAATCTTTGACGAGCAGGTCATGAATGATCAGGTCGCCGCCTGCTACGCTGGTTATGATGGGTTGTTCAAAACCATACAGAACATCGATGCCTGTCACTTTGTAATCCGAGAAGCCAGGGAGGATCAGAGTCACTGGTGTTCCGGGATCGTAATCGACAGCCTCCCCGTCTGCCCACAAAGCGAGCAGATAGTCGTCGTTGGGTAAAGCGAACGTGTAGCTTACGACATCGGTGATGGTTGTCTGCACCTGAATGGGAAACGACTCTGCCCTGCCCCGGCAAGAACCGTCGCCAGGTTGCTCACTACGCGGTAGTTTCCCGGCGCAGACCGGACATGCCGCCGAGATGCGCCGTGACATCCTCCCCGAGGTGCATCACAACCCCTCGCGTGTGATACTTCGCTGCGGTGATATTCGTGAACATGTGCAGCGCCGCGCCACAATCATCTGAGGTCAGGGCTGCACCATCCGATCTCATCCCCGCGGAATTCTCCTTCGAAAGCCGTGAGCGATGGCTGTCTCCTTGATGTTCCGCAGCATCCCCGGATAGGCATAGTAATAGTCCCGTTCATCCTCGTAGTCTGGCCCGGTTCCATACATCGGATGCCAGGCAACCACATCCACCAGGGGCATGGCCTCCGACTGGATCAAGTGGCTACAGGTAGTAGCGCGCGTAGGGGTTGCGCAGGTACGATGCTCCCGACCACGATCTTCGCCTGTGGGTATTCGTCCCGGATGACCGGAACGACGCGCTTTACCAGTTCGACATAGTCCTGTGGCCTGATGTACTGGATGGCACTGCTACCATTATCCGGTTCGTTCCACAGCTCGAAGTAACGCACACGCCCTTTGAAGTGCCCCACGATAAAACGCACGTATTCCAGGTAACGCTGGATCTCTTCTTCGGTGGTAAAACGCGAAGGAATCTGTCGGCCAGCCCTTGGGATGATTGGCCTTGTCCCAAAAGTTGAGGAGGTAGGTGACGGTGATGCCGTTCTCGGCAAGGCTGGTCATCAGAGCATCCTGTTCAGGTCGAATGTTGAACTCTGGCTGGCTCCAGTCGATGGATGGCCAGTCCTCTACTTCGTTGAAGGACAGTCTGACCATCTTGAACCCCCTGATCCCCTGTGGCGCACAACTGGCGTCTCCCCACCCTTGGGCGTTGCGTACATGTCCCCACTGGTGCCGAGGTGGTTGTCGGCGAGTTCCGACGAGCACTTGGGCATGGAGAGGGCGAAATGGGGCAGGTCGTTGCTCGTCTTGAAGCGATTACGGTTCTAGCGCGATGCCGTAGTAGGCAGTCGAGAACTTCGCTGGTATTGCCGCCGGCATCGGTGGTCGTGGCCGTCAGATGGGGGCCTGTGAAAGCGAGCACCCTTGTTCAGGGTATAGGCGCCGGAGCTGCTCGGCCAGAGCCTGCCCTTCATAGGTCGCTCCCTCATCGCCGTCATCCGAAAAGACCTCGATCGTGCAGTTAGCGCAGGTGTAGCCCGACAGTGTACCTGCCTCAAGGTCAAAGTTCACGATGTGAGGCGCAGCCAGTTCCGTGTTACCGCCCTCCCACATATCAATTCCCAAACCGCCATTGTCGTGGACGCTGTTCCGGGTAATGCGGTTGCCCAGCGCATCAGGGCTGTACACAGCGACGCCAGACCCTCCATTGTAGGCGACGGTGTTGTCTGGGCCGATCACGTTGCGACCGGAGCGGTCGATGGCGACACCGGCTCTAGCATTGCCAATGCCGGTATCCCCATTTGCATCGGCACCGATGTGAGTTGCCGCGAACGATGTTGCCCCCGTCGTTCACACAACACAAGTACACGCCAGTTGCGTAGCCACCAATCAGGTTGTCGCTTACCAGGTTGTGATTCGCCCCGTTGCTATGAATGCCGTCGCGGCGACCGCCCCATGCCGACATGCCGCTCAGATCGGTTCCGATGACGTTGCCCTGGATGGTATTGCCGGATGTGCCTTCTCCCCACAAGCCAACGCCAAACATGCTGTTCCCGCTGATCAGGTTGCCCTGGCCCACTGGCCCGGCGCCAGTGTCTCGATCACCGCCAATCACGTTGTTCTGAACGTCGTGCAGCGCAATGCCGGCATTTGGAAAGCCGATGATCTGCAAGCCCTGGACGGTGTTCCCGTTGGACATGATGGAGAGCCCGTTGGTCCCCAGCTCCGAATGACTGTATCCGAACTCGATGGCCATATCCAACGGCCTCTGCTGGTAGCTGTTGGCCAACGATCGCCTCCGTCCAGCCGGCCTGCCTCTGGAAACCCCAGTCACCGAGCTGTTCCACGTGGTCATCCTGGTACAAAGCCAATAGCGAGACGCGCATGGCCTCGTGCCGATACCAGAAACGCAGCTCAGCCTTACTGCCGCCGGCAGCTGTGATCCAGACGCCGCTGTCAGGGGCATAGGGATACGTAACGAAGGGTTCGCTCGTGCTGGTCGTGTCGTATAAAGTGCGGCCATCGCCGTCAAGGGCTACAGCACCCCACTGATAGCTCTGGGGCAACGTATGGAAATCACTGCCGTTGAGACTCCGCGTCATGCCTGGGCCTTCATCCCAGGGCCAGGGCCGCCAGTGGGCCAGACCCGCACTGAAGTTGCCGTTGGCGACGAGGTTCGGTCCACTGTCCAGCGTCAGACTCACGTCATCCAGTAGCAGCATCTCTGATGTGTAACACCGACGTTGCTGCCATCCAAAACTACCCCAACATTGCTGGCATCAATCGTTATGCTCTCCTGGCCGATTTCAGGTAAGCCGGTGTCGAGAGAGATGGTGGTTGGAACGCTGGGCGGGAACAGACAGTCGGGTCGAAGGTGATGGTGTCGCCTTCTTGCGCATCCAGCAGCGCCTGGCGCAGCGTGCCAGGGCCGCTATCGGCAGGGTTGGTGACGATCGTGGTTCCACCGTGCGGCGTTGGTGCAAACGACGCCAGAGTTGTTGTGAGTGGCGCTACTTGCGCAAAAGCAAGCATGGTCACAAGCAGGAATACAAATCCGTTTTTCATTGTTCCCCTCCGTCTGGTGAACCTCACTGCTGGTTTCACCAGCCCACCTCCCTGCAATCGCTGGCAGGTGAGCCGGGCAAGACATCCGGCTCAAGACACCGGACAGTATCACAGGTTCATTATATCAGGGTCTTCGAGGACGCAACAAACAGGTATGGCGCTGGGTGGTGGTTGCATCAGTTGGTCAAAACCATTCTGACAGTTCATAGCTGTCTCCACAGCGTTCGCATGGCAATGAAATGCCATAAGTACAGCGATTGCAGTTTTCACAATGCCATTCTCGCCAGTCCCGACACTGGCCGCATATCTCACAGTGCCAGGTATGGCTATCCTGCTCCACACCGCCCCAGCAAAAAGAGAACCAATAGATCTGGTCGCATTCCGGACAGCAATAATCGTTTAATAACGCTGCAAGCGCCACCCACTTCGTGTCCGCAAGGCAACTCAAAAGTCATGGCCAGTTCCTTGTCTGACAGGGCTTTCACAATGGCGATATTCTGAATGGCACAGACCGACAACTTTTCTACATCCATCCCATTCAAAGGATTCTCACAATTGACACAGCCACACTGTTCATCACAGGACTCACTATTTTTCAGGCAGGAGCATCGTCGGTTGTGACAGCCGGTTTTGCAATTGCAGTGTCCTTTTTTTGTCATTTTCGAATCTCCGATGCAACGAGTTGAAGTCTGGACCGCTGCGGTGACTCTCAGGGGAGTTCGCCACCAGAACTGAGCCTATACCACGCCAGTTCCAAGCATAGCCAGGCCGCCCCGCTCATAGTATTCCACCATCACGGTGTGCCAGCCAGATCCGATTCCGTAGAAAGTGTTTTCCTGAATCTCCTGGCCGTCACGCCAGGCGTCGATTATCTCGTGTCCATCCAGCCAGAGACGAGCGCCGTCATCGGACTTGAGCGTAAACAGGTAATTCCCGGCATCGAAATACCATTGACCTTGCCAGCGTCCTGACCAGTTGTCAGCGGGCACGACAGCATTGACCGGTGAGCCCAGTCCCCAATTATGGTCGATCTTCCACCGCCCCGGGTAATCAAAATCAAGATAGATCGGGTCCCCCGTCAGATAGATGTCGTCGTAGTAAGAAACGCCCCAGGTGTTCGAAGGCTGCTCAGCCACCCCATACCAAAAACGCACACTGGCATCACCGATCGTTTCGAGGTACTCGATCTTGATGGCATGCCTGCCGGAGAGCTGGCGTCTGGTGCTGTAGGTGCGCCCGGTGGCGCCATGCCACTCATCGATGATCAGCTGACCATCGAGCCACACGCGAATGCCATCATCCGCCTGTGCGTAGAGATTATAGATGTTGGCGGGGAAATCGATATCCCGTTCAAAACGGACTGAAAAGTCATCGACAGGAACGCCTGAGTGAGGAGGCCCTTCCCCCCAGTCGAACTCGACTTTCGGGACATCGGCATAGGCGACGACAGGGGCATTCAGGTCGGGATTGGCGTAGTAAGTCGTTTTCCAGCCGTCATAGCGTCGTTGGTGCGGGCGGATCTGGCTGAGGCTGCGGTTGCGCCGGAGGAGGCACTGAGACGATGGGTATGTCATCGGTGTTGCCGTCCACCACAACCATATCACCTGATATCCAGCCTTTCTTGCCGCCTGGGAAACCGCTCAGCTGATACCAGGGGCGGGCGCCGACGACGTCATAGGTCTCGTTGCGCCGTATCTGGGCAATGACCGGATAGGCGGTGCTGGGACCGGAGCGGACATTCAACACGTTCACTGCGACTGTGGCCGTGGTGGTGGCGCCGCCCCTGCCTCCCTCGCCCACCTCCAGCAGGTCCGTCACGACGATCTGGCGCCCGCCGACATCGTTGACACCCTCATACAGCGTGCCCCAAATCTGCACTTGCGTTGGTGGCTGGCGGTTCGCCAGGCGCTTGAGCTCGCGCTCGATGGTTGCATCGATGCCGACAATGCCGTACATCTCCCCATCCAGCGACTGAAAGAAATCATCGTATTGTGGCTGGGGCGATTCCTGGATCACACCCAACTGGCCATAAATTGGCGTGCTGTTCTCTTGCGGCAGAGGCGCAGCCAGGACTGTGCCTTGTGCGATCACCAACAGCAACACAACACTCACTGTCATCAGAATCGTTGGCTTGCGCATGCGCTACCCTCCTCGTCAGGGGTATATCCTTCTCAGCTCAAAGCTGCTGTCGTTCGACTGGCTTATTCTTGCATACATGGTGCGTCGCTGACAAGGGCAGGTGTGCTGGTGTGTTGAGCATTGAGAAAAGCCCAAACGATTTGCGTTCTCTTGCAGCCTGATGGCGACAAGTCCAGAACGCAACGCCAGCACTTCTGCACCTGCGAAACGCAAACCTGAATGATATGGGGATTCCGGGGCAGAAGTCCTGTCGCCGGAGCTTAGGTGGGGTGGTGCAAAAGAGGGTCGTTCAAGGCGGTATCTCTCCCCATTGATGCTCTGCCATCATGGTCAGAGAGATGGACTGCAGGTTGCTGGTAAGGGATTTCGCATAGGACGGTGAAAAAGGGCTTTGCGCGGCGTCAATAGGACATTTTGCCTATAAAACTCGTCAAAAAGATAGGCAATTTTGGTCATGACAGGGGGTTTGAGACCTGATATACTGGGGTCATGAAGCGGTTACTGCGCCAACATACGCGTCGCAGTAGCCGCTTTTTTGTTGTCCTCGACCATTCCTTCACCATCCCCAAGGAGACCTCTCTATGACCCAAAAGAAACGTTCGAAACTCGGTCTACCCCTGCTGCTGGGGGCCATCACCTTCGCCCTCATCCTGCTGGCGCTGTGGCCGAAAGAAACGCCGACAGCCCAGGTCGTCGTCGCCGCCCGAGACCTGGGGGCAGGCGCCCTGCTTACGCCAGCCGACCTCACCACCATCACGATAGAAGCGGCCAGGCTCCCGTGGATGCCGGTCAGCGATCCCTCCCCGCTCGTGGGCCAGAGCCTGGCGGTTGTGCGCTTCAGCGGCGAACCGGTCACGCCCGTCACCTCGGTCCCGCCGTGGTCGTGCAACCCTATGAACGGGCCGTATCCCTGCTGGTCAAACAAGATCAGGGCCTGGCCGGCATCCTGCGCCCCGGCATGCACGTGGGCGTGGTCGCCACCCTGCCGGACGACGACGGCAACCTCTTCGCCAAGACCATGCTGGAAGACCTGCGGGTGCTCTACGTCAGCCCCGACTTCCAGGCCCGGCCTGATGTGCCGATCACGGCGGAGATGACGGTCGAACCCGGCCAGCAGACGACGAACCCCGCCCCCTCCCGCCAGCGCCGGCAGCACCCTGGCCCGAGAGGGCATCGTCATCGTCGCCGCTGCCATCGATCCGCAGCCCATCCACTACGTGCCCATCACCGAGACCTTGCCCATGACCTATACACTGGTCGGTGGCGGAGGTCAACGACGACCAGCGACAAATCAGCCAGGTGGCACGGAACCAGCACCGGCAATCTACGCCGATCAGCCTATGGCCGTCTGGGAAGCGCCTGTGGGCGTGCCCGACATGCTCAGCGCCGAGACCGCCTGGGTGACGCCGGTGGAGTTGCTGGCCGCGCTCAATGCCGAAGGAGGCTCTTTCACCCTGGTGCTCATGCCTGATGCAGGCCGAGCCCTATGTCTCTTCCGGCCTGAACCTGTCCACCCTGATCCCGCCTGCTCCTAACCCAAGAGGGGGTGCAACCATGAATGACTGGGGATTCAGTGAAACCACGCCAACCTCTGCCTCGGGCAATGGCGAAGGGCGGCGGAACAGCCCGCCCGAGGAACGCATCTCCATCCTGATTGCGGCCTCTCCCGAGCACATCGCCCCCCTGACCACCGTGTTCCGCGCCGACGCCCGTTTCAGCCTGGCAGCCACAGCCACCTCCGGCCGACGATGTACGCGCCAAGCTGGCCGTGAAACCGGCGGTGGTGCTGGCGCACGCGCAGGTCTTCGACAGCTTCGATGCCTTCGCCGCAGGTGCTGGGCCATTACGAGGGCAACCTCTACGTGATCCTGCCCGATAATGCGCCGCCCTCGGTGATCGAATCGGTGCGGGAACTGCCTCCCACCCGAGATGTACTCAGCGGCGATCCCAATCTGCCTGAGCTGGCAGGCCGCATCTATGGCGCGGTCCACGCCGACCGCCAGCTTAGCCTCACAGGCCAGGGCTACCGGCTGGGCCAGAATGGCCCCCGCTCCGCCATGGTGGGCTGGCGCTGCATCGCCGTATGGTCGCTGCAGGGGGGCACCGGTCGCAGCACCATCGCCACCGCCCTGGCCCTGGAAGCGGCCGAACGCCGTTTGCCGACCCTGCTGGTCGGTTTGGGCGTGCCCGATGTCGTGCCCCTGCGCCTCAACTTCGACAGTCCCGAACCGAATCTGCTCACCTGGTCTGCCGGTGCCCACCCCGGAGCAACTCAAGGTCTCTGTGCGGCAATTCGATGTCCTGGATCTGTTGGCAGGTTTTCCCGACCAGAGCGCGCTCGATGCTTACGTGCCTGTAGCCCTGAGCGTTCAACAGGGCTTGCCTGCCCTGAGCAACGCCGCTGCCCATGCCGGTTACGCTGTGGTCATCCTCGACGTCTCTTCCCCCGAGATGGCGGCGCCGGCTATCTCCGCCGCCAACACCCTGTTGTTGACCGCCCTGCCCACACCGGATGGCCTGTTGGCTGTGGGAGAGGCCTCCCGCATGGCGGGTGATTACATGAGCCGCCAGCACAGCATCCCCCTGGATGGCATGCACCTGGTGTTGAACCGGGTGCGGGACACGATGCTGGCCCCGGATGAATTCATGCGCTCCCTCAGCCGCATGCCTGCCAATACGCCGCCCCTGGTCGCCGCCATCCCCGATGACCCCCGTATCGACGTTGCCCGCACCCAGTTCCGCCCTGCCTACAACTTCTCCGAGCCCCTGCGTCAGGCCATGAAGCACATCGGCGACGCCCTCTTCGCCCCACCACCCGGCCTGGTGGCAGTGCAACAGGCTCAGCAAGGCCGTCCCTCCAAGGTGTTGCGGATTGGACCGCTACGGATCAAACGCTAAATCGAAGCGACCCTACGTATGGCTCAATTTCGCACTGACCAACCTGTTCAAACTGAGATTCTCCTCAGCGGCTTCCAGCACCAGATCCCTGTGCACGGCAGGTGGTATGCGCACCATGAAGCGCCCGCTATATCGCCGGGTTGCCAGGGGTTCCGGCACTGGCTCTCCATTTTCCACCAGGTCAGCGACGACATCAGCCACCACCTGCCGAATTCCCTGCAAGGCCTCCTCAAGCGTCGCAGACAACCAGCTCAGGCTGGGAAACTCAGCGCAAAGGCCGACGTACTCCTCGTCCTCTTCCGACCAGGTTACGCGATAGGTATATCGATCATTCTTCAACATCAGTATAGGCCTCTATGTATTGGATAGCTCTGAGCACTTGCCTCACTTGGTACGCTTTCGCCATCCCTTTGTGATCTTGAATGTTCACACGTGGGTCTCCTCGCCAGGGTGTCTTGTAAATGCGATGACTGCCACCTTTCTGACGTGCCTCGCCAAAATAGAAGTCACAGACCCGGCAAAGGTCGGCATAACGAACGCCCTTTGGATTCCTTTGCATCTCTGCAACAATCTTGTCGACTTGAGCCATAGACCAATGATACCACTATTAACACTATTGTCAAGCTTGGGTTAGCGGGTAATAGCGCTATCGGCTGGGGATAATTCAGTACTTGTCATAAAAGAGTGTTTTTTGGGCAGAGGGCAGTTGGACAACATGAAAAATCGGCTATATCCTTGCATCTTCGATTACAACAACATCCAGGTAAGGAGATTCCCTCAGAAAGTGTTTGAAAAATGGTTTTACGGAGCCCGAATTACCGTTGAGCTTGCAAGCCGTCGAGTCATGATGTGAATCATAGCGGCATAAATCATCGCTTCGCTTGTTTCGGGTAAGATTTCATAGTCCTTGCTGAGGCGGCGATAGTTGCCAAGCCAACCAAAAGTGCGTTCGACCACCCATCGCCTTGGTAAGACTTGAAAACCTTTGACATCATCATTTCGTTTGACAATTTCGAGGATACAGTTCAGAACAACTTTGGTCCATACGATCAACTTGCCTCGGTAACCGCCATCGGCCCAAATCAACTTCAGACGAGGGAAACGATTGCGAATCTCCTGAAAAACAAGCTTGGCGCCATCTCGGTCTTGAACATCGGCTGGTGTCACAACCACCAGTAGAATGAGCCCGATGGTATCAACTAACAGATGCCGTTTGCGTCCTTTGACCTTTTTGCCAGCATCATAGCCTCTTTCGCCTTTCGTGCGAGTCGTTTTCGCTGATTGACTGTCAATAATGCCTGCGCTGGGTGTTGCTTTTCGCCCTTCTGCTTGACGCAATTCCTCTCGTAGCGTTTTGTTGATTTGCTCCCAGGTCCCATCTTTTCTCCATTTGTTGAAATGGTAGTAGACGGTCTCCCAGGGAGGTAGATCATGTGGCATCATCCGCCAAGCACATCCGGTTCGAAGAATGTAAAAGATCGCATTGAGAATCTCATGCAATGAATACTCTAAGGGCCGACCTCGGTTACTTGGCGGTGGAAGATGCGGTTCAAGCACCTCCCATTCTTTGTCCTTTAAGTCGCTTGGATAGCTCTGTCTGTGTTCATGGGTAATCATACACCCAATTTTCAGACATTTCTACCCCTTCTGCGACTTTTCAAACACTCTCTCATGGACCAAATCGATGTGGCAACGATGACGACAGCATTCCTGCTCCTGTTCTTTCTCGTCCGGGCTCGTCAACTTTGGTCACTTGGCCATGAACAATGGTCAGAGAAAACGCCCCGTCGTTTGCGACCGAGGACGCCGGAGGATTGTCCCTATTGTGGTGAGGAACATGAGAGGCATTGTCACCCATTGGTACGAGTACGGCAGCAACCGGTTCCGTACAAGGAGCGCAAAAGTCGGCGTGGAAGGCCCAAGGAAAAGCAGACCGAGGGGCACTGTTGTTGGAATCTGCGATGCGAGTACTACGGCATTCGCAACGCTGATATCCATGCCCTCGTCGGCGATGGCTGTCACGGCAAAAGTGGAGCCTATTCAGGATTACCAGTGCCAATCGTGTGGACGCAGGGTGAGCGATCGTAAAGGTACTGTGATGTATTGTCTGAAGACGGCGACTGCGAAAGTGGTGATGGTGTTCACTGGCCTCGGGCGAAGGGGTTGATTTAGCGGCAGCCGAGCGGATTTTTGGTCACAGTGGTGAGACCATACGGCGGTGGTTGACGAGAGCGGGGATGCACAGTGAGGGTGTACATGAGGAGTTCATGGTAGACATGAAATCAGACCATGTGCAGCTGGATGAGTTGAAGATCAACATGAAGGGGGTGTTGAATCAGTGGTTGTGGGTAGCGATTGATGCTAAAAGCAAGGTTCTGCTGTCCTTGCAGGTAGGACCGAGAAAACAATGGGTGGCTCACGCCCTGGTGCACAGTCTGGTGGCGATCATGGCGCCGGGTTACGTGCCGCTCTATACCAGCGATGGTTTGGCGATGTACTTCTACGCCCTGACCGCCCATTATGGCAGCTATCAGGAACTGGAGGGCAAGCGCAAGCCGCACTGGGTGGTGTCGGAGTTCTTGCAGTATGCGCAGATGAAGAAGCATCGCGTGTGGCGGAAGTTGAAGCGGATCGAGATCCGGGTGCTGTGCGGAGAGCGGGATGCGATCAACGATCGATTGGTGTCGATGGGCTTGAGGGCGACGGTGCAGACTTCATTCGTAGAACGGTGCAGAACAGGCAGCTGCCTGTTCTGCCTCGCTAAACGCAGAGCGTTTAGCCTGAATCCTCACTCTGCGCCAAAGTGTGGCCGGTTTAGCGCGCAGAACGTGGTCGCAGAATGTGATGGCATCGGAGTTGGAGATCCATCTATCCTGGTATCAAGCCTATTACCATTTCTGTCGAGGACATCAATCATTGCGGACGGAGTACACCGTCTCAGATCAAGCAGGCAGACTACTTCGGCGCTACCGCCAGCGCACGCCGGCCATGGCGGCGGGCTGGACAGCGTCATCGCTGGAGCGTGTCTGAGTTGATCATGTATCCATTGCCACCTGCAATGGGTTAGTGCGCGCAGCGCACAACAAATTGGAGGTGGGATCACCCAACCGTAGTTAGGAGTGAATTTGTTCCCATGTCATCAGACTCTGGAACCAGTCCACTGCCTTTCTCGGGCATAAGTACTCCGGTAATGCCTGTGCCGCGTTTGAACATCGTATAACGTTTGAGCCAAACGATGATGACTGCAATGACGGCAATCAAGAAGTTATCCCAGGGTTGTGCATCAGGCCAAACGGGGTTATTCAACTGGAAATGGAGCAAGTAGGCAGTGAGCAAACTGCCACGCGAATCATTGAACACCGCGGTGAAGACAATGGAGATCGCAACACCTCCCACCAAGAATGGTAAGAACGACCATGCACTTTGGGGGGTTCCGCCGATCAGAAAAGCCGGGATATGCCAGACCATCCAAATTACGCCAATGATCAAACCCGCCCAGAAAGGGGCACACTTGCGTTGCAAAAGAGGCAGGGCAATTCCACGCCAACCAAGCTCTTCAATGGGGCCAAGAAAGAATGCCAGCGCCAATGCCGGAAGCATCTGAGTCCAAGGGGAGAAGGGGAACGGTTCCCCAAGGCTACCGTTCATCGCAGCCCCGATGTACATCGTTCCTGGAACGCCCAGGATCATAAACAACCACCACCAGGGGGACATGCGCCACAAAGTCAGCCTGCGGAAGAAGCTCCCCAAGCCTCCTAGCCCATATTCTCGCCAAACTAAGAGTACAGCGGCAAAGGCTGGTGAGTACACTGCTAGAATGAATAGCGGGTTGCTCGGACTTACCTCACCAAAAATGGCGACAATCTGGTCATAAAACAAGAGCAAGACCGCTGCAAGTCCCCAGGTCAGGCCGAAGGTTAACGCCAAGAAGGGGACAAGGGTTTTTGTTTTCATTATGTTTTCTCCTGATGAATTAGATTGGATACCAAACTTTCTTATGAAGTTGTAACGGTAATTACTCATGTGAATCTTTTTCTTGACGCTGTTGTGCATCAGCTTCAACACCTATTACCAAACCACTGCAGCACCGATTTCAGAACCCATCGCCAGGTTATCAAACAGAATAAGGCTAAAGATCATACCGATGACAGCTACAGTAACCAGCCCTGTTTCTGCACCATAAGCAGATTTATTTGTTTTCATGGTGATCTCATAAGAAAGTCTCCGGGAAACCCCCTGCTTCAGCGGGGGGAGGGTGCAGACTCTGTGAGTCTGTCGGAGCCGGAAACGATAGTTTCCGACAGTGGCGGTTTGTGCAATAGTGTGGTAGAATCATGTAGATTTATTATCAAACAAAATCTATCCGTTCACATCAGCGAATTGGGGAGATTATTGGCTGGTCGGGAGATGAGGCTCCGAACCTGGTCATGTGGTTAGGTGTGATTCGGCAACCGGAAGTAGTTCCCGGTCGATTCTCACTCATACCGAAGCCAGCGCAAGCAATCCCAAAATATCACCCAGCAGGTGCGCCAGCCAGACCACCCACAGATTATTGCGGCGGGCGAACATGATCCCATACAGGATGGAATCCACCATGATCAGGCCGACATCCACCGACACGACGAGTCCCGGCCCTGGAGCGAAGTGGGCCAGCCCAAACAGGAGGGAGGCGACTCCGATCGCGGCGGGAATGCCGATAAAAGGGGTCAGTCTACCCTGGATCAGCGTCCGGTAGGTCATCTCCTCACCGAGCAGGGACACTGCCAGCAGGGGCAGCAACACGCCCCAGCCGATCCCGCTCTCGAAAGGCAGCCGCGCCTGGACGTGTTCCAGGTATTCGGGGAAGTAGGCTTTGGCCCACAAGCACGCTCACCGGCTGGATGACAAATCCCAGCAGCACGAACAAAACCCAATTGGCCCGCAAATCAGCCCAAAAGGTGCGGAAGTTGAATCCCAGGTCACCCCAGGTGCGCTTACGCAGGCGGCGCTCGATCAGCAGGTAGGCCACGGGGATCAGCGCGAAGAGCGTCTTGGCGGTGGGGACGAACCACATCCCCAACAGAGTCACTGCGGTGACGAGGATGGTTTCGAACAAAATGCGTTTGGATTTCATACTTCAGCCTTTCCAAGTTTGGCAATTAGGAAGATAGCCCCGATGATCAAGCCGCCCATGCCAATCAGGCCGGTGGGGTTTGGCCCCAGCAACGGACTGACGCTCAAGAACGAGACCAGCACCGGTAATTCGCCGATTACATTGCCCGCGCCATGCAAAATCGCCGCCGGAAGGATGCTCTCGGATTTTATGGTGACATAGGCCAGCCACGTTCCCAGAACCACGCAGACCAGGGTCATCATCAACATCCCGCTCCACGGCGCGCCCCAATAGCTCGATCCATAGTTGAAGCCGAAGTAGATCAGCGGGGCGTGTGCCAGTCCCCACAAAACGCCGTGCAGCAGGACGGCTTTGCGCGGACTGGTGAGCTTCAGCAGGATGGGCAGCAAATAGCCGCGCCAGCCGATCTCTTCTCCGAGGGCGAAGAGATGCACCGGCAACACCAACGGCGAGAGAAAGATGAACGCCAGCCCAATCCAAAAGACCGTCTGGGGGGTCAGTAGCAGGGAATCAGGCGCGCCGTATTGCCCATACTGCGCCACCAGATTCCGAGCGCTCAAATCCAAATCCTGTGGGAAGAGCAGAAAGTACAACAATCCGCCGAGGAAGATCGCCACGCCGGGCAGGAAGGCAGCCAGCAGGTAGGTCTTCCAACTTTTGCGGAAATTTGGCTTGAGATACCAGGGCGATTTATCCTGGGTGATGACCCGCGTCAGGATGGTTGCGATGACGGGCAGCACGCTGAACAAGTCCCCATAGCACGGTGTAAGCGGTTTGATGGTATGGTTCGGGCAGGATCACTGCCACCAGCCAACCGAGACACAGAAAACCGTAAAGGATCGCCAAGTAAAGGATAACCCGTTTTTTTAAGATGGTTGTTTCCATTTGTATTCCCTTATTCAGTCATTTTCCAGACCGGGTCGCGCAGGAGCAGCAGGACAACGAGCGCGCCGAGTGCCAGACCGGGCCAGCCTGCGCCAAAAGAGAAAAGAATATTGGTCGGTGCAACCACAACCATAAAGAAGAAACTCAAGGCCTGGTTGTTGAGCGCGTGCAGGTAGGCGGCTGTCCAGACGCCCTGCGACTTGAAAACACTGTAGGCTAAGAAATAAGAGAAGATGATACAAAAAGCCACCATCGCCAGCGACCCAAGCACCGGCTGGCCGGGGAAGTTGTAGCCCATCCAGATGACCGGCCAATGCCAGACGCCCCAGATAACCCCAGCAGGAAGACACCCCGGATGCGTCCGAGGCGGATCAACTCGGTCTGCAGGTAGCCGCGCCAGCCATATTCCTCGCCAAAGGCGATGATCAGCCCCAAGAAAGGGGCCAATGATCACGGTGTTGAGCGCCATGATGGGCATCAGCGCCGCCGCGGGCAGGTTGGCATCTGCCATTTGCGGGAAGGCTGTTTGCAGGTCAACCACCTGGCCCATTTTGAAAATATAGTTGAGGAAGGTCTGGAGACCGTAGAAGGCCACCAGTCCAAGCCCGTAGAGCAGCCAGATACGCGCTTTGCCACCCGCCATCCCTGCGCCAGCAAAAGAGTCTTTTCCGCCAACCAGCCGGAGCACGACCAGCAGGATCAAGCCGATCACATTCGGGATGAGCAGCAGCGAACTGAGCGTAGCAGCCTGGTCGGGCTGGATTAAACCGGCGACGGAACCGAGCAGATATAAAAAGGTGAGCAAAAAGTAAAAGTAAACGAACCAGCGTGATGTCCTATGGTTGGTTTGGTAATAGATGGGGCTTTCCTTGAAGAAAAATGCACCTAAAAACATCGCAGAGAAGGCTGGCAGAAGCATCTGGAATTGTAAAATCAGCGAAGCCGCCGGGATTGGTCAATCCGCCGTTCAAATACAGCAGCTAAATCCACCAGCCAGGTCAGGCCAAAAGTCAGGCCGAGAAACCAAGCGACGTGCGGCCAGTTGGTTTTTAAGGGTGCAGGGGTAGGTTGTTGCATGGTTGTTTGCATGATTTTCTCACTTTCATTCAATTTATCGGGATTTCATTTGCCGTTGCAGGTTACTCTGTGATTAAAAGTATCTCGCGGCAAACACTCCCACAGAGTTCGATCTCTCGAAAGATATCGTCGATAGATGGCTCAAATGTTTTGATCTGGCTGCCATCATCTAAAGTCAGTGTGACTTCTAGGCTGTGAGATTGCATGACTTCAATGACCTGCCCGGTATTGAGAATTTCGATAGCAGTTGCCCAATCTACTTCATCAGGCAAAACTGATTTCGAATCGACGTTATTCTCAAAATCATTGTTGAAATTTCCGTAAGCTGCATACGCTAATAAACCGAGTAGCGCACATACGCTAATGATGATGAGTACGATTTTAGTAGTGCGTTTCATTGGAAATCTCCTGTTGACTTTTAGTTGAGCAACCTAATGATTGAGGGCTGTGTTTTCGGGTCTTACAGGATTAAGGATAAAAGAAAACCTCCCCGTTCACATCGGCGAACTGGGGAGATTTAAGACTGATCAGAAGACGAGAGCTGAACCTGGTCAGATGGATAGGCGGTCAGGTTTACAGATTGCACCGAAAAAAATTAGGATTGTATATTCATCAGGTACATAACTGCCACAGATAGATCCATCAGCACATGGATGATGACAATATACGGCATCAGGCGGGGCGGGCGCGCATCACCAGGGCGATCAAAACCGCAAAGGGCAGGAACATCACCAGCCGGTAGATGATGAAACGCGCGTCCGGGATGAAAGGCGCAAAGACATGCTGGGCCGAGAGGAAAAAACTCGCCAGTGCTACGGCCAGCCAGGGACGTACGCCCTGGGCTTCGAGGCGCGGCAGGGCGTAGAGCATATAGGTGGGAATTTCCACGATCCCTTGCAGGAGCGGAAAGAGGGCGAAGCTAGCGAGGGCTGCCCAGGCGGGTAAGGGCTGCACCAGCATATCCAGGGCGATCTGCGGATCGCCAAACAGCCAGCGGGCACTCAGAATGTTGGGCAGATAGCCCAGCGGTCCGGCAATCAGCAGGAAAACGAGGATGAACTGCAAATCCGTTTTGACGAATTGGCGCTCGATCCGAAAGACATCCCAAAATCGTTTACCCTCATCCTGATAAAAACGGATCAATAGAGCCAGACAGACCAGATCCGTCAAGATTACCGCCAGCGGCCACCAGGCTGCGGAATCCATCCAGGCCGTTTGGGATCCGCTGGAAAGAAAGATCAGCGCGATCAGAGCCTGAAATCCCAGAAAGAGCAGCGATCGGATGACCAGCATCAGCCAGGGGCGTTGGGATTTACGGATCATTGTTCATTTTTCCTTGGCGTTTGGCAGCTTGAACAAAATCACCAGGATTCCCGTGTAAACCAATTCATCGGCCAGGATTTCCAGGCTGTGGGTGATCCGCAGTACGGCTGGCATCCAATAAGCTTGCAGCATGTTCAACCCGCCGACCAGCAGGAAGAGCGTCAGGCCGAGCACCCAGAACAGGCGGCGTGGCGAAGCCTGCCACAAAATCAGCACCGGCAGGCAGGCCAGCAGAAAGAGCAGGCTGCGCACCAAAACGATCGGCAGGATTTGACCCCACCCCGGCAGCGAGAGGCCAAATAAGCCCTGCTCGTAATACGGCATCACAATGGGGGCGATCAGCCGTCCAAAGGCCAGGTAGATCAGTGGGAACGCGAGAATGGCTGCCAGGATGCGCCAGGTCCACGAACCCGATGTGTGGTGGCTAAAGAAGTTTTTCGCATTGGTGATAAAATCAGCGCCCTGGGTCTTGGGGCGGGAAAAGCCAGGCCACAGCTGCGCCACACAACAGGCTGGCAAACACATATAGCACTACCGTGAACAGCGAGGCCGCCGACATGGAGGTGAAGATAGCTCCTTCGAGTGATATTGTTCACCCCGTAAGCGATCCAGACCAGAAACGAAAGCGTCAGCCAGCGAGCGATGAACCCCCCAGACAGATTTCGAGCTAAAACTGCCAGACACCCGGCCAAAATCAGGCTGATGGGCAGCATGATTTGCCCTAGAATCATCTGGTCTGCGCCCAGCGGGCATTTCGGGAGCAGGCAGCCCGACCCCGGCGGCAACCATCCCACCGAGCATGGTTCCTACGTAAAAGGCAACCGCACAGATGGGCAGTTTCCAAAGAAGTGTAAGAAATCTTTTAAACATGCAGCCTCCAAACACCGAGTTGTTTCCATAACACCTGCCAGGATACCGAAGCCTGGCAGGCCAGGGAACCAAGGTTTCGGTTTTCGACTTATTCCGAAATCTTCTTCATGAGTTCAGCAAACGCAGCCGGTTCTTCGAATAAAGGCCGATGCCCCGAATGTTCAAAGACAACCATCTCTTTGATGGGAGCTTCGAGCGATTCAAACCAGTCCTGGGCCAGGACAGCCCGTCCGCGGGCTTCGTACTTGCCCATCACAATATAGACAGGGACATCCAGGCTGGGAATATCCGTACGGAAATCGATCTCTTGCAATTGTGGGTAAAGTACAGAGAACGTATCGAGGAATGAGCGCAGTCCATTGACCCGGTCCATGAGCGAGTTCTCAGGCACGAATAGGTTGGTGGGCATCTCTTTACTGGTATCCAGATCGGGGTATGGGTTCCAGTCATGTTCATGGGAAATGGCCGGTTCGTAATCGAGCAGATTTGCGTAAGGAGGCGGCCCGTTCTGGCGCAGGGTGGCAGCAAGCTTGGTGCTGCCGGTACGTTCCGCCCAGGTCAGGGTGTCCTCGTAGAACATGATGTCTGTGTCCCGGGGGCTGACCATTTGCCCGGTACCCACATAGGCGTGGAACAACTCCGGGTGCTGCTGCACGACCAGCGTTCCCAGGATCGTGCCCCAAGAATTACCGACCAGGTAGATTTTTTCTTCGCCGAAGCGGTTTCGCAGATAATGGGCCAACTCAACCGTGTCGGATACCATTTGTTCGGGAGTGAGGGTTTCTGCCGGATCGAGAGCAATATAGGATTTGCCCGCCCCGCGTTGCTCCCAGGTAACGACTACAAAATGTTCCTCCAGGGAGACATCGGCACGCATCGCGCCCAAATCAGTGCCACCTGGCCCACCAGCCAGATACAACAGTACCGGATTTTCCTCGCTTCTGCTCCGAATCATGAGTGTCTGATCGTGCCCACCAAGAGGCACGGTGATGATTTCAGCAATGCTGCCTGGCAGCGGTTCACCATCAGGTCCCATGATTGGGTAGGTAACTGCCGGGCGAGCCAGATAAACGGCAAGCGCGATCAAAGCCAGGGTGAGCGCGCCTGTGAATAACCAACCAGAGAAATGCATAGGGGCGACTTTCTCGTTTCCGAGACAGCTTGCCAGGGCAACTCCGTATCGGGCACCCACGATCATCGGTACAAGAACCAGCAACCCGTGGAATAAACGTCCCACGATGAAGGCGATCACGCCATATGTGGAACTCAGATGAATGACATCCACCGTAGGGCCGTCAATCCCGCGCCGGGCCAGTTCGAATACAATCATAAATGCTACGGGGGTGATCAACATACTCCAACGGCCGCCCATCACCAGCCCGGCTGCCAGCCCCAATACAAGGGCCAGCACCAGCAACCAGAGCGCTTGAGATGTGGTCACTGGGCCACGCGGGGTTATTCCGGCGCTGACCACTCCGGTTACTGTTGCTAAAACAACTGTGACAATCAAACCAATTCGCCAATCCGACCAAACAAAAGTCAATAGTGTGCGCATAATCGCTCCTTGAAAAATATTGTTTGAATTGTCTCCACTATAAATTCAAAACTCTCCGACAGCATCCGCTGGTCGGAGAGTTTGTGGGCTAAGCAAGCGATCAGTCTTTTACCTGGTCACTTGATCAGGTCAACTTAATCTTTGATATTCTTAAGCAACAGCGCCACCATCACCAGGTTGGCCAGAGCAATGGCGGGGAAGACAACCAACTCCACCGCACTGACCGGCACGCCTACTCGGGCCATGTTAAGACCCATCAGGCTGACAGCAATGCCCATGGTCAGGAATTTCAACAAACCCACGGAGGCCAACAGGTAGCCCCAGGGGTCTCGGCACAGGAGAAGGATGCCAGCTAAAACACAGAGCGGTACGACAATGGCCAAATCCATTGCCTGGATGAACATGCTGGTCACGTTTTCGAGGAGTGGGATTTGATCTCCGAAGAGGGACGGAGCAATTCTCCCCAGCCAGGCCAGGGACAGGAAGGCGGCTGCAAAGAAAAGCAGGGCGGCGATAGCCCGGCGGGGCAGTTTCTCCGAAAAATGGGCAGGGAGCATCTTTAGATCAAAAGACATCATGCTCAGGATGAAGGCAAACAAACTCAGGCTGAACAGGGCCACATAGACCAGAAAGAGTTGATTATAGGCGGCCCCGAAGCACATCGTGATATAGGTGTAAAGGATAAAACCCAGGGTGCCGGTCAGCAGGAGACTGCCCGCGCAGCGAGCCGCGCAAGGTCAGCCAAAATGAGATTGCCAGCAGCGGTAAACCGAGTATCAGCATGACCAGATCGTTGGCCTGCATCTGCGCCGCCGAACTGACCGTGTCCCAATAGTACAGGCCGCGGGCGTTGATCGTAACATCTTCGCCGCGAAAAGTTGGTCAGGGGATAGGGTTCACCGTCCCCCGGCCAGAGTCCGGCCAGAACGGCTGCGAGGGTCAGGACAAAAATCAAGGGGATAAGCCATTTGATGGCAAGTGTAAATTTCATGTTTTTTCTCCTTCGTTTATCTGATTTGCGCCCTTAGATTTCTCGTTGCAAATTCCATCTCCGCTTTCTACTAACTTTTTCAGTCGCTGGATAAACCGTGCTGCCGGTGCGCCATCGATGACATCATGATCAAAACTAACGGTCACGCTCAGGTACTCGCGCACTTCAACCCGGTGATCGACCACCCCCGGTTTTTCGCCAATACCCCCCAGGGTGAGTTGCAGTGAATGGTTGGGCACCGGAATGCCCCAGCCACCACCGTTCCCAAACATGCCAATGGAGGTTACCAGCACTGTGCCGTAATAGTCTTTGATCAACTGTGGATTCTTGAATAGAACCCGTCAAAAGTAATCGTCTGATAATACCGGGCAGCCTAACAAACCAATCGATAAACTTCGATTCCGGACTGCTTTCGTGGCCATTTTGGAAAGCCCGGATCTCCTCGTGGATCTCCAGAATGCTCTTTTTATTGACTCCCCTGATGATATGCGGTCGGATCATTTTCTTGCCATCCACTTCGACTTCGAACAGCATGTTCACATCCACATCGTCAAAGAGGATCAACTGGTTGCGCCAGTTGCGGTAGGCGTGCATCTGCTTGTCCAGTTCAATCGCCTTTCCCAGACAAACCAAGAAGAAGGCTGAGAAGGATAAAGCTTGGCCGGTTTGGGAGCGGTGCTGTCGAATGGCTTCACGGGCTTTGGTAATATCGAACTCCACCAGCCCATGCACAGTGTGTTTTTGGAGGCCCATTTTTCCACCATCGACCATGAGTTGCCTGATCCGGGGGTAGGGTCGAATGGTATGAAGATCGGACATGCTTTTCATGGATTATGCTCACCTGGGTTAGATAACAGATTGGACGATTTTTACGGCATTTCCGATCCCATTTTCGGCGCGGATGGCCGTGCCTACTGAATCGGTGCGCTGCTTGATCTCAGGATCGATAACAGCCAGCTTAATCGCATCGGCCAAACGGTCGACGGTCAGTTTTTTGTGTGGGATAGGGTCTGGCCCCAGCCCCAAGGCTTTTATCCGTGCTCCCCAAAAGGGCTGGTCAAGGATAAATGGTACGATCACAGATGGCACGCCAGCACGCAGCCCTTCGGCCGTGGTCCCTGCGCCACCATGATGCACCACTGCCGCCATGCGCGGAAATAGCCAACTATGGGGTGCTGAGTCTATTACGAACACATTGTCTGGCACCAGATTAGGTTGCAAACCACCCCAGCCGGTAAGCAGCAATCCCCGTTGGCCGCTCTTGGCCAGGGCTTTCACGATGAGTTTAGCAAACTGTTCCGGGTTGCTGCCCGTCATGCTGCCAAAACCGATATAAACCGGTGGATCGCCAGCCGCCAAGAACGTTTTGAGGTTAGGCGAAGGCTGCCAGTCAGATTGTGCATCCTGAAAGAAATAACCGGTTATGTGGACGTTTTTCGGCCAATCTTCGGGGTGCGGAATGATGCTGGGGCTGTAGGCACTCAGCATTGGCGTCGATCTGAGCGTGCGATAGAACGTTGCCGCGGAATATGCAGGCAACCCTAGGCGTTGCCTGAAATCATGGATGAAGGGTCGGTACCACTGCCAGATCACCTGGAGCATTAGTATGCCGGAAATGTAATTATGCCAATCGCCCAAATCTCTCTGGATAGGCCAGGATGGTGCCGGGAATTCTCTCGTCCAAAGTAGGGGAGTCGGCTCGACATGGATGATCGGTATGTTTAGTGCTTCGGTGATTGCTTGTCCAAAAGCGCTGAAAACACCTAGGCAAATAAGGGCATCTGCATCCAGACAGGCTGTGTAGGCATCCTCAGTCATATCCATCACGACCGGGCCAATCATCGTCTGGATCGCCCGAATCGATTTCATCGGATTCAGGTTGCCGTTTTCCATAAATTCCTGACCGGTGTCGCTGGCCATGATCTGCTGGACATCCCCGCGCAATGGATAAAAGTCTAGGCCATATTCCTGGATGAAACCAGCAAAGTTTTCGGGAGCAGCCAGGCGGATCTGATACCCAGCCTGTTGCAGCCCTTTGCCCAAGAGGACACAAGGCTGGATATCGCCACGTGAACCTGCTGCAAAAATCGTGATTTTCATCTTGGGCCTGTCTTCGAATACACTGCTTTGATCAACGCCGTAATAAATTGATCTGGGGGGAGTTGTTTCAACAAAAAACCACTGGCGCCTAACTTGATGGCCGCATTTTCTTGCTCTGGACGCACGCTGGTGGCTACGATCTGGGTGTCAGGGCAGCATTGCCGCAAAGCGGCCAGCAATCGCTGAGGATGGAGGCCGGGCAAATTCCAATCCAGCAGAATCACATCTGGCGGATGCTGGCACACCTTCGCCAGGGTGCTTTCCGCCGTATTGGCTTCGCCAACGATCATAAAATCAGGCTGGTGTTCCAATATAAGCCGCAAAGCCTCACGGACGTGTTTTTCACCTTCGGCTAGAAAAATGGTGTCCATATCGATTTCCTTTGTTCAATATAGCCAAAGTTTAAAAGAAAACTCCCCACCGGGCATCTGCCAGATGGGGAGTTCAGCGCTGTTCAAAGGACGCATTTTTTTCCTGGTCAAGTGACCAGTTTATTTTGGATGGCAAAAGCGACTGCTTCAGTTCGGCTGGCTACGCCCAATTTTGAGAGGATACTGCTGACGTGAAATTTGGCTGTCGAAACGCTAACCACCAGGCGTTCGGCGATCTGATTGTTGTTCAATCCTTCGATCATTAACCCCAAAACTTCACGCTCTCGGTTGGTCAGGTCGATGCCCGGTCTTTCAGCAGGAGTGCGTGTGGCCTGGATCAGCACCTGGGCAGCTTCCGGAGCCAGAGTCGGTTTGCCCGCTGCCGCGGCGCGAATGGCCTTGGCAAGTTCATCAGCAGAGACATCTTTGAGCAGGTAGCCGATGGCCCCAGCTTGCAAAGCGCCTTCGACCAGTTCTTTCTCTTTGAAACTGGTTAGGGCGATCACCTGGATCTGGGGGCATTTCTCCCGGATCAGGCCGGTGGCGGTAGCCCCATCCATGCCGGGCATCATCAAATCCATCAAGACAACGTCCGGCTGGGCTTGTTGGCATAACAGGATGGCGCGCTCTCCGCTGGAGGTTTCGGCTACCAGTTCCAGGTCGTCGTAGGCCAGCAAAAACGCGCTCAAGCCGCTGCGAACCACAGTATGGTCATCAACCAACATGACACGGATCGGTTGGTTCTTACTCATTGGTATACTCCTTGTCACTGGGTTTTTGCCAGGTAATTTGAAGCCGGGTTCCCTTATGAATTTGACTGTCAATAGAAAGCCGGGCACCCACATTTTGGACACGCTCTAGCATAATACTCAGGCCCAGGCCTTCGATTTTGGATGAGTCAGGGTCAAATCCTATGCCGTCATCTTGCACTCGTAGTTCGGTTCGACCTGTCCGGGATTCAAGCTGCACCTTTACTTTTGTGGCCTCAGCATGTTTAGCAATGTTGTTAAAAGCCTCCTGGGCAACCCGGTAGAACATCTCTTTGATTTCAGGTGGCGGATTTTGCTCACAATTTCGCTCGAAATCCACCGAGATTCGGGTTCGGGCGATAAAGGCGTTGATCTGGTGACCAATCAGATCGCCCAGATCGGTGTCAATCAGGGCAGCAGGACGTAATTCTACCAGCAGGGTGCGCATTTCGGAGAGAGCGCCACGGGTGAGTTGGCGTAATTCTTCCAGGCGACGATGACCCTCTTCTGGATTGCGATCCCAAATTTTGGGAAGCACGTCGGCGATCATGCTGGCTGAAAATAAGGTCTGGGTGACGGCATCGTGCAGGTCGCGGGCCAGGCGGTTGCGCTCGGCGGTGATGGCGGCCTCCTCGGCTTTCTCGAAAAGACGAGCGTTTTCGATAGCAACACCCAATTGGTCGGCGATGGATTTAAACAAAACTAATTGATCCTGAGAGAATGTGCCACCCTGAGGGCCGATGATCCCCAGCACGCCAAAAATAGTTCCCGCGGATTTGAAGAGGCAGCAGCGCCCCAGGTTCGGCCAAGCCCTGAGCTACATCCGGAGCGATATACATCATTTCGCCGCTATCGACAACTGCTTGACCAGCCTGCAATATCTTCGCCATTTCTGCCGGATCAACAGAACGTTCTGGCCGAAGAAATCCGGTTTCTAGTAGACCGGTTTTATCATCCAAAAAGCTTACCCCTGCCCTGGATGCGCCGATCAAATCAACCAGAAGATCCAGCGTTTTGGTGAGCAGCTCATCCAGGTTCAGAAAACTGTTTGCTGTAGCGGCGACGTCTAGCAACATACGCAATTGGCGGGTGCGCTCATCGACGCGCTGCTCCAGGTTATGCCGTGCTGCCATCCGTTCAGTGGCATCCACGGCCACGTTCAAGATACCCACGATCTCTTCCTGCTCGACCAGCGGGGCCAGTACAATGTCCCAATATGTCACGATCCCCTCTGATTCCAGGCGGACACTATTCTGCCGGACGGTCTCACCAGCCAGGGCCTGTTCGAACATCGGTAGAACAACGGATTCGGAGCCAGGAAGGTGATCAAAATAACCAACCCCTGGTGTAACCGGCGCCCCTGAGGGTGGGGCATAACGCTCTGCAAATTCAAACCAAGTAGGATTGTAGCGTTGAATGCGGTACTGGCAATCGAGAACGGCGATACCCATCGGCATATGCTCGAAAAGCATCTCCAATAAATTGAGTTGGCGGCCCAGTCCAGGATCAGGCGAGAACGACACTACGATCTGATCTCTGGCCTCTTCAGAGAGCAACAATTCAAATTGGCAGAATTCATCACCCTTTCCCTGGCAGGTGTGTTCGATGCACACCACATCGCTTCGCCCGCTGATGATATTTACGAATCCCACCAAAACCCCTGCGGTGTACGCGCAGCAGGGGTCAGGTCTATGCCAGTTGTTTTGACGCATCATCCAGGCTTCGAAGGTCTGGTCAGCTCGAATACTGATGCGTCCGATGGGCCATTCCAGGAATGTGATTTCAAATTGGCCAAAGCCCGCGGTCTGGTAGACCTGCAAACAAGCTGAGAAAGCAGCCGCGTCAGTTTGGCCCAGGGTGACAAAAGATCGGGCAAATGAGGCTCCGCCGTTGGCGCCAGCCTGCTGTAGCACCGAGTTGGTCATCTGTCTGCCTATCAAAGCCTCGATCTGGCGGCGGATGCCCCAAAATCCAGCTTCGATATCCAATAACGCCATGCGGGCGCCACCCAACTGCAGAATCCCTTCAGATGGTTGTACAAGTAAATCGCGCAAATCACCGCTAGGCATGGATATGATTATACTTGGAATGACGGATTTTTGCAGAGAATGATGAAGAAAAACAAACTGAGTTGGTACTACCGTTATCGGCTGGGGATAATTCAAAGCGCCTGCTGAATCGCGTGGACAGCATGAATTATCCCCAGCGTTCAGGGCAACGACCCATTGCCGTCCTTTGGACGACCACTAAAACTTTCGGGTGAGTTCAACATCCCTAACCACAGGTGAAGTATTAACACCCTCCGGGGTCTTTTATGACAACTACTGAATTATCCCCAGCTGATAGAGCTATTACCAGCTTGCATCTTTATTCAAAATGTATATACTAATGTTTATACAACTAAAGGAGATGTTCCCATGCAAACAACCATTGCTAAGGTCTTTATCAGCGGCAATAGTCAGGCCATCCGGCTACCTAAAGAGTTCCGTCTGGACACCACCGAAGTCTTCATTCAAAAATTGGGCGATAGCCTGATTCTGACGCCGCGCATGCACTCCTGGGAGGGATTTATCAACGGGTTCAGCGGTTTCAGTGACGACTTTGAGATAACAGGAGGATTGTCCACTGACGTTCCCAGGAGACCATTGGCATGACCCGCTACATGCTAGACACCAATGCCTGCATCGGCGTCATCAATGGCGTACCGTCTACTCTGCGAGAACGACTGCTTCAGTTGGACCCCACTGCAGTGGGAATCTCGCAGATTGTCCGTTATGAACTGGAAGTCGGTGTCTGCAATTCCACGCAACAACAGAGGAATCAGGCCAACCTAGCGCACTTCTTGAAGTATATCCAGGTCATGGACTGGGGGGAGGAACAGGCGATCGAGGCGGCGCAGATTCGCTGTGAATTGGTACAGAAGGGACAGATGATCGGTCATTATGACACCCTAATTGCTGCTCATGCTCGTTCGCTCAATTCCATAATGATCACGCACAATACTCGTGAATTCGGACGTGTAGATGGCCTACTGATCGAGGACTGGGAGCAGACCTGAGCATTTCAATGCTGGTCGTTGCCCTGAACGCTGGGGATAATTCAAGATACCTACTTCTGGGCGAATTCTCTTGCCAAAAACGCTGCATTTGCTTCTGAAATCGGGTTGGGGAGGCCCGTGTGGTGTAAAAACATCAAATGATGCCATTTGGCTCTCGAAAACGTGCTTAACCGGCCTTTTTTTCAATGATACCCCAATCGATTGTGGCTTCATCAAAAACGTTATCAAGCATATGTCAGTGTCGCGATGATGCTTGAATACGAATCAGTGCTCACCCGACCGGAAAACCTGAAAGCCTTCAACCTGACCGCCCTAGATGTTGAGAGACTTCTCGATAGTATGTTGTATCTAGTCAAGCCGGTGTCTCCTTTTTACCTCTGGCGTCCGCAATTACGATTTCCGGCGGATGAACACGTACTGGAAGCGGCTGTGAACGGCAATGTAGAAGCAATTGTCACTTTCAATCTCCGTCACTTTCAGGTCGCTGCAGCCAGATTTGGTATTGCCACGCTTAGACCGGGTGAAGCACTCATGAGGATAAGACATGACAGCTCTGAGTAATTATGCCCTGCGTCTGCAGGCTTCCCTCCTCAAAGAAGTACGAACCCTGGCAAAGGAGGAGGGCACGAGTATCAATCAATTCATCAATGTCGCTGTTGCTGAGAAGCTGTCTGCCTTGCGCACCGAGCGTTATTTCCAGGAACGGATGTCCCGCGCCGATCGGGAGGATTTTCTAAGCATTCTGGAACGGGCAGGCGCAGATGTTGACATTGAAGGCGATGAGTTACCGAAGACTGAGTAACCTAACCTCGTGTCGTGTAAATTCCCCAGCGTTCAGGGCAACGACCACCTGTTTGACACGATTTGTGCTATCAGGTATTATATGGATAATGATGTTGATAGATAGCCATTTTAACATCAGTACTATTTAGATGTGTGACACACCCTATGACAACAAAGCCTATTCAGATGACAATCGATGAACCACTACTCGAGCAAGTCGATGTTGTTGTGGAAGAATTGGGTACAACTCGCTCCTCTTTCATTCGGGACGCACTGCAAATGGCGCTGCAACGATACCGTATTGCACAACTGGAGAGGCAGCAGGCGGCGGGTTATGCTCGTCATCCTGTCGTGCCTGGAGAATTCGATATTTGGGAATCCGAACAAGTGTGGGGTGATGTATGAGACGAGGCGAAGTGCGTTGGTATACCTTCAAGCCCCCGGACAAACGCCGCCCCGTGGTCATCTTGACCCGACGACTCAGCTATCTCATTTTTGACAGGGATCACCGTTGCACCGATCACTTCAACGGTACGCGATATTCCGTCAGAAGTGTACTTGACGCCAGATGAAGATGGTGTCCTTTCTCCGAGTGCTGTCAACCTGGATAACATTCAGACCGTGGACAAACGAAAGCTAGGATCCCCCATTACCAAACTATCTCCCGAAAGAATGGGCGAGGTTGATAGCGCCATTTGTTTTGCTCTGGGAGTCGATGGGTTGTTATAGATGGATGAAAGACGGTGCTCAGATATACCACTGATCTCGGTGATAATTCGACCAAACCGGCAGGAGGTGAACCAGCCCCTAATTCACAAAAACTTGCAGCAGCTTATTACTATCCAATGCTGAATCGTGCAAACGCGGAACTAAGCGGATTAACCTGTTGCATCAATTCGACCAACATTGGCGGCACATGCCAGAAGAACCGTCTTGATCTGAAACGGTGTCAGTTCAGGATGTTTTGCCCTTATAAGGGCGACCACGCCGGCAATGTGCGGAGCAGCAAAACTATTGCCTGTCGTCGTTAGATATTGTTTATTGCTCCAGGGTACATGGATATCAATACCAGGCGCCCCAAATTCCACAGGCGGTGAGGGGTTATAGAAAAACGTGAATGGGTCATTTCCCTGATGCGCGGCTACCGACACCACCGATGCATACAGTGAAGGAAAGCTGTCCACAGGTAAATTATTGACGGCTGAAACCAAGACGACGTTGCCGAAATAGGCTTTGTCGGCCAAGCCGTGGAATAATCCAAAATACTCCTGCCGTGATGTGCTTAAGCTCAGATTAGCGACATGCATGCCATTCTGTGTGGCCCATTCGATCCCCGCCGCAAATTGAAACGCCCTGCCTTTCATGTCACTACCCAGGACGCGCACACTATACAACGCGGCCTCGGGGGCAATGCCGTGGATGATACCGGCACATGCCGTTCCATGACCACTGACATCCAGCGGTGCATCTTCAGATACAATCCTCACCCAATTATCAGCATCTTGGTCAAACTCAACTACGATCCCGCCTTTGACACTATCTCCGAGTGCAGGATGGTCGTGCTCAATACCACTGTCGATGACGGCGACAGACACGCCCTTTCCGGTACTACCTCCCCACGCCCACTCTCTGTTTATCTGCGCGATCGGTCCACTGGCGCTTATCGACCGTATGGCATCTTCGTCGAATTGTTGGGACCATGCCGGTCGAAACGGCGTTTCGGTCATAAGTGAAACCTGCGACGGGTGCGCGCGTACTCGGCAAAGGCGTTAAGCGTTTCGAGACAAAGACGCTGTTCCGATTCCCCCAGTTCACCAAGTTCGTTGAACAGATCGGCAATGGCCAGCAATGTTTCTGGCGTCTGTTCCAAGGAAGCGAATGCCGCGAGTTCGACGCCAATCCCATCCTTATTCACGTCCACGCCATCTTCCTGCAGTAATCGGGTAATACCGAGAACCAGCGCTTGGCCTATATTTTCCATGGTACGCGCTTGATCGATGGCGATTGCCGCTTGATGCGCAAACATCCCCAGCAATTCCAGCTCATGCATGGCGAATGAGGGCGCGTCGATCTTGTCAAGCACCTCCATGACACCGATGATGCGGTCGTCTAATTGCAAAGGTGTCGCCAGAATCGAATCGGGGACATAACCAGTGCTTGCAGCCGTGTCTGGGCTAAAGCGGGTATCCCGATGTACGTCGGAAACGGCGATCGGTTGGCCCGTCATAGCGACGTAGCCAGCGATGCCCTGATTGATTGGCATTGTCATGCCCACCACTTCCTCATTGCCGGCGCCAAAAGCGACTACAAACTTTAGAGTGCGTTCCTCCTCGTTTACGAGTGCAATCGAGGCTGCGGCCACGCCAAATAGTTTCGCTGCCACCTCGACGATGGAGTTGAGTAACGCCTCAGTGGAATGCGGCATTATGGTGCGACCACTGATCTCGATGGTTTGAAACAATGTCTTAAATTGTTCAATCAGTTGTTCAGCATCAGTCAATTCGGTCATGGCAGGAAAAATCGTCCTACAGCATACGAGAGGTCATTTTTTGCATCAGCTTGCAAATGGATTGCGCCAAGCACTGCAAGTCGCCCGCTATTCGCTTGTTTTGCAGAACGCTCCTTGAAGGCGAATCTGCCCCATTGCAAATAGCAGGGCGATTATGCAGACTTTTTCGTGCGGATTTCAAACAATGAGTTTGTACTCCTCTGAGCTGGCATCGAAGGTGATTCTCTGCACCTTCATTTCCGGGATCTTGCCTTCGGGGATTTTGTGAGCGATCACTTCATCGGCGTCGGGCAGCGGGCTATTGAATTCGGGGATTCTGCCCTCAGGGATCTTGCCTTCGGGGATCTTGCCTTCGGGGATTTTGTGAGCGATCACTTCATCGGCGTCGGGCAGCGGGCTATTGAATTCGGGGATTCTGCCCTCGGGGATCTTGCCTTCCGGGATTTTGTGAGCGATCACTTCATCAGCGTCGGGCAGCGGGCTATTGAATTCAGGGATTCTGCCCTCGGGGATCTTGCCTTCAGGGATCTTGCCTTCGGGGATTTTGTGAGCGATCACTTCATCGGCGTCGGGCAGCGGGCTATTGAATTCGGGGATTCTGCCCTCGGGGATCTTGCCTTCCGGGATCTTGCCTTCGGGGATTTTGTGAGCGATCACTTCATCAGCGTCGGGCAGCGGGCTATTGAATTCAGGGATTCTGCCCTCGGGGATCTTGCCTTCCGGGATCTTGCCTTCGGGGATTTTGTGAGCGATCACTTCATCAGCGTCGGGCAGCGGGCTATTGAATTCAGGGATTCTGCCCTCGGGGATCTTGCCTTCAGGGATCTTGCCTTCGGGGATTTTGTGAGCGATCACTTCATCAGCGTCGGGCAGCGGGCTATTGAATTCAGGGATTCTGCCCTCGGGGATTCTGCCTTCAGGGATCTTGCCTTCGGGGATCTTGTGAGCGATCACTTCACTCCCCGCTTCAACAATGAATTGATCCAAGATAATCTGCTCGTCATCGCTCAATGTTGCGCGTAGGGCTGACAACTTGGTCAATACTCGCTTCAGGTTTTGCTGTTGCTCTGCATTCATATCCATCACTCCTATAGTGTTGCGTGTGTGATTCCGTTGATAGCACTATCATAATGTAAATTGAAAACGTAGTCTGTCGCCTGTGCGACACAAGAGCGTTATTCCACCATCCTTTGCGCGATCTCATTCAAGACTTCTGGTCTCAGAATCATGATGCGACCCCTGCCTGTAATGAGCCAGCCGGCACGCCGCCATTTTCCCAGTATCTTGGCTACCGTTTGTCTGGCCAATCCCAAGCGTTGTCCTACCTCTGTTTGGGTGAGATTGATATAGCCTTTGGAGCCGGACTCCCGGTCAAATTCTAGTAACAGATGAGCAACGCGGGCCTGAGCATCCAGAAAGGCCAGCGAAGTCTCCCGATTTGTGCTCATTCGCAAACGTTTGGCCAGGATCACGAGCATGCGACGCGCCAGTTCCGGCGAACGGTCTAGAATGTGCTGCAGAATCTCGGCAGGGATGACAACGACTTCGCTGCGGATACGGGCTATGGCATCAGCGGATCGCATCTCGCCGGAAAACAGCGATAGCTCTCCGAAGATATCCCCGCACCCCATCTCATTGAGCACAAGTTCCCTGCCATCTTCGTGCGTCACCGAAATGAGAATCATCCCCTTGCGAACAACGAAAACGTGATCGGCATCATCCAATTGCAGGAATAATATCTGCCCCTTGCCCAGCTTGCGTAGGCGGCTCGAGCGCACCAATTCATCAATGAGGCTATCATCCAGCCCGGCGAACAGCGGCGTCAGGTTGAAGAATGTCTTGAGGTCGGTAGCCTGGCTCATGTCACTCGCCACTGAATGACAAGCAGCGAGAGACGAATATCTCTTAGGGCTACGAAACGGTCCATTTCGTTATTCATCATCCGTTTAACTCCCCGCCACCGGCGCTTCGCGCAACGCCCGCAGTGCATCCTGATCATACCCACTCATCTTAGGCAACACGCCCACGTTCGAGCGGCTAAGTCGCTCGCCCATCTTGGACAGGAACAACCGACTTAACTCAGGCGTATCCATCAATTGTCTGATGATGGGGCCGGGAAGGTGGTAGAGCGTGGCTTCATCTTCCACCACGACATTTGCGGTGCGCCGAGCCCCGCTGAGCGCGGCAATCTCCCCAAAGAAATCGCCCACCGTCATCGTGGAGAGATAGCGATCGACACCACTGGAATCGGTGAACCCGGCCACCAAACGCCCTGTCAGTACAAAGTAGGTGTCGTCCCCAATCTCTCCCTGACGAAGGACAAGCGCGCCCGGCTCCGCCTCCAGCACACAGCCGTGTTTAAGCAATGCCTCTCGCTGGTCGGCGCTGATCCGGGCCAGCGCTGGCGCACCTCTGATCAACGAATCCAGGTCGGCGGCGAGGGCAGGGCGTTCCTGGCTGAATGCCGGGGCTGAGGGTGCTTTGCGGAGCAGATTCAACGCTCGCCGCCACTCTGCAGCCTCCTGGCGGAAGCCCGGCAACACCAGCCCCATCAGGCCCGCCACCAGCAGAAGCGGTACGTG
>CAVOYG010000012.1:0-200287 GCA_963700615.1 uncultured Chloroflexia bacterium | reverse complement strand
GCATCGACAACATGGATGACGCCATTGCTGGCTTCGATGTCGGTGACGATGACCTGAGCGTTACCGACCATGACGTTGTCGCCATCAACGGAGATGGGCAGGGGCAACCCGGCGGCGGTGTCGGCAGAATCGAGGCTGACAACATCAGCGGCCATCACTTTGCCGGGGACGACATGGTAGAGCAGGATGTTGGTGAGGGTGGGGATGTCAGCGAGCAGAGCTTCGACGGTGCCTTCGGGCAGGGCGGCGAAAGCGTCATCGGTGGGGGCGAAGACGGTGAAGGGACCATCGCCCTTGAGTGTGTCAACCAGATCGGCGGCCTGGACAGCAGCGACGAGGGTGGTGAAATCACCAGCGGCGACAGCGGTGTCAACGATGTCTTTGGCCATCACGTCATCTTCTTCCATGGCTTCGTCAGCAGGCGGCAGAATAACGGCATCGACAACGTGGATGACGCCATTGCTGGCCTCGATGTCGGTGACAATGACCTGGGCGTTACCGATCATGACTTTGTCGCCATCAACGGAGATGGGCAGGGGCAGCCCGGCGGCGGTGTCGGCAGAATCAAGGCCGACCACATCAGCGGCCATCACTTTGCCGGGGACGACATGGTAGAGCAGAATGTTGGTGAGGGTGGGGATGTCGGCGAGGAGGGCTTCGACAGTGCCTTCGGGCAGGGCGGCGAAAGCGTCATCGGTGGGGGCGAAGACGGTGAAGGGGCCATCGCCTTTCAAGGTGTCAACCAGACCGGCGGCCTGGACAGCAGGCGACCAGGGTGGTGAAGTCTACCGGCAGCGACGCGGTGTCCACAATGTCTGTGGCCATCATGTCATCTTCTTCCATGGCTTCGTCAGCAGGCGGCAGGATAACGGCATCGACAACGTGGATGACGCCATTGCTGGCTTCGATGTCGGTGACAATGACCTGGGCGTTGCCAATCATGACCTTGTCGCCATCAACGGAGATGGGCAGGGGCAGCCCGGCGGCGGTGTCGGCGGAATCGAGGCCGACAACATCAGCGGCCATCACTTTGCCGGGGACGACATGGTAGAGCAGGATGTTGGTGAGGGTGGGGATGTCGGCGAGGAGGGCTTCGACAGTGCCTTCGGGCAGAGCGGCGAAAGCGTCATCGGTGGGAGCGAAGACGGTGAAGGGGCCATCGCCCTTGAGTGTGTCAACCAGAGCCGGCGGCCTGGACAGCAGCGACGAGGGTGGTGAAGTCACCAGCGGCGACAGCAGTATCCACGATATCTTTAGCTTCGACTTGTGATTCTGAAACTGTAGCTGAATCGTCTGTTGGGACAGTCGCAACAGGTGGTGGGGTGCAGGCAGCCACGAGTAGGGCAACCAGAATACCAAGTGCAATAATCAGATTGGAACGCATTGTAATTTCTCCTTTCAGTGAAGTTGAAATGGTGTGCTTAGAATTGTTTGGGTTGAAACATCAACCTGGAAAGGATAATATCATATAATCTATATTTTGTCAATATATTTTCTATATTAAATACGATTTTTTAATCTTCTGTTCATCTTTGCGACGTTTTTCGTGGGAAAAGAAGAAGGCGAACCATATTATTGGCCCGCCCTGGGGATTTTTTGTTCGGATGATTCGATTTGTCGATGTTTTGTCTACATCAAAATTGGTTAGGGTGAAGTGTGCCTCCCTCAAAATATGCCGGAATAACCCGTCTCGTGATTATACCACTTTTTCTACTCCGGGAATTGCTGACAACCATGCCAGTTAGGCACGTTTTCAGGCGCCAAATGGTTTAGAATGATGCTTTTACACGGTGCGGGGCTACCCCTATAACCGAAGCGGCTTCAGGCAGTTTCAGAAATGGAAGAAGAAACGAATGGTAGTTGATGCGCATGCCCTTATGGAGGCAACCAGTCGCTATGCCGATGAATTAGCCCGATTCTTAGATGAACGAGGCTATGAGGTAAGCGTGGGTAACCAGCAGCGCATCAATCCTCGGATGCCGATTCGCTCAATACTTCCTCTGAAATCAGGAATAATGGATCGACAATTCGTTCAAGGGCAACAGCCAGCTCACCCTGGTACTCCGGGTCAAAGAACGACCTGCGAAAAGTCTCCATATCAGGGAAATAAGCCTCGGTCATATAGCGATACGGTCGCCCATCTTGTTGCCAGGCCTCCTGAATCACATAAAAATCGCTCTTGATGACACCTGGCACGGCCATATTTGACTCCTGGTGTTCCGTCGTCCGCCAGCGGATAAACGCCTCATGATCAGCATCTCGCGGCAGGTTGTACAGCACTGTCAATTTCACCATCAGATATGCTCCAGTCAAACCTATGATTTTATGATTTTACGACCAACTGATGACTGCTACCCGTTAACGTGCGCACGCCAGTTTCTGTGACGACCACAATATCCTCGACGCGGATACCGTACTGGCCTGGTAGGTAGATGCCTGGTTCCACACTGAACACCATGCTCTCTTCCAATAGCATTTCGTTCCCTTCCATGATCCAGGGCGGTTCGTGCACCTCCAGGCCCAGACCGTGCCCGGTGCGATGGATGAAATGCTCACCCAGCCCCACAGCGGCCAGTGTGCCACGCGTCGTGCGATCGACTTCCTGAGCAGTCACACCTGGCTTCACGATGGCACGCCCTGCTTCGTTCGCTGCCCTAACAGCATCATAGGTAGACCGAAACTCAGCAGACGGTTCGCCAAGAAAGACCATGCGAGTGATGTCTGATTTATAGTCGTTCAGTGATGCGCCAATGTCGATGATGATCGCATCACCCTTCTGCAGTTTTCGGGGTCCGCTGTGGTGGTGGGGAAAAGCGCCGTTGGGCCCCGAAGCGATCAGCGTGAAATCAACTTTGTCTGCTCCGCCCTGTCTGAATGCCGTCTCAGCTACCCAAGTCAATTCCGCTTCGGACACACCCGGAACACAGGCATCCATGACTGCCTGCATTGCTTCATCCGCCAGAATGGCTGAGCGCTGAAGCAACTCAATTTCCTCCACCGATTTCCGTGCACGCAACGGTGCGATGAAAGCATCCGCTGTCATCGTCGAATCAGGCCGGGCTGCCCCCAACACAGCCAGCAGAAAATCCGCCCGCATCGCCCCATCCACCGCCAGTTGCCGGATCCTGGATGTAGCAGACAAAGCGGATGCCAAGGCCTGTTCAGGACCATCACTGTCGGCCCAGGTGATGGGCGGGATATCCGAGTGAACGATCCAATCTTCAGCGTTCAATGCCGGAACGACAGCCTTTACGCTGTCTTGGGTGATCAGCAACAGGCACAGACGTTCATCGGGATGCGAGGCATACCCGGCAAGATAACGCATATTCGCTGTAGGGCCGACCGCCACCAAATCGATATCATTGGCGCGTAGTTCTGCTTGTAAACGATTGATTCGCTCTTTCATCTGCATATTCCTGAGAATGGCATATGCGTGGTTATAACTGGTCGAATAACGGCTACTCCTTCACCAATCATAACCACGCCTTTATCATTTTTTGCTTGTCGTTCAGCTTTCTCGCCTGTCAAGGCCGTAGAGCTGATTGGCCTGCTCCAGGGTAATATAGTCGTTCTTCAAGTCATCCTTCACCAGAGCGGGATCTCGTTTCATGGGGTCGCCCCAACCTGCACCCGTGCCTGTCATCACCTGAATTACATCATCCGTGTTGAGTGTAAGGCCACTAACGACAGAATAGCGTTCTCTCTCGCCGTTAGCACGGCGAATAATGATATGGTTGGGCGAACCGGACTGCCCCCCCTTCAAGGGCCAGGGGGGCACTCTATCGCGGGTGTAGGCCACGGTCAGCCAGGCGTTGTCGGAACGGATGCGGTAATCGATACGGACGCCTTTGCCACCACGATGCAAACCAGCCCCGCCTTCGTCATCGTGGAAGCTAAGATAATCCACTGTCACGCCATATCGGGCTTCGGCAATCTCGGCCGGACAATTGTAGGTCTCTCCGTGAAAAGCCGAGAACTGTCCCGGCCGGCCATCTGATATCGGAGAACCGCCCCAACCCCCTATTTCCGGTTCGATCACAGCATAAGGACGACCGGTATCTGGGTGAATGCCGCCAAAAAGCGTGCCACAGATCGAAGCGAAGCCTCCAGCAGGTAAGCGGTCGGGCATGGCCTGCGCCAGACAACGCAGGATCAAGTCGTGCAGGCGGATGCTGATCTCGTAATAGATACCCATTGCCGCCGGATACTTGGGATTGAACACACTTCCATGACGCAGCAAGACCTTCAACGGGCGGAAGGTGCCGCCATTGGCGATTCTCTCCGGCGATGTGACATTCTTGAAGGCGATCTGGGCAGCAACAATGGCGTCGTCAGCGCTCATATTAAAGGGGCCAGGGTCCTGGTCGGGGTTGTCGCGCAGGTCGACGATGAACTCGTCATCTGTGATCTCGACCGTGACTTTGTATAACTCGCCGCTGTCTTGCTCCTCTTCCAGCGAATAAACGCCATTGGGTAACTGTTTTAGGGCATTGAGACTCACCTGCTCGCCATACTCCATATATTGTTCCACAGCGTGCAGGAAGACATCCTTGCCATACTTGTTCACGATTTCGAGCACGCGACGCTCGCCAACACGCACGGATGCAACGCCCGCCCACAAATCACCAATCAGGAAGTCAGGCATGCGGCAGTTTGAGGTGAGGATATCGAACACCGACCGGATGGGTTCGCCCCGAGAAATCAGCTTGACGCCGGGATAAATCATTCCTTCCTGGAATATCTCGGTTGCATCGGTCGACATACTGCCCGGAACCATGCCACCAACGTCATTCCAGTGAGCGATATTGGCTGTCCAGGCCACAATTTCATCGTCGACAAAGACAGGCATGGTCAGTACCATGTCGTTCAAATGGGTAACGCCGCCGTTGTAGGGATCGTTGGTGATGAAGACATCGCCAGGCTCGATTTCGCCCGGCTGGTCGAACTTGCTCATGATCTGCTTGACGGTCTTGTCAAGTACGCCGACAAAGGCGGGGATGCCGGCGCCAGAACCGGCCAGCTCGCCATGCTTGTCGGTGATGCCGGTTCCCATATCCAGCACCTCGTAGATGATAGCGCTCATGGCAGTGCGGCGCATGGCTGCAAACATCTCGTCAGCTGCCGCCTGCAGGGAGTTCTGGATGATTTCCAGGGTGATCGGATCGTATTGGTTGCTCATTTTGCATTATTCTCCTTGCGGGGCTGTTAGGATCTGGTAGTTGCCATACGCATCGACTTCGCAGGGCATGCCAGGCGGGACTACGACCGTGGCTTCAGCCTCTTCAATGACGGCAGGCCCCACAAAACCCATGCCTGGGGCCAGGATATCACCATTGTAGATAGTGGCCTCGTGGATGCCAGCTTCAAGGTAATCTACATCTCTTGTGCCCTTGATGGCATCTTCGATCTTGCCACCACCTGCAGGCAGCTTGTGTGGCTCGAGTTTATCGACCTCAGCCATGGCGATCAGATGGTAAGTCACGAGCTCGACCGGTGCATCCAGGCGATAGGTGTATTCACGCTCGTAGTTGACCTGAAAACTGTTCCCGAATCTCATCCATCAGTTCAACACTGATGGGACCCTCAGGCAACTCGACCTCGGTGGAATGCTCCTGATTTTGGTAGCGGAATCGGCCATAGCGCAAAAAACTTACCCTGGATCGGTCAATGTTTTCCGCTTCATATTCCTGACAGGCCTGTTCCTCCAAGGCGGTATACGTATCGGCCAGCTGCTGGGCTGCGTCCTCCTCCGACAAGTCTACGATCTTGGTGAGCAAGTAATCACGACGCAGGTCGCTCAATAGCATGCCCCAGGCCGAAAATACACCGGACAGATTGGGGATGACCACCTTCTTGATGCCCAGTTCGGTAGCCAGGGCGCAGGCATGCATGCCACCACCGCCACCAAAGGCAATGAGTGTGAAGTCTCGGGGTCATGCCCCCGATTGACGGAAATCAACTTGATGGCATTGACCATATTGTTGTTGGCAAGCCGTACAATGCCACGCGCCGCTTCCTGACGATTGATGTTCAAAGTAGTCGCCAGCGTGTCCAGCGCTGTGTTCACGGCATCCATGTTTGCCGTTAAAGTACCACCGCAGAAGTAGTTCGGATTGATGCAACCCAGCGCCAGGTTGGCATCGGTTGTTGTGGCTTCCGTTCCGCCGCTGTCGTAGGAAACCGGACCCGGATCCGCCCCGGCACTTTGCGGTCCCACATGCATGCGTTGGAATTCATCGATCCAGGCGATAGACCCACCGCCCTGGCCGATCTCGACCAGATCGACCACCGGCACCATTGCCGGATAGCCGGCCGACACTTCGGTCTTTTCGACCGTGTAGTTGGTGTTCAGCTTGACCTCGCCGCCGGTGATCAGCCCGCACTTGGCCGTGGTGCCGCCGATATCGAGGGCGATCACCTCTGTCTCGCCGATCAACCTGCCCAAGATCGCCGCCCCCCAAACACCGCTGGCTGGGCCAGATTCGACCATCGTGATGGGGATCTCGCGTGCGTTCTTGATGGTGTCGATGCCGCAGTTGGATTGCATGATGTAAGGCGTGCAAGTCATGCCGGCTTGCGCCAGCCGTCCGGTCAAATCATCAAGATAACGATGGGCGATAGGCTGTACATACGCGGAGAGCACGGCGGTGCTGGTGCGTTCATACTCCCGCCATTCCCGTGTGATCTGATAAGAAGCCACCGCTGACACCTCTGGCCACCAGGTTTTGATCTGCTCAATGGCCGCTTCCTCGTGTGTTGAATTGGCGTACGAGTTAAGCAAGCACACAGCGACGGCCTCTACCCCTTCAGCCCGGAAATCATCCAGCATGGCTGGCAAGCCGGACAAATCGAGGGGCTTGTTCTCAACGCCTTTGTAGTTGATGCGACCTGGCACTTCACGACGCAGATAGCGATCCACAAAGGGTTTTGGTTTTTCATATTCGAGATTGAAATAGTCGGGCCGGTTGCCACGTCCGATTTCGAGCACATCGCGAAAACCTTCACTGGTGATCAAAGCCGTTTTAGCGCCCTTTCTTTCGGTGATGGCATTGATGACGATGGTGGTGCCGTGCACAAAGGAGATGAATTGACTTGGGGTGAGCTGCGCGGCTGCAATCACATCCATCACGCCCTGTTCGAACTGATGCGGCGTACTATGGCTTTTGGCGGTACTCACCGTGCCGTCTGCTTCTACACTGACGAGGTCGGTGAAGGTGCCACCGATATCAGTCGCTACTCTTGTCACGATGTTTCCTCCTGACAATTTTGAATGGAAATGGATTTTTTTGTCGAACGTCTACTTGTTTTCAGCGATGCTCATCTTCAGTGGATTATTTCTACTTATGCTGCGGGTACGACAATTCTGTTGCCAAACTCATAAGGTTGGCTAAAGATACCGAACTCGGCAAGTTCTTGAGCCGGAGGCGCTTCACTGCCCCATCTGCGACTGGGTTTCCATCCGCAACTCTGCTTCAGCAAGCGCAGCATGTTCAGCCGCTTTGAAGGCGGCGATGGAGGGGTCGATGACCGGTACGCCTAGCACAGACTCCAACTCCTGGTAGAAACCGGTTTCAAGGGTGCATCCCAGTATCAACGATTCTGCATAATCTTGTTCAACCGCCTGCCGCCCGGCGGCGATGAGCCTGTCGCGGGTACATTCATGATCTTGTTGGAACTCGACCACGTTCATGCCTACGTGACGAAACGACATGAGTTTTTCGCCATAGCCATATTCATGTACGGTATTTTGCATCTGGTTGACCCATTTGCGCTGACCGACAATGATGGAGAAGTTGTTAGCCAGGGTTAGGGCGACCTCTATCGAAGCATGGCAAGGCGCAACGACGAGCATATCTCCTGATATCTCTCGAGCGTCGTGCAGACCCGTGTCGTAGAAGCAACCGATTACCAGGGCGTCAAAGCCCTCCTGGGCGGCCTGGTGCGTAGCCCGGATGATGTCACCGGTGACAATCGCTTCGTAAGTGCGGTATTCCAGGTTGGTGATCGGCCCTAAAGCTGAGTTCAAACATGTCACATGCGCTTCCGTATTGGGATATTTGTACGCTGCAAGGGTATCAGCCATGAGTTGGTCATATTCGTCGCTGGCAACTGGGCTAAGGAACATTACTTTGATAGGATTCATGGTCTCCTCATGTGGTTTGGACGACCGCAGGTCGTAAATACGTGGAAAATGTGATCTCGACTGACGGAATTCGAGATGCTCAATACGATAAATCAATGATCAGTTTGTGGTGAAAGGCCGTAGATTTCGACAGCCGTTTCCCACGAGATGTAACCATTTTTGAGGTCCTCGAGTATTTCGGCTTCCGGGCGGTCATGTGGATCACCGTATCCGCCACCAACGCCAGTAACCATGCGGGCGACATCGCCACGCTTGAGCACATGGCGGGCGATCTTGCCGCGCCAGAGCACAGGTTCGACTTGCCCGCTAACGAACACCTCGACGCCATTTGGGGAGCCATCGCCGCCGCCATTTGCACCCCAAGGCGGATATTTGTGGCGACCAAAAGTGGTGGTCAAAAGTGCTTCATCCGCCAGCAATCGATAATCCCGGATCAAACCCAAACCGCCCCGATAACGACCATGTCCGGCAGCGGTTTGGTTGAAGGCATACTGATCGACCAGTAGGGGATATCGGGTTTCACACACTTCGACGGGGATGACATAGGTTTCGCCGTCACCCACCGGCACCAGGCCATTTTCGCCATCTTTGTTAGCGCCTGCACCCCACCCGCCAGCCTGAGGTTCGACCAGGATAAACCGCTCCCCCGCCTCGTTGAACCCGGCGATCAGCGTGCCGCACACACTGAGATGGTGTCCGGCTGTGAGCCGGTCGGGGAGTACTGGGAAAAGCGCCTGCCAGAGCAAATCCACGGCATAAGCGCCTGTTTCCCAATAGGTGGACACCGGAGCCGGGCGCTGGGCGGTGAAGACCGTGCCGTCTGGGACAGATGATCTCCACCGGCCGGAACCAGCCATCGTTGACGGGCGTGGAGGGATCGGCAACAGCCTTGAAAATGGTACGGCAAGCGGACTGAAGCCGGGTGCGGGTGCAATTGATAGGACCAGGCACCTGCGGAGACGAGCCAGCTGAAATCGGCTACAAACTTATCGTGGGAGATAGTGACTTTGACGCAGACATAAACCGGCGTATCACTGAGACCATCGTCATCCATCCAGGCATCGGCGAAGAATTCGCCCTTGGGCAATGTCTCCAGGGATCGGCGCGCCAGTGATCTCGCCTTGATCAAGGCATGTGCGAATACTTTCCTGCACAGCCATCAATCCGTACTGCTCGCAGATCTCGAGCACCCGTTTTTCAGCCCGCCGCAAGGAGGCGATCCCGGCAAACATATCGCCCAGCGTGGCTTCGGGCGTACGTACGTTGGCGGCGATCAGGTCTACCAGGCTCTGGATGATATTCCCGCCCTGGTAAATGCGGATGGCCGGGAACTGCAGCCCTTCCTGGTAGATTTCGGTGCTATCGGTGGTCCAACTGCCCGCCGCCATGCCGCCGACCTCTGTCCAGTGGGCTTTGTTCACAGCAAAAGCCACCAGGGTATCTTCGATAGAAAATCGGAGAGATCAGGGCCACATCCGAAAGATGGTTGCCGCCGCCACGGTATGGATCGTTATTCATGAAAACATCGCCCGGAACGATAGAGTCAACCGGGAATTTCTCCAGAATGGCTTTGACAGCAAAGGTCAGCGTGCCCAGGAAACCGGGCACGCCGTTGGCCTGAGCAATGATGTCCCCAGTGTGATCGGTGATGGCACAGGCGTAGTCAAGAACCTCATAAATGATGGGGCTCTGGCTGCTGCGGCCCAGGGCGATGAAGCTTTCCTCAGCAGCAGCGATCAACTGCTCCCGGATGATTTCCAGAGTGAAAGGATCGATACTCATGATATCGTCACCACGATTTTGCCGAGCTGGGTGTTCGATTCCATATACTTGTAGGCATCGACAGCATTTTCGAAAGGAAATACACGGTCAATGACCGGTTTCAACTCTCCTGACTCCAATTTTTTATAGATGAATTTCTTTCCGCGCTCTAGTTGATCGGGAAGAACAACATGGTTGTACATGGAATACGGGTGCAGGATCGAGGCGGTGCGCACCATCGGCAGAATGTCGACCTCCATGTTCAATGACGAGAGCATGCCATACCAAATGATGGTGGCGTTGCGAGCCAAGCCGTCATTATATTCACGGGAAAAGACACCGCCTACTGGATCATAAATCATCCTGGCGCCTTGCCCCGCGCTGAGTTCCATAATGCGCTGTCCCAATTGCTCCTCATGAAAAGCGACGACATGGTCGTAGCCCAAATTCAAGAGACCCTCTTTTTTTGCGGATGTTCGGGTGGAGCCAATGGTTGTCGCCCCCAGTATTTTCGCCATCTGCATACAACCTAAGGCGGCGCTGCTGCTAGCCGCAGCAAGCACAACGTTGTCACCAGTGGTGATATTGCAGATTTCCACCAGGGGGAAATAGGCGGTCAGGTATTGCATCCAAATGGAGGTTCCTTCTACAAAGTTCAGATTCTCCGGGATATGCGCCACGTACTGCCCCAAAGTGATCGTGAATTCACCATGAGTCTTGTATCTATCGGTGTGGAAGGGGATCGTGCTAACCCTGTCACCGATTTCAAAGCCCGATACACCGTCGCCAATGGCATCGATGACGCCGCAGCATTCATCACCCAAGCGCGAGGGAAATCTAGGTATCGAGTAGTGCTCGCCGTGGATAAATAGCAGATCTGCGCGATTCAGGGCAAAAGCTTTCACATCGATACGGACTTCACCTGGCCCTGGCTCTTGTAGAGGGTGTGTATTGATCTGGAGCACTTCTTCAGGATCACCGTACTGATTAAACTCAAGCGTGCGGTTCACTAGATTCCTCCAGATGAGTCTGCTCGATGTGCAAGAAACCATATTCATCTCGGTGCACACATTGATCAGGGAACACGACAGTGGTCGAGGTTGGTTCTTCGATCACCAAGGGGCCGGGGATGGAAGTCTCCAAGGGCAGTCGATCTCGTTCATAAATCGGTGTTTTGAGGCGTCCGTATTCATCGAAATGCACCTGGCGTTCACCCTTGTACGCTGCCTCCAGGCTTCCCCCAGCGCTCACCTTACGCATCTCCGCTTTCTCGACAGCACCGAATGCCGTCAGGTGATAGTTGACCAGTTCGATAGGTGCGTCAAGGTGAAAGGCGTATGCCTGCTCGTGCAGCAGATGGAACTGCTCGTCTATTTCACGTAATTGAGTGGCCGTAACCTCTCCATTGGGAATGCTCGCTTTTACGGTATGCTCCTGTCCTTTGTAGCGCATATCTGCAAAGCGTTGGAAATAGATGTCTGAACCGGCAATTCCCTGTGCCCGCAAATCACGCCCCGCCTGAGTCTCCATTTCTCCGAATAGTGTTGATAACTCAACCGGTTCCATTTGATCGGTGCGGCGAATCGAGGTCCGGATCAGGTCCTGGCGCAAGTCGGTCATCAACATGCCCCAGGCCGAGAAAACGCCCGGCTCGGTGGGAATGATGACCTTGTTCACCCTCAGCTCCCGTGCCAGCGCCGCAGCGTGCATCGCCCCGCCGCCGCCAAAAGCGACAAGTACGAAATCACGAGGGTCATGACCTCGCCGTACAGAGACCAGTTTGATGGCGTTGATCATGCTGGCGTCTGCCATGCGGATGATGCCGATGGCCGCTTCTTCTAGGCTGCACTCGAAGTGATCGGCAATGGGTTGCAGCGCCTTGCGCATATTGTCCAGATCCAATTCAATCTCACCGCCTAAAAAGTAGTCGGGATTGATGCGTCCGGCCATTACATTGGCATCGGTGACCGTGGGCTGATCGCCACCTTTGCCATAGCAGGCAGGGCCGGGGTCAGCTCCTGCGCTTGTTGGTCCTATATGCAACGCTCCGGCATCGTCTACCCAGGCGATGGATCCTCCGCCCGCACCGATTTCCACGATGTCGATCGTCGGTGCAAGGATGGGGTAGCCGGCAAAATCACGCCGCCAGCCGATCTTGTATTTGGTCGTGATGCGAGGCTTACCCGCTTTGACCAAAGAGGTCTTGGCCGTGGTGCCACCAACATCGAAGGAAATGATATTGGGTTCGCCGATGAGTTCGCCCAATTTGGCCGCACCGATAACGCCAGCAACGGGACCTGATTCGACGGCGTAGATTGGCGCTTGTTTACCACGATCAAAGGAAGCAGTCCCGCCATTGGACTGCATGATGTGGTACACGTGTCCCATACCCAATCCGGCGAGTTGGTTTTCCAGGCTGGTCAGATATTCCTGAACAGTGGGCTGGACGAAGCTGTTGAGCACTGCCGTGTTGGTGCGTTCATACTCCCGCCACTCTTGCGTCAACTTGTGCGAGGCCGTGACCGGTATATCGGGCGCCAGTTGGCGGATAAGTTCCGCACATCGCGCTTCGTGAGCAGCGTTTGCATAGGAATGCAACAAGCATACAGCAATCGCTTCCACACCTTCATTATGACAAAATTCAATGGCTTGAACCACATCTGCCTCGCTCAGCGGCTCCAGTTCTTCTCCCTTGAAATTCATGCGCCCCCGGACTTCCAGGCGCAAATAGCGGGGAACAAATGGCTTGGGCTTGATGTAGTACAAGTTGTACAAATCGGGCCGGTTGGCACGTCCGATTTCCAACACATCGCGAAAGCCATATGTCGTAATCAGGGCAGTCTTCGCCCCTTTGCGCTCGGTCAAGGCGTTGATGACGACGGTGGAGCCATGTACAAAGAAACTGGCTTCGCCAGTGTCGACCTGAGCTTTGCGTAACGTATTAACCACACCCTCGGCAAAATTAACCGATGTAGTGGGTGCCTTTGTGAGGCCCACTTCACCCGTCCTTTCATCCAGAAAGACCAGGTCCGTGAATGTGCCGCCAATGTCGCTTGCAATTCGCATGGTGGAGGTTGTTTGTTGATGAGATCGCCCAGGCGATCAATTCGTGTTTTTCTGTGCCGTTCTTTAGCTGGTGGCTTCAGTCGCCGGTGGTGTTGCGGGTTGTTCAAAAAGATGGCAGCGGACTATATGCTCAGCCTCTGTTTCCACCATAACCGGATCTATTTTGCTGCAGATTTCCATCATATAGGGACAGCGTTGGTGGAAGCTGCAGCCCGGCGGGATATTTACCGGACTGGGGATTTCGCCTGTGGGCTGAATTTTCGTTGGCTTCAACTGCTCTTCTTCGTCAGAAATAACAGGAATTGCAGATAGAAGCATCTGGGTGTAAGGATGTTGGGGATTCTGAAAAAAGGTTGCCGCATCAGCTACCTCGCATATCTTGCCCAGGTACATGATGGCGACTCGTGATGCGACATTTCGCATCAGGCTGAGATCGTGGGTTATGAACAGATAAGAGAGATTCAGTTCCTGCTGCAGACGGATAAGCAAATTGATTACTTTTCCCTGTACTGATACATCCAAGGCGGAAGTTGGCTCGTCCAGAACGATTAGTACGGGGTCAGATGCCAGTGCGCGAGCTATCGCAATGATTTGTTTCTCGCCGCCACTTAGCTGGCGAGGATATTTGTGCATATAGTCGGGGGGAAGATCAACTTCGTGCAGCAGTCGCAGAACTTCACGGGTACGGTCTTTATCCGGTTGGTGAATCTTGAGGGGAAGTTCCAGAATGGACTTAATGGTCTGTCTAGGGTTGAGTGATGAGCCTGGATCCTGAAAAACAATCTGTATTTCTTTTTTGTGACGTAGCGAACGCTTGGCGCCATCGGCGGTCAGGTCTTCCTCCCGCAGGTAAATATGACCAGACGTGGGTTGATACATACCCACCGTGATGTAAGCGACAGTGCTTTTACCCGACCCTGATTCTCCAACCAGACCAAATGTCTCACCCTGTCTGATTGTGAAGGAGACGCCATCCACCGCCTTAACGGTAATAGGTTCCCGATTGATCGTACCTTTTTGCCCAATGACGAAATGTTTTTTCAAGTCTTCGACTGTGAGGATGCCATCTGTTTGCATAGTATCAGGGCTCATGTGATTGTCGACTCTTTTTGCTGCGATCTTGCTGCCGGTTCATAAAGAAAACAGGCCACATTATGCCCTTGCTCAACTTCATAGAATTTGGGCTTCTGATGTTTACAGATGTCCATGACTCTGGAGCAGCGCGGATGAAATCGGCAGCCGGGTGGAGGGTCAAGATAGCTGGGTATGCGTCCGGGGATACCCATCGCAATGCCTCCACCACTGAGTTTAGGCACCGCATCCATCAGCCCTTGTGTATAAGGATGCAGAGGATTGGCAAAAAGTCTTTGTGTGGGAGCCTCTTCCACCATATTCCCAGCATACATCACATAGACCCGATCACACATTTGTCTGACGATACCCAACGTATGGGTGATAAGGATAACCGAGCTGCCTTTCCGTTCGACCAGATCTTGCAGCAGGCGCAGAACCTGATCCTGAATGGTTACATCCAGCGATGTGCCTGGTTCATCGGCGATGAGAAGCTCCGGGTTTGTGGAAAGCGCCATACCTATGCAAACTCGCTGCCGCATTCCACCGCTCAATTGAACAGGGTAGGTGTTCAGGATACGTTCCGGGTCTGCGAGAGAAACCTCTTGAAGCGCGACAATGGCCTTATTCCTGATTTCCTGTTTCGACAGTTTCTTGTTCTCGGGAGATGCGTGTCGGATCACAGGTTCGAGTTGGTCCCAAACCGTAAAAACCGGATTAAGCGCAGCAGTAGGATCCTGGAAGATCATCGAGATACCCCGGCCCCGTATTGCCCGCATCGCATTATCTTTCAGTTTAAGGACATCTTGCCCCTTAAAGCTCACCTCACCACCTGTAATACGGGCTGGCGGCATAGGTAGAATTCGTAATGCGGCCTTCATAGATGTCGTTTTTCCACAGCCAGTTTCACCCACCAGACCTACTTTTTCACCGGCCTTCACCGAAAAGTTCACACCATCCAGGACTTTTAGTACCCCACCATATACTTTGAACTCAACCTGCAAATCATTGATCTTCAGCAGATATGCATCAGACATATCAATTCTCCTCAGCGGCGAAGAGGTCACGCAGCCCATCGCCCAACAGGTTGAATCCCAGCACCAGCACAACGATAGCAAGCGCCGGGAAGAGTGAAATCCACCATTGATCCGGCAGATACTTGGCGCCACTGGCCACCATTGTACCCAAACCTGGCTTAGGAGGCTGCACACCCAGACCGACAAAACTAAGTGAAGCGCCGATGATGATCACCCAACCCATGTCCAGACTGATTTTCGTAAAGATGGGTGAGAGAGAATTGGGCAGGATCTCTCGAAAGAGGATGTGTGAAGTGCTCGCGCCTGTAACCTCGGCTGAACTGACGTAAAACTCATTGCGCAGCGCCGTCGCCTGCCCATAAACCAGGCGGGTATACCAGGGCCACCACATAAGGGACACGGCTATCATAGAAGTTATCAGATTTGGTTCCAGAACAGAAGCGATGGCCAACGCCAGGATGAGCGGTGGCACCGCCAAAAAAATATCGGTAATGCGCATAATCACCGTATCGGTACGAGTTCCCTGGCGATATCCGGCGATAAGGCCGAGTAGGACGCCCACAGGCACAACCAACATCAGGACGATAAAACCAATTGTCAGTGAAAATCGAAAACCAAAAATGGTACGGCTTAAGACATCACGACCGATTTCATCCGTGCCGAACCAATGCTCAGCGCTTGGGGGCTGGCTGGCATTGGCGAAATCAGTGAATGGTTTGGTCGCATGGTCAGGGTACGGTGCGATAAACGGCGCAAAAACAGCGAGGGTTAAAACAAAGAGGATCGTGACAGCGCCAATTACCGATAGGGGATTTCGCGAGAACTTGTACCAGGATCGCCCGATATTTTCGCGCCGGGTTTGCCGACGCATCTGCCGCAGTTCTTCCGTCGTGATCAGAGAGGCATCCCAATCAACCGCTTGTTGTGCCATTGTCAATCACTCCTCGCAGAACGTAACCCAATCCGGGGATCAAGTTTGCCCACAAAAAGATCTACGAGGATATTCACCATTATGAACACGATGCCCAGCACAAGGATGACTGCTGAAATAGCGTTTAGATCTTTGCGCAGAATGGCGTTCATACCGTAGCGAGATAATCCTGGCCAGACGAAGATTAACTCCACCAAAAAGGCATTGGCAAGACCTCCTGCGAAATCGAGCCCGATGATAGAAATGGTCGCGATCAGGGAGGGTTTAAGCAAGAATCGCCCCATGACTTTGCCTTCGGGTACGCCAAAGGCGCGGCTGGATGCGATATAGTCTTTGGACAGATTCTCTGACATGCTGGCTCGGGTGATACGCGCCTCTTGTGCCATCGATCCCATTGCTAATGCTAAAGCCGGGAGGACTAAATGGTGGATGGAATCAAAAAATGCTGTGAGATCACCCGCCAGCAGGCTGTCGACAGTCATAAAACCGGTTACTGTCGGCGGCCGCTGCACGTCTGCGCTGAGCCTGCCGATGGTTGGAAACCATCCCAGTACGTAGCCGAACAACAACAGGAACAGAATAGCAAAAACAAAGGAGGGAGTGACAACACCTAAGTACGAGATCACACGCACCAGATTATCGATCAATTTATCTTTGTGCCTGGCCGACAGCGTGCCCAGGGTGATCCCCAAAGTAGCGCTGATCATCAAAGCGAATAAGGCGAGTTCTAAAGAAGCCGGGAAAAACTCGGCGATATCTTGAGCCACACTTCGACGTGTGACCAAGGAGATGCCAAAATCACCCTGGAGCGCATCCGTCAGCCAATAAAAGTATTGAACCGGTAACGAGTCATTGAGGTGCATCTGTTCTCGCAGGTTTTCCACCACCCATTCAGGTGCGCGAGCGCCGACCGCTACCCTGGCCGGATCCCCAGGCATGATTCGAGCGATCACAAAAATGACCATGGATAAGCCCAACAATACAAATATGGCATGAAAACTGCGACGAACGAGGAAAGAGAGTGTCTGCATGTCACTTGGCCAGTTGCAAAAGGAGGTGCTGAAACGATAAGAGAGTGGGAGCCTCCGCCAGGATCACCCTGGTCGAGGCTCCCACTCAGTGAAGTCAGTTTGTTTCGAACATGCTACTGAGGATTCACTTGGATTTGCGGTCCGAAGAAGTAGTATCCCATGACAGGGCTCATCTCGCCTCGCATTGCCGGCCAATCTACGTAGTCCTGGTAACCATGTTTCTCAACCTGATCGTAGAGGAAAAGTGAGGGAGCAAGCTCAGCGATGAAGTCCTGCAAGTCACGGTACTTGGCGAAGCGCTCTTCCTGATCGGCGGTTGCCAGGGCGTCCTCGATCCGGGCGTCAAAATCTTCATCCAGCAGCCACTCATTTTGCAGCCATTGGTTGGCCGTACTCGAGTGGTAGCGTTGGAACAACATGGTTCCGGCTTCCGGCAAGTCTGCCGATACATAGATGGTGACGATATGCGGACTGGTTTCCAAGGCGCTGGTGTTTTCAACGGCGCTCAACCAGGGTGACGATACAACTTTGACATCCATACCGATTTCAGCCATGTTGGACTGGAACAGCAAGGCGAATTTCTCTTCGTCCGGCACCTCAGATACCCAATGGATCTCGATCGGGTTATTCGCTAGATCATCGGCATACGCACATTGGGCCAGTTCTTCCTTGGCCTTATCGAGGTCGCGGGAGAATACGAAGACGTCAGGATTGTGACCACCCAAACTTGAGGGGACAGGTCCCTTGAGATTGTTGCGTTCCCGGCCATTCCAATGAGACTGCGGTGTCGTAATCAAAGGCATAAGCCATGGCTCGGCGGCAGTGTACGTCGTCTGTAGGAGCGATCTTGGTATTGATCATGTAATAGAATTCGCTCATGGTGGGAATGGCAGCGATATCGACGCCATCGATGCCATCGAGCGCTTCCAGGGCCTGAACAGTCTGCCACTGATCAGAGATTTCAAGCTCTTGATTGGCCATGAGTGTGCGAATCGTCACGCCCTCGGTTGTACCAATAAAGCGAATCTCATCAGGTGCATTAGCCGCGAACTCACCCCACCAGTCTTCGTTCTTCTCCATGAGCAGGAATTCTTCCAACGGGAATTCCTTGACGGTGTAGGGACCGGAACCAGCGTCATGGGTGAGGAGCCAATCTTTGCCATAGTCGCCATTTTCGCCGTAGGGGCCTTCTGCTGCTGTATTGGCCTTGACGAGGTCTTCGTTGGCTACGTACAGACGAAGCAAGCTGGGTAGGAAGAGGCCGCTCGGTTCACCGAGCTTGAATTCGACGGTGTAGTCGTCGATAGCAGTGGCGCTCTCGGCATCAGCGAGCATGTAAGCAAAACCTTCGCCAATACCTGTTTGCCGGTCGAAGCTGTACACGACATCACTTGCAGTCACTTCGCTGCCGTCGTGGAAAGTCACACCTTCGCGCAGCTTAAATGTGTAGGTTTTGCCATCTTCAGAGACTTCCCATGACTCTGCCAGCCATGGATCGACACCGCCTTCAGCATTAGGGAAAATCAGGGTGTCGTACAAATTGACAAGTGACGCCGAACTGGAAAAGTCGTTGCCTACAGCCGGATCAATGAAGGTTGGCCAGGAGAAAGTTACTCTAAGTACTGATGGCCCTGATTCTGGCGCAGCTTCTTCTGCTGGGGCTTCCTTAACAGGCTCTTCAGCAGCAGGTGCTTGTTCCGCCGGGGCCGATGGTGCGGGTGTTGCAGCGCCAGTACAAGCGCCAACCAAAAGGGCGCTTACCAGAAGAAGGGTGATCAACACAAAATGTTTTGTTGAGGATTTCATCTCTTCACCTCCTCACAGGAGAGAGTGGGTTGAACGATTGTTAGGTGATTTTGAAGTAGACGTGAGAATTGATTATCTGCGATGCACCTCCTTTGCGATCTCCAGCGTATGTGTGGGTTGTCTACAGTGTGTCCAAAGATGAAATCAGGAGTGGTGGCGAGCTGCACCAAAGAATGATGCATGGATGCTCACCCTGGCAGTTGATAGTCGTTCTAACCGAAGCATCGAAATGAATACTGTCTCCTGTTTGCAATTCATAGATCTCATCGTCCAATTCGATGCCTAATACGCCGTCGAGCACAAATCCCAGGGCTTCGCCCGTAAACTCGGGTAGTTCTAAACCCCTAAACCCTGGCTGAAGGACGAGTCGTGTGACCTGTAGCTGCCATGAACCAGTTCCTGCGGTCAACGTTGTTGCATGGAGTAGCTGTGATTCGGCTTCAACAGAGACTCGGTAATTCGTGCGCTGAAGATAAACCTGCGGATCGGGTGATTCGAAAAGTTCTCGCACGCTTATATTCAGGGCTTCGGCGATGCTGGCAACAGACATCAGAGAAGGGGTTGTTTTGTTCCGTTCTATTTGGGAGAGGTGGCTAATTGATACATTGGCCACTGCTGCGACTTCAGCCAAAGTCAGGTTTTGTTCCTTTCTCAGGTCTTTCATTTTTTGGCCGATGCTGCCATTTTCGGCATTTTCACTCTGGGTATTTTTCGCCATAGAAGTTCAGCTAAGCGGTAGAGCGGTAGAAAGGAGAAGGCGATTGTTAATTTACGATCACGCTGCCTTAACGTCTGCAAAATAGCCTAGAAAATAGCAGGGTTGATGAGACTAAATATGATGCTCAATTCTTCACTGAGATTTTCAAGCCGATGGGGAATGGCAGATCTAAAATGGATGCTGTCCCCTTGATAGAGATCGTAACGATCCTCCTCCAACCAGAATCGGACGACACCTTTCAAGATATAGTAAAACTCTTCACCTTCATGGGCTCGTTTTTCATCGGTTGGGAGAGCCTTATGCGCCGGAATCACCGTCAATAGAAAGCCATCCATTGCCGAATGGGGAAATTTGCTGGTAAGTAGCGAGTAATGGGTTGGCGAACCTTCAAAGTGGAACGAATGTCGACTTTCGCGCCGAACAATTTTGGCCGCCTTCATTGTTTCGGGAAAGAACTCAGTAACTTGGGTGCCTAGGACCTCTGCCAGAGTATAAAGAAGACTTATAGATGGCACTGCCTTATTCCTTTCTACCTGAGATAAAAACCCAGGCGTACACCCAGCGTGTTCAGCCACCTCATCGAGCGTCATGCCACGCTGCAGTCGAAGTTCTTTGGTTCGCAGACCAACAGCTTTGATTACTTTTTCCATTAAGTGTTTCCTATTGGTAAATAAAGTATACTAAAAATATTGAATTTGTCAACCCTTATTCATTTTTTTTAACAATACTTAAACCTTGAGTTTAGAGTAGCAGATTTGGAGTCAAAGCAAGTTGAGTTAGGCGAGATGTAGATGCCTTGCATGTTAACAGCTGAAAAGAGAAGTACAGAGAGCGAAATCAGGCAACTTTACGGCTCTTTCGGCATTTTGATGATCTTTTAGCGGACGTCCCAAGCCAATACGGCCAAGACCACTATTTTGCCTCATCAGGGGCACAGATTTCGTCTTTGGTTGGCGTATTCTGCGGTGAGGCGGCTCGATTGGAGAAAGATCATCAAAATGCCGAAAGACCCCATTCTAACCTGATGTTGACAGGGCAGGGAGAGTTCTAGCCCAGGCTGGTGAGGAAGTAGCGCATCCCCCCCTCCGTGGGATACGAGCCCAGGCCGAAAAACAAAAAGACGAGCCAAATCAGCATTGCGAGGCTCCGCCAGTTTCCGCAGTGTTTCCGCTCGATTCCAGCGGTTGCTCAGTTGCCAGTCCAGCAAGAGAAAGAGGGGAACAGAGTCGAAGGGCGCCTCTCTCTGGCGTTCCGCCAACCCAATTGTTGCGCCAAGACAGGGCGCTGATCGCTGAAATCCACCAGATGCAGGAGGAGTTCAAGCAAAGGCAAGGTTTCCCATGTCGCCGATGTTCAGACTCTGGTAGCCGGGATACGTGCAGCAGGAACGATAGCGTTTCTTCGGGGAAGGTGGCGTTTCGAGTGACCACGAATTCCGCATCCTGGTTGCGGGTTTGAGCCGGTGTCTGTGATTTTCTCATAACTGTCGACCTCCCCGTTGCTGTAGCCAGAGTACGGTCTCAGCCGCTGTGGCCTCAGTCGCTCACATAGTGTCGCTCGCATAAGCTCCGCAACCCATTCCTCAGCACCGGCTGCCGCAAACGTAGAATCGCTTCCTCGTGCAATTGATGCGCCCGTTGCTTGCTCATCCCTAACCCCTCACCGATTTCCCGAAAGGTGGCGGGCTCTTCTTCTCCCCAGCCATAATGCGGATTGAAACGTACTTGACACCCCTATGGCTTACCTACCCGCTAATCTACAGAAACCAATTTAGACTAACCACATTTGAACTCTTCGTGCCAATGGTGTACGCTTATCGACAACCCTCATTTTGGAGTATTTTGTATGTTACACCATGCCAAGATTTTCATCGCAGCGTTAGGTTTGGCAGCCTTGATGATTATCGGCTTCGCTCAGACAGATATTGCAGAATCCACAGCTTCGTCAGGGGGGACTGGCCTCGAGCCATCACTCTCTTACCCCCACGCCACAGACCACGTGTTGATCAAATTAGCTGGTACAAGCGAAGCTTCAAGCAAAGCAAACGGATACGAACATATCTTTGGAGATTGGTACCAAGCTCCGGTGAAATCGCATGAAAATGTGAAAATTGCGATGGACCGATTGTCGACCTCAACGCAGGTTGTCATGGTGCAGCCTGATTACGTAGTTGGCATTGGTCCATGGCGGATCCAACCACAAAACGCCGCTTCAGAAAATCGCAACCCCGACCGTCTTGACTTCAGCCCCAACGATCCGCTTTATCCCAACCAATGGCATTTCCCGGCCATTCAGGCGCCCGCAGCATGGGAAAGCTCACAAGGCGAAGGCGTCATTGTCGCCATCGTTGATTCTGGTGTCGCCAAAGGCACGGACCTGGCCTGCCGCACCTTTGTTCACGAATACAACGCCATCACCGATCAAACAGGTCCTGGCGTCGCAGATGATGATTTTGGACACGGCACGCACGTTGCTGGCACTGTCGCGCAATGCACCAATAACGAACTCGGCGTCGCAGGCCTTGCATTTGAAGCAAGCCTGATGCCAATCAAGGCGTTAGATAATCGTGGAAACGGGAGCACTTCGACCATTGCCAAAGGCATCGATTGGGCAAGAACGCACGACGCCGATGTAATCAACTTATCATTGGCAGGACGCTGCAACGGTCAGATTTGGCCAAACTGCTCCTTTCCCATTGTTAACGATGCCATTGCTGCAGCAGCAAACGAGGACATTTTTATTGCAGCCGCTGCAGGAAACTGGGGCGATTCGACTGTAGGCACTCCTGCAAATCATCCCGACGCCGTAGCAGTGGCAGCGGTCCTTACCAATCTGGAGCGGGCATCTTACTCAAACCAGGGCACAGCACTAAGCGTCAGCGCTCCAGGAGGGGATCTGAATCAGGATCAAGATAATGACGGCAATGGCGATGGTGTGTTGCAACAATCCCGTTACAACGGTGTGTGGGGCTACTGGTATTCCGACGGCACATCCATGGCAGCGCCGCATGTCGCTGGAGCCGCCGCCATGCTGCGAGCTCTGTTTCCCCATGCCACCCGCCAAGAGATCCAATCGGTATTGGAATCCACAGCGCTCGACAAAGGCGATCCAGGCTTTGACATGCAGTATGGTTACGGCGTTATCCAAGTTGCTGATGCCATCACTGCACTCGGTCAACTCTATCCAACGCCTACCCCCACCCAGCCCATCACCCACTCTGACACCAACGCTGACTCCCACTCTCACACGCACGCCAACCCTTTCACCGACGCCCTCGCCAACACCAGTACTAGCTCCTGAAAACTGGATGCCGCTGCTGTGGCGAAGCTATCAGCCACCCACGCCAACGCCTACCCAAACGTCAACCGCGACAGCAACGTTGTCGCCCACCCCCACTTCGACGCCCACACCTTCACCTACCCCAATACCTACAACTTGCGTGGAACTAGTGCGCAACGGCGGTTTCGAAGAGAGCGGGGACTGGATTTTTCCCAGCACACCTAACCAAGCCCATTACACCTGGGGGATCGTGCATCGTGGTGAGCGCTCGGTCGGGCTAGGCATACACCCAAGTTCAGCCAATCAGGTCGGTCGCACAATTACAGGAGAAGTTATCGACACGAGAGCAGATAGGCAGATCACCCAAGATGGCGTTCATTCTATCGCTTACCAATCGCTGCGCATCCCCGGCGACGCAGACACTGCCAAATTGACCTTCTGGCATTGGCTTGGCAGCGACGATGATGAAGGCGATCAGCAGCGAGTGGCACTTATCTCGCCCACTACCTTTCAGGTCATCGCCGAGCCGTTTTCTGGGCTGAGGCATACCAGCGACTGGCATCAAGATAGCTTTGATTTAACGCCTTTCAAAGGTCGGGACATGCTGCTCTACGTGGATGTCTACAATGATGGTGACAGCCAAAACACTGTGATGTATCTGGACGATATCAGCCTTGAAGCCTGCCGTGTGATTAACGAATCGTAATCAGAATTGGCTTCCCAAGTTCCAGCAAATTATGTTATTCTGACGGTTACATTGGGATTGCCTGTGTCCGGAGCCGGACAGGCCACCTGGGACTTCCCCCACCATACTCGGCTCCTCTTTCCAATGGAGGAAAGCAAATGAGACGCTTTACGTCAAAATCCCCCCTATGTTTGGCGCTGTGCTCATTTTAGTAATTGTTTTGAGCACCGGCGTGAGCGCATCAAACCTTCGTACAGCACCAACCTCGCCAGGCGCTGTGCTGGGTGATGTGATCATCAATGAAGTGGACGCCGACCAAGTGTCCACCGACAGCGCTGAGTTTGTAGAACTCTATGACGGCGGCGATGGAAACACGGACCTGACGGGGTACGTCCTCGTCCTCATTAACGGCTCGGACGATGCTTCGTATCTGGCATTTGACCTGGATGGTCAGAGCACAGACGCCAACGGCTACTTTGTACTCTGTGGAGATGCGGCCAACGTCGCTAGCTGCGACCTGGATGTATCTCCAGACACCAACCTGATTCAAAACGGGGCCGATGCGGTAGCCCTCTACTTTGGTGATGCTGTTGACTTTCCCGAAGACACGCCCGTGAGTACTGCCAACCTGCTGGATGCCATCGTCTATGACACCGACGACGGCGATGACGCCGGCCTGCTGGTTTTGCTCAACGCCGGGCAGCCGCAAGTCGACGAGGATGGCGCTGGAGACAAGGACAACGACTCCAACCAGCGCTGCCCCAATGGCGAGGGTGGAGCCCGCAATACCGACAGCTACGCCCAATTCGCCCCAACTCCTGGCACACAAAACACTTGCGGGCTGCTGCTTCCAAGCCTGATCATCAATGAAATTGACTCGGATATGGCGGGGACTGAAACCACTGAGTTTATCGAGCTTTACGATGGCGGGTTCGGCAACACGGCCCTAGATGGACTGGTGGTTGTGTTGTTCAATGGATCCGACAGCCAGTCGTATGAACCCGCCATTGACCTTGACGGTTACACCACCGACGCCAACGGTTACTTTCTAATCGGCGGTACGGGTATCGCTGGCGCTGACATAACAGTACCCCCCGACTATTGGTTGCAGAACGGTCCGGATGCTGTAGCGCTTTATGAAGGAAATGCCGTTGATTTCCCCAACGATACGCCCGTCACGACCACGAATCTGATCGACGCCATTGTCTATGACACCAATGACAGCGATATCCCCGGACTGCTGGTGCTGCTCAATGCTGGTCAACCGCAAGTCGACGAGGATGGCGCTGGAGACAAGGACAACCATTCCAATCAACGATGTCCAAACGGCGAGGGTGGCGAGCGCAATACCGACACCTACACGCAGGACGCGCCCTCGCCTGGGGAGGAGAACGCTTGTCCGCCTCCGCACGTCGAAACCTGTGGCGATCCCTTCACCCCGATTTTTGACATCCAGGGTAATGGCAGCGCCAGCCCCTTGAACGGAACGCCAACATCCACCGAGGGTATTGTCACCGGTGATTTCCAGGCAGGGGATGAATTGAGCGGCTTCTTCATCCAAGAAGGAACGGGGGACGGCGACGCAGCCACCTCCGACGGCATCTTTGTGTACGCTCCGGGAAGCTTGGATGTTGCTGTTGGCGACATTGTGCGTGTGCATGGCACAGTGGGAGAAGCCTACGGCTACACCCGCATCGCAAGCGTCGACTTCCTGGCGTTGTGCGGCACAACAACGCCTGTCCTTCCTACGGCGCTCGACCTGCCTGTGGCCGCCACCAGCGATTTGGAACAGTTTGAGGGTATGTTGGTCACCTTCCCCGAGGAACTGACCGTCACCGAGCACTACAATCAGGGTCGATACGGTGAAATCTGGGTCTCTGCCGATGGGAGGTTGTTCAATCCCACCCATGTGGCTGCCCCCGGCGCACCTGCCCAAGCTGTGGGCGCGGCCAATGACTTGCGACGATTACTGATCGATGATGGCAGCAACATCCAGAATCCGCCAATCGTGCCCTACATCGGAGTAGACAACACCCTGCGTCTGGGAGACACGGTTACGGGCCTTACCGGCACGCTGGGCTATGATTTTGGCAACTATCGCCTTCAGCCGACCATCCCACCGGCATTCGTCCGATCTAACCCCCGGACCTCAGCGCCTTCAGATGTGGGAGGAACGCTCAAGGTAGCCAGTTTCAATGTCCTCAACTACTTCACCACCATCGCCGATGGCGTCAATGACGCACGTGGCGCCAACTCAGCGTCTGAGTTTACTCGCCAGCGGGACAAGATCATCAACGCCATGCATGTAGTGGACGCCGATGTCTTCGGCCTGATGGAGATTGAAAACAATGGCTATGGAGCAGCTGGCGCCATTCAAAATCTGATCGATGGCCTGAATACCGTCGCCGGAGTCGGCACGTTCGCTTACATCGATCCCGGTGTCCCAGCCATCGGCACGGACGCCATCGCTGTTGGCCTTCTCTACAAACCAGCCTCCGTCACCCCTGTCGGCAACGCGGCGATACTCGACTCATCAGTCGACCCGCAATTTGACGACACCAAGAATCGTCCCGCGTTAGCCCAGACGTTCATGGACGGGGCAGGCAATCGCTTTACGGTAGTCGTCAATCACCTCAAGTCGAAGGGCTCTTCCTGTGGCGCTGGCGATGATGACACCTCGCCGGACGGCCAAGGCAACTGTAATCTCACCCGCACCAATGCCGCCACCGCCCTGGCCAGTTGGCTGGCGACAGATCCAACAGCCAGTGGCGATCCAGACTTCCTCATAATCGGCGACCTGAATTCCTACGCCAAAGAGGACCCCATCACCGCCCTCGAGAATGCCGGCTACACAGACCTGGCGAATAGCTTCCTGGGTACGTATGCCTACTCCTACGTTTTTGACGGGGAGGTAGGATACCTTGACTATGGGTTGGCCAATGTCAGCATCCAGGCTCAGGTGACAGGGGCCACCATCTGGCACATCAACTCGGACGAGCCACTGGTGTTGGATTATAATGACGACATCCTGGATCCGGGTGAATCGTATACCAATAAGGGCGCTTATCTCTACGGACCGCATCCCTACCGTGCCTCTGATCATGACCCAGTTATCGTCGGTTTGAATCTCCGCACAGAGGAAGCGTGGCGTTTCCGAGGCTACGCCTATCAAGGTCTGCCTCGCGATATGTCCCTGCCTTTGAGTGATGTCACCCTAAACCTGTTTGGCCGCAACAGTGGCGAACCAGAGCCAGGCTCGTGGGTGAAGACGACTACGACTAGCGCCGACGGATTCTTCAACTTCTACGTGATCCCACCATACGATTTCGAATACTTCACGCTGGTAGCCGAACCTCCGACAGGCATGGTGGCGACAGGCGCCTGGTCGGAAGATGGCACAGTGGTCGGACCCGATACAGTAACATGGACTGATCCAGCACCGGGTGTGCATGCAAACGAATTCTATTTCGACATCCCCACCCCCACGCCAACGCCGACCGATACGCCTACCCCAACCGCAACACCAACCGAGACGCCCACACCAACATCGACCCCAACAGACACGCCTACACCAACGCCAACACCGACCAACACCCCCACCATCACACCAACCCAAACGCCGATCACCTTCGACCTCTGGTTACCACTGATTCAACAGTAGGCGTACTCACTGTTCAGAGCGCATGAACGACCGGCCTGTCAGTTGGCAACTGCTGACAGGCCGGTCGTTTGAAACAGATTAGGTGCTCCCCCATTTCACATGCCCTGACTCTGTACAGCTTTGGGGCAGAGTGGCATCGAACTTGAAAAGCACCCCGGCTGCGGTGCGTCTGTTCAGAAATCCCACAACTGTAGTTATAATAGTTCCAGAATTCATTTTTAGTCTCTTTGTCGTGATTTGGTGATCACCAGAGATTTTGTAGAAACATTGTATTGATACACCGCTTTTAGAATCCGGGAAGGATGCGGCCATGACGGCTGATATCATCGTTGTTCTCGTAATCCTAGGCTTGGCGATAGTGCTGTTTGCCTCGGAACGCGTACGCGTTGATGTCGTAGCATTGCTCGTTCTGATCGCTCTTGTTTTAACAGGGTTGGTGACGCCCGAACAAGCGGTGTCCGGGTTCAGCAATCCGGCAGTGATCACCGTTTGGGCGGTGTTTATCCTTAGCGGGGGCCTGACAGCTACAGGTGTTGCTAACCAGTTGGGTAAAGGGATATCACGTGTTGGGGGTAGTGATACAAGACTCATCATCGTCCTGATGCTTGTTGCGGGCGTGCTATCCGGCTTCATGAACAATATCGGCGTCGCCGCCATGATGCTGCCTGCGGTCATGGGTATCGCCCGCCAGAGGTCGATCCCACCCTCACGACTATTGATACCCCTGGCGTACGCCACTTTGCTCGGTGGGATGATCTCGTTGATTGGGACGCCCGGTAACATCCTCGTCAGCGGCATTCTGAGTGAAGCAGGTCTGCGGCCTTTTGGCATGTTCGCCTTCACGCCGATAGGCATGGCGTTGCTCCTGGCCGGAATCCTCTTCATGGTGCTGGCGGGCCGCTTCATTTTGCCCAAACGTGATGCAATGCAAACGCTGGTTGAACGGACCGGGTCGGATGGAAAAAATCAGCATTACCCTCTACTTGAGCGGATGGCGTCCCTCACATTGCCCAAAACCAGCCGTTTGGAAGGCCGAACTCTAGCCGAATGTCGGATAGCACTGGCTCTAGGCCTGAACATCCTCAGCATTCGCAGGGGAGGACGCCTTCATCTTGCCCCTACGCCGGACATGCGACTCTCTGGCGGCGACGAGGTGATAGTGCTGGGCCGGCTGGATCGTCTGGAGGAGCTTGCCGAAAGCCCGACGCTTTTGATGGAACCCGATCCGCCTGACTTCGAGCAATTGCTGTCCACTACCATTGGTGTTGCCGAACTCGTCGTAACCAGAGACGCATCATTTGCCGGTCAGTCCGTTGCCCAACTGGACTTTCGAGGCCATTGGGGATGTGTGGTGCTCGCAATCCGCCGCAATGGATGCCCTACGCCGTTCCAACCTACGAGATGTGGTAATAACGCTCGGAGACGAAGTGCTACTGTACGGGGAGCGCACTCACTTAGAGAATCTGGCGAAGGAGTGCGCTGTGCGCGAGATTAGCGTTGCTTCTGTAGACGCTTATCAGTTGCAGGATCGACTCCTGGGTATCCGGATTCCATCTGGTTCACCCCTGGCAGGCCAATCCTTGGGCGATAGTCGCATGGGCCTCACCTTCGGACTGGTTGCTCTGGCCATTCAACGCTCTGATGACCTCCTACTGTTACCATCGGTCGAGACGGAACTACAGGCCGGAGACAGGGTGATTGTGCAGGGCAACCCCAACGATCTGGAAGTGATCAGGGGGTTGCAGGAAATGAACATTGACCGCCAACCTGATGTCAATATCGCCAATTTAACCGCTGGCCCGATGACGCTTGTCGAAGTGGCCTTATCACCCTATGCAATTGAGGTCGATCAATCGCTGCGTGATATGCGTTTCAGAGAAAGATATGGTCTGAATGTACTTGCGATCTGGCATCGAGGGCGCGCCTACTTTTCAAATCTCGGTGGCTGGCATCTGGAATTGGGTGATGCCATGTTGCTTTATGGCCCTCGAATCAATGTTGAACGGCTGCGAAGCGACGAAAATTTCCTGGTATTGGAGGCAGATGGACAGACCGATCCGAGACGGAACAAAGCCCCCATCGCCGTCATTTTGATGGTGGCTGTGGTCCTTGTCGCCATACTCGGCTGGCTTCCGCTCGCCATTGCCGCCATTATCGGAGCGACGCTCATGGTGTTGACCGGCTGCCTGACGATGGATGACGCCTATCGTTACATCGAATGGAAAGCGGTGTTTCTCATCGCAGGCATGCTGCCATTGGGTATCGCACTTGAAACGACAGGGGCGGCAGCCTTTTTGGCCCAGACCATGCTAGACGCTATTGGCGGTTACGGCCCCGTGGCGGTTCTGGCAGGTCTCTTTATCCTCACAGCGTTGCTGGCGCAATTCATGCCAAACCCGGTGGTCGCCGTACTGATCGCTCCAATCGCTCTCAATGCTGCGAATGCGTTTGGCATCACGCCATATGCATTTGTGATGGCGGTGGCCCTGGCGGCGTCTGCCAGTTTCCTCACGCCTATCGCCCATCCTGCCAATGTGTTGGTTATGGGTCCTGGCGGCTATCGCTTTGCCGACTATATCCGAGCCGGACTGCCAGTGTTGCTGCTTTTACTGGTGCTATCGGTCATTCTCTTACCCATTTTCTGGCCATTCACACCTGTCGGCTAGACTTGGGAAATTATGAGCCAGAGCTTTCCGGATGGGTGGTAGAGCCATGCCTCTATTTAGTGGTGCAGATGCCTTGTGTATGCAGATGGACGTTTTCAATTCGTCCACCCGCCACAGTTGGTCATGCCTTGCATGATCTCCTGTCCCTCTTGTATAGTCTGAGTTACGAGTGTATCCATGCTAATCTGCGAATGATTTCAGGGCCTGCACCGTTTCTTTGATTTTGCGTTTCATTCTCCTGAAGAACGCCGCACGCATAGATTTAACACCAACTCAAATTCGTTGAAATGCCATGTACGCAATGTTGATTGCCGAAAATGAAGATGAACACGCCATTCTCTCACTTGTGCTGCAGCGGGTGGGAGTAGCGATGACCAGAGCGCTTAATCTGGATTGGGCGCTCTCGACCTGGTCGGAGCGGCCAGCCGACATTCTGGTTGTGGCAGATTCTGTTGCGACCCAGGAAATGGTGCGCACCATACGCAGTGAGACCGTCGTGCCACTGGTATTGATCATCGATCCGGTTTCAGAGGATGAACAGGCCGAACTTCTGGCAGCAGGCGCTGACTTCATTGTACAACGTCCTTTCAGCGCTCGACTGCTCATCGAACAAATACAAGTGCTCCTGCGGCGATCAGGGAGCGCACCGCTGAATACTTTGCCAACGCTGAGCATACCCGGCTTGACGCTCAACCCCGAAACGCGTGAGGTGGTTCTTGAAAATCACCCAACACGACGGCTTACACATCTTGAGTTCAGATTACTTTACACACTCATGGTGAACAGGGGTCAGGTGCTTCCCACTGAAACGCTTGTCGAGCGCATCTGGGGCTACACCGGCGAAGGTGACCGCGATTTAGTGCGAGGGCTGATCAGCCGCTTGCGGGCAAAGATCGAGGCGGATCCACGGCAGCCCCGGTTCATTCATACGCTGGCAGGGGTAGGCTACGTGTTTAGGGATGAAACAGAAGGACAATAGCAGATTAGCAATAACATAGCGATGGGGGGGAATTCAACTTATCCAAAAAACTGTACTTGCATTCACGTTTTTATACGCCATTGATATAGTCTTGCCATCTCTTTTCCAGATAAGTTTGGTAGGATATATTCAAGGAATCAGACTTGGTGACTACCTTATCCTTTTCATTCTCAAAATCATTGTCACAAAAATACATATTTTAGGAGACGCAACCATGCGTAAAATTACTTTGCTACTAGCTTTGGCGCTCATTGTTCTACTGGCGAGCGCTTGCGGCAGACCAGATCCAGAGCCTACATCGATCCCGGCTCCCACTTCCACCCCGACCGTCGTGGCAACGGCTACTGCTACTGCCGAACCAACCTCAACAGCGACGAGCCTCCCTCCCACGCCAACGCCGACCGCCAACGTCCCCCCGAACCTACAGATACTCCGGCGCCTGAACCCGCAGTCGAAGAGCCTGTCGGCACAAGTGGTATACCCATCGCCAACATCCAACCCACCGCTACCCCATTAAGCGACAGCAACACTATCAGTGTGCGTGATCTACCCATCGGTGACCTTGGCGAATACATCAATGTGAATTTGGGCTACTGGGCGCATTATCCCACCACCTGGTACACTGGCTTCGGCAGTCGCCCGCTATTGGTTAGCTTCAGCAACCTCGATCCCGGGGCTCACAACCGCGAAAGCATGCGCGAGCAAGGCTGTTTGATTGAACTGAACGCCACCAGTAATATCTACGGCTTCACGATGGATAGCTTGATGGCTCAGCTTCCACTCAGTTTCCCCGACGCCAAGACGACTACACTTGATGGGCGTCCGGCCGTCCTTGTGACGCGTTCCAATGAAGAGAATACGTATGACAGAGAATGGCTTTACGTCGAAGCAGGCGACCGCCTACTGACGCTAACCCTCGAATATGCTCGCGACCACAAAGATGAATGCAGAACAGCTTGGGATGAAATGCTCGCCAAGTGGCGGTGGTTTGAACCGGATGTCATCGACTATCAAAATACCGCCCACGGCTACGCCGTATCACATCCTCGGCGCTGGTTCCGCTTTAACGAACGCGAGGCCGGGATCACGTTGAGTAGCGTTGACCCCACCGAACGTGAATTTGTAAGCGAATTGTTGGTCGATGGTATGGTGATTCATACGACCGTACTTGATAACCCCAATAATCTGCCCCTAAAACAGTGGGTGGCCGAAAATGAAGGTGAAGTCGAGCAGTCAAACGACATCCCATTGGGCGATATCCTGGGCGTACGCGTCACTCGCAATGACCCCAGTGGTGAGTTGCAAGAGATGAGCGGTTATTTCCAGGGGCCATTAGGCAAGATCTACATCGTCAATGCCATTTACCCCGTCGCACAACAATGGGACTTCCGTCCTATCGCCAACGCTGTTATCTACAGTTTCAGTTTTTGAAAACTAACCTCGATCCCAACCGCATTCCTGATAATGAACAGATGAGGTAAATCCCGACTCATGGATATTGTCACTTGTCCCCATTGTTATTGTCGTCTTGAAGTGGAGAATAATCCCCAAGTCGGGCAGCACCTGACATGTTTGGTCTGCAATGCCGGGTTGGAGATAATATCCACTAATCCTATCGAGGTTGATTGGCCGTTCCTACAGCCAGATCGACATCAAGCCCTCCTTCCTATGGCAATATTAAACCCAAGTATCTACCCTCACCCCTCCTGACAGAAACCCACTGCCATCGCTCTCAGTTCCCTCCGACCAAGTGTTTAGCACTTCAGATGATAGAAACTCAAATATGGATGCAAACGATGATTGATCAGATTGTTGTGGTGTTCACCGGTCCCACATGGTGGAGTCATGTCCTCCGAATTGCATGCATCTACATCCTTGCCTGGGCCGTCCATCGCGCCAGTCCGTATATCGCAAACCGTTTCGTGCGTCTGCACGGCAATCAACCTAGTCCCGAGCGGAGAGCGACTTTATCCAGCATCATCGCCAGCGCAATTACGGTTTTGGCATATATCGTTGCCACATTCATTGCGATAGCTCAGTTTGTCGACACAACGACTTTAATCTGGGTAATTGGTCTGCTCAGTGCAGGCTTCGGGCTCGGCGCACGCCCCATCATCAGCGACTTTCTCAGCGGTTTTAGTCTGATATTCGAAGACACTTTCTCAGTTGGCGACAAAGTTGAGATTCTGGATGTCGAGGGAGTTATCGAAAAAGTCAATCTGAGAGCGACTCTGATTCGAGCGTCGACCGGTGAGTTATACTCGATGCCAAACGGTGAGATCCGTATTGTGCGCAACTTCAGCCGGGGTCGCTTTTCGTTGTCCATCGTTAGTCTCAAGGTAGAAGCACCTGACCTGGAACGTTCTCTATTTCTCCTTGACGAATTAGGCTTTGAAGCTGTCGTACTGTTACCAAACCTCCTGGAACCGTGGCAGGTGATCAGCGCATCTGGCGCCATCGGCAAGCACACGGAATTGACCTTGCTCGCCAAAGCGCGTTTCGGGAAAGCTGCTGAGATGCAACCGAGGATGCAAGCCCTGCTACACGAGCGCTTTGCCTTGGCAGGCATATCCCTTGAAGATTGACAGAATCGATGTAAAACCATTCATCAAGTACCAAACCCATGCCCGTTTGAACAAGTTCGAACAGTACTATTTATACCCCTAGGCAACAGTTGTGTAATTTCAAATTAGCACTATAATTGGAGTTGTAGCATCGCAGTTTCACACTTTCGTGGAATTGTATCAAATTCATTCATTTTTCATCAGGAGGAATCACCATGTCGTTCGAACTACTTTGTATGGGTATGATCGGCCTGCTCTTCGGTCTGGCTGTGGCCTTCCTGGGCTACCGTCTGCTGTGGGTCATCTTACCAATCTGGGGCTTTTTCTTCGGATTAGCCCTAGGCGCCCAGACGATTCAAGCTATTTTAGGAGACGCGTTCTTCGCCACAGTCAGCAGTTGGGTGGTCGGATTCATTGTCGGAGCCATCTTTGCTGTACTGTCGTATCTTTTCTACTTCGTGGCGGTCGCCATTTTATCCGGCTCGCTCGGATACAGTCTGACCGTCGGGCTACTTGCCGCCATCGGACTAGACTTCGGCTTCATTGTCTGGCTGATCGCTATCGTTGTAGCTGTGATTGTAGCCTTCCTCGTCCTGCGTTTCGACATCCAGAAATACGCCATCATCGCCATCACCTCACTTGGTGGTGCGGGTGCGATTGTCTTCATTATGCTCTCAGCCTTTGAGGGCGTAGCAGTCGCACAGCTTCTCGTGAATCCTGTCATGACCGCTATCACCAACAACTTCCTCTACCTCTTGCTCTTTGTTGTGGTGGCTGTTGCCGGCATCTTTGTGCAACTGCGTGCCAGCCGGGCTTACGAGGTGGAAGCGTACAACCGTTACGCATAATCCAGTTTCCTTTTAAAGTGCAGGGGCGGCAGAATCATTGCCGCCCCTCTTTTTTTGACCCCAATGCGATCTTTTGTTTGCGCCTCAACCCTCCGCAGCGCTCTGTACACCTCTCCAATCTTCCTATGGCTTCCTCCCAACCCTTAAATCTGTTCCTCCCGACGTCTGGCAATGCCAGGCTCTTTACTGAAACTGTAGTTCGGCTGCACCCACGAGATCAGGTCGCCTTGGCAAAACTCAATCTTCATGCTGGCATGAAACTGCTGGACGAATCGGGCAGCCAGGTGTTAACTGTGCAGCGTTTCATCCCCAGCGGTCACAAAATAGCGCTCCTGGATATCGCTCAAGACGATCTGGTATATCGTTATGGCCAAGTCATCGGCATCGCCACACAACCGATCCAGGCTGGCGATCATGTACACACACAGAATCTAGGCCTACCTGGCGTAGAGGCAAGGGTTGAGTTTGAGAGTGAGCAGCCGCCGGTCCTGGTTTCAGACCGGTTCGAACGCACGTTTATGGGCTATGTGCGGCCTGATGGTCGAGTGGGCGCACGCAATTACATTGCCGTCATCTCAACCGTGAACTGCTCGGCAACGGTATGCGAGAAAATCGCCCACTACTTTTCATCAGAGTGCCTGCACAGTTATTCAAACGTGGATGGCGTCGTCGCCTTCACACACAATTCTGGTTGTAGCATCCGCACTGGCGGCCCGGAATATGTGTGGCTACAGCGCACCCTGGCAGGAATCGCAAACCACCCCAATGTCGGCGCATATCTGCTTGTCGGACTTGGTTGCGAGGTCAACCAAATCGATGAAATGGTTAAGGCATACGGACTTGAAGGTCAGGAGCGTCCTGCGGCCTATTTGTCCATCCAGGAGTTGGGCGGCACTCGTAAAACAGTCGATGCTGGTGTCGCTGCAATCGAGGACTTCCTGCCGATTGTAAATGCTGCCACACGTACGCCACAACCTCTGAGCGGCCTGACCTTGGCGCTGCAATGCGGCGGCAGCGATGGCTGGTCGGGGGTGACAGCCAATCCGTTGGTCGGTCTGGTGGCAGATGAGATCGTCAGGCAAGGTGGCACGGTGGTGTTGGCAGAGACGCCGGAGATTTACGGTGCGGAACACCTGCTGACGCAACGCGCCGCCAGTGCTGAGGTGGCAACAAAGCTGTTGGAACGAATTCAATGGTGGGAAGATCACACACGCCATTTCGGCACCGAGATCGATAACAACCCCACGCCTGGTAATAAGGCGGGCGGCTTAACCAACATCGTGGAAAAGGCCCTGGGAGCGGTAGCCAAAGGGGGCAGCACACCTCTAACAGGCGTTTATAAATATGCAGAACCTGTGGTGGCGCGAGGATTGACATTTATGGACAGTCCCGGCAACGATCCTGTTTCCGTAACCGGCCAAGTGGCTGGCGGCTGCAATCTCGTATTGTTCACCACCGGTCGTGGTTCAGTTTTCGGATTCAAACCCTCGCCATCAGTCAAGATTGCCACGAACTCAACCCTCTATGAACACATGATTGACGATATGGACTTCGACGCCGGTCGGATTCTGGACGGCGCTGATATGGCTGATCTGGCAGAAGAATTGCTTGATCTGGTGATCGCCGTCGCTTCGGGGAAACCTTCCAAAAGCGAAGCACAAGGCGTCGGCGAGCGTGAATTCAGCCCCTGGCATTATGGTGAAACCGTCTAGAGCGTCAATCAGGATCATTCCCAAAGTTTTCCAGGGTGCAATGGCTGTATATAATAATCTGCGTCTTCCCGACCGCACATGGTCAGCCCTAGACTTGATTTGAACCCCACCCTTCCCAAACATACCTTCAGAGGTAACCTACCATGTCTCAAGCTGCGAACGCATATCAACTCAGTACTCGCATCCAACTGTCATTTGAGGACGCCATTAAGCGCACAACAGAGGAATTACAGAAGGAGGGTTTCGGCGTACTAACGGAAATTGATGTAAAAGCAACGCTCAAGAAAAAACTCGACGTGGATTTTCGTCAATACGTCATCCTAGGCGCGTGCAATCCCCCTGCTGCGTACAGTGCCCTGAGTTGTGAAATCGAGATTGGGCTGCTATTGCCATGCAACGTCATTGTCTACGAAGATGGTGGTGACGTTGTTGTTTCGGCGGTCAACCCTGCCCTAATGATGAGCGTCGTCCAAAACCCCGAATTGGACGACGTCGCCAGAGATGTCCAGGCCCGACTTGAGCGCGTCATCGCAGCCATCGGAGCCTGACCTCGTTTTCAACCTGGCAAACAACAACACCAGAACAAAGACATGGCGCTTCTGCTGACCAAACATTCGGCATACGCCACATTCTCCTCAGGAGCCTTTTTTGTGACAACTTCACCGCCATCGCCCAGCCCTGTTCATATTCCAGAATCTATGTCAGCAGCTTTGCTGTATGGCATCCGTGACATCCGATCTGGAAGCAATTCCCGTACCTGCGCCTGGTCCCCGCGAAGTACTGCTCAAACTCGCATCAGTAGGCGTGTGCGGCTCTGACGTTCATTATTACGTCGATGGGCGAATCGGCGACGCCATCGTCGAAGAGCCGATCATAATGGGGCATGAATTCTCGGCAACTATCGTCGCTCTGGGCGAGGATGTGACTGGTCTGGAGGTTGGCCAACTGGTGGCAGTGGAGCCGGCGATCAACTGCGGACATTGTGAGATGTGCTTGACCGGACATCCCAATCTATGTGCGGATGTCCGGTTCTGCGGCACACCGCCCATCAATGGCGTTTTTACCGAATACGCTGTGATGCCCGCACATAACTGCTTTCTGATGCCCGCTGGCATGACTGCGGTGGAGGGTGCAATGCTGGAACCCCTGGGCGTTGCCATTCACACTGTAGATCTGTCGCATCTGCGAGTGGGGCAAACTATCGCCATACTCGGCGCAGGTCCCATTGGCTTACTGATTGCGGCTGTGGCCAAAGCGGCAGGCGCCAGCAGGATCTACATGACCGAACCTGAAGCGCATCGACGTGCGTTCGCCCTGGACTATATTGCCGACGATGTGTTCGATCCGCAAACCCAAGATGTTGTCGCCGAGGTGCTGCGAGCAACAGACGGTCGGGGCGTGGATGTCAGTTTCGAGGCCGCCGGCGCTCTGGACACACCGCAACAAGGCGCTGCGATGGTTCGTCTGGGAGGAACACTGGTACTATGTGGCATCCCGGGCGCTGAAGATACCCTCACCCTGAAAGCGTCCCTGATTCGTCGCAAAGGACTGACCATCAAGATGGTGCGTCGCATGAAACACGCCTACCCTCGAGCCATTCTTATGCTGGAGTCCGGCATGATCGATGTCAATCCCATTGTCAGCCACCTGGTCTCTCTACAAGACATACAGGACACCTTCGAAATGGTGGCGGCTTACGGGGATGGCGTACTCAGAGCCGTTGTCCAGATGGAGTGAGGCCGGTTTCACGAGCCCCTGTCTTCAATACATCATAGATAGAGGGGTGTCGCAGCCACACCCCTCTATCCACCATAAGGAGGAGAAACCCAATCTGTATTCTCAGTTTAGAACAGTTTGGCTATCCTTGCATCGGACAGAAGGCGGGTATGTTTATTGGCCATGTGGGTAGTGCCCCGACCGAAAACCTTTTTGGCTGCATCAAAGAGTTCTTCACATTTATGTAAACATGAATTATTGAACGCAAAGCCGCCACGGGCTTTAGAGCCGGAACGGGGTGCGTTTCAATTTGGGGGCAAAGTTTGTTTGCGGGCTCACACGGGCATAAATGACCCGTGCTACTAGCGACCTGCGGTCGCCCAGCGCCGGATCAATCCGGCTGGACACGCGTGTAGCCCCGTTCACGGGGCGTCGCTACGTAGCCCGGAGGCTTCAGCTCCGGGTGGCGTTGCAACTCAAAGGCATTCTGCCCCAAATTTGAAACGCACCCGCCGGAACGGAATCTGTAGACAACAAGCTTGAATCATGCTATTATGACATTATCAACGTGGCAATGCGGCCATTTTTCGCCTCTACATTCGGGATCACCCTTGCCTGAGATTCGGCATTCACGCACATGTCCAGGTTCACCCGACAGGACTGGAGGCCATATCACCGCCAGATCCTTTTCGGCGTTGCCATAGCCCTCGTCCTCATACCATTATCACTTACGCTATTATTTGCGTCGCCGTTCAGTGGTTTCACATCGGTTGACGCAAGCGCTGTGGCCTTTACCGGCGGGTATCAGAGTCCTGATCGGTGTCGGGTATGTCATGAAGAGGAATTTCAGGATTGGTCAGGCACCACCCATGCCCAGGCCTCCTTCGACCCCATCTTTCAGACGTATTTACAAGCGGTTGAGCAACCTGGAGAATGTTTTGGTTGTCATGCAACGGGCTATGACACCAACACGGGAGAATACGTGCTGGCCGGGGTCAGTTGTGAAGCCTGTCATGGACCATATCGCCCAGACCATCCAGTCGAAAACATGATGATCGCCGATTCTGAGGTGCTTTGCGGCCATTGTCATACAAGCACCTTGCTGGAATGGGAGTCGAGCCGCCATGGCGCAGTTGGAATCGATTGCATCGCCTGCCATGAAGTACACAGCCAACACACCCGCCAGGATGTGATCACAAATGCACTCTGTGCTGGATGCCACAAGGCGGGCACTCAGGATGAAAGGCACCACCAGCATCTGGCGGCTGGCGTGTTATGTGTAGATTGCCATCTCTCACGCATGCCACTCACGGCCGAAGACGCTGTGAGCGGTCGCGCACCTACAGGGCACGATTTTACAGTGGCGGTCAGTCAATGTGGTGAATGCCACGAACCCAGACCACCTTTGGACGGAAATGAAAACTAGCGACGATTCGTGGTTGATTTGACATTCAGATAGCCAGCGAAACCAGGTGATCAACAACATGCTGGCCCTGCGCCTGCTGTCGCAGATGGGGTACCGGGCAGATGCAACCGCCGGGAGGACCAACGCAATCCAAGGCGACTGGGCGCAATGTCTGGAAGCAGGCATGGTTGACGACATCCCCAAGCTTATACACGTAGATGAACGTGTCGCCGTCCTCGACAACATGCCTCGTTAATCGGACATTGTACGGACATTGCATGATTGATGACTGATTTATGATCATAATGGATATATTGTTTGTCATCAGCTCTCGAATTTAACTTCTCCCGAACCACACACACCAATGACAAACACCCAAACCGCCGTCCGACTAAACGCGGCCCGTGACTTCGCCTGGACGGGCCGGCACGTCAAAGCTATCGACCTGTATACCGCAGCACTGGCGCTCCCCGACCTCGATGTGCAGACACACCTCGATCTGCTCGATACCCGCGCCGAAAGCTTTATCGCCATCGGCAAACTCGGCCTGGCGGAGCAAGATGCCCGAGGGCAGAATCCCTGAATTCAATAGCCCGCTGCCTGACGCCGATGAAGTGATCGCTCACAAAATCGCCGAAGGCAAAATCCCCGAAGGCAAGATCCCTGAAATGAAGGTGCAGAGAATCACCTTCGATGCCAACTCAGAGGAGTACAAACTCATTGTGTGATACCCGCACGAAGAAGGTCTGCATAGCCGCCCTGCTATTTGCAATGGGGCAGATTCGCCTTCAAGGAGCGTTCTGCAAAACAAGCGAATAGCGGGCGACTTGCAGTGCTTGCCACACGACTGGACAGCGACACTTTCAAGCTGCGTTTCACAACAATCCATTTTCACGTGAATGCAAAAAAAATGACCTCTCGTATGCTGTAAGGCGATTTATTCTGCCATGACCGAATTGACTAATGCTGAACAACTGATTGAACAACTTAAGACATTGTTTCAAACCATCGAGATCAGTGGTCGCACCATAATGCCGCATTCCACTGAGGCGTTACTCAACTCCATCGTCGAGGTGGCAGCGAAACTATTTGGCGCGGCCGCAGCCTCGATTGCACTCGTAAACGAGGAAGAACGCACTCTAAAGTTTGTAGTCGCTTTTGGCGCCGGCAATGAGGAAGTGGTGGGCATGACAATGCCAATCAATCAGGGCATCGCCGGCTACGTCGCAATGACGGGCCAACCGATTGCCGTTTCCGACGTACATCGGGATACCCGCTTTAGCTCAGACACGGCTGCAAGCACTGGTTATGTCCCCGATTCGATTCTGGCGACACCTTTGCAATTGGACGACCGCATCATCGGTGTCATGGAGGTGCTTGACAAGATCGACGCGCCCTCATTCGCCATGCATGAGCTGGAATTGCTGGGGATGTTTGCGCATCAAGCGGCAATCGCCATCGATCAAGCGCGTACCATGGAAAATATAGGCCAAGCGCTGGTTCTCGGTATTACCCGATTACTGCAGGAAGATGGCGTGGACGTGAATAAGGATGGGATTGGAGTCGAACTCGCGGCATTCACTTCATTGGAACAGACGCCAGAAACCGTGCTGGCCATTGCCGATCTGTTCAACGAACTTGGCGAACTGGGGGAATCGGAACAGCGTCTATGTCTCGAAACGCTTAACGCCTTTGCCGAGTACGCGCGCACCCGTCGCAGGTTTCACTTATGACCGAAACGCCCTTTCGACCGGCATGGTCCCAACAGTTCGACAAAGATGCCATACGGTCGATAAGCGCCAGTGGACCGATCGCGCAGATAACCAGAGACTGGGCGTGGGGAGGTAGTACCGGACAGGGCATGTCTGTCGCCATCATCGACAGTGGTATTGAGCACGACCATCCTGCACTCGGAGATAGTGTCAAAGGCGGGATCGTGGTTGAGTTTGACCAAGATGCTGACAATTGGGTGAGGATTATATCTGAAGATGCACCGCTGGATGTCAGTGGTCATGGAACGGCATGTGCCGGTATCATCCACGGCATTGCCCCCGAGGCCGCGTTGTATAGTGTGCGCGTCCTGGGTAGTGACATGAAAGGCAGGGCGTTTCAATTTGCGGCGGGGATCGAATGGGCCACACAGAATGGCATGCATGTCGCTAATCTGAGCTTAAGCACATCACGGCAGGAGTATTTTGGATTATTCCACGGCTTGGCCGACAAAGCCTATTTCGGCAACGTCGTCTTGGTTTCAGCCGTCAATAATTTACCTGTGGACAGCTTTCCTTCACTGTATGCATCGGTGGTGTCGGTAGCCGCGGCATCAGGGAAATGACCCATTCACGTTTTTCTATAACCCCTCACCGCCTGTAGAATTTGGGGCGCCTGGAATTGATATCCATGTACCCTGGAGCAATAAACAATATCTAACGACGACAGGCAATAGTTTTGCTGCTCCGCACATTGCCGGCGTGGTCGCCCTTATTAGGGCAAAACATCCTGAACTGACACCGTTTCAGATCAAGACGGTTCTTCTGGCATGCGCCGCCAATGTTGGTCGAATTGATGCAACAGGTTAATCCGCTTGGTTATGCGTCTGCACGATTCAGTATATGATTGAGAGTTATCCACAACATTCAGGACGTCTTCAAAGCCAGCGCCCCATTATCTGGCTGCTGCCGGCCGAGAAATGCCCCTGCTGGGCGCTAAGCGATGAAGTATTTGGTTATTACGCTCCATCGCCATGAGATTCGGGCAACGCCCGGATTGCGACCAGGGTAATGTCATCTTCCTGTTCAACCGATCCGTGGTGCTTAACTACGGCATCAACTATGTGCTCGCAAAGCTTTTGACAAGGTACAGACGGCTGAGCGGACACTGATCTCTGTATGCCTTCCACTCCGAAAAATATGTCGTCGGCGTCCGGAGCTTCGGAGACGCCGTCTGTGTAAAGGATCAGGAGTTCGCCATGATCGAGGCTGATTGTCTGTATATCCAGTTTTGGCGTTTCGAGGATGCCTAAAATCTGGCCGACATCTTGCTGGACAGGCTTAAGGTTAGCGTTGACATCGAACAGAACCGGAATTTCGTGACCCGCCCGCGCATAGCTAAAGGTCCTATGAACAGGATCCAGGATGCCATAAATCGCGGTGACAAACATGGGTGCACTACTTATTTCCTGCAACAGGCGATTAACCCTTAAGAGTGTCTCGCCGGGCGACCGCCCCACGCTGGCCTCGGCGCGTAGGATGCTGGCGCTCAGAGCCATGTACAGCGCTGCTGGCACACCTTTACCCGCTACATCACCGACCAGCACACCAACGCATCCTCCGTCCAAGGCAATGAAGTCATAGAGGTCGCCAGCAACATGGCGGGCTGGCATCATCATACCACCAAACTCAAAACCTGGCGTTTCAGGCATTGAATCGGGCAAAATACTCTGTTGTATCTCTCTCCCAACCTGAAGTTCTCGTTCCAGGGCCTCCTTCTCGATGATTTGAGCCTGAGCAGCTTGCAGGGCTTCGTACGCCTCCCTTAACTCTTGATTCTTCTGTCGCAGATCCCTGATTGTCGCATTATCAGCTTTGCGCAGCCTTCGGCTCAGAACCTGGAGCATTTCGTACGCCAACTTTGGCCGCCGTTGCAATAGCGCTTCAAACTCCTGCTGCACCATCTCTGCCAGGATCACGCTATCCCGCGCTCTGACGCTGGCTGTACGCTTTCTTGCACTATCTAACAGACTCAGTTCACCAAAAAACTCTCCAGGACCCTCCGTGCGCAGCAGACGCTCAGTTCCGGTTCCCAATGCCTTGATGATCTCAACCTCACCTTGGAGCACAATGTAAAAAGCATCTCCATACTCACCTTCACGACAGAGTAATTCGCCGGGGTTTAGCGTTATCAGGCGCATAGACTGTTCCAGCTCCCGGCGGTGCTCAGCCGAAAGCGATGCAAACAAAGGCACTTTATCGAAAGACAAAATGAACATACTACTAGACTCCACAGAGTGTCACCGCCCATGAAAGATGGCGATTTTCTACCAAACAGTATAGTATATAGTGCGTCTATAGAAAGCAGACCACCAGCTCTCCATCCCAAACGGATGCTCGAACGACGACTGACATTCACCAATGGGGTATGCTATACTTAACAAGTTCGAGTGAAATCTGTTCTTCGTGCTCTCAATTTTCACTATCTCAGGAAGGTGATTATGACCACCGCAACCTTCGAAGTTAAACATCAGGTGCAGGAAAAGTGCGATCTACTCATCCTACGTGGCCGTGTAGACGCCAACGCAGCCCCAAATCTTGAGCTTGCCATTCTCAAGATCTTCGACAACAGAAGATACAAAATCGTGCTGGACCTGGCTGATGTCATTTTCATGAGTTCATCAGGCCTACGGGTCTTAATTTCGACCTCTCAGCAAGCTCGAAAACGTTGGGGTGGCGATGTTCGCCTTGCCTCAGCAGATGAGCGCATCATGGATGTCATGCAATTGTCTGGCCTCACGCCACTCTTTGAGATATTCGATACCCAGCAAAAGGCTATCGATAGTTTCGCCTGATACCTCATGTAGGCGAGCAGACAGTAGCGAAATCCTTCCTTGGTCGCGCCACGGCTACGATCGGGGACGCCGCCAAAAGACACCGCCTTCCTGAATGACGCGGATGGCTGCGACAAGATCGTCAGGGGCTGTGCGTTTGGGAACATAACCGGATGCGCCCGCTTCGCGCATCTGCTCGAAGTACTGCTCATCTTCGTGCATGGTCAAAGCCAGTACAGCTGTGTGAGGGCTGAGGGCTTTAATCCGGCGCGTCGCTTCGATACCACTCATGATGGGCATGACAACATCCATGATAACGATATCCGGATCGAGACGGCGCACCATGTCCAATGCAGCTTCACCACTGTCAGCTTCACCCACAATCTCAATATCGGGTTCGCTGGCAAATAACATGCGCAATCCTGCTCGCACAATGTCATGGTCATCCACAAGCAATAGCCTCATCACTTCCCTCCTTGTTCGGTCTCCATGATAAGGGGCACGACAACCCGGACACAGGTCCCTTGCCCCAAAGTTGAATCAATTTCCACCTGTGCCCCGACCAGCGTCGCTCGTTCCCGCATGCCCAGTATGCCCCAACCTTTGGTTGATTCGTTATTCGCCAGGACCTTGTTCGCTTCAAAACCTCGGCCATTGTCCCTGACTTCCAGTATGACCTGCTCTGGGCCAAAATCCAAGACAATCTCGGCATGCGTGGCATGGGAATGTTTCGCCACGTTTGTCAATGCCTCTTGACTGATGCGAAACAGGACGGTCTCATAGTCTGGAGGCAGTCTTTTCACAAGGCCGCTCACAGCGAGAGTGCAGGGAATTCCCCAGCGTTCGGTGAAAATACGTGCATACCAGCGCAACGCTGGCGCTAATCCCAAATCATCCAGATGAAAAGGACGCAAATCTTCAATGATGTGGCGCAATTCAGCCAGGGCTTCCACCGAATAAGAACCTAATTCGCTGGCGGTTCGTTTCGCTTTTTTGTCATCACCCAACAATCCCTGCAAGCCTTTTAACCCTAATCCAATTGCCGTCAGCGATTGCCCGGTGGTGTCGTGGAGTTCCCGTGCGATGCGCTGCCGCTCAGCCTCTTGCGCTTCAACGGCCTGATGCAGGAGATTGCCTAGCAGTTCCTCACGACGTTGGACCTCACCGTACAAACGCTCGATCTCCTGGCGACTTTGCTGTTCGGAGGCAATTGTAACCTGTTGCGCCTCAACCCGAGCCCGGACCTCAGCATCTAATCGACGTTGGCTCTCCAACTCAAACGCATTAAGAGCACGCACCATAAAAAAGGCCAAACCTGCGGCCATCACGCCTCGAAATAGCTGAACGGGTACACCAAACCATTGCAGAAATGTGAAGCTGTTGATCACGTTTGAAGGCACAATTATCGTTTGGCGCACGAATATCTGGCCCAAGACGCCGTAGAGAAAAAGAGCCGTTGCCGCCCAAACAAGGTCGCGCCCAAACTGCGGCATATCATGGATGCGAAAGGTTCGCTGTTGCTGCATAAGCGCCCAGGTGCCGAGTAACGCGCCAGGTATGCCCAGAGCGTAACGCGCCAACACATCAGAAATCGCCACAGCTTGTTGAGGCCCCGGCTTAAACAAAATCACTGCGGCAAGACTGCCTGCCAGCCATATCGCCGTCAATATGCCTAAGGGAATGACCAGTTGCCGAAGACCGATTTCAGCATCGCTCAGAAGCATCATCCCGAATGCAAAAAGCAACAGGAACGACGCCACAAGGACCAGGATGCGTAAAATCTCGTCAAGGATGCCTGGCGCATAGCCTCGAGACAACGACGCTATTTTTTGAAACATCTCAGCCCATTCGTGCACCCCATGCAATATCCCAAACCAGGCAAGCGGCACGATCGCAGTCGCAAAGCGAAAGGTCGACGATTGTCTACCCGCCGAAAGAAGCGCCAGGCCCAGCGCGAAAAAAGCCAGGCCATAGAATAAATAGACGGGAATGATGTTTCGGACGAAGAACTGGGAAAGCTCATTCATGTTTTTGAGGATACGGCACTGAATCCGGCAGAAACAGCGGGCCGTTCGCCGAGTTTCTGTGTTATGTCCCAGATTATAGAACACCTCCAGCAATTCAACCACTGTCCCAAATGGCGTGGCCGGAAGAAATGCTTTGACATGAGGTAGTGATGGTGATAGACTGCGCTCTACCCTTCGATCACGGCACAAGGCGCAGTAAAACCTCAGCGTGGGAAGGGATCTTTATTTCATGGAGGCATCGGCCATGCACAGACGGCCTGTGATCGGTATTCCCACCCAAACCCAACAACCCGTCCCTGGTCAGCTTCCACCTTGTTGGATCATGGGGACCAGTTATATTACATCTTTGACCACACTTGGTGCACTGCCCTGGGTCATCCCGCTCATCGCCGACGATACCGACACATTGCGGGGCATCTACGAACAACTCGATGGCGTTTTTTTGGCTGGTGGCGTTGATATGAATCCCAGCACCTACGGTGAAACGCTCACGTCTCTCTGCGGTCGCACTGATCCCGATCGGGACGCAGTCGAACTCCTGCTCACCCGCTGGGCCATGGAAGACCACAAGCCGATTCTCGGGGTCTGTCGCGGCATTCAAGTTATGAATGTCGCCGCTGGCGGCACGCTCTATCAGGATGTTCATGCACAGCACCAGGATGCGATCAAACACGACTACTATCCCTATAGCGGCGATTACGCACGGGATTTACGGATTCACCCGATAACACTGGAGCCGCAAACTCGACTGAGCCGCCTGCTGGAATCCGATCAAGTCAGAGTCAACAGTATGCATCATCAGGGCATTGCCCGTCTTGCCTCCGCTTTCCGAGCAACCAGCTACGCTGAGGATGGTCTCATCGAGAGTATTGAGGCGCCCAATGGTCATTTTGCCGTCGGCGTGCAATGGCACCCGGAAGAATTCGTAGGCAAAGACATGGCAACCGATCGATTGTTCAAAGCCTTTCTCTTCGTCGCTGCTGGAAGCTAGACTTTTCGCCGACGATTCTCCGCAGTGTTCACTCCGACATATCATGTTACGAGAACATCATCGCTGGTATAGCCCTTCGCTGGAAAGAGAGATGGAGCTACTCGTCTTTGGTCACGGTGGAGCCCGTACACTTGTATTTCCCACTTCGCAGGGGCGTTTCTTTGAGTGGGAAGATCAGGGCATGATCGAAGCGTTACGCTATCCATTGGAGCAAGGATGGATCCAATTGATCTGCGTTGACAGTGTCGATAGCGAAAGCTGGTATGCCCGCTGGAAGTGGCCCGGAGACCGAGCCTGGCGGCAGGTTCAGTATGATCAGTACCTGCTCAATGAGGTGGTTCCCTTCACGCAGCGCAATCCCAACCCCTTCATGATCACAACCGGCGCCAGTTTCGGCGCTTACCATGCCGTCAACTTTGCTTTTCGGCATCCGCATCTGGTGGGACGTGTGCTGGCGATGAACGGCATGTATGACATCAGCGATTGGACCGATGGCCATCACGATGACAACGTCTATTTCAATAACCCTGTCGCATACGTGCCCAACGAAACCGATCCCGACCGCTTAGCGCAACTCGAGCGCATGGACATCATCCTGACCACCAGCGAGGATGAGGACTTGCGGGGAGCAACTGAATACTTCTCACAGATATTGTGGGACAAGGGTATCTGGCATGCTTTGCGCATCTGGGAAGGTTGGGCGCACGATTGGCCCTGGTGGCGGAAAATGGTGCAGCAATATCTCTCCGGTTCTGATTGACCCTTTTCATCCCGATAAACTCCTCTGCGCAGTCTTTTCAGGAAATTATTATGTCACCTAAAATTGGTTTACTGGTTGGACGGGAATGGTCTTTCCCGCCAGCCTTCATTGCCGAAGTGAACAATCGCAACGATGGCGTCACTGCTGAGTTCGTTCAACTCGGCGGCACCCGTATGGATGAACTTCTGTCCTATGCCGTCATCATCGATCGCATCTCACACGAAATCCCCTACTATCGTTCCTATCTGAAATATGCCGTTTTGCAGGGTGCTGCCGTTGTCAACAATCCTTTTATGTGGACTGCTGACGACAAATTCTTTGGGACAGCATTGGCGGCGAAACTTGGGGATCGCTGTACCGAAGACCCTTGTGCTGCCCAACAAGGACTATATTCCCGGCATCGTCCATGACGAGAGCCTTCGCAACCTGACCTATCCCCTGGACTGGGAAAGCATTGTCGAGTACGTGGGCATGCCCTGCGTCCTCAAGGATGCGCACGGCGGCGGTTGGAAGGATGTATTCATCTGCCACAGCATGGACGACCTCATCCGTGATTACAACCAATCCGGACTGCACACCATGATCCTGCAGGAATTCATTCAGTGGGATCATTACATCCGCTGCTTGTGCATTGGCCAGGAGGATGTGCTGCCCATGAAATACGACCCGCACGAGCGCAAATACCATGTCGAACATGAGCATATGAGTCCTGAACTGGGTCAGAGAGTCGTTGAAGATTCACTAAAAGTGGTGAAGGCTTTCGGTTACGACATGAATTCGTGCGAATGGGCTGTGCGAGATGGCATTCCCTACGCTATCGATTTCATGAATCCCGCCCCCGATATGGACGTCAATTCGCTGACGCCGTTCTACTTTGATTGGGCTGTCGAGAAAATGGCGGATATGGCGATCAAAATGGCCCAAGAGCCTCGATCTCAACTCAGCGATCTGCGTTGGGACGCCTTTTTCACTGCCTCTCGTGCAGCTTGATTTGGCCAACACGCTTTTCATCCCCTGTATTGGATAACCGCCCATGACGCAAAATGCCGTTCAGTTCTATCATGACCTGCTCACAGACGATATGGCTCAGGATTCGCAGGCCCAACTCGATCTGCAACTTGCGAAACGGGGCCTGTTCTTTGGCGACCGCCCCTTGTGCTCGGTATTACGGCCACGCTTCCTGAGTTTCGACCAATTTCGGTATCTGCAGACACGGGTGGCGGTGTTGTTGCGCGCATTCAATAAGATCCACCGCACAGCAATAGACGATCCTGTTTTTCGGGCGCAGTTCGGCCTGGTAGCCTGGGAAGAGGAACTGGTTCAGGTAGATCCTGGCTTTCAAACGCCCACCCCCCTCTCGCGCCTCGATGCTTTTTTCGTGCCTGGTACAAATGAACTGAAATTCACGGAATATAACGCCGAAACGCCAGCAGCGCCTGCCTACAACGATCAATTGTCCAACGTCTTCTATGGCCTGCCGGTGATGGGCGAGTTCATGAAGCGTTATCAGGTGCGATCGCTTCCGGCACGTGTTGGCGTACTTCATGCCTTACTCGACGCCTACTATCAATGGCTAGGGCATCGAGCGCGCCCCCGCATTGGCATCCTCGACTGGCGCGAAGTGCCGACCTACAGCGAATTCGGACTGTTCCGCAACTATTTCGAGTCGCAAGGCTACGACTGCATTATCGACGATCCCCGCAATGTGGACATATCGCAATGGGCATCTTTATGCGGGCGACTTTAAGATCGATCTCATTTACAAGCGCGTCCTCATTTCGGAACTGGTTGAACAAGGCGGCCTTGATCATCCAGTTATTCGGGCGGTTCGAGACAGGGCGGTCTGCATGGTCAATCCCTTTTCCTGCAAAATGCTCTACAAAAAGGCCAGCTTCGCTGTCCTTAGCGATGAACAGAATGCATTTCTCTTCAGCCCGGACGAGCAGCAAGCCATCGATGCGCACATCCCCTGGACGCGCGTTGTTGAGGAGCGACGCACGCAGCACGAAGGTCGGGACATCGATCTGCTACCGTTCATTCTCGACAATCGAGAACGCATGGTGCTTAAGCCGAATGACGATTACGGCGGACATGGCATCGTGCTGGGCTGGACCGTGGACGATAGCGAATGGGAGCAAGCCGTGCAGAATGCCAGGCAAAATCCCTACATCATTCAGGAACGTATCACAATTCCCAGCGAACCGTATCCAAGCTTTGTGGATGACCAGCTTGTTTTTGCGGATCGCATGTTCGACACGGCCCCTTTCTGTTTTCACGGTGAGTTCATGGCCAGTTGCCTGACCCGGCTCTCGACGGCAGCGTTGCTGAATGTCACCGCTGGAGGCGGCTCCTCGGTTCCGACATTCGTCATCGATCGACGCTAGTCCTGCTCAACTGACCCGCAACACAGCATTGAAACCACCGTAACCATCCGGCTCTTTATCGCTATTCTCGGGATCATCCACCCAACGGTCATTGTCAATCAGGAATTTATAGTGGTGAAGGCCAGGTGGAGGCGTCGGCAGGGTCAGGCTCCAGCGCCCTTTTGTCGTTGTTTGCATTATGGCTTTCTCTGGATCCCAACCATTGAAATCTGCGATAACTGACACTTGCTGAGCCCGTTCATCGTAAAACAGAAAATGCACACCGCCGCCGTCAAGATACGGGTGACAGCGGCGCTTCATCCAGAGCCCCATGGCGCAAGCGCAGGGCTGCTGCCACAGCGCGACCGGGGGCGATAAGACCATAGCCCTGCCGTTCCTCGGGTTCGTTTGGCAGCCGTTCGGCAGTGGCGACGATCAGGGATTTGATATCCGCAGGTGAAAGCCGAGGGTTCGCTTCCAACATCTGTGCCACCACGCTGCTGACGATTGGGGATGCAAAACTGGTGCCGTCCACATGTTGGTAGTAGGGTGTCACAAATTTATTCTCGACCAGCTTCTGCAGGATCTGGGCGCGTTGTGCTGCCGGGGAATCACGCAAAATGGCCGCCGGAAAATCGAGTACACGATAGGTCGAGACCAGCAGCGTGGCCAACTCCTCCTCTTGAGCCTGCCATAGCCGGTCAAGCAGGAGGTTCTGTTCAGCGATATGCGTGCCCGGCAGTACAGGTGCAGCCAGCCAAATACTTGGGGCGACAACTTCTGGCTTCAACATGCCAGACTCTGTACGACCCCAATTGCTGCCATACATCCGCCGCTGGGCGAGATCAAGCACGTTGCTGTCGTCAATCCCACCTACAGTTATCGCTTGGGCCGCCGATGCAGGTGGAAAGAGGTCCGATTCGCCGGCATTGCCGGCAGCGGCCACAACCACGAGACCTCGACTTACCAGTTGTCTGACCAAAGTATCAACGGCGCTGTTGCGATTCAAACCGGAACGATCCCCGCCCACACTGATGTTGACAATCTGAATTCCGTACCGTTTGTGATGTCTCAGCAACCAGCGCAGACCCCGAGCGATGTCACGCTCACGAACCCGCCCTTGCGGATCGCTGATCTTGATTAACACCACTTGCGCTTTGCTGGCGATGCCTGCATACCGCCCAGCACTGAGCGCGCCATTTCCGGCGGCTGCGACGCTGGTCATCATGCCATGCCAGGAGACCGCAGCCGGTTCCCGAAAATCAGCGCCCACGATTATCTCATCGCTGGAGGCGTCCACCATTTCGACAATGCGATTGTGCGGCTGAATCAGATCGGGATGCGGATAGAACCCGCTATCGAGAAAGGCAATCGTAATCCCTTGACCGGTATAGTGTGGATTCGCTCGTAAACGTACGGGCGTCGGCAGGACGAACAGGTCGGGCTTTCCATAGATTGGATGATCTGGCAACAGCAAGGCTCGTCCCGGTTGCTGATTCCGAGCAACAATGGCGCGATGTTGGTGAATACATTGCGGACAGGCGCCATCGGCGCGCCGCCAGCCCGGATAACTTCGCCGCAACGCTGCAACCACCATACGCTCCATGCGCCAATGCTTATCGAAAATAACCTTGCTCATCAACCGCTGGCAGAGTGGACAAGCGATTTGCCGATCATCCGCTTCGCCAGACTTCGTCTGCAAAAACACCGCTCGATCGGATTGCAGGGCCAGGATGTCGTCGAGACTGGAAGCCTGCTTAAATGGCGTTGGTTGGGCGATCCATAACGACGCAGCCGCAGTGGCGAAACGAATATAACGGGGCAATTCCCATCCCTGCACTAACCCGAACAAACAACCTGCTTTAAAGACATCACCCGCCCCTGTACGATCGGCCGGAGGTAGGGGGAAAGATGGATACGTCTGCTCATCGCCATCTGCTGTAAACACCTGTACCGGTTTGCTGCCATTGGTGACAATGAATATTCGCACCCCCGCTGCAATCAGGCTCGATGCGATATCCACTTGCTCGAACGTGGTGAAACACCGCCGCAAGGTTGTGGCCGACGTGATGACAATATCGCTGTGCCGAGCAAGAGGATGCGTCGCTTCCACGATATCGGAACTTACCACCGTGATGCCCTGTACCTGCGCCAATGCCGCCGCCTGGACGGCCTTATCCCCGGCTGTTTCATCCAGACTGAGATAGCCAACTGCAGTTAGCATCGATGGTGTGATTTCAGCCCAACGTGTCTGATCCTGCCAATAACGTACAGCGTAACGCTCCCGATCAGGCAATACGAAGATGCGCGTAAACGGCGTGCGGGCTTGCTCCGTTCGCACCAGCCATTGAGCCTGCACTGAGGGATGCCGTTCCAGTTCACTGAGGACAAGATCGGCGTAGGCATCCTCACCCAATTCATTGCCGACGACGACGCTATTTGCTCCCCACACCGCCAAAGGCAGGGCTACATTGAGGGCAGTCCCACCGACCCGATAGTAGTCTGATGTAACCAGGCTATCGCGAACCGGCGTTGGCATAAAGGGAAGTTGTATGCGATTAATAACTTCGGCGGTGCCATAGCACAAGACATGAGGGAGGGTAATGTGTTCGCTTTGTTCGTCGGACATGGTGGCTTCGTTAACGGTTGGGTGGCAGAAGAGCAATGAGCTTCAGAAGCGTAGTATACCTGATCCTGGAGATTTAGTTCAGGCTGCTGAAAGGTCCATTTGAACTATCAGTATCCCTCGTGCATCTGCTAAAATAGGCCATCCACATATCCACTGACGCACTCCGAGTTCAATATGGAGAGCGAAAGCCGAATTATTCCGCTATTTGTCCAACGAGGTACAAAAAACGAGGTACAAAAAATGATTCAATCTCACGGCTCAAGCAGATCCAGCGCACACTATGCACGCCTGGGGCAACAAGAGCGCGCAGGCATCCACCAGGCATCGCTGGAAATCTTGCAGCGCGTCGGTGTCGAAACGCATGACGAACAGGCTCGAGAGATCCTTGCGGCGGGCGGGGCGCACATCGATGGCATCAAGGTGTTCATTCCGGAACACATGGTGGCAAAAGCATTGGCGACCGCGCCAAAGCGCATGACGCTCTATGACCGCAACGGGCACGTGGCCATGCGGGCAGGGGGCTACAACACCTACTATGGCGGCGGCTCCGACTGCCTTAACATCCTTGACCATCGCACCGGGACCCGGCGGCGCGCTGTCCTGCAGGATGTGGTCGAAGCAACGGTATTAATGGATGCATTGCCGGAATTCGATTTCGTGATGTCGGCGGTATTACCCTCGGACGTGGATCAGAACATCTACGACCGCTATCAAATGGAAGTCATGCTCAATCACACCACGAAACCGATCGTCTTCGTTTCACCCGACTTCGATGGTTGCGTAACCGCTGTGGAGATGTGTGAAGTCGTGGCCGGTGGAGCCGAGAACTTCCGAAGGCGGCCCTTTGCCACCTGCTACATCAACGTCACTTCCGGGCTGATCGCCAATGCGGAAGCGTTGCAAAAGTGCATCTACCTGGCCGAAAAGGGGCTTCCCTTGCTCTGGATCCCACTCAACGCCGGAGGCGTCAACTCACCGACCACCACCGCCGGATGCATGGCCTCGATGAATGCCGGCATCTTGCTGGGCATCGTGCTCGCGCAACTCGTTAACGAAGGCACGCCCGTGGGTGTCCCTGGCTGGAACGGCGGCCCCTACAATCTTAAAACCATGGTCGGGAACTACGTTCTGGCCGACGAGCAAGGTGTGCCCACCGAGATGGGCAGGCATTACGACGTGCCGGTGTTTGGGCTGGGCGGCTGCACCGACAGCAAGATCCTGGACCAGCAATCCGGTGCTGAAGTTATGTTAAGTTTGATGACCTCCCTCCTGCATGGTGCCAACATCGTGCACGATGTCGGCTTCATGGATTCAGGCCTGCAATACTCCTTCCAGCTCGCAGCCATCGCCGACGACCTGCTTGGTTTCCTGCGTGCGGCCACGCGTGGCGTGCAGGTCGATGAGGAAACGCTGGGGCTGGATGTTATCGAAGAACTGGGCGCATCAGGCGATTATTTATCGCACGATCACACGCTGCGACATTACAGAGAGCCATTCTACGGCAGATTGATCGACAAAATGGCCTATGCCCCCTGGGAGCGGGCAGGCGCCACCAGCATGGAACAGCGTGCCGCCCGCCTGATCGATGATATCCTCGCCAATCACAAACCAGAACCACTACCGGAAGCCGTACAACAAGCATTGCGAGAGATCGTCGAACGCAAACAGGCGCTTGAAGATAACAGCTAGGGCGCTCAGTTCATTCGAGCATACCTCGGTCGGACCCGTCCCTTCTTTCATTCACTGCATACGCCCCTCTCCTCGAACAACATCATGCCTCACGAAAAGCCCTTCTTCCTACGAGATCACTGGCAATACGACCCAAACGCTGAGCCTGCGCCGAAGCCCGATGCCGAGTGGGGACTGGCGACCAGAGCGCTGCATTCCGGCTTTCACCCGCTAAAAAATGTGCAGCAGTTCCGTGCCTTCGTGCCCCCGCTCGTACAGTCGATGACCTATCCCTACGAACGCTTCGATCAAGTTCCCCGACTACATCTACGGACGCAGCAAGACACCGACCGTCAGCGTGCTTGAAGCCCGGTTGGCGGCGCTTGAAGGTGGCGAAAGCGCTGTCACAGCGGGTTCCGGATCCCAGGCTCTCTACAGTTTAATCTCGACCATGGCGCGACCAGGAGACAATATCGTCGCCAGCCTGCATATCTTTGGCGAGGGCTACAAACAGGCTGCCACCATCTTTCCCGAACGCAGCCAGGTCGAATTTCGCTTCGTCGACGATCCTGGCAACCCCGATTCCTGGGATCAGGCCATCGACGCCAACACCCGGCTTGTGTGGGTGGAGACGCCCAGTAATCCCACGCTATTTGTGACCGACATCCAGGCCGTTGCCGATGTCGCGCATGCGCATGGCGTCCCCCTGATGGTGGACAACACAACCGCCACCGCCGCCTTGCAACAACCGATGGATCTGGGGGCGGACATCATCCTGCTCTCCATCACCAAATTCCTGGCCGGGAATGCCAGCGTACTCGGTGGCGCAGTGGTCGGCCCGGAGGCTCTGGTCGAGGACATACGCTGGAACACCACCGAATTCATCGGGGCAATCATGCAACCTTTTGAGGCATGGCTGACGCTGCAATATCTGGAAACACTCAGCTTGCGCATGGCGCGACACAGCGCCAATGCCCAAAAAGTGGCCGAATTCCTGCACGCACACCCCAACGTCCTGCATGTCAACTATCCTGGCTTAGCCGACCATCCCCAACACGACTTGGCCCAGCGCCAAATGAGCGCCAACGGTGGCCTACTATCCTTTGTGGTCCCGCATGACATGGCTGGCGCCGCACAAGTGATGGATAACATCCAGCTCGTCGTCCATGCCGTCACCTTTGGCACCAGTCGCACCATCTGCATGCACCCGCCCACCATCACCCATGAACACATGACGCCGGAAGAGCGCCAGGCCGCAGGCATTGCCGATGGCTTGATCCGTCTTTCCGTCGGACTGGAAGACCCAGAAGACATCATCGCTGACCTCGACCAGGCGCTGGCTCGACTTTGATTTCTTGACTTCCTTCGATCTGATTGCCCTGTATGAAGCGTACAATGGAGAAAGACAATGATTGAGACAAATCCTGAAGGTGGACAAGGACTGACATTCCAGGTGCTCACGACAGCACAGCGCCAGGCGCTTTATCAGGCAGCCCTACAATGCCTGCATGAAATTGGCGTGCAGGTGAACAATGCTGAAGCAAGAACCTTGCTTGCTGAAGCTGGTGCGGTACTGAATGGCACTATCGCCCGCATCCCCCCGGACATCATCGCGCAAGCGCTGGCGACGACTCCGGCTTCGTTCAGGATTTGGGGACGGGATCAGGAGAACCGCCATGACGGTAGCGTTGGACAAGGTCAACTTCGGGCCTGGATTGACCAACACCGACTTCGTGGATCCGATCAGTGGTGATCGCCGACGCACGCGCCGTGGCGATCCGGCCACAACCGCACGAGTCTGCGATGCCTTGGGCAACATTGACTACGTCATGGGCCTGGGCTTAATCGACGATGTGACCGCCGAGTTGGCCCCCGTGTACGAGTACGCCGAACTGGTGGGGAACACAACCAAACCAATCCTGATCTGGGCGTACAGCAGAGATAATCTGGATGCGATTAGCAGGATTGCCAGCGCCGTGGTTGGGGATGAAGAGACGCTCCGGCAACGCCCGACCTTCGGCCTGTTCTCCACCTATCAATCCCCCCTGATCAACACAGACGAGGATGTGGGCAATCTCCTCTGGGCTGTCGAACATGGCATCCCCGCCATTTACCTGGGCGGTCCCATCGTTGGCCTGACATCACCGATGACCGGGGCCAGCACCTTGACGCTGACGCTGGCGACTGCGCTCAGCGGCCTCGTTATTGCCCAACTCAAGCGCCCAGGGGCAGCGGTGGCAGTGGGTGGCGCGCCCTGCCCGGCCGATCTGCGCACCAGCCGCATGGCCTACGGCGCACCGGAAACAAGCCTCTACACAGCAGCCTTTGCCGATTTGTGTCGACATTTAAACATACCCTTCATGGGCACAGCGGGCGCTTCTGAGAGCAAACTGCTCGATGCTCAAGCCGCCATCGAATCCACCACACAACTGTTGTTCTCCACGCTCAGTGGCACCCCTTTGGTCCACGATCTTGGCTTTCTCGATGGGGCGGAGCTGGGGTCGCTGGCACATCTGGTCCTGCTCGATGAGATAGTCGACATGATCAAGCGCGCGCTTCGAGGGATAACGGTAAACGCCGACACAATCATGCTCGACTTGATCGAAAAAGTCGGACCTGGCGGCCATTTCATGCGGGAACGGCGCTCGGCCTCACTCTGTCGCCAGGAGGTGTGGGTTCCCTCGCTCATGGATCGGGAGCATCACAACACCTGGCTGGAACAGGGTGGCCTGAGCATGGAACAACGAGCCCAGCAAAAGCTTGTGCACATCCTGGACACACACCAGCCTGAGCCGTTGAGCCCTGAAGTGGTTCAATGTATCGATGTGATTTTGGCCGACGCAGAAAGAGGTTGGCAGTAATCCCCACTAGGCTGGCCTGGCGTCGCTCCTTCTGTTCCCGCATGACGGCAAACAGATCGACGCCTAACTGCCGAAAAATGTCTATCATATCGATCGGCACCCAATTCTCGGCAAGCAGATTGCCTTCCCGGCGCCACCAGTCAAAGTCCCGGATCGTGAAGCGCACATTGGTGGGGGCAAAGCCCAGATAGGTGCCGCTATGCGTAGCATACGGTCGGTCCCAAATCCCACCCGCCGCATAGTGTCCTTCTGATACAAAACCCATCGTGCGGCCCGGGCTCTCGGGCGAAGACCCTCGGTCGGGAAAAGCACGCAACCAGGGACCCTGATGGAATTCCTGGTATTCAGTCAGAGATCGGCTCGTGCCGATTCCGCTGGGACCATACCAGCGAAATTGGGGATGCCAATAATGCGCTTGCTCCATGCTGGCGAGGTTGTGACCATCGAAACGCCGCATACCGGCTATCATTGCCATCACCAATTGCATGGTTTGGCGTGAAACCATTTCGTCTTGCTCCAGCAATATCACGCCGTCGTTTGTGCGAGGAGGCGGAACACGCCCGCCTTCGGCCCCTCGTGCTGGTGGAAGCACCTGGAAACCGGCCTGGCGCATCACCGCCAGCACATCCAGGATCAAGTAGGATTCGCTGATCCGGCCATCCTCCAAAACACAGAATTGACCAAAACGGATGTAGGTTTTCTCGTTCGTGGCGGGAATTCCTAGCCAATCGTTGACAAAGGTTCCGGTGAAGTAGCCGGTGGCGGTGACCCAGTATTCCCCCATGCTTTCGCCGCCGATAAAAACATCACAGGTGCGCTTCAGATCGGGGAAGGCATGGCGCAGCGGATGCCAGAAGCCGGTGACGAGATCATCCACGCCCGCGATCTCGTTGAGGGGATGCGGGCCGTGCCAGGCGATATTCGGAGACACGGCTGCAGCCAGGGTTTTAGCCAGATCGTCGGGTGCTACATGGTTCAAGCGCTGCCACAAACCCCACACCAGTTCCTTGTTATGCTGATTGATCTCGCTCATACTGACTCCTTCATCATCTGGATTCCAACTACACATCTGGATTGAGTATCTTCTGCGTACGTTCGAGGACGTCCAGGCCCTGCTGCTTCAGCCAATAAGGGATATCGATAAACACCCAATTCTCCGCCAGTTTGTCACCTTCACGGCGATAAACGTCCACCACCTGCATCGTAGCGTTCACGCCGCCGCCAGGCAGGCCCAGCCAACCACCAATTGGCGTATTGGACAGATTCGGCCAGCCAAAGAAACAAGCGTAATTCCCTTCTGCAAAACGACAGACGTGACCTTCGAATTTTTTATCGGTCCAGGGTGCTGCGAAATGGCAACTGGTGCTGCTCCTGATAGCGGGGGATGGTATAGGTTGCACCAACGCCGGCCGGACCATACCAGATCATGTCCTTAGACCAGGTTTTCTCCAACACTTCTGGTGGGCATCCCATTGAGCCACTCTCATTCAGCGCACTCAAGTCATCGATCATCTTGTTGACCAGTGCCAGCGTCTTTACGCTTTCTTCTTCCGGAGCATCTTCAAACAACAGGCCATCATGGGTGCGGGGGCCAGGATAATTGAAATAGACGCCGGTGGATGGCGGCAGGGGATAAGCGCCAGCCTGAGCCATCAGACCAATGATATCGATGAACAGGCCAGTTTTTGTAATTTTGCCATTTTCAACACAGTTGAACTCAGCATAACGCAGATTGGCCATCTTGCGCGTGTGGCGGATGCCAAGCCAATCTGCATCAAACAGGCCCATGAAATTGCCCATACTCATCACCCACTGCTCCCCGCCGATTTCGCTGACGCCTGCAATAAAGATATCCTGACGGCGCTGCATCCGGGTTAGCGATTTCATCAATGGCGTCCAGAACATCTCCGCCACGACATCTGCGCCGTGCTGCTCACGAAATGGATAGACGCCACGCCAAAGATAATCTTCACTGGTGTAAGTTCGCAGGACATCGGCAACTGTTGCTGGCGTTGCGTTTTCCAGCGCATCAAAGTAGTTGCGCACGATGGCTTTTGATTCTTGATAATTACTCAATTTATTATCCTTTGGTGTTGGTTTCGCTTCAAAGGTGATAGCCTTGGGCACTTGTGGGTTTCTCGATAATGCCGTGTTGCGTGTTGCGTGCTGCGCTGGGTTGACAATAAAAACGGACCACGCAAAACGATCTCGTTTCTAAGTCAATTTCGCCAATAGGTCAATTCCTGATGCCAGCGCAGCATCAATCAGATCGATCATGACCCAGTTCTCGAGCAGTAATTCCCCCTCGCGCTTCCAGAAATCCATGATGTTCCAGCCGATCTTGTCTCCGGTCGGGGGCCAGCCCATGTAGTCGTTTGCGTGGGTTCCGGCAAGGCTGGGCCAGCCGGTCGAGGCAGCGAAATGCCCTTCGGCAATGCGAGCCTGGTGTCCGACACCCCTCCGGTCGGGAAAAGCACGAACGATTGGCCCCTGGGCATTGCGCTTGAATTCGTCCAGGCCGTAAGCGGAACCGATGCCAACCGGGCCATGCCAGACCATGTGCGGATGCCAGAAACGTTCCAGGCCCTGGCTGTCCTGGCTATCCCCATCGTATTTGTTTAGCCCACCGAAAATCATGGTTTCGACCAGATTCAGCGTCTTGCCTGTCGCGTCGCTCCGGTTCTGATCCCAAACGAATTCCATCTCCGGCCAGCGGGCCGGGAATCCAGATATCACGACCGTAATTACTCAGGCAGCAGGGGAATCCCCGCCTGACGCGCCAGGTCTGGCAGATCGACGATGATGCGGATCTCCACAATGCGCTCATCCTGAACTTTGCAGAATTCACCGAAGCGGAAATGGACGCTGTTGGCGCTGGCGGGAATGATCACCCCATCGATCTGCCAATCGTTAGCAAATGTGCCAATGAAATCGCCCGTGCCGCACACCCACTCGTCGCCGTCAAATTGCCCGCCAATGAAGTGGTATGGGCGGCGGATCAGATCTGGGATGGCGGTGAGCAATGGCTGCCAGAACCGAGACCAGATTTCGGTGGAACCATGCAGATGACGCAAAGGCCGGAAGCCATGCCAGACAACATCGGGATGTAGTATCTGGAAGACAAGTTCATCACTTGCAACGGCGTTCATTCCTTGCCAATAATCCCAGACGAACTGTTTACTACGAGGGTTTGTCATACAGCAATCCTTGTCCTTTGCAGGGGCACGTCATCACTTCATGCCACTTGATGCGCTGCAATTTGGGCGTAGATCGCCGTCTCATCCACTACCATCCACTCGTTGGCAATCAAACCATCCCGCAATTCAAAATGCGAAATGCCAAGCAACGCCAGTGGTGAGCCGGTCGGTGCGCCATAACGACCTCGACCACTGTGCGTTCCACAGTACGACCATCTCAGGGCGACACGAGTCGCTCTGGCTGGTTGTTGGCGGACGATGATGTGGTAGGGTTCAAAACGACCATCCGGGATGGACGCCAAAATGCTGGTAAAAAGGTCACCTGTGCGGGCTCGCCCGTAACAAAGATGACCGGTAGGCCCTTCAAAGCGAATGGCACGGTCGTAGTGCCCGGTCATGCCGTTCAGATTTTTGCCATTCCAGATGGCGTCATAGATCTTGACAATCTGATTGGCAACTTCGTTGTCACCGACGATCACGAATCCTTCGGGATCACGCCAGCGATCCTGCATCGCTTCATTGCCAATCGTGTAGGCTTCGGGATTGCTTTTCCCCAATGCACGCCCAAACGCAACTGGATCAAGACCCAACTGAAGCACAATGCCGGCCTGGTCCCGCAGTAGCCATTCCTCCACGACTTGGTTGTCCCGGCAGAGGCAGTCGGCGATCGCCAGCATCGTGATTGAGCGATTTGTGGGTGGGCCAAAGGCGCCTTCGCCGAGATGCGTGGCGGTCGAGCGCACACGATGCGAGGACAGAAAACCATCCCCTCTGTCGCCAATGATGACATCTTCCGCCAGACACTCTCGATTGGGGAACACCTGCATCGTTTCCAGCGTGTGTTTCACCACCGATTCAACACTATTTGTAACGCCATGGGGCGACCGCACTGGTCCTTCTGCGGCATACCAGTCGTAAATCCGACCAATGCCACGCTCTTCCCAAATCTTGTAGGTTATGTCAATGATGTACTGTTCAGGTGTTTGAAATTCAGGAGAAAAATTCTTCATACGATGCACATCCTCTTGTGCTCAAAAGCTCGTTTGGCGGGCATATGTCATTTCCCGCATCCGTGAAAAGACATCAACGCCGAGTTGATTGTAAGACATGCAACAAATCAACCAGCACCCAATTTTCACGGATCAAACCATTCTCGCAACGCCAGAAGTCCAGACTCCGCATTGTCAACCTTTGATTGGGTGGCGCAATCCCCAGCCAGCCGTCGCCACTGAGAGTGTCATGTTCATGCCCGGCCAGGCGGTAAAGCCTACATAATCGCCATCACCAAGCATACACACCTTTGTCTAAGTAAGCGCCACGGTCGGGCATCGCCTTCAAAAACGGAATCTGATGCCAGTTTCGGAAACCGGAAATGCGCCGCATCGAGCCGATGCCAGCCGGCCCGTACCAATTGAATTTGGGGTGCCAGAAGCGCTCCAATTCCATGGCTTCGACACCTTCATTATTGCGTCCTAATGCCGCCAGCATATCCATCACGAGTTTGATACTGGCTTTTGCTTTGGCCTGGTCGTACGGGGTCGTAATAATGCCGTCCTGCGTGGCCGGGCCAGGGACAAGCCACTCCACGCCGAGGCTGGGCGTCATCGGCCATGCATCCGCCTGCATCATCACTTGCGGAATATCCCACAGCGCCTGCATCTCTACAATTCTGTCGTCTTCGATGCGGAAGAATTCGTGGTAGCGCATGGCAACGATGTGCTGGGTTGGCGGGATATCAAGCCAGGGTTGCTCAAACACACCCATGTAATGCCCGCCGCAGCCGATCCAGTTATCACCATTTGACTCTCCAGCCATCACGATAAGATCTCGTCGTTCCAGATCAGGAATGGCGTTGATGAGAGGTTGGTACGCCCGCTCAAACAATGCGACAGGACCATCCAAATCCTCAAAAGGAAAAGCCAAATGAATTTCGCAATCGGATGCAAATAGTTCCTGTAACTGCCCTTGGAGAACGGTTCTGTCGCAGTCATAGAGGGCGGATCGTAATCGCCCAAAGAATTCTTTGTTATGTTGATGGATATTAGTCATCATGGGCTAAATATCTACGTCTTCGAAAAATTCGGGTTGCTTGGAGCCAATGAACTTCAGTACTTTTTCGACATCGTAACCTGCCTGTTCCAGGAAATCGAGAAGATCGATCATCACCCAGTTCTCTACCAGCTTATCCCCCTCCACGCGCCAAAAATCCATGTACTTGATCTGCATGGTCTTTCCGGTAGCGGGAATGCCCAGATACTCACCAGTGTGAGTGACTTGCTGAAAACCTTTCGCTGCAACGTAGTCGCCTTCGGCGATGCGGATTTCATCCGTGGCGTTTTTGTCGGAAAAAGCATGCAGGAATGGACGTTGGTGATTGTCCTGGAAATCCTTGAGCCCTCGTTTTGTGCCGATCCCGGCCGGTCCATACCAGACCATATCCTCGGTCCAGTATTCTTCCATCCCCTCGATTACATGATCGTTTAGACCATCGTACATGCGCGCAACCAGCGCCTTGTTCTTTTCTGCTGACATTTTTTTGTTCCTTGTTTTCTAGAAGAAGTAGCTGACTTGGCCCAAATCGGGCGGTTAATTGGCGACCATTTATACCCAGTCCAGTATCACCTTGCCGGAATTGCCGGAGCGCATGATCTCAAATGCTGCTTCAAATTCGGTATAGGGGAATCTGTGGGTGATTACGGGACTGATATCTAATCCCGACTGAATCATCGACTGCATCAAATACCAGGTTTCGTACATCTCCCGACCATAGATGCCCTTGATGGTGAGCATATTGAAGATGACTGTGTTCCAATCAATGGCCAATTCTTGGGTGGGAATGCCCAGCAAAGCGATTTTTGCGCCGTGGCACATGTTTTCCAGCATATCCCTGAACGCCTGGCCACTCCCCGACATCTCCAAACCCACATCAAAGCCCTCGGTCATCCCTAACTCCTTCTGCACTTCGGCAACGCTTCTTTCCTTAATGTTCAAGGCCACTGTGGCGCCCATTTTGCTGGCCAGTTCAAGACGATAAGGGTTCATGTCGGTGGTGACAATGTAACGGGCGCCTGCGTGTCTGGCGATGGCTGTCGCCATGATGCCGATGGGGCCAGCCCCTGTGATCAAGACATCTTCGCCCAGGACTTTGAACGACAGGGTCGTATGCGTGGCATTGCCCAGAGGATCAAAAATGCTCAGGATGTCCATGGGGATGTTCGGATCGGCATGCCAGATATTGGTGACCGGGATCGATATGTATTCGGCAAAGGCACCGGGGCGGTTTACGCCAACGCCTTTGGTGACATTACACAGGTGCCGTCGCCCCGCCAGACAATTTCGGCAGCGTCCACATACGATATGGCCTTCGCCAACGACGATATCCCCGATTTCGAGATCGTGCACGTTGTCTCCCATGGCCGCCACAGTGCCCACAAATTCGTGTCCTGTAACCATCGGCACGGGAATGGTCTTTTGCGCCCAGGCATCCCAGTTCCAAATGTGCACGTCGGTGCCACAGATAGAGGTTTTGTGTACCTTGATCAAGACATCGTTAATGCCGTAATCGGGAACCGCTACATCCTCAAGCCATAAACCAGGTTCACGATATCTTTTCACGAGTGCTTTCATAGTGTCTCCATTGAAGGCGCGTTGTAAATAACCACTCCAAACTGAACTGGTGTTCCAACGGTGTCGGTGTTGCTTCGCAACGGAAGTTGGTTGCAGCAAGGCAAGTTGAGAAGCAGTAAGCTGGTCGAGTGAAGGTCAACTATCCAACCAATCGACCGGCAAGATGATGTACCCGGCCGCTAACCTTTGACTGCTCCAGCGGCCAGGCCTTTGACCAGGTTTTTCTGGAAGAAAAGGATCACGATCACGATCGGAATCGTGGCTGAAACGGCGGATGCTGCTGCCAGAGTCAGGTGGCGGGGATCTTCGCCTCCGGTAAAGCGGGAAATTGCAACCGGTAGGGTCCATTTCGTCTGCGCTAGCAGGCGTACAAGCAGGAATTCATTGTAGGCGAGCAGAAGGGCGAAAAGAGCGGTCGAGATGATACCTGGCCACATAATGGGGACAATCACCCGGGTGAATGCCGTCAGCCGATTGCATCCATCCACCATGGCTGCCTCTTCCAGCTCTTTGGGGATTTCCATGAAGAAGCTACGTAACATCCAGATGGTGAAGGGCTGATTCACAGCCACCAGCGTGATGATAAGCAGAAAATAGGTGTCAAGTGTATTGGTGTTAGCTCCAATCTGATAGTAAGGTAGAATGAAGGCGAGCCGGGGTAGCGCCCGGAAGCCAAGGGCAGCGACCAGAACAAAAACACCGGCCATCCCGGCATAACGAGCAAGTCCGTATCCAGCCAATGCACCTATGGAAATCGAGACGACAACCGTGCCTATGGTGACAATGAGCGTGTTAATGAAATAGTCATAGAACTTGGTCATGTCCAGGAGCTGTGGAATCGCCCACAGCAGGCCCACAAACCCCAAACCGACAAAGGCATAGACCACGCCCGTACGGATGGGAATGTATTTGGCAAACAACATTAAGCAGACAAGGACCACCAGTGCCGCCATCAGAAAAAAGGCGATGGCCGCGCCGTTTTCTGGCAGGGAGCGCAACCACAGATCCTGATAATTTTCCCACGTTGGCGTGAAAATGAATTTCGGTGTGCGTGAATTGGCATCTTTCAGGGTTTTGAAAGATTGCATCAGGGTCCAATAAAACGGGACCAGGCTATAAATCGCAAACAAGATCAGTGCCGCGTGGATCATGATGCGGCCAAAGGGACTTTTTACTTTCTCCATGATTAACGCTCCGCGACTTGTTGTTTGTAGGATTGAATCAAGTTGGGGATCAAGACGATCATAATGCCGATGACCGTGATGATGGCCATTGCATTGGCCTTGCCCAGACGCTGAACGGTGACTGCTGTCTGGAAATTGTACGTCATGAGCGTATCTGCCTTGTAGATCGGGTTCATCTCTGACAAAACGAAGACGCTATCAAAGACGCGATAAGCATCCATAATGGAGATCAACAGGATGAATATGGTGAGCGAACTCACATGGGGGATGACGATGTGGCGGACTTTTTGCCAGATGGTGGCGCCATCAATGGATGCAGCTTCAATCTGATCTTGCGAGAGGGTCTGCAACCCGGCAAAATAGGTCACGAGGGCAAAGGGGGCGACATACCAGACGCCATAGATGATGATCAGCGCTTTGACCGATGTCTCGTTAAACCGAAACTTTGTATCAAAAACCGTCTGGTAAACCCAGGTAAAAAGGCCTGAAGGCTCAAAGAGCTGCTTGAACATCAAGGTGCCAACGATGGGCACGATGATAAACGGCAGCAGGAAAATGGAAAGATAGATGCCCCTGGCGAGTCCTGAAACCTGATCGAGCAGCAGGGCGACGGAGAAACCAACAATGATCGTCGCAGGTACGACGATAATCGTGTAGATTGCAGTAAATACGAAAGATTGCCAGAATCGGGAATCCTGCAGCACATCGATGTAGTTACGTAGGCCGACAAACTGGGGATCGTTAATATTGGCGTAGGTTATGAAGTTCATGCCCAACCAGATCGCCATAATCAGGGGAATCACCATCAGGAGCGTCATGACGATGATGCTGGGTCCGGCAAACCGGAAAAACGTATTTCGATTCATTAGTTCACCTCGTTCAGGGAACGGTGTCCGCTAACAGTTATCAGTTCATCTGATCACCCGGCTTTTGATGACCAGACGACTGATCACTGTTCACTGTTGACTAGCTCTTGGGAGCAGGAGTAAGGAGCGGTCACCCATTAAACGTGGTGGTGACGGCAGCCCCTTACTCTCTAATTCATACTCCTTACTCGATCATGAGCAACTATTGGATGTAACCCTGTGCGGTTGCTTCTTCGGTGTATGCCGCAGCAGCAGCGTCCAGCGCTTCTTGAGCGGTCATTTCGCCGGTGCCCACCAGTGGCAGGAATTCGCCGAGTTTGGCACGGATGATGCCGATGGCGGGCTTCTTATCGTAGATGCCAATACCTTCAGCGATGGTCTGATTGGCGGCGGGCAGGTACGGCCCACCGTACGGATCAGCCGAGAGGCGGGTGGTCATACCAACTTCGGCTGCGTCACGTTGACTGCGTTCATCAGCCGCTTCCATGATCACACGGAAGATCAGGTCAGGGTCGTTGGTTGTGTTGGCAGGGATCATGTAGTAATCGTTCCAGGCGGAACCAGCGCGAGGCCCATCTGCTTCCAGACGGGGGGCTGGCGCGTAGGCGATCACATCGTATAGATCAGTACGTTCCGGATCGCTCATGTTTGCCGCCCGGCTGGCCCAGTTGTTGGTGGCCGGCAGGGTGCCCAACTGCACCGCAATCTCCTGGTCGTTCAGGCCGAAGGAATAGCCATCGATGCCCATGCAGGCATCGGCAACCTCGACCAGCTTGTTGACGGCTCTGACGCCTGCCTCGCTGTTGATGGCGGGTGTGTTGTCCTCATTGAGGAAGTCACCGCCATAGGCACGCAGGAACTGGAAGAACTCGATCTCCCAGGCCCAACCGGCCGAGAGATTGATCGTGAAGGGCATGTCGAAGTCTGGATTGTCGAGGCCGATGGTGTTGCACATTGCAATGACATCATCATATGTTTCGGGCACGGCAATGCCGTATTCATCGAAGACATCCTGGCGGTAAATCAGATGCAGGGTGTTGCCTACAATCGGCACACCGTAGATCTGCCCGTCAATGGTGACGTTCCTTCCCAGGCCTTTTCGGGGATGTCACCGAGATTGTACTCGTCCCGATACTTGTCGATCAGGTCATTGAGCGGCATCATCCAGCCCTGCGCCAGCCCATTCGCCAACCTGGGCATTTGCACCATGCACGATGTCGTAGGGAGAGTCTCCGCCTGCACTGAAGGGCCAGACGAACCTGTTCCTGAGCATCGGCTGAAGCCAGCAGGTTGGTATTGACCGTGAGATTATCGATGCGGTTGCATTTTTCCAACTCATCCGCATAGAAATCAGTGATCGGGAATGACCAGCCAATCATGTTGAGTTCCGTCGCTTGGGAGGGAGCATCGAGGTTACATTCGGTCGGATCGACGATGACCTCTTTGATGACTTCGACTTCCTTGGTCACCTCAACGACTTTTTCGACTTCCTTTTCGACTTCGACGGTTTCAATAACGGTGACGACTTCGCCTTCTTTTTCAACGATGACCGTTTCGACAACGGTGATAGTTTCGGGTGTGGCGGCTCCGCCGCATGCCATCAACGTGATAGCGAACATCGCCAGGATAGCGATCAAAATCAAATGTCGTTTGTGCGTAAGCATTTTGCTTCTCCTCTGAGAAAAGTGAATCTGGATTAAGAGGGTTGAACTACATAAATCTTGTTGGTGGTGGTTTTGTTTGTGAATGGCGCCTCCTAAACTGAAGAATCAAAGATTGAAGACTAAAGACTAAAGATTAATCAACTGTCCTTGCTGGTAGATCCAATCGCTTCCGGTTGTCTTAATCCTTCATCATCAATCATTCGTGTTGAAGATCTTTTTCAGCAATGCAAACTCATCATAGACGGTCCATTCCTGCACGATCCGGCCATCTCTGACCAGATGGTGCGACATACCCAGGATCGAGATGTGCTTGCCGGTGGGGTTACCGTAGATGCCAGGACCGAGATGTGTCCCTTGCAGCGTCCAACGACTGGCGGTGCGGTAGGCATTCGGGCCGTCTGCCAATGCGCAGAAATGATCGATCTGCATCATGGCATCAGGAAAAGCAGCCAACAGCGCCAGCACATAGGCCTTGTAATCACCCCATCCATAGACATTCCGTCCGGATGGCAGTTTTCCGCTATAAATTGGCGCATAAGCCTCATCCACCACATTCAGCAATCGCCAATTCCAAATCTGGTGTGTGCTGCGGCGGATAAAATCTTCGATATCGAACTGGTCGGGCCGAGGTGGAAGTTCGATCGGTGTGCTCTGCCCGGCCACTCGTTCAATCTCACCCGGTATTTCAAAGCTGATACCCGCCGCTGTTTCTCGCTCGGCCAACTCTTTGGCCAATGCCAGTGGATCGAAGCCCAACTGCCGCACGAGCGTCACATTATCTCGCACCAGCCATTCCTCAACAATGCGATTCTCACGCACTACACAGTCGGCGATGGCATTGTAGCGGACCTGTCGCCCGGTGGGTGGACCGAAACTGCTGTAGCCGGTATTGCGGCCCATGTGCGTCAGGCGATGCGAGGAATAGAATCCGATCTCGTCATCGCCACCCCAAATCACTTCATCACCGTACAAACGCCGGTCGGGGAAGGCTGCCAGTGCCGCTGCCGTCCCCGCAACCGCCGCCTCTCGACCATAAACCGTGCCTTCGGCTGTATGCACCGGGCAGTTGTGGCTGTAATAATCATAAATGCGGCCAATCGCCCCCTCTTCCCAAATCTCATGTGTGATCTTGATGATGTAATCCACAATGTCGGTGAACTGCTCGTCAAAGCCATTCATGCTCTGGAAGCGCTCACCGCCAGCGGCAAGCATCCGGCTAATGTCTCCCTTCTGGTGGAGGGTGATGGCTGGCGAGGTTGGGGATGTGGTGGGGCCTGTTTTCATGGTGCTTCAGTTTTAAGTATCAATGATTAAGGATGAAAATTGCCGTTGCCGGCTGCTGTGGATTGGCGGATGATCAATTTAGCGGGCAACCGGATTTTGGTTGCCGGTCTTACCGGTTCGGCGACTTGCATCAGCAGCGCTTCTGTTGCTAAACGACCCATTTCACCCAGGGGCGGGTGCAGGGTTGTGAGTGGCGGATTGGCTGCCAGGGAATCCCGGATGTTGTCGGAGCCGGCAATGGCGACATCGCCAGGCACACGCAAACCTCGATCAAGAACCGCTTGCATGCATTCGATAGCAACAGGATCGTTCAGGCCAATCACAGCAGTAGGTGGATTTGGAAGCGACAGCAGACGATTCATCGCTTGATATGCGGTACCTGATGCGAGTTCCGTTCGGGCGATTAATTGCTCATCCACTACTATGTTTGCCTCCGCCAGCGCCTGGAAATAACCAGTAATACGATCTTCACTGTTTTCTACTTCAGCGCGTGTGACAAATGCGATACGCCGGTGGCCTAACTCAAGCATGTGCCGGGTCATGATCACACCCGAATAGACGTCATCTGAGGTGACATACGAAACATCAGGATCGTCAATACGACGAACCAGCACCACAAACGGCATTCGCTCACGCTTCAAGCGATCAATCGCACTTTGCCAGCTTGGGCCTCCCATAAGTAACAAACCATCAACCTCACGAGCACGGGCAATGTGGACCAATTGGTCAAGGCGATCCTGTCGGAAAGGATAGAGCGTAAGGTTGTAGCCCTCCTTTTCTGCCGCCCCCACTGCACCATTGATCAGCCTGGAAGCGTATTCACCAATATCTTTGGTGGGATAGCCATATGAAAAACCGATCTTTTCCGTGCGCTGCCTTCGCAAATTCCTGGCAGCGGCGCTGGGCGTATAGCCCATGGTCAGTGCAGCATCCCTGACGCGCTGCTTGGTCGCATCCGATACGTCACTGTAATCATTCAGCGCTTTGGAAACAGTTGAAACGGAAAGGCTAAGTTGGCGGGAAATGTCTTCGATCGTAATCGGCATGGAAGGCCGTGTATCCCTAAACCAGAGCAAACGAAAACAAAATCAATAGCAACATCATATCACGAAATCGATTTCGTGTCAATAGTTTTTCCTGATTACGTATTCAGTTTTGTTTAGAACTTGGTAATTTGTAGAGATCAGAGCGTAAAATCCCAACCTCCGTGCTCTGCTTCACCCCATACTAGTCACTTAGCGCCCTCAGATCAGCGCTAGTATCCTACCATTCGAAGTATGTTGCAATCTTGAAGGCGTATGCAAATTGCAGCGTATGATCTAGCGACACACGAGCATCGGCAAACGACTGGAACGTAATAACTCGTTGACTTTACTGTCATGTAGCATCTCCCCCATAACGCTCGATGAGTAACCACCTATAATGATCAGATCACTACTTGCTTTCCTCTGCTTGCGCAATAATGGTCTGCACCACAGGCCCGTCCTCGAGTCGAAAATCCGCTTCAACGCCTTGCTCGGCGAGATAGCTCTGAGCTTCAACCAGTGTCGCCTTCCCCGTGCGCTCCTCTTCGACAACCAGAACTGTTAAGGGCATGCGCCAGCGCCCGGCCAAATACGCCGAAACAAACATCGCCTCCCATGATTTGTCTGAGCCATTGAAGGCGACTAGCGCTCGATCCAGTAGAACCATATCGCGGGGCACCACAAGCATCGGGCCAGTGCAACGTCTGAGCATGGTACGGAAGCCGGAGCCAAGGCGGGCGATTGGGTTTGGCGCAGGGGGATGGGCGAGCCGCAAAACCGTCAAATCGGTCCAGCGCGCACGTTCGCAGACAACCCTGGCAACAGACCCTGAATCAGCTGCGAACTGCACTGGCACGCCAGATTTGGCGCAACGGCGATAGAACTCCCCACGAATCTCTTGAACTACTTCACTCTTTAGGTCACGTGGTTTGGGAACGACAAGCAGGCCAAACACTCGCCCGCCCTCACGCTTCGCCACTTGCAGGCCCTGGCTGAGTGCAAACCAGTGTTCTTCTTCACCTGAAATCGGCACCAGGATATCCCTGAAAAGGCGTTGGCGTGCTGTTTGCTGGCGATAGGTGCGCCGCAGAACGCCAGGAGCAGGCCCATCCTCCAGTGCGTCAGGCACAACGGCGTCGAGCAGGCGCTTACCTACCCTGGAAGCGACACGTTCCGGTTTGGCGCTGAAGCGTTCCGCAATATCCAGGGCCGCTACATCCTGGCCGACCTCCCAACCAAGCGTCTGTTTGAGCGTTTCGCGATGCCTTGATATCCAGACATAGAGATCCAGCCTGGTGCGGTCAGGGAAATCACGCAGCAGGCCTTGTTCCCGGATCATGCGTGAAATAGGTGCATAATACGCATCAAACCAGTGCAAGACCGCTTCCTGATAGGCGATCTCGCGTCCTTGCTCAAGCCCCATGTAATAACGATGAACATCAATGTGATCCAGGATTTCCCGATAGCGCCCAGGCACAGTCACGCGCAGATCGGCCTCTGGTCGGAGGCCATCCAAACGAGTGCGGGACAGAAAATCGGCCATCTCCGCCTTGAGAATAAGATCATCCAGCTGGACGTCGGGTTCGAGCGGCACATTGGTATGTACTTCCGTGACGTACGCCTCGATGTGGATTGCACCAAGCTGCCGTGCAACCGAGACACGATGATTGCCGTCCTGCACAAAGTAAACATCGCCGATCTGGTAAACTTCAATCGGTGGCAAACCGACCATGCCGGTCATTCCCAACTCGACACTGGCCCAGCGGTGTTGATCGCTATCTTTGCGGGGCAGAAAACTGCGGGAGAAGTCGGTGTAGCGCCCCACGCTGCCCACAATCGCATCCAGGGGGATATCCTTACGAACCCAGATAGGCGATTCCTCTGCTTTCAGCGCCCTGCGCACCTCATCATAGGGCAGGAGGTCTGGTGATTCGCCTCGAACCTTGGCCAGAATCTGCTCAAGCGTCGCTTGCCAGCGGGCATATTGAAAATGGCGAATGGCTTCCAGATAGCCGGATGAACGTGTGTCTGTCATATACCGGCTATTATCACCGCGACCGAGCAATAGACCCAAATAACCGTAACTTCTCCGCCACCACCGCCTGCATCGCCGCCATGCCTGCCTGCATCAATGGTACGAGATCGCTAGTTCCGTCGTCGGCCAGGCATTTCCGCATCGCCCCAACATACGCCTGCCGCACTTCGGTGTTGACGTTGAATTTGCACACACCCAACTCGATGCAGCGCTGCACCATGTCGTCAGGTACGCCAGAGGTTCCATGCAGCACCAGCGGCAGGGAAACAGCGTCACGGACAGCGGCCAGACGCTCGAAGTCGAATTGGGGCGGGCGGGGATAGCGCCCGTGCACGTTACCGATGCACACAGCCAGCATATCCACGCCAGTGCGGGCCACGAAATCGATAGCCTTGGCTGGATCGGTAAGACGAGCCTCATACTCGGCCACGGTCAGATCGTCCTCGGTCCCGGCCAGACGTCCTAGCTCCGCCTCCACCACACCCCCCACCGCATGGACTCGCTCGACCATCGCCCGCGTGAAGGCGATATTCTGCTCGTAGTCCAGGTGCGAACCATCAGCCATGATCGAGGTCAGACCGGCTGCCAGGGCAGAGCGAATCACGTCGGGATCAGAACAATGGTCGAGGTGGACCGACATGGGAACACTGGCTTCGGCGGCTGCGCTCAAACAGAGCGACACCAACGGCGCACCGCCATGGTTCAGGGCGCCAGGGTGAATCTGCAACATGGCTGGACTGTGCTCCGCCTCGGCGGCAGCGACCACGGCCAGCGCCCCTTCCAGGTTGTAGACATTAAAGGCGCCGATGGCGTAGCCATTTTCTTGCGCAATTTGCAGGAGTTGGTTGGTTGGGGTGAGCATAGTGTCCTCAATCTCGGTAGATTTGCTGCATCACTTCAAATTCATTGAACAGCGTGGTTTCTTCAACGATACGCCCCTGCTGGATGGTGTGCTGGCTAATCCCCCAAAGATAGACCGGTCGCCCGCTTGGTGCGCCATAGATGCCATTCCCCCGATGTGTGCCGACGATGCTCCAGCGCATCGCTGTGATAAAGCCATCCTGCTCATTCCCCATCCAGTACAGATCATCGATTTGGAAAGCGAGATCGGGGAACATGGCCATGATCGAAAGCACCCACGAGGCATAGGCGCTGCGCCCATAGAATATTCGGCCTGTCGAGCCGCTAAAACGCAAATTGGGTGCATAGGCATCCTGAACCCGGCCCGGCTCCCGCCAGTTCCACAGATAGTGGTATGTCTGCTGCAAAAAGTCGGATACATCAAAACCTGCACTTGCGTTGCGAGGATAATGCAGGGGTTTGCCCTGGCCCGGCAATCTTTCCGGTTCGCTAAAACGAGGGTCGTTGATGCGACCAGCCTCGATTTGATTACCGGTCAGCCGCGCTTGCTCGACCATGTCCAAACCCAGTTGTTTAATCAGTAAAGCTGTATCGTACAACACCCACTCCTCGAATATCTCGTTTTCCAGGGCGATGCAATTAGCAATGCACATCAGAAACACTTTCCGACCAGTGGGCGGGCCGAAACGACTGAATCCGGTGTTGTGGCCGCTAATCACAGTGCGATGCGAGGTGTGGAATCCGACTTCATCATCGCCCGCCCACACGATCTCATCTGCAAAAAGACGGATATCAGGGAAAGCGTTAATCGTATGCACAGTGTCCTGCACGATTTTCTCCCGCCCATATTGCAATCCCGTGCCATCCCACACCTGCGATGAGTGCTTGTAGGTGTCGTAAATGGTGCCGATATGCTTCTCTTCCCAGATACGATGGGTGATGCGCACGATGTAATCGATTATGTCGACATATTGCTCTTCAAAGCCACGCATCGCTTGGCGGCGTTCCGTGGCCGGGCTGAGAAACTGGCGGTCGGTGCCGCCCGCTGCGCCCAGCGAGATCGTAAAATCGGGCGGCATATACCGTGGCTCCCCTTTCGGGCGCAGGACATGAGGCTGGGTTTTCGGTTCACCGGTCATTCTGACGACTCCTTGCAGTTGAGGTTTCATTGTGGGCAAGATACCGCTGGTAATACTCGTTCCATGCACCTGTATCTTGGGGGATGGTCGTTTCTGTCGGGAAAGAGCGGCGCACCAGTTCGCGCCCTTGTTCCACGTCGGCCAAATCACCCAGGGCGATCATTTGCATCAGGATGTTACCAGCCGATGTCGCTTCAAAGGGCCCGACGATGATTGGCAATCCGGTGGCGTTGGCGACACATTGGTTCAGAAGCCTGTTGCGCCCACCGCCGCCAACTACGTGTATCACCGCCGGTTCCCGCCCCAGGATTTCAGACAGTCTTTCGATGACGTCTCGATACCTGAAGGCCAGACTCTCCAAGATGATACGGATGATCTGGCCCGGCGTCTGCGGTACCGCCTGTCCTGTTCTCAGACAATAGGCGCGCAGCGCCTGGGGCATATCGGACGGCAGGAAGAATTCAGCGGCATTCGGATCGACAAAGGCGGCAAAAGGCTCGCTCTGTTCGGCCAGGAATACGAGATCCTCCCAACTGTAATCCTGCCCCTGTCGGGCCCAAAACCGCTGGCATCCCTGTACCAGCCATAAATTGAGATTATTGTTGATGAAGCGGATCGTTCGCTCCACACCACCTTCATTGGCAAACTGATAGGTCTGAGCCTGCGCTGTCAGGATCGGCGCAGCGAGTTCAGCCCCGACCATGCCCCAGGTGCCGGAACTGAGATAGGCGTAGTTTGACTCTGTAGCGGGTACAGCAGCAATGGCGGCAGCCGTGTCATGAGAGGCCGTGGCGACCACCGGCAACGCCGGCAGACCTGTCTCCGTGATGACAGAAGCGTGAAGTCCCGCCAGAATCTGGCCCGGCTCGATGATTTCGGGGAAAAGTTGCGCCGATAGTTGCATTTCCGCCAACAGAGGTCTTGCCCAATCTCGTGTACGGGCATCAAGCAGATGGGAGGTTGAAGCAATCGTATATTCGCTGGCGATGCGACCTGTGAGCCAATAGTTGCACAAATCAGGCAGCATCAAAAAGCTGCCGGCTGCATCGAGCAATGGTGAATTGGCGAATTGCAATGCCAGCAATCCGTAAAGCGAATTCAGTTTGGTGGGCAGCAAGCCAGTCTGCTGATAGATTCGATCTGGCTCAACCCGTTTGTATGCCTCGGCCAGGACATCTGCTTTTTGGGGCAGACGACTGTAGCGAGGATTGCCGAGCAGTTCGCCATTGGCATCCAGCAAAGCAAAAGCGCCGCCCATTGTGTCAACGCCCAGGCTGGCCAGATCGGACGCACCAAACTTGGCAACGACTTGCTGCAAGCTTTGCTTAACCCTGGCAAATAACCCCAAAACGTCCCAGTAAACCTGATCAAGGGTGCGGACGTAAGGATTTTGGAAGCGATCGATCACTTCCAGCGAGAGCGTCTCGCCATCAAAAGCGCCTGCAACGCAACGTGCTGTACCCCCCAGATCCAAGGCAATGTATCGTTTGCGGCGGCTCATGTCCTACAACCATTTTTGTGCCAGAATACACCAGGCATTCATATCGATTTTCACCACAGCCTCTAAACAGGCATACAGATCCTTGCCTGCAACAAAGACGCCATGTTTCGGCAGCAAAACGGGTGCAGCGAATTCAATCATGAGTGCCTCTTTGCCCTGTAAGCCAACGACAACGTTTTCAGCCAGTTCCTGGGTGTTTGGTGTCGCATAAGGCACGGGTTCAATTGTGCCGAAGATCGTCGCAGCATCAATGAGCGGTTCCATGGGTTTGGCGGCTGCAGCAAACGGCATCACGTGGAAGGGGTGGGCGTGGATAATGGCCTGAGCCTCCGGAAAAGCCCGGTAGATGGCCAGATGCGCCCGGCCCTCACGCGAAAAAGAGGGATGCGCCAACAGTGAATCGCCCGCAATCAGCCCAGACACGATCTGCTCCGGCTCCAGTTGCCAGCCCCAGCGGTAATCGGCATACCGTGGCGAAATATGCATCTGGTCGCCCACGCGCAGGCTGATGTTGCCGCCTGCGGCATTGGCGTACCAGCGCTGGGCCATGCGCCGACCTATTTCTGCGATCAGGGCGTCCGGGTTAGAAATTCGTTCATCTGTCACAGGGATGGTTCCTCCCCTGTCGAACCAGCCATCTTCGCCACCTCGACCAATGATCCTGCATCCCCCACATTGCCGGGAAAGACGGTGTAGCTCATGCCGGGATAACGGCTCTCAGGACCGCATTGCCATACAGGCACGCCGGGCAGAATCTGGCCCAACACAGTCGCCTGTTTTATGTCGAGTCCTTTTGTGGCAACATCGCTGGAGGTTATCCCGCCCTTGGCCAGGACAAAGCGGGGTCGCACCGATATCCCCCGTACGATGGCGACCAGACTATCCGAAATGCGTTGACCGATAGCAAGGCTGCGCTCGGCATCCGCCACCGTGACCAATTTGCGACTGGTGAAAATGACGACATCCTCCCCTGCCTCAAGCGCTCTCTCCGCAAGATTTGTAACCCGCGCGATTTCCTCATCCTGCCGGTCGTCAGTCAACAGCGCCTGCACTTTTATCTCGATGCGGGTGATAGTGGACTGTTCCAATAATGCTTCGACTTGTGCCGTCGTCTTGGGCACATACGAACCGACGACAAACAGGCCGCCGCCTGGTCGGTCGAAACCGAGTTCTGTCGGCGTCAGCAAAGCGCGTGGGGCAATACCGGACCGCACCCTGACAAAAGACGCCGCGGTGCGATAGAGGAACCGCTTGCCCTGTGCTTCGGCAGCTAGCAAACCGGCCACGAACACTTCCATATCTCGGTAACTGGCGGCATTGACCACGCAGACGCTACCAGATTCGAGTGCCCGCAATTGCTGCGTCACCTGTTCTGGTCCGCCCAGACGCAAATCCTCAATTGAAAGAGATCCCACCTCCGCTGCAGCTACCCGGCCATCTGTCTTCTCTTCCACCCACCGGCGTAAATCCGAATTACGAAAACCGAACGCCGCATCCTGGGCGAATGGCGTCTCCGCTGCTGGTACTAAATACTCGCCCTCTTCAACGTAATGCACATCGCCGATTGTGTAACGCCGACCTTCGAGGAAAAAGGGGATGATGAGCGTAGCGTCAACATCACCGCCCAGCGCTTTCACCAGCGCATCCGTCTCACCAGGATAGTGTCCACGCAGCGTCGAATCACTGCGGCTAACAACCACAAAATCTCGTCCGGTCTGCCTGCTCGCCATGACCAGGTTTACGGCGATCTCGGCGTTCAGCGCCTGAGCTTGAGCTAACGGCAGGGAGCGAGAGTTGGTGAGGATGTAGAAACAGGGCAGATTGTTGGCCAATTCCGCCGCCAGCGACACCAGCGACCACCCGGTCAACACCGGTATGCCATGCACCGTCTGCGTACCCGTGGGATCGTCATCGAGCACGACCACCTTGCGACCGCTGGCCCGCACCAGCGCCTGGATTTCGGGCAGGAGCGAGTCAGGCCACTCCGGCGGGAGCGAGGCAAAAGCCTGCCGTTTGTTCAAAGTGGACGAATTCATAGAGTGGCAAGGGTCTCTCGAATTCGCACCAGCGCCCGGCTGATATTTTCTTCCGAATTGGCGTACGATAACCGCAAAAAACCCTCGCCGTGAGCGCCGAAACTGGTCCCGGCCAGCACGGCCACGCCCGCTTCATACAGCAGCAAGTCGGCCAATTCCCGGCTGGATTTGCCTGTGCCCTCAATGTTGGGGAATGAGTAAAACGCGCCTTTGGGCATGAGACAGCGAAATCCGGGGATGTCGTTCAGGCCAGCCACGATCAGATCACGCCTGCGCCGGAAGGCTGCGACCATGTCCCCGACCGCGTCCTGCGGCCCGCGCAGCGCCGCGATCCCGGCCATCTGTGTGAACGCCGCCGTGCACGAGTTGGAATTGACCATCAGCTTGGTCATCTGCTGTGCCAACTCGACGGGCATGACGCCATAACCCGCCCGCCAGCCGGTCATCGAGTAAGTTTTCGAGTAGCCGTCCAGGATGATGGTCAGGTCTTCCATGCCGGGGGTTGCGGTAATGCTGGCGAAATCGCCATCGTAAATGATGCGGCTGTAAATCTCGTCCGAGAGCACGGGGATGCCGCGGGCCAGGGCCACGTCCGCAACCTGGGCCAGATCAGCGGACGAGATCACCCCGCCGGTGGGGTTAGCGGGCGAATTGATGATGATCAGTTTCGTGCGATCTGAGATCAACTCCCGAAATTCGTCCGGGTCGAAGCTGAACTCGCGATTCATGCGCAGAGGCATCGGCACAGGCGTCGCCCCCACGAAGTTGATCATCGATTCGTAGATTGGGAAGCCGGGATTGGGGTAGATCACCTCGTCGCCCGCCTCGCACAGAGCCAACAGCGCATAGAACATGATCGGCTTGCCGCCGGGAACGACGACAACCTGATCGGGATGCACGGAAATGCCCCGCGTGCTCGAAACTTCTTCGGCGATGGCCTCGCGCACGGGCAAAATGCCGTTGGCGGGCGTGTAACCGGTGTGGCCGGCGTGCAGGGCGTTGACGGCAGCGTCGATGATGTTTGGGGGTGTGGCAAAATCGGGCTGGCCGATCTCAAGGTGAATAATGTCACGGCCTTGCGCTTCCAGGGCTTTGGCCTTGGCAAGGACTTCAAACGCAGTTTCTGTGCCCAAACGGGACATGCGGGTTGCTAGTTTCATGGATGTCTCCAACAGGATGAATTGTGCGGGCTGCCCGTCGGCTATTTCAGCCAGGGCAGATAAACGAGTTCGATGAGGTGGCCGTCGGGGTCGTGGATGTAAAGCTGCGTGCCACCATCACCACGAGGGCGAGGACCGGCCACGATCTGCCAGTGATGTTCTTCGAGCGACTTGATGGCTTCGTCGATGTCAGCCACACGGAAGCACATGTGACGGGCATAGGTGACATCGCGGGGCGGATTTTCGTGCAAGGGCTTGTCGCCGGGCGGCTGCACCGAATCGGAAGCCAGAACGAGATGCACTTCCGCCTCCCCTTTCCGACACCAGGCGATGCCGAAATCGTAATGGGGCGGATAGGGGACTTCTTCCATACCCAGCACATCGCAGTAAAACCGTTTGGCGCGCTCGACGTCTTTGACGATGAGGCTGCAATGGTGAATCTGTCTGAGTTCGATCATATTATCATTCCACGCGCGCTGGCTGCAACCGCATTGTCGGCCCAGCCAAAAAGGTGAGATCATCAAGTGAGAGCGTTAGGGTCGTCGCCATCATGCTTTCGGCAAGTTGTGCTGGTGTCCGGCAGCCAATGATGGGAAACACAGGGAAAGGCTGGGAAAGGAGATAGCTCAGCACGATCTGCGCCGGGCCTGTGCCATAAACACCAGCCAGCGTCATCACCCGCTCAGCGGTGGCTTGGTTCTGCGGATGGTCGAACAATGCCCGATCATCTGCCGACAGACTGGCAGCATCTCCACCAGCCAGTTTGCTGAAATAGCCTCTGGCCTGCGAGGTGTACGGCACAACCGCCATTTGGCTCTGATAATGATAGTCCCAGGCTGCTTGATCGACACTTTGCAGGCTGGGATCGCTGAGCATGCCGCTGCTCGGATTCGGCACAGCCAGGCTCCACAGAGGCTGGTTGGCCACAAAACCTTCTATTTGATGCTCTTGTGCATAGCCTGCCGCCTGACGAATACGCGCAATCGACCAGTTCGAGCAGCCGAAAGTACGAATCTTCCCTGCCTGCGCCAACGCATTCAACGTTTCCAGGATGTCACCGACCTCCCGCTCTGGGTCATCACGATGCAGCCAGTACAGATCGATCACGTCGGTCTGCAAATGGCGCAGACTTTCCTCCACATCCTGGCAGATTTCAGCGGCGGACATGCGGGGGATTTGCATCGAATTCAGGTGGGGATGTGCGCCTTTGGTGGCAAGGATGACCTTGTCCCGGTTGCGACGGGCTTTGATCCAGGCCCCAATGGTCTTTTCACTGGCGCTTCTCGGCGCGCCTGCGATCCAATCGGCATAAATGTGAGCGGTGTCCACGAAGTTACCGCCCTGATCGATAAAGGCATCCATCAAGACAAAGGCTTCTGCTTGAGAGATGGCCGTTCCGAAACGGTTCGTGCCCAGGCAAAGCTGCGAGGACATCAGATCAGTGCTGGGAATACGTTGGTAGTTCATCCGCCCTGTACCTGTATCCCCGCCATCTCTTCAAACAAGGTCACGATGCCGATGAAATCCATGTCGCCACGGTCGCGGGCCTGCATCGAGCGCATGAATTCTCGCACCAACGAGGTGATAGGCATGGGGATGTGCAATTGGTCTGCCGCTTTCAAGGCCAGATCCATATCTTTGGCGGCGATATCAACACTGGATTGCAATCCCTCGTAGGCCCGTGCCCGCAGCAGAGGCGCTTTGTAGTCAAAGAGGACGGAATTGAGGGCGCTGTTGTTGATCACATCGATCATCTGCACCCAGTCCGTGCCCCCACGTTCGCCGAAGGCGAAGGCCTCGCCGATCATCGCCGCAGTAATCCCGACCATGATGCTGTGCACCAACTTCAGATAGATGGCCTCGTCGCCCTCACCCACGTAATACTGATGCGTACTGAGCGCCTGAAACACCTCGGCGCAGGCATCGTAGGCTTGTCTGGGACCTGAAGCGAAGATCGTCAGCGTCCCTTCCTCTGCCGGTTTGATGCTGCCCGATACTTTCGCCCGCAGATAGTCGACACCCCTGGCCGCAGCCGCTGCCGCCACTTTCTGCGAGGCCACTGGTGAGACGGTGCTCATGTCGGCGAAAATAGCGCCGGGCCTTGCCGCGCCGATCACACCATCCTCACCCAGCGCCACCGCTTCCAGGACAGTGTCATCCATGATCATGGAAATAACGATGTCAGCTTCGGCAGCCGCAGCCGCGACGGATGATGCAGGGAGTGCACCCAAAGCATTCACCAAATCGATTCGTTCTGGCAAAATATCGTAGGCGTGAACGGTGAAATCCAGCGCGCAAAAGATTGGCAGTCATCGGCACGCCCATACGTCCGATACCGATAAAACCAAGAACGGGCAATGCAGTCATAAACGCCTCACGGATCTCATTTCTCAGGGTGGTGGATCTCGGTTGGATCGTCGCTGACCGGTCTCTCGGCAATCTCCTTCAGCAGTCCGAACGCTCCCGAGTTCCGTCCATTCTTCGTGGAATTGACCACGCCAGATGCGGTGCTGGCTGATGCCGTTAAGCCGCACTCGCTTGCCCGTGGGCGGGCCGAATTCGCCAGAACCGAGATGCGTGCCCAGCAGCGTCCAGCGTGTGGCTACACGATAGCCGCTGCGTCCATCCCCGGCGGCGATGATCTGGTCGGGAGAAAATGAAAGGTCGGGGAAAGCAGCCAGCGTAGCGAGCACTGCTGCGGCAAGTTCGTCCGGCCCGGCGAGTTGTTTGCCGGAACCATGGGCGACGAAACGGTCGGCGTAATGCGCTTTCACATGCCCCACCATGCGCCAGTTCCAGATCTCTTGGAGTGCACGATGCACAAGTTCGGCTGGGTCGAAGCCGCTGGGCGAGGTTGGGAGTACGGCTGGGGGGAGCTGGCCGGTCGTTCGTTCTATCTCCCCCACAACATCGGTGACTGGCCCGACCGCTGGTTGCTGTTGCTCGACCCGTTTGATTGTCTCGAACAGATCGAAGCCAAGTTGCCGGATCAGCCCGACCTCATCGAATTCGTGCCAGATCTCCCGGATCATGCCGTCGTACACGGTGTAAATGACCAGACTGCGTACCGAGACCTCAGCGCCGGTAGGCGGTCCGTAGATGCTCGTGCCTGAATTTTGGCCTGCCAGGGTGCGTCGCACCGAAATCTGAAAACCACTTTCCTCGTCACCGTCCCAGATCACATCTTCGATCTCGACCTGTGTATCAGGAAATGCCGCCAGCCAGGCAATCACATCGCTCATCAGCGCTTCGCGACCGTAGCCCTCCCGGCCCGATGGCCCATGCACAGCGACATTGGAGACGGCGCAATGATAAAACTCGCCAACGTTTTTGCGATTCCAGACCTGGTCGGTGGTATGGCGGATGAAGGTTTCAGGATCAAAGAGTTGGTTCATATCAATTGTTCAGCATTCGGTTTTGGGTACTGGAGATTGGATATCAGGTACTTGGACGGTGCCGTAAGCCCTACCTACTATCCAATATCTTCCATCCACACGCAACATTTCCTTGTGGTTGTGTGCGAACCCGACCGATTACCGATTCACTAGCTCCGCTGTCGTTTTCGCCGCTCAATTGGCGCTTTTTCCAGCGACAGTTCGGGCGGTGGGGCGGTCGGATGCAGGTCTTCCGGTTTGAGTATGCCCTCAAAATTGAGTGGGTATTGTCCGTATTCGTAGGCCGCCTCGAACATGGTGACAACATTTTCAGGCGTTACATCTTCACCAATGTCGTGACATACGGAGAGGATGTACCCGCCGTTGCGACCCAGGTCCCAAATACGTTTGGCCACGTCGTAGCGCACTTGCTCCGGCGTCGAAAACGGCAACATTTGCTGCACATCGATCGCCCCGTGAAAGACCAGTCGATCTCCGAATTCCTCCGCCATCCAGTACGTATCCATGCCCATTGCCGAGGTCTGGATGGGATTGAGGACATCGACACCCATCTCGATGATGTCATTCATCACCGGCACAACGCTGCCATCCGTGTGATACATCAGCTTGACATCGCCGAGACCCTTGATGTGGTCGAACAGATCAGCCAAGCGAGGCTTGACAAGATTTCGGAACAACGCAGGCGAGATCAGCATATTGTTCTGCGCCCCGATGTCGTCGGTGAAATAGACCATCTGCACATAAGGCCCGACCTCTGCCATGTAACCGGACCACATCTCTTTGTACAACCATAGCAGCTTGTCGAGCACCACTTCGGCGAACTCCAGATCGCCAGCCAGCGCCGAAAAGTACTTCTGATACCCACAGACTTGCAGTGCTTTGGTTAACAGTCCGCCCTTGATGCTGTCAGCGACAATGACGTAGTCGGTATTCTCGTACAGCCACTTCGCTCGCTCGCCCAAGCCCTCCCATATTTTGGGATTATAGGGATCGGGCCAGTCATAAGTCTCGATATCAGCAATATCGGCGTTGGCCAACGGACATTCGTAAAGACTATACGAATTGAGCATATGCACCCACTTAATGCCCCACATATCGATGTAGGCATCCTCACCCTCCACCTCTTGCACGTCCACCCAGTGCGGCTCGACCCACCGGAAATCGACATTGAATTTCCGCAGCAATTTCTCATCCGGGTAGATGTTCTGCACCATGCGGTCGAGGATGGCATCTTCATTGCGCAGATCGGGGTCATTCAGGTATTGCTTGAGGGCGATGTAGCCATTGCGGTGGATTGATCCGACATGCCGGCCCCAGTCGATGGGCACACGGTCGGGTTCACGATGGTTGACAACTGCGTCAAAACGTTCACGTGGGTTCATGGTTTTTGTGGGATTCCTTCAAAATGTGTGGTTAGGAAAACGTGATACGTGTTGCATGGTCCGTTTTCTGTTCTGAAACCTGACGGAACACGAAACACGCATCACGTCAGCTATAAACAACAGGCGTGACGCCCAGCAATTCGCACCAATGCACCAACTCCTCAACATACGTGCCATCGACGGCCAGGATGTGGTTGGAGGCGAAGCTGTCGATGAACGCATCGATATCGACATCGAGCTTGGCGAAGGCGGTGGGCAGTTGGTGGCTGCCGCGGGCGGCGACAAAGGCCTCGTACTTGTCTTGCGGGATGTCTACGGTCTCGCCACGGGCGATGGACATGTGATATGCACCGTTGACACGATAAAGGCGGGCAAAGGTTAGGGGGCCGGGCGCAGTGGTGAAGTAGGTGATGGCCCCGCCGCCGGGCCGATTGGCCGGACGCAGTTCCACCCGTTTGAGGTTCTCGGCAGGATCGTCGGAGCGAGCCGAGTACCAGGAGCAAAATGCGCCACAGTTGGGCATGTAAAACACCTGCGCCTCATCATCGATGTAGCTGACATCCATGAACAACACCGATTTCCCGCCCGAAATCTGCTTGAGGATTTCCATGCTCAGGGCGGCGTCACCATCGGCTTCGCAGGCCATCATCGTGGGCTCTTTGTCGCCATCAGCATCGTAGGGGCCGGGCAACAGCGCCGCCGAGATACACTGGGGCACGTAGAAATTGGTCAGGTCGGGCATGCACTTGATGGCGACGAAATCCAGCTCTCGCTCGGCGATCAGTTCTTTGGTGGCCAGATAGCAGCGCACCTGGAATGCCAGCTTCTCTTTGGTGAGATTGCCCTTGCCGTAGTCCACCCGGGCGGTGCTTTTCTCCAACCAGCGTACCATTGCCGCTGCTTTCGCATCATCCACCATGTCGGCCCGGCGGATGATCTCAAGCTGGTCGATGTGTTCGGTATCGACCTGGAAGAGTCGCTTCCACTGCAAGGGGTCGAAGGTGCCGGTGTCGATGCCCAGCGAACGCCCGCCAAACAGACCGAAGGTCTGGCCGCGCAAGCGCGCTTGCGCGGACGCCGCCCGGAAGTAGGGCATGGCTTTCTCGGCAATCGTGGCTGCGCTCGGCCCCTCGAAGTCGGCCCGCACCCGCAGGTGGGGATAACCGATTTGGTCGAGCGTGCCCGCTGCACCGAGAAAACCAACCGTCCCGTGGGTGGAGGGACTCTTGTTCGTGATGACAACGGTGGGCAGGCCGGCGCGCTGCACGCCCCGCACCACCAGGTTGGGTGATGTCCAACAGGGCGTGTGCACGACCAGCGCCTCGATGCCCGCCGCCTTCAGGGCATCAACCTGAGCGTCGATATCTCCCTTGTGGCGGGCGACAGACTGGTCGGACTGCAATTCAATGGGTAGGGTTTGAAAGAAAGCGATAGCCTGCTGGTGGCGAGGTTCCGCCATCTTCTTGAACACAGCGTTCCACTCGTGTTCACGGTTATCGCCGAAAGTGATGAGGCCAACTTTTGGGAGATTCATGTTTGTTTGGAAAGCCTTGAGTGATTCTGCGTGTTGCGTGTTCCGTTTTTTCGTCCGCAATTCAACGGAACACGTATCACGCAACACGGATTTATTGGTCTAACGCTCTCGGGAAGGCCTGGATGCCACGGCCACCGTCCACGTAAATGGTTTGGCCGACCATGTAGCTGGCATCGTCGCAGGAGAGGAAGATGCACACACTGGCGATTTCTTCAGGCGCAGCGATGTAGCCGATGGGCAAACGTCGCATCAGCTCATCTGATTTCTCTTTGTTGTGCACCACTTTCTGCATCAGTTCGGTCACAACCGGGCCCGGGGCCACGCAGTTCACGCGGATGCCCTTATCGATCAAAGCCAGACCCATCGCTGTGGTCAGTTGGTTGACGCCGCCCTTGGCTGCACAATAAGCCACCTGATTGCGTAACGCCATTTTCGCCATGATCGACGAGATATTGACGATGTAGCCCGGTTTACCCTGCTCGACCATCACTCTGGCTCCAGCCTGACTCATCAGGAAAGCGCCCTTGAGATCGACGCCCATCACCCAGTCCCAATCCTCTTCGCTGATCTCGAAGAAATCGGCAGCGTGGTTGACGCCGGCATTGTTGACGACGATATCGATGGTGCCGTAGGCTGCCAGCGTCTCGGCGATTACGTTATCGACATCGGCCTTGCTGCTGACATCGCATCGCACAAAAATGCTTTCGCCACCTGCGTCACGAATTTCCTGAGCGACAGCTTCGCCCAGTTCGACTGAACGGCCTGTGCCGACCACTTTTGCACCCGCTTTGGCATATTCCTTTGCCAGGGCCACGCCGATGCCCTTGGTTGTGCCGGTAATAATGGCGACTTTGTCTTTGAGTTTCATAGTTTGTCTCGTTTTGGGAGTTAAGGTGCGACGCACTGACGACCTTCGGTCGTATACGAACGTGAACGTCGCACTTTTGACTCTAGTACCAGGGACTCGTTTCTTCCGGTTCGGTTTCCAGCGGCTTCACGCCGGGCTCGTAGCGAGCACGGATATCTTCGATCAGTTCGGCCATGTAGCCAACCACAGTCGTCACCATCGCTTCACCTTTCTCGACAGTGGCCAGGGTGGCGTCACCAATGATGCCGTTCTTCAATTCCTTGGCTTCAGGACGACCAAACGTGCCCTCGAAGTGATACATCATGCCGGGGCCGGCAGGCATACCTGGACCGATGATGAACTTGCGGTCGACCAGCGGGGTTCCACCACCCTTAGCCGCCTTGCTCATATCCACAAATTGGGGATAGAGGTAGAGCGCCATCGAGGTTTCGGCCTCGTCGGCGTGCCACATGCCAGTCTCCAGGATCGTCTGCTGGTCACGCAGGAAGTCGTACCAGTGCAGCGAAATGGTGAAGATGCCATCGATGCCGAGTTTGTGCACGGCGACAATCGTCGAGGAGACCTGTCCATGTGCGGAAAGGCAGATGAACTTGTTGAAACCAGCCACGGTTGCGCCCTTGATGATGTCTTCGACCAGGGCGATGTGCGTTTCGTAGCGCAAGGGGATGTTGGTGGGCATGCCCCAGTGGTGGGCAGGATGCGAACCGTACATCGGGCAGGGCAGCAACATCACGCCTGTCTTCTCGGAGAGCTTCTCAGCCAGACCGATAGCGTTGAAATCGTCCGAACCGCAGGGGCAATGCGGGCCATGTTGCTCAATTGCGCCAAGAGGTAAAATGGCGATGTCATCCTTCTTTGCGTGATCCAGAACTTCTTTGGCAGTGAGATTCTGCCACCAGATTGCTTTACCAGTTGTCATGATTGAACTCCTTGTTTGATTCATGATTGAAGAGTGGTGATTGATTATTAACAAATATCTGGTATTCGATAGTGGGTGTTTTTGCCGAAATGGTCAATATCCAATACCAACTATCCGATACCGAAATGCCATTAAACATTAATTTTTGATCTTTAATCCCTCCCTTATCGCAACGGATGTTTTTGTGATTGATAATCCACCAAGACCGGTGCATCTGAATTCGACCGGCAGACGCCTGCCGACCAGATCCATGGCCTCGATGACTTCATCCAGTGGTATGAGATGGTCATAATCCGCCAGCGCCATGTTGGCGCACGACAGTGCATTACTTGCGGCCATCACGTTTTTTCCGAGGCATGGCGCTTCCACCCGATTCGCAACCGGATCGCAAATCATGCCAAATGAGTTTTGCAATGCGACCGAAGCCGCAGAAAGCGCTTGTTCAAGTGTTCCGTTCGCCAAACTGACAATGGCGGCCGCAGCCATGCCTGAGCCGGAACCGCATTCAGCCTGACAGCCGCCCACTTCGGCGGCAAAGGTGGCGTGGGCGGCGATAAAAACGCCGATCATGCCTGCGGCGAGCATAGCCTTGACGATTTCCTCTTGGGGGATATTCCGGGCTGTCGCCACACCCAGCACCGCCCCAGGCAACACCCCGCAAGCGCCGGCCGTGGGCGCAGCCACAATCACGCCCATTGAGCTTTTCACTTCCATCATCGCCGTCACATACAGGATGATGGTGTTCAGGGCATCGCCCTCCACAAGCCTGCGGCTTGCCATGTTCTGTTTGAACTGGGCGGACTGGTTGCCCAGAATACGGTCAGCATAGTCTGTGCCAAGCAATCCCTGCTCGATTGATGCCTGCATAATGCAAACGATTTCTTCCATCCGGGCATAAACCTCGTCCGGGGCGATGCCGCCTCTTGCGCTTTCATATGCGACCGCGAGTTCCCACAGCGCTAAGCCCTTGTCCGCATTGAAATCCAGCATCTCTGCACAAGTGATGAAGGGGACTTCCAGATTCGCTCGGGTCAAGATCGGAAGGACGGGACGGAGCCGTTTGGCCGTGATCACCGCATCCATCGCCAGCAATCTCGAAAAAACTTCATCGCCAGGAAACCGCTGCGATTTGATCTCGATGAACAGGTTGTCGCCTTGATGCAGCTCGATTGCGTCGTAGTCAATCGATTGCTTGATGAACTCGATGACCTGTGTGGGCTCTCTGACAAAGACGAGCGTTTCAAAACAATCGCCCTCAAGCGATGTCTCAGCTCCTTCCACCTCGATGATCTCGATCATGCCGCCGCCGACCGAAATGGCTGTCAATCTTCTAGTTTCTCGGACGTTTTTCAGGGTCAGTTTGTAGGTATTCGGATGCGTAGCATCCAGTTCAACAATATCCGTCGTGACGGTGATCCCGGCTTCCTGGATGTGCCGACCGTAGTCGGGTAATCGTACATCGTGTGCGTCCCAACCCAGGAGCCCGCCAAGCAGCCCCATCTCGGAGCCCTGGCTGATATGCGTCGTCGCCAAGGAACCATTTGGGTCCAGTTCGATGTGCATCGTCTCAATCTCAGCATCCATGAGGTCACGGCACAGCCGACCAATGCGCAGCGCTGCGGCGCAATGCGAACTGGATGGGCCACGCATTACCGGCCCGATGACATCATTGAAAATACTGGGATAAATCTGCCATGCTTTAGTCACCATGGGCGTGAGCACGGTTTCGACGCCGAGTTCGTCCGCCAGAGCATTCAATTCATCGAAAAGTGCTGGCGGCAAGGGAATGCCCGTTTCCCGACGCTCCTGCGCCTTGCGATGCTCCAGCTCGCCGGGCAGTAACATCTCTCTCGAATCATCCCACATCGGTGAAGCCTTGATCGTTGCGCCTGAATGCCGCCATACGCTGCGCCAGTTCCTCCTCGCTCATCAGCGCCAGGGGGTTGATGGCGATCATGAAATGTCCGGTCAGGCTGGGATCGTCGGGATGTTTGTACATCGACTTGATTTCGTTTTGGAACATGCCGCCGGTGATGACGCCAGAAAGGATATCGACCACGTACGAAAGCCCCAATCCTTTGTGTGCTCCCACCGGCAGCAAAAAGCCCTTAAAACCCTCGGTCGGGTCATCGGTGGGGCGTCCTTCCCGGTCGGTGGCCCAATCCAGGGGGATTTTCTCGCCTTTCTTGCTGGCGAGCAACAGTTTACCGCCCGCCACATTCGAAAGCGAGATGTCGAGCACAAAGGGAAACTCATCAAAGGTCGGGACAGCGATAGCAATGGGATTATTGCCGGTGACCGGTTTTGAGCCGCCGGGAGCGACGATGTTGGGAATCACATTGGTCATGGCAATACCGATCATGCCCTGCTCGGCGGCCATGCGAGCGAAAAGCGCTGCAGCACCAAAATGGTTGCTGCGCACCACGCCCACTGCACCAATGCTGAACTGCCCGGCCAGCTCGATCGCCCGGTCCATCGCTGCTCGCCCGACCACATAACCCATGCCGTCGTCGCCGTCCAGCACTTCCAGGGCGAAACCGCCCCGCTTCACGGCGATCATCGGAATCGGATTGATAGCCTTGTTCTGCACGCGTTGCACGTAAATTGGTGCACGCAACACGCCGTGTGAATCGATGCCCCACAGATTAGTGAGCACCATGCACTCGGCGCAATAGGCAGCATCGTCCTCGGGCATGCCGGCCTTGGTGAAAAGCTCGGCGATAAATGTTTCCAGATTTTGGTAGTTTACGGTAATTTGTTCGTTCGTCATAAGATATTTGATATTTGGTATTGGATAGTGGGTATCGCTGCATGTGATGCCAGTCCAATACCCACTATCGACTATCTGAATAGCTGCTTTAATAATGCAAATTCATCAAACAACATCCATTCTTCCACAGACTTGCCGTCCTGGATGAGATGATGGCTGATGCCAAGCAAGCGGATCTGTTTGCCGGTGGGTTCGCCGTAAATGCCGGGGCCGGTGTGGGTTCCAAGTAAATTCCAACGCACGGCCACGCGATAGCCCTCAGCTTCACTGCCCAACCAGTCGACATGGTCGACTTCAAGTGCAGCGTCGGGGAAAGCAGCGAGCATGGAGAGGATGAAGGCTTTGAGCGCGCCACGACCGTAGAGTTCACGTCCGGCGGATGCGTGGCAGAGGTGATTGCTTGCGTAGTCCCGATCGATGGTGTTGAGCAAGCGCCAGTTCCAGACTTCGTGATAGGAGCGCCGCACAAAGTAGTCGGGATCAAACTGATCGGGCGGGTCGGGGAGGATGGCTGGAGTGTTTTGCCCCTGCACTCGTTCGATCTCACCTGTTGGCAATGGCTCCAACCCACCTTTTGCCTCTCGCGCAACCATCTCTTTCGCTTTCTCGACCGGATCGTAGCCCAATTGCAAGACCAGGCTCATCTCGTCTCGGGCAATCCACTCCTCCACCACTCGATTTTCCTGCACGAAACAATGGGCGATGCCTGTGCGCACGATTTTGCGACCGGTGGGCGGACCGTATTTGCTGTAGCCGGTATTCGTGCCCACCCAGGTAATGCGGTGCGAACTGTGAAAGCCATCCATGTCGTTGCCCGACCAGATCACCTCATCGCCGTACAATCGCAGATCGGGAAAAGCTGCCTGTGTTTGCGCAGAAGCGGCAATGACCGCCTCTCGGCCATAGGTCAGCCCTTCTGTCGTCCAGATCTTGACGTTGTGCTGGTAATGGCCGTAAATCAGTCCCAGGCCCTTCTCCTCCCAAATGCGGTAGGTGCAGCGGATGATGTAATCGACAATATCGGTGTAATGATCCTCAAATCCGCTCAGATTCTGTACCCGTTCACGGCCTGGTTCCAGCAACTTACTGATATCCCCCATTTTATAGAGGATGAGCTCTTCACGTTCGTTCATAGTTGTATCACTTTGTATACTGATTACTGGACTCAATCGTGTCTTGAATGGTCGGTTAGACGTGGTGCTTGATACGCGTACTGTTCTCTCGACGCCAATCCAACGAAACACGCAATACGGAACACGTCTCTATTTCACCGCTCCCATCGTCATGCCTTCGACAAAGTAATTACGGATGGTGAGTGAGAGGATAAAGATCGGAACCATGACCAACATGCCCGCAGCCGACATCCATTCCCATTGCACACCACGATGCGTCTGGGTGGAAAGCAAACCTACAGTCATCGTCGTAGCATCATCTCGCGTAAGCACAAGTGCATAGAGGAACTCATTCCAGGCCATAATGAAGCCGAAGACTGCTGTGGTGATCACACCCGGCATCATCAGGGGGAAGGTGATTCGTCTCAGTACGCCGAACTCATCACATCCATCGACAACAGCCGCCTCCTCGATCTCCATGGGAAGAGCATCGACAAAACCTTTCAACATCCACACGGCATACGGTAAAACCAGCGACAAGTTGATGATGATCAGCGAGAGCTGGGTATCGATGATGCCGATCCGCCGAAAGAGGATAAAGAAGGGGATGACAACGACAACGGGTGGTATGAACTGTGTAACCAAAAACCAGATCAACAGAGGCGTACTGCCCTTGAAAGCATAACGGGAAAGCACGTAGGATGCCATCGTTGCCAGAGGAATAGCAATCAAGATCGTGATCGTGGAAATGACGATGCTGTTCAACAGGTAGGGTCCGAAATCTAGAGCGCCGCCAAAAATCGCCCTAAAATTATCCAGAGTCGGTGGAAAAATGATCGTGCTGGAGAACACGTACGCTTCCGGTTTGAAAGCGGTGATTATCAGCCAGAAAATGGGGAAGGCGATAAAAAACAGAATCAGTATGATGGCAGTTTTTTCACCGATCCAGCCCAGGCGTTTTCGAAACAAGACTTCATTTTGCATAATTACACCGTTCCCTGACGATAGAGCATCCGCACATAGATCACAGCGAAAATACTCAAAGCGATAATCAGGATATAGGAAAGCGCAGCCGCGTAGCCCATATCAAGAAAACGAAAACCATTGATATACACGTAGTAATTCAACGTCTGCGTAGATCGGCCAGGACCGCCTCCAGTCATTGACACCACCTGATCGAACATTTTCAGGGAGAAAATTGTCTTAAGCAGAGTGACAATGACAATGACAGGGCTAAGTAGCGGTAATGTCACCTTCCAGAAAAGCTGCCAATTCGTCGCTCCTTCCACTTTTGCCGCCTCGAAAATATCGGGGGAAATAGACCCCAGAGCACCAACAAACATAAGAGCAATGATCGGGGCCCAGCCCCACACCTCGGAAATCGCCAACCAAAACTGCGCCCAAAAGGGGTTCGCCAACCACACAATGTCGGACGCAGGAGGGAAGATGGTATCGATCATTTTGTCGTACACACCATAAGATGGGTTAAGCATAAACCGCCATGAAAAACCCTTGAGAATAGGCGCAACAGCAAAGGGAAAAATCAACAGCGTCTTCGTAAAGGTATTCAAACGGCTTGGTTTCTGGAGCACAATAGCAAATGCCAGTCCTAGAATCACCGATAGTGCAACCGAAATCACTGTGAACGTAATGGTGACACTGATACTGTTCCAGAAAAAACGATCGCCAAATGCCCGGATATAGTTTTCGAACCCGACAAATTCCTGGGGTGTGGGCGACTGAGCTAGATTCCACTGGCGAAAACTGAGAATAAAGGTGTTGACCAATGGATAGGCGGAAACGACCAATACCACCAACACCGCTGGGGAAAGCAGAAAGATCCTTAGCCATTTGCTGCCGCGCATGATGCACCTCCTGATTTCAGTGATCGGTATTCAGTATCCAGTAATCAGTATCCAAGCGTGATAGTACGAAGCACTCCTGATACTGATTACTGTTCACTGATTACCGAGGGAGGTGGAGCAAGACCCAAAATGCGAATCCTACTCCACCACATGATGCGTCGATTAGTAGTATCCAGAGCGATCCATAATGGCTTCGATGTCCGAAGCCATCAGATCAAGCGTCTGCACGACATCGGCGCCACCGGCAGCCATATCGTTAATGCCGATTTCGAGGATGCTCAAGATCTGCAGCCATTCGGGGATGATCGGATTCGTACGTGCATCCGCCAGAATGGCGGCACCTACAGCCGGCAACCCATCATTGACAGCGTTGACCTCGGGATCATTGAGGACGGATAAGCGTGTGGCAACGTTACTGCTCACCTCTGGCGAACTCTTGTCCATGATAACTTCTTTCTGGACATCAGCGGAGCTGATCCATTTCATGAACTCGAAAGCAGCATCCTTTTGCCGTGAGAATTGATTCACGCCCATCGGCCAGACGTGGCCGTAGGTTTTGGGCTCGCCTTTGCCTTTCCATGCCGGGGCCGGAGCAAAACCGACATTCTCACAGACATCGGGCGAGAGTTCGCAGTTCTTCATGCGGCTGTACATCCACCACCAGCCCATAAATTGGGCAGCACGTCCTTGCTGGAATTCCAGCAAGCCTTCCTGTTCGTTGTATGCGACACCGCCAGGACCGGTCATGCCATCGCGCAGCCAACCAATGTAGCGTTCTGTAGCTTCCAGACCCAGCTCATTGTTGAAGGCAGGCTTCCAGTTTTCGTCAAACAACTCGCCGCCATTGCTCCACAACAATGCTTCCCACCAGAAGGTATTCTGGCCGGCGTTGATGCCGTAGTAGACAGAGAGGGGATAGAAATCATCGCCGTAACCGGCATCTTTGATTGCCTCGGCGTTCGCTTCCATTTCTTCCCAGGTGGTTGGCACTTCCAGGCCGAGTTCTTCATAGATGTCTGTGCGATAGAAGAACATGAAGGGATGCCCGCGCAACGGAATACCGTACAGCGCACCGTCAAGTCCTTTTGAAGCTTCGACGTAGGCCTCGGGGAAGTCAGACATATCGATCCCGTTTTCCTCAACAAACTCATCAATGGGAACCATGTAAGGTTTCAAACCGGCGCCCCAGGCATCGGTGAAGGCAAACAGATCGTAGGCGTCTGACGCTGAAGTCGCTTCAGTGACCAGTTTCTCCTGGAAGGCGCCATAGGGCACGTCGTCCCAGGCGACCTTAATGCCGGTCATGTCATAGAACTCGGTATTGCTCTTGATATCCAAGGCACGGAACTGCGCCGCCGTGTTGCAGCAGATGAGGAAGTTAAGCTCGGTTCCCTCGTAAGGTTTGCCGGGGATCAGATTGTACGGCAGTTCCTCAGGTTCGGGCTCTTCTTTCTCGACTTCGACGACGACGGTCTGCTCGACCACTTTCTCGACGACCTTTTCGACTTCGACGGTCTTTCGATTCGACGACAACCGTCTCCTTGACGACTTTCTCCACCTCAATCACTTCGGGGGTGGGTTGAGCGCAGGCGGCGAGAGTGACGGCAAACAGCGCCAGTACAACAGTAAGAATCAAAATGCTTCGTTTAGACATTCTCCTTCGTCTCCTTGAAGGGTGGCGAGAGCAGAAAGCACCCTCGAAGTTGGTTAAAGATGCGGGGTCATTGTCCTGGGAATTCGGTCGATAGCATGCTCCTTAGGTGTGTTGGATTCAGCTCGGCTAGCCACAACGGCAGGCCCGGAATGTGTACGCGCAGCCGGTGAATATCGAAGTCAAGCGGTGATGAACAGACTGTGATAATCATCATCGCCGAAACAGAGATTGGCCGTTTGTTCGGGCATTTGGATCACGCCCAGGCACGTGGCATCGGGGGCGAAGACGTGGATGCCGCCTGGCCCGGTGCAGTAGATATTGCCCCGGCTGATCGATCTTCATCCCGTCCGCCCCGCCGACGCCCTCCCCGACCAAATTCGCCCAGACCCGGCCATTGGCAAGCGTCCCGTCCGCCTGCACGTCGAACACACGGATGTGATTGCGGGCGGTGTCGTCGATGAACAAGCTGGCGCTCGTCGGGCGAGAAGCAAAGCCGTTGGGTTTCTCAAAATCGTCGACCAGCAGCGTCAGGGTTCCAGGTGTCAGGGTCGAGCCGGTACACGCCCTGGAAATCGAGCTCGAGGCCGCAGTTCGCCCACACGGGCGTTGATGCGGCCATACGGCGGGTCGGTGAAATAAATCGAGCCGTCCGATTTCACGACCACATCGTTGGGGCTGTTCAATTCCTTGCCCTCGAAGTGCGAGGCCAGGATTTCGTAGCTGCCGTCCAGATTCGTGCGGCTGAGGCGGCTGGTGACGTGTTCGCAGGTGAGAATGCGACCTTGCTGATCGTAGGCATTGCCGTTGGCCTTGTAGCTGGGTTGACGGAACTCGACTAAAGCCCCTCGCGTCGCTCCACCGGTACATTGTGTCACCGGGGATGTCGGAGAAGGTGAGATGCCGCTCCTGCGCATGCCAGATCGGACCTTCGATGAACAGGAAACCGGTCGCAAGTTGTTCGAGTTCAGAATCAGTTCGGATCAGTTCCAAAAGGCGGGGGTCACGGACTTGGATGGGCATAGGTTAGATGGGTGATGGGCAATTGGGTAATTGGGCAAGGTAGGATGATTTTCAAGCGACGATGGCCGGAGCCTGACGGATCTCAGGCAGCACACTGCCGCCGTTGGGAAAAATAGAAATCGAGCGTCCGCGCCCAGCTCAGCAAAGGCGGCTTGTAGCGCTTCGTCGAACGTCGAAAAGACACGGAATCCATCAAGATCCAACGCCGGCAGGGTCGAAACCAGGAAGACCTGGGCTTTGGCGAGTATCGCACCAATGGCCGCGGCCTTGTGCCCGCCCAGCACGAATTCTCGTTCGATGCGGCGCAACAAATCATCGGCGTTGTCGGCGGCATGGATCCACGATTCAAACACCTTGCTGCCCAACCCTTCCGGGCACTCGGCCAGCAGGATGATGATGCCGCCGGGTCGCACGGCATAGGCCACATTGTCCAACGCCTTGTGCGCCTGATAGAGATTGAGGTCTTTGGGATACCCGCCGGCGCTTGCGATCACGATATCGGTCGGGGAGCGGCATCGGCACTTTGCCCCGTTTCGCCACCCAGTCGCAGCCAGCCCGGTGCGCGGCAGTGACATCGCCCGCCACAGCCGCGAGGATGCGGTGGTCGGCTCGACAATGACATTGAGCACGAAATCCACCCCGATCATGCCCACGCCTTCCTCCAGATCCGCCCGCACAGGATTGCCGTCCAGCCGTCCCGTGGCCGAGTCAGGCTGCGTCATCATGGCGTGATTGCGGCGTACAGTCTTTTCGGCAGCGCAGCCGGGCAGGATCGCCTTGGCTCCGCCAGAATAGCCGGCAAAATAGTGCAATTCAAGATTGCCCAGACAGACGCGCAGGTCAGCCTCCACCACGGGTCGGAAGATCGACACCGGCGTGCCCCGTGAGGTGACGCCCACATCGACCGTATCAGCGGGGTCGTGATTGATGATGTTCACTCGACCAGCCTTTCAGCCCCGACCATCTGTTCATCTCGGACCTCTGTCATCCGCCGGTGCAGGCCCAGGGCGATCACCACCGTGATGTCCGCATCGGGCACGCCCGCGGCATTCAATTCCGCCAGCACGGGCGGCAACAGCTTGTCGGAAGGACAGGGTCGGGTCATGTCGCTGGTGACGATCACCACCTTCTGGCCGGGTTCAGCCAACTCACGCAAACGGGCGCTGGCGATGGGATTCTCCAGCGCATCCCGGAGGATCCGCCCCTCGTCCGGCACATTCTCATCTGTCACGTCTACCACATCGAACACGCCAAGCACATTGGCGCTCGGCACCGTGGCGGTCAGCTGCGAATGGCCGTAAGCCAGATCGAAGGTCGTCTTCATGGCATTTCTCCATTTGTTGGCCGCCTGGCCGCGCTGTTGCAAGGCATCGACCACAGGCAGCACTTTGCCCGACATGAAGCGCACCATGCCGCCGCCCGCCGTGCAGACGTAGCCCATACGGGCGGCCACGCCGAAATACTTGGCCGAGGCCACGCTGTCGCCGCCGCCGATGACCGAATAGCCGGGCGCAGCGACGATGGCGTTCCACAGCCGTTCGGTGCCTTTGGCGCTGGCCTCCTTCTCGTACACGCCGATGGGTCCATTGATGAATATCGTCTCGGCGCTTGCACGATCTCGCTATAGCGGCGGATGGTCTCCTCGCCCACATCGACCAGCAGATGCTCGGCGGGCAGTCGTCAAGCTGATTTCGACACGCTCGCCATCGACCACGTAAGCCAAATCGCTCGGATAAAGGATTTTGTCACCGTACTCGGCCAGTAGTCTCTTCGACTCGTCGACAAAATGCCACAGACCTTTATCCCTGATCAAGTCCTCGGTGACTGCACCCAAGCGGTAGCCTTGCGCCAGCAACATGATCTCGCCGGTGAGGCCGCTGGTGAGGATGGCGTCCGCCGTGCCATTTTTGAGCACGAATTCCATCATGGCGAAGGCGTCGGCGCTGCGGGCCCCGCCCAGCACGAACACGCAGGGACTGCCCGGCGCCTCCTTCACCTTGGTCAGCGCGGCCAGTTCCTCCACAAACAGACGTCCGCCCGCCGACGGCAGCACTTCGGTAAAGCCGACCAGCGAGGGCGTGTAACGATGGGCGGCGGCAAAGGCCTCGCCCACGTAATAATCGGCCAGCGGTGCCAGCTTGCGCACCAACCAGGCTTGCGCCATCTCAGCCGGGGTCAGCTTGACCTGGTTGACGAAGGAAGAGACCTCTTCGATCAGGTAGCGCACATTGTTCAGCAGCAGGATGTCGCCATCCTCAAGCTCAGCCACGCATTGCAGAGCCGCCGGGCCAACGATGTCGTCGATAAAGTCGACCGGCCGACCGAGCAGTTCGGAGAGACGACGGGCGTGCGGGGCCAGAGAAACGACGTTTTGATAATCTTCAACGTCGCCCTGATGGGCCAACATCACCGTCCTGGCCCCGCCATCGCTCAGTTCCCGAATGGTGGGGATGCTCTTGCGCAGGCGGTTATCGTCGGCCAGTTCGCCTTCGGCATTAACGGGCGAGTTGATGTCAACCCGCAGAATGACGGTTTTGTCGCGAAAATCGAGGTCGTCGAGTGTGAGAATTCCAGCTTCCATAAATGTTATGCGTCTTTGTTTGAGGCAAGGTTCAGGTGACAGTCACTTCGGATCAAATTCAAGTATGCGAAAGCTCCAAATACCTGGCGTTTCTGACCACAAGTCATGTCAACGACCGGCTACCATACCGAGATACTGGTTTGTGAGTCCGACCGCTTCCAGGCGATCCGTCTGCATTTCCATCGCGGCGCGGATGGCGTCGATGCTTTCGGGGATGGTGACGGCCTCCTGGGGGATGTTGATGGCGAAGAGGATATCGTTGCCGGACATGCCCACGCATTCCTCCCAGAAACCGACCTCGTACATATCACCACGTTTGTTGCCCAGGTCACGGGCGTATTTGAAGAGAGCGGCATTGCTATCGAAGCCATCGGCGATGCGGAAGACGCGAATGCGGGGATGTGCGCGATAGAGCTCGATCAGAGATTGCGGATCGATGGTTTTCTTAGGCGTGGCCACGATGCTGATGATGTGGCCGTGCGTCACCGGCGTATGGACGAGAAAACCGGTGGCGTCGACATGCGGCATCACCGTCATCAGGTCAACCGCCTGGTGGTTGGGCACTTTGTCGACCTTGAGCACATTCGTCAGACCCCGGAAAGTGTCGGCGGGATCGGCCACACGACGCACGATGGTGATGGCGACTTTTTCCACGCCCACTGCCCGGTCAATGGCATCGACAGAGCGGATCAGGCCGGTGGTGTTGCAAGAGGTGAGTTTGAGATAATTCTGGCCCAGACCCTTTTCGTAATTGGCATAGCCGTGGAAAAAGACATCGGCGATCTCGTTCTTCTCGCCGCCCTGGAACACGGCCTTGACCCCGGCCGTTTGATACAAGCCTTGTTCTTGGCGCCGATCCCGCCTGGCGTTGCATCCAGGACGATGTCCACCTCGCCGAGCAGGTCATCCAACGAGCCGGTCACGGGAATGTCCAGTTCATCCAGACGTGACTTGGCGTTCATATCCACCAGGAAGAGATCGTAGGGCATGCCCGATTCGGCGAGCGCCCGCACTGCCAGGGTGGGGCCGACATCGACCACGCCGACCAATTCCATATCCTCTTGCTTGGCAACGCCATCGGCCAGACGCATACCAATGGTGCCGTATCCGACGACGCCTACTTTTACTTTAGACATTTAATATTCTCCTGAAATTGTGTTTTTCTGGGTTACTCATGCTGATCTGTGCACGTGGTGCCTGGTTCGTGGTCCGTGAACGACCCTTAAGTGTTCTGCGGTATGTTCTTTAGATTCAACCGGTGAATCTTAGCCGCAGAACCTAGGTAAACGCCTCGATTCTAGGACATTTGAATTCAGAATTCTTTCCGGCATTTACTTAAACGCAGCGCCGAACATGATCTACAACGCCGCCAACATCCGGCCCGCTTCCTCGTAGGCCGATTGGCCGAGTTTGAGCACGGGGACGCCCGGATCATCATGCTGGGCGGCGCTCATCGAAGCCTGGGCAAAGCAAATGCAATCCAGTTCGTTCTCTGCCGCCAGTTTCATCATCGTGCGGAAACCAATCTGTCGTGGGTCGCATCGTCTCCGGCCACTCGGCAGTCAAAAGCGCCATCCGCCACCGCCACGGCGATGTCCAGATCGGCCGGGTCCATGCCCCTGGCTCGGGCTTCAGCCTCCAAAGGGGTGATGATAGAGGCCGGGCTGGTGGGAACCGTGCCCACAATGCCGATTCGGGTGCCGAGGTCGAGCGCTCTTTTGACCATAGGCGCCGAAATGCATAGCGTTGGCAAACTGGTGAATTCTGCAACGTGCTTCATCCCGGCATCCACCGAAGTGCAGGTCAGCAAGAACATGTCCGCCCCCGCCCTTTGAGCCTCGCGCACATAAGTCAGGATGCGGGCGGAAACAGAGGGTGGGACAGAGCCATATGCCACTGTGTCATTCAGCAGGCTGGTGTCGAGCATATTCTCAATGACGACATCGGGATTTTCAGCCAAAAAGGGGATGCCATAAGGCTTGTGATTGACATCCATAAAATTGGGAACGGTGTGCAATACGAACAACTTCTTTTTGGTCATTTCATGACTCCTTGAAAAAAGCGGTCAGGCCGTCATCAGAATTGAGTGCTAAACCTACATCGCTGCGGGAGCGGGCATAGGGATTGGTTCAGATAAACGGGCTGAATTGCGTTTGATTAGCTCACCCGGCACAAGGATGAATGCAGGTTTACCAGGCGGTTCATCCTCGTTCCCAAACAAAATCTCGATAGTAGCTTCGATCATGCGATTGACGGGCGTGCGAATGGTCGTCAGTGCGTAAGAAGGCCATGCTGCTGCCGGGATATCGTCGAACCCGATAATAGACAGCTCACCGGGAATGCTGATGCCGAGTTCGTGACGAGCGGCGTCCATCGCCCCCAGCGCAGCGTTATCGCTGGAACAAAAGATGGCGTCAGGCGGATCGTCACGGTCGAGTAATTTCAGAGCGGCGTTAAATCCGGACTCGTAGGTGTGATCCACCCCCTTCGGTCATAACATCAACCTGTCCTCTTTCTCGCAGGCGGTCAAAATATCCTTTTTTACGATCAATCGTGGTTGATGTATCGGCCTTGCCCTCAATAAAAGCCAGTTTCTGATGCCCTGCATCAAGTAATTCATTGGCGACCAAACGTCCAGCCTCGACATTGTCAGCGCAGACGGCGTTGACGTTCGCGCCAAGGACGTATCGGTTGAAAAGCACAATCGGCGTGCCGTTACGGGCGCAAGCATCCGCCATCTCCGCAGAAATAGTGGCAGAGGTGACAATCAGTCCATCTACCTGATACTGCAACACCAATTCCAGCATGTCATCGATCTCCTGATCGGGTGGCGTGCTAAAAAGGAGCGCCTGTTTGCCCACATTCTGCAATCCACTGATCATCTTCTCGAGCACGTACGGGTGAAATGGGCTGGTAATACGTCCCATTATGATGCCGACGATGTTGGTGGATTGACTGCTGAGACTCCTGGCGATGGCATTGGGCTGATACCCAAGTGCTGCTGCTGCCTCAAGCACCTTCTGACGAGCGCTTTCCGACACCCCGACTCCAGGCGTATAAGTCCTGGATACAGTGGATTGAGACACACCGGCCAGTTTCGCGACATCGATTGAAGTAGCACGTCTGTTGATCATCGTTTGCATACCTGCTGAATAGGTTCGTAGTGATTATGGCATCAAATACATGGATAAAGATCCGCTAATAAGCGGAACCAGGTGTTGTCAACTGCACGCTCCCGCCACTGCGGGTAGCATCTACCAGATTTCTTGCATACGTTCCCAAAATCGTACTGTCAGTCATCACAGTCACGAATTGAAAGCCTTTTTCGATCACCATGCGGGCGTATTCCGGGCTATTCGTATGCAACCCGGTAATCTTCCCGTGCCGCTTTGCGGCAGCCAGGATCGTATCCAGCGCTTCAACCAGCAACGGTTCGGTCAAATCGACCCGCTGACGACCGCCCAGACTAAGGCTCAAGTCACCCGGCCCGATGTAGACGCCATCCAAGCCAGGCGTGCTGCAGATCTCATCCACATTGGCCAACCCTTCCGCTGTCTCGACCATCGCCAGGGTCACCACCATCTCATTGGCTCGATCAGCGTAGTCAGCGCCCCCGTAAACCCGTGCTCTGGTCGGCCCCAGGCTGCGATAGCCGTCGGGATGATAGCGACAAGCGCCGACGAACTGCTCCGCCTGCGCTCGGGTATCGATCATCGGGCAAATAATGCCCATACAGCCGGCATCCAGCAGTCTCATGATGATGCCAGGCTCATTCCAGGGAACCCGTGCCAGCGGCGTCACATCCGTGGTGGAAATCGCCTGAAACATGGATAACGCTGACTCAAAACCCGCCATCCCGTGTTCCATGTCGACCGTAAGGCTATCAAATCCCTGGTGAGCCATCACTTCAGCCGACCATGAACTGGGAATGTGCAACCAACCATTTATTGCAGCGCCGCCATCTTGCCAGATATTTCTCAGTTTACTTTCTCTCATTGCTCGCATCGACCTTGAGTTCAAACGGAAAGGGCGCCCTGACCTCCCGACGGGCAAGAGTTCACTTCCCAGAAAGTCAGGTCAAGACAATTGAATACGTATGCAAATTATTTTACACGCAGTAACCCCGTTTGTCAATAGTCAATTTTTGCAGAGTTCCCTTTGGAGGCTAACCGCAGAATCCATTTGGCTATTAAGTTGCCCCACCGCCCTCTCTGACGAGTCACACCCCAAATCCTGGCTCCTCACATGTCAGATCATTCTGGCTGTCAGGCGCTCGTCTAAGAGCACCAACAGGTCATGCAGCGCAACAGCCACGTCCACGACTTTGGCGACATCGACGATTTCCGGCACATCCTCAGGTGTGTGAGCGATCTCAGTCCACAACTTGTCAAAGTACTCCGATGTCAAGGCCAGGGCCGGACGTCCCTCCATGATGAAAACCGAATGATCAGATTGATACCACTGTTCCCCCACCATGAATTGCGGATGGGTGGAAAACACACGGTCGATGAGGTCAGTAATATCTGCCGGGCAATTGTATAGTGAGTAGGCGGTTTTCCCCTGATGGAAGCCAACGCCATCCTGGTTGATGGCGAGGATTATCTCATCAAATCTACCTTGATTCATCGCGACGTACTGAATCTCTCCCGAAGCGGCATAATAGTCCTCGCCATTAACGGCTACAATCTCAATGCCCAGATCGCCATGGTAATCAACCAACAACTCCGCCAACAACAGAAGAATGACAACACCTGTTCCATTGTCAATGGCGCCAGGCGTACCCGCTTTTGCATCAATATGAGCGATGATCACCACTCGGCTTTGAGTGCAATCGCCTTTACGTGCAATGACGTTACAGCCAACAGCAGAGGTCCTCTGCGCCCGTATCGTGAGTGAGACCGTATCGCCTGCTTTTTGCAGTAATCTGAGTCCTTGATCATCCCGCATATACACCGATGGAATGTCAAAGTCGCCATCCTCGATCAGTGGAAAGGGATACAGAGCGCCCGCCAACTCCGGATTTTGACTCGTAGCGGCAACGATTGCAGCCGGATTCTTTGTCTCCAACAGCCTGACGATCGCCTTGTGCTCATCAGGATTATAGAAGGGAAAATGCTTGGGCATTAATTGTTCTTTGGTCAAGTTGCCATACAGTAATAGCACCTTATCAACTGCCTCAACCTCTTCCAACTCCTGTATGGTCGAAACTGCAACAAGCGGCGCTTGTACATCGCAGCCCAGTGAATACGGGCTCACAGCACAGGAAAGGCTTCACCCTGTACGAAAAAATCTGCACCCTCCTCTCGCCAATCCATACAATCAAACGGCGGTGATTGGGTACGAAATCCAAAAGATGCAATTGTCTTTCGGAAGAATTCAGTGGCAGCACGATTCCCCACACTGCCGACACAGCGGTTGGGAATATCGACACACAAATGCCGCAGGTAGTGTTGGGCTTTTTCGGTCATCGGTGGGACTAAATCAATCATGCTTTTCGCTCCTTGAAATTATAAAATCGATAGTCGAGCATAATGCACCCAAATCAGTCGTGGCAAATACAGACACTTCAAATTGTGTACTGCTAAAACCCATTGTTGCAAACAAAGCCAACTTGCACTAAACTTGCACTTCACTTGCCCATCAATCAAAGAGGTGATAGATGAAACCAATGAAGCAGCGCAGCGGGGAAGATATACGCTTCCGCCGTCGCACCTATATACGTGAAACGTCCCGGGTTGCAATCACGGTCATCCTTTTCATGCTGATAGCAGTCCGGCCAATAGCGGCGGAAGGGCCCACCTTTCCTGAACAACGTGACTTTGGGGACGTTCAGGGGGATAACCGTGCCCTGGCCGTGGGTGACATCAACGGCGATGGCTACCTCGATCTGGTGGCCGCAAGTCTCGGCGAAACTGCGCTGATCTATCTCAACGATGGCAGCGGACAATTTCGGGAGACTGTGGGCTTTGGCACAACCCTCGGCGGCATTACCTCACTTGCCCTTGGTGACGTTGACGGTGATGGAACCGTAGATATCGTATCCAACAATTTCATTAGCCGCAACTCCGCCGGTACCGGAAGGATATTCGAATACGACGACTTATCCAGTTCAATTCTACCCAGCAGCCTGGCGCTAGCAGATGTCACAGGCGATGGACGGCTCGACATTCTGGCAGGGACACGCGTGGGACAGGATACAGGGGTGTACCTCATTGCCAATGATGCCACCACTCCCTTCGCCACTTCCCAGCAAGTTACTTCAGGTAGCGTTCGCAACCTGGCTGTGGGCAGGCTCAATGGTGATGATATTCCTGATCTGGTAACGCTTGATTCCGAAAAGTATCTGATCAGGACCTACTTTGGCAACAAGGACGAAGAGGAATTGTTCGCGCTCAATCAGGACGATTTCGCCCTACAACGCGATAACCCCTATTCTCTCGCCCTGGCCGATATCGATGGCAAAGACGGACTGGATATCATCACCGGCGGACGCTTGGGCCAGGTTCGCGCATATCTCAATGACGGAACCGGACATTTCACGAATACCAACACTTCCGAAGCAAGATCCAAGCGACAGAAGCGGGAACAATTCCGCGCGTTAGCCGTGGCCGACTTTGATGGTGATGGCGATGTGGATATTGCGGTAGGCAATGATGCCGGCGCCAACAGTATCTTCTTCAATGAAGATGGAATCTTTGGGGAGGGCCAGGCGGTGGGAGACCTGTTGCGGCCCACCTATGCCCTGGCAGCCGCCGATTTCAATGCCGATGGCCATATCGACCTGGCCGTGGGCAACCGTGATGCCCGCAACGAATTGTTTATCAATGACGCTGCCGGGCAATTCCTGAACCAACAAGGCTATACCTGTGAAGCGGGTAAAGAAACACTTGGCATCCCCCAGCCACTCGATCCCGGGTGCACCATCGCCGGAACAATCGCAGCGCTGGCCGATCTCAATCAAGATGGCTGGATCGATGTGATCACTTCGGGTGGACAAGGGAATGAACAAACCCCGATCACCGTTCATTTCCTGGGACCGAAACACGGAAATTAGCGAAACCGCAAGCGTAGATTCAGGTGATGCAGCGGTACAGGCACTGGCCGTAGCCGATGTCACTGGTGACGGTGTGCTCGATGTGATCGCATTAATGCAGGACGAAAATCGCATCTTCCCTTACAACCTCGCAAATGGCAGCTTCGATCAAGCACTCTCCTTTGGCACAGCAGGCGGGCAGGGGCAAGCTCTGGCCGCAACGGATATCGACGGCGATAGCGACATCGATCTCGTCGTCGGTTATGCCTACAGTGACCAATCTTTCGACTTTTTGACAAATGGTCCCGGTACTTCCCAGGTGCTCCTGAATGATGGCACCGGGGGATTTGCCACATTCGCTACCCCACCGCTCGCTTCAACCGACCGCATGCATCTCTTCGGTCGGGATGCTATATACGCGCATTCCCTGGCCACAGGCGATGTAAACGGCGATGGCGCCATGGATATCATTGCAGGCGAGTTGACGGCACTGGAGGGCTCCTCTCCGGCTGACTTCTACAAGAGCAGAATCTACCTCAACAACGGTCTGGGCGAGTTCGATTGGCCTGGGGGGCACTACAGCTGGGGCCATGCAGGCGACAACATGACCACGACCCGGCTGGCCGACATGAACGGCGACGGCGCCCTTGACATCGTTGCAGTGAACGAATTGGACCCTGGCATTCACGACATTGTCTACGTCAACGATGGCGACGGGCGCTTCGATCCCGACAAGGCCCGTATCATTGCCGATGGTTCGCTGATGGCCTTCAAAGGCCTGGCATTGGGTGATATCGATAGTGACGGCGACATCGATGTGGTAGGTCAGGGAGACGATATCGCCTCGGTTTTTCTCAATGACGGAGATGCGAACTTTGTCTCGTTTCGTTCCTATACACCGCCTTCCTCAAACGCAACCGAACATCCGATCATGCTGGGCGACATCGACCGTGATGGCGATCTCGATATCGTCAGCGTCGGCTTCTTTCCAGGGTGAAGCCCTCATCACCTGGAACGAAATCGGACAAACCCGAAGCGGCGACGATACTGCGACCCGTGTAGTGATAATCGAACCAACGATTAATGCCGGCCTGGGAACAATGGCTTCTCGAGACCATCCTAACCGACCAGGAGATTCCCATTCGCTACATCCTGACCGACGCAGAATCCGACCCTGTGGGCTTCATCCGACGCTTGTTTCTCACTTGATGGCGGTGACAACTGGCGCTATGCCGTTCGTGCGGGTGAATCTCCCCCTCATCCCAACCAGATCACTGTATCCCGACCACGGTTGCCCCTTTGTGCAAGATGCCGCTTCGGTTCTAGACGAGCCGCTCGAAACCTCACCAGAAGGCTTTGGACATACCTTCTCCTGGGACACGCTTGCCAGCGGGTTTGCCGGCCAGTCCGATAATGTCGTTTTCCGCATAGAAGCATACCCCGCCAACCACACTGGCCCCTACGCCATTGCAGTCCCTCATCTCTATCCCTACGTGAGCACAACCTCAGCACCTTTCCGTCTGCGTGGCTTGCAGGTACAGGTGTTCAGTCAGGACTCTGACGGTAATGAAACACCTGTGGCCAATGCCATTGTTTACCATTCTCAAGCCGGTCAGACGACCGGAGCCGTACCGATTTCCAACCTGGCTGGGACGCAATTACGCACCAACAGCAGTGGCTTCCTGCAAGGAATGGGTCAACTGCAGCCAGATGACCAGATCGTCGCCCTACACCAGGTAGATGAAATCCGCAGATCGTGTGATGACACCATTGAAGGGGATTGTCCGGGCAAACGTGTCTACCGCGTATATCACACCAGCGCCAAGCCCAGTGAGCGAGGTCTTTATGAACAGTTAGTGAATGTACGCGAAAGCGTTCAGAAACTTGTAGTCCATGCGGATAACCCACTTGTGCTCTTCGATCTCGATATCAGCCTGGAATGGGATGCCCGCAATGATGGCACTTTTATGGAGGACCTCGAGCAAGCCATCCTGCGCTCTTCGGAAGTCCTCTACGATGTGACGAACGGCCAGATGGCATTGGGAGATGTAACAATCCACCAGGCGAAACAAGGTTGGGAAACCGCCGATGCCGTCATCTACGCCGCGAATAACGTGCATCCCCGTGCGAGTATGGGCGGCGTAGTCGATCGCCCGACGCCCGACGAGATAGTGATACCGACATCGGCCGACAATGATAGCTCCGGCAAGAAAGTTGACGTGCAAAGTGCTTTCTTGCCAGGACAAATTCGCATGGGCCCTCTGTGGGATCCTTTCGGCAAAGAACAGGCGGAACTCAACAAAGACTGGTGGGATGCTTTTGCCCACGAATTTGGCCACTACTTCCTCTACCTGCCAGACAACTACCTGGGAATCCGTGATGGCCTACTCGCATCAGAAGACTGTGTTGGCAGCTTCATGACCACAGCCTACGACTCAGCCTATACTGAGTTCCTCACCGAAGAACAGTGGCCCGATCCAGACCGAAAATGTGCTCACACCCTCGCTCAGACCCTGACAAGGAGATCTGATTGGGATACGATTCAAAAATTCTATCCCATGATCAATGTTGAGCAGACGATGGCTGGCCCTTCCACCCTGCCTCTCGCTGTCACAAAAGTGATCTATCAAGATGAGCATCTGGATGATCCGTCCACCATCCCCGCTCGATTTTTTCGATCTTCGATCGAAGGTGAGCAGTGAACGACTGCGCGTTCCTCAAGGACGGGCTTATTTATTCAAGAAGAATGGAGCAAAAGATGATCCGCAAGCGTGGCGCTTGATCGATTTAGGTTCGACCAGCAACAGTGACCGCATCAAGGTGCGCGGCGCTGATGAAAATGATCGACTGTGTGTCTTTGCAAACGGGGGGGAGCAACCCCTGGCCGGGTGTCTTCCAAACCTGCAAGACTACCAGTCAACCATCCCATTAGAAGCCATAGATGACTGGGCGCCAGAAATACAGGTGGAACCCGTCTACGCCATAGATATGTCAATGATCATCACTGCGCCTGTCGAGAGTGGTGATCCCGTAGTCGAGATCACTACTTACTCCGGGGAAGAGCCGCCAACCGTTTCTGTTGATCCGCCTTCCGCTCCAGCGATGCCATATACTGTCCGCATTGAAGACCGTCTGGTGGAATATGCCATTGAACTGACACCCGGCGAACCGTTCGACCTTCAGCTGGTGAACCCAGGGCTGGAGGTGGTCGTCAAAAACTATGATCCCACTCAGTGTGAAAAGCTCAATGTTCAACTCTTTCCCGGTTATGCACTACCGGAAGGTTCATTGTCTGCACCTGCCCCGAGTGCGATGATGATCCGTCCTGAAAAACAGACACCCATTCAACCGCCGGATGGCATCGCCATGGCGAGTAGCAACACGCCCGAGTATGAGGATTTCTGCAGCTACACCTTTGAGATGGAAAATCCGGTCTACCTCGGACACGTACGATTATCAGAAAAGGGCGCAAAACCCGTTAAGGAAATGATCAATGAGTTCTTCGTAAGCCCTAATTTTGCTAATCCCGACAGTTTTGGCAATGTCCGACCAGGTAGCGGCAACGTCAGGCCAGGTAGCGGCAATGTGAGACCAGGCAGCGGCAACGTTCGGGTTGGTAGCGGCAATGTCAGACCGGGCAGTGGCAACGTCAGGCCAGGAAGTGGTAACGTCAGACCAGGAAGTGGCAACGTGCGAGTTGGTAGTGGCAATGTCAGGCCAGGTAGTGGCAACGTGCGAGTTGGTAGTGGCAATGTCAGACCAGGTAGTGGCAACGTGAGGCCAGGCAGCGGCAACGTTCGGGTTGGCAGTGCAAATCAACGCACCATGGGCGCACCCGTATCCTCCGCTGATGGTCAGGTCACCATTTTTAGCCTCAAAGATCTCATCTGTGACGATACGTCGACATCCACCTTACAGGGCGTAACCACGCTTCCCGATCTTGCTCCGTGGTTAACGACTGTCGGCAGTGGATACCGTTTCATCACATCGGACATCCAGCAGCAATCTCAAGGCGATGCGGCAAATGCATTGGATGATGAAAAGAAAAACGATCTTGAGGATGGCTGCAGTCAGTTGTTGAGTGCCGAAGCAACCAAGAAAAGCATTGCCTTCAGTTACCTACAGCGAGATGTACCGCGTGGTTACGAGCAGACGCTCCAGATTTATCATCGCTTCGATCTGGAGGAGGCAGACTGGCATGCCATAACAACGATAGTTGATACAGATGCAAACCTGGCGACGGCCGAACTCGAAGGTCCCGGCCTCTATGCGTTGATCGCTACAGTCAATGTTCCTATTAAAGGCCCTGGATGGAGTCTGTTCTCCTATCCAATTCCACAAGAACGGTCGGTAGACGAAGCACTGGCCTCCATTGCAGGAGAATTCACGACCGTATACGGTTATGATCCCAACTCGGCTAACGCCCCCTGGCGAATATTCGATGCCTCCTTGCCATCATGGGTGCAGAACGAAACTGACATTGGTCTCTCGCAGTATGACCTTTGGTCATGGGTATTGGATCAATTTAGTCTCTGATTCCTCCACTTCCCTGCAAATCGATGTGCCGTCACCCCCAACTGATACCCTTACTGCCCTGAACCCTAACACTGGTGCTTCAGCTCAGCCAATCGCCATGCAGGATTGGCGTACGCCCCCGGCGATGTTCTACGGCAGCATAGAGGATCTTGATAACAATACACTGGAAACCAGTATGCCAATCAATGCCTATATCGGTCAAGCGCTTTGTGGTACTGGCGAAATATTGAAACCAGAAAATGAAGCGGGGTTACATTATGTCATCCTCGTTCATGCATCTGATTCCGATGAAAACAGAGACTGTGGTGCCCCAGGCAGACGCATCACTTTCAGGGCTGGAACAACACGCCTGAGCCCAGGAGCGCAATGGGACAACACACGTCCCCAGTCACTCGATTTGACCGTCAGATAGAAGCTCCAGTTCACGGTTGAAGGATACATTCGTTAGAAATTGATTGCGAAGTCCTGCATCCTGGATTTTTCGAGCACGTTTCTGCACGAGATCATGCCCTTCACGCAAAACGCTTGTCGCCAGTACTGAATGACCAGGTTCCGATACAGACGCCGCATGAAAGGTCTGATAACAAACCCAATAGGCCTGAATCGGATACTCCACGCGATCAGCATCGCCTTGCTCAAACCAATCCACTATTTCAGTCGCATATTTCATGGCCAAGACGCTATCATCAAGCGCCAAGGCTATCTGAGTCAATCCCGCAAGATCATCAATGGCAGTTGCGCCATCTTCATCCACTTCTCGCCGGATAGTCAGAGCCTGGGAGAATGACTGCCTTGCTGCCTCATAGGATTGTTGTGCCATTAGAACCCAGCCCATATGCGTGAGGGTGTATCCCTCACTGCGCTTGTCTCGAATCGATTGCTGTAATCGAAGCGCTTGCCGCAAGAATTTCTCTGCTTCTGTCTGATTGCCTAATCGGTGGTGGATCAAACCCAACATATCGAGATTGACAGCCTCGCCTTCGACATCACCTAATGATCGGCAAAGCTCCAGAGCTTGTTCTTGAACGTCCAGGGCACGCTCATACGCGCCAAGGATCTCATAGGCAGTCCCCAATGTGCCCAGCGCCAACGCCTCCCCACGACGCCAGCCCAACGTCCTTGTCGTGCTCAAAGCATCTTGGAGATACGTTAAGGCGACATCATACTGCCCAGAGACCAGTGCGATACCACCCAACATCTGTTGACAATCCACGACACCTCTTGGGCGAAATATCTGCTCATAGCCTGCCAGAGCTTTCCGAAAATGCTCTGACGCAATATCCAGGCGATTTCCGGCATAGTAGTTTGCGGCCAGTGCATAAGTAACATGGGCGATAAACCAGGCATCTTCATTCGGTTGCGATAGTTCTAGCGCCAACTCCAACCATTCTTGAGCTTCACCGTACTGACCCATACGTGTCAAGATACGCCCCCATAGCGCATAAGCGGCGGCTTCCTTTCGCCCATCATCTGCCTTTTCAGCCTGGCCTACGGCTTCCTGTACGAAACCTAAACCAGTTTCGTAGTCGCCGGTTAGGCGGGCATATTCAGCTTTGCGCAGGTAGATCTCAGCGCAGCGGCATACTGGCTTTGATCCGTGAGCTTCTCTGCTAATTCAGTCAGAGTCTCAAGGTCATGCCGCTGCTCACGACGTTTGCCCTGCCACTTGAAAAGTGTCTCGCGCGTGAGCAGGATATCTATCCGGGCCTTGATATCCCCGGGGGTGGTGAATGCAAGGGCGTTATCCAGATGATTAAGGGCCTCATTATGGGCGTACTGCTCCGTAGCCAGTTTCCCTGCCAAAGTCAGATACTCGACTGCCTTGCCGCGCAGTCCTGCTTCCGTGAAATGCCAGGCCAGCTGCACAGCAACCTCTTCTCGCTGATCGGCGAAGAACTCTTCAAGCAACAAACCAATTTCCTCATGCAAGTAAGTGAGTTCTACGGCATCCAACTGCTCGTAAAGGTACTGTCGAACTGGCCGGTGGCTGAAGCGGTAAAACGAAAGCCGATGACCGCCCAGACGCGTGACATTTTCTGCGTGAACCAGGCGATGCTGCCGACCAAGGTCGGTGCTTAGTTGTTGTACGAGCTCCCGCTCGTTGGCTTGTTGAAGGCGTGCAAGAAGTTCTGCGATGAACCGCTCGCCTTCAACACTGGCCAGACTTAGCAGCCTGCGCAATGATTGATCCAGCCGTTCCACCCTTTCCTCAATGACTCCCTCCACACGTGTTGGGATGATGTTCCAATCCAGATGCGGCGTTTCCACCCAATAGCCCAAATCATTCGTGATGATATCGCCACGCTCTTGCATGTCCCGTAAAAGTTCAACCAAAAAAAGGGGATTACCCCCTGTATGTTCAACCAGAGCTTTACGGAAGGTGAATGTCAGCAGGTTAGGTTGGCTGTCTACGTAAGCGTCGATAAATTCACGGATCTCCTGCTCGTCATCGATCGCCAGATCGACAATGATGTCACCGCGATACCGCTTCAATTCAGAGATGACTTTTTCAACAGGATGACGATGCCCTTCTCGACCATACGCCACTTCATCCGGCCTGTATGAACCCACGATCAGTATACGACTATTCTGTAGACGGCGACTCAGGTGAAAAAGAAGACTGAGAGAGGATGTGTCAGCCCAGTGCAGATCGTCCAGAACAATTATCAACGGTTGCTCCCCGGCCAGCGTTTGAAAATAACAGGCGCATTGCTCGAAGATCTGTTCCTGTTCGACCGGATTACGCACCATTTCCAGAGCAGCTGGTTTACGGCTCGCAATCTCTTCCAGTTTTCCCTCCAGGCCCGCCTGTTTGGCCACGGCTTTACTTACGGTACTCGCCATCGTTGTGATGAGCTTGCCACCAGGCACCAAGACATCAATGAGTTCTGGCGCCACCTCCAACATAATAAGGCCTGAGCGAGCCAACAATTTTTGTACCCGACTGGCATTCTCCAACGAGATCATCCCCTCGGCCAATTTGGATTCCAAATCGCCCGTCAACAAGCCCAAAGCCTCCCGAAACGGTAAGTACGCCTGCCCGACCCCGGTTTGGGCATTGCAGTTGCCAACGGCAACGACAAGATTCTGATGCACGACCTGGGCTCGCTTGGTAAATTCCTGGAGAAGCGCTGTTTTCCCTGCGCCAGGCTCGCCCACAACAAAAGCCACCTGACCTTGACCGGCCAGGGAGAGATCGAGAAATTCGTTCAGGCGAGCCAACTCGCGGCTCACCGCGCGACAAACACCTGTTCGCTCATGGAAAAATACACCTCACTTGTGTCGGTAGTGACGGAGTCACGCCAGCCGGATAAGGCCGTGTGTATTGCAAGAGGGTATCACATTTGCTGGAACATGCAACGCCGGACGAGAGGGGTGTTTATTCTATTGCCGAAACAACCCGACGGCAGCTTCGACTGTCAGTCCACCGCCTTTCTAAACCGTCCAATCAAATCCTGCCACCCCTTCCTGACATCCCACCGACGCGCTCGCCAGGTGCCGACAAGGCCATAGGGCAAAAACAGGACAATCGCCACATAGATCGCACCAATGATAAAACTGGCGTTTTCGCCAAACCATTTGGCGAAGTAGAAATCCATCAATTTGTATACGCCTGCGCCCAACATCGGTCCGCTGAGCGTCCCAATGCCGCCGATAAGCACCATCAGCAGGCCATCGACTGTGAAATTGAGGCTGGCAATCTCAGGGCTGACAATCGGTTGGAAGAGTGTGTAGCTCATCCCCGCCAGCGCCGCTGTGATTGAAGAGACAATCAGGGCGATAATCTTGAAGTTGATGGTATTGAATCCCAGCATTTTCGCGATTCTCGTTCTCCCGCGCCGCGATGTTGACCCGACCGGTGGGCGAATCCACAAATCGCCGATAGAAAAGATAGACAAGCACCACAAAAACCAGCATGACGTAGTAAAATCGCAGCCGTTCGCTGGTGGGGTTGAGCACGTCTGGCCGGGGGATGCCCTGCAAACCGACATCACCTCCGGTGAACTCAGACAGTTCACGGGTCTTGATCAGGATATCGAATACATAGGCCAGCCCCAGGGTGACCAGTGCAAAGGTGATGCCCGATACCCGTGCCAGGATGACGCCAAACAGCAGTCCCTGCAGAATGCCTAGCACGACGACTGCCGCCATCGTTGGCCATAGCGACCATCCCAGGCTCTTGAACATGATGCCTGCACCATAAGCGCCAACGGCAAAGAACATCGCCTGCCCAAAGGAAAGGATGCCGGCAACGCCCAGGATCAGGTCGTAGCTGATGGCGTAAATGGCCAGGATGAATACCTCGATCATCAAACCCTGAATGAATTTTGACTGACCGGATCCATTTTCAAAGACCTCGCCAAGGGCTTGCCCGTTCAACAGGGCGACGATAAAAGGCAGGATCGCCAATGCCAGGATCGTTAAAACGAAGACGCCGTGGCGGCGCAGCCAGGAAGGTTTTCGGCCTTGTGTGGATTGCGTTTGGGTCGTCATCATTCCACCCTCCTTCCAAAGAGGCCTTGTGGCATGATCAGAAGCACCACCACCATGAGCATGACGGTCGAAGCAGGCACCAACGGTGGAGAGGGTTTGAATACTTCGTCGGTGAAGGGAATGGCGATGCCGATAGCGCCATATTTGATGATAATCTGTTGTAGCAGACCCACAATCAGCGAGCCAACCGCCGCACCTGGGTAACTGGTGAGCCCGCCAATGGCAAGGGCGATCAGCGCCGTCAGCAGCACATTGGCGCCCATGGTGTCGGAGAGTCCGGTGGCCGGGGCAGCCAGAACGCCACCCAGGGCAGCCAACCCCACGCCCAGAGCAAAAACCAGTGTGAACACTCGCCGCACATTGATGCCCAGCGCCTCCACCATCTCGCCGTCCTGCACCCCCGCCCGGATGATCATTCCCAAGCGGGTGCGTTGCAAAACCAGCCACACCACAACCAAGACAAGAACGCCCATGACTATCAGGAATATCTCATTGTAAGTGCGAATGCGGGCCGTTTCCTCACCAAAGGTGAGAACGATAGTCGAGCAGTTGTGTTGCAGCCAGCCACCGATACTGTCCGCCGGACATCCATCACCGCTCCCCTCGAACAATGCTGGCTTGGACATCGTAAACCCCGAACGCCCCCAGATTGCCCGCACCATCTCGGTGCCGATGAAGGCCAGGCCGAAGGTGAGCATAATCTGGTAGATGGGCCGGTCATAAAGTGGCCGAATCAAGGTGGATTCCATCAATGCTCCAAGGCCCATGCCCGATAGGACTGCCACCACGATGGCGAAAAGGAAGAGTAACCCGGAACCGAGACCAAACAGGAATGCTGCTATCGGCCCAGCCAGGACAAAGAGGGCCAAAGCAATGAGCACGGTGAGGACGAAGGTCAGAGTCGAGCGAGACAAGGCTGATCGGGTTGCCGCCGCCGCCCGACGATTTCGGAAAGAGAAAGCCGCCACACTCCCGGCCAGAGTCATGCTCCCCAGCAGGATACCGATCCAGACCAGTGGCGAAGTACCGCCCTCATCCGGTTGCAGCGCCAGCATTTCCTGAATTTGTCCGGCCTGGAAGCGCTGCGTCCACACGATGGGGCTATCATCGTAAACCTCTGCATTCCACATGGAAATCGAGACATTGCTCAGTGACAAAGCCAGCAGGAGGATTGCCAGGGCCAACAACACCCAGGGCAGCAACCTCATCCAGCGCCTGCCAAGCGAAACGTTGGCCAGCAAGGTCACCCACACCGGGGTTAGCAGGAATCCAGCCAAAAGGATGAGCAGGAGCGGCATAACGCCAACGACGACATCGGGGCGCACATACGCTGTCCAACCGACATAAGCGCCGATCATAAATAGCGTGCCATGCGCCAGATTCAGCACATCCATCAAACCAAAGATGATCGAAAAACCTGACGCCACCAGGAAGGTAATGGCGGCGACTGAAAGCCCCCGCAAGATGGTGACAACGGCGTCTTTGCTGCTCATGCCTTGCAAGGCCAGCACGAAGAACAGCATCAGCAGGATAAGGATGATCCATTGCGTGCGGTTTTTACGGAATGACTCGGTGATTGATGCCATATAAAATCCTCTATAATCAGGCAGCGCCCAAATAACGATGGATGGCCTCTTTGTCATCCACCAGGTCGGTCATTTTCCCGTTTTTCACGGATTGCCCCTCTTCAATGATCACATAACGTTCTGCCAGATGGCTGGCCACCACAAAGTTCTGCTCGACCAGTAGCACGGTCGTCTCAGCCGAGAGTTGCGTAATCGCCGCCATCATTTGTTCGATGATGACAGGGGCAAGGCCCTCGGTGGGTTCATCAATCAGCAGGAGCCGGTTGTCGGGCACCAGGGCTCTGGCCACCGCCAACATCTGCTGCTGCCCTCCCGAAAGATTTGTTCCCGGCAGTTTGATCAGGCGTTTGAGATCGGGAAACAGGCCGAAGATCAATTCTTCCTTGCGCTCGAGATCTCCTTTTTGACGTTCAGCGATCTTCAGGTTTTCGGACACGCTCAGGTCCCTAAATATGGCGCGATGCTCCGGCACGAAACCAATACCCATGTCAGCGATTTCAAAGCTGCGCCGCCCCTGGATCTGCTCGCCGTCGAAGATCACCTTGCCCTGGCTGGGTGGAGTCAAACCAATGATCGATTTAAGCGTCGTGGTCTTGCCAGCGCCATTGCGGCCCAGCAGCGCCACAATGCTACCCTTGGGCACATCGACCGAAACGTTCTCCAGAATATGAAACTGGCCGATAAAAGTATGGATGGCCTGGACGGAGAGGAGGGGGGCTGCATTTGGGTCAGTTGCCATTGCTTTCCTCCTTTTCCAGCTTTCCTGTCTTTCTCTGTTTACCTCCCAACTCATACAACCCACCCAAATACGCCTCCTGCACGATCTCGTTGGCTGAGATTTCGACTGGCGTGCCCTCGGCCAGCACTGCCCCCAGATGCATAACGGTGATGTAATCGGACACGCTCATGACGACATTCATGTTGTGTTCGACCAGCAGCACGGTCTTCTGGCCAGTTTGCTGCACTTGCTGAATCAACTCGATCAGCTCAGGCACCTGTTCGGAGGCCATGCCAGCAGTGGGTTCGTCCAGCAGCAGCACTTCCGGGTCCGGCGCCAGGAGCATGCCCAATTCGAGCTTGCGCTGATCGCCGTGAGGCAGCGTACGGGCCAGCATGTCGGCGCGCTGCGTCAACCCCACCCGCTCCATCACTTCCCAGGCGCGTTCTTCGTAGCGGGGAAAAGCACTGGCGGGACGATAGAATCTATAGTTATCTTTGCCCAGGGCTTGCGAAGCGAGACGAATGTTCTCAAGCACCGTCAGGTTGGGGAAGATATTGGTAATCTGGAAAGAGCGGCCAATACCGAGATGGGCGGTGCGATGAACAGGATGATTGGTGATATCCTGACCTCTGAACAAGATCGTGCCACTTGTCGGTTGCAGGTTGCCACTGAGCAGGTTGAAGAACGTGGTTTTACCTGCGCCATTCGGGCCAATGATGGAGTGGAGCGACTGCGCCTTGACCTTGATACTGACGTCGTTCACGGCCACCAGTGCTCCAAACGCTTTTGTAACGTTCCGGGTTTCAAACAAGATGTCGTTCTGCATAGCCTGGTTGGCGGGAATAAGGTGCGACGCACTTGCGCAAATGCGTCGCACCTTGGTTTGGGTAGTGGTTTACTGACCGCTCAAGCTGCCGACAGGCAGATCGCCGCAGCGATCCTGTATGGCTTCGGGTAAGAGACAGGGCGGTTCAGGGCGAGTGGTTTTGACCAGGTCGTAGAACTTGAAATCAGGGTCGTCCAGGTTGTTGAGCTTGACGATGTACATATCCTGGATAGCGACATGGTCTTCTGGCCGGACATAGATTGCGCCTTTCGGGCCGTTGAACTCCAATCCTTCCATCGCAGCAATCAGCGCATCCGCCGAAGCATCACCGCCGCTGGCCTTGAGACCATCGATCAGCATCAGAGCGGCATTCATGCCATCAGCATCGAACAGGTCGGGTGGAACGCCTCGCGCGCTCCATCGTCTGCTCGACCAGCCAGTCATTAATCTCGTTGTTGGGTAACGTGTAGTGGTAGAGGATGCCGGAAGTCTGGCCGACGATGTCGCCGAAGACAGCAGGCATGGTCAGGTTATCAAAGAAGGAAGCGCCAATGCCCATTTCATCCAGCACGCCCAGTTCTTTGGCTGACTGGAACATGGGGATGAAACCGCCGCCGGCCCAGGTCACGAGCCAGGCATCTGCGCCGGAATCGAGGATCTGCTCCATATAGGGCGTAAACTCTGTCGTGTCAAGTGGCGCAAAGATGTCATCGGCCACGAACTCGCCGCCAAAAGCGGTGCAGGCATCACGGGCAGAAGCTGCGCCACCGTAACCGAAGGAGTAATCCGGGGCTATCTGCACAAAGGTGCCGTATTGTTCAACCAGATAGGCGCAGAGGTTGATGAAGTCCTGGTAGTTCTCGCGAGAGGTGCGGAAGGTGTGATCGTTGAAGTTCGCACCGGTGATATCGTTGGCAGCTGCCGGGGCGACGATCAGCACGACATCATTTTCCTTGGCGATTTCCTGCAACGACGCCGTGGAACCGGAGGAAACGGTGCCAACCAGCACGTCCACATCTTCCACATCGATCAATTCTCGTGCCAGCGTGGCAGTGGTGTCGGCGCTGCCCTGGTCGTCTCGAACAAAGACCTGGATGTCACAGTCGCCGACGGTGTAGGTGTCATCCGTCATCGAGTCAGAAGCATATTCCATGCCCAACTTGAATACGCGCGCTCGGTCATCGTACCGTAGATGGCCAGGCCGCCAGTGAGATCGGTGATGAGACCCACTTTGATTGGTTCATCGCAGCTAAGCGTCTCTTGCTCCGCCATGGCGCCTGTGCCTGGGGCGACTTCATCGCTCAGCTGGCCGATAGGCAGATCACCGCAGCGATCCTGCATGGCTTCGGGCAGGAGACAGGGAGGCTCAGGGCGGGTCGTGGCAACCAGGTCGTAGAACTTGAAATCAGCATTGTCCAGGTTTGTGAGCTTGGCAATGTACATGTCCTGGATGGCGACATGGTCTTCAGGGCGGATGTAAATGTCGCCCTTAGGTCCCTGGAACTCCATGCCCTCCATTGCCGCAATCAGGGCGCTGGCGCTGGTGTCGCCGCCCGTGGCCCTGAGCGCCTCTACGGCCAGAATCGCTGCGTTCATACCATCGGCAGTGAAGAGATCGGGCGGGGTGCCAAAACGGGCCATGTGTTCCTCTGTCAGCCAATCGTTGATCTCATTGTCGGGCAGGGTGTAGTGGTAGAGGATGCCGGAGGTCTGGCCGATGAGATCGCCAAACACGGCGGGCATGGTCAGGTTGTCGAAGAAAGAAGCGCCGATGCCCATCTCATCCAAGACGCCCAGCTCTTTGGCCGATTGGAACATGGGGATGAAACCGCCGCCAGCCCAGGTCACGATCCAGGCATCTGCACCAGAATCGAGGATCTGCTCCATGTAAGGTGTGAATTCGGTGGTGTCAATGGGTGCAAAAATATCGTCAGCCACGAACTCGCCACCAAAGTAGGTGCAGGCGTCACGGGCCGAGGCTGCGCCACCATAGCCGAAGGAGTAGTCCGGAGCGATCTGGACGAATGTGTCGTATTGTTCAGTAAGAAAGGCGCAGAGGTTGATGAAGTCCTGATAGTTCGCCCGCGAGGTGCGGAAGGTGTGGTCGTTGAAGCTAACGCCGCTGATGTCATTGGCAGCAGCAGGAGCAACGATGAGGACGACATCATTCTCCTTGGCGATTTCCTGCAGCGAAGCTGTGGAACCGGAGGAGACGGTGCCAATGAGGATGTCCACATCTTCCACGTCAATCAACTCACGTGCAAGGGTAGCGGTGGTTTCGGCGCTGCCCTGATCGTCACGGATCAGGACCATAACATCACAATCATCGATCCTGTAGACCAGTGCGTCCTGGGCCACAGCCCGAGCCTGGCTTTCCATGCCCAGCCGGAAACCACGGTCCATCATGGTGCCGTAAATGGCGAGCCCACCGGTGAGGTCAGTGATCAACCCGATCTTGATTGTTTCATCGCAGGAAAGGCCGCCTGTGGCTGTTTCTGCCGGCGCTTCTGTGGCCGCAGGTTCAGGTTCTGCTGCCGGCGGCTCAGTCGGTTCGGGTGCGGGAGCCTCGGTGGGAGCGGGCGCCGCAGTGGGTTCGGCAGCGCCACCGCCGCAAGCGGCCAGCGCCAGCACGACAATCATCAGCGCTGCAAGCATAAAATAGGAACGTTTCATGTCAGTCTCTTCTCCTTTTGGTGTGTGAAACAGCGCCAGCTCGCCGCTTCTGAATCAATAGCTGTGTCTGGTGCTGGACCAGATGAGTGTGAGTAGGAAAATCCGATTGTGATTGACCACGCCCATCAAACGGAAGACCTTGATTGCTGGTGTTTGGCCAGAAAACCGAGTATCAACGAATTGAACACATCCGCCTGCTCCCAGAGGACAGCATGTCCGGCGTTGGGAATGATGGCGAATTCACTGTTGGGGATGGCATTGGCGATGATCTCAGCGTATTTGCGAGGTTTGAGGATGTCTTCCTCGCCGACGATGACGAGTGTGGGCGCGGTGATGCCGGGCAGGTCGGAAGTGAGATCAAGGTGGGAGAAACAAAGCAGCAGTTCGAGAAAAGCATCAAAATCCAGGCTTTCATAGCGTGCCCTGGCCTGTTCCAACAGAAATTGATTGGCGGCGATCCAGCTTTCCGAAAAATTGAACGGATAACTGACCTGGAAGAGTAGTTCGGGGTCTCTGGCTCGAACGGCTGCGATCCAGCCATCCATGATGCCTTGCAAGAGCGGGTCGATATGGCTGACGGCGGATGATAACACCAATGAAGAGGTGCGTTCAGGATACTTGAGCGCAAAGGTCATACTGATCTCTGCGCCATAAGAAATGCCGCCGATATGCGCCTTTTCGATGCCGAGCGCATCCAACAGTGCCGCCATGTCGTCAGCATGTTGCGTCATCGAGTACGGCCCTGGCGGGTGCTCCGACTGCCACATGCCCCGGCAATCATAGAGCAACAGACGATGATGCTGCGACAGGACAGGTGTCTGCAACGCCCAACTGCCAGTGCTCATCAAAATGCCATTGGATAGCACCAGCACGTCGGCGTCTTCAGGACCATACAGTTCGAAGTGAAGCTGGATGCCGTTGGCTAGGGTAGTTGGCATGGGAATGATTGAAAGTTGATGGTAACAACTGCGCACCTAGGCGTCTGAACGGACATCATTGGCCTTACGCTTTAATCATTGATCGTTGACAACCTCAAACGCCAGCGCTTTGTGTTCACTGCCATCCCGATTGATGAAGACGACCTGCACGTCTGAACCGATCTGGATATCCTGCGGACGCGAAGCGTCAAAGCCAATGATCTGGGCGCTGATGGATGCTCCTGCCGCCAGTTTGACGATGCCGGAAACGTAGGGGTTCTGCATGTTGAAGCCCGCTTCAAGCATAGCAGTGGGAGCGATGTGGATGGCGGTGAAAGCAACCAACTCACCCCGACCATCCAACGTTTCCCAGACCATATCCTCGCTATAGCAATACGGGCAAAGTGGGTGGGGCGGAAGATATAGGTTTCCACAAGACCGGCAGCGGGAACCAGCCAGCTTCTGTGCATCGAGATGCTGCTGAAAGACGGACTTGGTGAATTGATGCTCACTCATGGCTCAATTCCTCCGCTCGTAAATGTGGACAACAGCCGTCTGGCCCGTGCCACCGACATTGTGGCTCAAGGCAATGTCGATATCTCCGGCCACCTGTCTCGCGCCGGCCTCGCCCCGCATCTGATGCCAGATTTCCACTGCCTGGCCTGCTCCGGAAGCGCCCACGGGATGCCCTTTCGATTTCAGGCCACCAGAGGTGTTGATAGGGTGGGGGCCATCACGCCGGGTCAAGCCCTCGTCAATGGCAATGTAGCCCTGGCCTGGCTCAAAAAAGCCCAGGTCCTCGGTGGCGATGATCTCGGCGATGGTGAAGCAATCATGCACTTCAGCCACTTTGATGTCGGTGGGGTTCACCCCGGCCATGTCGTAAGCCTGGCGACTGGCCAGCCGTGCTGCGCCGATTGCCGTCAGATCGTCTCTGTCGTGTAAGGCGACATCACTTGCCTGACCGGAACCGATGATGTGGATGGGATGGTCGGTGTAGCGTCCGGCGATCGCTTCGGCGACCAGGAGCACGGCGGCGGCGCCATCGGAAACAGGCGAGCAATCGAACAGCCGCAACGGCCAGGCAATGACGAGATTGGCACGATCATCATGCAGGAAATCCATCTCGTCCGACCAACTGGGGATGGGCCGACCTTTTTGCCCGGCCTTGGCTTTTTTGCTGGCCATGATGTCGGCAATGCGCATACCGAACTGCGCTTTGGGGTTCAGTGCGCCGTTTTCGTGGTTTTTCAGTCCCACGCGCATTAGCGATTCAGTCGTGGCCCCGTAGCGGTGCATGTAGGCGGTGGCCATCGTCGCATAAAAGCCGGGAAAGGTGAATCCGGCCGGGATCTCGTACAGCACATCGCCGGCGGTCGCCAGGGTGTCGGTCACTTCCTCGGTGGGCAGGTTGCTCATTTTCTCAACACCCCCCACCAGCACCACATCGGCCATGCCCGCAGCGATGGCAATGATACCTTGCCGTAAAGCCACGCCGCTGCTGGCGCATGCATCCTCGACACGGGTGGCGGGGATGGGCGTCAATCCCACCCAATCGGCCATCAACGGCGCAATGTGCCCTTGCGCTTCAAAGAGATCGCTGCTGTAGTTGCCGATGTAGAGCATGTCGATTTCTTTCGGATCGAGGCCTTTGTCTACAGTGCTGCGCATGGACTGGAAAGCATCCACAAAGAGGTCTCGCGACGCCAGATTGGGAAAAGCGCCGAAATAACTCATGCCAGCGCCAACCATAGCGACGCCTCGTCCGATTTTACGATCCCGCATGAGCACAACTCCGGTTTGTGTCTCGTCCATTGGTCGGATTCATCAAGACGGGTCGGTGAAATGCCGCCAGCCACCTAGCGTTGGATGAATGCATGGAATTTGACGTTGAACGCCTCTGGTTTTTCGATATGCGGACTGTGTGCAGTGTCCTCAATCACAACTTCTTCGAAACTGCCGCCAGCATCGGTGTATTTTTCGAGGGCATAACGTGTTTGACTCACCATGGGTTGCGGCGGATAGATGTCGTCGCCAGGCCAGCCGGGGACGAAACCCATCTTTCCCAAAGCGCCAAAATCAAACATCGAGTTATCTGACACGATCATATCATCACTACCCCGAATCCACAGAATCGGTGGCTTGGCCTGCAGGGCGACCAGCGCAGCCAGATCGTCAAGGACATACTTGGGACTGCCGGCATTGATCGGTCCCCATCTTCCAGGCGCAACATTCGGCCAATTGTCAGAGGGAACGAAATCTCCGGGATAGCGCTCATCGCCCATTTTCTCTTGCAGCGCAGCCGTCAGGAATGCTTCCTCGCGGGCGGAACTGAAGGGCGGTTTATAGTAGAAGGCGCTGATCACGTTGCGGGGCGAGTTGGGGTCGGCGGCGCTGCGATCCTGCTCGATGATGCGTTTTACGAACTCGGGGTTCACGACGCCGCTGCCGGATCCGGCAAAATCAGGATAGCAGGGTGCGCCCTCGACGCCTTTTGTGCCCCCAAAACCGAAAGGCGAAACAGGATTAATCAGTGTCAGCGAACGCACCCGTTGGGAATGGTCGCTGAGGAAACGGTACAGAACCCCACCCCCCAGTGACCACCCGACCAGATGGGCTTGATCAAGACCAAGTGCCTGGAAAAGACCTGCCAGATCGTCGCTCCAATCGCCAGAGCCACGGGTGGCGTCAACGAGCTTGTCCTCGGTCCAGCCGTAGCCGCGCAGGTCGGGCGCAATCGCCCGGTAGCCATCGGGCAGGGCAAGCATGGTCTCTTCCCAGTACGTGGAAGCGGAGAAATTGCCGTGAATGAATACAACCGGTACGCCGTCGTCCGGACCACAAGTGAGTACGTGGAAGCGGATACGGGCGGTGTCGATCAAACGAGAGGTAATACCGGGGAGGGTGGGAATCGTTTTCATGGGAGTCACCTGGAGATGGAGAGGAGGTTGGAGTAACAAGTAGGGTCATAAGTGTCAACTTAAGCATTATGTTGAGTCGTGGTAGGCCGGTCAAATTCTCAAAAATGTCTGTTAGACCCAGATTTTTTCTGTCTACAAGTGCGTTTTAGCTTGAAAACACCATTTCAAAATTGCCGAATCGATCTGGAATTCCCTTAAGTTGACACTTATGGAAGCAGGGTGATTACTCGTCAGTGCGTAGTTGGTCTGGTAGGGCGAAACGGCCATCAAGATTGGGTGGAAAATCAGGGGTTTGGGTCACCGCATCAAGGTTGAGCGAGCCGTAAAGGTGGGGGAAAAAGTGGCCCGGTTCCGATTCCTCATAAATCAGATCTGCTTGCAGTTGTTCCTCATTGATAGCCAGCAGCACCAGACCGGTCTGCCCAAAGTAGTATCGGTTCGCTGTCTGGATGACCTGATCGATGGTTGAACAGTGGATGAAACCTTCGGTTTCGAGGCTGTCGGCAGCGTAAATACCTGCTGTAAGCGCCTGATGCCAGGTTTCCAGGGTGGTGATGTGGAAGATCATTTTTTGTTCTCAGTTTTCAGGATTTGGTGAACGGTATCCATCTGTTTACTGCTGAGCGCTCACAGCGTACTGCTTTCTCAGTTCCCGCTTCAATATCTTGCCCATGCTCGAAAGCGGAAGCGCATCGATGATTTCGACACGTTTGGGCACTTTGTAACGGGCAAGGTTATCGTAGAGAAACGATAGCAAGTCATCATGGGATACGTATTCATCGGGTTTGAGTGCAACGCAGGCGACGCCAGCCTCGCCCCAGCGTTCGTCGGGCACACCGACCACGGCGCACATGTGCACGGCAGGATGTTTGTAGAGCACTTGCTCGATCTCTGCCGGATAGATGTTCTCTCCGCCGGAGATGAACATGTCTTTTTTGCGATCCAGCACGTAGAAATACCATTCTTCGTCGTAGCGGACGATGTCACCGGTGTGAAACCAACCCTCGTCGTCGATGACGACGGCGCTGGCTTCGGGATTTTGCCAGTAGCCGGAACAACCGCTGGGGCCCTTGAGCACGAGTTCTCCGGGTTGGTTGGGGCCAAGAGGCTGGTCGTTTTCGTCCAATACCCGTACATCCACAAAGAAATTGGGGCGGCCAATGCTGCCAGCCTTGCGAATGGCGTCTTCTGGTGGCAGGGCAAACAGCCCCGGCCCGAACTCCGTCATGCCGAAGCCCTGTTTGAAGCGGATGCCATGATCTTCGGTGTATTTTTCGACCAGAGGGACCGGCAGCGGTGCGCCGCCACTGGTGCAAAAGCGCAAGCTGCCTGAGATCGGCAGCGGCATAATTAGGCGCTTGCGTCATGATCTGATACATGGTGGGCACACCAGCAAAGACCGTCACCTGCTCCCGTTCGATCAGGTCCAGCACCTGCGCCGGGTCGAATTGGCGGGTGAGAATGCTGGTGTTACCAAAAACCACTTGTGAGGACAGATAGGCGAAGAGCCCGCCGGCATGGAAGAGTGGAAAGACGCAGAGGTAGATGTCATCGTGGGTAAGATCGTGGATGACGGTGTTGAGCACGTTCCAGCAGATCTGGCGATGACTGATCTGAGCGCCTTTGGGCAGTCCGGTGGTGCCGCCGGTGAACAGCAAGCAAGCGATGTCTTCTTCATGCAGCGATTCGCAAGTGACAGGCGTGCTGGGCGATTGGTCGATGATGGATTGGTAGAGGAGGGAACCGTCGATGCCATCACCTTCAGTATGCAGATATCTGGATAGTGGATAGTGGGTATTACGTGTTGCGCTTTCAATCTTGGCAACATCGACCTTGAAGTCGTCGGAGTAAATGAGGGCTTTGGGCGTGGTTTGTTCGATCAGACTGACCGTTTCCCGCCAATGCAGGCGCCAGTTCAGGGCAGTGTGAATGGCGCCCAGCTTTCCGCAGGCATAAAACAAGTCCAGGTGCTCGACGCCATCCCGAGCCAGGATCGCAACCCGATCGCCCTTTTCTGACTCCGGCCTCATTCTGCAACCAGGTTGCCAGCCTGTTCACGCGCTCATTCCACTGCCGGTAGCTAAGGCGCAATTCCGGGGCTTTTCCGGCATCGATGATGGCTAATTTGTTAGGGGAGTAAATCTCTCGTCTTCCAAGGTAGTCGCCGATGTACATGATTGTCTCCGAAGTCGTTTTCAGTAATCAGTGGCGGTCCACCGCCAAACACTCGCCGCCATCGCCATGCCGCCGCCGGTGGCGCAGAAGACCACGTTGTCGCCTGGCTGGGGACCGACACCCAGTTCAAGGGCATCATCCAGGGCGGCGGGGATGCAGGACGAGCCAAGATAGCCCCATTTGTCACCGATCCAGTGGGTCTTGCGCATCGGTTGGCCGAGATTCGCCATGACTGTTTCGATGGTGCGCAGATTCAGTTGCGTGAACAGGAAGTAATCGATCTCGTCAAGGCTAAGCTTCGCTTTACGCACAACCTGATGGACCAGAGGCGGCCAGTTATCGCTGTTGAAGGTGGCGGGAAACTTTTTAACGAACCGGACGCTAGGCTTGCCCCATGCTGCAACGAGCTCCGGCGTGGCTGGCTGATGCGTGCCGCCCGTGTAGATGCCCAGGGCGTCATGATATTCACCATGAGCGACCAGTTTTCCGCTGAGGAAGCCAGGCTCTGTTCCCGACCTGACAATCACAGCCCCTGCGCCGTCGGCAAAAAGGGTGCAGGTGTATTTATCGGTCCAATCCACGAACCGGGTCATGCCGTAAGCGCCGACAACAAGAATGTGTTGGTAATCGGCATCAGTGGCGATGTAACGGGCCGCCATGTCCAGGCCAGTCACCCAGGCGGCACAGGCGCAGTTGACGTCAAAAGTTCCGGCATTGCCAGCGCCCAACTTGGCCTGCACGACAGAAGCGGTGGCCGGGCTCAGATAATCAGGTGTGTCTGTTGCGACGATGATCAGATCGAGACTGGTCGGGGACAGTTTGGCCCGGTTCAGGGCCTGTTGCGCCGCAGCAACTGCCATATCGGAAGTCGTCTCATCCTCGGCCATCACATGTCGTTCCCGGATGCCCACATTCTCGACCAGCCAATCGCCGACGTTTTCCCCCAGCATGACGTTGAGGTCAGCGTTGGTGATGACTCGTTCGGGGATGTAGCGGCCGGTGGAGATGATTTGGGCGTGGGGCATGAGGTTGGTAGATTGGCGTGAAGAGATTGGTTCAGTCTGAAATGAGCCGGATATTTCGGAGTTGTTTCTGCTCATTTGGGGCGAATCTTCCAAGAGGATAGAGTTATGAGACTGAACCAATCTGACCGTTGAAATCGAGAGACTTCACTGCAAAAAACGCCCGAACTGCCGGCCAGAAAATGTCGGGACGCTCCATGTAAGTCATGTGCCCGCTGCCAGGTAGCAGAATCTGGCGGGAGTTGGGCAAAATACCCAGGAGCTTTTCCTGCTGCCAGGGCGGGATTGCCCGATCCTGCTCGCCGGTGAGGATGAGCGCAGGGGTCTGAATAGGGCGATAGGCGTCTGGATCAGTATCGATATTCTCGAAAAATGGATTCTGCGCTTCAGTCAAACGCACGAGGCAATATTCCTTGTCTTTATAAGCCTGGTAGAAGCCAGCACGCATCCGCTCCATTTTATCGCCATAAATCATCGTTGCAAAGTGTTCGCCGAATATCTTTTCGTACATGAAGTGCGTGTAAATCTCGAAAGATGGGTCTGGCGAACGGTAGAACAATAGCGACAGATCCTGATACATCTGGAATTGCGTCTCACGAGTGAGAAGGATGCCGGAGAGCGTCAACGTGTGCAGACGATCCTGATGTAACCTGCCCAACTCGGCGGCGATGAATCCACCATATGACACGCCAACGGGGTGAATGCGTTCGATGTCCAGCTCATCCATGATGCTGATCAGGTAGTCGGCAAAGCGATTGATGTAGTAGGGTTCATCTTCCTGTGATGACTTGCCCTGGCCGAGATAATCGTACAGCAAGACATCGTAGTCAGGTTGTAGTTCGGCCAAGTTGCGATACCAGCCCGGCGTGGCCATGGCGACGCCATTGAGCATGACGACGACCTCATTCTGGCCCTGACCGAAATATTCCCAATAGATCCGACGTGTATCATTTTCGACCGCTTTGTAACCACTGCGGTCGGGCGTCGGTGCAGGACGTTTGGCCATAGAAGGTCTCAACCTTGCTGAAGATGCAGGTGGAAATGGTCGTTAAACTCGTCAGGTTTCTCGATGTAAGGGATGTGACCGGTATCTTCGAGCACCACTTCACTGAAGGAGCCACCGCTGGCGGCGTATTGTTCGAGAACGGCTCTTGTCTGGTCGATCATGGGCTGGGGTGGATAGATGTCTAAACCGGGCCAACCGGGCAGAAGGCCTTGCATACCCAGGAAACCAGGATCGGAAAGGGCGGTGTTGGATACGACCAAATCGCTGTCGCCACGCACCCACAACACGCTGACTTTCGGCTCAGCAGCGATTAGCTTGTCGGCGACGTCAACCAGATATTTTGGGGACAGCGCATTGGCAGCGCCCCACTTGCCGGGCGCAACGTGCGGCCAATGAGGCGAAGGATCAAAGCCACCAGGATTGTCTTTCTCGCCTAAATGAACAGCGAGCATCGCCGAAAGCAGTTCTTCTTCTCTTGGTGCGATAAAGGGAGGCTTGACAAGGATAGACGCGCAAGGCCGCCAGCGGTGAAAACTGGCTGTCCATCGAACGGTCTCCCTCAGCCAGACGTTTGAGCAATTCCGGGTTGGACAGTCCCCCACCCGAACCGGCGAAATCCGTCCAGGTTGGTGTTCCCTCCTCCCCCTTTGTGCTACCGAAGCCATAAGGAGAGCCCGGGGGCTGCCTGTGTTGCCGTCAGGAAGCGCCGGGGATGCTCGCCCAGTAGTTGCCAGACGACGTTCCCGCCCAGCGAATTGCCGACCACGTGGCATTTATCGACGCCCAGGTGGTCAAGCAGGGCGATGGCATCGTCTGCCAGGTCCCCCATGCCACGTGTGGCATCGATCTTTTTCTCGAATTCGGCTTCGCCGAAGCCACGCTGGTCTGGTGCGATGCCACGGAAGCCATGTCCTGGGCCTATCGAAGGGCCTGCGGGCAACGCCGCCATCAGCTCCTCCCACCAGGTAGCGGAACTGACATTGCCGTGCAGGAAAAGGACGGGAATGCCATCGTCCGGGCCGGAGAACAGCACCCTGGTGGTGATACGATCAGTTGTAATCGTCCTGGCCGTAATGCCAGGCAAGGTAGGGATCGACATTTATGGACTCCTTTCTCACTTTTTACTGCGCACTCGTCACATACTTTTCCTTCAACTTCGGTTTCAGCACTTTTCCATATGGCGAATAGGGCAGGGCGTCGGTGAAAATGACAACCTTTGGGACTTTGTAGCGGGCTAAGCGTTCGCCACAGAATGCCTTTAACCCTTCCTCTGTCGCTGTCTCGTCCTTTTTCCTGACCACGACCATGAGACCTACTTCGCCCCAGCGCTCGTCCGGCTTGCCAATCAGGGCGCAGTCAGCCACAGCAGGATGCTCCCGAAACACAGCCTCGACCTCGGCGGCATAGACATTTTCGCCCCCACTGATGAACATGTCCTTGAAACGTCCGGCAATGGTGTAAAAGCCATCGGCATCACAGCGGGCCATGTCGCCGGTGCGAAACCAGGGCCAGGGCCACGCCGGATCGCTGCTCTGAATCAATGATTGGTCCGATGCACCGGGGTTATGCCAGTAGCCGGTGCAAACATGCGGACCTGAGATCAGCAATTCGCCGGTCTCGTCGCTGCCGACATCTTGTAGTGTTTCAGGATTTACGAGACGCATTTTGCTGTGGAAAATCGGCTTGCCTACCGAACCGATATTTGTCACCGATTCCTGGTCTGTCATCGAAAAACAGTTGGCGCCGACTTCCGTCAAGCCATATCCCTGGCGGAAAACGCCTCCTTTCATCGCTGTCCATGCTTTGACCAGCGAAATGGGCAGTGGCGCGCCGCCGCTAATGAAAAAGCGCACGGTGCTGAAATCAGCATCGGCGAAAGTCGGCGCACTCATCCACATCTGGAAGATGGTCGGCACGCCCAGGATCACCGTGCAGCCTTCCTCCAAAATCAGGCGCAAAGTTATGTCGAGTTCAAAGATACGGGTGAGGACGATGCGGCCGCCGATGTATAGCAGCGGCGTCAGGAAAGCGAACAAGCCGCCGGCATGGAACAAGGGCGTATAAACCGGCGAGATGTCGGATTCGTTCAATCCCCAACTGCCGATGGTGTTCAGGCAATTCCACAAAACCTGACGATGCGGGATCATTGCGCCTTTCGGTCTGCCCGTCGTACCCGACGTGTAAAGGATCGCCAGCGTATCATCGGCTGAGAGAGCAGGACGTTCGGGCTTCGAACTCCGAAGATCGGGCCAGACCCTCCTCGTAGGAGACAGCGCCTCCGATGTCCGCACCTTCCAGGCCTACAAAATGCGCCACGTGAATGTGTGGACGCATTTCGGCAAGCATGTCCGTAAATTCCGGCCCACAGATCAGAACCTTCGGCTCACAATCATTGACGATGTATGTCAGTTCGGCGGGCGCCAGCCGCCAGTTGAGGGGTGCCAGGATCGCACCTATCTTGGCCAGGCCATAAAACAGATCGATGTAGGGAACGCAATTCATGGCAAGAATCGAGACCCGATCTCCCTTTTGCACACCCAGCTCCTGGCGCATCCAATTGGCCAGGCGGTTGGCGCGTTCATTCAGTTCAGCGTAGGTATAACGGGTAACTTCACCGCTTCCGTAATAAACCAGCGCTTCCCGATCAGATGTAAGGTAGGCTCGTTTGCTAAGTAAATCGGCTGCGTGCATGACAATTCCTATGTTCCGATAACAATGCCGCCATCGACGCGCAACACGGCGCCAGAAACGTAGCTCGCTTCATCCGATGCCAGCCAGAAATAGGCGTTGGCGATATCGCGGGGTTCGCCCAACCGCCCCAGGGGCACATGCGATTGCATGCGTTCCAGGATCTTTTCTGGCATTTGTTGCACCATTTCCGTGAGGGTGAAGCCGGGGGCGATGGCATTGACCCTGATGCCATGCCGACCCAATTCCCTCGCCCACACTTGCGTCATGCCGACAACGCCAGCTTTGGTTGCAACGTAATTGGTCTGGCCAAAATTGCCGTCCAGGCCAGCGATAGAAGTGGCGTTTAGAATCACACCGCCGCCCTGGTCAATCATGACCGGAGCGACAGCCTGGGCGCAGTTGAACACGCCCTTGAGGTTGACGGAGATCACCAGATCCCAGTCTGCCTCCGGCATCTGCTTGACCAGTTCGCCATCCTTGACTTTCACGAGCATGTTGTCTCGCAGCACACCGGCGTTGTTGATCAGGACATCGATGCGACCGTACTTTTCAACCACGGTATCGATCCAATTCTGCACGTCCTGCCGGTCGGCGACGTTCACAGCGTAGAACTGCAACGCCGAGCTCCTCGGCTGTTTCCCGCCGGCATCCTCGTTCAAATCGCAGATAACAACGGTGGCTCCCCCTTCCCTGAAGCGTGCGGCGGTGGCCTTTCCGATGCCGGCAGCCCCGCCGGTGATTAAGACAACCTTGTCTTGGAAACTCACTATTGACCTCAAGTTTGGTAACATGAAACGATTGACTGTAGAAAACTCAGTTGATTGACGCCGACCTCAGACTCCGGACCTCCGCCCTCTGACTACTGCGCTCCCCACCGCACGATACTGGCGGCCCAGACGTAGCCGATGCCGGCAGCGACGACAGCCATCAGATCGCCATCTTTGAGGCGACCCTGTGCCAAACCTTCCCTGATGGCAAACATGGCGTCCTGCTCACCAATGTGGCCGATGTGGCCGAGATAAACTGCCTGCTCCCCGGTCAAACCCAAACGGTTGAGCATGTCCAAATGGCCGGAGGGCTTGATCAGCACCATGTTGAGGAAGTCCAGATCAGATCGGGTGTAGGGTGTGCCGTCGGATTTAATCCCACTTTTGCGCAGCGCTTCATCCACGCATTTCACCCAATTATCCATCGAGACCTCGTTGAGGCGCTCCTTCATCAGGTCTGGCTCAACAAGATCGAAATAGAATTCATCGTTGGCAATGGCCTCAGGCGTGGGGAATTTGACCGTGCCGCTGGCGGGAACAACCACGTGCTTGCTCATGTAGCCATCGGCGATGAGATGGGAACCCAACACATGGTTGCGGGGCCAGTTTTTGCGTAGCAACATCGCCCCAGCGCCGGAGCCGATGTTCCACATAAAGGTGGTGCGCCGGTTCCTGAAATTGATGAAATCAGACACCCGATAACCGCCGGCGATGAGCACGGTGTTGATCTCCGGGTCAGCAATCATCATATCCCGGGCCATTTTCATGGCTCCGACCGTCGTGGCGCAGCGGGCGTGGATGTCCATCACCCAGGCATTGGTGGCACCAATCTCATAAGCAAGATGCGCGCCGGAAGTCCACAGGAAATACTCTCGCCACTCCTCCGTGGTGCAGAGCACTACATCGATCTCCTCAGGCTGGATATCGGTGCGCAAGAGGCAATCCTGAGCGGCTTTGATCGCCATCTCATTGGGATGATCGTTGGGCCCGGCCACATGTTTATTTTCGATCCCAAGTTTTTCTCGCACCACCCATTCGGGAAGACCGCTCATTTCAGCGATTTTGTCCGAGGTGAGCACCGATTCAGGTAAATAGACGCCGGTGCTAACAATACCGACATTGGTATCCTTATGTGCGTTTGTCATTAGCGCCTAACCAGTGGCAGCAACGCCACCAAAATTGGAAAAATGGTTTTGAACAGCCTCATTATAAGTGCTGATGGTCAAAATGGAAATGCAGAAAGAGCAGAAAGAATGCAGGTCCCAGAGACCAAAAGATGCAGGTGGAGTTCCACCTTCCTGCCTTCAGAATCATTTGTCGGAATCATTTCGCTATAGTAAAATGCCCCCTGCCTCGTATTGATGGTTGGCAGATATTTTGCTTGCTCCGCCAACCAACAGTTTAGAGAAATCACAACTCAAAAGCATCATACAGCCTCAAGGCAAGGAGAAGTCTCAACATGAAGCGTAATTGGTTACTGCTAACTATCATTTTGCTGTTCTCTCTGGTACTGGCGGCGTGCGCAACAGCACCGGCCACGGAAGCCCCCGCTGCAGCCACGGAAGCCCCTGCTGCAGCCACAGAAGCCCCTCCCCCAGCTACGGAAGCCCCTCCCGCTGAGGTAATGGACGTTGTCAGCTGGTTCCAGTACGACCAGAACAACGAAGACCCCGCCAGTGACGAACGCGTGGGCAACGAGTATCTGCGCAACACGATCCCGCAGTTCAACGAGGCGCACGCAGGGACATTGAATTGGGTGAATCAACCGAAAGCCTTTGACAAGATGACGACCGAACTGGTGGCAGCAGTGCAGGCTGGCGGCGATGTGCCGGACATTTTTGAATTGAGCAACACCCAGGATCTCATCGACTTCTATCGCAATGGCACAGCGCAAGACCTGAGCGAGTGGGCGCAGGCGCAACCGTGGTGGAGCGATCTGGATCAGAGTGCCATCCACGGCTGTACGGCTCCGGATGGCAAGCTTTACTGCATCCCAATTTCCGTGCGGCCGCAATTGGTCTATGTGTGGAACGACCGTTTCCCCAACGGCTTCCCCACGACACCAGAGGAATTCATGACCGAAGCCGAGCGACTGAAGGGCGAAGGACTCTATGGCATCACCTTCTTTGGCTCGACCGACAAGGGCGGTGAAGGCCTCACCCGCGCGGTGTGGACGATCATCGATTCCTTTGGCGGATCGCTGGATGATGGTCAGGGCAATATGAAAATGGACACCCCCGAGACCATCGCTGCTATCGAATTCATGCGCGAGATCGTTGCCAAGGAATACGTCCCTGAAATCGCCTTTGCCGGCGGCTTCCAGGAAGAAGAAGCCTTCAAAGATTCTTCGGCTGGCTCCTTCCCCACCGGGCTTTTCGGCTATCGATACGTGAATCCCCTGACCGCGCCGAATGGCACGAAATACGAGACAGGCAGCTCTGAGGACATGATCAATGCCATCGAGGCCGGTGACGTCTATCTCGCCCCGTCCTTCGCGGCCGCAGGGCAGAAGCCAGGATGCGGCATCGATGTGCAGGGATTCGTCGTACCGGTTGGCGCAAAGAACATCGAAGGCGCTCACGAGTTCATCAATTGGATGATGAGCAATCCCGATCAGAATGCAGATTACGTGATCGGACCCGGCGGCGGCTTCCCCACGCTCAAGGCAATCCAATCGGCGGCAGACTTCCAAACGACCTTCTACGAACAAGCAGGTGAAGCCATTGGAGCCAGCGACTGCAATCCCTGGTATGGTTCGCTGGCACGCCCCAACGAAGCGCAAGATGCGGTCATGGCGACCATTTACAAGCTGATCAAGGAAGACCCCAACGCTCGACATCGCTGAGGCCCTGATTCAGACGCAAGAAGAGTACAACGCCAACAACTAGTTAACGACTCTTTTCTCTACAGAAGACCGGGAGGCCGGTAGACCTGCAAGCCGGAAGACCAGAATCGCAGCGCTGCGATTAGTTCAACCGTCCAGGTTTCCCGATATCCCGGTCTTCTTGTATTCAGGCCACCCGGTCTCTCAGTTTCTTCACCAAAAACGGATTGCCTCCATGCAAAAAACAGCGTCCCAGCAAACCAGAAGGGGCTGGCTTCGCAATGCGCTTCCCTTCTGGCTCATCCTGCCAACCGTCGTCGTTCTACTCGTCGTACAGGTCTATCCCGCCCTGTATACGGTATGGCTTAGCTTACAAGAACGTGAGCCGCAGGGCTGGTCATTCGTCGGCATCAAGAACTTCCAGCGCCTTTTGGGAACAAGTCTCTTCGGTGAAAGTGTCGGTCACACTATCGTCTTCCTGGTGGGTTATGCGGGCCTGACGATGATCGCTGGATTTCTCATCGCCCTCTTATTGAACCGCAAGCTACGCTTATCCGGACTTTACATCACCCTGCTCTTTATCCCCTGGATCATTGCCGACATCATTGCCGGCCTCGTCTTCCGCCTGCTGGTCATTCCCGACTACGGTCTGCTCTCCGGCATTCTGCAAAACCCCGACCTCTTTCCACCCAAAGGTCTATCGGTGCTGACAGCCATTCCGCCGCAGTCCTGGTTTGGTGACTTTCCCTTCCCACCAGCGCCGGCCATGATCTTTCTTATCCTGGCCTCATCCTGGCGGGCGTTACCCTTTATCACCCTGCTGATGCTGGCAGCGATGCAAACGGTCCCGACCGAAATCATCGAAAGCAGCCGCATCGACGGCGCCAGTGGCTGGCAAGTCACCCGCCACATCATGGTGCCGCTGATGTTGCCCACCATGGTTGTAGCGCTTTTCAGCCTGACGCTGAGCGGCATGAATGGTGTGGGCATGGTCTTCAGTCTCACAGGGGGTGGGCCGGGCACATCCACGGAGGTGTTGAGCTACATGCTCTACTCAATTGGCTGGAATCAGCTCCACTTTGGCAGGGCGGCGGCCCTGGCGCTAACTGATCGCCGTTGTCAACTGGTTGTTGATCTCGGGCACATTGCGTCTGACCCGCGTCGAGGAAAGGAGCAGCTGACATGGCGAAAATACCTACTCCATCCCGCCGCACCTGGGAAAGCGGTCTCGACCAACGGCGCCATCATCCTCGTCCTGCTCTTTGCGATGATCCCCATTGGCACCACGATTTTGATCTCCTTCAAACGAGAAGCGGACGTCACCGCAAACCCCCGGTCATCTTTCCCTGCGACACGCCCGAAAAAGCCTTCGATCTGAGTGCATGTCGCTGGTCCACTGAAGGTTACTACCGTGTGATGGCGCCCAAACCTTCAGATAGCTCTCCACTCGGCTTTGCTATCACGGGCAATATGTTACGCATCTACCTGCCCAACACACTGCTGTATGCCACACTGACCTCGTTGCTTGTCGTCTTGCTGGCGGGGATGGCAGGCTATGCTTTCTCGCGCTATCGGTTCCGGGGACACACCGCCCTGATGACGGCTATTCTGGCCATCACCGGCGTGCCCTTGCTGACGAATCTGCTGGCTCTCTACCAGATGGGTATCGTGCTGCGTAAATCGCCTCTGCCTTTCTGGGATGATCGGATCTTCATCGTTTTCGTGTATATCGGCTTTTTTCTGCCGCTCAGCGTGTGGATCGCCAAAGGTTTCTTCGATGCCATCCCCCGTGAATTGGAGGAAGCGGCGCTGATTGACGGCTGCACGCCGGTTGGCGCGCTGATGCGCATCATCATGCCACTGGCAATGCCGGGCATGACGGCGGTCTTTCTGCTTACTTTCGTCAATGTCTGGAACGAATTTATCGCCGGATACTTGCTCATCTCCAAAAACGAACACAAGCCTGCGATGTTCGGCCTGTACGATTTCCTGGGCCAGAACATCATCAATGTGCAGGTGATTGCCGCGGCCTGTATTTTGATCGCTTTGCCGATGATTATCCTGTTCCTGTTCACGCGCCGCAGCTTTCTTCAAGGCGATGGTTGAAGGCGCTGTCAAAGGCTAATGAAAGGCGACAACCGAAAGCTGGTCGATTTCCTGCAAGCACTGGTGCGAGAACAGTCTCTTTCTGGTCAGGAACAGAATCTGATCGCACTAGCCCATGCCGAAATGCACTGTCTGGGATACGACCAGGTATGGATGGATGAAAACGGCAGCTTGATCGGCGTCATTCGTGGTGCTTTGCCAGGCCCAACTCTGCTTCTTGATGCGCATTGCGACACTGTTGGCCTGGCTCCGGGCACGAACTGGGAGCATGAAGCCTTCGGCGCTGAGATGGTCGGAGACAGAATCTACGGTCGGGGCGCCAGCGACATGAAAGGCGCTTTGGCAGCGATGATCCATGCCGCAGCCACTGTTGACCGATCACAACTTGCCGGCACTGTCGTCGTAAGCGCCACCGTGCTGGAAGAGGTGATGGAAGGCGTAGCCTTGGCAACCGTGGTGGCGGAGGTCGAACCCGATTTCGTCGTCATCGGTGAGGCTACTGATTTGAACCTCAACATCGGCGGACGAGGACGAGCAGAGGTCCAGCTGGAAGCCATTGGCAAACCGGCTCATTCCTCCTCGCCGCACCTTGGCGACAACGCCGTCCATCGTATGATTCCCGCCGTGATGGCTATCGAAAACATCTCTTTTCCTTCCGATCCCTTGCTTGGCCCCGCCCTCATGGTGCTGACCGATATCATTTCCGAACCTTATCCCGGACACTCCGTCATCCCCAGTCGTTGCGTTGTCACCTACGACCGCCGCCTGCTACCCGGCGAGACCGAAGCCAGCGTCCTGGCCGAATTGCGAACGATGCCTGAACTGGCAGGAATCAATGTCAGTATCGCCGCAGGCGAACACACCACCTACACCGGTTCCACGCTAACCGGCCCCAAGTTCTTTCCCGCCTGGAAGCTGGGGCCCGACCATTCTCTGGTTCAGGCCGCCCTTACCGGGCTCCGAGCATCCGGTCTGAACCCCAGTCTCGGCGCCTACCGTTTTTGCACCAACGCCGCCTACAGCGCCGGTCGTGCCGGCATCCCCACCATCGGCTTCGGTCCCTCCACTGAGGCACACGCTCACATCGCCGACGAATACATCGAACTCGATCAGCTCTTTGCCGCCACAACCGGCTATTCAGCCATCATCGAAAGTGTGCTTGGAGCTGGAAGCAAGGACTGAGAGCAACAACGCAAATCGCTGCATTGACCCCGACAACATCACCCAGTCATCCCCTCACCCTGTCACCAAAGGAGTCCCCATAATGCCCCAACGCATGGCCCTGTACATGCAGGATAAACACCCAATCCAATATGAAATCGAAATGGTGAAGTACGCCGAGGAGAAGGGCTTCTCGGAAATCTGGCAGGCCGATACGAGGCTGGCCCGGGACTGCGTGGTGATGATGAGCGCCTTCCTGGCCGAGACCAAACGCATGCGCTTCGGCTCGGGCGTGCTGCCGATCTGGACCCGGAACCCCGCCGTGATCGCCGCCACCTGGAGCACCATGTGGGAACTGGCCGGGCTGACAGAAGATGGTCGCAGCCGGGTGATGCTGGGATTAGGCGCATGGTGGGAGCCAATTTCCTCACGGGTCGGCGTCGAGCGCATCAAGCCGCTTACCGCCATGCGAGAGAACATCGAATCCATCCGCCAGTTGTTCACGATGGAGGAAGTCACGTATCAAGGCCAATTCGTCAACCTGGACCGTGTCAAGCTGGATGTGGCTTTTGGTGACGCCTCGCCTCGTGATATCCCTATTTACATCGGTGCAACTGGTCCTAAGATGCTGGAGCTTTCCGGCGAAATCTGCGATGGCGTTGTCCTCAATTACGTCGTATCTGTCGACTACATCCGCAGCGCAGTGGAACGAGTTCGCATCGGCGCAGAGCGCGCCGGTAAAACGCTCGACCAGGTGGACAGACCCGAATTACTGGTCTGCTGCCTCTCTGACGATGACCCGGAAGCGGCGATGATGGAGGGCAAAGCCCTGGTCGCCTACTATCTCGGCACCGAACCCCACATCATGAAAGCCAGCAACGTGGACGAGGAACTCATTCAGCGTGTTCAGGAATACGTGGGCTGGCCCGCCACAGAGGAAGACTATCGCCGGGCAGCTGCTATCATCCCCGATGATGTTGTCCGCAACCTGATGGCGGTCGGCACAACCCGCCAATGTCAGGACAAAGTCGCCGAATACATCGATGCTGGCGTCACCTGCCCCATCCTCTATCCGATGATGGATGACATCAAGCCGGTGATCGATGCTTTTTCGGATTGGACGCCGTGATGTTTACCTACCACCTACCCACCAAAGTCATCTTCGGTCTGCCAGCGCTCGAAGCCCTGGATAGCGAACTTAACCTGCTCGCTGCTCAACGCGTGCTTCTCGTTAGCGATCCGGGTTTGGTCGCCATCGGTCTGGTCGAACGCTTTCAGGCCGGATTGAGCACCAATGGCCGGGAGATCGTACCATTCACCGATGTCAGCAGCAATCCTACCAGCACCGAAGTCGCCGCCGGATTGGCCATCGCCCGTGAAATCGGAGCGCAAACCATCATCGCTCTGGGCGGCGGCAGCCCCATTGATGTGGGAAAAGGCATCGCCACGCTGCTCGCAAATGGTGGCAGCTACTCCGACTACCAATGGGGCGGCGAACAAATCAAGCAACGCAGTTTGCCGCTGCTGGCTGTCCCCACCACCGCAGGCACCGGCAGCGAAGTCAGCAAAGTGGCCGTCATCGTCGATCCGGAACGCCCCTTCAAAAAGGGGGTTCTCAACCCGTTGATGTTCCCGCACGCCGCTGTGCTTGATCCCGAACTGACCCGTTCGCTTCCCCCCAGTCTCACCGCCGCCACTGGTATTGACGCCTTCACACACGCACTCGAAGCTTACACCGGTCTCCGGGCCAACCCCTACACTGATATGCTGGCTCAGAGCGCATTGGAAAAGATTTGGTGGGCGCTGCCACGCGCTGTCGCCGACGGTGGTGACATGGAAGCCAGAGCAGCGATGATGATGGCATCCACCTGGGCGGGAACAGCCATGGATCACGCTGGTCTGGGCTTGATTCACTCGTTGTCGGGACCGCTGACCGGCGCTTTGCACCTGCATCACGGCCTCACTAACGCCATCCTGCTGCCCCCCGTCCTGCGTTTCAATCTCCCCGCCATCGCTCCAGGACGCCTGGCCTATCTCAAACAAACCTTCGGTTTGGCCCCTGAATCGCCCGATGAGGCGCTGGTCGACACACTCACCCGATTTGTGAACGACCTGGGCCTCCCCACAACCCTCGCGACGCGCACTTATCCGCACTCGGTTCTCCCGCTAGCCTCGTTGAAGACACACTCCGCATGGCGATGACCCCAAACAACCCCCGAACCGTCACCGCAACGGACGTTAAAGCCCTACTGAGCGCCCTAACCGCTTCATAACCAATTTCCCTCGTCACTCAGTCACCTTGCTAGCCCCTCACCTTGTCACCATGACCACACTCCACCCCGACACACAAGAATTCCTCTCCCGTTCGCCCCAGCAGTTGCTCGTCGATGGACAATGGACACCAGCCGCATCCGGCGAAACCTACACCAGCTACAATCCATCCGATGGTTCAGCCCTATGCGAACTGGCTTCCGCTGGTGTGGAAGATGTTGAACGGGCGGTGATAGCGGCGCGCCGGGCGTCCGAAAATGGCTGGGCGGATATGCTGCCCCGTGATCGAGAGCGGCTTCTGCGCCGCTGGGCAGACCTCATCGCCGCCCACGCTGATGAATTGGCCGAATTGGAGTCGCTGGACAACGGCAAACCGATCCACCACACACGCGCCATCGACAGCAAGGTGGCCGCCAATCTCGCCTACCATTACGCCGGTTGGCCCAGCAAAATGGTGGGATACACCGCCCCGGTCTCGATTCCCAATCACTTTGTCTACACACGCCGGGAACCTGTGGGCGTGGCCGCCATCATCATCCCCTGGAATTACCCGCTCATCCACGGCATGCAGAAAATGGCCCCGGCGCTGGCCTGTGGCAACACCGTCATTCTTAAACCCGCCCAACTGGCATCGCTTCCCCTGCTGCGTCTGGGCGAGTTGGCGATGGAAGCCGGACTACCGGCAGGCGTACTCAATATCCTGACCGGTCGGGGCTCAGTCATCGGCCAGGCCTTGGCCGAGCATCCCGGCATCAACAAGATCCAGGTCACCGGCTCGACTGAAGTTGGACGCAGCGTGATCCAGGCCTCGGCAGGCAATCTCAAACGCCTGGCACTGGAACTGGGCAGCAAAGCCCCGAATATCATCTTCCCCGATGCCGATCTCGACGCTGCTATTTCCGGCGCATTCCGGGCCGCTTTCGGCAACACCGGCCAAAGTTGTGTCGCCGGAGCACGCCTCTACATTCATTCTTCCATTTTCGATGAAGTTGTGACGAAATTGATCGAGATGGCGAAAACTGCCAAAATCGGCAACGCCCTTGATCCGACCACAGAACTCGGCCCCATCGTCGATGCAAACCAGGCCGAAACCATCCTCAACTACATCCATAGCGGTATCGATCAAGGCGCAGCGTTGCTGTGCGGCGGTCATCGTCTGACGGACGGTGATTTCAGCAAGGGCTTTTACATTGAACCGACGATTTTCGGCGATGTCAGCGACGACATGATTATCTCGCGAGAAGAAATTTTTGGCCCGGTACTACCGGTGTACGCTTTCGAGACCGAGGAGGAGGTGATTGCCAGGGCAAACGACACCGAGTATGGTCTGGCAGCGGGGGTGTGGACGAAAGACCTCGGTCGGGCGCACCGGGTGGCCGCCGGGATCAAATCGGGGGTCGTTTGGGTCAACACTTACGACTTGTTCGACCCCGCCGCTCCCTTTGGCGGATTCAAGGGCAGTGGTTACGGCCGGGACAATGGCCTGGAAGTGCTGGAAGCGTACACCGAAGTTAAGTCCGTGTGGATCAAAACGGTCTGACTATTGGGAGACCGCAAGGGGGCATCCCTGTAACTCTCTGAACCATGCTAACTTACGATGTTCTCGTCATCGGTGCCGGCTACATCGGTTGTAGCGTTGCCTATCATTTGACCAAGGCTGGTTTACGCACCGCCCTGCTCGATCAGGGCGGCATCGGCGCAGGGGCGTCAACTGCAAATTACGGCAACATCCAGGTGCAGGACGCCGAATTGGCACACAGCCTGCCCATGATTAAGGCCGGTTACGCCTGTTTTGAGACATTGGAACAAGAGCTGGAGCAGTCTGTTGGATTGCGCAAACTCGGTAGCCTCTTGCTGATAGAAACGGAAACGCAATGGCAGACGATGGCCGCTCGCCTGCCCCAACTCCACGCTGTCGGAATCGAGGCTGAATTGGTGGAAGCCGACCACCTGCCTGAACTAGAACCGTTGCTCAATCCCGCCACTTTACTCGGCGCTTGCTACTACGAGCATGAAGGCCAGGTCAATCCCTTTGCGTTAATGTGGGCCTACGTTCATCAGGCCCGGCGCTCTGGTCTGAAACTGCACTTAGGCGTCAAAATCACAGAGTTCGCTACGCGAAGCGGCGAGATTCAAGGAATAAACACAACTACTGGCGGCTTCAGCGCCGCCAACATCATCCTTTGCACCGGAGCATGGACGCCAGCCCTCGGACAGATGCTGGAGCGAGATTGGGACATCGCCCATGTGCATGGCCAAGCACTTGTAACCGAAGCTGCGCCTGATTTGCGACTGCGCAACCACTTGGCTTCCGCTGCTTTTTTCGAGGATGCGCACGGTGAGGAGAGTGATTCAGTCACTGAAAACGCCGTTCTGGCCGTCTCTCAGACTGCGGGCGGTCACTTCCTACTCGGAGAAGCCACAAAAAGCACCGACGATCTGGGTTCCGCTTCGACACTATCGGGCCAGGCAGCCATTGCCAAGCTGACCACCACCTACATCCCCTCACTGCGCAGGTTGCGCACGCTGCGAGGTTGGGCCGCTCCGGTCGCCTTCACGCATGATGGCCTGCCATTTTTGGGGCCAGTGGATGGCCTCGATGGCTTAATCCTGGCAACCGCTTTCAAATCGACCGTCATCGTGACGCCTTTGGTCGGCCAAATTGTCACTGATCTCGTAGTCAATGGCTATGCGAATTATAACATCACACCTTTCTCGCCCGACCGATGAAGACAAAAAACTACGATGTCATCATCATCGGCGGCGGTTTCGCCGGGCTGACAATCGCCTACCAACTGGCACGACACCAGGTGGATGTGCTGCTGCTGGAGGCTGGAAGTCTTGGCAGTGGTGCATCAGGCGCCTGTGCAGGCCGGACCCAAGTCTCGGAGAGTCATCGGGGTCAACACATGGATCTTGTGCTGGCTGGTCTGGAGCAACTCGAAACACTGGAAACAGAATTGGACTGTGAGTTTGAGTGGCGGCGCTTGGGCAATCTCATGCTGATCGAACATGAGCGCCACTGGAAGTGGTGGACCGAGCAGGTCGCCTATCTTAAACAGCGCAATGTCCCTGCCGCTATCCTGAACCCGACCGAACTGAAGGAAGCCGAGCCTCTGCTTGTCTCCGACCCATTTCTCGGGGCGGCCTGGTGCCTTGAAGGCCATCTCAATCCCTTCAAATTCATGCAGGCCTATGCCCAAGCAGCCCGCCGCCTCGGCGCTGAGTTACGCCAGTACTCGCCGGTCATCGACCTTGGACGTCGCAACGGGCGCCTGACCTATGTGCAGACAGCAGAAGAACGTTTCAGCGCCGATATCGTCATCGTTACTGCTGGTGTCTGGACGGTTGAACTTTTACGTCAAGCTGGGAGTAATTTGCCGGTACAGTTCACACACGCCGAGGCGATTATCAGCGAAGCACTGCCGCCGCTATTGAACAATCACATTGGTTTAGCTGATTTTTACGAGACCATCCACAACGCCAGGCAAGCTGTTTCCATAGGCGTGGCGCAGCAACAAAATGGCACGTTGCTAATCACTGAGGCCGTCGAACAAACGCAACGCATCCACCGATCGAATAGCGCCTGGGGCGTGCCCGCCATCGCCAGGGAGTTACTTGCGCTCTTCCCAACTTTTTCGAATGTGCGCCTGGTTCGGGCGTGGGCGTCGCCAAGCCCCTTTTTACCTGATGAACAACCGGCCATTGGCTGGGCGTCCGGCCTGGATAACTGTTTCGTTGCCACCTGTTTTCACAACACCATCACCACCATTCCCGTCCTCAGTCAGATCATCGCAGACATGATCCTGGGCGAACAACCCGACATAGATTTATCCGCTTTCAATCCCGCCCGCTTTTCATAGAACATCCCATGCGCATTCCTTCTTCTGAATTCAAGCCTCCCCTGTCTCACCGTGGTCAGGTCATCTCCTTGTTTATCGATGGTCGCCTGACCACGGCCTATGCTGGCGAAACAATTGCCGCCGTTTTGTTGGCAGAAGACCAACGCATTTTCAGACGTACATCCCAAAGGGATGAACCACGCAGCCTTTTCTGCGGCATGGGCGTCTGCTACGACTGCCTGGTGACGGTGGATGGTCAGGCCAATGTCCGGGCATGTGTGACGACGGTCGAGGAAGGAATGCGGGTCGAGACGGAGGGTGGAAATCGGAGGTCAGAGGGCGGAAGTCAGAGGGCGGAGGGCGGGAGCCTGGAGCAGGGAGCGAGGGGCAAGTCAGATCGAACACATAAAACGGAACACGGAACACGGAACACGGAAGTAGCAGTGGTGGGAGCAGGCCCAGCGGGACTGGAGGCGGCGCTGGTGGCTGCTGAAGCTGGGGCACAAGTGGTTGTGATTGATAGCGCCCCCCGACCTGGGGGTCAGTATTTCAAGAAGCCGCCGGAGGCTTTTCGGGTCGAAAGTGAACAGAAGGAAGCATCAAATCTCTTTGCTCGATTGAATGCTTGCCAAACTTTGCGAATTTTCACGGACACACAGGTTTGGGGGGCATTTCCGGGCGAAAACGGCGACTGGTTGCTCACCCTGCATGGCGAGTAATGCTCCGCATCGTTTGCAGACCCAGGCGCTAATACTGGCCCCTGGCGCTTATGATCGTCCCATTGCTTTCCCTGGTTGGACGTTGCCCGGTGTAATGACGGCGGGCGCTGTGCAGACGCTCCTCAAATCGCAGACAGTTTTGCCGGGGCGGCGTTTTGTGCTGGCCGGTTCGGGTCCGCTGCAACTGCTTGTGGCCGCACAATTGGTGAAGGCAGGAGCCGATGTTGTGGCCGTGCTGGAAGCAAATTCGTATTCGCAATTCCTGCGGATGCGTAACACCCCAGCCATTTGGGGTCAATGGGCACGTATGCAACAGGGATGGTCGGCCTGGCGCACATTGAGAAAGGCAGGCATTCCGATACGATTTGGCTGGGCGATGACAGAAGCTCGGGGTAAGACGGAGGTTGAAACTGTGAGTATCGCCAGATTGGATCGAAACTGGCATCCTGAATCCAGCACAGAGGATAACCCTTGAAGCCGACACCCTGGTTCTGGGCTATGGTTTTCTCCCGTCCACCCAACTCACCCGACTGCTTGGCTGCGAACACCATTATTCTGAATCCCACGGGGGCTGGATTCCGCTGCGAGATGAGCGCATGCAGACGACACTGCCCGGCGTGTATGCCGTGGGAGATGGCGCAGGCATAGGCGGTGCGTCCTTAGCTCGACTCGAAGGCCGGGTTTCCGGTCTGGAAGTCGCACATCAACTCGGGTATATCAGCGAAAGTCAACGGCAGTCGCAACTTGCAAAATTGGAGCCAAAACTGAAGCGTGAACGCCACTTTGCCGACCTGTTCGGCGAGCTATTCACACCACGATCCGGCCTTTACACTCTGGCAAAGGCAGACACCATCATCTGTCGCTGTGAAGAAGTGCCATTGAGCGAGATTGAGCGCACGCAATCCTATGGATGCAGCACGCTGAACGAGATCAAGGGTCTGACCCGTGTGGGCATGGGCAATTGCCAGGGACGGATATGTGGTGAGCTGCTGGCACAAGCGTTGGTGAAAAATGCTCCGCAACAGGAGCAAATACAGAACATCCAGAAGCTGGGGTCGTTCAGCGTACGCCCGCCCATCCACCCCATGACTGTGCAAGACCTTGCGCAAAGCGCAATTTCCGAGCCTGAAACGGGCCCTGCTCGTTAGTCTGTATTATGGCTTACTACCCTCACTTGCTGCTATAATCGTTTGGCAGTCGACATCAACTGGAGACTTGAAACTCATGAACTCAGTAACAGAATTGAGCGTCCGCCAACTAACCGAACACGTCAGCACCCGACATCATGCAATGGCCGGGGCGACGATTGCAGCATCAGCGGCGTTGGCGTGCAGCCTGGGCGAGGTCTGTGTGCGCATCAGCATCGAACACCAGGACACCAGTGCTGGATTCAAAGTAGCCGAACGAACCTCAGGACGACTGGACGACATCCGGCAGGCGCTGCTGACCCTGGCAGACGAGGATGGCGCTGCTATCGCCAAATTTGCGGCCTTGCGTGACGCAGGGCAGGCATTAGATGGGCAGGAACTGCTCTGTCAATTACCGGTCGATATGGGCAATCTGGCCGTGGAGGCGGCAACGCTCATGCAAAATACCCGTCCGCTGGTGCAACACCATCAAGATGACCTGGAGATGGCCATCCGCTTGCTTGATGGCGCTGCTCGCTCTGCCACCCTGCTTCTTGATTCCAACCTGCGAATCTGGCCCGAGCCGGATCTGGCAGCCAGGTTCGAGCCAATCCTGGCCGAAATGCGAGCACAACTCGGCGCGTTGCAACCAATTGAGCAGATTCGACCTTAGTGCAAATCAATTTTCAAACCCACTCACACTCGATAACCGTGACCAATACAAAACCGTTTTCACCACCGAACGAGGCCAGCGTCACCAGCAGGCGGCGCTGGATGCTGCGCCCGATATCCTCGATATCACCATGCTGCGTCAGCCCGACCGGGCTACATTGCTCGCTTCTCTGACCGACACCAACTATCTGATCTCGGAACGTGTGGGCGTGATCGACGCCGAAATGATCCAGTCCGCTCCAAAACTCAAGCTCATCCTGCGGCTGGGTTCGATGACGTATGATATTGACACTGAAGCGGCTAAAAAGGCAGGCGTTGTCGTCTGCCGTTGGCCCGTGGGCAGCGTGATCCGGGTGGCCGAGCATTTGGTGATGCAGATGCTGGCGCTGAGCAAGAAGCTAGGAGAAACCGAAGCAATAGCGCTCGAAGCCAGTCCCGCCTGGGGCGAAAGCAAGCGCACCGATGAAGACACGTTCGCTTACAACTGGTCGGGCCGAGACAATGTGGAGGGTTTGTGGCAGAAAACGGTCGGGATCATGGGCTTTGGCGAAATCGGTGCTGAATTGGCCCGGCGTTTGCAGGGCTGGGGCGTGTCCGTTCTCTATCACAAACGACGTCGTTTGCCGGAAGTTGTCGAGACGGAACTGGGTATCACGTATGTTGATGAAGATACACTCGTCCGTCAGAGTGATTATCTGGTTATGCTCCTGCCCTATTTTGCTGACACCGACCAGTTGCTTGGCGAGTCCACCTTCGTTCGCATGAAAGAAGGCGCCTGTATCGTCAGTTGCGGCAGTGGCAGCGTGATCGACGAGACGGCGTTGGCGCAGGCAATCGAGTCAGGAAAACTGGGCGGCGCTGCGCTCGATACTTTCGAGTGGGAACCGATCAAATCCGACAATCCTCTGATCCCACTTGCGAAGCAAGGCTACAACATCTTGCTCACGCCACACATCGCAGCCGGCGGCTCATCCGCAGCAGCAGCGGAGCGACGACACGATTACGGCAACATCCTTCGGCATATCGAAGGGAATGACGTGTTGTATCGAGTCATTTAGGTGATATTGGATATTGGGTTGTAGGTATTGAATGGCGGCAATCTCTCCTAATATCCAGTATCTAGTACCCAATACCGAAACAGGCAGGTAAACAGACCATGACCACCACCCTTATCGAAAATGGCGCTGTCGTCACTGTGGACGACGAACAACAAGTCCTGAATCCGGGCTATGTCCTGATCGAAGACGACCGTATCGCTGCCGTGGGCGCTGGTGAAGCTCCAGCCAATTTGCGCAAAGCCGATACGATTATCGATGCCTCACTCATGGCCGTGATGCCGGGCATGGTCAATGCCCATTCGCATCTCTTCCAGAGCTTCATCCGAGGCCTGGCCGACGACAAACCCCTGCTGGAGTGGCTCAAAGCCGCCATCTGGCCGGTGGCGCAGGCGCTGACCGAGGAGGAGGCATACGTTGCGGCGATGGTCGGGCTGGTCGAGAACCTGCGAGGTGGAGCCACCACCGTCATCGATCATCAGTACATCCACACCGAACCGGGCAACGACGATGGCGTCTGTCGGGCCGCCGAGGAATTGGGCATCCGCTTCATGCTGGCCCGGGGCTGGGCCGACATGGATTATCATCCAGCGTTTATGGAAACAACCGACGAGATTGTGGCTGAGACCCGCCGCCTGCGCCAGACCTGGCAGGGGCGAGGTGATGGCCGCATCCAGGTCGAGTTTGCTCCCCTCATTCCCTGGGGCTGCAGCGACCACACCATGCTGGCTACCCATGAAATCTCGCAGGACTGGGGAGCGGGCACGCACATCCACGTGGCCGAAACGCAAATCGAGGTGGAAATGAATCTGGAGGGCCGGGGGAGTCGTCACATCGAATGGCTGGATGAACTGGGTGTGCTCGGGCCCGGTTTCCAACTCGTGCACAGCGTCTGGCTGAGCGATGAAGAAATCGACCTCATCGCTGACCGAGGAGCGACGGTTGTGCATTGCCCGGTCAGCAACATGTACCTGGCATCGGGCATCGCTCGGGTTCCCGACATGCGCAACGCCGGCATTACGATTGCCCTGGCGACCGATGGCCCCGGCAGCAACAATAACCAGGACATGATGGAGACGCTCAAAGTCACAGCGCTGCTGCACAAGGTCAACACGCTCAACGCCATGATTCTGCTACCGGAAGACGTGTTGTGGATGGCCTGCCGGGGCGGGTCCGTGGCCTTCGGCCAACCGGAACAAATCGGTTCGCTGGAAGTGGGCAAGAAAGCGGATGTCGTTCTGGTCGATCTGGATACGCCGCTGGCCATGCCGGTTCATCGAGTGCCCTCCGCCCTGGTCTACAACTGCGGCGCTCGTGATGTGGACACCGTGATTGTCGATGGCCAAATCCTCATGCGCCACAAGGAAATCACCGTGCTCGACGAAAAAGCGCTCCTCGCCCGTGCCCGCCAATCGTGCAGCAATCTGTTCGAGCGAGCAGGTGTGGTCGTGGAATAGTCTCGAACCAATCTATCAACACCCAAATTTACCATCCCGTCACCTCTATGAACCCAACCGGAAAAACAGCTCTCATCACCGGCGGCGCTATTCGTGTCGGCAAAGCGATCACGCTGGCCCTGGCGCAGGCCGGAGCCAATGTCGTCATCAACTACAACTCGTCCTCCCAGGCTGCTGAAGAGACAGCTGACGAGGCCAGGGCTCTCGGCGTGCAAGCGTTTCCTGTCCAGGCCGACATCGCTGACCTTGAGCAGGTCGAGGCCATGGTCAAGCTTGCGAACGAACAGCTCGGTGGCGTCGATATCCTCATCAACAGCGCTTCCCTCTACTGGGGAACGCCTTTTCCCACCGACAACCATGATGACTGGCATCGGGTAACTGGGATTGGCATTGATGGCCCCTACTATTGCGCTAACGCTGTAGCGCCGGGCATGTTGGCCAAGGGCGAAGGTGTGATCATCAATATCACCGACCTTTCCGCTTTCGAGCCCTGGCCCGGTTTCATCGCTCACAGTGTCAGCAAGGCGGCGATCATGGCGATGACTCGCCAACTGGCCTTGGAACTTGCACCAGCAGTGCGAGTGAACGCCGTCGCCCCGGGCCCGGTGCTGCCCCCACCCGACTATTCGCCCGAACGCATCGCCAGCGTGGCCGATATGACGTTGCTCGAGCGCTGGGGTTCACCGGAAGATGTCGCCGAAGCGGTGCTCTATTTTGTGCGAGCCAGCTACGTCACCGGCGACATCCTCTTCATTGACGGCGGCGAACGCTTCGGACACCGCAAGCACGAAGCGGGTTGATGTCGCCACTTCCGTTCGCAGCGCCCCCCCATGATCAACTCGCAAGCATTCCGTTACGCACAACCATCACCAAATACAGTACCAAATACCTGACCATGCCTACCATCGCCATCACCATTGGCCAAAATCACTACCAACGCATGTTTAACGATGCCGCATGGCAAGCGCTGGCGGCATTTGCCGAAATCATCCACCACCCCGGCCCCGAACCAGCTACTAAATCCGAGCTGCTCGCCCTGCTCCCGACCACCGATGCCTGCATCACCAGTTGGGGCGTTGCCCCACTTGATGCCGAAGTGCTTGCGGCAGCGCCCAATTTGCGGGCTATGGCGCACATGGGCGGCAGCGTGAAGCGCAACGTCTCCGATGCCGTGTGGGAGCGGGGCATCCAGGTGACGAGTGCGGGCATGGTGCTGGCTGTCGATGTGGCCGAAACCACGCTCGGCCTGATGATTGTGGGCATGAAAAAAGTCTGGCCGCTGGCGCAACATGTTCGACAAGGCGGCTGGCGGGAAACAGAATGGTGGCCGGCCCGGGAACTCGTGCATAAACAGGTCGGCATCATCGGAGCCAGCAACGTGGGGCGGCATGTGATCAAACTGCTCAAATCCTTCGATGTCACTATCCTCCTGTACGATCCTTTTGTCTCAGAAGATCAGGCGGTGCAAATGGGCGTGATCAAGATGGATTTGGATGATCTGCTGCAGCAGGCCGATGTCGTCTCGCTTCATGCGCCGCTCAAACCGGATACTGCCCACATGCTCAACGCCGAGCGTCTGGCCCTGATGAAGGGTGATGCTTTGCTGATCAACACTGCTCGTGGCGCACTCATCGACGAACCCGCCCTTATCACCGAATTGAGCAAAGGCCGATTCTTTGCCTTCCTCGATGTCTCTGACCCCGAGCCGCCGGCGTTCGACAGCCCATTGCGCTCCCTGGACAATGTCGTCCTCACGCCCCACTCAGCCGGTTGCATCGAGGATTGCAGTCGCATGGGCGAGCTGGCAGTCGAAGAACTGCGCCGTTTCTTCGCAGGCGAACCGCCCATCTACCAAATCACGCCCAGCATGTTCCAACGCATCGGTTGACCCCTGGATATTCGATAATGGGGCTTGGCTATTTGGTATTCACCCAACTGCCTGTCGATCAGACAATACCCAATATCCAATATCCAATATCTGCTACCAACGAAACCATGACGACACGCCTCCCACCGCCACCCCCGGGCACACTCCGCCTCATTCAGGGCGCGCCAAACCCTGGTAGCACAGACGATGCTCAGCTTTTCCTTTTCGAAGGTAATGCCACAGTTGCGCCGATTCGGGATGTTGAGTTGGCGGATGGGGTTTCGTTGCCGCCTCGACGCACCTGCTCGAACGCAAAAAACGCCCGCCTCATTGTCCTGCACATCAACGATCTGCATGGGCATATCTGCCGCCTGACACCGGAGGGCGACATCCCCATTTTATCCAAAATCGTAGGTCGCATCCAAAACCTGCGCCAGCGCTATCAAAACGATCCCGACACAGCCATTCTTGCCCTTTCCGCTGGGGATGATTTGATCGGCTTTGTCTTCGATGAGCTGTTGGGGAACGAGGGCGATGACTTCATGCATGTCGGATACCATCTGTACTCGGCGGCAGGTATCGATGCCGTCACATTCGGCAATCACGATCTCGACATGGGCGTCCCCGCCCTGGCCCGGTCTATCGAACAAGAACGCACGTTTTCCGCTGTTGTCTGCCAATCTCATCGCTGGCCCACCGCTTGAGGGCCTGTTTCATCCCGCTGCGCTCTTTGTGCGCAAGGGCATCCACATTGGCGTGGTCGGTCTGACAACACCGGGCCAGATTAGCCAGTCGCTGGATAACCAATTGCGCATTGCCAATCCCATCCAGACAGTACATCACATCTTGCCCGCTATTCGGCCCCTCTGCGACGTGCTGCTTATTCTCAGCCACCTCGGTTACAGCCTGAGCGGACATGGTGCTGACGTCCGGATCGCCGGTGACGTGGAATTGGCCCGCACCTTGCCCCGAGGCGGTGTACAACTGATTGTGGGCGGACACACGCATCACGCCCTGAACGAGCAAGGACTGACGCCAGACAACATCGTCAATGATATTCCCATCGTGCAGGCCGGGACACTGGGCCGCTATCTGGGCGAAGCGACGATCAGCCTGAGGGACACGGCCACTGTGACCAATGCCCGGCTGTACGCCACCTCTTACCTGCCCACCGACCAACAGTTTGAACAAGACCATGTCAAACCGCTTGCTGTCAAAGTCATGTCGTTGCTTGGGCGTAAACTGGGGCGCACTGCCGACAGCGAAGACCTGAGTACGCTCAGCGTCCAGAATTGTTTTGCCGCCGGAGAATCCGCCTTCGCCAATATCATCGCCGACGGTTTGGTAGCGCAGGCTCGAGAAAATGGCTATAACGCCGATCTGGCCTTTGTCGATTCCTCTTGTGCCCGTGTGGGCGTCCCTGTCGGCGATGAACTCACCTTCGGTGACTGGTTCAATGTCATGCCCTTTGCCGATACGATTTCGCTGTACTGGCTAACAGGGGCAGAACTTGAACGACTTGTCAGAGATAACGCCCTGCGCAGTGATCGGCCCCGTTCCCCTCACACCGAGCGTGGCTTCATCCATTTCAGTCATCATCTGCGCTATAAGCTGTTCCTGACGAAGAACGCCACTGGCTCGCGCCGAAGACATCGTCTTTGCAGGACAACCACTGTCCGAACTGCGTGACCGCACCTTTCTGGCGGCATCGAGCAGCTTTGTACGTAAGCCTGCCGCAGCGTGGGAGAGTTACGTAAGTCATGACCTGGCGACTCATGCAATTATCGGATCTTGCCCCAGCACAGCACCAACCTCTTCCTGCGCAACGAGCTGAGCAGCTACATCGTCGCCAATGGCGGTTTGACTGAAGAGGCAGGAGCCAGGCGGGATGGGCGAGTACAGATACTTGCGTGATGCGTGTTTCGTGGTGCGACACTGAACGGAACACGCATCGAAAAACACACCATCCTTGAAACAACATTCCAAACACCGAGGCACCACTTTATGACAACACGACGGCTAAATCGCATCTTCCAACCCGATGGCCGGGCCCTGATAGTCGCTCTGGATCACGGCCTGATCGATGGTCCCGCCAAAGGTCTCGAAAACCCGGCTCCTGTACTGGCCCAAATCGTGGCTGGTGGTGCTGACGCCATTCTCACCAGCTACGGCGTCGCCACTCGCTTTGCACGCGAGCTTGCCCCCCTCGGCCTGATCTTGCGAATGGATGGCGGTGGCACCAAACTGGGTGACATGGGTCCCGGCTCGCAATTCTACACAATCGAGGACGCCCTGCGCCTCGGTGCTGATGCCGTTGCGGTATCCGCCTTCCCCGGCGCGCCGGAAGAGGAAGCGACCCTGCGCACGCTGGCGAAAGTGGTCGGACAAGCACACAGGTGGGGACTGCCCGTCATGGGCGAGATGGTTCCGGGCGGCTTCGACAGCGCACCCGAATTCCGCACTGCCGAGAGCATCGCCATTTCCGCTCGTGTCGCCGCCGAACTGGGCGCCGACTGGGTGAAAATCCCCTACGCCGAGGGTTTCGAGCACGTCTGCGCCACCTGCTATGTTCCCGCCGTGATGTTGGGTGGGGCCAGAAAAGGGGACGAGCGCAAAATGCTGACAACGATCCGCACCGCCCTGGATGCCGGAGCAAAAGGCGTCGCCATTGGCCGCAACATCTTCCAGGCCGATAATCCCGCTGCCATGACCGCCGCCATTTCCGCCCTGATCCACCAGGACGCGACAGTAGACCAAGCCGCCACTATTTTGGAGATGGGTCTGTAGATACAATGCGTTTTCAATCTCGACAGATCCAAATTTCCTTCTCAGGTTATTCAACACACCGTGAATTTAGGACCGATTGCTTCGATGTCCATGGTAGATAACCACTTGCTGTTTCACTTTACCCCCAATTTTCCCCAACGCTCATCTGCTGAAGCACACTCTGAATTCATGTTTTCACTACTTGGAGGTGACAAATTCAACTACCGTTGTTCGTTGATATCCGCAGCAAGGCTCAATTCGTTATTTGGAGGAAAATCATGATGTTCAACAAAACAATGACCGTTAAACTCAGTGTGTTACTGATCCTGCTGACGCTCATCATTGCGGCATGTGCTGCTCCACCACCCCCGGCAGCAGCACCAGCAGAACAAGCAGAACAACCTGCCGCCGAGGCGCCAGCAGAGGAAACCGCAGCAGACGACAAGCCTTATGCTGGCACCGAGTTAGTGCTGGCCTCCATGACTGACCAGTTCATCACCGGTTTCCGGGAACTGATACCACAGTTTGAGGAAGAAACCGGTATCAAGATTACGATGGATGAATTAGGATACGTCGATCTCTACCAGAAGCTGACCGCCGACTTCGTGGGGGAAACAGCTAACTATGACTTAATGACCATGGATATCGTCTGGTCGGGTGAGTACGCCCAAAATGGCTACACCGTACCTCTCGACGACTATATGGCGCGTGATGAAGCTGAACTGGAGCTGGACGACATTATGCCCGTGGCCTGGACATTAGGCGAGTGGGAAGGCCAGCATTGGGCCTATCCGCTTGCTGGTTACGCCAATGTCCTCAACTACCGCAAAGATGTTTTAGCAGACGCTGGCATTGAGCCCCCCACTACGCAGGAGGAACTCTACGAAGCAGCCAAACAGCTCAATGATCCCGACAATGAATTCTATGGTATAGCATTGCTCGGAGCCAAAGGCTCAGCTGTGGCCCAGGACTACATGGCCTGGGTGCAGCAGCATGGTGGGACAATCCTCGATGCTGATGGCAATGTGGCTCTTAACACGCCAGAGAATGTCGAGATCCTGGAATTCTTCGGATCTCTGTTCGAATACGCACCACCCGGAGCAACTGACTACTGGTGGGATCAGCGTGAGACCGCCTTCCGCACAGGCAGTGTCGCCCTGATGGAGGGTTGGAGCATTGCCCGCGCCGGCTACGAAAATCCCGACATTTCGACCGTCGTAGGCAACGTCGACATTGCATATGCCCCCGTGTCAGAAGGAATGGAACCAAAGTACGGTTTTGGCGGCTGGGGGATTGGCATTAATGCCGATTCCGATGAGCCCGATGCAGCCTGGGAGTTCATCAAATGGCTTTCCTCTCCTGAAATCCAGAAGGAATGGATCCGCAACGACGGCGCTCCGATTCGCCGCAGCACGCTCGAAGATCCGGAACTGAATGCAGAATACCCCTGGTTCCCGATCCTGCTGGAATCTTTCGAGAATGGCGATGGTGACTATCGCCCGCGCATTCCCGAATATAGCATTGTCCAGGATGCCCTTGGTTCAGCTGTCAATGCCTTCCTGGTAGGCGAAATGACTGCCGAAGAGGCCCTTGAACAGGCGCAAGCACAGGTTGAAGCAAACCTGCAATAAGCGTAACAAAATATCGGACCTTGCGGGGTGAAACATTGCACGCAAGGTCCGATTTCTTCTCATCTCCAGCACCCGTAAAGCACGACTGAAACGTGGCACAGACCCACCGACGACTGAATCCCACATTTCTGCGCGATTCCCGGTGCTACGCAGAACTCCATTCGAGAGTCAATTTAAGTGAAAGATCGAACCGTAGCAACATCAGGGCGTTCAGCACTTTTCGTCGAGAAGCATTATTTATTTTTGCTTGCGCCATTGCTGATATTTGTTGTCCTGATTGCGATCTATCCCCTCTTTTTCTCCATTTACATCAGCTTCTTTAAATATCGATTGACAGACCCCGATCAAACAAGGACTTTTCTGGGTTTGGCGAATTATATCAACGCATTCCAGGACAAACAGGTAATCAAGGCGATATCCAATACGCTGATTTTCGTGGCAGGCACGGTGATCCTGGAAATTATATTGGGCTTGGGTCTGGCTTTGTTGCTGGCCGGCGAAAACCGGATCATGCGCGTCACCCGAGCCTGGATTCTTGTCCCCATGGCATTGCCGCCATTGGTCGTTGGTCTGGTTTGGAAATCATTGTACAACGTCGACTTTGGCGTCATTCCCTATTATTTCAAACAGTTGGGTTTCGATATGGGGCGAGGACCTCTGGGCGAACTCAACACTGCCATGCCCGCTGTCATTATCATTGATATCTGGCAATGGACGCCGTTGCTCATGGTCATCTTCCTGGCCGGGATAAAAAGCCTGCCGTTCGAGCCCTATGAAGCAGCCCGGGTCGATGGCGCAACCCGCTGGCAACGCTTCTGGTACATCACACTGCCATTACTCAAGCCCACCTTCCTTGTAGCGTTGTTGCTGCGCACGATGCAATCGTTCAAAGTATTCGATATCATATACGCTACCACAGGAGGTGGCCCTGGCTCTGCCACAACTGTGCTCAACTACCATATCTACACAGTCGGGATGGTCTTTTTTAAGATGGGGTCTGCTGCAGCCATGGCAAATATCCTGTTACTGATCGTCGCAATTCTCTCTATCTTGTACGTCATCGTATTGGAAAGGCAACAAGCCTAAGCAACACCATGAAAACATCCAGGTTTGAAAACGGTATGCGTACAGTTCTGGTGCTCTTGGCGATCCTGTTTTTCATGATGCCTATCTTCTGGCTGCTCAGCACATCCTTCAAGTTGGGACGTGATGCATTTGCCATACCGCCGAAGTGGATATTCTTTGATTACACGCTCAAAAATTTTCAAATGGTTCTGCAAAATACGCAGACTCCACGCTTCCTAATGAACAGTATCATTGTCTCAGCAGGAGCCACCACGCTGTCCTTACTGTTAGGCGTCCCCGCCGGATATGCCATCGCCCGCAGTAAATCGGCGTTGATCAATAGTTCGGCATACTTTTTCCTACTGTTGTTGATGATCCCGCCCATCGCCATGTTGATTCCATTTTATCTGCTGATGCGTGATCTCCATCTACTGGGAAGCTACGCTTCTCTAATCATTCTGGATACTGTTTTCGATGCCGCTTTTGTCGTCTGGATGATGCGCAGCTACTTCAAGGATGTGCCACAAGAGATGGAAGAAGCAGCGTTGGTGGATGGTGCTTCACCGTTGCAGGCTTTCACCAAAATTGCGCTGCCAATGTCTGTGCCTGGCGTTGTAGCGTCCGCTTTGTATTGCATCATTTTTTCCTGGAACGATTTTCTTTTTGCTCTGATGCTGACATCGCCAGCAACAAAGACGATCCCGCTGGGGATCCTCTCCAGTTTCAGCGCTGTCGAAATCAGCTGGGGCACAATGGCCGTGATGTCGATCTTCGCCATCATTCCGGCTTTGATCATTACACTCTTCCTCAACCGTTACTTTGTACAAGGGCTGACGATGGGTTCAGCCAAAGGATAATCGTATGAAACAAGAAACCATGCGCCAAATGTGGTGCGAAAACCCCGGCCAGCTTGAGTTGCGCCACAATCCGATTTTCGAGCTTGGCGACTGATGATGTATTGATCAAGGTCGCCTACACCGGCATATGCCCCTGGGATGTCCGGGCATTTAGCGGTAAATCTTCAGTTGCTTTTCCCAGAGTCCTGGGCCACGAAACATCCGGTTACATTGCGGCAATGGGAGATAATGTCAAACGGTTTGAAATAGGCCAGCCTGTTGTTGCCGATTTTATTGTCAAATGTGGCGTGTGCAGGGCCTGCCGCCGGGGACGCTCGAACCGCTGCCAGCATCCCACCTTTCAGCAATACGGCGGCGGTTACGGCGACTACATCCGCATCCCCCAAAAGAACATCTACCCACTCCGCCAAGGGACGAGCCTGAAAGCTGCGGCCTTTATGGAACCACTCGCCTGCGTGTGGCGGGGTGTAAGCATGCTGGATATCCAACCCGGCGATGTCGCCCTGGTGGTGGGCGTAGGCCCGATCGGCCTGATGCACATGCAAGTTGCCCGCCTCTTTGGCGCCCGGGTGATTGCCAGCGACCTGGTTCCTTCCCGCTTGGAAAAGGCCAGGGAACTAGGCGCCGACTGGACCATCGATCCAAGCCAAGAGGATCTACCGGCGCTGGTGAAAGAAGTGACCGCTGACTGGGGTGTAGACGCCGCTGTCGTCGCTGTTGGATCCTCCCGACTGGTCGAACAAAGCCTGTCATTGCTGGCACCAGGCGGTCGGCTCAATATCTTTGCCGGCATCTATCCCAAGAACGAACTCCACATCGATCCGAATCTCATTCACTATGGCGAATTCGTCCTGACCGGTTCAGCCGACAGTACGCCAGAAGATATGCGCCGGGCGCTGGATCTTATCGAAAGCGGACAGGTCGATACAGAAAGCCTAATCAGCCATCTCCTACCGCTGGAAGAACTTGGCCGTGGATTTGAGTTGGTGCAAGAGACAGCCGGACTGAAGATCATGATTGAGGTGAATGGCGATTGACTGCACCCAGTATCCTAACCATTGATGTCGGGACATCATCACTGAAGGCGGTGCTTTATGATGATGTCGGACAGGTAACTGCAACGACAAACCAGCGCTATGAATACCGCATCCCTCAGCCTGGCTGGGCTGAGTGCGATCCCGGTATCTGGTGGACTGCACTGGCCGCAGCGCTGGCTGAAATGCGTAGCATGGGCCATGACCTGCAGGCGGTGCTGTGCATCGGCGTCACCGGCCAGATGCATACCCCAGTCCTGCTCGATGACAACGGCCAACCACTGTCTCCGACGATTTTGTGGCTGGATCAGCGAGCTAGCCGAGAGACAGAGGAACTTTGCACATACTTCGACCTCCCTCCGTACGACATCAACACATCCTTCACACTCCCCAAGTTGCTGTGGCTCAAACGCCATCGCCCGGAGACCTTGGCTGCAACCCGGATGTTACTTTGGCCCAAAGATTATCTGCGTTATCGTCTAACAGGCCAGTTTCTGACCGATGTAACCGACGGAGCTGGGGCAGGTCTAATCGATTGGGAGCAGCGGACCTGGTCGGAGGAACGAGCGAGCTATGTGGGGCTGGATACCTCAGTTTTGCCAACGCTGGCCGCCCCTGCTGACGATGCCGGTGCCCTGCTGCCCGAGATCGCACAGCAACTGGGGTTAGCACCTAATGCACAGGTGATCGTGGGCGCTGGTGATGTTATGGCACTGATCGGGGCTGCACCCCCACGTATCGGTCGTCTCACCTATTCACTGGGCAGCTCAGGCATGATCTCCTCGCCCCTGCCCATCGGCCAAAACTTCCGTGATCCCGAGCACCGCATTTACACCTACCCCTTTTTGCATCAACCCCTGTTGAACGCCATCCTCTCCACGAGCGGGGCATCTCTTAGCTGGGCATACAAAGCGCTTTATGGCAGTGAATCCACATTCGATGCAGTGCTGGATCACGCTCTCTCCACGACGCCCGGAGCCGATGGTCTGTTGTTTTTACCCTACCTCATGGGCGAACGCAGTCCTTACTGGAATGACAATTTACGAGGCAGCTTTTACGGCCTGACTCTTCACCACGGCCGTCCTCATATGATCCGTGCCGTCATGGAAGGCGTTGCATTCAGCTTGCGACACATCATTGAGATTGCTGCGGAAATGGACGTAGACCTCGACGAGATCGCATTGGCTGGCGGCGGGACCACAGTTGCCGGCTGGCCGCAAATATTCGCTGATGTCTGCCAACTTCCAGTGGTCATTTACGCTGGCGAGGAGACCGTCACCCGTCCCTTGTATGCACACTGCCGAACAGCATTAGATACCACGGAATCCTTTAGCACGGTGTTGGCCAACACCTTCGGTGTACCTGATGCTCAGCTAGCGCACAACCCGTCGTTAGCACCACTTTACGCAAAACAGTTTCAACAATATCGTGACCTGGCGGATTTCACCGCCTGCACTCTGAATTGAACATTCTCAAAGCAAGGATACTCAAATGATTGGCAAACAAAGAAGACTAGATCGATTGTTCGTGGGCCCAAATCAACGCTGTCTGCTCTCTCCTCTGGACCACGGTGGCTGGATCGGCCCCGTCAAAGGCCTCAATCGCCCAAAGACCATTGTTCAGCAGGTGATCGCCGGTGGATCCAACGCACTCCTGATCTCACCCGGATTCTACAAAGCAGTGGCAGCCGTGGTTCCACCGAGCGTCGCCATCGTGTTGCGCGTCAGTTTGACCGCAGGATTGAGCGAGCAAGGCACGCAAGAAACGCCCATCGCTTCTCTGGAAACTGCTTTGAGCATGGATGCCGATGCCGTCGCAGTCTCTGTTTTCTTCGGTCGCTCCGGCGATATCGAAATCTATCGCTGGTTGGCTGACCTGATCGATGCAAGCCGTCGCTACGACATGCCGGTTGTGGCCGAGATGATGCCACCCGGCGATCGCTTCTACGACGCCGATGCCGTCGCCCACGCAGCCCGAATTGGTATGGAAATAGGTGCAGATGTGGTAAAGACCAACTATTGCGGGGATAAAGAGGCGTTCGCCGATATCGTCGAATCAGCGCCCGTACCCATCATTGTTGCCGGTGGTCCCAACACCGGGGAGGAAACAAGCACACTGCACATGGTTCGGAATGCAGTCAATGCCGGGGCAAAAGGCGTCGCCATTGGTCGCAACGTCTTCCAGGCAAGGAATCCTACTGCCATGACCGCCGCAATCGCCTCGCTAATCCACCAGGACGCCAGCGTGGATGAAGCTGAAGCTTTGCTTGCCGGATGAAAAACACCGACAGGATGACTTGATAGCGCGAGTGCTTCCTCGAAGATAGACCAAAACTGATATTTCGACTAAACTATGGGCAAGAGAATCCCGTACAAAGGAGTATGCTATGACAACAATCAAAACTTACCATCGTCCGCAAGATATGCAGGCAGCCCTCGGATTATTGACCCAATCCGGCGTCACGACCGCTGTACTGGCAGGTGGCACAGAACTCAATGTATACCAACCAGATGCCGTTGACGAAGTCGTCGACTTGCAGGCGTTGGGCCTGGAAAGTATCGAGCAGCAGGGAGACAGGCTCATCGTCGGAGCCATGACCCGCTTGCAGGCGCTGGTTGATGCGGATAGTGCGTCCGAGTTGATTCGTGAAACCGCCCATCGAGAGGGTCCTAACACGTTCCGCAATCAGGGCACAATCGGCGGCGTCATCGCCGGAGCCGACCCCGAGAGCGAACTGCTGGCGGCGCTGCTGGTGAGCGAAGCAGAAGTCACCGTCCAGACCCAGAGCGGCGCTCGCACCGTGGCGCTTCCGGCAGTCCTGGCAGATGTTGCAGGCTCGCTTGCCGGTGGCATCCTCACCGCAGTCTCATTTGCCACCAATGGCCAGACTGCCAGCGAAAGAGTTGCCCGTACGCCAGCAGACAAGCCCATCGTGGCGGCGGTTGGTCGAAAAACAGAGGATGGCCGGATTATGCTGGCCTTGTGCGGTGTTGCTGTCTCGCCCATTCTCGTTGAATCCCGACCAGATTGCTTCGCTCGACCCGCCCGCCGACTTCCGTGGCAGCAGCGCCTATCGGAAGCAGATGGCGATGGTGTTGACTGAACGGGTTGTCGAGGAACTGAATTCATAAGGCAAATATACTGAAGATTACTGATCAAAGATTAAGGATTGATTCATCATTTGGGATGCAGACCCTAATCTTTAATTCGTAATCATTAGTCGTCACGAATGAGGCATACATGATGAATATAAACGTAACAATAAACGACATCAACAAGACTCTCCCCTGCCAACCTGGCGATAGCTTGCTAAAGGTTTTGCGACAAGAAGGCTATTTCAGCGTGCGCTTTGGTTCTGAAACCGGCGAAACCGGTGCAGCCGCTATCCTGCTGGACGGTAATTTGGTCAATGCCGACATTTTGTTGGCAGCGCAGGCGGACGGGCACAGTATCGAGACCATTGAAGGCATGTCGGTAGGCACGAAGCTCCACCCCATCCAGGAAGTCTTCATCCGCACAGGGGCGATCCAGTCGGGCTATTCGACTCCGGCCATGATCCTGGCGGCGAAAGCGCTACTGGAGCGTAATCCCGATCCCAGCGAAGCTGAAGTGCGTGATGCGCTTTCAGGCATCCTGGATCGTGAGAGTGGTTATGTCAAACCAGTGCAGGCCATTTTGGAAGCCGCCGCAGTGCTCCGAGGGGAAGAGCCTACACCTGTTGAACTGAATGTGATGACACCGGTGCAATTGCCGCCACACTGGTTCGGTGGGCTGGGTGGACAGGAATACGATGACGGTGGAGAACCAGGCTGGCAGGCCGGACCGGCGATGGCCGGTGGTGGCCCGACCGAGGTCGGTCCGACCGTGGATGCTCGCCGTCGCGTCGCCCCGAAATTTGTGTTGGCTCCGGAAGCGCCCGAATTGCAGGTTGTGGGTAAATCAGAACCCAAAGTCGACTGCGCTGAAGTTGGCCAAGGGCAACCCTGCCTTTGTTGACGATATCGAAATGCGAGGCATGTTGCACGCCAAATTGCTGACCAGTCCCCACGCTCACGCCCGCATCCTCAGCATCGATGACTCGGAAGCACTCGCCTTGCCTGGCGTGCGCGCTGTCATCCATTACGGCAACATCGAGCGAGTGCGCTATGCCTCTGGCGGTCAATCCTATCCCAATCCCAAACCCTGGGATCAGGTCAGCTTCGATAACAAAGTGCGCTATGTCGGCGACCGGGTGGCGGCGGTGGCGGCGGAAACGCCGGAAATCGCTGCTGAGGCCATCCGCCTGATCAAGGTTGATTATGAAGTCCTGCCCGCAGTGTTTGATGAGAACGAAGCCATTAAAGATGGTGCGCCGGTCATTCACGATGAGCCGGATATGGAGGGCGCATACGATGCCACTCACAACATCAGCCACTACATCGAAGCAGATGTAGGTGATGTGGAAGCAGGCTTTGCAGCGGCGGATCATGTCTTTGAAAACCAATATTACGTCCATCAGGTTCATGCCTCCCCGATTGAACCGCACATCACCATCGGTTACTGGGACTCCGATGAACGCCTGGTGCTGCGCAGCTCAACCCAGGTGCCGTTCCACGCCCGCCGCATGGTCGCTCCCCTGCTGGGCTTGCCGGTCAAGCGCATTCGGGTGATCAAACCGAGAATTGGCGGCGGTTTCGGCGTCAAGCAGGAAATGCTGATCGAAGATATCGTCGGACATCTCGTGATTGCCACGAATCGACCTGTGCGCCTGGAACTGAACCGGCAAGAAGAATTCATGTCGGCTCGCACTCGCCACCCCCAAACCATCACCTACAAGACGGGTGTGAATGATGACGGCATGCTGGTCGCACAAAAGATGACGGTTGTGGCCAACACCGGCGCTTACGCCACGCATGGTCTCACCGTGCAAACCGTAACCGGCCTGCGAGGTCTGAGCACGTACAACTGCCCGAACAAACGTTTTGACTGCAAAGTAGCCTACACCAACATCCCTGTGCCCGGAGCCTACCGTGGATATGGCGCACCCCAGGCTAATTTCGCCCTGGAAAGCCACATGGAAGAGATCGCCGAGGCGCTGGGCATGGACGCCATTGAATTCAAGCAGAAAAACTGGATCAAGGTCGGCGACCCGATGGATATTGCTCCGCAATTGGGCGAGGGAGAGGCCACTGTTGCCGATCTCCCGCTTGTCCTCAGCAGTGGTCTCAGCCAGTGCGTGGCGCAGGGCATGCAGGCCATCGATTGGAATCGACGCAACGATCCCGACTGGCACAAGGTTCCCGGCAAACCGCATCTGCGGCGGGGACTGGGCGTGGCGATCTGCATGCACGGCACAGCCATCCCGGGTCTGGACATGGGTGGGGCCAGCATCAAGATCAACGATGACGGCAGTTTCAATGTGCTGGTCGGAGCCACCGACCTGGGTACGGGTTCTGACACTGTGCTCGGCCAGATTGCGGCTGAGGTGCTGGGCGTCCCCCTGGATGACATGATCATCTATTCCAGCGACACCGATTTCACGCCTTTTGACACGGGTGCATACGCTTCCAGCACCACTTACATTTCCGGCACGGCTGTCAAAAAGGCTGCTGAGAAAGTGCGGGAACAGATCAAAGAAAGGGCTGGACTCATGCTGGCTTGGATGATTGGAGCGGCGTTGAACTACGCCAGCGCCAGGCATTCGCTCCCGATGGCCGCTCCGTCACGCTCGAAGCGATTGCCCTGCATTCACTCCATCAAGATGATCAGCGACAGATCATGGCGACAGCTTCGTTTGTTTCTCCCGATTCACCACCACCCTTTGCCGCTCAATTCGCTGAAGTCGAGGTGGATACCGGCACCGGGCAAGTCACGGTCAAGAAACTGGTTATGGCTGTCGATTGCGGTGTTGCCATCAATCCCATCACGGCCAGTGGCCAGGTGGAAGGCGGCGTGACCCAGGCACTGGGCTACGGGCATACCGAGGAAATGTGTCTACGACGACAAGGGGCGCATGGTCAATCCCGCCTTTGGTCCGTACAAGATCTACCGGGCCGATGAAATGCCGGAACTGGAAGTGATCCTGGTGCAGACGGTGGAGCCCACCGGCCCCTTCGGGGCAAAGGCCATCGCCGAAATCCCCAAAGATGGTGTTGCACCCGCCCTGGGCAGTGCCATCTACAACGCAGTCGGAACTCGCATCCGCCGCATTCCCTTCACGCCAGAGCGGGTGTGGCGGGCGTTGCAAGAAGCTTGAGCGACGAATAGAACAGCGTAAGATACTTGATATTGGGTATTGGATATTTAGTGCTTGACCAATACCCAATATCTGATACCCAATACCCGGTTTCCAACATGCTCATCCTTCCCTCCTGGCTCATCACCACACCTCACCAGCTGCCGAAGCTTGACTGGGGCGTACGCATCGTCGGCGAACGAATTGATGCCATCGGCCCTAATTCCGACCTTCTGGCGCAGTTCCCCAACGATGATTTGATCGACGCCGCCGGTCACGTCCTGGCCCCTGGCTTTGTCAATGCCCACACCCATCTTTATGGCGTGTTGGCGCATGGCATTCCTCTCGCGAAAGCGCCCAGTGATTTCTGGGCGTTCCTAGCCGATTTCTGGTGGCCGCTGGTGGAGGATGCCCTCGACCACGAAATGATCTGCGCAGCCACCGATTGGGTCTGCGCCGAGATGCTGCGCAGCGGCGTCACCAGTTTTTATGATTGCCTGGAAGCACCCTTCGCCATCCCCGATGCCCTGTTTGCACAGAAAGAGGTGGTGGACAGGCGGGGGCTCAGGGGGATTTTGTCGTTCGAGGCCACCGAACGCGTGAGCAAGGAGAACGGGCAGGTTGGGTTGCAGGAAAATACCCGCTTTATCGACCACTGTCGGGGCGAAAATGGGCTGGTGCAGGGCCTGATGTGCTTCCATACCACCTTCACTTGCTCTGCCGATTTCATCCAACAGGCCTTTGCTTTGGGCAACGAACGGGGTGTACTGACCCACATGCACTGCAATGAAGGCGTACATGAGCCCAACTATGCGCTGGAACACTTCGGTATGCGCACACTTGAATATTATGACGAGTTGGGCGTAACGGGCCCGCAGATGCTGGCCTCACAATGCGTGCAACTTTCGGAGCGCGAGCGGGCAATCATTGCCGAGCGGGACATTAAGGTCACGCACATGCCGCTGAGCAACTGCGAGGTGGGCGGCGGCATCGCCCCAGTGCCACAACAATTGGCCGCTGGCGTCACCGTGGGCCTGGGATCGGATGGCTACATCAATGACTTCTTCGAGGTTATGCGGGGAGCGTTTCTGATCCACAAGGCCAATCAGCTCAATCCGCAAGTCATGCCCGCCCACGACGTGCTCTACCTGGCAACCGAAGGCGGGGCGAAATCGATTGGGCTGGAGCAGGTGGGACGGTTAGAGCCAGGCTGGGCCGCCGATCTGCAGATCATCGATGCGAGCTTCCCCACCCCCGTCGCCCAACACAACCTCTATGATCAGCTCGTCCTCTGGCGCAACCACACGCATGTGCGGGATGTCATGGTAGCCGGGCAATGGCGAGTCCGTGATGGAATCGTACTCGATGCCGATTTGGGCGTCATGCGAGCGCGCGTGCATCATGCAGCCGAACGCATGTGGGCGAAAGCGAGATAAATCCGAGGCCTCACATCTTCTCTCCATCAACACCTGACGGTTCAGCCTTCATTCATGCTGCCATGAAACGCAATACATACCAGCAACACCTCATTTTCACAGGAGATATCTTTTGACGAAGCAAAAAACAGCCATTATCACCGCCGCCGGACAGGGCATGGGCGCTGCCATAGCCCGTGAACTGGCCGCCAGTGATTACAATGTCGCCCTGCTCTCCAACTCCGGTGGCGCCGAACGCCTCGCCCTTGAACTAGGCGGCATCGGCATGACTGGCTCGGTGACATCCGTAGCCGACCTCACCACCCTGGTCGAACGCACGCTGTCGGCATACGGCCGCATCGACGCCGTTGTCAACAACACGGGCCATCCCCCCAAGGGCCCGATTCTCGAAATCACGGATGAATCCTGGCACGAAGGCCTTGATATCGTATTGCTCAACGTGGTGCGCATGGCCCGCCTGGTGACGCCAATCATGGAGAGTCAGGGTAATGGCGCTATTGTCAACATCTCCACTTTTTCAGCCTTTGAGCCCAAGGCCGCCTTTCCGGTATCAAGCAGTCTCAGGTCAGCTCTGGCCGGCTTCACCAAACTCTATGCCGATCAGCTATGCTCCTGCCGGTATCCGCATGAACAATGTCCTGCCCGGCTTTATCGACAGCTACCCGGAATCTGCCGAAATTTTGAGCGACATTCCACTTGGCCGTTATGGCAGCGTCAATGAGATTGCCAAGACGGTGCGTTTCCTGCTGTCCGAGGATGCGGGCTATATCACCGGGCAAAACATCCGTGTTGATGGCGGCATCACCCGCTCAGTGTAAAAGAGGAGATAACAAAGCATGAATGCAAAGCATTACGATGTGATCATGGCTGGGGGCGGACTCATGGGTTGCGCCACCGCCACCTATCTGCTCAGGAAGGACCCCAAATTACAGGTTGCCATCGTCGAGATGGACCCGACCTATGCTCGCTCCTCCACCGTTTTATCGGATGGCAACACCCGAGTCCAGTTCAATGTAAAAGAAAATATCCAGATGTCGCTTTATGCACTGGAAGTGCTTGAGCGCTTCGGCGAGGATATGGCGGTGGGTGACGACAAACCGGATGTCGCATTCCGCCAACAGGGCGATCTCTTCCTGGTAGATGAAGCGGGCCGTGCGGCGGCAGAATATGGGCTAGGATTACAACAAAGCCTCGGAGCACAGGTCGAATGGTTGGACCCGGACGAAATCAAACGTCGGTACGCAATCATTGACACAGATCAATGTGTGGGCGGCACGATGGGCTACCAGGATGGCACCATGGACCCCCATGCGGTGCTCATGGCCTACAAAAACAAAGCGGTCGCACTGGGAGCGCACTTCATCCGGGGTCAGGTCGCTGAGCTTGTCAGCAGGGATGGTCGAATTGCAGGTGTGAAGCTGGCCGATGGCAGCACACTCCAGAGCAATATTGTTGTTAATTCCGCCGGGGCATGGGCGCAGAAAATCTTTCAGACGGTCGGCATCACGCTGCCAATTCAACCAGTGAAACGGCAGGTTTTTGTCCTGGAAACGGCTGTGCAGCCCGAAAATAACCTACCCCTGATCGTCCTGCCCTCTGGACTCTACCTGATTCAGGAACACGGCAATCACTTCCTATGTGGCCAATCCTTTGATGATGACCCAATCGGTTTAGATGACTTTGAGTGGAACAGACAGCGTTTCATAGACAGAATGTGGGAAGACCTGGTTGGCTACTTCCCTTCATTGGACAGACTCAAAGTCGTCAGCGGTTGGGCTGGGCTCTATGCAGTGAACACATTCGATGGCAACGCCATCCTCGGTGAATGGTCCGATTTACAGGGCCTCTACCTGGCAAATGGATTTTCCGGGCATGGATTTCAGCAATGCCATGCTGTGGGACGCTATCTTGCCGAATTGATTCTCGATCAAACACCCACGCTCGACCTTGCGGTCTTCTCCCCCAGCCGGATTCAGGAAAACCGGCCAGTTTACGAAGGAGAGAGCCGGCTTGTCTAAACCGCAACAAATTGACTATGGGTGGGTGCTGCCAACGGGCAAAGCCCGTATGCCTGCTGGCGGAGGTACAGACTACCTGAATCATATTCAGCATGTCCTTGAGCAAATTGATGGTGGATTTCGGTCGGTGTGGATGCCCGATCATTTTATGGATGCCCAGACCGATATCCCGGAGGCACTGACCACGCTCGGTTTCCTGGCTGGTATGTACTCGGGGTTCGATTTGGGCACAATCGTCCTCGGTCAAAGCTATCGCAACCCCGCCTTGCTTGCAAAGATGGCTGCCACCTTGCAACACTTATCGGGCGGGCGCTTCATCCTCGGCATCGGCGCAGGCTGGAAAGAGGATGAATATCGAGCCTACGGTTACGAATATCCGCCAGCCTCTGTCCGTCTCGCTGAGATGGCCGAGGCAATCCAGATTTGCAGAGCGATGTGGGATCCGGCGCAGCCGGAAGCGACGTTTTCCGGCGACCATTACCAAATATCGAACGCTGTCTGTAACCCCAAACCTGTCCCACCCCCACCCATCATGGTCGGCGGTGGCGGCGAAAAAATCACATTGCGGATCGTAGCCGAATACGCCGACTGGTGGAATATTCCCGGTGTATCGCCCGCCGAGTACGCCCGCAAGCTGGATGTGCTCGCCGGGCACTGTGCAGACATTGGTCGAGACCCGAATGAAATTCGCAAAACCTGGGCGGGCGTGGTCAGCATCGCCGCCACACGCCAGCGAGCCGAGCAGCAAATGGTCGGGTATCCGATCTGGCCGGGCGATATCCCCCTCGTGGGAACGCCGGATGAAGTGCGGGTCCAGATGCAAGCATATGTCGATCTGGGTGTCGATTGCTTCATGCTGGCATTCGCCGACGAACCAAGGCTGGATGGGATATCGCTTTTCACAGATGAAATCGTGCGACGGTCATGATGTACCCGATCATCCAAGCGTTGTTTTTCGGATCGATTTTGGTCTTTATCGCCACCAGCCCTTAAAATGTAATCGCATTGACATTTCTATGTTCTCAAATAACGTACTACCCACATAATCATGACAACAAATTCACCCAACCCCCTCGATCTCTACCGACAGATGGCACTCATTCGTGAGTTTGAACTGAGAGCCATCAACGAACGGCGTGCCGGTCTGATCCCCGGTTTCATCCATTCCTGCGTCGGCCAGGAAGCCACCGCAACGGGGGCCTGTGCAGCCTTGCGCCCGGATGATGTCATCACCAGCACGCATCGTGGGCATGGCCACCTCGTCGCCAAAGGTGGCGACCCCAAGTACATGATGGCGGAGCTGGCGGCTCGCAGCGACGGCTATTGCGGCGGCAAAGGCGGCAGCCTGCACATGACCGATTTCGATCTCGGCATTCTGGGCGCTAACGGCATCGTCGCAGGCGGCATCCCGATGGCAGTGGGCGCAGCGCTGGCCTTCCAAATGCGTGGTGAGGACCGAGTGGCATTGGCCTTTTTCGGTGATGGGGCAGTGAATGAGGGCGCTTTCCACGAGGCAGCGAACCTGGCCGGATTGTGGAAACTGCCGGTGATATTTTTCTGTGAAAACAACCTTTATGGAGAGGGCACGCCCCAACACAAGCAGGCTCCGGTGGCTGACCTCTCAATCAGGGCCGAGGGCTACGGCTTTCCCGGCATAATCGTCGATGGCACGGACGTACTGGCGGTGTATGAAGTCACCCGGGAAGCTGTGGAGCGAGCGCGCCGAGGCGAAGGCCCCACCTTTGTCGAAGGCAAGACCTATCGATACCGAGGGCATTATGAAGGTGACCCCATGCTCTACCGCAGCAAGGAAGAGTTGCAGGCGTGGAAGCAGCGGGACCCCATTTCGGGATGGCGGAAGCGTCTGGCATCAGATTACCAGATCGAGGAGGCAATGATTGACGCCATCGACAGCGAAGTCCAGGAACAGTTGGATGAAGCCGTGTCCTTTGCCGCTGCCAGTCCGCCGCCATCACTGGAATCCGCCTTGGATGGTGTGTACGGGGAAACGCACGGCGGAATGGTTTTTTAGATTACGTGATTCGTGGTGCGTGGTGCGTTGGATTGGAACCAACCAGAACGGAACACGTAACACGAACCACGACATTTTAGCAATAATTTGAATTCAGTACCGAGGCATTTTTATCGATGAAACAAATTTCTTTTAGCCAAGCCATTAACGAAGCCATGTCCGAGGAGATGCGGCGGGACGACAGCGTGTTTCTCATGGGCGAGGATGTGGGCGCATTCAACGGCGTTTTCGGCGTTTCCGCCGGGATGTTCGACGAATTTGGGGAGGAGCGAGTGCGAGACACCCCCATCTCCGAAGCGGCCATCGTGGGCGGAGGCTTGGGTGCAGCCCTGGTGGGCATGCGCCCCATCGTCGAGATCATGTTCGCCGATTTCGTAACCGTGGCGATGGATCAGGTGGTGAATCAGGTGGCGAAAGCGCGCAGCATGAGTGGCGGCAAAGCCAACGTACCCCTGACCATTCGTTTGGTCAATGGAGCGCCCGGCTCAGCGGCGGCCCAGCATTCGCAAAGCCCTGAGGCCTGGTTTATGAATGTGCCCGGCCTGAAAATCGTGATCCCGACCACGCCTTACGACGCCAAAGGTCTGCTCAAAACCGCCATCCGGGGCGAAGACCCTGTGCTTTTCTTCGAGCACAAAAACCTCTACGCCGTCACAGGCGACATTCCTGAGGAAGATTACACCGTGCCCTTCGGGCAGGCAGCAATACGTCGGGAAGGCACGGACGCCACAATCATTGCCATCGGCGGGGTCTCAACGATAGTGGCCGAGGCCGCAGAACAACTGGCGGGATCAGGCATCTCGGTCGAGATTATCGATCCCCGCACGCTGGTTCCGCTTGACGCCGAAACCCTGGTGACTTCCATCAAGAAAACGCACCGTGCTGTCATCGTACACGAGGCGCATCGCCGGGCCGGGCCGGGAGCAGAAATCGCTGCTATCCTCGCTGAACAAGCCATCGGCTATCTGGACGCCCCGATCCTGCGCGTGGCCACCAAAAATGTCCCTTTCCCCTACAACCCCGATCTCGAACGCTACATCCTGCCAACGGTTGAAGATGTCGTGGCGGCGGTTGAGGGTGTAGTTCAATACGTGCTTTGAGACGTATTGCGTGTTGCGTGTTCCGTTCATTCGAGTCAGCTCAACGCAACACGCAACACGCAATACGCAATCCTATAAACACCATATCCCCACAAGGACCATCCATGAACACCCAACTTTTCAAAAAAGACTTCATCACCACCCAAGACTGGACCGTTGACGAACTCTGGACGATGCTGGAAGCGGCGCTCAAACTGAAGGGCGATTTCGCCATGGGCATCCCGCAGGATCACATTCTGCGCGCCAAGACCCTCTACATGCTCTTCTTTGAGGAAAGCACTCGCACCCGCAATTCCTTTGAAACCGGCATGACCCAACTTGGCGGACACGCCATCTTTCTCACGCCCAAGGCCACGCAGATCGACCACGGCGAAAACGCCAAGGACACCGGACTGGTGCTGGGCAGCTATGGCAATGCCATCGCCATTCGAGATTGCCGCACCGGCATCGGCCAACGCTATCTGAACGCAGATGGCGGAGTGGTCGCCTGTGCCCATCTACAGCATGCAGGAAGATGTCGATCATCCCTGCCAGGCCATGGCCGACCTGATGACGCTGGTCGAAAATTATGGCCGGGATTTACGGGGCCGCAAGTTCGTCATCTCCTGGACCTATGCTCCCAAGTATGTGCGGCCACTCAGCGTGCCGCAATCGCTGGTGATGCTTATGCCCCGTTTCGGCATGGACGTGACCCTGGCCTATCCTGAAGGCTATCATCTCATGCCGGAAGTCATGGAAACTGCCCGCAAGAACGCTGAGATCGCCGGCGTTAAATTTGAAGAGACGCACGACATGGATGCCGCTTTCGAGGGCGCTGATTTCCTCTATCCCAAGTCCTGGGGACCGATTATGGTCACTGAGGATGAGGCGGAAGTGGAAGCGATGGCCGCTCAGCATGAGGATTGGTGTGTGACGCAGCGCCACATGGACCTGGCAAACAGAGATGCCTGCTACATGCACTGCATGCCCATCGACCGGGGACATGAAGCCACGAATGAAGTCATCGACGGTCCGCAATCCGTCATCTACCAGCAGGCCGAGAATCGCCTGCACGTGCAGAAAGCACTGATGGCCTTGACGATGGGCGGTCGGTGGTAGAAGTCGGAGATCAGAGGTCAGAGATCAGTGATCAGTAATCGGCGAAGACTGACAGACCAATACCCAATACCTAATAACCCATGCCCATTCATATTCCCGAACATCTTTCTGAAGCCGCCTCTCGTGTGCGCGCCCGAACGCAATCGATCCAGCAGGCCCAGATCGATTTTCTGGCCGACCTTATCCGCCTGAAAACGTACACGGGCGAGGAAGGACCGGCGATCGAGCGAACACTGGCTGAGATGAACGCGCTGGCGTTTCGCCGACGTGCGCACCGACACCATCGGCGACGCCCTGGCGCAGGTCGGCGACGGCTCCTACCATCTGCTCTACGACGCCCATCTGGATGAAAACGAGATCGCCGACGAGAACGACTGGCCCTACCCGCCGCTGGAACCGACCGTTGCCGGAGGCAAACTCTACGGCCTGGGCGCATCCGATTGCAAGGGCGGCGTCGCCACCATCGTCTATGGCGCACATCTGGCTGCTCAACTCGGCATCACCGGCGACTGCACTGTCACCGTGCAAGGCTCGACGCTGGAGGAAGACGCCGAGGGCTTTGCCATGCGGCATCTCATGGAAGTGGACAACTTCCCGCATCCCGATGCAGTGATCCTGGCCGAGGCCACCGACTTGACACTGCGGCGGGGCCAGCGAGGGCGCTGCGAAGTGAAAGTGCGGATACCGGGCGTGGCCGCCCATGCCAGCCTGCCCCATCTCGGTGACAACGCCATCATGAAGGCGCGCCCCGTGCTGGACGCCCTGGAAGCGATGACCGCCGACCTGCCCGAAGACCCGATTTTCGGCAAAGATACGCAGGTCGTGACCGTGATCCGTTCGCCGCACACGCCCAACAGCGTGCCTGCCTGGTGCGAGATTACCGTGGACAGGCGCTTGGGGCCGGGCCAGAACCCGGACAGTGTGGTGGCCGAGATCAGACAGGCGCTGTCGGGTACAGATGCAACGGTCGAGCTACCGATCCAGCCGGTGACATCGTGGACGGGCGTCGACCTGAGTGGTCCCGCCTTTTTCCCCGGCTGGCTCTTACCCGAACATGACCCGCTGATGCAGGCAGGCAAGCTCACCTGCGCCGCACTGTGGGGGCAGGTTCCGGCGGTGGACGTGTGGAAATTCAGCACCAACGGCACCTACTCCGCCGGTGTGGCTGGCATCCCCACCCTCGGTTATGGCCCGCAGGAAGAGCAATACGCCCACACCCCGCAAGACCAGATCGATCTCGAAAAGATGTTGAAGGCGACGATGTTTTATGCGTTGTTGCCGCTGGCGTACAGTCACATCAGAAGAGATATTGGGTAGTGGGTATTGGATAGTGGGCGTTTCCCTGGCAATTGACGTCAGTTCCCAATACCTAATATCCAATACCAGAAACCTGAGAAAACTAATTCACAGTGAGTGCCACATGAGTCTCAACCGTTTCACCAACCAAGTAGCAGTCATCACCGGCGCGGCCAGCGGTATTGGCCGGGCCTGTGCCGAACGTTTTGCCCAGGAGGGCGCTAACATCGCCTGTCTGGATTTCGATGCCACCCGCAATGAAGAAACCGCTGAGATTTGCCGCAGTCTCGGCGTCGAGGCGCTGGCAATCAAGGTCGATGTCACCAAACCCGAGGATTTGCAGGCTGCGGTCGGGGCCACGCTGGCAGCCTGGGGCCGGATCGATGTGCTCGTGGCCTCGGCGGGCATCTACACCGGCAACCCCCTGGCGGAAGTGCCGCTCAGCCAGTGGCAGCGCCTGATCGACATCAACCTCACCGGCGTCTTTCTCTCCAACCAGGCCGTTGCGCCCATCCTCATGGAACAGGGCAGCGGCAGCATCATCAACATCTCGTCGATGGCCGGAAAGACCAGTTGGCCGGCTTCGGCTGAATACTCGGCCTCAAAAAGTGGCGTCATCGGCCTCACCCGCTCGGTGGCGATGGAACTGGCGCCGTTTGGCGCAACCTGCAACGCCGTCTGCCCCGGCAACACGCTCACCGACATGGTGCGCAATGTCGCCGGTATCGTCGGCGCGCAAGATGGATTGACCGGCGAAGAATGGCTGCAAATGCGTGCCAGCGAATGCCCCATGAACCGCCTCGCCGAGCCCTGGGAAATCGCCGGTGTTGTCGCTTTTCTGGCCTCCCAAGACTCCCGCTATCTCACCGGCCAGGCGATTGAGGTGGATGGCGGAATGATTATGTCGTGATGCGTCGTTGCGTGCTCCGTTTGATTTCCGACTTCCGACTTCTCCGATCTCTGTCCCATGCACTACACCGGCTATCTCGACTTCTGGTTCACCGACCGACCGTTGGTGGAACGGATTGCGCCCTTCGCTGACCTGGGCGTTCGCCATTTCAATTGTTTCTTCTGGCGGCAAGCGCCCATTGCCGATCTCGTAGCCGAGTGCCGGGCCAACGGCGCTCAATTCTACTCGACCTTCGACGATGATATGGGCTCCCTGGCTGATCCCGGTGACAACGAGAGGACGTATCGCTCATGGGCCGAGAGCCTGGACATGGCCGAGCGCTTCGGCATCCCCGTGCTCTACATCTTCTCCAACCAGATCGCACCAGAGGACGGCGTGGAGTACGTGCAGAGGCTGTCGGGCAATTTCAGCGAAGCTGAACAGTACGCCAATCTCCTCGATCAGACCGAGCGTATCCTCAAGCTGGTAGAACAGACGCAGGTCGAGATTCGGGTCGAGTGCCTGAATCAGTTCCATTTCGTGGGCAAGGTGCTGGTAGATAACCCACAACTCGCCGCCGACTGGGTTCGGCGCATGGATCATCCCCAGTTCCGCCTCACCTTCGACACCTACCACCAGCAGCGTGGCTCCGGCGAATTGCTGTGGTCGCTGGAAAATTACTTCGATCTGATCTCCGCCGTGCACATTGGCGATGTCCCCACCCGCCAGGAACCGGGTACAGGTGAAATCAACTTCGTCACGATCCGCCGCAAATTGCGGGAAATGGGCTACGATGGCGAAATCGGCCTTGAATTCGCACCATCAAACACTGAAGCCGAGGCGCTGGCACGCACACAGGAGCTATTCCCGCTGACCTGACCGTCCATCACCCTGGAGGGAAGAACACCGGCACCAGCGTATAGGCAAACAGCGTGATGATTGTCGCCAGGGTCAAGGTATTCACGATGTAGTCGGTATCTTCAGCGTCTGCATCCCGTATAAACAACGGTATCACGAAGGGTGGCGGCAAGATCACCATCGTCATCATCGCAGCCTGGAACACAGGATCAAGGTCGAGCCAGTGTCCCATCAACAAGAGGCTCAGCACCAATCCAAATGGAATCCAGATCAACAACCTGGTCGCCACGGTGCGCAAAGGATTCTTGAGTGCGCCCGCCCTGAATTCCAATTGATAACCGATCACAATCGCCACCAGCGGCGTTGTCAGACTACCAATCATTCCGAGTGTCTCTAAAACGCTGTTTGTGAGCGTGTAGGACAGAAACTGCGTCGATCAATCCAGTCTGTTTGAAGAGCAATCCGCCAAGAATGGCCAGGATCACCGGCGTCTTGATGAAACTGATCGCCGTTGCTCGCAGCGAAGCTGAACCCGCCGACATGCGTTCCAAACCGGGAACCAGCACGAAGAAGACAAACAGCACCTGCCCCAAATCAACAATGCCGAATTTGTAGATGCTTTCCTGACCATAAACGGCCCCAAATATGGCATAGCCCATCATTCCCGCCTCGAAACCAGTGAGCAGACTCGGCATGTAAGATGAAGTTATGCGCAGAGGTGAACCCAGGTATCGCCCCAGAACAAGCACCAACACACACGCTGCAAACATAATCAAAACGATCAGCAGATATTGGGGCTCAATCGTGACCTGAGCGAAAGCCAGGACCAGGACCGCCGGCAGCGTGACGTTGACCACCAATTTCTTGATATCCTCCACCGTCCCCCACGAGATAAACTGCCTCCTCCGCAGCAAGACACCCAACAGGATCAACAGGAAGATAGGCAGCACTTTGGACAACGCAGTCAGAATCACAGTCATTTTCAGCAAACCTGGAATGGGTGTTTGATTGTCAGTCGTTACGGATTTTACGATATCCGTTCTCACGAAAGCAATGTTAGGCGCCATCCTCAATGAATACCATCCTCGGCCTTGATATCGGCACCAATTCCACCAAAGCTGTCCTTTACGACTTCGATGGGCGTGAGGTGGCGACGGCCAGCCAACGCCTACCCATTATTGACACCCCAACCGGGCTGGGTGGAGCAAGATGCCGAGTCAGTATGGGCGGCGCTCGTGCAGACGCTGGCCGAGATTGTAAAACGGTCGGATGGACACAAAATCGTGGGGTTAGCACTGGCGGCTCAGGCCGGATCGATCATCCCCTGCGATTTGGCGGGTGATCCGGTTTATCCGATGATCACCTGGCTGGACCAGCGCAGCCAGCAGATCGTCGCCGACTGGCAGGCGGATGGCACGGTCGAACGCATTCGAGCATTGAGCGGATGGCGTCCCTTCCCCGGCCTGCCGTTGCCGACCATCGCCTGGCTGGAACAGCATCGTCCCACCATCCACGCTGCGGCCAAACGCTATCTTGGCCCCGCCGATTTCTGCATCCACCGACTCACGGGCGAATTCGCCACCGACCTATCCGCCGGAGCGGAGATGCTGCTGGTCGATTTGCAGAGCGGCCAATGGAGCCAGGAGTTGTGCGATCTGGCCGGGGTGAACCCCGCCAACCAGGCGGCATTGGGCTGGGCTGGGCGCAAGGTCGGCGAAATCACAGCCGCCATCGCAGAAATGACCGGACTTCCCGCCGGAACGCCAGTGATTGCCGGTGGGCATGACCAATGCTGCGCCTGCTCTGGGCATGGGCATGATCGATCCCGGCGGCATCATGCTCTCGACCGGCACAGCCTGGGTGATCACCGCCATCTCCGACACGCCCGACCTGTCCGCCATCCCCGACCGCATGGATATGAACTTCCATGCCGCGCCAGCAGCGCTGGACGCCATCGCAGTATCTGGGTGGATTCGGGGCAACGGTGGAATGGTGGCTCGAACAGAACTGGCAATCCCCCGACCCGGATGCCCCACTCGACCGCCGTCGCCTGCTCGAGCTATTCGATGCAGCCCTGCTCGAAAGCGTCCCTGGCAGCCACGGTCTGCACTTCCTGCCACTGGGCGGCCCCTCCCAAACCGTCGGATTCTCGGCAGGGGCATTCGTGGGCCTGACCCTCGCCCACACCCGCACCGACATGAGCCGGGCCATCCTCGAAGGCACAGCGTTTGAAGTGCGTTGGGCGCTGGAGAATCTGCGGGCGGCGGACATGCCGGTGGACGAGCTGTGGATCGCCGGTGGGGCCACGAAAAGTCCGGTCTGGCCACAGATCCTGGCCGATGTCAGCGGCGTGCCTATCGTCCTCGCCGATTATCCCAGTTGGGCGGCGCTGGGCGCAGCGGTTCTGGCCGGATGGGGCGTGGGCGCTTTCGCCACCCTCGCCGAAGGCGTCGAGCGACTACGACCTCCCGTCCGTCGCCTCGAACCCGACCGACTCTCTGGCACCCACCTATCGTGCTGCTTTCGACCGCTATCAACAACTCGCACAGCGTCTTGCGTCCGACCAGGGCGAGTGATTCCCACTGCAACCAGACGCAGACAAAGTGCATTCGCTTATCTACCTGGCGCCGACGATCTCCTTTCGAAATGGATCTCTCGCCCCTACCAATATCTGATCCCAATATCCAATCATGACCACGCGCCGCACCAACCACATCTTCCAACCCGACGGCCACGCTCTGATTTGCGCCACCGAACATGGCATGATATCCGGACCAGACACAGGCATCGAACACATGGAGCAAACGCTGCGCCAGACTCATCGCCGGTGGTGTTGATGCCGTCATGGCCAGCTACGGCACAGCCACTCGCTTTGCCGGGTTGCTCTCTCGAGTCGGGTTGATCCTGCGCATGGATGGCGCCGGCACGGTGCTGGGGGCGATGGACGGTCCCGGCGCACAATTTTACACGGTCGAGGATGCGCTGCGTCTGGGCGCAGATGCCCTTTGCGTGACGACATTCCCCGGTACAGTCCACGAGGAAGTCACGCTGGAAACGCTGGCTCGTGTGATCCGACAAGCCCATGTTTGGGGTCTGCCGGTCATGGCCGAGATGGTGCCTGGCGGTTTCGACAGCGGTCCAGAATTGCGCACGCTGGAATCGATCAGCGTTTCCGCCCGTGTCGCCGCCGAGTTGGGCGCTGACTGGGTGAAAATACCTTATGTCGACGGCTTTGAATACGTAGTCGAGACCTGTTATGTGCCGGTGCTGGTGCTGGGCGGCCCGCACCACGCCGACCCTGCTGCCACGCTGGACATGGTCGAGTGTGCGATGAAGGCCGGAGCAGCAGGCGCAGTGGTCGGGCGCAATATCTGGAAAGCGGAAGACCCTGCGAAATGGCCCAGTCGCTATCTCGCATCATCCATCACAGTGACAGCCGCCGTTGCATAAAGATCATGTCGAGTGCAACGAGACATCTCCCCGAGTGTGGCACAGCGCCTATCTTGCAGGGGATTTCTCCTCCCGCTGGTCGTCGAAATGACAAGAACTTGACCACTCATCACCCTGTGGGAGGATATCATCATGACTCTCGATCTTGTACTCAAAAACGGTCTCGTCGTCACCTCATCCAGCACCTACAAAGCCGATATCGGCATCCGGGATGGGCGCATTGTCGCCATCGCTGATGCGCTACAAGGTGCTAAAGAAATCGACGCCACGGGCAAGTACGTCATCCCCGGTGGTGTGGATATCCACGTGCACATGCAGATGTCGTTGGGCGATGGCGTGGTCTCATCCGACAACTTTTTTACCGGCACGAGAGCGGCAGCTTTGGGCGGAACCACCGCCATCGTCGACTTCGTCGAAGCAGGGCCAGAGCAGATCGCTGCTAGAAGGATTGGCCGACCGCCGGGCGGAGGCCGATCCGCAAGTGGTCATCGACTACGGCCTGCACATGACCATCGGCCCAAACGAGATCCCCAAGCTCGACCAGGTGCAGGCAGTCTACGATGCCGGTTGCGGCAGTTTCAAGCTCTACATGGCCTATGGTTTTCGCCTGCACGACGATCAGCTCATGCTGGCGTTGGAAGCGATGCGGGATGTGGGCGGCCAACCGGTCATCCACGCCGAAAACTGGGATATCATCTGCGCCCTGATCGAACGCAATCTGGCGGCGGGACGCACCACGCCCCACTGGCATCCTCGCAGCCGCCCTGCGCCGCTGGAAGGCGAGGCAGCAGGTCGGGCCATCGACATCGCCACTTATGTTGGCACGCCACTGCACATTTTCCATGTTTCCTGCAGCGATGTCGTCAAACAAATCAAGGCCGCTCAAGCCGCAGGCTTGCCAATCACCGGCGAGACCTGCCCTCAGTACCTTTTCGTCACACAGGATGCCTACGACGCCCCTGGTCTTTTGGGAACACTTCCTGTTTGCGCCCCACCCTTGCGTCCCCAGTCCGACCAGGATGCGCTGTGGCAGGCCCTGGGCCGAGGCGATCTACAGATGGTCACCACCGATCATTGCCCTTTTATGTCAAACGAAAAAGCTCGTGGGCTGGATGATTTCAGCAAGATTCCCGGCGGCGTGCCCTCCATCGAGATGCGCCTGAGCGGCGTTTACCAGGGCGTGGTGCGTGGCCATTTTTCACTCAACCGCTGGGTCGAGTTATGCTGCACAGCCCCGGCACGGTTGGCCGGATTCAGCAACAAGGGCGACATCGCCATCGGTTACGACGCCGACCTTGTCATCTTCGACCCCGACCGCCAGGTGACGCTCTCGACCGATTTCCTGCACGAAAACGTCGACTGGACGCCCTACGATGGCATCGAACTGCAAGGCTGGCCGGCAGTAACCATCAGCCGGGGTGAAGTCATCGCCCGGGATGGTGAATTCACAGGTGAACCAGGCCGTGGTCGATTCATCTCCAGACAACCCAAACCAGCGAACTAATCAACTTATTGCAGGGCAAGTGATTCCTACCCCTACGACGCCTTACTCCTTACTACATGCTCCCTACTACTTTCTTATGCCCCAAATAAACGACCTCCGCACCTATCTGTCCGTCCTCGAAACCAACGGACGCCTCACTCGCATCGACAAATCCGTAAGCCTCAGGCATGAACTGGCCGATGTGGCGGCGATGCTGGCCCGCACCGGCGGCCCCGCCCCACTCTTCCAAAACGTCGAGGGATGCGAATGGCCGATCTTCACCAACGCCGTCACCGACCAAAAGACCGCCGCCCTGGCCCTCGGCTGCCGGGATGATGAGATTATCGAAGTGATGGAGCGGGTGCTGGACCCGACCAATGGCATCGCTCCCGTGCAGGTGGATGCCGCCCCCTGGCAGGCTAACGTGTTGACAGGCGACGATGTCAACATCGACCTGCTGCCCCTTCCCGTCCATTCTCGAGGCGATGGCGGCGCATTCATCACCGGCGGCGTGATTGTCAGCAAGGACCCGGTGACAGGGCGGGGCAATCTCTCCTACAACCGCATGCTGCGCATGGGGCCTCGTTTAGTTTGGATTCAATGTCAACGAATGGCGGCACGTGGGCGAGTTCATGGCCAGCCGTCCCGATCCGGATGCGCCTTTCCCCGTCGCTATCGCCATTGGCCTGGACCCGGCCATCATGATCGCCGCCGGGGTCAAGACCGATGCCGATGAGCTGGAGATCGCCGGAGCGATCCGGGGCGCAGGGGTTGAAGTGACCCGTGGCGTCACAGTCGATGTCAATATCCCGGTGGGAAGCTGAAATCGTGATCGAAGGGTTGGTGCATCCGGCGCAGCGCCAACCGGAAGGCCCGCTGGCCGAGTTCCACGGCTATCACGGCGAACTATGGCCCAGCCCTACGTTCGAGGTCACGGCCATTTGCTGGCGAGACGAACCCATCTTCCAGACGATCATCCCTGGCTGGTACGAGCACATCTACATCGGCAACGTGCTGCCCCGAGAACCGCTGCTGCGCCGCTTCGTCCGCCACCTGAACCCGACCGCCAATGTCCACATCCCACCTTACGCCAACGGATTCTTCGCCATCATCCAGATCAAGCGTGACAATCCCGGCCAGCCCAAAAACCTGGCGATGGCGGCCATGACCGCCCACATCAACATCCGCAACGTGATCGTGGTGGATGAGGATATCGACATTTACGACCCCGGCGAAATCCTCTGGGCGCTGACCAACCGGGTGGACTGGACGCAAGACATCTTTATCGTGCCAGACGCACAGGGCCACGAAATGGATCCCGTGGCAAAAGAGCGTGGCGTTGGCGCTAAACTGGGCATCGATGCCACCTACAAACGAGAGCGTCGGGAATATGGCGAGCGAGTCAGTTATCCGATGATTGATTTGAGCGAATACATGTAGAACGTGTTTCGTGTTGCGTGTTTCGCCTGATTGATTGCAAATCGACGGGAAACGCAACGTACAATACGCCAGGAGTATGCTATGAACATTGTCATGCCCAAACTGGGGCTTACGATGACTGAAGGAACGCTGACCGAATGGCTCATCGAGCCAGGCCAGCGCGTCCACCAGGGTGAGATTCTATTCCTGTTTGAAAGTGAAAAGGCGACAATGGAGTATGAAGCGCCCGCTAATGGCGTGCTGGAGCAACATCTGGTCGAAATCGGGACGACGGTGGCCTGCGGGACGCCAGTTGCGCTGTTAACTACGGACATCAAAACAGCGAGGGTCCTGGACGTGGGCACCGGCAACCAGTCTGTCGCTGCATCTACCGCACCGACAATCGCCCCAACAGTTTCATCTTCCACAAGCAAGATCGCCACACCTGCGGCCAAAAGGCGGGCCAGGGAAATCGGCGTGGATATCGACACGCTGGTCGGACGTGGTCCAAACGGGCGGGTGCAGTTGGTGGATGTGGAGGAAGCGCCTGGTGACAAAGTGACAGGGCGACAGGGTGACAGGGTGACACCGATTGCTCTGCAATTGGCTGTGGATTTGGGCATCGATCTTGGTGGAGTTCAGGGTAGCGGGCCGGGTGGTCGTATTGGTCGGGATGATGTGTTGGCAGCGGCACGACAAGCATTATCTACTGCACCGGACTATCCTTCTGTTCCCGACCGCCCAACCTACAGCAGCCGCAATCCCGTTTCTGGTGTACGGGGCGTCATCGCCCGGCGGATGAGCGAGAGCGCCTTTTCCGCCCCGCACGTGACATTGCACACCGAGGCCGACGTCACCGCCTTCGTTGCAGCCCGACAGCAGATCAATGAGGAGTTGGCAGGCGGCGCAGATAGCGAGACGAAATTATCTTACAACGCCCTGCTGGTGGCGCTGGTGGCCCGCGCTTTGCGCGAACATCCCGCCCTAAATGCCTGTCTGGTCGACGATGAAATCCGAATTTACGAGGCCATCAACATCGCTTTGGCTGTGGACACCGAACGAGGTCTGCTTGTTCCGGTTATCCGGGATGCCGACCAGCTCGATATCGTCGCTATCCAAAACGTCGGTGATGCCTTGATTCAACGGGCGCTGCTTGGCGAAAGCTTACCCGACGACCTCAGCGGTGGCACCTTCACGCTCACCAACCTGGGCATGTTCGACATTGACGCCTTCACGCCCATTATCAATCAGCCGCAATCGGCCATTCTTGGTGTTGGCCGCATCCTTTCAAAACCGGTCGATGTCGGTGGGCAGGTGGGTTTGCGACAGATGATGACGCTGAGTCTGAGTTTCGACCACCGCATTGTGGATGGCGGCCCGGCGGCGCGATTCTTGCAGCGAGTGAAGCAATTGATCGAACGACCTTTCGTGTTGATGTTGGAATGATGTCTAGCATTCTCATCGAAAACGCCGCCATCCTCACCATGAACCCGGCAGGCGACATCCACTGGCCGGGTTGGATGCTGGTGGTCGGAGATCAGATCGAAGCGGTCGGGGCCGGAGAAACACCCCCCGAAGTTCGGGCACGGGCCAATCGGGTGATCGATGCCACGCACATGGCGGTGCTGCCCGGCCTCGTCAATGCCCACACCCATCTGTCGCAGACATTCATGCGAGGGCTGGGCGATGACAAATCGCTGCTGCATGGCTGAAACAGGTGATGTGGCCCCTGCAAGCGGCGATGACACCAGAAGACATGCGCCTCGCCAGCCTGCTGGGCCTGGTTGAAAATCTGAAATGCGGCGCGACAGCGGTCAACCAACATCACAAATTGCCCGGTCCCGCCTTTGCCGACGCCACGCTTGAAGCTGCCGAAGCTGTGGGGCTGCGCTTCCAGCTTGCCCGTTCCTGGGTGGATTTAGGGGGATCAGCGGAAGAACCCGATGCCATTATCGCCGAGTTGGAGCGCCTGCACCGCCAATGGCAGGGCGCAGGCGCTGGCCGGATCACGATCTCGAACGGGCCGATGGCTCCCTGGCGCTGTTCGGATGAGACGATGCAGCGCACGGTGGCGCTGGCCCGAAGCTGGGGCGCACCCACCCACATTCATGTTGCCGAAGCGCAGGACGAGATCGACCTGATGCAGGAGCGCAGTGGTCTGCGCCACATCGAATGGCTGGCCTCGCTGGATGCGTTGGGGCCTGACGTGCAATTGGTGCATTGCGTCCATGTCAGCGAAGCTGAGATCGATCTGATGGCTGAATCTGGCTCGACCGTGGTGCATTGCCCGACCAGCAACATGTACCTGGCTTCCGGCATCGCCCCCATCCCCGCCATTCTGCGACAGGACATCCCCGTGGCCCTGGGCACAGACGGCTCCGCCTCGCACAACTCGCAAGATCTGCTGGAGACCATGAAAACGGCCATCCTGCTGGCGAAGGTGGGCAGCGGCGACCCCACCGCCCTCGTTCCCTCAGACATCCTGCGCATGGCGACGACTGCCGGCGCCCGCATCATGAACCGCCCCGACATCGGCCAGCTTGCTCCCGGCTATAAAGCCGACATCACACTCGTTGATCTCAACAAACCGCACATCATGCCCGTGCATCGCCCTGACAGCGCCCTCGTCTACAACTGCAATGGCCCCGATGTCCACACCGTCATCGTCGATGGCAACGTTCTGCTCGACGCCGGGCGGGTGACGATGCTGGACGAGTTGGCGCTGCTGGAGGAATGCAGGGAAGCGGCGGGGGCGTTGATGCGCCGGGCGGGAATCTGAAGGCAGAGGTCAGAGGTCGGAAGTCGAAAACCGAACGGAACACGCAATACGCACCATCTTACGAACCAATTCACCGCCACATTTTCTCCCCAGTTAATCGCCATGAACCTCAACGACCGCACCATCCTCATCACCGGCGCAGCGCAACGCGTGGGGCGGGTGATCGCCCTGACCCTGGCCGAGCACGGCGCAAACATCGCATTCACTTATCTGGATGACAGCGAGCCCTGGCAACAAACGCTGGCCGAAATCGAGACGCTGGGCGTACAAGCGCTGGCCCTGCCCCTGAACGTGCTCGATCCGGCACAGCCGCAGCAAGTGGTGGAACAAGTCATCGAGCATTTTGGTCGGGTGGATGTGCTGATCAACAATGCCTCCGTGTGGCTGTCAGCACCCTTTGCCGAAATCAGTTACGAGGCCTGGCGCACGGCCATCGATGTCAACCTGACCGGGCCATTCCTGTGCAGCCAGGCGGCGGCCCCGCACATGCTGGCGCAGGGCGAAGGCGTGATCATCAACATCACCGATCTATCTGCCTTCCAGACCTGGGTAAACTACGCCCATCATGCCGCCAGCAAGGCCGGGTCTGGTGGCGCTAACCAAAGTGATGGCGGCTGAACTGGCCCCGAGCATCCGTGTCAATGCCATCGCCCCCGGCACGGTGCTGCTCCCGCCCAATGCGCCTGATTCCAAGCGTCAGTGGGCCGAGGAAAACTCGCTGCTGAAGCGCGTCGGTTCGCCGGAAGATGTCGCCAGGACGGTTGTTTTCCTGATCGAAATGGACTTCGCCACCGGTGCGGTCTATTTCATGGATGGTGGTCGGGCGCTGGTGTGATGATTAGCGTCGTACAACCCGCCGCATCAGCCCGTCGAACCGTTCGATCTCCGGGATTTTCATAAGTCGAAGCAGCAAATAGTAGACAATTGCGCCAATCGCACCGGGAATGAGCAACACCAACAGGCGGGGTCCCAGACCGACCGTGCCTAGCTCGGCCAGCAGGTAATTGGCCGAGAAGTACACAAATATCCCCATGATCCCGGCAGCCAGGAACGTTTGCAAGAGGGTGCGCAGCACGCCCTGATCCAGCCTGCCTCCCCATCGCCACAACAAAAACGACATCATCAAGGCGTGGGCGGTGTGTTTGGCCGCATCGCCCAAGGCCAGCGCCAGGAAACCAAGTCGGTCAATCAGGGTAAGTGCAACTGCAAGATACACGAAAACGGACAGGATGCCGACAATGGCCGGGCTCTTGCTGTCACTACGGGCGTAGAATGAGAAATTGAGGGGCCAATCGATGCTGGCAGCGATCAAGCCAAAAAGATAATAACGCAAGGCCAGGTAGGTCCAATAGGTGTCTTCCGGGGTGAAAGCGCCATGTTCGGCCAGTAAACGGACGGCTGGCTCCGCCAGAATCCACAACCCGACCGTGGCCGGAACCACCAGCACCAACACCATCCGCAGGCTTGAACCCAGGATCCGTCGGTAGCTCGACCAATCTCTGGAAGCCGCAAGACGAGACAGGCTGGGCAAGGCTGCCATGGAAATCGCCACCGCCACCAGGCCATGCGGAAACTGGTAGAAAGTCGTCGCCGTGCCCATGTAGGCGAGGCTTACGTCACCCGTACTCGTGGCCAGTCGCCGATCGATGCCGCCCTGAATCATGCCGACAAGGATCGCAACCATAATCGGGAGATAAAGATGCCACACGCGCCGCAGAACAGGATGTCGGAGATTGAAGTTAAGCCGCAGCCCCACGCCCCGCAGTTCCGGCAGGCGGAAGGCTAACTGGATCAGGCTGCCCAGGATGATGCCGACGGCGAGGGAATAAATGCCCAGTTGCCGATAAAACAGCGGCACGATGATGATGACGCCGAAATTATAGAGCGCATCGCCCAGTGCCACCAGCGTGAACTTCTCTCGTGCGAACAGGATGGCAGCCAGAACGCCGGAACTGGTGAACACCCACACCGCTGGCGCTGTCAGCCGCATCAGATTCACGGCAACTTCCAGGTATTCGGGCGACAAATCGCCGCCGATGAGATGAATGATTGGCCATGCAAAAACTTCCAGGCCCAGGACAACCACGGCAGCAATGAGCGATATAGCTGTGAAGATGATGCTGGCAATCTGGGCGAATTCAGCCCGCCGTTCCGGTCGCCGGTAATCGCTAAGCACCGGCACCAGCGCCGCCGACAACATCCCCCCCACCAACAAATCGTAGAGCGTCCGCACAACAAACTCGGACAGCCGGAATGCCGACACCATGCCCGTTGCCCCGAAATAATGGGGGATGATGATCTCCCGCACCATGCCCAGCACTCTGCTGAAGATGCTTGCTGCGCTGAGAATAGCAGCATTGCGAGCGACCGCACCTGGTTGCTCGACCGTTTCTTCCACCACCTCACTCATGGCCGTAGCCGCTAATCAACCCTGGCGGGAAGTTCTTGAATCGATTGAATCATCGCCGAGGTGGAACGTCCCGGCATCAGTTCCACGTATTCGACCCGGCCATTGTATTTTGCAACAATCGCAGCTTCCGGCGGCCGTGGACCATCGGGTCGGTTCCAGTCAGAGCCTTTCACGTATACATCGGGTCGGAGGGCGGCAACCAGGTCGATGCAATCTTCACTGTCGAAGATAACAACAGCATCGACGCAGCGCAATGCCGCCAGCAACGCTGCCCGTTCCTCCTGTGGCACAATCGGGCGTCCCGGCCCTTTGCGCAAGCGGGTGCTGTTATCTGAATTCAGTCCCACGACAAGATAGTCACCGAGTGCGCGAGCCGCCTGCAAATAGCGGACATGCCCAATGTGGACCAGATCGAAATGTCCGTTTGTAAAGACAACGGTCTTGCCAAGCTCACGCCAGGTTAAGGTTTGATGGGCGGCACTCACCCAATCGAGGATAGGAGCATTCATGCAGGCATTGTAAACGGAAGGGAATGCGAGCGCCAAGTCGCTCCAGCAACCAGAAGTCCTCAACTCTCCAGCAGCTTGGGCGTCACCAGCCATTGCAGTTCGCCGGTCCCGGCCTCGACCTCCCTCCAGCTTGCGGCGCTCAACCAAATATAAGCGATAGCTGCCGTCGGCATGCGAACTGCTCCACCACACAACTGCTCCACCAGTGTCTCGAAACCTGGATTGTGACCAACCAGCATCACTCGATCCATCTCATCTGGCAAGGATTGCACAACAGTAACGAGATCGTCGGCATAAGCGTGATAGATGCCCGACTCGAATTCGATCTCTCCGTCATAATCCGCCGCCTCAATGAACAACTCGGCGGTCTCTTTCGCACGTGCAGCAGGAGATGACACAATCAGGTCGGGTAACAGATCACGTTCAGCCAGAAACTCACCCATCCTGGGGGCTGCCTTTTGTCCTCGTTTGCTGAGTGGTCTGTCAAAATCGGTGCTGTATGGTAGATCCCACGATGATTTGGCATGACGCATAATCAGTAGTTCTTTCATCGTTCATTGTCCTCCAGTGACGATATTGTAGCATCGCCGATTCGTTGACGCCAACGCCCCTATACCCTGTTGCTTGCCCCTTTCGACACCGCAGCCGCCCTCGTATTCACTTCCAATTTGGCGAATATCGCCTTGAGGTGTCGCTTGACAGTGTTTGGCGAAATCACCAGGTGTTCAGCAATCTGTTTGTTGGTCAAACCCTGGGCGAGCAAATCAAACACTTCCCGCTCTCGGTCGGTGAGCTGATCCAGCGGCGACTCAGTGGTTGCTTGATCGAGTGCATCCTCGACCGTCTGGCGAAATGCCTGTCGTGAAAACGTCTGTTTTTCGATGAAGGCAAAAGCGCCATATTCTTCGTAGACGCGCTCGGCATCCTTGAGCGTTGCCATGCCACTGATCACGATGGCAGGTATCCCGGAGGAATGACACGCTTCCAACACACGCAGGCCATCATCATTGCCCATCGGAGTCGAAGAACTTGATAGCGACAAATCCACCACAGCCAGAGCGAACGTCCTGCGTTTGAAGAGACCGATGGCTTCGCCATAACTTCGGCAAAGTTGCGCTTGGTGTCCGGCGTCAGACAGGAGTTCGAGGTAAATTGCCTGCCATCCGGCATCATCCTCCACAACCAGCACCTGTGCGCCGTTGGAGGCTGAAGTACTCCCGCCATCTACATCACCCCGACCATGTTCGCTCATCCCAAATTCCTGCGCTCCGGCCCCGGTCAATATCTCTTGTAACAACGTCCGAAACTGAGAGCGACGAAATGTCTCTTTCCGCAATGATGTGTAGGCACTGTAATCCTTCATTGCACTCACAGCGATCTCCACGGTGGCGAAACCGGTCAGCAGCACCGCCGATACAGCCGGGATCATGCTTGTGCAACGCTTCCAGCACACGCAAACCATCCTGATTGTGGTGATCGACGCCGCCAAGCGACAAATCCACGACAGCCACTCGATGCGGAGCCGCTCGTAATGCAGTCGCTGCCGTCGCATAACTGTTGGTCACATCGACAACCAGCCCTGCATCCTGCAACAACTCGACCAGAATCGACTGCCAGGATCGATCATCTTCGACGATCAAGGCGCGCAAGGCTTGAAATTCGCCGTTCATGCTGCCTCCACTGCCGGCAATCGCAAAAGAAAGGTAGCGCCGTTTTCACTGTCTGGCAGCAGTTCGATGGAGCCGCCGAATCGGGCCATGATCGTGCGCACCCACCACAGCCCAAACCCCAACTTGCCCGACGAACTGGCAGCGCCTGAGTAATTGAACTCAAAAATGCGGTCATGCAGCTCCGGGGAAATGCCTGGCCCGCTGTCACTGACTTTGATCTCCACCCAGCCATCTCTGTGTTCACCCCGCACAACAATCTCGCCCTGTCCCTGCATCACGGCGATAGCGTTCTCTAACAAATTAACGAAAACCAACGCCAGTCGTCTTCTGCCAGCTGTCACCAGCGGCAGATTCTCCAGGCCAACGGTCGAGATTTGCACATCGGACGGAACCTCGACACTGCTTCGAGCCTGCGCTAGAACAGAATCCACATCCAACGATGCCAGATGGATGGGACGCAGATAGAACAAGCTGTCCCGCAGCGACTCCATCGCCTCCACCGCACTGCGCTCGATCTCGGCCAGATTGGCAGCGAGATAAGCGTCCGATTGCAGGGCTGCCTGACTCTTGTCCTGAATCCCCTCCACCCTTACCGGGATGGTTCCGATCTTGTTGTTCAAACGATGCAACAAATTGGCGGCGATATCGCCCACAGCCGCAAAAGTCTCGGTAGCCGCCTGCTGCTCCTGCGCGCGCTGCAGCGCTTCCTGACGTTCTACATTCTGCACAGCCAGCGCTGCATGATGAGCAAGGAAGGTGAGCACCTTCTTGTCCCAATCAGACGCCAGCAATCTCTCCTCCTTCGGTTCAAGTCCATACACACTCAACGCCCCTAGGGGCTTACCGGACTCATCGGCCCAAACGGGTGCGATCAGTGCACTGGTCCAGCCCTGCCGATGCGCTAATTCGGGGTTCGCAAATCGAGGATCAGTCCGAACATCAGTTACATGGACCAGTCGATTTTCCATGACTGCCGCCCCTGTCAGGCTACCGTTCACGGACACCCGCTGCGCTCGTTCCTGCAGCCCCATGCTCTGATTGCAGCACCAACTCATCGCCCTTTCACGATCCAGAGAGCGCTCACCGGTGCATCCAGAAGATCACTGGTCAGATCAGTCAGGCGATCAAAGACCTGCTGTAGCGGATCACTTAAAAGCCGTTCGGATAACTCCTGCAAGGCGTCCAACAAGCGGACTTCCTGGATGGCGATGACCGCCTGCGTGGCAAGGGATTGCAGCAGCAGGCTATCCTCCTCAGTAAAAGCGCCCACGCTCAGACTTTCCAGGTTGATGACGCCCTCTAAACGACCACCAGCACCCAGCAAGGGCACAACCAGTTCGGAGCGCATGGCGAGATCGTGATCAAGAGGATAATACAGACGTCGCCAGGGCAACTGCTGCACATCAGCAATCACCAGGGGCTGGCGGGTTGTGGCCACCCAACCGGTGATGTTGGTGGTGTTGGCAGGCAGGGCTTCCACGGCTGGCCGGCCCAGGTCTTCACCCGCCCAGGCTCTGGTCACCAACATCCCGCTCTCTCGCTCCAGCAATCGAAAAATTCCATAACGCGCACCAGTCACTTCCAGCGCCATTTGCAGGATCGCTTCAAGCGTCTCCTCCAGACGCAGGCGGGAAGAGATCAGAAGGTCGGCTCGACGCAAACGGGCGAGTTCATCTTCCTTCCGTTCCAGATCACGCCTCACGTCCGTCAGTGCCCTGGCCCGATGCACCGCCATAGCCGCCTGGTTGACGAAATTCTCAAGCAGCAGCAATTCCAGTTCATCGAAATGTCGCTTTTGATGTAGATAGACATATAACACGCCCACCGGTTGTTCAGCCACGACCAGGGGAAAACACCCCACCATTTGCGCACCTGCCAGCGCTTTGGCCTCATTGATACGCAGTGACGACTCTTCGTATGACAGAATCCGTCGCTTTTGCGTGACCGCCAGACTGCCAAGGCCTTGAGCACGAGGTTCATCGCCAGGTACGGGCGCGCCCAGGTCTCCCGACCAAACACGAGACCGGGTGTCAAAGAGGCGATGCTTCGCATCATACGTGTAAAGCATCGCCGATGCTCCGGGCGAAACCTCGGTGGCGCTGTCGACGATCAACTGAAGCGTTTCATCGATACTGATATCATCACCAGTACTGATATTGTTGATCGCTGAACCGATCTCATTGAGACGTGCTAAAGCGTCGAAGAAACGTGTGGAGTCATTAATCATGAGATGCTTGAAGTTGAGAAGGCATTTGCAGGTATTATACCAAGCTCACCTCAGAGATAAAGCAATGCCCCGCCGAGCGGATGCTACGTGCGGGGCAAAGTGGATTCGTAGTAGGCGCTTTAGCACCGTTCTGAATGGCGACGGCGAGAAATCGCCTACTACGGTCGGATTGTTAGCTGTTGTAGTAGAGAACGAATTCGTACGGATGCGGGCGCAGGCTGACGGGGCCAACTTCTTCCGCTCGTTTGTACTCGATGAAGGCTTCGAGCAGATCGGGGGTGAAGACGCCGCCTTCCAGCAGGAAGTCGTTGTCGGCTTCCAGGGCATCGAGAGCTTCGTTGAGCTTGCCAACGGTCATCTGCACCTTGTCGATGTTCTCTTCTTCAAACAGATCGATCTCGGCTGGCTCGCCGGGATCGATCTGGTTCTTGATGCCGTCGAGACCAGCCATGAGCATGGCGGCGAAAGCCAGGTAGGGATTGGCGGTGGGATCGGGGCAGCGGAATTCGATGCGCTTGGCTTTGGGTGACTGCGAGTACATGGGAATGCGGCAGGCGGCGGAGCGGTTGCGAGCGGAGTAGGCGATCACGACCGGGGCTTCGTAGCCGGGAACCAGGCGGCGATAGGAGTTGGTGGTGGGCGCCACAATGGCCAAGCAGGGCATTGATGTGCTTGAGGATGCCGCCGATGTACCACAACGCCATCTGGCTGAGTCCGGCATATTCGTCGCCAGCGAAGAGCGGTTCGCCATCTTTCCACAGGCTCTGATGCGTGTGCATGCCAGAGCCGTTGTCGGCGAAGATGGGCTTGGGCATGAAGGTGACGGTCTTGCCATGCGCCTTGCCCACGTTCTTGACGACATATTTGTAGATCTGGGTCATGTCGGCCATTTCAACCAGTGGCCCGTATTTCATGTCGATCTCACACTGGCCGGCGGTGCCAACCTCGTGATGATGCAGTTCGACGTCGACGCCAGCATCGATCAGTGTACGCACCATGGTCGAGCGCAAATCCTGCAGGGAATCGAGCGGTGGGACAGGGAAATAGCCTCGTTTGTGCGGCACCGAGTGGCCGAAGCCAAAGATCTCGTTGTTCCACGGGCCTTCGATGCTATCGATCTGATAGGCGGCGGAATACTCACCGGCGGAGTACATGATCTGGTCGAAGACAAAGAACTCGGCTTCGGGGCCGAAATAAGCGGTGTCAGCGATGCCCAGGCTCTCCAGATACTTGACGGCTTTCTTGGCCACATAGCGGGGATCACGGCTGTAGGGTTCGCGCGTGATCGGATCGTAGATATCGCAGATCAGGCTCAGGGTCGGCATTTCCAGAATCGGATCGACGATAGCGGTGCTCGGGTCGGCCAGCAGGATCATATCGCTGGCTTCGATGCTCTGGAAGCCCCGGATGGATGAGCCATCAAAGCCCATGCCTTCCTCAAATGCGGTTTCGGCGTCGAAGTCTTCCACGGGCATCGAGAAATGCTGCCACTGACCGAACAGGTCGGTGAATTTGACATCCACCATCTTGAGATCCTTATCCTTGATCATTTTCATGACATCTTTGGGTGTTTTCATTGGTTATCAATCTCCTTAAATGAATTTTCTGATACGAAGTGAAAAGCGGAATGTGTCCTTCATCATTTTCTCGAGGACTGAGTAGCATGCAACCTACCCAGACAGGTCATACAGGCAAGTATATCGACTTCAAATGCGCCTGGATAGTACCCAAATGGGTCATATTGCTCCCATGTTCAGGCCAAAATCAGACGATTTCCACAAGTTCCACATCCTGGGATGAACTGATTCGGCCACGCCGATCAAGATCAAGAGACACGCGCTCCATCAAATCATGAGGATCGCTGCCGATAATGATGTTGTATCGATCCTCCATTTTTCTGTATTCTGCTGCAAGATAGGCTTTCCCATTGCGGTAGAGCGGGACAGTCGTGGCCACTTTGTTTCCATTTGATTTGAATCTCAACTCGTAGGGCTGTAACGTCAGCGTCTCCAGCAAATGCTGCGCCTCCTGCGGGAACAGTCTGTCTGATCGAAGGTCATAGAGGTTGTTCAGGCGACCATCCGCCATCAATGCCTCAGACACCAGCAATTGAAGGTCCAAAACCTCGTGGCCGGTGTCTATGGGGACTTCTCGTTTTGCGCTGGCGGCATAAGTGTAGATTGTTCTGCCATCCTCCGACCTGAACACGGGCGCCCAGAAGTCAACCTCGCCCAGAACTCGTTTTTTAAGATAATAGATTGGCCGCATTAACGCAAGGGTGTCCCGATGTACGCCACGTACATGCAGGGTTTCCGTTTGCCCGGGTGTCCCCAGTTCCTCCATGATGTGAAGATAATCGGCGAGATAGCTGCGCACCTCGGCCAGCTCTACATGCCTGAATACCGGACCTCCGGGCGTGGTGGCCATGACCTCGTCTCCAATCGTGTAGACCGGATAGATGAACAAGGATTCACTGGCGACAAAAACGTAGGTGGGGAGCCTGGCCATGTTGATCAAACCATCCAGCAATTTTGCAGCCGGCGCCACTAACTCGTCAGGAGTTGCTGCTCCCAACTTGAAACCGCATATCTCGACCTCATAGCTTGATTCCCCACCATCGGGGTCATCTTCTCGGTAGATCGGTACATGAAAGTTGTTCTCGGGTGGGATGATTTCATCTTTCATCGACACCGTCATTACATACGGCGTGGTCTTGGATGAACGTGCATCCTGTTTGAAAATAGAAAGCTTCATGGATGTTTCTCCAACTAGCGGTGAAAAAGTCTCTTAATGTCATTTCAGACAGACGCCGGAAGTTGGGCGTTGACGTTAGCCACAGTTCCTCCCGGCGTCTGTCCTCGATAGGTCGAGTCTACGATGTCGATTCGGGCATCAGTCGTTTTCCGGGTTTGGTGTTCACAGTGGAGCCAAATTCAGGATAGCTGGTGGTCCCATGCTCGGAGATATCAAGCCCTTCCAATTCTTCCTTGGGCGTAATGCGAATGCCGAAAACCATGTCGCTGATCTTGAATACCACATAGCCACCAACAAACGCCCATAAGCCGACAGTCAGCACGCCAACAAACTGAACTCCAAGCTGACCAAGTCCGCCGCCATAAAACAGACCGGCAGTACCACCCATGTCGGTGAGAAGACCGGCGGCCGGGGCGGCAAAAAGGCCAACCGCCAAAGTCCCCCAGGCGCCATTGAAACCATGCACGGCCACAGCGCCAACCGGGTCATCCACCTTCAGCACTCGCTCGATAAACCACATGCCGAAAATCAACACGCCGCCAGCGATGAAGCCGATGGCAATAGCGCCTGTGGGCGCAACACTGGCGCAGCCAGCCGTTATCGCAACCAGCCCAGCAAGGGCCCCATTGAGGGCAATCTCCGTCGAAGGACGCTTGGAAACGATCCAATAGATTACGAGTGCAGAAACCGCACCGCTCGCTGCCGCCAAATTCGTGGTGACGGCAATGTAGCCGTTCCCGGCATTAAGACCACTGACCGTGCTGCCTGGATTGAAGCCGAACCAGCCAAACCAAAGAATAAATACACCCAGAGCGGCCAGAGTCAGGCTGTGCCCAGGGATGACATTGCTTGAACCATCTTTGTTAAACTTGCCAATGCGTGGACCCAGCACGATAGCTCCAGCCAGAGCCGCCCAGCCGCCAACACTGTGAACGACCGTAGACCCAGCGAAGTCGATAAAGCCCAGATTGGATAGCCACCCACCGCCCCACACCCAATGACCGGAAATCGGATAAATAATGGCCGTGATAAGTACAGTGTAGACCAGATAGGCGGAAAACTTGAGGCGCTCTGCTACCGCACCAGATACAATTGTGGCAGCGGCAGCGGCGAAAACAGTTTGGAACAAGAAGAAAGCCCAATCAAAACCACTTTCGGTCGTCAGGCTCATGCCAGACAGAAAGAAATTGTCCGTGCCGATAAAGCCCCCGGCATCTGTTCCAAACATGATGCCGAATCCAACGGCAAAGAAGAGAAGGGATCCGACTGCGAAATCCATCAGGTTCTTCATCAGCAAGTTTGCAGCGTTTTTTGCACGGCTGAAACCGCTTTCGACCATTGCAAAGCCTGCTTGCATGAAGAAGACCAGGAAAGCGGCCAAAAGCACCCAGATCATGTTCACGGCGTTGCCAAGTTCCGCCAGACCAGGTTCATCTGCCCCCTGAGCAAATACGTTGTGGCCAAAAAGACCGATTAACACAAAAGCCAGTGTTGGTATTGCCAGGATGCGAATAATTCTACTCTTCATAAGAACGTTCCTCCATAATGTATTTCATTGACAGAGAGTGTCTTTCGACACGAAAATCGATTGATGATGCCGAGTATAGCGGACTCGCTCTGCCGTTTCCATGACCCGTTCGGGGCATTTTTCGTGCTCTGCGCCCATCACAGCAAGTTATCCGTAGCCCCACCCTACCCCGCACAGCCGCAACGGCGGATCAACCGCACTCACCGAAACTTCAATAGGTCAGACTGCTTCCACCAATAAACTCCCGCAGCACAGAGTCGGGGGGGACAGGAGAATCGTCGGACACAGGAACAATGGCCTGGAGCAGGTTTTTCACCCGCTCAGCCCGTTCATGGGCGTCCTTCCGCAAAGGATCGCCAGCGTAATCCCCCTCAAATTGCACAAACCAATCGAACACGCTCGCCCTGTAAAGCGCTAATTCGTAGGGCATGGCGCTGTTGATAATATAATCTGCAGTGCTGTGATAAGGAATGATATTCCGCATCTCGCTCGCTCGAACATAGTGCCAATGCAACAAGGTCTGCCTTGGATCGTAGGCACGATGGGTGGCGTCCCGCAGCATTCGCCGGATGAGACGCATGTCCGTCCAACGGATATAGCGACCATCGGGACCTTTCATCTGCAACAAGGGCTCCAAATAGAGTCGAAACTTGCGCTCGTCAGGGATGGCGGCGCTCAGGGGCGGGTAGAGGCCATGCAGGCTGTCAATCAGCAAAATCTCACCTTGATCCAGACGCACTGGCGTTTGTTCAAGGCGCCGATTACCTGTCTTGAAATCGTAAAACGGAATTAACACTTCCTCGCCATCGGCAAGACGGCTAAGGTGCTGGTTGATGAGGGCGATATCCAGCGCCTGGGGCGTTTCGAAATCGTAGTCGCCAAATTCATCTTTGGGATGCATTTCCAAGTCGAAGAAATAATTGTCTACATTCAGCGTCACAAAACGCAGTCCCCGACGGCTGAGTCGCTGTTCGAGCTTGGTGGTCGTCGTCGTCTTACCGGATGATGAAGGCCCAGTCACCAAGACCATCCGGATTGTATCCCGCCGCTGCTCGATCATCTCGGCAGCGATATCCACATCTCTTTCGTATGCCTCTTCTGATTTCTGAACAATGTTGGCGAATTCGCCCCGGTCGATCGCATCGTTCAGGTCATAGACTGTATGTAGATTATTCGTGGCGGCCCAATCCAGCACGCGCCAGATCTTGGCCCAGGGAATATTATCGGCAGCACGCGTGGCATGTTTGACTTGCTTTTCACGTCTGCGGCTGCGATCATCTCGATACAGGATGTAAGCCTTGGCGACCGAAGCATGTCCGTTTTCGATCAGGACTTTCTCCACCATGTCCTGAATTTCTTCGATGGTGGGATTATGTCCAGCGGGACAACCCAACTCCAACCGCCGAACCACTTCCCCTGCAAGCCACTCAGCCCGCTCACGGTCTCGCCCACCAACCGCCACGGCAGCCCGATAGATTGCATTGACTATACGGTCGGGATTAAAGGGAACAACCGCTCCGCTGCGTTTGACAACATAGGTGATTTGAGACATCTGTACTCTCCTGATGAAGTAATCACCAAATATATTATGTTAAACGTCTATCTTTTGCAACCTCATCCATTTCCGTCTGGCGGCATTTTGCCATTGCGCTTTGGTAGCGTTGGCGCTTCGCGCCGATCATCGACTACAAGGTGCATAAATGCCAGGATCGGATGGCGATATGACATGTGCGGTCCTGAATATCGCATGATGTCACGGACACGTTCTCGCATATCCGAGCGGTAGCAATGGACCGTGCAATTGGCGCAGGTGGGTTTTTCTTGTTGGAATGGACATTTTTCAAGTCGGACCGTAGCGTACTCAAGAATTTCCTGACAAGACGGACACAGCCCGTTTTTTGTACTATGCTGCCTTTGACAGTAGATGCCAATCATTGCCTCGATGGTTTTTAGTTCTCGGGCCAGACGAGGATGAAATTCGGTGGTTGTATTTTCTGTCGTTGTCATCGATCGAACTCTGTCTCCATTTCTACAAGAGTCGCCTGAAAGCAGTAATCCGGTTGTTTGACTCAGCTACTGATATGCTCGGGTAACGGCACGTTCACGACCCCAGCGGCAATTTCCTCGTACATGGCAACGATCTCATCCTGGACACGAGTGAGAACATCCTCTAACGGCACCAGATCTTGTGTCTTCTCCGATCGACGTTTGAACTCAACACCACCGTTCTTTAATGACCGGCCGCCAACGGTGATGCGCAGGGGCATGCCCATCAGATCAGCATCATTGAATTTCTCACCGGGACTGGGCTCGGGGCGGTCATCATACAGGACTTCGACGCCAGCGGCCGTCAATTCACCATACAAACGCTCCGCCTCGTCAAAGCCGCCTCTGAGGGCCACGATGTGGACATGGTAGGGCGCTATCGAAATCGGCCAGATCAAACCGTAATCATCGTTGTATTCCTCAGCAACGCAAGCCAAAAGACGACCGCTGCCAATGCCGTAGGAACCCATGATCACCGGCTTGTTTTTGCCATCTTTGTCCTGATAGGTTGCATCCATTGCGGCGCTATAACGGGTTCCCAGCTTAAAGATATTGCCGACTTCAACGCCACGCGAGGTTCGCAATGGTGCACCACATTCTGAACAGGCATATCCATCCGTAACAGCAACGATGTCGGCAACGATGTCGGCGGTGTACTCCCGCCCATAATTTACATTCAGGAAATGATAACCATCATCATTGGCCCCAGCCACCAAATTGGGCAAGGCCGGAATGAGATCATCAACCACGAGGATAACGCCATCTCGTTTGATTCCGACCGGCGAACCATATCCGGGCGAAGCGCCAACCGCCCGGATCTCCTCCTCCACGGCCGGGCGCAGCGCCTTGGCGGAAATCGCATTGGTCAGCTTGGTCTCATTCATATCCATATCGCCCCGCACCACGGCAAACACAAACCGCTCTACATCCTCCTGCCCTTCGGTGATGGTGGCGACCATGAACACCGCTTTGGCTGTCTGTGATTCAGGAACGCCGAGGAATCCTGCGAGATCGGCGATGGTGGCGGTGCCAGGCGTAGCGACTTTGTCCAGCGGCAGCATTTCCTCATCTTCGACAGTCGCCGCCTTCTGGAATACGGCGATCTGGCGATTGGCGGTGTAGCCGCAGGTGTCGCACAGCACCAACGTATCCTCACCAATCGGAGAGAGATACATGTACTCATGCGCCAGCTTGCCGCCCATCATGCCCACATCTGCTTCGACGGCAATGGTGGGCAGCGCACAGCGGTTGAAGATATTGAAATAGGCCTGATAATGCGCCCAGTATTGTTTGTCCAGCCCTTCCCAGTCGGTATCAAGGCTGTAGCTATCCTTCATCGTGAACTCGCGCACCCGGATTAGACCGCCACGAGACCTCGGCTCATCCCGCCATTTTGTCTGGATATGATAGATCAGGGCGGGCAACTGGCGATAAGAATGGATGATATTGCGCACCAAATCAGTCACAACCTCTTCATGGGTCATGGCCAGCACCATATCCCGACCACTTGCATCCTGGAACCGACCCATCTCTGAGCCGACTTTATACCAGCGCCCGGTCTCCTTCCAGATATCGGCGGGATGCACCACCGGCATGGTCATTTCCTGGCCGCCAATGGCGTTAATCTCCTCACGAATGATATCTTCGATTTTGGTGAGCGAACGTCTGCGCAAGAGGCAGAGCGCTGAATATGCCCGCACCAAGCTGGCGGACGAATCCGGCGCGCAGCAAAAGTTGGTGGCTGATCAGTTCAGCATCGGCTGGCGCTTCGCGCAAGGTTTGGGCAAAGAGATGGCTCATTTTCATAGGGTTTACCTCAGATTTTATGACAACTAAGTTGATTCTAGCAAAGATGGATAACAGAAAACATTGTAAACCAAGAGGCAAGAAAGCGGTAAAAAGGGTGTTGATGCAAACTCGCTCACTATCCCATCCCCGAAACATGTTCAGGAGAGATCCGGTACATCACCCGCACCTCGCCCTGCTTACGATCAGGGTACGCATCCAAACCGAGATACTTATCGGGCAAGCCGATCGATGCTTGCATCCGCCTTGTCCTCGCTTATCTCCACCACCCGTCCTCGAATCTGCACATAGCGGTAGGCATTGTCAGGGTCAATAACCAGTATCGCCACGCGAGGGTCACGGCGCATGTTACGGTCTTTAACCTTACCCCTGGCTCCATTCACGATAAAATCCGCTCCGTCGAACTCAAACCACATCGGCGTCACTTGCGGGCTGCCATCCGGCATCAAAGTCACAAGACCAGCCAGCACTTTTTTCTCGAACAAATCATGGTAACGCTCAAGCATTTCTGATGGTGGCATGATGCTCTCCTATTGAAAAGACCCCGGATATCATTTCGAACATCCGGGGCCTGATAAGAACTGGTCGTGCACCTCCCGTCGAATCACTACCACTTCCGCCGCTGGCCGATAGTCCAACGCAGGCAACCTCGTGGCACCCATGAGTGACTGCTTAGGGCTGCTACCTTCCGGTCCTGACCCGGTTCACAGGCTCACGCCGCACAAGACCCACGTCGTGACACTGTCAGTGCTGACACGGAAGTCGTGCCAATCCTCGGGGAGGAATTCAATCCCGCTATAGCGGATTGCGGGTGCAGGGCACCGCTAGCTCCCCATCTAGCACGACCATCGTCATAGTAACCACCCCCGCCCGAATTGTCAAAGTTACGAACGAAGTATTGGACATCAGTCGGCCCCTATCGCAAGAGCGTAAACGCCGACAGAGAGCGCTGGGAAAACAAAAATCTCCGCCCGATTTAAGTCAGGCGGAGATCTTGTGATGTAACGGAGAGGGAGGGATTCGAACCCTCGATCCCCAAGGGGATACGCGCTCTCCAGGCGCGCGCACTAGGCCAAGCTATGCGACCTCTCCATGTTATGTTAATTCTTAAGATCTGCTACAGGCGGAGAGGGAGGGATTCGAACCCTCGAGGGCGATGAAACCCTACGCGATTTCGAGACGCGCGCACTCGGCCAAGCTATGCGACCTCTCCGTGGCTATTGATTACTGCATGTTAAAAGTGGTGAGGCTGTTGGACAAAACAAGGAGCGGGTGATCGGAATCGAACCGACGACATTCAGCTTGGGAAGCTGACGTTCTACCGCTGAACTACACCCGCAGGCCACAACACATTATAGCCATGTCGTGGTTGCGAGTCAACCAAGGATGAGCATCGAATGTCCCTGGCTAAAAATTTCCTGCAAATTCGCTCACTTGCCATCAAGGTAATTTGCTGTGCCGCGTCGTATCCAGCTTCATGCAATCAATTCCACTACATGCTCCCCATCGGATGGAAGCCGCTCGCATTGGGAGGTGTTTGGGTCGAGCTGAACAGAAAGACGCAACTGTTTGCCAGCATGTGGGTGTGAAAGGCCAATCCGAGCCAGGGGGATAGCGGCTTCGAGGAGGATGCCCGAGGCATTACAGGTGGTCGGACCCAAGCTGATTTGCGAGCCATTGACCAGATGATAGAGGAAAGCGGTCGTCTGTCCCCGTCCTCGGCTGAGCAGATAGTCGCCAAACTCGGCGTGTATGCTCATTTCCACATGATGGTCATCAACTGGCGAGGTCAGTTCAAGGCGCAGATAAAGGTAGTTGCCATCGTTACCATATCGTAAAACTC
>CAVOYG010000011.1:0-247512 GCA_963700615.1 uncultured Chloroflexia bacterium | reverse complement strand
CCACGGTTGAGGGGTGCAGTCAATGTGGCCGTACATCCCTGCCCGGGTTCGGATATGATTTCCAGTGCACCACCCAGATCGGCCATGCGTTCCTGAATGCTGAACAGGCCAAACTTCTCAGAGTACTCTACTGCATCGAGAGTCGCCAGCGAGTCAAATCCGATGCCATCATCTTCGACAATCACAATACCGGTATCATCGACGCGCTTCACACGGACGCTGACCTTGCTGGCCTGGGCGTGCTTGACTACATTGGTGAGTAATTCACGCGTATTTCTAAACAAAATGGCCCGGATGTCCTCATCTGTCACAGTCAGTTGATTCACATCAATCAATTCGGTTTTCAGGTTGTGTTTCGCTCCAACCTGTTCTTCCAGCCACTTGCCCAGGGCCGCAACCAGGCCAAGTTCATTCAACAGAGGAGAGCTTAGGTCAAAAACCAGATCACGAGTGTGTTGAATAACCTGGCGAATGGTGCCGGAGACGTCATCCAGCATCGCTGTCACTTCGGGTTCGGGGACAGCTTCATTGGCTAAGGCTAATTGAATGCGGGCAAAAACCAACGACTGACCCACCTCATCGTGCAGGTCGGCGGCAATGCGGCGGCGCTCCCGCTCTTCGGCCAGGGTCAACTCAACAGCCAAAGCTTTGAGTTTCTGCTGATACGTTCTGATTTCCCGCTCCGCCTCAATGCGCTCGGTGATGTCTTCCTCAATATCCACCACACTCACCACTTCCCCTTTGCTGTTCTTGACCGGATAGAGACGAGCCTGAATCCAGCGTTTTTTGCCCACGCCACCAGCCACACCTGCATCATCCAAGGTCGAGGCTGCGTCATATTCAATCATCGGCAATATCACTGCCTCACCCCTGAACGCCTTTTCAAGGAGAGGCATCACACCCAGTTGCATGGCTTCAGCATCTTCCAGGATGTTGTACTTTTCTAGTACCTCCGGCAGTATCTCCTCGGAGATTCCCCATAGGTCCATAAACGCCTGGTTCACCTTTTCGATATGTCCATCAAGGTTCAAAATTTGGATGGACAATGGAGACTGCTCCATGAGGCTGCGGAACCGTTCCTCACTCTCGGCTAGCGCATCTTCTGCCAGCTTGCTCTTGGTGATATCGCGACCAATACAATACATCACTTTTTCATCCAGGATAGGCGTGGCCGTCCAGGAGATGTAGCGAATAGACCCATTCTTATGGATGTATCGATTCTCAAAACTCACCGTTTGATGACCGGCAGCCAGATGCTCAACTTCGGTATCATTCCTGGCATGGTCATCGGGATGGATAAAATCTAAGAAGGGTCTGGCTAAAAGCTCCTCGCTCGTGTATCCCAGCGTACTTCCCCAGGCGGGATTGAGGTATTTGAAATAGCCATCCATACCGGCAATGCAGATCATATCCCAGGATGTATTGAGGATGCGATCTCGTTCTTCCTGCAATTTCTTGCGTTCGGTGATGTCTTTGATCACAGATATGAAATAATCGGGCTCGCCCGTTGCCTCTCGCAGAAGCGACACCATCAGGTTGACCCACACAATCTCGCCGCCCCTGCGAAAGTATCTCTTCTCCATGGCGTATGTCTCGATCTCACCTGCCAGCAACTGCTGCGCGTGTTCAAGATCGGTGTCGAGATCGTCGGGATGGGTGATGTCCTGAAACGTTCGTTCCAGCATCTCGTCCAGTGAGTAACCGACGATATCGCAGAACTTCTGGTTGAGGCGCAGAAAACATCCATCGGGGGCCACGAGGGCAATACCAACAGCCGCCTGCTCAAAAGTAGCCCGGAAGCGCTCTTCGCTCTCGCTGATTACCTGGTTTGCTTCTCTTAGCTCGGCAGTGCGCTCGGCAACCAGTTCCTCCATCTGCAGTTGCATCGTCCGCAATTGCAGATGGGTTTTCACCCTGGCCAGCACTTCCGATTCCTGAAAAGGTTTGGAGACAAAATCCACGCCCCCAACCTCGAAACCCTGGACCCGGTCTTCCACATCCTGCAAGGCGCTGACGAAAATGACGGGAACATCCTGAGTACGTTCATCTTGTTTCAAGCGCCGGCAAAGCTCAAAGCCGTCCATCTCCGGCATCCTCACATCGAGCAGGATCAGGCTTGGCGGATGGGCCAGCGCCGATTCCAGGGCGACGTGCGGTCTATCGGCCGGACGAACCCGGTAGCCTGCCTGGGTCAGGATTTCGGTCAACAATTTCAGACTGGTGACGGTGTCATCAACCACCAGGATATCCGCGGCCAGGGATGTCAAAACAGGGTCAGTTGCCATTGTCATGCTCCGTTTCGGCCAGCAGTTCCTGGATCCGGCCCATCTGGAAATTCTCTACCAATTCGCGCAGACCGGCAGCCGTATCAGGGGACTGGTCTGCGATGCGCTCGATGACCTCTAACGATGCCTCTCTGTCCAGGGCAAGGGTCGCCCCCTTCAATTCGGCTAACTGTTCCGGCGGGAGTGCGGCCAGCATCTCAGCTGTGAGTTCCACAGTTTGCTCCTGTGACGGCGCCTCGCCTGGTTCCTCATAAATGTACTCAACATCCAGGAAACGGGCCATTGTCTCAAATATCTCCAGCTCTTGGAAAGGTTTGCGCACGATAGCATCACAACCGGCAGCCAGGATCTCATCCTGCTGTTCTTCCAGGACGCTGGCGGTGATCGCCACGATCTTGACCGCTTCCCCGCCCGGCAGGGTGCGGATCTCCTGCGTGGCAGCGTAGCCATCCAGCACCGGCATGCGCATGTCCATCCAGATGAACTGGGGTTGCCAGTCCTGGAATTGTGTAATTGCTTCCTGGCCATTAACAGCCTCGCGTACCGTGAATCCGGTCTGGGTGAGCAGGCTGGTCAGGAGCAGGCGATTGGCGGGGTTATCGTCCACGACCAGGATGCGCCATTCCGGCTGACCGGCCTGGAGCCCGACCACCTCTGCCACGGAGTCTTCACTGGGGGCGACCATCCCTGCCTCAGCCAGTTGCATGGGCAGTTCGACCCTGAACATTGAACCCTGACCCACTTCGCTTTCCACCATGATCTCACCGCTCATCATTGCTACCAACGAACTGGCAATGGCCAACCCCAGGCCAGTGCCGCTCTCGACGTTTGGATCGTGCTCAAGCTGGACGAAGGTCTCAAAGATCTCATCCTGTCTGTCTTTGGGGATACCCGGACCGCTGTCTTCCACTTCAAGCCGGAGCATCACCACGTTCGGGTCATCCGCCAGTGGCTGCGGAGCACGCAGGGCTGCGAATGGACTCGCAGCTTCACGTAGCCCGCTTGCGTGTATCTGACCGCATTGCCCAGCAGGTTGATCAGGACCTGGCGCACTTTCCCGGCATCCGCCAGCACATAACGGGGCAGTTCCGTACTCCAGTTCAAGGTCAAATGCCAACCCTTTAGCCTCGGCCCGCGACTCGACCATCAGCCCAATATCCTGCAACATCTGCACGAGATCAAAGGGTTCCGGCTTCAGCTCGATGCGTCCCGCCTCAATCCTGGACAGGCTCAACACATCGTCGACCATGCTCAGCAGGTGTTCACCGCTGCGGTTGACGACGTCCAGCATCTCCTTTTGCTGGGGCTTGACACTCTCGTCACGAACCAGGAGGCGGGTGAAGCCGAGGATGGCATTGAGCGGGGTGCGCAGTTCGTGGCTCATGTTGGCCAGGAAGATGCTCTTGGCCTGGTTGGCAATTTCTGCGTCTTCCTTGGCTTCCTTCAATTCCTGGGTTCTGTTCGCTACCTGAGCTTCAAGTTGGCGGTTTCTGGCTTTCAACCGAGTTCACCTGTATGCGATAAACGACATAAACAATGCCAAGGAGCAGAAACACCATACGCTCCTCTGAACCACCCCGTTTCCCACCAGGGCGGGGTCACGGTGATGGTTATCGAGGCTCCTTCTTCGTTCCAGACGCCCATCGTTGTTGGAAGCGATGACCCGAAAGACATAATCGCCCGGGTCCAGGTTGGTGTAGGTGGCAAAACGGCGGGTGCTGTCCACCTCGTGCCAGTCCTGCTCAAAGCCTTCCATTTTGTACTTGTAGCGGTTCTGTTCCGGGGAGCGATAGTTCAAGGCCGCAAATTCAAGAGAAAAGACATTATCCTGATAGGAAAGAACCAGTTCCTTGGTCTCGAGGATTGATTTCTGCAGGACCGAATCGCCCACCGATCGGTACCGGTTTGTTGGCCAGTTGAAAGTCCGTAATCACAACCGGTGGGATATATGCATTGTCCTTTATCTGGTCCGGATAAAAGGCGTTGAACCCACCAGTGCCGCCAAAAAACATCTCGCCGTCTGGGCTTTGGGCATACGCTGAAAAACCTACGAATGAATTGCTTTGGAGACCATCATTTACGCTGTAATTTCGAAACGTTTCCGTCTGGGGATCGAATCTGGACAGCCCGTTGGCGGTACTAATCCAGAGATCGCCACCCTTTCCGCCGGTGGAGACCTTCTCCTCCAGGATGCCATAAATCGTTTCACTGGGCAGTCCGTCTTGCATGCTGTAATGGCTAAACTGCCCACTCGCCCGGTCGAATCTGTCCAAGCCCACCAGCTTGTTCCAATCCAGAGGTCGCCATCGCTGTCTTCAAAAATTGAAAACACCGAGTCTTGAACAAGACTATCTGGATCCTTAGGGTCATGCTGATAGCGGGTGAATTTTCCCGTCTCACGATTGAATTGATTCAGGCCTTGCGAGGTGCCAACCCAAAGCATCCCCGCCCGGTCTTCCACAATGCTGGTGACCTGATTGTGGCTCAGCGATTGCGGATCGGCCGGGTCGTGCCGGAAATGCGTGAATTGCCTCGTTTCACGGTTAAAGGCATTCAATCCTCCCCCCCAGGTGCCGATCCAGACTGTGCCGGCCCGGTCTTCATAGAGGTATACAAATCCTCGATTGCTCAGGCTATTGGGGTCGTTGGCATCGTGGACATAGTGCGTGAATTGCTCTGTCTCTGGATCGAAGCTTTCCAATCTTCCAGTGGCGCCGTCAACCCAGATTTGTCCCTCCCGGTCTTCAAGCACCGCCCACACAGCATCACTGCTTGGACTGTTTGGATCGGTCGGGTCGGGTCTATAAACAGTAAATTCATCTGTTTGCGGATCGAGCCTGTTGAGCCCGCCTCCAATCGTGCCAACCCAGACGCTCCCTGCTCTATCTACGAAAAGAGAGCGCACAACATTGTGGCTCAGGCTGTTGGGATTGCCGGAGAGGGTACGATAGTGGCGAAAGGGTTTTGCCATGGTATCCAGCAAGCTGATGCCGCCGTCCGAAACAATCCAGAGCAGCCCAGTTTGGTCCTGGTACACGCCTACGGCGCCATCCCCACTCAAACTATAAGGATCTGCGGCGTCATATCGGTAGTGAGTAAAAGCCTCTGTTTCCGGGTCGAATCGATTCAGTCCCCCTCCCCGGGTAGCCACCCAGAGGCCATCGGCGAGGTCTTCAGTAATCGAAAAGACGTAATCATTGCTCAAACTTTGAGGATCACTGGCATCATGCTGATAGCGGGTGAACTGTTCCGTTTCACGATTGAATCGATTGAGCCCAAGCAACGTTCCCACCCAGAGGGTGCCTGTCCTATCTTCATAAATGGACCGGACCGTATTGTGGCTAAGGCTTTGGGGATCGTCGGGATCGTGCCGGTAATGGATGAAGGTTTCTGTACCCGGGTCGAAGTAGTCGAGACCCCCTGCCGTGCCGACCCACATGATTCCATTGCCGTCTTCCAAGATCGTCCAGACGGTATCATGACTCAGGCTGTTCGGATCGTCAGGATTGTGCCGGTAATGTGTGAACTGTCCACTTTCAAGGTCGAGCTTATTGAGCCCGCCAAGCGTACCCACCCAAATTGCCCCGGCCCGGTCTTCGAAAATCGATCGTACAGAATCATTGCTCAAACTTTGAGGGTTATCAGAATCATGACGGTAGCGGATGAAACGCTCCGTTTCGCGGCTATATTGATTGAGGCCACCATCCCAGGTACCAACCCAGAGAGCGCCGCTTTGGTCCAAGAGTAAATCTTGTGTGTAATTTTGACTCAGGCTGCTGGGATTGCTCACATCGTGACGGAATACCTTAAAGCTGTTGCCGTCATACCTGCCTAATCCGTCAACTGTAGCAAACCACATGAACCCGTCATTGTCCTGGACAACATCCCATACTTGATCATTTGGAAGACCATCTTCCGCGGTCAGTCGGCCAAATTTGAGGTATTGGCTCAATGGCGCTTCTGCCGAAGGCAGGTCAGACGCAGTGGTTGCCGGGGCGGGCGTGGATTGCGATGACGGTTCTGTTGTAGAAGCAGGTGTCGAACGCTCGCTCCCTGTTCCCAGACTCTGGCTTAGCCCGGATGTGGAATCGGAGGCCGACCGGCAGCCGGTGACACCGATGAGCACCACCAGCAACGCCGTCACCAACAGCGGGCGCTGAAGCATTCCCCTCAAGACAAAATAATGATCATGCTGCTTCAAATGTTTTGAGTGCATGGTGTTATCTCTTTCGTGATTGTGAAAAAGAAGGCGGGGACAAGGGCACAACTACCGGCCTCCAACATCCTGCGAATGCATCCGCACCGCAACATGTTGCGCACGGACAAAGCGATCCTGGTCAATTATAGCCTATGCGACATTCGATCCAGTAGTTGTGTTTAACTCATGTTTCTCACCCTCAAATCAATTTCCCAAGCCCTCAAAAACCTGTATAATAAGGGTGTCAGTAAGCTGCTTACCTTTTCTTCACTCCAACCACAATATGTAGTAGGTTCAAAAATTTTCCTATTATATATAGTATATTTCTGAGGTTTTTTGAACCGCAGAAAACCCCGGTTTCTCCGGAGCAGGGTGTCGCAGGTTCGAATCCTGCCGTGGGTATTTTTTGGTGTCTGGTTAGATAATTTGGATGAACAGGGCAGGGCCTGCTGCACAAACCGCTATCCGGGAACAGTGCGATCGGTTGTGCGCAGCCCAAAACGTCTGGTCTTTACCAACGCCTGGAAGTGCTTTCGGTTCTGTATCAGATGGAGCGTTCCGGACTGGAAACAGATGGCATCACTCGTCTGGTGGTGCAGGCGCTGTGCCATTGTGCCATTAAAGCCAATAATGCCGTTTCTGGGTAGGACTGCAGTTAATCGTGGACATTAACACCACTATTGAATGAGTCTGAGAGTCTCCCGTGATGGCCTTCCTCTCTGCTTGGGGGGAGACCACTGCGGGGGAGGCACTTTAAAAAGGTGGCATTCAGTCTTTCGATGAAAGCGGTGTTGATGACGCCGCCCCCTTGGCTGAGGTGCAGGAGCTGGTGAACCATCGTTTCACTGCCCTGCACAATCCGCCGCTGGATCGTCAACGTCTGGTTTGAGCGTTGTTTGACCACCTGGACAATAGCGATGTCGGGCCAGGCGATGAGACGAGGGCGTCCGCCGCTGCCTTTCTCCTGAAAAGGTGTTCGAAACGCCCTGCCGAAGGCCTTCACGTAGCCAGGCAGACCATCAACGGCCAGCAAGAGGGGCTGGCACAGTGCGACCTGGCGAATTTGCATGGCCACCTTCTCAATCAGGCTCAAGTCTCGTCTGGGGCTGATCGCACCGCCCAACCACAGACGGGTCGGCACCATCATCGCCAACGCCATCCAGAAAGAGCCTGCCTGGGCCTTGACCTTGATCTCATCAGCCTGCACCTGCTACAAATCCAGCTGACTGCCACCGATGATGTGCTCATGCATGGCCTGGCAGTGCAAGCCTGCACGCTGCCACCAGTTCTTGACCGTGCGTTCATCGAAACCAAAGGCTTTGACGATTGCCTGCAAGGGACAACCATAGGCCAACAGTGTAAGCACGAGCATCACCGTTACCGGATCTGTCCGCAATCGATAGAAGATCGTGCCTTTCTCCTTCAAGTGAGCGGATGAATGAGATGCTTATCGATCCTGAACAAAGTATAGCGAATGCTGCAAAATCAGGTAATCGGCGTTTTGAGCATCTCAAATCGCCCTCAGCCAAACACCATCCCGCAAACCGACACCACCGACGTATTTTGGTCGTCCGCCGGGCAGACGGCGTAGCCAGCCTGCTCACCCTCTACCGGTCCCACCAGTTTTAAAGTCAGGTAGAATGGAGACACGCCGCAAACGTTCTTGGCGTCCTCGTACTCCTTGATCACATCCCAGAAGCCGTCGGCATCCCCGGCGGCGAGCCGTGCGATCAGGGCGTCATCGTGGACGCGCAGGTCGGCGCTTTCGATGATGCCCACGGGCGCGGTGCCAAACACGGGACCAATATGCGCCATGTCGCCGGAAGCCACCACCAGCACATTGCGCTCTGCTGACGCTTGTTCCAGGATGTCAAGCAACGCCCGCAAGTTGGGATCATCTTCGGGGCGATCACCATTTTGCATGAAATTGTGGAAGGAGCCGGTGAGGATGGGGACAAGATCCACCGGTCGACCCCCGCGCATGTGGTGGAGCCAGGTGACGACCAACTCGATGGAGTGCTCGCGGGTGTGGTACAGCTCTCCGGCGAAAGCTCTATCCTCGCCGATGGCCTCGGCCAGTTGGTCGACGATGGGGAGATCTGTCGGGAGTACGCCATACGGTGTGGCGTAGTTCTGGCGGGTGAGGGTGATCTGGTTGTCGCCGGAAAAATGGTCGGTGGCCAGCACCACCACCAGGTCTGCCGCTTTCGCCATCCCGGCCGCCCGTTTCCACACCCGAGCATAGACTTCGCCCCCGCGCTGGTAGTCGATGTGCGGGCTGAAGATGGCTTTGCCATCGGCGGGCATCGGCGTAACATTACCAGCTTCGTGCAGATAGTCGTCGAAGAACACCCGCAACTCGGCGGGGTTGGCGGGATAACCATTGCCCGCAATGCGGGGCGCCCGGAAGGGGGCGTCCCGATAATCCTGCAACGCCTCTACCATGCTCGCTGCCGAGTGTTCATTTGCCAGAAACAGGCACTGATCCAGGGCCTCGACCAGCGAATCCACCATTTCCAGCTCGATGCGAATGCCGAAATCGGTAACCAGAGCCACGGCGATGGCCTGCGCGTCATGCTCGCCATCGCAAAGCATAAGGGCGGGGCCCAGCGCCCGCGGCAGGATTAAGTACTGCTCAGAGAGATTGAGCGGGTCTTGTACAAGCAACGAAGGCTCCCCTTCGTGCATGATCTGCTGGATGTCGAGCGGTCGGAGTTTGGGCAGGGTGGTCGAGGTCATGTTAAAGCCGCCCCCTCACATACTGCACCGGCCAGGTGGTGTCCTGACCGCCACTTTATGAAGCGTCATTGGTAGATGGAAGAGGCTCCAATGCGATATCTTGATAGCGTTTGAAATCAACCTGATTGAAGGTCGCCAAACGGGAAACGCCATGATATTCCATCACAGCAACAATATTGGCATCATGAATCTGCTTGCCGCGCACCTCATAGCGGCACACCAAATCCCGTAGTAAAACAGCGACTTGGCCAGGTTCACCAAGAACTTCTAGTGACTGCAGCAGGATTTCCACCACATGCAAGACTTCTTCAATCGAATAAACAGTCTCAAAAACAGCGCCACGAGTAAGAACAACCATATACTCTCGCAAGATTTGATTGGTGACGCACAAGGTTACGTTTGTTTGCCGCAGCGAGGACAACCACTGGCGTGATTCGTCGTGCCAGGGACTTTCGGCAACTGTGCTGTAAATCAAGATGTTTGTATCAATGACACAACGACTAGCGTCCGTTGTCATCGTAAATATCCTCGCGTCGCAACGAACCACCTAAGTATTTTCCACCCTTGAGCACTGGCCACTCGGCAGGAGATGGCCTTTCTTCCGCGGTTGGTAAAGGATTTTCGTAAAGGAAAATAACCTCAACTTCGCCTTGGGGCAATGGTGGCAATGGCTCCAACCACTCCAGCCTTGCATCCTCTCCAACATGAGCCTTCAATTTAATCGCTTCCATAATTAACGTCTTCCGTTTGAGGGTTGTAGTTGCTGACGACAGCATTATATCCGTGGAATGCGTTTTAGTTCAACCGAACCGACTTGAGGACGGTATCTCCTAAAGCCTTCCCCGCACATACTGCACCGGCCAGGCAGTGTCCTGACCGAGGGCGCGGGCGGCATCCAGCGGCCAGTGGGGATGACGCAGGAGTTCTCGGGCCAGGGCCACCAGGTCGGCATCCCCATTGTGGATGATGGCGTCGGCCAATTCGGGCTGGGTGATCAGGCCCACAGCGCAGGTGGGGATGTCGCAAGCGCTGCGGATGTGGGCGGCAAAGGGCACCTGGTAGCCGGGACCAAGGTTAATGGACTGGTCGATGGCGACACCGCCGGAGGAGCAATCGATCAGGTCGACGCCACGCGCTTTCAAGCCCGCCACCACCGGTTCCCAGTCCTCGACGGTGAGGCCGTCAGGATGCCAGTCGGAAGCAGAAATGCGGGTGAGCACAGGCAAGTGGTCGGGCCAGACCGAGCGCACGGCTTCGGCCACCCGCCACAGCAATCTCGCCCGGTTTTCGATGCTGCCACCGTAGTCGTCCTCCCGCCGGTTGCTGAGCGGCGAGACGAAGCTGTGCAGCAAGTAGCCGTGGGCGCTGTGGATCTCGACCGTGTCGAATCCGGCAGCCAGGGCGCGGCGCGCAGCGGCACGAAACGCTTCGACCACATCATCGATCTCGTTTACGGTCAACGCGTGCGGTGGCAGGAAATCGCTGTCGAAAGGAATGGGGCTGGCTCCGACCGGCTGGATGGGGCCCTTCGACAAGCGACTTGCGTCGCCGCTCAGGACGGGGCCCCGACCTTTGGTTTTCGTAAAGGCCTTGCGCCCGGCATGGGCCAGTTGGATGCCGATGCCAGCGCCCTGTGCGTGGACAAAATCCACGATCCGGGCCAGCGGCGCGATCTGCGCATCGGACCACAGGCCCAGGTCGTTGACGCTGATCATGCCGCGCTGGTTCCACCGCAGCCGCTTCCATGATGATCAGGCCAATGCCACCGAGGGCGCGGGCAGCGTAATGTGCAAAGTGAAAGTCGTTGGCAAGACCGGTATTTTCGTCGGCGCTGTACATGCACATCGGCGCCATGACGACACGGTTCTTGAGGGTAAGGTCTCGGAGGGTGAGGGGAGAGAATAGATGGGGCATGATCTTAGTGACAAGGTGAAGGGGTGAAAGGGGGACAAGGTGAGAGGTTAGCTGATTTTCATTTTCATCCAGCCGGAGTTGTTGTGGAAGTCGCTGAGGGCGGTTCCGGGCGGGCAGATAGTGTCGATGGCATCGAGGACGTCGGCGTCGAGTGGATCCATATCGAGCACGGCCAGGCTTTCGGCCAGATGAGCGGGCGTGCGTGGCCCGATGATGGGGGCGGTGATGCCGGGCTGGTGCATGATCCACAGCAGGGCAAGCTGTCCCACGGTGATGCCCAGATCGGTGGCGATCTCGGCCAGTTGCACTGTCACCCGCCGCCCCTGCTCATTCGCTCGATCCTGCATCCCCGACCAGGTCGCAGCCCGACTGTCGCTGGGGATGATCCCGCCTGGTGGGTAGCGCCCGGTCAGTACACCGCCCGCCAACGGCGACCAGGGGATCAGCGCCAGGTTGTAGCGCTGGGCCAGGGGAACAAGCTCGTTCTCGATGCGGCGGTCGAGCAGGTTGTAGGGCGGTTGCTCGCTCACGTAACGCGCCAGCCCCTTGCGCTCGCTGATGCACAGTCCTTCCATCACCAGCCAGGCGGGATGCGTGGTCGTGCCGATGTAGCGCACCTTGCCGCTGCGCACGAGGTCATCGAGCGCCCGCAGCGTTTCCTCCTGGTCCATGTCGAAAATGGGGCGGTGGATCTGGTAGAGGTCGATGGTCTCGACGCCCAGGCGCTGCAAACTTGCTTCGCAAGCCCGCATCAAATGATAGCGGCTATTGCCGCGGTCGTTGGGGCCATCGCCCATGGGGAAATAGGCTTTGGAGGCGATCACCAACTGGTCGCGCACGCCGCGCTCGGCCATCAGGCGTCCCAGCATGATCTCGGACCCGCCCTTGTTGTACGAATTGGCGACATCGAAGAAATTGATGCCGGCTTCCAGCGCCATGTCGAACATGCGCTCGGACTCTTCGTCGGTGCTGCGACCGCCGAAATTCATCACGCCGAGGCAGAGCGGGGAGACTTTGACGCCCGTGCGGGCAAAGGGTCGGTAGTTCATGGCGCCACCTGGGCTGGTCGGAGTGGAAACATTTGGTGGGGTAGAATCGGAAAGGCCTGGTTACGTCGGGTATTTATCTTACACCGTTCGCGCTGAAGGGGAAAGATGGAGACGCCGCCAGGAATTAGGTAGGGCGCGACCCTCGCGGTCGCCCGCTGCTTGCGATTGCCCGGTGTGGGTAGTCGCTCAGGGCACGGGCGGGGGCGAGCCCCTCCTCTACAATTACGTCTCAGAAATCCATCACGCTATCAAGACCGCGGTGAAGCCCAACCACTTCACCAACCTTTCGGATTGCCAAAAGGGCTCCATCAACATACGGTTCCGCACTTGAACCGGACTCGTGGCGTAAAATGAGCTTCTGGTCATCCATACCGAAAATGGCATCCACAGAAATGACATAGCCAGGCAGTCGAACAGAATGGACCTGCGAGCCCTCCAACCTGACCCCTCGACTCTCTACTGGTCCGTGCATCTCATCCAGCGGGACATCGAGTTGTGACTCCCGCACCTGGGATAAACGATTCGCCAGTTCTCGGGCAGTTCCACTCGGCGCGTCTATTTTTCCTGAACTTGCGTAATCGATTATTTCCCAATGAGGGATATACCGGGCTGCGATTTCAGCGAATTTCTGCATGAGCACCATCGTCATAGCGAAATTGCCAACAGCGAGAACGCCTCGCTGAACCTCTTGTGCAACCTGATCGATTTCCTGAAAATCCTCCTCGCCCAGTCCCGATGTGCCGACAACAACGTGAGCGCCGTCCCTGAGCGCCGCCAAAATGTTGGCTTTGGCGACATCAGGCTTGGTGTATTCAATAAAGACATCGGGCTTGGTTGTAAGCGCCTCGCTTGCTGTTGCGAAAACAGGAGCCACGAGCCCATCAATGCCAAGAACATCCCCAAGAACCTGCCCCGCGTGGCTCCGGGAAATGGCGGAAACAAGTTCCAGATCAGGGGCTTCAAATACGCCTCGTGCAAGGGCCGAACCTGCCCATCCTGTCGCACCGGCTAAACAAACACGTTTCTTCATCAAGTTATCTCCTGCCTTCTTGGTACCTGGGAATTGTTGGCATAGCCGGCAGTGGGCCTGACAGGGCACACCGGACGACACGCCTTGGGTGTTTATCTTACACCGTCAGCGCTGGAGGTGAAAAGATGGTAGTGGCGTCAGAGAATGAGTAGGGTGCGACCTTTGCGGTCGCCCCGGTTCTCACGATCGCCCCGGTGTGGTCGGCACCCAACGCGGGCGGCGGCGAGCCCAGTCCCTACGGTTGCTGGATCAAATCATCGGGTAGTGGCGAAATTTGACTGATGGAGTTATGCGAGAGGCTCCCTCTGAAACGCTCACCCTGAAACGCATGGAGAGCGTCATGCATGAACACTTTGACGCTTGAACTTAGAACCCATCATCATTGATCTGACCTTCGGGTAAAACTCCTTCGTAGTTTATCTTGCGGATGGTCGACGTTTAAGCGTGCCATATGATTGGTATTCTCGTTTGGCGAATGGCACAGCAGAAGAACGTCGGAACTGGGAGATATTTGGGGATGGCTACGCCATTCACTGGCCGGAGCTTGACGAGGATATTGCTATTGATGGTTTGCTCGCGGGCAATCGCAGTGCTGAGAGTAACCGGTCGATGGAACGCTGGCTGAAAAACCGTGAAGTGATGGTGTAACAAATTCATCGGCTGAGATGGCAATTCGGGTAAAGCAAAAGAATATGGCTCAACAGGAATTCAGGTGGTCAAGGCGACATGAATGTCGCGGTACGGCCCGTATCACGACATTCATGTCGTACAATTTCGACAACCACATGAAATCCGAAAGAATTAAGAATATATTGTTTGGAACAATTACACGATGCCGATACAAGCGTTTTAGGCGAAGTGACTATGGTGCAGTGATGTATTCCTGGTAAATGATCTATGTCATTGTGTCGACTGATGAGAAGTGCTATTCTCTAATAGCGACGCTGCAATCGGAGATAATGCAAATATGTGAGGATGGTCATTATGGATAGCAAGATTTTGCGCTATGGTGTTTTCCTTCTAGTTTCCCTTGCCAGTTTTTTGATTGCTTCTTTTTTGTTTTTACCTGAAGGTCAAGCACAAGAGAGCTCGACAACAACGATACGAGCATTTCAAGATACTTGGATTAATTCTGGATCATCGAATAACTGGGGTACGTGGAATGATATGCAGTTAGGTGCAGCGGGCTACCTAGGCAACATGCAAATGATGTTGCAATTTGATCTTGATGATTTACCTGATCAAATTGCCATTTCTTCGGCTACGCTTCAAGCTTATTATGACATGTGCGGTGGAGAATGTACTGACATGGATACATCAATACACAGGTTGACTAAAGAATGGGATGAATCAACCGCCAATTGGCCCCAAATGGGAGATGCTTCCGATGCCAGAGTCTATTCGACGCAGGTTATCGGTGATCGCGATGAAGATGATCGTTGGGTAGAATGGGACGTCACAGATTTAGTTCGGGAGTGGTATTCTGGGACATATCCCAACTATGGACTAGCTGTCCATGGACAGAGGGACCGCCTGATAACTACAGATACTTTACAACGAAAGAGAAAAGGTGAAGGATGGCAAGCACGCTTAGTTATCGATTGGGAATATTCTGCAAACCCTACTTCAACCCCAACTTCAAGCCCTACTTCTCTGCCTCCAACACCACATGCTGAACCATGGGCATTTCAAGATACTTGGATTAATTCTGGATCATCGAATAACTGGGGTTCGTGGAGTGATATGCAGTTAGGTGCAGTGGGCTACTTAGGCAACATGCGAATGCTGCTGCAATTTGATCTTGATGAAATGCCACACCAAGCAAGCCTTTCTTCAGCTACGCTTCAAGCTTATTATGACATGTGCGGTGGAGAATGTACTGACATGGATACATCAATACACAGGTTGACTAAAGAATGGGATGAATCAACTGCCAATTGGCCCAAAATGGAAGATGCTTCCGATGCCAGAGTCTATTCGACGCAGGTTATCGGTGATCGCGATGAAGATGATCGTTGGGTAGAATGGGACGTCACAGATTTAGTTCGGGAGTGGTATTCTGGGACATATCCCAACTATGGACTAGCTGTCCATGGACAAGAGGGACCGCCTGATAACTACAGATACTTTACAACGAAAGAAAAAGGTGAAGGATGGCAAGCACGCTTAGTCATGGTTTGGGAGACACCCACACCTACTGCTACAGTTACACTGACTGCTACTAATACTCCGACCATTACACCTACCCACACTGTCACTCTCACTCCCACCTTTACCCCAACACCACTATCATTGTATTTACCGCTCATAAACGATAGGTCTATAAGTTAGGATTGCCGGCTTCGTTAATGCAGATGCCCCTTTGAACCCTATCCCAACCGCTGTTGGATGCAGCGATGGAGCTGGCAGAGACTGCAACCTCGTAAAAATCTTGTTCTAGACTTCATGCCCGGGAGGCCCCACTAAACTATTTCGTCCGCATCAACCGCAACCCATTCAGCACCACAATAATCGTGCTGCCTTCGTGGCCGACGACGGCGAGGGGCAGGGGAATGCCCACAGACAGGGTGGCGAGCACGAGCAGGGCCATTGCACCCAGGGCAATCGCCATATTCTGGGCAATCACGCGCTTCGCGCGTCGGGACAGGCGCAAGGTGAAGGGCAATTTCAACAGATCATCGGACATCAGCACGATGTCGGCGGTTTCCAGGGCGACGTCGCTGCCGGCTGCGCCCATGGCGATACCCACCGTCGCTGCCGCCAGCGCAGGTGCATCGTTGACGCCGTCGCCGATCATCGCCACGTTGCCTTCGGCGTCACATTCGCGCACCGCTTTCACCTTATCCGCAGGTAACAGGTCGGCGTAGACCTCGTCGATGCCGAGATCAGCGGCGATCTGTTGCGCCACCTGTGCGTGGTCGCCGGTGAGCATCACCACTTTTTTGATGCCGATCTTCTTCAATTCCTGTATCGCCCGTCGCGCATCCTCGCGGGGCTGGTCGGCGACGGCGATTGCGCCCACCAACTGGTCGTCGTGGTTGACCAGGATGGTGGTTTTGCCCTGCTTCTGTAATTGCGCCACCGAGTCCGGCAGCGCCAGCGCGTTGCTGCCATTGTGACTGCCATTCTGGCTGCGGTACATGCGCTCGTTACCGATGCTGAGCGCATAGCCATCGACCACGGCGCGGATGCCCTGCCCGGTTACAGAGTGAACTGCTCCGGTTCGCTCAGCGTCAGGCCGTCCATTTCCGCCCTGCGCACGATCGCTCTGGCGATGGGATGCTCGGAGCGACGCTCGGCGCTGGCGACCAGCCGCAGCAGGTCGGGCTCAGAGAGATGGTCGCAGACAAGCACATCGGTGACCTCGGGGCGGCCCGTGGTGAGCGTGCCGGTTTTGTCGAAGGCGACGATATCGACGGTGGCGGCGCTTTCCAGATGCGCGCCGCCCTTGAACAGGACGCCGTTGCGCGCGCCGGCGGCAATGGCCGAAAGCATTGAAGCGGGCGTGCTGATCACCAGTGCGCAGGGCGAAGCGACCACCAGCAGCGTCATGGCCCGGTAAAAGACATCATCAAAGGGCATTTGCAGCACGAACACGCCGACCAGAATGACCAACGTCACCACAGCGACGACGCTAAGGGCGTACGGATGGGAGAGACGGTCGATCAGGCGCTGGGTGGGTGAACGTTCGCTCTGGGCCTCGGCCACAAGCTCGATCACCTTGGCCAGGGTCGAGTCCTTCGCCTCTTTCGTCACCCGCACATCGATGGCGCCCTCCTGGTTCAGCGTGCCGGCGAAGACCTCATCGTCCAGGAATTTCGTCACCGGCATCGATTCGCCGGTGATGGCCGCCTGATCGATGGAAGTCTCGCCGCGCACCACGATGCCATCCACCGGCACCTGCTCGCCGGGCCGGACGACGACGATGTCGCCGGGATGCACAGATTCGACCGGAACCCGCTCCTCGCCATTGCCGACGCGAATGGTGGCCTCGCTCGGTCGCAAAGCCGTCAGCGCCTCGATGGCGTTGCGGGTGCGGTCCATGGCGTATTCTTCCAGCGCCTCCGCCAGACTGAACAGGAACAGCAGCATCGCCCCTTCCGCCCACTCGCCGATGGCGGCAGCGCCCAAAGCCGCCGCCACCATCAGGAAATCGATGTTGAGCACCCCGTGGCGCAAATCCCGCAGCGCTTCGATAGCAGCTTCGTGCCCGCCCGCCACATAAGCGAGCACATAAAAGACAATCGACAACCAGGGCATGCGGGAATGGGATCGAAATACTCGAACAACAATCCCGCCACCATGAACACCAAAGTTAGTCCTGCCCAAATCAGGCCGGTGTTGCGTTCCCAGAAGGGTGGTTTCGCTTTATCGCCGCGTTCTGCCACCCCATAGCCCATCTCGGTGATGCGGCGTTCGACTGCAACCAGGGCGCTATCATCTTTGTAGTGGACGCCGACCACATGCGCGGCGGGGTTGGCCGAGACATGATGCACGCCGGGGATGGCGGCCAACTCTCGCTCCAGCCTCAGCGGGCAATCCCGGCAGCCCACGCCATTCAATCCCATGGTGCAGTGGTTTGAGCGTTGACCCAGCCTGATGCCAAGCTCGTCTGCGATGTCATCTACGGCATGGGCATTGATCTGGCCAGGATCGTAACGCAAAAGCAGCATTCCCTGCTCGAAATCGATCTGGGCGGATTCAACGCCATCGTGGTTGTCAAGGGTGTCGAGGAGGATGTGCGCGCAACGACGCGCCTCCCGATCATCGTCCGGCAGACGGATCGACACTTCCAGGTTTTGATTAGGCATTAATCATCTTCGCTAACACGGATAAACATGACGGGGCAAGGCGTGCGCCTGAGCACGCCCTCGGCAACGCTACCGAAAACGAGCCGACTCAATCCGCCGCGACCGTGGGTAGATTTAACAATCAGGGCAATTTCGTGCTCTTTGGCGTAATCGGTGATAGCTTCGGCGATATTGTCGCCTTCGACCACGACTGCGCTTGCCTTGATGCCCTCGCTTGTCAATTGATCAACCCATTTGTTCAGATAGCCCATCGCCTCGTCAAGCATTTCATCCATGTCGGCCATTGGCATCGTCATGCCAACATCGGGTGTCATCACAGGCAATGGCAAGCGCATCACTTGCAGCAGAACGATTTCACCTGCTTCAGGACAAAGCGACGTTGCTTGCAACAAAGCCTGTTCGGCCAGTTCGGAACCATCCAATGGAACCAGTATACGCATAAACATCCGCCACCTCCGTAAAAGTAAAATCGAGCAGGAGTGAAAATGATGGGGAACACCCCAGCGGGTCGGAACCTCACCCTATTATGCCAGATTTTTGAGGATTTGGATATGAGCTAGATCAGTATTTCCATGATTTTTTGAACGTAACCATTCAGGCGTGATTGCACTTTGTACGTCATGTCGATCGAATGTGAGACATCCCCTCCATTTTTGGAGATGATCCCTGATCACAAGGGGATTTCTCCTCCCGTTGGTCGTCAAAATGACAGCAACCTGAATGGTCACCCCTGAACCAAGTAATTTCTAGACGATTATTAAGGAAGTGGAGGCCGGGCGAACTCGAACTGGTTGTCTGTTGCAACCAAGCGGTAGAGTTTGGCGGGGCGATAATCGCCATACTGCAAGGTCCCCGTGTCCTCAAGGATGCCCATGGACAAAAATTTGCGTCGAAAATTGCGTTTGTCGAAATCCATCTGCAAGACAGCTTCATAGACGTTCTGCAATGCCGTCAACGTAAATGCTTCAGGCAGGAGATGGAACCCCAACGCTGTGTACTGTATTCGCTCTCGTAAACGGCGCAAGGCGGTCCGCAGGATGCGGTCGTGGTCAAACGCCAGCGGCGGCAGATCGTAGACATCAAACCAGGCGGCGGCGTTGGCGTCATCTCCCGCGCGCGTTGCCGGAATGGCATCGGCTCCGGCCAGAGCGAGATGCGCTACTGAAATCACCCAGCCGCGCGGGTCCCGTCCAGGATCACCGAAGGTGGCGAGTTGTTCGAGGTAGACATTTTCCATGCCGGTCTCCTCGCACAACTCGCGGGTGGCAGCCGCGTCCAGTGGCTCATCGGCATCCACAAAGCCGCCGGGCAAAGCCCACACTCCGGCAAAAGGCGCATTGCCGCGTCTGATCAGCAAAACCTGCAAGCATTCGCCGCTGTATGTGAACAGCGCGATATCAACTGTGACTGAGGGTCGTTTGTATTTTGATTCCATGAGTGATCTTCAAAAACCCTACTTCACCTCTGGCTCATCCTCGCGGGTTTCTCTCCAGGCGGTGATGCGGTTCGAAAGCACTTCGCTCCAGGCATCGCCATCTTCGGTGATCAGGCTACCCTCGACCTTGCGACTGAATTGCAGGAAGCGGGAACGCACGCGGGCCAAGCCATATTCAGCCGAGCGTTGGCTGGCGCGCCAGCGTGGGGCTTCCCGCACCTCGGGAGCCGCCCACTTGATGGCTGTCGCCGCCCAGGTCAGGCCCGCGCCGAATCCCACCATCACCAGATTGTCGTTGGGTTTGATGCGTTTTTGAGCCAGGGCTTCCGTCAGGGCAATGGGGATCGACGCTGTTGAGGTGTTGCCGTAGTACTGGACGTTGATGAAAACCTTTTCGGGGGGCAGGCCCAATTGCTTCATCGCCGAACGGATAATGCGTTCGTTGGCCTGATGGGGAATGATGAGATCGACATCATCGATGCTGAGATTCGCTTTCTCAAGCACTTCGCGCGTGGCCTCGGCCATAATGCGGGTGGCAAAACGGAACACGGCCCTGCCATCCATTTTGGCGAAATGTTGCCCTGAAGCGACCGTCTCCAAAGTGGCCGGATGACGGCTGCCGCCGGCAGGAAGAATGAGGAGATCGCCACCTGAACCGTCGCTACCCAACACGGTCGAAAGCACCCCGCCGGGAACAGGACTGGCCTGCACCAGCACTGCCCCTGCGCCATCGCCGAAAAGCACGCAGGTGTTCCGATCCGACCAGTCGACAACACGAGACAGGGTTTCGGAGCCGATGACCATGACGTTGTCGGCCTGACCGCTGGCGATCATGCCTTTGGCCATACTGAGGGCATAGACAAAACCGGAACAGGCGGCGCTCAAGTCGTACGCGCCGGCAGACGTAGCCCCGAGGGCATCCTGAATCAGTGAGCCGGTCGAAGGGAAAATATGTTCGGGCGAGGAGGTGGAGCAGATGATTAGATCGAGTTTGGCGGCAGGGACATCGGCCATTTCCAAAGCAGCGCGGGCGGCTTTGGCGCCGAGGGTGGCCGTCGTTTCGTTTGGGTCCACGGCAATGCGCCTTTCCTGGATGCCGGTACGAGAACGAATCCACTCATCGTTTGTATCCACAATCTTTTCCAGATCTTTGTTGGTGACGATCCGCTCCGGCAGCGCCTTTCCCCAACCAATGATCTGTGCATAACGCTGCATCGGCGCGTACGTGCCATTGCTACCTGCCATTGCTTACTCCTCCAAAAACCAGACAACTGTTGTGTCCGCCGAAACCAAAAGAATTGCTCGCGGCGTACTGGATGTTTTGTTTGCGGGCAAGGTTCGGCACATAATCCAGGTCACATTCCGGGTCAGGCGTCTCGATGTTGATCGTGGGGGGGATGACGCCCTCGGTTAAAGCCTTCAAACAAATAACGGATTCCAATGCGCCAGCTGCACCCAGTAAGTGGCCCGTCACGGACTTGCTGGAACTGACCGGCATGCCGTAGGCATGTTCGCCAAAGACGTGCTTTATGGCGCGTGTTTCAGCGATGTCGTTCAACTGGGTGCTGGTGCCGTGGGCGTTGATATAATCAATGTCTTCCGGTTTGAGCCCGGCCTGCTCAATCGCAAGGGACATCGCCTCGATTGCCCCCAGGCCATCTTCGTGCGGGGCAGTGAGATGAAAGGCGTCAGCTGTGGCGCTGTAGCCCAGTATTTCGCCATAGATGTGCGCCCCCCGCGCCTGGGCGTCTTCCAGCCGCTCAAACACCATCATGATTGCGCCTTCACCCATCACAAAACCATCCCGGCCGAGATCAAAGGGGCGTGATGCACCGTTCGGGTCTTCGTTGCGGGCTGAAGTCACACGCGCTCGTTCAAACCCCGCCATGGTAAAGATATTCAGGCCAAATTCAACGCCGCCGCCCAACATCACATCAGCGTCACCGCTGGCAATCGCCTTGTAGGCCTCGCCAACGCCATAGTTGCCCGATGCGCAAGCGCCAACGATACCATAATTCGGGCCGCGAAACCCGTAATCAATGGCGATTTGGCCGGGCGCTGTATCGATCAGGATCGAGGGCACGGCAAAGGGGCTGATGCGGCGCGTCCCGCGCTCTTTCAGGATATCGTAATTCTCCAGCAATGACTCGATCCCGCCAATTGCGGAACCGACGATCACGCCGGCGCGGGTTGGGTCCACCTGCGAGCTATCCAGCCCGGAATCCGCCATTGCCTGGCTCGCCACCGCCAATGCGTTGGAAACATAGCGCCCCAAACGCCTGGCCGTGCGCGTATCGACTGAATCCTCCGTATCGAATTCCTCGACCTGCGCGGCGAATTTCGTGCGCAGCGTACTCACATCGAACCTTGTGATAGGGGTCATGTTGGGCCGTCCGGCGACCACGTTGCTCCAGATGGTATCGACATCGTGGCCAACGGAACATACCGCTCCGAGACCGGTCACAACAACTCGATTCTTATTCATAGATTTCTACCGTAATTGAGAACGCCCAATGTGGCGGAGTAGTCTGAATAGATGCTGGCAGGTGGTTCTAACGCCAGTCACAGGGAATAAAACACCTCATGTTGCTAAATGTCGCGCAATAGCGCAACTTTTGGTGCAAAGAATCGCCAGACCGGAACCGCACTTACTAAAATTCAGTGATCTTGATCATAGTAAAATGCCCTGACTTTGTGCTAAGCTTATCTCATTCATCCCCAAAACAAGATCTCATCCTATCTGGCTGAAACTATCTGGCGCAATCACACAGATAAACGGCCAATACACAAGGAGCAATTGCATGCGCGCATTAGTTGACACTGGTGTATATGGCGAGTACCTGCATTACGGAACGCCCCTGACGCTGGTCACTGTTCAAGGAAATAATGGTCACGTGAACGTCTCGACCAATGCATCGATCACGCCCTTGCCCGGCGATAAATTACGATTGGTCATCGGCGTTTTCACCGAGAACCTGACGAACCAACTCATCGCCGAGAGCAGAGAATTTGTCGTCAATGTGATTTCAGATGAGATGCGCGGTGTCGCTAAATTGTGTGGCGAAAATTCTGGCAAGACGATGGACAAGCTTAGCCTTTGCGATCTCACATTGATCCCTGCCAGCAATGTCAAAGCGCCGATGATTGCGGAATGTCCGCTCAATATCGAGTGTCGCGTCGAAAGCGTGCATCACTTGGATGATCTTGATTTGTGGATCGCTGATATCCTGGCCATCCAGGTCGATCAGAACTTGTCCAATGGTCGCGGGGGTATCAATCTGCAAAATTACAAGCCATTGCTCTACACATTTGGTCAGACGCTGGCTCGGGGCCCCGTGGTTGGCGCTGGAGGCATTTAGCGGCAACGCCGTGTTCGGCAGGTTGGAAAGCAGAGGCAGGCAGGCGTGAGTTACCTGGTCGAGACCAGTTTGCAGACCGGGTGGAACGAAGCTGTCTGGGATGAATTTGTCTCTGGGCATCCGGCTGCGCATCCTCTGCAATTGCGCGCCTGGGGCGCGTTAAAACAAGGATTCGGGTGGGAAGACGCCAGGGTGGGGTTAAAGCAGGATGGTGAATTTGTGGCTGGCGCGCAGGTTTTGTTCCGCAAAGCGCCCCGGCTTGGCTTTTTGCCGATTCGCATCGCCTACATCCCCAAGGGGCCATTGGTCGATTGGGGGAATCCTGACCAGACAGATGCACTATTTCAGGCATTGCATCGCTTCTGCCGCCAGCGTCATGCCATCATGCTCAAGATCGAGCCAGAACTGGCAGATACGCCAGAACTGGCTGAACAACTGAGTTCGCTTGGATTCCGACGCAGCCAGCGCACGATCCAGCCCCAAACTACGATCTGGCTCGACCTTGATTCTGACGAAGAGGCCCTGCTGGCCCGCATGAAGCAGAAATGGCGCTACAATGTGCGCCTGGCCGGACGCAAAGGCGTGACGGTGAGAGAAGGAACACACGCTGATCTCGAACTGTTTGGGGCATTGATGCAGACGACCGGCGACCGCAACGATTTTGGCGTGCACACCATCGATTATTATCGTCGTTTCTGGGAGCTTTTCGCGCCCGAACGTGCCGCCTTGCTGATAGCCGAACACGAGGGTCAACCTTTAGCGGCGCTCATGGTTGCGCATCTGGCGGGCAAGGCCTATTACCTGTTTGGCGCTTCGGGAAATCAGAAACGAAATCTGATGCCCAGCCACAAGTTGCAGTGGGAGACCATGCGCTGGGCGAGAGCAACAAACTGTTCGGGTTACGATCTGTGGGGCGTCCCCGACGAAGTTGGCTTCGATGCCGACGCGCCCATCCCCGAACCCGCCACCGGGCTCTGGGGCGTGTGGCGGTTCAAGAGCGGCTTTGGCGGCGAAATCGTACGCTACACCGGGGCTTGGGACTACGACTACTGGCCGGGCCTGGGATCTGTGGTGAAGTAGGGCAGCTCTGCTTATTCTGGTTCAACAGGAACTCGTGTGGTAGACACACATTCAGCGTGATTCGTAAAACGTAAAACGTGAAAAATCACACAGCAATACGCCGTCACGTTTCACGTCTTCACGTTTCACGAGCTAGGACCACACAAAATCCCAAAGAACCCTTATTCTATTGTTGCTGTCTGTATTCTCGTGATACCAACCGGCGCAAGCCCAGAAACAGCACGAATATCCCCACCAGCCCCGCCAAAATCATAGCTGGATGGCTGCCCGCCCACAGCATCCCGCGTAAAAGCGCCCGCAGGCGGTCCACCTGCTGGATCTGGGCTATTGGCATATCGACGGGTTGCTCCCAGTCAAAATCCTGCAAGCGCGACAGGAATCCCTGCTCGACACAACCTTCCAGGCTGAAGATGAAGATGTCATCTGTCCAGCGCCAGGCCATTCGTAAATCGCGGGCGAATTCCTCCCAGGTGAGTGGCTCCGACCTAGTGAATTCAACCCCGCCCCCCGTGCTGCCGACGCCAATCACATCGGCATCGACCCCATAACTGTTCAGAATACCTGGTCCCATGGGACGAGCGAAGCTCGTGTAGAGCATCAATGTCTCGCGATCAACATCAACATCCACGATGCCGAGTACATGCTGTAAAACGATGGCGCCGGCGCGGCGCTCATCAACAATAAACGGGAATTGATAGCTCGTAACCTCATAGCCGTCGGAGCGCATTTCCCGCACTAAAGCGCCGTAGGCGAGACGCCCGTCCAGAGCGCGGCTGCTATCCCACATCCGTTGTGCAAACAGCGCTACAAGCCCGCCTCTGTCACCCTGTACAAGCTGCTGCAACTCATTGAAATCAGGTTCGATGTCGATGCCGACGCCGGCCCATTGCAGAGCATGATCCGCTGTCCACGCCTTGAAATCAGCGTAGCGGGCAATTGCTTGCGGGATATTGTCGAGATTGAACCAGTAGCCCTGCTGTTTGGGCAGGAGCAGCCAGGCAGTGACGGGGATGCCTGCTTCATTGAGCTGTTGCACCACGGCCGCGCGTTCGGGACTGAGGTCGATCAGCCCCAGGCTCACGCCGGCGCGGAGCGCGAGCAGATCGTCGATCAGGCGCTGGTCGGAGAACAACGCCTGAAGTTCGGGTGATTCGAGTTCGCAGGCAAAAGTAAGTTTGGGCATGGTCATGATCTAGTTCTGGGCTTGTTGGCGCAGCGATTGCAGGCACGATAAAGCAAGCTCGGCATCAGGGCGCATGTGCGCAAATCCTTTTAGATACCTGGCCTCGGCTTCTGCTGCATCCCATTGCTGCGATGCAGCCAGACAGAGAATCATTTCCTTTCGGGCCTCGTGAAATTCAGGTCGATCCTGCAACACGGTTTCATACGCTTTGATTGCTTGCTGATACTCTTTTTGCCTGGCGTAACACCGTGCCAGATCCCAGCGCGTGTCAGTATCATAGGATGCATAGTCGAGCCTGGTCTGATAAGCATGCATCACTTCAGCGGGGCAGGGCTCTCCAAATTTCACGCCCATAAATGCTGCCAATTCAGCGATGTTTGCACACTTTTGCTGCGGCAGCGACTCATCCCCGACCGGCGGATAGGGGTCGCTCGGCGGAGGAGCTTGGTCGGGTTCCTCCACAGGGGTGGGCGGCGGCGGAACAATGGTGACCGAAGCGCATTGCCCCCGGAGACGATTACCGCTGGGGGAGATGTAAAAACGCCACAACCACCACCCGGCGAATTGGAGTACGCGCAAGCCATCGTCCAACGCCGCCAGGACCGGCGTCTTTTCTATCTCGCCCATGTCATTGTGCGTCCACCAGCCGCGCAGCCAACTGCCAATGATATCCCTGGATTGCGCCCGCCAATCGCAGATTTTATAAAGTGCGTACTCAGATTCTGAATGGTCCCCACCGTCCTCGGCTAACCCGACAATGTAGCCAAGGTCTCCGATCAGATTCTTCACACCGCCGTAAACCAGGGGCAGGTGGGCCCGATCCACCAGTTCGGGGGCGTCGAATAATCCCCATTCGACGGCGCTGACCATATCCGATAGTCGGTCCATCAGCGCTGCGGGATTTTCGGCTTGACTGCGCGCAAAATTCAGTGTTTCCTCAAAGGATTCCAGTTCGATAGCGGTGCTCAAGAGCGCAACCTCCCCAGGTGTGGAGACGATAAGTTAGCAAGGAGAAGATTCGGACCGATGTTGCGGTGATGAAACGCAACTGGCCTATTATCCAACGGCTTGTTGCCAGGCACAAACTGCCGGGAACACGTCCAGAAAGCGCAAGAGCGGAACTACACGACGCAGTTCCGCTCTTGTTGGTTACAATCTACGATTGGGACCCAGGAGGAAAGTTACTGCCCTTCCTGGTAGTTCTGGCCCCAGGCAAACGGGTATTGCGGCCCCAGCTCTTTGCCTGGCCGGTAAACAGCCTGGGCGGCAGGTTCAGACTCGCCGGCGCGGTAGGCGAGCACCAGGAAGATGATTCCCTTCTGGTTTCGCGTCGTTTGGAATTGCTTGTTGGCGCCGCCATTGTCATCCGTGCGCAGGCTTTCCTGACCAACGAGTTTGAAGTTGATATTGCCATCTTCGATGTTTTCGGATCGATAGAATGCCAGGAGAAGCTCTTCGTTCGCGTCAAATCCGGTGAGGCTGGCATTGAAGTTGGAGCCTACCTTGGGCGAACGGGGCTGAATCAGCAGGTGCGGGCTCGTCGCTTCGACGATTTCGAGGTTCCCACTGAAATTTTCACCACCACCGTTGATGTCGATTCTGTATTCGCCCAGCGGTTCGCCGTACAACGCATACCAGTAGGCGTCGGCGTACCCATCTGAGTTGGCGGTGCGGCGCTCCAATGTGTCTTTCGCGCCGTTTGGCGCTGTGATCGTGACGCCAAATCTCGTGCGGGGGGCAAAATCGTGCATGAGGATGTAGGCGAATGTGCCCTGTTGCATGGTTGCCGGTAACACACAGACGGCAGACTCACCGGGGGTTGCGCCGGGGCAGGTGGGGATCTCGCCATCATCTTCCGGCAGGCTGTAGGTGGCTGGCGGCACGTCAGTGACAACAGGAGCAGCCTCTTCGGCAGGCGCTTCAGGCGTCTGGTCGGCCTCAGCGGCATCCGTTGTAGCCTCGGTTGGCGTCTCCTCCGGCGCCGGTGCAGGCTCGGGTGTAGCCGCCGGTTGCGATGCAATCAGGGTTTCGGGAGGACGATTGAGAAACAGCGAGTAGGCGTCGTTACTGGGTTTTGGCGCAACGTTCAGGCTGAAGAATTCGATGGCGCTGGCTGGCGTGTCCACACCTGGGAATTGGTAGGTGGGTTCGCTCTGGGCGATAAGCACATAATGCCCCTGGCCCAGATCTTCGGTCTGAGTGAAGCGAGCGCCATAGAATCCAGCCCCTGTGGTGGTGACTCTCCACTGCGTGACCTTTTTGGCCTCGCCCTGTTCGTCGATCTGGAACAGGCCGATCTTCACATCCTTCTGTGCAGGGAAACCAGACAGATAGATCTCGCCACCTGTCTTGCTCTCGAAGTTGTGCGGGAACACAAGGACATGCGGTTTACTCGCTTCGGTGATTTCCCAGGACAGCTCTGCGCTGCCTGCCTGATTCTGGGCGAATACTTTGTACTGACCCACACCTTCGCCCGGCGCAGCGTACCATCGGAATGGCGTGGTGCCGTTTGCATTAGATTCCAGGTCGAATTGAGTCTGTTCACCACTGGGCAAGGTGACGACGAATTGCACATCTTTGTTCGGTGCAAATCCTGTGGCGCACCCGTACCACCAATCACCGATCTCGCCGGTTGCTGGCCAGATCTGCAAGGTGGGCGCGCTTGTGGTCAGGCAAGAAGGCAATTCTCTGATCGGAAGATTGACTTTCATGCTGCGAGGAACGCCCATCGGACCTTCGACCAGTACGGGCGTCGTCGATTGATTGTCGGTTGCCGGGGTTTCGGCTTCGGTTTCGGCTTCGGCTGTGACTGGCGTTTCAGGGGCGGTGGACTCGCTTGGAGCAGCTTGTTCGCCTGTCGCTTCAGTTTCGCCTTCAGCAGGAACTTCGGCGACTTCAGTCACTTGCGAACGGGTGAGATTAGCGGCAATAGCCAGGCGCTCTTGATCAGGCAAGTTGAGGATGGGCGGGCTGCCTAAATCTTCACCGGGGGGAATCAACATCAGCAGGTAGGGTCCGGCAGGCAGGTCGGCAACATCCAATTCCAGATCGGCGCGACCGGCGCTATCCGCCACCAAGCGCGTGGAGATCAGCAAATTAGCTTGATTCTCCATCATGCCATCTTCACTGAGGCTGGCGGCATCCAATGTGTACAGGGCAAAACGGGCGGTGCTTTCGGGCAGCAGTCCGCCAATACCGGCCCGAATAACATTGGTATTGTTTACGATTGGCTCAAGAAGGGTAATAAACGGTTCCGTGGATTCCTGAACATCGAAAGTGAGTTCGCTTTGGAGTGCGGCGTCATCTCCGCCGCTGGCGCGCAATGTCCAGGCGCCGGGCGCGTCGTCGGCCAGAAGCCGCACAGAGAGAGGCGCGACGGTTATATCGCCCTGGGAGATGCTTTCCACCTCGAAGGTGCGTTCTGCACCCTTTGGGTCGACCAGGGTGAACACAACTGTCGCACCAGCGGGAGCGCCGGTGACGCAAAACAGTTGACCAACGCCTGGTTCGATAGCGTCACCAGGAGGAAGATCACTTAACAATTGAAACGCTTCTCCTCCAGCCAGACAGGCGGGATCAATAGCCGGGCTGGGGGCTGACTTGATTTGCAGTCCAATTGGCGCTTGATCCACTGGCGCGGGGTTCTGTTCAGTGACGGATTCGGGTGCTTGTTCTGCGGCAGCGACAGGCGTTTCTTGCGCCGGCGTCTCTGGCGGGGAAGCAGGCGTGGCTTCCTCATCGGCACAAGCCGCCAGAATCAGGATAAGCAGGGGGATGAGTAGAGGGATGAACCAACTAGAGATACGGCGTCGAGCAGGCATGGGGGACCTCCGGGGTGAAGGATGAATAATGCGCCAATAATACGGCTAAGGATAAAATGAATTATGAAAATATGCTAAAAATTACGTAACTGCTGGTGTAGCATCCTGAGTAGTCCGAAATGGAATGAAAGCCGTATCGAAGGGTGCGGTCATGTGGGAATTATCGTTCAATCCGCACCCTTCGATACGATTCTCGCTCCACTCGAATCACTCAGGATGCTACACCTTTATCTTTACAAAAATTCTATTGAACTCCCTTGCCTTTGCGTCGTCTAGCCGTTGGCGATATCAATGCGTTCCTGAAGTTCGAGAATGACAGGTGCAAGGTCTGGTCGACGCTGGGCAAGTTGTTCCAGATCATTGTAGGCGATGCCAAAATAGGTGCTGCGGGTTAGCGTGTCATTAATTCCCAGAGTCAGGGCGATGGCTTCATCGTAGGCAACGCTGGCAGCGTCACTTTGCCCCGCCGCCAAAAGAACCAACGCTTCGTTGAAGGCCAGATCGGGGCGATCTGGCGCCAGTTGCCGCGCTGCTGCGCTTCCGCGGATGGCATTCTCGTAATCGCCGACCAGGTACGCAGCCCAGCCGAGATTGCCTTGCAGATAGACATCATCTCGTCCGAGAGCGAGCGCCCTCTGGAAATCATCGTACGCTCCTGGGGGATCCTCGTGAGTCAGTAGATAGTATCCTCGACTGAAGTAGATATCGGCAAGTGCAGGACGTTCGCTATTCTTCAGATCAGCGTTCAGCAGATCAATCGCCCGTTCGTAATTGGCGAAACCAGCGGCGGTGTCACCCTGCTGGAGGGCGATCTCGGCCAGAGCGAAATGGATCTGCCAGGAATCGGGATGATCTCGCAAGGCCTGGCGCAGCGTTCCCGCCGCGCGATCTAAATCGTTGAGTTGCGCCAGAGCTGCTGCCAGACCCAGCGCGGCGGCAGGATTTTGGGGTGAAAGACTCAAAGCCTCACTGAAGAGATCTCTGGCTGCCCGCCAGTTGCCCTCCACTGGCCCCAGCAAATAGCCGAGACGCCAGTTCAGGTCTGAAGCGAAGGCATCCATCGCAGTCCGATCTTCGATCGGAACCTGGCGAGGCAGCAGTTGTTTCGTCTCCAGAAACAAGCTTTTTGCCTGCTCAAAGTCGCCCGCCCAGAAGTGGACCAGGCCCCAGATCCAGGTTTCGACATAGCGCAGTGGCTGCCCCAGGCTCTGCGGAGCATAAAGCTGATATTGTGAAGGTTCAAAAAACGGGCGGAGGACCGATCCACCGCTCGCTCCAAAAACGTCGTACGACAAGAATCGGGGCGGATTGAGATGTAAATCAACCGTTATGTCATCGCCGTCGTAGCCGCCAGTGACGACGATGCGCGGGGACACAGCGGCAATGATCGCCGGAACTTTCTCTGCGTCGAGCGGATCAGGAAGCGTTTCCACCCTGATGAGACCAGCGTCAGGCGCTTGACGCAGATCGTTGGCAAGCGTTGCTGCAAATGGTTGCGCATCGCCGCCTTTTCGCTGGAACGGGGCGATGACGACAAGGATTTCATCGTCTGTTGCCGGTGTTATTTCTTTGTCGGTTGAGGCGGGAGTGATCTGTCTCTGGCTCCAAATAGTGTTGGCTCCAACGGCTATGGCGACAATAACAAAGATCACAGCCACCGCCAGAAGCAAACGAAGCGGCGTAACTGTTTTGTGAAGCTTATCAATCAATTTAGGGGCCAGGTTTCGATAGGATAGGGGGGATCGCCGCCAAAATAGCGGTCGTGCAGTTCAGTCAGAACGCCGTCGGCCAACATATCTTGTAGCGCAAGATTCACGGCATCGCGCAAAGGGCTATCGTTGGCGGGCAGTGCAATAACAAGGGGCAAGATTGGACCATGTCGTCCGGGGGTCAGGATAGCATCGGGGACACGGGCAGCCAGTAAACGGGCCGCCGGGTAGCCGTGAATCAAAACGGCATCGACTTTGTTGTCTTCCAGCAAAGCGATGGCTTCGGTGGAATCGCCAACGGGAAGGAGAATTGGGGTGACGCCAGCGTCGGCAATGGCCTCGTCATACAACGCCCGACTGGTTGTGGTCTCGATCAGCGCCACAGGGCGGTTATGAAGATCATCGATGCCTTCCACCTTGCTCCCAGGCCGTGCGATGAGCGCCAGGCCGTCGCCGTAGAATGTCTGCGAAAAGTCGGCTTGCGGTTCCAGCAACCAATCATGCGCCTGTGGTCCGATAAACAGATCGATCTCTTCGGATGGGAACGATGGCGCTGTGTCCAGAGGCGTTAAAATGGCATCAGCGTTGCCGGTAAGGCGACGATTCAGCTCCCGAGCCAGGTCGGGAAAATAACCGCTGGGCGTATCGCCTGTGGTTGTGTTGATAAACCCTGGTTGCGTCAGGTAGGCAATGTGCAATTGTGCATCGCGCTTCAGGCGCGTTTCCGCCGGAGCCTGGCTGTTTGCGGCCAGGGTTTCAGGTGAAGGCGGGAGGTCAGACCATTGTTCGGGTGTAAAGGAGGTAGAATCCTCGACGATGGCATCCACCAGGGCGTCCCATGTTCCATCTTCAACCATTGCTTGCAAGGTGGCATTCACCAAGTCTGTCATAAGGCTGTCGTTTTCGGCCACGCCAACAGCAACAGGAACATCTTGTTGCATCCAATATGTTTGGCTGAAGTCGATCTCGGTTTCCGCCGACCGTGTGTGCGGCATCCCGCCCATGAGTAAGTCCACCCGACCCACAACGAGGTCGGAGATTGAAGCCCGCGGAACCAGGCTCAGCGTGTTGGGACGTCCGATCCAACGGCGTGCAAATTCATCTGCAATGAGTACATCAAGGCCTTCGTAACTGCCATCTTCGGCTGTTGAAGAGAAAGGAGCAATCGCATCACCTTGCAGGCCGACAATCAGACTGCGGCGATTGAGAACGCGCGCCAGGGTCTGTGTGGCGCCAGGCAAAATTGGCGTGGGCGTTGCCGTTGGCGCCGGGGTCGGCGTAGGGACTGAGGGCGCCGTTGTCGGGGTGGACGCAAAATTCAAATTTGGCACTGAACATGCTGTCAGTAAGGTCACAATAAGAAATGGCGCCAGGTAGGCAACACAACGTATGCACTTAACGGGAAAAGAGACGTAAAAGGGTGTCATCCCGCAAATTGTAACAGCCTATTCGCTTAGAGACAACTGGATTCGGTTCTGAAGTGTGTTTGTTAACCCTGGCGCGGCTGAAATTGATCAAAAAGGGGCTCATCATCAAGAAATTAACCAGACGACAAGATCACCCTACCCGTTTCATTGCTGTTAGGAAGTGGTTCAAACCCGGAGGTTACGCAAAAAATTCGCCCCCTGGCGTTCTACTGATTCTATTTTGAGAGTTAGTCGCTAAACTGAGGTCAGTTCGTATCTACCTTGTTACATGCATTCGCTTGGACAATCACCCATGGATCAGGATCGGTCACCTTACATTTCCTACATGCTCCGTCTCTGGATAGAGAATGACCGTGATCTTGAACGCACGATTCGAGGTCAGGCTGAGTGGCGGGCATCACTGGAAGACCCGCACACGCAGGAAATGCAGGTCTTCGCCAACATCAAGGCCCTATTTGCCTTTCTGCAGATGGAGACAGACCGGCGGATGATGATCGATGACACAATTTAGTTTCTATACAACCGTGACACATCCGCTTCCCGCCTGATTGGCGAGATCGGGCAGGTAAAAGCTGGGTGTGAAGGTTGTGTGGATAAGCTCCGCAGTAGTACTGGATGGGTCAACCAGGTGCTGGTGAGAGTAGCGGAGCGGGGAGACAAGACCGGAAAAGCATGCGTTCCGGTCTTGTCGCGTCTGCACAAGGGAGAGATGAGGAGAACGGGGATTACTTTCGTGTACTCGCATTCGACAAGGCGCTCTCTCAGCAACAGAGGAACACTTTAGGTGATCGGCTCGACCATCTGCCGCGTTGTTTTTATGGCTGAACTGGTGTAATAATGTCGTCAGAATTCCACTGGACAGATAGCGAAAGTGGTTGTAAGATAGACACAGTAAGCAGTCACCCAATCCATTCGCAGCCGATTGATTGCAGGCAGATGCACAAGGAGGTGTAATTCGATACGTCAAGTCCAATCATTTTCGGGAGTTTAGCCGAGCCCAAAACAGAATTGCGGCTAGTCATCGCATTCGTAAAAGAAGATATCGCTGTCTTCATTCAAAGTACAAGGAGTGACCCATGAACAAGCGAAACTGGTTATTGATTATCATGATTCTCAGCATTACGGTGTTGCTGCTGGCCGCATGTGGGGGCGAGCCAGAGGTGGGGACAGAGAAGAATCCTATCGTTATGTCCTTCGTACCTTCGGGTGACACTCAAGAGATTATCGCCAGCGGTGACGCCATTGCCGAGATGCTGCAGGAAAAGACCGGTATGACCATCAACGCCAATGTTGGCACTGATTTTGCCGCAGTGCGCGAAGCCATGGGCGCGGGGCAGGCGCACATCGGCTGGTTGAACACGTTTAACTATGTCCTCGCCAATGAAAAATTCGGCGTTGACGCAGCCCTTGTCACTGATCGTTTCGGCACTTCCTACAAGGGCCAATTCAATGTCCGTGCAGATAGCGGCATCACAAGTCTGGATGATCTGAAAGGCAAGGTGGTGTGTTGGGTAGATCCAAATTCGACCTCAGGGTACATCATCCCCCGCATCATGCTCCAAGCCAACGGCATCAATCCTGACACAGACTTCGCCAATCAGATCGAGGCGGGTTCGCACAACAATGTAATCACCCAGGTCTACAATGGTGATTGCGATGTGGGGACAACCTACGCAGATGCCCGCAGTTCGGTAGAGGCTGACCTGCCCGATGTAAAGGAAAAGGTGGTTGTCCTGGCCGAGACTTCTGACATCCCCAATGACAGCGTCTCCTTCATCAAGAGTTCCCCGCTGAGAAGCGCAAGGCCATTGTCGATGCCTTGTTGGCGTTTGCCGCCACCGAGGAAGGGAAAGAGGTGTTGAATAACCTCTACTCCATCAGTGGCCTTGAGGCATCCAGCGATGGCTTCTATGATGCCTTCCGCGCTGGACCTCAGCCGCGCCGGCATAAATATCGAAGAGCTGGCACAGTAAGGCGAATCTATAGACATTGACTTGACCCTAAAGGTCACATATGTGACGTAAACGCGACCGTGTTGGTTTTGTACAGGCGGCACTTGGTCGCGTGTACAACGGAAAGTGACCTTTAGGGTCGGTTTGAACAGGAGGCGGCTTTTGCTGCGCATTGAACATCTCACCAAAGTCTTTCCCGACGGCACTGTCGCCTTGAAGGATGTTAGCTTCACCGTTCAGGAAGGGGAGTTTCTGGCGATCATTGGACTTTCAGGGTCGGGGAAATCCACCCTGCTTCGCTGCATCAATCGCCTGATTGATCCCACCGAGGGGCGGATTTTGTGGGACGATCAGGACATCACAGCTGCTTCCGGCAAGGATCTACGCGCCATCCGCCGCCAAATCGGCATGATCTTTCAGCACTTCAATCTGGTGAAACGCAGCACGGTGATGACCAACGTGATGTCGGGGCGGCTGGGTTATGCCAATCCCTTTAGCAGCCTGGTCCATCGTTTCCCAAAAGAGGATCAAACAACGTGCACTGCTGGCCATGGAACGGGTGGGCATTACTGAGAAAGCCAATAATCGGGCGGACCAGCTATCGGGCGGGCAGCAGCAACGGGTGGGGATTGCGCGGGCGCTGATGCAGGAGCCCCGGCTGATGCTGGCCGATGAGCCGGTCGCCAGCCTGGATCCCGTCCTCGCCCATTCCATCCTCCAATATCTGGAACGACTGAACCGCGAGGATGGCATCACCGTGCTTTGCAGCCTGCATTTCCTTGATCTGGTCCATCGTTACGGCACGCGGGTGGTGGGGTTGAAGGATGGCGAACGTGTCTTCGAAGGTCTGCCGTCTGAATTGACGCCGCAGAAGTTCAAAGAGGTCTACGGCGAAGAAGCGGAGATGGTCACGGTGGGCGGGACCCGGCGTGTAGTCGGGGGCATCATGGACAGCAGGGACAACGGCAAGACCTCATCGAACAATAATTCACCTGCCTGGTTGCCGGCAGCGATCTCTTTTGCAATACCAGGTGGAGGACAGTTACTTCAGGGTTATTATGTGCGAGCGCTTGGGTTTTTCCTGGGCATCGTCGTCCTGACTGGCCTCATTTTTTGGTTTCAGGCAACGGTGCTGCTGGCGCCGCTGGTTCTTATCTGGCTGTGGAATGTCTGGGATGCCTATCATCTGGCAAAGGGGAAAATTAATCGCCTAATCATTCCCATCCTTTTGGGCGCATTTATCATTTATAGTCTGGGTATCGTCGCCACCGAGGTTCAACCGCGACGTATGGTCACCGGCTGGTCATCGATGCAGCCCTACGTGAGGGCGCTATTCCGACCTGAGTTGCTGACTTATCCCACCGATGATCGGGTAGCAGTCGAGCCCATTCTGGTTCCTTGCGTCGAGCCGCTTCCTGAACCCGACCGGGAGGGGACAGAAATCCCGCATCTCGAACTCAGTTCGCCGTGTGGTGACATTGGGCAAGCCATACGGGTTGAGGGGCAGGGATTCTTCCCCAATTTCACGGGAGAGTTTTGGTGGATCAATCCCATTGGCGATCCGCAACGCGTGACTCGAAAACGGGAAACAGGCCACATTCATTACCGATAGCCTGGGGCGCTTCACGGCTACCATTGATATTCCGCTGGCGGTGCCCATTTCGAACATGCCCGCCGAAGGCGAGACCCAGACCCATCTTATCCGGCGCCGAGCAGCATAAACCCTATGGCTCGCTCACGCCCACGCAGACGCTGGCGCTCGTCCTCGAAAAAATAGGGGAAACCATCGCCCTGGCCTTTTTGGCGACGGTGTTGGGTGTGATATTTGCTGTGCCGGTCAGTTTCCTGGCGGCGCGCAATCTGATGTATGGCAATCGTTTCACTCGCGCCATCTACTACGTGGTGCGGACCATCCTCAACGTCATCCGCTCGATCGAAACCTTGATGTGGGCGATTATCTTTGCGGTGTGGGTGGGGTTGGGGCCTTTTGGCGGGATGCTGGCGCTGTGGCTGCACACGGTGGCGGCCCTGGGCAAACTGTACTCCGAAGCGATCGAGAGCATCGATCCGGGGCCAATCGAAGCGGTGCGGGCTACAGGAGCGAACGGAGCGCAGGTCATCGTCTATGCCGTCCTGCCGCAGGTGTTGCCATGCTTCGCCTCCTACACGCTGTTCCGCTGGGACATCAACGTGCGCATGTCCACGGTCATCGGCCTGGTCAGCGACGCTGGTCTCGGCTTCCTGGTGATTCAGTGGATTCGCCTGAACCAACTTCTCGGCGATGGCCACGGCCATTCTCGCCATCGTGATTGTCGTCGTCACCCTGGACTTCATTTCCGGCATCCTGCGCACAGCGCATTATCGAAGGCACGCCGGCCAACAAGCCTGTCAACCCTGTGCGGCGTGTCGCTGGTACGAGGAGCGTTGATTATTGGCTTTGTTGTTGCTTTCGCCTGGTCGTGGAATGTGGCCCAGGTCGATATGCCAGAGCGTTTGTGTTGAGGTGCGCCTGATGGCCTGCGCATGGCCCGGGCCTTTGCTGTCCCCCACATCTTTCGAACGCCCGACCGAGGAATTCAACGTCAGCCAGACATTGCCTGTCCCCTGCGGCGTCGGCCGAAACGGAGCCGCAGGCCACCAGCGGGCCACGCGTCACGCTGGATCCGACTTGTGGTGATGTGGCTGATCCCATCACCATCATCGGCTCTGAGCTGCCGCCTGACCACGATGTCTCGATCCGCTGGGTGTTCCCGGATGGCGCGTTCCTGCGCGTCAAATCCAATTGCTGTACGACAGACGCCGATGGCAGGGTGCAATTGGATGCCACCATCAGCCCGCTCATGGAGACCGCAGAAGGCGACGAAGTGGGGAGCGTATCCATCGTCTGGAAAGAGACGGCAGGCAGACCGCAGATCAGCGATACCGCCAAGACTCGTAGTGCAATTGTCGCTCGTCACCTTGCTGATGGCGTTGCTAGCCACCACGATAGGCAGCGTTCTTTGCCATTCCCCTCAGTTTCCTAGGCGGCGCGCAACATCATGGGCGAATCATGGCTGGGGCGCACGGTCTACACGGTTTCCCGCGTCACCTTCAGCATCCTCCGCTCCATCGAGCCCATGATCCTGGTCTTGATCTGCGCGGCCTGGGTGGGAGCTGGGCCATTTGCCGGCGTGATAGCGTTGGCGCTGAACAACATCCCCAACCTGGCCAAGCTATTCTCCGGAACGGATCGAGGAGATCGAGGAGGGCCCTGTCGAGGCGGTGACGGCGACGGGGGCCAATAGTCTGCAAGTCCTGGTTTATTCGATCGTCCCGCAATTGGTGCCACCCTTCCTGGCGTTCATCCTCTACCAGTGGGATATCAACATCCGCATGTCCACGGTCATCGGTTTTGTGGGCGGCGGCGGCATCGGCCAGCAGTTCCGCCTGTGGGTGGGTCTGAACCAGTACGACAAGGCGGGCACAGCCGTCTGGGCGATTGTGTTCATGGTGTGGACGATGGACTACATCAGCGCCAAGGCGCGGGAGCGGTTGGTGTAGGGGGTGTCATGAAGTATCACTTGGAGGCTACGCCACCCAGTTTTCGTGTACATCCCACGCCCTACAAGCAAGCCCCCGCCGTTAGGTTGCTTATCCATGTTCAAGAAACGCTAAATGGGAATCAATATTGACCATCAAGGCTGCGAAAGAGCACATCGGGCATGCAAAATGTATATGCTCAGAAAATCTGGTGTGCCGTTTACCAGTTTTCAGCATCCTTTCCTTATTGGACTTTTGACAATTTGAGTTTCACAAGACCAGTGCGACATTGACAAAAAGGAGGAACTGCGACAGAAATAGTGTATTTGCGGAACACCAGGTGCGTAAGGCGGAAAAGGCAAACGCACGCCACGGGATTGGTTGGCAAACCTGAAAGCAAATTCGGAATTTACTTTTTGTTTGAAAGAGTCAAAAAATGCGGAATTACGTGCGAGAGAAGTGGAGATCGTAGACGTTGAAGATCGCAGGTACTTGATGAATGCACCTGAAACAAAATGGTATGGAGATCAGGTCGATTCGATCGATGATCTAGTAAAGAATAGCCCAATAGTTGAAGTTTTTATAGAAAACACAATATGATTAACGAAAGACGAAAAAATCAAATAAAAGACCGTTTTGACATTAAAGACTGCAAAACGATCATGAAAGCAGTTGTTACAAACGGAAATGGCGGATATGAGCAATTACAGTATCGGGATGTTCCTATTCCAGAACTTACTTCCGGGGAGCTTTTGCTACAGGTCCTCGCGGCCGGTGTCAATAATACCGAAATCAACACCCGCCTTGGTTGGTACTCGTCCGCGGTCACAGCCGGTACGGAAGCGCTGACCCCTGCCGAGAAAGCAGAAGCGCAAGCAAAGGCGGATGGTGGCTGGAACCAGACGACGCCATTCCCATTTATCCAGGGCACCGATTGTTGTGGACGCGTTGTGGCTGTTGGCCCCGGCGCAGACGACAGCACCCTGGGCTTGCGCGTATTGGTGCGACCATGCATTCGCAGTGAAGGTTTTGAATCCATGGAGAATATCTGGATGGCATCTGATTTCGATGGCGCGTTCGCCCAATTTGTAAAAATCGCTGCCAGTGAAGTTTTCCCGGTGGACTGCGACTGGAGCGATGCCGAACTTGGCGCCATTCCCTGTGCCTACGGCACGGCCGAGAATATGATCCACCGGGCGAAGGTGGTCAGGGGCGAGCACGTGTTGGTAACCGGCGCATCGGGCGGTGTCGGGTCAGCCGTGGTGCAACTGGCGAAACGACGAGGGGCTGTTGTAACAGCAATTGCAGGACGGGAAAAAATGGCCCAGGTGCGGTCAATTGGAGCCGACCATGTCATTGCTCGTGGTGATGATGTTTTGGATGTTTTGGGCGAGAACGCTGTCGATGTGGTTGTTGACAATGTCGCCGGGCCTGCGTTTGGCGGGCTGTTGCAGGTGCTGAAACGAGGAGGGCGATACGCCTCTTCCGGGGCCATCGCCGGACCGCTTGTGACCCTGGATATGCGCACCTTCTATCTCAAAGACCTGACCCTTATCGGTTGCACCGCCTGGGATGAGCCCGTTTTCCCCAACCTCATTTCCTATATCGAGAATGGCGAGATACGGTCACTGCTGGCGAAAACATTTCCGCTCGAACGAATTGTCGATGCTCAGCGTGAATTCACGAAGAAGGAACATGTCGGGAAATTCGTTTTGATTCCGCCGCCGCTGAACGAGTCACAACTGAGCCTTTTCTCCAGTTGAGCCAGATGATTTTTGAGGCATTCACATCTTTTGATGAGTACAACGTCGATTTCGTCCATCTTCAATCGTCTGAACTCAATCCGATGCACCGATCCGGAACTGACTCCTGAGAATTGGTGTGGGGTTCAGCCTTGTTTCAAAATCAAAATTGCCTCGAAGGATGTGATCCTGACGCAGCCATCCTCAAGCTTTTTAGTTTACTTACTTGGCATTCTGACGATCGGGGTTGGCATCAACTTTTTGCGGCTCCAGGATGGCGAAGCGTCTCGTTTGTGGTGGGGCATCTCGATGATGCTGTGGGGAATTGGCGCACTTCTGGCCGGAACCAGCTACCAGGCGTTTGGATACCACATAAAATGTGCAGGACGGGAGACCTGCACGTGGACCAGTTGGTGGGAAGTGATCTATCTCATGTTCCAGCAGGCGAGTATCGGCGCGCTGCTGATTGCCATTGCCTATTCCTGCACCACAGGAACCACGCAAATGATCCTGTTGGGCTATGCATTGATCAGTGTGGTGGCATACATCATCCTCACCTTCATCGGCGGGATAGTTCCCATTCAATCACTGATCACGTTCGAGTGGATGGTCTGGTTCTCAACCCCGATATTTCTGCTCATCTGCATCATCAATGGTTGGCGATATTTTATGTTCAGCACCCCGATGGATCTGGCGCTTATAGGCGCCTGGGTATTGCTGCTCTTAACGATGACAGCCTACTGGCTCTACGCCAAACTTGATATCACGCCGAAGCTGTGGGCGAACGGGAAAGGGATTTGGTTCTCCCAAAATGATGTGCTACACATCGGACTCATTCTCTGGATGATCTACATTGCAACGGTAGTAGCGAGCCGTGTCTATGATTATGCTATGCCGGTGTAACCATTCACCACCCTCCACCCTCCCCCGACATCTGGGGGAGGCTTTCAGCTTCCCTCCGTTGACGGGGGGATTGAGGGGGGTAGAGGGTGAACGATTACGTGCCGGTTTAGCCGCTATAAACTCAGGTTTTTTGGTTTAGATTGACCTGAGAACCGCCACACATGGCGCTGGTTGATTCCATCGCACCAAATTCCAAATTATGGTAAGTTATCGCCATGAAATTTCAGGGACTTGCCTCTATGTCGACCGAAGAATCTGCTCTTGAATCAGGATTGCTGCTGGAATGACCACCGAATTCCGCCTCTTCATCTCCATCAACCTCACGCCCGAGCTGCTGGCGACGTTGACCGACCTGCAGGATCAACTCAAACGCCAGCTTGCTTCCCAACCCTTGCGCTGGGCCCGACCAGAGGGCATCCATCTCACCCTGAAATTTCTGGGCGACACCGATACCGGTCGGATTGAGGAAATTGTGCGGGCATTGCAGCAGGCGGTGGAGCCACACCAGCCGTTCGAGTTAAGCATCGGTAGCCTGGGCTGTTTCCCCAACCAGAGTAAGCCCCGCGTGCTGTGGGTTGGCGTACAAGACCCCGACGAGCGCTTGCGTCGCCTCGCTGCCAGCGTGGACGATGCTATGGCCGGGTTGGGCTGGAAACGGGAAAACCGTCCGTACACGGGCCACCTCACCTTGGCGCGAGTGAAGAAATATGCCACCACCCAGGACAAGCAGGCGCTGAGCGAACTGTTATCTTCGGCTCAGGTGGCGGACAGCCTTGGCGTTCTCCCCGTGCAGACCATCCATCTCATGCGCAGCCAGTTGCAGCCGGATGGCGCAGTCTACACGTCCTTAATCACTGTTCCCCTGAATTCACCGAACTGATTTACAGCGCCATAAATTCATCAACCGTCAACCCCGCCTGTTGGATCATCTTGCGTAAAGTGCCCATCAGAATATCCCCCGGATGATTCGGTAAGACGACACGACGACGAGTTTGTGGGTGATACCAGATTTCGCTGGGGAATACGGCACGTTGTCCGAGCTGGCCCTGGCGCTCAAGTGGAACAAGCCAGTGGCCGGATTGGGCACATGGGACATCGACGACGTTTATGCAGCATCAAGCCCGGAAGATGCTGTGCGATATCTGCTGGGTAAAGGGTTATGCTCTGAAGACACGGATTGAAGGAAACACTGATTAAACCAACAATTATCCGTGTTTTTCTGAATCAGCGTCTTCATCTTAACTGTGCTACCATGTCAATAACCCCACAGGAGGCCCCACCATGCACATCCAACCCCTGGTCAAAACCATCCAGCAGTCCTTTTCCGGCGAGGCGGCCAAGCGCAACGTCGCCGAGATCGCCCGCCATCATCGGCTCCAGGCCAGCCCCGGCTATCGCGCCGCGGCGGAGTGGCTGGCCGAGTCCCTGCAAACGGCCGGACTGGTGACAACGATCGAGCGTTTTCCGGCCAATGAAAAGACTCGTTTCTGGACATTGCAGTCCTTCCAGGAATGGGATTGCCAGGCGGCGACCCTCGATTGGCTGAACAAGGATGGAGACAAGCGCCTGTGCGATTATCGGGCTACAGCGCTGTCAATCGTACAACGCAGCGCCTCCGTTGATGGCGAATTCGAGGTGGTGGATGTGGGCGATGGCAAGCCGGAGAACTATACCGACATCAACGTTGCCGGCAAGCTGGTGCTGAGTCGCGCCGTTGTGCGGGAAACCTACCAACTGGCGGTCGTCGAGCGAGGTGCTGCCGGCGTGCTGTTTGACAACATCACCGGCGCGGCGCCCGGCCGCAGTCGCACCGATTTACCTGATGCCCGCCAGTATTCCTCCTTCTGGTGGCAGCCGGGGGACATTAAAAGCTGGGGATTTGTGCTGACGCCGCGCCAGGGCGATGCCATTCGAGCCGCACTGGCAGCCGGAGAACAGGTGAATGTACGGGCGCACATCGACAGTTCGCTTTACGATGGCGAACTCGAAGTCGTGGTAGCCACCATCCCCGGCACAGAAGAGGGCGAAGTGTTGGGCATGGCGCATCTCTGTCATCCCCAGGGATTCGCCAACGACAATGCTTCAGGCGTAGCCTGCCTGCTGGAAACGGCCATCACACTTCAACAGTTGATCGCATCCGGTCAATTGGTGCAACCCCGCCGTACGATCCGTTTCCTGTGGATGCCGGAGATGACCGGGACCTACGCCTGGCTACAAGCGCACGAGGACCTCATCCCCGGCATCGTGGCGGGCATCAATTTGGACATGGTAGGCGAGCGGCAGGAGACGACGGGCTCGGTGCTGGTTCTGGAGCGCCCGCCCGAATCGATCGCCTCCTTTGCGCCCGACCTGTTGGAGCGTTTGCGTGATGAACTCCTGGCAGAGCAAGGTTCGCTGGGCGGAACCAGCCAGTTCCCCCTTTTCCGTTACACGACCACGCCCTTCAGCGGTGGCTCCGACCACATCGTCACCTCCGACCCGGCAGTGGGGATTCCCACCCCGATGCTGATCCAGTGGCCCGACCGTTTCTATCACACCACCGCCGACACGATGGAAATGGTGGACCCGAAATCGCTGCAACGAGCCGGGACGCTGGCGGGTAGTTATCTCTACTGGCTGGCGCAGGCCGGTGACGAACAGGCCGACTGGCTGGGTTGGGAAATGGTGTCCCGCCACGAAAGAAGGTTGGGCGAATACGCGCAGTCGGAGACCACGCGAGCGATCGGTTTAGAACCGGACGTCAGGATTGAAGCATGGAGCCGTCTGTACAACAAGATTGGATACGCGCAGGATCGGGCGCTGTCCTCCCTGGAAACGCTGGAGCGGTTAGGCGATGTGACGTTATCGCTTCCAGGCTGGCGTGCCGAGATCGAGGAATCCGGCGACCGTGTGTTGGATCGCAGCCGCAGGCAAATCCGCCCCAGCGCCCTGCCCGATGTTGCCATACAGCCCGACGCCTGGTTCGAGGGTGCTGAAATGGTGATTCCCCTGCGGCGTTATCGTGGCCCCATCATGGACATGGCCGCGCCCCTGGCGGCATTTCCTTTTGCTGAATCCGATCTGGCTGCTTGGCGACAACTCTACGCCGATATCCCCAACTGGCGGATGCTGCGCCTGTTCGCCGAATACTGGGCGGATGGACAACGCACCTTGGCCGAGATAGCGAAACTGGTGGAGATGGAAACCGGTCAGGCGCTGGGCCCCAGCATCGAGACCTATTTTCGATTATTGGCCAAAGCTGGTGTGATGGAGCTACAGACCATCGAGGGTTGATGTTCGGATGTCATTCCGACGGAGCGGAGCGACTGCCTGCCCTGAGCGGCGACCGAAGGTCGTTTGTCGAAGGGAGGAATCCCCCCGATGAACAACAAATGCGCTCACGTTGGGGATGTCTCGCTTCGCTTCGACATGACAGTGTCACCGCTGCCTAACCGATAAACACCTGCACTTGATCCCCATCGTCGTTGACATCAATGATCATCGGGTCCTGATTGGGATCTTGTTCCCAGGCGGTGAGCATGGCGTCGACCATCTCGATGTATTCCAGCGCCTGTTCGTCGGCGTACTCTCGACCCATCTGCATACCCCAACGCATCAACCGGGTCGAAAGGGGCAGACTGATGCGGAAACGGCTGCCATCGGAGTCCTGCACGCGTACGTGGACCCACAGCCCATCCCGGCTTGACCAGATGTAGGCCGCCGCCAAAGCTGCGAAAAGCGCCACGCTCAACAGCAGCTTGGCACCCAAATTCAGAACGACCCTGCTTGAGCGCATCAATGCCATTGATAAAACAAAGAACGTGGCCACCAATGCCAGCGCCACATTAAATGGCGTCCGCCACGAATCCCGCAGACCCTCAAAATCGGGCGGCAATTCCGCAGATGGGGCGGCGATTGGTGGCGCGTCGTCTGGACGCATCCCGGGCGATGGCATTTCTTCACGCACTTCACCTTCGTTCGATTCCCCCATATTCGCATTTCCAACTGCGAGCAGCAACCTGTCTGCTTGTTCCGGGGTAATGGAGCCATCCTGCAACATCTGCAAGATTTTCTGTTTAGACTCGTTCATTATCTCACTCCTGCCATTGAATTCAGCTTCGCTGAAAGGTTTCGTCACCGTATTGTAAACTACGTTTTGAGAATGCACCACTGGCTACGCAGATGGTTCCATCGATCCTTGTGCAGGCGGTATTTTCACGTGACGGATCGTAAAAGACAGAATGACAAAGCCGAGGAAAAAGGCCAGGGGGAAAATGATCAAGGCCATTTGAAAAGAAGCCCGGCTGCTGATCATCGACATCAGGAAGGGGAGGATGATGCCGCCCAATGGCAAAGCGACTTTGATAGCGCCCAAAACGGTTCCCGTCATGGTCGGGTACAGCATCCCGGCCAGAGCCAGGATCAACGGGAACAGGGCCGACATCGAGAGGCCGGCCAACAGAACCAGTACATAGCTGGCTTGACCGATATCTGCAAAGTACAACAGGGTGTAAATCATGAAAGAAGCGCCGAACAGCGTCAGGATTGTGCGTACGATCTGGCTGTCTTTTGAGAAATTGCCCACCACAAGGCGACCAATCGCCATCCCCACCAGGAACACGATCAACGCCACTTGTGCGGATGACTCTGAGAAACCCCGTAGATCAACGAGATAGGAAGTGAGGATTCCTATCGATCCCGCTTCAACGCCGATAACCAGCATGGTGGCGACAAACAGGGCGATGATAACCCGATCTTTTGTAATCACGACCAATTTGTCGATATAGGGCTCATGGTCGGCATCTCTGCGCCGCACCCGCATCAGCGCAAAAACAACCGCCAGAATCAATACGATAATGCCTGATTGAATGACAGCATTCCGCCAGTTCACGCTGAGATATGTCAGATACACGGCGATGATGATCGAACCCAGTGTCACGAAAAAGTGGTTGATATTGATGTAATAATTCGAGCGCTTGTCATGGATGTCCAACAACAGCGCATCGGTCGCCCCTTCATATGTGCCGATGCCCGCGCCGATGGCAAACATGATCACAAGATTCAGCCAGAACAGGTCTGTGCTGTAAAAGGCCAGAAAACCAAAAGCCAGGATCAGGCTACCGACGAATAGAATCCTCGGCTTGGAATGTGTGTCGGCCAATGCCCCTGCGATCATCACCGAGACGATAAACCCCAGATTTTGCGCGGCGATCAGGATGCCGATCTGATAGGGACTGAGCCCGATGTTCTTGGCGGCTGCCCCGACCAAGGCCGACGACAGCCCCAGGAAGAACATCGACGAATAACAGGAATAAGTGACAGCTTTGATGTTTTTGATCATGGCTTATGTTGCCTGCATCGCAGGGACAGAAACTGCCGGAGCGCGGCATCACACTCCGGCAGTGTGAAATCAAATTGACGACGATCAGGCAATGCCAAGCATGGCTTTGGCGTAGCGGGCGGCGCTACCGGCATCCGGGGCGAATCCGTCGGCTCCGATCTTGTTGGCAAAGTCCTGCGTGATAGGTGCGCCACCAATCATGACTTTGACCTGGTCACGAATGTTGGCTTCGTTCAGAGCGTCGATCGTGGCGATGATGGATTTTGTCGTCGTGGTCAGCAAAGCTGACATGGCGATGATGTCTGGTCTGATACTCGGGCACAGAGTCCACAAACTGCTGGGGGATCACATCGGTGCCGAGATCGACGATCTGGAATCCTGCGCCTTCCATCATCATGCCGACCAGGTTCTTGCCGATATCATGCAAGTCTCCGGCCACTGTGCCGATCACGACCGTCCCGATCTGTTCCACGCCCTCATCGGCGAGGAGCGGTTTGAGGATGGCGGTGGCTGCGGACATGGCGCGGGCGGAAATCAGCATTTCGGGCACGAACTTCTCGCCGATTTCGAACAAGCGGCCCACTTCAGTCATGGCAGGGATGCAGGCTTGGTTGAGGATGACTTCGGCTGAGGTTCCAGCATCGATAGCGGCCTGGGTTTCGGCTTTGGCAGCGGGGGCGTTTCCGTTCAGGACGGCTTCGTAGATTGATTCAAGTGTCATGATTGATTTTCCTTTGGAGTAGTTTGATATGAGTGGGTTCTGTTGATATTTTTTTCGTGTCATTCCGAGGAGAGGACGAAGCGAAGCTTCGGTCGACGAGGAATCTCCAAGTACGGTAGCAGAATCCAACGTTTTGGTGTAGATTCCTCACTCCCTCCGGTCGTTCAGAATGACATAAACTAATAAAGACCGTATTCTTGCAGTGTTTCCCAGAAGGCCATGTAGTTTTCGGGGGGCACAGTGGCCTGGGTGTTGTGGATGGGCGTGCAGACGAAACCGCCGCCAGGGGCCATGATTTCGATATTGCTACGTGTGTCTTCCCGCACCTCCTCTGGCGTGCCTTGATCAAAGACGCGCTGCGTGTCCACGCCCGCCCCCCAAAAACTGATATCATTGCCATATTCTTTCTTGATTGCGGCGTAGTCGATGCCGGCGGCACTTTTCTGCAAGGGGTTGAGGATGTCGATGCCCGATTCCTTGAGGTCCCAAAGGATTGGGAGCAAGGCCCCGTCGCAATGGTAGAACAATTTGGCGTTGGTACGGGCTTTGATGAAAGAGAACAGCTTGGTGTGACGCGGCTTGATGTACTGGCGATACATGTCGCGTGAGAAGAAGAGGTTCTTCTGGCCGGCCAGATCATCCGCCTCGATCACGACATCCACCACATCGCCGATCTCAGCCAGGGCCTTTTCCCAGAACGCCATTTTTAGCTCTACGACCTCATCCATGATGTACTCAGCCAGTTCCGGATACAGGTAGAAATCGGTGAAATACTCCTCGAAACCCCTTGTCCAGGCGTGCATCTCCGAAATCCCCGCCGAAATCGAACCAATCACAACCGCCCGACCTTCCTCGATAGTTGCGAGTGCCGCCTGGCGCAGGCCCTTGAAGCGGTTGGGATCGGTGGGATCAGGCCATTTGTAGTTTTGCTTGATCGCCTCGACCGTATCGTACTGGGCCAACGGCCAGGAATACATATCGTAATAGAGACCCTCTTTCTTGGGACTGCGCCAGCCAATACCCCATTCATCCGTGTAGGCGGTATAGTCACCCTCATCTCGATAGTCAAGATTGTAGGCGGCCGAGGAGCGCGGTGCGATGTTATAAATATCGACCTGCAATCGATCTCGCATGTCCGAGTCGACAGCAGCGAGTTGCTGAATCACATCACTGACACGTATATCCACCTCTGGCATGCCTAAATAGTTGCGGAGGTTCCGATAAGCGATGCGGTGGATGCCCGACATCGGCGTGCCACCCAAATCGAAAGGGACGCGATCCGGTTCCTGATGGTTAAGTGCAGTCTGTAAACGCTCTCTTGAATTCATGGCTACTCCTTGTTTGATTATCGTTATGGATCGGTATTGCTTTGTATCGGACTGTCAGTCGCCGAACAGCTCAGATAATTCTTCGTTTCGCAATGCTCCGGGGCTGCCGATAAAAACCAGTTCCGTCCGCTGGGTTTGTTCGTCCGACGCTCCTTCTGCGTCCAGCCGTTGGCGTCGTCCGACCATCTGTAAAACCATGCGCTGGTCAGGAGCGTCCGCGAAGCAAACAAATCCTTTTCCCCGATAGATGGAGGGTGGGAGTTCCTCCAAAGCCCTGTCGAAAGCCGCTCGGTCGATCGGTGTGTTGGAAGTGTAGGACCAGGACTCGAACATCGAACCGTGGTCGTGTTCAGAATGATGGTGGTGATCCGGATCAGGGGCGATGGCAATATCCTGATGGTCGAGGCTCAGGAGCAGCGCCAGGGGGACATCAGAAAACGTGGTGGGGATGATGCGAGCGCCGGGCGCTGTTTCCTCGATCCATGCCATCAGGTCATCCACGGACCCGGGTTCGATCAGGTCCATTTTATTGAGCACGATCAGGTCTGCATCGAGCAATTGCCCTTCGATGAACATCACCACCTCGGACAACCGTCGCACATTCTCGGCATCAACCAGGGTGATGACGCCGTCCAGACGTAGGCTTTCCTGCAGATCGCTGACGTTGAGGATGTCGGCGATCTGGTGGGGCTGCGAAACGCCACTGGCCTCGATCAGGATATGGTCGGGTGGTTCCGCCAGATCGGTGAGATTGCGCAATACTTCGACGAGATTCCCAAACAGGTGCAGCAAATGCAGCCATTCGGGAGGCTGATCATGTCGGACGCCTGTTCGCCATCGATCAATTGACTGTCGATGTTGATTTCACCGAAGTCGTTGATCAGAACAGCCACGCGCAACCCGTGTTCGGCATGCAGAATACGGTTGAGCAGCGTCGTTTTGCCCGATCCCAGAAACCCCGCCAGAATCGTGACGGGGATGGATGAGGCAGCAGATAGTTGTGATTTGTCGGAAGCCTGCATGTTAGAAATCGTTCAACGAAAGCGTCAACAGTACCGGATTATGATTCCTATGCCAGCAATCGTCCTGCCAGATAATCATACACAGCCTTGCGGCCAGATCGCATATCTCGTTCTACACCATCGTAGCGGCCACCCGCAAGCAAGCCCACTGTCGGCGAATACTGCGAACAGATCGCCAGACCTTTGTAATCGAGCGAGGTCAGCATCTCATCAAAATAGGACTCATAGTCAACCGGGGTGAAATCACATACAAATAAAGCGATTTTGTCACCGAGTTTTTGTTGTAACTCGACCACTGAAGGGATGTTGTAAAGATTGTAAATGTTGAGCGCTTTCAATCCCTCCATCTGCAAAAAGCTGTCAGCATGATGGGTGGCATCGCCGCAATAGTGCAGAGCGCCGCCGCCAAAGGCTTTCAAAACTCTCGAATTATAAGGAACCACGAACTCACGATAGGTTTCCGGCGACATCAGCACCGCATCATCGTCTGAGAACCATACGCCACCATGTTTGCCCATGTACACCTGTTGGTCGGAAATACACCAATCCAGGGGCTCACCGATGACCTCTTTCTGTTTCTTTATCCAAAGGATTAGCGAATCGGTGACGATGTCCATCAACCGGTGCATCAAATCAGGCCGGTCGAACATGAGATAAATGAGCTTGTCGTAGCCCATCAATTGGTTGGCAGTCGTAAGCGGGCCCTGGAAATCAGTATAACCGACGGGCAGGAAACTGTTCTCTTTCATGTAACGCAGGAATTCGAGCACCGTGGGCATCAGGCCATCTTTCTCCGGGTCGATCACTTCCAGATTCTCGACGTCCTCGTGCGTGACAACGGGGTAGTAACGTGGATTGGCCGCCGGGTCGGCCTTGTAAGGATATTCAATCTGGCAGCCGAAGGCTGAAGCCGCCACAATCGTCCCGAACCAGGGCATGAGATAAGGAACGAAATCATCATCGATCGATTTGATCTGATCGTAGTAAGTCTGCTCCTGGAAATTGGTCATGACCGCAGGGTCTTCGCAGTAATTGGCGGGCAGCGTATCCAAATCCAGACCAAAAATCCAGTAGAGGGCGCTGTTGACCGTAAATGGCGGCGCTGAGACCTCTTTGAATGCGAAGACATCATCCATTTTTGGTTTTACTTTGGCCAATCTCTGCTCAAACAGCCGTTGAAAATCTTCTCTTTCTTCCGGTGTCAAAGGATGTGCTATTTCCATCGTTCGTACTCCCAATGTTTGTTAATAAATGCCATATTTCTTGGCGGATTCTATCAGTGCGTGAATATTCTCGGCGGGTACTTCCGGGTCCAGAGCGCAACCGGGACCCAGGATGAAACCGCTGTCCGGGGCCATGATCTCGATGGTTTCCCGACAGGCATCTTCCACTTCAGCCGGCGTTCCATCAAGAAGCAGAGAAGTATCGATGTTGCCGAGGAAACAGGTCTTGTGACGAGCGGCATCTTTGGCTTTTTGTTTGTCAGTTTTATGATCGATCTCCAACACCTGCGCGCCAGTTGCAATAAAGTCATCGATGATGGGGATGGTGTTGCCACAGATATGGTTGTGCAGGATGATGCCGCTGGCCTTTAGTTCTTCGACCATTCGTTTTTCGTGGATGAACGGGTATTCTCGATAGTGTTTCGGCGACAATAGATCGGGGCCGGCGATCGGTTCGCCGATGGAGGTGGACCGTCCACCACATTCGATCAGGGCATAGGCGTAACGCGTGGCTACTTGCCGGGCGTAATCCAGCAGGCGGTGGATGCCGTCCGGATTCTCGCCGATGGCGATCTCCAGCATCAGGTCCTGGATGCCGATGAGCTGGGCGGCCAGATCCATCGGTCCCTGGTCGGCCCGAGCGCAAATCCAGACATCGTCACCGATTTCCTTGGAGACGATACGGGTGGCTTTGAGCACCTCACACATCGGGAAGGCTGTGTACGGATCGGGCACCTCAAGCGTATCCACCTGATCCAGGCTGGTAATCACCGGCTTGTGGGCGGCGGGCGCTGCATCCTCTCGGTACACCACTTCGACGCCACAGGCCTGGGCGTTGCAGGCAGTACCATTTTCCAGCAGGATCATATCGTGGCCAAACTCGCGCCATGCCAGGATCATCGCCTCGGCGAGCAACTCTCCATCCTGAAAAACCTCTGCCAGGGGCAACCCCATGGCTTTGGCCGCCGGCTGAAAATTGTGCAGGTCCACCGGCACCCGGTCGGGTTTACGCAGATCGATCGTGGCTTGCACGCGTTCAATGGAATTCATTGTTTTGGTCCGGGTGTTACAGAAAGGGGACGCTCTCCTGGCGCTCAAGTGCCAGAAAGAGCGCCCCCTGTGATGGTTAACGGTGATGGGTTCGTAGTAAGCGCTTCAGCGCTTTTTCACACTGGCCACGGCGATGAATCGCCTACTACAAACCACACAGCTACTTGTTTTGCGCAAACGTTTAATGGTAGAAGAAGTTGGCGTTGCTCTCGTCGATGATGATGACGCCGGTATCCACGGATTCTGGCATGGGAATGATGTTGGCGGCGGCGTTATCGGGGACGATCGGCACTGGCGCATGGTTGAGGTAGTACATGAGCTTGGTGCCCAGGTAGGACATCAGGGCGGTCTTCTGGGCCACAGAGGCCTGGATGGTGCCATCCTCAATGAACTTGAGGGTGCCGTCATCACGATCCATGGAGATGATGATGAATTCACCATTGATGCCCAACTCATTGGCAGCCGTAGCAGCGCCAACACCGCCGGCTGCTTCCACACAGCCAACGCCCTTTAGATCGGGGTAGCGTTGCAAAACAGCTTTCAGACCATCAGCCGCTTTGGCCGTGTCGGAGTTATCATCAATGATCTGCACGATCTCAACATCGGGGCATTCTTCAGCCATGTAGTCTTCGTAACCCTGAATGCGCTCTTCCAGGTTGCTCTGGCCAACTTTGGTGAGGATTGCCACTTCACCGGAGCCACCGATCTTTTCACACAGCAGTTCACCACCCACGCGCCCGGCATTGTAGTTACCGGTGCCGAGGAAGGTGAGGCGATCAGAACCATAAACTTCGGCATCCAGGGTGACAATCGGAATTCCTGCCTCGGCAGCTTTGTCAATCGAAGGCTTGAGGGCGGGATCAAAACCAACAACCAGGATTCCGGCCGGGCCTTCGGCGATAACCTGCTCGAGGGTATTGACCATTGCCGTCATGTCGAAATCGACCGGGCCGACGAATTTGGTCTCGACCCCCAACTCCTCACCGGCGAATTCGAGGCCCAAACGGTGGTCGATGAAGTAAGGCAGGTTGATCACTGCCAGCACCTCGACGTACGTTTCACCCTCTTCAGGACCGGTGACCTCGATACCACTGAAGTCATAGGGATCTTCTGAGTGATAGAAGTGTTTGGCATTATCAGCATTGATCACCACAACACCCGTGTCCACGCTTTCAGGCATGGGCAGGACGCCGGCAGTTACGTTGTCGGCAACGATCGGCACAGGGTTGTTCTGCAGGCCTTCCATCAGCATGGTGCCGATGAAGGTCATAAGCGCGCTCTGTTGCGCCACTGAAGCCTGGATGGTGCCATCTTCGATGAATTGTAGAGTGCCGTCATCACGATCCATGGAGACGATCTTCAATTCCCCTTCCAGACCCAGTTCTTTAGAGGCTGTGGCAGCGCCAACACCACCGGCAGCTTCCACACAGCCCACGCCCTTCAGATCAGGTTCGCGCTGCAAGACAGCTTTCAAGCCATCGGCTGCCTTCGCTGAATCGCTCTGGTCGTCGATGATCTGAATCATCTCGACATTGGGCCAGTTCTCGGCGAATTCATCTTCATAACCCTGAATGCGCTCTTCCAGATTACTTTGCCCGACCTTGGTGATCAGTGCGACCTTACCTTCGCCGCCGATCAGGTCAGCCAGTATAGCGCCACCAACACGACCGGCGTTGTAGTTGCCTGTACCCAGGAAGGTCATGCGATCCGAGCCGTAGACTTCGGCGTCAAGCGTGACGACCGGAACACCTGCGGCGACAGCGGCGTCAATCGAAGGTTTCAAGGCTGGATCGAATCCGACGATATTGATACCTTGCGGACCCGTGGCGACAGTCTGTTCCATGGTGTTGACCATGGCAGTCATGTCGTAGTCGACCGGACCCACATAGGGCGTATCGACATCGAGGGCCTTGCCAGCGAAATAGAGACCAACCTGATGGTCGATGAAGTAAGGCAGATTGGTGAGGGCATTGACCTCATAATATTCTTGCCTTTCGGCGGCGGGTTGTTCAGCCGCTGGCTCTTCGACAGCCGGTTCTTCAGCGGCTGGTTGTTCAGCGGCCGGTTGTTCAGCGGCCGGTTCTTCTGCTGCAGGGGCCGGTGTGGCCGCTCCGGCACAAGCTGCCAGACCTATCGCCAGGATTCCAATCAGCAGGATAAACAGTAGGGTTCTTGCAGATTTGTGAGACATGATCTTTCCTTCTCCTAAAAAGCGTTGGTGAAAGTGACACAGGTGAGTTCGACAATCGGTTTTGGCTAATAAACAAGCCTCTTGGGTCAATTGTTATTTAACACCTCCTTGTGCAATCAGGATTGATTCCGTCGGCTGAGGGAATCAGCGGCGACAGCGATAATGAGCACAGCGCCAATGATAATGGTTTGCCAATAGACATTGATGCCGAGAAGGTTGAGTCCGTTTGAAATCAGGGCCATAAGGGTAACACCGAGCAGGGCGCCAAGAACCGTGCCTTCGCCACCAGCTAAACTGGCCCCGCCGATGACCACAGCGGAAATGACTTGCAACTCTACCCCAACGCCTGCGGAAACCGAGGCCGAGCCAAAACGACCAGTAAGCAACAGTCCCGCTATCGAAGCCATGACAGCAGCGATGATGTAGTTCACAATCTGTACACGCCCCACCCTGATACCGGATAACCGGGCGCTTTTCTCATTCCCACCGACGAAGTAACTCTGACGGAAATAGCGTGAACGGCGCAGGAGAATGTCGCCAACTACCACACAGACGATCATGAAATACACAGGAAACTGAATACCAAACAGTTTACCCTGAGCGATCGCGTTGAAGGCATCAGGCAGGTTGGGAATGCCAAAACCGGAGGTGAGCAGCAAGACGAGGCCACGTACCACCGACATCATTCCTAAAGTAGCGATCAGGGGATTGACCTTCACCTTTGACACCAGCAGACCGTTGCCAAAGCCGACGATAACACCGGCCAAGAGTCCTAACAGAGCACCCACCGGCCAGGGTACGTCCCAGAAAACCATGGCATAACCGGCCACAGCCCCGGCTAAAGCCAACGTAGACCCAACAGAGAGATCAAACCCGCCGGAAACCATGAGCACGGTCATGCCAACTGCCACGATAGCATTGAATGAAAGACCGAGGATGAGAGCGTTTAAGTTGGCCCATGATAAAAAGTTATCGGACGCTAGCGTCAAAAACAGAGCAAGGGCAAGCACAACGAGGCCGACAACCAGCTCACGTTGCTGAAGTAAAACTCGCCACCTGGATTTACTGGCGGCGGACATGCTTTGGGGGTTAACAGGTTGGGCTGCACTCATTTCTCAGTCTCCTTTTGATTGACGCCTGCAGCGAGAACCATAACATTTTCTTGAGTCACATCGGCAATAGGCAAAATATCGACAAGAGTACCTTTACGCATCACCGCAACACGGTCGCTGATGGCCATGGTCTCTGGTAAATCGGACGAAATCACCATGATCGCTTTCCCTTCTGTAGCAAGCTGGCGGAGCAAGCGGTGGATTTCCTGTTTTGTGCCGACATCGATACCGCGGGTCGGCTCATCTACGATCAGAACATCGGGCTGGGTTGCCAACCACATACCAAGCATCACTTTCTGCTGGTTCCCGCCCGATAAATTACGTAATTTCTGGTCAAGGCTGGGCGTTCGCACCTCGAGACGGTCCACATATTTCTCGGTGAGAACGGTAAGCATTGGCCAATCCAGCCAACCATTGGGGGCGATTCGCTTCAGGTTGGTCACCATGAAATTCTCTTTGATGGTCTTGGTCAGATACAGACCTTCGCGTTTTCTGTCCTCAGAGAGATAGGCCATCCCCAGTTTCATGGCGTCAGCAGGATGGGACAGGCGAACAGCCACACCATTGATTTCAATCCGACCTCCACTCGCGATGTCCATACCGAAGATTGATCGGGCCAATTCAGTCCGTCCCGCCCCAACCAGACCGAAGAATGTCAATATCTCACCCTTCCTCAGATCAAAGCTGATGTTTTCAAATTGGCCTTTTCGTGAAAAGTTTTCGACAGTCATGGCTACGTCGCCGAAATCACCCAATACTCCGTGAAGATTCTCCAACTCACCCAGATCCCGGCCCACCATCATGGACACGATCTGGCGTTGGTCGGACTCGGCCGCTTGAACCGTGCCCACATACTGGCCATCTCGCAAGACCGATATCCGATCGCACAATTCAAAAACCTCTTCAAGATGATGTGAAACAAAGACAATCCCTAATCCCTGCTCCCGAAGTTGGCGCAGCAGATCGAACAACTGGCCTGCCTCTGATAAGGAAAGCGAAGAAGTCGGTTCATCCAGGATCAGCACCTGGGCATTACGAGACATCGCTTTGGCGATCTCGACCAATTGCTGATTTCCCATCGCCAGATTACCAACACGTTCACTGGGCGAGAAGGCAGCGTCGAAGCGATCAAGCCAGACCTGCGCTTCCCGGTTCATTTCACCAACGTCCATGAGACCATACGAATGTTTGGGTTGTCGTCCCGCAAAGATATTCTCAGCGACACTGAGATTGTTTACAAGACTCAATTCCTGATACACAGTGCTTATGCCCGCTTCTTCAGCCTCTTGTGGATGATTGAAATGAACTTCCGCACCATCCAGATAAATCTGACCGCTATCCGCCTCCAGCGCCCCGGTTAAAATTTGGATCAATGTCGATTTTCCTGCGCCATTCTCTCCGACCAAAGCCAGTATCTCGCCTTTCCGGACATCAAGATTCACATCCAGCAATGCTTGAACGCCGGGAAAGGCCTTTGAGACACCTTCAACCTTTAGCAAAATTTCGTTGCCATTTTCGTTCATAAACCACCCTCCGTGTCGTAAACAAGTATTCGAAATCGTTTAATTCCACGCGTCCCACAACCCACTGCCGGACATTGTAACACCAGCATCGATCCTGAAAAGCCAGCTTCTGAAAATTGTATGCTGCTCGTAACTTCGAACATGTACATTGAACCTGTCCTCCTGCATCATCACACGGAGTGTTATCGTTAACGGAAACTGGAATTGTAAATTATCATGCACAAAGATTCGTGTCAAAATCCAAAGTGAGCTTGATCACACCTTGCAGGACTTTTCGATATAGACCGCCAGACACATTGCTGCAGTTCGACAGCCTGATCGCCCGCAGATATTCGTGATGTTCATCTGACGAAATAGCTTGATTTGTCTGAAAATAGTCTGTGCAGATACTCGTGCCTGCTGCTACAGACTATAATTTGACGAATTGGAACACGCGTGCCACCATTGCCGTCTGAACATACATGCCGCACATCATTCAGCGCACGCGTCGTTCAAGGTGATCAGCCATGCACAAACAGAGAGTCCTTTTCTTTGCCATCATCGGCGTCACAATGATTTTTATCGGCGTGGTTGCCGGCCTTAACTCGCTGCTGTCGCGTCCCGCCGCCCCGCCGGATTCGCCCGCTACTGCCACAGCTATTCCCTTCATGGCTACAGTGCAAGCGGAAAACGGGACAGACGCCATCGCACTATCCGGAATCCCCAACGTTTCGCTTGGCAATCACACTTGGAATGGCCTGGAGTTCGACTTCCAGGTCAACTACGATGCCTGGCCCATCATCAAATTAGAGAATCAGTTCAATTCGCCACCCCAGGAAGGCAAGCGCATGATCATGGTGACGCTGGTGGCCACCAATGTAGCCGGTGAAGAAAGCATCACTTTGTCAGACACCAATTTCCGCATTGTGGGGGAGTACCAGACGCCCTACTCAACGTTTGAACCTGATACGCGTTGTGGCGTGACCCCCGAAGATCTGTTTGGCAAGGTGAAACCAGGAGAAACGATCAAGGGAAATATCTGCATTCAGGTACCGACCAGCGAGGATGGACTGGTGCTGGTCTATGACGGCTACGGGATCGATAATCCCAAAGTGTATTTTGCCCTGCCGAAACAAGGCGAATAAACAGGACGCTGACGACCGCGGTTAACGCGGATAATATCAAAGTGTCTCACTGAGGTACGTCATTTCGATGACCAGCGGGAGGAGAAATCCCCCTGCATTCGAGATTGTGCAACCATGTGGGGGATGTCTCACATTCGTTCGACATGACGACAATTGAAATCGTATCAGCGTCCGGAAATATGCCTTTCGCATTGTTTCGAACGATAGTCAAAACGTCATTTCCAGTTCCAACTCATCTCGCAAGGGGATGCCGTCGAGGCCGATGAGCGGGATTGCGGGTTTCAGGCGGCGGGTTTCGGCCATAGCGTTCGGGTACACGGCCACCAGGCGGAATCCCTGTTTTTGGTAGAAACCGAGTGCGGGGAGGTTATCATTGGTCGTAATCAGCCACAAACGTACGCATTCAGCCTGTTTAGTTACGTTTTTGACCGAGGTCACTAAATTTGCGCCCACACCTTGCCCTTCTTGCAGGCTGAGGATCACCACCAATTCGCAGGCGTCACCATCAATGTGGTAGAGGACAAAGCCGATGCCTTCACCCTCCCTTTCGGCGATGAACCCGGGCAGGTCGCGCGCATGATGCACGCGCCCGCGAGAGATCACGATCTCAGAGCGCCAGCGAGCGCGCATCTCCCTGCCAATCCATTCCCGATCTGTTTCCTGCAGCGGTCGCAGTCTAACCTCACTCATGGCGCTGGTTTGACGCCGATGAACAGTCCCCGCCCAATCAATCCTTCCGGGTCATGGGTGACATCCAGCCCAGCACTTTCAAAAGCGTCCAGGTAGGACTCGGTGGAAAAGAGGCCGAGTTCGTGCGTTTCGGTGAAGTAGTGAATGCCTTCGGGCGTCCCCACGAGATAATGAAAATCAACGACGGACAGGCCCCCCCGGGTCTCGCTGATGTTCATGCGGGTGATGCGAAAATCGGGCTCGACGACATTGAGGCCATGCAGGCCGCCCGGTTTCCACTGGTCGGGCGACAACCAGGGCTCGATGATCAGCACACCGCCGGGGAGCAGATGATCGGCCATGTTCTGAACAGCCTGTCGCATCCGTGATGCTGTTTTGGTATATCCGATGGAACTGAAAAGGCAGGTGATGACGTCGAACCTACCACTCAGATCGAAATCAACCATGTCGCCCTGATGGAAGAGGATATCGGGAAAACGCTCGCGGGCGACCAGCAGCATATTTTCGTCGAGATCGAGGCCCTCGATCTGGTAATGCTCCCGCAGATAGGGAAAGTGCCCGCCGGTGCCGCAGGCTACATCCAGCAGTGTGTTGCCATCTGATAGTTTGCTGCTTTCGATTAACCCCAATAACTGTTCCGATTCGCTTGCGTAATCTTTGAATCCGTAAACAGCGTCGTAGAATCGGGCTGACTTTTCGTCGAACATCTCTTCTACTCGTGTGGCGATTCCTCTTCACTTCGTTCATCGGAATGACAATAGCCTCCTATCACTGGCTTTCACTGATCGCTGCTTGTTCGACCATGACCACAAACTCGGCAATGGCCATGGCGGTGGCGCCCCACAGTCTGTGCTCTCCGATGGCGAAATAGGGGATCGTACGGCGTTGGTCATTGGTCTCCACCTCAGCGGATTGCCAGTTGGCGCGGTCGAAAAAATGGGTGACGGGAATTTCGAGCAATTTTGCGATTTCGTCGGGGCTGGGTCGCCAGTGGGGACGGCGGTCGGTGTAGGCCACCAGAATCTGGATACAAAAATTGCTGGGCGGGATGTAGATGTGGGTTAGCCGCCCCAATGGCTCCACCTGAACGGGATCCAGACCCACTTCCTCCTGCCCCTCTCGCAGCGCCGTTTCCAGGACCGACTCCTGTTCATCTTTTGCACCGCCCGGGAACGCCACCTGACCAGGGTGATTCGGCATCGTTTCGGGCCGCACGATGAGCAGAGTGTACAACTCGCCCTGGTGCGGATAAAGCAACATAAGCACTGCCGCGCGGCGACAATCTACCGATCCTTTCCGATACAGTTCGGGATCAATGCGATCTCTGGGACTCATCAACACCTGTGCGCGCAGGCCCGGACGTGGGCCGGCGAGTGCGGTGCGAATCTGTTCTATGTCGAGTTTTGGAATGCTTGCCATTATGAGAAACGAAAATGAAGAATGATTGCGGGGTCTTGCCAAACAGTGTACAATCAACCATCCAATAAGGCGAATTCCAGTAGAAAATGAACCTTGAATTCATGTTATTCAGGGAATTCGCTCGCAAAGCAATTCAGGAGGCAATGAAGCAACGATGCGTATTCAATTTCTTTACTGGGAAGACTGTCCATCCCATGAACCGGCGCTGGCGCGCCTTGAGCAGGTGATGGCAGAGGAGAACATCGACGAAGAAATCGAACGCATTGAAGTGGACACAGAGGAGCAGGCGCAAGCCCTGGGCTTCAGCGGCTCGCCGACTATCCTGATCGATGGTGAAGATATCGATCCGCCCCCCGTCGAGGCTTATGCCGCCCTGACTTGCCGCGTTTACCGATGGGCAGATGGCCGCATCTCGCCCCTGCCCTCCCCTGACATGATCCGCCGCGCTTTGCGCGCAGCGCAGACCAGCATAATCCCGCTGACACGTTGGGATATCGCGTGGTTCTGACACATAAAACATGTTAGCGTGAAACGTGAAGACGTGAAACGTGATGTCGCCTTGCTGGGTTTGTTTTCACGTTTGACGTTTCACGCATCACGGTGGATCAGTGCCTACAACGCGAAACCCCGTCGAAACATCCCACCCTTTTTTTACACTACGGAGATCTTAGCCATGCAACTCAATGATCAAGCGATTCCTTTCTCACTTCCGGGAACGGACAACCAGCAATATGCTCTTTCAGACTATGCCGACAAAGCGGCTGTGGCTGTTATTTTTAGCTGCAACCATTGCCCTTACGTGCTTGCCTGGGAAGACCGCATGGTGCAGATCCAGGCCGATTACGCCGCCCAGGGTGTGCAGCTTATCCTCATCAACGCCAACGATGCCGCCAAGTACCCCACCGACAGTTTCCCTGCCATGCAGAAGCACGCCGCCGAAAAGGGCTTTAACTTCCCCTACCTGCACGATGAAACTCAGACAGTAGCCGCGGCTTACGGGGCCACGCGCACGCCAGAGGTGTTTTTGTTCGATAGCGAGGGCGCGTTGCGCTATCACGGCACCATCGACGACAACTACGAAGACCCCAGCGCCGTGCAAGCCCCATACTTCCGGGATGCCCTCGACGCCGTGCTGACCGGGTCGACCGTGGAGATCGGATACACACCACCGATGGGATGCACGATTAAGTGGAAGTGAGGGGGGTTAGTGCTGCTCGGCCAACATGTTCGGCTCCTTGTGATGTCGGCGCAAGTGTAGTCTTTATCTGCCATTAGACCCGAAGGGTCTTTGCTGTAAATTCAACGGCGAAAACCGTTTGAAAGCGAACCCATCGGGTCTTGTATTTAAGAATTCGGCTCCGGCCCTGGCTACTTATTCAGCAGTAACTGCAGCACGGCGACCGCAGTCTCCCAGGGACGGAGGGTGACATCCTCGTTGTCAAAGTAGTTGGCGTTCGCCACGACGGCGACGTTGTCTTCGGGCGCGAGCGCCAGTATAGCGGCATAGCCCTCGTCGGCTCCAATCACATTCACGATGCGATGATCGTCCAACTCGCCTATCACCCAACCCATGCCGATAGTCAGTACTCAATGGTGCGAGCACCGGACCTGGACGAAAATCTGTGGAGGAGATCGGCTCCCACATGGCATCATAGACCGTTTCCGGCAGAATGCGCGCCCCTTCAAACTCACCACCATTCAGGTGCGCAGCGGCATAGCGGGCCATGTCGACAATGCTGGAGTATAGCGGGCCTGTTGGAGCAAACTGACGTCGATAGGGGAAAATGTCGCTCACCACCACTTCGCCCGCATAGTTGCGAACGTGGGGGCTTGCGACGCGTTCTTGATCAGCCTCCTGGACAATCAGCATCGTGTCATTCATGCCAAGCGGATCGATGATATGTTCTTGCATGTAGTCCTCGAAGGTCTGTCCCGAGACCTTCGCCACGATGTCGGCGAGGACGGTGTAGCCCATACTACTATAGGACCATTGCTCGCCTGGAGCGAACAGCAGCTTAACCCCATCCAGGCTGCGCACATAACGTTCGAGAGAGCCGTCATCATACTCAACTGGAAGCGGGAACCAATCTTCCACTTCGGGTAGACCAGAACGATGCGTAATCAGGTCATACACGGTAATAGCGCTGTAACGCTCATCCGCCAGCTTGAAATAGGGTAGATAATCGGTGACTGGCGCGTCGAGATCGACCTTGCCTTCGGCTACCAACTGCATGATCGCCGTGGCTGTGGCACTCTTGCCGACTGAGCCCGTGCCGAAGACAGTGTGAGGCGTGACCGGCCTGTCAACACCTATTCGCTCAACGCCAAAACCCTCGGTGTAGACAACCTTATCACCTATCACAATACCGAGGGCGTAGCCTGGGATTTCGTCCTCAGTCATCATGTCCTCGACCAGGGCTTCGATCTCGGCCACTGTTTCGCTGTCTAACTCAGCCGCTGGCATCCCGGACTCAGCGCTCACTTCGGCCAGAAACTCAGTGATGTAAGGCAACGCCTGAGCGCTGAGCAAGAAGGTTTGTGCAGGATCCTGTCCCAACATGGAAACAAATGTTGGATTGGGTAGGTTCTGATTTGCCGATAACATGCCTGGATAGTCTTCATCGTATGTCCCTACAAGCAGTAGAATGGGCATCGACATGTCTGCTAAATCTTTGGTGTAGTCTACTTTGTGAGGTTCGCCTGTAGCTAAGGTAACAGCCTGAAGATCGTTTGCCGCGTAGACTGCGTAGATGTCGGGGTGCCACACGCCGATGTTTCGAGCTCCGTCTTCTACAATATGCGCATAGTCCTCAACACCGGTATCAATCAACCATGCAGCCCATTCGCTGGCATCATAGGCTGCTGGAGAGTTTCCGCCGATAATGAGCGAGTGCAAGCGTTCAGGGGCATATTTGGCCAATCCCCAACCAAGCCTGCCACCCAAGGAGTAACCGAAATAGTGGGTCTTGTCGATGCCGAGTTCGTCGAGCACGGCAACGATATCCCTTGCCTGGGTTTCGGCGTCATAGGCTGCCGGATCGTCGGGCTTGTCGCTCTTGTCCATGCCCACGCGTATCCACCAGGATGAGCTGATAATCGTCTTTAAGCGCATCCACATAGCCGAACATGTGCCAATCTTTGGTGCTGCCCGTTTCCCAATGCGCCAGCACCAATGGCGGTCCTTCGCCTTCCACCTCGTAGTGGATGCGCACGCCATCGTTGTCGACGTAGCCGGAGAGTGACTGTCTGAGGTTTCGCCGCTGGTGTCGGAGTTGGCCGTCTCATTGCTGTATCGAGCCGTACGTCAGGCACAAGGTGATCGGCAAAGGTGTAACCGTCGTGCACTGGATCGAGGTTCAGTATACAGTCGACCACCTCCAACTTCAAGGTGCTCATGTTCTACACCCAATTCTGAGAGCAGATCACTGGAACCCTTGCGATGTCCAGTGAAACTTCATCATCATGGGTGCCGTGGTAAACTAAAAATCCATCTCAACTTATCCAAGTTGCTACGATACGTACGAGCCTCATGCATCGGATCCAGTTCGATGACCCGATCCCAACATCGAGACAATCTACCGTTGTTCCGTATCTCCATGGTTATCGGCATATCCAGGTAGCCATGGAGGCTTGGTGGGATTGAAGCTGCGTCTGCGGCTTTCCCGCAATGTGCCATCCGGACCATCGATCGACATGTGCACAATCGGAGAAATCCTGAGGCATCCCTTTGAGGTTCTGGTTTCATTGAGGATGGCGTGAAATACGTTGTGTCGTTAGACGTAAAATGCCCAGATATGCTGGGGCTGAATTTCGTCTCGAAAGCACAGGATCAGATCGGGGCGCAGGTGCTGGCGCTGATCCCCTGACCAGCGCAACCGGTGCTACAGCTATGCCAAGCTCCGAACCAATGGCCTCGAATGAGCTCGCAATTTCCTGCTACTGAGGTTTCGTTGTCATCGCTGCCGTAATCCTGGGCCATGTAAAGTACGGTACTGGCGCCAGTGTCTCTGATTACTTCATCGAACTGCGCACATTTCATGAAATGTCTCCTCGCTGGTAACCCCGCATCGATGATTTTCTTGCAGTACCACCACATCCCATTTGCCTTCCCGGATTGTGTCAGCAGTATTCGACGGGATGCGCCATAAATCTCTTCAGTCGTAAGCCACCGCCTGTCACTTGATCTCGTATCTGCAGGGTTGTTGGATCGCCGTCAGATTCTAACAGTGAGAGCCTTCATTCCGCTTTGAAACGGTCTCCGATGACATTCCGTTTCGTGTAGGGAACTGCAGATCTGGCGCATGCGACAGTCTCCGTTGGGTGTAGGATTTGGCGTTGGTGTTGGCGGTACCGGCGTCGACGTTGGCGGAACTGGCGTATCGGTCGGTGGAACCGCCGTCGGTGGGATTGGTGTGGCGGTGGGTGCCGCGGCTGGCGCGCCGCAGGCGGCCAATAGCGTAGCTATCAGCACGAAGGCGCAAACGGCCATCCACTTAAATCTGTATTTGAGTTTTCGGTTAACATAGTCTCCTCCTGGCAGGTGAGTCGCATGCAAGCTGTGCTTACTCGCAGGTGCACCTGTATGCTGGAATCGTTACAGATGCCTATCACCGTTTCTTAGCACGAATAATAGCGCCGCAGGCTCTTACATGCGTCATTACAGACTTCAAGAAATCCAGTAATACTCTGTTGAATTTTATTGTGGATTCGAGCATGTGGGATATGCCCGCAGTTATCAAATATATGCACGCGTACATCGGCCAAGTATCGCTTAGCAGCGACTTCCGCGTGTGCTACAGGGGTGCTCACGATTTGATCTTGTCGTCCCCACACAACCAATACAGGTTTCGTGATGGATGGCAGGCCCTGTACATTGGGGCCATACATACTCTTTTTCTGCCCAAACAGATTGATATTGGCTCGCGAGGCGTTTCAAGAAAGACTTTTGCGACGATTGGGTAACTAGCGACATCTGATAAGCCGGTGTCGATTATTTCGTCAGTCGCCACTGTTTGATTATACACGAGCATTTTTGTAAGGTTCTCTGATCCTGAAATGACTCGGACGCTGTCAGCAGCTCTCCAAGAATCGGGATACTGATGATGCGTAGCATTGCAGCAATTTCTCTTCCCAAACCCGCACTACTTACCAACACAAGTCTATCCACTGCAGCTGCCTGTGTGAGAACCAGTCGAGTGCCGATTGCCCCTCCTAGCGAATGTCCGACAATGTGTGCTTTTTCGATACCGAGAGCAGTCATGAAGTCTTTTATGAATCGAGAGAGGCTTTCTATCGTATAGGATATGCTCTGGGGTTTATCTGTTTTGCCATGTCCAGGTAAATCAACAGCATAAACCTGGTGCTGTGCGGCAAGTGTGGCAAAACCGGGCGCCCAATTTTCAATATATCCTCCAAGGCCATGGACGAGTATGACAGGGGATCCCTGATTACCATCAGCCCAATAACGAGCGTTGATTTGTCCAACCCTAACATGTCTGTCTTCTGGTGTGACCATCATTTCTTTCCTCCTTGCATCAGAACACATCATTACTCAGTAAAAGCGCCGGGAACTCGACAGCCTGACACTGCCGGGTCCCCGGCTGATTTATCGGTTATCGTGATCAGTCTGCCCAGTAGCCTTCGTAGTCAAGGCCAAGCAGTTCGTACATAACGGCTGTCGAGATATCCGTCGCGTACCACAATTCATCATCTCCCATGAAGCGGAAGGAGTTGGTCATGGCGACCACAGCAGCGCCGTCATCCGGAGCCAGGATTAGATTCGATATCTGGCCGGGAACATCACCAACAAACCAGACCAGGCGATGTCCATCGGCCTCAGAAACCGGCCAGCCCAGGCCAAAATCCTGGAATATGCCCCCCCAATCCATGGTGGAAGAAGGCGACCACATCTCGGCCAGGGTATCAGATTCCAGAATGCGGGCGCCGTTCAGTTCGCCCCCGTTCAAGAAAGCCAAGGCCCACTTGTTGATGTCGTCAACATTGGTGATCAATCCTATGCTGGGATTGTGCTGCATGTTGAAGGGGAAGAACCCCCATTCCGTCAACATAGTATTTGCCGCATTCAGTTGATAGCCGGTCGTCAGCAGTGAGGCGTCTGCATCGTCCAGGATGAAGGTGCTGTGCTCCATGCCCAGCGGTTCGAAGATATTTGCCTCCATGTAGTCTTCGTAGCTCTGCCCGGAAACTTTGGCGATGATGTCTCCAAGAACATCGATGCCAATGTTGCTAAAAAGCGTCTCGTCGCCGCCAGGAGCCGCAAGCAACGTCACTTCATCCAGGTCTCGAACCAATCGTTCAAGCGCTCCATCCTCGTTATCGGGATTGTCGTGACCCATGCGCTTCCATTCAGCATCCGGTTCGATGGAAACCCCAGGCATGCCGGAAGTGTGATCCAGCAACTGACGCACGGTGATCTCGGTGTAACGTGGATCATCCAGGCGGAAGTAGGGCAGGTATTCGGTCACCGGCGCATCCAAATCTATCTTTCCTTGCTCGACCAGTTGCATGATCGCGGTGGCCGTGAACAGGTTGGTTATGTGTGCCACATTGAACAGGGATTGGGATGTAACCGGGTTGCCTGACTCGATGTTCGCTTCGCCAAAACCCTCGGCATAGACCACCTCACCATCTTTGACGATGCCGATGGCGACGCCAGGGACCCGGTTTTCCGACATGGTCTGCTCTACAATCGATTCGATCTTGTCGACCGTTTCGCTGTCCAACTCTGCCCCTGGTATCCCGGACTCAGCGTTCACCTCCGCCAAAAACTCGGTGATGTGGGGTAGCACCCGGTCGGTGAGAATAAAGCCCTGGAAGTGCTCTAATCCTTCCAGCAGCACCAGGCGGGCGTCCGGAAGGGTTTCGGAGGCAGCGGTCATGGCCTCGAGTTCCGGATCTTCTGTCGTCTGGATCAACAGTATCGGGATATCGATCTCTGGCAAGATATCGGTGGCATCCACCAAACTGAGTTCCACGAATGCATGGGCTAAGGCCTCAACATCGTTTCCCGCATAGGCTTCATAGATACCTGGTTGCCAAACATCGTTTGCTTCAGCAATATCATCTACTGCTTTCGCCCATCCTTCAGCCCCAACCTCTTTCATCCAGTCTACTTCTCCACTGGCGTCGTAGGGGGCTGGTTCGTCACCATCGATGATCATGGATTGGAATCGATCAGGTTCGTGCTTTGCAAGCGCCCAACCCAGCGCCCCGCCTAACGAGAAGCCGAAGTAGTGAGTCTTGTCGATCTCAAGTTCATCAAGCACAGCGACAATGTCGCCCGCCTGTGTTTCCGGGGCGTAGGAGGCAGCATCATGAGGCTTATCGCTCTGACCGTGTCCGCGCAGATCGACCATGATTAACTGATAGTCGTCCTTCAGAACATCGGTGTAACCGAATAAATCCCAATCCTTGGTGCTGCCCGAACCTCCATGCACCAGCACCAATGGCGGTCCTTCACCGATTACCTCGTAGTAAATGTGTCACACCGTCGTTGTCGGCGTAGCCGGAGATGATGTCGGGGAGCTCCGGCTCCGCTGCTTCCGCCGACATCTCGAAGGCCAGGTGGTCGGCCATGAACTGAACGACAGGAGCATAGGCCAGGTCACAGTGTCCCCCGTTTGTCTCCAAGTATTCGTGGGCGATCCCTCTTTCTGTCAACATGGCCGAAAGGACTCTGGCCCCTTCCGCATAAGCGAGTGGATCCTGATCTCCGTGGTAGAGCATGATATTTTGAAGTTGCGTTTCCGAGACCGGATAATCCTCCAGTGCTGTGTCGGCATAGACGGCGCCCATCCTTTGATACACACCGTCCACCCACTGGAATTTACCATCTACTGTTGTGAACGGAATATCCAAATAGAAGGGTGGGTTTTCCGGGTTTGACGCGGTGGCCGCCGCAATGGCAAAGGTAGCCTGAACCGGAAAAGGCTGCTCCGCTAACTCAGCGAAAGTCTGCGGAACTGACTCAATTTGACTCAGAGCCATCTTCAGTAAGCCATGGTAAGCTTGCAGGTACGGTCCTGAGACGCCAGCGACGACACCGTAGACCTGCGGGAATTGCAGACCCAGGCGAACGGCTCCTAATCCGCCCATGGAACAGCCAGTAATACCTCTAGCCTTCACATCAGGAATGGTGCGATAGTGAGCATCCACCCAAGACATTAGTTCACTGGCTATGTATGTTTCGTAATCCCCAATCGTGGGAGAGTTGCTGTAAAAGCTGCCCTGGTAGGTATTGGAGGCATCCGGCATCACCACGATCATCTCGGGTATATCACCAGCCTGGATCATGCGATCCACCTGTTCCTGAAAGACCATCATGGACCACTGATTGCCTGTGAACCCGTGCAGGGCGTACACGACAGGATATCGGCTATCACTTGTAGCATATGAGGGGGGGAGATAGATGACGAATTCCCGGGTCGCGGGATCCCCAAGCAGATTGCCCTCCAGCGCTTCGCTGGTGATCTCTCCGAGTTCGAGTGTGCTTTCACCTGGTTGCACAGGTTTAGGCGTCGGTGGGACCGACGTTGCCGCCGGTGGCACTGGGGTTGCCGTGGGCGGGATGGGCGTATCGGTCGGTGGAACCGCAGTCGGTGGGATTGGTGTAGCGGTCGGTGCTGCGGCTGGCGCGCCGCAGGCAGCCAGAAACATCGTCACAGAAATGACGATCAACAAAAGGCAAAAGCGCTTTGTTTTCATGGATATCCCTCCTTTCAGGATTGAAAACAGATGTAACCCAAAGAAAAATTCGTCTACAAACACATTGTTCATCGAGGCCATTTCAAACTGCTCGATGTTATTGTGATCCCGAAGGACTTCAGCTCTGCCTGCACAGGAGAAAGGACCTGCAGCCCGAAGCCCTTCGGGTAATGCGCTATGGTGAATTGGCTCGACTGAGCCTACTGGTTCAGCAGCGTACCCATCACATCTACCGCCGTTTCCGACGCGTAATAACTTTCGATGACCGGACCGTTGCCCATGGCGATCACAGCCAGGTTCTCGTCGGGAATAACAATCATACCGGCATGGAAGCCATGCTCACGCCCAAATGTGTTGTAAGCCGGGTGACCCTCGATTTCCCCGATGAACCAGCCGTATCCCCAATCTGGCATCATTTTGGAAGGATATGCCTTACCGAAGGAGCGCGTCGCGGAGTGTGCCTCCCACATAGCTCCAAAGGAATCTGCAGAGAGAATACGCTCGCCGTCAAGTTCCCCATAGCCAAGACTGGCCTGAGCCATTTTTGCCATGTCTTCAACGTTTGTGAACATATTGTTTGCGGCGGCAAAGGGACGGTTATAGGGTAGTTTTGCTACAACCATTTCGCCACCCGACCCAGAAATATGCGGGCTTGCCAGCAAGTTCTGGTCTACATCCTCCAACAGGAATGTGCTCTCTTCCATCCCCAGCGGCTCCAGGATGTTCTCCTGCACGTACTCCTCGTAACTCTGGCCGCTCGCTTTGGCGATGACGTCACCGAGGATGGCATAAGCCATGTCGCTGTATTCGAATCCTTCACCCGGAGCAAACAGCAATCCCATATCGGTCAGCGAGCGCACCCAGCGCTCTGTGGCTCCGGCATCATACATAGGCTTGAAATTCTCCCAATCAGCCATATAATCGCCGCTGTCGGGAATGCCTGAACCACTTGCGAGGATATGTCCAACCGTGATGTCTTTGTAGCGCTCGTCTTTCAATTCGAAGTAGGGGAGATACTCGGTGATCGGCGCGTCAAGGTCGATTTTGCCTGCCTCGACCAGCTGCATCACAGCCAGAGCGGTGGTGGCCATCGAGCCTTCAGCCTGTTGGAATAGAGTTTGCGGCGTGACTGGCTCGCCATCCTCCAGGTTGGTGACACCGAATCCCTCAGCGTAGACAAGTTCGCCATCTTTGATGATGCCGATTGCGAAGCCAGGGACCCGGTTTTCCGACATGGTCTGCTCTACAATCATTTCGATCTTGCCGACCGTTTCGCTGTCTAACTCTGCCGCAGTCATCCCGGACTCAGCGCTTACCTCGGTTAAGAACTTGGTGATTTCAGGCAACACCTCATCGATGAGCCAAAATCCTTGGGCATGATCCAGACCGGGCAGGTCGGCAAGGGTTGCATTTGGGAGTTGCTGAGATGCCTTGGCAATGCCGGCCCACTGGGTATCTTCCGATCCAGCAAGCAGCAGTATGGGTGTCTGCATGCCTGGTACATCGTTGCTAAAGTCAATGATGTTGAGTTCTTCACTGGCTAAGAGCGTAGCATTGAGATCATTTGTCGCATAGGCCTCATGGATTCCAGGATGCCACACTCCGTGCTCGCGGGCGCCATCCTCGACCATATATGCCATATTTTCGGCACCGAGACCACGAATATAGGCGTTCCATTCAGAAGGATCGTGGGACGCCGGCCCTTCACCGCCGATAATGAACGAGGCGAAACGTTCCGGGGCATACTTGGCAAGCGCCCAACCGAGTGTCGCCCCCAGTGAATAGCCGAAATAGTGAGCTTTATCAATGTCCAACTCGTCCAACACGGCGACGATATCGTTGGCCTGAACTTCGGCATCGTAGGCTGCCCGCTCATGAGGTTTGTCGCTTTGACCGTGCCCGCGCATATCGATCAGGATGAGTTGATAATCCTCTTTCAACGCATCCACATAACCGAACATCCGCCAGTCTTCTGTGCTGCCGTTGAACCAATGCATCAGCACCAGCGGCGGCCCTTCGCCCTCCACCTCGTAGTGGATTTTTACACCGTCGTTGTCGGCGTAGCCGGAGAGAATGTCAGGGGGTTCTTTCACCACTTCCGTTTCAGCCGTCTCATGCACGAGGTGATCGGACATGAATTGAATCACCGGTTCATAACTCAGGTTACAATGCCCGCCTGACACTTCTAGATATTCGTGATCAACCTCTGCTTCAGTAAGCATTTCATCAAATGAACGCACCAACTCTACCGATGCAATCTGATCAGATTCTCCATGGTAAAGCATGATGGCACTAAGTTTTGTTGGTTGTTCAAGGTAATCCAGTAAGTCATGCACGGTATCAGACGCATTGATTTTTTCGGCCACCTCCTTCACTATCAAAGGCTCGCCATCTTCAACTTCGAAGGGTAACTCAAAGAAAAAGGGTGGCACATCTGGGTTAGCGGAAGTCGCAGCTGCGCCAGCCATATACCACTGAACCTGCCAAGGGAGAAGTCGAATGTCCTCCAGGTTTTCCGGGACACGATCAGCCAAAGATCTTGCAATTTCCCACAACGGATCGTTCTCATAATCATAGGTCCCTGATACACCTGCAACAACATTGTACATATCGGGGAAAGACAAGGCGAGGTGCATGGCACCATGTCCCCCATCTGAACATCCGGTGATACCTCTGCTACTGCGAAGTGGAATCGTGCGATAGGTGGCATCAATATGATCGACGAGTTCCTGTGTCAGGTAGGTCTCATAGTCACCAATGGTTGGAGAACTCATATACCAACTTCCGCCGAATTTATTGTTGGCATTTGGGAACACGTAGATCATGTCCTGTATTTCACCGTTGGTTCGAAGTTCATTCGCCGTGCTAAATACGTCCATGGTCAAACTTAATTCATCGCCAGTGTACCAGTGGAGCACATAGACAACAGGGTAGCGTGTGTCCGTGTCATCGTAACCAGGAGGCAGAATGATGTAGTATGGTTTGGTCGCCGGGTCACCCACTAGATTACCAGCCAGGGCTTCACTGGTGATCTCTCCGGATTCCAACTTTGGTTTATCTGACACTAGCGGCGTGGGGGCGGGACTGTCGTCCTCAGTCAAAGTTTCAGATTCAGGTGGGATAGGCGTTGCCGTGGGCGGGATTGGCGTATCGGTGGGTGGAACCGATGTCGGTGGGATCGGTGTGGCGGTCGGGGCTGCAGCTGGCGCGCCGCAGGCGACTATGAGCATCATCGCAAAAACGACGACTAACAGTAGGTAAAAGCGCTTTGTTTTCATGGTTATCCCTCCTTTCAGGATTGAAAACAGATGTAATCCAAAGAGAAATTCGTCTGCACACAGTGTAATTGTCAACTCTCAGAATACTCTCAGGAGCAGTCAACGTATCCCATCTTCTTACGTCTCCAATTGCGTGCAATCAGCATGTCACCTCCTTGTGAATGCGCTCGAATTGCCACAGGATGGCCCCGGTGGCTGTTGGAGACGATGATAGATTGCGATGAAACCCGACCCGTGGGCCTGAATGCCCCAGTCTCGAAATATCGATGCGGAGCACGGCATCCCGTTACTAAATTGTACTGATTCCCCACGCGACAAGTACGCTAATCTCGCCCGGAGCGATAAGGGCGTTGGCAGCGTTGTTGTCTTGATGAACCCCCCGAACCAGATCAGGGAATCAGCGATGTTACAATTTTTGATTCGTTTTGTAACATAAAACCCATTCTATCACATTTTGATGCGTAAGTCAATGATTTTTGTAGACATAAAGCAAAAATGTGGTCAATAATCATTTTAGGCTCTTTACGATATCGTGTGGTTCTGACACGTTAAACGTGCTTGCGTGAAACGTGAAGACGTGATGTACCTCGCCGCATGGTTGTTCACGTTTTACGTTTCACGAATCACGCTGAATCCGTGTCAACCACATTAAATCATATTGAACCTGATTTGTGACTGTTCAGGTTACCGTCATTTCGACGACCAACGGGAGGAGAAATCTCCCTGCTGTCAGAGAGAATCTCCAAAAATGGAGGGGATGTCTCACATTCGTTCGACATGACGCACGACGTACGTTAACACCTGGATAGTCACCCTGATTTTCTAAATTCTTGCTTGTCTTTCGCACGTAACAGCATCCATCCCAGCCAAAGTAAAACCACCAGCACACTACCAACAATACCGAGCAACAACCAGTTCAGACCTTTGTCTCTGACTTCGAGCTGGAAGCCTGTGTCCCCACCCCCTTCTGCGCCCGCGACCTCGATCTGAATCCGCCAGAGGCCGGGATGGGAGAAATCCAGGTCGGCTTCATAAAAAATGGGCGTCAGCGCTCCTTCATGGCTGTCGCAACAACGGAAATGGCATCGCCTTCACCACTTTGGGGCGATGCCGCTACGCGCACGGTCGGGTCAGTGACCGCCTCGCCACTCTCGGCCAGGGCCAGCGCCACCGTGATATGCAACTCGCCCACGATGGCCGGGTCCGGGTTGGTCCAGGCCGAGAGCAGGTACGGCCCCACTGCTGCGTTGGTGAGTTGCGGGGTCCCGCCGCCGTGGGCCAAAACAAAGGTCGGGGTAAGCAGCAGAAGGCCGAGGAACAGGCCGATGAGTATTAAAGATTGAAGAATAAGGGTTCTGTGGTCCGCGCCTTTCGAGAACATCCGCATCCAAACCATCAAACTTCGGTGTTTTTTAATCATTAATCTTTGGCACTTAATCCTGATGATAAAACGGCCTGGTCAGCGCCCTGACTCGCTTCCTTATCCCCACTCCTCAAAAATTGAGCGATCAGCACCAGCGCCACCATAAGATACATCATGCTGCCCAATATCCACATGATGGTCCCGCCGAGCGCTTGATCATCCATCACGGAGAAGCCCCACACACGCGGGACCGTGGTGTAATGGGCGAAAAGAGGTTGCGAAGCAAAGGCGATGGAGACGCCCAAAAACATGTTGGCGGGAACTTCAGAGACGACATAAGCAGCGCGTTGGATATAGGACATGCTGTGATGGATATGGGGCGCTGAGCCTACCACATGCCAGAAAAAAATCATACCCGCAACGAAAAACGTGAGGTGCTCGAGGTCGTGGACGACTTCGCTGCGCAAGGCGAGGTCATACATCTTGCCGTCATGCCAGATCCACGTGGCGGCGATGACATAGAGCCAGGCTGGTCCCGCTGCCGTCACTTTTTGCAGTACCTTCCTGAAAGGAGAAGGATCGGCGAACAGCCTGCCCATACGCAAACGCAATGGCCGCGGCAGGCCCCACATGCTGTAGATGAAGGGATCGCCGAGCCAGAGCAATGGCGGCACGACCATCAGCAACAGCAAATGCTGGACCATGTGCACCCAGAAGAGAAGCGTGCCATAGGCATCCAGTCCTGACATCAGTGAAACGATTAAGATGATCAGTCCGGTGAGGTATGTGACCAATCGCCAGCGATTGGCCAGACCCTGAAACCCACCCTGGTCTGATTGCTTCCCACCATCTTCCTGCAAGCGCCCGCTATCGCGCCTTTTGCGCACCGTACGACGTAGGCGTAACCACCCCCGCAGATAAAGCGCGCCCATCACGAAAATGATGAGAAGCACCACCGGGCGAAATTCCCAGGTTGTGAAGGTGGCTTTCAGGAATTCAAGCATGATTGCGATAAGTTCGTAGTAGGCGATTTATCGCCGTTCGACCGAACCAATTACGGCGCTGAAGCGCCAACTACGAACGTGTTTTTCAGTATAACACAAACGGGATGGTCCGTAATGAACCATCCCGCATCAGTGTCAGGATTGAGGGTCTTGCCGAAATGCTAATGGGCGGGGCCAACAGCCGTCCCCATCAGGTAGAGGGCGGGGAAGAAGAATACCCAGACGACATCCACAAAATGCCAGTAAACGGCCGCCGCTTCAACGCCCCAGAAATTCTTCGAGGAGTAATGACCTTTTCGGCCCAGATTGGCGACGATTGCCAGGATAATGACGCCGGAAAGGACGTGCAGCGCATGGATGCCCGTCATGAAGAACAAGACATCGCCGTAAATGCTGAATGGACCCTCGGTTGCCGGGTTCACCGGGGAGGTGGGCCATTCCATGCCGACAACGCCGATAAGGAAGATCGTACCCAGGATAATGGTGGCGATGATGCTGCGGATAAATGTCTTCCGGTCATCATGTTTGATGGCGACCTCGGCCCGGTTTACATAGAAGCTACTGATCAGCAGCACTGCTGTGACAATGACGCCAAGCAGCTGGTTAAGGTGGGGACGGGTGTCTCCCCACAGATAAAAACGGGATATCAGAATACCGCCAAACATGAACGTCTCGGAGACCAGGAACAACCAGAGGCCGAGCCGGTTCATTTTCAGGCGCTGTGCGGGCGATATGCCGGGCGAGATGCTATCCCCTGCGTGGTCTTGCATGTGCGTGTCGACTGCCATCAATGGCCTCCTTCTTCAGAGAATAACGCTCCGATGTGCATGTAATACTGAACGATGATTGCTGCGTTTATCAAAGCAAGCACAAACAGGATGGTGAATGAGCCGCCAGTCCAGACGGCGGTCAGGTAATCGACCACCTCCAGGCCAAGCAGGACGATCAGGACGATCAAACCTGCTCGATACTCTTGTTTTTTGTGGTCAGTGGGTTGTTCTTTTGACATGGTTTACGCTCCTGGGGGCGTTAGCGTGCTGGCGCTGCGCTGCTGTAGCGGTCGTGGCGCTGCCCGGGTTCAGATCGACATAGGGCGGTGCATCGGGTTTTCCGTAATCGTATGGCTCGCCAATCACTTCGAAGGGCTGCGCATAACTGTGTTCGGGGATAGGCGAGGGAATCTGCCATTCGGGTGAACGCGAGCGCCAGGGGTTCATCGGAGCAATCGGACCGCGGCGTGAACTGACCCACAGGTTGTACACTGCTATCACGACGCTGAAGAAGATAACGAAGCCCGAGATCGTGATAATCATTTGGAGTCCATCGACACCCAGGTCGGGGTCATAGTCGGCGATACGACGGCGCATGCCCAGCAAACCAGCACGAGACATCAATAGCGACATCAGATAAAAGCCAACGGTCATCAGAACGAAATGGATCTGCCCCAAGCGCTCGTTGTACATCCGTCCGGTCACTTTGGGGAACCAGTAGTACACAGCGGCAAAGAAGGGGAAGGTAAAGCCGCCGAACATGGTGGCGTGGAAATGACCGACGATCCAATAGGTGTCGTGAACCATGAGATCGGTTGCCACAGTGCCGTTGGGGGGGCCGGTGAGTCCGCCAATGAGAAAGACAGCGATGGCAGCCAGGACGAACAACATCGGCGTTTGGAACGAGAGCTTGCCTCGCCACATTGTTCCCATCCAGCTAAAGAATTTGATACCTGTGGGGACGGCCACCAGCAACGTGGTGTACATGAACGGCACACGCAGGGCATCTGCCATGCCGGATGTGAACATGTGGTGCGCCCACACCAGGAAGCCGACCAGAGCGATCGCCAGACTGGATAGAGCGACCCATTTGTATCCGAACAGCGGTTTGCGGGAGAACACCGGCAACAATTCGCTGATAATGCCCAACCCAGGCAGGACGAAAACATACACCGCCGGATGTGAATAGAACCAGAAGAGATGCTGGAAGAGGATCACCCTGCCACCCTGGGCCGGATCGAAGAAGCCCATATCCAGGGTTCGCTCCAAGACGACCATCGCAAAGGATAGGCCGATGAGCTGCGTCCCTGTCAGACCAATGATGGCTGTGGCGATTGCCGCCCAAACGAAAATGGGCATTCGGAACAGACTCATGCCCTTTGCTCGCATCGTGGCGACAGTCACAAGGATGTTCAACGAGCCCAGAATGGAGGATAGTCCGATGGCATAAACGCCGATCATAAACATGTCCACACCAATTGGCGCTCTGACCGCCAGCGGGGGATAGCCCGTCCAGCCGGTGTCCCATCCGCCCAGGAACAGTGCCAGGACCACAAGGATAGCGCCGGGGACATTGATCCAGAAGGCAAAGCCATTCAGCCGGGGAAATGCCATATCCGATGCGCCGATCAGCAATGGCACCAGATAGTTGGACATGCCGCCAATGCCCAGGAGGATGGCCGCAACCATTATAATGCCGTGCATGCTGATGAAGGTATTGAACAGGTCTGCTGAAATATACTGCAATCCCGGCTGGGCCAGTTCTGTCCTGAAGATCATTGCCAGAGTGCCAGCCACGCCTAACAGGGCGATGCCCGTGATTGTGTACTGCACGCCGATGATCTTGTGGTTCTGGTCAAAGCTGAGGTAGCGCCACCAGACTGGACGACCTTCCGGCGGGCCATGTTGCTCCGGCGTATCGATGCCGCGGGTCCACTTGAGCCAGTCGGACATGGTGCCGGCGGCCAGCATAAAGCCGATGATACCGAGGATTGCTCCTGTGACCCAGCCGCCTTCGCTGACGGCAAAACCTTGCCCCATAGCAGTTTGTACTGCCGCGACCAGGAGAATGCCGACAATGAAGCCGACAATCATGCCAAGGATGCCTCGGACAAATCCAGTTGAGAATAGTTGCATACAACCGCCTCCTTTTAATATCGGTCAGATATTGCGGTGATAAATGAAAATGAACTTTATTTCAGTGATTGGATGTAGGCGATGATGGCTGAAATTTCGTCCTGAGAGAGGATTTCACCATAGTTCTTGGGCATGATGTCAGCGAAACCTTCGACAATGGTATCGCCTGGATTGACGATTGAATCGATCAAATAAGCATCATCGACGACGATGGTGCTACCATCCGTAAATGTCTCGGTTTTACCATAAAGGCCCTGCCAGGTGGGTCCGGCCTTCACAGCGCCATCGATGGAGTGGCAGCCAATACATCCTGTATTCTGAGCAACCTGCTCGCCAAAGACAACTGGATCCTCCAATGCCGCCGCTGCTGCGCCCTGTTTTTTCAGCATCCATTGGTCAAAATCAGCTGGTTCCAGAACGTTTACGTTCGCGAGCATGTAGGCATGAGAGGTTCCGCACAACTCCGCGCACCGCACCTTGTATTGCCCCACCACTGTCGGTTTAATCCGCAGTTCTGTCGTGATTCCCGGCACCGTATCCTGTTTCACACGGAACTCCGGCACCCAAAACGAATGAATGACATCCTCTGAAGTCATGCTCAAATGCGCCTGGAATCCGGCCGGCAAGTAAAGCTCATCAGATGTAATATCCAACTCGGGGTATTCGAATGTCCACGACCACTGGCGCGACCGGACGTTAACTTCGAGCTCATCGGGTTCCTTCGCCATGGTTTCGTTGAGTGCGAGCACCCCTAGAAAAGCAAGAACCACTACTGTAATTAGAGGAATCACTGTCCAAATGATCTCCAGTGTGGCATTGCCCTCGACATGCTCACCATCAGACTCATCACCCGGCTTGCGACGAAAAGCAAAAACACTGTAAAGGATAAAGCCCATTACAAGTACGTACAGGAAGGCGATAATGTTGAGTTCTAATCCGAAAAGGCGATCGATAGGACCTGCCTCTTCGGCTGCGGCAATCGGCAGCCACTCTATAGCATTTACGGCCACTAGCATCACCACCGTTCCTACGATGATCAGCAGTACGACGTTAATGATATGCTTCATGGGCTCTACTCCTTTGCAAGGATGTCATAAGGGTCAAAATTAATCCGGTTTTGCCTTTTTGCAGCGACGGAATTATCGGAGGGGGTGCAACAGATTCGTCCGGTTCGCTCGCGATGGCATCCGCGAAGATCACTCCACGGTCCGTGTGGCTTATCAATGATAGTTTTCTGTCATGCATAGCTAAAAAGAAAGTAACTATACAATTCAAAATGTTTAATTAATTACAAAACTACTATATTTATTGAAATGCTCAATACTATTGAACAAATGCTTAACAATCTTATTACGTATTTTCGGCAAGTATATGGCATCCATATGTAGCGTGTCAAATGTAGATAAGGTTTAATTATTGATCTTTTTGTGGTTTATACTCCATTTTATTGATTTTTGTACTTATTCTGCTTCGCAGCGGAGGTTGTCTGTCCGGGAGGGGAGATTCTGCACCGGAACCAGGACCTGCCCCGAACTAGAGTCGAGTTTGCGACAAAATGACTGAAGGACTAGAATTGATGAGGCGCTCCCAACCTACATTCCCGAAATCGATCAAAATGCCAATTTACGAATACCAATGTCAACAATGCGGTGACGTTTTTTCCCAGCTCTGGCGTTCTATCGCCGCCGCCAGCGAAAGTGATTCTTTGCAATGCCCGAACTGTGGGAGCGAGAATACATCGCGCATCGTATCGCAGGTTGCCGTGCTGGGCGGACTGGGCGGGTTAACGCCTGGTGAGCAATCTGCCGAAAACGCACAACATGAGCGGATGGCTTCCATCACCTCGAAAGAGCAAATTGACAAACTCCAGGCGGGAAAAAAGAAAGGGCAAGGCAAGTGATCTTACGTCTGGTGATAATTGGGACGAGTACAGTATCCGAAGGTCGTGTTCATGACTACCGATAAGGCCTTCACGGACACGCAGCGCATTTGGCAAGATTTCGGGGACGATTTGCGTCGATTCATCTTACATCGGGTGGGAAGTTCTGAAGATGCAGATGATCTCCTGCAGGAAACGTTTATCAAGATCCACGGTAAGCTGGACACACTCGAGGACCGCGAGCGGCTTAACGCCTGGGTCTATCAGATAGCGCGCAATACGGTGACAGATTACTATCGACGAAAAAGAGCGGTCGAGCCGTTGCCAGAAGGTGGGATCGAAGACGCTGCGGTCGAGTCAGCGCAACCGGATAATGATGTGGAGCAGGTAGTGGGCGCGTGGCTGCGCCCGATGGTGGAAACATTGCCGGAGCGGTATCGACAAGCGCTGGTTCTGACCGAATTCGAGGGGTTATCTCAGCGGGAAATGGCCGACGAACTTGGTTTGTCCTATTCCGGGGCAAAATCACGAGTGCAACGTGGACGCGTCATGCTCAAACAACAGCTCGTTGAGTGCTGCCATTTCGAATTTGATCGGCGTGGGAGTATCATCGGATACACGCCGCAGATTCAGTTACAGGTGACTGAACCCGAAAATCGCAGTGACAGGTGATTTACAGACAATATCATCAAAAATCGAGATCACCCATTCCGCCCGGCCCGCCATCTGCCAGGTCCGGCATCGCTTTTTCGATTTCTTCCGGTGGCTGCCCCGACTCCAGGCGGTCGATCACCTCGTTGAATTCCGGATCATCCATCTCCTCCCCCATCTCATTGCTCAATTGACGCATCATCCGGCCCATCGCTCGCGGGTCTTCCTCATCCAGACCGGAGAACATGGATGGATCAGCCAGGGCTTCCATCCGGGCTTCCTCGGAGCGCAACACCGCCACGCGTGAAACCAACCGGCGTAAGTGTTCCCCGCCACATTGCGGGCACGCCGGTTCCGCTTCTGTGGCGGCGGTGACCGTACGATAGAACAAACTCACGCGCTGGCGGCAGTCGCTGCAATAGTATTCGTAAATGGGCATCTGTAATTTCCTCGATACATGGGTTGGGCTGGTATAGTATACGCAGACTTTGTTGTACACAAAAGAAACCGCCTCCTCCACATAGAAACAAACTCTTTGGGAATCCAAGGAGTTGAGTATTCGTGAAACGTGAAGCGTAGCGAGAAACACGTCACGTTTCACGTTTTACGGGTTCAGACTGACTGTCACGAAATTCATAAAAACCCTGAAAGCAAAGTTGGCGCTATGAACACATACGAAAATCAAACAACATTTTGGCGTACCCGACGAGCCTCGCCCCGTCGTTTTGATTCTCTCCGGTCCATCTGGCGTGGGCAAAGACTCCGCACTGGACGCCCTGGAAGAATTGGGCGTGAATTTTCATCGGGTGGTGACGGCCACCTCGCGCGAGCCTCGACCCAACGAGACCGACGGCGTGGACTACCATTTTGTCGGCCTGCAACGCTTCGCCGACATGATGGAAAACGACGAATTCCTGGAATACGCTTTGGTCTACGGCGATTACAAAGGCGTGCCCAAAAGTGAAATTCTGAAACCGCTGCAAGAGGGCAGAGATGTGGTGATGCGTGTGGATGTGCAGGGCGCGGCAGACGATGTCCAGAAAGCTGCCCGGCGCTATCACCATCTTCCTCACCACAGCCACCGAGGAGGAGATGGTTAAGCGGCTCCGAGAGCGCAAAACCGATTCCGAAGCGCAGATCGCCATCCGTGTGGCTTATGCCCGCAAGGAATTGGCGGATCTGCCCAAGTTCAAATATGCCATTGTCAACCGCCAGGACCACCTGGATGAGACTGCCCGCACGTTGTGGGCGATTATCACCGCCGAACGGGCGCGCACCGATTACAAAAAGGTGGATCTGGCATGATGGAGTCCGGTTGGGTGCAAAACAGGCGGGTGGGGCGACCTCCATCGGGTCGGGAGCAAAGATGTGGCTGAGCGAGCGCAGCTAGCGGGGCCGGAACGTTTGCGCTTCGCGCAAGTCGTGGTGTTTGTGCCTCTCGATCGTCGCCTGGCCAAAACCGAAGAGGACGCTGGCATTTCGACGCTGGTTGATTTCAGTCCCGCCAGCCAGACCTTCACCTATGGCATCCCCACCGGCCAGCGCGGGCAGCACTATCCCGGCCAGGTGGTGTGGGTCCCGTTCGGGCGCACGCGGCGGCAGGGCGTTATCCTCAAACTGACCGAAACAGCGCCGGAAGGTGTGGAAGTCAGAGCAATCGGCGAGCCGATCACGGTCGGGCCGGCGCTGACGCTGGAGCAGATCGACCTGGCGCTGTGGCTGAGCGAGCATTATCTGGCGCCCCTGAGCGAGTGCGTCAAGCTGATCCTGCCCCCCGGTTTCGGCGGTGGCAGCGAGGTCGTGCTGGAAGCGGTGTCCGGTGCGCCTGAACACTACGACGATCTGTCGCCCGGCCAGCAGGCATTGCTGCTGCGGTTGCGTCGCGAGTCGATGTTGTTGAGCGATCTGCGCAAGCAGGATCGGCGTTTGGTCAAGGATGACGTGTTGGGCGAATTGATGCGTCACGGATTGGTGCGGATGCGTGACCAGATGAAAGGCGGTCGCCCGAAGCCCAAACGCATCCGCCACGTTGCATTGGCCATCCCTGCCGACGGAATTGACGCCGCCCTGATGCAGTTGGGACGCAGCTCCAAGCAAGCGGATGCCCTGATCTGGCTGGCCGAACATGCTGATTCTGTCCCGACCCTCGATGCCGTTGCCACGGCCATCGACAGCACGCCCGGCCCGATCAAGAGCCTCGCCAAAAAGGGACTGGTGACGATCACGCCCGACGGTCGGGTGCAACTCGACATCCCCCCAGAGGAAATCCCCGCCACCGTCATCGCCATGCGCGGCTCCGAGCGTTATCGTCCGGTGCTGGAGTCGTTGGCCAAATACGAACAGCCTATCCCCGTCAGCCAACTGTACGAGGACGCCGAGTCCGATGCCGCCACTGTCAAACGCCTGGCCGATGCCGAAATCGTCGTATTGACCGAGGTCGAGGTGTGGCGCGACCCGCTGGAAGGGCGCGTGTTCGAGCCAGACCAATTGCCGACGCTGACCGGCGATCAGGCAAAAGCGTGGGCGAAGATCACGGCGGGGTTAGACATCTGGTTGGATCAGCCGCCAGCAGACGAATCGCCGCCGGTGTATTTGCTGCATGGCGTCACGGGCAGCGGCAAGACGGAATTGTACTTGCGGGCCTTGCGCCGGGCGGTGGATGCCGGGCGGCAGGGCATCGTCCTGGTCCCCGAAATCAGCCTCACCCCGCAGACGTTGCGGCGCTTTGCCGCGCGTTTTCCCGGTCGCGTGGCGGTCGTCCATTCCAAATTAACCGACGGCGAACGCTACGACACCTGGCGGCGCGCCAGAGAGGGCGAGTTCGATGTCGTGGTCGGCTCGCGCTCGGCCCTGTTCACGCCCTTCCCGAATATCGGTGTGGTGGTGGTCGACGAGGAGCACGACACCGCTTACAAACAGGCCCGCACCCCGCGCTATCACGCCCGGGATGCCGCCATCGAACTGGCTCGGCTCAGTGGAGCGATTACCTTGCTGGGCTCGGCCACGCCCTCGCTGGAAAGCAGTTTCCAGGCGCGGCGCGGTATGTTCACGCTGCTGGAGTTGCCCCGCCGGGTGATGGGGCATCGCCTGGATGTGGGGGAGGAACGAGAATCAGCAGGAGATAATGCTGGAATTGCCGCCGGTCGAGATCATTGATATGCGCGACGAGCTGCGAGCGGGCAATCGTTCCATGTTCTCGCGGAAGCTGCGGCAAGCCTTGCACGGCGTGATCGAACGAGGCGAACAGGCTATCCTTTTCCTCAACCGCCGCGGCACAGCCACGTTTGTGATGTGCCGGGATTGCGGCCATGTCATGCACTGCCCCCGCTGCGCCATCCCCCTGACGCACCACAGCGGACAATTGCTGATCTGCCATCACTGCAACCATCGCGAGCCGATGCCGAAGGCATGTCCCAAGTGCCGCAGTCGCCGTTTCAAGGAATTCGGGGCGGGCACACAGCGCCTGCTCGATGCCATCAAGGGGGAATTCCCTGATGCCCGACCGTTGCGCTGGGACCGGGACACCACCGGTGGCAAGACCAGCCACGAGGACATCTTGCAGGACTTCATCGACCACAAGGCGGATGTGCTGGTGGGCACGCAGATGATCGCCAAGGGTCTGGACCTGCCGCTGGTGACGCTGGTGGGGGTGCTCAGCGCCGATGTGGGCCTGTTCCTGCCCGATTTTCGGGCGGCGGAGCGAGCCTTCCAGGTGTTGACACAGGTGGCGGGGCGGGCGGGACGTTCAGCCCTGGGCGGAGAGGTGATCTTCCAGAGTTACCATCCCCAGCATTACGCCATTGTCGCCGCCAGCCATCACAATTACGCCGCCTTTTACCGCCAGGAGATGCAGTTCCGCCAGGAACAGGGTTATCCGCCCTATCGCCGTCTCACCCGGCTGTTGTACCTGGATGCCAAACGGGAGCGCTGCGAGGCGGAAACCGGGCGCGTGGCCGAGCAATTGCGCCGCCGGGCGGAAGCGCTGAACATGGACGATTTCAGCATGATCGGGCCTGCGCCCGCCTTTTTCAGCAAGGAACGGGGCAAATTCCGCTGGCACCTGCTCTTCCGCAGCGCCGACCCCGCCGCCCTGCTCACCGGCGTCGTCCTCACCCCCAACTGGCGCATTGATGTGGACCCGGTGGAGACGTTGTAAGGGTTAGGCGAAACGTCTGTGGTGGGAATACGTTTCTAATGAAATAGTGTTTTATTCAACCTTTCGGTACAACCAAGTCACAAGTGACTTAGAATTGATAGTTTGGTGCAATTTGACTACTATTAGCCGATTCTTGTTCTTCAAAAAAGCGTTTTGCTTCTTCAGGCATATACATTGTTTTACAACTTGGACAGAAAAAGTAGTACTCATAATAATAGGTCTGACCTGGTTTCCGTTTTCTTTTGGGAATTCTTTTGACCACTGGCGTTGAGCATTTTCTACACGGTTGCCCTGCTTTCCCGTGATTTTGCCTCCTACGTTTTTGCTTAAAGCATTTTCTACAAATGCAAATATCATCGCCAAGTGACCTGCCACTCCCGTCCTCCAATTGCAATCTCTCCGCAATATTCACAGGGTCCTGCATTTCGAACTGTGCCTTTGAGCTTCGTCGAAATTGGAGGCAATATGAACTTTTTGATGACACGCTCGGCACAGCCAGACGCATATTCCGGTGGTCATTAGGTCTTCAACAGACTTTTTGTAGACGCCTATTGGGTATGACGTGTGATGTTTTGACTCCGCTATCAACAGTAGTTACAATTCCGCAATTTTGACACTGCCCATCAACAGCATGATCGGCACCACGATTTCCTGGCTTTGTGCCAAGCACTTCCACCGTTCCATCCAACCCTCTGTCATGGCTTTTACCACATATTCAGAATCAGTGAAAAGCGTGACGGCACATGGCTCTTTCAATGATTCCAAACCTTTAATAACTGCTAATAATTCCATTCGGTTGTTCGTTGTTAATCGATACCCACTTGATAATTCTTTACGATGGTTACCATAGATTAGGACGACCCCATATCCGCCTGGGCCAGGATTGGGTTCACAGCCACCATCTGTATAAATTGTCACTTCTTTTTCTAGATTTTCCATAATCTGCTACCAACAAAGCTCTGTTCTCAGGAGTTGATCCAATAGTATTGTAACAATACACCCATTATATGACGCTGTCTGCAGCCCTGCAACCAACACAATGGTTATTTTCGATCATCCTTTTGATCCGCCCTGCCATTCTATCTCTAACCATCTTGCTCGCGTCATTCTAACCCCTAACTACCTCATTGATGTAGACTCGGTAGAGATTGTTGTAGGGTCGGGAATTCCTCTTCGGGGAAGTAAATTTGAGGTGAGATAAAAGCTGGGCAATGAGGCAATTATTGCCTCTGCGATTGCGCTCCATATCTCCAGTCAAGCAAAAAGAGAGCACCTACAAGAAACAGTGGCCCGGAAATGATCCAGCTCTCACCACCGCTCGAGATCAGGAAGAACAATGCCACAGCGATGAACAGGATCGCTCCAATCAGTTCCCGGCGCCAGGCGATGACCAGGGCGATGACAATAACGAAGGTCGGGATCAGGTGCATGAACAGGGCGAGGATGGTTTCGCCAACGCCGTAGCCTTCACTGAAGACATCCAGGGCGAACACGCTGATAAACAGGGCGAAGAGGATGCATAAAACCCTCGGAGCCCAGAAGAGAATTCGCTGCATGTTCGTATTCATCGTCATCTCCTTCATATTACGACATCATCGTTACTTGCGGGTGGGTGACCCGATACGCCGATAGCAGTCTGTACTAAATCTGGAATTGCCCGGATTCATAGAATAATTCACCATCCACAATGATTCTCCCGCCATCCCTCATATCGGTAAGGAGGTCCCAGTGAATGGCACTCTTATTCTTGGACCCGGATTCAGGATAACCTAGACCAAGGGCTAAATGGATCGTTCCGCCCATTTTCTCATCAAACAACATATTGCCCGTGAATCTGTCAATCTGGTCGTTTGTTCCAATACCAAGTTCACCGAGATAGCTGGCGCCGGCATCGGTCTTGATGATCTCCAGTAAAAACGCCTCATTCTTGGCAGCGTGAGCTTGTACCACTTTGCCGTTCTCGAACGTCAGCTCAACACCATTCACCTCCACTCCTGAGTAAATACAGGGATAACTGAATCTCACCCTGCCGTTCACAGAAGCTTCAACCGGGCCGGTGAAAATCTCCCCATCAGGCATATTTACCCTGCCGCAACAGTTGATGAACTTTCTGCCCTTGATTGACATTTCCAAATCAACGCCATCGCCGCTAATCACTATCCTTTCCTTTCCATCCAACCAGGTCACTAATTGTTCCTGGTACTCACGAATGGCATTCCACCTTTCCACCGCATCTTCAGTATCCGCATAGGTCGCGGCATAGACAAAATCAGCGTACTCCTCCAGGCTCATTTCAGCATCTTGTGCCTGGCCTGTTGTTGGATAACCTGAGTATACCCATCTCAGCTCGCCTTTACTTGCCCGATCATGAAAACGCTCTATCAGATCTGATCTTGACTTTCGCCTTTTGGCTTGGCGCACCGGGTCGATATGCGTAAGACATCGCGTATTTGTGTCACATGCGAAGGCGATTTCGCAATCCATTTCATTGACAAGTAAATCTTCGCACGGGTCAATGAAAGACAGTTGCTCGTCAGATGCTTCCTTCATGTACGCATATCCAATTTCTTCAGCAAATGCGGGGTCTATAGCTACATTAGGGTTACCGCCAGCGCTCAAGGTCTCACGGAATACTTCAGTCAACATAGGCATCCCGGCAACAAGAGAACCAATAGGTCGGATACATACCAGGTCGCCGGGTTGCACACCAACACTGTATTGAACAAGTATCCTGGCCAGGTTGGTCAAACGTGGATCTGTCATTTTTATCTCCCTTTCGGTGATTAAGATTAGGATTGGTGCGGTTTTTCCGGATTTGGGAATCGCAAACGAAAAAACCATTACATCAAAAAACCGCCCCAGGAGATCTATCGCTACACCATTGTAGCAATGCACACATGATAGAACATCACCCAGCCCCAGTCAACCAGCTCAGCGCACGTCGACCGCCCTTCCCCTTGACTCGACCTTCAGTACATTCTTGCCCATGTTGCTATCTCGACTACATCAAGCATGATTTAACGGTTTGTTGCGTAGCAACCACACGGCGCTGCCCCACACCCAGGGGGCGTAGAGAGCGAAGCTGATCAGCAAGGGGGCGGTTGCCAAATCAGGGACAATAACCAGCATTGCCGTGGCGAGCATGGCGATACCCCATTCTGCTGCACCCAACCAGGCCAGCCAGCGCCAGTAGCCGGGTGTGGAAAAGACAGCCGGGAGCAGCAGGATGCCGGCGAACGAATACAGACCGAAAGCAGCAACATTGGTCAGGGCATAGGTCAGGCCCTCCATCGCCTGGAACACGACCTGTAGTGCTTCATCCCCGCCGCTAGGCTGTCCCGACCAGCGCCTCCGCCAACTCCGGCAAGACGGTCATGTTGATCAGCACGCCGACAAGATCGACAGCAGCAGCAATCATCGCCACACCAATCGCCAGAGAAGCCCACGGGAGATCGGATTTCAGATGACGGCCAATCGCAAAGAAACTCCAGGCAAAGCTGAGGGTGACGGCGAACCAGAAGAACCAGCCGCCCTGCCAGCGCAGCGAGTGCCCGGCGATCCAATCGACGCGCAGCAACAGGTCGGACTGGACAGCGGCAGTTCCGGGTCCCAGAACAACCCCGGCCACAAACAACGCCAGGAAGGTGTTGATCAGTCCGGCCAGAAACAGGCCAAGGATGTCCAGGCGCCCTGCGGAGCGTTTGATTGTGTTAGCCATGCGTCGTTTGACTGTCGCCGGACGTGTTCGCCTCGGCGAGGCGATAACTCAAAATAACGCCAAGGCTGGCCAGCATTGCCAATGCCGCCAGGGTGTAGTACAGCGCCACAGAACTACCAGCATCAGGACGAAGATCGTTTTGATGGAGCAGGGGCAGGAGCATGAACAGTAGAGCAGTGGGCACTGCCTGCCAGAACATCGGACGGGTTCGTAACCAGTCGCCATCCCACAAAGCCCAGGCATAGGCGGCCGTATGCGTGATGAAGAGGACGCCGATCAGTCCGCCCACCAGTGGTGGCAGCTTCCAGGGCAAAACCTGGTTGACAGTATCAATGCGGAAGAGCAGCGCCAGGGCGCCGATCAGGCTGATGAGCAGAAGTACGCCCGCCACCAATTTGGCTGCGGCATTCAGGGGAACCTGAACAGGCAGCCGCCCGCCGCTTTTTCTTTCCTGAGTTACAAAAACGTACGGTGCAGCAAAGAACAGAATCAGGTACATGACTAACCAGTAGGTCAGGTGGAACCAGGGATGCGCCAGGAAGGGTTTCAGATAAACGAAAGTCAGCAAGGTCGCAAAAACGGAAAACAGTGTGATGACAACCATGATGATGCGCACCCGCGCCCAACTGGTCTGAAAGACGCCGATGCCGATCAGGATCAGGGCGTTCGCGTACATCACACCCACCAGACGAGCATTGATGACAGGCTTAATGGTCCAAACAAAGAAATCTTCGGTCATGTTCGGAATACTCATCAGGATGATGATGGCAGGCAACGCATTGGCCAGCAACACCAGAAAAACGAACTTGACCGGTTTGGGGAGACTGTTGTTCCACCATTGTTTTAACCTGTGCATGAATCCTCCGATAAATAGTGTCTGCTCGCGCAGATTGCGGGAATATTGCTCACAAGATCATCGACCCCGATGCAATCGACATCGCCAAGCCACTCTGACTTTTCACGATCCTACCTTATGCCGGAGCAACTGTAACACGGGGCAGATGATCACGCAACACGATAAAATCCTGCAATTTAATACCCCACGTCGTGTCGATGACTATGTCACATCCTGTGCTGCCCCCGTCCTTGCCTGTAACCCTCCTTGACGTCCTTGATCATCGCCGCTTAACTGCCAGCTTCCACAATGGCCCTTCTGTCCTCAGGCGGAAGTTGCTTCTACGGCACGATCACTCGCAAGGCCTGAGGGATAACTTGTGCAGTAATAGGGGTCTGCCCGTATGCCTCTCCATCGATCCACACGGTCTGAGGCGGGTCGGCAGCAAGGGTAATTTCGCGACCCTGCCAATGATGAACGCCCGCTTCTGCATTGCCAATATTGAGCAGATAATGCGAAACGGCGCGCAATGGCTTGACGTTTTTGGTGATCACGAATAAATCCAACAGACCATCGCTGACATCGACATCGCTAATCTCAGGTAAATCAATACCCCCGATAGAACCGGCGTTAAAAATGTAGCAGATCATGGCACTACCATCAAATACTTTGTCGTCGATAGTGGCATGGTAGTGCGCATGAGGGAGATTAATTAGAACTTTGAGCCCTTCAGCCACATAAGCCATATTCCCATGTTTGTCCTTCGCCTCGCGGCTGGCAGCGTCCTCTGCCTGCACGCCGGTATATGTGCGCAGCATGAACACCCTGTCCCCTATGCGGGCCAGATCAATTGCACGTCGTTTTTGACTATCGATGATCAATTGCGCTGCCTGTCTTAGATCGCGCGGGACTTTCAATTCCCAGGCCATGGCATTACCCGTACCCCCAGGCAGTATCGCCAGAGGGATATCGCTGCCCATCAAGCCGTTGGCGACTTCCATCTGGGTGCCATCGCCGCCATAACCAGCGACAATGTCGTAGCCTTCTGCAACAGCCTTTTTTGCAAATGCGGTTGCATCGCCAAATTTGTGTGTTACAGAAACAGTCCAATCGATATCGTGCTGGTGAAAGACATCATTGATCACGTTGAGGATCGGTTCGTCTTTTCCCGATGCCGGATTAATCACGACATGGATGCGTTTTTTGGGGTCAGCCATTGCTAGCCTCGTTTTAGCGTAAACTGTTTTCTGAAAAATGGCCGGAAGTTAAGCCATTTGATATTCTCAAGAATCACCAAAATCTCATAAAATTTATGGTTCTTTCGGATTTCATGTGGTTGTCGAAATTATACGACATGAATGTCGTGATACGGGCCGTACAGCGACATGCATGTCGCCTTGACCACCTGAATTCCTGTTGAGCCAAATTTATTATAACCCATTCCTCTATTCCCAGTCGATCTCAATCTCGCCCCGCGCTTCTTCGGGCGGGGCAGGAGGACGACGACGATCGAGCAGGGCACGCAGGAGAATACGACCTGCGGCCAGGGCTTCACGAAAAGCCTGCTCCATGTGCTGCCAGAATTCCTCCGGCAAGCCGAAATCATAGCGGCGCAGCGCCCGCCGCGCCGCTTTCAGGCCCTGGGCAAACCACGCTTCCCAGGAAAATGGCTCATCAACCTTTTTCGGTTCTTCGGTTGCTTCATCCACGATGCTTACTCCGGTTTCTGAGCAATCGCAATAACACTGGTGCCGATGGGCAGTTGGACGTGCTTCAGCATCCCAACCTCGACCAGGCCGACCTTTTCCAGGACGGTGTTGACCAGAGGTGAGGCCGGTTCCATCTCCACCTGGTAGGCGTCATCGTCAAAGTGGGGGGAAGCCATGTCCGGTTCTTTGTCCGTTCGCTTTCGGATGAGGATCATGCCGGCGCCCAGGGGGAAGATGATAAAGTTGTTGTAGCCGCAGTATGGCACTTTCCAGCCCGCTTTCCGCAGCTTGGTTTTCAGTTCGGAAGCTTTGTAACGCCGTTCGTGCAGGTTGATGACATCGTTGTTGCTCCACAACCACATCAACGCGGGCACGGTGACGACCATGGTCCCGCCGGGCTTGGTCACGCGGTAGGTCTCGTTCAGCACGGCGGTTTCGTCAGCGATGTGCTCGACCGTGTCCAACAAGGCGACGATATCAAAGCTGGCGTCGGCAAAGGGCATGTCGGTGGCCGAGCCTTGTCGTACGTCGAAACCACGCTCTTCAGCCACGGGGATTGGCTTGGGATTGTATTCCAGACCGACCACATCCCCGTACTGGGCCAGTTGATGCATCATGTTCCCCGCGCCTGCCCCCACATCGAGCACAGTCCGCCCTAGTTTTCCTTCCCCGGCATATTTATCCAACAAAGCCAGGATGGCGCGGGTGCGGGTGGCGAACCACCAGTGGTTATCTTCATCGATTTGGGTGAGCATCTGTGTGGGCATAATAATCAGAGGTCAGAGGTCGGTAGAGGCAAAACATTTTTTGCCCGTACATGTAGGGGCGACTCGTCGCGAGTCGATCTGCGAACCCTAACCATGGGCGAGGGCAAGCCTCGCCCGTACATTGGCATGTGGATTGGTAGGGGCGACCCTTGCGGTCGCCCTTGATTGGCGATCTCCCGCGAAGGCTGGTCGCCTGTTGGGAAAGTGTCGATTATCCTGTGTCTGGTGTCAAGTTTCAGGGATTCTGGCTGTCCGGCGTTTTTTGGGGCGCGACCACAATCGTCTGGGACTGCAACACCCGCACTTGTCCGGGGCGAGCACCCTTGAAACGGCGCAGATGGCGGCGTTGCGTGTAGAGAACCGGCACTTTGGTGTCTTTCTGGGCTTTGGATTGGTACGCTGCCCAGGCCGCCGCCTGCTCCAGCGTGCGCTGGGGAACCTCCCGGCCATCCGTTTTGATGACAACGTGCGAGCCGGGCACGCGCTGGGCGTGCAGCCACGTATCTTCCGGCTGCGCCATCTTCCAGGTGACGCGCTCGTTTTGCAGGGCATTGCGGCCAACAATGACGGTAAATCCATCGTCCGATTGCAGTCGCAGCGGCTGCGAGCGCTGCATGGGCGCCTGCCGCTTGCCTTTACCCTCTGAAACCAGGCCGGAAGCAAACAACGCTTCGCGTAACTCCTCGATCTGGGGGGCATTGTCAGCCAGGTCGAGGTCGGTCTGCAACTGGTCGAGCCAGGAAAGATCCCGGTCCACCACTGCCAAAAGTCGGGGGACTTTGGCGGCGGATTTTTTAGCTTTGCGATAACGCGCGAAATACGCCTGGGCATTCTCGCTACCCGAAAGGGTCGGGTCCAGGGGAATTTGTAATACTTCCTCACCGGTATTGGCCAGCACTTCAGTGTCGCCGGGTTGGATCTGCCAGGTATAGGCCAGGATCCATTCACCGTTTGAGCGCAGTTCATCAACTTCATCCTCGCTGACTGCCTGTTCCCCCAGACTGATGCGTCGCCCGACCAGTTTTTTGCGCGCCTCGTTCAGCAAGGCCTGCACCTGCCTGCGGCGTCCGGCATAGCTATCCGCACCAATGGTAGCGGCATAAAAGATGGCGGCAGCCTGGCTGATGGACGGGTGCTGTTCCAACTGGTCGAGATGTGAAAGCAGGTAGGGTGCAAAAGCAGAAGGGAGATTTTCGATCGGGTCCAGCGCCACCGAGGGCGCCCATCCTCCTTTTTGCGGCAGATTGCGGAACCAGACCAGCGCATCAAAGAGATTTTGCGGCAACGCGTTGGCATGGGAGACGCCAGCCAGGACATCGCCTGTGGCCCGATAGACGATTTCACGCGCGGCCAGAGGACTGACTCCGGTCACGTCACGCAAGATCACGCGCCAAAGAGGCTCTTTCGCCGGTGTTTGATTGAGTAAACGCTCGATATCTGCCAGTGTCACCAGATCGATCGGTTGTTTATTGCGCTGGGGCGGGGGAGCCAGATAGGGCTTTCCCGGCAGGACCGTGCGGAAGCGATTTTCGTTCGCGCCAAAGCGTTGCAACGAATCACGGATGTCGCCTTGCCCGTCGAGCAGAAGCAAGTTGCTCCACCTGCCCATGATCTCTGCCACAAGCGTGCTTTGTCCCTCGTCCGGATGGCTGAAACGGAAGCGAAGGATGCGTTCCCAGGCTGGCTGATCAAGCGCATCGAGCCGGGCCCCGCGCAGATATTTGCGCGCTTGCAGCATGAATGGCGAGTCGATCTCAAGTCCTCGCCGGGCTTTTTCTGATAGCAAATGCACGCGTGCGAACTGCTTGCTCGCGTCCAGCAATAGCCAATGGCGCTGCCCCTGGCCAAAAATCTCGATTGCCAGGCTGTGCTCATCCGGCTGCACCACCGCCTGGACGCGTCCTCCCACCAGTGTTTCTGTCAGTTCACGCGTGATGGCTGTGAGAGTGATGGAGTCCATCTACGCTTTCAGACAAACAGCCGGTTGAGCGAGTACGAAAAGCCTGGTAACACATCCTCACCATCCACCACATCACCCTTTTGAAGCACTGTTGCGCTGCCATCAGCGCGGTACACAATCACGGTCTGGCTCGCCGGTTCCACCACCCAAACCAGCAGCGTGCCATGCCTGAGCCAATCCTGCACCTTCTCCTGCACATCCGAGGCCCGATCATTGGGTGACACCACTTCGACCGCCAAATCAGGCGCGCCGGGGAAGTACGCCTGTGGCAAGCCACCCGCAGGCAAACGTTCTGTTCGCACAAAGCTGGCGTCGGGCGCACGCACCGTATCGGGGGAAGTTTCCAGCAAGAAACCTGTTTCGGCAGCAAATGTGTATCCCAGGTCATTTCCCTCAGCGAAAACTTGGATGGCCGCCCCCAAACGCAATGCCAGTGTTCCATGAATGCTTCCGGCGGGTGACATCATCGCAACAACTCCTTCGATAAGTTCATAGCGATTTTCATCTTGTTGCGACAGCGTCAGCAATTCATCTGCTGAAACAATATGTTCTTTTGTGTTGTTGGGTGGTTCGAGCACTGCGGTTTGCATGACAAATACCCCCTTGCTTGATGAAAAGGATCATAGCATGTTTGCCAGGCAGTTACAACCGCACCAGGCTCAATCCTCAATCAACTCCGCCAACGCCACGGCCAGATGCACCGCTTTGCGTCCCGCCAGATCGGAGATCTGGTGGCGGCAGGATGTGCCGTTGGCGACGACGACCGTCTGCTGTATAATGACGGTGGAAGAGATGCAGCGCCGATCGACACTTTGTTAGATTCTGGTAAGGAAACATATCATGGAAATTGCACTCAAAGAACCAACGTTAATGAAGAGCGTGGAGCAATGGGCAAAAGAAACAAAACGTCCGGTCGAGAAAGTATTAGAAGTGGCTGTCCAGACTTACTTTGACGACATGGAAGCAGAAGCCATTCGCTCCGAAACGGAGGTTTTTTGGTCGATGCATGAAGAGTTACTCAAAACTTATCCAAATCAGTATGTCGCACTTTGCCACGGCGCTGTAGTTGATCATGATCAAGATATTTTGAGTTTAGAAAAACGCATCCGAGATCGTTTTGGTTTGCTGCCAGTTCTTATCGCCCCCGTGAATTCACCACCTCCGCGTGAACTGAAATGGCTTGGCGGGCGAATCGACACTTCTGATGCGCTGTCATGAATGAATTCTCCTACGACACGACTTTTCAACCACCAGCGCCAGTGTTCGACGTCACGCTAATAGCATCCGCGACGGGAATTGGTGTTCAACTGACAGGTATTATCGATACTGGCGCAGACGCTACCATTATCCCTGTACAGTTTCTTCAGCAGATTGGTGCGCGCCGCGCTTTTTCGACGGGGTTGAGGAGTCAATGGGGAGAGCGCCGGACAGTTTTTTTGTATTTGGTGGATGTGCAAATACGTTCTATCACTCTACCGGCTATTTACGTTGTTGGCGATGAGCTAGGTAAAGATATCGTGTTGGGTCGAGATGTACTCAACCGTCTTCGAACACTCCTGAATGGGCCAGATGCCTTGACTCAGCTTTTGGGCATTGAATAAAGGCGAAGTGCATTGCACCAGAGTGCTAATCAATTAGCTCTGCCAACGCCACGGCCAGATGCACTGCTTTGCGTCCCGCCAGATCGGAGATCTGATGGCGGCAGGATGTGCCGTTGGCGACGACAATGGCATCAGGGGCATTTTCGATGGCGGGGATCAGGCGATCATTGGCGACTTTGACACTGACATCGTAGTGACTGGCATCGTAGCCGAATGCGCCCGCCATGCCGCAACATCCCGCATCTGTGCTCGCGGCCTGGGCTTCTGGGATTGCAGCCAGCACCCGAAAGAGGGGTTGTTCGCCCACCAGCGTCTTCTGGTAGCAGTGCCCATGTACAAGGTACTGGCGATTGCTGGCCTTGAGCGGCAGGGCGTCGGGGTTCTCCTCCAACAGTTGGGCCAGATATTCATCGAAGAGGAAGATGTTGGCGGCGACTGTCTCGGCAGCAACTCCCGGCACCAGGTCGGGATAATCATCACGGATGGTGAGCACAGAGCTGGGCTCAAGACCGATAACAGGGATGCCGGCCTGGGCGTAAGGCAACAGGATCTGGATAAGCGCCTCGGCGCTGGCTCTGGCTTTCCCCAAAAGTCCCTGCGATAGGGCCGGGCGACCACAGTCCTGATAAGGCGTCAGTTCCACCTGAAGGCCCGCCGCTGCCAGCACTTTGGCCGCAGCCAGGCCCACTTCCGGCTCGTTGTATTCGGTGAAGGTGTCCGGGTACAGGGCGACATGGGGCTGGTTGCTCTTGCCGTTTGTTGGCTGACTGCGCCAGCGCTTGGACAAGGTCTTGCGTTGGAAATGCGGAAGCTTTCGTTTGGGATGGATGTCAAATGCCTTCTGGAACAGCCATTTGGTCGGAGCAAAATCCAGCGTGAAGTTTGCCAGAGGCGCAATCGGAGCAGCAATGGCCGAGAGTCTGTCGATATTGCCAAAGACTTGATTGCTGAGTGGCGGGTTGGTGCTGCTGAATTTGTAGGCCAACGCCTCTTCTTTGAGCTTGGTCATATCCACACTGGAGGGACATTCGCTCTTGCAGGCTTTGCAGCCGAGGCAGAGAGACAGGGCATCAGCCAGGGCGGCATTGTGCAGGCCATCGGCCAAATCGCCTGCCAGGGCCGCGCGCAGCAGATTGGCCCGACCTCTGGTGCTGTAGATTTCGTCCTTTGTCGCCTTGAAGGAAGGGCACATCACGCCGACTTCCAGTTTGCGGCAGACGCCGGCGCCGTTGCACATCTCCACGGCCTGGGCAAAGCTGCCATCAGCTGACCAATCGAAAATCGGGGCGATGGCGAGGGTCTGGTAATCGGTCCCGTAACGCAGATTCTCTTCCGGCGGCAGAGGATCGACGACTTTGCCCGGATTCATGCGATTGTCCGGGTCAAAAATCCCCTTCACTTGCTGGAACAGGCCGTAAATGTCAGGGCCGAAGAAGCTGGGATTGAGATAGCTGCGGGCGAGACCGTCGCCATGTTCGCTGCTGGGGACGCCGTTGTATTTCTTGGCGAGCGCGGCAGAGTCCGTCACCAGGCTCACCAGATCATCGATGCCCTTTTGTGTTTTCAAGCTGACGATAGGCCGCACATGGATGCAGCCGGCCGAGGCGTGAGCATACATGGCCGGTTTGACGCCGCGCGCCGCAATTGTCGCAAAGAGATCGGCCATGTAATCGGCGAGGTTTTCGGGGGGGACAGCCACATCTTCGATGCCGGGCAGGGGCTTGGCGTCGCCGCGCATGGAGAGCAGCAAGCCTAATCCGGCTTTGCGCATACCCCACACATTTGCCTGTCCCGCCCGATCGGTGATCTTCACCACCGGCTGTTTGTATCCTACCTCTTGCAGATGCCGATCCAACGCTTGCAAACGTTCGGCGATGATACGCTCGTCGTCACCGGCAAATTCGACGATGTAGACGATGGTGGGATCGCCCTCGATAAAGGTCAGGCGCTTGTTCCAGGCTGGCGATGACCGTGTCAGGGCAATGAGATAATCGTCGATCAACTCGACTGCCGAGGGGTTGAGCGACAGAAGGCCGGGCACAGCCCGGAAGGCGGCATCGTGCGATGGATAATGCAGGATCGCCAGACCTTTGTATTTGGGGATGGGAACCAGAGCGATCTCCGCCTCCAGGGTCAGCCCCAACGTGCCTTCGCTGCCTACCAGCAAACTGGCGAGGTTGAGGTGATCGCCATTGAGTTGTTTGCGGATGTAGTCAATGTTGTAGCCGCCGGCGCGCCGCCAATAGATGGGGAATTGCGCATCGATCGTGGCGGCGTTGGCGCGCATCAATTCCGGGATTTGCCGGTACAACTGCCCCTCGATGCCATCTAATCCCGCTTTTTTGTCAACTTCCGACCAGGGTGTTGGCCCCAACCACGTGTCCCTGCCATCGGCCAGCACCGTGTGCAATGCGGTTACGTGATCCGACATCATGCCGTAAACGATGGAATGCGAGCCGGTGCTGTTGTTGCCGATGATGCCTCCTAAAGTGGCCCGGTCGGCGCTGGCGGGATCGGGGCCGACCATCACGCCATGCGGGGCCAGTCGCCGGTTCAGGACATCCAGCGAGACGCCGGGTTGTGTTCGCACCCGCAGTTGCTCGGCGTCGATTTCGACGACATTATCCATGTACTTGGTGAAATCGATGACCACTGCCTCGCCCACCGTTTGCCCGGCCAGGCTGGATCCTCCCCCGCGTGGCAACATCGGCAGATTGTACTTGATGCAGGTTGCAGCCGTGGCAAGCACATCCTCTTTATCCCGCGGAACGACGACGGCCAGGGGCAAAATCTGATAATTTGAGGCATCGGTGCTGTAAAGCCAGCGCGTAGGCAGATCGGTGTACACCTCGGCGTTGCTTTGTTTGTTCAGGTCAGCGGCGAACTCTTGCAAGTTTTCATTCATGGGATGATGGAGGGGAGCGTAAAGAAGGCCGGAATACACCTGTTGGATAGATTACAAAACCAACATCATTTTGGCACAAGAGGCGTTCCCGGTCAAGGATATTGACTTGATTCTCATGACCCGGATGGGTGCGTTTCACAATTTTGGGGCAGTACTGCGAATACCTTTGAGTTGCAACGCCACCCGGAGCTGAAGCCTCCGGGCTACGGACGACTGTGCAGCAGTCGCACGACGCCCCGTGAACGGGGCTACACGCGTGTCCAGCCGGATTGATCCGGCGCTGGGCGACCGCAGGTCGCTAGTAGCACGGGTCATTTACATCCTGCTGGAGGACAACCGGGCGGTGGGGGTCGAGCTGGAAGATGGGAGCATCATCCGCTCCGACTACGTGATCAGCAATGCCGATCCGGAAGTGACTTTCGGTAAACTGATCGGCAGGGAACAGCTTAGCGGTCGGTTACAGAAAAAGCTCAACAAAGTGACCTATTCCGGCTCGGCGATAAGCCTCTTTTTCGCTGTCGATATGGATCTGCGGGAGGCTGGGCTTGATTCCGGCAATTACTGGTTCTACGATCACGCTGATGTCGATGAACTCTACAGGCAGGGGTTGACTTCTCATAATCTGGAAGCAGAAAGTCCCGGAGCGATGTTCCTCACCATCACCACCCTGAAAGACCCATCAAAGATGCACAGCGGGCATCACACCTGCGAAGCCTTCGCCTTTGTTGGTTACGATGCTTTTGCGCAATGGACAGACTCTCAATACGAAGAGCGTCCCGCCGACTACGAGGCGCTCAAGGAAGACCTCTCCTGGCGCATGTTCCAGGTGCTGGAACGCCGCGTTCCCGGCATCAGCAAACACATCGTTTACTGGAGCCTGGGCACACCGCTCACGAACGAACATTTCATCAACGCCACCCGCGGTAATCTGTACGGGATCGCCAAAAGCCGCAACCAGATAGGCCCCGGCTCCTTCCAGATTCAGACCGAGTTTGATGGCCTGTTTCTGTGCGGCGCCAGCACCCTCAGTCACGGCGTTGCCGCGTGCCGAGCCCGCAAACAAACCTTTGCCCCCAACATTGCTGCAAATGCATGGTCCCGAATTGTGATTTGACAATCCCAAATATTACAAGCATTGCAGATCAGAAGCGGCCTTAATCCTGGAAAAATAATACTTTTGATCCATACCTTTACTCCCGACTGATCCGAACATGAACCCTACCAACCTACCCATCGATAAAACCTACCTGACGCAAACATTGATCGACCTCGTTCGCATCAACTCGATCAATCCAACGCTCTCACCGGACGGAAGGGGAGAAGCTGAGATCGGGGCGTATGTGGCGGAGAATCTGGACCAGACTTGGCCTGGAAGTGACCATTCAGGAAATTGAACCCGGCAGAGTCAACGTCATCGGCGTCTTGCCCGGAACGGGAAACGGCCGCTCCCTGCTGCTGAATGCGCACATGGACACCGTCGGCGTCGATGACATGACCATCGACCCCTTTGGCGGGGATATCCGGGATGGTCGGCTTTACGGACGCGGGGCGCAGGATATGAAAGGCAGCCTGGCGGCGATGATGGCGGCAGCCAAAGCCTTTGTGGATAGCGGCGTCACCCTGGCCGGAGACCTGCTGATCACCGCCGTGGCCGATGAGGAATACGCCAGCATTGGCATGGATGCCCTTGTCAAGCAGTTCACTGCGGATGCCGCCATCGTCACCGAACCGACCGAAATGCACATTTGCCGGGCGCATCGCGGCTTTATCTGGTACGAAATCGAGACTTTTGGCCGGGCCGCGCACGGCAGCCGTTACACAGAAGGCATCGACGCCAACATGCGCATGGGCCGGTTTCTGGCGAAACTGGACGAATTGGAGCAGGAACTGCGGCGACGTCCCGGCCATCCTCTAACCGGCTCGCCCTCTTTGCATGCCTCCCAACTGCACGGTGGCAGAGAGATCAGCATGTACGCCGACCATTGCCTGCTGCAGATGGAGCGCCGCACCGCGCCGGGCGAGACGGTCGCGGGAGCAACAGCCGAATTGCAGGCGATCATCGATCTCCTTGCTTCGCAAGACCCCACCTTCCGGGCGACGGTCCGACCGGCGTTCTGGCGAGAACCTTTTGTGATCGACGCTGACGCGCCGATTGTGCAATCACTGGAAAGAGCGCTGACCAACCATCTGGGAGGCGAAGCAATCCACACCGGCCAGACATTCTGGACAGATGCCGCCATTCTCGCAGATGCAGGCATCGACACCGTCCTGATCGGGCCCAAAGGCTACGGTCTGCACAGCGCCGAAGAATGGGTCGATCTGCAATCCGTGAGCGATCTGGCGGAAGTGCTGGCGCAAACCGCCCTGGACTATTGTGGTCAGGAGCAAAACTGATGACCAAACTTCTCTGGCGCATCGTCATCATCTTTTTGCAACTCTTCATCGGCCTTTTGCTGGGGTGGTTCCCTGCCTTTGTACTCGGCATCGGCAATGGCTGGGAATTGGTTGCCATCGCCATAGGTAATACTTTGGGCGTATGGGGCATCGGAGTAGCAGGTGCAGCGATGCGCAAGCGCTTCGAGAATCATCAGGCGATCATGAGCCTTATCGGTGCGCTTGTGGGCAGTCTTGTAGGCGTGCTTGTCATTCTTATCACCCCCGCTATCGGCTTCATCCAACTGCTCTATCCCCTGGTCGGCGCACTTGTTGGCTTTTATGTGTGCTGCGCTTCTATCAAGGGGCGTTCATGCTCGACTAGCCAACCGCAAACTGACCAAAAAAGCACTAAAATTCCCCAATAATTGTCGTGAAGATTACTAGACCAAATGTTCGATTTGTGCTATAATTTGGTGAATCGAAGACGATCTTGGACGATCAATTGTCACAATAAAATTGACACTCACACACATTCAGAAACAGGAGCGTACAACATGCAAGTCGTAAAAGAGTATCCCGATGGCGTGTTTTGCTGGATCGATCTGGCAACCACCGACATCGAGGGAGCAAAGGCGTTTTATAGCGGGCTTTTCGGTTGGGATGCGCTGGACCTCCCCACTGACAGAGGCACTCCATACACCATGTTCCAGATCGAAGGCAAAAATGTAGCGGCTGCCATGCCCATCATGCCTGATTTGGCAGCGCAAGGCGTACCTTCGTACTGGTCATCGTACGTCAAGCACAGCGACGCTGATGCCGTGGCCGCAAGGGTTACGGAAGCTGGCGGCACAGTGATGATGCCTCCGATGGATGTCATGGATTCCGGCCGCATGTTTGTCGCCCAGGATCCCAGCGGCGCCGCCTTCAGTGTGTGGCAGCCTGCCAACCACATCGGCGCAGATTTGGTGAACATCCCCAACACATTGGTCTGGAATGAATTGCAGACACCAGACAAAGATGGCTCACTCGCATTTTACGGCGCTGTTTTCGGCTGGACCCACGACTCCGATCCCACCGGTTACGTGATGTTCAAGGCCGGTGACCGCATCCAGGCGGGGATGATGCAGATGGACGAGAGTTGGGGGCCTGTGCCGCCCAACTGGAGCGTATACTTCATGGTCGAAGATGTGGATGCGGCTGTTGCGAAGGTGGGCGAGCTGGGCGGCAACGTACTGGTTCCGCCGACCGCCGCCGGTGAGATGGGCCGCTTCTCGGTCGTGCAGGACCCGCAGGGCGGCGCCTTCACGGTCATGCGGTTCGATGGCCCGGTTGACGCACCTCCTGGCTACTAAGCCTTAAGTCAAGTTGTGGCTCAACAGTATTTCGTGTGGCAAGCGCTGATGATGCTTGATGCGTGAAACGTGAAGACGTGAATTCTGCCCAGGTAAGGCGACATCACGTTTTACGTTTCACGTGTCGCAGCCATGCTCAATCTCAAAGAGCCCAAATCGTTTCTACAGCAGGCCCCTGCCAGTCAAAGCAGGGGTCTGTTTCGTGTTGGGGATAGCGTGGATGGTCAACCTGCCATCGCGAAAAACATCGGGCTGAAATAGGGGATGAGCCAGATGAGCCATACGACGATGCTGAATTTGTGGAAATTCGTGAGCGCCTTCTCATCACCCTTGAGCAGCACGATCAAAGCCCACAGCGCGTGGATGAACATGAGGACAATGGCGATAACGCCGGTTATGCCATGCACATCGAACGTCATGCCCCCAACGAAAGCAAACATCATCCCCGTCCCCACGGTGTCGCAGGTTAACCCGAGCACAAAGAATACAAAATGCCACCACTTTAGGCGTCCCTGAATGCGTTCTGCCCAGACGCCAATGGTGTAAAACACTAAAGCTGCTGCCATGATGATACTGGCGGATGGATCCATACTTTGCTCCTGGCTGTTTTTGATGTAGTCGATAATGGCTGGTGGCTTGATTATGGTCTTCAGGTTAGTCAAGTGCAAGTTTTGGCCCTTGGAATTTCGTGTGTCTCCTCGGCGTGGACGTGAAACGTAATGTCGCCTTGCCTGGGTAGATTTTACGTCTTCACGTTTCACGCATCAATTGGAATCACCCCCCTCGAACGGATGCGCTTGGGAAAACAAATGAAGACCATCATCCAGATCCAAATCGCCCCATCGCTGATGCAAACGATGCGCTTCGCCTTTTCCAAACCCCGCCGACAGGCCTCTGACCAATGATGATTGGTGAAGGTCTTGGCATCCCAGAGACCAGCTCGGTAACTGTGAGCCGTCAGTTTTACACTTTTTTCCCCTGTTTCGGCATTCTTTTCCTCCTCAACTGCCGAAATACTCACCAGTTTCACCTCTTTCCAGCCCTCTTCTCGGATGTGGATCAGGACGCCATCGGAAGAAACGCTCATCGTTTCGCTATCGGGCTCTGGCTGTTCTCGATAGACCACCACCTCCTCCTCTTTGGCGGGCACGGCACTCATCACCCTCGCTTCTTCTTTCTCTTTCTCTACCTGGCGTTCGCCAATCTCGCTGGCCAGGCGGTGTAAGCTGCTTTTCGAAACCCCTACTCCCGTCAAGGCCGTGAAACTCTCTGCTGCTCGTTGATAGGAGGGAATCTCCACGGCCAAGCGCACGCCCTAGCGATTAAGTTCAATATGCTGTAGAGTGTTGAAGATCGTCGTTTACGCTCAGGGAAAAACAGACCGTGCCCGCTCATCCAACGTCGGATGGCTTTGTACGCAGCCGAGCCTACCAATTCTACATTGTCGGCTTTATGGGGATCGTGGCGCTGATGGATCAGTATCTTTCCAGCGTCGAAAACACCGCTATCCCTTACATCCTCGCCGAGTATCAGATCGATGCGGCGGAGTTTGCCGCGCTGAAATCCCGTTTTCTGATCGTGACCTTTTTCGTGTTCATCCTCAATGCGATGAACGATCGTTTCGGTCGCAAACCCGCCATGCTGGCGCTAATCCTGCTGCTGGGGCTGTCGTCCCTGGGCATTGTCCTGTTTACGCCGACCCTGCTGCTGTTCATGACCTTTTATGCGGTGGCCATGTACGCAACAGTCTCCAACATGTGGGCGATTGTGGTGGCAGAGGAGTCACCGGCGACGAAGCGAGCGCGCTTTACCGCGGCGGTTTTCGTGATCAGCCTCATCCCCTTGCAGGCTTTTTTGCCGCTGTTTGTGGTCGAACGGCTGGGTCTGGACTGGCGCTGGATGTACGGGATCACGTTTATCGTCATGATCCCGGCGCTGCTGCTGTGGCTGTTTATGCGGGAGCCGAGGCGCTACGAGGCGGTGAAGGCCGGGCACAAAAAAAGCCGGGGATGGCGCGACCTGGTCGGGTTTGGCGTGCTGGATCGGGGTGACCTGCGTTACATCGTCCTGGCCTCGGTTATCACCATCGGCGTGCTGGTGGCGATTACGCTGGTGTTCTGGGCGGGCTATTTCTTCATGGAGGTGCGCGGCTACACCTGGCGCAGTGGTCGGCGGTTGTCTTCGCTTTGCTGACGCTGGAAATCGTTGGGGGGATTGAGCGGCGGCTGGTTGATGGATCGGGTGGGGCGCAACCGGATGTTCGTGATCGGCGGCGTGGGTGGGGCCCTGGGTTTGGCCTCGTTGGGATACCTCCCGTCCTCCTTGCTTCCCATCATCTACATCTCCCTGGGCTTTTTTATCGGACTGATTTCCACCTGGCTGTTCGTCTACATCCCTGAGATTTTCCCGACTGAACGGCGGGGAACCTGCGTGGGCTGGGTGATGTCGCTGGCCCGTGTGGCTTATGTGCTGGGACCGGCTCTGGCCGCGCTTTTGCTACGCAATTTCCCCACCATGGAAGGATTCTGGGTGGTCGCCGGCCTTGTGCTGTTGATCCCGACCGGCATTATTTTGTTCTCTCGCCCCTTCGAGACCCGCGCCCTGGAATTGGAGGAGATCGCCGCACAACGCTGAGTGTCACTCCGCCGCCAGCACAATATCCTTCCAGGAAGCGCCTGTGGCCGATGGTGTAGGCGGCATATGCTTGACCCACAGTTTTGTGAGGTGGGCCTTGTCTTGATAGGCCAAAGGAATGATCGGCGCTTGTTGCACCAGCAGCAAATCAGCCTGCCGATAAAGCCGCAGACGCTCACTCTGAGTTTGTGAACTGCCCGCTTCGGCAATCAGGTGCTCGTAGTCGGGATGATGCCATCCGCTTAACTTCTGCACCGTGCGGAACGATTGGCGCATAAAGGCATCCGGGTCCCCGTAGGTTCCCAGCCCATTCAGACCCATGATGTGCGGTGATCCGCTAGCGAGATGCTGCCAATACGCTGTCCATTCCAGAACCTGATACCCAATCGATACGCCAAGCGTTTGCTGCCATTGTTCAATGTGAAAGCGACCCGATTTCTCGGCGGAAGGCGAGTAAAACTCAGCCAGTTCCACCTCTGGGAAGCCTTTTCCATCGGCATAACCCGCTTCTGCCATTAGTTGTCGGGCACGGTTTGGATCATACGATAGGGCGATATCAGATGAGTGGCCGGGCATGCCTGGTGGGATGAAACCACCGAAGGTCGGCCGCATGATCTGTGAGCCAAGATGGGACAAGGCCCGTTCACGATCCAAAGTCATGGCGAAAGCTTGACGCACGCGCACATCGTCAAAAGGCGGACGAGTCGTGTCAAAGCAATAGATGTAGGTCGTTGAAAGGGGCGTTTGGCTGTATTCGGCGAGATGTCGATTGCGCGCGCAATCAATTCCCTCACGATCCCAGTTCACCACATACAGGATGTCGATGAGATCCTGGTCATACAGTTCCAGTTGCTGCCGCCATCCTGTGGGCTGGCGAAAGTAGGTGGCTTCCACAGTGTGGACATTGCCTGATGCCCGACCGTGATAGGTGGGATTGCGCACAAACCGCATTTTGTCAGCGACTGTGTCCCACTGTTCGAGCAGGAAGGGTCCGTTACTGACGATGTTTTCCGCATTGGCCCAGGCATCGCCGTAGCGGGCGACCGCATGACGGGGTATTGGCGCTGCCAGCGGATTGGAAAGGAGATGTAGGAAATAAGAGGCTGGTCGGGGTAGCGTCACCACCAGCGTGTAGGCATCGGGGATATCCAGGTCGGCCTGTTTCAGATCGGCGGCGATGCCATAGTCGAGCACACGACCGCCCTTGACATCGTAAAGCGGCTCTCCTGATGCCGTGTCAGGAAAACGGGTATGCTGCCAGGCGAAGGCGAAATCGTGGGCGGTCACCGGCTCGCCATCGCTCCAAAACACGTCATCGCGCAGATGGAAAACATATCTCCGACCTCCGTCTCTGATTTCCCAACTGTGAGCGACATCGGGCACGATCTCCAGATCGGCTGTCTCCTCCACCAGGCCGCTGAAAAGGTCAGCGATGTAATCGAAGGTCGGTTCCTCGTTGCGCGCGGCCAAGCCCCAAATCATGCGCAAAGGCCGATTCGAAGGCGGAGGACGATCTTCATGTCCTGAAGTCGCCCGTTCCCAAAGCCGGAAACCTTCGGCGTACGCTGTCTGCGCTTGCCTGAAGTGCAGGGCATTGTGATGCGTCAGTCCCAGACGCATGTGGATATGCGCCGCTTGTTCATCGTCACCCAGGATCTGCGCCAACACCAGCGCCCGCCGGTATGCGGCTATAGCCTGTTCGTCGGCATAGAGCAGCCGGGCCTGATCGCCTACGCGTAAATAATGGAAAATGGCGCGCGCCGGATCATCTGCGAGATCAAAGTGCAACGCCAGTTGCGGGGCGATGGTGGCAGCCTGCGCGCCATGCATCCGTTCCAGGATCGCCCCCACTTGTCCATGGCGCAGGCTCCGCTCGGCTTCGCCGAGATTTTCGTAGAGATGTTGCCGGAACAGGCTGTGGCGGAAGCGAAAACGGTCGATCTTGTTCCCACCGACGGTTGTGGGGCCGACCTCTGTCACCAAGCGGTGCACCCGATCAAGGTCATTGCTCAACCCGCTGACGATCTCGTCCAGACGTCGATCCAGCGCCGCCGCCAACGTTTGCGCCGAGAAGACCTCCCCCTCGACACTGGCAACGGCCAGCATTTCCCGCAAGCCGGGGGCGAGGCGCTCAACCCGTGCTTCGATCACGCCTTCGGCTTTGGAGGGTATGCTGTGCCAGTCGAAGCGGACGTTGCTGCACCCAACCCGCGTTATCCTGCCAGATGATATCCCCCCGCGCCTGGAACTCGCGCAACATCTCCACCGTGAACAGCGCATGTCCCTCGGTGTGCTCGAACAACGCCTGTCGGAAGTCGGCATCGAGCAGATGATACCGGGCAGCGACCAGGCGCTCGACGAAATCACGACGTTCGGGGTCATCCAGGCGGTTGAGATTGAGTGGCTGGCTGCATCCGAGACGCTTGCACTCAGCCTGCAGGAGTTTCATGGGATGCACCCTGCCATCCCGACCGATATCGATGTCTTCCTGGCGAAAAACCCCCACCAGTAGCAGTCGCAGTCCCGATAGCGAGCGCGCCAGATGGAAGAGCAGCGAAACGGAATCGGCGTCCACCCAGTGCAGGTCGTCGAGCAGCAGAAGCAGAGGACGGCGGGAAGTGAGATTGCGCAGGAAAGCGAGGGTTTGTTCCTGCAATTGTTTGCGATTCGGAGCCGCCTGCCTGCCCCTTTTTCCTTTCCAACTCGGTGCGCAGCGTCGCCAGCCATTCGGGATCGTCTTCCACGGCTGCACCCACACGGGCCAGCCAATCGACGCCCGGCATAAAGGTGTCGGTCAGATCGGGCGCATGGGTGACCAGTGCATCCACCGCCAGCGGCAGTGCCGCCCACAGCCGTTGCGCCTGCGCCTCATTCAGCAGGCCCATTTCGTAACCGTGTTTTGCCTCGCCTGTGAGCAATCCCAACATCTGCCGGAAGGGAAGAAAGGGGTCGCCGCTGCCCGCAAAAGCGTTGCACTGCCCCCACACCGTCAACAGTTCAGGATGTTGCGCATGCGCCTGTTTGGCAAAATGGCGCAGCAGCGCCGTCTTGCCCGACCCCGCTTCTCCGGCCACGAACAGGATCTGTCCCTCGCCCGCCAGTGCTAATTCCAGATGTTTGTGTAACTCGACCAACTGCCCGGCCCGGCCCACGAAAGCTGGTCGGGATGGACTCAGCAGGGGGGGATACAGAATCAAGGGGCAGCGGACGCGCGATAACCGCTGGTTTCAGCGCCCGGATGCGTCCCGCCCGGATATCTTCCACCAGCCAGCGGGTGCTTTCTCTCGGTTCCACGCCCAATTCCTCGCGCAGCAAGCGATCACAGGTATCGAAGTAAGCCAGAGCCTCGCTGCGACGCCCGGCCAGCGCCAGCAAGCGCATAACCCGCTGGTGGGCTGCTTCCTGCCAGGGAGCCAGTTCCGCCCAGCGTCGGGCCGTCGCCAGCGCCGCTTCGAGTTCCTGCGCGCTTTCGTGGCAGGCGGTCAGTTGTCGCAGTGCCTCAACCGCCTGTCGTCCCAGGTGCTCCCGCCGCAATGCCATCCATTCCTCGAAAGCGAGGCAGTCGGGCATTGAGAATCCATCCAAAAAGGGGCCGTGGTACAGCGATGTCGCTTCTGTCAGGGCAACACGGCAGGTGTCGCAAAGGGATAAAGCGCTGTGGTTGTGGTGGCGGCACGATGCCAGCGCCGCCTCGAACGCAACCACATCGGTGGTCAGGCCAAAGGCGGGGTTGAGTTCCAGCGTGTGGCGGCTGCGAATCAGCAGTGGAGGCGCATCTGGCCGCTCCAGCGTGCGTCGCAGGCTGTAGACCGCCTGATTGAGGTTCGCCCGCGCTCGTTGGTCCGGCATCTCCGGCCAGAGCAGGCCCGCCAGCGTCTCCCGCCGTGCGTCTTCTCCCCCTCCGTTGCCAGGAACACCAGCAAACCCCGCGTCTTGTCCGATTCGAAGATGGGGATAGATCTATCATTTCGCCGGGCGGCGAAGCCGCCTAGTAATTCGACAACCAACACTGGCATGTTTGGTTCCCTCTCACTGTGTAACGAAACCAATTTTTCGTCACGCAAATCATTATATCAGGTTTCTGTAAGGTTTACAATGGAATGAAATCGATTTCCTGATTTTATTTTGAGAGTTGGGGAGTAAAATTGATGACAGTGAGGCGTAGAAGCTGTCACTTACCGTCTAAAAAATACTGAAGTTAGAGAAAGCCCTAAGGAGGGAGCAATGGCATTCCAAAAAGTTCTTCTTCAAAATGAAACCATCGCAGCCGGACAGGAAAAGCGGCTTTTACCTGGACTGGATGTCAGTAAATGGGATCGTCTTCATTTCCATATCGGCGCCGACGCCCGCGCCGTCAACGGCTTAAGTGTGCGCATCCTGTTCGGTACACCCATGGCCGGTTTGCACTGTGGGGCGTTACTCGCCGACAGCACGATTTGGTACGAAGAAACCGTTTCCGAGCGAGAGTTTTCCCATACCGTACCCACGAACTACAACGGTACAGGATTCATCATGAGCGTGCCGGTTGTTGCTCCGCAACTTTACGATGTCATCCTGAGAAACACGGGTACACAGAAGCTTGAGACGATCTCTGTAACCGTGATGGCGCAGGAGATTTAAGCAGAGCTTTGACGTTTACCCAATCTGATCCCTATCGTTACATTCCGCCGCCAAAGTTCTTCTTCAGACTGGTCGCAATGGCGTGTGCCAAGGCCGTATGAAAACCGATCAGTTATCAGTAACCGTGGTTCTATCCGACCTGGCGAGACACTTGTTGCTGCACCTACTCATCGCCAGGGATAAGGAGGTGAAATTGTGAGTAACCAATTTCTAGAACGCCAAGTCCAAACGATGCGCGAGCGTGATCCTTCCGTAGTAGTTACTTATACAGCGGACCGAAGCGCCCTGGCTTTAGCCCGCGGGCAGTTGTCCGATCCGTTCGACACCGGAAAGCTCGCAGAGTCGCCATCTAGTGTCGTAGCGGAGTTTCTCCGCGAAAATCCAGCGCTGTTAGGCGGGCTTGATGAGGAAACGCTAACTTTTGTACGTGCTACCACGGACAAGCAAGGTGCGACTCACGTGCTATTCCAACAGATTCACGGCCAAGCTGAGGTAGTGGGCGCAAACCTGTCGCTACATTTCGACGAGAGCGGCACTGTGCGAATGTTCAAGTCCAGCCTGACTCCGGCGATCGATCTGCCTACGGAGAGCAACATCGACGCCAGACAAGCGGCAGAGATCGCGATGGAACATGCTGGCAAGGATGCGGTGTGGGTTGAAGACTACGAACCGCGTCTTGTCGTGCTGGCGGCGAAACTAGTTCACCGTGATGAACGCGAGCAACCCCACTTCCTCTGCTGGGAGATAGGCATAACGGTGGGGGAGGCGATGCCGCCTACTGCCGATTGGCTGTACTACGTAGATGCAATCGATTGTGAAGTTCTACAGCGCACAACCACCATCCAAACCGGTACAGGAACCGGCTACTACTCCACGGGCACGAGCCTGATCTCGGAGCCGTTGGGCAGCGATTTTATCCTAAGCGATGATGTAACTTCATCCGCATGGACACCTGCGACCAAGCCGGAGATAAAAACCTACGACGATGCAAATGGCAACAGCCTCACCTTAACCAACTACGCCACCGACGACAACGATGTCTGGGGCAACACCGTACCGCCAAACCGCTGGGATAACCAGCGCGCCGAGGTTGATGTCCACCGGTTTTTGGGCTATGTACTTGATTATTACTACCTTACCCATGGCCAGAACAGCTGGGACAACGCTGGCACCGATGCGAAGGTGCACGTCCATAATGGCTATTCAGGCTACATGCCCAATAACGCGTTTTGGTACGGCGGCAGTACTAATCAGCTCTTCTTCGGCGACGGCGATGGCGTAGATTTCGATTACTTCTGTGCTCTCGATGTTATGGGTCACGAGTTCACGCACGGGGTAAACGATGGGTTCAACATCGTTCAGTGGTACCACGTTGAGACAGGGGCACTGAACGAGGCGCTGGCCGACATCTTCGGCTGTTTCATCACGCTGGACTACCCGACCGAGGTGCCCGATCCCTGGTGTCATGGTGACCAAGTCCACCGTGTTGGTCGAGGTAGGAACATCCCGGATCCGAGTCGGGACAGTGCGGGTACGGTGCTATACAACGCGACGAACAATACGACCAAGTGGAACAGCGCTGTAGCCGGGTACTACCCCGATCATTACAGCGAACGGTACACGGGCCCAGACGACGCGGACCACGACTACGGCGGAGTACACATCAACGCGCCGATCGTGACCCACGCCCTGTATCTGATGGTCATCGGCGGCACCCATCGATTGTCCGGTGTCACCGTCACCGGCATCGGCCAAGATCCGGTTGAGCAGATGCTGTACTACGTAATGTCCACGCCGGGAATGCTGGGTTACACATCCGATTTCAACGACTTTCGTATTGCTATGATCACTGCTTGTATGGATCTTTACCCAAACGACCTGGACTACTTGGTGACGGTCAAAAACGGGTTCCACGCGGTAGGCATCGGTCCAGATCTCTATGCCCGCGACTCGTTAGCCGATCAAGGGGACGAGCCAGGCATACTGAGTTGCATGAGCCCGGACATCATCTGCATGCAAGATATGGCCAACGCCGCAACTCTGACGCAGATCTCCGATATTACCAACGGCGGCCTGGGGCAAGGGATCGACCTCGCCGAGGGCGACCACCACGTGTACTTCCGGATCTTTAATCGGGGCGCTGCGGATGCGTCGGGAACCTTCAGGCTATTCATCTCGCCAGTGTCGACCTTCCCCACACCGACCAGTTGGCACGAAGTGGGGTATTACGACTTCCCCACCGTCCCTGCTGGCGGCCTGTGGGTGCCGTCTATCGCCAGCGAATGCATCACGCTGACGTCAGCTCTAGCAACCGCCCTCGGTACGGGGCACTTCTGTTTCATCGGTATTGTGGAGTCGACCGTGGATCCGCAGCCTGACCGCAACCTGATCGATAACACGGCCGAGTTCCATGACTATATCCGCAAGAGCAACAACTATGTATGGCGAAACTGCGACATTACAGGTGTCGCTCCCGCTCCATCTGGAATTACTCCTGCGCAGTTCAATGGCTTTCAGATCAACGGCTTTGGTCTCAAGACCGAGTTCCGCCAGTTGGAAGTCGACGCACGCGAGCTTCCACGGGGTACACGGTTAGTGATGTGGGTACCGCGGAGAAGGTTCTTCGGCGTCAAGGCTGCAACGGTGCGGGCATTAATGGGGACGCTACTTCCCCGCAACATCGCCGGAGCGCTTACCCCGCTTCCTGGAGATTTGGATCCGACGGACCTAATTCCAACGCCGCTACGAGATCTAGCACGTGTTCACGATGCACGAAAGATCAAGCCCAAACATATCTCGACAAAGGAGTTGGCCGTGTGGCAGGCCTTGGAAATCGAGCCGGGTCAGGTGATCCGCTTTCGAGGATTGCAGACTGCGAAACGGAGAGGCAATGCAAGTCCACTTCGTACTCCAGTTCCCGCAAAACGTAGGTGCCCGCGACGTGACGCTTGTATTCCGTGAACTCCTGCAAGGCAAGTTGTTAGGTCAGATGAACTACATCTATAACGTCCGTAAACGGTCGTAACTAGGCCGCTAGGCTCCGGTCATCCCGAACGACCGGAGCCTATTATCTCTTCACGATCTTGTTCCTCTGAAATTAAGTATACAACCAGCGTGCTCGTTTGAGTTAACTTCTTGTCTACCTTTCGGGGCAAGGTCTCTTTTCAACAGTATGTTCATCTTAGGAGGATGACCATGAACCAGTTCCCTGAATCACAGTTAGTAAAGTGGTTGAGACTCGGTTATCAGCGCGGATCCGGGTCCCGAAATGTTACTCGACAAGTCCAAAATCGCCCAGATTAGAGTGCGACAACTCGAAATGGTCGTCAAAGAGATGGAAGCGCAACTCGAACTCACACGTATGGAGCTCGGCATGCTCCGGGAGGAGTATAACATTGGATAGCACTAACTAACTTGGGTGTCACGGAAGCGACTTTGGAACACGAGGGAGAATAATGTCGCTTCCGTGACTTACCTGAAGGTCACATGACGAAGGGAGGTTAGGGAATGACGATTGATCTGGCTGCAGTGCAACAACTAAATGCAACACATAAATGTGATGTGTTATTAATTGGCTACGAGAATCAGCAGAATCTGGGCTTGCGTTCAATCGCTGCATATCTTCAGCAAAAAGGCCTTTATACAAGAATTGAACCATGTCAAAATGTCGCACCTGAAGCACTTCTTTCCAAAGTGCAAGAACTGAATCCCAGAATCATTGGTTTTTCACTTATCTTCCAGCGTATGCTGCCGGATTTCGCAGCCTTGCTTAAATATTTCAGAGATCACGGCGTGGATGCCCATTTTACCATTGGTGGCCATTTCGCTACACTGGAACCGGTAGAGATTTTGAAAATTATTCCTGAATTAGATTCAGTGGTACGTCATGAAGGTGAATTGACTCTATATGAGTTGTGCGAAAACGTAGATCGGCCGACCCACTGGGAGGACATCAAAGGGCTTGCGTATCGCCAAAATGGAAGTACCGTTGTCACGGAAGCACGGTCATTGATACGGGATCTGGATGTCTTGCCATTTCCGACGCGGAGCGGGTCGACTGCGAAACATCGTGATGTCGGAATCAGTTCCATTGTCACCAGTAGGGGGTGCTATTACGATTGTAGTTTTTGCAGCATACAGGAATTCTACCGAGAACCATCCGAGCAAAACACCGTTCGCGCTCACCAAGAAACGTGGTAACAGAAATGGAGGAACTTTTCCACGAACTTGATGTCAGGATATTTGTTTTTCAGGATGACGACTTTCAAATGAAGAGCCGAACGCACCGGCAATGGGTCGAGACCTTCCTTGGTGAACTGGACGCCAGAAAACTGGCCAATAAGATACTTTGGCGCATTTCCTGCCGGATCGATAATCTGGACCGCACAATGCTACTGCGAATGCGGGATTCTGGATTGGCTGGTGTATATCTCGGCATAGAGTCAGGCAGTAACCAGGAGTTAATGACGTTCAATAAACATTACCGTGTGGATGATGTTTATCGGGCGCTCGATATGCTTTCTGAAATTGAGTTGCCATATGAGTACGGTTTCATGATTCTTGAGCCGTATAGCACGATTGATACCGTTCGGGAGAACATCAACTTTTTGAAACAGGTCGGCCAAGATGGTGGTTCTCTTGTTAATTTCTGCAAGACGGCTCCGTATGCTGGAACACCCATTACCCAAAGGCTCATAGCTGACGGAAGACTCGATGGCACGCTAGCTTCTCCTGACTATAGATTTCTAGATCCCCGACTTGATCTTCTACAGTTATTCCTTTCTCAAACGTTTAACTTCCGCAATTTCTCCGATCGCGGACTAGTAGAGAGATTGCGATTTGCGAAGTTCGATTGTGCGGTGCTTGCGTCAATTCTTCGCGGCTAATTATGACGTCCAGCGATACGCCAGAGAACTTGAGTCACTGATCGCACAGTGTAACGAATCAGCGGTAAAGACACTCAGTTTAGCAGCGAGACTTACAGAAGAACACAGCGAATCCAAGATTGTCGAACTATGGCCGCTGTTGAGTCGCTGGCAGAATGCAGAATGGGAAACGGAACAAAGGATTGATGCAGCACTCGACAGTCTGCTTGCTCAATATGATTTTGTTCCAGCATCGTCGCATTCAGGCGCTATGCTTTCTTGAGGAGTTGAATAATGTCAAGCCAACTATTTGGACACGTAACTCTAGTTCAAGGCTATGCGCTCCCGACTTTTTGGGGTTGCCACGCACTGGTGGCCTTGCGCGACACACCCGGCACCACAGTCGCCATCATGACCACCGCACATCACCTGCAAACCCTGCTAGAAACGGCGCTGGCAACCGGCTACCTCATTGCGTTTCTCGGGGAAAAGCTGGTGAATCCACCCTCACCAGGCGGCGGAACCTGGTCTGTCGATGTCTACAGCATCCACAATGTTCATCTTTACAACATGAACTAAGGAACCGCCTGCAAATAGCTTTTGCAAAAATGAGGCGGTTCCCTACAAGCAAGCGCAGTTTTCCGCTAAAAATGCATAAGTTAAAACTGCGCTTACCTAAAAGGACGCCCGATACACATACCGGGCGTCCTTGGCTTACTTGAGTTGTGTTTGGGCTGATTCTTGTTTAGGAAACGCCGGCTTCCGCCAACGCGGCATCAATGGCTTGCGTAAAGACGCTCAACGGCTGATTGCCAGATATGAGTTCGCCATTGACGAAAAAGGACGGTGTGGAATTCACTCCCAGGCTTTGGCCTTCGCTCCGATAATCGTTAACCGCGCGACGCCCGGCTCCACCACCAAGGCAGTCGTTGAACTGCCCTGAATCAGCGCCAATGGCAACAGCGATCTGCTCCAGAAATGCCTTCTGATAAACAGCAGGGCCGCCATCCTGGTTAGCAAAGAGGGTGTCGTGGTACGGCCAGAACAGGTTTTGTTCGGCAGCACATATGCCGCCTACTGCCGCGTCCATTGTTGTTTGACTCAAATAGAAGGGCTTAAATTCAAAACGGACATTGGGATTATCCCCGTAACGTTCGGCCAATGCAGGCCCGGTGGTCAGGGCGAAGGCCCCACAATGGCTGCACCCAAAATCACTGAAGTCCTCGATAACGACAGCCGCGCCTTCGGGACCGCCCCATGCCATGCCATCAGCGCTGGCGGGTTGGTCTGTGTGTAGATTCGACATGGCGATGGCCGGCGGCTGGTTTGCCCACCAGATGAGAGCCCCCACAATCACGATTCCTATGGCAATGATACCTATAGCAACATAGCGTTGGCGTTTTTGTTTCTGTTCGCGTCTGTTGTTTCGCGGCAAGGCGATCAGAGCGTGTGCTGGTTTGTGAAGCTGCTTTCTTTTTTGTCATTGATATTCACCTTGAGGAATGCTTGGAATCTGGTCAGTGTTGTTTGCCACTGGACGCGGCGACTATTGTACACAAGTGCGTGCAAACAGCCAATACAGCATGGTGGTTGCTTGCGCGCAAGACCCGGATCTTCGGATGCATAGCGGCGATATCATCACCCAACGCACCGGATCCGGGCCTTTGACTCGATACGACCAGTTGTTATGACGCTATTTCGCTGGTGGGAAGCATCATCCGCGCAAATTGCGCCCCTTCGTGCAATGCGGTCTTGTTGGCAGGAAGCAGGAATTTATGTCTTTCGGGCAAGTGGTCCACTATTGCTTGCTCGGCAGCATCCAGCGGCAGCAATTCGGTAGCGGCCAACAGAGCGCCCAACATGACCACATTGGCAAGACGGATGCTGCCATGGCTCTGGGCGATATCATTGGCCGGGATCACAATGATATCGATGTCGTGACGATGGATAGGGCGTTTGACCAATGAGCCATTGACCACCAATAAGCCATTTTCCTTGACCACGGGTTCGTATTTGTCGGCGGAAGGCAGGTTCATCGCCACGACCATGTCGGGATTACGCACCAGGGGCGAGCCAATGGGGTCATCGCCGATCACCACCGTGCAATGGGCTGTGCCGCCGCGCATTTCGGGACCGTACGAGGGTATCCAGGTGACATGTTTACCGACATCGAGGGCCGCATAGGTCAGCAATTGTCCGGCGAACAATGCGCCCTGGCCGCCAAAACCAGAGAAGATGATCGATTTTTCCATTATTGGGACTCCTTGGGTGTTCGGCTTTAGGTGCGTCGCAATTCCATCTGAGTGTCTAGCGTCGCACCTTTAGTTCATCATGGACCTTGAAATCGCCCAGCGGATACACCGGAACCATTTCCTCTTTGATGAATTCCAGGGCATCGCTTGGGTCCAGACGCCAATTGGTGGGACAACTGCTCAGCACTTCCACGATGCCCAGGCCCAGCCCTTGCAGTTGCGCTTCAAACGCCAGCTTGATCGCTTTTTTGGTCTTGCGGATCTCGGCCACTGAGTGCATCGAACGGCGCACGGAATAGGCCACGCCCGGCATCATCGCCAGCATCTCGGTGATGTGGATGGGATTGCCCTGCAACGTGACATCGCGGCCATAGGGCGATGAAGTCGTCACCTGGCCGGGCAAGGTGGTGGGGGCCATCTGCCCGCCGGTCATGCCGTAGACGGCGTTGTTCACAAAGATGACGGTGATGTTCTCGCCGCGAGCGCAGGCGTGGATGATCTCGTTGGTGCCGATGGAGGCGAGGTCGCCATCGCCCTGATAGGTGAAGACGATTTTGTCTGGCATTGCCCGCTTGATGCCGGTGGCCATGGCCGGAGCCCGACCGTGGGCGGCTTCACAACCATCGACGTTGAAATAGCAGTAGGCGAAGACAGCACAGCCCACAGGCGAGACGCCGATGGTGCGTTCCCGCACGCCCAATTCGTCGATCACCTCTGCGACCAGGCGGTGCAGAATGCCATGCGTGCAGCCCGGGCAGTAGTGGGTGTAAGTATCCAGAATAGCCTCAGGGTGCTGGTAGACGATCTCCATCTCTTCCAGCTTGGGTCTTTCTGGTCTGACTTGAATCATGGATTCAGTTTGCTATCATGGGTACTCTCTCCACGCTAGATGGTCAAGCACTGAATTCTTTTGCCAGCGCCGGTTCTGGTTTATTGCCATTACGACTGCGCACTGAAGCAATGAGGGTGTCGAGGGCGGGGAGGATATCATCGGGCAGGGGGATAGCGCCGCCCATGCGCCCGGAAAACTGCACTGGAACCCGACCTTGGACGATGTTCCGAACATCCTCCACCATCTGCCCGGCGTTCATCTCCACCACCAACACGCCGCGCACTGTGCTCGACGGCGGCTTCCAGCTCCTTTTCGGGAAATGGCCACAGCGTGACGGGGCGGAACAATCCGGCTTTGACGCCCGCCGCCCGCGCCTGCCGCACAGCCGACTGGGCGATACGCCCCACCGTGCCAAATGCGACGATCAGGTACTCGGCGTCATCGGTCATCATCGTCTCGTAGCGCACTTCGTTTGCTGCGATTTCGGCCAGCTTGTTCTGCAAACGCAGATTCAGGACCTCCAGGTTGTCGGCGCCGAGATAGAGCGAGGTGATCGTGCGGGGTTCACGCCCTTTGGCTCCGGTCAAAGCCCAATCGGGTCGCTCCTCCGGCCATTCCTTGAACGGCGGCATCTCCACCGGCTCCATCATCTGGCCCAGGCTGCCATCGCGCCAGAATGGTGACGATGGTGCGGTATTTGAAGGCCAGGTCGAAGCTGACGTACATCAAATCGATCGCTTCCTGGATGGTGGCAGGGGCAAAGACGATGGCGTGATAATCGCCGTGCCCGGCCGGTCTTCACCATCTGGAAATAATCGCCCTGGCTGGGCTGGATGTTGCCCAGGCCGGGGCCGCCGCGCATGATGTCGACCAGCACGGCCGGCACTTCACTGGCGGCGATGTAGCTCAGACCTTCCTGCATCAGGCTGATGCCGGGGATGAGGAGGATGTCATCGTGCGCACGCCCAGCGTCAGGCCGCGCCATAGACCATGTTGATGGCGGCGATTTCGCTTTCAGCCTGCAGGAAGGTAAGGTCCAACTCGGGCATGCGCCGGGCCATGTATTCCAGCAATTCGGTCTGCGGCGTGATGGGATAGCCGAAATAGGCTTCAGCCCCCGCGCGTAGCGCGGCTTCCGCCAGCGCTTCGTTTCCCTTCCACAGTTCCTTTGCCATGATGCTAACCTCCTAAGCCGCGAGCGCCCGCACTGGTTTGGGCATTCGGTAAACCGTAAACACGATATCAGGGCAAACGACCGCACAGACAGAGCAGCCCGTGCAATGATTCGCCGATTCATCCAGGATGACAGGATGATAACCACGGGCGTTGTAGCCTGTTTCCATGCGTAAAACATGTTGCGGGCAAACGCCCACGCACAATTCGCAGCCCTTGCAGCGATCCCGGTCGATCACGACAGCGCCTCTTAATGCCATGCTATCACCTCGCGAGAAGATGTGTAATTGGAGAATGGCGGCGAAAGCTCGCCCCATTTCTCTGCCGAAACAAAAATTCCGCCTGCAAAGCGCATCCTTTTCCGGACGCGCCTGAATTTAACCCCCAATGGGAGGAAATAAAAACTTGCGTCTTCAAAAATGGCGCAAAACCTTGCATCACCGTTGATGCAATATGGCTTCATACCCCTATTATTGCACAGATTTTAGGGGAGCGCTATGATCTACAACATATTCTCGATGCATTTTTGCGAAAATGTGATGCAATTCTTCCGTTAAACGTGAAACGTGAGGCGTGATCGTGGGTCAGCGTGTGCCGAGTTCATGTTTCACTGTCCTCTCTCCCTGATTGATTAGCGTAAGGAGCTCCCGAAATGAAAATTGCACTTTTCTCTGACAGCCACGACAACATCTGGATGCTGGAAATCGCGCTGAAACAGGTGCAGGGACGTGGCGTCGATGTCTTGCTGCATTGCGGCGACTTGTGCTCGCCCTTTGTCGTCAAACTGCTTGCCGAATCGGTTCCAGGCCCCATTCACCTGGTGTTCGGGAACAACGATGGCGATGGGAGGTTGATCCAGGTGGTCGGGTCCAAATTCCCGAATGTCACCCACCACGGTATCTACGCCGAACTGGAAATCGGCGGGCGAAAAATCGCCGCCATCCACTACCCCGAACCGGCCCTGCGCATCGCCCAATCGGGCCAGTTCGACCTGGTCGCCTACGGCCACGATCACATCAAACACCACGAGCTCATTGGCCCGACCCATTTCGTGAACCCCGGCGAGATCATGGGCATGGATCATGCGCCGACGTGGGGCCTGTACGACACCGAGACGAATGTGTTTGAGTGGGTGGAGGTGGAGTAACGAATGCCTTGCCGATTGACACTCAACTTGTCTCTGTCGTGATGTTGAATTATTATACGTATGCGGTATGATACTTGAGATTATTCTAATTGTTTAACGTCATGACCACATCTTTTGTTGGACGGCAGCAAGAACTCGGTTTATTGGATGCGCTGTGGGAAAGGGATGAAGCGACACTGCTTATCCTTTATGGCCGTAGACGCATAGGTAAAACGCGCCTGCTCACGCAATGGTTGCATGAACGGGGGCACAGGACGCTGTACTGGGTAGCCGAACCCTCCTCTGCATACGATCAATTACGTTCATTCTCTCAAGCTCTGTACAATTTCGCTCATCCACTTGCGCCTGCCCCCGATACATTCACATACGCCACATGGGCGCAAGCCTGGCAACAAGTGGCTGACCTCAGCCGCGAGGGACGTCTGGCGCTTTTCATTGACGAATTCACCTATCTAATCGAAGCGGACGCCAGTGTTGTTGGCAGATTGCAAAATGCCTGGGATCACGGACTGCGAGATGCCAACCTGCTTTTGGCGCTCTCAGGATCGCACATGGGCATGATGCAGCGCCAGGTGCTTGCCTACCAGGCTCCTCTCTACGGAAGAGCAACAGCGCAACTGCACCTCCAGCCACTTCCCTTTGGCGTAACATCCTCCTATTTTCCAGACTACACAGCCGAAGAACGTGTAGCGCTTTACGCCATGTTTGGTGGTGTGCCAGCCTATTGGGAGCGTGTGGATAGCAGCCTTACGATTTCGGAGAATATCCGTCGGCAATTACTCACGCCTAACAATCTCATGCAGGCAGAGCCGCGGCTGTTGCTTCAGGATTTCCTGGCTGATCCACATAACTATGTTGGGATACTCCGTTCTATTGCTCACGGCGCTCGTACACAAAAAGAGATCGGCGCCCGCTCCGGTCTTGCCCCAAGTCATACCTCAAAATATCTCAGCGTCCTGCGCGAAGCTGGCTTTGTAGAACGCAGAAATCCTGTAACAGCAGAACCAAACTCTCGCCAGGGACGTTATCACATCACAGATCCCTACCTGCGCTTCTACTATCGTTTTCTGGCTACCCGGCAAGCTCAGTTGGCATTGGGCATCCAGGAACAGGCCCTGAGTGAGATTCAACGCCATTTCCTGGATTTCATCGGTACGCATACTTGGGAAGAGCTATGTCGGGAATGGGTATTGCGGGCCAGCGCTTATGGCGATCTGCCCTTTCTTGCCGATCAGGTGGGCAGTTTGTGGAATAAACACGCACAAATTGATGTCGTCGGTATCAACACGATGGAGAAAACCTTAATTCTCGGCGAGTGCAAATGGAGCCCTAAACAACAAGGGCAGGCTGTGTTGCAAAAACTTGTGAGCAGGATCGATTACATAGTCCCCAAGCCAGGTCACTGGCGGCTGTTGAACCTGGGTTTTGCACGTGGCGGTTGGACAGCAGCAGCGCAAGCCTATGCCCAGACGACAGCAAGTACACGACCTTCGGGTCACAACTGGACGGTGGAAGATATGATCCTACTCGATTTGGACAGGATAGATAAGGACTTAACACGTTGGAATACAGGTTGATACTGACCTCTGATACACTGCCGAGAACCCGCATTGCGCATCGCCCAATCAATCAGCTCGATCTGATTTGTTACGATGGCTGTGACCACATCAAACACCACGAAATCATTGACCAGACCCATTTCGTGAACCCCGGCGAGATCATGGGCATGGACCACGCGCCAACCTGGGGGCTGTACGACACCGAGACGAATGTGTTTGAGTGGGTGGAGGTGGAGTAAGGGCAAGCAATTTCCCCTCGATTAGATCGCAAGTGGAAGCACTTCATCAAAATTGAATTCGTGAGCCAGCAGGCGAGTTCGCTGAAATTGCTCGCCCTGGCGCAGATACGGAGACCAGGTTGCCCGGTTTGAAGCCCCCAAAGATGTGCCATGCAAACGCATTCACTGCTACAATGCGGCCCGCACCAGTAACAGCCTCTCAAATCCTTCAATCCCGGAAAATATCTTTGCGTCCATTTACCACCATAATTGTTTTTTCAAGCCTCCTTCTCATCCTCACGCTCAGCGGATGTGGTTCGCTGCTCGGGGGTGATGAAGTTCCCACGCCGACAGTGACCAGGGAAATCCCACCCACCTTCACACCGACGCCCAAAGCGACTGACACACCAGAGTTGCCTACGGCAACCGCTGTTCCTGAGGTGTTGGCCACTCCCGTGCCGGCAACTCCGACCAGCGAGCCGACCCCTCTGCCTGAACCAACGGCAACGGTGGTGGATCCGACCCCGACTGTGGCGCCGACCGTCGAACTGAAACCGAGCCTGATCATCAGCTCGAATACGATTAACGTGCGCGGTGGCCCAGGCACAGCCTACGCAAAGGTAGGCGTAGCCTCGCTCGGCGAAACATTCGAGGTGATCGCCAAAAATGAACAGGGCAATTGGTGGCAGGTCTGCTGCTTTGATGGACAACCCGGCTGGCTGTTCGGCGATCTGGTTGATCTGCAAAATGTCGATACCGTGACCGTAGCGGAGGCGATCCCGGCGCCGCCCGAACCGGTTGCAACGCCGGTTCCCGCCGCAACGGCTCCTCCCGCTCCTCCTGCCTCCAATCTCGTGCCGGGTGCGCCCAGCGTGGATAACTCGACCACTGCCGGTAACCTGGACCCCAGCGCCCAGTATCAGATCGTCAACTACCATGTCCAGCGGACTCGACGAAAACAATGGCGGCATCTTCAACAAGGGCGGTCAGCACCACATCTTCCTGACAGTGGTGGATGCGAATGGCAACGGCATTGACGGGGTCGTGGTCAAGGATGCGGTCGGAGACAAACTCAATGTCGTTACCGGCAGCAAAGGGCCGGGCAAAGCTGAGATCACGATGGATTGGGAACCCTACAAGCTCTACGTGAGCGCCGATCCCACGGGTCTGGTCACAAGCCAGGTTTCCAATCAGATGAACACGGCGCATCCCCACATCCCCGATATTGTCGGGCGTTTGGGGCCGGTTGACAACGAATATGCGGTCTGTCCCACGCCCGATGACCGCTGCACTCCGCCCTTCTACCACGTGCATTTCTCCTACGAGATCACCTTTCAGAAAGTGCGGTGATGCTTTATGCCGAGCAGCCCGACTCATCCCGACCTTTCATCGCTTTCCCGACCGATCCAGCCCATGCCGGATTTCGTCCAACAAGCGTTGCAGGAAAGCGACTTGCTGCTTCGAATGCGTCCGGCTTACGCAAAATGCACGGGTGGTCAGGGGCCAGGATTCTGTGCCAAAAACAGAAAAAGCCCGGACGGAATCATCCGGGCTTTCGTGAAATGATGTTGGCGGTTACTTCTCGAATTTGTCAGGCGTTTGCAGAAGGGCCTGCACTTCGGGTGAATTGACGTTTTCGGGCGTGATCAGGACAGGAGCGAGTTCGACGCTCTTGACCTCAGGTGGATTACCGTTAATGTAAGCGACAATCGCCGCCACACCTTCATAACCCATCTTGTAGGGGTCTTGAGCGATGATGGCGTGGATGGTGCCATCATCAAACAACGGCAGGATTTCGGGGCTGGGATCGAAGGTGATAATCTTCAAATCTTTGGCCACGCCCTTGGCAATCGCAGCCTGGGCAATGCCACCGGCGATCGGCGCGGCAGCCGAGAAAAATCCTGCCAGGTCGGGATTAGCAGTTAACAGATCAGTGGCGATGTCCAATGACTTCGCTGCATCGGCGTCCGTCCACTTGGTTTCAAGCACGGACATCTCCGGATATTGGGCAATGGCTTCAGCAAAGCCAACGCTACGCCCGGCACTTACCGAACCGGCCTGGATACCGAGATTGGCTACCAGTCCCTTCTCGCCAAGCAACCTCGCCATTTCCTCGCCGGCCATGAAACCACCAGCATATTGATCGGTGATGATACTGGCCAGCGGGGCGTCGCCATTGATGCCTGAATCTGCCATGGCTACCGGCACGCCTGCGGCCATCGCTTCCTCGACGGGTGCGATCAGCGCTTCGGAATCAAGGGCTGCCAGCAAGATGCCTGCGGGTTTTTTATTCGTAATGTTGCGCACCAGATCAACCTGGGCAGCGATGTCAGCCTCGGTGGCGGGGCCTACATAATCAACGGTGTAGCCGAGTTCCTTGGCTTTGTCCTGTGCACCTTTTACAAGAAACAGATAAAAAGTGGCCGAAGTGGATTTGGGGATGAAAACAATTTCACCCTTACTTGCAGTATCAGCGGCAGGTTCTGAAGCAGCGGGTGCATCGGCGGCGGGTGCATCGGCGACTGGCGGCGGCGGTGCTGCGCATCCGGCCAACAACACGAAGACCAACAAAAGGATCAGGATCGGACTAAACTTTTTAGACATTTTACCCTCCTAAATAGAAGCGAATCTGGTTCTGGTTGGTTTGGGACCACTTGTTTTCGTTTCTATAGCTTGCCTCCTTGCTAGCGCCGTCTTCGGTATTGATCGATAGCGATAGCGGCGATGATGACCGTGCCGTTCACCACGTACTGCCAGAAGGAATTGACGCCCAGGATATTCAGACCATTGCGCAAGGTAGTCATAATGATGGCCCCGATCAGCGTCGCGATAATGCTTCCTTCGCCACCGAACAGGCTGGTGCCGCCGATGACAACCGCACCAATGGCCAGCAACTCATAGCCATTGCCCCCGGCGGGCTGGATAATCCCCAGACGGCCGGACTCGATGGTAGATGCTAATCCTGCCAGCAGGCCCCCAATGACATAAACGCCAATCAACGTTCTGGTCACCTTGATACCTGATAAACGCGCTGCTTCCTCATTGCTGCCGATAGCATAGATAAATCGACCAAAGCGCGTATAATTGGCGATAATGTAGCCCAGAACGAAGACCACGATCATGATCACCGTGGGGAAGGGGATGATGTCGAAAAGTCTGCCCTGGCCAATGAACTTGTACACGGGAGGTAATCCATAAATGGGGATGCCGTCCGAAAGGATGAGCGCCAGACCTCGCGCCACGCCCATCATGCCGAGTGTAGCGATAAACGGAGGGACCCAGAGCTTTGTGATCAGAAAGCCATTGGTCAGCCCCAACAGTGAGCCGAAAGCGACCGTTGACAGGAGTGCGAGCGGGAGACTCCCTGTAGCCTCAAGCACCAGACCCCCCACCACAGCCGAAGCGGCGAAAACTGCACCCACCGACAAATCGATGCCAGCCGAAATAATGATGAAGGTTTCCCCGGCTGCAATAATGGCGATCACAGCGGTCTGCAAGGTGATCTCCATGATGTTGTCACGGGTGAAAAAGTAGGGCGAAAGTAAGCCCAGTATCACCCACATGGCCGCCAGGATGATGAGCATTGAGACGCCCTGATTTCGGGACAGACCGCGCAGGCCCGATGTCACCCCTGAGTTTCCTCCACCTCCAGGACTGCTCAGGCCAAATAAACCTTTTGCAGACGCATTTTTTGTTGTTTTCTCACTTTCCTCTTTTTTCATCATGCTTGTTTTCACTCCACTGCCTGACTCGCCTGGAGGCTATGGCGCAATATCTCTTGCTTGGTCGTTTGCTTTGGATCGAGTTCGGCTACCACATTTCCACCAGACATGACCAGGACACGGTCGGTAACATCGAGGATCTCTGTCATATCGCTGGAAATAAAGATGACCCCGCGCTCATCATCTTCATCGATGAAGTCTCTAATCAGACTGTAAATATCATTACGTGCACCTACGTCAATGCCGATTGTGGGCTCGTCCAGAATCAATAAATTGCATTTAGCGGAGAGCCACTTACCGAACACCACTTTCTGTTTGTTGCCGCCACTCAGATACTTCACCTGTTGCGACATTCCCGCCGTCTTGATATCCATTGATTGGATTGTGTCCAGCACAGTGCTTTTTTCTGATGAGGTGCTGAAGAAAATTCCTTTCAATTTCGACATGAGCGCCAGAGAGATATTTTCCTTGACGCCCAGATTCAGGCAGAGACCGTCAGCATCTCGATCCTCGGGTAAATAACCTAAACCCAATTCAACCGCCGTCTGTGGAGAATCGATCTGCACCTCCTGATCGCCCAGATATGTCTTTCCCTCACTGAGCTTGTCGATACCGAAGATGGCGCGTGCCAACTCAGTCTTCCCTGACCCCACCAGGCCCGTGATCCCCACGATTTCTTTTTTACGCACAGCGAAGCTGACGGGAGCAAGAATATGTTCGTTTTGCAGCGCCTCAACCCGGAAGAGAGCCTGATCTTTGGCCAACGACTGCATCTTTTGACTTTGAGCCAACTCCTTACCGATCATCAGTTGCACAATGTCATCTACTTCAGCACCATCTGATGGCATCGTAGCAATTTTAGCGCCATCTCGCAGGATCGTAATGCGATCGCCAACCTGTTTTAGCTCTTCGAGTTTATGCGAAATATAAATAACGCCAATGCCACGCGCTTTGATATCCGCTATTGCTTCGAAAAGGATTTCTGTTTCCGTCCGGCTCAACGAGGCTGTCGGCTCGTCCAGGATGAGCACTTTGGCGCTCTTTGACAGCGCAATCGCTATCTCCAGCATCTGCTTCTGAGAAACCGGCAGATTCTGCACCTGCGCCCTGGGATCAATATCGTATTGAATACGCTCAAGCACCTCGTCTGCGTGGGCGTAAACTTCCTTCCAACGGATGATCCCCCCTTCACGAGTGAACACAGGCATGGCCAGGTTCTCCGCCACGCTCAGATGTGGAATCAAGTGGAAATGCTGGTAAACCGTTGCAATGCCGACATCTTCTGCGGTTCGGGGATGGTAAGTACGCAGATCGATCGCCTCGCCATTCACACTGATCGAACCAGAATCGGCCTCATAAGCGCCAGAAAGGATCTTCATGAGTGTCGACTTACCGGCTCCGTTCTCGCCAAGGAGTACGTGGACTTCACCATGTTCCAGGTCAAAGTCAATGCCCCTGAGGACGGGCACCCCGAAGAAGGCCTTGCTAATACCTTCCATTTGCAGGAGTTTGCTCATGCTGCTGCCTTCAATGGATCAGTAATTAATCTGCGTAGGCGAACCGAAAGTCGATCCGATCTGTGAGAGATCGGAGTTGGTCTTACATTCCTGAGTCCATCCTTGAGTCTAAACGAAGTCTACCTTAAATACTATGATCCATATCATACGCAGGGCAATACATCTATCTGCTGCGGATGATTCAGTGGTTGCCTTTGAGAGGGGCGACCGCAGTAAGTTAGGAAACGGCCTCTGGGCGAACGAAGATTGGGCGGAAGGCTGAGCTATCATTGGTATGATGACATTTTCGCTAGCGTTGGTTTGTGAGGAGCAGGAGGGTCGGGCAGATTTCCCGACCTGATCGGGACACCAGACCCATGACAACGGGACACCTCTACCTGTATTGTGTAAGCATCACACAACTTTGCACACAAGGAGGTGCACCATGCAAGCTTCAATCAACTCCCGTAACGTTTCCTCAACCATCACATTCTGGTTCCTTTGGCTCGCTGCTACCACGATCGGCGTCATGGTAGGCGGCATGCTGGCCATCCCTATCGGCTGGGGTCTGGCCGATCCTCTGGAAAAAAGCCTGGGTACAGCGCCCAGCTTGCTCGTCGTTGCCATTGCCTGGGGCGTGCTCTGGGGCGGCGGTATTGGCCTGGCTCAAATGCTTGTGCTCTGGCGTAGACTGGACCAACCTTTCCGCTGGACTCTCTACAGTATCGCTGGCGCCACAGTCGCTTTCACCCTGGTACTTGGCACGCTTGCCATTTTCGCACTTGATGCTTTTGATTCAGCATCTGATGTCGTCTCTGGCACACTTATCGGTCTGACCATGGGAATTGGTCTGGGCGTGGGCCAGTGGCTGCTGCTACGGGAATTTAGCCCACGCGCCCTTTGGTGGATAGCCATCAGCGTCATTGCCGCTGTTGTGGCATTTGGCGTCGCCCTTTCTGTGGGTAGCGAAGGCAGAGAACTACTCTCGCTGGCTATTGGCGGCCTGATCATGGGCGGCCTCGGCGGAGTGGGGCTGCTCTGGGTGTTGCGAGAATAAAGGCAGTAATCGGGAACAGACAGGCCGGAAAACCAGGCGGCACGTTATCAAATTGTCCGGTTTTCCGGCTCTGTTCCAAGTCCTGCCAGACAATGTATTGAATCACATCCCAAATTCGAGTATGCTTCACCACGAGATAATATTATGACTCCCATTCTGGTTGAACCCTCACCCCTCGCAAATAATCGCACCCCGGCCGAAATCGATGCCCCCACCCGGCTGCATGGCCCCTTGCTTTGGCTGGCGCGTCTGGCCTGGTTTGTCATCGTGGCCTTAGCACTGGCCATGCTTTATCAGATGCTGCGTGTAAACGACTGGGATACCTGGGGGGAGTGGGTGGTGCAACAGGCGCGCCCTGCTACTCGCCCCTACATGGGCATCGGCGCTTTCATCCGCTACCTGATCGTGCTGGAATGGCTGGGTGTGGGCATCTCTCTGGCCGCTGCCTTTCCTCATCGCCTGGAAACGTTCGGACGACTGGCTGGGCCTGCTGATCTCGATGACGCTGGTCTTGTTTGCACTTATGCATGTCAGTTCCGATACTGACAAATGGCGTTTTCCTCCGAATCTCGCTTTCCTGAACGATTACACCAGTGTTTTCCTCCCCCTCTTTTTTCTGGGACTTGATGCTGCTTTTCTTCCTCTTCCCCACCGGTCGTTTTGTGCCCCGCTGGTCGTTCTGGCTGTTGATAGTGGGGGCACTCGCCATCCCAGGCATCTGGGCCATCGATACCTACGCATCTTTCCGTGAAGATATCGGTTGGGGGGTATTTGCCTTCACCTTCATCTTCTTAATTCTTTCCGGCATCCTCGCCCAGATTTATCGTTATCGCAGCATCTCCGATCTTGTGCAACGTCAGCAAACAAAATGGGTGGTATTCGGTTTCACCGGCATATTCGTCTGGCTTTTGTGGAGCTTTCTCCTTGCCGAACACTTCTCAGCCTGGGGTTTTTTGATCCAGATTCACCTCAATTGGCTGGCTTTCACGCTGATCCCCCTCACCATTGGCATTTCTATCCTACGTTATCATCTGTGGGATATCGACATCCTCGTCAACCGCACCCTTGTCTTTGGCGCACTTACCTTGCTCATCCTCGTACTTTATGGATTGCTGGTGGGCGGGATGGCGTTGATCTTCCAGGCGCAGATCGGCCCTGGCCTTGCCGTTGCCGCCACTGCCATCGTTGCCCTGTTGGCTCTGCCTCTGCGCCAGCGCCTGCAACGCGTCGTCAACCGGCTCATGTATGGCGACCGCGACGATCCCATCACAGTGCTCTCGCGTCTGGGCCAGACCCTGGCAGCCACCGGCGATAGCGCCGACGTCTTCCCCACCCTGGTCGATACCATTGCCCCATCACTGCAATTGCCTTACGTCGCCATCTGGCTCAAACGGGACGATTCCCAATTCGAACTCGTCGCCAGCCACGGCCAATCTCGCGACAGCGTCATTTTTTACCCAATCAGTTATCAGGGAGAAATGATCGGTCGTTTGGTTGTATCAACGCGTGCACCGGGCGAATCATTCAGTCCACTCGATGAACGCTTGCTGAACGACATCGCTCGCCAGGCCGGAGCGGCAGCCCATGCCGTGCAACTGACCCTCGACCTCCAACGGTCTCGAGGTCGCCTGGTGACTGCCCGTGAGGAAGAACGTCGCCGTCTGCGCCGCAACCTGCACGACGGTCTCGGTCCGCAACTGGCCTCATTCACACTGAAGCTGGATGCTGCCCGCAACCTGCTGGCCACCGAATCCGCAGAGGCCGACACACTGCTGCTGGCGTTGCGCGGCGATGTACAAAACGCCATCGTCGATGTCCGCAGGCTGGCCTACGACCTGCGCCCGCCCGCACTCGACCAGTTAGGTCTCGTTCCCGCCCTGCGCGAATATGCCGTCCAGCACGCTGATAACGACCTCCGAATCACTATCGATGCGCCCGCCGACCTGCCGCCTCTACCTGCCGCCGTCGAAGTCGCTGCCTATCGCATCGTGCTGGAAGCGCTGACCAACTGCGCCCGTCACGCTCAAGCCAGCGTCTGTGCCGTTCAACTGAGGCTTGAGGATGAGTTCGTGGTCGAGATCAGCGACGATGGTCGGGGCTTGCCAGTAGATTATCGTCCCGGCGTAGGCATGGCTTCCATGCGCGAGCGTGCTGAAGAACTTGGGGGTGCGTTACGGGTCGAGACAAGCCCAACTGGTGGGACCCGGGTACGAGCATCCATCCCAATCCCTGTTAATTCCTCTGCTGACTGACGAAAATGTCTTCCGAACCTCTCCGCATCCTCATTGTAGATGACCACACCCTCTTCCGGCACGGACTGGCCGCGCTGTTAGCCTCTGTGGCCGACGCCGAGGTGGTCGGCGAAGCCGCATCCGGGCAGGAAGCCATCACCCAGGCCGAAATCCTACAGCCTGACGTTGTGCTGATGGATATTCAGATGCAGAGGCCCGACGGCACGGGCATAAATGGCATCGAAGCCGCCCGGCGCATCACCCAAACCAGCCCGCATATTGGCGTGATCATGGTAACGATGTTCGAGGATGATGACTCCGTTTTCGCCGCTATGCGGGCCGGGGCGCGTGGCTATGTGCTCAAGGGGGCGGAGCAGGAAGAAATGCTGCGCACGGTTCGGGCGGTGGGACGAGGCGAAGCATTGTTTGGTCCCGCCATCGCCCGACGCATGATGCATTTTTTCTCGGCTCCCCAGCCTGTTGCTCAACCAGCCATCTTCTCCGAACTGACCGAGCGAGAACGCGAAGTGCTGGGGTTGATCGCTCAGGGCTTTAACAACGGTGAAATCGCACAGACGTTGGTGATCAGCCAAAAAACGGTGCGCAATCACGTCAGCAACATATTCAGCAAGCTACAGGTGGCCGATCGGGCGCAGGCAATTGTACGGGCCAGAGAAGCGGGGTTGGGGAAGTAAACTCGTTTCACCTACCACGCTGCCAATTTCCAAATCTCCGGCTGCATCTCCTCGGCGTCCGCTGCCGATTTCGGCAAACAGACGCACCGCCTGCTTCAGTTGCGCCATCGCCGCGTCTTCTTCCCCTGCGTCGTGCAGGAGATCGGCCAGGTTGTTGTGCAGCGCCGCCTGACGGTGGCGATCGCCAACGGTCGTGCAGAGGTCAAGCGCAGTTTGTGTGGCGGTCAGTGCCTGAGCGATGTCGCCTTTTTCTTTGTAGATCAAAGCCAGGTTGTTCAACGCCGCCACTTGCGCTTCGATATCGGTGATTCCCTCAGCCAGGGCCAGACTTTTTCGTAAATGGGCGATGGCTGCGACATATTCACCGGCGTTCGTGGCGAGCAGACCGAGTAAATTGTGGGCGCGGGCCAGGGCACGGGCGTTCTCAACCGTTTGGGCCAGATCAAGCGCCTTTTCTGCCAGGTGCACTGCCTGAACCTGGTCTCCCTGGCGATAAAAGTTCAGGCTCCAATCAGCGTAGATGCGCGACCTGAGTCCAGGATCGGTTTCCTCGTCCGACGCTTGCAGGGCCAACTCAAAGTGCAGTTCAGCTATCGGCCATTCGCCGCGACGATGATAAACTTCGCCCAACTTTCGTTCCAGTCCTGCCAACTGTTTCTCCCCGGACAATGCCGCAGCCTGTTCGTAACTGCGCAATGCCGCGCCATAGTCCCCGCGCAGCACTTGCAGATCACCCCTGGCCTCGTGCAGTTCGGCCACACCGGCATAACCCAGAGCCAGCGCGATATCGTAATGTTCCAGCGCCTCGGCATTGGCGTAAAGTGAGCGGGCATGGTCGCCAGCGAGTTTGTAAAAGGACGCAGCTTGTTCTTCCTGCCCGGCCAGCCGGTAATGATGCGCCAATTGCCCGGCGATGACGCCAGGGACATCCGTTTGACGGTTCTCAGCACGGATCGCCTCCGCTACGCGGCGATGCAACAAACGCCTGCGCGCAAAGCTGGTCTCTTCGTAGACCAACGAACGTAATTTTTCATGGTTGAAATCGAACAGGGGATGGCCTTGCGGGCCTATGATCATTGACGATCAGATTGCGTGCGCTCAGTTCCTCGATGGCGTTGATGGATTCTTCATCGCTGCGACCGCTGGCCCGTAGCAGGGTGTCGAAATCGAACGAGCGTCCAATCACCGCTGCGGTGGTAAGCGCCTGTCGTCCTATCTCGCTTAGACCGGATAAGCGGCTGCGCAGGAGATCCCGCACGCCTTCGGGCATATCCCACGCAACTGCCTGGGCCTTATTCTCATTCGCCAACAGAGAAAGGTATTCGATCAGCATGAAGGGCAAGCCCTCTGTCTCGCGATAAAGCTGCTCGCTCAGGGTTTCGGCCTGGTCGGTTTCGATAGATTTTCGGACCAGCGTGGCCACATCTTCCTGCTCCAGACGTTGCAGTTCCATAGCATTCTGCCAGGTTCTCGCGCTGTATCTCTCGCGCCAGCCTCGGCAACTGTTGCATCTCGGTGACATGCTCGCTACGCCAGGTTAGCAAGAGCAGCCAATCATGTTGGCGCAGGCGGCGAATGAGATAGGCCAGCAGGTCGAGTGACGCGGCATCCGCCCAGTGCACGTTGTCGATGAAAAGCACGCCCGGCGCGGGGCCGCCAAGCAGCGCGTCCAGCGTCTGGCTCAGTCCATCGAAAAATCGGCTTTGAGCGCCGGGACTATCAACGGACTGAGCGGGCGGCAGTTCATACATGCGGGTAATTTCCGGCAGCAGGCGGGCGGCTTCGCTTAGCGCATGGGGAGCGACCGCTTCCAGACGACTGGCTGATTGCGGTTGAGCCAGCGCAGGGCGGATGGCGTTGAGGATGGGCGCAAAGGCGAGGTTGGTTTCGCCTTCATAGCATTGGGCGCTGAGGATGACGCCATCCCGCTCGCGCACATGGCGGAGCAGTTCCTGGGCCAGCCGTGTTTTGCCGATCCCGGCCTCGCCCTGGATCACGATCAGACGACCGCCCGTGGTGGTGTCATAGGATTGATACAGTCGTGTTAATTCAACAGTTCTCCCGACGAGCGCTGCCGGGGGTTGGTTGGCTGGCGGGAGAACCAGTTGGCGGGGCGGGTTTTCTGTAGGCAGCGATGGCGCGACGCTGGCTGTGGGTGGCGGTTCGAGTCGGTTTTCCTGGATGAGGTGATAGAGATCCGTCGTCTCTTCCAGCGGAGGCGCGCCCAGCTCTTCGTCCAGAATCCGCACGCATTCGCGATATTGGCGCAGTGCGGCCGCCTGTTGTTCATTCCAGGCGTAGAGCCGCATCAACTGCCGATGGGCTGGTTCGTGCAAGGAATCGAGCGCCAGCCAGCGCCGGGCGTACGAGATCGCCTGATCCCAGGCCTGCGTGGCGATGAGAAGCGTAACCAGTTTTTCGAGCACGGTAGCAAAGCGCAGGCGCAGTCCTTCCGCCTCGAAGAACTGCCAATCGTCGAAATTGGCGCTGTCCCGCAATGTGAATCCTTCCAGAAAATCGCCGCGATATAACTCGACCGCGTTGCTCAGCCAGCCAATGCAATCGTTGCACGACGATCCATGTTCGATGCGTGTGCACTCCTGAGCGCCGGACGAGATCGTTGAATGTTGCGATATCAAATTCGATGACGGCATCGGGATTCAGCCCAATGCTGGCACGCTGGGCGTCGATCCATTTCGGACCCCAGGGCTTTGTTCAGCGCTGAGAGCGTGCGCCGCAACGCCGCCCGCCCTCGTGACTGGTCGTAGTCAGGATAGAGCAAGGTCGCCAGGGCTTCGCGGGTGTGAGCTTCTTCCGTCACCGCGAGATAGGCAAGCAGGGCGGTGGCCTTACGCGTATCGACAGTAATGGTTTGACCTCCCAGTTCGATGTGTGGGGAGCCGAGGAATGCGAGGGTAAGAGTAGACATAGACTTCTGTATGGCTGGAAATTGAAGAGAGACTGTATCCTGCCATTGTACGTTATTGCGATGAAAACGCAACGAACCTTTTGAAGAAAATCGTTTCGTAACGATTGCCGTAACGTTCGAAAGACGATGTAGCGCTATGATGGACGAATAACCTGCTGGCAATGTCTCCTCTGGTGCTGAGCGCCGCTCAGCATGAGCGACGATCATATTGTTTGTGGCACCGTTTCGGGTCCGGTAGCGGGCAGACATCGACAATGATATGATTCCCCACCCACACTCTTATCCACCCGCATTGCTCAAGGAGTTACACATGTCTACGCTTATTCAAATCCTTCGATTCATCCACATTTTCGCCGCCATTTTCTGGGTGGGCACAACGTTGTTTATGGTATTCTTTTTGCAACCCGTCGTGGGCAGCCTGGGACCGGATGGCGGCAAGGTCATGACGCGGCTCTCAACCGGCACCCGCTTCAGTCTGGTCATGTCTCTGGCTGCCCTGGCGACCGTCCTGGCAGGATTGTTTATGTTTGGGGCGTACACCGGTGGTTGGGACCAGTCCATTTTACTCGGCTCTCGCCTTCCCCTGACTCTGGGAGCCATCGCCGGCATCGCAGCGGCTGTTGTCGGCATGGGCGTGATAGGGCGCACTTCGGGCAAGGTGGTCGATCTTGGCCAACAGATGGCGGCGCAAGGCGGCCCGCCCGCGCCAGAACAAATTCAGGAGATGCAACGTCTGCAAGGGCGAATTCGCCAGGGCACGATTTGGGCAACCGTGCTCATGGTGATCGCTGTGATCGGAATGACCTGGTGAGGGGCGGTCACGCCGACCGTAACGCTGTTCTGGCGAGATTCTGTTCTCGTAGCTTCTGATCGCTCACGGCAGCTACGGGATTACCTTCGGCGTGCAGGCTCAATCCAACATCTTCGCAACAAGTCGTAGTTCACCCACACACACCTGTTCCAAAAAAGGAGGGACAAATGAAACGTGTATTGAAGTGGATCGGAATCATCCTGGCAGGTCTGGTTGGTTTGATCATCTTGGTAGTAATTGTCGGCACGGTACGTGCCAATGGCCTATTCACCCAAAAATGGGATTATACTCCGGACACGATCCAGATTCCCACTGATGCCGCCGCGGTGACACGAGGCCAGTATCTGACAGATCATTTCATGTTGTGCGCCGACTGTCACGGGCCGGATCTGGGCGGAGCCGAATTTTTCGCCGCCGAGGATGGGGCCGGTACGCTGTGGGCGCCCAATCTGACCAGCGGCAAGGGCGGCATTGGCGGCGTTTATACCGACGCCGACTGGCTGCTGGCGCTGCGGCACGGCGTTCGCCCGAACGGTGAGAACCTGATCATCATGCCCGCAGAATTTTACACGACGATTGACAGCAACGATATGGCGGAGATAATCGCTTATCTCAAGACATTGTCTCCCGTCGACCGCGAGATTCCGTCGCGTGCCCTGGCTTTCATGCCCAAAGTCATGCTGGGCCTGGGCGTGATCCCAGCCGGCGACTTCCTCCCCGCGCATAAAATCGACCACGCGGCTACGCCGCAAACCGCTCCCGCCAGCGGCGTCACCGTCGAATATGGTCTATATATGGCAATGGTCTGCACCGCCTGCCACGGCGAGGACCTCGCTGGAGCGCCGTCCGAGGGAGAAGGCTCAGACTTCACGCCCAATCTCACCCCCGGCGGCGAGCTGGCGACCTGGAGCGAAGCCGACTTCCTCCTCGCCATGAAGAACGGCGTCACCCCGGACGGAGAGACGCTGGACCCGGAGGCCATGCCCTGGCCGCGCATCGGCGGGGCCGATGTGGCAGATCTTCAGGCCATCTGGCTCTACCTGCAATCCCTGCCCGCCATGCCGGATAACTCGTAGTGAGTCGTTTCGCCCTGAATTAACAGACCGGCGTCATTGACGACAAAGCGCAAGTTGAGACCTGACAGGTTCGACCAAACCTGTCAGGTCTTGCTGGAACCCTAATCAACCACTGGAAATCTGCATGAACGATAAGCGCAACGCCATCTTTGCCTGGATATTCTTTGCTCTGATCACGGCTGCCGTTTTGGTGGCTGTGATTTTTGACTGGACGACGCGCCCGGTTGGAGACCAATATGTGCTGTCAGAGATGATGTTTCCCCTGATACCGATAGCGTTTGTCTTTGTCGGCGCGCTCATCATCTCGCGCCAGCCGCGCAACGTGATCGGTTGGTTGATGCTGCTGCCCGGCGTCTCGCTTTTCATCGTGGTCGACGTTTACCTGAGACCCTACACCATCGGAATTCTACCGCCTCCCGAATCACCCTCGCTTCTGTTCCTCCTGATATTATGGTTTAGCAACTGGAACTGGCTGTTGCTCGTCTTCCCGATCCTGTTCATCATGGTGCTGTTCCCTACGGGAAAGCCGCTCAGCCGGCGCTGGGGCTGGCTGATCTATTTCGGGCTGGGCCTGATGGCCTTGTTGATCGTTACGGTTACATTCGCCCAGGAGTTGACGGTGGGGTCAGGCGCGGCGGACTGGACGCTTCCCAACCCGATCGGATTCATGAGCATCGAATTCGTCGATAGTTTCATTGGCCCCTGGGTGATAGCTATCCCGTTATTGACTATCCTCTGCGCTGCATCACTGTTTGTACGATTTCGCCGCGCCCGGGCGGTCGAGCGCCAACAGATTAAGTGGTTGTTCTATGCCACTGCCGTTTTTGTTGCCTTTTACGTCCCTACTTTTGTTGGGAATGCGTTTGCGGTGGCCGAAAATATCTGGAATGTCCTGTTTGCAATCGGAATGCTCGGCATCCCTGCCGCCATCGCCATCGCCATCCTGCGCTATCGCCTCTACGACATCGACGTCATCATCCGCAAGACGCTGGTCTACGGCCTGCTGACAGCACTGCTGGCGTTTGTCTACTTTGGCAGTATCGTCCTGCTGCAAACCCTGTTCGACCGCCTGACCGGCGAGCAAAGCCCCATCATCATCGTTCTCTCCACCCTGCTGATCGCCGCCCTGTTCACGCCCCTGCGTCGCCGCGTGCAGGATGTGATCGACCGACGCTTCTTCCGCAAGAAATACGACGCCGCCCAGGTCCTGGCCGACTTTGCCCGCCACGCCCGCGACGAAACCGATCTGGACAGCCTGACAGCGGAGCTGGCCCGCGTGGTGGGGGAGACGATGCAGCCGGAGATCGTAGGCGTCTGGCTCAAGGAAAGATCTTCATGAGTGATACCTGGCTGCGCCGTATCGCCTGGGGGACGGCGTCTTTCGCCGCAATCATCCTCACTGTCTCGGCGGTCATGTTGTTCTTAGCGCCTGATTTTTCCAGCATGGACTGGTTGCTGGCTAGCGCCATGGTAGCATTGGGCGCTCCCATCCTCGGAGTGATCATCGTCACCAGACAGCCGCGTAACCGCATCGGCTGGCTATGGATCATCTATGGCTTACTGATCGGCTTCAGGTCGTTGGGACACGGCATCTATTATTTGGGCGGCGCCCAACCCGCCGGGTATTCGGCCCTGGAGTATTTTCTGCTGTGGGCAACCGAACCCGCCAATCTTGCCACGCTTGTCTGTCTGATCCTGCTCTTGCTCTGGTTTCCGGATGGACAATTGCCATCACGCCGCTGGCGGCTCCTCTATATCTGGCTCTTCCTGGCGTTCGCTGTACTGTTTTCAAGTAATTTCGTGTCAGGCCCCGACTGGAATGGAGGCGCAGAAGCCGGGGGCATTGTTATTGACAACCCATATGGCTGGCTACCAGAAAACGCCACGTGGTACGTTTTGGGGTTTCCCTCCTTCATTTCCCTGATCCTGATCACGTTCCTGTCTGCGATCTCCCTCATTTTTCGCTACCGCTCGGCCGGGCCAGTGGTGCGCTTGCAGTTGCGTTGGTTTGTCGTGGGCGGGTTCTTTACTTTCATCCTGTTCATTCTCCCCATCTTTTCACAATTGACGCCAGGCCAGAGTGACGAGGGAATCAACACGCTGCTTGTCCTCCTTGGCCAGGCATATATTGTTCCGCTCTATCTGGCCGTCGGCGTGGCCATCCTGCGTTACCGCCTCTACGACATCGACGTCATCATCCGCAAGACGCTGGTCTACGGCTTGCTGACAGCACTGCTGGCGTTTGTCTACTTTGGCAGCATCGTCCTGCTGCAAACCCTGTTCGACCGCCTCACCGGCCAGCAAAGCCCCATCGTCATCGTCATCTCCACCCTGCTCATCGCCGCCCTGTTCACGCCCCTGCGCCGCCGCGTGCAGGATGTGATCGACCGCCGCTTCTTCCGCAAGAAATACGACGCCGCCCAGGTATTGGCCGACTTTGCCCGCACTGCCCGCGACGAAACCGATCTGGACACGCTTACGGCGGAGCTGGCCCGGGTGGTGGGGGAGACGATGCAGCCGGAAAAGGTAAGCCTGTGGATCAGGAAGGAAGAAGGTCGGCGGACATGAGATTAAGAATCAAAAAAGCATCCTTTTTGGCCTGGTTGTTTTTTGGAATCGTGCTTGTCGTAGCCGTGGCAACCCTCCCGGACAGTTTTAGGAGTAGTAATCTCCAGGGGAGTCTGTTGCCGGCGTTGAACACGATTCTCAACTTGTTGATCGTACTCGCGTTCCCCCTGGTTGGGGCGCTGATTATCACGCGCCAACCAAAAAACACCATCGGCTGGCTGCTTATGCTCCCTGCCCTGACGTCCCTCCCCGATCCATTTATCCATTCGCAAATCGTCGGTCTAACAGTTCCGCCGTCTCATCCATCCATTCTTTTCATGACGGCGGCTTATCTGAGTAACACAACTTGGTTGGTGGCCATTTTCCCGATTTTTCTTATCGCCTTACTCTTTCCGACAGGAAAGCCGCTATCGCCTCGCTGGCGCTGGACTGTTGTCTATGCCATTGGTATGTTCGCTGTCTTTCTATCCATTGTCGTTTTCGACAGGACGATTGCGCCTGATTCGTCCCTCTACGGTGTAAACTGGACCATCCCCAATCCGATTGGCTTCCTGAACACTACGGCGGTTGATAACCTGTTTTCAATATGGCTTCTTGGCATGGCCGGATTGGCGATTCTTTGTGTTGTTTCCATCGTCGTGCGTTATCGTCGCGAGCGGCTGTGGAACGCGAGCAAATCCGTTGGATTCTGTATGCGCTCGGTCTGTTTGGTGCTTTCTATGTCCCCTACACGCTATTTCAGAGCTGGGGACAAATCTGGGGAGTAGTTATTAATATAGTTTTTCTAACCATCCCGGTTGCTATCGGCATCGCGATTCTGCGGTATCGCCTTTATGACATCGACATCATCATCCGCAAAACGCTGCAATATGGCGTGCTCACGGCAATGCTGGCGCTGGTCTATTTCGGCAGCATCCTGCTGTTGCAAACCCTGTTTGACCGCTTCACCGGCCAACAAAGCCCCATCGTTATCGTTATCTCCACCCTGCTGATCGCCGCCCTGTTCACCCCCTTGCGCCGCCGCGTGCAGGATGTGATCGACCGCCGCTTCTTTCGCAAGAAATACGACGCCGCCCAAGTGCTGGCCGACTTTGCCCGCACTGCCCGAGACGAAACCGATCTGGACAGCCTCACGGCGGAGTTGGCGCGGGTGGTGGGGGAGACAATGCAGCCGGCGGGAGTCAGCGTATGGCTGAAGGAGGTGAATCAATGAGTAACAAAAATCGCGCACGCCTGGGCTGGATATTGTTTGCAATTGCGGTCGCAGGAGCCCTAATCAATTTGATCGTTTGGGCGTCCCACCTGCTTGCACCGCCCACACCGTTCGATCTGGCCGAAACCCTGATCTGGTTGCTGGCAATGCCGGTCATTTTCGCTGTCGTGGCGGCGCTGATTATCAACCGCCAGCCTCAGAACCGGGTTGGGTGGCTGATGATGCTGGTGGCCATTGCCAATATCAATCCCATATCGACGTTCATAGACGGCATTGCCGCGCCTACAGTTCTTACGCCGGGCCTGTTCCTGTTGTTCTGGCTGGAAGCATGGTCATGGATTCCGGTCATCTTCCCGGTCTTCCTGATCCCTTTGCATTTTCCCACGGGCCGCCCGCCGTCACCACGCTGGAACTGGGTCAATTGGTTGGCCGTGGGTTTGTGGGTCTTCTTTATGGTCATCATACCCTTTGCCGAGACCATCAGCCTAGCCAGCGGCGCGTGGGCGCTGCCCAACCCGATTGGTTTCATTCCCGACAGCGTGATAAATGGACCGTTTCTGATCGGCTGGGGCATCGGCCTGGTAACCGTCATCGGGGCCAGCGTCGCCTCTCTTTTCGTGCGCTATCGAAATGCCCAGGCTATCGAACGTGAGCAGATCAAGTGGTTGCTCTATGCCGGGGCTTTCTTTGCCGTTACCTATGCACTTACCTTCTTCCTCACTCCTGTAGACGAAAGTCAGAGCGGTTGGGGCAATCTTTGGTTCGTGTTGTCAATCCTGCTTATTCCCATCGCCATCGCCATTGCCATCCTGCGTTACCGCCTCTACGACATCGACGTCATCATCCGCAAGACGCTGGTCTACGGTCTGTTGACAGCACTGCTGGCGTTTGTCTACTTTGGCAGCATCGTCCTGCTGCAAACCCTGTTCGACCGCCTGACCGGCCAACAAAGCCCCATCATCATCGTTCTCTCCACCCTGCTCATCGCCGCCCTGTTCACGCCCTTGCGCCGTCGCGTGCAGGATGTGATCGACCGCCGCTTCTTCCGCAAAAAATATGACGCCGCCCAGGTCCTGGCCGACTTCGCCCGCCACGCCCGCGACGAAACCGATCTCGACAGCCTGACGGCGGAGCTGGCGCGGGTGGTGGGGGAGACGATGCAGCCGGAGCGCGTAGGCATTGTGGCTGGTAAATTCACGCAAATCCTGAGAACTGCTCAATTCGTAATGCTTTTCGTAACGTTTACAAGACGCTTGTCAAGTAAGATGGAGACATGATGAAATCAAAACTGGCTTTCTGGCGTAACCGATCATCTGATGATACTCGGACGCAAGCCATCACCCAACCAACTTCTCCGATTCCAGCGACCGTGCAGACTGAGGTTGTTACGCTGGACCTGGATATTGCGCCCAACGATCCGCTGCTGGTCTACCTCACAAGTGCTTCAGGCCCCATCGAAGTAGACCGGATTTTCCTGGATTCTCCCGCAACGCGAGCGTTGAAAGCAACGGACGTTCGTCTGGTCCTGCCATTGGTCAGCCAGGGCGAACTAATCGGTCTTGTCAATCTGAGCCAGCGTCTGAGCGAACAAGACTACTCCAGCGATGACCGCAAGCTGCTGGCCGATCTGGCGACACAGGCTGCCCCGGCGGTGCGCGTGGCCCAACTGGTGCAGCAACAAAAGCTCGAGGCCATCGAACGCGAGCGCATCGCCCAGGAGTTGCGCGTGGCTCGCGTCATCCAACAGACGCTGCTGCCCAAGGAATTGCCGGAAGTTGCCGGCTGGCATGTGGATGCGCTCTGGCAACCGGCGCGTGAAGTCAGCGGCGATTTCTATGATTTCATCCCGCTGCACGATGGCCGCATGGGCATTCTCATCGCCGATGTTACCGACAAGGGCGTACCTGCGGCGCTGGTCATGGCCACGGCCCGCACCATCCTGCGCGCTGCTGCCGAACGATTGATGTCACCCGGCCAGGTGCTGGAACGTGCCAACAACGTTCTGCACCCTGACATCCCGCCCAAGATGTTCGTGACCTGCCTCTATGCCGTACTCGATCCCGCGACGGGCCACCTGCAATTTGCCAACGCCGGACACAACCTGCCTTTTGTGCAAAGCGCCTCTGCCGCTAAAGAGTTACGCGCCACCGGTATGCCGCTGGGTTTGCTGCCGGGCATGACATATGAAGAGAAAGAGACGGTTTTGGGAGTGGGCGACCGGCTCTTATTTTACAGCGATGGTCTGGTCGAGGCCCACAATCCTCGGCGCGAGATGTTCGGCACGCCCCATCTGCACGATCTGTTGTGCGAATCGGCCGCTGAAGAAAATCTTGCCGGTTATTTGCTGGCAGAGCTTGCGGATTTCACCGGGCAGAGTTGGGAGCAGGAGGATGATGTCACATTTGTCGTCGTCAAGCGTCTTCTTCCTGTCCGGGCTGGCGCTGAATGGCGCTCTCTGGCCACCTTCGAGACGGCCAGCCAGCCCGGCAATGAACGCGAGGTCTCGGATCGGGTGGTCGAGGTGGTCCAAGCGCTGGGGTTGCCAGCCGACCGCCTGGAGCGCCTGAAAACAGCGACGGCTGAGGCGACGATGAATGCCATGGAGCACGGCAACAAGTATGATCCTGACAAGCCTGTGCGCGTCGAAGTGCGCCAATCTGCCAACCAACTGGCGGTTGTCATCACCGACCAGGGCGGCGGCGCACCCATCCATGATGACACCGAACCAGACCTGGAAGCAAAACTGGCGGGCCTGCAATCTCCGCGAGGTTGGGGCCTGTTCCTCATCAAAAGCATGGTGGACGAGATGAATATCATCAGCGATGACCGCCACCATTCCCTCGAACTCATTTTCAATCTCCAAGGAGCCGACTATGCCAGCGCTTCCTCTTGATGCCAGCATTCGCCGCCACGACAGCCTCGCCATCATCGATCTGAAAGGCGAAGTCAACGGATTTTCCGAAACCGTTTTGCAGCAAGCCTACACCGACGCTGTCCAAACCCAACCTGACGCTGTTCTGCTCAACTTTGACGGCGTTGACTACATTAACAGCACAGGCATCGCCCTTATCGTGGGATTACTGGCCCGAGCGCGGCAGGTGCATCTGCCCTTGCTCGTCAGCGGCCTCAGCGCTCACTACCGAGAATTGTTCGCCATCACCCGCCTGTCCGATTTCATGACGGTGGTGGCGGATGAAGAGGATGCCCTTGTCTCAGTTGCCAGCGTTCAGTAACAGGGTTCAGTCAAACGACCATTGCATCCCACCACACCCACATCCACACACTGGAGGTTTCCATGCCCCAAGCCAATCTATCCACAGACGTGCGTCGTAGCAAAGACGCCAGCATCATCGATATCCACGGCGACGTGAACGGGAATGCCGAAGATGCGCTGATGAGCGCTTACGTTGACGCCAGCCAGAACGGCGTCAAGATCATCGTCCTTAATTTTACCGATCTGGATTATATGAACAGTTCCGGCATCGGCCTGTTGGTCACATTGCTGATCCGCGTACAACGTCAGAAGCAGCAATTGCGGGCATATGGCTTGACGGAACACTACCAGCAGATATTCGAACTCACGCGCCTGAACGAAGCCATCGGCATTTACAATGACGAGGCGACGGCGATTAAAGGCTGATTTCTACGATAGGAGACAATCATGACCGAAGATACACAACTTTCAGAAACGCCGAAATCCCGCGAAGGGACCTGGGCCAAGCCTGTGGATCGTTTGCACGTTGGCGACATCTCGTCCGATGCCGTCAACCTCAATGTCGAAGGTCGCCAATTGGCCGGTCCGCTCAAGGGTTTTGGACAATTGTGGCAAAAGACCTACAAGATTCGGCTTATCGGCGCGGATGTAACGCCGCAACAGGTCATCAGCACCTGGAAAGCCAATTTCCCAACCTACTGGCCCGAAGGCAACGACCTGTTTGTGCCGCTGACCGGTATTCAGGCAGGGGAAGTGGGTGTGATAAACTTGAAAGCGCCCGGTGGGATGACGCTTTCGACCGGCATCATGGTCATTTATGCCGATGACACGAGCTTTACTTTTATGACGCCGGAAGGCCATATGTTCGCCGGAATGATCACCTTCAGCGCTGATGAGGAAGATGACGCGACCTACGCGCAGGTGCAGGCGCTGGTGCGAGCAAACGATCCTGTCTATGAGATGAGTTTTCGCATCGGTTTTGGGCACAAAGCAGAGGATTTGTTCTGGCGCGATACCCTGGTAAATCTGGCTGCTGATTTCGGCGTGACCGACCAGCAGGTGGAGCAGAAGAATACGTTGGTGGATAACAAAGTGCAGTGGGGCGAGGCCAAGAATATTTGGCACAATGCGGCGATTCGCACAACGCTGAATTCGCCAGTGCGGTGGGTGAAAAAGACGACGGCGCGATAGCTATGGATTACGACGCCATCATCGTCGGCTCTGGCCCCAACGGCCTGGCGGCCGCCATCGTCCTGGCCCAAGCGGGGGCAAAAGTGGCTCTGTTCGAGGCCAGAGAGACGGTGGGGGGCGGAATGCGCTCGGCGGAATTGACTCTGCCCGGCTTTGTCCATGACATTTGCTCCGCCATCCACCCGCTGGGCATGGCCTCGCCCTTTTTCGCCACCCTGCCCCTGGCCGATTTCGGTCTGGAGTGGATCCAACCGGATATTCCCCTGGCCCACCCGTTAGATGATGGCACAGCCGTAGCGCTTTACCGGTCATTGGCCGACACCGCTAACGGATTGGGCGACGATGGGAGTCGTTGGCGGCGTCTCTTGCAGCCAATGGTGGAACAGTGGGACGATCTGGCCCCGGCCATCCTCGGCCCCTGGCCGTCCTTCCGTCACCCGCTCAGCCTGACGGAATTTGGATTGCGGGCGACTTGGCCTGCCGCCACCCTGGCTCGAATCCTCTTTCGTGAGGAACGCGCCCGCGCCCTGTTCGGAGGGTTGGCTGCACACGGCATGCAACCGCTTGAACACCCCCTGACTTCCTCTTTCGGGCTGGTGCTGGGGATTCTGGCTCATGCTGTGGGCTGGCCCCTGCCTCGCGGCGGCGCTCAGGCTATCCCCAACGCCCTGGCTGCATACTTTCTCTCTCTGGGCGGAGAAATCGTCACCAATTTCGATGTGACAGCGCTGGAGGATCTGCCGTCCGCGCGGACCACCTTGCTTGATGTCTCACCCAAGGGCCTTATCAAAATCGCCGGTGACCGCTTGCCACCAGACTATCGCCGCAAGCTGGAGGGCTATCGCTACGGACCGGGTGTGTTCAAAGTCGATTATGCGTTGGCCGGGCCGGTTCCCTGGCGGGCGGAATCCTGTCATCGGGCGGGAACAGTGCATCTGGGCGGGACTTTACCGGAAATCGCTGCGGGAGAACAAGCTATCTGGCGGGGCGGACATCCAGAGCATCCCTATGTGCTGGTCGCCCAGCAAAGTCTGTTCGATCCCACCCGCGCGCCGGAGGGCCAGCACACTTTTTGGGCGTATTGCCACGTGCCCAACGGTTCCACCGTGGATATGACCGCCGCCATCGAGGCCCAGATCGAACGATTCGCCCCCGGCTTTCGTGATCTGATTCTGGCCCGGCACAGCTACCACACTGCCGCCATGCAAGCTTACAACCCCAATTATGTCGGGGGCGACATCAATGTGGGTGTGCAAGACCTGCGGCAGATGTGGACGCGCCCGACCATCCAGCGCAACCCCTACGCCACACCGTTACCGGGCGTCTCTCTGTGCTCGTCCGCTACGCCACCAGGCGGAGGTGTGCACGGCATGTGCGGATATCATGCCGCGCAGTCGGCACTGCGACAACTTTGAGTCGGACACATACTGCTAAATCTCCGCCGCCAGAGCCAGGGTTTCGCGAAGCGAAAGGGCCTGTCCGGCGGCAAGGGCTTGATCAAAGATAGTTTCATCCGTGGCGCTGCGCGCTGCCGCCAGCATGCGCTCGTAATCGCTGCGGTCTGCGGGCTGCACGGGGATGTCATAGCGTCGTCGCAGTGCGATTGCCGCACCAAAAAGCTGGCCTGAGCGCTGACATCTGACCCTCCTTTGCGGCGATGGCCGCCAACTTCTCCAAAGCTGGGGCGATGATGTGATGCTGTTCGCCCCTGGCGCTGAGTTGCAGACTTTCCTGGGTGAGCACTTTTGCGCGGGGCCATGTCCCAGGTTGATGGAAATCTGAGCGAGGTTGATCAGGGTGATGGCGGTGAAGGAAGCGTCACCGATGTTGCGCAAAAGGGTGAGGCTCTGCTCATAATGGCTGGAAGCGGCGGCATCATCGCCCTGCTGGCGAGCGATCTCGCCCAGATTGATGAGGGTGATGGCGCTGAGCCAATCGTGGCCGTGCGCTTTGCGACACTTGCAGGCTGCGCGTGGAATAGGCGATGGCCGCGGCATAGTCGCCGCGATTGGCTGCCTCGGCTCCCAACCCATCCAGCGCGAAGGCCAGACCCCAGTGGTCGGAAATCTCCTGAGCCAGGGTCATGGCGCGCTGGAAACTGGCGTGCGCCTGGGGAGAATCTTCCTGATAAAAGGCGATGCTGCCCCGGCTGTTGAGGACTTTGACCTGAAGCGGAGCGGGGATTGTTTCAATCCCGACCGCCAGGATGCGATCCAGCCACATGCGTCCCTTCCTCCAACCGGCTTTGCATCGTCCAGAAATGGCGGAAAGCCACGCAGATGCGGGCGGCGGATTGCAGATCGGCGTCGTCCAGAAAATACTGCATGGCGGCGCGCAGATTGTGGATTTCGCGGGCAAGGCGGCGGAACCAGCGAGATTGGTCGGGGCCGTACAGCGCTCGTTCAGCCGTTTCGGCCAGTTGCAGATAATGGCGGGCATGACGCGTGCGGGCCGCCGACAGTTCGCCGGAGATGGATAACTGTTCGAGCGTGTAAGCGCGCAGCGTATCCAGCAGTTGGAAGCGAGGGCCATCCTCTTCGGCAACGCGCTGCACCAGATTTTTGGTGATCAGCGCTTCCAGGTCGCCCCGAGCATAGCCGGTGGCAAGGACGGCGTCCAGATCGAAGCCGCCTGCGAAAACGCCCAGAGTGCGGAACAGCGCCTGCTCGGCAGGATTCAGGCGGTCGTAGCTGTAGGCGATGGCCGCGCGCAAGGCTCGCTGGCGTTCCGGCAGATCGCCCGGCCCGCCGGATAAGCACATCCAGCCGTTGCGTCCGCAGCCGCTCCAGCAGCGTCGACAGGTCGAGATGTTCGATGTGGGCGGCGGCCAGTTCCAGCGCCAGGGGCAGGCAATCCAGTTCGAGACAGAGTTCGTGCAGGAGGGATTGATCGTCCTCAGCCAGCGCGAAGTCGGGATCGATGGCCGCGGCTGCCTGGATGAAGAGGCTGGCGGCATCTTCAACAGGAAGCGGAGCCACGCGATAGCGTTGTTCGGCGCGCAGGTGCAGGCGCTCGCGGCTGGTGACGAGGATGCGCAACCCCGGACATGCGGCCAGCAGTTCGGCCACCAGTGGCGCCGCCGGGAGGATGTGCTCGAAATTGTCGAGCGTCAGCAGCATCTCCTTGCGTCGAAGCTGCGGATAAGCCGTTGTTGGGCGTCGTCAGTGCCGGCATTTTCCAGATTCAGGGCGGCGGCGATGGTGAGCGGCACGAGGGCGGGGTCTTCGACGGCATCCAGCGGCACGAAACAGGCGCCATCCGCGTAAATCGCTTGCAGAAGGGTCGCTGTTTCCAGTGCCAGCCGGGTTTTGCCCACGCCGGGCGGCCCCAGCAGCGTCATCAAGCGGCCATGATGCCCCAGCATTCGTCTGCAAACCCAATCGACATCGCTGGCCCGACCGACCAGCGGCGTGGGCGCTGCAGGAATGCCGCCTTGAGCCCTGTCGGCATCTTCAATCTCGATCAACTGTGTGTCGCGGGTGATCGAGAGAGATGAGGGTGGGCGCATCCCGCGGGCAAGCGCAGCCAGTTCGATCAGCCGGGCCGCCAGTTTGGGTTCATCCTGCAAGGCCAGGGCCGGGACGAAGCGTTGGGCCACGATTTCAAGGTCGGGCTGGCGCGCTTCCTTCTCCAGATTGCTGATGAAGGAGGCGCTGTAATCCGTTGCCGCCGCCAGATCGGCCTGGGTCATGCCGGCGCGCTGGCGCAACTGGCGCAGGAAGGGGCCAAACGTGAGAAGTGGGCGGTTGGGCCATGCTCTATTTTAACCTGCATAGTTTTTGCATAGAAATCGCTTCGTTACGAGGCCGATTTCGGCTATGCTGGCATCGTGTAGCTATTTGTGTTGGGCCAAGTTCTCATTGTAACTCGTTTGTCGTACCTAAAAAGCTAAAGGAATGTGCAACAGCATGAGCAAAACTGACTATGACTATCGCGACATGATTGTCGATTATTGGGATCTTTTGCGAGGCGACACCTCGAAATGGTCCAGCCGTCATTATTTTGCGAGGTTGACCCGGCCATCCAATTTGCATAACCACCCCCACTTCGACGACTGAAAACAAGCAACGCAAACCACCTACCACCAAGTCCGCCCAGGAGGCTGACCACTCATGTTGAACCGCATTCGTCTATGGCAACTGATGCCGATTCTGATAACACTACTCGTCCTGGCTCCCGCCGTGTTCGCCGCGTCGTACCGTCAGACCGGCGATATCCCCACGCCTGGTTGCCAGTGGGTCTATTCCGCCGCCGGAGCCGCCTCATTTGCCAATCTCCTTCACGACACCGACTTCACACCACTCAGTGAGCTCCGCCTCGGCAACGGTTTCGTCTCGACCATGAGCATTGCCCGAAATGGATATCTGGATTTCGAGGGTGATGAAGCGCAAGATGTCTTTCGGATCGAAGCAGCGCCCGGATGGATTGCTGCAATGGCAGTTTTCACCTGGTGGTATCGGAGCATGGCAGGATCTGGCGTATGCCGGCGTTCCCCTGACCGACCTTCGTTTTGGCGATTTTAACGCCGATGGCAAGACTGATGTCTTTGGCTCTTTATCTCAATCCCGACAACGGTCATCGCTGGGTCTATTCCTCTGGCGGCACTGCCAGTTTCCAGACGCTCAAAAATATCAGCGCCGACGAAGCTGCCCGCTACAGTTCGCCGCGGGTGGCTGATTTCAATGGCGATGGCCGAGCTGACATCTTTGTGGCCGAACCGCGCGCCGGATGGGCCTGGCAGTGGAAATACGCGCCAGGTGGGTCGGGTGCGTTCATTAACCTGGCCTATGCCTATGGCGATCCTGACGCCGTGCAATTCGGCGACTTCGATAACGATGGGAAATCCGATGTATTTGCCGCACTCGATTTGGGTGACGGCAGAAAACAATGGGTCTATTCCTCCGGCGGCGCTGCCAGTTTCCAGTCACTCAAGGTCATCACTGCCAAGGAAGTAGCCAACTATGAACTGGTGCACGTAGGCGATTTCGACGCCGATGGCTATGCCGATGTCTTTGTGACCGAGCCGCGCCCTGACGGCGCCTGGCAGTGGAAAGTCGCACCGGGCGGCTTCGGGGTATTTACCAACCTGAACTATGCCTTTGTCCCGCCTGCTGATTTGCGTTTTGGCCAGTTTGAACTCGTTGGAGATTACCCGACAATCGATGTATTCGCTATTCTGGATTGCGATCCCACCCCAACACCAACCCCCACCAATACATCAACGCCGACCCACACCCCAACTGCTACCCCCACAAATACGTCGACGTCAACCCACACCCCGACCACAACGCCTACCAGCACCCCGACGCCTCTCCCACTGCAAGCCCGACTGCGAGTCCAACCCCAACTCAGACACCGACCTCTACCTCAACAAGCACACCCTCTGCTACCCCCACACAGACCCCCACAAAGGTTCTGACCGCAACGCCCACGGCTACTTGGACGCCAACATTGACCTCGACCATCACGCCCTCCCCGACCACGCCGCCGCTTCCGCCAGATACGCCGGTTCCTACCCTGTATCCGGCACAAGTAAATGACGGTGTCAAAGTCACCATTGGAGTCGAGCCCAGCCATGCTTATGCTGGACAAGCGATTGTGGTTTCGGGCATGGGCGCGCCCGGCTACGACAAAGTGCGGATCATGTCCATTCTCAATGGACAAACGGTGGGGTCCAGCGAAGCTGCCGTAGACGCACAGGGCAAATACAGCCTGCGGCTCATGGTTCCTTTCGGACAGCCTGCGGGTCCGACACGGCTCTGTGCAGCCGCCATCGGCGCGAGCAATGCCGAACTTGCCTGCACCAACTTCATAGTCGATGCCATGCCGACCAGTCAGCTTCAGGGCCAAATCAGTGGTCTCGGCGGCGGGGCGTTGAATATCCAGGCCAATCTGGTCGATCGTTGGGGGCGACAGCGCTATTCGGTCCCAGTCAATGCCAGCGGCAATTTCCAACTGGGCGGGATCGACCCAGGCGTCTATCGTACCGTCATCACCGGCCAGACGTCTGTACTGGTGAATCCGGGCAACGTGGTGGTGCCACCCGGCTACCAGGCTGACATAGGTCTCACAGCACAGGACCTTAGCCCGGTCGTCCGTTGTGTCTTCGCCCCTCGCACCACAGCCTATCTCAAGCTCAAAACCGACCTCAACCCAGCCGGATCAGGTGGTGGCGGTGATGGTCGCAAAGTCGTTATGTGGAGCAAGATGTCTTTTCTTGACGACAATGCGGCGCTATTGCAGAAACTCTCGACGGAAATGCTGGCCAACTCTCAGCGCGACTACTTTGGCGTCTATGTTTCTGGCGTATCTCGTCTGGTGGATTTCCTGGCCTTTCCCCAGACCGCTGCGTCTGTCGACAAGGTGGTTTTCTCGCTGGTGGACGTAAACGGCCAGATCGTACAGACGCACGAAGAATTTCAGGCTCCCTATGAAGCAAGGCTGGACATGAGGCAACTCTCTCCCCAGCCAGGGTGACACACATCCGATGATCGAGGTGATCCCGTACGTTAACGGCCAGCCCGATTGCGCGTCCAAGTATCCTGTGCATATGGTCGAAGACCCTCTGAATCATCCAGCCATCAAATCGCTCAATAACGGGACTTTCTGGCACGAAGACCGCCAACGCTACGAATTCACGGGTTTTTTGCCCGAAGCTACCGATGTGCAATTCTTCCTGCCGCCCAAAACAAATTCGCCAATCGATTATTTTGGCCATTTCGACAACCGCTTCCGGGCCGGTGTCCTTTTCGGCGGCGTGATCTATGAAAATGGTCAAGTGGATGTGACCTTGCTGCGAGCCGAGGCGTTGGCAGCGGGCATTTAATGTTCGATTTGTACAACCATCAGAAATCGCTCCCCATTCCGGAAGGTGCACTCAGCAACCCTTGGCAGGCACTACAAAATGTCAGGGTCAATCTGGGAACTTTCGATCTCGTGCCGGAGGATTACGTGGGGCTGCCCTTCGCCCATGTGCCCGTACTCGATCTATTCGGCTTGGTACAATTGCACGTGGCCAGCAGTGGAGGCGTCACTTATGGCATCAAGATGCAAGGTTGGGTCAAGCCCTTCTCTCCGGAGGTCGGCGCTCGCGTCACCGCCAAGGGTGGGGCGCAGGCCGAGGTCGGATATGGGCTGGGCATCATCGGCGGCATCGCTGCCGTGGGCTACACTTTGGGCCTGGGTGCCGAACTGGATGTACCGGTCGACATCACCGTCCTTCCCCAGCCGGATATCTCCGTGCCCGAAGTCTGTTTCAGCATCAATGCTTTCGTTCGGGCCTGGGCGCAATATCTGTGGGGTATCAAATTGCCAGGTGTCGATACCAATCCTTCCTGGAAAAAGGTGCTTGCTTCGTATCCTTTGGGTTGTCTCGGCCCCTTTGCTGACAAAAACGCCTCACACGATATGACCGACGAAGATCCACCGCTGCCGCAGCTTTTCGCCTCGCCTTCACTGGCGGCGAGCGCCGATGGCCGAGTGCTGGCAGCCTATGTCGAGAACACCTCTCAATTGGACACAATCTCGCAGGTGCGAGTCATGGCCCGTTTCCAGGATCCCGGCGGGCAATGGTTGCCCCCGACTGCTCTTTCTCACCCCGACCACAGCGCCGTCAACCCGGTCGCCCTTTTCGCCGGAGCGGAGGCGTTGCCAATCGTAGCCTGGGCAGAGATGCCCTTCGACGCGGCCACTGCCACAACCCTGGGGAACGACATCGACGCCCACCTCAGCCGTCAAGAAATATTCTACGTCGTGTACAAGGACGGTGGCTGGGGCGACGCCGATCCGCCTGACCGATGACTCGATCATCGATGGCATGCCCACCGCTGCGGGCAGCGAAGCTGGAGCCGTGCTGGCCTGGACACGTGACATGGATAGCCATTTCAGCTCACACGCTGACCAGCGCATCGCCGTCTCCATGTTTGACACCGATACAGCTACCTTCAGCCCGCCTCAAATTCTGGGCACCCCGGGTGGAGGCATGAATGCGGATGTACGCAGACCGCCATCGACGGCGACGGCATGCCCGATCTGGTCTGGATCAACGACGCCGATGCCAGCCTGCTCACCGCCGATGATCGTCGCATCACCTGGGCCTATCCCGAATTGGGCGATCCCGGAGAAGAACTGGACTGGATCATCCTCAACCCACAGCCACTCCCGCCCCGTGTTGATTCTCCCGCCCTCAGCTCTGGCCCCGACGGCTTGCACCTGGCCTTCCTAGTGCGCCAGCCCGAAGCTGATGGCACCGTACCTCTGCTCGGACCCAACGGCGCAGTTTGGGGAGCAACACTGGCAGAAGGACAGTGGCAGGCGAAGCCTGTCCATGATGAATCTGGCAACTTGGTTTTTGCCGAGCAGCCGTCACTGGCCACAGCGCTGGGAGAAACATTGCTGGCTTTCCGCCGTTTTGACCCGGCTAGCGACAGCAACGCCGCCCTCGGGCAGATCAGCCTGGCCCGCAGCCATAATGATGCCTCCTTCACCGCACCTCTGTACCTCACTGACGAACCCCGCCAGAACTGGCAGCCTGCTCCTGACCATCAATCCTGCCAACCGTCAGGCGATGATTTTGAAGGTGGGGCGAGCGCAAACCACGCTCGGCGCCGCATCGTTTGAATCGATTGCCTCCACACAGTCGATCATGGCGACATCGGCCAGCACCCTGACCACGGCGGATAATCCGGTCGAATCAGTCTTCGTCTTGGCAACCGCTGATCCAGCCCTCGATCCCCTGCAAACCAGTGCCGATGTCGTGCCTGTAGGTGAGCCGATTTCCATCACCGTCACCATACGCAATGTGGGTCGCGACCCCGCCACCAACCTGACTGTGACGCTTTACGATGGTGTGCCAGGCAAAGCGACGATGGTGGATGCACAATCAGTGCCCGGTTCACTGGCATTCAACGAAACCCAGACGCTTGTCTTCACCCTGGCGGCACTGGGCGGCGAACAGCCTATCTACGCCGAAATCACCACCAGTGGTGGCAATGCCTCCACCGCCAACGACCAGGCTGCTAGCGTGCTTGGCCTGCCTTCCACCCCATCCATCGCCAGCGTGGAGGCCAGTACTTGGACCTCCGGCGCACTTGACGTAGCTTTGCGGGCGGTGGAGGGCGAGCAACCGGCCGGATACAGATCTCTACGGGCGGAAACGGAACTGGGATCGTATGAATTAGCGGGCGAATCCGCTATTCCGGTCTTTACCGACACCCTCGCCCAGCCCGAACAGACCTACTGCTACCGGGCGCAGGCACACAATAACGGCACGCTATCACCTCTGAGTGAACCGGTCTGCGGCCAACTCGAACTGGCCGATTTCGATACCGACAGCGACGGCCTCGACGATGCAACGGAGTTGGACCTGGGCACTGACCGCAACGACTCGGACAGCGATGACGACGATCTCCTCGATGGTGAGGAAGTGTCCGGCATCAGTCCCTGGAGTCCCACTAACCCTCTGAACCCTGACAGTGATGGTGATGGCCTATCCGATGGTGAGGAAGTAGCCAACTATTCCGATCCCAATGATGCCAATGATCCGTCGGGGTGCACCCTGGATCATGATTTCAACAGTGACGACATCGTTGACCTCGACGATGTACTTATCATCGTCGGTCATTCGATCTTCGTCAGCGCCGCTTATGATCCCACCTACGACGTCTCTCCCTTTACCGGCGATGGTGTCGTCGATATAGCCGACATCTTCGAGGTGGCCCTGCACTTTGGGGAGAGTTGTCCGGCGCAATAAATCTCTCCATATACAACACGATGCTCGCTGGCGTAAGACTGGTATCAGCGAGCATCGTGTTATCGGGATTATTGGGAATCAATCAGTCGCCGTTCATATTCGAGCGACGACCGTAGGTCGGACGACGAGCAAGTCGTTTGCCGAAGAACTGACACAATCATGGGCATAACTCACCAAAGTGCAAAGCGACTTCGAAGATGTCGGCGATGTCGACGACGTCATCAGGCACGAGGTCGTAAAGCGCGTCGTAAGGAGCGCCCGTAAAGATGGAGTTGAACAAGACGGTGTTGATGTCATCCAGATCGATAAAGCCGTCACTGTTGAAATCGTAGCTGGCGCAGGCGGGAGGCTCCGGAGTGGGGAGATAGAGCATGTCCGACAGCTTACTCGTGGTGCCTGCACCGAAATTGTGAATGACGCCGTTGGCGTTGGCCATGCTTTGGGTGCGCAGCCCTTCATCCTCTCCCAATTGCCGGGACAGGGTGGCCGTCCAGTCGCCGTTGGCGTCCGCCGCGGCTTCGCCCAGGAATTCGTAGGCTTCGATACGGTCGTCCAAATCATCCGCGTACAGATAGATCTGGCAGTTGGGGCAATCTGCAGAAATGATGGTCGGGCCAGGTAAAACCGCATCATCCCCCCTTGTGCCACTCACGGAGGCGCCGACGAGGCTGGTTACCTTGGCTGGATTAAACTGACGCAGTTCAATCGGCACACCCGGCGAAGCGAAACGGTAAACATGGTCCGGGTGCGTCGCTTCATCCGCATCAATCACCACATTGTTGCGCACGGTGATCCAGCGATTACTGCCCGAAGCGAAGCTTTGCGTTATGATCGCTGTGTCGAAGTCGGTGCCGTCATCGGTCGGCTCAAAACCATTGCGGCTGTGAACGATCGTGTTGAGTTCCACCAAGTGCTCAGTGCCTTGCAGCAGCATCCCCTGGCCACACACGCCAATATCATTGTTTGCCATATCACGACCAATGATATTGTTGGTGACGGTATGGTTATCTCCGGAGATTTCCATGGCAATAGGAGGTGTATCGTTGGTGGATTGCGGCATGTGCAACCCCGCCAGCCGGTTGTTAACGACCGTGTTGTTGCTGCCCGTCACCTGGATACCGCGCCCGCCGTACCACAAACTGGCATTGTAATCCAGCTCGCGGCTGCAATCGACGCCGTTGTCGAACGGCGCCGGCACCAAACCCGCGGCGTTCATGCCAATGGTGTTGCCTTGTATCACGTTGTTGTCGCCTCCGCTGATAATGCGAATCGCTCGCTCAGAGGCGCCAATAATGTGGTTGTTCTGAATCGTATTGTTATCAGAATCTTCGTTTGGCAGAATAATGCCACCTCTCGCCAGGGAGCGCATCGCCTGAGAGGTCGCGTCGGACGCCAGAGAGGGGCCGCTGCCATCGGCAGTCAGGCCCATCCAGACATTTTCGATCGTGTTGCCGCCTTCGTACAGAATGATCTGTCCGCCACCGATAAAGCCCAGGTTGCGGATGGTGTTGTTGGAGGTGCGAACTTCCAGCGAACGACCGAAAATCGGCAAATTGTCCCGGTTCGTGTTCACCATAATCTTGGGGCCATCAACGCGTCCCCCCGGCTGTGTATCCCCATCGACGGTCACCTGCCCACCGTCATCGGTGATGAAACGACGATCCAGTTCCCACTCGTGCGATTCATCAATCTGCACTTCCCACGTTTGCAGGCCGGCATCGTAATTGGAGTCGCTGGTCGGAATATTGAACTGGATCGAAATGGGCCGGTCACCATCTGGCCGGACGCCGGCTTCCAAGATTGCCCGGCGCAAAGTACATTTGCCATCCGGCGCCGGAAAGTAGATAGCGCCGCTGGTGTAACCACAGGTATGGTTGTCGTAATTGGTACTATCGGCCAGGTCTTCGGTTGTCGTCACGGTGATTACCGTTGCATCGATAGCATCTTCATTGGTCGCGTCGGCCCGAACCGACGAGGGACTTAGTGCGATGACCAAAATGGCTGTTATGACCAAAATCAGCCCAAAACTGATGATTTCCAATTGTCCTGCTCTTTTCATGCGCTTACCTCTTTTGGAATGACCACCTGACGTGTGTGTTGTCAGTGGGGAGGGGATAGATCGAAACCGAAATATTGGTGGCGATTTGAGATTGTTCAGTGATTCATGATGACGCCCATTGTAACAACAAGCCGTCGTATTGTACATGACTCGTGTATTTATTGAAAGCAACTCCAATCAAGGAAAAAATAGCATCAGAGGCGATTCGGCTGGCCGTCGTCCACGCCACGCACCCATCCAGGTAATTAGAGGTGCAAGAACCTTACGCGCCTTAGGATGTACTTTTCCCCATGTACAACTCACCCAACTCAAACCCCAGCTTCCGGTAATACTCCCGCGTACCGATGGCGCTGATCACGGCCAGTTCGCTGAACCCCTCCGCCAGTGCGATCTCCTCCGCCTTCTGCACCAGCTTCGTGCCCAGACCCAGATGCTGGGCTTCGCCCCGGCTATCCTTGCCGATGCCCAGCGCCGTGCCGTACACATGCACCTCGCGGATCATCGCCGCCTGCTTGATCTCATCGATGGGCACGACATCGGGTGAATTCGGCAGCGACAGGCGCAGGAACCCGACCACTTTGTCATCCGGCGTCACGTAACTGATGAAATACTCACGATTGATGTCGGTCTCGTAGGGCAGGATGTTCAGCCGCAGTTCGTCGGGATTCACTTCCTGGCGGCGCACCTCCCGGCAGCGCAGGCACTGGCAGGTCAGTCGTGCTCGGCCATGTAATTCTGCACGAGCTGGCGCAGGTTGGTCTTCTTGTTGCCCTCGACGATGTTGGGCGAGGGGATGTCCCGAAAGATGCGGTTGATGCGGCAATAGCGGGGCACATGCGGCTTGCAGCGGGCGAGCAGAGCCACCAGGTCGGATTCAGTGTACGGTTGGTACAGGCCCTTGAGATAATAATCCCGGTAGAGTTCGGTTTCCTTCAGCAAGGAGTTGGGGTAAATTTTCAACTCATCCGGGCGGATGGCTGGGTCCGACCACAGGCGCTGGAAGTCTTCGTAATCACTCTCCAGGGTGTCGCCGTACAGGTTCGCCATCCAGTGCAGGACGATCTTGAAGCCCGCCCCGCGCAGCGTGCGCACCGCCTGCCGCATCTCCTCCACGGTGTGCCCGCGCTTGTTGATGTCGAGGATGTGATCGTCCAGACTTTGCAGGCCCAGTTGCACCTTGGTCACGCCCAGGCGGCGGAGATGCGCCACCTCGCGCGGGCTGACGGCATCGGGCCGGGTCTCGATCACCATGCCCACATTGCGATGACCCGATTGCTCATTGATGAGCTGCGCCTCGGCCAAAGATGTCCGAATCCCGACCATTCATCGCATCCAGACAGCGTTGCACAAACCATTCCTGGTAATCCCGCGGATAAGAGGACCAGGTCCCGCCCAGGATCAGTAACTCGACCTTGTTGACGTTGTGGCCGATGGCCTGGAAACTGCGCAGGCGGGAGCTGGTCTGCAGATAGGGATCGAAATCGTTCTGCAGCGCCCTGCAGCGAGCCCGGTTCATCCGGCACATAGCTCTTGGGCATGATCTCGAAGGTCGGGCAGAAGATGCACTTGCCGGGGCAGGGGAAGGGCTTGGTCAGCACCGTCACCGGGGCCACGCCGGAGTGGCTGCGCACCGGCTTGCGCACCAGGCGCTGCATCAATGCCCGATCCTGTTCGATCTTCCCAGTCTCCACCAACTTTCGATAACCCTCCACCAACTCGCTTTTCGAGAAATGTTGGCCTGTCTGGCGGGCATGGGCGTTGACGATGCTCAGGTAAGAGTCGTTGTGTCAGATCCGGATGCGCGGCCAGCTTTGCCAGCACATCGACAAGCACCTGTTCGTCGGTGTCGATCTCAAATGTGCGGCCTTCTGCGTTCGACCACTTGGAGAGGGTGATGGTGGGCATAACTCAGAGTTAGAATGGCAAGATGCGCACTCTTGATTTGCTTTCCTCAACGGTAATCAAAGCGCCTTCGACAAGCATTGATTCATACTGTTTAAGAATCGGTAGCAACGTGTCTGTCAGTTTGTGGGGCATGACATCCTGGGTCCGAATTTGGATGACACTTGGCCCTTCTGCTCGGGTTGTAGCCAGCAAAGCTCCAAAATCCAGATCATGGGTGAATACAATATAGCCATTCTTAAGTGCCCAACCCATGATGACGCTATCCTCCGCGCCGGGCTCTCCAATGCTCGACCAGTGAACTGCTTGCCAACCCTGCTCTTCCAATACTTCAACCCAGGCAGGCGTTAGGTTCATGTCTATCAAAATCTTCATGCCACCACCAAAGGCAACTCAACCTCTTCGACGCGCCAGGCTGCGTATGCCAGCGCTTCACGAATATCTTCCATTTCAAGGTAGGGGTATGCTTCAAGGATATCCTTATTGGAATATCCAGAGGCGACCAGGCCAACGATAGTTCCCACAGTGACACGCATCCCCCGAATGCAGGGCTTTCCTCCCATCACTTGGGGATTAAACGTTATCCGTGTTAAATTCTGCATTATCTGAATCTCCTGAAACTGAACAGTGCCTGCGTGAATGTGCAAACTCGTAGCGACAACTGCTACAAATTAATCGAGACTTCTACAATAACTTCGCCGGGGCGTTTGCGGCCACACGTTACGGCGCGCAGCCGGGGTGGGAGCGGATTATACCCTATTTTCCTGCGCGTTGTCAGGTGCTGGATTTGGGCTGCGGCAATGGCCGGTTCGCGCATTTCCTGGACACACGCCTGGAGCAGGTGGATTACGTGGGTCTGGACGGTAGCAAAAACCTGGTCGAGATCGCCAAAAAACGGTCGGTGGAGCTATCCCGAACGACAGCATCGTTCCATGCCGTTGACCTTGATCAATCCGACTGGCAGATCGAGCTTAATGACTTCGATGTCGTCGTCGCCCTGGCAGTGACTGCACCACATCCCCAGCTTCGCTGCTCGCTCGACTTTTCTGCGTGCTGCGGCCAGTTGTCTGGTTCCGAGCGGCGTGCTCATCCTATCCAACTGGCGCTTTGCCCAAAACGAACGCATGCGTCGCAAAATCGTGCCGTGGGAAACGATCGGTGTGGCAGAACAAGACCTGGAGCCAGGCGATTATCTATTGGATTGGAAGAAAGACGGAACTGGCTACCGCTATGCCCACCAGTTGGACGAGGGCGAGATGGTCGAGCTGGCACAAGAGGCCGGGCTCACGATCATTGAGCAGTTCCACGCGGATGGTCGGGAAGGGGATTTGAGCTTTTACACTGTATTGGCCTGGTGATGGATGGGTTTTCTTTCAATATCTGAGCCGAAGATTGGGCATTTGCACTGAACGCCAGTATAGCGTGGGCAGTTGGTTCGGTGCTAGTGCTACCCTGTGGGATGCCGTAAACATCATACAACGTGACAAAACCACCAGAGCGATTCTTGTTGTGCCAACAAGATCGCTCTCGCTCCCTTCGGTTCTGGTTGGCCAATCACATGGGCAGTATAAATGGCCAAGGCCAACTTGTAAGTGGGATGCAGGTGTTTAGGATGAGTACAAAAGAAACGATCTGCGAATCCATTTCCATCAAACATGATAATGGCCTGATTATATCGATCTTTGGCAGCGGTCATATCTCCGCTGTAAAACGCATCCAGTGATCCGTAAAGCAATAAATCTGCATAGTCCTCCCAATCATGCATGCTGTTTCCGCTACGCTCTTCATTACAGATTTTCGCGTCGCCTTGAACCTCCACCTCCCTCTGAACTGCTGCATTCGGCGGAATGTCGATATCGTCACCATTCAGCACTTCGACAATACCATGAACCGAATGATTTGGATATCTTTGCAGAGTCTCATCAAGGATTGAGGCCAGAGTGTCGGCGTTGACCGAATCCAAAGCATACTGAGCCACCCGATTGTCCGTCGCCAACCAATATCTTGGAAATGCGGGACAGGCATCGTTGTCCGCTGGTTCCGGTGATTCCCGAATAAGCCCAACTTTGCCATTAAACTCGCAATGCTCCAGATAGGCAATCGCCTTTTCGAGAGCGTCGCCAGTTGTGACACAAGGTCGCTCGTATTCGTAAGTGATCATCGGCAGATAAATCGGCCATAACACCAACATCAGATTTATGATCAGGGTGCTAATCATCATTGATTTCTCCCTTCATAGTTGTGCAACTTAAATCACTCTCAAAATGATACCAGACGTGAACGAATTTGAAAACCAGACCGTCGCCCGACCACGTTACTTTGCCCCAGCATTCGCTTCATCCTATACTGCTTGCGTTGCATCGAATATCCCTGCCATTCACTACGACTGAAAATGGAGCACCGCCATGAATTATCTCCCCGCTAACACCCGTTACGATAACATGATCTATCGCCGCAGTGGACGCAGCGGTTTGAAATTGCCCGCCATCACGCTGGGCCTTTGGTACAATTTCGGCGGCGTTGATCCGCTGGAGAATGCCCGCGCTATGATCCACCGCGCTTTTGATCTGGGCATCACCCACTTCGATCTCGCCAACAATTACGGACCGCCGCCCGGCTCCGCTGAAGACACATTCGGCCGCATCCTGGCCGATGACCTGAAACCGTATCGTGATGAACTCGTCATCTCCTCCAAGGCGGGCTACAATATGTGGCCGGGGCCATACGGCGAGTGGGGTTCACGCAAATATCTGGTTTCCAGCCTCGATCAGAGCCTGAAACGCATGGGTTTGGACTATGTCGATATTTTTTACAGCCACCGCTTCGATTTTGACACCCCACTGGAAGAAACAATGGGGGCACTCGATTACATCGTGCGCAGTGGTCGGGCGCTGTACGCCGGCATCTCCACCTATTCTCCCGAGCAGACCCGGCAGGCCGCAGCCATCCTGCGGGACCTGGGCACGCCTTGTCTCATCCACCAGCCCCGCTACAACATGTTCGACCGCTGGATCGAGGATGGTTTGCTGGATGTCCTGGACGAAGAGGGCATCGGCTGTATCGGTTTCTCGCCATTGTGCCAGGGTATCCTCACCGATAAATATCTGAACGCCGTCCCAGAGGACTCCCGCGCCGCCAAAATCGATGGCGACTTTCACTGGGGTGATCGGGTTACAGACAGTCGCATCGCCAAGGTCGTCCTACTCAACCAGTTGGCGCAAGAGCGCGGCCAAAGCATGGCGCAGATGGCCATCGCCTGGGTGCTGCGCCATGACACCATGACCTCCGCCCTGATTGGCGCCAGTAAGGTCAGCCAGATCGAGGAAGCGGTGGCGGCGCTGGACAAGCTCGATTTCAGCGATGAAGAATTCGAGCAGATCGAAATGATCCTGGCGGGGTGAAGATAGAATTATGTTTGATTGGTCTGAATTACTCAATTGGACGGAGTACAGCAAACTGTTCATTGGCTTGTTGGCAATGGTTGATCCATTGTCCGCCGCCATTATTTTTCTGGGTTTGGTGGGAACTTATACCGCTGCCGAACGTACAAAGGTCGCCGTCATTACAGCCCTGACCTTTGGCGTCACCATGATCGTTTTTGCTTTTTTCGGCACACAGATATTGGGTATTTTCGGGATATCCATTGCGGGTTTTCAGGTTGCCGGTGGCATCCTCTTGCTATTGATGGCCCTTGACATGTTGCGATCCGAGGTAGATATCGACTCTGCTGCTGCCGAATCCTCTACCGGTAAGTTTTCCATCGCCATCGTGCCCCTCGCAATTCCCCTCTTGGCTGGACCGGGCGCACTTAGCACTGCCGTCATCTACACCGGTTTTCACGAAGGAATCAGCCATAGGGTGCTTGTCTCTATTGTTATTATCGCCGTTGCACTGGTGACTCTGATTATTTTTCGCCTCGCGCCATTACTGTTATCTAAGCTCGGCAAATCAGGTCTAACGGTTGTCAATCGAGTGATGGGTTTGATTGTCGCGGCAATTGCGGTTGAGTTTATTCTCGATGGCGTCGCCAGCCACTACTCAATTCTAACTTCGGGGCATTAGGTTTTGAGGAAAATCGACAAAATCCAAATTGCCTCTTGACTCTGACGTTACGTCATGGTGTAAGATGCGTATTCAGGAAGCAATCATGACCACTTACACCGTTAATCAACTGGCAAAACTGGCCGGAGTCAGCGTCCGCACCCTTCACCATTACGACCACATCGGGCTGCTCCGACCGGTATCACGCACTCAGGCTGGGTACAGGCTCTACCAGCGCGACGATCTCCTGCGTTTGCAGCAAATCCTCTTCTTCAAGGAACTGGATTTCTCGCTGGCAGATATCCGGGACATCCTCGATGACCCCTATTTTGACGAAGTCAAAGCGCTCGAAGATCACCGGCAGTTGTTGGAACAACGGTCAAAACGGATTGCTCTTCTGATCAACACCATCGACAAAACCATTGACAGACTCACGGAGGACATCATGCCCCTGACCGATGCCGAACTCTACGAAGGCTTTTCAGACGAAGAAATCCGGGAAATGAAGCGCGAAGTGCAGGAGCGCTACGACCCCGAACTGGTCAGAATCTCCGACCAGAACGTGCGCAACATGTCGAAAACGCAGTTCCAGGATGTCAAAGAAGAAGGCGAGAACATCGCCAGAGAAATGGCAGGACTGATGGACCAGGATGTCGCCAGCCCCGAAGTGCAGGCGCTGATCGCCCGCCACCACGCCCACAATGAACAATTCTATCCCACTTCCGCCGAGATTTACCGCGGCCTGGGCCAAATGTACACACAGGATGACCGCTTTCGCGCCTACTACGACAAATATCGCCCCGGTCTGGCTGATTTCATGGCCGAGGCGATGGCGTATTTTGCCGAGCATACCCTGACGGGATGAAGACACGTGTTGCGTGTTCCGTTGAATTGCGTCCATAATATGACGGAACACGCAACACGTCCTCCCGACGAATCCGTCATTCCACCAAAACTTGAGGTCAATCATGAAACGCTGGGGCTGTATCATCCCGTTGCTGATACTCGTAGCGCTACTACTGGTTTTTGCCCTGGGCCCGCGCGTTGCGATTGACACGACCATCGATTCTGTCACTCTGCCCGCCGACCTCGACGCCTACCTGGCGGAATCGGAGGCGCAGTTCGATGACATCGTGCCAGGCACGGAAAAGACCATCATCTGGGCGGACCCGGACACGAAGGCCAAGACCGATGTGGCGCTGGTGTATTTGCACGGCTTCTCCGCCACGCGCCAGGAAACGGCGCCCCTCAGCGACCTTGTTGCCGCTGAATTGGATGCCAACCTCTACTACACCCGCCTCACCGGCCACGGTCGCGACGGCGAGGCCATGACCGAGGCCACAGTCAATGCCTGGCTGAACGACACTGCCGAGGCCATCGCCATCGGTCGGGCCATCGGCGACAAGGTGGTGTTGGTTGCTGTCTCAAATGGCGGGCCACTGGCCTTGTGGTACGCAGCCAGTGAGTATGCTGGGGACGACCTGGCAGCCATTGTACTGATGTCCCCGAACCTCGGCCCGCGCGATCAGACCTCGGAAGTGTTACTCTGGCCCTGGGCGAAACAGATCATCAACCTGGTGATGGGACCAGAACGAGGGTGGGATGGAGATAACGCCGAACATGAACGCTTCTGGACCAATCGCTATCCCAGCGCAGCGCTTTTGCCGATGATGGGTGCGGTGAAACTGGGCCGCGAGGCCGATTTGACGGCCATCGAAGCTCCAATGCTGGTCATCTACTCCTTGCAGGATGAGGTTGTCAACACCGACAAGGTGGAAGCGATGTTCAAGGCGCTCAAACGAGATGATGTCGTTTTGCTGCCTGTTGAGGATTCTGCAGATTCCAGTAACCACGTCCTGGCGGGAGACATCCTCTCTCCCAACACCACCGAGCGCCTGGTCGCCGCAATCAGCGATTTTGTCACCAACGCCCTGGCGCAAGATTAAACGAGACGCACATGCGATACGATTGGCTACTCTTCGATGCCGATGGCACCCTGTTCGATTACGATGCAGCGGAAACCGTCGCCCTGCAACAGACCTTCCAGACTCTTGCTGTACCCTACCAGCCTGCTTATCTTCCGGCCTATCGTCGTGTCAACTCCCAGATGTGGCGGGCGTTTGAACAGGGCGAGATTGATCAAGCCCGGCTCAAACTGCGGCGATTCGAGCTATTATCCGAGGCGATTGACATCCCGCTGGACCCCGCCCAGTTCAGCGCCACCTACCTCATGCAATTGGGCCAAAGCGCCCACTTAATCGACGGCACAGAGGCGATGCTCAGCGCCTTGAACGGCAAAGTGAACATGATGCTGATCACCAACGGTCTGCAAGCAGTGCAACGCTCGCGCTACGCATTATCGCCCCTGCCGGAGTACTTCGCCGACATCATCATTTCCGAAGAAGTTGGCGTAGCCAAACCCGCCCCCGGCATCTTCGACATCGCTTTCAAGAAAATGGGGAATCCCGCCAGAGATCGGGTGCTGATTATCGGCGATAGCCTTAGTTCCGACATGACGGGCGGCGTCAACTACGGCATCGATACTTGCTGGTTCAATCCCGAAGGTCGGGTGCAAGACGGAGTGATTGGGATCACGCACGAAATTCGGGAACTGTCAGAACTGCCGCCAATCGTACAAGCCTAGCGCACATGCCACCGCTATCCTTCCCCACCCTGCCTGATTTCGTTGTAGAAATCGCCTTCGTCATCCTGCTCATTGTTGTCGCTGCCTTGATTTTCGGCATCCAGTACTGGCAGCATCGCAATATACGCTAATTTGCGCCTGCGGCACTCTCCACAAGATCGTGAATGACCGGATAAACCAGATCAACTGTTGCCAGGACGGGTGGGTGTGATTAACTCGTGGGGGAGGCCGAGGCTCTTCTCAAATTCGTAAGTGGTCAGTAAATCAGCGCCATGCGCTTCCCACAGGTCAATGAATTCCTCGATGATGGGATTGCTCACCGAATTGTAGGCAGCATTGGAGATGACGAGGATATCCGCAGATGCAGGTTTCGTGTGTTCAACAGTTTCTTCCAAACGTGACTTTCAAAGCCATGTCACGTTATAATTGACAGGTCGAACCCAAAGCCGCCTGTGCATCTATTTTGCGCAGGCGGTTTTCCTTGATGTTGACACCCATGCAGTCGAATTCTCTCTCTTCCAACATCGCCGCTGTTCATCAATCCGTAAAGGATCAACAACAGCGCGATAATCTCTACCACCTCTATGCCGACATCATCGGTTATGGTGTGTTGGCAGGCAGCACCTTGGCGTTTATTGCCGTGTATTTGACGCGCCTGGGCGCAACCAATACGCAAATCGGCCTCCTGACAGCAGGTCCGGCCATTGTCACACTCGCTATCGCCCTTCCGGCAGGACAATGGATCGCATCACGCAAACTGACGACCGTTGTTTTCCGTTCTTCGGTGCTCAACCGTCTGATCTATCCCTGCCTGATTCCGTTAACCATCTTTGCATCGACTTCCGAGCAAATCTCGCTGATCTTGCTCCTCGTCCTCCTCACCTCAGTGCCCGGCGCTGTGCTGGCAATCGCCTTTAATGCGATGTACGCCGCCGCCGTTCCCGATGCTTACCGGGGCGTGGTGGCAGGTCGCAGAAATGCGTTGATGGCGCTGACCATGCTGCTGGTCTCGCTCCTGAGTGGTCAGATATTGGGATTCTTGTCTTTTGAATGGGGCTATCTCGTTATCTTTCTCATGGGAGCCCTTGGCGCTGTTTACAGTTCCTATCATCTTTGGCGCATTGATCTCCCCGATACTCCGATCAATGCTAACAACCATGTTCAACCGGGCGAACCGATACGCATTTCCCGGCCATTGTTGTTACCGGACATGCCGTTGCAACGGATTTTCCCCATCCGTTTGCTCAGCCGCTCTGGGCGCATCGACTTGTCGGGCGTTTTGTCGCCGCTTCGCACCAGTTTTGCGCCTTTTCTCGTTGCGCTTTTTGCGTTTCACTTCGCCCAATATGTTCCCATCCCGCTTTTCCCCTTGTACTGGGTGCGTGACTTGCAGTTGGATGACGCCGCCATCAGCCTTATCAATGTCTCGTATTATGGAATCATGCTGCTTGCTTCCCTGCAATTGGGCCGACTAACCAGTCGCTATGGCAATAAAAAGTTGGTTGTTATTGGCAGTTTGATGCTGGCGTTGTATCCGCTGCTAACTGCATTCAGCCAGAACATCCAGTTATTATTGGTCACGAATGCGTTCGGCGGTATCGTGTGGGCAGTGCTGGCAGGAGCGCTGGCCAATCGTTTGCTTGAGCGCGTTCCTGGTGATGACCGGCCACGGCATCTGGCGCTCTACAATCTTGCCCTCAACGCGGCGATCCTCACAGGCGTCTTTGTCGGGGTTTACATTGCCGACCGCATTGGTTTGCGAGATACGCTCTTCCTGTCGTTTGGTTTCCGTGCAATCGCAGCGCTGCTACTGGCGCTGTGGGGGTAAGACCACTACTCTGCCAGCAGCGCCGCAATGGCCTGCTCTGTGCGTTCGTAGTGTCCCTCGCCGATGTGCGTGTAGCGGATGTGGCCCTGCTTGTCGATCAGATACAGTGACGGCCAATAGCGGTTGCGGTACGATTTCCAGATGCGGAAGTCGTTGTCCTGCGTGACGGGGTAGGGGACGTCGAGTCGGGTAATCGCGTCTTTGAGATTGCCAAGGTCGTGTTCGTGCTTGAACTCGGGTGAATGCACGCCGATGACGGTTAAGCCCTCGTCCTGGTACTTCTGGTGCCAATCCCTCAAACTAGGGATTACGTGGACGCAGTTAATTCAGCCATAGGTCCAGAAATCCACCAGCACGACCTTGCCCCGTAAATCCTCCAGACGCAGCGGCTGGTCGGTGTTGAGCCAGACCTCGGAGTTGATTTCCGGGGCTTCGCCATAGTCGTTGGCGACAACGGCGACCCTGGGTTGCGTGGTGGGCGTTTGGGTCGGGGATGGTGTTGGCGTCGGCAGTGGCGTTGATGTGGCGGTCGGATCCGGTTCATCGGTTGGCGTCGCCGCTTCCGGTGTCGTCACATCCTCTGGTGGGGTTGTAGAAATTGGTTCGGGTTCAGGCATTACTGTCAGCGTACGATCCAGTTCGATGCCGGACTCAGCAATCGCTGTTGGTTCTAACGACCGGCTGTCTGGCGCGACCGCCGTACAGCCGGTAACTGCTAAAACGACCAGTAACAGAGCGACAAGGCGCAAGTAGTTGGAGCGTGGTATCATGGACATATCTCCTGCATGGGGCTAGATGTCTTGTATTCTAAGGCTTGGCTGGCCGTTCCAGCGTAAGCCCAACTCCCGAATATCCCGCCGTTAAGAATCACGTAAGAACTGTACCGACATGGTCGAAGAAATCACCGCCAAAGTGCTTCTTTCGCACGTCAAACTCCCGCCAATTTTGAACCGCACCCTCCAATGCAATAGTGCTTGACCACTTGTCAATCAATATACTATGATGTCCATACAATTGAATCACTCAACTTGAGACACTCAGTTACATCGTCGTAATTCTCATCATCAACTCACGCCATGGAGGCACAAAATGAGGCTTAGCCTGGATACCATCGGTTACGGTGGCTATTTCACGACACCGGATGCGCAACTTTCATTGGAGGATTCAGTTCGTAAGGCGGCACAGTGCGGTTATGACGCCGCATGCATTTTCGCTCATCGCCCGCTCGGTTTCCCCATGGATCTCAACGCGGATCGCCGCAAGAAACTCGTCGATCTCTACCAGGAACTCGATCTGGAAATGGGTGCGATTGTCTGCTGCACAGACTACGTCGAAGGCGACCATGTACTCGTCTTTCCACGCGAGAAAGAGGTGATGTACACCGCACAGTGCATTGACCTCGCAGTCGATCTTGGCAGCCCAATCGTAAGAGTGATGGCGTCATTCCGGGGCTATTTTCGTGGTCCGTATGGGCCAGATGGCTATGGTTTGCCCGCATTTGAAGCGCGTTCTCGCAGAGTATCGAGAGGTGAAGACTTCCTGGAGGCCTGGCACCAGGTGCGGGAAGCCCTGACTGAGGTCGCCAAATATGCAGAGGATAGGGGCGTGATTCTGGCGCTGCAAACACATCCCGAAATCACCGGGAATAACGATGATACGCTAACAATGCTGGACGAGGTCGGTGTTGACAGTCTGAAGATAGGGTTGGATCTGCCGCTATTTGAATCCTATACCCAAGAGGATGTGAAGGAAATTGTACATAAGATTGGTGATCTCATGGTCTACTCCCACACGATCTCTCTGGCCAGTTTCAAGACCGTGGGCGGTGCACCCTATGGTTGGGAAGAAGTTACACCGGGCTCAGAACTTGATCCACTTCCCTGGGATACGTTCATTACGGCCTGTAAAGAAATTGGCTATGATGGGCTGCTTTCTCATGAACAATGTTCGCCAATAATCATCAAGGGACATCAGTTCGGCAATCTGGCTACAATCGACGAGCGCTTCGTGGAAGCACGCAACTATTTTCAGCCACTCTTGCGTAAATACGATTGCTACACGGGCAACAAACCTGAATATATCGAATACAACTGGTAAGCATCCAACGCCCAAACCCGCGGTTTTCAATGCACCGTGGGTTTGGGCAGGAACTCCAATGCGAATACCGTTGCAGAACGCCAGAAGCACTACCTGGCGGCCTGCCTTTAGGCGGTAAAAAATTGCGGCTCAACAGGATTTCATGTGGTAGACACTCATTCAGCGTGATTCGTGAAACGTAAAACGTGAAAATGGTCCGGCGAGGTGATATCACGTTTCACGTCTTCACGTTTCACGATGTAGAACCACACGAAATCCTAAAGAGTCAAAATTGCAGTAGCGTCTGGTGGTCATCATACGGCTTGACGATAGCAGTGGTGAATGATGCCAGCCAGCACATCCTGCCGCCGGACTGAGCCTGATAAGGGTAACCATCGAGTTTTGTGCTGGTAGCGTGGCAGGTTTATGGTCGAAGAAATCACCGCCAAAGTGTTGCTCTCGCACATGAAACAACCCGATGACTGGTTCGGGTTGAAATACAACATGAATCTGTATCGCGGCTGCCAGCATCAGTGCATCTACTGCGACTCGCGCAGCCTGTGTTACGGCATCGAGGATTTCGCCCACATCCAGGTCAAGGAAAACGCCATCGACTTGCTGCGCAAGGAACTGGCGAGCAAGCGGGTGAAAGGCACGATTGGCACGGGATCGATGAATGATCCCTACATGCCTATCGAAGCGAAGATCGGGCTGACCCGCCGGGCGCTGGAAGTGATCGCCGAGTTTCGCTTTCCCGTTCACGTCCTCACCAAAGGCGATTTGGTGCTGCGGGATATCGACCTGCTGCAACGCATCGGCGAGGTGTTTGCCGCCGTCAGTTTCACGATCACCACCGCCGATGACGCCCTCGCCCGCAAGCTGGAACCGGGCGCTGCTGCTCCCTCCGCCCGCTACCGGGCCATGCGCATTCTGGCCGATCACGGCATCCTCACCGGCGTCACCATGATGCCGATCCTGCCCTTCATCGAGGACAGCGAAGAGAACATCGCCGAGATCGTGCGGCAAGCCCACGAAAATGGCGCATCGTACATCATCCCCGCCTTTGGTATGACTTTACGAGACCGCCAGCGCGCCTACTATTACGACAAACTCGATCGTCACTTTCCCGGCACACGGCAACGCTACATCGATGCATTTGGCAACGATTATTTCGCGCCGGCCCGTCACTACCGCCAACTGGAGGCGTATTTCAGGGAAATGTGCGACGAATTCAGCATACCCACCCACATGCCGCAGTACGAGCCATTTTCAGCTGAACAACTGTCGCTGTTCTAAGTTTTACATCTGACCGCTGATTTGGGGGATTCTTTCAGGGTCGTTTTGAACTGCTGTGCAACCCATGTATACTGAAAGTCCAACTCCTCAAGACGTTCTGGAGGTTTAAACTTGCAGTGTCCGAATTGTGGTGCTGAGCTGAATCAAGGGGTGAAGTTCTGCCATCAGTGCGGGGCCAAACAAGCGGTCGGGGCGCCGACCAGTCTGCCTGAGCGCCCACCGGTGGTGAGTGCACCCCCGCCATCTGTAAAATCCCCGCCGCCCGTGCAAGAACCGGCAGCCATCAAAACGCCCCAGTCCCAGTCAAAAAAGGGTCGGGGTTGTCTTGGGTGGGGCTGTCTGGTCGGAGGCGTAATACTCGTGGTGCTGGTTCTGTTGGTGGGGTGGGTGGCAGCGAGAGAGACAGGTCTGATGGCACGCGTGGGATTGGAAAAATCCACCGCCGAGCGGGTGCTGGGCGAAGAGCCGGATCGGGCAACAGCCAGAGCGATCAAATCCGAAATCAAGGATGCCGGAATCAACACCGAGGGCATGTACATCACCGTGTTGCCCTTCAAAGGCACGACGCAGCAACTGGCCTATGCCGTGCTTGATGCCAGCGCCGGGTTCACCTTCAGCCACAGCGGCGAATACGACGCCATCACCGACACGCTGTTGCGCCTGGCTGATTCGGAAGCGGCTCGCGCCGGCAACATCGCTCGCGTCGCCATCGATTACCGTAACGAAGCGGGTGATCAGGTTGTGGTGATCACGGCGCCGGTGGATAAGTTGCAAGCCTTCGCACGTGGTGAGATCAGCGAGGAAGCGCTCTCCGAGTCGTTTGACGCTGATTTCGATATGGCAGATGCGTACAATTCGACCACGAGGTGGATAAAATGAGAGTCAAATTGCTCCTGCTCATCTTTGTTGTCTTGTTTTCGACCCTCCTGACCGGTTGTTCGGCAGCGGACGAGGAAATGCTAAACGCCTTCATTTTGGACTACATCGTGAGCAATATGGATAAGATCGCCGCCAGAAAGATATTCGGCGGCTCCGGTGACGACTGGGTCGACGCCTCCCTCGATATCAAAGAGGTCATGGACGAACTGAATAAGGCGGATAAACTCATGGAACAAGGCCTCCGAGACAACGATCCCGCCAAAATGGATGAAGCTATCAGCTTACGCCCGGATGATTGGTCGTATCGGACCCAGCGCGCAGCGTATGCTCTCGAAAATGGCGATGTCAACACTTTTCAGGAGCATTTCGATCATGCCAATGGGTTGTTCGAGGATGATGACACGGGGCAGTTATCGTATTTGAATGATGCCATCGAGCAATTCGAAGATTTGGAGAACAGGACTGACTTGTCTCTAGATGGATCCCAGGCCGATTGCTCCACGCTCTACACAACCCTGAGCCAACTTTATGCCGATCGGGCAGAGATCACCGGGTCGGATGACGACCAGGGCAGGGCCAGCGGCTACGAAAATCAGGCGAATTACTGCCAGTAGATGATACAATACACGCCGTGATGCCAGTTTTTCTCAGGTGCGACGCACTTTCTTCCTGGACGAAGGATGGCAGCAATTGATAATGATTGCGTCCGCACCATACATGAACAGGAAACGATATGAACTGCACACAGTGCGGCCATCCGCTTGAACCCCACCATGCTTTTTGCGAAGAGTGCGGTGCTGTACGCCCGCAACTACCCGCCAAATTCGCTGCATCTCAGCAAGCCTATTTCGTCTTGAAAGAGCGTTACGAGCGCGGGGAATTGAGCAAGAGCGAATTTGAAGCTGCCATGCAAGATTCGATGGTGCAGGACGCCGATGGCGTTTATTGGATGCTCGGCGCTGAGTCGGGCAAGTGGTATCGTTACGAAAATGACCAATGGGTGCTGGCCAGTCCCCCGCTGATTGCTGTTGCGTCGCCGCCTTCGTCACCACCACCACCGCCACCCACCACTGTCGCGCCGCCGCCACCGAAAAAGAACAACAGCAAACGCTGGCTGGCGCTGATTGCCGCTGCTGTCCTGATCGGCATCATCGGCGTTGTGGTGGGTCGTTATGTGCTGGCTCCATCCGATTCCGGGCAGCAGACTGCACTCGCCCCTACGCTGACACCGACCACCGCCGAAACGCAGGCGACAGCGACGGATTCACCAACGGCCACGCCTTCGCCATCTGCCACTGCGACGACGACCCCGATGGCTACGCCATCCGCCACCATTGTGCCGACTAGCTCCACGCCGACGACACGGCCAGTTACATCAACGCCAACCCGACCCCGACCCACGGCTACGACCCGCCCGCGCACTGCCACCCCGACCAGGACACCCACCCGAACGCCGACGTCGGCACCGAACGCGACGCCATCCCCACCCGAGGTCGGTATGATCCTCGATTTTGAGTCAGACCTGACCTGGCGGCGTGGCGCTCAGCCCTATGGCGAGTTCACCCTTTCGGATGAGGAAACGCTGGCGGGGGACAGCGCCGGGCGCTTGAGCTACGATTTCCCGGCAGTGACAGAGAATTTCGTCGTGTTCGAGGCCCGGCCCGAAATCCCGCTGGCCGAGGAAACCACCGGCTTTTTCGCCTGGGTCTACGGCGACGGTTCCGGCCACTACCTCAACATCTGGCTGCGTGACGCTGCCGATGAAAGGCGTTCGTACACATTCGGGCAGATTTCACATGAGGGCTGGATGCCGATGGTGGCCCTGATCGATGAAGACCTGGGCTGGCCCAATGGCCACATCGATGGTCCTGACAACGGCGTGCTCGATGCCCCCTTCCGCTTCCATGCGTTTGTACTCGACGGCGTGCCCGACGGCAAGGCCAGTCAGGGGGAGATCTTTCTCGACGACATCAGCACTTTCGATGATGAAGCAACTGTGGTCGTAGAACCGACCGCTGAACCTGGTGCAACGCCAACTGTGGAAGCCCCGACCGTTCTCAGCGGACACATCGCCTTTCCCGTTTATGCACCCGAACGTGGCGTGTACGACATCTACATCGCCAATCCCGACGGCTCGGCCATGCAGCGGGTCGCCGATTACGCCAGCCAGCCGGATTTCAGTCCCGATGGTCGGCGTCTCGCCCTGCGAGGTTGGCGCGACAATGACAGGGGAATCGCCGTGATGGACGCTTTTGGTGGCAACCGCAAGCGTTTGAGCAATTTTCTTGAAGACGCCTTGCCCTCGTGGCGGCCGGATGGCCAAAGACTCGTCTTTTTCTCGCGGCGGGAGAGCGACCGCAAGTCCCGCATTTACCAGGTCAACGCATCCGGTGGCGGCGATTGGGAGTTGCAGCAAGGTGGAGCACCGGTGCTGGGCGAATTTCAATCCTGGATGCCGAACGGACAGATCGTGTACCGCTCGGTGTGGCCCGATCAGGCCATCGCCATCATGAATGAGGATGGCTCCGGCTATCGTCCGATTGTGAAAGATGCATCCGCCACAGGGCCTGCCATATCGCCCGACAGCAAGTGGGTGGCGTTCATGTCTCAGCGCGACGGCGGCTGGGAAATCTACAAAACAGATACTCAAGGCAAGAACCTCACCCGCCTGACCACCAATGGCGCCAACGATGGCCTGCCCACCTGGTCGCCCGATGGCCGATCCATTGCCTTTCTGTCAGACCGCAATGGCCGTTGGGGGATGTGGGTGATGGACGCGAATGGCAATAATCAGCGCAAGCTGTTTGATCTGCCAGGTTCGCCAGAGGGCTATGTCACCAACGAGCCCGGTTTTTCCTCGCGCGGCTGGGTCGAGGAACGCATTTCCTGGGGGCAATGATGACAGAGGAGCTCACCGGAGATTCGTTATGAACACTCAAGCATGTTCAAAAACCCCAACCGCCGCGTGGTTTCAAACGCCTGCTGTGGCGAGCGCCTATCTGGTTTTACCGGCTGGGACATGAGTTTGCTTAATTCCCTTCGACAGGATCAGGACACGCCTTGCGCACTTCCTTACGTTTGAGTTTGGCCACTTTTTTGTCAAGCCCTGCACTCGCTGCACCCTTACTTCCTTCTGCTCATCCAGTAAAAGTCAGGTAAAATTCGATGTTGAATATTGCTGGTTCATCGTGGCGCAAGTAGCGGTGTAGTTTGTAGGAGGCGATTTATCGCCATGACCAGTGCAGAAAGCGCTGAAACGCTTCCTACAAACTGCCGCCTTACTTGTGCCACTTTGTACTGGACAGACCTATCTTCTAATCACCGGCAGCCATATCTGTTCGCCACCATGTGATCCTTGCCGACCAGGAAACAGGAAGCCGCCCGAAACTTTGTAGTGCGGGCTATCTGCAACATCGGTGACCGCCTGTCCAAAGACGGAGGTGATCGTGTAATGGGAAGAACCGGCTACGCCGCCACCAGTCATCACAAAACGCGGCGTTACAAAATCCGCAGACGAAGCCGCAACAACCGTCCCGACCGAGATTAACAGGAGCGCCAGCGCGATGAGTAACAGTTTGCGTTGTATCTTCATTGTTAAGCTCCTAATCAATATCGATAAACATGGGAATTGTGCCATTGGCTTCGTTGACTGAGCCGGCCACTTTGCCCACCACGATCTCGTCAACTGCCCTGATCGACAGCTCCATCTCGCCACTGGCCGCGAGGGCAACTTTGTCGCCAATCTCCCCATTGTCCACCAGCGCCAGACTGCTTACATTGACCGCAGGCGCCAGGCCGTCGGTGATGATAACAAGATAGCTGTTGGGAGTGATAACGCCATCCGTCGGTACAAAGTCGAACGACTTACTGCCATCTTCAAAAACAATAGTTTCAACCAAAACGACTTCCTTGGCTACGCCAATGACAGCGTTGCGATTAGTGGCGTCAACCCTGGCCACTGCCAACATCTGCTGTCCATTGTCAGGTGATGTGTTTACGCCAATCATCGCCACCAAATCGCCTGGCTCGATGTCTGTATTGCCCAGATTGATGACAAGAGATTGGGTGGAAGCCGCACGATTGACGATACCATTGGTCGAAATTCCGCCACTGCCGCCAAAATAAGCGTCGTAAAAACTGCCGCTGCCCTGCGCGTACATGCCGCGATAGTTGTTGCTGAAGATGCGAGCGCCATAGCCCTGTTCTCCCGCTGAGTCAGTTCCGCGTGCATAAAGACCCTTGCCCCCTTCAAAGAAACCGCCCTCATTGTAGAAACTATAGCTGTTAGAGGTGTCACCTCGGCCATAAACGCCCACCCCCTGATTGCTTTGGCCATAAACACCTGGGGCAAGGATGTTGGGGTGTGTGCGATTCCCGTTGCTGTAACCATAGACACCGATGCCGTTCGTGCTGTAGAAGAAGCCCGCATAGCCCCGGTTGGCATTGCTGCCACCATCAAAACCATAGATAGCATAGCCATCCTCTGTTTGTCCATAGATGGCGCGACCGTTTTCGGCAAGACCATAAATGGCGTTCCCGGTTGTCGATTGCCCGGTGATGGCGCCGCGGTTAAAGCCAGATACATTGTTGTTCATCTGTACTTCGAGTAAATAGTTGTTGGAAACAGCATTGGCTGTGCCCTTCACGATCGCACCGGGGCGCAAAGTGTGGGCCATCGGCGCCGGTAAAATCTCCTGGCGCGGTGTAAGCAGTTCACCGTTGACGGACTGGGCAACCCACAGTTCCTCTCCATTGAAGATATCTGTCGTAATGGCCAATCGTGTTTCGAAGAGACCATCGTTCACGGAGATACTGCTGTTGCCACTGTCCCACCGCAAAGCACCGCCTGCCTGCGCATTGTAAATCTGAAAACGCATGGTGTATTCGCCATTGAGCGGCTTATCGTTTTCAGTGGTGAGGTAGCCCTGATATGTGATGGCATCGCCAATGGTTGCGGCAGGGTCCTGGGGAGCCTCCGGTGAATTGGCTCCGACCAGAGTAGGCCAATATGCGCCCAATACGCCAAGAAGTAGCAGCCCGGCGGCAACGATGAAAATGGTGGGAAGCAGATTTTTCGAATTCATTTCGTCTCCTTTGAGAGCGAATGTGTGGATTACTTATCCTGTAATTGTACCTGCAAAGTCAGAGCAGGAGCGTAAGTGGGATCACTTATCAAACTACGTGCTACTGCCTGACGTGCCGCATCGAACTCGCCTTGTTGGAAGTGGACAGTCGCGAGTCCGAGGTGGAAGTCGGCTGAATCGGGCTGCCACCGCACTGCTTGCTCAAACGCACTTTGTGCTGACGTAAGGTTGCCCCCCCGCAATTGTGACCAGCCCAAAATGCCAAAAGCGATGCCGTCGGTGGCATCGAGATCAACCGCTCGTTGCGCCTGCTTCAGCGCAACTTCCCAGTCGCCGGACCGCAGCGCCAGGTCGGCATATTGTCGGTGCGTCAGGGAGATTGTCTCAGCCAGGGCGATGGCCTCGTTCATATGCCTCGTAAGCCATCTCAAGTTTTCCAGGAGTTTCAAGTGCCTCACCCGCATAGACCGCGGCAAGCTGGGTGTGCAGGAGAGGATCAGTCGGACGCAGCGCGATCGCCTCCAGCATCGCCCTTTCAGCCTGTCCAAAACGACTTAGCTGAGCGGCGGTCAGAGCCGCGGCAACGTGATAGGCTGCGCGTTGCGGTTGATGTTTTATCGCTGTCTCATATTCCGCCAGCGCTGCTACCGGTTTGCCCTGGTTCAGCGCTGTTGTACCACGCCAACTGTGCAAATCGGCCAGCAGTGGTTGCACATTGCTCTGCCAGACCGCCCAGCCCACAAAAACGACGCTGAACACAATCACGCCGTTACGTATCCACATAGGCAGTGATGGACGAGTCGGTTGTGTGTTACTCCCGGTTGTCGCTGCCACGACGATTGCCAATAGTAACCAAAACACAACCGTTGTTGCCGCGACCTCAAACAAAAACAGATTACCAACAAGCTGGGCACAGATACCCGCCATGCAGGCCATCAACCAGTGATTCTCCAGGGGCTTCTCATCTGCTTGGGATGGGATGGCGATCTGGGGTGTTGTCAATCGTTTCCAGCCCGCCCACAGGATCAGCGTGACGAGAGCCAGGTAAACGATAGCTGCCACAATGCCATAGTTGAGTGACCAATCGAGCACCCAATTGTGAGCGCGATCAACACTGACGCCACGCCCAAGATAGTAGACAAGCTGCGGTGGATAAACCGACGGGAAGTACAGTTCCAGCGTATCAGCGCCATAGCCAAGCAACAGTTCCGGCCAGAGCAGTCGAAGCGATGCCTGCCAGATCGTCCAGCGGGCCGCAATCGAGTCCCCGTTGGCGATGCCACGCTGCAAAATGAGCGACAATGCGCCAGTCAGCACAGCCACTCCGCCCAATCCACTAAGCCAACGAACGCGCCGCGACCAACGAGGCGCATGTTGCAACCACAGAAACACGCTGATACCGACAACAGAGGCAATCCACGCTGCCCGCGCCTGGGTCAGGGCGATGACCATGATCTCCAGTCCAAACAATATCCCATAGCCAAAGCGTCGCCAACTGCCGGTTGCCGTCCGGATAATACTTAATGTCAGGGGTAGCAGCAGGGCGAGATAAGCGCCGCTAAAGTTGGCGCGCCCAAGTGTACTGGTGATGAGACTGCGGGCATCGCTTGAAACGGGGAGCGGTTGCCATCCCGCTGCCTGCGCCAGACCCAGCAGGCAAACAGGAATGGCGGTTAAGGTGATGACGGATAACAGTTGCCGGCTGCGTTCGGGGTTGATTCGTGTGGCGACGCACCAAAAGAGCAACAAATAAGTCAATTGCGTCAGCACGCCGTTGGCGCGGTCCAGTGTGCCGTAGATGGCGATAGCTTGATTGGCGCTAAACAATGTTGAAAGCGCCAGGATGAGCGCCAGGATAATAACGAGCATACGGATGGGCGAGGGCAGGGGTTTTGGCCGCAGGCCAACCAACCATCCCGCCAGCCACAATACCGCTAATGCCCAGACCAGAGTTCGTAGCAGCCAGACCTTCGACGCCTCGAACTGCTGCTCAACCCAAAAATTCACGAACAAAGGTATCAGCAGTGCAATCAGCAGCCAGATCGCCTCTTGCCATTTCTGCAGTGGATGATACATGGACTCGTTTCGCTGCATATTTACCCTGTTTGCGATAGAGCATTGTATCAATTCGATCCTCTATGCACCTCCAAAGCATTGTATGGGATGCTGGCTACGCTGCGCAAGTCATCTTTTGGTTGTATGACTTTCGCTCGTTTGTGACGCGTTACCGCTATCTGCCTCCACCTGTTTTTGGAAATCCCGGTCATTGGCCCCGGTCCTGCCTCGTCGCCCTTCCAACCGATACACTCTGCGAAGCAGCAGTGGCGGGGCGGGCGGAATTGGCCGGGAAGTGTTTTTGCTAGCGCTCATTTCCACGTTTGAAATTGCCTGTAACGCGCTGAAGTGGATATTGCACAGCTTCCGCCAGCCCGCAACCTGCCAAGATTATTGGGCTTTGAAGTGGACGGCACGGAAGAGGGATACCGGTCAGTCGCTCAAGAACATATTCCGTTTGTGGCCCTACATGCATCTGTTTTGTCCGATGCGTCAAAGTAAGTCATACGCAGCGACTAACTTCCCGCATGCGTATCAGTGCGTCAATGCAAATCTTGTTTTCAGCTTATCCTAATTCTGGAATTGGGGGCTGCGATGCCTTCGGGTTTCCCCTGAACCACGATTGAATTTTGTCGTAACGTTGCTGGTTGAACGGGCAAACTTTGATGCAGACCGAGCAACCATGATTTTTCGCAAAATAGGGGAAACACTTTTCATTATCGAGCACGGTGACCAGTCCGTTTTCATGTTGAATCGGTTTTTCGTAGAATGCATCCGGCGGGCAGTCACGGATACAGCGGCGGCATGACTTGCAGAAATCCAATATCCAGGCATGTTCATCACCCTCGTAAATCGGCAGATTCTCGATCTCGGTAAACACGGCCGCCAGCCGTACGCGCGGGCCAAACTCGGGGCGTGATCACCAGTCCGTTAATCCCCCGCCATCCCAATCCAGCCGCCTGCGCCATCGGCGGGTATAAAGCCATTCCACCCAGCGGATGACCTGCATGAGCGGCATAACCACGCTCCCGCAACCAATCTGCAATCTTGTTGGATACCTGCCCCAGTTGGTTGTAGGTTTCATGCACCATCACAGCCGTATCCGGGTTGGGCGCAGAGTCCATGCGCTCCTTGTCCATCTCCATCACCAGGACAATGGCCTGGGTGTAGCGGATGGCCGTATTCTTGAACACCCACTCCTGTGGGACAGAGCAGTAACCGATTTCATCCGCACCCACAGATTTAGCAAACTGTCGTAGTTCATCTAATGTTTCAGGATCGATATTCTTTTTCCCATCTGTAGGATTTTTCTCCAGGTCAAAGATAGATTTGCGAATATTGATGATACTGCCAATCATTTGGGGTGCTGATTTTGGAAATCCCGGCAGAGGCGGATGATCACCTTCCAGCTTGATCCCCTCACGAGGAATATTAAACCGCACCGGTGAATTTTCGCCCCCCCGTGTAGCTTCAGGAATATCCACAACCATTTTCTCCCAGGAATCCTGACGATTCATTTGCGGTTTCAAAATTCGCTGTTTGAAGGTGTTAGTTAATCGGGTCTTGAAAGTCATGGTTTTCTCCTTTCACTGGCAATTAGGAATGGACAACCCCCTAAATATGCTTTAGATACGCATCCATCGCCGCTTTTAATTCTTTGGGTTTGAGGCCAATTGGTCCCTGGCCCCCCGCATAAACAACTTTCCCATCCAGGCCAATCAGATACAGTCGCGTGGGCCAGGCAGCATAGGCTTTGTTGACGGCGTCATCCATCTCATCGACATAGGTTTTGATGCCGTATTGCAGCGCAGTTTCACACTCCCCGGCTACTGCTCGACGTTCTTCAATCGTCTTGGGGTCATTATGCTCAGTGGAGGCCTTGTCGGTAAATATCGTCCCGATTAATTTTTTCGTAAATCTATTTCCCAACCACCAGCCATCTTTCGGATGTGCTTCCCGGATGTAAATGCTCAAAAACTGCACATCATTGTGATACTGTTCATAGATTTGGTGGATACTCACGGTACCCTTCACATAAGGCGGTCAGGTAAAGCTTCCAAATACCAGCGCTACAGGCTTCTCTCCACGGAAGTCAGAGAGTGTGACCGCATCCTTCCCATCGATATCATACAGCGTGAAATCTGGCGCCAGGTCACCGGCCTTGGGCGCCTTGGCATCTAATTTCTTCTGCGCCGGCATCAAACGTTTGCGGTGGCTGCCGTTAAACTTGAATTCTTCGATTATTTCCGAAAGTATGGACATGATTAACTCCTTGGATCAGCTTTGGGGGATTTCGACTAGAATCGGCTAGCCTGCTTCCAGGCTGGTTGCCACTGGAATGCGGAACTGCGGCGCGTTGGGGTTGCCTTTGAAGCGCGCTTTCACTTTGGCGTAGCCAACCTGACTGAAGGGACAGGCCACCAGGCAGACAGCACAGCCAAAATTCTGATCGAAATAATCGCGGCAGGCGTCGTGGTCGATGCATTGCATGCCGCCATCGCCTCTGGGGACTGGTTGATCGAAGATGGCATCGACCGGGCATTGGCGGATGCATTTTTTGCACATGGCGCAGAAATCCCGCACCCACAGGTGTTCGTTCTCGCTCTCAATCGGCAAGTTGGTGATGTTGGTGTAGATCGTGTTGATGCGCAACCGTGTGCCTTCGTTCGGCGTGATCAGCATGCCGTGATAGCCGATAGCGCCTAACCCCGCCAGTTCGCCCAGATAAACATAGTCTGTGATCCCGCCCAATGATGTCCCCGGATAAGCGGCGTAACCCTGCTTGCGCATGTATTTCGCCATCTTGTTGCCGATGACCGCCAGGTTCTTGTACCCGGTAGCGACCTCTTTGAAGGCCTCGAAGCTGGGCGCGTTGGCCAGGTTTTCCTTGTCCATCTCAACGGTGATGACAACAGCATATTCGTGGGGAATGCCTTTGTGTTGGAAAATGGCATTGCGCGGGACCCGAACATACTTCACATCACTTGCACCGGCGGCACGGGCGATACCTTCGAGCTTCTCGATACACGCCGGATCGGCTTCGAGCGCGTCGGCTGGAATACGCCATCATAGAACTTTGAACTCTGGCGCATATTCCAGATCAGCGGTCCCATCACCGGAACCACTGATAGCACCTGCTTTGGCGTCATGTCGGACAGTGATTTCGTGACGTTGGGGTCCGGATTATCGAATGGCGTACGCGGCATTGATTCCGGCGCAGGTTGTACCAGCGTATCGAAATTCTCCAATTCCTTGTCGAACTTCGCCAGCATTGAATCCAGTGACGGTCCACCACTGCCACGCTTGGGCGAAATGAGATCAAAAACATGATTGGCAATTGTCATTTGTCTGATAGCTTCCTGTTTATTGTTAGTATTTACTGACTCTCATTTTATCATGGTGTTTTTTGTTAGTCAACACTTTCATATGATAAAATGATGCTCGTAAAATTTCGCAAGCAACAGCGGAGAGACCATGCCGAAAGTCGTCGAAAATGAACAGATCTATCGGGCAGCAATGCAGACAGTGATTGAGCGCGGGTACTCGGGGGCGACGACCAAACAGATAGCGGAAGCCGCCGATATCAGCGAGGTGACGCTGTTTCGCAAATACGGCAACAAGGCGGAGCTAATCAAACAGGCTATCGCATATGTGGCGGAACAAATCGATTATCAAACCGCAGCGCGCTGCACCGGCGATGTGTCAGCTGATTTGCTGCGAGTGGCGCAGATGTATCAGGATTCTGTCGAGAGAAATGGTCAGTTTTACTACACTATCCTCATGGAGATTCCCCGCCGTCCCGAACTAGCCGATGTGATTGATACACCCATGAGCATGTTCGGCCACGTTGGCCAACTGTTGGCCCGTTACCAGGCCGAAGGCGTTTTGCGACAGGAACATCCCTTTCATGCTGTGGCCGCCTTGCTCGGTCCTTTGATGATAACCAACCTGATTCGTGGCGCCATGTCTGCTGCCCCCCTGCCGCCCATGGATTTACCAAACCACGTGGCCAATTTCCTGGATGGCCGCATCCGCAATTTGTAACCATGCTCAAGCCCCACACCGACGACTGGTATGATCGCTTAGCTACAATGCAACAGGGCTACTACTACCCCTGGCGCTCCCGCCTGCTGCCAGACAATGGCGAAGACACGTTTCTGGAACTGGTCAAAGCGCATCTGTCACCCGATGCCGATGTCCTGGAGATCGCCTGCGGACACGGAGCGATGGCGTTGGAACTGGCGCCCTTGTGCCGCAGCATCCTCGGCTATGATCGGGTAGCGGGTTTTATCGAGCTGGCGCAGGAGGCAAAACGGGCAAGTGGTGAGGACAACGCCCGTTTTCTTTGTGCAGATTCATCGGCGCAGGCCAACGGCGGCACACCCCGCATCCCTGCCAAAGATGACAGCTTTGACCTGCTGATTTCCCGTCGCGGGCCTTTGCACTGGATTGCTGATGCCAGGCGTGTGGCTCGCCCCGGCGCTGTCCTGATCCAACTGAATCCGGCCAGGATATCTGCTCCCGACTGGAATGATGAACTCCCCGAGCTGTTCCGTTTCGAGACCCGGCCCTACGGTTATCGCTACGAACGTGTTCGGGATTGGCTGACGACGGGCGGGCTCAGCTACCACAGCACCTGGACCATCAACCGCCCAGAGTTCTTTGATGATCCAGCGGAGTTGTATCGCCGACTGAGCTGGGGATACACCGAGGATGAAGCGCCATCATTCGCCGAAATGCAACCCTTGCTGGAGCGCATCTTTGCCCAGTACGCCACAGAACATGGATTGGCCGTGCCCCACGGACGGTTTTTGTGGATGAGCGTTGTTGAAGAGTGAGGGCGCATCTCAGTACGCCTTTTCTCTGATCGAATATCTCGAGAAAATGCAGCGCATCGTCAGCGTCATAAACGAGCGGGATTCTGGCGGAGTACGGACGCAGGTCAACATTTGCCATCACGCCCAGCAGTGCCAGGGCATCAAGCACGGCATCCGCAAAGCTGTGGGCTGAGTGCCCCTTCAGTAGTCGCACTTACTCGCACAAGGGTTTCACCCCATATTGCTCTCGCTCCGCGCAGGTCAGTTCGCGCACAATCCGGTTGGCTGTGATCCATCCACGCAACTCGTCAAGAGAAGGATTGCTCATCTCCCACTGTACGATCGAGTGATCGGACGAACCGGTAAAGGCCGTACGCCCATCCGGAGCCATGGTCACGTCAAAAATCACGGTGCCCGGCGTGCCAAAGCGCCGGATCAGGTTACCGTTCGACAGATCCCACAGAATCAACACCCCATCCATGCCACTGGTCAACATCAGTGAGCCGTCAGGACTGATGGCGATACGGGTACGGATGTCGTTGTGCGGCCCGAATGACCGGATCAACCGACCGCTTTCCGCCTCGAACTGGTAGATAAAACCATCGGGCGCGGCGGCCAAAACGCTTCGCCCATCCGGATGAAAGACTGCGTGGGATATATCCAGGTTGGTGGATATGTCGGACCCATAGTCTTGGACATGAGCACAACCGACAAGATCCCACAAACCGATCACCCCATCTGCGCTCTCGGTCAGTGCCGCTTCACCATCTTCGCTGATTTCCGCCGACCATATGCCACCGGCGACGCCTGGCTCGACGCGGCAGAGGGGCCGGCGGCTGGCCATATCCCACCAGATGAGCGTGCCATCGGTTGAGCCAGTGAGCACCCGTTTGCCATCAGGACTGATGTCGATGGCGGGCACCCAGGCCCCTTCTGCGTGCCCCAAGAGCCGGCCTAAAGGAGCCAATGTCGTCGCGTCATACAACATATTGTCGGCGAGAATCGTCTTACCGTCCGGGGTCACGTCCACCTGATAGATCACCGGATCAGGCACATTTTTAGACATCAGTTGCCTGCCTGTGGCAATCTCCCATATGCGCAGGCTTGTGTCCTGCGACAGGCACAGCCGGGCTGGAACCGCCTGATACGGAGACGATACGCAGTCCATCGGGCATCACCGCCACGTCATACACCATATCGCCGTGACCGACAAAGCGTTGCATTTCCATAGCGTCGTGCAAGTCCCAACGCATCAACTCGCCATTACTGCTGATGGACAAGGCCGAGCGAAAATCAGGCGTGACCACCGCTCCAGTTACAGGACCGCTATGTCCGTTGAGCCTGTTGAGTACATCGCCTGTTTGAAGATTCCAGACAATTAGAGATTTGTCCGCAGAACCGCTGAGGGCCTGAATATCGATCCTGCCCGCCGCCAGCGCCTCCACCGCATCGCTGTGTCCGGCCAAACGCTGTACGACCTTGTCGCTGGACAGATCGTACAGCGAAGCGACGTTGTCGTAGAAAGAGCCGATCAATACCAGTGAGCTGTCCGGAAGGGGAGTGATGACAGCAGCGTCGTGTTCCAGCGTATCCAAAGTGGACAATTGAGCACCCGTTGCCACGTCCCACAAAAGATGGTCAATTAACACGACGTCCATGTCAGAGCCCTGATCGACGATTATCTCCAGGTCTCCGGAGCTGGCCAGGATAGCACTGTCATCCAGCACGAACTGAGCCTGGACGATTCCCTTGCGGTGTCCCTCGAAGCGATGGCGTATCTTGCCTGTGGCCAGGTCCCAAAGAAACAATTCACCCGGCGCGTTGTAATCTTCGCCAGCGAAGCTGCCCGACACCGCCAGACGACCATCTTTGCTGACATCAATGTCCCTGACAGGGCCGGAATGCCCCACCAGTTGTCGCACGAATGCGACCCGTGGCCAGATCCCATTGTACGATGAGACCATCGGCGGCGGCGGAAAGCATCGTGTTTCCATCGGGTGCAGGAACGATGGCGTTGATAGGGGACGAATGGGGGGCGAAACGCACCAGTTCCATCTCTTCTGCCCAATTCCAGCCTACAACTTGCCCGTCGGCAAAACCGATGAAAGCAGTTTGTCCATCCGTCGCCAGCGCCAGCGCAGTTGCTGGGCCTTGCACGCCTGGGAAGAGTGTCTCCACGTCGTAACGGCGGCGGGCGCCGGGTGCATAGGCTGCTTCTAACAGAGTCTGGCGGGCCAGCAGCGGCGGATCATCGATATCGGTGGCGACCAGCGCCAGGGCCAAGGCTGTTGCCGAATCACCATCGCGCAGAGCTTGTTGCGCGTTGGCGGTCAAACTCAGGCTGTAAGCCCTCAAGGCCTCGTTGCGTTGGCGCAGGGCGAAGAGAGATAATGCCAGTGAGAGCACTGCTGCCACGGCCAGAACCCCGGCGATAGCCCGCAAGCGGTCACGGGATCGTCGCTCCAACTGGCGTTCCCGCGCTTGCCGTTCAGACTCGAAGGCTTGTTGACGGATGCGTTCGCTCAGGCTGGTTTGCAGATAAGCTTGTTCATCGCCAGTGAGGACGATATCCGTGCGCTGCGCCCAATCCTCCATCTGCGTCAGGCGAGAGCCACTCAGCAAGAAGCTGGTATCGTACCGAGAGGTCAGCCACTCCCTGGCGGAATGGGCCAGCACCCGCTGCAAGCGCAGATCGGCTCGACTATCATCCAGCCAGGTTCGCAATCGTTCCCATTCCCGCAGTAGCGCCTCGTGGGCCAGTTCCACTGTGGGTTGGCGGGTGGAGGGTTCACGATCGAAGGTGAGCAGGCGATCCCGTCCGAATGCTTCCAACACATCCCTGCATTCGGAATCCCCGGCGATGGCTAACAATTCGGATTGCTGCACCCGCCGCCGTGTGTCCTCGCCACCTTCGCCCAACGCCACCAGTCGCAGAAATATCTGCCTGGCGGCGGACTGAGCGGCCGGTTCCAGGGCCAGGTAGGTTGACTCGGCTCGCTGTGCCAACGCCCCAGTGACGCCGCCAATGGCTTTGTATGCTGATTGAGTTAGCAGCCGTCCTTCGCGCCGTTCAAAAAGTGCCGTCAATGCGTATTGCAGTAGTGGTAGCGCGCCTGGCTGCTCGTTCACATCGCCCACCAGCGTAGCCAATAGACCGTCTTCCAAGGATACGGCGAGACGGCGGGAAGGTTGTTCGATGGCTTCGGCCAACTCCGTCACCGTCAGTGGTACGACGACCTCCGTGCGATGCTGCAATAGGCGACTCATCGCAGGATGCAGCAAGGGCCGGTCATAGAAATCGGCGCGCAATCCGATCAGCACGCGCACGCGGCTGCCCGAAGCGGTGACCGCGGCATAGAGACTTTGCAGGAAGCGCTCGCGTTCGTCCACATCGAGACCAGCGGTGTACAACTCCTCGAATTGATCGACGATCAGGAGCAGCTCGGCTCGATCAGGCAGGATGGTGTCAGCCACCTGGCGTAAGGCATCCTCACTCTGCCACAACTGGCCAACCAGATCAGGTAACGGTTCGGACGACATCTTCAGTAGGCCCGAAGCCAGCTGGGTAAAAGGTTGGGTGCCGGGCGTCATCGTCAGGACGTACCACTGCTTCGATCCGGGCAACGCTGCCCCGTCGCAAAGTGGGCACGATTCCGGCCCGGATGAGCGAAGATTCGCCGCTGCCGCTGGGACCAACCACGGCAAGGAAGCCGTAAAATGGCTCCTCGGTAGCAAGGCGAGCGACCAGTTGTTCGATCAGGGCTGTCCGCCCAAAAAACTCAGCCTCGTCCGATTCTTCAAAGGCCCGCAAGCCTTTGTAGGGATTTAGCAAAAGGGTATCGTCCAGGAAACTGGCCGGGGCGAATTCGGCTCCAGGATCGACCGCCTGCTGAAAGGCGTTGGCCAGCGCCAGGGCGTCAGGATAGCGGTCCTGGGGTCGCTTGGCCGTGGCTCGTTGCACGACGGTGTTGATCGATGGAGACAATTCAGGTCGGAAGGCTTGTAGCGGCGGCAGCGGCTCCGTGCGATGTTTTTCGATCAATTGAGCAGCGGTGAGGCCTGGAAAGGGACTACAGGCAGTGAGTATTTCGAAGAGCACAATGCCGAAGCTGTAAATATCAGAAGCTGGGGTCGGCGGAGCTCCGTCAAGCAGATCCGGCGAAGTATAACCCAGGGAACCAGTGGTGTCGTCGGCCTGGTCGTGCTCAGGCTGATCGATCCAACCCGGCTGCGGTTCCAGCAGGGCGGCGATACCGAAATCTGACAGATAGCCATTCCCTGCCTGGTCCAGCAAGATGTTAGCGGGTTTGATGTCGCGGTGGATAACGCCGCTCTGATGAGCCATGTGCAGGGCTGAGGCCGTTTGCCGCACCATACGAGCGGCATCACCAGCCTGCCAAGGGCCCCTGGTCAGCGAATCGGCCAGATTGCCACCTTGCAGCCAACGCATGACCAGGAAGGCTCCGCCCGGCTCACGCCAAAAATCGTACAGGGGCACGATATGGGGGTGTTCCAGGCGCGCTACCAGCCGCGCCTCCATCTCAAAACGACGGATAAATTCGGGCCGGTCAGCATGGTCAGGCTGGATGATTTTGATGGCGACGTCACGGCCAATACCGGCTTGATAGGCGCGAAAAACCTCGCCCATATGCCCGACGCCAATGCGCTCGCACAAATCGAAACCGCGTAACAGGGCGACCGACCGCCATGTCCAGATCCGGCCGCAGCATCTCCCTGCGAATCCGTTCGATCAGGTGCACGGTTTCCGGTTCCGGCTCGACGTCCAACTCCTCTCGCAGGATATTGCGCAGCGTCTCGGAGTGGGCCAGCGCCTCAGCCCGTTGCCCATTGAAGACAAGCAGACGCATCAATTGGCGCTGTGCAACTTCATCCCACGGCTCCAATTCCACCTGACGCCATCCAAACTCAAGCGCCCGCCCATAGTCGTGACGATATTCGTAGTAGCTGACCAGACGTCCCAAAACTTCCATCACCTGGCGGTTGATCTGCTCCCGCTGCACAAATAGCCAATCTTCGAACTCGGAGCAGCCTGCTAGGGCAAAGCCGGCCAAAAAGGGACCACGAAAATATTGGAGCGCCGCCTCTGCCCGGCTGGCGTCGAAGAGCTGTCCTTGTATCAATCCTCGCTTTAGTTGATGCACGTCGACCCAGGCGGCGCTGGCGAGGTTAAATTGGATAGAGTCTGAGGTGATGACCAAGTAGGGAGGATCAATATCCTTGTCGCCAATGGATCGTCGCAGGCTGGAGAGCGTGAAGCGCAAGTTGCTGCGGGCGTTGCTGTCAGTGGTCTCCGGCCACAGCAGTGCAGCCAAGCTGTCGCGGCTATGAGGTCTGTCTGCCTCAACCACCAGATAGGCCAGCAGCGCCCGGTCTTTGTTCGAGCGAAACTGAAGCGTTTGCTCGTCGCCAAGCGCAGCCCAAAATGATCCCAACAGGAATATGCGAAGTGGAGTCATGTCGCTCCTCGCTCAACAGGGCAATTTCGCTTCTGATGAGATCATTATACGCACGAATTTCGCGTCATTTCAATGCCCCACCACGATCTCACCACGCTCGATCTGCTATGGCTGGAAGCAGGCGAACCGAAAACGTGGTCGCCGCTGTCCGACCCGAAACACACTCCTACTGGAGGAACCTATCACATGAAGACGAGTATCTGTTAGCGCTCATCACTTGCTGCTAGTCGATCTCTGGCCGCCTGCCAGGCGCTGCCTACCCCGCAAAGCACTGGCGATGCTTACATGCAAGCCGCTGGAAGCTGGCGACATCGAGGCCATGCTGGCTCAGGTCACTGACGACGTAACGCTGGTCATCGATGGCGGCGCCATCTTCCACAACGAAATGACCGGCAAGCAAGCCATGCGCGGCGTACCTAGCAGGCAATACCGCCAGCCGGCTTCCAAATGGAACTGACCGCCGCTTCCGTGGTCAACGGCAACCAGGTGACCTATCCCAATCGCTTCGCCATCGACGATTTCAAGGCCATGGGTGTGGATTGGGTCGCCGGACAGGATGTGGTCACCATCGAGAATGGCAAGGTGACTCGCGTATGTCTGGATGATCGACCCGACCGCCGAGACCGCCCTGAACGCAGCCATCTTGCGAGCGATGGTCATGGCCTGGACGCAGACAGTCGAACGACAAGAACCTGGACGCGCAAACTTGGCGATGGTCGCCGATGACGTGCGGCGGATCGTGGCTGGCGATCCCTTCTTCCATGACGAATTCAGCGGCAAGGAGGCGTTTGCGAAGGCGATCGCCGAAGAGTTTGCCCTCGGCATGGCGACGGAGTATCCTGATGGCCCGGATGGGCATGAAGGTGGATGGCAATAGGGTGACGACACCGGTACGCTTTGGCCTGGATCCGTTCCGCAGCGTGGGCGTCGAGTGGATCTACGGGCACGGACGAAATTACCTTCGTAGATGGACAAGATCAGCCGCCACGTCTTCACTATCAGTGAGGAGAGCGTGGCTGAACTGGGAGCGGCCTTCGCCGCTCGAGGAGGGTCTGACCCCGCAGAAGCTGGCAGGAACCTGGGGCTACGACAACCCGGACTTAGGCAAAGGACACTTCCGTTATCACGAGGACGGCACTTATGAGATGGTGCGTAACATCACTGGCAGCGAAACGCTTTGGGATGTGGGAACCTATGAGATCGAGGGAGATACGGTGACGCTCACTACCAGTGAAGCGCACTACTGCAAGATTGGGACGGCTGGCGTATACCAGATGTCTATCACCGAAGATGGACTGCTTGAGAGCACCGCGGTGGATGATGCTTGCTGGCGTCGCAAACCGCCGGTGGATGGACCGGTCTATCTGACGCCAGCCACGCCGTGACCAGCCCACGGATGTTCACCTGTCGTCTGGCACTCTTTGTCGCGGCAACCCGCTCACCAGGCGCCGGTCTCGAACCGGCGCTTCTATTTGCTGTTATTCGAGCTACCCTGTCCCCGCATCGAGCACGTTAAGGTAAACCGCTGCCTCATCGATATCATAAGCAAGTGCTGTTCTGTCCGCATACGGCCCCATATCAATCTCCGCCGCCACGCCCAGCATCGCCAGTCGCGTCCAGCACAGCATCAGCGAAGCTGTGGGATGAGTGTCCTTGCAGGGTGAGTTCGAAGCGCGAGCCATAGCTGGTGGCGATGACCAGTTTGTGAAGCCGCAGGTCAAGCCAGAGCGCCAGCGCCTCGCCCTCGTTGCCGGGGAAGGGCAGTGGACCGGTGCTCACCCCATCGGGCATGATGGCCAGCGTTTCGTGAGTGGTTTCCCCCGACGCCGTGAGCGATTTTCGGATGGCGAGAAGCAGATCGCTGTAGAGACGCAGGGTTTCGACGGCCGGATTTCCGGGAGCAGTTGAAGGTGATGTGTTCATGCGGAAATCGTAGTCCTGTTTTCGAGCAAGCCCACCACTTGCAGCCAGGGCATCGGGTAAAGGGTTACGGAGGAGTGTCATGCCCAGCTTACGCTTCCCATGTGCGGCGCGCTTCAAACGACCGAAGGTCATCGTGCGCCGCACGTATCAGAGATTGCATTCATGCCAGTTCCACAAGTACCTGTCCCTGATCGACGATCTCGCCGGCGCTGACATACACGCTCTGGACCACGCCGGCACCCGGTGCAGTGATGCGCAGCTCCATCTTCATCGCTTCCAGCAACACCAATGTCGCGCCTGCCTCGACCGTTTGCCCTTCCTCCACCAGAACGTCCAAGACTTTACCGGGCATGGTGGCCTGCAAACTGCCGCCCCCCGCTTCCCGGTTGCGCCCGACCGGTTTCGGTGGCTCCAACCGGTAGCTGCGCCCGCCTATTGCAACATAGCGTACGCCGCCATCCTTCGCCACATGCGCCTGCACCCGTCTGTCATCAAAACAAAGGATCAGGCGACCATTTTCGGGTCGGTGCGCGCCCACCCGGTAGGATTCAGGCGCCTGGTCGGGCCGCAAAATAGTGACAGCATAACCACCGTCGGCCGCTTCAACCTGGACGGTTACAACACAATCTGAGAGGGCGTAATGAAATTTCATTGGCGGAATCTTATCACAATTCGCAACTAACAAAAGGCGTCCCGAGAAACACTCCTCAGGACGCCTTTTGTTGGTTGACAAAAAATCTACGCAGAATAACCAGGGACGTAGCTATTGTTGCTGGACTTGGCCAAAGGCTTTGCGCGTGCCAGGCAGCATCATGTAAATCAAAACGATGCCGTTCAGGACCACCATCGCCGCTACATTTTCCCAGGAGCTATTGAGCAGTTCGACAAAAGCCAGGGTCAGATTGAAGACGGTGATGACAGCCATGAATAGCCAGGCCTGGGGGTCGACACGCCACAGCATCTGGGTCAGCCAGACATAGACCCAGGCCAGCAGACCCCAAATCATCGCATTCCATATATTGAAAACGCGAACGCCGGGGCCGGGCCCAAGCCAGGGGAAGAGGCCAAGCCAGCGCAAGGTGGCTGCAAGTGCGAGCAGTGCCAAAATGCCGGCCAGCACAGCCAGGATGGTAACGCCAATAGGTCGTTTCATGATGATTTATCCTTGTACGAGATGAGAGAGGTGAGGATTGAGGAAGGATCGATAGAGTTACAACCAGCACTCGTAATCTGAGCAGATTGCCAGATTATATCACCTGGCAACCTGCTCGGCTACGAAGAGCTTACAGAGGGAAACTGGCGTCAACCGTGCGCCATCTGGTCGATACAAACGGTCACAGCCAGGATGACGATGTCATCTTGATCGGGATCGATTTGCACGCCATAGGAATCGCGGATGCGGAACCACTTCTTGGAGACCTCAGCCACTTTGTCGCGGCCTTCGCCGATGGTGTATTCATGATCGAGGATGTTGCCCTGGACTTCCAGATCGGGACCGTTCTTGATCTTGACGGTGAAGCGATCACGGATGGGCGATATCAGGGCCTTTTTGACCATAGCAACCTGATTGCCGTTGGCATCTTCGACCTCCATGGTGTCCTTGACCCGCACCATGCGCTCCTGGATCTTGCACAGTGTCTTGCCGTGGGCGTCCTCGAAGTTGAGGGTGTTGCGTACTCGCAAGGCCTTGCCGTCCACCTTGAAAGTACGCTGTCCTTGTTCGTTTTCGATCCAGAAATCATCGCCGATGGAGACAAGCTTCTCGCGCATTTGATACCGAGTGGCGCTGCCCCCGCGACCGAAGGTCTGGCGATCATCTTGTCGATCCTGTCTACGTTCCTGTCGTCTGCCTGGCATAATAGTTTACTCCTAAGGGGTATGGGATTGGATTTTGATTGAATATTTCATTTTATCCATCTTATCGAAATACAACTGTGAGCCCTGTTCTGGCTTCACATCTCATGGATAATAACAGTTACTTCAGTTTTTACAAAGCGCAATGTGACAGCGATCATTTCGATTTGGATGAATTTGTGGTAAGCTATCGAATACCTTTCCATACTTGGAACGGCTGTTCACCAACTCACAAGGTTCCGCGCGTCAGTGCCGACGTTTCGGGAGATGCAATTAGACTCCTCATACGCTTGCGCAATACGCGCGGGCGTTTCCTTTTTCACACACGATGCGCCAGGATTTTGACCGCATCGCCCATGAGGCAGTCACAATGGCAGACAATTCCTATAATCCCTTTTCTGCTGCGCAGTCCCAGTTCGATCGGGTAGCCGATCTGCTTGAACTGGACACTGCCACCCGCGACCTCTTGCGCATGCCCCTGCGCGAATACCATTTCAGCATCCCCGTGCGCATGGATGATGGCCGTGTAAAGGTGTTCCGTGGCTATCGCGTCCATTACAACGATGCCCGCGGCCCTGGCAAAGGCGGCGTGCGCTTCCATCCCCTCGAAACCATCGACACCGTGCGGGCGCTGGCGATGTGGATGACCTGGAAATGCGCGTTGGTCGATATCCCCCTGGGCGGCAGCAAAGGTGGCGTCGTCTGTGATCCCCACCATCTCAGCGAGCGGGAACTGGAGGGCATTTGCCGGGGATGGGTGAGACAAATTGCCCGCGACGTCGGCCCCACGATCGATGTGCCTGCGCCCGACGTGATGACCAGCCCTCAGCACATGCTGTGGATGCTGGATGAGTTCGAACACATCCACGGTGGCCACTACCCCGGTTTCGTGACCGGTAAACCGCTTAACGCTGGCGGCTCGCAGGGACGCAAAGAGGCCACCGGTTATGGCGTGATCTTCACCGTGCGTGAGGCGCTGAAGGAACTGAATCTGCGGACGGGCGACACCACAGCCAGCGTGCAGGGTTTTGGCAACGTCGCCCAACACGCCATCCGTCTTTACCAGCAATTGGGCGGGCGTGTGCTCTGCGTCTCCTCGTGGAACCAGGCCGAGGGCGCTGCCTTCAGCTACCAGAAGCGCGCCGGCATTGACCTGGACGAACTGCTCGGCATCACCAATGCGTTCGGAGATATCGACACCGCCAAGGCCAGGGATTTGGGCTACGAGATCCTGCCGGGAGACGCCTGGATCGAGCAGGATGTGGACATCCTCATCCCCGCCGCCCTGGAGAACCAGATCACGGCCACCACCGTCGAACGCATCAGCCCGCGCGTCAAGCTCATCGCTGAAGGCGCCAATGGTCCCACTACTGCCGAAGCGGATGTAGTTCTGAACAAGCGCGGCGTCTTTGTTATCCCCGATTTTCTGGCCAATGCCGGTGGCGTCACTTGCAGCTACTTCGAGCAGGTGCAGAGCAATATGAATTATTACTGGACCCTGGACGAGGTGCTGGGCAAGCTCGATGTGCAGATGACTTCCGCCTACATTGCTGTCAGCCAGTTGGCGCGACGCCGCAAACTGCCCATGCGCGACGCCGCCCATGTCATCGCCATCAGCCGCGTGGCCCAGGCTTGCAGCGACCGCGGGTGGGTTTGAGCGCGTATTGACGTGGTACGTTTGGTTTAGATTAATCTGTCGGATGCACGTCGCCAGCAACATGTAACATAGTACCCTCAGCATCATAATGCCTGTCATCCCTCCTTTCATCCGCCAGTTTTTTGGTTCCGATCAGCGCCTGAGCATGATCGGAAGCGGCGGCGCTGGCGGCAAGGCCACGGGGTTGGCGCGTGTGCAGCGCGCTCTGCAAAAACGCTTCGATCCCGCCGAATTTCCTGAAATCGAAGTCGATGTGCCGCGCCTGGTTGTGATCGGAACCGACGCTTTCGATGCATTCATGGCGCGCAACGATTTGTACGCTGTCGCCAGCGACGACCTGCCCGACGAGCGCCTGGCCCACGCCTTCCAGCAGGCGGCGCTCCCCGCGGAGATTCTGGGCGACTTGCGAGCCTTGATCGCCGGTGTCCATAAGCCGCTGGCCGTGCGTTCCTCCAGCTTGTTGGAAGACGCCCTGCACGAGCCTTTTGCCGGCGTCTACGGCACCAAGATGATCCCCAACAACCAGCACAGCCCCGATCTTCGCTTCCAAAAACTGGTCGAGGCCATTAAATTCCTCTACGCCTCGACCTTTTTTGGCTCGGCCAAGGACTATCTGCGGGCGACAGGCCGGGAGGCGGGCGCAGAGAAAATGGCCGTGATCATTCAGGAAGTGGTGGGGAAACGGCACGACAATCGTTTCTATCCGCACCTTTCGGGCGTCGCTCGCTCCTACAATTTCTATGCCAGCGACCCCGCCAAACCGGAAGATGGGGTGGTGCATCTGGCCCTGGGGCTGGGGAAAACCATTGTCGACGGCGGCATGAGCTGGATATATTCACCGGCCCGTCCCAAAGTCAATCCGCCCGTTGGCTCCCCAGCCGAATTGCTCAAACGCACTCAAACCACATTCTGGGCCGTGAACATGGGCAGCCCTCCGGCCTTCGACCCGACGCGTGAGACCGAATATCTGATCCTGGCTGGTCTCGGCGAAGCCGAGTATGATGGTGTCCTGCGCTATCTTGCCTCCACTTTTGACCCGCACTCAGGCCGGATTACGCCAGGCGTAGGTCAGACTGGGCCGCGCTTGCTCACCTTTGCGCCGTTGCTGGTGTGGGAAGAGGCGCCGCTCAACCGCCTTCTCCAAACGTTACTGACGCTGAGCGAACAGACGTATGACGCCCCGGTCGAGATCGAATTCGCCATGAACCTGGATGAGCAAAGACGCCCCCGACACCAGTTCGGTTTTCTCCAGGCCCGGCCCATGGTCGTCTCGTCCGAGCAAGTCGAGATCGATCCCGCCGACATGACGGGCGCGGCTGTGCTGCTGGCCTCGAATAGTGTGCTGGGCAACGGCGTCAACAACAGCATCTGTGATATCGTCTATGTGCGGCCCGAACGCTTTGACGCCACGCACAGCCGCCGCATCGCTCTCGAACTGGAAACGATCAATCGCCGTCTGGTGGCTGAGAGTCGCCCCTACCTGCTCATCGGTTTCGGGCGCTGGGGCAGTTCCGACCCCTGGCTTGGCATCCCGGTGGTGTGGGGGCAGGTTTCCGGCGCCAAGGTCATCGTCGAAGCCACGCAGCCCGGCTTCAATGTGGAACTGAGCCAGGGATCGCATTTCTTCCACAACCTCACCAGTCTCCAAGTCAGCTATTTCGCAGTGACGCACGGCGGCCGCTACGCCATCGACTGGGCGTGGCTGAACGCTCAGCCAGGACAAAATGACGGCGAATTCGTACGCCAGGTGCGGCTGTCCGCCCCGTTACTGGTCAAGGTGGATGGCCGCAGCAGTCGCGGCTATATCCATAAACCAACGGAAGTGAACAAATATGCAAACGCCTGATCCCGCCATGGACCGGCTGATCGCCAGCCTGAACGAACGCACCAAAGAGCTCAATTGCATCTATAGCGTCGAGAAGGTCTTCAATCACCCAGATCAAACTGTCGACGAAATTTGTCGGAGCTTATTCAGGGTAATCCCGTCGGGCTGGCAGTATCCCGGCATCTGCCAGGCGCAGATTTGCCTTGGCGAGGATCTCTATCGCTCACCCAATTTTAGCGAGACGCCCTGGGCGCAGCAAGCACCCATTGCCATGCAGGGGCAAGTGATGGGATGGATCGAGGTCTCCTATTCGGAACAGATGCCTGACGCCGATGAAGGACCGTTTTTGCAGGAAGAACGCGACTTGCTTGACAGCATTGCCGGTCGTCTTGCACGCCATTTGCTCATCCAAAAACTGACAAAGGTGTTCGATGAGCAACCAGAGGGCAGGCAAACGGGGCAATGGCAAGTGATCATTGACATGCTCAGGCGCACCAACCCCCGCCTGCTCATGCGCATCACCCGCAAAATGCTCAATTTGCTGTGCTGGAATGGCGTGACTGAGGCGGAACGCATGCTGGAGACTTTTGGCCCGGCCTATCGCAGCGAGGAAAATTCACTTTTCTCATCGGCCAACGCCCCCACCCACTACACTGTCTCGGGCGATTTTCTCGACGCCACCGAAGCCATCTTCACCATCGCCGACGATGTCCTCGATGACGAAGAAATCACCACCAACATCCAGAGATGGATCAGCGAAGATCGCACCGATTTCCTGGCCAATATCCTGGAAGTTCCCGGAGCCACTTTGCGGGAAGTTGTGGCGGCCTTGCAGCGTTTTCAGTATCTCGTCCCCCGTGGCCTGGAATTATCACCCCAGCGAAGGATTGGCGTTTCGTGTTTCACTGTGCCGACGGTTTTTCAGCGAGCAACCCAACTTCATCCGCATCGCCAAGCACTATATCTTTATCGACGATTATGACGATCTGGCAAAACGTCTGATCATCCCTCCGGACAGCCACGGCAAACTGGGAGGCAAAGCCGCGGGCATGGTGCTGGCCGAGTCGATACTGCAACAGGCCAGCGCCGAATATCCGATCCTGCAGGGTATTCGCACCCCGCGCACGTGGTATCTGATCTCGGACAATGTGATTCAGTTCATTCATTTCAATAACCTCGAAGACGTACTGGAACAGAAATACAAAGATATCGGCCAGGTGCGGCAGGAATACCCCTACGTGGTGCAACTGTTCAAGAACTCGCACATGCAGCCGGACATTGTGCGCGACCTGGCCGCCGCGCTCGACGATCTGGGCGACAGCCCTCTGATTGTGCGCAGCTCCAGCCTGTTGGAAGACCAGTTGGGAGCCGCCTTTGCCGGCAAATACAAGAGTGTGTTCATCGCCAACCAGGGCACAAAGGAAGAACGCCTCGAAGCGCTGGTCGATGCCATTGTCGAAGTCTATGCCTCCACCTTCGGGCCGGACCCCATCGAGTATCGCACCCGCAACCGTCTTGTTGATCTGCACGAAGAGATGGGCGTCCTCATCCAGGAAGCGGTGGGCGCGCGGGTGGGCCCCTATTTCTTGCCTGCTTTCGCCGGTGTCGCTTTCAGCAACAACGAATTTCGCTGGTCGCCCCGCATCCAACGCGAAGATGGCGTGGCGCGCCTGGTGCCGGGGTTGGGCACGCGTGCGGTCGACCGTGTGGCCAATGATTATCCTATCCTGCTGGCCCCGGGCCGACCCGGCCTGCGCGTCAATGTCACGCTGGAAGAGAAGGAGCGTTACTCGCCCGCAATGATCGATGTGATCAACCTGGAGGCTAACGCCTTTGAAACCATCGAGATACGTGATTTCCTGCAACGCTTTGGCCAGGACTATCCGTTATTGCATCAATTGGCTTCAGTGCTACGCGAGGACCGCCTGCAATTGGCCTCTCCTTTCAGCCTTGATCCGGCCCAGGACAAACTGATTATCACCGGCGATGGTTTGATCGAGCGCACCCCCTTTGTCGAACAGATCCGCACGATGTTGCAGGTCTTGCAGGAACGGCTGGAGACACCCGTGGACATCGAATTCGCGCACGATGGCGAGCATTTCTATCTGCTGCAATGCCGACCGCAGAGCTATGCTGTCGAATCTGCTCCGGCCACGATTCCACATGATCTCAAACCGGAAGAAGTGCTTTTCTCGGCCCATCGTTTTGTCTCCAACGGCATTGTCTCCAACATCACGCACCTTGTTTATGTTGATCCGATGCAGTATCAGACTTTGTCTGAGCGCTCCGACCTGCTGGCAGTGGGCCGGGCCGTGGGCCGACTCAACGAGGTGTTGCCCGATCGCCAGTTTATCCTGATCGGACCGGGGCGCTGGGGCAGCCGCGGGGATATCAAACTCGGCGTCAGCGTCACCTTTTCTGATATCAACAACACTGCCATGCTGGTGGAAGTGGCCGACAGCAGCGGAGAATTCGCACCCGAACTTTCCTTCGGCACGCACTTCTTCCTGGATCTGGTGGAATCGAGGATTCGGTACCTCCCCCTCTATCCCGACGATTCCGCCACTCGCTTCAACGAACGATTTCTGACCGATTCCGCCAACATTCTACCCGAGCTGCTGCCTGAATTCGCTGAACTTGCGACAGTTGTACGTGTGATCGATGTGCCGGCAAGCACGCGAGGTCGCGTGCTGCAAGTGTACATGAACGCCGACGAGGAACAAGCCGTGGGCGTGTTCACCGAGCCGGTGGGCGGGAAGCGATAGCGGTAACACACACCTATCCCCGATATTACGACCTTACCGGGCTCCGATCCTGAACGAATCAAGCGTTTGCCAGGGGCTGTACGGATCGCCAGGGGCTGGCGTGATCGCTGCGCCAGTCGCGCCATCTCCCAGCATATCGGCAAGGGCTGCCGCGATCAGCGCTTCGTCAGGCACGGGCGACGGTTCTGGCAGCCATCCGCTCAGGTGGCGCTCCACGAAATCGGTGCTGAGTTCGCCCGCGGCAAAGGCTGGATGCTGCACAATCGCGCGCAGGAAAGGGATGTTGGTGGTGATACCGAGGACACTGTAGTGCGAGAGCGCCCAATCCATCTTGCGGATGGCGTCGGAGCGATTTTCGCCCAAACAGATGAGCTTTGAGATCATGGGGTCGTAGTAAATCGAAACCGTATCCCCGGTCGTTATGCCAGCATCCACCCGCACGCCTGGCCCCACCGGCTCCGCCGCCAGCAACACCGGCCCGATGGATGGCATAAAGTTGTTGGCCGGGTCTTCGGCGTAGATGCGACATTCGATGGCGTGGTGGCGTTGGCTTACATCTTGTTGGCGCCAGGGCAACGGCTCACCCGCAGCGATGTTGATCTGCGCTTTCACCAGGTCGATGCCGGTCACTTGCTCGGTGATGGGATGCTCCACCTGCAAACGGGTGTTCATCTCCAGGAAATAAAATTCGCCATCCTCGGCCAGGAGGAATTCGATGGTGCCTGCGTTTGTGTAATGCACGGCCTGGGCGGCAGCGACGGCGGTGGCTCCCATCCTGACCCGGAGTTCAGGGCTGAGGGCGGGCGAGGGCGTCTCTTCCACGATTTTCTGGTAGCGGCGCTGGATGCTGCACTCGCGCTCGAAGAGGTGGATGGTGTTGCCATGCTGGTCGGCCAGCACCTGGAATTCGATGTGCCGGGGCCGGACGATGAGCTTTTCCAGGTAAATGGTGGGGTTGTCGAAAGCGTTCAGCGCTTCGCGCTGGGCCGATTCAATCGCTGCCCGCAGGTCTTTCTCCTGTGCGACGATGCGCATGCCCTTGCCCCCCCCGCCCGCTGTGGCCTTGACCAGCAGTGGGAACCCGATCTGTGTCGCTGCCTCGAACAGGTCTGCGACTTGCGTATCTGACGCCTGACTGCGGGGATGCCACCCCGGCACGACCGGCACATTGGCCCGTTTCATGATTTCCCGACTGGCGATTTTGCTGCCCATCGCCCGCATCGCCTCGCCGCTCGGCCCGATAAAGGTCAGCCCGGCGGCGCGTACGGCGTCCGCGAAATCGGCATTCTCGCTCAGGAAACCGTAACCGGGATGGATGGCGTCGCAGTTACGTGCCAGCGCCGCCTGCAGGATGAGATCGGCGCGCAGGTAGGATTCGGGCGGCGGGGGCGGGCCGAGCAAGACCGCTTCATCGGCCAGGGTGACGTGCATGGCGGCGGCATCCGCCTCGGAATACACAGCGACCGTGCGAATACCCATCTCCTGGCAGGCGCGCATCACCCGCACGGCGATTTCGCCGCGGTTGGCGATGAGGATTTTTTGGAATGGGGGCATGTTGTGGCCAGACGTTAGATGGACGGAAGTGATATGCAGAAACCGTTCAACCAGTTTAAAAAGATAACAAAAATGCGGCTCTTTGGGATTTTGTGTGATTCTACGACGTGAAACGTGATGTCGCCTCGCTAGGTAGTTTTTCACGTTTTACGTTTCACGAATCAGGTTGAATGAGTGTCTACCAAACAAAATGCTGTTGAACCAAAAATACCTATTGATTACACATGATTAAGGATTATAATATGTTTAGTCAAAGGCTGCGAAGAGGCAGTTGCGTGGACTTGGGACTTACATCGACACGTTTGGCGCAAAACCAGGCGGTGAACTGTCCACAGACTGACTGAATCGAAAAGCCATCTTCCCAAGGCTTTCTGATTCCCGGAAGGAGGGAAAATGAAATACTCCGCTATGATGTCGTTTGAACATCGCAGTCTGTGGCGCTCGGAAAAGCTCAGGGCGCATTTTGTCGACGCGCTGCTTGCGGCTGCTGTCATCGCGCTGGCAGTCTCCATGTCACTCGGTATCCTGCGCTCGGCAAACGCTGCGGAAAAGGATGTTGGTCGTTTCTGGCTCCAACCATCTCCTCTCCCTGCACCGGCGACGGCGTCTACCTTTACGAAGATATCAACTACGGCGGCGCCTGCCTGAAATGGACGGCTGACGACCCCGAACTGGGCGATGACGGCTGGCACGACCGGGCATCCTCCATCAAGTTCGTCGGCAGCTATTCGGGCGGACGATACAAGGCCACGCTGTACGAGCATCACAGCTACACCGGCGCCGTCCACCACCTTCAGTGCCGATGACCCCTGGCTGGGCGATGACGCCATCGGCAACGACAGCGCCGATTCCATTCGCATCCAGCAGGTTCCCTTCTGCGACTTAGTCAGCGAAATCCCCAAGGTCGAGTGTGAGGCGCTGGTGTCGCTCTACAACAGCACGTTCGGGCCGTCCTGGACGAACCGCACGGGCTGGCTAACGACCTACACGCCTTGCTCGTGGTATGGCATCACCTGTGCGGGCGGTCATGTAACAGGAATACACCTGAGTATCAACAACTTATCTGGCAGCCTCCCAGACAGTCTGGGAAATCTAGATCGTTTACGAGATATGGCCCTTACCCACAACAGTTTAACCGGCAACATCCCCTCCACATTGGGCAACCTGTCTAGCTTGCGCCTGCTATATTTGTACAGCAACCAGTTGTCCGGCAGTATTCCTTCCTCGTTTGGGGGCCTTGTGAATTTGACAGACTTGCATCTTGAAGGAAACAAACTGAGCGGCAGCATTCCTTCCGCATTAACCAGCCTGCCTAACTTACAGGCTCTGCGTTTGGCCAGAAATCAGTTGTCCGGCAGTATCCCATCTGCGCTGGGCAGTATGACGAATCTGGTACTGTTGGATTTGAGTGAAAATCAGTTGACTGGCAGTATTCCATCCACGTTGGGCAGTCTAACCAACCTGCATTCTCTGGCACTGATCGGAAATCAGTTGACCGGCAGCATCCCCTTGAGTCTGGGTAATCTATCTAATTTGCGTGATCTTTATGTGAATAATAATCCGCTCACCGGTCCACTGCCCCAGAGCCTCACAAATCTTTCTCTGGAGGACTTCGCATTCCAGGACACCAATCTGTGTGAACCGCCTGATCAGGCATTCCAATCCTGGCTGGCGGGCATCACACGTCTTTGGCGCACAGGCGTGCAGTGTCCATTCTGCGACGTGGTCAGCGAAATCCCCAAGGCGGAGTGCGAGGCGCTGGTGGCATTTTACAACAGCACGTTCGGGCCGTCCTGGACGAACCGCAGTGGCTGGTTGGCCAATTATTATCCCTGTACCTGGCATGGTGTTACCTGTGGCTACGGGCACGTCACCGACCTTGTGCTGCCGCATAACAACCTCTCCGGCACACTGCCCGGCTTGTCTGGATTAGGCTATCTGGTCAATCTTGACTTGTCCGAGAACTATTTCATCCGGGAAACATCCCTTCCAGTCTCTGCAACCTGAGCCATCTTCAGGAACTCAACCTTGCCCTAAACACCCTGGCCGGCAATCTGCCCGTATGTTTGGGCAATCTTGCAGCATTGCAGGAAACTCGTACCTGTCAATGAATTCTCTCAGCGGTGACATTCCTTCAAGTTTGGGCAATCTCCACAATCTCCGCAGTCTCGCCCTGAAATTCTAACAAACTGACCGGCAATCTCCCCTCCGGATTGGGTGATCTGACTGCTTTGAGAAGCCTCGGCGTAGACAATCAACCCGTTGAACGGTGCGCTTCCCACAGACCCTTACGAATCTCGGCTTGATTGATTTCTGGTTCGACAACACGAACTTGTGCGAGCCGCCCGATGTAACATTCCAGTCCTGGCTAGCGAGTATTCCGAATCTGGGACAGCACCGACGTGCGGTGCGCCACGCCCACCCCGACCATAACACCTACGCCCACTTCCACACCATCCCGAACCCCCACGCACACCCCAACCCATACGACACCCCACTCGTTTACACCGACGGCATACGCCAACCCGCACGCCTACTTTTACACCGACCCGCACCCTCACGCCTACGCCCACTTTCACGCCAACGCCCACCCGCATTCCTTCCGCTCAAACACCCCTACGTGACACCAGCCAGCCTGTGTCGCCGTCGACCTCAGCGATACGACCCGACGCATCGGATTCCCTCTGCACAAATCTCCGACGCACATATTAACGCCACGGCATCGCTCTATGAACCTCGACTTCGTGCTACAGCCACACGCACGCCCCCGGCATCCCCACGTTTACGCCAACCCGATACGTCGACCCGCATTGTCGACATCGACCCGCACACCCACTCGCACACCGGGTGCTACTTCAGCTAAACTCTACCTCCCTGCTCATCCGCGCATTCTCAGCCCATCTGCACAGAACGTTTGACCAACGGCGACTTTGCAGACTGGCGCTCTCGCACCCTGGGGTTCTGACAGAACGCCGGCCTGGGCGTGGGCCGCAACAGCGCCCACGGCGGCTGGCTGGGTGGGCAGAACAACGCTGTTGGCGAGTTGATCCAATGGGTCTACATTCCCGCAGACGCAAGCGTTGCGCGCTGGTCTTTCTGGTGGAAGGCGGAGGTCGCCAGCCAGCAGCCGCAGGACGTGTTGCAGGTCTTTATCCAGGCCACTGACGAGGAACCGGTGCTGCTGTTCCTGCCTGCCACAGGGACGCTGAATCAGTGGCGGCAAGCGTCCGTTGATCTCAGCCCTTATGCGGGCAAGGGTTTCCACGCCTCTTTCCTCACCAGCACCGACGGCAGCGTGCCCACCACATTCCGCGTGGATGATGTCAGTATCATCGTTTGCCAGCCCTGAAGCATTGTCATCCGCCTTGGAACACACAGCAACCGTACAAATGCCCATTTCCTGGCAGGCGCGCATCACCCGCACGGCGATTTCGCCGCGGTTGGGGATGAGGATGTTGTGGATAGGGGCATGTGAACACGTCCTGTAATCTACCCGGTCGTGCGCAAGCCGCTGGCAATGGCATTGATCGTGAGCAACAACTGCGCCAGCGTCTCTTCGTCTTGGTCGGCCTCGATGGTCGTGCGCCAACGTTTCAAGAGGTCGATTTGTTGATGGTGCAACACCTGCAGGCCGGGCTGACGTAACGCCAATAGCTCGTATAGTGTGTGGCGGCGTAGGGTTAATGGCCCGTCGTAGATCATCTCCAGCATCCGCTGCGTCCGCTCGAACTCGGCGGCGATGCGCCCGAATACGCGCTCGCGAATCTCGTTATCCTCCACAAGTGCAGTATAATCACCCATGATATCGAGATCGGCAACGGCCAGGCTGGTGGCAGCGTTACTGATGATGTAGTGCAGCGGCGACCAGTGCAAATTCTGCGCCGCCACCGTGGCGAACGCGGCAGGATCATCGTCCAGCAATGCCTGCAAGGCGCTGCCCACGCCATACCACCCCGAGAGATAGAACCGCGCCTGGCTCCAGCTAAAAACCCAGGGAATGGCGCGCAGGTCGGCCAGGGTGGGTTGGCCGGTGCGCCGGGCAGGTCGGGAACCGATACGGCTGGCTTCGATGGCGTCGATCGGTGTAGCCTGACGGAAGAAGGTGATGAATCCATCGCTGTGCAGCAGGTCTTCGTAGGCGCGGCGGCTTGTTTCCGCCAGTACGTCCAGAATCGGCTCCAATTCGTGAGACTGTTTCGGCGTGTGCCAGTGGCGCAAGGTGGCGCCGGTGGTTCCGGCCAGCAGCAGTTCCAGATTGTGAGCAGCATTGAGGCGATTGGCGTATTTCTGGGCGATCGTTTCGCCCTGTTCGGTCAGGCGCAGATCGCCATGCAGGGCGGAATGGGGGATGGCATTGATAAATCGATGGGTGGGTCCCGCGCCCCGGCTGAGCGTTCCACCCCGCCCGTGGAAGAAACGAATGCGCACGCCATGATCTCGCCCCACCTGCGCCAACAGCATCCTGAGTGCGGTGCAGATTCCACAGGCTGGCCATGATGCCGCCATCCTTGTTGCTGTCGCTGTAGCCGATCATCACCTGCTGCACCGGTTGCTCCAGGCCTTGTTGCTGGCGTTGGTATTCCAGGCTGTTTTGGGTCAGTGGATGCGCCAGGAATCCATCCAGAATGGCGGGGCTGTGCTGCAGGTCGTCGATGGTTTCAAACAGGGGGACGACGGGCAGGCGGCAGACGAGGCCGGTGGGCGTGGCAAATACCAGACCGGCCTCGCGGGCGAGTAAGATAGACCGTCAACAGGTCGGACAGACTGCGCGTCATGCTCACGATCAGCGCGCCCAATCCAGCTTGGCCGTATCTTTCGATATGTTCCACCACCACGCGATAGCAGTTCAAGACAGCGCTGGCTTCTGGGCCGGCCGAGATGCCGGGGCGACAGAAGGGGCGGGGCGAACGCAATTCTTCGTTGAGCAAGTCCAGGCGGGCGGATTCGTCCCAGGTGGGGGAAGTCGGCGGCATCCAGACCGGCAGCGACCATCAATTGCGCCAGAGCCAGATCATGAAACTGGCTGTTCTGGCGGATGTCGAGCGCGGACAGATGAAAGCCGAAGGTCTGCACGATCCGGATCACCGGTTCGACATCGGCGGTGGCCAGTCGACCGGCCCCGCACTCGTGCAGCGTGTCTCGCACAAGATACAGGTCGGCGAGTAGCTCGGTGGCGGATCGATAAACACCGCCATCGTCGCCCCGATCAGGCGGATGGGTCGGTAGCATGGCCAACATGAGATTGACCATTTGTCGCCAGGGCTCTTCCGAATTGCGCAAGAGGGCCTGGCGTCCTGGCTCGCCCAGCGCTTCCACCATAACCGAGATGCGACTGCGCAGCCGCATTGGCGGCAGTTGCAGGCGGGCGGAAAGGCTGATGCGCGCTGCCAGATCGTTCAGTTGTTTTGCCAGCAATTGCAGTGCGCCCGACCGCATTTCGTCCAAAGTCTGCTTGGTTACGGCTGCCGTAACCAGGGGATGACCATCCCGGTCGCCGCCCACCCAGTTGCCAAAGGACAGACGAGGCAGACGGTTGGGATCGGCCAGAAGTTCGGGGTCGAATCCGGCCGCATGCCAGGCGCGGCGCAGACGTTGGTCGAGCACCGGCAGCACATCGGGGAAGACATGCTGAAGGTAATAGATGATGTTCTGTCGCTCCGAAGCGACATTGGGCTTTTCCAGAAAAATCTCGCCCGTACGCCACAGCCGTTCCAACTCCGCCTTGATTTCGTCGCGAATCTCGGCCTGCTCGGTCGGCGTCCACATCTGGTTTTCCCGCTTGACCATGAGCAAATAAAGCTGTCGATGATGGGCGAGGACGCTGGCGCGCTTTGCTTCGGTGGGATGGGCTGTCAGCACCGGCTCCACTCGAATCCGGGATAGATTGTCGGCGATAGCTTCCGCGGACAAACCCAACGCTTTCAACCGCTGCAAATTTTGATCCCACAGACCGGAGATGTCGGCCAGGTCATGTTGTGTTTCCAGCAAGCGGCGCATCTGCACCGCTGCGTTTTCTTCAGCGATGATCAGAAGATGGAAGGCGATCGAATAGGCCTGCGCCGTGCGTTTGGGATACTTCGCGTCAGGTTTCAATCGCTCCGTCTGTTTGCGACAAGCGCTGCGCCAGTTCACTTTCTCCAATTTCTTCGAGCACCTCGCGGAAGCATTGGATCAGGAATTCCAGATCCTTCTGGATTTTCTCAATATTGGTTTCACGGACGCCGGGGATGATCATGATGAGTGATGAGAAAAGATCTCTTACTTCTTATCCATTTTGCGCCAGCGCCACACCAGTTTCCAGATCTCGACCGCCGCCAGGACCGCCAGGCCGGCGCCAGCAGTCAGCGCCAGGTCGGATAACGGCAAGGGGCTGGTGCTGAAGATGTTCTGGAAGACGGGCACGTAGATGACGATAAGTTGCAGCAACACAGTGAGCGCCACTGCCCCAACCAGGTAGGGATTAGAAAAGAAATTCATCCTGAATATCGAGGTTGTTTCCGAGCGCACTTCCAACGACAACACCAATTGCGAGAATATCAGCGTGGAGAACAGTAAGGTCTGCCAGTTAGGGTCATCGCTACCGAAGGCCCACACGCCAACGCCCAGCGAAATGATGCTCATGACAATGCCGAGGACGATGATGAATGCGGCCATCCCCCGCCCAAATATACTCTCTTCCGAGGAATAGGGCGGACGATTCATCACGTTTTTTTCGGCCGGCTCCACGCTCAGGGCCAGGGCGGGCAAGCCATCCGTAACCAGATTCATCCACAGGATTTGCAGGGGAAGCAGGGGCAGGGGCAAGCCAAAGAATGGTCCAAGCAGCATCACGGCTACTTCGCTGGCGTTGCAGGTGAGCAGGTATTTGATGAAGCGACGGATGTTGTCAAAGATGATCCGCCCCTCTTCGATGGCGGCGACGATGGTGGCGAAATTATCATCCAGCAATACCATCTCCGCCGCTTCTTTGGAGACATCGGTGCCCGTGATGCCCATCGCCACGCCGATGTCGGCTTTCTTCAGCGCAGGCGCGTCATTGACGCCGTCCCCCGTCATCGACACTATCTGATTCTGCTTCTGGAAGACCTCAATCAGGCGCAATTTGTGTTCGGGCGACACTCTGGCAAAGACTGACACTTCGTTTACCTTGTCGCGCAACTCGGCTTCGGAAAGCTGGTCCAGTTCCTGGCCGGTAATGAACCGACGGTTATCGGTGATGCCAATCTGTTGGGCGATGTGACGAGCCGTGAGAGGATGGTCGCCAGTGATCATGACCGGACGGATGCCGGCAGCCTTGCACGTGGCGACAGCGTCTGCTACTTCTGGCCGGGGTGGATCGATCATGCCAAACATGCCTATCAGGATCAGGTCTTGTTCGAGTCCGTCCATCTCCCATTGCGCTGGCGCTTCCTGCAAGGGTCGAATAGCCACACCCAGCACCCGCATTCCGTTTCCGGCCAACTCATCGTGTGCTGCAACGACACGCAATCTCCAGGATTCATCGAACGGATGTAATTCTCCCTCAACCCAGAGTTCGCCGACGCGTGGCAACAGACTGTCGACTGCGCCTTTTGTAAACGCCACATAGGGCGGTATCTGGTCAGGCAGACTGCGCTCCCAAACCGGCAACAGGCTGGCGGGGATATCGACAGTCGATTGTGGCATACGGTTTACGGTGGTCATGCGCTTGCGCGTTGAATCGAAGGGCAATTCAGCCACACGCGGGAACGCTTTGTCCAGATCTCCCTTGAGGATATTGAAAGCGGCCGCTCCCGACACCAGCGCCCCCTCGGTGGGATCGCCGACGGTGTGGTAGTCTGGCCCGTCACCATCCCTGATCAGCACAGCGTCATTGCACAGAGCGCCGCACAGAAGCAGTAGTTCCAGAGTGGGAAGCAGAGTTTCACCGGCATCTCCACCCTCTGCCAGCGCCAGGGCCATGCGGTCCTGGTCGGGTTGTTGCATTAGATCGATGCGACCGTTTGCCACGTCCAGGGCAGTCACTGTCATTCGGTTCTGGGTGAGCGTACCGGTTTTGTCGGAACAAATGATGCTCACCGAACCCAGAGTCTCCACCGCATGCAATTTGCGAATCAATGCCCGCCGTTTAAGCATACGCTGCGCGCCCAGAGAAAGGGCGATGGTGACAACCGCGGTCAGGGCTTCGGGAATGGCGGCGACAGCGAGGCTGACAGCGGTCAGCAGCACCTCGAACACATCTTCGCGGGTCTCGGCCTCGCGGATGCCCAGCAGGAAGACGACGGCTACCAGGATCATTGCGGCTAGGGCCAGCGACTTGCCCAGGCGGTCCAGACGGCGCTGCAAAGGTGTCGGCTCCTCTTCCACCGATTGGATCAGGTCGGCGATCTTACCCAGTTCGGAGGACATGCCGGTGGCGGTTACGATCATTTCGCCGTGGCCATACGCCACCACAGTGCCTGAGTAGACCATGTTGCGACGATCTCCCAAAGCCCGATCGCTCTCGAAAACCATGTCAGCCGATTTCTCGACCGGCTCCGACTCGCCGGTCAACGCCGCTTCCGTCACCCTCAAGTTCATGTTGGCTATGACACGGCCATCGGCGGGCACAAGATTGCCCGTTTCCAGCAGGACGATATCACCCGGAACGAGGTCGCGGGCGGTGATTTCCTGTACTGTGCCATCGCGGCGCACACGCACGATAGGCACTGCCATGCGCTTGAGAGCAGCCATCGATTGCTCGGCCCGCGATTCCTGGGTGTATCCCAATAAGCCATTGAGTACGACGATCAGGAGGATGACCACCGCCTCGACCAGCTCGCCTAATCCCAGAGAAACCAGCGCCGCCCCGACCAGGAGCAGGGTCAGGATATTGGCGAATTGTTCGAACAGGATTCGCCAGCGCGACCTGCCTGCTCGCTCTTCCAGTTCATTGAGGCCGAACTGTTGCAGCCGCGCGGTCGCTTCAGACTGAGTCAGACCCAGTTCGGCATCGGTGCGGAGGCGCTGGATGGTGTTCTCAACAGTAAGCTGATACCACTGTTGGTTATCGATATTCAGTCTTGGGGGTGTGTCGGTCATTTGGGAGTTGAGCAAGTGCGAGTTGCATCTGTATTGTGAGCTGAAATGGTGATCAACTGAGTTAGTTCTCAGTCATGCGCAAGATGATGGAAGTGTTATTGCTTCGGCAAGCACAGCACAAGTCTGAACGAAGCGAAGAATCTCCAAGCCACGCTGAATTATAGTATAGATGGTGTGTGGATGTGAATACGCGACTCGAAACTTAGTTCACATCCGAAATACCCCATACGCCGTTTTCACCGTCGGCGCGTTGTAGCAGACTGACAGCGCCAGGCCCAGCACGCGGCGCGTTTCCGTCGGCGTGATGATGCCGTCATCCCACAAACGGGCGGTTGAGTAGTAGGGGCTGCCTTCAGTTTCGTATTTATCCAGGATCGGCTGCTTGAACGCGGCCAGTTCCTGCACATCCATGACCGGCTGACTGCGCCGTTCCCGTTGATCCTGCTTGACGGTGGCCAGCACGTTGGCCGCCTGCTCCCCGCCCATCACGCTGATGCGGGCATTGGGCCACATCCACAGGAAACGGGGCTGGTACGCTCGCCCGCACATGCCATAATTGCCCGCCCCAAAGGAACCGCCGATGATGACGGTGAGTTTGGGCACGGCGGCGTTGGCCACGGCATGCACCATCTTGGCCCCATCTTTGGCGATGCCTCCCGCCTCGTAGCTTTTCCCGACCATGAAGCCGGTGATGTTCTGCAGAAAAGACCAGGGGGATGTTGCGTGCTGTACACAACTCGACAAAATGCGTCCCTTTCAGGGCCGACTCGCTGAACAGGATGCCGTTGTTGGCGATGATGCCCACCGGGTAGCCGTGAATGCGCGCAAATCCGGTGACCAGGGTGACGCCATAACGCGCCTTGAATTCCCGGAACTTGCTGCCATCCACCAGCCGGGCGATGACCTCGCGCACATCGTAGCTCTCTCGAAAGGACCGGGGCAGAACGCCGTAGAGTTCTTCGGGGTCATGCAACGGATCTTCGGGCGCAGCCAGATCGGTCTCGACACGCTTGACTGTGTTGAGCGTCGCCACGATATCGCGCACTTGATGCAAAGCATCATCGTCGTCCACAGCGAAATGATCCGCCACGCCGGAGATGCGGGTGTGAACATCCGCCCCGCCCAGTTCATCCGCCGTCACTTCCTCGCCGGTAGCGGCCTTCACCAGCGGCGGCCCGCCCAGAAAAATCGTGCCAGTGTCCTTGACGATGATCGCTTCATCGCTCATCGCCGGCACATAGGCCCCACCCGCCGTGCACGACCCCATCACGCAGGCGATCTGGGGGATGCCCAGGGCGCTCATCTGCGCCTGATTGTAGAAAATGCGCCCGAAGTCATCCACATCTGGGAAGACCTCATCCTGCATGGGCAGATAAGCGCCGCCCGAATCCACCAGGTAGATGCAGGGCAGGCGGTTTTCCTGGGCGATCGTCTGGGCGCGCAGATGTTTCTTCACCGTCATGGGGAAATAAGTCCCACCCTTGACGGTGGCGTCATTGGCTACGATCATACACTCCCGGCCTGAAACCCGTCCGATGCCGGTGACAATGCCAGCGCCCGGAGCCTGATTGTCGTACAGTTCCCAAGCAGCCAGTGGCGATAGTTCCAAAAAGGGACTGCCGCGATCCAGCAACCGGTCGATGCGCTCGCGCACAAAGCGCTTCCCTTGCTCCTCATGGCGCTGACGGGCGCGTGTCGTCCCCCCTTTTTGCACCAGCGCCAGGCGTTTGTGCAACTCCCCAGCCAGGGAGCGATGATAGTCGGCGTTAGCAAGGAAGGCGGAGCTTTTGGGGTCTAGGTTCGATGGGAGGATATTCATTTTGGGGGCGGGTTGCCATTCCGATCTAGCGTTGCTGGTTCGGGATCAGCGCCTGTGGCAAATTCTTCGGTTCCGTCGACAAATTAGGTGCATCTCCAGAGGGCAAGCGTCGTTCGCGAGCGCCCTGAGCGCCGGTGATGGTGAAGGTGCGGTAATAATACGATTCGCCGTAGCCACCGTTCCAGGATGACGTATCAGTGACGACGATATACCAATTGTAGGGTGTGAAGGCGAAAAGATCACAGGCTGATGCCGCCGACAAATCAAGGGTGAAGTTAGTAGAAGTCACAGGAGGATCAACCCAGCACCACTCACTGCCAAGATAGGACATCGTCCAGGAATAACGATCATTGGCGACGCCACGCCCCTGCCATTGGAAATTGATGGGCAAATCGTCCGCGTATTCGTGTGGAGGCGAAGTCATTTTTACATCTCCAATATCGAAATTGATATTACTAACGCTCGATTGGGCGCTGACGCCGGTTATCTTCCCTGTTGTCCAATAGGCGAGATAGTTCGAATTTTGACTGTTACCACCACTGGAGCCGTTGAGATACCGGATTTTGTACCATTCTGAACCACCGAGTGCATCGACATCGGTGAAAGCGTAAGAGCCATTGCCTGCGGTGGTGGTGTCGTCCATGTGGGCACAACCAGAGTTGTCGCAGAGAAGCAATTGCAGATTAACGCCACCCGCCGAGGCATTGTAGGCTGTCACCCGGCCAGAAATACTGGAACCAGGCGCAGTCGTCGGCGTGGCAGTAGGCGGTCGAGTGGTTGGCGTGAGAGTCGGGGTCGGGGTGGCAGTAGCTTGGCTGCCACTGTCAAAGATGATCCCGGCATAATAATACGAATCGCCAAAGCCGTTGTTGTCACCCCAGGAGGGGCCATCCACGATCCAGGCAAACCAGCCATACTCGACGCCATACGCACCACCACAGGTATTTCTGAAATATGTGTCTGAAACTTGAAAACTGGTGCTGGTGTTTGGATTGCTAAAACACATGCTGGCCCCGGTGTCCAGATCAAACAACTCCCAGGCGTATCGTTCGCCAGGCATGCTACGGGGATCCCATGTGAAAGTCACGGGCAGCGTAGCCTGGTCACTGCGTGGTTCCTTGAGCGTGATGTCCTCGATATCGAAATCCCCACCGGGCTTGCTGCTCCCGGCAGAATAACTCGCTATATCTGGTCCATACCAGCGCCAGAGATAGGCATCGTCACCGGGATTGCCGCCGTTGGGACTGTTGAGGAAATAGACGTAATAGACGTTGTTGGCCGGAAGCGTGGGAACGCCGGTGAACTGGTAGTAGCCATTGGCGTCGGTGGTTGCGCTCGCCACCTTACTGGCTGTGAAATCGCAAGCACCGCTGGTGGGGCATTTGCGCAGCCACAGCGTGATGCCCTTGATGCCAACATTTCGATAACGCACCTGTCCGTGGATGCCATTCGTGCCAGATGGCGTGGCTGTGGGCGGGCGTCTTGTCGGCGTGGGCGTGGCAGTGGGATCTGGGGCGCCACCCTGCCAGACGGCCGTCCAACTCACCTGCCCGCTCCACGAACCGCAGGATGTACCGAAATAAACATTCTGGAAGGTTGCCGTGCCGTTGGCCTGCGTTCGGGAGGTGAATGTTCCCTGGTTGGACCATTGGCCGTTTTCGTGCAAATCCACATCGAAATGGAATTGGTTTTGGCTGATGGCGGCGAAGGTCGGGTGAGACACCCAGGTATCGCAGCCGGGTACAGGCACCCTGATGCGGATGTTCCACACATCTTTCTGGTCCGAGGTGACCGCAAATGTGGCCTTGTCGCCACCCCAATCGCCCGGCGCGGGTCCTGCCGCAGGCAACGTGGGCGTAGGTGCCGGTTTGCCGTAATCACGCAGGATAATGGGGAGCCACAACCTACGGTTGAGCGGAGGCGTCGTTGGTGTGGGCGTGGGCGCGCCACCTCCCAGATTCATGCGGTAGACGCCTCTGCCACCGGTCCCGGCCCAGAGCTGCCGCGTGGTGTCATTCAACTCCAGGTCCATCACCGGCACAGTGGCCAGACCCTGGTTGTAGAAACTCCAACTCCCGCCATCATTGGTCGAGCGGAATACGCCGATGTCGGAGCCCACATAAACATGGCCGGGATTACGCGGGTCCAGAGCGACGCTTAACAGGGGGATGTCGGGGAGATTGTTGCTGATATTCTGCCAGGACTGGCCACCGTTACCGGTCTTAAACACATGCCCCGGTGTGCTGGGCGTGTGCGTGTTATAACCGTTGAACACCACGTATGCCACATCCGCCGAACTATTGCTGACGGCGATGTCCGACACAAAACGCTGCGGGAAAGCGGAGCCGGTGGCGTCAGCCCAGGATCCACCTGAATTGCGTGTTACGGCGACCAAGCCATCAGAGGAACCGGTGTAAATGGTGTTGGAGTCGTTGGGGGCGACGGCGATGGCGCTGATACGGCCACGCGATTGCTCGCCCCGCGTGAGATCACCGCTGATCACCTGCCAGGAATCACCGCGGTTGTTGGTGCGATAAAGACGATGCGTGCCCAAATACAACACACCCTGCGAGGAAGGTCCATGACAAAGGGTACGTAAAACAGCACCCGGTCATTGATGTCGATGCCATTGACCTTCTGCAACCAGTCGGAAAGGGGCGCTGTGCCTCCTTTGTCGTTGCGCTGGAACTGGACAACGCTCCCCTGGATGCTGTAGCGGGTGCTGTACCAGTATTTGGTATCGAAGGGATCGATCTCAGAGTAACCACCATCTCCGGTATCGAGTCCTGTCCATTTACTGCCGTCGTACTTTGCCTTGGCGTTGTCCTGCAACCCGCCAAAGGCAATGTTCGAATTGGTGGGATGGATGCCGATGTTGATGAACTGAAGCGTCGAAAGACCGATGTTGCGCTGGTCCCATGTTTGCCCGCCGTTGGTGCTGCGGAACACCCCGCCATCGTTCCCGACCCAGACCTCGTTGGGGTTGGCGGGATTGAAGGCAATGGCGTGCATGTCGGGGTGGACCATGCGGTTTTGGGCGGTCCCCGGCGTCATGTCCTGCCAACTCTGACCCCCATCGCTGGTTTTGTGCACCACACCCGCCCAGGGGTCACCACCAACGAAGTTGCCACCGATGTAGACCGTATTGGCATTGGTGGGATGCACGGCGATGATGTTGTCGTAACCGCATTGGGAGCTACAGTAATTGGGGGCGTTTTGCAGCAATTGCCAGCTCTGGCCGTGGTCGCTGGATTTGTAGATCAAACCCCAGGGCGCAACGCTTCCACCCGAATTAACGCGGGCATCCAGACCGGCATAGATCACGCCGGCTTGTGCACCCCGACCATTGGCTAGCTCCACCCTGTCGAAGCCGCGGTCGGGCAAGCCATTGGTGAGGCTGGTCCAGTTATTGCCGCCATCGGTGCTCTTGAGCACGCCCTGGCCGTGCACGCCCGCATACAAAACGGAGGGATTGCTATCCTCGATGATCAGGTCGGAGATGCCATAACAGTTATCGCAGGCGGCAAGGGTCGTCCACGTTTGCCCGCCATTGGTGGAACGAAAGATGCCACGCGGGGGAAACTGTTTGCCCTCATCCTGAACCTGGATGGAAGTGGCGGCGTAAATGGTGTTGGTTTGTGTCGGATGTACAACAATGGCGGAGATAGCGACGCCCTCGAAAATATCCTTGCCCAGCAGCGTCCAACTTTGCCCACCGTTGCTGGATTTGAGCATCCCCACGCCGTAGTAACCCTGGATTTCACCTGTGCCGGCATAGATGACATTGGGATTGGCGGGATCCAGAGCCAGCGAATGGAAGGCGTGCGAGGGTTGATCGCTGGTGAGCGGTGTGTAACTGGCCCCACCGTCGGTGCTCTTCCAGATGCCGCCCACGGCTGTAGCGATGTAGACGATGTTGGGATTCTGCGGATTGAAGACAATGGCTTTGGTGCGTCCACTGACATTCGTTCGCCAGGTGTCACAATCCACCTGCGTGCAGTTGTAAAGCCCAATCAGGCCATGGTCGATGGAATTCGGCCCCAAACTCTGCCACGATTGCTCAGGGGAAGCTGCTTCTATCATGCCGTTTGCCTCCACGAGTTCCAGCGCCTTCAAATTGGCGTCGGCTGGAATTGTGTCAAGGGGATAGGCGCGCTGTTCCCAGAACCAATTCTGGCGCAGGTCAGGCACATCACTGGTCCCGGGCACTCGGCCACGCGTCAGGCTCATTGCCGCCTTCAGTTCCGCTGACATTTGGGGTCTGGGCGTCAAGTTCTCGGCCAGAACGTCCGGCACGGCCGCTGTGGTGTCCGGAGCGCCTTCATCAAGGCGATGCACGTGGCCAGATTCATACTGGCTCAATGTTGCGAAATACAAAATCCCTGTCGATGCAAACAATAAGGCCACCGCCAGAAACAAATATCGATTTGCGAACCGCTTCATTGTGGCTCCTCCCATAATCATGATTAAAGCGTTACTGGTAAACAGTCATGCGTGATGTGATAGTTGTCGTAACGTTTTCTCCTCCCCTCGCTGCGATCGCTTTCAGGAGAAGGGGTTAGTAGGTAGGGACAATCTGATGAAGATCATTATAAAACAGCCCGAAACAGGCGGCAATCGCGTTTTTTTCCATTGGCATCGCCACCAAAACGTGCTATACTGTCTTTGGGAGCTAGCGTGACAATGCCACTTCTTCACCAAAAATCGCCAAACAAGCAGTGGGTCATAGTCAATATAGAACGCGTTGTTGTCGCGGTCGTAGGCCGTGGCTCGGCTGCTGGCGTGTTCATGTCCGTCGCCAGACATCCAGCAATCCCGGAGTTTGGTTGACAGACCTGGATATTGGGTCGTAGAATGGCCTGCACATCTCCCGGCTAACCATTTTTTCCACGCCGGAATTCATTCTCATAAAGGAGAAGCCCCTATGAAGCTCAACATTCAGGCGTATAACGTAGAATTAACAGATTGGCTGGAGCAATACGTCGACAAGAAGATTGGAAAACTTGATAAGTATCTGCCAGACATCGACGAAGCAAAAGTTGAACTCCGAGAAGAACAGACACGCAGCGCTTCTGACCGGGCCATTGCCCAGGTGACATTATTCAGCCCGCGCACGATCTTGCGGGCCGAAGAACGCACAGGCGATATGTTCGCCTCCATCGATGCCGTCGTTGACAAGCTCGAACGGCGCATCGCCCGTTACAAGGGGAAGACCGCTCGCAACAGCAAGCGGGCAGTAGCCCAGATAAGCACGATACAGGAAGCGGCGGACGAAGAAGTAGACGATGCAGTTGTGGATGATGTAACCGAAAGTGGCAGCATCGCCCGCGTAAAGCGCTTCGAAGTGCAGCCAATGAGTGCTGAAGAGGCCGTCGAACTAATGGAACTTCTGGGACACGATTTCTATGTTTTCTTGAATGCTGATACAGGCACAATCAATGTGGTCTACCGACGTCGGGACGACGACTACGGTCTGCTGCAACCTGAAGTGGGATAAAAACGACGTAACATACCCTTTTACTATCCCCCTGGCCCGTCGAAATTGTTCCGACGGGCCAGATTTTATACACCATGAAACGAGTTCTTGTAGTCTGCACCGGAAATGTCTGCCGCACGCCAATGGCGAAAGCGTTGCTGCAACGCGAGATTGAGCAGGCTGGATTGCGCGAACAAGTGTCGGTCGATTCGGCTGGGGTTTACGCTGTGGTCGGAGGACGCGCCAGCCAGGGTTCAGTGAACGCCATGGCGGAGCGAGGCCTGAATATCACGGACCACAGGGGCAAACAACTGAATTTTCAATTGATGCAGAATGCCGATCTGATTCTGGTGATGGAAGAATCACAGCGGCGCAGCATCTTCATGAATTGGCCGCAAGCGCTGCGCAAGACCTTTCTCCTCACTGAAATGGCGAAAGAACACGCCGATGTCGAGGACCCGTACGGCATGGCGCAAATCGAGTACGACAAAACGGCGGTGATTATCGAAGACCTCGTACATCGGGGTTTCCCGGAAATCCTGCGGAGACTTGGTGTTCATTTGTAGAGGGCGACTGAAAGGGTCGCACCCTACGAACCCTTCAACATCCACCAGTACTTCAAGAATTCATATTTCGCCATGATGGCGCACAGGCGCAGGCCGTGTGCGCCATCGCGGTAGCCCTTCCAGGTGACAAAGCGTCGCCAGAAGGCTTGTAGGGGTCGGGTAAGCAGATGGCGAGGATGCGCCCGAACGCCATCGCTCAGCAGGGTCTGGGCTTCGAATGCGGTGTAGCGGCGTTGTTTATCGTTGAACTGATCCCAGGTGTCATAGTTATAGTGGATCAAATGCTCAGTGAGGTAGCCTTCCGTTCCGTCGATGATGGCGACCTCGTGCACTTCCCGCGCTTCGTCGTACATTGCTTTGGCGCGGCGCAGGAGGCGAAGCTGGTGGTCGGGATACCAGCCACCCCCGCGCATCACATGCCCGACGATGTGGTTGTAGCGTGGAACCCACCAGCCATCAATGTCCGACCGCTGGATCACTTCCCCGACCTCTTGTGCCAGCTCCGGCGTCACCCGCTCATCAGCATCGACGAAAAACACCCACTCGCTGTCCAGCGCGCGAAGCGCGAAGTTGCGAGCCTGCGAGAAATTAGCGAAAGGCGTGTCGATTACCCGCGCTCCAGCAGCGATGGCGATCTCCACCGTGCTGTCTGTGCTCGATGTGTCAAAGACGAAGACGTCATCGGCGAAGCTGCACGAACGAACGCAGTCGCCGATGTGGTCTGCGACGTTGCGCGCGAGAATACCGCAGGTCAATCGAACAGGCGGGAAATCAGTCGGGTGGTCGGGCACGAAATTAGAATGCGCTATCTATCTGCCGTGGTGCTGGCTTGTCGGCACGAACGCCTACTTATTGATAGGCATTAGGGCTTCGATAGGGTTGACCTTCTGCATAGCGCGTGATCCGCAGTGGTGTAATATCAACCACATCGGTGTGGCCATTCATCACCAATTCTGCCATTGTCTGTCCGACTGCAGGTCCTTCCTTAAAGCCGTGCCCGCTCAGACCGGTGGCGAACAAGAAGCCATCGATGCCAGGCGCGGGCCCCATCAGAGCATGGCCATCCAGCGTGTAACCCTCAACGCCGATGTGCCCTTTACGCACGGAAGCCGTTTCCATGTCGGGAATACGGTTACAGAGCCGTTCAAGCGCCATAAACTGGATATCCTGCATGGGCGCTTCGCTGAAACTGTCCAGCTCACTGGCATCGATGACCCGATTATGCTGGCCACCCGACGTTCCCGAGAGCGTGAGTCCTCCCGTTTCCGGGCGCATATACACGGCATTCACGCGGTCGATAATCGTCAGATGAGGCTGAGGAATTGATGGAGGCGTTTCCAGGATCGTTGCTTGATGGAGGGCCGGTGTAATTTGCAGGTCGATGCCGATCATCGCCGCGACCAGCGCACCCCAGGGTCCAGCGGCATTGACAACCACCGGTGCGGCGATAGGTCCTGCGGAAGTTTGCACCCCACGCACGCGGCCTCCCTCCAGATCAATGCCAGTCACCTCAACACCTTGGGCGATCTGCGCACCATAGCGGCGGGCGGCCTGAGCCAGCCCCATGGTGGTGAGATAGGGGTCGGCGTAGCCAGAAAGGGGCTCGTAGGCAGCGATAGAGATATCGTCAGTCACTACGTACGGGGCCATGTCCTTTATCTCATCCCCCGTGATCAGGCGCGTGTCGATGCCAATCTCCTGCATCATGGCGACGTTGGCCTTGAGGTTGTCCAGATTTTGGGGCTTGACAGTGCGCACAAAGCCGGTGCTGACAAAACCGCAGTCGCCGCCTATAATTTCATCAAAGTAGCGAAACGTGTCGAAGCTTTTATGCGCAAATGTAGCTTCGATGGGATTGTCGTAGTGCATGCGCACCAGACCGCTGCTCATACCGGTGGCGCCGGCGCTGAGATGCTTGCGTTCAAGTAACACCACCTTGCCTGCACCCATCCGTGCAAGATGATAAGCTGTACTGGCTCCGATGATACCACCACCAATGATGATGACGTCTGCTGTTGAAGGAATTTCCACGTTTCACCTCTTATCGGTATACGAAAAATGTTAACCTACTTAATGTGAGCGAGCATACCACAATTCAGCTTGCGAGGAAAAACGGTGATTGCTTCACAACACGACACATTTTGATCATCATTCCTGTAGATGCGACCGGCCGGTAGTCCTCACGCAAATGGTTTTGACAAAGACACCCCCCCATGCTATTCTTGCCCTCATTATGCAGCTACTGATTGCACTTCGTCCCAGGCGCTTTTCCTTGCAACCGGCCTAACCGGCCTGGACCTTTGGCGCGGGCACACATCGAAAACGATATCCCCAACCAGGCTCTCCAGTCGGAGGGCTTTTTTATTGGAAAATCGCGGCAGTTTCATTCACCTTCTGAATTATGAATCTACAAGTCGGCATCATCGGCGCCACTGGCTATACCGGTTACGAACTTATCAAGCTGTTGCATCGCCATCCCCAGGCTGAGATCGCCTGGGCGACATCGGAATCGTCGGCGGGACAGAGGTTGAGCGATCTTTATCCCACGCCCGACGATACACCGCTCATCAAACAGGAACATGCGCCACTGGGCCAGGCGGATGTTGTCTTTTTGTGCCTGCCGCACACTGCATCGATGGAGGCCGTGGCGCAAGTGCGCGCGGCCGGCGCCCGAGCCATCGATCTCTCCGCCGACTACCGGCTCCCTACCCCCGATCTCTACGAGCGCTGGTACGGCAATCCCCACACCCAGGCCAACCTGCTAAGCCAGACAGTGTACGGCCTCTGCGAAGTCAATCGGGCGCAGATTGCCGATGCGGAACTTGTGGCCAACCCCGGCTGTTATCCGACCTCGGTCAATCTCGGACTCTGGCCCTTGGCAAAAGCGGGCGTCCTGGGTCCGAGGATCATTGCTGATTCCAAATCGGGCGTGTCGGGTGCTGGGCGCAAGCTTCGCTTGGGCAGCCATTTTGTCGAAGTCAACGAGAACTTCAGTCCGTACAGCATCGGCTACGCCCACCGCCACATCGCCGAAATGGAATTGATCCTGGGGCCGCATTTGTCGGGCGGTATCGAAATCACCTTCTCGCCTCACCTGCTCCCGGTCAACCGCGGCATCCTCTCCACCATCTACATCCAGGTTGATCCAGCTCTATCGGAGAAGGAGGTGCGCGAAATCTATACGCAATTGTACAAGGACGAACCATTTATCCACCTCTTGCCGCCCGGTCAGCTAGCTACACTCCACCACACGGTTAACACCAACCGTTGCGCCATCGCCCTGACGCCATTGCCCCGGCCCGGCCAGTGGATTGTAACTGTCAGCGAAGATAATTTGCTCAAAGGAGCCAGCGGCCAGGCTATGCAGAATATGAATCTCATGTTTGGCCTGGATGAAACGGCTGGGCTGTTGTAGAGGATGATCAGATTCGTGAAACGTAAAATGTGAAAAATCCAGGTTCTGACAATTTCTGTGGTCCGCTCCCAACCGCCGATTGAAATCGTCGGCTGCTAAGCAAAACCGGCTGAAGCAGGTTCAAAACGACGCTTGCGTAACGTGTTTCAACACGTTTTTTGTAGCAGCTTATGAATTCATTCATGAGTTGCAGCGCAAACCACAGAACATCTTAGAATCAGGAAAAATCACCCAGCAATGCGACATCACGTTTCACGTCCTCACGTTTCACGCTAACACGTGTCACGTGTCAGAACCACACGAAATCCTGAAGAACCGCAATTAGCACCCAACCATCAACTTGACACGCCAGACCCAAAACACGACACTTGAACCATGACAGAACAATTTTCTCCTCACCCGATTCATGTCATCAAAATCGGTGGCAACCAGATAGACGATCGAGCGTTTTTGGCGGCGATGGTAGACACGATCTCCACGATTCGCAAGGACGGCGTGTTTCCCGTTATCGTGCATGGCGGTGGGCATGAGATCGTCCAACTGCACGATGAACTTGGCGTCCCCTTCGATTACGTGGAGGGTCTGCGCGTCACCAGCGAACAATCAATCCGCCTGGTGAAGATGGCGCTTAATGGCATCGCCAATTTACGGATTGTGCGTTGGCTCGTGAATGGCGGCATCGACGCCATTGGCCTGAATGGCATTGATCTGGGATTGATCCGGGTGGAAAGGTATATGATCGGAGGCAAGGATATTGGTCGGGTTGGCAAAATCACGGCAGTGTATGTCCATAAACTTAAGCCCCTGCTGGATGCCAATATGGTTCCGGTCATTTCTCCCATCAGCCTGGGACGCGATGGTGCAAGCTACAATGTCAATGCCGATCACGTTGCCGAGGCTATGGCGGTCGCCCTGCAGGCCACGCGCCTGGTATTCGTCACCAACGTGCCCGGCGTGCAGATTGCTGGCCGCCCCATGCGCTGTCCTCGAGGCTAGCCAGATCGAAGACCTGATCTTTGGCCAATTCATCACTGGCGGCATGATTCCGAAAGTGCGTTCGGCGGTATCAGCCGTCAATGCCGGCGTTCCCGCTGCGCTGATCACCAATCTCGAAAACTATAGCCTGGGTGAAGGGACTGTGGTTGTGCGCAATGACTAGATGAACATGCACCTGGCCCCTCTTTCTGACACGCTTACACGTTCTCCTTTTACATTCCGTTCAGGATCATTACACGAAATCCCATGAATCCCACCATCCAACTTGAACAACAATACCTTGTGCAGGCCTACAATCGCCCGCCTTTCGTTCTGGGAACCGGCCAGGGCGTCTGGTTGCAGGATACCGATGGCAACGAATACCTGGACCTTGTAGCGGGCATCGCCGTCAGCGCGCTTGGCTATCAGGACCCGGAGATCGTGGCGGCCATTGCTGCTGCCGCCACCAAGCCTCTGCATTATTCCAACCTCTATCACTCCGTGCCGATGGCTCGGTTCGCCGCCGACCTGGTCGAGGCCACGCCATTTGCCGACCGCGTGCACTTCCAGAACAGCGGAACCGAGAGCAACGAAGCGGCCTTCAAATTTGCCCGTAAATATGCTCGCGAGCACCACGGCGAAGGCAAGACAAACATCGTCTCCTTTAGCGGCGCCTTTCATGGTCGCACCATGGGGGCATTGGCCGCCACCCCCCGTCCCAAGTACCAGGATCCCTTCCGCCCCCTGATGCCGGGCACGCGTCTGGGCGAGTTCAATGATCCCGCCAGTGCTGCCGAAGTCATCGACGACAGCGTTTGCGCCGTGATCCTGGAACCGGTGCAGGGCGAAGGCGGCATCTATCCCGCCAGCAGCGAATTCATGGTGGCGCTACGCGAACTCACGCACAAACATGACGCGTTGCTCATCTTCGATGAGGTGCAGTGCGGCGTGGGGCGCACAGGTACGTTCTGGGCCCACGAGCCGTACGCTGTCATGCCCGATATCCTCTGTGCGGCCAAACCCCTGGCCAATGGCCTGCCCATCGGCGCGGTGCTGGTCACCGAGCGCGTGGCCGAGGTCATCCATCCCGGCGATCACGGCACGACTTTCGCTGGCGGTCCCTTTGTCACGGCAGTGGCCGAAGTGGTCGTGCGCCGCGTCAGTGATCCCGCCTTCCTTGCCCATGTGGAAGCGACCGGAGCGTATTTCAAGGAGCGTTTGGAAGAACTCAACAGCCCGCATATCAAACAAGTACGGGGACGTGGCCTGATGCTGGGCGTGCAACTCGACATGCCCGCCGCGCCCATCGTGCAGGCTGGCTACGGAAACGGTCTGCTGCTACTCAACGCTGGCGCCGACGTGTTGCGCATCGTCCCGCCGTTGGTGATCACGCCCGCCGAAGTGGATATCGCCATCGAGCGGTTGGCCGGGGTGTTGACCCAGGTCGGGTAAGAACCAGGATTGATCGGTGCCGGGGCGTACCCTTGCGGTCGCCCTGCGCGGGCGAGGGCAAGTCTCGCCCCTACCGACCTTAACGGGCGACTGGCAGTCGCCCCTACACCATGCACATCCGCCCCGCCACTGAGGCTGATATTCAGCCGATCTGCGATCTGGTCAATTATTTCGCAGACCAGAACCTGATGCTGCGCCGCACACCCGAACAGGTGCGGCTGGCGCTGGGGAATTTTTTGGTGATTGTCGACCAAGGACAGGTCGGCAACCAAGGACAAGTCGGCGACCAGAATCAGGTGGTCGACGACCAGAACCAGGTGGTCGGGTGTGGATACCTCGCCTACCTCAGCCCCACTTTGGTGGAAATCCGCTCGCTGGCCATCCATCCCGACCAACATGGCAAAGGGCTGGGCGGCCTGTTGGTCGATCATCTCGCCGAAATGGCGCGGGCGGGAGACGTCCGCCAGATTTGCGCGCTGACGTTAGCGCCCGATTTCTTTTACCGCCAGGGCTTCCACCGCGTTGACCGCTGGTCGATCAGCCCCAAAATCTGGGGCGAATGCGTGTACTGCCCCAAATTCCATGCCTGCGATGAGATTGCAGTGATGAAGGTATTGGATATTGAGGACAACAGCACTTCGTAAAACGTGAAGACGTGAAACGAATTCGACTAGCCGATATCACGTTTCACGTTTCTCGTTTTCATCTTTGATCATCAACCTTTGTACTCCACCCCCAACGACCTCATGCCTCAACTAGCCATCCGCCCCTACCAACCTGCTGACGAGACCGCTGTGATTGCCCTCTGGCAGCGCTGTGACCTCACCCGCCCCTGGAACAACCCCAAACTGGACATCGAGCGCAAGATGCAGGTGGACCCGGAACTGTTTTTGGTGGGCGAAATCGGCGGCGAGATCGTCGCCAGCGTGATGGGCGGCTACGAAGGACATCGGGGCTGGATCAATTACCTGGCAGTGGACCCCAGCCGCCAAAGACGGGGGCTCGGGCGGGAGATGATGGAAGCGGTGGAAGTGAAAATCCGGGCGCTGGGCAGCCCCAAAATCAATCTCCAAGTCCGCACCGGCAACACGGCAGTTATCGCTTTTTACCAGAGTCTCGGCTACCGCATGGACGAGGTGGTAAGCATGGGCAAGCGTTTGGTAGAAGATGGGCCGCGCCCTGAGTGATCGGCTGAATACACATCATCCAAGTTTCAGAGGAGAGTAGACAGTGAATACTGATTCCACAAATGCAATTCGTCTCATCCTCATCGGTTTTGGTTCCGTGCACCAGCACTTCGCCCGCATTCTGCTCGATAAGGCAACTATCCTGGCCGAGCGTTATGGCGTTGAGCTGCGCGTGGTGGGGGTGGCGGACAGCGGTGGGGCGAGCCACCAGCCTGCCGGGCTCGATCTGGCTGCATTGCTCGACCATAAACTGGCAGGAAACAGCGTTCGCTCTTTCCCGGACGGCGATCCTGTGCCCGACGCTTTGGCGTTGGCCCGAACAGCCGACTACGACTGCCTGCTGGAAGCATCTCCGGTGAATCTACAAGATGGCGAACCGGCATTGAGTTGTGTGCGGGCCGCTCTGCAACGAGGTCGATCCGTGGTCGCCGCCAACAAAGCGCCACTGGTGCTCGACTACACCGGCCTGCACGAACTCGCTCGCAAAAACCAGGCCGGATTGGCCTTCAGCGCCACGGTCTGCGGCGGCCTGCCCGTACTCAATGTGGGCCAGCGCGACCTGGTAGGCGCCACCATCCACAAGATCGAGGGCATCTTCAATTCCACCAGCAACTACATCCTCTCGCGCATGGCTACCGGCGACACCTACGAGGCAGCGCTGGCCGAAGCCCAACGCCGTGGCCTGGCGGAAACCAATCCATCGCTCGATGTGGAGGGTTGGGACACCGCCAACAAATTGGTGATCATCGCCAACGCCGTGCTGGGTTATCCAGCTACGCTGGCCGATGTGGCAGTCGAGGGCATGACCGGTCTGGACCAGCGAGACCTGGTCGAGACCCAAGAAAATGGCCGAGTGATCAAATTGGTCGCTACTGCCGAGCGGTCGGATGAGGGCTATCGCCTGACTGTGCAACCCCGCCAGGTTCCCCAATCCAGCTTTCTGGGCGGCATCGCCAACTGGGAAATGGGCATCATCTTTTATACGGACATCTACGAAGACATCTACCTCAAAAGCGACGAAGGTAATCCAACCCCTACTGCTGCGGCCATGCTGCGCGATGTGATCACATTGTCCTGCTGAAGATTGATGCAGCCAGGTTGGTAAAAAAGTCCGCAGTTGTGTACCATCTGAGGCGTGAAACGTAAAACGTGATGAATCATCCATCGGGACAAAATCACGTTTCACGTTTTACGAACTGCATCCACACATAATCGAAAATAACCTGTTCCCCCTATCTGTTTGATCCCGGAGGTTTTTTGTATGTCTAAAAGCATTGGTATTCTCACGTCTGGCGGCGATAGCCCTGGTTTGAACGCGGCGATTCGCGGCATAGGCAAAGCCGCTATGGGTCAGTACGATATGCAGGTCATCGGCATCCGTGACGGATTTCGCGGCCTGATGGAAAACCGTCTGCTGCGCCTGGATAGCGATCTGCTCTCAGGCATCCTCACGGTGGGCGGCACCATCCTGGGCACAAGCCGCGACAAGCCTCACCGTATGCTCATCGGTGATCGGGTGATGGATATGACGGACGTCATTGTCGCCAACTATCAAAACCATCATCTCGACGCGCTGGTCTGCCTGGGCGGTGGCGGGACGCAGAAGAATGCCCTAAAGTTGGCCAAAAAGGGTCTGAATATCATCACACTACCCAAAACAATCGATAATGATGTGGCTATGACCGATGTCACCTTCGGTTTTGACACCGCCCTGGGCATTGCCACAGAGGCCATCGATCGTTTGCATAGCACCGCCCATAGCCATCACCGCATCATTGTGGTCGAGATCATGGGACATCGGGCGGGCTGGTTGGCGCTGGGGTCCGGCATTGCCGGTGGGGCCGATGTGATCCTTATCCCTGAGATCCCCTATGATGTTGGGATCGTAGCGGAGGCTATCCGCAGGCGCAGCCGTGGCGGACGGCGGTTCAGCATCGTGGCCGTGGCCGAAGGCGCAATGTCGCTTGAAAAGGCGAATGCAATTGCGCTGGCGCAAGCGACATTAGAAAACGCAGATGACAAAAAAGAAACGGCACGGGCCAAAGCTGAGTTGGCGACGTTGCGGGCCAGTCACGCGGGCAGCACGCTGCATCTGGCGCAACAACTGGAAGAATACACCGGCCTGGAATCGCGTTTGACGATTTTAGGACACGTACAACGCGGCGGCACGCCTTCTGCGCCGGACCGTTTATTGGCGACGCGTTTGGGCACAGCCTGCGCCGGCTATATCGAAGAGGGCATCTTCGGCGTGATGGTTGCCGCGCGCGGTGAAGGAACGAAGCCCGTACCTTTGGCTGATGTGGCTGGTAAGCGCAAAATTGTGCCCTTCGACCATCCCTGGGTCAAAACCGCTCGCGATGTGGGTGTCTGCCTGGGTGATTGAGACAAACCTTGCTCGACCAGCGAATGGGCAGAAATTGTGATGCCTGTTAGAATAAAGCCATTACTCGTTTACATTTTCTTGTTTGTGGGAGGAGACCAATGACACAAAAACCCTGGATCGAACATTACGACGCAGGAATACGCGCTTCCCTAAAGCCGTATCCCTCCAAAACCCTGGTGGATGTCGTGCACGAAACCGCCAGCCTTCGACCCGACCATCCCGCCCTTTGGTTCAAAGGGACGGTCATCTCCTACGGTGAACTGGTGCGCCAAAGCGATGCTTTTGCCGCGGCCCTTGCGAGCCTGGGTGTAAACAAGGGAGAGCGGGTGGCGATTATGATGCCCAACAGCCCGCAATATGTTATCGCCGAACTGGGCATCTGGAAGGCGGGCGCCATCGTCGCTTCCATCAATCCGCTTTACACCGGGCGAGAGCTGGAACACATGCTCAATGAATGTGATGCAGACACACTGGTGGTTATGACCATGTTCTACGACAAGGTCAAGGAACTCCAGGCCAAGACGCCTGTCAAACGCGTTATCGCCGCCAACATCAAGGATTACCTTCCCACCAAACTACGCTGGCTATTTACCGTGTTTAAGGAAGGGCAGGAAGGACATCGGATCTCTCTGCAGAAGGGGGATTATAAATTCAAGGATCTGATGAAGGCCTATGCCCATGTGCCGCCACCTGTCGACAAGCCCCAAGGGAGTGACCCGGCCCTGATCCTGTTCACCGGAGGCACGACCGGTCTGGCCAAGGCTGCGCTCAGCTCCCACGAAAGCCTGGTGATGTCTGGCATGCAGGTCATGGAATGGTTCAAGAACGCAATTGGCGAATGGGATGAAGTTTTTCTCACCAGTTTGCCTTTGTTCCACGTATTCGCCGCAGCCGGCGTGCAGCCCGTAGCCATAGTCGGTCGCAGTATGATGGCCCTGGTTCCCAATCCCCGCGATCTGGATGATGTCATTGACACCATCGAAAAAACCAAAGCCACCTTTGTTCCTGGCGTCCCCACTTTTTACAACGCCCTCCTCAACCACCCCAAGGTGAAATCCAGCGATGCCGATCTCTCCTCGATCAAACTGTGCATTTCGGGCGCTTCGGCGCTGCTGCAAGACACCAAAGAGCGTTTTGAAGCGCTGACCGGTTCTCGCATTGTCGAGGGCTACGCCCTCACCGAGTCCACAATGGCGATTGTCTGCACGCCGGTCGACGGCGAATACAAGGTCGGTTCAGTGGGTATGCCCGTATCCGACGTCGTAGTCCGAATTGTCGATGGTGAACTGGCGCAGGATGAGATGCCCAGCGGTGAAGTGGGGGAGATACTCATCCAGGCCGATCAGTTGATGTTGGAATACTGGAACCGACCGGAGGCGACAGTCGAGATTTTGCGAGATGGCTGGCTGTACACCGGTGATCTGGGTTATCTGGATGAAGATGGCTACCTGTTCATCGTTGACCGCAAAAAGGATGTAATCAAGCCCAGCGGCTTCCAGGTATGGCCGCGTGAGGTCGAAGAAGTCATCGCCAGCCATCCTGCTGTAGCTGAGGTGGGCGTTGCCGGCGTGCCTGATCCGCAAACCACCGAGGCAGTCAAGGCCTGGGTCGTGCTGGAACCAGGCCAGTCGTTGACGAAAGATGAATTGCGAGCCTACTGCAAAGAGCAGTTAGCGGCCTACAAAGTGCCCAAGTACGTGGAATTCCGCACCGAACTGCCCAAGAGCACCGTTGGCAAGGTGCTACGGAGGGAGTTAACGGCGGCAGAATAGGTTTCCATGTAACAAGGAGCTTATGCTATCATTCAGGGCCGCACCATGTGTGTGGCCTTGAACTTTTTTGATGTTGTTTCGCAACATTGCACGGAGCATTCACCTTCATGCCTGAACAAATCGCAAATCTTATCGGCGTTGGCCTCGAATGGGGCGTCGCTATTCTCGGCGGTCTCTTGGTCGCCTTTTGGGTCGGTCTGATCGTATGGACCTGGCGCGATATTCGCTCGCGATCGTCCGACTTCTTCGCCGCTATCCTTGCAGCGATACTTGTCGCCATTTTCAATGTCATCGGCATTTTGCTGTATCTGCTTCTGCGGCCCAAGCACACCCTGGCTGAGCAATACGACCGGGCCCTGGAAGAAGAGGCGCTGCTGAGAGAGATCGAGCAAGCGCCCGCCTGCCCCAAATGCGGACGCCCCGTCAACGGCGAATGGCAGTTCTGTCCTTACTGCGAGAAAGAACTGCGCCAGCCCTGTCAGCGCTGCGGCCAGTTGCTTGATCCCGACTGGAAACGCTGTCCCCAGTGTGGTGCGTACCCCAACGAGTCTGCACCTCAACCAGTCTATGTGCCCCCGCCACCGGTGACGCCACCGACCAAGCCTCCGGAACCCGCGCCCAAACCTGTAACTGCACCGATCCCGGTCGAGCAGACCGAAAAGGTTGATGAAACCAGTAAGTGGGCCAACCCGGCTGCTAAGCCCGACCCGGTCGAGGCGACCGCCAAGGTCGTAGAAGGCGAGCTGGTCGAGCCGGATCAACAGGTCTGAGCAAGCCGTTCCGGGGTGTTCACCGGTAAACAAATGCGGAGGCCCCCATGCCCTTGTTCGACGAAGGACAACTGCAAACACTTCGCCAGGACGTGGATCGTTGGGTAGAGACGACCCTCAAGCACACCCTTGAGCAGCGTCCAGAGCGCAGACAGACATTTATCACCACTTCCTCCGTTCCCGTGCGGCGCGTCTATACGCCGCTCGACATCGCTGACCTGGATTATGGGCGGGATTTGGGGATGCCGGGGGAATTTCCCTACACTCGGGGCGTGCACAGCACCATGTATCGGGGCAGGCTGTGGACGATGCGCATGTTTTCGGGTTTCGGCTCCGCCGAAGAAACCAATCAGCGCTACAAATATCTGCTTGAGCACGGCAACATGGGCCTTTCCGTCGCCTTCGACATGCCCACGCTGTACGGCTACGACAGCGACGCCCCCGAAGCGCTGGGAGAATTCGGCAGATGCGGTGTGGCTGTCTCCTCCCTGGCCGACATGGAAATCCTGTTTGATGGCATTCCCCTGGGCGAAGTCAGCACCAGCATGACGATTAATTCCCCTGCGGCCATGCTCTGGGCCATGTACATCGTGGCGGCGGAGAACCAAGGCTACACGCGGGAGCAGTTGCGAGGCACGATCCAAAACGACATCCTCAAAGAATACATCGCCCAGAAGGAATTTCTGTTCCCGCCAGCGCCGTCGATGCGTTTGGTGGCGGACACCATCGAGTTCGGTTCCGCCGAGCTGCCCTTGTGGAACACGATCAGCATCAGCGGTTATCACATTCGCGAGGCTGGGGCGACCGCCGTGCAGGAATTGGCTTTCACCCTGGCCGATGGTTTCGCTTATGTGGATGCAGCGCTTGAGCGGGGGCTGGACATCGACGAGTTTGCTCCAAGGCTTTCCTTCTTCTTCAATGCCCACAACGATTTATTTGAGGAGATCGCCAAATACCGGGCGGCCCGCCGCATCTGGGCCAGAGCGATTCGGGACAAATACGACGCCAAAGATCCCCGATCCTGGCTTCTGCGCACCCATGCCCAGACAGCTGGCGCATCCCTTACCGCCCAACAGCCCGAAAACAACATCGTGCGCGTCGCCATCCAGGCGCTGGCGGCGGTGCTGGGCGGCACACAGAGTCTGCACACCAACAGCATGGATGAAGCCCTGGCGTTGCCCAGCGAGAAGGCAGTCACCATCGCCCTGCGCACCCAGCAGATTATCGCTCATGAATCGGGCGTGACCAACACCATCGATCCGCTGGCAGGCTCCTTTTATCTGGAGCAACTGACCGACCAGATGGAGGAGCAGGCCAACGACTACTTCCGGCAGATCGAAGCGTATGGCGGCGTGGTCCCGGCCATCGAGGCGGGCTTTTTCCAGCGAGAAATCGCCGATGCCGCCTACCGCTACCAATACGAAATCGACACAGGGCAACGCACCATCGTCGGCGTCAACGATTACGTCAGCGACGAACCCATCGAAATCCCGATTTTGGCGATGGACCCCGATGGCTATGAGCGCCAGGCGATCCGACTGAACCGCTTACGGGCGGAGCGAGACAACGGTCGGGTTCAGAAAACCCTGGCCGAACTTGCCGATTACGCCCGCGGCGACGAGAATCTGATGCCGCCGATCATCGAAGCGGTGCGCGCCTATGCCACGTTGGGCGAGATCACCGATGTCTTCCGCGAAGTTTTTGGCGATTACCACGAGCCGGTGTATTTTTGATCGATAATCAATTGATAGACCATTAATGATTAAGGCTGAAATCGTGTGAGTATGGCGCCATATTTCAGTAGTCTACTTGATTCCTTAATCTTTGATCACGACAATATTTTCACCCCAACGAGGGAACCCTATCCATGCCAGACCGTAAAATCCGAGTGCTTGTCGCCAAACCGGGCCTCGATGGCCATGATCGAGGCGCAAAAGTCGTCGCCCGCGCTTTGCGCGACGCCGGTTTCGAGGTCATCTACACCGGCATCCGCCAAACGCCAGACATGATCGCCGAAGCCGCATTGCAGGAGGATGTCGATGTGGTCGGACTTTCCATTCTTTCCGGCGCACACCTGGCACTGGTTCCCAAGGTGATCGAAGCGTTGGAAATGGTCGATATGGGAGATGTTATCGTCCTGCTGGGCGGCATTATCCCCGATCAGGACATTGCTGTGCTGAACGAAATGGGAGTCAGGGGCATCTTTGGGCCGGGCACATCGACCCAGGATATCATCGCCTTCGTCAATGCCGAAGTGGGCGAATCGGTATAGATGTCGTCAATAGCTTTCAACACTGTCGATGACATGGTTACGGCTCTGGTCGGTGGCAATCGCCGCGCCCTGGCCCGCGCCATCACCCATATCGAGAACAACACGGATTTCGCCCAACCTTTGCTGGCTGCACTCTACCCTCGTGCTGGCTCCGCCCACATCCTGGGCATCACAGGATCGCCCGGCACCGGCAAATCCACGCTGGTTAATGGCCTTGCGGGCGAATACCGGCAGCGGGGATTCACCGTCGGCATTATCGGTGTAGACCCCACCAGTCCCTTCAGCGGCGGGGCATTGCTTGGCGACCGTGTGCGGATGCGTGACCTGGCAGGCGACCCCGGCGTCTTTATCCGCTCGATGGCCACGCGCGGCAGTCTGGGCGGATTGGCGCAAACCACCGCCGATGTCGTCATGCTGCTGGACGCCGCCGGCTTTGAGCGGGTGATCATCGAAACGGTCGGGGTCGGACAGAGCGAGGTCGAGATAGTCGGCACCGCCCACACGACGGTGGTGGTGGAGGCGCCCGGTCTGGGCGACGAGGTGCAGGCCATCAAGGCCGGGATTCTGGAGATCGCCGATATCTTTGCCGTCAACAAAGCGGATCGGGATGGCGCCGACCGCACGATCATGGCCCTGAAGATGATGCTCCATCTGGGCGTCCCCGACAAACATCGCATTATGCACCACGGACGCTTGCTGCCCGTGGAACTGCCAGAGAACTTGCCCGACCAACAAGCGTGGACGCCACCCATCATCACGACCGTCGCCACCCAACAGAGGGGCATTGTCGAACTGGTCGATGCAGTGGAATCACATCGCCTCTATCTGGAGCAAAGCGGCAACCTGAATCTGCGAGAACAGTTCCGGGCCGCCACCGCACTGCGTATGATCCTGCGCGACTATTTGCTTGAACAATTGCTGGATGCTGTCGGATCCGACACCATCAACCAGACCATTCAAGATGTGGCGGCTCGTCGGGTAGACCCCTACACCGCCGCCCGTAGACTTGTCAACCATAGCTGATCACCGGAGAAATCATCGTGTCTGAAGGACTTTATGGCGAAATTGAGATTATCAGCGGCACAAGCAACCCTGCCCTCTCCACCGAAATCTGCGACTACCTCCGTGTTGTTCCCACCGAGATCACGATCAAGAAATTCGCCAATCAGAACATCTTCGTGCGCCTCGAACAGAGCATCCGCGGCAAAGATGTGTTTCTGATCCAACCCTTTGGGCAGCCTGTCAACGACATGGTGATGGAACTGCTGATCACCATCGACGCTTTGCGCCGGGACAGCGCCGGGCGTATCACAGCCGTTGTGCCCTATTACGCCTACGGTCGCACCGATAAAAAGGACCAGCCGCGCGTGCCCATCACGGCTCGCCTGCTGGCCGATCTGATCTCCGTGGCCGGGGCGGATCGTTTCCTGACCGTTGATCTGCACGCTGGCCAGATCCAGGGCTTTTTCACTATCCCCACTGATGAACTCACTGCCCGTTATCTGCTTACGGACTATATCCGTCTGCACGATCTGCATAAAAATGCAGTGATGGTTTCGCCGGATATCGGGGGCGTGCGTCGGGCTCGCCATTTCGCCGAAGAGTTGGATCTCCCCCTGGCGATCATCGAAAAACGTCGGTCTCTGGAAGGGGACCACACGAAGATCTCACCATCTTATTGGCGAGGCATCGGGACGCAGGTGTTTTTTGGTGGATGACGAAATCGACACGGCGGGCACTATCTGCAATGCCGCCACATTTCTAAAGGACAAGGGCGCGCAGGATATCATTGCCTTGACCACACATGCCGTGTTCTCCGAACCTGCCGCTGATCGTCTGGCGGCAGCGCCGATCGATCAGGTTATCGTCACCAACACCTTGCCCATTATGCCTGATGTTCGTGACAGACTTGGCGGTAAATTAACGCAACTGAGCGTCGCTCCCTTGCTGGGCGAAACCATCCGCCGTATCCACTTAGGCTTGAGCGTCGGGGCGATATTTAGGGAATAGGTGGTAGGGCTGATTTCCCCGATTCTGGATTATGCGATAAGATTATTCATACTTAGTACATAAGGTGAAACAAACTTGCTCCTATGATCTTTGCGGTAGGAGCTACAAAACCTACTCATGGAGGCAATGATGCGACTTCAGGGAAAAATTGCAGTGATCACAGGTGCAGGTTCCGGAATGGGACTTGCGATGGCCACTCGGTTTGCAGCAGAGGGAGCCAGTGTTGTTGCTGGCGACTGGAATGCCGAGCGGCTTGACTCCGCTGTCGAGAGTATAAGAGCCAGTGGCGGTTCAATTGTCGGCGCACAGGGCAACATAGCAGAGCAAGAAACAGCAGAAAGTCTGATTGATCTGGCGATCAGCACCTATGGCGGCTTGGACATACTCTGCAACAATGCAGGTGTCATGGACTACATGGCGGGTGTGGGTGAACTATCGAATGATATCTGGCGTCGCGTACTGAGCATAAATTTGGATGGCCCGATGTTTACAACTCGGCGGGCTGTACAGTTCATGCTGGAACATGGCGGCGGTTCCATCATCAACACCGCTTCGACCGCTGCACTCCATGGCGGAGCCGCAGGCGTCGCCTACACAGCTTCCAAACATGCACTCGTGGGTCTCACGCGCAGCACGGCCTGGATGTACGCCAAACGGGGCATACGTTGTAACGCCATTTGTCCTGGTGCAACCATTACGAACATTGCTGAGTCGATGCCAGAAGATCGACTGGACCCTGTCGGTGCGCAACGTGCGGGCGAATTTGCAGCACTGATCCCGGCCTATCTGCAACCAACCGACATCGCTGCGCTCGCGCTCTTCCTCGCTTCGGACGAATCGCTCAATATCAATGGTGCGATTATCCCTGCCGATGGTGGCTGGGATGCTGCTTGACGAAGCGATGAAGTCTAATCGCTCCTGTTAAGCCAACAAGAAAATAGCGTAAAAAGAGAAAGCCCCCGAGCGCTCGGGGGCTTTCTCTTCAGGTTCTGGCTTTTTCTGTGGACCGCTCTCAATCGTCGATTGATGAAAATAAACCAACAATAGCTAAGCTGTGTGCATCACCGCCAACGACCGGAGCTATACGACCGCTGGCTACATAACTTTATTTCACCACCAAAGTCGTGTTAGTTGTGCCTCAGTGAGCATCCAGCTATACTTTTGGCATTCACTATCACCATGGTGACGGCAATGGCGTCGGGTTTTGCCCGTCTAATCACCAAAACCCAGTTCAAGTCTGTCGCCACTTGGTTAGTTTTTTCGCTCAAGTCCGCATACCGCACATGTACACTGGTTGCTCTTAGCGTACGCCATGGTTATGCTACGCCAAACCAAGTTTTATCGTCCAAAAGTTCCACGAGATTTCGTGGATCGACCGCGCCTGACCAAAACCATCAACCAGGGGCTTAGCGGTTCGGCAACACTCATTTGTGCACCTGCCGGCTATGGAAAAACAATTCTCGCGAGTTCATTTCTGGCGACCTGCCCGTTTCCCAGCGTTTGGCTCTCGCTCGACGAGAATGACAATGACCTTCGTGTGTTTGTGGATTACTTGCTGGCTGCAATTGATTCCGTATTTTCTGACTCGGTACGCCGTACGCAATTGCTCATGGCAGGGGCCAATCGGCCCCCTGTGTCAGTCCTTGCCGACAGCTTGATCAACGAACTGGCCGAACTTGGGCGCAAGTTCATCCTGGTGTTGGACGATGCACACGAAATCCACGATACAGATATTTATGACCTGCTTGATGCGCTGTTGCGGCATCCTTTACCAGGGCTGCACATTATGCTCATCACGCGTCGAGAGCCCAACCTGGCATTGGAGAAACTGAGGGCGCGTGGCCAACTAAGCGAGATCCGATCTCGGGCTTTGCGCTTCTCCACAGAGGAAACGGCGACATTCATCGACCAGGCTATCGGCGTTACTCTCCGGGATGAAGCCACTGCGGTGTTGGCAGAGAGGACAGAAGGCTGGGCAGTCGGCTTGCGACTGGCGGCGGTTACGCTTCGTAATGACGGCGACATCGATCGCCAGGTCGCCGGGCTGCAGGCGGAAAACCGCCATGTGTCAGGCTACCTCGCCAGCGAGGTGCTCGCTCGCGTCCCACCCGCGATCAGGGACTTTCTGCTCAAAACTTCAATCCTCAACCAACTCTGTGGTCCCCTCTGCGATGCGGTCACGGGATCGGATGGCGTGCCAGCCCAGGGCCAGACTCATCTGGAATGGTTGGAAAAAGCGAACTTGTTCACAACGCCTTTAGATGGGCACAGGGCCTGGTACCAGTACCACCATCTATTCCGGATTCTCTTGCAGAGCGAACTGGCGCGTGAATACAACGCAGAGGAAATTCAATCCCTGTATCGCCGCGCCAGCGTCTGGTATGCCAGCCAGAACCACGTCGAAGATGCTTTGCAGCACGCCATGGCCGGGCAGGATACGCTGGGAGCAGTGCAGTTGGTGGCGCAACGCCGCCATCACTTGCTCAACACAGAGCAACGACCCCGCCTTGAACGCTGGTTGCGTTTGTTCTCCGATGCAGATGTTAACCAGCATCCTGACCTGCTGCTGGCCAGAGCCTGGTGCGCCCGGCTTGGCCGACACAACCCCCGAACAGCCGTGGAGCTGGTGGACCTTGCTCAAACTCGCGTCGATCATATGACCGACGACCCGGAAACCGTCCGCCATATTCAAGCCGAGATCGACGCCTTGCGCTGCTTCGAGAAAAGCCTGGCCGGTAACGACCCACAGGGCGTGATCACGCTCGCCTCACGCGCCCTGAAGAATATGCCGCAGGCATGGTACCTGGCCCGTTCCACAGCGTGGTTGCAGTTGGCGGGTGCTTATCAAATGTTAGGCCAGCTTGATCGCGCTTACACGTATTAGCGACAGGACGGCAGGAACAGATGGCTGACATCGACTCATCGCGTGCACGCACCCTTGTTTCAGCTGGGTTCATCGATTGGTTGGAAGCGGATTTAGCGAAACTGCGCAGACTGGTCAACACATAGTCAGTATCAGCCAGCCACCGACTTGTACGAGACGATCGGCTGGGGGTATTGCTTCCTGGCTATGGTCAAGTACCTGCATAATGACCTTGCATCCGCTGAGCGGTATGCTAACATCGTGCAAGAGCAACGCCATGCGTGTGAACCATTCAGTGTCGCGCAAAGCGCATTTGTGCTGGCATCGCTCCAGCAGGCGCGCGGTCTATCCGGGGAAGCGCGCTCGACCCTTGAAAACCTGTACGAGTATTCGATGGAGACACGCAGCGAGGTGTTGCTGCCGCTGGTCCAGGCATTCAGTGCGGAACTCGCTGCCAGGCAGGGCGATCTCGACACGGCTGGTCGATGGGCGGCAACTGTCGGGCCTGAGACGCCATTCGGTATCATGGCTTATTTCTACGCCCCTCAGTTGACGCTGCCCAAGGCGCTCTTGGCCATTAATACACACACCAGTCGCAAGCAGGCAGTGGCAGTATTATCGTCTCTGCACGCGTACGTCACCGAAACCCACAACACCCGCTTCACGATCGACGTTCTTGCCTTGCAGTCCTTGCTTGATCATGCCGAGGGGAACGAGCCGGCTGCGCTGCAAGCGCTGGAACAAGCAGTGAGCCTTGCCCAACCTGGTGGCTTAATCCGCACCTTTGTCGATCTGGGGCCGCGTATAGCGCCACTTCTCGTTCGCTTACGGTCGAATGATGCGACCGGCTACTTCATCGATCAAATTCTGGAAGCATTGGCAGCCGAGGATAATGATGGCGTACCGATTCGGCTAGCTGCTCAATCCGTGTTGGTTGAACCGCTCACAGCGCGGGAGATGGATGTCCTTGAACTGCTGGCGCAACGCTTGACTGATAAGGAGATCGCAGCGAAGCTGTATATCTCAAAACGAACGGTCATGCGACACACGGCAAACCTGTACCAAAAACTTGGGGTGAACAATCGGCGCGACGCTGTCGCAGCGGCTCGTGCATTTCGTATTCTGCCATCTTGACACTCGTTCAGCGTGATTCGTAAAATGTAAAACGTGAAAAACCACCCGGCAAGACGACATCACGTTTCACGTCTTCACGTTTTACCTGTCGGAACCACATGAAAACCCAAAGAGCCTCAGTCCTTACGTCACTGGCCTGACGATAGGTATTGACAAGGTCTTCTACATACTTTTTGGGTAATCTTTACCCTTCAAGACGGGATCAATGGGGTGTAAAATGGGGGTTATTGACAAACTTAACATGCGATCATTACCTGTTTAAAGGCAGTGAGCAATGCATATTGACCGTAAGATGACGATTGATACACCTGCTGTATATAAGATCTGTGTTCAAGGCGTCGTCAGCACTCGGTGGTTTCCATACCTGGGAGGCGCTGAAATCGAATGCGAAGGCGCGCCAGACGCCACAATGACTGTCCTGACTGGCCGGTTTCAGGATCAAGCGGCGCTGCTCGGCCTATTGAACACACTGTATGATCTGGGATTCCCGCTGGTCTCTTTTACAAGTGAATATGCGGATGAATTGGCAATGCCCACACCCTGACCTAAGATAGGAAATTAGAATCACATTCTTATTTGGTCAATCCCAACCAACACTTTGAGGCAACAAAAAATACTATGCCACGCGGAAGAGATAATCGACAAGACAGGCGCGAAGAACGCCACGCAGGACCAGCTGCTGCCGCACCAGCAGTCGGAGGCCCAACCCACTACCAGATGCGCCAGAAGATGTTCTCCATCGGCAATGACTTTTGGGTCGAGGACAGCAACGGCAAAAAGGCCTACAAGGTCGACGGCAAGGCGCTGCGCGTCCGCAGCACGCTGATCCTCGAAGACAGCAACGGACACGAAGTAGCCCAGATCCAGGAGCGCAAGTCACACGTCAAGGACAGCATGGAGATCGAGGACGCCAACGGCAACCAGATCGGTATGGTCAAGAAAGCGATGATCACACCGGTGCGCGAACGCTGGACTGTGAAGATCAAGAATGGTCCCGACCTGGACGTGCAGGGCAATATCGTGGACCACGAGTACAGCATCGGCGAGGGCCGCGACAAGGTGGCCGAGGTGTCGAAGAAATGGTTTCGCGTGCGCGATTCCTACGGCATCCAGGTCGATGGCGGCCAGGACCCTGCTGTGATCATCGCCATCGCCATCGCCATCGATGAGATGTCCCACTAAATTCGATGAGCGACTGAATTCAGAAGCACCAGTCTCCAGCGGATGTCGAACCGGCTATCGGTTGGAGACTGTCATTCATTATCGTTGTTCCACCCACCTACACTCTGGAGGATATTGAAATGCCTTGTTTGTTCGCACTGATGGCAGGTTTTGTCCCACGGCTAGCAGATATTTTTCTCTGGCTGGCTCGTCCCGCCATGTTCAACGCCGCCTTCGGCGGCAGTTGGTTCTGGCCGGTCCTTGGTATCATCTTTCTACCCTTCACCACACTGATGTATGTCATCCTCTGGTCACCGGGAATCGGGCTGACTGGTTGGGACTGGATGTGGCTGATTCTGGCAGTGATGCTCGACCTGATGCACTACGGCAGCACGGGCTACAGCAACCGCAACCAGATCCCTGGTGTCTCGTCCGACGCAACGACCAGCTAAGTAAGGTCGACCTAATCGCAGTGATGTCGTATCCCTATTGCTGGGTCATCTCAGATTATGGGAGTGCAATCACACCACCGCTCTGTTCAACTTGCCCACTTGTATTTCGCTCAGTGGGCAGGTTGAACATCCATCCGTTATACTCAATGTACAGTGAGGTAATCGTATGACATACGGACCTATCGATTTTATCGCCCTGGAGTTCCAGGGAAACAGGTTCAGAGGTGAAACCCTCCTTGAATTGATTGATCTTGTCGAGAAAGAGATCATTCGTATCATCGACCTGGTGGTCGTTTTGAAAGACAAAGACGGAGCGGTCGAAGTGCTGGAATTGCAGCAACTTGACCCTAACGTCCTCGCCCTTCTGGATCCTCTGGGCGCCGAGGCTACCGGCATCCTCACCGTGGCGGACATCGAGGATTTGGCGAGCCAACTCGACAATGAAACCGCCGCAGGTTTGATGTTGATCGAAAACCTCTGGGCCGTCAGAACGATAGAGGCTCTGGAGAGAGCGAATGCGCGCCTGGTGATGTTCGAGCGTATCCCGCACCAGGTGGTTGAGGATGCACTGGAAGACCTCGCCGGTATGCCCGAGTAATTTATCCTCTTTTTACTGGTAAAGGCTTCCATTTGGCGAAGCCTGCGCCGGTATCACTTCACAAAACAAGGAGTATCCCATGCCCCCCGCAAGAAGACGTGCACGCAGAAGGCAAGTTGTAGGCGTTGCCGCCACCACTGCCGTTGTCGCCGGAACAGCCGGCGCTGTCCATCACCACCAGGATAAGAGATACGCCAACCAGGCTGCCGCCGATCAAGCGCAGTATGATGATCAGTATGAGGACGAGGCGCCGCCACCGCCGCAAGTCGTGTATGCAGCTCCTCCTCCGGCCCCCGCTCCTGCGCCCACCCCTGAGTCTGACATGATGGCGCAACTGACGCAGCTTTCACAGATGCACAATGCTGGCGTCCTCAGTGACGATGAATTCACTGCCGCCAAGGCGAAGCTGCTGGCAGGCTAGTCGCTCTGTCAATCTGACTCTTATCGTCTGGCCGAGTACTGCTTATTCCGGTGCTGGGCCAGACGAATTGGTGGATTGTCATCCTTTTGGCCTTGTTCGATCGAATTCGAGTTGTGCGCATGCAGCGCAATGCGAAAAACATACAAAACCAGCAGAAAAGATAGAGCCGGTCTCAGTCGTGACCTGAATCACTCATTTAGCTCATCATTTTGTATTAAGGAGTAACTATCATGACTGCTTCTGCAACATCGCTGGAAACAAAACAACGTCCCTGGTGGCTGACCTTGATAGGTGGCATCCTTGCCCTGGCCATAGGCGTAATCCTTCTCTGGGCGCCTGCCAAGACCAAGGTCGACACATGGGTGCTGCTGATTGCCATCCTGGGTATGTACTGGCTGATCAGTGGGATTCTGGAATTGGTTCATATGTTTGGCGACCACAGTGCCTGGGGTTGGAAACTGATTGTGGGCGTCATCAGCATCATTGCCGGCGGCTACATCCTCATGTACCCGATTGCCAGTGCACTCGTCCTGCCGGGCGTTTTCGTGTGGGTGCTAGGCTTTTGGGGGCTGCTGCAAGGTATCATCATGCTGATCATGGCCTTCCGAGGCGGCGGCTGGGCTGCCGGGATTCTCGGCGTGCTGGCGATCATCTTTGGCATCGCGCTCATGGCCAATTACTCGATTGCGGGTATGGGCCTCGCCTTTGTCTGGATGGTGGCCATCGCCGCTTTGATCGGCGGAATCCTCCTGATCGTCCAGGCCTTCCGCCAGCGCTCGGCCTAAGATCCAAAGCCTGCTGGCGGCAAGTCGCCAGAGTTTGTTTTCTATTCTCTAACAGATAAAACCGCAAGATCGATTCGAGACCGGCTCTATCTTTTCCGCACTAATTGGCGTGGGTTAAGGAGATATCCTTGATCTCTGCTGAGCATCTTGATACCAATGCGCTCTTTTTAGCCTGCTTATTAGAATTGTTCTGTCTCACCGCAAAGCTCAATCCGATTCAGTCAAGGCATTTCTTGTTTTCATAGCCTTCTTGCTTGGCCTAGCCTGCTCGGTACTCTGACTGGGCGCGCAGGGCGACCGTTATGGTCGTACACTAATGCTTCTGCTGGGCGCAGTTCTGGCGATGTCGGCCGCTTTGATCAGCGGACTTGCTCTGTTGGTCGAAAATCTTGAGAAAACAATTCCTTAAACTGGCACATAACGAGGAATCAGTCATCATGTCAGACAATTTCAACCTCAGATCAAAGATTTATTGGCAGCGTATGGGCTGGGCGCTTCTGACCGGGCTACTCAGCGCGGCAGCGGCATTCATTTTCATCGCCCTGATGAATGCTGGCACTGACTTCATCCGGCCGGACCTGACAGAATGGACTCCCTTTTCCGGGTCCTGGTTGATGGTTGCAATCATGACTTTGGCCGGGTTGGTAGTGGGGATAATCCACCATTTTACGAATGCCGCAGAGCTTGATGTCTTTGCTGCGGTAGATGAGGGGGATATGGACCCCAAACCGGTGCCGGCCTCGGTGCTTGCATCGCTGGTATCCCTTATCGGCGGTTTTGCCCTTGGCCCCGAAGTTCCCAGCGGGATGCTGGGCGCGGGGTTGGGCGGTTGGATTGCCAGACGGCGCACTATGGACGCCGAAAGCACCCGGGTCAATGTGCTTAGTGGTGTTTCGGCAGCGTACGCTGGTCTGTTTTCGTCACCATTTGCTATCTTACTGTTGTTGCTGGAATCTACACATATCCAATCGATAGCGTACTACGGAACGCTGTTGATCGCCGCCCTGTCAGCAACAGTGGGATTCGCCCTTTTCTATTTCCTTGGGGGAGAGGCTTTTTCATCATTGCTGGGACTTATATCACCCCCGGCCTATGATCTGCGGCTCTGGCACCTGGGCGCTGGCATCCTCTTGGGCGTTATCGCTGTGCCTGTGGCACTGCTTCTGCCGATACTGCTCAAAATCCTTGGCCGTTTGGTAGCCCCTCTCAACAGCAAACCGATTATCCGTGGTATTTTGGGCGGCTTCCTTCTCGGCTTGCTGGCATACGCCCTGCCTATCACAATCGGTCTGGGGACTACAGAAATGGGAATTGTCACCCAGCAGGCGGCAGAAATCGGCGTCGGTCTTCTTCTTGTGTTCGCTGTGGCCAAGATGCTGGCCCTGAGTGGAGCCTTATCTTTCGGTTTCATCGGTGGCCCGATCTTCCCTCTCTTGTTTGTTGGCTCGACCGTAGGATCCGCCATCCTCCTGCTCTTTCCCCAACTCCCGGAGGGCTTGGTCCTGGGCTGTATGATCGTGGCCGTGCCCGCAGCCGTTGTGCCAATACCGTTGGCGTTGGGAGTCATTGGTATTTTGATAATTGGTTTACCGCTGACCAACGCTCTGCCGCTCTTCCTGGCAGCATTGGTCGCCTTCTCGATCACACATGGTCTCGGCATCGGCGCCCACAAGCAGAAACCGCCAGCGGCAAGTGGTTGAGGAGTCACAAGATTTGATCGGATGTGCCACATCAACCGGTTTTGCAACATAGGCGCCCATCTCTGGGTGGCTGTCACACTACCCGTCCCGTTTATTATGATTCGACCTTGTTTTCCATTCTCCGCAAACGCCATCTGAAGGAGCTCTAGATGACAACAACCGCTGCCAAAAGCAAACCAGGACGAAACTTACCCATCTTGGGCGGAATCCTGCCCATTGTGGCATCGCAGGTCCCGGCGGACGTTATCGCCGGGGTCACACTCGCCGCCCTCGCTATCCCGGAAGTGATGGGCTACACCAAGATTGCCGGCATGCCGGTGATCACCGGTCTCTACACCATCCTTATCCCGATTGCGCTGTTCGCGCTGTTCGGGTCCTCGCGGCACCTGGTCGTCGGCGCTGACTCGGCTACGGCTGCCATCATGTTTGCAGGCCTGGCCGGGCTTGCAGCCACGGGGTCGTCGCAATACGTGGCCCTGGCCGGCGTACTGGCGCTGATCACCGCTATCCTCCTCATCCTGGCCCGTCTTCTTAAGTTAGGCTTTCTGGCCGACTTCCTGTCGCGCACCGTCTTGATCGGCTTTCTGACAGGCGTTGGCATTCAGGTGGCTATCGGACAGATATCGGGTATGTTGGGGATCCCGGGCGGCGGGTCTGGGCCCGTCCAGAAGCTGGTGACCGACGTTCAGCAGCTTGGCCAGATCAACCTGCCCACACTGGCCGTTACAGTCGGCGTTCTCGGCACAATCCTCATCCTCAAGCGTGTCAACAAAAAGATCCCCGGCGCCCTCATTGCCGTGATCGGCGCCATCGTGCTGAGCTACGCTCTCAACCTTTCATCCTACGGCGTCGCTGTGCTTGGCACAGTTCCGGGCGGCCTGCCCAAGCTTGGTCTGCCTGACGTGACCATCAACTGGTCTCTCATCCAACAGTTACTTCCCACCGCCTTCTCGATGTTTGTCGTGATTCTAGCCCAAAGCGCCGCCACCTCTCGCGCCTACGCAACGCGCTACAGTGAGCGCTTCAGCGAGAATGTTGATCTGGTTGGCCTCGGCCTCGCCAATATTGGCGCAGGCCTGACCGGCACATTCGTCGTGAATGGCAGCCCGACCAAGACCCAGATGGTAGACAGCGCCGGCGGGCGTAGTCAGCTTTCCATGCTGACCACTGCTGCTATCGTCGTTATCGTTCTTCTCTTTCTGACCGTGCCCTTGTCCTACATGCCAGAGGCCGTACTTTCGTCCGTCGTCTTCATGATTGGCATTGAATTGGTCGACATCAAAGGCATGCGCCGCATCCTGGCCCAGCGCCCGGTGGAATTCTGGGTGGCGGTGATCACAGCCGCTGTCGTGGTATTCATCGGTGTCGAGCAAGGCATCCTCCTGGCGATTGTCCTGTCGCTTCTGGCGCACACGGCTTACGGTTACAAGCCAAAGAACAACGTGCTGGTGGAACAAGATGGCCATCTGCAAATGACGACTGTGGCAGATGCCCAGGAGACGGAACCCGGCCTGGTGATCTACCGCTTCAATCACAGCATGTACTACGCCAACGCCGAACTGCTGTCGCAGGAGGTGCTTGAACTTGCCAAGTTGGGGCCTGAGCCGGTGAAATGGCTTTGTTGTGACCTGATTGCGGTGGGCGAAGTCGACTTCTCGTCTGCTGCGACGCTGCGGGAGCTGGCAGCGGAACTGAAAGAGAAAGAAATTCGACTGGTTTTCGCTTCTGCCAGCGACAAAGTGCGCAGCGACCTGGATGTTTCCGGAGTCACCGACCTGGTCGGTCAGGATGCCTACTTCCCGGATCTGCCTGCTGTCCTGAAGGCGTATCCAGGCCAGCCGCCTGACGCTGAGTGAATGCATAGAAATCACCTCCGGGAGGTGGCTGCAAAAGTCCAGTTAAGCGCAATGGTTCTTGCCACCTCCCGGAGGTCGAAAGAGGTCACTGATGACAGAGACAAAGCCCGCAACACAATTAACCCTGCAAGAGCGGATAGCACTGGGCAAGGATGTGCGTACTCGCCTGCCTCGGGAGAATCATGCTGCCTGGGACCCGGCGAGTGATCGACCCGATCCTGTAGACTTGCTGGAAAAGCAGGCCGAGACCCGTATTCCCGAACTTGTGCCTATCCGTTACGGGCGCATGCTGGCTTCTCCTTTTGCCTTCTACCGCGGCGCGGCTGCCATCATGGCATCCGACCTGGCGACCGCACCGAACACCGGGCTACAAGTGCAACTTTGTGGCGACGCGCACCTGTCGAATTTCGGCGGGTTCGCGTCGCCGGAACGAGAACTGGTGCTCGACGTTAATGATTTCGACGAAACACTGCCCGGCCCCTGGGAGTGGGACGTCAAACGCCTGGCGGCCAGCATCGAGATTGTCGGACGCGAGCTGGGCATAGATGCCAAACGGCGCCACAGCCTGGTCGTCGAGTCTGTCGGCGAATACCACCGCGCCATGGGCGAATTTGCGGCGATGGGTAACCTTGAGGTTTGGTGTACGCACCTTGACCTGGCGGGTATGCAAAAACGATGGGGCATGAACGCAAAGACGAAGTCCATGAAGGCATTCGATGTGGACCTTGCTCAAGCATACAACCGAGACAACCACCGAGCATTTGAAAAACTGACAGAAAATGTGGATGGCCGTATCCGAATTAAAGCCAAGCCGCCATTGATCGTTCCTATCGAGGACCTGGCCCAGGATCAGCAGCCGGAACTGCTCGAACAAACCATACGTAGCCTGATCCACAGCTACCAGCGCAGCTTGCAGGCCGATCGTCGTCATCTCATGGAAGATTATCAGTACGTACACATGGCGCGCAAGGTCGTTGGTGTGGGCAGTGTGGGGACACGCGCCTACATTATCCTGATGCTCGGTCGCTATCATGCCGACCCGTTGTTCCTTCAGGCCAAGGAGGCCGATGCCTCGGTTCTGGAGCCTTTCCTGGGCAAGAGCGCCTACGCCGATCATGGCCAGCGCGTGGTCGAAGGTCAGCGCTTGATGCAAGCTGCCAGCGATATTTTCCTGGGTTGGGATCGAATACCCAAGGGCCTCGATGGAAAAACTCATGATTTCTACATGCGCCAATTGTGGGACTGGAAAATCTCGTTGGACGTCGAGACAATGACGCCGGATGAGATCATGGTCTACGGCAAAATATGCGGTTGGACCCTGGCCCGAGCCCACGCCCGCTCCGGCGACCGCATCGCCATCAGCACATATCTCGGCCAGAACGCGTCATTCGCTCATGCACTCGCCGAGTTTTCTGCCGCCTATGCTGACCAGAATCAACGCGATTACCAGGCGCTCGATGACGCAGTCAAAGATGGCCGGATCATAGCCGAGACTGGGGTATAATTCTGAAAGCAGGAACCGAATCTCACCATCATAAACACTACAATCAAAAGGAGAGCAACAAAACAAATGAAACGGATTTTTCCCCCAACAGCACTGGCGCTTGGCTTACTTCTCGTCATTGTATTGGCTGTGGGTTGTGCGCCACAGGCAACAACCACCCCGACCGATTCGATCCAGGGCATCGTCTGGCAGTGGGTCTCAGTGACTGAACAATCGACCAAAGAGACGACATCCGTGACGAACCCCGAAAACTACAACATCATCTTCAATGCCGACAACACGCTGACAGGCAAAGCCGACTGTAATGAATTCGCCGGCACGTACTCGCAGGAAAGTGGTTTCACGATCACGCTGGGGCCATCCACCATGGCCTTCTGCGGTGAGGAGTCGCTGGATCAGACTTACCTCCAGTTGTTAAGCAGCGTTGCGGCGGGCGGCCCCGATGGCGCTGGCGGCCTGGCCCTGGAGACAGCCGGTGGAGCGCAGCGCATGATGTTCAAGAATGGCGGCAGTGCGCCGACCAAATAGACCATTTCTTCCAACATGGAGGGTATCAAAACCTATGAAAACAATCATTCGAAACCTTATTGCTGGCGTTACTGTGGTAGCGATCGCAGTCGCGCTGATACTTGCGCTGAACATCGCCGGGCCAGGCTTCTCCACTGCTGCGCTCACAGCGCTGCTGGCGCCGACAAAAACGCCAAAGCCGCCCGTCGGCGACGTCATCCCGATGCAGTCTATTTCGGAACTCGATTCGTTTGACGCGACCGTCAAGCTTGACGTGAACGGCCTGATAGATGGCGAGCGCACGCAGGGTGATCTGACCGGCAAATTGTCAACCAACCCAAAGAACAAGAGCCGGATCACCGTATCGGGTAGCTTATTGGGCGAGCTGGCCGCCAAGGTCGGCGGATCCCTGGTAGGTCTGTTCACGCCATCCAAAGTTGACCTGTACAACATGCCCGACGGGGCCTATATCGTTGTCAATGGCCTGCTCCCCGTATGCATCAAACCTGAAGCCCTCAACGCCACAGAGTCGCTGGACGACTTGAATCCGCAGAGCTTGCTGACGATGTTGACGAGCAGCGACGTGGCGCGCGGCGAGCTGGTTGGCGAGGAGACCCTGAACGGTGAAACGGTCCAACACTATGTCATTGATGGTGATAGCTTCCTCATCGCTGCCCAAAACAGCAAGGACGAAAAACTTAGAACCTTCGGCGAGTCACTATGGTCGGCTGAAGACGCCCATGTCTATGTCGACGCCGAAACTGGCTATCCGGTGGCTTTCCGCGGCAGGTACAGCGGTTCGTTCGAGCCACTCAAGTTCGATGGAGATTTCGGCATCGAACTCGACTTAACCAGTGTCCCCTCCAGTTCTAAGGTGGCCCTGCCATCCGCGTGTAAAAGGCCTATTTCCAAGTAAAGGCGTGTGATCCCGCACTCACCACGCGGGTTAACCTGCTTCACCAAAGTATCTTTTCTGACCAACATTCATCTACGTTCGAAGGAGCTAAACATCATGTTTCCAGTCTTTGTTATCGCTGTTGGTATTGCAGTTTTGTTGATAGGCAAACGACTTGCCGTGTTGGGTGCGGCTGTAGGCGCGCTGCTCGGCGTCGGCTTGCTCGGCCTGTTTCCAGGTGATTCCGGTATCTGGATTACGCTTGGTGTGCCCGTCGCCCTGGCTGTGCTGGGGTTCTTTGCCGCCGGATTTGCAAAAGGGCTCATCGAGATCATCGTCCTCGTGCTGGGTGCGCTTGGCGGCGCGGCAGTTGTCCTGGGATTCCTTAATCTCTTCAATATTGACCTGGGATTGATGAATTGGCTGCTGGCAGTCGTAGGTGGCGTCGTCGGCCTGATTTTGCTGAGCACGCGCGAAAAGGCTCTCAAGACTGGGGAATCATCATTCTGGCAGGCCTGGTGGGCGGTTTGCTTGTCACTCGCGGGCTTACCGTGCTGATCCCTTCCCTGCAAGGCGCGATTGGCACCCTGATCGTCATCGTCCTGGCCGGTGCCAGCATCGCCTATCAGGGCGAATTGCTGGGGGGAAAGAAATCTACAACGTAGGATAATCCATCTCCGCCGGCAGGGTCGAAACAGGTTGTGTTGGCATTGGTTATCGACAGTCAGGTGAGTCGCACTTCGCGAAGTGCGACTCACCTCTGAGACAAACCAGAATGTCATCGGCGACATTGATGCATGTTTCAAGGTGGAACTTGGCATCGATCAGACCGGCCAACGGGCTCCTAGCGAGCAGTTTGTGGTATTCTCATAGATGCGGAATAGTCGGCCGAAATGTCAAGCATACGTCGCATGAAAAGTACTGACACTACCAGCCGACCCATTGCAAACCTGCACTCAGTCGGCAACTGAGCGAAACCTGTCAGTTTATAGTTGTTCAAGAGGATATACCGTTAATGGCTAATCAACCCGATACGCATTTGCGTGCCCAATTACCCATCCCTGACGTGCCCAAACCGGGTGTGACGACGTACGATGCCAAAGACCCGGACACCAAGTACCCGCCCATTGAGCCGTTGCGGCCGCCGCAAGGCGCGCCCAATGTGCTCATTGTCCTTCTGGACGATGTAGGCTTTGGCGCATCGAGCACCTTTGGCGGGCCGTGTCAGACACCCTCATTCGACAGACTGGCCGGCAACGGCCTCAAGTACAATCGCTTCCACACCACGGCGCTGTGTGCGCCCACGCGCCAGGCCCTGATGACAGGCCGCAACCACCATTCCGTCGGCATGGGCAATATCACCGAGACCGCCACCGCGGCGCCGGGCCAGAGCTCACTGCGACCCAACACCAAGGCGCCCATCGCTCTGACACTGAAGCTGAACGGTTATTCCACGGCCATGTTCGGCAAGTGCCACGAAGTGCCTGTATGGGAATCCAGCCCCATGGGCCCGTTCGAACATTGGCCAGCGGGCGGCGGCGGTTTCGAATACTTCTACGGTTTCATTGGCGGTGAGAACAACCAGTGGGACCCGGCTTTGTACGAAGGATTGACCCCTGTCGAGCCTCCGGCCACGCCGGAAGAAGGCTATCACCTGACCGAAGACCTGGCCGATCATGCGGTCAACTGGATTCGTCAGCAAAAAGCATTGATGCCCGACAAGCCCTTCTTCGCCTACTTCTCTCCCGGCGCCACCCATGCCCCGCACCATGTGCCCAAGGAATGGGCCGATAAGTACAAGGGCCAGTTTGCCCACGGCTGGGACAGGCAACGCGAGATCACCTTTGCCAGACAAAAAGAGTTGGGCGTGATCCCGCAGGATGCCGAATTGACCCCTCGTCACGCCGAGATTCCCGCCTGGGACGAGATGCCGGACGAATTCAAGCCCGTGCTGGAACGTGAAATGGAGGTCTATGCCGGGTTCCTGGAGCATACCGACTATCACACAGGTCGCGTCATCGCGGCCATCGAAGAGCTGGGCATCATGGACGATACGCTGATCTACGTGATCATCGGCGACAATGGCGCGTCTGCCGAGGGGACACTGAACGGCGCATTCAACGAAATGGCCAACTTCAACGGTATGGCCGCGCTGGAAACGCCGGAATTCATGCTGTCCAAGATGGATGAGTTCGGTTCGCCTGAGTCCTACAACCACTATGCTGTGGGTTGGGCGTGGGCAATGGACACGCCCTATCAATGGACCAAGCAGATCGCCTCGCACTGGGGTGGCACCCGCAACGGTACAATTGTGCATTGGCCCAAGGGTATCCAGGAAAAGGGCGGGCTGCGCACGCAGTTCAGCCACGTTATCGATGTCGCCCCCACCATCCTGGAAGTGGCTGGATTGCCCGAACCTACTTTTGTCAATGGCGTGCAGCAGTCGCCCATGGAAGGCACGAGCATGGTTTACAGCTTCAACGAGGGTGCGGCGCTCGATCGTCACGAGATACAATACTTCGAGATGTTTGGCAATCGCGGCATCTACTACAAGGGCTGGAGTGCCGTCACCAAGCACCGCACACCCTGGGTGATGACTGGCCAGACGATGCCAGCCTTTGATGATGACATCTGGGAGTTGTACGACGGCAGCAAAGACTGGTCGCAAGCGCGTGACCTGTCCAAAGAGATGCCTGATATGCTCCACAAACTCCAGCGCCTCTTCCTGATCGAGGCCACCAAGTACAATGTGCTGCCGCTGGATGATCGCCAGGCCGAGCGCCTGAATCCCGAAATTGCAGGACGGCCGACGCTGATCCAGGGCAATTCGCAACAGTTCTTCCCTGGTATGGGACGGCTGTCAGAGAGCAGCGTGGTCAGCATCAAGAACAGGTCCTTCTCTGTGACAGCTGAGGTTGAAATCGGTAGCCAGCCAGCCAACGGTGTGATCATCGCCCAGGGCGGCAGGTTCGGCGGCTGGAGCGTTTATGCCAAAGGCGGAAAACTCAAGTTCACCTACAATGTGCTGGGTATCCACCTGTTTCCCACCGAAGCTAGCGAGCCAATCCCACAGGGTAAGCACCAGGTGCGCATGGAGTTCGCGTACGACGGCGGCGGCATGGCCAAAGGCGGCGCTGTCACGCTTTACTACGATGGCAAAGAGGTTGGCATAGGCCGTGTCGCCGCCACACAGCCTTTGGTCTTCTCTGCCGACGAAACGACCGATATTGGCTATGAAAGCGGAACCACTGTATCCCCGGACTATACGACGAAGGATAGCAAATTCACCGGCAAGATTCACTGGGTGCAGCTCGATGTGGGCAAAGATGATCACGATCACTTCATCGATCCGGACGAGCGCCTGCGCGTGGCAATGGCGCGTCAATAAAACCTGAAGCCTTCTCGTGTTTTCAAGAGACATTCCGG
>CAVOYG010000010.1:0-88259 GCA_963700615.1 uncultured Chloroflexia bacterium | reverse complement strand
CTGAGGTTGCCACCAGCCTGCTGCATGGCTCCACCCGAAGCGGTGGGCTTGAGTACTTGCGCCAGAGCCCATTGCGAACGTGGATCTGGTTCGACGCTTAACCGTGGCGTAATGGTTGCAGTCTGCGAGATCACACGCTGACTGATGCCCTGAATCGAGACCAAGTCGTTGAGCGGTGGCGTCAGGCCCATCGCTCGATAGGCGGCGGCCAGATAATCGAGGAATGTTTGGTCAAATAGGGCATCCTGGTCGCTGGAATTGTTGTGCGAATACCACCAGAACCAATCGGAGCCTTCGGCGGCGAACAGGTAGCGTTGGACTTCGTCCAATTGTGCGGAAGAGGGTTTGGTGAGCAGCCAGGAATCATAAGCGTCATGCAAATCGCGCAGACGCCTCCAGGCTTCGGTGTGTTCGGGATCACCGATCCAGGTGGTGTAATCGCCCCGAATCCAGGAACCGGATGCAAGGTTGGCTAATTGATCCTCGGGCGGGTAGGCTTCCAGATGTTCGGATACGGTGACAGCCTGAAGGTCCGGGTCCTCTTGCAGCCGCCGGTAGAGGGCGTGGAGGAAGACATCGCCATTGTGCTCGTAGTATTCCCAGGCGTTTTCGCCATCGAGGATGATGCTGACCAGCGCCGGCGTTTGGCTGTGGCGCAGTTGGTGATGGATCCGTTTGAGACGGACGATCATATCCTCGGCTGCCTGTTCTCCGCCCAACCCCTGGTAGAGGAACCCGACCCGGTCCGAGAGGTTGTGATCCCGGAAGACGAAGGCAACCGGGCCGTGGGGAGTACGCAACTGGTAGGGCTTGTACAGCTGTTCGGGTCGATTTACAAAATCGTTGCCATCCCGGTCGAAGTACACACCCAGACTCTGGCCCAGGATTGCTTCATCGGTGGCCATCCAGCGAATGCCGTGGTTCGTGGCCATCGGCAAAATTTCGGGTGAAACCGCCCCCTCGGTAGGCCACATGCCCTGAGGCGGACGACCGAGCAGTTCCTGGTGCAAGGCCACGCCTTGGGCGATCTGCGCCTCAGCATCGGCGGGGGCGCTAAAAGCAGGATCAGGCGCTGGCAGGCCGGGCGATGGACGTTGGGCGATCTGACTATCCACCAGCAACGGCAGGATGGGGTGGAAGTAGGGGACGGTGATCATCTCAATCTGCCCCTGATCCTGCAGACGACGATATGTTGGGATCACTGCACCCACGATTTCCAGTTGGCGCTCCATTAGGGCGTCAGCGTCTTCCAGGCTGTAGTTCTCACCCTTTTCCACTAACTTACTGAACAAATCATCTTTCTCCAGGAGATTGGGATCCGTCCAGGCAAGGTTGAACCAAACGATCAAGTCCCGATACGTTTGCTCCGAAAAATAATCAGGATTGAGCAACGCCAGGTGCCGACGATCCAGAAGGGCGGCGTATGGCGGATGGCGGCGAATGACATTGTCCCAGGCGATGCTGAAGCAGATATTAAGCAGGTAGCGTTTATCGTCGGGACTGAAGTAGGACTGGCGAGCCAGAAGCATAAGTCGATCTTGCAGCGCGCCACTTGCATAGTCTTGCAGTTGCTCCGCCAGAGAAGGCACAAGTGTAAAAGTGACATGCACCTCAGGATATTGCTCCACCACCTGAGACATGTGCAGATAGTCTTTGGCGGCATGCAAGCGCACCCACGGCAGCAACGCGACATCGCTGCCCGGTTGCCGGTAGTATGGTTGGTGCATGTGCCAAATGATAGCGACGTGGAGCATATTGGTTGATCGGTATTGGCTGTTAGATATTAGGTATTTGGCATCTGTCAATCGATGTCCAATACCCAATTTCAGCTATCGTCGAATGCCTGATACCCCACATCAAATCTCTGATCGACTTTCTGGGCGCAGATGGGGAAAAAGAATGACTTCACGGATGTTTTCCTGATTGGTCAGAATCATGACCAGCCGATCAATGCCCATACCGAAGCCACCAGCGGGAGGCATGCCGTAGCTGAGGGCGTTCACATAGTCCTCGTCCACAGGGTGCGCCTCTTTGTCGCCTGCCTCGAAATCCCGTCCCTGGCCGAGAAAACGGTCGAGCTGATCAACCGGATCATTCAGTTCGGAAAAGGCATTGCAGAGTTCCATGCCACCCACAAAGCCCTCAAAGCGCTCCACCGTATCTTCTGAGCCTGGTATTTTTTTTGCGAGAGGCGAGACATCAACAGGATAGTCGACCAAAAACGTTGGCTGGATCAGATTCGGTTCGACAAAATGGCCAAGCAGTTTATCGATCAGCTTTCCACGCGAAGCGTCGGTCGGAGCATCAACGCCTTGTTGGCGCATGGCCAACCTCAGACTATCGGCATCCTGATGCAGATCATAATCGATACCACTGGTTTCGAGAATGGCCTGGCGCAGAGGGATGCGTGGCCAGGGTGGCGAGAAATCGATGGTGTGTTCCTTCCATTCGACCTGTAGCCCGCCGGTAACTCGCTCCACCATGTACGCCACCATCGCCTCTGTGCGATCCATGACGCCGAGATAGTCCGTGTAAGCTTCGTAAAATTCGAGCTGTGTGAATTCAGGATTGTGCTTGTGGCTGATGCCTTCATTGCGGAAATCCCGACCAATCTCGTACACCCGGTCGTAGCCGCCTACCAGCAAGCGTTTAAGATAGAGTTCGAAGCTGATGCGCAAATAGAGGTCTTGATGCAGATAATTATGATGCGTGACAAAAGGCTCAGCCGCTGCACCGCCATAAATGGGTTGCAGGATAGGCGTTTCCACCTCCAAAAAGCCCTCGTCATCCAGATAGCGTCGCAAAGCGCTGATCACGGCCGCTCTGGTGCGGAACACATCCCTGACTTCGGAATTAGCAAGCAGGTCGAGATAGCGCTGCCGCTGGCGGATTTCCGGGTCTTTTAAGCCGTGCCACTTGTCGGGCATCGGTTTTAGCGCTTTGGACAACAGACCGAGGGTGGACGCCTCACAGGTGATTTCTCCCGTCCGAGTTACTGTCATCACGCCGGAGACGCCGATGATGTCTCCCAGGTCTAAATCCTTTTTGAAGAAACCGTTGTAGCGCTCAGCGCCCAGTGCTTCCCGGCGCACCATAATCTGCACCCGGCCAGTGGCGTCCTCGATATTGGCGAACGTCAATTTGCCCATCACCCGGCGCGAGGTCATCCGGCCCGCCAGTTGCACCTCGGTTGTTGGCTCCAGCTCGCCCGCCTCGTAGGCGGCGATGACCTCAGCAATGGTGTGGCTGCGTTTACTGTGCGGTGGATAGGGATCGATGCCGGCAGCACGCAAGCGCTCAACCTTGTCGCGTCGCGCTATCTCCTGGTCCAGTAGTTCTTGTTCGTAGGTGGATTCTGTTGGTTGATTCATTTCTCTTTCCGGGTTAAGTGACGTTCGAATCTGTCGATGGCTGCCAAACGCCTGGCAGAGTTCCTGTTACTCGATGTTCATCAATTCGAATTGCAGCTTGCCACCTGGGGATTGCACCAACACTGTTGCACCGACTCGGCGCCCCATCAAAGCCACTCCCATGGGTGATTCATTGGATATCTTGCCATTGCTCGGGTCCGCCTCGGCTGACCCCACAATCGTGTAGACCTCTTCGTCATCGAACTCCAGATCCCTGACGGTTACAGTGCGACCAAGTTCGACAAATTCTGCCGGACCGTGATTGGCCTTAATCAGCACGGCGTTTTTAAGCTTGTCACGAAGTTCCTTGATGCGGCCTTCGTTCATACCCGCTTGATATTTGGCCTCATCGTAGCCAGCGTTTTCGGAGAGATCGCCTTCCTTGATAGCTGCTTCGGTCTGTTTGGCAATTTCAGGGCGACGCACTTTCTCGCGATACTCCAATTCCTCTGTGAGCTTCTCAAGCCCTTCAGGCGTGAGATAGACATCGTTGTTTCCATTGTTGCGAATCATAGTTGTTTCCTTAAACTGTTATGATAAATGGGCGCGTAGCGCCTCGATTTTCCAGATAATCGCACTTTCGACTGTCTCGAAAGAGCAAAAAAAGAAGAACTGCGGCAATTTGCCCAGTTCTGCCCAAAAAGGTCTGCAACACAGTATAAAGGAAATTCGATTTTCTGGCAAAAGTGACCTGCCAGGTTCCAGGTGCGAAACCCCGTTTTGTGGATAGCTAACTGACTCGAACGCCTATCCGCTGGGCCTTGAATCTACAGGAACCTGACAGGTCGATCATTGACGGTTAAGGTGCGGCGGCAAAGGTGAGAAATTCGTTCGTCCAGTAGGCGCTGGAACCTGTATCTTCGGTAGCCACACGCTTGTTGAAGCTATGCCGAATCGCTCCATCTCGCACCCAGAGGTCGAGCACGTAGCAACAATCGGTGAAGCTTTCTTCCAGGTCTTCCATGTCGATGCTGCGCAGAAGCACTGTGGTGGCATCTGGTTTGGTGCCGGTGCGATCGGTGTTGACCACTGCAGCTGTACCGTCGTAGTAATTGTGCCAGCCATAGGTCTCGCCGTCGGGCGGAGCGCCGCCACGCACTCGGAGCAAGTAACCCCAGTAGTAATCATCAGCGAAATCAGCGTAAACCTTGAAGATGTGTTCGCCATTTGGGGCTTCTCCACAGGCATCGACAGGAGTCGAGCCATCTTGAAGCGTAACCTGGAAATCGTTGATGACTGGCAAGACGTTGTCCAACTGTACATGATGCTCGACAGGTTCTCGCGCAATCGTCGTACCATCATCATATTCCAGCCACAGGACGTAATGACCGTTCTCGTCCGCAGGGCCTGGTTCAAAACCGACCATGTTATCTGTGTTCCAAACAGCCAGTTGTAAACCATTGTTGGGACAGCCACCGGTAAGCGTGCCATCCTTGTAACCCATATAAGTGTTGGCATCCATCCAGCCATTGGCATCGGTGCTTAAGTTGCCGGAAAGGGTGCAAGGGAAAGGCCAAAATGGTGCTCGCTGGTAAATGCGCCAGGCGGTGCGGATGCCTTCATGCGTGTCCGTGCCCAGGTAAGCGGCTCCATCAGGACGATAAGCGACCCTGAAGCGGGTGACGCCTGAGTCGGGCATGAAGCCATCCACCGGCACGAATCGACCGCAGGGCTGGCGTGGTCGACCGTCGGGCCAGGTGGCATCGGGATTCTCGCTGTGCAGGCCAGTGCCACCACCGCCAATGCCCACCAGTCCTCCATCGAAATCTCCAGCAGAGTGCTCACCGCACAAATGGGTGATAAATGGATCTTCCAGAGGCGGGGGCTCTGTCAACAGCCACAGTGCATCCAAACCCAGGAAATCGGCCCGTGGATGCCAGGCCGCAATGAGATCCTCATTTAGGGCCATGACGCCATCGCCTATCCGTAAGACATCACCATCTGTGAATGCGCGTTCGCCACGGTACAAAATCTCGGTGGAGAATAAAACAAGGGGCTGGCCATCTGGCAATCTACTGGCGCTGACGGCATCTAGTCCGAAGTCTACGCCGCGTACTGGCAAGCCAGCCGGTACATCGGGAGGCAAAAGAGCGGAGTTTGGAGCAACGACATGGCCTTGAGCGGATAGCAGATCGCCATCCAGGATGGGATTTTCAGCGAAATGCGTTCCTTCGATGGAAAACCAGATATCGACTTTGAATGTTTCAAGTAACTGGTTCAGGAGTCCCTGATCCCAGCCCTGGGGATCTGCTTCCCGTACCCGGTTGACAAAACCCCGGATGTTTTCCGGTGCGCCGATCAGCTGCACGGCATCCAATCCGATGTCATGCTTGATGCCGAAACGAGCAACCAGGGCTGAGTTTGGGATGACGCCACCGTCGGTGAAGAGCAAATCGCCAGCACTGAATTTACCAAACGGATCATCCAGCGACGTGGAGAATGCGACCAAACGATCTTTGAATGCGAGGATGTCGACGGCATCGAGACCGAGATCAGCTGGAGCCACCCCGGCCGGATTGAAATTAACCAGCAGGTCGGCATTGCGGGCGCAAAGCTGACCACTGGGGCTAAGGAGATCACCATCTGAGATGTAGGGATTGCCGTCGTAGGGCTCCCCACGAGTCATCATAAAATCTTCTTCGGTCGAGAAGGCGCCAGCAAGACAATTCTCAAGTGGATAGGTTCTTTGGCCAAGAGCCACTGGCGAGAGAATCAACATCCCCACAACAACTAGAAGCAGTGTAACAACTAACAACGTCTTTTTCATGATTAATTTCCTCCAAATCCTGATAGAAAATGGGTCAATTCGAGAGAATTCCGTTCTCAGGTTCATAACCCACCTCCCCGCAGGAATCTCAGAATCATTGGCAGGTAATCGAGTTCTGGGGGTTCATCCAGCAGAATGTACAATGCATCAACACCGAGAAAATCCGCTGCGGGTTCAAAGGGTGCAGTCAACTTGAAATCGGGATAGGCAATGCCGTCTCCCATGAGAAGGATATCCCCATCGGTGAACATGGGCTCGCCACGATAGAGGATTTCGGTGGAGAAATGCCCCTGCTTTGGCTTCAATTCATCGGGATTGAACTCGCGAGAAGCGGTGAAGGCATCTAAGCCGAAGTCGACGCCGTTGGTAAGGATGCCAGCCGGCACTAACGGTGGCAACAGTTGTTCATTACGGGCTACCACCTTCCCGTAGGCGGCAGAAAGTAGATCACCATCATACACAGGCATTGTGGCAGCAAGTTGCTCGGTTCCTTCGATGGAAAACCAGATGTCGACGCCGTTGCGTCTGAGCGCCTCGCCGAGTAAACCAGGATTCTCCAGCCACATCTCCCGCGGAACATCAGCAGCCAACTCGTTCAGCTCAATAATCTTTTGCCAGTCACCCACGAAATGCACAGCGTCCAAACCTCGGTCACCCTGGATCTGAAACTGAATCAGTAGGGCCTGGTTGGGAATAATGGCGCCCCAAGTTGTGAGTAAATCACCGGAGGTGAAGCGCTTGCCGGGAGCATCGAGCGAAGTCGAAAAAGCCACCAACTTGCGTTCTACGTGTAAGACGTCGGCAGCATCCAGTCCCAGATCGATGTGGGAGTCAATATCATGAACCTGGAGCAGGTCCCGATTCCTCATGCAGACAGTGTGGTTAAGACTCAGTAAATCGCCGTCTGAGATAAGCGGACTTCCATCGGGCGGAACAGGACCTCGAGTGATGAAGTCCTCCTCGGTCGAGAAAGCGAATTCTTTGCAACTATCCAGGCTGCTCGGACTTTGGCTAAGCGCTTCGCCGCCAACGAGCAAGAGCAGCAGGATTAGAATGAGTGGTACCAGTATTTTCCTAGGCATAGTTCCTCCATTCTGCTCTGGTGGTCATGGGTGGATCAATACGCAATTGTTCTGGCATAGGCTGCACCTCCTTGTGCAAAGGAACCAGATTCCACCATTTCCCAAAATCCTAACCCGGCCTAGTCGATATCGAGTACGATGCCTGGCTTCCAGCCTGAAATATGACTAGGACTAGAAAATGGCAAACCCCACCTGGTTATTCGTAAACGCTAAATTCAGCGCCTTATACTGAGTATGACGTGCATTTCGGCTGAACGATATGGTCTCAGTTACAGTCCCCAACCAAATTGTAGTCACAACGAACTCGACGCCTTGCGAGAAAATAGTCTGCAAAAGCAAAAGGCCTCCTACGAGAGGAGACCTTTCACCTGTTAGCGCCGTGGCAATTATCGGTTAACCCGAGGTGATGCCACGGCGCTGTGTTTACGATCTAAGTCCATTGACATCACCTCCTTTTGAATGGGATAGCTAGGAGGGTGGGCTTGGGGTTCCAAGCACTATGATGACAGGATTATGACACAGGGTGGTAGGACTGTCAAATGGCACTGCTGAGGTCGAAGTGGCGACAATGTCGTTTGGGTTCGTTTTTCTCCTGAACGGAGCGGCGTGCAGTTACGATATACAGCCAATACAGCCCCAGTTGTTTTCACCAAATCACTTTAGAATCGAGTCGATTCTTGACGAAAAACAGGTGTAATGCTATTGTTTTCGAGAATTGTTCCATCAAATGTAGTGAGCAGCGACCATCCGGTTACTGCGGTGAAAAAATGGATATCACATAATCTTTTCCTGGCGCTTGGCAGTGTTGTCTGCGTCATACCATGAACAAGGGAGTAGAATCATGAACTCATCAATAACCCTGAAGCGGGCAGGCATTATTATGCTTGCCATCTTACTGATCGCAATCCTGGCGACGCCGGTTATGGCCTTCGAATCCCGCGGCGGGGACAATGTCGTCATTGCCGCTGACGAGGTAATCGAAGACGACCTGTATGTCATGGCTGGGTCATTCACACTGGACGGCACGATCAAGGGCGATCTCGTCGTGTTCGGCGGCACAATCACGATCAACGGCACGGTCGAACAAGATTTGTTGGCCGCAGGCCAATCGATCGTCATCAATGGTATGGTGGAGGACGACGCCCGCATCGGTGGCAGCACGATCACCCTGTCATCTGGCGCCACTGTCGCCGACGATCTGGTGGCTGGTGCTTACAGTCTGGAAACGAAGAGCGGGAGCAATGTCGAGGGCGATGTGGTGTTTGGTGGATACCAGGCGCTATTAGCCGGTGATATCGCTGGAGACGCCCTTGTTGCTGGCAACAGCGTCGCCCTCCTGGGCTCGGTGGGTGGCGATGTGGATGCCGAAGTCGGAGAAGCTGGCGCTGGTCCTCCCTTCTCGCCCTTCATGTTCATGCCCAATGCGCCGCAAATCCCCACGGTGCCCGGCGGATTAACAGTCGGCCCCAATGCCTCGATCGACGGCGCCCTGCGCTATTCTGGTCCGGCAGAGGCCAATGTTCCGTCTGGCATCGACTCAGAATACACGCCAGCCGTTTCTCCGCAAGCTGAGATTGAGGAACCACCCAGCCTGGGAGAGAAAATCCTGAATTGGATGCTTGACCTTATCCGTAGCTTCGTCTCCTTGCTTATCGTCGGGCTGCTCCTTGTCTGGTTGCTGCCAAAATGCGTTCAGAGATACGCCGATGTGCTGGCCGCTAAGCCGCTTGCGAGTCTGGGTTGGGGCGTTGTCGCTTTCTTTGCCATCCCCCTCGCCATCCTCATCATTGCCGGTTTTGCAGCGGGACTGGCTGTGATATTCGGCGTAATAACGATTGGCAGCCTTTCAATAACCGCCATTCTGTTGGGCGCATTCCTGATATTCTCCATCATCGTTGCCGCCTACCTGGTTGCGGTTTGGGGAGCCAAGATAGTCGTAAGCGTCTGGCTGGGTCGGCTGATCACACAGCGTTCGAGCACCAACCTCGATCAGAATCGTTTCTGGCCCTTCCTGATTGGTCTCGTCATCGTTGTTTTCTTGACAGCCATTCCCATTCTCGGCGGTCTGATCAACTTCATCATCTGGCTGCTGGGTCTTGGCGCACTCGTCTTGTGGGTCTGGCAAGTCTTCAGACGCGAGACGACCACGACAGAATAGAGTACAACGTCTTCAAGTTGAGGGCTCTGGAGCTAATCCTGGGCCCTTTTCTTGTTTATCCGGGTAACCGTTCACCCCCCCTCCAACCTCCCCCCGACATCAGGGGAAGGCTCTTGGCTTCCCTCCGTTGACAGGGGGATTGAGGGGGTAGGGGGTGAACGATTACACTCCTATTTTGGTCTCACCCGACGTGACCGTGATACCATGACCTCTAACCGACCCTTTCACCGCCCTTCACCGCCATCGCATTGTCCTCCATGACCACACTTCACATCCCCCACAGCCAGATTGACCTCGCCGCCCTCCCGACCTCTCTCTACACCGGTGAACCGGGCTCTTTCGCCTACAACACCATGGTTGTGCGAGTGCCCCGCATCCTGCGTGACCTAATTGCCGCCAACGACTTCCCTGACGATATTTCATTGCACTTGGAAGAACTTTATGTCGAACTGACAACAGGCGTCATTCGTGGACTTCAGGAGGATGCACCTGATCGGATGTACTGGGATGCCAGCGTCCGCCCCCATGTTGGCCACACCTGGCTGGATGTGCCCTGGTTCTGGGCGGAGGCCTATTTCTACCGTCGCATTCTGGAAGCCACCAGTTATTTTCAAACAGGCCCCACCCAAAATTACGATCCATTCACCCCGATCAAGAAGGAGGAATGGCTGACTGCGCCAAAGGCGCTGGACGCCCTGCTCGCCAATCTGCCGAGTGACAAAGCGGCGCGCTTCGAGCGCTTGTTGCACGCAAGCTTGTGGGGAAATCGGATCGACCTCAGCCTACCTGTGGCCGCCCATCTGGGCAGCACCCGCGCCAAGGATGCCGAGAGCGAGAACCTGCTGGTGGATGATACGCAAGTGGTCTGGGAAACCATCCAAAAGGCCGAGCCAGCCCGGATTGCCTTTGCCAGTGATAACTCTGGCACCGAATTGCTCATGGACCTGGCTCTCGCTGATTACTTGTTAACCGAAAATCTGGCGTCCATCGTCAGCCTGCATCTCAAAATGCAACCCTATTTCGTCTCGGACACCATGCCCAAAGACGTGTACGACGGCATCGAGACCCTGCAAACGGGCAGCCTGGAGGTTCAGGCGCTGGCCAGTCGCCTGCAAACACACCTGGCGGAAGGTCGTTTGACGCTCGCAACCCACTGGTTCTATGTCACCGACCTGTTTTACTTCCAACTGCCCCAGGATCTGCAAACCGATCTGGCGACCAACGACCTGGTGATCGTCAAGGGAGATGCCAATTACCGTCGTTTGCTCGGTGATGCAACCTGGCCCCACGATGTGCCCTTCGCAGAGGTTGTGGGTTATTTCCCGGCGCCCCTGGTGGCGTTGCGCACCTTCAAAGGCCCTGTAGCGGTGGGATTGCCGCCCGGACAGGCCGAGCGCATTCAACAAATCGACCCGGATTGGCTGGTCAACGGCCAGCGTGGGGTAATCCAGGCCCATTTGACCTAGAATCATGGCTACACCACGCCAGGAACTGCTGGCCGGGATCAAAGCTGAGTTGCCGATCACCCTTGGCGTCACGCCCTTTGGCCTGATTTATGGCGTGCTGGCGATGGCGGCCGGATTGTCTCCCGCCCTGGCCATTGCGATGTCCTCCATCGTCTTTGCCGGGTCAGCCCAATTCATCGGCGCACAACTTTTCGGCGTGGGCACTCCGGGGATCATCATTGTCCTGACAACGTTTGTGGTCAACCTGCGCCACGCCCTGTACAGCTTTTCCGTCGCACCCTATCTCCAACGCTTGCCCACGCGCTGGCATCTGCTCCTGGCATATTTGCTGACGGATGAGGCTTACGCTGTCACGATCATCCATTACCGTGACCCAGACAAACCGCTCGATAACAAGCATTGGTTCTACCTGGGAAGCGGCTTGACGCTATGGACAGTCTGGCAGTTGACAACGATTATCGGCGTAGCCGTGGGCGCGCAAATCCCGGCAGCCTGGGCGCTCGATTTTACGTTGGCGCTAACCTTCATCGGCATCGTCGTCCCGACATTGAAGGATCGGCCCAACATCGCAGCAGCCCTATCGGCAGGCATCGTTGCGGTGCTGGCCTTTGATTTGCCGTATAAACTGGGTCTGATCCTCGCCTCCCTTACCGGGATCCTGGTGGGTGTGTGGCTGGAGCGACGATCATGACGGCAGCTTTCCTCACCATTTTGGGCATGGGACTGGTTACCTATCTCACACGCCTGACGCCGATGTGGTTGTACAAGCGCCTGAAGATTCCGCTGTGGCTGCATCAGGCCATGCGCTACGTCCCCACCGCCGTGCTGACCGCCATCATATTCACCGAGGTGCTGATCCCCAACGGCTCGCTGGATCTGTCGTTGCATAACGGGCGCTTACTCGCTGCGTTGTTGGCCGCCATCGTGGCCTGGCGTACGGGTAATGTCCTGGTGACGATTGCAGTTGGCATGATCGCACTGTGGATATTGCAGGCCATTGGGTTCTGATTCAATACGCCAATATGACATAGCTCATAGCCAACCAACAGAATGAGGCGTACACTGGTTGTGTTGGACCACTATCCTCAATCTGGAACATAGCCCATGACACCAATACGCCGCATCACACCCATCGCCACATCCACCATGGCCTTCATCAAGGAAGCGCGCCGCTCGGAAGGCTACTCCTGGAAGGATTTTGCCCACGGCTACATCTACGCACGCTGGCTTTATCTCTACATCGGTACAGGCGTAGGTGAATCCCGCCTGGCTCGGACGGTTCAGCCAGTGCTCTCGATGTACCAACGCTTCTTCCCCTCCACCCCAAACGACGATCCCAATCGCCGCACCATCGCCGATGGATACCACGGCAAAGTGGTGACGCTCGACGCCGCCAAGCAACTGGTTTCGGTTAAGCAGGATATCAGCCTGACGGACCTGGAGCATGTCGTTCCATTCGAAAAAGCGCGGGACATCATTTTCACCGATCCCGATCACATCGCCGTACTCGACTGCCCGTGTCGCTCATCACGCGCCAATCCCTGCCTGCCTCTAGACGTGTGCCTGGTCGTTGGTGAACCCTTCGCCAGCTTCACCATCGAACACTATCCGGAGCGCGCTCGCGCCATCACCAGCGATGAAGCAATCGACATCCTGTCTGCTGAACATGAGCGGGGCCACGTCCATCATGCCTTTCTTCAAGGACGCCATGCTGGGGCGCTTTTACGCTATCTGCAATTGTTGCGCCTGTTGTTGTGGAGCCATGAACGCCACCCGCAACGGCATCCCCATGATCATCCCCTCGGGCTACATCAGCAGTGTGGATGAAAACGAATGTGTGGGCTGCGGCGTTTGCGTCGAATACTGCCAATTTGACGCCCTGACACGGGGATACGGCTTTACGATGGTCGTGGATGCAGAGCGCTGCATGGGCTGTGGCGTCTGCGTCGACCAGTGCGACATGGATGCAATGACGCTTGTCAGAGATGAAAGCAAGGGCGCGCCGCTGGAAATCCAGCAGCTCATGTGCGCCGCCAATTCAATACCGACCTGAGTGCACTACGATACTAAACTGGCAACGACCTGCTGCGCCGTCTTCTCACCCTGAGCGATACAATCTGGGATACCCACGCCCCGATAAGCGCTGCCGGTGAGATAGAGGTCGGATGGACACAGGGATTCGAGGTCAGCCAGACGATCGAGATGACCGACATCGTACTGCGGGGAAGCCTGAGGCCAACGATAGATGCGTGACAGCAAGGGCTCTGCTTCCAGGCCCATGGTGGCGTTCAGTTCCTTTTTGACCAAGTCCAGCAGTGCGGCATCGTCCAGATGAAAGACATCAGGATTGCGGGAGCCGCCGAAGAAGACCCGCATCAGCACCCGACCGTCCGGTGCTCGGCCCGGCCATTTGTGTGAACTCCAGGTGACAGCATTGATGCGACGGCCATCGCTACGGGCAATGACGTAGCCAAAGCCCTTGAGATGGCTGGGGAAATCCTGCGTCCGGTAGGCCAACGACACCGTACCTGTGTCCACGTAACGGATACCTCGTAAACCCTCGGCCAGTTGCGGCTGGATGTCCGCCAAAAGGTCGGCGGCAGCGAAGGCGGGCGTGGCCAGCACCACCTGGTCGACGGTCAAGCGCTCACCATCGGGCAATTGAAGCTGATACCCTGTATCCGTGCGGGTGATCGCCAACACCGGCGCATTGACTCGTACATCACCGGTCAATCGCTCCGCCACTGCATCCGACAATTCGGCAATGCCGTGTTGCATCGACATGAAAATGCTGCGTGGGCGTGCGCTACTGCTCCCGTTCGCATTATGCGCGGGCGCGGGGCGAGCCTGGTTGCGCCTGCCTGCCAGCATCCCCCGAATCAAGCTGCCATGCTGCTTCTCAATAGCCCGAAAGCGGGGAAAAGTGGCCATGATGCTCTGGTGTTCCGCCTCAGCATTGTGGATGCCCGACATAAGCGGCTCGGCCAGACGATCCAGGGCTTCGGAACCGAGGCGGCGGCGTATGAAATCAGCCAGGGTTTCGTCGCCGTCATCGGTGCGGGCGGGCAACACCAGATCAAAGCCCATACGCATTTTGCCGAGCGGAGAAAAGAGCGGGCTGAGGGCAAAGGGCATGATCTTGGTCGGCACGATCAGCATCACGCCATCAGGCAGCGATTTCATGCGGCCACCCTGGTACACGTAAACGCCCTTGTTTTGGTCCTGTGTGACCACCAACTGCTCTTCCAGTCCCAAATCCGCCACCAGTTTGAGCGCACCCGGTTTCTGCGTGATGAAGCTATCCGGTCCCGCTTCGATGGTGTAGCCCTCGACGTGCTCGGTCAGCAGCTTGCCGCCCAGCCGGGGGCCTGCCTCCAACAATGAATAGCGAATGGGCAGATTCTGTTCCTCGATCTGTTGTTGGAGGTAGTAGGCCGTGCTTAAACCGGCGATACCGCCGCCGATGATTGCGATATGGAGCATGGGGGTGCAGGGGGTGGGGAGCGGGGGTTGATGCTTTCGATCTTACAAGTGCGGCGCGTGCCACTTGCGGATGGTGTCGGCGAACGGCGGATCGATCTTGTCGCCATTGAAGGGAAACCATCCCAGTTCAGTGCGCACGGCCTGTTCCTTGAATTCGGTCGCCCCCCAGATCAGGGAAGCGCCGAATGCACCGACCAGGGCGGACGCCCAGATCGATGGCAGGAAGAGTGAGACAATCACGAGCAAAACGCCGAGTCCCAGGAAATAGGGCCACCACAGATAGCCCAAATAGCGTTCACCCCGAATTACCCAGACAAAGCCCAGGCCGATGATGAAGAGTGTTGCGATACCGAGTAGGAGACCGAAGTAGTTCATGGGGGTCAGAGGTCGGAGGTCGGAGTAGGTCGGCAGGGCGAGAGCTTCCACGTCGAAAGCCTGTCATGGGGTACCGACTGATTTGCACAACCAATCTGCAAAGGAAAGATCGGTACTGGAATCACTCGCCCTTGGTGGGGAGCAGGTTATTCACGATGCGAAACCAGCCGCACAGCTTCCTCAGGCGTAACGGAATGGCCGACGGGGTCACGGTCGAGCAAATCTAATGTGGTGGCGGTTGGGTAATCCGCCAGAATGCGGGCATGGCGGGGATTGTCTGGATTGGCGGGCGCATGACCCTCTTTTATCCGTCGCTCCTGCCGGATGAATTCCAGGGCATCCCAAAGCAGCGTAATACCAAGGATGCCGGTGGCGGCGCTGACGTAGAGATTGCCTGTCGTCAGTGACCAAATTTCCAGACCCAAACCCAGCAGGGCAGCAATCAAGGTGGGGAGCCAGAGTGTAGAGGAAATCCGCTCGATGGTGCGCACACCGACGTGGCCAAACCAGATGCCGAAAAATACGCTGAGGGCGGCGACGAGACCGATCCATTGCAAAGACATGTTAGTTCGACATTCCCCCATTTTCGGCCTGCGCCACGAGGATGCAGGCGGGGTCACTGGCCATGTAGTCACCTGTCACGCCGTACGCCCGGCCTCGTTGCCCGCCGCACACATCCCGATAGGCGCAGGTGCGGCAAACGCCCTTCAACTTATCGTAATTCCGCAAATCCTGGAAGATGGGATGATTGCGGTAGACCTCTACCACATCGTCCTGCGTTGTGTATCCGGCTGTGATCGGAAGGAAACCGGATGGCTGGATTTCGCCGATGTGCGAGATGAACAGAAAGCCGTTGCCATCGTTCACGCCTTTGGTGGGGCGATGGAGGCCGTCAGCATACTGGAAACCCGCTCCCTGGAACGTTACCGCTGAGCCCTCAACCTGTTCTGCTTTCCTGCGCTCAATGGCGACCCGCCGATACATGGGTGCAGCCGTGCCCTTGATGTCGAAGGGCGCTTCCTTGGAAATATCGTACAGCCAGTTAAAAATGCGCTCATGTTGCTGTGCCGAAATCATCCATTCGGTCTGAGCCCGACCGGTGGGCACTAAAAAGAACACCGACCACTGCACCGCATCCACTTCTTCGATAAAGGGAATCATATCGGGCAAAATGTCGACATTGTGTTTGGCAACCGTGGTATTGACCTGCACACTCAAACCAGCTTCCTGTGCCCGATGCAGGATATTCATCGTGCGTTGCCAGGAGCCATCAACCTTGCGGAACTCATCATGGATGGTCGGGTCAGGTGCATCGAGACTGAGGGCGATGCGACGGATGCCCGCTTCCCTCGCCATGTTAAGCCGCTCGATGGTGGGAAGCGAGGTGGCGGTGGGTGTCAGCGAGCATCTCAGGCCTTTTTCGTTGGCGTAAGCGATCAGATCAAACAAATCCCGGCGCATCATCGGGTCGCCGCCGGTGAAGATCAGAATGGGATTGCCAAACACTGCCAGCCGGTCGATCAGCGCCAGGGCTTGCTCGGTATTCAATTCACGGGGATCAGCTTGGTGTTGGGCATCGGCTCGGCAATGGACGCAGGCATAGGCGCAGGCTCGTGTCACTTCCCAGGCAATCGTAAAGGGCGCCTGGTCGAAATCAGCATGAACCATGTTTCGATCATGATAACTTCGTTCATCTGCTGCACGTTGGGTCAAGGTTCCGGTGGTGTCTTGCATCATACGTAGGTTGTCTCGCTTGGTGATTTCATGGTTTCCGTCAGCATTCATCGGCACATGAATGTGATTATGAGCTAAATAAAATGCTCTGACTATGATCTATGTCATATATCTGAAGGTTTTTTTGATTTATGATAGCTTTACATAGATTTACTTAAGTTTATCGGCGATTCAAATCCAAAGTAATGGAAGTTATCATCCAAAGGCATCCCAAATACAACTATGAAACGAACACTAATCTTCATCACCCTAGTCATTTCCCTCTTCTTGTTGGCAGCTTGCGCTCAGACAACTGACGGCGAAGCCGTAGCGCCAACCACCACTGCGACCGAAGTCGTAACCGCAGCAGAACAAGCCCCCACCCTTGAGCCAGGCCCACCGATTGGTGGAACCATCACCCGTGGTCTCACGACAGAACCCTCAGGACTGGATCCCCACGGCCCTCCCGGCTCAGGCCAAAACATCGTTTTGCCTTATCTTTTCGACACTTTGATCTATCGGGATGCCGAAAACAACTATCATCCCTTTTTAGCAAAGAGTTGGGAAATCTCCGAGGATGGCATGACTATCACTTTCGAACTGAAAGAAGATGTCCTCTTCCATGATGGCACGCCGATGGATGCAGAGGCGGTTAAGTTTTCCTTTGATCGGTTCAGGGAACTGGGAGCCAGTAATCCAGTTGCAGCCGGGCTGGCGAGCATCAGTGATGTCGAGGTTGTTGAGGAAAGCACGGTTCGTTTTCACTTTGATGCGCCTTCCTCCGTGTTCTTTGGCACAGTTTCCATGCCTTATGCCGGCATTGTCAGCCCGGCGGCCGTCGAAAAATGGGGTGAGGAATTTGCCCTGCACCCTGTTGGCACTGGCCCCTTCGTGATGCAATCCTGGGAGCCGGGCATCTCCATCGCCCTGAGCGGCAACCCCGATTACAACTGGGGGCCTCTCGATGTCCAGAACCATGCTGCACCCTACATCTCCGAAGCCCTCTTCAAAGTCATTCCCGACGCTTCCACGCAGTTGGCCGCATTTGAAACGGCTGAAACGGACATTATCTTCGTCAATGAACCATCGCATATCGCTAAACTCGAACAGATGGATGGCGTGGAACTCACGGAGGTGGCGATCAACAGCCTGATTTACCTGGGCTTCAACGCCGCTCAAGCTCCGCTTGATGAGACGACCGTGCGCCAAGCCCTCTCCCACGCTGTCAATAAACAGGAGATCCTGGATACGGCACTTGGCGGCATCGGCAAATTGGCCTGCTCGCCCCTGGCCTCGACCCTGCCCGGTTATGATCCCAGCCTCTGCGACGGCGAACTCACATATGATCCCGCTCAGGTGGAAGTCCTCCTGGCGGAAGCGGGTTTCAGCAAGAACAGTGATGGCATTTGGGAGCGCGAGGGTGAGCCACTGAGCTTAACCTTGATAACCTCCACGCGAGCGCCCAACGGCGATATCGCCACTGTGTTGCAAAGTCAGTTGGCGGCAGTTGGCGTGCCTATCGACATCCAGCAGCTTGACGCCCGCGCCGCCATGCAGGCCGCTGCCGCCGGCGAGTACGATCTCTTCCTGTGGCGCTATGGTTGGAATGATGCCGATGTCCTCAACATCTACCTTGGTTCCGACCGCATTGGCAGCACAAACCGCACTTTCTACAGTAATCCCGAAGTGGACGAACTGCTTAACCAGGCGTTGACAGAGTTGGACACAGAGGCACGAGCTAAATTGTACCAGGATGCCGTGCGGCTGCTCATGGCTGATGCCGCCTGGCAACCCCTGTACGAGCCAGTCGATGTGATCGCCGTCGGTCCGCAAGCCCAGAATGTCGTCATCGGTCCGATGGGCCGAGTGTTCCTGAACGACGCCCGAACAAGCCAGTAGACAATCTAAACGTATTGCGTGTTCCGGGGTGTAGTCAAGCAAACGAAACACGCAGCACGAATCATCCACCATGCTTCCATTTCTTCTAAGACGCTTGCTCGGCGCTGTTCTGGTGATGTTAGCGATCAGCTTCATCACGTTTGTGCTGCTGGATAGCACACCCGGCGATGCGGCGGACAGTCTGATTGGTGAAACTGCTTCTCTGGAACAAATGGACACGCTGCGCGCGCAGTTGGGGCTGGATCTACCGCTGTTGATACGGTACGGCAACTATCTGGAACAAGCTGTATTCCACAGTAATCTCGGCAAATCGCTGATGACAGGCCGCCCGGTAGCGACTCTGATCGGCGAGCGACTGCCGTACACCATACGGTTGGCGGCGGTCGCCTTATTGATAGCGGTGGTGCTGGGCTCACTGGTGGGATTGTCCGCAGCAGTGCGTCCGGGCGGGTGGCTGGACCTCGCCCTGATGTCGGTCACGACCTTGGGGCTATCAATCCCCACTTTCTGGGTCGCCCTGCTCCTTATCCAATTGTTTGCGGTTAAGTTGCGATGGCTACCGGTGGTGGGAGCCGGCACTCCCGCCCATCTTGTGCTACCGGCCATCTGCCTGGCCCTGCCGCTGACTGCCGTTATCGCCCGGTTGGTGCGCTCCAGTCTTCTGGATGTTAAGCAGGCTGACTTCATCCGCACTGCCCGCTCCAAGGGCCTGACACCGACTTCCATTTGGGGAGGGCATGTCCTACGCAATGCTGTGATACCGGTGTTGACCTTGCTGGGACTCTACGCCGGTCGGATGTTGGCCGGAGCTGTGGTCATCGAAACCATTTTCGCCTGGCCCGGTTTGGGGCGCCTCACCGTCCAGGCCATCCTCGACAGCGATTTTCCAGTGGTGATCGGAGCAGTTTTGCTCATTGCTGCATTGTATCAGTTGCTGACATTATCAGTCGACGTGCTGCACGCTGTCATCGATCCACGGGTAGGCCGGGCAGCACTATGACAACCCTAAAGGTCACAAACCCCACGTTGACGCGACCAAGTCACTTGACGTTATCACGACAGTCCTTGCATCAGCGTCGCTTGGTGCGACCTTTAGGGTCTCCCTCGTTGATCATCGGTGCAGTGCTTGTGGGTTTCCTGCTGCTGACCGCTGTGCTGGCCCCTGCGCTCGCGCCGTCCCCGCCTAATCTGATTGAATCCTCCCAGCGTTTGCAATCGCCAAGCTTCACCCACCCCATGGGCACAGATGCGTTTGGCCGGGATATGTTGGCGCGTGTGTTATACGGCGCCAGACTGGCTGTGAAAGTCTCACTCTTAACAACGGTCATGGCTGCGGGCCTGGGCATCGCATTTGGCCTATTGGCCGGGTATCATCAGGGCTGGGGGGGACAGGCGCTGAGCCGGATTTTCGATGTGTGGATGGCCTTCCCCGGTTTGCTGCTGGCAGTGGTGGTGGTGGCCTGGCTGGGACCTTCGCTTGACTCTACCATCTTCGCCCTGGCTGTCATGAGCGTGCCCGCCTTCTTTCGCCTGGCGCGCTGCAGCGCCATGACGGAAAGTACGCATCTTTACGTCGAAGCCGCCCGCTCGATTGGCGCCAGTAACAGCCGTATCTTATTGCGCCATCTTCTGCCCAATATCACCTCGCCCCTGATTGTGCTTGCGTCCCTGACGATGGGCATGGCATTGCTGGCGGCGAGCGGGCTAACCTTTATCGGACTGGGAGCGCAGCCGCCAACGCCAGAATGGGGTGCGTTGCTCGCGGCAGGGCGGGATGATATGGGCACAGCCTGGTGGTTGTCGGTATTTCCGGGACTTGCCATCACCTTGAGCGTGATTGGCTTTAATCTGCTTGGGGATGGGCTCAGGGACGCCTTGGCTGCCGAATCCAGACAAAGCGCGTAACCGCATCAGCAGATTCGTTATGACCATACACATGACCTATGGCACTATGTCATGTGACCTTGTGGTGCGTATGATGAATGTGTAATTGAGAAGCCTTTGGCTTCATCTCCACAAAATCAGCGCTCAGACAGGAGTAAAATCATGACGACCCAAGAACAACTATCAACAGTTTCATCCCCGGACAGTAAAACCAGGAACACCATCGTAGCCGGTCTGGCTCTGATAATCATCGGACTTGTCGTGCTGGCAGTGCAATTCCTCGACACCCCCGCAATCGGCCTGCTCATCTTGCCCACCCTGGCCATTATTTTCCTGGCCTGGGGATTAATCACTCGCACCTTCGGCCTGATTATACCGGGCGGCATCCTGGCTGGCATCGGCGCAGGCGTCATTCTCATGGAAACCGGGACGTTTGCTGCGCAAGGTGAAGGCGAAGCAGCGGTCTTTCTGCTGGCTTTCGCAGGTGGATGGGCTTTGATCACGCTCCTGTCCATTTTCACCAACGACCGCCTGCAATGGTGGCCCCTGATCCCTGGCGGCATCATCGCTGCTATCGGCGCTTTACTGATGGCGGGCGCAGCTGGCCTGAAAGTGCTGGAGCTTAGCCAATACTTGTGGCCGGTCGCTTTGATTGTGGTCGGAATCAGCATCATCCTTCGGCGCAACACAAGTTCATCATAACCAATGTTGCGAGTTCCACCTGATTCATCACTTTTTGGAGTAACGCTGCAATGGCTGACATCACGACCGCCCAGGTATGGGAAGCAATCGAAAAACAGATTTTCGCTGTCGTGGGCATGGTCAACTCTCAGAACAAAGCTCGCACAGTAGGCATCGTCTACCAGGTGATTGACCGTAAGCTGTACATCGCCTCGCAGAAAGAGACATGGAAAGTACGGTATACAGCGCAAAACCCGCACGTTTCACTGACCATTCCCATTCACAAAAGCATCCCTCTCATGCCCTGGATCAAGATTCCTTCGGCCACCATCACCTTTCATGGACTGGCGAAGTTACTGGACCCGGCTGATGTCTCGGAAGAAATCATCAAGTCGTTGTTCCGAGGTCTGGAGGTGACCCCGGAAACCAGTTCCCCCTTCACCATTCTCGAAATCACGCCGGTCGGTTCGTTCCTGACGTATGGCGTAGGCGTATCGTTGATGACGATGCGGGACAACAAAAAGGCAATTGGCCGAGTGACTGTCACTTAAAAACGGATATTGGGTAGTGGGTATTGGCAGCACATTGTTCCCAGCCATGGAAGTCAGTACGATCCACTATCCAATACCCACTATCCCCACTTTCCAGAAACACAACATCTCATGTCCACCATCGTCCAAGTCAACGATCTCAAAAAACAATACAATCCACCTGCTGGCGTCCTCGCTGTGAAGGGCGTCAGCTTCGACATCCGCCAGGGCGAGATCTTCAGCTTGCTGGGCCCGAACGGTGCAGGCAAAACCACAACTATCTCCATGCTCAGTTGTCTACTTGCCCCCAGCGGCGGCGATGCCTTGATTGATGGCCATGCCATCACCTCCGATCCCATGCGGGTCAAACAGACTATCGGCGTCGTCCCCCAGGAAATCGCTTTATACGAAAACATCACAGCCCGTGAAAACCTGCGGTTCTGGGGACGAATGTATGGCCTGAGTGGCAATCTGTTGCAGGCAAATGTGACCACCGCCCTCGATATCGCCGGGCTGGCTGACCGGGCTGACGATAAGGTCGAGACCTACTCCGGCGGCATGAAACGGCGTCTGAACATCGCTGTCGGCCTCCTGCATCAGCCCAAAGTGCTGTTCCTCGATGAACCGACCGTGGGCATCGACCCTCAGAGCCGCCGCCGTATCCTCGATACGATCAAAGGCTTGAACGAACAGGGCATGACGGTGCTTTATACCACCCACTACATGGAGGAAGCCGAGGAGCTGAGCGACCGTATCGGTATCATTGATGATGGTGAATTGATTGCCCTGGGAACGGTGGACGAACTCACACGTCTGGTGGGCGAATGCGATATCATCCATTTGGGTGTGGAGTTCAACGGCGCTGACAAAGACTCGCTTGTGCAAGTCTTAAGTGCGACGCCAGGCGTACGCCAGGTTGGCTCTGAAGATGGCAGCCTGCTCCTGCAAGTGGACGATGCTGACACCGTCCTGGCAGATATTGTCGTCACTGTCAACCAGACCGGAGCCCACATTAAGCGGTTGGAAATCCGTGAGCCAAATCTGGAAGCGGTGTTCCTGCACCTCACCGGTCGGGCGCTGCGAGATTAAGGATTCTCATGCAAAAAATCTGGTCCATCGCATACAAGGATACATTGATTCGCTTTCGGGATCGCAATGGCATTATTTTGATGCTGGTGGCGCCGCTGGTGCTGGCCGCCATCATCGGTGCAGCTTTTGGCGGTTTCAGCAGCAACGCTCCTGCTCCTATCAGTGATATCCCTATCCTCATCGTCAATCAGGATAGCGGCGATCTTGGGCAGGACGTTGTCGATACGCTGCGCTCAGATGGCCTGGCCGGATTGCTGGAAGTTGCGGAAAGTGACGATCTGGCCGGGGCAAAACAGCAGATCGAGCGAGGGGAAATCCGGGCGGTGGTTGTGATCCCGCCTGATTTCAGCGACACCATGCGCAGCTCAACGAGGTAGCTCATCCACCATCGATCTGTTCACCGACCCCACCGCCACCTTCAGCCCTATCGTGGTGGAGGCTATCCTGTCAGAGATCATCAACAACGCCAATGCCGGGATCGTGGGCGCAAGGGTGAGCGCCATGCAATTGTCGGAGCACCAGTCATCGCTGGGGCCACAACTCGCCAATTTGCCCGCCATCCTGGCTGAAACGCTGAGCGATCCTGGCAATCAGGTAGCCAATCGCATTAACCTGGAAACCATCGAGGCAGATGGCGAGGCGAGCCAGGGCATGAATCCACTGGCCTACTTCGCACCCAGCATGGCCATCCTCTTCCTGATGTTCACCATCTTCGACGCTTCGCGTTCCATCCTCAATGAAGAGCACGAGGGCACACTGCAACGCATGATCAGTTCTCCCACCAGTTTTGCCGCTATCCTGGCCGGTAAAAATGGTGGTGTGATGCTGACCGGCATCCTGCAACTAGGCATTCTGGTGGTGGCATCCGCTCTCTTTTTCGGCCTCAGTTGGGGCAACTCCGTGATCGGCGTCATCCTGATGATCGTCGCTGTGGTGGCGGCGGCATCCAGTCTGGGAGCGTTTATCGTGGCATTCGCCAAGGATTCCCGACAGGCCAGCATCATCGGCTCTGCCATCGCCCTCATCTTCGCCATCCTGGGCGGCAACTTCTTCATGGCCCAGGCCTATCCAGCCTGGCTGCAGCCTCTTAGCAAACTCACCATCAATCGCTGGGCGCTGGATGGATTCACCGACCTGTCCCTGCGCGGGGGCGGCCTGAGTGATGTGCTGCTGGAAGTGGGCGTCCTGTTGGGCATCAGCATTGTCCTCTTTGCCCTGGCTGTCTGGCGGCTCCCAAGACGCTTTGTGAGATAACCATGATCTATCACATCTACCACATCGCCCGGGAATACCTTCGAACTACTTACAGCAGTCGTGTTGTCCTCATTTTTGCGCTGGCGATGCCCCTGGTTTTCACATTTGTGCTGGGGAACGTCATCGGTGGAAGCGGTGATGGTGATTCCGCCCGCTGGCCTGTGGCTGTGGTCAACGAAGATACAGGGGACTTGGCAGGGGCGCTTGTCGCCCGCCTGGAAGCCAATCCCAAAGTGGCGCTGGCGTTTGTGGATAGGGAAGACGCCCTGACCCAGGTTGTGCAGGAAGAAATCGTATCCGCCATCATCATCCCGGCCGATTTCAGCTCGACCCTGCTGGCTGGCGGCAACCCCACCATCGTCCTGCATCCCAACGCTACCGATCTGCGCTCAACCCAATCTGTAGAGCAGATCGTGCGAGCAGCGACATCGGAACTGTCCGGCGTGTTGACCGCCGCCGAAACTTCCCTGGCTGTCGCCGAACGACTGGCTTTGTTCGAGATAGCGGATACGGACCTCGCTGCCTACTTCGACGACGCCCTGATTCGGGCCCAAGCCCTGTGGTCGGAGGCCCCACCCCTGGTCGTGCGCACACAGAAAGTCACCCGTCTCGACAACTCCGAGCAGCTCCCGGACGGCTTCCAGCAGAGTTCGCCCGGTATGTTGGTCACGTTTGCCCTGGTGTTTTTGCTCAATGGAGCCATCGTCATCGTCCTGGAACGAGAACAGGGCACATTGCGACGCTTGTTGGTCATGCCGATGCACAAAAGCGCCATTCTCAGTGGCAAACTCCTGGCGATCTTCGTGGCTGGCCTGGCCCAGGCGGCAGTGCTTATCCTGTTTGGCCAATACGTCTTCCATGTGAACTGGGGGCAAGCGCCCGCAGCCCTGGCACTCCTGCTCCTCACCTTTACATTCTCCCTCACCAGTTTGGGCATGCTTATCGCTGGCATCGCCAAAACCTATGCACAGGCGAATGCCCTGGCCAACATCCTCATGTACAGCGTCGCCGCCCTCGGCGGAGCCTGGTGGCCGATTGAGATCACGCCGGAATGGATGCAACGAATCGCCCAAATCACACCCACCTACTGGGCGATGCAGGGCTTCAACGATATCATCACCCGTGGGTTGGGCGTGCAGGCGATTTTGCCCGAGGCTGCTGTCCTGCTCACCTTCGGTGTCATCTACCTGACCGTAGGCGTGTGGCGCTTCCGTTATGAATAATCATGCCTTGACTGGCAATTCGTCATACATGCCGCCGCGTGCGATAATCGCCAACATATCAGACCACGCTCCTGATCAGGATCATGAAACTAACTCGTGAATTAGTAGGTGAAAAACTCCTTGAACTAAGCGGCTTTTTTGTTTTGTTCGCCATAGGCGCATTGGGCATCCTGATTTTTTTCACGGAAGGCTATGATTATCGCTGGTTAGTTCTGTGCCTGGTAACGATTCTGTTTGTTCTGGATGTCGTCACACATTTTCAATCAAAATGGTTCGATAGTCTCTGGAAACAGCGTTTGCTTATGGCGTTGCTGACCCTCAATACCGTTGCATTGCTGGCCATTCCTCCACATGTCGATCTTTTTGTCATTATATTCTTTGTGCTCAGCGTGACCGCTGCAATGCTTTTCGAGCCAAAAGAATGGGCCACATGGATCGCTGTTTTTGTATTGCTTACTTTTCTCTATTTCCTATCCGTTCACACTTTGGCGGATGGGTTGATGGTGTCCATCGTTTATGCAGGCGCTTACTACTTCTTCGCCACCTTCGCCAAATCCATGTCGGATGCCAACAAAGCCGAAGCTGAGAGCAAGCGCTTGCTGAGCGAACTGCAAGCAGCGAATCAACAATTGCAAGCGTATGCGGATCAGGTAGAGGAATTGACCATCGTGGCTGAACGCAATCGCATGGCTCGGGAGATGCATGACACAGTGGGACACAGGCTAACAGTATCGGCTGTGCAATTGGAAGCTGGTCAAAAACTCATCGCCAAAGATCCTGCCAAGGCTGAGAAAATGGTCGCCACAGTACGGGAACAGATCGGCGAAGCATTGACTGAATTGAGACAGACCGTCGCCGCTTTACGAGCACCACTCGAAGAAGACCTGCAGCTGGATGTGTCTTTAGAACGACTGGCAGAACAATTCCGACAGGCAACGGAGATTTCGGTTAAACTTGAAACGCCAGAAGAATTGCCTGCACTCCTGCCTCAACAACGACAGGCCATATATCGAGCAGCACAGGAATCGTTGACCAATGTGCAGCGTCACGCACAAGCAAAAAATGTGTGGATGCAACTGCAACGACACGATTTTGCGATCATGTTGTATGTCAGCGATGACGGTATTGGGATTCCACCAAGGCTGGAAGCAAGCGGTTTCGGCCTCAAGGGGCTGCGAGAACGGGCAAACCAACTCGGCGGTGACTTCCAACTCTCGCCCCGGCCAGGCGGCGGCACCCAGGCGATCTTCCACATCCCCCTGACTGCGGAGCAAAGCCATGACTGACAACATCCGCCTTATGCTTGTCGATGACCAACGTTTGATGCGTGATGGTTTACGCACATTGATGGAACTGGAAGACGATTTCATAATCGTCGGCGAAGCCGAAAACGGCCAGGAAGCGCTTAATCTATACGGAACCCTACTTCCTGCTGTAGTTTTGATGGATATCCGTATGCCGGTGATGGATGGCGTGAAAGCCACGCAGCAGCTCATTGAGCGCTGGCCCGAGGCGCGAGTGATTATCCTCACCACATTTGACGACGACGAATATGTGTTTGAGGGGCTTCGCGCTGGAGCGCGTGGCTACTTGCTGAAAGCTGTTTCTGGCGAGGAGCTGGCCGACGCCATCCGCACGGTGGCGGCGGGAGGCGCATTGATTGATCCATCGGTCACACGGAAAGTGATGGCGGAATTCAGCCGCATGGCGCAAACGCCCCAGCCGAAAGCTGCCACCCTGATTGAGCCGTTGTCCGAACGAGAGGAAGAGGTGTTGCGACTCATGGCGAACGGCTATCACGAATAAGGAAATTGCCGGGCGTCTTTTTCTGGCGGAAGGCACGGTGAAGAACTATGTGACCAGCATTCTGGGCAAGATCGAAGCGAGGGATCGCACACAGGCGGCGTTGAAAGCGCGGGAGTTGGGGTTGTTGTGATGGCAAGAGATAAGCTCATGCCCAAAGTGGCTTGTCGCTTAAGTTAAACCATTACTCGCTGTCTTGTGTTGCTGTTGGGACTTCCGGCAGTGCCATATCATAGCTGAAACCGCTCCGTATCAGGCGCACAAGCTCCGCTTTGACCTGTAGATCGGTTTCGACCTGTCTGTATTGGGCCAGCCTCCTGTCCACCTCTGACCTTGCCCGATCCTGTAATGTCTTGCATCCCGCCAGTTGCCAGGCATGGCGATTCTGGCGGTCGTAAACCTGGCCGGGTATATAAAGCTGCCCGGACCAGTGCTGTAACGTATGGTCGGAAGTCAGCAACTGTCCATCTTGCAGCAAGGATCGCACCAGATCGGTAATCGAATCGTGCCCAATCGGCTGAAGTTCCCGCACCAGATGCAGCGCCTGGCCACAAAGTTCATTGTCGAGGACGAGCTTTGTGAGGCTGAAAGTCATCACGAAGTCCAACATACCTGGCCCCGACACCGAATTGATGCCGGACAACGCCGCCAGCAACGCCCCGCCGAATGTTTCCGCTCCCGCCTGGGCATCAAGTTGCTTGCCATCACCAAGCGCGAGATACGCTTGCGTGGGGAGGTCGAGGTAGTTGCCAATCGCAGCATATGCCGCCGTCAAATGCATCGCCTCGATGGCGGCCATAGGCGAGGTGGACTCCCGCATGTGGAAGACGGCGGGCGCACCGCCAAATAGGACAGGATGACCTGGATGCAATAGCTGCGCCATGACGACGCCCGCCAACACATCAGCCGTATGAAATGCAGCCGCCTCGAACAGGGTCACGGGCGCATTTAAACCCATGTTTGTGACCGGTACAATCTCGATGGGAATGCCCCACTCAACGCAATCGAGCAAATTCTGGCAGGAGTCCTCACCGTACCGGAAATTGCCTGAGGGGGTTATCGTGAAAATGGAGAACGGGTGTTTGGCGAGATCAGCTTTGTCCTGGCGGAACAGCAACAGCATCTCAGCCATGCGGGGCACGCCTTGCGCCGTAAATGCGCCCGAAACAATGGGGTAAGTCGAATTCGTCAGGCAGAGGAAGAGCCGCCAGGCATCGGAAATCTCCGGCTCGATGTCATTGGTGGAGAAAGCAGTGGAGAGATAGGCGATGTGCTCAAGGCTATCTGCCAGGCGCACATATTCGACGAAGTCGAAAGTGGTGGCGGGTCGATTATCGTCCGTACGGTGATCGAGAATCTGCAAAGCGCTTGAGCCAGGGACGAAATGAACGCTGTCACCGCCAAGCGTGGCATGGGCGTATCCTGCTCGGTCGTATAGCGTGATGGCGGCGGGGGCATCATCAATGGCCTGGTCCACCACCTCTGGTGGGAATAGAAGCCTGCCACTTGCTGCATCACTTCTGATTCTGTGTTGGAGCAGCCTATGTCTCAGGTTTGCTCCCCGCACGTCAATACCAATCTCCGCCAGGATGCGTTTGGCTTGATGGAGTATCTCGATGATCTGGGTCTTGGTAAGGACATTCAGAGATGGACGCATGGTAGTAATCCCCCGGATACCGCTGGTCAGATGTTCAGAACAGCCATTATACACAGCCATTTCACCAACATCCCATTCTTTGGCCGCTCTTAATTTGAAAAAAGCGCACAGTCAACCCATAATAACCGAGCATAGCTTGGCTCTCAGCCCGACCGTTCATTCTGCGACAACCCCTAAAATTAGACCGCCCTTTTGATTTCGCCAAGGATTCCCCCCGATCATGTCCAACAAATCGCTAATCTACGTCTTACTGTCCCTTATCATCTTGCTGCTGGCGGCTTGCCAACCGCCGTCATTAACGCCAACCGTCGTTCCAGATGCTGTACCGGCAACAGCTACACCCGATGCCCTGGCTGGACTTCCGGCAGTCGCAGAACCCAACGTCCTCATCAGCGAAGTGCTGGGGGGCGTCCAGGGTAACAACAACTTCGAGTTCATCGAATTGTACAACCCAGGTGCGATGCCTGTTGACCTCGACGGTTGGACGCTATCTTACCGGCTGAATTCCAGCGAAGCGGATCTACCAGTCTATGAATGGCAAGGAAAAACGCTCCTACCTACCCAGGGCCACTATCTGCTGGTGCGGGAAGGTGAAGATGCAGGTCTGACGCCCGATGCCATGTTCTCGCAGCCATTGAACACCTTCAACGGCGGGCTGGCTTTGCAGAAACCGGATGGGACCACGTCCGATCAGCTAGGGTGGGGCAAAGCCCCAGAGCGTTTCACTGAAGGCACTGCGACCGCTGCCCTGGAGAATGGCGTATCGCTTGAACGGCAACCAGGCGGGGAGGCTGGGAACGGTGCGGACAGTGATGACAATGTCGCCGACTTCTTTCTACAGGAATCGCCGAACCCACAGAATAGTGGTAGCCCTCTCACCCCTGAGATCATACAGCGTCTGATCATTCAGGCTGACGCGCCAGATCAACTGGAGCCGGGCAGCCAGTTCAACTATGACCTGACGGTAAGCAACCAAACCGGGCAAGATGTAACAGATGTGACCATCGAATTCAGTCTGCCGCAAGGTCTCGAAGTCGGAGAGCTGCCGGCAGGCATGTCCGTAAACGATCAAGGGCAGATTTTGATTGCGATAGATTCACTTGCTGAAGGCGGCTCATCAACAATTTCGATCCCGGTCTCGGTACCCTGGACGTACATGATCGCAGTCGCTCACAGCTACAATGCGCAGGCTGCCGACTGGCCGGACCTGGCCGTTGGCAGCCCTGTGGTCACCGACATCTCAGGCGGCGTCATTCCAATCGCAACAGCCCGCAATTTGATGGGCTCCGAATTGACGATCGAGGGCACTGCCACGATGTACACGGGCGGTCTGTATGCCGGTGGCGGGAATACAAAATTCTATATCCAGGATGACTCAGGCGGACTGCAAGTGCAGGTTTTTGGCGGCGAAGGTCCGGTCAATGTAACAATTGGTGATCGTGTTCGGGTGTTCGGTGAGATCGGCGCTTATCGGGGTGCAGGCCAGATCGTACCTGTCATCGTTCCCGACGACGTGGAAATCCTCGAAAGCGCCACGCCCGACAACATGCCAGAAGCATTGCCTGTTTCCATTGCCGAGGCGACCACCAACTTGGAAACTCTGCCTGGAGCATTGGTGCAGGTTGAAGGCATTGTATCGAGAGTGGAGGAATTCACCTACAGCTACGAGATCGACCTGACCGACGATGATGGTCAAGTGCTCAATCTTTATGTCGACAAGCTCACCACTATCGGTGTCGAGACCATCAAGCCGGGCACACTCTACCAGGCTACAGGCATCCTGGAGGTGCAAGATGGGCGTATCCAGCTTTATCCACGACTTCAATCCGACCTTCAGGAGGTCTTCCCGCCCATTCTCCTGGTCACTGCCGAGGCGCCCAGCACGGTAGAGCCAGGCCAGACCATGTCGTACACCGCCGCCGTGTTCAACCACACCGACGAGCCGATGACCAATATCCGGGTCGAGGCTGTGTGGCCGGCATCAGGCATCAACATCGAAGAAATTTCAGAAGGTGGCGTTCAAGAGGACGACATCATTGTCTGGACTGTGCCCGAATTGCAAGGTGATGGTGCGCAGACGTCAGTATTTTACTCGATCAGCGTATCCGATCCCGACCTGGATCACGTTCAGTCCGACGGCTTCAGCGCTACTGCCGACCAGTGGCGTGAAACCGCAGAAAGTGGCGACCTGATCACCTTCATTGGCAACACGGTGCCGATCTGGGCTATCCAGGGGCCTGGCGCCAGTTCGCCGTATGTCATCGACCGGCTCAGCACCAGGGGTGTTGTCACTGGCATGTTCCCCGGTCTGGACGGCATGTTCATCCAGGAGTTGGAGACGGACAATGACCCGAACACATCGTCGGGGCTTTTCATCAATCTGAGTGAAGTGGCTGCATTGTCAGAGGTCGAGCCGGGCGACGAGGTTGAGATCACCGGCCAGGTGCGGGAAACGTCCCAGCAGACGCAACTCCTTGTCGAAGCTATCTCAGATATCGTCGTGCTTGAACGAGATTTGGAGACTCCTGAACCCGTAGAAATCGATCCTCCCGCCGCCTGGGCTGACGCCGAACCCTACTTCGAGACTCTGGAAGGCATGTTGGTGCAGATATCCGGTCCCGCCAGAGCGGTATCGCCGGTCACCAAGTACGGAGAATATGTGGTGGTGCGACCGGAATGGGAGGTGGATCGGCTGTGGCAGGGCGAAGACAATGGCTTCGCCATTATGGTGGATGACAGCTCATCTGCCACGCACACAGATCGCTCGACGCTGCCCTATGTCGTCAATGCCGGCGACGACGTAATTGATCTAATCGGCCCCCTTGCCTTCACCTATGATCGCTTTAAGATCGAACCCATCAAACAACCCACCATAGAATCTCGAACTGACAGCTTGCCCTCTTTGGAGCCAGTCAATGCAGATGAAATATCGCTAATGACCTGGAACGCCGAGAATCTGTTTGACGCCCGTGAGCCCAACCCCGCCGATCCTCCGATGCCCTCTCTTGCGGAGTACAATCTGGCGTTGGACAAGGTGGCGAACACCATCGTGGCTGCTGGCTATCCGATCCTCATCGGCCTGCAAGAGATCGAGAATATTGGCGTCCTGGAGGACATCGCCGGACACGAGTTACTCGGCGAGTACGATTACGAACCCGTCCTCATTGAAGGGAGCGACAGTCGAGGCATTGATGTGGGCTACCTGGTGCGGACAGATCGAGCAACCATCAGCGACGTACAGCAATTCGTCGCCCCAGAAGGGCTAACCAGTCGCCCTCCCCTGCTCATCCAGGTCGAGATAGAGACTAAGAACGGACCGAAGACGCTGTATGTTCTGAACAACCACTTCACCTCGATGTCCGGTGGCGAAAAAGCCACTGAACCCCGCCGCATCGCCCAGGCAGCCTGGAACGTGCAGGTGATCGAAGAAAACATCCTCGCCGATGATCCCGATGCGCTTGTTGCGGTCATGGGCGACCTCAACTCCTTCTACCAGTCACCGCCCATCGATACGCTGCGAGATGCCGGATTAAAGCACGTGATGGCCACCCTCCCGGATGATGAGCGCTACGACTACATCTACCTGGGCGAATCGCAGGTGCTCGACCATATTCTGGTCACCCCCAGCCTTTTCGAATTGCTCAAAGGCGTGGATATCCTGCACATCAACGCCGACTACGCCCCCGCCATCCCCGATGACCCTTCCCCGATGCGTAAATCCGACCACGATCCCGTGATTGCGATATTCTCGCTTACGCCGTAAACCCATCATCGAAACATAAACCTGCAACGCCTCCAGGAAGACCATCTGGGGGCGTTTTCTTTACAACAACAACGCCCCTTCATGTTGTAGCAGCCACTCCTTGCGCCACAAGCCACCTCCGTACCCCACCAGCTTACCGTTGCTTCCCACCACCCGATGACAGGGCACAATGATAGAGATTGGATTTTGGCCATTGGCTGCGCCCACTGCCCGCACCGCCTGGGGATTGCCCAAGGCATCGGCAATGTCCTGATACGATACCATCTGGCCATAGGGAATTGTAAGGAGTTGCGTCCAGACTGTTTGCTGGAACTCCGAACCATGCATGGCGAGCGGTACGTCAAACTCACACCGTTCGTTGGCGAAGTACTCGACCAATTGCCGATGCGCATCATCCAAGATGGCGTTGGAGACGGTATTTACACGACGCTCCTCGACGAAAAAGACGGATGTCAGCGCCTCCTCTGTTCCGCCTAGTTCGATCAGACCGATGGGGGATTCGAGAGTAACAATAGTTTTTTGTGGTCATGTTCATCCTCAATGGGGACGTCGTTTAGGGTTCAGTATACACCATTGGACTCCATCAACTCGGCGCAGGTGATGAAATACTGCCAGCAATCCAGATTATCGTCAACACACCACCAGGCGGCAAGGATGGATATGGGTAATCCGCATGAAACTAAACGATTGTAACACATCTACATGCGGTCCGTCCGTGTAGAAATTTCTCACATTGCTTACAACGAACCACCACTATTGGCTTCACAGAAACGATCTGCGATTACCAGTAATGGGATGAGGTTGGTACAATGGTACACGTGTTCCGTGTTTCCAGGTGCGTTGTGAGTTGCATCGACAGAAATGGAGCACGCAGCACGCATTTTCCCGGACAGCCACCATAACTGCGAAAAAATCAACCTTTTTCTGCCAAATCCCCACCTCATCAGCCCATGTCTCGACTCGCAAAAATCCTCATCGGCATCCTTATCTTGTTGGTGGCGCTGGCAATCCTGGGCGCACTTCTGGCGAAACCGGCGCAAAGTCACCGTTTTTACGAACAATCCGAACAGCAGCCCCTGGTTATCGCACATCAGGGCGGCAATGGACAGTGGCCCAGCAACACTCTGTTTGCATTCGATAAGGCGGCGGCAATCGGTGTTGACGTGCTGGAGATGGACCTGCATATCACCGCCGACGATGTGCTGGTGCTCATGCACGATGAGACCGTCGATCGCACCACCAATGGCGTTGGCGCTATCGAGGAGATGACTTTAGCGGAGCTAAAACAGTTGGATGCAGGCTATCGCTGGTCCGCTGATGATGGGCAGACCTTCCCCTTCCGCAATCAGGGGATCACCGTGCCGACGATGGAGGAGCTGTTCCAGGCATTCCCTGATATGCCTATGAACATCGAGCTCAAATACGCCGAAATGGATATGGCTCCACTATTCTGCTCTCTGATTCGGCAATATGGGATGGAGGACAAACTGCTGGTGGCGTCGTTCCACGACGATGCAATGCAATCATTCCGGGAGACTTGCCCTGAAGTGGCGACATCAGCGCCGCAGAACGAGATCATCCCGCTGGTCTTGCTGAGCAAGGTCGGACTCGGTTTTCTGTACAGCCCCAAGGCGGTGGCTGTGCAAGTCCCAGAGAACCGCAGTGGCATCCACATCCTCACGCCAGGCTTCATCAAAGCAGCACACAGCCGCAACATGAACGTCGATGCCTGGACCATCAACGAAAAAGAGGACATGATACGCATGATCGAGCTTGGCGTGGATGGCATCATCACCGATTATCCTGAGTTACTGCTGGAGACTCTGGGACGAAACACAGCTACGCAATAGCTTGCCGAGCGTTTTTTTATGAACAAAGGTCTGATTTATGCGATTGGCGCTTATGTGCTCTGGGGATTCCTGCCTGTTTACTGGAAGGCGCTGCAAGCTGTCCCGTCCGGGGAGATCGTCCTCAACCGCATCATTTGGTCACTACTCTTCCTGATCATTTTGCTGGCAATACGCAGGCAGTGGTCGTGGTTGTCGGGTTTGCGCGCCAAACCACAGACGTTAATGATCCTGGTGGCGTCGGCAGTATTGCTATTGATCAACTGGCTTACCTACGTCTGGGGTGTCAACAATGGTTATGTGGTAGAGACAAGTCTGGGTTACTTCATCACGCCCTTGCTCAGTGTTATGCTCGGCGTTGTTTTCCTACAAGAGAGACTGAGAATGTGGCAGTGGGTGGCGGTGGGGCTTGCCGCCATCGGTGTGCTCTATTTAACCTTCGGTTACGGTTCCTTTCCCTGGATAGCGCTCACTCTGGCATTTTCATTCGGCACGTACGGGCTGCTCAAGAAAAAAGTGCAACTGGAATCCACAGAAAGCTTATCCGCTGAGATGGCGATCCTGGCCATTCCCGCCCTGCTCCTATTCTCAGCCCTGTTCGTTCGTGGTGAAAACGCATTTCTTTATGCCAGCCCGACTACTGATCTGTTGCTCATCGGCACAGGCGCTGTCACCGCCATCCCCTTGCTGCTGTTCGGCGCCGGCGCTCGTCTGATCCCACTATCAACGATCGGCCTGCTTCAATACATTGCCCCGACCATCCAGTTTATGCTTGGCGTGTTTCTCTACCACGAGCCCTTCACCTGGGAACGGCTGGTCGGGTTCGGTGTCATCTGGTTGGCGCTCCTGATATTCGCTGTCGACAATTTCAGGCAGCAGCGCAAAAAACGGCAACTCCACGAATCAGACTGGCGCCAAAAAGCCTCTGAAATCGCACGACAACCTGTCCAATAACCTATATGGTGACGTCAGTCATCTCGACAAGGAGGTTCTCCTATGTCCAAATCAAAAAACAAGCCCAACATCATCTACCGAATCAACAAAGGCATTGCCTCGTCGAAACCAGGCGCCTGGTTCTTCTCCCGAGCGCTTCACCGCATGGACAAGCCGGTCTTTCGCTTTAGCAAAGGGAAACACTCAGCAGCGAGCATTTTCACAGGTATTCCCTTGATCATGCTCACCACAACCGGGGCTAAGAGCGGACTGGCCCGCACCGTTCCCCTGCTCGCAATCCCGGATGGGGACAACCTCGTCCTCGTCGCCAGCAACTGGGGACAAGCCCACTATCCATCCTGGTACTACAACTTGCGCGCCAACCCCGAAGCCACTATCGCCATTCAAGGGGAGTCAAAACAGATTGTATATCGCCCATGAAGCGACTGGCGAGGAATGGGATCGATTATGGCAGAAGGCAGTGCATACCTATGCCGGTTACGCAGCGTACAGACAACGCATCGCTGCTGGCAACAACCGCCGTATTCCCATCATGGTCATGACGCCAGACACGGACGAAACTGACTAAGCAAAGGCGCAGGACTGAACGCCCTGCGCCTTGAGCACACTTGAGACTTACGATTTCTCTAGGACTCTGCTTCGGCAACGGCAACTGTAACGGCAAGCGGGCCAACATTGTCACCGTTCTCTTTGTTCACCTTGTGATGCGAACTATCGCAGTAGGGGAACTTCTCCGACTGCCAACAGCGGCAGAACCAGGTCGTTTCGCCTGCCACAACTTCGGCTTTGCTGCGCATGGGTTTGTCTGCGGTGTTGATCATTTGAATTACCTCTGCTATTTGGGGAAATGGGGTGGAATAAAAAACCAGATCGATGACGAACTGACTATGGATACAGACGGCGCAAAAAGGCGACTGCTTTTTCGGCAGCGGTGTCGGCATTGGGCATGGGCATGAATTCACCGGACACCCAACCATTGTAGCCTGTCTTGAACAGTGTGTCCAAAACCGACCGAAAATCGATGTGCCCAGCCCCTGGATACCAGCGATTGGAGTCGGCCACATGAAAGTGGAAGATGCGGTCACCGGCGGCACGGATGCTGCCCTCAAGAGAAGCGTCTTCGATGTTCATGTGGAAGGTGTCGAGCAGCAGGCCAAAGTTGTCGGCCCCGACCTGTGCGATGAGGTCGAGACCTTGCTCCACGTTGTTGATGAGGGTTGTTTCGTAGCGATTGATCGGCTCAAGAGCCAGCCGCACGCCGTGAGGAGCCGCCACTCGGCTACATTCCTGCAATGCTTCCACCACCCAGTTCCAGGCATCCTCCTGCTTGACGCCCGGCTTGACGATGCCACGCAGCAGCCCGATGATGATCACTGCGCCAAAATGGTCGGCGACAGGAACATGGTCCTTGACACGCTGGATGGCAGCAGCACGCACCGCCGGGTCGGGGTCAGAGAAGGATAGTCCCTCCTCGCCCCAGGCTTGCCCGGTGCCGATGGCGGGCATCGTCAGGTCGTAGCGGTCAAAAATACTCTGTATCTGGTCGATATCGATCAGGTTGGGGTTACGAATGGCGAGTTCGACGCCACCGTAACCCCAACCGGCGATTTTAGCGACATTGGCTTCCAGGTCGCCCTTGTAGGCTACGGCGTTGAACTGGCTTGCTGCGTGGAAAGGACAATCGAAAGCTTCATGGCCCTAGGCGTTGTAGGTGCTGGCGGTGACATCGCCGCCCGCTGCCCGTCCAGTTGGTGTGGAACCACTCGCCACGGGGTCTGTCGATACGCTCGTAGGTGTGAGCGCCAAAGTAGTCGCGCTGGGCCTGGATCAGATTGGCGGGGACACGGGCGCTGCGGTAGCCATCGAAATAGGCCAGGGAAGCGCTCATGGCCGGTGCGGGGATGCCCAAGTCGATGGCCGTGCGCACGACTTTACGCCAGTTGGCCTGGCGGCTGGCGACGGCATCCTTGAAGAAGGGAGCGACCAGCAGATTGGGCAGGTCGGGATCAGCACGATAGGCGTCGGTGATGTCGTTGAGGAACACCGCTCGGATGATGCAGCCCGCCCGCCAGATGCGGGCGATCTCGCCGTAGTTCAATCCGTAGCCATATTCCTGCTGTCGCTTCCCGCAGCAAGGCGAAGCCTTGAGCGTAGGAAACGACCTTTGAGGCGTACAGGGCGTCGCCCACTGCCTGGATGAAAGCCTCACGGTCGCCATCAAACTCGACGGCGGGGCCAGAGAGGACTTCGGAAGCGGCGACACGCTCATCCTTGAAGGAGGAGAGCGCACGGGCAAAGACGGCGGAGGTCATGGTGGTGGTGGGAACGCCCAAATCGAGGGCATTCTGGCTCGTCCATTTGCCTGTGCCCTTCTGCCCTGCCTTGTCCAGAATCAGGTCGATGACGTACTCGCCGGTTTCCTCGTCCTTTGTTTCAAAGATGTCGGTCGTGATCTCGATCAGGATAGGATTTGAGAACGCCTTCATTCCAACCGGCAAACACCTCGTGCAGTTCCTGGTTTGTCAGCCCAAGTCCGCGATGCAGGATGTCGTAGGCCTCGGCGATGAGCTGCATGTCGCCGTATTCGATGCCATTGTGCACCATCTTGACGTAGTGGCCGGCGCCCCGTGGACCGAGGTAAGTGACGCAGGCTTCGCCTTCGGCTTTTGCGGCGACGGCTTCGAAGATGGGCTGCACAAGTTCGTAGGCGTCTTTCCTGGCCTCCGGGCATCATGCTTGGCCCCCACAGCGCGCCTTCCTCCCCACCTGAAACGCCTGTGCCCAGATAGCGCAGCCCTCCGCTTCCAGTTCGATGGAACGCCGTTCGGTATCCGGGAAGAAAGAGTTGCCGCCGTCGATAATCAGATCGCCCGGTTCCAGCAGCGGTTTGAGCTGAGCGATGACGGCATCCACCGCTCGTCCCGCCTGCACCATGATCATCATCTTGCGCGGACGCTTCAGTGCAGCCGACAAACTCTTCGAGAGAGTATGTGGCGGTGATGTTCTTTCCTGCAGCGGGGCCTTGTACAAAAGTCGTTGTTTTGGAGCCGGTTCGATTGTAAACGGCAACGGAAAAGCCATTGCGTTCCATGTTCAGGACCAGGTTCTGGCCCATGACAGCGAGGCCGATCAGGCCGATATCATTTTTCGTCATAATTGATTTCTTTGGGAGAGTACACGGGCAAATGTGAAGTGTTGAGTCAGATGTTCGTCGTTTGAATTAAGGATTCATACTCCCAGGTGCGACGCACTTGGAGCAACCTCAGTTCATCAGTGGATCGCTTGCATGAAGTGTGTCGCACCGGAGTGGTTACCGTTCCACAAGCATATCATACAAATGCTGTTGCCGTGCGATTGCGTTTTTGTAAACAGCGCTATTTTGAGAATTGGGTTGGTAGATAGCACCGAAAAGGTCGGGGGCATCACCAACATCATCGTAAATGCCCAGCGCCTCCAGGGCAAGTAAGGCGGCCCCCCTGGCGGATGCCTCCTGCACGCTGGAAGCGATGATCGGGCGTTGCAAAACATCGGCCATGATTTGTAGCCATGCTGGCGAGCTGAGCACCGCCCCCCCACTGGCAACGATCTCGGGATCGTCCGGGAGCAAGGAGCGGATTTGTTCGTAAACCAGGGCGATGCGGAACGCTACGGCTTCCAAACCGGCCCGCAGGATGTGCATGGAGGTAGTTGACAGCGTCAGACCGTGGAGGGTGGCCCGGGCATCTCCGGCCCAGCCAGGGCTGCGCTCGCCTGCCAGGAAGGGCAGCACCGTCAAACCGTGATCATCGGGTCGCATAGTCGCCAATGCTTGCTCGACCGTGGCCCTGTCCGCCAACCGCAACACTTCATTCATCCAGGCGAAGACCATGCCGCCTTCCGTTAAAGCGCCGCCCGGTAACGAGCGCCGTTGATCCACCCGGTAACACCACAGGCCGCTGGGAAGGCAGTCGATATCGTCGGTGACGACGGTACGCAAGGCGCTGGAGGTGCCCACTGTCAGGGCGACGCGCTGCGGCGAAGCGCAACCGCTGCCGATATTGGCGGTGGCTCCATCGCCACTGGCCGGGAACCAGGGGATAGTTGCCAGGGCAGGCCAGCGGGTAGCAAACTCAGGCCGGAGTCCCTGCCGGTGCTTTTGCACATCGACGAGTGGGGATAGACGATCCGCTGTGACCGCTAACCCGTCCAGTAGTTGTTCATCCCAGGCCAGCCTGCGGCGATCCTGAATCCCCGTCCAGGAAGCGACCGAGGTGCTGACCGCCGTCTCGACCGAATAATGTTAGCTCCATGTATTCGCCAATAGACAACCAGCGGTCGACCTGAGCAAACCGGTCGGGATCAGTGTGATGAAGCCAGCGCAAGCGTGCCGGGAGATAGCTGGGGTGGAAGCGGCAGCCTGTACGGTTATGGGTTTCGACTTCGTCGAAGTCAGCCTGCAAACCTGCCACCTCGCCTGCTGAGCGTGTATCGGCATAGGTTGTCAGCGGCAAGGCGATGTTATAGTCAGCGTCGATTCCCAGGATGTTGTTGACAAAGGTGCAGGTGGCCACACCGGCAATTTGATCAGTCAGTGGCCCGGCTTGCGCCAAAACGCCATCGATACAACGAAAGATCTGGTGCAGCAAGGCATCCGGTGCTATCTCGGAAGCCCCAGGAGGTGTATTCCGTACTTCGACCTGCGCCCTGGCCTCGATGTCGCTCAACCTGCGACCCCAGGCTATCGAACAGCAGCGCCCGCTGCGAGGATGTGCCAATATCCAGCGCCAGAATCAGCGGCGCTTCAGCCTTACTCGGTTGGATAGTGGCGGCATCAGCTTGAAGATTCACGTTACACCGACTCCTGGGCTCTTGTACTGGAACGGATCACCAACTCTGGTTGGAGCACAATTTCTTCACAACCGTTTGCACAACCTGCGACATGGTCAAGCAGAAGATGCATAGCATGAGAGCCGATGTCCTGCACCGGCACACGGCATGTCGTCAGTGACGGCGTGACCAACGCCGAAAGGGGGATATCATCAAATCCGGTTATGGCGAGGTCATCCGGGACCCGGCGGCCCAGATTTGCGGCGGCTTGAAGCGCTCCCACAGCCACCAAATCGTTGTAGCAAAGCAAGGCATCAAGTTCGGGATGTGATGTCAGCACGGTGGTAGCCGCATCCAGCCCTCCTTCCACCGAGGGTGCACAGTACTTAATCCAACCATCGCGCCAGGGCCGACCGGCGTTCTGCATCGCCAACCGATAACCATGCAGCCGCTTTTGTCCGCTGGTTGACCTGAGCGGTCCGGCAAGCACGCCAATTCGCTGGCACCCACGCATCAGCAGATGCACCACCAGCATCCTGGCCCCGGCCTGGTCATCCATCAACACCGAACCGTAACCCTGGAACTGCCTGTTCACCAGAACAGTTATTGGATGCCAGCGCAACGCCTCTTGCAGGCGCTCATCCTGCAACCGAGAACTACAAAGGATGAGACCATCTACCCGCTTCTCTTCCAGCGATTGCAAAATCGCCATTTCCCGGTCCCAGTCTTCGCTGGTATTGCCCAGAAACACGTTGTAACGCTCGGCGTACGCCACTTGTTCGACGCCTTTGGCGACACCGGCAAAAAAAGGGTTTGCGATATCGGGCACTACAAGGCCAATCGTGCCTGTGCGTTTGGTGGCCAGACTGCGGGCAAGTCCGCTCGGACGATAGCCCATATCGTCGATAGCAACCAGAACACGCTGTCGAGTAGCCTCACTTACCGGCCCGCTATCATTGACGACTCTGGAGACGGTCATCATGGAAACGCCAGCCGTCTGCGCGACATCGGCGATTGTCACACGTTTGCTCATGTAAAGGATGGAATCAGTAGATTGATGTTAGCGCTAACACCATCTTAGTTGAGGCAACAAGCCTTGTCAAACCAAAAGACTTCTTGTATTCAATCGATACCAAATCTTCAACTATCATCCCTCAACCAACGCCAAAGTAGCACGAGGACGAGCACAATGGCGACTAGCATGGCAAAGATATAACCGATGAGGGCCAGACGGAAAACGAAGTTCCACAGATTCACCCGCAACCTGAGAATAACTGATCGCAGCCGTTGCAATTGCAGAGCCAATGATCATCCCAACCAAAACAATGGCGATAACAGCCAGCCGCCCCATGCGATTGAATTTGTTGACCGACGGAGTCAATTCAGAAAAATCCAGATGCACCTCAAACCGCCCCTTCTGGTATTGATCCAGCCAACTCATTGTCGCTTCTTGCAGGGTGGGAACACGTTTAAACACCTCTCTCGCAGTCATTGTCACCTGTTCTCTGACCACATCGGCTACTTTGTCAGCCGTAATCTCTTGCACCGCCATTCCCCTAACCATTTCCACGCCTTCGGCGATAAATCCCCCGTCAGGATTGAGAAGGCTTCCTGCTGATTCGATTTGCAATAAAGCCTTGATGGCAAGCGTCAGCGAGGAATCAAGGCGCAGTCCGTGGTTGCGCAGCAATTCGAACATCACATTGACAGACTCACCAATGTCGACAGTCTGACCACCATACATATAGCGTCCAACAGTCCTTTCGAAATCACGGTAGTAGGCTTTCTCGTCAATGGATCCCATATACGGCGTGCTCAGGCTCAACAAGATCTGCGCCAGCGCCTTTACATCCGCTTTTTGCAAGGCGAACAGCATCTGCACCAAATTGATGCGTTTCTGCAAATCCAATTCCCCAACCATGCCCATATCAATGAAGACAATGTCACCACTCTCCAGATCAACGAGGATATTGCCAGGATGAGGATCGGCATGGAAAAATCCGTCGATGAAGAGTTGCTTCGACATAGACCGCATCAGATTGGTTGACAAAGTCTCTGTGCTCAAGCCTGCGGCTTGGATGGCAGGGATATCAGATATCTTCACACCTTTGGCGAATTCCATCGTCAACACTTTGGATGTGGACAACTCGCTGTAAACCCTAGGAATACGAACTCCTGGTATTCCCGCCATGTTATCACTCAGGCGGTATGCGTTATAGGCTTCACCACCATAATCCAATTCGGCGAGCACGTTCTTGCTGAACTCATCCACCATGCCTGCCAGGTCAATCGTCCGTACATATTCAGATCGGCTCGACACCACACGCACAGCGTTTTGCATAATGCCCAGATCGGCCTTCATCTGAGTTCTGATGTCAGGGCGTTGCACCTTCACCACAACAAATTCACCGCTATGTAAAACCGCTCGATGGACCTGTGCTGTCGAAGCTGCCGCAAAAGGTTTGTCCTCAAAAGTGGCGTAAAGATCCTCTACCGGTGCGCCTAATTCCTCGAGAATAATCGCTTTAGCCTGATCGCTGGGGAACGGGGGAACATCGCTCTGAAGCAACTCCAACTGCTCTTCCCACTCGGCAGGGATAACCGAAGCCTGGCTGGATACGATCTGTCCCATTTTCACATACGTTGGCCCCAGCTCCTCCAACATCAACCGGACCATCACGGGAGTCGGAACGTCCACCACCTCTTCCGGCAATTGCCATATCCATTGCTGCATCATGTGTCGAAAGGTGTCAACCGGCTCCCAACGTTGGAATAAGAAAGTCCCAGCCGTAGCGCAAGAACACATTGTAGACCTGTTGAAGACGCAGGTTTTCACGAAGCTTATCGACATTTGATCGTCTCATTGCCATGATCCGTCCTCCGATTTGTTAGCCACTGTTTCATTTGGGTCACCGTCGCTTTTTTCTACAGCCCCCGCTGCTGCTTGATCTAGCGTATCGGCACTCTCCAGGTCTTCATCAACCGGCATAGTCTCTTCTTCTATAAAATGCTCTCCCTCTTCAGCTTCGTGCTCTTCAGCCGGATTCAATTCCGGTGCTTGCATAGAGCCAACATCCTGTCGGTTGATAGTCCAGCGGCGCCGCTGGATCTGCCAGAGTTGGCTCCTCTTCCTGATCTGCCCGCAGGATCATTTTCGTGACAATCGGTGATTTAGTAACGGGTCGCTCTCGAAGCTCCTTCGACTGATCGGGAATGATGGGCATGGACAAGCCCAAAAGACTCTCGAAAAAACTACCGAGTATCCCAATAAGAACACCACCGAGTCAAAGCCGCTAGAAAGCTATCAACGACAAATCGGTCGGGAAAGAGGAGTGAGAGAAGCCACAAAAGGAATGTCATTGATCAGCACAACGACCAAGCCGTAGGTGGTGAAGATAAAGGAAAGCGTTAGAAACTGAATGATTGGCTTGACAAACGCATTGAGTACGCCCAAAGCAACCGCAATCAACACGATGTTCCAGAACGTAACTTCAACGAAATAGATGTTGGGTAGAATCAAAGCCGTAACAGTCACTGCAGCGGCATTGATCACAACCCGCATAAGCGTAGCGCGCCAGTTGAATTGTTTTAGTAATCTAGGTCTCTTCATTGGATTGCATCCGATTGCCAGGTTAAGTAAGATGAACAGCAAAAATTGTCAGCAAAGTCTTTCAGAGTATAGCACGAAATGACAAGAAATACCTGATGGTTTAGAAGAGTCAACCACCCAGATCAAGCTCTCGTTGGCGGTGCAGATACAACAAACCCCCTGCCATTTCGGAATTGAATGGCAGGGGGGTAGTGCAGAGATTTGTCCGATTCGAAACGATGCAATTCAGCTAGTAGATGTTGCTCTGACCGATGCGTGGCAGGGCATACACCGGCTTCCAGCCTTCGCTCTGCGGCTCACGCAGGTAGGGCTCCATCTCCTCGGCGGTGCGCAGGGTCACTTCCTCGACCGGGGGCACGGTTCCGGGCGGGAAAGCTTCGCGTATGTCGTCGATAAGAATGGTCAGATAGCGCAAGATCGCGGCCAGTGGGCGCTTCGCTTTTTCGGCCGTAGCGTCGGCGGCATTGCCGACCACACCCTCAGGCGTGGCGAATAGTTCGATCCCGAAATGCCCCTCGCCTTCCGACCATTTGCTGGGACGATGGTAGGGATCGACAGAGGTGTCGAAATGGCCGTCAGGCAGGTATCCGACGCCTTTGGTGTTCACCGCCAGGTCCATCTCGACCATTTCCGGGAAGAGGTAGAGCGCCAGCGAGGTTTCCGCTTCTTCGGCATGGACGAAATTGCTGCCGTAATCGCCGCCCCGGTCATTGGTGTAAAAGGATTCTCGCACAGCCCGGTGCCAATCCATCACCCGGAAGATGCCGGGAAGCTGGTAGCGTTTCTGGAACTGCTGGATGGTCGCTTCCAGCATCCACAGATGGCCGTGGTTGTTGATCAAGATCTGTTTGCGGAAACCGTCGTTCCACAAGCCCAGCATCATGTCGATCAGCATCTCGCGGGCGATGTCCTCCCGCACCGGCGCGGTGCCCGGCATGCCGTAGTGATGGTAGGGATGCGCGCCGAAGTTGAGAGGCGGCAGGGAGAGGGCCACAGGATAGCCTGTTTTGCGGTGTAGCGCCGCACGCCCTCGATGATCTGGCTGACGAAAAGGGTGTCGGTGGCGCTGGGCAGGTGCATGCCGTGATTTTCGGTGCAGCCGATGGGGATGAGGATGATGTCGTTCTGACGGCGCTCCTCGATCAACTGTCGGCGAGTCATCATCTGGATGTAAGAGCCTGGTTTGCTCCACTCGACCGGTGGCACTGCGCCCGGAGCCATGCCATATTCGGCCAGAATGGCATCCAACTGCTCTTCACTGGCCTCGAAGATGTCCTTCTTCATCCGACCGATGTGATTGTCTTCAAAAATAACAGTAGGGTTGCTGGAAGGCAGCCAGCCAGATAGGCAAAGTATTGCTGCTCATGATGATATTCCTATTTGAATGGAGTTCACTGTGGTTATTGGCTAGTGGATATTGGGTAGTGATGATTGTTCGCAAATCAACCAATACCCAATATCCGATATCTGCTACACTTCAATTTCACTCAAATGCACCGGACGGTTCTCGTCAAACGACCGCTTGGCGGCGTAACCCATCACCACAGGGATGCGGCCATCGAGCCCGGTGACAGGCGGTGTGCAGTCTGCAAGCACACAGGACACGAACTCGCTGCATCTCGGTCAGGTAGGATTCGGTGTATCGCTGGACGAAGAAGAACAAGGGCAGGGCTCCATGCACACCGGTCGAGTCACTGACGACGGCGGAGTTGGGCTTTTCGTTGCCGACGATGACCATACCATCCGAGCCAAAGATTTCGACACGCTGGTCGTAGCCGTACACTGCCCTGCGACTGTTGTCGATGCTGCCGATTGCGCCATTGCGATACCACAGGGTGATCAGGGTGGTATCGATGTCGCCGGCTTCGCCGATGGCGGGATCAACCAGCACGCCGCCGGTTGCAAACATGGCGTCAACCTCGTCATCCAGCAGGAATCGGGCCATGTCGAAGTCGTGGATGGTCTGATCGAGGAAGATGCCGCCCGAGACCTGGATGTAGGAGATCGGTGGGGGTTCAGGATCACGGCTGGTGATACGCACGATGTGGGGAACACCGATCTGGCCGGATGCAACCACATCTCTAGCCCGCTTGAAATTGGGATCGAAGCGACGATTGAATCCGACCTGGAGCTTGACTCCGGCCTTTTCCACTGCTGCCAACGCTTTGTCTATCTCGACCAGATCAAGATGAATCGGCTTTTCACAGAAGATGTGTTTGCCAGCCTCGGCGCTTTCCTGGATCAAGCGGGCGTGTGTGTCGGTGCTGGAGCAAATAACGACGGCATCGACGCCTGGATCCTCAAGGATATACCGGTGGTCCTACTGGGCATTGGGGACGTCGAAATCAGAAGCCAATCGTTCGGCGGCAGGGAAGTCAATGTCCGACACGGCCACCAAATTCACGTTGGGAATGCGATGCGCCAGATGCTCGCCGTGCAAGCGACCGATCCGTCCGGCTCCGATGAGAGCGATGTTGAGTTTTTGGGTCATACGTGTCCTCGTTATTCTGTTGCGTATTGCGTGTTCCGTTTATTTGGCAACGCACAACGAAACACGCAACACATTCAGATTCCTAGCGCCCGTTCATCTGCGGCTTGACCATGATCTTGCCATCGGTTCGTTTCGTAGATTTAGCGATGGCTTCGACAGCGTCGTCCAGGCCGTACCGGGCGGTGATCATCGGACTCAGGTCGAGGCGTCCGGAAGCGACCATGCGTACAACATTGGGGAACGTTTCGTGGCCGGAGTGCCCCTGCGCGCCGAAGAACTGAGCCCGCCGCACCTGGAAGGTTTCAAGATACATCGGCACCAACTGGGCGGCGCGCCCGATCTGCACCATCTTGCCGTTGATTGCAATCGCTTTTTCCATCTCCGGCACGGTCAGATGCGGCGCACCGGCCGCTTCGACATGGAAATTGAAGCCAGCGCCCTTGCTGAGTTCCATCAGCACCTCGTGCGGCGAAACCTCACGAGGATCGAAGACGTAGTCTGCGCCGAGTTGTTTTGCGATCTCAAGACGCTGTGGCGAGACCTCGAATCCCACGATCATGCCAGCGCCGGCCGCCTCGGCCAGGCCCACCGCTGCCAGACCGATGGGGCCGAGGCCAAAGACGCTCACGAAATGGCCTGGGCGAAATCCGCCTGCTCGCTCGAACATGGCATTGTATGAGACCGATGTCGGCTCGCTCAAAGCAGCGATTTCCAAACCCTTTTCCAGGCCGTATCGTTCCAAAATGCCATCCACCTTCCAGCAGAACTTCTCATCCACCGCCAGATACTTGGAAAATGCGCCGGGAATGGTGAATCCGATTTCTTCGAGATTCTCACAATGGTTGGGATAGCCGTTGCGACAGGCGATGCAACGGCCACACCAGATCATTTCCTCGACCGTCACGTAATCTCCCACCGCAAGTGTCTTTACATCCTTGCCTGCCTCCACCACCTTGCCAGAAAATTCGTGGCCGAGGATGGTGGGAAATTTGGTGAGGCCGGGATAAAGAATGTAGTTGTCGTCATCCGTCTCGTAAAAATGCATATCCGATCCGCAAACGCCGCAAGCCTGAATTTCCAGCAAGACGTCTTGCGGTCCTATTTCAGGATCGGGCCATTCACGCACAGCCAGCGAGGGATTATGCCAGATGCTGTTACCGGTAATTGCCTTGCCCGTTTGATTCTCCCATGCACTGACCTGGTAGTCTGGTTTGGGATCCCATGTGGCGTCAAGTACTAAGCCTTTCATCGTTGAAAACCTCCCTTCTTAAGGAGAAAATGGAATTGATTTTTAATTGAACACACGTGTGCGCAACTGTTGGTTAATGTAACATACACCCCACTTTTTTGTCAAAAAGATCGGTTGTTCGGCAGTATTTCACAATTTCGGGTGGAGTGCGTGCAGCATCACTGCATCGGCGGCATCGAATTCCGCTGCTGATTCCAGTTCGTGACTCAGTTCCTCCAACTCGGCCCCACCCGACATCATGGCGATCATTTCCTCACGAGAGATTTCCGCCTTGCGCCACGTGCCCAACTGAGCGCCACGCTTGAGGATGGTGAACACATCGCCGACGGGATATGCATGATGGGGATTGTGGGTGATAAAGATCACGCCCAACCCACGAGCCCTTGCTCGGGCGATATAGCGCAGCACAGCGCCAGCCTGCTTCACGCCAAGCGCCGCAGTAGGCTCGTCCAAAATGAGCACTTTAGCGCCGAAATAGACTGCTCTGGAGATCGCCACCGCCTGACGTTCGCCACCCGACAGGGTCCCGACCGGTTGGGCTGGATCCCGGACGTCGATACCCATCCTGCCCATCTCTTCGCGCACGATACGGTTGGCAAAGGGGAAATCGACTCGTCTGAATGGCCCCCAACCTACGGTTGGCTCTGATCCCAGGAAGAAATTCCGGGAGATGCTCATCAATGGAATCATCGCCAAATCCTGATACACGGTGGCAATGCCCCGATCCAATGCGTCACGTGGCGAAGTAAAGCGCACCTCTTTCCCCTCAACAAATAACTGACCTTCGCTCTGCTGGTGGACGCCTGAGAAAATCTTAATCAAGGTGGATTTGCCAGCACCGTTGTCGCCGAGTAAACACGTCACCTCGCCCGCACGAATCGTTATGTTGATATCCTTCAGGGCGATGATGTTGCCAAAATACTTGGAACAGTCACGAAGTTCCAAAAGGGGTGTTTTTCCGTTCGCACTCATCGCGTCGTCTCCGCTGCCTTCTGCCGGATCAGGTTGTTGATCAGTACAGCCACCAAAAGCATGATCCCCATAAAAACCATAAACCAATCTGCATCGACGCCTGCAAACACAATGCCTTGCTTCACGATGCCAAACAGCAACGCCCCAAAGGCAGCGCCGATCACTGAGCCGTATCCGCCAGTGAGAAGGTTTCCGCCGATAACAGCAGCAATAATGGCTTCAAACTCCTGCTGGGTGCCACGCAGGGTATCAGAGCCTGTGAAGTTTACAGCCTGAATGGTTGCCAGCAGCCATGCTGCAGACGCAGTGCCCATGAACAACAGTATCTTGACCCTGCGCACAGGTACGCCAACCTGGCGAGCAGCATCTTGGGAACCGCCGACCCCAAAGATCCAGTTACCGAACTGTGTCTTGCGTAACAACCACGACCCAGCGATGACCAAAGCGATCCACCAGATGATCGATATCGGGAACTTGGCTCCGCCGATGACGATATTGCTGGCAAAAATCGTCTTGGCCAGCCCATACCCTGCGACATCGTCGAGCCCCCCCAACTGGGTGCGCCCCGTAATCATTCGGGTGATGCCGATTGTAGCGCCTCTGAAAATGAACAGAGCGCCAAGCGTGATAATGAATGAGGGCAGTTTCGTACGAACAACCATCCACCCGTTGAAATAGCCAATCCCCCAGGCGAGCAAAAGGGAAACGAGGATAGCGATCCAAAGGGGCCAGCCATAGTGCACGGCAAGGACAGTGATCGTCATGCCCACCACCCCGACTATCGATCCGATGGACAGATCGAATTCTCCGCCAATCATGAGCAGCGCTACCGCCACTGCCAGAATCCCCAGTTCAGCAGCAACTTCCAGGTACGTGGAAGCGCCTCTCAAAGTGAGAAAACCCCGATCTCCGGCAACGACTGCAAAAAATATCCAAACCACAAGAGCGCCTGCCACAGCGCCCAGCTCGGGACGAGCGAGGAGTTGCGTAAGAAAACTGCGTTTGACGAGACGTTCGTCCTGTGTGGTTGAAGGGTCGGCCATAAAGCATGCTCCTGAGATCAAAAAAGTCGGTCAGGACCCGTCGCACTTTGTCGGGTCCTGACCAACTGTGGAAGTGCTTAACGCGTACCCCGTGCAGAGTACTCAATGACCTGTGCGGCGTTATCCTGGGTCACAAATCCTGGGCCGGTGAGAATCACCTTGCTGCCGGGCGTGTTCAGATTCTCGAGGTAAAGCACCAGGTAGACGATGGGCAGATAGCCTTGGGTAAACTGCTGCTGATCGATGGCGAAGAGCATCTGGCCGTCACGAATCGCTTCCAGGACTTCTGGAGAAAGATCGAAGGTAGCCAACTTGATTTTATCCAGCAACCCTTCTTCTTGCAGGCCTTGCAGAGTAGGCGTTGCGCCGGTCGGACCAAGCGTGAGGATGCCATCTACAGCAGGATCGGCGGCCAGAGCAGCTAGCACTCGCTGCTGCGACTCGGTGGGATCTGCCAACTCGACGGCGACAACACTTGATTCGATGTCATACTCAGCCAGGGCATCCGCAAAGCCCTGACACCGCAGGTCAAGCGCCATGTTGCCGATTTCCTGATTGACGCAGATAGCCTTGTTGATGCCAGATGCAGCCATCCGGTGACCGCCGCCGTACCCGGCTTCATATTCAGTCTGGCCGATATGTGCGATCACGCCCAGGCCGTCCGCCACATCACTGCCGGAATTGATCGAGAAAACAGGAATACCTGCTTCGACTGCGCCCCGGATCGATTCGCCCAAAGCATCAGCATCTGGAATTGAGACGATCAAGCCATCTGGATTGGAAGCCACTGCTGCGTCAATCAGTTGTGACATTTCCACCATGTCAAATGTGCCGGGCGCCTGATATTCGACCTTGACGCGCATATCATTGGCGCCAGCATCAAAGCCATTTTTGACAACCGACCAGAAGGGATCAGATGCCTGACCATGAACGACTGCAACAAATCGGTAAGGTCGCATTTCCTCAGCGGCGGGAGCGGGGCCATCGGTCGCTGCCGGGGCTTCCGCTGGTTCTTCTGCCGGGGCCACCGCTGGGGATTCAGTCGTCGTCTCGGCGGGGGCTGCTGTTTGTTGACAAGCTGCCACGACAAACAATGCCAGTATGAGCATCAGAATCAGGAAAAGTCTCTTATTCCCGGACATGGTTATCCTCCTAAGTGAATCATGGAATGGTGATTGTTGAGAGTGTTTGAAAGGGTCGAACAGTTGCCCCGTAAATCGGTAGATTGTCATCGAATAGGATTTATTGACGCCTCCTATCGTGTGAATGGGTTCGGGAAAAGTAGATTTGAAGTGTTGTTCAAGTTGAAACGCCTGGATGACAAATCCAATTGTCTGGTGGATATGGCTGTCATTCAGTCCAGCTTTGGCGTCTGGTCACGGAATCCCGTTCCACTAACCGGCAGGCCTTGGTGAGATTGCTGACTTCCTCACTTTGCAGGAGCGCCATTGCCATTTCCATCGCAGCACGCCCCATCTCCTTGCGGGGCTGATGGATGGTCGTAAGCGTCGGCGTCACGAATTCTGCAATCTGGATATCATCGAAACCGACCAGGCTGATGTGGCGAGGCAGTTCGATCTCGAGGTCTCGCGCAGCGAGCATCACGCCAAAGGCAGTCATATCATTGTAAGTGAAAATGGCGCTGAGGTCATGATCCATTAATTCGATCAAGCCCTTGCGTCCCACCACTAGATCTGTCTCCCCCTCAGGCTCCACCCGGAGTTCAGGATTCGGGATGTACAACGCCTCAAAGGCCTGACAATAACCATTCCACCGCCGCTGCGACGAGGTGGGACGATCCTTCGATCCGATGTAGCCAATGCGGCGATGCCCCATTGCCAACAGATGCTCCACTGCCAACTTTGCGCCGCCAACATCGTCCGCAGAGACGGAATAGAGATATTTACCTTCTTGCATATTGTTGATCAGCACGATCGGCGCGCCGAAATCTTCAAGGATATCGGCATAGAGCGCACCCACTCGACTTGATGTTACAATAACAGCATCAACACGACGTTCACGAAAAGTCTCGACCACTGAGATCTCTCGTTCAGGATCGTTATCAGAAGCGCTGAGCAGCACGCTGTAACCGGCTTTTTGTGCAACATCCTCAATCCCCTCGACAATTTGCACCACGAATGGATCAGCTATGCTGGTCACCACCACACCCACAGTATGCGTATCACCCGACACTAGGCTTCGCGCCAGCGCATCTGGCGTGTAGCCGACATCCGACGCCAGGGCAAGAATGCGGCTGCGTGTTTCCTCACTCATTCGCCCCCGACCATGCAAGGCGCGACTTACGGTCGAATGGCTCACGCCAGCAAGCTCGGCTATATCTTTGATGGAAACCCGCTTAGACATGTGTCACGCTGGTCTGATTGTGCTGATTATGATGAACACACCTTTGTTCAGTTTGTTGTCCGTACTATATCAGTTCCACCGAACCATTGTCAAGCATTTTTCCTTGGTCTGTAGTAGGCGATTCGTCGTCGGTCAAAGCGGCAATCAAGCGCTCGCTACAAACATACAGCCACCAATAACATCTTCCGCCCGGTTGACATCGCCTTGAGCAGCCTCCTATAATCAGCGCATCCTGCTTAAACCTATTTGAGTTGTTCCATGCCACCTAAGCCATCAAAACTGAGTTGGATATCATGTGCACTCGCCCTCCTTTTGGCGATGGCGCTCCTGATTTTCGCCCAGACAACCCATCCCATTGTCCCTTCCGAAGACGCCTACATCACGTTTCGGTATGCGCAAAATCTGGCGGATGGGCACGGTTTGGTGTGGAATCCGGGTGATGACCCCGTGGAGGGATCGACAGAATTCCTGTGGGTTATGATGGTGGCCGGGGTTAGTAAGCTCGGGCTGGGCGTCGAAAGAGCTGCATTCGGGCTGAGCCTGTTCTTTGCGATTCTTGGTGTGATCGTAGTGGGATTGGCCGCATTCTATCTTTCTCGCCGCCAGGCGCTCGTCGTCTTATTTGCCGCCGGCGCTTTTGCCGTTGGCCCCACTTCCTACTACGTGCGCGCCGGTTTCGCCACCACGCTCTTCACCTTACTGATTGCAATATCTTTCATCTGCCAGATCATCCTGGTTTTCACAGCCGACCACAAGCGCTTGCGCACCGCCGCTTTCATCGCCCTGCCCCTGAGCCTCTTGCTTTTGGGTCTCACCCGGCCAGAGGGCGTTCTCTATGGCATTTTTGCTTTGGCGGCAATCCTTCTGCTTCTCGATGGAGCAGATCGCATCCGACTGCTCAAGTACACAGCGCTGCTGCTGATCCTTCCCGGCCTGTTTTACTTCATCTGGCGCTGGCAATACTTCGGGTATTTTTTGCCAAATACTTTTTATGTCAAAAGTACAGGTGGACTGCTGCATCTGCGTTACATCTGGGACATCTATGGCATGTTCAAGTTCCTGGCTCCATTGCTCTTGCTCATCGGGCTGGGGCTGGCGGCAGCCAAACGAACAAACGGGTTCAAGATGCTGGTGTTGTTAGCGCCCGCATTGATCTTCCCCTGGACTTATTTGCTGATCGACCAGTTGCAGAACATGGGCCAGCGCTTCCAATATCCGGTCTATCCTGTGTTCCTGTTGGCTGCAGCAGCGGCTCTGGGCGTGTTCAAGCTCAATAGCCCCACCAGGTGGTCATTCGCTGCCATCTGGGAAAACCTCGTTATCTTCGTCGGTGTGCTGCTGGCTCTGTTTGCACTCTTCGTTCCCATCGAAAAGGTTTTTTATCTCGAAATAGTCGTTTTGGCGATCATTCTCTTGAAGCTGATTGAGCGCTGGGCGCCACAGCAAATCAGCGCCACAACCCTCCAGGGCGTGAGTCTGCTACTGCTTACTGTTTTCACCCTCTTTAACATTCAAGGGAGTTATCGTCTGGCGGGGGGCTTCTATCCCACCCAGTTCGATGACCGCCAGACCATCGGCGCAGCCCTGGAGCCATATGCCGACAAAGGTTACACGGTTCTCGCCAGCGAAGCTGGGTGGATTCCCTTTTTCTCCGGCTGGCGCGCCATCGATCCCTTTGGCCTTAACGACGAACACATCACCCACCAGGGTCTTTCCTTCGATTATCTCGATAGCGTCCGCCCAGATGTGATCATGTATCACGATGTCGCCAACCCTGACCCGCCTCGCTGGGCCGACATGGTCGAAATGTTGCAAAATTACGCCAAAAAGCGGGGCTACATCCTTGCAGCCATTATCGAACGCAAAGGCCCGCAAGACCTCCATGTCTACTACGTTCACCCCGACAATCCAGATGCCGAGGCGCTAATCAAAGCCATCACGAGCCAGAAATCAGCGATTTACGGCTACAGCGCACGATGATACCAGCTGAATCTACTCGGTACCTGAAACACTTCGGGTCGCAAAACTACAAAACACCTTTGCTCGCCGTTACACTGACATGTTAGAATGATAGGGTAGCTCACCACCTGTCACCGGCACAAATCATGCTTGATCTGGCAATTGTTATCGTCAGTTACAACACCAAAGACCTGCTCAAAACCTGCCTTCGCTCTGTGTATGCCAGCGAAGGTGATTTCTCTATGCATGTGACAGTAGTGGACAACAAGAGCAGTGATGGCAGTCTGGACATGGTGAAGGAGCTTTTCCCGCAGGCGCTTGGCATTGCCGCCCCGCGCAATGGCGGTTTCGCTTATGCCAACAACCTGGGCTTGCGCAGCTATGGCTTTGATCAGGGCAACCCTCCGGACGAACTGCCTCGCTATGCCCTCCTGCTCAACCCCGACACCGAACTGCCGCCCGCCGCCCTGGCCGACATGCTCGAGCTAATGGAACGACGTCCCGATCTGGGCGCAGCAGGCCCCAAACTGGTGCTGCCCGATGGCAGTCTGGACAAAGCCTGCCGACGCGCGTTCCCAAACCCACAATCCTTCATCTACCGTGGCCTCGGCTTGAGCAAACTCCTTCCCAACAGCCCCCGCTTCGCCCAGTACAACCTCACTTTCCTGCCCGAAGATGAAGAAGCCGAAGTCGATTCGGTGGTGGGCGCTTTCATGCTGGTCCGTCGGGAAGCGATCGAACAGGCGGGACTGCTTGATGAGGCGTTCTTCATGCATGGCGAAGACCTGGATTGGGCTTTTCGCATCAAACAGCAGGGTTGGAAGATATGGTATTACCCTGCTGTGCAGGTGCTGCATCATAAAGGCGCTGCCTCACGCGGCAACCCCAAGGTGAGAATCGCTTTCTACCAGGCGATGCACATTTTTGTGCGAAAGCATTATCGCCAGCAAACACCCAGGCCCTTGTATTGGGCGATTATGGGTGGCATAGCGCTCAAAGGCGGGGTCGATGTCGGTTCGACCTGGCTACGCCAATATCTGCCAACAGGAGCCGCACGGGCATGAGACGCACACGGTTTATCTTCCAGTTGGCCTTGCTGATAACCGACATCTTTGCAGTAGCCGTAGCTGTATTCATGGCACATCGTATCCAACGATACCTGAAGCCGGATTCCGTCGATCGATTCCTGACGTACGTTCCCTTCCTGCTGACCACCGTGTTTTGTGTTGTATTGATCTCGTATATCAACCAGCGCTATCACGGACGTCGCCCCAGCAGTTTTATCGACAGTCTTTCCAAATCCCTGGGAACAATAACCATCGCTTATCTACTCTCTCTGGCGATTTACTTCTTCCTCTTCAAAAACGAGTTCGATACGAGCGCTGTCGCTTTTCCCCGCGGGTTTCTTCTGATTGCTTGGGCGCTGACTGTATTTTTCATCAGCCTGGGACGCTGGCTGGTGGCCCGAATCATTACTTTTGTGCAGGCGCATGGTTACGGCCGGCAGCGTGTGATGGTGGTGGGAAGCGGAGAGGTGGGCCGGATGCTCGTGCAGAAACTCCAGGGCAACAGTGGCATCGCTCACGAGGTCGTCGGCTATGTCGATGCCGATGGTTCAGGCACAAGCGTGATGAATGTCCCCATCCTGGGACGCCCGGCTGACTTACCTACGATCATCGAAAAACATGACATAGACGAGGTCGTGATCGGCCTACCTGAGGCTTCGCATCGAGAAATCGTAAATATCATCTCTTTGTGCGAACGCGAAAAAGTCAGCATCAAGGTTTTCCCAGATGTATTCCAGATCATGGCCACAGAAGTGAGTGTCAGCGACCTGGGAGGTCTGCCGTTGCTCACCGTACGCGATGTGGCCTTACGTGGTTGGAGACTTTCACTAAAGCGGATATTCGATCTGGTGTTTGGTACAGCCTTTTTGGTTCTTTTTTCGCCCTTTATGTTGCTCATCGCCTTACTGGTCAAAATTGAATCACCTGGCCCCGTTTTCTACATCCAGGAGCGTATGGGCTTGGATGCGAATTCATTCCCAATGCTCAAATTCCGGTCGATGCGCACCGATGCTGAGGCAGCCGGCCCTGGGTGGACGACGGAGGATGACCCCCGAAAGACCCGGCTGGGTTCGATCATTCGTCGTATCTCGATAGATGAATTGCCCCAGTTTATCAACGTCGTTCGCGGGGATATGAGTCTGGTGGGACCTCGGCCCGAAAGGCCGGTGTACGTCGAACAGTTTCGCCAATACATCCCACGCTACATGGATCGTCACCGAGAGAAGGCGGGAATCACTGGGTGGGCGCAAGTCAATGGCCTGCGTGGCGACACCAGCATTGTCGAACGAACCAAATATGATCTTTGGTATATCGAAAACTGGTCATTATGGTTAGACTTCAAAATCCTTACGCGCACCGTCTTCCGTATGTTTAGCGACCGGAATGCGTATTAAAACCTGGAGTGGCGGTCCCTGAATAACCTCCCGGATTTACCGTGACGAGGCCGGCCAAAAATGTTTGGAAGGTTAGTGGACAGGGAAAGACAGAGTGCGGGAAAGATGAAAAACGTCCTCTCAAACCATCGCTTGCCGGAGGTTTGTGATATAAACTATAATGGGCCAGGTAGATCGGCACACGGACTGAGAGAAGCCGTAACTTTGTTTCGGTTTCGCCTACCTTGAGCTTACTCAATGAGGAGTAATTCTTAGTATGGGAACAGGTGTGGCTTTCTTGTAGCCGGTGTTACTGATCAACCTGATTCGTGATCCCGCAGATGGTTGGGGGGATAGCCTGCCAAACAGATAGTCAACATCTTGTTTGGTGTTTAAAAACCAAGAAATTCGCTCGGGCACCAGCGCCAATTTGGTGCTGCAAACCTCCCGAGCAATCCAAACCAAATATCTTTATGAGTAAGGAGGAAAACATGATCGCTTCACGATTGATGAAACCAACGCTTTTTGTGACGCTACTCTTGATGGCGCTGCTGATTGCGGGTTGCGGCACCAATATTTATCCGACCTCCACCCACCAGGGACGCCTTCTGGATAACCACGGCAACCCTGTGCCCGATGGCACGTATCCCGCTGAATACAATCTATTTCACAGCAGTACCGGTGGAACGGCTGTTTACACGCAGGCAGCAAATTTGATCACTCGCGACGGTTATTTCGATAGCGCTTTCGGCGCCACAGATGTCGATCCAAAAATCTTTGCCCAGAGAACCTGGCTTGAAATCACTGTCAATGGAGAGACGCTAACACCTCGCCAATTCTTGAGGGGCGCCCCCTATGCATCCAGCCTGGTCGCCGGCGCAGCGGTCATCGGCAACGTCCCCATGGATTACACTTATGGTTCGCATGACAGAGTTGGTTCAGCGCTCTTTGTTGTGAACTCCGATTCCACAGCAGAAGGTGGCAGCGGCTTGACTGCCATCGTCCGAGGTTCGACTGGCATTGTCGACAGGCTGAACGTGGCAGCCGTGAGAGGCATTGCCGAAGACGCAGATGGTAATAATGCAACCGGCCCATACGCAGGCATCTTTGTCGCCGATGATTTCCGAGGACTGTATGCAAGTAAAGGCGACAGTTCAGACTATGCCGCCTGGTTCGCTGGCGATATTCGTGTCTCAGGCTGCACCGGATGTACTACGACGCTAATCAGCAGGAACGTTGGAACCGACACCATCGCATCTGGCGACTTCGTCGCCGCCGCTGGTGTTGAGATTGACGAAGAGTACGGCATGCCGGTTATGCTCGTCAGAAAAGTTGGCGCTGAAGATGCAGTCGTCGGCGTTGCCCAGAGCGCAATGATGCGCGGCGAATACGACGCAAATACACTGGCTGAATTTGGCTACGACAGTAGGGCAGGCTCCGCCGTGACAGGTGATTTTGTGTCCGTGGTTATGGAAGGATTGGTGCAAGCCAGGCTACCAGACGCCACACAATTTGCGATTGGCGACTATGTCGTTTCTGATACAGATCGACTTCATGCCAGTGGGAATTCCGCCAGCAGCATTGCTCAAGTGATGAGCGAAGTCGATGAGAATGGTTTAACCTGGATATTACTGAATCGATAGGAGAAATACAATGACGAAACGTATCGTTCAAGCACTGTTGATCGTTTGCACATTGACTGTCATCTTTGGCGGTTTCCTGTTTTTGGTGGCAGCACCGTCCTCTTCCTTCGCCCAGGCTGAACCCGAAATGGCTCCGAGCGGTTTCGACATCAGATGGGATGTCGTCGCCAATGGCGGAAACACAATGCGCAGCAATTCCTACATCATGCAGAGCACCACGGGGCAAAACGCCGTGATCGAAATGAGCAGCACGCACTACAGACTTAACAACGGATACTGGAGAGGCATGTGGGAACGCCTGAAGTATATCTTCCTTCCCTGGTATCGGTGATACCTCAATCCTGAATAAAGTAGATCCCCAACCACAGTTTCAGGTGCGAATCAAAGCCGCTTTCCAAATTGGAGAGCGGCTTTTTTTCCGCCAGTTGCCCCTCCCGGTTTTCCGACTCAACAACTTTTTATGGTATGATAGCCTTTCATACGATTCTGGCACTCGCAACCCCAGAGTGCTAGATTGCTAAGACCATGACCCAGACCCACCCCAGAATCCACAGAACTTACCCCACGTTGCCGCATGATCCTTGGCCTGATTATGCGTGAGTACATTACCACAGCAGAACCAATCGGGTCACGTCACCTGGTCGAATCGTATGATTTGGGCATCTCCCCAGCCACGGTGCGCAACGAAATGAAAAAGCTGGAGGAGTTGGGCTATCTCACCCACCCCCACACCTCGGCTGGGCGCGTTCCGACCCATAAAGGCTATCGCTATTTTGTCCAACATCTTCTGCACGAATCCAGGCTGCCATCCTCCTTGCAGCACACCATTCGTCACCAGTTCTTTCAGGTCCAGCAGGAACTCGACCAGTGGGTTCGACTATCGGCCAGCGTCCTGGCCCGAACGGTGCACAGCGCAGCGATCACCACCATGCCCAGGCCGCCCCAGGCGCGCTTCAAACACGTTGAACTGATCAGCCTGCAACCCCGCACCTTTCTTCTAGTGCTGGTTCTCGCCGGCGGCGCAGTGCGCCAACAACTCGTCACTATCGATGATCCCTGGACGCAACCTGAGCTATCCCAACTCAGCACTGATCTCAATGAACGCCTGGGTGGACTGGATTGGGCTCAGATTCGTCGTCTGGAAGCTCTGCCCGACCCTCTGGCGCGCCAAATCACCGACCTGGTGTCTACCGTACTTTTCCATGAGGACGAACGTAGCGAACGCATTTATCGAGATGGCCTGACCAATGTGCTCCAGGCGCCGGAATTCTCTGACCGGCATGAAGCGCAGCGATTTATCGAGATATTCGAAGAACCCTCTTCAATCGAACCCCTAATCCATGAAGCTCGCCAACTTCCCGGCGTGCAAGTCATTATCGGCGGCGAAAGCCCGTACGAGAATCTCCCCAATGTCAGCCTGGTGCTTTCCCGCTATGGTCAACCCCACCTGGGCGCTGGCATCCTGGGCGTCTTAGGCCCGATTCGTATGCCATATGGCCGCACCATTTCCACGGTACGGTTCATGTCTCGCCTGATGGGCAGCCTTGTAGCCAACCTTTACAGCGATGCTGTGGAAGAAACCTTCGACGACTAGAGCACGTATAGTTTCCGGTGGCGGAGATCAAAAACCAGCAGTCAGAGGTCAGAGATCAGAAGTCATAAACCGGTGACGTACGACCAAACAACCAAATCACCGACACCACCACATCACGAATCCACAACCATGCCTGACCAACACGACAACAACACAGAAGCGGAAAACCCAGCGCCAGGGGCGGAATCACCTGAACCAATCTCCGAACAAAATGAACGGGTCGAGACACTAACCGAGCCCGAAATTGAACAAACGACCGAAGAGGTGGTCGGCGGAGCCACGCCAGAACCAGGGCAAGCCCTCGATGAAACTATCGCCACCTTCGTCGCCGAATTAACCGAAGCCAAAAAACAGGCTGATGCAGCAAAGGACCAGGCGCTTCGCGCTCAGGCCGAACTCCAGAACTTCCGACGTCGCAAGGAACGTGAGAGCAGCGAGCGCATCGCCCATGCCAATTCACGACTCCTAACCGAGCTACTCCCCGTACTTGATGATTTCGAATTGGCATTCAACAATGTACCTGACGATATCAGCACTGAAGACGCAGCCTGGGTGGATGGCTTCCAACTCATTCTGCGCAAGTTGCAAACAGTGCTGGAACGTGAAGATGTGACCGCAATCGACACATCAGGAGCATTTGATCCCAACTGGCATGAGGCCATCAGCATGGAACCCAATGATGAAGTCGCCAGCGGTGACATCATCGCTGAGGTGCGCCGAGGCTACAAGATCCACGATAGAGTGCTACGCCCAAGTTCTGTGCGCGTCGCCCAATAAGTCCACCCCCAACCCCTACCAAACGTCAATCCAACTACCCCACTTCAGAACAGGCTTAATAAACACATGTCCTATATCATCGGAATCGATCTTGGCACGACAAACTCCGTCGTCGCCGTAATGGAGGGTGGCGAATCCACCGTCATTCCCTCAGCCGAAGGCGGTCGGCTCATCCCCTCCGTCGTCGCCGTCAACCCCAAAACAGGCGAACGTATGGTCGGGCAGGTCGCTCGACGCCAGGCTATCACCAACCCCGACAACACCATCTACTCCGTCAAACGCTTTATGGGTCGTAAATTCGACGACCGGGCGGTTCAGCGCGCACAGGAACACATGCCGTATCGAATCACAGAAGCGCCCAACGGCGATGTGCGGGTGATCATGAACGGCAAGGAATACTCCCCGCCCGAAATCTCGGCAATGGTCCTGCAAAAAATCCGGACTGACGCAGAAGCCTATTTAGGGACGACGATCACCCAGGCCATTGTGACCGTGCCCGCATACTTCAATGACGCCCAGCGACAAGCCACGAAAGATGCTGGCAAGATCGCCGGACTCGAAGTCCTGCGCATCATCAATGAGCCAACCGCATCCGCTCTCGCCTATGGCATCGATCGTGCTGATCATGATGGCAAAATTGCTGTCTATGATCTCGGCGGCGGCACTTTTGATATCTCCATTCTCGACATGGGTGAAGGCGTGTTTGAAGTGCTGAGCACCAATGGCGACACCTTCCTGGGCGGCGACGATTTCGATGATCGCATCATCAACTGGGTTGCCGATGTGTTCCAGACAGAACATGGCGTCGATTTACGACAAAGATATTATGGCGCTGCAGCGGCTCAAGGAATCCTCCGAAAAAGCCAAAATCGAGCTCTCGACGGTATTAGAAACAGAAATCAACCTGCCCTACATCACCGCCGACGCTACCGGCCCCAAACATCTTGTCATCAAGCTTAGCCGGGCCAAGCTCGAGCAGTTGACCGAAGACCTGGTCGAACGCACCATCGGCCCTTGTCGCCTGGCGCTGGAAGACGCCGGGCTCAATGCCAGCGAAGTCGGCGACATCATCCTTGTTGGCGGCATGACCCGCATGCCCGCTGTACAGGAAGCAGTGCGCACATTCTTCGGCAAAGAAACGCACAAAGGCGTCAACCCTGATGAGGTGGTCGCCATCGGCGCTGCTATCCAGGGCGGTGTTCTGGCCGGCGATGTCAAAGATATCCTGTTGTTGGATGTGACGCCACTGACGCTGGCAATTGAGACGCTGGGCGGCGTGGCGACACCGATGATCGACAGGAATACAACCATTCCCACCAAAAAAATGCAGCCCTTCACCACGGCGTCCCATAATCAAACGCAGGTGGAGATCAGCGTCACCCAGGGCGAACGCCCCCTGTCAAAGGACAACAAGCTCCTGGGCCATTTTATCCTGGATGGCATCCCCCCCGCTCCACGCGGCGTCCCTCAGATTGAGGTCACTTTCGATATCGATGCCAACGGCATTTTGCATGTGACTGCACACGACAAAGCCACAGGTCGCGAGCAATCGATCAAGATCACGGCAAGTTCGGGCCTCAGTGACAGCGAGATCGGCAAGATGGTGGAAGAAGCCGAAGCGCACAAGGCCGATGATGAAGCTCGACGCCAACTCATCGAAAGCCGCAACCGGGCTGACGCCGTTACTTACCAGACGGAAAAGGCGATGAACGAAGCGGGAGATAATCTTCCGGTCGAGATCAAACAAGAACTGGATGAAAAACTTGCCGCCGTGCGCGCCGCCTCAGCAAATGAAGATCCAGAAGCAATCGAGACCTGCACGAATGAACTCCTCGAAAGCGCACAGAAAATCGGCCAACACATGTACTCGCAAGCAGCAGCCGAGGCGGCTGCCGCTCCGGCTGCCGAAACCCCTGAACCGGATGTGACGCCACAAGCTGAACCCGATTCGGAAACCAGTCCGGAAACAGACGGCGATGAGGACGATGTCGTCGATGCTGATTTCCGAGAATCTGAGTAATTCAACTTGAAGCAGAAGTACCTTGCGACCCTGGCGTCAAGCGCTGGGGTCGCAGGCTTTTGACCTGAATGCATGTTGTCATCGCAGAAGATATTCAAATACAATGCAATATTATTCAAGTATATTGACAACATCGTAATTATTGTGTAAAATATATTCAACTACGTCTGTTATTATTCGATATCCTACCAGATTCTTTTCATGCATCACGTTATTGGGCAATGCCCTATCTGCAGCGACGAATTAGCCGTCACCAGGCTCCAGTGCAGCACCTGCGGCACAACGCTGGATGGCCGTTTTTCGTTGGGACCCTGGTACAGGCTCACGGATGCCCAGCTCAGTTTCCTCAATTGCTTCATTCGCAATCAAGGCAAAATCACCTGGGTGGCTGAAGAAGTAGGGCAGAGTTATCCTACTGTCCGGGCCCGACTGAACGAGATAATCCTCACCTTGGGTCTGGCCCCTCGCTCTGATTCCCCTGACGATGAACATCGCCGGGCGACTGAACAGCGCCAGGCCATCCTCAGTGACCTGTCGAGCGGACGCATTTCAGCCGAGGAAGCGGCTGGATTGCTCCAAAACATCCCCAATTGATCGATTATGGTCCTTGCTATCACCTCAGATATCGCCACAACAACAACTGAGGGCTTGCGTCAGATTGATGTACGCCGGGACCTGCGCGCTGTCGCTGAGTTGATCGGCGACGCATTTGCAGATGAACTCGATGCTCAGGGGCAGGCTTCGCTGCGCGAGCTTCGCTCGCTTTCCCGTTTGGGACCATTGCTGTATCTGATGGTTCCGCCCAGTGGTGATCTGAGTGGTTTTCTGCGAGGATTCGTCTGGGAAGCCGATGGAATTGTCGTCGGTAATATCACCATCCAACAAGCGGACTACGGTGGTAGCCGTTGGGTAATCGCCAACGTTGCGGTGCGTCCAGATTATCGACGACGGGGAATCGCAGGCGCGCTCATGCAGGCTGCGCTCGCACGTATTCAGGAAATGAGGGGAGAGTGGACTTTGCTGCAGGTGGATGAAAAGAATAATGTAGCGCGCCGTCTCTACCAACATTTAGGATTCCAGGATGTTGTAACCACTACTTCATTGCGTTGTCCTCAACTACCCGCTGTCCCGGACACTGTGCTGCCTTCGGATATTGACATACGAAAACTCTATGACCAGGACTGGAATGCGACAAATCACCTGCTCCACCACACGCTGACCTGAGTCCGCCCGTTGGCTTAACCCCACCCGTGTGCACAATTACCGGCGCAGCAGCGATCCGCAAATCGTCCTTCGGTGGGGGCACCTCATCGGGCTTTCTCAGCGAGAACGGTTGGGAATTTACAGAGATTCGAACTTGATGGGTGTCCTTGATGTTTGCGCCCGCCCTCGTGGTGAACATGAGATCGATATCCTCCTACATCCCGAGGTGCAGGCCGATTGGAGCAAGCCGCTTTTGCATCATGGCCTGCAACAGTTTCGGCGCTATCCTCACAGACCGATCACGGCTACCTTGTACAACTACCAACCCCAGGCAATTGCTACGTTACAAACTCTCGGATTTCGCTCGACTCGTGTTCTGACAACCATGCGTAAGCGCATATCACACCGGAAAACCGAGTCGATTGTGGATGAAAACGAGTTTATGGAGATGAATCATGCCAACTTCTGAAGAACGAATGCGGATACTACAAATGGTTGCCGACGGCACAATATCGGCAGAAGATGGCGTCAGCCTTTTGGAGGCCTTGCGCGCCAACGATAACAAATTGGCAAATGCATATCCCCAGAAGAGCCAACCCCGTTGGTTTCGTGTGCGCGTCACCGATTTGGCGACCGGACGAGATAAAGTTAACATCAATATCCCTATCGGTTTGGTGAGTGCTGGCTTTAAGATGGGCGCCCGCTTTGTAGGCGATGACATCGAAGGCGTAGACTTTGAGGAACTTGCCGCTGCCGTACAGTCAGGTCAGACCGGCAAGATATTGGAAGTGGAAGATATGGAAGACAACGAACGAGTCGAAATATTCGTGGAGTAAATCATGAGAGGCATATTACTGCGCATTTTGATCAATGCCCTGGCGCTGGGCACAGCCGCGTATTTCATCGATGGCATCGCATACGGTAGCGTTGGTGGTCTTGTTATTGTCGCCGCCATGTTTGGCGCACTCAACGCCTTCATCAAACCGATCTTAAAATTCCTGACCTGCCCATTACAAATCCTCACCTTAGGGCTATTCACCCTGGTCTTAAATGGTCTGTTGCTGTGGCTGACAAGCTGGCTGGCGAATCAACTCGGCCTGGGATTCGACGTTGACGGCTTCATCCCCGCTTTCCTTGGTGCGCTGATCGTTTCGGCAGTGAGTATTGTCGCAGATTTCCTCATCCCAGATTGAAACGAATCCTGCAACCCTAAAAGTTATTTCCCCACTGAGTAACTATTTTGACAACGTTAGATTATGGCAGATATATTCAGACAAGCGTATTTTATGATTTGTGGACACGGATAGGAGAAAAACACAGATAAAAACATTGGAAAAATCTGCGTTTTTCTCAATCCGTGTCAATTGAAACGAGGAGACCTTGTACGCGAAACGCCTTCATTTGAAAATGTAACGTTGTCAAACTATTCAGGTGTGATCGTACTTTGCATGTCATGTCGAATGAATGTGAGACATCCCCTCCATCTTCGGGGGTAATCCCTGATAACGAGGGGATTTCTCCTCCCGTTGGTCGTCGAAATGACGGTAACCTGAATAGTTCCCCCACTGTTTGCAAAAGACAAGCACCTACAAACGGTGTGGGGAACTATTTTTGATGTTAGAGAAAAACCTTTAGGGTTCTAATCAACCTGCGCCGGGGTCGAGAAAATCCCCGGCAACCCAACCTTCCAATTCCCCGCCTTCAGGGGACTGGAACCGAATCTGCCACCAGGTGTAAGTGTCGGCGCGGCTGCGGGCCATCGATCACCATGACCACCGTACCTGCCGGTAGCATGATCACCGGATCGAAATTGGTGCCAGGTCCGCTACGCACCCGTAAACCGGCATCGGCGTTTACCGTTGCTTCGGAACCCACTTGCAGCACATTCGGAGCCGGAGTTGGTGTTGGCGTAGGCGGCTCAGGGGTGGGCGTAGGTTCCGGGGTCGGTGTAGCGGGCGCCAGGGTTGGCGTTTGCTCAACCTCAACACTCGGCGCCTGTGCAACAACTGCTGTCGCTGTTGGTTCGGGCGCGACGCCACCACCAAGCATGTCAGCAACGAAATAGAAGACAACACCGGTTATGACGATGGCGAGAAACGGAATCAGTAGCGCTGCCCAAGGAGAACGGGAGCGTTGCTGGCGTCGATGCAGATTGTAGCGTCGTTGACTCATACAGACTCCGGGGAGTGGAGATTTACAACTCGGAAGTATACCATGTGCCTGGCGTTCTCACACAAGTCAGAGAAGTCAAGCAACGATGGAGGGAGGTCTGTACAGGTGAAAATCAGTGGCCTCCTGGTAAACTGATGCTACTGCAAGCAGTACCGACTCCTGAAATAACCCGCCGCTGAAAGTGATGGAGGTTGGAAGACCCTCCTGGGTGAACCCATTAGGCACGACCGCAGCCGGATGACCACTGAGATTGGTGAGCAGGAGGTTGTCATTTCCGAAAGATGGGGTGATGTAGACATCGATGTCGGCCATTAATGATGCCATGGACTGCATGACCAGCGTGCGGATGCGGTTGGCCTGAACGTACTCAACAGCAGGAATGAGCCGGGCCTGACGGAAGACATTAGGCCAGGCGTCTTTCACCTGCCGCACCAGCAGGTCGTCCCGGTTGGAGCGCGTTAGTTCATCGAAAGCGGCGGCGGCTTCCACCGAGAGGATGATTTGCAGGGCGGCGATAGGATACTGTGGGAGTTGGATCGGAATCAACCTGGCTCCCAGCGCGCGAAGCGCGTCCAACGTTCGCAGGTCGTTTTCTCGCCCCGGATACTCTTCGGCAAAAGCGTCGGCCAGGTAGCCAATCCGCAATTGAGCCAAATCCACAGTGCGGGGCCAACTGAAAGGTCGGTCCACCACCGAAGGGTCGGAGCCATCAGGACCGTGGATGGCCTGAAAGACAAGCGCACAGTCTTGCACCGACCGGCACATCGGACCGATCTTGTCCATGCTCCAACTCAGGGCCATTGCGCCATGCCGGCTAACCCGCCCAAAAGTCGGACGCAGACCGGAGACGCCATTGACTGTGGCCGGTGAGACAATCGATCCCCAAGTCTCGGTGCCGATGGCGAAACCCACAAGTCCTGCGGCAGTCGCCGCCCCCGACCCGGCGGAAGAACCGCTCGCCCCGTGCTCCAGATTCCAGGGTGTTTTCGTGGTGCCGCCAAACCAGACATCGCCCCAGGCCAGCGCCCCCATGCTAAGTTTGGCCACCAGCACCGCTCCTGCCTCTTCCAAACGCTTCACCACGGTTGCGTCCATGTCGATGACTTGATCCTGATACGGTTTTGCGCCCCAGGTTGTGGGATAAGCCTTTACGGCCAGCAAATCTTTTGCTCCCCAGGGAATCCCGTGTAGCGGACCTCGATACAAACCAGCAGCAAGCTCTGCATCCGCCCGCCGGGCCTGTTCCCGGGCGAGATCCTCCGTCAGTGTAATCACACACTGCAACAGGGGATCGAAACGCTTCAGGCGGCTGAGATACATCTCGGTTAGCGCCAGGGACGTCAGTTGCCTGGTGCGGATCAGTCCCGCCAGTTGATGGACGGGCCAAAAGGCGATTTCCTCCTGGTCAGCAGGAAGCAGTGGCGTTGAACTTTCATCCAGACTGACGGATGGCTCGCCGGGTTGTTCGGGGGCAGGCAAGGGTTGGGCGCTAAAAATGAGGGCAGGGTACACGCTGTTGGCCAAATCCACCTGCCGAATTTGTGCGTAATAATCCCTGCGCTCCTTCACACCATCAAGCATCAGCAATCGCTCTGTCCCGGTAAAACTTAACCCTATCACTTCTTCTGATTGTTGGATCATCATGGCGGTAATTTCTGACGATTCGCCGATGTTGCTGTCACTCATCGGATTTGCACTCCTGGTGTATACTGATGGCTGCTGAACTTACATTGACGACAATGACGCTTATGACAACGCTGATTTCATCTTCTGATCTGCACCTCGCCGCCCAAGCTTTGCTGGACGGCCAGCTCGTGGTCTTCCCGACCGAAACGGTTTATGGCGTGGCTGCTCTGGCGCAAGATGAAGCGGCAGTGTGGGCATTGTATCAGGCCAAGTCCCGACCTGACCACATGGCGATGCCCGTCATGGTGGCCTCGCCTGAGATGGTTCCTGCAATCGCCCAACCCCGACCCGGTTTCTGGGCTCTGACGGAACACTTCTGGCCTGGCCCACTGACGATCATTTTAGCAATAAATCCGCCGATGCCAGGCGTAGTCGCCCTACCTGAGATCGTCACGGCGGGTGGCGACACCGTGGGCCTGCGTATCCCCGACCATCCTTTTGTACTCGAACTTCTGCACCTCATCGACGCCCCCCTGGCCGTCACCAGCGCCAATCGGTCGGGCCAGCCCCCAGCCAGGACAGCAGAAGAAGCGCTGAGACAACTGGAGGGACAGGTGCGTTATGTGGTGGATGGCGGCCCCACACCAGGCGGAAACCCATCCACCATCCTCGACCTTACCTTGGACCCGCCCCGCATCCTGCGCCAGGGCCCGATCGCCCCATCAGACATTGCCCGGATCCTTGAAGTGGACGTCGAAGCAATCAGCGATCTCAACTGAGATGATGCCTTTCACCTTATTTACCCGCCATGATACAATTCATCAGCACGCATCCTCTCGAATCTGACTTGCACATGATCGCATCTTACTAACCATTATGGACAAACCAATCGTCGCCTGCATTCAGCACAGGCTAACAGTGGCCCAAAGCGCCGCCGACTACAATGCTCATCTCAACCGCTTCCTGCGCATGGCCAAGGCCAAAGGCGCTGTTTTGGCGCTCTTCCCCGAGTTGAGCGGTTTGGGCTTCGCTATCCCCACCTTCAGTGGTTGGCGCAGTTCGCTCCTGAAGACTGCCAAAGGTCAGCCAACAGGCGTCTGGAAACGGACCAAAGCGAAGCTTGCGGGGAGCGCCGCCAATATCACGCGCGCCGATCTCCAGCAAACACTGTTCGAAACGCTGCAAGTCATGCCCGAATCCTTGCACGACGCCTATGTCAGCGGCTTTTCCGCCCTGGCTCGACAATACGAGATGACGATTGTTGCCGGCAGCCTTTACGAAGTGGATGCCCAAAGCAATACCATTCAAAACGTGGCGTTGGTTTTTGGACCAGATGGCCAATTACTAGGACGACAAGCGAAAGCTGTCCTTTCTGAGAGAGACCGTATGGTTTCACAACCGACCGAGGGCTGGGGCGTAATCCCGACACCAGCTGGACGAGTGGGCATTCTCCTGGGCAACGACGTACTCTATCCAGAACCAGCCCGCATTCTGGCTTATCAGGGCGCTGATATGTTTCTGGCGACAAGCGCAGTGTCCCGCCCGGCAACCTATCACAAGATCCGTCAGGCTGCGCTCGCACGCTGTCAGGAAAACCAACTTTATGGCATGGTCAGTTTTCTGGTGGGGCCTGATCCTTTCGCCGAAGCGGACGCTCCGCAATACGTGGGCAAAAGCGCCATCTTTGCCCCACTCGATTTTACGGCGCGCTTCAGTGGCGTGATGGTGGAAGTTGGCAGCCCTCTTGCCGAGGGTGTGATAACGGCGGAGTGGGACTATCCCGCCCTCCATGAACTTTGGCAACAGAGTGACACACCGCTGCGTCGCGAGATGCCCCTTTTGCAGGCGGGACCGATTCTTGCCACAGTGTACGGCAGCGCCCTATCCCTGGCCGATGCAGAGCAACTGATGTTGGATGCGCCTGCCATGTTGCTTGAGGATGGTGAGTCAGCAGATACAGCGATGTCCTCTGATCTCGACTATGATTCGCAGTCATCCAAATCACAACCGCTGCCCAAAATGCACACCCTCCTGCCCGACGCCACGATAGCTCAGTTCGATGACGATGACGTAGATTACAGCGAAGCTGTCGTGCTGGAGCCCTTCGATGAACAAATTGCGCCGTCTCAGGCAGTAGTTGAAGATGCAACAGAGTTTGATATGGCGCTAGAAACGGTAGAAACGCCAGAATCGGAGATAGTGGACGAAGATGAATCTGAGGTGGAATCAAACATCTCCCAGCCGGAAGCCAGCGAAGTAGGTGGGGATAGTGAAGACATCGCCGTAACCCCGACCGTGCCGCCACCGCCACCTGAACCCGATACCGACCCTTCAGAAGCGCCTGAAGATGAGACAATCGCATCGGAAGATGTGGTGGAAGCGATGGATGCAGATACAGCCACAGTGTCTGAACTCTCTGACAAGGGCAATTCCTGGTGGCAACGGTTCTGGTCTGGCGAATAGGCGACATCTTCAAAATATGACGTTACAGAAAGACCACACAGCGCCAGATCGACCAAAGGTGTACGGCCAGACCTGGTTCTGGGCGTTGCTAATCATCCTGTTCGCATTTGTGGGGACCTTGTTCCTGTACAGAGAAGCGCTGGGCTTGCCGTTCTTCTTCGACGACATGATCCATCTGCGCTGGCTGGACTGGCACTCGCTGCCAGCGGTTTGGACTACCGCCGAGGGGTTGGGCTACTACCGTCCATTGACCATGAGTTTCTGGAAGATCGGGCATATGGCATTGGGCTATTACGATCCTATGCTGTCCCATCTCCTCAATCTGGTGCTGCATGCTATCAATGCGGCGCTCACCGGTTACGTCGCCTGGCGACTATGGCCTGGTACGGGGCAGAAACTTTTTGCAGTACTCTCCACCCTTTTCTTTCTCTCGTATCCCTTCAGTTTCCAGGCCGTCCCTTCTTCCAGTTCGCTCTCCAAGCCGCTCATCGCCACGCTGATGCTCGCCAGTGTGTTGCTGTACTGGGAAGCACGCCGCAGAAAAGCCAGAGGACTGATGGCCCTGTCACTCCTTTTCGGCTTTCTGGCTCCCTTTGCTTACGAAAGCGGAGTGATGACGCCTCTGGCTATCCTGGCAGTCGAGGCCCTTGCCTGGCGTCGCAAGGAGTTCGAGCGATTTTCGTGGTCTCCAGTGTGGTTCATGTTGCTCATCTGGGGCGTGGCGCTGCCCATTGTCCTCCTGACTGAGCCAGACACCGGCGTGTCTATGAGTCTGCCGCAGCTATCGTCACTGTGGTCAAATGGCATCTACTTCTCCCAGGGCCTGCTGTTCCCGATTGCCTTCCTCAGCACACCTCTGAGCAGAATCCTGACAGCAGACAATTTCCTCCTGTTGGCCATTATGGGTGTTGTGGCATTCGCCCTATTGCTGTTTTTCTTCAACCGGCGCAAACGGCTGCTGGAATTCCTGTACGCCTTGAGTTGGTTCGTCATCGCCATCCTGCCCCTGTGGCTGACGCTGGACTTTGCTTATGTCATCAATGGAGCCCGCCTTCTTTATCTTGGGGCGATTGGCAGCGCCCTGCTTTGGGCGGGTGTCCCCGTTTTGTTGTGGTACACGGTTCCCCGGCGCTGGTGGGCTAAGGTTCTGGCAGTCGCCGTGATCATTGGCATCCTTGCATTCAATGTCAACTATGTTCGCCACAAAATGAACATGGCCGTCACCATCTCCGCCCCGCTCTGGCAAGCGGTCGATGCTGCCAGGGAACAGGGGGATTCGACATCGCTGCTTTATGTCAATGTCCCAGGATGGGTTGCACCCAAGGAGCCCACCTACAGTGTGGGTACAGAAGGGCTGACTTTTATCCCCGAATACGTGCGCGTTCAGGATTTCCTTTACGTCAACAGCGGTGCGGAACCAAAAACAAAGGCGGTCATGTTTGATCCGGTGAAACAAGACCGGGATATCTATCTTGGAGATGTGGGTGAAAGGCTGGACCGGGACGGCATGGCAGAGGAGATCCGCCAGGTGGACGCAGTGTACCTCACCACCTACTCGCCCGATGAGATGCACATGGTGGAAGCCGGCGCATTGGAGCAGGACGATGCTTCGCATCGCACTTCCTCACCACAGGCTAATTTCGCCGATGCCATCTGGCTACTGGACAGCGATGTAATGGTGTCAGGAGACGACCTGGATGTAACCTTGTGGTGGGATAACCGCCAAACACCTGAGCAGGATGTCACCCTCTTCCTGCATGTGTATGATGCTACTGGAAACCTGGTGGCGCAAGGAGATGGCTATCCCCTTCTGGGATTGTTTCCACCCCAGAAATGGCAACCTGGCGATGTCGTGCGGGACAGGCGTTACATTACCCTGCCAGAGGGGCTGGCTGACCAGGACTACACCGTTGTTCTAGGTTGGTATGATACTTCCTCAGGGGAGCGGCTCCCTGCCTTCGATGAACAGGGCCAACGAACCCCACAGGATGCGGTGCAGATCTATCAGCAGCAGTAAAGCCAGGTTACAAACGCAGGGTCGAACTGTGGGGCGGGACCAGGCGCTTGTCGGGATACAATTCGTGGCATGCGTGGTTTACAGCGATAACGGCTTGCGCCACACCGGAAACAATGAGCTTGAGATTGACACTGTCGGGGTTCACCGCCACGTCGCCAACGGCATAGACGCCCGTTTGGCTGGTCTGCATGTAGCCATCGACCTGAATCCCGCCGTTTGTTCGTTCCAACTGCAAATCCCTGGAGAAACTCTGATCGGTTTTGAAACCCAGGCAGAGCACGATGGCGTCCATCGCCAGCACTTTCTCCTCGTTAGTACGATTATCCAGAATCGTCACATGTTTGACCTGAGGCTCTCCTGCAATTTCATGTAGCTCATGATGCAAGTAGACGGAGACATCGCTCTTCTTGAGTTCGGCCTGATAGGCTGCTCTCGCCCGAAATTCATCGCTACGGTGAACGAGCGTCACTGACGATGCCCAATCCTTTAGGTTAAGCGCCCAGAGCAGCGCTGTGTCGCCACCCCCAACCACCAACACGTTTTTGCCGCGCAATTCGCTTTTGTCACAGGTGAAATAGTGCAAGCCCCTTCCCTCATAGCGCTGGAGCGCCGCACGATCCAGTTTATTAGGCGTCATTGCGCCGACACCAGTAGCCATAACAAGTCGATGTGCGCGATGGACGACGCCACGGCTATCTCCGACCAGGAACATGCCATCCTGATCCAGCTCAACGGTCTGGGCACGGGCGTTGACGACGATCTCCACGTCAGGCTGGAAGCGGGCTGCCTGCCTCTGAAGTCGCTCGACAAGTTCCTTGGCAGTTATCTTCATATAACCAGGCACATCGTAAATGTCCATTTCTGGATACAACGTGATCAACTGCCCGCCCACATCGGGCAGAGCTTCTAACACTCGGGCCTTCATGCCACGCAAACCAGCATAAAATGCAGCATACAGCCCGGCAGGGCCGCTACCGACTATAAGCAGGTCTTGAATCTGGGCGGCGACGGCTGCATCGGCGGCCGCAATCATGGCCTCGGCAGTGACGAACTTGATACGGGGGCGGCCAACGAGTTCACCTGCTGCAACTTCGGCCTGATCGATCAGTTTCCACTCGTCCCAGGTCACGAACCGGACGCCTCGTCCTCGCAGCAACGCCGGTATCGTCTCAGGCGCGGACTCTTCAGTTTCCGATACGGCAAGTGCGGGGACATCCTCAAGCATTTGTTTGACGGTGGCGACAGCATCGGGCTTATTCGTGCCGATGACCCCTGTTGGCCCGCGCTTGGCCCAGCCCACCACATAGTCTCCCGGCACGATCTCACCCGATTCGTACTGGCTAACCCGACCATCTGTGTTGGAAATGATGCCCCACCGTTGGTGATAAGGCACACCGGGCAATGGCGCACTGCGATAACCAATCGAGCGCATGATCATACCCACTTCCAACACCTCATACTCGCCAGTCCCATGCGAATTAAGATATCCAGTCTCAGTTGGACGCAACTCATTACGCTCCAACTTGATGCGTACAACCCGACCCTCATCATCGCCCAAAATCTCGACTGGCGAGCGCATGAAGAGAAAATGGATGCGCTTCTCCCGGCCTGTGTCACCGATGTCGGCGTAATGACTCAGGAGATCGATATTAGTCTGCGCCGTCCGATTATCAGCTATCGAGCCAGCGCTTGCCGGATCCAGCTCCAGTTCGGCGGGATCAACAATCACGTCCGTCACTTCCAATTCGGCCAACTCTTGCAGTTCCGGGTTGGTGAATTTGATCTGAGCGGGACCACGTCGAGCGATGATATAGACATCCTTTACCTGGGAGCGGCTCAGTGCTGCCAAAGCGTGATCAGCAATGTCTGTCATCGCCAACTCAGCGGGTGAGAGTGACAGGATGCGCGCCACATCCATTGCGACATTGCCCACCCCAATAATCGCCACGCTCTCGCAAGACAGGTCGAATTCGAGATCAACATAGTCAGGATGCCCGTTGTACCAGGCCACAAAGTCAGTGGCCGGATAGCTCCCGATTAGATCTTCACCCGGTATCCCCAACCTGCGGTCGGTCTGCGCGCCAACCGCGTAGATCACCTGATCGTAATACGCCTCAATGTCTTCACGCGTCAAATCTTGACCGAAGGTCACATTGCCAAAGAACCGCACCGCTGGATCTGACGCGATCCGGGCGTAAAGGTTTGTAACCGACTTAATCTTCTGATGATCCGGAGCAACGCCGTAGCGGACCAAACCATAGGGGGCTGGCAGATGATCAAAGAAGTCAATAGAGACTACGTGATCTTTCTGTTTGAGCAACGCTTGCGCAGCGTAGAAGCCAGAAGGTCCCGCGCCAATAATAGCCACGCGCAGTGGGCGTGACTCGCTTCCAACAGGAGATTTCATGACATCCTCCTAATGCTCTGTGTAGTCAATTTTAGTAGGCTTTGTTTTGATCAATCCCCCCCGATTGACTGTGCGGGAGCAGAAAATCGTATACTATCCGCCACGTTTCACTGTTATGACTTCATCTCTTTGGGCGCCATCATCTCTGAGAATAACCTCAGAAGCGAGACAACAGCCACACCAAAAGAGACCCACTGTTTTGCACTGGGTCGAATCGCCGCCAGCTCGCCCCCGGCGGTGCGTTGCTTCTTTTCCTTCTCTGCGTCTGTGGCGATCCAGGCAGCGGTAAGACCCACAACTGTGCCAAGGACTGCGCCAAGAATCAATAAACGAGTGCGTTGGTTAGACATTTTTATTCCTCTTGCGGCCACGAAGACCGTTAAAAGTCATCCTTGCTGCCGACTGCACCTCTGTTGTGGCTGTATCGACTTTGATGATTGGCTCGGTGATTTTGCCACTGTATTCGTTGGTTTTGTCAGCCATCAGGCGAGTGTAGCGCTGCGCTTCAGGTAATCCGGTTGACTTCAGCCAACTGGTTCCTTTACGCATGCCTTTGTTCAGAAAATAGAATAACACGCCAGGCACCGCAACCAGGACAATACCCTCGATAGCGAGAATAATTATGGAAATGTCAGCAGCAGTTCTTAGGTCCATATACGACCTCTCAGGTAATCGTTAACAATAATAGATGAGAAAGATGCCAGCGTGCATCGAACGTTATGAATTGTAACAGACTGGCATCAAGCAGGCAAGGGTTTCGGATATGCGCAATCCACGCACACCTGCACCCATCCAGCTACGCCGAATGAATTGACGCAGATGTATTTAGTAGCTGCTACCTGCGATCATCGCTAACAGGCCAAAGAAAAACATACCCAGCATCGAACAGGCAAAGATAGGAATGGCGATGAGCGTAGCCGCGAGCAGATAGTAGCCATAAACGCCAAAAACCCGTTTAAGCAGATTATTGCTCAGTATCCAGATATCAGGCACACGCGCATCAAGCGTTGCCAATTGGTCTTCCAGCTCTTCAACTCGATTCTGGAGTGCTTCGATCTCCGCGGATGATGCCGTGATAATCGGTGCTTCGTTTTCTGACATGATTTCCCTTCCTTTGGGTATGAACATTGACGCAAGGATTCTCTAAGTATACACTCCCAGAATGATTCTCGTCCACCATCTGCACTAGCCTGTCCTGCCACAACCTTCGTGAAACACCCGACCCGAACACATTACCCCGATCGCTTCATTATCTCCCACCTGCTCATTATCCTGGCTGGGATTTTGGTGCTTGCGGCTGGCTGGTGGTGGAGTGGTCGGGAACAAACCATCCCCCTGGGACCACAACAGAAGGTAGAGACTACAAACACCAAAGCCGGTGTCCACACACGCCTCGAAAATGAGGTCGAAGCGGCGAAAATCAAGCGCTCATTGGAAATGGTGCGGGAAATGGGCGCTCCCTGGATCGTCGAATACTTCCCCTGGGCCTTTAGCGAGCCCCGCCCCGGCGTTTACAAATTCGATCACGCTGATCTGGTGATTGACCACGCCAACCGTCAGGGCATTACCGTTATCGCACGCCTGGGCCTGGTCCCCGATTGGGCAAAACCAGAAGATACCGTTTCCACTTATCTCGACAGGGAGCGCTTTCCGGACTTCGCCAATTACGCTTCTGCCTTTGCCAAACACTTTCAGGGTCGGGTCCATCACATCATCATTTGGAACGAACCAAATCTCAGTCTGGAATGGGGCTACCGTTCTCCCAATCCGAAGGATTATGTCGAATTGCTGTGCCAGGCCGCAGCAGCCATCCGCTCTGTTGATCCCGAGATCACCATCCTGGCCGGGGCGCTGGCCCCCACCATCGGCGACCCAACTGGCGAATTGGGTATGGCTGATCTTGATTTCCTGCAAGCCATGTACGACGCTGACGCTGCGCCTTGCTTTGACGCCCTGGCAGCCCATTCCTATGGCCTCACCTTTCCACCGGACGACCCGCCTGATTCGGCAGTGATTAACTACCGCCGCGTGGAATTGCTCCGGGAAATCATGACGGCAAACGGAGATGGCGACAAGTCGATCTACATCACTGAAGCTGGCTGGAACGACCATCCCCGCTGGACACGAGCAGTGCGTCCAGCCCAACGCATCCGCTACACCATCCGTGCTTATGAATTGGCGCAAGATTGGCCGTGGTTGGAGGCCGTGGCGATCTGGGCCTTCCGCTATCCCTGGCCCGAACGCAACATCCGCGACTATTACACCTTCGTCACCCCCGATTTCGACCCCAAACCGATCTATCTGGAGGTGAAGGAAGCGCTGAGAGGTAAATCGAAGTAGGAACGTACGATCTGAATCTCAGTGGCCTGCATCCGACATGGCGACCAGGCCCAAGCTGAGGGTGCGGATGAACTGATCTCTGGCTGCAAGCTCCGCTTCGGTGAAATGCTCTTTTAGGAGCGCTTGTTTGAACGCCTGCGGATCAACATCAGCAGGTACAACCCAAGTCTCGGTTGGCGGATAAGCGATCTTTTGGTCCTCGCCCAACACGAATTGCTTGTTCACCACCATCCCGAAACGTTCCGTGCCGATTGGCCATGTGGCGTCCACAATCATGTCACCAGCGGGCGTATGCACCACGAGGTAGTTATGTACATCGACAAATCGTCCGCCAACTGGTTCCAGGATCGCCATCAAGGTCGGTTCTGTGGTGGCAGGGTCGGGATAGGCGACATTGGTGGAGGCCATCAGCGCAGCTGGAAGATCCAACTCAGCGAACAGAGCCTGGAGCAGGTAGTGCTTGCCCGAACAGGTGCCCCGCCATTCCCGAATAATCGTCTCCGGTTTGCGATCACTAGCCCGCAGGTAGGGCATATCTCGGACGAGCATAAAGGTCATAGCCGCATCCATTTCGACATCAGCAGCCAAGAGATGGCGTTGTACAGCTTCGGATTTGAGTTGATCGATTAAACGCATGGTGCTTCGATTCTACCATGTTCGTCGCTGTGGTAGAATTCTGAATACAGGACCAAATGACATCAAAATTCCTCGCCCGACCGAAAACACTCGGCGTCCTTGCAGCCATTTTTTTGCTGGTTCTGGCGCTTCTCGCCTGGTATCTTCTGCGCCCTGGCGATGATGCCTGGGCCCGGCTGCAAAGAGGCGGAGCCTTGCGCGTGGCTGTTGACCCCAGCTTCCCGCCCTTTGATGACATTGATGACGAGGGGCAACTGGCAGGATTTGATATTGAACTGGCGCAGGAACTGGGGCGGCGACTCGGCGCGCCTGTCGAGTTCAAAGCCATTGCCTTCGATGGACTGGTGGATGCCGTTATCGCCGACAAGGCGGATGTGGTGATTTCGGCCTTTCCGTATGATCCCCGCCTGACTCAGGATGTCCGATACTCGCAACCTTATTTCGAGGGCGGTCTGGTACTCGTCACGCGGGAAGATAGCCCGGTATTCGGACCAGATGACCTGATCGGACGCACGGTGGCGGTGGAGTGGGGCAGCCTGGGCGACGCCTGGGCCAGGGCAAATGGTCTGGATGTCAGTCGGCAAGAAACCGCAACAGATGCGCTAAACAGGGTCGCATCCGATAAAGCGGATGCCGTTGATGCAGCCTTGGTGGATGCTGTGACCGCCGCACTTTCTGCTGCTCCCGGCCTCGCTATCCGCACCCCACCGTTAGAACCGGACCCGTACGTGATCGTACTCTCGCAACATGCACCCAAACTGGCGGAGGCAATCGACGGTATCCTTATCGAGATCATGGCGGACGGGACCTGGAACAATTTGGTGCGGAAGCACTTCCAGTTGATGCCGCCAGCGCCGGTCGAGTAATGCGACATTTGCGATGCCACTCTCCAGTGGCATGAATGTTGCGTCACAGGAACCGCCATTTTGATTTGACACAGACCATAGCACTGAGTATAATTCACTCTGCTCTTGAACATTAACAGCTAACACGGCATAGTCCGAAAAATAAGTGGATAACCGCCGCTGCCGGTGCAAACGACACGTTTTTGCCGGTAGAGGAACTTCCCGACTCCCAGCCATCCTACAAGATGGCACGGTTGCCTCATGAAACAGTAAGTGAGGGCGTCAGTTCAGCAATGATCTGGTGACTACAACCGCAACAGAAAGTATTCCCGCCAGCGGCCCTGGCATCCGTCCAGGGTGCGGGTAAGGGCTGAAACGGTGGGGTAAGAGCCCACCAGCGGGCGTAGCAATACGTCTGGCTGGGCGAGCGTGCAACTGGGAGCAAGGCGAGCGGGCCGGGCGACGAAACGAAGTTTCGTTTCAGTTCGGTCTCGTCGCAGTGATTGCCGGTGAGGTCGGGTAACACCCGGCGAGCCAGGCGTCACCACACCGTTTAGGCAGTGTGAGACAGATGGCGGTTGCGGACGAAATACTGTCCGAAACAGAATCGGGGGTACATCCACTTTTTCCTCGGTTGCCGACAGAGTAGACCAACACCTTGCCGACGTGGCGGAAATGGCAGACGCGACAGACTTAGGATCTGTTGACCGACAGGTCGTGGAGGTTCGAGTCCTCTCGTCGGCACAGCAGGCCAGCGCCTGCGATATGGGCCCGTGGCCTAGCGGGAAGGCGCCTCCCTTGCACGGAGGAGATCGTCGGTTCGAATCCGACCGGGTCCACCTCTTCAGGCGCAGTTCAGCCGTGTTAGCAACAAACGAGTATCATGCGGGCGTAGTTCAGCGGTAGAACGTCTCCTTGCCAAGGAGAAGGTCGTGAGTTCGAATCTCATCGCCCGCTCTTTTTCACCGCAAGAGGGTATATCCAGTGCCAGCCCTCTTGTTTCTTTGCCGAGATAGCTCAGTTGGTAGAGCACGCGACTGAAAATTGCGGTGTCGGCAGTTCAAGTCTGCCTCTCGGCACCTTTTTCTCTCTGATTGGCGGGTCGTCTAATTGGCAGGACTGCGGCCTTTGGAGCCGCCTGTCGGGGTTCGAGTCCCTGCCCGCCAGCCACAGATTGTCCTGGGCGAGGTGACTCTGGTTTCCTCGCTCTGGTCAATTTTTTGTAGCACCAAACGACATGGTGGCCATAGCTCAATAGGTAGAGCACCTGGTTGTGGCCCAGGAGGTTACGGGTTCAAGCCCCGTTGGTCACCCTACCATAGGCTGTAAGGCCACAGAACATAGCCCTTTCGAGGGCTGTTTTTGTGTACTCCGTACTACGCCTAAATCGACAATGCAAAAGGGGACGCCCACCGCCTCCCCCCAATCCAGTGGGCTTGTGGGTCCGCATCCGGCGGTTCGGTTAAGTATGACGAAGTCGGTATTGTTCCGTATAGCTGCTCTGACCGAATTCTCGCCAATAGTCGTTGTTCAAACGCTCTGTGAGTGGCGGTGAAGCTGATCAAACGCCAGACACCTTTACTTGTCCCTCCGCTCAATGGTCCAGTTTTCTGGACCCCTCGTGTCCGTAGGTTTCGGTAACAGCTCGCCGGCGTTTTCCATTGCTGTCCACAAGACTTGCCGCTAGTCTCCGTCGTAACCATTCATCCATCCGCTGCATGTGCGTTTGCGTCTGCCAATCGAAGTAGTTTACCCAGCCTCGGATGATGTGATTCAGCCTGTCTCGAATCTCTTCGATAGCTTCTTCCCTGGTTTCGTCGGGTTAGCTGACGTATCTTGTTCATCATTCGCTCTAAACGGTCGTAGCGATGCGGATACCCACACCGCCTGCTCTTCAGTGGAAGCTTAAACCCAAAAACTGGTGATTCACTGTGAAGAGATCGAAGTATTAGAAGATGAGTTGAAATGGGAACAAGCACGTGAAGCTCTGCTTGAACGCTATCGTACTAACCCCGATGATTTGCAGAATGTTATTCGATTAGGCTTTTTATCCTGGTATGTACTTGTTGAATGGGGATGTATTCATGTGACAGAAAACATGAATCAACGAACATACCAAGCTATTTTGCAGGAAGTTACTCAGACAGGTTTCGAAAATTTCCCTGACAAATCCGATTTTCTCTGGTGCTTTGGTTATATGATTTACTTATTTCCGTATTATTTTGGTGATTTTGACCAATGGCAACAGAAAGGCATTGAGATGACAAAACAAGCATATGAGAAAACGAAAGATCCGATGCTTAAGATGATCTATCTGGGATGCGACGTTAAAAGAGACTTGAGAGGATATTACGATGCCTGCAATGAAGCCAGGCCTTTAGTTGCCGATAGGTTTTCGGGAAACGGTGTTCTAAATCACTATTTTGCCGCAGTTTTGAATCGTCAAAATCCCTCATTTGAGGAATTTGAAAAGTTTTACAGAAAAGAGAAGTGAGATATTGTTAAGATTCTCAGAACCAAAACTGTGCAGCTAACAAAGCTTTCACACGGACGGGCGAGATCGAGGCGCATTCACGATTTTTGTACCTGGGGTTTGTAGGGGTCTCGCGCATTCAGGCACTACGCTTTCTCGCCCGCCGGTGAAGCAAGCGAAAAGTAGATCTTGATGGGTTCCTGATCAAATAGCGTTTACTCCCTGTTCAATGGTTTTTCGCCTCCCGTTTCGACAGCGAGCGGCATTGGACTGTAGATTGGCTAGATACCGATACGCTGCGCAGCGGGAGCCAATCTTGGCACAATTGTGATAGTAAGTTGATAGGGTTGTGACAGTAAGTTGATAGTTCATCCGCTCAAAACCGTGCTATGCTGATCTCGAATCGATTCCTCGCCATTGGCGATGGGTGCTTCGGCGAGATGGCATCCATCGCCTTTTTTTGCTCTGGGTTCAAAAGCAGGCGTGGAGAATCGAACTCCAAACATCATTCCACCTCATCATTTTCATACGCTCGCATTTCGGCATCAACACCAATGGGATCGCAAGACTCTTCCCAATACGGCAACCAATCTTGAGCCCGTGCAAGCGGTGGTATTGGCGATTTCCGCTTCCCACAAACAACGCACATTGGCTGCCCAGTCATGGGATGGAAGGTGGTAGTATAGCCCTCACAACGATGGCAATATGAGCGGATTGGGTTTTCTGTCACACCAGTCCCTCCAACAATTGCTTCACCTGCTCAAGAACAGCTTTCGCATCGCCATTGGTAGACGCAGGTTCGGATTCCTGTTCCGACTTGAAACCACTCAAGATAGCAGCAAGATCATCCTCGGGGAGATTGCCGTAGATACCATCCGTGATACCCACATTGGAATGCATCAGGTTCTGAGATACAGCTTTTAGTTCTGCCACCGTTCGGGCGTGCTTTACGCCGTATACGCCATGGCCATGCCGTAACTTGTGTGGCGACTTGTAATCGACACCGGTAAGAGTACACAGCTCGCGAATACCCTTAATCAGCCGTGGTGGCTACTACGCACATCCGTTCTGATTTGAGCACTCAACTCGATTGATTTGCAGGCATCCAACTGCTATACTCCCGTTTTCACATCTCCACAATGGGAGCAACAATAACATGTTTCATTCCTCATCAAACTTGGTCGTCGATTGGTCGATGCCGTTCAAGATCATATCAAACGCTGGCTCAAACCCAACCCCCATTCCCTGGCGATTGGCACAGCCAGCGACTTGACTCGCAGCAAGACCGACCTCATCGCCGAGAACGCCCTCCTGCGTCAGCAACTCATCATCCTTCAACGCCAGAGCAAACGTCCGCAACTCAATAATCTTCGATCGCATCAAACTCCTGCTCCTCGCTCGAGCCACACCCTTTTGGAAGCAAGCGCTGCTCATTGTCCAACCCGATACACTTCTGCGCTGGCACCGAGAACTCTTCCGCATCATCTGGCGGCGCAAGTCCAAACCCACGTCACTGTCACCGAGCATCCCTGAAGAGACCATTGTCCTTATTCGCCAGATGGCGGCAGACAACCAGACCTGGGGGGCGGAACGCATTCGGGGCGAACTCCTCAAACTGGGCATCAAGGTCAGCAAGCGTACGGTCCAGAAGTATATGAATCGTAAAGATAAGCCGGGCCCTTCAGGTCAAACCTGGGCCACGTTTTTGAAGAACCACGCTCCTCAGATATGGGCTTGTGATTTCACCCAGGTCACCGACATCATGTTCCGATCCCTCTTCGTCTTTGTGATCATCGAACATGCCAGTCGGCGTATCGTGCATGTTGCTGTCACTTCTAACCCAAGCGATGTCTGGGTGGCGCAGCAATTGCGAGAAGCCACGCCCTGGGACGAAGGTCCCAAGTATTTGATCCGTGACAATGACAGCAAGTTTGGACAGCATTTCTCGGCAGTTGCAGCAGGGACAGGCATAAAAGAAATCCGCACACCCTACCAGGCGCCAAATGCGAATGCTATTTGCGAACGATATATGGGAACCCTACGAAGAGAATGCTTGGATCACATGATCATTCTCAATCAGAAGCATCTGAACGGCATCATCAGGGATTTCACGACGTTCTACAACCATGCTCGGCCCCATCAAGGCTTGAGCCAACGCATACCAACGCAGCCACCCGATCAACCCAAGACAGGAAAGGTGGTCGCTTTCCCTGTTTTGGGTGGTTTACACCACGACTACCGCCGTGCGGCCTGACTATTTCGCCGCCGGATGACCGAAGTAGCCAACACGGGCCAATGCCTGCTCGCGCAACTGTCTGGGATCATCGACTAGAGGTTTGACTATCGGGTCGTCGGAGAAGTCATAGCCCAGAAGCTGGCCGACCAGCGGCGCATTCCCATCTTCCACCAGAGTAAATCCATCTGACAGCTTTTTTCGCACTGTGTCCAGCGTATCGCTTTCGGTGATGTTGAAACGAGCGGCCAACATATTTCGCAGCAGACCATACGGTTGGTGTTCGATGTAGGGATTGGCTCTGCCCTTGAAATACCAGACCTCCTCCGTCAGACTATCCGCCCAGCGCTCGAACTCGAAAAGCAGCCGGCTCTTGCCCACCCCCGCTTCGCCCACGACAGTCACAAGCTGCAGTTCTTCATCTGCCATGACATCCTGCAGCGTATTTTGCAGAACGAGAATTTCCACATCTCGTCCAACCATTCGGGTCTCAACCCCGGCCACGCCCCGGGTTTTGTCTCGGAAGGGGCGTGCACGTGCGCTGAGCGCCACATGGGCGTGCACCGGCTCCTGCTTGCCCTTGACCGTTAGCGGTTCCTGGGCTTCGGTGTCGAAAAGACCGCGTACGAGGCGATAGGTGTCTTGCGAGATGAGCACAGCGCCGGGGAACGCGGCGCTTTCCAAACGGCTGGCCAGGTTGACAGTATCGCCGGTAATGACGAAGTCACCATCAGCATCAATGGCGGCGACCACCAAACCGGTGTGGATACCAATGCGGAGGCGGAGGAATGGGAGGCCAGAGTTCGGAGGGTCGGAGATCGGTAGAGTGTCGTTGAGCGCTGTGATGGCTTGTTGCATGGCCAGAGCGGCACGCACCGCGCGTTCGGGATCGTCTTCATGGGCCTGGGGCACGCCGAAAACAGCCAACACGGTATCGCCGATGTACTTTTCCACGGTTCCGCCGTGCTGCTCGATAGCAGGTGTGACTGTGGCGAAATAGGCACGCTGGATAGCCTGCACATCTTCGGGGTCCATCTGCTCGGACATTCTCGTCCATCCGGCCAGGTCGGCGAAGAGCACGGTGACCAGCTTGCGCTGTTCGTCGGTCATTGACACTTGGGCGCGTGCTTTTCCCGCAATGCGGCGATGGCTTCATCGACCACGACATCACCCAACACAGCGCGCTCGGGGCTTCGAGCGTGGCGATGGTCTGCTGTAGTTGATCAGTTGCGTTCTGCGACATCGGTCTCTCCACACTACAAGTGGTTGGTCTTCTCCGCCTCTCGCATCGCTCGGGTAAGATTCACCTGAGCGAGTTCACGGTCGTAGCTCTCCCAGGCGGCAATGGCCGCTTCCAGCGCTTCTGTTTGACCATCGGGCAGACGCTGTTGGCTTGGTGCAAGCATCTGCCGGGCGTGTTCTATGCCGATTTCGATCTGCTGCTGTTCCAGGGCGATGGCGAGCAGCGGCCAGTGTGCGCCCCATTGCAAGGGATGCCAATGACCACTCAAACCATTTTCTGCCAGCGCTTCGGCCTCCTCCCGATTTCCGCACCGCCATGCCACCCAGGCCAGATGGCTCTTTGCCGGTCCAATATAAAGGTCGATATCACAAGGGACGGCCAGGTCAAGACTGCGCTGTGCGTAGTCCGTTGTGCGATCCAGGTCTCCCATGAAACGATAGCAGTAGGCCAGGTAAATCAGGCACCGGCACTGAATCATGGCATCGCCCACCTCCCGGGCCAGTTCCAGCGCCCTGTCCAGCTCGATCAGGGCTATAGTCACATCCCCGTGCCACAGCAGGCTGAAGCCCAATCCAAATTGGCTGCTGGCGATGCGGCGCATATTCCCGATCTCCTGGTGAATCGCCAGATTCTCCCGGCTATAGTCCACTGTCTGCGCTGACAATTGAAAACGTTCCAGCATGAATCGGACCTGGATCAAACCTCCAAAGAGATTTCCTTTTTGTGCTGGTGTTCCATGAGATTCGATAAAAGGTCGAAGTTCGTCGAGACGGTTCTGCATTTCCTGGGGTTGCTTATGCCAGTAGTAGAGTTCGGCTTCCCATAAACGTACATCGATCCACTCGGACCACCAATCAGCATTCTTTTCGGAGGGTTCCGAACCCAGCAGGTCCAGGGCGTTGGTGTAGGCCTGTCTGGCCTTATCAAAGTCTAATGCCAGGTAGTCGGCCAGCTTGCGCTGAATGCGCGCCTGGGTGGTTCGATTCTCCTGCGACGCCAGGGCCAGGGCCAGCGCCTGCTCCCATGCCTGTTGTGCCTCCTCGCTGCGCCCCACCAGATCATAAAGATCAGCCAGGTGTTCATTGATTCGAACCAGCGCCTGGCGCTGTTCTGCGGATAGGGGGTCGCGCTCAGCCCCCAACAGATGCAAGGCCCGCTGATCGTAACGGATCGCCTCGTCGTTGGCATACTGGCTAGCTGCCTGCCGGCTGGCGCGCTCCAGGTATTCGATGGCCTCAGCGGTTCGTCCCGCCAGTTCCAGATGATCGGCGATGAGGCCGGTGAGCTCGCTCGCGCGTTTTCGCCGCCGTGGATCAGCAGCCAGTCCGCCACCAGTCCATGATAGCGTCTCCGCAAGCGTTTGAGCACGCTCTCGTAAGCTACATCTCGGAGCAAGGCATGTTTGAACAGATATTCCTGGGCCTCGGCGAAGGTCGAAACCTCATTCTGGAAGACCATCTCGCGCTGCCGCAGCTCGGTCAGTTCACCCGGCACCGATTCTTCCTGCGCCGACAGCGTGTCGGCACTTTCGAGACTCATCAGGGTTTGATCCCAGAAGATACGTCCAATCACAGAGGCCTGCTGGAGAAGAGTGCGTGTCTGTTTGGGCAAGCGGTCCAACCGAGCCTGGAGCACACCGGTTACCGTTGTCGGTACGCGTAACTCGCTCATGCGTTCCGTCCGCCTGCCAGGGCGTCTCACCTGGGACGATGACGCCATCTTCCACCAGCATCTTGATCAGTTCTTCCACATAAAAGGGATTGCCTTCCGCCCGGTCAACGATGAGATTGCCCAATGCTTCCGGCATCTGCGCCACGTGTTGTAAATCTCGGCCACCAAGCGCCGACTGCTGGCCTCGGATAAGGGTTGGAGATGGATGAAGGTGTGAAAGGGTGAGTCCTCGTTCCACTCAGGTCGCTTCTCGTGCAGGGATGGGCGGGCCAGCACCACGATCAGCACAGAAGCCTGTTCATCGATATGCTCGATGAGATGGCGGATTGCGCCTAGCGAGCTATCGTCAGCCCAATGGAAATCCTCAAGGAATAGGATGGCGGGGCTTTGGTCCACCGAATCAGTGAAGAACTCGCCCAGGTAACGCAAGGCCCGGTTACGAATTTGTTCGGCATCGTCCAGAGCGCCCTGCAGATGGGGGCTGGCGCTGAAATCGTAGCCAAAGAAGTTGTCCGATGAAGTGGATCTTCATCCGCCCCTTGGGATCGGTTCCGAGCAATTGGCCTAACCCGCCCTCTATCTTCTCCCGTACAACCTCGGCCGTGTCATCAATTCGCAGGTCGCAATGGGTGGCGACAAGGTCGCGGAGCACGCTGTACGGCATATTTTGGGTGATGGCCGCAGCCCGTCCCTTGAAGACGCGTCCAGTTTCGATCTGATCATCTAGCCAGGCATCGAATTCGTCCAGCAGGCGACTTTTGCCCACACCGGCGTCGCCAATCACCGTAATGACGCGGGTCCGACCTTGGTCAACGACGTCCTGGCAGGCCTGTTGCAGGGTTGTCAACTCGTCGGAGCGGCCGATGAAAGCGGTCTGCATACCGGTAACAGGCCGGTGACTGGCGCGCCAGGTCGGGATGCGTGACCGCATGACCCTGAACGCAACAACCGCTTCAGTTTTCCCCTTGACGTGGAGGGGTGACTGAGTTTCGATCTCGAAGGTATGAGCGACAAGTTTGTGCGTTACCTCGCTGATCAACACCGTGCCCGGCTGGGCGGCACTTTCCAACCGGCTGGCCAGATTGACGGTGTCGCCGGTGATCACGAAGTCACCATCAGCATCAACGGCAGCAGACCACCAGGCCGGTATGGATGCCGATGCGGAGGCGGAGAACCAGAGGGTCGGAGGTCGAGAGGTCGGAGGTCGGCAGGCTGTCGTTGAGATCGGACATGGCGTCTTGCATGACCAGGGCAGCGCGCACGGCGCGCTCGGGATCATCTTCGTGGGCCTTGGGCACGCCAAAGACGGCCAGCACGGCATCGCCGATGTATTTTTCCACGGCTCCGCCGTGCTGCTCGATGGCAGGCGTGACTGTGGCGAAGTAGGCTCGCTGGATAGCCTGCACATCTTCGGGGTCCATTTGCTCGGACATCTTTGTCCATCCGGCCAGGTCGGCGAAGAGCACGGTGACCAGCTTGCGTTGTTCATCAGGTGTGCCTTTGTCCAGAGCCTCCAATTGCTGGCGCAGGGCGGCGATCGATGCATCCACAACAGCATCTGGCACACTGCCCCGTAATTGTTCCTGAGCGGCGATGGCTTGTTCAAGGTCTGTGTGTTTGGACATGTCGCTTCCTAACTTTGGCTCAATCAACTTCGTCTGCAGTGATTTCACACAATGGTTCAATGCTGTAGGTTTCGCGCTCTTCGCAGGTCAGCTCGCGTACGTAGCGGTTGGCCTCGATCCAGGAGCGCAGCGCTGGCAGGGAGGGATCACCGATTTGCCAGGTCGCCAGGGTCTCATCGGCCGAAACCGAGTAGATCGTCTGCCCGTCGGGGCTGAACGAAACCTGGAAAGCGAATCCATTGTGCGCGTCGTGGCGGCGCAGTTCAGCGCCGGTCGCCAGGCCCCACAGGATGACAGCACCCGTGTCGTCGCTAGAGGCCAAAAGCTGCTCATCCGGACTGAGAGTTACGCTCCACACGCCCCCGTCGTGGCCCAGAAAACGGCGGATCTCCTGGCCCGTGTTCACATCCCACTGCACGATCATGCCACTGAGCGTCGCGGCCAGCACACTCTCGTCGCCTGGGCCAAAGGTTACGTCCAGGAACACTTCGTCGGGCAGGGAAAAGACGCGCTCTGCCTGGCCCGTGGTCACATCCCACAGCGTGGCGTTGGCAGAGAAAGCGGACGAAGTGAATGCATGGCGGCCATCATCGCTGAAATCGATACCTGTCGAGTCCTGAGCGGTCTCGAAGTGGCGCACCAGGCTGCAATCGCGGATATCCCACAGGATCAGATCGTCCGTTTGATCCTCGCCCTGGCTGCCGGACAGGACATAATGGCTGTCGGGGCTGAAGGCCACGGCGCGTGCCCGCTTGACATGCCCCTGGAGGTTACAGTGGATATCGCCCGTAGCCGCCTCCCACACGAGCAATGCGGTGTTCTCCGTGCCCTGGTAGTAATCGCCACTGGCCGCGCCTACCCACCGACCGTCAGGGCTGAAGGCCACAGCCCCGGGCGCAACACCACCAATGGAGCCAGTCAATTCTTGTGTAGATTCCTCCCTCGCCAGATCCCAAATGACCGCGCTTCCGTCCCATCCGCCGATGGCCAGCGTTTTGCCATCGGGCGCGACAGCTGCAGCAGTGGCGCTAAAGGGAAGCCCCGTCTGCTGGAGGTTGTCCGCCCCGCGCAGGTTCCAGATGCGCAGGGTACCATCGGCGCTGGCTGAGAGCGCCAGGCGGCCATCGGCGCTGATGGCCAGATCATGAATGTCGCCCCAATCATGGCCAAGTAGCTTGCTATGTGGCCCGTTCCACTCCTGCAAATCCCAGATATAGATGACATAACCTGTTTCATGGAGGATGGTATGGCCATTGGGATGGAGCACCATGTTGCGAGGCGCATCGCCCCACTCGCGCT
>CAVOYG010000009.1:0-49287 GCA_963700615.1 uncultured Chloroflexia bacterium | reverse complement strand
AATGATCTTAGCCATCATCTCGGCTACAGCTCTGTAGACCGCCGAATCACCATCCATTTCCACAATGGGCTTACCACTGAATTCGTATTCAGTCACAAGATCATCCTGAGGAATCACACCCAACAGCGGGAAGTCGATTTCCTGATCGATAAACGCTTGCAAGGGTTCCGGCATGATGCCACCGGGCAAACGATTGACGATCAAATGCGTGTTCTCGATGTTGATATTCATCTCATCAGTAAAGCCGCCGATGCGCTTGGCCGCTACCAGACCTCGCTGAGAAGGATCGGTCACCACAAGCAGATGCTGCACGTCCCTGGTTGTGCGGCGGCTCAAATGCTCCAGCCCCGCCTCATTGTCGATGACCACAAAGCTATAGTTCTGGCTGATGGCATCGACCACGTCGCGCAGGTTGTGGTTGACAGCGCAGTAGCAGCCCGGCCCCTCGGAACGGCCCATAGCGATAAGATCGAAACGATCGCCTTCAGACAGCGCCGAGCGGATCTCGTAATCGAGGTACTCGTATTTGGTCACAGCGCCGGGCATGGTTCCCATGGCTGCGCCGGATGCTGTCAGCGACTTCTGCACCTCTGCCAGGATGTTCTCCCGAATGTCGCCAACCGTCCAGTCCAAATCCAGTCCTAGCACCATGTTCAGGTTGCTGCTGGGATCAGCGTCGATGGCCAGGATAGCGCCGGGTTGAGTTTCCATGAGGTAGCGGACTACCATGGCGGAGACAGTTGTCTTGCCTACGCCGCCTTTTCCTGCGAGTGCGATAGTTGTGGTCATGTGATAAGGAGTAGGAAGTAGAGGTGTAAGGAGTGATTGAGATGTCGAACGAAAGATATTCGGGTTCAAGCACGGATGGCTTCATCCAGAATCTGCGCCATTGCTTGCGCTGATTCACGTAATGCCGGCACATGATCGTAAACCGGAATGCCTAATCGATCCGCTTCTTGCACACCGAGATCGGCAGTCAACATGCCTAAGATGGGAATGCCTGGGGTTTCGGCGCGCAGGAATGCTGCTTCGTCTTCGTTGCGCACTTTGTTCCCAACCAGCCATAAACGCGTCAAACCGATGTCGTTGGCCAGTTTTTTGATCTGGCGGGCCGTGCCCAGGCTTCGCCTGGTGGGTTCCACGACGATGATCATGGCATCCACAAAATCAACTGTAGCCCGACCAAGGTGCTCGACCCCAGCGTACATATCCAGGATCAACACCTCATCATCTCTGAAGAGCAGGTGCATGAACAATGTCTTGAGCATGGCGCTCTCGGGACAAATGCAGCCGGAGCCGCCCAGATCGACTGAGCCCATCTCTAGCAAGCGCACGCCTCGATACTCGACACTGAAACGCTCGGGGATATCGTCCACCCTGGGATTTATCGTGAAGAAACCACCTGTCATGCCTGGCTTGGCGCCTGTTCGCTCTTCGATCAGAGCATCCATCTCCGAGACTGGCGCCAATTTCTCTTGAAGCTCAGCGGGGAAGCCGAGCGCGCCTGCCAAACAGGGAGATGGGTCGGCATCAGCAGCCAGCACATCGCGACCGGCGTCGGCATAAACCTGGGCTAATAGTGCGGTAAGCGTGGTTTTACCCACACCGCCTTTTCCACTGATTGCTAGTTTCATGGGTTAATAAATTGGTGGATTTGGGAATTGATGGTGGCTGATTATCAGTGAGAAACGCAATACGATTTCGCTCCGCTTAGACGCTTCGTATCACTTTCCGAGTGAGCATACTTCCAAGAATGGCGCAGCCATCGGTGGAGAGATGATGACTGGCGGAGGCATCGAAAAGGATGCGATAGGATGATGGAAAATCCTCATCACCCTGCCAACATACTGCCATCAAGGCTAATTTGGGAAATACTTGAAAAGAATAGGAGACATCAGCAAAAGACAGACGTTGTCCTCCTGCATTCTGCAATGCTGCTTCGAAAGCAGAGATATCGTCGCCAAACGTCTTCAGTAGTTCTTGTCCAGTATACCCCTGGAAGGCCTGAGCGTAGAAATATCCGTCAGGCAGTTCCGAAAACGCAATCCAACGAAATGCCTGTGGCGCCCCATCCGAATCATTAAGATGGTAGACCAGCATCGCTTGAGACATCACATCTAAGGGATCACCTGTCTCGACATCAGTGGCGATGAAGTTTGGAAATCCGATGACGACAGGTCTACTCCAGAGCCTAAGCTTTAACTCGCCGTGATTACCATCAGCGGGCTGGTATCGAGCCCCTGTCCGTTCAGCCAGGATAATCGGGTTAGCGCTTTGCAGATTGGCGCGCAACTCCACTACCCGGTCGGCAAGGGGAATGGTTTTCGGACTCATATCATGACACCAGGTGCGACGCACTTTTCAATGTTGAAGCGTCGATGTGCGTCGCACCTGTGTTTGCTATTGCTGCAAATATCCGTCAGCGTAAATGACCTTGTTGAGCAGAATCTGCACAGTTTTCCAAATATACACTTGCTCGGGATCGCTCATATCTACATCTTCGGCCTGAGGCTCTTCCATCGAAGCAACACGGTCGGCGATCTTCAGATACAACCGTCCCACCGCTGTGCTTTCATCCCGCTCTTCGATGATGCGGACAGTCTCCATCAACTTCTCATCGAAGGGATCGGCGATCATCATCTGCAAACCAGCGCCCATGAGCATGGCGCAGTAAGTGCGATTGATGAGCGGTCGGTTCTCGTGCGGCACAGCGTTGGAGACATTGGACAATCCCACCGAAACAGCGGGCGCCGGATCCCAGGCATAGGGGATCGTCTGCACAGCGCCAATCAACTCGGGGCAGAATTCCTGGCAACCTGAAACCGTCAGCACCAACGGATCGATGATAAGGTCGGAAACGGGGATGTCAAGCTCCAGGCAGCGGGGAATCAGCGATTCCAGGGCGATGCCCACACGCTCGTCAGCGCTGACAGGAATGCCTGATTTGGCCATCGTCAAGCCGATCAGACGGGCATTGTACTTCTTCGCCAACAACGGCACCTTTTCCAGGCGTTCGGGCTCTGCCGAAGTAGAGTTGAGGATCGGTTGCGCTTTCGTCACCGTCTTCAGGCCTGCTTCCATACCGAAGATGTTGGTGGTATCAAAGACCAGGGGCACATCGACCACAGCCTCAACGGTCTTCACCATCCAGGGGAATACTTCATCCCAGTCTTTTTTGCGTGGGCCCATATTCAAGTCAACCGCACTGGCGCCAGCTTCAACCTGCTTAACCGCTGATTCCTGGAAGTATTTCGCGTCCCGGTCTCGCAACGCTTCCTTGACCGACTGAGAAATAATATGGATATTTTCACCGATGATGTACATGTTTGAAGCTCCTTTAGGTTGAATTGCCAGAATTTTCAAGAAATCCGGCTATTTTTTTCGTATTTCATGTTACGTGTTGCGTGCTGCGTATTTCAGTGACGGTGACGATCCGCACAGTCTAAGGAATTACGCAATACGCACTACACAACGCCATACATCTGATCGGGTTGGAGGGTTTGGGGATGTTCTGAACGCAATTGTGTGCGTGCGGTGTAGCAGAGATGGCAGGCATCCACATAACGTGAGGCGGGATCGAAATTGTGCCTGCGTACAAGTTCGGCGGGACCACCAGTCAGCAGGTCAGATACGATAGGATGTTGCTCAGGCTGGTATCCTGCGATGATGTCCTTGAGGGGTCGTTCAAACAGATTCCCCATGACGAGGCCCTGACAAAGGTGGAGATAGCCAAACGGGTCGAGATGCACGCGAGATGGGCTTGCCAGATTCTCGTAGGGGCAGGTGTCGAACATCTGCCACGGCTGACCCGGTAAGCCCTCAACCAATTCCACTGCCGCCCGGCCTCGGAACATGATCCCGCCCCCCGTTACGGGCTCGCCCTGGTTGCGAGGATCGGTGCTGCGTGTCTCATAATGGGGGATCCAGCGTGAAAACAGCGGTGTTGGTGATACCCAACTCGGTCGCAGCCTGCATGGCGTTCTCAGCATATCGTTCCTGCTCTTCGTCTCCATGATAGACATCACTGGACACATCGAGTTCATCCAAACCTACCCCCGCCAATGGTTCCAACCACATTCGTGCGTCTTCCAGGCTGGTAGCCCAATAGCCATTGCTGACGATACCGGTTTTCCAACGCTGGTCATGAGCAAATTTGACAGCGTGAACCAGGAGAGGATGATAGAGAAAGGCTTCGCCTCCCTCGAAATAAATCTCGGAAATCGTCCCCAGATCCCGTGTCTGCTGAAACACTTCTTCCAACTGCGGCCAAGTGAAAACACCTGTCTGCCGAGGGCTACTCCACACGAAGCAATGGTCGCACTCGTAGTTGCAGGTGTAGGTAAGAAGGATGTGCAGGCCGATGAGGTTCACTGGGTAATGGATCCTCCTAACGCTTCGGCGACGGAAGGAAACTTGCTCATATCCGTGTGCGGTAAAAACAGCGCAGAGGTAAAGGACTCGTAAAAGCGGTTGTCGGCTGACAATTCGATGTAGGTCATCTTGGAGGCGATTTCCTGGATGCGGGCTCGTGACTCCCGGCTCAGCAGGGCAAGATAAGCGCCTTGCACAGAGGTGTTTCCCAAAAATTGGAAACGATCCCAGGGCATATCGGGCAGCAGACCCAGGTGCACGGCCTTTTCCACATTGATGTACTTGCCAAAGGAACCGCCTACCAGCACACGTTCCGCCATCTCCAACGGCACGCCAACGCTTTCGGCCAGGATGGTGAATCCGGCATAGATCGCCGCTTTGGCGCGCAGCAGATTGTCCACATCGACATGGGAAATCACGATATCACGGCCATGCTCTGTCTCTGAGTCCCAGGCGATCACGTACTCCCCACCGTGGGGCCCTCTCCGCACTCTTGGCGTGTCAAGGGTCGTGTTGAAGTGACCGCCCTTATCGACAACGCCCGTCAAAAACAACTCAGCTAACAGCGAAATCAGTCCGCTGCCGCAGATGCCGGTAGGCTTCACATCGCCGATCACGCGCCAACTAGGCTCGTAGGTTGCGCTGTTCACCCAGACTTCTTCGATTGCGCCTTTTGTGGCGCGCATGCCATCCACGACGCCTGCGCCCTCAAAAGCTGGCCCGGCGGAACAGGCGCACGTGACCAGGAACTCGCTCGAGCCCAAGACCATCTCGCCATTGGTGCCCACGTCCAGGAACAGCGTGATCTCTTCGCTATCATCCATGCCCGAGGCCAACACGCCGGCGGTAATGTCCGCTCCGACATAACTGGCTACGCCAGGCAAGCAGTCTACATTCGCTTCCGGATTGATTGCGATCCCCACCTCTGCGGCCCGCAACATCGGTATTTCGCTAACGCCAGGCACAAAGGGCGCGAGGCGAATGCTGGCGGCAGGCACGCCCAGCAACAGGTGCATCATAGTCGTGTTGCCGGAGATGGTGGCTTTCAGGATAGCGGTCTGGTCCACCTTAGCCCGCTTACTGGCTCGTTCCACCAGTTGATTGATGGTTCCCACCACCAGATCCCGCAACTCCTCATCGCCCTGCTTCTTCCCGGCATACATGATGCGGGAAATCACATCCTCGCCTCTGGTGATCTGCTGGTTATACTCAGCGACCTGGGCTTTGACCTCGCCGCTCAGCAAATCCACCAGCCACAGGGAAACGGTCGTCGTGCCGATATCGATAGCGACTCCCCAAAGCGAAGCGTCGTCAGGGAGCGGGTCGGGCTGCAGATCGATCAGTTGCGTGGGACAATCGGGGCAGCACTCCCAGCGGGTTTGATCAAGTACAGCCGTCACTCGCCAGTCGTTATTCTCGCAGCGTCTCGCCAATCGTGCGCAACATGGCCAGTGAGATAAAGACATTGCCTCGCCCCGTCGCCTGCTCGATGCCCCACCGCAGCCGACTCCAGTCGTCGGTCTGGTCATCCATGGTGGGCGGATTCAGCTTCAGCGGTATGCGGCTGAGCGTTTGATGCTTGTGCGGATCATAGCCGAACGGCACTCGCACTTCCACAGCCGTGCGGTCGGTGGTCAGTCGCCGCTCGATCTTCTCTTGCGGCGGCACATGCACCGCCACGTTACCCTCCACCACCGCCTGGCAGCCCAACACGTAGCCCTTGGCGATATCTTCTGGCGAAAGACGCAACGTGCTGCGCGCCCGGACAGTGCCGGTCTTCACCTGCACGGCGCAGCGACCGCACCGGCCCTGCCCGCCACAAGGCTGGTTCAGCTCAACCCCAGCCAGCTGCGCGGCTTCAGAGAGCAGTGTGCCAGTGGGCACTTTGACTGCTTGATCGGTTATGTCGAATAGTACGGTGTGTTCGGCCATGATGACCTTATCGCCAGATAATTTGTGAGGTCTTGGCTAAATATGATAAAGTTTCTGTGTCTTAATCTTCTTCGAAAGGATAATGCGACTATGGCATCAACAGCATAGCAACTGTGGTCAAAATGATGGAAACACTTCCTGAACCACACAAGATCAGATTGTTGACCACATGCGGATTACATTGCAGAAATGCAGAGATATCGACTGGAAGACAGCATTTCAGAATAGTCAAGATTCGCTCATTGCAGCAGCACGTCGCGCCAAACGGGAGATGCTGAAGGACTGGCTGAACCGATAAATTACGAACTGTTATGAAATCGGCGACACTTCCTTCGTTTTGGACTGCCTACCAATCGCGCCACAAATCTCCAGGAAGCAGGCCAGAAAGACTTTTCGCCTGTGGCGAGAATCCGTTTCATCCGTCCTTGCATTTCAAGTGTATCAATCAACATGGCATCTGGTCGGTAAGACTTTCTTTGGGTTATCGGGCAATAGGCGTATTTGAGGGGGATACGGTCACGTGGTTTTGGATTGGGAACCACGATGACTACGAGAGATATTTTGGTTGACCAGGTTTGGTCACGCGGACTTTGGTAGATCGTGAAATTCAGAAACCGGTAGACCAGGGAATATGTAAATCGGAAACTGGAGGCATATCCGCCTGACCACCGATCTACCGGTCCCTGGTCTCCCGTCTGCGCAATACTAATTCAACACGTTCTTCATAAAGCCTGGTATATCGACCGCCTCGCGTGGCCCGACCATCACCTTCCAATCGGGTAGTTCTTCCTCAAGCTCGCCGGAAAGGACGGCTGTGTGGCCGGGGAGGACGATGCGCTTGTTGCTGACTTTGTCCGGGGCGCCGAAACGCTTGGCATCCTTGGCAATGCGCTCGGCGTCGAACTTGCCCGCCGCCCAGGCTGTTAGCACACTCATGCCTTCGGCATCGCACACAAGCATCCAGGCTTTGTTGCCGGAGCCTTCCACTTCGTTGGCGACGCTAAAGTACGTGATGCTGAAGTTGGTGGTGACCAGCACCGGATCGTCAGGACCAGGATCATTGATCTCGTACAGACCGGGCGTGACCTGGATCGGTTTTTGAGGGTCGGTGTAGATATTCTCGCGTAGCACCAGCAGCGGGTAGGCGGTGTCCGGCGAGAAGTGATCCATGACGATGAAGCTGCTGTACTTGCCGATCGCTTGACCGGCGGCCACAACTTCACGGGCGGGATCGCCCCAATCGCCGGGGTAGCTGATGATGGGGAAGCCGAGAGGACGGAAGTTCTTCTTCAGGGCCATGCGGCGACTGACGGTGTTCGCCACCAGCGTGCCGTTCAGGCTGCGCTGGGTGGGTGACAGCACGATGTCCTTGACGCCGGCCTTCTGTACCTTCTCGGCCAGATCGACCATCCCGTCCACTGTGCTGGCTTCGATTGCCAGCGATGCGTTGTTTTCCTTGGCCAGGGCAGCCATTTCCTGCCAATTACCAGCGTTGGCGCAGCACAATAGGGGTGATTCTCCTTCGGCCAGTTCTGCCAATCCCGCCTTCAGGTCTTCGACCCCAGCGATCAGAACCAGCGGGCGGTGGCTGACTTCGCGCACAGCGCGCACGGCGGAAGAGAAATCGCCGCCATTAGCCTGCACAGCGAAACCATCCATCGTCAAGTCGATGCCGACGTAGTCGACCATGAATTCGTCGGCGGGTTGCACCTTAGCCCTGATAGCGTCTGGTGACTCGTTGTCATACACCCGCAAGATAAGGCCGGGATGATTGACGAATTTCTTTTCGTGGCGGAAGAGCACGGTCTCAGCACCGGCCTTCACCTCGTTGCCATTGGCCTTGACAGCCAGTGGTCGCACCGGTGGCTGGGATGCAGCCGAAAGCTTGCCAGCAGATTCCTCGCTTACATGAGGACAATCGGCCAACTCCACCTGCTTGGCCGCCAGTTTCATGGCAAACGCCAGACAAGTGGGAAAACCGCAGTCCTTACAATTGGTTTGGGGCAGTAATTTGTAGATTTGAATGCCTGAAAGGGCCATGTTGTAGCTCCAGTGAATATCAAATATCCAATACCCAATATCCTCATATCGATTACTTGATATTAGATATTGGGTATTGGTTTGAGTCTGCTATGCGTTCATGAGGTCATCAATCGCCATGCGTGATCGCTTCACCACTTCCGGGTGGCGGAGGACGACGACATCAGCGCCTGATTCGATGAGCATGGTCGAGGTCAGGGTTTCCCAGGTCAGGGCTCGTTCTCGCCAGTCGCCCCATTCTTTGGGTACGCCTTCACCGACCTTGGATTCCTTGGTCTTCCAGGCTTCCTCGCCCGGATTGACGATCATGGGCAACTGAGTCATGCCATCCCCTTGCAGGGCAGCCATGCGCAGACGCTCCATCACCGAATAACCGTACTCGAAGCCGTAGCCCAGAGCGCCGGTGGTCGGGTCCATGACGATGCGGTCGAGGGGCAGACCCATGTCCGAAACCAGGATATTAAGCTGTTTGGCAAGGTTCACATCCATGGCGGTGCGGGCGATGACGAGATGTCCATTGGCCATTGCTGTCGCCACGATGGTGCGATAGTTTTTATCCTCGCAGATGCCAAGCAGCAGCCGTTCGCCCTTGAAGGCTTCGGCGACCGGGACCATGAGCTCGTTGTCGATATCGACCTGGCCGGGACCGACCACCACCAGGGGCAGACCGGTCGCTTCCAGCACGGCACGCACAGACTTTACGGCATTTTCGGGTGTGTTGGGATTGCCATCGGCGTCCGTCAGCGAGAGTCGCAGATAGAGCAACTCTGCGCCAGCTTGTTCGGCTGCCTTAGCCCACTGGGCGGGATCGTCCATGACCTCGCCCCAGGTTTCGTACAGGATTTGCGACCAGCCGTCCGGCTTACGGTCGGCGATCTCAATGGCGATCACCGGAGCATTGGGCATTTCGCCGTCGAAGCTCATGAAGGGCATGGCGGTTTCGCCGCCGATCTTGACGACACTGGTGCGGGTTCCGCCTTCGGCGGCGGTAGCGCCTAGAGTGATTACTTTGACAGAGCCTGGCCACGACTCATTGGCGATTGCTGTCTTCGTGCCAGCAGGAAGCCAATTGACATCGGGTTCAGGTTCCTTGACTCGCTTCCACACCGGTTCGGGTTCAACCTCGATGATCGGAGCAGCCACAACGGTCGGCGTTGGAGCAACCGGTGCGGCGGGCGGTAATCCTGTCCCCGCCTGTAGTGCTGCAATCAGACTTTCATCTAAACCGCCCAGCTCGGCTAATGCCGCCACCAGCGCCCGGCGCAAGCTATTAACCGCTCGTTCAGCAGAAGTATCTGCGGCTGCTGAAGCAACGGCAGGCGCCGGTGCGACAGGTGCTGGGGGTGCGGGTTTCATTACCGGTACTGGCTCGACCTTTGCCACTGGCTCCGGTTTTGGTGCTGGTTCCGGTTCAGCTTCATGCGCCACCACAACGGCCACGGCCTCGGCAACAATATCCGCTTCAGGTTCGGACTCAGGTTCAGCGACAACTTCGGGAGCGTCGCCAACATCAGCGCCAATCGGCCCCATCTGCAGGGCCGGATGATCCTTGTCCTTCAACCAGGTGACCAACTCATCCACTTCAGAGAGATCAGCGCCGGTGGCGATGCGGTCAATCAAGTCAGGAATACCCTCTCGTTCGGCCACAGCCGCAAACTCAGTCGCCATCGACTTCTTCAGGTTTTCGCTCATCCACACAACCCGCTTAAACCCGCCATCGGCAGAGATGAATTTGGGGCTGACAAGATAGAACTTGCCTACGCCCATCACGCCGGGCGTCTGGATGCCGCCACCGGCCATACCGGCCAGTGTACTGAACTTCATGCCCGCCGGGGTCATGCCGGTATCCTCACGGCTGACAACCATGACGCCATCCACTTCCGGGATAACCATGACGATGCACTCGAAACAGCCGCAGGCCGTCATCGGGTTCTCCATGATGGAGTACATCGAGACATCCTGAATGACGCCGTGCGATCCGATCTTGGCGTAGTCCAGCGTGCCGGACCAGTAGCCCTTGCTCGGGTCCAACATCTTGCCCAACTTGATAGGTTGGTTGGGTCCGGTGGGATTGATGTTGAAGGATGCCTTGCAGTCCAGCCAATTGTAAGCGCCGCATAAACCCAGGCGTTCGGGGCTGACAATGCAGACATGACTGGGAGCGAAGCTCTGACAAAGCGTGCAGGAATAGAACTCTTCAACTGCGCTGTCTGTTAGATCGGCCAGACGTTTATTGCGGAAATCGTAGGCTTCACGAGCCTTGTCCAGCCATCCAGGAAATAGCTCAGGATCGGTGTAGATGGTTACCTTCACCTTGTCGACAATGGCGCCAAAATCGCTGTGCAGACGAGCATGGACAATGGCTCCGAAGTGTTTGAGATTGAAGCCCTTGTCAGCCGCACCCTTGGAAATACGAATCCAGGTGATATCGCGCTGGCCGATGTGCTGGATGCCAGAAGCGCCATTGATGAAGTAGTGCATTTGTCGTTCCAGGACCGGTTCGAAATCATCCTGCATCTTGCGCCCGGCCACTTCGACAACAATACCCATGTCCATCGCCCCTTGCGCATCGAGGGAGTCGATATCGGGACCGACCACCTCAACCACGCCATCGGCGATGCTGTCCAGCGGCACGCCTCGCAGGTACTCGAAACAGCGAGAATACTTGCCGCCGAACTCGCAGCGCATGTCGGTCTTGCGCACGACCTCACCTTCAAAAGCGGAGCCGTACGGCACTGGCACTGGCACGTCGGCGATTTTGATCTTGACGCCTCGAATCTCGATGCACTTCTGCACCAGGCGTTCGGCCTTCTCCAGGTCATCCTTACCCTCGATTTCGTTCCAGGGCATACTCACCACATGCTCGTAGGTGGTGACGCCAGTGGGTAGGATCTCGGGGATGACGGTGTCGGCGATGACGGGGAAGCCGAAGTTGATAGCCCCAGCCGCCGCTGCGTATTTCAGATCATCCACTTCGCCTAAGGCCAGCACAAAAGCGAAAACCCGCTCTCGGTTATACAAAAGGATTTCACGGGCCTGTGCGGGTTTGAGACCGCCAAAGGTGAGCGCCGAGCGAGTGGCAAAGCCCAGGGCATAGATTGCGCTGATGGTGTCGGTGCCGAAGGGCACGGTGTACGTATCGTAACCCAGTTCGACGCCTTCTTCCTGCAACTGGTCGATGATGCTGCGGCCATTGACATTGCCGCAGAGGAAGGTGAGGATGTTGCGTTTTTGCAGTTCCCGCACAATCTGTACGGCCACTTCGTTGGATTTGGCTGCGCCAACGATGGCGGCGAAGCCGGGCATGCGGCCATCCACCAACTGGATGCCCCAGGAACGGAGCTGGATGTCATCGATGGGGCCATTCAGGTGCCCCACCAGTCCATCTCCATTCGACCCGTAGTTTGTGCCCCCGGCCAGTTCAAATCCGGGGTAGGGTTCCGGTTGCAGGCCGTAGACAAAACGCACAGCCTCGATGGTTTCGGCGGCCAGCAAAGTAGCCATGCCGCTGTCAAGCGTCTCGCCGAGGTACGGCGTCCAGTGTTTGTTGGCGGGCACTGGATGCAGCAACTGGCGAGCATGTTCCATCACTGGCGGCAAATCGCTGAGTGATGTCACCTCGGTGCCTGTCATACCGTAAATGGTGGGAAGGAAATAAGCTGTGTTGGGAAAAGCAACCGGGGTGTCGGGCCCTTTTTCTTCAATGGCCCTATCCAACATCACCTCAGCTTCGGTGACAAGGTAGTTGGCCCCTCGGATCGCTCTCGTTGCAATATATCTTGACATTTGAGTCTCCTTATCGTGGTGCGTGTTGCGTGAATAATCCTCGCAGTTGCGGGAATTCATCACGCAACACGTCACACGCTACACGTTTATTTGGCAGGCACGCCATAAAGCGCAGCCTTGCGCTGGGCAATGGGTAGTTCGTTCAGATCGATCATGCGGGAGTCACCACTGCGACCCCATTTCGAGGCGTCGTATTCTGGCAGTCCCAGCGCAGCGCGCTTCAGATCGATGTGCTCCAGGGTCCGTCTGATCATCTCGTCAGGGTCAGGAACGAACTCCATCTTACCACCGTAGAGCTCCTCCCAGCCTTTACTGATGAACTTCGACACCAGGTCGCTGTCATCTACTTTGTCGGGCATACCGCTAACGGGTGATGAACCGCCAAAGATGACGTAAGCGCCGGAAGCCACGCAGTAAGTGCCGATGGAAAGGGCTTTTTCACTCATCCATTCGGGCGCAATACCAACGGCCGGGACCTGGTCGATGTCATCGCCCAGACCGCCTTCTTCAACAATCTGAGTAAGCACGGTGAGGATGCGGGTGTTATCCACACAGGAGCCCATGTGCAGCACCGGCGGGATACCAATGGTCTCGCACACTTCCTGAAGACCTGGGCCAACCTTATCCAGGCCAGCCTCGCCCAGCAGGAATCCTAACTTGGCGCTGGCGATGGCTCCGCAACCTGTTTCGACCACCAAAACATCTTCTTTCAGGAGTTTGTCGGTGACATAGGTGTGCAGGTAGTCCTGCTGGCTGCGGGGATTGTTGCATCCGACAATGGCAGCCACGCCACGGATACGGCCAGACATGATCGCATCATTCAGGGGTCGGAAGGAGGAACGGTAGGAGCCGCCGAGCATGTAATTGATGTACTCGTGCGAGAAGCCGGGAATCAAATCTTCACGATCTTCCGGGATTTGGATTTCGCCTCGGTTCTCGTAATTATCAATGGCGGTGCGCAGGATATCCTTGGCGATGGACAAGGCATGATGCTCATCGAATTCGATATGTGTTGCGCCCTTGATTTTCACCTTCGGTGAAGTGGTGATGATCTTGGTATGGAAATTAGCTGCCAACCCCACCAGCGCCTGCATGATGCACTGCACATCCACCACCATTGCTTCTACAGCGCCGGTCAGGATGGAAAGCTCTTGGTGCAGGAAGTTGCCTGCCGCCGGGATGCCCTGGCGCATGAGGATCTCGTTGGCCGTGCAGCAAATGCCAGAGAGATTGATGCCTTCAGCCCCTTTCGATTTGGCGTATGCGATGATGTCTGGAGACTGGGAGGCAGCCACAACCATCTGGCTGAGGGTCGGTTCGTGACCATGCACAACGACGTTGACCATATCCTTCTTGAGTACGCCGAGGTTGGCCTGACCCAGGATAGGGGCCGGGGTGCCAAACAGGATATCCGAGACATCTGTGGCGATAAGGCTGCCGCCCCAGCCATCGGCCAGAGCCGTGCGCACGGCATGTTGCAGGATATGTTCCGGGTCCTGATCATCGCCGACATGCGTGCGATGCAGGGCTTCAACCACCTCTCTGTCAACGCCTCTGGGCATCACGCCACCATCTCGCCAAAGCTGCTGTCGTTTTTCGGGAGCCCGGTGGGTGACAACAATCTCGCCCTTCTGCTGCCCGAACTGGGCGATGTACAGATCCGCAAGATCGTTGGCGATCTCCTTGGGGGAACGGTCTTTCACCGGGATGTCGTAGTATCCGGCCGTTGTGCGTAACTTCGCTACGTCTCGAATCACGTAGCCATCGGTTTCATCATTGGCCACGGCTTTGAGTGTAAAGGCCATATCCCGCCCATGATCAGAGTGAGCAGCAGAACCAGCAGCGATAGACCTGATGAAGTTGCGAGCCTGGATGGTGTCGATGGTGGCCCCGCAAACACCGGTTTGGCCATCTTTGGTCAAGCGGCAAGGTCCCATGCTGCAGATTTTACAGCACATGCCGGCGCCACCGATATTACAGGCAACCATGTCGGCAGCACGGGTGAAGGCCGTACCAATGCCTAATTCATCGGCACGAATCAGCATTTGCTGGGCGGCGGGGTCGATTGACATTTCCTGGGGTGTGGGTCGTTGTTTTCTAGCCATGTGTTTTCTCCTGGATTGGATATGTGGGTAATGGTCACCTGGTATTGGTCTGTGTTGTGGGATGACCAATACCCAGCACCTCGTTTTTACTCAGGCATTGTGCGGGTGGGTCCCATGCCGGGGCAAGGCCATAGGGGTCGTTGTGAGGCAACTACCTGGCCAAAACCAACGGTCTGACCAGTTTGTTCAAAAGCGGCGGTGTGACGGAATACCTGTGTTCCGCCGTTGACAGAACCCGCTACCTCTGATTCGGTGAGTACAGGCAGTGGTACCAGATATCCGGCCTTATCCAGCGCATCCTCCAGCGCTGTTAGTTCGATCCGTTCGGGATCGTAAGTGACCTCGGCAATCTGGAAACCGCTGCTGGCGTAAACATCCTCCACGCCTGGCATTTCCAATAAGATACGCCGCACCTCAATTACATGGTGGTCGGCGTACATTGCCGGTAATTCGATAGTTGTTGTGTCCATGGACGCACTCCGCAGTGAGAATGTGAAAAGATATTAGATTTCGTCAGCCAGGCATGCGACAGCGCATGTCTATCGACTGTTGGTTACAATGCAACACTCTAAGTGTAACAAATTCTAGATAGCGCGCCATGATTTAGATCATGCCAAACGAGGGAAAACTTAGAAGAATTGCTTATAATCGTTGATTACGTCATCTTTAGTTAAAAATCAGCCCCGTTCACCGGCCCTCAACGCGACACTCACCCCCATTTCTCAATCAGCTGCAATTTCATACAGAAACGTATTCCCCTGCTTTCCCACCACCTCCAGCAGACCCGCCCGGCGCAGGGTGTACGTCATCTTCTGAGCGAGATTGAGCCGCAGGTCGAGCGCAGTTGCCAGTTCTCGGTTGCTGAAGGGTCGGGGCAGCGAAGCTGGCAGGAGTGAAAGATAATCGGCGGGATTGGCGAAAATGGCGTTATCCACCACAGCCAGCAACCGCCGGTCGTGGATGCTCCACCGCTTTCGTCGCCAACTGCCTTTGCCGTCATCCCGCCAGATCTCTTCCTCCTGTGTGAAGAGCACTTCCAAAGATAGGTTGGGATGCGTTAGAAAGTCGGGGATGCGCACCAACTCTCGGAACACATCCTCGATGCGCCCCCGCTTTGGCGACTTGCGCCGCTGGATGAACCGTCCATCGCCTGTCTCTCGCACGATCCATTTCTGCTGGGCAATGGGATGGATCAGGTGCAGCCGGTGGCGAGGCAACAAGCGCGCCAGTTTCCGGCGCATGGCCGAAAAATTCCGTGTCTGAATCTCAACCAGCATCTCACCCCGCACAATATCGATAACAAGTCCATCCACCACCACTTCAGAAAGATCTCCCGGCTGCGCATACCACAACTTCAGATGTGCGTGCAGGGACTTTTCGCCCAGCGTGCCGATGCCGGGACTGATCTCGATTTCCGTCACGACGATATCGCCTGTTCGGGGCTGGCTTGGCTGATGCTGCGGCGACGGGGTATGGACACCAGGATCACACCAAACACCACCAACGCCATTCCTACAAATTTCCAGCTATCCAACTGTTCTCCCAGGAGCAAATATGCCAAAATCGTGACGAACAGGACTTCAATGGTGGCGATGATCGATGCCACACTGGCCTGTAGTCGCTGCAAGCTGAGTGTGTAGGATAAGTAGCCACCGATGGTCGGGATAAACACAAATCCGGCAAGCGCGCCCAACATCAGAGGAGACAGCTCCACCTCACCCTGTGAAAAGAGCTTGAAGGGCAGCAGAGCCAGGGTGGCGAAAGCAAACACATAGGTTATGACCGTCCAGGAATTGTAAGTGCTTGCCAGACGCTTTCCCGCCAGACTGTAAATACTGATCGCCGCAGCCGATGCCAACCCCACCAGCAGCCCCGTCGTCGTAACTTGAACCCCACCAGTGTCGTTGGGCCAGGCCACCAGCACCGTCCCCGACAAAGCCAGCACCACAGCCATGATCTTGCGCCAGGTCAGGGACTCGCGCCACAAAAACCATGCCGCCACAGAAACGATCATCGGAGAATTGTACTGCAAGATCGTGGCAATTGCCGCCCCATTCATTAGCGTAGACAGATTCCACAGCATGTGAAATATGCCCATGCCAATGCCACCCATTAACGCCAGCAGCGGCAAGTCCCGTCGATTTACCCGTAAAAGTGATGGCTTAATGAGGGAAACGCCCACCAGCAACACAATGAAAGTAGCCAAGTCCCGCCAAAATGCCAGATCAATCGCCGAGATGCCGCTGGCGTCGACGATGACTTTGACCCAAATGCCAGACGTAGACCAGCAAGCGGCGGCCACGATGACCAGGCCAACGCCTTTTTCTCGGTTTCTACTGCTGTTGCTTACTGCGTTCATTCATACGGTCGAAAATTGGATGGTCAAGGGAATATAAGCCACAAATCGCTATACGACAACCGGTACTCGAATACAGATTAACTGAAAATCGTTCAGAGACCGGGCCATTGTCGCATAACCTGTAGAAAAGATGAAACATCCGAACAAAGATTGACAACAACAGAAACGCCATGATATATTACGCCGCAGAGAAAAGTAAGTCTTGTTACTTAGCCTGATTGCAGACTTGTCAAAACTCACCCACTAGGAGCTATACAAGCAAGGGGAACCACACGGCAAGTGCTTTGCAACCACTTTTCACACTCCACAGCATCAAAATCAAGCTCCAGGAGACAAAGATGTCCGTATTTTCACCCCGTAGATACCAAGCAGCTTATCAGCCCTATGAGCGCCAATCAGCGCCTACACGGGCATTTACGACGTTCGAGCGTTGGATCAAGAGCGCTCTTTTTAGTTGCAGCATGTGTGGCAACTGCATTTTGCAGGAAACCGCATTTGTCTGCCCGATGACATGTCCTAAAGGTCTGCGAAACGGCCTATGTGGCGGAGCCACACCCGACGCATGTGAGGTCGATGCCAGTCGCCCGTGCACCTGGTATGTCATTTACGACCGAGCAGAAAAAATGGGTATTGAACATAAGCTGCTCGAAATCAACGCCCCAATGGATGGCGCCAAAACAGGTAATGAAACATGGCTCGATATGATCAGGTTGTGGAAAGAACGTGATCAGGGCCCCCATCCTCTGGAATACTTCTCAGATCGAAATAGCTTCAAAAAAGAGTGGGACAGTTTCTTTTACGATTTACGGCAGCCGAAGTGGTGGCAGGGAGACTCCGAGTACCATCCCCCGGCTTACGAAGAGCCCGCTTCCGTTCTGGAGGCCAACTTGCGCACCGGCAATTTCACGGTCACGGCGGAGATAGCGCCACCATTGGGCGCATCCGGCGATATCATTCACAAAAAAGCGGGTTGGTTGAGGGGTCTTGTTGCAGCGGCGAACTTCACAGACAACGCCTCCGCCTCCGCCCGAATGAGCAGCATTGCCTCCAGCGTGCTGTGCATGGAGGATGGCCTGGAGCCGGTGATGCAACTCCAGGCTCGTGACCGCACCAGAGTTGTGATCGAATCGGATGTGATGGGCGCTGCCGGTTTGGGCATCCGCAATATCCTTTGTTTGACCGGCGACCACCATCGATTTGGTCCCGGCCCCATGTCCACGCCAACTCAGTTCGATATGGATGGCATCCAGGTTTTGTGGATGTTGCGACGCATGCGCGATGACGGCATCTACATCGATGGACGTGCAATCAAACAACGTCCCATGTTCTTCCTGGGTGCAGCCGGATCGCCCTTCGGTGCGCCGCCCAAGTACGAGGCGCTGCGGGCCCACAAAAAAGTCAACGCCGGCGCTCAATTCATCCAAACCCAGCCTATCTTTGAATACAACGGTTTCGTGGAGTGGATGGAAGCTTTGGATAAACGTGACATTCTGGACAAGGTGTACATCCTGCCTGGGATCATTCCCCTCAGGAGCGCCCGCGCCGGTCACTTCATGGCCGACGAAGTCCCAGGCGTGGTAATCCCGGAAGAATATCTGAAACGCATGGACAATGCCGGCGATAAACAAGGTCAGGAAGAAGAAGGCGTCGCAATCGCACTGGAAATAATCGAAAAAATACGCAACACCCCCGGCGTCAATGGCATGCACATCATGGCCGTGCACTGGGAGGCAATCGTGCCCAGACTGATTGAAGAGTCCAACCTGCCTAAACCGACCATCCTTTCTCTGGATGACCTTCAACCTGCCGAGGCCGCTGCCTGATCCACACACCAGACATCTTCCCTCATGACAAGGCTTGCCGGTAGTCCCCCCTCGGTGAGCCTTGTCGCGTTTTAGGCCGCACAGAACGGTTCCAATGTCCTATCCTCTACCCCAGAATCACCTTAGTCGAGTGCTTGACAATACCGCGACACGCTTTCCCGACAAGGAGGCGGTTGTCTTTGGCGATACACGCATGACTTGGGGTGAGATCCAGCGGTTGGTGGAGAATCTGGCGGGAGCGTTCCTGGAGATGGGCGTGCAGCGTGGCGACCGCATCGGCATCTTGTGCACCACCAGACCCGAATACATCATCACGTATCTGGCAGCCAGCCAGGTGGGCGCGATGTTGGTGGGATTCAACATCAACTATACGCCCCGAGAGATAAGGAAGCAGGCGGAAATTGCAAAGCCAACAGCAATGGTGGTGCTGCGCAGCATGAAGGTAGCAGAACAATTGCAGGCTTGCTTCGAGACGATGCCAACCGTTGGGCACTGCATTGCCATTGGCGAGCCTGTCCCGCCCGGTTGGTTGAGGTACGAGCAACTGGTGGAGAACCAGGCTCCAGGTCGGACACAGGCGCTGGCCGAACGGGCAAGCACGCTGCGGGAAGAGGATGGCGCGCTGATGGTGTTCACGGGCGGCGTCACCGGCACGACAAAAGGCGCTGTTCTCAGCCACAAAAACATCATCGCCAACATAACTGCTCAGAACCGACAACTGGAGTGGAGTAGCTATGATCGGGCGATCCTCCATCTGCCCATGAATCATGTCAGCGGGGCGACATTGCTGACGATAGGCGCGCTCATGTCAGGGTCCACCCTGATAATGCTTGAGCAATTCCATCCTGAGCAAACGCTGGAGACCGTGCAGCGGGAAAAAGTGACGATCTTGGGCCAGGTGCCAGCGATGTGGATCATGGAGTTCGTCCTTCCGCATTTTGATAGCTTCGATCTGTCATCGGTGCGGATGACGCTCATCGCTGGCGCCCCTTCATCCAATCGGGTGAAACGGCGCATGGCGGCGATTGCACCCTTCGCCTACCACGCATACGGCCTTACCGAAACCGCTGGCATGATCACCTACAACCGGCCGAAGGCCGATTTGCAGCTGATTTTGCACACGGTTGGCCACATTGCACCCGAATTCGAGCTACGAATTGTCGATCGGGGGATGAATCCGGTGGGACTAAACATCGAGGGCGAAATCCAGGTGCGTGGCGATTGCGTGATGACCGGTTATTTCGATAATCCAGAGGAAACGGCACTGGTGCTGAGCGAGGATGGCTGGCTCTCCACCGGCGACCTGGGACGGTTGGACGAAAGGGGGCATCTTACGCTCACAGGGATGAGCAAAAGGATGTACTTTCTCGGCGGTTACAACGTCTTCCCCGCCGAGATCGAAGCGTATCTCGACCAGCATCATGACATCGAACAGAGTGTTTGTTTCGCTGTAGAACATCCCGTTTTGGGAGCTGTGGGTGAGGTGTACGTCGTGCCCAGATCGGGCGCTGAGCTTTCCATCAAAGATGTGAAGAGCTACTGCAAACTGGGGCTGGCTCGTTACAAACGTCCAGCCAATATCTACATCGTCGACACATTGCCAGCGGCCACACCTGGATAATCGACAGAAGCGCCAAACTTTAGACGCCATCACGCAGCGTGCTATACTTTGCCTCTGATCTTATCAACAAATCCCTCAAGAAGTGACGTTCATTATGTCCCAACCACAATCAGGAATCCTGCTCGATTGCCCCCGCATGGCTCGCCATCTCATGTTCTCCCTGACTCCGGGAAAACGACCGCAGGAATCCTTGCAGACACTTGTCAGCCTGGTCGATGGCGAAAACACAGTTGTTGGCCTTGGCCAGTCGCTGGTCCTTTCGCTGGGCGGCGCCATCGAAAGTTTACGCTCTTTTCCCGCCAGAGTGGGACCGGGTTTTGAGATACCCTCTACGCCCACTGCCCTGTGGTTCTGGCTGCGAGGCGAGGATAGAGGTGAACTCCTGCACCGCACTCGCTCTATCCAACATGCACTGGCCCCGATTTTCCGGCTGGAGAAAGTGATCGACGCTTTTCAGTATGGCGACAGTCTTGATCTGACCGGTTACGAAGATGGCACGGAAAACCCGGTGGAGGAGGAAGCGGTGAAAGTCGCCATTGCCAGCGGACTCGGCGAAGGCCTGGATGGTTCAAGTTTTGTAGCTGTGCAGCAGTGGATCCACGACCTGGATGCTTTTCAGGCGAAGTCCTAGCAGCGAGCGGGATAACACCATCGGACGCAGGATCAGTGACAATGAAGAGATCGAGGATGCTCCCGATTCTGCGCATGTCAAACGCACCGCCCAGGAAGAATTCGCCCCGGAAGCATTCGTGCTCAGGCGTTCCATGCCCTGGACTTGCGGCTTGGATTCTGGTCTGGTGTTCGTAGCGTATGGCTGCTCTTTTGATGCCTTCGAGGCGCAAATGAACCGGATGGTTGGCGCAGACGATGACATCACCGATGCCTTGTTCACCTTCACCCGGCCCATTTCCGGCAGCTATTTCTGGTGTCCGCCGATGCAGGACGGGCAATTGGACTTACGGGCTGTTGGTCTGGCATGATGCGTGAAGCCTGGCGCATGAAATTTGACAGGGAGTTGCAGATGGCGGAGTTGGCGCGCAGCCAAGGAAATGAGGGCAAGGCGCGAGTCTGCGCCCGGCGAGCGGCTGGCGTCGTTGTCGGCGAATACCTGCAACGGCAGGGCGTGTCCACCACCGCTATCACCGCGTACGACCGTGTGCGTATGTTGGCCGATTGGCCTGATCTGCCGCCCGGCGTCAACGAGGTGGTGGCACACATGACAATGCGGGTGGATATGGATTATCAACTCCCAAGCGATCTGGATTTGGTTGAGGATGCACGTTGGCTGGCCGAGACATTGCTGCCGGAAACCTAGTGCACAGTGGCTTTGGGTGGCGCTGGTCATTCTGATTACGGCGATAAATCACCTACTACAAACCACCTTATTACTTGAACAACCGCAATTCCTCGACCTGCAACCATCCCCCGCCCCACTCATCCACCCGCCAGCGCCCTTGAATGACAAGCGGCTCCCACGCTGACGGCGATTTGCTTCCTTTTTCGGCGATGGCAATAACGTAATCCGTCGCATCGCCCAGGAAAAAGCCATCGCCGCCGGTCCAGCCGGGCAACCTGACCCCGACCGTCGTTACCTGACGCCCAGGCTGCTGGCTTAGCTCTGCCAATGGCGTGAATGCCGCAACTGAATACGTACCCAACTGGTCGGGTGAGATCAACGACAGGGGATGCACAGACATTGGCAGGCCGAGGATGAAGCGCTCCCAAGCCAATCTCTGGGCGGGCGTCTCCGCTTCCACCTCTACCTGGAAGAATTCGAACGTCATCTGCCGGGCGCTGCCAATGCGAGTGATTAATTCGGCCTCAGCTTGCATCGCCGCCCGACTCTCGCCCAGGCCGTCCAACGCCCCACACCGGATGAGATGGGCAATTTCCTTGGATTGCAGGGACGTTCGGGCCAGGAAATCCCGTAAATCGGCAAAGGAGCGAAGCTCCCGTGCGGCGATGATGGCCTTTACAGAAGCCCGCCGCAGGTCTCGCACCTGGCCGAGACCCATCCACAGGTGGGGTTCAAGATCAGCAGTCGGCCCAGGTTCCCAGGTCAGGGTGAAACGACGGTCGGAGCGATTGACGTGAGGCGGATGCAAGGCGATGCCCAGGCGTTTCGCTTCGGCCATGTAGATGGCGGGATGGTGAAACCCGCCCCGGTTGGCGAGTCGGGCGGCAAAAAAAGCGGCGGGGAAATGCGTCTTCAAGTAGGCGGAGCGGTAGCTGACATCGGCGTAGGCGGTGGCATGACCCTGGTTGAAGCCATACCCGGAAAAGGGCTCGATTTGCTCCCACAGCGTTTGCGCCTGTTGCCGGGTCATGCCGGGGCCATCCGGCGCAGGGCGTTGGCATCCCTCGACGAATTGCGTTTGTAGTGCGGCGATATCGTCAGCCTGGAATTTGCTCATGCCCCGGCGCAGTTGATTGGCCTGATCCCAACTCAAGTCCGGCCACTTCGGTGGCGACCCGCAAGATCTGCTCCTGGAAGATGAGCACGCCTTTGGTCTGACCCAGTACCGGCTCCAGCGAAGGATGGAGGTAACGCACTGGCTCCTGGCCTCGATAGCGGCGCACAAAGCTGCGGGCCATGCCGCCCAGCGCCGGACCGGGCTTGAAGAAAGCGTTGGCGATGGCCATATCCGCCACGCTGCTGGCCCTGAGTTTTCGCAAAGTGCGCTGTGCGCCGCTGGAATCGCACTGAAACACGCCCACGGTCTCGCCACGAGCGATCAAAGCGCCGGTGGCCGGATCATCCAGCGGGATGGTTTCCAGACGGAAAGCGGGATTGTGGTGTTTGCGCACCAGTTCGGCGGCATCCGCCAGCACCGACAGAGCCCGGATGCCAAGCAAGTCGATCTTGGGCAGACCGATAATTTCGACGTCTTTATGATCATATTGCGTGATCAGAAATCCCTTGGGCGCAAGTTGCTGGGGAACTACATCAGTCATAGCGCCGGGCGAGATCACGATGCCGCCGGGATGCACGCTGAGATGGTGGGGTTGACCGACAATGTCAAGGGCTTGCTGCACCGCCCATTTCTGCTTGCCGTCATCGAGGCTGTCCAACAATTCCTGCATCGCCTCATCGGCGCGATACCGCATGGCGGGATGCCAGCCTTTGGGCAATCGTTTCGCCAGTTGATCAATGGTGTCCTCATCCAGCCCCAGCGCCTTGCCCGTCTCCCGCAGTGCTGATTTAGGCTGCATGGTGCTGATGGTGGCAACCAGCGCCACTTTATCCTCGCCATAATTGCGCCGAACATATTCCAGCACCTCGTCCCGACGGATGCTGCAAAAATCGAGGTCGATGTCAGGTGGGTCACGGCGGGCGGGGTTGAGGAAACGCTCGAATAGCAGATTATGTCGAATTGGATCGACTGTGGTTATGCCGGTGCAGTAGGCGACCAGCGAGTTGGCGACACTGCCCCGTGTGCTGACAGGAATCGATTGGCGGCGGGCGTACCGGACGATGTCGGCCACAAGCAGAAACAACGGCGAGTAACCGTGCCGAGCGATGGAGTCCAGTTCACGCTTCAGCCGCTGTTCGGCAAGCGCATCCCCGCCATAGTTCTGTTCCAAACCCTGCTGTGCCAACTCAGCCAGTGCGCTTTCGGGTGTTTGCCCAGGTGGCAAATCCAGCGACGGCCAGATGGGACGGCCATCGGGCAGGGCAGGTTGACAACGGGCGGCGATACGCTCGCTCTCGGCCAGAGCGTCGGGTAAGTCGGCAAATCGCAGGGCCATTTCGTCGGGTGTCAGCCAATGCAGGTCGATGGACCGGTCGCCGCCGTCTGGCAGCACCGTTGGATCGAGCTGATAAAGCGGCGTGTTGCGGTCGATGGCAGCCAGCAGGTGCAGCCGATCACGATGGTCGGGCGACAAGGTGTAAACCGGTTGCACAGCCACGGTGGGAACACCGAAACGATTGGCAAGCGCCCGAGTTGCAGCTTCCGTGGTGCGTGCTGCGTCTTCCGTTTTTCGTTGATTGTTGATTGCTGACTGTTGATTGTTATCTTGTCGTTCAAGCGCCAAATACACATTTTCGTCATAAATTCCCGCCAGCCGGGAAAGATACCGACCCGCAGCCGCTTCCTCCCCCGCCGTCAGCAATCGCTCCACCCAGCCTCTGCGCCCCCCACCGATGCAGATAAGTCCCTCCCGATGCTCGGCTAATCCGTCTAGCGCTATCCCCCGCCGCCCGATTTCCACCCGATCAGGTTTTCCCTGAATTTGCGTTGACAAACGAGACAGGGAACGATAGCCAGCAGGCCCGGTGGCGAGAAGAACCAACTGGCCGGGATGAACACCCACGGTCGGCGGCAAACCGGCTGGCGGGGCAATGGTCACAGCCATGCCGATAATCGGTTGTATACCCGCATTTTCACAGGCTTGCGCGAAGCGCACCGCCCCATACAGCGCATTCGTATCGGTCAGCGCCAGATGCGTCATCCCTTCCTCTGCGGCCCGCGCCCCCAAGTCCTCGACGGAAGCGGTTCCGCCCAGGAGAGAGTAGTGGGAGTGGACATGGAGATGAAACATCATGAATGATCAATGGTCAGTGGCCAATAGTCAATTGAGCGCAGAAATCGGACTCATTGTGCAATCAGACACGCCAAATAGCAATCCCATCGTGACCTGCTCCGGGAGGCATTTCAGTTTATCGGAGACCTCCCCGGAATTGGGAAACGCACCCTTCTATGGCAGAACACGCCAATCAAGAGGACTTCCAAAAGCCTGACCGTCTCGAATGCTTGGAAAAACATCCCATACTGTGATACATTCCCTCGCAGCCTATATCAGTAAATACCACCGACTGGACGCCATTGACCTATGACATCTGAAACATCGAACCAAACTGATCAACCTGCCCCCTCCGACCCTCTTGTCATCTTCATGCCCTCGGGCAGACGAGGACATGTCGAACCCGGCACATCGCTGCTGGACGCTGCCCGGAATCTCGGTGTTGAGATCGAGAGCATCTGCGGCGGCCATCTCACTTGCGAAAAGTGCCAGGTGCGCATTGAAGAGGGCCGCTTCCAGAAACACGGCATTGAATCGAGCGCCGATCATGTCACACCTGCCAGTGCTGCGGAGCAGGAATTACTTGGAAAAAGGTTTGCGCAGGGTTATCGGTCCTCCTGCTCAGCCCTCGTCAAAGATGATGTGCTGGTTTTCGTCCCTGAGGAAAGCCGGACGCAGAAACAGGTGATCCGCAAGGCCGCTACTGATCGGATTATTGAAGTTGATCCGGCAGTGCGACAGGTGTACGTGGTGGTGGAAGCAGCGCAATTGGGCGAACACCGTGGTGACTGGGGACGCTTGCAGGATGCCCTGGCCGAGCAATGGGAAATAACCGGACTGAGCATCGACTTTCCCGTCCTCCAGCGCTTGCAACCTGTCCTTCGTGAAGGCAAATGGAAAGTCACCGTCACCATCTGGCAGGATCGAGAGGTGATTGACGTGGAACCGGGCCTGCAAATAGGCGCATATGGCCTGGCGGTCGATATCGGCACAACCTCGATTGCTGCTTATCTGTGCGACCTGCGCACCGGTGAGGTCGTGGCCACCGAATCGATGATGAACCCGCAGGTTGCGTACGGCGAAGACCTGATGAGCCGTATATCCTACACTGACGAGCATCGAGATGGCCTACAGACGATGCACAATGCAATTATCGAAGCGCTTAACAAACTAACGGCGCAGGCCACCAAACAAGCGGGCATCCGCCGCCGAAATATTTATGAAGCGGCATTCGTGGGTAACACTACCATGACCCACATCGTCCTGGGCATCGATCCCAAAGAGATTGGTGGCGCGCCCTTCGCCCTGGCCACAAGAGACAGCGTGGATGTCAAGGCCCGAGACCTGGGTTTACGTTTCAATCCCTCTGCCAATGTCCATGTTCTGCCGTCGGAAGCGGGGCACGTGGGCGCAGATAACGTCGGCGTACTCATTGCCGAAGAGCCGTATACCCAGGAAAAAATTATCCTCATTGTCGATGTCGGAACCAATGCCGAGATATTGCTGGGCAACCAAGATTGGATGTTCAGCGCCTCCAGCCCTACTGGCCCTGCATTTGAGGGCGCACAGATCGCCTTTGGGATGCGTGCAGCGCCAGGCGCAATCGAACGTGTGCGGATTGACCCGATCAGCAAGATGGCGCGCTTCAGGGTGATCGGTGAAGAGCGCTGGTCGGATCAATGGCCCAGCGACATCACCGATTCCACTAAAGAGCAACCTCAGCATCTGCCCTCCGGCATCTGCGGTTCGGGCATCATCGAAGCGGTGGTCGAGTTGTATCTGGCCGGGATTCTACTACCAGACGGTCGGTTCAATCCGGACGAACTGGGTGAGCACATGCGGTGGGAGGGAAAGAAAGGCGCTTACGTGTTGGCGACCCGCAATCAAACGGCCAATGGCGAAGCCATACTCGTCACCCAAAGCGACGTGCGCAACATCCAGCTTGCTAAATCGGCGCTGTACGCTGGAGCAAAACTGTTAATGATGCGTGCAGGCATCGAAAAAGTGGACCGTATTGTGCTGGCGGGCGCTTTCGGCAGCTACATCGACCCCAAACACGCCATGATCCTGGGCCTTATCCCGGATTGCGAACTGGAGCAAGTCCATGCCGTGGGCAATGCCGCCGGAGATGGCGCTCGCATCGCCTTGCTTAACCGCCAGAAACGGGAGGAAGCGAGGGAAAGGTCGCAATGGGTTCGCTACATCGAGACAGCCGTCGATCCCGACTTCCAGGATGAATTCGTCAACGCCATCCATATCCCCCACCAGTGTGACCCTTATCCCCACCTGGCGGGATTGTTACCCGACCCGGTTTCATCGCCCCAGCCCACCCGAAACCGTCGACGACCAAAGGTGGATAGCTAAGAACACGCTCGTTGCGCCGTTGCGCCAACTTGCTTGTACGCCATGTCACCGTGTGCTAAAATTTCCTTATCCACAACCAACGAGTGGAAAAAATCCTTCTCCGTTCAGGGGCTAGTCAGATGTCAGTTTCCGCAACAACCCAGATTGCTGCATCTTTTGGCCTAGCTGAAAATGATTTGTTTCAGCAGGCTTTGGTGAGTTTTCTGAGTGATAAAAAACGCCAAGTGCTGCAACTCAAATTGGAGATTCTATCCCGTTATGGCGTTGATTCTGTGCCTGCTTTGGAAGAAAAAATCGCTCAGGGCGAAGTCGTGGAACATCCCGCGTGGGAAGACCTGATCGTCGCCGAAAACCTGACCGCTCGTTTGGAAGAATTGAATGGCTATCTTAGAGACTTACAAGAAACTGGAAAAGATAGCGCTGGGTGAGTTCACGGATATTGTCGTGAACGCTGAGATTCTTCTGCTGTCAACAGGAGATCCACACAAGTTGCGTCTCGACATTACCGATGGCTCACTGATTGATGTATTTTTCTCCAGAACCGGACGCTACTCGTATCACTGGGAACGACGTTTGATCGATGCAGGGGATCTGTATCGGCATGACGATGCACCGCACAATCGTTGGCGCGATGTATTGACATTCCCCAAACATTTCCACAACGGCAGCGAAGACATAGTGACAGATAGCTACATCAGTAACGACCCTGAACAAGCTATCCGAGAATTTCTGGTTTTTGTGCGCAGAAAGCTATTGGGTGTGTTGTGAACCCCCAGTTTGTTTCAATATGAAAGCAGATCAGTTCATTCCCCTGCACCTCCATGAATACTCCGAAGCAGAGATGCGGCAGCGCGCCAGCGACTTTTATGGCGAGATGAAGCGTCGTCGCACCGTGCGTGATTTCTCGGACCGGACCGTGCCTGGCGACATCATCGAGAGCTGCATCCGTACTGCCGGGACTGCGCCCAGTGGGGCCAATCAGCAGCCGTGGCATTTCGTTGTGGTCAGTGACCCTGAAATCAAACGCCAGATCCGCCTGGCTGCGGAGGAGGAAGAGCGGGCTTTTTACAGTGGTCGGGCTCCAGAAGAATGGCGGGAAGCGTTGGCGCACCTGGGAACGGACGCCAACAAACCATTTCTGGAATCGGCCCCTTATCTCATCGTCATATTTACCCAAAGCTATGGCATTGATGAAAAGGGCGAGAAAGTGAAAAACTACTACGTGAGCGAATCAGTCGGCATCGCCACAGGCATGTTGATAACTGCACTGCACCACGCAGGCCTCGCCACCCTCACGCATACCCCCAGCCCGATGGGTTTCCTCTCCACAATTCTCAGGCGCCCGGCCAACGAACGTCCCTACCTCATCCTCGTCACCGGCTATCCTGCTCTGGGGACGCAGGTTCCCAACATCGAAAAGAAATCCCTGGAAGACATTGCCACCTTGTTGTAATACCGCCTTGTAATGTCGCCCACCGTTTCTTGTCAAATTGGCGATTTTGAACTATCCTTGTGATGGATGACTCGAAGCTGAGCCATGCCGTGACCGGTTATCAAAAAACAGCACCCTGAACATCGCCATCTTCACATAGTCGATGCACAACATTGCACCCACACCCAGGTAATTAACGACCAGGATTGGCATCAGTGTGCCCGTCCTTGGTCGTTTTATTCATTTCCCTATCAACCACAAAGGCAAAATGTCCTGCAACAATTAGCAAAGGAGCTAACAAATGCCACACAAACTTACTGACCTGAAACGACCTGTCCCCAGCGATATCGATATCGCTCAATCTGTCGAACCTCTCGACATTTCGATCATCGCTGAAGAGGTGGGACTTCTGCCAGAAGAATTGGAATTCTATGGCAACAAGAAAGCTAAAGTCCGCCTGGAAACACTAGACCGCTTGGGCGACCGACCAGATGGAAAATACGTACTGGTCACAGCTATTACGCCAACGCCATTGGGCGAAGGCAAGACGACCACCACCGTTGGTCTCAGCCAGGCGCTGGGCGCTTTCCTGGGCCAAAAAGTGATCACATGCATCCGCCAGCCCAGCCAGGGCCCGACCTTTGGCATCAAGGGTGGCGCTGCCGGCGGCGGTTACGCCCAGATTATTCCTATGGAGGACTTCAACCTGCACCTTACGGGCGACATCCATGCCATCACAGCCTCCAACAACCTGCTGGCTGCGGCAATCGACGCTCGCATGCACCACGAGTCCTACCAGTCCGATGAAGTCCTGTTCAGCCGGTTATGCCCGCCCGACAATGAAGGCAATCGCCGCTTTTCACCGGTCATGATCAGGCGCCTCGAAAAACTGGGCATCTACAAAACCGATCCCAACGACCTGACAGAAGAAGAAATCAGCATGTTCGTGCGGCTCGACATCGACCCGGACAGCATCACCTGGCGACGCGTCACCGACACCAATGACCGCTATCTGCGCGGTGTCGAGATCGGCAGAGGTCCCGCCGAGAAATTTCGCGCGCGAAACCGGCTTCGATATCACCGTTGCCAGCGAGATCATGGCGATCCTGGCCCTGACAACCAGCCTCGCTGACATGCGAGAACGTTTGGGCAACATGGTCATTGGCACCAGCTACGCTGGCGTGCCCATCACAGCCGATGATCTGGGCCTGGGCGGCGCGCTGACCGTGTTGATGAAAGACGCCATCATGCCTAACCTGATGCAGACCTTGGAAGGAACCCCGGCCTTTGTCCATGCCGGACCATTTGCCAACATCGCCCACGGCAACTCCTCCATCATCGCCGACCAAATCGCTCTAAAGCTCGTTGGTCCTGATGGTTATGTGCTAACGGAGGCCGGTTTTGGCGCTGACATTGGCATGGAGAAATTCTTCGACATCAAATGCCGCTACAGTGGTCTCATCCCCAACGTGGTGGTGCTGGTCGCAACGATTCGGGCCTTGAAGATGCACGGTGGCGGCGCAAAGGTCGTTGCAGGACGTCCTCTGGCTCCCGAGTACACGGAAGAAAATCTGGAACTGCTGGAAAAAGGCTGTTCCAATCTAATCGTCCACATCGAGAACGCCAGACGCTTTGGCATTCCTGTCGTCGTTGCCATCAATAAATTCAAGGATGACACAGACGCCGAGGTCGAAGTGGTGCGCAGGATATCCATTGCGGCTGGTGCGGAAGATGCCGTAATGTCCAGCCACTGGATGGACGGCGGTGCAGGATCGGTTGCATTGGGCGAGGCTGTAATGGCCGCCGCCAACAAGCCCAGCGACTTCAGATTCCTCTATCCGCTCGACATGAGCATCAAGGAAAAGATCGAGACAATCGTCCGCGATATCTACGGTGGCGCTGGTGTCGAGTACTCCGAAGAGGCCGAAGCCAAAATCGCCTTGTACGAGCGTGTCGGTTTTGATAAGCTGCCCATGTGCATGGCCAAGACCCATCTCAGCCTCAGCCATGACCCGAACTTGAAGGGCGCTCCCACCGGTTTCATTGTGCCCGTTCGAGACATTCGCGCCAGCGTTGGCGCCGGATTCCTCTACCCGCTGCTGGGCACCATGAGCACCATGCCCGGTTTGCCTACCCGCCCCGTCTTCTACGACGTGGACCTGGATCTGGAAACAGGCAAGGTGTTGGGATTGTTCTAGCACCCGATGTGCGACGCACCTGCGAGGTGCGTCGCATTTAACCGGAAATACATCAGCCTCCGAGAATCTTCTGATCTTCGGAGGCTTTTTTTATTCTGCTTCCTGCAACGCCGCCAGCTCTGATCGGGCTGCGGCCAACTCAGCTTCCAGCTGCTGAATCTGCGCTTCCAACTGGGCTTTGCGAATTGCAGCATCCGGTCCCGAGTCCTCCATATCGTCTCCCACCGCTTCGATCACTCCCTCATCTACCCCGATCCCCAAACGTCCATCCTGGCGGATTGCCAACACCGCCACCAGCCAGAACACGAGGGTAATGGCGCTGCGCGCCAGGGCATCCACTGTCTCTGTGCCGAACAAATCGACATTGGGCTCGCCCAGTAGCAGGAGCAGTAAGCGATAAACCACCGTTGTCAGATAATAGAGAATGACTAATGCACCAACCAGGGCCACCGCATACAGGTAGAGCCGCCGGGGCCAGGAACTACGTTCGGCCTCACCGACGGCATCCGGGCGACGAGCCACGGACTGCACCGTGCGCCAATGAAATGCCCACACCGGCGCGCCGACTGCAAGTAAACTGAGACCATTGGCCAATTGCTCCGCCCAAAATGGGCCGGAAACAGAAGTCTGGGCGGGTATCAAAATATCAAGTAAAACACGCAGGATGTCCACCAGTCCGAACCAGGTCAGGATCAGACCGATGGCGGCGACTGTGTAGTAGTATATGCGCCGTACTGAGGCGCTCTCAGGCGTGTCGCCATAACTGGCCGCTTCCCGCTGGATGAGCCGCCAGTGCCATTGCCAGAGCACGAATCCCACGGGCAGGAAGGCCAGGGGTGTGGCCAGACCGCTGCCGGTGGATTCGGCAGTGTTGGTCACGCCAAATAGCAGCAGCAACAATTCACGCAGTAACACAGCGGCAGGAACCAAAGTAGCCAGAGCGCTGATGATGACCGAGCCGTAAAGGTAGAGACGCCGGAGGGCTGTTCTGCCATCTGCAGGATTGTCCTGGATAATTTGTTGCCAGTCACGCCAATTGAAACGCCACAGCAAGGCGCTGATCGATAGCCAGGCAAAACTCATACTCAGGCGGCCACGCAGCCAGTATTCGCCCACATCTCGTTCAGAGCCTGGCAAGATGGTCTGCAGCAGGGTTTCCAGAAATACGCCCAGACCAACGATGAATACCGACAGGGTCACTAGCCCCACTACTGCCTGGTACAACCGCCGCCAAGTTCCCGCCCAACCATTTTCCTGGCCCCAATCACCGTCAGCTCGGAGTTGTCGCTGGAAATAAACGAACAGGACACCGTTGACAAGGATGCCGAAGAGCAAAAACAGCCAGCTGCTCGGCCAAATCTCGCTTGCGTCTAGAGGAACGCCTAGCAGCAATTTGGCGACTCCCTCCAACAATTCTCCCGCGAGCATCGCCCCCAAGCCCAGGGTGACGGCGGATATGAGATAGAGGAAGAATTTGCGAATGCCCGATGTCGCTTCGGCGGGTTCCTTGTTCCGGCGCTGAATGTAGCGCCAGTGAATCAGGAATATTGGCGTAGCCACCAGGAGCATCCCGCCGCTGCGCGCCACAACATCACGGACATAGCTGGCCGTATTCACCGACACGCCCACATCCCCCAACCAGACCTCGCAAAGGACTTCTAGCAGCGAAAGTAACCCGCTGAGGCCAACAAACAGGCTAATGGTGGCCACCAGGTAGAAGTAAAGCCGCTGGATGGTCGCCAGCAAGCTGGTGGGGCCAGTATCAGGATTTGGGGGCAGGGTTTCGGTTTCAGATAGTTGTGAGGACATGAGATGAACTCGTGTTTTGGATGTAGGGGGCGAGGAGCAAGGAGTAAGAAGTAGGGAGTAGGGAATCAGTCAAAAAACTCATTTGTGTCGATCTTCCACTCACCCTCTTCCTGAACGACTTTGAGCATTCTTTCTCTGCTCCAGGTGTTGCCGCCGCCAAACAAGCCACCGGCAGAATAGTAATCGATGGTGACAGTGACCATGGCTTCGCCATCATCAACGTAATTGACGCTTTTGATCCGCAATCGCCGATTCATATCGGTTGGGTAGTAGAACTCCCGCTCACCAGGAAATCGCTCCGCCCGTTCATCCTCTTTAAATACCTCAGCACTGTAATACTGTCGGGCTTTGGCGAAATCCTGATTCAGAAATGCCACAAACGCATTGTGGACCACGGCTTCAGGCGCATCCTCATCCAGATAACTTGCTTCTCCCCAACCTTCGCCACTGGTGAGATTGACTGTAATCACGGCAGCGACTAGCACCACCAGCACGCCGATGATAATCGCCCAAGTAAATTTATCCATTTTGAACATTTCAGACACCTCTGACTTGATTGTTGCATGTAAACGCCGTAGTTACTATCGAATTATAAAGGCAGTGGTAGTTGGAATACAAGCAATTGACCGAGCATCCCTATGTTGCATAGAACACGGAATGCGTTATCATCAAGATTGCGACTGACTGAAATCGTCTAAACTCCTCTAACGCTCGAATTCTCATCCAGGAGTATGTATTTTATGGAAACCATTTTCATTGAAGGCGCACCGAAAGCCATCGGACCGTACTGTCACGCCATGCGTGTCGGCAATCTCGTTTTTTGTTCTGGCCAGACGCCGCTGGATCCGGATACCACGGAATTGGTCGGCGCAGATATTGGGACTCAGACTAAACAGGTGCTGACAAACCTGAGCACAGTGCTGGCAGGCATGGGCCTGTCTCTGCAAAACATCGCCAAAACCACCGTCTTCCTCAAGGACATGGGCGATTTCCAGGGCATGAACGCCATGTACGCCCAGATGTTCGGCGACCACAAGCCCGCTCGGACGACCATCGCCATCCGCCAAAATCCATTGGATGCGCTGGTCGAGATTGAGTGTATTGCGGAGATTGTGGATTGATGGCTTCATCATTGCGGGAGATTGCACTGGAAGCGTGCGTGGTTCGTGTTGCGTGTTCCGTTTGGTTTGCGTCTGGATAGTGAGCAAATCACAGAAAACGCACCACGCAATACGTATGATTGGCTCTGAGCGCTCATAAAGGTATAATGCAGCAGCCACAACACCGGCCTTCATGCTGACCTCACTCTGATACCCGACTATTTAGATGACTGCTCCCACCTTAACTCTGACTCCCACGGAAACCTCGGCGATCCAGACCGTCCTGCGCCGTTATCGCAACAAAGGGGGCAGCGCCCTCTTGCCGTGCCTGCACGACATCCAGGCCATCACCGGCTGGTTGGATGAAGACACATGCAGCGCCATCGGCAAAAACCTGAACGTGCCGCTGGTGCAAGTGCACAATGTGATCGAATTCTATGCCCTGTTCTACAACGAACCGGTTGGCAAACGCATCGTACGGGTTTGCGATGACATGCCCTGCTACCTGGCCGGGAGTCAGGACATCGTGCGAGCATGCAGCGAACAGTTAGGGGTCGATGCACATGGCGGGACCTCAGAAGACGGTGAATACACTCTGGAAGTCCATCCCTGCCTTGGCCACTGCGAGCAAGCGCCCTACCTGATGATCAATGACGAAGAATATGGCCATGTCACGCCCGAACAGATCCCGGAACTGCTGGGAGGTGGGGAATGATTTACCAACCGACACTCACCGCCCGCATTGGCGTCGTTGACCCCGCCAGCCTCACCGATTACGAAGCGCACGGCGGCTTCAAGGCCCTCTCCAGAGCCATCGAAATCGGCTCGGACGAGATCATCGACATCACAACGAGGGCGCATGTGCTGGGCCGGGGGGGCGCAGCGTTCCCGGCCGGAATCAAATGGAAGGCCGTCAACGAGGAACCCGGGCCGAAATACGTCATCGCCAATGCGGACGAATCGGAGCCGGGCACCTTCAAAGACCGCATGATCATGGAAGGCGACCCATTTTCGCTGGTCGAGGGCTTGATCATCGCCGGATTCGCCACAGGCGCAGAACAAGGCTACATCTACATCCGGGGCGAATATCCACTGGCCATCGAACGTGTACAAAACGCCATCAACACCTGTTACAATGCCGGTTATCTGGGCCAAAATATCCTGGATTCAGGGTATTCCCTCGACATCGAGGTGCGCAAGGCTGCCGGCGCTTACATCTGCGGCGAGGAAACGGCCCTGTTCGAGAGCATCGAGGGCAAACGGGGCTTCCCCCGTCTGAAACCCCCCTTCCCCACGCAGGTAGGCTTATTTGGGCGACCAACGCTGATCAACAACGTGGAGACGCTGATCAACGCCTTGCCGCTGGTTTGCCAGGGTCCGGACTGGTACAAAGGGCTGGGCCCGCTCGATTCGCCTGGCCCCAAGCTCTTCTGTCTCTCCGGTCGGGTGCATAAACCCGGTCTGGTGGAAGCGCCGATGGGCACGCCGCTCAAGGATCTGATCTACGAATATGGCGGCGGCGTGACTGGCAGCGGCGAGTTAGGCGGCGTGCTGCTCGGCGGCGCTGCCGGTATGTTCATCACACCCGATTACGTGGACGTGTTCCTGGACTTCGCCACCTTGCGAGAGATCGACGCCGCCCTCGGTTCCGGCGTTGTCATGGTCTTTGACACCTCTGTTGACATGAAGGTCATGCTCAAACGCATCGCCCATTTCTTCGCCCATGAATCCTGCGGCAAGTGCTACCCCTGCCAGATGGGAACCCAACGGCAGATGGAAATCATCGACCGCCTGGCTGACAACCGCCTGCGGGCTGGTGATTTACAGACGCTGCGAGATGTCGGCCAAACCATGACAGACACCAGCATCTGCGGCCTTGGCCAGACCGCATCCTCCGCAATCCTTACTGCCCTTGATCGTTTTGAATTCGACGAAACAACGGGTGAATTCGCCCGATTCTGAAAACCGGGCGTAAGGGCGAATGACCGTAAGGGCGAATCACCATTCGCCCCTACCGCCCGCTCCAATCTCCGACCTCCAACTCCTGACTCCGACTTATGCCCGACCCTATCTGGATCACCATCGACGGACAATCGCTGAAAACGCAACCCGGACAAACTATCCTGGAAGCCGCTGCCCAGGCGGGCGTCGAAATCCCCACCCTATGCTATCACGACAAGCTTACAGCCAATGCCGTCTGCCGGCTTTGCGTCGTCGAAAAACGTGGGAGCCGCACACTGGTTCCCGCATGCACCACCGTCGTTTCCGACCATGCTGTGATTATGACGGACTCCCGCCGGGTGCGCACAGCCCGCCGTACGCTGCTGGAGATGTTGGCGTCGACCGTCGATCTGAGTGATGCGCCAGAACTGCAAGGCCTGATGGATGAGCTTGATGCAGATCCCAATCGCTTCGGCGAGGACGCGAAGCGTCGCACATTCCCGGAAGTCAAGGATGATAATCCCTTTTACGTACGAGATTATGACAAGTGTGTGCTGTGCTGGCGCTGCGTACAGGTCTGTGCAGAGGATGTGCAATTCACCTTTGCGTTAGGTTTCAACAACAGGGGTTTTAACACCGAAATCGCCACCTTTTTTGACGCTCCCATGCCCGAAAGCACCTGCGTCTTCTGCGGCAATTGCGTGGGCGTTTGTCCCACAGGGGCATTGAAGGGAAAACGGGAATATGCACTTGAGACCTGATCAGTCTCAGCATCACAGTTGACCCTTCACGTTTCGCCCAACCGCAACATGCCCCTACAGATCATCGAAGTCTTCGTCAACGTCATCACACCTGTGTTTGCGTTGGTGTTCATCGGTTATCTGGCTGCAAATCGACTACAACTGGATGAGCGCACGCTCTCCCGTGTTGCTTACTACATCTTCGTCCCTGCCTTTGTGTTCGATCTCGTTAGCACGGCAGAGATAGAGGCTCAGGAAGCAACCCAAATGATCGTCTACATCCTGGCCGTCGTGGTTGGTTCCGCAGTACTGGGTTTTGTCGTTGCCAAGGCGCTCAAACGCCCAGTCCCAGTCGTCGGCGCGTATGTCCTCATCGCTTCGTTTGGCAATATCGGCAACTTTGGCCTGCCTCTCATCGAGTTCCGACTTGGCGCTGAGGCCATGATTCCGGCCACAATCTACTTCCTGGCTATGAATATGAGCGGCTTCGTGATCGGCGTTTTTGCCGCCAGTTGGGCGACTGGGGGCAGCAAGACGGCGGTCTTGTCCGTACTCAAAACACCAGCTCTGATTGCCCTGGTCCCAGCGCTGGTGCTGAACTGGCTGCCGTTTGAATCGCCACTTGTGCTCAATCGCATCATTGGCTTGCTGTCGGCGGCAATGATACCAGTTATGTTGCTAACGCTGGGCGTCAAACTATTCAATACCAAGCAGATTCGCATCACCAGAGATGTCATTTTCGCCAGCAGCATCAAGTTAATCGGAGCGCCAGCGATTGCCGTCGTCCTGGCAGCTCTTTTCGGCATAAGCGGACTGACGCGCAGCGCCGGCGTGATGCAAGCAGCCATGCCTGCTGCTGTACTCACCTCCATTATCGCCATCGAGCATGATCTTGTACCCGATTTTGTAACCACAACCGTCCTTTTCTCGACGGTCACCAGCATCTTCACGCTGACTCTTATTTTAACGTTCCTGTGATTGCACCAGCGCTGATCGCATAACCACTCATTCTCTTCCCAACATGAAACTAGACCGCATTGTCCCCACCACCTGCCCTTTTTGCGGCGTGGGCTGCCAGATCCAACTCAACATCCAGGACGAACGCATTGTGCGTGTGACCACCGATTTCGATATGGCCCCGAACTACGGCCAGTTGTGCGTCAAAGGGCGATTTGGCACGGATTTTGTGCATCACCCCACCCGTTTGCGAGCTCCGCTCATCCGTAAGGATATCGAAGCGGGGAAGCCATTCGGCAAAGCAAGGCGAGCGACGTCGTTGGCCGAGGATTATCGTGAAGCCAGTTGGGATGAGGCACTGGATTTGGTAGCAGACAAACTGGTCGAGATAGTACAACAGTCGGGAGGCGATGCCCTGGGGACTTTCTGTTCGGCGAAAATCACCAACGAGGAGAATTATCTTTTCCAGAAACTGGTGCGGAGTCTGTTTAAGACCAACAACATCGATCACTGCGCCCGCCTCTGCCATGCCGGTTCGGTGGCGGGGTTGATGCGCACCATCGGTTCATCGGCGATGTCGAACAGCATCGAAGAGATGGCGAACCTCGATACCTTCATTGTCACCGGCTCCAACACAACCGCCAATCACCCCGTTATCGCCCTAAGTTTGAAGAAAGCGGTGGAGCGGGGAGCGAAGCTCATCGTCATTGATCCCCGGCGCATCGAACTGGTCGATTTCGCCACGCTGTGGCTGCAACAGCGCCCCGGCACCGATGTCGCTGTGTTCCAGGCTATCGCCAATGTCATCGTCACCGAAAAGCGCTACAATGCCGATTACATGGTCGTCCACACCGAGGGCTTTAACGAGTACGCTGATTCGCTGATGCCCTACACGCCGGAATGGGCTGAGGGGATCAGCGACGTGCCTGCCGAAAAAATCCGACAAGCTGCCCGCATGTACGCAGATGCTCACTCTGCCGCCCTGTACTGGGGGATGGGCATCAGCCAGAGCACGCATGGGGCCGACAATGCCACTGCGCTGGTGAATCTGGCGATGCTGTGCGGACACATCGGCCAATATGGCGGGGGCTTGAACCCGCTTCGTGGCCAGAACAACGTGCAGGGCTGCTCCGACATGGGGGCGCTCCCACACGTCTTTCCGGGCTATCAACCGGTCAATGACGACAGCGTCCGGCGTAAATTTGAACAAGCATGGGGCGTGCCGCTCGATCCAACCCCTGGCCTGACAGCAGTGGAGATGGTGCATGCCTCCGAACGGGGGGACATCCGTGCTTTTTACGTAATCGGTGAAGACCCCATGACATCGGAGCCAAACCTGAAGCATGCCCGGCATTCGCTGGAGAATCTAGACTTGATCGTCAGCCAGGATATTTTCGCCAACGAAACAGCACTGTACGCCCACGTCATCCTGCCCGCCGCCAGCTTTGCAGAGAAGGCGGGGACGTTTACGAACACCGAACGGCGGGTGCAGCGAGTGCGTCCGGCATTGAATCCACCTGGCATCGCTCGCCCCGACCTGGATATCATCATCGACCTGGCCCAGCGCCTGGAACTACGGTTGGGCGCAACCATCCAGCCGGGATGGGATTACGAGGGGCCGGATGAGGTATGGAGGGAAGTGGGACAAGTGGCTCCGGAGTTCCGGGGCATCACCTATCAACGCCTGGAAAAAATCGGGATCCAGTATCCCTGCTACGACGAACAAGACCCCGGAACGGTCTATCTGTTCGAGGATGGCGTGCCCCGGGGCCGTGGTAAATTCTGGCCGCTGGAATTCATCCCCCCCGTGGAAACGCCGGACGAGGTCTACCCCTTCAACCTTTCGACCGGACGATTGCTCTACCACTGGCACGGCGGAACCATGACCCGGCGCTCTTCGCTGAACGAAATCGCTCCTGAACCGGTCGTGGAGATTAATCCTGTGGACGCCAGAAGCATTCCCGTCGCCTCCGGCGACCTGGTGCGTATCGCTTCCCGCCGAGGAGAGATCGTGGCAAGGGTTGAAGTGACAGATCGCTCGCCTATTGGCACGATCTTCCTGCCCTTCCACTACATCGAAGCCGCCGCCAATTTGCTCACGATGGATGATCTTGACCCCACGGCCAAGATCCCCGACTACAAAAACACCGCTGTCGCCATCACCCCAGCCGAAGAGCACAACTGGGAGTTGGTCCTGGAGTAGGTAAAATGCCTGAATTGGTCCTCACGTTTGCTGAGATCAGCGAAGCTGACATCCCCGAACTGACAGAGGTCATGACTACGAGCCTTTGATGATGATTCTCAACGGCATCTTGGCGCCGAAAAGGGCGGACCCGACGGCTATGACAACGGCGATTTCTTTCGGGAATGGCTGTTCGGATACGAATGGACGGTCGGGTATAAGGTCCTGGCCGATAACCATATCATTGGTGCCATCATCGTCTGGATATTCGATACGGGGCAAAACTTCCTGGGCACGATATTCGTCGATCCTGAATACCAGAATCGGGGTGTGGGGCATCACACCTGGGAATTTATCGAATCAACTTATCCGCAGACGATAGGCTGGCAACTGGAAACGCCGGGTTACGCCACGAGTAACCATCATTTCTACGAGAAGTGCGGCTTTAAGAAGATCGAGGAAAAGCCAGCGACGGATGAAATGCCGTTCGAATCGTGGGTGTATCGCAAGAACATGTCGTCTGACTAGCGATCTCGCTGCAAACGCCATAACACGCCAACCGGATAACCGATCATTTTCGCCACATCGCCCACCACCCGGATGATGGGAACCAGCCCGACCGTGATCAGTTTCTCGCCCATCGTCAGCATCCGACCATCGGCCAGGGGGCGTCGCCAGGCTTGCACGAGACGACGGTACGGCGTTAGACAATAGACGATAAACCCCAGCAAACCCAGCAGCCAGAAGAATGGGCTAATCGCCTTGCCCAGCGACAGCAACAGGGGTGCGGCGACAAGATAGACGCCGTAACGAATGGCATGGCGTTTGCGCCACAGATCGGCTTTGCCGTCGCCCCGGCTGTAGCGGTAGTATTGCTTGAAAAAGGCCGACAATGAGCCACGAGGCCGAAAGTGGGCCACTGCGTTTGGGGACCAACCGAAAGTCGGGTACGCAGCCCGCAGGTCGAGATCAAAAACGAGGTCTTCGCAATAATCCAGCCATTCAGGATAACCGCCCACCTTTTCCCAGGCCGATTTACGGATGGCCAGCGAACGGCTGGAGGGCAAGAAGTTGGCGGGATCGATCTCATCGACGGTGGGAAGCACAGTTGCCCCCATCGCCACTTCAAAAGCTGTTTCCGGATCGGCTGAGAAGAAGCCGGAAACCACGTGCATGTTGGGATCATGCCGCAAGGGCCGGGTGATTTCCTCCAACCAGGTCGGCTCCAAGCGCACTCCAGCATCCACCAGAACAAGAATGTGACCCCTTGGCGGCGGCGATAGCTACGTTTCGCCCTTCCGAAATGTTAGCCCCCGGCTCGATGATGACCCGCAGCGGCAGTTTGTCCGCATACGCCTCGATCTGGGCAACGGTATCATCACTGGAGCCGCCATCGCAGATCACAACTTCGTCGAGAAAGATGGTCTGGGCCACAATGCTGTCCAGGAGCTTGCGGACGGCAGGGCCTTCATTGTAGACGGTGCAAATCAGGGAAATGGACATGGCTGGTTGCGGTATTGCTGGCGACGTATCGAGGTTTCCGATTATATCGTTAACTTAACCAAGTCCCTAGAACGGGGGCTGAAGAAAATCAAAGATTCACGAAATCAAACGGGTTGACCGCATCGTAATGTAGCTGTTGATGCTCGTATTTCCATGAGTGATCCGTGTTGATGACTTGATCGAGTTGGGGGTTTTGTGTACGCTTCAGGATTCCATCAACTCGGTGCAGGTGATGAAATACTGCCAGCAGTCCAGATTATCGTCAACACACCACCAGGCGGCAAGCATGGAAAATGCGAATCCCCATGCCAGGATGCGCTGCCGCTCGAAACCCAGATAGTCGGAGAGCAAATCGACGCGCCGGGTTAGCGTTTGCGGTTGCGGCATGGACAGAAAATCGGGTATCGGATTCACCAGTAGTGCGGCTGTCTCGTAAACAGGATCGCCACTCAGACCCTTGGGGTCAATCGCCAGCCAGTCCTCGCCATTCAAAAGGATATTCTCGTGATGCAGGTCGCCGTGGAGCAAAACAGGCGGCGGCGATGTGATGAGCAGGTCAGCAAACAGCGCTTCCGCTTTCGAAACCAGCTTCGCTGGTAAGGGCCCTGTGCCTCCATTGAATCGTTGCCGCAACCGCCCCAATCCGCCAGCTAATTGCGCCACAGTCGCAAAAGGATTATCCGTCGCCAGTGGTCGCCAGAGACGTTGCATCACATCTGCTGCGATCATTGTTGCATCATCGTCATCAGTCATTGACGATAGCAGTCTGCCGGGCCTAAGGCGATCCATCACCAAAGCGCCCAAACCTTTGTCGGATTCCAGAAGTTGTACTGCTCCCTGCCCTTCGTAAAGTCGCAGTGCCTCTATTTCTGAATCCAACTCAGGGTTGGGCACTCCCAACTTCAGGACAATCTCCCGACCATTTTCCAAGATACCCGGCGCAACGAAATTGTAGGACAAGTTGAGAAATGGTCGTCCCACCTGCACCGACCAGCGATCTTCGCAGTGCGCGATGATATCGGGTAGATCGTCTAGCCATTGAGTGCCTTTTTCGCCATAAACACTCGAAATGCGGATTCGAAAATCCTGAGGTACTTGAATCATATCTCTCGACAACCTGAAATGTTCGCTTGATGCCTCAATGATGTGTTGACTCGCCATTCAGGCGGTGCTATAGTTGGTTTGAGACCGATCCTAGTGGTTCGGTCGGGTGGATTATTCGAAACTGTTGTGAAAAAATCAAATCACCTGGAGGTACAATCATGGGTTACGATCCGTTTTTTATTGAGGGCATCGAGATTCCTCTCCCGACGCTGGGCGAACGCACCAGGTTGGTCGCATTGAATGATGGCGCGCCGATTGAGCATAGCCGGTTTTCCATCATTTTCAACCGTGAGCGGGGCTTTGCCGTTGTGACGGCGCACAACATCGATGGCGCAGCCCTGATCCCGGAAGGAGAGATACAACGACGTGACAATTTCCGTCTCGATCCGAGTGTTCCCGCGGAATTGCAAGTGGCAGACAAGCGAGGCTACCAAAACAATCCCTGGGATCGTGGGCACCTCGTGCGGCGACGGGCCATGCATTGGCGCGATGTAGATGAAGCGAGTTTGGCCGACAGCGAGTCATTTTACTGGACAAACATTACGCCGCAACACACAAAGTTGCATCACAGCGCCTGGGGCAAGATCGAGGATTGGATGCTCGATTTAGCGGATAGAGATGATCAGCAGGTCTCGGTATTCACCGGGCCGGTGCTGACGCCTGATGATCCCGAACACCAAAACAAGCCAAATGAAGCGCCGATCAAAATACCGGCAGGCTTTTGGAAAATACTCAGCATCAAGCACCAGGGTATGTTGCGAGCAGCAGGTTTCTTGGTGTGGCAGCGGGATTTCGACAAGCCAATACCTGCTAAATTCGATCCACTGCTGGAACAGGTGCGTATAACAACCATTGAGTTCCTGGCTGGTTTGTCGTTTGGTGATCTCCGAGACGCCGATCCACTACACTTTGACGCCGATCGTGCGGCTTCCCGAGACCCAGAGGCCTGGCGAGCACCCAAACGAGCTGGCGCAATCACTTCAGTTCGAGATATTGTATTGTAGCCAGACCAGATACATCTATCACGGCTGTAGCATTGTTGGTTGAAAAAGAACCTGCCAGCGAGTTCGAGGGCGGATACGTCCATCCATGTCCGGGATCTCGAACGTGGGGTCTATGCGGCACGGTCCAGGATATTTGGCGGGGACGCTCCCGCACGCTGTCTGGATGCTCGTGGCGGTTGGCTGTGCTCCACCATCCACCCAATCCAACAAACTGTCCCAGGCTGCATAGACCTCCGCTTCCGTAAAACCACAGTGTGTTGGTTCATCCTCTACGACAATGGCAGTTGTGAGATTGGCATTAGGAACGACCTCTGCATATTCGCCCGCACTCTCAACGATGACTAGTCCATCTTTGTCGGTATGCAGTTGTATGATTTTGACATCACCCACTTGCCCAGTGGGGGTATAGAACTTGCCAAAATGATTGTTCGCCACCGGGTCAGGTGCGACTCGCTCAATGGCGGCATTGATTTCTGGATCGTCGTAGTCAATGCCCAGGTTGCCTACGGCAATAGCGCCTCCCAATTTGGCGGGATCATGAACGAGATCACTCAGGCCAAAGGTCGAATACCCCATGTCGGTCAGGAGAAATTCCTCAGGAATGCCAGTGATCCGCAAGATCTTGTCCAAATTCGCTTGCTGAAGCGGGGTGCGTGATCCCGCTGATTGGAGGATGCCGGTCGCTGCATTTACAGCAAAACTCATGCCATAGATGGTTAATTTACTGTCTTTCGGCAGTCCCTCTGCACCCCCAGGAATAGCGGCACGGGGTATGCCGGCGGCAATGACATCGTAGACTAAACGCAAATCGAGAGAACCATCCCACATCCTGCTGCCAGCCATGGCGCCGCATAATGGTAGCGCCCCGACCACATTGCCTAGCTCGGCCTGCTCGATGGCTTGTGCGGTGACGATGCCGCCCAGTGATCCGCCGGTAACAAAAACCCGGCCGGGTTCACCAAATCTGTCTACGAACGCCTGATACAATTCGTTCAAATCCTCTGCCGTGTAGAATAATGCCCACCCAACTTGCCGGTAACTGGAGGCAGCGATAGCAGCACCTTGTTCCAGGTGTACTTCAGCAAGCGGACCCAAATCGACGGTGGCATTTGGTGCTTCCAGGCTGAAACCATGATTCCAAATCACCAAATCGCCACTCCAACTCTCGGGAACGACGATTCGATAATAAGCTCCGCCAGGCGTTTGCCCTTTCACTTCCTGATCCAGAACCCTATCACGGCCAGAAGATGAGAGTGTTGGCAACGCCATCGGATCGGTAAAGGATGGAGGATCAACAGGTCCATGCGCCCAAACGGGTGAGACCATGACCGCCAGAAAGAATATGCATAAACGCAATCAGTTTTTTCATGCCAGCACTCCTGTTGGTCGCCCAACGTAGCGATTAGTACTCGAAAATCACCTTAATCGAACCAGTGCTCTTATCCTGCGCTGTGCGGATCGCTTCACGCCATTGTTCGAGCGGGAAACGATGGGTGATGAGACCATCAATTGTCAGTTTCCCTTGCCGCATCAGCTCAACGGTTATGTCAAACGACTCCATGAACTGGCCCTCCCAATTGTCTTGTCCGTGAGAATTGAGCCCGACCAAATCCACTTCCTGATACCAAATCGGCGACAAATCAAGCTTCACCGGCGTCATCGTAATTCCCGCCATCACAACTGCCCCCCCTGCCCTTGCCCAGCGCAGGCTGTCGTGCAAGGTCTGTGAGGACCCGACACAATCGTAAATGACATCGAATCCGCCAAGCAACATGTGATTGCCGAACATGCCATTGTAACAACTTCGCCCCGGTGATGCGAGCCGTGGCCTCATAACCATTTTCGTCGTTGACAATCTCGTCTGCGCCCAAAGTTCAGGCCATCGCCACCTGCTGGGGATGACCGCGCCATGACCGAGATATGGCAATCCGGTGAAAGCGCACGTAATGCCTGGATCACATTCAGGCCGACGATGCCACTCCCCACCACTAGACCTTGCTGGCCTGGTTTTGGAAGACGCTTCAACACCGTGTGCACCGCCACCGCGAAAGGCTCGACCATCACCGCCTGATCATCGTTCATCCATTCCGGCGCCTGATACACTTCTGTCTCGTGAACCGTGTAACTATCGCTCCAACCACCACCGATGCCTTTTGCCCCACCCCACAGACGCATTCTCGCACAAGCTGGTAGTTGCCCGAGCCAGACAATGGTCACAGGTTGGCTCCATTTCCTGACTCAAACAATTTCCACCTTTAAATCGGGTACTGCATGATCACTCGATCCCCAACCTGAAACCTCGTCACTCCCGGTCCAGTCTCGACCACGGTGCTGACAACCTCGTGACCGAGATAAAAACGCTGGTTCCCCGGCAAGGCGACTGGTGCAATACTGGATCTGCATCGACGTTCATCACGGTGAGATCGGTAGCGCATATTCCGCAAGCGCTGTTTTTCACTCGCAACCAACGTGGACCCGGCAGTGTCGGTTCTACTAAATCAGCGAAATACGTGGAAGATAAACCGGAAAATACCACATCCTTCCAGACTGGCTTTGATGGCCTTGACCAGTAGCACTTTGGGGATGTCTTTATCAAAATAAATGCTTCGCATCGATTCTAACTCACCTTGTTGCTCTTGGTTCGTCGTTCGTCCGAAAACGAAATTGCTGAACCTCCTCTAAACACATTGATCACTTCGCCCATGATGGAAATGGCGATTTCGGCAGGTGTGCGGGCGGCGAGGGGGAGGCCAATCGGTGCGTAGACCTGGTTCAATTTCTCTTTGGCGATGCCTTGTTCCTGTTCCAATAACTCGAAAACGCCCCTCACACGTCGCTTTGAGCCAATCATGCCGATATAGCCAAGAGGACGATCGATAATCTCCACAAGACATGCCACATCCAGCGTATGCCCCCGGGTAACCAGGACCACGTAGGTGTCCTCGTCCATATCCATGTCCCGGACGGCTTGCTGAAGGTCGGCCACAATGACCTGGTCGGCGCGAGGAAAACGTTCCTTGGTAGTAAACTCCGGTCGGTCGTCGATGACGGTTACGCCGAAGTCACACATGGCGGCGATTTCGGCCAGGGGCACTGCCACATGGCCCGATCCCACGATAATCATGCGGGGCGGGCGGCGCTGCACCTCTACAAAAACCTCCAATTCCTGGTCTGGATAACGCAGGATACGATGTTTGCGCAAGTTCAGCGCTTCCTGAGCATCTACAGAGACCAGCTCCTCGATCTCGCCCAGTCCAAGCTCGCCTACAGTTGCTTTGTCAGGCCAGAGAATGGTCTTGTTCCCCACCTTGTCTGAATCTCGATTGCAAATGACAGTCACTAAAGCAACGTTTTCACGTCTCCTGATCGAATCAAGCAATGTATCAAATGCCTCCCAGCCCGGTCGCCAACGTTCCACGTAAACATACATCACCCCGCCACAGATGCCCGATGACTCCATGCTGATCTCGTGCGTGAGTTCAATCCGGACGATGGTTGCCTGTCCACTTCTGATCACGTCCTGAGCTGTTTGTATGACATTTGCTTCGCCATAACCGCCGCCAATCGTGCCCACAATCCGCCCGGATGGATGCACAATCATCTTGGCGCCGACCTCACGTGGGGCAGAGCCTTTTACTTCAACAACGGTGGCGACGGCGACTTCTTCTCCTTTTTGAAGGCATTCCTGTAGTTCTCGATAGATTGATTCCATGATGACGCCATTATACTCGGAATCTTTCAAATCTTGCCAGAGAACGCCTAACCTCTTACACTACAACTGTTGCTTCACTCAATCCACGCTCCTACCGAAAGGTGACAGGGATGAACGACACCATTACTCAGATTTCAGGGCTTCTGGTGGGACATGCAACCAACTGGGAGGCGCGCACCGGTTGCACGGTCGTCCTCACGCCCGAGGGCGCGACGGCGGCTGTGGATGTGCGCGGGGCAGCGCCTGGCACGCGCGAGACCGATCTACTGCGCCCGGAGAATCTGGTGCAGCATGTCCATGCCATACTCTTATCGGGTGGCTCTGCTTTTGGTCTGGCAGCCGCTACGGGCGTAGTGAATTGGCTACACGAAAGGAATTATGGTTTTGATACCGGCATCGCCAAAGTGCCAATTGTGCCGGCGGCAGTGCTTTTCGATCTTGCTGTGGGGCGCAACGATGTCTGGCCAGATGCCGACGACGGCTACCGGGCGTGCGACGATGCCAACAGTGGTCGGGTGCAGCAAGGTCAGGTCGGGGCAGGCACAGGAGCCACCGTCGCCAAGATCAATGGACCTTTCAACGCTAAACCAGGCGGAATCGGAAGTTTCGTGCTGGACCTCCCCACTGGCGGCAAGGTGGGCGCAATTGTAGCTGTCAATGCCCTGGGTGAGATCATCGATCCTGCCACCGGCCAGAAGGTGGTGAGCGCCGACCAGGGTGGTATCTCAAACGGCTGGCCTGCTGCCGGTCAAAACACAACCATCGGCGTCGTTGCCACCGATTTGCAGCTCACCAAGACGCAGTGCTTCCGCGTAGCGCAAATGGCCCATGACGCTCTGGCCCGCACCATTCGACCCAGCCACACCCTGTACGATGGCGACGCTATTTTCGCCATTAGCACCGGCTCAGGTCCCGCAGGCGATCCCAACCTCGTGGGCATTTTTGCTGCCGAGGCGTTGACGCAGGCTATTTTACGGGCTGTTCAAACCTCGTGACGTTTCGCCACATAACACCGTTGCAGATTTCGGCCACTCCACGCTCAACAGCCCAATCCCCAACCGGCCTATGTCTCCCAAAATCGATCCAAACAATGTTCGCATTTTCAGTGGGCGTTCACATCCGAAGCTGGCCCTCGGCATCACCAACTACCTCGGTGTGCCCCTTGAAGAGACACTTGTTCGACACTTCGCCAATGACTGCCTGGGCGTCCAGCTTTGCGCCAGTGTGCGGGGACGGATTGTGTACATCGTGCAATCCCTTGCGCCTCCCGTCCAGGAAAATCTGATGGAACTGCTGATGATGCTGGACATCGCACGCAATGCCGGCGCCTCGGAAGTGCACGCCATCGTTCCCTCTATGCCTACGCCCGCTCCGATAAAAAGGATGCGCCACGCATCTCCATCGCCGCACGCCTTGTCGCCGACCTGTTAAAAGCCTCCGGCGCCACCCAGGTGATGACCATGCAACTGCACACGCCACAGCTTCACGGCTTTTTCTCCGTACCCACCGACCCGCTGACGGCGCAAGTATTTTCGTCAACCACCTGCGCCAACACAATCTCCAGCCGGAGAAAGCAATTGTAGTCGCGCCAGATGCCGGGATCGCCAAATCTGCTGCCCGCCTTGCCCGACTCCTGGGACTGTCAGTCGCTGTGGGCAGCAAACAGCGTTTTTCCGACACCAATGTCAGGATAAGCAGAACCATCCGGAAACAGGTCAAAGATTACAAATGCGCTATTATTTACGATGATGAAATCTCCACCGGCAGTTCAGTAGTGGAGCTCAGCCAAATCCTGCTCAAAACCACGATCCGACGCATTTGCGTCGTTTGCACCCACGGCCTGTTTACCGGTCAGGCTGTCGAACGACTCAACAGCATTCCACAGATTCAGGAGATCATCGTCACCGACACCGTGCCCACGCCCTCCAAGGAGGCGCTTCCTAATTTGACGGTACTATCCGTGGCCGAAACGTTCGGAGAAGCGATCCGCAAAAATTACCTTCACGAGTCTATCGGCACGCTGTTCACGTTTTGGGAAGAGGATGAGGAGGATTTGTGGGCGGTTCATAGCCATTTCTCACGGTGCTCAAGCGCCAGTTCCGAACCACCCGATTCCGGCCAGATGCCCGGGATCTGCACGCTGCATCGAGGACAACATCCATCGGGCAAGATATGATATCCCTTGATGTGGTAGCCGTGTCGTTCAACAAGTAAGGTGTTGCAGTTGTGGCAGAAGGTATGTTCCCAATCGCCAACACGCCCAGCGGCATTTCCCGCGTAAACATACCTGAGTCCCACCTTCACCAATCTCGACCGCCTGGATAAGGTCCTTAACCGAGGTGTTGCGGGGATCAGTCATCCTGTAATTGCCATGAAATGCGGTGACATGCCAGGGGATGTCCGGCGAGACCGAGATGATAAATTCGGCCATTGCACGCACTTCTGCGGGTGAATCGTTAAAGCCGGGGACCAGCAACGTCACAATTTCCAGCCAGAACCCTCGCTCGAAGACCATCCTGATCCCGTCCAGGATATTCTGCAGCACCGCTCCCAACTGCCGGTACTGCTTATCCTGCATGGTTTTCAGGTCGATTTTATAAGCCTGCGCCCAGGGTTTGAGATAATCCAGAACCTCGACGGTGGCGTTGCCATTGGATACGAAACCACAGAGCAGATC
>CAVOYG010000008.1:0-9469 GCA_963700615.1 uncultured Chloroflexia bacterium | reverse complement strand
CGGAAGTGTGACAGCCTATCTGTGGCTGCAACGAAATGGCGGCAAGCCGACGCCCAAGACCACCTGAGTGATCCCGGATTATGGCTACGCCCGAAGTTCAGCGTTCGTCCCCACCTTCTATCTGGCCCTACGTCTGGTTGGGCGTGCTGGCGCATCTCCTGATCGGCGCTTATCCCGTTTTCGGCAAAAGGGCCATCGCCGAAGTCCCCAAATTCTCCCTGGTCCTGCTGGCTTCACTGGCTATCATGGGCGCGGGTTTCGCTGTGATGCGCTGGCGGGAGGGCATGACCTGGCGGAAGGTCTGGCGTGTGTTGCGCCATGAACGCATTTTGTGGTGGTTCGCCCTGATCATCGCCGTGCGCTCGGTGACCAATATCCTCTCCATCTCGCTGACGAAGGCGGTTTGGGTGCAGTTGATCGGCATCCTGGCGCCATTTCCCGTGGCATTGCTGGGCGTCTGGTTTTTTGGGCAAGCGACGCCCCGCTACACGTACCGGGCGCTCATGCTCTGCACCATTGGCGCGGTGCTGATCTTGGTGGAAGATTGGGGTCACATCGGCGCGGACATCACCCGGAACGACGCCCTGGGTCTGACCCTGGCGCTGATTTCGATGCTCGCATTCGCTTTGTACTACCAGCTCATCCGCAAAAGCCACGTGCGTGATGTCACCAGCGGCCTGATTTTGTTCCAGCAGGGTCTGGCGATGGCCACGTCATTCGCCATCCTCACCGTCGTCACCGGCGAGGACTGGAGCGCCTGGACGTCGGTCTCGACCGGCGGCATGATGGCGGCCCTCACCGTCATTTTCGTGACGATGGTCGGCGGCAATCTCGCGCAGATCATCGCCGTGGGCAGTGTGACGCCCGCCCTGATCACCAGTTTCATGGCGCTGCGCCTCGTCTCAGCGATGGTGCTGGGCTGGCTGATCCTGGGCGAGATGCTGGTGTCGCCAACGCAATGGCTGGGCGCAGCCCTGGTGGTGGGAACCGTGACCGTCTATCTGTGGTTGCAGTGGAAACGGCATTGAACGGACCTGATTTTTTTGCAGGACCTCCGGGAGGTGTGGAAGTAGAATCCCCACAAAATAAACGCTATCGTCCACACCTCCCGGAGGTCCCACCCCTGACTAGTCCCATGATACAGTTCAACCCCGCCCACACGTCATTTCGACGACCGCAGGGAGGAGAAATCCCCCTGCATCATGATTATCAGCAACAACGAGGGAGATGTCTCACCTTCGTTCGACATGACATTCCGCCAGCATTTACTCTCACGTCATTTCGACGACCGCAGGGAGGAGAAATCCCCCTGCGTCATGATTATCAGCAACAACGAGGGAGATGTCTCACCTTCGTTCGACATGACGTTCCAAAACTCAACTCAGGATACACGACCATGCCCCACGACCATTTCGTAACCACAACCCGCGGCATTGACCGCAACTCCCCCGCCATGCACCTGTTCGAGAAAGCCAAGCGCTTTGGGGTCTGGAATCCGAGCGAGCTTGACTTCAGCCAGGACCGGCGGGATTGGCTGGCGTTGAACGACCTGGAACGGGATGTGCTCTTGCGGCTCACCTCACTGTTCCAGGCCGGCGAGGAAGCGGTAACGGTCGATTTGATGCCCCTGATCCGGGTGATCGGCCAGGAAGGACGCCTGGAGGAGGAACTCTATCTGACTTCTTTTTTGTGGGAGGAGGCCAAACACACCGATTTCTTCTATCGTTTCCTCGACGAAGTGGCGCAGGCAGCGCCATCCGAGCTGAGTCACTATCACGGCCCCAACTATCGCAGCATCGTCTACGAAGCCCTGCCCCAGGCGCTCAACCGGCTCGATCACGATGCTTCGCATCGGGCGCAGGCTGTCGCTTCGGTCACCTACAACATGATCGTGGAAGGTGTGCTGGCCGAAACCGGCTATCATGCCTATTTCACCGCCCTCGACCGCAGAGGGATTCTGCCCGGCCAGCGCCAGGGGATCAGCCTGCTCAAGCTGGATGAGTCCAGACACATCGCCTACGGCATTTTCCTGCTATCCCGCCTGCTGGCCGAGGACCCCGACCTGTGGGATGTGATCAATGACACGATGAACGATCTCCTGATCCCCACCCTGGGCATCATCACCGAGGTGTTCGACGCCTACGATGTCATGCCCTTCGATCTGGAAGAGGACATGTTTATCGATTTCGCCACCAGCCAGTTCGACAAGCGTTATGGCCGTCTCGAAAAGGCCCGCAACGCCTCTCTGGATGAAGTTTACCGCGTTTCCCAGGCATTCATCGCCGAGGATGACGCTTGAGGTCCCGTACCGCGACATTGATGTCGCTTTAGGCGCTTTAGGCACTGCGACATGAATGTCGCGGTACGCTTTTCATTTTCGGTCATCGCCCAAAGCCACTCAACCGATATCCTTGCGATACATCGTAAAGCTTTTGGCCAGTCTGAACCCGACGCGCTCGTAAAGGCGCCGGGCGGTGGGGTTGTTGATGTTGACGGTGAGCACGCCGTAGCGGAAGCCGGCAGCAGTAAAACGGTTCAGCGCTTCGGAAAGAACTGCTGCGCCCACGCCACGTTCGCGCCAGGCAGGTCGAACCCCAAACTGGCCGACATGAGCCTCATCTGCTTCGTAGACAAGGCCCACCGAAAAAGCCACCGGCTCATCGCCATCCCGCACCATGAATGTCAGGTCGGGACGGAATTCGGGGTCATCGGGATTGGCCCAGTACTGCGTCCAGGCTGATTCGCTGAGCAGGTCGTCGGTGCGGGTGCCGTAAGCGCCGCGATAGATGGTGTAGAATTCGGGCGCATTTTCCGGCGACCACAACTCGACCGACAAGCCGGAGGGCAGGGGCAGGTCGGGACGAGGCTTCTGCAGATCGACACGCATCTCTTCTTCGACATAGTGGAACTCGAAGCCTTGTTGCTCGAACAGGGCAATGGCGTCATCCGCCCGATCCCAGAACATGATGCGCAGGACGCCGGGGAGATCGCTTTCCTTCGCCAGGAGATGCGCCCTGGCCTCCGCTTCCATCCACGCCAGCAGCGCCGAACCGATGCCCTGGCCCCGGTAATCGGGGTGGACCCGGCCATTCAGGAAAGCCCGCTCGATGCCCGCGCCCGGCGAATCCTCGACGATAGCGACTGCGGCGAATTCGTAACCGGCATTGATGGCGGCAACGGCGACGATTGCGTTTTCCAGCGTTTCCGCCCAGTCAGCTTCGCTGGTCAGGTTGGTTGCGCCATCCAAACGAGCGCAATCCCGCTCAAAACAGTTGAGCGCCGCGAAATCAGTCGGGAGCAGAGGCTGCCAGGAATGATTGGGGATGGTGGGGAGGGAATCGTAGGTCATGGGTACAACAAGAAATATGAGGCGTTCTATGAGCGCGTGATGAAGTGTATCATAGATTCCACTAATGGTCAGGCACTTCAGAAATGAGGATCGGCATGGCGACTACAGACGCAAACCGAACTCGCATTTACAATTATTGACTTATCAAAAATATCGTACAATAAATATACTATAATAGTGTAAAATATAAACAATAATCACTCACGCTGCAATTAGCTCGAACCAAATGTCTGAGTTCTCGGAACAAAGAATTTCCACGCTGATTCACAGGAAGGTACACACACATGGAGCAATCAACAAAAATGAACAGCATACTGTCACCGCAATCGCTATCGGCATTGAAGCATTCGCTTCAGGGCGAACTCTTCACCCCAGAGGATGATGGCTACGAAAAAGCATGGATGGGCTGGAATCTGGCTGTCCGACAACATCCGGCCGTCATTGTCGTCGCACATGCTGCAACCGATGTCGCTCAGGCAGTACGCTTTGCAGCGGATAACGGCCTGGGCGTAGCGATACAATCGACCGGACATGGCGTGATTCTACCGGCGCAAACGACTGCATGCTCATCGTCACATCTGAAATGAACGGTGTGCAAATCAACCCCGAGGCCCAATCGGCACGGGTTGAAGCGGGCGCGAAATGGGGCGCAGTTCTGGGCGCAGCCCAGGCACACGGTCTGGCTCCCCTGCTGGGGTCCTCAGCGACGGTGGGTGTTGTCGGATACACACTCGGCGGCGGGCTGGGCTGGCTGGCGCGCAAATATGGCCTGGCGACAGACAACGTGCGTTCTATCGACCTGGTGACTGCCGACGGACGCCTGTTGACAGCCAGCGCCGCAGAAAATAGCGACCTGTTCTGGGCGATGCGCGGCGGGGGTGGTGGATTTGGCGTTGTAACAGCCCTGGAGTTCGATCTTGTCCCTGTCTCGACTGTTTTTGGCGGCACCTTGCTCTATCCAGTCGAATTGGCAGAAGAAGTCATCAAGCGCTATGTCGGTTGGACGATGGACCTGCCGGAAGAATGGACAACTTCAGTCAAGCTCGCCAATTTCCCACCTGTCGAAATGCTCCCGGACTTTTTACGTGGGAAATCTTTCGTCATGGTACATGGATGCTACTGCGGTATCCCAGAGGAAGGCGAGGCGTATCTCAAGGATTGGCTGGACTGGGGCGCTCACATCCAAAATGGTTTTAGCGTTATGCCCTTCGACGAAGTCGCTTCAATCAGCCAGGACCCTGTCGATCCAATCCCAGGCACACACAGCGGCGCCTGGCTCAACCCACTGACCGACGATGCCATCCAGACCTTCCTTGAATTCGCTACACCACAGGAGGGTCCCTGCCCGCTGACACTCACAGAGGTGCGCCATGTCGGTGGCGCAATGGCAAGAGTGGATGGCAGTAAAAACGCCTTTGGCCAGCGAGATTGCTCATTGCTGCTGGACATCGTCGCTTTTACAGGCACGCCGGAAATGCACGCAGCAGTCACGGAGCATATCCGTCAATTTAAAGCTGCGCTTGGCGACCACCTGGCAGAAGGCACCTACATGAATTTCCTGGACGGCGAGGAAGCCCGTCAGGATACGCCGAAGGCGTTCGGTGCGGAGAAATTCGAGAAGTTGACGGCCATCAAAAGCCAGTACGATCCCGACAACTTGTTCCGCTACGGTTACGCCATCTCGCCTCGGGATTAACCAGCCCGGCCATTTACTGAGTCGCTAACAGGGCGAGGAATTTTCGATCGATTAAACCGCAAGCATGCGTGACACATCACAGGAAAGCAGCGAGCATACGGTAAAACCCGATGAAATTCCTCGCCCTGCTTAAGGGTATCCCCCTGATTGGCGTTACTAAATTCGCAAATTAGGTCTTGACTAAACAGAATTCCGTGCTACAATGTCGTTTATTGAATGAACGTTCAATTTATCTCTGTGGCACCCTCACTCAACCACCCATGAGCGACAAACGAGACGCAATCCTGCAAGCAACCCTGACTCTGGTCTCCCAATACGGCTTCCACGGCACATCCATGTCCAAGATCGCCAAGGAGGCGGGCGTCAGTGCGGGCATCATCTATCACTACTTCGACAGCAAGGACGATCTGATCGATGAGTTGTACCGGAGCATCAAACGCCAGTTCGGTCAGGTCGTTGTGCGGGAATTCGACCAGAACCAACCGCTTAGCAGCCAGATACGTCAGATCCTGACGATTATGATGCGCTATTACATCGAACGACCGCAGGAATCGGCATTCGTTGAGCAGTTTACCCGGTCACCCTATTTTCGCCCCGAAATCGAGGCGGAGGTCGCCCAGTATTACCTTCCGCTCGCCGAAAGCGTTCAACGCGCCCAATACGAAAAGATTATCAAGGACCTGCCTGTAACTGTTATCACCACACTGACCTTTGACGTCGCCACATCGTTGTCTCAAAAACAGGCGGCTGGTCTACTGAATCTGGACGATGCGCTGATCGAACGAGTCATCGAGGCGGTCTGGGAAGCTGTCAGGCAGTAAGGTGCATTTTTTTATCCGACAAATTGAATGAATGTTCAATTGAAGACATAGAAATCAATCAAACATTCCAACTAGATCGTTTTGACATTACAATATCAAGGAGAAATCAATGAATAGAAAACTACTGATCGGTGGCATAGCCACAGCCCTGGCTGGTTTCGGGATTTACAAATACGTCAACTCACAGAACGCGGTTAGCGATCCAGCCGAGATTTGGACATTTGACGACATACCAGACCTGACTGATAAGGTGATCATCGTCACTGGTGCAAACAGCGGCATTGGCTACGAAGCCGCCAGGGAGTTCGCACGCAAAGGCGCTCAAACGATCCTGGCCTGCCGCAACATGGATAAAGCGCAAATGGCGTTGGCCGAAATCCGGACGGAGCAACCTGATGCCCGGGTCGAGATCATGCAATTGGATTTAGCCAGCCAGGCCTCGGTGCATCAGTTCGCCGACGCATTCAAGGCGAACTATGATCGCCTGGATGTGCTGGTGAACAATGCCGGGATCATGGCCGTTCCTTACGCCACAACGGAAGATGGATTCGAGAGCCAGTTCGGCACCAACCATCTGGGCCATTTCGCCCTGACAGGCTTGCTGATCGACCTGCTGCTCAAGACACCTGGCTCGCGAGTGGTCAACATCAGCAGTAACGGTCATCGCTTCGGTACGATGGACTTCGATGATCTGATGTACGAAGGTGGCGAGGGTTATTCGTCCATGAGTGCCTATGGTCGGTCCAAACTGGCTAATATCCACTTCACCAATGAATTACAGCGCCGTTACGTGGCTGCGGGCGCAGATGCCATTGCCGTTTCCGCCCATCCCGGTCTCTCCAACACCAATCTGGCCAGCCACTTCAATGACAAATGGTATTTTAGGCCGTTTATGAGTCTGGCACCGTTAATTACCCAAAGTGCAGCGATGGGAGCATTACCCATGATTCGGGCGGCGGTCGATCCCGACGTGCAGGGCAGCGACTATTACGGCCCAGGTGGTTCTAGGGAGCAACGAGGCTATCCCATCCTCGTACAATCAAGCAATGCTTCACACAACCTCGCCGATGCCCGACAACTCTGGCAGGTATCGGAAGAATTGACCGGCGTTTACTACACTGAGCTTGATGAGGCAATTGCAAGGGGCTAGGAGACAAACAGATGACTTCAACAAGGCAAAGCATTCGACGGTGGTGGCAACCGCCCCGAAAACTCAGCGACAGGGAAGAAGAACGCAGCGTCACGTTTCTGGAGCTGTTTTACGATCTCGTTTACGTGGTGCTCATCTCTCAGCTTGCTCATGCTCTGGCAACGCATGTCAGTCTGGAAGGCGTCCTTGGCTTTGTCTTTCTGTTCAGTCTCGTGTGGCTGGCGTGGCTCAATGGCGCCTTGTACCACGACTTGCATGGCAACAACGACCTCCGCACCAGGGTCTTTACCTTTCTGCAGATGTTCACTGTGGCGGCGATGGCTGTCTTCGCCCACAATGCCCTTGGCGATGGTTCGAAAGGCTTTGCTCTCTCCTATGCCGCCTACCAGCTAGTTCTGACTTACCTGTGGTGGCGAACAGGGGTGCATGATCCCGACCACCGCCCGCTGTCCCAGCCCTACGCCCTGGCCTTCCTGTTTTCGACACTGTTATTCATCGCTTCGGTACTTGTGCCCGCACCGTGGCGATTCGTCCTTTGGGGGATCGCTCTGCTGTTATCAATGGTGCTGCCGCTGGTCATGTTCACCAGGGGGAGGGATAACCCCCGAGTGCAGGCTCAAATCGATATCAGTTTGTCGGTCAGCCCGTCTGCGGTGGAGCGCTTTGGCCTGTTAACCATCATCGTCCTGGGTGAGGTCATTGTAGGCGTAGTCGCCGGGGTTGCAGGATATCATCATCTCACCTGGGTGGTCGGGATCACAGCGGCGCTGGGTATGGTCATCGCTATTGGCCTGTGGTGGATCTATTTCGATTTCATCTCTCAGCATTTTCCCATCGATAAACGATCAAAAGTCGTTGCCTGGATGTATCTGCACTTGCCGATGACCGTCGGCATCGCCGCCACAGGCGCAGCGATCTTGAACGTGGTCGAGCACACCGGTGAGCCACTGACCACGGAGGGGCGATGGCTGCTGGTCGGAGCCATTGCCCTGGCGTTGACTTGCATCGCCGTGCTGATGCGTAGCATCAAAATCTCTGATGAATATCAACGCATCTACCGCACTGGTGGCATCGTCACCTTTGTTTCTGCACTGCTCATTTTGCTTTTAGGATTTACCATCATTCCCGCCCTTCCCCTGCTCGTCCTCCTCATTCTGCTCATGCTGACCCCGGTTTTTTACGGCCTCAAGGCGTGGATTGAGATTCTCGGCGGGGAGGGAATAACCATTTAGCAGGATTTCGTGTTGTAGATACTGATTCGGCTTGATGCGTGAAACGTAAAACGTGAATACAGACCAGGCGAGACTCAGCCACGTTTCACGCTTCGGAAAAAAGCTATATCCCCAAAAACACTCTAACAAAATCAAACATCCACTTTCAAACCATCAAATATAGGAGTATCCCCATGTCCGATAACGAAAAATGGACTGCACAAGATGTGCCTGATCAAACCGGGCGTGTCGCTATCGTCACCGGCGCCAACAGCGGCATTGGCTACGAAACCGCTCTGGCCCTGGCGCAGAAAGGCGCGAGGGTCATCATGGCCTGCCGCAGCGAAGCCAAATGCAATGACGCTACGCAACAGATCATGAATCAGAAACCGTCTGGTACAGTCGAGGTAATCCCCCTTGATCTGGCTGATCTCGACTCCGTCCGACGCTTCGCTGACACCTACCGCCAGCGCTACAATCGCCTCGATCTGCTGATCAATAACGCCGGCGTCATGATGATCCCCGAACGCCAGACCACGCCGCAGGGGTTTGAAATGCAGTTTGGCACCAATCACCTTGGGCATTTTGCCCTGACCGGCTTGCTGATGGACCTCCTGCTGGCGACGCCAGGTTCGCGTATCATCAATGTCAGCAGCATGGCTCACCGCTTTGGCTCGATCAAACCCGATGACCTCCAATCCGAACAAGCTTACAACGCCTCCGGCGCTTACGGGCAAAGCAAACTGGCGAACTTACTCTTCACCAACGAACTGGGGCGGCGACTGACGGCGATGGGGAGCGACACCATCTCAGCAGCCTCCCATCCCGGTTGGACGGCAACCAATCTGCAACAACATTCAGGCATGACTCGGATCATGAACCCACTCGTCGCTCAGAAGCCGCCCATGGGCGCGTTGCCGACCCTCTACGCCGCCACGGCTGCCGGTGTCAGCAACGGAGACTTCTTACGGACCCGGTGGGCTGATGGGCATGCGAGGTCATCCCAAGAAAGCGACAGGCCAGCGCCAGCAGCCAGGATGAAGCAATGGCTGCCCGCTTGTGGACCGCTTCCGAAGAGCTGACGGGTGTACGATTCGATCAGTTGGACGAGGTGGTGGCGCGAATTAGAGCGTTACCATGCGCCTGGTAACAAGCGGTATCGCACCACCTGATTATGGGGACGTAACCAATTCGGGTGTAGTCACTTTTGCGTCATGTCGAACGAATGTGAGACATCCCCCC
>CAVOYG010000007.1:0-16968 GCA_963700615.1 uncultured Chloroflexia bacterium | reverse complement strand
CCCAGGCGGGTTTCATTTTTCTGCACTGTTGTTTCTGGCCTACAACAAACTTTCCAACGGCGTGTACTCCAAATCAAACGCCTCAGCCACGGCAGGATACACAACCTTGCCTTTGCAAGTGTTGACGCCCAGAGCCAGAGCCGGATCCTTGCGAATGGCTGCTTCCGCACCCAGGTTTGCCAACTTCACCATGTAGGGCAAGGTGGCGTTACTGAGCCCATAGGTGCTGGTGCGGGGCACAGCGCCCGGCATATTTGTGACACAGTAATGCAGCACGTCTTTAACGTAGAAAGTCGGGTTCGAGTGCGTGGTGGGGCGGGTCGTTTCAATACATCCACCTTGATCCACAGCTACATCCACCACGACGCTGCCGGGGTTCATGGTGTTAATCATTTCTCGTGTCACCAGTTTGGGCGCTTTGGCTCCCTTTACCAGCACAGCGCCGATCAGCAAATCCGCCCGTTTCACCGCTTCGGCTATAGTCAGGGGGTTGGAACTGAGGGTGGTCAGACGGCCATGCAGCACTTCTTCGAGGTAGCGGAGCCTATCCAGGTTGAGGTCGATGATCACAACATGAGCGCCCATACCCAAGGCCACCTGGGCAGCGTTTGTACCGACAACGCCACCGCCAATGATGATCACATCAGCCGAGCGCACGCCGGGAATCCCGCCCAGCAACTTGCCCCGACCGCCATTCATGCGTTCGAGGTAGTGCGCCCCCACCTGAATCGACATGCGCCCGGCCACCTCGCTCATCGGCGTGAGCAGGGGCAAATAACCGCTGGCAAGCTCCACCGTCTCGTAAGCAATGCCGGTGACGCCGCTCTCTAACATGGCGCGTGTCAGCGTCTTTTCGGCGGCAAGATGCAGGTAGGTGAACAATACCAGGTCGGGTCTTAGAAACTGGAATTCGGCGGACTGTGGTTCTTTCACTTTTACAACAAAATCTGCAGCCCAGGCATCTGCCGCTGTGGGTACGATCTTGGCGCCCACACGTGCAAATTCATCATCGGTAAATCCACTGCCATCACCTGCATGGGTCTCAACCCAAACCTCATGGCCCATGCCAACCATCTGCATCACCCCGCCGGGTGTCATGGCAACGCGATATTCATTATCCTTTATTTCTTTTGGCACTCCGACGATCATCGTCGATCCTCCAAGTTGAGTAACTGGCGTTTAAAGTGTTTCAGTGACAGCGATGATAACAGAGCCAACTTCCTTTGTCATAGCGTGCACCATTAATTCATGCACGCCCGGCTTCAGATCATCACCAGCAACGTGAAAATTGATCTCTTTCCCCATTTCGAGGTGCAGGGGTGATTTTTCACTGACGCTGCTCGCGAGACGGGGTTTACTGGCTGTCAGTGTCACCTGATTCGCCGCGTATGGTTCATCGTCGATTTCGATGGGACCCAACGAAATAATAATTGTCGGTGCAACGGTGTTCTTGATCCTGAATTCAAATCCTCCCCTCTCAGCATTTTGCAGACTCCCGTCCACGTAGAATCGTCTGAGTAACGCTGCTGGAATAACCAATTTGTACCTCCTGATTTTGATGGCTGCTTTGCCAAATTTAGATGCTACATCATCGGAACATCTTATCTGATTTTATCATTCCTTATCGTAATCGCCAATTCGATTCGATCAGCAAAAAATGAATTCTATCGGCTGGCATGGTTTGCTGAAACGAGGCCTGTAGCAATTGACACGCCCGTAGGTGCGGATTAGAATAGAATCATGACTCTGATTGTTCGGAGTCACACGCAAACTTTTCTGACGAATACTCGCAAGGAGATAAAAAATGATAAGCCAGAAATTACAGGATGCCATCAACGAACAAATCAACGCCGAACTCTATTCGGCCTACATCTATCTTTCCATGGCCGCTTACCTCGAAGACCAGGATTTGCCTGGTTTCGCACATTGGATGCGAATGCAACATGATGAAGAGCAATTGCACGCCATGAAACTATTTGACTTCGTTCTCGACCGCGATGGTCGGGTGAAGTTGAAGGCTATCGGAGAACCGCAAACTGAGTGGGCTTCATCTCTTGAAGTCTTTCAGGGTGCTCTAGCACATGAAAAAAAGGTCACGAGCCTAATCCACGCACTCTACCAACTCGCTGTCGATGAAAACGACTATCCCACGCAGAGCATGCTGAAATGGTTCATCGATGAGCAGGTCGAAGAAGAGAAGAACGCCAGCGATGCTGTCGCCCAGCTCAAAATGATCGGTGATTTTGGCCCCGGCTTGCTGATGATGGACCGGGAAATGGCGGCGCGCGTGCAGGCAACCGCAGCCGAGGCGGGCGCTTAGTTCATGCTCAAAGTCCTGTTCGTCTGCCTGGGGAATATCTGCCGTTCTCCCACAGCGCAGGGTGTTTTCCAGCGCATGGTCGATGAGCAGGGTTTGACGGATCAAATCTACATCGATTCGGCGGGCACGAGCAGCTACCACGTCGGCGATGCGCCTTGCAGCCGCATGCAAAACGTCGCCCGCAGGCGGGGTATCGACCTCAGCAGGCAGCGCTCGCGCCAGGCGACGCCATCTGACTGTGAGCACTTCGACTATCTCGTGGCGATGGACCGCGCCAATGTGCGCGACCTGGAATGGTTATGCCCCGACGGCCAGCAGCGAAAGATCAGCCTATCTCCTGGAATATGCCCCGCATCTGGGCGTCTCCGATGTGCCCGATCCCTACTACAGCGCCGGAGAGGCCGAACGAGCGTTTGATCTGATCGAAGAGGCGGCGGAAGCGCTGCTGGAACACATCAAACAACAGATTTAGGATCGTAACGTAGGGGCGACAGGCCTGTCGCCCCTACCAGACGTGGCGATGGGGGATTTGTGACAATGCACCAGCTTCCACTGCGTTTCATTCTCCGTGCCGAAATTGTGGAAGACACGGCTTTCGTTGTGCGATTTATGCGTGACCCCAGCTTCGCTGATCGTGCGGATGAGCAAGGTGTAGCTGACAATGCCGGTGTCATCGTAGCGCTGGACGCGGGGCTGTAAAATTTCGTATTCGACCCTGCCTGCTCCGGCAAGGACTTGCCCATGCACTGCGATTTCCCTCAAGTGGAAATCCAGACCGTCGATGCGCTGGGGAGAGATGTACCACTCGTAAAATGAGACATCCTCGGCGGTCAGGGCGCGGTAGGCATCAGCGTCACCATCCCAGATGGTCTGGAGGGAGCGATGCACAAGGTCGAGTAAATCAGAATGGTCGGATTGGGAATGAGAGGTCATTGAAGACTCCTATTTGTCAAGTGTGGCGGAGATTTCTCGCTGCGCTTGAGATGACGATCATGTTTCGTGACTCTCCCAGTCTACTGTCATGCCCTGTTGATTCCCAAATCCAGGGCATTTCTGCGCGGCATGATCATTGGGAAGACATCACCGCCAAGGTCGTAGAAGGGATTGGGCGCCCCATGCTGATGATGCGATAATGGGTTTCATGCGACAGATTATTTTCCTTTTGCTGACCCTGATCCTCATTGCCGGATGTCAGGAAATCGGCCCGTCAGCGACAATCGATCCCAACACACCTGAACCTGAAACCACCGTAACTCAGATAGCTGATGCTCCCGCGTTAACGCCAACGCAGCAAGCCGAGCCGACACAAGTAACGATAACCGAAGACATGGTGGATGACACGCCATCACCACCGGCCACAGCGACCTCAGCGCCCGTTTCAACGCCGACCAGCATCGCTACTTCCAGCCCTCATCTTTCGCCCATTCTTCAAAATCTCTATCCCATTTACCAGGAGACCGCCCGACTCAATATGCGGGACATCAGCGGTCAATTGGCGGTCGTGCCCAGCCCGGTCTACGCCAACGGCATCTACGCCCGAGACGCTTTCTACACAAGCCTCGGCCTAGGCTGACTCCCGACCTGTTCGAGCAATCCTACCAGTGGTTTGAGGCCAACCAAAATCCCGACACCGGCCAAATAACCACCGCCATCGCTTTCGATCCTGCCGATCACTCTCTGCAACCCCAGGATGACGAAAGCACGCTCATCTTTTTGATCTGGTCGGGTTTGCTGCACCGGGCCGGGTACGAGACCGACCCGGAAATCATCGACCGGGCGGTGGATTTCGTTCAGAATCACGTCGGAGAGGACCGATACGTGTCGGCTCCTGGCATATTCCGCTATTGGGCCGACTGCTGGGAAGTGACCGAGCCGGAGGTCATCACCTACAACCAGGGGCTGTACGCTCTCGCCTTGCGATTCCTGGTCGAGATGGAGCACCCGGATGTGTCCGAAGAAATGGTCGAGCGAGCGACAGAGGGCTATCGAGAGCGCTACAGACCGGAGTTAAGCGTCATCACCCAGGGTCAGTCCGGTCCCGGCGCAACCATGCAGGATGGATCGGCACTGTTGCCGGAGTACCTGCACCGCCGCTTTTTCGATCAAGGCATGTTACCTGATGAGGATGTGCTGACGACTGTGGATACCCGTCTAGCCACCGCCAGCGTTTACGACCGCTCCGGTGAGTTAGTGGGGCATCAAAATCATCGCTGCCGGGGATGGAAGCTTCGCTTATCCCGGCTTGTTCAACTGCCCCACAATGCGCAACCCCGGCGATTATCATAACGGCGGCAACTGGCCCCTCTGGACGAATATCGAACTGGCGCTGGCCCACAGCATCAGCCCCAAAGCCGAATACCGGCAGGCGCTGGAAACGCTGGTCGAGCGAGAACTGGTGGACGAGTCACCGAAAGAATATTGGGAACTGCAGCATGGTCGGGTTGGGCAAATCAATCCTGGTCGGGATGTGCATGCCTGGAACGTGCTCATTGTCCCGGCGCTAGAGATGGCAGGGTTGATTGAGTGAGGATGTTCCGCTCAGTTTCCCGATGGCAATAATCCCCGTTGTGCGGCCACCGCAATCGCCGCTGCACGTGAATCCACCCCGAATTTGTTGTAAATGCTGGTGAGATGCGCCTTGACCGTGCGCTCGGTGATGCCCAGCCGTTTGGCGATCTCTTTGTTTCGCTCGCCCAGGGCTGCCGCCTCCAGGACCTGCTGTTCCCGATCAGTAAGGTCGATGTTGCTGGATGAGGATGCAGTGGGAACACCGCCGGTGGTGTAAGCCAGGATGCGGTTGACGATCTCGGGAGTGAGTAAGGTTTCGCCACGCGCCGCCGCCCGAATGGTGTCGAGCAGGGTCTGGCGGTCGGTATCCTTGAGTAAATAGCCCCGAGCGCCCGCTCGCAATCCTCGCAGCATCAGTTCATCTTCATTGTAGGTGGTGAGGATGACAACCGACACCTGGGGATGTTCCTGTTGCAACCGTTCGATGGTTGTGAGCCCGTCCATGCCCGGCATCCGTAGATCCATCAACACAACATCGGGGTTCAATTCAGCGACCAGACGCAGCGCCTCTGCACCATCTGCCGCTTCGCCCGCAACATCGATGCCGGACGCCGTTTCCAGAATGAGCCGCAATCCTTCCCGCACGATTTGATGGTCGTCGACGATGAGAACGGAGATTGTATCAGGCATGGTGCTTGTTCCTTTTTGATTTGGTGACAGGGTGACAAGGTGGCACGGTGATGGGGTGCAGGATTCGCCACACAACAACTAAACGCCGGTCAGTGCGCTTCAGCGTACTTTTTTTGCAGCCAGCGATTTCAATCGGTGGGTGAAAACCGAGAGTTACACGCATTTTGCCATAGTGTTCGGCACGACACGAATTCGCATCAGTCGGCGGTGTCTCGAATCCATTTGTGACTTGCTTGTGCGTCAATTTGTGTGTTACATTGCTCCGCAACAGGCTGTAGCAATCGTGGGTGGGGGATAATCTTAGATCGTAGTCAACCAAAGCCCGCGACAACACCAAATCCGCCTCATCCCTGCAACCAAAAAACTTAAGCGATGTTCCAGGTCACAAACTTCGAGCCCTATACCGCAATCAGGCCGGATGCTGCATGACAACGGCATTATTGGCGTTTTTTGTCTTCGTTGCCGCCCTTACCCAGACCTTGTCCGGTTTTGGATTTTCGTTGATCGTCATGCCCCTGGCGGTGCATTTGTTGGGCATCCGCACTGCGGCACCACTCGTGGCCATGAGCGCACTAACTCTCAACATCATCAATGTCATCCGTTACCGCCAGTCTCTGGATTTCTCGGAGATCAAACGCTTGGGATTGTTGACAGTGTTGGGGATTCCGGTGGGGGTGTGGGCGTTGGGGAATCTGGATGAACAGCTCGTACAGACCGGTTTAGGCGTTGTATTGGTGGGATATGCACTCTTTGTTTTGATCAGCCCCACCGCCCCGCATCCCATCTCCCGTCGGTGGGCTTACCCGGCCGGATTCCTTGCCGGTGCTCTGGGCGGCGCTTACAACACATCTGGCCCTCCGCTCATCCTGTACGGCTCTCTGCGCCAGTGGTCCCTCCACCGCTTTCGGGCTGTACTCCAGGCTGTCTTTCTACTCACCGCCAGCATCATCGTCCTCACACACGGCGTCGCCGGCAATATCACGCCCTCCGTGCGCAGCCAATACCTTTTGATTGCACCCCTGCTGGTGTTGGGGGTTATCGGCGGAGCCTTGCTCGACCATCGCATCCAACCTCAACGCCTCAGCACCCTCGTCACCATTTTGATTCTGGTGTTGGGGGTTTCGCTGATTGTCTAAGGATTAATGATCAAAGATTAAGGGTTTCTCCCTTCGGCAATCGTACCCAGAACTTGATTCTACTGGCGTGATGATAAGAAAAAGCTGCTTCATGGTGAAAAGCTGTCTCCACCACGCGACCAAGGCCTTAATCTTCAATCATTAATCTTTGCTCTCAGTTGTTCGACTGATCCTTTAATCTCCTGACGCCTCTCCACCATTTTACAAATTCCCATGCGCACCATGCACCTCGACGTCACGCCGATGCGATTTGTGCTCACGAAATCGCTGGGACGTCTGACGCCATCCGCCTATTTCTGGCCGACAGCTCCGCTGCACCTGAGTGAAATGTCCGATCCGCCGCTCCCCGATGCGGGCTGGGTGCGGGTGCAAAACCGCATGTGCGGCATCTGCGGCAGCGATCTCCACCAGCTCTATCTTGACGCCAGCCTGGATGTGGCTCCGACCGCCCTGCCCACGCACAACCGCATCTATCTGGGACACGAGATGGTCGGAGAAGTGACAGAGGTCGGAGGGCAGGTAAAGGGGCTGAGCGTTGGCGACCGGGTGGTGCGATGGGGTCGGGCGGATGACTGCCGGGCGCGGGGGCTCAGCGACCTCTGTCCAGCCTGCCAGCGCGGCCATCGTGTTTTATGTGAAGTTGCGTCGGAACCCAGAGAGCATGAACCGGTCGGCGGCGGTTTCGGCGACAGCTTCATCACCCCAGCCCCCACCCTCGTGCCTGTTCCCGACCAGGTGACTGACGAACAGGCCATCTTCACCGAGCCCGTGGCGGTGGCCATCCACGCCGCTTATCGCCACATCCCCGAGCCAGGCGATCAAGGTGCTGGTGCTGGGTGTCGGCACCATCGGTTTCCTGCTGATCCAGGCGCTGCGCATCCTCCAACCCAACTGCGAGATCACCGCCCTGGCCGAGTTCGAGTGGCAGGCCGAGCTAGCGAAACAACTCGGAGCAGACAACACGATTCTTGTTCAGGAAGATGGCTATGCTGCAACCGCCGAACTGACCGGCGCGCATCAGTACACGGGCCGCTCCGGCAACCGCATGTTGATGGGCGGCTTCGATGTGGTCTTCGACGTGGTCGGCATCCCAATCACGATCAACAATGCCCTGCGCTGGACCCGGCAACGGGGCACGGTCGTTCTGGTCGGCGTCAACCTGCATCGCATGAACCTGGATGTGACGCCGGTCTGGTATCAGGAAGTCAATCTCCTTGGCGCTGTCGGGCACGATATTGTCGACTGGCATGGCGAAGCCATCTCCACCTTCGACCTGGCGCTGCGCTGGATGGCGGATGGCAAAATCCGTACAGATTCCCTTCTCACCCACCGTTTCCCGCTCGACGACTACCGGCAAGCCTTCGCCACAGCGATTGACAAACGGAATCAGCGGAGTATCAAAGTGGCATTTGAAATGCGGTAAAAGGATCAAGATCGATGATTGAGATTGACAGTCACCATGTGGAGTGGACCTTAATCATTAATCATTAATCCCAATCATCACCAACGTTACTTGCCCAAGGAGAAACACCATGAGCGCCACCGTCGCAGCACCTAAATCTACACGCAAAGAACGCATCGCCTGGTACATGTACGATTTCGGCAACTCGGCCTATGCCGCCGTGGTGCTGCTTGCCATCTACTCGGCCTACTTTCAGGGCTCGGTCGTGGGCGGCTCGGAGGGCACCAGGTTGTGGGGATATGCCGTGTTCATCGCCATGCTGATCGTGGCCGTGACAGCGCCCTTCCTCGGGGCCATCGCCGACTATTCGGGCGCAAAGAAGCGATTCTTGCTTTTTTTCACCGTTCAGACTGTGATCTTCACCGCCATGCTGTTTTTTGTGATGGAGGGGCGGGTGGCCTTGGGCATGATCTTCTTCATCCTGGCCGAAATCGGCTATCGTGCGGCCCAGGTCTACTACAACGGCTTCCTGCCCGAAATCGCCACACAGGATGAGATGGGCCGGGTCGCCGGCATTGGTTGGGCCATCGGCTCGGCGGGCGGGGTCGTCTGCCTGCTCATCGTCCTGGTGCTGATCCTCGCCACCGACAGCAGCAATCTCATGGTGCGAACATCCTTCATAATTACGGCGGTATTCTTTGCGCTCTCCTCAATCCCTCTGTTCCTCTGGCTGCCGGAGAAAGCGCAGCGCCGTTCGCTGCCGCCAGGCGAAAACTACTGGAGTATCGCCATCAAGCAACTCAAAGAGACCATCCGCTCCACACGTGGTTTCGGCGAATTCATCAAATTCATGATTGCCTTCCTGATTTACAACGATGGCGTGATCATGGCCCTGGATTTCGCCGCTATCCTCGGCGGCGTCCTGTTCGGGCTGGACCAGCAACAACTCATTGTCCTCATGATCCTCGTGCAGATCGCCAATGTGATCGGGGCTTATCTTTTTGGCGTGCTTCAGGATAAACTTGGCGGCAAGACCGCCCTCAACATCAGCCTCGTGATCATGATCCTCGATGTCATTTTCCTGTTTTTCGCGCAAAGCGTGTTCGAATACTTCATCGTCGGCTCGATTGCCGGATTCGCCATGGCGGGCATCCAGTCGGTGAGCCGCACCATGGTCGGGACTTTCAGCCCTGCCGGCAAAAGCGCCGAATTCTACGGCTTCTTCGCCCTGACCGGGCGCACATCCTCCTTCATCGGCCCGGCTGTGTTCGGCTGGCTGGCGGCGGCAGCCACGGCCTTGTACATGAATCAAGGACAGGCAACCGAACTCGCCGAACAGTCCGGACACCGCATCGCCGCCCTCTCCATCGCCGCATTTCTCATCGTTGGCCTCGTCCTGTTGCAGTTTGTGAATGAAACGAAGGCGAAGGAAGCGGCGGTGGATACAAATTAATGACTAAAGATTGAAGATAAAAGATTGGTCACCAAGTGCGATTTTGACGTCGGTTTTCGTAGTCCATACTCAAGTCATTGTCAAAAACTTTAGTCTTTAATCCTTAATCTTGAAGGTTACAATCTCCAAATTTGATCTCCCAAAATCAACCTCAACAAGAGAGAGTCCACCAATGACCCAAATCACCGGAGGAGAACTCCTCCTCAAATGTTTGAAAGCCGAAGGCATGAGCATGATCTTCGGCGTGCTGGACGGCAGTTTCAATACCTGGCTAGCGAAGCTAGGCGACTACGAAATGGACTACATCTGCCCTCGCCACGAGGCGGCTTCCGCACACATGGCCGAGGCCTGGTCACGTATCCGTGGTGAAGCGGGCGTCGTCATGGGCGGCATCGGGCCGGGCGCAGCGAACATGGTGTCGGGCGTGGCCGTGGCTTACGCCGAAGGCACGCCCCTCATCGCCATCACGGGCCAGCGACGCCGCAACATCATTTATCCCGACCGGGGCGGCGCTTTCCAGGTGCTCGACCTGATGACGCTCTACCAGCCGGTCACCAAGTGGCAGGGCAGCGTGCGGGACCTGCGCCGCATGCCCGAACTCGTCCGCCAGGCCTTCAGACAGGCGCTGAGCGGACGTCCGGGCCCTGTCTATCTCGAAATCCCTGAAGATATCATCCGCAGCACCATCGATGAGGACATGGTCGACATCTGGTCGCCGGAACAGTATCGGGTGACGAATATCGGTGTTGGTGATCCAGGAAAAATCGAGCAGGCAGCCGAAATGCTTGTGCAGTCTGAACGCCCCATGCTGCACGCTGGCAGCGGCGTCAGTTGGTCAGGAGCCTGGGAGGAATTCATGGCTCTGGGCGAATACCTCGGCGCTGGCTTCACCACATCCCTGGCGGCGCGGGGCATTGTGCCCGAAGACCATCCCCGCTATTTTGCACCACTCAATCGGGAAGCCTTGGAAATGGTCCGCGCAGATGCGGATGTGAATCTGGTGGTAGGCGGACGGTTGGGCGAGTTGGATGGCTGGGGCAAAGAACCGGTGTGGGGCGACGCCAGCGAGCAAAGCACAATCCAAATCGATGTGGACCCGACCGCCATCGGCCTCAACCGCCCGGTGGATCTGGCGATCCTCGGCGATGCCAAAGCAGTGCTCAGCGCCCTGCTGGATGCTGTAAAAGCCAAAACCGACGCCAGAGCGCCCCACGAGGGCTTCGAGCGCTATGCCGAACTGACGGCAGAATGGCGCACCGAGCTGGAACTGGCGATGGATTATGGTTCCGGCAAGATCAATTCGGGTCGCATGATCAATACCGTGCGCAACTTCTTCCCTCGTGACGCCATCATGGCGCAGGACGGCGGCAACACCAGCCTGTGGTGCGCCAACTACAATCCCATTTACGAGCCGCACAGCTACCTGTACACCGCCAAATTCGGACACCTGGGCACGGGCATTCCCTACGCCATCGGAGCGAAGCTCGCCAACCCGGATCGAGATGTGTATCTCATCACCGGCGACGGCGCGCTGGGCTTCAACATCCAGGAGATGGAAACCGCCCGCCGTCACAACATCGACATTAACGTGATCGTCGCCTGCGATCAGGGCTGGGGCATGGAGCGCTCATCACAGATTTTGGGCCAGGTCGGCGCTTTCGTCGAAACCGAAATCTACGCCGACACCCGCTACGATAAGGTGGCCGAGGCTTTTGGCTGGCACAGCGAATACGTGACTGAAATCGACCAGTTGGTTCCCGCCCTCGAACGCTCACGGGATTCCGGCCAGCCTTCGCTCATCCAGGTGATGGTCGACCAGACCGCCAACCTGGCCCCGCCCGGCGCGCTGGCATTTGGTTCGATGGTCTATCGGGCGGAGGATTAACAACATAAGGATCAAAGATTGAAGATCAAAGATTAAATTCGTGATGCAGTCCTTAATCTTTAGTCATTGATCTTTGATCCTCATTTCTTTTCAATGAGGCTAACAATGAACCAATCAACAGGCAAAGTCGCCATCATCACCGGGGCGGGGCGGAAAAATGGCATCGGGGCAGCTATCGCCATGCGTCTGGCGAAGGCAGGAATCAATGTGGTCGTAGGGGATTTGTGCGCGCCGCCACCGGCGAACATGGTCGGTCCGGGCGCAGGCCAGTGGGAGGAACTACAGGAAGTGGCCGGGATGATCGAAGCGGTCGGCGTGAAGGCGCTGCCGGTCAAGGTGGATGTGACCGACCGGGCGGCGGTGGAGGAAATGGTCAAGCAAACGCAGGACGCATTCGGGCGTCTGGACATCCTCGTGAACAACGCCGGGGTCGTGTTCGGCCCTTCGCCGGTGGTGCAGATGCAGGAACAAGCCTGGCGCAAGACGCTGGAGGTCAACGCCACGGGCGTGTTCATCTGCTGCCAGGTGGCGCTTCCCCTGCTGATGCAGACGGCAAGTCAGCACGGCAACGGACGCATCATCAACATGTCGTCGTTGGCCGCCATTCGTCCTAAACCCTTCCTGTCGTCCTATGCTGCCAGCAAGGCCGCCGTTATCGCCCTCACGCAATCCCTGGCTCAGGAAGTGGCGACCATGGGGATCACCGTCAACGCCATCCTGCCGGGCGACATCGACACATCCTTCAAACAATGGGGACTGCAACTGGAGTCGCTGGTGCGGGGCAGACCCCTGGATGATGTGTCCAGCGATGCTGTGGCGCAAATCCCGGTGGGCCGGTTGGGCATCCCGGAAGATGTGGCGGGACTGGTCGCTTATCTCGTATCTGGCGAAGCCAGCTTTATCACCGGCCAGGCCATCAACATGACCGGCGGACGCGAGCTTTCGGGAGCGGTGATGCCGTCATGAACAAAGAGACATGCACTTCAGCGCACATTCCATCTGTGCTAAAATAGCAACAGCCTGCTTCCAGATAGAAGCTCCGAGGTCAATTGTCCATGGACACCATTCAAGCTATCGATTTAATCGCAGTGAATCCAGATTTACGTAACGGACGTCCCTACATTCTTGGAACGTCCGTTACGGTAAACGACGTAGTTATCGCCAAGCTCTATCATGGGTTGGATGCTGATGGCGTTGCAGACTGGTATGGGCTAACCCTGCCGCAAACTTACGCAGCGTTAGCCTACTACTATGGCCATAAAGACGAACTGGACCTCCAAATCAAGAATCAGATTCTTCATGCAGAACAGTTAAAGGAACAGCGCATCGGTGGCAAAGCTTCGCTTTTATCTGGATGAAAATGTTCCCATTGCTGTTGCAGATCAACTGCATCGCCGCGGGATCGATGCTGTAACCGCCCGAGATTTAGGCGTTCTTGGCGACTCCGACATCAATCATCTGCAACGCGCTACTGCGATGGCTTACGTGCTATGCACTCATGATGCCGATTTTGTCGAAATGGCTGCAATGGGAATAGACCATGCGGGAATCGTTTTCGGGCAGCAACACAAACACGGCATCGGACAATGGGTTCGGTTTCTGGAATTGCTCAACACCGTAGCTGATCAAGACGACATGCGGAATCGTATAGAGTACGTATAAACAACATGTCTGCACAACACGAAATCACCACACCCTCCCCGTTACTAACCACGAACGGCGACTTGCAGCAGGTAGGCTGGGCCAGACAGCCGTTGCTCGATTGTAATTTGGAAGATGCATCCTTTTACCGCACGAAATTCCTGCAACGGTTCCGCATCAAGCGCTGGGATTATTACGGCGTCACCACACCCGAATACTATTTCTCCATCACACTGGCCGATCTGGGCTATGCCGGGCAGGCGTTCGTCTATGTTGTGGATTTCGACAAGGGTACTCACCACGAGGAAACGCTCACGATTCCCCTGAGCCGGGGCGTGGAGCTGCCTCGTAACAGCACGGAGGGGGATAGCCGTTTCGACAATGGTCGGGTGCAGGTGGCCTTCGAGCACCAGCAGGATGGTCGGCACATCGAAGTTGTCTGGCCGGACTTTGGCGGCAAAGCTCTTTCTGCGACCATCGATCTCGCTCTGCCGCCTGAGCATGAATCGACCGTTATCGTCATCCCCATCGGCGACAAGCGCTTCTACTACAATCGCAAGATCAATTGCATGCCGGCTTCAGGCAGCATCCAGGTCGGGGAGCAGACCATCCGGTTGGATTCAGACACCTGTTTGGGCAATCTGGATTGGGGCCGGGGCGTGTGGGAGCGCAATTCCTTCTGGGTGTGGGCCAGCGCCTCCGGCTTCCTGGTCGATGGCCGCAGCGTGGGCCTGAACATGGGTTTTGGCTTTGGCGACACCTCGGCTGCCACCGAAAACACACTGCTGCTGGATGGACGTATCCACAAATTCAGTGACATCGAGTTCGCCTACGACAACCGGGACTACAAACGGCCGTGGATGATGACCGCACCCGATGGACGCGTGCAACTGCAATTCACGCCTTTTTTGGAGCGGATAGCGCAGACCAATCTCCAAGTGATTCAGTCAGAAGTGCACCAGATGTTCGGGCGTTATCAGGGCACGGTCATCGCCGACGATGGCGAAGCCATCCACATCGAGAACCTCGTCGGTTGGGCGGAAGAGCATCAGGCAAAATGGTAGAGAGGTTTGTAGTAGGCGATTCATCGCCGTTTACGACGGCGCTCAAGCGCCTACTACGAACTCGTGTTTTAGGAGAACAATTCCATGTCATCCATTCGAAAACCCGAAGCAACGCAAGCCGCAGCGCAAATCGCCACTGCCTTGTTTGCTGTGGCCTCTCTCATGCAGGTGCTCATCGCTTTAGGCGTCATTCCAATCACGATGGCGTGGGGTGGGCGGCAGTCTCAACTCACCGACAGTTTGCAGATTGCCAGCCTGGTATCTGCGTCATTGTTGCTGGTCTTCGCCTACATTATCCGCCGCCGTGCCAGCCTGGCCGGGAACACACCACCTTCGACGATCATCAAGGTGCTGGCATGGTTGATCACCGCCTTCATGGTGCTGAACACCCTGGGCAATCTCACTTCTCTGAGTCTGAACGAGAAACTGCTGTTTACGCCCATGACCCTGGTGCTGGCGGTGGCATGTTTTGTGGTGTCGATTTCGGAAGAGTAGTTTTCTACTGACCCTTGTTGTCAGGTGGTTCCGTAAACCCTTCCACCAGATCGAGCACCAGCTCTTGCAAATCGCCCCGGTTGGGCAGCGAGCCCATCATCCCGTACATGGCAGCCGAGCGTTCGGGCAGCGCTCCGCCGCCCCCCGCCAGCATGCCTGAAGCCCGGTCGACGATCCAGCTCAACCAGCTTTCCGGCAAGATCGCCGTGAGGATGCCGACCAGCCACATCAGGAAGTTCGTGCCCAGCCGCCGGGGGGTCGGTTTGCGTACCTGAGCGACGCTGCTTGCCAGATCATCCAAAAACTGGTCGGCTACAGGAGCATGACCAGCATGGATCGTGAGATGCAGACTGGGCGGGAATTGCTGGCGGTCGAGATGCCAGCCCCGCACCGTCATTTCGTCGCCGATCTGGTAGATATCCAGCGAGTCGGAGCCGAGGGCCATGACGCTCATGTCGGGGTCGCCGAGGATGTGCACGCCGTCGATGGCGGCGATGCCTTGTCGCAGCTTTGCAACGGTCTGCATGACGATGTCAGCGATGCGCAGGTAGCCGTCCTCGCCCAGGTAGTTCATCACCGCCCAGGCCGAGGCGATGGCTCCGCCGGGTCTCGTGCCGGCCATCGTCGGCGAGGCGTAGATGCCGCCGGGCCAGTCGGTGTAGGCGAACATCTGGTGGCGGCGCAGCGCCTTGTCCCGGTACAGGATCAGCGATGCGCCTTTGGCCGTGTAGCCGTACTTGTGCAGGTCGGCCGAGATAGAGGTGACGCCGGGGACGGAGAAATCAAAGGGCGGGATAGGATAGCCGAGTTTGCGCACGAAGGGCAGCATGAAGCCGCCCACGCAGGCATCGACATGGCAGAGCAGGCCGTGCTCCGCTGCCAGAGCGGCGATCTCGCTGATGGGATCGACCACGCCCTGGGGATAGCTGGGCGCTGAGCCGACCAGCATGATCGTGTTGGGGGTGATGGCAGCGCGCATGGCCTCCACATCGGCCCGGAAATCCGCACCGACCGGCGTGTGAACGATGGTTCACATCGAAGTAGTGGGCGGCTTTCTCGAAGGCGGGATGGCCGCTGAGGGGCAGCACGATTTCCGGCGCGGTGATGGCGGGTCGGTTGGCTCTGGCCCATTCTCGTGGCCGTGAACACGGTCATCAGGATGCTCTCGGTGCCGCCGGAGGTCATGTTCCCGGCCACTTGCCCATCGCCGCCCAGCAGTTCCGCCGCCATGCCGATCACCTCGGTCTCGAAGCGACGCAGGCTGGGGAATGCGCCCGGATTGAGGCCATTCTCCGAGAAATACATCGCATAGGCCGCTTTCGAGACCTCCGCCACATCCTCGCCCGCCTGAAACACCAGACTGAAGGCTTTGCCTTGTTGCCAGTCAACGTCCTGGTTGCGGGCCTGCTGCATCCGGGACAGGAGAGCGTCCTTGTTTTGGCCGTGTTGGGGGAGTTGGGTAGGGTGGTCGGGCATAAAACGATCCTTGTTTATCCGTGGCGAGGCCGATTTAGAAACCTGGTTCCAGGCGCTCCAGAAACGTCCGTACGGTAACGATGGGAATCCCCCGAAATTCGATAAGGTCAAGCAGGTGTCTGTCGCCGCTGACAATCAGGTCTGCATGGCCGTTCACTGCGCACGAAAGGATTGCTTCATCGCTGGGATCAGCGGGAATCACGTTTTCGATCGCTACACCGCCCTGCAACATGACTGCATCGTTCTCAAGCAACGCCACCAGCGCTTCGACAATCTCGTCTGTGATGGTATATTTCCGGCGAATGCGTGCATAGCCAAAAGTGTGGCGAATCTCGGCCACAAGTGCAGGGCATGCCAACAGCACAAATTGGTTGTCACGCCAAGCTGTCAGCGCAGCAGCGGGCAATCCCGACGGAGCCAAGGTTGCACTAATAAAGATGTTCGTATCACAGAAAGAACACGAAGCATTACGCTTCTTCCGTATCCTGGCCCAAGCGCACAGCAGCGATGGCTTCGGCAATGTCTTGCTCAACTTCCTCAACGGAATACTGAGGGATCGATTCCCGCAATGTCTCAAATGCCTGAAATCGATCAGTCCTTTCAGCCAGATAGCGCTCATAGAACTCTACCGGCACCATTGCCACCATGGGTTTCCCATTTCGTTCCAGGATAACAGTGTCACCGCCGTAATGCACACGACCGATAAGGTCGGAAAAGTCGTTGCGCGCTTCTCGAGCGCCCATACGAATGGTCATGATCGAAGGTCCTCGCTGGTTGGTGTGCATCTAATTTATCACATTGTTACCACTGCGTCAACTGTGTACACAACGTTTTGAGAGTCACTTCAATCATGCCCTCTTTTTCCTGTCAACGACGATCCACGCTCCTGCCAGCAGCA
>CAVOYG010000006.1:0-19649 GCA_963700615.1 uncultured Chloroflexia bacterium | reverse complement strand
CTCTGACGTAGTGCGTGTTACGTGTTCCGTTGATTGACGGCTCACGAACCACGCAGCACGCAACACGAGAGCCTTATGAACCACGTAAAATACCTGCAATGCGTCATCTGCGGCAAAACGTATCAGCCCGACGAGATCGATTACGTTTGTCCGGATCACGGCAACGAAGGCATCGTCAATGTCGTCTACGACTACGATGTCATTGCCGAAAACATCAGCCCGGCATCACTGCAAGACAACAAGGATTACACCATCTGGCGCTACCGACCATTGTTGCCGATCGAGCCCGATTCACCGGTCCCGCCCCTGGCTGTCGGCTGCACGCCTCTATACGAAGCGCCTCGTCTGGCAGAAAGCCTGGGCCTGAAATCCGTCTGGGTGAAGGACGATGGTCGGAACCCGACCGCTTCGTTCAAAGACCGTGCCAGCGCTATCGCCGTGGTCAAGGCCCAGGAAAAGGGAGCCGAGATTATCACCACCGCCAGCACCGGCAATGCCGCCGCTGCATTGAGCGGACTATGCGCCAGCGTCGAGCAGCCGAATGTCATTTTCGTGCCCAAGAGCGCGCCACCCGCCAAAATCGCCCAACTGTTGACCTTTGGCTCGACCGTCATGCTGGTCGATGGCACTTACGACGACGCTTTCGAGCTTTGTCTGGAAGCGGCGGACGCATTCGGCTGGTACAACCGCAACACCGGCTTCAACCCCTACATGTCCGAAGGCAAGAAGACGGTCAGCTTCGAGATTTGCGAGCAGCTTGGCTGGGATGCCCCCGATGTCATCTTCGTCAGCGTTGGCGATGGCTGCATCATCGGCGGCGTGCACAAAGGACTGAAGGACCTGCTGGCGCTGGGCTGGATCAGCAAAATGCCGCGCATCATCGGCGTGCAGGCTGCCGGCAGCAACTTCATGGCCGAAGCCTGGGAAAATGGCGAAGATGTGCTCACCAAAGCCCCGATTGCGGCAGACACCGTGGCCGACAGCATCAGTGCCGGCCTGCCGCGCGACCGCATCAAAGCGATGGCCGCCGTCACCGAGACCGACGGCGCTTATGTCACCGTCAGCGATGACGAAATCCTCGTTGCGATTCCCGCTCTGGCGCGCGGCTGCGGCGTCTTCGGCGAACCGGCCGGGGCCACCGCCTATGCCGGGCTGGTCAAAGCGGTCGAGCTAGGACTGGTCTCCGCCGATGATCGCATTGTTGTCATCAACACCGGCAACGGTCTCAAGGATGTCGCCAGCGCCATGACCGCAGTCAAACTGGTCGGCACCGAGCCCTATAACGTCGCACCCAGCCTGGACGATGTCCGGGCGAAATTGGGACGATAATCCGTAGGGGCGACAGGCCTGTCGCCCACAACCACGTAAGGGCGAAAGATTTTTCGCCCCAACCAGCCAGGCGACCGCAAGGGTCGCCCACCCTTTTGGGCGATTGCCAATCGCCCCTACAATTCACAATCGGGCGACTGCCAGTCGCCCCTACCAAATGGCGCAGAAGCGCCCCTAACCTTATGATCGATCTAACGATTCACAGCGAACAAGCACTTGAAAACGCCGTGCAGCGCGCACGCGAACAGAACATCATCCTCCCTACCTTCAAACAACAGAGGAACCCCGAACTGATCCCTGACAAAATCAAGGAACAGTTGGCCGATGTCGGCCTTTGGGACCTCAACCCCATCAATCTCTTCCGCATCACCTGGCACAATGACCCTGTGGCCGCTGGCGGAGGTTACGGTGGCGTCAATTTCCTGGAACTGCCTCCGGAACTGACCGGAGTCGATGCCCGCATCGTCACCATCATCGGCAAGTGGTTCCCCACCGGGGCCCACAAAGTCGGCGCAGCCTTCGGCTGTCTGGTCCCCCGCCTGGTCACTGGCCAGTTCGATCCCACCACCCAGAAAGCGGTGTGGCCCTCCACCGGCAACTACTGCCGCGGCGGCGCTTACGATTCCAACCTGCTGGGCTGCGAATCGATCGCCATCCTGCCCGAAGAGATGAGTCAGGAACGCTTCGACTGGTTGGCTGCTGTCGCCGGCGAAACCATTGCCACTCCTGGCTCCGAAAGCAACGTCAAGGAGATCTTCGACAAATGCTGGGAATTGCGAGCGACAGGCGAAGACCTGGCGATCTTCAACCAGTTCGAAGAGTTCGGCAACTACCTCTGGCACTACGAGATCACCGGCCCGGCCATGATGGAAGTGCTCGGCCAGATCATGGGCGAGAACGACACCTACCGCGGCGTGGCCCTGAACACCGGCTCCGGCGGCACCCTGGCCTCTGGTGACTATATGAAAGACCAGTTCCCCACCAGCAAAATCGCCGCCAGCGAAGCGCTGCAATGCCCCACGCTGCTGGAAAACGGCTTCGGTGCTCACCGCATCGAAGGCATCGGCGACAAGCACGTGCCCTGGATCCACAACGTCAAGAATACCGACATGGTCGTTGCTGTTGACGACAATGCCAGCATCGGCATTATGCGGTTGTTCAACGAGCCGGTCGGGCAGGAATATCTGGTCGCACAGGGTGTTTCCCCCGAACTCGTGGAGCAACTGCCCGTGCTTGGCATTTCCAGCATCGCCAACATCCAGGCGGCGATCAAGATGGCTAAGTATTACGAAATGGGCGAAAACGACATCGTCATGACCGTCGCCACCGACTCGATGGAAATGTACGAAAGCCGAATCACCGAGTACCAGGAAAAAGAAGGCGCATTCACGCCTCTGGATGCCGCCGCCCGTTACAGCCGCTACCTGCTGGGCCTTGGCACCGACAACTTGCAGGAACTGACCTACGCTGACCGCAGACGCATCCACAACTTGAAATACTTCACCTGGGTTGAACAGCAGGGCAAAACCTACGATGAGATTCAGGCGCAGTGGTACGATGATGACTACTGGAACAGCATCAAGGGTCACATCGATGAACTAGATGAACTGATTGACCAGTTCAACGCCCGAGTGGGTTTGCTGGACGAACTTTAGCAAATTAAGTGCGACGCACCTCGCAGGTGCGTCGCACTTTTTCATGCAAATGACCGAACTCATTTTTCTAGGCATCGGCGCAATCGTTCCGGCAATGGCTGGCGATCACACGGCGATGCTGTTGCGTCACGGAGACGCCACGATCTTGTTGGATGCCGGCCCCACCCTCGAGGTGCAACTCGACCGGGTTGGTGTGGACCCAACCGAGATCAGCCATGTTTATCTCAGCCACCAGCACGGTGATCACATGCTCGGCAGCCCCATGCTGCTGTTCCATCACCGCCAGCGCGTGTACATCGGCGCGCCGCCGGTGCTCGAAGCCTGGCGACAGTTGGTGGCGGTCGTTTACCCGAGCTACCTGCCTGTGATTCCCGGCCAGGTTTTGTATCACGACCTGCTGGTGGGGGAAGAAAACGATTGGCCGGGATTAGAGGGCGTCACCGCTCGTATCGTTCCTGGGGATCACGGCGGCTTGCAGGCATTTGCCCTGCGTCTCGATTTCGCAGCGACGACTGGCGAAAATCCTCGTCCGGCCTTCAGTTTTGTTTACTCGGGCGATACCGCTCCCACCGCCAGCGTGCTCGAGCTGGCGCGTGACGCCGACCTGCTGGTGCACGAAGCCACCTATTCCGAGACGCTGGGCCACGCACACCAATTCATGCACAGCAGCGCCCGGCAAGCGGGCGAGATAGCGCAAAAGGCCGGAGTCAGGACCCTGGCGTTGGTGCACCGTCTGCCCGGTGACCCGGAAGTCTGGCGCAGCGAAGCTGCGGAGCATTTCACCGGCAAGATCATCGTCCCCTTCGCTGGTGACAGATTTGACCTTCCTGATGAAATTTAGTGGGTGACGGGGGCTTTGGGAATTGACGGAACCGACAGAGGTGGCCAAATGACGAGGGGTGGAATCATGGCTGAGCCAAGTTGGTGCTAAAAACACACTACCTGGTCTGACGGCTAGAGCCAGCGAAAGCAGATCTAGAACAAGTCGTAAAAAGCTGGATGCAGCGAAGAGAGTCCAGACTACGAGCCCGGCGAATGCCAACAGGTGTATGAAATTTGGCCAAGAAGATTCCCATATCCAAAGCCCCACCATGATGGGGAGAAAAAACACCCAGACGATCATCTCCGCCACTGAGGGCAACGCTTGAACCCATTTCCAGAGCAAATCCAGCCACTCACGATTCACGACTAGGGCGATAAGGAACCCGATCCACAGCACAGCGAAAATCACGATGGCGTATGTGCTAAGTACTCGGTTAGCAGTAACATTCCAGAATGATGAATCTCTCATAGTCTTCATTTACGATTTCTACGGATTATTTCAGGCTGGTGTGACACAGAGTGTTGTTGATTGGCCAACTGATATGTTACTCAATCGACCCCCAATCTCCGGTTTCAACACTCCGGAAAATGGTTTTGATCGCCTTTAGGTCGGTGGCAAACCACTCACATTCTCGGCACGGAATGCCGCAGCATACGCTGAGATATTCCATCACTTCCCGGTTCTTGTTGAAGATAAGAACGCCACCCCACCAAATTATTGGCGCGAGTCCGAGGGGTGCATCTGGAACATCTGGCCCCGCCTGTTCAACATTTGAGTCGTCAATCATCGGGTAGATCAGAAGTTGGTAGCAAACATCAACCTCTGCTCGATCCCGTGCCAGCAAACCAAGCCCCGCTGCCAGACCACCACCAGCACTCGCCCCACCAATGGCAATTCGCGCCGGATTGATGTCGAACTCGTCAGCATTCCCCGTCAACCACTTGAGCGCTGCATAGCAATCTTCCAGAGGAGCGGGGAAAGGATGCTCCGGAGCGAGTCGATATTCGACTGATGCCACCACGCAGTTCAAAGCAAGAACCATGCCTTTCGCCTTCAGGTCATCTCCTTGAACGTTGCCGATGACATACCCACCACCATGTATCCAGAGAAGTGCAGGTAAAGTTTCAGGGCGCGATTCAGGCTGATAGATGCGCACCATCACATCCGGCGCACTATCCGGCCCGGGCGCATAGTGATCACTTGTCACGACACCGAGGATTTCAGGCGCCTCTGCCGCCATTTCTGCATTCAGGCCATCAAAAAATTGGCGTGTTGCGGGAATATCATCAAGGTTGAGACCGCCGGAACCAATGCCTCAAATCCAGCCAATCCAGCCGCCAATTGTGGGTCTGTAATCGGGTACATATTCATTTCTCCTTGCCGATATCAATCGGCCAACATATTGTTGCGCTGCCACAAATGAGTTGCAAAGCGCTAAGTAAATGCCGGTTCATTTCAAGAACAATCCGCAAAACACTAAAGCCACTTCTTCAAAAACGCCATGATTTCCGACCGCATCAGTGCAGTTTCAAAATGACCGGTCTCGTAGCGCTTCATCTGCCAGGCATCTTCTGCGTCCATAGTCTCGTAGACCTGTCTCAATTCCTCATCAATCCGATCCAGTCCGGCAGGAGGTGTGAGGCGGTCATAGTTGCCGGCCAGGCTTAAGTGCGGCCGCGGGGCAATCAGAGCGTTGATCTGCGCAGTCGTGAAATGCTTGAGAAGTGACGGCACATAGTAGTAGATGCCGTGCCCATCGAGTCCCCTGGAGGCAATCAGGGCTTCAAAGTCCGTCAGACAGCAGATGTCCACGCAGACTTTGACTCGCGTATCCAGCGCGGCAGTCCACCAGGCCATGGTGCTTCCCATGGACAGGCCAATCGTTCCGATTCTTTCGCCATCAACATCGGGGCGTGCGACGAGATAGTCCAGGGCGCGCAGGCTGTCGTATACCATCGCTCCCCAGAGCACCTCGCCTTTCCAGAGCATCTCCTTAAAGACTTCAGACTCCGACCTTCCGCGCCGTTCGCCGAAAACCCAGGTGTCAAAACACAACGCGCCCCATCCTGCGGAGGTGAGCGCCTGGGCGTAAGGTGGCGCATACAACTCCTGTCGCCCCAGAAGCAATTCATCTTTTCCCAAGAGGTAATCCCCTCCGTGGGCATGATTGTAGAGCAGGCATGGTATGCGTTGATCGGCGTTCCTGGGCTTTACGAAATAGGCTGGTACGGGTTCGATGCCATTGAGGTCTAAAACAAGTTTCTCCAGGATATATCCATCACGTTCGCCCTGTTCTACAACGGTCGAGCGAATCAAACGATCCCTTGGGGGAAGGTCCCCAAGAAGGCTATACAGTGCTTGTCGTTGCTTTTCTTGTTCTGGCATGATGGTCATTCTCGGCCCAACGGCGGTTATCAGTCGCGAGGTGGGTCATTCCGACTCACCCGAATTAGCCAGGCGCAGCCCGATCGCCTGCATGTCCTGTTGGGCGGCGTTTCTAAAATACTCCAATAAAGCGTAGCACAACGATCAGAATGAAAACGGCGATTAAAATGAGCCAGATGTTGCCAATCAGCCAGGCGACAGGGCCAACTTTGTAGCCCAAGGACTCCAATTTGGCTTTGAGTTCTCCAACCGTGGGTTCTGTCAGCGTGCTATCGTCGGGAAAGACAAGTGTTGGCACACTCTCATTACCGTTATTGATAGCGCGAACATGGGCGGCGGCAGCACTGTCTTTATGAATGTCAACATACTCAAACTTGACCTTTGATTGTGTCAGTAGCCCTTTGATCGGTCCAACAGCCGGGCAAGCTCGGTGACCGTACATCATTATCGCGTCTGGCATTTTACCGTCCTTCAACTTTGGGAAGTAGTTTTGAATGCTCGGGTAGTAGCATGATTGTAGCCTCCCGGCTATACGTCGTCAACGTGAAGGAAACGCCTGCCTGTGACTGCACGCATTAAATCCGGCCTCAGTTGACCACAATACAAAGCGATTTATTACCCACCCACCCCTTCCCGCCCGATCATTGCGGACCCGGCATGGTCATGCGAGCAGAGCTGGTCGGTGCGAAATTGACGGTCGAGAGTAAGCCAGGATTCGGGGGCAAAAGTTGTGTCCGTAAACACGGCGCAACCTCATCACTGTTTTCACTCTGACCCTGTTGCTTTATCCGCACACCTGGAGCCGTCTACGGCTGCGGAAACAATGCCCCCAGCATAGCCTGCGCCTTCACCACAGGGATAAAGGCCTCTGACTGCGATATGCTCCAGCGTTACAGAATCACGCGGAATGCGCACCGGCGATGACGTGCGCGTCTCCGGTGCGTGAACGACCGCATCGTTGGTCACGTAGCCGCGCATGGTTTTCCCGAATTCCGTAAAACCTTGTTGGAGGACACGGTAGATAAACTCCGGCAAGACCTTGTCCAACTCTACGGACGTGATGCCCGGGGCATAAGAGGTTTTAGGCAAGTCGGCAGAGAGAACACCCTGAACGAAGTCGCCCAGCCTTTGTGCGGGCACAGCCTGGGTTCCCCCAGCCAGTTTCCACGCGGTTTGTTCGATGGCTTGTTGAAAGGCCATCGCTGCCAGTGGACCCCGATCGGCAAAGGGATCGAAATCCTGCGGACGCAGTTCTACCACGATGCCCGAGTTGGCTGTGGATCTGGATCGTTCTGAGGACGACCAGCCATTGGTGACCACTTCCCCAGGTGCTGTTGCACAGGGTGCGATGACACCGCCCGGACACATACAGAACGAATACACCCCTCGACCCTGAACCTGTTTCACAATATTGTAGGACGCCGGCGGCAGATAGGGCCCGCGATCAGGCAGTTTGTACTGGATCTGATCAATCAATCCCTGCGCATGCTCCACCCGCACCCCCACGGCGATCGGTTTGAGTTCGATGGGGATGCCCTGTCTGTGCAGCATTTCAAAAATATCGCGGGCAGAGTGACCCGTGGCGAGGATCACCTTATTCGCATTCAACCGTTCGCCATTCGCCGTCTTGACGCCACGAATGGCGCCATCGGCGATGAGCAATTCGGTCACCCGGGTGTTGAAAAGAATTTGTCCGCCCTGAGCTATGATCCGCTCACGCATTGCTTTGATGATCGGAGGCAGCTTATTCGTACCGATATGCGGATGCGCGTCGACCAGGATCTGCCGCGTGGCGCCGAAGCCAACCAGGGTTTGCAGCACCGCAGAGACATCGCCCCGCTTTTTCGAGCGCGTATACAGCTTGCCGTCTGAGTAGGTGCCTGCACCGCCTTCACCAAAACAGTAGTTGGAGTCTTCATTGACGACATGCTTTGTGTTGATGGCCTGCAGATCCTTGATCCGTTCCCGGACATCCTTGCCCCGTTCCAACACGATGGGCATGTAGCCGCGTTCCAAACAGCGGAGGGCCGCAAACAATCCAGCCGGGCCGGACCCGACAATAATGACCGGCTCTGCCCCGCCGACCTCCCGGTAGTCGGGAAGAGTGATTGGGGTTTCTTCATACTGGCTACCCACGCAGGCAAGGACCTTCAACTGCATACGAATCGGCCTGTGGCGAGCATCAACGGACCGCCGCAGGATTTCAACATGCGTAAGCTTCTGTTCCGCGACGCCTAACTTGCGGGCCACTTTCGCCCGCAATGCGTTCATGTCCGCCGCGACCTCGGGCGCTACAACGATCTGTAATTCTTTTTTCATCTGCTTATAACCACATCATCTGCAAGCCCAACTCCACACGAGGGGTGAATTGTGGAAAAGTTTCCGCATATCAGACTGCCAGCGAGGGGAAGTTGGTTGTTACGTAGATATTCGACCGTCACACACAAACGAATGCTCGTTTTGCAGCATGATTGTAGCCTCCCGGCTATACGCCGTCAACGTGGGGGGAATTTATTGGTGAGATGGTTGGGGTATCGATAAAAAATACGACAACCGACGGGCACTTCACCGGCGGTTAAGCTCGTGAAGTGCTGACAACGCAACATCCGCTTTTTCAGCCTGTACAAAGATGTGATCGTGGTAATAAGCGGCAATTACATTGGCGCTGATACCCCTTTCCGCCAATTTCCCTGAGACTGCTGCGGTCAATCCCACTGCGTCCAGACTGGAATGGACTTTGAGGGTGATCCCTTTGAAAATAGATTCGTAGTTGATATCCGCTTGATCAGCATTTTCCCTGGTGAGCACCAGGGTCAAACCCTCAGCCTCACGGAAGGAAGCCAGAGGCGACAGTTCCGCAAAGTCGCCGTATTCGGCATCTGGAATGGTGCAAAACACGTAGTCGTCATCCATCAGTTGAGGCGCCAATGATGCCAGCAACTTGTTGAGGTCTGTCTCGCCTGCCATGCAATCACTCCTTGCCGATTTTTGAGATTGTTTTGCGCTAGAAGATCTCGATCTCTCCGTCTCCGCCCAGGGTGGGTGTGATTTCGCCAACCACGCGTGTCAGCGCCTGAAAACAGCTTAAACCTTCGTTTTCCATCAGATAAGTAAGCTGCTGTTCGGCCTGCACCTGTTTCCTGGCCTTTGCGATAATCTTTTGCACATTGGCTTTGGGCACGACCACAACACCATCGTTGTCAGCCACGATAATGTCACCAGGATTCACAACCACGCCACCGCACTGGACTGGGATGTTGATATCGCCGCGTACGCTGCAATCACCGGCGTTGGGGGTAACGGCGCGGGCAAAGTGCGGAACCTGCAATTCTATGATCCCATCTAAATCGCGCACGGCCCCATCGATAATCACAGCCGTTATGCCCCTGAGTTTGCATGATTTTGCCGCCAGTTCACCCCAGATCGCAGCATCCTTGTATCCCCTCACATCAATGACGATGACATCGCCGGGCAGAGCATAGTCAATGGCCGCCACTGGCGTCAGGTAATCGGCCACGATGCTTCTTGCGGTGATTGCTGAACCGGCAATCCTCTTGATTGGATAGACCGGTTTGATTTCGGCGTGCATGGTCTGGCATTTCTCCATCGCATCCGACAAAATCGTCGTTGGAAATTGCAGCAGTTCCCTGATTGTTTGCTCAGGAACCCGTTTGATTGTCTCTATTGTTATCGCCATTTGTGACCTCCGTAGCTTTGAGTTGGAAAACCGGTCACTGATTGTACCTGACAAACCCCGCTCTTTCCATTTCTGCGGAGTATTCCAGCAAGCGGGCGAGATAGCACAAAAGGCCGGAGTCAAGACATTGGTGTTGGTAAACCGCACTAAGCTGCGGAGCACTTCGCCGGTAAGATAATTGTGTCGCTCGCTTGGGGATAGAGGCTGATGCTTCCCTATGAAATAAGAAGGTAACAGGGGTTTATGAAATTGAAGGAGCAAGTAGGCGCCGCCAGCCAATTGCGGTTAGCATCTATTTGCGAGTCTGCCTGCTAACGCTCGGTTTCAGCTGACGGTCCGCTGAAACCCGTTGTTAGCCGCGCACGCGCCGGTAGTGCATAGCGACTGCGCCGTTGCGGAGCGGCGTCGACGAGACCAGCTCGAGCCGTCGCGTGCTGGGTAGCCCGCTCTGGTAAAGGGTCGGGCCGTGACCGGCGATCCTGGGGTGGACGAGGAACTTGTACTCGTCGATCAGATCCAGCCGGTCCAGCTCGGTCGCGAGCTTGCCGCTACCGAGGAGCACGCCAGCAGGGGTCGCATCCTTGAGTTTCTGCACGCTCGTGCGCAAGTCGCCGGCGATGTGGTGGCTGTTGGTCCACGGGAAGTCCGTTCTTGTCGACGACACCACGTACTTCGGCTTGGCCTCCAGCTTGACCGCCCACTCGCGTATCGCCGGCGGTGCCTCCTCGTCGCCGCGAGCGACCGCCGGCCAGTAGCTCTCCATCATTTCGTAGGTGACGCGGCCCCAAAGCATCGCCCCGCCCTCGTCCATAAGGCGGGTGAAGAAAGCGTGTGTCTCGTCGTCGGCGATTCCCTCCTGGTGGTCGACGCAGCCGTCCAGGGTGACATTGAGGCTGAAGGTTAGAAGTCCCATGCGAGTTTACTCCGAGTTGTGCGTTCCGCTGGATTGTCGCTTGTTGACGAGTACCTCGCAGCGGCTAACAAGGGCGTAACCTGCCCGGCGATTTTCGACCAGCACCCCTGCTAGGCAAGGCATTTTGGCCGCGCCCTCACGCAGGCGGGAGCATAGCGATAGCCGGGTCAGCGTTAACGCGGGGTTGGGCTGCACGTTTCCTGAATAACAATCCTATTATTCAGTTGCTTTTCGATCATGATGTCTGCGACCGATCCTGTTGCTGTGGAATGGGTCGTCGGATGAAATAATAGATTCCAATAGCCAGAATCAGAATCCCAATTACCAGCAACATGTAGCTCTTCATTAATCCGTTGTTATGAAGCACAATCCCGGCCACAATAGCAATGAAGCCCGGAAGCAGCAATAAAAAGCGGGACTTCTTCCGGTTAGTAACGATAAAAAGTACGCTACCAATCGTGTAAAGGCTGGTAAAGAGAAGATCCAATCCCCAAAGGATCAAGAAGCCCACTTTTGGTTGTGGATATCCTCCAGCCGGGATTTCTTGACTGGTGATGACTAATGAGGGTTGCAGCCAGCCCACATCTTGGGGACAAAGCTTGATCCACCCGCCCATGTAACGCCACTCACCTTTGGCAGGATAATCTGCGGTTTGACCAGCGCGAATTCCAAAGTGGAGGTGTGTATCAAGTGGCTGCTCCTTACTACCACCGTTCTCATCAGAGTCGCCCAGATAGGCAATCAAATCTCCTCGCTCTACCTCCATGCCAGCCTTCAACTTCCAGCGGCTTGGACTAAGGTGGCCATACAGCGAGTATAAGTTTGTTTGTGGATGGTCGATGAGGATCAACCATCCATATCCACCTGCCCGTCCTGAATAACTTATCATCCCGTCCGCCATCGCATAAACGGGTGTCCCTGCCGGGCGTTTGTAGTCCTCCGCGGCGTGAAATTTGCGTTCAGGAAATTCGTAACAGTCTACGATATCTGGTGTACATTCATTGGAAACGCCAAACCAACCAAAGTAAAGATTTTTATCAATGGGTGAATCGTCGAGAGGAAAACGGAAGGGCAGACTGTCATCACCGGCGATTACGTTGGCATTTACCAACCCGACGGGGGTACTGGATGGGCATGTTTCCGGGTATTGTGTAGTGCAGGCTGTTAACAGCAGAACCAATATACCCAAGCTTACCCATAAACGCAGACTGGACATACTTATCTCCTTTTAACCGAGTTTTATCCCAAAGCATTTGTTCGAATAAGTGCGCTGCCCAACGATTTGCGTTACCCGCAAGTGGGCGGGCGTGGATTCACTTTGAGAGCAAAAAAACGCGAAGCGAGAAAATTACTGAAAAAGGCCGCAGAATCCCACTTGTCGGGTGCACGCTTTGTTGGGCGGTTTTTGCAAGACGCTTTTGAACTATGGTTTTTACCTTGCAAACTCTTTCTTTATTTTTTCTTCTTCACAAAGTCTTTTCAGTTCTGCGAATTCCGATTCGGTTTGCTTCAAAATACCTTCCTTTATCTTACGCCCTAAAATAATACTCATTATATTCATTGGAAATTTCCAGTGAATATTCGATTCTGCCATTATTAGAGATTTGCCATCTTTCCCTGTAATTGAATAACAGACATCAAGTTTATGAATTTTGCTTTCAAGTTGAAAAGTAATCATTTGGTTTTTAACATAACCAGTAATAACTCCATGCATTACCAAACTACTTCCGCCATCTTCCATCTCTTCAATAAAAGTTGTGCCGATTTTTTCAGGAGTTTCTTTTATGATTTCTCCTTTTTTGACACCTTTTTGCCAAAGCATTGCTTTTTCTGGATTGTCTATCCAGGGAAACACTTCGTCTGGTTCGCCTGACACTTCAATTGCAAAGTCTATTTTCATTGGCTTACCTAAACCTTACCGCCCAACATTTTTTTAATCGGAAAACTGGTCATTAATCCTGCCTGGCGAACCAATATCTTTCCATTTCTGCGGATTATTCCAGACTAGTGGGCAACTACCTCCCAATCGCCACTCTCGTCACTCCTGAAAATGGCCTCGATCACCTGCATGTTGGCCACGGCGTCTTCGATGGGGGTGGGGACGGGGAGATCGTCGAGGATCGCCAGGGAGAACAGGTCGCCCTGGATGGTGTATTGATCGACAATGTCGAAGACGATCTCTTCGATGGCATCACCTGATTGCAGCCAGATTTTGCAGGGTGCGTCGGGCGGCGCGTTGAAGGGGATTTCGATCTCGATGCGGCCGGTTGTGCCGTAGATATTCACGCGCTGGTAAGGGACAAGTTGGGTCGAGCAGGTGAAGGTGGCTGTGCCGGCGGCGAAAGCCATCATCGCTGAAGCCAGCCGGTCGGTTTTCATCACCGGGTCGTAGTCGATGGTCCCCACCACCCGTGATGGCTCTTCATCGAAGATGAATCGCGCCACCGAGATGGCATAGCAACCGATATCCATCAGCCCGCCGCCGCCGATATCGGCCATGTTGCGGATGTTATAGGGATCGTCGTTGAAATAGGAAAAAAAGGTGTGGATGGTACGTCAATTTGCCGATAGCGCCGTTCTTGACTAATTCTTTTGCTTTTACCCATTGGGGGTGATGACGATACATGAAGGCTTCCATCACCTTCAGGTCAGGGTGGGCGCGGGCGGCATCGACCAGGATTTGGCCCTCCGCTGCGGTCAGGGCGATCGGTTTCTCGCACAGCACGTGTTTCCCGGCCTCGATCGCTTTTACCGACCAGGGCACGTGCAGGTGATTGGGCAGCGGATTGTAGATGGCGTCGATTTCGGGATCGGCCAGCAGCGCCTCGTAAGAGCCGTAAGCTTTGGGAATGCCCAGGCGTTCGGCGGCAGCCTGTGCGGTCTCCAGGTTGCGCGAGGCGATGCCGACGATCTCGCTGTATTCGCCCTGCTGCATGGCGGGAATGACCTTTTCCGTGCCGATTTTGGCTGTGCTGAGGATGCCCCAACGAACTTTTCGCATGACTGTCTCCTTGTCAGACAGGTGGCTGGAAGGCCCAGATGGTGGCTGAGCCATAGAAGAAGGCCAGCACGCCGACGACCACAGCGGTCCAGGCGAAGGCTTTCCGGTAATTGAAGGCGCTTTCGAAATCGGTGATTACCATGTAAGCGCCGGTGAGGGCGTGGACGAGCACCGAGAGCAGGAAGAGGATGTCGATCACTTTCCACACCGGGTTCTGCATCCGGGTCAAAATGATGCTGAAGTCGATGTGGAAGGGCGGGTAATGGACCACGATCATATGGATAGTCAGAAAAATCAGCAGGGCAATGGCGCTGAATCGCTGCAGTTGAAAAATTCGCATTAGAACCTCCGGATGGAGCCAGATAAACAGGTTGGGTTCAGTACAGTTCAAGGACTTGCCGTATGTGTCATTCCGATGACCGGAGGGAAGAGAAATCGGCTGCGCTCACCCTCTGCGCAAAGAACCACCGTTGGGATTCCTCGCTGCGCTCGGAAAGACATGTGGGGCTTGTTGTTCACAAGTATCAGTTGCTTTGTCGGAATGACATCAACCGTTGATCATGAAAATCAAAATCGGTATGCCGCCAGCAATGGTGAGGATGGCAGCGACGCCAAAGGCTGCATAAAACAGGCTCTTGCGATATTCGGTCACGTTGAAATAGTGGACGATTAGCAGGCGCAAGCCGTCGAAGGCATGGTAGACGACGGCGGCCAGCAATCCGATTTCCAAAATCTTGAAAATCGGCGTTTGCACAAAGTTCAAGCGAGCATTGAAGGTTTCCGGACCCGACATAGCCGAGCCAATCACCCACATGTGCAAAAACAGGTAGAGCACCAGCACCACGCCCGTGAGGCGGCGGAGGATGAAGCTGATAAAGCCGGTTGAGGTATACATAAATCGCTCCTTTTGTTGCGGAAGCTGTTGTGAATAGGTAAGAGGAAGATGGACGTAGGGCTCGTGAAACGTGATGCGTGAAACGTGAGGACATTTCTCGAAAAGATCACGCTTCACGTTTTACGTTTCACGCAACCGGCTCATCCAGCGTTTTCTGGCGCTCCTGGCGTTCTTCCTCGTATTTGAGTCGTCGCTGGGCCAGTTTGCGCAGGGTTTCGATGGCCTCGGTGGGGTTCAGTTTCTTGGGACAGGCATCGATGCAATTGAAGATGGTGTGGCAGCGATAGACGCCGTCGCCCTTGTGAGGTCGGCCAGACGTTCGGCGGGGATGGTGTCGCGCGGGTCCAGCACCCGCAGGAAGGATTTCAACAGGGCGTGCGGGCCGATGTATTTTTTGTTCAGGGCGATAACCTGGCAGGAGGAATAGCAGGCCCCGCACATGATGCAGGTCTCAGCATCGTGGAGCGCCTTGACCTCGGCCGGGCTCACGCGGAACTCCTTTTCAGGCACCTGGGCCGGAGGCACGAGCCAGGGTTTCACCCGCAAGTACTGCTCCCAGAAGCTGGAGCGATCCACCACCATGTCTTTGATGATCGGCAGATAAGGGAGCGGCCCGATATTCACTTCCCCCTTTTTATTCACCTCGCTGCGCATGGGCGTATTGCAGGCCAGCGTGTTACGACCATTGACGTTCATGGCGCAACTGCCGCAGATGGCATGGCGGCATGATTTTCGGAAGGTGACGCTGCCATCCTGATGGGTTTTGATTTCCTGCAGGGCATCCAGGACCGTTGTGTCCGGCGTCATTTCCACCTGGAAGTCCTGCATGTAGGGCTTTTTGTCCACGTCGGGATTATAGCGCTGGATGCGGACGGTGACAGTGCGTTTATTGCCATTTGTAGACATATTCAAAACTCCTTCGGAGTCGAGAAACATGGTACATGGTTCGTGGTGCGTATTGCGTGAATGCAAACGGAACACGAACCACGCAACACGTCAATACTTCCGTTCCTGCGGCGGATATTTCTCCCAATCGATGTTGACTTCCTGATAGCTGATCACAGGCTCGCCTTCGCCGCCTTTGTGAGCGACGGTGTGCTTCAGCCAATCCTCATCATCCCGTTTGGGGTAATCCGTGCGGGAATGTGCGCCCCGGCTTTCGGTGCGATTGAGAGCGCCCACGACGATGATTTCGCTGAAATTCAAGAGATGTTCCGCTTCGAAAGCCGCCAGCAGGTCGGTGTTAAAACGACTGCTCTTGTCCCTGACCCCGGCATTTTGGAAGCGTTTCTGCAGCGCTTTCACATCCTGCAACGCCTGCTCCAGGCCTTGTTCGGAACGATAAATGCCGCAATTGTCGGTCATCGTCGTCTTCAATTCCTGGGCGATATCCTCGACATTCTCCTTGCCGGGATTGTCCATCAACCGCTGCACCCGCTGGCGATTGCGCTCCGCCGGGTCTCCCGAAACCGGTTGGAGCTTCGCTCCACTATTGACGAAATCGGCGATGGCGTAGCCGGCGCGGCGGCCAAAGACCGAGGCTTCGAGCAGGCTGTTTGTGCCCAGGCGATTGGCCCCGTGCACGCTGACACAGGCCACTTCGCCTGCGGCATAGAATCCGATCACCGGCGTGCCCTCGGCATCGGCGATCACCCGGCAATCGACGTCGGTGGGGATGCCGCCCATGCTGTAGTGCGCAGTCGGCTGGATGGGCACCAGGCGCATCGATGGGGTCGACGCCGACGAAATCGATCGCCAGCTCGCGCACCTGCGGCAGGCGCTCCAGGATTTTCTCCCGACCGAGATGCCGCATATCCAGGTAGATGCCCTGCCCGTCCGCTCCGACCCCCCGGCCTTCATCGATCTCGGTCTGCTCCGAGCGGCTGACCAGATCCCGGGGGGCCAGTTCCATCTTGTCGGGCGCATATTTCTCCATGAAGCGGTCGCCATCCTTGTTGGTGAGATAGCCGCCCTCGCCGCGACAGGCCTCGCTCATGAGAATGCCGTGTTTGTAGAGGCCCGTGGGATGGAACTGCACGAATTCCATGTCCATCAGCGGCACGCCGGCATTGTAGGCGATGGCCACGCCGTCGCCGGTGTTGGCGAAGGCGTTGGAGGTGATCTTGAACGCCCGACCATAGCCGCCGGTGCCGAACAGCACCGCCTTGGCCCGCATGGTGTGGATTTCGCCGGTGAGCATGTCCATCGCCACCACGCCCCGGCAGATGTTGTCTTCGATGATCAAATCCATGCATACCATTCGCTGTAGAACTTGACGCCGTTGCTGACCGCCTGCTCGTGGGCGGTGTGCAGCAGCACGTGGCCGGTCCAGTCGGCGGCGAAGTTGGCGCGGGGAGCGCTGTGGCCGCCAAAGCGGCGCTGGGCGATGCGGCCATCGGGCGTGCGGCTGAACACGCAGCCCAGGTGCTCGTATTCGTAGATGATGTCGATGGCGTCCTTCACCATGATTTCGATGGCATCCTGATCGCCCAGCCAGTCCGAGCCCTTGATGGTGTCGAACATGTGCAGTTCCCAGCTATCGACAGGCTCATCGCCGGGCGGGATTTGCTCCAGCGGGCCGCGCGGGCCAGTTCCCGGCACCGGCCGGACGTTGTTTATGGCCGCGGCGATGCCGCCCTGAGCTGCGCCGCTATGCGAACGCAGGGGATGGATCTTGGAAAGCACAGCCACATCCTTCACGCCCTCTCTTGCCGCCACCATCGCAGCCCAACTTCCGGCCAGACCAGCCCCCACAATGATAACATCGTGCGTTATGACTTCGGAATTTGGCATAGCATCCCCTCCTTTGGGGTACTTTATGGAATTGAACAGATACAAATTCAGGCAGATCTAGATAGTCGAAATTGGGAGAATTTCAGCAGATCCAATCTTCACTTGATATTTTACACTTTTCTCAAGCGCTTCGCACTGATTTAGATCAGGTCTAACGGCGATTTCCTGATCTTTTCACGCTGCTCCTTGTTGTGTTGGTAGACAACACTGACACTGAAAAGGAGGTGTTCCCCATTATGTTCATCGGATCTACGTTGGTCGGAGGTTTTCACATAGTCGCTTCCGCTCGCCCTATCACAAATTTCAGGTAACGTCCTTCCGGGAAATGGGCGGGCACGGGATGATCGAGCGGCTGTCCGGCATCGTGGAAGAGGATGAGACGGCGCTTGGCGTCCGCTGCGGCCCTGGCCAGCATTTGTGTGAAGGCGGCGGGACTGACCTGGCTGGTGCAACTGCTACTCGCCAGAAGACCATTTGGGTTCAGGCATTTCAGGGCAAGCGAGTTCAGGCGTCGATACGCGCCCAGGGCGGCAGACACCTGCTCTTTGGAGCGGGCGAAACTGGGCGGGTCCACGATGATGAGGTCGAAGCGCCTGCCTTCTCCGTGGTAGCGTTCCAGCACATCAAAGCAATCGTCCACGACAAACTCGTTTTGGGTGGGATCAATGCCGTTGAGGGCGAAATTGCGCTCGGCAGCGGCCATCGCCTCGCGGGCGCTATCGACCGATGTCACATGCGTCGCCCCGCCACGAGCGGCATAGATGCTGAACCCGCCCGTATAACTGAACAAGTTCAACACGCTTTTTCCCTGGCTCCATTGCTCGATCGTGCGCCGGTTCTCACGCTGATCGAGGAAAAAGCCGGTTTTCTGGCCCAGCAACACATCCACCTCGAAACGGAGGCCATATTCCTGGATGATGATCGGTGCAGCGGGCATGGTTCCGGCCAGCAGGTTTGCGCCCCCACCTTGTTCGCTCCCCCGCTCGATGACTCCAGTCAAGGGCGTCGTTGCTTGCAGCGCTTCCACCACCCACGGCTTGATGCGCTCAACACTGGCTGCATAAGTCTTGAGTATCGCCCACTGTTCGCCACTTTCGGCATCGCCGTACAAATCCACCACGATGCCGGGCAAGCCATCGCTTTCGCCATACAGCCAGCGGTAGGCGCTGGTCTGGTGGGCGGGCGAGCGTAACGGCGCGCGCAAAGTCCAGGCTTGTCGCACGCGCTCGTCTACCCAACTCTTAGTGGGACGCTGCCGACTGCTGTAAATACGTATAGCAATCGGACTTTCGGCATCCCACAGTCCAAAAAATTGCAGATTGGCGCACTGCACCCGCACCCATGCGCCCGATTCCAAATCCACCGGCGCCCGATCAATGGCATCACGGTAAATCCAGGGGTGACCCAGGCCAACCGATGTCTTCAGCTTCGCTGAAACCACCACGTAAGGCATTTTCGAATCTGTGGACTGGTGCGTCTTGGCTTGTCTGCTCATGGCGTATCTTGTTCGTTCTGAAGCGTCCCTAATGCCCGCAACCTTTCGATTAATCCATTTTGCAACCGCCCCCAACGGTCTGCTTCTCTTACGACTTCCGGTTGGGGCAGGACAGGCGGTGTGGGCGAGGAATACGTTTCCAGATAAGCCTCTGCCGCCAGTCTACCTTGTTCACACAGTGCATGGTATTTCGCATCGTTTTCATCCACGCGAATCTGGAAGTCTGTTGTTGAGACGCCGCAATTGCTGATGTTGATCGTGCGAAAACGGTCAACGGTGCTGTGTTCAAAGGCAATGGATTGGGCTTCCATCAATGTTTCTACGATTGTGCTAATGTAACCGATGACATGGCCAATCGGCGTAACGGGGTGTTCTGCTTCAAGCGGGTTATAAGTGCGGCATCCCAAAGTCTCCCAGTTGACGCCGCCGAAGAACCAGCGCTCGTCAAAGACGTAGGTGGGGTCATCAAAAAGATTGATGGGGTAATTGAGGAGAATACCTCCATCCGCATAGAAATCGCCCGCACCAAAATGGGTTCCATCAAATTGGAGTGACTCGAAATAGAGTGGAATCAGACTGGACATCAGCACTGCGTCCGCCACCGCCACATTGGGCGTTGACGCAGCCGAGAAATCCTCGACCGTACGGGTGGATAGGTTGCTT
>CAVOYG010000005.1:0-32134 GCA_963700615.1 uncultured Chloroflexia bacterium | reverse complement strand
ATGAGCATAACTGCATTGCAGGACATTCTAGTTATCGACATGACCGAAGCCATGGCCGGGCCTGTATGCCGGCATGATGCTCGGTGACATGGGCGCTGATGTCATCAAAATCGAACGTCCTGGCAAAGGCGACATGGCGCGGGGCTGGGGTCCGCCCTTTGTTGCCGGCGAAAGCGGCTATTTTCTCAGTGTCAACCGCAACAAGAAAAGCCTGACCCTCAATCTCAAGGATGAACGGGGACGCGATGTTTTCCATAAGCTCATCGCCCGCGCCGACATCTTCCTCATCAACCAGCCCCGTCTCGACTCACTGCAAGCGCTTGCAGGCGGATTACGAGACGCTCAGCGCCATCAATCCCCGCCTCATCTACTGCGCCATCAGCGGCTACGGACACACTGGCCCTTACGCCGGGCGCAGCGGCTACGACCTGGCCGCGCAAGGGGAATCGGGCACGATGGCGCTCACGGGCGAACCGGATGGCCCGCCCGTGCGCTATCCCGTGCCGATCAGCGACATCACCGCCGGGCTTTACACGACGATGTCGGCGCTCACCGCGCTCTACGTGCGCGAACAAACTGGTCGGGGCCAGTTTATCGACGTATCGTTGCTCGACTCGCAGATCACGTGGCTGACCAATCTGGCCGGAGCCTACTTCGTCAGCGGTGAACGCCCCAGCCGTCTGGGCAACTTCCATCCCCAGATCGCCCCTTACGAGGTCTTCCAGGCCGCCGACAAGGCCTTCCTGGTCGCCGTCGGCAGCGAACGCTTGTGGCAGAACTTCTGCGAGGCCATCGGCGTAGCCGATACCATTGGTGCGGACCCGCGCTACGCCACCAACGCCGAACGTCTGCAACTGCGCATGGAGCTGCACGACGCCCTGCTCGAGGTGTTTCGCCACCCAACCCGCCGATTTCTGGCTCGACCGGTTGCGCGAAGGCCGGTGTTCCCTGCGGCCCCATCAACGAGATCGACGAGACCCTGGCCGACCCGCACGTGCTGGCCCGCGGCATGGTGGTGGAGATGGAACACCCCACCGTCGGTGACATCCGCGTGATCGGCAATCCCATGCACCTTGCCGACACGCCGCCCAGCTACCGGCTGCCGCCGCCGACCCTCGGCCAGCATACGGATGAGATTTTGGCGAGATTTGGGGTACAGCGAGGAAGACATTGCCGCGATGAGAGAAAAAGCGGCGGTTTGAGGGATAGTGAGGGCAGAGGATCGAAGATTCGAAGATTAAAGATCAAAGATTAAACGACGGGAATGCTGGTGCCCCAATCTTTAATCCATTAATCTTTAATACTAACTCGATCAGCCTCTCCTTGCCCCTTATTGCTGGCATTCCCGCGCCTTTTCGCATTTTCAGCCTGCACCGCCGGGTTTGCAATTTGATAAGCGCGCAGGGCGATTTAATTTCTCTGGTTCATCCGGGCGTTGGCAATGGCCCCTTCCATATTGTTTTAGCCCGACCAGTTTCGTTTGCGGCGCTGACGGTGGGCGAGCCAGGACAGTGGCGGGGAAACAGCATACAGGTCGGGCGTTTCACGATCGATCTGTCGCAGGCCAGCGTTTGGGACCCGGGGTTGCCGGTGACGTCAATTCCGCAATCGTTGGAGCCATTTGCGTAGATTTTGACACGTGGCGCCACCAATGACGGGATATCGATTGCGCGAGGAACGTCCGGCGATGAATCACCGGGCTACAAGCGACCTGCGGTTGCCACGGCGCCCGATGAATCGGGCTACGACAGTGCAGTCACCGCGCGGATACAGCAGGCCACAAATTACCTGCTGGCGGGATTACGAACCGGTCAGGAAAACGAAATCGTGCGGGGAACAGAACTGCTGGCGGGACTGGGCGTGGGTCTGACCCCGGCGGGTGATGACTTTCTGCTGGGATTCATGGCCCGCATCTGGCTCGACCCGGTGCTGCTCCCGCCCGACTGGTCTGCATCCGACCTCTGTCAGCGCATCGCCCGCACTGCGGGTCCGCGTACCACCCGTCTCAGCCGCACATGGCTCGAATACGCCGCCCGCGGACAATTTGCTGAGCCCTGGCATGATCTCGTCTCCGCCCTGGCAGCAGACGACACCAACGCCATTCATACCACTGCCAACCGCATCCTCAACACCGGCGCTACCTCGGGGCGGGATGCGATGGCAGGATTTTTGATAATCAGTGACGAATAGCCAATAGCTAATGGTTCGTGGAAGGCGAGAATGCTGAGTTTCGTCATTTCATAAATATCGTCTGCCCTTTAGATTCGACACCCCTCGTCACGCGAAGCTGCCGGGGATGGCTCTAATTGTGGTAAAATTATGAGTCCACATGTCATCTAAATCATAGATGCTTCCCTCACTCCTTATCTCACTCCTATGTCTGCTCTAACCAACCTCGAACATATCTGGTCCACTATCACGGAAGTTGATGTCCAGTCGATCCGCGAACAGGCGCGAACGCCTTTCCGTGTGGCATTGCTGGGAGCGGATGCCGATGCGCTGCACTGGTTGCACGATGCCTTACGCACTGATCCGTTCGAGAATGTGTTGTATCCCCTGAATCAGACATTGTGGGTCTATCACCTGCCAGGCGATGATGACTTAATCGAGAGCTTGGCGGGCTTTCATCTGGCGTTGTTCGTTGTGCCCGAGGGCGATGTGGGTGCGGCGGCGCAACAGGCCATGGCAGATGTGCGCAGGGCAAGTCCCCAACTACCCACTTTGCTCGTTCAAATCGCATCCTTCCCCGACCCCAGTGGTGTCGGCACTGTCAGCGGTTACCAGAGCAGCCCCTCCGTCGTACGCGTCAACCGCTCTGAAGCTGATCCTTTTAACGACGAGTTGACGCCCCGCCTGCTGGCATTGTTCCCCGAACAGCACGTCATGCTCGCCCACCATTTGCCCGGCCTGCGGCGCGGCGTCACCCAGCGCCTGATCAGGGAAACGAGCATCGCCAACGCCGGCTATTCCGCCAGCACCGGCATCGCCGAACTGGTTCCGGTCCTGCTCATCCCCCTCAATGTCGCCGATGTCGTGATCCTCAGCAAGAACCAGGCGATCATGTCCTACAAATTAGCGCTGGCACTGGGCAAGGACATCGGAGTGCAAGAGATGGCGGTGGAGTTAGCTGGGGTGCTGGGGACAGGCTTTCTCTGGCGGGAAGTCGCCCATTTCCTGGTGGGGCTTGCGCCCGGCATCGGCCTTGTCCCGAAAATCGCAGTTGCGTACGCCGGTACATACGTGATCGGTCAGGCCGTGTATTATTGGTACGGACACGAGCGCAAACTCACGCCTGGACAAATCAAGGAGATGTTTGCCGAAGCGATGGCGGAGGGCAGGATACGCGCCGCTGCCCTGGCCCCGAAACGACGTCCCAAGCTCCGCTTGCCTGCTGTGTCCCGGCCCGCCTTGCCTCGCCCCAGCCTCCGTCGCAGCAAACCCATTTGTCCCAATTGCCAGGCTACACTCGGCCGCAATGCTCATTTTTGCTCAAATTGCGGTTTCAGCATGGTCGAGATAGGAGACATCTCGCAAGAGCAAAGCACAACATCGTAGATACTGGGTACTTGGATATTGGGTATTCTCTGGTTTCGCTCAATACCCAATATCCAATACCCAGTACCCAATACCCAATACCGATTTTTTTATGAACACACCCGACCTTCTCAAAAAAGCAGCCGCTGGTGAACGCCTCACCCCCGAACAGGGGCTGCACCTTTACACCGAAGCCGATCCCAGCGCCTTGATGGAAATCGCCCACCAACTGCGCTTGCTGCGCACCGAGCCGGGCGTCGTCACCTATCTCGTGGATCGCAACATCAACTACACCAACGCCTGCACCACCGACTGCCAGTTCTGCTCCTTCTACCGTGTGCCCGGCCATCCCGAAGTCTACGTGCATCAGCAAGCGCCGAGAATTGGGCGAGAAAGTGGAAGAACTGCTGGCCTGGGGCGGCACGCGCATCCTCATGCAGGGCGGCCACAACCCCGAACTGCGCATCGAATGGTACGAGGACATGCTGCGCTTGGCTCAAAGCGACCTATCCCGAGATCGAGTTGGATTGCTTCAGCCCCTCCGAGATCGAGAACATCGCCGAGCTGGAAGGGCATGAGCATGGAAGCGGTCTTGGAACGGCTCAACCGGGCGGGACTGGATGGTCTGCCGGGCGGCGGGGCTGAGATCCTGGACGACGCCGTGCGCGCCCGCATCTCGCCCAAAAAGACCAAGACGGCCGAGTGGATTCACGCCATGCGCATCGCCCAAGGTCTGGGCATGGTCACCAGCGCCACCATGGTCATCGGCTTCGACGAGACGATGGGAGCAGCGCGTCGCCAGCCTCACCCGTCTGCGCGAGTTGCAGGATGAATCGCTGGCCGCGCACGGCAATGGCTTCACCGCCTTCATCATGTGGACGGCGCAACTGAGCGACACCAACAGCCTGGGCCGCAGCCGCCATCGCGCCAAATACGGCGCAGATTACGACGAATATCTGCACACCAACGCCTTCGCCCGCATCTATCTCGACAACTTCACCAACTTCCAGGCAAGCTGGCCCACCCAGGGCCTGGAAACCGCCCGCCGCGCCCTCTACGCCGGGGCCAACGACTTCGGCAGCACCATGCTGGAGGAAAACGTGGTCAGCCAGGCCTCGGCCTTCACCGAGCACGAGCCGGCCATGAGCGTTTACCGCCTGCACGAGCAGATCCGCCAGGCCGGATTCGAGCCCGCCCAGCGCGACAGCCGCTACAACATCGTGCGCAGTTTCGAGCGCGTGATGCGCGAAAGAGGAACTAGCTCCTGTGTCGATTCCGACGCGGTTGAATGGGCTGGAGGAAGCTGCGAGCAGTTTTACGCCGGTGGTGAGATTGAAATCATGACACGCTTTGAATGGCACGAGTAAAAAGCCCAGGCCAATCTATCCAAGCACGGCGTTGGTTTTGATGAAGCTGCGACGGTTTTCAAAGACCCACTTTCGATTACCATCCCTGATCCCCAACATTCAATTGGCGAGGATCGATTCATTGATATAGGCTTATCTGATGACGGCAGGCTTTTGGTCGTCGTGTATGTCGAGAGAGACTCAACCATCAGAATCATTAGCGCCCGTGTGGCGTCCAACATAGAGCAAAAAGGCTATGAACAAGACTCCCAATCAAAAAAAATTACCTTGAACAAGATGAAATGTTGCCCGAATACGATTTCTCTGATGGCGTGCGTGGTAAACACTTCCAAACGTTACGCGAAGGATATTCTGTGACCATTTATCATACGGACGGAACATCTATCGTGAAAGAGTATAGCCCCAAGGTGAGTTAATCGAACTTGAACCTGATGTAAGGGCGTTTTTCCCTGATTCGGAATCAGTTAATCAGGCGCTCCGAGGACTGATCGCCTTGATTCCTCGTGAGATGACCTACCCAGAGTCTTGAATTCGACCGTCGTGTGCTCTACGCCGGGGCCAACGACTTCGGCAGCACCATGCTGGAGGAAAACGTGGTCAATAAGGCTGGTTTCGAGCCCGCTCAGACGCGACAGCCGCTACGACATCGTGCGCAGTTTCGACCGCCCTATGACGCCAGAGGAACTGGCTCCGATCCCGATCCCCTCCCGGTTGGATGGGGTGAAGGAACCACTTACGAATTCTATCCTGGTGGTCAATCTCTAGAAACGAATCACGTTTCATGCATCACGATCCCATGTCCAAACTCCGCACCTTCCTCGAAATGATCAAATTCGAGCACACGATCTTCGCTCTGCCCTTCGCCTATCTGGGCATGGTGCTGGCGTGGTCGGAGATTGGCGTGCTGGCTGCGCCCATCGATTGGGGCACGCTGTTCTGGCAGTTTGTGTGGATCACGGTGGCGATGGCGGCAGCCCGCACCGCGGCAATGGCCTTCAATCGCGCCATCGATGCCGAGATCGATGCCCGGAACCCGCGCACCGCCGGTCGGCCCATCCAGAGCGGCCGGATCAGCAAACAGGCTGTGTGGGTTGCGGGATTCATCTCCCTGGGCGTGATGTTGTTCGCCGCCTGGCAACTGAATCACCTTCGTGCTGATGCTGTCGCCGCTGGCCATGCATCGGTCTCGTAGGCTACGCCTACACCAAGCGCTTCACCTGGCTCTGCCACATCTGGCTGGGCATGGTGGATGGCGCTGCCGCCGCAGGCGCCTGGGCCGCTGTCACCGGCAGTCTGGCCAATCCCATCCCCTGGCTGCTGTGGGCTGCCGTCACCGTGTGGATCGCCGGTTTCGACATCATCTACGCCTGCCAGGATGTGGAGATCGACCGGGAACGAAGGCCTGCATTCTATCCCCGCCCGCTTCGGTATCCCCGCCGCCCTGCGTCTCTCCCAGATCTTTCATGTCCTCACCGTCATCCTGCTCGCCGCGGTGGGCGTTGCTGCCGGACTGGGCTGGCCCTACTGGCTGGGCTTAGCCATCGTGGCCGGACTACTGATCTACGAACACAGCCTCGTCAAACCCAACGACCTGAGCAAAGTCAACCTCGCCTTCTTCACCATGAACGGCTACATCAGCGTCATCACGTTCGTCGCCACGGTCTTTGGTCTGTGGGTCACGTGATGCGTATTGCGTGTTCCGTTTTCGTATCGCCAACCAAACGGAACACGCAATACGCACCACAGTAGCCCCCGAATCTACCAATCACCCTTTAACCAATACCCAATATCCAATAACCACCCTATCCCAATCATGCTCCAAACCCTACCCATCCCCTCCACACACACCGCAGACCTCGCCGACATCATCGCCAAAGTCGAAGCGGGCGAACGTCTGAGCTACGACGACGGCCTGCGCCTGTTCCGCAGCAATGACCTGCTCACCATCGGCCAACTCGCCGACCTGGTGAACACACGCATCAATGGCGAGCAAATACGTCTATTTCAACCAGAATCGCCACATCAACCCCACCAATGTCTGCGCCTTCCACTGCAATTTCTGCTCCTTCGCCCGCTTCACCGAAGATACGCCCGGCGCATACACCTGGACGCCGGAACAAATCGTCGAGCGCATCCGCCCGGATGTGCACGAGCGCGTCACCGAATTCCACATCGTCGGCGGCCTGCATCCCACCGCTCGGCTTCGACTACTACGTCGATGTGCTGCGGGCGCTGAAACAGGCTTATCCCTGGGTGCATCTCAAGGCCTTCACCGGCGTCGAGATCGATTTCTTCGCCCAACTGACCGGCATGGATCATCGAACCGATGCTGGAGGACGCTTGATCGAGGCCGGGTTGGGTTCGATGCCCGGCGGTGGGGCCGAGATCTTCCATCCTGACATCCGCCGCAAAATCTGCCCCGAAAAGGCGGATGCCGACACCTGGCTGGCGATGTGCACGGCATCGCCCACGACCTGGGTCTGCGCACCAACGCCACCATGCTCTACGGCCACATCGAACAACTACGAACACCGGGTGGATCACCTGCTGCGCCTGCGGGAACAGCAGGATCGATCGGGCGGCTTCAAGACCTTCATCCCCCTGCGCTACCATCCCGAAAACAACAACCTGGGTCGCCGCCTCGACTGGACCACCGCGCACGACACGCTCAAAACGATGGCAGTCAGCCGCCTGATGCTGGACAACTTCCCGCACGTCAAAGCCTACTGGATCATGCTCACCCCGCCCATCGCCCAGCTCGCCCTGCATTTCGGCGCGGACGACATCGACGGCACGGTGGTCGAGGAAAAAATCTACCACGACGCCGGCGCCACCACGGACGAACAGCTGGACAAATTCGACCTCCTGCGCCTGATCAAGGCCATCGGCAAGACCCCGGTCGAGCGCGACACCCTGTACAACGTCGTCGAAATCTACGACCAGCCCATCGAAGCCTACGCGCCCGACAGCCGCAAAACCCGCCGCGGCGATGTGAAGATCACGAGTATCGAATTGGCATGATCACCATCGGCATCATCGACTACCTGAACGTCGAACCGCAGTACTATCGCCTGGAAGAACGCCTGGCTGGACGGGATGTGCGATTCCGTCGAGGCGTGCCCACCGAACTGAACCGGGCGCTGGCCGCTGGCGAGATCGATCTTGCTCCCATCAGTTGCATCGCTGCCACCGGGATTGCCGACCAGGTGGTGATTATACCTGATCTATCCATCGCCACAATAGGTGCTGTCAAGACCGTCCTGCTCTTCAGTTGGATGGCCGATCCACGCGAATTGAATGATGTCCGCATCGCCCTTTCGGATCAGTCGGCGGCGTCGGTTGAGTTGGTGAAATTACTGGCAGACCACTTCTGGCAGGTGAAACCGCGCTACACCACCGAATCGCAAGACATCGGCCAGATGCTGCGGCGCTCGTCAGCGGCGCTTCTGATTGGTGATGACGCCTTGGTGGAATCTGCGCATCGCCGCGAGATCCCGGGTCGTGGCCAACCCTACGCCTTCGATCTGGGCGATGAATGGCTCAAATGGACGGGGCTTCCCTTCGTTTTCGCTCTGTGGGCGGCGCGGCGTGAAGCGCTGCCCACTATTGATGCGGCGGGTGTGGTTCCGGCCCTTTACGAGAGCAAGAAGGATGGTTTGGCCCACATCCCCGAAATCGCCCACGCTTACGCTCCCCGGCTGGGCTTGCCCGTCGGCGTGCTCACCAAATACCTGCACGACCTGCGCTACGATCTCTCGCCTCGAGACCGCGCCGGCCTACTCACCTATTTCCTCCTCGCCCTCCCTGATTTTGCTCCCTCCGACCTGAAGTGCTGGCATCCGGACCGGGGTATGACACCGCTTTTTGAAGGCATCAAACCGGCGGAGATTGCTGTGAGATGAGTCGCGAACAACTCATCTCGCGCAAGCATCAGGTTATTGCCGAGCGTCAACGCCTGCAACGGGAATTGGCAGGCATCCAGCAGAACGCCAAACCGGATCGCCGCCGCATCGGGCAATTAGAAAACCGTATCCAACAGCTTCAATCCGAAGAATACCAACTGCGGTTGGCGATTGATCGCAGTCGGTAAGTCTGGAGAAGTTACCACCGTTCCAGCGCTTCGACCGGAACCACACCTTCCAGTTGTTTGATCTCTGGATCGCCCGTTACGAGTACGGCATTCAATTCCTGTGCTGCTGCAATCGCAAAGGCGTCGGCGTATGTAATCGTGTTTCGCATCTTGAAGCGAGCGGCCAATAATACCGCATCATCTGTGGCAGATAGTATCGTGCATGGTAGTTGCCGTACTCCTTCGAGCACGACGTCCGCTTCCGTTTCGCCCCTTGTCTTACCGACACTGTAAATGACTTCGCCAAGATTGATGATCGACATATAAAGCTCAACTTCGCCTCTGAAACCCTGATCCAACAATTCTTTGACACGTTCCGCAGCGGGCTGTTCTCCTTGCAAAAATGCCAGGATCGCCCAGGCGTCAAGGACGAATCGCTGCTTCACGAGCTATCTCCTGGAGATGTTCATCTTCCAATTCTGAGATGAGATCAACATCTGCATACTTGCCATACATTGAATCAATGGCAGAGGGAATCAGCGGCTTCAAAATGATCTGCTCATCGTCAACCTGAATGTGGAACTGGGCTCCGGGGCGCAAGTTCAATCTTTCCCTCACCGTTTTGGGAATAACCAACTGCCCTTTTGAAGATAGTTTTGCTAACATGGGATTCATTCCTTGAAATTCTTACATTTCTACGGATAGTGTAAGATATCTAAACTAGATTGTCAAGGAATCGCGGTGATCTGGTCATTCCTTTCCGTATCCCCCACCGCTGGGCGTGGCGATGCCGATGCGGTCGCCAGCCTTGGCGCGGAGCGTGATCTTGCCAGGCAATCGCTGGGGATCAGAATCACCGGCTGGGATAAGTAAGTTTTCGCCAACTGCACCTGGTTCTCCCCCCGCCAGCGCGTAAGGCGCAAGCGCGCGACGCTCCGACAGAATCGTGACGGTGGCGTCGGCCAGTAACTCGACCTCGCGGTAGATGCCATCCCCGCCAGTATGCTGGCCCCGTCCACCGGACCCCCGGCGCAGTTCGTAGCGAGTGACGCGCAAAGGATAGGCGTACTCCATCGCTTCGGCGGGCGTGTTGAGGGTGTTGGTCATGTGCACATGCACGCCGGACAATCCATCCGCCTGGGCTGATGCGCCCATGCCCCCGGCAATGGTTTCGTAGTAGGCGAAACGTTCGCCATTGCGAGGATCAACGCCACCAATGGTGAGATTATTCATCGTGCCTTGCGAGGCGGCGGGCACACGACCGGGCATCGCCTGGGCAAAGGCTCCCAGCAACACATCTGTGATCCGCTGCGAAGTTTCGACATTGCCCGCAGCCACCGCCGCCGGAAAACGGGCATTGACTCAGCGATCCATCGGGTGTGATCAGCAAAACCGGTCGGAAGATGCCGGCATTGGTGGGGACCAGATCATCGTCGAGCAGGCAGCGGATGACGTAAAACACAGCGGACAGCGTGACAGCCCGCACGGCATTCACCCCGCCCTCGGTCTGTGGCGCAGTCTCGCTGAAATCGACCACCAGTTGTCCATCCCCCACCGTGATCTTCACCCGAATAGCCAGATTGCTGTGTCCAAATCCGTCATCGTCCAGGTAATCCTCGAAAATGTACTGGCCGAGCGGCATCTGGCGGATGAGTTCTCGCACCATGCGCTCGGCATAATCCTGCAGATGGGCCATGTAGATTGCGACTTCTTCGGAACCGTGCCGTTGCGCCAGCGCCTGCAAGCGTCGCTCCCCCACGCGTTGCGCCGCAATCTGTGCCGACAGATCGCCCAAGCGTTCTCCGGGTGTGCGGCTGTTGCGGCTGATCAAATCCAGCACAGCCTGGTTGATCTCGCCGCGCTGTTGCAGCAACACGGGCGGGATGATCAAGCCTTCCTGGAACAACTCGCGGGCCAGGGGCATCGACCCCGGCGACATGCCGCCCACGTCCGCGTGGTGGGCGCGGCTGGCTACATAACCCAGCAGTCGTTCTTCAAACCGTTCACCCCCCTCCAACCTCCCCCCGACATCAAGGGGAGGCTTCTGCTCCGTTGACGGGGGGATTGAGGAGGGGTGAGGGTGAACGGCAAACACCGGCGAAACCATGGTGATGTCCGGCAGATGCGAGCCGCCGGCATAGGGATCATTGAGTACAACGATGTCGCCATCGGCCAAACTGCCGAAACGATCCAGGCTGGCGCGTACTGACAGAGGCATCGCTCCGAGGTGCACAGGGATGTGCGCGGCTTGCGCCACCATGTCGCCCGCCGCGTCAAACACGGCGCAGGAATAATCTCGGCGTTCCTTGATGTTGGGCGAGTAGCCGGTGCGGCCCAGCGCAGCGCCCATCTCGTCGGCGACCGCCGTGAGCTGGCTTTTGATGATTTCGAGGAGGATTGGGTCGGGTGTGGACATGTGGAATGATGTGGGGAGGATTAAAGATCAAGGATTAATGATTAAATTGCTTTGCCGGATGCTTCCTTAATCATCAATCTTTGATCTTTGATTCGTGCTCTGAAAAATGAGATTCCCCCATCCATCGACCTCCCCCGACCAGGTCGGTGGCACGACCGTCGTTGCGTCTTCCTGCACGATGAGGGCGGGGCCGGAGATTTGATGTTCGGGGAGGAGTGAGGAACGTTGATAGATCGGCGCGGCATGCTCAACACCGCTAAAGCGTAGCCTGGTCTCACCAACCAGCGCTGGGGCGGGATCTGGGGATGGAGCGGATGGGAGCGCCGGAGCATCGGGTTGAGGGCGGATGCCGCGGGCGGTGACACGTATGTTTACCAGCTCGACTGGCTCCTGCTCGCGGGCGTAGCCGTAACGGCGTTGATGGGCAGCGTAGAAGCGCTGGACAGCTTCCTGTGGCTCGAAATCATCGATGATGACTGTCAACTCAAAACTCTGGCCGCGGTAGCGCAGGTCGAGGGCAGGGGTCAGCACAATCTGGTCGGATGCAAAGCCCTCAGCCCGGATATCTGCCTGACCCTGCTCCAGGAGCGGTTGAAATGCCCAGGCCAAATCATCAGCGGAGATGTCATCCAGAGCCCACATCACCGTGCGGGAATAATCCTTGACGAAATCTGCCAGGGTGAGTCCCAGAGCGGAAAGCACGCCCGGATAGCGTGGAATCAGAACCCGACCGATGTGCAGGGACTCGGCCAGTTCCAGCGCGTGCATGGGGCCGGCGCCGCCAAAGGGAACCAGCGTGAAGTTACGCGGGTCAAAGCCCTTCTCGATTGAGATCACGCGGATCGCTTGCTCGATGCGGGCGTTGGCAACGCGCACCACGCCCTCGGCCAGATCGATCGGAGACAGGCCCACCGTCTGGGCCAGGTGATTGGCGGCGGTCTCAGTGGCAGCCTGATCCAGGGCCATCCGTCCATCCAGAAAATGGTTGGCCGATACACGCCCCAACAGCAGATTCGCGTCGGTGACGGTGAACTGGTTGCCGCCCCGGCCATAGCACACAGGGCCGGGTTCGCTGCCAGCGCTTTGCGGCCCCACGCGCAGCGCCTCTCCGGCATCCACCCAGGCGATGCTGCCGCCCCCCGCACCGACGGTGTGGATGTCAATCATCGGCACGCGCACGGGCCAGCCCTCGATGCTGCCTTCGCTGGTGCGGCGGATGTCACCGTCGGCCAGTGAGACATCTGTGGAGGTTCCGCCCATGTCAAAGGTGATGATGTGGTCGTAGCCGGCCAGCTTGGCGACATGGAATGCACCGGTGACGCCCGCGGCAGGACCGGACAACATCGTGCGCACAGCTTCCTCCTGGGCGGTTGCGGCGCTGATGATGCCGCCGGAACTTTGCATCACCCACAATGTTTTGTTGCCGCGCCGGGTCAGCCCCTGCTCCAATCGAGTCAGGTAACGCGCCATGATCGGTGAGACGTAAGCGTTGAGAGCTGTGGTGGAAGTACGCTCGAATTCGCGGTACTCAGGCAGGATGCGAGAACTGAGCGAGGTGAACAACCCGCGTTCGGCGGCAGCCTCGCCGATAATCTGCTCGTGGATGGCGTTGGCGAAGGAAAAGAGCAGGCTCACGGCCACCGCTTCAATGCCACGACCCGTGATCTCGTCCAACACCTGGTCGATTTCTTCCCGACTGATCGGAGCCAGCACTCCGCCATCTGAATTCATCCTGCCTTGCACCTCAAAGACATCCTCGTCTGCCACTGGCATCCAGCGCGGGGGGAAACTCAGCCTGTAGAGTTGGGGGCGAGTCTGGCGGCCAATGGCCAGCACATCGCCGAATCCGTCGTTGGTGATGAGGGCGATGCGTGCGCCGCTGTGCTCCAACACGGCATTGGTGGCAACGGTGCTTCCATGTGCGACCACTGCATCAGCAGCCACATGCAAAGCGTCCAGACCATCCAGAAACGCCTCGGAGGGATCGGTTTTGGTGCTGAGCAGCTTGTGGATGCGGATGCCATCGCCTGTGAAATAAACCAGGTCGGTGAAGGTGCCGCCGATGTCGACGCCGATGATGGTGGACATAGTGGGGATGGCCGGAGTGAAGTGAAATGTTCAGGCTCAGAACGTACTGCGGAATGCGGAAATCGTCAAATGCCTGACCAGCAAAGGTGCGACGCACTTGCTAGCCAGCGTAGCTTACCTGCGTCGCACCTGCCAGGCACCTGAGTGCTGGAAATGCAGAAGGAAATCAGCGATAATGTGGAGTGTCATTTTTGTGGCAGCCTCCGTATTAACGCTCGCTGTAAAAAATCCATGTCGAAATCAAATTCTCTCACCGAAACTGATCGACAGATCCAATTGCGGGATGGACGCCGTCTCGGTTATGCGGAATACGGCGATCCTCAGGGGAAACCGATCTTTTACTTTCATGGCACGCCCGGTTCCCGCCTCTACCGCCATCCTGATCCGACCATCATCGATTCGCTCGGCGTTCGTCTGATCACGATAGACCGCCCCGGCTACGGCCTTTCTGACCCCCAGTCCAGGCGCACGCTGTTGGATTGGCCTGATGATGTGGCAGCATTGGCGGATGCCCTCGATCTCGACCGCTTCGCAGTTGTCGGTGCATCCGGTGGCGGGCCTTATGTGGCTGCATGTGCCTACAAGATCCCCGAACGCCTCACACGGGCAGCGATGGTGAGCAGCGGGGGCCCCATCGACGTGCCGGGAGCAGAAGAGGGGTTGGCCTCAGGCAGACGGTCGGGTTTCTGGGTGGTCAAGAACGCCCCCTGGCTGTTGCGCCCGCTCATCTGGTTGCTGAAGAACCCTGGTCGGGATACCGAGCGCTTCGCCGATCAGTACGAATCTGGCTTTCCTGAGTCCGACCTGGCGCTGTACAACGAGCCCGAGATGCGAACAATCCGCATCGCCAGTTATGCCGAATCGGCCCGGCAGGGCGTCGGGGGCTTTGCGCAAGACCTGCAAGTCTTCGCCCGACCCTGGGGCTTCCCTTTGCAGGACATCGACGATGGAAGTCCACCTCTGGCATGGCGAGGAAGATGCCAGCACGCCGGTGGCGATGGGACATTATCTGGCCAATACCATTCCAAACTGCCGCGCCGTATTCCTGCCCGGCGAAGGACATTTCGTGCTGTTCAAATACTGGCGAGAAATCCTCTCCGTACTCATCGCAGATGAATCCCCATGAACTCGACTAAAAAACGAAACATGCGAAGCATCATCCTGCGTTATATCGGCGTAGCCTTAATCGTGATCGGCACCCTCGCCGCCCTCATCGCCCCCCTTGAAGTCGTGACATTTTACTCCTTCGTCGAAGGTGGGCGTTTTCATTACCCAGGATTCAATTTTGGTTCCTTCATATTTGCTAACATTGCCATCCAGGCCGCTGGCTACTACCTGATGGCGATCCTGTTTATTCCGCTTGGTTACGGGCACATCAAACTGTCGCTGTGGGCGCACAGAATCACAGAGACGCTGCTATGGATTTGGCTTGTCGCCGGATTCCCGCTGTCGTTGATCATTTTCATGATGCTGCTCACGTCCAAAGACCTGTCTCTGTCCGCCCTGCCCTTTCTGATTGTGACTTACCTGTTACTATATCCCATCCTGCCTATCCTGTTGCTGCGATTTTACCGCAGCGGCAAGACCAAAGCGCTGTTTTTCCGACCGGAAATGCAGTCAAGCTGGTGGAACACGGTCCCAGAGCCAGTGCTGGTGGTCGGGGGATTGATGATCGTGATCTTTGCTGCATTTCAGGTGCCGCTGTTGTCCAACGCCGTCTTTCCCCTCTTTGGGCGGCTGCTGGTGACAATGCCGGGAGCGCGGTGGATAGGCGCATCCAGCCTGGTTTTGGGCGTGCTGATCTGGGGCATCCTGCGCCAAAAATTCTGGGCATGGTGGGGATCGGTCCTGTTCTTCGGCTTCCATGTCCTCTCCGCCGCCATTACATTTTTGCGGCTCAGCCCACAAACACTCGTCGATGCGTTGCGTTTTCCCGAATTCGAAGATGACATTCTGATCACTGTACTCAGTAATGCCCCCATGGGCAGCCTGCATATCACCCTTTTGATTGTGCTGCCTCCGCTGGCGACGCTGCTGTTATTGCTCGTCTTCCGGCGGGATTTCAATCGGAGGTAGTATCCAATATGATGCACATTCTATTTCCAAAATTGTCGTAACAACCAGCGTCTTGCTGTGGTCGCGTAGCTTGCCGCCTGCACGGTGTCCCAACCAGTTGCAGATGTTCCCGATCTGGCACTGGGCGATTTGGCTTACGTCGACGGCGGTGACATCTGGGTCCAGGCGCTGCCGGATGGCGAATCTCGGCGCATCACGGAAGATGGCGTGAATGCCGAGCCGAGCTGGTCTCCCTCCGGCGACTGGTTGGCGTTCCGCAAGCTGGACAGTCAGTTGTGGGTCCACTCGAGGGTCGAGGACCAGAACAACGAGGTCGAGCCAGGCGCGCCTGTCAATGATTTCGCCTGGTCGCCGACAGAGGACCGTCTGGCCTACACTGTCGGGTCGGGCATTGTGCATCTGCGGCTGTTCGACGCCGACAGTGGTGAATCAACCATCCTGCTGCCCCCGAGCACTGATAGCTATCCCCAGCAGCTGCACTGGCATCCGGATGGCCAGTCTCTGGCATTTGTGCGGTCTGGTTTCGACGAGGAGAGCGGCCAGTTGTTCGACGAAATCAGAATCATGCCCATTCAAGGTGGCGAACCTCAATCCCTCTTGAAAGCAAACATGATGGAACAAGGCTCGTTGCAATTGGGTGCCTGGACCTCAGATGGCGAACGTCTGCTGTTCTGGTACGGTCCTCGCCCCATCGATTCCTTCATCCCGGAGACGGTTGATCTTTACAGCATCGCCGTCGATGACAATTCCCAACCCCGGCTCGAAACCGAACAGGTTTCCTGGCAGGACAGCCGCTTTCTGGTGACTGCACCGATCGAGGGTGAGGAATACGCTGTCACCGTGGGCGAGGGACCGCCCTGGACCAACAAACGCATCTTTATCACAGATTCAGTGCTGACGCCGGCGGATCAGGTGGCGGCGCAACCCGCCTGGTCGCCCGATGGCGCGCAATTGGCCTACACCGGGATGCCAGACCAGGGTGAAGTGCCGCTGGAGCAGGCAGCCGAAACCATGCGACAACGCCACATCTGGATCATCGACACCGATGGCTGCTTCTGAACCCCGCCAGCTGACCTCAGACCCCGCCTACCGTGATGAATATCCCGCAGTGGTCGTCTGATGGTGCAACTATCCTCTTCACCCGGCTGGATGCCGACGATCAGACCTCCCTGTGGCTGGTCGAGAGCCAGGGCGGGGAACCGCAACAAGTGGTCGAGTCAATCCAGTCACACAACCCTGGCACGGCATCATCACCCAACTCGACTGGCAGCGGATGCTCGATTGGCAGCGTTGACAGCAAACAATTTTTGTAAGCACATCCTAGCTGTATAAACAAGGAGCGAAATTCGATGTCTTACCTCGAACGTATTAACAGTCTTGATGAACAACCCGAACAGCTTGAAATACTCTACCAGGAGGCGGTGACAGCGGGTGAAAGCGAAGCTTTCAGCACGGCTTTGAACGAGACTTACACCGCTCAACCCGACAATCTGCTCTATGCCGCCTGGCACTTTCGCCTGCAACAGGTCGTCGCCAAAGCCAAAGGTCGGGTGATCGCCTGGGGCTGGGCTATTCCCCTGGCGGTGCTCAACGGTCTCATCTTCTGGCTGCTGTCCGACGACCAGCAATTCATGATCCAGATGCAAGACTTCTCAGGTCAGCATGACTATGATTTCATCCCGCTGATCATCCTGATCTGGGCGCCGATCAGCGCGGTGTTCGTCATGTTGTATCTGGCGCTCGCAGGCAAAAGGCGCTGGCAACGGGTGGCAGCGATCACGGCAAGCCTGGCGGTGCTGGTGGCTTATGTCCTCCTGCTCTACCCTCAAACCGGCGCCCGGCCCTTCCAGGAGCAATACCTGACGCTGATGACCTTCCATTTGCCGCTCATAGCCTGGACAGGCGTAGGCCTGTTCGTTTTGTGGGGTCTGCGAGATGCAGAAAATCGCTTTGCTTTTCTCATCAGATCGCTGGAGGTGATCATCACGGGCGGGCTGTTCGCCATCGCCGGTGGGATTTTTACCGGCATCACCTTTGGGTTGTTCCAGGCGCTGAGCATCGAACCGCCCGAATTGATCTTGCGCATGTTCCTGGCGGGTGGCGCGGGCTTGCTCCCGGTACTGGCTGTGGCCATCATCTATGACCCCACGGTTGCTCCTGCTCGCCAGCCCTTCGATGAGGGCCTGAGCAAGCTCATCGCCATGCTGATGCGGGTGTTACTCCCTCTGAGCCTGCTGGTGCTGATCGTCTATCTCGGCTTCATCCCCTTCAACTTCCGCGAGCCCTTCGAGAACCGGGACGTGCTCATCATCTACAATGCCATGCTTTTTGCGGTGATGGCGCTGCTGGTGGGGGCCACGCCAGTGCGGTTGGATGATGTGACCGGTCGGGCGCAGGTCTGGTTGCGGCGGGCGCTGATCGCGGTGGCTGCCCTGACCTTGCTGGTTGGTCTTTATGCCTTTACGGCTATCGTGTACCGCACCGCCATCGACAAGCTCACCCCCAACCGCCTGACCTTCATCGGCTGGAACCTGGTCAACATCGGGATTTTGGTGCTGGTGCTGGTCAAACAGGTGCGCGCCGACGAGAAATCGTGGCTTTCCAGATTGCATAGCGCCTTTAGTGTCGGGGCCGTCGCCTATGGCATCTGGGCGCTGATCGTCATCCTTGCCATTCCCTGGCTATTCGGCGTCAATCAGGGCGAAGTATCGCAGTTGCCGGAATCTGTGCAGAAAATCGTGTACGAGACAGCACCGCCTATCCTGCTCAAGTGCCCGCAAAGCCCGCATGTTTATCTGCTGGATGATGGCGACAAGCATTGGATCAAGGACATTCCCACTTTCGAGACCCAGGACTATCAATGGTCAGACATAAAGCAGGTGTCTTGTGATGATCTGGGAGCTGTTCCGGATGGCCTGCCGATTCCAAAAGATGCGGGGGAACCGCCAGGGTCGCAGTAGCGGTTTCAAGCATCGGACCAGCTCACAGGATCGATGGTTATTGATGTCGATTTTTGGCGTATACGGAAATCGCTGCTGTATAATTCCTTGTAGTCGACCCAGGCATACAAAGGCTCTTTGAGGTGGAAAGTGTGTTCAGAGACGCCATCGATCAGGTCGAACCAATGTCAATCTTTTCATTCTGCCCGGTGATCGATATCACCGTCGTCCCAAACCCAATTCAGGTGTGAATCCTTATGTGGAAACGTTGGTTACTTTACGCTGTCGTAGCTGTCCTTGTCGTGTTTGTCATCATTCAACTCGTACCCTACGGTCGGAATCACAACAACCCGCCGGTGGTTCAGGAACCGGCCTGGGATAGCCCGCAGACCCAAGAACTTGGTATCAACAGCATGTGCTGACTGCCACAGCAACCAGACGATATGGCCTTGGTATTCTAACATTGCGCCTGTTTCATGGTTGGTTCAACGGGATGTAGAGGAAGGACGCAGTCGAATCAATTTCTCAGAGATGAATCGTCGCCAGGAAACGGACGACCTGATTGAAATAGTCCAAAGTGGCGAAATGCCGCCCCTGCAATACACACTCATTCATGGCAACGCTCGCCTCACAGATGCCCAACGCGAGCAATTGATCGCTGGCTTTCGCGCCACTTTTGGCAACTAGCCCGAAAGTGCTTCAAACATTCTGCGTGGAAAGGATGATCTGGACGCTGTACCTGCGGTGAATCGGAGATGGAGTATTTTTACCGCTCCGACGCCCCCATGCGGCGCTCGATTGCGCGCACGCCCAATGCCAGGGCGATGGTCATGATCAGATAGAGGTAGGCGACCACGTTGTAGGTCTCGAAGAAACGGAAAGTGCTGGCAGCGTAGACCTTGCCCTGGAAAGTGATATCCGCCACACCCATCACCGAAACCAGCGCCGAATCTTTGAGCATGGAGATAAAGTCATTGCCCAGGGGAGGCAGCACGCGGCGGATCGCCTGGGGCAGGATGATAAACCGCATCGCCTGCCAATAAGACATCCCCACCGATTTCGCAGCTTCCATCTGTCCCGGCCCGATTGATTCAATCCCGGCCCGGAACACTTCCGACAGGAAGGCGCTGTACCCGACCGTCAGGGCGATGATCACACGCGAGGTGAAATCGATATCCCGCACGCTGACATCCGCAAATGCCTGTCCCAGACCGGACAGGATGCCGGTGTCCAACAAAACCTGTCCGACCCAATTGATGGCAGTGACCATCGCCGGCGCGCCGGCAAATACGATGAAATAGAGCAGCACCAGCATCGGCACGCCGCGAATGATCTCCACGTAAAAAGTCGCCATCTCAGAGATAAGACGATGACTGGATAGTCGGCCCAGCGCCACGATTAAACCCAGGAGAAGCGAAAGGGCATAGGCTATGATCGACACCTTGATCGTGATCACCACGCCCTGCTTCACCGCATCGAAAATGACGGTGTACGCCTCATCGGTGATGATGAGCACGGCGAAGAGGATGCCCAGCACAATCGCGGCTATCAGCCAGTAGGGCGTTCTCTGGTGGATCTTCGATAGCGTGGAAAGTGGTTGGCGTGGGGAAGGATCACTGCCATCGATGTGGAGTTGGCTATTTTGCATGATGGTCTCGCTTGGAGATGGTTTCGTCGTCGGAAAAATGAATGCGTGACCAGAACCGGATTGGTCTGGTCACGCATCGTGGTAGGCTTATTTGAAGATGTTCGGTGTCAGGCTCCTGGTTTACCGGTTAACCGCATCCCGGATTACCGGCTTCCAGCCATAGCTATTGCCCCATGCTCGGATCGTAAAGGAAGAACCAGCGGGTGTTCAGGAAGTCGAAATAGCCATCTTCGTGCATGGTGGCGATGGCGGCGTTGAAGGGCTCGACCAGGTCGCTGTCCGGGGTGAAGATGAAGCCGAAATCTTCCGAGGCCAGGGCATCACCGACCACTTTCAGTTGGTCCGGATTGGCCCCGATGTAGCCCTGGGTGGAAGCAGCGTCCATCAGCACCATGTCAACATCGCCGGTGAGCAGGGCCTGCACTGCCGCGCCGAAGGTCTCGAACAGCTTGATGCGGGGATTGGACTCGTCACCATCCAGGACTTCGTACACGCCGGTGTAGAAATTGGTGGTGCCTGCCTGGGAGCCGATCAACAGGTTCTCGTCGGCAGCGAATTCTTCGGGTGTGGTGAAGCGATCTTCATCGGCTGCCACCAGCATGAACTGCTGTGCGTTCATGTAGGGCTCGGAGAAATCCACCTGTCCTGCGCGTTCCTCGGTGATGGTGATGCCATCCATGCCGACATCGAACTGGTCTTCCCGCACGGCTGAGATCATCGTGTCCCAGGCGGTGACATTCCAATTGACCTCGCAATTGAGTCGATTGCAGATTTCCTCGACAGCGTCGTATTCCCAGCCCATGGCCTCGCCAGTGGCGGGATCAACGAAGTTGAGGGGCAAATAATCGTTGCCGGTCACGGCCTCGATAGCGCGGCCTTCGAGATCAGGCAGGGCATCGTAGATATCGTCCCCGGTGGAGTTGGTGAGGAAGAACCAGCGGGTGTTCAGGTAATCGAAATAGCCATCTGCGTGCATGGCGGCGATGGCGGCGTTGAAGGGCTCGACCAGATCGCTGTCGGGCGTGAAGATGAAGCCGAAGTCTTCAGAAGCCAGTGCGTCACCGACCACTTTCAGTTGGTCCGGATTGGCGCCGATGTAGCCCTGGCTGGAGGCGGCGTCCATCAGCACCATGTCGACATCGCCGGTGAGCAGGGCCTGCACCGCCGCGCCGAAGGTCTCGAACAGTTTGATGCGGGGATTGGATTCGTCGCCATCCAGGACTTCGTACACGCCGGTGTAGAAGTTGGTGGTGCCCGCCTGGGAACCGATCAACAGGTTCTCGTCAGCGGCGAATTCCTCGGGCGTGGCGAAACGTTCTTCATCCGCCCCGACCAGCATGAATTGCTGTGCCCTCATGTAGGGCTCAGAGAAATCGATCTGTCCTGCGCGTTCCTCGGTGATGGTGATGCCATCCATGCCGACATCGAACTGGTCTTCCCGCACGGCTGAGATCATCGTGTCCCAGGCGGTGACGTTCCAGTTGACTTCGCAATTCAGACGCTGGCAGATTTCCTCGACGGCATCGTATTCCCAGCCCATGGCCTCGCCAGTGGCGGGATCGACGAAGTTGAGGGGCACGTAATCGTTGCCTGTCACAGCCTCGATGGTGCGGCCATCCAGATCGGGCATCGGGCCGGTCGACGCTGCCGGTTCGACAGGTTCCGGTTCGGGCTCAGGCTCAGCGGTCGGTTCAGGCAGAGGGGACTCGTCTGGTGCAGCGGCTGGCGCTTCCGTTGGTGCGGCGGTGGGTTCAGCCGTTGGTGCATCGGTGGGTTCGGCAACCGGGGCTTCGGTCGGGGCTGCAACTGGCGCTTCGGTCGGTTCGACGGCTGGCGCTTCAGTTGCTGCTCCGCCACAAGCCGCCAACAGCAGGCTCAGGATCAGAATGGATATGAGAATGAGGGGTTTGTTTTTCATCGGGCATTTTCTCCTTACTGTGTCTTTTTGAATATCAAGGGATTGAGGATCAAAGATTAATGATTAAGTCACAGTACGAGGCGATCACTTAATCTTCAATCTTTGATCATTAATGATAATTTACACCTTTCGCTATTCTGGCACGCGTCTACGCTTCTGTCAAAAGGATAATCGGGACTCCAGAACTTACATTTTGCCCATGCCGCTGACCATTTTGCCCATGCCGGAGGTGAGATAGGCATGTGACATGGAGGCGGTGGTATGATCCAGGCCCACGCGACCCGCGACATCCAGCACGATCCACCCCGCTTCGCCGTGGGGGAGGCGCTGCAGGAAGGATGCCGCCGCCTGTTCTGCTGCTTGTTGGGCCGATGCGCCCTGTTCCAACGCCTGCATGACCAGAAACGCCAGTCCCGTGTGGATGATGTGTTCTCCCTTGCCGGTGGTGACCACGGCGCCGAAGCGGTTGTCGGCGAAAAATCCTGCGCCGGGGATCGGTGAATCGCCGATGCGGCCTGGTAGCTTGAACGCCACGCCGCCTGTGCTGTTGGCCGCGGCCAGGTTGCCGCTGGCGTCCAGCGCCAATGCCCCGACCGTGTCCTTTTCTCCGGCCTGATTACTGGCTCCGGTGCTGTACTGCTCCCACCGGCGTTCGCTAATCAGATCCTTGTTGGCGATCTCGGTGAAACCGCTGGCGCGGGCGAAATCCTCGGCGCTGGGGCCTGCCAGGAGATAATGGCCGGTGTCAGTCATCACCGTGCGGGCGATGGAGATGGGATGGGCGAAGTGCTCGATGAGCGCCACCGCACCGATGGCCTGCGATTCACCATCCATGATCCCGGCATCCATCTCCACCCGACCAGCCGTGGTGAGCACGGAGCCGTAACCGGCATTGAAGGCGGGATTGTCCTCCATGTCCCGGACAGCGGCTTCCACTGCATCCAGGGCGGAACCACCCGCAACCAGCGTTTGCCAGCCGACCTGCGCTGCCCGTTCGCAGCTGGATTGGGAAGCGTGGTGGTTGGCCGGATCGACGTTTCCAGCGCCGCCGTGGACAAAAATGGCAAGGGTTGGTTGAATATTCGATGGCATGATGTCTGGCATGACGGTGGGGAGCGGAAAGGTGGGTGGATCAACAAGCATGAGCTTGCCAGAGTTTTTCCGCAAAGTCCAGATCGAATGAATAGTTGGATGCGTTTCCGTGAACCTGCCAGGTTGATCGTCGCGTCTATGGCGCTTCTTGGCTTGATGGTGGGTGCGTTACACAATTTCGATGAGATCTCCCGAAAACGGACCGCATCCGGCCCGAAACGGGTGCGTTTCAATTTGGGGGCAAAGTTTGTTTGCGGGCTCACACGGGCATAAATGACCCGTGCTACTAGCGACCTGCGGTCGCCCAGCGCCGGATCAATCCGGCTGGACAGCGTGTAGCCCCGTTCACGGGGCGTCGTGCGACTGCTGCACAGTCGTCCGTAGCCCGGAGGCTTCAGCTCCGGGTGGCGTTGCAACTCAAAGGCATTCTGCCCCAAATTTGAAACGCACCCGCCCGAAACGCATCGATGTGGCACAGACGAAATCTATGCTATAATTCATTACTCCCCTGAGACAAAGTTCATCTGAATGTTTTCAGTTGCCCAGGAAGCCTTCTCGCCGAGTGCTTCCTGAACAGAAAATTCAACAACCAACGGTTTATGTCTGAGCTCCAAATCCGACTTCTGGGTGAATTTCAAATTCGAATTGGAAATGAAACGCTGCCTGGCTTTCAGCGGTCCAGGCTGCAAGCGTTTTTGGCGTATCTGTTGCTCAGGCGAGGGGAAGATGTGTCTCGCCAGCAACTGGCTTATCTGTTCTGGCCCGATTCCACCGAGAAGCAGGCGCGAACGAATATCCGCAATCTCTTGCACCAGTTGCGCCGATCCTTGCCAGAAAGCGACCGTTACCTGCAGGTCACACGCACAGACGTGCAATGGCTGGCGGATTCACCTTACTGGCTGGATGTGGCGGCGTTTGAAGCAGCATTGGAGGAGGCGAAAGAGCATCCGCATGTTCGCCAGGATGCGATCCGCCGGACGGAAGCACTTTACCGGGGAGAACTGTTGCCGCAATTGTATGAAGGTTGGGTATTGAACGCTCGTGAGGAATACCATCAGCGTTTTATGACGGCGCTGGAAACATTGTTGGAGGAACTGGAAGTCGAGCAAGAGCTTGCGCAAGCCATCACCTATGCTCAGAGGCTGCTCAAACTCGACCCGTTGCGAGAAGAAACGTATCGCACCTTGATGCGCCTGTACAGCGAGAATGGCGACAGGGCGCACGCTTTGCAGACCTATCATGTTTGCGAAACGATACTGAATCGGGAACTAGGCGTGGGGTCAAGCCAGGCCACGGTTCAAGCCTATCGACGCTTGCTCAAAGTCGAATCCACACAGACGCCATCTCCGCAAACCGCCAGCATCATTCCCCTGATTGGGCGGCAAAGAGAATGGCAGACTTTGTTCAAAGCGTGGCAGCGTTCGCAAAGGGGACAGCCGCATCTGGTCTTGCTGAACGGTCAGGCAGGCGTCGGCAAGTCTCGCCTGGCGAATGAATTAGTGGAAAAAGTACGACGACAGGGGATTGGCGTGGCCAATGCCCGCGCGTACAAATCTGAAGGCGCGCCAGCCTTTGCCGCTGTTGTGGATCTCTTCCAAAGCGAAACAATACGGGAGACTGTGCACTTACTTGATCCCGTCTGGAAGCGCGAGTTGGCAAAGTTGATGCCCGACAGGTCGGATGGAGAATCACAATCGGGATGACAACAATACAGATTCAGATGGTTCGACATCCACAACGCCACCATCTGTTTGAGGCCCTGACCAGGGCGGTCATTACCAATCGAAAGCCCATCCTGATTCATATCGATGATGTCCACTGGTGTGATAGCGAGACCCTGTCCTGGCTGCACTATCTATTGCGTTTTGATGCGACGATCCCTCTGCTTGTATTGGTTACGGCGAGGCCTGAGGACATGGCGCAGCATGAGGGGCTGGAGACCTTGATTCGGGCGCTACAACGAGAGAATTTACTCACTGAAATTGTTGTCGAACCGTTGGATCAACAAGAAACGGGATTACTGGCGGCGCATCTGCTTGGACAGCATCAGGAGACTGCTTCAATCAGCACTCTGTTCAGCGAGACCGAGGGAAATCCTCTGTTTATTGTGGAAATGGTGCGGATGGGAACCCAGACAGAGGACTGGAATGTGCCCAGCAGAGAGCGACATCTGCCACCAACTGCCTCACTTCCACCCAAATTACAGGCCGTAATCGAGACTCGACTGGCACAGTTATCGCCCGTAGCTCGCGAGCTGGCCGGATTGGCTTCCGTTTTTGGTCGACAATTCAGCATTGCCCTCCTTATTCAGGCGTGCACGCACGATGAAGAGACTGTCGTCAAAGGGATAGATGAATTGTGGCAGCGACGCATCGTACAGGAGGTCGGTTTTGATGCCTACTACTTTACGCATGGCAAGCTCAGAGCGGTGGCCTATGCCAGCCTGAGTAAGGCGCGCCGTCAGACATCGCACCGACGGATCGCTGCGGTTTTGGAAGCGAACTACGGTCAAAACCCACAATTCGCCTCACAGATCGCAAGACATCTCATTGCAGCGGGTGAACGGGACGAAGCAGTCCAGTATGATCTGATCGCTGGTGATGCCGCCAGAGTGATTCAGGCATACCAGGAGTCTGTGAACCATTATCTGCGGGCATTGTCGGTGCTCGAAGATAATGCAGCCTATGATTTTTTGGCACGCACATGGAACAAATTGGGGCTGGTTTATCATCTGGCAGGTGATTACAAACGTTCAGACGAAGCCTATGAAAGGGCGTTTGTCTTACGCAGGCAACTCAGGTTTGGACGCCAATTGACAAATGATTGGTCTTCTCAACCCTTGCAGACAGCCATGCTCGATCCCATAAACCCTGATTCGGGTCGGGACAATGGTCGGGACGCCTGGCTGATCGATCAACTCTTCAGTGGTTTGGTGACCCTTGAAGATATGGATGTGACCCCGGATGTAGCCCAAACCTGGCAAGTATCCGAGGATGGGCGAATCTACACCTTTCATTTGCGTGCAGGTCTTATCTGGAGCGATGGCGAACCGCTGCGGGCGCATGATTTTGTCTATGCCTGGAAACGAGTGTTGGACCCCAAGGGGCAGTCTCCGTACGCCAGTCTGCTTTATGGCATCGTGGGGGCGCGAGCGTATCATGAAACTGGGGTATTCGATCCGGCGGGGTTTGGCGTGCGGGCGGTGGATACGCAGACGTTGGAGGTGGAACTCGTGCATCCGGATCGCAATTTCCTTTATGTTGTCGCCCACCGTGTATCCAATCCTGTACCGGCGCATGTCGTCAAAACCAATGGCGCTTCCTGGACCGATCCAGCTACGCTGGTTGGCAATGGCCCGTTTGTACTGGAAAGCTGGGAACCAGGTGAGCAACTACGCCTGCTCCGCAATCCCGGATACCATCGCCAGAGCCGGGGGAACGTCGAGCGCGTTCAGGTGACATTGCTTGAGAATTGGTCGGGACAGGTCAGCGCTGTTCGAGCAAAATGAACTCGACGTGGTTACGGCCCATAACCTGACAGCCGGCGAGACGCTGAGACTCACTCGCAACCAAAAGCTGCACGAAACATGGGCGTCAGATCTTCGTGTCAGCTATGTGGCATTCGACACCAGACAGCCACCTTTTGATGACGTGCGCGTACGCCAGGCATTCGTTTTGGCCACAGATCGGGTGTGGTTGGCCAAATCTCTGCTCGATGGCTACAATCTTCCGGCCACGGGCGGTTTTCTGCCATTGGGTCTGGTGGGGCACACCGCTGATCTCGCACCGGATTGTGATCCTGAACGCGCACAGGAACTACTGGCGGAGGCCGGGTATCCCGGCGGTGAGGGTATGCCTGTGTTGCAGTGTGTCGAGAGCAGACAGTCAGGCCTATGGCGGGCGGCGAGCGAGCTGCTGCGAGAGCAATGGCGTCGGAATTTGGGGGTAAGCATTCACTCGAAGCCGGTATCCAGGCGTGTCATAATCGATCGACTCTACGGCGATGACATCCCTCAAATCAGTTTACTTGGTTGGCGTGCTGATTACCCCGACCCTGATAATTTCATGCGTCTCGCCCCCATTGAGCACCAGACCGGTTGGCGCAATCCTGAGTATGACCGCTACGTGCAGGAAGCCCGCACGTGTCTGGATCGGGAACGGCGTCTGGCATTGTACCAGCAAGCAGACAGACTTTTGATGGAAGAGGCGCCAATCCTGCCTCTGACCTATCATCGCTGGCAGCTATTGTTCAAGCCTTGGGTGCAGGAGCATCCGGCTTCCACCATGGGGTTCTGGGACTGGAAGGATGTGATTCTGGCGGAGTAGGTGGGGTTTTACGTTCAGCTAGTCGGGATTCAGGGAACTGGCGGGGCGAGAGGGTTAAAAGCACTAAAAACTGAAAATTGGCCCGCATGAAACGCTGATGAAACGCTTTTTGCATTGAAAAGTGCTTGCCATGAAACGCTTTTGAAACGCTTGGGTCTCTATACTGGTAGCATTCCCTTCATGAGCGATATCAATGACCACCGACCAGATATCCCCACGAAGACATCTTTTCACGCTGCATCTCTGGCAGGAACCGCTCGGAGCCGAACAGTTCGAGTGGCGAGGCCAGGTGAAGCACGTGACGAGCGGTGATATGCCTAATCCCATACATCTCACTCAGATGGAGAACAACATGGTACGTACAGAAGCAACACGTTTTCGTTTGGTATTGCTGGTGATTGCCTTGGCACTTGCATTGCTGACGTTCGGCATGGTTAGCGTCGCTCAAGCTGCAGGTCCAGACATGCCGGAACATGAATTACAACCCCAACCCATCGAGGGAAAGGTTACTAAACTGACTCGCCCCATTCGCTGTCCAGACCGTTCATGCCTTGATGATGGTAGAGGCTGCACCTGCAAGGGCTCTACCGAAAATCGCCCTCCGATCCGCATTCCTATCGAATTGGCAGTTGGTAGCGACGTTAGTTCAGCCGGGCTGACGCCAGACGTGCAACCGGTCACAGGACTGGTTAGCGAACTGATCAGCCCTATTCGATGTCCTGATCGTATGTGCCCTGATGGTGGTATAGGTTGTAAATGCCGGGGTGGGGACCGACCTCCGTTTCGTCTACTTATCGGCCAACCAGGATCACCATTACTGACAGAATAGGCAATTAAGTGGGTCTCCTCGTCAAATGGACCGAGGAGACCCCGTCGTGGTTGACAAGTCCAATGGGCGTGTCTCGATGCTGGGAGGGGCGAGATGCCTTGGTTTTGCGACTTGCCGTCAAACGTTTGACACCTTCCCCAACCCTGTACTATTCCCCCGCCACAATTAAACATTCCACAAGGCTATGACCCGGAAGAGTACTCGTCAAAGCGAGATCCAGAGAGGCGGCGGTCGCTGCAAAGCCGCTATCAGCGCAGATGGGGAATGGACCAGTGAGCTGGATGCCGAAAGCTAACTGCGAAGAAACGCAGTCTGCCAGTTGGCCATCACGGAGACGCCACCGTTACCAGGGCGCAGGGTATCGTTTAGCATGTTTCGTATTGCGTGTTCCGTTATCTCGGCGAATACTATCGTTTCTGCTGACACCATAGCGCACTTACGCACTACGCAACACGCACCAGACCGTACCTGTTGAGTGAGACTGGTCGAGATTTTCCTATCGTCATCACGGTGGGATTTATTTTTTCTTTGACCAGCTCAAAGAGGGTGGCGCCGCGGATAGCCCCACGCATTCGTCCCTCACGTCGTCATTGGCGTGGGGGCTTTTCTGTGCTGGTCGATTTGGGCCGCAACGACCTGGGCCGGGTGTGCAAATATGGCACGGTCGAAGTCCCGGTGATGATGACCGTCGAGCGTTACAGCCAGGGCAGGTTGCCGTCGGCGCTTGTATTCAGCGCCAGCTTGAACTTGCGCTTGTTGCTGGGGGTGTTGTGCGCAAAGCCGTGGTCGATGAGCTTGCTGCCGGCATAGCGACCATGGGCGACAAAGGCGGTGAGATCGTAAAAGAACACCGAGAGGTGGATGTCCGCATATAGGCTTAATCATTAATCTTCGATCTTTAATTGGAGAACCACTGGGTGAAGCGTGATCCCGGCAGACCTGTGGCCCACGTTAATCACAAACGAACAGTTACTTTTCGGGCGGGCAGATAAGCCCATTGCCTCTTGTATCCATACGGAGGTCGTAGGTTTCGCCATCGACCTCTACGATTGCCTGATACCCTGATGTCAGCATCTGGGCATACATCATGTCCGGCTGGGGACAGCCCAGAGATGCGTCAGGCCATTCCCTCGAAGTGATTTTCAAAACGGTTACGTCTTCCGGCTCAACACCAAGACTCTCGGCGGCGATGTTCTGGGCTGCTTGCTCGGCAGGCGATGCTGATTTGTCGGGATTGGGGCTTGCGCTTTCGGTTTCGGGCGTCATGACAGATGGCTGAACTGTGGGAGCGGACTCGCTGGCGGGGGCATCAGCAGAAGGAGGGGGTGGAGGCGCACAGGCCGAGATCAGTAAAACTGTCAGTGCGGCAACAATCAGGAAAATACGAGAATTGAACATCGTTACCTCTGGAAACTAGGTTGTGTCGAAATTTCGGATTTGTCATTCTGAGTGGCGACCGAAGGTCGCTTAGCGAAGAATCTACACCAAGACGTTGGATTTTGCTACCGAACTCGGAGATTCCTCGTCGTTTCGCTCCTCGGAATGACACAAAGGCGATTTGTCAACAGAAACAAAAAGAATGTAACTGTCGATCGTTGACGAGTATCGGGGCTAATTGGTTCCTTCTGCCTGACCAGGCCATCAGAAAGTCTGCAGAATCGCCGTCAGTAAACGGCGGATAATATCCAGACCGATAATGGCGACAACCGGCGAAAAATCCATACCGGCAGCGGAGGGCAGCAGGCGACGGATCGGCGCTAAGACTGGCTCGGTGATCTGCACCACCAGCCGGGCCAGGGGATGGTAGGGATCGATCCGTGTCCAACTGAGGAGCACTCGGGCCAAAATCGCTATAACGAAAACCCAGTACAGCAAATCGATAAATTGAATCAGAAAATTCATATTAGCTGAGTTCTTCTGTGAATGTGTTTTCGGAGGATTCGCCCAACTCAACAGAGCGTCGATAGGCGGCAAAAACAGCTTTGGAGAGGATCGTACGGAAACCGCCTTTTTCCAATTCGTAAATCGCCGATGCAGAGGTGCCGCCAGGCGAAGTCACCATGTTGCGCAGCGTTGCGGGATGGCGATTGAGTTCACGGACGACCTTGACCGACCCTTCCAGTGTTTGCAGCACCAATTCTTCGGCGACATGGCGGGCAAAACCGAGGTGAACGCCGGCATCGACGAGTGATTCGATGAACATGAACACGTAGGCCGGGCCGGTGCCGCTCAGGGCCGTGGCCATGTCCAGATAATGTTCGTCGTCCATCCAGATTTCCTTGCCCAACGCTTGCAGGACGCTCTGCGCCTGCTCTCGCTGCCCGTCTGTCACGTGTGGGGTGGATGTCCACACGGTCATGCCTTCGCCAAACTGGCCGGGCGTGTTGGGCATGGAGCGCACGATGGCGGCATGTCGCAGGCCTTTGGTCATCATGCTGATGCGAGCGCCGGCGATGATGGAGATTACGAGGGCATTCGGGTCCAGATCCAGGTTAATCTCATGCATCACTTTCGCAAGCACTTGCGGCTTGATGCTGAGCACCAGAATGTTCGCCTCGCGTGTGGCAGTGCGATTGTCGTCGGTGGTGCGGATGCCATAGCGTTCTGCAAGCTCCATGCGCCGAGTGGGACGGGGGTCGGAGGCCAGTATTTGTTGGGGTTCAAACAATTCATTGACCAAAATGCCTTTGATCATGGCCTCGCCCATATTGCCGGCGCCGATAAAGCTGATGGTTTGATTTTGGAACATGGTTTTGTGGGGTGGTGGAATGGTGACGTTGGTTAGAGGTAATTCGTTTTACGTTTTCGTGGTGCGTGTTTCGTGGTGCGTGAGGAAAACAAAAGAATAATAATCAATTGCGGGAACCAAAAATCGCCGATCCCACACGCACGATCGTGGCGCCTTCTTCGATAGCGACCTCGAAATCGTGGCTCATGCCGATGCTGAGTTCGGACCAGGCGGATGAAGGATACGCCGCGGCCAGTTGGTCGCGCAAATCTCGCAGCGCCCGGAAGGTGGGACGAGCCGTTTCGGGGTCAGGATCGTAGGGCGGGATGGTCATGAGGCCGCGGACACGGAGGGCTGGCAGAGCCAGGAGTTCAGGCAGGGCCACAAGCAATTGGTCGGGACTGAAACCGTGTTTGCTGACCTCGCCCGACACATTGACTTCGAACAGGATGTCTTGCACCCGACCGTTTTCCTGGCTCAACTGGTTGAGCTTGCTGGCAATCTTCAAACGATCGATGCTGTGGATCAACACAGGCTGGCAATCGACGGCGATTTTCGCTTTACGGCTCTGGATGGGACCGATGAGGTGCAGCCGGGGCGCTGGCTCCATCCCGACCGGCTGTTCTTCCACGAACTTCTGGTGCGCTTCCTCGGGCCGGTTCTCACCGAAATCAAGCTGCCCGGCAGCGAGCGCCGCTTCGACGGTGGCCCAGGGATGGGTTTTGGTCACGGCGACAAGGGTGATCTCGCTGGGGTCGCGTCCCGCGCGTGCGGCCGCGCGCATCATGCGCTCGCGTACGCGGGTGAGGTTGGCGAGAATGGGGGGTTGGGGATGGGACATGGATGTATTGGGTATTGGGTAGTCTACCCACTTTACGACTCAGTTGACAGCCAGTGGAATAGTTTCTAAGATACGTGCAATATCCACCCAGTATAGGATGCTCACCTGCACATGTGCAAGATAAGCCCCATTCCCCGAATCCAGCCTGTCCTGCCGCAAAGATGGCATCCAGGCTCCCTGAGACCGACGTTGGTCGAGCGAGCAGTCTAATGTCCGATTTCATCGTGAAACCCCTTGATGAAAACACCTGGCCGGATTTCGCGC
>CAVOYG010000004.1:0-14298 GCA_963700615.1 uncultured Chloroflexia bacterium | reverse complement strand
TAATACGCACTACGTCAGGGTGATGTACGTGCCCGTCTCACCTGCCAGGGCGCGTGCGATGTTGGGTGGATCGGTGATGAGGGCGCGCTCACCGCCATTTTCGAGGAAGCCGATGCACGCCTCGATCTTGGGCTTCATGCTGCCGGGAGCGAAATGGCCTTCGGCCATGTACTGCTTGGCCTCTGCCACAGTCATGTGGTCGAGCCACTGCTCATCAGGCTTGTTGAAGTTGATTGCGACCTTTTCGACAGCAGTGGAGATGATCAGCATGTCAGCATCGATGTTGTTGGCAAGCAAGGCGCTGGCCCTGTCTTTGTCGATCACCGATGGTGGGGCGCCGCGTAATTCGCCAGCGTCATTGCGCACGACGGGGATGCCGCCACCGCCCACGGCGATGACGATCCATCCTTGTTCAACCATGGTGCGAATAGCGTTGACTTCAACGATTTCCAGGGGCTGAGGACTGGCGATCACGCGGCGATACCCGCGACCGGCGTCTTCAACCACCTGCCAGCCCATGTCCACAAAGATCTGCGCCTCTTGTTCGGTCAGGAATCCACCAATGCCTTTGGTTGGATTCTGGAAACCGGGGTCATTCTGATCAACCAGCACTTGCGTGACCATGGTTGTGGCGCGGCGGTAAAGGCCGCGGCGATGGAATTCGTTGTCTAAAGCCTGCTGGATCATGTAGCCGATGGAGCCCTGGGTGTCCGCGCCGATCATGTCAAGGGGCACGGGATGGACTTCGGGCATGGCCAGTTCGGCGCGGCGCAGGATAAACCCGACCTGCGGGCCGTTACCATGCGTGACGATGGTGTTCCAGCCCTGTTCAATCATGTCGGCAATGTGCGTACAGGTTTCGCGTACGGCATCCCATTGATACTCAACTGACTGGTGATCCTTGTCGGGGATAAGTGAATTGCCGCCAATAGCGACAACAGCGGTTTTGTTCATTTTTGTCATTGACTGCCTCTCAGTGTATCAAATATCAAAAATTAATGATTAAAGATTAATTGATGATTGTTGGAAATTCAATCATTAATCGTGACCATTCAGGTTGCTGTCATTTCGACGACCAAAGGGAGGAGAAATCCCCCGGTTACCGGGAATTATCCCCGAAAAATGGGGGATGTCTCACATTCGTTCGACATGACGTAAAAAGTGACTATACCTGAATAGTTACCTTTAATCATTAATAATTAGTTTTGGTTTTATCTACATCGTTAACGCCATCACCGCTTTTTGGGCGTGAAGGCGGTTTTCGGCCTGGTCGAAGACGGCGGAGTTGGGGCCATCGATCACGCCATCAGTCACTTCGATGTTGCGGTCGGCGGGCAGGGGATGCATGTAAATGGCGTCATCTTTGGCCATCGCCATGCGGCGCTCGTCCGTGATCCAGTCGGAGTACTTGTCGGTGATGCGCTTGTCCTCGGCGGGATCGAGCGTGGTGAGCAGTGGGCCCCAGCTCTTGGCGTAAACGACATCGGTGCCCTGGATACCGGCCTCAAAATCGTCCATGATCTCGAAGTTACCGTGATGCTTACGGGCATTTTCCTGAGCTTGATCGAGGAATTGGGTTGGGAGATTGAACTCGGGGGGGTGCACCAGGCGCACGTTCATGCCGTAGCGGGTCATCAGCAGGATAAGGCTGTTGGGAACGCTTTGGGGCTTGGAATAGCTCGAAGCGTAGGCCCAGCTCACGGTAATGGTCTTGCCGCGGGGGTCGCCCTTCTTTTCCATGATGGTTTGCAGGTCAGCAAGGGCCTGGTGCGGGTGGAAATACTCGCACTGCATGTTCAACACGGGCGTGCGGCTGGCTGCAGCGACGCCACGGATGTAGGCGTTGCCATGATCCCAGGTCACATCACGAATGGCGATGCCATCGAAGTAGCGACCGAAAATCTCGCCCATCTCGGTGTGCGTGTCACCATGCTTGATCTGGGTGGTGCGGCTTTCGATGAAGGCTGCATGTCCGCCCAGTTGGGCCATGCCGGCTTCGAAGGAGCCACGGGTGCGGGTCGAGCTGTAGAAAAACAGCATCGCCAGGACTTTGTCGCGCAGATAAGCATGGGGTTGGCCCAATGCACGTTTTCGTTTGAGGTCCATAGCGACATCCATGATGGTGTCGAGTTCGTCGCGGGTGAATTCTTGGGTTGTGATCATGTCGCGACCACGAAGGAAGGTTTGCATTTTTAGTTCTCCAAAGAAGAGTTGAAGATTAATGATTAAAGATTGAAGGTCGGTAGAGCGACGGTTTAATCTTTGATCTTTAATCTTTGAGATTTACAAAAGAGGGTGGCAACGCGTCGATGCGCTGCCCGAGTGTTCGTTCCAGTAGCAAGAGATGGTCTCCTCGCACGCGTTTGCCGTCGGTGGTGTGACCGGAGAGCAACTCGTGGCGGGTGAGCCAGCGGTCGGATGAAGCAAGTTGGAGGGATGTCAGTCCCGTTAGTCGGAAAAAGGTGAAGTGGTAGGCCGTCAGAGCGCCAAAGGTGGGGGATAGCTGTGTTTTTCCCTCGAATTCGACGAGTTGTTCGATCTGAAAATCATCCGCAGCGAAGCTGATCTGGTAATTTAGCTCTTCTTCAAGTTCGCGGACAATGGTGTCCTGGATCGGCTCGAGCCAACCGTCGTTTTCTCTCTGTCTCCCGCCGATCAGTTGATAACTGCCAGCCTGCTCATCCCACTGAGTGAGGAAGCGCACTGGATCCCCTGGTTGGATGATGAGCGCCTGCGCCACAGGCGTGTTTCGGATAGGCGCAGCGTTTTCGTTGCGGACATGGCGTTCCTGTTCGAGCAAGTAGACCAGACTGGCGCCATGTTGCAGGCCTTGTTTGCTATCAGCACCGAAGTCTTCCGACCAGTCGGTGATGATCCGGCCAGGTGTTTCTGCCCAGGTCGCCAGGCTGTGAAGGAAGTAGTGCGCAGGTTGGGAAACAGCCCGAATGCCCTGTTCTGATAGCTCGACCGCTCCCCACACCTCCAGCAGTTCGGCTAAACCCCGCCCGAAGGCGTCCCCTGCCGGGAGTTCAGACAACGGTTGGGGGTCATGCCTCGATTGGGGAATAGCTCGAAGCCAGGAGGCCAGCAGGGAGCGGTCGGATGCAGTCATTGCGGTAGGGGCGGCCCTTGCGGTCGCCCTGGTGGGAAAGGGTGGTGGGCGAGGGCAAGCCTCGTCCCAACCCTTATTCCATCACGCCAAGGACGGATGCGAGCAGGGCCATGCGCATCACAACGCCGTTGAACGCCTCTTCCCAGTAACGTGACCAGCGGGTGCTGTCCACATCGGCGGGGATTTCGTCCATGCGCGGCAGTGAGTGCAGCAGGATGGCGTCTGATTTGGCTTTGTTGATGAGCAGGTCACGCGTGATCTTGAAGTTTTCGGGCGTCATACCTTCATCGCCGGTGCGCTCATCGCGCGATTTGGTGTAGTCGGGCTGCACGGTTGGCTCGACCAAGATCACGTCAGCTTCACCGATGACATCACCGACATGGTCGGCGAAAGCGTAATCGAGTCCATTTGCGCTGAAGTCATCCTTGTATTCATCGGGCATTTCCATGCCGGGTGGGGCAACAAAGGTGATCGGGCAATCGAATTTGGTGAGGGCGTGGCCCAAGGAGTGCATGGTGCGCATGCGCATATCGCCAACAGCCACCCAACGCAAACCGTCGATCGTACCTCTTTCGCTGATCACGGTGTACAGGTCGGTAAGGATCTGGGTGGGGTGCTCGCCCCAACCGTCGCCACCATTGATGATGGGCACGGTCGACCAGGCAGCGGCCTCATGAGGGGCTCCCTTCTGGAAATGGCGCATGACAATGACATCGCCATAGAATTCCAGCATCTTGACGGTATCTTTGATCGATTCCTGGTAGAAATCGCCGGCGCGGGTCATTTTTGCGTCGGAGAAACCGGTCACGGCCCCACCCAGGCGCAGCATCGCAGACTCGTGGGCCAGACGGGTGCGGGTGGATGGCTGGTAGAAAGCGGTCACCAGTGTTTTTTCTTTCAGCAGATCAACGTTGCGACGATTGCGAGCGATGGGCTCCAGCTCTTCGGCAACCTCAAACAGGCGGAAGAAATCGGTGCGTTCAAAATCTTTGAGCGACAGGATGTCGCGTCCGGCAAAACTTCTCATTTTTTTCTCCGTTTAGGTGATGAGTTGAAATGTGAGATTTGAAATTTGGGAGTTTATGTAGTTTGACATGATTACGCTCTGCGTCGGATAAGGCGAAAACGAATCAGATCATCTCTGAAATAGGACACCGCTTTTAGGAGCGGTTGGTTGTTGATGTCGTAGCCGATTTCCTTAAGCGCCAGGATCGCTGTGGTTTCAGGGATTTCAAGCTTTTCTGCGATCTCATCAGTGGCTGAAACAGGTACGATATCTGAGAGGTAATAGCTCAATTGTTGTTGGCAATATGTTTCCAACAGTTCATAAATGGGCAGCCTGCACGCTTGTTCATCAAAGGGGTTGACGATGCTATTGGCGGGAATCGTGTTATTGGTCAGGATCACCGGGCTGCTGTTTTCTTTGAATAATTTCTCGATCACCACGGTTGGGTCGCCTTCAGCGATGGCCAGTTCTTCAGCGATTTGTTGGTCTGCTTGTTGTTCCGTTAGCCCCAAGATACGGATTGTTGGTGTGTATCCGTGTGCTTCCAAAACACTTTCGTAGGACCATATCTCTTCCAGTCGGGATTTGATCTGTAGCCCCGGCCTGTTGATGAAGGTCCCCATCCCTTGTTTGCGGACGACCGCCCCCTCGCTTTCCAGTCGACTCAGCGCGTCGCGCACGGTTGTGCGGCTGACGCCAAGGACATTGGCCAATTCTGGCTCCGAAGGAATGCGCTCCCCTTCAAATTCGCCCTCAACAATCTGTTGTTTGATATGGAGTTTAATCTGTTCAGTTAATGACGGACTTCGTTTAAACATTGGGTTCAGATTATTTATTTGTCATATTGTATGGTTGTATGACAAATAATATTGAAAATCGGAGCGCCTGTCAAGTCTTAAAGTTGTTCGAATGTTGGTTGGGTGCACTGTGAGGGGTCTACTTTGCCATTTGCAGCGGAGTTCGTACACAATCTGCTGAATGAGTGAATCAGCCAGCGAAAACAATCCCCATGACGATCCTCTGGCCGACGAAAGAATAATCGTTGATCAAGTGGTTGTTGGCACGCGTCCTCGCAAAAAGGGCTGGCGCAGTCTCGTACAACTCATCATTCTTGCCGTCATTTTCGTTTTTTGGGGAAAGGTGCTGGTCGATAATTGGGATGAAATCGTCAATTATCCCTGGCGGCTCTCCTGGACATCGCTGCTGCAATCACTCATTGTCCTGACGGTGCAAATGTTCTTGGTGAGCACGATCTGGTGGCGGGCATTGACACTGGTCGGAAAACCGATCCCCTGGCGGCAGGGCGCGGCGATTTGGTTGCAAGCGCAAATCGCTCGCTACATACCGGGCGGCGTCTGGGATGTTGCCGCCGACTGGTGTTGGGGCAGGAGGTTGGCGTGGACAAACGCCGGATGTCCGCCAGCGTGGGGATGGAGATGGGCCTTCAGGTGCTCAGCGCTTCCCTTTTCTTGCTGTTGGCGTTGATTATCGGTGCGGATGCCAGCGTACGCGCTTATTGGCCCTTTGTCCTGATTTTCATCGCTATTTCCCTTGTCATGCTGACGCCGCCGATCTTTTCAGCTTTGGTCAATTGGGGGTTGAAGCTGTTGCGTCGCCCGCCGTTGATCCTGAATATCACTTACACCAACCTGCTCCTGCTCTTCCTACTGCGGGTGATCACCCACGCACTCGAGGGATTGGCTTTCTTCCTCTTTGCCAGGGGGCTCTCTCCGCTTCCTTGGTCGCAAGCGCCTTTGATGATCTCGGCTTTTGTGGGGGCCTGGCTGATCGGTTACCTGGCGATCTTTGTGCCCACCGGCATTGGCGTGCGGGAAGGCGCGTTGGTGCTTGTTACTGGGACCGCAGTTCCCCTTTGGCTTAGCGACAGCCTCCGCCATCGGTTTTCGCGTTTGGATCGCTGTGCGCGATCTGTTCGGGGCGCTTCTGGGGACCTGGATGGCGCGGCGGATGGCAACGTCTGCTGATGTAGACTCAGAAGCTTAGGCGCTCCCTTCCGCCATTTTTCAATCCTCTCCCTGTGTTGCAATTGCACACTACTTGTTACTGCGATAGAATCACGCTTTAACCCCATTCGCTTCACACACTCCACACACCTCTTCTACCGAGGGAGGAAAAAATGACCCGACGCGTTTCTATCATCTCGATCGTATTGGCTCTGATATTGATAACACTTGTCGCCGGAGCCTGCGCCCCACCGGCCGCGCCGCCTGCGGCAGCACCCGACTCTGCGGGGTCGTCCGACTCTGCGGAGTCGCCTGACACCACAGCATCATCCGCTCTCAGCGGCGAAATAAAGGTGGGGTGCGTGCACGCTCTCAGCGGTCCAATCGCCATCTATGGCGAACCCATTTCACAGGGCATCAAATTGGCTGCCCAGCAGATCAATGACCAGGGGTACCTGGGCGACGCCACCCTCGTCATCCAGTGCGAGGATTCGGCAGGCGATAAGGCCCAGGCGATCAACGCCTTCCAAAAACTGATCAACCAGGACAAAGTCGTTGCGATTTTAGGGCCGACGCTGTCCAATTCAGCGTTTGCCGCCGACCCGGTTGCGCAGGAAGCGAAAGTGCCAGTGCTGGGTTCGTCGAACACCGCATCTGGTATCACTGACATGGGTGACTATGTCTTCCGCGACAGTCTGCCCGAATCCAGCGTCATCCCCAACACCATCACCCAGACCAAGGAGAAACTTGGCTATAGCAACGTGGCCGTGATGTATGGTAATGACGACCAGTTCACCAAATCGGGTTATGACGTCTTTCAGGTAGCACTGGACGATGCCGGTGTGGAAACCCTGACCGTCGAGACCTTTGCCAAGGGAGATAGCGATTTCTCAGCCCAATTGACCAAGATAAAGTCAATGAATCCCGAAGCATTGATCGTCTCCGCCCTCGCCGAAGAGGCCGCCAATATCATGATTCAGGCGCGGCAGCTTGGCCTGGATGTTCCCATCATCGGCGGCAATGGCTTCAACAGCCCCAAACTGGCCGAGATCGCTGGCGAGGCCGCGGAGGGTGCGATCAGCGGCGCAGCCTGGAACATTGCCAACCCCAGAGCAGAGAACCAGGATTTTGTGACGGCGTATCGTGAAGCGTATGGAGGCGATCCCGATCAATTCGCCGCCCAGTCTTATACGGCCACCTGGCTGATGGCGAAAGCGATCAAAGATGCCGGCAGCAGCGACCGCACCGCGATTCGGGATGCACTGGCCGCGATTCGGGATTTCCCCAGCCCACTGGGCATCTTCTCGTTTGACGAGAACCGGGACCCTCTGCACGAGCCCGTTGTGTTGATCGTGAAAGACGGCCAGTTCACGTTGTTCGAATAAATTAGCAAGATAGCAGACGACCGCGGATATGTTCCAAGTCCGCGGTCGTCCTACCCCGATACCCTACGCCCATGTTCTGGCAACAACTCGTCAACGGTATCTGGCTGGGCGCGGTGTATGCCCTGTTTGCACTTGGCTACACACTCGTGTTCGGCGTGCTCGATATTCTGAATCTGGCACATGGCGCGGTTTTTATGTGGGGCGCTTTTCTGGGCCTGCTGGCCGTGACCAAGCTGGGATTGCCCATCTGGGCTGCTCTGATCGTGGCGATGGCCGGGGCCGGGCTGCTCGGTATCGTCCTGGAACGCGTAGCGTTCCGACCACTACGTCGTCGCAATGCCCCCCATTTGTCAGCGATCATTTCGAGCATCGGGGCATCGACCATCCTCGTAGCCCTGGCACAGGCGCAATTCGGGGCGCAGGTCTCTCGTTTTCCCTTCGATACATTTCCCAACCAGCTTTACACCATCGGCCCGGTCAACGTCACCCTGTTACAGATCACCATCCTGGTGTTATCGGTTCTGCTCATGATCGGGTTATGGCTGTTCATCCAACGCAGCAAGACCGGCAAGGCGATGAGAGCCGTGGCTTACAACGAACGCACTGCATCATTGCTGGGGATCAATGTCGATCGTATCGTCGTCAACACGTTTTTTCTCTCCAGCGCCCTGGCCGGGGCAGCCGGTGTGTTTTTAGGGCTGGCTTTCAGTGCGATCAGCCCCTTCATGGGCGCGCCGATTGAACTGAAGGGGCTGACGGTAATCATCCTGGGCGGACTGGGCAATATCCAGGGGGCGGTGGTTGCCGGTTTTCTGCTGGGCATCATCGAAGTCATGAGTGTCGGCTACATCTCCAGCGATTTTCGCGACGCCATCACGTTTACGATTTTATTCATCGTCCTGCTGGTACGACCCTCTGGTTTGTTTGGCAAGGACGACGAGGAACGGGCCTGAGTGATGCCATGCCGGATTCTCTGATTGATCTCTGGCTCGCCTATGGGAGCGTTTTTCGTTTCGCGCTGCTGGCAAGCGCCCTGGGCCTGAGCATCTATGTCACCTTGCGCACGGGCTTGCTTTCGCTGGCCAATGCCGGATTCATGTCGCTCGGCGCGTATACGGGCGCGCTCATGACCATCCACTGGCATACACCTTTGTTGATCAGTGTTCTCGGCGGCGCAACAGTGGCTGGTGTAAGCGGCCTGCTGTTGGGTCTGCCCGTTTTGCGCCTGCGCGATGTCTATCTGGCCATCGCCACCATTGGGTTTGGGGAAGTGGTGCGGGTGATCATCCTGAATGTCGACAAACTTGCCGGCTATACGGTTACGGGCGGCCCGTTGGGATTAAATAACATCCCGCGTAAGACCGAAACCTGGCATTTGCTGCTTTACGTTTTGCTGCTGATTTACTTTTTTATCCGCATCGATCGGTCGCGGATCGGGCGGGCGTTTGACGCCATCCGCCAGGACAGCGATGTGGCCGCCTCGATGGGCATTCATGTGTTTCGCTATCGCGTGCTGGCTTTCGTTCTGGGTGCGATCATCGCTGGAGCCGCCGGTGTGTTGGGCGCTCATCTCACCTACTTCATCTCGCCCAACGATTACGGTTTTAATTCTGTCGTCAACATCCTTACCTTTGCCATTTTGGGTGGCTATCTGACGTGGCTAGGTCCCATCGTTGGCGCTTTCCTGCTTACAACGTTACCTGAAGCCTTGCGCTTTCTGGGTCCCTATCGGGCCATCGTCAATGGCGCCATCCTCATCCTCGCCATCATCTATTTGCCGCGCGGTATTGTCGACCCCAGGTTCTGGCGGGGTATGTGGTCACGCCGGAAAGGGGGAGGCGGGGCGGATGGCGAAGCGCCTGCATCCGGTTTGATACAAGCCGCGCCTTTGGCTGACGCTAATCAATCCAACAACCCATAACGAGCCATGTCTTCCTCTCCTCTCCTGCGCCTTGAGGGCGTCAGCAAACATTTCGGTGGACTTGCGGCTTTGGACAATATCAGTTTTGATGTGCCCCATGGTCAGATCCTGGGGCTGATCGGTCCAAATGGCGCGGGGAAGACCACGTTGATCAATCTCATCACCGGATTTTCGCAGGCAAGCGCGGGGATGATCACTTTCGACGGCACAGACATTTCAGCCCTGCCACCCCACCAGATCCATACATCCGGCATCGCTCGAACTTTTCAGAATATCCGTCTTTTTACCGACATGACGGTCGAGGAAAACCTGCTGGTCGGGCGACATGACCGCACCCGTTCAGGCCTGGCGGGCACGGTGTTCCAGTTGCCCAGTCATCGTCGCGAGGAGCAGGCATTGCGGACGGCAGCGGCCGAGCTTCTGGCGCAGATGGGGATGCTTGCGTATCGTTACGTTCCTGCCGGCGAACTGGCCTACGGTGATCAGCGACGGGTGGAGATCATGCGAGCGCTGGCCGGAGAACCTAAACTCTTGCTGCTGGACGAACCCAGCGCCGGCATGAACGAGAAAGAGACGGAGCAATTGGGGCGGTTCATCCTCTCGTTGCGCGAACGCGATATCACCATGATCGTCATCGAGCACGACATGAATCTGATCACCCAGGTGTGCGATTGGGTGCAGGTTTTGAATTTCGGACGCTTGATCGGTTCAGGCACGCCCGAGCACATCAAGTCCGATCCGGCAGTGATTGTAGCTTATCTGGGCGAGGAGGATTGACGGTTGACTATGCTGACGGTTGAAAACTTGCAGACCCATTATGGGGGCATTCAGGCTCTGCGCGGGATTACTTTTGATGTGCGCCAGGGGCAGGTGGTGGCGCTGATTGGCGCGAATGGCGTCGGTAAATCGACAACGTTGAACACCATCAGTGGATTGCTCAAACCGGCGGGGGGCCGGGTGGAATTCGATGGCAGGGATATTACGGGCTGGCCTCCGCACCAGATCACAGCCGCAGGCCTGGTGCAAGTGCCGGAGGGTCGGGCGATGCTGGCCCCGCTGACCGTGCAGGAAAATTTGGAATTGGGCGCTTACACCCGGCGGGATGGCGATGTGGGTCGTGATCTGCAAGCTGTGTTCGAACGTTTCCCGCGTCTGGCTGAACGCCGCGCTCAGTCCGCCGGATCGCTGAGCGGCGGTGAGCAGCAAATGCTGGCCATCGGGCGGGCGCTCATGGCCCGGCCCAAACTACTGATGCTGGATGAACCAAGCATGGGATTGGCCCCACTGCTGGTGCGCGATGTCTTTCGGATCATCGCCGAGATCAGCGCCCAGGGCGTCACGGTGCTGCTGGTGGAACAAAATGCCAAGAAGGCGTTGGAGCTGGCTGATTATGCCTATGTCCTGGACAATGGCCGTATCGTACACGAAGGAAACGCCAGCGACCTGCATCAGGACCCGCGCATTGTAGAAGCATACCTGGGAAGAATATGATCAAGGCAGAAAATCTGGCGTTTTGGGGTAAGGAACCGCCAACAAATGACTTCGGCAAAGATGAGGCGGTTCCTTAGCGTAGCCAGCAAGCGCAGTGTTTCCGCTAAAAATGCACAAATCTAAAACTGCGCTTACCTAAATCGACACGGGCGAATTAGTCCAAAGCCTTCACTGGCTTCCGCAGACGCTTTTTCTCGCTCTGCCGGTTTTTCTGTTCCCGCCTTTTCTCTTTCTGAGACCGCGACATCCTTGTCTTCTTGCGTGTGCGGCGCGGGCGGAGGGCGTGGTGCAGGAGCGCCACAAAACGGTCGGTCACGGCCTTGCGGTTCCGATCCTGGCTGCGGGTCTCACCTGAAACCAGATGCAAGACGCCCTCGCTATCGATGCGTTTGTACAGCGCGTCCAGCAGCAGTTGGCGCTGGGTTTCATCCAGGCTGGGAGATTGCCGCACATCCCAAACAAGCTCGACGCGCGTCTCGCTGCGGTTGACGTGTTGCCCGCCTGGCCCGCTGCTGCGACTGAAGCGGTAAGTGAGTTCGCTGGTGGGAATCTGCAATTGATCGTTGATGGTAAGGGTGTGTTCGTCCATGATTCAGGTTGTATGATAGCATATCGTGAGAAGATTCATGGTTCGACAGGATCTCATTTGCCAGACACTGATTCAGCTTGATTCGTGAAACGTAAAACGTGAAAAACACCCAGGCAGACTGTTGCTTCGACGACCAAAGGGAGGAGAAATCCCCCTGTTATCAGGAAATTTCCCCGAAAAATGGGGGAATGTCTCACATTCGTTCGGCATGACGTAAAAAAGTGACTACACCTGAACAGTTACAAAACCAGATTCATTTTGATGGAGAATTCCTGGTTCTAGCTTTTTCTGTGGTTGGTGGCAAGACCAGAGCAGGAAGTCGATATGAGCAGATTGTGAAGCCAGTTATCATGATAGACGAAGCCATTGAGACGATGAACCGGCGATATGGCTTGTTCACGAGCTTTGGCTCTGGGACAATAGGGCATGAAGTCATGAACGAGGACCCAAGAACGGATTTGCAGTTCAGCAGAGCACCAATCGCCGTGGAAATAACGAGAAGCGACAAGCCAGCGGTCGAGAGGAATCATATGTCGGTCAATCATGTTACTGGTGCGATAGGCTGTGGGATAGTCAAAGGTCAGGGCAAAGACATCAGCATTGGCGCAGAGTTTATGAACGGCATCCAGAGCAGGTCCTGCCAGATTCTGAGCGGCCCATTGTTGGAAATCGACCACCTGGCGCAAGAATTCACGGCGGTTATCAGCATGATAAATATCCCAGACTTGTTGCTGGATATCCTTGTAGAGCGTTTTGTACCGTTTCTTGGTGCGGTCTCGAATTTTGAGAAAGGCATGGAGGAAGCACTGAAGGACCGTGATGGTTGTGAAAAGCGCTTGCCAGGCCTTCTGGGTTGGTAACCAGCCATCCGTATTGACCGTTTCGGGCGTATAATCCGGATCAACATGTTGCGCTTCCTCTTTGAAACAGCCATAAGCAGCGGTCAAAGCCTGTTCATCAGCGGAGAGGGCCAAGGAAGCGCCCAGAACACAATCCGCCCCCACTGTGGTGGCGATGTACCCCTTCTCGCCGTTGAAATGAACATGTTTTTCATCCGCCAGCAGGTCTGAAGGCAATCGGCTCGGGCTCTTTGACAACGGTTCCGACGATTTCATAGCGACCTAATCTGCATACCATGTTGTACCAATAGTCGTCATTACGACCAAAGACATAGGTCAATCCCCAGAAGGGAACACCAAAACGACGCAGAAAGAGTGCTTTTTCCACTTCGTCCGTGTAGCCGGTCATGTAAGGCATCACATCACTGCGTCCAAATGGTTACGACTTGCTGCTCTCCTCCTTTGAGTTTGATACGCCGAAAACGTACATCCGGCAACTTGACCGATGCAGGCAGAATATCGTGCAGCGTGTATCCTTGTTCGATCATCTCGGGAAACAATTCTGGATAGCTGTCAATCATGTCATCCAACCAACTACGAAATCGTTTCGGATCTGACGACTTCTCCTGATACTCGGAATGGTCTACTGGGCAGAATCACTCGTGGATTCGGCTTGGCTACTTGGCTTTGTTCTTTGCTATACTGTCGTTGAGGCATTTTGACTGTTGGCTGGCTGGCCTTTTTCAGTCAATTTTGCCTCACTTTTCTTCTCAAGGCGAAAACCACAGAAAATCTTAGAACTAGAAAATTCCTGGTTCTGGCTTTTTCTGTGGGATCGTTCTTAACCGCCGATTGAAATCGTCGGCTGCTAAGCGAAACCAGCTAAAGCAGGTTGAAAAAGCCGTTCTCGCAACGTGTTTCAACACGTTTTTTATAGCAGCTTATGAATTCATTCATGAGATGCAGCGTAAACCACAGAAAATCTTAGAACCAGGCTATTTGATATTCAGTCGACCCAATACCCAATACCAATACCCAATATCCAAAATGCACTTCCACCCTCCTCCCAGCTTCCCCCACTACACCTTCGCTTCATTCGACCGTTTTCCTGGGCTCCGACATGCGGTGCTGACCCGACTGGGGGGCGTCAGTCCTGCGCCGTCGGACAGCCTAAACTTCGGCTCAACGGTTGGCGATGATCCGGCCATGTTGAGGCGAATTACCAGCGTTGGACGCAAGCGCTGGGCATCGAACGCTCCCATCTCACTACCGCCTTCCAGGTTCACGGTAACCGAGTGATCGTGGTCGGGGACAGCGACAGAGGCCGGATGTTAGGCGAAGCGGACGGGTTGATCACGAACGTCCCCGGCATTCCCCTGGACCAGCGCTTCGCCGACTGCACACCCATTTTGATGATCAATCCCGTCCAGCATGCAGTCGGAACTGCCCATGCCGGCTGGCAGGGTGTCGTTGCCAGGGTGGCGGAAGCGACAGTGCAGGCCATGCAGCAAGCCTACGGCAGCGATCCCGCCGATCTGGTCGCTGGAATTGGCCCCGCCATCGGCCCCGTCGTTACGCAGCGGTTTGAAGTCGTCGAGGCAATCTCGTCCAGTCAGATCTATCCCGACCGCCTGTTTACGCCCAGCCCGAATGCCGGTAGAGCCTACCTCAACCTTTGGGAAGCCAACGCCCAACAATTGCGGGATGCCGGTGTCAACCACATCGAAGTGGCCGAACTCTGCACCGCCTGCAACAAAGACATCTTCTTCTCCCACCGTGGTGATAAGGGCCAGTCTGGGCGATTTGGTGCGTTTATCATGTTGGAAGTGCGGTAGTTGGTAGTGGCAGGTTTTGCCTTTGAGAAGCCAGCCCCACTCAAGCGGGGACTATCATATTTTTGAAACTGTTTTTTTCAGTTATAACGATGACATAGGCTGACCGGCCGGGTTTGATTTGCGACGATTGTGAACCCAAACCAACTTAGCCCAAAG
>CAVOYG010000003.1:0-27639 GCA_963700615.1 uncultured Chloroflexia bacterium | reverse complement strand
GAAAAACAACGGTGTATGGGGCGGCTGTTGGTGTATGGCCTTTCACGAAGAGGGTGTCGGGCGCACCAAGTCAGCTTCGCAAAACCGCTCTGAGAAAGAGTGTCGAGTCCGGGAAGGCCGGGCACACGCCGCTCTGGTGTACGACGGTTCCACTGCCGTCGGTTGGTGTCAGTTTGGGCCCACAGACGAACTTCCACGCATCAAGCACAAACGCAACTATCTAGCCGGTCTCACCGAACTGCCGGATTGGAGGATTACCTGTTTTTTCGTAGACCGGGAGTATCGGGGCAGAGGTATCGCTGCCATCGCCCTTGAAGGAGCGCTGCACGAAATCGCCCGACTCGGTGGAGGAACCATTGAAAGCTATCCCGAGGACGTACTAGATCGATCGGTCTCAGGATCGTTTCTTTACAATGGGACAGTTTCGATCTTTGAGCGTCAGGGATTTGAACGAATACGCAGACTCGGAAAAAATCATTGGGTTGTAGCCAAGGTGATAGAGTAAGTTTCTTCTGCACCCGAAAGTTTGCAGTTGCCCTCGACAAGCCTGGCACAAGCTCGAATCACGCGTGGGAGGTCGAGGGCCAAGCCGTTTCGGGGTCAGGACCGTAGGCGAGATGGTAACGTAGTTCCTGCCGTGCTTGTTGAGAGGTAAGGTAAATCGTATGGAGGTATTTGCAAAAATGAGCGGCTTAAACGAACTAATTAAACATTATCCTGCGCCACGCGACCCCGGAGGGGTTAGTCGAACCAAGCAAACCGTGCAGATTGGTGTCGTGCGCTATCGAAGGTGCGTGAACGTAAGCATTGGCACAGTGGGACTGTTCCTTTGGGTGCGTCCACCGCTTGGTAGACAAGGAAGGCTGCTGATACCTTGGGGCGAGATCAAACAGGTTAGGGGAGCCAGGATGTACGGGCGGCAGGGAATGCGCATGTCAATAGGTGATCCTGATGTAGGGAAAATCACTATGTACAGAGATCTGTTTGAACTAGTGAGGACGTATTTGAGGGGATAGCGCAAGTGGGAGAATAGTTGGCGAGACGGCTGCGTCGAATGGGAGCGAGCTAAGAGTTGGCACCTACAACTGAGCCAATATCAAATACCCAGTATCGATCATCTGTCTTCCAACATGATAAACGCACCAAATCGGCCGGACTGGCCCTTGTCGCCACGGTGGGAGAAAAAGGTGTCTTTGTGGCAGGCGGTGCAGAGCTCGGTTTCCTCGGGCCGGTTCTCGTCGTAATCAAGCTGCACGGCACGAGCGCCGAATCGACATAGGCCCAGGGATGGGTCTTGGCGACGGCGACATGGGTGATCTCGCTGGGGTCGCGCAACACGCGTGCAGCCGCGCATAATGCACTCGCGCACGAGGATAAGGTCGGTCGGGTATCTATATGGTGGATATTATGACTTATTTGACGGCCAGTAAAATTGCACCTAAGATATAGATAGTGTTGGCGGAGCGAAGGGTATCAAAGAGCACCTGCTCAAGACAAGCCACCCATTTGCCGGGAAATATGCTGCAAAAATCCGCCTATTGTTGCTAAAGCCAATGTTAGAACGCCAAAACAAGGTAGAAGTAGTTTATGCGCAAATCACAGAACAAAATCGCCCTTGTCACGGGAGCTAGCCGGGAAATCGGTATCGGTGCAGCCATTTCTCGCGAGCTAGCGCAAGCCGGGATAGATATTTTTATCACCTACTTTCGTCCTTATGATTTCGAATCTGGTTTAGCGGGCAAAACAGAAGAACCCCAAATGCTAATTCAAGAGATCCAAAAGATGGGCTGTAAAGCAGCCGGTTTGGAAATTGACCTTTCTGAAACCAACGCGCCAAGGCAACTATTTGATCATGTCGAAGCTACATTTGGCCCAGTGAGTATACTGATTAACAATGCAACCTATTCAATGCGTGATGGGATTGAAAACCTGAGTGCCGAACAACTGGATAAACACTATGCCGTAAATATAAGAGCCATGATGCTCTTATGTGCCGAGTTCGTCAAGCGTTCCAAGAAGCATCTGGCTGGAAGTAAAGATGGTCGGATTATCAACCTTTCTTCTGGACAATCGGTTGGGCCAATGCCAGGCGAGCTGGCTTATGCGGCGACAAAAGGAGCAGTGGAAGCATTCACGCTAAGTTTGAGTGCCGAAGTGGGCAACATGGGCATAACAGTGAACGCTGTTGATCCTGGGATTACGGATACAGGATGGATTCCTCCTGAATTGAAAGAAAAATGGAGCGTAGAATCACCAATGGGACGCGTTGGTACGCCAAAGGATGTGGCTAGACTTATTCGGTTTCTCGCTTCTGAAGAAGCTGGCTGGATTACTGGACAAGTTATTCATTCGCGAGGCGGATTATAGTCGTTCTAACCCCACATTAAGCTGCCCCGCCTGTGGCGGTAGGTGAGCGGCGCGCTTTGGGCTAAGTTGGTTTGGGTTCACAATCGTCGCAAATCAAACCCGGCCGGTCAGCCTATGTCATCGTTATAACTGAAAAAAACAGTTTCAAAAATATGATAGTCCCCGCTTGAGTGGGGCTGGCTTCTCAAAGGCAAAATCTGCCACTACCAACTACCGCACTTCCAACATGATAAACGCACCAAATCGCCCGGACTGGCCCTTGTCGCCACGGTGGGAGAAGAAGATGTCTTTGTGGCAGGCGGTGCAGAGTTCGGCCACTTCGATCTGGTTGACGCCGGCATCTCGCAATTGTTGGGCGTTGGCTTCCCAGAGGTTGAGGTAGGCTTTGCCAGCATTCGGGCTGGGTGAAAACAGGCGGTCGGGATAGGTCTGGCTGGCCGAGATAGCCTCGATGACTTCAGGGCCGATTTCGTAGCAACAGGGGCCGATGGCGGGGCCAATTGCAGCCACCATATCAGCGGGATCGCTGCCGTAGGCTTGCTGCATCGCCTGCACTGTCGCTTCTGCCACCCTGGCGACAACGCCCTGCCAGCCGGCATGGGCGGTTCCGACCGCATGTTGAACAGGATCGTACATGAGGATGGGCGTGCAGTCGGCGAAGCGCTGATCCAGGGGAATGCCGGGGACGTTCGTGATCAACCCGTCCGCTTCGCCTAACATCCGGCCTCTGTCGCTGTCCCCGACCACGATCACTCGGTTACCGTGAACCTGGAATGCGGTAGTGAGATGGGAGCGTTCGATGCCCAGCGCTTGCGTCCAACGCTGGTAATTTGCCTCGACATTGGCCGGATCATCGCCAACCGTTGAGCCAAAATTGAGGCTGTCCCACGGCGCAGGACTGACGCCCCCCAGTCGGGTCAGCACCGCATGTCGGAGCCCAGGAAAACGGTCGAATGAAGCGAAGGTGTAGTGGGGGAAGCTGGGGGGAGGGTGGAAGTGCATGGTGGGTATCTAGGGTATTGGGTATTGGCTATGGCTCGGCATTTGAATCGCTCAATACCTACTACCCAATATCCAATATCCGTTTTTAAGTTACTCCCCGTAGCCCTGCGGATGGGTGGAATGCCACTGCCAGTCGGTTTCGATGATCTCGCGCAGGCCGTAGCGCGGCTCCCAGCCCAGCACCTGGCGGGCACGGGTGTTGTCGGCCCAGATGCCTACGGCATCACCCGGTCTGCGCGGGCCGATCTCGATCTCGAAATCCAGCCCGGATGATTCCCGCACCATGTTGACGATCTCCATGTTGCTGGTTCCCTTGCCGGTGCCGATGTTGAAAGCCATGCTTTCGCCGCCATTCCAGAGATAATTCAGGGCATTGATGTGCGAAGTCGCCAAATCATCGACATGGATGTAATCCCGGATGTTGGTGCCATCGGGCGTGGGATAATCATCGCCAAAGATGTAAAAGCGGTCACTCTGTCCCAAAACGTATCTGATCAGCGCCGGGATGATGCGAGTGACGGGTTTGTAGGCATCGCCGATCCGCCCATCGAAGCTGGAGCCGGAGGCGTTGAAATAGCGCAATGGCGTGGAGCGAATCCCCTTGATCTGATCGTACCATTCCATCACCTGCTCGGCCATGCGTTTGCTGGCCCCGTACGGACTTTCGGGCTTGTACGATTCATTTTCGGTCACAGGCACATTTTCGGGCGTGCCGTACGTGGCGCAGGTGGAGGAAAAGACCAGGGCGTCCACGTCTGCATCCGCCATCGCATCCATCAGGTTGACGCAGCCCTGGATGTTGTTGTTGAAATACTTGCCGGGCTTGCTCATCGATTCGGCGACTTCGATGTAAGCGGCGAAATGGACCACGCCGGAGATATCGGGATGCTGTTTGAACACGGCCCGAATATCGTCAGGATTGAGCAGATCGCCGACGATGACAGGCGCATGCTCGACAGAGGCGCGATGCCCCTTGACGAGATTATCAAAGACGACGACATCGTAGTTTTGACGTTGGAGTTCGGCGACGGTGTGGCTGCCGATGTAACCGCAGCCGCCAGTGACTAAGACTTTTTTAGACAAGATAGCACCTCAAAGATAGGTGGAAGTGTGGTTATGAATTGCAGTAGCCGGTTCATGCTGAGATTCGTTCAGCACCATTCTGATGAAGCTGGTCATGTCGAAGCATCGCAACGAGAAATCCCCACGATTGGTTGCAAAACTAACTCCTTGGCGCAGATTTCTCACTCCCTTCGGTCGTCGAAATGACATACTTCATGCGTTTTCAGGGCAGTGAATTGACACTTGTCGAGACAACGTTCAGCGGAATCCCGCCGGTGAACCTGAAATGCCCAGGCGGGATCACAGACCTGGCAGGAGAGACAGCCGGCGCTGTCGGGCGGGCAATGGTGTCCGGTGCTCGATGCCTCAGCCAGGCGCCACTCACGATTAAAGTAGTTGTCGCTGACGCCGCTCTGGACGATGTGCCAGGGCAGGATCGCACCGATGTCGCGTGAGCCCAGGAACTCATCTTTGTCCAGACCCTGGTCCGCCATCGTCGCCCAGAAATCCCGGACAGTGAGTTGGGGCAATCGCCAGGAGTACTTTGGCCAGACGCCGTCGCCCCTCGACAGCACGCCCTGCACTTCCGCCCAGGATGGCGAATCGGAACGGACAGCGATTTTGTGGCGACCTAACTGGCGTTGGATGAATTGATGGCGCTTCTTCAGCGTCTTGCGGTCGGTCATCGGCATCCACTGGAAGGGCGTATGCGCCTTGGGCACGAAAGGCGTGGCATTGATGGCGATGCTGCGCTTGAACCGGGCTCGCACGGTGTGCATGAACTCGATCATCTCCTCCATGTCTTGTTGCGTTTCGGTGGGATGTCCGATCATAAAATAAAGTTTGAGCTGGGGGAAATCCAGGGCCTGGGCCAGATCCACGGCGGCCAGCAACTGCTCTTCAGTCTGCGTCTTGCTGATGACGTCGCGCAAGCGTTTGGAGCCCGCCTCCGGGGCGATGGTCAGCGTTTTGGCGCCGCTGTTGCGCATGGCCTTAATCAAGGGCAGGGAGATGGGATCGACCCGCATCGAGGAGGCGCTGATCTGCGCGCCCATTTCGGCCAGCGCTGTCGCCAGTTCGTCGATCTGGGTGTGATCAGAGACGGCGGCGGAGACGAGACCGATGCGCTGGCTCTGCCGCAGCCCCTCTTCCGCCCAGCCCAGCAGCACATCCAGTGGTTGCTCCCGCGGCGGGCGATAAACGTATCCCGCCAGGCAGAAACGACAACCCCGGCCACAGCCACGGGCGATCTCCATGAGGTGCATGCCGCTGAATTCGGTGTCGGGCGTGTACAGGCTGCTGACCGTGCGGTAGTTTTGCAGATTTCGCACCCACAAACGCTCGATGGTGCGGGGGTCGGCAGCCCTGCTCGGAAACAGGCGGGACCAGAGCCGGAACGTAGAGGCCGGTCATACGGTCGAGCGCAGCCAGCAGTTCGGGTCGAGGTGCGCCGCTCAATCGCCGGAACAGATCGATCAGGTCATCCACCACCTCTTCGCCCTCACCGACCACAATGGCATCGAAAATAGGTGCGACCGGCTCCGGGTTCATGGTGACGCCCGGCCCGCCGGCGATGAGCAGGGGCCAGGTTTCGTCTCTGTCCTCGGCCAGTGGCGGAATCCCGGCCTGCCTCAGCATCTCGACCACGTTGAAGTAATCCATTTCGTAGGAGATGGTGAAAGCCCACACCGAGAAAGCGGTCATTTGCCGCCCCGACTCCAGGCTGAGCAACTGCCGATTTGATTCGGCCCCGCCCTTGTCCCAGAACACCCGCTCGCAAACGACGTCGGGATGTTCGTTGAAACGCTGGTAGAGGATCTGCAACGCCAGCGAACTCATGCCGACGTAATAGCTGTTTGGGAAAGCCAGCGCCACCGGCAATCGCCCGCCCCAATCTTTGAGGATGGCGCCGGTTTCGTTGTTAATTAGTTTTTGATTTTCTGACTGAATGGTCCATGACATGCGGGTAGTATAGCAGGGTGGGGGGATATCGGGTATTTGGGATTGGGTATTGGGTATTTTCACAGGGGAATGTGGTTCAACAGGAACTCGTGTAGTAGAAACTGGGTCAGCGTGATGCGTGAAACGTAATACGTGAAAGATCACCCCGAAAGACGACATCACGTTTCACGTTTCACGCAGTAGAACCACACGAAATCCCAAGGAGCCGGAAACACAAACGTATTTCAGGACGGATCACAGAAATACCCAATACCCAATACCTACTTCCCAACTTCCTCCACCAACCAATCCACAATCGCCTTGCCTGCCAACTCGTGCCCTTGTTCGTTCCAGTGGCGGTCGATGGGAAAAAAGAGCGAGGCTCCATCCGCCGCCCGGAATACAGGCAGAAGGTCGAGATAGGGAATCCCCAGTTCGGTCAAAAGCTCGCCCAGACGGACGTTCGGCTGTTCCAGATCCCAGGCTGCACCCTGCATGGCCGGAAATTGGAGCAGGTTCATGTCCCAGACGCCGGGGACGACTTGCTCCTGCGCCGGTAGAACAACGACTGCCAGCCGCGCATCATCTTGCTCGACCTTGTTTTTCAGTTCAGCCAGGATAGCCGCTGGTCGTCTCCCAACCCGTTTCCCATTCCGGCGTCAGTGGATCGTGGTAGATGCCGTATGCGATGGGGATGTAGTCGCTTCCTTTGGCGGCATTGCTGCTTTCGGAACCGGGTGCGATCAAGCCCCATCGAGCGAATTTGAGCGCAAGGCCGGGTGCGGCAATCCGCAGGCGGGGCACAAGATAGCGGTAGAATGCAGAATGCTCCAGCGCCGGTTGGGTGAAGTCCAGGGGCGGATCAGGCGTGGGGGGCGGGTCGGGCTCGTCCGCTGGCGTTTCCGAGCTTCGCTCGGGCTGTGGTTCTGACCCCACCGGATAGTTGTGCAAGACCAGTTCGCCATCCTCCAGCAAGAAATAGGGTTTGCGCACGCCGCCAAAGTTCTCACTTTCCAGCGCTATGGTGTTGTTCATCACGTCATTGGCGGGAAAAAAGGCGAGCAAAACCAGATCGGGCTGATAGTTGCGCCCGACCTCATCGTAGAACAACAACTGCTGGTCTGTGCCCCACCCGGCCACACCGCCATTGATGACCTCGACCTTTTGTGCTGCACCCAAATCGAGTTCTCGCTCCAGCACGCTGTGAAACGCTGCATCCATCGGTATCCGCAAGCCCTCGGTGAAAGAATCACCCAGGACCAGGATGCGGTACACGTCATCGGGTTTGGCTTGGGCGTAATCCTCGTCAATCAGCCCGGCATCATTCACCCTGGCATAGGCATTGTACTCGCCCGCCGGATTGAAATACCAGCCCTCGGCTCCGGGCGTGTGAAACCAGCCGAAGCGCTCATCATCCTGCCAGAAAAAAGCGGGCTCGCCGGTGGGCGGATCCATGCCCAGCACCCGTACAGCGCCCTCCACAAGACTACAGGCCAGGAATACGCCAAACAGGATCAGCAATAGCGGAAAAATGAATCGCCGAGTCATAGGGGCATTGTAGCGGGATCGAGCGCTCAGACGCCAACGCCAAAACAGGGGCGGGACTCGGCAAGAAAATGGGGTAAGATGCACCAGAAGGATTTTGCCAGAACTATTGTGGCTAAACTACTATAGCATTCACTTGATTCTGTTGACATTTCTTTTTCAGTGTCATTCCGATGAGCGAAGCGAAGAGGAATCTCGGTGTTTGGAAGCAAAATCCAACGCTGTGATGCAGATTCTTTACTCCCTTCGGTCGTTCAGAATGACATAACGCTTACTTCTCGGCCATGTCCAACTTTTCCGCAAAAATCGCCGGCGGTTTCCTCAAACTAACAGGCTGGCAGATCGTGGGTCCTGCCCCCGACATCCCCAAATACGTCCTCATCTCCGCGCCGCACACCTCCAATTTCGATTTCTTCTACATGTTTTTGATTTCGAAGGTATTCGGCATACGCATCCATTTTATGGGCAAAGCCAGCTTGTTCCGGGGTCCATTTGGACCGATTTCAAGAGCGCTGGGAGGTATTCCCGTATCACGAGATAGCCGCCAGAACCTGGTCGCTCAAATGGTGCAAGCTTTCAACGAGCGCGACAGTCTGATTCTGTCCGTTCCGCCGGCTGGAACCCGCAAGTATACCCCTTACTGGAAATCAGGCTTCTATTACATCGCTTTGGGCGCGAATGTTCCGCTCGTTTGCGGTTTTGTCGATTATGGACGCAAACGAGTAGGCGTCGGGCCTACAATCATTCCCACTGGTGATGTCGAAGCTGACCTGGATAAGATCAGGGCTTTTTACGCAGACATCACCGGAAAATACCCCGAAAACAAAAGTGACATTGCCTTCAAGCCAGTGTCGGACGACAAACAGAAGTAATCGCAGATAAACAATATGAGACCGGTAATCGCCAGGGGAGCAGGATTACCGGTCTCACGTATGGGGAGTGCTTCGGGGTAATGCTTTGTCAAGACGCCTGGTAAATACCGGACCCGCCACGCTCACGGATATCGATTACCTTGATATCCACTTTTTCCAATGCCTTCTTCAGTTTCTCGGGATCAGCACCCTCTTCTTTTACCAAAACACGTCGGTGCTCTGTGTCAGCAGCCGGCATGATGGCAATGGCAACGATATTCCCGCCATTTTCATTCACGATGGCGCCCAATGTAGCCAGAACACCTCTCGCATCTTCGACCTCTAACACAAAACGTAAGCCAGGGACATTGCCGCCACTCAACATCTCCACAAAGGCGCGGAAGACATCACTTTCTGTAATGATGCCAACCAACTCGCCGTCCTGAAGAACCGGCAAAGCGCCAAACTTCTTGTTGAGCAGGGCTCGCGCCGCCTCTTCCACTGTGTTATCAGGGGAAGTTACAAATACCGGGCTCGTCATAAATTCTCGGGCTTCGAGTTTATCCAGTAAGGTATTCATCTCCCAGCGGCTCAACGTAGTTGCAGGTGACGGCATCACAGAATCAACATCGTTATCTGAAATGATACCGACCAGCTTGCCTTTATCCATAACAGGCACACGCCGAATCTGCTTTTCTCGCATGAGATCGACTATCTCAGGCAAACTCGTCTTGGGCGTCACAGTGATAGGATCAGGTGTCATAACCTCTTTGACAAACATGACATACTCCTTAATTAAGAAAGGTAGGGGATTGGTCACCCCTGAAATTATTGTTTTTGTGCCGGAACTGATCTACAACATCGTAGAATCGGTAATGTCGGCGAACGCCAGGATGCAACAAACATCAGGCGGTCGGGCATTAACCGTCAGTTGTAGTGTATGATACTTATTTTGCACGAGTAACACAACTAAGCGGCTTGATTTGGATGAGCTGTCCGCAATGAACTATCCTGTTCATCTACTCTCTCATCATTCATTCAAACTTAATTACGATAATGCTCGATTTTGGCCCTGTAAACCGCAGAGAAATCCGCCTGGCTGAATACGCCAAACAACAGAATTTCGACCGCACAGACCTGCTCGCGTTCAGCAATGAGATGATCGACGTCTTGCTGGCGCTGTTGGCTGATGTCGAAGACGCTGATGTCCTATTCGTGCCGAATGATCCTGATGCCGATGACCCGTACGCTGAAACGATCGAAGAAATGACCGTCGGCTGGTCACTGGGACATATCATCGCCCACACCACCGCTTCCAGCGAGGAGTGCTGCGCCCATGCAGCCGAGCTGGCGCGCGGGGTTGAAGTGTGTGGTCGCAGCCGTTCCGAAACACCCTGGGAACAGATCCAAACGGTCGGGGATGCGCGCCAACGGCTGGAGGAGAGCCGCCGCATCCGTGTCGCCTACCTCAGCGCCTGGCCAGATGTCCCGAACACTGACTTGACGTACACCCCCAACAAAGCTCCGCACAACTGCATCGTGCGGGTGCTGGCAGGGCTATTCCACGAACAAAGTCATCTCGAACAGATCAAAGAGGCGAAACGCCAGGCCCGGGCCGCAAGAGATGAAAAGTGATCGGCAAATCTGCTGAAATCGTAACTGTTCAGGCATACCGAATCTACCTTGATTCTGGCGGTTCATCCGTTTCAGGGAAGCCGATTGCCTCATCCACGATGTAAAGCGGCCGATTTTTCACTTCCTCGTAAATTCGGCCCAGATATTCGCCGATAATCCCCAACGAGATCAGTTGGATCCCGCCCAAAAAGAGCACCATCACCAACGTGGTCGCCTGCCCGAAAAATGCCTGGCTCCCTGACAAACGCAAAATAACCGTCAGGATAATCGCCAAAATGCTGAGACCGGCGATGATAAACCCAAAGTATGTGGCCAATTGCAGGGGAAAATACGAAAAGGATGTGATGCCATCCAAAGCGAAACGTAGCATCTTGCTCAGTGGGTACTTGGTTTCGCCTGCATAACGCTCCTCACGGACGTATTCAACGCCCGTTTGCTTGAACCCGACCCAAACCGAGAGTCCACGCATGAAGCGATGGTGCTCGCGTATCCGGCGCAGGGCATCCACCACTTTGCGGTCCATCAGACGGAAATCACCCGTATCGAGCGGGATGTTGACGCCGGTGATGCGGTTGATAAGACGATAGAAGAGGCTGGCCGTCCACAACTTGAATTTGGTCTCGCCTTTGCGCTCCTTGCGCACGGCGTAAACCACCTCGTAACCCTCCCGCCATTTTTCGATCATCTCGGCGATGACGCTGGGCGGGTCTTGAAGATCGGCGTCGATGATGATCACAGCGTTGCCCTGAGCATAATCGGTTCCAGCTGTGATGGCGATCTGATGGCCGAAATTGCGCGAGAAGTTGATGACATGCACGCGTGGATCTTGTTCGTGCAAGTCCCGCATGATCTCGTAGGAACGATCCCAACTGCCATCGTTGACAAGCACCAATTCCCAGGGATCGCCGACTGGCTTCCAGTGTCTGAGAAATGCGTTCGTAGAGCACAGGCAGGGCTTGCTCCTCGTTGTAGACCGGAGCAATGATGGAAATGGTGGGGCGGGTGGAGGTGTCTGGAGGCATAAGGCAGCTGTCGGAGGTTCGGAGAGCAGAGGTCGGAGGTCGGAAGTCGGTAGGGGCGCACCCTTGCGGTCGCCCGTTCACGCAACACGCAAACGACCGGCGGTCGTCAGCATCACAGGATCAGCATGGCATCGCCGAAGGAGAAGAATCGATAGCGTTGAGCAATGGCTTCGGCATAAGCCTGATCGATTTTCTCTTTACCGGCAAATGCGGAAACCAGCATGAGCAAGGTGGAGCGGGGCAAGTGAAAATTGGTGAGCATGGCATCCACCGCCCTGAAATGATGTCCGGGCAGGATGTAGAGATCGGTATCGCCCGTCCAGGCTGCTGTGGTCTGCCAGCCGCACATCAGGTTAGATGGCGCAGGATCGCAAGGCGAGAGTCCCAGAGCGATCTTCGCCGCCGTCTCCAGGGCCCGTACGCTGGTGGTTCCTACGGCGATGATGCGATCCCCTCGCAAACGCGTGTCGTTGACCATGCGCGCCGTGGTGCTGCTGAACTCCAGCCACTCGCTGTGGATGTCGTGCTGGCGGGGATCAGCTTCGCTGACCGGTCGAAACGTGTCGAGGCTGACGTGCAGGGTGACATAGGCGAATTGCACGCCCTGCGCCCGCAAATCGAACAGCAACTCCGGCGTGAAATGGAGCCCGGCGGTAGGAGCGGCGACAGAGCCGTCGTAGCGGCTGAACACGGTCTGATAGCGTTCGGGATCATCGAGGGTGGTGTGGATGTACGGCGGCAGGGGCACTTGTCCCAGATCGTCAATCAGGTCGTCGATGGCGGCATCAAAGGAAACGATGCGCAGGGGACCGTCGAGTTCCTGTTCGACAGTCACCCAAACCCGTGTATTTTCCTGGTTCTCGACCAGAATGCGTTTCCCCGCCGTCAGATTCTTGCCTCGCACCATCGCCTGCCACCGACCATCGTCCAGGCTCTTGAGCAGGAAGACCTCGGCCTGCCCACCCGTTTCCTTTCGCCCCAGCAAGCGGGCCGGAATCACCCGCGTGTCATTGAGCACCAGCAAATCGCCGGAGCGCAGATAAGCGGGAAGATCGCTGATGTGACGGTGCGCCAATTCGCCGCTTGCCCGGTCGAGCACCAACATGCGGGCGCTGTCACGCGGCTCGATTGGCGTCTGGGCAATGAATTCCTGCGGCAATTCGTAATCGAAATCATCGGTTTGCAGCGCGGGTAAATCCGTTGTCGCAGGGGCGATTTCGGTTTTGCGTTTGTAATCAAGGCTGATGCTGGGCAGCGCAGAGGGTTTGGACTGTGTCATGCAACGCCTCCCGCCTGGCGATAGCTGCGCGCCGCCTCGACAAAGTCTTCCCAAATGCGGCGATGCTCATCGCCGAGTTCGTACAGACGCTCAGGATGCCATTGCACAGCCAGGAACCAGGGATGATCAGCGTGCTCCAGCGCTTCGACAACGCCATCGGTGGTTTGCCCCGAAATAACAAGTCCGGGCGCAAGATCGGCGGGCATGACGGCCTGATGATGATAGGAATTGGCATCGATGGCGGGACCGCAAGCCAGCGTGCGGTCGAGCAAGCTGCCCGGTTGGATGCGGACGGCATGAGGGCGGGGCGCATCGAAAGAATTGTTCTTGCCGGTGTGCCCTTCCACGTGCTGGGCCAGGGTTCCGCCCAACGCCACATTGATGACCTGGATGCCGCGACAGACGCCGAAGACGGGCATGTTGCGCTCAAGCGCCGCCCTCGTCAGCGCCATCTCCATCCGATCTCGTTCCGGGTAGATGCTGTTGGCGTCCGTGCCGTTCATCGCCTGACCATACAATGCCGGATCCATGTCCCCGCCACCGGTGAGAAGCAGACCATCCAGCGTGTCGAGGACAGCATCGTAATCCTGAGTGAATTCGGGGTTGAGTTGCACAGGTTCGCCACCGGCCAGGAGAACGCTGTACCAGTAATCGCGCTGCCATTTGAGAAAATAGGCCTTGTCGGCTTCGCGGGAAGTGTAGCCGATCCGCGGACGGGCGGGGATCAGAGGTCGGGGATCAGAGGCCGGAGGTCGGAGGTCGGAGGTCGGAGGTGTCATGCTGTGAATGTCGTGTGAATTTTTGAAAACCAAAGATTAAGGATTGATGATTAACGTAGAGGAACATCTTTGCCCTTAATCCTTAATCCTTGATTCTCAATCTTCAAAAAGAGAAGGCTGGTCGGGTTTGATGGGGACCTGTTCGTAAGGAATGCCAAGGTGTTGATAGGCTCTGGGTGTGGCTAAACGGCCGCGCGGCGTCCGTTCGATAAACCCAAGCTGCAACAGATAAGGTTCCACCACATCCATGATGGTGTCAGATTCCTCGCTGACGGAAGCGGCAATGGTCTCCAGGCCGACCGGCCCGCCGCCAAATTTGACGATGATCGAATCCAGCACGACACGGTCCAGGCTGTCGAGGCCGAGTTCATCGATCTCAAGCAAACGCAAAGCGTCAACGGCAACCTGTGCGGTGATCTCGCCCTCGGCCCGCACCTGTGCGAAGTCACGCACTCGCCGGAAAAGACGCAACGCCACACGGGGCGTGCCCCGCGCCCGCCGAGCGATTTCGCTAACGCCCTCTGACGTATACGGCACTTCTGTCAGTCCTGCCGCCCGCCGAATGATGTGCTCGATCGACGCTTGATCGTAGAAATCAAAGCGCATCACCGCCCCGAATCGGGCGCGTAGAGGCGATGTAATCAAAGCCAGTCGGGTGGTGGCCCCAATCACCGTAAACCTGGGCAGTTTCAGGCGGATGTTGCGAGCGCTGGGTCCTTTGCCAATAATGATATCGAGGGCGTAATCCTCCATGGCTGGGTAAAGGATCTCCTCGACAGCACGCCCCAGACGGTGTATCTCATCGATGAACAGGATATCACCCTTGCGCAGGTTGGTGAGGATAGCCGCCAGATCACCCGCTCGTTCGATGGCGGGACCAGCCGTGATCTTGAGATTCACGTCCATCTCATTGGCCACAATGTGGGCGATTGTGGTCTTCCCCAGTCCAGGCGGGCCATACAACAGGACATGATCGAGGCTTTCCTGCCGCTTCTGGGCAGCCTCGATCAAAATTTCCAGATTGTTACGAACTATGTCCTGTCCGTACAGTTCATTTAGCCGCTTAATCCTCAGGGCGGCGTCTAGGCTATCGCCTGACTGTTGCTGGGGCGCGATAGGGCGATTTTCCATAATTTCAAGGGTGGAGTCAGATAGATGGATCGGAGCTACGCCATTATAACCGAACATCTGTGCCAGCCCAAGCGATGGCGTGATCAACATCATCATAAACATGACCTGGCCAGATTGACGCCGGGGAGCGTTTATGGTAAAAGATTGCCTCAATTAGCGAAATCTGTGCTTTAACCCCCTAAACCGAAAGCACACTGCATGAATAGGAGACCACACCGGATAATGAATGTCGAAACGGCGATGATAGGAAAAGAGCAGTTGTTGACGCAGCGTCAACAATTGCTGGACGACATTGAGATCCTCAAGGAGACCTTACGGGGCGAAGTGGATGTCGATGTCGAAGAGGGAGACCCCGATGTCGTTGAACGCGAGAAGAGTATGGCTTTGCTGGCAACACTGGAAGACCGCCTTGCCGCCATCGATGACGCCCTCAAAGCTATCGAGCTTGGTCTCTATGGCATTTGCCAGCGCTGTGGCAAAGAAATTCCCCCCGAACGTCTCGAAGTAAGGCCAGAAGCGATCCTCTGCATCTCCTGCCAGTCAGAGGTGGAACGTTTGCGCAAGCGCGGCCTGCCCGTACAACGACGCAATTGGGAATGGTGAAAATTCAACTGGCATGACGGAAGCCGCTGCCCCTGCTTTCTGCCAGGCCAAACAGGCGTCCTTTTTTGAGCATGGGCGTGTTGACGATTCCGTTCCCTGACGATACAATCACCAACAACTATCTGCGTGTCTACTTTGTGGCGGTCTGTACCCACCTTTGCAAGCTCGACAGGATCATTTCAGACTGTCAACAGATGAAGCCATGCTTCCATCTTCGCTCTGAAGGTCCTGGGTTGCTATGTCACAATTGTTTGTCTCCACTCACCCGCTGATCCATCACAAAGTTACACTGCTGCGGAACCAAACTACAGAATCTCGTAAATTTCGTGATCTCGTTCGTGAGATCACGATTTTGTTAGCCTATGAAGCCACTCTTGACCTTGAGTTGGCTCCACTGCAAGTTGAGACACCCTTAGCGGCAGCGGAAGGTTTCAAATTACAGGAAAAAATCGGCCTGGTTCCGATTTTGAGAGCGGGTCTGGGCATGGTCAATGGCATCTGGGAACTGATGCCGCAGGCTGAGGTCTGGCACATTGGCCTGTACCGCGATGAACGAACCCTGAAACCGGTTGAGTATTACAACAAATTGCCGGTGGGACCAACCGTCCAGGTCGTGCTCATCCTCGATCCCATGCTGGCAACAGGTGGATCCGCCGTCGCAACTGTCGACATCCTCAAACGCTGGGGAGCGGATCGCATCAAGTTTATGGGCATTCTCGGTGCGCCAGAGGGCGTTAAGGCGTTGCAGAACTGCGCATCCAGATGTGGATATCTATCTGGCCGCCCTGGATGACCATCTCACACCTGAACCCGAAAAACCAGGCGATCCTCCTGCCGGTTTCATTTATCCCGGTCTGGGTGACGCAGGCGACCGGCAGTTCGGCACCGGCTGACAGCTAAAAGCCCCCCTCCCAGCCATAACCCCATTCTCCTGACAGCGAGTGAAGCGAGCGCATCGGGCGAGAGGGGATCGACCGAAGGTCGGGGGGAGGGGAAACGTTACGGCAACTGACAGCACGCGCAGGGAGAGATAATCTTGAGCAAACGCCCAAGCTGGGATGAATACTTTATGAGCATTGCACTGCAGGTGGCGAAACGCAGCACCTGTGATCGCGCACATGTCGGTGCAGTCATCGTGCGGGATAGACGCATTCTCACAACGGGATATAACGGCTCCCCCTCCGGACTCCCCCACTGCGATGATGCAGGGCATCTGTTGGTGGATGGCCACTGTGTGCGCACGCTCCACGCCGAACAAAATGCCATCATCCAGGCAGCCTACCTCGATGTGTCGGTGCAGGATGGGACGATTTACGTCACCCATCAGCCCTGCCTGGTCTGCGCCAAGATGATCATCAATGCCGGGATCAAGCGTGTGGTTTACGCCGGCACCTACCCCGACAATCTTGCGCGGCAATTTCTGGCCGAGGCCGGCGTTGGGATGCAGCAGTTCGCCTTGCCGGACGAGTTACGCGAGTCGGTGGTGCACAGACCAGAGAACGAGTAAACAGACAAAGGAGTGGAATAGTGCGATTCTTCGGCCCTCCGGGCACTCGGAATGACACTATTTGCGCACCTGTGTAACCCCTATTTGATTAATTTGAGCGCCATAGTGTTTCTGCGCGCCAGTCATTCGTGCAAACTGGGCGCAAGTGGTAAACTAGCGCCCATCATCCGCTGTGGTGAATGATCACCGGACGCACTTAGCCTATGCAGCCGGTTCTGTTCTCATCCTCTATCCAAATCCAACCAAAGGAGATGTCTGCATGGATCGTAGAGACGATATCATTGCCGCTGAACACGAAGTCTATCTACCCCCTCAAGCTGTCGTAGACGCAGCCCACATAAAGGACTACGACGCAGTTTATGCCCGCGCCGCCGCCGATCCAGAAGCATTCTGGGCGGAACGAGCCGAAACATTGGAGTGGTACGAGCCCTGGGATAAAGTGCTGGATGATTCTGAAGCGCCGTTTTACAGATGGTTCACCGGTGCAAAGACCAATATCGTCCACAACGCCCTGGATCGGCATGTCAAAACCTGGCGCAAGAATAAGCTGGCCCTGATCTGGGAAGGCGAGCCGGGCGATCAGAAATCCTACAGTTACTATCGCCTGTGGCAAGAGGTGTGCAAATTCGCCAACGTGTTGAGGAGCATGGGTGTAAGCAAAGGAGATCGGGTGACGATCTACATGGGACGCATCCCCGAATTGGTCATCGCCATGCTGGCTTGCGCCAAGATCGGTGCAGTGCATTCGGTGGTCTACGGCGGTTTCAGCGAACAGGCGCTGGCCGACCGCATCGAGGATGCTCAGAGCAGGGTGCTGATCACATCCGATGGCGCCTGGCTGCGCGGGAAGATCGTCGAACTCAAGCAAACAGCCGACGAGGCTATCCGCCGATCTCCGGTTGTCGAACACGTCATCGTTGTTAAACGCACCGGTCAGGATGTGTACATGGAGCCGGGACGAGATTACTGGTATCACGACCTGGAGAACTTGCCTATCGCATCGCCCACTTGTGGAACCGAGGTCATGGATGCAGAGGACCCGCTGTTCATCCTCTACACATCGGGCACAACCGGCACGCCCAAGGGTCTTTTGCACACGCATGGCGGTTATCAGGTCTACACCAGCACCACGCTTGAATGGGTTTTCGATATCAAAGAGGAAGACCGCTGGTGGTGTGCGGCGGATCCAGGCTGGATTACGGGACACAGTTACATTGTCTATGCGCCACTCATCCTCGGAGCCACCAGCTTCATGTACGAAGGCGCGCCAACGCATCCTTACCCGAATCGTTGGTGGAAGATGGTCGAACAGTACGGCATCACCATTCTCTACACAGCGCCAACCGCCATCCGTGGCCTGATGCGCTTCGGCGATGCCTGGCCCAACCGCCATAATCTGAGCAGCTTGCGCCTGCTGGGCAGCGTGGGCGAGCCCATCAACCCTGAAGCCTGGCGCTGGTATCATCGCGTCATCGGCAAAGAGAAATGTCCGATCATGGACACCTGGTGGCAGACAGAAACAGGCGGCTTCATGATCACACCCCTGCCCTCGGTGCCACTCAAGCCGGGTTCAGGGACCCGTCCTTTCCCCGGTATCGAAGCCGAGATCGTGAACGAAGATGGGGAGCCTGTCAGCGCCAATGAAGATGGCTATCTGGTGATCACAAAACCGTGGCCGGGCATGGCCCGCACTGTTTATGGCGATCCCGACCGTTACGTCAGCCAATATTGGGAGCGTTTCCAGGATCATGGCTACTACCTGACCGGCGATTCCGCCCGCAAGGATGAAGACGGCTATTACTGGATCATTGGCCGCATCGACGATGTGATCAAGGTCAGTGGTTACCGCCTGGGCACGGCTGAGATCGAGAGCGCCCTGGTAAGCCACCCGGCAGTAGCTGAATCCGCCTGCATCGGCATCCCCGACGAACTGCGCGGCAATGTCATTTGGGCGTACTGCATCCTGCGCAGCGGTTACGAGGGCTCGGACAAACTGGTGGACGACCTGAAAGAGCATGTGCGGCACGAAACCGGGCCAATCACAGTGCCTGCCCGGATCGAATTCGTCGAGAAACTGCCCAAGACCCGGTCGGGCAAGATCATGCGGCGGGTGCTCAAGGCCCAGGCATTGGGCAAAGATGTCGGAGACATTTCGACCTTGGAGTCGTGAGCGTAAGGCTTCCAATCACGCAACCTCTGAAGGGCGTGTTTCAATTTGAGGGCTGGTTTATCCATAACCTCCCGGAGGTGGACACAAAATCTCCGCTTGAAGATGAGCCGTATGCCCACCTCCCGGAGGTTGCCCCATATTTGAACTGCACCAACCCCTGAACCGTAATTTGACATCAGTCCTGTCCTGGATATGATCTAGCGACATCTTGAGAGGATCGTCCACACAAGACCGATGAAACGCACGCACCAGAATCAACCATTCCACCCCTTAATTTTGAGTAAGTTGCTCTGCATCTGTATGTAGCGGGGGCGACCTTGCGGGCTGCATCTCTGTCGATGGCATGTCCCCAAGCGCTTCCGCTCACTCGATAGATGCGATGAGCTAAGAGGCTGGACGGAAAATATCGACCCCGTCCAACCCACCAAGAATTGAATCAAGCTCAACCTGGGCTGTGTTGTCAGAGGATTAGTCGGATTCGGTCTGTCCTCGGCGTACAACCATCAACCAGTCCATTCCTGATCCAACATCGCATCGATCCACATCTGATGCGATGTTTTTTTGATCCTCTTTCGGAACGCATCTTCATCCACACACACACCACACATCTTCAAGGAGATTTTCACCGATGAACACTGAAACTAAATCACCCCGTATCGCCAATAGCATCACGGAACTGATCGGCAACACGCCTTTGGTGCGCCTGCAACGCCTGGCCCAGGATGCCGGAGCTACGGTCGTCGCCAAATTGGAGTTTTTCAATCCCGGCGGCAGCGTCAAGGATCGTATCGGCCTCAGTATGATCGAGGCAGCCGAGGCAGCGGGTCTGATCAAACCAGACACCATTATCCTTGAGCCCACCAGTGGCAACACGGGCATTGCTCTCGCACTCGTGGCTGCCGCCAAGGGCTACCGTTGTGCGCTGGTAATGCCCGACACCATGAGCAAGGAGCGTCGTATCCTGCTGCAAGCCTATGGCGCAGATTTAATCCTGACGCCGGGTAGTGAGGGCATGAAGGGAGCGATCAGCAAAGCTGAGGAGCTGGCAGCTTCCGATCCTCGTTATTTCATTCCCCAACAATTTCAGAACCCCGCCAACCCGGCTGTTCACCGACGCAGCACCGCCGAGGAAATCTGGCGCGACACCGCTGGCCAGGTCGATATCCTCATCTCCGGCGTGGGCACAGGCGGCACCATCACCGGCACAAGTGAAGTCCTGAAAGCTCGCAAGCCCAGCTTCCAGGTCATCGCCGTGGAGCCCACCGGATCGCCGGTGCTGTCGGGCGGTGATCCGGGGCCGCACATGATCCAGGGCATCGGCGCTGGCTTCATCCCGGCCGTCCTCAACACCGGCATCATCGATGAGATTATCCAGGTGAGCAATGAGGATGCCTTTGCAATGGCCCGACGCGCAGCGGTCGAGGAAGGACTGCTGGTCGGAATCTCCTCGGGGGCGGCGTTGGTAGCGGCGCTACAAGTGGCGCGACGCCCGGAGAACGCCGGAAAATTGATTGTCGTGATCATCCCCTCCAACGGCGAACGCTATCTCAGCACCGCCTTATTTGCTGATCTACGAGACGCGTGAAATGCGTATCCCGTGGTGCGTGACCAGCCAAACGGAACACGCACCACGCACCACGTGCTCTAGAAATCACCACACATTCGAGCCAAACCACCCTCGGATTCAAGCCACCATAGCACGGAGGTGAACCTTGTTAAAAACCATACGTCAAGACATCAGTGTCGTCTTCGAGCGTGATCCCGCATCCCGTAGCGTCCTCGAGGTGCTGCTGTGCTATCCGGGGCTGCACGCCATCTGGTTTCACCGACTGGCGCACTGGCTCTGGATACACCGGCTGTTCCTGCTTGGTCGCTGGACTTCGCATCTGGGCCGCTGGCTGACCGGCGTCGAGATCCACCCCGGCGCTCCATCTTGGTCCCGGCCTCTTTATCGACCACGGCATGGGCATCGTCATCGGAGAAACCGCCGAGCTGGGAGAACACGTCACGCTGTACCACGGCGTGACGCTGGGCGGTGTAAGTTGGCGGCGGGAAAAACGGCACCCCACCATCGGCAATCATGTCGTCATCGGCGCAGGCGCTAAGATCCTGGGCCCAATCACCATCGGCGACTACACCCGCATTGGCGCCAACTCGGTGGTCGTCAAGGACGTCCCGGACAACTCAGTGGTGGTAGGCGTGCCTGGGCGCATTACCTCTCGCAACGGCCAAAGTCTGCGCGGAGAAGAGCACGAAGACCTGCAACACAACGTGCTCCACGACGTCACGATGGACCGGCTGCGAGCGCTCGCTGACCGTGTGGAGACGCTGGAGCAAACCTTCAGCCAGACGAAAAACGAATACGAGCTAGAAGATAAGGTGCTGGCTGACGGATACCAGGGGCCCTGGGGAATCTGAAGATCGGCGAGGCGCAACTGCACCGCCAGAATCATGGCTGTAGACAGGGTCGGGCATTGCGCTCGACCCTGTTTTTTATTGGACGCCAGATGATTGTGATACGCCTTCCACTTGCTCCTTTGTTTGCATCCGAAAAGCCTGCTAAAATAAAAAGATAAGAGTACGTAACAACCACATATCACGCCACGAAAAATCGGAGGAACCTCATGCATCGAAGCATTTCTGTTTGGTTGATTGTGACCTTCATCCTGGTCATTTTAGCAACACCAGGATTCGCCGCTTCTCCATCTGAACCACATCAGCCTGTTCCAGATGCGATGAGCGCAGCAACAGCTCCATCGATGACTGATGACCCGCGAGTTGGCAAAGAATTCACGATCTCGGCCTTGGACAATGAGCAACACAATCCGTCGGTGGCATATAACTGGAAACAGCACGAATATCTGGTCGTCTGGCATAATACCTGGACGATAGGCTCTCGCGACATCCGCGCCCGTCGCATCTCGGAACGCGGCGAAGTGTTGAGTGAATTCCTCATCTACGACAACCCCACTCGTGATAGCGCTCAGCCATCGGTAGCCTATGATCCCGTAAATAATCGTTACCTGGTGGTCTGGGTTAGAGACGCCCACGGTGATGGCAGTGATTGGGATATTTATGGTCGTTTCATCCCATGGCAAGGCCCTGATGCCGCCCTGAACGCATTTCCTATTGTCACATGGGCCACGAAACAGTGGAATCCAGTACTCGCCTATGCCCGCTCTCAACAAGAGTTTCTGGTCGTCTGGTGGAACGAACATCCCTCTGTGCCTGCCTACATTAGCGGCAAACGCATCTTCGCCGATGGCAGTGGCTTCCCTTCCACCGGCAGCGATGTCACCATCAATCATGCCAGCGAACCCCGAGTGGATCCAGATGTCAGTTACAACCTGGCGCGCAACGAATATCTCGTGGTCTACAGCAACGGTCTTTTCGATGTCTTTGGTACGCGCTTGCGCGGTGACGCTGCCCAACTTGGTGGTGGTGAGTTTGGCATCGCCGGTTGGCCCGCTCCGGAACACAATCCGGCCGTTGCCGCATGCCGGGAAGCCGATCAGTACCTTGTGACCTGGCAATCGGAGCCCGGTGGGAATCCGGCCATCTATGCCCGTTTCGTGAATGGTGACGGAACAGTTGGCAGCGTCCATCTGATCGATGACACCACCAGTGCCGAAGTCAATGCCGACGTGGCATGTGACCAAGACGGCAGCCAGTACATGATCACCTGGCAAACACGCTACACAAACCTCTTCTACGGCATCTGGGGGCGTTCTGTGCGGCCAAATGCGAACATGAGCATGTCCTTTGCTATACGGCATCCTGGCGGTTCAGCGAATCGGTTGGCGCCTGCGATCGCTGGCGGACATGCCAATTATCTCGTCGCCTGGGAGCACGAACGCGACGGTACGAGTTACCAGGACATTCACGGCAGACTAATTACGCCCAACACACTTTTCCAACCGCTGCAGATAGGCGGACATTGAGAACAACTACCCAGCCCGTTGGCAAAACGAATTTGTTGTCCCCACATCCACAGCAACTGTTGCACCGCCAATCCCCTTGTTCTATTTGCCTGTGATGCGGATGAAATGATGAATTGAGGTGACTGGCACTGAACCCAAGTGCCAGTCACCTAAGTTGTTTCTACACTTTCGCAACCGGGAACTGGATTTCGGTCACGAACTCTGAGGGATCGCAACCATCCTCATAGCTTCGCAAATAGATTTCCCGATTGGGACCGACGATGCGATAACCATTTTGCTCGATCCAGCCCAAAAACACGCCGTAAGCTTCGCTTAATCCCTCGAAGGGACCGATGTGGATCATGCTCGCCATTTGCCCGCCGGGCAGTTCACGAACGGCCACGCGTTCGTTACCTTGTAGCTCATCTGTGATAGGCTCGCAGACTTCCAGTTCGACATCAGATTCCTTGTATTCTTGTTCGTGGTCGATGGTAAAGCAGGGTCCAGAGGGTTGAATCTGATGGTGCTGGAGGTGGGTTTCTAATTCCTCCCACAGCGAACCCTGAGCGGGATAATTGGCAACGACATCACGGACACTGGCGATGCGCAGCGCCGGGACCTCTTTGAGTGTTACTTCGTAAGCAGGCATTTCGCCCTCCTGTTCGATCTGTCTCAGCCGGGCGGCCACCCGGTCCAACCGGGCTTGCTGGTCCTCGACCTGTTGTTGTAGCTCCGACTGCTTCAAACGCAGCATCCCTCGCAATTCGTCCGGGGACAGATCATGGTCGAGCACCTGGCTGATCTGTTCGAGTGAGAGTCCCAGGTCTTTCAAAGCGAGAATGCGGTTGAGCCGGTGCAACTGCTCGGTCGAGTAATAGCGGTAGCTGCTGAAACGATCCACCTCGGCGGGATGCAGCAAGCCGATCTGGTCGTAGTAGCGCAATGTCTTGACGGACACCTGGCTGAGTTTTGAGAATTCGCCGATTCTGAACATGGTTGCTCCTCTTCGGCAGAGAATGGTTGTTGATTGAAGGCCTTCGGTTCGTGGGGCGTCCCCCACCTCACACCATTGTACAGCCTCCAGCTAGGGGAGAGTCAAGAGGTAAAATATCGAATCTAATCAAACTTTCTGTCAGACTCCTCGTCCACGCCGTAGTCATGTTCTATGCCTGCATCTGAGTTACTCACATCAAGGATCGCAGTCAGCGAATATGCCCGAAAATTGTCGAAACGAGACTCAGCATCGGGATCGCCAAAGGCCGATGCCAACAAGCCAACCCTCCCCAGTTGGGCCGTTTCTCCGCTGATCACCTCCAAGAGTGTCCCGTTCACAAACAAACTAATTTCACTACCCTGGTGAATGAGATGCAGATGATTGGTTGCTGGATAGGGCTGGATTGCAGCATGGTCGGTCCAATCACGTAATTGTTGCCAGGCACCATTCTCTCGTTTCGTGAGACGATAGCGACCACTGTTATCGACCCGAAACGCATAGTAACGTGTTCCATCATCGCTGACTCCGAACAGCAGGCCGTAGCCTCCTGCGACTGCGTTGGCGCTACGCCCATCCACCTCTAGTATCAAATCAGTCAATTTCTGGCTTATCGCTGACCAGATTAGCCAGTTTGGGTTTTTGACCAAAATGCTGTACTCGCCATCAACATAGCCTGTCGTGAAATTATCGGTATCGCTGCTGGGCCAACCGCTGCCTGGATCATCGAAATCATCCTCGTAGATGGGAGTCGGTGCCGGTGATGGTGTTGCCGTTGCAGTAGCTGTGGGACTGGGTGTCAAGGTCGTAGTGGCAGAAGGTGTGACTCCAGCCGTTATTGTGAATCCGGCGGGCAGGCTGCCAGTTTTACCACCCTGATTGACGACAACCACATCATAAACACCAGGAAGCAAGACCGCAGGCAACACCCCCACCAGCGTCTGAGTGTCCGGCTGTTCCACCTCCTGCAATGGCGTAGACCCAATAAAGGGATTGGCGCCAGGATGAAAGCCTTCACCGGTGATGGTGACATTGACAGTGGAGCCTTGCCGGGCGTTGTTGGGATTGATGCTGAGGACGAGAGGAGCGAGCGGTTCCGGCGTAGAGGTGGGGGTCGGTGTGGGGGTCGGTGTGACGCCGTCGGGGAGGCAGGAAACGATGTTTTGGGGCTGAGCGGTTGCCTGAGCAATCAGCGCTGCCGCGTTTGAACCGCCGGTGATGAAAGGCAGGAACAAGTTTTCCTGGCGCTCCATCACAAAGGTGTGCTGGATGAAGGTGTCGCCGGTGGCAGTAGCAATTTGGTCGAAGTAGAAGTCATTCTGTACGGCCAAAGGCTCACCTACGAAGCCAGCTACAAGCGGCGTGATGTGGGTCGTGACCTGGTAGTGTGTGTCGGGGGCGTTGAAATAGAGGCGGCCCGGCGCGTCAGCTGTGGTGACGAAGCTGTAGTTGTAATGCTCGTGAGGCGGGGCGAACTGCACTTCGATCAGGAAGGTGTCCGCCTCAACCTCGCCGCCATCAATGTCTTGGGCGGCGTAGCCGATGAGCGTGTCGGGCGGCGTGGGCAGACTCCGTCGTTCGGCGCGAGCGGGCAGGACGCCACCGGTAGGCAGGTTGAGTGCAGGGTTGCCGGTAGAGCCGATCACCTCACCTTCATCGTACACACCGAAATTGTCCAGGTCGGCGAAAAAGCCGTGGGCGATGAAGAGTTCATCCAGATCGCTGAGGGCGCGCTGGCGGGAATACGATGCGCCAACGCCCTGATTTTTAAGCACTTCGTACAATTGCTTAATGTCGAAGATGTAGCCGTAGCCAGGCGGGGCCGCCGGCGAGAGCGTGACATCGAGCGGGGGATTATCCCAATTCGTGGCGAGGACGTCCCAGAACGTGCCGACGGGAATGTCCACGCAGTCGCCATATGCAGTGCCGCCAAGGATAGTTGAATCATTGACATTGACCGGATCAACTAAATCCCACAGCAGCCCTGCCACTGCCAGTTCCTCCAACCACTGCATCTGGTTCGCTTTTTTGCTGTAGATGAAACGCCAGGCCAGGGAATTTGCTTCGAGATTATCCTCCCAGTGACGGGAGATTCGGTACAATTCGGGGCGTTGTTCGCCAGCGATGAATTTTGCGACAAGCATCGAGTAGAATTCGGCAAAGCCCTCGGTCCAAGAATCGGTGGTGGAGGGATTGCCAAAGCCGCCATGATTGCTGTCGTTCCGGCCGTTGAAGGCGAAAACCGGACTCATATTGCCCAGGGTATCAGCCATGACGTGATGGCCAAATTCGTGCCATTCACGGTTGTCGGGCCGGGCGGGGTCGCTGACGAGACTGGTTCCGTTGAAAGTCTCAATGTTGATGTACGGCTGGACGCCAGCGTTGGCGCCGTTGGTACGGGGGCCAACGTAATAGACGCCATCGTTGGGTGACGGCTGGGTACTGAAAGAGAGAATGTCGAGGGGTGGCTTGAGATCGAGGGGTTGGCCGACGGTGAGGTCGGTCAATTCCCAGGCCTGGTAGGTGTGATAGTAGATGGTGGCGATGTCGTTGAGATTGTTGCGGTTGATGCGCGCCGGAACGATGAGGGGCGGATTGTTGAGGCCGTCGACTAAAACGATGTCTTTGATCAGCGGATCGACGTTGGCATTGGTCGCGAACGCCTGGGTACTGACCGTGACGGGCGGGGTTCCGCGCTGCTGGTAGAGCACCTGAAAAGGGGAGGGGAATACGCCGTCGTGGCGCAGAGTTGTGCTGATCGTGTAGTTGTTGCTGACCGGCACATTTGTGAAGACGTAATCGCCATACGGGGGCTGCGTCACGGTCTGGCGCAAGAACTGACCGTTATGCAGGAGAGTGACGGGGACACCGATCAGCGGGTAAGTCATATTTTGTTCAGGGACAGTGTAGACCTGGCCTTTGATTGTCAGACAAGATGTAGGATCGTTGCAGCGCCGATACTTGAGCCGAATTCTAATGCTGTCGGAGTAGTAACCGGCGGCTGTGGCCCAGTAGGCCAACCCGACGGCAATATCATGTTCGTAAGTGTCCTCGTCGGCGTCCCACCCCGGCCCGACATCGAAAAATGCCGGATCAAACGCGCATTGAACGTTCGCACGCCAGTTTTTGTCCAACGCCTCTGGACTTTGGAAGGAATCAGATTCCAGGTCAGAGCAGGCTGAGCCCAGGTAAAAGCTTTCGGGGTAGGTGAGGATATAGTTATCTAAACTCCAGCGCCAGTACGCTGAGGGTGGTTCGAGGATGTTGATCTCTCCGGCAGCTGTGATGGTGTACGTCGTGCCGGCCCTCAGCAACTGCGGGTAGCCAAACCGCAGGTTAAAGTGCACTTTCATATCGAAATGGTCCCAGACGTATGACACCTGATCCGTACCTGGGTTCAAGGGAAAATCATTGCCTCCGGCCGTGACAATCATTTTCTCCAAAATCCACAGGTCTCCCTCAGCCTGTGGCATGGCTGCTCCGGCTTCAGTACTCTCGCCTGCCGCCGGATTCAGGAGCAGCAGCAGACCGACGGTACACAAAAACAGCACCGTGATCGATGTCAACGCTGTCAAACGAACTGGTCTGGCTCGAATTGATGATACAGAAATCGAGGGTTTCCCATTCATAAGTCGTCTTCAAGGGTATGCGGATTGGTGCAACAAAAAATGCCGCCGTTGTTGGCGACAGTTTATCCGATTGCTATCAATTTGTAAGGAAGTTGTCTCTCACTTGATTATCCATACGTCATCAAGTTAATTGAAACAACAAGCTGATCCAGCTCGCAGTTTGTGAAGAATGCCGACTATCGGATCAACACCACGTGCAGTTCCT
>CAVOYG010000002.1:0-93343 GCA_963700615.1 uncultured Chloroflexia bacterium | reverse complement strand
TGGTTGCATCATATTTCCAAACGGGTTCTCAAGCGAACGTTCAAGTGCGTCGCACCTGGTGGCACTAGTACGGCGGTTCGGCGGGGCCTTCGTAGCCGCACAGACCCACGCGCGGCGAATTCACCAGCGGCATCGGCTCGCCATAATTGTCGTGGGGGTGCGTTTCGGCGTGTTCGTCGCAGAGAACGCCCCAGACATCGTCCTCGTACATGCATTCGATGCAGAGCCAATTGGCGGGTTCTCCGCATTCGATACAGGGTGGTTGTTCAAATTCGTTGCGAGCCATGAGGGCGATGGGATGCGGTGTGGTCGGTTTGCCCGTCCGCACATCGACCACTTTCACAAGCGTCTCGGATGAGGTGCCGAAATCGTAGATGTGGGTAAGTTCGAGGTCGGGCTTGAAAGTCCTTTTGACTATCGCCCCCATGTTGAGTTCCTGCCCCCGCCATGCGTCGCCAATCCAAAAGCCGCTAAGATGGCCGCAACATTCAAGCCAGATAGCGCGCAGGTAACGGTCCAGGTCCTTGAGACGGGATTCGCCGTTCATCTCCAGGTGTAACCAGAAATCGCCACCCCAGGCATCCTGGACCTGAAGATGGTAAATATTCTGACGCACACCCTGTTTGTCTGCATCCGCAGCAGCGATGATTTTCTGGCGTTCGCTGCATGTTTTGAGATGGCGAGCAAGCCCGCCGCGGGTCATTTCCTTGTCGCAGTAGACGCAATAGCCGCGAGTTTGTTTTTTACGGGGCATGGGAATCCTCCGTTAGAGGTGAACATATTCATCGAACAGGTTGCGTAGCAATTCGGCCTTGAATACCAGGTCATCGCTCTCGAAGTGCTCGATCTCGAAAAGCGTCGTCAGTTGAGCATACAAATCAGGCAGTCCAAGTATATCGACAATCTGTTCACGAATCCACTTATTGTAGGCGATGGGATAGGTGCGGCGGGCGATAAACAGTCCCTGCAAGAAGTCCTGTGTGGCCAGCCAAAGCCGGTCGAACGATTGGAAATAGAGGCCGCGGGCGACGTACGGGGGAATATGATCCAGGTTATCCAGCCCGTGTTGACGTGAAATTACCAGGCGTCTGGCTCGTAATTCATCAACGTAGTAGGGCAACCATAATTCCCGCAGGCATTGCCAGTAATCGCTGCGGTGGAACAAGGGATGGGCGTAAACCAGATAATTGCCGATTCCGATCTCGAAGCTGTCAGGGAGGCGATACCTGGTCACGCTCGCCGGGTGCGAATTGCCCTGTGCTGAAATCGAAATGGACTTCGGCGAATTGCCCTGCTGCTTCCAACTGCCGGAAGATATCATCCGACCGGTAGAATTGCTCCCAGGCTGCGTCCATCGCTCCGCCATCCTGCTGCCAGACGCCGGGCTGCACCAGCGCGGCAATATCGAGACAGCTATCCTTGCTGGCCTTGCCGCGGGCGCAGGAATTAGTCAGCAACACAGTCTCGACACGCGGGTCCGTCGCCAGGAAATCGACAATAGCCCTGGCCGCAGCAGCATGGGCGGGCGTAGGATAAGCCGGTTGGGGTGAGTAAGTGGATTCGTTGTTCAGTGTCATGCCTGCATCGTACAGCATTTTGCGATACTCCGACAAGAGGAAAGTGTCACTCCCAGACTAGCACTGCGGGGACATCCTGGAAACAGATCCGCCGTCAGTATCGGCTACATGGGTGACATTCTCTGCGTTTGCATGTACAATCACGTTTGAAAGCCCCTTTTGGGTAGCACCACACTTAAGCGTGGTGCCCACCTTTTGCAGCAAATCACCGGACGGTTTTCCGAAAACACCCTGGTTTCAGGCTCGTTTTTCGTTCCAACTCAAGCGTTAGATGAAGTCAGCGACCCTGAAATCGGCTATTTTTGATGTCCACGGTTAACTGCAGTCCTACCCCCTTTTGAACCGTGGTGATTTAGTCCTCTTTTACAGTTCTGGGGAGATAAGTTCAGACAAACCTCGCTTATAGGGTGTCGGCGATGACAATCCAACCCTGTGAGTGATAATCGAACACCATGTCAACATACCGAACAATTTTAGGAATGTTGCTGGCGCTACGACGCTTACGTCGCCAGGAGTCTTGGTCGCGTTCGCAGATTGAAACGCATCAGGCGACGGCATTGGCACAACTGCGCTCACACGCTTACGCACACTCACCCTTTTACCAAGGGTTCCATGCAGGCCTGACTGATCGCCCACTGGCTGAACTCCCTGTACTCACCAAGACCATGCTACATGATCACTTCGAAGAGATCATCACGGATCCGTCAGTACATTATGCGGCTGTCACCGCGCACGTACAGGCCTTCCGCGGGGCTGAACTGTTTCTGGATCAGTATATTGTCAATACTACTTCGGGCACTACTGGCAACTCAAGTTACATCTTGTTTAATCGCGCCGAGTGGGCCACGGTTCTGGCATCATTCTCGCGCTTTGAGCGACATATCGGCTCCATTAAGGGAACCGTGCGGAGGCCCAAGATGGCGATTGTTGGGTCCTCCGCACCGTGGCATATGTCAGCGCGCATCGGTACAACGGTCCGGAGTGCGATACTGCCTATCCTTCGTCTGGATGTAGGGGAACCAATCGACTCGATTGTGCGACAACTCAACGAATGGCAACCCCAGATACTGGCAACATATGCCTCAATGGCAGGAATTCTCGCAGATGAACAGACCTCTGGACGTTTACAGATCACACCACAACGTATCGTCAGCTCTGCCGAGGTTTTATCATCTACACTGCGGCAACGCATCCAGGCGGTTTGGGGCAACATCGTATTCAACCAATATGGCGCTACCGAGGGTGGCACTTTCGCCGTAGAGTGCGAATCCTCTTATCACTTGGCGAATGGTACGGAGGGTCATGCACGTGGCTTGCATCTTTTCGAGGACCTGTTTATTTTCGAAGTGGTAGACCATCAAAATCACCCGACGCCACCCGGTCACTATGGTGACAAGGTGTTGCTCACAGTGCTCTTCAACCATACCCAACCATTGATTCGCTATGAATTGAGTGATAGTGTGCGGATGGCTACGATGCCATGTTCCTGTGGCTGTGCTTTTAGACTCATTGACGATGTTCAGGGACGCGAAGAGGAAGTTTTACGTTTTCCCAGCCGCACCGGCGGAACGGTCGCCGTCCACCCCATGGTCTTCTACCGCATTCTGGATGCCACGCCCGCCAGCAGTTGGCAGGTGGTCCAAAATGGTAACATACTGCGCTTACGCTTGAGTGGTGGCGCCTGCAAAACTCAGGAACAGACGATTGTCAAGCAAGTGCAGGCGGCACTCGAGTACCAGAATGTCGTATCCCCAGAAATTTTGGTGGAATGGGTTACAGACACGGAGAGAGGCACAACGGGCAAGGCAGCGCGTATCTTGTCCGAACTATAAAGCCGACTTCTGTCAAAGACTCAGCGTTCGCGCCCCAGCCTTGTTCCAATATCGACCTATTAGATTATCGTCCAGTACTGGTCAGCTTGTTTTAGGCTACCTGGCAATCGAAGGCAGAAACGTGTGTGGGAAACTCGACCTGATGGCGTTGCCGGCAAGCAGAACCGATGACTGAGGGATGATGGGGTCGGTGCGTAAGGCATCGCCAAAGGTGGAGACCTGATGCACCAGTCCGGGATGGCCGAAACGAAGGGTCTCTTCGCCAAATGTGAAGGGGTCTGATGTTAACATGGCAAACTCGCCATTGCCCACAGAGATGCCGCGATTTGGTCCTTGCACACTCAGGATATCTTGAAAGTGCACCGAGGCGTTTGCAATCGGTGTGCCATTTGCAAAGGATTCCGGATTATCGAAAAAAGCCGAGGGGTAGGATTGATAGTAGAAAGTGATTTCACCCACCGAATCAAGCGCAAAAATAGCGCGCACTGGGTCGGTGACAACGGCTCTCGAGCTGAGTGTCGCTGTGGCATAATAAGTGAAGTACGCCGTGGTTTCCGACGGGCTGTAGGGATTGCTAAACAGCTCATTAGGCGCCAACCCCTGCATGTCGTAAAGGTAGCCGTAGCCAATAAAATTGACGCCATCTTGATCAATTCGACCAGCGTAATTGTAGGCGTCTGCGCCTACCTCCCTGGTCGTGTCCCCGTACGAATATAGCTGTTGCCCGGTAGCCATCAGTAGCGTAATCAACAGACCGAGTGCGACAACGACTACCCAGAATAGTCTACTAGAGCGATTGAAGGTGCTGTATGCGTTTGACATGTGATTCTCCTTGTTGAACCTGTGAATATGTGGGGTGCTATTAGTGTGCATGAATTGAATCAATGGGAATGATCAAAACCCCATCTTTGGATTTTCGCGTTATCCTCCAGCTTATCTGCAGAAAACCTCTGACTTGGGCATGAAAATCATGTTGAAATCGTAGATTGTGGTGAATAGATCGACCTTACTCGCAATGCGTAAAGATGGTGCTTAAAAATTAGCAGCCATGAGACGAGGAATATTTAACCCGTAAACATCCAACGCAAATTCCAGGCATGACACTGCAAACCGACACGACTGAATCCTGCTCACACCGCCGGACTGGGGTGATTATATGCCTGGTTTCTTTATCCCGCAAAGTGCCCCTTTACGAGCACCGAAAAGACTGCGCTGCTGATTCTGTTACATCTGTGGTTCCATAACACTGCGTGGCAGAAGGGGGTTCCTCGCAACAAGCCGGACGCTTGCCTGTTGCCGCATTTCCGTGTAGCATAACAGACGTCCGGCCCCACTCATGAGGCAATCTCATGTCCGTGCTTCTGCTCAATGCCAGCTACGAACCTCTGACCATCATTTCTCTACGCCGCGCGGTGGCTTTACTCCTGCGCGAGCGGGTGGATGCAGCCACCGACGAAGCGCGGGTGCTGCACGCGGCCCAGCAATCGCTGGAAGTGCCGACCGTGCTGCGCCTGCGACGTTACGTCAATGTCCCTCGTCGTGGCGCTCGCTGGTCGCGCGTGGGCGTGCTGCGCCGTGATGGCTACAGTTGCATTTACTGCGGTGTGACCGCCAACGAACAGCACAATGGCCGAACCCTGGACCGTGGTGATTTCACAATCGATCACATCATCCCCCGCAGCCGTGGTGGTAAGAACACCTGGGGCAACACCGCCTGCGCCTGCTACGCCTGCAACCAGCGCAAGAGCGACCGCACGCCGCACGAAGCGGGCCTGACCCCGCTGTGGGAACCCAAGATCCCCCGCGTCAACTACTTCGTCCTCTCCGGAGAAGCTCCCGAGGCGTGGAAGTTTTACCTGCGGGCGTAGAGGTGACAGTCACTTCCAGTATTCCCGCACCAAATGCGCGGGGAACACCCCCCGGTCGGTGACGATGCCGGAGATGAGATGGGGCGGGGTGATGTCGAAGGCGGGGTACAGGGCATTCACACCCTCGACCGCTGTCCTTTGCCCGGCCAGATAGAGCACTTCCCGGCCATCCCGCCACTCGATCTCGATGCCGTCGGCGGATTCAGTAAGCGGGTCAGGGCCATCGTAGCCCAACACGTAGAAAGGGATGCCGTGATACTGCGCGGCGATGGCGATCTGGAAGGTGCCTACTTTGTTGGTGATGTGCCCGTCCATTGTCACCCGGTCGGCGGCGCAGATGAATTTGTCGACCATGCCCTGGCTCATGAGATGCGCAGGCATGCCATCGGTGATCAGCGTGCAGTCGATGCCCATCTCCACGGCGCTCTGGGCGGTGAGACGAGCGCCTTGCAGGTAGGGTCGGGTTTCGGTGGGGATGAGATGGATGGTCTTGCCCTGATGCTTGGCGATCCACAGCATCCAGCAGAGCGCTGCCCCGGCGATGCAGTGCGTGAGCACCCTGTCGCCATCTTCCAGCAGATTGGCGGCGTGTTCGCCACACATCCGGCTGACGCGATTGCCCCGTTCGATCTCGCCGTTGACGTAGTCAAGGATGGCGATTTTGGGGTCGGAACCGGCAGCCAAGGCGGCCAGCGCCCGTTCCAGCGCCGCGGGGATGATGTGATGCAGGTCGTCGGCGGTGGGCCGGGTCGACAACAATCGGTCGGCAGCAGCGCGATAGCCGGATTCAGTCGGCTCGGCCAGGGCCAGACCCAGCCCGGCGGCATACGCCAGCGGCGGTCCGCCCTGCACGATCATGGTCTCGACCGCTCGCGCCACATCCTCGACCGTTTCGCAGGTCACGAACTCTGTCTGCAGCGGGTATTTTGCCCGGTTCAGGAGGATGACAGCATCCTGCTCGGGGTCATAGCGCAGGGTGTTGAAGCGATCGGCGAGGATAGCGGGATTGGGTGGGATGATCATGGCGAATGGTTTATGGTGAATTGGTAATCGTGAATGGTGAATGGATCATCGTGTCCGACTCGTGGAGGTAGGTCGGGGACGATGGCGGGGGTGAAGTACGGACCAAAATGCAAATCGTCGAAATAGCCTTTTTGCAGTAGCTCACGATAAGAGAACAGGGCGTGTCCGGTCGTGCCAATCTGTCTGGCCATGTCGATGCGGGTGGCGATTTCATCGAAGGTGCAATAGCCGGAACCGATGCCGGGAATGATGGCGCGACCGGCACTGTCGGCCTGGAAATCAGCCACCAGGGTTTCCCAGACATCCTGGGACCAGTAACTGTCGTCGGGGCAATGATAGCCGCCGGGATAGATCATGGGGGCGATGGCGTCGATGTAGCCACCGGCGAGCCAGCCCTTCGAATCCTGATAGTAGGTGTGGTAGCCCGAAATGGGGTGACCGGGCAGGTTCATCCCCGACGATTGGGTGTGTAACGGCCACACGGCGGCGCTGAGCCAGACGTCCTCAGCCAGGGGTGTCACTTCATCGTAGAAACGCTGCACCAGCGCGTTGATCTGCTCTCGCTGCCAGTCCTTGTAGTTGGTATCGATAACACAGGCGGGTGGCGATTCGCAGGTTTCTTCGAGGCCGTTAAACCGACAGCGGCTGACCGGATCGCAGGACGTTTTCAGTTCGGGATAGCGGATGTAGTCGAGGTGGATGCCATCGATCTGATAGCGAGTGACAAGGTCCTTGCCAACGGCGATGTGCTGATCGTTGGCGAGGATGGATGCGGGGCTGGTAAAGCGATAGGTGCTGCACAGCAGATCACCATTTTCCTGCCACATGGCCCCGTTGAGCCTTGCCGTTGGTGTCGCCGTAAGCATCCAGCAGCCGGTGATAGAGCGGTGCCGGCGAGACGGATTCGTCGGGCGTTTCATCACAGAAAATGCCACCATCTGTCAACGGGTACACGTTGATGTAGGCATGAACCTGCAAACCGGCGGCGTGCGCTTTATCCACCAAATAGGCCAGCGGGTCCCAAAATGGCTCGGGAGCCTGCCCCAGATCGCCGCCGCTCACGCGCCACGCCCAGGGCTCAATGTCCGATGCGTAATAGGCGTCGGCCACGCCCCGCACCTGGAAAAAGATGACGTTGAATCCAGCATAAGCGGCGTTTTCGACGATTTCATCGATCTTGGCCGGATCAGCCGCCCGCCCCCAACTCGTCCAGTCGAATCTGTTCACCCACAGCCCGCGCAACTCGACCATCGGTTCGGGGTTCGCTGGTCGGACATGGGTGATGAACGGTTGGAAGGTTTGAAAGTCTTCGGCAGGGTAATCCGCCGCCACCGGCATTGTTACGATTGCAAGTGGCAGCAGGGCGCTAAGTGCCAGGAAAATGAGTCTCATGTCCGCAATCTTACCATAGAGGGTTGTGTTTCAGTTTTTCGAAAGACCTCCCGCGGGAGGGAGCAAAAGCCTTCGCTATCACGGAATCCTAATCCCTCCTCCAGGAGGTCGAGGAATTCCCCCCGAATTTGAAACGCATCCGTTTCGGGTCAGAAACAACCTTATCCAACAGAATCATTCTTTCCCGAGTTGACGTTCATTCCAGCGAGCCAGCGTCATGGAGAATCAAAAACGTCATGTCGAACGAATGTAAGACATTCCCCGGTAATGTACGCGCTGACCACGAGGGGGATTTCTCCTCCCGTTGGTAGACGCTCATGCTGGCGGGTCAGCACCACGGAGGATGAAAAATGAGTTAGAATTGAAGCAGCAGTCACACATAAGCAAGATCGATAAAGCCGTGGCTTAACAAAACCGTTGAGTAGACTGATTTGCGCATCTGGATGAACCACGGTTTGGGGATGCTTTGTTGAAGCAAAACCCGAAGGGCAGTACTTTGGCACGACTACCAACGCCCTGCAAGAGTTGTCTGAGTGGCTGCAAGAGCTAGGCGTGACGCACGTGGCAATGGAAAGCACGGGCGTCTATTGGAAGCCTGTGTTCAACGTTTTGGAAGCAGTCGCCGAAATCTGGATTGTCAATGCTCAGCATGTCAAACAAGTGCCTGGTCGCAAGACTGATGTCAAAGATGCAGAATGGCTGGCCACCTTGATGCGCCATGGTCTGCTGAAGCCAAGCTACATTCCTAACGTAGGGCAGCGAGATTTACGTGATCTGACTCGCTATCGCACGCGTTTGACAGCTGAGAGAAGTGCAGCCAGCAATCGTTTGCAGAAAGCGTTGGAGGACGCCAACATCAAAACGAACGGCGTCTGACGAAAACATCATCACAAGGCTGATGACAGTAACGGGCATCGGTCGCTACGTAGCTGAAATCATCCTCGCGGAAATCGGCTCCGATGTCACAACCTTTCCTACGGCTAAACATTTAGCCTCCTGGGCCTGTCTCTGTCCTGGGAACAACATCAGCGCCAACAAACGCCGCAGTGGTCGCACTCGTAAAGGTCAACCTTGGTTGAGAGCTGCACTCGTGCTGGCTGCCTGGACTGCGTCTCGCAGTAAGGACACCTACCTCTCGGCACAGTTTCATCGTCTGCGCACTCGGCGTGGCGCCAAACGCGCTGCCATTGCTGTCGCTCACTTCAACGCGGTTTTCTTTCCATTTCTTCAGCGATTCTGTACTATTCTTTTTCAGGGCAGATAGACATTTTCTCACCGCAGAGGGCGCGAAGTGCGCAAAGAATAAAGAGAACCTCTGTTCACTTTGCGTTCTTGGCGTTCTCTGCGGTGGGAATCAGGACAGGATCGGTTTCAGGTGACGTTTTGAGTGGAAAAACATCGCCAGGGCAATTGTCATCACCAGCACCGCTGCACCCATGCCCAGGTTGATGGTGAGAAAAACCAGGGCAGTGATCTCGAACAGGAAGCCGATGCCGCCCAGCAGGCAAAAGATGCCGTTGAGCAGAAAGGCGTAACGGATAACCTTTTCGAGCCTGCCGCCCCGCTGTTTATCAGCGGCAAACACCGGACTGACAAACAAAGAGGATAGCCCGAAGAATAACGTCCAGCCCAGCATGTTGATCGCCAAAATCGCCGCGCCGGGGTTGACCATGATCAGATGCTCCAGCCCCGCCAGATCGCCTTTGGCGATGTTCTGCCTGACGACGCTCAGCTGGACGAAGTAGTTGATGCTGATCAGCACGGCGAACATGATGCCGAAGTATAGAGCGATACGGGCCAGTATTTTCTTCTCTTGCCCGGCGTAGTCCACAATGCTGGCCAGCAGCACCACGAAAAGGGGCGCGAACAAAAGCATCATAAACTGGGCCACATGCTTGAAGAATTGGTTGGTGCTGTTGACCGTTTCCACGTAAGCGGACAGGTCTGTCCACACAAAGAGGGGATTGACGACGAATATCGCCACAAAGCAGATCGTAAAGACGATGAATGTGGCGGCACAGAGAAATGCTGACCAGAAGCCAAGTTTGATGGATAGTGCGTTCATGATTTAGCCTCGTTGCAATCTCCAGGGAATGAATCCCGAGCGTGGCTGGACATCCGGGTATTTGATCCCAGTGTAAGCCAAGTCACGTCATTGTTCAACCAAAGCTGCGAAAAAGATCGAAGTGTCAACATGTTACCTCGAAACCGTTGCCGCCCCACCTGCTTTGTGCTACCATCCCAATTGCCTTCACTTTTTTTGCCATCACCCTACCTTTGAACCTATGACCGAATTCTTTAACGTCCTCACACCGCCCGAAGCCTGGCAGCGGCTGGTTGAACACTACCAGCCGGTAACCCGACCAGAATCTATCCGCACCGACCAGGCGCTTGACCGCATCCTGGCCGAAGCGCCTACAGCCCCCCACGACCTGCCTGAGTTCAATCGCTCGACCGTGGATGGCTATGCGGTGCGCGCCAAAGACACCTACGGCGCATCGCCCGGCCTCCCCGCCTTCCTCGATGTGATGGGAGAGGTGCCGATGGGCCGGAAAGCGGAAGTGCAGGTCGGGCTGGGCCAGACCGCCATCGTCCACACCGGCGGCATGATCCCGCCCGGAGCCGACGCTGTGGTCATGGTCGAAAACACGCAACAAGCGGACGAACACAGCATCGAGGTGCTGGGCGCTGTGGCAATGGGCGAAAACGTGATCCAGGTGGGAGAAGATGTGAGGGAGGGGGCCGAAATCCTGCCGGTCGGGACACGCCCTGCGCCCCCAGGATATCGGCGGTTTGCTGGCGTTGGGCATCACCACCGTGCAGGTCGCCCGACCCCCGCGTGTCGCCATCATCTCCACCGGCGATGAGGTGATCCCCCCCGACCAGGAACCCATGCCCGGCCAGGTGCGAGACATCAACAGTTTCACGCTGGCGGCTCTGCACAGGGCGCGCCGGCGGCGAAGCCGTGCCCTTCGGCATCATCCCCGACGAACGCGAAGCGTTGCGAAGCTGCCGTTCGTGAAGCGCTGGCCACCTGCGACATCGTGGTGCTCAGCGCCGGGTCATCGGTCAGTTACCGCGACATGAGCGTGGATGTGATCGGGGCGATGGGCAAGCCCGGCATCCTCGCTCATGGCATCTCCATCCGCCCCGGCAAGCCCACGATCGTGGCAGTGGCCGATGGAAAGCGCTTTTCGGCCTGCCGGGCAATCCGGTCAGCGCCATGGTGCTCTTCGATTTATTCGTGAGCCCCGCCATCCGCCTGAACCTGGGCGCAGATCCCTTTGCAGCCTTCAAGCCGCAAGTGCAGGCCCGTCTTTCCCGCCAGATCGCCAGCGCCGCCGGCCGGGAAGACCACATCCAGGTGAGACTGGAAGAGCGGTCTGGCGAGTTGTGGGCCGTGCCGGTCTTCGGCAAATCCAATCTGATCTACACCCTCGTCCACGCCGATGGCGTCGTGCGCGTGCACCTCGACAGCCTCGGCATCGAGCAAGGCGCCTGGGTGACGGTGACGTTGCATGAGTAAGAATTCACGTTGGCGGGTTGACGCCAAAAAGGCTGAAAAACGTCATGTCGAACGGATGTTAGACATCTCCCGAGGAAACACGCCGAACATGAGGGGGATTTCTCCTCCCGGTGGTCGTCGAAATGACTTTTCACGGCAGGCAGATGTTTCCTCTGTGGACGTCCGCCCTAATCACTGCTGTTCATAACCAAACATTCAAATCTGACCCCAAAATCCCACATGCGCATACTCCTTTACACTGGCAAAGGTGGCGTTGGCAAGACCAGCATGAGCGCCGCCACTGCCCTTCGTTGTTCCGAACTCGGCTACCGCACCATCGTCGTCTCCACCGATCCCGCCCATTCTCTGGGCGATAGTTTTGACCAGCGGATTGGTCCCGAACCCATCGAACTGGCCCCGAACCTCTGGGCTCAGGAAATCGATTTGCTGCATCAGATGCAGCGACACTGGGGGAAGGTGCAATCCTATATCTCGGCGATATTCGCCTGGCGGGGCATGGATTCACTGGTCGCCGAGGAAACAAGCACTTTGCCGGGCATGGAAGAACTGGCCAGCCTGATGCAGATCGGCTATCTGGCCGAGTCTGACAAATATGATGTCGTCGTTGTCGATATGGCCCCCACCGGCTCCACGCTGCAATTGCTGGCCTTTCCAGAGATGTTGTCCTGGTATGTGGAAAAGCTCTTTCCAATCGAACGCCATGCCATGAAGATCGTCAGACCCCTCATGCGTTCCGTCACCGATATGCCCATGCCCGATGACGATCTGTTTGATTCTATTGAAGATCTGGTGGCGGACCTGAACCGGTTGGAGCGCCTGATAACCAATTCCGAAATCAGCAGCGTCCGCCTGGTGCTGAACCCGGAAAAAATGGTCATCAAGGAAGCGCGTCGTGCATTCACCTATTTGAATCTATACGGACTCTCCACCGATGCCGTGATCAGCAATCGCTATATCCCCGCCAGTGTGACTGATCCCTACTTTTCCGCGTGGCGAGAGAGCCAGGCCAAGTATGCCGAGTTGGTCGAGGATTCCTTCAATCCTCTGCCTATCTTCAAGGTGCCTCTGTTCGAAAGTGAGGTGGTGGGCATGGACATGCTGCGCCGCGTCGCCGAAGTGACATACGATGGGCAGGACCCAACCACGATTTTCTACAAAGGCAAGCCGCAGCAGGTCATCAAAGATGGCGATGATTATTTGCTGCTGCTGCCACTGCCCTTGCTCGACAAGCGCGATGTCAATCTGCACCGCGGCGTCCAAGACGAATTGGTAGTGCGCATCGGCAACTGGAAACGACACATCAGCCTGCCTCAGGCCTTGATTGGCCGCCAGATTGCCGGCGCGCGTTATCGCGAAAACCAGTTGGAGATACGGTTTAGCGGTAAATAGTTCCGCTATTTTGCATCCGGGGTGCGTCTGCCCCCGAATCCGAACATCTGCTTCCAGAGGCTGGGCGTTTCCTGCTCAGTTCCCGCATCTTCCCAATCACCCTTGGCGCGCTGTGCTAACCAGCGATTACGCTGATTGAGGGCTTCGCCAAAGCGACTGGTCACGACCGTCTCATCTGCACCCTGTAAGCTTTGCTTCCACTCGTCCAGTTCTGCGATCATGGCGTCGATCCAGTAGACGATATTGACCCGGTTTCCCTGCACAGCGGCGCTGAGGTCCTCTGCCGTGAAATCGGGTAGATGCGAAATCATTTCGAATTGTTCGCCAGCCATACGCCGGGTCTCTCGCCAGGCGGGGGCATTCCCGACGGCATTCATCACCGCCGCAGCGAGCAAAGTCGGCATGCCATCCACTGCCGCCATCAAGCCATCGTGTTCGGCGGCATCGAGATAAAAAGGATGGGCGCCGACGGAGATTACCAGGTCGGAGGCAATACGAATGGCGTCGGGAGCGGTCGAGGCGGTGGAGCACAGCGCCCAGGAGCCATTCCTAAACAGGTCAGCAGACGCATCCTCAATGGTCAGATTGCCCGCCGCCAGCACAGGGTCGCCGCCCACAAAATGCACGTTGCTTGGCAGCACGGATGCAGCCTCCATGATTGGCGTCTTGATCGTGGCCGTATCGATAATCAGGCAGCCGGGCTTCAGGTCCTGATAGATGGCATTCAGCGTCGGTGCAATGCCAGCGGCTGGTATCGCCATAATGATCAGATCAGCCTTATCGCAGGCATTGATGAGGTTCCAGTTGCTGTCGTCGATGGCGCCGAGCTTTTTCGCCCGCCCGGTGGCCTCTCTTTCTTTGTCGTGCCCGACGATGTAGAAGTCATTTTCGTTCTGCTGTAAGGCCAGACCGAGCGATGTGCCGATCAGACCTAAACCGATAATGGTGATTTGAGATTGAGACATGGTTCGTTTGAAGTGGGGAGTGGAATGGGTAATACTGGAGGATTCGGGATCAATGATTATTGGACTTTTGACAAATTGACTCTCAAGAGCCAAGTAGAACGTTGACTAAAAAGAGGAACTGCGACAGAAATAGTGTATGGACATCACTCTACACACTACGAATCTGAAGCAGTTCCGGACATCATTGTACCAGAACTTTAAAAATCGAGCCGATACGCTGATGGACTTGCTAGATGCGATGTGCAGTGTTCCTCATGCGAAATCCGTGGTGGAGTACAGCCTGGCATCCTGTTACCAGCGCAGCTACTCGACGATTTTCAAAGCGATCGATGAGCTGACGTTGGCTGAACTGTGGCTACCCCATCAGGTAGGGCCCTATCTGCCGAAGCCAAAGAAATGGCCATTTTGGTTGCTGATAGCGGATGTGACAACGAGTCCTCGTCCTTACGCTCATACGCTGGCAGACCGAGGGATGGTCTATCAGCCTGAGGTGGTGAAAGGCAAGCTGCCCGTAACCATTGGTCATCAATACTCAACCGTGGCGCTGGGCCTGGAACCAGAGGCTGGGGTTTCATCCAGCTGGGTGCTGCCCTTGCTGAACGAACGAGTGGCAACCACAGAAGACAAAGAGATGGTGGGTTGCAGGCAAATCGAGAGGCTTATGCAGGATGACAAGTTGCCGTTTGCTCAGGATTTGACGGTGGAAGTGCTGGACAGCAGCTACAGCAAGGTCGCTTATCTCCATGCGCATCGCCAGTTCCCCAGCCTGGTCACGATAGCCCGAGTACGAGGGAATCGCAAGGTCTACCAACAGTATGCGCCAACAGAAGAGGAAATGAAGAAACCAAATCCAGGACGTCCCAGACAGTATGGCGAGCGTTTTTCACTCTCCAACCAGACAACCTGGACGAAACCGAACGAGACTCATACTTTCAGGGAGACGAGTCGTCGGGGTAAAGTGTACCGGGTGGAGATACAAGCCTGGCATAATCTGCTGATGTCTGGGAAGAACAAACCCGAACGACTGCCGATGCACAAATACCCCTTCACCCTGGTGCGCATTGTACGTTACGATGAGGATGGAAACGAGGCCTTCAAACATCCCCTGTGGCTAATCGTGATGGGCGACTGTCGTCATCAACTCACCCTGGAGCACATCTATGAGGCTTATGCTTGCCGTTTCGATATCGAACACTTCTTCCGTTTCGGTAAACAAAACCTGCTCCTGGTTGACTTCCAAACATCTGATGTCAAGCGTGAAGAGAACTGGTGGCAACTGGGTCACATCGCCTACGCTCAACTGTGGATGGCTCGTCATGTGGCCGAGGCCTTGCCTCGACCGTGGGAACGCAACCTGCCGGCGATGAAGCAGCGTCTCAACTCACCCACCCTGGTGCAGCGTGACTTCGCCAGGATTATTCGGCAGTTGGGGACACCGGCTAAACCGCCCAAACCCCGAGGTAATTCTCCTGGACGGCGCCAAGGCATGAAACTGCCCAAACGACCACGCCAAAAGGTGGTGGTTAAAGGCAAGAAAGCCACTCAAGTGGCCTGATTTCGGCTCGATTATTCAATTTTGAAGGTACATTTTTGGCTCGGCAAAATCGAGCCTGGACAAGCTTTGTCAAAAGTCCAATGATTAAGGATCAATGATTAAAGATTCCGTGCGGGATGCCACCTTAATCATTCATCTTTGATCTTTTGACGAAGTCAATTAACCGCATCAGCGTCCTGCAAAGCCCGCATTAACGGGTAGCGGGGATCATTTTTATCAGGCTCGGTTTCGTGGTAGCGGATGAGCCAGACTGTAGTTTTGGTGCAGCCAGCCTTTGCCGCCATACGCGAGCCGAGCATTGGGTGCGCAGCGAGAACGTAGAAGGGATAGCGAACGGAGCCGGGATCAGTTGGGCGGGATAGCGCCAGCCAACGGTCGGGAGCAAGACGTTTTAGCAGTACTTTTGTGCTGCGGCGCCAGACGCCGATTTGTGTCGCCGATTTACCGGCATCATGCAAAAGGGCAGCGGTCAGCAGATCAGGATCGTCCTGGCCCTGCGACTGCAACCAGACAAACACGCGCAAACAATGCGCCCGATCAGCGTTGTCCATACGAGCATACAGCGATGCAGCATCGGGCGCAAGGTAGGCTTTGGCGGGCCCGTCATCGACCTTTTGAAATCGGGAAAGCAGGCCCCGGACGCCTTGTTGAAGTCGGTAGGAGATGGTCATTGGCATTGGGGGGAGTGTGGTTGGGCGATGAGGTGGCAAGGTGACAAGGTGACGGGATGGTTGGCGCGGTGACCTACTAATCTTGACAACGTTAGATCATCGCAGGCTTATTCCGGCAAGCTTGTTTCATTTAAATTGTAGACACGGATAAAGGGAAACACAGATTTTTGCCCTGATTTTATCCGTGTTTTTCTCTATCTGTGTGTATCAGAATGGGGAGACCTTGTGCGCCAAACGCATCATCTTAAAATGTATCATTGTCAAGTTATTTACTTGTCTACGCCGCTTACTCTGATGGAACTTTGTCATCAAAGCAGGATACTCATGATGGCAGCCATCGGTACGCCAAACACCCAGCTTATCGGTGAGAGCACCGGAGCGATGCGGTCGACAACAAGCAGCAAGAGCAACAGCATGGGACCGTATTGCGCCTGTTTCTGCCAGAAGAATGCCAATCTGAACGACCAATCCCGTTTTAACGCTTCCAGAATGGCGAGGAAGATGTTGTAGCCGTCCAGAGGGAAAACGGGGATCAGGTTGAACAGCGCCAGAGCCACATTGGTCTGCACCCACAGGTACAGGAACAGATGGAGCATGTCAGACGTGTTTAGGCCCAGGATGCGCAGCATAATCGCCGCCAGTGTGGCCAAAATAAGATTGGAGATCGGCCCGGCGATGGCCACAATCCCCATGCCGGCGCGGGGCGTGGTGCGAAAGGCGTAAGGATTGACCTGCACCGGCTTGCCCCAGCCAATGCCGAATCCCGCCAGCGATGAGAGCAGGATCATCAGGGAGCCCAGCTTGTCGAGATGCGCCAAGGGGTTGAGCGTGATGCGTCCCTGTTTGCGGGGCGTCGCATCACCCAGGCGGTCAGCGACGATGGCATGGCTGAATTCGTGCACGCTGATGCTGATGACCAGGATGATCAGATAAAATATAAACGATGTGATGCGGATCGGTGCTTCCAAATGCGCTGCCTGCCGGTTGTCAAGATATCGGGATTATAGCATAGTGTGGTTGAGGATTGATGAATGTCTCCTCTTGTCATTTCAACGACCAGCGAGAGGAAGAGAATCCCCTGCATGATTGGTCTACAGCCCTGTGGATGATGTCGCATGTTTGGCGACATATTGTCCGTTCGACATGACATTTTGTATGCGTCCAAAATATCCTTGTCGATTTCAACCTCCGGGAGGTGGCCAGAACCGTTGTGCTTAACTGGATTTTTGCGGCCACCTCCCGGAGGTTATTTCTGGACAGTCACTTTACCTATCCCGTGCATCTACCATGCCCACCCTTGATCTTGGTTCCCAACCCTGGCAACTGGCCCCGACAGCGCGCATCGACATTGATACGCCGTTGGATGATCCGGTCTGCCTGAATGACTGGATTCCCGCCACGGTTCCGGGCTCGATCCAGCGGGATTTAATGCGGGCCGGTCGGTTGCCGAATCTGTACCAGGAACTAGATCTGGACGCAGTGCTGCGCTGGGTGGATGAAAGTGATTGGTGGTATCGCAACACCGTGCCGGGCATTGATCCTGAACAACGGGCCTGGCTGCGGTTTGATGGCATCGACTATCAGGCGGCAGTCACGCTCGAAGGTCGGGAACTAGGCCGAGGGCCGGGCATGTTCGCTGCCCGGGAATGGGAGGTCACCGAACAACTGCGTCAGGGTGCAGCGGAGCTGGCTGTGCGCATCTGGGGCGGGGGAGCGCTTCCCCGCTGGCCGGATTCCGCACGTCTGCGCTGGCAACGCCGGCTGGTTGGCAAGATGCAGGGCGGCATCGCCGCATTCGACGACCGCCTGCTCACCTGGAAATCGCCCCTGCATTCCGGCTGGGATTTCTCACCTCGCCTGCTGGCGGCTGGCATCTGGGACGATGTCACCCTGCACACCGCCCGCAGCGTCGGCATCCTCGATGTCTGGGCTCGTGCCGATTGGGGTGAGGAACGGGGCCTCGTGTTGCATATCACCCTGGATTCCGACAAGGAGCAAATCGTCGAATTGCAGGCGACTCTATCTCCATTTGGCTTTTCTGACAGTGATCTCAGGCATGCCAGGCAGCTACGACTCAAAAAGGGCCTGCAAGCCATCCATTTCGTCTGGAAAACCGCCCATTTGCGACTTTGGAACACACACGATCGTGGTTTCCCAAATCTTTATCGATTACGACTGCAATTGCAGGATGACCAGGGATTGCTGGATGAGCGCGAACCACGGTCGGAGCCAGAACCATCGGTTGGGCTCCGGGCGAAGGTCGGAACAGGGCGGATATCCTGCATCTCAATGGCAAACGCCTGTATTTACGGGGCGTCAACTGGGTTCCGCTGGATCTTGTGCGGGGCGATGAAGCGGAGTCGGAACGCTACCGTTTTCTCCTTCAGGCCGCCGTGGACGCAGGCGTCAATGCCATCCGGGTCTGGGGTGGCGGCGGACGCGAGCGCAAGTTGTTTTACGACCTCTGCGATGAACTGGGTTTGCTGGTGTGGCAGGAATTGCCCATCGCCTGCGTGTTCCTCGACCATCTGCCTGAAGCTGTCGGATACCTCGAACTGGCGCGCAGGGAAACGCAAGGCATCGTGCGGCAGTTGCGCGGGCATCCCTCGCTGGCACTCTGGGGCGGGGGCAATGAATGGGGTCCCGGTCGACACAAACAACTGGTACAAACATTTGGGCAGGTCATCTCGCACGAAGACCCCAGCCGCCGCTGGCTGCCCGCCTCACCCGGTCCCGGCAACAGCCACAACTGGCAGGTTTGGCATGACATGGCATCGCCACAAGCGTACGCCGCCGATCCCGCGTCGTTGCTCAGCGAGTTCGGCCTCGCCGCCCCGCCGGATGTTGAGACCCTGGCTGCGATGCTACTGCCCGACGAACTCTGGCCTCCCAACCCGGCCTGGGCATCCCGCAAGGCCGAATTGGGCAAGCTCTGGCATTACGCCCGACCCTTTTTGCCTGAATCCGAAAATGACATCTCGCTCGACCAGTTCGTCGCCGCCAGCCAGGAAGCGCAGGCACGAGGCTTACAAGTTGGCATCGAGGCGTATCGACTACGCCCGGATGCCGTCGGAACCTTCATCTGGCAATGGAACGAACCCTGGCCCGCCATCTGTTGGAGCATTATCCCCTACAGCGCACCCTCAAGCGTGCTTACGAACAAATCGCCCACTCATATGCACCAATTGCGCCTCTCTCGTGCGGATAATGCGCTAACCGCATCGAGCTGTGGGTCGTCAATGACCAACTCGATTCTCCGGGCGTCTGTCAGCTAACCGCCACGCTGGATGAGCAGAGCGTCTGGGAAGGGGAAGTAATTCCGGCGGGAAATAGTCGCACGCTGGTCGGGGAAATCAAAAGGTGCCACGCACTTCGCAAGTGCGTGGCACCTCGATGCCTGGCATTGCAACTTGTAGGGCAAAACCTGGACGCCCACAACGATTATGATCTCACCTGGCAACCTGCCGGTGCGCGTCACTTCCCGCCCTATGCCTGGTTGCGCCGGTGGGTGAAGCGTTGGGTGTTGCGATGGTGAGGTACGACGAATGAAGAATATAATGTCGAGTGGAGAAAAACGTCTCCCACATGATGGTAACACCGCCTCGTTTTGCAGGGGATTTCTCTTCCCTTCGGTCGTCGAAATGGCATATTTCATGCATTTTTCAGAACAGCGCGGTATAATCTGGATCAGCTATCGTTTCTTAGTGACTGTCCAGAAATACCCCTCCGGGAGGTGGCCGCCAAAATGCAGTTAAGCACACTGGTTCTGGCCACCTCCCGGAGGTTGAAATCGGGAAAGTATTTTTGGACGCTTACTTAGCTTGATGACTCATGGATGCCCCCCACGTTGCCTACTCCTCAATTACGACCTCGCTGAGGTCAACTCCCAACGCTAATCCAACCACAAACGAGACCCCATTATGTCCCCACGATTCGGAGCACATGTCAGCACAGCAGGCGGCGTCAGTAAGGCTTTCGAGCGCGTGCCGCCAGTATCAATTGCGATTCGATGCAGATTTTCACCCGCAACAACAACCGCTGGGACAGCAAACCACTGGACCCGCAAGAGATCAAACGCTGGCATGAACTGGCGGACGAGATGGACATCCAGCCGGTCGTCTCCCACGCTTCCTACCTGATCAATCTCGGCTCTCCCAAACCAGACCTCTGGCAGAAATCCATCGACACATTTGTCGACGAATTGCAGCGGGCGGAAGCGCTGGGCCTGCTCGGTGTTGTCCTGCATCCCGGCTCGCACATGGGCGAAGGCGAGGAATGGGGCATCACCCGCATCGCCGCCGCTTTGGATCAGTGCCACAAACGTACGGCGGGATTCCAGACGCTGACCTTGCTGGAGACGACGGCGGGGGCAGGCAAGCACTTAGGTTACCGCTTCGAGCAACTGGGGGCCATTCGCGAACAATGCGCACAACCGCAACGAATCGGCATCTGCTTTGACACCTGCCATGTGCTGGCCTCCGGCTACGATTTCCGCACTGCCGCGGGCTACGCCGACATGATGCGAAACTTCGACGAACACATCGGCCTTGATCAACTCAAGTGCTTCCACTTCAACGATAGCAAATTCGATCTCGGCAGCCGCAAGGACCGCCACGAACACATCGGCCAGGGGTATGTAGGGTTGGATGCTTTCGGCCTGATCATCAACGATCCTCGATTTGCGCATGTGCCGATGCTGCTGGAAACGCCCAAAGACAAAGACATGCACGAGGATGTCGAGAACGGCGGTGTTGCGAGGGCTGGTGGAATAAACGGTAGGGGCGACCCTCGCAGTCGTCCGTTGGTCGGTTATAAGGTGACGCTTTAGGCGACAGGCCTGTCGCCCCTACAACCACACCAAAAAAGTGACAGTTCTGTCATAATGAAGTACAGGGGTGCTTTGCACGCATGACAGTTTTCTCATCAAGGCCCAAAACCCCTTGACGGCCCGATAATGGGGTGCTATGTTGGACTTTAGACGCCCAAACACACTCTGAGTGAGCTGATCATGTCTCGAAAAAAGTTATTAAACCGACCTGCCGTATTCGTCCGACCGCTGGCCGTTGGCCTCGTCTGGCTCTGCTGGTATTGCTGGCGGTGTCGGCGATTTCCGCCGAAACGCCCGCGCCTGCTGCGTCCTCAGCGTCCACTGCGGCATCATTGGCCAGCAGCGCCTCGTGGCAACGCGCCTGGAAAGGCGATGGGTTCATCTATGCGCTGGTCGGCCGGGACGCACAACAGGTGCTGGGCGTCGGTTCGGAAGGCATGATCCTTAGCAGCGTGGATGGCGGCGAGTCCTGGCACTATCAAGTACCCCTGCCCGCTTACGATCTGCACGATCTCAGCATGGTCGGGCTGAATCTGTGGGCGGTCGGCCAGAACGGGACTATCCTCTATTCTGGCGATGGCGGCGTCAGTTGGCGACAGATGCACGTCGGTCTCACCACTGACCTGCAAGGCGTGCATTTCCTTAACGCCGGCGATGGCTGGGCGGTCGGCGTAATTGGCCTGATCGTACATAGCAACGATGGTGGGGCCAGTTGGAGCGCTCAGAACAGCGGCGTCACGACTGATTCGCAATCTATCCGCATGTTCGTGGATGGCCTGCACGGCGTAGCCGTGGGTGCAGCGGGAACGCTGCTCACCAGCGCCGATGGCGGCGTAACCTGGAACCCGCACACTGGCCTCGTTCCCGGCTCGCCCACACTGCATGATATCCACATCGAAGGCTCGACCGCCTGGGTCGTGGGCGATGGCGACAACCTCCTGATCAGCAACGATCAGGGGGCGAATTGGTCAGTGAAAAGGTAGGCACCGGCAAAGATTCTCGCTCGAAGTCGAATTCGCCAGTGGACAATCGCAGATCGGCTGGGTGGCGGGCCGGGATGGCAGTCTCGCTCGCACTGGCGATGGCGGTGGCAGTTGGCCCTGGCGCAGCAGCGGCGATACCGGCTACGATCTGCACGGATTAGGCGTCGGTGGCGTCACCAGCGCCTGGGTCGGCGGCAGCGTGCAGGTCTCGAATGATGGCAACTGGGGCGGCCCGGTCGATCGACAAAGCTGGTTTGTGTGGCGCACCGCAGATGGCAATACCTGGGAGCACATGATCGGCGGCCATTATCCCCGCTTGTTCGCCGTATTCGCTGCTTCCGAGCAGGTGGCCTATGCCGTCGGCGACCATGTGGCCGGGGGCTCAAGACAATATCGGGGGTTACAGTTGGCGTGAGGTCTACGATGAATTCCGCACTGACCCGGCCACGGTAGTAACCGCCGATCACAATGGCTCCTGGTTGATGGGCATAAGCTGCGTGCCAGGCTCCACAACAGATTGCCATGCCGTCGGGCGTTTTGGTCTGTTACTGCACACGACCGATGGCGGCGCATCTGGCAACGGGAATACGCCCGCCAGCTCGATGGCTCGACCTACGGCAGCTACCTCTACGACGTCAACCGCACATCCGCCAGCAACGGTCTCACCACCGGCACGCATCACTACTTCCGCACAACAAACAATGGCGGCTCCTGGAAAGACGCAGACAACAACGGCGGCAACACCACCGGCGTCGAGCTGGACATGATCTCCGAGAACACCGGGACGAGCGATTCTCAAGCCGTTTATGAAATTCACCTGGAACGGCGGGGCAAATTGGGGCAGCAAAACCCTGCCCGGCCAATACAGCTCCTGGCTGTTCGAGACGGTTGACGCCTACGATGTCGACCAGGATGGCAGTTGGATGATGTCTGGCTGGCCGGCTGCGCCCGCGTGGACGGCGCATGGGAGCATACCGCCCCCTGCCAATCGGCGATGGTCGTGCGCACCACCGATGGCGGTGAATCCTGGCAGGATTTCGTGTTCGACGCCAGCGTGCCCAAACTCCTCGCCATCGAGATGGTCGATGAATTAAGCGGCTGGGCGGTTGGGGTTGGCGGTTCTCTCGTCCACACAAGCAATGGCGGCGCATCCTGGACCACCATCGACACCGGGTTGGATGGCATCCTGGAAGGTCTGGATGTGTACGACGAAAACCTGGCGTACGCTGTCGGCGAGGAAAACGTCATCCTTGCTTACAAACCCCTCTCCACCCAATCTCTGGCGCGCTGCTCGAACAGACACCACCACCGATGGCGAACCTCAGCGATTGGACAGCATCAGCGCTCACCCTGCTTGATGCCGAGACTGCACACACCGTGGCGGGCGAAGTCTCACCCGGAATGATTTGAGTGGCCGGATGCGGGTGCGCTGGTGGGAAGACAGCCTCTTCCTCGCCGTCGGCGTCAGCGATGAAGTTGTCACCGGCAATGACCGCATCGAGATTGCGCTTGATGGCCGGGATGATGACCTCGGCGGGGGTGATGACGACCACGTATTGCGTTTTTACGCAGATGGCAGAATCGCCACCGATGGCGTAGCCATTGTGCACGCCATCCGCACCAGAGCCGGTGGCTACGACCTGGAACTTGAAATCCCGGCAACAGCCCTTGGCGACGATTTTGTCGCGGGGCGCACCATCGGGCTTAACCTCGCTTTGGTCGATGACGATGGCGCTGGCCAGGAAGGCGCGCTGTTCTGGGCCGCTCCCACGCTGTCTGACACGCCCGAACTGTTTGGAACCATCAACTTGCTCGCTTTTGGCGGCGGTAGTCGCACGTTAAAGTCCTTACCGGCAGGTGCAATCGCTCTGGATGGTGATCTGAGCGATTGGAGCAACGACGAAACAATGACGCTCGATGTCACCAACGCCGATACAGTGCAGGGCGAAACGCAAATGCGACTGACCTCAGTGCCACCGTCCGCAGCCGCTGGTGGCAAGATTACGTTTTCGTTGGCGTGCACGTTTACGACAACAGCATCCAGGCTGGCGACGCCGTGCATCTGGCCTTCGATGGCGAGTATGACGGCGTCAAGGGCGATCTGCACGATATCGACATGCGCATCGGTGCTGATGGCAACGTGCAGGGCGGATACCAGGCATTGGCATTCGTCAGCGGCCTGCCCGATGGCTATGCAGTCGAGGTCGCCATCCCCCAGACCATGCTGGGCGGCTCCCTGGAACACAACCACAAGCTGGGATTCAATATCAGCCTGGAGGATGACGATGGCGGGGAAGCCCAAGCCGAGACCTGGCTGGTCTGGGAGGGAGCGAGTGCAGGCGGCGTCTTTGCCGATCTGGGCGCGCTGCAACTTCAGGCCTACACAATGGTTTTGCAACCGGGCCAAAATGGCTACAACGGCGTCACAGACACGACCATCGATCAATGGGAGCCTAGCACGAATTTCGGTTCTGATCCCACCGTCAGGTGGCGCTCGAACAGCAGCGGTCCGGTGCGAAAATCACTGCTGCGTTTTGATCTGGGCACGCTGCCGACCAACGCATCCGTCAACCAGGCCACGCTCTCCCTCAACGTGGTTTCCAACGATGGCAGCCCCCTGAATGTCAGAGCCTATCGCATGGTACGCGACTGGGATATCAACACCGCCACCTGGGAGCAGGCGTCGGCTGGCGCGCCCTGGAGCGATCCTGGCGTTTCCGACGGCGACCGCGCGCCAACACCTGTCGCTCAGGCATTGGTCTCCGGTACGGGCTGGCACAGCTTCGACGTTTCTGCTGATGTCCGGGCTTTTAGCAACGGCGGGGCCACAAACAACGGCTGGTTGCTTGAACCCGAATCGGTGTATGCGGTGATTACCAACGCCGCCGCTGATTACACCGTCGATGTCGCCCTGCGCCCCAAGCTGGAGATCCTCTACACGCTGCCCTCGTCCGGGACATTGCCTACACCCACCGCCACTGTCACCCCGACCGATACAGCGACCCCCACCCTCACCCCGACCCCGACCATCACGCCCACCTCGACCGACACCCACACGCCCACAAACACCCCAACCGCCACTGACACCCCGACCATAACACCCACTCCGACCATTACGCCAACCCCAACCATCACGTCAACAGCGACCGAAACGCCCACGGCAAGCCCCACATCAACAGCAACCGAAACGCCCACAGCTACACCCACCGCGACGCCCACCAGCACCCCCACCGCCACCCCTGCCGAATTCACCATCATGTTGAGGCCGGGAGACAACGGCTATGAGGGTGTAGTGGACACCTTTATCTCCAGCTTTGACCCGCAAGTGAATTACAACCAAGCTACGCTTGTCACTCTCAACGAACAGCTTGGCGACAAAAATCGGGCGTTGCTCAAATTCGACATGCAGCCGATTCCCCTGGGCACAACCATCCTCAAAGCTGAACTCAAATTGGATGTCGCGTATCGCAGTGGCATCGTCGTGGGCCGTTCGGTAATCCTCAATCGCCTGATTCGTGAATGGGAGCCGGAATCGGCCACTTGGCAACTGTCCTCCACGGGCGCCGCCTGGAGCCAACCCGGGGCGGGCGCGCCGAATATCGATTACATCTCGCAGCCGAGCGGCATCTTCCATCTCGAAAATGGCGATGAACTCAGCTTCGATGTGACCGGCGATGTGCGCCGTTGGCTGATCGGCGAACCGAATCGTGGCTGGCTGATTCGGCTGAGCGATGGCAGCAACTTTGTGGTAAACATCGCCAGCAGCGAGTACGAAGACTTGCTGCTGCAGCCCCGGCTTGTGGTGACGCTGCCCACCGGCTCGCAACTCACCGCCCCGACGCCCACACCAACGCCTCACAACACGCCGGCCCCCAGTGGCGGCGGCTCCTCGCCCTTTGTGAAGGAACTGATGCCGGGCTGGAACGCTCTCTCCATCCCCCTGATTCCCTTCAATCCAAGCCTGCCTGCCGTTCTGCAAAGCATCGACGGCAGCTACGATCAGGTGAAATGGTACGACAATAGCGAGTGGCCCTCACCCTGGCGCTTTTTTGTCCCTGGCGCTGCCGGCAATGATCTGGACGCAATCCCCGAAATTCGGGGCGTCTGGATCAACATGAATCAGGCCGACACCCTCAGCGTCAGCGGTCTCGTTCCAACCCAGCCAACGGTCATCCATCTGGAGCCCGGCTGGAACCAGATCGGCTTCCCGGCTTCAGCCCCGCAGCGGGTCGAAGCAACGCTGGCGGCCATCGGCGGCAGTTACGACAGGGTGAGTGTCTGGGATAACGCCGCGCAGCAGTGGAAAACCTTCACCCCCGGCCAGGATGGCAACACCCTCACCCACTTCCGCCCCGGCGACGCCATCTGGATACATGCCACGCAGGCGGTCGATCTGACGATTGTGAATTGAAGATTAAGGATCAAAGATTAAAGGTAACCATTGCAGGTGTAGTCACTTTTACGTCATGTCGAACGAATGTGAGACATCACCTGCGTTTTTAGGGATAATTCCTGCTAGCAAGGGGATTTCTCCTCCCTTTGGTCTTGAAATGACAGTAACAAGGAACATGCCTTAATCTTTATTATTGATCCTCGATCTTCACCCCAACCCCAACAACACCCCCACCCGCTGCCGCATTTGCTTCCTGAATGACATCGACGGGCTGAGCGGCGTCGAGCACCAGCCAGCGCTGCGGTTCGGCGGCGATCAAGGCGTGGTAGCCGTCCCGCACCCGGCGATGGTAGGCCACTTCTTTGGCCTCCATGCGATTCCATTCCTCCGGTGTCTGCGCTTTGCGCCGCAGGCCGGCATCCACCTCCAGGTCGAGATAAATCGTAAGGTCGGGTGTGAGACCACCGGTGGCGAAGGATGTAATCTGACGCAGCGCATCCAGGGACAGGCCGTGACCGTAGCCCTGGTAGGCGAGCGTCGAATCGGCAAAACGGTCGCAGACGACGATCCAGCCCTGCTCCAGGTGAGGGCGAATCACTTGCTGGACGATTTGGGCGCGGGCAGCCGAAAACAGCAAGATTTCGGCCTCCGGGGCCATTTCGGTGTTGTCGGGATGCAGCAAGATCTCGCGGATGCCATCACCGATGGCGGTGCCGCCCGGCTCGCGGGTGTGCAGCACCTTGTCGGTGTAGCTGCGCAGCCAATCGAGCAAGAGCTGGATCTGCGTGGTCTTGCCACTGCCTTCGATGCCTTCGAATGTCAGGAAATGCATGGGGACTCTCTGTGGAAAACGGTAGACCGGAAAACAAGTAGACCAGGATGCTAACACTCAGGCATCCTGGTCTACAAATCTATCAGTTTCTTGAATTCTTACTTTATTCGTGACGATTCAGGCTGCCGTCATTTCGACGACCGAAGGAAGGAGAAATCTCATTGTTATCCGAAATTTCCCTCTAAAATGAGAGGATATCTCACATTCGTTCGATATGACGAAAAATATGACGACACCAGAATAGTGACCTCTACCCATTCATTTCCGGGCTCTGGGCGTCGACCACGGCCAGGGCGGCGATATTGACGATATCCCGCACTTCAGCGCCGGTGGGGATGACGTGGATCGGGCTTGGCCATACCGACCAGGATGGGCCCGACCGCCTCTGCTCCGCCCAACCGGGCCAGCAGCTTGTAGGCGGCATTGGTGGCGTCCAGGTTGGGGAAGATCAACACATTGGCGTCTTTGACCCGGCTGAAGGGGAAGTTCTGCTCCACCAGTTCGGGCGTGACGGCTGTGTCGGCCTGCATTTCGCCATCGACAGCCAGATCGGGCCGCATTTTCTGCACCAATTCGGTGGCGCGACGCATTTTTTCGTTCTGCGGGAAACGCGTGCTGCCAAAGTTGGAGAACGAGATCATGGCGATGCGCGGCTCGATGTTGAAGGTTTTCGCCACCTCAGCCGCGCCAATGGCGATCTCGACCAATTGCTCTGCGGTGGGATCAGGGTTGACGGTGGCATCGCTGAAGAAATAAACCCGTTCGCGCACGATCATCATGATACACGCCGCTGATGACATGCACACCCTCCCTGGTGCCGATGATCTGCAAGGCTGGGCGCAGCACATCGGGGTAATTGTAGTTGAGGCCAGACAGGAATGCGTCGGCGTCGCCCTGTTGCACCATCAGGGGCCCCAGGATATTGTGCTGGCGAACCAATTGGAATGCGTAGGCGCGAGTCATGCCTTTGCGCGCCCGCAGCTTGTACAGCACTTCGGCATATTCTTCCCGCTTCTCAAATCCGGCAGGATAGATGGTGGTGGGCTTGTAATCCAATTGCAGTTGCTCGAGCGTTGCTTTGATCAGGTCGGGGCGGCCTAACAGGATCGGTTTGGCGATGCCGTGCTGTTCAATCGCCAGCGCCGCCCGGATGATGCGCGGGTCCTGGCCTTCGGCCATGACGACGCGTTTGGGATCTTGCTGGGCCTGGCGGATGACCTTGCGCATGATGCTGAAACCTCGGCCCTGCCGTGCCGCCAAGCTGGTCGGGATAGGCGTCCAGGTCGATCTGGCGTCGAGCAACGCCGGTCTCGATGGCGGCACGAGCCACGGCGGGGGCCACGCGGGTGAGCACACGCGGGTCGAAGGGCTTGGGAATCAGATATTCCCTGTCGAAATGGAGGCTGTCCAGGCCGTAGGCTTTGAGCACGCTGTCGGGCACATCGTCGTGGGCGAGTTCCGCCAGGGCTTTGGCGGCGGCCACCTTCATCTCCATGTTGACGTTGGTGGCGTGCACATCAAGCGCTCCCCGGAAGATGAAGGGGAAGCCCAGCACGTTGTTCACCTGGTTGGGATAGTCGCTGCGCCCGGTTCCCATAATCACGTCGGGGCGAGCGGCAACGGCATCCGGATAGGTGATTTCGGGATCGGGATTGGCCATCGCAAAAATGATGGGGTCATCTGCCATGCTGCGCACCATGTCCTGGCTGACGACATCCTTGATCGAGACGCCGCAGAAGACATCTGCGCCATTCATGGCATCCGCCAGTGTGCGCTTATCGGTTTCGATGGCAAAGGCATCCTTGTACGGGTTCATGCCCGATTCACGGCCCTTGTAGATGACGCCCTTGCTGTCGCACATGATGACATTCTCACGCGTGGCGCCCAGGCCGATGTAGAATTCGCCGCAGGCAATGCCGGCTGCACCGGCGCCGTTGATGACGATGATGACATCCTCGATCTTCTTGCCGTTGACCTCCAGGGCATTGATCAGCGCCGCTCCCGAAATGATGGCGGTGCCGTGCTGATCGTCGTGGAAGATGGGGATATCGGTGGTGCGCTCCAGTTCCTGTTCGATGTAGAAACATTCGGGCGCTTTGATGTCTTCCAGATTGATGCCGCCGAATGTGGGAGCAATCAACTGGCCGACACGGATGATCTCATCGGGGTCCTGCGTGTCCACTTCGATATCGAACACATCGACATCCGCAAAGCGTTTGAACAGGACGCCCTTGCCTTCCATGACGGGCTTGGACGCCAGCGCTCCACGGTTGCCCAGGCCAAGAATGGCGGAGCCATTGGAGAGCACGGCGACGAGATTGCCCTTGGCGGTGTACTCGTACGCCTTGCTGGGATCCTCGGCGATATCCATGACGGGCACAGCGACGCCTGGCGTGTAGGCCAGGGAGAGATCGTGTTGGGTGAGCAAAGGCTTGGTGGCAATGACTTCGATCTTGCCGGGCCGGCCTTGCACATGGTACTTACGGGCTTCTTCTGCGAGGCTCATGAGTCGTTCCTTTTTCGATTTTTGTGCATGGTTTGTTGCTTTGTGGCGACTAGTTTCGCCAGTTCGTTGGTGTAGACTGGGTATTTGGTATTGGATATTGGGACTTTTTGGTATCGACACGCGCATATCTAAAATCCGAATACCTGCAAGCCATGCGTGTTTTGATAGCCCAGGGCAAGTCGCCAGGGCGTTAACCCTCATCATACGCCCACCCTTGTTAATCCACAAAACCTGTGGGCAATCTTACGTTGTGCTGCCGCGTCGCTTTTGGAGCGCACGTGGCTATTGTGGGTCGCTATGGACTAATCTTTCTTTAGCCGGCCTTTGATAAAGTCGACCAGATACCAGAGGACAGCAACAACCAGGGCCAGGAACCCAAGAACGAAGAGAATGGCGCCAATCGGCATCAGAGCACTGTCCTGAAGCATGCCACTTTCAGTTACGGTGGATAAACTATCCCCAACCCGGGCGGCGATGAAACCAACCACAATCAACACAATGCTGGTGAAAAGCACGATACGTTTCATCGTATGACATCTCTCCTGTGCAGAAATCTTTGAGTCGTTGACCACCATTATAAACCTTCTCTATCACCCGACCAACAAGCAATGGCCGACCACTCGCATTGATCGAAGGTCATGCTGAGGTCGAAGTGCCAATCGGGTGGATACCCATACCACTGCCCGGGATCAAACAGCGGGCGGGGTCGGACCACAAAAGACTTGCTTAGCTCAACCCGCGCCCGGTACAATGACTTCGTCATGACAACAATAAGGTGGTTTCACTTAACGCCGCAAGATACTCGTGTACATCCCCAAAAAAGCGGTAACAATCTTAGTTTTAGATTCACGTAAAGGATATCAATGAGTCTGGAAGAATTAGGTTTCAACAATTGGTTTCAAGAACAACTGGATTCCGCCAAACTTGATGACTTCGAAATAGCACGAGTGGTCGCCGTAGAGAAAGATAGCTACGTCATTAATAACGGGCAAATGGTTGTTCTGGCTGAATTAACCGGTAAACTCATGTTCACCGCAGACTCGCCTTTGGATTTCCCGGCTGTCGGAGATTGGGTCTACGCCCAGTATTTCAATGATGATTCTTTAGCTATCATTCATGAAATATTACCAAGAAAATCGGTTTTGAAGCGAAAAACACCCGGTAGAAAAATCGATTTTCAACTCATTGCCGCCAACATAGATATTGCTTTCATCGTTCAATCCCTGGATCATAATTATAATCTTAACCGGCTGGAGCGATATCTGGTGATGACCAGTGAAAGTAATATTCAGCCGATTGTTCTGTTAAGCAAAAGTGACTTATTGTCGTCAGAAGAGATAAAAGTGAAGGAAGCGGAGATCGCCAAAATAATGCCCGGAATTCTGACCGTCACTTTTAGCAACGTTAGTGATGAAGGGCTGGACAGGGTCAAAGAATTGTTAGTCGGAAACAAAACCTTTTGTCTGCTTGGATCATCCGGAGTGGGAAAAACAACGCTTATAAACAACCTTCTGGGTGGCGCAGTTTTTGAAACACAAGCCGTTCGAGAAAAAGACGGTAAGGGTAGACACACGACAAGTAGTCGTCAATTGGTCTCTTTAAAAAACGGCTCTTCTATAATTGATACGCCTGGGATGCGCGAATTAGGAAGTATCGGGGGCGATTCTGGCCTGGATGAAGTATTTGATGAAATCAAAGCGTTTGCCAGTCAATGTCGGTATAGCGATTGTTCTCATACTCAAGAGGAGGGGTGTGCGATACAAGAGGCTATCGAGAATGGAATCATTTCAAATGAGCGTTTTCAAAATTACGCGAAATTGAAAAAGGAGTCAGAATTCAATGAAATGTCCTATCTGGATAAGCGTCGCAAGGACAAGGAGTTTGGAAAAATGATCAAATCACACAAAAAGCACCTTGGTAAATATCGCACGTAACAAATGGCTAGAGACTGACCGCTCCCGCAAAATTCCAGGTAAACTTGAAGCTGTTTGGAGCAATTGAACTGATCGTTATTGAAGCCTTCAGGATTTCCCTTATTGGAGATTAGAACGTTGAAGATTAGAGTCACAAAAGCCCACTTGAGGCATTTAGAAGATTGTAAAGTAGCCCTGCTCAATTCCAAACTTGGGCAAGTGTATTTTGCGTCGGAGGAAAAGACCAAACCGCCCTGACAGAAGGGATAACGAAAGGCGAACTGTTTGTGGCAGTAGATGAAGGGGGGGGATGTGTGGGATTTATCTGGTTTACCTTGGCAGGTGCCTTTCACAGTTATCCCTACTTGCATATCATCGCCGTTAAAGAAGAATTTCGTGGGTTGGGCATTGGGCGAAAACTGCTTGCCTATTTTGAGGAATCTGTCTTCACGGATGCCTCAAAGGTATTTCTTGTGGTGGCGGATTTTAATCCTGAGGCTAAACGATTGTATGAGCGTTTGGGATACCGGCAAGTGGGAGAGATACCCGGTTTATACAAAGCGGGAGTAACAGAATATTTGATGATGAAGGAGCGCAGATAAAAAATGGTATCTGGCCAAACAACGATGACAGGTAAAGTGACAATTCGCGCTGCGACGATGGACGATTTCTCGGCGATCTGTCAGTTGCTTCATGAACTCGATGATCTTCATGTCCGTATTCGTCCGGATGTATTCCAACCGTTCGATGGACCAACTCGACCACGTGAGCGTATTGCCCGATTTATTGACGAGCACGACGGCGAAATCTTTCTCGCCGAGGTCGGCACTGACATTGTTGGGGTCGCGACTATTCAAATAACGGATAGTCCAGACGCTCCAATGTTCAGGCCTCGTCAAACTGCTGTCATCGATAATCTAGTTGTCAATCAGGAGTTCCAAGGATTGGGAATCGGCAAGAGGCTGCTTGATAGCGCTGTCGAATGGACACAATTACGGAAGATACTGCGCATCAACATCAACGTGTGGATCGACAACGAGACTGGCATGTCATTTTTCGCAGCGAATGGATTTACACCGTTGTATCAACGAATGGAGTTGCGAATCGACACGGGCAAATAACCTGGGTGTTACCCCGCCACCCCACCCGACCAGCGCGCCAAAGCCGGCCAGTGGAGTTGCTCAAATGCCGCGTACAAGCGTTCCCCACTTCCGGCTGCAAACGATCGCTGTACTGTCCCAGCAGCGGAACCCATTGGATGATCCAGCGCCAGAGCAGGGCAGCGTCGATCTGACAGACGGTGGAATTGCATTGTCATCCACTCGCAACATGGTATAATGCCGCCTATCTCATCCCGCTTGACCAACAATTGCCATGACACAAGTTAAAATCTGCGGCATCACCAATCTCGAAGACGCTCTCGTTGCTATCGACGCTGGGGCTGATTTCCTGGGCTTTATTTGCTACCCCCCATCCCCTCGCTACCTCCCACCGAACGAGATCGCCAGCATCTTTGCCGCCATCCAACACGCAACACGCAACACGCAACACGCAATATCCACAGTCGGCGTTTTCGTCAACGAACCCCTCGCATCCGTCCAGCAGATTCTTGACCAGACCGGACTCGACCTGGCGCAGGTTCACGGCGAAGAATCGCCGGAATTCGTGAAAGCGCTTGCTGGCCGGGCGTTTAAGGCGCTGCGCCCCACCAGCCTGGACGAAGCAGTGGCTGACGCCCAACGCTTCGCGTTCCGGTTCGGCCCGGATTCTGGCCCCGACCTGCTGATCGATGCCTACCATCCCGATGCTTACGGCGGCACTGGCCAGCGCGCCGATTGGGGCATCGCCGCTGCCCTGGCTCCGACCTGCCGCCTGCTTCTGGCAGGAGGTCTGGATGCGGACAACGTGGCGGAAGCGGTCGGTCGGGTGCAGCCCTGGGGCGTCGATGTCAGCAGCGGGGTCGAGCGAGAACCAGGCCGGAAAGATCACGATGCTGTGCGGGCGTTTGTCGCCAATGCAAAAAGTGCCAGGCACTTATGAATCGAATAGTAGAACGATTCCTCGACCATGTTTCTCTCCCCTAATCAAAGTGCCAGGCACTTGAGGCGAAATCATGTCTGAACTCACATTTGAACGTGGCCCCGGTGTCACCGCAAACGCCAAAATCCGCTCCGGTTGCTCTGTCACAATCCTCGACGATGAGGGGCGAGTGTTGCTGCAAAAACGCACCGATGGCGATTGGTGGTGTTTGCCCGGCGGCGGCGTCGAGGCGGGCGACACATTTACCAGCACTGCGAAACGCGAGGCCAGGGAAGAAACGGGTCTGGAAGTCGAGGTCGTGCGCCTGCTGGGATGTTACTGCGATCCCGAAATCTGTTCGATCTATGGCGATGGCAATCGGGTGCAAATCGCCTCGCTCAATTTCCTTTGTCGCATAATCGGCGGCGAGATGATAGAATCCAACGACGAAACCGCAGAATTGCGCTGGTTTCATCAGGACGAAATACCTGCCAACATCACACCTACCCACATCCAGCGCATCGCCGATGTCTTCAATCCTGGCCACGAGTTCATGTGGATTGAACCCAACTTCGCAGACTCACACAATCCACGGCGATGAATCGCCTACTACGAACGATAACTCATGCCTTCACAATATCCGATACCCAACACCCAATCTTCTCCTGACGCCCACGGTCGATTTGGCCCCTACGGCGGCCAATACGTGCCCGAAACGCTCATGCCCGCCCTGGCCGAACTGGAAGCACGCCTACCGTCTGGCGCAGTCCGATCCCGAGTTTCTGGGCCGAACTCAATGATCTACTTCCGGACTACGTCGGTCGTCCCACGCCCATCACCTACGCCCGGCGTCTCAGCGAGCACCTGGGCGGAGCCCAGATCTACCTGAAACGGGAGGATCTGGCGCATTCCGGCGCGCACAAGATCAACAACGCCATGGGTCAGGCTTTGCTGGTCAAACGCATGGGCAAGCAGCGCATCGTGGCCGAAACCGGGGCCGGACAGCACGGCGTGGCCACCGCCACCGCCGCCGCTCTTGCTCGGCATCGAGTGCGTGGTCTACATGGGCACGGTGGACATGGCCCGGCAAGCGCCCAATGTCTTCCGCATGAAGCTGCTGGGAACCGAGGTGCGAGGCGTAGACAGCGGCAGCAAGACCCTGAAGGATGCCATCAACGAGGCGATTCGGGATTGGGTGACGAACGTGGAGTCCACCCACTACCTGCTTGGCTCCGCCCTGGGCCCGCATCCCTACCCGATGATGGTGCGGGATTTCCAGCGCATCATCGGCGTGGAAGCCCGCGAGCAGATGCTCGACCAGGTGGGACGTCTGCCCGACACCATCGTCGCCTGCGTGGGCGGCGGCTCCAACGCCATCGGCATCTTCCATCCCTTTCTGGAGGACGAGAACGTGCGGCTGCTCGGGGTCGAGGCAGGTGGTCGGGGCATCGAAAGCGGCGAACACGCCGCCCGTTTTGCCGATCCGGAACTCGCCCGCCTGGGCGTTTTGCACGGCACGAAATCGTACGTCATGCAGGACGCCGACGGTCAGATCGCCCTCACGCACAGCATCAGCGCCGGGCTGGATTATGCCTCGGTCGGGCCGGAGCACGCCTATCTGCGGGACCTGGGTCGGACGGAATACACTACTGCACGGATGAAGAGGCGCTGGCCGGATTCCAGGCATGCTGTGCCAGTACGAAGGCATCATCCCGGCGCTGGAAAGCGCCCATGCCGTGGGCCATGTGCTGGATATGGCCGCTTCCTTGCCCAAAGATCACATCATTCTCGTCAATTTGTCGGGCCGTGGGGATAAAGATTTGGGCACGGTGATGGGAACAGAATCCATTTAGCCACCTGGAGCGAATCATGTCTGGAATCGAACGCATACAAAACGCATTTGCCAATACCCCGAACTGGGGTCGCCTTCATGCCCTACCTGCCGGTGGGTTATCCCGACCTGCCTACCAGTCTCGACCTGTTTCAGGCGCTGGCCGAAGCAGGCGCTGACCTGATCGAAATGGGCGTGCCCTTTTCCGACCCGCTGGCCGATGGCCCCACCATCCAAGCCGCCACGCAACAAGCCCTGGCCAATGGCGTCACCACAGCTGCTTGCCTGGACACCGTGCGCGCCTTACGCCGGCGTGGTGTCGAGACGCCCGTGCTGCTGATGGGCTACATCAACCCCATCCTGGCCTACGGCATCGACCGCTACGTCGCCGATGCCGCTGCAGCCGGGGCGGACGGCTTTATCATCCCCGATCTGCCCCCTGACGAAGCCAGCGAAATGGAAGCCGCCTGCCGGAAGCATGGCCGGGCGATGGTCTATCTCGTCGCACCCACCAGCACGCCGGAACGATTGGCGTTGGCAGCGGCGCACAGCACCGGATTCCTCTACCTTGTCAGCGTTGCCGGCATCACCGGCGCACGCAACGAATTGCCGCCGCATCTGGCCGGGTTTATCAGCAGCGTGCGGGAACACACCGATTTGCCACTGGCGGTCGGGTTCGGCATTGGCACGCCGGAGCAGGCGGCAGCCGTGGCCGCACTGGCCGATGGCGTTGTCGTCGGCAGCGCCCTGGTCAAACAGGCGGGCGGAACTGAACCCGAGTTGGGTGTCAGAACCCTGGCGACATCGCTGGCCCAGGCAGTGCATGGCGGCTAGCCCAGACAGCATGACGCATCAAACCATTTCCAAGCAAACGCACCGCCGCTTCATCCTCGGACGTCAGGGCTTGTGGCCCGGGCGACGTTGGGACGGTAAAGCGGGGCTGACAGAAGCGATGCGATCAATCGAGGCCGTGCAGGTCGATCCCGTTTCAGTCATAGCTCAGAGCCATGATCTGGTGCTGTGGGGACGAGTGAGCGGCTATCAACCCGAACTGCTGAGAGAGGTCGCCTACACCGACCGCAAATTCTTCGATTACGGCGGCTGGCTGGTGATCTACCCGATGGAGGAGCTACCCTTCTGGCGTGTGCCGATGGAGCGGTGCAAATCGGCAAAGCGCTGGCTCGAATTCAAAAAATCGCATCCCTCGCTTCCGGATGAAGTCAAACAGGAACTTCGTGACCGTGGTCCCTTGCGCAACCGGGAATTCCAGGGCAAGCAGGTCGAGCACTATCGGGCCGGCAAAGATACAGGTGTCGCCCTGTACTATCTGTGGCTGACCGGCGAACTGATGACCTACGCCCGCCACGGCAAAGAGCGTGTCTATGATTTCCTCGAAAATGTAGCGCCGGCGCATTTGCAGCATACTGCTCCCGTGCAGGAAGCGGAAGATTTCCTGGCCCGAAAAGTGATCGCTCTTGACGGGTTGATCAATGCTCGCACCTTCCGAAATAGTTGGAAGGGATTCATCCAGCGGGAGGTCACAGTGCAGGAGGCGCAGACGAAATTAGCCGAGATGCAGGAAGCGGAGCAAATCGTGGAGGTGCGCCTGACAGGGGATAAAGTGCCCTATTTCGTGCTGGCTGAGCAGTTGCCAACCATCGCAACATTGCAGGATGGCTTAATCCCGACCGCCTGGCAGCCGTTGGCGACAAGCACCGAGGATGAAGTGACCTTTCTTTCGCCGCTGGAGTATTGCAGCGCCCGTGGTCGGGCCGGGAAATTGTTCGACTTCGACTACATCTGGGAGATCTACAAACCCGACGCCAAACGGGTTTACGGTCCCTACACCTTGCCAGTTTTGTACGGCGACCGTCTGGTGGCCCGCATGGACGCCAAGCTGGACAGACAATCTCAAACCTTGCTGATCAACGGCTTGTGGCTTGAAGATTGGTTTGAGCCTGATACCAACTTTGCGCTGGCATTTGCCCGTGGTGTTGGCAGTCTCGCCAGTTTTCTGGAGGCGGAAACGATCGATGCCACGGTGCTGCATCCGAGCTTTTTGCGTGAACTAGTGGAGCAGTGTTTGGCCGCCAGTTGAAGGGCTTTGGCAATTTCGTATTGCGGGTTGCGTGTTCCGTTTACCTGGCTACAACTCCACGCACCACGTAACATGCAACACGTCACTATGGAGAACCGCAAATGACTGATCAAAATCCCCCCGCTGGTCGGCCCAGCATGTCACAGGTCTATGGTCTGGACGCTGGCAACGATGATTTAGCCCTGATGTCCTGGGCCTGGGTGACGGAACAGATGGAAAATGCCAGATCGTATTGGGTTGGCACGACCCGCCCAGACGGTCGGCCGCATGTGATGCCGGTGTGGGGCGTGTGGATCGATGATGTGTTCTACTTTGGCACAGCACCGGATGCGGTCAAGGCGCGCAATCTCGCCAGCAACCCCGCTGCCGTCGTGCATCTCGAAAGCGGTGACGATGTCGTGATTGTGGAAGGTCGGGCGCAGAAAATGGTCGAGATGGATGCAGAATTGTACGAGCGAGTGGCCGCAGCCTATGCGCCGAAATACGACGGGTTCGCACCCAATTCACCTTCGGTGAACGAACCTCTTTATGCGGTGCATCCGCAGGTGGTATTTGCCTGGCTGGAACACGATTTTCCCCGCACCGCCACCCGTTGGCAATTTTCTAATGCCTGAATCAGGTGCGATCGACGCACTTGCCAGCAAGCGGAGCTTGCCTGCGTCGCACCTGGAAAAATGGCGGTGGATCGGTTTGATCCTGGCGCTGCTCTGTATGGTCCTCGTCCTGGTCAGCAGCGCCCGGATGCCCGCCCGTTCGTTTTTCATCCCGAGCAATGTCCGTGTCGACGCCAGCCCCGCCGAGCGCATCCGGGCCTTGTGGATGCTGTCCGGGCAGGCGCTAAACGATCTGGAGACGAGATTCGAGGGGGAACCGGATGAGGACTACCTGCGCCGTTACGCCAACACGCAGCGCCTCATGCTGAACATCGCCTGGTTCGAGAGCGTGCAATTGCAGTATCGCAAGCAAATCCGGGGCCCCGCCCGCAGTTTCTACCAGATCGAACCAATCCGGGCCATGTCTTGCTGCCAGATGGCGGACAGACGAGGCTGGATGGATGAGTTAGCCGCCGCCTGCGGCCTGCCCGAAGTGGAGCTGGTCGATGCCTGTGGCAATCTCACCCGCACGCATTGGCCCAAAGGCAATCTCGTGGAACAATGCCTGGTCGAGAATGATCTGTTCGCCAGCTACTTCACACGGGTCTGCCTGGCCCCCATCCCCGAAACCGTACCGGGCGACCTGCAACGACAGAGCAACATCTGGGCCGGGCGCTGGAAACGAGCCTTTAGCAGCGATGAACAAAGAGAGAAGCAAATGGCCGGATTCGTGCAATCAGCGAAGCTGGCCGCCCCGCTCATCCCCGTTAGCGAGTCTCCCTGACCGCCACGCCCCGAACCCCTTGAATCTCCCTCCCGTCGTCGCCAGCAGCATGAACGGGTTCTGTGCTGAACCGCACGGGTGGGTGCGGATCCTTATCGCCAAATTGATTTGGATTCAATTCAACGGGCGTTTCGGCGCAATCGACGGACAGCAGCACCAGGCCGAGGTCACGTAAGCGATCAATCACGCCATACAACGCCGCCTGATCAGGCAGGTCGCCATGCAGAAGTCCATTGCCACCGGGCAGGTTTTCAATACACAGGCCGCTGAACCAATCTGACCATTCGCTGGTTAATTGACCTTGTATCCGAATTTGACAATGCAATGACTGTTCCATCGCACCAACTCCAACATTACTGGGAACACGAAAGCGGTATGGGAGGGAGATGATACCGGGCACTCTGCAACTCCCATACCGCCCAGGTGTTGGTGTTCGCTTTTTCCCTTTCTTGACGTTGTGACCTAACTCACGCCTGTTCCACTGATTTCCAGGGCGTAGTTGGTGGATCCGGCAGCGGTCCCCATCTCCTCGACCACCACATAATACGTGCCCGGCGAATTGAAGTTGCCGGTCCAGAAGAGATCGCCACTTTCAGCATCGTTCTTGGAGCCGCAGCCACAGGCTTTTGTTTCGCCAGTTTTTTGCCAGTGCTCGACATCAGCAGGCGTGCGCAGCGAGAACCTGATATCCTGGGTCGAATCGGCATCCAAATTGACCTTGATCTGACCTTCGCCGCCATCGTATTGGAACGAATACCAGTGGCTCTCACCCTGGGGTAGCGTCATCCATTTGCCCTTGATAGGCATGGCATCATCAACGCCTGTGCCGGTAACCGCCGTTTCCTCAACAACTGGAGCAGCGGCAGCGGCGATATCCTCGGCTTCGACAGCCTCGGTTGGCGCTGGCTGCATCGGAACGCCATCGTCGACCAATTGCAACGAATAATAGGTGACGTCACCACGAGCCGTTGAGTCTTCGACCAGGATGTAGTAACGGCCAGCAGCGTTGAAACTACCACACCACGACAGATCGGCATCTACGTTTTTATCCTCTCCGCCTCTGCCGATGGGCTCGATCACGCCCGTATCTTGCCAGACTTTCATCTCCTCTGGGGTAAGCAGAGCGAAATTAGCGCCATCTTTGGGCTCCAATTTCATCAAGATGTCGAGTGGGTCCTCGCTGCCGTCATAATTGAATGCAAACCAGACTTGCTGACCCGATTCCAGCACACGCCAGGCGCCGTCCGGCGCCAGGGCATTGTCGGGTCCGGTTCCGCCTTCGGCAAACGCAGCACTTACGCTGACAAGCATCAACAGGCCAGCGATAAGCAGAACAACGGTGTACTTCAATGCTTTACGAAACATTTTTTGGCCTCCTTCCCTTGGGAGATGTATTGAATGGTGGGGACGAAAACCGTTTGTAAAAGATGCTTTTCCTTCAGTCCCCAATGACTGCTTCAAGCTTATTCCAAAAGAGGGTGGAGTGTCATCCACCTGGAGGTTGATTCGGGGGGTGGATTCAGGAATTCAGTGGAGTTAAGAGACATTCCGGCCCTTACTTCACACCAACCCCAATTCCCTGGCTCGAACAATTGCCTTTGCGCGATTGCAAACATCCAATTTTCGGTAGATATGATTGATGTGCGTCTTGACCGTGCTGATCGCAACGTACAAACGGTCGGCGATCTCACGGTTCGTCATGCCCTCGACGACAAGAATGAGTACTTCCTCTTCTCGTTCACTCAGCGGATCCGGTATCGGTGGTCTTACGGCATTAAGTAAGGCATTGGCAGATGCAGGGGGGTATGCGACGTTTTCAACTTGCAACTTGCCAGCGTAGGCAGGAACAGCCCGTTGCACAACAACCTGTTTGAGCAACGCCGAAACGGCGGGGCTTGCACCGACAATGGCGGGGATAGTGGCCTCCGATGGAGTTGCTCCCGCCTCCTGTGGAAACACCGACCGGGGTTGAACGCCCACCGACTCGCTGCGCGAGGGTGTCCTTTTCACTTTGCCCCGTATCAACTCGGATACCCGCTCGAAATCAGATGCAGCCGCTGCATGAGCGACTGGCTCGCTCCAGCATCCCGTGCTGTTCGTACCACTTGCTCGCCCGGCCATGCAAGACAGGTTCCAGGTCAGGGTATTCTTGCTGCAAACGCTGGCGGAGCAGGTCCGCAAACAGGTGGTGATAGCGATACCAATGACGTTCGTTATCCAGTGGCAGGATGAACAGGTTCGCCGCATCCAGGTAATCGAGAACGCCCTGCGCACCCTGGTCTGCCCCGTTCTGCATCCCCACATTTGTCTCCGGAGTCCATGCCTCCACATCATCCACAACGGCATCGCACAAGGGGCCGCATAACTGTTCGAGCACGGCGGTTTGCAGCAAAAAACGTTGGATAAACGGGGTCTGGCGATGCAGCACTTCCTCCAGCAAATAGTCCAAAATGTAGCGGTCGTTGCCATGAAAGCCAGCAACGAAAGTGGAAATATCCTCCTGGTCTTTCATCGACACCGCCGCCATCTGCAATCCCGCCGGCCAACCTTCGGTTCTGGCCGTTAAGGCGGCAATATCTTCATCCAACAGTTCACACCCGAGCGCATCTTCCAGAAAAGCCCTGGCTTCTTCCTCGGTGAATCGAAGATCGCTCTGACGCAATTCGGTGATCAGGCCCATGCCCCGCAGCCGCGCCAATGGCAATGGCGGGTCGGAGCGTGTGGCGATGACCAGGTGCATGTTGGCCGGTTGATGTTCCAGCAGGAAGGCGACAGCGCCAAGGATCGCATCGTTCGTAATGGATTGATAGTCATCCAGCACCACGATAAACTCGCCAATGGCTGTATCGGTGCATTGCGCCAATGCGTTGATCTGGTTGATAAGGCCAATGAGCACTTTCTCGGGAGCAGGCGGGTGCTTTCCTTGCAGCGCATCGAGCAGACCATCACCCAATCGGTCATCGGTCTGCTGCAATGCAGTGGTCAGGTAAGCCAGGAAGCGGGTGACATCGTTGTCGTTGGCATCCAGCGTCAACCATGCCACCGGATGGCAGTTGTTTTTCACCCAATCACTCAGTAAGGTTGTTTTGCCAAATCCCGCCGGCGCCGAAACAAAAATCAACTGGCTCCCGTCGTCTATGCCAGCGCGCAACGTTTCGATGAGATGGGGACGCTTGATCAGGTGGGGGCGAGGTGGGGGAATATGGAATTTCGTTTGCAGAAGAGGGAGAGCCATCGCACGGAGCGGCGCTTATTTGACGCCGTCTAACAACAAAGGCTTGGCTTATTTTTCCGACGCATGACCCCGATGTGTTGCCAAGAAAATGGATTGCCATTCTAGTAAAGCACGGTCCTGCGACCACCGCATCGTCCGCATGGGCATTCTGCCATTGGCCATGTGGACAATACGGGCTTTGCTCTGCTCCGGGTTCAGAAATTCCGCTGACGGTAACACGCCAACGCACGATCCGCCAGTTCGGCAGACCATGTTTCATCACCAAAAAGCGCCATCGGCAATTGGATAGCACCAGTTTAGCATCGAACTCTCAAAATACTCTCAGGAGATCTAACCAAATCGACCCAAATTCACGTAAATTTGAAATTTTCGCCCCTCAATGGATGATCAGGATGCTAAGTGATTGTCCAGAATCAACCTCCGGGAAGTGGCCGCCAAAATCCAGATAGACACACATGGTTCTGACCACCTCCCGGAGGTTGAAATCGGGAAGTTGTTTTTGGACGCTTACTAACTGGCAGGAGCGGCTTGCAGGGAAGGTGAAGCGCTCTTCTCTTCCAATCCTATCATCGTAACCGAATTGATGTTCAGATCCCGTTGTGGCGTGGCGGGTTTAATCCCTGCCTTGGTGAATTCATCGAAGATCATGAAATAAAGATCGCTGTGCAAGGGCACGGTCTGCAAAGGATCCTCGTACCAAACGGCCAGTTGATAATTTCGGCTTGTATCCCCGGTGGAGATGTAAAACACCTTTGGTGGCGGCTCCGCCACAACCAGGGGATGTTTATCGGCGGCGACCAACATCGCCTGTCGCACCAGATGGGGCGTATGTTCGTCTGCTGTTTCCACCGGTATCAACATCCGAATTGGTTCACTTGTGTGGGTGAAGGTCGTGACAGCAGAGGTCAAAAAGGTTTGGTTGGGCACGACCACATCCACGTTGTTGAGCGTCCTGACAATGGAGGCCCGAATGCCCACGTGCTGGACAACACCGATCTCGTCATTGATGCTTATAACATCGCCGGGTCGCAGGGATTGATCGATCAGAAGCAGGACGCCGCTGATGAGATTGCCAACGATCTCCTTTAAGCCAAAACCCAAGCCCACGGATAAACCTGCTGTGAGAAAAGCCAATGTGGTGGAGTCAAAGCCCAACACTGAAAAAACGATGTAGATGCCAATCGCCACCAATACATAACGACCGATGATCAGCGCCGCTTCCAGAGACCCGGAATTTCTGGAGACAATGGGCCTGGCAACAAAACGGGCGAGGTCCTGGATGACGCCTGTTCCATCGAACCAGAAATAAAAGCCCACCGTGGCGATGAGCAGCGCACCCAATGTGATCGGTGTCGTAAATCCACTCCACAATTCTACAGAAGCAAGCTGGCGGATGGGGATGAGATGATTCAGCAACCAGCCAAGCGTCAGGATAGCGAAAAGTGGCGCCAGAAAACGACGATGGTAGCGGACTGCACCGTTGCCAAGCCTGGCGTACAACACGCCAAGAATAAAACGATAGACCATGACCACCCAGAAAAGCCAAATAAACTCCGATATCAAACCATCATGCCAATCCCGCATTTGAAACATATTCTGGGCATAGCTGAGGCTGATGAGCACAAGTGCCGGAAACAAAATATTCTTGAGAATCGAGAGGCTGTACCGGGCCGCCGTTTTCTTTCTGCCCTCCAAATTGTTTTGAACCCATTTTTCAGCGCGTTTCCCCACCAGAGCACCAGCGGCCTGCGAAACAAGCCAGGCCAGCATCAGCACAACAATGACCGCCGATAACTGGCGTTGCACAGCCACTCGTTCCCCAAAATGCAGGACAGCGCCAAATAAATCTGAAAGTATCCCAAAATCAATATCAGGCATGTGTAGTTCTCTCTTGCGTCTCTACTGGTTTGCGATGGATCCTAACATCCGACCAATGGCGTCAGCAGGTTCCACGCCTTCGACCAATACCAATCGATAAATTTCGTTGAGTGCTTCCAGGGTGCTCGATTTAACCTCGGTAGGGAGAATGATGGCTGTTTCGTTTGCTTGTTGAACCGCAACAGCAATGGCCGGGTCCTCGGTAGTCTCAGCGATCAAACGATTGGTGGGAACCAGATTGATTTCCTGGGACAGCAATTTCTGGTTGTGGGCAGATGCAGCGAATTCGGCGAATTTCAGAGCGAGTGTCGTCTGTTCTTCATTGGTTGCAGTGCTAAACAGGAAGCCATCAACGGACAAGAGGGGACTGGCATGACCTTCCGGGCCGTCCGGCAGCGGGATGACTCGGACCTTGTCGCCCAACGCCTCACGAAAATCATTCAATGCGCTGGACCCTGTGACCAGATAGGCGGTGTCGCCATCGAGGAATCGCTGTCGCAAAGCATCCCGATCTGTATCAAGGTCGATAGCCGGTTGCTTCTGCGCATCCTGTAACCATGTGAGCCAGTATTCAAATTCGCTCAGGTCTGTTGAAAGTTCACCATCGCGAGTGAACAGCGTCCCTCCAAAGCTACCGATGCCCCAGTAAGCGCCATTGAAACTGCTGTCGAGTGCAAACTGCGTCCCGGATGAGGCCACTTCCAACAGATCGTCCAAAGTGCTCACCGTTGTGGCGCTGACCAGGTCTGTATTGTAGTACAGCACTTCAACATCCAGAGTCTGCGGCAATCCGTAGAGTTCACCCTGATATTCGAGCGCCCCGACTGATTCGGGTAGATATTGGCGCATAAGCGTCTGATCGGCGAACGAAGTGATGGGCTTGATCAATCCATTAGCGACAAGTGAATCGATCTGGTCATTTCTACCTAAAAAGAGATCGGGAGCGTCGTCTGCTGCTGTCGCTTCAGCGAGGCGGTTAGGAAGTTCATCAGAAGGCACGTACTCGGTCTCGATGATGGTTTCCGGGCAATACTCCTGGTAAGATTCGATGATTCGGTCCAGCGCATTTTTGGCGCCATTAGGCGTCTCTGTATCCGTCTGTGAATCGCCTGGTTCCGCCTCGCCAGCAGGGAGACTATGCCACACGAGCAAATGCTCTTCCCCTTCACAGGTCAATACTTGTTCGCCTGCGTAAGCGACAATGACCTGTTTGGGTGTTTTCTCCACGTACGCCATGAATTCCTCGATGGCTGCGCCGGGTTGCTGTCCGTCTTCCAGCACATTTTGCATGAGGATGTCGCCAGCTTCGCTGAGAACCAGCATTTCCGGCCGTGAGGGCAGGAGGATGCTCGTCTGTATCTGTTCGATGAAGGCATCAATTGCTGCATCGTCGACGAGCGTCATGGCCATGACATTGGTCGGGACGACACTGGCTGCCTCGACGAGTCTGGCCTGGTTCTCGCTCGATGTGGCGAATTCGACGAATTCCAGGGCGGTTTGCGTCTTTGTTTCGTCGTCCCCCGCACCAAAGAAAAATCCATTGACTGTCATAAAGGGGCTGGCCTGTCCCGCCGGTTCTGCAGGGAGAGGTGCAACGCCGACCTTAGTCGGTGCACCCTCCTCCGTATCCAACTCAGTTCGCAACTGGTCCAGCGCGCTGGCACTGTCGACAAGATAACCGGCCTTACCGACCGCAAACAGCTCAAGTAATTGTTCTGGATCGTTGCTCATGACGACGCCTTCACGATCCTGGTTGGATTGAAGCCATACCAGCCAAGTGTTAAAGGTCGTACGACTCAGGTCGAGTGTAGCCGGTTCAGTGCCATCTCCGTTGCTGTAAGGATCTCCTCCAAACAGTAGCGCCCCCCAAAAAACGTCCTCGAAACTGGTATTCATCGCAAAAGGCGCGGCAGTCGTGGTGTTTGCTAACAAATCGAAAAGATCATCTCCGGGTTTGTCCACCAGTTCGGTGTTGTAGTACAAGGCTGCAGTATCAATTGAGTAAGGCAATCCATAGATGGCGGTGTCGAATCTCATAGCTGCGGTAGCCTGAGGCAGATACGGAATCAATGTTGCATTGTCGATAAAAGGCGTGATCGGTTTAATCAGCCTACCTTCACTCAGTGGTTCAATCAGGTCGTGAGGAGCGAGGAAAAAGTCCGGGGCAACACCCTCGATCATGGCCACGGCCAGGCGGCTTGGCAGATCTTGAGCCTGTACGGATTCGGCCTGTATGTGAACATCAGGGCAGCGTCGGGCGAAATCGACGATGATCTCGTCCAGAACCTCCGCTTCTGCGCCCAGTAGACTATGCCACAGCAACAGGTCGCCTTCCTTGTTACACACCTGCGCCAACTCGTCATTTCCATACACGTTCGAGAAAAACGTGGAGAATTCATCCAACACGGTGGCAGGATCGGCGTTGTGCCCAAGGACGTTCTCGTAGATGATATCGCCCAAGCGGAAAATGGTGTTGGTTTCCGGGCGATTGGCGAGAACGACAGCGGTTGCAGCCTGATCCAGGAACCCGGCAATTGCGGGCGACCCAACAGAGTCTCTCACGCTGATATTCGCCGGTATGAGATTGCCCTCTTTCATCAACATAGTCTGGCTTTCTGTTCCGGCCATGTACTCCGCAAAGGCAAGGGCTGACTCCGCATTATGGGATTCAGGATTAAACATCAGGCCCTGAACATCGAGAATAGGACCTGCTGCTCCCTCTGGACCAGCAGGTAACGGCGCGACCCGCACCAAAGATTCGCCAAGCTGATCCTGCAAATCGCTCAGCAAGGCTCGTTCTCCGACGAAATACGCAGCCTCACCTTGGGTGAAAAGATTCCTGGCTGCAGTTTGGTCCTTGGTCAAAACCATGCCCGGCTGATCAGCCGCCTCACCCAACCACTGCAACCATTCCTCAAATCTGCCATCTGTTATGGTCAGGTTGCCATCGACATCGAATAGCCTGCCACCGAAAGCGGTGATGCCCCAATGCGCGATACTGAAGGGAGAATAGGGCAATGCGATCTGTTTTTCGCGCCCGATCTGGCTCAACAGATCACCGAGATCGACGGGGGGTTCGCTCACAAGCTTGTCATTGTAGTAGAGGGCGATCGTATCCATCGAGACCGGCAAGCCGTACAGATTGCCTTCATAACGCATCGCCTTGGGTACGCTGGGAATGTAACGCTGCAAAAAGCTGGGAGCAACCATACCGTCAATATTGATTGCCAAATTTGCTGACGCCAGACGAGCAGCGTATCCACTGGAAATGAGTAGCAAATCTGGTCCCTCGCCATTTTGTACAGCCTGTCGATATTGTTTGAACAGTTCATCCTCTTCGACAGCGGTCAGTTTGATTTCGACACCAGGGCAAAACGCTGAATATCTTTTCGCTATCTTGTCCAAAACAGCAGCCTCTTTCCGTGGCCAGCCATGCCAAATCTCGATGACGCTGGTCTTGCCACACGTCACACCAGCGGCGACATCCACTGTATCGAGACCAGATTTCGCATTCACGATTTGCGTAAGTCGGTTGGTGGCCTCGTTCGGTTCCGCAAGACCTTCGAGAACCTGGAGATAGGTGTCTTGCCCCAGTTCAATGGCATCGAACATCTGCGGGATCAGGAGCAGTGGAATCGCTGTTTTGCTCTGCTCCACAAATCCAGCAACGGCCGGTGAGATGCGGCGGTTGATTCTGGCCTCGGAATTGGCGGGAATCCGTCCGGTCAGTTCCGCCAGTTTCCGTTGTTGCTCATCATTGGTCAGAAATTTCACCAGGAGCATCGCCCGCTGCGCCTGCGCCGGTGAGGAATCTGTGCCAAAAAAGAAGGGCTCGGTTGTCAAAAAAGGTCCGGCCAGGTCGTTAGGTCCGGCCGGTAGTGGTGACACCCCCACCACATTCTCGCCCAGCGCCTCCTGAAAACCCAGCAGGTCGGATGAATTGCCCACATAATAAGTCACTTCACCTGCGGTGAATAGCGACTTGAGCGCTTCCTCATCCCGGTCCAGAATGATGTTCGGGACGTTGCTGGCCTCATTTAACCACGATAGCCAATTGGCGAACCCGCCCTGATCGAGCACAACCCGCATTTGTTCGTCCAGAAGATCGCCGCCAAAGGCTCGGATCCCCCAAAATGCCGCATCAAAATTCGTGTTGAGCGCCACCTTTTGCCCTTCGTTCGCCTGCTCCAGGAGTGAGGATAGCGTCTCTGGCGGTTCGCTGACCTTTTCTTTATTGTAGTAGAGGGCGGAAGTCTGCACTGAAAGAGGCAAACCATACAACTCGCCTTTATATCGCAAAGATTGCAGCGCAGTATCAAGGAAGGGTGTGAGATCGATGCGATCTTGTTCCATGGCATGGATCAAGCCTGCATCGACCAGTTCGGGTATCCACAACTGGGAGCCAATAATGACATCTGGCCCCATGCCCCGTTGAGCCACATCGACGAACTGATCCCGCAACTCCGACTCCGAATATGAGATGCTGATCACTGTTATCTCTGGATAAACGTCGTTAAACTTATCCAGGAGTTCGTTCAACACCTCTTCATCTGCACCGCTCCAAGTGTGCCACAATAACACACGCCCTTGTAGAGCGGTGTCCTGTGTCTGGCCAGGGTTACAGGCAACCAAAAAGAGTAAGGCAATCAGGGGGATTATTTTGCCCAGGCGCATAAGGTTTTGGGGGCTCCTTATTCATTTTGGGCGATAATGGCATGTGGGGACAATCCAGCAGGCAGGATGGCTACCTGCTGCTTACGACATTGCATTTGCTATTTTACGAAATCAAGGTTCGCCCTTTCTCCTTGAATCGGTCAATGCATGACATTCTACAGTATGCGTTTGCTCAGCACAACTGATCACTCCGCAAGATAGTTTCGCAAATGAAGCGACGCATCTGTGTTCAATCTTAATCCCCTGTCTGCACGGCATGGTCTTCTTTTGAATTGGTCGCAGAGAAGTAGATCTCAGCTAAGCGCAGATCAGTTGAATCGCCATAATTGTAAGGCGTGTTGTCGGGATCGTCTCCTGTATAGACACGCACCCACCAGTCGAAATAGCCGCCTGGTTGCCAATCACTAGGCAGGCCGGTTATTGTTATACATGGGACATTGCCAAGATAGCCGGTCCGGGCGATTTTCTCTGCGTCGTAACTATAGAAATACAGGCGGTAGTTGTCTGTTGCGATGCCACGCTGCTCCCAACAGAATTGAGCAGGGAGGGTGATGGTAGCGAAATCTTCAGGCGATGCCATGGTCACATCCATGACATCGAAATCGCCGCCGGGTTTTGTCTCACCAGCCACATAAGACGAAATCATATCCCCATACCAATACTGCATATACCCAGTGCCAGGATTCGGATCATCAAAATTATTCAGATACTCGACCGTGTAGAGGTAACCGTTGCCCAAACCGGGTTGATCTTTGAAGCTGTAGCTACCATCCGCCTGTGTTAACCGTGTCGCTCGCACCGTCCATTCTGAGCCATCATACTGATTCAAATTCAGGCGCAGGTTGGCAGCAGGTGCGCCGCCATAGGTGACGCGTCCGTGGATGCCGCTGGGCGGAGGAGCGACGCTAGCTGTCGGGGTTGGCGTGACGGTCGGCGTTGGCGTAATCGTGACGGTTGGCGTATTTGTCGGTGTGAGCGTGATAGTCTGGGTGGGCGTAGGTGTTTTAGTCGGTGTAATAATCGTTGGCGGCGGTTCCGTCCCCCCATAAACATACTTGTACACAAAAGTGCCGCCTCCGCCAGGACAATTTGCACCAAAAACGATAACAAAGACATCGTCATTTCGGCCAGCAGGTATAGAAAAAGCGCCTGTCTGGTGATCAGATACGGGCATGTTACTCGTCCATTCACCGGCCAAGCAATAACGTGGCAGGACGGTTCGCGACCATGTTTTTCGACAATCCAAACAATCGCCAGGGTTCAGTGTATACCAAATTCCACCACCACCGGACATGGCCAAGTTGATACACGAGGCTGTGGCGGTTATAGCGCAGTCATAAGTTAAAGTCAGATTGCTATTGACCGATAAATAGGGTGGTGGCACCGTCCAGTTGCCGGTTGCATCCACCGTTTGCGTCCCCGGCCCGATATCTGTACACCAACCAGTGGTAGTGCGACCACCCGCAAACGAAGAAGGGCTAATCGAAAAATAGTTAGACCTGTATTGATCATCTGGCGTCACCGCGGCGTACGAAATTATCTCTTGCAGCACCCATTCACCTGTGGGGGTCTGGGTTGTGGCTGTTGGTGTGGGTGTTGGTGTGGGAAGTTTGTTACATTTCAAATCGCCGATATTGATGGCGACAGTGGTGTTGAGATAGCCGGTTACGCCTTTGACAACATCACATTGTTCGCCAGACTGCAAGCGCACTCGCCATTCATTGCCATCCATAAAGATACGCTTCAGTTCCACTGTGCCATCGCCTTTTGATGGCGCGCTCGGAGGCGCTGCCTCATAGACTGTACTTGGCAATCCGACGCGCTTTATACTTTGCACGGTGGCGCCGGTCAACGCCTGACCATTTTGATCGACGACTCTGGCTGTGCCATGAAACGACAGACCTATTCGTTCGAAAAGCACACTCAGTTTGTCGGCTTGACTGTTACGGGCGCCCAGATAGCTGTATGCTAGACCTCGCATGCCTACGATAGTACTCTCGCCGCTGGTATAAAACTGCTCGACGATCGAGCGGATATCTGAGTCATTCACAACAGGAACAGCGCTGCTTTTTCCTTCCCAATCAACAACTTGGTTCCCTGCATTGTGTAACAAAGCGTACATCATTGCCGCCCCAATGCCTTCGAGTTGTAGGTAGTTTTGCCTGGACGGCGGACCGTTAGCAATGTCGACGTCGTTATACCAACTGAACCGCACGGCAGGATTCACGTAGACATCCTTGTGACCAGCAGCTCCGAAAGGAACAAAGATGGCGTTTCTGAGGAGTATCTCGGAGAGATACGCGTATTCTTCGCCTGCCCCCCCATTGTTTCCCGTACCACCGATCATGTGATTCTCATCGTCAATGATTCTTGTCATCTGATCGAAGGCCGCGTCACCGGCCATCAGATGCGCCAAATAGTGCCCAACCTCGTGAGCGGGACGACCATCGGTGTAGTCGTCGTTAACCCTGTAACCAAAATAAGGGCATACGTAGTTGGGGTTTCCAAGCACAAACCCGTTGTAATAGGAGCCACCGACGTCAGGCAGGATCTGCGGAGAATACGCGCCTTCGTACAGAGCTCTGATCGCAGACTGTTTACCTGAAGGCACGAAGTCATTAATCCAACGTTCAATATACTCGGTCGTTCGGGCTCGGTACTGAACATACCTCGGTAACCAGGTGGTATCTGGCGTGAAGGACCACCTGATGGCAATCAGGTTGTAGGACGAGGTCGCCCCTACCTGCACAGCGCATCTGCTAAAAGGGGGTTGATCAGGTGCAGCGGCGACAAGGTTGGCAGGCACGTTCAAGTTATAGAGCCGACGGGCTGTTCCCATATCAGCCTGAGGGACCGCATACCATCCGGTGCCCTCGCCCTGGTAACTGCCCTGCATGAACTTGCCGTAGCGGAACAAGAACTCCTCGTCAGAAATAGGCAGTTCGAGCTGAAGCCAGTCGGAGCCACTGTAGTCAATGAGGAATCCTGGACCCTCTCCGCCCGGCATCGGCACGCGGCTCCCGACGATCGGCGCGGTTATCAACAGCCCATGACCACCCTCCGGGAAGTGCAGGGTCAAGCCATGCGAAATGATGGTGACCGGGCCGTCCGAGTCGATGACATGCGTCTCCGAATCGCCCAAGGTGAATCCATCCCACTGCACCCAAATCACCGGCATGTAGAGGGTGTTCGTCGGATCATCCGGGTCAGCGAGAGCCATAGATGCGACAGAAACCAGTGTCATCCAAGCCAAAAAAGTCGTGATAAGTAGAAAGGGCAATCCTTTTCCAAAGCATCTGAACATGGCTATTCCTCCATCCAAACGAAGTACGATTCAAAGAGAGGGGATTGGTACTCTATTCGGTTTTTTGTTCCAGAAAGATGAGTATCTGCCGAACGCACCTACAATCAGTTTAGCAAAGCCCTTGTGCAGATGATATGATCCGGATCATATTTTTGCACTATCGGTATGTGCAATGGGTGGATTGAGGTTTATCGGTTCATCATAAGTTAATCCCTTCGCCCAAAACAACCGCGTAAGGTTCGTGATCAGGAAGGAGATTCCGAATCGGTGTGTAGCAGCGGCTTCGGACTGACTCGCAGGGGCAATTCGGGTACATCGTCCATCTCCATGGTATCGGAACCCTCTTCGCCAAGGGCTGCAATGCGCTTGCCATAGTATTTGGCCAGGGGCGCTGCCGTGATGCCGTGCAGGATGACACTCAGGAATACGGTTATCATCACGACATCGTAAATCAAGTCGGCGCCGGTGATCAGGTCTTCGAGATCCAACACGGTGAAGATGTAAAGGATTGAGGCTGTGCCTCGGGGACCGAACCAGCCAATAAATGCAGTCGTACCTGGACGAGCGCCGGATCCTATCAGGCTAATCGCGACCGGGATCATGCGGATTACGGTGAGGCTGATGACGGCATAAAGCACCGTCATTCCATTGAAACCATCCAGAGCCTGGGGCAGCATAACCGCGCCAAATAAAACAAAAGTGAGGAGGATCAAAAGAGAAACTTCCACTTCGATGTGTTCATGGACATCCTCGTCGGTATTCCGGGCTACATGCCCTGTCGTCATGCCCATGACAAAGGCGGCGATGAAGCCATTGCCGCCGAGCAGTTCGGCGATAGCATAAGCCAGCAAAATCAGGGCCACGCCCATGACCTTGCGAAAATCCTGCGATATCCAGCCGCTCGTTCGTCCCCACCTGAGTAGTATTGCGCCCAACCAGCCGACGACAACCCCGCCGATGATGGCAATGCCGATATCACTCAAGGCGGAAACAACGAAATTCGTCGGCGCCATCATTTCATCGCTGGCTACGGCGAGGGAAAGGGCCAGCACCAGGAAAGGCATAGCGATGCCATCGTTCAAGCCGCTTTCAATGTTTAAGGTCTGACGGATGCGCACCGGCACGCTGGTGTTCGTCATCACAGGCTGGCCGAGACTGGCATCGGTGGGGGCCAGGATGATGGCCAGAACCGCTGCTCCCCAGAATCCGAGTTCACCAAACATCAGGTAGGCCACCAGAGTGCCAAATACCATTGTCAGCAGCAGGCCGATGCTCAGCAGGCGGGCGGGCAAGGTATGATCTCGCCGCAATAACTTTATGCTGATACGCGAAGCGTCGGATGCCAGTACCAGCACCAGCGTTAGCTCCGCAACAATGCGCAACACTTCACTGTCCAAGCCCATCTGCACCAATCCCAGTCCCCGACTACCGATGAGCAGACCCAGCGCGGTATAGATAATCGGCATGGTGATGAATGTACCCTGGACACGGCGGGATACGATTCCTGCTGCCAATATGCACAATAGTACGGAGATGAAACCTACGTATTCCACAATGAAATCCTCCATTGCGCTGCATAAATGCTAGCGGGGTCTGTTAGAGTGGCCTTTGTCATTTTGAACGAAGTGAAAACTCGCTTTTGCAGTGGGGAGATTCCTCCCTTCGGCATTCAACCTACGGTCGGCGCTCAGGGCTGGCATTCGTTCCAAAGAAACAAAAGTTGGCATTCGGCGTCGCCGCTGTTTGTTCGTAAGCAATGATACCTTGTCATGCAACTATTGACAACGTTTCTCACCTATGTCATAATGTGACCATCCAGTCACATGACTACCTGGTCACACGACTCATGGGTCATTATCTCGACTATTTCACTATGCCCAAACAGACTTTCTTCAACCTGCCAGACGAAAAACGGGAACAGATCCTCGATGTAATCATCGACGAATTTGCGGAGAATAACTACGCCAATGTCTCGATTTCGCGCATCGTAGCCAATGCAGGCATCGCCAAGGGCAGCTTTTATCAATACTTCGAGGATAAGGACGATCTTTACAACTACCTGTTCGACCTGATCGCCGAAGCCAAGGCCGAGATGTTTTCCCTGGAACAACCCGATCCCCAACACATCGGCATTTTTGCCTACATGCGCTGGATCCTGGAAAACAGCGTTCAATTCGAGGTCCAACATCCCCGCTTTGCCAAAATTGGCTACCGCATACTTAATGGCGGTGAACTGGAAGAAATGTTGTTTGCCCGTGCTCGGTCTCAGACACAGCAGTTCTATCGGCAGCTTGTCGCCCTGGGCAAACAACAGGGTGACATCGCACCAGACATCGACGAAGAACTGGCAGGCTACATCTTTAGCATCGTCATGTCAGATCTGGGCCGCTTCATGATCGACAAGGTGGTCAGGAGTCGTGGCAGCGATTGGCAAGGCAAACAACCATTCTACGAAATGCCGGAAACCAGAGGCACGTTCGAGACAAACGTTACGCATTCTGGAATTTGGCATGAGAAACCGTAATCACGAAAACCTGAAATCAGAGATTGATACTGCGATAGATAAGCGGCTTAAGCTAGATTCCAATATACATATTCATCAACATCCATCGTTTCATCCCAAAAGGAGGTACCTAAATGATAACCTACATCAAAATGGCCTGGCGCAATATGTGGCGCAATTGGCGAAGAACTGCCATCGCCTTGGTTGCCATTGTCTTGGGACTGGTCCTGCTGCTCTTTTTCGACGGCTTTATCAAAGGCTCGGATCAGGCCATCTATGGCAATGCCGTGCGGCTTTATGGCGGCAACATCCAGGCGCATGACACCGGCTATCGCGAAAAGGCCAGCCGCCTGCCCATCCTGCCGCTGGCCGATGCAGACGCCGTTGTCGCTGCCGCCTCCGCCCAACCAGAAGTGGTTTCGGCGGCCAAGCGCATCAAAACCGGCGGCATTATCAGCAGCAGCGAAGGCGCATTCCCGGTGCTGATCACCGCCATCGAACCAGAGATAGAGGGCGAGTTCAGTATCCAGGCCGAGAACATCGCCGAAGGTCGGTACCTGCGACCGGGCGAGGGCGACGCCATCTTCATTGGCCGTGGCCTGGCCGATCTGCTCGATCTGGGCGTTGGCGACCGGGTCAATCTGCTGGGGCGCAGCAAGCAGGAGCAGATGCGCCAACGCACGATGACCATCGTCGGCATTTACAATATCGGCATGCCTGAAATTGAAAAAGGCGCTGTCTACATGACCCTGCCCGAAGCGCAAAGCCTGTACAACCTGCGCGACGAAGTCACCGAAGTAGCCATCAACTTGCAGCAAGTGGGACAGGAAGAAAAAGTAGCGCGGGCGCTGGTCGCAATGCTGCCCGGCTACGATATCGACACCTGGGACACCCTGCAGCCTGAGATCAAGGAAACGCTCACCACCAAGTTGGCCTTTACCAGCCTCATCGGCCTGATTGTGATCATTGTTGCCAGCATCGGCATTCTCAACATCCAGTTGATGGCGGTATTCGAGCGGACCCGTGAGATGGGCGTGCTGGCTGCCCTGGGCATGAAGGGCCGCCAGATTATGGGCGTTTTCTTGATGGAAGGAACGATGATCGGTGCGCTGGGCGCGTTGATCGGTTGTGTGATAGCAGTATTCTTGCTGGCATGGCTGGGACGTGTTGGGATCGACTTCTCCTTTGCCTCCGGCATCGGCGGCGAAATGATGGCGCTCATGGGTGACCGCCTTTACCCCTATGTCGGCCTTGCCGATGTGATCAGTCGCGGCATTCTCGTCACCTTTATCGTGATGCTCGCCTCCCTTTATCCCGCCTGGCAAGCATCACGCCAGCAACCGGCGGAGGCGTTGCATCATGTGTAGAAATCGATCAAAGAGCTATTCGTTCCAATCCGTGTTTCGTGTTGCGTGTTCCGTTGGGTTGACGCCGACAGTTACGCAACACGCAATACGCACCACGCCGGAATGACCAAACGCCACATCGGTGGATAATTATCACAAACAGAGAGGTTCCCATCATGGCACTAACTAAACTCTGGACCATCGCCTGGCGAGACCTGGGCCGCAACAAGCGTCGCTCATTTTTCTCGATTTTGGCCGTCGGGCTGGGATTGGCGCTACTGATCTTCATGAACGGCTTCATCACCGGTATGTTTGCTGATACGATAGAAAACACGATCCGGCTGGAAACAGGCCATTTGCAACTGCGCAACCCATCTTACGAAACGGAGAAGACGAGCCTGCTCTGGAAAGATTTGCTGGAAGACCCCGAAGCGCTGGTGCAACAGGCCAATGCCCTGGAACAAGTCGAAGCAGCGGCTCCGGTGCTGTGGGCGAGCGGCTATCTCAACACCAGAGACGAGTCGGTCGGATTGCGCATCTATGGCGTCGAAACCGATTCAGAAATCTATTCACCCTTTCGCGATAGCATGGTCAGCGGCGAATTCCTGACCGCCGATGACCGCAGCGGCATCCTCATCGGCAAACGCTTGTCTGACAGCCTGAAAGTGGGCGAGGGCGACACCGTGAGTGTGGCCATCATCAACTCGGATGGCCAGCCAGACGAGAGCAATTTCACGATTCGTGGCGTCTTCTCGACTGGCGTCTTCCTCTATGACGACAGTTCGTTGCTGATGCCGATCTCCAAAGCGGAGGCTTTCGCCAACACCGGCGGGCGGGCCAGCGCCGTGACCATGTGGCTGAAGGACGAAGGAGACGCCGAGGCTGTGGCCGCCGCTATGCAAAGCCCGAAGGTCAAAACCCTGACCTGGCGCAGCCTCAACGAAGTCTTGCTGACGACCTTCGAAACCGGAACCAGCTTCTACGTCTACCTTTACGGCATCGTCATCCTGATTGTGGCCGTACTTATCGCCAACACGTTGCTGATGGCCGTATTCGAGCGCATCCGCGAGATCGGCGTCCTGGCCGCACTGGGTATGAAAGGCCGCCAGATCACACTCATGTTCATGATCGAAGCACTGATACTTGGCTTGCTTGGCGTCATTCTCGGTAATATCATCGGTGCAGCCGGTGTGGCGGCTCTGGCGGCCAACGGCATCCCCACCGGCGATATGGGCGCAGCGGCAGGTGGCATGGCATTGGGCGCCACCATGAACGCCCGGTTCAATCCCGGCGGCATGATCTCTCTGTCTGCCTGGACGTTAATCATCACCGTGATCGCTTCCCTCTACCCGGCCTGGTACGCTTCGCGTCAGGAACCGGTGGACGCGCTGCACTCGCTGTAAAGCACGTGTTGCGTGTTGCGTAGATCTCTTCACAGCAGATAAACGGAACACGCACCACGAAACACGTTTAGAAGCACAACTTCCTTCCAGCAATAAACCTTAAGGATCAATCGCATGCAAATCATCCAGGTAGAAAACGTAACAAAAACCTACAAAATTGGCGAGGTTGAAACCCACGCTCTCAACGGCGTCAGCCTGAACATCGAAGCCAAAGAATTCACCGCCCTGGTGGGGCCATCCGGCTCCGGCAAGACGACATTGTTGCAGCTGATAGGCGTTCTGGATAAACCGAATAGCGGCACCATCAAAATCAACGGCCAGGATGTCACCAACCTCAAATCCAACAAACGCGCCGATCTGCGCAAAGCAGACATTGGTTTCATTTTCCAATTCTTCGCCCTCGTTCCCGTTCTTAGCGCCTACGAAAATGTGGAACTGCCGTTGCTGTTGAATGGCGTTGCGGCCAAAGAGCGCAAAGAGCGTGTGCTGAAGCTCCTGGACGCTGTGGGCTTGTCCGACCGCATCAATCATCGTCCCGACCAGTTGAGCGGTGGCGAACAACAGCGTGTGGCAATTGCCCGCGCCCTGGCGCCTGAACCGGTGATGGTATTGGCCGATGAGCCTACAGCCAACCTCGATACAGCCAATGGCCAGCAAGCGATGGACATCATGCAGCGCCTGAACGAAGAAACCGGTACAGCCTTCATCTTCGCCACACACGATCCACGAGTGATGGCCTACGCCAAGCGCGTGGTCAAGATGCAGGATGGCCGGATTATCGACAATGGCGAGCAGGTCCCCGCCATTTTGGGAGCAGCGCGATGACCAAACGAAATTTAGCGGTTGTAGCATTGCTGGTGTTGCTAGCGGTGCTGGCAGTTGGCTGTGCGCGAGGTTCGACCCCGACGCCTGCGCCCATCGCCACACCTTTGCCCGCCATCGAGATCAACCCCACCGGCGGTTCTATCAAGGCCTCCGGCGAGATTGTGCCCGCGCAGCAATCCCGGCCGGGTTTCCCCACCGCCGGTCGGATTCAGACCGTCGTTGTAGCCGAGGGTGACATGGTCCAGGCCGATGATCTGTTGATGACATTGGACAACGCCACAGCGGCAGCCAATGTCGCCCAGGCCGAAGCCACCCTGCTGAGAAGCCAGGCTCTCTTGGCGGAATTGCAGGCCGGTCCCCGCACCCAGGAAATCGCCGCCGCCGAAGCCCGGCTGGACATGGCGAAAGCGCATTTGCAGCAACTCGACGAAGGCGCTCGCCCAGATGCCATCGCCGCCGCACAAGCGGAGCTTGCAGCCGCTCAGGCCGCGCAACGACAGCTTTACAGCGGTCCCACAGCAGCAAATCTGACCATCGCCCAGGCGGCGCTATCCAGCGCCGAAGCGGCGAGGGATCAGGCGCAGGCCGCCTACGACGAGGTTGCCTGGCACAGCAACATCGGCCAGTTGCCGCAAAGCCTGGCCCTACAGGAAGCGACCAACAACTACAACGCAGCCAAAGCGCGCTACGATGCCCTGTTCGTCAAGCCCACTGCTGATGTCGTCTCCGCGGCCAAAGCGCGCATTCAGCAGGCTCAAGCCGCCCTCGATCAGGCGCAAGCGCCCGCAACAGCTGGGCAATTAGCCGAAGCTCAGGCGCAAGTCCGCAGCGCCGAAGCCGAACTCGATCTGATCAAGGCAGGTGTACGGACCGAATCCGTGGCCGTGGCCGATGCAGCAGTAGCCGAAGCTGAAGCCGCCCTGCAACGCGCACAGGCAGATCTGGCCAACACCGAGTTGCGCGCCCCCTCCACCGGCATCGTTGCCGCGTTGGATGTGAATCCCGGCGAACTGGTATTACCCGGCCAGGCAGTTCTCACCCTGGCCGATCTCGACCATCTGCAAGTGGAAACCACCGACCTGAGCGAGCGTGATGTGGCCAGAGTGAAAGAGGGCCAGTCTGTCACCATTTATGTGGAAGCCCTCAACACGGACATCCCAGGGCGTGTGCTCCGCATTGCCCCGCAAGCCTCAGTCATCGGCGGCGATGTGGTATACACCGTGGTCATCGCCCTGGATGAACAACCCGCCAACCTGCGCTGGGGCATGAGCGTGGATGTCGAGATATCGGATGAGTGAACATAGAACCTTGACCAGGTCGCATTGAACAACAGAAGGGTTGCCGTCATTTCGACGACCAACGGGAGGAGAAATCCCCCTGTTATCAGGGATCATCCCCAAAAATGGAGGGGATGTCTCATAGTCGTTCGACATGACGCATAATATGCGATTACACCTGATTAGCTACGCGTTTTCTTTGGGAAACCAATAACGCCATGAAAATACAAGCACGACCCTATCGCGACAGCATAGATCTGGCAAACATGCGGCACTTGCTCATGGTCGGCAGCCAAGCCAATATTCCCGCTTCTTACATGCACCCCGGCTACTTCGACCTGGCAACACACAGCCCACCCGATGAGCAGGCAAATCGGCGCAACCTTCGGTTGTGGGAACGCGTTGATGGCGATCGTCCGACTTTAGCGGCGTGGGCGATCTTTCTGCACCACGAAGGCAGTTTTGATCTTTTCGTTCACCCCGCGCTGCATGGCACACCGCTGCACGAGGTCGTGATGGGTGAGTATGTGGTCTGGGCTGAAGCGAGGGCGCGTGAGGCGGGGCTGAAACAGCTTTGGCCATTTTGGGCTATGGACTACGACATGGTGCTGGACCGACTGATGAGGATGCACGGCTTCGTTGTCGTCCACGAAGACCCCCCTCCTCCACTCTTCGAACGCACTTTGGACGAATTGCCCGCGATGGAGTTGCCCGAAGGCTTTACTGTGCAGGATGTGCATAATTTGGACGACGGCCGACTGCGAGCCTGGGTGACTTACGGCGCGTTCAGTCCGGATGACGATTGGGAGACGTATTTGGCAGAGTATGAGCAATTCATCGACTCTGCGGTCTACCACGGGGAGCAGGACCTATTTGTGCGCTCACCCGATGGTCGAGGAGCGTCGGCCTGCACCATCTGGTTAGACCCGGTGAATGCCGTGGGTTTGTTTGAGCCAGTGGGCACCCACCCCGACTTTCAGAAAAAGGGCCTGGGCAAAGCAGTGATGGTCGATGGAATGCGCCGTATGAAGGCCGCCGGCATGCGCCGGGCAATCGTCGGTTTCGACCCCGACAATGCAGCTGCGCGTGCGTTGTATTCATCGATGGGGTTTCGTGCTTCGTGTTATTTTGCGACAGCCCGGAAAGTGTTATGATTGAACCTCGCCACCAACATGGAACCAGTGGAAGCGTTGAACATGTTGTAATCTTGTTGACTTGAAATGAAGACCCGCTATGTAGTACTTTTCTGGGCTGTGATTGCCATCATACTGCTATCTGGCCTGAACCAAATCCTGTCTCCGCCGACGGAAGCTTCACTGGCGCGCAAAAGTCCATTGATCATTAACGAATTCATGGCATCCAACAGCGCTGGTTTACGCGATGAAGATGGCGCCCATTCCGACTGGATTGAACTGTATAACCGCAGAACTGAACCGGTAAATCTTTTGGGTTGGTCGTTGACCGATGACGAAACTCGGGCGGATAAATGGTTCTTTCCTGAAATGACATTGGGTGCAGGCGAGTATTTGCTGGTATTCGCATCGGGCAAGGACAAATACAGGCCAGGCGACGCCGACCAGCGCTATCTGCACACAAATTTCCGGCTGGACAGTAGCTCCGGCTATTTGGCGCTGCACCCGCCTACCACCCGCCGTTTCCTGGATGCGGTGGTTGTGCGCTATCCCGACCAAAGTACGGGCCAGTCGATGGGTATTTGTAAGGACAACGAGGCTCTCTGTTTCTTCACAAAGCCGACGCCGGGCGCAGCAAACGACCAAACCAGCAGTCTGATACCTGAACAACCAATCTTGCGGTCAGAAATTAATTTCCACCCGATGCGCGGTTACTACGATCAGCCGATTCGGGTCGAAATCAGCACGGACGACCCGGAGGCGATGATTCGCTACACGACTGACGGCAGCACGCCGAGCGCAAGCAATGGCTATGATTACACCAGCCCCATTTCTGTCGCTGAAACAACCATTTTGCGGGCAGCGCTTATCTTGCCAGACTCCCCGCCCTCGGCTGCTGTCACGCACTCCTACATCTTTCCTGACGATGTTAAAAACCAACCTCAACTTCCTGACGGATATCCGGCGACATGGGGCGTTTATCGCATCAACTTCCAGGACCATGCACTCGGTTCACCCGTGCTGGCCGATTATGAAATAGATCCCGACATCGCCAACCATCCCGAGTATGGCGATATGCTGGTCGACAGCCTGCGCTCCTTAGCTGTTTTGTCAGTCGTCACCGATAAAGACAACCTCGATATCTATTTCGATGATCCACAGATGCGTGGAGTCAGACTCAGAACGTCCGGTCTCGGTGGAGCTGATCTATCCCGACGGTAGCCAGCCCGGTTTTCAGGCCGATGCCGGAGCCCGCATTCAGGGTGGCGTTGGGCGTTGGGAGCAAATGCCCAAGCACTCGCTGCGACTCTTTTTCAGGCAAGAATATGGTCCATCCCAACTGGCATATCCCCTCTTTTCCGATTCAGCAGTGGATAATTTCAATACGCTCATTTTGCGGGCAGGTGCGAATCGGAGCTTTGCGGGCGAGTCAATCTGAAGAAGTAGCGGAGACCACGTACGCCCGTGACGAATGGGCACGGCGTTCACAGATCGATATGTCGGGCGTGGGGTCACATGGCATATTCGTGCATCTCTACCTGAACGGCATGTACTGGGGGCTGTACAATCTGGTTGAGCGTCCTGACGCCGCCTTCACCTCATCCTATTATGGCGGTGACGTCGATTCGTGGTACGCAGCCAATCACAGTGGTTCGATCAGTGGCCAGATCGACCGTTTTGCCGTGCTGCTGGACCTGGCCAAAGCGGGTGGATTGGCCAATCCTGAACAATATGCAACCATGCTGGAATTTATTAACCCGGCTCAGTTCAGCGATTATGTGCTGCTGAACTGGTATGCCGGCACCAATGACTGGCCGGAAACAAACTGGTATGCCGGAGTTCAGTATCCGGCCGGACGCAATCTCTTTTTTGTCTGGGATGCAGAAGTAAGCTGGCAGGACGGTGCAGAAATTCAACTCGGTGGCGAAACCGTCGCCGATGCGGCTTTCCCCAATGTCGTCAAGCTTGTTTTCGAGGCGTTGGCCGAAAACCCTGACTTCAGGATGGTCTTTGCCGACCGTTTGTACAAGCATCTGTTTAACGACGGCGCTTTGACCGAGACAAACGCCAAAGTACGCTGGCTGGACATCAATGCCGAAATCGAACCTGCCATCGTCGCCGAATCAGCACGGTGGGGGGATGTGCGTTTCGATTCCCCCATCACCCCTGAGGATTGGCGACAGACGCGGGATAATGTCACGGCGCAGATGACGGGTAATGTCGAAAAGCTAATCGATTTAGCCCGCGCTGCGGATCTGTATCCGGCCATCGACCCACCTCACTGGAGCCAGCACGGCGGAACCTTTGAAAGGGAATTACACCTGGAAATGTCCTCGCCGGTTGGCGGTATCTACTTCACGCTCGATGGCTCTGATCCGCGCGAGGATGGCACGGGCGCAGTATCGGAAATAGCGCTTCCTTACGAAACACCCATCAATCTGACCACCGAAACCACCGTCAAAGCCAGGGTTCTGGCTGATGGTGTGTGGAGCGCGCTGCGTGAGGCCAAATTTACCGAAGCGAACCAGCGCCCCAATTTGCGTATCACGGAATTGATGTATAATCCAATAGGCGGGGATGCCTACGAATTTATCGGTCTCAAGAATGGCGGTGATGCTGAAATCGATCTTTCGGGCGCTCGTTTCGAAGGCATCGATTTTGTTTTCAGCGATGACTCCGTCATCAAACCAGGAGAAGCGATCGTGCTGATCAACGATTTTTTCGCTTACCGAGAACGTTTTGCCGAAGCCCCCTGGTTCGGTTTGTACAAAGACAATCTTGCCAATTCAGGTGAAACCATCACACTGTTCGACCGTGAGGGCGGTATGCTGGATTCAGTTAGTTATGACGATGAGAACGGTTGGCCAATTAGCGCTGATAAATGTGGTGATTCACTTGTACTCATCGACTGGAATGGCGACCCGAACCAACCATCGAGTTGGGATGCTCACTACGTTGCGAACAGCCCGGCATGCCAAAAGAGATAACCCGTCATGCGAATCAAAGCGATCCAACGTCGAGAACTAAAATATCTATTGCCCTGGGAGCAGTACCAGGAGGTGGTTAACTACCTGACCGCTTATCTGACACCCGACGAGCACCACGATGGTAGCTATACCGTCACCAGCCTTTATTTTGATACGGCGGATTACAAAGCCTATCGGGATAAGATTGATGGTCAGCGTTATCGGCGTAAGCTGCGAATGCGCATTTACGGTAAAGAGACAACCTCCGCCGATGCGCCCTGCTTTGTCGAGATCAAACAGCGCTTGAACAAGACCATCTCCAAAAGGCGGCTTTTATTGCCTTACGAGACCGCCACCGCCCTGGAAACCTACGAAAACTTGCTTGGAGATGCCAACCCCGGTGACCGAGCCGTTCTGGAAGAAGTCATTTATCTGCGAGACGTGTTCCAGTTACAACCGGCCTGTGTTGTCAGCTACCAGCGTCTGGCTTTCAACGGCGGCCCTTATGAACCCGACCTGCGGGTCACGTTTGACACCAAGTTGAAAGGTCGTATTCATGAGTTATCTCTATCCAGTCCTGCCGAAAACCACTATTTCGCCCCACCAGACTGGTGCATCATGGAAGTAAAAGTCAACGAAAGAGTCCCCTATTGGCTGACTAAAATGATTGCAACCTACGGCATTAGCCTGAGACGCATCAGCAAATACTGTGCTACACTGGAAGCCAATCATGCGCTATTGAACCGGCAACGCATTATTGCGTAGACGTTTCCCCAAGACAAACCAAACAGCTGGCAAGGAATAAAATGGAAGAATTTAACGCACTCATCACTCAATTGCAGGACGCCACCAATGTCTTCACCGCACAGGATTTGATCCTCACGCTGGTGCTGAGTTTCGCGCTCTCTGTGATTATCGCCTACACCTATCGCGGCACCTATCACGGCGCATCCTACAGCCAGTCTTTTGTACAGACACTGGTCCTGGTCAGCATGGTGGTGGCCATTATCATGCTCATCGTTGGCTCCAATATCGCCCGGGCCTTTACGCTGGTAGGCGCGCTTTCCATCATCCGCTTCCGCAATGCCGTCAAAGAGACAAGGGATGTGGGTTTCATCTTCTTTGCAATGGCCATTGGCATGGCCTGCGGCACCCGTTTCTACTTTCTTGCCGTCATCGCCACGTTGATGATCAGTCTGCTGGTGTGGGTGATGGTGCGCCTGGATATGTTTGCAGCTGATAACAAGGAACAGATACTCAAGGTGCGATTACCTGCCGATGTCCCCTCCGGCACCGTGTTCGACCAGCTCTTTTCGCGCTATCTTGCCCGTTACAATCTCATCGCCATTGAAAGTGTACAGGCAGGAATGCTAACTGAATATGTGTACGGCGTGGAGTTCAAGAAAGGGGCGGATTCGCAGGCCTTCATCACGGATATCCGCCAGTTGAATCAGAACAATAAAGTGGTTTTGATTACCGGCCAACAAGAGGTGAACCTCTAGATCAGAAACAAAAGGTAGTTTCATCAAGGTGTAGGTGTATTCGGAAAATGAAGGTGGATTTGACAGTCCGTAAGTCATCGCTTCTCGTAAGTCATGGCTTGTGGTAGGCTATTGCTTCCACACAGATGCTCCCGGCATTGCCAGAGACAATTCATCGGCAAATCTGCGAGAGCACTCATCAGCAAGGAGGGACAATTGAAAAAGTTTATGTATCTGCATTTCGGATTTGAACAACCCACCCCAGAGATCATGGAGGCCTGGATGGCCTGGTTTGCATCGATCTCCGACAAGCAGATCGAACAGGGTGGCTTTGCCAATGGTCGGGAAATATCGAAAAATGGGACCAGGGACCTCCCTTGGGATATGGAATCTATAACGGGTTACAATATCATCGAAGCTGAGAGTCTTGAAGCTGCGGAGAAACTGGCAGCAAGCAATCCGTTCATTGCCAGCATTCGGATCTACGAATTAAGGTCGGAGTAGGCTCGTTTGTCCATCAGAGATTTCACCTCGTCGGGACGATAGGGTACTGTTCGTCCGGCGAGGAGGTCTCGCTGTCAGGCGAACCGAACGCCGTGAGCGCTGCGGCTGAGATAGATTTCGGTGCGTTGAACATGCAGTCTCAGTCAGGGGTGGGATGTACGACGGAAGCGCTCTCAAGTGGATAGATAAAAGTTTATGCCATCAAACTCAATCCAATACCCGCACCAGATATGACTCGGAGAAACGCTTATGAAAGCAATCGTTCTAAATAACTACGGCTCACCAGATGTACTCGAATACAAGGAAGTCGCCAAACCAGCCATCAAGGATGATGGGGTTCTGGTGCGTGTGCTCGCTGCCGGGCTCAATGCCGGTGACATCTTTTCCATGAGAGGCAATCCCTGGCTTGCTCGTTTTACCGTCGGTTTCCCCAAACCAAAGGACTATATTCCTGGCTGGGATGTAGCCGGTGTCGTGGAGGCGGTCGGCAACAGTGTAACGAACTTCCAGCCAGGAGATGAGGTGTACGGCGCATGCAGCGGGACGCTCGCCGAGTACGCCTGTGCATCCGAAGACGAATTAGCGATGAAACCCACGAACCTCACGTTTGAGCAGGCTGCGACAGTGCCCACCGCAGCAATTACCGCCCTTCAGGGTCTGCGCGATGCAGGAAAAGTGCAGCCGGGGCAGAAAGTTCTGATCAACGGCGCATCCGGTGGCGTGGGAACATTCGCCGTGCAGATCGCCAAGGCGCTTGGCGCGGAAGTGACCGGCGTTTGCAGCACCAGGAACGTGGACATGGTTCGCTCGACTCGGCGCAGACCATGTCATCGATTACACCCAGGAGGATTTCACGCAAAATGGGCAGCGCTACGACCTTATCCTCGACAATGTGGCGAGCCGTTCGTTCTCTGACCTCCGACGTGTGCTTACCCCGAACGGTTTGATTATCCCCAACAGCGGGCATGGCGGCATGAGTTACGTTTTCAAGGCATTTTTGCTGTCCCCCTTTGTACACCAGGTGGGCAAGCCACTAATGGCATCCATTAACAGCACGGACCTGGAAAGTCTGAAGGAGCTCAGCGAAGCCGGGAAACTGACACCGGTCATCGACAAAACATATCCGCTGAGCGAAACGCCTGATGCTTTTCGCTATCTGGAACAAGAGCACGCCCAGGGTAAAGTCGTCATCGCCGTTGCTGGAGAATAAATCATGCAAGATACAAAAATAACCCTTTCAATCACATGAACAAATCAGAGAAATTCTGGGACAGACAAGCGGACGGATATGATCCGCAAGACCAAAGCGGCGACGAGGAATTCATCAAGGCGCTTGATATGACGAAAAGCCATCTCAAGATTGATGATATTGTCCTCGACTTCGCATGTGGCGGAGGAACGAGCACTTGTGAACTCGCAGGCAGCGTCAAAGAGATTTACGGGGTTGATACTTCATCCAGGATGATCGCTGTGGCAACACAAAGAGCGGAGCATCTCAACATCGAGAATGCCCATTTCTCGCAGGCAACGCTATTTGATGAGCGTTACGAAAATGGATCATTTGATGTCATACTGGCATTCAATATCCTGCACCTCCTGGAAAATGCACAGGAAACCATCGACAGGATAAGCGAACTTCTGAAACCGGGCGGGTTATTCATATCCGCCACAGCTTGCCTGAGCGAACATAGGTCGTTTGTCAGCCTGTCCATGAAACTCGTAAGCAAGATCGGTCTGGTTCCCCATCTGAATCCGCTCAAGATCACCGAACTGGAGGACTCGATCGTTAAGGGAGGATTTGAGATTATCGAAACTGAGGCCCTGACCCAGTCTCCATCCCAATATTATGTAGCGGCAAAGAAGATTGAAAATCAAAAATAACCTTGGAGCAAAAATGATGAAAGCTGTTCTATGTACAAAATACGGACCACCCGATGTCCTGAAACTGGGAGAAGTAGAAAAACCTGTCCCCAAAGACAACGAAATTCTTGTCCGAATCTATGCGACGCCGGTGGGGTATGGAGATATTATGGCGCGCGATTTCAAACATGTGACTCGTCACGAGTTCAATATGCCCCTTCCCCTCTTGCTCGTAGCGCGAATCGATTTTGGATTCAATAAACCAAGAAAAAGAATCCTGGGGAGTGAGTTTGCCGGGGAAGTGGAAGCCGTCGGCAAAGATGTGACAGGTTTCAAAGCAGGTGATCCCGTTTTTGGCTATCGCGGGCAAAGTTTCGGTGCTTACGCCGAGTATCTCTGTATCCGTGAAGATGGGCTGGTGGCCCACAGGCCGGCCAACATGAGCTATACGGAGGCTGCGGCCGCCTCTTACGGGCCGATGACCGCGTTGAATTTGCTCCGAAAGGTGGACATCCAGCCCGGACAAAAGGTGCTTATCAACGGCGCTTCTGGCGGGATCGGTTCGGCGGCGGTGCAGCTCGCCAAGCATTACGGTGCAGAGGTGACCGGCGTTTGCAGCACCCCGAGATTGGAACTGGTCAAGTCGTTGGGTGCGGACGCTGTCATCGATTATACACAAGAGGACTTTACCCAAAATGGCCAAACCTATGATCTAATAATCGATATCCTGGGCAAGAGTTCGTTTTCGCGCTGTAAAGGCTCACTGACACCAAACGGACGCTATCTCTTGGCCAGCTTCAAGACGAAACAGCTTCTGCAAATGTTGAGGACTTCAATCGCAGGTAACCAAAAAGTCATCTGTGCGATGTCATTCGAAAAGCAGGCAGACCTGATTCACATCAAAGAGCTTGTCGAAGCGGGTAAAATAAAATCGGTCATCGACAGGACCTATCCGTTGGAAGAGGCTGCCGAGGCGCATAGGTATGTCGAAACAGGGCACAAAAAGGGAAATGTCGTCATCATTGTAGCAGACTAAAACTGAACCGAAGTATTCAGCGAGATCGACCTCAAGACGGCCGCAACATGATGGCCGTCTTTTGCATTCAACCAAAGTATCCACAGCACTCTCAAAGATAGCAGCATTTATTTTGGCTAAATGTGTAAAAAATACTTGACACCATGTCAATTTTATGATACTATTTGTCTATCATAATTTACTTAAAGTACAAATAAACAGACAACAGGAGCGAATCATGTCCTATCAAGAAAAAAACACGTCCGTGTCTCTGGTCACCTTCACACTGATTTTGGGATACTATCTAATCAGCTTATTCCAACTGGTCCAGGAGGGAGAATTCAACGAGACAAACGTATTTCGCCTTTGGGGAATTACCATCGTACTCGCAATCATTGCGACGATTGTCATGACGATCCTTACACACATTGCCTCCGCCATCATCCAAGCCATAAAAACGGGCGGAGAAGAACCCGAAATTGAAGATATTGCAGATGAGCGAGACAAGCTAATTGATCTGAGGGGGACAAAAGTTACCTATCTTGTGTCTTCCATCGGGGTTTTTCTTTCAATGTTGACATTTGTCTTTGGGCAGCCGCCCCTGGTGATGTTCTCCTTACTGATCTTGTTCGGGATCGTGGCGCAGATTATTGGAGATATTTCAAGGCTGTATCTTTATCGGAGGGGGTTCTAAGATGAGTAAAAGTCTGGTTCGCAATAACATTCGCAAACTACGTTTTCACCATGATGAAATGACTCAAAAAGATTTGGCCGAAAAAGTGGGTGTGACGCGACAAACGATTGTGGCCATCGAAAATGCAAAATACTCCCCTTCACTGGAACTGGCTTTTCGTATTGCCCTCGTCTTTGATTCCCCTCTGGAGGAAGTGTTCTCGTACGACCCGAACATGGTTCAAACTAAATAATCTCAACACCGGCAGCATTGTTCGACAGGACTAACCACAGGAGAAATTATGAAAGCCATTGTATACAAAAAATACGGACCGCCAGAAGTCTTGCAGCTTAAAGAGATAGACAAACCCAAACCCAAGGACGATGAAGTCCTCGTCAGAGTTCATGCGACGACAGCCCATATAGGGGACACGAGAATGCGCAGCTTCACAGTTCCACGCTCCCAGTGGCTTTTCGCACGTGCCTATCTGGGCATCAGAAAACCAAGAAGAGCCATCCTCGGGATGGAACTGGCCGGGGAAATCGAATCAGTGGGCAAGGCTGTGACCCGATTTAAGCCCGGTGATCAGATATTTGCAACTACCATGGGGACGAATTTTGGCGGCTACGCCGAGTACAAATGTTTGCCTGAGGACGGGATATTGGCCATAAAACCGAGCAATATCAGCTATGAGGAGGCCGCAGCCGTCCCCACCGGAGGGATGACAGCATTGCGCTGTCTCAGAAAAGCAAACATCCAGCCCGGAGATTCGGTGCTAATCTATGGTGCATCAGGGAGTGTCGGTACTTATTCAGTGCAGCTTGCCAAGGAGTTTGGTGCGAAGGTTACCGCAGTATGCAGCACCACGAATTTGGAATTGGTGAAATCACTGGGAGCCGACAAGGTCATCGATTATACTCAAGAGGATTTTACCCAGAGTGGCGAAACCTATGATGTTGTTTTTGATGCAGTCGCCAAGATTCCACCATCACAAAGTAATAAGGCTCTCAAGAAAACCGGAACCTATCTCAACGTGCATACATCGTCAAATGGTGGGGAAAAGATCGAGGAGTTACTATTCCTCAGAGAGCTCATCGAAGCTGGCAAACTGAAACCGGTCATCGATAGAGGCTATCCGTTGGAACAGATTGTTGAGGCTCACAGGTATGTCGAAAAAGGACACAAAAAGGGGCATGTCGTCATCACGGTGACGCATTGAAACCACATAGGACAAAGCTGAGAGGATACACACATGAAAGCAATTGTATGGACAGACTATGGACCGCCGGATGTTCTTCAACTCCAGGAGGTGGAAAAACCGACGCCCAGAGAGGATGAAGTCCTGATCAAAATCCACGCGGCAACAGTCACAGCCGGAGACTGCGAAGCTCGAAGTCTAAAATTCCCCTTCATGTTGAGGCTCCCCATGCGACTCTATATCGGCATCAGAAAGCCGACAAGAGTCACGATCCTAGGGATGGAGCTTGCTGGCGAAATTGAAGCGGTCGGCAAAGATGTCAAACGATTCAAACAAGGTGACCAGGTCTTTGCCATTACCGACATCAAATTCGGCGCTTATGCCGAGTACAAATGCATGTCTGAACAGTCTGAAGATGCGGCTGTGGCGATCAAACCGGCCAATATGACGTTCGAGGAAGCTGCAGCCCTCCCGCTTGGGGGGCTGGAAGCATTGCATTTTCTCAGAGAGGGGAATGTCCGGAGCGGAGAAAAGGTCTTGATCAACGGCGCTGGTGGCAGTATCGGCACGGCCGGGGTACAGCTTGCCAAATACTTCGGGGCGGAAGTGACCGCCGTGGATAGTACGGCAAAATTAGACATGCTGCGATCCCTAGGTACAGACCACGTCATTGATTACATGCAGGAAGACTTCACCCAAAATGGTGAGACCTACGATGTTATTTTTGATGTGGTGGGCAAGAGTCCGTATGCACGCAGTCTCGGATCGCTGAAGGAAAATGGACGTTATCTTATCGCCAACCCCAGGCTATCCACCATGCTGCGAGGGCTATGGACCTCGAAGACAAGCAGTAAGAAAGTGATATTTGAGCCTGCAAACCATGAGGTTGAAGCGCTCGATTTCCTCAAAGAGCTCGTTGAGGAGGGAAAGCTAACGACGCTCATCGACCGACGCTATCCGTTGGCGCAGACCGCCGAGGCTCACAGATATGTCGAAACAGGGCAGAAAGCGGGAAATGTGGTCATTACTGTGGTGGATAATAACCATTCGTCAACCCCTTGAAATCCTGGTGCATTGTTATTCTCCTTGCTCAGCGAGAAAGACATCTATCCCTGACTGGATGGATATATAGATATGGTCGGGACCAACGGTTTCAATGATGTCGGTGCGTCCCATGATCTCTAACACATTCGATCTCATGGAGGCGAAACGCAAATCGATTTCCTGCCGCTGCAATTCATCGTAGAGTTCACCTATGGTGATAATGGCGGTCGCATCAATGTTGTTAATGGACTCGCCATCGACCAAAACGACCTTAGACTCGTACAAAGTGACGCCTTCACGAATCTCATCGGCGAAATCGGGGGCATTGGCGAAAAACAGCGAGCCATCAAAGCGTACGATCAGCAGACCCGGATAGGTCTCGCCATTGGGGTAACGTTCGAGACTGCGAAAGATATTTTCTCCCGGCACTTTGCCCAGAACGGAAGCCGTACGATTTTTAGTGCCAATTAAAAGACCGAGCAGGCCCAGGAACACGGCCAGCAAAATGCCCTGGAGGATACCAAAAGCCAGTACGCCAACTACTGCTACCAGAGCGGTCCAGAAATCGAGATTCGTGATCTTTCGGTACTGCGAGATTTTCTTATAGTTGATCAAGCGCCAAACAGCGTGGATGACGATGGCGGCCAGCGTTGCCTCCGGTAAATAGTAGAACAGTGGTGTCAGGAAGGCGGCGGTGATCACTACGGCGACACCGGCGATAATGGACACCATCTGCGTCATTGCACCGGCATCGACTGCCGCAGCGGTTTTGGACAAGCTGCCATCGACGACAAATCCACCGCTGAGGCCGGCGCCTGCGTTGGCGACACCCGCTGCGATCATCTCCTGATCGGCACTGACTTTGTAACCGTATCTGGTGGCGTAGTTCCGGGCTACAGCCACCGATTCGGCGAAGGCCACCAAGGCGATGGCGGCAGCGCCAGGCATGAGCGATATCACGGACTTCAGTTCGAGTGCGGCTGGCAGGCTGAAGGAAGGCAACCCGGCGGGAATTTCACCAACGATGTGAATCCCTATGCCCGCGAAATCAAGCAGCCAGGAGGCCAGGATGGACAGAACCATGACCGTGAGGGCTGCTGGAAGCTTGGGCGTGTAGCGGTGCATGAGGAAAAGCAACGCCAGACAAATCAGACCAACGGCTAAAGTAGGCCAATTTGTCTCTCCAATATGGAAAATGAAGGCTAGCAGATCGGGGATGAAGTTAGCCTTAGCAGGTGTGAAGCCCACCAGTTTGTCGATCTGTCCCACAGCCACGGTAATGGCAACGCCAACTACAAAACCATCCAACACCGGGCGAGAGAGGAAATCAGCCAGCACGCCCAGGCGAAACACCCCACCCAGTATCATTAAGACACCGGTCAACAGCGCCAGCATCACCGTGAGGGCTATAAATTCCTGTGAACCAACCGCTGCAAAACCAATAACCACGCTCATTGACAATGCTGCCACCGTGGAACTCGGCCCTACATTCAGATGTTTGGAAGTGCCAAAGATGGCGTAGCCAAGTAGAGCAATCGGGGCTGCGTAGAGGCCGGTCTCAGGGGGCATACCGGCGATACCAGCATAGGCCATAGCTTCAGGCACCAGTAACGCCCAGAGCGTGAAGGCGGCAATGAGATCTGGCCGGAACCAGGAAGACTGGTATTTGGGCAACCACTCAAGAATGGGGAAGAATGATTTGAAGGTGCGTTTTGTCTTCTGCGGTCTAAGGGTGGTTGTGCTCAAGATGACCTCCTCGGCGCGACGACTAGCTGAAGCTTAGGAAGCGTCCAAAAATGACTTCCAGATTTCGACCTCCTGGAGGTTGCCGCAAAAATCCAGTTAAGCACAATGGTTCTGGCAACCTCCCGGAGGCTATTTCTGGACAGTCACTTAGTCAGCGATGTACTGGAGTTGTCCCACTGTGGTGCTGATGGTCAGGTTATCACCCTGCACTTGATAGCTTGTTGCAGCACCTAAAGCAGTCAAATAGGCAGTCTCCTGATCCATAATTGGTTGATCACAAGCCTTACGCCCGCTTGCCAAAGTACCGACGCTTAACGTAGCGCCATCCATTGTGTATGAACCGCTATAATCATTGCAGCCAGCCGAACCCGCAACTTTCCCTTTGCGGAAAGTTGCCGTAATCTCTGTGCCCTGCAGAACGTTCATTTTTATCCAATCCCGGTCTTCCAGAGTCGGTTGTTGTGGCGCCGCTATCACTTCCATCTTGATGTTGGAGCTGTTGTCCAGACTGTTATTGTCAGTGACCGTCAATTTGACATCATAACGTCCTTCCGCTGCGTAAGTGTGCGATACCTGGGCATTGGTTGACAGGGCGCCATCGCCTAAATCCCACAGGTAACCAACGATCTGGCTGCCCTCTGCTGGCTTGGAGTCCGCTGCGCTCAGCGTGACTGGTTGGCCAACTTGCACTTGGGTGGGTCCGCTGATAACTGCCACAGGGGGGGCTGATGGTTTTGGTGTCGGTATCGGCGTTGCAGTGGCCGCAGGGGCCGCAGGGGCTGCAGGTACTGTCGGCTCCTGGGAACCGCCAAAAGCATTGGACAGAATAAAGATCACAGCGATGACCGCCAGAGCGACGACAACGACGATGAGCACTTTCATGCCTGTTGAAGCATTGTTCCAAATTTCCATTGGTGAATCTCCTTATAATTACAGCAACTGTGGATTGGCCGGATCTGCAATGACACAGTTGCATGATGTCGACAAAGTTATGGGTCACGCAGTGGTACAAAAAGTGTCATTCTGAGTGACCGGAGGGAGCGAAGAATCTCCCTGTTGGAACGCCAGACCCTTCGTTTTACCTGCGTGACTGAGCAATACACGATTTTAAGCGATTAGTGCTGGTACTCGCCAACTGGCTATCAGATACATCTAATTTAAACAGCCCCCTTGCAAACCAAGAGGGCTGTTATCTGCGGCGTTAAATACAACGTAAACTATGTTCCTGAAAGGTGATACCTTATTCCTCTTCGTCGTTTTCCAAAGCTACGTCTACCAGGGCTTCTGCCACACCTTCCATTGCCACAGCTTCACCGAGTTCCTCAGCACCCATAGCGATCTCAGCGACACCTTCTGCCAACAGTTCCCCGGCTGCGTCACGTAATCCAGCCGCTGCTGCTGCTTCGACCAGACCTTCAGCAGCCAGCTCAGCGCCAGCTTCAGCCAGTTCCTCACTGCGGATGGCCATGCCCTCGGCCACGGCAAGGCGGGTCAAGCCCTCGGCCATTTCGTTGATTCCCAGCGCGGCTACATCCGAACCTGTAGCGCCAATGGCTGCTGCCAACGCCCGTGTTGCACTGAAGCGGAGGATCGTGTCAACGGCCAAGCCCTGCAATTGATCGCTTTTTTCGTCCAGAAACATTGCCAGCACCGGCATCTGCAGGATATCAACAACATCACCAACTGCCTGCATTTGTCCAGCTATAGATGCAAGCTCCATACCGAGGGCGAGGTCTTCTTCGCTAAGGAAGCCGACAAGAGCCGCCTGCACAGCGATATCATCCGACTCTGCCAACAGAGCAGCGCCTTCAGCCATGTCATCGACGCCGGCGCCGGCAATGGCTTCGCTCAACACAGCTGCACGCTCGGCAACGATCATGGCATCGACACCACGGGTGATGTCACTGGCTCCGGCAGCGAGGGCGGCGCGGCTGACATCTGCCACTGCGGCAGCGACTTCCAGCGTATCCAGGCCATCTGCAACATCAAGTATGCCAATCTCGGCTTCAATTTCACTTTCGATCGCCACAACTTCTGCAGCTTCAAGCAGATCATCCTGAGTTAGTTCAGTCATCTTTGATTCTCCTGAGTAAATGTATGGTTGTGAATGTCAGTATAGTAATGGATTCCCGCCAAAAATGCACATCACCCTGTACCTAACACCCGGGCTCGAATCCGGCTCTGAAGGGGAATGACACGCCACAGGAAAGACACGCCAAACGCCCAGGCCAGCGCCGCCACACCCACAATCGCGTAATCCATCATTGTTTCAAGTGGATCAACCTTGAGCAATCGTCGGGCGAGGGGGATATAAGTGATCGCCAACCATACAAGCGCGCTGAACATCACAACCAGTGTCGGTCTCAGATCGCCTAGACGCGCTTTGGGGATGCGTCCCCAGGTCAAAATCAAAGGAGGTTTGATGAACAGCACCAGAAGCAGCCCCATCGCCACCAACGCGTGGCTCAGGGCAATCTGAGCGTACACCACCGTTCCATAACGATCCAAAAATATCAGATAAACGATTAGCGCCGTCAGCGACATGGTGATAGAGGATGGTAACACAAAATGCGCGAGCAATCGCCGCAAATTGGCAATGGGCGGGATGCCAGTACCCGCCCAGATCGACAATCCCACAGCCGGAATCGTCAGCGTCACCAAAGCAACCATGCCGCCCTCCGCCGATGTATAAGGGAATCCGCCGGTAAAGAGGGGTACGGCGACGATGAGTATCAACAGATAGAGGATTTGATTGAGATAGAGTTTCAGGACATCCAGCAAGCCATTGACGATACGCTGGCCCTTATCAACCACACGGGACAGCACCGCCGGCGAGTCATCCATCAACACAATATCGGCCTGGGTGAACACAGCGGGACTACCACTGCGCTGAGAGATAGCGATTTGTGCGTGGCGCATCGCCGGAAGATCGCCAACGCCATCTGCCACGACTCCGACCGCCAGGCCTGCATCCTGCAATACGCACACGATTTGCTCCATCTGGCTGGGGAGCATACGTCCAAAGACCGTGATATCCATCGCAGTCTGCACAAGGTCGTCCGGGCTCAATTCGGCCAGTTCGGGGCCAGTGATCGTTGGGATCTGCGCCCCGTTTTCTCTACCATACGCCGCCTGTTCCAGCATATTGACGATTTTATCTGGCGCCTCAGCGGTGAACACCTTGATCTCAACGCCACGGTCGGCAAAGCTTCTGACAGCTTCGATGGTCTCCGGTCGAATCTGCTCCCGATAACTGAGTTGGCAGAGGGGGATTAGGTTTGCCGGGAGAACAGGATCCCGTCCGTTGTACTGGATGGAAGTGACCTCAGGCAAATAGGCGAAGGTCATCAAGGTTTCTTCAACCGGCGTCTCATCGGCGTGCTCCGGCGTAGCCGGCTCCACCTCTGTGCGTCGCACGATTTTACTCACGCGTCGCCGCAAGCGCCCAAACATGCCGCCTGGTTCATTGTCAACACCGACTGCTGCCGGAGATTGTTCCTTGACCCTGTCCGTCGCATCGGTCTCGACCACTTGCTCAGCTCTGAATTCGGCTCCGACCGCAGGTTTTGTCCCAGCCACACCCTTAGCGGTGGACTCCTTTTTATCTGGCTCTTTATCCTTTCTTCGCAGCAACCGTCCGAATGGCCGAGCGAAGCCTGAAACCCGTCCGCCTAAATTCTGGATAAGCGTCTCATCCGCCCCATCTTCTGGTTCCTGTCCCTGTTTGTCGAGTTGCGCTTGCAACACAGACGCATCCCCTAAAACGTAGACGCCGCGCAAGTCATCTTCATCGAATACCAGAGCGCTCCAACCGTAAACCGAGAAATTCGCCGCTTGCTCCTGCACAGGACGCTTGCTTCCTTCAAAAGTAGCCGCCATCGCTCGTGTGATCAGATTTTGAGTTGATCCGCTGCGAGCATAATCGCCCAATACCTGACGGATGCGAGATTCAGCCAACGGCGGTGGGTCACCGGACGGACGGAGGTCGTCACCCAAAGGTTGGAGTTCAACCCGACCGCCAGTAAGAATACCCGCCTGAGCGATGCAAAGGACCTTCAGTTGCGCCAGGAATTCGACAGAACGGGATTCATGCACCAGCGCTCCCATTTTGCCCAGATCAGCAGTTGCGGCCACATAGGTCAGCACTACCATGAAAAACAGACCCGCCGGTGCGACATTAAAGACTACGTTTATGGCATCGAGATAGGCGTCTTGTAGCGCGAAAGCATCGAGTTGATAATATCGCATCATAAACAACGCAGCCAGGACGATAACGATGACCAAAACAGTGCGCATAACATGATTGAGGATCTGTTCGATCGGCGTCAACTCAATCTTTGCGTCTTTCTTCTCTTCCAGTTGTGCGGAAATGCGGCGTTGGTCACCCACTTTCTCCGCTTCCAGGACGGCATGACCACTGGCGCAAATACTGCCTGCATAAACCTGATCGCCTGGTTTTTTGTGGACGTGCGTGCTATCACCGCTAAGCAAAGACTCATCCAGGAACAGACTGCCTTCCCCCACAATGACGCCGTCGACCATAATCTCGTCCCCAGGCCCGACCGCCACGACATCTCCCAGGACAATCTCGCTGGGATCGATGCTGCGGATTTTTCCTTCCCGGACTACCGTCGCCTGGATTTGCGCCTCTTCCTCGACAGCACGCAGCCGGTATCGAGCGAATTCCTCCTGAAAAAGGTTCGCGCCGACATTGGCTAGCATAACGCCCAGCGAGATGAGAACATCCAGCCATCTACCCATCAACGCCTGCACAAATGCCAGTCCCACCAGATTCAGGTTGAAGATGGTGAAAATGCTATCCCGGATGACCATTTGACGGGTGCGGCGGGAATGTCGCTGGAGGCTGTTGTCCTGACCCTGTTCGAGTCGGGCTGCCGCCTCCGCCTCGGTCAAGCCTTCGACCGTAAGCGGCGCAATCAGCAGTTGCGGAACCCTCTTTGTGGCAGGTTGCCGGACTCGTCTCTGCCAAAGCGCGATGGCCAGGATGACGAGCAGGCCGACGCCTGTCAACATCAGTAGCAGGGAAAAAACAGGACGCCATCTGCGCGGCGTGTTTGCGCTGGATCTTTCGCTCATCGTGATTGCCCGACGGTAAAAACTGGCATTGGTTGAGTGTGTCGATAATCGCTTCACTGATCAAACTCGAAAACTGGCGGTCATTGTAGCGCAACCATTGATCATGAACCAACTGCATCGGCCCGGCGCGCTGATTCTGCTGTCTGTGGCGCTCGTGGTATACTGCTTCCACACCTCGCCATCCATAGCAATAAGCATTCACTACATCCAATATGCTAGCGAAAGTCTATTCTTGCGCCATTCTTGGCCTGGATGGTCAGGTTATCGAAATCGAAGTTGATAAACGCGGGGGCGTGGCCAATTTTATCATGGTTGGGCTGCCCGATACGGCTGTGCAGGAATCTCGGGTGCGGGTGCGGGCTGCCATACGCAACAGCGGGCTCAGTTTTCCGATGGGGACCTACACCGTCAACCTGGCCCCCGCCGACATCCCTAAACGTGGTCCGGCCTACGACCTGCCTATCGCCGTGGGCGTGCTCGCCTCCACAGAACAAATCCCCCTCGACGCGCTGGAACATGCCATGTTTATCGGTGAATTGGCATTGGATGGAGCTGTACGCCACGTCAACGGCATCCTGCCAATGGCGGGCTTCGCCCGGCGACAGGGCTACAAACGGTTGTACGTGCCAGAGGTGGACGCCGCCGAAGCGGCCTTAATCACAGGCATCGATGTCATCCCTATCGATCATCTCGCGCATTTGGTCAATCACCTCTCTGGGGTCGTGCCGATTCCGCCCCAGCCATCGGGCTCGGACGCACAGAGGGCCGAGATCAAGTATCCGGTCGATTTGGCCGATGTGAAGGGACAGGAGCATGTGAAACGGGCGCTGGAAGTGGCGGCAGCCGGTGGCCACAACATGTTACTTTCCGGGCCGCCGGGCTCCGGCAAGACGCTCATCACGCGCTGTCTCCCCACCATTTTGCCCAGCATGACCGAGGAAGAAGCCCTGGATGTGACCCGCATCTACTCGGTGGCCGACCAGTTGCCTGCCGACACCCCCTTGTTGCGGTCCCGACCCTTTCGGGCGCCGCATCACACGATTTCTTATGCCGGGCTCATCGGTGGCGGGCGCTGGCCCAGACCTGGAGAGATATCACTTGCCCATCGTGGGGTGCTTTTTTTGATGAGTTCACCTAAACCAGTCAGCCAAACAGATGCGTTGTATGATTTGGATCATGGTGGTGCAGCGGGAATTCATTTAGACTGAAAAATGGATTTCTAAGACGTTGCAAGCGTGCAATTTGAGTCCGAATCTCTTCTCTATTTCCGAGCCCAATCTGTCCAATATCTTTTGACGACGTACAGTTTAGACTTGGAAGCAGAGGGGATATAGGTGCAGATCAAGCCTTGGCAAATGCCGTTGCCAAGTGATATACCCCCTTCCTTGTGCCTTGAACTCTGGGCACGTGTTTATGGCCGATTATTTGGCAATATGCACAAATAGCAACCGTTTTGTACAGCTGATTCGCCTGACCTGTGATGAAAAAAAGGTTGGGCCGCAGACAATACAGAAATGGATATGAGAAAAGGTATTCAGAAAATAATCCTAGTTCAGCTCCTGATGATGCTATTAGTAAGCTGCAATAGTTTGGGAGCAGACAATGGCTTTGATGAAGGTCATGAATGGATCATGCCGCGACCAGCGGCAGAGATCCATATAAAGATATTCAATATAGAAAATGAACCTGTCACAAATGCGAAAGTATGGGTACATTTAGAAGATGAAAGAACCGAAATACCTGAAGGATTTATCGATTATGATGGAGAAACAGGATGGGAAAGTGATGGTTCAGGAGAAGTAATTCTGCAATATTTGGGTGAAAAAGGTGGTGCCTATGAAGTACCAATGAACTCCGAAGGCCCCCCTCAGATGAAAGCAGATATTGAAGCGCAAGGATACTTAAGTCGGGTTATTAATTTAGACGAACTACTATTTCTTACGAAATATCGGATAGGGAAAACAGAACTGGAATATGAGAGCGAGAAGATTGAATTGGTTGTGATAGAATACGAAGTTATCTTGGAAGAGAAGTGAAAAGATTACGAACAACCAAAGAAATCTGGCCCGTGAAAAAAAGAAAATGCGGCCCAACCTAGCATGAAGGCGACCCGCCAATGGCGGGGTGGTACGCGGTGCGAATTTTGCAGTCTTTGGCTATAATCAAAAGATCAGGGTTAGCAAAAATTGGCGTGCACCTTACGCTACTCGTTGATCTACAACCTTCTCATGGTGATCTTCCAGACGGGAATTATGATCGCCGGTGGTATCCAGACGAAACGCTTTGTGCATATGGGTACTGACGGTTGTTATTGGACGAACTGCCCGAGTCCGGCAACCGCATGTTGGAAATGCTGCGCCAGCCGCTGGAAGACAAGCAGATAACGCTCTCGCGCGCCGCCGGTTCCGTCACCTTTCCCACCAACTTCATGTTCGTGGGCAGCATGAACCCCTGTCCCTGCGGCTACTACGGCGATAACCAGCGCGCCTGCACCTGCTCCAACGGTGTTGTGCAGAATTATCAAAAACGCATCTCTGGCCCCTTGCTCGATCGCATTGATATCCATGTGCAGGTTCCCCGCGTCGATTACGACAAACTCACGGACGGCGCCCGTGGCGAAACCTCGGAATCGGTGCGGGAGCGGGTGGAACGGGCGCGGCAGCGGCAGCAAGACCGTTTCGCCAACCTGCCCCACGTGGCGTGCAATGCTGACATGGGCCCCACCGAAGTGCGTGAATTCTGCCCGCTCGATGAAACCGGCCATCATCTCATCGGCGCGGCCATGCGCCAATTGCATCTCAGCGCTCGCGCCTACCACCGTGTGCTCAAACTCGCCCGCACCATCGCTGATCTGGCTGGCATTGATAGCATCGAATCATCTCATATCGCCGAGGCCATCCAGTACCGGCCACGGAAGACGGGGTATTGAACAGTGTCGACCCTGAAGCAGACGCCGTTTACTAGGGAAGGATTGCCATGAAGCTAAACTACGTTATGAGTTCCTGGATCTGACTGTCTTGCAGTGGGCGAGAGCAGTGGATGTCAGGGGTTCATCACATTTTTCAATTTCCACAAAAACCGGCGAAACTACCTCAGGGTGATCGTAGCGGTAACCAGTGCCAGTGCGTTGTGTAGGCTGAAAAATGGGGTTGATGGTGTCTGAGTAGCTCAAGGGCGAGCAGAAAACGAAGCGAAAGGGGTCGAAAAAGCGCTGAGGGTGGTTCGCCCGGCGGTGGTTTTTGGGGAAAACGGGCAGACAGCAGGATAAAAGGGAGAACAGCAGGATGAGCGGCGATAGTTGGGGGGTGATGGCGAATGGCGTGCAGGGGCAGAGGGACCACGGTTGTGAGGCGAGGTCAAGGGGGGATATGGGATTGTGGGTGTACGCCGTCAGGTTGGTTTGGCGAGGGTGGCTTCGCGCACGAGCCGGGCCAGGGTGTTGAGATTACACCAGACATCGGCTAGCATGATGGTGGCTCGGCTGCGTGGGAGGCCAAAGAGGGGGAGTCGTTTCAGGCCCCAGTCTTCAAAGGTGGCATTGCGTGCCTCGGACGCATTGCGAGGGCGATGATATAGTCGTTTCCAGGCAGGACTGCCGACCCGGACATCACGCACCAGGCGGATGGAGCGATCGGCAAAGCGCTGGCCCACATTGCGGATGAGGCCGTGGGTGCTGCCGGAGTTGAGGTGTGGGCAAGCGAGAGGAGGTTGGGGCACAGGGTCGAGGGGGAGCACCGGTTCTGCCCCCTGCAAGCACGAGCGATTGCAGAAATACTTGCGACGTTGACGCTTTGGGTCATAGCCATTGGCAATGAGGTAATAGCCGAAAGGACAGAGGGGATGCCCTTTGTCATCATATCCCCGTAGGAGCCAGTTGTAGGGATCCTTGTCCGTTTTGTGGGCACGCAAGTCCAGGACACGGCGAGCCTTCAGGTCCTGGTAGGCAATACTGAGGATCGAATCGACGCCGAAGGCGGCGTCTCCGGCCAGGACATCGACGTTGAGAGAGGGATAGAGTTCAGGAAGTTGTGTGAGCAGTGCGGCCACAGGCGGGGGTTCGGGTTCATTGGCGGGACGGAAGTCGTCAGCCAGGATGAGACTGAAGCGCCGTTGGGGATCGACCAGAAGCAGGGGCAGGGAGCGATAGCCGTAGACGAAACGACCCCGTCCTGGTTTCTGTTTGTTGGGGTTGCTGGCTTTGTTGGGGCTGTCATCAGGTTGGTTGTGCCCCTTGTAAACCACGAAACGAGCTTCCTCATCGCGGGGGTGGCGAAACGACAAACGCAGGCGCAGGCGAGGGTGTCACAGCGCACCCCTGCTTGCTCTTTTCCTGGGCGGGACAGAGACGGGGGCGAAGTGGCTTCATAACAACTGGCCTTGGCAGGGCACAGCGCAAGCGAGAAGCTGCCTCATGTAGCATGCCATCTGGACAAACCTGCGCCTGCTCCCATGCGTCGGGACTGAGCACACCAGTCTTCCGAATCAACTCCACCGATTGGACGATGATGTCGTTCAGTTGCTGGCGCACCCAGCCCTTGCCGCTCTCCTCCTCATAGAGGGGCTGGTCAGGACAGGGTGAGTTGTGTCCCAGGGTGGTGAGGAAGTAGCGCAGTCCCCCTTCCGTGGGATGCTGGTCTGGCTGAAAACCAAAAAGAGCGGGCCAAATCAGCATAGCGAGGATCGGCCAGTTTCCGCAGTGTTTCCGCCCGATTCCACCCATTGTTCAGTTGCCACCCCTGCAAGAGAAAGAGGGAGACAGGGTCGAAGGGCACCTGTCCCCTGGCACTCCGCCAAGCCAACTTTTGCGCCAAGACGGGACGCAGTCCGCTGAAATCCACCAGGTGCAGCAACAACTCAAACTCAGGCAAGGTTTCCCAGATCGCCAGCTCGTTCAGTTTCTCGTAACCGGGATACGTGTACCAGGAACGATAGTGTTTCTTCGGGGAAGGGGGCGTCTCGGATGGCGTGGACCATCGCAGGGGGAGCGATGCTCGTAAACCAGCAAAACTGCATGTCGCCACGAATTCAGCATCCTGACTGCGGGTTTGGGACGGTGTCTGTGATGTTCTCATGACAGTCGCCCTCCCCGTCGCTGTAGCCAGCGGTCGGTTTCAGCTGCTGTGGCCTCATAGCCACTCAAATGGTGTTGGTCGCACAGGCTTCGCAAACCATAACTCATCGCCGGCTGCCGCAAGCGCAGGAGCGCTTCCTGGTGCAGTTGATGCGCACGTTGTTTGCTCATCCCTAACCCCTCACCGATTTCCCGATAGGTGGCTGGTTCCTCTCCTCCCCAGCCATAACGCTCATACACGATCCTTTGCTGACGCTCTGGCAATTGCGAAACCATGTCCATCATCATTGCTCTCAATTCCATCCTTTCATGTTCTCTGCCAGGCGCTTGCGCTCTCATCATCCCAGTTCTCTTCCAAAACCACCCACGCCTTATCCTTCTGCACTCGCTTGACTTCCATCCACAGCGCTCGCATAATGATAACCCAAGCGTAGGTGGAAAATGTCGTCCCTCGCTGTCGGTTCATATCCCAGGATCGCTCGCCACAAGGCGCTGCGACCTGCTTGTAGGGCCTCTTCATACGGTAGCCCATACAAATACTGTTCATGAATCACGGTGTGGATAAGACCCTCGTGACGGGACATCAACAGATTCAGACTCTGTCGACAACCCATCTGTGCATGTTGAAACAAGGTGGCCTCTGATTCATTGGCAGGGCCACCTTGTTGCTTTCTGTTTGCTTGCATTTCGCACCTCCTCGTGCAGAATCACCGCTTGAATGGAAATGCCTTATGCTCCCCTCTTATCCCCCATTTCTCAAGCTCACCCTTCCTGGGGTTGATTTGACCCTATCCTTTCGCTACGATCACCCCCTCAAAAAACCTCTTGACAAAGGCTGTCTAGTCGCTTATAATACATATAGTTAAGCGGTTTCCTATTGAGAATCGCTTTTATTATGATGATATAGTTAACCGCTTAACCATCCAGGCCGCCTCAAGGACGAAGCCAGTGCCGATTACCATTTATGATGTCGCCGAAAAAGCGGGGGTGTCAACCGCCACCGTGTCAAAGGTGCTATCAAATACACCATACGTCAGCGAGAAAACGCGGGACAAAGTACTGGCTGTCGTTGATGAAATGGGATACGTTCCTAATTTGGCGGCGCGGGGCTTGAGCAAAGCGCGTACATATATTCTGGGACTCGCCTTTCCCTATGCGTCCGACTATCTGTTCAGCGACCCTCATCTGCTCACCTTCATGCGCGGGGTCGAAGAGATTTCGGCGGACCGCAACTACAACATCCTGTTGATCCCCGCCCGCGTTGGTGAACGCGCAGCCAGCAGCTTGCAACGCCTGCTGCACACACAGTACATCGACGGAGCCATCATCGTAGGGCTGCACCAGATGGAAGAAGCGGAGTCGCTGTTGCGTCAACGCACGTTCCCCACCGTCTCGCTGGGTTATCATACTACTAGTGGTAATTTTGTCCATGCAGACGACCGCGGCGGCGCTTTGCAGGCCACGCGGCATCTGCTTGGTTTGGGGCACAGGGAGATTGGCATTATCAGCGCCGGAGTCACGCTCACAGCTTTAGATGAACGGCTGGCTGGGTACAGAACAGGGTTGAGCGAGGCATCTATCCAATTTCGGCCTGAGTTGATCAGGCATGGCGATTTCACAGAACAAAGTGGGGAAGATGCCGCCGCCAATTTGATGGCCCTGGATAAGCCGCCGACCGCCATATTCGCCTTCAATGATCGTATGGCCATCGGCGCTATCCGAAAACTAAAACGTACCGATTTTCGTGTACCTGACGATATTGCCGTGATCGGCTTTGACGATATTCCGGCCGCGGCCATGTACGATCCGGCGCTTACGACCGTACGCCAGCCCGCCTTCGAGATGGGAAAAACCGCCATCCGCATATTGCTCGGCCTCATCGAAGACAAGATCGACCATGTCCCGCCGGCCATCTTGCCGACATTGCTCGTTGTCCGCGATTCTTGCGGCGGCAAGCATTAATCTCACCCAACCATCCACTCAGTTCCACCCTCTCACCCTTCAACTCATAGGAGAAGAACACAAATGAAGCGTTATCGATTCACACTCATGCTGGGGCTAGTCTTAGTGCTTGCCCTGGTGCTTGCTGCCTGCGGCGGCACAGACACCCCCGCTCCTACTGACGAACCAGCACCCGCCGTTGAAGAACCCGCTGTCGAAGAACCCGCCGTTGAAGAACCGGCGGAACCGGACACGATGGAAGAAGTCTCGCTACGTTGGCGCACGCGGCCCGACAACCAGGAAGAGGCAGATCTCTATCAGGGCATCAGCGATGGCGTCGACCTGCCCGGCGTCACCCTCGTCTACGAGCCCGGCAGTACTGAAACCGCCGGCTACCAGGACGTCCTCAAGACCGAGCTTGCTTCCGGCACTGCTCCCGATGTCTTCTGGATTCCGGGTACCGATGTCGCCGACTTCGCCACACGCGGCCTCCTCTACGATCTCCGCAGCCTGGCCGACGCCACCGCCGATTACAGCGACGACGACTTCTACCCCGGCCCCATGTTTCACCTCACCTTCGATCCTGAATCCGGCCAGGCAGGCCCCACCCTCTGGGGTCTCCCGCGCGATGTCTCCACCTTCGCCCTCTACCTCAACCTCGACCTGATCGCCGAGGCGGGCGCTGACGATCCTCGCGAACTCGAAGCCAATGGCGAATGGACCTGGGACAAGTTCCTCGAAGTCTCCGAAGCTGTCGACGCCCTCGGCACTGACGTACACGGTTATGGCGGCTCCGCCTGGTGGGGCCCTTACGGCGTTTGGATTAATGCTGCTGGCGGCAACTTCTTCAATGCCGACCGCACCGCCTGTGCCCTCGACACCCCCGAAGCCCTCGCCGGTCTCACATTCGCCCAAGACCTCTACGCCTCCGGCGTGGCCGTTCCCTATGGCGAAGATTCTGAACCACCCTTCCGCGCCGGTAACGTCGCCATGTTCCAAAATGGCCGCTGGGCCACTCCCGGCATTCGCACTGTCGAATTCGACTGGGATGTCGTCGGCCTGCCCACTGGCCCCACCGGAACCCCCGGCAACTGGCTTTTCTGGGGTGGCTACGTCGTCAACGCCAACACCGAGCATCCCGAAGAGGCATGGCAACTGGTGCAGGCCCTGACCACTGCCGAAACACAGGGAACCGTCGCAGCTCTCGGCGCTAACATCCCCAGTCGCGTTTCTCAGGAAGCTCTAGATGCTTTCTTGACCTTCACGCCTCCGGCCAACAACCAGGCTTTCCTCGACGGCCTTGCTAATAGCCCTACCGCTGAAGGTCCGCTTTGGGCAGGCTCCTGGCCTGAATTCGGCGCCGTCATGGACGCCGCCGTCTCCTCCCTCCTCTCCGGCCAATCCACCATCGACGACTTCGCCAACTCCGTCTGTGACGAAGCCAACAAAGCTTTCACCGTACAACCCGCGGCGGCGGAACCGGACACGATGGAAGAAGTCTCGCTACGTTGGCGCACGCGGCCCGACAACCAGGAAGAGGCAGATCTCTATCAGGGCATCAGCGATGGCGTCGATCTACCCGGCGTCACCCTCGTTTACGAGCCCGGCAGTACTGAAACCGCCGGCTACCAGGACGTCCTCAAGACCGAGCTTGCTTCCGGCACTGCTCCCGATGTCTTCTGGATTCCGGGTACCGATGTCGCCGACTTCGCCACACGCGGCCTCCTCTACGATCTCCGCAGCCTGGCCGACGCCACCGCCGATTACAGCGACGACGACTTCTACCCCGGCCCCATGTTTCACCTCACCTTCGATCCTGAATCCGGCCAGGCAGGCCCCACCCTCTGGGGTCTCCCCCGCGATGTCTCCACCTTCGCCCTCTACCTCAACCTCGACCTGATCGCCGAGGCGGGCGCTGACGATCCTCGCGAACTCGAAGCCAATGGCGAATGGACCTGGGACAAGTTCCTCGAAGTCTCCGAAGCTGTCGACGCCCTCGGCACTGACGTACACGGTTATGGCGGCTCCGCCTGGTGGGGCCCTTACGGCGTTTGGATTAATGCTGCTGGCGGCAACTTCTTCAATGCCGACCGCACCGCCTGTGCCCTCGACACCCCCGAAGCCCTCGCCGGTCTCACATTCGCCCAAGACCTCTACGCCTCCGGCGTGGCCGTTCCCTATGGCGAAGATTCTGAACCACCCTTCCGCGCCGGTAACGTCGCCATGTTCCAAAATGGCCGCTGGGCCACTCCCGGCATTCGCACTGTCGAATTCGACTGGGATGTCGTCGGCCTGCCCACTGGCCCCACCGGAACCCCCGGCAACTGGCTTTTCTGGGGTGGCTACGTCGTCAACGCCAACACCGAGCATCCCGAAGAGGCATGGCAACTGGTGCAGGCCCTGACCACTGCCGAAACACAGGGAACCGTCGCAGCTCTCGGCGCTAACATCCCCAGTCGCGTTTCTCAGGAAGCTCTAGATGCTTTCTTGACCTTCACGCCTCCGGCCAACAACCAGGCTTTCCTCGACGGCCTTGCTAATAGCCCTACCGCTGAAGGTCCGCTTTGGGCAGGCTCCTGGCCTGAATTCGGCGCCGTCATGGACGCCGCCGTCTCCTCCCTCCTCTCCGGCCAATCCACCATCGACGACTTCGCCAACTCCGTCTGTGACGAAGCCAACAAAGCTTTCTAAACGCTGATACGCGTTGTTTGAGGCGGGGGTTGTTGTTATCGCCCCCGCCTCTCTCAAAATTCTTCGCCATTTGAACCACTCCAACTCCCGATCGAGGTAAGCATATGGCTAACGCAGCCACTGCACCCCTTACCGGACGAAACGACTCCATCCATCTTACGCTTTTATTGCTCTGGCACGGTCTGCTCACCTTACTTGCCGCAGCCAGTGTTTATCTGGTTGCGACAGGAGTGGTGGCCTTGCCCGACTGGGCGCGCATCATTGCCATGGTAGCCCTGGCCTTGGCGGTCGTAGCCAGCGCCTACGCTGCCCTGTTGTTGCTACGCCGCGATCGCCGTGGCCGCAATATCTCGCTCATCCTCAATTATCTTGTCTTTGTCGCCACCTTGTTACTCTGGTTCCAAACCTTCAACTTCTATCTGGGCATCAATTCCCTGGCCAACACCTTTGGAAAGGGCGTTCCCTTCCTGATCCTCATCGTCCTCGGCTATCTGGTCGGCTCCCAGGCAGATCGCTTTGAGGACTACCCGGAGCGGGCCCGTTTCTTCAGTCGAGCCGGCAAATACATCGCTATCATCGGCGCACTCTTTTTCCTCTATGCAGTCGGAATCCTTTCCGGTTTGCAGAGCCTCATCTCTCGCTTCGATTCCGTCCTACCCTTTGTTCTGACGCTGATGCTGGTGGTTTTGGGCGTTGCTATGTGGTTGGCCTGGCGGCCAGAAACTGCTGTCGCCCTCGGCGCAAAAAGCTCTGACGAGGAAATGCTCTACGGACTGCTCTTCCTCTCGCCCAACCTGCTGGGATTTCTCCTATTTTTTGCTGGGCCCCTCCTGCTCTCTCTCTACGTCAGCTTCACCGACTGGGACGCCTTCGGCACGCGAAACTGGATAGGACTAGCGAACTACAAGGAAATCTTCAGCCTCACCTTTGCCAACCTACAATCGCCCACCCAACTCGCACGCGAAGTCATAGACATCACTCGCTTCGACGAACTTACACGCCTGAACTTGTTCGGGAACCACATCCTGGTGGGAGCGCAAGACAAACTCTTTTGGACAGCGTTACGTAATACGCTCGTGTTCGTCCTGCTGTCCGTCCCCTTTAGTGTGTTCCCCGCCTTGTTGCTGGCCAACGTGCTCAATTCTAAAATCCGGGGTATGACCGTCTTCCGCGCCATCTACTTCGTTCCCACCATCGCCGCCGTCGTCGGCGTGGCCCTGATTTGGCGCTGGCTTTACAACTCCACGGTCGGCTGGATCAACTTCGCCATCACCAGCTTCGTCGACTTTATCAACGGCCTGGCAGGAGCCGAACTCCTCGCCGATCCCGCCATCGGCTGGCTCTCCGACACGCGTGTGGCCTTGCTCGCCGTCGTCATCATCGCCGCCTGGCAGTGGTTGGGATTCAACACCGTGCTCTTCCTGGCCGGATTACAGGGCATCCCCAAGTCGCTTTACGAGGCCGCCACGGTCGATGGCGCCGGCCCTGTAGCCAGATTCTTGCGTATCACCGTCCCCCTTCTGGGCCCCACCACTTTCTTTGTCCTCACCACCACCACCATCCAGGCCATGCAGTTGTTCGATCAGGTGTTCGTGCTCACCACGCCCCCCGGCGGTCCAGGCACTTCTACCACCACCATCGTCCTTTATCTTTACCAAAATGGATTCAGGGAATTCCGCCAAGGCTACGCCTCGGCCATCGCCTGGGTTCTATTCCTACTCATCTTTGGCCTGACTCTGTTCCAGTTCAAGCGCCAACGCGCCGATAGCGACGCCGCTTAGGATAAAAGAGGATATGAAATGACAAAATCGATGCGTTGGACCAATATCCTTAAAAACCTCTCGATCTACCTGATCCTGAGCATATTCGCCTTCGTCATGATCTTCCCCTTCCTGGTCATGTTCACCACCTCGCTCAAATCGGCGAGCGACACCTTTCGTTTTCCCCCGCGCTTGCTGCCGCGCGAATCCTTAGAAACAGAAGTCGTCGGCTACGACGAGCCTTTGCCCCTCTACTTTGTCGACGATGCCGGCGTCGAGCGAGAATTCGTGCTCATCGAAAAGAACGTGAGCGTGGGTGTCTTCGCTCCCGCAAATGACCTGACCCAGGAAAACATTCGTGAACTGGCCCTGGTCGCACCCACCGGCGGAGAAGGCAATCCCCAGACCGCGCTCATTGACGGCGAAGAACAGCCCCTGTTCGACATCGAGGTCGACGGCCAGACCATGCCTATGGTGCAGGTGCGTCGCACCGCTCTCGGCCGCTTTGCTGACCCCGACCAACTTGACCACACCCTACTGCAAAACCTGCGTCTCAGCGAACCCGTTGACCGCCTGACGGCCCACCCCGAAAACTATACGGATGTAGTCTCGCTGCACGGCATGGATCGCAGCCTGTCCAACACCGCACTGGTCACGATTATCGTCGTGTTAGGCCAGCTCACCACCTCGGTTTTGGGCGGCTATGCCTTCGCCCGCCTGCGCTTTCCCGGCCGTAACCAACTCTTCCTCGTCTATCTGGGCACCATCATGATCCCATTCGTCGTGCTAATCACGCCACTGTACCAGCTTATGGTGCAAATCGGCTGGGTGGACACGCTGGCGGCGCTCACCCTGCCCTGGATCTTCACGGCCTACGGAACCTTCCTCATGCGCCAATTCTTCATCACCATCCCCTTGGAAATCGAAGAAGCGGCCGTGTTGGACGGCGCTAACCGCTTCCAAATTTTGTGGCGTATCTTCCTGCCCGCCAGCACCCCGGCCCTTGCCACGCTCGCCACCTTTACCTTCCTCTATGCCTGGAACAGCTTCTTCTGGCCGCTGGTGGTGATCAACACCGGTAACGCCGAGAGTCGCGTGCTCACGCTGTCGCTGAATGTGCTGGGCGGACGCGCCGCCGACAGTCCCAACCTGGTGCTGGCCGGCGCATCCATCGCCATCCTCCCGCCCCTCCTCATTTACATCCTCGGCCAACGCTTCTTTGTCGAAAGTTCGACAAGCAGCGGCGTTAAGGGGTAGAAAATCGATGGGAAGCAGGGGAGGCGACATTGCCCTTGCCCTCCTTACCCGCCTGATGGTAGTATCCTGGGAATTCATCATCTGAGCATCAAAATCCCGACATTGGAGCCAACAAATGAAGAAAGAAAACGGACGGTTCATCGTCTATGGTAATGCTCTGAGCGAATCGGATTCTAGAAAAACCGAAAAATGGCAGCGCATGTTCATCAACAAGTTCGGCTATGATCCGAATGAACGCTACACGTTGAGTCTCGAAGACAACGAGTACCTAGGCGATATTTTCGGCCTCAAAAACATCGTGCGGGGTGATCACGGCCAGCCGATTACGCAAGAAAATGCGGTAATCATCAGCACAATCCGCATGGGTTTCGGACATTATCGCATCGCTATGGCCGGAGCCTCGTGCGCCAAGGCGATGGGCTATACCCCCTACTGGCTCGACCTGCTGGCTATCCCCGGCATCACCACTGACGTCATTAACTGGTGCAATACCTGGTACAGCCGTTGGTCACGCACCTCACAGCGCAGCAGTTTCTTCAATCAATATATTTGGGAATCAGTGACAACGGGCGAGCCAACTCTACCGGGTTTGGGCTGGCTGCTCAATAATTGGATCGTGGGCTGGCCCTGGCGCTTTTTGAAGACCAATGTCAAAGATTATCAGATGAGCGAACTCTTCAAGAACCTGCACGAGGCCCTGCCGTCCGAAATGCCCATCCTTACCGCCCACATGTGGAACTGCATGGGCGCGGTGGCGGGCGGCATGACCAATGTCGTCGATATGATGTTCGACAACTGGCCGATGGCGTTTCAGCTGACCGAGGGCGCAAAACATGGCGTGCAATCGCCGTCGGGCTATTACGGCTTCCGGGCCATGCGCGGGTTTGACGAGAAGAACAAGATCATGAATCCGGTCCCGCCCGATGCCCTGTACTACACTGGTCATCATGTCGATCACGAACTGGTGGAGAACATTGAGGTGGATTGCGCCGCCCGCCTGCAACGCATGAAAAACAACGAGCCGCGGCGATTTATGATCACGATGGGCGGGGCCGGGGCGCAGCGCGAGCTGTTCAAGGCCGTGATCGACCATTGCATTCCCAAGATCAAGGCCGGAGAAGTCGCTCTGTTCGTCAATCTGGGCGATCACGCCGATAACTGGACGTGGCTGGAAGAGGAACTGCGCGGCTACGAGGACATGATCCAAACGCATTTCACCTGGGAGGATACGCGGGATGTTCACGGATGAGATCAGAAGTGGGCCAGCGCAAGGGCTGCATATTTTCCTACACGACAATATTTTCCATGCCGTCTATGCCAGCAATTACCTGATGCGCGTGATCGATGTCATGATCACCAAGCCCAGCGAGTTGGCATTTTATCCCGTGCCCAAGATTTTCAACGAGCGCGTGGGCGGACACGAGATGTGGGGCGCGATCCGCGGGGCGGAATTGGGCGACGGCACGGTGGAAGTGCGCACCATCCCCCAGACTTTGCAGGCCATCGATTTGCTGGCGCACGAAACCGATTTGATGGAAATGTTCTGCGATTGCATCGTCAAAAACAAGAGCATCGGTATTTATGATGGCGGCTACAAGTGCGTGGCGCTGGCTACAGGCACAGAGTTCGAACGCAGTAAATTGGTTCGATAGAACGGGCAGCGTGTGGCAGGTAGCAGGTTGAACATCGGCATCTTTTCCGACTGCTATCTGCCCACAAAAAATGGCGTCACCACTTCGATCCTGCAACTAAGCGAGGGTTTGGAGCGGCGCGGGCATAGCGTTATCATCGTCACGGCGGCCTATCCGGGCTACGACGAGGCCGAGGCGGACGTGTATCGCTTTCCCTCACTGCCGTTCAACAGAAGCATCGAGACAAGGTTAGGAATTGTACGGCAGGGGTGGGTGCAGCAAATTGTGCGGGATCAGAAACTCGACCTGATCCACACCCACACCGAGTTCTCGTTGGGCCGATCGGGCAAGCGCGCAGCGCAGAAATTCGGCCTGCCGCTTACCCACACGGCGCACACCCACTACGAAGCCTATCTGCACTATCTGCCGCTAGGGACAATGATTCCGCCGCGGGCGGTGCGCTGGTTTTGGAAACAATTCCTGAGCAACTACGACATCCTGGTCTGCCCCGCCCCTCATGCTCAGGACTATTTCCAAACGCTGAACCTGGAAGTCGACAGCATTGTCATTGCAAATGGCGCTGAGCGGGCGCTCTTTTGCCCTCAGAATTCGAATGACAGCGACAAGCGAAGGTTGTGTTGTTGCTTTGGCATCAGGCCGACCGACAAGGTCATCCTCAATGTGGGCAGATTAGCGCCGGAAAAGCGGACATGGGCGCTGCTGGAGGCGCTGTTGCCGTTACTGCGGGAGCATCCCGACACTAAACTGCTCCTGGTAGGCAGCGGCCCCTGGCATCGCCGGCTGGCCGAGGCCGTGGCGGAGCAAAATGTTCGGGAACAGATCATCCTGGCCGGTTACAGGGAATGGTCAGAAATGCCCGCCATCTACGCCTTGGCCGATGTGTTTGTCACCGCCTCGTTAAGCGAAGTGCATCCTCTCACCCTGATCGAGGCGGCGATGAGCGGTCTGCCTATCGCCGCTCGTCGCCACGGGAGCACAACGGATTTGGTGGAGCATGAGATTAACGGCTATCTGGCAGATACAGATGTTGAGCTTGCAGATTTTACAAGGCATTTGCTTGGCAACGTGGGGCTGCGCGCCTCATTTTCAAAGAACAGCCTCACACTTTCGAAGCAGTTTAGAATCGAAGCTCACATCGATGTAATGGAGGCGCTTTATGGCAGGATGATTCAGGGAAAGAAGGGAAACAGCTCTATCGACTGAGGATAATTCGGAGGCAAATTAGAGTGAA
>CAVOYG010000001.1:0-76811 GCA_963700615.1 uncultured Chloroflexia bacterium | reverse complement strand
GGGGTGTCGTGTAGCGGAGCCGTGCTGATTCCTACACTCAAGCCTGTTTCATCTATTCCTGCGTCGCCCAGGGAGTAACTGCCGTCTTGAAAATCTTCGATTCTTGCAGATCATACGTCACTGTGAGTGTCCAATTGCAAGTGCCCCTGTCCCTGCGGCTATTTCGGCGACAACCAGCGCGCCTGCACCTGCTCAAATGGCGCAGTGCAAAACTACCAGAAGCGCATCTCTGGCCCGTTGCTGGATCGGATCGACATCCATGCGCAAGTGCCGCGCGTTGATTTCGACAAACTCACTTCCGGCGCGCTCAGCGAATCGTCGGAATCGGTGCGGGAGCGGGTGGAGCGAGCCCGGCAGCGACAGCAAGCCCGTTTCTCCAACCTGTCTCATGTGGCCTGCAATGCCGACATGGGCCCCACCGAGGTGCGTGAATTCTGCCCGCTCGATGAAACCGGCCACCATCTCATCGGTGCAGCCATGCGCCAGTTGCACCTCAGCGCCCGCGCCTACCACCGTGTCCTCAAACTCGCCCGCACCATCGCCGATCTGGCTGGCATCGACGACATCGAATCAACGCACATTGCCGAGGCTATCCAGTACCGGCCACGAAAGACGGGGTATTGAATCGTCAAGGATTCATCTCATAACGTCCATTCAGTTCAGAAACCGCCTGCCAAACACGCATGTATCGCTCATGATCAACTACCGGACGGCGGAGCATCTGTTGGCACAGCGCCATTTGCGCTTCCGTGCTGGTGGGCTTGCTGTACAAAGTCAGGGCGTGGCCTGAGAAATCCCGCACCATGAAATCGAATATCTGGTCGATGGTATCGGCAGCGACGCCGTGCATGGGCGCAGCTTCGAGGATGAGTTGGCCATAAACCACAAGGGCGAACAGTTCGCCAAGAGACAGAAGGTAGTCGATATCCTTTTGCTGTTCGGCTGTGGGCGTGGCAGTGGCGAGCAAGCGCTTGAACGTCTCGATCTGTTCCTGGAAGAGGCGCACGTTGGGGAGATCGACACCGTTGTAGGCCAGGTTGTAGTCGTGGAAACGGATTGAACCAAGTCCCCGAGCCGGAGCCTGATGGAAGAGATAGGCGTCATCGACTGCATCGGTGCGCTGCCGCACAGGTGGGTATTCGGCTGGGGAAAAGAAGAAATTCGGCATGAACTTGACGATAAGGGCGATGTTGACATGCACCGTACCTTCCAGTTTGGGCAAAGCCCGAATGTCACGAGCCGCCATCTCGAAATAGGTGTCCTTTTCAAAGCCCTTGGCGGCGATCACATCCCACAATAGATTGATGACGCGCTCCCCCTCGGTCGTCACCTTCATCTTCACCATCGGGTTGTAGAGAAGGTAGCGTCGATCATCATCTGAGGCCGAGCGCATGTAATCAGAAGGCGCGCATCGCGAACAACTTCATCGCCGTCAAGCGTGCATAGGCATCCGTGAACATCTGCTTGACATGCGGGAAATCGGTGACCACCATGTTGTACAGATGGCGATTCGCAGCATGGTTGATGGCCTCGTAAAAGGCGTGTGAGCAAATGCCGATCGAAGCCCAGCCGAGGTTGTATTTGCAGACATTGATCGTGTTCAGGGCATTGTTCCAGGCTTGTTTGCCCTGTGCGAGGATGTCAGCTTCGCTGACCGGATAGTCGTGTAGGGCGTATTCCGCCACGTACGATTGCACATTCACCACGTTTTGGACGAGATCGTACCACGGACGTTGAGAGTCCACAGCGAAGAACACGTAATCGCCGCTGTCCGCCATCTTGCCGAAGGTCGAGACAATGGCTGCTTCGTTGGCGTTACCGATGTAGTATTTGCTGCCATTGGCGAGGTAACCGCCTTCAGGTTGAGGCGTCAAGGACATTTCGGTCGAATAGATATCGGCGCCGTGGTCCCTTTCCGACAATCCGAAGGCGAAAATTGCGCCATCTTGCAGCAGTTGGGCAGTACGGTCTTTCACGGCTTCATTATCACTCATCCAAATGGGTCCCAGCCCCAACATCGTAACCTGCCAGGCGTACCAGTAATGCAAACCGTAGAATGCCAGGATCTCGTTGAAAGCGCAATTTCGCCAGGTGTCCCAGCGAGCATCCCCAGCGCCGTATTCTGCTGGGGTTATGAGCGTGGCGAATACCTGATTCTCCTTCACGAAGGCCAGGAAATCCGCATACCACACCCGCTCCCGGTCGTCATGCTTCAGCCGAGCTTTGCCTTTCTGCTCAAAGAAGTCGATCGTCTTGAGCATGAGGGCGCGTGAATCTTCGTCCAGCGTCTCCCAGCCGTAGTCCTTGGGGTTCAGAAATAGCATCGCTCGCTCCTCTGGTGGGATTGATGTCTATGACGCAGTGTGTTATCTGAGCTCGGTATTATGCCGCAAATCGACGAAATGCGACAGTCTTTGACAGTGGCTGGGTGCAGTTGCATTCCTGGTAAACAGAAACTATACTTACAGCGTAAGCACGGTATGAATCAATTGCGTAAGGTGGAGGTAAATGTGACCCGAAAACTCTTCAAAACCGGAAATAGCATCGTCGTATCAATTCCAAAAGACATGCAAGACTATCTATCTCTAAGTGAAGGAGCGGAGGTTGAACTGACTTTGGATCGTTCGCATCGTCAGATCGTCATTAGTCCTGTGCCAGAAAACGACCTTCCTGGCGTCGACGAGACCTTTGCAACCCAGGTAGCAGAGTTCATCGAACAATATCGACCTGCTCTGGAAGCGTTGGCCAAGTGACGGTTTTTCTGACGGTTGAGCAGATACTATTTCTGCATGCTCGTCTGATAGAGGAAACGGGGGGCAGTCACGGTGTGCGGGATGTGGGGCTGCTTGAGTCAGCAACGATGCGTCCACGAGCGACGTTTGACGGCAAGGATTTGTATCCTGACCTCTTTTCCAAGGCCGCTGCGCTAATGGATTCAATCATCCGCAACCATCCTTTCGTGGATGGAAATAAACGCACCGGGATAGCTGCGGCAGGCGTTTTTTTGCTACAAAACAACCATATCTTGATGGTGACAAATCAAGAATTAGAATCGTTCACCCTTCATGTGACAATCTCCAAGCCACATGTCAAAGAGATTTCCCTCTGGATCGAGTCTCACAGCATATTAAGGCGCTGAGCTGCTTTCGAGGGGCGATTAGGTGGGGTATGTATGGAACTGCTATAATCTCTTTTGATACCATTATTAATCTCCGATCCCAAATAACTGCTAAGCCTTCTACAACCTGCTATGGTCTCATCAAATCTATGGAAACGATAATCACGTTGCCAGAACCTCTTTTTGAACGCGTCGTAAAACGCGCTCAAGAAAATAGCATTTCTCCTGAGAGATTTGTCATCGACGTGCTGAGTTCCCAACTGGAACCTCAGCACCCGTATGTTGAGACTGTGAGAGGGGCAGGTGATGCGCGTCCTGTTATCAGAGGCACTCGTACAGGTGTGGATACGATTGTAGGATATTTCCGAGTAGGATACAGTCCCAAAGAGATCGCTGATGATATCTTGCCACACCTGAAACTTACAGAAGTATACGATGCTCTTAGCTATTACGAGGATCACCGCCAAGAAGTCGATAGCATGATGGAACGGAACTCACCAGAAGCATGGCGTGTGCGCCTCATTCACGAAATGGGAGAAGCGGAATCAAGTAAGTTTCTAGGCGAAAACTGAAATGTCTCGCACAAAGATTTCGCTACTCTTAGACGAGGATGTGTGGCTAGGGCTCGCCGCAACGTTACGGCAGAGAGGTTATGACGCTGTTTCAGTTCACGAACTTGGCCGAACGGGGTTGTCTGATGAAGAACAAATGGCTTTTGCCGTTTCCCAGGGTAGAGCTATCCTTACGCACAACATCGGTGATTTTGTGAGTATCGCGAAAAGATACTTTACGGGGGGTGTTAAATTCTATGGAGTCATCGCTGCTCCACATCTGGAAAAAGGTGAGTTGTTGCGAAGGGTTTTGACACTTTTGGGTTCGGTCTCAATCAAAGAAATGACAAACACAGTTCGCTTTGTTTGAACGGCCTATGAAACCCGCCTACGGCGCTGATCCCGGCCGATATCAGTTCATCCCCCGCGTGTTGCTGATCATCACGCACGGTGATGATGTGCTGCTTATTCGTCGGGCGCAACACAAGAAACTGTGGCCGGGCAAATACAATGCGCCAGGGGGCCATGTCGAGCTGGGTGAGGACCCACACGAGGCGGGGCGACGCGAGCTGTTCGAGGAAACAGGCATACAGGTCGAGACACTGCAACTGCGTGGCATGATCGTGGCGGAAACCGGGCTACCCGGTTCTGGCATCCTGGTCTTCATCTATCAGGGCGAGGCGACAAATGCAGCGTTAATCCCTAGCGACGAAGGCGAACCCCTCTGGGTGCATCCCGACCAATTGTCTGATCTCGACATGGTTTCTGATACCCCCCACCTGTTTGGTCTGACACTGAATCAACCCGATTTCTTTTACGTTTACAAAATACCAACGGCTGATGGCGGTGAAGATGTGCAGGTGCGTTTGGTTGCCTAAAATACGTCATTTCGACGACCAGCGGGAGGAGAAATTCCCTGCATGATGCATCTGCGCAGATTGGCGGGGGGATGTCTCACATTCGTTCGACATGACAATTTTTGTAAGCCGTTGCGCCGGGTGATTGGCAGGCGCATTTGCCACAATTTCGGGCTATCCTGTTGAGTGCGTTTCACAATTTCGGCGAGATACCTCGACTTCCCGGAGGAGGGGGCAAAGGTCTTCGCTATCACAATATCCTAATCCCTCCTCCGGGAGGTCTGGCGAAAAACTGAAATGCACCTATCCTGTTCTAGATCATAGCCAACCGGTAGGGGATATGGAATAATGGGAGGGACCACAAATGCGTGTTGCGTGGACAAAAAACGGAACACGCAACACGCAGCACGATCAAGGAGGCGGAACAATGCCGATTGATATCAGCATCCCCCGAGAAAGAAGGCGAGACGAATATCGGGTGGCTCTGGCGCCTGCCGGCGTCGAAGCCCTGACCCAGGCGGGACATCGCCTGTACGTGGAAAGTGGCGCTGGCGTCGGCGCGGGTTTCCAGGATGAAGCGTACCGCCAGGCGGGGGCGCACATCGTGTATAGTGATGAAGAAGCCTTCGCCCGCGGCCAATTGGTGCTGAAGGTCTCCCGCCCCACGGTCGAGGACCTCGAACTGTCGCACAGCAACCAGATCCTGCTGGGATTCCTGCATCTGGCGGCGGGAAGGCATGACAAGATCCAGATTTTGCGCGAACAGGGCGTTTGCGCCATCGGCTGGGAGACTGTGCAGCGCCCAGATGGCTACCTGCCGGTTCTGCACAGCATGAGCACTGTTGCCGGTCGCCTCATCCCCCAGATCGTGGGGCGCTATTTGCAGAGCAATGAGGGTGGTCGGGGTGTGATGCTGGGCGGATGTCCCACCGTCCCTCCTGCCGAAGTCGTCATCCTCGGTGCGGGGACGTTTGGCACAGAGGCCGCCCTGGCCTTTGTCGGAAATCGGGCATCCGTCTACGTCCTGGACATCAATCCGCGAGGCTCTGGAACGGGTGGACCATCTGCTTGACGGGCGGGGCGTGACCATGGCCGCCACCGACTATAATTTGCGAAAAGCGCTGCGTTTCGCAGATGCCGTGATCGCCGCCGTGCATGTGCCGGGCCAACATACCCCAGTCCTGATTTCACGAGAACTGATGCGGACCATGCGCTCTCGCAGTTTGTTTGTCGATATCAGCATCGATCAGGGCGGTTGCGCCGAGACCAGCCGGCCCACCACCCACGCTAATCCCACCTTCGTCGATGAAGGCGTCATCCACTACTGCGTGCCCAACATCACCAGCATTGTGGGACGCACGGCCAGCCATGCCCTGACCTACGCCACGCTGCCCTATCGTTCTGGCCATTGCCAACCAGGGCCTGGATGCAGCCTTGCAGTCCTTCCCCGAACTGGCGTGCGGCGTCAACATCCGTGATGGCGAGGTCGTACATCCCGGTTTGATCGCTGATTTGCGGCGGGGAGCTGTGGCATGAACGCCTGGACGCGCATCTACGAATCCAAGATCACGACAGCAGAGCAGGCTGTGCGCTCGATCCCGGACAATGTCAATCTTTTTCTCACCGGCAATTGCTCGATCCCCACCAGGCTTCTGGAGGCGCTGGTGCAGCGGGCCCGCGCCGGCGATGTCCAGGGGTTGACCATCAACCAATTGTTGACCCTGGGCGATGCAGATTACGTGTCCCCCGACCTGGAAGGCAAGATCCGGGTGAACGCCATGTTCATCGGCCCGAATGTGCGGCAGGCTGTCAACGATGGTCGGGCCGATTTCACACCGGTCTTCCTGGGCGAAGTGCCCAGGCTTTTCAAACAAGGCGTCATCCCCCTGGATGTCAGTCTGGTGCATCTGTCGCCGCCCGACGAGCACGGATTCTGCTCCTACGGCGTGGAAGTGGGTGTCACGAAACCGGCGGCCAAGCGTCCCGCGCTCATCATCGCCGAGGTCAACGAACGCATGCCCCGCACGTTAGGCGACAGTTTTATCCATGTCTCCAAGCTGGCGCATGTCGTTCCTGTGGATTATCCCCTGATCGAATTGGTGCAGGGCGAGCCCGGCGAACTGGAGAAAGCGATCGGCGCGCATGTGGCCGAGATGATCCCGGATGGCGCCACCCTGCAACTGGGCATTGGCGCTATCCCCGATGGCGTACTCCACTATCTTTCGGACAAACGAGACCTGGGCATTCACACCGAACTGTTCTCCGATGGCGTCGTGGACCTGGTGGAAATGGGCGTGGTGACCAATGAACGCAAGACTCTGCATCCCGGCAAGATCATCTGCGGCATGATCCTCGGTTCACAGCGACTCTACAATTTCGTCCATGACAACGCCATGGTGGAGTTTCACCCCCAAGATTATGTCAATGACCCATTTGTGATCGCCCAAAATGACAACATGGTCTCGATTAACTCCGCCATCGAGGTGGACCTGACCGGTCAGGTTTGCGCCGATTCCATGGGGCATTTTCTGTACAGCGGCGTTGGCGGCCAAGTGGATTTTGTGCGCGGCGCAGCCCGCAGCAAGGGTGGCAAACCCATCATTGCCATTCCATCGACAGCAAGAAACGGAACGCTTTCCCGCATTGTGCCTGCGCTCAAATCCGGCGCAGGCGTTGTCACAAGCCGGAACGATGTGCATTACGTCGTCACCGAATATGGTGTGGCCGACCTTTACGGCAAAACCATTCGCCAGCGGGTCGAAGCGCTTATCGGCATCGCCCACCCCGATTTCCGGGCAAAGCTGCGTAAACAAGCCACAGCCCTCCACTACATTTGACTATCATGATAAAAATCGATATCCCCTACGCCCCTAATCTCCAACTTGAAAACCTGGTGCTCGACCTCAATGGCACGCTGGCGGTGGATGGCGTACTCATCCCCGGCGTTGCCGACCGCATCACCACCCTTGCGCAGCAATTACACATTTACCTGCTCACTGCCAACACCCACGGCGGAGCTGCAACTGTCGCCCAGGAACTGGGGATTCAATTCACCCAACTTGGACCGGGGCCAGGTGGGAAGCAGAAAGAAGTTTTCGTGCAAAAATTAGAGTCGGGTTCGGTCGTGGCGGTGGGGAATGGCGCCAATGATGCAGCTATGCTGCGCGCAGCGGCGCTGGGCATTGCCGTGAATGGCGCAGAGGGGGCTGCCCCCAGCGCCATTTCTGCAGCCGATGTGTATATCCCGAATATTCTCGACGCGCTCGACCTGTTGCTCTTTCCCAACCGACTGCGCGCCACCCTGCGACCGTGAACCGGTCAAGGTTCTTTCAGGCGTGGACCTCACCGGCCAACTTCAACATCGCATCAGGATCCTTGATGGTAATCCGGCGATATCCGAGATCGACCCACTGATCGCGCTTGAAGTCACGCAAGATGGCGCTGATGGTCTCCCGGTAGGTGCCAAGGGTGTCAGCCAAAGACTGGTGGCTAACTCGAACCTGTCTATTCTCCTGGTAGAGACTTTGCCGCAGTAGCTCGCCGGCTAGGCGTTCTGGCAGGCGTTTGTAAGCGACATCTTCCAGGCGATTCTCAACCTGCGCCAACCTCCGCCCGAAGGTGAGCAACAGGCTTAGACCCAGCACCGGGTGCTGAAGGCTGAAGATCTTTGCCTGCTCCGGCGTCAGACGCCAGACCGTGCAAGGTTCCACCGCCTGTGCATAGACCTGTGATTTCTCACCAAGATCAAGCAATGCATCCTCTCCAAAGATGGCGCCGGGGTCCAGGTAGGCGGTGACCAGACTGCGCCCTTCCTTATTCATGACAATAAGCTGGACCCGACCGCTTACCAGGATGTAGAGATATTGTTCTGCGGTGTCGGGCGAGGTGATGCAATCTCCTGGAGCGACGCGAGAGACAACAATCGCCCGCGCAAATGCAGGATCTTCTTCAGGGAGTAAGGCTATCAGTTCAGGGATTTGTTCGCTGTTTAGGGTGTTTGGGAGATCATTCATCTTCTCATTGTCCAGTTATGAGCGTCTTGCAAAAACTCATCGGTGACGGTTGCGTTTGATAAGCGTAAGCTTACTGCCATGCGAAGAAATGTTGCATGCCCATGTTCTGAGCGCCTCATTCTGCATGTCGATACGCCCTGCTTGGAATCTATATTGCAATTGTAACAGTGATTGCATTTTTTTGCAATCGCCGTTTTCTGGTAAGCTATATCTATCTCGCACCCGCCTGATGGCGTCAGCAACAATGCTTCTATCAGGCTTTTTTCTGATTTCACACAGGAGTTTTGACTTTACGATGACCAATATCGCTATGTTTGCAGATCTCATTGTCGACGAAACCGGGCAGCCCGTGCAGATTTCCTATGTCGGCAATGATGCTTGTTATGTCTTGGATGATGGAGACTTCCAACGTTTCGTTGACGCTGAGCAGGTGGACCGTCAAGTGCTACAATTTTTCAAACAGCAGGTGGAGCAAAACCGTGACATTGCCGTGCGCGGTATGTTGCAGATGATGGGTAAGGATGACATTTTCAGCAAGACGGCAGTGGAGTACTCGATCAACAATATGGATGATTCAGTCGGGCAACCTATTCCAGCCCAAGCCCGGGAAATGTTACGTGAATTGGGTTTCCAGATTATAATCGATTTCCATGGCGAAGTGATCGAGATCAAAATGCCTGGCGGGGAGATGGAGGAGTAAATCCTAAAGCACTACCCTATGCAGAATCGATTTCCAGGCGAGTCTGCTCCCAAACCCGACGCAGGGAGCGTGCATGCGTGATGATCTGCGCCTGGGTCCAGGCCTCACCTGGCTGCGGTCCACAATCGGCGATGACTGCACTTGCTCCGGCTTTGGCATGGGCGACGATGTTGTGCAAATGAATGCCGCTGCTGGGAATGAAAGCGCAATTGGGGAGTGTGGTGTGCAGGTCGAGAAGATGGGAGGGCCCCAGGATGTCGGAGGGGAACAGATGTTGCAGGTCGTGACCAGCATCCAGCGCTTGTTCGGCCTCGCTGCGGATAAAAACGCCCGGTATGTACAAAGTCTTTAATGATTGAGCACATGCCGATGTGGCGTGATCGAAATAAGGCGACACCAGGAATTGCGCACCTGCATCCACCGCCAGGGTGGCATCCTGCGCCTTACAAATATTAATCGCTCCCACCAGCATGTATTCGCCCCCTCGCTCTCGCAGGGTCGTAATAGCTTGCAAGGACCTGGGGTTGGAATAGATGACTGCAACTGCCAAAAGGGGTGACGCCAAAAGCGCATCCCCAATCTCCAGTATTTCATCAGAAGGAAAATCACCATCAAGAAGTCCGATGATGCCAGCGCCGAGAAGTTTTCTGGTGAGTTCAGCGTAGCTGATCTGCGTCGTGTGATAGGGTGTGGACATGGCCAAAGCTCAGGAAAGAGGTTCTGCGTGGGGGATCGATCTGGCTGGAGTGGCAAAGGAGGCGGGGATGGCGGATTTCTTGGGGGCCATCTCTCAGACTGCTTGATTCTAATCCAGACAAAAGTATACAATGGTCGGGAGATTCTTGAAAACAACCCCATCTGGTTGCATTTCGTAGGGGCGGGTTTCGCGCCCGCCCACAACGCCCACCCACAAGGGGCGACCGCAAAGGTCGCGCCCTACGAATTAGCGGAAAAATAGAAATGTTCCTGAATACAGTCCTTCCGTTTTCCCTGTTCTGGCCCCTCCTGGCGGCCACGCTGGTCGTGATGGCGCTTTTCCAGATACTCGACCGTCCTCTGCGCACCCCGGCTGCTCCCTGGGGCATTGTCTCCTTCGAATTAGCCGGGAGTATGGACAAGGCCCAGGCGATGATCGATAGTTGGGATGAGCATGCTCGATTGTCTGCGGCATTCGGGCTGGGCCTCGACTATCTGTTCATGGTGCTGTACGCGACGACGATTGCCCTCGCCTGCCTCTGGAGCGCCCAGGTCTATGGTGAATTGGGGTGGTGGCTGGTGGATTTAGGTGGTCTGCTGGCCTGGGGCGTATGGTTGGCAGCCCTGCTGGACGGCATCGAAAATATCTCACTCTGGCAGTTGCTCAAGGGGCCGGTATCGGATCCCTGGCCGAGCATTGCACGGTGGTGCGCCAGCATCAAATTCGTTTTGATCGCCTTTAGCATGATCTATGGCATAGCTGGCGGAATCGTCTACCTGCTGGTCTAGCATTTATTTCCTGCGCCTCACCGCATCCTCGCCCTGCCTAACCGTGTGTGAACTGGGGTCAAATCTGCCGTATTGGCATGGCTCAGATTATGCAACCATTATTCCAATTACAAATTATTGTAGCAAATTGCTCTAAAAGTAGGTTAATTTGTGTCTATTTTTAAGCCGTGAATGCATATATAGTACTTGTGTACACCTGTGTTCTATTCAGGTTGTCCCGCTACGTTCACCGGAGGAAAGATGCCGAAAATTATACCGCGTTATCAAGGCCGTACATATCATTTTGCTTGCAGTCCTTGTTGCGCTCGTGACTGTTTTTTTACTAACCGCTCAGATGTCGTCGGCGGATCAGCCGCTGCATGACAATTCGAGTACTATCATCAGCTCTGATCCAGCCCAGATGCAGCAGGATGTCCCAGAGCTATCCAACAGTGCAGCTATCAAACCGATAGCGCCCGAAGCCTTTGCCGGGAGTGGCGATCTGGACCCCACGTTTGACGGCGACGGCAAAGTGACGACTGAGACCACCGGCCCCGGCAGTGCCATTACCCGGCAGGCAGATGGCAAGCTCATTGTGGTTGGAGGCAGTGCCGTCTTCTCGGTGGTGCGCTATAACACTGATGGCTCACTTGACGCTTCCTTCGGTGCTGGTGGCCGAGTCACCACGAATTTCGGCAACTCTGATAGGGCCAAAGCGGTCGCCATTCAGGCGGACGGCAAGATTGTTGTAGCTGGCACGAGTGGCGTCGACTTTGCGTTGGCGCGCTACAATACGAATGGCACGCTGGACACCACCTTCGACGGTGATGGCATGGTAACCACCGACACTGACAGCCTGGGCGGCAACTTCGGCGCCGCAGAGGGCACTTCTGTGGCCATCCAGACCAACGGCAAGATCGTCGTGGCTGGCTCAATCAAACAAGGCGAACCAAAGAAATTTGCCCTGGTGCGCTACAACAGCAATGGCTCACTGGACACCACCTTCGACGGCGATGGTTTTGTGACTGTACAGTTCGATCCTGGTTCTTTGTCGAACGAAGAGATCAAAGCCATTGTCATCCAGTCGGATGGCAAGATCATCGCGGTTGGCGAGTACAAGTCAGGCCAATTCGCCCTGGCCCGCTACACCAGTGCCGGCGCCCTGGACACCACCTTCAGCAGCGATGGCAAAATAACCGCCAATTCCAAGACAGCTACGGGTTACGGTGTGGCACTTCAGCCCGATGGTAAGATTATCGTGGTGGGGTCCAGGTACGTTATCGATCCCAATAGCCAGAACTGTATTGACTCCTCTGGCAAACATTGCGAATACCTGGACTTCTGGCTGGCGCGCTACAACAGCGATGGTTCATTAGACAGCAGTTTTGGCACAAACGGTGAGGTCACAACCCCCATCAACAGCCGAGGCAACGACGATCAGGGCCGGGGCGTAGCGATTCAGCTTAACGGTAAGATCGTTGTGGCCGGTTTCTCTGACATGGCGGTCCACACCTTTTCAAACAGTGGCAATACCCAGAACGTGGCCGTAACCAACGACTTCTCCCTTGCCCGCTACACCAGCGCCGGCGCCCTGGACACCTCCTTTAGCGCCGACGGCAAGACAACCACCGAATTCGGGAAGCCCTGTGGCAGCAATCAATGCGAATCCAGCGATGAGGCCTACTCGGTCGTTATCCAGAGCGACGGCAAGATCGTCTTGGCCGGCACCACGCCGATGGAGAGCGCCAGCACGCGCCACTTCGCCCTGGCCCGCTATGATGGGGATTCTGTGAGTGCGCCTACAGCAACTCCTACCGCCACAGCGTCGCCGACTCATACGCCAACGGTGACACCGACAAGCATGACGACGACTACGCCGACTCATACGCCAACGGTGACACCGACAAGTATGACGACGAATACGCCGACAGCGACGCCGACGTCAACACCGTCGTCCTGTCCAGGCGCCAGCGTGAACACGTTCTTGACAGCGAATGACAACGAGAACAACGCCCACACCGGCAGCCCTGACTTTGACATGTTTCCTCAAACTACACAGTGTATATTCCGGAACAATCCACTGCAGCCGATTGAGTTTAATATCAACGCAGCCAGCCTTCCCTCTCCTCTCAACAATGCCCAGCTTAGCCTGAGAGTTTATGATATCGACGAGCAGGATCCAGAGTGTGCCGAAGTAGATGTTGTGCGTTTCAACAACAATCAGGTGGGAACACTCACCGGGGCGGACGATGTTTGGAGTACTACCATCCTGGACATAAATCCTGCGCTCGTGCAGGCGGGTAACAACCTGGTTTCAGTGGATATCAACACTTCGGGCTGTGGAATTAGTCCCAGCCTCCCTGAGGGTTGGTGGTGTACCGCTGTAGACTGGGGCCAACTGGTCTTGGGAGGTGGCGGTGGAGCTGCTCATATTCGTTCTGCAGCTCCCGACCGCACCTGCTTTGCGCCCGGTACAACCGCAAATGTCCTGGTCGAGGTGGACACGAGTCTACCAAGCCAAGAGGTTCGCGTCGAAGTGAATATCCTCGACGCATTCAGTAACAATCTTGTGGGTAGCTCACAGACCAAAGTCATCAACGGCGCTGAGAATGATTCTTTCGTAGTCTCATTGCCGATTCCGAGCACAGCCTTAACCGGGGCTTACGTGATCCAGATCATCGTCACTGATACATGCAGTGAAACACAGAACGATTTTATGGAGATCCCGATTAACATCGATCCCATGTGTGGCACGGTGACGCCAGTGGTCACCCACACGCCAACCCCGACGCCTACTGCAACATCCACACCGACCCCGACATCCACAACTACGCCAACCCCGACGTCTACCGCAACCTCCTCACCGACCCCAACGCCGACATCCACGCCCATGGAGACCGAACCATGCACCATCTCGGGGAGCAAGACAGCTCAACCTGAAACAGCCTTGCCCGGTGAAGAAGTTACCATCGTCCTGACACTCAAAGGGCATGGCGATTGCCCGGAAGTAGCGCAAAACCTTGATATGATGCAAATCATCGATCGTTCGGGCAGTATGATCGGAACACCCCTAGATGATGCAAAGGACGCGTCGAAACAATTCATCGACTTCCTTGATCTTAGCTCAGCTGGTGATCAAATCGGCCTCGTGTCGTACTCGACATCAGCCACTCTCGATCACCAATTGTCGCGCAATGCAGGTACAGTGCGAACGGCAATCGACGCCCTCGTTTCCAACGGCGGCACCAATATTACAGATGGCATAAGCAAGGCTCAGATCGAATTAGAGAGCCTCCGTCATGTTCCCGATAACCAACCATTGATGGTGCTCATGAGCGATGGCAGGCACCGTGATGGACCGCCACCTGAACCCGAAGCGGATGCGGCCAAAGCTATGGGAACGAGGATCATCACGATTGGCTTGGGGCTTGCGAGTGAGGATGAGACTGTGATGCGCAACCTGGCATCCTCCCCATCTGACTACTACTATGCTCCTGACAGCAGTCAATTGGCCAATATCTATCAGCAGATCGTAGGTTCAGTGAAAGCGTCTCCTGCGAGCAAGATCAAACTGGTTGATCGCCTATCATCCCCGGTCACTTTGGTTCCCAATTCCTTTAGCGGCACGCCATTACCATCGTTTAGTGGTCGAACCCTTACGTGGGAATTCCCCCTGCTCGGGCGAGGAGAAACCAAGACCTTCACGTACCGCGTACGTCTCCCTGAAAATGCTACAGGTGAGGTGTGCACCAACGATTCCACGCAAGCCACCTATATTGATTCAAACGGAAATCCAGCTACGTTTGTTTACAATCCACTGCCCTGTGTCACCATCAAGAATGAGAGACAAGACGTATACTGCAAGGACAATTCTTCAGACATCGGTGACGTTCCCTCGAACCTCAATGGGGAGACCTGGTGGTCGAGTGAGGATCTCTGGGTGCGAAACCAGGAAGATGGTATGGTGCAGCATCAGAATCCTCAGGCCGGTAAGACCAACCATGTTTATGTACGGGTCCGCAACCGCGGAAATGCTCCGTCAACAGGTGTCGAAGTGGACGTCTATTTCGCAGCTGGAGCAGCGTCCATTGCTTGGCCGAGTGGCTGGGCGTTTATCGGTACGACAAGTGTAGGAACAGTTGGACCTGGGGCGCAAGTAATCAAATCCGTACCCTGGCAGCCTACAAGTGGTGGTCACTTCTGTTTTCTGATGCGTATTCGTGCCCCTGGTGACCCAGTTAATCACGAAGGCCTGGTTCCCTTTGATAACAACATCTGTCAGAAGAACGTCGAGGTGCTTGATCCCGAAAGCACTAAGCATGACAAACCTATCATTATCGCCAATCCACGCGGTGACTCGATTCACACTGACGTCAAGTTTGACTCCAGCACGATACCCGCTGGCGGATCGGTGGTCGCAACATTTAAAGACCCAGCATTGTTTGACTCCTGGCAGAAAGCAGGTGGTACCATCGACGGAGGCACTATCATCACTGGAACGAATTCCATCCAGCTTGATGTCACTGGTGGTGGTCCAGGTCCCCGCAAAATCGATGCTGTGCTAAACCGTGTCCCATTGCCGGCTGGTGGCTCCAGTACATTGGATATCAACATGACTGTGCCTCCGCCAACACAAAGCGGAAGGCAGCTATCGGTTCAGCAGGCTCAACAAAGCGAGGCTGAGCTCATGATTCAACAAATCATCGACGATGAGGTAGTCGGCGGCGTTCAATACCGCCCACCGGAGCTAATTCCCCTGTACCTGCCTCTTTCCTGGAGGAACTAGTTGGACCGGCGGGGGCAAAGCAGAAAGTTCCGGCTTTGTTCCCGCTGGCTTACGCTTCTACATCACAGATCGCTCTTAGCTAAATTAGGCAGTTAAGGCAACTACAAACAAAACTTTCACAAGAGAATAGTCGAGGAAATGCATGGAAAACAAAACGAATATTCTGGAAGGGCAGGTAGCAATCGTGACAGGTGGCGGGAGAGGTATTGGACAGGCCATCGCCCAAGCACTGGCGGTCGCCGGGGTACAGGTGGCAGTAGTTGCCCGCTCAACAGACCAACTAGCCCAAACCGTCCAGAAAATTGAGCAGTCCGGTGGCCGTGCATTAGCCCTAACTGTAGATGTTACCGATGCCGTGAGTGTGCAGCAAATGGCGAAACAGGTCGAAACAGAACTTGGCCAGGTAGATTTGTTGGTGAACAACGCCGGGATCGTGGGTCAGTCCGGCCCCATTCGGGAGACAGATTCCGAAATCTGGTGGCGGGTGATGAACGTAAACTTGCGAGGGCCCTTCCTTTGTTCTCAGGCGGTGCTTCCCGGCATGACGACCCGACGTCGGGGATGTATTATCAATGTATCGAGTGGTGTTAGTCACGGTCCGTGGCGCCATTCCTCCGCGTATGCTATCAGCAAGGCCGCACTCAATCGTTTCACTGAAAACCTGGCCCTCGAGACAGCCGACGACAACATTGCCGTCTTTGCCCTGGCCCCAGGAGTGGTGCGGACTGCTATAACTGACTTAGCGTTCACGCCCGAGTGGCAAAAGTGGGATGAAGTTATTGCCCGCCTTTTTGAGGAAGGCCATGAGTCGCCTCCAGAGAAGGCAGCCCAACTGGTGGTTACCCTTGCATCCGGTAAGGCTGATGCCCTCACCGGCCGCCTGATCGACATCAGTGACGACCTGGACGAGATGGTGGCTCAGTCCCAGCGCATCCGGGAGGAGGAACTCTACTTGCTGCGTATGAAGAGCCTTTGATCAGATGTTAGAACTGCCTAAGAATGCCGTTGGTGCCGACCCATTGAGCTTTCTAGTTCCCCACCATCTCCCTCTCCAGAACACCGGTCATGCAGGCAATCCCGCCGGCGGCCTTGATGATCTCATCGGCTTCTGCGACCGCACAGGTTATGCCCGCCGCCTCGTAAAACGCCTGGGTGATGGGATTGTCCGCCGACATCAAAATCCGACGTGGGCCTAAAGTAACGAAGTTAAGCGCCATACCGCCAGCCACCTCATCCTCATCTGGCGTGAACAACACTGTGCACCCATGTTCGCGCAGGGCCTGAACAGCAGCGAAGGGCGTCCGGCTTGCCCGGGCGATTGCGAGATCACGGTCGGCAAAACGCAATTCTCCCATCAGATGCATTGAATTAATGGGGAGCCCAACCGGAATCACCTCGACGCCCATTTCCGACAAGACGTTTGTCACCTGCTCTGCTCCTTCCTGGTTGGTGCGCAAGCCGGTGGCCAGCAAGACGGTTCGTTCATCCAACCATGCCGCATCGGCGCCCTCAAAAGTTCCCGTTCCCCGGATACTTCGCAGAATGGGGATGCCCAGGTCGGCCAGTCGGCGGGCCACGCAGCGCTCTTCACCGGCCCGGACAGTCGAGGCCGGGCGTCCGACAATCGCACCTTCCGGGGTCATGAACAGCAGGTCGGCGACAAAGACCTGGTTGGGTGGCGGCGTGTTGACAGGATTGACGTAGTGGACGATAACGTCATGCTCCCGCAACAGTTGAGCAATGCCATCATGTTGTTGCTGAGCAAGGGTCAGTTCGGGGACTCCGAGCATGTTCACATCGTCGGGCGCATCCACGGCAATGAATTCCAGGCCGGGACGATGCAGCAATACGGATCGCAATGGAGCCCATTCGCTGTCAATCCCGCAGGCGCTCCACAAGGACCCAATTTCTTGTTTGAAGGAAGTGCGACGAGGCGACCACCCCTCGCCACCGTATGCCGATAACATGTGTCGGTTACGCATATGACTTCTCACGTGGTTGTTTAGGATTCTACCAAAGCTCGATGCGTTGGCGAGCCGTGAAACGTAAAACGTGAAGCAAATTTGATGGTATCAGGAACCCCAATCCACCATTCGTTCCCGCGCAAAGCCGTACTCGAAATCAACGTCGGCCAGCGCCTGTGGGGCGAAGGGGCGGGGATTGCCGCCGTCGGCATTCATGAGCCACAATTCCCAAGTTCCACGCCGATTGGTCAGGAAAAGGATAGAGCGGCCATCAGGGCTGACCATGGGAGATACATTGTGGATGGCCTCCTCGCGAATGCCGGGGGGGGCGGTCAGCGCTTGTGGCGCGCTGCCATCCGCCCGGTAACGCCAGATGTCCCAGTGATCCCCCGAACGGCGGCTGGTGTAGACAAACTCGCCATCAGGACTGTAAACCGACGGGCCCAGATCGGATTGCTGGACCAGCAGTATGGGCGGATCATTGCCCACATCCCTGGTGGTGGAGAGCCCATCCCGGTTCAGGTATAGCACAGCATCGCTGCGGGGATGGTGGTAGGGTGCAGAAGGGTTACTTGTCGCTGGCAGGTCCCGCACTACGCCGTCCGCCAGGTTGTAGCGAAGAAGGCCGGTCTCAAAAAGGGTGGTCAGGTTGAAATCCCCGATGCAATATTCGCCAAAAGGTGTGTCGATGCAATCATTGCCCCCGAATTCGTTGCGCAGCTGGTCGTCAGTGTAACAACCAAATGGCGTGTCTCGACAATTCAATTCGCCATTATTCTGTTCAAAAATGATCGATTGCCCATCCAGCGTCCAGGTTGGCGAGCGAGGGCGATTGGCCGTGTAAAGCTGCTGTGCGCCAGTGCCATCCACATTGATGACCCACAAGCCAGGTGGTTCACTGAAACGGGTGAACGCAACACGTTTGCCGTCGGGGCTCAGGGAGGGATCAAAGCCGGTGGCAAGGTGGCGCAAGCCGGAGCCATTGGCATTGATGGTGAAAATGTCACCGCCGTTGCGGGTCTGAAAGACAATCTTGCCGCCCGCAGTAGTCTGCGCAGGGGCCGGTTTTGGCACAGTGGTTGTGGCCATACCAGAAACCGGGAGGGAATTAATCTCGATGTCGGACTCCAGCCACTGGGCGGCGGCCCAGCCGGTGGTCTCGTCAGGCAACTGCACTTTCAGCCATTGGCCGTTTTCTGTGCGTCCGACCAATGGGACCTGTTTCCCACGGACCAGTGCTGTCACGACCGGTTGATCTGTACCCGGCCCGGCGCGCACGTTGAGGCGGTTGGCCACCACCGTGGCGACGCCGAGCGTTGTCACCTGATCTTCAGTCTCAGCTTCCACCCCAACATCCGCAACCACTTCCTCGCTCCCGGCCAAATCGTCCAGGTTTGCGAACACCGCCAGATCAGAGACCCGCACCCAGCCGGTTTGCGACTCCGCATCGGGATCGGGTTGGTACTGCACTTTGAGCCATACGCCATTGCCACTTTGCTCCAGGATGCCCACGCGGGAGCCGGCAGGGATGCGAGCCAATGTCCTGCCGCCAGGCGTCGCGGCAAGGATGGCGCTGACGTTCTGCACATAAGCCCCCGGCAATCTGCCCGATGAAGGCGCTTTCCTGACGGTTGCCGATTCCTCTACCCCAACAGGCGCCACGGGCGTGTCAGTTGGCTCTACGGTGGGGATGTTGGTGGGCGTCTCACCAACGGTCGGGGTTGCTGTACTGGGGGGGCGTGTCGGTAGTTTTTGGGGTTGCGGCAACACAGCCGTGTCGCCGGATGCAGCAGATTGGTCCGATGTGTTATTGCAGGCTGTAAAAATCAGAGCGCTGAGGACCAGAAACACGAGCAAAAAGCCCAATCGCAGCCGTTGTCGATCTGATTTCATCGTTCGGTTTGGCTTGAGAAGCAAATGGTCCATGATCTACTCGTAACGGAGCGCGTCGATGGGATGGAGTTGGGCAGCGCGCAGGGCGGGGAAGATGCCAAACACAAGGCCGACAAAGGAACTCACGCCTGTCGCCAGGAGGATGGCATCCACAGATATCACAGATTGCAGGTCTTCGGACAGACTGGCAATCGCCTGGGCGCCGATGAAGCCGAGGAGCATGCCCAAAATACCGCCGATAAGACTGAGCACCACCGCTTCGACCAGGAATTGCGTGAGGATATGCTTGCGTTTGGCTCCCACCGCTTTGCGTAAGCCGATCTCTCTCGTCCTCTCTGTTACCGAAACCAGCATGATGTTCATAATGCCGATCCCGCCCACCAGAAGGCTGATGGCGGCTACGCCGCCCAGGAACAGATTCATCACGCCGATGATGCTGCCAAAGATGTCGAGGATATCGGCCTGATTGATGACGCTGAAATCATCTTCATCCAAAAAAGCGATTTCGTGGCGTTGGCGCAGCAGGTCTTCGATCTGGGCGGTGGCGGCATCGAGCCGATCTTCACTGGCGGTTTTTGCCAGGATCAGCGACAAGGTTGGCTCACCCCGCTGGTCCCGCAAATAGGGGAACAGGCGCTCTTGCGCGGTGGTGTAGGGCACGAAAACGTAATTATCGAAGCTGCCAAAACCGCCCCCGCCCTTTTCCTCCATCACAGCAATCACCCGAAAGGGAATGCCATTGAGCCGGATCGTCTGCTCGATTGGGTACTCGTCAGGAAGAAATAACTCCTCGGCAACTTTGCTGCCCAAAGCAACGACTCGCCCCTGTCCGGCGATATCTTCCTGATTAATCCAACGGCCATTTTGCACGGCATAGTTACGGACAGCGGGAAAGACATCATCTGTGCCTGTGACAGTCAGGCGCAAAGTCGTCTTGCCATGCGAGACATCGGCATTGCCATCGACTTCAGGCACGGCGGCGCTGAGATCGGGCACCAGCAAGGGGTCATTGATGGCGCGCCAATCGCTGTTGGTGAGCGGTTTGGCCGGGCGGCGATTTCCACCCCCTGGTTGAGCATCGCTCAAGTTCCCGGGAATGATGATGAGAAGGTTGGAACCGGCGCTCTGCAATTGCTCGGTGACCATCACCTGCACGCCCTGACCCACACTCATCAGGGCAATGACAGCGCCGACGCCGATGATGATGCCCAACATCGTCAGAATCGAACGCAGTTTATTAGCGGATAGCGCCCTGAGGGCGATACGGAAGGATTCGACAACGCTCATGACACTAGCTCCCCGTGTTCTTGTCCGTCGCTGCCAGCCGTCGTCAAATCACCATGTTCGTCCACATGATTCTTCTCGCCTTCCGCCGAAAGAACATCGGCCCCGTCTGTCCCATCTGCATGGTGGTGGCTGATGATATCTCTGGCTCTGCGCGTGTAGGCGCTCTCACTTGCCTGGCGCGGGTTCGTCACAGGGCTGTCGCTGAGCACGTGCCCATCCTGCAAGCGGATGATGCGCCGTGTATGTTCGGCGATCTCCGGCTCATGCGTGACGAAAATGATGGTGATGCCCTGCAAGGCATTGAGGTCCTGGAAGATGCGCATGATCTCTGCACCAGATTTCGAATCGAGATTGCCGGTGGGCTCGTCAGCGAGGATGATGCTGGGTTCATTCACCAATGCCCGGGCGATGGCGACCCGCTGTTGCTGGCCGCCGGACAGTTCGTTGGGGTTATGATGGATGCGATCACTCAACCCCACCAATTCCAGAGCCTCGACCGCTCGTTGCCGGCGGTTGCTGGCCCCGGCATAAACCAATGGCAATTCTACATTCGCCAGCGCCGATGTGCGGGGCAGCAGGTTGAAACTCTGAAAAACAAATCCAATTTGACGATTACGAATCTCGGCCAGGTGATCATCGTCCATGCTACCGACATCTTCGCCGTCGAGCTTGTACAGGCCAGAGGTCGGCACATCCAGCGCACCCAGGATATTCATTAACGTTGATTTGCCAGAACCGGAAGGTCCCATGATGGCAACCAGCTCACCCGGACAGATCTCCAACGAAATGCCGCGCAAAGCGCGCACCTCCACCTCGCCCATCTGGTAAACTTTGGTAACATCCTTGATTTCGATGATCGGCTGCTTTTCACGCACTGGCTTAGCCTCCCGTCATCTGCTGTCGCAGGATATCGCCCGTGCTGGTGCGGCGCACAGCCAATTCATCGCCAACCGCAAGGCCGGATAATATCTCGCTGAACTGTTCGTTGCGCAGGCCGATCACCACATCCACACGCTGGGGAATACCGTCGGTCAGCACTTCGACATAAGGCTGTCCGGTCTGGCGATCCAGGCGGATGACACGATTGGGCAGGACCACGACATCGCGGGCTTCATCCGTCGTGATGGTTACAGCAGCGGTCAAGCCAGGGCGCAGTTCCACGCCAGCGGAGTCGATATCGATGGTGACTCGGTAGGTGACAATGCCATTCGCCGTGGGAAGCCCACCTGAGCCCGACACCGGATCGATTTTGGACACGCTCCCTGGCATTTCAATGTCGTTCAGAGCGTCGATCGTGACGAGGACCGGCTGGCCCAGCGACAGTTGGGCAATGTCAATCTCATCGACATTCAACTCGACGTGAAAATCACTGGTATCGGTGAGCACGATAGCCGGTAATCCGGGGTTGGACACTTCGTTCGCCCGGATGTTGATCGAACTGACCACGCCATCGATTGGAGCGGCCAGTTCTGTGTTATCCAGGGCCAACTGCGCCTGTCGTACGGCAATATCGGCCTGGTCGACCTGCGCTTGCAGGATGTCGATATCTTCCTGGCTGACGCCTCGTTGCAGGCGTTCCAGAGCGGCTTCCGCCTGAATGATGGCTGATTCACCGGCAGCGATCTGCGCCAACGCCGACGCCTTTTGTCCGGCAGTCGATGGCGTCAGCGTTATCTGGGTATTGGCCTTGGCCACCTCGTAGTCGATGGTGGCTTGCTCGAGTTGAATGGCTTGGGGGAACATGGCCGCTTGCGGGAAGTGAGCGATCTCGTTGTAGGCGCGTTGCGCCGCATCCAGCAAGACCTTTGCCCGTTTTTCAGTGGCTTCGGCGGCTTCCCGTTGCGATGCAGTCGGCCCTCTCAATAGATCCTGATAGGAAGCGCGCGCTGCCTGGACATTGGCGCGCGCCGATTCGATTGCGGCTTCGGCGGCGGCGATATCGATGGCTTCGGGCTGTTGCTGCGTTTGGGAGACCCGAATTTCGGCCAGCTTCTTGTTGATCTGAGCCTGCTCCAGGGCCAATTGCAGTTCATCTGTGGCCAACCGGGCCAGGATATCTCCCACCTCGACGCTGTCCCCAACCTGTGGGTAGACGGCATCAACAACGCCCGCCCCGCGAAAAGCCAGATTAGACTCGGAGGCAGGTTCAACGGAACCGGTGGTTGACACTGTAGAGGCGATATCGCCGGTTGTGACGGCGTAGATTTCGTAATCGGGTGGGGGAGGTTCTTTTTCTTTGGCGGTCGCCTGGTACATGAACCATGAGGCGGCGACGACGACGACCAGGATTACAATAGCGGTTATGACTCGACGCATGACGGCGTCTCCTTAGTTTCGAAGGTAGTGCAAAATGGTGGGATCAGGCAAACGGTGTTGCAAAGCAACAAATCAGCCTCCAACCAGGCCAGATAATTGTGAAATGCCAACGCGCAGCCCTACATTGATCACTGCGTACAGCAGGGTGATGGCAATGGCGCTGCCGCGTCCCATCGATATCGGCACGCGCAACAGGATGTAAATCAGAACCAGGTGCCAGAGCGAGAAGATATCCACCTGCGCGGCGGCGACATAAAGCGGGTTCGTCTGGTCATTGATCAAGTCTCCGGTTGAGACGAAATAGGAAAGCCCTGGCGAACGAGAGAAAGCATCACTGAACAGGCCAAAGACGCCGTACACCACGTTGCGAATGACAAAGGGTATCCACGTCCACAAAACCAGTGCCCACATGCTGGAAGCTTTGGGATTAGCGCCGCCAATCGATGCGCTCAGGTAAATGATCAACGTGCTTATCCCCCACGCCAGCACGAGTCCCAGCAGGATGCCGATCCCGCCCTGGATCAGCATAAAGTTGGGCTGCATGAGGCGATCCATCATTTGTTGAGCGGCCTCAAGCTGCTCAGGTGGGAGGTTTTGGGCGCTTAGCTGGAGCTGCGCCACTCTCTGCGCTTCAGCTAAGAGATAGTCCAGGCTTGTCCACAGGAGGAGCAACGCCGTGAGGATCGACAACAAGGCGGGGAACCACCAACTGCGCGGGTAATAACTGATCCGGCGCAACGCCTGACCTGGCGCGGCAATGATGTCGAAAAACTCGACAAATACGTTTTTGCGTTCTGGTATCGTATTCGTAGATGTCATAGGTTCCGTCCGGTGTGATTAGTACAATCGAGAGGTGAAAACTCCGAGCTTCAGAACTTCTATCCTAACATTTCCATGAAGAAAAAGCACACTCTGCAAGGAGATAGCCGCTCAGAAGCGTCACAAAGGACACTATCCCAAAAAACGCAGAGGGTGCCCATTAATTTATACGCTTTACACATCACCGAGGTTTCGCTTGCCCCTGCGCCCACCCTCGAATAAGCGTCCAGAAATCCACTGTTTGTGGCCAGGCTTGAGTTGCTCTCGTGCGTCTATTGTGTTACGATTCGCTATCTGAAGTTTCACAAAAGACATACAAATTCCCCACGGGTTTGTGTAACTCAACATAGTAAGGAGTAAGAAGCTCATGCGTAGTACAAAGGTGCCAGATATCGTCGTTGGGCGATTGCCAGTTTATCTTCGTGTTCTAAACTACCTCATAGCCGAAGGTAGGCAGATAACATCGTCTCAGGAACTCGGTGATCGTCTGGGTATTAGCTCTGCCCAAATTCGCAAGGATTTGTCCCACTTTGGAGAATTTGGCAAACAGGGCACAGGTTACAATGTTGTCTATTTACGCGATCAGCTGAAAAGCATTCTCAACCTCGATCGCCAATGGCCGGTTGTCTTAGTCGGCGCTGGCGACTTGGGACATGCGTTGGCCCACTATCAGCGTTTTGCTAGCAGCGGCTTTGAGATCGTCGGCGTATTCGATAACGATAGCAAAAAAATCAATCAATCGTTTGGTCGCTTCATTGTGCGCGATGTTGCTGAACTGCCAGAGATCATCAAGGAACACAACGTCAAAATGGGGATCATCGCTGTATCAACAGAGGCAGCTCGCGAGGTAGCGAATCAACTCATCGATTATGGCGTGACGTCCCTTCTCAATTATGCGCCTGTCACACTCATGGTCCCGCTGGGAGTGCGTGTGCAATACATCGATCCTGTTGCCCGCCTGGAACACATGGCCTACTACACAGAGCAGGAAGAGACATAAACCCACCGGGGTTTTGACCCGTACGATTTGCTTCGCTACACCAAGTTTTCCACACCAGGCATGAGTTATCCACAGAGATAGCCTGGTTATCCACAATTCGGACGCCTGAAAGGGACAGGTCGTTGTTTTCCTGTCCCTTCTCAATGCCGGTTAATCTGAACGATTATTGACTTAGTCGGATGCGTACGCTATCGATATGAGAGCGTAGCTCGGCATCGTTTTTCAGTTTTTCGCTGATTTTTTCATTACCATGCATTGCGGTCGTGTGATCTCGCCCGCCCAGCAATTCGCCAATCTGCGGAAATGAAAGTTGGGATATCTCCCGCAGCAGATACATGGCAACCTGTCTGGGTTCAACAATGCGGCGGGGGCGACGCGGGCCTTCCAACTCACTAATGGTCACGCGGAACTCATCCGCCACTGCCTGGATAATCGCTTTGGGATCGTCATCAAGGGGTAGATCAAGGGCCCCCAATACTTGCTGAGCCAACGACATATCAAGGGGCGTTAAGTGCAAACGGCTGTGAGCAGCCAGGCGATTCAGCGCTCCCTGTAGTTCGCGCACGTTGCTATTAAACTGCTCGGCAATGTAGCGGATGACCTCGTCCGGGACGACGATGCCTGCATCATAGGCTTTGGAGTGGAGAATAGCGATGCGATGTTCGAGGTCAGGGGGCTGCAAATCGGCAATCAAACCGCCATCAAATCGAGAGCGTAGCCTGTCTTCCAACTTGGTTAGTAATTTGGGAGGACGATCGCTGGCTATGACGATCTGCTTATTGGCTGCGTATAGACTATTAAAGGTATGGAAGAATTCGTTTTTGGTGCTTTCTTTGCCCTGGATGAACTGGATATCGTCGATAAGCAGGACATCGACTTCGCGGTAGGTCTGGCGGAAAGCGACATTGGATTTGGTGCGAATCGCATCGATCAGATCGTTGGTAAAGGTTTCTGTGGTCACATACCGCACTGTGAGACCATAATGGGCCGCGCCATTGCCAACAGCATGTAGGAGATGCGTTTTTCCCAACCCCACTCCCCCGTATAAAAAGAGCGGGTTGTAATGCTTGCCTGGATCCTGCACAACAGCCTGAGCTGCTGCATGCGCAAACCGATTGCCGTCTCCTTCGATAAAAGAATCAAAGGTCATCTCAGGATTCAGAGATGTAGCAGGTCGAACGGCAGGGCTTTGGAAGCGGCCATGCTCTTCACCATGAACAGTCAACAAAGGAGATTGTTCATGCATGGTGTCCGGCGCGCTCACAGAATCTGGGCGGACAACAAATCGTACGTCAACTGAGCGTCCACTGAGGCGTTCGAGGCGGTTTTTAATCATGCTTTTCATGCGTTTGCTCAGCCATTCTTGAGCATACGCAGTTTTTACAGCAATGATATAACAACCATCCTCATAAGCTACAAAAGCAGTATCTCGCAGCCAATGATCATATACAGACCGTTGCATGGATAACTGCAATTCGCCAAGGGCCGCTTGCCAGACGTTTTTAGGGTCCATTCTAAGTTCCACGGTGGCAAGTCCTTGCGTTTGATAGAGTGCGGTGACAGGGCTAGACATAGGTCGGAGAGGAACATGCAGGGCGATTCAGAACCAGGGCAGGGCAAGGCAAGCTCAACCACACCGTAGCGCGGGTGCCCAGACTCCAGCCAACGCGATAACGCCAGCATAACGGAGTTATTGGGGGATATGATTATTATACAGACTGCCCAGCGATAGCCGAAGAATCGGGGGGAACAGGCAACATCTCCGTAGTCGCCTGCGATTCTAGGGCGATACTCCGACAACCCTGTCCAGTCTGTGATGAGTTAGATAATAACAAATTGAATCGGCCCGTGCAATGGTTTCGCAACACCAGATCGACCCGACTTTAGCGTACTTATGTAAAAGACAACGGTCGCGCGAATGACACACTCAACGCCACAGCACTAGGAGTAGTAGAGGGTTGTGGCACGCACACAAAATAGCAAATTCAATTTCCAACTTACCAGATTATGAAGTGAGTTTTTCTTTTAAGGTTACATTTATGATTTCTTCATCATTCATGAATCATCGCCCGAGCCCAGGAAACGAACTCTGAGGCTTTGGGCTTGATTCTGCACTTCGTAATTGGCGATAAACCAGATACCCTTCCAGGTGTCAAACTTCAGAAACTCCTCGGGAGGGGTGTCGGCCAACATTTCCTTTAAGTCTGTTATCGTGCTGACGCCGGGCAAGCCAGACAACCGCTGCGCCAGATTACCGGCGCGTTCAGCTGCTTCCAGTTTGATAAGGTAGTTGAGCGTAAACCACATGCCCTTCCAGGTTTCGATATCCCTGAAGTCGTCGAGCGTGGTTCCCTCCAGGCTGGACTGTAGTTCCCGAACTGTCTCAGGCGTGAAACGATCCAGGTTGCCCCTGAGCAGATCGACCATGCCTTGCGGCGAATAATCGGGGGGCGCGTAAGTGGGAACGAGTTTGTTCAGTTCTCTGGTCAGTTCGTTGAGTTCAACCAACAAGGATTGCAATTCCAACTGGTTGGAGACAACGACTGCCTGGGTTTGCGTTTCAACCTCAGCTTCGACCTTTGGCGCGTTTTCCCGACCATAATTCTGATGCACATGACAATAGTCTGAATCTGCCTGCACATTATTTTTGCACTGGCTACCCGCTTTTGTGAGCGCAAGGCAGCGTTGATGTTCTTCTGTCATCTGGTCCTCCTCCAGATCGGACGTCCTGATGTTTTTGCGGGGGAACTCGATGTGTTTTTATGCGACGAGTTACATTCCCATGATAGCTTTCTCCAGGCAAATGTGCAACGGCGACCAGTCTGGCTGTTTCCACAGGGCTTGGCTATAATCAAGACCTGATTCAGCTTGATTCCACAGAGATCGAGCTTCGCTTTTGTAACCGGTGGTTTTTGTCCACCAAGGCTTATTTTGTATTATGCGCATCCCCCGAAAAAATACCCGCGAGATCACCAAAATGCGCGATGCCGGGCGTCTGGTCGCTGAGGCATTCGCCTTGATCGGTGAACAGATCGCGCCAGGCGTGTCCTTGAGGGAGTTGGACCGGCTGACGGAAGCGTTCATCGTCAGTCAGGGCGCAACATCCTTGTACAAGGGCTATCGCGGTAGCCAGGTCAACCATCCCCCATTTCCGGGCGTGATTTGCGCTTCGGTCAATGACGAAATCTGCCACGGCTTGCCGGATGACCGCATTCTCAAGGATGGCGATATCATCGGCATCGATATCGGTCTGCGCTACCGCGGCTACTGTGGCGACGCTTGCGTGACCTTCGCCGTAGGCGAAATCTCGCCACAAGCCCAACGCCTGATGGATGTTGCACAGATGGCGTTGCAACGCGGCATTGGCGCCGCCCGGATGGGAAATTATCTTTATGATATCGGAACCGCTATCGAGAATTACGCTGATGAACAAGGCATGTCTGTTGTTCGGGAATGGGGCGGGCATGGCATCGGCAAACAACTGCACGAAGCCCCTTCGGTCTCGCATACTCGCATGCCGGTGCGTGGGCCCAAATTGCAGCCTGGCATGGTCTTCACCATCGAGCCGATGATCAATGCCGGCGCCCAGGAATGGAAATTGCTCGCGGATGGCTGGACTGTGGTCACGCAGGACAGATCTCTCTCCGCCCAATTCGAACATACCATCGTCATTACTCGAAATGGCCCGGAGATCCTGACAAAAATCTAGATTGCTTAAACGACCTGACATAACTGGTCAATTGCGTGTCCATATGCTAGACTACGCAAGTTGTTTTTACCGCAACCGCAACCCATTTCTCAATCATCAGGAGGCAGCCCACTTGGCAAAAACACAAAAAAAAGCCAAAAAGAAATCAGACAAGATCGAAGTTGAAGGCACGGTGATCGAGGCCCTGCCCAATACTATGTTCACGGTACGTCTCGAAAATGGCCATGAGGTCCTGGCGCACATTTCAGGTAAAATGCGCATGTACTACATCCGTATTTTGTTGGGAGATCGTGTTCTGGTAGAGCTTTCACCATACGATCTCACACGTGGCCGCATCACTTATCGTTTCCGCAACTAACCTTTCATGCAGGCTGTTTAGCCACGAGGTGGCATATCACCGCCGATTTGTTCGGACTGGGGCCGATTACCCCAAAAGTTTGTTCATTTTTCATTCTGTCCTACCAGCAATCTATTCCTATCGATTATTTTAACTGCAAGGGCGAATAGCTCAGTTGGCTAGAGCACTTCCCTTACAAGGAAGGGGTCACAGGTTCGAGTCCTGTTTCGCCCACTTCATTTCATAATGACTGAACATTCGCTAGCCGCATGGCCTACCCGCCGGCGGCTATTTTTGTGACTCACCCCTCCGCCTCACCGGGAAAGGTTAAGGATGCCAACAACGCCACAATCCGAGTTGAACCCCTATCGCCAGTTACCTAGCCTTGACGCCCTGCTATCACAGACCGAATTGGTGGATGCCATCGCCCAGTTTGGGCGCAACAGTGTGCGGGATGCCGGGCGCAGACTGCTCGAACAAGCGCGGGCGGATATCGCCTCGGGCTTTCCTGCTCCCGACCTGTCCGGTTTGATTGCCGACCTGCTCGCTGATCTCAACCGCCAGCTTGCGCCCTCCCTCTATCCCGTCATCAATGCCACAGGCGTGGTCGTGCACACCAACCTGGGTCGGGCGCCATTGTCCGCCGCTGCCCAACAGGCGATGCGAGACGTGGCCGATGGCTACAGCAATCTGGAATATGATCTGGATGAGGGTAGTCGGGGCAGCCGTTACACCCATGCCGAACGCCTGCTCTGCGAATTGACCGGAGCGGAAGCGGCGCTGGTGGTCAACAACAACGCTGCTGCCATCACGCTGCTTCTGCGCTCCGTTGCGGAGGGGCAGGAAGTCATCGTCTCGCGCGGCGAGTTGGTGGAGATTGGTGGCGGCTTCCGCATCCCCGATATCCTGCGGCAGAGCGGAGCCCGGCTGGTGGAAGTGGGGACCACCAATCGCACCCGTGTGGCCGATTACGCCGCTGCCCTGACCATTGATACCGCAGCCCTGCTCAAAGTGCATCGCTCCAACTACAAAATCATCGGCTTCACCGAATCAGTCTCGATTGCCGAATTGGCCACACTGGTATCGGAAAGCTCCGCTTATGGCCCCCTTGCCGTGCTTAACGACCTGGGCAGCGGTACGCTCATCGACACCCGGCCATTTGGCCTGGAGTACGAACCGACTGTGCAAGACAGCGTCCAGGCCGGAGCCAACGCCACCACTTTTTCGGGAGACAAACTGCTGGGCGGGCCTCAGGCGGGCATCATCGTCGGGGATAAGGACCTGATCACTGAACTCAAACGCCAGCCGCTGACCCGGGCATTGCGCGTGGACAAGACCACCTTGGCGGCATTGCAGGCGACGCTGCTGGCTTACCTGCGGGAAACGGCCACCGAGGAAATCCCGGTCTGGCAGATGGTCAGCGCCGGGCAGGATGAACTGGCCGGGCGAGCCAAAATCTGGGCGGATGCACTGACAAAGCTCGGGCTCCCGGTGGAACTGAGGCCGGGGCGCAGCACCGTCGGTGGCGGATCGTTGCCCGGACAAACTCTGCCCACCACCCTACTCGCCCTGCTTTCCGACCAACCCGACCGGCTGGCTGCCCTCCTGCGCTCTGGCGCTCCCCCCGTTGTCGCCCGCATCGAGGAAGACACCCTCGTCTTTGACCCCCGCACCGTGCGACCGGGGCAGGACACGCTGCTGCTGGGGGCGATCGAGGAAGCCTGGGAGCGGATTTAGGAACAATTTCCAGAGAGATACCAATGAGAGCAGCCGTCTACGAATCATTCGCTTCACCACTGACCATCCAAAATGTGCCGGACCCGATCCCGCCCGAGGATGGCGTTGTCATCCGTGTGGAGGCAACCGGCCTCTGCCTGAGCGACTGGCATGGCTGGATGGGACACGATCCTGATATCACATTGCCGCATGTTCCCGGACACGAGATGGCAGGGGTTATCGTTGAGGTCGGGAAACATGTATCCCGGTGGGGCGATGGCGAACGGGTGACGCTGCCCTTCATTTGCGCTTGCGGCGAATGCCCGGAATGCATCTCCGGCAATCACCAGGTCTGCGATAATCAATACCAGCCCGGCTTCACGCATTGGGGCTCATTTGCCGAATATGTCGCCATTCACAGGGCGGATGTCAATCTGGTAGCCCTCCCCGATGAGATTGACTTCGTCACTGCGGCGAGTTTGGGCTGTCGTTTTGCCACATCTTTCCGGGCGGTGGTCGCCCAGGGGCGGGTGTCCGCCGGGCAGTGGGTGGCGGTGCACGGATGCGGCGGCGTGGGCCTGTCCGCCATCATGATCGCCAATGCCCTCGGCGCCAATGTCATCGCCATCGACATCACAGACGAGAAACTGGACTTCGCCCGCTCCATTGGCGCTGCCGCCACGGTCAACGCCCGAAAAGTCGATGTCAGCGAAGCTGTGCGGGAGATCAGCGGCGGTGGGGCGCATGTTTCCATCGATGCGCTGGGCAGCGCCGAAACCTGTTTCAACTCCATCGCCAACCTGCGCAAGCGCGGCAAACACGTACAGATCGGCCTGATGGTGGCCGACTACAAACATCCGCCCGTGCCCATGGATCTGGTTGTCGCCAGACGAACTGGAAATCCTGGGCAGCCACGGCATGCAGGCGTACAAATATGATGACATGCTGGCCATGATCAGCGCTGGCAAGTTGCAACCACATAAACTGATCGGCAAAACGATCACGCTGGAGGAATCCCTGACCGAACTTGCCGCCATGCACAGTTTCCGCGAAACGGGCGTTTCGGTGATTGACAGATTTTGAGGTGATATAGCGTTATGACCATTATGACCACAAACCTACTTGATCTCGTCCGTCGCCACCCCGACGCCGAACCCTGGTCGGAAGGCGACAATATTCCCTGGAACGACCCCGGATTCAGTGAACGCATGCTTCTGGAGCATCTTTCGCAGGAGCACAATGCCGCCAGTCGCCGTTTCGAGACTATCGACGAGCATGTCGAGTGGATACACAACACGATCCTGCGCGGCAAGCCGAGCCGGATATTGGATCTGGGCTGTGGGCCAGGCTTTTACTCAAACAGATTGGCGTTCTTGGGCCACGAGCTGGTGGGGATTGACTACTCGCCCGCTTCAATTGCTTTCGCACGAACACAGGCGAGCGGTGACGCGTTACAATGTCAATTCATCGAGCAGGACATCCGCGAAGCGGATTTTGGCCAGGGTTATGACCTCGTCATGCTCTTGTTCGGAGAATTAAACATCTTTCGTCCTACCGATGCGGCCCAAATTGTAGTCAAAGCTCACAATGCTTTGGTGGATGGCGGCGTGTTGCTGATGGAACCGCATACCTTTGCCGCTGTCGAGGGGATCGGCACGGAGCCCCGTACATGGTTCTCGTCCAGCGGCGGGCTATTCTTACCCCGACCGCATGTGGTGTTCACCGAAAGCTTCTGGCGTCCGGACAGCGGCACTGCCACCAAGCGTTATTTTATCCTCGATGCCCTCACTGGCGAGCTCACTTGTTTTGCCCAGACTTTTCAGGCTTACAGCGATTTGCAGTACCGCATGCTGCTGACCCAAAATGGCTTTCGCAGCTTTTCCACTTATCCCTCTTTGCGGGGACGCGTCGATCCGACACAAAAAGGATTGCTGGCCATTGTTGCCAGCAAACCAAACACACCATGACGAAAAAAGCTTTCCAGGACTACTATCCCGAATCATTGGCCCATTGTTACGGCTGTGGGCGCATGAACGCTGCTGGCCATCAGATCAAGAGCTACTGGGATGGCGAGGAAACAGTCGCACACTTTACGCCTGAACCCCAGCACATGGCGATACCCGGCTACGTTTACGGCGGCCTGCTGGCGTCGTTGATCGATTGCCACGGCACGGGCTCGGCGGCAGCGGCGGCCTACAAAGCGGAAGGCCGAGAAATGAACACAGAACCGGCTTTTCGCTTTCTTACAGCAGCACTCCACGTCGATTACCTGCGCCCGACGCCGTTGGGCCCGGAACTGGAACTGCGTGGGCGGATCAAGGAAGTGACCGGGCGCAAGGTCGTGGTGGCCATCACCCTTTCCGCCGAAGACAGCGTGTGCGTCAAGGGAGAGGTGGTGGCCGTGCAAGTGCCGGAGCGCTACATTAGCGAATTGCTCGCAGAAAACTGAACCGACACGAGAAGATCGAGGATTAATGGTCAAAGATTAAGATGGTTCAACAGGATTTCGTGTGTTAGACACTCATACGGCGTGATTCGTGAAACGTAAAACGTGAAAAACCACCCAACAAGACGATATCACGTTTCACGTCTTCACGTTTCACGTATCGGAACCACACGAAACCCCAAAGAGCCGATTAAGATAACGGTTTCACATCAACCTACTCATCTCAGGAGAGATCATGTCTGATTTACAAGTTCAATTCGAGGCCGCTGCGGCTGCCGCCCAAAACCTGTCGAAGCGTCCAGACAATGATACGATGCTCAAGCTCTACTCGCTGTACAAGCAGGCGACCGTTGGCGATGTGCAGGGCAAACGACCGGGCTTCACCAACCCCGTGGGCCGGGCCAAGTACGATGCCTGGAAAAAAGACAAAGGGATGAGCCAGGACGATGCCATGCAGCAGTATGTTGACTTGGTGGATAAGTTGCAGGGATAGCGTTGTGGGGGGCGTGATTCGTGAAACGTAAAACGTGAAAGATCACCCAGCAAGACGCCGTCACGTTTCACGAAATAGCACCACACAAAATCTCAAAGAGCCACCCTTGTTTACCCAAGTTATCCCAAATTTATCCCAAATAACCCAAGTGCCGTTGAATTATTGGGTTATTTTTCTGGAATGAAGGGTTGACATTGACCACGCGTTGCTTGTGAGATGAACCAACGCTGAGGAAGATAGTTCCTGGATTTTTCTTTACCCAAGTTATCCCAAGTTTATCCCAAGTAACCCAATTCAAGGATCGGCGTCGCCTTTACTAAAAGCAACTAATGTTGCCGATCTTCATGTATGTCCTTCGCCCTTCGGGCGATAAGCAGTTCTCTGAATGAGTGCTTGTTAGTTGGAGATAGAAACATGTCAACCAAGTGGAGACAGCCTGAAACCATATTCGCAATCTGGAGTATTTTGGCGCTGGTCAGCTTGTTTCCGGTGACAAAATACCTCGATGGAGCATTTCCGATATTCACAGTAATTTGGATCCTTGTCCCACTAATTGCTGTTGCTTGGACGAAAGATGCAAGCAGGGTTGGATTTCGGAAAATTACGCTACGTGAATTTATTCGGGTTTCAGCAATCAACATCAGCGTTTTGTTTTTGATCACGCTGTTGGTCGAGCCCTGGTCACACACGTATCAAATGCTGCTCGAAGCTGCTCTATCCAGTCAGCCGCCTGACACAACATTCGCTTGGTTTCTTCGCTTTCCAAAAATACCTGCGCTTGGCGCCATGTTGCTTTACAGCGGTATGGTCACCCTGTTTGCAGAAGAGTTATTCTTTCGGGGCTGGCTCCTACAATTTCTCAAGAGACGATGGGGTGCAACTTGGGCTATTGCCATTCAAGCCTTGCTCTTTTCAGTACTCAATCTTCTGGTGATAATCGTACTTCCACCATTGCAGAGTGTGCTTTACGTGTTGGTTTATAGTTTTCTGGCCGTTGGCGTGATCGGCGGCTGGGCCGCTTCCCGAACGAATAGCATTTGGCCGAGTCTTTTTTCGGTAACCGTGTCAAACTTTGTGTTCGTGGCACTGATTTTTGGGACGTGATCAATGCTCTCACATCGTCCACCCCAATAATCGTTGCTACTCCCCAGGCAGACGTCCTTATCCCCCGCCTCTCCGTTTCAAAACATAATACGTCCCGCGTTTCTCGCCGATCTTGAGCAACACGCCTTTGTCCACCAAATCCGCCAGGTCCAGACGCAGGGTTTCGGCGCTGACATGCGGGCAAAGCTGGCGGTAATCGCTGTTGTTGATGCGCCCATTCCCCTGCACCCATTGCAGGGCCTGCATCTGCCGCTCGTTCATATCGTGTTCCCACTGGCGCATCAGGCCGGGCTCACCCACCTCGCGACCCTTGCGCAACGTGACGGTGAAAGCATGAGGGGAAGCCTTGAACTCGGGCGGGGGATGGCCATCCGCCACCATAGCCTCGATCATTTTGTCGACGCCCAGCCCCAGTTCCTCGATGTAGCCCCACTGCATCAGGCCGTTGACGACGCGCGGGTTGCGGCTGTAATGTTCATCGACGATATTCTGCACGGTGATGTAGCCGGGGAGCCCGCCAGGGGATGTGATTTCGAGGCGGTCGCCAAACATCAGCATTTCGGTGCGGCGGCCCTTGATGCGATAGTCGCGGTGGGCGACGGCATTGATCAGCGCCTCGCGCACGGCCACCAACGGATATTCGGTCTCGTCCTCTCGTTGCAGCTCCCGCACGACCGATTGCTTTTTCATCTCCTCGCGCACGACCCGCCAGGCTCGTTCGACAATGCGCGCCAGGGGCCCGGAGATGTCCTCACGGCGACCGTAGCCGATTTGTCCCTGCTCGCCTCGACGACCGCTACCGGCAAATTTGACGAAAGTTAGCCCGCATTGCGGCATGAACAACTGCGGGTCCTGGCCGAAGAGCAACATCCCGAAAACCGTCGCCGCACCGGTTTCGGTGAGAGCGCCGATTTGGCGGAGCAAGGTCTCGGTGGAGCCGACAAAGGCGCGGGGCTGGCGCTCACGCCGCCGCTCGATGTATTCAGCCACCACCTCGGTGTCGAAGTCATCGATGCTGGTCCCGGCCACTTCTTCTTCCTCAAACAGGCTGCTGGCCCGACCTGTGGCCGCCAGCGTCAGTTCTTTGCCTGTCAGCAAGACGTTTTCGGTGCTGCGTCGCACCAGCACCCGGCCATCGACCAGGGTGTGCAATTCGCCACTGCGAGGGGTTTTGATCACCAGCACGGTGCCCTGCAATTTTTCGTGTGTATCCACCTCAATCAGGATGGGAGGGCGCACGTCCATCAAGGCCATCCGCACCAGACCGTCGGCATCTTCAACCTGCATGCCGCGCGTCACCCGACCCAGCTCATCCGCCCCAACCACGATCTGGCCACCTTCCGTGTTGGCAAAGGCGACGATCGTGTCCAGAATCAGGTCGGGATTGAGTTCGGGGTGGAACTCAAGACGGGGGCCGGGTTGGCGATCAAAAAGTTGGCTAATGCTCATGAACGGATATCACTCCACTGACTGGGATCTCTTCAGACGCCTCGATGCCTTCCTGTACGTCCGCTTCCGCCTCTTCCTGCTCGTCTTGTTCGTCTTTGCTATCGATTTCGACTACCCGTGCGGCGGATACCAAGGCATCGCCCTCCTGCAAACGTACGCAGCGTACACCACGCGTGGCCCGCCCAATCACGCTGATATCGCTGACAGGGGTGCGCATGGCTACGCCATTGATCGTCATAAAGGTGATGTCATCGGTAGGCTGTACGGTGCGGGCCACGACAATCGGGCCGGTTTCATCCAGACGGGTGTGATCCGTAATCCACACGCCCTGGTTGTAGCGGCCTTTGACGGGAAGGTCTTCCAGATCAATGCGCTTACCCCAACCATTCTCGGTGACGATGAGCAGTTCTTCGCCCCCGCTGACCGTGGCCATGCCCGCCACGCTGTCTTTACCGAGCAAGCGAATGCCCATGACACCCGCTGCGTTGCGGCCCATCGCTCGCACTGCACTTTCGTGGAAACGCAACGCTTTGCCGCCGACAGTGATAATGATGATATCCTCTTCTCCGTTGGTCAGCTTCACCCGGGCTAATTCATCATCCTCGTCCAGATTAATGGCGATGATGCCCGAAGGTCGCACCCGGCTGAATTCGCTCAGGGCCATGCGTTTGATTCTGCCGTTGTGGGTGAGCAGGACGATATACTCGGATTGCTCGAAGTCCTCCACCGGGATCATGGCCGTGACTTTTTCGCCAGCCTGCAAATTGAGGACATTGTTGATGTGCGTCCCTTTGGCTGTGCGCCCGCCCTCTGGCAGGTTGTACGCCCGTTCGGAATAGACCCGCCCCTGGTTGGTGAAGAATAAAACATGGTCCAGGGTGCGCGCAAAGAAAGCCTTGATCACCACATCTTCAGCCTTGGTGTTCATGCCCCGCACGCCAACGCCGCCCCGTCCCTGCGCCCGGAAGACCTTGGCAGCAGTGAGTTTGATGTAACTGCCCTGTGTCAGGGATATGATGGCGCCCTGCTGCGTGACAAAATCCTCTTCACTGAAATCGCCAATGCCTTGTGGGTTGATCCAGGTGCGGCGCTCATCGGCATATTTTTCCCTCAACTCAAGGATATCGTCCCTGACCAATGCCAATATTTTGGCGGGATGAGCAAGCAGGTCGCGCAAGTAATCGATGCGCACCATCAATTCGTTGTATTCATCCTCGACTTTCTGCTGTTCGAGGGCAGCCAGACGCCGCAATTGCATGTCGAGAATTGCCTGGGCCTGGATTTCAGATAGCCCGAAGCGCTCCATCAGGGCGGAGCGGGCGTCATCAACCGTATCACTCTGACGGATGGTGGCGATAACCTGGTCCAGAAACTCCAGGGCGATGCGCAGACCTTCAAGGATGTGCGCCCGGTGTTCGGCCTGCGCCAGTTCCCATTGCGTGCGCCGGGTGATCACTTCGACCCGGTGTTCGATGTAAACCTGAAGCGAGCGTTTCAGCGTCAGCCGGATGGGCTGGTTGTCCACCAGCGCCAGGTTGTTGACGCCAAAAGTGGTCTGCAGAAGCGTGTACTTGAAGAGTTTGTTGAGTTCCTTGCGCGGTGCCGAGCCTCGTTTCAGTTCGATCACAATGCGCATGCCAGTCCTGTCAGACTCGTCGCGCAGGTCAGATATTTGCGTCAGGCGGCCTGCCCGCACAAGTTCGGCGATGCGCTCGATGAGCGTGGTCTTGTTCACCTGGTAGGGGATCTCAGTGACGATGATGCGGAATCTCTCGCCTCTCATCTCCTCGATCTCACTTCTGGCCCGGACGATAAGCCTGCCCCGACCGGTTGCATAAGCCTGTTTGATGCCTTCCAGACCAAGGATGATGCCACCGGTGGGGAAGTCTGGCCCTGTTACAAACTGCATCAGGTCCTCGACGGTCACGGAATTGGAGTCATCCCAGTGGTCGATCATGTAAACGACAGCGTCGGCGATCTCGCCCAGGTTGTGCGGCGGCACGTTGGTCGCCATGCCCACAGCGATGCCACTGGCGCCATTAAGCAACAAGTTCGGCAGTTTTGCGGGCAGAACTCTTGGCTCTTCCTGAGAATCGTCAAAATTGGGCGCCCAATCAACGGTATCCTTTTCGATGTCCAGCAACAATTCGCTGGCGATGCGGGAAAGGCGAGCTTCGGTGTAGCGCATCGCCGCGGCGCTGTCGCCATCGACAGAGCCAAAGTTGCCCTGTCCATCGACGAGGGGGTAGCGCAGGCTGAAGTCTTGCGCCATGCGCACCATCGAATCGTAGACGGCTGTATCGCTGTGGGGATGATATTTACCGAGCACCTCGCCGACGATACGTGCGCTCTTGCGGTAGGGGCGATTGAAGTGCAAGCCCATATCGTGCATGGCGTAGAGAATACGGCGGTGCACGGGCTTGAGGCCATCGCGGGCGTCGGGCAGGGCGCGGGACACGATCACGCTCATGGCGTAATCGAGGTAGGCCACGCGCATCTCATCTTCCAGATTGATGGGCCGCACCTCGCTGGCAAAATTCCCGTAAACATCTTGGGGCATTGCTTCTGCGTCAGGAATAGGACTAATTGTGGGCTCTTCCGGCATAGGATTTCCTTACTGATTTCTAAGATTTGATTAACAGCCCATTATACCATTTTTACCTCGATTTCACCATGTTTGCGCACCGGTTTGTTGGTTTTCAGGTACATTTGGAACAGTAGGGGCGGCAGGCCTGTCGCCCCTACTGTACAAGTGGTTGCCCAAGGATGGCTCGGGGCGCGCTGGTCGGTAATACTGATGACGGTCGGGTGGCGATTTGGTTACGATACAACTGCCCCTTACGCGCATAATGCGCGCAGGCGCGAGCCATCAGGCGTTGGGGCGGACCCTTGCGGTCGCCCCCAACAAGGACCAATCCCGCCATTTTTCACCATCCTGAGAGGTAGCTCACAGACACGCGTAATGATTTTGCAATAGTTAGTTAATGTCACATTCAGGAGCAAGTGTTTACACATCCCCCTCCACAAGACCTCACAGGAAGCCATGAATAATATACCGAAAATCCCATCCTCCGAATAGTTACCTTCAACCAAAAGAAATCTGGCTAAATTTGAGATATAACGACATAATGACACTCCAAACACATTCTAGGAGATTTTTTATGACAGATTCAAACACGTACCAATGCTTAAACTGCGACCGTCCGGAAACGGCTGTTCCGCTGGTATCCATCCGCTACGCCGGCAGTGCGGGCTGGATTTGCTCCCAGTGCATGCCGGTTCTCATCCATAACCCGGAGCGCATGGCGGGCAAGCTCGCCGGAGCCGAGAACATTCCTGCGGCTGATCACCATCACGATCATTGATTGGAACTAAGAGGTGCGACGCATTTTGATCAGGCCCCTATGGATTTTAATCGACCTGGCAACTGCGTTTATGTTGTAAAATGCGTCGCACCTGATCGGTTAGGCTCATGAAGCGCCTTGAAACGGAGATTCTGGTCATCGGTGGCGGGGCCACGGGCACGGGCGTGGCCTGGGATGCGGCATTGCGCGGATTTGGGGTTGTCCTGGTCGAAAAGCGCGACCTCACCCACGGAACCACAGGGCGATATCATGGCTTGTTGCACAGTGGCGGTCGTTACGTCGTTAAAGACCCGCAGAGCGCCAGCGAGTGCATCGCCGAGAACCGCATCCTGCGCAGAACCCATACCCACTGCATCGAAGACACCAGCGGTTTTTTCGTTGTGACACCAGAGGATGAGGGCGAGTATCCCGACCGTTTTGTGCAGGCCTGCGCCGAAACCGGTGTGCCCTGCAACGAGATCACCGTAGCCGAGGCCCTGCGCCGGGAACCTCTGCTCAATCCCCACATCAGCCGGGTGTTCGAAGTCCCTGACGGCGCCGCAGATAGTTTTCTGGCCACGCACGCCACCGCTCAGGCTGCGCATCTGGCCGGGGCCCAGGTCCTGACTTATCACGAAGTGGTGGGGCTGATCCTTGAAGGCGGGGAGGGTGAACGCAAAGTGGTCGGGGCCAGGGTGCGGGACGTTGCCCGCGGGGAGGATGTGGAGATCCGGGCGCAGATGACGATCAATGCCAGCGGGGCCTGGGCGGGCATCCTCACCAGCATGGCGGGCATCAACATCAGCGTGATCCCGGGCAAAGGCACGATGGTGGCCATGAACCATCGTCTGGTCAACACGGTTGTCAACCGCTGTAAGATGCCCGCGGATGGCGACATCATCGTGCCTGCGCATACCGTCGCCGTGATCGGCACCACAGACGAGCGCGTTGTCGATCCCGAAAACCTGCGCATCGAGCCCTGGGAAGTGCAGTTGATGCTGGACGAGGGGGAAAAGATGGTGCCGGGCATCAGCACGGCGCGGGTGCTGCGCGCCTGGGCCGGGGTCAGGCCCCTCTATCAGGAAGATTATGCCGGAGCCAGCCGCGATGCCACGCGCAAATTCGCCCTGCTCGATCACAAGCAACGTCATGATGTCGATGGCCTCATCACCATCACCGGCGGCAAGTGGACGACCTTCCGGCTGATGGCGGAGAAGACTGTCGATCAAGCGGTCGAGCATTTGGGGCAACGCAAACCCTGCGCTACGGCTGAGACGCCTGTGCCCGGTGTAGAACAGAAGCCATATTGGCTCGGTCATCGCCTGCACGAAGTCGAAGAGAGTCATTTGCAGGGCGATCTGGTTTGCGAATGCGAATTGGTGACGCGGGCGATGCTGGAAAACGCCGTGCGCAACAATCCCACAGTCACGCTCGACGACCTGCGTCGGGATGTGCGCTTGGGCATGGGGCCATGTCAGGGGGGATTTTGCACGTATCGGGCGGTGGGGATTTTACATGAAATCAAAGATCAAGGATTAATGATTAAAGATTCAACCACTTCTCCCTGGGATGTGGCTTATCTGCAATCGCCTGGACAGTCATCACAATACCCAATATCCAATACCCAATATCCCTTCAACCCGAATCTACTCCTGCGCGACTTCCTGCAAGAACGCTGGAAAGGTTTGACGCCGATCCTCTGGGGGCGACAACTCAAACAGGAGCGCCTGGATGAATTGATCTATCTCAGTCTGATGGCCGTCGACCATTTGCCTGATGCCGACCAGAAGAGTCCGCTCTCCGACTTTTACGCCAATGCAGGGCCAGAGGATGACGCGGAGCGTTCGCCATGATGGATCTGCTTGTGATCGGCGCGGGATTGTCCGGTCTGATGGCTGCTGTCCACCGCCGCGCGGGCCGGGCTCAGCGTGCGGGTGATCGCCAAAGGCCTGGGTTCCCTGCACTGGACGGCCGGAACTATCGATGTTCTGGGTTATCTGCCCGGCTACCTGCCCGGTCAGGAGCAGCACATCCGGCGTCCGCTGGAGCAGACACTGGCGGTGGCAGAAACGCAGCCAGACCACCCCTACTCGCTGTTGGCTGCTGGCGCAGTGGCGGAATCGCTCGACCAGTTTCTGGCGCTGAGCGCCGAGATCGGGCTGCCGTATCAGGGCGCAGCCGTCAATGGCGACAATTTGCTGCTGCCATCGCCGGCGGGTGCGGCTCGTCCCACTTTCTTGGCTCCGAGCGCACAGCTTGCAGGCGACCTGAACCGGCCTGAGCCGATGCTGATCGTTGGTTTTGACGGGCTGCGAGATTTTTATCCCGCCCTGATCGCCGAAAATCTGAGTAAACAAGGGCATGACGCCCGCGCTGCTTTCCTGCCACTGACGCTGCTCACCGACCAGCGTGATCGCTCCACCGTCCATCTGGCTGAGGCGCTGGATGATCCTGCCCGGCGCGAACGTCTGGCCGCGTCGTTGCGAGAGTTGGTAGAGCCAGGGGAGCGGTTGGGCCTACCCGCCATCGTGGGCATCGAGGATCACGCGACCAGCTTTGCCGAGTTGCAGCGACAGGTGGGTGCTCCCCTTTTTGAAATCCCCACCCTGCCGCCATCCGTCCCTGGCATCCGTCTCTTCCGGGCGCTGCGCCGCCACCTCAGCCGCCTGGACGTGCGCGTCGAGGCGGGCATGGAGGCGGTCGGGTTCAGCATAGATGGCGGGGGCGACATCCAGTGGGTCGAGACAGAGACCAGCGCCCGGCCACTCAGGCACCGAGCGCGCCATTATCTGTTGGCAACGGGCGGCATCCTCGGCGGCGGCATCAACAGCGACCACACAGGCCGCATCTGGGAAACGATCTTCGACCTGCCGCTCACCATTGCTCCCGACCGCGGTCAGTGGTTCCGGCCCCATTTCCTGGACCCGGCCGGCCAGCCCGTCTTCCACGGCGGCGTGCCGGTCAATCGCCAGTTTCAGCCCATCGGCACGGATGGCGAACCGGTCCACGCCAATCTCCGGGCCTGTGGCAGCATCCTGGCGGGAACCGATCCCATCCGCGAGCGCAGCCAGGAAGGCATCGCCATCGCCACCGCCATCGCCGCAGCGCACGACGTGATCAATGCATGAAAACTGTCGAGAAATAGTTTCTACCGTGCGAGTTGTCAAATAAATAAAAAAAGAGCTAAAATAAGCTCTATTTAAAGACCATAATTTAGCGAGAAAACAAAAATGGAAGTCATTCTCTCACGCTTTTCAGCCAGCATCTCAGAATTAAAGAAGAATCCTACAGCGCTTCTGAAACGAGCGGAAGGGGAATCGATAGCGATTCTGAACCACAACCGCCCCACAGCCTATCTGGTGCCGGCCGATGTTTACGAAGTAATGATGGACTACGTCGAAGATTATGAACTGGGACAAATCGTCCGTGAGCGACAGGCACAGAAAGATGATGCAATTGAAGTAGATATCGATGAATTATAGGCTGAAATTTCTGCCCAGCGCCCTGAAAGAATGGCGAGGGCTCGATAAGTCAATCCAGGCGCAACCGAAAAAGAAGTTAGCCGAACGCCTTGAGATGCCACATGTTCCATCCAGCAAAATCAGGGGCTATGATTTGGTCTATAAAATCAAGCTTAGTAATCGTCCAAAAATAATTTTCCGATTTCAACCTCCGGGAGGTGGCCGCCAAAATCCAGTTAGGCACAATGGTTCTGACCACCTCGCGGAGGTTATTTCTGGACAGTTACTCAGGGCGTCAGGTAATCGCCTGGTCTATGAAGTGAACGATGAGGAAATTACAGTGCTGGTGATAGCCGTTGGCAAGCGAGACCGCAGTGGGGTCTCAAGAAGATGGAAAGTCGATTGGAGTAATGCAGGATGCTGACCGAAATGCTTTCCGATCTCCAATTCTGGCGTGATTATCCCTGGCAGCGAAACGCGCTGCTCCTGTCCCTTTCGGGCATGGAGATGGCGTGGCTGACGCCCCTGGTGATGACTCTGAGCGTCCGCAGTTGGGATGCATCTCCCATCCTGTACTTCCTGGGGCTGTGGGGTATCATGCTGGTGATGATGATGGCGGCGAATTTCCTTTCCATGCGTCAGGTCGATTCACCGATGTTTGAGCTAAGCGTGCTGGGCATCATCTTCATAATCGCCATCCTCTTGCTCCGGCTCTATGTCTTCTGGGATGAACCGGCGTTCAGCCTGGCCTGGATCGGTGCCATTGTCCAGCCCGAACACCCGCGCTGGCCGGAAGTCATCCTCACCCTGGCGACCGTAGCCTTTTTGTGGTGGCGCGCCGTCACATTTTTGCAGCGTGACGTTGCCTTTTTCACCATCGGCCTTGATTTCCGCAAGGGCGTGCTGGCGCTTGTCTTGACAGTGGGGCTCTTCGGCCTGATCACGCAGCAGTCCGTGCTCTTTTTTGTCTATGCTTTTTTCTTCTTCAGCTTATTGACTGTTGCTCTGGGACGCGTGGAAGACAAGGCGCAAAGTGCCAGCGGGCAAAAGGAACATTCATTTGGGCCGGAATGGCTGGGTATCGTCACGGTTAGTAGCCTGGGTGTCTTGGCGCTCGCGGCGCTCTTCACCGGATTCCTGTGGAACCGCAGCGCTTTTTCTTTCGCCACACAGGCCCTGGCGCCGGTTGGTGCGTTGCTCATCCGCGTCCTCGCCCCGGTCCTTCGGTTTTTACTAAGCCTGCTGGAACCCTTGTTGCAATGGCTTGTCCTATACGTGCAGACCCACTGGTCACCTGAAATGGAAGGGCAGCTAATCCAGACACCAGAAGGTCTGGAGGAAGCGTTTGGCAATAACGCGGCAGACTTCACCACACCAGCCTGGATTGAGTTCCTGATTTATTACGTGATTCCCGCCGTGATCGTCCTCGGTATCGTCTTCCTCCTGGTGATCTGGCTTGAACGCTATCGCCAGTCGGCGCGGCGCAGACGAACGCAGGAACAGCGGGATCACGCTGACAGCGCCGAATCGGCCGGTTTTGGTGGATTAATTCAGGCCGGGTTCAATCGCCTGCGTGATCTTGCCGGTCTGGTCGGACAATTCGGCCTGGGCAGACGCTTTTATGCCGCAATCTCCATCCGTAACATCTACGGCAATGTCCAGCGTTTGGCCGAAGATCGAGGCTTCCCCCGCCACCAGGCGCAAACGCCCAACGATTATCTCCCTGCCCTTGTCCTCACGTTCCCCGATCAGGAAGCAGCGCTGGCACACATCACCGCTGCCTACAACGATTACGAATACGGTCATGTTTCCACTGATCCAGCTGAACTCGAAAGCCTGCGCGACGACTGGCTGGCGGTGCAACAAGCCGCCAAGCGAACAGCTCCAACCCCGGCGGACGACAAGCCATTGCAGGAACAGGCGGAGGAAACATCGTGACAGAGGTGCAGGACAGGCTGGAGCGTTTGCGCAAGGCCGGGCGTCTGCAACGTCGCCGCCGTCCTGGCGTAACGCCCACGCTTCCGCCGAACGAAATGTCGTCTCCGCCTGTTGGCGCGACGCCCCTCGCTGCTGCACTCCCGCCAGTGGATGATCTAACCGATCTGCCGGGCATGGAGGAAGTGACCACGCCATCGGGGACGTACTTGTTGCGTACGGTGCGCTATGATTTCTCGCACGTTCAGGGCGTAGTCAGCATCGCCGACCTGCTCGACCTGCCGGTGGGATTAGCCGAACAAGATCGAAGGCAAAGTAGAAATGGCCGGATTTGATTTCCGGCAGGCGGCCTTTATCGACACCGAGACATCCGGGTTAGCAGGAGGTGCGGGAACCATCGTCTTCCTGACCGGTGTCGGCACGTTTGAAGATGACCAGTACATCGTGCGGCAGTATTTCGCCCGCAATCCCGCCGAGGAGCGAGTTTACTTGCAGCATCTCGCCGAGCAGATGCAGCAGGCGCAGGGCTGGGTAAGCTTCAACGGCAAGTCATTTGATATGCCTCTGTTGCGCAGCCGCTTCATCATGGCCGGTATGCGGCCCCCGCCCGATCAGCCTCATCTCGACCTACTGCATCCCGCCCGCCGACTGTGGCGGCAGCGTCTGGGCGCCTGTAATTTCGGCAACCTGGAAATCCAGATCCTCGAACACCGGCGCACAGGCCAGGATGTGCCTTCCTGGATGATCCCCGACATGTGGTTTCGCTTCGCGAAAGGTGCAAACAACGCCAACGAAATGGCGTCTGTGCTCTACCACAACCAGGAGGATATCGTCAGCATGGCCCCGCTGGCGCATACGTTGCTCGCAACCTTTGCCGGCATCATCGACCCGCACCCGCACGATTTACTCTCTCTGGCCAGGTCGTATACCCGGCTGGGTTCCTACTCTCAAGCCGAATCCGCTTACCGGCAGGCGCTGGCTGGTTCGCTCCTGCCGGCACTGCGCGGTGAAGCGATGACAGATCTCGCAGCCTTGCTCAAACGCCTGGGAAGGCGAAACGAAGCAGCCTTCTTGTGGGAATCCCAGCTCGAACTTGACCCGACCAGTAGTATTGACCCCTACATCGAGTTGGCGAAATATCACGAATGGGAGACGGGCGACCTCGAAACTGCCCGACTGTGGACGGAAAAAACGATCACTTTGATCCAAACCTGGCGTCCGGGCTACCAGCGTAACGAGGCGTTGGCGGAGCTTGAACACCGGCTGGCGCGATTACAGCGGAAGTTGGGGATCGCGGAATAGGCGAACGCGTCGTTTTGTCATTCCGAACGAATGTGAGGAATCGCATGGTTAGTGACTCAAAAGGGAAGTGTCAACAGAAATTAGTCGAGGTTGTGAAGGATGCGAAGATCGTGCAGCAGGGTGTCGATGTTGCGACCAGGGACGGGGGCAGGACCAAAGGGATCGGAGATGGTTGCGTGCGGGTCCTCGAGGATGCGCAAAGTGTTGAGGACGCCGTATGCCAGCACATCGAGATCATACCCCCCTTCCAGGGCTACAACCAATCGCCCGGCACACAATTCATCCGCCAGTAAGCGGACCCGATGCGCCAGTGACGCATAGCCGGTCAATGTCAGTTGCTCCAGGGCCAGCGGGTCCCGCCAATGCGCATCGTAACCGGCCGAGACCAGGATCAGGTCGGGTTGGAACCGTCGGGCGAAGGGAAGCAGCAGTTCATCGAAAGCGCGGGCGTAGCCCGCATCTCCCACGCCGGCAGGAAGCGGCACATTCAGTGTCAGACCCCGCCCGGCGCCCCTGCCGATGGACGAAGCAGCCCCAGTGCCCGGATAGAAAGGATACTGATGGGTGGAAAAGAAAGCGACGTTGGGGTCATCGTACAAGATGTCCTCGGTGCCATTGCCATGATGCACATCCCAATCGATGATGAGCACTCGACCTGCACCGAATTCGGCCAACACTGTTTTGGCGGCGATGGCGACATTGGCGAACAGGCAAAAACCCATGCCCCGGTCGGCCAGGGCGTGATGCCCAGGTGGCCGCATGAGCGACATGCCATTGCTTGCTTCGCCGCGCATCACTGTCTCTGTCAGATTGACCAAAGCCCCAGCAGACGCCAGAGCTGCATCGTAAGAGCCGCTTGCGATGTAGGTATCCATGTCGAGATGGCCGCCGCCTTGCTCAGCCATTTGGCGCACGGTCGCCACATAACCGGCGGGATGCACCCGCTGCAACCGTTCCTGGCTGATTGGCGTCACGGGGGAAGCCTGCAATCGTTCGAGAATGCCATCTTCCTGCAACAATTGCATCGTGCTGCTGAGACGGCCCTTGTGTTCGGGATGTCCGGCCAACGTGTGTTGTTGTTCGATGGGATCGTAAGCGTAGCAAGTTGTCATGATGGACATATCATAGCGCAGGCGCAGGACACGATCAAACTGGCTGCGATCATCCGCACAAGTGGCATCAACGCCGAATGATTTCCCTGCCAAATCCCCGCTCTGGTATAATCATGCTCGTAACACACATCACGAATGTAACCCAAGACCTTCAGGGCAGGGTGCGTGGCGGTTTCCGAACAGATCAGAAATCGCTGCAATTCCCGACCGGCGGTGATTCTGAGCGATCAGATTAGCCCGCGAGCGGCCTGTACCATCAGCGTTCAGGTGACTGCAGATCCGGTGAGAAACCGGAGCCGACGGTACAGTCCGGATAAAAGAAGGTCGTGACCATTTTTGCGCCCATTGGCAGCGATCAGGCACGACCTGGTCGCTTTTTTGTTTTCCCGTAAATTTGCCATGATGGAGCAAACGAATCCCAACACAAAACCGATGGACGAAGAACAGCGTGCGGAACCACCGCCATCCTGCAGGGCGCAGATGGCATCTTCGGCTGGAAACCATGCCATGAAGAATAAATCATCACGCCTTAATTGGTTCCTGGTTGGCCGCATCCTGCTGGCCGTGCTGACGATCCTCCTCTTCCTGCTCGCCTGGGAGGGGTTGGTGCGCTGGCAGGAGTATCCCACCTTCATCCTGCCCAGACCGATACAGGTGTGGGCGAAGCTCCTGATTGTGCTGGCCGACGGCAGCCTTTGGCATCATGCTGCTGTCACAATTGCCGAAATTTTGGGCGGATTGGCGCTCGGCTTGAGCGCCGCCCTGGTGATCGGTTATTTCCTCGCCAAATCCCCCACGCTCGACCGACTTGTATCACCTTACATTGTGGCGCTCCAATCCTTTCCCGTCGTGGCCCTGGCGCCCCTGCTGGTGATCTGGATAGCGGATGGCGAAACAAGGACCGTCCTTGTCGCCGCCCTGACACTCTTCTTTCCGGCGCTGGTCAACACGGTCGTTGGATTGCGTTCCGTCGAACCGGAATTACTGTCGCTGATGCGCTCGCTCCAAGCCAGCAACTGGCAGATTTTCAGGATATTGGAAATGCCGTCGGCGCTGCCGATGCTGTTTGGCGGACTCAAGGTGGGTGTCACCCTGGCCGTAATCGGCGCTGTCATCGGCGAATTTGTAGGAACCAACCGCGGCCTCGGCTTCCTCATCAACCTCTCTCGGGGCCTGCTCGATACACCTCTGCTTTTTGTCGCACTTTTCACGCTTATCCTCATCGCCCTCGGCCTGTACGGATTCGTCAGCCTGCTCGAATACCACTTCCTGGCCTGGAAGCGCACAGACCCATAAACCTTTCTGGTAGGGGCGAAAGATTTTTTGCCCCTGCCCACAACCCAAACCCATGAAATCCAAACTACTTTTCGGCGTGTTTTTTATTTTCATCTTGTTGATTGCCGCCTGTGCTCCACCCACACCGGCGGTCGTCACCCCGACCGGTTCGGCTGAACCCACCCAGGTGCAGCTTGGCGTCGGCTACATTCCCAGCGTCCAGTTCGCGCCCTTTTACGCCGCCATCGACCAGGGCTACTTCGCTGATGAAAACATCGATGTGGCGCTGGAACATGGCTTCGAGACCGATTTCCTGAAATTGCTGGCAACCAACGAACGCCAGTTCATCGTCGCCAGCGGCGAGCAGGTGATCCTTGGCCGCGCCCAGGGGCTGCCGGTGACTTATGCCGGTGCCTGGTACCAGAAATTCCCGGTGGTCATTTTCGCGCCGACTGCTGCCGGGATCAAGACGCCAGAGGATTTGATCGGCAAAAAGGTGGGGATTCCAGGGACTGTACGGAGCCAGCTACATCGCCTGGAAAGGCTTGATCCATGCCACGGGCATCCCCGAGGACCAGGTGCAATTGGAAAGCATTGGCTTCACCCAGGCGTCAGCCGTGCGGGAGGGCATTGTCGATGCCGCCAACGATTACGCTGCCAATGGCCCCGTCCAGCTACAACTGGCCGGGACGGATGTCGATGTCATTGTCATCGATGATTACATCAAGATGCCCGCCAATGGTCTGATCACGAACGAAACAATGGTTGCGGAGCAACCAGCACTGGTGGAAAGCATGGTGCGGGCGATGCTGCGCGGCATTCAGTTCACGCTGGATAATCCAGACGAGGCGTTTGAAATCAGCCTGAAATATGTGCCGGAAGCCGCCCAGGAGCGAGAAGTCAATCGCGCTATTTTTGACGCCTCGCTACCCTACTGGGCCCCACCGGCTGGTCGGGCTCTGGGTTTCAGCGATCCAGCCGTCTGGGACACAACTGCGGAATTCATGTATGAATCGGGTTTGGTGGATACGCTGGTCGACACCGATGGTATTTGGACCAACCAGTTTGTCGAGGCCGCAGGAGCCAACTGATGCCACTCCTGGAACTCCGAAATGTCACGAAGGCATACGGAGATCCTGACGATCCGCTGCACGCCCTGAGCGATATCTCTTTCCAGATCGAGCGGGGGGAGTTGGTGTGCATGGTCGGGCCCAGCGGCGGCGGGAAATCCACCCTGCTGCGTCTCGTCGCCGGGCTGCTGCGACCCACTAGCGGCGAGATCGTGCTGGATGGCGAACCGGTAAACAGTCCCAGTCCCCGCGTCGGCATCGTCTTCCAGAACATCAACCTGATGCCCTGGCGCACGGTGCTGGACAACGTCGCCCTGCCCCTGGAACTGGCGGGGGACCCCAAATCCATCCGCTACTCCATCGCCAACGAATTTATCGAACTGGTGGGATTGGAAGGATTTGCCGATCATTATCCGCACCAATTATCCGGGGGGATGCAACAACGGGCGGCCATCGCCCGCACCCTGGCGCATGACCCCGAAATTTTGCTGCTCGATGAGCCTTTTGGCGCTTTGGACGCCATCACGCGGGAACATCTCAACCGCGAACTGCTGCGCATTCAAAACCTGAAAGACCAGACGATCTTCATGGTCACGCACGACATCAACGAAGCGGTGTTTATCTCGAACCGTGTGCTCGTGCTCTCCCAGCGCCCCGGCGCCATCAAGTGCGATATACCGGTCAACATCCCCTACCCGCGCACCGAAGATTTGCTGACTGAACCCGATTTTTTGAAACTTGTGCGTCAAGTGCGAGCGGCGATTGATTGAGTGGGTATTGGGTATTGGAGAATTGGTGTATTCGCTATTCATGAATAGCAACCAGAAATATCCATTACCCAATATCCAAATACCGACAACGGGAGCAATCAGACCGGAATAATCTCGACTGCGTGCGTCGTGGGCAGCCCCAGAGTTGAGGAAACGGTGCAGTAGCGCTCTTCGGCCAGCCACACGGCTCGATCCATCATCTTTTCATCGATATCGGTTCCTTTGACACGGTAGATGAGATGAACGCTGGTGAATGTCTTGGGCCAGTCCTCCAGATGTTCGCCGATTATCTCGACCTCGAAGGCTTCCACGTATTTACGCCGTTTTTGCATGACGGCGATAATAGTGGTGCCCATGCAGCCACCGAGAGCGGCCAGCAGCAAGTGGCTGGCGCCCATGGAAAGGCCCTCTGGATTAGGACCAGTGATCCCCACCTGTCCGCCTCCATCCTGGTCGACGGCGATAAAGTCTTTTTCTTTGTCCCAGGCGACGATTACGTGTTTGGTCATGTGGTTTCCTGTTTTGTATTTTGGGTAAAGGGTTTGTAACTATTCAGGTGTAGTCACTGTTTTGCGTCATGTCGAACGAATGTGAGACATCCCCCTATTTTTCGGGGATAATTCCCGATAACAGGGGGATTTCTCCTCCCTTGGTCGTCGAAATGACGCAACCTGAATAGTCATCGGGACCTGCATCATATCTGAGGCAGGGTATTTGTTCAAGGCTGAAGTGCGTCGCACCTGTAGTCAATATCAAGCGCGGCGACCGCCTTTGAGCGAATCCTGGAGTTGTTGTAAGCCGTCCCAGTTCGCGGCGGCGGCCAATTGCGCCTGCTCGGGCCAGGTTTCGGGATTGGAAATGCGGGAAAGGCCGGCATCGTTCAAAATCTGCTGCAACTGGCTCACGTTGGTATCCGCCAGTTGGGCGAATGTGGTGATGCCATTGTCGTTGAGGATACTCGCTATTTTGGGGCCGATGCCTTCGATGCGCCTCAGGTTATCGGGCTGGGGCGGCGTTGCTGCAACAGCGGCTGCCGGGGACGACTTCTGGTTCGACAGCAGCCTGCACCTCTTCTGATGCGGCTTGTGGCGCGTCTATTACTTCTTCCGCTTCGACGATATCGGCGGAACGCTCGACCACGACATCGGCATCCTGCGTATCTTGTGCCGGCTCGACAGCGGCGGCGGCGTTCGCGCCATCAGCCGCATGATCTGCGCCGTGGTCATCTGCGTGCTTTGAACGCGTGAAATACCAGAAGAGTACGAACAACAACGCCACCACGCCGAACAGGAAAATCCAGAAGATGGGCGAACTTCGTCTGGCGCTTTCCGCGAATGGTGGGGAATAACCAACGGTCGAGATCAACTCAACCCCGGTAGTCACCCATGCTGACAGGCCTTGCAACATCATGATTGCTCCTTGATAGCTCCTCGAAAATGATCAACAATGCAGGACAGACATCAAAAACGACCGCCCTGCGTCCAAGTATAAGCAACAACCACCGCAGTCTCAAAAAACATACCCTGACCATGAAGACATCAAGTCGCATCCTGCACGAGGGCGACAATCGCTCCGCCCACCAGGGCGCGGTGAACCCGCCCATCTATCACACATCCCTGTTCACTTTTCCCAGCATGCAGGCCTTTCTCGAAAGAGGGTCAGCGGGGAGTCCGCACCACACCTACACGCGGGAAAGCAATCCCACCATCCAGGCGCTGGAGCACAAGATCGCCATGCTGGAAGGCGCTGACGGCTGCATCGCCACGGCTTCGGGCATGGGCGCTATCTCGGCGGCGATCCTGGCCGTCGTGCAGACAGGAGATCACGCCCTGGTCGTCGATAGCTGTTACGGCCCCACCCGCCAGTTCATGGATGTCGTGATGAGCGGGTTGGGTGTTGAGACCACCTATTTTCACCCCGAACTGGATGATCTGACAGAAGTGCTGCGCCCAAACACCCGACTGGTTTACCTGGAATCGCCCGGCAGCCTCTCTTTTCACGTCCAGAACCTGCCAAAGCTCAGCCAGCAGGCCCGGGAGCACGGCGCTGTCACCATCGCCGACAACAGTTGGGCGACACCGCTCTACCAGCAACCTCACAACCTCGGTGTTGATATCGTGGTCCATTCCGGCACAAAGTACATTGCCGGGCATTCCGATGTGGTGGTGGGACTGGTCACAGTTCGGGATTCCACCAAAGGTGGGGGTCTCCTCCAACGGGTTCGGAAGGTGGCGATCCTGCTGGGTGCTACGCTGGGGCCAGCAGAGGCGTTTTTGGTGCAACGTGGCTTGCGAACACTGCCCGTGCGCATGGCTCAGCTTCAGGCAAACGGACTGACCGTCGCGCGCTGGCTGCAAGCGCATCCCAAAGTGCGCCGTGTCCTCCATCCCGGCCTGGAAGATTTCCCCCGCCATCAACTGGCCAAAGAACAGATGTCGGGCTGGTCCAGCCTTTTTGCTGTGGAACTCCACCCGCCTGCTGATCCCGAACAGCGCCACCGTTTTGTCGACAGCCTGCGATTATTCTCGATTGGCGTCAGTTGGGGCGGCTACGAGAGTTTGATCATCCCCTTGCTGGCGGGCAATCCTGCCATCGCCGCCCAACATGAACGGGTGGGGCTCAACGATAACTGCTATCGGCTATCCATCGGCCTGGAAGACGCAGACGATTTAATCGCCGATCTCGAATTGGGCTTGTCCCGATACCAACTGGCGAATGACAGATATTAAATAAGCGTCCAAAAATTATCTCCCGCTTTCAGCCTCCGGGAGGTGGCCGCAAATTTCCCGGTAAGCACGTTGGTTCTGGCCACCTCCCGGAGGTTAATTCTTGACTGGCACTAATCGCTGGTCAACCAGGGCCTGTAATCCTCCAGAATCGATCCGCCGATGAACTCGCGCAAAATCGAATCGGACGGGACGTGATCGGTTGTCCCTGGCCGGAACCACTGCAAGCGCGCCAGTAAGCGATTGGCTTCGATCCATTCCGGCGTACGATCTTCGATCTGGCGGAGGAGTGGTTCCGCCAGGGGCTTGAGCACGGCCAATTCGTAGGGAAGGGCCGAGTTGAACATGGCATCGGCGTTGTTCTGGTGCGGGAAAATCCAGCGCCGCTCGCCGCGTCGCACACTGTCCCAACGAGCGATGGTCTCGGCAGCCGAATAGCCACGAGTACTCACATCCCGCACGATGCGTCGCAGAAGACGCGTATCTGTCGTCGATGCACGGTTGTAGCGGTCGAGATTGAGCTGTGTGAGAGCACTCACATAAACTCGGTAGCACAGAGCTGGGTCGACATCAGGCAGCAGGGCGGGGTTCAGGGCATGGATGCCTTCGACAATCAACACACCGTTAGATGGAGCATGCACAACGTGACCCAGACCACGGTTGCCGGTGTGGAAATCGAAATGCGGCATCTGCACTGCTTGACCTGCAATCAACTCGTTGATCTGTTGATTCAGTAAGGGCAAATCGACCGTGTAGAGTGATTCGAAATCATATTCGCCGTTCTCGTCGCGCGGTGTTTTCGAGCGATCAACGAAATAATCGTCAACGCTCACAGCCAGGGGCCGGATGCCCAGCGCCAGCAAACGCACAGCCAGGCGGCGGGCAAAGGTGGTCTTTCCCGACGAGGAAGGCCCGGCGATAAGCACCACGCGCAGTTGTCCACGTCGGGCAGCGATCTCATCAGCGATGTTGGAGATGCGTTGCTCGTGCAGCGCCTCCGATACCAGGATCACCTCGGTCAGTCGCCCCGCTTCGATGGATCGATTCAGACCGGCGACATTGTGGATACCCAGCGTCCGCAACCACTCACTGGACTCGACGAAAACATCGAACAGGGGCGGGCGACGGCTGAGATCGACCGGCGTGATGGCCGTTGGCGATCCTTGCTGAGGAAAACGCAGCAGAAAACCGCCATTTGCCAGCTCAAGTCTGAAATAATGCAGATATCCGGTGCTGGGAGCCATGTAACCATGTAAATAATCTTTGGTCCCAAGCAGACTGTAAACGATAAATGTCGGTTTGTGACGCTGTTTGAGCAACTCCAACTTCTCGATGTCGCCCTGTTCCTCGAAATACGCTATCGCCTCGTCCAACGGCATTTCTGTGCGCCGGATGGGGAGATCCGCTTCCACCACGTTCCGCATCTCCTGCTCCAACAGCGCCAGTTCATCAGCACTCAGACGAGGCCGCCCTTCGATCTGGCAGAAGTAGCCGCCGTTTGTGATCGAATGTTCGACGTAAACACGAGCATCCGGGAAGGTCTGTCGGGCGACAGCAATCAACAAAAAAGTAAGCGAACGGCGATAGATTCGCGTGCCATCAGCGCTATCCAGCCGCACCAGCGAGGCTTGCCCATCCTGGCGGATATGTCGATTCAATTCCGTAAGTTTGCCATCGACGACAGCGGCAATGGCTGGCGCAACAGCCTTGTCGTTGGCGGTTGCAGCGTCAACATACTCGCTCAATCTTGTGCCAACAGGGGCGGAAAACACGCGGCCATCTTCGAAAGCGATACGGGCGGTGCGTCGTGGTTGAGAAGGTCGAACAGTCATGGAATTGAGGGGATGTGGTGCGTGATTCGTGGTGCGTTAAGATGAGAGCATAGGATCATACATCCCTTGGTAAAGAGATGCAACTGGCATGAAAATAAAAACGGCCATCGCTCTTGACGATGACCGTTTGTTTATTGAGTCGTGACTCGTCTTAGAACGGGATGTCATCCTCGCCGGCCGGTGAACCTTCACCCGCACCGTCAGCGTTGTAACCATCCGATTGCGCACCTCCGCCCAGAAATTGAACGTTGAATGCTCTGATTTCCAGAGAAGCACGCGCCTCACCTTCCTGTGATGTCCAGGCTCTGGCCTCAACATCGCCTTCGACCAGGACCAAACGTCCTTTGCTGAGATACTGGTTGCATAATTCGCCCAACTTATCCCAGGCGTTCACGCGAAACCAGGTTGTCTTCTCTTGTTTCTGACCATCGCGTCCAGTCCAACGTCGACTGACAGCCACACTGAAGTTGGTGACCGCCGTGCCGCTTGGCGTATAGCGCATCTCGGGATCTCCTCCCAAATTGCCAACAATAATCGTCTTTTGATACATCTGAGCCTTCCTTAGGTTGTGTAAATAGAATTGGTTATCTTCTGCCATGCGTCTCAAAATGAATTGAAGACGGCATTTTAGCCTGGTTGTCTGGCGGCAAAAACACTTGCATCCTAAATGGGCGAGGTATCTACATGCAATGCTTAGCCTTCATGCAGTAGTATAGTTCCCGAAACGTCATTTGTCAAGAACAGATGTTCGTGATCTGAAGCCCGATTACGATGCCAGCATGTAGCCGAATCCGCGCACAGTGCGGATGTATTCCTCACCGTCCTTTGGCTTGCCGAGTTTCTGGCGCAAGCGCCACACAAGCACGCGTAGACTATCCAGAGATTCACTGTCGGTCTCGGGCCAAAGCGCTAAGGCGATCTGCTCATGAGAAACCACCTGGTCGGTATGCTCAGCCAGATACAACAACAACCGATACTCACTCGTCGTCAAAGAGACCTCTTCTGCATCCACCCAAATTTGTTGTGATGTTGTGTGGATTTGGATGCTTCCCTGCTCTGCGATCCGCACATCTGATGTCGGCGGCGCAGCAGCTACGTCTCGTTTTTTTTGCTCTCCATCCGATTGTAGCAACAACCACAGCGAAAGTGCGCTACCCTTACGCTCATAGTCTTCAAAAGAAAGGTGGCCGCCATGACCTTCAGCGATCAGGCGCACAAGCGCCAATTGCAGATCCATCTGCTCTCCGCCCTGAGCCTGTCGTTGCGCTTGCGAGGCTTTTGGAAATAATAATTCAAAACGAAGGATGGCCCATCGATCCCAGGTCGAGATATGTACAAGCACTCGGGATCCTGGCGAAGCCAGATGTAGAGATGTTTCTAACAGAACTTGTAAGGCTTGCCGCAATAGTTCGATATCAGCTTCGACCCCGGGTACATTATCCTCGACATGTACGTCGATCTGGACATCTTGCATGGCGGCGACACTGTGCCACATAGCGACAACCGTCCGCGTCAGGGTTAGCAAATCACACTTCTGCCAATCGATAGCAGTCAATTTCTGTTCGATGTCTTCCAGCACCAGGACATCTTTCACCAGATCGGACATGCGCAGGGCGCTAGCCCGAATAGTGCTCAAGGCCACGCCTTCTCCTGAACCCGCGGAAAAATCCAGTCGATCAGACAACCAATCCACATAACCAGCAATAACGCTCACCGATGAGTTGATATCCCTGGCAATGAGATTGAGCAGGGCACGTCGCTCCCGATCCAGACTGGTGAGGCGATCGTTTGCCGTACGCAACGACGAGGTCTGCTCCGCCAGTCTGTCGAGCGAAAGCGTCAACTCATTGCGTTGCTGGCGCAGGATCTGCTCAACTGAAGACTGAATATCGATCAACATTATTGCCAGGAGCAGCCCAGGTTTGTCAGTGCGGGGCATGATCAACATATCGCACTGACGCCTGTCCGTTTCGGACAACTGGATGCCTCGGATGCGCCAGGGTTCGGCCTGACAGGCGCTGATACGATCCAACTCTTGATCGATACCAGCCAACAAAGGTATCGCGTCCGCCAACCTGCGCCCGACCAAATCGGAGCCAAGGTGTGTTTCGAGGGAAGGGGAAGCGAACTGAATGTCGAATTGCTTCGTTGGTAAGCAAAAACATGAGGTCCAGATGCGAACAAGCGTCCATCAGGACAGAGGCATCCAGGTGTGAAACAGGCGTTGTCATGGCGTATTCACCTCCTGGTTCGTGCTCTGCGCACACCCGTGGCAGTCGGGAGCCAGAGAACACGGGTGAATTCACCACCGGGACAAACTTCTGTCCGGAACCGCCCGTGGTGCAATGAGGCGATGTCATGCACAAGATACAGCGCTGTCTGCATCACTCGGGCGACGATGGGTGCATCATCCCTGTCTGGGGCTAGCCGATACGCTTCAAAATTGGACTGTTCTGCAATGACAGATGGCTCAGTGCTCCGACCGCATAGCTTGATCAATATCCCTTGATGATCAGTCCCGACATCGACAACGATCCTGTCATCCGGCGAATTGCGGTAGATGCTGTCGACGAGCATCAAAGCCAGCGCTGAACGAAGCAGAGCGCCATCACCGACCACCGTCGGGGCATCCTCCATCCTGACATCGATCTCGACTGCCTGGGTCGCAGCCCAGGGTTGTTGAGCCGACACAACATCCTCAGCCATAGTAACCATATCCTGGGATGTCATCGCCTGCAAATGTTGTGGTGTTTGCCTCTCGGACCGCAAAGATGTCATTGCCTGGTCGATCTCAAGACTGGCGGCAAGAAGCCGCTGCAGCGCTTGCACATCCACGGGCGTTGTGAATTGCCCCAAACAGCGCAGGCAATCGCCTATCACAGACTTAATCAGCACGCCGATTTTTTCATCCAGTTCCTCATTTTCTGCAGACGTGTTGTTCCCGCCCACCATGTTGGCCCGACCACCCTTTCTGGCCCGCAATTGCGCCACATTTCGCTGTTGCACGGCGCGTTCCGCGATTGTCTTCTCGGCAGTGACGTCGCGGACAATGACAATTAAACCATCACCTGACCAATTTGGCAGGGTGAGAATATCGAGATAACGCTGTGTGCGTTCGCTACCAGCCAGAATGAGCCACTGCCTGCAAATGCCAATAAGGTGATTCCGCCTGCCTGATCGACATCAGGGTGGCTTCCATACCAGCGAACACCGGCAACACATCGCTTAGCGGCGCACCATCCTGCCATTGCCCCACCAATGATCGGAAAGAGGGGGATGACTCGCGCAGACGCAGACCCGGATCCACTACGGCATAACCAAAGCGGTGCACCGCTGCAGGCAATTCGATCGAGTGGTTGGTATTGTTCTGGCCCTGCGTCATCTTATTGCCTGATCACTGCCAGGGCAAGCTCACGAAAGGCTTGCTCAACACGGTCCCCAGTCAGGGCGCTGGTGATAAAACTGGGCGCTCCCCAACGCGCACCGATCCCCTTCAGTGAAGTGAGCAGTTCCGGCGAACTGGGCAGCAAATCGCCTTTGTTGAACACGATAACCAATCGCGCATGAGGATTGATCTGGGTGAAGGTCGTGGCATAGGTGTTGAGCAAGCTGATGGTGTCCTGACGCGTGATGTCGGCGACAAGTAAAGCGCCGGCGCTGCCGCGGTAGTAGGATTCCTCCATCTGCGAAAAAGTTTCGCCACCGGCCAGATCCCACAGAACCAGGCCTACCTTTTTGGCGCCGGCGTCTTGGAGCAGGACCTCCTTGCGGCTTATGTGCACGCCGATCGTGGCCTGGTAATCGGTCTCGAATTTATTGTAGACAAATCGCCGCACCAGGCTGGTTTTGCCTACGGCAAAGTCACCAAGCAGGCAGATTTTTCGCTGAATGATTGCCAATAGAATTCTCCCTGGAGAGAGTAGAATCAGAAAAGAGTTACCCGGTCATTGCAGCACCCGCACCCACCGCGCAGGGATCCAGCCATCGATAATGGGTTCACCTTCTGCGGGGAAGACGATGCGGACCCACGGGTCCCGTCGTTCCAGGATGCGGATGGTGTCTCCCAGCGATACTGCTTTGCCGGTGTGGGGCGTTGCCGGGTCCGGCGAGTTCCGAACGTAGACATTGCCGATCATGACGCCCAGTCGTGGTTGCGGAGTCGGCGTTGAGGTGGATGTGGGGCTGGGCCGAACGGTCGGGGTTACTGTGTCAGTGGGTTCCGGCGTTGCCGTTGGCGTTTGGGTCGGGATGGGCGTATCGGTGGGGACAGGTGTGGGGCTCGGTGAAGCGGTGGGGATCGGCGTCACGGTCGGCGTCACGGTCGGCGTCGGTTGGGCGATATACATCACCGCGGTGGGGGCAAGGAAAGCCAAAATGCGGGGGCTGGCGCTGTATCCCAACCAACTGCAAGCGAAACACATCAGCAACAGCACAACCAAAAGTGCAGCCAAACCCACAACCGGCGGCCTTGATGGAGCGGATTCACGGGATTGGAGCAAGGGCGACAGCATCGGCGACAGCGTCAGCTCGGCGCCGGGGTCGCCATTGAAGTCACGCACCAATGCCCTTTGATTCCCGTGTATGTCGATGAGAACGTCACGGATGCTTTGGTAGACATCAGCGGGTGGAACGCCTTTACCCACCAGGGCCACATACGCATCTGCACCCTCCTCCAGCAGGATCTGACGACCGCCGTACTGGATTTGATGCAGCGCGTCCCCAGGCTCCCCTTTGAAACTCTCCCGAGAAAAATCACGGATTGCCGTAAGCAGGGCTGCGACTAAATCGGAATCTTCGAGGATGTCGCCGCTTGTGGCCTGAGCGATGACCAGACCGGTCTGATTGTGAATAAGAAAGACATGCTCAGGAAACCAGGGAAGCGCATCTCGCAATGTCAATTCCCCTTCGTCAACGCCCCGGAATCGGGCCTGCCAGCGCCGCGAAACGCTGCGAAAATCGAGCATCCGCTCCATGCGGGCATCCACCTGGCGCGCCAACGACTCAATCGCTTCGGCGATGGCGCGCTGCACGGTCTGGCCGATGATGGGCGTCAGCGCCCCGATCAGGACATCCCGTTCTTGCTCCACCTGCTGTCTGAGCCCGAGCATGATCGCCGGCCGGATAGCGTCGGCGACCTCGTCGGGATGGGTGCGGGCGCGTTCCGCCAGAACATCCGAAATTAGAGGCTCCAGCAATGATTCCAGATGTTCGGGGCTATCCGCCTGAGCGCGCAGCGCCGCCAACTCCTGTTGCAATGCCTGCAATTGCGCCCGATCCTGCGTCAGCAAGATCTTGCGCAACGCTTCCATATCCGTGGACTCGGCAGGAGGGAGGTGCGTCATAACACAAGCCCGAGGTCAGAAACTATCATACTTTGACGCCAACCGCCGGAGTGCGCCTCAACACAAAACGACACAGTCAGGCGTCCGTTTTCAGGCGCTCCCCCAATTCAATCAACATATCACCCAAATCGACTCTCGCTGTCGCCTTGAAATCCAGAGCATCCAGCTTGGCGATGAGCATCGTTTTCAGGTCAGTGATCTGTTGTTGGATATCCCCTGAGGTCTGTTGCAGCCGTTCTTTCGATGCTGCGTCCTGAGCAGCCATCTGCGCCTGGAGCGATTGCAGCTGGGCATCGACAGCATTGAAACGCTGCTCGTACTCATTCATCTGCTCGCCAAAAATGATGTCGCGAATTTGCAGCACTTCACTTAGCGCACTGGCTGCTGACTGCGTCTCTGTTTTCGTCATAATGTTGTCTCCGCTGGGACAAAGCCTGCCAGAATGATACAAAATTAAAGTTCAAAAAAGGTGCGAGAATGAAATCAATCCTACTGTAGAAATCTTAACCTGTCAAACCGCCGAAATGGAGATTAGCAGTTCCAAATATGGCTACAGAGCAATGGTTTATCGTAGGCAGGGAGAGTAATTCCGCACGCACAAATTGGTCTCATGTCGACTGTTTTTCTGCAGAAAATCGCACGACAAGGACCAATTTGTCTGCGGAATTGCTCGCCCCTACATGTTCGGCGTGATTCGTGAAACGTAAATCGTGAAAACCACCCACTGCAGGCGTTGTCACGTTTCACGCATCACGTTTCACGACTTCGTTTGCTATGACTCACCCAGCGTTCACGCCAACGAGATGCTGTGCTATACTTCGCCCATGACTCCTCGCGCCCGCATTCTGCTCATCGGCATCGGCTTGATCGTGCTGGTGACGGTCATCAATTTGCTACGCAAACGCCGTCTCAAAGAAGAGTATGCGCTGTTGTGGTTGCTGGCTGCGCTCTCGCTGGTTGTTGCGCCGTTCCTAATCGATATCCTCGACCAGATTGCGCTATTTCTGGGCGTCGAGTATCCGCCCGCCCTCTTCTTTGGCCTTGCCATCATCGGCCTTCTGCTGATTATCTTCCAGCTTTCCCTCAACATCTCCCGTTTCAGCGACCAGATCAAGGTGCTGACCCAGGAAATCGCCATCCTCCGCCAACAGGTTGAGTCCTTGCAAAAACGACTCGCAGACAAGCATGACGAAGATTAAACCCCTTCTCCCGCCTCTCCTCCTGGCCTTCCTCACCCTGGTCAGCCGCTTGATCTACAGCAGTTTCGAGCGCACGGTTTGGGGCGATGAACCCTTTTACATGTGGCTGGGCCGAAACTGGTTCCGCGGCGATGGCTACAACTTCAACTTCACCGGCCACTGGGACTACCACCACACGCCCGGCTATCCCTTCATCACCGGCTTCCTTGCCCTGTTTACCGGCGATATGCAACGGGCGAGCGAATGGAGCTACATCGGCTTCAGCATCCTGCTCGTCCTCGTGATTTATGCGCTCGCCAGGCGCATTTACGATTGGCGCAGCGGCTTTGCGGCGGGCGTCATCATTGCCCTCGCACCGGCAACGGCGATCATGCCCCTGTACTGGGGGACGATGACCGAAATCCCCTACTGGGCGCTGGCCTTCACTGGTGTGTATTTTGTCTTTCGGGCTTACAAACATTTCCGTTTCCGGGATGTCACCCTTGCAGGCATTTTCCTGGCCCTCGCCTACTTCGTGCGCCCGGAAGCCATCGTCTATTTGGGGGCGATGGGTCTGGTTTTGGGGATACGAGCCCTGGCGCAGCCGCCCAGACTGCGCCGCCTGGCCTATCCGGCCTTGCTGGGCGCTGTCTTTCTGCTGGTCATCTTCCCCTACCTGTATCAGGTTCGGCAGGCGACCGGGACATGGACGATCAGCCAGAAGGTGGGGGCGCATTTCGCCACTGCCGCCGGGCTGGCGTCGGGCCGGTTCCAGCAATTCGACATGGAGACCTGGGGGCTGGACAGCACCGGCCAACAAGTGCGGTTTTTCAGCACCGAGACCGCCGATGCCACGGCATCCGCCTACATTTCATCCGACCCCATCGGCTATGCCCGCACAATCTACGAAAACACCACCGGTCTGCTCCGACAACTGATTTCCCCCCATCTGCTTCCTGCTTTCGCCCTGATCTTCCTGGGGCTGGGTCTGTTCCGCAGAAGCTGGAATCGCGCCAGCGCCTGGGATGAACTTTTCCTGTTCGCCACCCTGCTGCCCGGGATCAGCTTCGTCTTTTTCTTCGTGCAGGAGCGCTACATCGCCGCCCTTGTCCCCACGCTGTTCATCTGGTTCGGCCACGGCGTGATCGAATCGGGTGACTGGCTGGTGGGGACGGTGAAACAACTGCTGTCCGAGAAACAAGCCCGCTGGTCGGGCTGGAAACAATTGCTCTGGCTGCCCTTGCTCGTGCTGGCGTTGTTCCTGCTGTTCTACACGCCACGTCAGGTCGCCACAGCCACCAATCCCGGCTCCACCCGCGAGGTGCACGATCTCGCCGCCGCAGCCCTTGCGTCTCAAATTCAGCCGGACGATATCGTAATGGCGCGCTATGTCTCGATGGCTTTTCATGCCGGAGCCGAGTGGATCCCCACACCTGCTGCCGATATCGACGCTGTTCTGGCTTACGCGCAGCGTAAAGGCGCCGATTACTGGGCTATCGATGCCTTTGAAGCCCAGACCCTGCGGCCCCAGTTTGCGCCTCTGCTCGAAAACCCCGACAATGCGCCACCCGGCCTCCAATTCGTCACTCAGGTTGAAGATGACACCGGTTCCGTCTTCATCTACCGCATCCTGCCATGACATCCATCGTCCTGCTTAACCCACCATCCCCTGCCGACGCCTTTGCCAACCGCGAGGGCACGGCCAGCTTTGGGGCGCTGTCCGGCAGCTTCACCTATCCGCCGCACACCCTGGCAACAATCGCCGCCTCATGCCGCAATGCTGGCCTGGATGTCATCGCCATCGACGCTGTGGCAGAGCGCTTTGATCAGCAATCCGCCATCGAGATCGTTCGCGGTGTCAACCCCACGCTGCTGGGCGTGTATTGCAGTTGGGGAACCCTGGATGCCGACCGGGATAATCTATCGGCCCTGCGCAGCGCTTTTCCCCGCTTGCCCATCGTCGCCATCGGCACGGGTGTGCGCTTACAGCGCCGACGAATTGCTGGTGGGGGGCGCAACGCACGTTTTGCTAGGCGATCCGGAACTCGCCTTCGCCAAATTGGCCGGCGATTCCCTGCCGCCTCCCGGCATCGTCCGGGTGCGGGATATTGCCCCCGACCAGCACAACAGCGCCGGCCTCATTCGTGACCCCGCCGATCTGCCTCGTCCGGCCTGGGAACTGTTGCCCTGGCAAAGATACAGGCTGCTCACGGTTTTTGGCAGTCGGGGTTGCAACGACATCTGCAAATTCTGCGCTTATGTCGTCGCTCAAGGTCGAGCTTACCGCCCCCGCCCCGCCGCCGATGTCGCCGCAGAAATGATCTGGCTGGCCGACACCTTCGGCCCGAGCCGCATCATGGTGCGGGACCCCGTTTTCGCCCAGGAGCGTCTCCGCATCAAGAACCTGCTGGATGTGTTGATCGCCAATGGGTTCGACACGCCCTGGGAGTGCGAATCCCGCCCGGAGCATTTCGACAAGACCCTGCTCCAGAAAATGGCGAAAGCGCGCTGCACCGTGATCAAAATCGGTGTGGAAACAGCCGATCCAAACTTGCTGACCCGCATCGGACGCGTCGACTCGCCCGCCGAAGCCGCCACCTACCTGGCAGCCACCCGGCGCATGGTGGCTGACGCCCAGCGTGTCGGCATCCGCACGTACGCCACCGTCATGGCGGGATTGCCGGGCCAGACCGTCGCCCAGGCGGAAGCGACCGCAGACTACTTGCGTGGGCTGCAACCGAGTTATGTCTTTGTCCGGCCCTACATCGCTTATCCACGGGTGCCGCTCGGCGACGCCGAAAGCCCGGAACGCACCGCTCAACTCGTGGCTCCCTTGCAGGCTGTAGCCGACGAACGCCACGCCATTGCCAACCGTCCGCCGAGTCTTGCCCAGCGCATTCGTGGTCGTTTGAGGATTTAACCCCCCTCCAACCTCCCCCCGAACTCAAGGGGAGACTAACACGCAACACGTACCACGCAACATATGTTTCATGTCAATCGCCTTTGTAACCGGAGCCAATAGTTTCCTCGGCGGCACGCTCGTCCGCCACTTGCTGGAGAGCGGACGCCAGGTGCGGGGCCTGATCCGCCCCGGCGCCAACAACATCCTGCTCGCAAACCTGCCAGTCAAGCGCATCACTGGCGACATCAAACAACCGGAATCCTATCGGGATGCGCTGTCCGGCTGCGATGAACTGTACCACGTGGCGGCCAGTTACACGCAAGACCCCGAACAACTGGCCCGAATGGAGGAAACCAACGCTACCGGAACGAGATTGGTGCTGGAAGCGGCGCTGGATGCGGGCGTAGCCCGCCTGCTGCACACTTCCACCATCGGCGCCATCGGCCAACCGCAAGATGGCAGCCTCGCCACTGAGGATGTCCCCTTCAATCTGCCGAACCCCACGGCGTACGTGCGCAGCAAGCTGGCCGGAGAACAGATTGCGCTGGAGTTAGCACAACAGGGCGGGCACATCGTGATCGTGAACCCGACCGCCATGCTCGGTCCCGGCGACTGGCGTCCCACCGCCAGCGGGCGTCGCGTCCTCGACTTCCTGGGTGGCCGCATCCCTCGCTATCCGGCGGGGGGCATCAACTGGTGTCCGGTCGACGATGTGGCGCTGGGCATGATCCAGGCGGTCGAGCTAGGCCAACCGGGTCGGCGCTACATCCTGGGTCATCAAGAGGGCAACCTCGATCTCGACGGCTTCCTGGCCCTGCTCAGCCAGGCCAGCGGTCTGCCCATCCCCGCGCCGCCCCAACCGGGCTTCCGCACCCGCGCCAAAGCTCTGTTCCACCGCCCCAAAACCCCGACGATCCCTGCTGAAACCCCGCCCTCCGGTAGTGCCCCCGACCGTCTCACCTGCGACCCGACCCGCGCCATCACCGAGCTAAATATGCCGCAATCGGATTTGCTCACGGCAGCACGGCAGCAGGTTAGTTGGTACAGGGAACGGGGTTTTGTTTAGGCATCGATCTCTGGTTCAAGAAACACCAACACATGGATACTCAACCGACAGAACACATTGAATACCACAAAGATGGCTCAATCTGGGCGAAAGGCCCCATGCTGAATGGTGAGCCAACCGGATACTGGGAATGGTTCAGGAAAGAGGGCACGATCATGCGCTCCGGTCACTTTGAAGCGGGCCAGCCTGTCGGCGAGTGGATAACTTATGACCGTGAGGGCCAAGTCTACAAGATTACAAATCGATAACCATGGTAAACGGTGATATCGCCGTGGTCACGAGCCGGAAATATGAAAACGCCCACACATTCCGGTTGGAACGGGCGGGCGAGTGATGATGGTCGGGTAGAAAAATCGGGGCGTTTTATGCGCCGTTGGTTGAAGTCTTGATCGAAAATGACGGTGGATTCTCAAAATGTTTTTTGACGGCGCATTGATCGGCGGAGCGAATCACTGCATTTCTGTATTTTTCGGGGAATTCCGGCGGTAGCTGGATGTCGAGATTGACTTTTTCGACCATGCGAGTGATCGGGCTGTACTCGAGGCTCTGCACGATGCGCATACCTTCGGTGGAGATGCCGCGCTGCTGGCAGAAACCGAGCACGTAAATGCCGGCGCAGGTGCCGATCGAAGACAGGAAGGTGGCGAAAGGGGTTGGGGCCGAAGCGACCGGCGGTTGATCCGTGGGGACGGTGAAGTTGCCAAAGTGAGCGTCGACACGGGTGCCGCCGGGGAAGTCGATAGTAATTTCCATGAGGGAGCTTTCCTTATCTGGGAAGATGATTTCGGGAGGGTTTTTGGTGTTCAGTTACTTTGATGCAGAAAACCCCTCATTGGTAACAGACAAAACCAGGTATTGGCTATTGAGTATTTGATATTCAAGCGCTCGCCATTGGGCAATACCAGATAGCCATTACCCAATATCACTCCGTTGTCTTCATTGGCTGGCGGATTACGGTCTTCAGCTTCGCTGGTACGGTGCGGCGCGGGTCGCTCAAGTAGATTTCGTGGTGTTTGCCCGCCAGTTCGCAGCCATTTTCCTCGATGAAAGTATGTAGGCGGGCGATGGTCGGGCCTTCGTCGCTGTATGGGCCGAAATACAGTATCTGGGCGGACAGGCCCTCATGGTAGGACTGCAAGCGCATAGTTTCCAGTGCGGGCGAATCGGTTTTCTTGCCGGCCTGCTCGACCGCTTGCTCGAACATCTCCTGGGTGATCCAATCGGGCTGCATGATCATCGCCGTCCATAACCAGGCATCTTTATCCTCCATCGTCGTAAAGGCGTTCATGTTCTCGGCCCACCACAGCCCTTCCAATGGCATCACCGTGTAGTCCCGTTCAAGTTCCTTTTTGCTCATGAATTTGAGGCCATAGGCTACGGGGTAGAGCGCTGCCAGAGCATCCTGATACGCTTGGGATGTGCCGGGATAGCCAGCGCCATCGACCATGAGGAAACTTAATGGCGGCACGGCGGCTATCGAGAATTTCTTTGCCGAGGGGCGGTAAAGTTCGTTCAGTTCTTTTTTGAAATCGGTTTTGGTCATGGTTTTGCTCCGTTTCGGTTGAGTACTGAGGATTAACGATCAAAGATTGATACATGCCTGGCTCGGATCATCAATCCCCAGTCTTTGAAACTGCTCAGGTGTAGCATCCTGAGTGATTCGAGCGGAACGAGAATCGTATCGAAGGGTGCGGTTCATGCAGTGGATCGTCACTTACCCGCACCCTTCGATACGGTCTTCACTTCATGAGTATTCTCCGGGAAACCCACACCCTTCAGGGGTGGGAGGGATAGGAGCCGAGAACGGTAGTTCTCGAACTTTGTACTCCTGTCGTATAATTAAGTCGGTAAAGGCACTCCCAAATTGGGAGGAAACGGTTAAGCACCTCAAGAACCGAACATTGCAGGTTGCACCGTAGAAAACGTTCGGTGCGTAAAATGTTTGACGTTGTACTTCGGTACATAAGCTGCCACTTCGGTGGTAGGGTCGCAGTCAATCGGCCATACGTCTCGGGTGCAAGCAGTTTTTCGCATGTAGCGCCAGGGACAAGCCCATCGACTTTAGTCGTGGGTAGTTGACTTAGACCTACCCTTCGGCACGCGACATGTGGTCGCCGCTCAGGAGGGGCCTCAGGATGCTGAACTTGGTATGCCTGAGCAGCTACCAGTCTTCAATCATTGATATGTTTCGTAATGCGGTGCACCAGATACGTCAGCCACGGCGATGGCTCCTTTTTGTTGGCAAAAGACCAACCTTTCCAGGCCATGAACATAGAACCGGCGGTGTAGCGTCCTGGTTCATCCGCCTGAGCGGTGATGGTCTCGATCATCTCCTGGAACCGAACATCATCGTGCACAAAGGGGAAGCGGCTGAGCACATCGACCACATGCAGGACGTCGTACCAGACGAAAGGATATTTGAGCTTGCGGAACTCTGTGCCGATGCCAAACAGGTAGATTTTGCGCTCGCTTTGATGCTGCCAGTGCGAGAGCAACATGTCGGTTCCAGCACGGGTAGCAGGACTATCGAGCAGGTCAGGAACCATGGCAAGGGCCTTGAGCGAGTAGACATTGGCGATGGGGCAGGGATCAGCCTTGCGTCCCGGCCCTCGGAACTTGCCAAACTCCGGGGCGCAGCGGCAGCGCCAGCCGTTCTCATCCACCAGTCCGGCCAGATGTCCGACCGCTTTCTGCACCCGACCATCCTCCGGGTCCAGTCCCATCGCCAGCAGCGCGTACAACAACGTTGGCGCATCGCATAGGATCCAGGACCACGTATCCTCACCAGTGCCGCCGTAGCGGGGATTGATGTTGAGCGTAGTCTGGAACGCGCCTTCATCGGACTGATGCGCCAGCACGGCCTCGATTACAGCATCCATGCCGGGATCGTCGGCTTGTAATCCGAAATCGGCCAGCGTGCTGAGAGCGTAAAGGGGATGACTGGCGTCGTTGTGGCGTTTGAGCGGGCGTTCACCCCAAGTAAGCGTTGCTGCGAGCAGCATTTTCACCTGCGGATGGGCCAGCATCTCTGTTCGGGCGGCGAGTACGGTCGGGTCTGCCGCTGGAAGTTCGAGTAAATTCACCAGCGTGCGGTATCGAGTCCAGGGCTCATCAGATTCCAAAAGCCACTGCATCGCCTCGGTCATAGTAGCCCTCCACTGTGGATTTTTGTTCTCTTGAGCAAGCGCAGAGCATCAAGCGTGACCCATTTGCTGGGACGGTTGCGTCGCTCGAACGGCCAGGTGCGAGAGATCGAGCCGCACAGCCAGCGGTCCTGTTCATTCCTGCACGATAGGAAAAGGTCGAACAAGGGAATGAATCGACGATCAACGGCATAACCATGCCATGCCAACACCCGCAGGGCGCTGAGTAAATCCCACGCCCGTGGCACGCCAAATGTCAGCCAGCGCTTGTGCTCGCCATCAAAATCATAGTGTGCATCCAACAGAGCATTAACGAGACAGTGAATTACGTGTTGAGAGCGTGGAGAATGCATGTCATCAGGAAGCATAGCCAGACCATTGAGGCTGGCAATGGCGCCCCAAAGGCAATCCCGATGCTGGTAGCGGCCACAGGTCAGCGTGTCATCGTTGGACATATCCTCAATGAGAAAGGTGAATGCCTTGTGTACACGCTCATCTTCTTTCAGCCCAAAGTAGACTAGCAAGGGAAGATGCTGACCAGTCGTGCAGGGAAAGAGAGCGCTCTGCCAGGTTTTCGTGAGGGAGAAACCGCCGCTTTTGTGTTGACAATGGCGCAGGAACGAATTGCAGGCAGCGGATGTGCGTCGGTCTGGTTCAACGCCCAGCATGTGTAGTACCTGTAACACACCCAACGTGCCTCTGGCGGTATACGGTTTGGTCGCATCTTCCCAATGCCCATCAGGATGCTGTCGAGCAAAGAGGTCTTGCACCAGTGGCTGTTGGGCGATTCTCGATCGGGTTTCCTGCACTTCTGGAGCATCAGGCGGTTGCCCCAACAGATCAACGAGCGCCCAGTAGCGCACTGAGGGATTCTCCGGTTCCAGCAACCAGTGCAAAGTGACATTCATTTCTGACCTCCTGCACTAATTTTCTTGGCCAACTTGCGCACATTAGCCCGGTAATGATCCAGGCATTCTGCTGCCGCCTGCTGCAGTCCTGGCTCCGACGCTGGTTCTTCTTTCGCCAGCTTGGCCATCGCTTCCAGCACCAGTTTGGCGTGCTTGCCCTGCCACTGCCACAGCGCCCATTGCAGATGAGGAAATGTGACCTTCGCCCGCTCCGGGCTGGAACTGCCATATTCGCCCAGCATGAGCACCACGCAGTCACGCACGATCACGCTTTTATCGCGCTCGAACGTGGTCAAAAGGTCGGGCAGCAAAGGCGTGATTTGGTCGGGAACCAGAAAAGCGACCAAGGCGAGAGCGTGGGTTGATTCCCAACGCACTCGTGTGTTCTTGTGTTTCGTAAGCGGGATCAGGCGGTTGGCGTAAGGAGCAACCAGGGCCGGGTTCACCTTGGCGACCTCGGTGAAAACCTCGGCGCAGTCGGCAACCATTTTGGGATCTTTCCAATCCAAGCCTACTGCCACCTCGGCCAATAGCTCAGGGTGTTCCAACGCCTCGCGAGCGACGGCTTTGTTCGATTCATTGCTGCGGTCACCGGAAGCGAAGGATAAGCGAGCTAATACGTTCATGGTGCACCTACCTTGTTGTCCGAATTGTGCGATTCGGCGATGGCCAGCGCCTGATCCCGCACCAGGTGTCGCAATGATTTCGGCTCCAGCACGACGCCGCTGCCACCGTAGGCAAGAACGGTGCTGGCTGCCCATTCCATGTCGGGCGCAGAGAAACTGACGATGACCGATCCGTTGTCGTGTTCCTCGACTGACTGCCAAAAACCCGCTTCGTCCAGCGCTATGTGGGCGAATTCCGGTGCAAAGCGCATCAGCACATGCACAGTGGGCTGCGCCTGCCAATTGCTGTCAAGATAAGACTGGATATCGAAATCGGTTGGTTCACTGAAGGTCTGGTCGAGCAACGTCAGCGCCAGGATGCGATCGACCCGGAACGTACGTTGCGCTTCGCGCAAATGGCAATGTCCCACGACATACCACCAACCCCAGCGATGCACGAGGGCAAAGGGATTAAATTGGCGCTGCATGGCTTCAGTCTGGTTGCGCCCTCGATAGGCCATCTGCACACGCCGCCGCTCTCTGACAGCCCGCCGTAATTTCTCCAGGTTCGGGGCCAGAATCTCCTGGTCGGAGCGGTGAAAAGAGGTCGCCACCAGCTTTCGTCTTGCCCAGGCTACTTCATGCCTTTGCTCATCGGGCAGGACGTTGTCGAATTTAGCCAGGGCGCCGCGGGCGGCATCCCGGTACAACTGGCCCCACATTTCCTCCACCAGGCCCGTACCCAGGTACACAGCTACCGCTTCCTCGGGGGTGAACACCAGCGGCGGCATTTTGTAGCCGGGCACCAGTGAGAAGCCACCGTGCGGGCCTCGTTCCGAGTAGACGGGGATGCCCATCTCCTCCAACATGCCGATATAGCGATGCAAAGTGCGCACAGAAACGCCCAGCTCCTCCGCCAGATTGCTGGCCTTCTGGTTGGGTTGGCGCTGCAACAGCATGAGCAGGGTGAGGAGTCGGGTGGCGGTATTTGACATGAGGCGTAGAGAAATAGGGTAATTGCTTAACCGGTGGGCCAGAGGCGTCTTTCACTGATATTGACAACATTATAACGTATATTCATGACAAAATCAGACATATTTTTGTTTTTGAAGATAGATCACACCCGCTCTGCAAATCCGTTGACCTCGGTATCTGCGTATGCAACCGATGCAACATCACCACCACATTCATATCATCGACAGCTGCCAAGAAATGACGGATAGGTATCCTGGCACGGATTGGCCGAGCCATGAGTCAAACGACATCCTTATGACCTGTTTCCACCAACCAACAGGCCAGAAACAACCTGCGCAGCCTGATTTTTGCCCGCGTCAGGCTTTGCCTGATGCCGATCTTTTTTTGGCGTTGATGCCCAGTACAATAAGTTGGCGATCGTCTGCCCTATTGCTTCGATAAGTGGATCACACCAGAGCGGGCGCATTTTCTTCAAGTTCAGCCAACATGCTGGCAGCGGTCTCAAGCAAGTCGCGTGCATGACCACGAGATTCTGCAGCTTTGACAAGTTCTTCAGGTAAAGTCGATTTGATCTCAGCCAGACGTTCGTCGTAATGTATCAAGAATAATTTGCTCATTCTGGTAAGAGGATATTTTTCAATTAGAGCACCCATCTCAACGGCTAATTCAATCCTACCCTCATCCACCAGGATCTGCATGTAAGGGCCAAGGCACATTAGAATCGTAATCATGCCTAACAGACCGGAAGCTGTGTGAACAGCGGCGCGCAAATAGTCCTTTGAATCTTCTGGCTGGCCTTGACGATAAGCATTTATCGCCAGTCCAGCAAGCGGCCAACCGATCTCTGTCGTCCCCTCAACCCCTCGAAAATTGTCTACGCTTTCCTGCATCAAATGTTCTGCTCTGTCAATTTCTCCCTCTGACATGGCGAGGTTGCTTAATATGAACAACGCCAGTCCGGCCCCGCGCTGATCGCCTTCTGTACGACATAACTCTAACCCAATATTGGCATGTTTCTGAGCTGAATCAAATTGTCCGATATGACCTAGCGAGAAAGCCAATCGCACATGTGCCAAACCAATTTGCTCCGGCTGGCCTTTTGCCTCATAAGATGCCATCGTTTCCTCGCGTACAGCAACCGCATCAGTCATACGGCCTATCCAGGTCAGCGTCATTCCTAAATCTATGGGGCCGGATGCGATGTCGGCAATACGATCACCCAGCTTCTCACGAATATCAAGGCTTTCGTCGAGTAACTGACTGGCCTCATCTATTTCCCCCTCTAGGATCGAAAGTGTACCTAATAACCATAAAGCATCAGCTCTTCGCTTTTGGTTACCAAGCGTGTGAGTTAGCGCTACAGCCTCTTCTCCAAATTGTCGTGCCTGCTCGGTTTCCCCCAAATGTGCAGCCGCCCAACCCATCGTTGTCAACACAGTCGGCATCCGCCAAGTGTCACCTAATCTTTTGTATAGCGACAAACTGCTTCGGTAACGATTTAGAGCCTCGACAGCATCGATATCGAGTACCAGATCACCTGCTCTCTGTAAGCCGAAGGCCCTTTCGTATTGCGTGTCAGTGTGGGACATGGCGTCGCTGTCCAGGATTTCCAGTGCCTCCACAATAAGTTGGTCGGCTATCTCCTTATCATTGAATATACTCTGCCAGATCTTGATTTTCGCCAAGATCCTCATGACTTGAGCAGTATCCTCGCCCAAATCCTCGTTACTGAGAGTGCGCATCAAACACGCTGCTGCCCGACGAGTAGCGACCTCACCGCTGTGAAAGCGTCGTCCCCACAGATACAGCCGTCCCAAGCTATCGACCGAATTGTCGAGTTTGTTGAATTGTTCCGAATCCATAGAGAAGTTCCAGGCTGAGCGCACATTGGCGCTTTCTTCTTCAAACGCTGCCAGCGCTGTCTGTTGTTCACCCTTTTTCAACTGTGTATCCCATCGCTGCAATAGAGCACAATAAAAAGCGCAGTGGCGGTCACGGAGGAGCTTCTCTTCTACCGGATTATGTGACAATTTCATTGAACCAAATTGATGCAGCAGACGATGAATGCGATATCGATTCGTTTTTTTATCGTACTGAATCATCGCCTTGTTGACCATTACGGCAAGTTGCCTAATCGATGCACCAGTAATTTGCTCCGCCGCTGCCCGAGTGAAGCCACCCTGAAAGACGCATAACCCGCGAAAACTGCCTGTTCGGCTTGGGTTAGTTGCCGCCAGGTAGCGTCGAAAACCGCTTCCATACTGCGGTGGCGGTCAGGCAAGTCCTTCAGGTCACTTTCCAGAAAGGACAGACCCTGCTCGATCTCGGCCAAAATATCGCCTAAGGACAGGACATTCATCCAACCTGCGGCTAATTCAATCGCAAGTGGTAACCCATCTACCAGCTGACAAAGACGAATCAATGGTGTCATTTCGTCTTCACGCAGTACAAAATCGGGCTGCACCCGGCGTGCACTGGACGCGAATAAGGCTGGCGCCGAAAATTCCTCAAGTAATTGTTCGCAATTTATCACCGATTCAGAGGTCTGCGGGTAGCCTAGACCATCGAGGGCATACAGTCTTTCGCCCTGCAGGCTCAATTTTTGTCGAGATGTGACTAGCAAGTGGACTCCGGGCGCAGAACGATGGATCTGCGCCAGTAAACCAGCACCATCCATTAGGTGTTCGAAATTGTCTATGACTAGCAGCAAGCGTTTCCTGAATAAAAAGCCAAGTAATTGTTCTTCAACTGACCGTCCTCCCTGGCTCTGTTCAACAGGCTTAAAGCCCAGACTCTCGCATAGGGCATGAAGGATCTCATTCGTTTGACTCAACAGCCTCCAGGGGTACAAAATAAACTCCATCGACAAAACGAAATTCTCCATCTCGCTCCATAGCATGAATCTGTTTTTCAGCAATGGCAAGGGCCATCCTGGTTTTGCCAATGCCTCCCACACCAAATATCGTGATTATCCGAGCGCTTTGGTCACTCAAGACATTGTCGATGGCTCGCTGTTCCTTAAGGCGACCGAAAAAGGGTGTAGGTTGCTCCCCGATGTTATGTTCAATCACACTGGCCCTTGATAGCTTATCGGGGACACCGTCGGTCGTATCCGATGTGCAACGAGTATCGATATGTTTGCGGATGTTCTGAAAGAGCGTTTGTGTCTCCTGAGAAGGCACCATGCCAAGTTCATCAGCCAGAATCTGTCTACATTGTTCATATTGTTTCAGGGCGGCGGCATACTCCCCATTCATGTGGTGCATAAGCATTAAGTTACGATGGGTCTGTTCGCGCCAAGGCTCAACGGTAAGCAACCGGTGGGCGTATAGGATGCCAGCTTCATAACGGCCCGAATCGAGGTAATATTCGATCAAGCGTTGCATTGACCTGATGGCAAGTGTATGCATATGTTGGCGCTGTTCTGTTACCCATTCCTCGAACAGAGCGGCATTGGGAACGTAAAACCCTGCCAGGAACTCACCACGGTAGAGATCGATGGCTGCTTCCAAGTCTGAACAATCATTCAGCTTTTTACTTGATTCAATTTTGCGAAGAAATTCGGCTGTATCCAGGTAGTAACCAAAAACTTCGTTGATATTGACGATTCGCCTTCCTATGCTCACATAGGGGGCTAGTGGCGTACGGCGCAATGAGGTGAGGGTATCACGCAGATTGCCGCGCGCCCGATGTTCAGGAAAGTCGCTCCACAACAGACTTGCCAGCGTGTTTCGAGTCTGGGCTTCGTTTGTTACGGCCAGGTAGCAAATCAGGGCAATTGCTTTTCCTGGTAACTGGTCGACATAAGTATTGTTTCCCTGCTCAATATGTATGTCCCCCAGAAAGCGTAGCTGTAATGGTTCCATTTTGCCCCCAAAAACGGCTGGAATCGTCGGTTTTTCGACGATTTTCCGACGATACGTTGCTATACTTATTATACAGAATTTCAACCTATTTGGAAGGGATATTGTTTGTCAGAATCATAATCGAATATGTATTCAATCCCAATGTTGCAATTCTGCACCACCTTTCCGTTGGTCGGTTAACAGCTGATAGCAGATCGACCAATCCATTCGCTTAGAGGAGTAGTTTACCATGAGTACCACCATTGAAAAAACCCGTACAATTGAAGAGGTATTTGCCTCACACCAAGAGGCTATCGAAACACTCGATTTCGCAAAATTGGCCGGCGACTACGCCGAGGATGCCCTGCTTGTCACGCTGGATGGCTCGTTCAAAGGCCGCGAGGCCATTCTGACGGGGTTTTTCCAAAATACAATGGGCCAGGCCCCTGATATCAAGATTCACTTCGAGAAGGTAGTTTTTGAAGATGATTTATGCCTGCTCCAGTGGTCGGCTGATTCATCGATGGGCACTATTCCTAGAGGCACAGCGGCTTTCATCATCCGGGATGGCCTAATCCAGCGTCAGGCCGAGTGGTTTGAAATTGTGCCTAAGTAATCGTCAAGAAATAAGATAAGGAAATGACATGGAGGCGGTGTACCGAAACAGATGGTACGAGAATAGGGCTTCACCCAAAGGAGGTAAAAATGAGTACACGAGCGATCCATGAATGTGAATGTGAAATATGCCGGAATGAGGCATGGAATCCAATCAAAGAAGAACATCACCTGATGAATGTATTCATGAGCCGACTGGATGAACAAGAACGGCGCTGGTATGCGGCATTGGAAGCAAGAAAACTAGGTCATGGCGGCATTGAGGCCGTGTCCAGGATAACAGGTCTGAACGACAACACGATTCGACGCGGCCAGAACGAATTGTCAGAGGATTTGTCAGGACGACCGAGCGATCGGGTACGCCTCGCAGGGGGCGGACGGAAAGCAGTCGAAAAAACCCGGAGATAGAAGTGGCCTTGGAATCGGCGGTATCAGATGAGGTTGCCGGTCTGCCCACGGGTGCTGAAAAGTGGGTGCGGAAAAGCCTGCGTAACCTGACAAGCGAGTTGCAAGAGCAAACCTATGAAGTGAGTCGAACCACGGTCAAACGTTTGCTCGATAAACTTGAATATGGCCTGGTCTCTAATCGTAAGAGCCTGGTGCGTGAAAAACATCCTGATCAAGATCGTCAGTTCCGCTATATCAAACGAGTGAAAAAGCTTTTCTTGGAGGCTGGATTCCCTGTGATCAGCATTGATGCCAAAAACAAGGAGCTCATCGGCGATTTTTTGAACAAAGGACGAAACTGGCGACAGGAGCCCGAATCTGTCCTCCTACATGATTTTCTCAACGATGCGGTCGGACGAGCGGTTCCTTATGGGATTTACGACCTGAGACATAACCAAGGCTACGTTTATGTTGGTAACTCGTATGATACACCACAATTTGCCGCCTACTGCATCGCACAATGGTGGTCTGATCCCGAACGACCTCGCTTTGAACGAGAAGACATGCTGCTCATTTTCTGCGATGCTGGTGGCAGCAACAGTTGTCGTTTCTGGACTTGGAAACAGGAGGTCCAACTTCAACTTGCCAATCAGTTTGGCATTCACGTCATGATTTGCCACTATCCTACCGGCGCCTCACGCTACAATCCGATTGAGTATCGACTCTTCAGTCAAATTTCTCTCAACTGGGCCGGCAAACCTTTGCGTTCCTTTCAGACTATGCTCAATTACATCGGTGGCACCTCCACCCAAACCGGGTTGTCCGTAAAAGCCTTTCTGGTTGATCGCCTCTTTGAAAAGGGGCGCTCTGTTGTAACCGCTGAGCGTAATGCCATTCAACTCAAGCGTCGTTCTGTATGTCCAAATTGGAATTATGTCATCAGTCCACAACCACTTGCATTCACTACAAACGCCTAAGTTATTTCTTGACGATTAC